>NZ_FPAC01000023.1 GCF_900116105.1 Paenibacillus sp. 453mf
GATGCTCGGGGATAAAAATCCTGCCCGAATGGCTGCATCCCCCAGGATAAGACCTCCCACAACGGTAACAGTAGAGCCAATGGCAGAAGGCAAGCGAACACCGGCTTCCCGCAATATTTCTAAAAAGATGAGCGACAGAAACATTTCCCCTGCCACACCTAATGGGATTCCTAATCGGTTAATGCCAATAGTTGCAAGTAAATAGTAAGGCAGTTGATCTTGATGATACGCAAGAATGGCAACCCAAAATCCGGGCAGCATGAGTGAAACGGACAACCCGAGCAAACGAAGAGTTTGCCCGAACGTGGCCGATAAAGCAGTAAAGTGGATATCTTCCGGTGTTTTCAGGAGCAAGAACAAATTGGCTGGAGCGATCAAAGCAGCCGGAGTACCATCCACAATTAATGCTACGCGGCCATTCATCATGCAGTTCACGGTGAAGTCCGGTCTTCCTGTGTACCCCATCAAAGGAAACAAAGCTCTTGTCGGTTCCATTAATTCTTCCAGTTGAGTGGCGCTGATTGCTCCGTCAATTTGAATACCATCCAATTTTTTCTTTATATCTTGAACAATATTCGGATTAACAATGTCTCGCATATAAAGAATCGCAACTGTTGTTTTAGTTCTCACGCCAACTGTTTTGGTTTCGTATACCATGCTGGTTGACTTGATACGTTTCCGAATCAGCGCAACATTGACGCCGACTTCTTCAACAAAACCGTCTTTTGGACCGCGTATCGAGACTTCAATGTTAGACTCTTCCGGCTTACGTGCCGGTTTTTTGGAAATATCGAGGGAGAACAACGAAGTTAGTGCCGGAATGAACAAAAGCAGCTTGCCCTCGAAAATATCCGTTTCGACTTGTTGCTCCCACTCCTCGAAAGAAATGCTCTCTAACTGTAATTGACACGACTCAACAATCTCCTCATTCTTATGAAATCCGTAAGTTTCATAAAAACGAGTCAAGTGGGGCAGCACCATATCCTGAATGAGCTGTTGGTTGTCACATAAACCATCGCAGTACAGCAAAACGATCCTCGACTGATCATCACCAGCTTTTATTTTGTAAACATGACGCTTAACATCTTGACACATCTGGAAGCGTTGGATAAGCGACGGTTCACTAAGCGGTTGTGAAACAGTTGCCACTTTGTTTGATGGCGATGGTAAGACCTCCGCCTTCTTATTTCTGAATCGTTTTATCATTCGTAGATACTCCTTTTATTTCGTGTTGAGGTTCGTACGACATATACGATCATGACCCCAATTGTAAAGACACAAAACGATGGAAAGTAATATAGGCTCAATAGGTCTTGAAAGACCATATCGCTAATAGGCAGCAATGTAACAACCAACATGAATAAAGCGCCTAGGAACATAGGTATCCACTTATACTTTTGTAATTTCCATAATTCCCCCAAGAGATACATGGAAAGGGACACTCGAATGAACATACCGGATAGCCATTGGTAAATCGAGAAAAAATCGACATGCTCCACATACTCGCCCAGTCGAACCATTCTCCATTGTTCATAAACAGGATATCGTTGGTTTGCCGCTTCATCAGGGCCATACATTGTAATCGAACCCATCAAAGGGCCGATCGTAAGCCCGGATAAAATGAGACAAACAAGCATCAAACTTATGAAGCCCGGTTTCTTCGTTAACTTATGCTGGATCAGCATCAGCAACGACAACTCCAGCAACCCGCTGGCAGCGTAGGGAACACCTTTCCATAGTGGAGGTGTTCCTTTTTCGAGCAAAGGAAAAAGCAAGGTATAATCTTTAAACTGAAAGTTTGCAATCATTACAAGGTCGCCAAGAATGACAACGAAAGGTAACAATATCCCGCTCACAATCGCAATGGTGCGAAGCCCCTGATATGCCGCAAAGAAACATCCGACAATTGTTGCTACCACAAGGACGAGCATTGGAGTTTGAGGCATATAAGTTGCAATTGTCCAAGTTAGAGTATCCTTCAAGGAAATGAGTCCCATGAGCCATACAAGCACACTATATATGAAAACCAGGGTTATGGAGAGAAACATTCCGAAATGCTGCTGCAACCAATCCTTTAAATGTATGCCGTTCATGTTTTTGATGATGTAGTTCAAAGAGCCAATCCAAAGAGGCGAAGCGATTAATACAAGAAGTACTACCAGCCAGGCATCTCGCCCTGAAGCACCGAGCAGTAACGGTATAATAATGACGTGGTTCAGCAAACCGACTGAAAGCATAATTATCATGTATGACTGTATAAGCGGAATTTTTGGCATAAAGATCACCTCTTTCAACTTTTGAAGAAGAATATGGAAACACCATTATATACTTTTCCCTCATCGTCTTCATTCCAATCACTTCGGCTATTCCATCTTGCAAAAGTTCCGTTTTTGATTAGGTAATTGGAATATGATAGCTTTTTGCTCCACATTGCCTCATTAAGTATGCTTCGGTATACTAAATTTAATGATTAAAATTCCGATTCTAACCATTTTAGGAACTTT
>NZ_FPAC01000009.1 GCF_900116105.1 Paenibacillus sp. 453mf
GTTTGGTGGCGATAGCGGAGGGGTTCCACACGTACCCATCCCGAACACGACCGTTAAGCCCTCCAGCGCCGATGGTACTTGGACCGAAGGGTCCTGGGAGAGTAGGACGTTGCCAAGCAAAGAACCACTGTCGATGACGACGGTGGTTTTTATTTTGTCTATTTTTATATATGACTCTAATATGTAATAGGTAGTAACATTTTTGTTACGGATTAAAACAACTGAGAAGTTATAATAGAATAGGGTTCATTTAACATAGAGATCGTGTCACTTCGCAACAAAGGGGGAATTTCGACTGCGTTACAGAATGCTATGTCTCTATGCTATCATCTGCTTCACTATAATCCTTACTGCTTGCAGCCAAGGCACTTCATGGGACTCATACGAGGGTGCAGTGAATGTAAATAGTTTTCCAGTACCTAAAGAAGCCAATCGAATGGATCGAGCATCGAATAATCCAGAAATGGATTATGTACAATACACTTTGCCTGGTGTAGGGAAGAATTCAGATATACCTCAAGAATATATTAATGAAATTATAGAGTGGGGCTGGACAGAAGATACGGCAGCCGAGGATACGAACAACACTGAATCCGCTCCTCGCATTTTTATAAAAGACAGCACCCGTGTTCATTTATCCTTGCATAATGGTTATCTGACGGTATTGGTACCTACACTTGACCCTTCCATTATTAAACCTAAGACCGTAGACAGTAACTAGACCTTCACAAGAGTGAAGGTCTTTTTCATATGCATAGGATGATGTTCATCAGCTCTTTATTGAATATAGTAGGCTACTTCTTGTTGGGTTATTTTTAGATAGCCGTCTTTTCTTTCTCTGAATAGCCATAGGATGCACATCAGGCGTGGCGCCATCAACCATACATGCCAGAAAAACAAATTCATCGCAAAAGCAGGAGGGGAAGCGATGATAAAAACAAAGATAAAGACAAGGCCAATCCAGGTCATATGTAAATGAATACGGCTAAAAAAGGGGTAAGCAATATGTTGGGAAGGGATCAATCCCACCCAGGGAACTCTCCAGGACCGCTGCCACCGATTAAGCTGGCGATTACTAAGAAGAAGAGTAGAGCGAGCAACCAAATAATGAATCCATACCATGGTTACGCAGGACAAAAGGAAATACCAAAGTCCAGACCAAGAAAAGAAGATGAAGCTGGCGAGGAGCATAATGAATGTTAAGCTTAAGTAACTAAGTAATACTGGCCTGGATATATTGATCTTGCGGATAAGACGATATTGATAGTAAGTAGCTTGATCTCCGATTACTGCGGACATTCGATTCATAACCCCCTATTCAAAGCAGAAAAAGACTCTTGATACGAGCTGTTCGGAAATCAAAAGACAGAATTTATATAATATATATCGGATCACTGTTTGGAAAAAATTAAATGTTACAAATAATTAGGTACAGACACCTATGCATATTAGGTTGAATAGCATATGTTATGGAAATAAAGTAGAGTTTCACTATGAAAAGGTTTAAAATAGTAGAAACTGTACCATACTGATAGCAAAAGGAGTAAAGGTGGGATCGTATGGAAACACAACAAATGGAACATACATGCATTGTTTGTGAGCAGCGTAAAAAGGAAGGCATTTTTATAGTTTCAGAGTTTATTTGCACAGATTGTGAGACGGAGATGGTACACACTGACGCGCAGGATGCTAAGTATCCTTTTTTTATTCATCAGTTAAAGCAGATTTGGCTGCATCAAAATAATGTATAATAGACAAGTCTTATATATGAACTTATTTTAAAGGTCTGTGAAAGGCCTTTTTATTTTTATATTTCTTAAATTTACTTGGATGGGTCAAGAGTAGTTTGATATCATATACCTTTAAGGATAATAACAGAAAGGTTTCATGATAATCTATGGGAAACAAGATGGATAAGCATAGGGCACCTTTATACGAAGCACTTTTGAAATACAAATCAACTCAACAACGAACCTATCATGTTCCGGGTCATAAAAATGGACAAGTCTACTCCGATGATTACAGCCGATTAATGCATGACGTTATGAGTATCGATGTGACCGAAATAACAGGAACAGATGATTTACATCATCCTGAGGGTGTCATTTTAGAGGCTCAGCAACTTGCTGCAGACTGTTTTGGCGCTGAAGAGAGCTACTGGCTAGTAGGAGGTAGCACTTCAGGAAATATCGCCTTACTCCTTACGGTATGTACAGAACCAGGTGATCTTATACTCGTTCAGCGGAATGTTCATAAATCAGTATTACATGGATTAATGCTGGCCGGATCTCAGGCAGTCTTTATGTTACCGGAGATGGATCACAATTCCAGGTTAGCCACAGCTCCTTCTGCCGAGACGGTTAGGGCTTCTCTTGAAGCCTATCCGCAAGCAAAGGCTGTATTGATTACGATGCCTAACTATTATGGAATGGGCTTCTCTATCAATTCCATTGCAGAGATATGTCACCAACACCATGTTCCGCTTCTTGTGGATGAAGCACACGGCGCACATTATGGAATGCACCCGGATATCCCGGCATCCGCGTTGTCAGCTGGAGCAGATGGCGTGGTCCAATCCACTCATAAAATGCTCTCTGCTATGACGATGGGAGCCATGCTGCATGTACAGGGAGAGCGGATCAATCGGACACTGCTGAAGCAGCGCTTGTCCATGATCCAGAGCTCAAGCCCTTCGTACCCGCTCATGGCTTCGCTTGACTTGGCGCGCCGGCATCTACACGTGCACGGCGCAGAAGCTTTCACGGCTGGCCTTGCTGCCGTGAATACAGCAAGGCGCGGCATACACTCCATGCCGCGCTACGGTATGCTGCAGCCGTCTGCAACAGTGGCTGCAGGTTATACCGCTCAGGACCCATTTAAACTTGTCATTTATGACAAGTCAGGGGATCTGAGCGGTTACGAGCTGCAGCGAGAGCTTGAAGCTCACGGCTGCATGCCAGAGATGAGTGACGACCGTTACGTGGTCCTCCTGTTTAGTCTAGGCTCTACAGATGAAGATGCCATGCACCTTTTAGAGGCCCTTGTGCATATATCGTTAGAGAAGAAGCCCAGAGAAAAAGATCATACCGCAGCAAACAACAATCCTGTTTCCACGTGGAACATTTTGCAATCTGGTGTCTATTCCTGTCCGGTCCCTTTCAGTATGCGAACAAGATCGGAAGAAGATATCGAATCTGTTGAAATCAGTAAATGTGCTGGCCGCAGAGCCGCAGAAATGGTAATTCCTTACCCGCCCGGTATTCCTATTCTGTATCCAGGAGAGCGTATTGATGAAGCAATGAAGGAGCGTTTAATTGCACTTCGCAATGCGGGGGCAAAATGCCAAGGGACACAAGATGCAAATCTAAACCAACTGCTCGTCATACAAGAAAAAAGCTAAAACCCCTTTTGTCATAGGTCTTCTAAGTATTGCTAAGTATACAGACAGAGGGAGCTTAGGGAAAGTGGGTTTAGACGTAAGGGTAAGCATCCAGAATGAGAGATAGGGATAAAACATAGGGCTAAGCATTCGAATGAGCCGTGTTAAACACTCTGAATTTACCCACGCCACCTATTAGTCATATATGAGCTAGAGTAAGCCGTTTCAATCAACTATCTGTGGGATACGCCTACGGAATGAATCTCAAGTAGCCCAAGCACGTTGGCATCACCATGAATTCATATTTACAAATGACAACAGAAACATTTATGATTACATTTATTTATATAGATATGGATTTTGCATAAACCCCAAAAAGAACAAATAATCAGCTATATTTAGATTGAAATGGTTCAATTTTATAACGCTAAATGATTTAAATAAATCCAAGGATGAAAACGTAGTTTAGGAGAGATACACATTGCCGATAGGAAAGTTTATTACATTTGAAGGTGGAGAAGGATCCGGTAAAACGACCATGATTAAGAAGTTGTCCGCGCATCTAGAAGACAAAAAAATCCCTTACCTGATAACGCGCGAGCCCGGTGGAATTGATATTGCGGAAAAAATCCGATCCATCATATTGAATCCTGAGCATACGACGATGGATGCTCGCACTGAAGCATTGCTCTATGCAGCCGCTCGTAGACAACATCTTGCGGAGAAGGTCATTCCTGCCCTTCAAAATGGCGTGATGGTATTGTCTGACCGCTTTGTTGACAGCAGTCTAGCTTATCAAGGTTATGCCAGAGGACTTGGTATGGAGGAAGTCCGCTCCATTAATGAATTTGCCACAGATCACTTGTCACCCGATTTGACTCTTTATTTTGACATTACTCCGGAACAAGGATTAGCACGTATTGCTGCCAATCAAGGACGTGAAGTGAATCGGCTTGATATGGAGAATCTATCGTTTCATGACAAGGTAAGAGAGGGATATCTTATTCTTGCTAAGCAAGACCCGGATCGGATCCAAATCATTGACGCATCCTTGTCACAAGAAGAGGTTTTTTGTAGTTTAATTACGAAGTTAAGGTGCGTAATAAAGGATATTTGAGGGTATATGTCTAATTATTAAGTATTAAAATACCTGTTTGATAAGATATGGGATTGATTCATTTAAGAAGAAGTGTTTTCCGTTTGGTAGGATGAATTATGCTTCATAAGTGCTAAAGCTTTATTTTTTATTATTAGTCAGACTCCTTTAGTGGGGAAGACTCATTATATCATTGAAGGTCATGTTGCCATGGGCAAGGTTGGCTTACTCTGGAATAAAGCAGTGACTTATGTTTCATTCTAAAGACTGATATTCGGTTGAAGGCGGTTTGGAGCATAAGGACTAAGCAGGAAATTAATTAGAGGAGGCGTTTCGAGATGAAACTCATTGTTGCGATTATTCAGGATAAAGACAGCAATCGTTTATCTAGTGCACTGGTCAAAGCTAACTTTCGTGCAACGAAGCTCGCGAGTACAGGTGGATTTTTGAAGGCAGGGAACACTACATTTATGATCGGGGTGGATGACAGCCAGGTAGAATCGGTGATGAATGTGATCCGCAGCAGCTGTAAGGTAAGAGAGCAGCTTGTAACTCCGGTTACGCCAATGAGTGGGACGACGGACTCCTATTTACCACTTCCTGTAGAGGTTCAAGTAGGGGGAGCGACCGTGTTCGTTCTGCCGGTTGATCGATTTGAACATTTCTAAGAGCAGTCTTTATGCAACAGAAAGCAGGGATATCTTGTGAAAATCAATCCAGGATTCAGACCACTTCAGAGCGGTATCAATTCGAATGAGAATAATACCAAGCCCGTGCAAAATAAAGGCTTTGCCGATATGATGCAGCAGCAAGGCGATCGAGCTTCACAGGCAGAGCTGTCTCGCCGGTTGAATGAAATTCAGCTTCAAGGTGATCGATTAGCGAGATCGATGACGATACGGGAGCTCAAGGCTTATAAGCAGCTGGTTAAACGATTCTTAGACGACACGGTCAGAAGAGGCATAGCTGCGAAGCAGACCAAAGGCTGGGATCGTCGCGGGCGCGGTAAGAAGTACCTGCTGCTGGATGAAGTGGATGCCGCTCTGGTTGCTATGGCGGAGGAGCTGCTTCAGAGTGAGCAGGGGAAGATTGAGCTTCTGCAAAAAATCGGCGAGATTCGGGGAATGCTGATTAACTTGAGCTTTTGATTTCATATTGTGACGTATCCAAAGACAAGTGATTTCGATCGCTTGTTTTTTTGTAGAGAAGATGAGCGGTTGATTTGCTTATCATGCAGCTGAGGAAATAGATAATTACAAAGTGTAGTATATGATTGCGTAGTTTTTGGATATACAAAATGCAGAAATGGAAAATGTTTTTTTTGTGAAGACTAAAATTAAAATGGTTGCGTGGCATGATATAATGGAGATTAGATGATTGAACTAAGTGATATCCATCCTGTTGATACTTTATGGTGAAGCCATTTCGGAGTTAGAGGATGGTTTCCGGGAGGATCGGAGATGGATGATCTCTTTGGTTCTTCTCTTCTAAATGATATATAATATCTCATGCTGACTTTTAGTGTGTAGATCCATATTTATTTAGTGAAGTTCTAGACCGCAGCAGTTTTTTTATTAGGGGAGGAACTCATGTCATTTCGTGAAATTTTGGGGCAAGATACAGCAAAACAAATGCTGCAGGGCGGACTCCGCAAAAACGCGATCAGTCATGCTTATTTATTCAGTGGTCCATCCGGTAGCGGACAACGTCAGATGGCAACAGCATTTGCCCAAACTATTTTTTGCACTCAAAATGCAGAGGATGCATGCGGTGAATGTCTGGAGTGTCGAAAGGTTAAACATAGTAATCACCCAGACCTCCATTATGTAGAGCCTGAGAGCGCAAGCCTCAAAATAGATCAGATTCGCGATTTGCAAAAAATATTTGCTTATCGGTCTGAAAATAATAATCCTAAGATTTATATTATTGATCAGGCGGATAAAATGACGGTTCAAGCTGCCAACAGCATGCTCAAGTTCCTGGAGGAGCCACAGGTGCCGGCAGTAGGAATACTGATTACGAGCAACAAAGGAGCTATGCTCCCTACGATTCTATCTCGAACGCAGGAGATCCCCTTTAAGGCACTGAATCCAGACCTGATTCAGGAGATGCTGCAGAAGGAGGGATACGCTCCCGCGCTTGTCCGAACAGCTTCATTTTTAAGCGCCGGTCTTGAATCTTGCAAGAATTTGCTTGACCAGAATTGGTTTGCAGAAATTAGAAATGTAGTGTTACAATTAGGGAAAGAATCTCTGTCCAGAGGCGATATAGCGCTGATTTCTGCCCAGCAGAAGCTGTTCAAGACAGGGCTTTCAGAACATCTTGAACTCATGTTTGAACTGTTTCATTTATGGTTCAAGGACATGCTTTATATTATTTACGGTAAGCAGGAGAACGTTATTTTTATAGATCAAATCAATACACTCTCTACCATTGCCATGACTCGTACAACCGAACAGTGGGTGTCCTATATGGACTTGGCTGCAGAATGCAGAAAGAAGCTGCGGTATAATGTGAATGGTCAGCTATGTGTAGAACAATTACTAATTGGACTAGCCTCTTGAGGTAGAGCTCGTCAGCATAGGCGACTACATCTCAGGGACGTTCATTCTATACCCTAGCACAGTCCTAACATGATGCGCTTCTCGATTGCGGCCCTGTCTTCAGGCTTCGATAGAGATTTATTGGCATACAAGGGGGTTAATTTGTTTGTATAATGTAGTCGGTGTCCGTTTTAAGAAAGCGGGCAAAATTTATTACTTTGATCCCCTCGATCTTCCTATTGAAAAAGATTCTAGCGTCATCGTAGAGACAGCGAGAGGGATTGAGTACGGCAAAGTCGTTATAGGAAAGAAAGTCGTTGGTGAATCTGACGTTGTATTACCTCTTAAGAAGGTAATTCGTATTGCAGGCGACACGGACGCCAAAGTGGTGGAAGAGAACAAGCTTGCTGCGAAAGACGCATTTGGCACCTGTTTAAATAAAATCAAAGAGCACGAACTTAAGATGAAGCTTGTCGATGTGGAATTCACATTTGATCGAAATAAAATTATATTTTATTTTACGGCAGAAGGACGTGTCGATTTTAGAGAGTTAGTTAAAGATTTGGCCAGTATTTTTCGGACACGGATTGAGCTCCGCCAAATTGGTGTTCGTGATGAGGCAAAGATGCTGGGAGGCATCGGTCCATGTGGACGGATACTCTGCTGTTCATCCTGGCTGGGTGATTTTGAACCTGTATCCATTAAGATGGCTAAGGATCAGAGTCTGTCCCTTAATCCAACCAAAATATCTGGACTTTGCGGCAGACTTATGTGTTGCTTGAAATTTGAGCATGATAATTATGAGAGTGTTAAGGAAGAGCTTCCTGCGGTCGGCAAGCTTGTCGTAACCTCGCTAGGTGAGGGCAAGGTCGTTGGTATTCACGCAGGCAACCGTAAGGTACATGTTCAATTGTTTGAGATCAACAAAGTAAAAGAGCTTTCTATGGATGACGTTGTCATCAAGTAACCATTATGTTTGCTTTCGGGGTGGGATCTTGGAGAAAAAATCGATTTTTGCGCACATTCTTGAAATGGAAACACAAATGGGACAAATGAATAATGATCTTGGCGAATTAAAAATGATTGTAAAGGAACTGCTCGAAGAGAACCAACGTTTGACGCTGGAAAATGAACAGTTGCGCAAGGTCCTAAAGCGGGAGTCCTCTTCGGAGACGCCTGCACCAGCTCCCAAAAATCCTGTACAATTAGTTCCCGCGACCGAGACTACCGAAGAGGTTGTTGGAGAGGGGTACGACAATTTAGCAAGATTGTATTACGAAGGTTTCCATATTTGTAACGTTTATTATGGTCATTTACGTACAGAAGGCGATTGTTTGTTCTGTCTGTCATTTTTGAATAAGTAACGAGCCGTAGGGATACCCTACGGCTTTTCTTTTAAAAAGCTTAAGCGGATTCGATTATGCATCAAGGTCGATTCATTACACACATTAATAATAATCAGGCAGGTATCAAAATGAGCATAAACAAGGTTAAGTTACAGCCATCTGAACGATTAGATGATCTGTTAACTCATGATTTGCGTATTATTCAAAGTGATGAGGTGTTCAGCTTCTCTATGGACGCTGTATTGCTGGCCAGATTCGCAGGCCTTCCTAGAAGGGGAAAGGTCCTGGATCTCTGTACAGGGAATGGAGTCATTCCTCTCCTAATGTCCACAAGAACAGAGGCAACCATCGAAGGGATTGAGATTCAGCCTAGAATTGCCGACATGGCTAGACGAAGTGTGATGCTAAATGGACTAGGGGATCAGATTATGATTCGGGAAGGAGATTTGAGAGAACTGACTAGCATTACAGGTTATGGCGGTTATGATGCCATTACCGTGAATCCGCCCTATATGCCGTTAAACGGCAGTGATATTACACTGAATGAGCATCAGGCAATTGCTAGGCATGAGATCCACTGTACTTTGGAGGAAGTACTAACAGCTTGTATGCATTTGGTGCGTACAGGCGGAAAAGTATCCATGGTACACAAACCCCAGAGAATCGGTGAAATCATCACCCTAATGCGTAAATACCGATTGGAGCCAAAACGAATTCGCATGGTCCATCCACGAATCGACAAAGAGGCGAATATGGTGCTCATTGAGGCATTACGAGATGGCAAACCGGATGTCAGAATGCTGCCTCCGCTAATCGTGTATAACGAAAATGGGGAATACTGCAAAGAAATTATGGATATTTACTATCCGAGTCCATGATAGCTGCTGGACATATGTTGAAGCAGTATCAGTGAAACGTGGAACTGGAGAGGAGTTAGCTATGAATATGCAGGTACAGAAGAGCTTTGATCAGAAGGAAGGGACGGGTACACTGTATCTTGTAGGTACACCGATCGGCAATCTTGAAGATATCACCTATCGAGCTGTAAATACCTTGAAGACATGTAACATCATTGCCGCAGAAGATACGAGACAGACCCGAAAGCTATTAACTCATTTTGAGATCAGCCCGGAGCTGTTGTTTAGTTATCATGAGCACAACAAGGATGCCAGTGGACCTGAATTAATCCGATATATAATAGAAGGAAAAAATTTAGCTCTCGTCAGCGATGCGGGTATGCCGGCCATTTCAGACCCTGGTTCAGACCTGGTCAGTCTCGCAATTAAGGCGAATATTCCTGTGGTGACAGTGCCAGGAGCGAACGCTGCTCTATCCGCACTAATTGCATCCGGTCTTGGAACCGAGAGATTTACCTTTGTCGGATTTCTTCCCCGTGAGAAAAAGGACATTACTGCCATCCTGAAGAGTTTTGGAGCATCGCAGGGGACCCTTTTGTTTTATGAGTCGCCACACCGGGTACAAAAAACTTTAGCCGTTATGCTGGAGATATGGGGAAACCGAAGAGCTGTGCTCGCAAGAGAGCTGACCAAGCGTCACGAAGAGTATGTGCGAGGGAATCTAGAGGAATGTATTGAATGGCTTGAGGAACATCCTCCTCTAGGTGAATATTGTTTGATTATAGAGGGAAGAAGTCAGGATGAAGAGAAAGAGCTGCAGAATGAGTGGTGGCAGCAGTTAAGTCTTACAGAGCATGTGGAGCACTATGAGAAGGAAGGCAATACTCGCAAGGACGCAATGAAGAGAACAGCTGCAGATCGGGAACTTTCCAAAAGAGATGTATATAATGCTTTATTAAAAGAGGAAGAATAGCCCTCATATTGAATGAAAGAAAAAAACACCTTCTTCGGCAGAATGTATCTGACGAGGAAGGTGCCTAAGGAGATATGAAAAAGGTTAGAAATAACAATTATATATTCTTAAGAAAAGCGAGCATCTATATTAAAGGAATCGTTAATGATTACTGATTGAAGGTATGCTTTTCTCTACCAAATTGATTATAACCTATTCTACTTAATTTGTCACCGGTGCTGGAATTTCAGAAATACATTCGTGACAAACAATTTTACCTTTGAAGTACGTTACGTTTTCAGCGTTGCCGCAGAAAATACAAGCAGGCTCATATTTCTTAAGCATGATGCGCTCACCGTCTACGTAAATTTCAAGTGCATCTTTTTCACCAATACCGAGTGTACGGCGCAATTCGATAGGTATAACAACCCGGCCCAGTTCATCAACTTTTCTTACAATACCTGTAGATTTCATCATTTTATACTAACTCCTCTCGCCATCGCTTATTACTGTCATGATTCGACATTATTTTATGTTTTATGCTAATCATCATACCAACCATTCCCAAATCAGTCAACATTAAAAATAAAGAATTGCATTAACATTGTATGAAGAAATAGAATGAGTACTGGTATTAACGATGATTTTCTAGTACCTATCTATTATTATAACGCGTGTCGATTTGGAAATCAAAACCGCAGCACTATTCGACAAATTATGTCGTATAATGTCGAAATAATCAAGTAAGATGCAAGGATAAAGTCGAATTCCTACTTTAGTTGCACACAATTGAATTTTGTTATAAGAATTTAGTTGAAAAAGGAGCTGATAATCGATGGAGCAAAAGCTTAACGAAGAGAAAGTATTTAAAGACCCCGTTCATAACTATGTGCATGTTCAGGATCCGATTATATGGCAGCTTATTAATACCCCGGAATTTCAGCGTCTTCGCCGAATTAGACAACTGGGCACTACATATTTGACTTTTCACGGAGCAGAACACAGTCGCTTTTCTCATTCTTTAGGTGTGTATGAAATTACAAGGAAGATCATATCTCAGTTTGAACGGAATGAATATCCCGATTGGCCGAAGAAAGAGAAATTGGTCGCTCTATGCGCAGCTTTATTGCATGACGTTGGACACGGTCCTTTTTCTCATTCGATTGAAGAGGCTTTTGATATGGATCATGAAGAGTGGACCTGTAAAATCATACTGGGAGATACCGAAGTGGGCCGGATACTAAATACAGTAGGTCCTGATTTCGCCCAAAAGGTCGCTTCTGTCATTGCCAAGACGTATGATAAGCCTATCGTTGTCAATCTGGTTTCAAGTCCGCTCGATGCAGATCGAATGGATTACTTGCTGCGAGATGCCTATTATACTGGAGTGAATTATGGAACAATTGACCTTGATCGGATACTCCGTATGCTGCGCCCTTACCAGGGGAGAGTTGTCGTTAAAGATTCAGGAATGCATGCAGTTGAGGATTATCTAATGTCGAGATATCAGATGTATTGGCAGGTATATTTCCACCCGGTAACTCGAAGTTCTGAAATTGTTCTGCGTCAAATCTTTAGAAGAGCTAAGGAACTGGTAACAGAAGGCTACACATTCGGCTTCATGCTTAGACCGCTCCTTCATTTGATTAAGGGGGATATATCGGTCAAAGATTATCTTCGTATTGATGAATCCACGATTCAAGCTGCTTTTAATGAATGGACTGATGAGAAGGACCCGATTCTAAGTGAACTTTGTACCCGGTTCTTGGACCGTAAGCTCTATAAATATGTTGAAGTGGATTATATCGAGCACAAGGATATCAAGCAGATTGAAGATGCATTTCTCGAGGCAGGCTTGAATCCAACCTATGATCTTGAAATTGATTTTCCTACGGATCTGCCGTATGATGTGTTCCGACCTGATATTGCGGGGAGCAAGAGACAGATCATTATTCTAGACAAGCAGGAAAGACAAAGAGATATATCCGAAGTTTCAGAAATTGTACGCTCCATAAGCGGCATGCAAAAAGGAAATTATCATCTCTACTTCCCTCATGAGAAGCTGATGAATGCATTGCCCAAGCTCCCTCCGGAAATTGCTGGAATGTTTAAATAATGTGAGACAAGATACAGCCCTTGAAAGGAGTAAGATTATATGATGTTATTCGACACACATACACATTTGGATGCCCCTGAATTCGACGCTGACCGCGAGGAAGTGATTCAGCGTGCTGTCGAAAAGGGGGTTACCCGCATGATTAATATAGGATTTAACCGGGAAACGATACCTTCTACGATGAAACTTGCCGAAACCTATGATTTTATCTATGCGGCAGTTGGCTGGCATCCTGTCGATGCCATCACGATGAAGGATGGAGATCTGGAATGGATTGCATCATTATGTAAACACGAGAAGGTCGTTGCGATCGGTGAAATCGGTCTGGATTATCATTGGGATACTTCTCCCAAGGAAGTTCAGCATGAGGTGTTGCGCCAACAAATTGGACTGGCTAGAGAGATCGCCATGCCGATTGTCATTCATAACCGAGATGCGCATGAAGATATTATTCGAATCCTACGTGAAGAGAAAGCACATGAAGTGGGCGGAGTGATGCATTCCTTCTCAGGAAGCTGGGAAACAGCAAAAATGGCGCTGGATATGGGTTTTCATATCTCCTTCGGAGGGCCGATTACGTTCAAGAATGCAAAGCAGCCCAAGGAAGTGCTCGCAAAAGTACCCCTTGACCGGCTCTTGATCGAAACGGATTCCCCATACCTGACACCACATCCATTCCGCGGCAAGAGAAATGAGTCTGCTCATGTGGCCCTGGTGGCAGAAATGGCAGCAGAGCTGAAGGGCATTTCTGTGGAGGAATTAGCAGAGATTACGACCGCAAATACACTGGAACGATTTGGTATTTGATAAAATAGAGAGAAAAACAGGTGAAAAAGTGAGTAAAACGGAGCGATTAAACTTTTTGTAAGAGTTTTCCGCTGATTATTACAAATTTTTAACCAATTATTTAGAAAAACATAGTTGAATACTGCTTTACAACATGCATCGAAACAGGATATCATCGTTTCAGTGAATTGTTGATTGTTGGTAAAGTCCATTTTACATTCATTTGATTTACCACTTTGAATTCACTTCATGAGTCATTCTCGCTGAATCTTTTGTATTAAACAAAGAACGGGGGAACCGATATAGTGGTCTGCTGCTAGGCAGAAGATTTAAAATTAAGAGAGTTGTCTCTCTTCATGGACCACTGTATTTGATTTCAACATTTGAGTCTTGGGGTGAACGTAAAGGACAGCTGCCATGAGCAGCCTGGATCTGACGCGAGGGCGACTCTTACGCCCGAACCCGACAGCTAACCCCGTAAGCGTATTGAAGAGGCAAAACTCGTGCATGATGTTTCCGATATTCTCATTTGGACTTATCGGAGCCACGAAAGAGTTCCTCTTAAACTCTTTTTTGGCTTCTTTGCTTTAGGAGAATAAAAGTTACATTGTCGTCATACTGTTGGTTAACAGGAGGTGACATCATGCTGCGAAGAGTGGCACATGATGCAGAATCGGACGGGAGTTTCTCCGGTTTTGTAGACAAATCGGTATAGTCGCGTCAAATACAATCATGCAATACTCTTGACGGCGGGACTATGAAGGAGGACGGAGGAAGTGGGAAATTTCCAACTAGAGGAGACCCATGAGTCACCATCATCCAGCAAGTCTTACGCGTTGCGATGGAAGCATGAGAATCTGCGTCAGATCACACTAGTCGCAATCTTCTCAATCGCACTGTTAGTCATGATCTCACTCATTGTGTATGGTCAGGGAGGCAAGGAAATTTCAATCGTCGTGGACGGCAAGGCTCAAACCTTGGAAACGCGTGAAGGAATGCTTAGTGAAGTGCTGGATGAGCATTCAATCGCAGTCAGTCCGCATGACGAAGTCTCGATGTCTTTGAGTGATGAGATTGAAGATGGGGATCGAGTAACTATTAACCGGGCTGTAGCGATTAACGTAACGGCAGACGGTGAGACAGAGCAAATTTATACGACACAAGATACAGTTAAGGAAGCACTTGCTGCACATAGCATCGAAGTATCAGAAGATGATAAAGTATATCCCGCTGCTGACACTGCGGTGAAGGCGGATCTTAATATTCGAGTAGTCCGGGTGACCAAGCAAACAGCAACACAGGAAGCTTCCATTCCGTTCAAGGTGATCAAAACGGCTGACCCAAGCTTGTACAAGGGCGATAACCGGGTCATTCAGAGCGGCAAGGAAGGTGTAATCGTTCAGACGATCGAGAAGACCTTCCAGGATGGCGAATTGGTGTCCAAGAAAATGACGGGCAAGAAGGTTGAATCCAACCGTGTTGACAAAGTCATTGCCGTAGGAACGAAGAAGAAGCCTGAACCTGTTCAGGAGACCGTAGTTGCCGCTGCAAGCACGACTGAATCCACAGCTGCAGCTAAATCTTCTAATGCTTCCTCTTCGAAATCATCAGCAAGCCTTGCTGATAAAGTGAAGAAGGTATCTGCTTCCAGTGACAGCGAATCCGTCACGAAGGACGGAGTTACGTTTAAGGCCAAAAAAGTACTAAGCAATGTATCTATGACGGCTTATTCCTCTGAACAAGAGGGTATTGGTACGAAGACGGCTTCCGGCACGCGTGTACAGGAAGGACGTACTATCGCAGTTGACCCTGATGTGATCCCTCTTGGATGGTGGGTATACATTGAAGGCGTAGGATTCCGTCGTGCTGAAGATACAGGCGGCGCAATTAAGGGCAACAAAATTGATGTGTATTATGACAGCTTAGAGCAGGCTATCCATTTTGGCCGTAAAAAAGGTAAAACAGTATACGTTATCGGTCCGGTGAAGCCGGAACTGAATTAAAATATATTTTACAATCACGTCCCTGATGTTATAGTATTAACATCAAGATTAGGTGATGCTATATAAGGTGAACGAAAGTTTAGACAGCAAGTCTATCGTTTGCCCCTTAACATGCAGAAGAGGAGCTTTTCCTCTTCTCTTTTTGTTTAGAAAGGAAGTCATGTGGTCATGATTAAAGAAATCATTGTCGTTGAAGGCAGAGATGATACCGTAGCCATCAAGCGTGCAGTGGATGCAGATACGATTGAAACCGGCGGTTCCGCTATAAACAGCCGAATACTTAAAAAAATCGAGCTTGCCCAGCAAAGAAGGGGTGTTATCGTCTTTACGGACCCCGATCATGCAGGCGAGCGAATTCGCAAGATTATATCAAACAAGATTCCTGGCGTGAAGCATGCGTTCATTAAGGAGCAGGATGCGACCCGCAAAGGCGATATTGGTGTAGAGAATGCATCTCCCGACTCAATACGGGCAGCACTGTCCAAGGTGCATACAACCTATGATGGTGCAGAGCCGCTTATAGACTGGCAAGATCTGATCGAAGCTGGACTTATCGTCCATAAGGACGCTGCGAATCGGCGTATGATGCTGGGCAACATTCTGGGTATAGGATATTGTAATGGCAAGCAGCTGCATAAGCGGCTGACGATGTTCCAGATTAGCCGTGAGGAATTTGTACGAGCACTAGAGCAAATAGAACGTGAGGGATCGTGAGAACGTGAAAAATATAGATGAGATTGCAACGCCAAGACGAACGAAAGAGATCATTGCAAGACACGGGTTTTCTTTCAAAAAAAGCCTGGGACAAAATTTTCTGATCGACCAAAATATTCTTCATAAAATTGTGGATGCAGCTGATCTCAATGAACATAAGGGGGCACTTGAGATTGGACCGGGAATCGGTGCACTGACAGAGAAGCTTGCACAGCGTGCAGGGAAGGTGACCGCAGTTGAGATTGACCAACGCTTGATTCCGATCCTTACAGAAGTGCTGGAACCTTACTCTAATATATATGTACATCATGGAGATGTTCTTAAAACAGATCTTCCTGAATTGTTTGCAAAAAATTTCGCAGGTATGGACAAGGTCAGCGTTGTTGCTAATTTGCCTTACTATGTAACGACACCTATATTGATGAGGCTTCTCGAGGAGAAGCTGCCGCTCGACAGCATTGTTGTCATGATTCAGAAGGAAGTTGCAGAACGAATGGCTGCTTCCCCGGGAACGAAGGATTATGGGACGCTCAGCATCGCGGTTCAATATTACAGTGAGCCTGAACTGGTATGCATCGTACCCCACACGGTATTTATTCCGCAGCCTAATGTTGAATCCGCAGTCATCAAGTTAAAGGTAAGAGAGAAGCCTCCCGTTGAAGTGAAGGATGAGAAGTTTTTCTTTGAAGTTATCCATGCTTCATTTGCACAGAGACGGAAGACAATTGCTAATAATCTAAAGAGTCGTTTCTTTACAAAAGAAAACAGAGACCAGCTGGAGCCCATGCTGGAGGCGGCTGGGATTGAACCTACGAGACGAGGGGAGACACTCAGTATTGAGGAGTATGCTCGTTTAAGCGATGTCTTGCTGGAAGCCGGAATAAGGCTCTAACAAGCTTATCACTCGTGTTTCCGGAAATTAAGAAAAAGAGATGAACCAAAGCCCTGCCTCGCCCATAACATAGGGTTAGAGGTGATAACGTTGATGAATATAGGAGACTTGGTCGTTCGGAAATCGTATGGGGGAGATATCACGTTCCGAGTGGAGGGCCTCAAGGAGAATAAAGCATACATTAAAGGGACCGAATTCAGGCTCTTTGCGGATTCTCCTCTGAATGATCTGATCAGAGTGCCATATGAGCCAGAGACGAACAAAACCAGGCTGGCACATATTAAAGCAAATGAATCTTACTCGCTATTGCAGAAGCATCGTCTGGAGCAAGCACAGCGTAACCAGGCGGGGTTGGTTGATGAGTGGAACAAGAACACACAGACAGAGTCTCCTTCTTTTTTTGAAATGCCTGGCAAGGTGCTCCATTTGGATGGAGACCCCAATTATCTTAAGAAAAGTATGGCATTGTATGACAGACTACGTGTACCTGCCGAAGGACATTATGTACATGAAGCTTCAATGGCGGATACGTTATATCGGCTCTTGCCACGCTCACGCCCTGATATTGTTGTCATTACAGGCCATGATGGGGTATTAAAGGGCAGACAGCCCTATGATCTGTATAACATCAATCATTATAAGAACTCATCCAACTTCATTGCAGCCGTCCAGGTAGCCAGACAATATGAGTGGCATTTGGATGCGCTGACGATCGTTGCAGGTGCATGTCAGTCTCATTTCGAAGCACTGATTCGTGCAGGAGCAAATTTCGCCAGCAGCCCTAGTCGGGTATTAATACATGCGCTTGATCCCGTGTATGTGGCAGCGAAGGCGGCGTTTACATCGGTGAAGGATACCATTAACATAAATGATATCATCCATCACACCATTAGCGGCAGTGAAGGTGTCGGTGGACTTGAGTCCAGAGGGAGCTATCGGATTGGATTACCGCCCCTTCAGGATCTGTCCACCCTTAAGGTCTCGCCAGCGGCTATCTAAAGCTTACTGAAGAAGTATATATAGCATATAGACTCCTTAATTTGAAGGGGTCTTTTTTTTGCTTCGTTTAACAAGGGTTAATCGTGTTAAAAATCAGTGAGCTAGAATCAAATGGGATTGGAAAAGCGTTGTGCTATGTTAAAGCGATAATTTTGCTAAAATATTCGTTGACAACTCAATTTTGATGCTGATATAATTGATCATTTGACAAACTCTGAAAGTCCTTGTATAATGGACAAGGAAAGAGGTGGTCGTTAGCCATGGCTAAAAATTCGCTATTGGATATCAAACGCAGTCTCGACGCTCATGTTGGCCAGAAGATTCTACTTCGTGCAAACGGTGGACGCCGCAAGACAATTGAGCGTACTGGTGTATTGGAAGAAACGTACCCTTCTGTTTTTATTGTGAAGCTAGATCAAGAACAGCAAACGTTTAAACGGGTGTCTTACAGTTACGCCGATATATTGACTGAAACAGTACAGGTTTCAGTATATGATCCTGAGCAAGTGATCAGCGAAATATCGTACAACGAAGTGTAAGCTTGATTTCTCTAGGCGGCTCTCGTCCATACAAGGACGGGGCCGTTTTTTTTATTGCGCAAGTGAGAGGATTAGCTTCCAGCTCCGTCTTATTAAGTGTGAGAGAGCTGGTGCGTGCTTAAGGAGGGCGTATAAGCATAGGCTTAACAAACGTTTATCCACTGCGAATATTGTTAACCCGCATGAGGCATAATAACGATCGAAACATGAAATTATGAGTCCCCTAATAAGGAGGAAGCCTTATGAGCCGCAGAAGACGCAGTGTAATGTCAGAAGAGCTCAAGTATGAGCTGGCCAAGGACCTGGGCTTTTATGATACCGTTCAACAAGAAGGATGGGGCGGGATAAAAGCCAAGGATGCAGGCAATATGGTGAAGAGGGCTATACAGCTTGCAGAGCAGGCAGCACGCAAAGGTCAAGAATAACGAAGAAGGGCCCCCTGAATACAACAGGGGGCTTTTATATATTTTAAAAGAATGAAGCAATTGTGCAGGTAAAAATATGACTTGACAGCCCGCTTTTGATATAATATGTTAAGTTGTCTTGAGGGAATAGCTGAGGGTGGGTGAGTCGCCTTGAAAATTTATGAAAAAGCTCCTGCGAAAATTAATTTGATGTTGGATGTATTACATAAAAGAAGCGATGGTTATCATGAAGTAGAAATGATTATGACCATGGTTGATCTTGCTGATCGGATTGAAATGTCAGAAATCAAGCGGGATACAATCATGATATCAAGTCAGGCGGGATATATCCCCCTGGATGAGAAGAACTTGGCCTTCCAGGCTGCCAAGCTGGTGAAGGATAGATACGATGTCAAGAAAGGTGTATACATTCACCTGGATAAGAAGATTCCCGTCGCAGCCGGTCTTGCAGGCGGCAGCAGTGACGCTGCGGCAACCCTGAGAGGTTTAAACAAGCTGTGGGGTCTTGGTATATCTGATGAAGAGCTGAGGCTCCTGGGTGCGGAGCTCGGCTCGGATGTACCTTTTTGTATAACAGGAGGAACAGCACTAGCTACAGGAAGAGGAGAGAAGCTTCATCAGCTTCCGAATCCACCGCAATGCTGGGTAGTGCTGGCGAAGCCGCCGATTAACGTATCTACAGCAGAGGTATATGGTCGTGTACGCAGCGATCAGATTGAGAGACATCCATCCGCCAAAAGAATGGAAGATGCGATTCGCAATCAGTCTTTTGCAGGGGTTTGTAAGGAACTGGGTAATGTATTAGAGGATGTGACCTTGCAGCTGCATCCAGAAGTAGGCCAATTGAAGGAAGCCATGATTAAGCTCGGAGCTGACGGAGTTCTCATGTCTGGAAGTGGACCTACCGTCTTCGGTCTTGTATCGAAAGAATCGAAGGTGCCGAGGATTTATAATGGCCTGCGAGGATTTTGCAAAGAAGTGTATGCAGTAAGATTACTGACATAAACTTTGTTTTTTCTATTTATAGTATAAAAACAAATTGATTGTTGTACAAATACGTACAAAAATGATATATTGAATTGTAAACATTCGGATTTGGAGATAGATCGTGAGGAATCGACGTGAAGAAATTAAAACGAAGCGCTCGTTTAGTAGAAATGACACAATATTTGCTTTCGAGACCACATACACTGATTCCCTTAACGACTTTTGCAGAGCGTTATGGTGCGGCGAAATCTTCGATCAGCGAAGACCTTGCCATTATCAAAGAAGTATTTGAGGATGAAGGAATGGGGGACCTGCAGACACTCGCTGGCGCAGCGGGCGGGGTAAAGTTTATGCCCAAGATGTCCTACGAACGTTCTTTATCCTTCATACAGAATATATGTGAATTACTCGAACAGCCGGATCGGATTCTACCTGGCGGATATTTGTACATGTCTGATCTGCTTGGTCAGCCCGCTACCACGAACGAGATCGGCAAGATTATGGCTACGGCATTTGCAGGACGAAACATTGATGTCGTGATGACTGTAGAGACCAAGGGAATTCCGCTTGCTTATGCGGTAGGCTCACAGCTCAATCTTCCTGTAGTCCTAGTTAGACGAGATCATCAAGTGACAGAAGGCTCAGCTGTTAGTATCAATTACGTATCCGGCTCTCATAAGAGTCTGCACACGATGTCCCTGTCTAGAAGGGCACTCCCAGAGAAGTCTCGCGTACTTATCGTCGATGATTTTATGAAGGCGGGAGGAACAGTGCAAGGTATGATCGACTTACTGGGCGAGTTCAATGCGGAAGTAGCAGGAGTCGGCGTGCTTGTTGAGTCGGGCGAGGTCGATTCTGAAGAACGTCTTCTTCATGATTATGTTTCACTGGCAACCCTGACGGCTGTGGATCCCAAAACGAAACAAATCACGGTAGTACCGGGTAATTATTTCAATCGAAGCGAGTGACATAAACTTCCCCGATGCAGAAGGATTTCTATCGATCTTTCGCAAGTTTTGTCGAATAGCCCTTGAATCGCACCAAAACTCAAAAAATTCCTTAAATTAGGATATTTTTATGGAAATAAAAAGAAGGAGTTTCTGCATGCTGTGTGGAATTATACACCAAGTTCCGATGGAAAAAGGTGGTGAACACACATGCAGATTACAGATGTCAGACTCCGCCGTGTCAACTCTGAGGGGAGAATGAAGGCTATAGCTTCGATTACGATCGATAATGAGTTCGTCGTTCATGACATTCGCGTTATTGATGGTAACAACGGAATGTTTGTTGCTATGCCAAGCAAACGGACTCCCGATGGAGAATTCCGTGACATCGCCCATCCGATTTCTTCCGGTACACGCGAGAAGATTCAAGCGGCTGTTTTAGCTGAATACGAACGTGCTGCGACGGAGGAAGAGGTTATCGAAGAAGGCGCTTAAGAACATTATTGGGGTTCGAAAGAAAAGAGGGTCATTTTATGGCTCTCTTTTCTTTTTTTCAAGAATGAAGTATATTCATTAATGAGCAATATTGGAGCACCAATCAATTATCTCCCATAATTTGGATTATGGGTTGCTTGCTTGTGCCCAATTTGATGTTGACTAGACCGTTATTCCTTTCAAAGTGAACGAAAAATGGGATCCTTATCGTTCTGTAACAGCAGAATGGATAACATTACAATTTCAGCGCAGGAGGTCGGGATGTTGAAGAAAATGGCTATTGTACTTGCCGCCGGGCAGGGCAAACGAATGAAGTCCAAATTATATAAGGTGTTGCATCCTGTATGCGGCAAACCGATGGTCGGCCACGTTCTAGATACCGTAAAACGTGCAGGCGTGACTCGTAACGTTGTCGTGGTAGGACATGGAGCAGAGGCTGTACAATCCTACTTGGGAGCTTCCGCAGAATACGTATTACAAGAGCAGCAGCTTGGCACGGGACATGCCGTTAAACAGGCTAAGGATTTGCTAGGTTCTGAGAAAGGAACCACGATTGTCATTTGCGGCGACACCCCGCTCGTTACAAGTGAAACGCTTGAAGGCTTGATGCAGCTGCATGAAAGCCGCGGTGCTGCAGCTACTGTTCTGACCGCTCATATGGACAACCCAGCGGGTTATGGCCGTGTGATTCGGGGCGAAGATGGCTCTGTAACGAAGATCGTTGAACAGAAGGATTGCAATGAAACAGAAAATGCAGTTCAAGAAATAAATACAGGCACTTATTGCTTTGACAATGCAAAATTGTTTGAAGCTCTGGATAAAGTAACGAACAACAATGCACAGCAAGAATATTACCTCACTGACGTTGTCGGTATTTTTCGTGAAGCAGGCGAAACAGTTGAGGCCTTCATGACTTATGATGCAGCAGAATCGATTGGTGTGAACGATCGTGTAGCTCTATCGGAAGCCGAAGGATTTATGCGCGAACGTCTTACTCGCAAGCATATGCTGAACGGGGTAACGATTATTGATCCTTCTTCCACCTATATTGGTGCGGATGTAGAGATTGGCGCAGACACTGTCTTGTACCCTGGAACGATTCTGAAGGGCAGCACCAAGATTGGAGAGCAATCGGTCATTGGTCCGAATACAGATATTGAGAACAGTGTTATTGGCGATAACGTTACCGTTAAACAATCCGTATTAGTCGATGCCGAAGTGGGTAATGAAACAACCGTAGGGCCATTTGCATATTTGCGTCCAGGAACCAAGCTTGGAGAACAAGTGAAGGTTGGCGATTTTGTCGAGATCAAAAATGCGACCATTGACAATGGCTCGAAGGTCTCTCACCTCAGCTATGTAGGCGATGCAAATGTCGGTAAGAATGTGAATATCGGCTGCGGCGCGATAACTGTGAACTACGATGGATATAATAAAGCTGTCACAGAAATTGAAGATGATGCCTTCATCGGCAGTAACGTGAATTTGATTGCCCCTGTCAAAGTAGGTAAGGGCGCCTATGTTGTTGCAGGTTCGACCATTACGCATGCTGTTCCGGAGAATGACCTTGCTATTGCAAGAACCCGTCAAGAGAATAAACCTGGCTATGCAGAAAAGATTCGCGGACGTGCGAAAGCCAAGAAGAATAACGTTAAATCCTAATTTTTGCTGCATTTCGCGATAAAGCAGCGCCGACGTTTAGACACAGCAGATCTAAAAATAGATTCCAATGAACCAGCACGGAGGTTTTTTATTTTATGACTTATTTTGATTCCAAATTAAAAATATTTACTTGTAACTCGAACCCGAAGCTCGCACACCAAATTGCTGATTACATTGGTATTCCTATGGGTGAGTCCCGTACCACTAGCTTTAGCGACGGTGAAATTCAAGTGAAGCTGTCTGAAAGTGTACGTGGCAGTCATGTTTACATTGTTCAGTCGACTTGTGCCCCTGTAAACGACAACTTGATGGAAATGCTGGTTATGATTGATGCCTTGAAGCGTGCATCCGCCAAAACGATCAATGTTGTCATTCCTTATTATGGATATGCAAGACAAGATCGGAAGGCACGCTCAAGAGATCCGATTACAGCTAAACTTGTAGCTAACCTGATTGAAAAAGCTGGAGCGACACGGGTCATCGGGATGGACCTGCACGCCATGCAGATTCAGGGCTTCTTCGATATTCCGGTAGACCACATGCTGGCGGTTCCGATCTTGGCACAGTATTTCCGTTCCAAGCAAATTGAGAATCCTGTTGTCGTGTCTCCTGACCATGGCGGCGTTGTACGCGCACGTAAATTGGCTGACTTCCTGAACGCTCCGCTTGCGATCATCGACAAGCGCAGACCGGAGCCTAACGTGAGTGAAGTTATGAATATTATCGGTAATATTGAAGGCAAGACTGCGATCTTGATCGATGACATTATCGATACTGCGGGTACTATTGTGCTGGGTGCCAACGCACTTATGGAAGGCGGAGCCAAAGAAGTGTACGCTTGCTGTACGCATCCTGTATTGTCAGGCCCTGCTATGGAGCGTCTGGAGAATTCACCGCTGAAGGAAGTTGTTGTAACGGATACGATTCCAATTACACATCCGAATCCAACGAAGAAACTGAATGTCTTATCCGTCGCTCCATTGCTTGGCGAAGCCATTATTCGGGTTCACGAGGAATTGTCGATTAGTAAATTGTTTGAAATCGAATAAAGATCTGCATGAAACAAGAAAAAGGGGTTACGTTGTCGTCTAGGACGACAATGTAACCCCTGTCGGCGTATCCCGGTTATTTAATATCCGGGCCTTGAAATGAACTGATGATGAGATCGGTTAAACAGAGCACCGTTAATTTCAACAAAGTACTCATCATAAATAGTAATGCATCCGATCTCGACATGGTTGCCGTGGTCATACACTTGCACCGGTATGGCCTGTTCCAAATGGTGCTGAAATTGGGACGGCTGCGTTAAACGTTCAATATCATGGCGCATGACCGGTTCATCCTTTCTTGCTGTTATGCTGATCGAATCTGAACAATTGTTTTTATTGTAAAGTGAAACTGCGTGTAAGTCCAATTGGTAGTTCAAGATTTGTGCGCTGGCAAGGAAGCAATATGAAATATGAAGGAGGCAGCCTCTCATATGAAATGGATAGTGGGACTTGGCAATCCCGGTTCCGAATATGCCAAGACAAGGCATAACATAGGATTCATGGCACTCGACGCTTTGGCAGATCGCCATGGCATCACTATTAATCAGAGCAAGTGCAAGGCTCTCATCGGAGAAGGAATGATACAAGGGGAGAAGGCTGTGCTGATTAAGCCAATGACGTATATGAATCTCTCCGGCGAATCGATCAGAGCATATATGGATTATTATAAGGTTGCCCTTGAAGATCTCATTGTAGTCTATGATGATATGGACACTGAAGTGGGCAAGATCCGGCTCAGATACCAAGGCAGTGCCGGCGGCCATAATGGAATCAAATCCATTATTCAGCATACAGGGACACAGCAGTTCAATCGTGTTCGTATGGGTATTTCGAGACCGGAGCCAGGCTACGCAATTGTAGATTATGTTCTGTCTAAGTTTGCGAAGAAGGAGCAGGAGGCCGTCCAATCTATGATTGAAGCAACCTGTGACGCCCTCGAGTATGCTATGAAGGATACTTTTGAACGGACGATGGCGAAATTTAATGGTTGAGGCTGAATCAACTGAATAATACATTGCAGTTCAATTGAATCAGCCGGGCTGAATCAATTGAATATAGATTGTAACTCAATTGAATCAGCCGGGCTGAATCAATCGAATATACATTGAAATTCAATTGAATCAGCCGAGCTGAATCAACTGAATTACAGAAGGATTTTCAATGGATTATATAAACTCGTGATTTCTGGAAAGAATAGAAGATATCATTTCTTTTCAGGAGGGTATTGAGTATGCCAATTCATTATGTCTGCAGGCATTGTGGAACTTCAATCGGACAGATTGATTCATCCGAAGTAACAGAAGCAAGACTGGGTCTTCATTTCTTGACCCCTGCAGAACGAAGGGATATAATAGCCTATAATTCAAAAGGCGAAATGCTGGTAAACATTACGTGTGACTACTGTAATGAGGCTATACTGGTTAACCCAGAGCTTAGTCTGTTAACAAGCCCGCTGCAATAGCGGTTAATTGGGAATCAAAAAGCATAGAACAGTGCTTTAAGGATGGGAATTATGCATCCAGCCTTGCGGCCTTGGCAGCGTTTGCTGAGGCTTTTTTTTCAGTTATCTGGCTGCGGCCTCTCCACTTTTGCTGGTAAGGTTAGTCAAAAAAGATTATGATAAAATCAGATTCATTATCCATATGTTTACAGTTGTATAACCGTTACAGGTTATATTAATAGTAAAGTAAGTTATAAGAGAGGTGCCCCTTTTGCTACAAGCACTTATTGAAGCTTTTACTAAAGATTCCGATTTTGAATCGATAACTTCCGGTATTCGGTCAGGAATGAAGGAGCAGCTCATCTCCGGATTATCGGGTTCAGCTCGCCAGGTAATGATGGCAGCTATGCATAAACAGTTGGATCGACCGATGCTCGTGGTAACACATAATATGTTTGCGGCACAGAAAGTGGCAGAAGACTTGCAGGAAGCGCTTTCCGCTGACCAAGTGTTGCTCTACCCGGCCAATGAATTAATTGCTGCAGAAGCAGCGATTTCCAGTCCTGAAACACTTGCTCAGCGCATTGAGGTTTTACTGAAGTGTGCAGCCGGTTTTCGGGGCATTGTTGTGATTCCGCTCTCTGGTGCTAGACGCTACCTGCCTGCTCCGCAGGTGATAGCTAATGCAGAGATCACCCTTAAGCAGAGTGGGACGATTGAGCTGGAGCATTTTCTCAAGCGTATGGTTGAGCTCGGATATGAACGCGTTGAGCGTGTTGAATCACAAGGTGAGATGAGTGTACGTGGAGGAATTATCGATTTCTTCCCACTCACTGCTGAGCTGGCTTATCGTATTGAGCTGTTTGATGATGAAATTGACTCCATACGGACATTTGATCCCGCAGATCAGCGGTCAATTGACCGAGTAGAGCAAGTGGTTATAACACCGTGTAAGGAACTGATTGCAAGTCAGGAGAGAATGGAACAGGCTGCAGATCGAACTGCCATTCTGCTTGAAGAGCAACTCGACAAAACAACGGATCGTCAAGCGAAGCTGCGTCTGCGCGAGGAGATCCATCGTGAAATCGAGCTGCTGCGCGAGCATGTCTATTTTCCGGAGATATATAAATATGTAACAGAGCTGTACCCTGAGAAGCAAACCATTTATAACTACATGCCTGAGGATACCATTTTAATCATGGATGAGCCGGCACGACTTCTGGAGACGGGCAAGCAGCTCGAACGAGACGAATCCGAATGGAGTGTTCATCTGCTGCAAAATGGCAAAACGCTGCCGCAGCTTACGCTCTCGCTTGACCATGATGAGGTGCTGTACCATCGGCCGTTCCAGACTTTATTTGTATCAATTTTCCTGCGTCAGGTACCACACACACAGCCACAGAACATTCTGAATATGGTCAGCCGCAGTATGCAGGATTTCCATGGTCAAATGAATGTGCTCAAGGCGGAGATGGAGCGCTGGAAAAAAGCTGGAGTCAACGTAGTTATGATGGCTAGCGGAGAGGAACGGCTTGATCGGATGCGCAAAGTGCTGCAGGACTATGACATCCATGAGCCAAACATGGTCATTGGCAATCTGCAGAGCGGATTTGAAATGCCTTCTATCCAGCTGGCTGTCATCACAGAGGGAGAGATGTTCTCTCAGAAACAGCGTAAAGTACGGAAGCCGATGCGTAATGTGGACAATGCAGAACGGATCAAGAGCTATAGTGAGCTCAAGGTTGGAGATTACGTAGTACATCAAAATCATGGAATCGGTAAGTATATGGGTATCGGCACACTTGAAGTAGGCGGTATCCATAAAGATTACATGCATATTTTGTATGCAGGCGGCGACAAGCTGTCTGTTCCGATTGAGCAGATTGATCTCATTCAGAAATATGTCGGTTCCGAAGAGAAGGAGCCGAAGATCTATAAGCTGGGCGGGAATGAGTGGACTCGTGTCAAAAATAAAGTCCGCAGCTCAGTCCAGGATATAGCAGATGACCTGATTAAGCTCTACGCGGAGCGGCAATCCTCTCCGGGGTATGCGTTCGATAAGGATACGGCTGAGCAGCAGGAATTCGAGGACATGTTCCCGTATGACGAAACGAGAGACCAGGTCCGAGCTATTGAGGAAATCAAGAAGGATATGGAGCAAAGTCGTCCGATGGACAGACTGCTGTGTGGAGATGTAGGTTACGGTAAGACAGAGGTCGCTATTCGTGCTGCATTCAAGGCGGCTATTGAAGGCAAACAGGTTGCCGTGCTTGTGCCGACGACGATTCTGGCACAGCAGCATTATGAGACGTTCCGCGAGCGTTTCTCCGGGTATCCGTTTAATATCAGCGTTCTTAGCCGGTTCCGTACACGTAAAGAACAGAACGAGACCGCTAAAGGGATTAAGCAAGGAACTATTGACATCGTTATTGGTACACATCGACTGCTCTCTCAGGATCTTGTGTTTAAGGACCTCGGGTTGTTAATCGTGGATGAGGAGCAGCGATTCGGTGTAACGCATAAAGAGAAGCTGAAGAAGCTGAAGACAAATGTCGATGTGCTTACACTGACAGCGACTCCGATTCCGAGAACACTGCATATGTCGATGCTGGGTGTAAGGGATTTGTCGGTTATTGAAACACCGCCAGAGAATAGGTTCCCCGTACAAACCTATGTTGTAGAGCATAGTCAAACGCTGGTTCGTGAAGCGATTGAGCGGGAGCTGGCACGAGGCGGTCAAGTGTACTATTTGTACAATCGGGTACAAGGTATACAGGAGATGGCAGCAGAGATTTCCGCACTTGTCCCTGAGGCAAGAGTGGGGGTTGGTCACGGACAAATGACCGAATCTGAACTGGAAAAAACAATTCTCGATTTTCTTGATGGCGAATTTGATGTGCTTGTCAGCACGAGTATCATCGAGACCGGGGTTGATATTCCAAACGTAAATACCCTGATCGTACATGATGCAGATAAAATGGGCTTGTCCCAGCTGTATCAGCTGCGCGGCCGGGTAGGGCGCTCGAACCGAATTGCATATGCCTATTTTACGTACCAAAGAGACAAGGTGCTTACCGAAGTAGCAGAGAAAAGGCTGCAATCTATTAAGGAATTCACAGAGCTTGGCTCTGGATTCAAAATTGCGATGCGCGACTTGTCTATCCGCGGGGCCGGGAATTTGCTTGGTGCGGAGCAGCATGGCTTCATCGCCTCTGTCGGGTTCGATCTGTACTCTCAGATGTTGTCAGAAGAGATTAATAGACGTAAAGTAACGATGCTCGGCGAAGAAGCACCGCAGGAGCAGAGCTGGAGCACGTCGATCGATATCAGCATTGATGCTTATCTGCCGTCTGATTATATCTATGACAGTATTCAAAAGATCGAGATTTATAAAAAGGTCGCGGTTCTGGCTGCATTTGATGATGCAATGGAGCTTGAGGATGAGCTGGTTGATCGGTTTGGCGATCTGCCGGAAGCCGTCACGAATCTGCTGTCCGTTGCCAGACTCAAAATGTATGGCAAGAAGTATGGCATCGAGACGATTGTACAGCGCGGTGATCAAATCTCTGTGAAGTTCTATGAAGGACGCGAAAAAGCGGTGGATGGTGCAAAGCTAGCACGGATTGGCAATCAATTCGAAAGACGTGTACAATTTGAACAAGGACAAAGCATGATCGTACATGTTAAAGGCAAGGGTCTGAGTGATCAAGAATTGCTCCAAACATTAGAGAAGTTTCTTGCAGCCTTGAAGGATGCATTCAAATCAAAGGGGGAACTACAGGATGTTGCAAAATAACAGAAAAACCTGGAAGACGATCGCGGTGACGGCTGTCGGCGCTCTATCGATATCTCTTCTGGCTGCATGCGGAAGCAATGATACTGGAGGAGGCAGCACCAGTTTCAATAATTCAATTGAAGGCGACACGAGCAGTGTGGTTGTTAAATATAAAGGCGGCGAAATCACGGAGAAAGAATTCAATTCAGAGCTCAAGATTATGGAGTTTATGAATCCAACGATTGCGGCCTACCTGCAAATGGATGAGATGCGCGAGATGTTTGTGAAGCAGCAGGTAGCATATGAATATTTGAGTAAAGACGTATCTCAAGAAGCTGGGGAAAAAGGCGTTGAAGAGGCAGAAGCCCAGATCACTCAAATGAAAACTCAGGTTGGCGGAGATGAAGCCTGGAATCAAATGCTTAAGGATTACGAAGTAACAGAGGACGAGCTTAAGAATTATATGACGCGTGTCTTGAGCTTAATTGAGTACAAATCACAGGATGTAACCGACGAGCAGGTCAAGACAGAATACGAAGCCAATAAAGATCAATTTATTACAGCAAGTGTTCGTCATGTGCTGATCAGCAATACGGATCCTGAGTCAGGTGAAGCACGCCCAGAAGGGGAAGCTCTTAAGCTTGCGAAGGAAGTAAAAGCCAAGCTGGATAAAGGTGAGGATTTTGCTACTATCGCCAAGGAATACTCCGAAGATCCGGGATCTGCGGAAAATGGCGGGCTGTATGAGGACACACCAGTTACGAATTGGGTAGAGGCTTTCAAGGAAGCAGCAAAAACTCAAGAGCAAGGTGTCATTGGAGAGCCGGTCGAGACCGATTATGGCTACCATATTATTAAGGTTGAGAAACGTACAGAGCCAACACTTGAAGAATTGACAGAAGCGCAAACGAAGCTGCTCAAAAGCTCTGTCGTCAACACAGAAATTCAGGAATTTATGACGAATGAAGTGGATGGAGTCATTGAAGGCGAGATTACACTACCTGCGAATCCGGCTGCTGAAGAAGGTACAGAGGGGACGGAAGGAACAGAAGGTACTGATGGGACTGAGGGCACTGATGCTGGATCTGAAGGTTCTGAAGAAGGATCGACAGGCGATGAAGGTGCAGCAGATTCAGGAGCAGAAGGCGAGAGTACAGAATCGAATACAGATGGAAAATAAGAACAAGATAGAGGCGCGGGAAACTGCGTCTTTTCTTTTTTATTTCAACGGATCTTGCACTTAGGAACTTATTGTATATTTCATGTATAAGGAACTGGGAACAGAAGAATACTATGGTCTAGATAGATTGAACTAAAGTTCTGCATCGTCATTATTTTGATCAGAGGTGGATCTGGTGGCCGGACTGACCCTAAAGTTATTGCTAGGGGTCCCTTCACAAAAGGCTGGTCTGTTACCCGTGATGAACATATTTTTCTTTAGTTCTCTCTATATAGAAATCACACTTAACTACCCTGGACCCTCCTCATAAAAAGGAACAGTAGTTGAAAAATCTTCTCGAGAAAGTGGGGCAACATGTAAATGAAAGCTACTGGTATCGTCCGCCGTATTGATGATCTTGGTCGTGTGGTTATTCCGAAAGAGATTCGCCGTACTTTGCGAATTCGCGAGGGAGACCCGCTCGAGATTTTTGTTGACCGTGACGGCGAGGTCATTCTGAAGAAATACTCTCCAATTGGAGAACTGGGGGATTTTGCGAAGGAGTATGCAGAATCACTGTATGAAAGCACTGGCCATGTAACGTTAATCTCAGACCGGGATACGATTATTACGGTGGCAGGCGGATCCAAGAAGGAATATTTGGATAAGCAGATTGGTCATATGTTAGAAACGTCAATGGATAACCGCAAGACATTGCTTGAGAACAGTAACGGATCTTATGAATTAGCTAAAGATCATATCGAACCTTTGTCTTCCTATGTAGTGGCACCGATCATATCGGGAGGAGATCCGATTGGTGCAGTCATTATGTACAACAAGGACGAATCCACTAAAATGTCTCAGCTAGAGACCAAAATGGCTGAAACTGCTGCCGCATTCCTTGGAAAACAAATGGAGCAGTAGTGTGTTAGCAAAACTCCCGCCTTCCTATAGGCAGGAGTTTTTTGCATTTTTTGAAGCTTGTTTTGGGATTTATGCGAAATGCTCGTATAATAAGGTTCATATACTTCACCTTCATTCTATAGAACAAAGCAGGTATACATATATGAACTCATCGGATTCAAGCAAAAAGCTGCTTCAAGGGGCTTTTGTTCTGAGCAGCGCTGCCATCTTGTCCAAACTGATTGGAACACTGCAGAAGATCCCGCTGCAAAATATCGCAGGGGACAGCGTATTTGGTATATACAACACAGTCTATCCCTTTTATATCATGCTCGTTACACTGGCGACCGCAGGCTTCCCTATTGCTGTATCCAAGCTTGTGGCAGAGGCAGAAGCAAGAGGAGACGAAGAGGAAGGCCGAAGAGTACTGAAGGCGACCACCATACTGCTTGCCATCATAGGCGGATGTCTCTGTGTGCTTACATATTGGAGTGCACCGCTTATTGGAGGCCTGATCGATAACAGCGAGGTGATTGCATCCGTACGGGCAGCTTCTCTCTCCCTATTATTCGTGCCCGTGATGGCAGGTCTGAGAGGCTACTTTCAAGGGCTTCAGAACATGGTGCCGACCGCCGTGTCCCAGGTTACGGAGCAGACGATACGTGTGACCGTCATGTTGATTCTATTATTTGTGCTCATGGGTTATGGCGTCGGTGCAGAGGGTATTGCCGCTGGTGCTATGCTGGGATCAGCAGCAGGAGGCGCGGCAGGTCTTGTCGTCATGTGGATATTCTGGCTGATACGATCTCGCTCAAATGGATTTCGAAAAAGTCAGAAAAGTGCTCGTATAGGGGCGCAGCCTTTGGACCGGGAGAGGAAATCCACGGGCGCGCTGCTCCGTACCGTACTGAGGTATGCGATCCCAATTGCTCTTGGCTCAGTCGCCGTGCCTCTAATTAATATGGTAGATACCTTTACCGTCCCTCGTCTGTTAAAGCAAGAAGGGCTGAACGATCTGGAAGCGATGCAGACGTTCGGCATTTATAATCGGGGATTGCCGCTTGTCCAGCTTGTCACTATGCTGGCTACATCGTTATCAGTATTATTCGTTCCCGCTCTGGCAGAAGCCAAGATCAGACAGGATCAAGCCGGAATCCAAAGACACAGCAGCCTGGCTTTGAAGTGGTTTTGGCTGATTGGCCTTGCTGCTAGCGTGGGCATCATGGTGCTGGCAGAGCCTATTAACCGTATGCTGTATATGAATGCAGAAGGAACAATGACGCTTCGTATACTCGCGTTATCTGCTGCAGGGAGCACCGTTAGCGTCATCGCCGCAGCCTTATTGCAGGGACTCGGCAGCGCCAAAGCGCCTGCGCTCATCATGCTGGCGGCAGCAGCGATCAAGACGCTGCTGAACCTTATACTCGTGCCGCCGCTCGGAATCAGCGGAGCGGCAATCTCGTCCGCGGCAGCCTTTGCAGCGGCTGCCGCCATGAACGCGCTGCTGCTGGCAAGATTCTTGCAGCTGCGCGTGACCTTGAGCGCCGCGTTATACAAGCCGGCGCTGGTTACCGCCGCTATGGCAGCCTTCGCGGCGGTTGTATCCGCAGGCGCTGCTGTGCTGTGCACAAGCGCCGCCGGGTTTAGCGCGGATGGAAGGATCACCGCGCTAGTCCAGAGCCTGCTTGGCGTCTCTGCAGGCGTCCTTGTCTTCGTGCTGGGAGCCATCCGCACGAAGCTGATTACGGCAGCAGAGATTGCCGTGCTGCCGAAGGGAGCGAAGCTCACTCAGCTGCTTCAGAAGATGAAGCTGTTGTGAGCAAGACAAGCAAAGGTGATCCAAATCCCCCTATGCTATTGTGGCTGCTGCCTGCCATCTGATGTCTGCATGTATGCTGTGTTATAGTAAATACGACTTAAACTATTTTGGAGGTAATGCTTATGAGCGGAGCGATCACGGTTGTTGGTCTTGGTTCGGGAGGAGAAGACCAGCTGACGCTTGGAATACTGAAGAGGTTGAAGCAAGCTGCGCGTATCTATGCACGGACACTCGATCATCCCGTGTTTAATGATCTGAAAGATCTACAATTAACGATTGTTTCTTTCGATAATATATATGAAGCCAAGAGTTCTTTTCCCGAAGTCTATGATGCCATAACGGAGGAGCTGATGAACCTGGCAGCCGGAGCGGCCGCAGGGGAAGAAATTGTGTACGCTGTACCCGGGCATCCCATGGTAGCGGAAGCTACAGTTCGTCTGCTGAAGGAGCGTTGCCCGGAGCGGGGAATCGAGCTGACTGTGCTCGGTGGGGAGAGCTTCCTGGATGAAGCCTTCACAAGACTCGGCTTTGATCCGATAGAAGGATTTCAGCTGCTCGATGCCGGTGTCATTGACGCAAGCCTGTTTCATCCCCAGCTTCATACGGTAATAGGACAGGTATATGATATTTTTACCGCTTCTGATGTGAAGCTGAGCCTAATGGAGGTCTATCCTGACGATACCCTTGTATATGCCTGCCATGCGCTTGGAGTGGAGGGTCAGGAGCAAATTCATGAAGTTCCATTATATGAGCTCGATCGGGTAGAGGGATACGGCAATCTCTCCTTGATTTATGTACCGAGAAGAGACGATGAGCAGCTCCGGAGACGTGCCTTCAGTCGCTTGCATGAGATTGTGGCCATTCTTCGCAGTCCGGAAGGCTGTCCATGGGATCGTGAACAGACCCATGCTTCGATCCGCAAGAATCTGATCGAGGAAACCTATGAAGTGCTCGAAACCATTGATGATGATGATCCGGACCACATGAAGGAGGAGCTCGGAGACTTGCTCCTGCAAATCATGCTTCACTCCCAAATGGAGGAAGAGCTAGGCTCATTTAACGTGTATGATGTGATTGAAACGCTGAATGATAAGCTGATCTTCCGTCATCCGCACGTCTTTGGCGATAATCAAGCAGAGGATGCGGGCGAGGCGATTGCAAACTGGGAAGCGATGAAGCTGGAGGAGAAGAAGCGCAAAGGTCAAGAGAGCGAAGACAGATCGGCCCTGGCAGGCATCCCAAGAGATCTCCCGGCATTAATGAAATCATACAAGCTGCAGAAGAAAGCGGCCAAAGTCGGGTTTGACTGGGATGACGTGAGCGGCGTCATCGCTAAAGTCGAGGAGGAACTGGCTGAGCTGAAGGAATCTATTGCCGAAGGGCAGTCTCCGCAGGAGCAAATGCTTGAGCTGGGTGACATCCTGTTTGCGTCCGTTAATATCGCAAGGTTCATTGATGCTGACCCGGAAGAGGCGTTGTCTGCTGTCAACCGCAAATTTAGCCGCAGATTCCGCTACATCGAGGAGCGGTTGGCAGAGCAGGGACGAACGGTTCATGACAGCAGTTTAGACGAGATGGAAGGATACTGGCAGGAAGCAAAGAAAGTGCTGAAAGACATTTGATGGAACATGGTTCACAACTCAAAGGTATTGTGAGAAATGGATTCAACGAACAGGGAATTGGAATAGCATTCCTATTTTGCTGAGGCGGCCTTGTTTGACAATGGCCCCTAAAATATCGTATTCTTGATCAAACCATGGGACAAATACCGGGCATGTCACAAAAAAAGATCCATCACAGAAGGATTTTTCCGGTATAAGCAAGAATAGAAAACATAGTAAAGTTACGTGACAGGACAGCGTTAATACGCTCCACTATAGTTGCGTATCATTTTCTTTAATTTGGGAGGCTTTTAAACATGAACAAAACAGATCTGATCAACAACATCTCTGAAAAGAGCGGGTTAACTAAAAAAGACGTAGAATCTGTACTTAACAATTTCCTTGGTGAAATTACAGATGCACTTGCAGGTGGGGATAAAGTTCAATTGATCGGTTTCGGTACTTTCGAAACTCGTAAACGTTCCGGACGTACGGGACGCAACCCGCAAACAGGAACAGCGATTGAAATCCCTGCTTCTAACGTTCCAGCTTTTAAAGCGGGTAATAAACTTAAAGAAGCCGTAAAGTAAATGCGTGTTGATAAATTTCTTAAAGTGTCCAGGCTGATTAAGCGCCGTACCGTGGCGAAGGATGTCTCTGAGCAGGGGAGAGTGCTGATTAATGGACGCGAAGCTAAGCCTAGCACTAGTGTTAAGGTGGGTGACGAGATTACGGTCCAATTCGGGCAGAAGCTCGTTACTGTTCGCGTCGAAAGATTAGCCGAAAGCACACGTAAGGAAGAGGCATCCAGCTTATTCTCTGTGGTGAAGGAAGAAGCCATCGCCAAGAATAATGGACTTGATTTTTAAATGCCGTCAACATAACAGAAGAGCGCTCTATCCCTCGGTTGGATAGAGTGCTTTTTTCTATTCATGGCATGTTCTAATCTGTGTATCTTGCCCATAAGCTAGGTGTAAGAAGGGAGGGGTACATGCCATGATGGAACAAACGAAGCTGAAACAGCACAGCATGACGATTCAGAATCGGAAGCTGCTCGATATTACGGGTGTCATGAATGTAGAGAGCTTTGACAGCGAGGAATTTCTGCTGAAGACAGAGCTTGGTCATCTGACAATTCGGGGCAACAATTTACATATTAAGAACCTCAGCTTGGAGGAAGGATTGCTCTCAATTGAAGGGTACGTCAGCTCCCTTGTATATCTAGATCCCGGTTCTAATGCTAAATCTGGCAAGGGGCTTCTTGGCAAGCTGTTTCGATGAATCCTGAGCTTCAATGGCTTACGCTGGGATGGATGCTCCTCTCCGGAGGGATTATGGGAATCGTGTATGACAGTTACCGGGTACTGTCAGGTCAGTTAAGATTTCCGCGGTGGAGCATCCATATTCTTGATCTGATGTACTGGCTGATCGCAGCCTTATTTATATTTCGAACACTCTATATAGTTAACCATGGAGACTTGAGGTTTTATGTCTTTTTAGGTCTGTTCATAGGGGTTTGGATCTATTTTTTGGTTTTAAGTGTTACGATTCAAAAATTTGTGGTAATGTTAATTGGAATTGTAAAACGTTTGGCATACGGCATCTACCGGATATTAAATGTATTGTTTGTTCTTCCGATCAAAGGGATTATAAGAGTCCTGCGCATTTTATTCGGATTTATAATGGCTGCGTTTATTTTTATTATCAGGATGCTGTACCAGTTGATCAGACCGATATTGAAGCTGCTTTATTTGCCGCTCCGGCCACTCCTCAGCAGATGGAAGACGCCGATGTGGCTGCAACGTGTATGGGTTCGAATTAAAGAGTGGTGGACCTATTGGTTCTAGATCGCCCTGATTATGATGAAGGAGGTTCCACGGATGAGTAAACCGTCTGGGCGCCATATTCGAAGTACATCTCAAGGAAATGCGCATAAATCAACAACTACGGGGGCACGCAGGCGAATCATGCTGTGGCTTACCTTTATGGTTTGCTTTACAGGGTGGGCAGTGTACACTTTCTATAGTCAATCTGTTCAAATGGCGGACAAGAGTGCCAAGCTTGAGCAGGCGACAAAGATCAATGCTGAGGCTCAGAAGGAGAAGACCGAACTGTCCAATGAAGTGGAGCGGCTGCAGGATCCTGAATACATCGGGCAGCTGGCACGGAAGAAGTACGGGATGTTTATGCCGGGTGAAACACCAATTTATCCAGTAGATGAATAGGACAGGCAGGTACATCACATTCAGTCAAAATTTACTGGTATTTGATGCAAATATAACCGTAAAATAGGCTGCAAAGCAGGCGTCCGCTCAGTTGACCTTGCTTTGGGGCATAAGGTATAATTGACATACCGCAACAGATTCAAAAATCGGGTTGTATAATTTTAAGGGAGGATCATTTTATTCTATGGCAATTGAAGTGGGCACCAAGTTAGAGGGCAAAGTGACAGGCATCACGCATTTTGGAGCATTTGTGGATCTGTCAGGAGGTGTCACGGGTCTCGTTCACATCTCGGAAATCGCCGATAATTACGTTAAGGATGTCAATGATCACCTGAAGATTAATGACGTCGTAACCGTTAAGGTCATTAACGTTGATAAAGACGGCAAAATTGGACTTTCCATTAAGCAGGCAGTAGATCGCCCTGCAGGTGAAGTACAACAGCAGGCTCGTCCACCAAGAGCACCAAGACCGGAACGTACTGGTGGAGACAGAGAACGATTCGGCGGCGGCAGCAGCAGCGGTAGTGGCGGCAGTAGCTATAACAATCGTGAACGGGGAGGGCGTCCTTACAAACCTTCTGCCGGCAAGCCTTCGTTTGGCAAGCCTTCATTCGAGGATAAAATGTCACGCTTCCTGAAAGACAGTGAAGAGCGAATTTCGTCGCTGAAGAAGAACACTGAAGGTAAACGTGGAGGCCGCGGCGCGAAACGTATGTAAGTTATCAACCTGATCTTACGCATAGATTGTATCGTATAGAAGAACCACAGACTTTTTATAGTCTGTGGTTTTTTTGTCGCTTGTGAGGAATCGTCCGACAGGTTTCAAGCGAATTCCGGTATTCTCTTTTCATATCGCTAGCAGATTTAGGCGGACAGAAGACTTGCGCATCCGGCAAATACATACGAATTTGATACGAACAGAAAGGGACAAGCCTATACCGTTGCTTCATTCGCCTACGCTTCTCTGAACTTTCGCACACTCCCTATTTTTGTCGGAAATTTCTTTTGGCACGGTTTGTGTTTCTGACAAACTTTCACAGAACAAGCTGACTATAATGGGTACCATCAAATCAAACGATTGGGGTGCCAAAGTAATGGACAAGTGGAATGTAATACCTTTCCCTGGACTGAGAACAGGCAAAGGAGGCAAAGCCATTCGTAAAGAAGCAGGCACGAGAATAAAATCCTGGGCGGGATCGCTGAAGGCCGTACAGTTCATTGCGGAGAAGAAATGGATGATTCTGCTGACGGTAATGGGTTTTTTGCTCGGCAAGGCTATGATATTGGACGAGTTATCTCCTTTTGCCATAGCCTACTTCGCCGTCATTATGTTCCTGAGAAGAGATTTTCTGCTCCCGGTAGGGATCGCTATTCTGGCCGGAGGCTTTTTCGCTCCCTATCCCACACTATTTACGATCGCCGCCGAGGTCAGTATTTTCTATCTCCTCTATCGAGGGCTCTCGTCTTTTGGCAAGACCGAGTTGTCTTACGCACCGGTGATGGTATTCACTTCAGCCTTTATGGTCAATTTGTTTACCGTCCTGATCGGACCCTCATTCACATGGTACGCGGTCCTAATGATGACGATCGATGCCATACTCAGCTTCGTGCTCACCCTTGTGTTTATTCAGGCCATTCCCGTGTTCACTTATCGCAAGAAAAATGTAAACCTCCGCAGCGAGGAGATCCTGTGTCTTATAATTCTACTGGCATCCGTCATGACAGGGGCTGTCGGTTTTACGGTATATAATCTATCCGCTGAGAATGTGCTGTCACGATATCTTATTCTTGTCTTTGCTCTAGTGGGAGGTGCACCGCTTGGCGCATCGGTCGGGGTAATCACGGGACTAATTCTGAGTCTTGCCAATATGTCAGCGATATATCAGATGAGCTTGCTTGCTTTCTCCGGCATGCTGGCGGGGATGCTGAAGGAAGGAAAGAAGCTGGCTGTCTCGCTTGGGATGCTGCTTGGCTCCTCCATTCTGGCCATTTATCTAGGCGGAACGGGAGATGTGATCACATCAACCTATGAGAGCTGTGCCGCAATATTACTCTTTTTGCTGACACCGAAGAGTATATTAAATGTCATATCGAAATATGTGCCTGGGACGCAGGACCACAGCCATAATCAGCATGAATATGCGAAGCGGATTCGGGATTTGACAGCTGAACGAGTAACCCGGTTCTCACAGGTGTTTAAGCAGCTGTCGAAGAGCTTTGATCAGATGTCGGAGGCACCTGAGATCAAGCAAGGACAACAGGATATGGAGCATTTTATGAATGCTGTGGCTGACGGGACCTGTGCTGCTTGCTTCAAGCAGTCTCAGTGTTGGGACGGCAAGTTCTATCAGACTTATAAGTACATGACGGAAATGATGTCGGCGATTGAAGAGAATCCAGACTTTGAAGCGAGGGATATTCCTGCATCCTGGACTAAATCATGTGCCAAGACGGATGCTGTCTTAGAGGTGATGAAGCGTCAATATGGGCTATACCAAGATAATATGCAATGGAAGCGGCAAATATACGACAGCCGTGTGCTGGTTGCCGAGCAATTGTCCGGCGTGTCTCAGGTAATGGAGGACCTGGCACGTGAGATCCAGCGCGAAACAACGATTATGCATAAGCAGGAGGATCAGATTCGTTCCGCCTTGGAGCAGCTCGGTTTATCCATTCACAGCATCGACATCATTAACCTGGACGCAGGTCATGTCGAGATTGAGATTGTACATGCTTATACGAGAGGATTTGATGAATGCCGAAAAATTATTGCACCACTGCTGTCCGATATTCTTGATGAACATATTGCTGTAGTAGAGGAGGTCATGACTTTACCGAAACAGGGATTGGCGACCGTTACCTTCGGTTCGGCAAAAACCTATGAAGTGACAACAGGCGTAGCTGGCGCAGCCAAGGGAGGAGGACTCTTGTCTGGTGACAGCTACAGCACAGTCGAGCTCGGGAATGGAACTTTTGCTGTTGCGTTAAGCGATGGAATGGGCAATGGTGAACGAGCGAGAATGGAGAGCAGCACAGCTCTTAATATCTTGGAGCAGCTTCTTCAATCCGGGATGGATGCGAAGCTAGCAATTAAGTCTGTCAATTCAATTCTGATGCTGCGGTCTCCGGAAGAGATTTATGCCACAGTGGATATGGCACTGATCGATCAGTATTCTGCCCAGTCCACCTTCTTGAAGATCGGATCGACACCCAGCTTCATTAAGAGAGGGGATGAGGTCATTCCCGTATCTGCCAGCAACCTGCCGATAGGGATTATTAAAGATATTGAGGTCGATCTCGTCAGTATCCAGCTGAACCCGGGGGATATCGTCATTATGATGACCGATGGCATCTATGATGCGCCCGGCTATGCGGTGAATAAAGAATTGTGGATGAAGCGGATGATTCAGGAGCTGGATAGTGAAGATCCACAGGAAATTGCCGATATTCTACTAGAGAGAGTTATTCGTTATCAGCAAAATAAAATTCATGATGACATGACCGTTGTGGTCGGCAAAATCGATCACTTCAGACCTGAATGGTCAACACTCCGAATTCCGGGAATGGATCGAATGGAGCGACCAAGAACCGTCAGCTGATCAGGACCTATTATATAGAAGAAAAAAATCCCCCCGTTTGAATCAATTCAATACTGGAAATAATAGGAATGATCCAGTTGATTTGAAAGGGGAATGAATGATGAAGCAGATTTTGCTGATTACAGATGGATGTTCGAATGTTGGATCAAGTCCGGTTCTTGCAGCGGCTCATGCCTTGGAGGAGGGCATTACCGTCAATGTGGTTGGCGTAGTGGATTATGGGACCATTGGAGAGCTGGGAAGTCAGGAAATAGATGAAATCGCGAAGGCAGGCGGAGGCATCAGCCGAATCGTCGGTACGCCTCATTTGGCGAAGACGATGCAGATGATGACACGCAAAACCGTGGTTCAGACCATTGAAATGGCGGTTAATAAAGAGTTGAAGCAAATTTTGGGAAAAGGGACGTTATCCGAGCTTCCACCGCATCAGCGCGCGGAGGTTGTGAAGGTAATGGACAACTTAAGTGAAACGACTCCCTTGCAGGTTGCGCTTCTAATTGATGCAAGCGCGAGCATGAAGCCTAAGCTTCCGGCTGTCGAGGAAGGAATCCGAGATTTGATGCTGAGCCTTCAAGCGCGTGAAGGTATAAGTCAAATTTCTGTATTTCACTTTCCGGGAAAGCATGGGGGCGAGGAGGCTGTCATTGATATACCTTGGACTGAGGATGTTTATGCCCTGCGTAAGATGTTTAACAGACTCCAGATGAGGGGAGCAACCCCTACAGGACCCGCAATATTAAAGGTGATGGATTATTACCGTTATGGTACACTAAACGAACACGAGCTTATATCTTATGATCAAGGGACTAAAGAAGGGATGCTGGGTGACTATGCCGCTGGGTCCTGATTTTTCTCCTGGAACAGTGGTAACCGGCAAATGGAAACAGGGCAAGTATGTTATCCTGAGAACGCTGGGTAAGGGAGCAAACGGGATCGTTTATTTGGTTCAGCGTGAACCGGGTGGAGGCCGGTATGCGTTGAAGATGGGCTTTAATGGAGTAGACTTGCAGTCAGAAATTAATGTCCTGACATCGCTCGAAAGTCAATATTCTCAAGCTGGACGCAAGTCCGCTTCCTATCTTAAGGAAGTGGATGATTATCGAATCAATGGTACCGATATTCCTTTCTACGTGATGAAGTATGTTAGAGGCGAACCCATTCATCACTTTATTCGGAAGCATGGCTCGGACTGGATAACGATAACAGGTTTAAGGCTGCTGAAGAAGCTGGCCGAGCTGCATCGCATGGGCTTTATATTCTGTGATCTAAAGCCGCAAAATGTACTTGTCACCCGGTATGGGGAGGTTGAGCTCATTGATTACGGCGGAGTAAGTCCTGCCGGACGCAGTGCTAAACAGTTTACAGAATGGTACGATAGGGGATACTGGAACGCGGGAAGCCGCGTGGCTGATCCTGGATATGACGTATTCTCCTTTGCTCTCCTGCTGATTCATCTCTTGGAGGGGGATGAACTACAGCGGCTTGCCGGAGAAAGTCTTCCCCAGTTAAGGGGAATGGGTCCCTTGTCTGCATTGATTCTGCGAAGCGAGAGGCTCTCTCCATATAAAGGCTGGCTTGGACAAGCAGTACAAGGAAAATTTGAAAGTGCGGAAATGGCATTTCTGCATTGGAAGAAGCATGTGTATGGACCAGTTAAACGGCAAAGTGAGTCCAGATCTGAGCCCGCTCCTAGGTGGTTAATTCCATCGTTTGCATTATCTGCTCTAATCATGGCTGGAGCTATTATGTTCCTGCTCCGCTGATGGTTTAGAGGTACATAGGCTAACCTTGATTTATAGAAAGAAGGAGCAGCATGGAAGGACGCAGCAAGCTGAGCAATACGGCACTTCGGGTGCTGGAAACGGCAGAGACTTTTGATTTATGGCAGCCGGGTTACCGGATCGTGGTCGCAGTATCCGGAGGAGCGGATTCTGTGGCTCTTTTACATATTCTGCATCAAATTTCGAAAAATCACACACCGCTTACACTAATCTGTGCTCATGTTCATCATGGATTTCGGGCAGAGTCTGATCAGGAGGCGGAGATGGTGAGGGAATTCGCCGAGTCTCTATTGATTCCGTTCGAGATGACAAGGGTAAATATACCCCAGTATGTCCAAGACAGCGGAAGGAACGCACAGGATGCTTCGCGAGAGAAGCGGTATGAATTTCTCCATCAGATAGCTGCCAAATACAATGCGGATAGTATTGCTCTGGCTCATCATGCGGATGATCAGGCGGAGACAGTTCTGCTTCATTTGCTGAGGGGGAGTGGTCCTTCGGGACTCACCGGAATAAAAATTAAACGTTTTGAAAAAAACGTGGAACTTATTCGTCCTTGTTTGCGTATTAACAAGACGGACTTGGTTCATCAATGTGAACAATATGATCTGCCCTATGTTATTGACAGCAGCAATATGAGCACGAAGTACAGAAGAAATGCGATTAGACTGGATGTACTTCCTTATTTGGGGCAATATAATGATCAGCTTACGGAGTCACTTAATCGCTTGGCTGAGGTCATGAGTGTTGAAGATGATTATATGAATACCATCTCCCGGCAGACGTATTCCGAAATGGTTCGAAATTCAGAGGACAACCTAACCTTTAAAGTGACTGATTTTAAGAAGCTACATGTCGCTTTACAACGGAGGTTGATTAAATTAATATTAAATTATCTGCCTTCGAACGATGATTTTGTTGATTTTTCGAGGATTGAAACCATTCGCAGAGGTGCGGTTCAGCATGAGCCCACCACGTGGAGCCACGATATTGGCCAAGGAATTGTTTGCATTCGGGAATATGATAATATCATTTTTTCTTCCCAGAGGTCTTCTGTATTAGAGCATTATAGTTACCAGTTGGATTTCTTGGATGGAGACACTCAATTGGATCTTACTGAAATCGGCACAAGACTTCATTTATCCTGTCTGGGTAATCGATCCAGGCCGGTTTCTGCTAGTGAAGCGCTGTTTGATGCGAATACATTCATATGGCCGCTTACGATTCGTTCGCGATTGCCTGGAGATACCATGAAAGTGATGGGATTAAACGGAAGCAAAAAGGTTAAAGATATTTTTATAGATGCCAAAATTCCTCCGTCCCTGCGTTCTCGTATTCCCGTAATATGCGATGGTGCCGGAAACATCATCTGGATTCCGGGCGTACGTCGCTCGATTCATTTCCCGGTAAGTGAAGATTCCACATCCATCATTCGAATGCTGGTGGAGGAACTTTAGTGGGCCCGAGTGACAGTAATGGTGCAGGTATGACTTTCATAGTATAACTTAGGAGGTTCGCGACGTTGCAGAACGATATTCAAGAAGTATTGATTAGTGAAGAAGAGCTTCAGAACAAGATTAAGGAATTGGGAGAAATCCTGAGCAAGGAATATGCAGATCGCAATCCTTTAGTCATTTGTGTACTTAAAGGCGCGTTTATATTTATGGCTGATTTGGTGAAGAGCATAACCGTTCCAGTTGAGATGGACTTTATGGCCGTTTCGAGCTACGGTGCTTCTACCAAGTCGTCAGGTGTTGTCAAAATCATTAAAGATCTTGACGCTAGCGTTGAGAACCGTGACGTCCTCATTGTGGAGGACATCATTGACAGCGGTCTTACACTTACCCATCTAATTGATCTTCTGCAGCGCAGAGGAGCCAAGTCAACCACGGTGGTAACCTTGTTTGATAAACCTTCAGGCCGGAAAGTCGATCTGGAGGCTGACTACACAGGCTTCGTGCTGCCTGATGCATTTGTAGTCGGATACGGTTTGGATTATGCAGAGAAATACCGGAACCTCCCCTTTATCGGGATTTTGAAACCGGAAATTTACACTAGCTGATATCCCAGCCATTGAGTAAGGATGACGTTCCTCCCTTTGTTGAGAAGGGCAGAATGGCTATGTTAAAATAATTTAAGTGTCTTGAGAGGAGGTAGGGGATGAATCGGTTCATCCGGAATTCTGGCTTTTATTTAATTTTATTTTTAGTAGTGGTCGGCATCTACCAAGTCATTAATGGTGGAAATGAAGCGGCTGATACCCCTAAATACAATCAGTTTCGGCAGGAGTTATCCACTAACAACGTAGAGAATCTGAGCCTCCAATTTGACGGTTACACATATCGTGTAACAGGTCAATACAAAGAAGTAGCTGAAGGCGAACCAAAGAATTTCATTACGTATATCCCTTACACTGAGACTGCTGTACAGGAAGTCGTTGAGGCCAGCGAGACCAATGGCTTTGAACTAGCGCAACAACCGATGGAAGGTGACAGCATCTGGCTGACACTGCTAACATCGTTTATACCTCTTATTTTGATGTTTGTTCTGTTCTTCTTCCTGTTCAATCAGGCGCAGGGCGGCGGCGGTAAAGTGATGAACTTTGGCAAGAGCCGTGCACGTCTGTATAACGAAGAGAAGAAGAAAGTTACTTTTGAGGATGTCGCAGGAGCTGACGAAGAGAAGCAGGAGCTTGTCGAAGTCGTTGAGTTCTTGAAGGATCCTCGTAAATTTGCGGCGGTTGGCGCAAGAATTCCAAAAGGGGTTCTGCTTAACGGGCCTCCGGGAACAGGTAAAACGCTTCTTGCTCGTGCGGTAGCAGGAGAAGCAGGTGTACCGTTCTTCAGTATTTCGGGTTCTGACTTCGTCGAAATGTTCGTCGGTGTCGGTGCATCCCGTGTACGTGACTTGTTTGAGAATGCGAAGAAGAATGCACCATGTATCATCTTCATTGATGAAATCGATGCGGTAGGTCGTCAGCGCGGCGCCGGACTCGGCGGCGGTCATGATGAGCGTGAGCAAACGCTCAACCAGTTGCTCGTCGAAATGGACGGCTTTGGTGCAAATGAAGGTATTATCATTATTGCAGCGACGAACCGTCAAGATATTCTTGACCCTGCCCTTCTCCGCCCAGGACGTTTTGACCGTCAAATTACGGTAGATCGTCCGGACGTCAAAGGCCGTGAAGCGGTTCTGAAAGTACATGCGCGCAACAAACCACTTACAAAAGACGTTAAGATGGATGTTATTGCGAAGCGTACTACCGGATTTACAGGTGCAGACCTGGAGAATCTGCTGAACGAAGCAGCGCTACTTGCTGCAAGACGTAATCGCAAAGACATTTCCATGCGTGAAATGGATGAAGCGATTGACCGTGTAATTGTCGGTACAGAGAAGAAGAGCCGTGTAGTCAGTGATCGCGAGAAGCGCATTGTCGCTTATCACGAAGCGGGTCATACGATTGTCGGATATTTCTTGGAGAATGCCGATATGGTTCATAAAGTAACGATTGTCCCACGTGGACGTGCAGGCGGATATGTTATTATGATGCCTAAAGAAGATCGTATGCTTGCTACGAAGCCGGAGCTCCTTGACCGTATCACAGGTTTGCTCGGCGGACGTGCTGCCGAAGAAATCTTTATCGGTGAAATCGGAACTGGTGCATATAGTGACTTCCAACAAGCGACAGGCATTGTACGCAGCATGGTTATGGAATACGGTATGAGTGAGAAGCTCGGACCTCTTCAATTTGGCAACTCTCAGGGACAAGTCTTCCTGGGACGCGATTTTGGACATGAGCCAAACTATAGTGATGCGATTGCCCATGAAATTGACCAAGAGATGAGACGTATGATTACAGAATGCTATGAGCAAGCAAAAGAACTGCTTAGCAAGCATTCTAAGGAAGTACACCTGATTGCTGAAACGCTTCTGGAGAGAGAAACCCTTGATCTTGAAGATATTAAGCAGTTGATTGAGAAAGGTGCCATTACAGACAAAGGTACTGATTCGTCCGGAGGTTCTTCGGAGAACGGCGAGCCTGTAATCGACAATGTCGGTGATGTGCGTGTCCGTATTCAAGGCAAAGAGAACAACGGATCCCAGGCTGGTGATATTTCCAATGATGGTCCTAGTCAGACAGAGCCTGACACAACATCATCCAACCCAGAGTCTGGTGATGCAAATTCACCGGATAATAACAAGCCAACAACGTAATGAACAAGTCATAAAAGAGATTAAACCGGAGAACGCAGGAGCGTTCTTCGGTTTTTTTGATTTAACATAGACCATGACCCTTAATTTGCGACAATTTTGTGAATTGACACATAGAGAAACCTTATGTAAATTAGGTGTAAACCTGAATCAACTTTATAGCTCGTTCAATGAGAATGAAATTGATCCACCTATGGTATTCGTATGTCGTACTTTGTGAATCAAATAACAAGCGATGCCATCACAAAGGTGAAAGCGGTTTTTTATCTATTGCTTATATAAGGGAGAGGGTCTTCAAGTGGAAGCATTAGCATTAGAGCGTAAGGCAGAAATGAATCGTGAACTGAAAAAACGTATTGAGGTGTTAAAGAAAGAGCGCAACGCAATTATTTTGGCACACTATTATCAGCGTGATGAAATTCAAGAGGTAGCTGACTTTCGGGGCGATTCATTCCTGCTTGCTCAGAAGGCAGCTCAGACCGATGCCGATGTTATTGTGTTCTGCGGTGTTCACTTTATGGGAGAGAGCGCGAAGATTCTGGCACCTAACAAGAAAGTCATTATTCCAGATGAAAGAGCCGGCTGTCCCATGGCTGACATGGTGAATGTGGATGGACTGCGCAAGCTGAAAGCACAGCATCCGAATGCGAAGGTGGTTACATATATAAACTCCTCAGCCGAGATCAAGGCAGAGACCGATATATGCTGTACTTCCTCCAATGCGGTTAAGGTCATTCAATCCTTGGATGCAGAAGAAATTATATGGGTTCCCGATAAAAATTTGGGCCATTATGTACAGCAGCATACAGACAAGAAGATGATCATCTGGGAAGGATATTGCAACACTCATGACATGCTGACCGTAAAAGACGTCGTTGAAATGCGCGCCAAATATCCAAATGCAGAGTTTGTTGTTCATCCAGAGTGCCGCCCAGAAGTCGTTGAGATGGGTGATTTTGTTGGAAGTACGACAGCTATTTTGGAATATTGCAGAGACTCTGCTTGCAAAGAATTTATTGTAGGTACGGAAGATGGAACAGGGTACCAGCTTCGAGTGGATAGTCCGGACAAGGAATTCCACTTTGCAACGAAGTTCTTGGTCTGCCCGAATATGAAGGTGAATAATCTCAAGAAGCTGGTCAAGGCGCTTGAAACGATGAAGCCTGAGATTTATGTGCCGCAGGATGTAGCCGATCGTGCCCGTTTATCCCTTGAGCGTATGTTGCAGGTGAAATAATTCACTATGTTTTCAGCAGTCTACTTTTTATGAAGAGACGGGAGATAGCAAACGATGATTCCTTCTTACTTGGTTAATTTCGATTTGAATGATCTGCCTCAAATCGAAACTGATATTCTGATTATAGGCTCAGGTATTGCCGGACTTTATACAGCGATTGAGGCAAGCAGAGACCACCAGGTTCTCATGATTACCAAAAAATCACTCCTTGAGAGCAATACGAGATATGCGCAAGGGGGCATTGCAGCCGTGACGGCTGAGGACGATTCACCTGTGTATCATATGCAAGATACATTAACGGCAGGAGCGGGATTGTGTCGCAGCGAAGCGGTGGAGGTACTTGTCAGTGAAGGACCGGACCGAGTCCAGGAGCTCATCCAGCTGGGCACGGCTTTTGATATCGAGAACGGCGAGCTTGCTTTGACACAGGAGGGTGCTCACAGCCATCGCCGGATATTGCATGCCAATGGAGATGCAACAGGATATGAAATCGTAAGAGCGCTGGCCAAAGAAGCGGCAGAGCATCCGTCAATCAGCGTATGGGATGAGCATTTTGTAATCGATCTAATTACAGCAGATGGAGAGTGTATCGGCGCTCTTGTCCAGGCTCTGAATGGACAGCGTACTTTTGTGAAAGCAGATGCCGTTGTTCTCTGTTCCGGTGGAGCAGGGCAGTTGTATCGATATACAACCAACCCCGAGGTAGCTACTGCAGATGGAGTAGCCATGGCCTACCGGGCAGGAGCCGAGATTCGGGACATGGAGTTTATCCAGTTCCATCCGACTTCATTATGTTATCCAGAGGCGCCTAGATTCCTGATCTCGGAGGCAGTTCGAGGAGAAGGAGCTGTTCTACGGAATATACACGGGAATCGGTTCATGGAGCGATATCACCCTCAGCTGGAGCTTGCACCGAGAGATGTGGTTGCTCGTGCAATCGTAAGTGAAATGGAAGACACTCATGCGACACATGTCTATCTTGATATTACACATGAGACGCCAGAACTCATTAAGCGCCGTTTTCCAACGATATATGAGACCTGCATGAGCTATGGCCTTGATATGACAACAGACTGGATTCCGGTGGCACCAGCAGCCCATTATATGATGGGCGGTGTAAAGACGGATCTGCACGGAGAGAGCAGTATTCCTCGACTATTCGCATGCGGCGAAGTATCCTCGACTGGGGTTCATGGAGCTAATCGGCTGGCGAGCAACTCCTTGTCAGAGGCTATTGTATTTGGCAAACGCATTGTCGATAGAATCAGACAACTGCCTGACACGGAGCAGCATGCCTTCGGACTTCGTGTTCAGCGTGAGCTTATCACTGGTGCTTACGATTCCGTGCATGTACGAAGACTGGCTCTGCAGAAGGTCATGGTTAGACAAGTAGGACTGCGCCGAACCGAATCGGGATTGCTAAAGGGTAAGATTCTGCTTGAGCAGGAATGTTCTATTTTTAATACAAAGCTTGATAAGCAAGAAGAATACGAATTCGCAAATTTGCTGACCTGTGCACTGCTGGTTACAGAGGGCGCCCTATACCGAAAAGAAAGCAGGGGAGCCCATTACCGCGAGGATCATCCTGTGAGAAATGATCATCATTGGCAAAAGCATACGGTTCAGCAGCGGGATCGGGAGATTGTGGAGGAAGTAAGTCATGCTTAATGGATATAATGAAGTATTGAAGGAATCAATTAAAGGCTGGCTGCAGGAGGATGTGGGAGCGGGTGACGTTACTTCCTTGACGACCATCCCGCCAGGACATAAGTCCAAAGCTGTAATTCACGCCAAGGATGAAGGTATCATTGCAGGAATGACAGTCGCTGAGCTCGTATTTCAGATCGTAGATCCAGAGCTCGCGTTTACCGCATATGTCCAGGATGGTGATGCGGTAACCAAGGGAACAATACTAGCAGAAGTGGAAGGAAGCACACACCGTCTTCTGACCGGAGAACGGCTTGCTCTGAATTTGCTGCAAAGAATGTCCGGAATTGCGACAAGAACACGCTCCTATGTGGATGCCCTGGAAGGCCTTAGCACAAGGCTGGTCGATACGCGGAAAACAACACCAGGTCATCGTTTGCTTGAGAAGTATGCTGTTCGCGTCGGAGGCGGTCATAATCACCGGTTTGGACTATATGATGCGGTCATGATCAAAGATAATCACATCAAAGGAGCAGGCGGGATTACAGAGGCTGTTCAGCGTGCCAGGGCAGCTATACCTCATACAATGACGGTCGAGGTCGAAGTCGAGTCGCTTGAACAGTTAGATGAAGCCTTGGAAGCAGGGGCTGACATCATAATGCTGGACAATATGGACCTCATTATGATGCGTGAAGCAACTCAGCGTATCCACAGCCGGTCACCTCATGTTAAAATAGAAGCTTCGGGCAATGTTTCGCTTGCTACCATTCGTGGTATTGCTGAGACGGGAGTGGATATTATTTCAGTCGGCAGACTAACCTACTCTTTCGAAAGCCTTGATATCAGTTTAGATTTAAATGAAAAGAAAGGAGGATAATCCTCTTTGATTCTTGTTGTAGATGTAGGAAACAGCAATATCGTACTCGGTATTTATAAGAAGAAGGAGCTCCTTCACCATTTTCGCATTAGTACTTCCAGGCAGTCTACGGTAGACGAGTATGGTGTTATGATCCATAACTTATTTCAGATGTCAGGTATATCTGCTTCCAAAATAGAAGGCGTGATTATCTCTTCTGTTGTTCCACCGCTCGTGAATGTGCTGGAGGAGATGTGCATCAAATATGTAGGTAAAAAACCGCTGCTGGTAGGACCGGGAATCAAAACGGGTCTGAATCTCCGTTATGAGAACCCGCGCGAGGTCGGTGCAGATCGTATCGTAAACGCGGTAGCGGCAATAGATCGTTATCAATGTCCGTTGGTTGTTGTCGATTTCGGTACAGCCACTACATTTGATTGTATTGATGCAGAGGGCAACTACTTGGGAGGAGCCATTGTTCCGGGAATTGGAATCTCCACAGAGGCACTCTATCAGCGTGCATCCAAGCTGCCTCGAATTGAACTGGAGAAGCCTAAAAAAGTAATCGGACGCAATACGGTTCACGCGATGCAGGCCGGAATCATATTCGGATATGCCGGACAAGTGGATGGAATCGTTGATCGAATCAAGGACGAGATGAAGGCTGTACCCAAAGTAATCGCAACCGGCGGATTGGCAGAGCTGATCGCAAGCGAAACCAGAACGATTGAAGAGGTAAATCCCATGCTCACTCTGGAAGGGCTTCGAATTATATATGAAAGAAACAAGGGATAATCATACCTGTTCTCTACAAAAGATAATGGAAGAAGGCGAGAGCTTAGCTGCCTTTATTCCATTATCTTTTTCGATTACAATAAGAAATAACGAAGCATGATTAAATCGACGTCACTGCATGATGATAAACATATAGAGGATTTATGCATAAATTCTCATTCAGTTAATTTAAGGAGGCAATTTATACAGCTATGGACAACAACAAGAAGGACTATCTAGTACGTGGAACGGCACTGGGAGGACGTGTACGCGCTTTTGCGGTCAGCACAACCCATCTGGTTGACGAGCTTCGCAGAAGACATGATACCTTTCCAGTCGTAACGGCAGCGTTGGGACGCACGGTAACCGCTGCGGCTATGATGGGTGCCATGCTCAAGGGAGAAGAAAAGCTAACCGTGCAGGTTAAAGGTGATGGCCCTGTCGGGCAAATCGTCGCCGATTCGAATGCGAAGGGAGAAGTTCGCGGCTACGTAAATGAACCCCATATTCACTTGCCAAGCAACAGCATGGGCAAACTTGATGTGGCAGGAGCGGTCGGCACTACAGGCTACATTCATGTGACCAAGGACCTTGGATTGAAGGAGCCTTACCGGGGCAGTATCCCGATTGTTTCCGGTGAGCTTGCTGAAGACTTTACGTATTATTTTGCAACTTCGGAGCAGACACCATCCGCAGTAGGTCTTGGTGTGCTTGTTAATACAGATAACTCGGTGATTGTTGCCGGCGGTTTTATTATCCAGCTGCTGCCGGGGTTAAACGATGATGAGATTACAGAAATTGAGAATTCACTTGGTTCGCTCCCTCCAGTCACGACTCTGCTCGAGCAAGGATTAGAAGTAGAGGATATGCTGCGCCGGATCTTACCGGATGTGGAAATTCGTGATCAGATGGACATTGAGTTCAAATGTCAGTGCTCTCGTGAGCGTGTCGAGCAAACACTGATTTCCTTGGGAGAGGAAGAACTGACGAACTTGATCGAGGAAGGCAAAGCAGAGGTTGTATGTCACTTTTGCAACGAAGCTTATCAATTTGATAAAGAGGATCTGGAAGCAATACTTGAGCAAGCCAAAAGCTAATCCGTTATGGGGTAGATGAGATGGGATGAGGAAACAGGAAAAAGGACTGTGGGTAACCGTTGTTGTCCTGACCGCTTCAGTCGTAATGATGGGTACTTTTATCCTTCAGGGAATGAACACGGCTTCTGACGAAGCAGATTCTCAGATGCAGGCTCAGGAGGAGACCGTAGCCCGGATTGCTGGACAGGATGTTTCAGAGGAAGAATGGGTTAACTTGCTCAAGGCAAGATACGGTAAGAACATGCTTACTGAGATGCTGAATCGTCGTGCGGTCTTGGAAGAAGCCAAAGAGAATGGGTTATCAATAACCGAGGCAGAGGTAGAAGCTGAACTGGAGGAGACGATGGAAGGTTACACTTCAGAAGAAGCATACTACAAGGAGATGCTCACCCAATTCGGTCTTAGCATAGAAGACTTGAAGGCGGAGGCTACCTATCACATCCTACTCGAAAAAATAGCCACTGCAGGTATCGAAGTCAGCGAAGCAGAAGTCGAGCAGTATTATGAAGAGCATCTGGACAGCTATACCCCAAGCAGACAGTTTGACCTCTCCATGATTCAGGTGAATGACGCGGGTACCGCAGAACAGGTCATGTCGCGGCTGGAGCAGGGGGAAAGCTTTGAAGCGCTGGCTCAGGAGCTGTCGACCGATGAATATAGCAAGGATGCGAAGGGCAGCCTTGGCCTGATCGATGAGGATGATCCTTTTCAGCCTGAGGCGATGATGGATGTTGCTAGGGAGCTGGATATCGGTGAGGCAGCCGGTCCTCTTCTCATAGATGATGCTTATATCATTATCCGGCTCAATGATATTAACGAAGAGAACGCCCCGACCCGTGAGCAGGCAATGGAGGAAATTCGACGAATGCTTGCACTTAATGAAGCGGGGCCGCTCTCTGAAGTGGAGAAGTCGCTTCGGAATAAATACGGTGCAGAGATTCTCGTAGAGCTGGATAAGGCATCATAGTCTGAGTTCAGTGAGGACGACAATCTTGTTATAAAATACTTTGACAACCGCCTAAAGACCCAAGTCAAAGTATTTTTTTTGAGCAATATTGACAAGTGCACCTAAGGTTGATAATATTAACTTTGAAATACCTACTGATTTACTCGGAATATAAATGATTTTTATCAATCTTGTATGAATTCTTTATAAATTCGGAAGCATGACGCGCTATTCATGGTTAACTCTGTTCTACAGGCGTGGTCAGCCGAATTATTTTAACAACCAAGAAGCAGCAGCATTCTTCATATTTCATCCATCTCAAGGAGGTCAATTATCATGGCTAAAGTTGTTAACAACGTTACTGAACTGATCGGAGACACACCCCTTGTGCGTCTGAATCGCGTCGTGCCTGAGGGAAGCGCAGAAATCTATGTTAAGCTCGAGTACCAGAACCCAGGTGCCAGTGTCAAAGACCGTATTGCAATCAGCATGGTAGAAGAAGCTGAGAAGCAAGGACGTATTAAACCAGGCGATGCTATTGTTGAAGCAACAAGTGGTAACACAGGTATTGGTCTCGCAATGGTAGCAGCAGCCAAAGGCTATCGTGTCATTATTGTTATGCCTGAAACGATGAGCTTGGAGCGCCGCAATCTGCTTCGTGCATATGGCGCAGAGCTTGTGCTGACACCAGGATCAGAAGGAATGAACGGTGCAGTTAAGAAAGCGGAAGAGATCGTTCAAGAGAATCCGAACTATTTCATGGCAGAACAGTTTAAGAACCAAGCGAACGTGAAGATTCACCGTGAAACTACTGGACCTGAGATTGTGGAAGCGATCGGATCCATCGGCGGAACGCTGGATGCATTCGTTGCAGGAATCGGTACTGGCGGAACGATTACAGGCGCTGGTGAAGTACTGAAGAAAGAGTACCCGGATATCAAGATCGTAGCCGTTGAGCCTGCAGCCTCCCCGATTCTTGCTGGAGGAACGCCAGGCCCTCACAAAATCCAAGGAATTGGTGCAAACTTTATTCCTGAGATTCTGAATCAGGACATTTATGATGAAATCGTTCATATTGAGAACGAAGATGCCTTTGAAACTGCACGTCAAGTAGCTAAAGAAGAGGGTATTCTTGCGGGTATTTCCTCTGGTGCAGCCATTCGTGCAGCTCTTCAAGTAGCTAAGCAGCTTGGAGCTGGCAAACGTGTCGTTGCCATCGTACCAAGTAATGGTGAGCGTTACTTGAGCACACCGCTGTATAACTTCGAAGGCTAATTGTAAGCTGAACCTTGACTTACGCAATTTTTCTCAGTTCTTAGGTCATGCTAAGAACTGAGCAGACTGTAGACAAACTGCTTAATTGAGTTTGCCTGCAGTCTTTTTTTATTTCCGTCTTCCTAACAGATGTTCTGAAATTCAAGATTGGTGCAGTGCGGCTCTTTTCAAAAAGCAGCGTGCTCTAGTATACTTACAAACAATAGATCAGTCGGCTGGGGGATAAAGATTTACATGAATAAAGTAATGACAACATATGATCACTGGCAGGCCTGGAGCAAGGAAGACTGGACTATTCTTCCTTATGTAATAAGCAAGCCTTTCCCTGGAGGAGATAGAGTTGGCTCATGGAAACCCGCTTGGGAACAAGCTTCTCCATACGCTTTTGTATTAGAGAGCGGTAAAGACGGCAGGTACACTTATCTGGGCCTTGATCCTGTATCTGTTATTACAGGCAAAGGGAATAGGGCAAAGATAGAGGATCTTACGGTTAATGCACAAGAAAAGCTGACTCATACTTTGGAAGGAGATCCTCTTCCCGTACTTGAGGAGTGGCTAAGTCCATATACTGCTCCTCGTGTAGAAGGGATTCCCCCTTTCTCTGGCGGCATTGTCGGCTACTTGAGCTATGATATTGCTCGCTCGCTTGAGAGGCTGCCTGTATTAGCGGAGGATAATCCGGAGCTTCCTGATTATATCTGGATGCGGTTTGATGAAGTATGGATGATTGATCATGAGAGCAAGACGCTCTTCAGTGCGGTTTATGTGCTTAGGCATGCCGAGCTTTCTCTTGAGGAGCAATTTCATCAAGCTGGACTTCGGGCAGAACGAATGATGGCGAGAGCCGAGCAGCTAATTGAAGCTGCAGGTGATTTGAAATACAAGCTTGAGCTGGAGCAGCGGTTAGATCGGATTGAGCTGGCGGCACAGCAGGGAGATGCTTCTGTTGACGTAACGACGGACTGGGAATCCTCCTTTGCCCGAGAAGCGTTCGAGCAAGCCGTCCGCAAAGTTCAAGATTATATCAGCCAGGGCGATGTATTTCAGGTGAATCTGTCTCTACGCCAGCAGAAGGAGCTTCACACCTCTCCGGAGGATGTATACGAGTGGCTTCGTGTGCTTAATCCATCTCCGTATATGGGGTATGTGCGTACTCCGGAATTCGAGCTGGTAAGCGGTTCTCCTGAGCTGCTGGTCAAGCTTGATCATGGACAAGTGGTAGCAAGGCCGATTGCAGGCACAAGACGAAGAGGAACTACGCCGGAAGAGGATGAGCGGATGGCTAGCGAGCTGCTGCATACAGAGAAGGAGCGGGCTGAGCATATCATGCTTGTTGATCTGGAAAGAAACGATATCGGCCGTGTTGCACAATACGGTACCGTCCGAGTGCCTGAATTAATGACGATTGAGTACTATTCCCATGTTATGCATCTTGTATCTCAAGTTGAAGGTACGATTGCAGACGGAAAAAATGCCTTTGATGTCATTGCTGCTGCATTTCCAGGAGGAACGATTACAGGTGCTCCCAAAGTTCGCACGATGGAGATCATAGAAGAGCTGGAGCCTGTTAGACGAGGGCCCTATACTGGCTCGATCGGCTGGATTGGCTACCATGGAGATATGGAGCTGAACATCGTTATAAGGACCTTGACGGTAATAGACGGAATAGGTTACATTCAGGCCGGGGCCGGAATCGTTATTGATTCTGATCCTTACCGGGAGTACCGGGAATCAAAAAACAAAGCACGCGCGGTAATGAAAGCTGTACAATATAGTGAAGAGGCTGCATCCCTTGATATTAGAAGTTCACACTTATAGAAACATTCACAATAATGTGATGTACCGTTTCTAACGTGAATCGCATTTGTTGCACAAATGCTTAGCTGAGAAGAGAATAGAGGAGGTTAATTAGATTATGATTCTAGTTATTGATAATTACGATTCTTTCACGTATAACCTCGTACAGTATTTAGGTGAGCTAGGTGAGGAAATTGAGGTCCGTCGCAATGACGAGATAGACCTTGAAGGAATAGAGGCGCTTGCGCCGGATCATATATTGATTTCACCCGGACCATGTACTCCGAATGAGGCGGGTATCAGTCTTGATGTGCTGACACATTTCAAAGGCAAGATTCCGATCTTTGGTGTATGTCTTGGGCATCAGGCGATCGGACAGGCTTTTGGTGGGAACGTGATTAGAGCAGAGAGATTAATGCATGGCAAAACGTCTCCAATCCTTCATGGTGGACAATCGGTCTTTGAAGGCCTGCCGGTGCCATTTACGGCGACGAGATATCACTCCCTGCTGGTGGAGCGTGAGAGCCTGCCAGACTGCCTGGAGATTACGGCAGAGACGGAAGAGGGCGAAATCATGGGTCTAAGACATAGAGAGTATCCCATTGAAGGTGTTCAGTTCCATCCTGAATCAATTGTTACTGATTATGGACACCAGATGCTGCGAAATTTTCTGCGGACAAAGAAGCAGGCTTAAAATGATTAAGATGAAATATACGATGATGAACGGTCAGTTGACCGAATTGAAACAAGCCGCGATCCCTGTGATGGATCACGGCTTCTTGTATGGCATCGGCTTGTTTGAGACCTTTCGCACGTATCACGGTAAGCCCTCTATCTTGGGACGGCATTTGGAACGGATGGCTGCAGGGTGTAATGAGCTGGGCATTCCTTTTACAGCTGACCCGGATGAGCTTGAACAATGGATTGCCAGACTTCTTGCTGCGAATGAATTGGAGGAAGCTTATATTCGTTATACCGTCTCTGCAGGAGAGGAGCTGCTGGGACTTCCTGCAGGTAATTATTCTGAGCCGAATCACATTGTATTCGCCAAACCATTGCCTGCCATGCCTGACGAATGGTATGAGAAGGGCAAGGCGCTTCAGCTTCTACGAACGAGACGGAATACCCCTGAGGGGCAGGTTCGATTTAAATCGCTGCATTACATGAATAATATTTTGGCGAAGCGGGAGCTTATGCAGTATGAGCAGGCCGTTCAGCTTCAAGCAGAGGGATTGATGCTGACACCAGAAGGGCATTTGGCGGAAGGTATGGTCAGCAATCTCTTTTTTGTGAAGGATGGGATGGTATTCACACCAGAGTTATCGACTGGTATCTTGCCGGGCATAACACGAGAAGTCGTACTGGAAGCCTGCAAAGAACGGAAGATCCCAGTTACTGAGGGGCGCTATACCTGGGAGGCGCTGGGAGGTGCTGACGAAATTTTTATGACAAGCTCCATTCAGGAATTGGTTCCGATTACTGCAATCTTGGATTTGCCGGCAGCTGGGTATCCAGCGCTGGAGATATCACAAGGACGAATAGGTCCGATGACGAGAGAGCTGTTACATCTATATCGAATAAAGGCAGGTAGGAGAGATGCTGCAACCTAGAATTTATAAACGTACTTATCAAAAGGGAGAAATGACGCTTTCTCTTGGAGAAAGAACACTCATTATGGGCATTGTTAATGTAACGCCGGATTCCTTCTCTGATGGCGGACAGTATTATGAGGTAGAGCGAGCTGTAACCCATGCGCTGGAGCTATATGAGCAAGGAGCTGACATGATAGATATCGGCGGTGAATCCACACGTCCGGGTCATACGGTGATCAGTGACGAAGAGGAGATTGCACGAGTTGTACCTGTAATCAAGGCGATCTCAGAGCGCGCGCCTCACATTCCTCTCTCCATTGATACATATAAGTCAGAGGTGGCACGAGCTGCATTAGAAGCAGGAGCGCATATCATCAATGATATTTGGGGCTGTAAGGCTGATCCGCACATGGCTGAGCTGGCACAGGAAAAGAACTGTCCAATCATTCTAATGCATAACCGGGACAACACGGATTACAGCGATTTTGTAAGTGATGCCCTTCAAGATGTGCAGGAGAGCATTGATCTGGCGCTAGGGGCAGGAGTAGATAAGTATAATATCATTTTGGATCCGGGGATCGGTTTTGCAAAATCATATGAACAAAATCTGCTCATGATGGCGGCCCTTGGCGATTTGGCGAACTTAGGGTATCCGGTCCTGCTGGCAACCTCTCGCAAAAGATTTATCCGCAATACACTGAACCTTCCTGTAGATGATCTGGTGGAGGGGACAGCAGCGACGGTTGCTTTCGGTATTGCCCAAGGCACGCAAATAGTGCGTGTACATGATGTAGCCAAGATCAAACGGACCGTGGATATGTGTGACGCAATGCTGTATCTCACGATGAAGGAGATGAAGTAATGGATAAAATGAAGCTGCACCGTATGGAGTATTTTGGATATCATGGTGTGTTTGAAGAAGAGCGCAAGCTGGGTCAGCGGTTTTATATTGATCTTGAGCTGGATCTCGATCTGCAGGAAGCAGGAAGTACGGATGATCTGAATCAAACGATTAATTATGCAGAGATCCATGCACAGGTTAAGGATATTGTCGAGAATCAATCGTTCCAATTAATTGAAGCTTTAGGCGAATATATTGCATCTTCGCTCCTTGCGACTTATACTAATGTCAATGCGCTTATTGTGAAGGTAACAAAGCCGCATCCTCCGTTTGACATTCATTTTGGAGGGGTAACCATAGAACTTCATCGCACTAGGAAAGTGGGATAACGATTCATGAATGTACACCAAACCTCTGATCCGTCAGAGGCTTATATTGCTTTAGGGGCTAATTTGGGCGATCGGGAAGCTACACTGCTGTCCGCCATTCAGCTGCTGCATCAGCAGGATAAAGTGAAGGTGCTCAGATGCTCTAATCTATATGAGACCGAACCGGTTGGATACGTGGACCAGCCTTCATTCATTAATATGGCGATTGCTGTGGAGACCTCGCTCCCGCCGAATGAACTGCTTGTCCTCATGCTGGACATTGAGCAGCGCCTCGGAAGGGTCCGGGATATCAGATGGGGACCGAGAACCGTGGATCTTGATTTGTTGTGGTACGAAGGCACAGAGATGAATACGGAGCAGCTCGTACTGCCACATCCGCGGATGGCGGAGCGTGCTTTTGTGCTTGTACCTTTGTCGGATGTAGTAAGCCTGCAGTCAGGCTTTATATATACTTTTGTACAAACAGCTCTTGAGAGACTGGATGAAAGGGATGGAATACAGCGGTGGAAAACATGCAACTGGCCAGACGCATCCGCGCTTTCCGAAAATTAAAAGGCTTTACTCAGCAGAATTTAGCAGATCAGTCAGGGATTTCTCTCGCGATGCTGGGGATGTTTGAACGGGGAACCCGGAAGCCGACGGATAAACAGCTGGCAGTCATTGCTGAAGCGCTGGAGATTACAATAGCAGAGCTGCATAGGTAGCCATATCCTTTCTTTTTACAAAATACGCAATTGATGTTTTAAAAACTATAAATATAACCATTCTAGAACAATAGGAAAAGAGGTGAATTAGTTCTATGCTGAAAATAGCAGATATCGAATTAAAGAACCAGGTTGTGCTTGCGCCGATGGCCGGAGTCAGCAACCCTGCTTTCCGTCTGATTGCGAAGGAATTCGGTGCAGGGCTGGTATGTGCGGAGATGGTTAGTGATAAAGGAATACTGAACGGAAACAAGCGGACAAGAGAGATGCTTTTTGTAGATGAACGGGAAAAGCCGCTTAGCTTGCAAATTTTTGGTGGTGACCGTGATTCGCTTGTGGGTGCGGCAAAGGTTGTAGATCAGGAGACGAATGCGGATATTATTGACATTAACATGGGCTGCCCTGCACCAAAAATAAACAAGAGTGATGCTGGTGCCAAATGGCTGCTTGATCCGAACAAAATTTATGAAATGGTATCTGCCGTAGTGGATGCTGTCGCTAAGCCGGTTACGGTGAAAATGCGGATCGGCTGGGATCATGATCATGTATATGCTGTGGAGAATGCACGCGCAGTGGAGAGTGCCGGAGGCAAAGCAATTGCCTTGCACGGCAGAACGAGAGAACAGCTGTATACCGGATATGCAGACTGGGACATTATAAAGGAAGTTAAGGAATCGGTATCCATTCCGATTATCGGTAACGGAGATATTTCCTCGCCTGAGGAAGCCAAACGCAGATTGGAGGAATCCGGTGTTGATGGCGTCATGATCGGCCGCGCCGCACTCGGGAATCCTTGGATGCTGTACCGGACGATTGAATATCTTGAGAAAGGAATTCTCCTGCCAGATCCTGATCCAGAGGAGAAGATCCGTATTGCCATTCTGCATATGGACCGTCTCATTGCACTCAAAGGCGAGAATGTCGCTGTCCGCGAAATGCGCAAGCATCTGTCTTGGTACCTGAAGGGGCTGAAAGGTTCTTCTCGTATTAAAGATGCGATCATGGAAGAGACAAAGCGTGATGAAATGGTTTCCATTCTAACGAACTTCCTGGAAGAGCAGCCTCAAAATGATGAGACCGAGAAGAGCATTGAGGCAGAAGCAGTGCATGCAGACTGTGCGTGTTAATAAATTGGTAATTTTATATTGATTCCAACATTCTCTAGGGGGCGACATTGACTTTTGAATATCGTTCACCTATAATTTTTTGGTATAAATTCGGCAATAAGCTTTTAACTGAAACTTTACATCAAGAGAACAAGGTGTTCTGTTTTCTGAAGATTTGCATATTGTTTTTACAGGTAATTGAAATGGTCTTACATTATTCCCATGACAGGAGAATCGGTTGAGATGAGCGATAAAGAAGTCATTCTTACACAGGAAGGGCTCAAGAAGCTGGAAGAAGAACTTGAGAACCTCAAATCCGTTAAGCGCCGCGAAGTTGCTGAGCGGATCAAAGTAGCAATCGGATACGGCGATATTAGCGAGAACTCCGAGTACGAAGATGCCAAGAATGAACAAGCCTTCATCGAGGGTCGTGTTATTACTTTGGAGAAAATGCTTCGTAATGCACGTATTATCAACAGTGACGAAATCGACACAGATACTGTAGGTATTGGAGCGACAGTTTCGGTTGAAGATCTCGAGTTCGGCGATGTTGTTGAATATACGATTGTCGGAACAGCGGAATCCAATCCGCTGCAGAATAAAATCTCGAATGAAAGTCCGGTTGGCAAGGCGATCCTTGGCAAGAAAAAAGGAACCGTTGTTGATGTTAACGTTCCAGCAGGCGTCATCCAGTATAAAATCGTGGATATTAAGAAGTAATACCATGTTTTCGGGATAAGGATTAAAAGCTTCCCTTGGGGAAGCTTTTTTTCAGTATCAGCGTGCGTTTCCTATAAACGCATACATATCATTTAAGGGAGTTGAGCAAGGCAATGACGGATGAAACAATGAACCCGGAAGTAGAATTGAGCGAGCTTCTTCAGATCAGACGTGCTAAATTGGACGAGCTTCGTGGACTGGGTATCGATCCATTTGGCAAGAAATATGTCCGCAACAGTGAAGCGGGAGCGATTCTTAGCCAATATAATGATCTTACAAAAGAAGAGCTGGATGAGAAGAATGCAGAAGTAACGGTGGCAGGCCGGATTATGGCAAAACGGACGATGGGTAAAGCGAGCTTCGCACATATCCAGGATCTGAGCGGCCGTATTCAAATCTATGTTCGCAAAGACACCGTTTCGGAGACACAGTGGGATGCATTCACAATCCTTGATCTTGGCGATATTATCGGTGTCAAAGGCATTGTCTTCAAGACAAAAACAGGCGAAACCTCTATTAAAGTTACAGAGCTTGATGTTCTCTCGAAGTCACTATATCCGCTTCCAGACAAATATCAAGGTCTCAAAGATGTAGAGCTGCGCTATCGTCAGCGTTATGTAGACCTCATTATGAATCAGGATGTACAGCAAACGTTCATTACACGTTCGAGAATCATTCAATCCATGCGTCGTTACTTGGATTCCCATGGATACTTGGAAGTGGAAACACCGACCCTTCATGCGATTGCAGGCGGAGCGGCAGCGCGTCCGTTCATCACGCATCATAATGCACTGGATATGGAGCTGTACATGCGTATCGCGATTGAGCTTCATTTGAAACGACTCATCGTGGGCGGTATGGAAAAAGTATACGAGATCGGCCGTGTTTATCGGAACGAAGGTGTATCCACTCGTCACAACCCGGAATTTACAATGATTGAGCTGTATGAAGCTTATGCTGATTATCAGGATATCATGGAGCTTACAGAGAACATGATTGCACATATTGCCCAAGAAGTACTGGGTACGCAAACCATCAACTATCAAGGACATGAAGTAGACCTTACTCCAAAATGGCGCCGTGTATCCATGGTTGATGCGGTGAAGGAAGTGAAGGGAGTAGACTTCAGTGTGCAAATGACGAATGAAGAAGCGCATCAGCTGGCCAAAGAACATAAGGTTCCGGTTGAGCCTCATATGACATTTGGCCATATCCTTAACGCATTCTTTGAAGAGTTTGTAGAAGAGACATTGATTCAGCCGACATTGGTATACGGACATCCCGTAGAAATCTCGCCGCTTGCGAAGAAGAACGAAGAAGATCCGCGCTTTACAGACCGCTTCGAGTTGTTTATCGTAGCGCGTGAGCATGCGAATGCCTTCAGTGAGCTGAATGATCCAATTGATCAGCGTCAGCGTTTTGAAGCACAGCTTCTAGAAAAAGAACAGGGCAATGATGAAGCCCATGAGATGGATGATGACTTCATCCGCGCACTTGAGTATGGTATGCCGCCTACAGGAGGACTTGGTATCGGTATTGACCGCCTTGTTATGCTGCTGGCTAATGCGCCTTCTATACGGGACGTATTGCTCTTCCCGCATATGCGACCGCGCGCATTGGATTAAGTTACTGCAATTGTAGTTGCTGCGATTGCAGTAACTGGGTGGACAAGCTTACTCTTATTTAATTGAAGTACAACAGTTGGAGGAACAACCGAGCGAGTACAGCTTCAGTTGTTCCTCTTTTAATAAGTCACGAGAAGCGTGCTGCGACAAGAAAGGCGAGATCCGTTTTGAAGAAGATAGGGATAACTAAAAAATATGCTTCCCCACCATTTATACTCGTTGCCGGGATTCTTGCTATTATTGGCGTGGGTACGGTTCTGTTAATGCTGCCTATTGCCAATGAGAACGGACAAGCCCTCAATTTTGTAGATGCGCTGTTTACAGCGACGTCAGCTGCCTGTGTGACGGGTCTTATTGTTGTAGATGTGGGGACCACGTTCACCTTATTCGGCGAGATCGTCATTATGGTGCTGATGCAGCTGGGTGGTTTGGGCTTTATGACCATTGCTACACTGATCGCCTTACTCTTTGGCCGCAGATTGTCTTTAAAAGATCGATTGCTTCTGAAAGAAGCGATTAATGCGGATACGATGGAAGGAGTCGTGCGTATTATACGCAAAGTGCTTATCTTCTCCTTCTCCATTGAGGGTGTTGCAGCAATCATTTTTACTATTCGCTGGGCAGTAGAGATGCCGTTTGGCCAGGCTTTTTATTATGGCGTATTCCACTCGGTATCCCTGTTTAACAATGGTGGGTTTGATTTGTTCGGAAACAGCTTTATGAATTACACAGGGGATTGGCTCTTTAATGTGGTTGCCTCTGTACTCGTCATTTCCGGTGGCTTGGGCTTTATTGTGCTCAATGACTTGTTCGAGTTTCCGAAGAAACGTTCGTTGTCCTTACATTCAAAAATGGTGTTGTCTGTTTCGGGATTTCTTATTGCCATAGGCACACTTGTCCTATTTATATTCGAATTTACCAATACCAAGACGCTGGGATCACTGGATTTGGCTCATAAATTGTATGCATCGTTCTTTCAGTCCGTCTCTACCCGTTCTTCGGGGACAAGTACAATAGATATTACAGAACTCCGTTCAGCTACACAGTTTTTCTTCATTTTGCTTATGTTTATAGGTGCTTCTCCAGGCTCGACCGGAGGCGGTATCAAGACCACAACCTTTTTCATTATGATAGGTGCCATTATAGCCATGGTTCGTGGTCAAAAAGATATCGTGTTTTTCAGACACCGCGTACCTCAGGACTTGGTGATGAGAGCAATGACGATCATTATTATCACATTGGGTATATATATGGGAGTCGTTATGCTATTGCTTACGACAGAGGATGCGCCATTCCTTGCCGTTATGTTTGAAGCCGCATCGGCGGTTGGTACGGTGGGGCTGTCTGTTGGCCTCACGCCAGAGCTGACCGTATGGGGAAAACTAATCATTACTGTTACAATGTTTATAGGACGGATCGGTCCACTTACAATCGCATATGCAGTACGTCCTAAGAAGACAAAGAACCTGTATCGTCATCCAGAAGGGCGTATTATTATTGGATAGGGATCATAGTCGTTGCTCGAATATAGCAACGACTTTTATTTTTAGTGTTTATGAGGTTACTGATGATCATTAATAACATAGAAATGAAATATTTTTAAAAAAGTGTTGCATTATAATTATATACATGGTATATTCTAATTCCGGCCAAGAAATAAGCCGTTCAAACAAGAACACAGCAAGTAAGCTTCGATCAGAAGTTGAATAAAAACTTTTAAAAAAAGCTTGCATTTCGAAACCGGACATGATATGATATAAAAGTTGCTGACGACGAGAGTTGAAAAGCAACGAAGTTGATCTTTGAAAACTGAACAACGAGTGAGAAGCATTTTCTTCGAAAATGCTTAGCGAGATCATTCGGCACGTGTCGCAAGACCGTATGAATGATGGAGCAAAATAAAGAGAACATAATGTTCTCGTCAGTTTTTCTAAATGAGC
>NZ_FPAC01000005.1 GCF_900116105.1 Paenibacillus sp. 453mf
TTACCCCACCAACTAGCTAATGCGCCGCAGGTCCATCCATAAGTGACAGATTGCTCCGTCTTTCTTTCCTCTCCCATGCGAGAGAAGAACCTATCCGGTATTAGCTACCGTTTCCGGTAGTTATCCCAGTCTTATGGGCAGGTTACCTACGTGTTACTCACCCGTCCGCCGCTAAGTCTCAGAGAAGCAAGCTCCTCATCGACTCCGCTCGACTTGCATGTATTAGGCACGCCGCCAGCGTTCGTCCTGAGCCAGGATCAAACTCTCCAATAAAAAATGTTGTCTAGCAACATCGATTGAAAAGAGCGATAAGCTCATTTAGAAAAACTGACGAGAACATTATGTTCTCTTAATTTCATCATCCATTTGTTCAGTTTTCAAAGAACTTGATTCTTTATCTCAACCGCCAATTTCTCGCGACTGGATATTTATCATATCATTTTATTGTCGATGTTGTCAACATCTTTTTTCGATGTTTTTCAGCATCATTCGACAATATTCTTGCATCGCTCGAAGCGACAAGAAATAATATAACACGTCAAAATTATTTTGACAACCCTTTTTATAAAATTAATTTCTTCAAATGAAACATGAATTAACGAAGCGCAGCTGTCGACAAAACTTAATACGACAAACTGCGCTTCTACATATAACTAGATCGTTCTACTTTAAGCTGCCATTCTACTTAAGCTGCAAGAGCTTAACGAATTCATCCTCGTCTTCAATTGTGTCTATACCGAGCTGCTGAGCTTTAGACAGTTTGCTTCCTGCTTTTTCTCCTGCTATGACGAGATCTGTTTTTTTCGATACACTTCCCGTTACCTTTGCACCGAGAGCTTCAAGTCTTTCGGTAGCTTCTTCTCTCGTTAGCTGATGCAAGGTTCCTGTGAGCACCACAGTTTTCCCATTAAAGAATGAGTCGGTCACAACGACTTGAGCTTCTTCAGGCGCTTTGGCCTCGACTCCAAGAGACAGCATCTTCTCGATACTCGCTTGTATAAATGGATCCTGGAAGAAGGATACGATACTCTCTGCTACGATAAGTCCTACATCCGGAAGTTCCACCAACTCCTCTACTGACGCATTCATAATGCGGTGAAGGTCGCGGTAGTGGTCCGCAAGCATCTTGGTGGTTGATTTCCCTGTATTCGGAATGCCCAATGCATACAGGAAGGAGGCTAGGTCTCTGCCTTTGCTTTCTTCAATAGCTGCCAGCAAATTCTTTGCCTTCTTATCACCGAATCGGGACAACCCAATGAGATCTTCATAGGTCAGGGTGTAGAGCTCGGCCGGTTCTTTCAAACCTTTTTCATCATGGAGCTGTATAGCTGTCTTATCACTGAACGTTTCAATGTCCATGGCATCACGGGAAGCAAAATGAGAGATCCGGGCTACGATCTGCGGCTTACAGTTCATTTTATTGTTACAGAATAAATGCGCACCGCGCTCCTCCAGCGGGAATCCGCATGAAGGACACTCCGTAGGATACACAATCTCTTCTCCATCTGCTTCTTCTGTCACCTTGCCCAGAATTTCAGGTATTACATCGTTCGATCGCCGAATAAAGACACGTGTTCCAAGTGCATACTTCAGGTTCTTGCGCTCGATATCACCAACGTTGTTCAGCGTACAGTTGGATACCGTCACTCCTGCCAGTTCTACCGGTTCAACACGAGCCAGCGGCGTGACTTTTCCTGTTCGGCCCACATTCCAGCTGACCGAGTTCAGCACCGTCGTTGTTTCCTCCGCCTCAAACTTGTAAGCAACGGCCCAACGCGGGAATTTGTCAGTATAGCCCAGCACTTGCCGGGTACGCATGTCTGTTAGCTTGATAACCGCTCCGTCAATAAGATAGTCCAGCTTGTCACGGTTCTCCTGGATTTCGGCCAGACGCTCCATCACATCGTCAAACTCTTGGAAGTAGCTGATATAAGGATTTACCTTGAAGTGATTGTCCCGCAGAAACTGCATCATCTCTTCATGACTCTCAAACTGAATGGCGTCCGAATAGCCCACATTATAGAAAAAAGCACTCAGCCTGCGTTCTGCTGTTACTTTGGGATTCAGATTGCGAAGGGCTCCTGCTGCGGCATTGCGTGCATTCTTGAGAGGATCGACTGCCGTCTCGTTGTATTTGTTAAGCACGGAAAGGTTCATAATCCCTTCCCCCTGCACTTCAATCGTACCGTCCGTGTATGGGATCGTGAGCGGTACAGACTTGATCGTTTTTACTTGTGCCAAAATCCCTTCACCTGTAACACCGTTCCCCCGGGTCGAGGCTTGAACAAGCTGTCCATCTGTATAGGTCAGATTTAAAGTGAGACCATCAAACTTCAATTCAATCGCATAGCCTGGATCAGGAAGCGGTGTGTCTGGATTCTTGGTGTTGTAATCCTGAACAAGACGCTGCACTCTGCCGTTCCAGCTGCGAAGCTGCTCTATATTCTGTGCTTTGTCCAGGCTCCAGAGAGGAGATAGGTGACGATGAGGCTTGAAACCTTTGAGCAGCTCGCCTCCCACACGCTGAGTCGGAGAATCGGGCAGTACAATCCCGCTTTGCGTCTCAAGCGACACCAGCTCATCGTACAAGACATCATACTCTTTATCACTAATCTTCGGCTTGTCCAATGTGTAATAGTGATAGTTGTACTCATTCAGCTCCTTTACGAGCTGCTCCAATCGATGCATTGGATCCATTTAGGGCTATCCCTCCGTGAATAATAATTTTAGAAAAATATGTAAGGCCCGTGAGAGGCCAATTTAGATATACTGCTCTTAGATGTATTGCTCAAATATGCTGATATCTCTCTCAGCGTATTCCGTTTTAACATTAGTCTCCTCACGGGTACCTTCTCTATATAAGGTGTGCTCACACCAATGATGTTAAATTCAGTAGTGCATTGTTATTCCACTTTGGTTATCGGAGCAAAACCTGCGAGCAGACGTTTAACACCAACCGGCGCAGGAAAAGCAATCTGCAGCTCCATATCGTTGCCCGCACCTTTAATGGAGACAATCGTTCCTGTTCCCCATTTGCCATGCTGTACTTTGTCGCCTGCAGAGAAATCCTTCGAGCCACTGCCTGCTGCACTTGCGGCTGCGGCTGCAGCTGCACCTGTTCTCCCTGTTGTAACAGATACTTTAGATGCTGCTGAAGCTGTAGAACCACTGAAGCCGGTGCTGGCCCGAGAGCCCCCAAAGTTACTTCCTCCTCCAGTAAATCCGCGTCCGCCATAGGAGCCTCCAGCGTTGCTGCCTCCCCCGCGGCGATAGCGGTCCTGGGCAATTTTCGTATCCTCCTTGAGATCTTCCGGAATCTCATCCAGGAAGCGGGAAGGTGGATTCGCTGTCGTCCGTCCGAACAACGTCCGCATTTGGGCACAGGACAAGAAGAGCTGCTGTTCCGCACGGGTAATCCCTACATAAGCAAGGCGACGTTCCTCTTCAAGCTCTTCCTCATCCATAAAGGTCCGGCTATGCGGGAACACGCCTTCCTCCATCCCGATAATGAAGACAACAGGAAACTCAAGTCCCTTGGCACTGTGCATTGTCATAAGAACGACCGCATCGTCCTGCTCTTCCTCATCATCATTCATGCTGTCAATGTCAGCAATAAGGGCCAAATCTGTAAGGAACGATACGAGCGACTTATCTTCGTTATTCTTCTCGAACTCCATCGTTACAGACAAGAACTCATCAATATTTTCAAGTCTGGCCTTGGACTCCAGCGTATTCTCATTCTGGAACTCGAGACGATACTGGCTCATTTCGAGTATTTTTTCAGTCAGCTCAGTTACCGACAAATATTCAACCATTCGATGAAGTGCCGCAATCATATCATAGAATTCAACCAGCGCATTGCGTGTACGTCCAGCAAAACCCAGATCGTCAACCACCTCAAGCACTTTGAAAATGGACACGCCTCTCTCCCCCGCTGCGGCAGCGAGCTTACCAACGGTCGTATCACCGATGCCACGTTTAGGCACATTAATAATTCGCGTGAGGCTGATATCGTCATCAGGGTTCGATAGGAGGCGCAAATAAGCAAGGACGTCCTTGATCTCTTTACGGTCATAGAACTTGATCCCGCCGACAATTTGGTAAGGAATATCCGACTTAATCAAAATTTCCTCGATAACCCGGGACTGTGCGTTGGTACGATACAATATCGCATGGTCCTGATAGCTCTTGCCCTTGTTCACATTCTTGCTGATCTCGGAAGTTACAAAGTATCCTTCGTCATGCTCAGAGTCCGCACGGTAGACCTTGATCTTGTCCCCGCCGGTCTTATCCGTCCACAGCTTCTTCGGCTTGCGTCCCGAATTCAGTGCGATGACGGCATTAGCCGCATCCAGGATATTCGAAGTCGAACGATAATTCTGCTCCAGCAGGATCGTGCGGGCTTCCGGATAATCCTCTTCGAAATTTAAAATATTGCTAATATCTGCACCGCGCCAGCGATAGATCGACTGGTCACTGTCACCCACGACGCATATACGATGATGCTTGTCCGCGAGCATCCGGGTCAGCATATACTGCGCACGGTTCGTATCCTGATACTCGTCCACATGGATGTATTGGAATTTCTTCTGATAGAAATCAAGCACTTCCGGCATTTCTTTGAAGAGCTGAATGGTCGTCATAATGAGATCATCGAAGTCAAGCGAGTTGTTTGCTTTCAGGCGTTTTTGGTACATCGTGTATACTTTCGCCACAATACCTTCAAAATAATCGCCGATCTTTGATTCATACTGTGCTGGAGTTACCAACTCATTCTTTGCCGTACTCATGGCGGACTGAATCGCTTTGGGTTCAAATTTCTTCGTATCGATATTCAGATCCTTCATACAGTTACGAATAACGGACAGCTGATCCGCCGAGTCGAGAATACTAAAGTTAGAGGTGAATCCGATCCGCTCAATATCGCGGCGCAAAATCCGAACACACATGGAGTGAAACGTAGATACCCATATATCGCGCCCTTCCGAACCGACGAGCTTCGATACCCGCTCCTGCATCTCCCGTGCTGCCTTATTCGTAAATGTGATGGCGAGAATGCCCCAAGGTGCTGTTTTTTTAGTGGCAATCAAGTAAGCGATACGATGCGTCAGCACTCTCGTCTTACCACTCCCTGCGCCGGCCATAATGAGAAGTGGTCCTTCTGTTGTAATAACCGCCTCCCGCTGCGGAGGGTTCAGACGTGCAACAGCGTCCTGTATATTAATGGATTGCATACATGCAAGCCCCTTTCGTTATTGAAGTAAAAAAGTGCATCATCCTCTATTCGAGGTTGGTTTGGTCTCACCCGGTTTTACCGCCTGAACCGTAGCAAGTGCTGACGGCAAATCATAATAAACGGCATTGCCCACAACAATCGCATCCGCTACCTTTGCTGCCTGAGCTGCTGTATCATAATCGACAATCCCGCCGCCATAAAATAGCTGAGACTGGTACGCCGCATTACGAGCTGACTCTACTGTTTCCATATCACCAAAGGTTCCGCTGTATTCAATGTACACCACAGGCAGATTCATCAGTCTGTCCGCTACCTGTACATAAGCAGCAACCCCTTCAGCCTCAAGCGCTGTATTCGGAGAGGTCAGCCGTGCTACCGTTGAATCAGGATTCAGTACAATATACCCTTCACAAACGATAAGCTCCCAAGGAATCATATACCCGAAATGTTCAATGGCGGCCTGATGCTGTCCGGTGATCCAGCGCGTATCCTGTGCGTTCAGCACCATAGGAACCATGTAAAGATCAAATCCGGGCACAACCGCCTCAAGATCAGAAATTTCTTGTACACATGGAAGCTCGTACCTCCGCACCCTAGACAGCAGGTCCACCGTGTTATCGTACGTGATGCCGGAAGAGCCGCCAATCATAATCGCATCCGAACCGGACATGCACACAGCTTCAAGTGCCTCATCCGTCAGTTCACGGTCAGGATCGAGTTTGAAAATATGCTTCCATGCCTTGATCATTTCCTTCAAAATTCCATTCCTCCACGCGAGCAAATCACTACTAAAACAAGTCTATGATAGTGGGCTAAGGTAAGTCAATGTTCGTATACGAGGCGAACAAGATTTTTCGCTGGAAACGGAGGATGGAATACCAAAAAACCTGCAGCTTTCTTATGAAAGAGCAGGTTTGCATGGGCAGCTAGAGAGCTGCATTTATTACGCAGTCGAATCAATTTCATAATACCTTTAGCTGCTTATATCAAGGGTATATATAGATCAAAATGACTTTACTTGTCTATATATAGTTTCAAATTTACCTATTTAATGATTTATGAAATTGATTCAGTCATGTATTTAATTTAACTAGATTAAACATTTGTGCTCTAAAACATTCATTGATTAAATCATTCGCATCTACCAAAAATTCGGCTTCAAAATACTTTAATACTCACTTACCCGACTGCGAACATATAATCGTTTGGGCTTCTCTGCGTATAGCTTCTGCAATTCTCTCAGCTCCCGCTTTAACTGAGCATTCTCGTCCTTCAGTAACCGAATCTGCTCCTCTGCCACATGAATCTTGTCCTGCAGCTTCTCCTCCAAAGTCCAGTGCTTACGATTATGTCGCTGTCTCCCCTCATTCATAAGTCCTTTCTCGCCATACTTATCAAAGATCGCCCTCCATCGCTGCAAGCATCTCTTCGGAGTATCGGTACCAATCGCTTCTAAGCAGAATCCACCGCGTATAAAAATCTCCCTTGGCCGAACCCCATCCTGATCTGCACGAATCGCAGCGATTTTAAAAACAGACGTATAGGTGATATTCCTGCCCTCTATACTGGACACGTTCGGATTATGTTTGAGCTCATACAGCTGGGCCTGCGTAAATTCTTTGGGTCTTCGGGTTGCTTTTGCCATATCGAAAAACCTCGCTTACTCTTATGTAATTTAATGATTCATCCGGGCTAACATCAAAAAGACCCGCTAAGAGGCACTGTCAAAGCGGCCTTCCAAGCGAGTCTGAATTGTGTGCTTAATGACAGCCCTAAGCTAATTATCTGCAAAATACTTCCAAAAGTTTATAGAAGAACACAAATTTATCATTTTAATGAAGTATGAAATGGATTCTGTTTAGCTAAGCTGCTGAGCGGCTTCGCTGTTACAGTATATGATCCTGCCATGAATAACCGTGAAAAATCCGACCGGAGAAAGCTCCATAAGCTGCAAATAACGGTGCTCATTCTCTCGAAGTATGCGGGTATTTTGGATCGCCTCTACTTCCATCTGCCTGAGCTGATTCTCTGTCTGGCTCCGAACGATGCTTTTTAGCTCAGGCAGAATATTCAGCTCCTTGCTCAGCCAAGGATACGAGGTGGATTCAACCACCTCTCGCCATTTTTCAAATGACTTGCGGGGGGATACTCTGCACTCAACTTCCAATATAATCAGATCTTCGCTCGAAAGAGCGATGCCAAAAAAGTCGAAGTCCTTTTCCGTCTCTGCGTTCTTGATCTTTACACTCATATATTGTAAATCTGTCTGACGTATCACTGGCGCTTAAATTGCGGTCAATCAGCTCTTACAGCGACTCCCACCCCATGAGGCGAATCCATTCCCGGAATGTGTATCGTCTGTAAGATCCTCCCTTTATGATTGGCCACCGTTGGTATTGCAGATAAGCCATTGATTAAGCAATCGGAAGGTCTCTTTTGCCGTACCAACGATTACCTCGCGATCCGCGCCTGCTTCTACAGCCTTGTTCATGATTTCGCTTAATTCTTTCCATTGCGTGCGTGTATCCTGTCCATATGCATTAAAATACGAAAGTCCCATTCCAGGCTCCAGAGCTAAATGATTTCTCAGCTTACGGGTAATAATCTGTCCTCCCAGCGTGGAGCCTTCAATGACATATAAATATCCCAGCAGTTGTTCGGACGAAGCGATCTCGGGAATTTCACCACAAATGGGAACCTGCTGTCTACTTGAAGAGATGAATGCCAGATCCTGCTCCAGCAGCGGCGATTTCGCACGATGCTTCATATCGATGCCGAGTTCCTGGACACCATCAAGCTGTGCAATCTTCTGTTCTATCGGCAGAATAAAACCGTAAATTTTCTCTAAGTACGCCTGATATTCGGCTCTGGTAAGGGTATGGTTCATAATGGCCTTGGCGTAAGCATTTTGTTCGATCTGATCATGATCCTCCGCCGTTTCTTTCCGGAGTTGTTCCATAATGGTTGTCATTTCCACGAACCTCCCTGTGCATATGTAATTAAAATAGATAAAATCATTATCATAACTCATTAAAAAAGTGACTATGAAATGGATTCAGATAAACAATTCCCTCAGTATAAGCAATGTCAGTCGAAAAGACCTACAGATTTCCAATAACATAGGATGTTTGCCATTGACCTGCTTAAATCCTCTCACCTATGCTTATATAATCAGAAATAAACGATTACGGAGAGAATTACTGATGCGTTTATGGCATGAGGATCTAATTAGTATGCTCCCGAGACCCCAGCTGCTTGGACAGCACCGGGAATGCTGCGCGCTGCGGGGCGGCGGATGGGGAAAGAAGCACGCGACTGTTAATTATGTATATGACTATCATCCACTGAAGCTGATGCGTTACCATATCTTAATTATAGAAGAAATGAAAAACCGGGGATACAACGTAGATAGCCTATGGGAACATCCCGCTTACCGCGGAAAGCAGACCGATCCATGGGATTGGGAGGATGAATACGATATAGTGGCCCAAGCGCGTTATGATGAGCATGACGATGCCTACATGAAGGAGTGCCTCGATAATCTTGCAAAGAAGGGCATTATACTGGAAGTGGATCTGGCGGACAGCCTGAGGTAAGGTTAGAACGAAATACGCTAATAGGCTGGGATTTGCAGCAAGTCATAACGACGGTATAGAAAAAGATGGCGTTCTCTTGGAGCAAGAGTCTGCCATCTTTTTTCTGCATTTAGTACGCGTTCTTGAAGCCGTTAAGAATGGTTCTAAAAATGATCTTGATATCAAAGAGCAGCGACCAATTTTCGATGTAGAAAATGTCTTGTTCGATCCGATCCTCAATGGAGGTATCTCCCCGGAGCCCCTGGCTCTGGGCAAGTCCCGTAATGCCTGGACGGACATGATGCTTAATCATGTATTTCGGAATTTCTTCCTTAAACTGGTTCACAAAGTACGGACGCTCCGGACGGGGACCAACCACACTCATATGTCCGAACAGCACGTTGAAGAACTGCGGTAGCTCATCCAGGCTTGTAGCTCTTATGAAGGAGCCGAATCGGGTGCGTCTCGGGTCATTACGAGTAGTCCAGCCGGTGTCCACTGTTCCCTCCGGAAGCAGCTTCATCGAACGAAACTTGTACATATGGAAGGTTCGGCGATTCAGTCCTACACGCTCTTGTTTAAAAATAACCGGTCCAGGTGAAGTCAGCTTCACTCCCAGCGCTACGAGCAGCATCACCGGCAAGGTAATGATAATGGCCAGTATGGAGAAGATGATATCGAACACCCGCTTGACCAAACGGTTCATCGTCAGATCGAGCGGAATGTCTCTTACGTTGATGAGCGGCATGCCGGCAAAATAATCAAACATCGGACGCGCAGGCAAATAATCGAAGAAGTCCGGGATGATTAAGGTACGTACGCCTGCTTTTTCACATGTATTGATAATCTCTGGATATTTGCTGTGTGCATCCAGTGGAAGAGCGAGTACAACCTCGTCGATCATATGTTTAGAAAGAATGGCTGACAGGTCGTCCATTGATCCTAGAATCGGTTTGAAATGCTTCTGCTCGTCTGCATCCCACTTCCGGTAATCGTCCAGAAAGCCAATGATCTCATAACCTAAGTCGGGATACTGGCGTAAATTATTATAGAATGTTCTGCCAAGTGAACCTGCTCCCAGAATCAGCATGAACTGACGGTTGTAGCCTTTTTGGCGTAAGGATTTTAGAATTTGCTTTAAGATATAGCGATAAAACAGCGTGAATGAAATGTTTCCAATCATGTAGATCCCTAGATAGGAACGGGAAATATTGACTTCCTTGAAAAAGAACATCAAGCTTAACAAAATGAATAAACTGATCAAATGAATCTCGATGATTTTCCAAAAATCTTCTGCAAACCGTTTCTTTCGCTTCGGCGTGTATAAGGAAACAAAAAACCCGACGATAATGGCAATTCCTCCATATACAAGGCTCCACAGCGTATAGGTTTCGAGAGGTACGGACACCTCGTATGGCAGTAAGCCACTCTCAAACTTTATCCACCATGCGAGTAAAAAGGAAAGCTGTATAATAAAGAAATCAACACCGACATACAACTGAGTTAACACCTGCTGATTTCTGCGAATCATAAGTTCACCTCATTAGAAGAAGACTTCCCGGTTATCCGAGGCTCAGATTCGCCCCTGCTGCTGAACCGGTTTAATCCATTTTTCATGAAAGATAATGCGAGTTTGACTCCAATTCCGCTATATACGGCTGCATTCGTTAATAGATTATATTTCGCTTGGTAATGCTTCTGATGAAATACCCACATGGCTCTATGAAATTCGTAGATGATCTTGGCTGGCTTTCTTCGGGAACTGGCGCCTTTGTAGTGAATAATATATGTATATGGATAGTAGTGAATGTCCCAGTCCGCTTGCTTGATTCGGTAGCACCAGTCTATATCTTCGCCGTACATAAAGAAGGTCTCGTCCAGACCTCCAACCTGTTCTATTACTTCCTGCCTTACCAGCATAAAGGCCCCTACCAGGCAATCGACCGGATAAGCTTGATCCGGGTCCAGATGTCCCAGCTGGTATTGATTATATCTCGGGTTATCCGGAAAGAGCTTCGAGATACCGAATGCATAATAAAATGATGCGGAAGGTGTCGGAAACCCTCTCTTGCAGGCCTTGTCCAGCGATCCATCCGGCAAAATAATTTTGCAGCCCGCTGCTCCCACCTTCTTGTTCTCAGGTGCATCCATGAAGGATAGCATCGCTTGCAAAGTGTCCTGCTGTACCACCGTATCCGAATTGAGCAGAAGTGAATATCTTCCTCCAGCTATCGCCAGTCCCTGATTGTTCGCTTTTGCAAAGCCTGTATTCTCTTGATTGGCAATCAGACGCACCTCTGGAAACTGTTCAGCTACGGCTTCAACGGTACCATCGCTAGAATGGTTATCTATTAAAATGATTTCATAGGCATACTCCGTTCTGGATTCATACACAGACGTGATGCAATCCAGCGTTAGCTGCCTCGTATTGTAATTCACGATGATAATGCTAAGATCCATAAGAAATCTCCTGACAAAATGTACTAATCTATCGACAATTATAGCACATAGAGATATATTTTTCCTGAAATGTCCTGGATTTAACTTTTAGGAGAGGTTTTACGAGCCGTCTGAATGTATCTTCTTTTTGCTTTTAATTCCGAACGGCATTTATACAATGACTTCCAAGCACTCAGAACATCTCTTTCCTTCCATAGAAAATAAAAATTACTTGCCAGTTCAAAAGGTAAGAAAAAAATCAAGTTCTTTAATAACTTGCCGATACTCTCATTTTTATAGATCATCTTGTAACGATTGATATAAGAGACTTGGCGAATAAATAAGGGTATGGATTTTCGATTGTCTTTTTTCCATCCCCGTTCATGCAGAGCCACCGCTTCAGCAATATAGAAGGATTTCCAGCCAAACACCTGAGCTCGCCAAGCTACATCTACATCTTCTTTATAGGCGAAAAAATCACTATCAAAAAACTGCCCGTCGATACTGATGTCGTCAATCATTTTTCGAGAATACATTGCTGCAGCGCCAGAGACACCAAACACCTCATTAGAGGACGTCCATTTATCTGCTGATTCCCCTGCTCCCCGATCAAACGCTCTATAGGTCTTGTTCATCGTTAGTCCCGTACTATCAATTAAGGATGGATCTGCTTTTAGTCTAAGCATGCCTGCAGCACTTCCGACTTCGCTATGATGATCCATAAATTCGACTAAGTATCGAATGTAATCAGGTTCAAGGGAAACATCCGGATTCAACACAAGCACATAGTCTGTCGTCGTCGCTTGTATCGCCTGATTATGGGCAGGAGCAAATCCTGTATTAGATTCATTCTCAATGAGCTGTATTTTAACCTTATTTTCGCGATAGGCAGGATGCTGTCTGACCCTGTCTGTGGTCTGGTCCGTAGAGTTGTTATCTACGATGACAATGGAGCGAACGGAATAGCTCTGCCGAAGAACATGATCAATACATTCCTTAATATCGTCTGCACTGTTATATGTAACGATATGCACACTGACTGTGCTATACCGTTGTTCATTACTTCGTATCTTCTTTGGTTTTGCTAAGGTTTCCTTCATTTTGTAAAGTTGTCCTTCTCATATAGTATATTTAGTGTTCTGATTCTATAATAAACCATGTTGGTTCAAGATGACATGCGATACAAAGCAAAAAGGTCCCTTCTCACCCTTTCCCAGTTGGAAAAGATAGAACGAGACCTTCTTGTCATCTATTCTGTTCTGACACTTATTGCTTTCAGTTCTGCCAAGAAGTCGTTTAATCCTTCCCGCCATGGTCGAAGATCTGTTAAACCATTTGTTCGAATAGCCAGATGCTCCATCACCGAATTTTGAGGGCGGGGGGCAGGCCGTGGAAACATGTCTGTCGTGCAAGGCTCCAAGGATGCTGTTACCTTCATATCAAGCACCTGAGCTGCTTCTTCCAGTATCGCTTGAGTAAATTCATACCACGTGCAAGAACCACTATTAGAAGCGTGATAGATTCCGTACTTTTCCGTTTGAATCAACTCATACAGAAATGCTGCCAGGTCTACGGTATAGGTAGGAGATCCCTTCTGGTCGTTTACCACATTGAGCAGCGGCTTCTCCTGCCCCAGCTTCAGCATGGTCTTAACAAAATTATTGCCGTGAAGGCCATAAACCCAGGAAGTACGTACAATAAAATAACGTGAGGATAAGCTTTGAGTTAGAACCTCGCCGGCTCGTTTGGATTTACCGTAGATACTTTGCGGGTCCGTATTGTCATATTCATGATAAGGTTCTGAAGATTGGCCATTAAATACATAATCTGTGCTGATATAGACGATTTTGGCCCCAATCTTCTCAGCAGCAACGGCCAGGTTACGGCTTCCTGTGGCATTAACTAAGTAAGCACCTTCTACATCCGTTTCTGCCGCATCCACTGCCGTATAGGCTGCACAGTGAATGATCGCTTGTGGTTTGAATTCGGCCACCACAGCTTCACACTGTTCTGAATTTGTGATATCAAGTGTTTGACGATCACAAGCAAGGACCTCGCAGCCTTTACTCTGCAACAGCATTACGACATCCTTCCCGAGCTGACCTGCCGCTCCGGTAACCAGAACTTTCATCGATTAGTCCCCCAGTCGCTCTCCATATTGTTGGGAATAGTATTGTTGGTAGGCTCCGGATTGAATGCGGGTCCACCACTCCTCATTGTCCAAATACCACCGGATCGTTTCCTTGATTCCCGTCTCAAATGAGTGCTTTGGCTTCCAACCAAGCTCCGTCATCGTTTTCTCCGGGTCAATGCCGTAGCGCCGATCATGCCCCGGTCGGTCCTTCACATACGTAATCAAGGATTTGGGCTTCCCAAGCTCCTCCAGAATCGTCTCGACGATCTCTATATTCGTCCGTTCATTGTTACCGCCAATATTGTACACCTCGCCAAGCTTACCTTGATGGATGACCAAATCGATGGCAATGCAATGGTCCTCGACATACAGCCAATCCCTTATGTTTAATCCATCTCCGTAGATGGGCAGGGATTTGTCCGAGAGAGCATGGGAAATCATCAGCGGAATGAGCTTCTCTGGAAATTGGTAAGGTCCATAATTGTTAGAACAGCGCGTAATATTTACAGGCAGCCCAAACGTTTCATGATAGGCTCTGACTAGCAGGTCACCGCCCGCTTTACTCGCAGAATAAGGACTATTTGGCGCCAAAGGAGTTTCTTCCGTAAATAGTCCCGTAGCTCCAAGAGATCCATATACCTCATCCGTGGATACCTGAACAAATTTGGATACGTTATATTTCTTCGCCGCATCGAGCAGCACCTGCGTCCCAAGCACATTTGTCTTCACAAAAACGTCTGGTTCCAATATGCTGCGGTCCACATGAGATTCTGCTGCAAAATTGACAACAACATCTACATCCTGCTGAATCAATTCGTCCATAGCTTTCGCATCTGTAATGCCTGCTTTCACGAACGTATGTTTAGGGTTGTTTTCGATTGATTTTAAATTTTCCAAGTTTCCGGCATAAGTCAACGCATCCACGTTAATAATTTCATATTCTGGATGTACTCTTAACATGTATAATACAAAATTACTGCCTATGAAGCCGGCGCCGCCCGTTACAAGTAGTTTCATATAAAATCTTCACCACCCTCTAGTTCCTTATTAATCTGTAACTAACAATATCTACGGCTCTGTTCTGAATCAATAAATATGTATATTAAGTAAAATTTTTAATTATAACAACTAAGATAGAAAATAAGATAACAGTAACTAAGATGTGCTTGTCATTTAACAGTACCTCTTCCGGTTTTCCACCGGCATTTTCCATGTGTATGAGGTAGTAATACCTAAATATCCCGTATAATACAAAAGGGACTGTAAACATCATTGCTGTTCCTTCAGAATAACAGTACATTGAATAGAACATAATCAGGACACCGGTAATCACCGTCATAAGTTGATCAAGTAATTCAACACTATAGAATTTCAAAACTTTCCGTTGACTGATCTGTTTATTCTTCAGCAAGAGCAATTCGTGCCTTCTCTTGCCTAATGCTAAAAACAAGGAAAGACCTAATGTACATAGAATAAACCATGAAGTTAAAGTGCCATCAACAGCAATCGCTCCCGTTACAGCTCTGAGAACAAATCCTGCCGCAATTATCATAACATCTATAATGACAATATGCTTTAAATAAAGACTATAAGAAAGATTCATAAAAAAATAAACAAGAACAGCAATTAAGACATGACTATTAATAGAGATCGCTATTCCAACTGCAAATAAAAAAGTAAATAATAATAAAATAATGGATACAGGAATATTTATTGCACCAGATGCAATGGGTCTGTATCTTTTTTCTGGGTGAAGCCGATCTTTATCTACATCAACAATGTCATTAATAATATAGATTGTGCTAGCCATAAAGGAGAATGAAAGAAAGGCTAAAAATGCTTTTAATAAGATGCCGGGGTCAAGAAAAGCCCCTGAAAATATAGCCGATGCAAATACAAGTAGATTTTTTGTCCATTGCTTAACACGCATTTCTGTAAGCAAATCAATTAATACATGAAATAACTTTCTTTTCTTCTGTACTACCATTTGATGTTCCAAAATGATACACTCCTACTAAAAAAGATTTATCACATAACCTATTAAAATCCCCAAGACTATTCCTCCAACCACTTCAGCCTTTGTATGCCCTATTCTTTCTCTTAACTTACCTGAATCCCCTATACTTAGTATGTTGATGTTTTTGGCGTGTTCTCCGACATATTTACGCAAACCGGTCGCATCGAATATGACGATCATCACCAATGCCACTCCCAAGCCAAAAACAGGAGAATTAAATCCTTCTCTTAAACCAATTAGCCAAGTAATTGTAGTAACCACAGTTGTATGATTACTAGGAAATCCACCGTTTCCAATATATGTGTTCGCTTTTTGTCCAAAACGAACTCTATTAATTAAATACTTCAAGCAGCCTGCAATAAACCAAGCAATAAAAGGAACAAAGAAATAATTCATCAGTACGATCTCCTATTCGTATTCCAACTAGGTCTATTGTTGAAAACAATCCATATATTTCAGTGCTGCGCTTTCTACTCCGAATATTTCTCTAATCATTTCTGAATCTTGTATATATTGATCCCTATTTTCCAAAACTTTAATTATTTCTTGAGCAAGTTGCTCCACATCTTTAGGCGGTGCTGTTTCTCCCATTTTTGTTTTTCTCGTTATAACCCTTACTCCAGGCAAGTCAGAAGCTACAACCGGTACACCTGCAAGCATTGATTCAACCTGAACCATTCCAAAGGCTTCGAGCGAATTTGTACTCGGGAGAACAAAGAGATCAAGTGAGTAGTAAAAATCAATGAGTTCTTGTGTCGATAATCTCCCTAGAAATTTCACATAGGTATCATCCCAACCTATCCTACTCTTTAAATCCTCGTAGACACTACCGCCTGCAACATTGTTGTAGTCACCAGCTATTAAAAATTGAGCATCTGGCACAGCTTTCTTTACGATTGGGGCTGCTTGAAGCAAGATATCTATCCCTTTCTCCTCAACAATCCTGCCACAAAACCCTATATATCTATTTTCATGTTCGGAACGAGGGTCTGAATTGCTAAATTCTTTATAGAATGAAGAGGTAGGATGAATCTCTACCCACTTACCTCTAAAATCTGGAAGTATTCTTGAACTTTCTGCATAATCATAAGAGCTCACAATTATCTTCCTTGCCCTTTTAAAACTCCATCTAGAGGAAATGTCCATTAGTTTCACAATAGTAGAGTTAACCAGAGATTTTGGAAGATTAACATCGCACTGATAAGTTAGAAATAATTTGTCTTTACTTGTCAAATGGCTAATCATACCTGCTTCTGCCATTGGAAGGTGTAAATTAACTACGTCTGCATTTTTTTGATACTTTTTAAACAATCTTAGGAACTCTAAGCTAATATATCCTTTACTTATATTGAACAGCACATCTGCACGCTTTACTTTGACTCCATTAATTTCTTCGGACTTCGGTAGTTCTTTTTTGTGCCTCGCCGTCAATACGGTCACATCATGCTTTTTAGCCAACTCCTCAGCTAAGGATTTAGCACATTCTGAAAGTCCGCTTATATACGGGTAGTAGTAATTTAGAACAATTAATATCTTTAGTCTCATTTCTTTACCTCTTCTTTGTATTGAAAACAAATAATTTATTTACACCAAAGGTTGCCACAATAATTGTAATGCTTAAAAGAATACGTGATAAGTTCACATTGAAACTCAAAATAGATACTAATAAATAAAACAAACCGCTATCAATTAATAAAGACACAATTCTTACGATTATAAATTTGACGAATTGCTTATAGTCATTTTGTGAGGAACTTTTGAAAACAAATTTTTGATTTAAAATATAATTAATGATGACCGCAAAAATATAACTTAATACATTCGCAGTTATGTAATACATCCCTAGACCTTCCAACAAAAAGAAAGCAAAAAGATTGAGAGCGGTCGTAACCGCCCCCCAAAAACCGTATTTCACCAGCTCGATTATACTTCTTTTTGTATTTTGATTTCCAAAATCAGACCCCAGTGAATCCACATCCTACACCACCAATAATTAGATACTCTCACAAATTTGGTTATTTTAAATCAACGTCTAGATGCCTAAGAATAAACCCAAATTTTCTATTATCTCCCGTATCTACCGTGTTTAAATCTCCTTCAGAAATAACCGTTATGCTTAAACTTTCGTTCGGCAAAAGATTTATCGTCTCTGTTTCAATAACATTGCTAGACATCCCTTGACCAATTAAATTGCCATTAGCATACACCTTAATAGGGCGGGAAGAAAATATTCCACTCTCAGTCTGTAAAGATATACTTAATGTTTGTTTATTATCGCTTCCATTAAATACAGATAGCTCCGACTCATTAGAGCTTGTCCATCTAAAATAACCAATCCCATCCTGTTCAAGATTATAAAGCCCACTAATCGGCCTGATTGCTGCTGTGGGAGCATGTAACAAAACATACTTATCGTTATGCCACAGCACTTCTTCTGTTTGAGATAAAAACGAGTAATAATCCTGCTTTGAAACTATAGAATATTTAGTGTTTTCGAACTCATGTGGAACGAGAAAACCGAAATAGGAATTATCAAACTCATAAGTTTTATTGTGCTTTATGGGAACCTCTTTTAAAGCATAAACAATACTATGCTTATCAGCAGGAGAACTGCTCGTTATTCCTATCGGCTCATCGGGCGGAACTAATTTCACGGCATCTTTTAATTCCATAACAGAATGATCGAAATAATATATGTCCCCCCCTTTGTAGTTCTGATAGGCAGTTACTATATTTGAACCAGCAACGAATATAACGGTTGTTCCGAATATAATTTTCCTAATATATAATCCCTTTACGTTAAGTTTCCAACCATCAGCAAAATATACGAAGAATAGGATTATAAACGGGGCAATCGTTGTAATATGCTTCATTTCCGCATATGCGCTTGCACTGGATCTTAGATACAGTTCATTTGCGGCAAAGAAAATAAAAACACTAAGTATCGCATATTTGTACCATTCTTTTTTTAAAAACATGCCGATAAAAACAGCTGAAATAAATACTAAAAGAAGGAGGAATTTCAAAATGGTATAGCCTGTTATGAAATATTGAGAGTTGATTCCTAATAAGTTTAGCTCATGTCCTAAACTTTCAAGATTAGGCCCACCATACAAGATACTCATAATCTGATCCTTACTCATTAGATTTCCTGAATAAGGGTCTATACTACTTGCATCATCTAAAACCCTTGTGAGTATATTGATATTAAATTTGGCTGCAATAAACATTCCCACTGGATTGAGTATAAAAGAGAGTGCCCCAACCTTAAGTGAATCAATCAAAATTTTAATTCTAGTTTCACTACTAGCTGTTATATATTTGCTCACAGCAATAGCAATAAAAATAAATAATAAATAAATCGCATACTCAGAATATACGCTCAATGTTCCTACTAGAAATAATGCCGATAAGAAGACAAAGCCCTTATGTTGTTTTTGTCTGTCCAATCGTATGAACAAACCTGTGAAACTGATTAGACATGTTATACCGAAAATTTGGGGCGCATACTGTGAAAACACAAGAAATGCCCACAATCCACCTGCTGCAAATATAGCAGCAGCACATAAAGAGGCTTTCCTACTAACATTTAAACAATAGGAAAGAAAAAAATAAGCTGAAAAAATAGTCAATGTAGCAAGTGTACCGGTTAACAAATAATATACTTCATGCGAATCCAGTTGAAAGACACTCATGAAGAATGCCCCCAACAGGTCAGTTCCGATTCTCGTGTTATTTACCATATAATGAGCAAGCGAGTTAAATGGCATCTCAGAGGAAAAAGGGATTGACTCAGTGAATCTATGGGATTTCAGCCAATCCATACTTGATAGATAATAGGCAATATCATTATTACCATTCTGTAAGCTCAATAGTTCATTTTTAAATAGAATTGGAAATTGTAATATAACGATTGCTATAAATATAATTAGTAATAAAAATTTATCTGAAAACATCGTTCTCAGCCAAATCAGACTAACATCTCTTATTATAAATAACAGGGCGTATATTAGCAGAACTATAAGAATTAGAGCAGTCGCCTTTACTGGTAGCACAAGGGAAAGAATTTGAATGACGCACGTCATTGAAATGGCTCCCAGCAATGGAATGAAGACGGAAAAACCCAGGTTAGACAACAACCCTCTATCCAATCTAATTAACTTAAAACATAACAAGCCCGAAATAGAAAATATCAGAATCATAAGAACTGATAGGAAAATTGGCAACATTATTTGAAAACTCCTTCTGCATTATTAACATAAAGGAACCTTCCCCATCGACTAATTCCGATACATATAAACTTAAAAGCCAATGGAAAGGATCATCACATCAGGGATCTTATTTCGTCTATATTTCAAAAACAGTTGTAAAGTTCACCTACCTGGCAAGATCTACGAGGTAATTGATAATCGAATCTAGCTCCTCATCGATTAACACATTCAATAAATTTTCCTAAAATAATTTCCCAATCAAAGTGTTTCATTACGTATTCTTTTCCGCTTAACCCCATCTTTTTTCTTAAATTATCGTTCTCCAGCATCATATTTAGACAATATACAAATTCACTATAATCTGTATAATATAAGCCTGCGTTTCCTCGTTCACAATGTCCTACTAATACATCGCAATGCCCATTAACAATAACCGGTGTTTCGTAATACAAACTCTCGAGTACAACCATGGATAAGCTTTCAAATTTAGAAGGCATCATTAAAATTTCAGCGTTCTTCATCGCAGCAAATTTTTCTTCATCCGTCACAAAGCCCAGCGGGATTATATCGGGATCATTTGGGATATCAATCACAGATTTACCTATCAAAACTAACTTAGGAGGTTTTGAGACTGTTTTTTTATATCTTAAATAATAATCAAATAATTCCTTGCATCCTTTCGATTCATCTATTCTACCGACGTATAAGATGTAGTCCTCATTAATATTAAATTTGTCTTTAAAATCTTGGATATCTATCTCCTTGTCAGGAACATCAACACCCACTCCTGCAACAACGCTATGTAAATGTTCGTTGTGAAAAGTTTTAAGAACAAAATCTTTCTCTTCTTCAGTTAAGAAAATGATGGATTGAGGAAGATGAAAAAACGGTTTAAAGATAGAAAAATATATATAAGGTTCATCATGAGCAGTAGGAACTAAAATACTTTTCTCTGGAATTTGCTGTAATCCCCAAAAAGTAGTGAAATATAGATATGTAAAAAATATCACTTTTTCATACTGATGATGATTACTCTTAATATAGTTAATCAAATCAAACGATACAGGTCCCTGTGCCTTCATCCATTCCAGTTCGTCATATACGTTTCTATCAGCTTTTGTAAAAACTTGCTCATTTACCTTATTGAACTTCTTCATTTCTCTAGGAAAATCCGTTTTAAATCTTCTGACCGTCAGGTTATGGATTTGTTCGACATCCGCCTGATAGTGATTTTCCCAGGTGGTGTAGTCCAAAGCTTTCGTAGTCAATATCTCTACATCATATATTCGGCTTAATTTTTCAGCAATCAGCCTGCAACTCAGCTCTGAACCACCATTCACCTCTAGACCGTATCTTTGCACAACAAAAGCAATTTTCTTTTTCATACTTCCTCCATGGTAAAATCAAGCTCATCTATTTAACTGCGGCCATTTCGCCTTTTAATTTACTCATAAAGATTTCAGTTGTATTTTCCTTAGAGAAATATTCCAGACGTCTTTTCTGGTTCATTAAAATTTTCTCTCGAAGTTCATGATCATCAACCATTACCTTGATTAAGGAGGCTACGGAAGAATACTCCTTGTCCATGAACAAAATACCTCCATTCCCTAATGTCTCGGGAACCGCTGCCTCCTTGTAAGCTACAATGGGGATCTGGAATTTCATCGCTTCAAGAATCGGCACACAGAAACCTTCATGCTCGCTCATATTCAAGAACATATCTGCATTCCTGTAGTAGGATAGAATGTCTCCAAAAGGTATATGGCCCGTTAAGTGGACGTCTTCTAACTGCAGTTCTTTAATTAGTCCCTTTAACTGCTCGTAGTACTTCTCCATTCGAGTGTAAGAACCAACTAGATGTAAGCGGGCATCTTTATCAAAATACGTTTTATAAATATAAAAAGTTTTGATAATATCCTCTTGTTTTTTATTCGGGGCTAATCTTCCGACAAACAGAAAATCAGTCCCTATTTTAGATTGTTGAAGTTTTTTAAAAAGCGCTGCATTATATTTACCATCATAATCTTCATAATTAATGATGATCGGTGTTACATGGGTGTTGGAATATCCGACCTCATCAAGTTCTGCTTTGTTATAAGCAGAGTCCGCAAAAGCAATATCAATAAAATCTTTCAAAAAGAGCAGTTCTTTTCTCCCTTTATCACATAGATCAGCCGATTGATCGTCATAGCCTCTGAAGTAATGACTTGGCGTTATATTATGATATAATAACATTCGTTTATCTGTGAATTTCGGTATTTCGTAAGCCAGATCACATCCAATGGCCAAGTGATAAATAAGCGGCTGATCTTTTGGTATACTGTGGGCAGGCTGTACAAGATGAGAAACTTTGGGATGGATATGCTCGGCATAAATCTTTGATTTAATCCCCATCTTCTCCATAGCCACCTTCATATTTATTGCTGAGTTACTGACCGCATCGCCATAACTCATAGCGGGTAAAAGTTGATTTATAATCATCGTATCACCGTACTCCTCATTTTTTGCCTGCGACAAAATAATCCTGATTTCCAAACACGACTTCATTCCAATGCTGTAACCCCGTATTAAATCTAGTCAGAGCTTCCGGATCCATCGTCGGGATGGACAAGGACGGCAGTTGAACAATAGGATTGTTAGGAGAGAAATAGTTGACCTCTACCTCTCTAAACCCTTCTGATTCCCATATAAACTGAGCTGTAAACGGATGAATAGGCTTATTATGAGTCAAATCCAAATAAAAGCTTTGAGCGAAAATAGATAAGCTTCGTGGATTAGGTGTCTCGGCAATAAGCCAACAATTCGGTTTTAGTTTTTTGTAGGCTAACTTAACCATATTGATGATATCTTCCGGCTTCATATGCTCGATAACTTGGCCCAGGAAAATACCCTCCACGGAATTATCCTCCAAGGACTGAAGGTATGATATCAAGTCAGCCTTTTTAATGTTAAATCCTCGTTCACGGCAATATTCAACCATATCGTCATCAATATCTATTGAGACAACATTAATATTTTGCTGCCACATCAATTCTGTAAACTCCCCACGGCCGCATCCAAGATCGAGCACGTTGGAAGCTTGGGAGAAGTAAGGGAGGTATTGTTTTTGTCTTTCAATTATCTCCTCCCTGCTTCCTCTGAAATATTCCTCAAACAAATAATAATCAAAATCAAGTCCGGTACTCTGAGACTCTTCTTTATATTGATCTTTCGCTGTAACAAGTTCGTTATGACCATAATCGTCTGTTTGGACAGATCTTAATTTCCGTTCTATTCTCCTTAGGCGTTCATTAGCAACCCGAGTAGTTTGTTTCAAAGTAATCAGCTCTGCATCAAGATGACTTTGATTCAATTGTTCAATATGGGATAGTTTATTATAGAGTGTGCCTTTTATTTCTGTTAACTCTTCCTTAACAGCAGTTAATTTATCATCCATCTCTCTATATAAAGCATTGGCATTGGCAATACCAGCCTGATCTTCACGCTGATCGTTCTTGTATTTTTCAGACAGCTCATATACTTGGGCTTTTAATAATCTGATTTGTTCATTTTTATTCTCCAGTTCGGCTTGAATGCTGCTATAATTCGCCTCATTTAGTTCGAATTGTTTGCATACTGTCATATATTGGGAGAATAATTCATTTACCGTTCTTGTTAGATTTGCATTAAACTCATTTTGTCCTGATGCATATGGATTTATATACCATCTCAATAATTTACGAATTAACTTTTTACCTTTAACTATTATTGGCCCTAAGTATTTTCTATGTGATGTTATATTAAACTCCGGATTTGTATTCCATGAACGATTTAAGATATCCACTTTCTCATGTAATGCCCTTAGATCCAAAGTGCTCTCCGGAGTGTAATTATTCTCAACTTTACTTAAAGAAACCTCATGCAGTTTTTCTGTGATATTGTGCTTGTTCAGCTCTTTTTTCATCTTTGAAATAATTTCTCGCACATCTATCTCATCATCATTGATTTCAATTTCCATAGTCCTCATCCTTTCAATTCCCAGGTATGATCCAAACGAACAATGCCTACGTCATTTATATCTGAAGATACTTGAAATGAATAGACGCTGGTTAGATAGTCGTATGGTTCCCCATTTTCATGATGTACCGCTACATCCAGCTTATAGATACCTGGCAGAAGAGTTAGCTTGCTAATATTAAATCTGATATGGCCTTCATTTGGTAAAGATTCCGGAGGAATGGAACGATCAATATTTGTGTTGGTTCCATAACAATAAGTATTATCGCTTGTAAAAAAGCCAACTCCGAATACTACACTGCTGGCTTTTTCATTGATCTTATATTGAATATTGATGATCATTTGATCCCCAGTATTGAAATTTCTTTTGATCTGTTCTTGAGAGTCACTAAACCAAACATCCTGTATTTCTATCTTCTTATTTCCCACTCTGATATGATTTCGGTTTTCTTCCGGTTCCGTTATATTCGACAGTTCAAGTGATTCATTCAACGGTATTTCATTGTTTTCTAACTTTTGATCTTCGATCAATCTTTTATTTTCTTCTTCTGATAGAAAAGCCATATATTGCATAATGATATCTCTAGGAGAACCATCAGCCCTTACTTTTCCGTTATTAATCCAAACAGCCCGGTCGCAAATTTTCTCGACCATGCTATTGTCATGTGTAACTACAACAATTGTTTTCCCTTTTCCCTTTAACTCTTTTATCTTCTCAAGACATTTGTTTTGAAATGCACTATCACCCACAGCTAAAACTTCATCTATCAGCAAAATATCGGGATCTACACTTATGGCAACAGAAAAAGCTAAGCGCATATACATTCCAGATGAATATATCCTCACAGGCTGGTGAATATATTCATGAAGTTCTGAAAACGCAATAATTTCATTTAATTTGGCATCAATCTCTTTCTTTGATAGACCTAATATCGAAGCATTCATATAAATATTTTCAATCCCCGTAAATTCCGGGTGAAATCCTGCACCTAATTCTAAAAGACTGGAGACTCTTCCATTTGTTTTTATTGAACCTACATCCGGATGGAGTATTTTGGTCATAAGTTTCAGAAGTGTACTTTTCCCTGATCCATTTCTTCCAACTAATCCCACGGTATGCCCTTCATTGATCATCAGATTAATTTCTTCTAGAATCCAATCCTCTTTGACTGTTTGTTTCCCGAATCTCAACACTTTATCTTTTAACGTATTTTGTTTATCGATATAATTTCTAAACTTTTTTGATACATTACTTACCTCAATGGAGTATGACATAGGACGTTCGTTCTCCTTTACACTTCTTCAGCAAATCGTTTACTCAATTTCCTGAAAATAATCCAAGAAAATAACAACAAAATTAGATTATAGACAAATGATTTTAATAAATTTATAAATTCAGGATTACGCTGATAGTAAAATATATCTTGCAGAGACTCAATGATTGGCTTCATAGGATTAAAATCAAATATAAATTGATATTGCTCCGGAATCATACTCGAGGGATATATAATAGGTGTAAAGTAGAACCATGCCATCACAATTACCCCTAAAATATGTTCCAGATCTCTAAAATAAACATTCAAAGAGCTGAAAAGCAAAGTCAGGGCATACGTAAGCAGGAACTGTAAAAAAAGAATAACCGGAAAAAACAAAGCATGAACTGACAGGGTCATCCCGCTAATAAAAATAGCAGCAAACATAATAATAAGTCCGAATATATAGTTCACCATACCTCCGAACACGGTTGACAATGGCAGAACTTCATGCGGAAAGTAAATCTTCTTGATGAGGTTAGAATTTCGAATGATGATGCTGGCACTACCTTGGACCGAAGAGGAAAAATTCAACCAAGGCAGCAAACCTATAAACATGTATATTGTGTAGTTATCCATATCAAATCTCATAATTGTAGAGAACACAATAGTATATACCAAAAGCATCAACAAAGGATTGAGAAAAGTCCATAGGAATCCCAAGATAGACCCCTTGTATCTAGTTCGTAGATCGGAGAGCACTAAGCTTTTTATCATTTGTTTATAGTTAAACAGTTCTATTAGAATATTTTTCACAGTTATACTCTTCCTTCAATCTTTACTCTATTGCGCCAATAATTAAGCACATCCCCTAGCGTTTCTTCAATACCTATATGTTGTTTCCAACTAATTGTACTAGTGATTTTTTCATTTGAACCTATATAAAGAGGAATATCTATGGCTCTGAGTAGCGATGGTTCTGTTACGATATCTATTTCTTTATCTGATAAAGCAACCAATGATGTCAGAATATCAGCAATGGATACTGGCTCGCCTGAACAAATATTATATGCTTCTCCTGGAATACCTTTTCTAATGATTTCACTGTAAGCTCTGATAATATCTCTAACATCAAGGAAATCTCTCTTTGCAGAGAGATTTCCCACTTTCATCATTTGCTCTGACATTCCCGACTCTATTTTTGCAATTTGATACGAAAAATCCGAAGTTACAAACCCCAGATCCTGTCCTGGTCCGATATGGTTAAACGGCCTTACATGAACAATTTGCAAACCCAGTTTCATATACATTTTTGCAAGCATATATTGAGACACCTTAGAAATACCATAAGGGCTAATCGGATTTAAAGCACATTCTTCATCAATAGGCATGGAATCAGAAAGAACCATTCCGTATTCTTCTGAGGACCCTACGGAGAGGATGCGCACCTTTCCCCCAATGTCCGACTTGAGGATCGCCTCATAAAAATTAGCTGAGTTAATCACATTTGATTCCAAAGTTTCCACTACTTTATCCCATGATTTTCTAACAGAACTTTGGGCAGCAAGATGAAAAATCATATCCGGTTTAATATGATTTAAAACCTCAATCATTTCTGCTTCGCTAGAAAAGCCCATTGCTATTCTATTCTTAGCCCCATCTTGAATATTTGATGTATTACGAGTAGTCCCCCATACTTCTATATGATTTGATAGCAAATATGCTTCCAAGTGTTTGCCAACAAATCCGTTCACACCTGTAATTAGAGCTCTCATTTTTAAGCCTCCTTCTTTTTGAAAGCCTTATTTGAGTTTCTCCAAATCACTATCAACCATCATTTTAACCAATTGCTCAAATCCAACTTCAAGCTCCCACCCCAACTTTTCTTTTGCTTTCGTGCAGTCACCGAGAAGTAGATCTACCTCAGCTGGTCTTACAAATTTCTGGTCAATTACAACATAATCTCTCCAATTAAGACCAACATGGCTGAATGCGATCTCGACTAGCTCTTCTATGGTATGAGTTTCACCAGTGGAAATCACATAATCATCTGCTTTATCCTGCTGCAGCATCAACCACATTGCCTTCACATAGTCTCCCGCAAAGCCCCAATCTCTCTTAGCATCTAGATTTCCCATGCGCAATTCATTTTGAAGCCCAAGCTTGATTCTCGCGACTCCGTCTGTCACCTTACGCGTTACAAACTCAATCCCACGACGTGGTGATTCGTGATTAAATAAAATCCCGGAACATGCATACATATTGTAACTTTCTCTGTAATTTACAGTAATCCAGTGTCCATAGACTTTAGCTACTCCGTAAGGACTGCGAGGATAAAAAGGAGTTGTCTCTTTTTGTGGCGTTTCTACTACTTTTCCGAACATTTCACTACTTGAAGCTTGATAGAATCTTGCTTCTGGCTTAACCAATCTAACCGCTTCAAGCATATTTGTAACGCCCATCCCCGTGGCTTGTCCTGTAGCAACCGGCTGGACCCATGATGTTGCAACAAAGGACTGTGCCGCCAAATTATATACCTCATCAGGATTAGCGATTCGAACTGCATTGATCAATGAACCAAGATCTAGCAAATCACCGTCAATGAATTCAATTTCGTTTTTAATGTGCTCAATATTTTCCATAATCGGCACACTTGTTCTGCGGCGCAAACCAAAAACCTTGTATCCTTTAGAAAGCAATAGCTCAGCCAAATAAGATCCATCTTGTCCAGTAATTCCAGTAATAAGTGCGTGTTTTGTCATGAGGTAAATTCTCCCTTTATTTTTTATAAGTACTGCTCAAGCTTCTGCATACGCAATTCTTTAAGCAACAGTTTAACTTCCTGAGCTTTATCTTTGGTACATATCAGTGTTACATCTTCTGTATCGACGATGATTAAATCTTTTATGCCCAAGGTTGCTATTAACTTACCATTACTCTCTATAATGCAGCGCTTTGTGTCTAAGTTCAGAATATTTCCTTTGATTACATTCCCATGATCATCTAATTCATTTATGCGTTCTAGTGCTGTCCAGCTACCAACATCATCCCAACCAAAAACGCAAGGTATAACATAAATGTTATTCACTTTTTCCATAATCCCGTAATCTATGGATTGGTCAGGCATTTTTTTGAATTCGGAGCGAATTACATCTTCGCGATTTCCAGAATTTATTCCCGCTTTCATCGTCTCCATAATATCATGCATTTCAGGCATTAGCTCTTGTATGTATCTTCTAATAGTAGCGGTCTTCCAAACGAATATACCACTATTCCAGTAGAAATTGCCTGAAGCCAAATAAGCTTGCGCCGTCTCAAGATCAGGCTTTTCAACAAACTTATTTACTTTATATACATTCAAGCCATTCATTTCTGTAAGTTCATCAGTGCTCTGAATGTACCCATATCCTGTCTCTGGATATTTCGGTTGAATACCTAAAGTCACTAGATTGCTATTATCTTCTGCAACTTGAATAGCAGTCTTTAAAATTTTGATAAATCCTTCTTCGTTCTCAATTATGTGGTCTGATGGAATAACCACCATTGTGCTATCCGGAAATTTTTCCTCAATAAGGATTGAAGCAAGTCCAATGCAAGGAGCTGTATTTCTTCCTACAGGCTCTATAATGATATTCTCATGTGGCAAGTGAGGGATTTGCGCTTTAATTAGTTCAGCATACAATTCGTTAGTCACAACGAATATTTGGCTTATATCCATAAGCAGCTCTAAACGAGCAATGGATTGCTGTATCATAGACTTATTCCCAGAAATATTTAAAAACTGTTTAGGGAGATTGGTACGACTTTTCGGCCAAAACCTTTCTCCTTTCCCCCCTGCCATTATTACGCTAGTAATCGTCATGTCAACCTCCAAGATTCCTCAAAGCAATGTATTTTAGTCTCTTTTCAATCAAACTGCCAACAACTTGTGGAGAAAAATGTTTCTTAATATGTGATTCTCCCTTCGATGCCTTCTTAAGATAAAACTCTCTGTCGTCATAAAGCTTTCTCATATACTCACTAGCGTGATTCACATCTGGATCAGCCCAATACTGATAAGACTTATAAGGACCATGATCATGATTTAATTGAATTAGTTCGTAATCAACAAGACAGGAATTATCCGAAGTCATAAAATCTGTATTTGAAGACCAGTTAGTACCTATTACTGGTTTACCTAAATACATTGCCTCCGCAAGTCCCAATCCGAACCCCTCACTTCGATGAAGGGATATATAACAGTCAATCACTGAAATTAATGCATTGGTATCATTTCGAGATAACGTTCTTTCTATTAAGTAAATATTCTGATAGCCGCCTATCAATTCATGCAGTTCTCCAAGATCATTTGGATTGCTACTGGCACTATTCACTTTAATAACCAAGCCAACATTCAAATCATTTGATCTAAATGCATTCTTAAAAGCATGAATTGCTGCTTGAGGGTTCTTCCTTTCCTGATAGCTCTTCAAGTCATACATTGTAAGAAAAAGAAACTGGTTATCCGGTACACCAAAAAATTCTCTATCTCTCAATTTCTCTATCTTAACCTCAATGCTATGGGGAATTTTGATTACAGGAACAGGACTTTTCATTGAAATAGAATCAACCACAAAAGTGGATGGAGCCCATATTTCATTTACTAAACTGAAACTTTCTTCCCATTCGTCTGGGAAATCGGGAAGTTCCCAATGCCAAAAACCAATATTATAGCGATCCTGAAAAATTTCGTTACCATGATGAGCATAGATCTCCATCATTTGTTCGGCATTAATATGAAATATATTTACATTATATTTGTACTCAGTTATTTCTTTATGGATCCATGACGCATCATTCATTCTGGCAGGATTTGTCCCTATAAAATTAATGATGCCAAATGGCACATCTACAGTACTTAAACTCCTAGCCGCAATTCTGCAAGATTCTCCGATTCCCATTTCTGCTCGTGCATACCCAATCAGATTAACTCCCGATAGTTCTGTTTTAATCATTTGTCTGTTTGGACGATCAATAGGGAAAGCTTTCTTAAGCATCCTCTTTTTTAATTTTTGTCTTATAGAAAAAGGGACGGATTTTACTATAATCGGTTTGGAGGCAACGGCTAACCGGTACAATCCTCTAAAGAAGTATGAGCTTATATTCTTCACTAATCTTCCCCTCAATCAAAAAACCATTAAAAGTCATATTTTAATTAAAATCCAAGAAATTAAGAGCAGATCTTGTCATAAATAATAGAGAATTAGCAGATTTAAAAGGCATCTCAACCAGTATACGGTAAAAAATCAGTTGAGTCGAGAAATCTTGGAAAATTCAGACGATATTTTCTACTTAAGTGATCCTCTTTTCTTCTAACTACATTTTGTCAATCTATGTTATTATTTCTCACTAAATCTCATTCAAATTACATAAAATAGATTTGAACGGTAAAAATGGACATTGATATGGCAATGAGCGTAAACTATAACAGTTAATATTTCCAAATCCATTTTAGTTAGTTTAAGGAGAATGTATTGAATGAAAGGAATTATTCTAGCAGGAGGTAGTGGGACACGCTTATATCCCTTAACCATGGTAACGAGTAAGCAATTACTGCCCATCTATGATAAACCTATGATTTACTATCCTTTATCCACCTTAATGCTCGCAGGAATTAAGGAAATCCTGATCATATCAACTCCCGAAGATACGCCAAGATTCGAAAGCCTATTAGGCAACGGTTCCCAGTTTGGTATAAGTTTGGAATATATGGTTCAGCCTACTCCTGATGGCTTAGCACAGGCCTTTATTCTTGGCGAAGGTTTTATTGGGAGAGATTCCGTTGCCATGATACTCGGGGACAATATCTACTACGGGGCTGGTATGCGGCAATTACTTATCCGTGCCTTCAAAAAAAATCAAGGAGCCACTATATTTGGTTATCATGTCCCAGACCCGGAACGTTTTGGCGTTATCGAGTTTGATCAAGACGGTAAGGTTATCAGCTTGGAAGAAAAACCTCCTCATCCCAAATCAAACTACGCAGTAACTGGATTATATTTTTATGATAATAGGGTAGTTTCAATTGCAAAAGGTGTCTCTCCCTCAAAACGCGGAGAATTAGAAATAACGTCAATTAATGAGGAATATTTGAAACTCAATGCACTAGAAGTTCAACTTCTCGGCCGTGGATTTACTTGGCTGGATACAGGAACGCATCAAAGTTTGGCAGATGCAACAAACTTTGTTAAAACAATCGAGGATCATCAAGGAATTAAAATCGCAGCTCTAGAGGAAATTGCATATATTAATGGATGGATTACTAAGAAGCAGCTTCTAAGTCATGGTCAAAAACTCGCTAAAACCTCATATGGAGAGTATTTAATTAAGGTTGCAACTGGGCAAATAAAATATTAAGGAGTGCAGTTACTACTATGAAAATCACACCTACAAAACTGGATGGTGTATTGATCATTCAGCCTGACTTGTTTGGTGATCATCGTGGATGGTTTATGGAAACATATAATCATTCTAAATTTGCAAAATACGGGATAGAAATAAATTTTGTACAAGATAATCAGTCTTATTCCGCTGGGAAAGGAACACTTCGCGGACTTCATTATCAGTTAAATCCTAAAGCCCAATCGAAACTTGTCCGATGTACACGCGGTGTTATCTTTGATGTGGCTGTAGATATTCGCAAAGGTAGCCCGAACTATGGAGAATGGTACGGATTAGAACTGAGTGAGTCGAATAAGACCCAACTCTTGATTCCAAAAGGGTTCGCCCATGGTTTTATAACACTTACTGATGACGTAGAAGTACAGTACAAGTGCGATGAGGTATACTCTCCTGAGCTTGATGGAAGCATTCTATGGAATGATCCCGACATTAATGTAACTTGGCCGTCAAATATGACGCCGATATTATCTGATAAGGACGCAAAAGCACCTCTTTTAATAAACGCTAATAACAATTTTGTTTACACTATATAATGAGAAACCCATACTCTACTCAACAACTATAGTCAATAAAAACTATCGTGTACCTTTGATTATTAACTTTAAGTTGTAACACAAAAATTTTATTATATACTGCATCGGGTAACTACCTTAAATAGTTCCAATTTTCTAAAATACTATGCTAAAATATTTGTCGTATCTACTAGAAAAGGAGAATTCTACCTGTGTCGAATCAAGTATACGGAAAATCCGCTAAACCATCGAGCGGTATTGATCCAAAGAACCAAATCAGTGTCCAACGATGGTTTCTAGTCGTCGGCTTTATCTTATTTATACTCTGGGCTCCGTTCCAGATTGCTCTATTCAATGGACAAATGCTTAATTTCGAAAAGCCAATCTATTGGGCAGTCCTCATCTCAACGCTATTAATGTTCCTATGGATAGCCAGCTATTATAAAGAAGTCAAGCTTGAATCACAAAGGGATTGGCTGCTTGTAGCTGTCTTGTTGCTCCCATTAACTTATGTTCTCTCTCTTATATCTGCAGCCTCCTACTATCTAGCAACGAATATGATACTTATTCAGTGTATTTATGCGGTTGTATTTGTAATTGGAGTGTTTATTCTCCAAAACAAACAAATTAATAATATTATACATTTGGCAATTAAGGGTATTTCATATGTTATTGTAGGATTTGGTCTATTGAACTGGCTTGGAGGGTCGAATCTGGCAGCGAATCTTGTCGGCTGGTTTACGAGTGCTGTACAGAATGGGAAATATATTGATGCCGTCATGGTGGACTCTAATGGACCGCGGTTAACCTCTGTGTTCCAATATGCCAATACATACGCAGCTTTCCTAATGGCACTGCTCTTTGCAACCATCTTTAGCTTAGTTAGATCTAAAAAATGGTATGGTCAGTTGACTCATGGATTTATGCTTGTTCCGATTATCGTCTCCATTATGCTGACTTTGTCGAGAACAGGCCTTGTCCTTCTACCGATTGTTTTTGTCGTATTATTGCTATTTTTGAAGCCTGCAAAACAAATACTTTGGATTATTTACTGTCTCATAGCAGGCGCGGCGACGGTAATTGTACTTAATCCTATTACTTCAGCAGGTCTGGCATTACATGAACAATACTCAGCATCTACAGCTCCAAACGGCTGGATCTATCTGATTGTTGCATCTATTGCTGTGGCTGTTCTTGCTTGGGTAATTCAAAGCTATGCTGCCTCTCGTTTAACAAACGGCTTGCAGCGCTGGTCTGATCGCAAGTTATCCAGCCTATGGATTCCAATTGGCTCTTCCATTGTTGCCATTATTGCAGCCCTGCTGCTTCTGTTTACGAGTCTCAAAAACATTTTGCCAGACAGCATTCAAGTCCGCCTGGAGAACATCAACTTTAATCAGCACAGTGTGCTCGAACGATTTACGTTCTATCGGGATGCACTAAAGCTGCTTGCCGATTATCCTATCATTGGAGCCGGCGGTGGAGCATGGGCAAGCTTATACGAGACCTATCAAAATAACCCGTACACGAGTCGCCAAGCCCATAACTTTTTCATGCAATATCTCGTAGAGGTCGGTATCCTGGGATTCCTTATTTTTATGGCCTTTATGATCTTTATTATCTGGAAATATATTAAAGGATACATTCGTCAGTCTGAAGAAAACCGGGAGTCCCATTTCCTATACTTCATTATTACGTTCTCTATTTTAGTTCACAGTATTCTGGACTTTAATATGAGTTATGTATTTATGGGAATACTCGTCTTTCTCGGATTCGGCGGAATGGCGGCTGTCATGGATAATAAGCCAGTGAAGAAATTCAGTTTCAAAGGAGCCGGTACTCGCTATCTATATGTCGGAGCCGTAGGTATTCTGTCTATCTTTGTTCTATTTACTTCGGTTCGTTACTTGCAGTCCAGCTATGCTGCTGTAGATGCTCAGCAAGTGGTTCAGACGAGCCAGGATTTTAATGAAATCAAGACAGCACTCGATAAGGATCTATCCATCCGTGACACTCATCCGGATTCCTTACTGTTGATGGCTGAGATCTACCAGCAGGTCTATTCGCAGACTCAAGATGAACAATATTACAATGAGGCACTGGCATGGATTAACAAAGGACTTGAAGATGAGCCCTATAATAAAAACATGCTGAAGCGTAAAATTTCTCTTCTACAGGCAAAAGGGGAGAATGAGCAAGCTTTTGCTATCCAGGAAGAAAAAGCCGTCAATTTTGCTTGGGATATTGATTGGCACGAGACGCTAATCAGCCAGGCCTTCGAATATGGTTACCAAGCTCTTGGCAATCAGGATACAGCTAAGAAGGACGAATACTTCGAGGCAGGACTGCAAGCTTACCAGCATGTAGTAGAGGGTATCGAGCATTTGAAGACCCTGCCTGAAGGACAGCTTCAAGGGCGTGCATTTGAAATCACACCAGCTATTGCTCTGAATGCAGGTAAAATAGAGTTTATGATGAATCAATCTGCTGAAGCCGCGGCTACCTTGAAGCAAGGTTTGACAGAAGATATGAGTGACCCTGCCAATCAAGAAGTAGCACGGTGGTATCTGGCATCATTGCAAAAAGCAGGCCAAACAGATGAGCAGGTCTACAATCAGTTAATTGGAATTCAGCCCGAAGCTGATGAGCAAATCGATCAGTTAGCCTCTTTAAATTTCTAGCACTACAACAAAGCAGCGAGTCGAAGGATTTTCTTCAACTCGCTGCTTTTTTAAAACCATGATATCTGCTTATTTCAAAGTCCGATAAGATCTCAAGAGCTCCTCCAGATATTCACTCAATCCTTCACGAAGTTCTTCACGCTGCATCGCGTAATGAAGGGTCGTTTGAATAAATCCTAGCTTCTCTCCGACATCATGACGAGTCCCATCGAAATGGTATGCCAAAATGTCCTTGCTTGCACCCAGTGTCGCGATGGCATCCGTCAGCTGGATTTCTCCATTCACTCCAGTATGTTGATTCTCCAAAATATTAAATATATCCGGGGTCAATATATATCTTCCCATTATCGCAAGATTAGATGGGGAGCTCCCTACCGGAGGTTTCTCCACTAAATTATTCGCTGTATATACTCTGTCTTCAATTTGATTTCCCTCTATAATCCCATACCTCGATACTTGTTCCCAAGGAACGGGCTGAACCCCGACTACAGGCTGCTCATATTGCTCATAGATTCCCATCATTTGCTGCAAACAAGGCGGATCGGATTCAACAATATCATCTCCAAGCAATACGGCAAACGGCTCATTACCTATAAATTTACGAGCACACCAGATTGCGTGCCCGAGTCCCTTAGGCTCCTTCTGTCTGATATAATGGATATCTGCCATTTCAGAGGACTTCCGAACTTCTTCAAGCAATCCCCATTTTTGTTTCGATGCCAGGTTATGCTCCAGTTCAAAATAGTTGTCAAAATGATCCTCAATTGCTCTTTTTCCTTTACCTGTCACGATAATAATATCTTCAATTCCGGAGGCCACCGCCTCTTCAATTATGTATTGGATCGTAGGCTTGTCTACGATAGGCAGCATTTCCTTGGGCATAGCTTTGGTCGCTGGCAGGAATCGCGTGCCTAAACCAGCTGCAGGTATTATTGCTTTTCGAATCTTCATTCCATAATTCTCCTTCATACTAGAATAAATTCATTATAACGGAATGAACTGGAAACTTCTCTAATCAGAATCAATTTCATAACTTTTTAAAACAACGAATAGGGAATTGATTCAGCACTTGAAACTTTTCAATTGATGATATTAATATCTCTACATAATGATGTTCATGCAATAAACATTTCACTAGGAAAAAGAGCCCCTCTCTTCATTTGAAGAGAATGGCTCCATTTAATTTAATTTAATTTATTTCACCAATTGCCCGCGTGTTACGCCGAGCTGGTTGGTTGCTTTGAGTGTCTTCCATACCTGTGTACCGCTGATCTCGCCGCGAAGTGCACGGTTGTACAGTCCAAGTACCTCACGCACCTGCTCTGGTGTCTCTTCCAGAAACTCCACGCGGTAGCGGGATACACCAAGATCCATGAAGTTCGTCAGGTACTCGGCACCGGATTGCTCAACGGCATTATATACCGTGTTCCGGCAGCCCTCATCGACACGCACCGGATGGGACATGCCAATACGGTCCTGCAGAGATACGCTGTGATCTTCACATGGACGTCCGCAGTTCGTGTAATCCGTTCCTTCACTGAGGAATGTACAGTACACACAGTGCTCTGTATGGAACATCGGCAAATGCTGATGAATAACAACTTCCATCTTGTCCGTACGGGAACGCTCAAGCAGATCGACCATTTGCTGAATGTTCAAATCATAAGATGGAGTAACCGCATCACAGCCTGCTTCGAGGAACAGCTCAACCGCTTTATGGTTGGCGATGTTCAGCGAGAAGTCACCGATCAGCTCCGGATGATTCGCCTCCGGATTCTCCATACGATGACGCAGGTAGAAATACAGTGCGCCTGTATTACGAACCAGCACCGCGTCTGGCTTCAGACGCAGGATGTTGTTATGGTAGCCGTTCTCACCAGGCATGTGGATGCGTGGTGTAACGAGTGCGATCTTCTTGCCTGCTGCATGCACCATTTCAACCGCTGCCGGGAACTGCTTGATGAATTCAAAGTCGGCATAAATAAAGTCTACACCGGCTTCAAGGCAAGCCTCTACTTGAGGAAGGCTGCGGCATAAAGCGGTCAGCTCCGCTGCACCGCGCTTCACCGCTGGAGCTGGCTTAACGGAGTCACCGTAAACCTCCACTTCACGCTTAACGTACACTGGCGGCTTCGGACGCTCACCTGCCAGCATTTCCACCGCCTGACGGCGAATGTTGTTCAGCTCGCGCATCGGAATAATGATGTCCCCATGCAGCTGCACATCCAGCTCCTCCAGCTGGTACACTGTACCACCCAGTCGTCCAAATTGCTCTTCGAGCAGCTCCGCGTTCATCGGGCGTTTCTTCGCCATTTCGAGCTCCATCTCGGAATTCACCTGAACGGTGGTACCTTTCTGCACATCGGTCCACCAGGTTTCAAGTGGCTGCCCCGGTCTACCTACTGCCTTCACATGAACCGGGAAGACACGATATGGCTTCTCTGTCTCATAGCTTTGACGAAGGCGCTTGTCGAGCGCCGGGTCATTGGTCTTCCAGATCCGGTCACCTTCGTGCAGACGACGCAGATCCACGTCACTGCGGCCCGGCACGATATCGATAATCCAGCCTTCGCCAGCTTCGCCTTCGATCTTGACGCCTTTACGGCGAATATCATAGACGCGTCCGCCTTCTTCGCGTTTGGTCGGGTCGCCGGCATCAAACACGATACCGTCTCCACGCTTCAGCGGAGCTTCCAGTTTACATACAACGCCGTCGCGAAGTATTTTTTCCACACGACCCAAATATACACCACGGCTCTTCGGAAACGTTCCGTCCACCAGCTTCTTGTTGTTTGTTCCTTCAAGGAAGCCATGCGTGAAGCCACGGGAGAAGCTCTGCTGCAGCTCACGAATTTCCTCAGTGCTGATCGGATCTTTAACCCCGTCAAAATAAGCATCAATTGCTTTACGATATTTGCTTACCACATTCGCCACATATTCCGGTGTCTTTAGACGCCCTTCAATCTTGAAGGAAGTTACACCCGCTTCAATCAGCTCAGGCATAATGTCGATTGCAGCCAGATCTTTTGGAGACAACAGGTAAGCAACATCGCCCATCGGCTTCTGCTCACCATCAACCATCAGATCATAGGGAAGACGGCAGGCCTGCGCGCACTCACCGCGGTTCGCAGAGCGTCCGCCCCACATCTCAGAAGTCAAGCATTGACCCGAGTAAGAGACGCAGAGTGCACCATGCACGAATACTTCCATCGGCAGCTTGGCTTGTTCCCCGATTTTTTGAATCTGCTTCAGGTTGTTCTCACGGCCTAGTACGACGCGTTCAATATCAAACGGCTTCGTAAACTCAACCGCCTCCGGTGAAGTAATCGTCATCTGTGTTGAACCGTGAATGGGGAAATCCGGTGAGATTTCGCGAATCAGCTTCACAAGACCCAGATCCTGTACAATTACGGCATCCACGCCTGCATCCACACAAGCATCGACTAATTTTTTTGCGTCCGCCAGTTCATTTTCAAATACCAATATGTTAAACGTCAAAAAGCCTTTGACTCCATAGCTATGCAAAAAAGCCATAATCTCCGGCAGCTCTTCCATCCGAAAATTATTTGCTCTTGCGCGGGCATTAAACTTTTCCACACCGAAAAAGATCGCATCTGCGCCGTTCGCTACTGCTGAACGCATACAATCCCAATCGCCGGCAGGTGCTAACAGCTCGACATCTTCTCTTCTCAATGCTTTTGTATTCATATATCCTCCTAAACCTGATCCAAACAGGCTTTTTTTACTTTGCCAATATCCTAATACAACGTCCAATTCATTAACTATATACTCTATCAGTGTAGCCATTCCTATAAACAACTATAATAGTGTATCAAATCCTTGTTCTTTCCTCTACTACTTCCTGAAAAAACCGAAATTTCCGTCCATTCTCCATGGACTTTTCTATTAATAGTGTATTGAAAAGCTTTCTCTAAATCTATAAAAAAAGAACCAGCATGCCAAAAAAAGCTCTGCCAGTCCTTCACCACATCAACTATTTATTAAATGAAAAAGATTCAAGCGTCTTCGAGAGGGCATTCAGCTGTACTTCCGTTCGATTCGCATCATTTAATACCGCGGTCACGGTGTAAGTAATGCCGTCATGCTCAAATACAAGCTGCCTGCCTTGCATAGGAACATCCTTCTCGACTTCATGATAAGTGAACTCTGTCGCCGGTTCTCCGGCAAAGGTCACATTCTTCGTATCGGTCACACGGAAATCTTTGCGGCTCTGGGCCGCTTCAGCATAAGATTCACGGAGCTGACTGACTGCCATCTCTACAGATACTTCCTTATCCACATGTATGGAGAAAAACCCTCCTGTAAACTGATACGCTACAATCGTGGACTCAAATCGGTTCTCCACCGGTGTCCAGTATCTCGGTATATCAAGCGTGTAGCCGTATGTTTTGGAAGTCCGGGTGATCATGCTCGACTTATTCACTAAGTAAGGATCTTCGCCGAGCTTGCCGAAATTTTCAGAGACTGTATCATAATCAATTTCAAGCGAAGCCAGAATCTCTTCGAATAAGTCCTCATCCCCTGCTGCCGCTTCGGGTACAGCATATTCCAAATAGTAGCGATATCCGTTCTCTTGAATCAGCACATTATACTCCGTTGTCCAGCCATCTCCAAAATCGTATTGGAACTGGTTCACCTGAGCGTCCTTGCCTGCTACGTTCAGCGTATAGGAATCGACTTCCCGGTGAGCATCCTCTACGAACACATCCCGCATCCACTGGTTCAGCTTGTCGCTCCAATCCTTGAGCGATGCCCCTTCCGGTACCGAGGTCACTTGGAGGGATAAATGTGTTCCTTCCTCGCTCTCGTATACCAGGGACTGATTATCCTTGTCCCACTCTGCAGGCACTGACAAGGCGATGCCATAATCTTCGTTGTACACTTTCGTCATGCCATTCTCAACCGTGGACAAGTCCTTCATTGTCGTATCCGATGTGTTGAATGATGTACGGAAGGAATTCAGCAGTGGGGCATACTGTTGCAAATCCTTGTAATTAACAGCCTCATAATCGGAAAAATAGACTTCATACAAGCGCCCATTATCATAGTATTGTCTCGCTTCCCAGAACATACCGTCCCCATCCTTGGTCACGATACGGGCATAAGGGGTAACAGCCTCTCCATAGGCTTCCCGGTCCATTACAATCTCACCCATGTCTTTGGCGTCCTGAACAAGCTGCTGCAGCATATCTTCGGCATCCAGCTCTACTTCCTGATCGCTGACCAGAACTTCAAGATAATATGTTCCTTCCGCGTTCATGAAGCTCGTAAAATCCTCACTCTCATTGTAAGAACCGCCCACAATAAGTCCGGTTGGATAGTTCATAGACCATTCATAGTAACTGTTCCCTATCTTTGTTTTGCCTAGATCCGTATCAATTTCGCTCTCATTCGGGGCTTCAGCACCGTTCGCCTTCATGCGAATGACCAGCTCACCATGATCTGACTTGTGAAGCGAGGCTCCAATTCCGGCAGCTACAGGACGCAGTGGCACCATGAGCACATCCTTCACCATCTTAGGAGCAGCAGTCATTTCTACTTTTTCCCCATCGATCCAGGCGATCTTGCTGCCGATGGTGAGAGCAACCGTATGAGGACCATCCATCACTTTGACGACATCCTCCCCGGATAGACGAATCTCGCTATTAAAAGCTTTTTTGAACACCCCAACCGGGACCATCAGCGTTCCCTGCTCATTGTAGGGCATTTGAATCGTTTGATTCTCTCCATTGATGGTTGCCGTCTGGCTTCCCGTCTTCAATCTAAGCTCTTCAGTAAGACCTGAAGCTGCAGCCGGCTGAACTACACTGCTTAACACGATTGTGCCTGTCAACAGCGCTGTTGTAAGGGTACGTACCGTTCTAGTATTCATTGTTCTACCTCATCCCATGCTTCGTCTTCGACTGAAACGACCGTATTCTCACCCTGCGTCAATACCAAATATCGTGTTACGATGTCTCCATCTGACTGCATGAGCAGCTTCACTCTCTGGCCAGGCAGATATTTCTTAAGCAGCTCATTAATATCAACTACCGAAGTAACCCGGACACAGTCTATGCTGTACAGCACGTCACCCTCTTGGATTTTGGCCTTGTCTGCTTCATTTGTGTGGACACTCGTTACGGTCAAAGGATCGTCAGTAGGCAGCCCCACAATGGCCGACCAGCTCTCCTCCAGCGTAAGCCCCAAACTTGCGCGCTTGACTTCTCCATATTTAAAGTAATGATTTAATACATAATGCACCGTCTCAGCAGGGATCGAGAAGCCTGTATTCTCCACGCCAACGGCTGCATACTTCATCGTGTTAATCCCGATCACTTCACCTTTCAAATTCACGAGCGGTCCGCCGCTGTTACCCGGGTTAATGGCTGTATCGCTCTGAATCAGACGATAGGATGCATTCACCCCTCGATTGAGCCCGCTGACCACACCCACTGTAGCTGAATTACGCAGTGAAAAAGACACCGGTGTTCCAATCGCAATGACCGTCTCGCCCACCCGCATATTGGAAGAGGAGCTGGCAAGCTTCGCGGGCTTCAGTGATTTCGCATTGATCTTAATCAGTGCAAGATCACTGGTCGGATCGCTGTAGCTGTCGGTAATCTTATAAGTCTTACCGTCAGATGTGACTACAACTGCATTGGTTAAACCGTCGATGACATGGGCATTCGTCACAATCCATCCATTGGACTTCACTATGACACCCGTTCCATGCGTCAAATTATAGCGGTCTGAGCCGCCTCCCTCTTCACCTGCATCCGGGCGCCCTATAATCCCAACAACAGATGGGGATACAGCCTCTACTACCTCCGGTATCTCATCCTGCGCGGTATAAATAAACGTTCCTGTCTTCGCGTCATACTGACCTGTGCCGCCTAACGCTTTAATAAGGTCTTTTGAATTTATGTATATTTGATCATCCTGGAGCTTGGCATTCAGCTTGACGCTGGCTCCTTCTATCACAGCAGGGTTAATCGCACTTGCTATGATTGCTGCAACAGTTGCTGCTGTGATTCTAGTTCTTACCCTATATAGATTGGTATTTGTATCGTTATTTCTAACGTTATTTTCGTTTCTATCTCTGGTACTATTCATACTATTACGTTTCAAATGGCTTCACCGATTCCTCTCTTAATCTATCATTCCCGCGCTCTTATGTGACATTATGAATTCATACGCCAGCTGTTATTTCTTCTTCAAAAGAGGATTAAAAAACACCTTCCCTTCACACAGGGGAAAGTGTTCTGCAGAGCTAACTTATGCTGTATGTAACCCTAACTCAACCAATGCTTGATCATCGCATAATCGGTAATTAAAAATACGATTAAGCTGACAACACCAAAGGCAATGGCAAACAGATTCTTCTTGGGTGCTTTGATAAGCCGAACCACACCGATGAAGATAATAATTGTAAACAAGATGACGAAAATATCAAATCCGTTAAATTTAGAAGTTGTGCCTCCAGCTTCCGCTAATAGCAGCATACATGCGCCCCCTTATGACGAGATATCGTACACGTACAAGCGTTTACACCTTCTTCTATGTTATCTTCATCGCCCCGGTTTAGCAAGACTTTTCATCCAGAAAATCTAAAATAATCCAATTGGTTCACGACAATGAAATATAAATACTTTCTGTATACTTCGTAATCACTTCATCGTAATCTGAATACTTATATCCAAGACTTTCTGACACAGCTTTTGAGTATGTTCTAAATAACTCATAACAAGTGAATAAAGACTGCCACATTTCCTGATACCCACTCTGGGAATAGGTTGACAGGAGTTTTTCCCAATCATCATCTGGGAGGTACCGATTTATAAACTTATAGTTCTTCCCCACACTAAAGCTGTATCCTTGCTCTGATCCGATTTTCCAAGCCATCATTCGCAATAAATTCGGTCTTGCTATCTCGTTTAAATGGTCAATGGCAAATAGTATTTCTTTTCTCCCTAATCCTTTTACTACGTAAGTTGAAACCATCCAGAACTCATTGCAACAATCATCAAATTCTCTTGCCGTCGGCTTTTTAATCCAATATTGACGATCATTTGCGATCACTTCGTGCTTAACGTGATGATCCTTATCAAGCAACACTTCAACTAAACCGTCGCTATGGGTAAAATAATCGTTTATTTCGTGAATTGGGATAAGTGTCAGGTCTAATTTATTTCCATCCACAAAAAGGATTAAATATGAATACCAGTTACCTAATTCTGAAGGAAAAAGCTCCATATCTTCGGGTTTTTGCATCATAACAGGTTTACCAAATATGTGAAGCCACTGATCATTCTCCTTGAAAGAGTTCATATCCGTCACAAAATAAGACAGGTCATAATCTTGGAATGTATCAGGGGTAATATTGGGGTTTGTACGTGACCCTTCCAAAGTTACTAATCGAATTCGATCATCATATTCGGCAAAATTGATAAGCATGTTCATCATTTCTTGTTCACTTCTCACTACAGAAGACCTCCGTTCCAATGGCTTTTTTGTTGCATCAAAATAGAGATTCTATATAGCCACGTCACTCCGATGAAGACGGATCACTTTAAAAAAAGCTGGAGATGAGATAAATGTATCTCCTCCAGCTCTTCATGTAGCAGCTATGAACGATTTAACACCAGTGTTTGACTGCGCTCGGTATCTCGTTCCAACACCGGCTTCAAATATTTACCCGTGTAGGATTCTTTCACTTTTACGATTTGTTCTGGTGAACCTGTGCCGATAATGGTACCGCCGCCGTCTCCGCCTTCCGGTCCCAAGTCGATAATATGGTCGACCGTCTTGATTACATCCAGATTGTGCTCGATCACAAGCACGGATTCCCCAGAGTCAACCAGCCGGTGAAGTACTGTCAGAAGACGATCAATATCATCCACGTGCAGACCGGTTGTTGGCTCGTCCAAAATGTACATCGTCTTACCGGTACTGCGGCGGTACAGCTCGGATGCGAGCTTGACACGCTGCGCCTCTCCACCGGATAGTGTCGTTGCCGGCTGTCCGAGCTTGACGTATCCTAGACCGACATCCAGCAGGGTTTGGATTTTGCGATGAATCTTGGGAATGTTCCGGAAGAATTCAACCGCATCTTCGACCGTCATATCCAATACTTCCGATATGTTCTTCTCTTTATATTTAACCTCGAGCGTCTCCCGATTATACCGTTTCCCTTTGCAAACTTCACAAGGTACGTAGACGTCCGGCAGGAAGTGCATCTCGATCTTGATAATTCCATCGCCCTTACACGCCTCACATCTGCCGCCTTTGATGTTGAAGCTGAAGCGCCCTTTTTGGTAGCCGCGCAGCTTGGCTTCATTTGTCTGAGAGTACAGGTCTCGAATATCATCAAATACACCGGTATATGTTGCCGGGTTGGATCGTGGCGTACGACCGATTGGAGATTGATCAATATCAATGACTTTATCAATATGCTCCAGGCCTTTCATTTCCTTATACAGCCCTGGGCGTACTCTTGCACGGTTCAAATCCCGTGCCAGTGTTTTGTACAAGATTTCATTCACGAGGGTAGATTTGCCTGAACCGGATACACCGGTAACAGCTGTAAATACACCTAGCGGGATCTTCACATTAATGTTCTTGAGATTGTTCTCCTTCGCACCGCGAATTTCCAGCCAGCGATCATCCGTCTTCCGTCTCTCTGCGGGAACAGGTATAAACTTGCGTCCACTGAGATAGCTGCCCGTCAGTGAATTAGGGTCATCCATTACTTCCTGCGGCGTGCCTTGCGACATGATCTGTCCGCCGTGAATTCCGGCTCCCGGACCGATATCAATGATATAATCTGCCGCCATCATCGTATCCTCGTCATGCTCTACGACAATGAGCGTATTTCCGAGGTCGCGCATATGACCCAGTGTTGCAATCAAACGGTCGTTGTCCCGCTGATGCAGTCCGATGCTTGGCTCATCCAAAATATAGAGTACACCCATGAGACTGGAGCCGATCTGTGTCGCCAGTCGAATACGCTGTGCTTCCCCGCCGGATAATGTTCCAGCAGCTCTGCTCATGGTCAGATAGTTCAGTCCAACATTCACAAGGAATCCCAGACGGCTGTTGATCTCTTTGAGAATCAAATGGGCTATTGCTTGTTCCTTCTCGGACAGCTGCAAATTGCTGAAGAATTCCATGGCAGCTCCAATCGAAAGATTAGTCACGTACGCCATGTTATTACCGTTGATTGTAACGGCCAGCACTTCTTTTTTGAGACGATGTCCTTTACATGTTCCACATGGCTTCTCGCCCATAAAGCCTTCGATAAACTCACGAATGCCTTCCGATGCCGTATCACGATACCGCCGCTCCAAGTTGGGGATGATCCCTTCAAAAACAACATAAGCTTCTTTTCTTTGACCAAAATCATTTTCGTAACGGAAACGAATCTTCTCTCCATTAGTCCCTCTAAGGAGCTTGTTCATCTGATCAGGTGACAGCTCGCTGACGGGAACATTCATCGGAATTCCGTAATGCTCACATACGGAACGTAAAAATTGCGGGTAGTAATTCGAAGTTCCCCCAGCCCAAGCTTCAAATGCACCGCCCTCGATCGACTTGCTGCGATCAGGAACAAGCAGATCAGGATCGACAATCATCTTAGTTCCCAAGCCGTCACAGTCCGGACAGGCACCAAATGGACTGTTGAACGAGAACATTCGCGGGGAGAGCTCCTCCATGCTGAATCCACATATCGGGCAGGCATAGTTGGAGCTGAATCTCAGCTCTTCTTCTCCAATAATATCCACCAGCAGCTGACCGCCGGAAATTTTAAGCGCGGTTTCAATGGAATCGGATAAGCGTGACTGAATATCTTCCTTCACGACGATTCGGTCCACTACGACCTCAATCGTATGCTTCTTGTTCTTCTCAAGCTCAATGGTCTCCGACAGGTCACGAAGCTCGCCATCAATCCGCACCCGGACGAAGCCTTGCTTCGATATATCTGCAAGCAGACTCTTGTGCTCACCTTTGCGGCCCGAAATAACAGGAGCCAGAATTTGCAGCCTTGTCCGTTCCGGGTAGCTCATGATCCGATCAACCATCTGTTCAACGGTCTGGGAAGTTATCTCCACACCATGCTCCGGGCAATGCGGATGACCGATGCGTGCAAAGAGCAGACGCAAATAGTCGTAAATTTCGGTAACGGTTCCTACCGTTGAGCGCGGATTTCGGCTTGTCGTTTTTTGATCTATCGAAATCGCAGGAGAGAGCCCATCTATCGAATCTACATCCGGCTTCTCCATTTGCCCTAGAAATTGACGAGCATAGGCGGACAGTGACTCTACATATCTGCGCTGACCTTCGGCATATATCGTATCAAATGCCAGCGATGATTTGCCAGATCCGCTAAGTCCGGTCAGGACGACAAAACGGTCGCGCGGGATCGTCACATCGATATTCTTCAGATTGTGCGCCCTCGCGCCTTTAATGACTATATTCTCGTTCGCCACACTCTCATCTCCTTAAAAGAACCCTCCTAAATCCTCCCTGACAGGGAGGACCCCAAAGGGACCTCCCTTTGGAAACCGGAAATTGGCCGAAGTAGTTGGGCTCGTGGTTATTTATAGCTGGGTTGTTGTGGTTGGAACGCATTCGTTCTAGACAACCCATCTGGTTGTCTAGAACATGCTTCCATACGACGCGGGATCGTGAGTGGGATTGCTTCGCCCCATCCCACAGGCGGACCATTGCTCTTCGAGCTCGGTCCTTGAAGTGCATCTTCCTTGCGTGGGATCGCTTCGCCCCATCCCACAGGCGGACCATTGCTCTTCGAGCTCGGTCCTTGAAATGCATGTTCCTGCGTGGGATTGCTTCGCCCCATCCCACAGGCGGACCATTGCTCTTCGAGCTCGGTCCTTGAAGTGCATCTTCCTTGCGTGGGATCGCTTCGCCCCATCCCACAGGCGGACCATTGCTCTTCGAGCTCGGTCCTTGAAATGCATCTTCCTTGCGTGGGATCGCTTCGCCCCATCCCACAGGCGGGACCATTGCTCTTCGAGCTCGGTCCTTGAAGTGCATGTTCCTGCGTGGGATTGCTTCGCCTCATCCCACAGGCGGACCATTGCTCTTCGAGCTCGGTCCTTGAAGTGCATCTTCCTTGCGTGGGATCGCTTCGCCTCATCCCACGGGTGGACCATTGCTCTTCGAGCTCGGTCCTTAAGCTTGTTCTATTAAATTAAACAATATATCAATTTATCAATAAGTATAGCCCTTATTATCAGCTTTCAACGTTAAAAACCGAAATACAATTACATAAGTAAAGAGTACAGAGTCAGCAACATTCCATATGAACTCTTTAAGAAGAGAACGACCCCTCGGCCGTTCTCTTCTTATTTTATTCAGCCTTCAGTTCAAGCAGGGCGTCACGCAGTTCTGCGGCGCGCTCGAACTGCAAATTCTTCGCCGCATCCTTCATTTCAGCTTCAAGACGCTGCATCAACGACTGACGATCGCGCTTCGACATCTTCTCTGCGCCGCCTGTCAGATAATCGCTCTTCGCCTCAGCCACCTTCGTTGCCTCAATAACCTCACGGATCTTCTTGCGGATCGTCTGCGGGGTAATACCATGCTCTTCATTATAAGCTACCTGAATCGCACGACGACGTTCTGTCTCCTTAATCGCCTTGTCCATGGAGTCCGTAACCTTATCACCATACATAATAACTTTACCTTCGCTGTTTCGGGCTGCACGTCCAATGGTCTGGATAAGCGAGCGTTCGGAACGCAGGAAGCCCTCTTTGTCAGCATCCAATATAGCGACAAGGGATACTTCAGGAAGATCAAGTCCTTCCCTCAGCAGGTTAATTCCGACAAGAACATGGAATGTGCCTAGCCGGAGATCCCTCAGAATCGCCATACGCTCCAGCGTCTTAATATCAGAGTGCATATATCTGACCTTAATGCCGACTTCCTTGAAGTAATCCGTCAGATCCTCCGCCATCTTCTTCGTCAGCGTTGTAACAAGCACGCGCTCATCCTTCTCTACACGGTCCCGAATCTCTCCGATCAAATCATCAATCTGTCCTTTGGTCGGTCTCACTTCAATGATCGGATCAAGCAGACCTGTAGGGCGGATAATCTGCTGAACCATATCCCCTTCGGTATGCTCAATCTCATAAGGTCCTGGAGTAGCAGAGACGTATACGAGCTGCTTCGTCTTCTTCTCGAATTCCTCAAATTGCAGCGGCCGGTTATCTAGTGCTGACGGCAATCGAAATCCGTGCTCAACCAGAACTGTCTTCCGCGCACGGTCACCGTTGTACATCGCGCGAATTTGAGGCAGTGTCACATGAGACTCGTCTATGACAACCAGCATATCATCAGGGAAATAGTCGAGCAGTGTATACGGCGTTGCTCCTGTCTCACGGAAGGTCAGCGGTCCAGAATAATTCTCGATCCCGGAGCAGAAGCCGACTTCCTTCATCATTTCGATATCGTATCGTGTCCGCTGTTCCAGACGCTGTGCCTCCAGCAGTTTGCCCTGCTCACGCAGTTCAGCAAGACGCTCCTCAAGCTCACGCTCAATATTGACCAGCGCTACTCTCATCGTCTCCTCACGTGTAACAAAGTGAGATGCCGGGAATATCGCCACATGATCGCGCTCACCTATCAGCTCGCCAGTCAGTACATCAATCTCCGTGATGCGTTCAACCTCGTCTCCAAATAGCTCAATTCGCATCGCATGCTGATCTTTGGAAGCCGGGAAAATCTCAATTACATCACCGCGCACACGGAACGTCCCCCGTACAAAATTAAGGTCATTGCGCTGATACTGAATATCCACCAGACGTGACAAAATCTCCTTGCGAGACTTCTCCATCCCTACGCGGAGTGACAATAACATATTGGAATATTCAACCGGAGAACCGAGGCCGTAGATGCAGGATACACTCGCAACAATGATGACGTCGCGACGCTCGAACAAGGAGCTGGTCGCCGAATGCCTGAGCTTATCAATTTCTTCATTTATACTTGAATCCTTCTCAATGTACGTATCTGATGAAGGAATATAAGCTTCCGGTTGATAGTAATCGTAATAACTTACAAAGTAATCTACCGAATTGTTAGGAAAGAACTCTTTGAACTCACTTGCGAGCTGTGCCGCAAGCGTCTTGTTATGTGCAATAACAAGCGTAGGTCTATTTAACTTCGCTATGGTCTGAGCAATGGTAAACGTCTTACCGGTACCTGTAGCACCAAGCAATGTCTGATGCTTCTTCCCTTGCCGGATCCCTTCTACCAGCTCAACAATCGCTTGCGGCTGATCCCCTTGAGGTTCAAATTCCGATACGAGTTCAAATCCTTTATTGCTCATGACAATATCGCTCATTGCCCAACCTCACCTTCATCGTCTAAAATAGTTTTACACCAGGATTATGCAAATTTCGATCTCACTCGCTAAGAAACTACAAATATCCAGATAGAATGAAGTCATCAATGTACATACTTACACTCAAAACTTCAAATCAACCTAGATATTCATGTAAGAACTGCGCAAAGAAAGATGTGCAATATCCTTATATATGTCGAGATTTACCGAAAATATAACATATCGGAAACCATTTTGTATGCTGGATTGCTTATTTCCGTACCCATAAACAAATGAAGTCCCTCAGCCGAAATAAAAAAGAACCCCTCTCAAAAAGTTGACTGAAGCTCTTCATTAGGCTGTTTCATCGGCTCTTCGTTCGTGAGTTAAGCAAAAGCAGTTATAAGAATGTTTGTTCCCGTTTATTATACTCGGTTCATGTCCTGGATGCAAATATAGAAGACAATTGACTGGAGGGAATGATTTGATGGATATCGCGACCCTAATCGGTCTTGTAGCCGGAGCTGTCGCTATCATTGGAGGATTTTTATGGGAAGGGGGAAAAATAACAGGACTATTTCAGGGGACAGCTGCTCTTATCGTCTTCGGCGGTACGATTGCAGCCGTGCTCATCAGCTATCCGTTGCATCGTATCCGCACGCTGCCTGCGGGCATTAGAATGGCCTTCAAGCCCAATCGATCTGAAGCAAATGAATGGCTGGAGGATATCGTAGAGATGTCCATGGTTGCAAGGCGCGAAGGCGTTCTAGCCTTGGAGCAGAAGGTGGTCGACCATCCTAATGCTTTCTTAAGAGAAGGAATTCAGCTGGTCGTGGATGGAACCGATCAGCCGATCGTCCGCCAGATTATGGAACTGGATATCGATGCCAAAGAGCAGGAGCATGATAACTATGCCAAGTTATTCGAATCCGCAGGCTCCTATGCGCCAACAATGGGAATTATCGGGACGGTCATGGGACTCATTCAGGTGCTTGGGCACCTGTCAGATCCGAGTCAGCTCGGTCCATCGATCGCCGTTGCTTTTATCGCGACCTTATATGGGGTTGCCAGCGCAAATCTGATCTTCTTGCCCATCGCATCCAAGATCAGAGCGAAGAGCGCAGAGGAGATCACGGTGATGGAAATGATTCTCGAAGGTGTATTGTCTGTACAAAATGGTGATAATGCCCTACTCGTTCGTAAAAAGCTGAACACTTATATCACCTTACAGCCGAATCCATTAAGCTCAAGGAAGGATGTCACGCATGAGACAGCGGAATAGGCGAACACGGAATGCAGGACGTGCACATTCCTCCGGCTCTCAGCATGATCGCTGGATGATTACCTATGCGGACCTCATTACGCTATTGCTCATTTTCTTCGTGATGATGTATGCGATGAGCCGGCTTGATGCAAGCAAGTATGAGAAAGTAACCAACTCCCTGCAGACCACCTTTCAGAGCTCAAGCGGAATTCTTGACGGAGGCACGGGTGTAATTGACCATCCCTCTGGCCAGAATAGAGATACAAGCAGCCAAGCGAACCAGCCCGGTTCGGGTGAAACCGATTCAGAGGCGGACAGTGGACCTATGACAGAACGGGAGACTGCCTTTCGCGAACAAGAACAGGAGCTTCAAGATCTGATGGGCTTGATCAAGAACTACATTAAAGATCATGAGCTTGAGGATCTTATTTTTGTAGCGGACAAGCCTCAAGGGATTTCTATCACGCTCAGTGAACAATTTCTGTTTCGCACCGGGGATGCCAAATTGATGGAGGGTGCTGGACCTGTACTCTCTCAATTAGCCAGCTTGTTTAGGGATCTTGCGACAACCATTTCGATCGAAGGGCATACCGACAATACTCCAGTAACATCTGGCTCCAAATATCGAGACAACTGGGAATTATCCGGTGAGCGCGCACTCTCTGTGCTTCGTTATTTTATCGAGCATGAAGGCCTGGATCCGGACAGCTTCCAATATGCCGGATATGCAGATAACAGGCCTGCAGCAGAGAATACGACCGAAGCGGGCAGACAACAAAACCGCAGAGTGGAAATCACTGTTCTGCGCCAGCTGCAAGGCGAATGAACCGATTATTCGCTTATAAAAAGAAAACCTCCACCCCGCTCTTTATGCAGGATGGAGGTTATTTTTGTGCAGAGCAGCTGTACTCAGCCGTTCACTTCACGGGTTCATCTTATCGCGTTATTGCTCAGCGGAATTTCAGCTTCTATCCCCTCATGCTTCGTGACTGAAAGGATCTGGTGCAGGCTTTTCGGTACGATGTGTATCCAGCTTCATCCCGACGATCTGAAAGAACGAGGCGGGACGCTCGTCGATCGCAAAGCCTGAATCCGGATCCGGCGCAAGCAATGCGCCGAGCTGATGATGCTCTCCTTCGTATATCGCACGCTGCAGAAATTTACTCTCGCCTTCAATATTGCGTACTTCCAATTTACAAAATGCAGGGTTCATACGAAGCGCGCTGTGCAGCTCAGCTTGTGAGTTGACATACTGTCCATTTACTCTAAAAATGACTTCGCCAGCCTGTATCCCCAGCTCCTCGGCGGGACTGCCCGGCAATACGGCCAAAACCTGAAGTCCCTGCTTAGGATGTACATAGATCGGGCTGCGGTTCTCTTCCTCCGATGAACTGATCCAGTATATCGCTTCCAGACCTATAAGAGCAAACAACACAGCCACCAGTGACAGCGGATTCCACCATACGGACAATAGACTCAAGACGAGCAATATGACACCATATAGCAGGAGCCGCTTCGTGGTAAGGGCTGACTTGTCTTCTGGCAGCATGCTTTTTGTCATCTCACTAAATCCAATGATAAATGGAACAGCATAGAGCATATACATATCGGCGCCACCGGCAAGTAACGGACTCCATGCAAGACCTGCCCCGCTGCCCGAAGTCGTGGGCACAAGCAGCATAAGCGGCACGGGTGCATAGTATTGCAGCTGATAACCGCCGACAAGCTTACCTCTCTTCCCTTTAAAATAAACAGGAGATGCGTTCTGCTCCTGCTGCAGCCTGACGAACATAGCCTGTGTCAGGTGCAGCACTGCTGCAAGCACAAGCAGCTGAGGGATCGGCAGATCACGGATTGCAGAGACGATGGCTTCGAGGAAGCCTTGAGGCTCCCAGCTGTCAAACAGCTTAAGCAGCCATTGTACAATACCAAGCAAACCCACTGCATATACAGCGTTCAAGTATCTGATCCGGAACAGCATCAGTATAATGGATGTTATCCATATCGCCAGCACTGCCTGTGCTGTCATTTCAATTCCCAGAAATACATAAACAACAGATACAATTAGACCAACCAATATACCTGTAAAAATAGCTCGCAGTGTTAACAGCGGCCACCCATTAAGGCGCGTGTGGAGCAATCTTCGTTCCAGCATCCCCTGACGACGGTAACTGAGCGCTAATAATACGATGGCTATGTAATAAAATGGCTGAGTCAGCAAAGCGATTAATGCATCCACGACAAGCCATAGCCATGTGATGACTTCATTCAAGTTAGCTCACGCCCCCCTCATAATTCAACTGCTGTTTGCCCTCTCCAAATACATTATCCAGTAAAAAAAGAAGGCTGAACAAGCAGCCTTCTTTCATCTGTTTTTCTAATATCGACAAGAAAAACTTATTCTGAACGCTTGATGTTCGGGTCGTTTTTCTCTCTTAGTTCGACGCTGCAGAAGAGATCTCCTGCTTCATATCGGTAACAGCCTGTTTGAGCTGCGTATCGTATGCAGGATCGCCAATTCGTTCAATGAGCGCGGTCTCCAGTGCTGCTGCCGTTTCCTCATTGATATTTCCGCTCACGCTCAATCCTTGTGAGGTCTGGAAAGCTTTGACGGCCTCTACGGTTTTATCATCATAATAACCGTCTTTGCGATCCGTCTTATATCCGAGGCCCTCGAGCATCGTTTGTGCATTCTTCACGTCCGTGCTGTTGGTATCGTACTTCAATGGGAGATTATCCTTATTGATCGGTGCCACAGAGAAATAGTCAGGTTGACTTACACTGATATCAGGCTCAATCCCTTTCTCGTGAATCCAATCACCGTTTGGCGTAAGCCATTTGGCTATCGTAATCTTCACAAGGCTTCCGTCACCAAGCTGACGTTCAAAGCTGGTCTGCACCGTTCCTTTACCGAAGGAATGCTCACCAAGCAGTGTCGCCCCGGCGGATTGCTGCAGTGCACCTGCCAATATTTCAGATGCACTCGCACTACCTTTGTTCATCAGGACACTTACTGGGTAATCCTTCGCTGAACCTTTGGATTCATTCGTTTCCCGATTCCCGTTCTTGTCTTCCACTTGAACGATCAGTTCTCCAGAAGGAACAAACTGTTCTGCAATATCGATGACGACAGACAGTACGCCGCCCGGATTATTACGAACGTCGATGACAAGCCCCTTCATGTTCTGGCTCTCAAGCTTGGCAAGCTCCTCCTTGAATCGTTCACCCGTATTCAAAGAGAACTGCGTAATTGTAATAACGCCGACACCATCATCCTTCATCTCCGCATACACGGTCTCCAGATCAATGTCATCTCGTATAATACTAAAATCAAGCGGCTCAGAGGTTCCAGCACGTTGAACCTGTACCTTGGCTTCGCTGCCCTTCGGTCCACGGATCTTGGAGACAGCATCATTGAGATCAAGTCCTTGCAAGGATTCACCGTTGACAGACAAGATCACATCTTTAGCCTGTATTCCTGCTTTTTCAGCGGGAGAACCTTTGATCGGGGATACCACCACGACGTTGCCGTCCTGTGAGGATACCTCTGCACCTATACCTGTGAATGAACCTTCAATCGACTCTTCGAATTGGGCAGCCGTTTCCTGACCCATGTAATTGGAATAAGGATCTCCAAGTGACTCCATCATTCCATTAATAGCGCCATCAATTAATTTGGTACGGTCCACATCTTGATAATAGTTAGCCTCGATCAGATCAAGTGCGGTTTCAATCTTCTGCAGTTCATTCTTCTGATTGCTGCCTGTTACACTGGCAAGCAGCCCTTCTCCACCCTGGCTGCTCAGCCCTTGGTAATTTACGACAGCGAGTGTAAGCAAGCTCCCACCCAGAAGCGCGAGAACAACCAGCAGTATAGCAGAGCGCTTCTTCATCATGAGCGTCACCGCCCTTTCTATTCCGACTTACTTGCTTTGGATGTAAATAGGATACAAGTACATTTAGAGTCCTGCTTCATCTGAAGATGAAAGAAACTCCTTATTTACTTGTATCATATTTCGCTGACAGATGAAACACTGAACAGGTGCTAATTCCGATCAGTGTTTCAGCCCCGGCTGAGTCACTAAACGGGGTTTGTTTCCGATCAGTGTCTCAGCCCTAAAAACCATATACCAGCAAGAGTATATGTAAAGCTTGTACGGAATATGTCCAGAATAGACCTCTGCTTACAAATAATTCATCGGGTTTTTCGGACTACCATTTTCACGAACCTCGAAGTGCAAGTGAGGTCCAGTAGAGTTACCTGTTGAGCCAACCTCAGCAATTTTTTGACCACGGCTTACAGAATCGCCTTCGCTCACCATAATGCCGCCTTCGCGAATGTGTCCATACAGCGTCCAAAGTCCATCACCATGATCAACTATCACCGTATAACCGTAACCACTGTACCATTCAGCCATGATAACTACACCAGCTTCTGCTGAGACAATACTCGTTCCTTGTACCGCAGCAAAGTCTACTCCGTTATGCATTTTGCCGACTACACCTGTGATCGGATGAACCCGCGGACCGAAAGGAGAAGAAATATAGTACGATCCGGATATTGGCGTAGCGAGTACACCACTGCCTGTAGAAGTATTACTAGATGAACTGCTGGCACTCGAGCCTGAGCCTGAGCCTGAGCTTATGTTTGAGCTGGCTACTTTCTTCTGAGCAGCCTTTCTTGCCGCTTCTTCCGCTGCCGCCTTCGCTCTTGCTGCCGCCGCTGCCTGCTCTGCCTTCAGCTCGTTCTTCTCTTGAACCAGCGCTGAACGTTTGGATGCAATCTCTACCAACATCCGATCCTGCTCTGCGCTAAGTTCGTCATTTACATTAATCTCTTGCTCATAACCTGCAATAAGCTTCTGTTTCTCCTGCTCCTTGCTGTCCAGCTCTGCCTTGCGTTCTTTCTTCTGGGCATATAGACGTTTATGTTCTGCATATTGCTGTTCCAGCTCTGCCTTCTTGTCTACAACAAGCTGCTTGTCTTTCTTATGTTCAACGAGCAGGTTCTGATCCTGATCCACAATCATCTTGAGTGAATCCGCACGCTCCAGAAAATCGGAAATGCTTGTAGAAGACAGCAATACATCCAGGTAGGAGACTGTTCCATCTGTGTACATTAGACGCACACGAGATTCGAGCAGCTCCTCGCGGGCAGCAATTCTTTCTTCTGCTGCTTGCAGCTCTTTCTTCGTGTTCCGCAAATTCTCTTCCGTTGTTTCAATGCGGTAAGACACGGTTGCAAGCTCATTACTTACAGCTTCGATTTGTTCCATAATCGTTTCGAGATATGCTTCTTGCTTCTGCTTGTAGTGCTCTGCTTCCTGCTTCTTCTGTTCCGCCTTCTGTTGCTGGGACTTCGCGGATTCGGACTGCTGCTCCAGCTGATCCAGCTCTTTATCAATATCGCTGATGCTCGATGCAGCGATTCCGTATCCAGGACTAAGTACTGTGGCTGTAAGTAAACTTAACGCAATTACAGTGGCCGTCTTTTTCAAGTTCGTTTCCCATCCTTCTTCATAAGTATTTTATATATCAATCCATGACGAGTTATGTTCTACTTAAGCGGCTGCCCCATATAGGACAGCCACATGATTATACTAAACTACAAACGACTGAATCTATGAAAGCCTTACACTTTCAAAGATTTGCGAATAGACAACGTGCTTCCCAGGATGCCCACGAGCATCCCCATAATGAGCAGTGATCCGCCAAACCAGGTCCATATGCCGGACAATGGCACCAGATCAAGCATCTGAATAATAATATCCTGTTGAATCGAGTTCAGCAGCTGGTTATATCCGATAAATAGAATAGCGATCGTAATAATAGATCCAATGAATCCAATCAAGGCTCCTTCAACGAAGAACGGCCAACGGATAAAGGAGTTTGTCGCTCCTACCAGCTTCATGATGCTGATCTCCCGGCGGCGTGCCAGGATCGTGACGCGAATCGTGTTCGAGATCAAAAACATAGACATGAGTGCAAGCCCTGCTACAAAAACAACGCCGATCGTTCGGATCAGACGGGTGATCTTGAACAAGGTTTCCACCGTGTCTTTTCCATAATTGACTTTCATGATTGGCTGCTCCTGGTATTCCTCGTTCAGAGCTTCAATCTTCTCAGCTACAAAACTAACTGTGCTCGGATCAATAACCTCTACCCGCAGAGTATCCGGGAGAGGATTGTTATCCTCGTCGAAGCCTTCAAGCAGCTCCTGACCGTCTTCTCCAAGCTCTTCTTTAAAATCTGCCAAGCCTTGCTCCTTAGGAACAAATTCAATCTTGCTCACTTCCGGCATGGCTCCAATCTCGTCCTGAAGCTTGCCTCGCAGAGCCTCATCTACGTTAAGCTGCAGGAATGTACTGATCTCCACCTGATCATCTGCCTGATCCGCCATGGAATTGACATTCACTACGAGCAGAACGAACACGCCCAGAATCAATAACGAGACAATGATCGACGTAATGGATGCAATCGACATCCAGCCGTTGCGGAATAGGCTCTTAAATCCTTCCCGCAAATGGCGCAAGAAGGTACTAAAATTCATAGCCGTATTCCCCTCTCATTTCGTCTCGGACGATATGTCCCTGCTCAATGGCAATAACCCGTTTACGCATGGTGTTAACGATATCCCGGTTATGTGTTGCCATGACGATGGTTGTTCCTCGGAAATTGATCTCATCCAGCAGCTGCATAATCCCCCATGACGTCTCGGGATCAAGGTTACCTGTAGGCTCGTCCGCGATGATGACAGAAGGATTGTTCACGATCGCTCTTGCGATCGCAATACGCTGCTGTTCCCCGCCTGACAGCTGGGTTGGCTCGCGATCTGCTTTGTTTTTAAGACCGACAAGGTCCAGGGCTTCCATCACCCTTTTCTTGATCTGTTTCTTTGGTGCCTCGACAACTTCCATCGCAAAAGCGATATTCTCATACGCCGTCATCTTCGGAAGAAGTCTGAAATCCTGAAAAATAACGCCGATATTACGCCGAACATAAGGAATTTTGCGATGCTTCAGCTTGCCGATATTAAATCCATTAACTGAGATCTGCCCTTTTGTCGGAATTTCTTCTCTGTAAATTAGCTTCATAAATGTCGATTTCCCCGCACCAGACGGTCCGACAATATAAACGAATTCGTTGCGGTCGATCTTTACCGACACACCTTGCAAGGCATGTGCCCCATTCGGATAGGTCTTCCACACGTCCTGTAATTCAATCACATGATCACTTCCCGTTGCATAGTAGCCTTTATCATTTCGACACTTTCCATTGATTTCCTTTAAAATCTCTCGAATTTCATCAAGATGTTTCCCATTGTAACAAATTTGTTACCTTTTGAGTAGCCGAAAGATTTCCACTCCCAGAACATATACATGTAAAGTGTTTCTAATCCGGGGAAACAAGAAGCAGGAAAGGAGTTACCCATGAAAAAAATTCACACTTTCGCCATCATTTCCGTGTTATTTACTCTCTTTTTCACCACCCTTTTGGTGTGGATTTATATGTACACTCATCAAACGAAGCTCCCCTCGAAGATAACCATCTCCGGCTTAGCTGTCGGCGGCCAAGATATTCATTCCGTAATTAAAGATCTTGATCAGAAGCTTCAAGCACTGGAAGACCTCCCTCTACATCTAAAGGCAGGCAATCGTACAATATCCACCCCTAAGCTGACACTGCATCATGCCGGAGTGAGGTATAGCGCAAACGAGTTTAAACAGGCAGCAGCGGGTCTGTCCGAAGGAAACATGATTCAAAGGCTGCTTGGCCGTCTCCGTTTCCAAAAAGACTGGAGCATCTCCTACAGCTATGATCGTACTGAATTGCAAAGGTATTTATCTCCCGCTTGGGAACAATCTGAGTTTGGTGACATTATTCCTGCTAAGATCCATATTACGGAGATGGATGAAATTGAGTTTATACCTGAGCACAGCGCGAGCAGGCTTAACTGGGCAGAGATGACCCGGCGTTTAAAGGATGCTGTTCCCGCCGATTTTTCAATGCTTATGAATCCGATAGAGCCCAGACCTACTATTGTTATCGACCTTCCTCTTCAAGTGATGAACCCCTCGGTGACGATTGACTCTCTTAGACGTTCGGGAATTCATCGAAAAATCATTCAAGTCTCTACCCCGCTAGGGACTAGTGGAGAAGGAAGAACACAACGTAACCGCCGCCGCCAATGCGGTGGATGGTATGATACTTAAGCCAGGAGATGAGCTGAACTACGGACAAATCGTCAAAATGGCAGAGCAACACAGCGGCTTCAAGGAAGCACCTGTCATTGTAGGCGGAGAGCTTGTGCCAGGAATCGGCGGAGGAATCTGCCAGGTCTCAAGCACCCTCTATAACGCGGCACTGAGGACAGGGCTGCAAATTGTGGAGCGAAGAAATCATTCGCTGCCGGTGAGCTATATGCCGAAAGGCCTCGATGCTACGTTCGCGACGGACTATATCAATTTCAGATTCAAGAATACGACGGGCAAATCTCTATTAATCAAAGCAGAAGTCAGGGATCACGAACTGGTTGTAAAGTTTTTTGGGACCATGCCAGAGAATGTAAGTTATGAGCTCGAAACCCTTCTCCTTGAAACACTCCCTGCACCGACAGAGTATACGAATGACTCCTCTTTGCCGGTAAATACTCAAGCCATCGTCCAAGAAGGGGCACCTGGATATATTGTGGAATCATATCAGATCAAGAGAATAAACGGAGAAATCGTCTCCCGCACTTCGATCGCCAAGGACACCTATCGCCCACAAGCGCGTCTTATTGCTGTAAATTCAGACAACCATTCCTCTGAAAAAGAAGACCGCTCAGAACATACTCCATCTGACCCTGCCCCTCCAGTGGAGGACGGCGTACGCACACAAGAAACCAACGGAAACTGATATTTATTGATGCGAGCCACAGGAGCTTCTGCCGAGCTGCATCCTAAAAAACAAACAAACTCATGGGCCTGTATGATGCAGGTTCATGAGTTTAACATTTTAGCTCCAGAAAGAGCTGCCTCATACCAATAGTGGCGAACACTTCTCGCCGGGCTAGAGTTCTCTCACTTATTACTAGCGCGTACATTACTGACGCACACTTTCTCCAACCTTCGCGGTATGATGCTCCTTGTATTTCTCCGTGTATTCAACCAGTCCGATCTGGCAGCCAGGCCCAATCGTGACCCGCCGGCCCCGCACAACCTTGGCCTCCACATGCTCAAGCCTAATGTTATCACCCTCTATCAGGTCAACCGTCAGGGTTCTGCTGATCCTTCTGCTGCGGAAGCTCGGAAACCAGAACAAGAACGCTTGCTGAACATCAATCTGTGCCCCGCATAATTCCCTTGCATGACTGGGTCCATTTAATTTAATTCGGATATGCTCCGCGTTCACGGCCCCTCCTGCCATAATCACCCCGCGAATGCGTATTTGTTCGGCAGTGCTGTCCCCTTGAATCTCCAGCTGTCCTGTGCATTTTAGCTTCTCACCGCGAAGATGCTGCCCTACTCTCATTGCCCCGATCAGCTTCATGAGGCGAACCTGCAATGTTCCATCTACACGAAGCTCCCCCAGCGTGGATGCAGAATCACCGGATAAACCGCCCTCTATGTGCATATTTCCCAACAGTTTAAATGAGGAAGCACTTAATTGTCCTAGTATGGAGGAATCCCCTGTACAGCGAAACGTCTGGCAGCTCGCCTCTCCATCAAGTCGGCCTTGACCCATGATACGTATTTTTCGGAATGCACCTCCAGATGAGCTGCCTTCGCCAATCATTCTAACGTCGCTTTTCCTATCGCTATTAAGCTCATGGTTAACTGGAATCACATCTATTTCACCCCTTTAAGTTTGAATGTATCGATCGACAACCGTATCCTCATCCTGATGATAGGACTCTTTATATTCAACAAGACCGATCTGGCAGCCCGGGCCAATAACCACCCGGTTTCCCCTCACCGTTTGAGCATAGGTCTGCTCCAAGTAGATGTCGTCTCCTTCAATGAGCTTAGCCTTCAGCTTAGGCGCAAGTCCTGGCACAAATCCATCGAGAAGCTTCACCTTGCGATCGCGGCGCACATGAATGCGCTCTCCGCCAATATCCTCAGCTTCACAGCCCAGATGCAGCATAATATCAACATCGCCTGCGTTCAGCAGCCCATGGATCTTGAAGCCGCCCTGCACCTCAAATTTCTCGCATTCCACATCCTGGTCTGCTGATAGGGTTCCTGCCACCTCTACGCTGCTTGCAATGAGTTTGCCTCCTAAGCTAGCTCTGCCGTTAACAGCAAGAGACTCCGTCTCCAGCTGTCCTCTAATAGAGAACACGCCATCCACTCTAGTACGGTTAGCTCTCACATTCCCTTTCGCTTTACTTGTTCCGTTAACGATGATTTCCTCTGCCGAGACATCACCATCGACCTTAGATATCCCATTCACCACATAACGATTACATTTCAGAGCGCCATTCAGACTCACGGTACCATTCGCTTCATAGCTGATACAGTCGATATCACTGGTAAATTTGGCAAGACCATCCGCTCTAACATGCTGGTATATCCCCCCTGAAGAGGTGCCGATACCGGCAATACTCCGATTCCGTCTTTCTGCTTCACTCATAGCGATAACCTCCAGATCGATTTAAATGTACCTTTAGCTGTTCTATATAGACTGCAATCGGTAATCTCAGTGCTTCCTTTACGCCCATATCGTAATAAATCCCGCTTCCCGCACTGACCATCATAAGGATGGGTACGCCCATTTTGCGGATCAGAATGATATCACATCCCTTATCCTCGAACTTCTTGTATTCACTATGAAAAGTGCGAAGGAGAAGCACCCCCTCATCCCTGGTCATTTGTCCGCTGGACAATGCCTGATCCAGAACGTAGAGGCACAGGAGCTGCTCGAACTCCAGCTGCTCTGTCTCATGCAGCTCCGCTTGGTCTATATACAATTGCATGGTAATCGGTGTAACCAGCTGTCGATGCATGATTTCTTCTTGTGTCAGAAGAAGTGTACTGACTGAAGGAGAAAACATATCTGCGAGTTCATCCAGAGATAGATCATCTTTCATGTTTTTTATTTTGTGAATTCGTGATAAGATGCTCTCCCTGGGGAAAAACGTCTCTTGCCCTGTAAAGGAAGATCTGCGAATAAACCAATCCTCCGGAATTAAGTTCTTCCGCTTCCATCGGTATAACTGTCCGTAAGAAATACCGGTGATCTCCAGCAGATCTTTCTTTGATATCAAGTCCTCCTGCATGTGAAACCAACCTCCTGAACACAATGTAACATAACATTGTTACGCTGTAAATAAAATAGAGCAGTACATTGTCCCTAATGTGGTTAGGATGCCTGCGGGATAGGTATTCTAAGTGTCGGATCCCCGTGAACAACATGCATATACTTTAATTCTATCCACATTTTTGCGTAGAGAATGGGCGGTCTCTCTACTTGTCTGTGAGTAATGTGAATAGATATGTGCATAAAAGCGAAAAAATTGTCGTTATTTCTAGCAGCCTGTGTATAACACAATGTTATGCACATGAAAACGATATAATTTATCCTGAAATACGTATAAGTCTCCAAAATTAAAGTTTCTATAGAAAGTTATCAACATTGTGGTCTCTGTTGATAACTTCTCGTTCAGCGCTCACGTAGCCTCCGGGCCGAGATGAAGCACCTTTTTGAACATACTCATACGTTTGCCACCATTCAAGGTATCGACACTGCTTAAGATGATACACTCCGTTGAAAATGAAACCGCTTTTTATTCGCATATGCTATATAATAAAAAGTGACTATATTTCAACTCTATTTGAAGGGAGTTCCTCTACATGGCCTTTATGCAATGTCACTTTTATTCCGAAGTATTAGGACTGAATACAACGATGCACGTCATCCTTCCCCAGCAGACTTTCTCTCAGATTGGAGTGGATACGAAGCAGGGACACGGGCCCTATCCGACACTCTATTTGCTGCATGGTCTCTCCGATGATGACTCGATCTGGCTGCGCCGGACTTCCATTGAACGCTACGCTTCTGCTATGGGAATCGCGGTGGTTATGCCGAATGGTTACCGCAGCTTCTACACCGATATGGCTGAAGGGAGCAAGTATTACACGTACATAACGGAAGAGGTTCCGAAGCTGGCCAGATCCTTCTTCCCGTTGTCTTCCGCACGTGAGGACAACTTCGTTGCCGGGCTCTCCATGGGTGGATATGGTGCAATGAAGATTGCGCTGTCCAGACCAGAGGAATATGCTGCGGCAGCAAGTCTCTCCGGTGCTGTCGATATGGCGGCCCATTATGACAAGCTTAAAGTTCACGAAGAAGCGCGCAGCGTGGAATTCAAGCGGATATTCGGGGATAAGATTGAGGGCACGGAGAATGATCTGCTGCTTCTGCTTAAGGAATGCGATCAGCAGCCAGGTCCTAAGCCTAAGCTGTTCCAATGCTGCGGAACCGAGGACTTTCTCTATGAGGATAATCTCAGCTTCCGTTCGGCGGCTGAACAAACCCGTCTTGACTTCACCTATACCGAAGGTCCGGGAGAGCATGAGTGGGGATACTGGGATGCACGCATTCAGGATGTTCTGAACTGGCTTCCTTTGCAAAAATAACAGACTGTGTTTAAAAAAGGGATTGCCTTGAGGACGGCAGCATTCGCCTCCTCTTGGCAATCCCTTTTTATATATAAAACGATTACTTACTCAGAAACAAATTCAACTTATCAATAGAGCCAAGTTGTAATTGATTCACTCTGTATGCTCTTTGAGCCAATGTGTCGTCAGACCCAGCATCGCTTCGCTCCGGCGAATCGCATCGGCAACTTGGACTGAAGCCGTACCTCCATATACATTACGCGCATTGACGACCGCTTCCGGCTGAAGCACTGCATAGATCTGATCATCGAACAGCTCGGAGAACTGCTTGAACTCATCAAGGGATAGATCAAGCAGGTATTTTCCGTTCTGGATACAGTACAGCACCGTCTTACCGATAACTTCATGCGCCTGGCGGAAAGGCAGGCCTTTGCCTACGAGGAAGTCTGCAATATCGGTCGCATTGGAGAAGTCTTGGTTCACGGCTTCACGCATGCGTCCTTTGTTCACCTTCATCGTAGCGATCATTGGCGCAAACAGCTGCAGTGCACCTTCCAGTGTTGCCACGGTATCAAACATGCCTTCCTTGTCTTCCTGCATGTCTTTGTTGTACGCAAGCGGCAGGGATTTAAGCACGGTGAGCAGACCCATCAGGTTACCGTACACACGTCCTGTCTTCCCGCGGACAAGCTCCGGCACATCCGGGTTTTTCTTCTGCGGCATAATGCTGCTGCCTGTGCAGAACGCATCGTCCAGCTCAACAAAACTGAACTCCGTACTGCTCCATAGTACCAGCTCCTCACTCAGACGAGACAGGTGCATCATAATAAGGGAAGCATCGGCCAGGAATTCAACGATAAAATCACGGTCGCTTACCGCATCAAGGCTGTTCTCATATATGCGATCAAACTGAAGCTGCTCGGCTACAAAATGACGGTCAATCGGAAAGGTTGTGCCTGCCAGTGCGCCTGCGCCCAGGGGAAGCATATTAATCCGTTTGTAGCTGTCGATCAGACGCTCCGCATCCCGCTGGAACATGGACACATACGCCATCAAATGGTGGGCGAATAGAATCGGCTGCGCTCTTTGCAAATGGGTATAGCCCGGAATAATCGTATCCAGATTCTCTTTGGCTTGTCCGATCAACGCTTCCTGCAGGGCATGCAGCATACCGACAATCTCAATAACGCGAGACCGCAAGTAGAGATGCATGTCTGTCGCTACCTGATCATTCCGGCTGCGTCCCGTGTGAAGCTTGCCGCCCACCGATCCGATCTCCTCAATCAGATTCTTCTCGATATTCATATGAATATCTTCATCCGAGACAGAGAACTCAATCTTGCCTTCACGAATTTTGCCGAGGACCGTGTGGAGCCCTTCTTTGATCTTCTCCACATCATCCTGTGGCAAAATCCCGCATTTGCCCAGCATCGTCACATGTGCCAGACTACCTTGAATATCTTCCTCTGCGAGTGCCTTGTCAAAATTGATCGATGCTGTATATTCCTCAACCAAATGATTCGTCTGTTTTGTGAAACGCCCGCCCCATAATTTACTCATGTCTGTGCTTTCCTCCCTTTCACATCTCATGGATAAAGGCCGCTCCTGAGATCTCTTCAAGGAACGGCCTTAGCTTCCTTACCAGCTTACAGCTGCTTCATCTATAATCATGCCACTATACTACTAGAGCGCTTCATTACTGGTTCTGTGCTACACCAGATCCGACCTTAAGACGAAGCGCATTCAGGCGGATGAAGCCCGTTGCATCTCCTTGGTCATAAGCCTGGGTAGGATCAGCCTCCATCGTGGCGATGTCCGGATTGTACAGACTGACAGGGCTCTTCACGCCAGCCGCAATAATATTGCCTTTGTACAGCTTCACGCGAACCGTTCCTGTTACATTCTTCTGGCTCTCTGTCACGAGCGCCTGCAGCGCCAAACGTTCCGGTGCAAACCAGAAGCCGTTGTATACAAGCGTGCTGTAGCGGGTGATCAAGCTGTCACGCAGGTTCATGACTTCACGGTCCATCGTGATGGATTCCATCTTGCGATGCGCAGTGAACAGAATTGTTCCACCTGGTGTCTCATACACGCCGCGGCTCTTCATGCCAACGAAACGGTTCTCTACCATATCTACACGGCCGATTCCATGCTTGCCCCCGAGCACATTCAGCTTCTCCATCACTTCAAGCGGACTAAGCTGCTCACCGTTCAGAGCTACACAGTTACCTTTGTCAAACTCAAGATCCAAGTATTCTGCTTCATCTGGAGCATCCTCCGGCGAGCTGCTAAGAAGGAACATTTCCTTATTCTCCGGCGCACTCGCATCAAACCAAGGATCCTCAAGCACTCCGCTCTCATAGCTGATATGCAGTAGATTACGGTCCATGGAATACGGCTTTGCAGCCGACGCAGTTACCGGAATGCCGTGCTGCTCTGCATAAGCGATCATTTCCGCGCGTCCCGGGAATTGATTGCGGAATTCTTCCATACGCCATGGCGCAATCACCTTGATGTCTGGTGTCAGCGCAGCAGCGTTCAGCTCGAAACGAACCTGGTCGTTTCCTTTGCCTGTTGCACCGTGTGCAATGGCTGTCGCGCCTTCGGCAATGGCGATATCGACCATCCGTTTAGCAATTAGCGGACGCGCGATGCTGGTACCGAGCAGATATTGGCCTTCGTACAAGGCACCTGCCTGGAACATTGGGTAAATGAAGTCGCTTGCGAACTCATCACGCAGATCGTCGATGTACACTTTGGAGGCACCTGTTGCGAGCGCTTTTTCCTCTAGTCCGTCCAGCTCTTCCTTCTGTCCAATATCCGCTGTGAAGGCGATAATCTCTGCGTCATAGGTTTCCTTGAGCCATTTTAGAATGACGGAAGTATCCAGTCCGCCGGAATAGGCCAGTACAATTTTCTCTTTTGCCATAATGTCCTCCTTAAGTCGCTTGAACCATAATCGATATGGAATCCAAAATCTTCAATTTATTTTAACATCAACGAATCAATTTCATAAACCTTTTGCTGCTTAAATCAAGGGTATATATAGATCAAAGTGACTTGATTTCATTATCCCATCAGTGCAGCCATCAGTGCTTTTTGGGCATGCAGACGGTTCTCCGCTTGGTCAAAAATAGCCGAGTTCGGTCCGTCAATAACGCCTTCACTTACTTCTTCTCCGCGGTGCGCTGGAAGGCAGTGCAGGAAGATGTAGTCCTTTTTCGCCCCTTTAACGAGCTCTTCATTAACCTGATAATCTGCAAAGGCAGCTTCGCGGGCCTGCTGCTCTTCCTCAAAGCCCATGCTTGCCCACACATCCGTATAGATAATGTCCGCATCTTTAACGGCTTCCTCTGGACTGCGGGTCACCACAACCTGGGAACCTGTCTCTTGCGCAATGCTCTTCGCCTGCTCCACGATCGCTGGATTCGGCTCATATCCTTCAGGACTCGCCACTGATACATGTACGCCTAGCTTGGCAGCACCGAGCATCAGGGAATGAGCCATGTTGTTGCCGTCGCCTACATACGCCATCTTGAGACCTTTCAGCTGTCCCTTGTGCTCCAGCACCGTCTGAAAATCAGCCAGCACCTGGCAAGGATGGGCATCGTCGCTCAGCCCGTTTATTACGGGAATGTCTGCATACTTGGCAAGCTCAGTCACATTGCTGTGCGCAAACGTCCGAATCATAATACCGTCCAGGTAACGTGAGAGCACCTGAGCCGTGTCGCTGATGGTCTCGCCGCGTCCAATCTGAATGTCATTTTTGCTTAAGAATAGCGCATGCCCGCCCAGCTGGAACATCCCTACTTCAAACGATACGCGCGTACGAGTCGATGATTTTTCGAAAATAAGTCCGATCGTCTTTCCCTTCAGCGGCTGATAGACTTCACCGCTTTTTTGCTTCTTCTTGATATCAATGGCAAGCTGTAGAAGATATTCAATCTCCTCTTTGCTGTAGTCCGTAAATTCAATAAAATCCCGGCCTTTGAGGTTCAGCTGTGTAATTGTCATGTCTTCATCCTCCTTCAAATCTATCTTCCATGCTCAAACTTCTTCTATCCTCCAACTGAGTGCGTCCCTTGCAGGGCTGGCCTCAAAAGGATTTATGCATTCGCAGCGATGTGTTCCTCAATCAAAGTCTTGATTAGAGCAACCGCTGTATCAATTTCTTCTGTGGTCACGTACAGGTTCGGCAGGAAGCGAATCACGTCAGGACCCGCATTCACGAACAGGAAGCCTCTCGCCTGGCCTGCCGCAATAATGTCGCCAACCGGTCCCTCACAAGCAATACCTACGATTAGACCTCTGCCGCGCACCTCGGTTACAAATGAAATGCCCTCTAGCTCCTTGCGCAAGGATTCGATCAAGTAATCTCCCATTTGCTGTGCTCGTTTAGGCAGCTCTTCTTCAATGATCGTCTCTATCGTTGCATTGACTGCTGCCATGGCGAGCGGTGTACCGCCGAACGTGGTCGCATGACTTCCCGGCGTAAAGGCGTCGCGTAAATAACCTTTACCCAACATCGCACCGACTGGGAATCCACTGCCAATACCTTTGGCTGAGGTAAAAATATCCGGCTCCACATCATAATGCTGATGAGCAAACAGCTTGCCCGTTCTGCCCATGCCTGTCTGTACCTCATCAACAATCAGCAGCAAGCCATGTTCCTCACAGAGCGCCTTCACTTCTCTCAAAAATTTCGGATCGACGACATGAATGCCGCCTTCAGCCAGGATCAGCTCTAGCATAATCGCCGCCGTATGTGGTGTAATTGCTGCTTCCAGTGCAGGGATATCATGCAATGGCACATGAACAAAGCCCTCGGGCAGTGGAAGGAAGCCCTCCTTCACTTTATCCTGTCCTGTAGCAGTGAGCGTCGCCAATGTCCGGCCATGGAAGGATTGCTTGAAGGTGATAATTTCAAACTTGCCTTTGCCAAGCACCTTTTGCTGATATCTGCGTGCCAGCTTAATCGCTGCTTCGTTAGCCTCGGCTCCGCTGTTGCAGAAGAATACGGCATCAGCACAAGTATTCGCCGTAAGCAGCTTCGCTGCCTGCTCCTGTCCAGGTATATTAAACAGATTCGATACATGCCACAGCTCATCCAGCTGTTCCTTCACTTTATCTATGATCTTATCTGGCGCATGCCCCAGATTGGTGACAGCGAGACCGCTCATGAAGTCCAAATATTTATTGCCCTTGTCATCCCACAGGTAGCTGCCCTTGCCCTTGACCAGGCTGAGCGGATACCGTGCATAGGTTGGAAAAAGCGAGCTCCCCGCCTCATTCGTCACTTGCGTGTCAGGTGTCCCCGCTTGTATCTGCTGTGATTGATTTGTAACGGTCATCATCTACACTCCCATCCGATTTTGGCGCATGCGCCTTTTTTTGAAAATTATACACTGCTATTCTTGCGAGCTATTATTTATTTCGTTCACCCTGGCTGTTACTGTTACATCCGAACGATTCTTGTTCCAATAACTTCTCCTTTAAGCACCCGGCTCAAGATCTTCGGCTCGCTGCCGTCCACAATGACAACCTCTTTCACTTTGCCTTGAATACATTTAATGGCGGCTCTCACTTTCGGAATCATTCCACCGTATATTTCGCCGCTCTGGATCATGTCTTCAATCTGCTGCACCGTTACCGAAGGAAGCACCTTCTTCACTCCGTCAACGCTCTTCATAATACCGGGTACATCGGTAACGACAATCATGCGGTCTACACCCAGATGGGAAGCGACAGCGCCAGCCGCTGTGTCTGCGTTGATATTATAGCGCTGTCCCGCAGCATCTACGCCTACAGGCGCGATTACTGGCATATACCCCAGGTTAACGATTCCTTCTATAATAGAAGCCTCTACTTGGGTGACATCTCCTACATGACCAACCTCAGCGCTATTGTTGACCGGCTTCGCCTGTATGAGACCGCCATCTACGCCGGACAGCCCGAGTGCCCTTGCTCCAGTCCCCTGAATAAGACGCACGATCTGTTTGTTGATGCTGCCTGCCAGCACCATTTCCACGACATCCAGCACTGCCTCTGTCGTCTTGCGCAGTCCATTCACAAATTCAGTTTCAATTCCGAGCTTCTCCAAATTGTCTGAAATCGCCGGACCGCCGCCATGAACGATAACTGGCGCTGCGCCTTCGGCCTGAAGATCACGCAAATCCTCGAAAAAAGAAGCCGGCAGCGCTGCAAGTGTACTGCCCCCGCATTTCATTACAAAGGCCCCTGCCGTCTTCTCGCTCGCGCTCTTCTGCACTTCTGCACTTGCCTGTGTCATTTCTCCTCTCCCCTTTCCCAAGTATCCTTACGTCCGATATGCAGCATTAATCCGTACATAGTCATAGGTCAGATCACAGCCCCAGGCAGTAGCCTTGCCCGCGCCGCCATGAAGATCAACAAAGATCTGAACTGTATCGCCTTGAAGATAGACAAGCGCTTCATCTTCACTGAAAGCAACAGGGCGAGAGCCTTGCAGCACCAATAGATCTCCCAGCTTCACATCAACCTGCTCCGGATTCACCGGCACGCCTGCACGACCCACTGCAGCAATGATCCGTCCCCAGTTGGCATCTGCGCCAAACATGGCCGTCTTGACCAGACTGGAACCAATGACGGTCTTCGCGATCGCTCTGGCGGAATCATCGGTGCCAGCTCCTTGAATGTTTACTTCAACCAGCTTCGTTGCACCTTCCCCGTCTCTTGCAATCGCCTTGGCCAGCACCTCGCATACATAGCTGAAAGCTTCCGCAAAAGTCTCCCAGTCTTTATGCTGCGGTGTCAGTGTATCGTTGCCTGCCAGCCCGCTGGACATCGCAACCAGCATATCGTTCGTGCTAGTGTCGCCATCCACTGTGATCATATTGAAGGTCGCATCTGTCGATTGACCCAGCAGCCCTTGCAATGCCTGCTGTTCGATCGCTGCATCACAGGTTACAAAAGCAAGCATCGTCGCCATATTGGGATGAATCATCCCCGAGCCCTTTGCTGCTCCCGCAATCGTTACTTGTTTGCCATCCACCTGTGTCGTGACACAGATTTCTTTTTTCACAAGATCGGTTGTCAAAATCGCTTGAGAGAACTCACCCGCTACCTCAGCGCCCTTGCCCATCTTCGCAGGCATCGCCTTAATTCCGGCATGCACACAATCCATCTTGAGCAGTTCGCCAATGACGCCAGTTGAAGCAACAGCTACATCCACTTCGGCCACACCCAGCTCACGCGCAGCGGCTGCTCTCATCGCATAAGCATCTTCTTCTCCCTGCTTGCCAGTCACGGCGTTCGCATTACCGCTGTTCACGATAATGGCTTGAAGCTTGCCGTTCTTCAGACTGTCTCTTGTCACTTGAAGCGGTGCCGCCTGGAATGCATTTGTTGTATACACGGCAGCAGCATTCGCGATTACATCACATTTAATGGCGCCAAGGTCGTTGCGATCCGTCTTCTTGAGTCCACAATGCAAACCTCCTGCGCTGAAGCCTAATGGCGATACGATCGTTCCGTTGTCCACGATGCTAAAAGCCTGAATTGCAACCTGTCCCATGATTTCTTCCCCATCCTATCCTAGTTAATATGAAAAGCCGGACATGCACGGATTATGCTTATTACATTTATGGGTATACTGGTGAGAATTGAAGCCCTGTCACTTCATCCCAGCCCATCATCAGATTCAAATTCTGAATGGCCTGCCCTGCAGCACCCTTCACGACATTATCAATGACAGCGAAGATGGTAACTCTTCCTGTACGGGAGTCGGCTGAGAAGCCAATGTCACAATAATTGGATGCGAACACTTCCTTCGTCGCTGGCCAGCTGCCCGCTTGCCTGATTCGAACGAACGGCTTGCCTTCATAGTACTGGTTATAAGCATCAATGAAATCCTGGTCTGCATAATCCCCGTTCAAGGATGCATAAATCGTGCTCATGATACCTCTTGTCATCGGAACGAGCTGTGTTGTGAACGTGACGTTTACTTTATGACCTGCTATATCTGTAAGTATCTGCTCAATCTCCGGTATGTGCTGGTGCTTATTCACCTTATAAGCTTTGAAATTTTCATTGATCTCGGCATAGTGTGAAGTCAGGCTTGTGCCTCGACCTGCTCCGGACACACCAGATTTCGCATCAATAATGATGCTTGCAGGATCAATCATGCCTGCTGTGATCGCAGGAATCAGACCAAGCAGCGTAGCTGTCGGATAACAGCCCGGATTAGAGATGAAGTCTACACCTTGCACCTTCTCTCCATACACTTCGCTGAGTCCGTAAACAGCCTGCTCTAAATACCGATCCTCTGCAGGAGCATGCTTATACCATGACTCATACACCGTCCCATCCTTTAACCTGAAGTCGCCCGACAGGTCAATGACTTTGAGACCCGCATCAATGAGCTGAGGAACGAGCTGTGTGCTTACCCCGGATGGAGTAGCTGTGAATACAAGATCCACGTTCGCCGCCATATTGGCTACGTCGATGCCGTCCAGTGTCTGCTCCATAATGGTATTCAAGTGTGGGAACCCTTCCGCAATGGATACTCCGCTCGTTGAAGATGAAATGACCGAGGCGATCTCTACATTCGGATGATGCTGTAAAAAACGAATGAGCTCCACACCTCCGTACCCAGTGGAACCCACGATTGCTACCTTTAATTTGTTATTCACAATTTCTCCCCTTCTCTCTTAAGCTGAGCTTAGTTCATGCAACTCTCTATGTATGCAGCACTCTATTCGACTGTGCCTGTAATGTCTGCAATTCTGAATTTTCCTCACTATTCTTTCGAATTCCTCAATACATTTAACGATACGTTCTCTTTAATAGATGTGAATTATTATACATCCAGACTTATATAAATACAACACTTTATGCATGATTTCTATTTGTTATTATTCGTTCCTGATTCTTCCCTTGGCCAAAAAAATGATGACATGCTATGAAATCTCTTTTCGTTGATTCCGATTGAGTGATATGATGCATAATAGGGTTAATTAAGATCATAGATAGACTGGGCTAATATGCCTAGCTGCATAGATATCATCGAATTTGGAGGAACTACTCACTTGGATATCAACCATATCAGCTACATTGTAGTAATCATCATCAATATGTTACTGGCTGCCGCTCTTATATTTCTGGAACGCAAAGATGCTTCTTCCACCTGGGCTTGGCTGCTCGTTCTTACCTTTATCCCGATTGTGGGATTCATACTCTACCTCCTGCTCGGGCAAAATCTTACAAGATACCGTCTGTTTCAATGGAAGGAACGCGCCAAGCTTAACATCGACCAGATGGTCATCGATCAGATTCGCCACCTGCAGGAGAAGGATTTCCCATTCCGCAAACAAGACACTTTAGAGTACAAGGATTTTATTTATATGCATTTAATTCAGAATGGTGCGTTATTCACGGAAGACAATAGTGTCGAAATCTTCTGCGACGGACATCATAAATTTAACAAGCTGATGGAAGACATTGAAAATGCACAGGATCATATTCATATCCAGTACTATATTTTTCGAGGAGATGGGCTCGGGAGGAGCATACGAAATGCGCTGATAAAGAAAGCCAGAGAAGGCGTGTATGTACGGGTGCTGTATGATGCGCTCGGCTCACGGAGCATGAAGAAGAGCTTCTTCAAGGAGCTCGTTGCGGCCGGCGGGAAGGTCGAGGTCTTTTTCCCATCGAAGTTCAGGCTGATCAACCTGCGGCTTAATTACCGTAATCACCGCAAGCTGGTTATCATTGATGGAATTATCGGTTATACAGGCGGGTTTAATGTAGGGGACGAATATCTCGGCAAGGATAAGCAGTTTGGATATTGGCGCGACACCCATCTGCGGATTCAAGGAACTGCGGTTTCCACACTGCAGGCCCGGTTCATTATGGACTGGAATGAAGCGTCACGCTATCATGACATTACGTTTGTACCTGAACATTTCCCCGAGCCGGAAGGCAAGGATCACATCGGTATGCAGATCGTAACGAGCGGACCCGATGCCGAGATCGAACATATCAAGAACGGTTACATCAAGATGATCTCTGCTGCGAAGAAATCCATCATCATTCAGACACCGTATTTCATTCCCGATGCCAGTATGCTCGATGCGGTACGGATTGCCTGCCTGTCAGGAATTGATGTACGCATTATGATTCCGAATAAGCCGGACCATATGTTTGTCTACTGGGCCACAACATCGTACGTCGGTGAGCTTATCAAGGTCGGCGCCAAGATCTATATCTATGATAACGGCTTCCTGCATACCAAAATGATCGTCGTGGATAAGAAAATGGCTACGATCGGTACAGCCAACTTCGATGTCCGCAGCTTCAGGCTTAACTTCGAGATCAATGCTTTTATTTACGATTCCAAGATTGCGCTGGAGCTGACGGATGCATTTGAAAAAGATATGCAGCTCTCTGCCGAGATGACGGCAGAACACTACAGGCAGCGCTCACTCTGGATTCGGTTCAAGGAATCCATATCCAGGCTGCTGTCGCCTATTTTATAGCTTGACAACACACAAAAGGGAGTGACTCCAGCAAGCTTATGGGTCACTCCCTTTTGTTACTTCATTTTTAACTTATTCACTTATTCATTAGTCCTATTCTTCAGCGACTCAGCTTGCATCTCTACATCTATTAGCTGTACTTAAAATTTCACATCTCTGTAGCTGTACATAAAACTCATGTATATCTCTATTAGCTGTTCATGTAACTCTCTACTTCTCTATAGCTATTCATATAATTCTTCTGCATCTGTACTCGCTGTTCTACGGTTGAGTTCATGAACTTCGTTTATCCACAGTACGCCTAAATAAAACTAATGCCTATCAAACAGCTAACGCTCTTCTGTTTAGAACGTCTTCTTGAAGCCTTCCCCGAGCACCTCATGCGCATTGGTAATGGTCACAAAAGCATTCGGATCCACCGCACGAACGAGCGTCTTTAATCTCGCAATCTCACTTTGACCCACAACAACCATCAGCACCGTACGGTCATCATCCGTATAACCGCCTTGGGCAGAGAGCTTCGTTACTCCTCGGTCCAGATCGTGCAGAATGGACTTCGTAATCGGTTCCGTATGATTGGATATGATGTAAGCGACTTTGGAGGTGCCAAATCCCATTTCAACCGCATCGATCACTTTTCCCGTGACATATAAACTGATGAGTGCATAAAGCGAGTTCTCCAATGACAGCAGCATCCCTGCCAGAACAATAACGGCTCCATCCAGCAGCATGACACTCAGGGACAGCCGGAGACCACTGTATTTTTGAATAATTTGTGCAAGAATGGTCAGTCCCCCGGTAGAGCCTCGTCCGCGGTACACGATACCAATTCCGAGTCCCACGCCAATCCCCCCAAAGATCGAAGCCAGCAGCGGGTTGCTGGTAGGCACCGTCCAATCCTTGGTTAGAAATACGAACAGCGGAAGCATCACACTTCCTAGCAGAGACCGGATGGCATATTGTCTTCCCAGTATCGAATACCCTGCAATGAATAATGGAATGTTCAGTGCCCACTGCGTAAACGCTGGTTCGAATCCGAAGGCAGCCTGCCCCAGAATCGAGATACCCGATACACCGCCGGAGGCGATCAGGTTCGGCACGAGAAACAGATTGAAGGCAATGGACATGACGAATGCCCCGAATATGATGAAAAAGGCATCAACGACCACTCGCTTCGGACCGTCCACCGGAATGAGATTTGAAGCTCTTTTGTTCCTGCTCTTGCGCTCTTGTGCGTGCTGCATCTTGATTACTGTCTCCCCTTAATTAGATGATCGATGAATCAATTTCATAACTAAAGACAACCAAAAAAATTCCTACACGGCTATACTCAACCTTACCATGTAGGAATTCCATATAAATTATTCAGACTCCAGCTTAATTTGCTTGCGGAGGTATCCATCAATGAAAGCGTCGAGATCGCCGTCCATTACTGCGCCTACGTTCCCCGTCTCCACGGATGTGCGGTGATCCTTTACCATACTATAGGGATGGAATACATAGGAGCGGATCTGGCTGCCCCAGGCAATTTCCGACTGTTCTCCTCGGATTTCATCCAGTGCTTTTTGCTGCTCTTCCAGTTTTCTCTCGTACAGCTTCGAGCGAAGCATCGTCATGGCACGCTCACGGTTCTTGATCTGAGAGCGCTCATTCTGGCATGTAACGACGACACCGGTCGGAATATGTGTAATCCGTACAGCGGAGTCCGTCGTATTGATGTGCTGACCGCCGGCACCGCTCGCACGGTACGTGTCGATCTTCAAATCTTCAGTCCGGATGTCCACTTCCACGTCCTCTGTAATCTCCGGTACAACATCACAGGATACGAAGGAGGTATGTCTGCGGCCGGAGGAATCGAATGGCGAGATTCGCACCAGACGGTGTACACCCTTCTCGGCTTTGAGGTAACCATAAGCATTATAGCCTTTAATGGACAAGGTCACGCTCTTGATTCCCGCTTCATCCCCAGGAAGGTAATCCAGCACTTCGACCTTGAAGCCGCGCTTCTCTGCCCAGCGGGTATACATCCGAAGCAGCATTTGCCCCCAATCCTGGGACTCTGTGCCGCCGGCACCTGGATGCAGCTCCAGAATGGCATTCATTTTGTCATATGGCTGATCCAGCAACAGCTGCAGCTCGAAATCCTCCAGCTTGCTCACCAGGGCTTTGATCGTTTCACCGATTTCTGCCGCGATGCTCTCATCGCCTTCCTCTTCCGCCAGCTCGATCATCATGCTCGCATCATCATATTCCTGCTGCAGCTTCTTGTACAGATCGACAGAACCTTTGACCGCATTCATCTCAGAGATTAGGGACTGTGCTTTATCATTATCATCCCAAAAATCAGGGACTGACATCTTCTCCTCAAAGTTAGCGATCATTTCATTCTTCAGATCTAAGTCAAAGAGACCCCCTAAGGTTGGTTAATTTCTTGCTGATCTCGCGCAAATCCTGCTTAATGCTTGGTTCAATCATGATTTACAGATTCCTCTCTTTACTTGTAGATAAAGCCCCAATGAGACCTGCCCGATTACAGTAACAAGGACAAGTCTCAAGGAGCTGTATTATAAAAATAAACCTATTTCGGATTATGCATCACGCCATCCCACGAATCCTGCGCATCACACAGGTGGGATTCAGAGCAAAATCCTCTATTTTATATTCTATGCCGAATTAAGAAGTTTGACCATGGCAATGTTTATATTTCTTGCCGCTGCCGCAAGGACAAGGATCGTTGCGTCCGATTTGGTCTGCTACCTTCACGGGACGCTTCTCCGCAGGCTCACCGCTTGTCGAGATCTGCTTCTCGTCCACAACCGCTTGACGCTCCTGGTTGCTCTCGATTTGCGCTCTCATGACATAAGTCGCGACTTCCTCCTGAATTGTGGAGATCATCTCGTTGAACATGGCAAATCCTTCAAACTGATATTCGCGAAGCGGATCTGTACCGCCGTATGCGCGAAGGTGAATCCCTTGACGCAGCTGATCCATCGCATCAATATGATCCATCCATTTGCTGTCGACAGCACGAAGCACAATAACCTTCTCGAACTCACGCACCATTTCTTCCCCGATGCGTTCTTCCCGGGCGTCATACTTCTCCTGCACCTTGCTAAAGATGAACTCAACGATCTCTTCAACCTCTTTGCCCCATAGATCATCACGAGTAATGGCGCCTTCTTCCAGCATCTTGCTGTTCATATAATCTGCCACTTCCTGCAGCTCCCAGTTCTCTGGGATATCGTCCGGACAGTGGGCTTCCACATTACGCTGAATCGTTCCACGGATCATCTCCATGACGATCTGCTTGATGTTCTCGGACTCCAGCACTTCACGGCGCTGTTTGTAAATGACTTCACGCTGCTGGTTCATGACATCGTCATATTGGAGAACGACTTTACGCATATCAAAGTTATTGCCTTCAACACGCTTCTGAGCCGATTCTACGGCACGCGTAATCATCTTGCTCTCGATTGGCTGATCTTCCTCGAAGCCAAGGCGCTCCATCATGTTCAGTACGTTGTCCGCACCGAAGCGCTTCATGAGTTCATCGCCAAGTGACAGGTAGAACTGCGTCGAACCCGGGTCACCCTGACGTCCGGCACGACCACGCAGCTGGTTATCAATCCGTCTCGATTCATGACGCTCTGTACCGATGATGTGCAGACCGCCAAGCTCCGCTACGCCTTCACCCAGAATAATATCTGTACCGCGTCCAGCCATGTTCGTCGCAATCGTTACCGCTCCCGCCTGACCTGCACCAGAGATAATCTGCGCTTCCTCCGCATGGTATTTCGCATTCAATACTTGGTGCTTCACGCCTTTGCGCTTCAGCATATCAGACAGAACCTCGGAGTTCTCAATGGACACCGTACCCACGAGTACCGGCTGTTTCTTCGCATGACGTTCTACGATCTCGTTCACCGCGGCTCTGAACTTGCTGTCTACGCTCTTGTAGACCACATCCGCCATATCCTGACGCTGGTTCGGACGGTTCGTCGGTACTTGAAGTACTTCAAGTCCATAAATCTTCTTGAACTCTTCTTCCTCCGTCTTCGCCGTACCGGTCATCCCCGCCAGCTTCTTGTACATCCGGAAATAGTTCTGGAAGGTAATCGTCGCAAGCGTCATGCTCTCGTTCTGGACTTCAATGCCTTCCTTCGCTTCAATCGCCTGGTGCAGACCATCGCTGTAACGACGTCCCGCCATCAGACGGCCTGTAAATTCATCAACAATGACAACTTCGCCTTCTGCAACGACGTAATCCACGTCACGACGCATGATGACATTTGCCTTCAGACCCTGCACGATATGGTGGTTCAGCGTTACATGGGCTTGGTCGTACAAGTTATCAATGCCAAAAGCACGCTCAGCCTTAGCAACCCCTGCTTCGGTCAGCGCTACGGATTTCACCTTGATATCTACAGTGTAGTCTTCCTCAGCGACAAGCTTCTTCACGAAACGATCGGCTGCAAAATAGAGCTCAGTCGATTTCTGGGCTTGTCCGGAAATGATGAGCGGTGTACGCGCTTCGTCAACAAGAATGGAGTCCACTTCGTCAATAATACAGAAATAGAGCGGACGCTGTACCATTTGTTCCTTGTATAGAACCATGTTGTCACGCAGGTAGTCGAACCCGTACTCGTTGTTCGTTCCGTACGTGATATCACAGGCATATGCTGCCTGCTTGGACGCATGGTCCATGCCGCTGAGGTTAATCCCAACCGTCATGCCGAGGTACTCATAAATCTGTCCCATCTCCTGGCTGTCACGCTGAGCCAAATAGTCATTGACCGTAACCACGTGAGCCCCCTTGCCAAGAAGTGCATTGAGATAGACGGGCAGCGTTCCAACGAGCGTCTTCCCTTCTCCTGTCTTCATCTCGGCAATCCGGCCCTCATGCAGCGCAATACCGCCAAGCAGCTGTACGTCATAATGACGTTTATTCAAGACACGCTTCGATGCTTCCCGTACCGTAGCAAAGGCTTCCGGCAGTATCTCTTCAAGGGTTGCCCCCTTCTCAATCCGTGCACGGAACTCCTCTGTCTTCCCCTTAAGCTGAGCGTCGGAAAGCGCGGTAAATTCCGGTTCCATTTTATTAATAGCATCGACCGTCTTCATCAGACGTTTGACATCACGCTCGTTGGTGTCGCCGAAGATCTTCTTCACTAGTCCTAGCATGGTTAACCCCTTTCGTGCAAAACAGATGTTAGAATCAAACTCGGCATGCAAAGGGTAAAAGTTAGGAACTTGAGTGGTTCATCTGTCATTCAAAGTTCTTACATGCACAAGCTGATGTTATATCGAATCCTTCATAAGATCTTTATGCATATTAAAATGCGGTGAATCCATTCCATCACTCCATAAAACGAGGAATTTGATTCAGCGGTATACATAAAAATGGTTTTGCCTAAATTGTAACAGTTTGTCAAGGCTGTCGCAACACGACAAGTCCTTTATTTTCACCGAATTCCGCTATTGAAATGAGCAATGAAACTCATCACAGCCCTATCCCATCCTCCGGCAAGACCCTGTATATATAGACGCATGAGCCTAATATTAAGTTTCGCTATATTACGAAGACATTATGTGGGAAAATACAAAAAAGAGCCCCTGCTCATCAAAGAGAGGACTCATACGACAACGGGACTCTGGCATTTTCCTAAGGAACTGAGAACGAAGACTTTAGCCGGTGCCCGATTCCGCGTAATCCCACACGGTTACCTTCATGCCTTCACGAGCCCAATAAACCGCATTTCGCCCTTCTCCCTCGGCAATAGCGAGTGCATCACCTGAGAGTGCTAGTTTCTTATGCATGTCGGCAATGAATACATTCGCTTCTGTTCCAAATACGTAATCTCCCCCCTGAAACCGTTCATTCCATGGATTCATCGTTTCACACCTCTTTTTCGTCGTTCACTTTATCCTCCAGCCTGAATCTGTACCAGCTCTGTACCAACCGAGTCTAATACCATATTACCATGGCTGAGGCAAGGTTGCAGCGAGCCCCCTCATGACCCCGTATTTCTTCTTGTAATGGCTTAAAGTCAAGAGCGGCCATATGTACCGATAGCTGTGATAGTGAGTATAGAAGCTGCCCGGAAGCCCGGCACCCATCGGATAGGAGGCCGTCCAGTCGTCTTCATGAAGCAATTCGATGAGCCTGTTTATCCCTCTGTTAACGGCAGTGGACGGCTCTGCCTGAACCGCTATGAGTGCATCGAGTGCCCACGCGGTTTGGGATGCCGTGCTTTGGCCTAGAGGCATGTATTGCATCGCACGATCGCTGGTGCAGGATTCACCCCAGCCCCCGTCCGGATTCTGTGTCTCAAGGAGCCATGCGGCTCCTCTTTGAATCGCCGAATGGTCCGCCGGCAGACCGGCAGCCTCTAAACCTGTCAATGCTGCCCAGGTGCCGTAAATGTAACAGATCCCCCATCTTCCATACCATGATCCGTTTTTTTCCTGATGAGTGATAAGCCATTCGGTTCCTCGTTTGATAAAATCATGCTTCATGCCGAATCCGCAAAAGTTTCCGAGATATTCAAGCGTGCGTCCGGTAAGGTCGGCCCCGGAGGGGTCAATGGCGGCGGATTTCGCACCGTCTATCGCCAGCCACGTCAGCATTTCCTTATCGGTGTTTTTTTCGAAGGCGGGCCATCCGCCATCTTTATTTTGCATCGATAACACCCAGTTCAGTCCCCGATTGGTTGAATGCTGATAAATGGGCGTGGTATGCGACAACGAGTGGATCGCTCTTAAAGCCGCAGTCGTGTCATCCACATCAGGATTCAAGGTATTGGACTCGGAAAAGCCCCATCCGCCGGGAACCGTATCCCGGTTATGAATGCTCCAATCCGCCGTTTCATCCTGTTGTCTGGATAAGAGATAGGCTGCTGCCCGCTGTGTCAACTGTTGATCCCCGGCGACGCCGGACTCCTGCAGCGCATAGGAAATCAAAGCCGTGTCCCAAATCGTCGAGGGCGAATTCTGAATCGTGACCTTGCCGTCCACGCGGCACTGCAGCGCGGTCAGCCCTTGAACCGCATTCATGATGATGGGATGCCGTTTATCATAGCCCAGTGCAAGCAGGGCAAATACCATAAGAATGGTGCTGCTCGCATAACTATAGAGGGTGCCGTCCGATTCGATCCGGTCCAGCATGAATTTCTCCCCCTTGGTTAAGGCGGCTTCATGGATGTAACGAGGAGTTCCCAGAAGTCTGCTGAGACCCATACGTATGCTTTCCCCAATCTCCCGATTTTCCTGGGGTAACGTATCATCGTCATCATCGCGGGAATCACTCAGATCGGATAAATCGGGAGCCGTCTCCGTAGATATGGAGAAATTCCGGTCCGCCATAATCAGCATGGGAATGAGATGAATGCGGGAGTACCCTGAGAATTCATATAGATTGATGGGCAGATAGGCAGGAAACAGAATGATCTCCAGCGGTATGAGCGATATAGACGCTGGCCACTTTCGCTGGCCCGTTGCAGCCAGGATCGCTTTTGTCAAAACGCTCTTGGATTTACCCAGCCCGCCTTGCGATTGAATGTATCGCCTGGCCAGTTCCATGTGTTTGTCGGACCATTTGCTGAATCCGGAGTAGAGCAGCCCATAATAGGCATCAACAGTAGCCGATAAGCTGCCTCCTTCTTCGTCGTGATACCAGCGCCAACAGCCTTCCGGCTGCTGCTCTGCAAGGATGCGATCATGCAATTCTCTGATAAGCTCTTCATTCTGAATCTCCAATATTCGAAAAAGGATTATGACATAGGCATCCAGCGTGATCCCGTTCTCAAAGCAAAAATGCCAGGACCCGTCTTGATGCTGCCGTTGTATGAAAAAATCAGTCAGCTTGCTTATTTCCTCTTCTACCGCACTCTGTACATCATTCATGTTCTCGTACCTCCATCGTTGCCTCATGATGAACATTATATGAGTGCAGGAATAAGGAAATGATGTGCCGCTTAAGGAACGTCAGAAACGATCATGGATCTCCATAGAGACCAGAGTCTGCCTATCATAAAATGTCCAGCCCAATTTTGATGGCCGTCGTCAGGATTAACACAGCTAGATACCGCCATATAAGACAAACACCCTTTTCCTATCCGAACAAACTGATAGAGCTCACCGCCGTCTGCGAGGTTTCCGACCTTCAGCGGAACCAGATATTCACTCCAAGCTATCATGCCGCTCTTCAGATAAGCCACAATCCGGCCATGCTCGGCCAGCATCTCAGCCACCATTACCGAAGAGCCTTCCTTGGCGCATACCACGAGCACCTCTTGATCTCCCCGAGGGTATATTTCATTTCAAAAAAAAGGTGCGGCAAACACACCTGTTACGGTTATACCAAAAACCATCCTACTCGGTCTTGCCTTCCCATGCGAGCATGCCGCCCGTCATGTTGATGACTTGATAGCCCTGACCCTCCAAGTATTCCGTCGCCCTGCCGCTGCGACCGCCGGATCGGCATACCACAATGTATTCCTTCGACTGATCCAAATCCTGCTTGCGAAATTCAACCAAACCAAGTGGAATGTTGACTGCGCCTGGAATTTTTCCTTCTGCAACTTCTTCCGTCTCTCGCACATCGATAATATGCAGGATTGTTCCCTCTTCCAGCTTCTTCTCTACTTCTTTAGGAGAAATCTCTCTCATACCTGTATACACTCCCTCTTCATAATAATATTCAGGACCACGAACTCATACCGCCTTTGACATTCGTTACCTTCTCAAAACCTGATTTCTTCAAAAATGCACCCGCCTTACTGCTTCTCATGCCGCTCTGACAGATCAATACCACTTCCTGTTCCTTCAAAAGTGAGTCACTGCTTAACCGAAGCTGATCCAGCGGAATATTGCGAAAACCTCGAATATGATTTGCCTTGAATTCACGCGGTGAACGGACGTCGATGAATTGTTTGTTCAGATTCGCCAGTTCATCCTTCAGCTGGGCTGCCGTAATCTGCCTGACTCCCTTCGCCGGAAGAATTCTCCATAGGATAAATCCAATAATAAGTGCAATCAACACGATATTTAACATATTCATCATGAATTCCCCCTTGATATTGAGGTACAATCACCCTGGCTCATTAAATGAACAAGTTTACGTTGTCATCTTGGGCATCACCCAGATAACCGACTATACCCGCATATTCAATATCCTCAAACAGCTCCTCTTTTGCAAACCAAGGAGATCCAACGTCATCGTGCAGCAACCAGCTTCACGTCTTGCTCCTTAGCCAGTTCAATAAAATGTGGCAGCGGAACAGCATTGTGCTTCTTGATACCATCTTTAATCATTTTAGGACCCATCCCCGCAAAATTCATTCTGGAGAGTCCCATGGTGTCTGCCCCGCGCGGCATCATTTTTCCGAACATAGCTTCTGTCACCTCGTGATCTCCCCTTGTAATTCATAATGTTAGATTTCACTGTATTTTACACATACCCCTATGGGTATATAAACATTCAAAAAAAATCATCCCTTCTTAATCCAAAATTTCAATAAATTACTGTCTTCTTGAAGTTCCAGCAATTCGTTGCCAGTCGACTTGGCCCATGCCGTCAAATCACTCTTCGCGTGGATCCGTTGTATAAATCTCCAGACCTGGCCTGTTTCCATTCCCTTCATCTCCTGCTTTCGATCGGATCCAACCTGATCTCCAACAAAAAATAACGTCGGTTATCTGCTTCGTACGAGCAGGTTCACCGCTTCAACCACAAGCTTCTCTGTATCTTGTCCGCTTTCTTCGGCTTTCTGTACACATTCCACAAGGTTTGAGCTGACTACGACGCCAATCGTACGATCAATCGCCGTCCGCGCTGCCGATAGCTGGGTAATCACATCCTTGCAGTCCTTATCCTCCTCCATCATCTTCAGAATGCCCCGCAGCTGACCCTCAATGCGCTTCATCCGATTTTTCATCTGATCATTGTAATTCATCTCAAATCCTCCTGTCTGTATACGAATTCAATTACCCTATAATTCTTATCGTTTTACATAAAATATATACCCATAAGGGTATAGAGTCAAGTGTAGGGATATCTCCATCATCATGATGAAGTTTCATTTGGAATCCAATTGAACTTATCCCCTTTTTAATTTTTGTCACACACTTCATGTCTGCTCTATGCTATGGTACCCCATAGGGTATATAAAAAACTCATAATATTCACCAATATAGGGAGGAATATACTATGGGCAACAAAATCATCATTGTTGCCGGTTTAGCCGGAGGAGCTTCGGCAGCTGCCAGGCTGCGGAGACTGACGAGAGTTCGAGTATTATTTTAGTGGAACGGGGAGAATATATTTCGTTTGCCAACTGTGGTCTGCCATATTATATAGGAGAAACGATTCAGGAATGCAGTAAGCTGTTGGTTCAAACCGTACCTGGTCTCAGCAGCCGGCCGGTATCAATTGGATATACGGAATTTAAGCGAGGTTACGTCCATTCAGCGGCAAGAGAAGCAGGTTACCATTAAGAACCTTAGAGCCGGGGATATCTATACCGAAAGTTACGATTATTTGATTCTCTCGCCTGGCGCGAAGCCCATCGTGCCGGACATACCCGGCCTGTCGGAATCCCGCAACGTATTCACACTGCGCAATATCCCGGATACCGACCGGATCAAACAATATATAGAGAAAGAAAAGCCGAAGGAGGCCGTTGTCGTTGGGGGTGGATTTATAGGTCTTGAGATGGCCTCCATCGTACATTCACATCTGATGGAACAAGGGGTCCGTTTAATTCTGGAGGATGGTGTTCGAGCCTTTCACGATGGAGGGAGCCGGATCGAGCTTTCCAGCGGCCTGCTTGTGTCCACCGATATGACGCTCCTGTCTATTGGCGTTCGTCCCGAGAATGTGCTGGCTGTTGAAGCAGGTCTGCACGTCAATGAACGCGGCATAACTGCTGCTTTTCCCATAGATATGGTCTGCGACAAGGCGTAAGGGCACCCTTGGCTCGTCGATTGCCAAAGTCTTTGAACTGACGGTAGCGGCTACGGGTTCCAATGAGAAACGACTCAGGCAGATGAATATCCCTTATCAGGCTATCCACATTCACCCTTTCTCTTGGTTATTTTCCAGTTAGTTTGATTCCTTGATTAATACCTTACAGCTGACATACTGTGCGGTTCCTTCATCATCATTTTTCATAAGTTAAAGTTCACTTCACATTAGCTCCGAGTTGTTGAAATCAAATAATTTGAAATACAATGAGATTTAGTCAAAAATTTAATGTTACTTGCTTACTCTTGCTCGATCAAGCCATACTTGCCGTCATTACGTTTGTACACGACATTGACCTCATTGTTCTCAATATTGGAGAATACAAAGAAGTTATGGCCGACCATGTTCATCTGTAAAATGGCTTCCTCCACATCCATCGGCTTCAGGAAGAATCTCTTCGTACGGACCACTTCCAGATCATCATACTCACTGTCCAGCTCCTCATCTGAGGCTGGGGACGGGCTGGCTGGAACATCTTCTACAAAAAACGTCTTCAAATTGTCATCTTGACGGAATTTGCGGTTGATCTTCGTCTTATGCTTCCGGATCTGACGTTCAAGCTTCTCCACCACAGCGTCAATGGAAGCGTACATGTCAGTACTCTCGTCTTCTGCACGAAGGACCAGACCTTTCATCGGAATCGTAACCTCAACAGTGTGGAACCCGCGGTGTACATTCACGCTTAGTGTCACATTGCCATCAGAGGTTAGAGGTTCATCGAAATACTTCTCTAGCTTGCTAAGTTTCTTGTCGACGTAATCTTTCAAAGCATCGGTAACCTCGATTTGTTGACCTCGAATACTCAAATTCATAGGGCAATTCCTCCTTTTCCTTTGCACCTCGATTATAACATGTTTGTTAGGCGAATGTAAAAATAATGAAGGTGTTTTACACACATATAACACAAAGTGATGACAATTGTATGAGGAGCGTTTGAGGTGAGCAGGAATCGGTTAAAATATTGTGTTATTCATGCATGAATGTCGAGAAGATTTGTGCAGATTTTGGCGGAGATTATCGCTTGTTTTGTCGGAAACTTAATAAAATACGAAATAAAAAAATCTGGGGATGCAAAAAAATAAACTTCAGATCTTGGTGAAAAAGCTTGGTGTCGCCCTAAATGGGGCTGAGATCTTGGGAAAGAACAAATTCTAGGATGAAATATGCGTAAAGTGAAATATATAATGCGATGAAATATATACAATGCAACCTTGAATAATTACGAGTGTGTTGCACCGGGCAATAATGAAGAAGCTGAATGGACTAGTCTAGTATACGCGTAGCATCGTGCTCCATTACAGCGATGGGAATAAATGAAGCCCGCTGGAGATAACAAAAAAAACCTTGAGACAACTGTCTCAAGGTTGACGCTAGCTAAACTCAATTGTTAACCATCTAACCGTTATATGTAGGTCGGGCTAAGCCGAGATGATTATAATTTGATTACGTTAGCAGCTTGTGGTCCACGTGCGCCTTCGACGATTTCGAATTCTACAGATTGACCTTCTTCCAAAGTCTTGAAGCCTTCGGATTGGATTGCGGAAAAGTGTACGAATACGTCGCCGCCTTCCTCAGTCTCGATGAAACCATAACCTTTTTCTGCGTTAAACCATTTAACTTTACCTTGCATGCACGAACATTCCCTTCGTCATCAAATGAAGTGAGCTTGGCTCACAACTCCGACTATACCATCCAAAGTTATCCATTGTCAATTGGAAAAGAAAATGGTTACCTTCAAATATATGACATAATAAAGTTAATATTTTGTCGAAAAATGTAGCCTATGATAATACATCTAGACACAATCACTTAAGTAATGAGAAATCACCTTTTTAAATCTTTTAGAAATACAATATTAAAAATAAGGAAAATTTGAAGTAAAAACGATATGATACTCATTGATAAGTTCTCCACCGATTACTTCTTAATTCCATCAATTCCTAACAAAAAAAGACCCTAAAGTGGTCATTTTTTTGTTCCTTCGTATCACCATTATGCAATTTTTATTTCCTTTATTTTCTATAATCCATTAATATACTGTCTGGAGTATAGCTTGCCTCATAAGCTCCACGCTGAGATTTCGCTGCCTGACGTTGAAGTAGCCATGACCCTGCTTCTTCTTTTAAAGATTCCATTCGTTGTGAAATGACCACATCATTCTTTAAGATATTAGCCAATTTACCTGACTGTTCGTGGGTCAATTGGCTTGTTGCCCCAACTATGTTCATCTCATCAACGATAAGCTGGCGATCCTCAACAAATTGCTGCATTTGCTCGAAATCCAGCTGATTCAGATTCGTCGTAACCGAGAAAGTCAGTTGCTCCAATTCCATTATAAGATTATCCATTTTTCATTCCACCTGACGCTAAAGCTAATTTACTAGCTTCAGCCCAAGTCTCTCTCATTTCTTTTAAATATCCTAATGCTTCCTTAGCAGGCGTTTCATTCTTGTCTACATTCGATTGCATTAGTAGGTGTGAAATGTATTCATACAGAGCCTCAAGGTTACTTGAGATCGGCATAGAACGATCCAGTGTAGCATTCAATTCACTGATGATGGATTGGGCTTTGCCTAAATTTGTGTTGGCTGTTTGATAATCCGAATTCGTAATGCCTTCAATCCCCGCATTTATAAATCGAATGGCTCCATCATAGAGCATGAGCAGCAGTTTTGCAGGAGAAGCTGTAGAAACAGCTGAACTCCGATATTTATCATATGGTGATGTGATCATCATTTATCATCCTTTACTATTGGCTTCCCGTATTAAACAACTGGGCTAGACTATTCGTTTGGGTATTTAATTGAGAGATGGCCTTCTCCATTGCTGTAAACTGCGCATAATACCGTTCTTCCAAGGTTGTCATTTTATTAGTTAGCGATGTAATTTGTCTTTCGTAATTTTGTAATTGTCTGTGCATTGCTCCTGTTGTATTAAACGCAGCCGTTACGTCCGTAGACAATTTATTGGTGCCTGCCTTCTCCGCAATTCGGTCCAGGGTATTACCCATGGTTGTATACAACTCATCAAACAATCCATCTACCGAGTTATCCGTTGCAGATCCTTGAAATAGTTCCATAACGCCAGTTGGATTGCTCTCAACTGCCTTCTTAAGCTTGTCCTCGTTAAGATACAATTTTCCGTTCTCTGTATAACTCCCTGTTGTTATGCCGATATCCGCTAAGCTTATTCCCCCAGGACTGCTGCCCAAATAACTTGTGATAACATTTCGCATAGAAGAAACAGCAGATCTTAACATATCATCATTTTTTAACAGACCACTTTGCGCTTTCTCAGTCCACTTTTCAATCTCGTCCTCGCTCATCTCTTCTTTTTGAGCGTCTGTGAGTGGTGGGAAATTCCGATACTTCTCTTCATTCGTCTTATTGTTGAGGAGACTAAGCAGTTCGTTATATTGCTCTACAAAAGACTTCACAGTTTCCACGACGTTTGTACTATCTTGTTCTATAACAATATCTGTCGTTTCACCAGTTTTGGAGACAGCTGTCAGGTTCATTTGGACCCCATTGACATTGATCGAATTACTATCAAAATTCATCTCCGTTCCATTTATATGAACTATCGCTTGCTGTCCTTCAGTGACTCCAGTACTGCCTATCAAATTGGCGAATGTACCGCTAACTTCAAAATCTTCCGTTTTTACACCGTAATCTTTAGCTGTAATAGATAGCTTTCCAGTTACTTCATCAAAAATAGCAGTTGCCTCTCCACTACTATTTATTTTACTTACTACAGTGGCGATAGAATCATTCTTGGAAAATGAAAAAGTTTTATCATTAATTTTAAGATCATATTTGTCTGAGCCTGAACCAGTCAATGAGCCAAGAGTCGTTGTATTAGTTACTCTTCCACTTGAAGAAGTTAACGTGCCTTCCATACCCGTCTTTGTCGCAAGTTGTTCAACACGTACAGACATCGAAACACCATTCGCAGAGCTGGTCGCTGACGCTTTCAATGCAGCAGTATCGCCTGAAACCGTTGCTTTTTGGGAATTGAATGTTTGAGACATTCTCCAGCTGCTAAGCTTGTTATTACGGAAGTCTACGATTTTACTATTAATTTCGCGGTAGGATTCACGCTGCCATTCTAATACCTGTTTATTTTGATTGACTTTATCTAGTGGAAGACGCGCAATCGACATCATCTGTTTGACAATTGTGTCCGTATCCATTCCTGATGCTAATCCACTTATTCTCACTTTAGTATATACCTCCCTAAATCTATAACTTTTTATCTACGATAATTCCTGCCATTTCCATCATACTTGCTACGAGATTTACGATCTTTTCCGGCGGTACTTCTCTTATTAATTCACCTGTTTCCTTATCAAGCACTTTCACCATAATTTGGTGCGTCTTATCATGGACACTAATGTCCAACGTCGTCCCCCTGGCAGACAACTCTTTAGACACACTCTCCAGCTGGCGTAATTGCTGCTCCAAGTTCTTGGATTGTGTGGATTGTCCCACAGAATTGTTTAAACCATCGGCTTCTATCTCACGACCATTTGTGGGTGGGTTCGAACCATTTCCTAGACCTAGATTAGCCGAAACATTAGCTGACAAAGAGAATTGTATATTCATTAAATGACAACCTCCGACTTCGAATAGGATTATTACTACTTTTATCGGTTTTTAATGAGTACAGCTTAAGAGATATCCTTAAATATGGGAGTATATTAGCGGTTAAATAGAGAAAAAGCCCTAGGCTTATGCCCAGGGCTTTGATTAAGAATATGGTTAATACTATTGCAGCAATTGCAGTACTGCTTGTGGTTTTTGGTTTGCTTGAGCAAGCATTGCTTGAGCAGCTTGAGAAAGGATGGAGTTCTTTGTTTGCTCAACCATTTCAGCAGCCATATCCACGTCACGAACACGGGATTCAGCAGCAGTCAAGTTCTCGGAAGAAGCTCCCAAGTTGTTGATTGTGTGCTCAAGACGGTTTTGCACCGCACCAAGTTTAGAACGCTCAGCGGATACAGTTTCGATAGCTTTATCAAATACAGTGATTGCCGCGTCAGCATTTTTAGCGTTAGTAATATCAGTACCACCAACAGATAATGTAGTGTCAGCACCGATTGCGAAACCTAAATTAAATGTTTCGCCGTTTTTGTCGGTGAAGTTTTGTCCATCACCAGAAGTTGCAACTACTTTACCGTTAGCATCAGTGATTTTAACGTCAGTTGCAGAAGTGTAGTCAACATTATATTCACCAGCTTGAAGACCTGTATCAGCTACATTTGTTGTTCCTGTTGCGTTAGTACCAGCAATAGTGATTTCACCAGAAGTTACTGGGTTAGCGAACACGATTGTATCATCGCCGTTTGCTGTTGCCCAAGTTGTTCCTTCGTCAGTTGTGCTAGCAACAACATTACCATCGGCGTCTTTCAAGTCGTTACCATCAATTTTATAAGTGCCAGCAGCAATATCTTGTGTTGTATCTCCGCCATCTGTTATCGCAACAGTTTGAGCAAGTTTAGCGTCGCCAGTAACACCTAATGCATTACCAGTCATGTTGCTAACCGATACGGAAATGTTTTGACCGGAGTTTGCACCGATGTGGAATGTACCGCTAAAAGAACCGTCAAGAAGCTTTTGAGTATTGAACTCAGTGTTTGCACCAATACGGGAGATTTCTTGGGACAATTGATCGACTTCTTTTTGAAGTTCAGCACGGTCTGCATCCGTGTTTGTATCGTTAGAAGATTGTACCGCAAGCTCACGCATACGTTGCAGGATGCTGTGTGTTTCATTCAAAGCACCTTCAGTAGTTTGAATCAGGGAAATACCGTCTTGAGCATTACGGGAAGCCATGTCAAGACCGCGGATTTGTCCACGCATTTTTTCGGAGATTGCAAGACCCGCAGCGTCATCACCAGCACGGTTGATGCGAAGACCGGAAGACAATTTCTCCATAGATTTGCTTTGTGCTTCAGAAGCACTGTTCAGTGCACGAGAAGTGTTAAGAGCCGCAATATTGTGATTAATAATCATGTTAATATTTCCTCCCTGAAATAGATAATGTCCACGTCCATGTGGAACGCCAAAGGCGAAAGGTCGGCCGCCCTTGCCTCTTAGCGTCTACATTATTTATCGTCTGGGATTACTCTTTTATTTATAGCAAAGACAAATAAAACTTTATTATTTTTCTCTTCTTATCGTCTGCTGATACTGCTGCATTAAAGCTTGAATATTTTCGACGTTAGGTGCAGCCGATTGCCTATTGGTTTCCTGGATGGCCAAATGTACTTCTTTGCGGAAAATATCTACTTCTGCAGGAGCCTGGATACCGATCCGAATTGTGTCTCCTTCCACTCCGAGCACAGTGACTTCGATCTGTTCATCAATGACGATGCTTTCGCCTTTTTTTCTGGATAGAACAAGCATTTTATTCACCGCCCTTTGCGAAAAGCTGTCCTGCTGCAGATAAAGTCTTCATCTTGTGCTTCGTTTGATATCCGGACTGATGAAGTACAATTTGCTTACAGTTATTATTATCAGGGTTAATGACTATGGGAGCCAATAAGTTCAAACTGGACTCCTCGATAGAGCTCTGGAGAGTGACTATACATCTTACCCATACGCTCGACTCAATATCTAACTCTGTAGTCTCATGATCAGGCAGTTCAAATTCATACTCCGGCTCAAACAGGAATGGATCTGCCAGCAAAAATGAAAGCCCCGGCTCGCTCATGGATTGCATAATACCGAACGGACTGTTTTCGTAAGGAATAATTGCAAACTCCTTCTCATCCTCAAAGCCTGGAATTCCTTTATTAAACACATATATTTGATCTTCTTGAATTTCTAAAATTCCCCATGAAGAGGTCTCAATAATCACTGTTCATCTCTCCTTTAATTCTCTAACACACATCTATAAATTTACCAATAAAAAAAGCTACAGATCTGGCTTAAATGCCTCTCTATAGCTTCTATGTTACACGGTTTGGTCCACTTTTGGTGGAATAAATTGAATTGAGGGATATTGCAGCATATAAATTTGAAGCTTACCACGGCGATACTCAATCTCTGGCTTGTTTACCTGCACATCAATTTCTATCGGACTCTTCTCAATCTTGATATCCGTTGGCGTTATATTGAAATGCACGTCTACATTATCTATCGAGGCCTCTCCTCTATATTCCGCAAAAGAGACCTCTCCCGTATCTTTACCATACACCTCAGTGATCGAATTGCCTGGCTTGAAAAATTCCGCGATTCGGTTTCCCTGCTCCACTCTTTTCGCGATACCCTCTAAAAAAATTTGCTTCACATTTGAATAGAGCCGCTGTGTCATTTCTAAATGGGGTCCCCCCGTAATTGCTGCAAAAGCCCTTGATTGATCGACGACCAGCTCCGGCTCATGAGAATCTATACGAATGGTGGCAGGGCTTGTCTTAATTTGAAGATCTGCCTCAGGCTGTCTTATCGAATATTGCCCCAAATCGGCATCAATGCCGAGAAGAGCCGGCTTCTGTCTAATTTGAAGTATAGGGATCGAGCTCAATATAAATCCCCCTATCTATGTGAATCTAATTTAGAAAATCAACCAAAGAAGATGAGATAATCTTAGAACCGACAGAAAGTGTTGCGTTATAGATATTTTCCTGAATCTGTGATTGTACGGCAAGCTCCGCATAGTCAGCATCTTCCGTTTTCGACTGGAGACTAGTCAGGTTATATTCCATATCTCCGAGTCTATTCTGCATCAGTTCAACCCTGTTCATCTTCGCACCAACGCCAGCTTGTGCAGCGAGCAGTTTATCTACTCGCGAATCGAGTTGAGCTAATTCATCTGAAATACCTTCCAAATCCCCATCAGCCAAAGCCTGGTTTAAACGATCGGCGATTGCAAATACGTTATCCTCTTCCTCGGCAGAGCCCATGATGGCATTACCACTGACGTTAATCGCCAGTTCAATCCCGCTGCCAACCGCATAATTTACATCGCCAGTGTCGATCATGTCAGAAGCAAATCCAGACGTATCTGATATCCCTTCAGCATCTCTTGGAAAATTATACGGCTGTTGGTTATACGTTTGACCGTTCAGAATATATTTTCCATTCAGCTGACTGTTACCGATTTCTATAAGCTGTTCCTTCAACTGGCCAATCTCCAGACGAACACTTTCCCGAGCATCCTGGGGGTTTGTACTATTAGAGGCCATTACGGTCAGCTCGCGCATCCGTTGCAACACTTCATTGGTTTGGGATACTACCGTATCCGTATAATCCAACCAGGATACTGCTGAATCCACATTGCTTTGATACTGCTCATTAGAATTTAGCTCCGTCCGATATCGCAGAGCATATGTAAGACCTACTGGATCATCTGAGGGCTTATTAATCTTCATTCCTGTAGACATTTGAATCTGTGTGTCATTCAACTGCTTCGCGTTGCGGTTAATGTTATTCATGAGTGTACTGGACATCATATTCGAGGTCACTCTAAACATCGAAAAGCCCTCCTATAAATCTATATCTTATCTTCCTACTGTTCCTGTACTATTAATCAATTTATCTAACAGCTCATCAAAAGTGGTCATGAATCTAGCAGATGCACTGTATGCATGCTGGAATTTGATCATATTACTCATCTCTTCATCTAAAGACACGCCGCTGACGGATTGTCTTGAATTCTCTACTTGGATCACGAGAGATGTGGAGTTCGTGGCTTTGCGGTAAGCTTCCTGTGTCTGAATTCCGAGCTCGCCGACCATGGATTTGTAATAATCGTTAATCGTTGTGGAGTCTGTTCCACCGGGTACCGTAAAAGCCTGATCCTTCAAGCTTCCCATCAGGTTAGCTAAGGAGTTGTTCCCCTTAATTGCATTGCCGTTAGCATCCACACGAAGTGACGAAGCAATTGCGTTGGGGTTAGACTGAATAACTTGATTCAGCGTAATATTTGCTGCGGTGATCGGACCACCGTCCGTCGATGTGAAGAATGGTATACCTGCACTTGCAGACCCATCCAGTGCATAACCCAATTGGTGCAGACCGTTAATCCCTTGTACAGTAAGCGGTGTTTCATTCTTAAGCACTGCTCCGGCCGGAAAGGCCTGTCCTGCAAGAACGGTAGATTCTACTCCGTTCACGGTAATCACTGTATCTGCCTGTGCCAACGTGCCTTCACGAATGGAAGAACCGGCAGGCAATTTTATCGTTACATCGCCATTTGCAATGGTATTTGCCAGCTGATTCAGATCATTTTGGAAGCCGGTTACAAATTGATCCCGGGATACGATCATCCCGTAGACTTCCCCGCCTGTAAGATCACCAGCAGCGTAAGCATCGGTAAGAAGGTCGCTAGTCACCTGCGTAACGGCCGTACCATTTACAAGTTCTTGTCCCCCAATGGAGATATTATACCCTTGATCATTCTCAGTTACCGTCACATCTACAATCTTGGAAAGTTTGTCTGTTAACAGATCACGTTGATCTCGAAGATCATTTGCATTATCTCCCAGCGATTCAATCCGGCTAATCGTTTGATTAAGCTCTCCAATGGAAGTAATATATCCTTGAATTTCCTGAGCCTTCACGCCAACACTATTCGTAAGATCCTGACTTAGCCCATTCAGCTGGTTGCTCATCAGATTCATGGCATCTGTCAGAGCGAGAGCAGTTTCTTTTACAATATTACGGGCGGTTAAATTCTCGGGATCTTTACTTAGATCAGACCATGCCCCCCAGAAGTTATCCAATACCGTTTGAAGTCCTGTATCAGAAGGTTCCGTCATAATGCCCTGAATTTTATCAAGCGTATCATATTGAACTTCCCAATTCCCAAGGCTAGAGTTCTCGCTGCGGTATTGGCTGTCCAAGAATCCTTGGCGAATACGCTCAATCGCGGAGAACTCTACCCCTGATCCAAGCTGACCCGGATTGGTGGACCTAAGAAACGCAAGCGGTTCCATCGGGGAAGAGGCTGTCATTTTGACAACTTGTCTTGAGTACCCCTCCGTATTGGCATTGGAAATATTGTGGCCTGTTGTATTCAGTGCAGCCGTTTGGGTAAACAAACTGCGCTTGGCTGTTTCTATTGAATGAAAGGTTGAAACCATCGTTTAATCCTCCTATTTAAGCACGAGAGTCAAATAATCCGAATTGGCCCATCGTACTCTGACGATGATCCGGGTGCTGGTATACCGGTGCCTGGGTCGGTTTATCTACGAGCACATCCAGCGAATAATCAATGAAAGCAAGGGACTGCTCTACCAGTCTCTGATTGAGATCATTCACTTCTTTGAGCTCTCTTAACGTATTGCTGAGTTCATTCTGAACCTCTTGCAGTCTTCTCTTATCCTCTACATCAAATACGAGACGCGAGATTTCGGAAATGTTAAGATTCAGCTTCGATTTGATTCCCCGTTCCAACAAAAAAGCGCCTACAGCCTCGCTCCGCTCAGCCTCCTGACTCTGAATCTGCTTCAGAATCATTGATTCCTGATTCAATAGCTTGATTAGCGTATCCGTATCGTTTTTCATAACGGCTTCTCTTTTTACTTCGGCCGTTTGCAGCATTTGACGATGAGTGACAATTAATTTCTGGAGTGCATCAATCAATTGATTTAAGGACATATTGTATGGCTTCTCCTATTTCTCCGAGCTCGGATTAAAATACGGCATCATGCGTTCTGCAAGCTGTTCTGTGTCAACCTTATATGTTCCTGAAGCGACCTGCTGCTTCAGCTCCTGAATACGCTGTGCACGTTCGCTGTTATTTACCTGTTCCTGCTGCTTGAGCATTTCCATAGCTTCGGGCGAGATCGATACCTCATCCTTACGCTTGCTCTTCTTATTTTCGGTCTGCTGACCGGATTCTATATTTCTCGAATAAGAGTTAATCGCTCCAATTCGTCCGGATTCATTAATCTTCATAATGAACACCTGCTTTCATAAGAATTTAGGATCAAGAATCTCCTAAAATAAAAAACCGATAATCTTTACTAAAGTTATCGGTAGAGGTTGAAACATTGTTTATAGAGCACCCTAGAATTGAGCCATGCCTCCTAAGAACGCTTAAATTTGTCGATTGCATTGTAGGCACCAGAGCCTAAACCAGATGCCTCCCCCTGACTTACCTCCTGGGTTGCACCGGCCAATTCCTTAGTCAAGCGCGCACGACAGCCGTCGCACATGTGGCCCTCTCGAATAAAAGTACCACACACCTCGCAGGGATAGGTCAAATTGGGTGCATCCTTCACCGATATGCGTCCCTCTTTGATAAATTTCGTTATCTGTTTAATGGATACACCTGTATCATCCGATAGCTGTTGTATGTTCGCGCCCTTCTCTTTGCGTAAATATTCCACACATTCATAATATTGCTGCTCAACCTCTTTTAGACAAGAAGGACAAGCCTCCAACATGTTTAACACGTACAGCTTGCCGCAGCGAGGACAGTTACCGACATTCATCCTCTATACGCCCCCTTCTGCATGAAAACCATTTACTTTCCGTCATTATAACCTACCTTAAAATAGCTTGTCATCTGTATAGGAATACTCCATTACATACATATAACAATTGCATGATTGTGTAAAATCGATTCTTTCCTGAATCTCATTCTCTCTGTACTTCTACAAGTATAACTCGGTCTCTCTGACTACTCCCTACCTTATTTATCGGTAACGGGATTCAGAAAATAAGCTTAGAAATGATGATTACCAAATATTCTTCTTTTTAAGATCTAGCCCACGTAATGGTATACATTAAAATATGAACGCCTCTGTGTGCTCCCCACTCTTGAATCACTTTACAGCATGCTTCCAGAGTGCTGCCTGTCGTGTAAACATCATCTACCAATAGGATATTCATCTGTATCTTATCGTTAATAGTGTGGTTCTTATCTCCATATAGATTGCTGTTCAATTTGTGATTGATTAGTTCACTGAAGATTTGATCTGTGTCCGGACGCAGATTAAAAGCATGTCGCATGGAGACTTCCCTTTCTCTTCGTCCCTTGAAGCTCTGCTTCTCTGTGTGCTTGGTTCTTTGCAGTAAAGGAACTACGGGCAGCCCCTGATACCTCGATAGCTCGACTGCCATCCGTTCGGCCTGATTAAATCCTCGCTCCATCAGTCGCTCATGACTTACAGGCACATAGGTTATCGCATCTGCTCGCCAGATATCTGGTTTGTACTTGTTTACGGATAGTTCACGGGGGTTAATTCCCGAAACCTTGGCTTCGATATCAATAGATTGGTTTACGCTCAGACGGTTACCCATCTTGCAGGTGTCGTGTTGAAACATTGCTGCTGAATATTCTCTCTGCATTCCCAAGTACGCCTTATTGAGCATCGCCCCGAATAAGGGAGCGAATCTTTCTTTCCCCCGATACTTATATACCGCCAGCCATTCTCTCATTAACGCGTCGTATGCTACAGCACTTCGGTTACATTCAAAGGAGCGGCGGTTATAATCTTCTCTTGAGCAGTCCGGGCAGCCTATTGTCCGTCCACATTTTACACAGCGAATCTGAGTAATCCAAGGAATAGAATGAACGCAGCGATGGCAGATTCCGGGCAGTTCCTTAGAGAGCGGAGCATGTGTGCCGCAGGCGAGACAAGTATTCCCTGAAGGAGCTGCCAAGCTATGTATAAATGCAGATATGCGGTTCAAAATGTTCATTCTCATGGGCTTCCCTCATTTCATTGGTCTATGAGCATGGTGTTGTTATGTGGCTGTAAAGGTTAACTGTTTTTAGCTGAATGTAATCTTGCTGAAACGTTCGACGACGGAGCCCCTCTGGCATCCGGTGCCTGTGACATCTCCCTACAACACCGCATGCAAAGAGACACGGCGCGCGCTTACTTTACCAGATAACCGTTACGGCGAGCGATGGTATTCATGCGTTTGATCTGGTGGACCGCGACTTTCTGGGCACGATTTACTTCTGGAGCGCCGAAAATGACGGTTCCAGCAGGATCGTCCTTGGATCTACCTGCTCGACCTGCCATCTGCACGAGCGATGCATCATCGAACAACCTGGTGTTAGCATCTAAAATATATACATCACTCTTCGGTACGGTCACACCGCGTTCCAGGATGGTTGTTGTTACGAGCAAACGAATCTTGCGATCGCGAAAAGATATTACCTTCTCCCCCCGTAAAGGGTCTTCTGAAGAAGTGCCTTCGACACGAATACCTGGCAGGCCTGCTCGAAGAAGGGCAACGAAGGACTCAATCTGTGCGATCCGAGTAACGAATAGAAACACTTGCGCTCCTCGCTCCAAGGATTGCTTAAGCCTCAGCTGAAGCTCGCGTGGCAGCTTGCGCTGCTTCAGCTGCTGCGCTACGTACGGAAGCTTCATATATACCGGAACAGGCAGCGGGTGCCGATGGAAGCGAACAGGCACTCTGGCATGAGCAAGCTTGCCCCGGGCTGCTTCCCGCTGCAGCTGTGCAGGTGGGGTGGCAGATAAATAGATGAAGCTGCCTCCCGGCTTGCAGCATGCTTCGGCGGCATAGCCTAGCATGGGGTCATTGTGATATGGGAAGGCATCGAGCTCGTCGATGATGACCAGGTCAAAGGCGTGACGGAAGCGCAGCAGCTGATGGGTCGTAGCGAGGGTCAGCTGCCCTCGCTGCCAGCGTTCGCTGCTTCCGCCATAGAGGGTGACCCTCGCCGTATTCGGGAAGGCGCGGGCCACCCTCGGTGCGAGCTCGAGCACCACATCGCGGCGCGGTGTGGCGACGAGCACGCTGCCGCCGCTCGCGAGGATGTAATCCAGCAGCGGGTAGGTCATCTCGGTCTTGCCTGCGCCGGTCACGGCCCAGAGCAAGAACCGGCCCTTCGCCCGGGCGTCCTCACGTCGCCGGGCCAAATACGCCAGCGCCGCGCCTGTGGCTGCGCTCTGCGCTGGGCTAAGCCCCCACCGACTCACCAGATCGGTGGGGGAACCCCCGGCCGTGCCCCGCACGGCCGGAAGCGCTGCGCCTTCGAGCAGCAGCGCGCAAGAGCGGCTGCGCCCGAGCGCGAGGCAGGCCTCGCAATAGGCGCACGCCGCAGATCCGCAGGCCGCACACGCACTCTGCTGTGCGGCCATGCTGCCGCATCGGCGGCAGCGCAGCTGCTCTCGTCTGGCCCAAGGCCAGTCGAATCGAGAAGAGCGCGCCGCCTGCGGCGGGGCAAGGGCGGGCCTATATTTCACCCGCCCCGCCAAATACGCCAGCTGCACTGCAGCCTGCCACTCGCTCCCTATCGCGGGAGCGGTCTCGGCAAGCAGTGCCTGGGCCTCCGGCATGAGCAGCTGTCTTCCTGCCAGCTGCTGTGCCGCTCTCTCTGCCCTCACTCTCAGCAGATATAACTCATCCTCCGAATTAAACCCTATGCAACCTGCTCTTCTCTGATCTACATGCTCTGTTATCGCAACCTCCCTAAATAATTCATCCTCTGACTTAGCCTTTTGTCTCTCCCCCCATTCCTCCATCCCGCTAAGCCCAATCTGAAGCTCCCTTATCTCCACACACGCTCGAAACATCCTCTCTCCTTGCTCACCAGGCTCTGCCCTGATCAAAGGGGCAAGCAAAAACTTTATACTCTCCCACCAGTCAACTCCAGCTCTGCCTGATCCTCCAAAGCCCAATGTCCTTGCCCCATCTATAAATAATCCCTTCTGCACCCGATACGCCCAGGATAAAGGCATACCTTCTGATATCAAGACTACCTGCCATATTCCCGCTGAAGATAATTCACGAAGCTGCTCTCTCCACCACAGCCAATCTACACTCAAGTGAAGAGATAGATATATCCTCCAATCACTGCATTCTCCAGACGATGTGCATGATCTGATCGCATATAGACCGATTTTCATCTAATCCCCTCATTTTCCTCAGTATTTAACCTTCCAATTTCAGCCAAACCTCCATCTATGAACGCAAAAAAAAGCACATACCCGGCGTATTTGCCGAAGTATGTGCTTCATACTTTTCTTCTACAGTTAAATTAAACCAAAGAGTGCCTATATTTACAATATTAATGACAATACCGCAACTTTTTAACGATATATTCGTCTTATAATAGGATTAATGTTTAGTGACGAACGGAAATTCCGTTAAAATTACATCGTTGCGAAGATCAATGAACTTGACGTCTTCGTACACTGCTGGCTGTAATGCAGATAAGGTGCTCATCGGCTCCTCGCTTGCTGCGACAATACTCAAATCCAAGCCTGCAATACCCCCGAGCCGGTATAGAAGCGAAAGAGTTTCATCTTTGGAATCAAGATCCATCACAGTTACTTTATGAATAGTACCTCGAAACATAGCGTCGATGGACAACCCACGGATAATCCACTCCAGCTGAAGTCCATGGTTACATGTGATGAGAACATAGTGAACGGGTATGGCGGCAGGCTGCTGCTTCGTCTGTGAACGTGCGTACAAATACCGAACGCATAAGGCTGTTAAGCCATAGACAAGCGCAATCCATATCAAATGTTCGATCAAATACGACTACACCTCCCTATTGCATCCATGGATGCAATTGCCCGCAAAACTACTCATTTCACAGCAGCCGTGTGAATGACCAGCCGGCGGATCTTATTTATACCGCCAATATATGCGGATACCCGGGACGGTGACACAGTCAAATGGATCTTCAGAACATAGAATAGAACTTATTTTTTACTAACACGATATACTGAACAGATGAACCGCAGGAAGAATCGTTATTATTGGGTGCGAGCCAATATGAACAAATCGAATAAAGACAATAATGTGCGTCCTCTAGCTCATTCTATCAAGCATACATGGAACTAAAGCATCCTTCGTTCTGTGCTTTAGTTCTTTACTATACTATAGAAATGTAACATTCTATCTTTATGAAAAGAAATGTTGTTTTTTCTTTCGCTTTCAAAAATTCCATAACTATACAAACGAACTAAAGTAAAAACTAATTTGTTCCTTGCCGTATCATTCGATTCAGAATCAGAAACGACAAATCAACGTCAGTGCCCTTAACTTTAGATCAACTTATATCTTCTCACGTTTCAACGCTGTATGAGGAGTACACAGCACATGAAACGTTCCCCCGCACATGCTTTCTATGTAGCACCAGAGACCACTAACTGTACGTATTACTTCAGCAGTTCCCCCAGGGCAAGCCATATACTGACTTCCCTTATGCCGAAGACTCATGTCGTCTTTAGAGCGTAACCCATCCATATTTAATGGAGTTGATTACGGCTTGCGTACGGTCATCCACTTCCATTTTTTGCAGAATACTGCTGACATGGTTCTTCACTGTCTTCTCACTGATAAAGAGGAACTCACCAATCATCTTATTGCTCTTGCCTTCCGCCATCAGACGTAGCACTTCTGCTTCACGGCGGGTCAACGGATTGTTATCGCCTGCAACGAATTTGACACCAGCTTCCTTCACGCCGCCTTCATTCATAGCGCCTGTCTCATTTAAATATGTCATCCGGCGCAGCTGCAAAATGAGCTTGCCTGTTACTTTTGGATGGATAAAGGCATATCCTTCATGCACGGAACGGATTGCGTTAATAAGCGACTCTGCCTCCATGTCCTTCAGCAGATAACCATTCGCGCCCTTGCGCAATGTTTCAAATACATAGCTCTCATCATCGTGAATCGACAAAATAATAACCTTCACGTCCGGGAACAGCTCTCTCAGCTTCTCCGTCGCTTCAACCCCGTTCTCCACAGGCATATTGATGTCCATAAGAACGATATCCGGCTTGCTCTGGTTACAGAACTCCAATACCTGAATACCATCGCCGCATTCGCCGATAACCTCGATATCGTCCTCCATGTTCAAGATTCGTTTCAAACCCTCACGAAACAGCTGATGATCATCAGCCAATAATACCTTAATGTTACCCCTCATTATGTTCTGGTTTTCCATCCTGCTACTCCTTTCCCTTTTCCACGTTTGTCGGGATATGAATCACAATCTTGGTGCCTTGATTCTCTCCTGATTCAATTTCCATCCGGCCTTCGAGCAGCTCGACCCTCTCACGCATACCAATCAGACCAAAGTGTGAATGGTCCTTGCTCTTCTGTTCCAGAAGTTCGGGCTTAAAGCCAAGCCCGTTGTCCTGTACAACAATCTTGACGAGCTGTGCCTGAAAAGTGATCTCCACAACCACATAGGTCGGGTATGCATGCTTGGCTGCATTCGACAAGCCTTCTTGCACTAAACGATAAATGGCAGCCTCCATAGCCGAAGACAAACGGTGTTCCTTCCCTCTCGTTTCAAAAAGTGCACGAATTTTCGTTTTTTCTTCAAAATCCTGCACGTATTTTCGAAGCGTGGGAATTAAGCCCAGGTCATCCAGTGCCATTGGACGCAAATTAAATATAACTTTGCGCATTTCCCCAAGGCTTGAACGAACCTGTTTCTTCAAATCTACTATTTCGGCCTGTACCATCTTAAAATCCTGCTTAACCAGCATTCTTTCTACAATTTCCGTCCTAAGCACTAAGTTTGCAAGCATTTGTGCAGGGCCGTCATGGATTTCCCGGGCGATTCTTTTGCGTTCTTCCTCTTGGGCCAGAATAATCTTCAAACCGATCATTTGTCGATTCTTGGCAGACTCGATGATTCGGGTCACCTGACCTAATTCCCCTGATAGATATTCCATGACAACATTCATCTGTGAACCGATGGTTTCTGCCCGCTCCACAGATTCCTCAATGCTTTTCGCACGCTTCTGCAGATCGTCACGACGTGCTTTAAGATACATTTCCTTCTCTCTGTAAATCATCAAATCCAGCTGAAGCTGTGTCGCCTTTTCATAAGCTTGTTTGATGTCATGCTCGGAAAAGCGGACGAAATCCCGGCTGACCTCTGTCAGCCGGATTCGGGACCGGCGGAAATTGAGTTCAAGCTGATCGACCTTCTCGATCGTTTCCGCCGTCTCTTTCAGGATGGATTGAATCTCCTGATTGAGCGTCTTCAGCTCGGTTCGAGCTGAGTCCATTATTTCAAAAATCTGATATTTACTACTTTCCATGACCTGCATGGCGTTTTTTATGACGCGGTCAATAGCATCAGCTTGAAAGTCCACAAATTTTCGACTCCATTCCTAACGTTTCCAGGATATATCATACCATATCACGAGTCGATAGTGACGGTCTTCGTTTTCTGTTCCCATTTTACGGTAAGGCCAAGTTGTTCAGATACTAGTCTGAGCGGGACCAAAGTCCTACCACCGGAAATATACGGAGCCACACTCGCGCTAAGGCGCTGCCCGTTAAGGATAAATTCCTTCTCGTTTACTGTAAGATCAATCAGCTTGCCGCCGCGGAGAATCGTCACACGCTGGTTCTTGCTGTCCCAGGTGGCCCTGCCTCCGAACACATCCAGCACATGCTTGATTGGTACATAGGTTGTGTTGTTCTTCAGCACAGGTGCCGCATCGATCGCCTTCTTCGTTCCATTGAAGGTCACCGATTTCTGTCCAATGACAAACTTGGCGGTTCCTGTTGGTAATCCTGCTTCACTAGATAGGGAAGGCATCGTCAGCGCAATATTATCGAAGGCTACCGTTCCTGCCATCGCTCTCTCATCTTGACCTTCCTCAAGATTGACGACATATACCCGTTTCAGCTTCGCCGGATAAGCAATGCCTGAACCGCTTAGATCAACACTAATGTTCTTCCAGCCAGTCCAGTTAATATTGCGCGCAAGATCAATGTATACCGTTTTGCCATTCGCATCAAGTACCTCTGCCCGCAGCCAATTCAGGCTGTGATCGCCAAGTACGTCCATAGACAGCGCCGTTGCGCTGGATTCGATTTGTTTACCGGAAGTGCCGTTAAGCTGTGCATAAGCATACATTTTACCACTTCCGCCGTTCATATCATAGCTCAGCTCCAGCACTTTGGAGCCGGACTTCTCGCCAGTTCCGTTAACAACGCCTGCTGATCCGGTAACACCGGATGCATTCGTCGTGAAGCTGATCGGATAGCTTACATTCTCAAAGTTTTCCCACATCGTTTGTCCCGCAGTCGTCAGGACCACAACCGTGCTGAAGCCATCATATCGGCCGATGGCATACCCCACCGAAGCTCCCGAATTGACAGAGGATACCGTGAGCGTATCACCAGATACACTTCCCTTAAATCCAACGAATTCCCACTTCAAGCTGTCTGCAGGAAGCGAGACAGACTGTCCGTCTTTGGTCGTTGCCGTGATCGGCACAGCGATGGCCGCTCCTCTTTGCAGTGAACCCGCACCAGAGCCCGCTTGAAGTGACTTCAAATTGCCTGCCCCCACAACCGTGATCTGCATCTTGGCACTTGCCGAGCCGCTCACTGCGGTTAGGGTTGCTGTACCGCCGCCTTTGGCTGTTATTTTGCCGCCGCTTGTGCTGATGACATTGCCGTTACTGGACTTCCAAGTCACTGAAGCGCTGCTCATGTCATAAGGATTATAATACGTATCGTAGCCCTTGAGGCTGTAAGTTCCTTCCTGTCCAACGAGCATGGAGGACGTACCGCTGATCGTCAACCCCTTCAGCTGCCCTTGTGGCGCCAGGGAATATACACCAAGACCATTAATGACAGCACGCTGCTCTGTCCCGTATTCCGTTGCAAAAGCAAGCCCTGTGTTCATTTCACCAAGCGGTCTCGTAATCATCGTTGTCGATCCGCCGCCGTCAAGGTTCATCCCTTTCCACACGCCAATGCTTACCATGAACTTCTGCAGCTCAGACAGTGACATTCCCGAGCTTGAGCTGTTGTCCTGAACTGCGATTAGATACACATATCTGCCGTCTTGAGAATACCCCACTGCCGTACGAGCTCGGTACCCTCCAATACTGGATACATCTCTTGAGAAGGAAGCTGCTTTACCGCCATTCACCAGAAGCGTATGCCCGCCAATCATCATATCCAAGTTGTCTGGATTCACGGTTTGTCCCGTGGTCTTCGCGATCAGCTTATAATCTGCACTAATGGATTGTCCGACTGCTAGATTCGTATTGATCCACTCTCCTGCCGTACCATGAGCTCGCAGAATGTACGCTCCCTCTGGAATGGACGTGTTCAGTGGCGTTTTATAGGAGATTTGCTGAATTATACCGTTCTGTACCAGCACTTCTGTAGCGGCAGCTGTTGCCGGATCATTCGGACGCTTCAGTGAAGTCCATGCTGATGTATAAATATACATCGAGTTTGCATGACTGTATTTGACCGATCCGGACTCCAGGGTGTAATCCTCCTTGTTCATTCCTCTCAGCTTGAAGGTTGATCCATTCGCAGCGGTAACGGAGCCATCAAAGCTGTATTCATCAATCATCGGCTTGCCGTCCTTGGTTACCGTTAAAGCATGCATTCCGGTCAGCTCAGAAGGGGTCGACATCAGCACTCCATCCATTACCTGACCGCCAATCGGCGCGCCTTCTCCGCTTACATTAAAGTAATCACCATTCACTCCGGCTACTGCGCCGGTTTCCTTCACCATTCCCCCAGTGCTCTGCTTGCTGTTGAACTTGCCTTGTTTACCTGTCATCACATCCAGTTTCACATTCGGATTGTTCAGATCTACTTGAATCACATTCGCCAGTACGCTTGATGAAGCCCCCGAACGCGTTGTTGTATATCGATAATTGATCATTTTGGCTCCCGCCGTGATCATCTCTTCAGATATTTTGGTTGTACTTGCCGCCATGGCTACACTTGATATTTGAAGGGTATTCTGCAGCACCTGTCCTGTACCAAGAACAGGGGTAACCCATAATACTCCTGCAATCGTAACAATCATCCACTTCTTGCCTGACATTGCCGCCAGTTTCCCCGCTTGCTTCCTCTCTTTACTCATAAAAAAAGCGCCTCTCCCATCTTATGTGCGTTTCTATTATATGAGTTCAGCCCCGCTTATCTCTTGATCGAGACTTACGGAGCTGAAGACATGTACATCCTCTCAATAATAGACTACTAAAAATGGAAAAAGTTACGCTCTTTCTCTAACTTTATAAACAGAATCTAGCAAGTTGAACATATCCATTGATTTTGTTGAAAACAACATCTAAGAGGATTGCTCATCTTTGTCAAGTCATAAAGCTGAAGTCCGATTATTCTGTATAAATGCTTAGCATTCTAGTAATCATCACAGCTGCCTGAGCGCGTGTTGCATTGCCACCCGGTATAAATGTGTTCTGTGTCATCCCCTCTATAATTCCTTGCTGGACAGCCTCTGCCACGATATCTGGTGCTTGAATGTACACACGATCCTTGAACTTGCTCAGGATGCTGTTTGGTGTACCGTTAAGTGCGGATTCATGACCGCCGTAGTGCAGCGCACGAACCATCATAATCGCCATCTGTTCACGCGTAATCAGCTGATTAGGCTTAAAGGTACCATCCTGATGCCCTGTAATGATTCCTGCTTTTGCTGCTGCACCAATATAGGCACCTGATACGTTGTAAGATACGTCTCCAAACTGCTGCGTTGTATCCCAGCTCCCATTCAGACCTAGTGCTCTTGCTATCATGCCAGCAAATTCAGCACGCGTGATCGCTGTATTCGGACCATATTCTGCACCTGCTGCAGTATCAATGATCCACTTTGCTGCCAGCCCTTCAACCGCTTCCTTGCCCCAGTGTCCATACAGGCCCATATACTGAACGGGATGGTTAGCTGCAATCAAAGCCTGGTTCTCTGAAAGATTCGCTTGAACTAGCACCGCGTCTGTTGCTTGCGAAATCTTATTCGGCACCGGGCTAAGTCTTTGAATCGTGTTATCCAGCTTCACTACTCCAAGCGTTCTGCCATTTGTCATGCTGCTGAGCCTGAGTTTATACTGTCCCTTTACTGCTACCTCTGCCTTAGTAGATGTGTCACTTACGATGAAGGAGCTGACATCCGTATAAGTGGACAGCTTTGTTGCTGATGCTTGGGATAGCATGGTATCAATCGTTACTGATGAACTAGATGGTACATCTTCAATCTGAAGATATAGCATCGTCTTCGTGATATCACTGTACACTCTTGCAGCCATAGAGCCGAGATCCAGATCGGACACTCCTACAGTGAATATTCGATCACCATATCTAACACCAATCACTGCATCAGGATATTGACGTTTAATTTCGTCCAGCGCTTGTGATGGAAAGCCAACCATAGCGGAAGCCTCTGTCTCTGGAACTTCTACAACCAGTGTCTTGGATACTCCAGAAGCCGAGCTTGCAAACGCAAATGTCTGCTTCAATGTTTCTGCACTTACGCTATATGAACCTACAGCACGGTTATATTTTGATAAAGCTGTCGTTCTCTTGGTAGCCGCCGTGCTAAGCGCGTAGCCCGTTTCATTAAACAACCCGGAGTTTAGCACGGACAACCCGCTTGGCATTCCAGCCGTTCCATTGTTGCCGCTGCCAGGGACGGTACTACCTGTTGTTTTATTCTGCAAAGTGATTGGCCCAAAACCTGTGATCAATTCTCCTGCTGCTGTTCGAAGTGGTGTTGTACCCGGTGTGTACATGATGGTCACCGCTTGTCCAGTCACTACAGCACTAGATAGCGTCAAGGTTAGGGTCTGCCCCTGTACTGCGGCCGTTGTCGCCTGTATATTTTGTCCTCCCGCATTCACAGTGAACTGGGAAGCAGCAACCGTTCCCGAACTCTGCATGGCTTCTGTCATCGTCAGCACCACTGTTGTACCTTGAACCTCACCTTGCCTAACACTGCCGCTGCCATACACCGTGACAGGCACCAGATTTATATAGCCAGCCGGATTATAATTAAGATCCGTGAGCCTTTTTACACCCGGAATATACGATAAAGTCACGTCTTGATTCATTTGTAATGTATTAGCTAAAGTGAGGGTAACCGTATCTTCCTCTGCTTCCACCGCGTTAACAAACAACGGCGTCCGATTCACAAGCACAGAGAACTGACTTTTTAAAGGTAAATCATTCGTACGAAGAGCTTCATTATACCTGATGTACATTTTATTCCCGCTAGCTGTCACCTCTACAAACTCCGGAGCTTTTGTGTCATTATTGTTTCTTACAAAAAAATCAGTAAACCCTGCAAGTGACTGCTCCCTGTTATCTTTCAGCGGATAGGATCCAGGAGTGTAGTTTACCCGGATAACTTCACCATCTCTTACCGATCGGTCAAGAGTCAGCGTTACGACAGAACCATTACTTATAGAGATACTGTTAATTCCGATGCTGCTGCCATCCGCCGTGACAACAAACTGATCCTTGGCCGACGAAGAGGTCACTTTTACACTCTCCGTAAAATATAAATAGAGTGTATTTCCGTATATCGTACCTTCTCTCGGTTTAGAAAGCACAGAATCCAGATCATTTATTATTTCTCTGCTTGAAAAAGCGGCAACAGCATTCCCCGCATCATCCTGCAGCGGCCTGATGCCCGGCGTATAGGATAAACGTACGACTTGGCCTACGGCTACTCCCGTATCAAGCATAATATAGACACTGTCTCCTGAAATACTGACATCACTTATACCTCTGGTCTCGCCGTTGACCGTCACCGAATAGCTCGATAGTAACGGTCTCGTATTCGAATTCAACCATTCGTCATAAGTAAGACGTATCAGCGTATTCGTATACATTTTGGAAGTCTGCAGCACAGGAGCGGAGGTATCTCTTGCAAAGGTCTTGAAGCTCCATGAACTACTGCCGACAAGCCCCGCGAATGTATTACCAGCCGCATCTCTGAATACACCCCCGGGTACATCAACCTGATATGTAGTATTATGCTCGAGCTGAGCAGAAGGGCTGATCACGAGCTGCCTGGGGTTCTTATCATTAATGACGGTTGTCGTATTAACGACGCTGCCACCCGCTTTGCGTAAAGTGACGTTCCCCGGGTAATTCGTATCCAGCGCTTTATTAAAAGTTAAGGTAATCGGCTGATCCACCGGTGCGCTCATATTCCCGTCATATGGAGATAAGGATGTGACCGTGAGTGCGGTCGTATCGGTTGATACCTGGAACCGCCAATCTCCCCCACGTATCTCGGCACTTCTATTCTGCTGCGCGTCCCAGAACGCACCAGCGCTTACGAGAACCTCATAAGATGTATTATTTTCAAATGGCGTTGCTGGTTTAATCTTGATGGTATTGGTACCGCCCCCACTGACATTAGAGGAGGTGGAAGAAATGGTTTCTACGGTCTGACCACTCTTTAAATTAATGATCTGAATTGCACCCGCCGCCGGATACATCTCCTTAGCAAATTTGAGTGTCAGTGTTGAAGATGGTAGTATTCCTGATGCTCCGTTCGCCGGCACTTTCTCAACGACAGATACTTCGCCCATTCCCACGGTCCAGAAACGCCACTTGCCCGCATCCTGAATTCCAGCAAAAGGTGCTCCCTGTTCTTTCATGAACGTCCCTGCATCAATCAGCACATAATAACCGCCGCTTTGCAGCTGAGTAGCGCCCAAATTCATCGTAATATATGTACCGTACCTCTCAGGAGAAATCTCGTTGCCACCTTTGGTCTCGTAAATCGTTACTTCTGTCGCTAAATCAAATGCTTTCACTTCCTTATTATCAGACAAAGACCTAATTCGGATAGAGCCTTCCCCTTTTCTGACTGGCTGGGTTAACTCCATCGTTAGGCTCGGGTTTTGAGCCACTTCTACTTGTCCGGAATATGGACTGATATCCTTTACATCTTCAATTTGTGTAGATGCTTGTGTCACTGCTGCTTCTGCTGCGTAGTTCTTCTCCATGCCCCAGCTGAATCCCACTTGAGCGCATAAAGCAACCGTCAGCAGTAGCGAAATTTTTTTCCTCATTGAACTGTACTTCCTCCTTTCAGCATTAAAGATCAAGAGCAACTTACCTAGATATGAATACAGACCTCCTTCTTTTCATCGGTCAATTGGAAAATATAGTTTAGCTGTGAAGGCTTCAACGTCCGAATTCAGCTAAACACCATTTCTCCATACCAAAAAACCCCCGATGGTAATCCATCGAAGGCTTAAATTAGGCAGCTCTCTTATTCCGAGCTTGTTACGAGCTTGTTTTATTCCGTTCTTTCCGTCTGCAATTGTTAATATAGACCTGCCTGGCTCTTCAATACATCTGCTTTGTCAATGCGTTCCCAAGGCAGATCAATATCAGTACGGCCAAAGTGGCCATATGCCGCCGTTTGCTTGTAAATCGGACGACGCAGATCCAGCATACGAATAATGCCAGCCGGACGAAGGTCGAAGTTATTCCGTACGAGTTCAACCAGCTTCTCTTCACTGATCTTGCCTGTGCCATATGTATCGACGTTGATCGATACCGGATTCGCTACGCCAATCGCGTATGCAAGCTGAATCTCCACCTTGTCAGCAAGTCCCGCTGCAACCAGATTCTTCGCTACATAGCGTGCTGCATAAGCTGCAGAACGGTCTACTTTGGTAGGATCCTTACCGGAGAAAGCACCGCCGCCATGACGAGCATAGCCGCCATACGTATCCACGATAATCTTACGTCCTGTAAGTCCTGCATCCCCTTGAGGTCCACCAATAACAAAGCGTCCTGTCGGGTTAATGAAGTATTTCGTTTCATTGTCCAGCAGCTCTTCAGGAACGACAGGAGACAGCACATATTCTCGAATGTCAGCCTGAATCTGCTCAAGCGTAATATCTTCGGCATGCTGTGTAGATACTACGATGGTGTCCACACGTACCGGCTTGTTGCCGTCATATTCAATCGTGACTTGGGTCTTGCCATCCGGACGAAGGTAGCCAAGTGTGCCATCCTTACGAACTTCAGCCAGACGACGAGCGATACGGTGAGACAGAGCAATTGGGAGTGGCATAAGCTCTGGTGTCTCATTTGTTGCAAAACCAAACATCAGACCTTGGTCACCTGCGCCGATATTTTCCGTTTCCTTCTCCATTAGAGCCGGGTCACGGTTCTCTAGTGCCGCATTTACGCCCTGAGCAATGTCCTTGGACTGCTCGTTCAGGGAAGTGAGTACAGCAGAAGTCTGGTAGTCAAAACCATATTTCGCACGTGTATATCCGATCTCTTTAATGGTGTTACGCGCAATTGCCGAAATGTCGATATAGTCAGCTGTAGAAGTAATCTCACCGATAACCAGCACAAGTCCGGTCGCGACAGATACTTCACAAGCTACACGGGCATTTGGATCGGCTTCAAGAAATGCATCCAGAACTGCGTCTGATATCTGATCACAGATTTTATCTGGATGTCCTTCAGTTACGGACTCTGATGTGAATAAGTGACGCCCTTTAACAGACATTGTAGTAATCAACCTCCCACATATATGGATATTATGGTCTTTCCCCCATACGTTTATCCTTAAACAAAAAACGAACCTTTTCCACCATGGAAAAGGTTGCAATACATCCTCATACGACATGTTAACGTATTTGTCAATCCGTGTCAATCAGATAAAGTATGAATATTCCACTCGGATATTACGGTTTTATTGCCTGTTTACAGACAGAATGCAGTTATGCTTACTACAGATTAGGTATCTGGAAAGAACTAGACTCCGCATATCGGACAAGGCGTTTCGTAATTTCACCGCCAATAGATCCGTTTTCTCTTGAGGTCAGGTAACCCCATCCAGTAAACGAAGATTGGCCATTTGTAGAACCCAGCTCATCACCGAATTCTGTGTCGGCCCCTCCTGCATGTGAACCTCCTGTGTATATACCAAACTCCGCTGCGATTTCATATTTCATTTGCTCCAGCATTTGACGGCATTCCGGAACCAGCTTGCTTTTGTTTCTTGCCATGTGATCTATGCACCTCCTGCGTATTGGTCTTGCAGGCATATTGTTTGCACCTCAGGAGCTTTGTAGACTGGCGAATCATTGTTACTTATGGAAAATTGACACACAATAAGAAACAACCATCGACGCACACCGAAACTTAAGAAAAAAGACGTTCCGCCTCATATATAATATGAAGCAAAACGTCGCATACTTAGAATTAACGAGCTATAGAAATATAACCTTGTTTTGTAATTTCCTAATTACCAAATGCTAAGGAACTAAGAAGAGATTATAATTACCGCGAACCATAACCGTTAGATTGTACTTATTTCCCTGCTGTACCTCAATGCCTCTACCCTCACGAGGGAAAGAGAGGAGATGGTTGTTCGTAATCGCTGTTCCATTGGTCAAGTCCTGTCCTACAGTCAGATCTGCTACACCGTTCGCATCTGCAGAATAGATAACGGCCTTGCCACTACGAACGATAAACTCCGTGCCAGCTCCCGCAACAAGGCGTTGTCCAGGCTTCACCACAACGATCTTCAGTTCTTCCCCTGCACTTGGGGTGGATGGTTCAGATGGTCCTGCACTTCCTCCACCGTTCAGTGCATTTTGTATCGCTTGATCTACATAGCTCTTCGTAACGACAGGATCATCTGCTGTTCCCGGCTGAGAATTAACCGATGCACCGTCTGCCGTAATATTCATGACCGATCCGATCCATATGCCACCGCCGATCGCGACGGCAGCCATACCTAATTTCAACATGCGCTTCATGATGTGTTCCTCCTCTAATCTATCAAATCCCATAATTAATATGATAGAGTGATTTTGCTATATAGACAAGAAGAACTTGGTAACTGAAGTCTATTCTTCCGGAATTACAGCAGGAAGCCGATTTGGGTTATAGTACATGGACTGGCCTGCGATTTTTAACTTCTCCCCTTGGAACTCGTCATAGACTGATAATTGGTAGGTTCCGGCTCTGCGGTCCTCGAAGATCCGATCATCTATCGACCAGGATAGAAGCTGGTTCGCTCCGAGCTTCATGTCCGTGCCTGGAACGAGCTCCTTGGCAAAGACTCTGCCCGAAGAGTCGGTGATCTCAACAATGAACTTATGCTCATTCTCAGGAAGACTATACTCGTTGTTTTGGCTAAGCGTATAGTACCATTCTATAGATACATTGGATCCGCCAGACAGGTATGCATCAAAGGTGTGTGTCTGCACTTGATAAGGAAATAATTCAAAACTCTTAATTGTGGCTAATGCCGTAACCTGCTGAGGACTGAGCTCAAGGGATGCCGCATTAACGTAGCCAGTAGACACTTCTTTGACCGGTGTCAGCTTATCCTCCGTAACTCCTTCACCCACGATAAGGCGCATATCGGAAACGGTTACTCGTTTAGGGATCTTTGTCCACATGGTTACGATGCTCTTGTCTTCAGGTCCGGCGGGATAATCAATCTGTTTGACATTTGCTTTGAAATAGAGGCCGCTGGAAGACATATAGTATCCACTGAGCTGAGACAGATCCGCCTGACGATTCTCCATATTGGTCATCTCAAGCTCTGTATACACAAGATCAGTCGTTGTCCCTGGATAGACGACGGATTTTCTTGTTTTAATCTCTGCTTTTTTCCCTAGCGTTGTTAAGGTATATGCTTCATCCTTCTCAATCTCCGGCACCTCTGGGATGGCCCCAATATTCGTCAGCTTAATCCACTCTGTAGACTCTTCCCCTACCTTCTCTTCAAGGGCTACCTGCAGCTGAGCAATATCTAGTGATGTAGGTATCTTCGTTACAAGATACATATCAACCGCTTGCCCTGGTCCAAGCAAAGAAGCAGCCTGACTCTTAATCAGCTTAGTACTGTTTGCATCCTTAGCTGCATCAATGGTATATACACCTTGCAGATCTGGAAGACGAAGGGTCTTCACCGAAGTGTTCTTAATTGTCAGCTTGGCAGAGAGCAGATCCCCGTCTGTCCAAGGCAAACGTTGAATGGAAGACCATGTCACACCATAAGTTCCGCTATCATTCTTCACAGTAATCTCTTGTCCAAGTGTATTCTGCAATGAGGATGGCTGAGGAAGTATATATACCCCTGCCGGATAACTGTAAGCTGGTGCTTTGCTCTCCGGATCCTCTGATTTAGGAGTATTCATGATCAGCTTAAGTGCACCTTGAGCAACTTCATAGGACACCGAAATATCCAGCTTGATCGACTTCTCTTCACCCGGCTGTAAAGATAGATTCTCCAGCGCCTTAGTTGAGATAGGATATGAGTTTCCATTTCCGCTCTTTAATAAGAATTGATATTTGGGTACCGTAATGGTTTCTTTACTGATGTTCTTGAATTTGAAGGTTAAGGATAAATCATTGCTGCCATAACTTTGACTGACGGTCGCAGCTTCCAGTGTCGTTTCAAGCTTTAGATTCTCCACTGCTATTTCTCTTGGTATAAAAGGTGCTGTCGCTACGGTCTGTGTTGTACTCGCCGTAGGCAGCTGTAAGGTAGCGAGTGGCAGTACGGTCTTGGCTTCACCTTCCTCTTCCACTACAATGAGCTCCGCTCCTGCCAGCTTGACCGACTTCGGAATACTTGAGAGCAGCTTCAATGTCTTGTTCTCTTGTGGTTGAATACTAAAGGTAGCTTCTGCCGAATCCAGCAGCAATGGATAGTTGCTGCCTCCTGCTGTTCTTAGGATCCATTTTGCTGTAGGATTCTCCAGCAGCTTGTAGCCCGTATTATGCAGATTTACACTTACCTCTGCATAGTTGTAATCCGAGCCCGAGTGAAGCTCAAATTTCGATACTTTAATCTTGATCGGAATATCGTTGAGACGAATGGTCTTGGATTGTTTGACAGGTGTAGACAACGTATAAGATGCAGGCACATTAAAATGCCCTAAATGGCTCTCATAGTTCGGTTTGCTAAAATCCCATTTGACGATCTGAAACAGGAGATCGCTGACTTTTACGTTCTTTCCAACCTTAACGATATAGGTAACGGCAAGGGACGAGCCAGCAGCTACACTCTTCTTATCCTGATCGCGTGCGATGAGGTTCGGAGAATATAACGTACCGCCTTTGGTCTTCACTTTGGTCCAATAATCAATAAGCATTAACGTCTTGCTGTTATCATTCTGATAGGTCAGGGTGTAGGTAAGGGTCTTGCCATCTTCTTGCGTGAGTACATTGAGATCTGTGAGTTTAACGGTGCTCTTAGAGGTTAATTTAACGGGTTTGAGGTTATTAAGTGTATGTATGGGTTTGTCACTTTTTGCCGAGGATGAATTGGAGCTTTTACTTGTTGAGGAGTTCTTTGATGTTGATGATTTCGGGCTACTAAGCGAGGCTCCGATTTGATTTAGATCGGAATTTCGGTTGATCAATCCTGTTCCAAGCAGCTGTACTCTTGGCTCCTGCCCGCTATACAGTAAGTGCGATGGAGTTAATGTAGATGCGGCTAAATAAGTTGACGTTAAAGGATGAATAGGCAGAGCTTGTACTACTTGATCTTGTAGAGTAAGTGAAGTATTCTGCGTTCTTGTTAAATCGTTTGATTTATCGGACACAGCGCCTACGGAAGTGCCTTGCCCGATAATAAGAACGGCAGCAGTGATCCAAAGTAAGGCTTTTTGAGTATGTTTATGATCCACGTCTGTACCTCCAATTGTTTCCTTTTTTTGAAGTTACTATATAGACGCGGCATTGGCTAGAAAAGTTTCTTAAAAATAAAAAAGAAGAGGCGGAAACCACCTCTTCTTTTTTATCTAAGGTTATTATTTAGCTGGTGTAGTGTAGTAGAAGTCTGCTACTTTATTTCCTGCTACATCAGTTACATAAGAACCAGAAGCATTACCATTAAGCTCAACTTCAACATTTTGATTAGCCGTTACAGCTTTTTCAAGAGTCAGAGTCAATACTGAGCCAGTGCCTTCTGTAGCATTTGTTACTTTTACAGCAGTACCATCAACAGTAACTGTGAATGCCGCTGGAGTATAGTTAACATCAAGAGCTTCAGAGTAGCTCAAAGTGATTGTTCTTCCGCTAGCATTCAGGGATTTTTCATCAGCAACTGCTGTGATACCATCCGCAACTTCACCAACGAAAGAAGGTTGCAATTTACGACCTACAGAATCAGTTGAACTAATGTCATTGATATTAGTCAAAGTAGTCAGTTTTACGTTTTCTGCGTTGTAAGGAATAACATCCTCTTCGTCAAGAGTAAATGTAAGCACAGTTACTCCTGTTGCATTGCTGGAGCTTAGAGTGAAATCAGAAGAGTCATAAGTAGATGTTCCTACAGTAATTACGAAATCAGAAGGATCTACATATGTCAGATTACCTTTTAGCTCAGCAGTGATTGTTTGACGATCTGTTGCTTTAATAGTATCAGCATCAAATCCGATGTGGGAATCTGCTTGGCTCTTCAGATCCACACTTCCGTTACCCACATAGTTTCCGTTTGTATCAGCAACGTTAACGACACGGATAGCATTCGCACCTGTCAATCCAGTAGCTTTGTCCTTAGGAACAGTCAATACTACTGTATTCGTATTATAGAGTGCAATGCTTGTAGAAGCAGATTGGAATGGAGTATAAGTTGCTCCTGTTACATAATCGTATTTGTTCACATCAAGAGCTGAACCAGAACCACTTGTAGCTACTGGTCTAGCGAATTCAACGTAAACTTCATAATTATCAGCATCTACAGAGCTATACCATGCATCTACTACTTTCAAGCTACCTACAACAGTAGTTGAGAAAGCGACAGATTGAGGAATAATTGCATTACCAATTGTAGCTTGGTCACGAACACCTGAAACTTCAAGTGTATAATCACCAGCTGGCAATGGTCCGCCTACAGTGCTAAGTACAACTTTAGTTTGATCTTCTTTACCGTTTGTAGTGCCATACTTAGGAGTTACAGAAGGATTTCCTTTTGTAGAGAATCCTTGACCCGTGTAAACATCACCATTAGATTTCTTCAAGACGTAGTTAGATTTAACCGTGATATCTGCTGGCAAGATTTTTTCAGAGAAGCTAACGATAATGTCTGTTCCTGCTTCATCAGAATCTGCAGTCACTTCAACAACTGTTGGGCGCACTGTATCTAATTCAGGAGTAACTGTTGCATTACGGTCAGCACTGTTATCACTGTAATCTGTTACACCAGTAAGGTATACAGTATTAGCTCCCAGGCTAAGTTTGTTAGGCTCAGAGAATTGCAGTGTTACTACATTGTCTTTAACTGTTACAGTAGCAGACTTGTTAGAAGATGTGTGATAAGCACTCTTCACTGATTTAACTGGTTCATTAAATGTAACTTTCACTTCTCTCAGATCACTTGTAGTTACAGAAGTGATTTCTGGAGCAGCAGTATCTTCTGCAATTGTAAAGTCGCTAGCAGAAGTAGCAATAGTGAAACCTGCATAATCTTTAATGTTTGAAACAGTCAGAGAATGCTCACCTACAGGCAGGTTAGTTGTGATAAATGCAACGTTAGGGTACGTGAATTTAACACTACCGCTAATCACTTGACCATCAACTTTATAGTTTGCTAAGTTGTTAGCAGTTTGAGCAGTAACTGGCTCGGAGAATTCTACTCTCAAAGCTTTAGTACCCAATCCAGTAACTTCAGATACCTCTGGCAATTGAGTATCAACTGCTGTGAATTTAACTGTTTCACTGAAAGTTTTAGAACCATCAGCATTCTTCACACCGCTGATTGTAAGATTGGTTTCTTTTTGTTGTGGCAATTTGCTAGCATCTTCTTGTTTTACAAGAAGAGTTACAGTTTTCTTATCAGCAGAAAGTGTTGCAGACTCGAAGTTAACTCCAGACACTTTGTAGTTGTCTACGTTGGTAGCAGTTGTAGCATCTACATCGCCATCGTATTTAACTTGAAGTTCTTTGTAGTTAGTTGCAGTTGCTGCTTCTACTTTAGTAGCTGCAGTTACTACATAAGTAACTTTCTCAGTGAATTCTTTTTCTTGGTAAGTAAATTTAACTTCAGTTTCTTTGTTAGCTTCAAGAGCTGTATCCAAAGTTACTTTTACAGTTTCGCCGTCAGTCATTTTGAATTCTACAGCTTTACCGGACTCGATAACTGTGTAGGATTCAACGGACAGGCTCAGTTCTTGATCAACTGAGTAAGCAGCGCCTACAAGAAGTTCGCGAGTTGCGTTGGATTGGAAGTTAGCGTTAGCGTCAACCAGACCTGCGTTGATTGCTGCTTGAACATAACCTTTAGCCCATGTTGTTGCAGAGTTGTTAGTTTCAGTTGGTACTTCAAGATCAAGCGCACGTACAAGTACAGTTGCCATTTCTTGAATTGTTACTGGGTTAGAAACTCCGAAGATTTTCTTAGTAGAGTTAACGCCTTCCATGATACCTGCTGCGTAAACTGCTTCTACATAAGGAGCTGCCCAGTGGTTCTCACCGTAGTTTTTGTCTTTGAAGGAGTAAACACCTTCTACTTCTTTAAGACCCAAAGTCTTAGTGATGACTTTAGCGAACTCAGCGCGAGTCATTTGTCTGTCAAGGTGTGCTTGACCGTCTGGGAATCCAGAGAAGATACCTTTATCTTTCAAGTAATTGTATTGCGCGTTTACATCAGTAAGACCAGTTTGACCGAACGCTACAGAAGCAAACATGGAGAATGCCATTGCTGTAGACAAAGCCACGGATAAAATTTTCTTCATAACCTTTTTTTCTCCTCCTCGAGAAATCATCACATGATTATTTTCTTTATGATTACTAGTACTAGTAAATTGGTTGCCCGTGTTACTCATTAGCCGATACACCCCCTTTCCAGAGTTGAGCAAGTAAATCCATATAAAATGATGTCTGTGATAGATCACAGAAACTAGTAAATATAAGCCAGGGTAAGAAAAAATAGAGTAGTTTCCTAATCCTACCTATCGTATTATACAATGTGGTTTAGAAGACGTAAAGAAAATTTTTCTAATAAATAGACAAAATTCTCCACAAATCTCTTTCCTAAATCCTCCATCGTTTGGCTCTACATCTTAAACGCATTAGTTTCAAAAAAGTTGCGAAGTTTCGAAAAAAAATTTCCACTAATTAAAAAATGATGGGATTCATCCTTCAATATACAATATCGGTACCAATTAATTGATAATGAATAGCGCGGTAACTCTAAGTTATATGTAACCACAAACAATATTGGAATATCCTTCAATTCAAGTGATAATTCAAAAAAATTTGAAAATCCCTTCAGAAGAAATAACAACGTAACCACTTGAACTATAAAAATATAAAAAAGGTGCCGAATCTCGGCACCTTCATTCTAATTATCCAGTGGGTTTACTTAATCTTCATTGCCAGCTCGATGATGCGAGCACGCAGTTTTGGATCGGTATTCAAATTCTCGTACATATCCTCGATCGGTTTCTTGTTATCACGGTATGTCTTCTCGTGCTTGATCGTGACATGGGACCATTCAATAAGCTCATTCTCTGCTGCCATCAAGTTATTATATGCATCGTGGAATCCAGTCTTCATAACAAGACCTTCCATAACTTCCTGCGAGATCTCCTGAGTCTTGCGTGCCTTCTCAATCTCTACTTCCAGAATCGCCGCTTGTTTCTCAAACTGTGTCTTTGCCTTCATGTAGCCAAGCTGAGCTTTCGAATAGATTGCTTTCATCAGATACCTTCACCCTTTAGCAAAATGTGTATTTTAACGCTATTGTATCTTATAATCTATTAAATTACAAAATCTAGTGAATGATTCTTCCTATAGACAGAAAAGAACTGCGCCTCAGAGGAGCAGTTCTTTCTCTGTTAGAAGATTTTAACTTAAATTATTTGGAAAAAGTTTGTTGCTCTTTTTGAATAGCTCCACAGCGATTTTAGCTGCTTCTGCACGTGTCAGGAAGCCCTGCGGATTAAAGCTGTACTGCGGCTTGCTCTGTCCAGCAACGGTAATTGCATTCCCTGTCATAATCTTTGCTTTGTTTACTGCAAGGACCGCAGGCTTCGCATAATAGTTAATACTGCCGGAATCCACATACAGCTTCGCCAGATTGTCCGTAAGCTTGCTGTCATTAGCAGCTAGTTTGAGTTTCATTGCACGGGCGATCATAACAGCCGCTTGCTCACGAGTCAGAGGTTGGCTCGGTGCAAACACCCCTTCTGTTAATCCTGTTACAATTCCTGCTCTTGCTGCTGTTTCAATATGCTCATAATCCCATGTTTCGCTTCGTGCCCCAGGCACCAGATCCACGAATGTTTGATTATTGTCGTAGTTCAGAGGCAGATTCATACCCTTAACGAGCAATGTTGCGAATTCACCGCGTGATGTGCGATCGTCAGTACCAAACTGATCAAATCGGATATTCTCCATCAAGCCTTTCGAATACATTGCGTTCAGGACGTTACGAGCCCAGTTATGATTCGTAATATCTGTATAACTTCGGCTCAGCTTCATAACCACATAATATCCGAACTCATCAAAAGGAACAGTAATGGTATGGTTCTTCGCATCGACAATACCACCAACATTTACCCATTCGCGATCAGAAGTATATTTAAATACCGTGATTGTGGATCCCACTTCGTCAACTACACTGCTGTTATAAGTGAGTGTCAGTTCCCCTCGCTGTGATGGAGTAACCTCACGTTCAGCTGCAATTGTCGGATCACCATACAAGCCTTCAATTGAATATGGCGCAAGTCCATTCGTAGGCGGCAAGTAATCAGCAGAACCTAGTGTTCCACGTTCCCCTAGACCTCCACTGATCCAGTAAACATTAGAAATCGTCGTAAAGTTCTGTTTATCTCCAGAAGAAGCTCCGAAACGCAAGAAGTACTCATCCGGGATATCCCATACTGGTAATCCTGTTTCGTCATTAGAAAGACCGTTATTAGGGAAACCAATAATGTTGCCATAATCATTTCTACGTTCAACTACGCCGTCTTTTGGATCAGCGAGACCGAATAACAGCTGTGTGGTAGGATAGTATTTGTTAATTCCTCTTGTATCTGTAGATTGCATGATGGTTCCCTTAGGAAACTCAAGCTCTAGGCTCTTGTTAAATACACTGTATTTATTAGCTACTTTAGGAGCCATGTATTGGGAATCAACGGCAACGGCACCTGTATAATACACGGATATGGTGTCTTCAAGAGTTGTACTTCCACGTACGATCTCAATATCAATATCATTCGCTTTGTCTTGCTTGAGCCCTACATAATCATACAAGAAACGGTCATCACCCAGATCCGTTCTCTTTACAGCAGGTTCGCCATCAATCAATACTTCAGTTGCACCTTCGGCCTCAATATCAAAACGAACAAAGTTCTTATTTACAACATAGGCTCCATCAACTGTTGGCTGTGGTGCTAACAATCGATAAGGCTTAACCTCACGGACCAACTGGAGCTGCTGACTTGTCTTCGCACCTGTACTATTAATCAATTCGAGGTTATAAACATAGGTTCCAGGCGTTTCAGCAGGCAAATTTTGTACACGAATGACAAATTCAGCAGAACTGCCGAAGTATTCATATGCATAAGTCTTATTATTGTAAGTAAACTCACTAGTCTGTTTAATTACTGTGTCTGTAACATCCAATGAGAACAAATTTTGTGATCCGAGATTCAAGTTCACCTTGGATGCTCCATTACCACGAATAACGATATCATGCTCTTGGAGACTCGTTGTATAGGTACCACCATTGTAAATGAAATCAGGAGTCAGGTTAAAAATCTTGGCCCATTGTTCATTATCTGTATATTCCAGCGGGAAAGTAACTCTGTTGTTGCCTACAGCCGGCTGGAATTTATCAATATTGGAAACATTCTCATCCAGAATATAGACTCGGATTTCTTTTCTTACAACCCGGTACTGGTTGTTATCATCTGCTACCGTCCCGGTAAATACAATTCTGTTCTCACCATAATATAAAGGCCCTGAGTCTGCATTGACTTGAAGATTCAAATTAAACTTTCCATTCGTCAGCCATGAAGTTCCAAGACCAGCTGGAGTTGTTCCGTTTACAAACACTTCTCCTTTGAAAGCCGTGCTGTTCAGATCAAACCCGATGTACTCCCCTGAAACCTGCAGGTTCGTTGTCTGATTCGAATCAATCGTCACCGTCTGTCCGTCGGTCAGGTTGGAGACGTAAATATAGGTCTTGGAGACAAATGAAATGACAGCGTCCTTATACTGAGTGGAGCCGGAATATTGGAAACGAACGGTTTGATTCCCGTTCTGAAAGCCAGAAATTCTGTAGATATACTCTGTTGTTGATCCTTCCACCGGCCCCACATAACTGATTGACATGTTGCTGCCTACAGGTAAGTATTTTGCTGTTAAGGCATTAGGGTCTGTGACAGGAGAATTCGTCTTCACGGAAATATAGAAATCACTGGAATCTACATTTGCTCCGTTGAGATTCTCTTTGGAATATGTTGCTTTACCATCTGTACCCACTGTATATCCTTTCAAATGATACAGCTGACTAATTACGACTTCACCTTGAGCAAAATTGAAATTAGCAGCCTTGTTCACCATCGTCGAACCGTAGGTGATATTTAACGAGTGCCTTTGGCTTTTTGCTGTCGTTCCACTTGCATCGTCAAGAAAAGGAAAATTCGGAACTGCAAAAGTAATCAGTCGGTACGCGGAGGTTGCTCCCTCGACACCTTGAATGACAACATCGCTATTGCCTGCAGTGACCAGCTTGCCTGAGCTGTCTAGTGACAGGGAAGAGAAATACACCGGAGTTACATCAATACCATTAAGCTTAATTGACTTACTCACAGCATCGCCTTCATCGGGAACTAGAGCTTGTACATACAAAGTCGCTGTATCTTCCGCTCCTGTCCATGTCGGTGTTCCTGTTAATAGATTATTTGCATTAAGACTTGAGTCTGCCAAGTACATAGAAACAATCGGATTGCTAGTATCAAAATAATACAACGAGTGATTCACCGTAATCCGATCTGAACCATTCTCAATAACGAGCACGATATTGTTAAGTCCAGGATTTAGCGATAGTTGCGGAGAGTAGAACGTTCCATCTGACAATAATGTCGTTGCTAGTGCTGATCCGCCATTCAGTGCTATCGTTGCTCTCGTCGCATTTTGAATTTTACCTTGAAGGGTAATATCCTTTCTCGGGATGACCACCTGAGTTCCCTCATTCAAGGTTACTGGTTGAGACAATCCTAGAACGCTAAGACTCTCTACATATGGAACCTGGTCAAACAATACATAGAAGCTCTCTGACCGAGTCATATTGCCTTGTGTCCCAGAGAAAGTAATTTCATTCATGCCTGGATACAGCGTAAGTGTAGATGTGAAACGGTTATCCGGACTATCCAAATCAAGCTGGATGGTACCTGGAGTTACTTTGGAAGTATCACGAGTCCACTTTGAAGTGAGTGGATCCCATGTCAATTGCTGAATGCTGGCACTGAGTGTAGAGCCTGTAACTTTGGTATAGGTACCCGTTACGGTCAGCATTTTCTCTGTTACTTTATATGCATTGTCTCTACTCAGTAATTTATCCGTTCCTTCGAGCTTCAACTGTACCGTATTCTTTAGAGTCTCAATATCCGGAGCAAAATAACTCGTAGATACATTATCTGCTGCCTCTGCCTTATTAACCAAACCAGGGGGGAACAGTGAAACAATAAGTGTTACTAACAGCAGCCATACCATCGGCCGTTTGATGCGCTGCATATAATCTCTCCTTTAAATATAGTTACCTCTTATATCGGAAGGCCTGCGTTAAATATGAAGAAGTTTCCACAAAAAAAGCCTTATTCCCTAAATAGGAACAAGGCTGGTTAATAATAATTCAAAGGTTTAAATTATAGATTATATAATAGCTGTAAGCTTCACTTAAGATTTTGTGCGAGACTCAGATGCCTTCACTCTCAGCTTCATGAAGAAGTTGATCAGCGGACGCTTCGTTTTGTCAATCAAGCCGATGACCTCTGCACCGATCTGCAGGAAGAACATCATGACACAGATCACGACAAACGTAACCCAGTTCGCCTCATGCATCGTTGCAGAAGACTGGATAACAGCAAGCACGCCGAAGAATGCGGCAATACCGTAGATAATTAGCACCGTTTGACGGTGGCTGAATCCAAGCTCACGCAGACGGTGATGCAAGTGGCCTTTATCCGGTGCGAAGATCGGCTTCTTGTTCAGGAAGCGGCGAAGAATCGCAAAGAGCGTATCGGACAATGGTACAGCGATAATGATCAGCGGTGTAATCAAGGATACGACAGCAATCTGTTTAAAACCAAGAAGCGAGAGCATGGCAAGACTGAAGCCCAGGAACAAGGAGCCTGTATCTCCCATGAAGATCTTGGCCGGATGGAAGTTAAAGAACAAGAATCCGATAATGCTGCCGAGCAGCACAAGACAGATAAGTGCAGTCGTAATATTCCCCATAATAAAGGACATCACCGCAATCGTTCCAATCGCAATGGCAGACACACCCGCGGCAAGGCCGTCGAGTCCGTCAATCAGGTTAATCGCATTCGTCACACCAACAATCCAAAAGATCGTCAGTGGAATCGAAATCCATAGTTCAAGTGATGAGTAAGCATCAACAAAAGGAATATTTACAAAATCTATACGGATCTGAAATCCGAACACAACGACACACGCCGTAATAATCTGAGCCAGAAATTTAACCTTGGCTGACAATTGAAATCGGTCATCGAGCGCACCGATTAGGGCAATCATCGTACCGCCAATCATAAAAGCTTGGATGAATCGGGAATCTCTTGCAGTGAAGTATTCCGAAACAAACGGAAGTAACGCCAGCATCGTGACCATGAAAGCAAGAAAAATACCGAGACCGCCAAGTCTAGGCATAATCTTGGTATGAACCTTACGTGCATCAGGCACGTCCACGGCTCCCACATTTACCGCAAACTTCTTCACTAGAGGCGTCAATCCTACCGCAAGTCCGAGAGCCACGATAAATCCCAAGATATAGAACATGTACATTTGTTCATTCAACCCCCAATTTTTAAAAAACAAAGAATCCTGTACGAATCTGTTCATGACCCAACTGAAAAGCATTATACTCTCTTGACCTCTGAATTACTATTCTTTTTTTCTAGCAAAAATCATTGTTTTTAACAGATCTTCCTGTATTTACACTGTTTTTGTCACGTTTTCTTTCTCTCTTTTCACTTTCAATACGAACTGTGGTAAGGCAAGCATTCGCTTCGCCCGCTTCGGTTCCTTGAGCAGACGGTACAGCCATTCCGCTCTCAGCTTCTGGAATACGACCGGGGCACGCTTGGATCTGCCAGAGATAATATCGAAGCTGCCCCCCACGCCCATCATCAGTGGAACGCCAAGCTGCTCCTTATATTTACCGATCCATGGCTCCTGGGTATCTGCACCCCTTGCTACAAACAGCAGATGGGGATTGGCTGCGCGAATCTGCTCAATGACTTCCGGATCTTCGGACTCACCGAAGAAGCCATCGCGATATCCGCACACCACAATGCCAGGATATTGCTTTTGTAACCTGCTTGCTGTCTCTTGAATCACTTCTCCTGTAGAACCGAGCAAATACACTCTCCACTGATAGGATTCACCAACATGCATGAGTTCATGTAACAGATCAAATCCAGCAACACGCTCTGCTACAGGAACACCGCAATATTCAGCTGCCCAAACCACGCCGGTACCATCTGGTACGACCAGTTCAGCGGATTTCATAATTTTCATATATTTCGGATCATTCAGTGCAGTCATGACCATAATCGGATTTCCAGTAATAATCTGATGCGGCTTGCCCGCCCCAATCGCTTCAGTCAAATAAGCCACGGTGTCCTTCATATTCATACGCGAAAACGGAATGCCAAAGATCGGTACCGTTGGCACGGTGCGTGCGTTTGGCTCGGTCACTGCTGTATGCACAGTACTTGCTGTTTGCGCTGTTGGTGTTGTTGATGCCGTCGGCGCGGTTCGTCCGCTTGACTGTGTACTATCTGTTGGGCCCACCGGCACCTCTTCCTTACGCTCTGTCATGACGTTCAATCATCCTTTGCCGCTAATAAATTTTAGAATGTGAGCTGCAGGCTCTTGAGCTTGCTCTTTCAGGGCAGCAATTGCCTCTTCCTTGTCAGCAAGCCATTCTGCATGGGAATCCAGCATGTCATTAAGTGTAGCAAGCAGCTTGTCTGCATCCAGCGAATCGGTGTTGCCAACAGGCTCACTGTGCAGACGCTGCAGAAATGCATCAATCTTGGGATCATAAGATACACCTACGAGCGGTACTCGCTGAGATGCAGCATAGATCAGACTGTGCAGACGCATCCCGAGGACGAGCTTGCAGCGGGATACCTCCAGCAGCATCAGCTGCGGATCAGTCTGCTGAGAGCAGGTACTCACCTTGCTGCCTGTCCCATTCAAATGTCCGATCTTATTCTTCACATAAGCGGAGGCTTCCTCATCCGAAGGAAGATGGAACGGAAGCAGCCGGATATGAACCTTGCGCTGCTCCGCCAGCTTCTTGAGTCCTTCGCCGATGGCATCAAGCTCTCTTCTCTCCTTGTCCCAGAAACGAACCGATACCCCGATCACAGGAAGATCTTCCTCTTCCTGCCTCGGTGTCGTTCTTCTTGCGCTTCCTCCGCCATATGCAGCCGCCTTCTTCATCTTGGATTCATCCGGCAGTGGCAGACCCATCACAGGGTCAGGCACGACTTTGACATCATTCCACTGAATTCCGCAGCTCTGAATAAGCTTGGCCGAATCCTCGTCACGTACAGAGATATATTCACAGTGTCTGAAGACACCACGGATCATCGGGTGAAAAATCTTCCGGTGTACAGGCCCTACGCCCTGCGCATAAATAAACGTCGGCTTCTTCATATTCTGTGCCAGCTTAAGAATGCCTAAGTAATAAGGAATGGACTTCCAGCCGGTTGCATCCTGCAGCAAGCTGCCGCCTCCGCTGATCAGACCGTCGCTCTCCTTGATGGCGCGCCGAACTTCTCCAAGCTTCATCCGATGTACAGCTCTAACACCATACGTCTGCTGAGTCCATTCAGGATCGCTTGATAAGACGATAGGCTCAACCTCAATCGACGTGCGCTGGCTTTGTTCTTCCAGCGCAGTAAGAATCGACTTAAGTACCGCTTCATCCCCACTGTTTCGAAAGCCGTAATAACCTGAGATAACTATTTTCTTAGTAGTATTGGTGACCATTTTTTCCAACATCCCTCCAGAACTTGCCACACCAGTATTGCAATCAGTCCAACAATCAGACCCAGTCCGAGGCCAATCAATCCACGAATAAGCGACAGATGTACTGGTGTATGAATGTGAGCGAACGTGCCCACCATAGATAGCTGTGCAATGGCTGCAATGATTAGCAAGTAAATCCCATGACGATATTTAAGAGCAATAAATGCTCCTGCAACGAACATCGGATGGCCCAGCAGGAATTCCTTGTTCCGCGGACGTACCCCGAACGTATTCTCAAGGAAAGTACGCAGCTGTGCTTCAAACGGCAGTACCGTTCCGGCGTTCCCAGTTCGAGTCATATAATAATAGCCTACCACACCGACAATACCCACTGCCACTATCATCAAAATCGTGATCGGCCGGTTCAGCAATTGGCGAATTGAAGCGACTGACATCGACTTCAGGTAGAAAAATACATAGATTGCAACGAGCAGAACAGGTCCGGAATACAGTAAGCTTACGCCTCTAAATTGATCAATGACCAAAGAATACGTAATGTTGTTAAGCAGTGCAATCATAAACGGAACGCCAACAAAGGACAGAATGGATGTCCATACATACAGCAGGATGCTCTTCGATATCCGGCTCTTCACAGACAAGTCAGGCGTTCTCGCCTGTGCAGCATTGATCTTTCTAACGGCCAATATCATCGCAACGGTTGGTGCACTAATGGCTGCGAGCAAAGCTAAGGCTTGTTCAAGCAGTGTTGGTCTCAGCAGGAATAATCCAGCACTTCCAATCAGCCCGAGAACAAATGCCGGCAGGGTCAGGAACGGAATAAAGTAGGATATCATCAGCGCAATCATCGCCACGCTGCCGACAACGACGACGGCCTTAAAGTATCGCTCGCCCCCAGTTTCTGCAACATCAAATGGCTCTGCCTTGCCCATCACAAATCCATTGTCCTCCATTCGCTGAATCGCATTTCCTTCTGCTCCTAATGCATCAATAAGGTTGTCCAAAGGATCCGTTACTTGGGCGGTAAGCACACTCCTTGCCGGAGCAGCATTCAGATACAGCATTCGGATGTTCCGATCCTTCGTTGCGAGTGCGAATCGATCTGAGATCACCTTCACATCCAGATTCGCATCTGACTCACTGAGTGAATATAGACGAGTGACATTATAATCCGTCAGGTAAGCAAGAGTACTGAAGCCGCTTTGGGGCTTCTTCAGATTCTCAATTGCAGCAAGCCCAATGCTATGCTCGTTCATCAATTCTGCGAAGGCAGACAGACTCTTCATATCTTCGTTATCGTTATAACCCTTTACTTTATCGCCATCAAATAAAATCCGCGATACACCATATTGCTCGAAAGTTTCCATCATGGCAGCAGCTGCTTCTTGGTCATACGGCAGTGCATCTCCCAGACGAGGCATGATGTTAAAGCCGCGCTCATGGAGATCAGCCATCGCAATCGGGTCTGGAGCCATCGGTTTCAGCTTCGCATTTTCAGGCGGTGTCTGGAGAACCAGACCTCGCCCATTCAGATAGGTCCATTGATTCACTGGAATTTCGAGTCTTTCGAAGGTATCTTCGATAATCGGAGACAATGCTTCCCGGCTATCATCCGATGTGAAGAGAATATACGTATAGTTCTCATTGACCGGTGGAATTTGGCCCGTTAAGTTGGCCGCTTGTACGCTGTCAAGGATGGTGATTCTCTCTGACTTGCGGAATTCTTCCAGTGTGCTCTCGTACACGGCCATCGTGATGACGCCAGCATCCTTCAGCTCAGTCAGCTTCTGGTCAATAAAATCCTGTGGATGTACCTGATAAGCTGCTACTTCAACAAGATCCCGATAATCAAATGCAAGCTCCACGTTCTTCGAGCTCGACTCTGTCTTCACACGATCCGCAATGATGGGAATTGAGGCGATGAGTCCGATGATAACGAGGATCCAGAGCCATTTGCGGGATACTGTGTTCCAATACTGCCATTTTTGACGCACAAAAAGTACCTCCTAAACAAAATAAATTAAAGATAATGTACTGAGACGGTAAGAAATTAAAGAATGGATTCAGATGAAATCAAATTCATAACTCATCAAAACGATAAAATTGATTCGATGGAGAAAATAAAAAATAAAAAATTTCTATGTCCGCAGGCTATATCGTTCATTAAGGGGTAATAAGTGTATAAGGTGTAGAATAGCCTCTTCATTTTATACATTCCATATCATACCCTAAGGAACCAAAAAATTCTCCTTCTCATCCAAACTTACAACCTGTTGACATAGGAAGAGCCTTTCCGCCAAACAACCCGTAACGGTGCGGAAAGGCTCTCTACAATTAAAGTGAAGCTTATGTTAACTCCTTGACCTTATGCATCCACACGTGCCATTACGGCTTCCATCAAACGATCAATCCGTGCTTGTGCATCTTCGCCAGAAGTCCCCTGTACCGCAAAATAAACCTTAATTTTCGGCTCCGTCCCTGATGGACGAAGACAGAACCAGGATCCATCCTCAAGGATGAATTTCAGTACATTTTCTTTTGGCAGACCGTTAAGGCCCTTGGAGTAATCCTGCATCTCTGCCACTCTGATGCCTGCAACCTGATCAGGCGCGGAAGTACGCCAATCGGTCATTTTGGACTGAATTTGCGCTACACCGTCTTTACCTTTCAAGGTTCTGGATTGCAGTGCTTCAAGGAAGTAGCCGAACTGCTCATACAGCTCCTGCAGCACATCATAAAGCGTCTTGCCTTGTGCTTTATAATAAGCCGCCGCTTCACAGATCAGCATCGCTGCAAGGACTGCATCCTTGTCTCTGGCATAATTGCCAGCAAGATAGCCGTAGCTTTCTTCATAGCCGAACAGATACGTGTGGCTGCCCGTCGCTTCAAAAACATCCATCTTCTCACCGATATATTTGAATCCGGTCAGCGTGTTGAACACTTCTGCGCCGTAATGCTCAGCAATCACTGCCCCCATCTCACTCGTGACAATCGTCTTGACAACCGCACCGTTCGAAGGCAGCTCTCCCCGCTCCTTCATCTGACTGAGCAGGTAATGGGTCATAATCGCGCCGGATTGATTACCGGATAGTACAAAGTATTTGCCGTTCTTATCCTTTACGACCGCTCCCATCCGGTCTGCATCGGGGTCAGTACCGATCAGAATATCCGCTCCTACTTGTTCTCCAAGCTTGATTGCCAGGGTGAAGGCTTCACGCTCCTCCGGGTTTGGAGATTTCACTGTAGAGAACTCGGCATCCGGCTCAGCCTGCTCAGGTACAACATGCAGGTTCGTAAACCCGATCCGCTCAAGCACTTGGCGAACAGGAAGATGGCCTGTCCCATGCAGCGGTGTGAATACAATGTTGAAATCCTTAGCGTATTCAGAGGCGATATGTTCTCGGTTCAAGCTCACGGAAGCAACCGTTTCAATAAAAGCTTCATCCTCCGCTTCGCCAAGCCATACCAGCAACCCTTCAGCTTCGGCTTCAGCCTGAGTCAATTTCTTCACTTCAGTCAGTGATGAAATCTCCTGTATGTAGCTAATGACACGTTCCGCCTCATCCGGTATCAGCTGTCCACCTGAGTTATTGTATACTTTGTAGCCGTTATATTCCGGTGGATTGTGGCTCGCTGTAATGACAATACCGCCAGTTGCAGCAAGATGTCTTACACTAAAAGACAGCTGCGGCGTAGAGCGCAGTGATGGATACAATTTAGCTACAACTCCATTCGCCGCGAGCACCAACGCAGCCTCCAGGGCAAATTCAGGTGAAAAGTGACGTGAATCATGTGCGATGACAACAGAAGGCATTCCTTCACCTTGATGCTGCTCAAGAATATATTTGGCAAATCCTTGCGTCGCTTTACCGACCGTATAACGGTTCATGCGGTTGCTTCCTGCTCCAATTACACCACGGAGACCCCCTGTACCAAATTCCAGCTCTCGGTAGAAGCGGTCCTCTAATTCTTTATAGTCATTCGATAGAGCTTTAAGCTCCTGCTTCGTCTCCTCGTCAATTGAAGGATCCGCAAGCCATTGATTCAAACTGCGTTCTGCTGTTTCACTTAACATTACCATCATTTCTCCCTCCGGCCATGATCATTATTTTTCTCTATGTGTTTATCCAGTAAGTACAACCATTAGAGCTGCTATTACTATATAATCATTAACCAAATTACCTAGGATCTGATAACGCAAACATGATTTCGCCTTCGGCAACCACTTTGCCTTCAACGCGAGCCGTTGCTTTTCCTTTACCAATGGAGCCCTTCAGACGTGTAATCTCCACCTCAAGCTCAAGTGTATCGCCGGGCACAACTTGTCCGCGGAACCGGAAGTTATCCAGTCCAGCCAGAAATCCGATCTTCCCTTTGTTAGCTTCAACATTTAGAATCGCAACTGCTCCGACCTGAGCCAGTGCTTCCGTAATCAGCACACCTGGCATCACCGGATAACCAGGAAAGTGGCCTGTAAAAAACGGTTCGTTCATGGTCACATTCTTGATGCCGACCGCACGCTTGCCCTCTTCCATCTCCACGATCTTGTCCACCAGCAAAAACGGAGGACGGTGTGGGATAATCTCTTGAATTTGATTAATATCCAGCATTCTTGGTAAATCTCCTTCCATTCTATGCATAACATCTCAGCTTTTCGTCTAAACTATTCTTATCCTTCATCATCTGCAGTAGTGAAGGTTAAGATAAGGGGTTTCTCCTAAGAGAAGCCCTTTTTTGTTGTTGTCATATTGAGCACTTGCTTTTACGCACAAAGTCCCCCACAAAGTCCCCCATCATTATACATTTTTCGGGAACAAAAAGAAAACTCCTGCTAATCCAGGAGCTTCTCGTATTTTAAATGTTTAACCGTCTATGGTGCAAATACCAAATCAAAAATATGCTTCCAGGTTCGATAATCAAAAGCGGAGCCAATATCCTGCCCGCCAACGACTACATAACCCGCAACCATACCGCCGACAAGTGCCAGAATGAGCAGCATTGGGATGAGCAACCAGCGCAGGACCTTCTTCGCAGGTCCCTTCTTCTTCACCACTGCTGTATCTTCTTGAGTCATTACGTTCACCTATGCCCTCATATTATTCGCGAGATTCAACATTGTATCGCTGGAGCTGAGGGCACGCGCAGCCAGCTGGTATGTGCGCTGTACCTCCAGCATCTTGGTCATCTCCGCGGTCAGATCGACATTCGAAGTCTCCAGGTACCCAGAACGAATGGAGCTGCTGCCAGGAATACGTGCTGCTGCATTCTCTCCGAAGACTTCTGCTTCCGTTGCACCTGGTGTGAGTGTATAGAGGTTGTCCACACTCGCAGAGAGACCCTCCGGTCTCATCGGTTCTACAAACTGCAGCTGACCTGCAATCGCTGCGTTAGGCGAGTTACCTATACGAACCAGCAAATTCCCGCTTGCATCCACAGCAGCAGATGAATTCACCGGGGCGGTAATTCCTTCTCCGTTTCTGCCGAGTACAGTGTAACCTTCTGAGGTAACAAGTCTCATCCGCTCGTTATCTGCCGGATCGGGAACAAATTGAAAATTCCCTGCCCGGGTCCAGGCCTTCTCTCCGTTCACTTCAACAGCGAACAGTGCGTTGCCTTCTATAGCCAGATCGGTCGGATTGCCTGTTGCATTCATCTCACCCTGCGTCATATCCTGTGCAAGTGAAACCATCTGAATGCCGTAGCCTTGCGTGAATCCCAGCGGAGTAGCACGGCCATCCCGACCCAGCGGTGAAGCCTGCTGCTGAAAGGTTGTCAGCACATCCTCAAAAGAAGCCTGCTTGCTCTTATATCCAACCGTATCCACATTCGCAACATTATCGGCAATCACATTCAAGCGCTGCTGGAGGCTCTGCATAGAGACGAGTGCACTAATCATCGAATTATTCATAAATTATCCCCCCAAACTTAAGAGATATGTACTGCCTGCAGCCATATCACCATTTAGACACGGCCAATCTCATTTACAGCCTTTTCAAGACTCTTATCATAGAATTGAATTACCTTCTGATTCGCTTCGTACAGTCGCAGCGCCGCCATCATGTCAACCATAGACTGAGACGCATCAACCGTAGACTGCTCCAGAAATCCTTGCTGAACTTGTACATTATCCCCATCTGCCAGCAGCCTGGCCGTCCCTTCACCTGAAGGATCCAGTACAAAATTACCATTGCCTTCTCTGACAAGCTGGTGAGGCTGATCAATAATGGAAATACCTAGATTAAGCCCAGTAGGGGTACCGTTAACGGCATTCACCAGACGTCCTTGCTCGTCCACTTTAAATTGATTTACGGATCCTGTCAACACAATCGGCTCGCCATTATCTGACAGCACTTCGTAGCCGGTTGCACTGAGAAGCCTGCCTTCTGCATCCACACTGAATTCACCATTTCGTGTATATTTAACATTGCCTTCACTGTCCTGAACGGTGAAAAAAGCCTGCGGCTGATAGATGACGCTGCCGTTGTTGCTTATATATTTACCTGAAGCATCAAAAGGCACGGCCTGGCCTGTATTCGGGTCAATAACTCTCAGATCGGAATACAGCGCAAAATCCATATTGTTCTCCGTTGGTGTGAGCGCTCCCTGGATATTCGAATACAAGCTCTCCTCCGCATATACTCCTGTGTTGAGCAGACCCACCTTCTTATTGCCAGGTGAAGAAGCATCCCCCGTCCGCTCCAGGAGCATTTCAGGAAAAGAACGAGTAACACTCTCCACCTGCTTGTATCCTGTAGTATTCAAATTTGCGATATTTTGCGTTACGGTATCATGTCTGCGCTGCTGGGCTACCATTCCGGCTGCCGCCGTATAAAGACCACGAATCAACCTTACTCCTCCTTCATTTAAATGTTCTCTATATTAAATCAAAGCTTCATAAGCATAAGTCCAAAATTTGCTTCATGTATATATGTACTGCTTCTTGCTATATCGGCAGATTAGAACTTTTTCTTAAGGGAACGATCCAAATGATTGAGCATCAGGCCCGTCCCCTTCACGACGCAGTGCATTGGATCTTCAGCCACCAGAACCGGAACTCGGAGCTCTTCCGCGAGCAGCTCGTCCAATCCTTTGAGCAGTGCACCTCCACCGGTCAAAATCACTCCACGATCAATGATGTCGGCAGCCAGTTCAGGCGGTGTCTGCTCCAGTACAAATTTGGCAGAGGCTACAATCGATTCAACAGGGTCGGACAACGCCTCCTGAACCTCATCTGATGTGACCATAATCGTCTTCGGCAAGCCGCTGACCATGTCCCGTCCGCGAATATCGAGTTCAGCCTGCTCACCATTCGGATGTACCGTACCGATCATCATCTTAATATGCTCTGCCGTCCGCTCTCCGATCAGGAGCTTGTACTTATTTTTGATATACTTCAGTATAGCTTCATCAAACTTATCTCCCGCCATCTTAATAGAAGAAGATGTAACGATCTCACCCATCGACAGCACAGCAACATCGGTTGTTCCCCCGCCGATATCAACGACCATATTCCCGCTCGGTTCATAGATATTCATGCCTGCGCCAATCGCCGCTGCTTTGGGCTCCTCCTCCAGAAACACTTCCTTCGCACCACTGCGTTCAGCAGCTTCGCGAATAGCCTTCTGCTCCACAGAAGTGATATTGGTCGGTGCACATATTAAAATACGGGGACGGCTGTACCAATTCTTGCCGCCAACCCGATTAATGAAATATTTAAGCATTATTTCCGTAATGTCAAAATCAGCAATAACCCCGTCACGTAAAGGTCTGATGGCCACGATATTTCCAGGTGTGCGTCCTACCATGCGTCTTGCTTCTTCTCCAACGGCGAGGACTCTCTTGGACCCGCTCTCAATCGTAACGACAGAAGGCTCATCAAGCACAACTCCGCTTCCTTTCACGTGAATAAGCACATTAGCTGTGCCAAGATCAATGCCGATATCCTTGCTTAACATATAAAAGAGCCCCCAAAGTGATATTTTATAGGTCCAGGATTTTGCATAATGTGAATGGCTGGCACATGGATTTATGCAAAATCCTCATGAAAATACGTTGTTTGTTGCATATCGAATCTTGCATCACTCGAATGACTCAAATGAATGCTTAATTCCTCATATAGCTATTGTTCGACAAAAGACAGCAACTTTATGTGAAAGTTCAATAGTATACTAGTCATATTTCGACGTAATCCCATCTTTTAACATATCATACTTCAGGGGAGGTATTCAATGCATTTGTATGCTTCTGGTCCTATCTTAGGCAGGGCAATCTCAAGATTTGCCGGAGGCGAACACCTCCCGTTTTTTGCCGCTCGATTTCTTATATTTGATCTTGGTGGCCTCTCCTCCCCGCAAATGACGGATGGATTTATGATACTCAAGAATGTGCTTTACCTGATCGGCAAGATCAGGGTTGATTTCCGGCAGCCGTTCGGTCAAATCCTTATGCACCGTGCTCTTTGAAACGCCAAATTCTTTGGCGATCGTCCGGACCGTATGCCTCGTCTCAACGATGCAGCGTCCAATCTTAATGGTCCGTTCCTTGATGTAATCGTGCACGCTCCCGCCTCCCTACTGTGGATAGTTTGGTACATTATATGAGGGGCGTGCCTAGATATTCACGGTTTCAAAGGGTGACAAGCTTCGTTGGATTGATTTATTTTCATTTTCATTATCCACAGGTTTGTCCAATTCCGCGATTTAAGCGGCAAAAAAGAAAAAACAGCGGGTTTCCCCGCTGCTTATAAAGATACTCTTCTTTTATTATTTTTGTGGCAGGTACTGTTCTGGATTAACCGGTTTCCCTGCTTCGTATACTTCAAAGTGAACGTGGTTGCCCAGATCCTTCTCCAGCTCGCTGGTTCCTGATGAGGCGATGGTATCACCTTGTTTTACCTTGTCATCCTGTTTCACCGTAACATTGGACAAGCTTTGATATACAGTCTTCAAATCATTGTCATGCGTAATTTCAACAACCATTCCGTTGACCGGATGTGTTTCTACACGAGTTACGGTACCGCTGAGTGCTGCTTTTACTTCAAAAGCTTGATCGTCTGCTCTTGCAAGGTCAATACCGACATTAGCAAAAAACGTTTGGTCATACTCTAGCAATGCACTTGCTTTTTCATCGCTTGTCCCTTCTGAATTATAGAAAGGTTTTACGACACTAACATCTGCTGCGCTTGCAACCGGCCATGCGAGATTCTCGGCTGTACCTTCTCCTTCACCACTGCTAGCAGGCTCTTCTTCCACATTCACTTCAGTCGTAGGAACAGATTCTCCTGTTTCTGAAACCTCACTGTTTACGGTCTCATTCACTAGAGATTGTCTGGTTGTGTCCTGGTAGACCCACACTAAAGTTAGTATAATAGCTGCTGCGGCAATGTAAGCTGCCGGGTATACCCACCTTTTGGACAACAGCTTTTTCCAGGATGAAGGTTGCGAACTTTGTGCTCCTTGATTGGATTTTGGAGCATCTTCTTGGTTTTGATTTTTGTTTTGTTCATTCATATTCTATCACCTCAGTAACAAGTGTTACCGAGCGCAACTCTTTTATACTCGCCTATTAAAATATTTATGAAATTTTTTGAGAGTTCAGGATTTCTCTTTATATAAGAGCTCGGAGGCTCGTCCGAACGATATCCCAGTATAATAGTGTTTAAGAATCTCTGTTGCCGTATATCCTTCCAGTGCCATGCCGTTTGCCCCCCACTGGCTCATGCCTACGCCATGTCCATATCCTATCGTCGTAATCGTAATATTGCTTCCTTTGGTAGACCAGTTGAATTCACTAGACCTGAGCCCCAGCAGCTCTCTTATATCTTGTCCGGAGAAAATCTTGCTGCCGACCCGAATCTCTTTGATCCGATTCCCCTCGGTCTTGGAGATCACTTCGATAAAAGGCTTGGCTCCTGCATTATTGGTAGACACAGGCACCGGATCCGGTATCACATTCAGCTTATTCATAAATTCCACACGCGACATCGTCACACTCTCTTGAAATCCAGGCGCGATCTTGGCATCCCATGGACTGGTTACGCTTCTAAGGTAAGGAACCTCCTCCTGCCACACCTCCTCGGAGTTCTCCGTATACCCATTGCTAGTGGAGAAGAAGGAGGCGGTAATCGGTTCTCCTTTGTATGTCATAATCGTATCCTTGCTCTCCCGGACAGCCTGCTCCAGCTTCACCCATTCCTGCTGCTTACCAAGCTCGGCCCACTTGTCTTCAAGACTGCCGTACGGATGATAGACCTGATGATCCACCGTGTCCGTGACATCGGCTCCGCTGACAGGAACCCCGCTGGCATCGCCTGTGGCGAGACGCTTCACGATATAGGTGCGCGCGGCAATGGCCTGCGCCTTCAGTGCCTCGAGGCCGAAGTCCGAAGGCATTTCGGCCGCCAGTACCCCGGTGACGTAATGCTCCAGCGTCACCGTATCAATGGTGCCCGTCTCCGCCAGGTAGACGCGCACCATGGGTTCCGGATACACCTGGGCCGGCTGCGTAACCGCCGGTCCAGGTGTATCCGGCAGAGAGGCAGCGGGCGGAGCTGCTGCCTCCTGCGGCGCCTTCCCGCCGGTGCCTTTGCCGGCGGCGGGAGGCGCGGTCTCTACCGCCGCTGGCGCGGGCTGCGGCGGAGTTCCCTCGCGGGGCCATGCGAGCACTGCTGGGATCAGCAGTGCAGTGAGGGCCAGCCCCGCGAGGCCGGCGGCAGGTGCGAAGCGCCGCCGAGGGGGGCGCCACGGGCTGCTGCCGCGGCGCCAGACATAACGGGCCGTGGCGGGAGCCGGCCCGTCCTCTCCGTGAGCAGCCGGCGAACGATCCGGCTGCGCCCCCGGCCCCGACTCCGATTCTGCCGAGGATTTGCTTGTCGCACCGAAGAAAAATACTTCAGGCAGCTTATGCCTGACAGAGGCTGTCCGCGCACTCCCTGACTTATTATGATCTGCATGCTTCTCAGCGGATTCAAGCTCGACGTTCTCTTCTTGTTTTTGTTTTATTTTGCTATCTATTAATGTAGACTCAGCTGCATCGTGGTCAGGTTCCTTCGGCTTCTTTTTTGAGATGAAGTACGGACTAGATTCCGCCTCTTCCAGTGCAATAGAGATGGAATCTACAGCATGCCTAGTCGGCCATGGGATTCGGACGATCCGGCTTCTTCGATAGGTGCGTACTCCTTCTCTCTTATATGATTCATTGCTGCGTGTCTCGCTCATCTTCGAGTTCCCTCCGTTCTATTTGCCTGTCAATATGTCAATTACAAGGCTCGTAGAGACTTCATAGGCTATACTTATGAGTCCCCACCATCTGATAGAACTAAATAAGAGAATCGAAATGAAGATACTAGCAGGTATTTATAGAATGGAATTACAGCATGAACTGAACCGTAAACATGCATACATGCCCATTATTATGTATATCCTCAAACACTCAATACAGGACATCTATTACTCCTTCATACTAGAAGCAGCTACTAATAGTAGTTACAACACAACACAATACACTCACAGTCGTATACTAGCTATTTCGTAGAATGCCGCGGCGTTTAACTATGCATTAATCCATCGATATAAAAAAAAGAACCAAGGCCACGAGGAGCCTGGTTCTCTGTTCGAACACACTGTTGCTTATATTTGTACCTTCTTTAAGCTAAACTGGATTGAACTTTGAAAAGAGGTGTTTCTTCAGCCTTCTTCTCGCTAGCCTTGTTCTCCAGCTTCGGCTCTTCCACAGAAATGCGGTAGATATCAGCACCAAGGCCATTCAGCTTCTCAGCCAAATGAACATATCCTCGATCGATATGATGTACACCGCCGACTTCTGTCGTACCGTCAGCAATTAAGCCAGCCAAGATCAGAGCAGCCCCTGCACGCAGGTCCGTCGATGTGACTTTGGCTCCGGTCAGCTTCGCACCGCCAGTAATAATAGAAGAACGACCTTCTACTTTAATTTCGGCATTCATCAGATTAAACTCATCCACATGCATAAAGCGATTCTCAAATACCGTTTCCGTTACAACACTTGTTCCTTCCGATTTAAGCAAGAGCGCCATCATTTGCGACTGCATATCTGTAGGGAAGCCTGGGTATGGTAAGGTTTTGACATCAACAGCTTTGAGAGGGCCGTCCGCAATAACACGTACGCCATTCTCATCAGGAATAATGGTTACGCCCATTTCTTCCATCTTGGAAATGACAGGACCGAGGTGATCCGAGATCGCTCCCTCGACATAAACGTCGCCGCCTGTAATGGCAGCTGCCGCCATATAAGTACCCGCTTCAATCCGGTCAGGAATAACGGTGTGCTTCACGCCGTGAAGTTTGTCAACTCCATCAATACGAATGACACCTGTTCCCGCTCCGCGGACTTTAGCTCCCATTCCATTTAAGTAGTTAGCAAGATCGACGATCTCAGGCTCTTTTGCCGCATTCTCAATCGTCGTTGTTCCTTCAGCAAGTGTAGCAGCCATCATAATATTCTCTGTCGCTCCAACACTGGCTACGTCCAGATATATCTTAGCTCCGCGCAGCTTGCCGTTAGAACGTGCTTCTATATAACCTTGACCAAGGCTGATTTCGGCACCCATGGCTTCAAACCCTTTGAGATGCTGGTCAATCGGGCGAGTACCAATGGCGCATCCGCCTGGTAAAGATATTTTTGTATAACCCATCCGAGTTAGCAAAGGACCCATAACCAAAAAGGAAGCCCGCATTTTGGTAACCCATTCGTAAGGGGCCTCGCACGAAGTTAGTTTCGTTGCATTTACGGTAATTACCTCATCCTGGTATTGTACTTCCGCTCCTAACGATTCCAGTACTTTGTTAATAGTCATCACATCGTCGAGAGGAGGCGCATCAATAATTGTGCTTACTCCTTCTTCCCCTAAGAGAGAGGCGGCGATGATCGGAAGAACTGAATTTTTAGCGCCGCTGACTTTGACACTTCCGGTCAATCTCTTGCCTCCGCGGACGATAAATTTGCTCATCATGGTTCCCTCCGCGCGTTTTTTTCCCTTTTCTGCTTACAATCTTAGATCCTGTAAAACAGATCATCCGTTGCTGCCCGAATGAATCGGAAAATTCGACATCATTTTCGACATCATTATTGAATGTTCGTCAAGATGTCTTTCTTCAGAAAAGAATCGTTTTCATTGTTATTAGAATAATTTTGTCGTAACTAAACTACAAATCGAAGAAAAAGCGAGTCAATCGCTAATCCCCTAAATTCCATCATAACACCTGATAAATAAAGGAGACAAGCATTTTTTCGTATAAGACAGAATATTCTAGCTTTGGCTTCCTTTAAGCCTCGTTTGACCCTCTTTTAGAGGGACGTTCATTACTTTCATTGTTCACATAAAAAGATGATGTTATTCGACAAAAGCCGTGTTGTTCTTGCCTAACAGAGATTAACCAGCTTTATATATCTTTAAAACAAGATTTTTATAAATTTATTCTTCACCTTGCTTCATGGTAACGCCCAATCGATATCTAGCTATCCAGCACATTCGAGAAAAATCTCACATGGTTGAATCAATTTCATAATAACTTTAGCTGCTTAATCAAGTCTATATAGATCAAAATGATTTATTTTTTCTATATATGAAATTGATTCTGACAAGTGAATTTATGTCAAATTCACTAGAACAGATATTTCAGCATTTGAGTCCAATTCAAATACTTCAGTATGAACTCAGACACAAAATGACCAAGTACAATTGCGATTAACAGCTGCAGCATCCTAGCTTGGGGACTCTGCGGGTGACGAACGAATAAGTCCAATTTCAAATGCTGTAATGACCACCAGGCTAACGCAACACAGGCGAGTGAAACGATCATCGCTACCAGACCATTTACACTAACAGCTTGATTAAGCTGGTCGTTCACCAATTGATCCATATCCTACCCTCCGCCTTTATCATAACATCAGAAAATCACACACTGAGAAATCATAGTCGGTAGACGCCCCCTTGTCAACATGCCAAACATCATATCTGACTGCCAATATAAGTCACCTTCGTCAAAATTGTTCTCTTTCAGACACATTTCCTGTTTGTCCGGGTAATTCTCTGTCATTTCCTCGGAAATAATATCAAAATAAAAGAAGGATCTGGGATATATAAATGCCCCAGATCCTTCTTCACTTCATATATATTTAGAATGATCTCAAGCTTCATTCTATCTCACTGATTACTGACCGGAAACTTTAAGTCGGTTCATGGCTTTCTGCAGTGCAAGCTCGGCGCGGCGGTGATCATACTGATCCCGATTGCTCGAGAGACGGGTTTCTGCTCGCTCTTTCGCTGCTCTCGCACGATCAATGTCAATCTCATTAGCCAGCTCCGCACTTTCAGCCAGAATTACGACCTTCTCTTTGCGAACTTCAACAAAACCACCGGCAACGGCGATTCTTTGTTCTTTACCATTCGCTTTAATCGTTACAGGCGCAATCTGCAACGGAGTCACGAAGGGAACGTGACCAGGTAAAATACCCAGTTCCCCCTCCAGACCTCGAACAACCAGACTGTCAGCCTGTTCAGAATAGATGAGTCGCTCCGGAGTTACGATTTCCAATAAAAAGGTGCTCACTGTCATCCCTCCTGAACACTACCCGCAAGGGATAGTTCACTTCATGTGTGGATCATTAGTTCCTAAGGCTTAAGAACTATTCCATTGATTTTGCTTTTTCTACAGCTTCTTCAATAGTACCCACGAACAAGAATGCAGCTTCCGGAAGATGATCGTACTTACCGTCGAGGATTTCTTTAAAGCTGCGTACTGTTTCTTTAACAGGAACATACTTACCCGGAATACCGTTAAATGCTTCTGCTACGTGGAACGGCTGGGACAAGAAACGTTGGATTTTACGTGCACGTGCTACGAGCATTTTATCTTCTTCACTAAGCTCGTCCATACCCAGGATCGCGATGATGTCTTGAAGCTCATTATAACGAGCCAAGATACGTTTAACGCCTTGTGCCACATTGTAATGCTCTTCACCCACAACATCCGGTGTAAGAATACGGGAGCTGGAAGCAAGAGGATCTACCGCAGGATAGATACCCATCTCAGAAATTTTACGTTCAAGGTTGGTCGTTGCATCCAAGTGAGCAAACGTTGTAGCTGGAGCCGGATCCGTATAGTCATCGGCAGGTACATAGATCGCTTGAATGGAAGTAACGGAGCCTGTCTTCGTGGAAGTGATACGTTCTTGCAATTGACCCATTTCCGTTGCAAGTGTAGGCTGGTAACCTACCGCAGACGGCATACGGCCGAGCAAAGCGGATACTTCAGAACCCGCTTGAGTAAAGCGGAAGATGTTATCGATGAAGAGAAGTACGTCTCTGCCTTCTTGATCACGGAAATATTCCGCCATCGTAAGACCTGTCAACGCTACACGAAGACGTGCGCCTGGTGGCTCGTTCATCTGTCCGAATACCATCGCCGTCTTGCTGATAACCCCAGAATCCGTCATTTCATGGTACAAGTCATTACCTTCACGCGTACGCTCACCTACACCGGCAAATACGGAGATACCACCGTGTTCTTGCGCAATGTTATTGATAAGCTCCTGAATTGTAACGGTCTTACCTACACCGGCACCACCGAAGAGACCGATCTTACCACCTTTGGCATAAGGCGCAAGCAAGTCGATAACTTTGATTCCTGTCTCAAGCATTTCTGCTTGTGTAGACAATTCATCAAATTTAGGTGCTTCACGGTGAATCGGGTTACGAAGAGCTGCAGCTTCAATTGCATCTTTATTATCGATTGGATCTCCCAATACGTTAAATACACGACCCAAAGTCACTTCACCAACAGGTACGGAGATTGCCTCACCAGTATTGACCGCTTCCGTTCCACGAACCAGACCGTCTGTGGAAGACATCGCGATACAACGTACACGATTGTCGCCAAGATGCTTCGCAGCTTCGAGCGTCAGATTAATCTCAGTACCGTTGTCTAACTTTGTGTTGATCGTAATCGCATTATTAATATCAGGGAGTCCGCCGCGGTCGAACTCGACGTCAACGACCGCACCCTGAATGCTGACAACGCGTCCTTTATTCATCTTTAGTTCCCTCCTACAAGCTATATCAGTTCTAGAGACAACATGAATAGATCATGTTAATCCCTGTCCCGTCTAGCCTTCGATTATAGTATTCCATACATTACTATTAAGATTGAGCATTGGCTCCGGCAACAATCTCCGTAATTTCTTGCGTGATTGCAGCCTGACGTGCTCGGTTATAAGTAAGAGAAAGTTCTCCAATAAGCTTGGAAGCGTTCTTCGTCGCTGCTCCCATAGCCGTCATTTTAGCACCCAGCTCACTCGCCTTACCGTTCAAAAGTGCGCCGTAGATCAAAGTTTCTGCATAACGTGGAAGAAGAGCTTCCAATACAGCTTCCGATGAAGGCTCGTACTCATATTGAGCAGAGGCACTGGAAGACTGCTGTTCGGGTCTTTCCATAGGCAGGAGCTTCTCTACAGTCGGAATTTGAGTAATTGCATTTACAAAACGGCTATAGCAGATGTAAATTTCATCGAACTTGCCTTCTTCAAATCCATTTACCGTTTGGTTCGCAATGGTTTTAATATCCGCAAAAGCCGGCGAATCGGATAGATCCGTTACATCCATCTCAATGGCCTGCCCACGACGTCTGAAGTAATCACGTCCCTTTCTTCCGATGACATACAGAACATACTCATCTTGGGATGAGTGACGTTCTTTAAGGGTGAGCGTGACTTGACGAAGAATGTTGGCATTATAACCACCCGCAAGACCGCGGTCAGAAGTAATGATCAGGTAAGCTGTTTTCTTAACCGGACGCGAGATAAGCATCGGATGACTGACCTCATTGGAGGAGGATGCGATGCTTGTAACCACTTCCTTCAGTTTCTCGGAGTAGGGTCTTGCAGCCTCAGCCTTCTCTTGGGCTTTTCTCAGCTTGGACGCAGCGACCATTTCCATTGCTTTGGTGATTTGCTTCGTGTTTTGTACACTTTTGATTTGGCGCTTGATTTCGCGCATGCCTTTTGCCATTTTTTTCACCACCTTAGAGTTTTTGACGAAGTCAAAAACTTACTTCGTAAGCGTAAACTTAAAGTTTTGACGGAGTCAAAACTAACATCGTAAGCATAAGCTTGGTTTTGACGAAGTCAAAAACTTACTTCGTAAGCATAAGCTTGAATTTTTGACAAAGTCAAAAACATAATCCGTAGCAATTCAATCTATAAAACTTTATACAAGAGAGGCTGCGGCGTACGTTAGCCGCGCAGCCTTTCTTGCACAAAATCATTATATTTAACCAGTAATCTGCCCGATCAATCCAAACCCTTAAACAGAAGTAGAGAAGCTCTTTCTGAAGGTCTCGATTGCTTCTTTCAGTGCAGATTCATTATCTGCTGTGATGTCTTTATTTGTGCGAATGGATTCCAAAACTTCCGGCTTGTTGCTTACCATAAAGCTGTGGAATTCTTTCTCAAAGCGTGTTACATCACCAACTGGAATCTCATCAAGATATCCTTTAGCAGCTGTGTACAAGCTGACAACTTGAAGTTCAACTGCCAATGGCTTGTGCACATCTTGTTTGAGGATTTCCATCATGCGAGCACCACGGTTCAGACGAGCTTGAGTAGATTTATCAAGATCAGATCCGAACTGGGAGAATGCTTGAAGCTCACGATATTGAGCCAGATCAAGACGCAGTGTACCAGCAACTTTTTTCATCGCTTTGATCTGTGCGGAACTACCAACACGGGATACGGAGATACCTACGTTGATCGCCGGGCGTTGACCTGCGTTAAACAAGTCCGCTTCCAGGAAGATCTGTCCGTCTGTAATCGAGATTACGTTCGTTGGAATGTAAGCCGATACGTCGGATGCTTGTGTTTCAATGAATGGAAGTGCGGTTAATGAACCACCGCCAAGCTCATCATTCAGCTTCGCTGCACGCTCAAGCAAGCGGGAGTGCAGGTAGAAGACGTCACCTGGATATGCCTCACGGCCCGGAGGACGACGAAGCAGCAAGGAAAGTTCGCGGTATGCGGATGCTTGTTTAGTCAAGTCATCGTATACAACAAGAACATGCTCGCCTTTGTACATAAAGTACTCACCCATCGCACAGCCTGCGTACGGAGCAATGTATAGAAGCGGAGAAGGCTCAGAAGCCGATGCAGTTACGACAGTTGTGTATTCCATGGCACCGTTGCGGCGCAAAGTTTCAACGACCTGTGCAACCGTAGACTGCTTCTGTCCAATCGCAACATAGATACATTTCATTCCGTTTCCTTTTTGGTTCAGGATCGCATCAATAGCGATAGCGGTTTTACCCGTTTGACGGTCTCCGATGATGAGCTCACGCTGACCACGGCCGATAGGAACCATCGCATCAATCGCTTTGATACCTGTTTGCATCGGCTCATGAACCGATTTACGCGCCATAACCCCTGGAGCTTTATTCTCAACTGGACGGAAATGTTCTGTTTCAATAGGACCCTTACCATCAACAGGCTCACCAAGTGCGTTAACAACGCGGCCGATCATGGCTTCACCAACAGGCACCTGCATGATTTGACCGGTACGCTTAACCTGGTCGCCTTCACGGATATCCGTGTAAGGTCCCAAGATAACGATACCTACGTTGCTTTCTTCTACGTTCAGTGCAAGACCCAATACGCCAGTTGAGAATTCAACGAGCTCACCGGACATTACGTTCTCGAGTCCATATACGCGGGCGATACCGTCCCCGACTTCGATTACAGAACCAACCTCGCTAACTTCAATGTCAGTCTTGTACTGTTCGATCTGATTTTTAATTAGAGTACTGATTTCCTCAGGTCTGATACTCAAGTGTCCTCACCCCTCACAACTATACTCGTCTACTAAAAGACTGTTCTATCCGTTTCAATTGACCTGCCAGACTGCCATCATAAACCATATCACCGATTACGACCTTCAGTCCCCCGATCAAACTCTTATCGACAATATTTTCAATGCGGATCTGTTTATTGATACGATCTCCAAACTCTTTCGACACCGCTTGCTTTTCTTCCTCACTCAGCTCATAAGTAGAATACACGCGAGCGTTAACCATCCCGAGAGATGAAGCTTCAAGATCCAGGTAGCTGTCAACAACAGCATCCAATATCCCAACGCGACCGCGCTCAATGAGCAGCTTGACCGTGTTCAGAACTGGCTCGGATACTTTCTCTTTCAAAGCATCCAGAATACTCAGTTTCGCAGAAACGCTCACATTTGGAGAAGAGATAAATTTCAAAACGTCGCGATCTCCCGTAATGGAGCTTGCAACCGCGCGAAGTTCGGCTTCCACTTCCAGGACGGACTGTTTCTCGATCGCCACATCATACAATGCTTTGGCATATCGTTTAGCAACTACCGTATCCCGACTCATGGTCTGCCTCCTACTTCATTTAGATACTTCTGAACCAGCTCTTCTTGAGCCTTGTCTTCCTTAACTTCTTTATCCAAAATTTTGGAAGCGATTTGTACAGATACTGCTCCAAGCTCGCCACGGAGAGCCGCAACAGCTTTGTTCTTCTCGCTCTCAATATCACGAGCCGCATCAGTTTTAAGACGTTCCGCCTCTTGCTTCGCGAGATCAATAATTTGCTCCGCTTGAGTTGAACTCGTTTTGCGGGATTGTTCGATAATGCCTTGAGCCTCATTGCGCGCTTCTTGAAGGGCAGCCTTCTGCTCTTCTACATATGCAGTAGCTTGCTCACGGGTCTTTCTAGCATCTTCCATTTGCTGCATTACCAATTCACGACGCTGTTCCATAATGCCAAATAGCTTTGGAAAAGCGAACTTATGAAGTAGCACATAGAGGATGACAAAAGCCGCCATGGCAAGAAGAATATTTTCCCATAAAATTTCCACTCAGGTCACTCCTTTCCAGTTATCACGTTATGCCTTAACAAAACGAAGGCGCGGATGGCATCGCCCTCCCCGCCAAACCGTAAACCTAATATTAAGAGAACATAATCAAGAACGCGATAACGGTAGCGGCCAAAGGAACTACCTCGACGATACCAACACCGATAAACATTGTTGTTTGCAATGGACCACGAGCTTCTGGCTGACGAGCGATAGACTCGACTGTTCTACTTACGATCATACCGTTACCAAGACCTGCGCCAAGGGCACCTAAACCTACTGCAATAGCTGCTGCTAACATTTCCATTTGAAAAAATCCTCCTCAGATATTTGAAATTTAATTAATAACAATTTGATAAATATAATAATCTCTTCGACAGCATTCTATGAATGTGTATTCAGAGTTTATCAGTAATGCTAGTGTTCTTCGTGAATGGAAGCCTGTGCGATGTATACCATCGAGAGAATCGTGAAGATAAACGCCTGCAAGGCACCGACGAAGATACTAAATCCTTGCCATACGGCCAAGATTGGGATACCTACAAATGACAACTTCAATATCGTTGAGATTAAGATCTCGCCGGCAAAGATGTTTGCGAACAAACGAATTGCGAGTGCGATTGGCTTCGCCAGGTTCTCAATGATATTGAGCGGAAGAAATACCGGGAACGGCTCCACATAGTGCTTAAGATAATGCTTACGATTATGCTTAAGACCAAGATAGTGGATCAGGATAAACACTACAATCGCCAAGCCTGCTGTGATGGACACATCAGCTGTAGGTGACTTCCACCATAAGATATGTGGTTTGTAACCTGGCTCAATATGCGCTGTGGCTGTAAGAGTTTGACCAAATACCTGGGTCACAGTAGTGTGCTCTGTAATAACCGCGAATGGCAATCCAAGCAAGTTAGCTACAAAAATAAACAAGATCAATGTCAGACCTAAAGTAATGTAAGGCTTACCTTTGCTTAGCGGCATTGCACTTGCTACGATGTTCTGTACGAACTCAACGACCCATTCCATAAAGTTCTGAATCTTAGACGGATTCTCGACAGACAAGTTCCGTGTTGCGAGTTTTGCAAGCAAGAATACGACAAGGACTGTCACCGTCAGCATCATTACAGCGGAAAGATCAATCTTCAGAAACCCGACTTCAATTATAGGTGAATAATGCATCGTGACTTTTTCACCCCTTTCCCGTAGTTATATTGTGCTAAACTAAACTTTTTTTCTGATACTTTCGATAATACTTACTGGGACAGCAAGCACCTGCACCAGAAAAAGTCCTGCGACGGTGGCCCAGATTGATACAGAATCAAACCGGATTGCAAACATAATCGCAAGAATCGTTATACAGATCCGGGTCAGAAATCCAAAGTTAATACGCTTACTCTGGGTCTCGACAGCGATCTCAGATACTTGCTTTACTTTGATAGACAGATAACGGAAGTTAAATAATCCTGCGCTTATACCGATAATAAATCCCAGAGACACGGGACGATATTCCGGAAGCAGCGCCCATCCCATAAAAGCAAATGCAAGCAGGAAGAATGCCAATCTTGTCACAGCATTTACGATGGAAGACAAATTAATCATTTTGTGCCCCCAAAAACTTCTTAATAAACATAGCTATATTCAGAACCCCCAGCACCAGCCCGACCATACAACCGATCGCGATAATATAAGCCGGTCCGTCTATGAGATTCATCAGCCACCTACTCGCAAAGAATCCAATGGTTATGTAAGTAGCCAGCAGGATGCCAGAACCCCCGATTGCAAGAGCAATTAACCATGGTTTATCTTGGTTCATCGTAGACACAACCCATCCCTTAGAAAGCGCTGTATATGGAAAATGAGTCAAATTCTCGTTCTTCGCCAATACTCCGGAAAAAACGATGAATTATGCATCTGGCCTGTCCAATCCCAATTATCTTACTGAATGGGTAAACTGTTTGTCAATCGGTGGATTCCTTGCTCCAGCTGTGAAAAAGGCCTTGAAAAACAGTGAAAAAAACTCACAATATCTCTCAAAGCCGCGTAAACCGTACAGTTTAACTGTATGCTGTACTGTTCACTTCATCAGATAATAAAAATAATTATTTTTCGAATTTTCTGTGAAATTGCTCAGGACGCTCTTCTTTTTTGCCAAAATGGTGCAAAATCGCACTGACAATCCGTTCAGAAGCTCGTCCATCACCGAATGGATTCGCTGCTTCGCTCATGGATGCATACAGCTCCGAGTCGGTCAATAACGCCTTTGTTCTGGCATACACCTGCTCCTCGTTCGTGCCGACAAGCTCCAGTGTTCCCGCTTCAACACCCTCAGGTCTCTCCGTCGTATCACGAAGGACGAGGACAGGCACTCCATAAGACGGCGCTTCCTCCTGCATACCTCCTGAATCAGTAAGAATCAGATGCGTATGCGGATAGATATTGTGGAAATCCACGACGTCCAGCGGATCAATCAGCTTGATACGCGGGTGTCCGCCTAGAATTTCGTAGGCCGGCTCTTTGACCGCAGGACTCAGATGTACAGGATAGACAATGGCTACATCCTCAAACTCATCTGCGATGCGCTTAACGGCTCTGAATATGTTGCGGTGAGGCTCGCCTTGCGATTCACGGCGGTGAGCCGTCATTAGAATCAACCGCTTGCCTTCTGCAAATTCGAGCACCGGATGTGTGTAATCATCCCGTACCGTATATTGAAACACATCGGTGACCGTATTGCCTGTGACGTATACACTTGACTCCGGCTTATTTTCTCGTAGGAGATTGTTCGCAGACATATCTGTCGGGGCAAAATGCAAGTCTGCAAGCACACCTGTCAGCTGTCGGTTCATCTCCTCAGGGAACGGTGAGCGCTTGTTCCACGTACGAAGACCTGCTTCAACATGCCCGACTTTGATCTGCTGCAAGAATGCCGCATAGCTGGCAAGGAATGTTGTCAGGGTATCTCCATGAACCAGCACAATGTCCGGTTTTGCTTCCTGCAGAACCGGCTCAAGTCCTTGAAGGACTCTTACAGTAATTTCGTTCAGCGTCTGGCGGTCCTTCATGACATCCAGATCGTAATCCGGTGTAATGTTGAACACTTCCAGTACTTGATCCAGCATCTGACGATGCTGAGCAGTCACACATACAATTGATTCGATTTCATCAGGATGACGTTCCAGTTCTAAAATAAGCGGCGCCATCTTGATCGCTTCCGGGCGGACTCCGAAAACCGTCATAACTTTAATCTTCGACATTTCGCGTTTGAGCCCCTTTGCATTCAAATTGATTTCTTATTTCGTACCGTACAAGCGGTCTCCTGCATCACCAAGACCAGGAATAATATAGCCGTGATCATCCAGGCCTTCATCGAGTGCAGCCACATAAATGTCCACATCCGGATGCGCATCGTGAACGGCTTTGACACCTTCCGGTGCAGCAACCAGGTTCATCATCTTGATCTGAGTGCAGCCACGCTTCTTCAGCACATCAATAGCCGCAATCGCAGAGCCGCCTGTTGCCAGCATCGGATCGATTACGATAAGCTCGCGTTCCGTTACATCCGTAGGAAGCTTCGTATAGTACTCTACAGGCTGCAAAGTCTCAGGGTCGCGGAACAGACCAACATGGCCTACTTTGGCAGCAGGAATCAATTTCACGACACCATCAAGCATACCAAGCCCAGCACGCAGAATGGGGATAAGTCCCAGCATACGTCCTGAGATGACCTTGCCTTCTGTCTCGGCTACAGGTGTCTGTACAGTTATGGTTTCGAGCGGAATATCGCGTGTTATTTCGTATGCCATTAAAGTAGCGACTTCATCTACGAGTTCACGAAAATCCTTAGTGTTCGTGCGCATGTCACGAATAATTGTCAATTTGTGTTGAATCAACGGGTGATCACATACCACCAATTTTCCCATTGCTTGTCCCTCCGGTAGGTTCTTCATTCTTCATCAACAGCCCTCATTATAAGAAATGATAGACAGGCAAGTCGATAAATCCTGTATATTATATCATTCCCTATCCTTAAAATGCACCTTCATTGGCTGTGCACTTCTAACATTATAAAAAAAGACCGGATCTACTGTGATAGCAGTCCGGTCCTTTGTTTTAGAAAATAGCCGAGTCAGCTAATTCTTAGTATGGGAAATTTTATATGGTTTTAGTACTTTAGTTCTGGGTAAAGCGGGAATTTGTCAGTTAATGCAGTTACTTGTCGTTTTGCCTCTTCCAGCACGGTTGCGTCCTGAGCGTTTTTCAGTGTCTTGGCAATGATTTTACCGATTTCGACCATCGCTTCTTCGTTCATGCCGCGTGAAGTTGCTGCAGGCGTACCGATACGAATACCGCTCGTTACAAACGGACTTGTAGGATCAAACGGAATCGCATTTTTGTTGACCGTAATACCGATGGAATCAAGCACATGCTCGGCATCTTTACCTGTGATGTTGATATTACGGGTATCGATCAGCATCAAGTGGTTGTCCGTACCGCCGGACACGATGTTCAGACCTTCTGCAATCAAAGTTTCAGCAAGAACTTGAGCATTCTTCACTACATTTTGCGCATACGTTTTGAACGATGGCTGAAGTGCTTCGCCGAGGGCAACAGCTTTGGCAGCAATAACATGCATCAGAGGTCCGCCCTGACTGCCTGGGAATACGGCTTTATCGATCGCAGCAGCCCATGGCTTGCGAGTAAGAATCATACCGCCGCGTGGTCCGCGAAGCGTCTTATGTGTAGTCGTCGTTACAAAATGAGCATGAGGCACCGGATTCGGGTGCAGATCTGCCGCCACAAGACCCGCAATATGAGCCATATCCACCATGAACAAGGCACCCACATCGTTTGCAATGCTTGCAAGTGCTTCAAAATCAATTGTGCGCGGATAAGCACTTGCACCTGCCACGATCAGACGAGGGCGATGCTTAAATGCAGCTTTGCGAACTTCGTTGTAGTCGATGCGGAATGTATCTTCCTGCACGCCATAGGCAACAAAGTTATATAGAAGACCGGATGCATTAACCGGGCTGCCGTGAGTCAAATGACCGCCATGCGCAAGATTCATCCCGAGCACCGTGTCTCCCGGTTTGAGTGCAGCAAGGTATACGGCCATGTTCGCCTGTGCTCCGGAATGCGGCTGAACGTTTACATGTTCTGCACCAAACAATTCTTTGGCACGCTCACGAGCGATATCTTCGACGATATCAACATGCTCGCATCCGCCGTAGTAACGTTTGCCAGGGTAACCTTCAGCATATTTATTCGTAAGTACAGAACCCATCGCTTCAATTACCGCTTCGGAGACGATATTCTCTGAGGCGATAAGCTCGATATTGTTTTGCTGACGTTTCAATTCCAATCCCATCGCATTTAGTACTGCCGGGTCTGCTTTGCGCAATTGATCCATAACTTGAATTCCTCCCATATCATATCTGTTTTTAGAATTATCAATCACAAGTTGAAGTGTTGCTGATGTCATCAAGCTGGTACACCGCACGTTCTCCACCAATGAGCTTCGGTCTCGACAATGCGGTAGTCACCCGTGCTTCTCCAATATAACGCCTTGCTGTACGGTAAGGAACTGCAACTCTTCTCATATGCATGCCGATGAGCGTCTCACCGATATCCATACCCGCATGTGCTTCAATCGTTTCGGCAAGGCATGGTTCTTGCAGGGAGCGATAAGCCGCTGCTGCCATGGAGCCTCCTGCCTTCGGAACCGGTACGGCAGACACTTCCGTCAGTCCAAGCCGTTCAAGCAGTGAACGCTCCAGCACCAGGGCGCGGTTCAAATGCTCGCAGCACTGAACAGCAACCTCGAAACCGTAAGCATCCTTCACTTCATTAATACCTTGAAGCAATGCCTGTGCAATCTCTAAGGCTCCGGCTGTTCCGATACGCTTACCTGCCACCTCACTTGTACTGGTACCGATGACTACAACTTTACCTGGCCCAAGCTTCCCTTCTTTCGCAAGCTCTCCCAGCACTTCAGCTGTCTGGGCCGTAATATCATCCGCTTCAGGGTGACTGCTGTTCTGTTCCATAGCCTAATGAACCCCTTCCGTTTGTGACAAATAAAACGATCGCAAGAAAGAGTTGTTCACTCATGAGAATCGTCTAATTCGCCCTATTTTGCGATCTGCCAAGATCATTTAAGTCTTATTATACCGAAAATTTAGCGAAATACGAAAAAAGAGCAGTCTCCCACACAAGTATACCTTGCGTGCAAGAAATGCTCTTTTGCCCAGGCGACCGGCCGTTATCTCCGATGCTCCATCGTGGTTTAATCCACACTTGTCGCCAGTTACACCGGAATCTCATTTATCTTCTTCATCATAGAACATCAGATGTTAGAAATCAACCACTTCTAAAGCTCTTTGTCAAAAAAATCAGCTGAGTTTATCCAGCACACGTTCAACAGCAGAACGGATCTCCGCCGCCGTTATATCATAATCTTCTCTGCTGCCGCCAAATGGGTCCGAAATATCAAAGCTTGGAATCCGCTGCTGAATTTCAATAATACGCTGCCGATCCGAAGCGAGCAGTTCCTGTCCAAGCGCACGCTTCATTTCCCATTCTGCATACAACCGATCCAGCTCCTTAAGATCAGCCAGGACTATTGGATCATCTTCTGCATATTCCTTCAGCGTGTAGATCTTGTCAGCACAATCTGGATAATGATGAATGACATGCTGCTTATGTGTTCCCGTTAAGGTTAATATGAGATCTGCCCATTGAACCAAATCGTGATTTATCAAGGATGAAGTTATTACATCTTGAATATCATGATCCTTCAGCACGGCAGCTGCATGACGAGAGATCGTACTTCCATCTATCGCTGATACTCCTGCGGATCGAACTTCTACTTGAATACCTCTTGAAGCGGCTGCTTTGCGAAATAATCCCTCTGCCATCGGGCTGCGGCAAGTATTGCCTGTACATACGAATAGAATATTCTTCATATTATCACCTCCGTCGTCTGTATACCTGGATGAAAACCCGCTGTAACTTTAGTTCCCTATGAGATGATTTCTATTGTATGATGCTTTGGCTCAATATGCAAAAGAGAATAAACAAGCTAAAAGATAAACAGCATGCCAAAAGCAAGCAATATGGCCCCTCCTACAGCTTCTCCGTATTCACCCAGGTTACGGCTTACTCTTCTGCCAATCAATAGACCCACCATGGACATCACAAAACCACAGATGCCGAAGGCAATGATGGTCAGCCATAAATCACTCTTAAACATACCGAGTGTTACACCGACGGAGAAGGAATCAATACTGACACTGACCGCAAAGATCATCGTCCCGGCAAACGTCCGGTGGTCCATGAAATTTGACTCTCCAGGTCTCAAGGCGTTAAATATCATATGCACACCGAGTGCAAGAAGCAGACCTCCTGCTGCGTATGAAGTAATCTGACCAAGAAAGGAGCTGACATATTGTCCTGTGTAGAAACCAATCAAAGGCATGAGAATATGGAACAGTGATATCAACAAGCTTAGCCGAAGCACATGCAGAAGCCGAATCCCCTTCATGCCTATTCCGATTCCCAGCGAAAATGCATCCATTCCTAGAGCAACAGCCATAATCATAATCGTGATAAGATGGCCGAGTTCAGCAGGTGCGACCAGCATTCATTCATACCCCCATGTTCACTTTAAGTCTTGTACACGATATGCGGACAAGAAGTAAAACATGACAAGTATGAGGTTCTTACGTCACATGGATGATCTGATGTCCTGCTGCTTTTAACAGGCGATTCATAATCGCCGCACCAAGTCCTTCTGAAGGACATGCCTCAGCCAGAATATAGGATGCGCCAATCTCATCACAGCTTCGCAGTGCGGCATACAGCAGATGAGCTCCCTCAGCCAGCCGCTCCATACTGCCCAGCGAGAACAAGCCATCTGCCTGATACTGATCGATATGCTCACTAAAGGCCAGAACTGCAGTTATCTCCCCTTGTTCCTTGGCTTCATGGAGCCTGCTTGCAATATAATCCTTTACTTTAGAAGCATCCCCATCGACGATGCAGAGCGAACCTTTGGGTGCATAGTGCGTGTATTTCATACCCGGTGAACGCGGAGCAATCAGGCCCTCATTGTTACCCGCTGCAAGACCCGGGTCCATGCGCACCTCGGAAGCAACCGTCCTTAGCTGTTCTTCCGTAATTCCACCAGGACGCAGAATCGTAACCGTTCCATCAGCATCAGCTTGTACAACCGTCGATTCCACCCCCACACCGGTAGCCCCGCCGTCCACAATCCCCTCAATACGTCCATCCAGATCAGCTTGAACATGCTCGGCCAGCGTCGGACTTGGTCTTCCCGAGCGATTCGCACTTGGAGCTGCGACAGGACAGCCTGCCAAGGCCAGCAGCTGCAGAGCCACAGGATGATCCGGCATTCGGACGCCGACCGTATCTAGCCCGGCAGTAACCCGCGCTGACAAGACTTCTGGCTTAAGCGGTAAAATAATCGTCAAAGGTCCCGGCCAATAAGCATTCATTAATGCTTCAGACAATTCATTTATTTCACTCACAAACTCGCTCAGTTGCTCGCGATTCGCGATATGTACAATCAGTGGATTGTCCGAAGGTCTTCCTTTGGCTTCAAACACGGCTTCCACCGCTGTCGTATTCCTTGCATCGGCACCCAGCCCGTACACCGTCTCTGTAGGAAACGCAACAATGAAACCGTCCCGAAGGAGCTTCGCGGCTTCTTCCAGATGTTCCATCGCTTGTATCGTATTTTGTTCCTGCCAACCGCCCTGGTCACTGCTGTTCTGCTGCGACACCTGCCAATAAGAGGTCTTTTTTTTATTTGAATCCATTGTCATTTGTAATCATCCAGTCTCATTCTTTGTATTCGTTAAATTGTTTATAGTATATCACAGGTTGTCGAGATTCCTGTTCATTCCAATGCCATCTGACGGACCCCATCCAGAACTATATTCCTCGTTGATCGTTATCAGTTAAGCAAACATGCTGCCTGCCCAGTTCCACACTTTAACCAATAAATCCCATAAGAAAAATCGGACTTGCGGCTCAGAAGAGCCCTCTGCAGCAGCTACCTCTGTGGTTTGATCATCTCTATCCGTTGAAATTGCTGCATCTGCTGCATCCTTATCCGCAAGATCGCCGTTGCTGCCGCCTACAAAGCATAGAGGAGGAAACAATACACACCACCAATTTTGTCCTTCGCCTTCACCGAGCGTAATTCGAACCGCTTCATAATCACCTGCCGGATAGATCAGCTTGCCGTACATCTTTGTCGGAAAAGGAACGACCGCCAGCTCTACATTATAATCATAATTCAGTCCGCGAGCTGCAAGCTCCTCGCCTACCAATTCTTTTAACTGAGGAATATGCTCTTGAACCATGGCTCTTGCCTGATTCAGACTATTTGGATTATCGAGCTCGGGGACCCACTCATTCATCTGCATGACGACAGCATCCCGAATCTCTCTTTTGACGAGCTGGTCACCGGGCATATCGGAATTCGCCAGTATTCGCAGCCGGATGGACTCCTGCGGAATGAGTGTTTGATGTAGCGCAGCATCCATCTTTTGACCTTCCCAGCTCATCATGACAATCATCATTACCACCACGATCATTAGAAACTGCTTCATACTCTTCCGCATGCCCCGTCTCCCTCTCAACCAATGTTCTTCATGTCTATCAGTATGTCCCCATTTACTAGAGTTAAACCTAGCAATTGAAATTTTTAAGAGATTAAATCGATAGAGTTCATAGAATGGTTAAGTGAGCATTTGTGAATATAGAAAAAGAAGTACAGCCTGTGCAGAGCAATTCTCCCGCCCGCAGTCCGTACTTCTCTAATTGATACTTAATATTGTAACGCTCTGCTTCTAATCGCAGTCATCATACCTAGGCTCTTGCTTCCTTGCGGCTAAAAGAGCGTTTCTTCTGCTCGTTATTGGAAGGAGACGGTATATCATCATCGATCTCCTGTCCGTGCACCCGAATACTCATGATTAAGCCGATACTTGCCATATTGATCATGAGCGATGTCCCCCCGTAGCTGATGAAGGGGAGCGTAATTCCAGTGAGCGGCATGATCCCAATGAAGGCACCGATATTGACAAATACCTGATACAAATACATCGCCACCACGCCAACAATAATGTAAGGCCCGGTCCTCTCCTTTGTCTCCAGTGCTATCAAGATCATTCGGTGAATCAATATAAAGTACAGCAGTAATAGTACCGAGGAACCCACAAACCCGAATTCTTCGGCAATCAGGACAAATATGGAGTCGGAGTAGGTGTAAGGGACCCGTCCGGATTGAACAGAGGAGCCGTCCATGAAACCTTTACCCGTAATCCCGCCAGAACCAATGGCGAGCTTGGCATTATCGGTGTGCCAGGAGGCTTTGGCTGTCGCCTTCTCGGGAACGAGCCAAGGGTCAAGACGTTCTGCCCAGTGGGTACGTCCCAATTTATCCAGGTAATCGTAGATGGAGTCATGATATACGGTATACAGCTTGATGCCGCCGCCTATAACAACTGCTACAATAACAAAACCAATGAGCGCATGAGACGCTTTAACATTCCCGATCCACAATAGGGCAATCAGAATGACAACATAGGCCAGCGCGTTCCCAAGGTCATTCTGTAGCATGACAAGGGCAAACGGCAAAAAAGTCAGAAGGCCGATCGGCACGACGTCTTTCCAGAAATCCAGCTTCGACTTGTCTCGCTTAATAAGCACAGAGGCGAGGAAAATAACCAATACCAGCTTAAAGAGCTCTGCCGGCTGAATAGACAACGGTCCGAGCTGAATCCAGCCGGTCGCATTATTCAAGTTGCTTCCGAAGAAGTTCGCTGCAAGCAGTGTAGCCAGTCCGAAGAAATAGATATACAAAGCATATTTGACCAACAGCCGATAATCGACCAGCGTAATCGCAAACAGTGCCGCAAAGCCAAGCACATAATAAGCCAGCATCCGAAGATGATGACCTTCTAAATTGGTGCCGTGCGTTGCACTGTACAAGCTCATGATACTAATGACCATAAGCAGGCAGATGATGACCAGGATGGAAGCATCCATCTTTTTAAACTTCTGCAGCATGAATCCGCCCCCCTAAAACGCGCCCCATCAGCGCTATTCAACAACCTTTCGCATTCAATAATTCTGTCTTTAATATCCGACCTGAAACATTAAATTCGACATAATATTACACACTTCATCTATTGTAAGGGATAGTTTCGGAAAAAGAAAACCAAGAGGGATTACAATTTCGTAATCCCTTTAATCGATCCCTATCCCTTATTCTGAATCCCTATTACATGACGGTCAATTCCGGCGAGGTCCGGCACAATCTTGATTTCATCCCAGTGGCCGGCCTTGCGCAGCAGCTCGGCTACATCCTCCGCCTGGCCTTGGCCAAGCTCGAAACCAATAAGCCGCGGAGGCGCAGCGAGCAAGGCTAGCTGCGCCATCATGGTCCGGTACGGGCCGAGCCCATCCGGACCTCCGTCCAGCGCAGTGCGCGGCTCATGCTCGCGCACCTCACGCTGCAGCCCGGCGATATCATCCGCCGGGATATAGGGAGGGTTCGACACCAGAATGTCGACCCTCTCCCCCGCGAAGGGCGCGAGCAAATCGCCCTCGCGAAACCGTACGGCTGCGCCGTTCGCCGCTGCATTCTGCGCAGCAACGGCAAGCGCCTCTGGGCTGATGTCGCTTGCTTCAACATGCCAGCCCGTCCGCTTCACCGCCAGCGTCACCGCAATCGCGCCGCTGCCTGTGCCAATATCTGCGGCCAGCGGTGTTCCGCCTGGCCACAGCCTGTCGCCGTGCAGCATAACGGCTTCGACGAGCAGCTCGGTCTCGGGCCTCGGAATCAGCACGGCGGGACTTACCTTAAACGGCAGGCCGTAGAACTCCTGCCGCCCTATAATATACTGGGCCGGTTCCCCCCGGCCCTTACGATTCACGGCCTCTTCGTATGCCGGAATCTGCTCTACCGGAAAAGCTTCCGGCAGAGCCATATAATAAGCAGCCCCCTCGAGCTTAAGAACGTACTCCAGCAGCAAACGTGCATTATTCTGCGGCTCCAGCACACCACAGTCTTCTAAAAAAGAGGAAGCCTTAAGAAAGGCTTCCCGATTGCTGCTTCCTTGCGGCAGTTCAAAATGCAACCGCATCAAAGCTTTATTCCCCTTTTTCCATGAGTTCTGCCTGCTCTGCGATCGTCAGAGCTGACAGAATTTCTTCAATCTCTCCGTTCATCACTTGATCCAGTCTATGCATGGTTAGACCGATCCGATGATCCGTTACACGGCTCTGCGGGAAGTTGTATGTGCGAATCCGTTCACTGCGATCGCCCGTACCGACTTTGCTCTTCCGCTCACCTGCATATTTTGCTTCTTCCTCTTGGCGCATCATATCGAAGATACGTGTGCGCAGCACTTGAAGTGCTTTTTCCTTATTCGAGTTCTGAGACTTGCCGTCCTGACAAGTAGCTACAATTCCGGTAGGAACATGCGTTACCCGTACCGCCGATTTTGTCGTGTTGACGGACTGTCCGCCTGCACCACTGGAGCAGAACGTATCGACGCGAATATCCTTATCATGAATTTCAATGTCAAGGTCCTCTGCCTCAGGCATAACTGCTACTGTAGAAGTGGAGGTGTGAATCCGTCCGCCGGATTCCGTCGCAGGAATACGCTGTACGCGGTGAGCACCGCTCTCGTATTTCATTTTGCTGTAAGCGCCGCGGCCGTTAATCATGAAGATAACCTCTTTGAATCCGCCAAGATCACTTTCGTTCACGTCCATCAGCTCGACTCTCCAGCCTTGGGATTCCGCATAGCGCGTATACATCCGGTAGAGATCTGCAGCGAACAGCGCAGCCTCGTCTCCGCCTGCCGCACCACGGATCTCGACGATCACGTTCTTGTCATCGTTCGGGTCTTTCGGCAGGAGCAGAATACGAATCTTCTCCTCAAGTTCCTGCTGGCGGGGAGCCAGCTCATCAATCTCCATCTTCACCATTTCACGCATCTCATCGTCAAGCTTCTCGTTCAGCATTTGTTTAGCTGCATCCAGCTCTTCAACGACGGTCTTATATTCTGTATAAGCCTCATATGCAGGCTGCAAATCCGATTGTTCCTTCGAATAATCTCTCAGCTTCTTGCTGTCACTGGCCACATCCGGGTCGCAGAGCAGCTCACTAAGCTTCTCATAACGATCCACAAGGGCTTGTAAACGATCCAACATAGTAATCACCTCTTCTTAAGCATCTTTCATATTCGTTCGTATCCGACATTATATTATAAGGTTCAAAAGGTTGTATGAGGATATCGCTACAACGTCATCAATCCTTTGTCATTATTAAAATCATACGTTATACATACAGACTCGTCATATACAGCAAGACACCGCTCAATCACCGGGCAGCTGCAAAATATCTATCAATTAACAACAAGTCTGTTCGACTCTTTATTATATCATACGGCAAAGCGCTTGAGAAGATACTGCTGTGAGGATGTTTGGGGGAATACTGCTGTCTGTGGTTTCAGATAAAAAAATCCCTGCCTTTCCAATAAGGAAAGACAGGGTCCCTTCATGATTAAACGTTAAAACGGAAATGCATTACATCGCCATCTTGCACGATGTATTCTTTACCTTCCAGTCTCAGCTGACCACGTTCCTTCGCTCCGTTCATGGAGCCTGCCGCCATCAGATCATCGTAGGATACAACCTCGGCGCGGATGAACCCGCGTTCGAAGTCAGAGTGGATCACACCCGCTGCGCCAGGCGCTTTCGTACCTTTGCGGATTGTCCAAGCTCGAACTTCTTGAACACCTGCAGTGAAGTAAGTGTACAGACCGAGGAGGCGATACGCAGCCTTGATTAGACGGTTAAGACCGGATTCCTCAAGCCCCAGCTCTTCAAGGAACATTTCCTTGTCTTCCCCTTCAAGCTCGGCAATCTCGGCTTCCACTTTGGCACTAATCGGTACAACTTCAGCATGTTCCGCTGCTGCAAAGTCCTTCACTTGCAGCACATACGGATTCTCGTCCGCAGTAGACACTTCATCCTCACTAACGTTTGCCGCATATAGTACAGGCTTCATTGTAAGCAGGTGAAGATCGCGAACGACGAGACGCTCGTCTTCTGTCAGCTCCAGGCTGCGCGCCGGTTTGTCTTCATACAGAACTTCCTTCAGCTTCTCCAGAACTTCAACTTCCTGAGTGCCCTGCTTGTTGCCGCCCTTCATATTCTTGCGGGCACGATCAATACGCTTCTCGACACTCTCGATATCAGCCAGAATCAGCTCAAGATTGATCGTTTGAATATCCGATATCGGATCTACCTTGCCATCAACATGTGTGATATTCTCATCTTCAAAACAACGTACAACATGCACAATCGCATCTACTTCGCGAATATGAGCCAGGAACTTGTTGCCGAGCCCTTCACCCTTACTCGCACCGCGAACAAGCCCTGCAATGTCGACGAATTCAAATGCCGTAGGCACGGTCTTGTTCGGTTGTACCAGCTCTGTAAGTTTGTCCAGACGCTCATCAGGAACCTCAACCACACCGACATTTGGATCAATCGTACAGAAAGGATAGTTCGCGCTCTCCGCACCTGCCTGGGTAATCGCATTAAAAAGAGTCGACTTTCCTACGTTCGGAAGTCCGACAATCCCTGCTTTCAAAGCCATGTATTCCTACAACTCCTCAAATAAATATTTGTTTGCAGCGTGTTCGCTGAAAAGAACGCATTTCATAATGTTATATAAACGAAGATATCATGAAATTCATTCGAATGAATGCAATTTACGAGTATAAACTTTCGTGACAATCCCACTAATTATATATGAGATGCCAAAGTGCATCAAGACAAGAAGCGCTTAAGTCCTCTGCTTGCACATTATTTCCTGATCGTATGAAGCAGCCTACAATTCCTTATACATGGTGATGCTCTTGGTATCATAGCCCATTTTCATATACAGTCTCTTAGCCCGGTCATTATGACCAAATACATGAAGTCCGATCCGTTCAGCATGAAATTTGCGAGCTTCCCTCTCCAGCAGCTCCATCGTCTGTGTGCCGTAGCCCTTGCCCTGATATTCCTCGGCTATATGTATGTCATACAGAAAAGCCTCTCTTACTCCATTTCGCAAGTAGATATTAAACCAAATAAATCCGACGACCTGTCCAACTCCTGCACTTGAATCAATCAGATTGTAGAAATAGGCATCCGGGGTAAGATAGCCGTCCGGGAGAATCCGGTGCATGTCCTCGAATGCCCGGCTCTCGGCATTCTCAGGCAGCCAGGTCCCGGCAATAATCTTCTCATGAGCATATTCTTTCAATGTAAAGGACATAAACTTCTCGTACTCCAATTCATTCATTGCATTAAGCTCAATCACGATCCAATCCACCTTCCTGACTGATTCAATGTTTTAATGAGTCTTGATGTACCCTGAAGTTCTGCAATAGTTCTTGCGCCTATACCAAACATGGCAGCACGCAGCTCGAATTCGACCTGTGCCAGCCTCTGATGAAGCGCCTCCTCTGAATGGACTGCGGATTCAAGCAAGGATCTCCCGAACCCCGCCAGGTCTGCACCTAGTCCAAGCGCTTTGGCAGCATCTACTCCATTAGTCAGCCCGCCACTCCCAATTAACGCCTTGGCCGGATTGTACTCTCGAACCTCCAGGATGCAATCACTGGTAGGAATTCCCCAATCGGCAAAAGCTTCTGCTGCGGCTCGGCGCATCGGATCCTGATTGCGGTACTTCTCCACCTGAATCCAGCTTGTCCCTCCTGCTCCGGCAACATCAATAAATGAAACCCCGGCCGAATATAGCCGGGCTGCAGTACTACCATCAATTCCCCAGCCCACTTCCTTAACGCCGACCGGAACCTCAAGCTTCTTGCATAGAGCTTCAATTCGCTGCAGCAGGCTGCTAAAATCAGTGTTTCCTTCCGGCTGAAATACCTCCTGCAGACTGTTCAGATGAAGCACCAGCATGGATGCACCTGCGATGTCTACTGCCCGCTGACAGGCCTCTGCGCCAAAGCCGTAATTCAGCTGCACAGCTCCCAGATTCGCAATGACAGGTATAGTAGGCGCAAATCTTCGTACAGCAAAGGTATCACTAAGCTCTGGCTTCTCAACTGCTGCACGTATAGAACCGACACCGAGTGACCAGCCTCTGGCTTCTGCTGCTGCAGCAAGACGTTCATTTATTAAGCCTGTTGTCTTGCTTCCACCGGTCATGGAGCTGATCAGCAGCGGCGTACGCAGCTCTTCTCCTAGAAAGGTGGCAGCCAGACTGATATCTGAGAAGTTAAGCTCGGGCAGCGCCAAATGACGGAATCGATAATTCTCTAATCCGGTGGATATTCCCTGACCGTTCACATCCTCATTCAGGCATAACCTGACATGCTCCATTTTCCGTTCCCCGGTTGGAATCTCAGGCAGCAGATGCTCGCTAACCCGAAATTCATTCATGTTCTTCTTATCATCATGATCCTGATCGGGTCTTTTCTGCATTCTCTCTCTTCCCCTCTCATCGTTTCAAAGAGTTGTGAGATTAATTCACATTCTATATTATCCTGATCTATTATAACGAAATGAGTACATCTTATCGATATGACCTACAGCGAAGATTTTCCCGGAGGAGCCCGTGTCAGGTCCAGCACAGAAGGGTTATGTATATAGATAGAAGGATCTGTTAACAGCGTTTAGTGTACGGTCATCTCATCAACATTCTTCCGATAATCCGCTGCAAAATGAACAGAATGATGAGCCAGATCAATCTTTTTATTCAGAGCATAGCGCCTGAAACAAGAATACTTCTTGTTTCGAATTTTCTCGTATCTATACTATATAGGAGAGAATTGTAAAGGTACCCGGGCAATCCCAAGCAGACATACCTAGATATTTCGCCTGAAAAGTGAAGCCCCAGAAAAGACGTTCATCGTTGAAGTAACGGGATAATCTTCCGTACACGGTATCGTTCAAATGCAAATAAGGCAGAGCTTTGACTGCACCTGATTTAAGATAATCTGTCAGCTTGCCAAGAGTATAGAGCGGGTCGAGCTGCTGCATATCTACATAACCCTTGAGCGAACGTCCGCCTGTGTGAACATCTCTTCAATTAAATGAGGCATCATCCAAGAAAGTAGCACCTTGATCAAACTTATAATCCCCGAGGGATCGTCTTGCAGAACGCCCCCCGATTACAGACTGCTTCTCATACTACATCCACTTCATAGCCTTGCCCTGATAACAGCATCGTTGCTGCCAAACCGCCGGGCCCTGCTTCAATAACACTGGCTTGCTTGTTCTTATGTACAGGCATCGTATTAGGCACACCTTTTTATGTATTTATTAAGATTGGCGGTTATGCTAGACAATATTCATAGACTTTCCAAAATATACTCTCTAAAGATATATAACCAAATTATTTACACCGGTAGGTTAATTATTGATTTGCATTAAATGAAGATAAAGTACCGTTATTATACACAAACCAAACACCCTTGTCGATGTATCTACCACAAGTAAGCCTGCTGATTTGCTTCATCCCTCGTATGTTAGTGTTAATAATGTGCAGGATATAGAAATCCTGATTCGTCACTCATCATCTCATCTTATACACATGAAGGGAAGTCCTCATAAATGACCAATCCACAGCATCCTCATCATTCGCAGGCGTCAAGCTCAGCTGTTCCCAAGAAAAAATTCTCTCTAAAAAAGTTCATGCTTTGGTTTGTTATTCTTAACGTGCTGTGGCTTTGCGGCGTCATGGTATACCAAATGAATAAACCTCTGCCTCAAGGCGTATCCTTCGAGGGACCTGTCCATCATGTAGAACATGTTGAGTTTCTTGCTGATCTGACGTATCCCGATCCGGAAGCATCCGAGGGGACCGAGCGGCATGAACAGCAAATTATTAAGCGGATGGAGCAAATTATTCAAGAAGCAGAGCAGTTTCTTGTCATCGATATGTTTCTGTTCAACCATTATGAGCATGCAAACCAGACGTTTCCCCAAGTGAGCAAGCGTTTCGCCAATCTGCTGATCAAGAAAAAGCAAGCGAATCCCGACATAAATATCGTATTCATTACGGATGAAATCAACACCAATTATAACTCTCATCCCAACGCCTTGCTGGAGCAAATGAAAGCCAGTGGAATCCGTGTCGTGGTCACGAATGTTGATCCCCTCAGGGATTCGATCCCCTTCTATTCGGCTGTATGGCGTACTTATTTACAATGGTTTGGTGAACAGGGAACCGGCTGGCTGCCGAACCTCATGGCTACAGATGGTCCGGATGTTACATTACGCACCTATCTCAAGCTGCTTAATGTGAAGGCCAATCATCGCAAGCTTGTAGCCAGCGAACAGACAGCCATTGTTGCTTCCGCCAATGTTCACGACGCGAGCGTCTATCACTCCAACATCGCCTTTGAAGTCTCAGGTGCGATCATCGGAGATATTCTTAAGACCGAACAGGCTGCCATGGATTTATCCTCAGCTGGCAAGCTTCCCGAGTATACCGCACCAGAGAGCCCCGAGTCAGGACCTATTCGTGTGCGTTATCTGACCGAAGGGAAAATTGCGAAGCATGCGATATCCTTAATAGAGCAGTCTCAGTCAGGAGATACACTATGGATGGGGATGTTTTATTTGGCGGACAAAGCGGTGAAGAATGTCCTGCTGGAAGCATCGGAGCGGGGAGTTGAGGTAAGGATCATACTTGATCCGAACGAGAATGCATTTGGACAGAAGAAGATCGGTATTCCTAACCGCCCGGTTGCCGAAGAGCTGACGGAGAAGTCCAAGGGCAGCATCAACATCAGATGGTATAACACGACCAAGGAACAATATCATACCAAGCTCCTGTATCTGGAGCGTCATTCTGGAGACCATATGATGCTAGGGGGATCAACCAACTTCACTCCCCGTAATTTGAATAACTACAATCTAGAAAACAATCTATGGGTCGAGGCTCCTTCAGACAGTAAAATCGCCGTTGATGTATCTCAATATTTTAATCGTTTGTGGAGCAATCAGGACGGCGAATTCACCCTTCATCTGTCGGCCTATGAGGACTCTACTACGTTCTGGACCGGCATTCTGTACAAAATCCAGTATGCCCTCGGCTTTACTACTTTCTGATAAAAAATAGACATAACGACTTTATCCAGCTACATTGACTTCGAAGAAACAACGTCATCCGTTCATGTGACCACTTATCAGGAGCAATGAATAGCCGCTGAACGAACATTCGGCGGTTTTTTCAAATTCTTATCCTCCATATATTTTCATCTGAAATAGTTGACATGGAACGTAAATTGCATTAGACTAACGATCGTTAGGTAGGTGAATGATTATGAGCTCAGATAGGATAAAAGAAGCCGCGCTAAGTCAGTTTGCGCTCGAAGGCTATGAAGGAGCTTCCCTCCGCAAAATTGCAGATGAAGTCGGAATCAAGAAGCCGTCAATCTACGCTCACTATAAGAATAAGGACGACCTGTTCATCCATGTCGTGGAATATGTGTTCCAGTTGGAACGCAGACGCATACTGACTTATTTTCAGGAGCAATTCAATAAGAACAGTACGCTTGAAGAATGCCTTCATGGATTTTTTGATTGGTTTGGAAAAGAATTCGAGTCTCAGGACGCTGCCAAGCTGCTTATGCGGGTCAGCTATTTTCCACCGCCATCTTTGAATAATGAAGTTACCCATATGGTGTATCCGTTTCTGGATGGTCTGGAGAGTGCTCTCGCCAAATTCCTGGTTCGTCAATCTTATGAACACAGTCACGCAGCTCAGATCGCAATCAGCTATATGACACTGGTTGACGGCACAACCGTTGAATTGCTGTACGGGGGCATGGAGCGTTATCAGAAGCGAGTCAAAGCCGCCTGGCCCGTGTTTTGGCATGGGCTTCAACTTTTTAATACAAAGGAGTCATCTTCATGAACCGCAACTGGTTATATGTCATCCTCGGAGGAGTCATTGAGGTCATTTGGGTCTCAGGCCTGAAGCATGCAGAAACACCGCTGGAGTGGATCGCTACTGTTGTAGCCATTGCTGTGAGCTTCTGGCTTATAATTCAGGCTGCCAAGCGGCTGCCTGTCGGCACGGTCTATGCCGTATTTACAGGACTGGGTACCGCAGGTACAGTCATTGTGGAAATGCTCTTATTCGGAGAGCCCTTCCGCCTGTCCAAAGTACTCTTAATCGCACTATTGCTAGCCGGTGTAGTCGGACTCAAGCTCGTAACAGACCAAACGTCGAAGCAAGAATCGAAAGGAGGCCTGACCTAAATGGCATGGGCAGCTGTTATTTTTGCCGGGCTCAGTGAAATACTGGGTGTCATCGGGATCAAAGGGATGTCATCCGGCAAAGGAAAAAAATACTTCCTGCTGATGGGTGTAAGCTTCCTGCTAAGCTTCTCCCTCCTCTCCTATGCGATGCAGTCTTTATCAATGGGTACGGCATATGCTGTATGGACTGGTATCGGCACCGTCGGAAGTACAATAGTTGGAATGTTGATTTTTGGGGAACCAAAAGAAGCGAAGCGCGTATTGTTTATTGCAATGATCTTGTGCTCCGCTGTCGGACTAAAGCTGATCGGTTAAGAATCAGCCATATGACAAGGGCGTTACAGGAGAATTCTCCTGCATGCACCCTTGTCTTTTTTTTTGATTATTTGCTGATGGGGGCCGATACGTATTCAAAGTTGTTTCTCCTGGGTTTTTAAGATATAATTTTCCTGACCCATTAGTCAGATTAAGAACCGTGGAGTTCTTAAAAGAGGTGATCCAACTATTGTCGAACTCAACCACGGATAAGAAAAAGCATATTTTAATCGCCGCTCTGCAGCTCTTTTCTACGAAAGGCCCTGCTGCTACGTCCATGCAGGAGATTGCTGAGTTGTGTGGCATATCCAAAGGGACACTGTATCTCCACTACAAATCCAAGGAAGAGCTTCAGGAAAGTGTGGTCAGCTACTGCATTCAAACGATCTACGACAAGATTGCCATTGTGGAACGGGAACGCGAGCTGCCCCCGCGTGACAAGCTGCGTAGACAGATTGAGATCCTGCTGGAGAATTTCCTGGAATTGAGAGAGTTCTTCATTGCTCAGATGCTGGATATGGCGAACCGGGGGGATAAGGGATTTCCTCTGGAAAAATGGCCCGAGGGTATGCTCGCCCACGCCATGAAGCTGTTCAGCCAGAAGATGGTGGATATATACGGCCCAGAAGTGCTTCCTTACTCGGTTGATCTTGCGCTCCAGCTTCACAGTATGATGGGATCTTACTTGAAGCTGATTGTTACGGAGCTGTTGTCCATTCATCTTCATCGGATGGCCGAGTATTTGGTAGAAACGCTGGATATTATTGCCGAGGCCAAAATTCGCGATCAGCGTGAGCCTTTTATTCCAAAAGACTTATGGCTTCCGTGGGTGGAAGAAAATCTTCACAAGCATGACTCCCGAAAACACCCTCTGTTCCTCATCAAGGAAATCCGACATGCGGTTCGGAGCAGCGAAGAATTGGAGGAACGCCTCCGTGAGGACACGCATGATTCGCTTTCTATACTGGAAGACGAGTTCTTCGAGCTCAAGCCCAGACGTGCCATCATTCTTGGTATGATTGCCAATTTGAAGCAGGTGGCGGGCATCCAAGAGCTTGTCCAGGAGCTCCATCAAGTGTTCGATATGTATTTGAAGTGGAGAGAATAGAAACATGCTTACAACTTTTTGCTAAAGAGAGAGGAGAAGAAACTAAAGAATGAAAGGAATTATAAATTTCTCGCTAAAAAACAAATTAGCGATTTGGATTCTGACGATCATCCTGATCTTAACCGGCTTGTACAGCGGTCTCACGATGAAGCAGGAAACGATGCCGAATATCAACGTACCCTTCCTGAGCGTCAATGCCGTATATCCGGGTGCAGCCCCTGAGGCTGTGGTCGAAGAAGTTACCAAGCCGCTTGAAGAAACACTCCGTAATGTTGAGGGGATCAAGAATATAACATCAACCTCTATGGAGAATGTTGCTTCTGTTAATATTGAGTTTGATTATGGAACCAATCTGGACAATGCGACTGCTGCCGTCCGCGAGGTGCTGAATGATGTTCAGATTCCAGACGATGTGCAGAAGCCAAGTATTTCCAAATTCAGTATCAACTCCTTCCCTGTTGCTTCCATCAGCTTATCTGGTAAGAATGGAGAATCATTGGAGGACTTGACCCGTATTGCCGAGAATGACGTCGCCCCTGCCTTTGAGGACGTGGATGGCGTTGCTTCCGTGCAAATTTCCGGTCAATATACCAGAGAAGTAACACTGAATTTCGATGATGCCAAGATGGCAGAGCTTGGACTTACACAAGAAACGGTGCAAAATATCGTTCAAGCTTCCTCTATGCGCGCTCCTCTCGGACTCTTTAACCTGGATGATGCCGAGAAAGCAGTCGTTGTAGACGGCAACATCATTAGTATTGAAGATTTGGAGAACATTGAAATTCCAGCTGTTCCTGGTGGTGCTGGTGCAGATGCGGGTACTGACGCAGGTGCTGGCGCAGGTGCAGGTACTGACGCAGGTGCTGGCGCAGGTGCAGGTTCTGACGCAGGTGCTGGTGCGGGCGCAGGTACTGATGCGGGTGCTGGCGCAGGTGCAGGTACTGACTCAGGTGCGGGTGCTGGCTCAGGTGCGGGTGCTGGCGCTGCAGCCGGAATACCAACTGTTAAGCTTAGTGAAATTGCTGAAATTGAAGTTGTTGGCCAGGCCGAGTCGATCTCTCGTACCAACGGAGCAGAATCTCTTGGTTTCTCCATTGTGAAAGCGAACGATGCCAATACCGTTGATGTTGTCAATGGCGTTAAGGATGCTTCTGCTGATCTTGAAGGCCTGTACGATAACATTAACCTGGATGTTCTGCTTGACCAAGGTCAACCGATTGAGGATTCCGTTCATACCATGCTCTCCAAAGCATTATACGGCGCACTCTTCGCAATCATCATTATTCTGATCTTCCTGCGCGACTGGCGTTCCACGCTGATCTCCGTCATTTCTATCCCACTGTCCCTGCTTATTGCACTTACAGTACTGAACATGATGGATATCACGCTTAATGTCATGACCCTGGGTGCGATGACCGTAGCGATCGGCCGGGTTGTCGATGACTCCATTGTCGTCATTGAGAATATATATAGACGGCTTACGCTTTCCGGTGAGAAGCTGAAGGGTCGTGAATTGATCCTCTCCGCGACTCGTGAAATGTTCGTGCCGATTATGTCTTCAACGATTGTTACGATTGCCGTGTTCCTTCCGCTTGCACTTGTCAGCGGTATGGTTGGTGAATTGTTTATGCCGTTTGCACTGACTATGGTATTTGCATTGCTGGCTTCCTTGGTCGTGGCGATTACGATCGTTCCGGCAATGGCTCATTCCCTTTTCAGAGGCGGACTTAAGAACAAAGTCAATCATGATGAGAAGCCAGGCAAAATGGCTGGCGGATATAAGAAAATTCTGAATTGGACACTGAACCATAAGTCCATTACCATCATTGCAGCTGTACTTCTGCTCGTGGGCAGCTTGTTCCTGACCCGCTTCATTGGTACCAGCTTCATCCCTGAACAAGGCACGAACTATACACTGGTAACCTACAGCCCAGAGCCAGGTGCAACACAAGAAACGGTTGAAGAACGTACGCTTGCAGTCGAAGAATTCATTCTGAATTCTGAAGGCGTGGAGAGCATGCAGTACTCCGTAGGCGGCGGTAACCCAATGGCAGCTATGGGCGGATCGTCCAACTCCGGTCTCTTCTACCTGATCTTTGAAGATGGCGTAAGCGTATCTGAAGCGACAGAACCTATTATCGAAGGACTTCAAGAGCGTGTGCCAGAAGGTGAATGGTCCACTCTGGATATGGCAGCCGGCATGGGTGGCAACACACTGACCGTCAGCATATTCGGTGACGATGTGGAACAGATCAAGCCTGTGTCTGACGACATTCTCGAAGTCGTAAAAGCAGATACCGTGAACTTCGAAAAAGCGGAATCCACGCTTGAAGAAGGATATGACCAATATACACTTGTAGCGGATCAACAAAAACTGAGCTCTCTTGGACTGACAGCAGGTCAGCTGGCAATGGCGCTTGCTCCGCAAAATGAGCGTCCTGTCTTGACTGAAATTGAAGTTGATGGCAAGAACTATAATGTGTATATCGAAACAGAAGAGAAACAATACGCAAGCATTACTGAAATTGAAGAAGAAACACTTACTTCCCCACTGGGAATTGAGGTTCCAATCGGTGAAGTGGCTACTGTAGAAGAAGGAACAGCCCCAGCATCCATTATGCAAATTGATGGTGAAACAGTGGTACAGGTAACAGCAAACATCCTGACCGCTGACGTCGGTGCTGCTTCAGGTACAGTAGAAGAAGCCGTTAACAACATGGAACTGCCTGAAGGCGTTCATGTCGAATTCGGCGGTGTAACTGAGCAGATTAATGAGACCTTCTCACAGCTTGGCCTTGCCATGCTGGCAGCGATTGCCATTGTCTATTTCGTTCTCGTCGTTACCTTCGGCGGAGGTCTTGCTCCATTTGCAATTCTATTCTCCCTGCCGTTCACCGTTATCGGTGCGCTTGTTGGATTGCTCATTACCGGAGAGACACTCAATGTATCGTCCCTCATGGGCGGACTCATGCTGATTGGTATCGTTGTAACGAACGCGATTGTCTTGATCGACCGTGTTATTCATAAAGAAAATGAAGGAATGTCTACAAGAGATGCCTTGCTTGAAGCGGGAACAACTCGTCTTCGTCCAATCCTGATGACTGCACTTGCGACCATCGGTGCGCTTCTGCCGCTCGTCTTTGGCTGGGAAAACAGCGCAGGTATTATCTCTAAAGGACTTGGTGTTACAGTAATCGGCGGTCTGATCAGCTCCACATTGCTGACACTTGTCATCGTGCCGATTGTGTATGAAATTATCTCCAAGTTCAAGAAAAAACGGATTGAAGATTAATGGGCAGATTGGATTGATCTTATCATTCCATTCTGGAACAAGCCCATGCGCATCCTTATGAAATTTCAATCTGTTGGTATAAGCTCCAAGAAACAGGGTCTCCTCTGTTTCTTGGAGCTTTTTTATATGAGACATGAAGAATAGCTATCGAAACGGCGTGGTAACCACCGTGCCGCATTATGCCCTTGACCGCGTGCACCGCATCGGCAGCGCGGTCACCGTACCGGGCGGCAAGGGCATCAATGCCGCCCGGGTACTGCGCGCGCTCTCCGTTCCGGTGCGCTAGGGCCGGATTTGTTGCCGGACACACGGGCCGGCAACTGCTGGATCTGCTGCAGGCCGAAGGGATTGCAGCAGACCACGTGGCAGCCGCGATTGGAGAAACGCGGCTTGCCATCACGGTGCTCGACCCTATGGCGAGCACCCAGACCGAGCTCATCGAGGCGGGCCCCTGCATCGCCGAAGATGAGCTGCACTTCATAAGGAGGCGGGCATCGTAACACTCGCAGATGTGGAGCTGCTTAAGCGGCAGATTAAGGTTCAGCTTATGTAAAGGGATGTTCTAAGCTCGCATGGATCATTTTTCATCATACCTTTGGTTGCGTTCTTTATATCCTTCTATCTTCAAATATAGTAAGGTCGAATTCCATATCCTTTGCGACAGTAAGGGCTGCCTCGATGCTAAGCACCTTCTCAACGAGATATAAGGCCATCGGGATGCCGGTCGAGATACCGCCTGAGGTGATGATGTTTCCATCTTCCACATATTTAACGCTATCTTCAATACGGATATCTCTGTCCTGGTAGGTCATGCGCATCCGCTCCAAGCTCGCTCGAGCTGTGGTCGCACGTTTACCATCCAGGAGACCGGCTTCGGCAAGAACAAAGGCCCCCGTACATACGGAAGCCACCCAGCACGCCTTAAAGGCTTGCTGGCGAATCCATTCAAGAACCTTGTCATTCTGTGCCAGCTTGCGCGTGCCATACCCTCCCGGTACAATCAAGATATCATATTGAGGTGCTGCCTCAAGTCTATAATCTGCCAGGACCTTGAGACCATTTCGAGTTGTGACCTGTCCCCCGTATTGTGAGATTGTCGTCACATGAAAAGGCTCCAACAAGTAATCTTGTCCGCTCGCCTTCGTCGTAGCGACCAGAGAGAACACCTCAAGCGGCCCTGCGAAATCGAGCAGCTCTACATCATCAAATATCAAAATGCCTACTTGTATCGGTTCCACTATCTCTCCCACTCCTCATAAATGAAAATCCTTGTCTATAAATGAAGGGGCATTGTATGCTATGGTAATATTATAGATTGATTTTAACAAAGCGTATAATAATATTCGTTAAGGAAGGTGGATCTGGGATGGAACTGCTGCAAGATCCTTTTGGCCGGATTCACGATTATATACGAATTTCGGTTACGGACCGCTGTAATTTACGCTGTGTTTATTGCATGCCTGAGGAAGGCATGGAATTCGCGCCTCATGAGGACATTATGACTTTTGAAGAGATTACGCAAATTCTTAAGGTGCTTGCACCCATGGGACTTCGTAAAGTCCGATTGACTGGCGGTGAACCCATGGTACGCAAAGATCTGCATAAACTGGTCGCCATGATATCCGTAATCGACGGGATCGAGGATATCGCCCTGACAACGAACGCTATTTTTCTTGAGAAAAAAGCTCAGCTGCTGAAGGACGCCGGTCTGACCCGAATTAATATTAGTCTCGATTCCTTGCGCAAGGACCGTTTCTCCATGATTACACGCGGCGGTGACGTGAACAAAGTGCTACGAGGCATTGAAGCTGCCCAAGCGGCTGGGCTTGATCCCATCAAGCTGAACGTCGTACTGATGAAGGGTATCAATGACGACGAGATCAAGGATTTCATTGCGCTGACCAAGGATGCTCCGCTTCATGTCAGATTTATCGAATATATGCCGATTGGACATGCCAATGATTCATGGCGCAAATCCTACTTGCCGCTGTCTACGGTACTGAATGCCTGTACGGAAGAGGGCTGGGAAGTAGAGGATACATCGGGTCCGAACGGTAATGGCCCTTCCGAATATCGCAAGCTTCGGGGAGCCCAGGGCACCTTTGGCCTGATCCACCCCATCAGCGATCACTTCTGTGATAACTGCAACCGGCTGCGTATAACAGCAGATGGTCATATCAAAGCCTGTCTCTACTGGTCTGATGAATATAATGTCCGTAAAGTGGCCGGAGATCAAGAGGCGACGGCTGCGTTATTTCTGAAGGCACTCGGCAACAAGCCGAAGAACCACGAGATGGCGCTCGCCCTGGAGCAGCAGGCACAGAGCCATACACCGACAGTTCGACGAATGTCCCAAATTGGCGGATAAATAGAGCAAGGGATGGTCTTATCGACCATCCTTTTTTTGATCATCTTAATTAACATTGAATCCATTTCATAACTTATCGAGCAGATATGAAATGGATTCGGCTGAAGTTGTAATTTGTTGGAGCCTCTAGACAATCTTGTACAGCATATACAACGCCAGCAATGCCATGGTTAGTGAAGAGGCTTTATTCATATAAAATGATAGTTTACCTCTCTCATCCCATCTGCCTATGAGTCTCCCTGCTGCAGACAGCAGAATGAACCACATCCACGAAACAAGAATCGTCACAATCGTAAACGTCATTCGCTCAGTCCCCTCATACTCCAGAGAATTCGTGCCGATTACTCCCAGAATATCGATAATGGCATGCGGATTAAGAATAGATACGGACAGCGCAAACAGGATTTGTCTGCGAAACGACAAAGCTCTTCTCTCGGCCCCCTGCCTGCTGTCTGCCCGCCATAGCGTCCAGGCCATGTATAATAGAAACATGCAGCCCCCAATATAAATGAACTCGGTGAGCCCCTCTCGACCCGCCAAGATGACGGACAAGCCTCCAACCGAAAGAATAATAAGGATGGTATCACACAGCGCTGCAGTGATGACCGAAGGCAATGCGTAGATCCATTTCGGCTGGGTTGCTCCCTGGTTAAAGATGAATAAATTCTGAGCTCCCAGCGGTAATATGAGCCCAAATGCCAATAACACCGCATGGATAATGACTTCCTGCATCATTTCAATTGTTCTCCTGCCCTTCTCTTGTCTGATTCTCATTCATCCTACAGCACCACTGCTGAATTGTACCCAGCCATTTGGTTGATGCTATACCCAGCCAAATGATATAGTTACACATCATATATGACGAAAGGAGCCTGCTCCCTTATGAGATTACAGGATATCCATTGGCAGCCCGACCCCGAGCTACCCATCCCGCTGTATCAGCAGATTGAACAATATATCAAAGAAAAGATCATGCAGGGTGAGTGGACAAAGGGCATTCGGCTGCCCTCTCAAAGGGCACTGGCCGTATCCTTCAAGGTCAACCGGAGCACCATTATCGCTGCACTGGATGAGCTTCGGGCCAGCGGTTTCATCGAAGGAAATTACGGCGGAGGGACGTTCGTATCACGGGCAGGCTGGAATGGGATGCCTGTGACGATTCCAGATTGGGAGGATTACGCAGAGAGCGGCACACATTATCCTAACCTTCCTGAAGTACAGGAGATCAATGATACTGAATTTAGTACCCGTATAAATCGACTCGGCACAGGGGAATTGTCATCCGAACTTCTTCCGCACGCCGAATTCAGTAAAATCTACGCAGAGCTGGCCAGACGACCGGCTCATCATTTGGGATATCTTGAGCCGCTAGGCTCCCCAGGGCTCCGTGAGGCGATATCCTCCCATTTGGCGGCACAAGGCATCTCGGCTTCCCCTGACTCCATTCTCGTCGTGTCCGGCTCCATTCAAGCGATGCAGCTCATTGCGATCGGGCTTCTGCCAAGGAGTGCTTCAATACTGGTTGAGAAGCCCTCCTATCTGTACTCGATCCATCCTTTTCAGTCTGCAGGTGTACGCATGATTGGCATGCCGATGGACCATGAAGGCTTGAGAGCAGATCGTGTACAGCATTATGTGCAGCAATATCACCCTTCCCTGCTCTATACGATACCTTCCTTTCAAAACCCGACAGGAACGGTGATGAGCGCGGCTAGACGCAGCCAATTAATGAATATAGTTCAGAATACAGGGCTCCCTATATTGGAGGATAGCGCCTATAGCGAGCTATGGTTTGATACAGCGCCTCCCCATTCGCTCAAAGCACTCGATCCTGGCGGTTATGTCCTTCATATGGGAACATTGTCTAAGACCGTGAGCCCAGGTCTGCGAATCGGATGGGTTACGGGCCCCTTGCCGGTTATTAAACGTTTGGCTGATCTAAAAATGCAAACCGACTATGGTGCAAGCAGCCTCGCACAGGATGCTGCCGAACTGTGGCTTAGAGAAGGATATCATGATGTCCATTTACATCGAATTCGAATGGGGCTTAGGCACAGGCGAGACTATGTTCTAGAGCTATTGCAGCTGCATTTTGCAGGCTTGGCAGAATGGAATGTCCCCCAAGGGGGATTTTATATGTGGATTAGACTCAGCAGTGGTATCCGTTCAGACAAACTGTTCCGAAGAGCGCTCGCTGAGAGGATTCTTATCAATCCCGGAAATATATATGACCGAATGGAGCAGGATTATATCCGCTTGTCCTACGCTTTTGCATCGCTCTCCGAAATTCAAACAGGAATCGTAACGCTGGCCCGAATTATGCGAGAGCTTGCTGTATCCTGATGAATGATCATGCGATTCTGATGGCTTTCGAAAATGTAGCTGCTTGCTATTCCTCGTTAAAAATCTTAAAATAAGGTGAATCAATTCCATTAACTGGTTTTATGAAATTGACTCAGTGTAATATGAATTATGGTGCTCGTCTCATAAGCTGAGCAATCTGGCTGAATTCCAAGCAAAAATACAAAGCGGAGGGATTAACAATGACTATTGCACATCTACAAGATACCGTCACACTTAATAATGGAGTTAACATGCCGCAGTTTGGATTGGGTGTATGGAAGGTAAAGGAAGGCGATGAAGCCTATAATGCGGTTAAGCATGCGATTACACACGGTTACCGTGCCATTGATACCGCTGCAGCTTACAAGAACGAGGAAAGCGTTGGCCAAGCCATCAAGGATTCAGGCGTTCCTCGTGAAGAGTTGTTTATTACAACTAAAGTATGGAACAGCGACCAAGGCTACGAATCCACGCTGCGTGCGTTCGATGAGAGCCTCGCGAAGCTCGGACTTGATTACCTTGATCTTTACCTCATTCACTGGCCGGTAGCTGGCAAATATAAAGATACATGGAAGGCGCTGGAGAAGCTCTATGCGGATGGCAAAGTGCGTGCCATCGGCGTCTGCAACTTCCATATCCACCATCTGGAGGACCTGCTCGCGGATGCCACTGTTGTTCCAGCGGTCAATCAGGTTGAATTTCATCCACAGCTCTCCCAAGAGCCGCTGCGTGCATTCTGCAAAGCACAGGGCATTCTGTTTGAGGGATGGTCTCCGCTTGGCAACGGTAAGCTGCTGGATAACACTACGATCAAAGTCATCGCTGATAAATATAATAAATCGGTAGCTCAGGTCATTCTGCGCTGGCATATTCAAAATGACGCCATCACGATTCCTAAATCCGTTACTCCAAGCAGGATCGAAGAGAATGCGGATATTTTCGATTTCGAGCTGTCTGTCATGGATATGGACACGATTAACGGACTTAACAAAAATGAACGTTTTGGTTCCGATCCAGACAACTTCAATTTCTAAAGCGTAAGAAGATTCTAATATGAACAATAAGAGAAGGGGGATTCCATCACGAATCTCCCTTCTCTTCTCGCTATACCTTAATTATTTCAAAAATAATAGGAGGAGGTCGAACCATAAAGCATCTGATCATTTATGCGCATCCCGTTCAAGACAGCTTTAATCATTGATATGCCAGACGGTGAAGCAGAAGCTGAGTAACGGGGACACGCGGCTGTCCTGCGAGATCTGTATGCACTAAATTTCGACCTTGTCGCAGAAGATCAAAAGGAGCAGATTCTAGAGCAAATTAAGGCTGAATTGTCTACTAAATTCCCTTCAGACCATAGCGCTTCTTGATTCGCTCATAATCCTCCTTCTGATTCATATTTACAAACATCTCAGATACCCTAGGCGCCGTCCATGGAAGTCCAGCGTTTACTGACAGCTCATGCTCTGTAATGTATCTAACGCTGATCTGAGAGAGAATATCCATGACCCTTCTCTTACCCGCCTCAAGCTGCTGCTCAAGTATAGGAATGACGCTATCCTGGTACATTGCAATCAAGGGATGGGTCTGCCCTTCAATTACAGGGACGATGGCCTGACAGCAGGAGTTCTCCTGCTGCTCTGCATATTTGATTAATGCCTTGAACAGCTCTGAGCGGACAAGCGGAGTATCACATGGAACAGACAAGCTCCAGCCTCCGGCCCCAGAGGGGCGGGCGCCCCGGTTTGCTGTCAGGCCTGCATGCAATCCTGCAAGCGGGCCGCATTCCGGGTATAGATCAACCGCCTGCACATGACCAAGCTCTGCAAATTCTTCCCTATATCCTTTGCCGACAGCAATACTCACAACATCAACGGCTTTAGATAATTCAGAGACGATCACCTGAATGACATTTCCTTCTCCCAGTGGAAGCAGTGCCTTGTCAGTCCCCATTCTGCTGGAGAGCCCGCCTGCCAAAATAATTCCTGAAACCCTCATCCTTCTCACCTGCTTCTCATGAAAATAATTGCAATTGATCAACAAAATGATTGTATCCCCTTACAAGTACATGCTAAAGTGTAATAAAAATGTCTAGGTCCACCTGAAATGAAAGGAATGGCATCCCTTTGCATACATTATCGCAGCTGAAGCTGTATAACTTCTTCGTGTACGGTGCTGTCGCCGTGTTCACCAGCTTTTTCTCAATTTATCTCCAGAATATTGGGTTAACCAAGCTTCAGATCGGAACACTCCTGGCGATCGGCCCTTTCGTGTCACTCTTCGCCAACCCCTTTTGGGGCTTCATGAGCGACCGCTCGCAAAATATCCGCAAGACGGTTCTTCTCATGTTAACAGGGACTTTGTTATTCGTACAAGCTGTATTCCTTGCTCCGACGTATAGCCTTATTTTCGCAGCGATGATCTTTTTCTACTTTTTCCAGAGTCCCTTATTCGCACAAACTAACAGCATGATCCTGGTATACATCGATGGGACTAACCATAAATTTGGCTCGTTCCGCCTATGGGGCTCTCTTGGCTGGGCGTTGACCGCGGTTGCCGCTGGTCCTGTGATGGATCGGCTCGGTGATCGCGGCATATCCATCGTATTCAGTGTGCTGCTGCTGACGGCCATCCTCTTTGCTGCTTTTCTGCCTCAGCTGCAGAGAACCTCCGACGGCCCGGTGGTCAGTATGCGTGGATTCGGTCAAGTGGCGCTTAATCCTTATTTCATGACTTTTATTATTCTCGGCGTTCTGGTCTCCGTTCCTAATGCAATGAACAGTGCTTTCGTCTCGCTGTACATTACTGAGCTTGGAGGAAGCAAGCAGATGGTTGGACTTGCCGTATTTATGTCGTCCATATTGGAAGTGGCGGTGTTCCTCTTATTTGATCGGCTTCTCAAGCGGAAGATGACCGTTATGCTGGGCTGTCTGACCGTGGTCAGCATCCTCTTCGCGGTGCGCTGGGAGCTGATGGCGCTGGCCACAGATCCGCTGCAGATCGCATTAATTCAGCTGCTTCACTCTGTAACGTTCGGGGGATATTTCTACGTAGGCACCCAGCTAACGATGCTCTTCATCCCGAGACCCTACCGCTCATCCGGGCAAGCGCTCTATACACTCTCCTGGGGAGGAGTATCCGGCGTTATTGCAGGAATCTTCGGGGGATTCATGTTCCAGAATTTCGGCGCATCCGTTATGTATCAATACGGAGTCATCCTGTCCGTCATCGGAATCATTGGGTTTGGCATCATGTTTTATATCGTGAAAAAATACGGATACCAGCCTCCTCTGCCTTCCAACTATAAGGTCGGAAACTAAATAATTGTTTACAGCACCCTCATGCCATAGCTTAGGGTGAACCAACTTCACTAACAAAAAAACGCCGTTCTCTGTACGTTAGAGAACGGCGTTTCCTTTGCTTTTGAATTTATCCCGCTTCATGTTTAGTCCAATCCATAAATTCAAAAAGCAACAGTGACCTTAGGGACAATCTGCGGTTGAAGCTTTCATTTGCTGTTGCAAATCATTTACTTCACTCCTTCCATTTTACGCCTTCGGCAAATGGAAGGAGCTCTTCAGCGACACAACCCGGTTAAATACAGGCTTGCCTGGCTCCGAATATTTGGAATCTACATTAAAGTAGCCATGACGGAAGAACTGGAACTTGTCCTGCGGCTTGGCATTCACCATATTCGGCTCGACATAGCCATGAATGATGGTCAGTGAATTCGGGTTCAGCTCATCAAGGAATGACTTAGGTGCTGCCATTGCAGCTTCTTTTTCCTCCTCAAGCTCGGTATCGCTTTCGGGCTCTTCCTTGTTGATCAGCGGCTCGAACAAACGGAATTCCGCAGGAATTGCTTGGCTTGCTTCCACCCAGTGGATCGTACCCTTCACCTTACGGCCGGTAAAGCCGGAGCCGCTCTTCGTTTCAGGGTCATAAGTGCAGTGGATCTCGACAATGTTGCCCTCTTCGTCCTTGATAACATCATTACATTTAATGAAGTAGGCATGCTTCAAACGAACCTCGTTGCCAGGGAACAAGCGGAAATATTTACTCGGCGGGTCCTCCATAAAGTCCTCGCGCTCAATGTAGATTTCGCGGGAGAACGGAATTTGGCGAGTGCCCATCTCCTCATTCTCTTGGTTATTCTCTGCCTCCAGCATTTCGGACTGGCCTTCTGGATAATTCGTAATGACCACCTTGATTGGATCAAGCACAGCCATCGTACGAGGCGCCTTCAGCTTCAAGTCCTCACGGATAAAGTGCTCCAGCATTTGCAGATCGACGAGACCCTGGCTCTTGGAGATCCCTGTTTCATACACGAACTCCCGAAGTGCTTCCGGTGTATAGCCTCTGCGGCGAAGTCCGGAGATCGTCGGCATCCGCGGATCATCCCAGCCATCGACATGCCCTTCGTCCACGAGCAGCTTTAATTTACGTTTACTCGTTACGGTTTGGGCCAGATTGAGACGGCCGAACTCATATTGATGAGGCTCTGCATTCATTTCGCAGTGCTCAATAACCCAATCGTAGAATGGACGCTGATCCTCGAACTCCAAGGAACAGAGGGAGTGGGTCACATTCTCGATCGCATCTTCCAGCGGATGAGCAAAAGCATACATCGGATAAATGCACCACTTGTCTCCGGTATTGTGATGAGTCACATGAGCAATTCGGTATATTACAGGGTCCCGTAGGTTAATGTTTGGGGAAGCCATGTCAATCTTGGCACGCAGCACGCGCTCGCCATCCTTGAATTCGCCATTACGCATCCGTGTGAACAGCTCCAGATTTTCTTCGATGCTGCGATCACGGTATGGACTGTTCTTGCCTGGCTCGGTCAATGTTCCGCGCAGCTCGCGAATTTGGTCAGCACTCAGATCATCGACGTAAGCAAGGCCTTCCTTAATCAAGATAACGGCGGCATTATACATTTGTTCGAAATAATCCGATGCAAACCGTTTTTCCTTCCATTCATAGCCGAGCCATTTCACATCTTCCTGAATGGATTTCACATACTCTTCGTCTTCCTTCGCCGGATTCGTATCATCGAAGCGCAGGTTAGTGCTGCCACCAAATTCTTCGGCAAGCGCAAAATTAATCCAGATCGCTTTGGCATGTCCGATATGTAGATATCCATTCGGCTCCGGCGGGAACCGAGTGACCACTTCCTTCACTTTGCCTGCACGAAGATCCTCGGAGATCACGTTTTTTATAAAATTGGAGGGTGTTAAAGGCTTCTCCACAATTATCAACCTTTCTCTGTCGTAAATTCAATCGACTATATCTTAGTAATCGAATGATGCATAATCCTGATCTATTAAATATACCTGTAACTCCAGCGCTCCGCAATGATTCTCACATACTCAGCACTTCTTTATAGGCGGGAATTCCCCCCTCTCATTATCCCTTGCACCACACGGGCGATACAACGAATAAGGTACATGTCCAGTATGAGAACTGCCAACAGCAGCAGATACCCTGATACAAGAATCACCCAGGACAGCATACTGCTGAGCATGCCGTTCGGAGCGTAAAGAGCTGCCACAATCATAGGAATGAATATGACTACTAATATATTTCCTCTTGTCATCCACAGCATAACCAAAGTGACCAGCATACTAATCATCGACAGCCAGAGCAGTACTTTCGTAGAGGCTCGCATAGGCATATCCGGCACTTCCTCTCAGAATTATATTCATCTTAATTATCGGTAAATGTCATTTTGACGGTTCGCCTAATATAAGGTAGCATGAAGGAAAATGAGGTGTAAAAGGAGTATATCAGATGAAAGCTACCAAATTGCCCAAAGAGCAGAAAGAGCAGATGATTCGTCTAATCCAGCAGCATTTTGAAGCCGAGCGGGGAGAAACCATCGGTGATCTGGCAGCAGACAGCATGCTTGATTTCTTCCTGACATCACTCTCTCCCTATATATATAATCAGGCGCTCAGCGACTGCCGCACACTCGTCAATCAGCGGATGGTATCCATGGAAGACGATATATATGCACTGGAGAAAAAAATCCCGTTATCAAGATGAATCTAATCTTATAAACATTTTAACGCTGCATTTATGATCTATCTATTTTACTCTATGGATGAAAGAAGGTTTGATGATGTTTGCATACAAGGTCGATGAAGATATTGAATTAAGACCGCTGTCACTCGAGCACGCCGGCGCATTATTCAATCTTACAGATCGATCCAGAGAGCGGCTGCGTGAATGGCTGCCATGGGTAGATCAGATTGTAGAAGAACAGCATTCCGTTAATTTTATCAAAAATGCGCTCAAGCAAGGGTCGGACAACGGTGGATTTACCGCCGGCATCTGGGTCAAAGACGAGCTTGCCGGCGTCATCGGCTTTCATGAGATCGACTGGAATAACAGATCTGTGAGCATAGGCTACTGGCTTGGCAAGAATCATGAAGGTCAGGGCCTGATGAGCTCGGCCTGCCGCGCACTTGTTGATTATGCGCTCATTAAGCTTGATTTGAACCGGGTGGAGATCCGCTGCGCTACCGGTAATCACAAGAGCCGTGGAATTCCGGAAAGACTCGGATTTGTCCTGGAGGGTATTGTCCGGGAGGCGGAAAGACTGCCTCATGGTTATGTAAACCATGCCGTTTATGGCATGCTGCAAAGTGAATGGAAGCTGCTCCGTTAGCTAGCTATACTATCTATACTACATAATGAACATGATAAGGCCTGTGCAGACATCCGCACAGGTCTTATATTTTTAATGTGAACTTAAGCTTCCCTTCATCCTGACTTCATCCCGTTTGGTTAAGGTATAGATGTCCCCACATTAGGAAGGGAAGGTATGAACACATGAATAAGACCATGTCGCAATGGGTGATGTCCAGCTCACTTGCGATGACTTTAACGATGGGAATGGCGCTGAATGCAAGTCCATACAGCAATCAAGCGCAGCTAAACTCAGACACGGAGAAAACACAGGCATCAAACAAAAGGATCTCCGCCAAGGTGGAGTTCGGACCTCAGCAGGCTGCTACAGACAATGCACGAAACAAGATATCGGGATAAGCAACACTTAAAATAAGACATAAACAATGAGGCTGTCCTGCTTGTGGACAGCCTCGCTTCATGTTGAATTAGAATTGCTTCCCCTATTGTTGCGTCCTGAAATAGCTATGAAGTAATATATTTACATTCCGTCAGTGAGCGTGACGCGGAGCTCAGCTTCAGGCTGTTCAGTTCGGTACATAAATGCATAAATCTCGAGCTCACTCGCTCCTGTATAATTCTCGTATACATCGATACTTTTGTTCTTCCCATTACCAGCAAAGTCTTGGATGGAAGGGACCCCATACACTTTGTCCTTTCCTTGACCGTAATAGGTCTGGTTAATGCCGCCAAACTTGAGGTCACTGCTTTCTGATTCGATATATAGATTATTATCCTTCGTATAGTAAGTCCAGGTGACCGGATAACCTTCATAATCTTGTGTAAAGCTCTGCTTCTCCTCTGAAATTCCAGTTAACAGCACCGGCTCCTCGCTTCCCTTAAGCTCGTCAGCTCGATGTGCCGCGATTAGAGTTATCGGACTTGCTCCAATAGAGGAGAGCTCGATATCAGGTGATAATTCAAACCGAAGCTCCGATTTGTATTTGTCCTCCTGATAAGCATCAAAGCCCGTGATTCGCTTCCCACCTATATCGAGATGATAATTCAGGTAAGGCACCCTCGTGTACTCCTCTTCATGCTGCAGCACAATACGAATTTGGGTCGGAGTGACAATCATCTCCGTAATTTTACTGCCTCCCGGTATCTCTTCAATGGGAATATCCAGCTGCTTCTTCACTGTGCCGCTCTCCATTTGTTTCTTGGACAAAGAGAAATGAAGAGTCCATTCTCCATCCGATCTATTGACCTCTCGGTCATAGACAAGTCTAAACTCAGTGCCCTCTTCATTTACTTCGGTCGTGTTATAAATTTGCTGTGTCGTGTATTCCTGCTTTAGACCCGGCGTTCCGAATACAGATGGCTCTGCTTCTGCAATGACCTCTCCGCTCCCCTTCCTTGCTTCCAAGCGATACCAGGACCAGTCTTTGTCAGATGGGTCGATTAGAGATACAGAGGATTTCACTAGCAGCTTATCCTCGGATTGCTCGAACGCATTGATGCTGAGGGTGTCAATGCCGTCCTTTTGTACCCAGAAGGTTTGATTACTCTGCTGCTTGGGATCAAAAGCGATGGGATACGATGTGTCCTCTGTCCAGCGGATATTTTTCAGCTCAAAATCCATCTCGGTATTCTGCGTGCTCATGACCCAATCTGTTTCAAAATACCCTTGATACATACCCAGCTCTTCGTTCCAGCGCTGTACGTAATTCCCCTCAATTGGCGTTCCCTTACTATCTACCAGTTGCATGGATTCATAGTAAATATGCTGGCTGTTCCCCTGACCCGGGTTGAGACTGTATAGGAGAACGGTGCGGTTCTCATCTGTAAAAGCGGTATGGACCGTCAAGGTTATTCCGTTCTTAGTCACCGACTGCTCTATACTTTGACCGAGTCCCTGTTCCAGCGCTGTCTGTATACCCGTTCGTGTAGAGAGAACATCCGTCCAATCATAGTTGATTGCAGCGTAGACAGGCGCAGCCGTCAGAGCTACAGCAATGCTCACCGCTATGGCTGCTTTACGCTTCCTCCTGCTTCTAGTGCCTTCCAGCGTTGTATCCTTATCACGAAGCTCTCCACGCTGAATACTCTCAAACATTTGATCAAAATCAGGATAAGAAACGGGGGTACGCTGCACTTCATCTTTCAGCTTTTTCTCAATGGATTCCAAGTGTCTTCTCTCCTTTCATATGAAGCCTATCATTCGTTTCCATGTCCCTTCGGAGCAGCTTCAGCGCCTTGTGAAGCCGGGACTTGACTGTACCTGCAGGAATATGGAGCGTCTCCGCAATCTCCGCTGTAGACATATCACTGCTGTAGCGAAGCGTAACGACAGCCCTTAGCTTGTCTGGAAGCTGGTGAAGCAGCGTGGCATATTCCTCTGCCTCCGCCCGCTCTATTACGATGTCATCCGGGGTCTTGGTTAGTCCGGCTGACTGGTCATGCTGGATTTGCACCAGCTTCTGCTTGTCTCTTTTCGTCTTCTTTTTCTTCAGTACATTTAGACAATGATTCATCGTGATCCGCATGAGCCATGCCTTGATATGCTCTACGCTGCTCCATTGCTGACGAAATACCATTATAAAAATATCGTGGCATGCATCTTCGGCATCCTGTGCATGCTGAAGCATGTAGTAGCATGTTCTGTACACATCTTTATGGTACGAATCAAACAGCTCTCGTTCGGTCAATGACTGCACTCCTCTCTTCACCTGATGCTTTATAGACAATCGAGGGCAAAAATCGGTTCATTTTTCAACTATTCCTAAACTCCTGTTTCTTCTCACCGCAGCAAAAAACCGCCTGCTTCTTACAAAAAGAATCAGACGGTTGCCTAATGTTTTACGCCAATTAAAGAATACAGTCCATCCATTAGTTCAACAAATAGCGCATAAATATATCATCTATGTATTTGCCGCCGATACAGAATTCATTCATCAGCCGGCCTTCTTCAATGAAGCCGCATTTCTGATAGAAAGCAAGTGCTCTCTTATTATGGGACAGCACTCTTAAACGGAGCTTCTTCACTTGTTGTTCTTTCGCTAGCTCTTTCACCGAATCCATGAGCATGCTCCCAATTCCCCGCATCTGGTAAGCGGGATGGACGGCGATATGAATCTCCAATACATGCGAGTTGCTCCTCAGTCCAGTCGGTGATCTGAATCCAACATAGCCGACAACACGAGTGTCCATAACCGCAATAATCTGGCTCCCTGGCGGGCAAGCATGCAAATACTGCTCCCTGGATTCCCAATGAACCGGTCCAGGTGCGGTATGCTCGTCCCATACAAGCGCATCCAGATCCATAAGCTGTCTTGCATCTCTTAGATGCGAAAGCCGGACCTCTATTGCCTCCTGGATAATGATCACATGAATCCAACCCTTCTATTCACGCTCTTTCAGCTCGAATGAACCACGCCACTAGCATAAGCGTTTTTTCTTATTCTATCACAGGCTTTTGACAGATTTACAGATGAAATGACAGATAACGCCTTATATTAACACGCATGAAAAAGAGATACCCCCGAAGAAAGATCCGGGAGTATCTCTAATGGTTATGATTACGCCGCTACTGGAGCTGCCACAAGGCCGGTACGTTCGCAGGCTCCCAGCCCGGCAAGGAAGTATGGGCTTGCAGGCATTTATACGTGCTGCCATTATAGGTCACCAGCTGTCCCGTCGTATAAGCTACATTCGCTTGCCAAGGCGTTGCGCCTGGATTTCCTGTTTCCGCCTTCGTCTTCACACTAAGCGCACTGCTTGCCGCAGATAGATTACCGGCAGCGTCCTTCGCCTTCACTGTAAAAGTATACGTGGTGTTTGCCGCAAGGCCGCTGATTGTCGCTGTAGTTCCGGTCACTGACGCTGCCAAAGCCCCTCCGTTGTATACCTCATATCCTGTTACACCTACATTGTCTGTTGAAGCCGTCCAGCTCAGTGAGATACTGGAGGTCGTTTGGGCTGTGGATGACAGATTAGCTGGTACTGTTGGAGCTGTCGTATCGGGAGGCGGTGTCGTGCCGGAAGTCTTCGCAGTTACCGCATTGCTGGCTGCAGATAAGTTGCCGGCAGCGTCCTTCGCTTTCACTGTAAAGGTGTAAGAAGTGTTCGCCGCAAGACCGCTCACACTAGCAGTGGTACCTGTCACCGTTGCTGCCAGGCTAGCACCGTTATAAACGTTATATCCAGTAACACCTACATTATCTGTCGAAGCATTCCATGCAAGCGTTACAGAGCTTGCCGTTACCGCGGTAGAACGAGCATTCGATGGAGCGCTTGGCGCAGTCGTATCCACAGGAGGTGGTGTTGTGCCTCCGGTAGACAGATCGGCTTTCAGCTTGTTCTGAAGTGTCTTGTTACGATCACCGCTCAGCTCCCAGAACATCGCTCCACCAAGCCCTTTGCTCTTGATATAAGCTGTCTTGTGTCCGATGGACTCCACATCATCATAGCTGATGAATCGCTTATTGGTTGCATTGTACAGATAAGGAACCTTCGCTGTATCGTTCCAATAACGTGTATATCCATTCTTGTTAATGTAGTTTGCTTCCAGATCGTAGAAATCAAAGGAGCCTGCCTCCCATGTTCCTACAGATGAACCGCCTGAGCATGCCTGATACTGCCCATTATTCGACTGAGTACATCCATCCCAGCCGCGGCCATAGAAAGGTACACCAAGTACAAGCTTGCTTGCAGGCACACCTGCATCCAAATGTCCCTGCGCTCCTGCTGCCACGTTAAACGTGCTAGCGTCTGGTACGCCTGCGGAAGCTGCTGCCGGGTCATTGTACAGAGGTGCATTATGTGCAGAAATTTTTTGCCACCCGCCATTAAAGTCGTAAGTCATGATGTTGATCCAGTCCACAATCGATGCGATATTTGCCAGCTCCGTATTGGCAGCATAAGTCGGAGAAGCTCCACTTGCGATCGTTAGCAAATAGTCTTTGCCATCCACGGCTTCCGCTGCATTCAGCTTCTCGCGGATCTTGCTAAGCAGCAGGGTGTAGTTCTGTTTGTCCTGAGGGCGCTTGCTGTTGCCGTCCAGACCTCCTGATACCGGGTACTCCCAGTCCAGATCCACACCGTCAAAGTTATACTTGCGCAGGAAATCTACTGCCGAATTGGCAAAAGTCTCTCTTGTGGCCGCAGTTGCCGCGACATCGGAGAAACGGTTAGACCACGTCCAGCCGCCGACAGAGATAATCGTCTTCAGATTCGGATTAATCTGCTTCAGCTTGTTCAGCTGATTGATATTGCCTGCATAAGGCTGATCCCAGACATCACCTGGAAACCGTTTGCCTGTATCAATCCAAGGATCGCCCAGCACAATCGTTCCGTTCGGAACATTGATCGTCTGACTGTTCTCATCCTGACAGCTCCAGGTTGTCGGATTCGGACCCGTCGGGTCCGGGTTACCATGAATACCGTTCCAGCAAATATCAGCAAATGCATAATTGATATGTGTTACTTTGGTTGGATCAATATCCGATACGTTATAAGTTCTGCCATAGGCTGCCCAGGAAGGATAATATCCGACAATCTTATAATTATCAGCAGCTTCCGCTTTATCTGTAGTTAACGCAAGAGAAGGAACAATAATAGATAAGATCATAGACAGGCCAAGAAATAGCTTGGCGGCTCTGGCAAATGCGTTACGGTTACGAAACTTCGGCATTAGTATACGACCTCCTTCGTTGTTTGCGTGCTAAGTCCGTTTAAGAACGGACGATGTGCATTGGAGAACTGGTTGTTCGTATAGGCATCCCAGTTAATAGACCAGGTCATAATGCCTTTAATTCCTGCATACCCTGCAGGTTGACGGAGCGTGTATGAACCGCCGTAGGATACACCCTTAACCAAATAATTCATTGCTTTTTGCAGCTCGGCTGGTGCAGTATAGCCCCCTCCTGCCGCTTGCTGAGAAGCAGGGACACCAATGGCAATCTGATCTGGACGCAGCGGACTGAAGAAGGGCCCCCCGCTTCCGCCTACATTAAATCCTTGCAGCAGCATTTCAGCCATGGCGACGTGGAAATCGGCTGTTCCTTGAGAGTAGGAGCGTCCATCCAGGCCCACCATCGAGCCGCTGTTGTAATGCTGTACATGCAGGAGGGTCAGATCATTACGCAAGGCATGTATTACTGGAAGGTATGCGCCCCATGGACCGCCATAACTCAAATATCCGCCTTGTACGTAAGCTGTTTCAGGTGCAGCGGTCAGAATAAACTCAGTGCCAAAATGGGCTTTAACTGCCTTGACTCCGTTGATTAGATTCACGATCTTAGGGGTTGTTGGATTGCGGAAGTCTGTATCTCCGGCATTAAGAGATAACGAGCTTCCTTCGAGATCAATATCAAGACCGTCAAAGCCATAAGTGGAAATAATCGATTTGAGTGATTCTTCAAACTGCTGACGCTTGGTCGCGTCGGTGAGCTCGATGGTCCCGTTTGCGCCTCCCATGGAGAGAAGGACTTTCTTGCCTTGACTTTGGAGATAAGCAACATCGGATTTGAATTGTTCTATGGTGGAGTTGTACGGTGTAAAAGCGAGCGTTCCGCTGCCATGGGAGACAGGTTCAGCAAAAGAAACATTGATGATGTCATAGGCTGGTGAAACGTCGCGAAGTCGAATGTTAGTAGATCCGTTATCGAAGTTATGCCAGTATCCGATCAGCCATTTGCTGCCGGTTGGCGCAGGACCCGGATTTGTAGATCCTGTAGAGGTGGTTACACTGAGAGGACTGCTTGCAGCGGACAGATTGCCTGCCGCATCTTTGGATTTCACAGTGAAATTATACGTCGTACCGGCGGTTAATCCACTGATTGCGGCTGAGGCCGATGTCGTACTGGCGGTCAGACTGCCATTTCGGTACACTTCATACCCGGTTACGCCCACATTGTCTGTCGAAGCGTTCCAGATCAGCTGAACGGATGTCTCCGTAACGAGTGTTGAAGCGAGTCCGGTTGGAACTGAAGGCGGTGTCGTATCCGGAGCCGGGGTCGGGTTCTCTCCCGATCCATCGCCGATATACTTCCACAGCGCCGGCACATTCGGCGGCTCCCACCCGGTTAGGGCTGTATGAGCCTGAATACATTCATAATTCTTGTTCTGATATGTGACAATATCTCCTTTCTTGTATGCGATCCCTGCCTGCCACTCTGCAGCAGCGTCAGCTCTTGGTGCAAGCCACGGAAGAATGAGAAGAATGACCATAGCGATTGTCATCACACGGCGGAATTGAACAGCCTGATTCAAGCAAAATCCCTCCTGTACTAATTCTATTAATCTTTCGAGCAAAGATAGGGGCTCTATTCGTGCTCATGCGGCCTTACATCGTCACTCCTTTCATTAATTAATCGGACCCTTCCCTTGGACGCTCCATTCTAAGACGGTCCTTCATCCAGAGTTTACAGGGAATTTACAAATCCTCACCTAGTATTTAAACAGCAAACAATAGGGAAGATAAGGGATAAATTATTGCTATAGAGGGTGAAAAATGTGTGATTCCCCGCATAAAAAAGACTGTTTCGTGAAGTCCGGTGGACTCGTCAGAAACAGTCTGATTCGATGGATACAAATGATATATAGCTCAAGAGTTTTATAGAACTGCTGATTCCTCTTGGAGAGCATGTCTACTTGAAGCATTCACTTTGGCATGAATGACAAAAGCGACAATGCTGATTCCTGCTGTAATCGCAGCGAACCAGGCAACGGGAGATAGTCCTCCTGCATCATACATGACTCCCATTGCGTAAGGACCCGCAACCCGTCCAATGGCAGCAATGCCCCCTGATACACCTAAGTAAAATGGAGCTGCCTTTCCTCCATGCTCAGAGATAAACGCTGGTGTAGCAGGCGAGATCAGCATCTCACCAAGCGTAATGAGAATCATCGCCAGAATCATGCCGGGATAATGCTGAAACAGCGCAATAACAGCAAAGCCTGCCGTGTAGAATACGGCGCTTACGATCAGCTGGGCAGACGAAGTCTGCGCAAACCATCTTTTGATAAGTGAGGTAACCGGTTGAGCCACAAAAATAAGGATACCGTTAAGCGTCCATAGCAGGCTGTACGCCTTCTTCTCCATCCCCTCTTCAATAATGAAGGGCGATACCCCCGTGTTCCATATGGAGTTACCGAGTAGGATGAATAGGGAACCCACACTGATAAAAAGGTACAACCGAACGTTGCGAAGCAGATACCAGGTTCTATCCTCCTGCGGCTTCAACTGCTTCTGCTGTGTCGGGACAAATGTCGTTCCCTGCTCCCGGTCAACCCTGCTCAAATACATAAAGAAGTAGCCGCCAAATATAGCTGAAGTGACACCGTTCATAATAAAGCTTAAATGATAGGATATATCGGCGAGGAATCCGCTGAGTGCTGTTCCAAGCGCAACACCGATATTTTGAGCGACATAGATGACGTTGAACAGCTCGCCTCTGCGATCAGCAAAGCGAAAGCCGACAAAGGCTTGAATGGCAGGCAGGGACAAGGAATTGAACAGCCCGATCAAGCCCATCATGACCACAAACAGCCACCATACCTCACTGATCCATGGCAGAGTGAACAGCCCGATGGCATTCAGCAGCAGCGAGCCGACGATCAGCTTCTTCACACCTACTCTATGATATAAGCCTCCGCCGAGAAGCTGGCCGAAGATGCCGCCCAGCGATTGAATCAATATAACAAAGCCAGCGTGTGACATGCTCCGGCCCAGCTCATCAAATACATACATCGTGGTGAGCGGCCACATTAGTGAACTGCCGGTAGCATTTACGAGGCTAGCGATCAAAAATATTTTTACTTCCTTCGGATATTGTTCAAGCCATTTCATGTTCTGTTCTCCCGCGTTGTCATTAACTTCGAATGATTACTTATCTTGCTTGATGACTTGAACCGTTGTTGAGAAGAAGGTAGCCCCTCTGCCCATGTCCGACAATCGGTCCGGCGTTAGCATATTAGCACGCTGCCTGCCTCCCGCTCCTTCCCACCAGAGACCTTGGCTGATGACCGTCCCGGGAAGCATGGTTTCACCTACCTTGGCTGTTAACTGATAGGTTCCCCGGTCATTATATACAACGACCTGATCTCCCTCCTCAATGCCTCTCTCCTCTGCATCTCGCGGATGGATATGCAGCATCGGATGCTTCTCCATCTTCTGATGCTTTTCTACATTGGCAAACGTCGAATTCAAGAAGTTATGATTCGGCGGCGAAAGAAACATAAGTGGATACTTGTCTTCCCTTCCTGCCGGATGCTCGCCGTCATATCCCTCATGAAGCGGCGCATAGACAGGCATGGGTGACAAACCGGCCTCGAGCATCACCTCGGAATACAGCTCAATTTTGCCGGAGGGAGTAGGCAGGTGTTCAAGAAAATGTTCATACTCTGACATGTCCAGCTTCACGAAGCGCTGCTCCATAAGCTTAGTCACCGTTACCCCATTCAAGTACGGATTGTCCGGGTAACCCAGCGCTCCCTCGATCATAGACAGCTCCGTTTCACTGAAGGCTGCTTCATCAAACCCCATAGCTCGTCCAAGCAGCGAGAACAGCTCCACATTGCTCTTGGCTTCGCCAAGCGGCGCAATGACCGGCTCCTGGATATGCACATATTGGTGCCACGGCGAGCTGTACAAATCGGTGTTCTCGAAATTAGAGGTGGCCGGAAGCACAATATCCGCATATTTGGCCGTGTCTGTCATGAAGAGATCATGAACCACTGTAAACAGATCCTCCCGTGCAAAGCCCTGCTCTACCCGCTTCGTATCCGGAGCGACCACGAGCGGATTGGAGCAGTATACAAACATCCCTTTAATCGGCCGCTCTTCATCGTGAAGGGCTGCACCGATCTGGTTCATATTAATGCTTCGTGCATCCGGGTTCTCTCTGAGATCAGGGCGCTCTAGTAGGTCGCTGTTTAAGCTGGCATACCCACTGTTCGATCTCGACGCTCCGCCCCCAAGCTTCGCCCAAGCTCCTGTTAGTGCAGGGAGACATGCAACAGCCCGTACATTCATCCCCCCATTATCATGATGCTGAAGACCGTTGCCAATATGGATATAGCCCGCTTTGGCCTGACCATATGTCTCTGCCAGCTTCACAATATCCTCAACCGGAACACCGGTAATAACAGATACCCGCTCTGGTGTATAGGCCTTGACATGCTCGCGAAGCTCTTCGTGACCTACCGTGTATTGCTGCAAGAATGCCTCGTCCACGAGCCCCTTCCCGAACAGCACGTTCATCATCCCGAGCGCAAGTGCAGCATCGGTCCCGGGATACAGCGGGATGAACCAATCCGCCCACTGTGCCGTGCGGTTGCGGTGGACATCAATCACAATGACCTTGGCGCCTGCTTTACGCGCTTTCTCTGCAAGTACTACTTGATGCATGTTCGTGCTGATAATATTTCCGCCCCACACGATAATAACATCAGCATACTCTGTTTCTTCCGGCACCGTCCCTCGGTTCGCACCCATTGTATATTTCCATCCAGTGGTGCCAGCTGCATTACATATGGTCTGTTCCAGCCGACTTGCACCAAGCGCATTAAAGAAGCGCCGATCCATCCCGTCCACGCCGAGAATTCCCATATTTCCATAGAAGCTGTAAGGCAAAATAGCCTCTGCTCCGTACTCCAGCGATATAGCCTTCAAACGTCCTGTAATCTCGCTGATCGCTTCCTCCCAGGTAATCCGCTCAAATTTGCCCTCGCCCTTGAGACCCGTTCTCCGCAGAGGATACCGCAGACGCTTCTCATCATAGATGCGTTCTGTCATGTTTCGGACCTTGTTACAAATGGCGCCCTTCGTAATCGGATGATCCGGGTTGCCTGTTACCTTCACGATTTTGCCTTCCTTCTTATGCAAGAGCAGACCGCAGGTGTCCGGACAATCCAGCGGACAGACGGCAGGAAATATTCCATTCTGTTCATTCATCACGTCTTACTCTCCTTTCCCATGCCACTTCTTATGTTTCAAGTTCGCTCAAACCAGTTCCTTTATCATAATTCCGGATTCCAGAATCGTCAAAGTGTGACAAAAAATAAAAGCAGCTCCCGTCACTGGCGGTAACCGCTAAACATGAGCTGCTTACAAGTATAAATACGACCTCTCGCGCACTTACACCGTATCCTGCTGAATTCATTCTAAGTCGTTACATTTCAATCGAAATATTTTTTTACGCTTGTTTCATCATCTATAGGCAAGGGTAATAAAAATCAAGGCAGTTAGGAGTTAGGAAGACCCCTCCTCCAAGTGCCGTATCATAGACCACTCCCGAAAATTCGTCATGTAAAGGTTTCGTTCCCCCGAACCTAGACATGGCGAATTTTAGTATGATCTTTGGCTCCCTCAGCAAGACTCCTACCTTGCGGCTGTTCATGGAGGTACGCCAAATAGTAGGCACCTGCTACAAACACGGCTCCACCTGTGCCCAGCCAAACCGGAATATAATTAGCCAGGTACATGCTCCAAGAATAATGTCCTTCAAATATCGCAGCGGGTATGAGAAACATGTTGGCGACAACGTGCTGAAACCCAATCGCGACAAACGCTGCTGTCGGAATCCATATCCCCAGCAATTTTCCACTCATCGTATCTGCCGCATAAGACAGCCATACCGCTAGGGCGACAAGCCAGTTACAGCCTATTGCCGAAATAAAGGCCTGCAGGAAGCTGTCCTCCAGCTTATGTCCCGCCATATCCACCACTTGATCCAGATAGATGCCTTCACCTGTGAGTCCCAGCACATGTCCGAAAAAGTAAACAACAAAAAGAGCTCCCGCAAAATTAGTCAACGTGACGAGCACCATATTTCGGATAAGAAGAAGCGTAGAGATTCTCCCTCGCAATCGTGCCAGAGATACAGCCATCATATTGCCTGTCAGAAGCTCTCCTCCGGCGATCAATACCAGCACCAGGCCAATAGGGAAAACAAGCGCCCCGAATCAGATTGGTAATACTACCTCCATTGTAATGCTTTTTCATATTATCGATTGTTAATAAATTCACAATGCAGATGTGCTTGTGCTGGAAGACTATTCTTTACTTACAGATGTGACGATCAGGAGACTTACAATAAAGTCACAAATATTTGACGTGTATGAAAAAAAACCGCCAGAGCATTATGCTCTGACGGTCCGTCATGATCAGCTTACCCTTTTTTAAAGAGCAAGAGAATATTCCCTTTTCTAAACAAGGACCTCTTCCTTCTCCTCTTGAGCCTTAGCATCAACCGGCTTCAGCGCTTTCTGTCCTACACTGTTCAGGAAGTTCCACGGCTTGTTGTAGTGCGGCTGGAAGAAGAAGTCGATAAACGCCAGCTCATCTACAGTCATCTCATTCTGGATGCATACGGACAAGGTGTTAATGGATTGCGTGAGCTCAGCTTCACTCATCAGCTGTGCGCCGACGATTCGGCGGGATTCCTGCTCGAATATCACTTTAATCAGAACCTTCTCCGCCGTAGGCATGAACTCTGGACGATAGCTGTCCTCCAGAGTGACGCTCTCAACCTTAAGACCTGCTGCCGCTGCGCCCGCTTCCGTCAGGCCTGTTCCCGCAATGTTTTGCTCATAAATCTTAATACCTGATGTACCTTGGGTTCCCATATAACGTGTCACAGGAGCCTTTAGGTTACGGGCAACAAGAGTACCCATCCGTACAGCATTGGTCGCAAGAGGAATATAGGACACTTGTCGAGTTGGATTGTAATAGATTGCGCTGCTGTCTCCAGCTGCAAAGACATCGGGATTGCTCGTGCGCATGTAACGGTCCACCAGAATCGCTCCGTTCGGCATCATGTCAACCTGCCCCTTCAAGAGCTCGGTGTTAGGACGGAAGCCAATGCACAGAATGACCAGATCTGTTTCATAAGTGCCTTTATCAGTAACGACTTTGCGGACACTTCCCTCTTCCCCTTCAAAGCGGCTCACCTTCTCACCAAGCACAAGCTGAATGCCTTTGTCTGTGAGGTCAGACTGGATACGGTCGGTAAACTCAGCATCCAGGTATTTGCTTAGGATACGGTCCTCAGCATCAATCAGCGTTACCTCTTTACCATTCATCTGAAACGCTTCTACCAGCTCGATACCGATATAGCCTGCTCCTACAACGGTCACATGACGTGCGTCTTGGGATTTGGCGATAATCGTGTTGGAGTGCTCATAGTTCTTGCACAGAAGCACGTTGTTCAGATCGATCCCATCAAGATTCGGAATAATCGGCCACGATCCTGTGGTCACAATCAGCTTGTCATAAGTGTCCACGAGCTCCTCACCTGTGTTTAAGCTGCGCACTTTGAGCGATTTTGCCTTGGTATCCACTTCGGTTACTTCATGGAGCATATGCATCTTGACGCCCAGCCCCTGCAGCTGTGCAGGTGAAGAATAGAACAATCCATGAGGATCCTTAACGACCCCGCCAACGTATAGTGCAATTCCACAGGATAAGAAGGAAACATTGTCATTGCGTTCATAAACTGTAATTTCGGCATCCGGATAAAGCTTTGCTGTATTAATAATGGCTGCTGTCCCAGCGTGTGTACATCCAATAACGGCTACTTTCATTCTAAAATACCTCCTTAAGGATAGAAAAAAGCGGAATGGCTATGCTGTGAAATAATTCACTACTATATTACTAAAAATGCAGGGCTCTCATTTCGTCAAGCTAAAGTGCTAACTGTAGAATTCCTGCCCTGAAGCATTTCTGCATATTGTTTTGTGATTAATTTCACTATGTCTTATGTCTTTATTATAATGTGACTAATTTCACAATTCAAGCCTAAGTTTAAATTTTTACAAAAAATTTTGTTTATAACGCTGTTAAAGAAAACAAATGAGCCAAAAAACCTTGATTACAAAGGGATCGTTTAGAGTGATTCCTTTCTTTAACATATCTACATTCACTCTGCGTCCATTGGCTATTACAAATTTTAGGAGTAGAATGAGACCTGTTAGCGGATCGGCCGCGAAATACGGTTTATTTTCTTATGAAAGGAGTTGTATGCTATGAAGTTCTCTTGGAAACGGAATTTGTTTGTGCTATGGGTCGGCGTATTTTTTTGCAGCACAGCTTATTCCATCTCCATCCCTTTTTTGCCCATTTTTATGAATACCGAGCTAAATGTCGGAGAAGACTATATCGAACTGTGGGCAGGTGTTGCTTTTGGAATTACCTTTCTCGCCAGTGCACTGATATCCCCTTACTGGGGCTCTCTTGCTGATAAATACGGACGAAAGCCGATGCTGATCCGATCAGGATTTGCACTCGCCTTCCTTTATTTGATCAGCTACTTCGTGCACGATCCTTATGTCTTCATTGCAGTCCGCATCTTTCAGGGTCTGCTCGCTGGCTTCGTGCCGGCTTCCATTGCGCTCGTGGCCACGAACACGCCAGAAGCCAAAACCGGGTATGCTCTCGGGGTCATGTCGACCGCCGGAGCTACAGGCAGCATCATCGGACCCTTAATAGGCGGTGTTGTCAGCCATTACTATGGTAACCGCAACGCTTTTTTATTCTCTGCCCTGATCGTGTTGGTCTCTGCACTCATCGCTACGTTTTTTGTCAAAGAGCATAATTTCAATCGTTCTGCCACCCGTTCAAGAGTACGGGATGATATTAAGCAGGCATCCGCCAATAAACCATTTATGGCGCTGCTCGCCATTATGGCAGTGACGACTTTTTCTGTCATGATTCTGGAGCCGCTTCTCACCGTATACGTCATGGAGATGGGTGTATCTGTAGACGAAGCCTCCCTTACTTCCGGAATTATTTTCTCTTCCGTCGGTATCGCCACTATCATCATGGCTCCAAGGTGGGCCAAGATTGGACAGCGAATCGGCTACTCCAAAATACTCATAATTGGGCTTGTCGGCGGCGGTATCGGTAATATGCTTCAGATTCTTGTAAGCGATTATATCGGCTTCGGCCTGCTTCGGTTTGGCTACGGATTATTTTTTGCCGCTGTGTATCCAACCATTAATGCCCTTATCGTTGAAACGACGGATTCCGCATTTAGAGGAAGGGCCTTCAGCCTTAACCAATCCGCGTCACAGCTCGCGACAATGGCAGGTCCCATTATCGGCGGTCTGCTCGGAAGCCTGATGCCGATCCGCTGGATCTTCGTCCTCAACGGACTTGTGCTTCTCATCGCTGCCTGGATGATCATACGCAGCAGGAGAAGCAATAATTATGCCCTATCCAAATCTTCTTCACCCGTATTTAAACAGGTGGATCGGTATTAGCATTTACAAATCAGCCGTTTCAATTCAACACGATATATGGAAACCCATATCTCTATTTAGACAGCCCGTCATCGCCAGTGAATCATCATTATCGATTCATCGTTGTCGGGCTTTTTTATTATGAATCTGTTGATCTGCAAGATATTAAACCAAAAGGTTGAATATTATCAAACGGTTGTGTATATTTAACTACATGGTTAACAATGAACATACAAACGAACTGGATCAGATCTTCCATGCTTTGGCTGATCCAACACGCAGAAAGATGATAAGGATGATGGCTGACAAAGAACGAACCGTAAGCGAGCTTGCTGAGCCCTTTGATATGTCGCTAGCCGCTATCTCCAAGCATATAAAGGTACTCGAACAGGCACACTTGCTTAATAGGAAGGTTCAAGGGAGAACCCACATCTGTCATCTGGATGGACAGGCCTTATCCAAGGCGACCTCTTGGCTCAGGGTGTACGAACAATTCTGGAATAAACGGTTCGATCTTCTGGAAACAGAGCTGATAAAGGCAAAGAAGGAGGAGCATTAATTTTGAAAAAAGAATCTTCAATAACGACACTTCAAATGACCCGTCAATTCGAGGTTCCTGCCGAACGCGTATTTGATGCATGGCTGAATCCCGAAATGATGAGAAAATGGTTTTTTACTTTGGAAGGAACGAACAAGGTGTGTACGAATGACCCTCGAGCGGGAGGAAGCTGGGAGATCGTGGATCACAGAGGTGGGCAAGACTACCGGGCTATTGGAGAATACCTGGAGATTGAACCCCCGACCAAGATTGCCTTCACCTTCGAAATGCCGCAGTTCAGCGACACGGTTGATACGATCACTGTAGAGATCGAGCCGATGGGCCAGAGCTGTGAGATGCGTTTTACTCAAAATATTGTGGTGCCTCATGAAGAGCAGTGGAATGAATCTGATCTTGCTGCGGCACTTGGCGAATACCATGACGGCACAGAGCATGGCTGGAACCTTATGTTCATGGGCCTGAAACAGCTGCTTGAAGAAGGATTTATCTCTTACAAAGGATAACATACGGTTACCCGCGTGGATTCCCTAAATAACGATTACTGGAGGATTGCAGAATGAAGGTAACGCCCTTGCTAATGTTCCAAGATGGTACGGCTGAGAAGGCAATGAATTATTATACGTCGATTATTGAAGATTCTAGAATTGAGAGCTTAACCCGATACGCTCCCAATGAGCCTGGACAAGAAGGAACGGTAATGCATGCTTCATTCTCGCTCAAAGGACAACAATTCATGTGTATCGACAGCAATATCAAGCATGAATTCACATTTACCCCTGCTTTCTCTATATACATCACTTGTGATACAGAAGAGGAAATCGATGTTCTGCATGCTAAGCTTCGTGAAGGTGGTGCTGATCTCATGCCCCTAGGTAACTACGGGTTCAGCCGCAAATTCGGCTGGCTTGTCGATCAGTTCGGCGTATCCTGGCAGCTCACCTTGCTTTAAGAGCGCATATTGAGCAGGAACTTGTAAGCATGAGCAGTTCAACTGGGAATAATACAAACGAATCATACTAAAAAGAGGCTGTCCCACTGAATCTGGTTTCCCAAGAGCCTATCAACAGTGGGATTGCCTCTTTTTCACCTTCGTATTAAACCATCTTAGAGCAGCTTCTCGATCAGCTGGGTCATCTCCTCCGGAGATTGCTTCGGCTCGAAGCGCTCAGCCACCTGTCCATCCCGGTCAATGACAAACTTCGTGAAGTTCCACTGGATATCACTGGTCTCGTTAGCACCAGGCTTCTGCTCTTTGAGGTATTGGAACAATGGATGTGCGTTCTCTCCATTCACCTCTACTTTTGCAAAGACCGGAAAGTTCACACCATAATTGATCTGACAGAACTCCTCAGCTTCCCCACTGGTTCCCGGCTCCTGTCCGCCAAACTGATTACAAGGAAATGCAAGTACAACAAGACCTTGATCCTTGTAATGATCATAGAGCTGCTGAAGCTCACCATATTGTGGCGTTAGCCCGCATTTGCTCGCTGTATTCGCGATTATCAGCACTTTCCCGGTGTACATATCAAGAGGGACCTCCTGATTGGCGGTCGTGACTGCAGTGTGATCATATACTGACATATCTAACTCCTCCTTCTTATTCTCAATACAAATTACCTGTGCGTCTTACAGCTCTAATCATATCAAAACAATTCCAATAAATAAAAAAAGCTCCCTGCATTGGCAAGAAAGCCTTATTAAATATTTATCCCATGCGAATGAACTGTGCCTTGATTACACACCCGCCACTTGACGAATCTGTGTATGAATCGAGTTGGTTGCCCCCACAAGACCCGCATTGTCTCTACCTGCAAGTGCATACGGCAGACAGAGCGGAACACCTGTACGAGGATCTGTAATAATATCCGCCTCGATCCCAAACACTTCACGCATCACTTCTGTCGTCATGACCTCTTGCGGAGATCCAACCGCCGCTGCCTTACCCTGTTTGATCGCAATCATATGATGCGCATAACGTGTAGCATGATTAAGATCATGCACAACCATGACTATGGTCCGCTGCGAGCTGATATTAAGCTCCTCCAGCAGCTGAAGCACCTCAAGCTGATGCGCCATGTCAAGGAATGTTGTCGGCTCATCCAGGAACAGGATATCTGTATCCTGAGCAAGTGCCATCGCAATCCATGCACGCTGCCGCTGACCACCGGACAACTGATCAATGGGACGGTCATGGAACTCATTTAATCCTGTCGCATCAATCGCCCACTCTATCATCTTCTTGTCTTCCTCCTTGAGTGAACCAAAGCCCTTCTGATAAGGAAAACGACCATAGGATACAAGCTCAGTTACCGTCAGACCTTCCGGGGCCGTTGGATTCTGTGGCAGAATAGCCAGCTGCTTCGCCACTTCACGCGTCGATTGCTTATGGATGGATTTGCCGTCCAATAATACATGACCCGCCTTCGGCTGCATTAAACGTGCCATCGTTTTGAGAATCGTAGATTTCCCCGATCCATTGGCTCCCACAAGGGCTGTTATTCTCCCCTGCGGAATCTGGATATTCAAATCCTCAACTATAAGTCTATCCTCGTAGGCTATGGACAGTCCGGTCGTTTCTAAACGAAACATGAGCGATCATCTCCTTAGAATGGTTGGTCATCAGAAGCTTAAATCCTGGATGTATGTAAATGAAATGAAGTTCTTATGAAGATAAGATGAATTATTAATGATAACGAATCAATTTCATAATACCTTGAGATATGTAATTGATTCAATCGATGTAAATTAAAACTCTATTTAAAGATACTGATAATCATTATCATTTGTCAAGTGCTGCAATAGGAACCCACACAAAAAACACCTTCTAATGTGAGCTAAAGAGTTCATCTTAAGCCTGGAATTAGAAGGTGTGTCAGTCACATTACACCGTTATTTCATCTAAATAGGGCATTACCTGCCTCTACGTCCGCCGTCCCTGCGGCTGTCACGTCCTGCAGCAGAGCCGCCTCTGGCTGATGGCTGCCCCGAGCGGCCACCTGCCTGCTTGCCGGAGCGGCCGGATGAAGGCTGTCCGCCTCGTCCATCTCTTCCATTTCGTCCAGTAGAACCGCCAGTGCCTCTGCTAGAGCTAGGCTTGCTATCTGCGCGCCATGGACGATCCTTATCCGCACGCTTCTGTCCTTCACGGCCGCCGGCTCCGCTATCTCTGCGTGACCCCCGGGATTTATCTTGGCGTTCGCCTGAATGCCCGCCTGCATCTTTGCGACCACGTTCACCGCCATCGTCCCTTGATCTGCGAGCGCTGCCCTGCCCGCCGGAGCGGCCACCCTCACGCTTCGCATCCGAACGAACCTTCCGCGTATCAATGGTGGTACCTCCGCCGCTGAACTTCTGGAGCGAGCCCGGCTCGCCGGCATAACCGCTCTGCCAACCCACACGATCCAGACGCTGATCAGTTCCCTGCTCAATGCGTGCCAGCTCCGGCTTGTCCTTCGGTGCTGCAAAGGTAAGAGCAAGACCTTTGCCGCCCGCTCGTCCTGTTCGGCCAATCCGGTGAATGTAGCTCTCCGGGTCATGTGGAATGTCATAGTTAAACACATGGGTTACACCCTCCACATCCAGTCCTCTGGCTGCTACATCTGTAGCAACGAGCAATTGCAGCTTGGCGTTTCTGAACGCCTTCATCACCGTCTCGCGCTTCGCTTGAGAGAGATCGCCATGAAGCTCATCACTCGCATATCCCAAGTCCTGAAGCGCTGAATTCAGCGCAGAAGCACGACGCTTGGTACGGCAGAAAATAATGCCCAGGTATGGGCGATACTGCTCAATCGCTCCAATGAGCGCCTCCTGCTTCGTACGATCTGTACATTCTACGACCAGCTGACGAATCTGCTTAATGGGAATAACCGAATCGGATTTGACTTTAACGTCAATTGGCTCCTTCATGTAGGTGCGGCCAAGTCTGCGAATGCCTGTCGGCATGGTCGCAGAGAAGAGCATCGTCTGACGCTTGTAAGGCAATGCCTTGATCAACGTCTCCACCTCGTTCAAGAATCCCATATGGAGCATTTGATCTGCCTCATCCAGAACGAGAATCTTGACTTTGTCCAGTACAAGGGTTCCTCTGCCCAGATGATCAATCAGCCTGCCTGGCGTACCGATAATAATTTGGGCTCCACCCTTCAGCTTGTGCAGCTGCTTCTCTACGTCCTGGCCGCCATACACGGCAAGCACTCGAATCGCTTCGTTCGCTTCCGTCAGCTTCTTCGCTTCGGTCGTAATCTGCAGTGCCAGCTCTCGGGTCGGTGCAACGATGAGCGCCTGCGGGGCGCGATCCTCCGCATGGATACGCTGCAGAATAGGCAGCATAAATGCAAAGGTCTTGCCTGTTCCTGTCTGTGCTTCTGCAATCACATCCGAGCCCGCAAGGGCCAGTGGAATCGACTTCTCCTGTACCGGCGTTGGCTTCGCAATTCCCTGCTGACGCAGAACCTCGCTCCATTCCGGCAAAATTCCTAATTGTTCAAAACTCAAAATAGTCACCTCATGATATCCATTCGCTCAAAGCTTTACTTCATCACTTTGCGTATGATTTTCAAATTGTTTTTTGACGGATATTTCATCTTTATATCGAATTTATTCGTCTGCTTAAGCACACTCTTCATGTGGGAAAAAGCGGCAAAGCTCGATTCCCCATGATAGCTGCCCATCCCGCTCTCTCCGACTCCGCCAAAAGGAAGATGCGGTGTGGCAACATGCATCAGTGTATCATTAATACACCCTCCGCCAAAAGAAATTTGTTCGATAATGCGTTCCTGCACCATTTTATTCTCCGTAAATAGATACAAGGCGAGCGGTTTAGGACGCGCATTGACCCTATGCACCACCTCATCCAGGTGCTGATATGTCATCATGGGAAGAATCGGTCCAAAGATCTCCTCCTGCATGACCGGGTCCTCCCAGCTGATCCCTTCCAGGATAGTAGGTGCAATCTTCAGTGATTCTTCGTTCACTTCCCCGCCCAGCACAATAGAGCCTGTCTGTAGAAATCCTTGCAGCCGCTCAAAATGCTTGGGAGATACGATTCTTCCGTAATCCGTATGCTCCACAGGGTCCTTGCCGTAAAAAGACTTGATCGCCTTCGCATACTCTTCTACAAAGGCATCCCTGACACTTTCATGCACAAGCAGATAGTCCGGAGCAATACAGGTCTGACCGGCATTCGTTACCTTGCCGAAGGCAACCCGCTTGGCCGCGAGCTTCACATGGGCGTCCTGATGAATGATGCAGGGGCTCTTGCCGCCCAGCTCCAGCGTGAGTGGAGTCAGCTGCTCAGCTGCAGCCTTCATGACGACCTTGCCCACCGCTACACTGCCGGTGAAGAAGATCTTGTCAAAAGGCTGGCGCAGCAGCTCTTGACTGGTCTCCACTGCGCCTTCAACAACTGTAATGTATGCCGGATCATAGAGCTCCCCAATCAAGGAATTAAGGACAGCGGAAACGTGCGGTGTCAGCTCTGATGGCTTGATTACCGCTGTATTACCGGCAGCTATAGCCCCAAGCAGCGGAGACAATGCCAGTTGGAACGGGTAATTCCACGGGGCGATAATCAGAGTTGTGCCATAAGGCTCGGCCACAATATATCCCTTGCTTCCAATGTGCGTCTTCAAGCTCGTTTTTACCCTCTTTCGTTTCATCCAGCCCTTAAGCCTTTTCTTGATAAAATCAATCTCCTCCAGCAATATGCCATATTCGGTCATGATCGCTTCTTGTTCACTCTTGTTGAGATCGATTCTAACAGCCTCCAGAATCTCAGATTTGCGCCGTACAATGCCTTCTCTAAGCAGTCTCAGCTGCTCCAGTCTGAATTCCAGTCTGCGAGTCGCTCCGCTGCTATAATAATCTTTTTGTCTCTGTACAATTTCATTAATCCCGTTCATTCGTGATAACCACCCTTACTTTAAAATCTTCCTGAACGGATAATATGGATGATGAACCATACCACCATAAGGCCCGCGACCACGAGCCCAATCTCCACAATCGGAATATTCCACTTCTGATCACTTAAGGCAGCCCCGACGATAAGCCCGACCATCAAAATACTGAACGCAAGCAGTACAATACTGAAGGATAGCCGATTGCTGATCTGGTCAAGCTTCTTCATCACCTGATCGACCTCTGGAACGCTCACCTCTAATTTTAATTTTCCTTTGTTTATTATCGAGGTCAGAAGCCGGGCTTGCCCCGGCAATTCAATAATGGACTCAACAAGATGACTCACACCACTGGACAGTTTCCCACGCAGGCGCCTAGTATTGAGCTTCTCACGCACCAGCTTGCGTCCGAAAGGCTCCGCCATATCAATAATGCTGATGTTCGGGTCCAGATGCTCGATAACCCCTTCCAATGTGACCAGCGCCTTGCCCAGCAGGATAATATCCGGAGGAAGTGTAATTTGATGACGCTGCGCCACACCAAAAAGATCACTAAGTGCCTTGCCTATGCTGATTCTGGAGAAGGGAATGTCATAGTATTCATCACGCAGCCGATCCAGATCACCGTGCAGCACGCTCATATTGATTCCTTCCGGAATCATGCCGAGCTTATCTATGGCTCGTACCATGCTGTCTGTGTTCTTGCGCATCAAGGCTATGATCAGCGATGCCAGGTGCTCCTTCATATCGCCATGGAGGCGCCCTACCATGCCAAAATCGAGATACGCCAGCGTCTCATCCTTCATAATCATGAGATTTCCGGGATGCGGATCGGCATGAAAGAAGCCTTCAATAAAAATTTGGTTCAGCATGGAGTCAACCAGTTTCTGGGCTATTCCTTTCAGCTCATATCCCCGGCTAAGCAGCACCTCGCGCTGATTCAGCATAATTCCGTCCATATATTCCATCGTCAGCACCTTGGCACTGGTGTAGTCCCAATATATTTTGGGGATATGTATATGCGGATTATCGGTAAATTGTTGTCCTACTTTTTCTGTATTCCTTCCTTCATGGCTGTAATCGAGCTCGGCGAGCAGAGAATCCGCGAATTCTTCGACCATCTCCCGAAGCTGATACCTGATCACCCACTCCCACCTGCGCTCGGCAAGCGCAACAAAGTCCCTCAGTATATCAAGATCTCGCCTTATAATCGGCGAAATGCCCGGTCTCTGTATCTTGATCGCTACCTTCTCTCCTGTCACCAGCTTGCCAACGTGGACTTGTCCTATGCTGGCTGCGGCTAGAGGCGCGTCATCAAAATGGCTGAGCACCTGCTCCAGGGGTACAGACAGCTCCTGCTCCAGAATCCCCTTCGCCATCTCGGAGGAGAAGGGAGGGACCTGGTCCTGTAATTTGGTCAGCTCCTGTACAATACCCGGAGGAAGCAGATCAGAGCGAGTGCTTGCTAGCTGGCCCAGCTTCACAAAGGTAGGACCCAGATCCTCCAGTACATGGCGTATTCGTTCGCCCAGCGATTTCGATTCAGGAATGCCCTCCCGCATAATCCATCGTCTAGGCAGTGACAACGCTTGAAAGAAGCCCATTTCCTCCACCATATAGCCGAAGCCATGACGCATCAGCGCCATGGCAATATCTCTGTACCGTCCTGCATTTTGCACGCGAACAGCCATTATTCGATCTCTTTGGTAGGAGGCTGCATGTCAGGCGTTGTTTCTTCAAGCATCGGCGTTTCCGGCAGGGGCTTATTCGGCAAATCCGGATCTGCGGCCGGCTTCTGCTGTGCAACCTGAGCTTCAAGCTCAGCGATACGCTTCTCAAGTCTCGCTACATCCGCTCTTGTCGGCACACCAAGATCTACAAGCACCTTCTCCACTTGATCCGATATGGCCTTCCTGATCCCGGCCGATTCCTCGGCTCCACGTTCCATCAGCTTATCAATGACTGCCTTGGATTGGGACGGAGCAAGTTCTCCGCGTTTAACAAGCTCATTTACAGCACCTTCAATTTTCTCCTTACTGTAAAGGGTAAATCCTACGCCAAGGGATACTGCCTTCTTGAACAAGTCGCTCATGATTACGATGACCTCCTTTATTTTCCTCTCTTATTATATCTGCTTTTGCCATCTTATACTCTTATCTTTGTACGTGTTGCCCACATCGCGGACTGAACAATCAGCTTGCGGAAGGGCTGGGCGGAGAAGGAAGGCACGTCATGCCCTGGCATGAGGTATACGACTCTGCCCATCCCATAAACATGGGCCCAGGCACAAGGCCATGTTCCTTCACCATCTGTATATTCAAGCAAGACCGTCTTCTCCGAGAATGGATCAAATTCGAATCGATACGGTTCTTCCTCCATTGTAAAACTATTTACCCCCTCAACGATGGAGTGACCCTCTGCGGCCACTTTAAATTCAAGCTTCCGTGGTGCCGGGTGTCCTGTAAATCTTCCCCCGAGCAGCTGAGCCGCCTCATACCGATTGTGCATGGAGATTCCGTTGTGCAGCACAAGCAGTGCCCCTCCTCCGCTTACATAGCTGAGCAGACCCGCCGTCTGTTGTGGTGCAATGGCTCCCTTCCAATCATCCAGATATGAAATTAGCAGGTCGTAGCCCGATAAGTGCTCGGCGAGCAATAAGTTCCGATTCTCACTGCACTGAACCGTCATCACTTCCTGCAAAATATGACTAATTTCTGCGTCCACGCCTTGCAATGGATGATACATCGGGTGTGTGTAATCTCCTAACAGCAATGCTTTCTTTCGTTCCATTCTTCATTCCTCCTTGCTCTTTCTTAGCCGTGAGCCCATAGAGCCTAGTATAGCCTCAATCGATAAGCTAAATCCACCATTTGTATTCGGCTGATTCACATGAAAAATACGAACCAAGCTGGGCTTATACCTTAGCCGGTTCGTATCTAATTTCGCGAATGAATCCCTTATTCCTTTAATATCTATGAATTCATCAAGCTTCTATGAGTTCATTCTCCACATCACCATCGGGAAGCTTCTTGACGAGAATTTTGCGGATTCGCTGCTTGCCCACTTCCTCGACCTTATAACGGAATCCGCGATAATCGAATTCTGGATGCTCCTGCTTGGTTGGAATTCTTCCGAGCGTTCCAATCATGAAGCCGCTAAGGGTCTCGTACTCATCCTCAGGCAAGCTGGCTCTAACGATATCAGCCACTTCATCCAGACGGGCTGTTCCGTTAAACGAGTAGGTCACCTCATCTATGGCTTCATAAATAGATTCATCCTCATCATATTCATCGTATATCAAGCCCACAATCTCTTCGATGAGGTCTTCAATGGTAATGATACCGGCAGTACCTCCGTATTCGTCAACCACGATGGCCATATGCACATGATTCTGCTGAAGCTCTTCAAGCAGATCATCACCCTTTTTGGTTTCTGACACAAAGTAAGCCGGCCGAATGATATCCTTAAGCTGTCTTGGATTCGTATTATCCTTCTTGAACTGCATAATCAGGTCCTTCACATGCAAGATCCCGATTACATTATCAATGCGTTCCTCAAATACCGGGAAGCGTGTATACTGCTCAGATTGAACCATATCCAGCACATCATCAAAAGGCGTATCAACGGAAATGGAAACCATGTCTGTACGGTGTGTCATCATATCGGATACCGTTTTATTATCAAAATCAAAAATATTGTGAATGATCATTTTCTCACTTTGCTGAATTGTGCCTCGTTCAAGACCGGTATCCACCAGCATCCGAATTTCTTCCTCAGAAGCTTCCTCCTCCTCCGAATTCGGATCAATTCCGAACAAACGTACGGTTACGTTCGTTGATGCAGTGAGCAGCTTGACGAATGGAGCCACGATCTTCGACAGCATACTAAGCGGTCCAACGACGGCAAGCGCGATCGACTCTGCCTTTTTCATCGCAATCCGTTTAGGCACAAGCTCGCCGAATACAAGCGTGAAGTATGACAGAATGAGTGTAATGACAATAACAGAGATCGAAGACAGAAGAGAAGGAGCAACATCCACTCCGATTGAGATCAAATAATTGACCAGCAAGGACGCGAATTTATCGGCCGCAAAGGCACTGTTCAAGAACCCGGCCAGCGTAATCCCGATCTGGATCGTGGATAAGAAGCCTGTCGGCTCCTCTACTAATTTCTCGAGTTTCTGAGCTCGCTTATTTCCTTCCAGGGATAGGACCCGAATGCGATTATCATTGATGGAGATCAATGCCATTTCAGATGCAGCAAAAAAAGCATTGACCACTAGAAGCACGAGGATGACGATGATGTCAAATAACAAGGGTTGCACCTCCCAGAGATATCAATAAATCTGACAGCGCCTATATCGGGTAGATCAGGTCATCCGTCGAAATATGTATATTTTTCAAGGTAATATGAAATCGAATTCTAATTCTTACTCATTTCTAAACACAAATACAGGATCTTTAAACTTTGAGTCATCAAACCAGGATTACTGTACTAAGAAAAATAGAGAAAACACCTCACCTCTTGAACATCAGGTAAGGTGTCATAAGGAATAGCATGTGACAAAGCCTGCTTCCTTATACTGTCTTCTTCTGCTCTGCAAAATACTTGCCCAGCGCAACCATCATACTCCCCATTCGCTCCTCAGCCGGGATGACCTTGGGTTCAACCCCTTCTTCGATCATCGCCTGAGCTGTCACCTTGCCTACAGCCGCCGCTACAATGTCATGTTCAAGCCGCTGTTTCATCTGCTCAAGCTTCCCATGCTGTTCAGCATATTTCACCAAAAAACGGATTTGGGGCGCACTGGTAAAGGTGATTGCATCAATCTGCTTATCCAGAATTTCGGATAACAATAGAGCAAGGTCGTACTCCTCAGGTGGAACGTGCCGGTAAGGCAAGACCTGAATAATCTCCTGTACCCCTTGATCGGAGAGCCATGCCATAAGGCGCGGCGCTGATTCACCATGCAGCTGAACAAGAACTCTTTTGCCTTCAAGCGGATATGCCGCTAGCTCACGAATAAGGCCTGAAGTGCTTCCATCGTCATCCCTTACAACCGGCTTAAGCCCTCTTTTGCGCAAAGCATTCACGGTCTTGTATCCTCTTGCAGCAATTTGGGACTTCGAGAGCGCCGCAGTAAGAGCCTCCTCTACGCCCATTTGTTCCGCCTTACTAAAGATAGCATCGAGCCCCATTCCCGTTGTCAACAAGGTCCATTCCGGCGGATGCTTTACCCAGGCCTTTATGCTGCTCTCCAGATGCTCGTCATCGAGAAAAACAGTACCTTGCGCCGGCCGCAGCACCGGAGTTCCGCCCAGCTTCTCAATAATCATCGACATTTCCTCTGACTTTCGAGGACCTGCCAGCGCTACTTTTTTGCCTAGCAAATTCTGAGCCATGTTTTTTACCCCCCTTCTCTATACAGCTATACAAAGTCTTGTATCTAGTATATAAGGAGCTTGGCCCAGAAGAAAGTAATTCCAGAAGTTATATATGGATTCATGAAGAGCCTTGAGAGCCTGAAGCCGGGTTTGCGCCCCCTTTTTATGAGTTTTTACCTTTTTGGTAGGACTGCTGGTTCTGAGACGACTCGTTCTGAGCAGACTGCTTATTCGGATTAGTCTCGTTCTTTTTCTTCTTGGACGGCCAGAAGATAAGGAAGATCAGCACAGGCATGACTACAGTAAAGAAGAGCACGATAGCTGACCATTCCCGATCGAACTTGAACAGCTGTATGGAATCCTTGAAGAACCAGAAGGCACATACATATCCGAGCAATATAATCGGCCCCTGCATCATGCGTCCTGATATATTTTTGTCCAGACTGCCCATACCGTAGCAAATAACATACGTGTTAAAAGCAACCTTCGTCATATGTATAGGGAGAATCGCAGCAGCCAGAAACATGTCGAACCGGTCCAAAAAGTCACTGATCTGTACTTGACGGACAAGCTCGTGTGACGGATAGGTGATTCTGGGGATGATCGGCAATCCGATAATCAGAATCATAATAATAATATCTAAAACAAGAAGGAAAAAAGCGAAGGAGACGCCTTTTACAGCAGATTTCAGCTTAAAGCTCTCTCTACCGAAAATAAAAGGCAATATAATGACCTCTCCTGCGTATGAGAAATAATACCATGCACCATTCATGACTCCGACCATATCCACAGGAAAGAACGGCTTCAAATAGTGAAAATCAAGTGCTCCAGATACAAAGAGTGGTATGGTGAATATAGTGATGATTAGAATGGGCATAAAAATTTCTGTCATGCCGACAACCGATTTCATCCCGCCCCTAATAATAAAACCGGACATAGAGAAGATGCACAGCAAAATAATCATGACTGGAGTAAGCGGCAGAAGGGTAGTATCCACATATTCGGTCAGCAGTCTCGCATCCCTTGCCAAAATGTAGAAATAATAGAAGATGTACAACACTACAATCACTCTTCCAATAAATGGCTGGCGTCCGATCATAGCCTGAAACAAATTCTGGCTGCCGAAGCGGCGCTGTGTCTTCGACAGCAGCCAGATGCAAATCAGGAGGATGAGATACACCAGAATAATGCATAAGTAGGCATGCTGCTGTCCAAATTGCACAATGTCGGATGGAGAGTGAACCAAGGTCATCGGCAGTGTGACCATGATGATCATGAGAACAAGCTGCCTTTCTGTTATAGGCCTTGCATCATTTTTCTTGACCTGTTTTTTTGTTTCACTCATTAAATTTGCACCTACCTTTCTTCTTACTCAGATGGGACGGGAATGTAGGGGTACATCCACTGCGAGATCAGATATGCCGGATGGATTACCGGAAACGGTGATAGCGTATAGATCCATATTCCGATGCTTAATCCTATAATTACATAAGAGATCACGCGGTTTATCGGCCTATAGTTTTTCAAATTCTTGTGATCCTTCAGCACGATAATCAGACTAAACACTAGCACTGCCGACAGGGCCAAGAGGTTCATCTCTCAATATCCTCCTTTTTCACAGCAAATGGACTTGTGGCCGCTCCATTATTCTCAAGCCGATAGTCTGCCTCTACATCAAAAGTGATGTTCGGATAAATTTCGTACCAGCGATCTCGTATTTTGGACCATACCTGCGGCTTTTCCGTCCTAATAATTCGACCCAGACCCAGTACATCAGATTTATAGTTTTGAAGCAGCTTAAGATCATGAGAAATCTTCTCTTTCATCAGTTTATTCATTTTCCGCTCAAGCTCCATAATATTACCCTCGTTATTGGTATCGTAGTTGGATTCATTCGTCGTCATGGACATCCTTCCACCCGTGTAAATATGAAAATGAATATCTTCCCCGTTCACAATTGGCTTGATTTTCGTATGATTTGCTCTGATTAGAAAGAAGACTTTTCCTTCTCCCCGAGGTACTGTTATCGGAAGCTCCAGTGTTCTGGCCTGATCCATCGCCACGAGAATGCCATGAGTATCCTGCTTCTTGATAATCCCCGTCAATTTATCGTCATGGAACACAGCGACTCCACCAATTCCGATATTTTTATGGGGCTTGTCTATCTTTTCCGGCACACTGTTTACCGTTTCCACAAGTGGCATAATCGGATCAATTCCGTCTTCAAGCATAAGATTGACTACGGTCTTGAGCGTCCAAGGCTTGCTAAGGTACGAGAAGACAAGCTCGCGCACGACTTCACCCGGATATTGCTCAATGGTTGGTTCTCCATTAAGCACTTCGTATGCATTTCCTTCCGTTACGACAGGAAGAGCGGATAATCGGTTCTCCGGAAGGCGCCCAATAGAATCCAGGGCCTCCGCTATTCCTTCACGGGCCAGCCCCTCTCCAAACAGTAATGATCTGCGATGGGAGAAATACAGCTTGCGAGATGTGCTCGTTTGCTCCTTTAAAATTACTCCCCTTACGGTTTCACTGACATTTGACTTCAGGAACCATGGATTCTTGTTTCCACCTCCACCTCCACTCCCCCCGTTTGATCCCGCGAGCATACCGGGGATGGTGATTTGCAGGGTGACCCGATATTTATCCTCCTCTTTATCAAGCGCTGTACCAACAACAAAGGCGATATCGTTAATCTCTCTGCGATCCCAGCAGCCTGTTACTAATGTGCATAGAAGCACTATAACTATAGCTTTGGACAATCTGTTCATCAGCCCACTTACCACCCTTCATCCGAGTTAGGAGACCCGTTCATTCCCTTGCTCATGCGCTTGCGTTCATGATTGGGTGTAGAAGACGGCTTAAACACCATTTTCCACCAAGGCACCCGCATAATGATATCTTTTGTTTCGCCTTTACGGTAAGGACTCAAACCAAGCAGGTAGGGTTGACCAAATGAAGTGAGCTGTGTCAGATGTGCCGAGATTAAGACTGTACCAATAACGATTCCGAATAGACCTAAGGTTCCAGCCAACACCATTATCGGAAACCGAAGCAGCCGAAGCGTAATCGCAAAGTTAAACCTCGGAATGGTGAAGGAGGCGATCCCTGTCATAGATACGATGATAACCATTGGAGCAGACACGATGCCTGCCGTCACAGCTGCCTGACCGATCACAAGCGCCCCGAGAATACTCACGGCCTGTCCGACTGCTTTTGGCAAGCGCACGCCGGCCTCCCGCAAGGCTTCAAACGAAATTTCCATGACCATGGCCTCGACTAGTGCCGGAAAAGGGATGGCTTCACGGGCAGCCGCAATACTGATAATCAGCGTTGTCGGCAGCATGTCCTGATGAAAGGTTGTTATCGCGATATATAGAGCAGGAAGAAATAATGCCACCATCATGAAGAAGAAACGGATCCACCGCAAAAAGTTACTGATAAAGAATCGTTCATAATAATCCTCACTCGCCTGAAGCATCTGCCACATCGTTACAGGTCCGAGTAAGGCAAAGGGAGTCCCATCTACCAAAATGCAGAATCTTCCTTCCAGCAAGTTGGCAACCACCGTGTCTGGTCTCTCCGTATAGTGGAGCTGAGGAAATGGAGAAAATGGATGATCCTCGATCAATTCCTCGATATAGCCTGATTCAAGCACCCCATCAATATTAATTTTCTTAACACGCTGCCGAACATCATCGATTAACTCGTCACGGGCGATCCCTTTAATATAAGCAAGCACGACACTTGTCTTCGTTTCCGTCCCGAGCGTGAAATTTTCCATTTTGAGCATGGGCGTTTTCAGCTTGAATCGGATCAGCCCCGTGTTCGCACGAATCATTTCAGTGAACCCTTCACGCGGCCCCCTGACAACACCCTCTGTCTGTGGCTCTTGTACTGTACGCCGAAGCCCACCCTTTAGATCAAACAGCAGTCCTTCGTCATTACCTTCAACCAGCACAAGCACACAGCCATTGGTTACACCATCTACAGCTTCACGCCAGATATTGGCCTTCTTCACATGCGACAGCGAAATAGGAACCTTCTCAAGCTCGATGTCCTGAGATGCTCCCTGATCATTTGCCAGATCAATTCCTCTTACGAGAGGCAGTATGATATGATCCTGTACTTCAAGAGAGTTAACGATTCCTTCCAAATACGAAAGACATACGTCAGGATATCCGTCATGCTTGATCTCGCGGAACACGAAGTCAGAGCAATCCTTGAACACCTCTTGAAGAACCTCAAGGTTCGACTTCAAATCCTGTACAATAGGTAATTTCAACTGTGGAAGCTCGGGAACTCCTTTGTCCTCATTTGAGGTATCCGCAGCTTGCTTCGAATTCTCCTGTTCGGAACCTGACTCTCCTGAATCATGCTTCTCTGATTGTTTCTCTTTCTCTGAAACTTGATCCTCGGAGCCTTGCTTCACTTCGTCCTTCTCGCTGCTCATGACTGCTCACCTCTCTTGTTGCGGCGAATTTTCTAAATTTCATCCATTTTCTGAAAGATAGCATGCAACCATTAGCAGCAATTTATGCAAACAGAGATTTTGCATAGCTTAACAAAATTGAATTATGAAAAACCAAAAAAAAAAAGACTCTGCCAATGCAGAGTCTCCCATTACGCTATATAAAATGTGATTATCTGCGGCTTCGTCTTCTAAACAGGCTGTCCGCTGCTACATATCTGCTGCCCGCTACCGCGAGTGTCAACGCCATCCCAATTAGAGCGGTATCCAGCTCATACCCGCCTACAAACGGAGCACCCGTCTTCGCGGTAAAGATAGCCACAACCAGAATGATGACAAAAATGAGGCTGATCCATCTCGTAAACAGTCCGATGATAAGCAGAAGCCCGCCGAAAAATTCAGCTAAAGCGACGAATGTTGCCATAAAGCCAGGAAGGCCAAGGGTCACAAAATAGCTCTCCGTCCCTTCCATTCCCTGAAATTTGACAACTCCGTGTGCCAAGAAGATTAATCCCAGCACCAGCCTGGTAATCAACAGTCCAATCTCCATGTTGCGGGTATGGCTATAATTGTTGTTATTATACATTTGATTTCATTTCCTCCTTCTGCTTGTTAATAATGTACATAATTGAACAGTATGGATAAGGCAGTCATGACAATAAGGGATATTGCGATATTCCGTTTGGAATAAGGAAGCAACAGCTCTTTGTCAGGCTCCAAAATTCTGGAGATTCGGTCATTAATGGATACATCTGCAGCGAATGGGGAAACGACGGCTCCAGTAAACATGGGGTGATCCCGGCGAGCTGCATCAGATTTAATCATCTTGATTAATGCGCCTCCGATTCCAACGGCAGAGCCTGACTGCTTGATCGCATAATTGTCGGCCAGTATCTCTCTGACAATCTTATAATTAGATAATATGTTTTTTAGTATAGGTACATATCCAAGGATGGATACACTGAGCGTAAGCAAAAAAGTCTTGAGTGGGTCATAATGACGCAGATGATAGTATTCATGATAGAGTACTGCGGTTAATTCCTGCTCATCCAGCATGTCAATAAGCCCGGTAGACAACACGATTCTTCTACGAAACATACCGAATGCAAGCGCAACAGGCTCGGCACCCGATATGACGATCAGCTGATGCTCCAAGTGAAGATGTTTATACTGTGAAACCAGCTTCTTGGACATAGTATCATCCTTAAGCCACCGTATGTACTTATGCACATTCATTGTTCTTACAGCATGCTTGAACATATAGAATCCCATGAGAAAGAACGTGCTCATTACCAATACATTCAACAAGTGAATCAGAGACCATAAGCCAAGCTCATTCATCCAGTGCGTGCACCAGGTCAACAAATTAAATGAAATAGGAATATCCCATAACATATGAAGACCGTACAGCCCCATCTGAGTAAAAATCGCAGCCATGATCGCCATGCCGACAGAGAATAAGGCGAGAGAACGATGGGTCCACATCACTGTATCTCCTTCTTCCACTGTTCAATCTTTTGCTCCAGCCGTGATATGAGATCTGGGTCAGCCTCTTCGACGGCATCCAGCATATGAGCAACAGCAATGGAACCAAACTGATCCATAAGCTCCTGTGTAAGCTCCTTGGATTGAGTGTTCATGAACTCTTCTCTGCTCTCGACAGGAGCATACATCGATGTTCTTCCCTGCATTTTCTTCAGGAGCACACCCTTATCAACAAGCCGGTTCATGACGGTCATCACGGTATTAAAGTTCATTACCTTATCCTCGACCAGCTTCATCTGCACTTCCTTGATGCTAAGCGGTCCATGACTCCACAATACATCCATAATCCTTGCTTCCAGCGGTCCAAAAAAACGGTTCAGTCCCTGCTCTCCAACTTTGAAGTGACTTATCTTCATGGCACACCCCTTCCACACTACTCATTGTAATGTCATATGATCTGTTGTCAACCGTATGAGACAAACAATAATAGCCATGCAGGAATTGGATCTCCCGCATGGCTATTTTAATAATGTGTCCATTTCATAATGCACTAGTGGCTATCATCAAGAGATATATGAAATAGATTCTAATAGATTTAATTAAACTTCTTCGGTTACTTTCACTTCAACAGATAAACCCAGTCCTTCTGCAATACGTGCTCCGTATTCGGCATCTGCTTTGTAGAAGTGCTCGATTTGACGGCGTTTGATCTCATCGGATTCTACCGGCATCATCGAACCTACGATATTCGCGACCAAGCGAGTACGCTCATCTTCGCTTAACAGACGGTAGAGATCCCCAGCTTGAGAGTAATGATCATCACTGTTGTAGGATACTTGTGCTGCTTCTCCTGTAACTTCAAACGGAGTTTGTTTTGCGCTAGGATCCTCGAATGGTCCACCGAAGCTGTTTGGCTCGTAATACATCGAACGGCCACCGTTATCGCCTGTCGCCATGAAGCCGTCACGCTGATGATGATGAACCGGGCATTTAGGAGCGTTTACTGGCAATTGGTTGTGGTTCGCACCTACACGATAGCGGTGTGCGTCACCGTATGCAAACAAACGACCTTGAAGCAATTTGTCAGGAGATGCCTCAATACCAGGCACAAATGAACCCGGCGTGAAGGTAGCCTGCTCAACTTCAGCAAAATAGTTCTCTGGATTGCGATTAAGCGTCATCGTTCCAACTTCAATCAGAGGATAGTCTTTTTGAGACCAGACTTTGGTCACATCAAACGCATCGTAGCGATACGTATTCGCATCTTCAATCGGCATAATTTGAACATACAGCGTCCAGGAAGGGAAGTCCCCATTCTCGATCGCGTTGAACAAATCTTCTGTATGATAATCAGGATTCACGCCTGCAATTTGTTCTGCTGTAGCGTTATCCAGGTTTTTGATCCCTTGGTTCGTTTTGAAGTGATATTTAACCCATACCGCTTGACCTTCAGCATTCACCCATTTGAAGGTATGGCTTCCGAATCCATGCATATGTCTCCAAGTTGCAGGGATACCGCGGTCAGACATCAGAATCGTCACTTGATGCAATGCTTCAGGAGACAGAGACCAGAAATCCCAAACGGAGTTCGGGTTCTTCAAGTGTGTGCGCGGATCTCTCTTTTGGGTATGAATGAAATCAGGGAATTTGATCGCATCACGGATGAAGAATACAGGCGTATTATTACCTACCAGATCGTAGTTACCTTCTTCTGTATAGAACTTCACAGCAAATCCGCGTGGATCGCGCTGAGTATCGGCTGCACCGAGCTCACCTGCTACAGTAGAGAAACGAATGAACATATCTGTTTCTTTGCCCACACCGTTAAACAGCTTTGCTTTTGTGTACTTGGACATATCATTTGTAACTTTAAAAGTACCGAATGCTCCGCCGCCTTTGGCATGTACGACACGCTCAGGAATACGCTCACGGTTGAAATGAGCCAGTTTTTCAAGCAAATGCACATCCTGAATCAAAGTTGGCCCACGATGGCCTGCAGTCATTGAGTTTTGGTTGTCTCCTACGGGAGCACCCCAGCTCGTCGTTAAACGTTGGTTTGTCATTCTGCTGCACCTCTCTAATTTTAGTTTATTTATATGTGTATTTAGATCTGATCTAAATTTATGTATAGATTGTAGCATGGCTGCCGATCGGCTTGCATGAGGAACAAATGAACTTTTGAGAGCGGTGCATGAACCTTATTTGTATCACATGAAGAATGGTGAAGATTATGGAAATTTCATGAATATCCCCAGTTCACAAAAATAAAAAGAAGTCTTTAAATGAACAGTCGAGTGAACTGTCATCTAAAGACTTCCTTCTAGTCGGCAAGCCGGTAGCCGACTCCTCTTACGGTAATGATATATTTAGGTGCTACTGCTTGATCACCAAGCTTCTTGCGTAGACTCTTGATATGAACATCAACGACATTGCTGCCTCCGGTAAAGTCCGTCTCCCATACTCTTGAGAGCATTTCCTCGCGAGAAACGACAGAACCCCTCGCATTCATGAGAATGAGCAGCAAATCATATTCGGTCTTGGTCAAATGAATCTGGTTGTCCTGCTTATACACAAGCATGCGTTCCGTGTCTACTCTGAGGTCCTTGCAGACGATGCAATCACTGCTGTTCGGCTTGGCTGGTTGGTGACTCCGAGGTGTCCCGCGGCTAATAATCCGCTGAACATGATACAGCGCCTCATGGGGACGCCCAGGCCAAACAAGCAGCTCTTCCTGAAGCAGCTCCGGAGCTGCTCCTCTAATGAAGTTCTCACTAACCAAGAACAAGGTCTGTCCAGAAGTTGAATTCTTCAGCTTGAGCTGCAAATCAAGTGCATCCATCTCATCATATGACGTCACATCATAGATCAAGAGGTCATGGGGAATGCTTCCGTATAGATCTGGTTCGAGCCGATGGAACATCATTACGTCAAAGCAGCGATCCGTCAGCAGTTTCACCAGATCGTGAACTTGATTCAGCACGGGACTTACCAGCAGGATACGCTTCGTCACAGCACAGAACGGCACCACAGGTTCTTCTGCTAGATTAAACATTTGAACGGCCTTGTCTTGTGATATACGAATTGAAGCGTAAGGATACTGATTTACGTTCGCTATTTCTGCTTGCTTTTGCATTCTGGACATACACCTCCAAATACAACATGTGCATAATCAATTTCATAACCTGTCTCTTTCGCTACCGATTCAGTCCAGCTGTCAGGCACATCCGTCATCACTTCGTCAACCTTGCCGCATACTTCACAAATAATATGTTGATGATCATCTGTTCTAGCATCGTATCTGCTGGCTGTTTCGCCCAGCTTGAGCTCTTGAATCAATTCCTTCTCCACCAGATATCGAAGTGAATTGTACACCGTACCATACGCCAGGTTATATCCTTCTTGGGACAGCATCGTCATCACTTCGGCTGCCGTAGGGTGACTATGTGATTTGCGCACGACATCATAAACCGCTTGACGCTGCGTCGTCAAATTTAATGTTTTAGCCATAAGATCATCAGATCTCCTTCTATATGAAAAGAACTTATTTTTAGATTAAGTATAAATCTAATATCATAGGTAGTCAATCCCTGTATAAATCCCATTATGAACACAAAAAATAGGCTGACAAACCTTCCGGATTCACATAACCAAATTGAGGAGATGCACATATGCTCAAAGCTGCAGGCGCTTTTATTGTTTTGTCCTTGCTTACCATCGCATTTGATATTGCCACCGATCTCTTCTTCGGACACGGTTCAATTGACTCTGCCTTTAATATTGATAATTATATTCTCCGCCCGGCAGAGAAAAACACGCTGAAGCTTTTCGGGGCTGTCGTCTTCCTACACTTCTGTGGTAAGCCTATAGGTAAAGGTTTGTTATATCTGTTTAAACTAATCAACAAACCGTTACGTTCCAATGCTCCCCCGCTGTCTTCGCTTATGAATCCAAGCGGCTACAAGCAGCAGGCTGGGAAAAAGGAACAAAAATAAAGGGTGAACATAGTAGAATGCGAGTACACCGAACTCGATCTGAAAGATATAGTTTCTCGCCATGCCGTAGGACCATACCAAGAAAATGAAGGCCACCGGAATGACAAGCTTACGGTAAGGGACATTAAAAATATCCGATGCTCCGATCAGTACAGCTGTGAAATATAATGCAACTCTGTAAAAGTTAGTAATAATCATCGTCATCACGACCAAAATATCTACCCGCTGGATAAAGTCGGAGATTTGAATGGTACTAATTGTTGATAATATGGGAAAAGGCGATCCCTTCGCTATATTGACTCCCAAAGAAGCAATATTCAGAAACATCGTCTGCGAGATGAGCAAACCTCCGATTATGATGGAAATTACGCCGATATAGCCTCCTTTCTCAGGTCTGCGCATATAAGGCAGCAGCATCAAAAAGAGAATCATTTCGCCAAAGGGAACGATGAGTGTATCCGTCGTAATGGCCTCCCACAGGGGTCCAATCCCATCATCCAGAATCGGAAGGACATAATCGATATGAACTGAATCCGAAGCAAACAGCAGGATATTGATAATGAAGAAAATAGATAAAATAAAAACCATCAATAGTACTGCTGTTCGTGCCAATACCTCAAAGCCTAAATAGGTTACATAAGCCACACAGCAAACCATGAGTGTTGTAATGATGACAAGGGGCGTATTGTTCAGCAAAATGATGTTTATGAGATTGGACCCATCCCGTAAATTTCGGGAGCCAATGTACATGAAATAGATGACATACAATAAACCGATGGCGACCCCCACATATTTACCCAGCAATTTCCGGCTAATCGCCGTCAAGGGAAGTGTAGGGAAATGCCTGGATATAGATGCATAGGACCAGAACAATGCTGCTCCTAAGAACATACCGATAAGTGAAGCGAGCCATGCATCCCTGCCTGCCGAAAAACCTAAATTAAGAACCGCAGCGACCCCTATTTCGAACATAAACATTAAGGAAATCATTTGCCCCGTACTGATCTGGTTTCTATTCATCCCTTAATCCTCTCCTCCGCTGCTATATGGATTCGTACGTGTTAATGTGTTCATAATGACCGACTTTACATCCACTTCAACTTCACTTTTCGAAAATTTCTCTGACCAGTCATCACTTTCTTCCCAAGCCTTATATTCAGGAGAATACTCCTTCTCAAGCGCATAGCCAAAACCAAGCACATCCGTGCCTGCCTTCTGTGCTGCGGTTACAGCTGACATGACAATCTCTTTGGTCTTCTCACTCCAGGTTTTTTCATAGATCTCTATAACCTTGCCTTCATCCAGTTTCAGAGGACATGTCACCTCATTAATCGTGCCTTCCTGCTTCACATCAATATGAAAATGGGGTGTCCCGTCGATAACTGATGCTTTAATACTGGATTTATAGAAGTTGGCTTCAATCGCAACCACTTCAGCGGGATCGATATGACAGGTCAGATTGGTCATTGATTTCTTCGATCTGTTCTTAATAATTGCAAGACCTAAGGGCTCGTCTTCTTCCATCCAGCCAACCAGTTTATCTCCCTTGAACATGGCCATACCATCCAATTCCGTATAGGCAGAAATATAGGAGCTCTCTGTATTTTTTCTCTGTGTGCCTACTCTTTTATCCCCTTTTACCTTAACACCGCTGATCGTGGGTCCACCGCCCGGAACGATCATTCCCCGGATCGTATCATCCACCTCAGAAGAGAAGTTATGAGAATATTGATTGGACGAGAACCTTACCTTCTCCGCAATATTATTTGCTGTAATCGGGCTTACAGGACTTGTAACGGCAAGCACGTCTTTAGCTTTGGAGCCTTTTGCTATCAGAATCTGCATCGTCATTCGCGTTTCTGGATCGCGCTCAATAAGATCGATAAATCTACCGATCCCTACATCCCTTGCCATATCCTCACTGATAATGGCGACTTCAGCATGAGAGCCTGATGAACGCCTTGGAATCTTCTGCGACATTTTACTGATTACTTCCTGCATGGATCTTCCTTGGTCAGAGAACATAAAAGCTGGCGTTGTGCCGATTCCCCTATTGCCTGACACCTCATTCGGCACTACGGCCTGAAAGGAAAATTCATATAGTCCCGGAGCATCGCCACGATCCATAGCAAAACCGGAAAGAATCAGGCGATCCTTCAGCTCAACCGCATCCCAACAACCGGTTAGACTGGCAGACATCAAGATGAGGTTGAAAATAAGCAGCAGCTTCCGTTTCATATCAAGATCCTTTCTGTTTGTTTTTCCTTGCACTTTCATTCTTATCATCCGTTTTATCCGCTGTAACAGGTCCATCCTCTGTTACCACGTTATATTCACCACTCCGGCTGCCAGGTCTCTGCTTCATCAGAGAAACAGGAAGCCTAAGCACCGCGTCCTTCTGCTGCTTAAGCACGAAGGGACTGAATGGTGTCATATACGGAACACCGAAGGATCTCAGACTATTCATGTGGGCGAGCAGTGCAATCAGTCCAAGCATGATGCCATACAAGCCAAAGGTTGCAGCCAGTACAATAAACCCGAAGCGGAATATGCGCCCTGCAATTGCCATTGTATAGGTGGGGATTGCAAAGCTCGCAATGCCTGTCATCGCGATAACAATGGTGAGTAGTGGACTCACAATACCTGCTTCTACTGCCGCTTGACCTAACACAAGACCGCCGACGATATTGGCCGCCTGACCCACGACGCGCGGCATTCGCACCCCTGCTTCACGCAGGAGCTCGAAGATGGTCTCCAAAATAATCGCCTCAACGAAGGATGGGAAGGGTATTGCTTCGCGCTGAGATATAAGGCTGTACAAGAGCGAGCTTGGAATCAGCTGATAATGAAAGGTCGTCATGGCGATATACAGCGAAGGCCCCAGCAGCAAAATGATGAAGCTGATAATTCTCAACAGGCGGAGCAGTGTCGCAATATCGTTCCGATCCGAATAATCTGCTGCACTTTGAAAAAAGTGGATAAACACAGTAGGAACAATCAGTACAAATGGGCTCCCATCAACAACAAGAACGACCCGCCCTTCAAGTAGACGGACTGCGGTCGTGTCAGGCCGCTCCGTGCTGTACACCGTTGGGAACGGCGTTACCGCCTTATCCTGAATAAGCTCCTCTATGTTGGTAGAATCAAAGATCCCGTCAATTTGAATTTCATCAAGTCTCCGAAATACCTCGGCCACGACATCTTCATCTGCAATTCCGTCCATATAAACAATGGCGACACGTGTGTTGGACTTATAGCCGATCGTTTTGTAGGTAACTCGCAAATCCGGACTATGGATTCTTCTGCGCAGAAGGGATACGTTGATCGATAAAGTCTCAACAAACCCTTCCTTCGGTCCACGGACTACGGACTCCGTCTGTGATTCTGTAATGGCACGGAATTCTCCGCCGGCTGTAACGATATGAAGCACATCCGTGCTATCCTCGGTCAACACCAAAGTGTTTCCAAGCAGCAGCTTGTCCATCATATCTGCCCAGTCTTTGCAGTACTCCACAGTACCCAGGCTGAATACTCTTTTCGTCAGCCCTTCCTTCAGAATACTCTTGCTATCTTTACCTTCGGTGATTTCATTTATCTTAAATTCAGTATTCAGTAAAGAACGAATAATAAAGTCATTAATCGTTTCTTCCTTTACCAAACTACTGATATATACGATCGCAATTGCGATACTGGGATGACTTCCAACCTCCAGCCTTCGAACCGTGACATCACTGCTGTTCCCATTTTGGATAAGGATCCCGTCAAGCATCTGGTTAAGGTTTCCGCTGAGTTCATCTAGCTTAACTTGAGGAGCTTGAGAGTCTGGAGGAACTGGTGAGCCAGATGAAGCTTCGTTATTTGGGATAACAGGACTCCCTGACTCGTCCAGCTGCTGCTGAGACTGCTGCTCCGTGGAAGCCTCCGCGGACTGGGCTGCGTTTTGATCATAGTCCTGACTGTTATCGCTGCTTATATGCTGAGATGTTCCTTGCTCCTTATTTTGGACTGAATCCCCGCTTGAATCTGTCGTATGTTGGTCATTGGACGATTTCGGTTTGAGCTTTTTTAAATATTCACTGCGACGATGACGCTTCATGCTGCTCCCCTCACTTCCAAAAAACGTATATACTGATTCTAACCATCCAGTATTTACTTTATGTATGGATTCATAAAACGACAAAAAAGCTTCCTGAATATTTCAGGAAGCTTCTGCTTATATACGCTGAGCTAATGAACAATTCTATGCATTAACCACTTACTGACGTTCTGGTGAGAATTCCTTCGATCCGTTCCAGAACATCCGCCTCCAGTTCAATTCCAGAAGCGTCGATATTTTCTTTCACCTGCTCCGGACGGCTTGCACCCACGAGTGCACTGGATACATTTTGCTGACGCAGAATCCAGGCAAGGGCCAGCTGCCCCACCTTAATATTAAGCTCACCAGCGATGTCGATTAACTGCTGAACCTTCTCAATCCGCTCAGGGCTCATTTTCTTATCATCCCATCCAAGCTTTGCGGCGCGACTGTCTTCCGGAATGCGGTCTGTTACGTTATATTTACCTGTCAGCAGCCCCTGTGCCAGCGGAGAATATACGACTTGTCCGATCCCCTTCTGCTCTCCAAGCGGAATAATCTCATCCTCAATGTAACGCTCAAACATATTATAAATAGGCTGGTTCACAACGATCCGATCAAGCAAATAACGATCCGCAAGACCAAGCGCTGCCTCCATCTGAGCTGCTGTCCACTGGCTGACTCCAACATACAGCACTTTGCCTTGACGAACCAGATCATCCAGCGCTCTTAATGTCTCCAGCAGTGGCGTCTCCGAATGGAACCGGTGGCAATAATAAATATCTACATAATCAGTGCCGAGCCTTCTAAGGCTTGCTTCACATTGCTCCATAATATGCTTACGGGAGAGGCCCTGATCATTCGGACCTTCGCCCATCTTACCGAATACCTTGGTAGCCAGCACATAGGATTCCCTTGCGTAATTCTTTAGCGTCTTGCCCAGCAGCTCTTCTGCTGCTCCGCGTTCATATACATTGGCTGAATCAAAGAAGTTAATCCCGGCATCGAATGCGGTTTCAATGGAACGAACTGCATTCTCCTGCTCAACGTATCCTCCATACGTGAGCCAGCTTCCAAGACTGATCTCGCTGACCTTCACACCGCTGCCACCTAATCTCCGGTACTTCATGCGTGCCATTCCTCCCTTGAAAAATATGTATCTATTTCCTTTTTAATATAAACCTTCGGCCTTAAAATGAAAAGGAAATCCTATATGTAAAATTACCTGCGTAAGAGCCGAATGGCTAATGGGCTTGTATATGTATCAGTAAGCGATCTGCCACAGGATGATGAAATAAGAAAAAATCCGGTACTCCATTGTACCGGATAAGGTCTAACTTATAACAAAAACGTTCCTATTACCAGGGATACCCCGATAATAATTGAACGAAGTAATTGAGCCACCGCCATATTGCCTTTCTCAATTTCTTCACATACTTTGAACTTCGGCGTTACAAAATCAAATATAAGATATACAAGAATAAGTACAACAATACCTACGACAGACCAGATCAGCATATCCACCCTAGAGTGCGTGCTGAAGGAGACCATAGCTACAATAATGCACAGCCCAAGCAGCTTGCTGCCCATGTATACCCCTGCTGCTTCATTCCCGCCTCTAATCGAGGGATATTCAGCTCTGTCGATTGGAAGGAACGCCCCTTCCACAACGTATATTCACAAGCAATACTGCCAGACGATACTTGATAAGCATCGAATGCGGCTTCATACAGCGCTTTTCCATAGCTGTATTCGTCCGAGTTGAATTTCTTCACATAGATGAAATGACGATGTCCATCTTCAGATTCGTTAGCCGTATGCTCATACAACTCGCCGCGAATAATCGTTGCATTCACCAGCTTGCGGACAAACAGCTCATCTTGAGGCACATGAAGCTGAGTGAGCGGTTCAATCACTTTCTTATCCAACTCAGACCAGTGCTGAGGTTACAAAATTTTCAAAATTTCCTTTAATACCTTTTATATTGATATGGATTTATGCAAAATTTTGATTGTTGAGAACGGTTTGACGATCATGGAGTAAGATAGACTCTTTCCAGCTCACTTGCAGGCAGAGGACGGCTGAAGTAATACCCTTGAACCTCTCTGCAATTATGCCGGCATAGAATATCCAGCTGATCCTTCGTTTCGATTCCTTCCGCAATGACATTCAAATTCAAATGATGCGCCATATCAATGATACTCGCGACAATCGCTTTATCGTTATCATTGTGGGCAATATCTTGAATAAAGGAACGGTCGATCTTCAACTTGTTGATGGGCAGTTTTTTTAAGTAGCTTAGCGAGCTGTAGCCGGTTCCGAAATCATCCAGACTTATTTTAATGCCCAGGCTGGCTAGTTCCTTGAGCACTCCGCTGGATATCTCCGGATTCATCATCAGGCTTTCGGTAATTTCCAGCTCCAAGTACTTGGCCTCAAGTCCGGTCTTCTCAATGACATCCTTAATCTGCTGTGTCAGGCCCGAATGATAGAACTGATGAGATGACAGGTTGACGGCTACTGAAATCAGCGGCCCACCTGATTCATGCCAAGACTGCATTTGGCGGCACGCCTCGTATAATACCCTAGACTCCAGCTCCATGATTAATCCGGTATCCTCTGCTACAGGAACGAAGAGGCCTGGAGGCAGTATACCCTTCGTCGGATGATTCCACCTTACAAGGGCTTCGACCCCGATAATGGATTCATCGTCGGTCCTGATCTGAGGCTGATAATGAAGTAAAAATTCATCGCGCTCCAATGCTCTGCGCAGGTCAGCTTCCAGCTCTACCCGCTGTTCCACCTGGGCATTCAGCTCACAGGAGAAGAAACGGTAGCCGTTCTTCCCGTTCTTCTTCGCTTCGTACATGGCCGTATCGGCATTCTTCATTAGCTGGATAGCGTCCTTCCCATGGACGGGATATGCCGTAATTCCAATACTGGTCGAGACGTAATAGCTGTTTCCCTTCATATCATAAGGCTTACTAATCACTGCCATTAACCGTTCAGCCAGCTCTGCAGCATCTGACTCATCTGAATAGTCAAGCAACAATATGGAGAACTCGTCTCCGCCGATTCGCCCCACTACCACACTCTTGTCCATGGTATGATGAACAATCCTCTTGCTCATCTCCTTCAGAAGGAGATCCCCGTATAAATGTCCCAGCGAATCATTGATGATCTTAAACCGATCGAGATCCATTACCATTAATACAAATGGCTGTGTCTCACTGTTCTCCTTGTCAATGAGATCAGCAAGCACTTTATTAAACATTCTTCGATTAGGCAATCCGGTCAGATCATCGTGAAATGCAAGAAATTGATTTCTCTCCTTCACTTGCTTCTCATAGGTAACATCCTTGACGATGATGTAGTGCCCCGTAACTGTCCCCTCAATGATGACAGGCACATGCACCATGTTAAGATCAACACGGCTTCCCATTCGATTATAGATGACCGATTCGTAGCTGAGCTTCTCTCCTGCAACGGATTTCTTATACATCTCCCGAACTCTCTCTCGCTCACCAGGGTCAAAAATGGGAAGAATCTCTTTAATATGCAGGTTCTTCAGCTCTTCTCCTCTTACCCCCGTGATTCGCTCGACCGCAGGATTAAATCCAATAATGTAATGGTCCAAATTAACCGAGATTACTCCATCCTGATTGTTATCATAGAGGGACTTATACCATCGTTCTTGTTCCCGTCTTTCCATCTCCTGAGTGGAGAATCTTCGTGACACATACAGCCCGATCATAGAGAGACCCAGTGTAAGCAAGGCTCCGCCAGCAATGAGATAACCAAGCCATGTTTGATTGAGCTGGGCTCCCGTTCGGTTCATATGCGTATGATTCATGTCGTACTCTGTTCCCATCATGCCGATATAGTGCATACCGAAGATCGCAGCTCCCATGAAGAACGCACCACCGAGTTTTTTCAAATACCAGCTCTTCGTATACTTTGTATGTTTGACAAAATAAAAGGAGAGCCACAGGGCAGCAACAGAAGCCAGAAAAGCAACGAGAACGGATAGAACAATATAAACCGGGTTGTAATAAAGACCTATATCCATAGCCTCCATCCCCATATAATGCATAGAGGCGATCCCAGCTGCAATGATGCTTGCTCCCAGATATAATCGCGTTTTGGTCAATGATCCATATACTACTAGATACAAGGTGACAAACGAAGCGCCGATACCGACCACAATAGAAGCCAGAATAAGCATTAAATCATAGTTAATGGTTAGGTGATTAGATCCGGCCATTGTACCAACAAAATGCATGGACCATACACCCAGCCCCAAGACAATGGCTCCGTACACAAGCCAGGCCCGGTTTGCTCTCTTCGACCTGTTAAGGGTTCCCGCCAAGGTCAATACGTTGTAGGATGAGACTACAGCGATCAGATACGAGAATAATACGAGCAATTGGTCAACAGAATGTTCATTGTGTTCCATGGAAGTCCCTCTTTCATTTGTCATAAGCACCAATGAATAATATATCGTCCAATAAAATGCAAAAAGTAACATTATGAGTCACCATTTAATCAACAAAGAAGCCTTAATTCGTTTAATAACGAACTAAGGCTTCTTTAAGGAATACACACACTGCTGTTATAACGGTCAAGCGCTTGCTGCTGAATAGCAATGGCCTGCTCAATATTCATTGATTTCAGCTGCTGTATATAGCTGTCAAACTCGGAAAGAGGCTCAATACCCATGATCATCTTGAGAGACACTGCATCAACGTGCTTGTTCACCTCCTGCATAATTGCGGACAGCTCCGCATTCTCCATCTCCGACTTTGGCAGTGCAGGCAGAAGATGAAGTGAGGCATCCGTATCTGCCCAGATCTGGATGGCCTCCTTCTGTTCAGGCAATGTGTAATACTGCTCCAAATAACGAATGTCCTGTACGAAAGGTCCAAAATAGCTGGCACGCGTGTACATTGCGAGCGCCTGTGACGGGGAGAGCTTATCCTTATTGTTCAGAATAAGATCCGTGTAAGTCGGATATCCATCGATCATTTCATAGCTCAAGCCTTCAATTCCAAAGTTAAACAGCAAGTGTCCTTCTTCTCCATAACCGTAATCAAGCATTCGTACCGCTGCCTCTGCATTTTGAATGCTGCCTGACAGCGCTACCCCGCCGCTGCTGCCCACCACAGGAGCAAGCTGCCCGAACTTGGGGCGCATCCCCTCACGAAGGACTGGATAAGGAGCTGCGATCAGTTCTGCAGAAGGCGTCTCTTCTCTGATCTTCGGCAGCCACGTCCCAATACCCGCTCCTGCATTCCATATAGCTGCACCGCTCCTCTCCATGGTCATGTTCATATCCTGGGTCTCGGTATCGGTTGTTGCAAAATGCTTGTCGATGAGTCCTTCCGCGTACCACGATTGGAATAAAGCCAGAAACTGCTTATATTCAGGCTCCATGGGCCCGAATTTCACTATTCCTTCCTCCATGTAGAAGCCTTTTCTTATACCGTAGGCTCCAACGAAGCCTCCGCCCTCGATTCCCGATAATGGGCTTGAATTACCGAGGATGGTAAGCGGAGCCGGGGCTCCCTTATGCTCTTTGAAGGCTGTCAGCACTGCATGCCACTCCTCGATCGTCTCAGGAACAGGCAGCCTAAGCTCATCCAGCCAATCCTTCCGTAGGATAGGGCCCTGATAGGTTCGCAGCTTATCATCTGCCTGAATGAACGGGAAGGCATAATAGCTTCCATCTGCCGTCTTGATTTGACGATCGATGTCCGGATGGTCTTCAAGAAACTGTTTGAAATGAGGAGCATGCTCCTCAACAAGCTCATTCAATCGAAGGATAATGCCGTCATGAATCGCTTTCTCCGGTCCCCCAGGATAGTTCATCCATTCATACTCGATCATATCCGGCAAATGACCGGATGCGATCATCACATTAAATGCTTCCTTTCCTTGATTGAGGGGCGGATTAATATACGTAAGATTCACGCCCGTTCTCCGCTTCCACTCCTGAAAAAAAGGAATATCCTCCAGATTGGATTTGATACTTGCTGCGTTATTGCTTAGGCCTGCCCAATACGTTAGACTCGCCTCGTCATCCAAGACCTCATCCGGATCAGTTTGATCAAGTTCAGCCATACTCATTAGAGAAAATTCATTTTTTCCTGTATTCAGCATACAGGCGGACAGCATGAGCATGGTTAGAGCAGCTAGAGCAGCGATCCAACCTCTCTGATATCGTAGCAGCCAGCTTCCCATTCATGTGCCTCCTTTCTAATAGAGCTCCTTGTATTTGCCAGGCGTAATCCCTTCGTACTTTTTGAATACTCTGATGAATGTTGCAGCATCGTTATAGCCTACATGCTTGGAGATATCATTGATCGAATCCTGCTTGGCAGTAATCATCCTCTTGGCCTGCTCGATCCGATATTTGTGGATGCAATCAAGCAGACCTTCTCCTGTCTGCGATCTAAACAGCTTGGACAGATAACTCCCCTTCAGCTCGAAATGCTCTCCAATTGAATTGACATTCAAATTCATATCCTGGTAATTCTCTTCGATGTAGCTCGTGACCTGTGCCGTTAAACGCATCAGGCTGTCTTCTCTCTCCTGCGTGATACTAAGTGCACGCTTGGCTGCTGCATAAGAGCAAACCTCTTCTAACAGTGACTCCAGCGCCTTACGCATCTCCTGGATCGTATCACAATCGGTAATGTGTTCAATGAAGCGCGGATTTCTCTCCATTATGCTCCGATCGACCTCGTTAATCGCCTTCATCATTGTTGCAGCAAGGTTGTACATCAGACACCGAGCAATCGTTAAGGACATTACCGGCTTGTTAAAGTTGCGGTCTGTTATTTCTTTCATATAATCGGTCGCTTGATCTACTTCTCCGGCCTTAATCAGATTAATCAGCTGCTGCTCGACCTGCAGCGGATAGTAGTAGCCGTATTGATCTTCTAGGACACCCTCTATTCGGATATCCTCATGCTGGATGATCCCGCTCTTGCCAAGCACCATCTTATATTCCATCGCATCCACAGCCTCTTGATAGGCTGTAGCGATCCCAATCCATGAGTTGTGTCTGCCGCTGATCGATACGGTTATTTCCATCTCATATCGATGCAGGAACTCCTTTGCTTCTGACGCAATAGCATGGAGATCAGCCGCCGCCTCGCAAGAATCCGCTTTCAAATTTACGAGGCAAACCATCATATCATCTACCTCGGCTACGTATCCTACATGCTGATGCGTATGCACCAATTCTTCTACCACATTGGAAACAATAAGCTGGATGAGCTTTCTCCGTTCATTGATATCAATACCCGGAAGCTTCTCGTACAAGCTCTCTTCATTCTCCACGTCAAACAAAATAACAGCGAAATCCTGCGATTGCAGCGGCATGTGAAAGGAACGAAAGGCATCCTCATACGGGACAAGTGTATCCGGTCTGCCCTTCAGCAGACGATTAATCAAGTTGGATCTTAATACCTGTTCATGCTTGTGCAGCCGCATCGTGATTTCATCATGCTTCGTTCTCGTTTGTAAGACAGCCTCTTGAATAAAACGCAGCTCATTGCCCTCCTGGGGCTCTTCTGGTCCATTATGATCTGTCAGCGCACGTACCAGCTGCTGGATCGGCGAATAGTTCCTTCTCATGAAAAACCAGGTGATGAGTATCGCACTGATGATGCTCACAGCGATGCTGATATAAGTAAAGCTGCGGACATATTCGGCTTTTTCCCAATAGATCCGGCTTGGGATAATGAGCGCATATTTCAAGTCCGATACGGCCGATGGAATGTAGAATATTTCAGATTCGCCCGCTGTTGATGCGGATAACTCCACCCGTTCCCCCTTTAGGAATGGAGCAAGCTCAGGTGCATCCGGACGAGTAGACATCAGCACTTCATTGTTGTCATTCAGAATGAGCAGCAGCCCTTCATTGAAGCCGGCTATGCTCTCCAGCGGCTTCTGAAATCGGGTCATATCGGCCATAACGACCACACTTCCGGTATCTCTGCCATTTAAGCCCTTGGGCAGATGTGTGATATAGGCAATCGATGACGGAAGCTCCGTGTTATTCATATGAGGCAGTACCGCGAACCGGTTCGGGCCGGGACGCTGGACTGTATTTTTCCAGTTCTCATAGGTGAGAGTGCCTGTATCATGCAGCGTTCTAAACGCCGTTTCCATATCCCGGACATTTCCCGAACGGAGGACAGAATGGTCGCTGTCCAGCACAATGTAGAACTCGTCAATAGAGGCATAGGATGTTTTGTACAGCTTGAACTGCTGAACTAATTGATAGGAAATATAGGAAGATTCCTCAGAAGAAATATTGGAGTACATCAGTGTCTGCAGGTTCGAATTCCAGGTCATCTCCATACTCAGACGCTTCATCAGATCAATCTGGTTATCGATTGTATATCTGACTTGCTTCAGAAGCGAATCATTCGCCCGGTCGATCTCACCCTTCAGTGTGCCGCTTGCCTGAAAGTAGATTACAAGACTAATGATGATCGGTATAAAAAGGACTGCCGTATAAGAAACAAGCCAGGTGACAATGATGCTCTCACGCTTTTGCCACAAATGTTGAATGTTCCTCAATAGTCCATCACCCTATTATTCGTTTTTTTGTGAAGTTCCACTGACTGTGGATTACATTATAACGAAACAAGAGCAGGTACGGAATATACAATAATTACAATGCCATTAGCAAAACGTACAATCCTTGGCAACATGATTTAAAAAACATGAACGCAAACAGCCCGAAGGGCAGCAGTTATACTGTCCTTCGGGTCCTACACTATCTTGTGCTGTATATCAGCAATACTAGAATATGCGATGCTTCCATCCATTCAGCTTGGCTGTCGCCTCGACGAAAAAATAATCTCCATAAATGAGCGATACGTTGACATTCTCATCCGCCGGACGGTTTCCTGTACCCTGCAGAAGCATTCCTTCATGGGCGCTGTTGTCCCACGTTCCGTAAGACTGATACAGCGAACCGAGAATACGTTCAGCAGCTGCAAGATATCCTCTCCCCTCTTGATCAGGAAGATGTCCTGCAAGATCGATGAGACCTGAAGCCGCACAGGCCCCTGCGGAGCTGTCCCTCGGAATACCACCTTCCTCCTCATCCGCTCTGAAGTCCCAGTAAGGAACCCCATCCTCTGGCAGATGAGCGATGAAGAAGTTGGCTACACGCTGTGCAGCGCGGAGATACGACTCATCTCCCGTATGAGTATAAGCATTTGTCATGCCGTACAGCGCCCATGCCGCTCCCCGGCTCCAGGCCGAATCCGGAGCTGCCCCTTGGCCGCCGATTGCATCTGCCCGCTCACCTGTCTCCGGATGAAACCGGACAATGTGATAAGCAGAGCCGTCCTCCCGGATGAAATGCCTGACTACCGTATCCGCATGCGCTTTGGCTACATGCATGAACCTTGGGTCCTGGCTCTCCTTCGCAGCCCAGAACAAGAGGGAGAGGTTCATTGCCGTATCGACGATAGACCATCCTGTCTTATCTGCTTTCCAAGCTCTGATAAAGTTCCCCTTCAGGTTGAACCTCCCTGCGAGGAAATTGGCGGCAAACAATCCCCGCCTTGCTCCATCCTTGTCCCCCGTAATCGTGTGCTTGATGACCGCTGTCGGCAGAAACTGAAAGCCCACGTCATGATCATATCGGTTCTCCGTCAGGAACAGCCGCTCCATCCGTTCATCCCAGCTCCAGGACGCATCCTTATACCGCTGTTCACCCGTCATATCATGCATAATCCACAGAATGCCCGGCCAGAAGCCGGACGTCCACCAGTCCAGCCTCGTATCATCGTAGATGCCGTCACTCTGCGCCACATGAGGACATTTGTCAGCCATCCTGGGAAGCACCGCATCTACCTTTCTACAGATTTGTTCCCATACCGCCTGATTTGCGGCTGTTTGCAATTGCACCATAAGCAATCCCTCCATTTTCCGAAGATTTGAAACTAGCCTTTAAGCGAACCTACCATGACGCCTTTGACGAAAAAGCGCTGCACAAATGGATACACACACAGAATGGGCACGGTTGCGACGATGATTGTGGCATATTTGATCGTTTCCCCGATCTGATAACGGTCTCCGGCTGAGGCTCCGGTGGACATGCTCTCTGTAGAGTTGGCAATCAGGATCTCCCTCAGCACCAGCTGGAGCGGAAACAGCTCCCGACTCTTAATGAATACCGATGCATAGAACCAGCCGTTCCATTTGTCTACGGCATAATACAGAATCATAACCGCAATGACCGGCATGGACAGCGGAATGATAATCCGGAACAAAATGGTGAAGTGGTTGGCACCATCAATTTTGGCTGATTCCTCCAGACTGTCGGGTATGCCCATAAATGCCGTACGCATAATGATCAGGTTAAACGTGCTGATGCTGAACGGAATAATGGTAGACCACAGCGAATCCAGCAGTCCGACGCCCTTGACCACAAGATACAGGGGAATCAGGCCTCCACTGAAAAACATCGTAAACACGATCAGGAACATAAACACCTTGTTCCACATCACATTTTTGCGTGACAGCACGTACGCCCCAAGGGAGGTCATCAGCAGATTAACGCTGACTCCAACCACGAGGATGAACAGTGTATTCCGAAACCCCAGTCCTATACCCGGGTTAGCGAGAACACTTCGATAAGCATCCAGATTAAAGCCTAGCGGCCGCCACAAAATTCCGTCATTCTGAAGGAGCTTCGCTGCATCGCTGAATGAAGCAAACAGGACATAGAGCAAGGGATACAGCGTCGCCGTAACCAGCAGCAGGAGGAACGTATAATTGACGAGATCAAAGATCCGGTCAAACCAGCCTGTTTCCTTTTTCATATCGCTTCACCTCACCATAGGCTGTTATTGCTGACTCTTCGGCTGATATAATTGGCTGTCACAAGCAGAACCAGATTAATGACAGAGTTGAACAAGCCAACCGCTGAGCTGTAGCTCCAGCCAAATTCCAAGAGTCCTTTCCGATAGACGAAGGAGGAGATGACATCTGCTGTCTCATAGGTCACCGGATTGTATAGCAGGATAATTTTTTCGAAACCGACATTCAGGAGATTTCCCATCCGCAGGATGAGCATGATCGTGATCGTAGGCAGAATGCCGGGCAGGGTAATGTAGAACATCTGCTTCAGACGGTTCGCTCCGTCAATGCGTGCAGCTTCATACTGCTCTTGGTCAATGCTCGTAAGTGCCGCAATGTAGATGATGGATTCCCAGCCGATCCGCTGCCAAATCTCGGACAGAATGTAGATCGGCCTGAACAGCTCAGGCCTCTGGAGCATCGCCTGCCCATCGTAGCCAAGCCACATGAATAAATGGTTGATCAGACCATCCGCATTCGTAAAATCAGTAATAATTCCGCAGATGACGACCAGTGAAATAAAGTAAGGCATATACGTAATCGTCTGTACTACCCGCTTGAACCGCCGCTGTCGAACCTCGTTAATGAGCAGAGCAAGCAGTATGGGCATCGGAAATTCAAACAACAGGGAGTATAGGCTGATCAGAAGCGTGTTCTTTAGAATCCGCCAAAAGTAATAGCTGTCAAAAAAATCTATGAAATGCTTCATACCGACCCAATCGCTGCCAAGAATGCCTTTGATGGGTGTATAGTCTTTGAATGCAATGACTGCGCCGTACATCGGCGTATAATGAAAAATGAGATAATACGCGACGACCGGAAGCATCATGAGGTAGAGGTATTTATTCAACATGAAATCCCGGATAAACCGGCTTTTGAAAGATCGGGAATGGTTCATGGGGCGGTTATTTCACCTCATTCTTTGAGAGAATTCATCGGAGCGGACAGCTGTCCGCTCGGTTAGTCAGCCAACTATCGGTGAACTGCGTCAATATCTAAGCCATCCATACCAATGTCATCCTCGCAAGTGTTACCGGTTGTTGTAGCGCTCTAGTGCCGCCATTTGAATCTCGATTGCCCGATCCAGGTTCAGCTGCTTCATCTTGGCTACATAGCTCTCGAACTCGTCTACAGGATCGGTTCCGAGAATGATCTTAATGGTCATCTCGTCCACGAGTGTATTGATATCATTCATAATTGTGGCGTATTCGGAGCTCTCCTCCGAGTTTGGCGTAATCGGCGGCAGACTGTATTTCTCTGAATCCGTTTTATTCCAAATTTCTATAGCTTCACGCTGTGTCTCAAGAGCAAGATACTGCTCTATATAGCGCTTATCTTGGACAAAAGGACCGTTATAGTTGCTACGTGCATACATGGAGATGGCTTGAGCTGGTGCCAAATTGTCCGGGTTCTTCAAGAGCAATTCCGTAAACTGCGGGTATCCGTCTTCCGTCAGATTATAGCTGACGCCTTCCTTGCCGAAATTGAAGAACATGTGGCCCTCTTCACTGTATCCATAGTCCAGCAGCTTCACAGCCAGCTCGGGATTCTCGGACGTTGAGGTAATAGCAACAGTCCCCTCAGAAGAATACGCCTGATTCCGCTGTCCAAACATCGGCACCTCACCCTTGTTTAATACGGGATAAGGGGCAGCAGCAAGCACGGCGTCCGGATCATTTGCCTCAACGAGCGGCTGCCATTTCCCGATGCCTCCGCCTGTATTACCGACCGTTGCTCCCGTCTCGCCGGAAGCGATATTGCTGTCGATCGCTTTCAAATCTGTCGTCGCGATGTTCTTGTCGATCAATCCTTCTGTATACCAGCTGTTGAATAAACGCAGGTACTCCTTGAATCCCGGCTCTGCCGGTCCAAATTTTACCTGTCCATCTACCTGATAGAAGCCTCTCGTGACGCCGAATGCACCGAGAAATGCGCCATTTCCCGAGTCATTAAAGAACCTCGGCTTACTGACGACCGAGAACGGAGCAGCAGCACCCTTCTGTTCTTTAAAAGCACGCAGCGTCGTGGTCCATTCGTCAATCGTCTCTGGGACAGGAAGGCCCAGTTCATCGAGCCAATCCTTGCGAATGATGGGCCCTTGGAATACACGCAGGTATTCGTCCTCTCTAATGAACGGAAAGGCATAATAGCTGCCGTTGTCCGTCTTCACCATCTTGTCGATCTCCGGATGCTCCGAGAGGAACTTCTTCAAATTGGGTGCGTACTTGTCAATCAGATCATTCAGCTCGATAATATAGCCGTCTTTGATCGCCTTCTCTGGTCCACCGGGAAAGCCTAGAAAATTGTACTCGATCATGTCTGGCAGATCCCCGGAGGCAAGCATGACATTGAGCGCCTCTTGAGCCTGTCCGGATGGGGGCGCAGTATAGGACAGCGGAACTCCGGTTACCTTTTGCCACTCCTGAAAAAAAGGAACTTCGTCGTGTGTAGCCTTGACTCCAACCAAGTTGCCTGGGAGCTCGGCCCAGTAGGATAATGTCACGTCGGTTTCAATTGGATAGGTCGTCTCTTCCGTGACCACCGGAGCTTCTTGTTCTCCTTCATTTGGTTCCTCAGCACTCCCTCCATTTCCAGTACAGCCGATCAATAGCGATGACATCATCGCCGTAACAAGAATAGATGCAAACCAACGTTTCATGTACCAGACCCCCACTTCAGATTAAATTGAATTGCTGTAGTGACAGGTTAAAGGATGGCCGCCAGGAAGCGATATGTGCAAATCATCAAATGAGGTGTTTATTTTGTTCAATTGAACTGACAATTTCGCAATTGCAATAGACAAAAACGAAAAAACGCCTTCTGATAACAGCTTCAAAAGGTATTTTTACGATAAAGATAGAGCCTAAACTCTGCTTCCATGCTATATTTTCAAACATATTCATAATTTACATATTTACAGTCAAAAGGAGATTTTAATGAACAACCAAAAATTTTCACCTCAACGGGGAGGCGCATATAAAGGACGTCAGCCTGTGATTGACGCTATCCGCGGCTTCAGCCTGCTGGGAATACTGCTGTCCAACATGCCCTTATTTATGTATGGCCTCGACGCTACCACTACTTCCGAAATCTATCCATTTAACCAAACGATGTTTAATGTACTTGAAGTGCTTATCATCGGAAGCTTCTACCCGATCTTTCTATTCCTGTTCGGATATGGAACACAACAGCTTGTGTATAAGCTCACGACCGCAAAAGATATCCCTCAATCCAGCCTAATACAGCAAGGCTGGATCGCTAATGATCGGCCAAAGGCTACACTGCGTCGGCGCTTTCTCATGCTCTCTCTGCTGGGTGTACTGCATTTCATTCTAGTATGGGACGGAGATATTCTCCTTAGCTACGGTGTTCTAGGGTTCGTGCTTCTCCTATTCATCAATCAAAAAACAAAGACCTTGATCACTTGGACCATTGTGCTGGGTGTATTAATGCTGTCCATATATACGGGGTACACTGGAAGCACGCCCGAATCCCTAGCGGAATCTCAAAATTACTATGAGCAGGCACAGATGTCCCTAGGTAATGGGATTTACCTTGAGGTTATCGAATTTAGACTCCTGGGTTCTCTAATGGAGGGTATACCGGGATATGCCTTCCTTATTTTAGCACCCGTCACTTTTCTAATTTACCTGCCCATCGCGCTGCTCGGTATGATTGCTGCAAGGCATGGCTGGTTTATTAACCCGGAGAGCAAACGCAGAACTTATATTAAATACGCTGCGATTCTTGGAATCATCGGCTTCGTGCTTAATCTCGCAGGTGTGCTGATGAAGGAGAGCGGGATATCATTCGGTTATTCCCTGATTATGAATGGCGGACCTTTTCTGGCCTTTGGATACATCTTTCTGTTTGCCTATCTTTACACACGCACGAGCGAAACCGGAAAGATGAAACAAGCCTTTACCGCCGTTGGTAAGCTGTCTTTAACGAACTATCTGCTGCACAGCATGATCTGCACCTTTATTTTCTATGGATACGGAATAGGCTTATTCGGTCAGCTGGGTCTTGTTGCAGGAACCCTTCTTGCCCTCGCCATTTACATGCTGACAGCGGCGCTCAGCTATCTGTATCTGCAGCGATTCCATAGTGGGCCTGTCGAATGGCTGCTTCGCAAAATTACCTATCGTTCTCCTAAATCTTCTTCTAAGCGGAATGTTTCTGGATAAGACGCGTTTCTATCAGGTGCCGTGTGGTAATAATTGAGAAATCGGAACATATTATGCCCGTACTTGAATAGGAGGATTTGAACCATATGAATGACAAGAATCAGGAATTTACTGCGGCAGAGCTGCCGAAGAGCCGGGAATCTTTATGGCGCGGAACGGTCTCTTTGCCTTCATTTGAACGATTATCTGAGAACCTCGAAACAGAAGTAACCGTCATTGGTGCCGGAATGACCGGTATTACAACCGCTTATCTTCTCGCCAAGGAAGGCTATAAAGTTGTCTTGATTGAGGCAGGCTCGATTCTGGATGGAACGACAGGCCACACAACGGCTAAGATCACCTCTCAGCACAACCTGATCTATCACGAGCTGATTCAGCATTTCGGCCATGAACAGGCGAGACTGTATTATGAAGCCAACGAGGAAGCACTCCGATTCATTCGAAGCGTAATCACCGAAAAAGAAATTGACTGTCAGCTGACGGAAGAGGACGCTTATGTCTATATTCAGTCTGAGGACGATCTAAAGAAGCTGAAGAATGAATATGACGCCTATCAGCAGCTGGCTATTCCGGGTGTGTGGCATGACAAACTGCCGATCCCGGTGCCGGCCGTAGCAGGGATAAGTGTACCAAATCAGGCACAATTCCATCCTCTGTCTTATCTTAAGAAGCTGGTTGAAGAGCTGGTTCATCTCGGCGTTAAAATCTATGAAAAAACGACAGCTGCTGACCTCAAAGAGGAAGATAACAAGGTAACCGTCATGCTGGAAAGAGGCAGCCATTACATTACAAGTGAGCATGTGGTCGTAGCCAGTCATTTTCCGTTCCATGATCCGCGAATGTACTTTGCCCGTATGCATGCAGAGCGCTCCTACGCCATTGCGATCGAGCCGGAAACTGAGTTTGAAGGCGGTATGTATGTCAGCTATGACAAGCCGGAGCGCTCTGTCCGCTCAGCTCTATATAATGGCAAGAAGCTGCTCGTCATTGGCGGCGAGAACCATAAGACTGGCCAAGGCATTAGCACTCATCAGCATTTTGAGGAGCTGGTTCATTTCGCCGGGCAGCATTTTGGTGTGAAAAAGGTGCATTTCCGCTGGTCTGCACAGGATCTTGTCACTATCGACAAGATGCCGTTTATCGGACCTATTGGCGGTGGGTACGAAAGGGTACTGGTCGCAACCGGCTTCCGTAAATGGGGAATGACAACGAGTACCGTTGCAGGCAGACTTCTCACTGATCTTATCGTGGGCAGGCACAACCCTTATTCAGAATTGTACGATCCAGGGCGGTTCAAGGCCGACCCTTCGATTAAAAATGCCGCAAAGGATAATCTGGATGTAGCGAAGCATCTCATCACAGGCAAGCTGGGTCTTGTCCACACGAAGATTGAGGATATTCAGCCTGGTGAAGGAGCTGTGGTGAGACATGACGGTAAGCGTGCCGGAGCCTATAAGGACAAGTCTGGAACGCTGCATCTCGTCGATACGACCTGCACTCATTTGGGCTGTGAGGTGGAATGGAACTCGGGCGAATCCTCCTGGGACTGCCCTTGTCACGGCTCACGCTATGCCTATGACGGCTCCGTCCTTGAAGGGCCTGCAGTCGAACCATTGCCCAAGCTTGATGCACATCAGTCATAGAGAGTTACGACACCCATGCCACGTTACTTGCGTTCGAATCAAAGCAAAAGTTGTTGTTAAACCTGAAGCTAAACTTGGCGAGTACAAAGGACTTGAAGTTCCTAAGGCGAACACAGAAGTTTCCGAAGAAGAACTGACTGCTGAGCTTGAGCGTCTGCAACAACGTCATGCTGAGCTGGTAGTCATCGAAGAAGGTACAGCGGAGTCCGGCGATATCGCTGTAATCGATTATGAAGGTTCTGTTGATGGGGAATTGTTCGATGGTGGACAAGCAGAGCGTCACTCCCTGGAACTGGGTTCCAACACATTTATCCCTGGCTTTGAAGAACAAGTCATCGGTCTTTCAACTGGCGACAACAAGGATGTTGAAGTGACATTCCCTGAGGAATATCATGCAGCAGAGCTTGCTGGCAAGAAAGCCATCTTCAAAGTGAAAGTACACGAAATCAAACGCAAAGTGCTTCCTGCAATCGACGATGAGTTTGCTAAAGACGTAAGTGAATTCGATACTCTTGCTGAGTACAAAGAAGATCTTACGAAGCAGCTGTCTGAGCGCAAAGCAGAAGAAGCAAAAGCAAACCAAGAGAATGTTGTTGTTGAGAAAGCGGCTGCTAACGCAGAAGTTGAAATTCCACAAGGAATGGTTAACACCGAAGTACGCAACATGATGCGTGACTTTGACAACCGCCTTCGTCAACAAGGCATGAACCTTGAAATGTTCATGAGCTTCTCCGGTCAAACAGAAGCAGATCTTCAAAACCAAATGAAGGGCGATGCTGAAAAACGCGTACGCAACAACCTGG
>NZ_FPAC01000007.1:0-30770 GCF_900116105.1 Paenibacillus sp. 453mf
CCAGGTTGTTGCGTACGCGTTTTTCAGCATCGCCCTTCATTTGGTTTTGAAGATCTGCTTCTGTTTGACCGGAGAAGCTCATGAACATTTCAAGGTTCATGCCTTGTTGACGAAGGCGGTTGTCAAAGTCACGCATCATGTTGCGTACTTCGGTGTTAACCATTCCTTGTGGAATTTCAACTTCTGCGTTAGCAGCCGCTTTCTCAACAACAACATTCTCTTGGTTTGCTTTTGCTTCTTCTGCTTTGCGCTCAGACAGCTGCTTCGTAAGATCTTCTTTGTACTCAGCAAGAGTATCGAATTCACTTACGTCTTTAGCAAACTCATCGTCGATTGCAGGAAGCACTTTGCGTTTGATTTCGTGTACTTTCACTTTGAAGATGGCTTTCTTGCCAGCAAGCTCTGCTGCATGATATTCCTCAGGGAATGTCACTTCAACATCCTTGTTGTCGCCAGTTGAAAGACCGATGACTTGTTCTTCAAAGCCAGGGATAAATGTGTTGGAACCCAGTTCCAGGGAGTGACGCTCTGCTTGTCCACCATCGAACAATTCCCCATCAACAGAACCTTCATAATCGATTACAGCGATATCGCCGGACTCCGCTGTACCTTCTTCGATGACTACCAGCTCAGCATGACGTTGTTGCAGACGCTCAAGCTCAGCAGTCAGTTCTTCTTCGGAAACTTCTGTGTTCGCCTTAGGAACTTCAAGTCCTTTGTACTCGCCAAGTTTAGCTTCAGGTTTAACAACAACTTTTGCTTTGAATTTGAAAGTTTCACCTTTAGCGAATTGATCGATGTCCACTTCTGGTTGTTCAACAGGGAAGATTTCTGTTTGGTCAACAGCTTCCGTGTAAACTTCAGGAAGAAGGATATCAATTGCGTCTTGGTACAGGCTCTCAACGCCGAAACGAGCTTCGAAGATCGAGCGAGGCACTTTACCTTTACGGAATCCAGGTACATTTATTTGTCTAACGACTTTATTAAAAGCCTTGTCGAGAGCAGCAGTTACACGATCTGCGTCTACTTCAACTTCAAGAACCCCAAGGTTCTTCTCTATTTTTTCCCAAGTTGCTTTCATTTATGCTTTCCCCTCCAAATTTCACATGTTCACCATGTCAAGCGCGTACAAAATAACCATTTTAGTATAAACAACATTAAATGCAATTTCAAGGGTAAACCCTTGTAGCCGTCAAAAGGAAGTTTTCGACTATTTCACATCCAATCCGCCGGATACAAATCGTTTAATCGATCGGTACGCCTGCTCGAACCTAAATCTAACTTCACTCGTGATCTCATAAACCCTTCTGATCTCTTCCTCGTCCAGTGATCCACCCAGACTCTCAGCGACTGCTGCATGGAGCGCTGCAGCCCATATATCGAGTGTCGAATCATCACCTTCAAGCATAGAACGGTAGTCGCTCGTGCCATATACAGCCATGACATATTGAGACCAGAGTTCCTGAGCAAAATAAAATAAGGTGGGTTCATGTACTTCCGTCTGATCGGCCACCAGCTCGAGCACACGAATGATAGGAAACGGAAATTCATCCGGCCTCAATGGAATAGATTCCACTTCAACCTCCACTTTTTCCGACCCTCGTGTTAGAGAGACGGTTGCCTGCGATCCTCTTTTTCGCAATGTCTGCAGCACTCGAAATTGAAGCAGCGGATGCAGCTTACGCTGCTGAAGCCATTCGCACAAAGACTGATCAATACCCGGAGTTTCGATATAGGCTAGCTGATCCAATGCCAGCATCGTCTGCTCACTCAGCGGTTCTTCCATTACCGTTCTTAGCAGCTTATCTGCATATGCTCCATCTTCCGCCATTTTATTTCTGGCATTTTGACGAGCAAAATCCTCTTCGCTCTCTTCCAAATCTTCGTCACTTCGTCTGTCTTCTCTTTGATCACGATCTATATATTGAGGGAAAGCTGCGCGCAGCCAGTCCAGCAATGCTTCCCATTCTTCATGATTCCGTTTCTCCTGCCCTTCGCATTGAAGCAGGAACTCAAGCAAACTCATCGCTTCCGTATAGCGCTCATTCTCTAGCATTACGGTAAGCTGAATCTGATAGTAATCCAGCGTCTTCGGGAAGAGAACAATATTTTTCTCTTTGGTTTGGGAGTTCGTATCGCTCATTATGACTGCCTCCTCTCTATCCGGTTTAACGACAACTATAAATCGACTTGTTGATTATATAGAAACTACATATCCGTGTATAGCTCTAATATATTAACATAACCGAATCCAGCCTAAAAAAAACATCTTTTTGCTTAATTCATTGGGATTAGGCATATATAGCATCAAAAAATACAGTCTTTCGGCTGACTACGATGCCGATGCTATAGATGCTTATGCTTCGAAGAACCCCCATCTTAGGTTCCCATCCCCTTGGACGCAAAAAAAGACATCCTCACGGATGTCTCTCTTATGTACGTCCCAGGAGGGATTCGAACCCCCGACCGACGGCTTAGAAGGCCGTTGCTCTATCCTGCTGAGCTACTGGGACAAATTCAAGCGCGAAATATATCGTATCATATATATGTAATGATAGCAAGCGGTATTTGTAAGATTTTATTTAGGTGCCTTTGTGGCTGACTTCGATGTCGATGCAATCGATGTGAATGCTTCCGAACCCCCAGTTGGGGATCTCATTCCTACGTACGTAAAAAAGACACCTTTACAGATGTCTTCAACCGTCCCATTCGGGGTACAGCCGTGCGGCTGACTGCGATGCCCATGCTATCGATGTGAATGCTTCCGAACCCCCAGTTGGGGTTCTCATTCCATGGACGAAAAAGAGAAACATCCTCACGGATGTCTCTCTTATATACGTCCCAGGAGGGATTCGAACCCCCGACCGACGGCTTAGAAGGCCGTTGCTCTATCCTGCTGAGCTACTGGGACAAGTTATGTACTTATTTTCACAGTGCGATATTTATTATATCGTATAATCTGTAATTGTCAAAGTATTTTTTATGTATCATCACATGCTGTGAAGGGTAATATGATTTAAATATTAGGAAATTTCAAAAGGAGCGTTATTTCATGAGACAGCTGTTATCTTCCCTTAGTTATTTCAGTATCTTTTTTGCACCCTTCCTGTTTCCATTAATCGTATGGATAGTGGCCAAAGACGATTACATAACCAAACATGCGAGACGCGCATTATTCTCACATGTATTCCCTTTCGTTGCAGCTATTCCACTGATATATTTTCTGTTCACCGCAGACCATCCTGCTTCGATCATAGGATACATCATTGTGTTTTTTGTCATCTATTTCGGTACGTTTATTTACAACATCTATCAAGGCATTAAATCATTAAGAGAAACAGCTTGAAAACTACAAGCAATACAGATCAAAAACCAGCCTCTCAGGCTGGTTTCTATTTTATATACACCTACACCAGATATGAAATAAATAATGTCGCCGTACCAAAATATACAGTCAACGAGAACAAATCATTCAGTGTCGTAATAAGGGGGCCGGAGGCAACAGCCGGATCTATCTTCAGTTTATGCAGAAGAACAGGAATAATGGTTCCAGCCATCGTACCAATAACAATGGTTAGGATAAGAGAAAAACCGATAACTGCACCCAAAGCAAAGCTGCTCTGCCAAATTCCTGCAACAAGTGCTACGCTTATTCCACAAACAGCTCCAATCGTTAACCCTACTCTGAGCTCTCTCCATAATAAACGTAATATGGCCCCTCCGTTCATTTTGTTCTGTGGTGTCAAACCTCGGATCACGACCGCGAGCGATTGCGTCCCCGTATTCCCGGTCATTCCCGCGATCATCGGCATGAAGAAAGTTAATGCCACCACTTGGCTGAGCGTCCCCTGAAATATACTTATAATGCTTCCGGACAACAACCCAAGGAATAACAGCATGATAAGCCACGGAAGCCTTCTTTTGGCCGCCGTCAAGAAATGAGTGTTAAAATCGATCGTTTTGTCTGTACCCGCCAGTTTGTTAATGTCCTCATCCGCTTCCTCCCGCAAGACGTCCAGCACATCGTCAAACGTTACAACTCCAATTAATTTGCCTGCTGTATTTTCGACCGGGATAGATACAAGATCGTATTGTTCAAATAAGTGCGCAACCGCCTCCTGGTCCATATCCGCTGATACCTTGACCACGTTTTCCCTCATCAAATGCTCGATAAGCTCTGTATCCGATGCAAGCACGAGATCTCTATAGGTGGTGAGGCCTATGACTTCTTTATTTTCATTTAATACATACAGATCCTGCACATCATTCGTCAGGTCTGCAAAATGCTTCACCTTTTCGACTGCTTCACGAACCGTGTACTTGGCATAGAACCACACATAACGGTTAGTCATGATACCGCCGGCTGTCTCCGGTCCATAGTTCATAAGCTCCCTTACGGTCTCCCGCTCTGAAGCTTCCATGATTGAGAGCATGTACTCTCTAACTTCATCTGTCATCTCGCCCATCAAGTCGGCCAAATCGTCATTATCCATACGATTCAGCACCTGAGCTGCGCGATCCTTGCTCAGAATATACAGGGCTTCAATTTCTACTCTTGGTTCGAGCTCACTCAGCATGTCAGCCAAAAGCTCCGTATCCAGCGCATCCATAAATCGAGGTCGGTAAGCTTCATTTAGCGTTAAATAGATCGTGGCCAAGTCATATGCTTCCCACTCTTCAAATTCATCGTGCATCTGCTCGATGCTGCCACGCCTGACAGCATCCTCTATGCTGAGAGTTAAATGATGCAGATCCTGTTCTCTGCTCCGCATTTCGATGTCGTGCATATATTTCACCTTCAATCTGTAATTAATCTGGTGTGAAGTATCCTTTCCTATAGCGTTTACCCTGCTGATAGGTCATAAAATCATGTTCGAACATTTAAATGATATGTATTCATTGAATTACTCTCAATTAGCTGTACATCAAGCTCTTATTGTTCATAATAGACAGCCTCCATCCTTTCATCACTGAAAGAATGGAGGCCTATGCGTAGCCCGAGTTAGTTGCTGCTTCCTAAACGTGCTCTGTTCAGTTGCCGCTGGTGATTTTTGTTCTTCCCAAGTACTTCACTAGCAAATTCATTTGCCAAACCGTGACGGTATTTCTTCGTTACCTTGTACTTTGAAGTCATTGTGTTCACCTCCCCGGGATACTTGAGTATTATGTGTAATAAATGTGCCGACTATTTCCCCATACGCAAAAAAAGCCTGCAAAGAATTTGAGTCAACAAATTCATTTGCAGCCCAGTATAAGCTTATCTTTGCAATTTACTTAAAATGTCATGGTTCATCGACCCGTAATTCAGCAAGGACTGGAGAAATTGTCCCTTCTCCTGCTCGGCCGTCACAAGCTGGCTGTTCTCAAATGCAACAGCTGTCGCATCCTCAAACGCCACATTTTGATTATCGTTGTACCAATCCAGAGTCAAATCGTGATGATTGCGCACCACTCTGTGCAGATCCAGGCCTGTTCCATTCGCATTCTGCGCGACATATACAAGCAATGAAGGATCACCCGCCTGTCCCGGTTCCACTGCTACCTCTACACACGGTACTCCATTTAATTCAATGGTATTTGTAATTTTGGCATTTTGAATCACATACATGAGCCCATCTCCTGTTCTTATGTTAGGTTAATCGCATTACCTTCATCAGTTCCCGTTGATACTGTGACGTATAACCCCATATTGCGCCAAGTGACTGCGAGTTTCTCTCGTACCCAGCTGATAAATTTCGTTATACACATTTTGAAGTGCTTCCTCATATAACGAGTTGACGGAGGCCTCTTCGGTATCGGGCCACGGGAAAATATAGCCTGGAAATGCCTCTTCTTCTTTTTCCTGCATCAAACTAAGCAGCCCTCTTAAATAATCTGCTTGTTCAGGCGTCGCCTCAATAACCCACTCGTACGATGCTGCCTGCTGGTCATCAAGAACAGAACGTCCGCCAACAGAAACGAAATACAGGCTTCTGGTCAAATTCATCGCTCCTAACACTAATATGTTCGCCACTTCTAGTTTCGGATGTGGACAGACATTTTATGCCTATTTTCGGCATATATTTGCTAGTACTGCTCGTGAAGAAAAAAGGGGATGAGGCATGACCGCTCTCCACACGCTGTTAAATGAGCCTCTTTAGAAGTTATGTAAAAGAAAGGATGAACAGTCATGTGCGGTATAACAGGATTTATACAATGGAATCGTGATCTTACCCAAGAATCAGAACTGCTTGTCCGCATGACGGAAAGCATGTCAAATCGCGGACCCGATGCAGGTGGAACCTGGATCTCGAATCCTTGTGCCTTCGGCCATCGCAGACTGAGCGTCATGGACCCGGAGAATGGGGCACAGCCCATGTTCATGAATTATGGAGATACGAAATATACCATTGTTTATAATGGAGAGCTGTATAATGCACCTGAACTCAAAAAAGAGCTGGAGAACCGCGGACATCACTTCAAAACCAATTGTGACACCGAGGTGCTGCTTGCCAGCTATGCGGAGTGGGGACCAGAATGTGTTGAACGTTTCAATGGAATATTTGCCTTTGTCATATGGGATAGCGGGCGCGAACATATATTCATGGCCAGAGACCGGCTGGGAGTAAAGCCTCTATTCTACAGTGATCAAGGAGATTTGCTCGTGTTCGGCTCTGAACCCAAGGCACTGCTGCTGCATCCAGCGGTCGAAGCCGTCGTCGGACCCGAAGGTTTGGCTGAAGTATTCATTATTGGACCGGCAAGAACACCAGGTCACGGAGTATACTCCTCGATGAAGGAGCTTCGTGCCGGGCATGCTGCCACTTTTAGCAGAAACGGATTTCGCTCTTATGCCTATTGGAAGCTCGTCAGCCAGCCCCATGAAGACGATGTGGACGCTACGGCAGCACAGGTAAGAAGTCTGCTCATTGATACACTTGAACGGCAGCTTGCTTCGGATGTGCCGCTTGGCTCGTTACTGTCCGGGGGATTGGATTCCAGCGCCCTGTCTGCCTTGGCCGTAGCATATTACAAAAGAAACGGGCAAGGGAATATTGACACCTTCTCTGTCGATTATGTCGATAACGACAAGCACTTTAAAGCCCATTCCTTCCAGCCAAATTCGGATGCCCCTTATATCCAGCGAATGGTTGCTGAGCTTAAGACGAATCATCATTTTATGGAGTTTGATACGGCGGAAGTCGTGGAAGCCTTGAACGCATCTACGCTCGCTCGAGATTTGCCGGGGATGACAGATGTTGATTCCTCGCTTTATTTGTTTTGCCGGGAAATAAAAAAGAAGGCTACCGTTGCCATTTCAGGAGAAGCCGCAGACGAAGTATTCGGTGGATATCCATGGTTTCATCGCGATGAAATGCTGAATTCAGGTACTTTTCCATGGGCTGTCGCCCCGAAGATGAGAGCCAGTCTATTGTCCCCGGATATCGCTGAATGGACGCGCCCGCTTGAATATTTGAATGACCGCTATTCGGATGCGGTGGCGGAGACTCCTCTTCTTGCTGGAGAGACGGGTAAAGCAGCACAGATGCGCGTCATGTCTTATCTTAATATTACCCGGTTCATGCCAACACTGCTTGACCGTAAGGACCGGATGAGTATGGGTGTAGGGCTGGAGGTTCGGGTTCCGTATTGCGATCACAGGCTTGTGGAATACGTATTTAACATCCCTTGGGAGATTAAAATAACTGGCAATCGGGAAAAAGGTATTCTGCGCAAGGCACTAGAAGGTATCCTGCCTGATGACGTGCTCTACCGCAAAAAAAGTCCTTATCCCAAAACGCATAACCCCGCTTATCTGGAAAGTGTTCGGCAGCAATTGCTCGATGTGCTGGATGATCCCGCATCTCCAGTACTTCCTCTGCTGGATGTGAAGAAAATCAAGGATATGGCAGCCTCTAAGGAAGCTTCCTCCAACAACCCTTGGTTTGGCCAGCTGATGTCCGGACCTCAGTTATTTGCTTACCTGACTCAAGTAAACAACTGGTTAAAGACTTATAAAGTAACGATTCGTTAACCCTCGAACGTAAGAGCAAGCATAAAGAAGACCTGCTAATGGACCGCAGGTCTTCTTTAATATTCCTTAAATATTGTTATCCGCCAAGCTTGGACATCAAATCTCGTAGTGCCGCACCGCGATGGCTGATCGCTTGCTTCTGATCCATGCTGAGCTCGGCCATCGTCTTCTCATAGCTTGGAAGATAGAAGAGCGGATCATAGCCGAACCCGCCGCAGCCGGCAGTCTCTGAAGTAATGAAACCCTCAACTGTACCATAGGCTTCCAGCTTCTCTTCCGTTGCCGGATCATACAGCACGAGTGAACAGACAAACCGGGCCGGGCTTAGGAGCGGCTGCTCTGTATCCTCTCCCAGCTTGCGTGATTCAAGCTCACTTAGCAGCTTCTCATTGTTCTCCCCGTCCGCAGCACCTTCGCCAGCATAACGCGCCGAATATACACCGGGAGCGCCATCCAGAAGATCAACACATAATCCGGAATCATCGGCGAGAACCGGCAGGCCAAGGGCATCGCCTACGGTTTTCGCTTTTTTCCAAGCATTCTCAGCAAAAGTCGTGCCATCCTCCACCACATCAGGTACGTTAGGGTAATCGTACATACTCTTTACCTCTTTGCCTATCCGGGCAAAAGCATGTGCAAACTCACGTACTTTTCCTTTGTTTTTTGTGGCGACGATAATGACTGGGCTGTCCAAATTGTTCATGTTGTCGATTAAGCCTCCCCAATCTTACGCGAGCCTATCTTAAGTGCAATCGGTCCCAGCACTTCCTTCTGCTTCTCGATCATCTGAAGAATACCATGCTCGCCAAGGCTAAGCAGTTCGTCCAGCTCCTTGCGGCTGAATGGTCTGTCTTCCCCCGTTCCTTGCAGCTCAACGAATTCTCCGCTTCCTGTCATGACAATATTCATGTCCACTTTGGCTTTGGAGTCTTCTTCATAATTAAGGTCAAGGAGTGCCTTGTCCTGAACAACACCGACACTGACAGAAGCCAGAAAATCAGCGATAGGGAACACCGGCAGCCGGTGCTGCTGTGCTATTTTGTCAATCGCTATCGCCATTGCGACAAATGAACCGGTAATTGAGGTTGTACGGGTTCCTCCATCTGCCTGAATGACATCGCAGTCCAAAGTAATCGTACGCTCTCCAAGCGCATGCAGGTCAACGACGGATCTTAATGCGCGTCCAATGAGGCGCTGAATCTCCATCGTACGTCCACTTAGTTTACCGCGAGCTGCCTCGCGTTGATTCCGAGTCTGTGTTGCTCTAGGAAGCATGGAGTACTCGGCAGTTACCCAGCCCTTGCCTTGTCCTTTCATGAAATGGGGCACCTTCTCGTCTACTGTTGCTGTACATATGACTTTGGTATCTCCTACTTCTATGAATACGGAGCCTTCCGCAAATTTGTTGGTACCCACTGTCATTGTGATCGGTCGCAGCTGTTCGCTGGTACGTCCGTTAGATCTCATGATATTGCCTCCTACGTCTTAAGCGTCCTGTATTAGTCCTTATCATTCTACCAAAATGCTTTTGTAAAAGCACCCTTTACAGATGCAATGCCTTAGATACCAATCTCATTAATATATTCCGGTTTCGCCACAGGCTCGCCATAGTTCTGTTCATCAGTACCTATCACCGTCTGCTGATCATTAAACGTAATTTGCACCTTCGTATCAGCGATGCCTGAATTATCCGCCACCGTTAGAACAACAGATTGAAGCAGCTCCGTCGGGATCGGATCGCCTTCTGCAAACATCTCGTCTTTCAGCGCTACCGAAACTGTGCCATCCTCGCCGGTGACTACCGACTCCAGCAATGTTGCCGTGGTCAGCACCATCTCGAGTCCTTCACTCTCAGGTCCTTTGATCAGTTCCGACAATGCGGACTCCACACGATTCGTGCTTGGCTCAACCAGTCTCGTGACCGGTACATAATACTGTTCTCCTGCAGGGGATTCATCGGAGAAGTATACTGTTACCGGGCTGGAATTTGTGCTCAAATGATTACCCAGATCCAGATTGATGCCTATTCCCCGGGTGAGCGATTGAGCAATCGGCGTCCCATTCACCGGCATTTCATTCAGTTTTTTGCCATCTACCCATAGCTGTACGTTCTGAATATCCGGATTTCCGGTAAGCGTCCAGGTCACGGCCTCCATAATTTGACGCTCTTCCTCTGGAGTGTATTCAGTGAATTTTGAATTGAATTCAACAACGGCCAGCTTCTCCTCCGGAGTAACCGTCACATCCATCACTTCCGTTCCTTGTGGCAGCACTCCCGTAAAACCTTCAGGCATGTATCCCGAATAAGCACCGCCTAAGACGAGTGCTGCAAGTGAGGATTCCACAAAAGTAAGATCAGGGAGAGCCGGAAGTGACATTGAAACAGGAGCGAGAAGTCCATTCTGATCTTTCAGATATACTGTCATCTGTTCCGTCTTAACCATCTCTCCGTTGCCTTCTGCAGCCTGAATCATGGCGGATTCAAGAATAGGCGGGGGAGCATCAACACTTTCGGATGTCTGAGAAGAGAAGATACTGCATCCGGTGAGCAGCACAGGAACGGTGAGCAGCCCTGCTGCAGATATCATTTTTACCTTGCGATGGAAACGGCTCATGTGATAAGTCCTCCTAACAATTTTGTACAGTTTGTACTACTATGTATACGAGCTCTAACAGAAAAAAATAACTAGCAGTAAAATGAATTCATATTTATTAAGTGAATAGTTTTTATCGCACGCAGGGAATATGGGTCACCCATTTTGTTCATAGTCCTCTGGAATCAAAAAGTCAAAAATCGGTTAAATAATTTAACATTCACGGTTTGTATTCGGAACAGTCGGAGAAACTGAAACTGCGGGTTTGAGATTTTGCTTATAAGGTCTTACTAATTGACATGAAGAGGAGCGGTTTGATACCAATGGAGAAAATTCCTTACAGCCTGAACAGCCGAAAAGTAGCCGAGGCCACCTGGGAGTGGCTCGAAAAAAGAGGAGTTAAAACTTCGGAAATTGCAGAGCTGGTTATGCTGCTGCAGAAGGACTATTATCCGGATCTAACGATGGAGGAATGCGTACATAATGTGGAGCAGGTGCTCAGTAAACGCGAGGTCCAGAATGCGGTCCTTACCGGCATTCAGCTTGACCTGTTAGCCGAGGAGGGCAAGCTTATTCAGCCTCTGCAGGATATGATCCGATACGATGAAGGCTTATACGGGGTCGATGAGATTCTGGCTTTCTCTATCGTCAATGTATATGGAAGCATCGGCTTTACGAATTATGGATATGTGGACAAATCGAAGCCTGGAGTTCTCGTGCGTCTGAACGATAAATCGGATCAGCATATTCACACTTTCCTAGATGACATTGTCGGTGCAGTCGCTGCAGCGGCCAGCAGCCGGATCGCCCATCGCAAACAGGCTGAGCGCGAAGCTGAGCTTGGAGATGAGCCTGTAAAGGATGCTGCCGAAGAGGAATTGTAAAAAGAGCACACGGAAGCTATATGAACAAAAAGGTACCGTTCATCTCGTGAACGGTACCTTTTTGTTGACGTGTACATTCCGAATGAATTAGAAGAATCCTATTCAAGTGAATCCGGAGTACGCGCTTAGCTTCGAGTAAATTTCATCATCTTTTCTTCTGACTCTGACAGCTCCATTACAGCCCTGCCCAGCCGTACCAACTCATCCAAATGCGCCAGTGTCTCTGCCATAGCAAATCGCATTTGATGAATACCGAATTTCGTCCCGAACAGCTTCACACATACCTCAAAAGCCGTCTTGCTCCCCTCCTGCAGCATCCCTTCAATCTCATCAAGACGTTCCTCATGATGCTTCAGCAGTCCCTGAATCCTACTCTCAAAACCAGTGAAAGGGTGTCGATGTCCCGCAAAGGCTCTGTTCACCTGAAGTCCAGACAGCTGATGCAATCCCTCTATAAAAATACGCAAAGGCTGTTCATCACTCCCCGGCAGCAGACTTACATTCGGTGAGATTTGGGGAAGAACTGCGTCTCCACACAGGATGACTCCTGTGCTCTCTTCATAAAAAGACAGATGACCCGGGGCATGTCCACCTGTTTCAATAACAGAGAAGTGCCTTCCAGCCATTTCAAATCGGTTATCTTCTATATAACTAACACTTGGCGCAGGCAGCACCTCGCTATCAAAGCTCTCTAGATGAGGTCTCAGCTGCTGCGCCCACTCCTCTGTCATGCCATGTGTTCTAAAAAAATCAGGCAGCCGGTCGTTGATATCAGCAGCTTCTCCCCACATATACTGTGCTTCTGCATGTGCCCTCTTAGACATCCATACGCTTGCACCACTCCGCTCCTGCATCCAGCCCGAAAGACCATAGTGATCAGGATGATGGTGAGTCAGTACAATTTGTTTAATATCGGATTCCGGACGAATTGAGAGCTCGGACCAAACCTTGTCCCACTCCGCTTCTGTTACAGGGGAACGCGGCCCCGGATCAACTACCGTAATTCCGTCATCGCCTCGAATTATGTAGCTGTTCACCCACCTAAGCGGGAATGACATCGTGATCTTGACCTGTATAATTCCTTCTTGTTCGTGATGTGTCCATTCCGGCAGTTTCATGAATGGCCTCCTTCCTAATGGCGTCATTCTAAAGGATACTCCATAATCGACCTGTTTGAACATGGTTGAAATCATGATTTATAATGACTTAATACAGATTAATAATGAGTACACCCTTAATTAAGGAGGGATTCCGATGATTAACATTGGTCTGACCGGCTGGGGAGACCATGACGACTTATATTTGCCCGGTACGAAACCGAAGGGCAAGCTGATCGAATACAGTACCCATTTTCCCGTTGTAGAAGTCGACAGCTCCTTCTATGCGGTTCAGCCGGCGGAGAGAATGGCAAGATGGGCAGAGGAAACACCCGACGATTTCTCCTTCATTGTCAAAGCATATCAAGGCATGACCGGCCACCTGCGCGGTAAACCGTATTTTCCCGATACGGACAGCATGTATGCCGCTTTTCTGGAGTCTCTCGCGCCCATGATCGAGAAAGGTAAGATGAAAGCGGTATTGTTCCAGTTCCCTCCATGGTTCGATTGTACTCGAGAGAACGTGGGTACGCTTCGCAGTATCAAGCAGCGCATGCAGCATATTCCTTGCGCACTTGAATTCAGACACCGCAGCTGGTTTGAAGGTGAGATAATGCATAGAACGCTTGCCTTTATGAAAAAGGAAGGCTGGATCCACAGCATCTGCGACGAGCCCAATGCAGGGCAGGGTTCCATCCCGATCATACTGAGCGCTACAGATGCAGATCTCAGCATCGTTCGGTTCCATGGGCGGAACGCTTCTGGCTGGCATCAGAGCGGGGCCCCTAATTGGCGAGAGGTAAGATATCTCTACCGATACAATGAGGAGGAGCTCTCTGAATGGAAGAAACGACTGGATCAACTAACAGAGCAAAGCCAGGAGATCTGCGTTGTCTTCAATAACAACTCCGGCGGAGATGCCGCTGCAAATGCTAAGCAATTGATGACGATGCTCGGTATGGCACCGCAGCCGCTGGCTTCTGAAGTTATGCGGAAGAAGCAGGACGAAGAGCCGGAGCAGCTGGAGTTATTTTGATCGGGGCGTGGCTGGTTTATCGAATACAATGCAAATAAAGCCTTTCTTCCGTTACGAAGAGAAGGCTTTTTTGTATGCACAATAGTGTCTTAGTTCACTTAGTGATGGCCTGATACCGCAAAAGCATCTGTATCTGCACTCTCCCTAAGGGCCACCTGCATTCTTAATACTTCCACCCCTGCGAGCAGCACAATGCCGATTCCGTGAGTATCATTCAGGTTCCATCCGAGATCATCCTTGTAGTATGAAGCGGTAAAGGAATATCCTGACCCTCTGCAGACCCCATATATATTCCCTTTGCAGTCAATAGCGATCCGGGTGAGACCTTCCCAGCCCCTTAACACGGAATCCACATACTTGCCCGTATCCTCCAGCCAGCCAAAACGCACGCCTTTGGCATAAGCGTATATAAACATCGAAGTGCAGGAGCTCTCTTCATAGCTGTCCGGGCGATTCAGTACCTGATGCCATAGGCCGTTCTCTCCTTGCAGCGCAAGGTATCCTTCACATAAATCACGGTAGAAGCCAAGCAGCTCAGGTCGCTTCTCATGCGTATCCGGCAGCATCGTCAGCAGCTCTGTCAGTGAAAACAGCACCCAGCCATTGCCTCTTCCCCATGGAATGCCTGTTGCGCTTCCTCTGACAAAATCATACACATGCGACATGATCTTTTGTTCTGGAATATAGAGATATTGCTTGAACAGCAGAAACTGCTGGATTGCATCCTCCAGATAAGTGCTGTCACCGGTCAGTTTCGCATAACGAGTCAGAAACGGAGTGCTCATATAAAGATCATCACACCACATCGTCTCCTGTCTCATCTCTGCCGCTCCTCTTCTTCGGAAAAAAGCTCCGTCTGGAAGACGCTCCTGATCTTCCCTCATGTACTTGGCAATCCGATCCGCAGTGTCCCTGCCGCCCGGAATAGAAGCCTGCTCCATTGCAAACAGCATCGTTGCTCCAAAGGATCCGCAGTCATCCAGACTATCTATAGCGGACAGCTGATTGTTAATTCCTGCTGCCCCATAAGTCTCTCTGTCCCATAATCCATACTTATCAAAGGATGTGCTGAGCGAAATATGCTCCACAGCATAGCGGACATACGCTTCCTCGCCCAGCTCAGTCCCGGTCTGCATTAAGCCGAGCAGTGTCACACCCAGTGGATAATTCCATTTTCCGTAATGTGTGCTCTCCAGATAAGGTCTAATGACTGTATTCGGAAGATCAATCCGATAGTATACACCTCTAGAATCGTCTCCATGGATTCGGTGGACTTCTTGAACGGTGCTCAGCTGCGGTTCGTTAGAAGGATCGAAAGGCCCTAAATACAGCCATGAATCCTGGCTGCCTGCCACCGAATAAGGCGAATTCCAGCTTACCCCGCTGTTACGTCCGAAGTCCTTGAGCTCGAATCCCCACCTTGCAGCCGCTTCCTCTGTATTGGTTCCTTTTGCGATTAGCTGATGGGCTCCGAATATCCGTGGAAGCCTCAGATCAATCTCACCAGAAGTACTTGAAGCATAGACTTCTTCACCATCGACATACAGCGATAGTGCTCCATCATGACGCCCCTTAATCCGAACCGGCTTGCCCTCCGGTTGTTTGACGTAGAAGGTGCTCCATGCATAAGCCGTCTGCGATTGCTCCAGCCCGTAAATTCTGCCAAACACCCCCTGATCGCGCTCCTCCTTCGTCCAGCTTTGGCGAGGATACCAGATGAGATCCGTGTCCTTCTCCTTCATTCCAAGTCTAGGGAGCTCCTGCTCTGGATTCGTAAAAACCTCCGAGTACAGCCATCCCTCCTGATTGTCTCGATCAGCGCTCGGATTAATGAAGTGCAGCGGGAAATTTTTAAAGGATCCCGTACCAAACACACCGCCAAAGCCGACATCGGTCTTCACGAACTGGAGCACAATATCATTCCAGCCATACTGAACCGGAACTGCAAGCGGCCAGCGTCTGTCGGGAAACAGCTCCTGATGAAGATCGGATTTGAAGAACTGCTCCCCATTCACGTATATCGTTACCGGGCTATAGCAGCTCAGGTTCATATTCAGCTTGGTTTCATTCGGATTCTGACTCCACAGCTTCCCCCAAATAAAGGCATAGCTTCCTGACGGTGCATCCGGCAGACGTTCATTCAAATTCATCTCATATCTGTAATCAGGCAGGCGGCGAAAGCCTGCTTCATTATACGCCCTGAACAAGAAGGACTGCTTCGGATTATCACCGATATAGCGCTGCGCAATGGTGGACAACACATCCTCTATAGCATCGTGAGTGCGACTTGCAATGGACTCATTTTCGTGAAAATAACGCATCTTATCCGCTCCTTTATACTGAAATAGAGTAGCTGTATTAGATAAATGCAGGGATCAGTTATAGAACTTGACGAGATCATTAATTTGAACAGGTAGTCCTGTGCGTATGGCTCTATTCGCTGCAATGCCTGTCAGAATGGATCTGGCACCGTCCACATGATTGGCTGCACGATGGAACGGATCTTCTACAGGTTCCCCGAACAGATCATTAAGCAGCACCGGATCTCCACCGCCATGCCCTCCTTCGCCTTCCTCCACCTCGACACGGTAAGGAGCATCAAACATGGGATATACAGTGATGTTGTGTCCCTGCAGGGCGCCTTCGATGGCTCTGTCACCACCGGCATTCACATAAGACTGCTCCACAATGTTCATCTCAATCCGGCCTTTGCTTCCATTAAAGGCAATTCGGTAGCCTTCCCACGGCATATAGGCATTCAAGGAATACGTAAGCACAGCACGGTTCTTGTATTTGACGAGAACTCCCATCGTGTCTTCAATACTGATTCCATCTCCGAACACATTCTGATCACGCTGATAGCCATCCTCGTGCTCCGCATCGAAATACATGGCCTTTAATCCCTCACTTTGATCCAGGTGCAGCGCAAACGGATCTCCCTTGGCATTCGCGTGACCTGTCGCCCTCGGGTAGTCATGACGCTCACCGCGTTTCTCGGCATTTTCCTTACCATAAAAGAGCAGGTCTCCAAAAGCGAACACGGTCTCCGGCTGGGAGCCAATCCAGAAATTAACGAGGTCAAAGTGGTGTGTTGATTTATGTACCAGCAGCCCCCCGCTGTTTCGCTTATCCCGGTGCCACCGGCGGAAGTAGTCAGCCCCATGCTGAGTGTTAAGCAGCCATTCAAAATGCACAGAATGCACATCACCGATCGTTCCGTTCATAATAAGCTCGCGAGCTTTCGTGTGATGAGGAGCATAGCGGTAGTTGAAGGTCACTCTGACGTTTCGTCCCGTCTGCTCCACAGTATCGAGTATCTCCTGGCATTTCTCTTCGTCAACGGTCATCGGCTTCTCCGTAATGACGTCACAGCCAAGCTCCATGGCGCGAATAATGTAACGATGATGTGTCCGGTCAATACTTGTGACGATGACATAATCCGGCTTGTGCACCTCAATCATTTCATCAAACTGATGATCCTTGTAGGTCGGAACCTCATGATATCCGCATTGCTCGGACAATATTTGATTTGCATAATTCATCCGTGTCTGATTCGTATCACAAAATGCCAGCAGCTCCGACTGCTCCCGAAAATCTTTGGCCAGTGCCGTATAGAAAAATCCAGCTCTTCCACCCGTGCCGACAAGTACATACGTTTTTTTGCTCATATCAGGTTCTCTCCTTAAACAGCGATATTGGCTTGCGATAACATTCCTTCACATTCCTGAGACCATGCTCTTCCTGATCGAAATAAGTTCCTTCGAGCAGCCCGATCAGCGTTCCCGTTACACTCACTTCGATTTCATTCTCTCCATCCTTCAGGATGTTGGTGCTTCCTGTCCACTGGTAGGGCGACCACGCTCTGACACCAAGTGAATGACCGTTTACACGGAGCTCGACAACATCCTGAATCCGGAAATCGTCAAAGGTAAGCTCGAATTTATCCGTATTCTGAATGGCTGGTGCTGAATACATAAAGGTACGGCGATAACGCATTGTGCCCGCATAATACGGATAGCCCTCCACAGGCTCCGGCTGGAGAATTCCGGTCTGCTCCGGCAGATCAAGCACAAGCTGTTCACCCACGTAATAAACACCAAAGCTGCCTGAGAGCATTAAAGGATCTAGAAGTCCGTCATCGTCTTTCTCGATTCGAACCTCAACCACAATCTTATTGATGCCTTCGTAGAGGTAAGCGCCTATGTTTGCAGCGATGTTATTGTGATCAGTAATGTTGACAGACATAAACTCGTCCCCTGTAAGCCGTCTTCCATTCACATCAAGGGTGTATTCCCCCGAAATTGCATGCCGGTCAAAGAAGAGAAGACCGTGGCTCAACTTGGTACGGCAATCGAATTCAGCAACATATCTTGCATACAAAGGATAAGCCAGCTGAGCCTGCTTCGGCGTACCGAACACTTGATTGAACCTTATGGGAAGACCTTCGCTGCCCCATTTGGCAACCTGGTCAATGAAGGGTTTGGCCGTAACTTCGGCGCCACGGATATGCACCTTGCCATCCGCATCCATGACGGTCAAAGAGAACTCGCCAAGCCTCAATTTATTCTCCTCGGCGGCCGTAAGCTCCCAGGTCCCAGATAAGGGGATCAATACTTCCTGACAGCATCGATTAGATACCGTTACGGTCTCTGCTGTCTGAATAGCCTCAGGCTTGCAATCGATTAGATAAGCCCGGGCTTCGTAAGGCGCCAGTTCGATAGACCGTTCATACCCGGTCAAACTGTTTGTTTCAGAGTAGAGCGGCGTAAGTGCAGCTGCTGCATTTTCACTTCCCGTCTCCAGTGATATTTGATTCATCGTTATATAGAGCTGGCCTTGTGAGTCATCGCCTTTACCCATTCTCGTCCTGAATTCCTCCGCATCGATCCTCAGGTTTGCGCTTATCGGCTCTCCTTCCTGATTCGTTACAAACAGAAGCGCCTGATGATTAGAAATCCACCGAATCTGCTGCAGCACAGCTAAGGGGTCCTCCTTAATTTCTAAAGCGACGGCTTCAGGGACCCATCGATCAAGCAGTGGCAGCACCTCTCTGGTAAAAGCCTTCTCCAAGCTCTCATCTGTACGGATAAATCGGGCGTTCTCGCCATTCAGCAGTGCTGCTATCTGTTCCTTCGCAGGACTTGCATCCTGTATAATTTCATTCGGAAGTCTACCGATGGATATCACTTTGCCGCCAGCCTGGACATAAGAGGATAGCTTCTGCCATGGTTCTGCCTCCAGATTGTTAAGCGGCGGCAGTATCAGCACATCGTAACAGGCTTCGCCAATACGGATTTTGCCATCGTCCACTGTGCTGCTAGCGAGCAGCTCTGGATCGAGATGATCATAATCCCGGCGGTGCTTAAGCAGAAGCGTGGACAAGGTAAGCCATTCCTGCTTAAGCAGTTCAAGCTCCTCCTTCTCCTCCTCGTCGACACCTGCATAGCTGAATCCATGCAGTGGATTGCCCATTAAGGTCCAGAAGGAGGTTGTCGGATCCAGCACGGCAATTCGAATATCTGCATATCCCTCAGACATCAGATAGCTGATTCGCCCCACATAATCACCCAGCTCTCGAAAATAAGGCCAATACGGGTTCTGTACGAACTGCGATGGAGGAGCATCATGCTTCGCAAGACCGCCAATGGTATAGAAAAAGGCATGAAAATTATAAAAATTCGTACCCAGCGCCGCCATTCGGTCGATCATCCACTTGGCATCCTGCAATGTCATCGACCAGCCCACACTGTGAAAGCACTCAATCATATTTCGTTTTCTCCCCAGCTGTCTTGCGAGAGAGCTGACCATCTTCGGATTATCCCGCATCTTGAGTCCATACCTGTCAAGGATATAGGACAGCGACCTTCCGATCTTCTCGTGCGCCGAGTCTCCGCCAGGGAGATGACTGTACAGCTGTGTCGTCATTCGGACAGACGGAACCTCTGCGGCATACTGTATACCCGTCCTTTCACAGAAATCATGGGCCTGCTTATGCACGGATTGTCTGAGCAGCAGATGGACAGATTGAAAGTAATCGTAGCGGATTCGGGCAGCATCCCTTGCATCTCTGCAAATCAGTGCCGGTAAGTGCTCCAACAGATCATATCCGTTCTGTGATTTAAAAAAAGCAGGCAGCTGCGATGACCAAGGTATGCGGCCCAGCGGCGCAATTTCGTCGGTGAATATCCCTTTGATGACGCCCCCGAACTCTTCTCCCAATTCCGCCTCATACCGTTCATGTGTCAGCTCAATGAATCGTTTCATCGCTTTTTCATTCATGGGATCTACATAATTGCCGTAATATTTAAAATCTCTTATTTCCTCTTCCATGAAGATGAGAATTTCCCATTCTCCCGCAGGAGGGTCCCATTCGAGCTGAAATGCCGTTTCATAGGTGAAGAATCGCTTGCGATTATAGGAGGTAAGCCCCGTCTCCTGGTAAACCTGTTCAAGCTGAACATTTCCGATGGATTTGCGAAGATCGATCGTTTCTTCCCATAACCGATTCCCCTTCTCTCCCAGCCGAATGGCCTTCGCATACAAAATAACAGCCCAAGGCAGCGTCCAAGACACTTTTGACCCGCTAGAGACCTGTTTTGTGTAATGCTCCAGCGTACGCTGCTTCGCCTCCGGCATTTCGAGAGTGACCTCGCCTCCCGCCATTCCGCTGGGATAAGGATACTCATCGTATAGCCACACATGAAGTCCATATTTCTTCGCCTCACTCACTGCAACCTTTACCTTGTCAAACCAAGCCTGTGATAGATAAGGAATGGTCAGCCCCTGTCTTGCGCAGATAAAAAAACCGCCAACGCCTTGCTTCGCCATTTCGGCAATCTGGAATGCGATTTGCTCTTCATCCATCTCCCCATTCCAGAACCAAAAGGGCTGCACTCTGAATTCGTTACCCGGATTCTGGAACGTTTGCGACGCCAACATAAAGCCACCTCCTCAGTAAGGATCTATTTTCGTTCAAATGGTTCATCAACGGAAAAGGAGAGGGGACATCCCGCTCTCCTCATCTATGGATGCTGCTTGTTAATGAAGAGCTCTTACTGTTTAACCTCAGCGTACAGCTTGTTTATTTCCTCGATATATTCCGTGCCTCCGTTTGTCTCCCATAGCTCGAATGCTTCCTGCAGGCCTTGTTCATCAATCTGACCGACTATAAACTTGGTACGGGCATCATTTATGATGTTGTCTAGCTGAGGTCCTTTTTGCGCATACACATCCGAGATCAGAGGCTCGCCCGGGTTAGGGATGACAATCTCTTCATTTGCCTTCTGAATTTCAGCGACCTTCTTGCGGACAGGCGTCTGCTCTACGCTGAGACCCCGCGTTTCCGGAATGAACATCAAGATCTGATTCGTACCGTTCAAATCGCGCAAAATCTGTTTATCCGTACTCGGTACGATATAATCCTCTTTTTTCTCATAGTGCGTACCCTCAATGCCTAAACTCATCAGCATCTGCAGTTCTTCCTCGTTCAGCTTGTCTAGGAAGGTGAGCACTTCCTTCAATTCCTCTTCTGTCTTCACGCCGCTCTTCGAAATAGCGATCATTCCCGAGTATCCGGATGTCGGCAAATCACGGTGCCCTTCAGGTCCAACCATGGCAGGCAGCACGTCGATGGCTCCCGTTGCATTCGGATCCTTCTCGAGCACCTTCTGATCGATCCGCTGGGCGTTGTCGGCTACGTCAACCATGACACCCCCTTTTCCATTGACCATAAGATCAGGCATCTTCAATGCATCCATGACCGCAAAATCTTTGTTGACGAGTCCTTCTTCATATAGCTTGCGGAAAAATTTGAGCGCTTCCAAATATTGTGGTGTCTTGTGAGCAGGAACGAGCTGGCCGTTCTCATCCTCACCCCAGCGATTCGGTGCACCAAACCACACCGACATGATATCCCAAGGACCGTTGAATTTACTTGCGATCAGCCCGTACGTATCCTTCTTCCCATTGCCATCCGGATCATTTTCCGTGAAGGCCTTCATTACGTTGTAGAATTCATCAATGGTCGTCGGCACGCTGAGGCCGAGATTATCCAGCCAATCCTTGCGGATGGTGACCCCGTTACGTCCCAATACACGTGCACGATATATTCCATAAGTCTTCCCATCAATCGAGGCGTTGTTCAGAATAATCTCATTCGCTTGGGACAAGTTCGGATAATCCTTCAGATAAGGACTCAGTTCCCAGAAGGCACCGTTGCGTGCAGCATTGATGAAGCTTGGCGATTTACCGAGAACGACCATGACATCCGGCAGCTTGCCGGAAGCAAGTGTAATGTTGAACTTGTCTTCGTATGAGCTGCTGGGCACCCACTGAAATTCCAGCTCCGTATTCGTCAGCTCCTCCAGCTTCTGAATGACGGGATTATTGGCAGCCGGCGTTTCCGCTTCAAAGTTCGGTACCATAATACCAAGCTGCAGTTTGCCTGCCGCCTCTCCTCCCGATGCACCTGATTGCGCCTGTTCACCATTACCGTCTGGCGAGGACGAGCAACCGGCAAGGATAGCCGCCACAAGGAACGAAGTGCTTAGAACTTTGATGGATTGCTTAACCGACTTCTTGGCTTGTTTCATAAACAGTACCCCCATTTAATCGTTGATTTGGATTAACCTTTGATTGAACCAAGCAGCATGCCTTTGGCAAAGTGCTTTTGAAGGAACGGATAAACCAGCAGAATTGGGATCGTGCCTACGACGATGACCGCCATCTTAATGGATTGCTCCGGAGGCTGAACAAAATTAGGATCCATGTTCGCCATATCTCCGGCCGTGCCCTGCGAGAGCAGCACGATCTGCCTGAGCATGACCTGCAGCGGCCACATGGCACTGTCTGAGAGATATAAGAGCGCCGAGAAGAAGTTATTCCAATGCCCCACCGCATAAAACAACGCAAAAGTAGCAATGACCGGCTTGGATAGGGGAAGAACAATGCGCCAAAATACACCGAGATCTGTACAACCGTCAATTCGTGCCGCCTCTTCCAGTCCTGCAGGAAGCTCTTGGAAGAAGTTCTTGACGACAATCAGGTTAAAAGCGCCAATGGCGCCCGGCAGAATCAAGGACCAGTAGGTATCCAGGAGCCCCAGTTCTCGAATGACCAGATAGGTCGGGATCATCCCTCCCCCGAACAGCATGGAGAAGATGACAAGATTCATGATGACATTCCTTCCCCAAAAATCCTTGCGGGAGAGTGGATACGCCATCGTTAGTGTGAACAGCAGATTAACGAGTGTGCCCACAACCGTAATATATACCGAGTTACCAATGCTCTTAAAAATCGTAGAGGATGAAAAGATGTACTGATACGCACTGAAGGAAATATCATGTGGAATGAGAAAGAAGTTTCGCGCCGTGATTTCGGCTTCCGTAGCAAACGAGTTGCCGATGATATATAGAAACGGAAGCACGGTGACGATCCCGAAGATGCTGAGAATCAGGTAATTGAATACGTCAAAGACTCGTCCGCCCGGCGTATTAAACCTTTTGTCCATCTACTGTCCCTCCTTTGCAAGAGTCATGTTATTGGCAGATATTTTGTCTAGTAGATGCCAGAGTGACCGAATTTCTTGGCAAGTTTATTCGCTCCAAGAATGAGGATAATCCCTACGACCGACTTGAATAATCCAACCGCTGTACTATAACTGAATGCACCCTGAGTAATACCGACCTGGTATACATATGTATCAAACACATCGGCAACATCGCGGTTAAGTGAGTTCGTCATGAGGAAGATTTGCTCAAATCCGGTATCCAGGAAGTTGCCCAGACGAAGAATGAGCAGAATAATAATGACATTTCGAATCGCTGGAAGCGTAATATGCCACATTCTACGAAAGCGTCCAGCACCATCCACAATAGCAGCCTCGTACTGTTCGGTGTCTACGCCTGCGAGCGCAGCTAAGAAAATAATCGTTCCCCAGCCGACCTCCTTCCACAGCATCTGAATGATAATGAGCGGTCTGAAGGCATCCGGATCAGATAGAACATCAATGGGTGTGCCCGTGATCCAGGCGATCAGCTCATACAGAACCCCGCCGTCCGGTGTAAGAAATACATACGTAATACTTGCGATAATAACCATGGATACAAAATGCGGAACATAGACTAGTGTTTGTACGGTTCGTTTAAACCACGATTTTGAAATTTCATTGAGAAGTAAGGCCACAAGAATTGGAGCCGGGAAGAAAAATACGAGATCATACACGGCCAGAATCAGTGTGTTGCGCAGCAGCCTGTAGAAATCAGGATTTTGGAAAAATGTCGTGAAATTTTCGAAGCCGACCCATTCACTTTCCCGGATACCGAGAAAAGGCTGATAGTCCTGGAAGGCAATGACGATTCCCCACATTGGCGCATATTTGAATACTAAGAAGTAAAGAAGTCCAGGCGTGACCAGCAGGTACAACCATTTGTTGCGTTTTAGCTGGGACAACCATCGTTTTCTTGCATTCTTTTTAATGTCCGCCTTGCTAGGGATCTGAGAGCCGTAACCGACGATTCCCGGGATCTGCGAATCATTGTTCATAGACGTCTCCTTTCCATTTTCTTCGCTCATTTTGAAAGCGTTGTCAAAGTGTATGCTCCTTACTTTATCCAACGTTTTGCGTTTCCGCCAACATTCATTTTTTGTTCCGTTCCTCAACTTCGGCAGAAATGAACGTCATTACAGCGTTTTGAGATGCTTATAAAATAGGGTATTTCTGTGCTATTGAACTTTTTTGCCTGAATTACTTTTTTTGTAAATAAGGTGAAAGCTTGTGCATCCATTCATTTAGAATTGATTCACCTCCATAAAAAAGCTCTACTTAATCCACCGAATATTCCATGAGGACAAGTAGAGGCTGTCTTTTCTTCAGCACAATGCTATTGATGCCATTGATCGCGATATTGACCCGGCGTCATTCCTTCCTGCTTCTTAAATATCCGGTTAAAGTAGCTGTGCTGATAACCAACTCGATCCGCGATATCATTCATTTTCAAATCCGTTTCTCTCAGCAATTCCTTCGCTGCCTCTATCCGTTTGTAGGTCACGTAATCTATAAAATTGATTCCTGCTACCTGTTTGAAAGCTTTGCTGAGCGCATAAGGAGTCATTCCTTCTTGATCTGCACAGCTCTCCAGCGATATGTCTGTCATGTACTGCTCGTCGATACGCTGCATCGTCCGGTCAATTACGGGCTTAAGCCCGGCATGAGATCTCTCTTCCATGTAACGGATATAAGGTAGAAATACTTCTTGTCTCATCCACTTCCCGATCTGAACCCGTTCCTTCAGGGATGCAATCTCTTCATACAGGTTTCTTCCCTTGAACAGCTGATGAGAGGGGACTCCGGATTGAAGCATCATGTGCAGCAGGCTCGCCAGCAGCTGAAGCATCGTTTGCTGTAATTGGTACTCGGTCGTATGCTGCTTAATGGCCTCCTCCATAAATTGTGACAATAAACGATCCGCCTCTTCCGTCTTGCCTGTACGCACTGCCTGGACGATATCGCGTTCAAGGAGGAATGGATAGCTTGCCTCTTCTATTTTTCGGAACTGCATTTCTTCATCCAGATCCAGAAGCTGATTCAAATCCTCAATGCTTCTGAACGCTTCTGCCTGCTCGAGTTCCAGAAATAGTGCCGGAAGCTCGGATACCGGGCCCGCTGGCCTGCTGATCAAGATCGTTACGTTCATCTTCATGATTCGGTTGATCACCAGCATCAGCTCTTCTCCCCACACGAGAGCCGCGGACTTCAGGGACTCCCCGTCTGTACCCGTCAGGAGCACAGCGGCCGATAGATCATGAAAATTCAGGACTGCTGCCTGTTCAAACCGCTGTGCGGCAAACTCTTCGATAATATTCACAGCTGCAAAAGTAACAAGTCCTGTGTCCTGCTCGTTAAAACGACCGTTTAGATTTGAATAGCCTGTCAGCCTCAGCTTCACCAGCAAGAATTGACGGTCCTCCACCTTAAATCCGAGATCCGACATCTGCTCGATGAGATATGCTTCCGAGTGGGATGATAGATGCCCTTGAATCAGCTGCATAACGAAGCTTCCGCGGAGCATGGGCAGCCGATCATCCAGCTTACGTCTTGCTCTGCTTCTTTCCGTGAGAAGATCGTTCCAGTAGGTTTCAAGTAATTCGAACTCGTCATGATGCAGCAAAGTTCCTTGAAGGGGATCTTTTTCGTTCGTTCCGAGTACCCCAAGCAGACGCTCAATAGGTGAATAAATGCGCCTTGAGGCCAGCCAGGATAATAGGATGGCAATAAGTAAACCTGCCGCACTGACCATTACAATGAATTTGGATACCGACAATAAAGGTGCTGTAATATCCGTTATCGGAGCAGCCGATACATATACCCAGTCAGAGTCAATGCGACTCAGCTTTCCATAGGACACCGAATACGTTGTATTCTCAAATGTATACAAAAAAGAACCGTTATTTCGCTCCAGATCAACCTGCTGCCTAATCTGCTCGTTCAGCTCACCGGAGGAGGCCCCATTGTGATCACCACTGGACACCAGCACCTCTCCGCTCTTATCCAGCAAAAAGGTCGAGCCCTGATCATATGGAGTAAGCGTTTTCATTAGATTTCTAACTTTGTCATTGTCGAGTGTTACGATGAGGGCTCCGAACGGTGCAGTACTGCTGCCAGGAATTTTATGCACCAGTACGAGCGCTTCGCTTGAGTCTGTATGCAAGAGTTCTTCTGCGGTGTTCACCTCACCGTCCGGCAGCAGCTGCCCTGGAAGCCTGTCTGTCCAGTACACCTGATTGCCGTCAGTTAAATATTGGTGATAAGAACGAATCATGCGTTCATCAGCCAGCTCTCCATATGAGCGGTTAAACAAAATTGACTGCGGCTCATTCAAATAGAGCTGTACCTTATCGATCAGCGGATGCGACCCTTGCAGTACATTCAAGGTTGTAACGATATCCTCTGTCTGATCAAAATGATAGACGTAATCCATATTCCTCAGCTCTTCGCCGAATCGAGGCTCAAATGCCCAGTGGGATAGTCCAAGCTCCATATACGAGAATTGATCGGCCATATTCAACGCACGATTGTTAATCTGATTCTGATGCAGACGGCCGAACTCCTCCTCCATCTGAGAGACAACCAGCCAGTAGATCACGATTCCTGTTATCAATCCCGGTATGCTCGCGATGAGCAGAATCGTGATAAGGTTCTTCCGATAGTACCTGCCTTTGAAAGGCCGCTTCTTCTCACTAGGTAGTGGATCGTATTCTTTCTCTCTCGACAACACTTGCTGCGGATTCATGAATCGCTCACCTGCCCGTTTCCTATGAAGTTTACAATTTCATAACTCATTAAAAAGGTGAATTTGAAGCTATATATACTTTTGATTAAAGCAGCGAAAGGTATTATGAAATTGATTCTACTATTTTATAAATTGATTTATAGTTTTATAAATTTTTTTGAATATTCTCTGTTTGCATTCGCTATCCCCCATTCATTTCCTGCTAGCGCGGCTGAATTCCATGTTTCTTCCGGGTACAATTTCGTATTCTGCCGAAAAGAGTGTAAAATAATAGGGCAAAGCAATATCATTGCTGCTGTTTAGGATTAAAATCAAGGAGGATGAATTCAGAATGGGCATTGATTATAAAGCTTATTTTGCTGAACATCGTGAGACACATCTGAACGAATTAAAGGAATGGCTTACGATTCCAAGTATTTCTGCTCTGTCCGAGCATAAAGGAGATGTCCTGAAGGCTGCCGAATGGGTAGCTGACAAGCTGAAGGCAGCGGGTCTTGAGCATGTAGAGATTCACTCTACGGAGGGTCATCCTATTGTTACTGCAGACTATCTTCATGCAGAAGGGAAGCCAACACTATTGATCTATGGCCATTACGATGTGCAGCCGGTAGATCCGCTCCATCTGTGGCAGACACCGCCGTTTGAACCAGATATTCGGGACGGTAAACTATATGCTCGCGGAGCTACAGATGACAAAGGTCAATTATTCCTGCATGTGAAGGCTGTAGAGGCGATTTTGAAGCAGGAAAAGGAACTGCCTGTAAACATTAAATTCTGTATTGAAGGCGAAGAAGAAATTTCGAGTCCGAATCTCCCGCTATACCTGGCAGACCATACAGACAAGCTTGCTGCTGATGCGATCCTGATCTCTGACACTTCGCTGCTGGCTCCAGGCAAACCTGCAATCTCTACAGGACTGCGCGGTCTTTGCTCCATGGAATTGTCACTTCATACGGCGAATACCGATTTGCATTCAGGATCATATGGCGGGGGCGTTCCCAATGCACTCCATGCCATGGTGTCACTGCTTGCTTCTCTGCATGATGCACAAGGCCGTGTCTCTGTGGATGGGTTCTATGAGGGCGTACAAGAGTTAAGCTCTGAAATGCGCGAAGAATTTGCCAAGCAGAATTTTGATGAGGATCAGCTGAAAAAGGATCTGGGGCTTGATACTCTGTTTGGCGAAGAGGGCTTCTCCTTCGTAGAACGCGTAGGCGCACGTCCAACCTTGGAGCTGAACGGTGTATGGGGCGGCTTCCAAGGTGAAGGCAGCAAGACAGTTATTCCGAAGGAAGCCCATGCCAAGATCACGTGCAGACTCGTCGCAGACCAAGACCCTCAGAAGGTGCTAAATGCGATCGAAGCTCACCTCAAGGCACATACACCTGTTGGAGCACAGCTCTCCTTCACTCCCAAGGAAAAAGCATTTGCCTTTAACATTGATCCAAGCCATCCTTTCCTGCAAAAAGCAGCGGATGCCTTCGAGAACGTGTATGGTACACGCGCTCTATTCACAAAAGACGGCGGCTCCATTCCGATCGTAGAAAAGCTGTCCCGTACACTCAACGCTCCCGCAGTTATGATGGGCTTCGGCCTGCCGGATGAGAACCTCCATGCACCGAATGAGCATTTTAATCTGGAGAACTTTGACAAAGGCTTGCTGACGATTGTGGATTATTTGAAGCAGGTATAAGCGGAGTTACATAGGGAATTGAGAGTGTTGCTGTGGAGATGGAAGGGCGTATTGGATGCGTTGCTTCGTAGATAGAATGGCTCGATTGGCTCGCTCCGTAGACGGATTGGGTTCCGATCGTTGTTGCCGGCAGACTTCTTGATCTTACTGTGATTACACGGTTGAAGTCTGCCGGCAAAGACGAACGCTCCGCTTCTTCACTCCAATTCCGTCCCCTTCGCTCTTCTGCTTCGCCTTGATGTTCAAGTGCAACTTCACAAATCCCCATTCCTCTGCATGGGGGATGGGGCTCTTTGGGCGGGCTGGCTGTTTGTACAGCCCGCTCTTTTTGTGTTGGTGTTGCTGCGGAGGAGGGCGTATTGGATGCGTTGTTCCGTAGATGAAGGGCTCGCTTGGCTCGCTCCGTAGACGGATTGGGTTCCGATCGTTGTTGCCGGCAGACTTCTTGATCTTACTGTGATTACACGGTTGAAGTCTGCCGGCAAAGACGAACGCTCCGCTTCTTCACTCCAATTCCGTCCCCTTCGCTCTTCTGCTTCGCCTTGATGTTCAAGTGCAACTTCACAAATCCCCATTCCTCTGCATGGGGGATGGGGCTCTTTGGGCGGGCTGGCAGTTTGTACAGCCCGCTCTTTTTGTGTTGGTGTTGCTGCGGAGGAGGGCGTATTGGATGTGTTGCTCCGTAGATGGAGGGCTCGCTTGGGCGCTCCGTAGACGGATTGGGTTCCGATCGTTGTTGCCGGCAGACTTCTTGATCTTACTGTGATTACACGGTTAAAGTCTGCCGGCAATGACGAACGCTCCGCTTCTTCACTCCAATTCCGTCCTCTTCGCTCTTCGGCTCGCCTCAATGGCTCAAAGCACAACACCTTAAAATGCCTCAGGGCCCCAATCCTCTGCATGGAGGATGGGGCTCTTTGGGCACTGGCTGCATTAAAGCCCGCTCTTTTTGTGTTGGTGTTGCTGCGGAGGAGGGCGTATTGGATGCGTTGCTCCGTAGATGAAGGGCTCGCTTGGCTCGCTCCGTAGACGGATTGGGTTCCGATCGTTGTTGCCGGCAGACTTCTTGATCTTACTATGATTATACAGTTGAAGTCTGCCGGCAATGACGAACGCTCCGCTTCTTCACTCCAATTCCGTCCTCTTCGCTCTTCTGCTTCGCCTTGATGTTCAAGTGCAACTTCACAAATCCCCATTCCTCTGCATGGAGGATGGGGCTCTTTGGGCGGGCTGGCTGCATTACAGCCCGCCTTTTTTGTGTGCTGATGTCGCTGGTCTTACATGGCTGTAATCAGTTTTTCCACCGCTTATATAATACAACCAGCAGAGTGACAGCTAACATGGCAACAGCAATCACCGACGGCACAATCCAAACTTGGCTTGATCTTGTGTCCTTATATACGATGGAGATCTCCGGCGCATTTTTTTCATGACTTGTAACTGCCACTGGCTTATAGCCTGCCTCAAGTGCGGCCAGTTCTTCCTGTGCAGAACCTAGCTGTTTTGTCCCTTCGCACAGACCGGTCTTGAGCTGATCATACGGTCCAGAAGCAAAAACGATAAATTCCTCATCAACTTCGAATCCTTCATACCCGCAGCTTTCTGAACTTATTGCAGTGTATACCGTGGTTTCTGCACCAAGATCCCCTTTCCACACATTAATGACTTCAAATTGTGCTGCGACCGGATCTGCGGAAGACGAAATTATTCCTCGGTTCGGTTGACTAAGGCTGATTAGCTTTCCTGTAAAAATAGCCGTTTTCCGAATCATCTGTTCTTCCATGCTGATAGGTTCAGCACAAGAACAAGCATGAGCTGTTGAAGGTACTACGATACGAACAATATCAAGCAGGAGAAAAAAACTCAGAAGGTACATTATTATTACTTTGTTTCTCATTCTTATCACCTCACGGTCTATTCTTCATCTTGGTAGATTAGACGCTGTGATAAAAACAATAGATCCTTATAAGGGGAGTCTGCATCATAGTCCCTTTCAACGTCAAACATCTAAATCTAAAATCTTCTGCCTTATTCGTTACTCCGTAGCCTTAAGATCGTGTGTCTGATTCACTTACATCAGGATATTGCCGAATTTTGCTTGGACCATTACTCCTCCGAATCTGCTACGTCCAAGCAAAAACAACCGGAGTGAACAGCACAAAA
>NZ_FPAC01000007.1:31668-187861 GCF_900116105.1 Paenibacillus sp. 453mf
CTCCCTCGACATACCTGCGTCCAAGCAAAAACAACCGGAGTGAACAGCACAAAAACAGCGTTTCCCCTTCCACCACAGTACGCAACAATCGCAACAAAACAGCCCTTTCCCCTTCCTCCAAAGCAGCATATTCCACCCAGTAGCTTCATTCCCCTCCACCTATGTATACCTCCAGTCAGCCCATTTCTCTTCTCCTCACACAAACGGAAGCCCTCCTCTCTCATCCAATTAGATGAGCGAAGAGGGCCATGACGAAAACGAATGAACCCCGTGTCTTCGTCAGATTTTTAATTCTCCTAATTTGATCAATTCCACTACCGCTTGTGAACGACCCTTAACATTGAGTTTTTGCATGACATTAGAAATGTGATTTCGGACGGTTTTCTCGCTGATAAAGAGAAGTCCTGCAATGTCTCGTGTCGTTTTGTCCTGCACCAGAAGCTCGAATACTTCGCGTTCACGGTGGGTCAACAAAAATTTGCTCTTGTGGTCACCCTTCAATGTTTACCCCTCCTTGCCCGGGTTTGTATGGTGTAACAAGGTTAAGGGATACAGTCAAATCATCTTATGTAAAATCACCTATATTGGTTCAATGCGCGGAAAAAATTGGGCTAAAGATCCGCCTTCACGTACATGCTAGTAGGGTTAAGGAAATGTGTCGCTGACGGTTGATTTTGCAAGGCATTTTGATTAAGATGAAATTATACAAAAATAATTTTCATTAAAATCAATATATTTGTGAAATTAATTTTCTAACAAGGCGGATGAGTTATGACGACAATACTTAATGCTCTCTCCAGAGAGCTCGATCAGCTTCCTTCCCAGGAACGCCGGATTGCAGAAGTTATTTTGGCATCTCCCGCTGAGGTGACCGGGTTATCGATTAAGGAACTAGCTGAGAACAGCGGTACGAGTCCTGCAACGGTAACCCGTTTTTGCAAATCTCGTCATTTCAGAGGTTTTCCTGACTTTAAGATGAAGCTGGCAGCAGAAATTTCCCAGCCTACGGGAGTCACAGCTTATCAGGATATTGTCGCAGGAAATTCACTTACTACCATTATAGAAGCTATTGAAGCGAACCATCTCGCTTCCATTACAGATACCACCCGTTTACTTGATCATGAACGCCTGGAGGATGCGATTAAGCTCTTGTGCAGCGCTAGACGCATCGATCTGTACGGGGTAGCTACCTCCTCCATTGTGACGCAGGACTTTTATCAGAAGCTGATCCGTATCGGCGTTTCCTGTACTGCTTTTTCGGACGGGCATATGCAGGTCACTTCAGCTTCTTCATTAGAAGAAGAGGACGTTGCTGTTGCCGTGTCCTATTCGGGTGAAACACAGGATACGATTGATGCACTCCTCTGTGCGAAAGAAAACGGAGCCCGTACCATCTCTCTAACCTCTTATGGACACAGTACACTGGCATCCATTGCGGATATTCCCTTATTCACATCTTCCCTGGAACAGGGCATGCGAAGAGGAGACATGGCCTCTCGTATCGCACTCCTTCATGTGATCGATATTATATTTACCGGCATGGTTAGTCACGACTTTGATCGGTTTGTCCCTAGATTGAATGTGTCCTATGAGCAAGTGCAGCGTACCAAACTAAGAAATGAAGGGTGAGATAATATGAATATTTGGACTTTTGAACATGAACAGGACTTGAATGCAACCGGGGCCGGAATCATTGCCGCTCTTCTGCAATCCAAGCGTAAGGCCGTATTGGGTCTCGCAACAGGAAGTTCCCCTGTCGGCATATATAAGGAACTTATTCAAATGTATAGCAAAGGGCTCGTCAGCTTTGCCCAAGCCTCCTCCTTCAATCTTGATGAGTATGTAGGACTTCCTGAAGATCATCCACAGAGCTACCGGAGCTTTATGAATGAGCAATTGTTTAATCACATTGATATGAATATGAACCACAACCATGTACCGAATGGGAATGCATCTGATCTAGCAGTGGAATGTACTCATTATGAGCAGCTTGTCAATGATCACGGCCCTGTCGACATCCAGCTGCTAGGCATAGGACATAACGGGCATATCGGCTTCAATGAGCCTGGGTCAAGCCTAACGAGCGGAACTCATGTCGTTGATCTCAAAGAGGAAACCCGCAAGGCGAACGCACGATTCTTTGATTCTCCATCCGATGTGCCTAAGCAGGCCATGACGATGGGCGTCGGCTCTATTCTAAAAGCGAAACAAATTCTTCTCGTTGCCCGTGGTGAAGACAAGGCAGAAATTATTCGTACAGCCCTGACCGGTCCCATTACAACTGAGTGCCCTGCTTCCTTGCTTCAGTGCCATCCAAACGTTATTGTACTGTTAGACCGTGGTGCAGGGAGGCTGATGTAGTTGCTTACTAAAATATACGGAAATGTAGTAACCAAAGACAGCCTGATTGAGGATGGCGTTGTTGTCATTGAGAATGAAACCATCGTATACGCAGGGACGAATGCGGGCTTACCCCATCGATGGAACGAAGGGGACATTGAAACGTTCACAAGCGAGGATGGATATATTCTTCCCGGCTTCATTGATATCCACGTCCATGGCGGCGGTGGTGAGGACTTCATGAACTCAGATCAGAGCGTACTCGATACGATAACGTCTTACCATGCTTCTCAAGGAACGACGACGATGCTCGCTACGACTATGACCGCACCTAAAGATTGGATTGACAAGGTACTCAGCGAAGTGAACAAATACCGTTCCAAAGAGATGCCTTACGCACAGCTTGCAGGGGTTCATTTGGAAGGACCCTTTATTAGTCCCAAATGGCCTGGAGCACAAAATCCAGATCATATCTCGCTGCCGGATGTAAACTGGCTGATCTCTTGGGAACAGCAATATCCTGAACTCATTCAGCAAGTAACTCTTGCACCTGAGCAACAAGGTGCGCATGAGGTGATCGCATGGCTCAGAGAAAAAGGAATCATCGCCGCATTAGGTCATACAGATGCAACTTATGAAGAAGTAGAAGCCGCTGTTGAAGCGGGACTCCATCATGCTGTTCATACCTTTAACGCGATGACGCCTCTTCATCACCGTAAACCAGGTGTAGCCGGGGCTGTGCTCAGTGATGAACGAATCAGCGCTGAAGTGATTGCAGACGGAATTCATGTCCATCCTGCTGCGGTGTCTCTTCTTGCTCAGTTAAAAAGCAAGCTGCAGAAGCTGGTACTCATTACGGATGCCATATCAGCGACTGGGCTTGAGGACGGGAATTACACGCTCGGTGACCTGCCGGTTATCGTCAAGGAAGGTGTGGCTCGTTTACAGGATGGTGTTACTCTTGCAGGCAGCACACTCACGATGATTCGCGGCTTCCGCTTCCTCATGCAGGAGGCCGGGCTCAGTATAATAGAAGCTTCGCAGGCAGCTAGTCATAATCCGGCCGAGCTTCTGGGCATCTTGGATGCCACAGGAACCATTGAGCAAGGGAAGCAAGCGGACCTACTGCTGTTGGATGCCTCCCTCGAACTTAAACAGGTTTGGATTAAAGGACGTGCACTAAGTACGGATAGCAACTAACCACGGTACAAACTAAATTAAAGTAAGACAAGGCGTTGTCCCCTTAGATTATCTCTCTAAGAACAACGCCTTTTTATATTCATTCCCCATAAGCTCTTCTATTCTGGATTAACGATTTTTATTGTTGTCCATCATTGTTCCATTCGTCGGGAACAAACGATCCATCATGGTTTGAAATTCATCAATAAATCCGCTGATTGGTCTACCTTCGGCAACATCATTGACATAACCTTGAGCGCGACCTACAAAGTCTGGATTCGCCGAGATGTAGACATTTTTCACATTTGGAGCCAATTCTTTGATCTTCCCTGTGATCTCTTTCTTCATTAGATCGGATACATCTTCTTCGGCCACGTCATGATCATTCATTTTTGTATACGTAGTCGGACCTTTTGTCTCATTCATTCGAACATTGTTAGGATTAAATATCCCACCTGCTCCTCGAGGACCGTTCGCGTTGTCTCCAAGCATGTTGCTCTGGGAGTAGTCATTGGTGAGCCCAGGAGCGATCCCGCTTGTTGTATAAGGAGCTCGTGTCCCAGTCTTTACACCCATGCTGCTGAGGTTCTTGCTCTTCATATTACGTTGATTGTGATGGCGGGTGCTTTGCGGCTGAACTCCGTCTTTGAGCGATACCGCAACATAAGCATTATTATCAGTAAGGAGAACATAAGCATTTCCCACTCCATCCATATCAGATACAACCTTAGACAGATCATCGCTGTTTCTGAGATTATTGGTACGATGAACACTGTTCGCATTTAAACCGAACTGCTTGTTATTACTGGCTTTGTTGTTACGCACTTGATTAGTGTTCAAATTATGATCCGTGTTTGTTCCACAGCCTGTTAATCCAGACATGACAAGTAAGGCGGTAGATAAAGATAAAGTGATCGCTTTCGTTTTGTTCATTCCTGGCATTCGTTCATCCTCCATTTCAAGTGTAGGTTAGGGTACTCCATTAAGGTGCACCAATCTGCTAACCTATATGCTGAAAGGATTTGGAACCAACTGATGAATCTGTATGCCTTCAACTACGTATCTTGCTTCATCCGAATCGACTGATATTGTAAAAAAAGAAAAACCGCCATCAGAGATAGATTCAACTAAGATCTGAACGAAGGATCTCATTCAATTCTATCGTTCATTCCAAATGGCGATTTTCCTTGTTATATTTAAGTTTTATTTAGTATCTGCTTCACTCAGTATCTGCATCATTCACTTCCGCATCGCTGATTAGCAGCTCTTCTGCTTTGTCCTTAATTTCTTGAATGGAATCTGCCGCAAGAACATAGCTGAGTGAATCATCTGCTGTCTTGACGAAGATCACTCCGGGCTCTGATGAATTCATCCAGCCTTGATATACTCTGTTCGTACCGTCTTCCAATGCTGCGGTCAATGTAAAAGCAATCTGAGCCTGATCGGCATCAAGCGGCTTGAGTACTTGATCTGTAGCAATATTCTTTGTCAGATTCATTAAGGAATCCGCTTCAGCGAGCTCAACATCCTTACCATTCATGGTCCAGCTGTTCTCTTCCTCTGGTGTACGTCTCAGCACCCAAGTCGAATCTTCACCTTCCCATTCCAGCGATTCTAGCTGGTCATTGTCCCATTCGAATGGCGTTGTATCCATGAATTGAAGCGGACTGAGCATCAGGCTTGAAACCTGAGCTTCGCTCACAGCTGCCACCTGACTTCCGTCAATCTGCACATAATTATCTTCTCCTGTAGGCAACATATGACCAACGGCCAAGGTTAATTCAGTGCCATTCTGAGCTGTCATGACGATGCCGTCTCCAGCAAGATCAAGGCCGTATTTCTCGACATCCGTTGGGTTATCCACGATTACCTTCGTAATTTCAGCTGTACGGAGTGCTTCTAGCCAGTTGCCTACTGCATAGCTGTTCACGGGATAAGCCTCGGGTTTCGTCATGACCCAGCCATCCTGCTCTTTGGTCAACTGGACTTCTTCCCCTCCGGTAATAACACTGAATTTCTCGATTTCACCAGGATCAATGGTGCTGGTATCCATGAGCTTGCGAGCCGTTTCCGGTTCTTCCTTGAAGTAGTTCTGGGAGTGAGCGTAGATCCAGCCGCCTGCCAGAATCACCAGCAGCAACAGAGTAGGAATGAATTTCTTCATTATCTTCTCCGCCTCCACCATAATAGAATACCTGCAATAACAAACAGCAGCGGGAATAAAATGACGGAGATAACAAAAATTCCAGAGCCTTGAGACGGTGTCAAATAAGCCAATTCATAGCCCGCCTGCTCTTTGGGTCTGATCGTAACGCCGTTCTCCTTCTCAGCCAAGTAATTTACCGTGTTTAGAATAAAATCACGGTTCCCGCCCGTCGAAAATTCCGAATCCTGAATAAAAGTGGTTGCACCCAGTATAACTGCCTTTGGCTTCCCTTCCGCTGTGCTTATGGCATATCCCACATCTACAGGTCCCTGCAGATCGGCATCTGCATCATTGTCCGTTTCGTTTACGAGCAGCCCTTCCACATTCGTTTCCCCATAGCTGCTATCTGAAGACTTCACAATCGGAGCGACCGTCCATTTCTCCTGCTCGGTGGCGCTGAGCCCAAGAGTGAGTGAAAATACCGGGGTTAAGTTATTCTCAATCAGCTTATCTGTAATCGTGTGAGACTGAAATACCGGCATGGACCACAGCGGTCCCATGGTCAGCGACTGTTCCGGGTCCACCATTACCACGTGTTCGTTATGGACTCCATATTGCTCAGCGAGCGCGTCAACATTAGGCCAGGCGGTATCCATATTTTCATGAAAAGCCATCGTAAGCAGCAATTTCCCACCATTGTCCATATACGACTGTATCTGCTTCATCTCTGTATCCGTCAGATCGTTTTGTGGTCCCAGAATAGCCAGTACATCCGTTCCTTCCGGCACGGACTCTCCAGCTGCAAGAGATATTTCTTCGGTCTCGACATTGCTCTGATTCAGGGATGATTGAAAGCTTGTTGCGAGAGACAAGTCCAGCTCGCCATGCCCTGTAAGAAGGGCCACTCGGTGTACTTCATCAGAAGAGAGCGAATTCAATGCCTGCGTCAGCTTCTCTTCTCCGGAGAATAGATAAGAGCCTTCTGTCTCACCAGAAGTAAAGAGATCAATCATAGGAATAACCTGCTGCTTGTCCCCTTGGACAAGCACAATAGAGCTTGCCGTTAGACCATACTGCTGGGCCAAGATGGGTTCGTTCTCCAGATTATAATGTTCTACTTTTAATTTATTGTTTCGTTTACTGTATTCATCAACAATATCCTGCACTTCCCTGTTCAGCAGCTCGTCACTGGAGGAATTTACGGTGAAGACCAGCACTCTAACGTCTTCTTCCACACTTTTAATCGCCTCCAAGGTTTGCTCAGACAATGTATTCTGCTTGTTCGCTGTCAGGTCAAGCTGGAAGCCGCCTAATGAGTTCATGAATAACGTGAGCAATATAAAAATACCGATCACTGCAATGGATATAATGGCACTGTTCGTATGATTCAACCATTTTTTCATCTCTCTTACCTCCACCTTTTCCGCTCGACGCCTTGAATGCTGAGCGTGAGGAATAAGGCTGTCAAAGTAAGATAGAAGATGACATCCGATCCTCTAATGACACCCTTTGTGAAATTCATGAACCGGCTCGACAAGGAGAAGGGTTCAAGCCATGCTGTAATTGCAGCATTTCCGCCGAAAGAATCCAGCATCCATAATACAAACAGAAGGATAAAGCCTGCCACGGCAGAAACCATTTGGTGCTGGGATAAAGAGGAGGCAAACATGCCGATTGCCATCATCGCTGCACCGAGCAGGAAGAGCCCAAGTGCGGATACCCACACCGTCGTCTCATTGATATCCCCATAGAAGGACATGAACAGCGGATAAGTAAGGCTGCACAGAATAAGAGCCATGAGGATGACCAAACTCGCCAGAAACTTACCGAACACAATCTCCAACACGCTTGAAGGCGAAGTCATTAAGAGTTCATCTGTGCCTTGTCGAAATTCTTCCGCGATCAGCCGCATGGTCAGCAGCGGGATAACATAGAGCAGCAGTGATATCGTATCTCCCAGAACAAGGCGATAATCTACGATACTTGGCTGATAGTAGACAAAGCTCATGAAAAACAAAAAACTCGACAACAAGACATATACCGCAAAGGCAAAATAGGTGGTTGGAGCGAGAAAATAAGCTTGCAGCTCTTTGTAAAATATAGCAAGCATTCGTTTCATCTGTTCTCACTTCCCTTCTGCTCTGCCTGTTCTTGTTCAGGGGCAGAGATAGGGAGTGAAATTTTTTTATCGGAATCCACTTCTCCGGCTTCATCTGTCGTCAGCTTCTGGAATATCTCTTCAAGAGATTGGTCCTGCTTCTTCATTTCGAGTATAGGGAGCTCTGATCTCGCCAGTAAATAGAACAAATCTTCTCTATAATCATAATGAGCAGATGCATTCAGTTCTAAGCGGACGATACCGTCCTCTTCCTTATGTGTGCTCAGCTGAACCTTCTCCTCCAATCCCTCTCCCCAGGCTCGAATCAGCGGGACGACGGTCTCCGATTCTCCCTTTACAGTTAGAGAAACGTGGAATGATTGATTCATTGTACTGCCGATCGATGCAGGAGCCCCATCCATCACCAGCTGTCCTTCATTAATGATCAGCACTCTGCTGCAAAGGGTACTCACCTCAGGCAATATATGCGTGCTAAGCAGTACGGTATGATTATCGCCGAGCTCTCTTATGAGATTGCGGATTTCCATGATTTGATTAGGGTCAAGTCCTGATGTCGGTTCATCAAGCACAAGCAAGTCCGGCTTATGTATAATTGCACCAGCCAGCCCTACTCTCTGCTTGTAACCTTTGGACAAGGTCCTAATGATCTGACGCTCTCGCCCAGTGAGTCCAAGTCTTGACAACATTTCGTCAACTCTGCGCTTTTGTTCTCTGGCTGGCACATCTCTCAGTTTAGCAACAAATCTCAAGTACGAAAGAATCGACATATCTGGATACAAGGGAGGCGTTTCGGGTAAATATCCAATTCGGGACCGGACTTTTTTACCCTGCTCATGCACGGATTCACCATCGAGGAGCACTTTGCCTTCAGTCGGCCGCAAATACCCGGTGATCATGCGCATGGTTGTCGTTTTACCAGCTCCGTTTGGACCTAGAAAACCGACGATCTCTCCACGCTCCATCGAAAAGTCCATATGATGTACTCCCCTATGGCTGTCGAACGTCTTGCTTACCTGATCTAACCTCAGCACATTGGCTACTTCCTTTCTATATCAATTCAGACCTAAATATGATCCATACTAAGCATAGCCAACCAACTATAAACATGGCTTAAATGAATTTAAAAGAATCCTTAAAAAAATATGTCCAAATTGTGAATGCGTAGCTCTAAGCCCACACTCTATTCCGTTCTACCACGTACTTTAGATAGACGAACTAAATGGATACGGACAAATACGATAACCTACCACCGCCCATTTTCCCCTTAGTTCTATCTACCCGGCGTATTAGAAACTGCAGGAGGGATCTGCCTTGAAAGTCCTCTTTACTTTCTTTATTCCAAGCGGGGGCGTTGAAACACTTAACCGCTTGCGGTGCTCTGTTTTGAATCAGCATGGCATTGAAGCCCATACGCTGTACCTTAAACCAGGGACAGGTATGCAGAATAATACCGGTACCGTATTTATTACCAATCATGATAACGAAATCAAGTCTCTGTTAAACCAGCAGCAGTATGATGCGATTATCGTCACATCCGACATCAACATGATCGAACGGCTCCGGCTTGTTCTGGATTACAGGGGACGCATCATTTATGAAGCACAAGGTCTCGGTACAAGAGAAGCTGCGATTGAAACGATATGTACAGCCATCCCTTATCTTCAAGCGCATGCCAACGCTGTACTCATCCCCCCTACAGCCCATCTTCAGCAGTTATTTGCGGAGATTTGTCCATTCATTCATCGTTTTATCATTCCGAACATGCTGGATACAACAACATTTACGCCAATCGATACCGATATACCACCTTATCCGGCCATTATGTGGATCGGAAGACTTGAGCACAATAAGAACTGGCGGGAGTTTCTTCATATCAGCCACCGTATTATTCAGCACAAGCCTAATGCTAAGATATGGGTATTTCATGATCCTACGCTTGCAGTGCCTACCGACGAGCAGCAATTTTACGATACACTGAAGGCTCTTGAGCTTGAGGATAAGATTGGTATTTTCAGCAACATTCCTAATAGTATGATGCCGCATTACTACTCTATGGCCGCCAGATCGGGCGGAATCATGCTGTCTACTTCCATTATGGAAGGATTCGGCTATGCCGTTGCAGAAGCCATCAGCTGCGGTGTACCTGTACTTAGCTCCGATTCGGATGGCGTGAGAGCCTTCATTACTCACAATCAGACGGGTAAGTTCTATGCACTCGGCAATGTTGAGCAGGCTGCTGCAGAAGCAATCGAGCTCATGGATAACCACGCTCTTCGTGAACATATTCGGCGTGCAGGCAGGGAGCATCTCGTTAACCATTTTTCCGGCAGCGCATATGCCGTCTCGTTCAGACAAATGATGAATGCACTCTCCATTTTTTAATCTGCTCTACCTGCGCCGAAGCAGCGACGCCCTGTTTCTTCATTACTGCAGGGCTTTGGTTCGTTTTATGAGTATGACTCGCTTTCTGATCAAGGAATAGTGTAAGATTTAGACATTGTTCAAGCCGATTGATCTATTGAACCGCATCGAAGATAAAGTTATGTAGATGCTTGGATAAGACAGACAAGAAGTAAAGGTGGTCCCCATGAGCACAAGGATTCTAGTTGTAGACGATGAAAAAGAAATTGCTGATTTAGTTGAATTATATTTGAAAGCGGAAAACTACGAGGTTTATAAATTTTACAGTGGGAAGGAAGCTCTGGACTGCATCCAGCACAATAAGCTGAATCTGGCCATCCTCGATGTTATGCTTCCAGATATGAGCGGCTTTGATATTTGCCAACAAATTAGAGAGAAGCACCACTTTCCGATCATTATGCTTACGGCTAAAGAAGAAGAAATCGACAAAATAACCGGGCTTACACTCGGTGCTGATGATTATGTAACCAAGCCGTTTCGACCACTCGAGCTCGTTGCCCGGGTCAAAGCCCAGCTTCGGCGATTTACGAAGTACAATTTGGAGAGCCCGCATACGGAAGATGATAAAATTATTGCCTTCTCCGGGCTTTTGCTGAATAAGAACACCCATGAATGTTACTTGAACGAGAAGCTTATCTCACTTACGCCGACTGAATTCTCTATCCTTTGGATGTTATGCTCTAACCGAGGTCAGGTGCTGAGCTCCGAACAGATCTTCCAGGAAGTGTGGGGAGAAAAATATTACACAAACAACAACACCGTAATGGTTCATATCAGGCATCTTCGTGAAAAAATGAATGATCACATGGACAAGCCCAAATATATTAAAACGGTCTGGGGAGTAGGTTATAAGGTTGAAGGATGACTTTCGAAAGCTCAAAAACAAAATAATCGCTCAAATTCTTCTTACTGCGGTCATAACGGCCATTATTGGGCTGGCAGCCAAGAACATCCTGATTGACGGTGTGCTGGAGGCTCCTTTTGCCGACTCGTTCATCCGATTTGCAGAGGTCGTTCTAAACATTGAATACAAAACGGCAGCCCAGCTGTACTACCTTATTTTTCAGCGGAATAAGGATTTGATACTTGGGATCTTTTTTATCCTGCTGCTGTTCCTGATCTTCTATTGGACACTGAGCAGAGCAACCCATTATTTTAACGAAATCAATCGGAGCATGGATAAGCTGGTCGAGGAATCGGACGAGCCCATAACCCTATCTTCAGAGCTTGAAGTGGTTGAGCGAAAGATGAATCTGGTAAAAGACACGCTTAAGAAAAGAATGAAGGATGCACAAGAGGCGGAGCAGCGAAAGAATGACCTGGTTGTCTATTTGGCACATGATATTAAAACACCGCTTACGTCCATTATTGGATATCTCAGTCTGCTGGATGAAGCTAAGGATATGCCGATTGAGCAGAAGGCCAAGTACATGAATATTACACTCGAAAAGGCATACCGCCTGGAACAGCTCATCAATGAATTCTTTGATATTACACGCTTTAACCTGCAGAAGATTATACTCGAGCAGACGAATATTAACCTCTCTATGATGCTCATGCAAATCGCTGATGAGTTCCATCCGATGCTCACAGAGCATGAGCTTACCGTATCCGTCCAGATTGATGAGCATCTGACTCTGTATGGTGACCCGGACAAGCTTGCGCGAGTGTTCAACAACATTATGAAGAATGCGATCCATTACAGTTATTCAGGTACGAATGTGGATATAACAGCGGTGAAGCAGCATAATACGATGATCATTACATTCGCCAATGTGGGTGAGACCATTCCTCCGCATAAGCTGAGCACGATATTTGAGAAATTCTACAGGCTGGATACTGCCAGGTCCTCTGCCACCGGCGGAGCCGGACTTGGACTTGCGATCGCCAAGGAGATTGTGAATGCGCATGGCGGAACCATTACTGCGAGCAGTGACAGCTCACATACCAAATTTATTGTACAGCTTCCGGGACAATCTTAAGAAACTCTTAAGAACTTGACCAGAAAAAATTAAAAAACAACTTCCGCTTACATGATTGAATGGAAGGAGTGCTCCTGAGTCTACATTCATTAAGACTCAGGAGCACTCGAGAAGCACTGCCATGTAAAGGAGTTGTTTTTTTAAGCATGTCGAACACCAAGAAAAAGAAAAAACGATTCTCGATCAAAGGAATGATCCTGCTGCTTATTACCATCCTGCTCCTCGCGGATCTTGAAGATGTGTTACAACAATTAGATCGTGCCTCGGATCGATGGTTCCAGCATACAAGAAAGACTTCGGATCCGATCGTGCCATATGAGCTGTACAGCTCGAACGCCAAGCTGGTACGTCTTGCCGACGACGAAGCCTTGTTTGCCGTTAATTCCGAAGAGAAAATATACCCCGCTTCACTTACGAAGATTATGACGGCCATCCTGGCCATAGAAAGCCTGTCCAATCTAGAACAGACCGTTCGACTTGATGCCGAGCTGTTTCCTCCTCTTGTGTCTGAAGGTGCGTCTATGGCCGGTTTTCTGCCCCATGAAGACGTAAAGGCCATTGATTTGCTCTATGGCACCTTGCTGCCATCGGGAGCCGAAGCTTCTGTAGCTCTTGCGCAGTTTGTGTCTTCCACGGAGGAACAGTTTGTCGTTCAAATGAACAAAAAAGCAGCCGAGCTCGGAATGCGAAACACGCATTTTACAAATCCGACAGGGCTGCATGATGAGGAACACTATTCTACGATCGATGACCTGACCATTCTGTTGAAATATGCTCTTCACAATGAACAATTCAAGGAGATATTTACGACCACCCGTTACAGCACAAGCGCAAGCTCGCTTCATCCCGAAGGTATAACGATATACAGTACCCTTGCAGATCAGTCAGACAGTATGGAGTTGGCAAATGGAGAAATTAAGGGTGGAAAAACAGGATATACCGAGCGGGCAGGCTTATGTCTGGCGACTTATGCTGACATTGATGGAGAGGAGTATATCCTAATTACAGCGGGAGCCGACGGCAATGCCAATTCCGAACCCTTTCATCTTCTGGATGCAATTCAGATTTATAATCTGATATGAATTTATATCCTCTGCCATACAATCGTTATTTCAGCAGCGAACGGCTGACGATATCATTCACAACACGCTCAAACTCGCTGTAACTCCGTTCCCAGGTAAAAGCATAAGAATCCTGTTCGCCTCGCACCGCAAGTCGGTGACGAAGTGCCGGATCCTCAATGAGCCGAATGATATCCTGCGCAAGCCGGTTCTCGTAACGGTAGGACATCAAGCAATTTCGTTCATGAACCGCATATTCGGTATTGCCGCCTGAATACGAAGTGACAAGCGCTGCACCACATCGCATGGCTTCAAGTCCAGGCAAAGATCCACTGTCATATGAACCAGAGCTTACATAAATGTCTGTCTGGTTGTAGTGGTATCGAAGCTCTTCGTCATTCACCGGCGTGTAAAGCCGGTATTTACCGGATGCTTGCAGCTGCTGTATATCCTTCGAATCTGCATACTCGCCAGGCGGTGTAACCAGGTTAATGACCACATCTGGATAGACGGCCTTCACGATATCCAGCTGGCTAAGCAAATATTTCTGTTCCCGATGCCAAGAGAAATCTCCCTCTTCCTTCCGGTAAATGGAAGTAATATTAAGTGGCATATTCAAATGCTCGCGGATGTTCATATTATGAAAAAAGCTGCTAACACCCACAGGGATAATACGACCCTTGACCCCATGGTTTAAATATATGATATCCTGCTGCCAACGAGACAAGACCAGCAGATTCGGTGTCAGGTTGTAAGAAGGAAAGGAATACTGATTATCTTGGAGAAAGGTCGGCTCATAACATAGAGATAAGCGGATATGCAGGCCTTTCCCCTCCTCACTTGCTTGCTGAGCAGGATATGCCGTTGTATAGAAATTGGATAGGATCACATCACCGGCTGGAATATGATGGGCCAGCAACGTACCTACTCCCGTTTGAATCAGCTTAGCCTTCAGCTCATATTCAACAACGCCTTGTCTTGGCATCACTATAATGACCTCATGGCCGATGGTTGCCAGCCGATTAGCCAGCTCCGTGAGCATACGCTGAGCTCCCCCGCGGCATAACGTGTACACAGGAAAAATAAAACGCACAGCTTCACCTCCTATAGATCATATTAAGGACCGTAATGTCGTCCTGTGCAGAGCTTGGATGATCTGCTTCTCATTCTGAATGGCCTGATGGTGCTTGAAGGTCCCCATATCGTCGTGTACACGGTAGCGGACTAGAGGCTTGTTAATGATATCGAGGTCATAATGGGGAAGGATTCTCTCAAACACTTTCATATCCAGCATGACCGTGCACCCATTGATTGGACAGCCGATCAGGAGGGTCTCAATCATTTCTGCTCTCGTGCCAAGTTCGGGATATACTTCACCGATCTCTTCACTGAGATGGTTAATATAGCTATAAGCTGAATGGCTGAAGGACAGGTTTCGCCTCCGCATGAAGTCGAGCTGTTGTTCGACCTTCTGAGGTACAAAGGTATCATCACTGCTCAACCAGGCAAAATAATCTCCTGTCGCGTGAACGATACCCGTGTTCAGAGCGGTTGCTGTCCCTCCATTGACCTTGGGTATATAACGAATCCGGTCCATGTATGGAGTAACGAGCTCCTTATGCTCTGTAGAGCCATCATCGACCACAATCACCTCATGATTAGGATAGGTCTGGTTCAAGGCACTCTCAATCGCTTCATGAACATAACTGCAGTTATAAACGGGAATTACAATAGATACTTTAGGATGTTTTGCCTTCATAACGAATCACCTCGCTGTTTGAATCAAGTCACATGGATCACAAGGAAGCGCCAAATCCCATCCTAAGCTCTAGGAGTCGAGTGTTTTCCAGGCAAGAATCGCATCCATTGCTTTATGCTCAGTGTCGAAAGAAGTCTCAAACGAAGGATTACCCTGACCATGAAATCCCCTAAGGACAATTACATGATACCCAAGCGAGAGCAGCTCTTGCTCATCCCAGCCGCTGTGATGCTTCTGATACCTTTCACCCTTCAATTTATAATGATCCACACCTGACTGTGGAAAATATCCTCTTGGCGTAAAGATGATAATGCGGTGCTTTGCAATCTGTTCCGCTAGCTGGAGCAGTTTGATTCCATCCTTTTTAGTAAAGTGTTCAAGAGAATCAATCATCGTAATGGTGGAGAACGAATTGTTAACGAACAACCTGCCTATATTCCTTGCATCCGAGTTGATCGGGATAATATGCGGTGACAGGTTTGCTCGATGCTCAAGATAAGGCCGGTGGATTTCAAGCGCAACTATAAGTCTGCTTTCATAATATTCAAGCAAATGCCCTGGACCGCTTCCAATATCAAGCACACTATCTGAAAACCTCAGCAGTTCACATAATAAGGGGACAAAGTCAGCATGCTCTAATTCCTGATACATATTGTAGGAGATCACTCCTTTCTGGCAGGACCGAAAGAAGGCAGTTGCCGTGGGTTAGCTCTGCGCTCTTATACGATCCTGGTACTTGGCTTTAATTATGCTTATTTCTTGTGATATCGCATCACCATGACGCAAGGTGCCCATTCCCTGATGTCTGCGATATGCAGTAAGCGGCTCTGTAATATAGGGCATGGAGTATCCTGCAAGCAATACGCGGTTCCACAAGTCATAATCGTGGGTATACCGTAACGACTCATCAAACAAGCCGACGGACTGAAAAATAGATTTGTGAAACATTACCGTACAACCATTTACCGGATTGCCCACCAGAAAGATCCGAAGCATTTCCTCTCGGGTCATGGATGACGTGCCGGCCCGATATTGAATCACACTCCCTTGCTCGTCAATAAAATTAAAATTGGTATGAGATATAGAAGCGCCCGTCTTCTGCATGATGCGAACTTGCCTAGCAACCTTTTCTGGATAGATGATGTCATCCGAGCTTAACCAGACGATATATTCGCCAGATGCATACCGGATACCATGATTCAGCGCTGTCGCTGTTCCTCCGTTTTGTTTGCCAAGATAATAAATATATGGCATATAAGGATGAATTAAATCGGCGTGTACCGTTGAGCCGTCATCGACGACGATCACTTCAGTAGAAGGATAGGTCTGTTCAAGCGCGCTCTGAATGGCATGAGGAATATATGGACAATTAAAGAAAGGGATTACAATGGTAACCAATGGCTGATCCTTCATTTAGCTCCTCCTCTCTCTATGGCGGGCATCATTAAGGATATCCTGAATAGACCTCTCAAACGGTATTTGAGGCGCCCATCCCAAACCGGATGGTGAAGAGTGATAAGGGTGAGACTCGCTTGTCGTTCCTCCAGGCCCAGACGTTGGTGAGCCCCATACGACAGGTACCTCTCTGGTGGCAAGGGACAGCATGAGCTCAGCCACTTCACCGAGTGTTCGCTCCTTGCCAGACACCACGGGATAAACGACACCCGGCAATCCTTTTTGCAGCAATAAGACATAAGCTGATACTGCATCTCTTACATCGAGAAAATCACGTCGATCCTCCGGAGAAGCTAGCCGGAATGGATCAGGATTGTTCCCGCCTTCCGCAGAAGCAACATGCCGTGCGAGTAATGCACAGATGCCTGTGGAAGGGCCAGGACCTATTAAATTTCCGGGCTCCGCATATATAATTTGCTGTCGATATAAATGAGTCCATGCCAATGTAACGATCTCTTCGACATATTTACTGAGACTATACGGATGAGGAGGTGCAGGTGGACTGCCAGCCTCCGGTGTATATTTCAGACGGGAACCGATGATAACGATTCGGCAGTGAGGGATCTCCCGGAGAGCATCCAGCAAATATAGCGGGGACATCACATTGGTCTGGATTGTTGTCAGTGGGTCTGACCATGAGGATGGTACAGAATTCTGTCCTGCCAAGTGAAGCACAAAGTCAGGTTTCGTGCTCTGTATCAGCTGATGAACAGAGCGCCGATCTTCAAGATCACACCTATAGATATTCGTGTGATCAGGAAGGACAATACTTGAAGCTGTGCGAAGGACTGCCGTCACTTTAGCACCGAGACGTGTTAACAGGTCTACCGCATGCCTGCCCGTAAATCCTGATGCGCCTGTTACCAGCACAACTTTATCCTTTAATGTATTTTCGTCCATTCCGCCAGCTCCTTCAGCATGTCGGAATACGATGGCATCGACCACTGCGCGTCTTGCCGTGTCACCGCCAAAGTCCGATCCTGAACCATTTTTCCGCTCGGCACAATGACCGTATCCGATGCCTGCCATATTTCCTTAAACAGCAGAAGCAGCTCATACTTCGAAACCGGCTCTTTGTGCGCGAGATGGATCAGACCGGAAGTGTCAGATTGCATATAGTAATCCACTGCCTTAGCCAGCTCGAGTGTAGTCACTCCATTCCATCTTACATGGGTATAGCCTTGCACGACCCCTTTCTGATTCAAGAACCAATGCATGAGCCCGATGCCGTGTTTTCGTATTTCAGGACCAATAATAGAGGTGCGGATGGTAAGATGACTCGGAGAACGAACTTCTCCGAGTGCTTTGGTAATCGCATAGACTGAATCGCCGTCAGTAACTGCATCCTCTGTATACTGCCCTGTGCCATCTCCCTTGAATACACAATCCGTGCTGATGTGGATCAACCGTGCATGAATTTGATCCGCAAGGGCTGCAAGCCGATGCGGCAAAAATCCATTCACATGGTAAGCCTGAATAATATCCCGATCCGCATGATGGTTAAGAATACCTACCGCATTAATAATAATATCCGGGCGAACAGCCTTGACCAGCAAATCCACGCTGTGAATATCATTCACATCAAGGATCAGACTATTTGGGTCCTTCTTGTCACGTGACGTATAGAAGACAGCATGCTGACCTTGCTTCTTGAAATACTCAACCAGCATATGGCCTGCCATTCCATGTCCGCCTACGATGAGTAATTTCATGCTAGAAACCCCCCGCGCTGCAGGATTTCACGGATTTCCTCTTTCGTCATAAGATTAAACTCGGAGCTGAAGCTGGAGAAGGTAACCGGCTCGGAGTCCTTATATCTCTCTTTGAGAACAGGCAGCTTTAATGTCGGTAAAATGACGAGATATTGATCATCATAGACAACCGTATTTCTGCTCTCGAATTCGCTCATCAGTATTTCATGAATCTTCTCACCCGGACGAGTTCCCCGTTCGACAATCTGCACATCTCGAACCCCCGCATCTTCAATGAGCACCTCCGCCAGATCTACAATTTTGCAGGTCGGCATGGTCATGACAAAGATTTCTCCGCCAACACTTTCAATAGAAGCCTTGAACAGGAGCGAAATGGCATCCCTTAGGGTAAGGAAGAAGCGTGTCATACGCATGTCAGTGATGGACACCATCCCTTTATTGCGTATTTGATCCTTGAACAGATGCACAACACAACCGTTCGTACCGAGCACATTGCCGCCCCGAACGGTAACAAAGGCTGTGCTGCTATGAAGCAAATTGGCATAAACGATTAATTTTTCACCGATTGCCTTCGTCATGCCGTAGAAATTGGATGGATTAGCCGCTTTATCTGTGGAGATGTATATCACTTTTTTAACTTGATTCTCAACAGCCGCTTCAATAACATGCTGCGTGCCAATAACGTTTGTTTTTAATGCTTCATAAGGTTGATCCTCACACACAGGCACATGCTTCAGTGCAGCCAAATGGTATACATAGTCGATTCCGCGGCAAGCCGCGATCAGCGCATCCTTATCCCGAATATCGCCGATACAAAATTTGAGACGCTCATCTTCGAATTCACGGCTCATGGCCACCTGGCTTGATTCTCCCCGTGAGTACACAATGACCTCTCTCGGATTCATGGTTAAGAGCTGGCGTATCAGTTCGTGTCCCCATGATCCTGTGCCGCCTGTCACAAGGATTCGTTGATTTTCAAACATGCAGTTTCCCTCCAAGTAGAAATTTGACGACTTTATCCGATACATCCTGAACCAGGTAACCCTTCGGGCATTCCCAGTCGGACTTCAGCTCCACCATCAGTGTCACGGATTCTGCAATCCGATCCGCGTCTATTCCAGATACAACATTGCTTCCACAATCTACCGTTTCCGGTCTTTCGGTTGTCTTCCGCATCGTAACGGTCGGAATTCCCATGATGCAGCATTCCTCCTGCACTGTGCCGCTGTCCGTCAATGCGCATCTGGCGTTCATTTCAAGCATCAAAAAGTCAAAGAATCCAAAGGGCTCATAAAATTCAACAAGTGGATGCATATCCAGCTTAAGATGCTCTTTAATTCTGGCTCTGGTTCGGGGATGAATACTGCAAATAATCCGCTGGCCGTGTACTGCCGCAACCTTGTTTAGTCCCTCCATAATTTGCTCAAGGTTATATGGTACGTCTACATTTTCCGCCCGATGAGCCGTGACAAGAAAGTATTGTCCTGACTTGAGTCCCAGCTTAGTCATAATTTCGCTGGCCATCGTTTGTGCTTCATACAGCTTCATCACTTCGTAGATGGGGTTGCCGGTCAGTACGATTCGCTGACTTGGAATACCTTCGCGTATAAGATGATTCTTGCTCTGCTCTGTATATGGCATATTAATGGTCGATATGGCATCAATGACCCGCCGATTCTTCTCTTCGGGTACGTCCAGATCGAAGCAGCGATTTCCGGCTTCCATATGCACCACCGGAATTCCCATACGCTCGGCAAGAATGGCGGATAATGCACTGTTTGTATCACCCAGAAGCAGAATTTTGTCCGGCTTCTCTTTCACAAGAATGGACTCCAGCTGCTCGAACATTGCAGAGAGCTGGCGTCCTAGAGAGGCTGCCTTATCCTGCAGTACATAATCAGGAGTACGTAAGCCCAGTTCTTTGAAGAATTGACCGCTTAGACTTTCCGTGAAATTCTGTCCGGTGTGCACAAGTATATGTCTGCTGGCATAACGATCCAGCTTGGGAATGATTAGACTTAGACGAATAATTTCCGGTCTTGTTCCGAGCACTGTCAGTATCTTCATGTACTTCCCTCCTTATCGAGCTTTTCGAGCTCGCTTTCTCTGCTTTCGTACCACAATCTTGGTTCTAGGGCGTTTCTTTCTAGTGATGGCTGTACTGCGTTTTTTGGCCTTTGCACGCTTTTTTGATTTCAAGAGGGGAGATGGCGACCGTTTAGTTTTTTTTCTTCGTTTTCTTTTTATTGGAGAAGGGGGATTGGCGGCTTGGTAAGCCTGCAGGGATATGATGTTCCTTGCTGAATGCAGATCAGAGAACCAATCAGGGAACAGCGTGATCCACTGCTGCACCATGCTCGCGGTTCGCTTCTTGTATGCTGCAGGTCCATAAATTTGCTCAGCCTTGGAGTGATTGTGTTGCCCCGTCCGCGCAGACTCCTTCCGATTTGTGATGAATGGGATGATCTTGGCAGCAAGCTCCTCTGTATTGCCCGGAGCGACAAGCAAATGTCCATTATCTACAGATTCCATCATTTCTGCGAGCCCTCCCTGTCGAAAGGCAATAACAGGCTTGGCGAAGTACATGCTCTCAAGGGCCGTCATTCCAAACCCCTCTTTTACCAGGCTGGGAATCACCGCAAGATCCATGGCACTGTATGCGCAGCTCACATCTTCAATGAAATCAGTGAATAGAAATTGATGAACATATCCTGACTGCTGAATTAGAGATATGCACTCCTCATAATAGACCGTATCCACTGCGGTACCGATCATCCAGAACCGGGTGTGCGGGAATCGTTCGCATAACAAGAGCGCGGATTGTATAAAAGGCTTGAGTCCTTTTGCTTCATATATAAATGAGGAAATATATCCGATACAATAATGTCCGGGGGTCAGACCAAGTGTCTTCCGCTGAGTCTCACGCAGACCTTCCCAGGCATCTGGTGCGGCAAGAGTTTCATTCCAGGTTGGGGGCAATACCGTTAGCTTAGATGGGATCGAGCTGTGTATGAGCGGTTCCGTTACTGCATGTGAGATGGCAATCACCCAATCACTATGCTCATCAATAAATTGAATAGCTTCAGCCGTATAAGGATTCGTTTGAATGATTTCGGTGAGCTTCCAGATGACAGGGATGTCAAGTATGCGAGCAGCCATAACTGGAATCACATTTACACAGGTATTGGAGACGATCATGTGGGGATTTTCATCACGAAGCAATCCCACAACTTCGTGTGAAGAAGGATGTTGCATCAATCCGGCAGCGTCCTCTCTCAGCTGCTCATACGGAATATACATATAGTGGAGAAGCTCATAAGGCTGAATGATGACCCGGATTGAAGCTTCGCTTGCCATTCGTGCGATAATGCCTTCACAAGGCACAACCAATACACAATCAAAATAGGACTCCATTTGTCTGCAGAAGCTGAGAAGCAGCTTCTCAGCTCCAGTAATACTCTCTGTACTGCTGATATGACTGAACAACATCAATTTAGGTTTAAGTGTCATAGAGTGTGCAACCCTTTAGTTTCCACTGGACTACAGATATCAAAGGGTGCCTTCACCTCCTTTTTCCGGGTACACTATAACCACAATATATTCTGTTATTAAATATGACCGGCACGACAAATGAACCGTATCATTTGTACAATTTCCAGATCGCAATGAAAGCTTACCCGAATATAATCTGCAGTAGACTGTTTAAACGATGACTGTAGGTATGTTCATTCCAGGTGCGTTCAAAACCCCGAAGCGCAATTTCTCTTCTCTTGTCTTCGTTTGCCATATAATATTCAATCTTCTCTATCATTTCGGTCGGTGATTCATATGTTTCGATCTCTACACCCGGGGTGTAGAACCGAATCAAGTCGGAGCGGGTATCTGTAAGCTGCAAGGTGGCACACGCGGATATTTCAAATGTGCGGGGATTTGGGGATAGAGGAGGGATCTTGATGCTGTTGTTGTTCATCGAATCATCCTCGTGAGAACGGTGCAGGTTCAGGACGATTTTTGTTCCGTTGTACACATCTCTTGTCTCATCAGGACTCATCCAACGATTAAGTTCAATTTGGTGGCGGTACAGTTCGTAATCGGGAAGGCGGTCCCACCATATTCCGTTAAACACGGTATTATGAGACATGATCTGCGGAAGCACGGGATTGAAATACTGCACTCGATTCCAGTAGCCAGAGCCGATGAAGCTGACATCCCTGCGGGCAGCAGTCGGTGTCATGTTAGGATAATAGTGATGAATGAAGGCACCAAATGGCAGATAATGCACCTCTGCACACCCATGATTGCGGTACAATTCAACACAATTCAGCTCGAGTGTAAAAATATAATCATAGTGAGGAGCTATATTAAGGGTCATATCGGTATAATAAGGATCATCTGTCAGCCATACGGCAGTTCGAACCCCTAAGCTTCGAATCTGATCAACCACCTCTACAGGAAGGAACATTCCATCGAGCGCAAGCACAAGATCCGGCATAAACATACGTACCGTTTCAAGAGCAGACTCATCGGGATTCACAATGTGTACAGCCGAGCAGAGCGTTTGCAAAGTTTCAATAATCGCTTGATCAATCGGTGAGTAGGGAAAACCCTTACCTGAGGATATATATACGACTTGAATTGGGCGAACCGGCAGGGGCTCTTGAGCCCGGCTCATCATAAAATTGGCACGCCCTCTTAAATAACCGTCATCGAACCCTCTCTGAAATTGCTGTCTGTTCACAAGAGATCCGGAATTGTAGCCATACCTTCTTGTTGAAGAAGCTTTTTTCTTTGATTTCTGTCTCACAGCCACGCCTATCGTCCTCCTTCGACTTATATGATGCGGCATGAAAATGCAGCCAGCTTGATATGCCCTAAATTTTAAACATGATTTAACAGTATCTCGATCCGGTGCTTCATGGTGTGACGCACATTCGTCGTCATGAGCCCTCGCCAAGCAATAGATAGACGCTCTTGTTCGTGTGTAAGATAGTATTCCATCTTCTCTTGAAGGTCTTGTGTCGTATGAAAGGTTTCAATGTCATATCCCGGTCGATAATACAACGTCAGATCATCTCGTACATCGGTTAATTGGAGCGTACCGCAGGCACTGATCTCATAGGTGCGAGGATTGATAGAGCCACCCCTAATTTGATGGGTATTTCGATTATCCAATCCTATCTCACAAGGTCTGTGCATATTTATAACGATCTTGGCTCCATTATAATAATTTACAGATTCAATAGGCGGAATCCAGCCTGAGCGAATAAATGGACGGAGCAGCTCCAGATTGCTGAGCCGATCCCATTCCCCTCCTGCAATCATCACACGTTTGTTCTTCAAGTAAGGAGCAAGCGCATCGAACAAAGCGATCCGGTTCCAGAATCCACTGCCGATAAATACGATATCGTATCGATATTCAGGTGCAATCTGCCGCGGCCTGAATAGCGAAGTGTTCACTCCCAGCGGAACATAATGCACGTGCTCGGCTCCCAGATTTTTGTAGAAAGATACTGTATTCAGCTCATGAGTAAAAACCAGATCATAATGCTGAGAGATTAATGCTGTTTCTTCTGTAAAATAGGGATCATCGACAAACCATATTGCCGTTCGGATTCCGTGTGATCGAATCTCTTGTATTTGTGCAAGATGATCTTCAGGAAAGATATGAAGTCCATTCAACACGAGCACCAGATCTGGGATATGCTCCATGGCGGTCTTGGCCATTGCTGATCGATCTGCCACCACGCATTCACGAACAGAAGAGTTCAGTGCATCGATCATCCCTTCATCAATCGCATCAAATCCCTGAGGAACATACATGACCTTCAGATCTCGAATCGCGGGAGAAAATGGCTCCGTTCTGCCAAGTACCGCTTCGCATCCGCCATATCGTACACCCTGCTCATATCCAGCCTGATATCCCTGCAGCCTTCGCTTGGTCCTATTCACCTCTCGTTCTCACCCTCGCCCAAATGGTATAGTGTAACCACTTCTAAACTATATGCCAGGGTGTCAAATGCATCATGGACCGTTGTCCTCACCGGTATAAATTTGGCCTTTGTCCCGAGTACAAATATCATGAGTTCTCACTCTTAACCAATTTTCCGGTAATAAAAGGGCTTGTACCCTGTGTAATAAAAGAAAAAACTGTTTTACAAGTGACCGAAGTGACGTCTGCTTGAAAACAGTTAATGACATTCAAAAAATGAAGAAATTATTGTGCCTCATAGGCCAGTTTATGTCCATCTTCGAATCCTTGTGCGAACCCGGCGTTGAACCCTTCGCTGTATGCGTCTTTGTACTCCGGTGCGGCGAAAGTTTCTCGCGGGGACTGGACACGTTTTTTGCGGAGCTGACGCTTCTTCCCCCTTGGAGACACCCGTTTCTTTCCCCTTTTCTTGGAGCTCATCTTTGATATCTTTTTCTTGTTTACCCCGAGAGCCTTTTTCTTCTTTCTGACGGATGTAGCGCGGGCACCAGCCTTTTTGCCGGAACCCGTTACCCTCTTTTTTTTTCTCTTCATATTTTATTCCTCCTGTAGACTTAATCATGATCCTCAGCAGGATACCAAGGCGGAGCAGGACTCCCCTTCTTGATTGGCTCCAGTGAAATCCCATGGATGCTCTGTGCCATCTCCTGCTGACATTTGGCGATAAGGTCAATATGCTTCATGAGCTGCGATGCAGGAACGGCTGCCAGTTCATAGCCATCTGCGATCGTCTCCAGCATACGAGAAAGTGCAGTCTGACTTCTCGCAATCGACTCCAGCAGGGCGAGCTTCGCCTCCCTCTCTCTCGTTAACAGGCTCATCACTTACCCACATCAAGATCCATATCAAACGAACCGCCGTCCTGCTCTCCCTGGCTGCTTAATAAAGCCTTTAGATTGCTGTTCAATCCGGCTTCCATCCGATTAACGCCTTCAAGAAGCTCGATCAGATGCTCCTGCAGCTTAAGAGACATATTCAACTGATCTTCATGGCTGTCGAACACAGCTCCGCTTAAATGATTAATAGACCAATTTCTTATTTTTTCCGCTTCCAGTGCCTTAGCCTCCAGAATTAGGGATATATTATGCTGCAACTTAACGGCAGCGTCCATAATTTGAAGCATGGATTCCTCTCTGCTCATCCACTCTCACCCGCCTTTTTTCCCTAAAAAATGCTTCTATTCTTCATCCGATGCGGCCATTTCCCTAACGATATGCGTAATGGAATCCGCAATCATCTCTTCCAAATCAGCCAGATTGCCCAAATAGGATACAATTCCGGTATTTAATTGCCCTGCCCCATCGATTAGTCCCTGCATATCTGTGAAATGCGGCAACATGTCCGGCATTACACTGATCATCTCTGCCATGCGCACATTCACATGCCGCTCCGCTTCAAGAACCCTTGCTACTTGATGATGAGTATGAGCTAAATGAGCGAGCACTTCATCGAGTTTTTGCTACACTGGACCCAACCTCCCTCTTCAAAATGTAACTCAAGAAAAAATTCCGGCCTTATCAGCATTTGCCTTCCATAGCATATGCATGGCTTGAGAACTCAGTGCTTGTTAGACACGCTTGCCGCTTCGGATATTTTAGAAGAAGAGTTATGACAATATACAAGGAGAATGAACAGCGAGATTAACTAAAAAAAGCACTGGATGCTGTCATCCAATGCTTCTTAATTTCTTATTTCGTAATCATGCGGGGTACGCAATATTACTCTCGATTTTGCTGAGATTTTCGAATTCTTCGAAGGATCCATTTTGCCAGCTGGTACAAGACGAAGACAATTCCGATCAGAATAAGGGTACGTGTCAGCGATTTTTCTACGATATTGAATACCAGCTTCCACTGCTCACCAAAGATAAAGCCGATGAAGAAAAACGTGGTCACCCATAGGGCCGTTCCACCGTATGCATAGGTAGCTACAGTCCGATACGGAAGTCGAATAATGCCTATGAAATACCCAATGAATTGTCTGACACCCGGAACAAAAAAAACAAAAAGCAAAAGCTTGTCCCCATACCTGTCGTACCTTTTTCTTGTTTTTTCAAGAAACTCCGGATGAATGAACAGCCACCTTCCAAAACGATCCACAAGTGGAGACCCAAACCTGTACCCGATCGCGTAGGTAATCGTTACACCGAGACAAGCTCCTGTCAGTGCAAGCAGATAAGCGGGAAGCCACTCCAGTAGTCCCAAATAAACAAGGTATCCCGTATATGTAAGCGTGCTGTTTCCAGGGGGAATCGGCAACGCGATGAAGTCTAGAGGCAGGCCAATTAACAGTACATAATAGCCATATTGATCAAATAATCGTTCAACGACGTCAATTAAATTCATGTAATCTCCTTGATCAGGTCCTAATGTTATTTTTGATAGACAAACAAGAGCAGAGCCGCAACGTTCTCCACTGAAAATATTATTAAAATTGGAAACTATAATCAAGTTGGATCCATCTCATGGAACTACAAGCCGGACCTTAGGAGATCAACCCAAAGGCCCGGGTTATTTAAAATATAACGAACATCGCCTTAAGCGATGCTCCCCTGCACCCACATTCCGTCTATAATACCGGGCTAAGCAGTATAGGTGGAGCAATAATAGGAAGCCCTTGTGGAATGGATTGCAATTGTTCTGTGGTAACCTCATAAATGTCTTGCGGGTCAATGCCCCAGCTTTGAACTGCATGTGCCGTAATGAATAACCTTCGCTTTCCATCCTTCAATTGATATACAAGCTGTGTAACCTCTGGACGGCTCGCGGTCACTATACTTCCATCGGGAATCCCGATTGTCATCTTCTCGGCTTGCCGCAGCTGTAGCTCTTCCAGTGTATGGAGCTGGAGGATATCCCCCATCGGAATGGATTGCAGTTCATACCGAGACAGCCGAACAGCCTTATCGAATATCTGTGTTCGATGTGAATCCTGCAGCTCTAGAGGATGCTTATGACCATTATTTAGCCAGTAGAGCTTACCGCCGCTTGTTTTGACCAGTCTACGATCAGGATAAAAATGATAGCTTTGGATGCCACGCATTCCAACTTGCTCATATTCTGCACCATTTGTATGCAGCGTTTCCTGAATCAGCAGATGTGGATTCCCCCATTTTCCCTCATAATACTTCGCATTTTGATCATTGGTTTCTTGAAACTTTGAATTCCCCATACTCTTCATGCTTACACTGCCAAAATGATGAATAAAGCTGTCTCCGGCAATACACAATTTTCTCCCTGACAACCTGATTCGAATCATCCAATCATCATCCTCGTAATTGCCGATGTGATACCCTTCATCCAGATATCCAATCTCATTGAGCAGCTCTCTTCGGAATAATAAGCAGAAGCCGACAAGTCGATCTGTATATTTCCATTTGCCGGGATCAGGCTTATTATACCCTTCTGCAAAAGGAAGCATATCCTTCACATCGGTATATGGAACCTCTATTTGCTGTTCTCCTCCAATATAATTCGTAACAGGTCCTACCACTGCAATACCAGCATCACTGTTTAAACAGCTCATCATATTCGTGAGCCATCCCGGCGTCACCACAACGTCGTTGTTCAACACGACAATATATTGTCCTCTGGCCATCATCAGGCCATGATTGACACCGCCTGCGAACCCCAGGTTGCTCTCCAGCACGGTGTATCTGACATCTAGGCCTAGAGACCTGAGATAATCTGCTGTACCATCTGTTGAGGCGTTATCCACGACTACAATTTCATAAGGTTGAGAGGTGTGAGCCTGAATGCTGGCAATGCATCCCTTCAACATATCAATCTGGTTATAGGTTGGAATGACGATGCTTGGCCCGTCAATCCACTTCCCGTATGAATGAATGCCATGAGGTACACCTTGATCGTATCCTTGTTGAAAGCCCGCCTGAAACGGAGTCACCCGCGGCGTTTTCTGCATTTGCTTCATGGTCTTTCGAGCCATATTTGTATTACCTCCTTCAAGAACTGCTGTTTCACTGCTGACTTTCCTGTATCATTTGATCCGCCAAATGACCGATATCAATCGCCACTTTGTTATCTTCACTCGCTATGCGCTGACAAAGAACGACTGCAGGAACGCCCGCAGCGATTAAACATATATCAAACTTATACATACGGCACTGCTCTATTACTCGCTCGATATCTTCGAATCCCCGTACCGGGCTTACACTGCCCACAACGTTTATACCTTGTTTCCTCATAATATCTGCTGCTTCCGCTGCTTTGTTTCCTATAAGAAGGACACGCTGATTAGCGAGCATAGGCAGAAGCAGGCCATGTTGATGAAGCTGGTAATTAATGAGTGAGGTTGTCAGCCGGCTCTGTGCCAAACTCCAGCCATAATGTTTACTTACGGCAAACAGCAGCATCTGGAATTCGGGCCGCCTGGACATCGGAACACCCACATAATCTGCCTTCATGATGGAGTTCAGCAGGAGACTCTGAACAGAAACATCAGGTAAAGGCACCCCTGCGTAGGGCAGGAATGCCCCTAACTCATGGGCTTCTGTATTAGAGATCACTGTCCCATAAGCAAGGGTCAGCAGCTCGCCGTCTCCCAGCCGTACAAGCGAAAAAGACCGGCGTTCATCCATCGCCGACCGAATCTCACCCGCTACCTGTACACTGCTTGCAATCTCAAGCATATCGGCTTGATGCTGCATGAGACCTGACTGGATGAGAGCTTCGACCGTAACCTCTGGCAGCATTCTTCCGTATGGAATAAGCTGCTCTACAATCGCCTCACCGCCATGATAGAGTCCTTCTCTGTATCCTGCTGCATAAGCCTTCTGGTGCGTGCCCTGATGATAAGACGGGAGCGGAGCCAGCGGTTTGTCATGACGCTTCTGTTGATATTTTTTGGAAGTAGGTCTTTTTCTCATGGGCGGCTTTAATTTGGATATTTTGCTCCTGACCGAACGCTTATTCTTGACGGAAGATCTCTGTCTTCTCTTCTTCGCGGCATGAATGACGACCTGCCCGAAATAATCCCTCTTCCTGCCTCGCTCCATATCCATTGCTCCCTTAGGGTAAGATCTTCTTCATCTGAATGGCTGCATCCTGGAGAGATTCGAAGGTTCCAGCATCGCTCCAATAACCAGAGAGAATATCATATTCCAGTTTCTTCGCTCTGGCATAAGCATTGTTCACATCCGTAATTTCAAGCTCTCCGCGAGCAGAAGGAGATATGCCTGAAATAATATGGAATACATCAGCATCAAATAAATAAAACCCAGTTACGCTGTAATTGGTCACGGGATGCTCCGGCTTCTCCTCAATATATGAAATAAGGTTGCTATGCTCCAAGTCAAATACAGGCACTCCGTACCTTCTCGGATCATCAACCTCCTTCAACAGCACTCTGGCTGTGCCCGGCTTCTGATGCATAAATGCAGCGACGTATGGAGTGAGATCATCTGCAAACAGGTTATCACCAAGCAGCACAGCAAACTTCTCCTGCGGCAAAATAAATCCTTTGGCTAAATCCAGTGCCTCTGCAATACCACCCGCTTCTTCCTGGATACGGTATGTCAGACTTACCCCATATTCGGCTCCGCTCCCGAGGAAATCAGTGTACAGTCCAGAAGACTGTTTGCTAATAATGAGCATAATGTCCGTAATACCTGCTCTGCGCATCGTCTCAAGTCCATACACTATCATTGGGTATTTCCCAACAGGGAGCAATTGCTTATTCATCAGCTGTGTCAACGGCCGAAGGCGCGTGCCCTTGCCTCCTGCAAGAATAATTCCTCTCAATTTCATTCCTCCTTCTAGACGTATTGAAGCGGGTCTATCTGCCATTTATCTATAAAGAGTTCACGATTCCGCTTCACCAGCTCGCTTAAACGCTCCTCACCCGACTTGCGGAAGCTCGCACTCCCCTCATGATGCACCAGCGTGTCTCCACAGACGAGCAATCTGTATCCGGCAAGCCTTGCCCTATAGCAGTAATCGTCATCCTCGTAATGACCTGGACTGAACCGTTCATCCAAATACCCAATCTTTTCAATGAGTTCCCTTTTGAACATGAAGCACAGTCCAACAATTCGGGGAACCTCTATCCAGCGTGAAGGGTCAGAATGGTTATGAGCAGCTGCAATATCTAAGAACTGAGCTTTGGAGTCAAACGGAATATTTATCTGCTGTATGCCACTTGCATAGTTAGTGACCGGACCCACAATACCGACCATGGGATCACTGAACAATCCCTGTTTTAGTTGGGTAAGCCAGTTTCGCGTCACGGTCACATCATTGTTAAGCAGCAGCAGGCTGCCTCCCCTCGCAAGGCGCAAGCCGCTGTTGCATGCCTTCGGAAATCCGCGATTCTCTGGAAGAGAGATCACTTTAATTCGCTCAGATACACAGTACTCGTAGGTTCCGTCAGTAGAACGATTGTCTACAACTATGATTTCGTAAGGTTCCTCCGTCCATTTCCGTATGGAATCCATGCAGCTGCGCAGCAATTCAAGACCATTGTATGAAGGTATAATAATACTGGTCATATCCTGGACATTCATGGCGCATTTCTCCAACTGGCGACTGCCGCTCTATATTGAGAATCGGAAGAATACTCTTCGAGCCCTGGGCCGGCTTCAAGATATTTCGATAACGCTTCAATATGGTCGCCAATAATCATGCGTTCCACATTGTTGCCCTTGCCTGTATTGTCCTTTCTTAGGCGATTGCCCGTTATAACGTTAACTTTGCTTACGGCTTCTACCTTCATGCCCTTTGTGCAAGCCAGCATCTGTGCCAGTGGAGGTACCATAAGGCTCTGATAACCAATTTCTCTGATGCAGCGGCTGGATAAGGCATGAGGTACTGCAACAAGTGAGTTTGCCGCAAGATCACTCCGATTGAGCACCGAATTCAAGTAGGCTTTCATTCGTGTGACGTCATCTTGATCTGGAAATGCCGGGATATAAGAGGTTAAGTTATTTAACGCCATATCAACACCTCGATCGACGGCTGTTAAAAACGGAGCCAATTGCTCAGCCTTAATCACGATGTCTCCATCCGTGAACAGGACAATATCAGAAGTCGTAAGCTCTGCTCCGATCGCTCGACCGACATCATGCCCCACCCGATCTGGTTCATGCACAATAGTGACTGCCGGAAACTTTCGTGCAATCTCATAACTGTTGTCTCTGCATCCATTTAACACAACCACAATTTCCTGCAGCGGCAAACGACTGAGCTCCTTGAGCACTCCTCCGAGTGTTCCGGCCTCATCAGATGCGGAAACTACGGCAGAAGCCGATTTCTGTAATGTTAAGCGTACTTGCGCTGAAGCAGACAGGTTACGCTTTGAGCTCGGTGATTTCGTCTTTCTGCTGCCCGGCTTCTTCGTCCCTCGCGAATTGTTCTTTCGCACAGTCGTCCTTCTCGTCCTGGTTCGGTACTTCAAATGCTCTATTCACCTCGCTCTAACCAAGTGCCTTGCCCTGTGGAGATCCGTAAATCCGCCGCGGCTCCCTTGATGCAGCGTTAGCCAGCGAACAGCTTTCTCATGATCTCTCAAGACAATGCCGGTCAATAGGTCTTGATTGGCCCGATTCTTTCTTCTAAGCGGATTTAATCTCCCAACAGGCACGCGATGTACTGCTTTGACAGCAAGACCCTGCTTGATTGCCATAGCTTGAGCTAATGGAGGTACCTGGAGTGCCCCCTCCCGAAGCAGGTCAAATGCAGTTCTGCTGATGGCATGCGGAACTGCCGTCATGGAGGCTCCCTTCAAATCTGATCGGCCGAGCATGATATTCAGTGCGTGCTTCGCTTCCACGACCGGATGAACCGGCTTTTTACGAACGGGGCCATTATAATCATTCAGTGCAACATCAATTCCGGACAACACAGCACTTACAAATGGCTTCAATTCCTGACCAGGGATCAACATATCCCCATCAATGAAGAGCAGCACCTCTCCTCTAGCCGTTTCAGCACCGATCTGCCTTCCGACATCATGACCGAGAGCTTCATCGTAAGAAATAATACGGGCTCCGGCTGCTGTTGCTCTGGCTTCTGTCTGATCCGTAGAACCATTGACAACAACGATCACTTCAGTCGATGGATGAACCCTCTTTGCTTCCCGAATGACGCGGGCAATCATGGCCTCTTCATTCATTGCAGGAATAATGACAGAGACAACCGGCTCATGTACGACAAATTCCTGCGCCTCGTGTCTCAGATGAGTGCCTTTTGATTGCTCAGCAGCCAGCTGACCTGATTCAACCGAATTTGTGGATTTTGATCGGCGATTTTTGATCATTCGTTTGGTTGATCGACGCCTCTTCAGCGGCTTCGCTTTTCCGGTTTGCTGTATATGGCCTCCCTTGTCAAGCACCCGTTTCTGGCTACCGGACCGGCTGGGAGCTTTTGAGCTTCGCTGAAATTTTTGATTGTTGTCTCCCACCGTATGTCCTCCTTCTACCTTCTTGTCAGGCTCGCTTCTATCAAGGAGTATTCACGTATAGCATATGCATACAGATGAGGAGGGCAACGGCTTCTGTCCTTACTACCTTCACCCGAACCTCATGAGCATATAGAAAAAAGCAGTGCTCTCCCGCTGAACAATCGTTCAGGGATTGCACTGCTTATATACTAAAATGGGGTTTATGGCTGTGAGCCAAGAGCAATCCATGATACTGTGCCGTAATCACTGCTGTCCCCATTTAAACGTCTGATCTTGAGCAATACGGATTCTTTTCGCTGCTCGATCACGCAGACTTGGAAATCTGTCGTATTGCACATGGCTACAAATACATAGCCTGCTGATTCAAACTCTTCTTCAAAGCAGACCACTACTTCTTCCTCAGTTGCTTCTTCGTCTACAAAAGCAATAATATATTGCCCAAACTGCTGTGTAACCGGGCGATTCGAGCCAGAGCGTACCGGAGTAAAGCTCAAGTGTTCCGGATACAGTGTTCCTTCTGCGATATGCTGTCCTTCGATCGCTCGTTCCGCCAGCTGTTCTCCTGTAATCGATCTTGGTTCAAGAACTGTAGCCGGAAGGCTCTCTTCAACCAGCTTATCGCCTGTGATGCTCTTATCTCGGATCAGTTCGGCTCCAATCGCTCCTTCTTCGATATGGGCTCCACTGACACTGCGAAGACGAATATGGTAAGGAAGAACGGCACCTTCAAATATATGCCTCGAATGAATAGACGACTGCTGTAAATGATTGGAGCTAATGATCTCGGCCTGCAGATGCGAACTATTAATGGATAACGGCATCAAATGCTCCCATGAGATTGAGGATATACCGTAATGCTCATGCTGAAGCAGACCTGGCATGAGATGCACAGACTGAACTGCTTCACTGGCAAGATGTGAGCTGCCGATTGCTCCTTCTTCAATAAGTTCAGACGTAATGGATAACGCCTGAATATGTTCTCTTTCAACCGTTCCAGGCTTTATATGATAAGAAGAGATCGAACCTGGACTAATGTGATGATCCCTAATAGAGCTGTCCTGGATATGCCCTGAACCAATCGCTGCTTCTTCGATATGCAAGCCTTGAATACTGCTGTGCTCTATATGTTCAGAGGATATGGCAGCTGACTTTATATGATGACGATCGATAATCTGATCCTGAAGTGCATCCTCATTAATGGATGCGCTCATCAGATGAGCCTCGCCAATGCTGGCCCGGGCAATCTTGCGTCCTGTGATTGTCTCATCATTGATCCATTCCGCTTGGCGCAGGTCGCTGGACAGGTGCTCGGCTGTAATGGCGCTTTTCTTGAGATGATACCCTTGGATGCTCCGCTCCGCCACATGCTTGCCGAACACGGATTCATTCGCAAGATGTGTATCGAATATGGATTGAGGAGCAATTTTGTCAGACGTAATTGCACCCGCCTGGATGGACTCATGAGTAATGGCTCCTGGATATAAATGGCCGTTCAGTACACTTTGCGCTGCAAGCTTCGTTGCCGTCACACTGCTGTCCGCGAGTTTAGCTCCGGTCACTGCCAGATTAGCCAGCTTATCGGTCGAGACGCTTTCAGGGGACAGCTTGAGCGATGTAACCGCATAGTCTGACAAGTGCTGAGGAAGCACAGCCCCGTTTTTTATCAGCTGATCTGTAATACTTGCCTGAGCAAGATGCCTTGAGTTAATGCTGTTGTCCGCTATTGCAGCGGAGAGGATCGACCCTTTCTTCAGATGAATGCTGTCAATGGAGTCGGCAGCCACATGCTCGGTATGAATGGCCTGCTCTTGAATTGCCTCTCTGCTGACACTGCCTGGCGTCAAATGAATATTCTGAACAGACTTCTCTGCTAGATGCTCACTACGAACCGCACCTTCTGCGATAACTCCACTACCTACAGAACCGGCTGCAAGCTTAGCTTCCGTTACACTCTTGTCGGCAAGCTTATCCGCAGTGACCGATAAGATCTGCAGGTTCTTTGTATGCACGGCATTATCACTTAAGTGCAGGTGCTGAATGCTGCGAGGAGCGATGGCTGCACTTGTAACGGATTCAGGACCCAAATGTTGAGTCAGCACCGTACTGTTGCCTATATGGTCTGATTCAATAGCTTCTTTGGTCAAATGCCAAGCATATATAGAGCTCGCAGCCAGATGGGCAGAACCTACTGCACCGCCTGCAATGTGTCTTGTATGCACCGCCTGGTCCGCCATTTTGGCTGCGAGAATGCTCTGATCCGCAATCTTGGAAGAAGTCACTGCCTGCTCTACTAGCTGGGCGGTACCCACGGATTGATCACTAAGCTTCGAGGTGCTTATAATTCCATCAGCAAGGTGATTGCCTGAGATTTCGGACTGTCCGATTTGTTCTTTGCCGATGGCACCTTTTTGAATCTGCTTCGCGCCAACCGTCTCATCAGCTAAATGTATCCCTGTAACTGCTTGTTTCTTAATGTGCGATTCTCCGACTGCCCCTTCTGCAATCAGATCGGCATCAATAATCTTGGCAGACAAGTGCTGCTTGTTGACGGCTCCCTCCGCAAGATGCTCAGAAGTTATTCCACCCTGTACCACGTGCTGTGCAAGAACGGCACGATCCTCGATTTTTCCAGAGGTTACGGCTCCATCTCTTATCTTGCGAGAGGTTACAGCATCATCAGCCAGCTTGGAATTATGAACTGCTCCATTGCCCAGCTGTCTTGTTCCTACTGCACTCCCTGCAATCTTCTCCTGCGTGATGGATTCATCCTGAAGCATTTCACTGGAAATAATCAGACTGGCGAGGTGCCGTGTACTGATTGATCCATCAGCGATCTTGTCTGCATCAATGCTCTGATCGCTTAATTTTCTGGACGTGATGCTGCCATCCTTGATCTTGCCGCCTGTTATTGATGCGTCCTTTACTTTCTCTCCCGAAATCGCCCCGTTAACCAAGTGCTCATCCAGTACAGAGGCTTCGGCCAGCTTAGAAGAAACGATAGCTCGGTCTGCAATATGAATGGCAGTAACCGCATACTCTTGAAGAGCTTCGCTGCCTACAGCTCCCCGTTTAATATGTCCGCTGTTGATTGCATACGGGGCCAGCTGTTTACCCGTTACGGCATGCTCGCTAATGTCCTCGGCGTAGATAAAAGCTTCTCCTCCCGGCATCTCTTTCTCCGCCAGCAGCTCTTTCTTCGCTTTGATCAGACTTTGACTGTGTCCGGTGTCTTGTTTGGTGTCCATTTCCGGGTTTGAGACTGTCTCTTGACGCATCGTTTGATCCAACTTGGAAATGGGCGATGCCTCAACCATAGGGGCTGCCTGTGCTGTTTCCTCTTCCTGAACAGGTACAGGTAGAGGTACAACAGGTACAGGTACAACAGGTACAGGTACAGATACAGTCTCCGCAACCGCAATAGAAGCCCTCTCTTTGGAAGCAGCTTCCTCTTTGGCGGTGAATTCAGCCTCAGCATTTAATTTACTCTGCTGCCTGGCCTTAGCTCGCTCCCTCTCTGCATTTAACCGGTCCAGCAGTGCAAGCTCACTCGTATCGGGGTCTATCCCAAAACGATGTTTGGATGCATTCTGGCTCGTTTTGATCTTCCCTCTTTTTTTCAAAACCGCTCGCTCCTTTATGACAAAACAGTTGTTTTTCCTGCATCTTATGCACAGTCATGGGCATGTGACACTCTCCGAACACACTTTGATAAAGGAACAGGCCCTTATTTTGGACTTGTATACAACGGCTGAATGCGGGCTGTTCTCCCTATCGGGCACGATCCCTGCAGTCATAGAATAGAATTGAACCTTTCTTTAACGTATACGAAAGGAGGAATCAAGCGATGGAACATGTCGGTATCCTCCTGGACTCTTCTGTGTACCGAGGAATTCCTCAAGGCAGAACCGGACAGGAATCGCTGGCATCATATGAGCTCGCGGCAGCTACCTATGACCTCATTCCATGTTACATGAGGCTTGAAGACATAAATCTGTCTACAGGAACATGCAGAGCCTATATCCACTCGAGAGACAGATACAAGCTGCATACCATCAGGCTTCCATATATTATCCATAATCGGGCTATGTACTTTACTACAGCCAGTCATTATAAAATGGCCAGACTGATTCAGCAGGGAATCCTTATCTATAACCTTAGAAATCGATATAAGAAATATCAGATCCATAGACTTCTATCCCGAAATTCGGAGATCGCACCCCATTTGCCCGAGACAGAGCTCGCTACGACGCAATCCATAGCACAGATGATGGCGAAGCATCCCGATCTAATTATCAAGCCCAGCAATGGAAGTATTGGAACTGGAGTTATGCGGCTTACACAGCGGAACACCATGTGGCAGCTCTCCTTTCAATCGAAATCAGGCAAATGGAGACAAGTAAGGTTGAAGCAAGGACAACTGCCGGCCTTTATGCCCGCGCTTATTGCCCGCAAAGAGCACCTCGTGCAGCAGAGGATACCTCTAGCCACCTATGAAGACAGACCTTTTGATCTGCGTGTAACCGTGCAGCGGGGGATAAACGGGGAATGGGGAGTTACCGGGATGTTCGCCAAGCTGGCTACATCAAGGCAAGCCTTTGTCACCAATGTGGCTCGCGGCGGATCTGCAATGACCGTGGAACGAATATTTCCTGGAGCGTTTCCACATGTTGCTGCAGATCAGCTCCTTGGTGACATTCATCATCTGGCTCTGACTGCAGCTCACCAGCTATCCCTTGAGCTGCCCCATATTGCTGATCTTGGAATCGATCTGGGTGTCACAGCGTCAGGCGAAATCTATTTGATTGAATGTAATGGAAGAGATCAGCGCTACGGCTTCCGCAAAGCAGGCATGCCGGAAGAATGGGCCCGGAGCTATCATGAACCGATGGCTTATGCACGTTATCTCCTTGATCATAAACCGACTGCTGCTTCTCTGGATGATCTCATCCTGGGTGCAAGAACGTCTTATTGATTTCAATGCAGTTCTGTGTCAATATTATGCAGAGTGACCGGACTTTTCGATTGTCCGGTCTAGACGCTCGTTTCCTAAGGGGGATATACATGTCGAAACCGTTGCTGCGCCTCATGACAGAACTTTCTTCACGCAAATGGATCTCCCGGCTTACCGGCACTTTTTCCAAGAGCAGTGCTAGCCGGCTGCTAATTCCGTGGTTTATCCAAACCTACGAGATAGATCCTAATGAGGCCGAACTAGAACCAGGCGAATACCCTTCCCTGAACGCTTTTTTTACGCGAAGGCTGAAGCCCCATGCAAGGCCGCTGCATGAGCATCCAGAGTCTCTTCTCAGTCCGGTGGACGGTAAAATTACAGCGATGAGCCCGATAACCAAGGGCACCATTCTTAATATTAAGGGTCACGATTATACCCTCGCTGATCTGCTGAATCAATCTCCTCACATGGAGAAGTATAAAAATGGATGGGCCATCATTCTGTATTTGAGTCCAAAGGATTATCATCGAATTCATGCTCCGGTTACCGGCAAACAGGTAGAGAGCGAGCATATTCGCGGTAAAGTGTATCCGGTTAATGATTTTGGTCTGCGTCACATGAGAACCGTACTAAGCCGCAATGAACGGCTTATTACATATATCAAGCATGAGCATGGCGAAATTGCCCTCGTGAAAGTCGGTGCTATGAATGTAAGCAGCATTCAATATGCTGATGATAAGGTGAAGGCTTGGCAACGCGGGGATGAGCTCGCATACTTCGAATTCGGCTCTACCGTCGTACTGCTGTGCGAGAACGGCACCTTTGTACCAAGAGAAGATCTGGCGGAAGGCGACACCATCCGGATGGGTGATTCGCTTGGAATGATTGTTTCGAAGGCTGCAGTAGCAAGGAGACCTTCATAGAAGAATGCATCGAATTAGAGTGCGGATCTGAATATTAAAAAGCAGCAGTCTCTAAGAGGTTACTTTTCCTAAAGGCTGCTGCTTTTATAATTTCAGGATTTTGCATAATTCGGTATTTGGGATTTATGCATAGTACTCTGTATATTGGGATTCAGTCCAACTAAATTAAATCGATTCTAGAACCAGACATTTTCCACCGGTTTACGGCGCAAACGGTTACGGAACAGAGAACAGCCTTTGCCAAAGCAGCCGCGATTACGTATTCTGCGAATTCCGTTCACAGTAGTCCCTCCTTACTCCTGCAAGATATACAATAATCATATACCCGGCATCATAAAGTTTGAAACTTTATCCCTTCTCCGCTTGAATTAACGTATCTCCGACGGACTCTTTCCCGTATATTGCTTGAACTGCCTGCTGAAAAAGAAGATATCGCGATACCCGAGGGCATCCGCAACCTCTGTTACATTCATTCCTGCATGCACCAGCAGGTGCTCGGCACGTTCAATGCGCATCTTAATAATGTAGGACTGAACGGATGAACCGATCAGTTCTTTAAACTTAATGGAGAAATAACGAGGCGAGAGTCCTGCTCTCGCCGCAAGATCCTCTACCCGATGGTTAATACCGGGATGCTGGCGTACGTAATTCGCTATTTCCTGAATCGCTTCAGCAAGCTGGTTACTAACCTTCTTCTCCGCAGGATGCTCCTCATACTCCAGCCGCAGCAAATGAATCATCATCTGTTTCAAAATAAGCTTATTCTCTTCTTCGCGTCCATAGGCTTGGGATAAAAATAATCTCACATATCTGGCAAGCATATGCTCGAAATCAATGGTCTCTCTAAGCCGATTATACGTACCAGGTACTTCTGTAAGCGGCCCCTTGACATCAAAATGTATATACGTTAGAACAAACGGCTTCTGCGGATTATGAGTTGCACTTGTATGGTCACCAGGACGGAACAAGAAGCAGCTTCCCTTCTGGGCATGATAAGGCTCATCATTCACTATGACCGTACCTTCTCCGCTCCACACATAAAATAAATCGTAGTTTTGCATCGGTTTTTCGCGTTTCTGCCATTTCCAGCCTGGCTCACAGACAATCTTGGCGACGGCGGGCAAAATCACAAAAGACGACGGTGACGCATGTAACATGTCGTCCTTCCTCCTTATTAAGTGGATCATTACCCCTTATTATAGCGTGAAACGAGGCGGAAGAAAAACGGATCATCATGCCAATAGCGTTAACGATTAACGCCCATCGAGCAAATTGCCAAGTCCTCCAAGAACGCTGCCTTCCTCTTTTTTGCCCATACTTGCGGACAGCACCTTATCAGCCAATCTGGAGAACGGAAGAGACTGCACCCAGACCTTACCCGGCCCACGCAATGTGGCAAAGAACAGTCCCTCCCCGCCGAACAATGCGGTCTTCACTCCCTTAACGAATTCGATATCATAATCAATGGTTGAGGTCATTGCGACAAGACAACCTGTATCTAAACGAAGCGTTTCACCAGGCTGCAGCGTTCTTTCGATCACTAAACCGCCGGAATGAACGAAGGCAAGACCATCCCCCTCAATTTTCTGCATAATGAAGCCTTCTCCGCCAAAGAAACCTGCACCCAGCTTCCGACGGAACTCAATACCCACCGATACACCCTTGGCCGCACACAGAAAGGCATCCTTCTGGCAGATCACTTTACCACCCAAGCTGACCAGGTCCAGAGGAATAATCTTGCCCGGATACGGTGAAGCAAAGGTTACGCTTTGTCGGTACGTTCCTTCGTTCGTGAATACCGTCATGAATAAGCCTTCACCTGTTATGAGTCGTTTGCCTGCCCCCATCAATTTGCCCATCATGCCTCTTCCGCCGGAACTGCCGTCCCCGAAGATCGTTTCCATTCGAATATCCTGATCCATCATCATGAAGCTGCCTGCCTCAGCAACAACACTTTCACCCGGATCGAGCTGAATTTCCACACACTGCATCTCCGAGCCGAGAATGGAATAATCAATTTCATGTGCTGCCATTTGAATTCCCCCATACGTTGAATTGTTGGATTTTCATCATTTGATTTCACTTCGACTATGATTACGTGACATTATCTTCACTGGTTTCATTTCTCTTGCACACATTTTCCATTACCTTGTTCATGTTTGATATCTTCAAATGCCAGTGTCATCCGTAGAATGCCGTCCTTTATTTCCTCCTCGGATAGATGCGCGTATTTAAAAAAGACTGAAGGTCTGGACGAAATGAGCTGAAATCGGACTCCGTCAGTGAAATATACCCCTCGACGCATGCAGGCCCTCTTAAACGATACATAATCCTCATTGCTGCCTCTCCATAATCCGTAAAAGCCCAGCCCCGCATCTCCTACGAACAGAGTGAACATGTGACCTGCATACTGCTGGATCCAATCCGCAAATTTCCGATGCTTGACCCCATACCGACGGGTCAGCTTTCGAATATGCTTCGCATAGCCGCCACGAGACATCCAAACAGCCAGCGCCCGCTGTTCATATAGACCCGCAGATATCGGATCGTAGTAAGCTTTGGCTGCAACGACCGGCGCTACAAGTGCTGAAGGCAGAACAGCATAGCCCAGACGAAATCCTTCCGGCATCGTTTTGGAGAAAGAACCAATATGAACGACTCTTTGCTCCTGGTCCAATACTTTCAGCGGCTCAATCGGGCGTCCCTGAAAGCGGAACTCGCTGTCATAGCTGTCTTCGATGATAATCGCCTGCCTCTTCCTGGCCCAAGCAAGAAGAGCCAGCCTTCGCTCCAGATTGAGCACAGCACCGGTCGGAAACTGCCGGCTGGGCGTAACAAATAAGAGACGCGCGTCCCAATCCTCAGGAATAATTCCATGATGATCTACGGGAGAAGGAATCACTTCGCCTCCGCACACCTGAACGGCCTGGGCAAATCCCTTAAATCCCGGACTTTCGACTACCGCCTTCTCGCCCTCATCCAATATCACTTGTGTAAGTAACGCTATAGCTTGCATTGAACCGTTGAACAAGACAATTTCCTTGCTGCTGACCATAATCCCGCGGGTCGCCCCCAGATGCGCGGCTATTGCCTCTCTTAAGCGGATGTCTCCTGCGGGATCATACAGACTCTCATACTTCCCCTGATGATTGCTTCTGGACAGAAAGCTCTTCCATTCGGTATATGGAAAATCGGCATCAGGCTGGAGTGACCTATCAAAATGTATTTCTTCTATCTGCTCATGTGCTGGTTGCTCATCCGGCAGGAGAAGATGTGAGCTCATCGCAGTTAACGATTGATACTGAGCAGCTGCTCGTGTCCCCCATGCAGATAATCGGATGTCAGTGTGCCATGTTTCCGGCGATTCACCAGGTATGCCGTCAAAGGCGACATAAGTCCCTCGCCCGGTCTCCGTATGAATATACCCATCTGCCTGCAGCATGTCATAGGCTGTTGCAACAGAACCGCGGGATAGCCCGTATTGGACAGCTAACATTCGAGTAGCCGGCAACTGAGTCCCACGCTGCAGCGTTCCGGACAGAATCGCGTCCCGAATTGCATGATACAGCGCATGGTATTTATAACGGTATTCCTTGATATAACGATCCCAAGAGAGCATAAACTCCATTTTGTTCGATCCTCCGCTCATCTAACTGCTTCCTGTTTGAATTTACATGTATTGTATTTGATTGGACTATAAAAAAACAATGAAATTGGATCTTTTTTCATGACAATCTGCGGACTATTATGTAGAAAAACATTAATTAGCACGATATCAAGGAGGCATACGATCATGAGAAGAAAAGAATTTACCATAGAGCAGGAAGAGGAGATCACTGAATTTCTATCGACACAAACCTTCGGATTCCTCGGCACGGTCAGTCCGGACAACAAACCAAGGGTAACACCGCTCAATTTCGTTTATGATGAGGGTTGTTTTTATTTTCACGGCAGTCTGGCCGGAGAGAAGATGAAGCATATCAAGGCAAACAGCACGGTCAGCTTTACCGTCGCAGAAGAGTATTCTTTGATTCCCTCTTATTTCTCAGATCCCTTGCTCGCCTGTCCCGCCACAGCCTTTTTCAAAAGTGTGTCCGCCAGTGGTCATGCAGAAAAAGTAATCGATCTGAAGGAAAAAGCCCGGGCACTGAACCGATTTATGGGAAAGCTCCAGCCGGAAGGAGGCTACTTGCCAATTGATGCCGATGATCCAAGATATACGGGTGAGTTAAAGGCTGTCGCTGTCGTCCGGATCGTTCCCGAAACGCTGAGTGCGAAGTTCAAATTCGGGCAGAACCTGAAGCAGGACAGGCATGAGCATTTACAGGAGCAGCTTGAGCAGCGAGGTGAAGCAAAGGATGCCGCAACCGTAGAAATGATGCGAAAATATTGCCCTTTTCACGCCTGAATTTATTCCACGTTTTCTCCTTCCAGGAGCCGTTCATACTACCGTTATAGCTTGTTCATGTTTGCTGCAGAACGGTTGTAGATCACCAAAGTAACGCGGTAATGTACTGTAAAGGTCATTTGTATTGTTTTTCCGTGACGACCGCTGTGCTTGGTGCTATAATATGAGGCAGTGTAAATGGTCTCTAATTTATTCAACGACTTGGAAGGATGAAAACGATGAACCCACTGGCTGTACAGCTGAACGAAAGTATTCAAGCGGGCAGCGATCATGTGTACGACATGCTCTCGAGGCTTGGCAAAGAGCTTTATTATCCGAAGGAAGGTATTCTTAGTCAATCGGCTGAAGCTTCAAGCCGCGCGAAGAAATACAATGCAACGATCGGAATTGCTACCGAAGGCGGTAAACCGATGCATCTGCAAGTCATTCAGGAGAAACTATCTGCCTATAAGCCACAGGATTTGTATCCTTACGCACCTCCGGCTGGTAAACCGGATTTACGGGTAGCGTGGCGGAACAAAATGATTGAAGAGACGCCATCCTTACAAGGTAAAATATTTGGCAATCCCATCGCAACGAACGCGCTGACCCATGGCCTCAGCATTGTGGCAGACCTGTTCGTGGATGACGGAGATGCTGTTATATATCCAGATAAAAACTGGGAGAACTATGAGCTTACCTTTGGAGTTCGAAGACATGCACGTTTGGTCAATTATCCATTGTTTAATGAACAGATGAAATTTAACAGCAAGGGACTTAAGGAAGCTCTCCTTGCACAGAAGGATCAGGGCAAGGCCGTGGTTGTCTTGAATTTCCCGAACAATCCAACAGGCTACACTCCAGGCATTGAAGAAAGCAAGGAGATTGTAGCTGTTGTCAAAGAAGCAGCAGAGGCAGGAATTAACGTCGTTGTTGTGACTGATGATGCCTATTTCGGTCTGTTCTTCGAAGATTCCATTCACGAATCTTTGTTTGGAAGCCTGACCGGCATTCACCCACGAGTTCTCCCGATCAAGATTGATGGGGCAACGAAGGAAGAGTTTGTATGGGGATTCCGTGTAGGATTTATAACGTATGCCCATAACAACCAGGACATCCTGTCTGCACTGGAACAGAAGACGCTGGGCATTATCCGCGCAACCATTTCCAGCGGTCCGCATCCTTCACAGACTTTTGTGCTTGATGCTCTGAAATCACCTGAATTTGCAGCTCAAAAAGAAGAGAAGTTCCATATTATGAAGGCTCGTGCAAATACCGTAAAAGCACTGCTCGACAGTGGCAAATACAATGGGGCCTGGGAATACTATCCTTTCAATTCAGGGTACTTCATGTGTCTAAAGTTTACGAAGGTACAGGCTGAAGAGCTTCGTGTGCATCTCCTGAACCAATACGAGATTGGTACCATTGCGCTCGGCGAGCATGATTTGCGAATTGCCTTCTCTTCGCTGGAAGAGAATCAGCTTGAAGAACTGTTCGACACCATCTATCAAGCTGTTCAGGATCTGACGCAAGGTTAAATTTCATTCAATACTGCGATTAAGCAATTCACAGCATCCAAAGAGCAAGCCCTGCCGGTTTCAAATTATGAAATCGGCAGGGCTTTATTTTTCCACACGAAAAGGCAGCCGCCCAAACACGAGGGGTATCTGCATCATAGGATACGTTGTACGCTTCTTCAAGAGAGGCTTACGAATAAGACCTGAAAGGGGTATGAAAATATGTCTGGAACAGAAGAAAGAAGTTACGGTTACGGCGGTGGTTTCGGTGGATACGGCATCGGAGCAATCCTTGTATTGTTCATCTTGCTTGTAATCATCGCTAAATCCTTCTCCTCCTACTAATTGCAGGTAAAAAGCAGCTCAGTGGATGGACGGTAAATTTCATACCTGACCTAACCTCGCGAATAAGTCACCAGGCCATATAGGAAGGGGTCTATCCATGGATAGACCCCTTTCCGCTAATCACCTTACGCTTATTCCGATTCCTCTTCTTTAGTCCATTTCTTCAGTTGCGAGCTTCGGAACATGAGGGCGATGAGTAGGCCAAGAGCAAATGTGAATACCAGCTCTACCCATCTGCCCCACCCTCCGATCAGCAGTGGAATCCACAACAAGAATGTTAACGCAGCCTGTAGTGTATACACAAACTTCAGCACCTGTAATCTCCGGCTCTCTGCTGTTACCGGATAGATATAGATCCAGAAAGAATCACGGTGGTATCGAAGTAATCCGGACAGCTGAATTCCCAGCACGAACAAGAAGAATAAGTATGCTCCACTTCCCCACAAGCTGCCTCCCGTCCAGAACACGAACAAGCCGCCAACAATGGCAAGCCGGATACATATTCCCAGCAGATCACTGCGGATGAAGGTCTTGGCTATTAAGTATTGAAAAGCCTTGTCCTGTCCCCACGGTATCCGTTCAGCTAGTGGTGCAAGCAAACGGCGGGAATGGACGCGCTGCTTGAGCGCGGGGACCTCTACGAAGAAGCCTAATGTCTTGATGACTCTCGCCCCTCTGATCTGCTCGGTTTCGATCAGATACTCCCAATGAACCGGCAATCGTATAGGCAGACGAAGAGAGACGACATACAGCACGGTCAGTATAGCGATGAAGATTAATCCGGGTATGACTTGATGCCATATCCATGCATACAATGACAAGGTGATGACGGCATAACGCAGAAGTCGGTATCCCATCCGTGACGACTTGGATAACATTTGCTGCTCGCACCAGCCTCCGAAGCTGGCAATACATTTTAAAATCACGAGCACAATCAAAAAGAGCAAAAAGGGCTTAGGTTCTCCCTCACTCCGAATGTAGAGCGGCCACAATAGGATGAATAGCAGGATGAGTCCAACTGCTTTGTAGACGATTCCCCGAATAAAGCTGTTTTGCAAATACAGATGCATCCGATATTCCTGAGGTCTTAAGAAAACAATATCGGCCTGACGAAGATAGGTCCGATAGCTGCTGAAGATTACCGGAGCAATGAGCACAACGAGCATGACCCACCGGATAGGAAAGTCATTCGGAACATCTTGCACAAGCGAAGTATACCATGCGGAAAATGCGATCAGAGAAAAGCCAAGGACGACAGCCACCCCGCTCTGCAATACATAGCCTAGATAGGGTGTTATTTGGCTCCAGAATGCACCTCGTCTTGATTTCCATAGCTGCTGCAAATCCATCTTCTAATCCCCGCCTTGTACGAGCTTATAGAATATTTCCTCCAGCGGCGCCTGTCTCATCCCAGATTGAGCGCGAAGCTCCTCCAAAGTTCCCTGTGATATAATCTTTCCGCCATGCAGTATAACGAAACGATCGCAATAGTTCTCTATCGTTGACAGGATATGTGAGCTGAGCAGAATCGAAGAACCCGATGCACGAATTTGCATCATGAAATCCAGGAGTGATCTGATACCAAGCGGATCCAGGCCCAGAAACGGTTCATCAATAATGTAAAGTGGAGGTCTAGCCACAAAAGCGCTCATGATCATAACCTTTTGACGCATTCCTTTGGATAAATGGGCGGACAGGCTGTCTTTTTTGTCCCGCATACGGAACATGTCCAGGAGATGATCGGCCCTCTCTTCAAACTCCGCTTTTGAAACATTGTAGGCCCTTGCGGTAAACTCCAAATGCTCCATAACGGTCATTTCCATGAACAGCTCTGGTGATTCCGGAACAAACGCCATGCCGCTCTGATAAGCTTCCGGATTCTCGTCCCGGCGTTTGCCTCCAATGAGAACCTCTCCTTGATGAGGCACCATCAGACCTAAAATATGCTTCATCGTGGTGCTCTTCCCGGCACCGTTCAGACCGATTAGGCCTACCATTTCACCAGGAGCCACACGAATATCAATATCATGCAGCACCGGCTTCTTTGCACTGTATCCTCCGCTTAATCCGTTAATTTGCAGGATTGGTGTCTGTTCCATCTTATCCCCGCTTTCTTCTAGGACTCGCTGTTATCATTACGCTTATTCTTGAGCCATTTAGGAGCCCCTTTGTTTTTCTTATCTTGCGCCTTCTCATTCTTGCGCCTTCCGGCAGGAGCCGGCTTGTCCTTCGGACGGCCTGGGGCATGGCTGATGCTCGCTTTTGGAGAAGCCGTTCTTGGAGCAGTTTCTTTACTTGGTCCGCCTGCTCTTGAATCTTCGCGGAATGCACTGCGCTCAGCTTGATCGTTCCGTTCCTGTATTTCTCCCCCATACAGCACCCGCTCAATCAGCTCGATTCCGAGCTCTCTTGCGAATTTGCGCATAATGAACGTTTCCTTCTCGCCTACAATGGAAATAACGGTTCCTGTCTTCCCCATCCGTCCCGTTCTTCCTGCCCGGTGAACATAGTGGTCAGAATCAAAGGCCGGATCAAAGTTGATGACCAGAGGAAGATCCTGAATATCAAGTCCGCGGGCCGCTACATCACTGGCTACCAGCAGCTTGATTTTACCTTCTCTGAAATTAGCAAGCACTCTGCTCCGAGTCATTTTATCGGCATCTCCATACAAAGCCGCAGCAGACAGACCCATAAAGTTGATCTTGCCTTCTACTTCCGCAATGGTTTCTGCCGTATTCGCGAACACGATAGCTCTTGACGGATCAAAATGACGAACAATTCTCCGCAGCATGTCCACCTTTTCCCGTTCATTCGCTACAAAATAGAGGTGAGTCAGGCCGCTCGCCGTCATCTGCTCCGGTTCAATGCCTATGGTGATCATGTCGTTCATTTCGCGCTTGGCAAGCTGCTCCATCTCCTTATCCACTGTTGCGGACATGAATACAAGCTGACGATCCCGAAGTGAACGATGCATAATTTGGTCCACATCTCCGGCTCCGCCGAGCTGGAACACTTGATCCACTTCATCTATGACAATCGTCGTAATCTGATGCATCTTCAGCTTGCGAATTTCAATAAGTTCACGTACTCGCCCTGGTGTACCAACTACCACCTCTGGATGTTCCTTGAGCTTCTCAATTTGACGCTTGATTGCCGCGCCGCCAATGAGTCCCAGCGTTTTAATGCCGCGGTAAGTTCCGTACGTTTCGGCTTCACGAACAATCTGCATCGCCAGCTCCTGTGTTGGAGCGAGGATCAGCTTCTGAGTACCCTTAATATCTGTATTTACCGTCTCCAGCACCGGCAGCAAATAAGCCAGCGTCTTTCCTGTTCCTGTCTGCGAGCGTGCAAGCACATCCTTGCCTTCCTTAATTACGGGAATGGTCTGCTCCTGCACAGGAGAAGGTGTCTGTATGCCCCGTTCACCAAGTCGTTCTATCAATCCCGAGCTCAGCCCGAGCGAATCAAATGTCATCGTCATTCAAGTCCATCCTTTGTTATAAATTCATTACAGTTCATTATATGCGAAAAACGTTCACGTACCAAATTACGGTTGTCAAAAAAACAAATGAACGATACAGATGTCTCCATCTGTCTTGCAAAAATGGATGCAAAACGAATCAAATACCACACAAAAAAAGCTCTTGAACACCATTCATGTTCAAGAGCTTTCTGATACTATTTACGATTTAAGAAGCCATACGTAAGCTTGTCCGCCAGCCTCGGGAACAACTGATACAGCCGAATTCCAGCAGCGGCGATATGGGGAAGATTAACTTCCTCCTTCTGTTTGATGATCGCTTGAACCATCTTATCAGCTACGTATTCAGGCTGCATAATAAAGCCCTTCAAGTTGCCAATGTATCCACCGTCGGGATCTGCTGTCTCGAAAAAAGGGGTATCAATCGGCCCCGGATTAATCGTCGTTACCTTGATCCCTGTCTCTCTCAGCTCCTGACGCAGTGCATTGCTGAAGCCAAGAACGGCATGCTTGGTTGCCGTATATGATGCGGACTTTGCGGTTCCAATCTTGCCCGCCATGGATGCGACATTGACGATATGTCCCCGTCCGGATGCAAGCATATGGGGCAGCACAGCCTTCGTCATTCGTACCGTACCCATATAATTTACGTCCATCATTTGTTCAAAAGCCGCTACTGACATGTCCTTCGTCATCTCGAATTGACCGTACCCTGCGTTATTAAGCACAACGTCGATCTGTCCATACCTGTCGATGATCCTCGCAATCAGCGCTTCCACCTGTTCATTATCGGTAACGTCCAGCGGATACCAGTCCGGTGTGCCGGCTATTGAGGCGCTTATCTTCTGCAGCTTGTCCTCCGACCTCGCCAGAAGCAAGGGCAGAGCCCCCTGCTCACTTAGCTTCTGAGCACAGATTGCGCCGATACCGCTGGAAGCACCTGTAATGAGTACTACCTTATCCTTTAACTTCATACTTCTCACCTCCCGAATGCAGCTCACTCATTTATCTGATCATAGTGTACCTGCAAACGGGTTTCAAGATTACACGTTTCATTTAGGCTGTAAGCTGCTCAAGCATCTTTCTGCCTTACGATATCATCACCTGAATATCAAGCTCTCCGATGCCGTCCATCATAAGCGGAATGCTTAGAGCCTGAGTCACCGCATCCATTGCTGGATGCGAGGACTTCGTCACTTGCGGCGGAGTAATATCAACGGCAATGCCCTGATTGTATAGAATCGTGCTTGCGTTTCCACTGATCATATTTCCAAGCTCCGAAATCGCACTTTGCCCCATTTCATCCATCTCCGAAATTACAAATCCGCCCATCATCGCAGAGACGATCCGCAGTGCCACCTGCTCCTGTATTCCGAACACGACCTTCCCGTTCAATTGTCCCGTCATTCCGATTAGAATCCAGATGTGATCCTCGAGAAATTCAACTTGCTTAATACCCAGCTTGCCAGCGGAAGGTGAAATCTGAATCAATTGCTCAAATACGAGCCGCGCGGACTCCAAAAAAGGATTAATCACTTCGGCTTTCAACGATTGCGCCCCCTTACTAGGTTAATGGTCACGAATCAAAAGTCCCATTATTTTAACAACATTATACTTGAAGCCACACCAAAATTCATTACGAATTCAAGCCAAAGGCCCATAATTATTGTTATCGACAAGTAAGAAGTGAATATTTATACCAAATTGCATTTAATCCACGGTTGATCCACATATAAAAAAATGGTTCTATAAGACTATAGTGTTGCAGCAGGAGGTTTCCCTTGATTCCTTGTAATCGGCGGCACGAAATCCTCTAATGCCTCGGCTTCCCCTTTAGCCAAATTAACCCGAGTCAGCATCCATATGCCAGCAACAAAAAAGATAAGCACAGATAGAATAGCCAATCTGCTCGTTCCCGTGACTGCTGCCGTAAAGCCGAAGACAGCAGGTCCAAGTGCAGCAGATACTTTACCGGACAGACTCATGAACCCAAAGAATTCGGATGTCTTATGGGCAGGCACCAGGCGGCTGTAAATGGACCTTGCCAAAGACTGAGATCCTCCTTGAACCACCCCTACCATAAATGCCAAGATATAAAAATGGAGAGCCGTTTCCATAAAGTATCCGAAAATAACAATGACCACGTAAAACCAGAGCGATAGATACAGAGAACGCTTGGCTCCAATCTTACCCGCAAGCTTCCCGAACAAAAAGGTAAAGGGGACACCCACAAATTGAGTAATGAGAAGTGCTGTAATTAGGTGCGTTGTACCGATCCCGATTTCAGCTCCGTAAATGGCAGCCATGCTGATGATCGTGCTGATTCCATCATTAAAGAACCAAAATGCAATTAGATATTTGAACAATTCAGGATACTTCTTCACGTGAAGAAGTGTGCTCGCCACACTTTTGACACTGTGGAGCGCAGTTTGTCCCACAGAACGGCCCGCAGATCGTGAAGCACTCGTATCACGCAGAGGAAATCTTCGAAATAGCGGAATGGCAAACAGCAGCCACCATAATCCAGATGTCAAAAATACAAGCTGCATCGCTTGAATTTGCGACGTAAAGCCGATGCTTTCCCAACCTTGGATCATAACGACATGAACCAGAAGCAGCAGCCCTCCTCCAATGTAGCCAAACATGTAGCCGCGTGCGGAGAGCATATCCCGTTCAGAAGGAGCGGCAATATCTCTCAGCATGGAATCATAGAACGTATTTCCGCCTGAAAAGCCCAGTGTGGCAATAATAAAAAGAATGGATACAAAAATATAATCCCCTGTCCCGGTCAGTGCCATAGCCGAGCTCGCGGCTGCTCCCAATATGGCTGCAATCATTAAATAGGTGCCTTTGCGTCCCCCCACATCCGCTGCTGCTCCTAATAAGGGAGAGAGCACGGCCACAAGAATCATGGCGATGGTTTGGGAGAAAGCCCAGTAGCTGGTCGCTATCGCATCATCCAGTCCCGCTGCCGCAACATTTTGATAGAAGATAGGAAGTACGGCCGCAATCATTGTTGTTGCGAAGGCGGAATTCGCCCAGTCGTACATGACCCATGCACGTGCCTGTTTTGGATCCATTTGTAACCCCTCCATAATTCATTTTCTATTTTAATAATTATTTGAGGCATATTTTTTAGATTCCATATGATCACTTTACATGAGATATGTTAAATAAATTTGCATTTTACATAAACTGCTGAACAAGACACGGGCAGGATCTACATTGCTCTGCCGGTTCCAATCGCCTATAATTTAGTAGAGTACTTTCAAGAGAAGACAACGCGATTAGCGAATTATTATGCAACCTATGAAGTCAGGAGGCTAGTCATGAACATCAGTCAATTGGAGACACTGATAACGATTTCCAAAACGATGAGCTTCCGTAAAGCCGGAGAACTTCTTAATTTGACACAACCTGCCGTCTCAGCTCAGATCAAAAGCCTTGAAGATGAGTTTCGAACGGTGCTTGTGGACAGATCACAGCCGGTTGCCCTAACCGATCGCGGCAAGGTATTTCTGAACCACGCCGAACGGATTCTTGAGATTGTGGATGAGCTGAAGCTGAAGCTGCTGGATCTTGATCAGAATCCACAGGGACATATTTTACTGGGCACAACCACATCCATTGCCATTCAAATCCTGCCCCGCATCCTGTCCTATTTTCAAGATCAGTTTCCACGGATCAAGACAAGCATTCAATCCATGCCTTCATCACAGATCTATGAGCAAGTGGAGAACGGGATGATTGACGTCGGAATCGGTTATCTTATTGAACGGAACCCTAACTTAAGCACCTCCACCCTGTACTATGACACGTTCGAATTGGTAGTCTCACCTAAGCATCCCCTGGCAAAGAAAAAACACGCTACGATTGATGCGCTGGGTACAACGCCACTCATCATGCTGTCACCGGATACAGTGGGTCGCCGGTTTGTAGATAATATCTTGGATAAACACAGGATTGAGCCCAATATCGTGATGGAATTGTCCAGCAGTGAAGAAGTTAAAAGAATGGTGGAGCTGGATCTCGGCGCAGCCGTCATCTCCAAGCAAGCCATTGCTGCAGAGCTTCGTCTCGGGACGCTGGTCATGATACCGCTCAGTGAGCTGGAGGTCAGCCACCCTGTCGGGGTCATTTATAAATCCAGCCGATATTTGAATTCAGCGATGCAGCAATTTCTGAGTGACCTCAAAGGAATGCCAGAAACGCAGTTTGTGAGCTCGGAATAATGAAGAAGGAGGAACATGAATGAAATTTGACCTGCATACGCATCATTTCCGCTGTGGACACGCCGATGGAAATATACGCGATTACGTAGAAGCTGGTATATCGGCTGGACTTGCCGCCATTGGCATATCCGATCATACTCCCTACTTCGGCAGCGAAGAGGAGCAACCCTTCCCGAAGATCGCGATGGCCAAAGCAGAGCTTCGTCATTATGTACAGGAAGTTCTGGATATTAAGAAGGAGTATGAAGGAAAAATTGATGTCCTGCTCGGCATCGAATCCGATTTCTTTCCTGAAGTTGCACATATCTATCATGAGACGCTCAGCAAGTACCCCTTCGATTATATCATCGGTTCTGTACATAGCACCGGCGGTGTGAGCATTTTTAACAAAAACAGATGGAAAGGTCTGGACAGTCGGGAAAGTCTTCAGGTAAAAGAAGCTTATTATGACCTGATCCGGCAATCCGCGAGAAGCGGCATGTTTCAAATTCTTGGGCATATCGATGCCATGAAGGGAAATTACCCTGCATTTGCCGACATTCCTGCTAACATGGCTATAGATGAGACCTTAAAGGTCATTGCTGAGGAAAAAATCGCGATTGAGATCAACACTTCAGGGAAGACCAAATTATGCGGGGGCTGGTATCCTGCTGATGAGATTCTGGAGAGAGCCCATTATTACGGTGTATATGTTACGTTCGGATCTGATGCGCATAAGCCGTCTCGTGTTGGAGACGAATGGGAGGAAGTCCGCACTAGACTGATAGAGATCGGATTTAACGAATGGGTGTATTACAAACAGAAGCAAATGCAGATTGTTCCCCTTTAATACAACGAAAAAAACTGTCAGGCCGCATACTGCGGTCTTTTTTTATGTAAAAGAGCAAAAAAAGTGGACCCGCTTCTCAAATAAACGGGTCCCAACAGCATTAAATTTATATTATCAAAAAGGGGGTCATGTCAATAAGTTTACCCGCTCACTGTTAGAGTTAAGTTTCAGTAATATTTCATTTGTGTAACAAAGTACACTATTTACATTACGACTGCCGCGCATCCGCTTTGGGTGGTGAAACCATGGTTTTGACAGTGACCGACCTGTTTACAATTAGTATTCCGCTGACAACCAGCGACAGTGAAATACCAACCCAGCCGGACATCTGCTCCCCAAGCAGAATGGAAGATAATATTACACCAAATACCGGTATCAGGAATAAATACATCGATACACGCCCGACATCATTATATTTCATAATCGTATTCCAGATTCCGAACCCTACAGCCGATAGTACGGATAGATACAATAAATACATCAATAGAGTGCCGTTAATTGGAAAAGGGGCTACGCCGACCATCGGTACAGAGACCACAATGAGCAGAAGTCCTCCAAGCGCCATCTGTCTTCCCGTTAAGGATAACACGGGCTCATGTCTGCTCTCCTGCTTCGCCAGCACATTACCCACACCACCAAAGAAAGCAGAGCCTAGCAGTAACAATTCTCCCCAGCCAAAGGAGAGACTGAGATCCCCTTTTCCGATGCCAACAGCAGCAATGCCTAAGAATCCCAGCAGCAATCCGGTGATCTTCATTACTGTCAGGCGTTCTGCTGAATTCACGAAGCGTACGGAGAGCATTTGAAACAAGGAGGTTGATCCCACTATGATGGACCCTTGTATCCCTGTGCTGTAGCTGAGTCCTACATACAGCAGTAAATATTGAAGAAAGGTTTGAATGAGGGCCAGACGAGACAACCTTCCTTTTCCAAGCTTATTTAGCTGCTCTGTTTTCCCTTTTCTTCGGGTTACCAAATAATGAAATATAATAAGCAGCAGACCTGCCAACGTAAACCTATAGCCCGCAAACAACCATTGGGCTCCGTAATCCGCAGCAACAATACCCAAATCTTCATAGCCGATCTTTATAATCGGCATCGCACTTCCCCACAGCATGGTAGCAACAACTGCACTAACTACGATCCCTGCGGGATGTCTAAACCATTGTTCGATTTTCATAATGTACCTACTTGAATTCATTTTATAATGCCATTCGCTTTAATCTTTTTAGTTTCAAATTCATCTTTTGGATAAGTTATGAGTTTGAATTACTTTTTCAAAGTGACTGTTCTTTCACATATACGAGTACATCCTGTCCATTTTTTTGAAACAAAGAGAAATGCTTATGTGTCCGAACAAGCTTCATTCCGTTCTTGATGAGAACCTTCTGGGAGCGCTGATTATGTTCTTGGCATTTGCCTTCAATTCGCTGAAGTCCGAGCTCCTCAAAGCCGAAACGGATCATTCGTGAAACAGCCTCCGTTCCGTACCCCTGACCCCAAAATCTGCGGTCAAACATATATCCGATCTGTGCTTCTTTCTTGTCTTCCTTCCACTGCTGAAATGAGATAACCCCGATTAGCTCATTATTTTCAAGGAGACATATGCCGTAATGAACCGATTCAAGTCTCGCTCCGGATATCCATATTTCCTTAAGCAAGCGCCTAGCCCGAAGCTTTGTCGGCAAATGTACACGATTCAAATACTTTATGACCTCTGTGTCATTCAAGAAACGAAAGATTGCCTCATCATCGCTCGGCGTAAGGCCTCTGAAGAGCAAGCGCTCTGTCCTCAGCACCGGCAGTCCTCGTCCTAGCGCAAGCTTCGTGAACATGACAGTAAGCTCCTATCGTCCATTATCTTTATTTTTGTATACCGTGATAAACACCCGTACGAACTTCATTGATATGAAGATCCATATCCGGGGCACCCGAATAAATAGGATAAGCGCTCATGACCAAGCCGACCCGCATGCCACTCAAAATGGATTCCTTCCTTCGGAAACCATGGCAATTCGTTCCATCTTATCATTTCCTTTCTGTTATTGTTCGTTCCGCTGCACTTATTCATGTGCATATAGGATCAATTGATTCATATTACAGATGTATAATCGTCAGCTCGGGCTTGCATAGGAAACGGATCGGCAGCTGGGTCATACCGACACCCCGATTTACATAGACGGGCATGGATGCCCCTTCTTCTCCGGTGTAGTAAAGCCCTTGAATATACTTGTGCGAGCCGCGCGGTGTCGTCAGAGCACCGACAAAAGGAGCTCTCACCTGACCTCCGTGACTATGTCCGGACAATTGCAGATCATAGGCGTATCCAGACGAAATATCGGCGTAATCCGGCTCATGCATCAGGAGAAGCGTAAATGTGTCTGCCTCCAGACCATCAAGTGCGGCTGACGGATCAGGCACACCGTTCAAGGCATCATCCAGACCCGCTACGCCAATGATGTCCCCATTTCTCTCTACCGTAACATGCTCATTAACAAGTAAGGTAAAGCCGGCATCATGATACAGCTTTGCCAGCTTCTTATACTCCCGTCCCCGGTAATCATGATTGCCGAGCACGGCATATTTGCCCAGAGGGGCCTGCATGGATTTGAGCAGCGGAACACACTCTGCCATAGGTTCGGCCTTCGCCTCTACCATATCTCCAGTAAAGCAAATGATATCCGGTGACTGCTCTCTAACCGCCTTAGCCAATCGCTCCATATCGGATTTATCCATATGGAACCCCAAATGCATATCGCTGAAATGGGCAATTCTCATACCCCGAAAGCTCTGAGGCAATCGGGGGAGTGTAAGGTTCACATGCTCCACTTCGAGATTCCGCGGCTCCCACAGCCACGCATATCCTCCCGTAAACAGACCGGCACCAGCGGTAAGCCCCAGCTTCATGATCTTCTTCAAGAAGCTTCTGCGGGAAGGATTGTGCTGCTTGGCTTTACCAGGGAAAATGGCCGGAACCGTCTCACTTCCATCCTTGGGACGTTCAGGTTTATGCTCTGGATCCCTGTTCGGGCGTGGTGTAAATTCCAAGGCGTAATTTCCCCTTTCTAATGAAATGCTATAGCCGTCTCTGTGTCCTGAGCCACTCCGCAGCATAATCGACCAGTGTACGCTGCGGTGCCAGGAAGCAGGGGGCCTTCCTGATATGAGCTCTCGCGTATACTGAGCCGTCAGCCTGCTCATAATCATGTCCCAGCTTATCAAAATCATCGGAGCTGATATTATAATCACGATAGGTGATCCACTGCTTGCTGCCTTGTACAAGGACAGGAGCCTGCTGTTGAATTTCCTTCCTCCCTTTATATTCCGTTCGGTACTCAGCCAAATGAAGTGAAGTATTCCGATCGTGACCGCATCCAATTAACAATACATAAGCATCCGCATCGTACAGCCGGGCAAGAGGTGATCTCTCGCCCAGCGGATAATCATAAGCATGGTTCTCTATAATATAGGGTGCCAGTCGTCCCCACGCCGCAAAAGATACATGCGGATGCAAACTACGCATTGCAGCTTTGCTCTGCCTGAATGCATCAACAATAGCACCCATTCCAGAAGTTTCTGTCATTTCCGAGTCATAAGCCGGCATTTCAGCACGAATAAGCTCCCACCACTTCGGGTCTGCAGGAGGGTTCATCCAGGTGGATGGGTCCGTTAGATCCATTGACTGCGTCGGCATGACAAGCGTGCCTTCCGGGCCCAGCACATCCTGCAGAGCAAGGACTACAGAAGGAGCTCCCCCCGGAATCCATCCGCCGAAGCTCTTCAAGGAGGAATGCACAATCAACGTCATCCCGGCTCTGAGCCCCAGCTCATAGAGTCCTTCGCCAATTTCTGTCCGGGTCACGGGTCTGTCTATTATCGGTTCCGTCAAATGTATTGCACATCCCTTCCTCAGTTAGTTCCGATTATAGCACACTCCGAGTCTCTGTATGGAGTCTGGCGGGCATGGCTCTGCCAATATAAAGAACTCCGTCTTCAGCTTCAAGACGGAGTTCTTGCAATTCATATCGTCAGGCGGGGCCTTATGCCCCCAGCCAGCGTTTAAACATATGCTTCGTCGTATCCTTGTTCATCTCTGCGATCGAGGTCGTAAGCGGAATGCCTTTTGGACAAGCTCTTACACAGTTCTGCGAGTTACCGCAGCCTTCAATTCCTCCATCCTCCATGAGCGACTCCAGTCTCTCTTCCATGTTCATCTCACCTGTTGGATGAGCATTGAACAAGCGGACTTGTGAGATCGCTGCTGGACCAATAAAGTCTGTCTTGTCATTCACGTTAGGGCATGCTTCAAGGCAGACACCACAGGTCATGCACTTGGACAGCTCATAAGCCCACTGGCGCTTCTTCTCCGCCATCCGCGGGCCCGGTCCCAGGTCATAGGTTCCGTCGATCGGAATCCATGCTTTGACCCGTTTAAGAGCCTTGAACATGCGATCTCGATCAATAACCAAATCTCGTACTACCGGGAATGTCTTCATCGGCTCAAGCCGGATGGGCTGCTCCAGCTGGTCCACGAGTGCAGCACATGCCTGGCGCGGTTTCCCGTTAATAACCATAGAGCATGCACCACAGACTTCCTCAAGGCAATTGGAGTCCCAGCATACCGGAGCAATCTGTTTGCCCGAAGTATTCACCGGATTGCGCTGAATTTCCATAAGCGCGCTGATGACGTTCATTCCGGGGCGGTACGGAATCTCAAATTCCTCAATATAGGAAGGAGAGTCCGGTTTATCCTGGCGGGTAATTACAAACTTTACACTTTTCACTGTTTGTTTATTAACAGCGGTTTCTGCCATGATGGTTCCTCCTTACTGTTTATAATTAAATCTTGTTGCTCTTATTTGTCTTTCGAATAGTCACGGATACGCGGCGGAATCAGAGATACGTCAACAGGCTCATACGAAATTTCCGGACCGTCCGGCGTCCATTTTGCAAGACTCGTCTTCAGGAAGTTCTCATCATCCCGATCCGGGAACTCCGGCTTGTAATGCGCCCCGCGGCTTTCATTACGAAGCAATCCGCCCAATGTCATCGCTTCAGCCAGCTCCAGCATATTCCACAGCTGTCTTGTAAAGGATGCACTCGTATTGTTCCAGCTCGATGTATCGTTCACGTTAATGTTCCGGTAACGCTCTTTTAATTCCTTAATTTTGCCGATGGTAGCTTCAAGACGGTCATTGTAACGGACAACCGTCATATTGTCCTTCATCCAGTCGCCGAGTTCTTTATGAATAACATAGGCATTCTCTGTGCCCTGCATTTTGGTAATGCGGTCGTATTTGTCAGCCTGCTGCTTCTGATGTCTATCGAACACGGAAGAGGAAACATCCTGTGCCGATTTCTTAAGTCCCTTGATATATTCAACCGCCTTAGGACCTACAACCATTCCTCCGTAAATAGCAGATACGAGAGAATTGGCGCCAAGTCGATTGGCCCCGTGGTACTGGTATTCACACTCTCCTGCAGCAAACAATCCCGGAATGTTGGTCATCTGGTTGTAGTCGACCCATATGCCGCCCATAGAGTAGTGAACCGCAGGGAAGATCTTCATCGGAATTTTGCGCGGATCGTCACCCATGAATTTCTCATAGATCTCAATAATACCGCCGAGCTTAACGTCGAGCTCCTTCGGATCTTTGTGAGACAGATCAAGATAAACCATGTTTTCGCCATTAACACCAAGTTTCTGGTTAACACACACATCAAAAATTTCACGTGTGGCAATGTCCCGCGGTACAAGGTTACCATAGGCCGGATATTTCTCTTCAAGGAAATACCAAGGCTTACCGTCCTTGTAAGTCCAGATTCGTCCACCTTCACCCCGTGCCGATTCCGACATCAGTCTCAGCTTATCATCACCCGGTATCGCTGTCGGGTGAATCTGGATGAATTCTCCGTTCGCATAAGTCACACCTTGCTGATACACCGCACTTGCCGCTGTACCTGTATTAATAACTGAGTTCGTCGTCTTACCAAATATAATACCGGGACCACCCGTCGCCAGAATTGTCGCATCCGCCGCGAATGTAACAACCTCCATACTGCGCAGATCCTGAGCCACAATCCCGCGGCATACTCCCTCATCATCAACAACCGCCTGCAAAAACTCCCAATGCTCATGCTTCGTGACGAGCCCTGCTGTTTCCCAGCGGCGTACCTGCTCATCCAGCGCATACAGCAGCTGCTGGCCTGTTGTCGCACCTGCGAATGCGGTACGGTGATGCTTAGTGCCTCCGAAACGGCGGAAATCGAGCAGTCCTTCCGGTGTCCGGTTAAACATAACGCCCATCCGGTCCATCAGGTGGATGATGCCTGGTGCGGCTTCGCACATTGCCTTAACCGGCGGCTGATTAGCCAGGAAGTCACCGCCATATACGGTATCGTCAAAGTGAACCCACGGAGAGTCGCCCTCCCCCTTGGTGTTAACCGCGCCGTTAATACCACCTTGAGCACATACGGAGTGAGATCTTTTGACAGGTACAATGGAAAATAGATGAACGTGGACTCCTGCTTCTGCAGCCTTGATTGTTGCCATAAGTCCTGCAAGACCGCCGCCCACGACGATAATGTTGGATGTAGCCATTTCTAGTTCACTCTCCTCTTACAGCTTAGACTGTTACTTTCAACGCTTCGATTACAGCAGATACATCAAATTCCACAGAGCGGAATGCAAATATGGATGCAACGAACATAATGGAGCAGACTGCGAACAAGCTCATGCATACGTATGACGATACTCGCTGTGCACGAGGACCACGCGTAATTCCCCAGCTTACAAGGAATGCCCATAGTCCGTTGGCAAAGTGATACGAAGCTGCCACGACACTAATGAGATAAATAATGAAATATACAGGATTCGTTACAATGCTGTGCATCAGTGCGCCAAGCTCATCGTGGCTCACCTCGCCCAGAAATACCTGAACGCGTGTCTGATAGACGTGCCAGATAACGAATACAAATGTAAGGACGCCGGATATACGCTGCAGCGTATATCTCCAGTTGCGCTCATTGTTGAACCTGCCAACGTTCGGCTGGGCCTGATACGCAATGTACAATCCATACACACCGTGATACAGCATAGGCACATAGATCACGAAGATTTCCATGAGAAGCACCAGCGGAAGGCTGTTGATAAAGTCTACTGCCGACTGGAACCTCTCCGGCCCGCCTTCAACGGCTGCAAAGTTCGAGAACATGTGCATAAGGAAAAACACACTCAGAGGGATGAGGCCTAGAAGCGAGTGAATCTTTCGGGCGTAGTAACCTTTCATAAACTGACTTTCCCCTTTCCATGTACAGCGTTTTCATATTTGAATTTAGAAGATAAAATGAACGAAAGCTCCTGCTCCCCGTCTAGAAAAAATATAATGCACAGGGAATGGCTCATGAAAAGTTCATGATGTCTCCGGTTCAAATGATCTGGACTACACAGTGACCTTCAGTTCACTAAGCTCGACAAATTTCTAGTTTTTGCTTAACTTGTGAACAACCTGTGTCGCTTTTATGTTACTCTTTTTTTTCTTATAAGGGAATTGCAATATAATTATTAAATGTTATAACTATAGGGTATAAGGTATATACGTTAATAAACGCTGAACAGGAGGATGAAGCTTCTATGTATGAAGAAATGCAAGCATTTGCCGCTGTTGTTGAGCAATCCAGCCTTAACCAAGCCTCCAAGCTGTTAAACTTGTCGCAGCCTGCTCTCTCCCGCAAGATCGCCAAACTGGAGGATGAACTGGGCGTTACCCTTTTTAATCGTGTTGGCAAAAGATTGGAGCTGACTTCCATCGGAAGACTTGCTTATGATTTTGCGATTGAACAGCAGCAACAGCAGCTGAAATTTCTGCAGGCGCTGGCCCAATTCAAGGACGACACGGACAGCGCCATCACACTGGGTGCCAGCTTAACGACCCTGCAGACGACACTCCCTCCGCTGATCACGGCATTTATGGACAATCATCCGCATGCGGAGATCAAGCTCGTTACAGGCAAGACCCATGAGATTGTATCGAGTGTGCGCGACAAGCAGGCTGATGTAGGCATCGTCGCTTCGTCCATTAACGAGCCGGGACTGAACTGTCTTCCTCTCTTCGATGACCATCTCGAGCTCGTTGTCGCAAGCACACATCCTCTTAGCGGACAAGCATCCAAAATGGATGATCTGCAAAAAATGCCGATGATCACCTTCTCAAAGGGTACCTGGTATCGTAAATTAACGGATGACCTGTTCCATAGATCAGGAGTCATGCCGGATATTCGGATGGAGATTGATTCCTTTGAAGCCATTGTGCGTCTGCTTCCAACCTGCAAGCTTGCCGCCCTTCTCCCCAAATCCTACTTAAGGCCACAGCTGCTTGCAGACAACGACTTGATAACAGTTCATATTCCTGAGCTTAGACAAACAAGACGTACGACCTGCATGATCTATGGACAAAAAGAAGAGCTAAGCGCGACAGCCAAGCAGTGGATTCACGAGATACGTGAATATTTTGCTGCTAGGCGCGGTTAGCTCGGATATATTCTTACTGGCTGATGACTTCCTCGTCAAAACGATCAATGTTGTCATTGGTCCCTATAATAATCATGATATCTCCCGTGTGCACATGATCGAGTGCAGTCGGTGCAATAATTACACCTTCATTCTTCTGAAGTGCGACGATGCTGCAGTTGTATCTGGCTCTTGAATTCAGCTCGGAGAGTGTTTTGCCATCCAGGCATTTCGGAACCGTCATTTCTACAATGCTGTAATTGTCGGACAGGTCAATGTAATCGAGCAGATTCGGTGTGACAAGCTGATGAGCAACCCGTTTGCCCATGTCTCTCTCCGGATAAATAATCCGGTCCACACCCAGCTTCTCCAGCGCCCTGCCATGCAGCAGCGAGATCGCTTTGGCAATGACCTTTTTCACACCAAGCTCCTTCAGCAGGATGGCGGAAAGAATACTCATCTGAATATCATCTCCAATTGCCACGATACCGCAGTCAAAATTGCGGATTCCCAGTGAACGGAGCGTATCCTCATCCGAAGCATCCGCGACGACCGCATGTGTCAGAAACTCGCTCATGTCATTGACGATCTCCTCATTGCGGTCAATACCCAGGACTTCATAACCATTCTCTACGAGTTCCATTGCCAGACTGGAACCGAAGCGGCCGAGTCCAACAACAACAAATTGCTGATTTTTCATAACGTTAGTCTCAAATCTCCTCTTTAGCCAATAATAATCTTGCCTTCTGGGTGTCTATACAATTCCTTGCTCTTTCTATTGAGCGCATAAGCGAGCGTCACCGGACCCAGACGGCCCGCAAACATCGTCAGGCAGATCAGCAGCTTCCCAATGGTTGTCAGCTCGGGTGTAAGCCCCATAGACAGCCCTACCGTAGCAAATGCCGATGTCGTCTCAAATAAGATCATAAGGAACCTTGCATCTTCCGTAGTGGATAGAATCATCGTTACCCCCACTACCGTAAGCAGCGATATCATCGTGATTGTCAGCGCCTTTGTAATTCGCTCCTGAGCCAAACGGTAGCGGAACATCACCACATCGTCTTGGCCTCGTACCATGGATAACACTGCACCGACGAGGATGGCAAATGTCGTTGTCTTGATCCCGCCTCCAGTGGATCCCGGAGAAGCCCCGATAAACATCAGCACGATGATGAAAAACTGGGTTGCCTGACGCAGGCCCGCGATATCAAGCGCATTTGCTCCGGCTGTCCTCGCCGTAACCGATTGGAAGAAGGAAGCGAGAATCTTCCCGCCTGCATCCAGTCCGCCCAAGGTCTTCGTGTTGCTAAATTCCAAGATAAATACAACTATTGCACCGAAGACGACCAGGAAGCCTGTTATCGACAGCACTACTTTTGAATGCAGTGACAGGGTTCGCTTCTTTCTTTTTCGCAGCTCAAGCACATCTGAGAGAACGACGAATCCAAGTCCACCCATAATGATCAGCGCCATCGCAGTTAAGTTGATAAACGGGTCATCTACATACATCGTCAGACTACGATAGTCGCCAAAGATATCAAAGCCCGCATTATTAAACAATGATATCGAGTGGAATATGCCAAAATATACTGCCTTGCATATGCTCATATCGAAAGACCATCTGAGTGCAAACACAACAGCGCCTGCTGCTTCAATCGTCAGGGAATAGAGCAATACTTTACGAACCAGCTTAACAATGCCTTCAATAGAATTCTGGTTGAACGCTTCCTGCAGTATCAGCCTTTCCCTCAATGAAATCCTCCGCCTGAATACGATGGCAATCAAAGTGGTCATTGTCATGAATCCCAGACCGCCGATTTGGATCAGAAACATGATGACGACCTGACCAAATATTGAATAATCATATCCGGTGTCCAGTATGACGAGTCCGGTTACACATGTAGCAGATGTCGCTGTGAACAGCGCATCAACGAATCCTACGCTTTCTCCGTTCGCGCTCGAGACGGGCAGCATCAATAGAATGGTGCCAATCAGGATAATGCCGGCAAAGCCAAGCACCAAAATCTGCGGTGGATTCAATTTGAAAATACGGTGCTGCTCGTTAAGCACAGATTCACCTCGTTCTATGTTCCTTTCAATAAAAAAGAACCAACAAGCACTTAAAGTCGAGGTCTATTGTATTGGTTCCCCTGTTTTCACTTTAGGATTCAGCTTATTGCTTCTCGTATGAAGTTCAACCACGATTATAAGACTTTCAAGAAAGTGAGACAAAATAAAAAACACCTTAATTTCACTAAAAAAGTGCAAAAATGAATATACTTCTTTAAAGTCAACATATTATGAAACATTATTGGACATTTTCAAGCCAGTAAACCGCTTTCTCAAGGATTTGCTCTATTCATTGGCTTTGAGACAGCGGCATATGCTATCTTTACTGTATGTAAGCTGAACTATCTCAAGTAAGAATGGAGGAATGACATTGAATCGACCAGGGCAGCCTTTAGTGCTCAAACCGAACTATAGCTTGCTCGGGGTGCTCGCGGCCATCGGCCTGATCTTGTTTTTCATATTTCAGATATTGCCGGGAACGTCTATGCAGTCAACTGAACAACAGACAGCGAAGGTAATCAGCAAAAAAGAAGCATACCAATCCGCCTTTCAATATGCCGAGAGTGAACTCGGACTAAACGATAAGATTTTGTTTGAGGATGTATTAGTTACATACCAGTCACGTTCCGAATTATACGGCTATCTGGTTAATCAGAAGCTGCTTGAGCAGTATGACAAAGAGTTTGAGGAACAATATCCGTATGATGTATATCGGGTAAGACTCCCCGATCAAGACTCAGGGGGATACCTAAACGTAGATGTTCACATGAATACCGCGAAGCCTGTATCCTATATCCGGGAATCACCTGATTCCGACTACCAGACGAACGAACTAGTTCCTGAATCAGAAGGAAGAGCCTCACTGCTTCGGTTATCCGAAGGCGGAATTTCACTGGAAGATAAGGTGAGTCTCGCGGTCCCCGTTCTATCTGAACTGGGCTATAACGTAAATGCACTAGAGCTTGAAACGACAGAAGCCGATCCGGGTCTCGTCTACGCAGATCACAGCAAGGAGCTGGGAGAAAGCACACTGAAGCTTCATTTCACTTACGAGAATGGCGATATTCGTTCATTTGAACCCGAGTTCTCTGTACCTGCCGATCACACAGCGTATGTGGCTAAGGAAACGGCTAGAGCCAACCTGATGACGCTTGCAGGCTATGGTTTATTCACCTTGCTGCTCGGTGTGCTCGCCATCGTGTACAGTGTACTGACGAGAGCCTATACCTCCTTCAAAAGAGGAATCTGGTTATCCATTCTGTATTTCCTGTTCTCCATGATCGGTACAATTAACTTGCTTCCAACATTCCAAGCGGAAGGTTATTCTACCCTTATGCTTGTCATCTTGTTTGGAATCCAAACCTTGTTTACGCTAGCTATGACCGCTCTTGTATACTTCTCTCTGGTTGCAGGAAACGGGCTCTGGCGAAAAGACGGCTACAATCTATGGGGAAGGGCCAGGGAGCCTGGATATGGCCATTATGTGCTTCACAGCATGTATTCGGGTTACTTATGGGCATTTATACTGCTTGGATTGCAGTCCGTCATCTTCTTCGTGCTTGAAAAGGGGCTCGGCGTATGGTCTACCACAGATGCCAGCCAATCCCCTTATAACATGGTCTATCCGTGGCTTATGCCTATTCTTGCCTGGATGGCCGGAATTGGGGAAGAAGCCGTTTACCGTTTATTCGGTATCCGAATCTTCAAGAAGATGGTACGAAGCACCGTGCTGGCCGCGATGATTACGTCTCTCATCTGGGCGTTCGGTCATACGCTGTATCCGATCTACCCTGTCATCACAAGACCGATCGAACTCACGATTATCGGCCTTGTATTCAGCTTCATTATGATCAAATATGGCTTCATCACTGCTGTATTCAGCCATGTCATCTTTAACAGCATTTTGATGGGCATCAGCTTGCTCGCCATGCAGGATGCAGTGAATATAGCTGCTGGAGTATTCTGGATGATACTTCCTGCCATCGTGGGTTATGTCATTTACCGTTATCATTCGGGAACCAAAAAAGAGAAGCCGATATTTACGGCTCCTCATCCTGAAGAGAGTCAATAATAGTTTGGGCGAGCTTATCGCCAATAGATAGAGGCCGGAAGTCTTCAATGCTGGCCTCTTTAATTTTGCGCAGAGATCCAAAATGCTTAAGCAGCATCTTGCGTCGTTTCTCGCCAATACCCGGTATGGCATCCAGACGGGAAACAACCATCGATTTGCCGCGCTGCTCACGGTGGAATGTGATGGCGAAGCGGTGAACCTCCTCCTGAATGCGCTGAAGCAGGTAGAACTCCTGACTGTCCCGCGGCAGTTGAATGACTTCGAACGTATCTCCGATCATAAGCTGCGATGTTTTATGCTTCGCATCCTTGACGAGCCCACATACTGGAATATATAACCCCAGTTCATTGTGAAGGACATCCAGCGCTGAGGATATCTGACCACGACCGCCATCGACAATGATCAGATCAGGCTGGGTCAAATTCTCCTTGAGTACACGCTCATACCTGCGACGGATAACTTCACGCATCGTTTCATAATCATCCGGTCCTTTAACGGATCGAATCTTGTATTTGCGATATTCTTTTTTCTCTGCCTTGCCGTCAATAAAGACGACCATTGCAGATACCGGATTTGCTCCTTGAATATTGGAGTTATCAAACGCTTCAATACGGCTGAGAGTAGGTAATCCAAGCGCATCTCCCAAGCGCTGGGCGGCTTTTGAAGTGCGCTCCTCTGTCCGCTCGATCAAACGGAATTTCTCATCGAGAGATACCTTCGCATTCTCGGTGGCCATCGAGACCATTCGATGCTTCAATCCCCGCTTCGGGATGAGCACCTTGATATCCAGCCATTCTTGAAGTAGTCCGGCCGCACTGACGGGATCGTCGATTCCGCTCGTCTCTTGATTTCCTAAGGCAGCCTCGTCAGCAATTACAACGGCTTCCTCCTGTTCCTCCTCAGGCAGCAAGGGAAGGAGTATTTCCTTCGGCAATGCCGGATTGTCGCTGTAATACTGGGTCACAAAAGAAATGAAGTCCGCATACGCATCTCCGTAAAAAGGAAAAGAGGTGGAATGGCGCTCGATCATTTTGCCCTGGCGTATATAAAGAATCTGTACACTCATCCAGCCTTTGTCTACCGCAAAACCGAACACATCCCTGTCCTTGGTATCGGCCGTAGTGATCTTCTGCTTCTCCATCAGGGCATCAATCGCGATAATCTGATCGCGCAGTTCCTTTGCCCGTTCGAAGTATAGATCCTCTGCCGCTTCCTCCATTTTCTTCTGGAGATCCTTCTTGATCTCCTCGTGACCCCCGCTTAGGAAGGAAGCGATCTCTGTGTTAATACCTTCGTAGGTTTCTTTATCAATCTCTTTGACACAAGGCGCAAGGCATTGTCCCATATGGTAGTACAAGCACACTTCCTTCGGCATGACTCCGCATTTACGCAGCGGATACATCCGGTCAAGCAGCTTCTTCGTCTGATGTGCTGCGTAGGAGTTCGGATATGGACCGAAATATTTTGCCTTGTCCTTCAGCACCCGGCGTGTGACTTCCAGCTTTGGATGCCGCTCATTCGTTATTTTCAAATATGGAAATGTCTTGTCATCCTTAAGCAGCACATTGTAACGAGGCTGATGCTTCTTGATTAGATTCAGCTCCAGCAGAAGCGCCTCTTTGTTACTGCTTGTTACGATGTATTCAAAATCCCGAATATCCGCAACAAGCCGCTGCGTCTTCCCGTTATGGCTTCCTGTAAAATAAGAGCGCACCCGATTCTTCAGCACCTTGGCTTTCCCGACGTAGATGATCGTTCCCTGGTCATTCTTCATCAGATAACAGCCAGGCAGATCGGGCAGCAGCGCCAGCTTGTGCCTAATCTGCTCTAACGCCTTCTCCTGGTCTTGGATATGGCTCAGATGTGATTCCATCTTACTCAGCTCCCCCTCCCTGTAAAACTGTACAATAAAATCTATATAATAAACGTTAAATTGGAATATTTAAGTGCATCTGCAAAAGGGACCAAATAACGAATGCATGTTCCCTATGTTATAGTATAACCTCTTTCCTCGTACGATCAAGTACTATCCAGTAGTCTTCATCTCAAACTGCAAGTTCCATGAAAAAACGCCCCAGGCTATCATGCCGGAGGCGTTACCATCTAAATTCCTTAAGCTAATTAGTGCTTGGAAATCAGATTTTTCAGGTTTTCCTTAGAGTTCAGACCAACCACTTTGTCAACTGGTTGACCGTCTTTGAACAGGATCAGCGTTGGAATGCTCATTACACCGAAACGGGAAGCCGATTCAGGGTTCTCATCTACATTCACTTTTGCGATCTTGACATCATCGCCTACTTCACCAGCAAGCTCTTCCAGAATAGGAGCAAGCATTTTACAAGGACCGCACCAAGGCGCCCAGAAATCTACAAGAACCGTACCTGTGCCTTCAACCTCAGTGTTAAAGGATTGATCGGATACATTAACAATAGCCATGAATTGTGTCCTCCTTATATATACTGCGTAATTATCTTTGAACTTCATATCGTTCTGGTAAACGATGAGTTCATTATAGCACAACGACTTCCGTAAGGAAATACATGCATATGCATATATTTTGCGAATTGTTTACAAATGTTTCCGGTTTCACGAAATCTTTACAAGTGTTTCCTGTTGTGGTTATACTTATATTGTTTTAGTACGTAAATGGAGGAGGGCAGCATCATGGAACCAAACATTGTCAGACCGTACGATCCAAGGTCCCATGTGAACGAAGAACCTCGTAACGATCTCTTCGATCTCATTGGCGGATTCGTCGGCATGTTCGTGCTGATGACCGTTATCTTTTTCGGTATGGTTATCATTAAGTTCCTGATGACTTAGGCTTTCTATAGAAAGCTGCATGACCCAAGCCAAAGTCTGATTCGTCCGCTATTACGGGATGATCAGACTTTGTTTATTGTGCCCGCAAATTCTAATTTCATTAGCTGCCTTCAGCTACCGATGTTTACCACGCTGATTATCCCCACGTACAGGAACCACATCGACAAAAGGACGAATCCGGTCCATTAATCGTTGTCCCTTATGCCGTTCTTCCCCGTCTTTGCTCGTAAAGCTCAGATGCTGCTCCAGGCTCTCCATATTATAGTTCGAAGTATAGAACGTCGGCTTGCGGTTCATACGATAGTTCAGAATCGAGCCCAGTACATGATCCCGTACCCAAGGGCTTAGGTTCTCTGCTCCGATGTCATCAAATATGAGCAGATCGCAATTCTTTAGCATTTCTGTCGTTTCCTTCAGCTTCTGTCCATCTTGGAACATGGATTTCAGATCCTCTACAAAGTCAGGCATATAAACAATCACGCCAGTGAACCCTTCAAGTGCCAGCTCATGCAGCAAATATCCCATAAGGAATGTCTTGCCTGTGCCAAAAGAGCCTTCCAGATACAGTCCATGCGGCGACAACCCGTTCTGCTTCGCTTCATTGACGTAGCGGAATACTTGATTTACGGCAGGCGCCCGCTGCAGATCTTTCCTCAAAATTTCGGCAACGTTATACCCTTCACTCAAAGCGCGTTCATCCACATAGAAGCTCTGAATGCGCTCCTTAACCTTTTTCTTGTGCATTGCTGCGAGCTGCAGGTTACAGGGTGTTTTTTTATCTATAATTTCAGGCTCACCATTAAAATGCTCAACTGACAATTTCGAATAATGTCCTTCGAAATCATTCGGGCAATTCGCAAGACCTGGACAATTCGCACAATTACTGCTGTCTTTGGCATACTGAAAAAACTTGGATAATGAGAGCATAAACCGGGTGTCATCAACCTCAGGGTTCTCTTCCAAGAACCGGCGAACGGAAGGATCGGCCTTCAGCTTGTCCGCAATGGCATGAGACTGTTGACGAAACGACGGATTCATCTGCTGTAATATTTGTCCTAGCGGTCCCATCCTTAGTTTGTGCCCTCCCTTCTTGTCTTGAAATATATATTGCTAGAATTCATTCTTCTTTAGCGGGTTGACTTCTTCGCCTGCATTTCCTCTGCATAGCGAATCATCTCTTCGAGTTCTTCTTCGGTAACCGAAGCACCGTCTCCCGTATCTTGAACAATAGGAATGTCCGGCTTAGACCTTGCCTGCTGAGAAGCATAGCCTCGCGCACGTCCCGGTCTTTGAGCCTTCTCATTCGGTTTATCCTTGCTGCCTTTGAACTTCGACTGGTCACGAATATACTGTACCGCTTTTTCATAAGTATTGACCTGCTTGAGCAGCATATTGGAAGCAATGGCTTCCACAAAATTACGATTGATACGCTGTTCACTTCCAGATACCAGCAAGGTCATCAGATAATGGATCAATACATTAATGACTTCGCCCGGAAGCTTGTAGCTAAGGTCTACTTTTTCGAATATGTCAATGAGATTGTCGGGTACCGAACCTGGGAAAAAGGTTTGCAGCAAACGCAAATAAGGTTCATTACGCAGCATCATGTTGTACTGGTGAATATCACATTTAGAAGAGAATTGAGGCGGCACTTCCAAATAATATTCCATCTCTACCACATGCTCGACTGGAGGCTCGTCTGCCTGCTTGCTGTCGAGCGCCTGCCGCATGCTGACCACTTTGGCTGCGTGGATGGACCGCTCTTCCTTCCGCTTCTTCCCTTGCCTGAACATGCTGCTAGCCAGCTCCTGCAGACGATCCAGTATAATCTCCCCACGGGTGTTAAATACTTCGTCCTCATCAAGTAATCTGCATACATCCTGAATACCAAGGTCATATTTGTGTACAACATAATTCACGAGTCCAAGCTGATCCGGCTCGAATCTAAGCTGCTCAACATAACGCCGATTGGCAGCTTCTCGTGGAAAGCGCAAAATAATATCCGCATAGTTCAGCTGGTCATTCTCAGGCACAGCCGGCGTACTTGCCTCAGATCTAGCACTCGACATCTCGGATAATGCCTGCTCAAGCTCATAATCAATGACATGGGTATTCAGCTCAAATATATCGTAAAACGGGACAGAGATATTCTCCTTGTTCGCTGATGGTGTTCCTGCTTCCTCGGCATCTTCAGTCCAAATCTGCGATCTCAGTGCAAGGACTGCAAACTTGCCAATCTTATCTCTCAGCAGCAGCGTCAGATGCTGTGTCCGAAAAAATTCACCGGGAGACAAGGGAGGAAACAGCTCATACTCATAGGTATATTCATCTGTCTCAGGTATATAAACTCGGGAAGTCTGAAGCAGCCCTACGGCTTCAAGCTTGGAGGTTTGCTCCATCAAATACTTGCGTCCTTTATCACTGGGCTCGAGTCCCAGTGCCAGGAACAGCTTGCGCTGCTGCTCCATCGTGGAGAAGCCGATTTGATCTGCTCTGACATGCTGAAATAACAGCCTGTACAAGCTAATAGCAAAGGCCCCCGCCATGGGCTGATATGCGGAGCTGAGCATCCGTTCGTCCAGGCTGCTAAGTCCAAACTCGCGGAAAACGCAGTATCGATGATTCTCGGTAAAGTGCAGCATGTTCTTCATGCGCATCGCTCATTTCTCCTTCTTCCGAATAATAATGTTTCTCTATTCTATCATAAAAGACGGCAGCTTAAATCTTCAAAAATAGCCAATTTCCCCGCTTAATCTTTCCGCTATTTCATCTTATACGACATTAATCGACCATTCTTCTATTTTGAAAGCTACGGTTTACTATTGTACTCTATCATTCTATGAAAAGTGAACCCCTATATGACAAAAGAGCCTCTTTCTTCATCCAGAAAGAGGCGTCCTGCGATAATTATTGATTAAAACATTCGATATCCACCAAGCCTTAGCTTCTTAATTGTCCACCCGCTCATAATTGCTCCAACAAGCCCAGCAATACCTGTTAAATAATCAACAAGCCGATATGTACCGAGATGTGCACCAAGGCTCATACTCTCCTGATCCCACATGGTAAAAATAACGACAGGAATCAGCACAATGACAAACAAATAGGAAGGAAACCACGTTGTCTTCATCAGCATATTCAAAATGAAACCAATCCCAAACATCATGACAAAAAATAAAACCATGAGAACAAGTACAGGTAAAATCTGCATCCGTTCACCTTCCCCCTCTTTCTGCCAATTCATGTATGCAAGCCCATAATAGATAATAATTAGTTTAACTCAAATGCGAGGTACAGGCAATGCGCTCAACCTCAAAAAAAGCGCACTTAATGAGATCTTCATTTGCCCAGCCGCTTTACGCTTTGATACAATATAGCTGCATGCACCACTAAACGAAAACTCTTTTACAATAAATATTCCAATCAGGAGTGATGAACAGATGAGCGAAGCAGCTTTAACTCTCGAGGGCTGGTATGCCCTTCATGATTTCAGATCGATCAACTGGGCGGCATGGCGTGCGGCTGACGATGAGACCCGCGCGGTTGCCACCGATGAATTACAGGAATTTCTAAGCGCCTGGGCAGCGGATGAGGAATCCGGCAAGGGAAGCTCTACCGTATATACAGTAGTAGGCCAAAAAGCCGATTTCGTCATGATGCATCTGCGTGAAACGCTAGAAGATCTTAATGCCATCGAGAATGCCTTTAACAAAACAACATTTGCCCAATTTACGACGAAATCCTATTCTTATGTCAGCGTAGTTGAGCTTAGCAACTATCTAGGCAAAGATGAAGATCCAATGCAGAATCCACAGATTGTTGCCCGTCTGAAGCCTGTTCTTCCGAAGAATCAATACATTTGCTTCTATCCTATGAACAAAAAGCGGGATCTCGGTGACAACTGGTACATGCTGTCCATGGACGAGCGCAAGACAATGATGAGAAGTCACGGTATGATCGGCCGCAGCTATGCGGGCAAAGTGAAGCAAATCATTACTGGGTCTGTCGGCTTCGATGACTGGGAGTGGGGAGTAACGCTGTTCTCAGACGATGCTCTTCAATTCAAGAAGCTGATCTATGAAATGCGTTTTGATGAAGTCAGCGCACGTTATGGTGAATTTGGTTCCTTCTATGTAGGAAGCCTGCTGACACCGGAGTCATTTGAAGCCATGCTTAAGCTGTAAGCTTACAGAAAGAGGATGCACTGCATACTAACCTGCAGTACATCCTCTTTTTTGGATAGCATCGCCCTTTAATCCTCATCTTCCTCTTCGAGCTTCTTCAGTGATTCCAGGAACTCCGCCGTTGCACGGTCCCGATCCCTGCTCTTCTCCTTTAATCGCTCGATGGCCGGCAGAATAAGAATGTCAACTTCCTTCTGAACAATATAAGATAGATCATAACGGTCTTGTTCTTCCAAATAGCTGCCTACTTCCATTAGTGCATTATACCGATTGAGTTCCTCTCTTGTGAGCAGCCCGCGTACTTGAACACTGCAATGTCTCATAATTTTAAAAGAACCTTCCTTTTTGAATGACGAGCGGGATTCCGCCGATTTTATATAAATACCTGATATCTACTGCTTTTTTGAGCTGGGCAGCCTTCCAGCCCTTCCACTTCTTCCCGTTCACTACAGCGATTGCTTCTCCCTTGCCAAGTGAAGCTACTGTCCCCTTATGATTAAATCTGAATTTCTCTAGCGATTTGCCCCGGATCAGCAGAGAAATATTTTTCGCGCAATTGACCCCTTGCTGTATCGCCATCTGCGCCGTAGGCGGGTAGGGCCGTCCCTCTGCACTCATAATGAGAGAGCTGTCTCCAATAATGAAAATGTTATCGAAGCCAGGCGCTCGCAGGTATTCATCAACGGCTACGCGCCCACGTGTCACTTCAAAGCCTGCCTGTTCCACCAGCCTGTTGCCTCTGATTCCTCCGGTCCATACGACAGTCGAAGCTTCAATGTACTCTCCATCCCCGATAATAACTCCCTCGGGCAGGCATTCTTTAATAGGAACACCTATACGCAGTGATACACCCTTGTTCTTCAGAACCTTCATCGCATAATCGACCAATTCCTTATCAAAGCCTGGAAGCGCCGTCGGAGCTGCCTCAATATTGTAAAGGTGTACAACCCCTGGATCGACGTCAAACTCCTTGCATAGGCGTGGAAGACGGTCAGCCAGCTCAGATACGAACTCTACGCCGCTGAAGCCCGCACCGCCAACAACAAAATTCATTCTGCTGGACTTGCTGTCATTTTTGTAGCATGCAAATTGATATTCGATATGTTCCCGTATTAGCCTTACTGAATTAATGCTGCGAATCGTCAAAGCATGTTCTCTCATCCCGGGGATTCCGAATGTTTCCGGTTCACCTCCGAGACCAACAACGAGGACATCGTAAGACAAGGTACCATCTTCCAATATCACTTTCTTCTCATGCGGCCTAATATCCTTAACAGCGGACTTCACAAGATCAATCTTGAATTCATCAATCAATTTGGATATGGGTACTCTTGCGCGCTCAATCGAGTCGGTCCCAGCGGCCGGCATATGAAGATGCGTGGTTATATAATGGTAGTCATGCCGATTTACGAGAGTAACATCTGCTTCGTTATAATTCAGTTCCTTTTGAAGTCGCTGCGCGGTTAATAGACCCCCGTAGCCTGCGCCAAGGATGACAATCTTAGGAATGCTGCTCATGCGCTTACCCCTCCGATATTGTTTCAACTTCTATAGAAGGAACCAAAGTCAGTATTATCAGGTTATAATTATGTAAATCTTCATAACAACTGAATCGATTTCATCCTCAGCTTGATTGAGACAAGAAATGGATTCAACCAGATAGAATGAACAATAGAGCTCATTGGCCATGCCTAAGAACGACGCCTTTCGAGCATTATTGTTCGTTTCTTTAGTTCAGTCTATCTACCTTCAAAATTCTCCTTTAGTCCGCTCTATATCTATGGCCCATCCTTTCCCTGAAGTACAAGTTCACTATGGGCTCGGCTCCTTATCAATCCAGCTGTACACATCCACCTTCAAATACCATTCTAAAAGAGGGTGTAATTCAATTCCTATTCATTAAAACGACAACTTATGTCATGTGGTTGCATCAATTTCATAATATAACGAAAGAGTGAATCCAATTGATGCGATTGCAAAACTATTAAAATAAGCCTAAACCCTTTAAAAATCAAGTTATTTTTTCATGCAACAAAAATGATAGCGATACGAATCGAAAATAGCAAGTGAAAATATAATCGTTTTCTGGGTGAAAATTATAGGGAAAGTTGTATATTGTTCTTTGCAACGAACAAGAGTAGTGTTTATAATTGATAATGACTATCAAATAGACGATATTAATTCGTGAATATAATATGAAAGGTGTGTTTTACAGGTGACGACCCTAGAATCCACACAAGATATAACTGATTTGCTCATCATCGGCGGCGGTCCCACAGGGATGTTTGCTGCATTTTACGGAGGTATGCGCCAGGCTTCGGTAAAAATCGTAGAGAGCATGCCCCAGCTGGGCGGACAGCTTGCCGCCTTATATCCGGAGAAATACATCTATGATGTTGCCGGATTTCCAAAGATAACAGCTGGCGATTTAGTCAGCAATCTTCTGGAACAAATGAAACGGTTCGATACCGATATCCGTCTTGAGGAGAAGGTACTTTCTGTTGAGAAAAAAGAAGAGCGGCATTTTGTCGTAACGACAGATAAAGACGTTCATCATGCCAGAGCGGTTATTATTACCGCAGGTGTAGGCGCATTCGAACCTCGTAGACTGGATCTTGAAGGTGCAAGCAAGTTCGAACAAACGAACCTTCACTATTTTGTAAGTGACCTGCAGCGTTTTGCCGGCAAGAAGGTGCTCATCAGCGGAGGAGGAGATTCTGCAGTCGACTGGGCGCTTATGCTTGAGCCGATCGCGGAGCAAGTCACGCTGATTCACCGCCGCGATAAATTCCGTGCGCATGAACACAGTGTAGAGAATCTAGTGGCATCCAAAGTCAATGTAGTGACTCCAGTAGAGATTACAGAGCTTCATGGTGAAGACCGCATTACGAAGGTAACGCTCTCTCATGTCAAGACAAAAGAAACACAAGAGATTGAAGTTGACGATGTGATTGTAAACTTTGGATTCATCTCTTCTTTAGGTCCGATTGCGGAGTGGGGAATTGAAATTAACAGCAATTCCATCGTGGTTGATACACGTATGGAGACAAGTATTCCGGGGATCTTTGCTGCCGGTGATATTACAACCTATGAAGGTAAACTGAAGCTGATTGCTGTCGGATTCGGTGAAGCGCCAACCGCAGTTAATAACGCCAAAGTCTATGTGGACCCAAATGCGAAGCTGTCTCCTGGCCACAGCAGCAACATGAAGCTGTAAACTATAAATGCATAATTTTGCAACAAAAAAGGGTATCTTACTCCTGAAACTAATCTCAGGAGTGGATACCCTTTGTCATATGTGTGCCCAATATGTAACGGTCTAGATTCCGCACCATTGTTACTTTGTCCTAACTGCCATCAAGAAACCGTAGATTGCGGACTGCAGGAAGATTATGCCGGACCTTACAGTCCCTATGTCGCATCTTCCCACGATCAAACGATACCAGCCGCCGCCAATCATTGTTTACACTTGATGCATTGTCCCCATTGTCTGACGGAATTCTCTTATGCAGTTGATACCTGGTATGTGCCTGACAGGATCTGACCGTCCACAACTGAGAGGATTCTAATGCAGAACGGAAGATACGTCGGTATGCAAACTACGCTTGTGGATTTCTTCTAACAATAATGCTATGAAATCGACATCAAGCTGAAGCTCGATTGCCATATGGTAAGAATCGAGCAGCGTCTCATCTGAGAGCATAGCCATGTGTTGGCACAACCTTTCCTATTTATTCCTCAAAACTATCATATCAGAGAATAAAAAGTAGAACAAGCGTTCCTGATATCCACACCCACTTGTGGAAATCCTGTGTATAAATTGTTAATAATTATGATAAATCTATATTTTTGGCAAGTGGATTATGTGGATAATATTTATACACAGGTCATTTAATCTGAAAACTTTCTCAAAAAAAATTTTTTTATCTAGATAGATTTGATAGATTTACTGGGGTCTTGTGTTTACTTCCAGAATCCAGATTTTTCCTGATTGGTCAAGTCCATAATCAAAGCCCAATTGTCCAATTCCCGGGAACCTTTCTTCTAAAATGGTCGTACAGACACGTGTTAAATTTCGCATCTCCTGCTGTTTAGACCGAGCGCTGATGTGAGGAAGTGACTGTTGTAATGCCAGCCGCCCCTTAATTAGGGTTCCGCCCTTGCACACATTCGTTATGAGGAGACCGGGTCGTGCCAGCCTTCCGAGCATTGCTGTGACCTTCCATCCTGTCTCTTCTTTGACAAATTTGACCCGATAATCGATCGGTCTGCCTCCGATCTGAGCCAGCACAATTCCACGCTGGATAAGGTAGCTTCTCTTCTTCTTTGCTCTGAGGAGTGAGGCGTACATATGATCAAAATCGGAAAACGTTAGTCTTCGCGACAATTTAGTGAACGAATAACCTGCTTCCTCGCGTTTGACACGGATCACACCAGCTCCTCCGCCTCCATGGACGGGCTTAACAAAGACCATTCCGTATTTTTGTAACATATTTTTCAGATGCTGCTTGGTAAACAAGCAGGTTTCTGGGATATGATTAGCAACAGAGGCATTGCTCAGGAGTACTTGTGTCTTTATCCACTTACTTCCGATCGTCAAGCTCATTATCTTCCCTCTCCCCTCTATTCACGATTGCAGGATGAACTTAAGCGAGGTATATATTTATATAATATATTGGCGGAAGTCTTGCTTCTCTTGTATGTATGCCTTTGTGGAGAGCCTGTTTTGATTAAACTTATAGAAACAAATAAAACAGAATAAACCCTGGAAGGGAGCACTAACTAAAGTGGCACAATTTATTGAAAGTCTATACGGGGTCGCATATTTTGCCATCGTTCTCGTACTTGTTGCTGTAACGATTCTTACTTTCGTAACAGGCATTAAATTTATTCGCGATAAGAAACACATCGGTTTTGGCATCGGCTGTATCGTATTCTCACTCATCTTTACAGGCATTTTTATCAGTGTTATTGATTTCATTACTTCCTGATGCGTTACCGGTGATGTGCAAAATATCCGCTTTCTCCTACCCGGAGAGGCGGTTTTTTGTTTAAGCTCTCTGTTTAAGCTGTTACAATATAGTACATATATTTAAACATGGAGATTTTACATAGCCTAGCACTGATTCCATTCGAGTATATATGCATCTGAGAAGCGATAGGATGGTAATATGCAATATCTAAATATGAAATCATCTGGGAGACTCACAAAAAGGAGTGGCTTGCTGATATGAATCATCGCATTGGCATCATTGATATTGGATCGAACTCGATCCGACTTGTTATATACGAAGTGCTTCATTCGGGAGAACATAGAGTTCTCCATGAGAAAAAGTATGCCGCCAGACTCAGTCAAAAAGTGAGTCCTGACGGTATCATCACCAAAGAAAATATAGATACGATCATTCCCGTTCTGCTGAGCTATCAAGATATTTGTTCAGAATACGGTGTCTTACATATTCGTGCAGCTGCAACAGCAGCCATTCGAAATGCCACAAATAGCGAGGAAATTACAGGCTGGATCAGATCTGCAACTGGACTTACCGTTGAGCTTATTTCCGGAGAGGACGAAGGCCGTCTTGGATTTCTCGGTGTGCGTGAATCGATCCCTCTTCATGACGGATATATCATTGATATCGGAGGAGGAAGCACAGAGATTACGCTGTTCCTAAACCGCGAGTATAGAGCAAGCTTATCAATCCCATATGGCGCAGTAAATTCTCATGCACGTTATGGGGCAGCCGATTACTGGCGCTCAGAAACAGTACAAGGATTCAAACACTCGATCCTTGCGGCTCTTAAAGATGCGGATTGGCTGCATGCGCATCCGAATCTTCCACTGGTCGGTCTTGGCGGGACCGTTCGCGCCTTGGCAAAAATGGTTCAGAAGAGACAAGCCTATTCCCTACCGCTCATGCACGGCTACTGGATGGACAAGGACGACATTCAGTCCTTCTATGACACACTTCCGTATATTCCATATGATCAACGCAAGAAGACGCCTGGCTTATCCAAGGATCGAACAGATCTGATTATACCTGGTGTTATCCTGCTGCAGACGATCTTCGAATTACTGAGGTCTACCCATTATGTTGTGAGCGGAGCTGGACTTCGCGACGGGCTGTTCTATGAACCGCTTCACCGGCAATTTCCTCAGTTTATGAATCAGGATGTCTTGTCCAAGAGTGTCCAAAATGTGCTTGCCTATGATTCGTTTACACCACAAGAGGATCTTGATTACATCTATAGTCTGATGAAGATGCTTCACAATACGCTTGCAGGCCAAGGACAGACACAGGATCAACGATTGATTTATGCTGTATCCATGCTTCACAGAATAGGAGAGAGAGTGCATCATCACCGGGCAAGCTCCCATTCCCTATACTGGCTCATGAACAAGGGCATGTGGGGACTCAATCATAGAGAAACGGTCATCTCTGCTCTCATCATCGATTATCATAAGAACCGTACACCGAAGCAGATAGAAGATCATCCGGATATTTTGGCACCAGGCGATGTGGAGAAAATACACCAAGTTGGCTCCCTCCTTAAGCTTGCCCGGGCTTTGCACAGTGGAGGAAAAGCGATTCTAAGTGTGGATATGAAAAAAACAGACGACTCCCTTCATCTGCAGTTAAACTGCAGCAGGGAACCGTCTGTGGAGCTTTTTGAACTATCAGAAGCTAAGAAAGATGTTGAAAAGGCATGGAAGCTGAGCTTGAAATGGTCTCTTTCTCTTTCTTCCACGTTTTAATTTCTAGTGCTTCAAATTGACTTCTCAGGCTTGGCTCATCATTCGTAACAGGAATATAATTCCCGTTCGATAGAAGGAGCCGGGCCTTCACATTATCTTGTAACGACAAATCCAGTATATTTACAATCGTTTGCTTAAGCTGCGGATCATGTACAGGACACATCAGCTCAATCCGGCGATTTAAATTCCGAGTCATCCAGTCAGCACTGGATAGGAAGACCTCTGGGTCTTTATGGTTCTGGAAATAAAAGATACGTGAATGCTCAAGAAACCGGTCGACGATACTGATGACCCGAATATTCTCGCTGAGGCCTTCTATACCTGGACGAAGACAGCATACACCTCTAACGATAAGCTGAATCTTTACCCCTGCCTGTGAGGCAGCGTATAGCTCGTCAATCAGCTCCTGGTTGGACAGGGAATTGATCTTGGCGATGATATGAGCCGGTTTCCCCTGCTCAGCATTCTGAGCTTCTCTACGAATCATCTCAAACAGTCTCGATTTCAGTCCAGCCGGTGCGATATGAAGCTGCTGCAAGCCTTGAGCTGCCGAATACCCGGTAATTTCGTTAAATACCTCAGAAGCGTCTTCGCCTATCTGCGGATCTGAAGTGAGAAGCCCGATATCGGTATACACCCGTGCTGTGCTTGCATTATAGTTGCCTGTCCCTACATGAACATACCTTTTAAGCATATTTTGCTCTTTTCGAACGACGAGTATGATCTTGGCATGTGTCTTCAGGCCGACAAGGCCGTATACAACATGGCATCCTGCCTTCTCGAGCTCCCTCGCCCAGGCGATATTTCTCTCTTCATCAAATCTTGCCTTCAGCTCGACAACAACGGTCACCTGCTTGCCCAGCTCAGCCGCATGAGCAAGTGCCGCAATCAGTCTAGAGTCTCCATTGACCCGATATAAGGTCATCTTGATAGCCATGACTTGTGGATCTTCCGAAGCCTCTTCTACAAAATCCGTGACTGCATCAAATGACTCATAAGGATGGTACAGCAGTATGTCCTGTCTTCGTAAGATGCGGAACAGGCTTTCCTCTGTATTGAATACATCCGGATAGACAGGCTTGATACTGGGATACTTCAAATGGTTATATCCTTCGAGCTGATCCACAAAACCACTTAGAAATCCCAGATCCATGGGTCCTTCAATTTCGAAGATTTCATCAGATCCTAATGAGAATTCTTCCTGTAAATATTCAAGGGCATACGGATGAATTCCCTGTTCCACCTCGAGACGTACTGGCGCGCCTCTTCTGCGTCTTCTCAGCTCTTTTTCAATTTCTTCCATCAAATCCTCTGCTTCTTCCTCATTGATGTATAAGTCCGAATTTCGCGTCAGCCGAAAGCCATGAACCGCTTCTGGGATGTACCCGCTGAACAAAGATTGAATATGATGTTTTATCAGTTCTTCAATTCGTATAAATGATTTCTTCTTACTATTAGATCGCAGCGGAACTGAGATGACACGTGGAATATTGGAAGGAACCTGTACAATGGCGAAATAGTGATCATTTCCTTCCGGGTTCTCTTCCTTGCGCAAGATTACGGCCAAATACACATATTTATGGTGTACGAGCGGAAAGGGTCTGCTGGAGTCTACAGCCATGGGTGTCAGCACCGGAAATACAATATCGTGAAAATATTGCTCCATCGCTTTTTGCTGCGTCGCATTCAGGTCCGTATATTCCATAAATACGATCCCCTTTTTGCTCAATTGTCTCAGCAAATCGCGGTATGAACGGTACTGTTCACTGACCATCTTCATCGTTCGTTTCATCAGTCTTCGATATAGACCTGTTGCTGTATACCCAGTAAAGTCCTTTTTCGTGAAGCCTGCCTTGATCTTCTCTCTGGTCTCTGCCACACGTACACTCATAAACTCATCCAGGTTGGTTGTTACTATGGATAGGAAGCGGACGCGTTCCAGCAGGGGTGTATCTGGGCTCTGCGCTTCTTCGAGCACTCTTCTGTTGAATTCCAGCCAGCTTAAATCCCGATTTAAATATGGGTTCATATCGCGTTTATAATTCTCCTTTTCTATACTTCCCTCACTCATGAAGCGTATTGTTCGAAGCTGGATTGACTCGTGTTGTCCATTTTTATTGTAATCTCATTGTGTAAACGCAATGTAAAATCTGCCGCAAGGTTGACGAATATTACGATTCTTGTATGTGAAGATATCAAAAATATGACATTGTTTCTACCAAATTTGACGGGATGCTTTACAATAGAGAATAGAGTAGGGTAAAGTGTTTACGTCAGTGCTATTATACGTGAACGTAGTTGTCACCTTACGAATGAAGGAGGATACGATGAATTCCAATAAATCCAGAACGCTGCAAAAAAACATCGAGTTTTTTACTGCGGCCTTATCTCAAACCGTCGTTTCCGTTTGGCAGGAGGATTCTGCTGGTGTCTATTGTGAAATTGCCCGTGGTCATGTAGAAATGTTCTCCAATGATAAAGTACGATTAAGAAGTGAAGACGGCAGAGAGCATCATTATTCCCGTGACACGGTCATTTTTCAAACGGAAGTTTAATATACGAGGACGACTACGTGTTCGTTAGAATTCATCCACTTACTTTTACGTTAGAATCGGTACAACACATCAGTGTGTACGATTCTATAAGTAAAGGGGACGAATTCTAACGGATAAGCTGTAGTCGTTTTTTATATAGATCGAAGAAAGCTTGCTGCTATAATGCTGGATGCCAGCATATTACGAAGAATACGGGGCTCCAAATTCAATAATATTGTGGTCTGGATCCAGAATAAAAATTTGGGCAAATCCTGCAACACTGTCCGGTCTTGCTTCATACGGAATGTTTTGTGATTCCAGCCACTCAATCGTTGCCTTATGACTCTTCACCCATATGGCAAAATGACCGTCAGTCGTGTCAATTCCACGCTCTCTCAGTGTATCTCCTGCAGGATGCTCCAATAAATGCAGCTGCTGATGCTCCCCAATGGCATACCATACTCCGGTGGAGTTAAATGGCGGACGCTCTAGCTGCTTAAACTTCAATTTTTCCGAATAAAAGGCATGTGCGCGCTCGATATCCCGAACAGCAAGACTGACATGGTGAATCCGTTCCATTTCAAGCATAATGTATACCTCACTCTTCATGATCTAATTATGTAATGTCACCTGAGAATTCCATGTCTCTATGCTAACATATGCAAAGGCAGATTTATACAGTTATTGCATCGGCTAATCTGTACTGTGCTCATAATTATCCCAGACCACTTGCTCTGTCCGTAGATCAATCAGTGCTGCATGATCAACCAAAGCCGCCAGCCGAAGCGCCTCCTCAAGCGTTGGATAACGGTCAAAATACACTTCATTGACATATAAGGCGACACCTTCATTACCTGCAACCGGGACCTTGCTGTCAGCTGTGACGTCAGTTGATTTCGAATCCGTAGGAGAACTTCCGGAGCTTGAGCCTTGATCACTCTTCGTCACATCCCCTACTTCAACAACAGGAACCGAAGCTTCTGTTGTTATAAGTTTATCTTGTACGTTGTTCTCTTCCTTATGCACTTCATCCTTCAGTTCTTCCTCTTGCTTCCCCATGTCTGGCTCTTGCTGCACGTCCTTCATGCTAGCCTGCTGATCTGCACGGCTCATAGCATATTGCTCGCCTTGTACGCCTGCACTCGGAGAGCTTGAAATCATGACATTTTCATCATAGATTGGACGATTTGAAATCTCGGCCAGCGATGAAGACTCCATATCAATAAATCCAAGCAGTGTTTCCTTGTAAGCAGCCATCATGACACCCTTACTATCACCAGCTGCCTGCTCGTATCGCAGGGTCAGATCCGTAGAATATTGCACCGTTCCCTCTTGTGCCAGCTGCTGAGTATACTCGGTCAGTTCCTTCTGCGAAGGAGGAAGAGGCAGATCCTCCAGTGCATCTCGGGCTATTTTATCGGTAATCGACTGTGTTATCAGCTCAGAGAAGACGGGCTCGGATACCTTCCTCACTACAATCACCAGCAGTGCCATCACAACAAGTAAAAATAACGTGTTCCTTATCATTTTATGTATCAGTATGATTTCCCCTTTATACCGTTCAAAAAAGAACATTGATATAGAATTTCTATCGGAAGTTCGGCACGAAATATGAAGTCATCTCAAAACTCCATAACGAAGTCACATCCTTGGTTATCAGCTTCAGCCAGCCCTCTGTCATAAAAAAAACCTCCCGACCCACGGTATGCATTATACCAGAGGTCGAAAGGTTTCGTTCTCCATGTTTCTCGATCATTCTCTTAGCATGGCTCTTCGTTCGGTTTACCCGCGTCCGTAGCCGTACGGAAGGAAGAACCGCAGCCACAAGTGGCAATCGCGTTCGGATTATGAATGGTAAACCCGCCCGTCATACCGGATTCTTCAAAGTCGATTTCGAGTCCGTCGAGGAAACGCAGGTTGTCCTTCTCCACAACTACTTTCATATCTTGAATTGTCATATATACATCATCGTCAGTTTCCTTATCATCAAACCCCATAGCATAGGAGAAACCTGTGCAGCCTCCCGGTGTCACACCAAGACGGAGGAACATGTTCGGTGTTTCCTGCTGTTCGAGCATGTCTTTCAGATGCTCTGCCGCTGTCTCACTAATTGTAATCATAAGTCTTACCTCCTTCTTTCCTGATAACTAAATTATACTCCAGTCACTTTCGTACCTCAAGAGTTACCTATCCGCATTTTCAGTATGCTTTTTATTAAGATCATACTCTTTTTATTTCCAGATATTGAACCTATGAAATGTGAGGTTTATAATAGGTAGGGTATTTGAAGCCAAACTGTCGATATTACAGTGGTTCCAGTTGCTGTCATAAATGTAGTTGTAACTTTTTTCACAACCATTCAATATTGAAGTTTGATCTTGGGACTCCTACGGGTAAAATTATATGAGAGCATGAATCAATGGTCACGGCACAAACAAAAAAAAGTACGGACTAGGAGGAATAAGCATGTCCACCCTTATTACACCCCAAACGGACTCGAAGATGGCTGCCATCATAGAGAAGGTACAGAATGGTCAGCGTCTTACACTTGAGGACGGTGTTTACTTGTATGAGAGCGACGATCTGCTAACGATTGGACAGCTTGCTAACGAAGTCAATCTTCGCAAGAACGGAAAGAAAGTTTATTTTATCGAAAATATGAGCCTTTATTTCACCAATGTGTGTGAAGCCCGCTGCGCCTTCTGCAACTTCCGCAAAGATCAGGGCGAGGAAGGCTCCTATACGCTGTCAGGGCAAGAAATGATTGATTATGTGGAGCAGCACATTCATCCGGGAGTCCGGGAATTCCACATTGTCGGCGGACATAATCAGCATGTGCCTTTTCAATATTATGTCGATTCCCTTGCTGCTTTAAACGAGAAATACCCGAATGTAACACTGAAAGCCTATACCGCTGCTGAGATTGATTTTTTCACCCGCATCAGCGGCCTTAGCATCAAGGAAGTACTGCAGGAGCTGATGAAGGCTGGACTCCAGTCCCTTACCGGGGGCGGGGCAGAAATCCTCTCCGATGAATATCGTAAAAAGATGAAGGTTACCAAAGCAAACGTTGATCGTTACCTAGAGGTTCACCGTACCGCCCATCAGCTCGGCATGAGGACACATACCACGATGCTGTACGGATCTGTGGAGTCCTATGAAGACCGGATTAACCATATGCTGCAAATTCGCGAGCTGCAGGATGAGACGAAGGGTTTCCAGGTATTCATCCCGCTGTCCATGCAGCCGAAGAGCAAGAACGCCGGCATCATGCGCCGCAATTCCGCTTATGAGGACTTGAAGACCATTGCGATCTCCAGACTCATGTTAGATAATTTTGACCACATCAAAGCCTACTTTATTAATATTGGACCTCAGCTGACCCAGGTCTCCTTAAGCTTCGGCGCCTCTGACGTTCATGGTACGATTGTCCGTGAACAAATTAGTCATGCAGCAGGTGCTCTGACTCCAGCGGGACTCACCCGCAAGGAGCTGATCTGGCTCGTTAAAGGAGCAGGACGCATTCCTGTCGAACGGGATACGTTCTATAACGAAATTGAAGTATTTGAATAAGATCAGTTGACTCTCCCATTTCCACACTTCATATCATTAACGGATCAGTTCCTCGCTGGGACTGATCCTTACTTATGCACTAATGCCAGCCCTTGCTATAACAACAAAGACGACGTTACCCATTATAATGGACTGTCGATTTTATATTTTTTAATTTACCAGACAGCTTCTTTTTATGTGGGAACACAGAAGGAAAGGAAGTTATTTAGCTATGAAGAATATTCTTGTACTTGGAGGCGGCTACGGCGGTCTCACTATCACTAAACATTTAATTGAAGGTCCATTGCCGAAGGATGTCAAAATCACGCTGGTCGACCGCATGCCTTATCAAGGTCTTAAGACAGAATACTATGCCCTTGCAGCGGGAACCGTGTCCGATTACGATCTTCGGGTACAGTATCCGGTTCATCATCAATTGGAATATCGATACGGTGAAGTGACGAGCATTGATCTGGATGCAAAATCCATCTCTCTTCGAAATGAGGAAATGATTGAATATGATCAGCTCGTGATTGGCCTTGGCTGCACAGATCGATTCCATGGCACTCCAGGTGCCGAGGAGTATAGCAATACTATTCAAAGCTTTAAGAGTACCCGCGATACTTATATGCGTCTAAGCGAGCTCAAGCCTTACGCCAATGTTCATATTGTGGGCGGTGGCTTAAGCGGAGTTGAGGTGGCAGCAGAAATAAGGGAAAGCCGTGCTGATCTGAACGTGACGATACTCGATCGCGGTGAACGAGTTCTCTCTGCGTTTCCACAACGTTTATCCGCTTACGTGGGTGAATGGTTCAGTGAACATCAGGTAGAGATCAAGAATCAAATTTCTGTGTCCCGCGTTGAACCTGGCTCCATTTATAACCGGGATGAGGAAATTAGGACAGATGCCATTGTGTGGACGGCAGGAATTCAGCCCGTACAGCTGGTGCAGGATCTTCCTGTTGAGAAAGACCCAAGCGGACGTGTGAAATTGAATGAATATTATCAAATCCCTGAATACAGAGAAGTCTATGTCGTCGGAGACTGTGCGAGCCTGCCCTTTGCCCCAAGTGCCCAAGCGGCTGAGGTGCAAGGCGAGCAAATTGCACATGTCATTTCTGCTCTTCTAAGAAACGAAGAGCCCAAAGTCGAGGTTCTTCGCCTGAGAGGCACACTGGGTGCTTTGGGCAAAAAAGCCGGATTTGGGCTCATGGGCAAGACCTCCATGATGGGGCGTGTGCCGCGTATTCTGAAGAGTGGTGTCCTCTGGATGTCCAAACGTCATCTTGGCTAGTTGTCGACAAGCCGACTCACTCATATATCCAAGTCATCCCATGCGTCAGCTTCAGCGATTTTGGACAAAATGGCTTCATGCAGTTCTTTAGGGCTGGCTGCAGTGATGACCTCACCATTTACCAGTGCAAAAGGGGTAATACTGCATTGTCCGCAATTGCTGAGGCAGCCGTACTCGATGACGTCGTAGTCCATGTTCTCTTCAAGCTCTTCAAAGAGCTCATCCGTACCAAAGTGCATGTTGTTGGTACAAAATTCAATAATCGGTCTCATTTTATTCACCTGCTTTTGCTTTTACCATTTTATTTTGGCGTATTTTATACTATAATAAAGGGAAGGAAAGGAGTTGATAACATGAGCGAAAACGTACAAAGCAGCACCATGTATGATGAAGTCTCTGACGTGCTCGATAAACTTCGTCCGTTCCTTCAGCGCGATGGCGGTGACGTGGAATTGGTCGATGTCGAAGACGGCATTGTGAAACTGAAATTAATGGGTGCTTGCGGTAGTTGCCCAAGCTCCACCATCACACTAAAAGCAGGGATCGAGCGCGCGCTAGTCGAAGAAGTCGAAGGCGTAGAAGAAGTCGTTCAAGTATTCTAATATCCCATACTGTCATATAAGAGAGTCCCGAAGCTTCTGTCATGTGCAGAAGCCGGGACTCTTTTTTTTTGAGGTACTTCTGACTTCTGGCCTCTGTCTTCAATCCTTGATCGTTGGTCTTATCGGATCCAGCCCTCCGGAAATATCCATAATATTCCCTGTGATAAAGTCCGATTGCTCCAGACATAAGAAATGAATGACACGTGCAACATCTTCTCCGCTGCCAGGTCTGCCTCGGGGAGTCTCTTCATCAACGAGCCCGCTGACCGCTTCAATCGTCATTTCCTTATGATCTCCTCTAATATCCCCCGGACAGATCATATTTACTGTAATCCCATATGGTGCTTCCTCAACGGCCAATGTCTTCGTGAAGGAAACAAGCCCTACCTTGGCAGCTGCATACACCGCTCGCTGCGGCCAGGATCTGGCCTCTCCTGCATGGCTGAATCCAAAGTGAATGATCCGGCCCCACTTCTTGCGCCGCATAGAAGGCAGCACCCGATGATCAAGAAGCATCGTACCTACTAAATTACCCTGCATCAGCATCATGATCTCTTCTTGCTTATATTCAGCAAACAGCCTCCGCTCACGAATGAACGGTCCTGCATTGTTAATCAAAATGTCTACATCTCCAAGTTCCTGTTCAACCGTGGTGACGAGTCGCTCTGTATCATCCGCTATACAGACATCCGCTTGTACTGCAATACAACGCACACCAAGCTGCAAGATCTCTGCTTGAAGAGCTTCCGCTTCCTTTTTACTGTGCACATAGTTTAATGCTATATCGAAGCCTTCAGCAGCCAGCCGAAGAGCTGTCATCTTGCCAAGGCCCTTCGCACTTCCCGTAATAAGGGCGACTTTATTGTCCAAATCCCTTCCTCCTTCTAACAAGAGCGGTTACCTATTTCAGTATAATATAGGGAAGGACAGAAGGAAAGGAACGGCCATATGAAACAGTCCCGTCCGGCACTTTTTATTATCAAAGGACCGGACGGGACTGTTTATCATTTTCAATTATTTAATTAAAATGCAGGTACAATGGCTCCAGCATAATTATCTTCAATGAATTGTTTAATCTCATCCGATTGAAGAGCATCGTTCAGTTTTTGAATCGCTTCATTGTCTTTGTTATCCTCACGAGATACGAGCAGGTTCGCATATGGTGAATTTGCATCTTCCAGGAAGAGTGCATCTTCCAGTGGGTTCAAGTCTGCTTCAAGTGCATAGTTGACGTTGATAACGGCAAGCTCTACTTCACCCAGCTGACGAGGAAGCATCGCTGCATCCATTTCGATAATTTCCAGGTTTTTTGGATTCTCTGCAATATCGCTGATCTTGGATTCAATGTTCGTGTTGTCTGTTAATTTGATGATGCCGTTCTTGTCCAGAAGAATAAGGGCACGACCGCCGTTTGTTGCATCGTTCGGAATGGCAATCTTCGCACCGTCCTGCAGCTCATCTGCAGAAGTAATCGTATTCGAGTATGCACCAAGCGGCTCAACATGTACCGGATTCAGAGCAGTCAGCTTAAGACCACGAGTCTCAATTTCGTTATCCAGGTAAGGCTTGTGCTGGAAGAAGTTCGCGTCAAGCTGACCTTCATCAAGCTGTACGTTTGGCTGTACATAATCGTTGAAAGTGACAATTTCCAAGTTAACGCCCTGCTCTTCAAGGATCGGTTTAACTTGCTCCAGAATTTCAGCATGTGGAACCGGTGTTGCACCGACTTTCAAGGTTACTGTTTCTTCTGTGCTTCCCGCGCCTTCACTGCCTGTTGTATCGGGAGCGGAATCATTGCCGCAAGCTGCCAGTACCAGAACCAGAGTTAGAGTTAATGCAGATAAGAACCATTTTTTCATTACAGATGACCCTCCTATATATAATCTCGATATATGTGATAAAGGATGAACCATACAACGTCCATGCCCTAAATCCAATAGAACTCTTATTTCAAATAAATAACTTGCTATTTCCCTATTATTTTCGAGTAAAGTGCTTCACCAAGCGATCCCCAATCATCTGCAGCGCTTGTACGAGCACGATCATGATAATAACGGCAACGATCATAACTTCATTCTCATAGCGGAAATATCCATAGTTGACGGCAAGAGCGCCCAGTCCTCCACCACCGACCATACCCGACATGGCTGTATAGGATACAAGCGTTACGATGGTGATTGTCATCCCTGCAAGCAAGCCTGGCAGGGATTCCGGCATGAGCACCTTCCAGATAATCTGTCCGGTGGATGCCCCCATCGCCTGTGAAGCTTCAATGACACCTCGATCTACTTCACGAAGTGAAGTTTCAACAAGTCTGGCAAAGAACGGCGCTGCACCCACGACGAGTGGGGGAATGGTACCGAGCACACCTATCGCTGTTCCTACGATTTCTTTCGTAATCGGAATCATGGCCACGATCAGAATGATGAACGGAACGGAGCGCAGAATGTTCACGATCACAGACAGCACACTGTAAACAGCTCGGCTGAATCCAGATGTGGAACGGGAAGTCATGAACAAAATAATGCCCAGCGGAAGACCAATAATGAAAGTGAATATTCCGGAGGCGCCCAGCATTTTGAGTGTATCCATCGTGGCCTTCTGGAATTCATCCCAGTTGATGACGGAAAAATCAAGCCCCATCATGCCATCACCTCCACTTCAAGACCCTGTGACACAAGCTCATCTATTGTACTGCGAATCAGCTCAGGTGGCCCTTCAAGTCTCACCGTAAGCTGTCCATAAGGCACTTGCTTAATGGTTGAGATTGTACCTTGAAGGATCGCAAAATCGATACCAAGCCTTCTAGCCGTCTGCGACAGAATCGAGTCATAAGTCTTGCTCCCGAGGAACGTAATTTTGACCGTTTGGGAATACTCCAAATGCGTCGCCATAATGGCTTCTCCGAGCAGGTCGCCCGAATCCGTTTCGCGTAAAATAAAGTCCTGGGTTACAGGATGCTGTGGCTTGAGGAATACTTCCGTTACCGGGCCCTCTTCCACGATACCGCCCTGATGAATGACGGCGACACGATCACAGATCGATTGAATAACATGCATTTCATGCGTAATCAGTACAATCGTCAGATTAAAGCGTTTATTGATATCCAGCAGAAGCTTAAGTATGGAATTCGTTGTCTGCGGGTCCAGTGCTGAGGTTGCCTCATCACATAGCAGCACTTCCGGGTCGCTAGCCAGCGCACGTGCGATGCCAACGCGCTGCTTCTGACCGCCCGACAGCTGGGAAGGATACTTTTTACTATGCTCGGTAAGGCCGACCAGCTCTAGCAGCTCCTTCACTTTACGATCGACTTCCGCCTGACTTGTCTTCGCCAGCCGTAGAGGAAACGCGATGTTATCAAATACAGTAGCTGAACTAAGTAGATTGAAGTGCTGAAAGATCATTCCGATCTTGCGGCGCTTCGCCTGCAGCTGCTGTTTGCCAAGCCTCGTCATGTTCATACCACCGACCCATACCTCACCGGCTGTAGGTCGCTCAAGCAGATTAATCAAGCGAATCAGCGTACTCTTTCCAGCACCGGAATGACCGATGACGCCGAAGATTTCACCTTTTTGGATGGACAGATTAAGCCCGGACAAGGCCGTAGTCACCTGTTTTCCTTTGCCGTAGTCCTTTTTAATATTTTTAAGTTCAATCAAAACTAGGTACCTCCTTACTTGCTGCAATCCGTTCTTCTCTATGTCAGAGCTTCTATTTCTTTACACTTGTTTTACCCGTATGCCTTGCTTTCTACCCGAACCCATCCGGAAGAATATCCGAAAAGATAAAAAAGAAAAAGCCCCTTTTTGCTAGACAAAAAGGAGCTTTTTATAATTAAGCGATTCCTTCTCATCTGCCAAGACCAGTAAGTAACCTTACGGTCTTGAAGGATTTAGCACCATGTCATTCTTGTACAGCAGTCTTATTGACTGCAATAAAGAATCGGTTGCCGGGCTTCATAGGGCCTGTCCCTCCGCCACTCTCGATAAGAACATATATGCAATTGTGTGTTTAACTTTTAACTCACTTATTCATTTCAGCGTTTTTCAGAAACTAAGTGAAAGTATAGAATAATTCACACCACTTGTCAAAGGAAAATATTACATTATTTTTATCGGATTTCTTATGATGAGGTTGGTATCTTGGATGTGCTCCTCTGCCAGTTGTTATTAATATAATCAAATGCAGCAATCACGCTCTTGGATACAAGCTCAAGTCCAAGCTCCAGGTCCTGTGTAAATGACCTCAGATCCTCCAGCTCAATTTTACCGTGGAGGGTTTGATGCTTCTGCCACAGATCATCCACCATCTCAACATTCATATGATGAATTTCTGTATTTCTTCGTTTTTTGAGACGATTCATTGAGTCTGAATATTGATCTTTAAGATCGTTTAGCTCCTGAACGAGCGGCATATGCTGCTTCAAATATTCAAATTGACGAAGAACTGTAAAGTAGGAGAAATGCACTTTCACTTTGGAAGTATGAAGATCATACCAGTCATCCAGCAAGTTCCCAAGCTTGTCCAGGATGGCAAACATGCGGATAAAGCCATCTTTGTAAAAATAAACATAACGTGCGTAATCCGCCTTCTCATCAGGTGCCATATCTTCTGTAGAGGAGGAATGAACTTTACCGGCAAAGAAAGAGGCGGCAAAAGTGCTCTGCTCCAGTTCATCAAGCGAGGTCATCAGACCTCTGGTCCAAATATCGAGCTTGCGATAATCGTGCGAAGGGTCGTTGCCTCTATCTATGGCAGCTCCAAGCAGCTGCAGTGTCTTCGCCATGGTATCCATGGCTTCTTTTAGTTCTCCGGTGTTAACTCGGGCGGGCTCCCCTAATAAGGTTCGAAGCATATGCGTGTCCTCCTGTGCATCCTGTAAAGCTTATGTTTCCCGAACTCTGCATCTCACAACCATAACTTTATCCTGACGGATGAAACGATGGATAGAAGTGAGTTCATGCAATATATGTACAAACGCCAAAGTTATGTATGCCGGGCAGCAGATGACTGCCCGAAATGATATGAAACGATGAACTTCTCTTCCGGCTTAGTTCTGTTACAGCTTATTACTGCCCGCTGGCTTCGCCAGTCTCCAAACGACATAGCTCATATAACACAGCATGCCGAACAAGACGGCAATAATGGTCATATGTGCCAGTACGACGAACATGTAGATTTCAGGACGATTCATGGTAAGCATTAATCCAACACCAGAGAGTACCTGAAGAACAATTAGACCGATCGCAGATAGGCCAAGCACCTGCATTTCCCGATTATTCTTATGGTGACGATAAGCATAATGACTGAGCACGGCAACGACAGCAACAAGCAGAAACGCAGCAGCCCGGTGCATAAAGGCTATGCCGACTCCGCCAGACAACTCAGGCACAACTTCTCCATTACATAGTGGGAAGCCGGAGCATCCGCCTGCAGAGCTCGTGTGACTTACAAAAGCGCCCGTATACACAACAACGTAGGCATAGATAGCTGTAATCCATACGAGATTGCGGAACCCCTTGCTGACACGGGGCAGTCTGTCAAACCGCTCAAGACCACCGAATTTCTCTTCCTGTCTGGCTCCAAGCGTTGTCATGAGTGCACCTGCTAGCGAGATAAAAGCAAACCCAAGATGCAGAGCCATCACGGGTGGAGATTGGGAGAAGACAACGGCGAGTGCGCCCATGGCTCCTTGAATAATGACAAATATTAACGTCAATAGCGCAAAAATCTGTAAATCGCGGCGTTTCTTGCTGTACAACCAGAATAGTACAAAGGTCGCAACCGCAAGCAGCCCAGCTGTTGAACTCACAATTCGATGGGAGTACTCAATGAGCGAAGCAATCGTGTGTGCCGGTACAAATTTACCATGACATAGCGGCCACTCATTGCCGCAGCCAAGCCCGGATTCTGTCCGGGTAACGACACCGCCGCCGAACGTGGCAAAGAACATGAATACGGTCGTCACGAGACTGACCCATTTTAACAATTTGATATGTTTCAACTTCATTCACCTGCTGTTTTGAAATATGGCGAAGCTATCCATCAGCTCTTGTTCAATTATAACGGATAAAAGAATCTCCGGCATAAACCGATTGTGACAAAATGTTAACGTCCTAACATTCATTTCATACCACCCTAAGTTTCTTAAGGCAGAGTATATCTCAGTATATCCATCAGGACACAGCAAAACACCGTTCTCTTAGTTAGAAGGAGAACGGTGTAATTTTTCGAGCCTCTTATTTATGAATGGACTTGTACACTTCGACCGCACGTTCCAGGAAGGTCTCAATCTCTTCGCGTGATTTGCGATTCTTATTAACAAAACGAATCAGTTCCCGGCCATCGGTGTAAGCAACAAAGCTGGGAATGCCCAGAATATTCTGCTCCTGGCTGACCTCCTCCACTTTATCGACATCGACTTGAATGAGCGATAAGGAATCGGCATATTTCTCCTCGACCTCAGGCATGAATGGATTGATATAGGTGCAGTCACCGCACCAATCCGCCTTAAATACAGCAACAGTCAGGTTAGAGGATTGGATAGACACATCAAACTCAGCTTTGGAATTCATTAGTTTCATCGTTTATCTTCCTTTCTGCTATGGATCTTTATATTACCCTTAGTGAAGCAAACAATGGAGTGGAAGTCAAATTTTGTGTGCATACTATAGCAAAGTGAGTCGATTCGACGAAAGGGAGATATTGATGATGGACAATCAAGATTATAAAGCGCAGCCGAAGCCTTCCATTTGGCAGTTGATGACAACGATTCCGGTCACAGTCAAAGAAATGATCACTGGGAAAAAATCAGCCTGGGAAGCATCCAAGAAGCTGCGTCATCCATTTCTCTCCCTGACGTGGCAGACGTCTTCTGCCGTGCAGGTTCAGCATCAGCTTGAGCATATGATGGCAAGTATGAGAACGTCTGGCGTTCAGACGGCCTCCCTTCGGAGCAGCCAGCTTGACCCATACAGTGTAGAGGAGCTTGAGCTCGTACAAGAGATTAAAGAGCTGACAAGATATCACAACCAAAGCAATGTCTCCAGAACAGCAGCCTACCTCGCCTGCTATAAGTCTTATCCGGAGCTGCACTGGGCACTGCTCGCCCACTTCGTATCCCGGAACGGTGGATACAATATGACAGATCTACGCAGCGGATTGCTGAAAACAATACTGAATGACCAAGAAAAAGAAAGGGTATACCTGCTGCTTGAACGGTGCAATGCCCTTATTTTTCAGGATGCCTACCCTCAGCTGCTGCTATATATGAAAAGTAAGGAAAAGGGCCGGAGCTACTTTCATTTGCTATCGGAATTTCACGTTTCATCCTTTATGGTACCCTTCTGGGAGCAATTCTGGCTAAATAGGGACAGTGCACTGCTGACGGTCGGACTCATCATTAATGAACAGAATTATATCGAGTACCGTGTCATTCGCAATCCGTTCTACCAGCACCATGTCACTTCTACTCTGTCCTTCCGCTCTCATGAAATTGCCGGGCTCAACCATATGGTCATTCCGCTCGGCCTCAATCAGGAGCTCGTTGGATTGACCTTGTCAAATTTCAGAAAGTTGCATGAGCGGATTCATTTTGGCAAGAATCTGTATGCTCTGCTATTCGGACACGAACAAGTGCTGGACCGGGCTGCGGCTTATGCCTCTGCCGTCCCTCATGAAGGCTCAAGAAGCGAATATTGGCCTAAATTCTTTACAAATCAAAAAGGACTCTCTACACATGAGACTCTCGTATCTCCTATGCTAAGTCGAAATGAAGAACTGCCTTCAGGGAACAAGCTGTACAGCCCTACGTTATTGAACGTTTGGCATGATCTGCCTTATGAGAAAATATCACGAGAAGACTGGCTGACTCAAACCGATAGTCTTGGTCATCTCACACTTCCAAGACGGCCCAAGCTGTTCGAGATCAGCCATGAGCATAGGAGCAGTCTATCCAAGCTGGCAATGATCCACGACCTGGATCGATTGATATAGATAGCAAAAAGCATCGTTTCACTCACGTGGTGAGGAAACGATGCCTTTTTTTCTATATAGTAAATGTTCAAATCCTCGCCCTGTTACCCTCTTGCTCCCTGATTACCAGAACGCTTCAATCTCATAAGCGGGCGGAGCACCTTCTGAACGATACGCGGATAACTCTTCAGCTCGTCCTCTCGCAATACGCCGAGAAGTATGAGCAGAGCAAAGTAGCTGATAAGAACAGCCAGCCCAACGATTCCGCAGTTAATCAAGTAAGCAAGTCTAGACGGCATCAGCTCAGCCATTGGCAGCCCTAATTGATGGAGCCCGTATCCTATTCCTGCCGAGAGCACGACCGTCGCAGCAAATCCTGCCCACCTCTTGCCAAGGATGGAGAAGCTGACTGTTTTCTTCAGAACACGAACATTTAGTACCGTTATGATGAGGAATGCGAGACCTGTAGAGGCGATGATACCATAGATGCCGAAGAACGGCGCAAGCGCAAAGCTTGCGGCAAGCTTCACCACAATCCCGATAAAGACGGTAACCATCGTCAGTTTGGGTTTGCCGATTCCAAGCAGGATGGAATTCGATGTCATCATCGTAATCTGGAATATCGTTCCGAACGTCAGCATAGCAACCACACCGGCACCTTCCAAAGTACTGAACAGCAGTCCATTAATGGAATAGGCAGCAACGGTAAGTGCAATGACCATCGGCATGCCTGTCATGATAGCAATTCGCATCGCCAGGGTAACCTGTCCGCGCAGATGACTTTCATCTTTTCTGGCATACGCAGCCGCAATAATAGGGATTAGTGACTGACTAAGCGCAATGGCCAGAATCGGAGGAATCCCCGCCACCGGCTGGGCCCGATTCGTTAAGATCCCTAGCAGATTCGTAGCCGCATCTGATCCGACATCACCGCTGATGAGCGGTTTAATGATGGAGGAATCAATGAAATTCACTACAGGCACCGCAAGGGATGACAATACGATAGGAATCGATAGCGTAAAGATATCACGGTAGATGCGTGATAATGGAACCTGCGTATTGGCATGCAGTGCAAGTCCCATCGACTGGTCCTTGCGGGACTGCTTAAATGCAAAGTACATCATCACTGCAAAAGCCCCGATACTGCCAAGCACTCCTCCAAAGGAAGCACCTGCCGCTACCTCTTCATCTGCATATCCAAGCCGCAAGAGAATGAATGCAAGCAGAATCGCCGTTCCCACTCGGGCGAATTGCTCCACAATTTGCGAGATACCCCCAGCCGTCATATTGTTACGGCCCTGGAAGTATCCTCGCATCATGGCAATGGTCGGAAACAGCAGCAATGCAGGAGCCAGCGCTCGAATTGCTGTCGATGCCTCCGGGACCTGAGCAATATAGGTTGCGTAGAATGGAGCGAGCGACCATAAGAGAATGGTCATGACGATTCCGGCAAAAGCAGCGAAGATGAGCGCAGCTTGATATACTCTTTTGGCATCCTGCGGCTTATCTAGCGCATAGCGTTCAGATACCATTTTACTGAGCGTGCTCGGAATTCCTGCTGTGGCTACTGTAAGAAGCATAAGGTAGACGCTGTTAGCGACACCGAATGAAGCGTCCCCCACAGGTCCGAGCAGATGCTCAAGCGGAACTCGCTGAACAAGGCCCAGCAAGCGCGCGACTAGTGCCGCAGCAGCCAGAATCAGCGTCCCCTTAATAAATGATTCTTTCTTAGACAAAACGTTCTTTCCCTTCTTCCTTCCCCGTGCGAAGCGTTAAGGCTGTATTTTAATCGTATCTACCTTTAACATATGGTCACGAATGACCTCCACAATGCCATCTTCATTATTGGAAGCGACGATAAGATCCGCTGCTTCCTTCACGGTCTCCTGTGCATTGCCCATAGCCACACCAAGACCGACCGCCTGAATGACCGCTAGATCGTTCAAGCTGTCACCAACAGCCACAACCTCTTCCATTGTAATGCCTAGCAATTTGCACACTTCACCAATACCACTCGCCTTCGATATTCCTGCCGGATTCACTTCCAGGTTGGTCGGAGAGGAATTGGTGATCTGAAGCCCGCCGAGATCCTGAAGCTCCATGAGAATCTCGTGACGCACCTGATCATCCTCTGTGGTGTAGCCAAATTTAAGCCACTCCTGATCCATAATGGAATCCACCCAGCGTTCACGATTAAACAGCTGATCTACAGAATAGGCCCAGAACCAGCAGTCATGCTTCACAGCAATGTCATGCATCTTCTTGATTAATTCGGGGTCAAGCAGTGTACGGATATGCAGCTCATTTGGCGATTTCCATACTTCGCTTCCGTTCACCGTAACCATCGGTGTCTCAAGGCCCAGCTCTTGGCCGTAAGGCAGCGCGTGATGCGCGGCACGTCCGGTGGACAGGCAGACATGAATACCGGCCTCCATCGCTTTATGAATCCAGGTGGATGTCTCATGGGATATCTCATGATTGTCAGTCAGCAGTGTACCATCCATATCCAAAGCAAGCAGTTTATATTGATAATGATTACTCAAGCAGGTTTGACCTCCTTTGTATGATACATCTCTCTTATCCAATTCCCTTTTTCTCTATAAGGTAGCATCAATTTCATAATACCGTTATGAAATTGATTCGGCATAGCGACATTTTAACATAAAACAGGATTGTTCAACAAAAATTACAATACAAAATGACAGGCGAGTTCTATCTCGGCCTGCCATATCATCATAATCATTCTGTTTTCTCTCGCATACGCCCATTATATTTATGCTTTCAGCGCATCTTTTGTCACGCTGCCTCGTTTCTGTTTCCATTTTCGAACCACAACCCCATGGAGTGGAGAGAACAGGAAGGCAAGCACAAACAAAACACCTGCGGAAGCTACCATGCAACCGGCAATCGACGAATCCATGATCAAGGCGGAATAATACCCCGCAAATGAGCTGATTACACCAATAAGAACACTGATGAGCAGCATATGTGATAGCCGATCTGTGAGCAGATATGCCGTTGCTGCCGGTACAATCAGCATGCCGACAACGAGAATGGCGCCGACACTGTCAAACGAAGCTACCGAAGTCATCGACACCATTCCCATTTGCAGATAGTGGAACAGCATTACCGGAATTCCTGTAGCCGCCGCCAGAGCCGGGTCAAAGGATACCAGCTTAAACTGCTTGTAAAACAGGGTTAGAAGCATAAGGATAATGGCCAGTGTAATTCCAAGCATCCATACCGCTCTAGGTCCGAGATCCGCCTCTCCAATGATCAGTCGGTCCCATTGAACATACGTAATTTCACCATACAATACATGGTCCAGATCAAGGTCGACATTCTGTGCATTTAAACTGATCAGAATGACACCTAAGGCGAACAGAGCTGTAAAGACAATTCCGATGGAAGCATCGGATTGTACCCCGCTGGACTCCAGATGCTGCATCAGAAAGACAGCAAGCAGTCCAAAGGCGGTAGCGCCGACAAGTATCCACAGTGAATCACGACCACTGATCAAAAAGGCAACGGCGATGCCAGGGAGGACCGCGTGGCTAATCGCATCCCCAACCATTGCCATCTTTCTGAGCACCAGAAACGTACCGAGCAGTGCACAGGCCGAGGAAACCAGTATCGCTGTTAGTAAGATCCAGAATGTTGACATTGTTGATTTCCCCCTTCCTATTTACTGACCTCAGCACGATTTACCGATTGCTGCTGATTGTTGTATTCCGTCTTGGTTCTCCACTTCCTAATTTCTCTGGCAAGTAAACCACGGCCGGGTGCGATCAAGACAGAAACACCGAAGATCAGTGTTATCACCAGCACTGTAACCGGTCCTGTAGGAAGATCCGGCGTTGTTGCACTGATCAGCGTGCCCAGTGCCCCGCTGATTGCGCCGAACAGCCCTGCCAGGCAGACCATTAGTCCAAGTGCATTCGTCCAATATCGTGCTGCGGCAGCAGGCGTAATCAACAGAGCAGCGACCAGCACAACCCCTATGACTTGAACACCTGCGACTACTGCAACAACCGTCAAGAACAATAACAGCTGCTCCAGAAAGGCTGATGGATAACCCATTCCTCTTGCAAAGCCGGCATCAAAACTAATCAGTTTAAACTCCTTAAATAACAGGAAGCATACGACAAGCAGAAGAACAGATACTCCCAGCAGCATATACACATCGCTTCTGACCATGGAAGCAGCCTGGCCGAACATATACTTATCCAGCCCGCTTGCACTTCCATAGTCCCCATGCTGGATCTGTGTCAGCAGTACAATTCCTATACCGAAAAATACAGACAATACGATGCCGAGTGCGGTATCCTGCTTGATTCGAGAATAGCGTGTGATAAGTGATATCCCAATCGTCGCCAGCCAGCCTGCAGCAAGGGCACCAATCATGAACAAGAAGGTGGACTTGACCCCGCTCAGCATGAACGCAATGCATATGCCCGGAAGTGCCGCATGAGCAAGGGTGTCCCCGATCAGACTTTGTTTGCGAAGGTAGGTGAAGGAACCGATCAGGCCGCTGCTGAAGCCGAGCAGCATTGAACCAAACAAAATCCATCTGACATTAGGATCGGTCACTACAGAAGCTATCCATTCAAACATGCCAACTCACCTTCCATCCTTCGGTGCGGAATGCCCGATCATGGCAATCCGGCCTCCATAAGTCTGCTCTAGCAGGTCGGGGGTGAACGTCTCTGCTGTCGGCCCTGCAGCAACCAGCCTGCCATTCAAGAGCAGTACATGATCAAAGTATTCTTCCACGGTAGCCAGATCATGGTGTACGACAAGAACGGTCTTGCCCTGCTTCTTAAGAGCCTCCAGCAGCCCAATAATCGCCTTCTCGGTTGTGGCATCGACTCCTGCAAACGGCTCATCCATAAAATATATATCAGCATTCTGCGCAAGTGCTCTCGCCAAAAAGACACGCTGCTGCTGACCACCAGAGAGCTGGCTGATCTGACGATTGCTAAAATCAGCCATACCCACCTTGCTCAAGCATTCCAATGCAAGCTCTTTTTCTTTTTTGCCCGGTCTTTTAAACCAGCCCAGCTGCCCGTACTGCCCCATTAAGACGACATCCAGGGCGTTCGTCGGGAAATCCCAATCCACAGACTCCCGCTGAGGGACATATCCGATTCGTTTGCGCTGCTCCTTATACGGCTTGCCATAGATACGGACATCGCCGCTGATTGTAGGAACAAGCCCAAGTGCAGCCTTGATCAGCGTAGATTTACCGGCTCCGTTAGGACCGAGAATTCCGATCAGCTTGCCATCCGGCACACTGAAGGTTACATCCCTCAGAACCGGTTTTTTATGATATGCAACGGCCAGGTTCCGTACCGAGAACGGAATTTGATCGCTGCCCTGAGAATGATCCCTCCCTGATTGTTCATACGATAGTGAGCTCATCCCCACTCAACCCCTTCCTATAGCCTAAGGCCCATTGTTACTCTGCTTAAACGTTTATTTTAGTGCATCTACAATCGTCTTCGTATTGTGCTTCACCATACCGATATATGTTCCTTCTTCTGTGCCTTCAGGGCCCATGGCATCCGAGAACAGCTCCCCGCCGATCGATACGGTATGTCCCTTCTCTTCTGCTCCGGCTACGATCGCTTCCATTGCCTTAGGCGAAATACTGGACTCCACAAATACCGCTTTGATCTTGTGCTCCACTAGAAAATCCCTTAGCTCGCTGACATCGCTGGCACCCGCTTCGGCCGATGTGCTGATACCCTGAAGTCCCGCTACTTCGATGTCATATGCTTCGCCATAATATCCAAATGCATCATGAGCGGTAACAAGCACTCTGGATTGCTGTGGAATGGTAGCAATCTGAGTCTTTACCTCTTCATGCAATGCTTTTAACTCTTCAATATATGCATCCGCCTGTGTGTTGTACGTATCTGTATTGTCCGGATCTTCTTCAATCAGTGCATTACGGATCGTATCTGTAACCTGAATCCATTTCTCAACATCAAACCAGATATGCGGATCTGCTTCCTCGCTGTCACCATAAGGCACCATCAACAGCTCACTTTCCGGAATATCCTTGGTTACCTGCACCACTGGCTTTGACTTGCCAATATTAATCAAGATATCTGACATTTTCCCTTCAAGATGCAGACCGTTGTACAGAATAACGTCGGCAGATTCCAGCTTCTGAATATCTCCCTGTGAAGCTTTGTACAGATGCGGGTCAACCCCTGGCCCCATCAGTCCTGTTACTTCTACGAGCTCACCGCCAACCTCGCGGGCTGCATCAGCAATCATCCCAGTCGTTGTTGTAATCTGGAGCTTATCCTCAGCAGAGGCCGAGCTTCCATCATCCGAGGCATTTCCGCATGCGGCCAATACGAGCATCGAGCTCACAACAGCCACGCTGATCATCATTTTGTGCAACTTACTTCCGGTTCTACTTGTACATCTTCTCATTCTTCAATTTCCCCCTTACCCATTTTTTTGTGGTTAAACAGCGGTCAGACAATAGTTAGACAAGTAACTTAGCATTAGGCCAAGTTATTTACGTAAGTAAAATAATTTTGTACATGCACTTTTTTATTATACAAGCACAATAATGTTTCCTTAGTGCAAATTTTATTGAATTCCACAAAAAAAAGCAAGAGAAAATTTTCTCCTGCTTGAACATATCTACCTTATGTGATTAAATCTTGGACACGAATATGGCTAGCAAAGCTCAGTCCGAATTGCGATTGCTGTCTGGTCGATCTGATGCTGGAGTGCCGTCGAGTCCATAGTATTTGTCATAAGCGTCAAATATTTTACGTGCTACAGGGGCAGCACTGCTCGCTCCAAATCCTCCTTGTGGAATGACGACTGCAACCGCAAGCTTGGGATTCTCACGAGGGGCAAAAGCGATAAACACCCCGTTATCCACGTTGATTGGCGCCTGCCCATTGCCGGGATATATCATCTGCTGTGAGGTACCCGTTTTTCTCGCGTAATCGTATGCAAAACCGTTAAAGGCAGCACCCACATTCGTATCCATACCCCGATGAATAATGCTCCAATAGCTGTTGTCAAATTGAACTTCATTCAGCACCTTGGGCTTGATACTCTTCACGACATTGCCTTGTGAATCTCGTATTTCCTTAACGAGATGAGGCTCCATGCGTTTTCCCTTATTAGCAAGCATCGCCGCATATTGTGCAAGCTGCAATGTGGTATATTTGCCCTGCTGACCGAAGGAGGCAAACGCCAGTGATGCAAGTGCCGTCTGTCCCTCCTGTCTGTATTCAATCCGCCCCCTGAATTCATTCGGCAAGTCCACGCCGGTCGCCACTCCGAGCCCAAACTCCTTCATATATTCATCCCAGATGTCAACTCCCTGACTGCCATATCTCCGGTACAGCCCTTCACCGATCAAATCGACCATAAACGCGTTCGAGGAACGACGTATGGCATCTTGTACCGTCAGTCTTCCCATGACAGCACCGCCTGAGTTCGAGACGCTCGATCCGTCCCGGCCAAATTCAGCAGAACCGAGGTCATTATACGTTGTGGAAGGGCTGATCAGCCCTTCTTTTAGACCAATTAGAACGCTGAGCGGCTTAACAGTGGAACCGAGAAGAACGACCGATTCCGGCGTGTTTGTTTTGTCCGAAGGGAAGAAGGATCGAATGGTACCATTCTGATAAATATGGCGAATTTGGTCATATACCTCTGGAGATACACCGCCCTGTTCCCACACATTTGTATCGTAATCCGGCATACTGGCCATGGCGATTACATGACCTGTGTCCACTTCCATCGCGACCGCATACCCGGTTGATGCATTCTTCGACTCACTCTTCCCGCTCGAACGAAGGGCCTGTATCTGATCCAAAATGGCCTGCTCCGTTGCCTTCTGTACGTCCTTATGCAGTGTAGTGTACAGATGATGACCCTTTTGCGGGGGTATAAGCTCTGCCGGCCCGATCGGCATGTTACGAGGATCCACCGGAATGAGCCAATATCCCGATTCACCTCGAAGCTCTTCCTGATATTGAAGCTCCAAACCACCGAACCCGACATTTTCATTCTCCTGATAAAATAGCCCAGGCTGCTTAACAGCCATCTCTGCATTTCGCTGATCCATCTGCTCGTACAGCGGCTCTATCTTAGCTCCCTTGAACTTATACAAGTAACCTACCGTCTGCACCGCGAGCGAATCCTTATGATATCTGCGCACCGTTTCTTCAACGATGTCGATTCCCTTAAATCGTTCTTTATGCTGGAGAAAATAAGCCACTTCTTCCGCAGACAAGTTGCTCTTAATCAAACGCGGTACATATCCTCCAGCTTTGGAGTAATTCAAATCCAGCTTACCGACAATGTCCCCGGCGGTTATCTCCTCCGCATCCGCATGACCATGCTGCTTGAATACAGCTGCAATCTCCTCAGCCAGCAGGTTCATCTCAATCCGGCTTGCTGATGGTATGCCGTCTGCATTCGCGTAATTTTTGTAGAGGGTTATATATAACGAGTGCGAAGGCTCTGAATAAGCAAGCGGCGTATGGGTTGCATCATAAATCGTACCTCGTACAGGCATCATCGGCACCGCCTTCCGATTCTCTCCATGCTCTAGAGCAGTCAATTCAGCACCTTCGACAAACTGTAAAAAGGCCAGGCGTACGATCAGTACACAAAACAGCAGAAAGGCAGAGAAAAAGGTGAGATTAAGACGGAAATTTCTTCTATTCGCCTTAAGCAGCTTTTCTTGCTCCTGCTCGTAACGGTTCATTGGATGAATCCTCCCCCATCGTCATACAAACTGTATTTTTTGCTGCTCATTACTAAGGCCATATGTGATTCGCACGGTTATATGGATTATCAACTCTAATTATACTAATTTATTCCATTCACAGGCAAAAAAAAGCTGCCGAGAAAAAGAAAATATCTCGGCAGCTTTGGTCGGGCTTATTGTTCTGTTGTATCGCCTTCCGTATTCTCTGGCTTTCCTTTCGGAACACCATCGAGACCGTATACCTCATCATATGCATCAAAGATTTTACGGGCAATTGGAGCAGCACTGCTTGAGCCGTATCCACCTTCCGGTACGACGACCGCAACAGCCAGCTTCGGATTCTCACGCGGGGCAAACGCGATAAATACCCCGTTCTCGACCCGATTACGTGTTCCATTAAAATAAATATCCTGCTCGGATGTACCTGTCTTACGAGCAAAGTCATAAGGGAATCCGGAGAAGGCCATACTTACATCCGTATTCATCCCACGATGAATCGTTTCCCAATAGGTGTTATTAAAGTCGACTTCATTGAGCACCTTAGGCTCAATCTTCTCTACGATATTGCCTTCCGCATCACGAATTTCCTTCACCAAATGCGGTTCCATTCGCTTTCCTTTGTTAGCTAGCATCGTGGCATACTGAGCCAGCTGCATCGTCGTATATTTGCCCTGCTGACCAAATGAAGCAAACGCAAGTCTTGCTAGTGCCGTTTCCCCTTCATTGGTGTACTCAAGGAAGCCTTCGTATTCTTTGGGCAGATCCACACCTGTCTCTACTCCAAGACCAAACTCCTTCATGTAATCATCCCAGATGTTAATTCCTTCACTGCCGTACTTTTTCCATAGCTCCTCTCCAATCAAATCAACCATAAAGGCATTGGAGGAATGCTGGATTGCGGTCGCAGCCGATAAAGATCCGTATACATGACCCTGGGAGTTCCTTACACTTGAATCATCCCGTCCAAAATAGGCGATCCCTCTATCCTGATAAACGGTTCCATTAGGGGAGAAGAAGCCTTCCTTCAATCCAATTAACACACTTAGCGGCTTCACCGTTGAACCCAACAACACCGTCGACTCGGGATGTCTTCCCGTATCATCCGGCGGGAAGGACTCTACCGTACCATTCCGATAAATGTATTTGACCTTGTCATAATCCCAAGGCTCATTCGGATCATAGTCCGGCATACTGGCCATCGCGACTATATTCCCTGTGTCGACTTCCATGGCGACAGCAAAGCCTGTCTTGGCGTTGGGATGGAGCTTACCGGAGACTGGGTTACTGTGCAGCCAATCCAGTTGATCCATAATTGCCTGTTCGGTCGCAACCTGAACGTCCTTATTAATGGACGAGATCAGATTATGACCCTTCTGTGGAGGCTGAATCACCGTTCCCTCCTCTGGAAGGTTCAGCGGGTTAATTGGAATCTGGCTGTATCCGGCCTTCCCGCGCAGTTCATCCTGATACTGTCTTTCCAGACCATCTACACCCACATACTCAAGCTCAGAATATACGAGCCCTGGATCAGTTTGGCTGGCATTTTCCTTATCGATTGCATCATACTCTGCCAGTGTCTTGGACGTCTTAAACGTCTTAAGATAACCAATCGCTTGTACAGCTACAGAATCCTCATCATATTTGCGAACCGTTTCCTCAATAACACTCACACCAGGAAAATCCTTCTTATGCTGCATGAAGTAGGCAATCTCTTCTTCCGATAGATCGCTCTTGATCAGCCTCGGCGTATAGCCATGAGTTTGACGATACTCCAGATCCATAGCATTAATGATATCCTCGGTGGTCATCGGCTCCCGGTCTGTATCCCCATATTCAGCAAATACTTCTGCCAGCTTCTCCGCCATGGCCTCTGCTTCTGGACGATTCGGATTCTCAGGACCGCCTTCCTGCTGGCTGTAGTTTTTGTACAACGTAATATACAGGGATTGAATCGGCTCGGAATACGCTAGTTTGGTTTCACCGGTTGCATCATAGATTGTTCCACGGACAGGGAGCAATGGGATGCTCTTCGTTACACTGCTGCTCTCCTGCTGAGCTAGCACGGGTCCCTCTACAAACTGCAGCACGGCCAATCTTATAATAATAATAGAGAAGATAAGAAAAGAGCTAAAAAAGAAAAAGTTCAATCGAAAACTGAAACGGCGTTTGTTCGAAAGTTCTTCCTTTTCATGATTTTGCTGCTGTGCCATACGATACCTCGCTTTGTGTTTCTTTTGCTGTATTTCATTCTACCATATCCGGACAATAAATTTCCTCTCTGCCGGTTACAGTTTCGTCATCAAACGACAAGAAACAGCATGCCTTATATGAACCTATACAAGACACACTGTTCCATCATAAATATGAATCCGAACCTTTACTCTTCAGAATCTGTGGTTACCCCATTCTCTCCCTTAGGCGTACCGTCCAGACCGATGTACTGATCGTAGGCGTCATAAATCTTCCTTGCTACCGGTGCCGCACTGTTGGAGCCGTATTTCCCTTCCGGAATAACGACAGCAATCGCGAGCTTCGGATTGTCACGCGGCGCGAAGGTGATGAACACCCCATTCTCCACTTCTGCCCCACCTACACTCTGCTGGGATGTTCCTGTTTTGCGGGCATAATCATAAGGAAAATTCTCAAAGCCCTGCACACTGCTGTTCATCCCTTGCTTGATTTCATCCCAGTAGGCATCATCCATATCGACCGTATTCAAGATTTCCGCTCCGAATTCCTTGACGACATTTCCGTCCTCATCGGTAATCTTGCTGGCGATTTGGGGCTTCAGCCTTTTCCCTTCATTCGCAAGCATAGCCGTGTATTGTGCCAGCTGCAGCGTTGTATACTTGCCCTGCTGACCAAATGAAGCGTAAGCCAGAGCCGATTGAGTCCCCGTACTTTCCTGCTCATGGATATACTCGCGTAATCCATCCTGCTCACCAGGCAAACCACTTTCTGTGCTCACACCAAGCCCAAACTGCTTCATGTAGCTGTCCCATACTTCCACACCACCGGTGTTGTATTTATCAAACAGCTTATTGGCTACCATCTCTACCATAAAGGCATTGGACGAATGTTCGATTGCGGATGCCGGATCGATCAAACCGTATACGTGACTGCTTGAGTTTCTGACCGTTGTTTCGTACCCCTTCTTCCCGAACTTGCCTGCTCCCGTGTCATTATATACTGTCGAGGTTGTAAACAACCCTTCATTCAGTCCAATCAATACCGACAGCGGTTTAATGACGGAACCGAGCAGCACGGTAGAAGAAGGATGCTTATAGCTTTCTTCCTGGCTTCCGTATGATTGATATACCTCACGAATGGCTCCATTAGAGGAGAATGGTGAGATCTGATTAATTTCATCCTGAGTTTTGCTGCCCTCGGACCACACATTCGAGTCATAGTCAGGCATACTCGCCATCGCCACAATCTGACCCGTATCCACTTCCATGGCAACGGCAAAGCCGGTTTTGGCATTCGGGGCATTGACTGCCGAATTGCTAGTAGTCCGCAGATATTCCAGCTGATCCATAATGGCCTGCTCGGTTGCCAGCTGCACATCTTTATTGATCGACAACCAGACATTGTTGCCCTTGTCGGGAGAAGTCAATGTCGATTCGCCCGAGATCCGATTCTGCGAGTCCACCGGGAAGGTCTTGAGCCCTTTTGTACCGCGAAGCTCCTCCTGGAACATCAGCTCCACTCCGTCATATCCGACCTCTTCATTATCGAGATATTGGAGCGCCGGGTCCTCCTCTTCCTTGGCTTGAATGTAAAATTCAATACCATACTCCGGATCAATAACGGAACGGAAAGGCTTCATGTACCCAACGGTCTGCACAGCAACCGTATCCTTGTCATAATGGCGAATATTCTCCTCTACCACTTCAACACCGGGGAAATCCTCTTTATGAGACAAGAAATAGGCAATTTCCTCATTGGTCAGATCTGTTTTAATCCGCCGAGGGGTATATCCATAATTTTGTCGATACGTAATATCGAGCGCATCTTCAATCTCCTGCTCAGTCATGGTTGTTTCTGGATCGCCATACTCATCCAAAACAGCTTTAAGCTCCGAAATGATGCTCTCCAGTTCAGCCTTGTTCTCTTCAAGACTGTAGTTCTTATCCAAGCTCATGTACAAGGATTGAGTGGATGAAGAATATGCAATTTTGTTCTCGCCTGTCGAATCGAAGATTGTTCCACGAATGGGCGCAATAGATACGCTTTTGGTTGCAATACTTGCTTCTTCCTTCTGCATCGTCGGTCCCTGCACCAGTTGCAAATAAGCTAATCTTACAATCAGTACAGTAAAAATAAGAAATGTCGCAAGAAAAAAAACATTTAAGCGAAAGGCAAAGCCCTTCTCATTGTTTGTTTGCTTACCTAGATACGAAGCCATCTCCTCTTTGTTCATTATGCTACTACCCTTTCTTGCTACTCCGAAATATACCAGAGAGCCTGTTTAGACGGTCTGATCTTTGATATGGGTGTCATAAAAATGAGGCGGATTGAACCAATCGCCGCTATTTGCCCATGTCGGATCAAGTGGGACCCAAGTATCCTGCTCACTCAGGTATACTTCATTCCAGGCATGAGCACCATAGCCGCCTTGACCATTGTACCCAAGACCCGTAACCACTCTCACTTCGAGATCCTGTGAACGAGCCATCACCGCATATAACCTGGCATAGTCAATGCATACACCCATCATGGTATCGAATGTATCCTGCGGCGTCTGCTCATTCCATATTCCGCGCTGCTCGTAATCCTCGACCTTTCCATAATCATACTCAACCCGGGTTCCTACCCATTCATAGAGCTCTCTTGCCTTCTGTTCGTCTGTAGCGGCACCTTCCACAATCTTAGCTGCAGCTCCTTCAATATCCTCAGGAATATTACGATCAATAACCTCGTATCTCCGCTGCATCATGCCGTTAAATTCCTTCTGAGCCGCTTGGCTGATAACCGGAAGCTTGTCCTTAATAAGGTTTCCAGATATCGGTTCAATTACGGATTTGGCACCTTGCTGATACATCGGTGACGACTCTACATAATTGCTGAAAGAACTGCCAGGATACAGACTCACTACAATAAATAGCAGTGCTATAACCAATACGCATCTAGCCGCCCCAACAACAGCACCGAAGCAAGCTCCCATTAGTCGGCTGAGAAAGCCTGGATTATTGCGGGCTTCACCGGTTGAGGTTCCTCTAAAGAATCCGCCAATCAAGCTTAGAATGAAACGAATAATGCTATAACTTATAACAAACAGCACGGCAAACCGTAACAGCGGGAAATCAGCCAGTGCCGTAAGGACCGTGTAATATATTTGCTCCCATGTGTTCAAGTCCCGGCTCGGCATCGCTTCACTATAACCCGAGAGCCATGCCTGTACGGTAGGAGACAGCTTCAAGGATAGCAAGAATGCACCTGCGATCCCGACGATCGTGAACACACCTTCGGTAATCAGGTTCACCAGTGTTCCTGCCGAACGCGATGCTCCTCGGACAAAGCCCTGCAACAACGATATGAGGATGATCACCATTAGTATGAGCGTAATGAGGTTCCCCTCCTTCACACTCCCTATCCAAGCTTCAATCATAATTCACCTGCTTTCTTGCATCACTACAACGTGCCTATTTATTCTGAGCTGTTTCCATAAACAATTTAACCGTATCGTTTACACTCCACTCTCCGAGTGATATGCCGCGGACAGACACTTTAACCTTATCTTCACCCTGCTTGCCATTCACTTCAACATTTGGACTCGTGATGGTAAAGGTACCATCCGGATTCACTACATACTCCGCTTTCTCCGCTTCCTTTTGCATGAGCTCAGCGGCCTCTGTTCCCAATGTATCCATCGTGCTTGTACCGACATCACTGACAACGGTCTTAATCTGTTCAAATGAAACACCACTATAGATGATGAGCGCCGCAACAATAACGACGACAATTACCCATTTGAGCACGGTTCTCAGCACATTAATTACGACGAATAACAGAATAAGCGCGATTACGATAACAAGCCAATTTTGCGAAATAAACTCTTTCCAAACTTCTATATCCATCCATTTGACCACCTTTTCAAAACTTTTAGTTCTAAACCACTTTATCGGTCCATTCAAGATTGTGTCATCATCGAGGTTAATCTTTAACGGTTACTCGCCTTGCTCTTGGTTCAATCTCCCGAATATTATACATGATTACCGATGTCCCTGTCATATAAGCACCATCCTGTGGAAAAAAACGGTATAAGACACGTTTGTCCAGCGTACAAGTATATCATGTGTGCTTATGCTTGTTCGACTCGAAAAAAGGAGGTGCAGTTCGCTTGAAAACAGCCGTATGGCTCTATCTTTTTCTATTTCTCGCCTTTTTTGATTTGCATGCTCAATATCCGATACTCACTCCCTTTGCGCTTTCGCTTGGAGCCGTCCCTACATTTATAGGCTGGATGATGGGGATCTACTCGCTTACCCACCTTCCTGGCAATCTCATTGCAGGCACTCAGATTGATAAGCATGGGAGCCGGCGGTATATCATCTTCAGCTTGACTGCTGCTGGGATCGTACTGCTCCTGCAATCCCAAGTCGAAACTCCTTGGCAACTGCTTCTGCTTCGGGCCATTAGCGGCTTTGTGCTTGCTTTTCTGTCTCCAGCCTGTATGACCCTTCTTGCCCAGCTATCATCAGATCCCATTACCCAAGGCAAATATATGTCTGGGCATGGCGTGGTTCACACCCTCGCTTCCGTTGTCTCTCCGGCTGCAGGAGCATTTATCGTTGCAGGCATTGGATTCTCGGGAACTTTCCAGAGTCTTGGCATCCTGCTGATCATTACTGGAATTATGGCATACTTCACACTGCCAGCCGTAAAAATGAGTGCAGCTAATGCACCACCCCCACAGACAGAGGACAGCCCGACTCGCAGCTTCTTTCCAATTTCATGGCGCTTTTTCGTGCTTCCACTGGTTATCGCATGTGCACAAGGCATTCTTTTCTTCGAACTGCCCCTTAGAGGCAGTGGGTCGGCCTCGATCCTATCTACAGGACTGTTATTCTCCATCATCAGTCTGGGTGCCCTCGGTACGCTGAGCATGCTCTTTCTCAATCTCTATTCGCCCACTCTGAGGCTGGCAAGCGGTGTTTTGCTCATGGCGTTTAGTTTTTTTCTTATGGCCGCTGCACCCCAAATTCCGTTGTGGCTGATTCTGTTTATTCTCGGTAGCTCCAAAGGGATTATCTTCCCTGCACTGGCTTCCCTGCTTGTTCAGCTCAGTCAAGGAGTACGGCTTGGAAGAGTGTTCTCGATCCAGTCAATTGCCACTTCACTGGGCTCCTTCGTAGGGCCAATCGCAGCAGGACAAATCCGTTTGGATGTCTCGCCATATTTCCTTGCATTTATAGTATTAATGCTTGGTCTGCTTCTCCTTCCTTTCCCTAACAAGTTCAAAGCATCTACCTTGTCCAAGCCGGAAGCCAAGCATGTTTAACAATAGATGACACCCATACATAAAAGGCCTGCCTTCTTCATGGCAGACCTTTTTTGCATCAAATTCCAAAATTGCGCTAAAATATAAACAAACATTTCCCGGGGAATTTCGATACTTAATATACTAGAGGTGAAGCCTACGATGCCGATTCATGTCATTGTTGAAGGTAAAAACGACCGCAGCAAGCTCCGAAGGCTGCTTGATCCTGAAATATCCATACTATGCACCTTTGGTACGCTCAACAGCGAGAAGCTGGAGACGCTTCGCAAGCGTGTCCAGGATGATGAAGTCTATCTGTTCATGGACAATGATAGCTCAGGCAAACGAATAAGGGCCATGCTGCGCGACACCTTTCCCGATGCAGAACAAATATACACAAGAAAAGGCTACGCGGGCGTCGAAGGTACACCTGATGAGTATCTGGTTGCGCAGCTGGAGAAGGCCGGTCTTGAAGCTTTTATCATTTATCCGGAGGTGTTCTAGCAGAACGAAGTGCTACTCGTTTACCAGTGTCCTAACATCTCTTGCGATGACATCCGGAGCTGAGGCTTCCATATCCGATGCGTTATACACCTTCCGAAGATTATTGTCCTTATCTACAAGACCAATATAATTGGCATGGACGAAGTTATCCGCCTTGTCTCCTTCAATAATAATCTTGAAAGAGTCTCTCGCCAGCTGCTTCGTCTCTTCCGCATCCCCTCTCAAGAAGTACCAGCCTGAATAATCTGCCTTGAAACGATCAGCGAACTCTTTGATCTTCTCTCTCGTGTCCACCTCTGGATCAAAGGAGATGGATACAAAGGAAGCATCTCTGCCGAAAGTGCCGTCTTCCTTCAATAATTCCTGCACTTGAGACATCGAGAACGTCGTTACCGGACATACGTCTGGACAGCTTGTAAAATAGAAATAAAACAGCCTTACCTTCCCCTCCGTATCCGATAGTGAAACGGTGCTTCCATCTACATTTTCCATACTAAAGTCAGTTACTTCCCCTGCTACCGGAAACGCTTCTTCCCCTAGATCAAGAGCATTATAAATGAGATAACCAGCCATCGCTGCTGCAATCAGCAGCAATATCCAGGTCCATATGTATTTTCTGAACAGCGCCATGATATCCCCTCTCCCCTTCTTACATTATCCCCAAAGTATGTAACAAATTTAAAATCGGATCTAGAAAAGGATGATCCTTTCAACTGTACGCCTGACAGGGACTCCTGTATGTTCATTGATTGAATTCTTCATTGAAAGTGTAATTACTGTTCATACCGGGCTTAGAGATAAATCTAATAGCGCACGGTATCCAGGATCATTAAAATAAAACTAATGGTTAAATAATTGATGGAGAAGAAAAACATCTTTTTGGCCCAGGCATCGTTGTCTCTGGCCCTGAAGCCCTGAAAGCCGAGGAACAGCCATATTAATGACAGCAGTAAGGATACGCCCATAAAAATGATACCTGTGTATCCGTAGACATACATTAATATGGGTACGGGAACCAGAAGGATCAAATAAGGAATCATTTGAATTTTGGTACGATGGATTCCCTTTACTACCGGAAGCAGCGGATAACCGGCATTCTTGTAATCATCCAAACGGCGAATGGCGAGTGACCAGAAATGTGGCGGCTGCCACAAAAACAGCAAAGCACCTAGCAGGATCGCTCCCATATCCAGTGTCCCGGTCACAGAAACATATCCGATGACAGGAGGTACCGCTCCGGAGAAGCCTCCCATGGAAGTACTCCATGTTGAGGAGCGCTTAAGCCATAACGTATACACAATAACGTATACAAACATTCCAAATATGCCGAGTACTCCTGCCAGCCAGCCGGAGAAAGCAAACAATAGGGCAAGTCCAACAATGCCCAGTATGAATGCATAAGTGAGCACTAGCTGTGGGCTAAGCTTTCCCGTAGGAAGTGCGCGATCCCTTGTACGTTCCATTTTTTTATCCAATTCACGATCAAAGTAGTTATTGAACACACAGGCTGAAGCCATAACGAGAACCGTTCCGAGCAAGGTTATTATCATTTTGAGGTAATTTATGTCCCATTGAGAAGCAAGCCAATATCCGCCAAAAGCGGCGATAAGATTGCTCCGGAGGATGCCGGGTTTAGCCAATGTAACGAAGTCTCTCCAGGTGACAGACTCTTGCGGCGGTGTTTGCCGAGATGAGAGCGCTGCCGCATCGGAGGAGGCTCGATATCGATTACTCACGATTCTATAATCCTCCTTGCTTTGCGTCGTGTGGAGGGAGTATATATTGCCTCCGCACTAAATTTTAACATAACAAAATAAGAAAGTCTTTGACATCAAACTTGAAAATATGAATAGGATATGACAAATTCATCTATATTTAGGGCTGATCTCAATTCATGGAATACAGGATGTGCGAATAGGGCATCTACTAATTGAACAGATCATTATCAGGAAAATAAGTGTTACTGCTATCATTTATATCAAAAACAAAGGAGAATATCTTAGATGGATACCGCTACACATTTTGTTATGGGCATAGGACTTGCCGGACTCAGCTACGTCGATCCGGTAGTTGCGGCTAATCCTGAACTAGCCTTCGCCGTCATGATCGGAACCGTCGTCGGTTCACAAGCACCTGATATCGACACAGCGCTTCGTATGAAAAACAATGCTACTTATATACGTAACCATCGTGGCATTACTCACTCGCTTCCGTTTCTTGCGATATGGACTGTACTGATTACTGCCGTCATTGCTCTTCTATTCAGGGACGTTCCCATCGGGCATCTCGCTCTCTGGACCGGTATCGCCGTATGCATCCATGTATTCACAGATGTCTTCAACACCTACGGCACACAAGCTCTGCGGCCGATTACGGAGAAGTGGATCTCATGGAATATCATTCACATCTTCGATCCGGTTTTATTCGGCACCCATATCGCAGCTATCCTGCTGTGGGCCTTCGGTATATTTCACCCTGCTGGAATTTTTACCGTGCTGTATATATTTTTAGCGTTTTATTACGTTTGGCGCACATGGGTTCACTTCGCCAGAACAGCTCATGTCAGACGGATGGACCCTGCTTCTAAAGCCAGCGACAAATATTATGTCATTCCGACAATCCATTTGAACCGCTGGCATGTCGTTAAAGCCCATGAAGATGGAAGCTACGAGATCGGCAAGCTGGACGGAAATGAGCTTACCTGGAAAAAGCATGCCGTATCTTCAAGCCATCCGGCGGTTGCTAAATCCAAAGAACATCCCGACATCCAAGCATTTCTCTACTTCACATCCTTTGCAGTCGCAGAGGTAGAAGAGCTGAGCTTCGGATACTTTGTCCGCTGGGGTGATGTTAGATACCGGCATCGCAAGCAATATCCTTTTGTCGCCTGTGTTGTCATGGATAAGAACTACGAGCCGATCAGCACCTACGTCGGCTGGCTTAGTGAAGATAAGATGGAGAAGAAGCTCTCCATCAGCTCGAATATATAGTACGATCTACTTGAAACGGCCCATCAAGGCCGTTTTTTGTTCTTGACGGAAAGCGGTTTATTCAGGCAAAATCAGCACAAAGGGATTAACGCACAAAAAGCCTAAATCGGCTTTATGCCGCTCTAGGCTTATGACTTCGAATTATATACTGTCTAAGTTACATGCCGCTGCGGCCAGACAGTTGTTGTTCAGCTAATTGCACAAGACGTTTTGTGATGTATCCACCGAGTGAACCTGTTTCACGGGAAGTGTAGTTACCGTAGTAGCCGTCAGCTGGAATAGTTACACCCAATTCTTGAGCCGCTTCCATTTTAAGCTGTTGAAGAGCTGCCGTTGCTTGTGGAACTACCAGATTGTTAGAACGAGATGCCATAATGTGTAATCTCCTTTCGCTTCTCATGCTGTTAATATGTGCTGTGCAAGCTTGCAAGATTATTATGTCTCTTACTATTTGAAGCTATTCTCTTTTTCAAAAAAACATTTACCTGGAGGTATTTTACAAAATGATGAGTAAAGGTCTGTCCGCTTGGTTTGCGATCTCTTCGATGCTTCTGCTTATGGCAACTGCCGTATCCCTTAGTTATTCCTTGTGGTATGCTCTGCTATTCGCTGTCTTGTCCGTAGCCAATATCGGCTGGGGCTTTGTTATAAAGGCCAAAAAAAGAAGAGCTTGATCAAGATCAAGCTCTTCTTTGCTCTTTTATCTTAAAGTACGAATCCCATTCTTTTTTTGACTTCATCAAGCGTATTGGAGGCTTCTTCGCGAGCACGTTCAGCAGACGTATTCAGAATGTTCATCAGCTCATCAGATTCCCGAATTTCCCGGAATCTCTCTTGCATCGGTTCGATAACGGACAGGACTACTTCGGCCAATTCTTTCTTGAAGCCGCCGTACATTTGTCCTTCAAACCTTTTCTCTACATCCTGCAAAGAGAGGCCTGAGCATTCGCTGTAAATGCTCATTAAGTTGCTGACTTCCGGTTTGTTCTCAGGATCAAACCGGACAATACTATCGGAGTCCGTTGTCGCACGGCTGATTTTCTTGCGAATTTCTGCCGGTGTATCCAAGAGGGAAATATAACTGCCTGGGTTCGGATTGCTTTTGCTCATCTTCTTAGAAGCATCATCCAGTGACATGATGCGCGCTCCTACTTTTGGTGTGTAGACCTCAGGAATGGTGAAAAATTCACCGTAACGATGATTAAAGCGCTGTGCCAGATCTCTTGTCAGTTCAAGATGCTGCTTCTGATCCTCACCTACAGGAACCAGATCCGCATTGTACAGCAAGATATCTGCAGCCATAAGTGACGGATATACAAACAGCCCTGCGCCAACGGATTCTTTACCTTGAGACTTATCCTTGAATTGTGTCATACGCTCAAGCTCACCCATTGCGGTCAGCGTGGTTAACATCCATCCAAGCTCCGCATGCTGTGGTACATGGGATTGAAGAAACACATTCGCTTTCTTCGGGTCTATGCCTGCTGCAAGGTAGAGAGCCGCAACATCCTTCGATTGCTCCCGCAATGCCGCTGGGTCTTGGGCAACCGTAATTGCATGCAGGTCAACGACTACAAAATGGCAACGATATTCGTCCTGCAATTTCACAAAATTTTTCATTGCGCCGATGTAGTTGCCTAGTGTCAATTTGCCGCTGGGTTGAATACCAGAAAAAACAGTTTTCATTTTTTTGTCCTCCTAAACAAATCCTAATATGATTCACGAGAAATACAAAAAAGCCCCACATCCCGTAGAAGGGACGTGAGACCGTGGTGCCACCCTAATTCACTGAAATTCATCAGCCTTTCATTTTCCTTAACGCGGAAATCTTCGTCCGGCATACTGAAGAAGAATATACCTTCTCGTTGTGCCTGGGAGCTCTGAGGTCCATTCAGACAAAGCATGCAACACCGATTCGCATCCACCACCGGCTTTCTGTACTTGCTAATGCTAAGCTTACTTATCCCCATCAACGCTTTAAATTGTATTATTCGCCGCTCGTCATATTACATTTGAGCTTTGCTATATCATAAGCATCTATTGCTCTAATTGTCAAACGTAAATATTACATTTACCAAAGATTACATTATTTTCATTGGGAAATGACAGATCCTTCTTTACAGCCAGACTCGATTATCTGATATGATAGTCTTAAGTTTGTTCTTTGTGGTTATCATAGCATTATGATTTTTGTGGGAAAAGGAGTAAATAAGATGAAACAAGTGACCAAAGGACTTTGGAACGGCTACGATACATATACCTTGAACAGCCGTGATCTTGAAGTCACCCTGCTGCCCCGCCTCGGTAACAATATTATATCCATCTATGATCGAGCTCAGAATCGAGAAGTTGTTCGAAGACCGGATGAACAGGATCTCGCTTTCTATCTTCAGAAACCTTACCATTTTGGCGTTCCGATGCTGATTCCTCCAGGGCGTATCTGCCGAGGTCACTTTGAGTATGCGGGCCAGGAATACCAATTCGCTCAAAACTCCAACAATTCCAATCATATTCATGGATTACACCGCACACAGGCGTGGTGCGTCAGTGATATTGAAGAAGACGAAGAAGGATGCATCGTCACGACTGAATTCAGGACTCAGGAAGATGAATTATGGATGAAGCATTTTCCTGTTCCGCTCAAGCTTGAGATGACATTTCGTTTACAGGGGTCACTCCTGACACAGCAGCTTCGTGTAACTCATCTTGGCAGTCATGCTGTTCCCTTTGGAATGGGGTACCATACCTGGCTCCTGCTTGATGGTGAACCGGAACGATGGAATATTAGTTTACCTGTTACCGGCATTTACACATTGAATGAAGAACAGCTGCCAACAGGTGAATTAGCCAGTTTAGATGAACAAGCTGATCTTCCTGCAGGAATCAATCTTTCTGGTCAAAATCTTGACACGATATACAGATCAAATATGGAGCAGGATACTGCTGTTCTGCGGCGAAATGACGGGTATACTATCAAGTATACAGCGAACAAGGACTCCTTTAAGCATTGGGTGTTGTTTACCAAAGGCGAGGCCAGCGATTATCTATGTATTGAGCCTTATACCTGGCTTCCAGACGCCCCTAATCTTAACAAAGATAATGAATTTACAGGCTTGATTCATATGGAGCCTGGAGAGTCAATCTTGCTTCATACAGCTATAGAAATAATACAGCCTGAACACAAAGAATAGATTCATTTGAATATGAATCAGCAGCTGACACTGTCCTCAGCTGCTTTTTTGTTATGTAATTCTTAGATCCAAATAACTCTGTTGTCTGTTGTTGTGAGCCTCACATTTTTCCACTTGTTACCTTCCCCTTTTTTAAGTATATTTTGTCTCTTTGAAACCATACTAAACTCACAAAGCACAAAGGAGGTGACAACACATGGCAAATGGAAGATCTTCTAACAACCTTGTCGTTCCTCAAGCAACTGCAGCTCTTCAACAATTGAAGATGGAGGCTGCACAAGAGCTTGGTGTAACTATTCCACAAGATGGTTATTACGGTAACTATACTTCCCGTGAGACTGGTTCTCTTGGAGGTTACATCACGAAACGTCTTGTTCAATTGGCTGAGCAGCAATTGTCTGGTCGTCAATAATGATGCAATTTTCCTCATAAATCTAGCCTAACTGTTCTGTGAACGAACATTCACTCGTTTCGTATCAGAAGAGGCCTGCGGCAGATGACAAAGCGGTCTTCTATCCAGAGGGCCGCTTTGTTTCATTCTAACTCAAGCTCTATATATTCGTGCTGCCGACTCTCTTGCTATATTAACCAGAAGTCTTCTCTTGATATGTATTTCGCGGATAGCGAATCATCAGGCTTGCTAAATTGTAATTGGACTCAAGCGTGGCGTCCACTACAATCATTCCTTGTCGAACTCCAAAATCATAGGTGATTTCTCCATGTGTCCAGTGTCTCTTCAGCTTCAAGGTTTCTAAAGCCATCTGTCGAAAAGAAAGCCGCTGCATCTCCGTCAATCCGGTAGTGGCATGGATCTCGCTGTGCAACTGAACCGGATAATGCTTAATACCGAATTTACCAATAACATTATTCCGTATTTGCACAAATACAATTCCAGAGTCCATTCCTTTTAGCTCTTCATCAAGCTCCTTAAACACAATATCCAGCTGTCTAGGCAATGATAGTTGATCTAGTGAGACCATATGTTAACCTCCTTAGCATATTAGACCTATTTTATATAGGGCTTGTGACTCAGTATATGACAATATTTTCCTTAATACAACAAACTTATATTAAATTAGGAGTAATATACTAATTTTTGCGTTTATGTCAATTGAATCGGGTAGTATCCAGTCGAATATCTTCATTATTCGACACGTAAATTGTATTTTTCCATCAAAATAAGAAAAAAAGACCTCAACGCAAAACTGTCGAGGTCCTACTTATAGGTTATCACTAGAATTTCTTCACACTTAGATTACTCGATGCTGTGTCATACTCAAAAATTGTTCAATATCTGAAATACAGAGATCGGCTGCTCCTTGCCAGAAAGCAGGTTTAGTCACATCTGTACCCAGATGCTTCTCAGCAAGCTCCTCAACCGTCATGCGACCCGTATCACGAAGCAATGCATCGTACTTCTCTGCAAAATCACTGCCTTCTTTTTGCGCTTGTGCGTAAATCCCCATACTGAACATATATCCAAAAGTATATGGGAAGTTATAAAATGGAACATCGGTAATATAGAAATGCAATTTTGATGCCCAAAAAGTAGGATGATACGTTCCGAGTGCGTCACAATACGCTTCGCGCTGAGCTTCCTCCATCAGTTCGGACAACTCGCTGCTGCTAAGAAGTCCTTCCTTACGTTTTTCGTAGAAGCGAGTTTCGAACAAGAAACGGGCATGGATGTTCATGAAGAAAGCAATTGAATTCTGTATCTTCTCTTCAAGCAATGCAATTTGAGCCTCTTCATCCTTCGCCTCTTTGATCAATGCATCGGATACGATGAGCTCCGCAAAGGTTGAAGCCGTCTCTGCAACGTTCATGGCATAATTTTGATTCAACAATTCCATATCATCCATCACATGCTGATGGTATCCGTGCCCCAGCTCATGTGCCAGTGTGGACACATTGGAGGCTGTGCCTGCATACGTCATAAAAATACGAGTTTCCTTGCTCACAGGAAGGCCTGTACAGAACCCGCCTGGCCGCTTGCCTGGACGATCTTCTGCCTCAATCCACTGATGATCAAAGGCATGCTGAGCGAACTCTGCCATTCTTGGGCTGAATTTGCGGAACTGATTCACGATGTTCACTGCAGCATCATCATACGATATCTTCTCAGAGGCGGAAGTTATCGGAGCATCAACATCTGCCCATGACAGCTGCTCGACTCCTAAGAGCTGTGCCTTACGCTCCAGAAACTTTACGAGCGTCGGTTTGGCCCGTGTAATCACATTCCACATCGCATCAAGCGTATCCTGGGACATGCGGTTAATGCTCAGAGGCTCTTTCAGAACAGAATCCCAGCCGCGTCTTTCATACAGCTTCAGACGGAATCCAGCCAGATGATTCAGCGTATCCGCACAGTAATCAGCGGCATCACTCCATGCCTTCTCCCAGTCTTGTAGAAGCTTCTCCCGTACATTCCGGTCTGGATCCTGCAATTTATTAGCCGCTTGGCCAGCGGATAGATATACGGTTTCTCCATTCACCTCAAATGGGACACGAACCTTGCTCACGATCGTATCATAGAATTCTCCCCAGCCATGGTAACCATCAACGGCAAGATCCAGTGCAAGATTCTCCAGCTCAGGAGACATCTTTTCTTTGGCTTTTAATCTGCTCTCATTTAATACAAATGAGATTGGCTTAATTTCAGGCCGTTCCATCCATGCGGACCACACTGCATCCGACGTTCTTTCAAAAAGGCTGTCAAACATCGTCTGAACAGCTGCGAGTCTTGCTGATAAGGCGGCGATTCTGCCGCTTAACTGTACAGCCTTCTTGTCATCCTGATTCTGGGCTCCAAGACAAGCTGTAAAAGAAGATCCTTCATACAACCTCGCTGCTGCATCTTGAAGCTGGTCAAGCAAAGAATCCAAAGCATATGTATCCTCTATAGCCTTCGGTACTTGATATTCATTAATTGCCTTGTCCAGTACAGCGACATCCTGTTCCAGCTGCTTCAAGTATTCTGCAAATGATGCTGAGGATGAACCGCCGCTAAAAACGGATTCCAAATCCCAGGTTTGCTTCAGTGTTGTACTCATTTTTCTCCACCTCAATCTCAAAAATTATAATAAAATACACAAAACATGTTTGAAGTACGCTTATTCAAGGTGTATAACTAATACTATATCAGAATTTAGCCAAGCCCACTTTGATTAAATTGTTTATTACCGGAGGAAACTTAATGAGACCTTTACAAATATCTGCGGATACCGCAGTCACACTGTCCAAGAAGTTAGGAATTCCCATTGAGCAGCTGATGCATATGCCACAGCACATTCTTATGCAAAAGCTGGCCGAGCTTTCCAAGGAGGACATCAAGCAAGAGCAGAATCAAGCTGAGTCTCCTGACGACAACGAGAAGGATTCCACTTCATGATTCCATTTGAGAACACCTGGCCTTATGATATCGTGATGGGGGATATTTATGTCCAGTACTGTCCTTTCTGTGATCAAGAAAATGTGCTGCTGCCGCTGAAGCCTAAAGAACTGATTCGCATTCGCGAAGGCAAAAAGAGGCTGCTCGTATTTCCATGCTGCAACAACCGGGTCACACTGCTCGATAATGACCAGGATTATTTTCTGGCAGATCAGCGGCTACGTAAATAAAATAGTGCAAAAAAAACGCCGAATGGCGTTTTTTTGTTTTCTGTTTATTCTGACGGGGTATTAATGAAATGATAAGCCGGACCTGAGAGACGTTTCAGCGTAAATTCTCTTACAGAATCGGGCAAATCCTGCTCCTGCAGAGCTGCTGCCATACAGGATAGCCAAGCCTGAGCCCGTTCCTCCGTGACAGGGAAAGGTAGATGCCTTGCCCTCATCATAGGATGACCAAAGGCGTCCGAATAAAGGGGGGGTCCTCCAAAGAATTGACTTAGGAACATATATTGTTTATCCATAACAGGCTGGATATCTTCAGGGAATAGAGGGGACAACAGTTCATTCTGTTGAACCTTGGGATAAAATGCTTCCACCAATGCCCGAACTCCCTTGTCTCCGCCCAGATTTTCATATAGCGTTTTGTTAGGATCCATTACTACTGCGCCTTCTTTCTATAATCAACTTGAAGCTATTTTATCATGTCGCTCAGCATAACTAAATACAATACCTAATTTACATGGCTCTACAGACAAAAAAAGACAAGAGCCTCTCTATCTATAGGTCTCTTGTCTTATAAATATTACATCTCAAGTAACGCTTAGCAGCGTTGTTTGACGCATCCAGCCATTTAATAACTGCGCCAATCTTCTTCACCCGGATGGGTGTGAGCTTCACGCATCACATACACGATAGCGCAGACGAGTATACCGGCTATAATTCCCATCATGACATCACTCCATCCTCAAAAATTTGAAAATCCGACATTTGAAAAAAGGACTTTAGTCTTATTTTTTATATTAAATATATATTATCATAGAATACTTTAAATTACAGCTAATTTGGAAACGCTTACTTTATTTTTTTGTCCTGTTTGTCCAAAAAAGATCATATATTAACTAGACTCAGTTGATGAGAAATGTAAGTTACGGGAGGAACTACTGCTCATGAAACGTCTAGTTATTCCGCTAAGCATAGTGTTTGGCCTTCTCATTATATGCATATTCATGATGTTTTATCCGGCAGCGGTGTGGAATGCGGGAGTGCGCGGTCTGTCCATCTGGTGGGATGTTCTCTTTCCTTCTTTATTCCCGTTCTTTGTCATATCCGAGCTGCTGCTCGGTCTTGGCATCGTCCATTTTACAGGCACACTCCTTCATCCACTTATGAGACCTGTATTTCGTATACCTGGCACAGGCGGCTTTGTTGCTGCGATCAGCTATGCTTCAGGTTATCCGATTGGAGCCAAATTGACGGCCAAGCTGTGGGAGAAGAAACAAATTACCCGTGATGAGGGCGAGCGTCTGGTCGCCTTTACGACAACATCCGATCCCATCTTCCTGATCGGGGCCGTATCCGTCGGTTTTTTTCAGCTCCCTGCCGTTGCGGTTATGCTGGCTATCGCTCATTATGGAGCAGGACTGATCGTGGGCCTGCTTATGCGATTTCACGGAAAAAAAGATTCTACAGCTGAGTCAGAACAGCCTGTTGATAAGCCCCATCGTCTCCGAGGTGCGCTTGAAGCCATGCACAAGGCACGTATTGAGGACGGTAGAACCATGGGGGAATTACTTAGGCAGGCTATACAGTCATCTCTTCAGCTTATTACCGTCGTCGGGGGCCTTGTTGTCTTTTTTTGCGTTATATTGGAAGTCTTCACCCAAGCAGGACTGATGACCGGCATGTATCATACAGTGGAGCTGATGCTTAAGACTCTCGGGCTGCCGCCGGAGATTTCCCAATCCCTAGTAGGAGGGCTATTTGAAGTTACACTCGGTGCTCGTTATGCCGGAACGCTTGCAGAAATTCCGTTAATGTATAAAGTGGCTGCTGCTGCTTGTGTTTTATCTTGGGGAGGACTTTCAGTCCACGCCCAAGTCGTCAGTATCCTTAACCCCACTCCATTACGATATGCGCCTTTCTTAATAGCACGACTTGTCCATGCATTGCTATCCGGAATGATTGTATTTCTGTGCTGGGACTTGGTCATGTTCGATCAGAATACATCCATCATGCCGTGGCCTAATAAATTTGACTCGTTATCATTTCCATCGGCCATCTTCCAAGCTGTACCTTATCAAATAGCACTCACCTTAGTGATCATCTCCTTTTTATTCATGCTGACCTTAATCCGTATCCTCATCCAGCATCTCAGTTCCAGATTCAGGTAATGTCTAGAACTTTACGTATATTGATTGTTTTCTCTCCTGAAATTGGATATCATCGAGTTATACTGATGACAAAGGAGCTTTCATCTTGAGATATTATGTTCAGGACAGAGGAGACTCTTTATCCATTGAATTAGCTGGGCAGTTTCATAAGCTGGCCAAGGAGCATGGATTTGTTCTCGATGCCAAATCACCGGAGATTGTGATATCGATCGGTGGAGATGGAACCATGCTGCAAGCATTTCACACCTTCACAGACCGGATTCCCGATATCGCATTCGTCGGAGTTCATACCGGCCATCTGGGCTTTTACGCAGATTGGAAGGCAGACGAGCTCGAAGATCTGATACAGCTTATGGCTGAAGGGAATAAGGATACTGCCCATTCCCCTCGTATCGTTGAGTATCCGTTAATTGAACTGGAGATTCGTCGCAAATCTGGTGTCAGTTCCATGATCGCCCTTAATGAATTCACGTTAAAAGGTGTAGATGGCACCGTGGTTGCCCAGGTCGATATTAACGATGTCACGTTTGAAATGTTCCGCGGTGACGGAATTTGTGTATCCACTCCTTCTGGAAGCACGGCGTACAACAAAGCGCTCGGCGGCGCTATGGTTCATCCCACCATTGAAGCGATGCAGATTGCAGAGATTGCATCCATTAATAATCGGGTCTACCGGACATTAGGTTCGCCGGTTGTTTTACCGAAGCACCATCATTGCGATATCTTCTCTCGCAAATCTCAACGACTGCTGCTGACCATTGACCATGTAAACCTGACAGTAGATGATCTGATATCTGTAAAATGCCAGGTTTCCACCCAGAAGGTCAGCTTTGCCAGATATCGCCCGTATCCTTTCTGGGATCGGGTGCGAACTGCATTTTTGGACTAAAATAAAAAGCAGCTCCTTATGAGGAGCTGCTTTTTATTTTGTCCATCTTCTCTTTATCCTTGGATTCTTTGGAATCTTTGGGTTCCTTTGGTTCCTTTGGTTCCTTTGGTTCCTTTGGTTCCTTTGGTTCCTTTGGTTCCTTAGGCTCCATAGGCTCCTTGGACTCCTTAGCTTCCTTCGCAGTCTTGGATTCCTTATGCTCCTTGCTGCTGTTATCTTTGTGTTCTTTGTTCTCTTTAGGTTCCTTATGTTTCTGTAGCACAAAATAAGCACATCCAAAGTTGCAGTACTCGTTAATATAATCAACCATTCCCGCTATCGATGTATCCTTGCTCGCTTTTGGATGGTTATCGCGGTAGAAGCCTTTGAGTCGGAGTTGATTGTAGCCCCAATCCCCAATGATGTAATCATAGCGTTCCAGGACTTCACTATACCGGTCACGAAAGGCTTCCGGATTCCAACCATTTCGATAGTCCTGTAATACTTCGTAAGTTTTGCCGCTAATCTGAATCAAAACCGTCTTCCTTCCTTTCTATCCAAACCGCCCATGAAGTTCAGGCCTGCTCTTATCATACTACATTATTAGCATTCGCGGCAGACTTAACTTGTTCATGTGCATGGTAAGAACTTCTGACCATTGGCCCTGATTCAACATGGCTGAAGCCACGAGCAAGGCCTTCATCTTTGAGCTTAGAAAATTCTTCAGGTGTTACATATCTTTCAACAAACAAATGCTTATCCGAAGGCTGCAAATACTGACCGATCGTCATAATATCACAGTCTACGCTTCTCAAATCATCCATGGTTTGCAGTATTTCTTCCCAAGTCTCCCCCAAGCCCAGCATAATACTGGATTTCGTTGGAATATGGGGCTGCATTTTTTTGGCACGCTCAAGCAGCATGAGTGAACGCTTATATTTGGCTTTTGCCCGCACTTTGTCAGACAAACGCTCGACAGTTTCCATGTTGTGATTAAGGATGTCGGGCTTCGCGTCCATCACAATCTTTAAAGCCTCTTCGTTTCCAAGAAAATCCGGAATTAGTACCTCTACACTGCAAAAAGGCAGTTTTCTGCGAATGGCATGAATGGTCTCTGCGAAGATGGAAGCTCCTCCGTCTCGAAGATCATCTCTGGCCACACTTGTGACGACACAATGCTTAAGATTCATTTGCTCTGCTGCTTCTGCAACTCGCTCAGGCTCTTTCAAATCCAGCTCTGTAGGCAGCCCAGTATTAACAGCACAGAATCGGCAGGCTCTTGTACATATGTCACCCAGTATCATAAAAGTTGCTGTTCGGTTAGCCCAGCATTCATAAATATTCGGACAACGTGCTTCTTCACAAACCGTGTGCAGCGTCTTTGAACGCATCATATCTTTGATTTCTTGATAGTTATCTCCCGTAGTCAGCTTGATCTTGATCCATTCGGGTTTCGGTTCTTTTATTTTATTCGCCAAAAGAGACCCTTCTTTCTATATCAAGTTAGAATTTTCGCACGGAACACATTATAACATGGATTTATGGAAATAAGCTCCAAATCAAAATATTTGTGGCTCTTGGACTCCAGCTTTTTTATGTAAAAGACGGATAAAAACGATGCTGATGTGTGAACCTAAATACAACGAAAATATGAAGAAAGGAGGATTGGCTTTTTTGATACGGATTCAGAAGAAAAAATGGTTGAACCTCGGCGTAACGCTGATCATATCTGCTGCTCTCTTTGCTTCATCAATACCGGAAGCCTATGCAAAAAGTGAGGATAAGAAGCCTGTTGCTAAGGAAGAGATATATAAGGAACGCAAAATTCTGTATGACCAAATCAGTGCTGTCAGCGGTGTTCCATGGTATTACTTGGCCGCCATTGATCAATATGAACGTACGATGACAAAGGTACATCCGAAGGACCGCGCCCATGAAGAGCGGTTGACCGGGGTGTTTTTTGAACCTCAGCTCTGGTCCGGTATCTTAAATCCAGATTCTACAGATAGGAATCCATTATCCATTGAGGTATTCGGCGGATATGGGTTAGATGGCACTGGTGACAATATTGCCGATCCTAACAATGATTATGATGTCCTCTACAGTATGGCGAGAATCACATCTAAATACGGTTTATCTTCAGATGATTTAGGCATTGCCTTGTGGCAGTATTATCAAAATTCCAGATCCGTACAGCGTATCCAGCAATTCGCAAAGATTTATAAGCATTTTGATACATTGGATCTTGCTCAGCATGCTTTTCCTTTACCCCTAAGCAACTCCTACTCCTATCGCAGCACCTGGGGAATGAGCCGAAGCTGGGGCGGTCGACGAATCCATGAAGGAACAGACCTGTTTGCCCCTCACGGATATCCTGTTCGAAGCACATGCTATGGGGTTATTGAGATCAAAGGGTGGAATCCCTTTGGAGGATGGCGGGTAGGAATAAGAGACCTGGATAACCATTATCATTATTACGCGCACCTCTCCGGTTTTGATAAATCTGTTCATGTTGGCAGCCTTGTGACTCCAGGACAAAACATCGGATGGGTGGGCAGCTCAGGTTATGGCAAGCCGGGTACCCAAGGGAAATTCCCCCCTCATCTGCACTATGGTATTTACCGTGACAGCGGCTTAACTGAATGGTCCTTTGACCCTTATCCACTATTGAGACAATGGGAGAATGACGAGTATCGAGCACGTAAAGCCAAGAAAAATAGCAAAAAATAAAGGACTCGCAGAATCAAGAGTATGTATGACAACTCCTGTTCTGCGAGTTCTTTCTTTGTCATTGAATTCACTCGCATTACTGCGAGTTCTTTCTTTGTCATTGAATTCACTCGCATTACTGCAAGTTCTTTCGTTGTAATTGAATTCACTCGCATTACTGCAAGTTCTTTCCTTGTTATTGAATTCACTCGCATTACTGCAAGTTCTTTCTTTTCATTGAACTCACTCGTTACCTGTCGGAAGGGATAAGCAGGCTCCTCCATGTACAGCTCGCTCTCTTCCTCTCCACTAGGAACAGTCGTGCCCGCATCTGGAGTGGTTACTCCTGTATTAGGAACTGTTCCGCCTGGCAATGACGGTATAGCAATACTTGGCGCACTCGCCCCATTCTCTCCAACCGGATTTCCATTGCCGTCATAATAATACATTGGCACATCCCCTACAACAAGCAAATAAGAAATCGGAATTTCCGTATCAACCACTTCCGGCTCCATATCCAGCGGGACGACAACAGCAATCTCTGCCACAATATGAATGTATACCTCAACCAAAATCATATTAATGCCGGCATTTTGCTGCCTTGTATTGAGGTCAACCTTAACTGCGCCTTGCGGCTCAATTCGTATTGGCACCTTTGGCCCGAAGGAAGACAGCAATGGGCTGCCCAGCGCCTGCCCTACGGGGACATGATCCTCGATCGTCTCCATTTCCTGCAGAGTGGTCTGAACGACAGATAACGCGCTTGATGTGATCCGCATATGTTCGTTATAGTTCAGCATAAAGCCACTGATTTTCCCTTCTGCATCTGTCTTCCAGTCAATCAACTCATTGGAAGGACCGGCTGCAGAAATTTGACTCGTAATTGCTTTGTTAATCGCCTCCGTCCCAAGCTGCTTCACCCTGATTTTTGCCAAATGCATAATAGGAGGCTTCAAGTTCCGCTCCACATAAGTAACGGACTGGATGGTCACGATGATCATTACCAACAATACAATCAAAATCCACTTTTTACGCTGACCCCCGGTTTTTTGACGCTGTGTACGCCATTTTGCTCGTTTGAATGCCATGCTTCGCATTCCTCCCTTAAGAGAGGTGTGTCCATTTATCCTTATGCAGACCGTCTCCAAAAAAGAAGATCAAGCTGTAAGTCTGGTCGAAAAACAAAAGAGAAGGAATCTCGCCCAACAGCGAAACTCCTTCTCATGATTGAATTCAAAGTATTTGTGGTAGATCAGAAGTAATAAGTACAGTCTTATTTCTTCTCTACAGCATGTCCACCAAATTCGTTACGAAGTGCAGCAACGACCTTACCTGTAAACGTATCGTTCTCAAGGGAACGGTAACGCATCAGAAGGGATAGAGCAATAACCGGGGTAGCTGCCTGCAGATCAAATGCCGTTTCTACCGTCCATTTACCTTCACCAGAAGAGTGCATAACCCCGCGGATCTCATCAAGGTTCGCATCTTTGGAGAACGCACGCTCCGTAAGCTCCATCAGCCAAGAACGAATAACCGATCCATTGTTCCATACACGTGCTACTTTTTCGTAGTCAAAATCATAGTCACTCTTCTCCAGCACTTCAAAGCCTTCCCCGATGGAAGCCATCATACCGTACTCGATGCCATTGTGAACCATTTTCAGGAAGTGTCCGCTTCCTGCTTTGCCAGCATACAGATAGCCGTTCTCTACAGATGTATCTTTGAACAGAGGCTCAACGATGTTCCATGCTTCTTCGTCTCCGCCGATCATGTAACAAGCGCCGTTTCTTGCTCCTTCCATACCGCCAGATGTACCTACGTCCATGAAATGAACGCCATGCGGTTTAAGCTGCTCATAGCGGGCAATGGATTCTTTGTAATGAGAGTTACCTGCTTCGATCACGATGTCGCCTTTGTCCAGCAGAGGAGTAAGGTCAGCAATAACACCATCAACGACAGCATGAGGAACCATGATCCAGAGAATGCGCGGCGATTCTAGCTGATCAATGACTTCCTTGTATGAAGAAGCACCTGCTGCACCATAACCTTTCATTTCTTCAACTGCACCTGCATTCAAGTCGTAAGCTACGACCTCATGCTGATGATCAATCAAGTTTTTCCCCAGGTTTAATCCCATTTTTCCTAATCCAATAAGTCCTACCTTCATGTATGTTGCCTCCTAGATCTTCTCTGTTTTTTGAAAGAACAAACGCCCGTAGACGAGTCCCTTAGGTTCAGCCGCATAGTCAGAAGCGGCCTGTTGTTGGATTTGACGGAGCATGCCGTTCGGATGAACCATCTGCAATCCAACAACCAATCTATGTCATCGACTGTATCAATCAGCCGGATAACATTTTTAATGCCAGCGATTTCCGTCCTGTGCAAGCAGTTCATCCGCTGCTGCCGGACCTTCTGATCCCGCTGCATAATAGTGAAGTGGAACTTCATCCGCTGCAAAAGCTTTGAGGATAGGCTCAACCCATCTCCAAGACAGCTCGACTTCATCCCAATGCGCGAAGAATGTTGCATCTTTGCGAAGCGCATCAAAAATAAGGTTTTCATAAGCTTCAGGCACATTGTCATACGAGGAATTGAAGCTCAGCTCCATCGGCTCAATCGTATCGTGATGCATTGGGCTCTTGGAATTAAGCGTCAGGCGCATGCCTTCCTTCGGTCCAATATCAATGGTAAGCAAGTTAGCAGATACCGCTTCGTCTTCAGACATTCCTGTATTTAGCGGCTGCTTGAATTCAACCACGATACGGGTCGATTTTTCGCTCATACGTTTACCTGTACGAATATAGAAAGGAACCCCTGTCCAGAATGGATCATCCAGGAACAAGCGTGCGGCAAAGTACGTATCGTTCTTGGAGGTCCCTTCAATACCAGGCTCTTCCAGGTAGCCAACCACCGGTTTGCCTTGCAGATCACCTGCTTGATATTGTGCTCTTACAATATACTGGTCAAGCGCTTCTACCTCCAACGGAATTAAGGACTGTGCCGTATTTCTCTTCTTCGCACGAACCTCATCTGGAGAAGATTTCTTCGGCAGGTGAAGTGAGATCATCATGAGCAGCTGCAGCATATGATTTTGGAACATATCTCTTACTGCTCCGGTATGGTCATAGTATTCAGCCCGCTCTTCGACACCAACCGTTTCACTCGCTGTAATTTGCACATTGGAAATATAATGATTTCCCCATAGTGCATGCATGACAGGATTCGTTGCACTCAGCACCTCAAGATTTTGAACCATCGGTTTACCGAGGAAATGGTCAATCCGATAAATCTCTTCCTCAGCAAAAGTACTGTTCAGCTTCTCATTCAGTTGTATTGCGGATTCGAGGTCATGCCCAAACGGTTTCTCAATAATGAGTCGTTTCCATCCGCTGCCTGAACCGAGTCCGCTCTCCTTAATATTTTCGGCAATCGGCTCAAAAAATTCTGGAGCAACAGACAAATAGAACATCCGATTCTGCGGAATGCCAAGCTCCTGCTCACGTTTTTCAACCACTTCAAGCAGTTTCTTATAATCTTCAAGCTTGGTATTGTTAAGCGATGTATAACGAAAAGCGCCTAGAAAATCACGTACCTTAGCCGCGTCCTCTGGAGAACGGCGAGAGAATGTATGAAGCGAAGCTTCAACTCTTGCCTGGAAATCTACATCGGATACTTCTCTTCTTCCTAGACCAATAACAGAAAATGATGATGGCATCTTTTGATCAACATACAGGTTGTATAGTGCTGGGTAAATTTTTCTCTTGGCTAAGTCGCCAGTAGCCCCGAACAGGACAAAAGTCATTGAATCCATTCTGAAATGCCTCCCGTGTTTCTACTCTATATTGTGCGCTAGTTATCTTGTGAAAATTACGAATGTTTATGAGTAAAATTTATTAAAAGTATGACCCACATTATTCCTTCTCATATAACATCAATAAAAGAACGATAATTTGCACTCCCATAATCAACACCACCACAAGTATCCTTTACAAAAAATACAAGTTCCGTTCGATGTTGGTTATTATTTGTAACCAAATAAATTAACGTGATTATCATACACCTAGCTAACACCTTTCGTCAACAAAAAATGTCGAATCTGTGAACAACAAAATTATTCTGTTATGATAGCGCTTTCCATGGTATTCTATAAATAATTCTAATAACTGTTTATTCACAATATGGAATTACTCCATGTACAAAAGAAGTTACTTTTAATAATCAAGTGAATAAGGGGGCCTTGAAAATGGATGAACAATCGACGACAAATCATATGCAGATGTGTGAGAAGGTCTCGCGTTCGTATCAAATTATTGGTCGGAAATGGGTTGCGCCTATTGTTCACACCTTAATGGAGGAACCCAAGCGTTTTAGTGAAATACACGCCGTTATCCCCGATCTAAGCAAACGCGTCCTGAACGAACGAATGAAAGAACTTGAGGAGGAAGGTATTGTCATTCGAAACGTCATTGCCGACAGACCTGTCCGTACCGAATATTCACTTACCCGCAAAGGGACAGAACTTGCCCGCGCCTTAAGCTCCATAGGATTATGGGCCAGGAAGTGGCTCTAGACTCGGCTTATCTTAGGAAATAATACACAAAGAACCCCCGTATGCTCTTACGGGGGTTCATTAATATTCATACTGTCGTGCTTACGTTTAGTATATCTCTTCCATCTATTTATCTCGTTCAAGAAGATCATCATAAGTTAGACCGCGTATAGACTCCTCTGAATATTCCTGTACAGGATAGTATCCTTCTGCCTGCCACTGTTTTAGGACCTTTGGGCTAACGATCGTATTAGGTGGTAATTTTAGTTTATCAGTTTGCAGCACTTTTTTTGCCTCAATTATATTTTCAACTCGTTCTATACCAACCCCTTCAATAGACCCCGTCATATAATCCTTATACACTTTATATTCCCGATAGAATAAACTGATTTTCGGATTGTTCGGATCGTCATTCACAAGATACTCCTCGGTCAAAATCCGGTATTCTGTACCTGCAATGGGCTCATAAGGTCCATCCAATATAAGCGTCTCCAGCAACAGCCTGATATTCTCTGCATCTGTACCATATGTTATTATTTCTGATGAATGCACCTGCAGATACACTATATCTGGAGAATTCGACTCATATAGTATTCTGACTTTCTCAGTCCCTGGCAGCTGAATCTTTATCTGCACTCTTGGCACAAGTTCAAGCTGACTTACCTGCTGGAGTGTATCCGGTTTTATACCGTTATACCATTCCAAAATCTCAGTTGCTTGCCATTCATCAAGCTCCACTAGTTTATCTAAGTCTTCAAAAGACACAGTGTCCCTGTTATATTCGATATATTCCAAATTAACTCGATTGGTCAAGAACTGAGCTCGAGGCAGTTCGGGCTTCGATTGGACTGTAAATTCCTGCTGACTGCTACCCTGATCAGCTTCTCCGCCCCCATCTTTCGTCTGCTCTTGCTGCTCCTTATTGAGAATATGAATCTGCTCCGCGGATGCTGCCTCTTCTGGCTCATTCTCCTTGTCAGCATGGTCTGAACAAGAGGTACTAAGGAGGATACAAGCGATAACACATCCGGCGATCACTTTACGCATAACCTATGATCTTCCTTTCGAGCTAAGATTTTGTTGATGCAGGTCTTATTAAGAAGAAGATTTCTTGTTTCAATTAAAGTAATCAACGCGTCCAACTGATATTTTGTTATAGATTATTTGATCGAAAATAAAAAAGCACCCTTCCATGGATAAATTTGCGCAATCCATTGGAAGCAGTGCTGTCTTACAATATTCAATTATATTAGGAGAACCAGCCTTTTATAATTTCGATTAGTCCTACAAAAAAGTCCTTAATGGCTGCCAGAATACCTTGGCCCTGCTCTGACTCTATAAAATCAGTAAACTGCTGCTTGGCTTGCTCCAGCTGATCACCTACCGCATTCCAGTTAATATTCGCATCCTTCATGTTCATAAATAGATCCACTAAGCCGGTCAGCTGAGCTTCGGGAATAGTAATGTTTAGATTATTTGCTATATTAATAATCAGCGTTTGCATTTCTTCTCTCGTCTCTGGCTGATTCTGCGCAAGCTCCTCTTTGATGTTCGTCATCAGCGTCGTCGTTTCTTCCGCACCGATGGAATCGGATAATTGGGCGGTCTTTACGATCTCCTCGTTAGCAACCTGCTTCTGCTCCTCCGGGATTTCGGTATCTGTCGTTGTTTCGTATGCTTTGATAATCCCTGTCAGCGCAGCTGTACCCGATACATCAAATGGCGCCGTGATGCTAACATGGGCATCCTTAACCCCAGCTGTAATCATGGCGTTGAGATACATATCGTTGGTAACCCAGTTAATGTGATTCGAAGTCGCTGACACGCCGCTTCCCGGCTTACCGATTACGATTTTAGCCGAGCTGAGCGCCTTGCTTCCGATTTGCGCCTTGGACATGTGACTGCCCAGATATTTATGTTCTTCTTCATTTGTCACTTGAATCGTCATCGTATCTGCAGGGGCATCCAGATCAGCAAGCACTTGTTCTTTCTGTGCCGTGGTCAAATCCTCCCCCAAAATAACAATGACATCTCCTTCTACAGCATCCGCAGAAGCAGCGGGAGCAAAATACATACTTAGTAAAATAAGTGCAGGTATTAATAGAATTGCCATCAGTTTGCGCAATTTCATCATCATGTACTCTCCTCATACAATTCTAATTTTTTTATATCGCTTTATATTCCATATTATGGATTACCCAATTTTAAGCTTGCACCTCTCAATAAGGCCCTTAACCTCCCATTAAATTTATTTGCGAGCATTATACCATGTTTCTAAACCTCAATTTTTAACAGAAAATTAATATTTTCTTAACCTGAATCAATTTCATAATACCTTTAGCTGCTTAAATCAAGAGTATATATAGATCAAAATGATTTAATTTGTCTATACATAGTTTCGAATACACGTATTTAATGAGTTATGAAATTGATTCACCTTAAAGCAATTTTATAAGCTTCTTAGAAGAGCAACAGCCCGCTCAAGTATGGTTTTATCTCTTAGAATCATAAATTTGCTCGAATACTCACGACAATTCCTGAATGATCGATCCATTGCTTTGAGAGCTTCATCCATTGTCATCCAGATTACCGTCAAACCAAGCTGCTTCTCTTTGGCTGTCAGCTTCACCGTGTTCTCCTCCACTGATTTTGCAATGAAGCAGTAGGATAGCTGCAGGAACTGATTTTTAGTCTTATGCTCCTCAATGCGGCCCAGCTGATGTGTAATTTTTGCTCGATAGCCTGTCTCTTCTTCTACTTCACGTAAAAAAGCTTCTTCCGGCGTCTCTGTCCCTTCGATTCCCCCGCCAGGCAGCTTGTATAACTTCCGTTTTGTCATATGCATCATCGCAATATTGAAATTTTCATCAACGAGCACCCCTCTGGCCCCAAATCGGGACACTGAGTGCAGAAGCTCTGAACGTTCACCCAATATGTCATAATCCGTAATCCGGCTTATTAAGTTCATATGTAATCACCCAATCACTATGCAATCTATAATTATTCCAGTCGTTCGGCAATCTTTCGCACCGCTTCGCATAAATCAAATGGCAACGTCCCTTTGTTATCCAAAGGTCTCGCTGCCATACCGATGTCTTTTGTCATATTTAATTCACCTATACGCAGTTCAAGCGGAGTAATGCCGCTGTCTCATCGCTTCAAACATGAGTATTGTAGCAGCCATCGCCGCATTCAGTGATTCAGCCTGCCCTGGACTTGGAATAATAATGGCATCGTCCACAAGACGGCTTACCTCCTCGGAGACCCCACTGCCTTCATTACCGATCACGAGCCATTTTGCTCCTCTAAAATCATAATCATAGCAGGAGTTCTCCGCAGCAAGCGACGTACTGACGAGTGTAACTCCTTCCGTTTTGGCTTTTGGAAGCACTTCGGCCAGATCTGCTTCAACAACAGGCAAATGAAAAAAGGATCCCATCGTGGAGCGTATCGTTTTGGGATTATATACATCGGCGCTCCCACGGCCTACAATCACGCCGTCTGCCCCGGCTGCATCTGCACTGCGGATAATTGTACCAACATTGCCTGGGTCCTGAAGCCGATCCAGTACGATAATCAAGCTGTCCTTCTTGTCTAAGAACTCATTTAGCCCGGCAGCATCTTTTCTAACAATCGCAAACACCGGCTGCGGTGTCACGGTATCGGTGCACTTTTCAATGACGGCAGTAGATACAGGAACCCACTCCGCATGCCCTTGTGAATCAGCAAAGCCTGTTAGCTCTCCCGGTATTCCTTTATCCATATCATAAGCAATGCATTCGATATCAGCATCATAATTTAGCGCCTCTTGAACCAAATGAATTCCTTCAATGATGTATTTGTTGTGCCGGGTTCGATACTTTTTGTCGAGCAGCTGCGCCCATTCCTTCACTCTCGGATTATGTACCGAAACGATTTCCATTTGACTTCAATCCTTCTCTATCTCGAATAGGCAAGCTCTAGCTTGGTTAAATCATCCTTGTGCCCCACAATAATAAGCACATCCTCGGGTTGTAATTCATAGTCAGCATCCGGTGAAATATTCATTTCAGTGCCTTTGCGAATCGCAATTACGTTACAGCCATAACGGGCACGAATGTTGAGCTGTACTAAATTTTTTCCAATAATATTTGACGAAGCTTTCATTTCCAGAATACTATACTCCTCTGACAGCTCAATATAATCCAAAATGTTAGGCGATGCCAGATGATGTGCGACCCGCATTCCCATATCCCGTTCCGGATAAACCACTTTATCCGCACCAATCTTGGATAACACCTTGCCATGGAGCTCGGATTTGGCCTTCACGATCAAATACTGAATTCCCATATCCTTCAAGATCAGCGTCGTTAATATACTCGCCTGGATATCTTCACCTATCGCAACGACCACCACATCGAAGTTTCGAATGCCTAGCGCTCTGAGCGCTTCCTCATCCGTACAATCTGCGGACACGGCATGTGTCACTACGTTTGATATGTCCTGAATTCTGTGCTCATCCCGATCAATTGCCAGAACGTCAAAACCCATTTCGCTAAGTGCATAAGCTACACTCGATCCAAAGCGGCCCATGCCGATCACGGCATATTGTTTTTTGGCCATAATATGGTACCTCCATATCATCTTAGGTATAAGAAAATCATTCTATAGATGAATCAATTTCGTAACTCATTAAAAAGGTGTGAAATTGATTCGGATTCTTCATTATTATAAATGCTGTCAACTAATTCATCCTAAGTAGTATAGCACAATGAATGGAAAACTTGAATTTATACGCTCGTCTCAGGGTACAGTATACATGCAGGAAAAGACTACAGTTGGAGGGACAAACACATGTCTATCGTACTGGATTTACGCCAAGCGATTGTTCACAAGGTACATGGCAAGCCGGACAAGGATATCAGAGAGATGATTGAGGGATCGGTTGATGGACCTGAAGCAGCTCTGCCGGGTCTCGGAACCCTGTTTGAAATGATATGGAAGGATTTGCCGAAAGGGAAGCAGGATGAACTGATTCAGGTACTGCAAGAACATCTGAAGACAGTCAAGCCAGTTCCTTTAACCTAGGAACGATCTATCCATAGCCTTGGAACTGCAAAAAAAATCCCCCGTCCTTTTCCGGACGGAGGGATTTCTTTGGTATATGATGCCAATTCCTTTATTTCGTACCAGCCTTACGGTGCAGTCTCCAGGAATTTAGCAGTCGGGTTCTTCTCAATTGCTGTTCTCATCGCATATTCATTTTCAAAGAGGACAACGTAATTGTCCTTTTTATCTTTAACAAGGGTCGAGTTAATCCGGAATTTGCTTGGATCGATCTTGTCGTCAACAATCCAGCGGGCAAATTGATAGGGCATGCGCTGCAGCTGTACTTCAACACCGTACTCTGCTTTCATGCGATGCTCGAACACTTCAAATTGAAGCTGTCCGACGACTCCAAGAATCGTCTCGTCAAAGCTCGCTGTACGGAATACTTGAATCGTCCCTTCCTCTGTCAGCTGATCAATGCCTTTCTGATACTGCTTATGCTTCAAGGCGTTCTTGGCTGTTACCTTCGAGAAAATCTCTGGTGAGAATGTCGGAAGCTCGTCAAAGACGACTTCACCGCCTTGGCTTAAGGAATCTCCAATTCGGAAAATCCCCGGATCAAATAGACCAATAATATCGCCTGGATAGGCCTCTTGTACGATGTCACGATCCTGAGCCAGAAACTGCTGCGGCTGAGAGAGCTTAATCTCCTTACCTACCCGAACATGCTTAACACTCATGCCTCGTTCAAATTTACCCGATACAATTCTCAGGAATGCAACACGGTCACGGTGTGCCGGATTCATATTCGCCTGAATCTTGAAGACATATCCGCTGAATTTCTCATTCGTCGGTTCAACCACGCCTTCCGTACTTTTGCGTGATTCTGGCTTCGGCGCCAGCTCCAGGAAGTTCTCAAGGAAGGTTTGAACACCAAAGTTATTGACCGCACTGCCGAAAAATACAGGTGTAAGCTCTCCCTTCAGCACCTTCTCCAGATCAAACGGATCACCCGCTACATCCAGAAGCTCAAGCTCCTGCTTTAATTGATCATGCAAAAATTCACCGGCCATCTCACGAATCACCGGATCCTCATAGCTATCCACTTTTTGCACCTTAATCTTGGAGTGATCGTCGCCTTGGAACAGCTCTACCTGATTTTTCATCCGGTCATATACACCACAGAGATCCCGGCCCATACCAATTGGCCAGTTCATCGGTACCGAACGAATACCAAGAACACGCTCCAGCTCCTCCATCAAGTCAAATGGGCTTTGCCCTTCACGGTCCAGCTTGTTGATAAATGTAAAAATCGGTATTCCCCGCTTCGCACATACCTGGAACAATTTAATCGTCTGTGCTTCGACACCCTTCGCCACGTCAATCAGCATGACCGCACTATCTGCTGCAGTAAGTGTACGATAAGTATCCTCACTGAAGTCCTGGTGACCCGGTGTATCTAGAATATTGATACGATGATCCAAATAATCAAACTGCATTACAGAGGATGTTACAGAAATCCCCCGCTGCTTCTCAATCTCCATCCAGTCACTTGTCGCATGCTTGCTTGCCTTCCGAGCCTTTACTGTACCTGCAAGGCGAATTGCACCTCCAAATAACAGCAGTTTCTCAGTAAGCGTCGTCTTCCCGGCATCCGGGTGAGAGATGATCGCAAACGTCCTGCGTTTGTCGACCTCCTCCTGCAAAATATTCGTGGTTTTGCTCATATTCATTAATCCCTCTCATACTCATGTATTCATCAAACTTTATATTTTAAAATATATAGTATTCCTATAATTCACTCAAAACAGATTATATTTCGAACAGCACATTGTGAATCATCCCTCTATTGAAACCTGTATTACCATTTGCTGCAATGGACTCACAAGGGTGTCACCTACTCTCTGTCGTTATCTTACCATAGAGCCTATTCGTCTAAATGGCTCAACTCTCCTATTGTACCACATTTGTTATTTATTTTTACCTGTATATTTTACATCACCTAAAAAAGCAGAGTCCCCGGGATTATTGAGAGGTCTCTGCTTTGTATCATTAATGTCACTATTCCATTCGTTTATTTATCCTTATTTGTTCTTAATCCAGATGACGTTGTCTTCATCCTGTCCGTTGACCGGCCACCAGTGATGCCCGTCTTGCTCCAGCAGGTTATGCGCTGCAGACGGCCCCCAGCTGCCTGCAGGATAATATGCCAGACTCTCCGGCTGTTCTTGCCATACGGCTGCAATATGATCTACGAAGGACCATGCCGTTGCAACTTCATCCCATCTTGTAAAATAGGTTGAGTCTCCTTCTGCCGCATCATGAATTAGCCGTTCATAAGCTTCCGGGGAGTTAATTCCAATCATACAGCTCTGGCAAAAATCCATCGCCAGCGGCTCAATCTCAGAATCTGTGCCTGGCTTCTTGGCATTGATCTTGATGTAAATACCCTCCATAGGATTTACACGAATGACCAGAAGGTTAGGCTCAAGCTTATATTTTTGGCCAAGATACACATTATTCGGCATGGATTTGAACTCCACAACCACTTCTGTCGTCTTCACGGGCAGTCGCTTACCTGTACGAATATAGAAGGGCACACCTGCCCACCGGAAGTTATCCACAAATACTCTCGCTGCAAAATACGTTTCTGTATTGGAATCGGGATCTACTTTATCCTCCTGGCGATAACCGGGCAGATGTATACCCTTCACATCACCTTCTGTATATTGGCCGCGAACGACATTGGCGCTCACATCCTCACTTGAAGCGAACGCCCGTAAGGAGCGAAGCACCTTCACCTTCTCATCCCGGATATCTTCTGGCACAAGCCGGCTTGGCGGCTCCATGGCAATCATCGTAAGCATCTGCAGCATATGGTTCTGTCCCATATCACGTAGGGCGCCGGCCTGGTCATAGTATCCTCCGCGTTCTTCAACTCCGACCGTCTCACCAAGCGTAATTTGTATATTGGAGATATGCTTGTTGTTCCATAACGGCTCAAAAAAAGCATTGCCGAAACGGATCACTTCTATGTTCTGTACCATCTCTTTGCCCAAGTAATGATCAATCCGGTAAATCTCTTCCTCACGGAATACTTCACGAATTTGCTCATTCAGCTGCTTCGCCGAGCCCAAATCATAGCCAAAAGGCTTCTCAATGACTAATCTGTGCCAGCCTGCACTTTCCAGCAGCCCGCCTTCTTTAAGATGGGAAGACACCCTTCCAAACAACTCAGGAGCCAGCGCCAAGTAAAACAGACGATTGCCGGGAGTGGAAAATTCATTTTCCACCTCCTCTGTGAAGGCATTCAGCTCACGAAACCCATCGATATGATTAATATCTAAAGTTTTATATTCAAAATGCCGTACAAATTCAGCCCACTCCTCATGCTTCCCATCGCTTGGCTTATAGCGGCAAAACTCCTCTATCGAGGACAGTACATCTTCTCTGAACTGCTCACGTGTGCGCTGACTTCTTGCCAGACCGATCACTGCAAAGTGATCGGACAGCTTACCTTCCCTGTAAAGACTGTAGATCGCTGGAAACAACTTGCGCCGGGCAAGATCGCCCGTAGCTCCAAAAATGAAAAATACCGCACTCGACGCCTGCATTGTCTCGACCTTTTGATTGTTCGCCATGGCTCCTTCTTTCCCTATCGAATAGTTTTTATTTAGAATAAATACGCCGTTCCTCTGGATGCTGCTGACATTTTAGCATAGCTGAGCTTGCGAAGCTATGTCTTGAAATCCTTATCTCCTTCTATTATAGGTATCTGCTTATTCTTATAACCAGCTTCTGAAATAATTGCTCATCTATCATACAGGGCTTGGTTAAAGGTCTATACCTGTTCAACTTTATGAGAATACTTATAAGTTAGACAGAATGGAGACTCCTTCGCACCTGCTTTAAGTTCATTCTCTCTAATACTATATTTACGATTGAGGTGAATTATATGTATCCTGTACGTCCGTTATCCCCGGAAAACATAAGCCAGCATTGCGGAAAAATGGTCTGTGCTGTCATGAAAGATGGCAGACGGTTTGTAGGCAGACTGCACGGCTGTAATGAAACCCATATTTTTCTAACCGATGAACGCAAAGGCAAATATAGATCCTGCCGTGCTTACAAATCGAGTGTGCTCGAGAGCAAACAAGCCGAGCAGCCGAAGAAAAAAAAGAAGAAATTAAAGAAGCAGGCCGTAGTTAAAGCCTTCTATCCTTACGGCTATGGCTACGATTGGGCTCTTGGTCTCTCGTTCCTCGCTTTACTCTTCCTCATCTAACCCTTCTATACAAGTAATAAAAAGCCCCGGCTCTTCTATACAGAGTCTCGGGGCCTTACATTGATACGCACCGTTTATTTGAATTTTGGGAATCGTTCATTCTTATTCAGCCAGGCCATTCTTATAAGCATAGATCGCAGCTTGCGTACGATCATCCACCCCCAGCTTTGCGAGAATGTTCGTCACATGAAACTTTACAGTTTTAATACCGATAATCAGCGTGTCCGCAATATCCTGATTCGATTTGCCTTGTGCGAGCAGTCTTAGTACATCCATCTCACGTTCGGTGAGGGCTTCATGCGCCTTGGCCTGCTCTTGCGGCTGGCGGAAGCGATTCATCATCTTGGAGGCTACCTGAGACTCAAGAACAGACTGACCACGGGCAGCAGCGCGAATCGCATCCGCAATCTCGGAAGCGCGTGAAGTTTTAAGTAAGTAGCTAAATGCTCCAGCTTCGATGACGGGATACATCTTCTCATCATCCAGATAGCTGGTAAGTACGATAACTTTGCATTCCGGCTGCATTTTTAACACCTGCTTGGTCGTTTCGATCCCATCCATTCCTTCCATAACCAGATCCATCAGAACGACATCAGGATGGTACTCCTGAGCAAGACGAATGCCTTCCTCTCCGCTTCCTGCTTCACCGACAACCTCGATCCCTTCCTCTGTATCCAGTACAGCCGCCAGTCCAATCCGCACCATTTCATGGTCATCAACCAGCAGAACCTTAATGGCAACTTCCATACTTTCATCTTCCATAATACTATGCTCCCTCGCTTTCTTCCTCCATGACCGGCACCGTTATTTCGATTCGGGTTCCTTTGCCCGGAGCCGTAATCCATACGATCGAGCCGCCAATCTCATTTACACGCTCCTGCATATTGGACAACCCATACGAAGCCTGCTTCTTGTCATCCAATTCAAAGCCTTCGCCGTCATCCCGGATAATGACCCGTATTGCTTTATCTTTGCGTTGGATTCGAATCTCGATTTTTTCCGCCTTGGAATGCCGGAGGGCGTTGGACATGGCTTCCTGAATAATACGGAATAGATGGTTTTCTATCCCTTTAACTAGCTGTATTCCTTCATCCATCTCAAACAGAATTTCCATAGGCACTTTGGACTGAAGCTCTCTCACAAGCTCCCTGAGTCCTTGCTCCAGATGCTTGCCTTCCAGATATACGGGACGCAAATGCAGCAGCAAAGCCCTCATCTCGGATTGGGCAACAGAGGCCATTTCCTCGATCAATGCCACCTGACGCTGGGCCCTGTCAAAATCCTTCTCAAGCGTACGCCCTACCGCTGTAGCTGTCATGGATATGGCGAACAGCTGCTGGGATACCGCATCATGCAGCTCTCTGGCTAAACGCTGTCTTTCCTCTACAATGGCAGACACTCTTGCTTGTTCAGCCAGCTGAGCATTATGGGTGGAGAGTCGTTGAAGCGAGCTGACCTGCTCTTCCCACTTCTTGCTGATCCGGCCCAGCTGCTCTCCAATTCTGCCGACTTCGTCATATCCAAGCTCCGGTACGGCCCTCGTTACACTCCCCTTCTCCCACTGCAGCAATGTTTCCCGCAGTCTCTCTAGCTGCACTTTGGTTCTATACATTTGGAAGAATCCATAAATCGCACCGAGTCCAATTAACAGTAATACAAGGGTGGCTCCGGCCTGAAACCAATGATCCCACTCATCAAACGGCATCAAGTATCCATAGGAGTAAAATATATAAAAGGTGATCAGACCCAGCAGCAGTGCAAGCAATATGCCCTGTCCCATACTACGCGTAACCATATTTTTTGTTTTATTGGATTGCACAGGGAGTCCTCCCTCCTGTTGAGTATTACGTTAATCGTACGTTAAGGTCGCCAATTAAATAGGAAATGACAAACTTCGCTTTATATTCACTGTTCTCATAACCCGGCGTTCGATATACAAGCCGATTCATCGCTCCACCTTTTTGATCATTTCCGAACTGCTGCTTGCCTAGTAGTACAAATGCCTCGATTTCTACACCATAATCCTCTGGGATCGATAAATCAATATCTCCCATCACTCCCTGCAAATAAACAACGGTTTCCTTCGTCTCCGGAATGGCCAGCGATAAGTCGGCATCCACTTCACCGATGACATGCCAGATCGATGTGTTCCGAAGCATCCAAGGCTCCTCATCCCAAGCAAAATTGGACATAAAATTTTGATTGATGATGTATCCCTCTCTCGGCTGGACTTTTCGCCCCTTCCAATAGAACACACCGAGTGAAATAAGGGTTACACCTACGACAAATATTAAATTGTCAAGAATGAGAATGGCAGCACCGACTCCCAGATAAGTGCGTCCTTTTTTTGCATTGCCCGATTGGAATTTAAAGTAACCATAGATTAATAAGAGAAGTGCGACAATCGTAAAGAAGCTGATAAAATCCCCAAGCAGCATCAGCAGTCCGATCCCTATCGCCAGTATTGCAAAAAACTGCTTTCTGTTACTCATCTGTCGCACCCCCTCATGTCAATTTTCAACCGAACCTTGAGCTGGTCAATCCGGCTGATTATGTAATTTGAATATCGCATTGCTGCAATTGAACCGGGTCTATCATCTTAAAAAAGGCCATACGGAACAATATCGCTCCCGTATGGCTCTATTCACCCTAGTCAAACCTACTGCTTGATTCTATCATAACTTCATGCTAACTTGAATAGCTTATTCTTTTGGTGCTTCTCCAGAAGAGGCTTTACCGTTCAGCTTGCTCTTCAGTGCTTCCAACTGCTCGTTTACTTTGAATTGTTTCTCCGTTTCTACCGGATTATTCGTGTTGCTGCTTCGGTATGGAGCACGCATTACGTCTGCTTCTGCTTCAAGCTGCATAATTTTCTCTTCCATACGATGGAATCCAAGAGATGCATTGCCGCTTTCGATCGTGTGGACACTGTTGATTTGGTTCATTTGTTTTTTGGCTTTGGCCATTTGTGCACGGGATACTAGCTCATTGCGTTTGTTACGCATTTTGTAGAACTCATCCTTCATGTCATGAAGCTGCTGCACAAGCTCTTTTGCTTGAGTCTCTGCTTCCACATGGAAGTTCTTGTATTCCTCTACCTTTTGATCATAATAGATCTTCTCTTCAAGCAGCTTGCGTGCAACTTCTTCCTGTCCGTTTACAAGTGCTGACTCAGCCTGTGATTCACGCTGTGCACCAAGACGTTCTGCTTCTTCCAAACGATGCTTCATACGGCGCTCGTTCGCCATTTGTTTCGCAACAGTGACTTCTGCCTCACGAATTTCTGCTTCCATATCACGAATATATTGGTTCAGCATTACAATTGGATCTTCTACTTTGTCCAGAACTTCATTTACCGATGCTTTTGTCATATCCTTAATTCTTTTAAATACTCCCATTTTATAAATCTCCCTTCTCATACTTCGATAGTTTTTGGCGCAGCTCTTCTACTTCTTTCTTTAATGCTTTTTTCTCAATGTCTCCCATCATGGAGTCGAGATCATCTTGCTTTGGCTCAAAACCGTTTGAACTCTGATAACGATTGCTGCTGAATCGGTCTCTCTGCGGTTCTTTATAGGAGGCAAACCCGCCTTGGTTCGCATATTCGCCGCCTTTTCCATAATATCCGGCTGCACCTGAACCTGGGCCGGGGCCGTAAGGGTCATAAGGTGGTATATATTCCTTGGGTACGACAAGCGCAGCAATGAAATAGAGGAAGATCATTACGCCGCCTGTAAAAAAGATGCTGACTACGAATATTAGTCTTGCTAGTGTAGAGTCTATACCGAGTGTTTCGGATAGCCCGCCGAGCAGCCCTGTTACCATCTTATCGCGTCTTGATCGATATAATTTACTCATCTAATTACTCCTTTCCTCCGTTCTCCAGCTTCTTCTTCAGCTTCGCCATCTCTCGTTCCAACAGATCAGAGACGGAATACTGGCTGGTTTCTCTTGTCTGCTCGCCGCGGCGCAGATCCCGAAGACTTCTTGCTTCGTACTCAAGATCCGACACCCGGTCCTCGAGACGATTGAACATTCCCGGAACATGTCTTCCGCCATATTGGCCAGAACGTTCATTCATTCGCTGCTGCAGCTGTATCGTCTGCATTCTCGCATAGTAATACTGACGCTTGCTGTATACCGATTGATATTCAGTCTTGAGATTGTCAAGCTGTTCCTCAAGCTCTGTCAATGCGTCTCTGCTCTGGTCGTACAATCCAATATATTGTTTGTACTTTTCCTCGTAGAGCATTTTTTCCTGCAGTGCGAGCTTCGCCAGATGATCTTCCTCTGCTTTGAGAGCCAGCAGAGCTTGCTCTTCTCTCTTGGCAATCATTGCTGAGGCCTCATCTACCTGCTGCTTTAATTGTCTGGTATGTCTGGAATATTGCTGGTGAAGCTTCTCAACCTCACCAATCTCATTTCGTGTATCCATCAAAAATTGATCGATCAGCTTGACCGGATCTTGACTTTGTTCCAAATGTTCATTAATTGTGGCTGCGGTTATATCCCGCATTCGACGAAATACGCCCATTCTTAATCTGACCTCCCTTTCCATCTGTTCAATTGATTAGTAACGTCTGCTTTTGTGATTGCTTTTGTCTTTGAGCATGTAAATACCAAATACGATCAACCCGATTGCAATGAGGGGTCCAATTAACCATGCCAGCTTGCTGATCAGAACCAGTACACCAATGACAAGAATAATGTAACCAATTAATGTGTTGCCTCGCTTGACACCGTAGTATCCTAGAGCGATCATCGCGATTGGAACCAGATAACCCATAATTTCTCTAGTTAATGCCCCAAGGAAGGGAAGAAATCCCCCGAATAGCATCAAGGCACCCACAACGATCAGGATGATAGCTAAGCTCTTACCTTTACTGTATCTCATATGTTGTTATCACCGCCTTCTGGTTTGTATTACTTCTTTACGATTTGCTTCATGTTTTGTTTCTTGTTTTTACTTCGTGTTCCTTATGACTTTATTTTAGGAGAATTCCCTTCTTTTCAAAACGGACCGGGGACGGTTTTTTAACCTAGACTCAGGTCGGGGATAAGCCAAGACCATATATGTACAGGCATCATCGTAAGCATGAATACAATACAAAACCGCCCCTCTTGTGAAGAGGAGCGGAATTTGATAATGAAATCCTGTTCAGTTGGCTCAGCCCTTAATCGAGCCCAGCATAGCGCCTTTTGCGAAATGCTTCTGCAAGAATGGATAGACCAGCAGGATAGGTAGTGTCGCTACCACAATCACCGCCATCTTCACGGCCTGGTCGGGCGGCGGAACCGAGGAATCCAGCTCTGAGCTGTAGTCCATGCCACTTGCGAGCACTACGATTTGACGCAGTAACACCTGAATCGGCCACATTTTACTTTCATTTAAGTAGAGGATGGCGCTCATATAGGTATTCCAATACGTAACCGCATAGAAGAGTGAAATGGTCGCAATGGCCGGCATGGACAACGGGAGCACGATACGGAACAGGATTCCAAAATCGTTCGAACCGTCGATCTTCGCTGATTCCTCCAAACCCTCCGGAATGTTCTGAAAGAAATTCTTAAGAATGATCATATTAAAGGCACTGATGGCGCTTGGCAAGATCAGAGCTGCATACGTATCAATTAAACCAAGCTCCTTCACGACGAGAAACGTAGGGATCATCCCCCCGCTGAACAGCATCGTAAAGACGACCATAAACATGATGACTTTGCGACCATCCAAATCCCGTCTCGAAAGTCCATATGCCATCAGTGATGTAATCAGCATACTGAACAACGTTCCGATAACAGTAACTCCGATTGATACGAGCATCGCTCGAAAGATGGTATTTGTTGAAAAAATAAACGTGTAGGCATCCAGACTCCAATCTGTCGGGATGAGCACAAACTTCTTGGCTGCCATTTCAGCACTCGTCGTGAATGAACCAGCGACCACATGCACAAATGGCAATACAGTAACCAGTGCAATGACGGCAAGCAGAATAAAATTTACACACGAGAACATTTTACCGCCCAGCGTTCTGTCTTCAACCATTTTCTTTCTCCTCCCGACGAGATTAGTAAACGCCCTCTTCACCCATTTTTTTGGCCAGCTTATTGGCGATCATCACAAGAACTAATCCGACAAAGGATTTAAAAAAGCCGATCGCTGTACTATAGCTGAATTGTCCTTGCTTCATCGCAGCTGTGTAGACATAAGTGTCAATAATCTCTGCAACCTCCCGATTCATGGAGTTCAGCAGGAGATATACATGCTCGAAGCCAAGCTCAAGCACATCGCCGATCTTCAGAATGAGCAGAATAATGATGACACTGCGAATAGCTGGAAGCGTGATATGCCATATTTGACGAAGTCGATTTGCTCCGTCCATTTTCGCTGCTTCATATAGCTGAGGATCGACAGAGGCAATTGCAGCGAGGTAAACGATCGTTCCCCAGCCTGCTTCACGCCAGATAACCTGAATGATATACGTTGGCCTGAACCACTCTGTGCTGAGCAGAAAATTGATTTTTTCGAAGCCAAAATATACGAGCAGCTCATTAACAATTCCGCCGTCCATCGTCAGCATGACATAGCCAATTGACACGATTATGACCCAGGACATGAAATGGGGCAGATAAACGAGTGTTTGGAATGTCTTCTTAAAGAAGGAGTTCCGCACCTCGTTCAGCATAAGGGCAAGAATAATGGGTACTGGGAAATAGAAGAGCAGATTTAACCCGAACAAGATGAGTGTGTTTGTGAGTATGTTTAGAAAATCCGGTTCGTTGAACAAACGGGCAAAGTGCTCAAACCCTACCCATTCACTGCCGAGTATCCCCTTGAACGGCTTATAGTCTTGAAATGAAATGATAAGTCCATACATCGGCAAATATTTAAATATAAGAAAATAGAGAATTCCTGGGAGCAGCATGACGTAAATCCATTTATTTTTCCAAATTCTTTTACGCAGCCTGCTCTCCTTTTTACGCGCTGTTGCAGATGGAACGGCGATTTCCTGCATAGCTCTCTTTCCTTTCTATCCGGTGTGTCCGGCGGCACTAGATCATCTGGATATAGCATCATTCGGATGTTTTCTGTGTTACTTAAACGCTTATCGCTGTAGGGCTGACTCCCATTTACTGCTTGGCCGCGTACGCCTCATTGAATTCTTGGATAATTTGCTCCCCGCCTTGCTGCTTCCACTGCTCAACGGCAGCTTCAAATCCTGCTTGGTCTAAGGTTCCATAGATATACTTGTAAGTCGCATCCGTGATAATCGTTTGCAGCTCAACGCCTTTGTTCGTATACGTCTCAGAGTCAAGTGCAGCAGTAGGATCATGAACGGCAATTTCCTCATTCGCTACGGTCAGCTCTTCTGCATGGATTCTGCCCGGCAGATCATGATAACCCTCATACATTCCATTCGTTTCTGGTTCCCCGATGACACTGTCTTTGTACCCCTTAACTTCACGTTCTGTTTTTTCCTGATCCTCCGATGCTTTTGCCTTACCGTCCTCAACGGTATAATGTACGCCCTCCTGCCCCCAGTACATCAAATTGGCGACTTCAGGAGTCATCATCTTGTCAAAGAAAGCTAACACCTGCTTTAGCTCTGCTTCATCCTTAATCGCGGAAGTTGGGAACAGAATGACATTGTTATATCCAGGAATAGCCCAGGTTGCCGCTTCACCAGTCGGTCCAGCAATCATGCTCTCTACATCCAGCACAGCCTCTGGCGCATTCTTGATCAGATCCTTGTGAAGGGAGTTAATATCAGACATAGCCCCCACATAAGCTCCTGCCTTGCCGCTCGTGAACAAGTTAACTTGGTCAGTTTTACTCGTGGCAGCAAAATCCTGATTGATCAGCCCTTCCTGGTGAAGCTTCTTGAAGAAATCGAGTGTTTCCATATACTCAGGGAATGTGAAATCTGGCTGGAGCTGTCCGTCCTTCTCCCCCCAGTTATTCGGAACTTTGTACCAGGAAGCCACGGTCTTGAATGCACCATAGACCAAATCATTCCGGTCTGTCAGTCCAATCGTATTGTCCTGTCCATCTCCGTCCGGATCCTGCTCCTTAAACGCTTTCAACATATAGTAAAATTGATCAACATTGGTTGGTGCCTCAATACCCAGCTTATCTGCCCAATCCTTACGATAGATGAGCCCCTGCCTTGCTAGTGGCCGACCGATGTATAAGGAATACAGCTTTCCATCCACCTTTGTGTTTTCGAGAATGAGCGGTTTTAGTTTATTCAAATTTTCAAACTCGCTTAAGTACGGTCCGATTTCCCAGAATTGTCCGTCACGAATCGCTTCCTTCATCTGAATGAATGTGGCTTGATTCTTTAAATAAGTTACATCCGGCAATGAACCTGTAGCAAAGGATGTATTTAATTTCTCTTCATAAGTGTCCGCCGGAAAAAATTGATACGTCAGCTTCGTATTTGTCAGCTTCTCCACTTCATTTTTAATCGTGTCAGGTGGAGTTTCCGCTGTGTTCAGAGGAAGCATGATCGTAATCTCTGCTGGTTGATTGGATGCTTCCTTTCCGCCTTGTGCCGCCCCAGGATCACTAGGAGTACCCGTAGCGCTCTCTCCTTCGCCTCCGCAGGCAGATAGGACCATACTAAAAGACGTCAATAGACTAAGCATCGCGAATGTTCTTTTTTTCATATTTGTCATGACCTCCATTAAATTGATGGATAACTTGCTTACATGCTTCACATTACATTTTGAGAACAGGGGTCGAATACAATCATTTGACCATATCGCCTTATCCCCTATGATACCTAATCAAATGATTATCATGGTTATCCAGAGCTAGAGCTATTTGGCTCTCAAGGATCGAAAAAAACCGCCCAAATGAGATTCCTGCGAATCACCATTGGACGGTCCCTACATTTATTTTTTATTTTATTTGAAGTAAGCAGAAGTGTATTCTTGAATAATATCTTCTCCGCCCAGTTGCTTCCAACGCTCAATCTCGCGGGCGAAGCCTTCTTGATCAAGATTCCCCAAAATATAATGATAGGTTGCATCGGATATCAATGTTTCCAGCTCCACATTTTTTTCGGCATACGTATCGGACTCCAGATGGAGAGTCGGGTCCTGTACCAAGAATTTCTCATTATCCATACTTAATTCCTCTGCTAATGCGGTTAAAGCTTCCTGCTGCGCAATCGGCATCACATTAGGGTTGCTGAGATCGGCAATCATTAATGTGTATAACGGATTTACTTCGTTAACCCGCAGTATAGAGGTTTCTTCATCCAGAAGCACCTTGCCATCTTGTACAGTGTAGTGTTTGCCCTCAATACCGTAGCGCATTAAATTAGCCACATCCTCATCCATCGTTCTGTCAAAAAAGCCAAGAATCTTCCTCAGCTCCTCCTCTGTTTTAATGGCTTTCTTTGAAAATAAAAAAACGCCGTTATAATTCGGAATAGACCACACTTTATATCCCGCCGGTCCCTGAATCCGATTAGAGAGCGTAAATCTTGCGTCTGGATTCAGCACCTTGGTCTCATCATACAAACGCTGGACATCTGTCATGCTTCCAATATATACGCCGGCCTTACCCGTAATGATCATATTTCTCTGTACATCTTTGCTAGTGACAGCAAAATCCTGGTTGATCAGCTTTTCCTTAACGAGCTTCTTCATAAAATTCATCGTATCCATGTAGGCCTGCGTCTCAAACTCAGGAATCAGTGTGTTTCCTTTAACCAGCCAGTTATTTGGTGTTCCAAAATAAGAAGACAGTGTCTTGAAGGCACCATAAGTCAAATCGTTTCGATCTGCTAATCCTATCGTATCATCCATTCCATTTCCGTCCGGATCAAAAAAAGTAAACGCTCTCATAACCTCGTGCAGCTGGTCCAATGTTCTTGGTGTTTCGAGTCCCAGCCGATCCAGCCAATCTTCTCGAATGATGACGCCTTGTCTTGAAGAGGGTCTCTCTGTGTACAATCCGTAAATACGTCCATCCACTGCCGTCTGCTCAAGTATACCGGAATCAAGGTATCTGAGATTGGGAAACTCTTCGATATACGGGCCGATCTCCCAGAATGTATCCGTTCGTATGGCGTTTTTGATAAACGGATAATCGATATGCTTCACAAAGGTCACTTTTTTCATTGAATTGGTCGTGAGTGCCGTATTAAGCTTATCTGTGTATATACCGTCTGTGACCCAATTGATCTCCAGCTCAGTATGTGTTAGCTGCTCAATTCGATCCATGATTTCATCACTCGGCGGATGAGGAAAATGAAGCGGAACCATCAGCGATACGGGAAGCTTCTCCTTCACTGGTATTCGAAGTTCAGCCTTAAGGGGTCCATTGCTGCAGGCACTAACGATCATAATGGATAATAGACCTGTTCCGGCCGCAATTATGCGTAGCCCCCATGCTTTTCGCTTAAAAAGAATCATCATAACAGCTCATCCCCCTTGCCGAATTTTCCATTAATAGGCATAATCAAATAAAGAAGCCTCAATTACTAATCGAGACAGGTGATGTCCATGCGCTGGAACGCTTTGAGCTTTTTAAGCAAAATAACCATCTTCGTACTCCTGTTGAGCACGATTCCTGTCATTTTCATTGGTGTATTCGCTTACGTTACCTCTACTCAGGAAATACAGCGGAACGTCAACAACAGTAAGATGCAGCTTATTTTGCAAATTAATTCCAATTTAGAACAAAAGCTCGTGACTGTCAATCACACACTTAATCAAGTAGTAAGCTCTAGTGTACTTAAAAATTCTCTTCATAGCCCTCTTTTTGTAACCGATTTCAAAACGTATAATGATCTCCGCACAGAAGTCCGTAACATGCAGTCGTTTGAAACCAAGCTCGATGACGTTGTACTCATCAATTTCGACCAAAACTGGATGATCAAAAATTCAGGTCTCTACCGGTTCGATGATTACCCCCTAGCCAATGAGATTCAAGACCTCAAAAATATGAAAGATAACTCGATGTGGACTCTTACGCCGACGAGGTGGTTCTACAGCGAAGAGAATGCGGACGGTGCCAACTGCAAGTACAATATCAGCTTAGTCAAAAAACTCCCGGCCACCGGAATGGAGAAATCCGGACTTGCGATCGCTAATATCCCCTCCTGTGAGCTTAAGGACTTTATTCAAAAGGACGGCGAATCGACCGAGGACATTATTATTCTGGATTCCAATGAACGTATCTTATTTCATTATGATCAGAACCTGATCGGCAAGCCCCTATCTGAAAGTCGACTCTTAGCTGAAGGCAGGCTTGATCAACCGTCAGGGCAGTTCACAACCGAACTGTCGGGCCAGGATTACGCCGTTTCTTATTACCGCTCTGAACTGAATGACTGGACCTATTTGTCTGCAACCTCCATCCAGAGCCTAACTCAAAAATCTTCACAAATTGGAACGTACACACTTCTGATGTGTCTGGCTCTGCTGCTTATTTCCGTCGGTATGGCCTTTCTTGGATCAAGACGCATTTATTCACCCATCCGGAGATTGCTGAATGAACTTGGGCTTAGACCTGAACGTAACGAATTTGAGCATATCGGGGCTGAGGTCTCTGACTTGTTTCAGTCGAAGTCCCGGCTTGAGAAGGAGCTGCATCAGCATATCCAGCAGGTTAGAGCCTTCTATTTAACAAAAGTATTCACAGGCCAGTTCAAATCAAATGAGCTTCTTCATAAGCTTGAGCAGTATGGTTATGGTAAACAACTCAACGAATGGCGCACGATGGCTGTCTTAACCATTCAGATTGATTTTACAGAACAAACACGTTATGAGAAGAAGGATCTAGAGCTGCTTTTGTTTGCCGTGCAAAATATGCTGGAGGAGCTTGTCTCACAGAAGGACCGTCTCACCCCGGTGATCATAGATAACACCATCGTCCTACTTGTCGGTGGTGAAGAAACGAATGATACCGTATTTAATGCTTATCTCTATTCTTTAACGGAAGATGTTCAATATCATATTGATGAGGTGCTTGACCTAGCAGTGAGCATTGGAATTAGTCTTCCTGTGGAATCTTTTCACGGCGTTTCTATGGCTTATCGGGAGGGACTGGAGGCACTCAGACATCGTATTAAGCTTGGCAAAGGCATCGTCATCCAGTATCAGGATTTAAATGATGGTAAGCACTATGTTAATCTGTCTTATCCGGCACAGCTGGAGAATGAGCTGGTAGAGGCCATCAAGCTGGCAGATGAGCGAAAGGCTCGAGATATATTTGAGCAGCTGCTTGACAGTATCTTCGATCTTGAGCTGCTCCCCCATGAGTATCAAATACCGATTACTCGGCTGCTTAATAATCTTCTGCTGATCATGCAGGAGTCTGGAATTAGTGTTCATCAAATCTATCATGAGAAACGCTCCGTCTTCGAAGATATTCTGAAGCTGGACACCGTTGATGAGATCCGTAATTGGTTCTGGTTCCAGCTGATCCATCCAGTTGTGGGTGTATTTCGCAGCCGTCAGGATACACAGTATCATCATATTTCCGAGAAGATCATCGACCTTGTACAGAATTATTATGATACCGATCTTACGCTCGAGGAATGTGCTCATCGTCTTCACTACAATGCCAATTATCTTAGCAGCGTTTTTCGTAAAGAGACCGGCTGTTCTTTTAGCGAATACCTGACAATTTATCGATTTAATATGGCAAAAAAGTGGCTTACAACGTCGAATATATCCATTAAGGACATCGCCACCAAACTGAGGTATAACAATTCACAAAACTTCATCCGCTCTTTCCGAAAAATTGAGGGCGTCACACCTGGAAAATACCGAGAAGACAGGAAAGCAATCTAAGAATAAGGAGGCGAAATCACCTCCTATTCTGTCACTATTTAAAATCACAATATCCGTATATCCTGAAGGTTTAACTTGATTTATAGTCACTTATTTGTAGACGGAACTCCTTACATATAGAAAGGATGATTGCAGCACAAAAAAGCGAAGAGCATTACTGTAATAGTAATACTCCTCGCTTATGTATGCCGGTGAAGGGACTCGAACCCCCACGGTTTCCCTCACGATTTTGAGTCGCGCGCGTCTGCCAATTCCGCCACACCGGCTTATTTAATTAAAGCGTGCCCTAAGAGATTCGAACTCCTGACCTTTTGATTCGTAGTCAAACGCTCTATCCAGCTGAGCTAAGGGCACATATTGTCTAACATGCGGAAGACCAGACTTGAACTGGTACGATAGTCACCTACCGCAGGATTTTAAGTCCTGTGCGTCTGCCGATTCCGCCACTCCCGCTTAAAAAAATGGAGGCGCCACCCAGATTCGAACTGGGGATAAAGCTTTTGCAGAGCTGTGCCTTACCACTTGGCTATGGCGCCTTATTATGGAGCGGACGACGGGAATCGAACCCGCGACCCTCGCCTTGGCAAGGCGATGCTCTACCGCTGAGCCACGTCCGCGTATAAACTGGCTGGGGATATAGGATTCGAACCTATGCGTGACGGAGTCAAAGTCCGTTGCCTTACCGCTTGGCTAATCCCCAATAAATATAAATGGGGCGATCGATGGGACTTGAACCCACGAATGCCGGAGCCACAATCCGGTGCGTTAACCCCTTCGCCACGACCGCCATATAAATTATAAGGTAATTGGCAGGGGCAGCAGGAATTGAACCCACACTAACGGTTTTGGAGACCGCTGTTCTACCTTTAAACTATGCCCCTATGAAACTGGTGGAGGATGATGGATTCGAACCACCGAACCCTTACGGGAGCAGATTTACAGTCTGATGCGTTTGGCCACTTCGCTAATCCTCCATATGAAACTGTGGTGCCGGCGAGAGGACTTGAACCCCCAACCTACTGATTACAAGTCAGTTGCTCTACCAGTTGAGCTACACCGGCATAAGGTGTTGTAAATGGTGGCTCGGGACGGAATCGAACCGCCGACACGAGGATTTTCAGTCCTCTGCTCTACCGACTGAGCTACCGAGCCATATTATAACATAATAACTAAAATGGCGGAACTGACGGGATTCGAACCCGCGATCTCCTGCGTGACAGGCAGGCATGTTAGGCCTCTACACCACAGTTCCATGTAATTCAATTGCGGGGGCAGGATTTGAACCTGCGACCTTCGGGTTATGAGCCCGACGAGCTACCGAGCTGCTCCACCCCGCGATATTAAGAATGGAGACTGAGGGGATCGAACCCCCGACCCTCTGCTTGTAAGGCAGATGCTCTCCCAGCTGAGCTAAGTCTCCATTATGTAAAAAGAAAGTGACCCGTAGGGGATACTCTCACTATCGTTCGAGACTGCGATGCAATTTCTAACGATGTAAATGCTTCGACGAACCCTGATGGGTTCTCATCCCCAATCGAAGAATCAAATTAAAGTGACCCGTAGGGGATTCGAACCCCTGTTACCTCCGTGAAAGGGAGGTGTCTTAACCCCTTGACCAACGGGCC
>NZ_FPAC01000006.1 GCF_900116105.1 Paenibacillus sp. 453mf
TTACTGAATATATGTTTATGCATTTAACAATTTCAGAGCTATTCACTTCTTCCCTATTATAGAAGCCCTTTATGGACGCAGCGCCAAAGTAGTTTCCCTAGAAGCATTAATTATAAAATTAAACATGCTACTGAATATTCAACTGAATATAAATATATGTACTAAGTATACTCAGGATCTAATCAGAACTTACTCTGAGGAGATCCATAGGAGGTGACAGCTGTAGTTGTTACACTAGAAGAGATAATCATAAAAGTGACCACGTTACTGAATATAAAACTGAATAGAGGTATATGTTCTAAAAACATTGCGGAATTAAACAAAGCCTCATTCTAAGTAGATGTTTTATTGGTTGCAACCATAGTTGTTTGACTCAAAAGCATAAACATAAAAATAATCATAATACTGAATATATATATGAATATGAATATGAATATAACTAATAATATTACAGAATCAATCTGAGTGTATTTTTCTTTCTCTAAATGGTATTATATAAGCATAACTTTCTTGATTATTTTATTTTATTTTACTCCCAGCATGCGCATAGGGAGCTTTCTGAAAAGAATGCACCTAACAGGTGATCAAAGGCCAATTGCACACTATACGTGTGTTTAATCTTTGATCGTTGTTAGGTGCTTTTTTTGTGCCATACATCCCAATTATTAAGGAGGAATTCGTTCATGCCGTCAATTCTCATTATTTGAAGTTTCAGTTTATGTATTCTCTTTTTGAGTAAAAGACACTGCTGTAGTTGCTACTCATTATCTTATAACTATCTCACATATAGGAGTGATCAGTAATGATGAAAATCAGCTCGGTATTAACCAATTGGGCTACTCGTGCTCTCATAGAAACACCAGACTTTGATATTCAAGAATGTGTAACCATACAATTTGGCGATAATTTACTGTATGAGAAGTTCTTTCAAGAAATACGTGAAGCACGAGGTTGGTTAAATATTCAAAATGAATTTAGACTTAGAAGTGTTAGGGCAGAACAACACAAGCTCATTGATCTTCTTAACGAAAAGATCGAATCTATTTATCCGATGAGAAACGATACCTTCGCAAGAAACTAAAGCTTGAGAGTCATTAAACAAATTTTGAAGATCATCGAAGATACTCTGCACAACTACCAATAAGCCTATTCAACAGGAATGATGATAACATTTACACCCTGCTAGCAGCAAAATGTGTGCTAAGCAGGTCAGTGCTTCAGGCCAATCACATTCTTATAAAAGTCGAACATACGCCAACTCTATTTCAACTGTCGTGACGACAAAATACTATATAAAGGGGTTATTTGTATGACAGAATCATTAAACGAACGGTTTTGTGTTTATGCCGAAAGTCTAACTTCCTCAGATGTTCAGATGGATCCGAATATAGGATTGGATATTGCTGAAAAAGTCGGAGTAAATAAGCTCCAATTTTATAAAGAAATAAGTATCCCCTATTCCGTATCAAAATTTGCGGAGAATATCCTGAGGAGTAAGAACAGTAATCCTAACTATGATCTTGATGATACTATTGATATTTACTCCACTTCGTTCACCACTAATTATGGTGAATACGGTATTGATATTAAATTTTGTAATGGGACACCCTCGTATGTAGAGCCTATTCTTATTGATATTACTCCTACTCGTGCATCAACTCTAAAGCAATCATTAGATGTTCGCGCAACTCTTCTAGGTGAATACCAATTTGAGATCGAAGAAAATGAAATGATCCTGTGTTTTAAAGTTATAATCGTTACGGAAGACCCCGAGTTTAATGAGGTCACTCAATGAATCTCTACTAATTCGTCAGGATGAATTCGTTACCCGGAACTTTGCTCACAGTGTGTCTATTAGCAGGTGACCCTTTTCCGGGTCTTCCTGCCGATATAATAACCTTCCATAAAAGTAGAAAGACAAAACAGATTAGCTATACTGTTCCTGCGTTCATTGTTATGAAATAGAAAACAAACCGATAACCGCTTCATTTTTATTAGAGTTAGATTATTAGAGTATAGATTCTATGAAGATATTTGGATCCATGAGGACGTGAATGAGTTTCCTGCCATGTTTGCATATATTTTCTTATCAGTAAGCTGTTAGATTCATGTTCACCTTTGAGTGACCTTTGGTTCACCTATAGGTGACCTAAAGGTGATCTTTCGGTAAACTTCTTAACTTAGTGGTTATCCTGGATATCGAAAGACTCTGTTGCAGTAAACGCACGATAGAAAGGAGAAGTAATTTGACTTACATCATTATTGGATATGACCCTGGAGGGAATCATGCGAATGGTGTCTCATATTTAAAGGTAACCTCTGATCTTAGAATAGAGGATTTTGATTCTACAATCGTTAGCACTTGTGACGAAGCGTTATCCTGGCTCTTTGATGATCAAATGATTAACCCAGATGAAGTTATTGCAGCGGGAATTGATTCTTTTTTATCTTGGCCGACTATAGGTGTATTCCGGCCAATGGACGATTTCCTTAAAAGGGAGTATCCAGAAGTAAAGTCCAGTATCTTTTCAGTTAATTCTGCTTTTGGGGCTATGGCAATCCAAGGGGTTATCTTTGCACAGATCCTTGCAAGTGTTTCTCCTAACCTGCAACTTTTAAATGAAACTCATCCAAAGGTTGCCTACCATGCTCAGACGGCCCGTAGACATGACTACTTTGCCAAGAGGGATAATGCTGTCGATGATATAAAAAATGAGCAGGTAGATCACTTTAAGTCAGTTAGAAAGGTATATAACGAATTAAATGCTACCCGCATGTGGAAAGAACTTTTGGATTGGATTGGTCTTTCTGCCAGTTCAAAGTATTCAAAGAGTCTAAACATGTCACCACAAGCAATGGATCATGAGTGGGACGCAATATATTCCGCATGGTTCACGTATCAATTTGGTATAATGACACCTGGTCGGAATTTGATGCAACCTAACAGTGATGAATTTCTTTCAGCATACCTCAATGATGAACAAGCAGCTCAGATCAGTTCTCTGCGCAACAGTAAAATTTCTGGTAATGGCGCGATAAAAATTGCTGAGATCTTTAAGGAACGAATTATGATTCCTAAAGGTATCGAGGGAAAGGTCACCTATTATTGGCTTCCTGCTAGCCACCAATAGACAGTCTGTTTCAAAAAAAGTTCTAACACAATATTGCTTCAACGATGACTATTATCGCTCATTGTATGAGTAGACTGCTAACAATCTATATGTTATTGCTTACTCTAATAGGAGTTCTAGTAATGTTACTACTATTATGGGCGAAAATAAGTACATGTATACTATCCTAAAAAGATGAGTGATAAATTATTTCGTTAATTGAAAGACATTGAAATCTTCACCGGACACGAGATACTGCATAAAAATCGAATGCTGTGGATGAATTTGAAGTTTAGTTTAAGTGGTTAGAATATGAGGGGCACACGTTAAACTGCACCTACTGCGGAAACTTTAGTAACGATAACAATCGAATATTCTAGTCTCCTGGTCAACTAGAATATTCGATGTTATTTTTTTATATAGATGAACTCGTATAATATTCAGCATATTACCTCTTACAATGATTTTGATATGTTTAAACGTTTTTATTGATTCGCAAACATATCTTAAGGTTTCTTAAGCTAAAATTCCTCTTTCCCCCTCACCTGAAGGATGAAGCTGAAATCCTTGATAAATCAGGGTTTTTCTTCATAACTGAGTTTTAAGGAGTGATTTTGATAAAACAATTAGAACAGCTAATACAAGTTTAGAACCTATGAATGTAACATGTGTTATTGATGAAAAGAATTCGGATTAAATATGGTATGTATTCGGTTATTCATTCAATCTCAAACGTATCGACTAGTGATATATAACCTTTTTTAACTTCCTCTTTTAGAAGTGAAGGAAGCTAAAACCCTTGATATATCAGGCTTTTTCTGAATTTTGATCTTGAATGACGGTAAATAAGGCGAAGATTTGGGGAGGGGTGCAACACATGCTTAACATTATATGACCTTAATTAGCAGTCATATATTTACACTATTAATGTTCTACGTAATAAAAATTTAAGCGAGAGTGAAATTTCGAAACCTATTTCGGTTAATTCATAAGAAAGCGTGAAGATTTATCTTAATAAAGAGATGACTGATTTTTTGATTTGTTTATGCTGGATCAAGAAGGAGTTCAGCATATATGTTAGAATGCGGTTGTGAAGAACGGCTAGTTCGGACGATGAACTAGCCGTCAAATAATTTTTTGAAATATGATACTCGTAGTGAACAGTGAACATTGTTTCTCTTTAGGTTTAGATTAAAAGCTAGCAATACAAATGTTCTTTTTGAATTTAGTGAATTCTCGCCAGCTTGGTTAGCTATTCTTCTTGACAATTATTAAGCTAAATTCACTTGTTCGATCAATTCATTCAATATTTATTTTGAGTCATCGGAGTGTTCCTATCCTGCCGCGAAGATTTACCTCGTATTTCACCAATAACTCGAACCTCTAGCTCTTTGTATATTCTTTCCTCTCGTTGATTGAAGAGAGATTGATAGGACAAAGCATATTTCTCAGCATATTTTTTTACATACCATAAGAGTATATTCATATTACTGTTCAGTTTTATATTCAATCTTTTAATAAGTTAACTATAAGATCATATATAGTGCAATCGATAAAATTGCTGATCCAAATAAGGTGAATAGTATTTTGAGATTCTTGCCTAAATAATCCTTGGAATCACTTACATCATTATCAAGCAAGTATTCAAAGAAGTTGTTTTTAATCCATTCAGGGTCATAATTCATCGGCTTTTGCTCTAAGGAGCTATATAAAGGTATTAGATCATTTTTCTTAAGTGATACTTCCTTAACACGATAGCCTATATTAACAGTGTAAAGTACGAATAGACTGATGATCCTTTGAAAGCGCAAATAATCATCAAGAAGATATATCCTATAATAGTGAAGGTTTATACCATCCGTAACTACCTTTTCCCCTTGTGCTATCTGTTTGCCAGTTACGTCTACAAAGAGGAGCTGCATTGTCTTGTTTTTTAACAAGCAGTAGACCCTAACAATATCTTTCCCAAGAGTTATGGTGTAGTAATTGTTTGTGGATTCCTTACAGTCTTGATTTATCAAACCTAAAAGATTGGCATGATTGTCGTATATCCCGCAGCACTCAGTTATCTCTTCCTTTGAGATCCATTTATTAGAGAGTATATTCCTGGACTCTTCCAACGAACTAGACTGGGTTTCGTAAATTAACTTTAAATTCGGATAGAATAATTGAGTAGTGAAAGATTCTTTTGAGTAAGACGTGCGTCCAAAATAACTTAAATTCCCATTTGTAAGTATTTCAAAGACCTGCTCCAGATTTGATTTTGTTTGTCTAATTTCAATGATCAAGAGTGATTCCCCCTTCATAGAACTTATCAAAAATAATAATTTCAACTCGATATAGTGGTATCATCGTTTCGAAAATAAATGATTAAACTTACTTGTCTCTAGAAAATCTCTTTAGAGTTTTCCTTCAACAAATCTCCTCCCCTGAAAGCAGAAAGTTTACAAAAAAAAAGCACCACAAAGGAAATTGTTCCTTCGCGGTGCTTCCACGCTATAATATTCACTTACTACTATTGTAACAATATATTTATTGAGAATCTATAGAGGGGAAAATCAAACAAACGCTGTTTACCGAGTGGCTAAAGATGGCATACTCATACTTCGACACAAATTTATATTCATGTTCATATGCAATTAACTATTCAGTTTATTAAACACGATTTATGACAGGTGGATCCTCAGAAAGTTCGGTGAAAAATCTACCAATGTATCTAAATTCTATTGTCGGATTGTATGATTGAATGAATGAAGCCGTATGTTAACCATCATAATGTATATACTCAATGTGCGAACCATCATAATCATCGAGATAGCCAACAGCGAACATAGTCCGGGTAGAAGCTATTTATCAACCTCTTGAATGATCTCCATGTGACTACTTATCTAACTCTGCAATTACGATACCCTAGAGATGCTTGTGTGCTAATTACGATCCACTGGATTACGTTTGTTATATTCCGTCTAAGGACAAAATCTCTTTTCTAATTTATGAAAATGTTCATATAAGTGTTCAGTTTTTTATGCATATTCAAGAATACTTCAATATTTTTGTGAATATAATATGCAATGCTAAATTCCGGATCCACCATGGGTGATTAGATTTGTCGTTGTTCATCACTGCAATTTACTTAATCCTACAACTATCTATCTTTAAATACTGCGGAAAATATTTGTTGAGGCGAATATGAATATATATAACAAGAAATAAACATTTAAATATAAAACTGAATACATTAATAAATAGTAATATGAATATGAATATATGATGTTACATAAGAGTTTTCTGATAAAAGTTTTCATTTCTGTACTGTACAGCATCAAGAATCTGTAATATGATTTTCCATATACCTTGATCTTAACCATAATTAATTATTACTCTCCCGCAGACGCAGGAGAGCATTCTAAGCATCTTTGTGAAACATTGGGGACGTATGTTTTGTCCATCAATGGTTCATTAAAGATGCTTTTTTATTTTTGCAAAACTCAAAAAAGAAGGAGAAATAATCTTGATTACAAAAACTAAACAAAGCACATCAAAAGAAATTAGAGGTAGTCAATGGGAAGTAAAATACGTTACAGATCTCAGCATTCAATTTAATTCTAAAAATGTGGATTATGAGTACTGGTATCGTATATGCACGGATTCCTTTCAAAGTTCCATTCTGGATGGGGAACTGCAGGACATTGAAATGTTCGATAGGATACTTTTAGGACTAGAATCTTGCGAGCATACTTCTCTAAATATGCAGCAATTGCAACGATTACTGATATCACTAGGGACATCCAAACATCAGTATCGAAATGCAGAAAACTTTGAACTATACCGAGCAACGGAAACCTGTGAAAATGAATTGAAAGCCATCATTTACAAAACAATGCTCAATAATAATTGATGGTATTTCCAACGAAGTCCTTTCCTGATAAAATAGCATCATACCTTACTATTTAAACAAAACTTACTTTCCCGCACGCGCGAGAAAGCATTCTCACGAAACAATGCACCTGGCAAAGGTGAACTGAGGCTTAATTACACACTATAAGTGTGTCTTAAACTTTGGACCTTTGCCAGGTGCTATTTGTTTTGCGCCTATATACCAAAGAAATCTTGATGGGATCAAAATAAAAAAAGGGAGGTGCTCTCTTGTAATAACTTCACTCTATTCAGTAGCGGGTCATATCCTGCAATCTTTATTAAACGGAGGCCAAGTATATATGATAGAACATGTAAAATACACACATTGCGATAAATTGTTGCATACAGCTGAGGAAATTGAAAAAAATGAAAGTATCCTTTGCCACCAAACAGGAATCAAAAAGAAGGGAAGTTATGACTGTTTCTATGCACTTGCTTATAAGCTTCGTAATCAATCACAGATCCCTCACAAATACTTCGAAATAGAGTCCTTACTTCTTTACAACGTCTCACTGAGTTCGGATCCCAATAGATATCAGGAATATGCTGTCTATAAAAGAGCAGAAGATGACAGTTACACAAAAGTAGAATCTATAACTGTGAACGGTCCTTCGAGTGTTTCCAATTTGGCGAGGATCTTGATGAGTATCAATAAACAGCCAATATCTAATTTTGTAGATCAAATCAAAGCTTATGATGATATGCTAACAGGACATGAATTCGAGATCTTCAAACAACGTTTTGCAGATTTCGAAGCTGCATACTAAAGAAGAAATTTTGAATGACATTAGAGAAGGAGGCATATCACCACAAAGCAGGGGGTTAGTAAATTGAGCATGATAAATTTTAAATTTAACGAATGGTTTTGTAGAAATTAATATTTGGTGGTTCATTAAAAGGAGTTATGTACTCATTCGATTACCGACCACCAAAGTTCATTTTATTATTTAATAGGGGATGATTACGTTGTCAATGTATCAAAGAAGATTAGACGCAATTATGGAGAATCATGACTGCAATACGTCAGAAGCTATTGAAATAATGAAGTTTGAATTTGCTCACGATGAATTGCCACTTGAAGACGAGATTGATCTAATCATGCGTGGCCCTGAAGAAGATGACTAAACACAATTATTATTTTGTGCGGCAGATCATCGAAGTTAAATGTGTAGTAGCTAACTAACAAAACAGATGGGAATGCATTATATAAGACTAACTTAATAAATTTATCAAACGCAATATCTAATTTAATCAAATAAACACTTCATCATGAAAATTATTAACTTGTAGATTTAGATTCTTAATATACTAAACGATCGGGTAAAATACAAACATATGATAGCCATATGATTTGATACTCAAAATCTCAATAGAATTGGATAAGGATTTTTCATATATGTGAGTTAATGAGAAGAGGCCGAGTCAACGAAAGTGACTCGACCTCCTCTATCCGTTAATGCGCATTTTTCGTCCTACAACCCAATAGGAGAAAAGAAAAGGATAACCCTTAACTAAATTATATAAGGGACAATAATAACCCGCAAATTTTTGAGCAATATATTTTATGCCTGTTCAAACAGCTGTTTAGGGATATCAATAATTTTGGACTATCTTCAAAATAATCACTTGCACCTTGCGAAGATAAAAATAAAGACAAAGATATTCATCCACTACTTTAAGAATTGATTAGTGGTATGGCAAGTGTCTTAGTTCTCATAAAAATATGGAAATATATGATTCTCCTTATTCTCTCTCCAGCAAGTGCATAGGAGAGCGTTCTATTCATTAGAAACACCTGACAAGGTCCTAAAGAAAATCAACACTATCAGTGTGTCTTTCTTTGGAAACTTGTCAGGTGTTTTTGTTTACACCTGAAACACAGATTATAAAAAAGGAGGCGATTTGTGTGATGCCTAATTAAGATCCAATGGAAATTATAATGATATGATTTAAGTAATGTGAAGCAGCTGATAACTGCTGTTACCGTAACCTATAGGTGAGGAGTCAATAAGAGAAAAACTCTACTTTATGGACTGAGACAACAATGAACAAATCGTGTGTTAGATATACGAGCAAGATTAATTAACCGCATATTGGTTAAGAGGGGCACCAGACAATGAATGCTGGCAGTCTCTCTTTTTATTTTCTTTCAACGAGGAGTGGTAAAGTGTTAGGAGCAAAGATTAATTACAAAAAAGCGATATCATATTTAACGAAGGATCTTCATGTTGAGTGGGTTCATAATCCTTTCTTAGATCGAATGTCCTTGACTCACTACACATCGGCAGCAATAAAAAATGAAGGGAAGATTGAAATCTATGGCGAGATGTATACCATAGATGAAATGGAGAAACTTTCAACTGAGACCGAGGGGAGAATATCAGAATTTACTTTTGGACCAGGAGGTAGCGAAGGGTACATTCTATTGTTAAAAATGGAATCCTGCCAAATATTGAAGGCAAAGACATTTGACCGTAACACATTTGAATTGTTCATGAATTGGGTGAATGCGTTGGAATCTTCTAATTACGAGGAAAATTACAGAAAGCTTTACGAAGCGGTTCCGGTAGGAAGTATTTTATATGTTGTGGATCTCAAGGCATCTGAGAAAAGAATATTACCCTACCGTCTAGAAAGATACGATCCACCCACTTCAGATGAATATCCCTTCCGTCTGGTAGATGTGAGTCCCGGAAGTTCTGGCACATACCTCTTATCCAAAGGGTGGGAGTCGTGGTCTAATATCTTTTATCGTATTGAAGATGCAATAGCATTTTTGAATAATAACAATTAGACGTAAATGAAGGCAGCCGTTAGTACGATGTAAAGCTCATAAATCAATTGTAATCGACAGATGAGTAATTAAGACGATGAGTAATTAACATGGATGATTAAAATCCTTTAGATTTGCTTTCAATCACAATACTGAATCACATATCTCCAATTACTAGATGAATTTTCACCCTACATGGTAATATACAGTAATCACCGAAAGGAGATATGATACAAATGTTTAAATTTGAAAATATATCTAGAGTTCTTCAATTAACAGACAACAATCAAGCGACATTAAAGATTGAACATTTAAATGAATTAGTAAAAGAAATAGATCCTGACGGCTTTCCAAATTCTGCGTATGATAAAAGTTGGAGGACTTGGTGGAGCAACAATAAATCGTCCCCCAAAAGACAATGTCACGCCTGGTTAAGTGTTGGATGGCAGACAGACGTATCAAAGAGTAAGCAAGGAGAATATATTACGTTCATAAGAGAATAGACGCTTAACAATAATCTAATTAAACTATATGTTTATAGAAAACCGGAAGGGAAAGCAGTTAGATGATTTATTGGAGTATGCAAACAATAGAAGCCTGGGAAGCAGCTCAATCTATAGGCTATTTAGAAGGTGAACCAGAGCGAGCGATGTTTCCTGATCCTTATGTATGGATGATACAACAAATGCATAAGAGATTGCCCAACTATAAAGGTGAGTATCCCATATGGCTATGGCCGAAGAAGCCCGACATGAGGAGTACTGGTCACTTCATCGGTGGAACGAAATGTGTAAGATTAACTTTGGATATTGATGAGAAAGATGTTCTTATTTCTGACTTCGATGGATGGCATATGGTGTTAAATAATTTTTTTAACTCAGATAATGAAAAAGAAGCTGAAGATTTTGATAATGGAAAACTAAGTACTACATTAGAAGAAAGCTGGGAACGAATTTTTGAGTTTGATAGGAATGTTGATACTAAATGGGCTGGAAATGGTGAATGGAGACAAGGAACAACAGGACGTATTTACTTGGATAAAGTGAAAAAGGTAGAACACTTTGTAACTCGAAAATCTGCAGATGAAAGTCGCATGAAATGAATGTAAGCAGGAGTTGAAAACAGCTGAGGGCAAAAGAGCCGATATCTTGTTAATAGGGGATATATAATCAAGGTCATTCAATCTAAATCAATGTAAATCAGATGAGAGGCGGGCACGCAATTTGCCCGCTTATTTTCACTTTCATCTAAGTTTCTGTCAGATATTTGATTGCCTCAGAAATATTTCGTACACCAATTAGTTCTATGTCACCAATTGAGAAAGCCTTTCGTACTTCTTCTATTTGCGCCTCTTGAAATTTCGGATAAAAGAAAACATCAGCATTCTCATTTACTGCCGTAAGGACTTTTAAATCAAGGTTCCCGATAGGCTTTATATCTCCGCCTCGTGTAATCCCGCCAGTGCCTGCGATTATCCTACCCTTAGACAAGTCAACGCTAGGCTCGAGCTTCTGGATAAGACCGAGTGTAAGAATAAATCCTCCAGATTCTCCTATATAAGTTCGATCAAGTTGTATCACATCATCATCATTCAGACCATCAAATGTGAATTGATGTTTCAAATATACTCCTAATGTTGCACGGCCACTACTGTCCATTTCTTTTATCTCAATAGGGATTCTAATAATATTGCCTTTCCGCTGCACCTTAACGGTTACGGTATCACCGATATGAAATGATTTAAGAAAAAAGTATATATCATCTGTAGATTCGATAGGCTCACCGTTCAATTCTATAATTTCGTCTCCAACTTGTAGCGGAACTCCAGTTTGAAACTTTTCGGGATGATGAATTACGATAGGTCGCGATATTTTTTCTTCCCATTCTATTTTATGATAGACCATAGCAGCCTTAATAATATCGTGTTTCATAAAGGGAACTAACTTCTTTCCAAGAATATTGAGATCGTTTTTAGTAAAATCAGTCACTGTATCTGATGAAGAAAAATGACTATTAGTATTTCTCAATTCATACCCATTGAGATTCAGTGCAAAACGGTTCCATCGTGTTGTTACCTCCACCTCTCTTACGTAGGTCATATGCAAGTTAGTTTTCAAGGAGATATTTTTTACCTTGGAGATCGGCTCTGCATTTATGAAGTCATCAATTTTAACAATATGACCTGGAGCGATCCAAGTCTCTGGTGAGGGGAGTGGTCGTTGAAGATACCACATAAAACCCACGGCAATCAATAGACACACGTTTATTATAGTCATTATTCTCACCATTCGTTTTCTTCGATTATATCGTTCCATCGTTCACCCCGTATTTAAGCGCCTGCTCCGATTATATATATAAACAGTTATGTAACCGATCAAAGAATCTACTAGTGTTGTAATTTTTTATCCAGTTAAATGGTACAATAATTCCACATATTGTGCATTAACCTAATTACCTAGCTCCGACCCCAGGATACGGACAATTCCAAACCCTGCATTTACTCGAAACTATGAATAAAGAAAATGATAGCCCATTATGAAAGGAATAGAAATGGTAATATACCTATCGATGTTTTTCTTGATACTTTGGATATAATGATTGAGTCAGGGGTTGACCTAACAAAAAAGAATAATCATGGTGAGACTTTGATTTCAAAGATTGAATCAATGGTTGATTCAGAGGATATCCTCCACCAGATTGAGGAACACATAGCTAAATACCAATATTAGCGAAATGCTTCGTGTCGCTCTTTCATGAAGATAATTGATATCATGTCTAGTCTTCATTAAGCTAGAAGGAAAGGTTAGTAAACAGCAAGAAGTAGTCTGCCGGTAGGCAGCTGCTTCTTTTTAATTTGGGTCGGGAACTTTGTTTCAACACGATCGTAAGTCACAGTCAAAAGTTCTTGTCCTGAGCCAGGTTACATACAGTTGAGATCGTGTCTTTATGATCTGATAACGGTTCTTGTTTTTTAAATTACGGTTCGTTTAAGATATAATAAATTCCATATCATATCAAATGAGAAAAGAGGCTTTCTTATGACCTCGATTATTGGTGATTATAATAATCGTCAAGAGGAGCTTAAAAAAACGCTCGAATTGATGTTAGAACATTTTGAAATGCTACCAGATGCCCCATACCAAGTTTTCAGGATAGAGGCTGAAATTCGCGATTACGAGTTACGGAAAGAACGCTTAAACCGTAAGTTCTCTTATCTATCTTGTAATCTTTGTAAGCAACCGATTTATGACGAAGACACCCCTGTAACTCTCGGCAGCAATGGTCACTTTCAAATATGTCCGCGTTGCATTAAAACAATTAATCAGGTGAAGGGGACTACAGAACTTGAGGAACAGTTTGGAATTACAAGCCCGGGAACTCTTAAACAAGATTGTAATGGTCCACTCCAACCACTGCAGGAAGTAGGGCTTGTGAGGAAATCAGAGAAATGCTGGCTGGTACATGAGATTGTTGGTGTCATCTTTTACCGTGTTGGACGAAAAAAACATAACGTAATGAATTCGTGGATCGATGAATTAATTAATCAGCTAGAGGTGCTGAGGAAACAGAAAAAGCTGCTGGAAGATCTACGACCATTTCCTGAATCCCATTCTCAGTTGTTTAGTCTCGAAGCACAAATCCAAGATCTACAAACAAAGGTGGATCGAGTTCAAGGGGGGAGACTGCCGTATCGTTGTTCCCAATGTGGAGTGTGGTTAAAAGAACTAGGTAAGCCCACATTCTTTGGTACGTATACGATATGCTCTAAATGTAAGGAAATCGTTACTAATGTAATGACAACCTCTGAGGCTGAGAAGAAGCATGGCCTCCCACTAGGTACAATTCGACGAGATAATGCCAGGGGACTTTTTGACCGTTATAAAGAAAGTGGTTTATTTCGACTATCAGGTAATATTTGGCTACTACATGACGTGGTAGTGCTGGATAAGTACAAAGAACTGAAAAGTGCGGAGTCTAGCCATAGCCCCAAAAATGATATTTCAGCTGATCTATTACAGAGGTCTGCTTCAATATTTAATAGATTGAATAAATGAGATAATTAAGAGAATATCAGTCTTCACTCGTTAGTTATCGCCATTGTCTGGTCTATAATAAGAACGAACTTATTCATCTTATAGAGGGAGTGATGGGGATGAACTACCGCCCGTTATCAATGCAGTCTTGCTGGAGGAGATTGCTGCTCGCTTAGATGATTCTAATCCAAATATGGAGAATCCTATAAGTGACTTACGTTTAGCTTTTAAACCTGGTGAATCTACCGGTGATCAGTTTATTGCACTACTGCATAGAGCGGCCAAACTCGGATTAATTTCAGGGGTTAGCTTTGTGTACCGGTACGATGGGGTTCCAGACGATGCAGTATGGACAGGAGCGAGGCTCCTGCTTGCAGGTGAAAACCTTCTAAGGAGATCAAGTTGAAAACGGTGCCTCTACTCGATATGTAGAGGCACCGTTTTCATTTGATTAATTACAGATACACAGTAAACTGAATACTAAATTGAATATTTGATTAATCATTAATTTGATCATTAAAATGATCATTGAATTGATCATATTTCAACACAATTACTTTCCATGAACTGGCTTTGATGATAGAATAAAAACATACCTTTTCTTATTAATTTTTGTTCTCGCTTGGGCATGAGGACCATTCTAACCAAAATACACTTCAACAAGTGATCAAACATGTTTTTTGCATGCTTCCCCCAGTTGGGTTTGATCATTGGTTGAGGTGTATTTTTTATTGCCTCTATAACCAAAATTCATTGAAGGAGTGGAATTAACTATGGAAGCTATTACTTATGATTTTCAAGGTTTAACCATCATCAAAATCGGAAATTCTTTAGAACATCCTAGATCACAATGTAGTTTGGAAATACCTAAGGAATATTCATTTGCTAAGGAGAGAGGCATGTTCTCAGTTGCTGGTCAGGAAGGAGTTTTCTTTATCAACAATGGTTTTATTTATGATGGGTTTCATATTCAGTCTGACTTGAAACCGAACTCACAAGTTTATCAGATTTTATATAAAGAAGCGTATGATCGAAAATTGAATCAACTGAATTCTCTTCGCTATTCTAATGGTTTCGGGCCTGTACATAATTTGGTAGGCTTTAATGTTCGCAAGGTGTCAGACGAAAAACCTTATATCGGTCATCTTCTAACTCATGTAATCACTGAAGACCTTTTTGAGTTTCATGAATGGTTATGTGATCCTAAACTTGTTACCGGTATATATCAGATTACAAACACTTCAGAGATTTTCTTTATTGGATCCACAAGCATCAATTTCCTTGGAGATGAAAACCAACATCCGCTTCTCGATAGGTTAGAGAAGATGTTTCCGCAAAGAAGAACCTCATTTGATGATTTAGATGAAGGCCCATTTAGTGGAGCTTTCCGAAGTGATGAAGATTACATATCTTACCTCGATGCCAGTCTGTTGAGATGAAAAGAGAAAATAGAATTTACGAAATGAAAGAATTTAATGTAACTAATAGGGCAAGAACAAGGGAAATGCGGTGCCCTAATGATTGTAATATCGATCATTTGATTATTGTGGAGAAACACATCTTTGTATAGAGCAGGATGCACTGAATTTATATGTTCGAATGGATCTAGATGGGACTTATACAAACTTGCATGCAGATGGAGCACCTGGTGTAACTAATTCAGCACATGATCACGCTGATGGCGGATGTTGCAATGAACCATATTGCCCTGAATGCAGCGTTGAATGTAAGGAAATAAATGTAGAGGAGGGCCTCTAACTGGGCTGTCTATGCCACTATATGTGAATGGGGTCATGTTTTTCCGGCATCAGGAATGATCACTTACGTTGATGCCAAAAAAGTTTCTAGTGAAGTGCCGGGATATTGCTTCATTCGAGCTGGATTTAAGAAAAAAGGCATCATTAAGCGTAGAAAACTTCTGTTATTTCAACTACCCATTGCAAAGAATTATCTAGCTAAGAGAAAAGTTGAGACAATCAATTACTGCCAGCAGCAACTTCAAATAGCTTTGGATTCAGGAGAATTTTATGAAGCATTATGGTTCCAACAGCTCGCACAAAAACAATTTGAATGGCTCGAACATTTACAATCTATGATAAAAGTTGGCAGATTAACGGCATGGAAGGACTACTATCAGCATATGGAACTCTGGGAACTGGAAGAAATGATTAGCCACTATGAAGGACTTGGAGAGTTTGTAGAAGACTGGGATTGACTCTGATTAATTACGACCAGAGTCATTGCCCTGACTTTTTTATCAATACTTCTTTCTAGAGTGCTTTCATTTACAGAAAATAATCATCTGATATAATAAAGAAAATTGAATACATGAACGGGGAAGCACCTCGATATTGGCATATGCCAATGTTGGGTGCTTTTTTTGTTTCTACCGTACACATTATTAATTAGAAAGAGATCAGGGAATTTCACTGAATTAGGAATTATAGTAATGGTAAACAGTCGATGCTCCCGACCGTATATTCACTATGACATAGGAGTAAAAAAAGAGCATTATAAATCATAAGATAATTTTTTGGTACCCTACTGACTCAACAGGGTATATATATTTCTTAGAAGAAGGAGGGCGATTCTAATAGTCGTATCTATATCCGATGTGAAATCTCGATTCACATACCTTCGTAGTGGTAGTAATGAAATCGATTTTCTCAAAATCTATCTACAGTTACTTCAAAACGAGCTGAAATATTTGGTTGACTTCTATAATGAGATTAACAAAAACGATTATCTTAAACAGTATCATCATCTTGAGTCGTTAATAGATAAAGTGATTGAACCTGATGAAGTTAAGATGTTCCAACAACAAAGCGACATTCTTTTAAGACGTATATCAAACTGTTCTTCTGACGCGAAAGAAGATATTATAGTTGAAATTCGTTTAATTAAGAGGAGAATTAAAGAGCTCTCCAACAGAGTGACCGATAGTTGATTTTTAGGTCACCTTTGGGTCACCTCTTCTCTTCTGGCCGGAATTAGAAAAAGAATAATCCACTATAGATAGGTGAAATAATGATAAACTAAGAAGACTAGAAGATTTTATTAGGCATAGAAAAGCCGATTAGAATAGCGAATCAGTTTTTTTAATAATTCTTGGAGAGTCCTGCCTAATTAGAATCAAATATACATCGACCTGAAGAAGAAAGAAAATCTATCCTGCATAATTTGAAAAAAGTGATTCTAAGTAACTTTGGAAAATACAAGAAGCACCAAATCACTGCATGCGCAATGATATGGTGCTTCCAGTACATAATTAATGAAGTTATAGTAAGGATTAGTATCGAAGTGTATTAGTTATAGTAAAATGGGTAATTCGAATTCTGAGTATTTTCTTTCGAAGGTAGGGATGGTTAATCCCCAGTATTCTGGTGATTCACCATCATCAAGAATACAAACGATCGCATCCCAGAGAATACAAAACAACTCATTTATAGAAGAAGCCTTATTCACCAGCTTCGTATAGAGTGTGTATCCGCCATAATCCTCAATAATATTCATCATTTGATGTATGCTAAACAATGGATATGAATTGTTTTGGTTTTCAGCAAACTGAATACGGTTCCCGATTACGAATGTCATCACAGGACTCGGTTCGTTTAATGAATTGAGAAAGAAATAAGAATCGCCTTCCTCGGGATGCCAAATTGTTCTCAGAATGAATTTATATTCTTCAGGCAGCTGCATGATAGTTTGAATGGATACCTGCATTAGGCTTCACGCTCCTTTTATGTTGAGAAGTCTGTATGTGATCATTCTATTAGGTTATTCGAAGGTTTTCATCTTTCGAGAGGGTTAAAAGGATAGTCTCAATGAAGAGGCTGGAGCTATAAATGATTACTGTGCAGAGCTATATTATAAAATGCAACTAGACAGTTCCAATAAACTATTGGTAACATATCTTCCTCCGCGGATGCTATGAAAAATTCGAATCTCACTTCGGAGAAATTGTTGCTACATCCAGAACTATTGTTGGTAAGGTTCAGAAAGAGTACTGCATATTCAAAATCTTCATTTTTATTGAAAGTGCAATTATATCTATGAAGTGTGGATGTGTGATATTTCCTCCACCATGTATCTATTCAGAATAATTAAAATAATTAATTTTTATTCTCTCTTTCCTAGAAACTATCTTATACACACTTCAGTAGCTTCAGGGTATATTATCTATGAATAAAAGTCTGAGTGAAGGGGAATATATATATTTTGACATAATAGATTATAGTTTTTAATGTAGAGGGTATAATTATATTTTGACATTTGCTGTCTTTACTAATTTTTGGGGTGGAATGATGATATGTTCGAATACGATACAATCTTAGATCCAGAGATAATTGGTAAGAATATCAGAAGGATTCGAAAAAGCAAAAAAATCACCATTATTCAACTTTCTCAAGTCCTAGGTTATGCAACAGGAAAATTAAGTAACATCGAGAAGGGGAAAAGAGCGAAGTTCCCTTATGAGGAATTAGTGCAGATTGCAAATGCATTAAATGAACCCGTAGAAGTATTCTTAGCTGACGAATCAGATTCTTTTTCTGATGAGCTTGAAAGTTTGAAACAAGCAATAAGTTTTGCAAAACATAAACTAAGTGCAGGACTTCTTCATGGTTTAAATGAAACGCTGGATGAGTTGCAACAACGAGCTGAAAAAATACCTAATAATAAGATGCTTATTCACCTACATTTTGTATGGGCTGAATACTATCGCGACGTTTCTGACCTAGATTTAGCTCAGGATTACTATAGGGAAACGATCTCTGCAGCAGAAAGTTCGGACTGTGACATCGTCGAACTGAAAATGCGATCCTTTAATGGGTTAGCGTCTCTACTAGTAAAAGAACAGAAACTATTTGAGGCCATTGAAGTATTAAGGGAAGCCCTGAATTATGCAGACAAAAATACCGAAGTGTTAAGTCTTGATTATTCAAATGTGCATTTTAATCTAACGATTATCTATTTACACATAGGATACTTAGATCTTGCTCAGTACCACGTGCACTCATGCATGGAGATCACAAAAGGAAAAAACGAGCAGGCTTATTATCATGCATCGTATTTGCTGTCCATTACTTACTGGATTCGAGGTAGATATCAGAAAGCCAAAACACTTTTGCTTGATTCAATGAATTGGTTTCAACGACAAAAAGATCTAAGCAGTCTGTTTAATTCCTTGGAACTCATTTTTATTCTACACAAGGTTCGCCCAGGGATTTTATTCCAATATATGTTTTCAGACCTTAAAGAATTTTTTCAGTTGAATGTACCATCTAATATCATTCCGCAAAAACTAAAATGTTTATATCGTTTGATTGAAATAGAGATTAAGAACGATAATTATGAAGATGCTAGAGAAATGATTGAGACCTGCAAAAAATATATTGATATACATGGTATTCAGAATGGATTTAGAGCCTATGAATTGGACGCACTTCTTATATCAAAAACTACGCAGGACATATTTCAAGAGCAAGTGGCACTTGAGAAGGCGTTAGATTTCTTTAGCATAGAAGATAAATCACCGGAGAAAGCTGTTTTACTTTATAGGCTGGGAAGATTGAATTCTGTGAGAATGAATCCTCTTATTGATGAAGCATTAACCATCTTCGAGGAAACACATTCTGAAAAGAACTACCTTGAATGCTCGCTATTAACTATTTTACCTCAGCCGAGGTACTAAAATGCTTGCATAGTTATCTACTTTAAACCATCATATAAATTTTTGTTAAAATGGTTTAAGTAGATGAGGAAGGCGTGGGGAAAATGAAGTCTGTCATATCTAAATTTGTTAAAACAATTACTATACAAGAATATTTCTGCACTCTAAGTCCATTTCATAATAACGATAATTTTGAATCCATTGAGGGCTATTTCCAAAGTAGATCCATGAAGTCCCTTATCTTATCTAGATTAGACAAAAGGGCATCAGATAATAAACAGATCATTATTACTGATCATGCTTTACAAAGATGGAATGAGCGAGTAAGTAGTAGCCGGATGAATTTTTTTTGCTTGCAAGGAAAACTAAACTTACTTTTTAACCAATTCGGCCGAGTAGAACTTCAACCTAATGGTGTTGGCATTATTGATCGGGAGATCATTTTTACATATGAAAATGATGATGAGAACATTATAATCACAACATTTTACGGTCGGTTATCTCAAATCCATTCATTACATCATTTTGAGGCGTTGCGAAATTATAACGCATATTCATCTGAATTTCTTGATCTGGACCTAAGTCCTGAAAGCCTCAATACATTACCTGTTCCTCCAATTCCGTTTCAACGGATGATTTTTCGAGGTAATACATCGACATATCTTATAGAGAAATATACCGATGGATCAGTGGACTTTTTCGTACTAATTGTATTGGAAGGCGCGGATAGTGGATCGGTAAGAGAGTTTTACTCAAATCAACCCGGAGGGGTGAAACTTGAAAAGAGCGTACGTCGGGCTCTCCTTCTACTTGGGAATGAGGAGTTTGTATATCGATATGTGGAAATCCATCACCCACACGAGCTGCGCAAGCAATTGGATAGGCTAAATAACAGATTTTAAAAGAAAAAACACCTTGAGTTTTTTGGTCAAGACCCCATTTAGTGGACATTGAAAAAACACCTATCCAAACTGACGTCGATATTCTATCGGCGTCAGTTTGTTTAATTTACGCTGCGGCCGTCTTCGATTGTAAAAACGGATATATTTCTCGATTCGGCTTTGTGCCTCTAGCAGATTTCGTATATCATAAGGATAGAGTCCTTCCGTTTTGAGATGCGAGAAGAAACTCTCCATAGAGGCATTGTCTAGACAATTGCCCCGGCGAGACATGCTGATTTGGGCGCCAACCTTCGGCAGCATGTCGTGGTAGGCATGAGACGTGTACTGGAATCCTTGGTCGCTGTGAACGATCAATTCAGTCACGTTTTTTTGCTTGGAGAACGCTTTGGCAAATGTTTGAAGCACCAACTCATTGTCATTCCGCTGACTAAGTTCGTAAGCCACAATTTCGTTGTTGAATAGGTCTTTCACGGCTGAAAGATAGAGCCAGCGCTCGCCAACCCGATATTGAGTCACATCTGTCACCCACTTCTGGTTTGGTTTTTCGGCAGTGAACTTCCGCTGAAGCAGATTCTCAGCTACACGTTCGGCAGCCTTATAAGTCATGTTAAATCGACGTTTCTGGCGAATGCTCGCTCGAAGGCCAAGGTTTTGCATCAGGCGTAGCACCTTCTTGTGGTTCATCCAAACCCCTTCATCTTGCCACAAGAACAGTTGAACCTGTCGATATCCATACTTTCCTTCGTATCGTTGGTACACTTTGCGAATGAGTTGTTTAGCCTCGGCATCTCGATCTTCCCTTTTCCGCTTCAAATAGGCGTAGTAACCACTTTTAGAGACACCAAGAAGCTGACATTGTTCGACTACTTGGCCGATGTCCGCCGTTTGTTCGATGAGCTTGAATCGTTGTTCTTTTCCTCCCGCATCCAGATTTTCAAACACTTTTTTAGCATCGCATTTTCCCGTTTCAATTGTTGAACATATCGCTCCTGATCTATGTATTCCTTCCGCCTTCCACGTTGATCCAACAGACCAAATTCACCCTTTTCACGATATTTACGCATCCACCGCTTCATTCGACCCTCATCTTGAATTCCGAAATGGTCGTTGATTTGTCGATAGGTCCATTTCTCTTCTATGTGCAAACGAATGGCCTCCAACTTGAGTTCCTCAGAATATGTCCTAAACTTTTGACCTTTGATCGCCATACAAAAATGCACCCCCTAGAATTTCATCGGTTAAACCCAGGGGTTTTTCCAATGTCCATTCTAAGGGGTGCAGTTCATTTCCTCAATGGTGTTTTTTCTTTTAGTCGGCACGCCATACTTGTCTATTGCGCCCGCGACTTTGCTTCTTCTGTTTCTCTTCCTTTTTCTTGTAACCCAGGAAAGTGGCTAATTGATTCTTCTCCTGCAGCGTGATTTGAAGATCGTTAAAAAGAAGGCCTTCTAATTCCTCCCAAGCGCTTTGCAACGCTTTTACTTCTTTGTCTTTTTCCTCATTAAGTAATACTAGTTCCTCAATGGTGACTTTATTTTTATTTTTGGGGTTGAATTTAGAATAATCAATCGGATCTCGAGTCGAAACAATTTCTATGAGGTCGCGAAGAAGTTCTAACTTTCTTTTGTTATTTGAGTGCGCCTTTGTCTCAAGTTCATTCATTCTCAAGGAACACCCTCCCTTCTTAATGTCAAACAATGCGTTATTCTTGGAATGATTAATGCCTAGTTTTTATTCTGATTCATTAATCTTAATCTATGTAGCAGCTGACTCCTATACCTGCTTTACTTTATTGTACCTTGATTTTGTTACAACACTCAAATTTAAAACTATAGAACCCCTGCATCTTCACTCAACATTATAATGGGATGACAAATTCTAAATATAACTAGTAGAGACGGTAAACAAAGTGTTATAATTATTGTATACCTTTAACTTTCCTTTTAAATTACTTCCTGCATGCGCGAGGAAGCATTCTATTGTTAAATTCCCGATTAACCGATGAATAGGCTATTTCTATAGCATTACAAAAATTTGACCAAATGCATCTTTCTAGATGAAGAAGACACTTTTTTCGTGTCATATTCTCTGGGAAGGTGCTTTTTTTATTATAGATATTTAATGAGCGAAGGAGGTTTTAATTGATTTAACCAATGCAAAATAATTAATAGCTATGTACCGATATCATACTTAAGAGGTGGTTTATATGTTGAATAAAAGTAAACTTTATTCCCGAAGAAAGATGATTTTTAATGTTACTATTCCAGTACTTTTCTCTTTCGAGATGTTATTATCTTTTAGCGTAGTATTCTTCCTACTAAATACGAGCACAGCAAACCCTTTGTATAATAATTTTGTCTACTCTCTATTTAGTGCTGTTTTATGCCCGATAATATTACATGCTGCATATACTGTTCTATATATAATGTGTGGCAGATATTTTACCCGTAGTGTTAAAGACAATGAATGGAATTACATTAAAAGCAAAAATCTAATACATTATACTAATCATTTGTCTGGAGATGTTGTTAAGGAAAATAAGGTTACAGGAATTATTCAACTTCACGGCAATTCAAGTTTTCGCTCGAACTATTCGATGAAGCGAGGAGAAAGTGGAGATAAGTTTGTTTGGTTTCACCTCTGTGATGAAAGGAACGAAAACGAGCCTTATTTTCCTTCTTTTAAGAATGCACATTTGTTAGAGAATGGGCCTAGAACTTATAAAGTTATCATACCAGCATCCGAACTTCAAAGAGAAAATGTTTATATTCGTCCATGGGATAAAGCAATTGTTGTAAAAGGTAATTATGAAGGACGCGCATCGATTGAAACCTCTTTTAATTGGTTTGATGATCGCAAGTACTACAGGCATTGTATAGTACCGATTAATGCTTTCTTTTTAATGTTTTACGTAAGTTACAGACAGCTCACTGGCGCTGCTAAAGATAAGAAATTAAAATTAAATGCTGCAGTTGATTAAGTTCACAAACAGTAAGGGAATAGATTTTATTCTCTTACTGTTTTTTATTTGTTCCGAAGCAACGATGGTAAGAAGCAGACTACAAGTTATATTATTGGTGGTCTTGCGGGATTATCGTTAATTATCTTTTTAGGATCATTCTCAACCACTGAACATTCCCCAACCGCATCAACAGTACCTAATGTTGAGACTAATACAGTTGAACAAGTGAACAAAAATTCGGATCAAGCAACGACGGAAGTTGTTAGAACTTCTGAGGATGTAAGTGAAGAAGCTAAACCAAAAGAAACAACAGAAGTGAATACAAATGACAATTCTGAACCTATTGGCAGTGGAAGGCTTCCTGCTACTCTTATAGAAGTGATTGATGGAGATACACTTCATGTAGAGGTAGAAGGAAGAGAAGAGAAAGTACGATTGCTGCTTATCGACACACCAGAAACTGTACATCCACAAAAAGAAGTTCAGCCTTTCGGGAAAGACGCATCTAATTTCGTGAAGAAACAAACTAATAAAGGGGACATCGAACTAGAGCTCGATGTATCTGAACGTGATAAATACGGGAGACTACTGGCCTATGTATGGGTAAATGATAAGATGCTAAATGAACAGTTGTTAGAGTATGGTTTAGCACGTGTGGCATACATATATCCACCGAATACAAAGTATGTTGATCAGTTTGAGGAGATCCAAAAAACAGCGCAGAAAGCATCTAAAGGAATATGGAGTATAGAAAATTATGTCCAGGAGGAAGGGTTTGTTGAGCCAGAGCCTGAGATAAAAGCACCTGTCATCGTTAAGGAAGAACCTATAATCGAAGAAGAACCACAAGTAGAGGTTGTCGAAGAAGAGGTAGTTTCAAACGTTTACTATAAGAATTGTTCAGCAGTTAGGGCGGCTGGAGCTGATCCCATTTATGCAGGGGATCCAGGATATAGCACTCACTTAGATCGAGACGGGGACGGCGTCGGATGTGAGAAATAGAGACACATAATTTTGTTAATAGTAGTACAGCTCAGGTTTAGGAGAGCGGAACGACAGAGTAAAATGTAAAGCATAAGCCCAATGTTAATGTACTTATGATTCTGAGAATCTACAGAAACCTGTGCTTGTCTAGCCAACAAACTGTGAAGTATAATTAGTAAAAGTAAACTGAATACTCGAAACTGGAAGCACCAGTTACAGCGCAACAGCTGTATCTGGTGCTTCTTTTTTTGTTTTTAGGAGGGGGATAAATAAGATTTTCATTTATATTCAAGAAATATACAAAAAGGATGGTGACACATGGAAGAAACATCTTTCACCGACTCTAAAACCGCAGAGACCATGCCTCCGAGCTTGCGTTCGTTTACGAGAAAATGGTGGGTAGACAATCGTGAACGACTGGCTGAATGGTACCGTATTTATTTCCACACAATAGCGGTTACTATTCTCATCTTTGTTAACCTTTGGTTAGGATACTCGTCATTCTTAATATTTTTCGCTCAGTGGTTTAATGTTGATTCAGGTCCGATTGGATTCTTTAATCTATTTTTAGAAAATCCTAATGGACCTTATGTTTCCCTGCTAGAATTCTTTTATGTTCCGTTGCATCACAATCTCGCACTTTGGATTATCGTTGTGCTCAATCTTCCATTATTGACTTGGTTGTACTCGACGACTACGCAGCCAATTATGAAGGGCTATGACACATGGATTAGCTGGACATCGAGGCGTGGGCGCAAAGGAGCTGCTATTTTATCGGGGATACCTTTTATACTTACATTTTGTTCTATTTTTGCGTGGTACGTCAGACAATATTTGTTTGATTTCTTTACAACAGTTCAGTCCGATAAGGACTACCTAGTCGTGAGATCAATGGAAAGCTTCGGCTATGTTCTTATGTGTGTACCGGTTTTCATATCATTATTCTCGGTGTATCTAATTGCGAAAGAATTTTATCGTAATGAAGACGTGCAAGACATGTTTTATAAGTGGGAGTTCGGATTACTCGCAAGCCAATCGTTTACTCTTCGTGGTAAAACATGTGACGTCATTGTCGGTTGGGAAAAAGATACGAACAAACCCATTGTTCTAAGTGAAAACTCCCGGTATCTTCACGAATTGATTGTAGGTGCTACAGGCACAGGTAAAACATCCACGTCTATTCTCATTCGTATTACTCAGGATTTGATCAGGATAGCACGCGGAAGACGTATGGGTATTGTCGTATTAGAACCAAAGGGTGATTTGATCAGAGATGTTCAGAAACTCTGTAAGCAGCTTGGAATTCCTGCCCATAAAATCAAAATTGTTGACCCGACAGACCTTGTTCGCTCCATCAAATTTAATCCGTTCGTTGGTCCACTAGAGGCAGCTGCTGAAACATTCCGAGGTGTGCTTGATGCACTTGCCGGAGATCAGGATGAGTTTTTTAAAGGACAACAAAATGAGACAGCAAGCTTATACACTATGCTGGGTAAAATCCGTTATGGAAATTTGTTTTCCATTGTTCAGATGCAGCAGATGTATAGCGACCCTAGATATCTTGCGAATATGACGGAACAGGTTAGAGCAGCAATTGATAAAGAATTAATGACAGCAGATTTAGATCCTGATAAGAAATCTGATCTTGAACGTTATGATCGTATAGTTTCTTATTTTGAGAATGACATATTGGATTACAAGACTTATCGCGAGAAAGACGGTTCAGTTCATCCAGTCGTTTATCAATCTGGGCATAAGTATGAAGGATACCAAGTCGTTGAGAACAAGAAGGATAAGTTCGTAACCGGAGCTAAAAAATACCTAAACGACATTGTCATGAATACAATGCTTTCACAGTTAATGGTAGCCAACGAAGGAGAGCAAGCGCTTGATATCGATAAGTTTCTGGAAGAAGGCGGTGTTCTCCTTGTAAACACAGCTCTAGGCGAATTGGAAGAATTGAGTTTATCGTTCGGTCAATTTTTTATCCGACAATTTCAGTCCAGCGTCTTCCGTCGACCACCAGATGAGAGTGGTATTAAAAGATGTCCTATTTTCTTCAACATTGACGAATTCCCGCTCTATATAAACGAGGCATTTGTCCGCTTACTTACACTTGGACGTTCATTTAAGGTCGGGACACTAATTGCTATCCAGTCTCTGGGCCAGTTGAAGGTAGTTAAGCAAGGTTTTGACAACACAGTCATGAACTCTGCTCGTAATAAAACGGTGTTTGGTGGTGGAGAATTCGAAGATAACGAAAGATTTTCAAAACATTTCGGAGAAGAACCACAGGTAGAAGAGTCTATGAATGAATCGACCACACCGGTAAGTATGCCTAACCAATCCTGGGGCATGCGTTACAATACACAACGTAAACTTGCTGCTCGCTTCTCTCCGACAGATATCAAAGAGCAGGAGTTCAAACATTTCATTGTCGATTTAGTTGATGGAGATGGTAGTGTCCGCTCTCCGATTATGTCTTATGGTAAGTTTATTAATGAAACGAAATTCATAAAAAAGTTTGTTAATATAGGTCAAATCGAATTTGAAACGAAGAATCACAAACCGATTGCCGTAACGGCTCACATGCTTTCACACATGAATTTACTTAGACCTTTATTCAATGATACGAATGCTGGTGAGCAGGGACCAAGGCAAATGGTGCAAGAATCGGCAAGTGAGACAATAGAGAAAACGGATGTTGAAATGCTTCCAACCTCTCCTGCCGAGCAGCAGCAGATTGTAGCTGCGCCTTTAAATCCAGCTCCTGTACCTGTCAGCACTACAACTTCGGCAGGGCTTCAAAATGTCGAAAGGAATGAATCCTTGCCTTTGACTGGAACTGAACATCATAGTGTGTCAAACTATGTGTCTAAGTCTAATTATGAGGAATCTCCCATCGAAGTTGAGCTTCATCCTATTGAGGATGATGAAGAACATTCCAGCACAAAAGTATCACTTACTCCTGAAGAGGAGGCTGAATACAGCTTTTTTACAGATAATACGATGGAAAGAGAGAGAGAATCCTTTGAACAAGATGTCGTGGCAGATGTGAGTAAGGAGGACGGAAGCGAAAGTAATAATTCTGATGGCACCGGATTGCCTGCAGAAATGGAAAAATCCTTAAACACTCTCTTTGATCAACTTGATGTGAATCAGACTGTTACAGAAGAGCATAATTCTCTTCTCCCAGCTGATGAAACATCAACAGATGGATGGACTCTAGAAGATATTGAAATAGATAGCTCTAAACAGGTGGCGGTATTGCTGCCAACTTCCCCTGGTGAAGTAGCCGCTCCTTCTGATCAGATTGAGGAATCTTCTGATGAGCCACAAAAAGTTCCGCCAGTAGATCCTGAGATTTTCGACCTTGTTGCCCCTGATAAAAGAGGAAACCGGCAAACTCAACAGGAAATAGCACTCACAAAATTTGCTCAACTGGCGGATACTGAGGTCGATGATGATTAATAGTTGACAAGTTTCCCCATGAGAACTATCATTAAAGTAATCAAATAGACCGGAACGGGGAAGCACCTCGCACACTAGGCATTTTGCCTGTGTCGAGGTGCTTTTTCTATTTTCCGGCAACCTTTTATATTCTAAAATTTTATAAAGAAAGAGTTGATTAATTAATGCGTACAACAGAACAACGTTTCGAAAACGTAAACGAAGAGCAACTTGCGTGGGCGGATCTTCGAGAGTCCCATCGTGTAAATCAAGTGCTCTACGCTGAAGCAGTTGGATTAGAAACTTTGGTATTTGGTGAAAAGCGTGAAGAAATGCTTAAGCTTTGCTACAAAGGTGTATATGGCTATCTACCTAAGACACGAATTGATAACTACGAATTCAAGGGTCTACACCACTTTTTGGGTAAGGAATTCGAATTCGTTGTCGAGAGTATCGATCGCGAAGATGGTGAGAGCCACTGGTTTCTCGCGAACCGTATTGTCGCCCTGGATGTTTCTGCAAAGCGTTTCTGGCGTGTAGCTAAGGAAGGTTTTGTGGCTGTTGGTTTCATTCGTGGTATGGACGTTTCAAATTTGTACCTACTGGTTGAAGGTGTTCCTGTCGTACTGAACAAGAAAGAAATAAGCTGGTCGTTTATTGAGGACTGCCGGTTGGAATTTGAAATTGGAGACACTATCGATGTAAAAGTTCTAAAGGCTGAGGCTCCTACTGCTGAAAATCCAAACGGACTGCTGGAAGTAAGCGCAAAGGCTCTTCTTCCAGATCCTTGGCACAAGATTGCCCATTTCAAAGAAGGAAGTTCCTACTCCGGAACGATTACTAAAATACACTCTGAACATGGTGTATTTATAGAGCTGGTACCGGGATTGACTGTCCGGACGAACTTTCCACCGAACGCATCACCTGATGTCCTGCAAAAAGGAAAGAAAGTCTCAATCAAGGTGTTAGAAATCAACCATCAGCAAAAGCGAATGAAGGCCATTACAATCATTCCTAATAAAGCAATTAGTGCCGGCAGACGAGGCAGAAGACTCGTCTGATGAAGAATAGCGCATTGGGACTTAGTTTTGAAGGCTCTGAGCATCCTGAGCGTGTGGCGAGAGGGACATCTGCTCCCTCTCATTCACCACACGTACTTACATTAGTTCCTCCGGAGCACAATCCTTATGGCCAGGATTCACCGAATGACATTGGTGAAATGTTGTTACCGGACGGCTCGAAATTCGGTTTGTTCAGTGATCCATATGCCTCTCAGGTATTTGTTAAAGCGAACGAGGGGATTCGTAATGGACAGTACTGGTTAGCAGAGAAGTTGAATGATGGGCATTTTCGTGATAGAGAAATCAAGCTACTCGACCTACTTTCTACCATTCGAGTCGCAACACGGAGCCAAATCCACCGAGTATTAAGAGATGACCCAACAAAAGAAAATGATAATAGCACTTTTGAGTTCATCAAAAAGTGCCGTAAAAGCGGGATTATTTGTGCTTTCTCATGGGTATCTCCTCTGCAGGATGAGCGTAAAAAGCCAACTGTATATGCCTTGACTCGCACAGGTGCTCAAGCAGCAGAAACCTTGTTTCAAAGAAGGTTGCCGGATAAATTTTGGCTTCAGCCTATCGCTTTTCCACCAGGACGATCCCCCTCTATGGATGTGTTCTTTCTGGATTTGATTGCAAACGAGCTCTACAGTGAGCTTGTTAGCATTGATCGCTTGACGGAATGGACTCGTAGACCACCGATAAAAATTCCGGGCACAAACTCAAATCATTATCCTTACGCCTCATTTAAGGTCATTAAGAATAGAAACGATTTTAAAGAGTTCTGGATTGAAGTTTTCAGACCGACTCGAGATTGGGTAAATAAGACGATTGTTAGGTTCGAAAGGACAGAACTCGCTTATAAATCCTTGCCGGAGCATCATAGACCCAACCGTTTAATTTTAATTGCAGACGGAGACAGCCGCATTAAAACTCTTGCAGAGCTGGCTCAAATATATATGCCGAGTGTGGAAGTTCGCTTCAGCACCGACGAACGTATTCTTTCCGGAATTGGTCCCGACACTTTTATATCCTATAATTTCGAAAAAAATGTTCTTGTACGAAAGTCTATTCCGTACTTGCAGCCAAACTACTCAGGGATGACTGCTTCACAGTATTATGAGTCGCTGCAGCCGAATATAGAAGATGATGACATCTAGAATCAAGAAGATTTATTGGGAAGGGGGGAAACCCCTTTCTCAATACGTTCTTGGTCTAAATTATTGACAGTTTCTCACTTTATAACTTAAAGTGGATAGATAATATTAACTTTTGACAATTATGCACCGTTGTGCTGATTAAGTATATTCTTTAGAACGGGGACTGAGAAATTATGAGCACAAGCTCACGCCATGAAAACTTTCCAGTTGATTTAATTATCATTAGTGATCAGCTGGACAATCGGACCAAGTTAAAATATTTGAAGATGTTCTATATTGAAACTCAAGGTTATGTTGTTGCAAGTACTGATGAGTCCTCGTATAACTTATTTAAAGTTGTAGAGATTGAAGAAGGGAATTCGGAGCTTCACGACATCGACAATGACGATGAATGGGACAAAGTCAATGATTATCTGTTAACTCACTACAAAGACGTTCTTAATTAAATCGGCTCTATCCCCTGCTGGCCCATCCGGGCCACTTTTCATTCCAACGCTTATCATTCAAATAGATTTATGGTATTATTTAGTTATACCGTTCTTCATTTTTCTTTTACTGGTCCCGCCACGCGGAAGGACCCATTCTAACTTACATAACAAAACCAACAAGGAATTACTGTGTCAAAATCCATCTATTTATAGATGCCTAATTACAATTGCTCTTTTTTCGAGTTGTAATTTTGGTTTCTGTGAATGGGTGGTTTTTTTGTTTTTAACCTATTTCGATTCGACAGGAGGAAACCAAGAGTGATACTTAAAAAAGTAATGATGACCTGGGATCAAATTCTAGAACTACCTAAACCATTGTTGTTTGGTAAAGGAAGTGTAAGAGCTAATCGCTTCGATCCTACGAGGGTCTATTTGGAATTTTCCAGTGTTGAGGTAGTAAACATGCGAAATCTTTATCGTCAAATCAAAATCTGGCTCAAAAACGCACGTTGTGTATCGATCCAGTTTACTTATGAGGGAGATCTGCCAACGAAAGAACTTAAACGTCTGCGCTTTTCTCGCTCCGCTGACAAGATTTGGCGTTCACCACATGAGAATCTAAGCATAGCTGCAATTCCTGTTGTCAATGCCGGTACTTGGATTTTGTCTGTTGAAAACAGGAAGGATAAGTTGGGTGTCCCCGTTGATGCATCAGATCTCTCATCGTTATTCTCCTTTCAGCTCTCCATTGATGTAGAAGGGGAGGTCATTTCGTCATGACTATAAAAGCAGCTATCCTAGTAGACGAGATCAATGCAATACATCAACTGCATTCCATGAATATTCAAGGAATTCGGCCATGGGTTTCGTTCTATGAGGCAGTTCATTCGGTACTCAAGAGCGATTATGGAGATGTAAATTGCGAGTATCACTTCTATGGAGCCATTCCACCTAAGAAGCTTGATGAGAAGCGTTATTACGATCGAACTCGCTTTTTTGATGCTCTGAAAAAAGATGGTATCCATACCCACAAAGGGATCTGTCAGCCCGATCCAAATGGTAGGTTGCAAGAAAAAGGAGTTGATGTACTCGCTGCACTCGATATAGTTGAATTTGCCCGCGAACAGTACGATATTTTATTTATCTTTTCGGGAGATGCTGACCTTGTACCAGCTGTCGAGAGAGCTCGTAAATACTCAAAAGTGGTTGCAATCATTAAAGAAGATTGGCCAGCAAGGTATATGCGTGAAAGCGTTGATCGCGTAATTCCACTAGATATATTGATCGAAGTGATTGATAAGGCCCATTTGGTCCCCAGAATAATGAAAGGGAGTAAACAGGCTGTTTAGATGATTGAACAGAAAAAACGAATTAATGCGCATGCAGAATGAGCCAGTGTGATCCTCCTATGAGGTTTGCATTGGCTTTTTGATTTTAAACGATATATTTCGGAGGGAACAGATCATGACAACTACAACTAAGCGTATTAGAGCTTCCATTACCAAACCACTCAATCCTATGACCCTGCAGACAGCTATGATGAAGTTGCCGCAAAAAGTAGAACAGATCGAAAAAGCAGAATATGACCGAGCAGGAGTTCAAGTTTCTGTAATTCGAATCCACTTTACTAGTCTTAATGTGCCTGGTTATGTGGTGAGTGATGAGCACGGGGGCGCTTTCTATCATTACTGCGAAGATAGTGCGTCAGGGGCTAGATGCAACCATTTTGCATTTGCTCAAGCTATAGCAGAAAAACTTGGATGTCTAATGCAGAAAACCTATCACGCGAAAGATCCGAGTGACTACGAGCATTTGGTTAAGGACGCCACAACCTATGATGACGTCTCTTTAAACTTCAACGTGGTTCCACCTGTCCCGGTAGGGTCTTCTGCAGCGGCGAGTTCTGCTACTCCAATTTCTTCGTCGAATCCAATGATTTCGACATCAACAGCATCTCCGATCTCGACCAAGCGTAATTGGAGAGATGGCTTCAATGAAGTTCTATCTTACTTGAAGGACGAGAATTTTCCTGCGTCTATGATTATGGATATTAATGAACTGCGCGAGTCCGTATTCGATAAGGTACAGATGACGACGATGGCTACAGAGCCGGTAAAGCCAGAAATGCCTTACATGGGAACATTTATTGCTCGTGCTTTCCGGCACATTCTGAATGGCAAAGATCTAATTCTAATCGGTGAAAAAGGTTCCGGGAAGGATACGTTGATTGCAACCATCGCATGGGTGCTCGGCTTGCCGGTTTATTTACAATCAGGAAATGCAAATGAAAGTAAGGAGAGCATCGTTGGAGACCGTTCCTTTGCTAAGGGGGAAGTCTTTTTCGACCTATCTCCATTTGCTACTTCGGTACAATACGGAGGCATCTCCAACTACTCGGAATTGAATATGATTCCAGGACAGATTACTGCAGTATTCCATCCCGTCCTTGATGAAAATCGACAACTTCCAACCTTAAAGGGCTCGATTCAACGTCATCCGCATCATCTTTTTATTGGTTCGATGAACGTGGGTGAGCAATACGCAGGTGTAAGCTTGACGAATGGCGCTTTGATGGACCGTTTTGCGGTCTTAGAGATGCCATATTCGCTGGAGTTTAGGGAATTGTTGATCAAGAAAACAGGTTTGACGGATAATTATACATTAACCTTCTTGGAAAACGTGAAGAAACAAATAGATGAGCTGATTACAACGGAAGGGACGGGAGAACGTTCTAAGACCATTCGTGGCTACATCGGCGCGGCGCAACACTTCAAGAAGTATGGTACGAACTTAGAGATGAAGATTGAAGCGATTGAGGATTTCATCCTGAATCGCACTGAGGATAAAATCGAAAAGATCAAGATTCGCGACGGGCTTCGTCAAAGTGTTTTTCCTGACCTTCCAAAAACGAAGGAAGAGGAAGATTACGAGAACGGAGCAATCTGATTAATGACCAGAGGGGGATGATTCAGTTCCCCTCCATTTCTATTTAAAAACTCAGATATTGGGGGAATCCACTATGGCATTACCAGTTAACTTACTCCCGTCGAGGGAAGCGATCATTAAAGACAGAGAGCGGGAGCGATTACAACGCTACCTGTTCATCAAATTCGGACGAAAAAAATTCAACATGTATTGGACAGATTTGGAGACCTCCTATACCAATTATTCTGATATATATATTAAGTACAATCTTCAGACCCCATCTCATCAATCCTTTACCATGGATGAACTTCGAATGCTGCGAAAAGGCCACGCTATTCACGAGCGAGGTCATATTGAGTATGACGTAGCTGGCGTTACTTATAATTGGAGAGAGCAAAACGTATCCACTGATAGGAAAGAGTGGGAATCTAATGATAAGTACCCCATGGGATGGTTGAAATACTTCTCTGGGATGATGGTCGATGTACGTATGGAAAACTTCGTAATCACCGATTTGCCTGAGGCAAAGCAATACTTTGACTTTTGTAACTACAAATGGCGCTTCGGTATCCGAGGAGAGCATGCGGGTGAAGACCGCCTTCATGATTTCCGCGAATGTTTGGCAAGCAGAGGTTTCGGCCTGATAGATATACCTGATTGGCATCCCGAGGCCATTGCTTTGACTGATAGCGTTATGGATATGGTCGAAGACGTAAAATTTAGTAAATCTACACAGGAAGGTATGGATAATACGACACGTATTGTAAAGTCTGTGTGGCCAACTTTGTGGGATTGGATGGTCCAAGATGAGCAAGAAGAAGAGAATCCTCAAGTGGATGAATCTGGGCACGACAATTCGAGTTGGGGCGATCCGGATGAGGTTCAGCAAAACTCTGATCGCGTTGTGGTTAAAATGCAGCTGAAAATGCAGAAATGCGTTGACCAGAATGAGTCTGAATTAGAAGTAGGTGATGCAGATGAAGACGGAGCTCTCCAAGAAGAATCCGATCTTGATCAAGAACCAGATTTCAAATCGACACTGAAATCATTGAATGCAGAACTAGCAGCTGATGAAAACGCTGCTGACGAGGAAACCGGACCTTATAAAGCTCAGCAAATCAACGTCACTATTGACGAAAAGAGAAAAGGCAAATTACCTCATTCAGATCATGTGGTGTTAACCCCGTTTTATGAACATAACGTACCTGAGTACAATAGGATTAAAGCCGAAGTGCAGCGCCAAATCCAACCGGTGGCTGCCGCCCTCAAAAAACTGCTGGATCCAACACCTGATCAGCGTTATGCTAATCAACGATCTGGGCGCTTGAATGTATCCAAGGTATGGTCTGCATCAATCATGGATGACCCAAATGTATTCATAAAGAAGGTGAATGGCACTCCTGCTCAAGATGCACGAATTTTAGTTCTTGACGATTGTTCTGGCTCTACCCAAGGGGAGTTCCTTCCTGGGACTAGCAGGATTGAAGCAATGAAGCGAGCGATCGTGTTATTGTCTGAAGCAACGCAGTCTGCCAAAATTCCAACAGCTGCTTACGCCTTTACAGACAGTGACTATGTTCAACATGAGAATGGAGAGGTCCAGTATCCTGTCCCAGACGACCAATCGATTCCTGAAAGAGCGGTTATTAATCATGCATCTATTGTATTTCCTCTAAAGCCGTTTGGGAAGCTCACGGACGTGGAGAAAGGATTCATTGGTGGTTTAGAACCGCAAGTTGGAAACCGTGATACTATTGCACTTCAATGGGCAGTAAATGAATTAAGAAGGTATCGGGAATCCATTCGTCTACTAATTGTTCTTTCTGACGGACAGCCTTGGTTTCAGGAGGGGGAAGACGAGAATACAATGAAATCCATTGTACAACAAGCGCAACAAAATGGTATAGATGTAATCTGTCTTTTCATTGGATCAGGATATGCTTTTGAAACTGTGAAAAAAATGTATCCTGGCGGTGCCATCTTCGTTTCGAAGAATCTTGCAAGGGATCTTTCACAAAATGTCATGCAAATCATCAAACGTCGTAGAAGATAGTTGACGATTTATTAGATTTATTCTAATATTAATGTTAATTAAATAATGAACGCAGGAAGCACCTGCATGGAATCGTTTAACGAGATTTCCATGTAATGGTGCTTCTTTTTTTTTTCGATAATAGATTTATGTCTTCAGTGCGTTTACAATATGAAGGAGAAATGAGGAATGAAGGTGGATAGAGAAATGTCAAAATTCAATGACCTCATCTCCAATGAGATAGACGCCTTGGCCAAAAAGAAACTGGACATGCTGAGCTGCCGCATTGAAAGTGAAAAGATTGATCGAATGATTGAATCCGATCTCCAAAAGGTAGCTAAGGGACTAATGAATAGTAACCTTCACGAGCTAAAACCGGTACTCGAGAAGTTCAAAAATAAAGAGAATGAGCTTCTAAAGAGATTTATAACGATCCAAGGCGCTGGTCAAAAAATAAGTGATGCGGAACATCTTGAACAAATCCGCTACGATCTCATTATAAAAACTATCGAGCTTACGATCCAATTAAAACGTGAGTATCGAAAGCAATACAATTCGCACATTCTTGAAAAGAATCTTATTCAAGGCGGTGTCTTTTTATCAGGCACACCCCATGCTGTAACAATGAACAAATTAACTGGAGGCGACATTCTCGAGTTAGAAAGACGTGGGTTCCGACCTATGATATATAAGAATGACAACGGGGCGCTTCTGAACTCATATGACACGAGGGTATTAGTAGGTTTATTTAAACTTTGGCTGAACCAGGGGAAAAACAAACAGATCCAGTTCGAGTTCAAAGATTTAGCTGAAGCTATGGTTACTAAACCATCCGGAGGAGAGTATCGCCTGATTCACAAGAGCCTGAAAAATATTGCGGCTACCTGGGTTGAATATAAAGAATACTTTGATCCGAATTCTTCAAAGTTCTACTCTGCTACAATTCAGCATCGTCCGATCAAGAGTTTGGCTTGGATTGCACGAACCAAGGAAGAAGAAGGTGGAAAAGAACGGGCTGCGATTGTATCCTTCCACGATGTTCTTCATGAGTCACTCCTTGCAGGTAACTATGTTTTCATAAACATGGTAATCTTTAATGAATTGCCTACTTCCTATGCAAGGATGATCTATTTGAAAATCCTTGATGCTATTGAAGATGGGACTTCCACATTTGACCTAGATGTGTTGATTGATCACATCATCTTAAAGGATGAAGAGGATACGAAATTTAATCGTGCACGGACAATACAGACTATTGAAACTTCGTTTCGCCATCTCTTGGATGCCGATGTTATTACCGCGTTCAATTTGTGTAAAACAGGTAGAAAATATACTCACATCGAGTTTGTAGCGTCAGACTGGCTTCAAGGCCATAAAGCTACGTTAGGAACGGAACCCGAGAAAATGTCGGTCCTGGATAAGCCCCTGCAACTTACAATGCTCGATATAGCCGTTTCAGCTTCAAAATAAGATTTGAGGTCAACTGTAAAATATTCGACTGCAAGGTCTAAGCTCTAATGCAACAACCTTGCAGTTTAAATTATTTACTAACCATACATTCTACTCCCTATTTAACCATACATTCTACTCCGTAATTCTCAGTATCCATACATTTTACTCCGTCAAAATCCATACATTCTACTCCGCTTTTCGCCATAAACCATACATTTTACTCCGTTCAATTTTTATTGATAAAGAAAAAGTCGATTAATGTGGAAAAATATTATCAGAATTTTTAGGGAGTAGAATGTATGGTATAGGAGGGAGTAAAATGTATTTTACACGGAGTAGGATGTATGTTCATGGGAGTAGAATGTATTTTACGCGGAGTAGAATGTATTTTTAAGTGTACAATCGGTCTACTTCATTAAATTACCATACATTCTACTCCGATTGACCGATATTGGGGTAAATGTTAATGTCGAAATAGGTTAAAAGCTGACATTTGATATAAAACAAAAAACTTCCGTGCCACCGGAAGTTTGATGTGAGAGATGTGTACCACCACATGTCTCATAAATAAATGTACTAGACCAATGGCGTGCCAGCCTAAATTGATCTCTGCAGCCTTTAACTTCCAATCGGATGTTAAGGGTCTCCTTTAGTTTTGTCTTCTAAAGGAATGATACCAAAATATCCCGCTTTACGTCTACAATCTGAGCATTTTTTTACATATTCTTATGAGAGGAGGTCCAATTATGACGGATGTAGTTTTTGAGTTCACACAGCCCAAAGAATCAGGGAAGAAGGATATCGCACTAACTGATGGATTTATAGATGCTCTGTTCTCCATCTCGGAAAAGATCCATGCCAGTGAGAAGTTCAGAACACGAAGCAATGGTGTTAGTCGACTTGTTTGGCATGTGACTGAAGCTGATTTAATGCTTATGGTTACACTTCATGTGTGCTTCAATTCCGAAGGCAAGCTCCAAAATGTATCAAGACATCAGATTTACAAAAAACTCCATGAACTTTACGAAGATCCATGCTGTGATGATCAGTTCTACATCGCATTTGAAAAATTCGTTAAATTGGGCCTCATTCAAGAAAAGGTAACTGGGGTAATTAGTGAGTTTTCGCTTAATCACTTTATTAATCCTGAAACCAATAAAATTGGACGTATTGTTGTAGTAAATCCTTTTGTGTTTTCGAAACAGTTCACGGATTTGCCGATCTCTGGGCAAAAGTTTGTATTCGATCTACTTCGGAAGCAGGGCAATCAGAAGGGGAAAGATGTCTTCTATTGGTTAAACAAAGAGAAGGGCATCTTGAAGCAGCTGCACAAGCGCCATGTTTATGAGCTCCGGAAACTCTTAGAGCTTCTTTCTAACACACGTATTTCTGACGAGCCTCTTATTAAGTCATGGAACATTGAGGGTAAGAAGGGTACAACCTCAGCAAAATTAACCTGCTTAATTAATGACTCCTACATAAGCGAATACGTCCCAGGAACCCAATATCGGGATGTCCTTCATGGTAAAAGGACACACCGGAGGATTATTCGTCATCTTCAAAAACTCTTATCCGAGAATCTGATAGGAGAATTCGAGTTAATTAATAACGGAAGCGAATTTTTCCAACTTGTTCGTATGCTGAGAGGTAAGAGCTTTAAGTATATTCGCTATGTAGTCGAAAAAATCCGAGAATTATACGAAAAGAACAGAATTTTTCCAACGAATATTTTAGATTTCATCCAAGATGAATTGCGCCATAAGGGTATGGTAGCTTACCTCGAGATCGCTAAAGCTACCGGAGTATATAAATTTATTAGTCCAAGGAAACTCGAAAAGGGTCGACTTTTTGAATTTGCATCCGCTGTGAGTCATCACAGTCTACGCTCATTCGAAAGAATGTGCAGAAAAAGCATAGCAAAGCTCGAACAAAACTATACTCGTCCAGCAGCTTATGATCACACCGATTACGCTAATTTCTCAGATTTAGATCATTATATCGACACTGTTACACTCCGCAGTTATGCATTCTCATTGGAGAAATGTCCTAATAAGTATCAGGACATTGAAATCCAGGCATTAATAAAAGTGGAGAATGGAACTGATCCTTATGAAGTTCGAAAATGGATGCAGAATCAAATAGAAAAACTTCCTTCATGGACTTTGATTCCTGATGTGCCTCATGACTTTAAGGTTGAGGAATTCATCTTAAAGAATATCCAACTTGCCTAGCCTTCGTTTTGAAATTTAAAACTTGAGGGCTGTTTGTGTTGTATCTTCACAAGTCTTAATTTAGTATCATCGGTACTCGAAGTAATGTTGTGATGCATGCAATTAAATATACAATCTCAAACGGATCCCATGATCCTATTTTTTTTGCATAAAATCAGTTAAATACAGAATTATTGAAAACAACACAGGTATCTATTCAGCTAAATACAGAACCAATATTGTTGATAATAAGAGTAAGTTAATTAAAAAATACAATTTCAGATAAATACAGAATTATAGTTGTTGATTGATCCATTATTATATGAATAACAAAGTGATCCAGTAGCAGCAGGACTTTTCTCACCAAATAGGCTTCGGATCTGAAATATTATTCTGTTTTTATGTCATGAATTTTTTCTTCTTTCTGTAATTTTGTATATCTAAAAGATGATTCTCTGTATTTTTCTGTTGATAAGTAGATTGTGATTTGTAGAATAAGGGTTAGAAGCGTTATAAGTAGTTCATTCTTTTATTTATTAGATCTTTCATTTAATAGTTACTACAGCATGACGGTATATCAGTACTTCATGTCTTTAATAATGAAATGGAATATGCTACAATTACCTCATACCTTTTTTATTTATTTCCAGTCCTAGCATGCGCACAAGGGCCATTCTAACAACATTGCACTCCTCTTTCGAGTGACCAACCATGTCTCTTTTAGACAATAATCCCTTTTTATTAGGATTAGAGATTGGTCATTGGAAAGGGCAAGTGCATTTTTTTGTGCCCTACAACCCAAACATCATTCAATAAGGAGGAACAGAGATGACAAAATCAATTAGCCAGGCAACCATTGATGAAGTGAAAAGTGTCGGTGTCTATGAATTAGCGATTCAGATGGGGCATATTGTCAAAAGTGGTGGATCCAGATCATGGGTTACTTATTGTCCAAATCCTAATCATGGCTACGAGAAAACTCCGGACACTTATATTAATAAGTACAAAGGAAACTTTCAGTGTTTTGGTGGAGGTGGATGTGGCTGCAAAGGAGGAGATGCAATTACATATTACTCCTGGAGCCAATATGGTGAGTGGGATAGTAAAAGGAATTTCTTGGATTGTGTGATCGGGATTGCAGATATTATGGGGATCCCTGTCATTTACAATGATGGCTCTTCGTCTGCTCATGAAGCAAGAAGGGATGTCTCAGTCAGAAGCATAACACCACGTCCTGCTATCGAGGATGTAGAACCCCAACCTGACGACGTTTGTGATCGTGTCTATCGTCGTTTTTTATCTCTCTGTCCACTTTACGAGGAGCATGTGAATGAGTGGCGTTCCAAGAGACAGTATACTGACGAGGAGATTGTCTCCATTGGATTGCGTTCTATCCCAAGAGAATACCCAGAAATAAACAGCATTATTAAGATGCTCCTATCCGAGGGTTATAATTTGGAGAGAATACCGGGTTTTACACAGAAATTGCGTAGAAACGGAAATTTTGAGAACCCTCGAGACTGGTACTGGACCATTGCTGCAATGGGTAAATATTTTATTCCAGTTCGTAATGAACTTGGCCAAATTATGCGTTTGAGAATATCGACTGGTAACGGAAAAAGGAAATATTTATGGTTCTCTTCGGGACCGAATATCGAATTTGAGAGTGATCCGATGAAAATGCGTAAAGGAGGAGCTTCTTCTGGTGCTCCCCTAAACATCGTTCCTCCAAATACAATTTTGAAAATTTGGGATCCAGGTGAAGAAATTACTTCTTACATGGGCCAACCAGATCTTGTGGTAGCGACCGAAGGGGAGCACAAGTCGTACTTTTCTGCTAATCGGATTACAAAGTACAAATCAATCTTGATTGGGTTGCCAGGTGCCGGTCAATACAAAGACGTTATCCCTGCTCTAAAGAGGTGGGGTGCGAAGAAGTTAGCGATTGCGCTTGATATGGATGCTCTTGTTGCAAAAGATAAAGAAGGTGGAAAAAACAAGATTGTCTTTGATAATCTTGTGGAATTCGCGAAATTGGCTATAGAGGAAGAGGGCATTGAGGTTGTTATTTGGTGCTGGGATCCTAATGTAGCTAAGGGACTAGATGATTTACTCATGGCTAATGAGTCCCCTGTAGAGATTGACTTGCGGAACAAATCTAGACGCCCTGTACAAGTCGCATAGACTAAGATCTAAGAGCTAATCTAAATATAATTGTGCTAAGAGAAGGATATTAATACTCTAAAACATAGGCTTCTACGATTCTCTTTTTGAATAATCTGTTATCAGAGATTTAAGGTTTATCCAGGACATACTTGGATAAACCTTTTTTTATTTCACTCTATTCATAAAAAAGGGGCGAAAATATAATGCATATTGCTTTAGTTGATATTGATAATACGATCTGCCAAACAAATGAAAAGATATATACCAAAGTAAACAGAATAGACGTTGATCCGCTATCACTACCTCAAGAATTCTTCATGAACAATCCCGATGTATATCTGGATGCAGAACCAGCACTAGGAGCTGCGGAGAAATTGAAGGAGTTTATAGAACAAGGCAATCATCTTTTTTACGTGACTGAGCGTGAAGCGTGGACAAAAACAATTACAGAGTTTTGGTTTAAAGAACATAACTTCCCTAGACTACCAGTCATATACACTGATGATAAGCGCAGGGCAGCATTACGATTAAAGGCGACCCTGTGTATTGAAGATGACCCTTGCGAATTGCAGACGTTAATGGATTTAATCCCTGCACTTGTACCCGCAAAAAATTATAATAAATCATTCGAACGAAGATTTAAGGATTGGTCATCTCTCAATTTGACGAGAGTTGATTAAACACCTGAGCAGATTAGTTTGATAAGGTACTTCGACTCGTACAAAAGAATTTACACACTACAAGCTATTAAACAACTCGATAAGAGGTATCAAGTCTGTCTTCGGACGACCATCCCGCTGGGGAGTAACCTCCTATCGAGTTTTTGTTCTTATATTTTCCTAAACAAGGAGTGACAAGCATGAATAAGTTTAATATTAGAGCTATTGAATACGAAAGAACTGCAGTAAAAAAGTTGAAGAAGCAGGGTAAACTGTTCACTTGCACTAATAATGAAAATTACATCGATAAAGTGGACAACAAATTTATTTATTTTCGAACGAAAAAAAGCACGAATGCCAATAAGGTCCCAAGGGAGCTGATCCGGAGGGCGATTGCTTACCTATTATATAAACGAAGTGTAACACGCCAGCAGTTGGAGAAATTTAATCATTTTAATTCATTCATTATGGGTTTCATTCGGTTAGCACTTGTAGATATCAAGCAAATTGCACGTCTGCAAGTTCTTGCGACACGGGCACATCGAATTGTAATGAAGGGGATCCGTTTCTTCTTCGCCGGCCTCGATCGTGACCCAGCCATGATGTATATGATCAAAGAATATTCACAGGCACCAGGGAGCTGGTTCTGATGAGTTATTGGCATCTACGTCATGATACTCATGAAAATTGGAAGAAGAATGCCCGGAGATATAAATGTAAGGTGCTATTGGATTCAGGTGAATTTTCGTACTACAAGGCAAGAAGAACACTTAGAATGGAACAACGTATTTTATCAACAATGATTGAAGGGACCCAACAATGGAAACAACAACTCTATGTTGTGGAAGAACAAGCTCGTAAGACGATTCCTATATCCATAAAAGAGTATGCAACATTTGTGAATAAGCATCGAGACATTTTGTTTGGTTGCTTCAATCTTGATGTTGTGGGCGACCCTTGTAAGAGCAAAATCAATGCCAATTATCTTCGTTCTAAAGGCGTAAACCCGATTGAGATATGGCACCCTCAAAGTGGTTTTGATGCGCTAGGCAAACTCGTAGCGGAGGACCATGAACTGTTGGCTATCGGAGGAATGGTGTTTCTAAGCGAAGAGGAAAGAGTCCGTATCTTAGATAAGATTTTCTCCTTGTATCCGGATCAGCCATTTCACATCCTTGGCTGCAGCTCACGTGCATTGTATCGGTATCCAATTCATTCTAGTGATTCGACCGGTCCAATTATGGGGAGAAGATATCTTTCTCTTATAACGGAAAACGGACATGAGAAGGCGGACCAAGATCATGATTGGCATGACTGGACAGAGGATGAAGCGCTTGTCTTCAATATTCATCAACTTTCAAAATTGGAGGAGGCCTACGAAGGTGTGCAAATTGAACTTGTCAGCCCTCCCGCGATGCATACTGGGGTGCAAATGAGTATTTTTTAAGGGGGATGGAAAATGATAGAATTTATTAAGACGTATTATATTGAAATCGCAGCGGTTATCGTAGGATTATACTTATTTCTAAAGGTGAAACGAGTGTTGCGTAAAATTCTGGGTATTATCTTAAGTCTAGCTGTCATCGCAAGATTAATTACACTGTATACCATTTGAGTTTATAAGAAGCCCCGTCCGAGAGGACGAGGCTTCATTTTTCGTCTAACGTATTTATCCACGATTTCTGAAAGCAATAATTTTCCCATTAGAGGTTTGTTCCAGCACTTTGTTTTTTTGATCGATTTGAGATCTCCATTCAGCTTGCTGTGCTTCAAGGGATTGAACCATTTGATCTGTCCATTCCGGAATTTCTTTACTTGGGAAGGGGGGAGGAGCGAGTCCGGTGCTCTTAAACTCCATTTTAACAGGAACAGTTTTCCCGGATAATTCATAAGCAAGTCGTTGCCTCTTCTCGCAATCAGCCCTCCAAGCAAATAAGATTGATTCTCCATATGGGGAATCGGGGAAAAGCTCTCGCCAGGTCACTCTGGGCTCTTCCATTCCGAATTGATGCACGATCAGTTGATAGGTCTTTGATGGGTGAGCGAGCCTAATTGCATTAAGAATTTTGAATGTCCTGGAGAGAAACAGGACTTCGAGTGGTATAAATGCTTTTCCCCAACCACTAAATAATTCATTGACAGATGGATTCAAGTTTAGCATTCCTACTACACCAAAGATTATCATGATGGTATTTACGACCAGCTGAGAGAAAAGCGGCTGACCAAGGATTTTCCTTAGAGAAGGTTTTGCCTCCGGATCAACAGAAGAAAATTTCGCATTGATATATATACGTTCTCTAAAGTCTGCTATGACAGTCTTGTACATATCATCGAAGGCGTTGCTCTTCTTGTCATCTGTCGTTGCCCCAGGAGGGGAAAGTAAGTATAGCAAGTGCAGTGGTGCAATATAAGGCGTGTTCTTCCACCGTAAAAACTCCAATTCGTAATGCCGCTTTCGAATGTGTTCCACCGACTTGAATAATATATCTGATCTCATAAATAGAAAGGAGATAATGATGACAAGGATCCAATCCCAATATTCCATGAATACGGATGCTAGCATCTGGTTGTATGTGCTAAACGGGTTTATCGATCCAGAAAATAATTGAATAATAAAGGTAATGGGGTAGGCAGCAACTGCCAGTATTAAAGTAATTTTAAGCAAGAGCCATACTGGTTTCATTGCTTCACTCATTGTTCTCACCTCATTGTTATATGTGATCCTATTATACAACCTCACGGAGGGTCCAGCACTCTTTTAGGGGATAGACTTTTTCCAAGATCTTGTGATAATATCAAGTCATACCTTAACTTACTACAGTTTATTTCCACTCGGCGTCATGCGACTTAACCGAGCTTTCTAAAATTTTGTTTTTTCTGACTGTGAATCGCGTTTTAATTAAAACGACCAAAGACACTCTATTCTTAGTAGTGTCATTAATCCTGGTTCTTTTAATTTTTACGCGATTTTTTGCGTTATCTGAAACTAAAGGAGTTATAGCAGATGAAGAGTTGCTACGAGTTTGAGCTTCGGAAATTGATTATTACTTATGGCATCGAGTTTGTGTCTTATATGGTTGAAAAACTGTGGAACACCCCTCAAAATGAGCAACCGAGCTTGAAACAGCTTGTTGGCGCCGAGTAAGTGTTCAAGAGGATCTTTAAATGCTTCGTATTTGAATTTGAGTAAGGGACTTATTGCGAATCACAACGCAAAAAGTCCCTTTTTTTATTTCGAACTTTAAATTAAGGAGGAGTTATATGATTGTAAATATTGGCGTATTGTTTTCTCCCGTTGGTACAGTCTCTAGCACATTTACTAGTTTGGCTAGCTTGGCAAAACAGATTCCTTCGTCAGCAGGGAAGGTCACTAATGTGGAATTGGATAATTTTCGGTTCAAGGTTCAGTTAAGTGATGATATTGATGGAGATCAGCAATTCAGCGTCACCCAAATAGGTGAGTTATTCGAGTTATCATTGGCAGGACTTTCTTCTTCAACGCTAAGAGCTGCCTTAAATGATCTGGCTAATAAGCTAAGGTCTGAGCAAATAAGACAGGGAGCAATCCTGGATGTGAAGACATTGAAATTAAAGGATATGAAGCTCTCTGTTGAACTCGACAAATCACCTTTTCAGGTGAAAACATATAGCCAGTCCGTTAAGAAAGCCCAGGTCATGAATGAAAAATCGGTAATTTCAAAGGATATCATGAGATCGAATAACAGATTGCTGTTGGTTGATGCAAGCAACTTAATTAGTGCTTGTTACTTTGCCACCGCTTACGGGAAAGAGGAAAAGGATCTAATGAAATCCTCTACTGGTGTGTACACAAATGCGATTAAAGCTTTAGTAGACCGTTTTATCAGCATTGTACGCATCTATGCGCCAACTCATGTGGCCATTGCTGTTGATGAAAAGAGAGAGCTTCTGCTGAGGCGTGAGATTTATCCAGAATACAAAGCCAACAGAGATGGAAAGGAGAAACCTCAATCCTTGATTGATCAAATCAAATTGTCATATGAATTGTTTGATGCGATGAATCTACCTCAAGTTAAAGTTGATCGAATGGAAGCAGATGATGTTATTGGTCATTTTGCTAAGAGATTCATTGCGGAGGAACGTGGTGACGTTATTGTACTTAGCAATGACAAGGATTTGTTCCAGCTGTTAGATGGTAACGTGACTCAAGTTTTGAGTCAAAACGTAGAAATGACCAGAGATGCCTTTCTTGCCAAGTACGATGGACTCACCCCAGAACAATTTGCTGACTTTAAAGCACTTTGTGGTGAGGACAGCGATAATATTCCTGGGGTTCCGGGGGTTGGAGAAAAGACAGCAACTAAACTTCTAAAAGACTTCGGTACTGTGGAAGAAGTTTTATTAAACACAGATAGTCTGAAAGGAAAATTGAAAGAAAAGCTGGAACAATTTGCTGAGGCAGCTCATATGAGCAAGCAGCTGGCAATGCTCTATACGGATTCGTCAGCACTTCAGGACATCAACTTTGATGAACTTGTAATGAAGATTAACAAAGAAGGTATGCGGAGTGTTCTAGAGGAATTAGAAATAAATATTTCTAAAATATCAGCTGCTTAGTATTTCTTTTTGAGAAATGGGAGTGTTTTTCTCTACAGGGCAGTGCTAATGAAGTATAAATGTAATTGTAAAAGTCTTGATCTGGTGGCGAATGTTAGCTTCAAAAAATTTTATTTTGGAAATGTTTGTTGACATGTACAGGTGGTAATCAGTATATTGGAAATAATTTCATATCGCATCAGATTCAGAACGCTGCGCGGGCCGCAGTATTATGTTCTGTAAGTCTACTTCGAACAGACTTTGATGGCCGGTCTTTTTTATGGGCATAGTCTGTGTTTTTCAGACTGTGCCCTTTCCGTTTTCATTAAATATCATCGAAGGTGCGCCGTGAAAACATCCTAAGGAGGTTTTATGGTGTTAGCAAATTCTTTTGAACTTACTCTAGAACGTATTAAAGAATTGCTTTTTAAGCAAGCAAGTGCACCTGTTATAGCTATCGCTGGGCCATCGGGTAGCACGAAGTCGACAACGTTAGCTGAGATTTTGGTAGATGAATATAAGAAGCTCCTCTCTCAAAACATCGGAAGCAAGCAGACAAGTTTATTTGATACCCTCTTAATGTTGAACTCTGAGATTGGAGACGGTAAAGTCATCCTTCAAATTAAAACAAAATCTACGGATAAGATAACATTTAAACATCAAATCGAACAGGCCTTTGGTGCGTATCTATACGCTAACAGAGATGACTTGGATGATCTGGTATTCGATGAAACAATAATTAAACAAGTGCTAGACCCAACAAACAGAGCCTATCATTTTTATGAACATATAGTTCAGCAAGCAGGAGAAGTTTTATCTGGTGGAAATCCTTGTCCTACAGTGCAACAACTTCAAGAAGTTCTCTTCAAACTGTATAAGCAAATTTCTCCGGATTTCCTAGATCGTGTTCGCCAAAGAGAGAAAGAATCGAAAACTATCACACCAAGACCAAGAAAAGAACTTCTCTACCAGCTTGAAATCAGTAGCCAGCTTGAGCAACATCCTACGCTAATGGAAAATTATTACGATTGGTTTGATCAACTTCACGATTATGTTATGAGTCAAATCAAATCAATTTGTAAAGAGGTCGAATCTGGGACCTATATCTTTGTTGGAGAGGTCACTCAAAATGAAGTGCATGACTTAGTGAAGAAGGCTTATAACAAACAAAGTCCATATTCAATCGCAGTAGAGCAGTTCGCTTTTATGGTAAAGCCTAGCACAGAATTCAGTAAGCTTTATGAGGAAACCTATAGAGAACACCAGTATGAGAATAAAATTCTACGTCTCAATATTTTGGATACACCAGGTCTTACCCAAGTTTCGGAAGACAAATCAGATATTCAAGATGCATTGGAACGCGTACTGAATATGAACTTTAATGCTTTAATGTTTCTTTGCGGGAGTAGCAGATCTACAACGGAATTCATGATTTCTCAAGAGTTACTGATCAGTTCTAAGAAGAGACTTGATAAACGACCATTATCGTTCGTTCGTACTAAAGCGGATACTGTGATTGATTCCGCACTTCGAGAAAAGTCTCGGTCTATTACCGGTTCTGGACAGCTAACTCCAGATTTCATAGCACAAGAAGCTGAAGCTGCTTACCAGGTACTTATTGACGAGGTTGCCATAGACAATGAAATATTTGCAAAAGTAGGGATAACTCCAAGTATCGCTGGTAGGCACGTTGACTTTATATGTATGGAGCTTGACCGATTAGGGATAATTAATGATCATCTGAGTAAAAAAATCACAACCGATAAATTGTATCGCTTATTAATTGACTTATCCTTAACTGTTCATAATATGTATTCACCCGCACCTAAAGACGGCGTCAAATATTGTGTTCAAAGTGAACAAGCGGATCAACCGGCTATGCAGATCAATATGAATGGGTACATGAATAAAATAACAGATCAGTTCGCTCAAAAGATGGTCCAGCTAAATGAGAGGCATAAAAACTCTTACCTCAATTATATAGAGACAAAGTATGCCTTCCATGGCAGATCGGTTAGTACTTATGTATGGAAGCATCGTAACGGTATAGGCCATACAACTAACGCAAATGTTTACGAAAATTTTAGTCTCCATATCTGCAGTATGATCGAGAGGTGGATGAATGAGTTTTTCTCGGGTTGGAAGACAGACTTTGATATTGACTTCTCCAACCTCAATCCAATTCATGGTTCTGGCCAAGCTGTCATTAATGAAGCGCGGAGCGCTCTAACAAAGCAATTTAATCTGCATAGGCACCAAATTGTGCGGTCGATCGCGAAATCATTCAGTTATGATTTACTAAAAGAACCCTTTGAGATGTGCTTTTTGTATACTTCATCGGATAGTGGATTTAGAAAAAGCATGACCCTGTTCAATAAGAAATACAGTGATTTTGAATACTGGAAAAACGGAATTGAAATGTGTTTGAAAATTGAGCTCGAAGCATTACTAGCTAAGATGTATCTTTACGAATGATTAAACAAACAAAAGCGCTTTGCTCCTCATGGACAAACTAGAAAGGCCAGCGTGGGTTACAACCACTGCTGGCTTAATTTGTTCATTTAGTAGCTGGCCCTGTGAGATATAAAAAACTCATTTTAGGATGTTTTCAGACGGATATGTGGGGTATTAACCATTATTGCACTGCGGTTGTCTAAGCTTTAATTTACGGGAGTGATGATTCATGCGGCTCCATCTACTTTTTATAGTCTATACGAGGAAATTTAAAATGTGATATGATGCTTATATACCATACGTTTCTCACATTTTTTTCTCTCTAGCCAGCGCAGAAGAGAGCATTTTAACACTTTCAATGCACTTTTTTAAGTGACCAAGGTTAAATGACACACCACACGTGTGTACTTTTTCTGGTTTCTTGAAGAAGTGCTTTTTTGTGTTTGTTTACTTTTTCAAATGCTGGTAAAAATCGTGCAACGTATTTTATATAAATAAATATATCTTGAAGGAGTGATTACACAATGAATTCGTTAATCGTGTTTTTAATGGTGTATGTGGTTTTGATGGTCCTATTCTTCTTTTTGTATAAGATGGACTACCAAAAGGGGCGAATCTCGACTGGTATGATCATATTCCAAATTAGCATGTTTCACTTGTTCGTGTTAGTAAACATGATAGTTATGGTTAAGCATGAATTTGGCTAGGAGATCCCTTTCATAGTATTTAGATTAAGGAGAAACAGAAAATGACGACTAAGACTTTGGAGTGGCAAATCGATTTGCTATCTAGCTTGTGGATGTTAGCACTAACTATGCGGGGTGGTTCAGAATTGATCAACAGAACTGAAAGGAACTGCATTACTAATCAGAATCTTTGCATTGAATTAATGGCGAATAAGCTCCAGCAAGCAAAAGGGTAAGTAGGAGACTGCTTAGCCCTTTTTTTGTCGAGAAAATAACGACTAGTAATAGTAAAAAAGGAGAGTATTATTAAGCGGATACTCTCTACTTTCAGATATAATATTGATAACAATAAATTTAGGGAAATAAAACTAAAAGAGTTATTTGGTAACTATAAGGCAGGATTGAAAAAGTATTTCTAATGAGAGGGTCATAATCATATGAAAAGTGTAAAGTTCTCCAATAGTCAAATCGAGCTGAAGGCAGTAAATGCAGTAGTTAATGCGGCAGTTCAACCACATTCATATTTAATTCCAAACATTCCAGTTGGAGACAAGGGTGTTTCCTTTGATGGTGATATCCAAGTTTTTTCAGATAGTTCTGAAAGAAAGGAGTCCTTAATAGGTATTGTTCCTGTACAGGTGAAGGGAACTCAAGTAGTCCAATTTCATGGAGGCATTCGTTCATTTTCAATGAATTTGGCACATTATAAAAACTATTTAAATCATGATGGAGTATTGTTGCTAGTGGTTGAAATAAAAGCAAGTGGTGAGACAAAAATATTTTATAAGTCACTATTAAGCCTAGAGCTAAAACAACTAATAGAAGGGCGACCTCAAACTAAAACAAAGTCTATAAGATTACGTCCTTTGGATGAGACAACATTATACAAAGTGTGTCGTAAATTCCTAGTTGAAAAAAAATTTCAACCAAGAGTTCTATTAGAGAGAAAAGCTAACAACTTAGATTTTAAAAATTTCACTTTAACTAGTCTAACTTTTGATTTAAGTGATCCAAAAACGAGCAATATTTTTGATCATGACTTCACTATGTATGGAACTGACAGTACTGATTTACGCCATCCGCTTAGTATTAATAGAATTACTGCTCTAACTAAAAAAGATATAATTAAAATCGACGTTAATAATAATTCTTATGATCTATACTCAGAAATTACTTTTGAAGATGACAGGTTAACTATTCAATTAGAAAAGGATGTAAAGATCATAATTTCAGAAAATGCGAATATTTTTCGGTTAGAGTTTATTGGTTTTACTTCTCTTTCATCACAACTACGAGTAGTGCCGTTTCTAAAAGATTTACTTATCAGCAAAAAAATAGAATTCAATGATAATGTATTCCAATTTAACGACGATTTTAAAGTGGACTTCGATTATGAAGAGTATCAAGTATTTCTTAATCATACTAAGGATGTTTTTGAACTGTTGGGTATCCCAGAAGATACAATTTTTGAAGAGCAGGAAGATGAAGATATTGAGTCTCAACTCCGCTCTTTGATTGAAACAGTGCACAGTAACAAGCTTACCAGAATATCTATAGTTGATCCGCATCTGGTCAGATTTATCAATCTTCGTATAGGAAACCAAACTATCTCGTTATTTTATGAGCCTGATTCCGGTATGATTCTTAAGAACGCATTTTCTCAGACAATGCTAGACCAAGAAGTATTAATACAATATGATCAGCAAAAGGATAGAAATGAGCATAGTGTGTATGCTTTACTTAATGAAAAATTCTTAATGTCAATAAACTTCGATTCCAAAATCGTCAAGCAATCATTTGATATGATAGATCCTTTCACAAATAATGATGTGTTTAACACAACAAATCATTTTTGTTTATCCTGTATTAGAGCGTACGACATTTGCAAAAATGGGGAACTTTTAAGCATAGCGATCCATATTTATGATAAATATATAGCTGCATTGGGTTCTATAGAGGAGTATTCTGGTAATGACTCTGTAGTACTTGTGAATATGTTACAGGTAAAAAAGCGACAACAAAATTTGAACTTTGATGACAAACAAATTTTGTATCGACTCAGACGTCAAGCAGTTCGTTCAGATAACCATGAACTTCTCTTTTGTGTGAATATACTATTAGATTATGTGGATGAAGCACAGTTTGCATATAATCTAATGTCGATAGAGCAACAACAACAATACAAAGATATGCCTATATTTATGTTATTTCACCTGATGACCTAATTTACTGAGGTGATAATGGATAGATTGTCGTTTTTAATTTGAAACGCACGCCCCATATTACAGAAGGAAGTTACTCCGAAATTTGATAATTATGAAAGAAAAAGGCCTGCAGATTACAGATCTCCTGCAGGCCTATGTTTGTAGGATGTTAGTTCCTTTTTTAAATTCTTTGTTCGGTTTAACAAAGTTTAATTCCATGCTATAATTATAGCTATACCATTATATAATTCACTCCTCTCTTCAGCAGGCGCAGAAGAGCATTCTAAGTAAGAAACACCTGACAAGGTGATCAAGGTTGAATTCACACTACACGTGTGTCCATTCCTCTTTGATTCTTGGTCAGGTGTTTTTTATATATGCCTACAACCCAATTATGAGGAAAGGAAGAGATTAAAATTGAACAAAACACAAGGTGAAATCGCCTATGAGGCTGATACGAGGAGACGGTCGACCTATCACGATGGGACACCTCGTAAGAAATGGTCAGAACTTAGCGAAATAGCACGCTGCTCTTGGGAACAACACCTAGGGAAGCCAGATTTAACAGGGAAAATGGATCGTTTACAGAAGACATTATGAGAAGAGGAAAAATAGGCATGAATCAAAAATTGAACTTGTTAGTCACGTTGAGTCTAAACAAGCCCATTAAAGATACTACTGAGGTCGCTAAGAATGTAGCAGAAGGCATTTTGCATCAAGCAATGAATGTTGGAATTACTTTAAGGGACGACGAAGGATTTATCACCGATATCAAGGTTGCAAAATCTGATGGGACACCACAGATGCATGTAAAGGCCGGCCATCACCCAAAATTTTTGAGAATTGAAAATCAAGTATTTATGGATGGTCCAACTGAGAAGCAAAAGACTGCAATGGAATTAGTTGCAAATGGTCTTTTATCAATTGCTCACGATATGGAAAACGACGAAAGGTTTCGGAAATGGATCGAAACAACTTTGTTCTTTAATCATTTTAATCAAAGTATTGATGAAGTAGGTCGACTCATACAGCACATGATTTTGGAGACAGAAGAAAGGTATTAATTTACTGGAGTGGACTTCATTTTTTATGATCCGCTCCTTCTGTTGGATTGAGTCATTAGCTTTAGATGATACGGAGCCCACTCTATTTTAAATGACGCTTAACCAAGCAAATCAATTTCGAATTGTGCAACCATGCATACTTTTGGAGATTGGTGCTTTTGGTTGGGCGTTATTTTTTGCCTAAACAACCCAAATACCACTATCAAGGAGGAGAAGTAAATGGGAGGAGTACAGCTCTCTATTTTTGAACAACCTACGCAGGCATTAAGCCAGATATTGGATCCGTTGGCTGCAAATGAACCAAGTATCACTTCAGAATTCGGACTGGGGGATATAATCTCAAAGTTTGATGAAGTAACGATCGAGAACAATTCACTTATTACGGATGAGGATAAGGCATTTTGTGATGAAACGCAGAAAAACTTCGATTCAGCCGTATCTCTAATCCTAAAGGCAAAAAGGTTCTACCAAAACAACGAGATGTCAAACAATTTTTTAAGCACAGGGAACCTAATTAAGGACCTGGATCTAAAATTGGATGAGAAACTCGATTTGTTCATCAGCAAGATTGCCGGATATTTTAGAAAAAATTATTCTATCACGATTAACACGAGTGAATTTCGCAAGTACGACCATAGCGTGACTTACAAGGAAATTGTAGATGATATTATTCTTCAGATGGATGGCAAGAACTTCTCAGAAAAGGCAAGCGAGGAGATCAAAGAGGCACTTAGAGGTACGATCTACAACATCTCTAAAGTAAAAGTTCAATCAGTTAAAGTGTCAATTGCAGACTATCTGTATTTTGAAGGATGGTTTAATGGTCAATTCAGAAATAATCGATCTGAAAATTTATCTAAATTACTGCATGCTATTGAACATTTTGATTCTGGAGCCAAAGTTATGCGGAGCACACTCGTTCAATTAAGTAACAGCTATGCAAGAAATGATTGGTTCGAGGTATTTAGTTTTACATCTATGAATAAATTCGAATCACTCAGGTGCTTTAAAAACGGAAAAGTGGAATTAAAGTTCATAACCCACGATGATGCGATGGCCTTCGCAAAAGACTACTTGAAGTATATCTAAAGCTCATTATCCACTTATGGAGACACAGTGCAAGAAGTGAACCGCTTCTTTCATCTGTGTCTTTTTTTAATTCATTGACATTGGAGGACACTAATGAAATACCAACATTCCGGAATAATTATCCCATACGAAAAACGAAAAGAAATAAATGAAAAGATCATACACATTATTGAGACGAAGCAAGACTTCGGTATTTCCTCGTCGGATATTTACCAGGCCTATACTGGGGACGGGGGTTTGCATGGTCTATCTCGTTCCGATTACGGCAGCTACCATGCATATGCTGAGGCTAAAAAGGAGATAGAGCAGGGCCAATTCTTTTCCCCGCCGTCTTTATGCGAGTTCCTTGTCGGGGTCATCAAACCGAGCATGCATGATCTAATCGCTGATTTGACCTGCGGAATGGGGACGTTCTTTAACTTTGTGCCAATGGAGGCTAATGTATACGGCAATGAGCTGGACATGAAGGCATTCAAGGTGGCTAAACAACTGTACCCTGAAGCTCAGATTCAATGCTCAGACATTCGGATTTATGAGCCGGGAATCAAGTTTGATATTATCTTCGGTAATCCTCCGTTCAATCTTCGGTGGGAGTATAGAACAGAACGATATCTCAGCCAACTATTTTATTGTATCCGCGCACATGATTTACTCAACCCGGCAGGATTCCTTGCATTAATAGTCCCCAGTAGCTTTTTAAGTGACGATTTTTCGGACGCCAGCATGATCGAGGAGATGAATAAGAGATATTCATTTGTATGTCAGATTGAGTTGCCACGCGATGCGTTCAAGATGTACGGAGTAAATGAATTTGAAACGAAGATCATGATCTTCCAGAAACGAAGTGAACACTTGGAAGCAATTCAGTATTCTTTAGCAAAGACCCCAGCTCCGTCATTCGACGCCAAAGGCGCAGATTATGTCCATAATCAATATATACTACCTCTGAAGAAGAGTAAGGAGAAAGTTCGGCATAAGATCCTTTTTGAGGGTAAGAACGCAAATAGTGAAGATCTTGATTTCACGTTTAAAGTGAAGAAGATGCTTTTTGACATCAAGCGGCATCCGGCATTGGTACAGTACTATGCGAAGTGCGTTGATTACGTGAATCGCTATCACTCTGAAGAAAAGCCAAAGGAAATGACTGTGCAAGAATGGGAAAAGAAGCGGATAACAAAGGGTAAGGTGCTTGCCTATTTGAGAAGAGTACTAAAAAATCAAAACGTTGTTCACCGTGACGAGATTCGGCTGGTTAAGAGAAATTACGGTTTGAAGCTCAAAGCGTATAGCCCGAAGATGCAGGCTAAACTTAACAAAATGAGGGAGGAGAGAGCAGCCTCGTTCAATTCCATGGTCCATGACGATATTTATCCGTTCGAAGACAAAATGTTTTCTAAACTCTGGAAACGAAAAAAAGAGGCTTACGAGGTGCAGAGTCAAGCTCTTGTAGGAATGAGACGCAGCCAGGAAGTCGATCGTTTCTTAGATGCGTTTAGCTTATATGATTCCTCACGTGATGAAGTTATTAAGCTGAACCCTATGCAAAAACATGACCTCGGTCTTGTTATGCAAAAGCGTTATAGCATCCTTAATTGGTCCATGGGGAGCGGTAAAACGATTGGAGCCATTGCTTGGTACAAGAGGCTTCTTGAGCAAAAGGCAGTTCGGAACGTGTTTGTCGTTAGTGCGGCACTTGCGATCCATTTGACTTGGGAAGTGAAGCTCGCAAATTTTGGTGAGAGATTTGTTGTGATCCGTTCGCTTAAGGATATTGAATCCATAAGGTCAGGACAGATCGTGCTGATCTCGCTGAACCGGCTGCAAAAGTATAAGCGGCAGATTCAAAAATTTGTTCGTATTCGGAGTCAAAAGGTGGCTCTTGTAATGGATGAAGCGGATGAACTTACGAACCCAAAGTCCCTGCGAACAAAGGCGGTGCTTTCCTGCTTCCGGAGAGTACGGCACAAGCTGCTTACGACAGGCACGGTAACTAGAAACAATATTAATGAGATCTATCCGCTTTTGGAGCTACTGTATAACAACTCCATCAACATGATGTGCGATTGTAATTTCAAGTATGAGGTCAATAAGGAAGGAGTAATCGAGGAGCTTGCAAACACCGATTACAACCGGCCATATCCAGCCTATGGTGGATTATCACTCTTCAAACAATGCTTTAGCCCTGCTAAGGTTACTGTTTTTGGAGTCAAGAAGCACAATCAGGACATTTTAAACAGTGAAAGTCTTTCGAGACTTATCAAGAAAACGATCATCACAAGAAAATTCGATGAGATTGTGGGTGAGAAAATTTACAGTCACATTCCACACCGCATCGAGCAAAATGCTGCTGAGGTAAGTATCTATGGGAAAATTATTAATGAGTTTCAAAAGATGATGCATTACTTCGTAAAGACAGGTAACTCAAAAAAGGAGAGCATGCTGAAGATCATTCGTCAGATTCAACTTCTGATTAAATCAACCTCGTGCCCTCATTTGATGGATGAGTACGATTCGCTCTTACTGCCGAGTAAATTTTATTACATCATGTCCTTGGTTGAAAAGTTCGATGAAAAGGTGGCCATTGGCACGGTATTCTTGGAGACGGCTGCCGAGTACTATAGGTTGATCCAAGAACGATTTCCGAACCGTCCTGTATTCCTTATTAAAGGCGATGTATCTTTTGAAAGAAGGACGCAGTTAATAGAGGAGTATGAAACTTCCCAAAATGGCATTCTGATCAGTACCCAGCAGAGTCTGAAGTCGAGCGTCAATATCCCTTCATGTAATAAAGTGATAGTGGAGTCGTTACAGTGGAATATACCTAAATTGGAGCAGTTCGGGCGGCAGATGATGTCTGCGTAGCAATGTAGAGAGCCTATCTCACGATAGGAATCTACCGCGATTATGTAGAATCGCGACCTAATCCCTCCCCACAAAACAGGAGCAGAAACCTGTTTCGTCGGGTCAAGCTTGGAGGGTGAAAGTTGGGACGTGAGCCGAAAGGATTGTAGGCAAGAGCGTCACTTCAAGGTGCGAATATCTATGGTTAATAGGTCATTTATGAAGCTGAGATGGGTGGGGAATACTCCGGGCCCTAGAGCGAAAGAATCCTTGTAAAGCTCTATCTATCCAATGTGAGGAACAGGATTGGCCTCACAGAACCGGTAATTCACTGGTAGGACGGAGCACTACATATGTCACCGTCTGGATAGACATGAACGCCGATGGCGTAAAACCATTTGAAAGCAACCTAAGGATATTCAATGCGTGCTACGCAGATAACCTGCAAAGGAATCTGTATGGAGGGTGCTGGCTACCCAATGAGAGACAGGTATCCGAAGGAAGCGTTAGAGTAATCTGGGTCAGGGAAAGCCTGAGTACACTTACGTCGAGGGACGTAGGACACCCACGCGGCGGTGACGCAGTGTCGGGTGCTGGTGAATGACGCTAGGCTAATTTAAGCAATTCCGACCATTGAATAGGAGGTTGATCCTCTATGAACGTCATGGAACGAATTGCTTACCTGTCCAAAGTGGCTAAGGCGGACAAGAAGCGCAGATTCAACAAACTGTACAAAATCGTCCAGAACGAGGAAATGTTATCGTACGCATGGGACTGCATCAGAGGCAATAAAGGTATCAAGACTGCAGGGGTGGATCGGATGAACCGAAGCGGGTTTGAAGAACGAAGGGACGAACATATCGCTTCCCTGTCAACCCAGCTGCGTACCGGAGAATATGTGCCGGCACCGGTCAGAAGAGTTGAAATCCCAAAGGGTAACGGTAAGGGAAAGCGGCCACTAGGGATTCCCGCCATCAAGGACAGACTTGTTCAACAGGCGGTTAAACTTATCTTGGAAGCTCTCTACGATCCATTATTCTCGGATGCATCTCACGGCTTCCGGCCGCGTCGTAGTTGCCAAACGGCGATCAGCGAAATCGTTCCTAGAAAGTTCGACTGGGTTATCGAAGGAGATATCAAGGGATGCTTTGATAACATCAAGCATTCCAAGCTTCTGAACGTCTTGCGTGCCAGGATCGCGGATGAGAGGTTCATTCAACTCATCAACAAATTCCTGAAAAGCGGATATCAGATGGGGTTTGGTACAGATGGGGCCAATCCAGTTTTTGCTACCAAGGATGGAACTCCACAGGGCGGCATTGTTAGCCCCATTCTGGCTAATATCTATCTCCATGAGTTCGACAAGTTTATAGCTCCAAGTCAGCAGAACATGAATCGGGAGAAGCGCAGAGACTCTAAGGAGTATGCGTATTTCCAGAACAAGTTGCGGAAGCTATCAAAAGCGTTGTCGGAGAATAGAACAACCTACAAGGTTGAGCTGAAAGAGAACCCATCATCCAGTGAAAAGGGTACAATCGTGACCCTAAATTCACGAGATGAAATGATCGCGATGGTACGGCAGCTTAGGAAAGAGCGCAGCAGATACACCAGGCAGGACTCCGAACTATATTTCGCAAGCAAGAGTTTGGGATATGTTCGGTATGCGGACGATTTCGTCATCCTCATGGGTAACTACCACAAACGTGAAGCGGAGAGAATGAAAGAGACCATCTCAGAATGGTTCTCTGATAATTTAGGCCTCACGTTGAGTCAGGAGAAGACCAAGATAACGCACGCTACTGAAGGGTTCACGTTTCTGGGTTATGATATTATTCAGAAACCTTCGTCGAAAGGGCATGGGTACCGAAACAACTATGCGCTTGTCTACACTCCACGAGTGCGAATTAAGCGCATTAGGAAGAGGCTGCAGGCGTTAACAGAGCTACACTCAAACAATCCTGCTTTCGACATGATCGTTGCGATTAACAGGGTTGTAAGCGGATGGAGCAACTATCATCTGATAGCGAACAACTGGAGCTCGGTGGCCAACACCTTGGACAAGGAACTCTACTGGATGCTTATGCACTGGCTTGGTCGCAAGCACAAGTGCTCGATCGCTAAAGTGATCGATTCTTACGTGGTCAACAAGATACACGTCTACGGTAAGACGAGACAGCGGATTCGTGCCAAGAGCGGAGATAAACCGGTGTATATGCGCTATTTCAGCGACTATGCCTACCGAACTCCACTGGAAGTCGCGAATAAAATCCGGAATGCGAACGAACAGCACGGATGGCACTCCAAAGACGATGACAAGGCGGAGAAGGGAACCATAGGCCGTCTTGTTCAGGGTAATTCGCTGGGAGATAAACTCGAGGCGCTTGCCTCGAATGAAACTTGTACAGAATGCGGTGGGGATGCAGGAATGCAAATCCACCACAAAAGAATGGTCAAGAGAAATAGGAGGAAGGATGCACTCGCGGTGATCGCTGCGAGCAGGGATCTTCTGAAACAAACTCTGTGCCAAGAATGCCACGCTAAGAAACACCCGAACACTCGGGCAATCAACGGATAGGCTTAAATTAGTCGCGAGCCGTGTGCTGTGAAAGCAGCTCGCACGGTTCTAACGGGGGCTTGAGGGAAACATGCTTAATAGTCGGATCTGGGGACACATGAAAAGAAAGTATGGAACCAGTAAATAAAGTCTGGAACCATGCAAATAAAGTATGGAACCAGTAAATAAAGTCTGGAACCATGCAAATAAAGTGTGGGACCGGTAAATAAAGTCTGGAACCACATGTAAATAAAGTGTGGAACCAGCCGGATTATGTAGTAATGCGCCCTCTCTCTACCCACCTGCTTCCGCTTTATTCGATATAACAGTACAGAAGCTAAGGAGATCCATATGGTGACATACGACCATACGATCGAGCAGAACCTATTAGCATTGTTGATGAGCAAAGAGCGAATCAACGAATACATTAAGACATTAGATTTTAAAGAGCAGGCTGAAATTTTTGATGAGTTTGGCATAGACCTCGACATCCTGAACAGCTTGATTGAAAAAGAAACAGACGAGAAAGGAAATGTTCGTCTAACATGGGGGAACCAAAGAGTTTCCTAAATCAAAATTTGTTGACGCAAAGACCCCGCTCCGGTAAAAGGAGACGGGGTCTTTTACATGCTAAGAACCATAATAGTTCTTGTAGTAATCAATAATAAATCTCGTTCTTACTTCATCAGGAGTGAAGTGGGTAGTTGTGTTGAATAGATTTTCCTTATAACCTTTAAAATGCTGTTCTTTACCGATCTCTATCCCTTGCTGTTGGAGTATTAACAACTCGAAGGGAGAAAGTCCGTCAAATTGATCATAAACTTCGAATTCGGTATACTCTTCTTCGATTCCATCGAAGAACTCGGATACGATCTGCAGCTCATGAGGAACTTCATCATGGAGCTTTCTTACAATTCGATCGGCCACCTCTTTTTTTATTTTTGGATAGGGCCCGTAGATGTATTTTGTGCTGAATTCAAGTTGGAAGAATCTGCGAAGTTGGTCCGGATCTCTGAAGTCAAACAGGGGGATGACTTCAGAAATAAACTCAGCCACGTAGTCTTCATGTGAATGAAACATTCCACTACTTCGAAAAACTTTAGTATTGGCTTTAAAAAATGCATACCCTTCTTCGGAAGTATATAACCAGCGTAGCTCCGATGTTTTTATAACTCCGCGTATGAACTTATAGATAATAACACTTTCTATTGAACTTTGATTTGTTACCGGCCGATCTTCGTTTAATGCGCATCCAGCATCGAACTCTAGAGTTAAAGGAAGCTGGAAAAACCGTTTGATTTTCGAATAATATTTCGTTGGGACGTTTTTTGCTATGGAAAATTTGTCTCCTGTCCTAAGAAAGGATTCCTCGTTCCAAGCGAGATTACGATTGAATTTCTTTAAAAGGTCATAATACAAGTCAATGATGGTCAGGCGCCCTTTAGTATAATCGTTAACCATTTCAAATTGAAGAAGTCCGTACCTCGAATATTTTAAATTGGCTACCCTAACTGGATTAGCCATATATTCACTCAATATCTCGTAATATCCTGGAGCATAATCTAACATTTCAGACATGTTACCATTCTCATATCTCTCGACAATCCAATAATGTTTTTCCAGCTCGTTCAGTAGATAATCGTTATATAAATTTTTTGACTCGTAGAATGCCGGGTTTTCTTCACCGTTAACGGTAGGACTTGAATGTTCACTTATCTCTCTGAGCAGTTCTAGCTCTAATTTTACAAAGAAATCCTCTGTCGCTTTCTCAGCTTCGAAGAACCAGTCTTTTACATAACGTAAAAAACCAGTTACAGACGTAAGTTTGAGATGTTGGAACCAATCGGTTAGGCCGGACTTTTCAATACCAATAAATAGGGCTCTGAGCATATTCAGTTCTGGATTTCGGATATCCCTATTTTCGATAAATGCTTGCCATGGATGATACTCAATGATGTCATGAGGATATTTTTTCACTCCGTGGCGAATTATTTTCTGTTGATCCTCGGGATAGTAAATACGAAGATTTTTAATCATTTCCATCCATTGCCCTTTATTCACTTTCGATATTGCAATTTTTAAGTGGACTAACTGTTGTTTCGACAGAGCAGTTTTCTCTTCTTGAATACTAAGATGAGATTTTTCGCCCAGGTTGTATGTATCATTAGGTGTTGTTAATACTACGGATTCAGCTTTCTCAATCTGCAGAAGAGCTATCCTCCGAGCTTCATTGATCTTGTCGATGAAAAGGTTTATTTTCTGCCGTGTGTTCATATCTTTAATTTTGGCATCTCGAACCCTTTCAATCATGGATTGCATACCCGCCAATTCATGAAGCTGCCAATGAAATTGAAGATTATCAGAAGATAGAATCTTCTGTTCGACATACTGGATGAAATCAATTAAATTCTTGATAAAATCTTCTGCATGATGAATAGGGATTTCAACTTCTTCGGTATCGAGCTCCCATCCGATAGTATTACTGAATGCTACTGGTTCTCCTCTTAATAAACTGTACAAGTTGAACTCGCGGCCTTGAGTGAAATATCTGTAATAAATCTCCTTCCAAACTTCTCTCTTTCTAAGTTTATCCACTGGTGCTGATGTCTTCACCAGAAATTTAAGGGATTGAAGTGGGAGACCCGAGTATTTTGTTGCATTTATTTTTAAAGATTCAGTTTTCATCATGGTTAAAACCTCCTCCAACATTTATCTCCTTAATTCTACCATCGTAAGAAAGGGAGGCTAAATTTTGAGTGGTATAAATTTTGGATATACAGCATGATTTGATTTTAGAGCTTAAATAAATATTATATTCTATCCCGCAGTGCCTTTTAGCAACTATGGAATTGTGATATTATTGACATATACCTTATACACGTCCACTAACTCCCAGCATGCGCACAGGGAGCATTCTAAGCAAACTAACACGCCTTAAATGGTGATTCAAGTTAATTCACACTTTACGTGTGTCTTACTTTTATCATTCTTTGAGGGGTGTTTTTTTACTTTTAAGAAGTTATTAAAAATTAATGGGAGGGGTCATTATGATTCTTCAAAACTCAAAAAAAATTTTAGTCTGGTTAAGTTTTGTATTTGGTCTTACACTTTTGACTTTAGACGTGTATTATTTTGTTCCAATGATTGGGGAATTCTTATCCAGCGATATTTATATGGGGGTCCTATGGGCTGTAGGTATCGCTTATGTAATTTTGGTAGGATCTTTCTTCTTTATTACAGCACCCTTTAATAAGAATTCTAAAGTTCTACATATAATCTTGCTTATACTGATAATGCCAGCTGGTCTAATAGTTGCTGTAGTAAATAAATTTTCTGGTATATGGGCTAAGTTGGTCACCACATTTTTTACTATTATGTTTTCTATTGGTGTCTCATACTTTCTGTATATTGGAATAGCAATGCTATTACCAAAAGCGATGGATTACTACGCGCCTTTTTATTACATATTGGCGATAGTTGGGAGTGTTGCTTTTGTTTCCATTGGACGATGGATTCATGACTTGACACTCTTATTATTCAGCAATTCTACTAAATTGCGAGAAGAGAAGAGAATGACCTTCACTCAAGCCTCATTTTGGGTAGCGGTAGTCTCACTCTCAGCTTATTTCGTTGCCTCTACTGTAGGAGTGACCTATGCCTTTAGCGAAAGTGATAAGCAATTACTGGATGCAGTTAAGGATGCTTCTGGAGTGTTTGCATCTGTAACGGGTTTGATCGCTTTAGGGAGAACGGCTTATGGTAAAAGAGAGCCATCTCTTGAGGAGATAAAGAACACAATTAAGCAGGAACTGCTTGAAGAGCTCCGGACTATTGTGGCTGAGGATAACCTAAAATTCTCTGCTGAACAAGTTGCTGTCGCATGTCAAAATGACAATAACGAACCTCGTAATGTAGGGCCCCAAGGTCAAATGAAAAGGGGGAACCGAAAGCACGGTAAGGGTAAGCGGAAGTCAAGCTAACTCTCATAGTAATCAAGGGTTCATAGTAGCCCTTTATCGAATTAACCAAAAGTACATCTCACAAGATGATTAATGATCTCGCTCTCGAGTATTGAAATTGATTGTCTGGTGAGGTGAATTTTTTATGCCTATATACAACCTAATTTAAATCAAGGAGTGTTCTGAAATGGTAGATAATAAAAAGAATAACATACGTGGTCTAAGCAACGAGGAGTTTCTCCTTTTAAAGGAAATCCTTGAAAATAAACTTTCTTTCAAGGTGGGTTTTAAGCACTATAAAGAGGAGTATCTTGCCGGTGTGGTAACTATAAGACCAACACAGTATTACTGGAACAAGTCTCAGTTCGAAGAGATCCGAACGCTGCTAGATGATTTAGGTGCGATATATAACAATATAGGAGTTCCTGAAAAAATGGTGCATTCAGTGTTTTGTAATGGGTTTACGTATCTGAAATTTACAGCAGACACAAATAACCGCTTATCGTTTCCTGAACTCGTCACCGAACATCTGCATGAAACATCAGCCCTTCGACACATGTATCGCTGCTGAGATATTTAATTCGACTACGAAGAAAAGGAAAGAGTTTTGGTGTAGACATCGAATATATTAACTATATCTTTACACCTTACAAAATGTTTAAGATAATCTGATTTTTATAAATTCTATATAATGGTCTATAGCGAAGAAGAGCGATATCGTTTAATACCGCAACAATAGGAGGAGGTAACTTCTCCTATTTTTTGTCTTTATGATGTGATAAACTAGCCTCATACCTTTATTTTTTAATCTATCTTATCCTCTCCAGCAGGCGCAAAGGAGAGCATTCTATTAAAGAAGCATCTGAAAGATGATTAACCTGTAATTCACACTACACGTGTGTCTATTTGGTTGGTCGCCTCTCAGGTGCTTTTTTGCGTTGCACCTACAACCCAATTTCTCAAGAGAGGACGAATGAAAATGCGCGAACCTAATCCAGAAAACTTACAGAAGGCTATTCAAATGGAGGAGACTACTCTTTCAAATCTCACAACCGCTTCAGCCCAAGAACTTCTTCGAATGAAGCTCATGCAAGAGGTTATCCGCTCGGTGTACCCTTTTTCAATCAATGAAAATACCGCAACGTACAAAGAAGTACTTCGAGGATTGAGTGTATTCGGTGACCGCCGAGTCGATATAATTTTGAAGTATTGTACCTCAGAACAAATCGTAAAACTCGCTGCCATTACCGCCATTGAAATCACGAAGATGATTTTGGATCTTCCGCGAGAGAAGATCTATCAGGCGAAATGGGGGGAGAATCAAAACAAGGTTCTTGAAGCTGTTCAGCAATACTTTCCATGGTTTGAGGAAGTTGAGGAGAAGCTTCAGTTAGAGGTTCTTGCGACGGAACTGTCAGGTAAGGTAAAGAACTCATTGGAGCGTGTCCTTCGCATTGGCGCAGCTTCGATTATGAATGAAAAAGTGGCATTCAATCTTAGAAGTCAGGTAGATAAACGGTTTGAGGACCTCCGAGCAGAGATCGAGGCATCTATTTGCGAAGAGGAAGTCAAAGCGCATCTCATTGGGAAAGAGCTCCCGGAAACAAAGGCTCTTGCTCTTGAACACATCTCCAAGAAGTTTGCTGAGGAACCGATTCGGCTCTTGTATTACAGAAGTGGAACACGTGCAGCCGTAAAACTGGCGTGGAATAAAGACGTATACTCTATCCATAAAGGTAGGGGAAAAGAGGTTCGGTTAAATAGGGGCGAGGACAGAAACCCATACGGATTGATCGTTTCCCTCAACTACATTGAAGAGTTCCTTTACTTTAACGAAGTGAGAGATGATGACGTATGGGTCGAAGAAGATAGTCTCGAATCTATTTATCAGTTTAACAGCAATATATCGGTTAATCTTACGCCTGCTTTCGTTAAAGAATGGTATAACTACGATGCACCGGTACTTCAAAGAATAAGTCCAAACCGTGGTAAACGTGGGGAGACTGCGTTCGGGATGAAACTTTTTCATTTCACAACCAATCTGGTGGAGTCCTCGTTGTCAACAGACTATATCTCGGAGGACATAACTCATGCTGAAGCGTTCTCTCTTATGAAAGGCTATGAGCATACCCGAATTTCTAAGGAAATCCGAAATACGCTTAAAGCTCGTGAGATAGAAGAGGCAGGAAAAACTGAAGAGATCAAACATTGGGTCGAAGCATATGATGCAAGAGTCCAGTCTGTGATCGATGAAAACTCCAAGTCTATCTTGAATGCACTCTCTGCAGCGTTCCATGAACGAGTAGAGTGGACGCCTGGTACTGATGGTGAGATGACTCTGCTACTGGATGATAATTTTGGTTTGGATTGTGGCTATCTCAATATTCAAGTTAATGATTCGGAGTATACCGAAAAGAGGAGCATTCTACGCAATACATCTTCTAATGTCGGACCGTGGATGGATGTGAGAATGCCAGTAGTCAGTCAGAGTACAACGATCATGATGAAACAGTTCGAAATTGCAAAAGAGATTGTAAAATCTAAGCTTGGGATTGAACTATTTGGTCACACAGTACTTGATTAAATTATTCAACTTGGCTGTCGTTGGGGGAATTCTAAGGATTCCCCTTTTTTCTACACTGTGATTAAAATAACAACCAACGAAGGTGGAGGGTAGAGTTGAATGGTAGAATTGATCAGAAATAACAATAAAAATGAAGTGCTCGAAAGACGGAAGGATGATACCGAGTCGAAGTGCTGCGTCAGACACTGCACGATAAACATGCGCGAGATTTTGGGTAGATTTGACGATGGTACTTTCTCAGTGATCATGTGTCCCAATCATCAAATCATGTATGTCATTGGAATACTTAAGAATTCAGAAATGAACTTACTTCCGAGTAACTTAACCGACAAGAAAGTCTGCTCTTTATGTGAGGAGCAGGCGATCATATTCGCGGAAAACGATGCTACCTATGAGCTTTGCAGCTCGCATTTGAAAAAGCTGATCCGTAAGAACTTGCTACCTAATGAGTTCATGGTGTTATACGGTAGATACGGTAGTACCTTTCAACTGCACGAGGATTTTTACGATAATTACGGAGGGACGGTTCAGCCGGTGAAGTTTAAAGAGGAGAGGAACTGATAATATCGGTTCTTCTCTTTTTCTTTATCCTATGGTAAGATTATTTCATACCATTTTACTTCTTTACTCCATCCTCTAGCCAGGGCAGAAGAGGACATTCTGATTTTAATTCTAATTTCTTACCTACCCTTGGTATGCCTATAATTCTAAATAACGCTCGTTTACAGCGTCTAAATCATTAATTCTCTCTTGAGAAATAATCTTTGGGCATTGTAAAGGAGCGTTTTTTCTTGTTCCTACAACCCAAAATTCAATTACCAGGAGGCGGTCTTTTATGACAAGAGAAGCACATATCTTAACATCCAAATTGGCCCGTATGAAAGCACTTAAAAACCTTTACGTACACGGAGCCTTGACATTGAAAGATCCTAAAATTTCTGTAAACAATGCAAAGTGATTTTATATTTCTTCGATTATACGAAGGAAGTACAGACTTGCAACTCACAGTACTAAGATCATTATCTTGGTCAATACTCCATTGTGGTGTTTTTTAAAATCAGGGACTCCGGTTCCGATTCGGGCCTTGCTCAACTTGAGTAAGGTCTTTTTCTTTTAACTAATTTTATTTAATTAAGAAATATTCTTTTTGAGTATGAATTTTATTTGAAAAGATGGTATATAGGTTAGCGTTCTGGAAACAAGTTCAAACAAGTTCAATGCACTCCTCTTACGAGTGACTGATTGCATTTTTTGCAGGATCCCCAGTTATTGGATCTTAGTCATTGGTAAGGGCAGTGCATTTTTTTGTTGCCCTACAACCCTAATTTAATCCGAAAGGAGTGAAAACCGATTGAATCTCGACAAGTTTCACGAGGTGATTGAGAAGTCCGCCATCTCACCAGAAGTGGCGGATAGAAAAGAAGGTGTGATGGTCCCGTTGATGCATGTTTTCCACTGGGGAACATATAGGCATCAGAGGTTTGGAGATGTTGATTTTTCATCCTTCACCTATGACCAAGCTGTAATGGCTATGGAACAAGCTTTGTTTCTACGAACCGGGGATGAATCGGAGGAAAACGAAGCAGAGGAAAATCGCGAGAACCTAGTCGTTCAGGTCGCACGAATTGCGGATTTCAAGGACCGAGTCAAGGGGATACAATCCTCAATAAATCGCAAACGCAAGTTTGTTTAGGAGTGGTGTCATGGGCAGAAGTTGTGTGTACTATTCCGAGAACATCGATACTTATCATGTTGCTATGGATAACCTGGTCGTTGCGAAGCGCTTGTTTGATCTTGGCAAGAAACTGCCGGAGAACTATGTCTTTACAATGGATCGGGTGAGCGACCGTCATGATTCTTTTTTTCTTCAGGGTTTGGAAATCTTGACCGGCAGTGAAGCAGATATTTTGGAGGATTACGGCGATGACTACACCTTTCACATGGATCTTCCAGAAGTGACAAGGTGGATAGAAATCGAACGTATTCATCCTGAGGCAGCGGCCGATCGTGAGTGGATCTGGGAGCCTATTTCCGAAGAGAATTTGGATTGTGAATACACTGATGTTCACGTGGAGATGGAGATGTCCGAAACTGGACTCGCCTTTCATGTGATGGGTGTAGGCAGCTATTATCTGATCTTCGAGAGAATCTGCGATTGCTATTTTCGATTAAAGGAGAAAATCACCGAATGGGGAGCAAGGGAGGAGAACCATGTCCGAGTTAATTCAAAACGGAACAATCATTCAGATGCCCGAGAACGAAAAGGACAACACCAAGTTAGTACATGTCCTGCGGCGGGCTAATGGTTTAACCGTTTCTAATCGTCGTGTATTGATGGATGATTTGCTGAAGGGACTGTATGCAATGATGGAACCGAATGAATTGACGGCGCTTATTCTTGCGGAAGAGAAATTTTCCCTTCATCAAATTTTCGGCCCGATTCTAGAAGGGCAAAACCCAAAGGTCTTTTTTAAGTGTCTGGAGCTGGTCGTAAGTCGATGCAATTCTGAGGAGGACATGAGATACCTCTCGCTCGTGCTCAGAGCTTTGGCGGAGCGGTTTGACCTATCACAAGTGGAAGAGGGCAGCCTAAATAACCTGTTAATGCTACTCATAGGGAAAGTGGAACGCCTTTACGATGAAGATGTACTTCTCCAGCTTTTCAGTACGCTGCTGAAACAGTTGAACATAGCTGAAGGTCGTAAAGAGATCGTTGGCATTTTACTTCGGATGATCGCTGAACGGGCAAGGACCGAAAAGGATATTGATATAAAGCGGTGGTTTCAAGAACAAATCACCTCGTACATGCCGGTAACCAAGACGGTAACGACACCACTTTTGCCACCGGGAACGATCCTGTATCAAGAAGAAATAAGCGGCCGCAAAATTGTCGTACTCGAAGTGGAGAAGAGCAAACGGGACATTTTGTATTACAAGACTCCTTATGAGTCCGTAGGCCATCCTAAGCTCCTTTTTGAATTTGTGATTAGAGGAAAAGAAATCGAACAGTGCCGGATATTCGCTTTGAAGGATGGTCCTGTAAAAGCAAGCTCAAGACTATACCGATATCCATTCGGCAATGTCTTCCCTGATTTTCACGCTTGCTGGCCCCAGTTAAAAGAAATAGAGATAACGCAGCTTAGCCAATTAAGAAGGCTACCGGAATTATTCTTTAAAAGCTCGACTAATGATCATGCGTACAGAGGGAAGAACCTTCGTGAGTTGTATATTAGCTTGCAAGGTCAAGATTTTAACGAGGAAACCTTACTGGACACTCGGTTGACCGTCGCAGATCAGTTCGAGCTTCTTTCTATTGAGGATGAGATTGAGGAGTCTCAATCCACTGAAGAGCAGGAACTTAATAACCAATAACGCATATAAACGGAGGTTAACGAATCATGGGAAATACAAACTTAGGACAAGAAGCGAACGATGAGGTTGTAAATGCGGAAATCGAAGGTATGAGAGCCACTGTAAATGCTGCCATAGAGTTGAAACAAATTCATGGTGTCGAGCAGACATCTGCAGGCGAGAGTGATCAATCCTCTCCAGAATCAGACGATTCTGGTTACCGGATTGTTGACGAAGGGGGACAACTTTCCTTGTTCAGCTTCGACGCAATTACGTCGTCGAGTGATGGGCAGGACAAAAAGGATGCAGCAGGTTCCTGCGGCGCTGATACTGTTAAACAAGCGGATTCGAGGAAGAAGCATGGCCGTGGAGGAGCTAAATCAAAAACGCCTGTACAACAAGCTCCGAAAGAGCCGGAGTTGGAATCCGTAAAGCTCGGTGAATCTTGGAAGATTCACTACGCGGCGACCGTATTTGAAGTCGATGTGCTCTTCCAAGACGAGCTCAATAACGGAGTTGAATCGGTCACGCTCGAGGAGATCCGTTTGAAAATGGTTACAGAAGAGGATGCAGCAGAGCTGACACCATCGGGAACTAAATGGAGATATGACATCGACAATAAGCAACTCTTCCCCGATGCATGGGGGCAAGACAAAGGAGCTTGCTGATTATGCCTGGATTCTTCTGGAGGCTTCGGGAATTCTTCAATGCAGAGAAACGACAACCCAACAATTATATTGCTGGGGATGACGGTCGTATTTACTGCGTCCGTGACAGCAAACTTGGAAGATTGGTATTAAAGGCAAATCGAGTTCCAATGGTCGACACGGTAAAGGAAGGGTTTGAATTTGCCCTCCCCAAAATCCCCAGTGAAATGTTGAAGGTGGCGATCTCCTTCTTCCGAGCATATTGGAACGATGCTCATCAGTACGAAGCAATGGTCCGGATCGTTTACGATACAGTCGAAGAGAAGTATCTATTTGACTGTCCGGAGCAGTATGTGACGTGGGATCATGTGCATGCGCCAACCGTTGGGAAAGACTTTCCTGAGCCGCGCTATCTTGACGTGATGCACATTCATTCACATCATGTTTTGCCGGCCGGATTTTCATTAGTCGATGATGCAAACGAGCGGAAGTATCGCTTGTATGTAGTTGTCGGTAATATGAGGGCTAAGGAGCCGGATGTTAATCTCAGAGTGGGGCATGGAGGGGCGTATTTACAGCTTCCATTAAGTTATATCTTCGAAACCCCTGACCTAACAGCGACGTTGCCGTACCCGACAGAATGGGATCAGCGAGTAAAGCTGGTCAAATAGCACAGCAAGGAGGCTCGGATTCGAGTCTCCTTGTTCATTTGAGGTGATAAATCGATGAATGCAATTAACGTTAAAGAAAAAAATCACGTTCTGTTCCAAATCTGCGTAGTCGGAGCTGGCGGAAACGGGTCACATTTTGTTCGGACGTTGTTACAAACGATTTCAGGTTATCTGGCGGCCAATGAACGACCGCCGATCTCCTTCGATATTACCCTTATCGACGCAGATCGGGTGGAACAGAAGAATTTTCAACGGCAACTATTTGACCAAGATGACCTTGATGAATACAAGGTTGTTTCTCTGGTTGAGCGGTATGCCGATTATTATGGTCTTGAAGTGAAGGCCGTTACGGAATTCGTAACGAGTCTCGAAATGCTCGCGAACTTATTTGGTTCTGGTGATCTTAATATCGGGCCTAATGTACAAGTAGTTCCGATATTAGTCGGCCTTGTCGACAACAACAAGACGCGGCAGCTATTTGACGAGTTTTTTCACTCTGACCTGATTGAAGATTTGATTTGGATTGATGCAGGCATTGAAGGGATTATGCTTTTTGACGATCCGTCGCCGGCAGAACTCCAGATGATCGAATTTAGCGGATTTGGCGGCCAGGTCGTATGCGGTTATAAGTTCCGTGGCGAAACCATTTTGGAACCAGTGACGAGGGTCTATCCCAACATCTTAGGGGATGAGAAGACTGAATTCCCTGGTCAGTCTTGCGGCGATACAATCTTAAACAATCCGCAACGACTTCAGACGAATCAGATGGCTGCCCAGCTCACAATGACCTTATTGAATAACCTGATGGACAAGCAGAATATCTACTTTCATAAGATTAACTTTAATGCTCAGTTTGCCCAATCCAAATCTACCTTTATTCAAAAGGATATCGTAGAGAAGTTCGAGGCGCTGCGCAAATGATTTTTAATATATCCGTTCATGGAAAGGAACTGGTGTCTTTGAGCGAAAATACTTACTTATCATATTTGGAAGCAATGAGAAAAACCATGGATGACAAGCTAATTCCTATGAGAAGGAATTACGTGTATCACCTAGAGCAAATGAACGGATCCAGCTGGTTTTTAGTTGCCATCCTTCGTTCATTGTTTGATTTCAGGGGGTATAAAGAGGTACGTCCGGATGAGATTGGTCTATTTAAGCTTATTAAATCTTCTGCAGTTATAACGTATTTAGGCTTTGCTGCTTACGGTGGAATAGGATATCTCTTTACTTTTGATTATACCAATATCGCAACATGGATTATTCCATTGTTGTGGTTGGCATTAAGGGTTTATTTGAATATAAAAGATATGGCTACTATTGGCCACCCACGATTTGATATTCGAACATACAAGTTTAAAAATAAAGAGGAGTTTGAAATCTTCTCCTCATTCCTGCAGAATAAGGATTTTACATACGATGGTCTTTATTCTTGGATACGCGATGAACTCATTATCAATGCGACGAGACGAGGGAACGAAATTTCTGAAATCCGGCAAGCATTCGAATCAAGTTCAGCTGAACTTATGGTTAAAATTGAAGAATTGTCTACTTATCAAGAAGAAAACGAACTGTTAAACGTAGTTCTTGATAGGCTCGCGAAGTTTAGTCAGCAGACCTTAACGGTATATAAGTTTGCTATAAGCGAGCTTTACAGGTTGTTAAAGGAAGAAGGGTTGTTTAACCCCTTCGACCTCAGAATCTGTTCTGACTTTTCTTTATTTGAATTACGAGGAGATACGTTGTACCGGCTCTATGAGCAAGGAAACTCAACAACCCCAATGCGAATTCCCATTAATGAACCGAAATACAGTACATGGGCAGCAGTAAGAGTTGTAAGAAATCAAACTTTCAGGGAGTACTCCGATCTGGACATCAAAGGCGAAGGAAGATTTGTGGACTCTTATCGTTTTGTGATAAAGGGTAGAGTATTTGTATATAGTTTCCACTTCAATAATGAGTCACGTGATCTTCGAAATATGATCGAATCACGTGAGATGTATCGTTTGGTACAAGGTATCCTGCTGCACTTGGAGGAGCGTGGAATGTTGCTCAACGAGGAGGAGAAGCAGAATGTTATCTGAAGGTGGATTAAGGAAACATGAAGATATAATTCGCGATATCCTTGGCGAATGCACTTGCAGAAATTGCTGCAATGGAGACCACGAAAAAGAAAGTCACAAATTAAGTGATGCTAAGAAAATCCTCACAAACCAAGGGCTCCTTATTAACCGGTTGAAGTCAATTGAGGCGGAAATTAAGGCTCCTCAATCGTAAACATTAAATAGCATTTTCCAAAAGAGCGGAATCAAAACAAACCTTTATACCGCTCTTTTCCTTTTTCTATTCTGTAGTGTATAATGACCTTATTAGATTTGTCTGAAGGGTTGTGATTGCAGTGGGGAAAGGAAAAAACCTAGTCTTTTTAGACACGAAGCGGTTTACTGTATCGGAGCTACCTTCATTGGAGAGTAAATTAATTGATTTGCTTGCTGAGAGAAAACAATTTCAAGATCATTTAAGAACTAAAAGAGAAAGATTAAAAAACCGTTAACCCAGCGACTAAACCTGGAGCTAGCGGTTTTATTCATGTATCCCTTATTTCGGACAAATTTTACTCACTCAGTTGAATTGGTTGAGATTATGCTACTATCCAAGATACCAAAACGGTGGTAATATTTAGCTATACCTTCAATTGTGCTGTTTTCTCTTGTCCCGGCATGCGCTAGGATAATTCTAATTCACTCAATGCGCTTTATCTTAAAGCGACCAATCTGTCTTTTGATGGAATTCTTTTTGGTCTATTAAGATAATGCGCTTTTTGCTTTTGTCTAGTTAAAAATCCAGTAACTAACTTATTGGATCTGGCCATTGAAGGAGGCTGTATAGCTAGCCTGTGTCAGACAAGTGAGGATTTTTCAGCTGCAAATTTGGCCTCGCTTAGGAAGAGAGATATCAAGTTTCTCTAATGATTTGTTGAGATAGACAAAATTTAATTAAAAGGAGAGAAAATAGAAGATGGAAAAACAAACGATTTTTGTTAGTGAAATGCCGGGCTCTAATCTGGTTTTGTTTCATGTAGTAGGGAGTCGGAGTTCAGACGTAATTACTAAAACTGAGGCATTCAACCGTGGGGTTACAGAAATTAGAAAAGGGAATCTGCTATCCGGACCAGCTGCAATCTTAAATGAAATTCGATTAAAAGGACAAACAGAACTTGAATTTGACCTCGGACAAGCTGCATCATCAATCTGATAAAATAAATAAAATTAAGGAATCAAGAAAGACGTTAGCCTAACTCCAGGTTCTTTGTTTTTTATCCGGAGGGGAGATACAGGTTTACAAGCAAGTATTCCCTTCACCAATAGCAGATCACTAAAATGATAGAATATGAGATGATGCCTAATTTACTTTTTCTAAATTTCAAGTCTAGCCATGCGGCAGGACTTGTTCTAAAGCAAAATGCGCTTATTTATTAAGTGACCAAGATGTGTCTTATGACATCAATTCTGGGGTCTTTCTAAATAAGCGCTTTTTTTGTCTTTATAAATTCTTAGAGAAGTGAACATGTTTTACTGCTAAGCAGATTAATGATGTGAGAGTGCCTGGCTCGAACCAAGCGGTGGTCAGTTTTGCGTTTGAGTTGGTTATGCTAGGCCATTGATCATTCCAGTTAAGTTCTGGATTACTCGAATACATCTTCTGATGAATAAGGCGACTACCTATCGGGGTCGTTTGTTTTTAATACAAAAGAATGGGGATTTGAGCCATGGAAGCATGTAGACAGAATGACCTGAAAGTGAAGTTGATTCGCAATATTCGGACCAGTGAAAAAGCAGGGAACACATGGATCTTCCTAGAACCAACCGTGCTGGAGGCAGGGAACTTTAATGTGGGTGACGGGGTCCATATGACGATTGAACGGGACGCTTTAATCTTTACGAAGACGGATGACAAGACTCACATAATCTCGAAGCGAAAACGAGCGGGATGGAAGAGGGAACGTCCGTTAATGGATAAATGCAATCGAGAAATTAGTGCTGTTATCAAAGCAAGGGAACAAATCGATATCTTGGTTTCTGAAGGCATGCTGGTCATTAGGCATTCTCGCAGTTTTGACCTAGCTTATATCCGTACTCCAATGCTGATGGGGTCTGAACAAAAGAAAATTCGAACACTTTCGGTGCCGGGAGGAGCAGGTGTGGGCCTTGCCTGTCTTGTGGATCTAGGAGCATATGGCCCAGTTGGATCGCTTGATGTTTGGGCTGAAGCCATAGACGTATATCGTCACAATTTCAGAAACAGCTTATCTTTGTTCACTGATCTCAGGAACATTCATAGTAGCCTAATCCCGGAGTCCGATCTTGTATTTCTTTCCCCTGAGTGCGTTGAGTTTAGTATGCTTGGTACTCGTAAGGAGGACATCTCGACTGCCTTAAGTCCTCATTACGCTAGGATCGTTTATGCATCTGGAGCAGATTATGTATTGATCGAACAAGTCGTGCCGTATTATAAGTCCCGAGCGTTTGAGCAACTTAATTCTTTGCTGAGCATTAAGTTTCCATATACCACAGGTCCTGTCATGATTGACGCCTACGATATGGGAAGCGTTGCTGGCCGACGTAGAGGGTACTGCGTATACAGCACTCGATCGCTGGATAGTTTTAAGATGCCGACACCACCGAAAATCCCTGAACATCGTCGTCCTACGCTAAAACAGGTACTAAAAGGGTTTAACGTTGAGCAAGGAAATTGGAAACCAATTAAAGGAACTGTGATGGAGGGATTACTAAATAAGAAAGGTAACAATAATTTTCGTGCTGAGTCGAATCATACCCTTGTCACTCTCGATAGTACTAGGTTAGCGGCCTTTGTTACTTCGTACCGTAAGGTACAAGTAACAAGCTCATATTTAACGCACCCTGATAATCCATTGTGGTGGAGAATTTTCGAACCGCATGAAATTTCTAGGATCATGGGTATTCCTGATTGGTTTGAATTTGATGATGAAATTTCCAGTGATGCGACCAAAACAAAACTGCTTGGTCAAAGTTGTGACGGTAATGTCCTCCGCTCGATTGGTACTGAACTGGCTACTTATATAATGGGCAACTGGCTAAGAGATAGGTTAAATAGTGATAGACTAGATAATACATTATTTCACAAACCAAAGTTTGTAGAAGAAAAAGGACAGTTAAGCTTGTTCTAAATATTGATAAATAATGATTTGTAAAGGGAATGACAGATTTTTTGTCACTCCCTTTATTATTTATAAGGAGAGTGGGTTAATTGGAAAATGGACAACTTACGCTATCATTTGAAACAGAGAATGTTGAAATTAAGGTAGAGCGGGAAATCGATATAATACGTGATCGTGACTGCACAATTAACACACCAGTTAATCATGGTAACAAACCACTTCCTATCTACGGAAATAGGATTTCGATAATCCCTACATTACCAGGTCGTACCGATACACCGCACATGCGAAAGCATTACTTAGAAAAAACGGATCCATTGGAAACGTATGATCTATTTTTTGTATTATTTTCGGGAGGGAAAGATTCTGTAGCAGCGGCATTAAATTTACTTGAACTAGGTGTGCCTCCTAAGAAAATTATTCTTCTCCATCACGATATTGATGGAAATTCAAAGAGGAAAATGGACTGGCCGGTAACAAAAAATTACTGCAGAGCATTTGCAGAGGCATTCGGTCTAGAGATTAGATTTTCATTCCGTGAGGGAGGATTCTGGGGGGAGGTTTATCGTTATGGATCTAAACAACCTGTTCAGTTTCAAGACGCTGATGGTTCAATGAGACGGATTGAACCTTCAGCGTGGACCAGGAGTTTGGAACTAAAAAGACTAATGGATCAAGCTGAAGCAGAAGATAATCTGGAGTTATACAAGTTATACGAAGAAGAACTTCGTAGTTATGGATATCGATTCAAATTTCCAGCAAAAGGAGCAAACCTTCAGACAAGGTATTGCAGCGGCATCCTGAAAATTGAAGTAGGTTGTGTAGCCATCACTCACCAAGTTGACACTAAGCGAGATTGCAAGATTATGGTTGTAAGTGGTGAGAGGAGAGGTGAAAGTACTAACCGATCCAAATATAATATGATGGAGCTCCATAGAACCCACGCACCTATTCGTAATAAGCGTGTTGTTCACCACTTCAGAAGTATAATTGATTTTTCCGAGAAAGATGTGTGGGAAGTACTTCGAAGAAATAGAGTAGTCCCACATCCATGCTACACGGTAGGGTGGGGTAGAGCTTCGTGTGCTTGCTGTATATTTAGTTCGCCTTCGCATTTTGCTGGTATCAAGGATATTCTCCCTGATTACTACCAGAATCTACGTCTAGCAGAGCAAGAGCTTCAGTTTACATTAGACAACAACAAGTCGATCGATGAATTCGTTGGTGACGCGGAAAGCTGCGTTGTTCACTCTGAGAAGAAAGCGATCCATCAGCTGCTTACGGGAGAAATTAAAGCCCAAGATATCATTCTCCCTCTTGATGCAGAATGGAATTACCCTGCAGGTGCTTTCCGGCATGGGATCGGTGGTCCTTGCTAATCTAATTTTCAAAGAGGCTCTCTTTAACAAGAGGGCTTCTTCTGTATACTTAACTTTTGAAGGGAAGGATGGTATGATAAGAAACATACCTTGCTATTCTCTATGTTCTACTATGTCCAGTCATGCGACCTATGGACTTATTCTATCTGCGAATGACGCTTAATTACAGCGTATCAATCTTCAATGGGGCAGTCTGCTCAATTAGATTGGTGATCTGTGATTAGGCGTTATTTTTTTGCCTAAACAACCCAATATAATCCAATTAAGGAGAGTGAATTATCTGATGAGACAGTCGGTAAGAACCAATGAGCGATAAATAATCTACTAAGATAATTAATTGAAGAGAATGGTTCTAATTTTGATTAAAGGGAGGAAGACCATGGAGGATAATTACTCCATGGTTGTCTATAATGAAAATTAAGGAAAACATTAAACTTATCCTTCAGAAGGTTTATCAAGTGAGTAAAAAGAAAGAGACGCCCCGCATATGGCTACAGCATCTAGTATGTGAAGCCAGCGGCTTCGTTCCTGGGGAAGAACTTCACATTCGGATGGATGAAGAAGCTAAGGAAATCTTGATTCAAAACCGGGAGTTTGAGGATGCCGATGAACACGATGTACATCAAGTGCACGTTTCTTCACGTGTAAATAAGACCAGTGGGGCACTTCGACCTCTTGTTGATTCAGCGAGAGAATCATATGCATCGATTATCTCCGTGCAAGACAAAGTAGAGATCTGTGTTTATAGTCTTGGAGATTACTCGCGAGTCGTGGTTCGCCCATTGCGTTTTAGACTGTTCAATACTGAGACTTTAGATGTACCAAGTGATGAGCGCATTCGGTTGCTATCTATAGCAGCTGGCTGTGGAATTGGGACAGTTTACTTCCGGGACTCAAATTATTTTTCCCCAGTCATGGAGATAGAGTTAGAGGAAGATTCTGCAGAAAACCTGAAGCTGAACTATCCTAATTCATTCCTTTTTAACGGGGACATTCGTGATTGCAACGTAGTTGCAAAGGCGGATGTGGCATTGGTGAGTTTACCATGCAATCAGCACAGCTCATTAGGAGAAGGAGAACAGGGGGTATTTCAGAATCTAGCTTTGGCTACTAGTAAAATTATTAAGGCTGCAGAACCGAAAATCGTATTTTTTGAGAACGTTCCTGAATATTATAAGACTCGATCTTATACTGATCTGCAGGAACTTATTCTTTCCGATTTTCCATTTTGGGTTGGGCCAGTAAAACTAGAAAGTCATGACTTTGGATCAATCGCCAAACGTGAGAGAAGTTATTCTATTGCATTTCGTCATCAAGACGATATGTTAGAATTCCGTGTTCCGACTCCTCCCAAAAAGGTGAGGAAGAAGAAACTTAAGGAGTTCCTCGACCCGAAAGGGACGGAGCATGAGTGGAAATCGCTCGACAAATGGTTCGCCTTTTTCAATTCGAAAAAAGAGAAGAATAATGCATGGGCAGATAGGTCGACTGAACTTACATTCGTTGATGAAAATAGTACAGTATTGCAATGTATTCCAAAACGTTATCGATCCCATAGCGCGAGCAATTCTTACGTGTTACATCCAGATAAGAATCAATGGAGGTTCTTATCTATCAACGAATTGCGCCGAATTTTCGGTATACCAGAAGATTTTCAATTCTCTGTCCATACTCCTGTTTGGAGGATATACGAACAAATTGGACAGTCCGCTTGCGGAAGAGTCTTTCGGGCCTTCGCTAATGAAATTGCAACTGTGTTCTTTAAATCTATGTTCAAGAAGCCGGCGGATAAGAAGGAGGCAGTTGATACTAGTATGCCCTTATCCATGGATTCTGACGGCCAATTACACTTGCTTATGATGTAAAAAGTCAAATCGCTAGATATATTATAGGGGGACCTGCAGATCGCACGGCCCCCCTTTTTGTTTTCAATATTGTTAGCAAGTGTTATAATATCAACATATCTTTGTTTTCTTATTTGCTGCATACATACCCCTATCTTGGGAATAAGGGGAATTTTAATTATCGGAATGCGCTTATTCAGCGATCAATACTTATCAGGGGAGATCTATGCCCTTTAATAAGATCGATTGCTCGATGGCGCTTTTTTTGTTCTTAAAGTGCGTTTATCAGAAGCAACTAAAGGATGGTTACTCATTACCTTAGTTATTTGTGATAGACGCATTTTTGCGTCTTACAACCCAAATTGTTACGAGAGGAGATATGAACATTGATATGAGAAAACCTTATATTATTGACCAGATTTAATGGTGAGTTCTGATATCGTAATGTAATTATGAAGGCGGCAGACGCTTGTAAAAGAGAATAACTCATGGAGGTATACAAGATGATACAAATCGCTATTTCAGAGAATGGAAAATATTTTGTTGATGAATTGATTCATTTGGAAAATGATGAATCCCTTCCGGAAACTGTAAACAACTCGGTAGCAGGCATAGAAATTGATCCTGCATATCAACTTACATTTGATTTCTAATAACGCGGTGCGGTAAAGGTCTGGAGAAAAACAACCCTCCAGGCCTTTTTTATTAACGACTACTAGAGAGGAGAAATTTGATATGAACAAAGTAGCTATTTTGTTTCATGATCCAAATTTAGGTATTTCGGTTGAAGAGGCTTTGGAGGCAGTCAACATTAGTTATTCGATAGAGAAGACACCGGTTGAATTATTTGAAATTGACCCGTTTTATTGTAAAACACACATCTTGGCCGAAATTTCGATTGAGCACTTGGACCAATTAAGAGTAGCCAATCGACTAATCATTGCGGGAACTTATATTGTCTCTTCGAACGGCAGATACGAAGTTGTTTTGAAAGAGGTGATATAAATGGCACAGCTAACTCTTTTTTCAGAATGGGAAGCTAAAGACAACATTCCTGATCTTCCAAAGGATTCGATTGTCCGGCCTTCGTTTAAAGAAGTCGGGGATGAGGTACGAGTTGTAATCGAGCGAATTAAAGTTGCATATTTGGATATCACAAACACTCGGCCATGGGTAATTGCATCCTCAATGGGAAAAGATTCAACCTTCCTGTGCTTGTGCATCTGGATCGCTCTCTCAGAGATCCCTTCGGAACAAAGGTTGAGGCAAGTTCATATCATTAGCAGCGATACAGGACTCGAAAACCCTGGTCTTAAATCTTTTGTACATGAATCTATTGAGAAAATGAAGACAAGCGCTGCTGCTCAGGGGTTGGATTGTCTGCAAGCTCACATCGTAATGCCGGATCAGAAAAATCGGTTTGCAGCAAAGGTCATTGGTAACGGCTTACCGCTTTCCACGCCTGCTAGCCCATTTCGCTGGTGTACTGATGCGTTTAAGATCAGTCCAACCGAGGTTTTTTATCAAAGGTCTGCTTGCGGAACATGGTGAAGTTGTGATCTTTACCGGAGTGCGGATAGATGAATCTGCCAAAAGGGCATCATCTATCAGGAAAAACGGTGCAGATGAGTTCATCTTCCAAAAATACCGCACTAAGAAAGATAAGGAGAAAAATGAAGAGAGAAAGCCGATGAAGGGGCGGTTTGAATGTCACCCAATTAAGGACATCTCGGACGAGGTATTATGGGATACTCTTATGAGTTGTAGCCCTCGTTTTCCCTGGGGTACCCGTTTTCTTCAGCTCTATTCACTGTACAAAGACAGTGGGGAATGCCCAATGCAGATCGGTGAAATTAAGCAGAGCTGCGGTACTTCAAGAAATGGTTGCATAATTTGTCTCTTTGTCAAAGATGATAAAATGTTGAAATATTTCCTCGACCGTGGAGAAAAGTGGGCAGAACCAATCCTTAAACTCCGTACAATCATGAGACATATGCTTTATGATGCGAATTTCCGTGAGCCGATCCGCAAGTCAAGGTTAAAAATTCTCGATACTGTTAATCCATTTTTGGATAATGATGAAGAGAATGGTCAACTTATGATCTTTGATCTTGAGTCTAAAGATTTGAACGACGAGGAAGCAGCTCCATATGAACCTCTCTGTACTGGAGGAATACCGGCTAATCCTGACCTTGCTTTAGCTAGTTTCTCACTCCAAGGGAGGATATTTCTCTTAAAAAATGTCCTTCACTATCAGAAGGAAGCAGATCTTGAGATAGTAAGTAAAGAGGATATTGAATACATTAAAAGTGTGTGGAAACTAGAAATGGGATGGGAAGAGAACGAACTTGACCTCACACCAGAACCTATTCCTTATTATGGTGCATTGGTTTTGAATAAGGAATACCAGTTAAATGAAAATGAAACGACCATTCCGAATTTAGTTGTTGATCCTCGCTATTACGCTATTGAGGAGGCAATTTTGAACCAGTCAAGGGAATGTTCAAAACTGGAACTCGATGCCACCAAGCTTGTCAATCTACGTGTGCTTAATCAGCAAGGGGAATTAGTGAAGGAGAAACTCAATTTTATTTACTACATCACAACCGACTTTGGTGGTGGTGAAAGAGAGATTTATGAGGTGCTAAATCGTGCCAAGAAGGTTACAGGCGAGAATATACCGTATTTTTGGAATCCCATCAAGTCTAATGAGTTTGGTAGGAATGTCTTCTGGAATAATGTAACCTTTGTAGTATCACGAGGAGAGATTAGATCCTTAGAAGCGGCAAGAGCTTTTGTAAACGATTATATCGACGCCGGTACTATTAAGACACCTGTAGAAGCTTACAGTTTGGAAAGACATTATTGGCAGATCATTAGTGGGAAAACGCCATTTGAAGCCAAGAGAGTGTTGCTTAAAGCTGGGTTTCATTCCAATCAAGTGCCGCAAAGTATAAAGGAATATACCGGTGTCTTGGAATCTGAATTGGAAGTAGCTAATGCCATTAAAGCCTCAATAGGTGATGGATTCTCTTATATGACACCAGAGAGAGCTCGAGAAGTATGCCTTTCTACTCCATGCTGGGATGAAGTGTTCTGGACCTTACTTTATGATCTTCGCACCCCTGCAGCAGTGAAAAACTTCTTGATAGAGAAGGGATATGTACCCGAGGTCATTCCGGAGTCAATAAAATTCTATTCAGATATTTCTGATCATGAGCTATACTTCGGCAATAAAGTGCGGATCCACGGATTGAATGAAGTGGTAGCATCATTACTTTTTATTCCAGATCAACATCACAAGTTGCCTGAATTCATAAAAAAAGCGATGGATAAACTACTACTTAGCGATCTCTGTGAGCAGCCGCAGTATTAGGCAAATGAATAAAAAAGGTGCAGCCCCTTAGGGATGCACCTTTTTACTGTTTTAGGGCAAAAAGTATACTCTCGTTCCTTGGCAGTGTGCAAAAGAGGCGAACTCGAGAAGTTTTCCGGTATTCTCTTGAATAAACTTTTCAGTTTTAAATGGATTGTAATACCCTATGTCGTAATAGTCTTTTTTATCATCTTCCGCAGATATAAACTCTCCTTCAACGTAGGCATGAACAGTTCTAATACCTGTTTTAATGACTCTGGCATGGCCGGGTGCAGATACGACGAACCGAGCGTTTGTTAATGTGACACTCATGCAATACCCAACTACGAGTCTGGTCTTCTTGTCACGTATAGAAAAACAGTCTCTATTAAGGTTTCGGTAAACCTGAACAACTTGTCCTTTAAAGAGCTCTCTATCATTAACAGGTGTCATCAAGCAATCACCTTTCTTGTAGTAGTTTTACTTCATAATATGTGCTAATTAAATATAGGAGAAATTTGGAGAGGCATTACTTGCTTATATCCTTCTTTTTATTTACAATGAATGCATACCCTATTCTTACCTAATTCATTACCTCTGAGCATGCGCTGAAAGAGGAATTCTATCAGGCTTCACTAATGGTAATGTTAAACAGGGATAATATGTCTAAATTCGCCCCGTGGGTGACAAAGTGCTATTTAATAGCTAATTTGTCGCTTACGGGTTTTTTGCGTTCCATAAAACGGAGGTGAAAAATATTCGGAGCGCTTTTTATAACAACAATCCAATTATCCGTGAGGAGGAAAGTAACTATGTTTAAGATCAAAAGTGAAGTACTAAAAGGTTTAGTTGGCCAGCTCGTTAAATCAGCTCGAAAAGCAGGTATTGGAGAAAAAACGATTTACATTCGGACGCTTGAAGACGGATTAGTGTCGTTTTATTATCATGGACAAGACATTTCTGTCGAGAAGAAGATTCCATGCAAAATTGAAGGGAATCTAGAAGTGGCTACAGGGATAGGTGAACTCGAAGTCAAAGTCGCGGCATTGCCGGACGAGGTCGAGGTATTGGTTCAGAAGAACAATGGTGATAAAAACAATGGTGATGGACTCCAGTTCCTCTGGGGTAATGGAGGCAAGAGAAAATCGGGGCTTCGTGTTGATATTTTGCCAGAAACTTCTCCAATGGTTGAAGTTCCTCCATTTGAGGCTTCATTGAAATGGAGACCGGGAGTATTGCACAATATTGTACGTTACGTTCCATCGTTCTGCTTGCATAATAATAGCAGCAAAGCTGCTCAGATGACGAGCGCACTTGGACCCAATTTTTCTAAAGATGATGCGGGTCGCGTTCTGGTTCGAGCTACAGATGGCATAAAAGGTGTAACTATATATCCGAAGCATATGGAGTGGTTTGAGGATCCCATGAGCCTTCATGTTTCTACTCTTCAAGGAGTGGCTGATGTGATTCCGAGCGATGCTGAGATTGAGTTAGGCCTCAGCGGAGGGACGATCGTTATTTTTAAGGCCGGTTATACCACCGCTGTGTGCCGTACACTCGTTGGAAAGTTTCCGCCCATTGATAATTATTTCAATGATAAAACAAAAGGGAAGCTGAACATCGACCGTCTCGAACTCATTGAGGTGTGCAAGCGCGTTAAACTTCTTGCACCAACGGCTGCTTTGCTTCAACTTCAACTAACGGATGATAAGGTTTACGCCGTTATCCCTGATGTTTTAGAACAGGCACTACCAGCATCCGTTGAGGGCGATATGCCGAGTTTTGCTGTCGGTGCTATTCATTTGGAGATGGCTGCAATGCTATTTGCAATGTCAAAAACATCTGATGAACTGACAATGTATGTAGACGGCTACGACCAACCAGTTTCGGTGGGTCTCGAAGGGAATGAGAGTATCCGTTTATGGGTTATGCCGCATGTGTCCTCTTTTGTTCGGGAGGCAAATAGTTCGAAGAAAAAATCGATGCCAACAACGGTATAAATTCAATATGATAGGAGGGATTCCCCACATGATATCTATTATGTGGGGTATTTTTATGGCAAAAATAGAATACACAAGACAGGGTCTTGAATTTAAATCTAGCTCTCTGCAGGAAGCAATGAATTTGAGCGAATGCTTAATTGGTGAGTCTGTAAATAAGGAGATCTTTACATGGCATTCCCTTGTGACACGGAGTGACGGCCCGATCAATGAGATGCATCCCGTAACAACCATGGATTCCTGGGACATTCAGCTTGATGATAAGACTATCAAGGATGTTCAGAATGTACTTGACAGTAAACGGAGAGCTTATCGGCGTTCAAGCCGGTCGCTTGACGAGTGGAGAGATACACCTGAGTTTAAAACTGCACGAGAAAGAGTTGTCGAACTGTTTGGAAAGCCGTTCAAAGATGGAAGTGTATTATTTCCGTATCAAATTGATATCGCAGCATATATCGTGAGTGTCAAAACTCTGATGAATGCATGCGATATGGGAATGGGGAAGACTCGGACTACCATTGTCGGACTAGCTTCTGACTCAACAAATCAATTAAACTTGATTATTACCATGAAGCGCAACATAAACGACTGGCAAAGAGAGCTTGAACTCCTTAATTTCGTCGAAGGAACAGACTACATCGTTCTCAATTCGCCAAGGGATCTTAAGAAAACGAAAGGTGTTCGGTTTCACCTTGTCTCGTATGAAAAGTGGAGTAATGAACGAGTTGTATTCCGAAAAAAAGTTCATCACGAGTGCCCCCATTGCGAAGCAGGACCAGGTAATTTCAATGCTAATTTTCAGTACTGTATGAAATGTAATAGGAAGGCTGCGTCAATAATAGATCCGGAAACCAACTCTATTGCTCGATGGTCTCAAAAAGATCTCCCTAAACTCTGCCCAGACTGTGGCAGCGAGTGGAAAAAGGGTAACACCACTTGTAATCAAGAGCGGCTATTTAAGCATAACGGGGTAGAGGAAATCGTTAAATGCAACTACACCGTTATTGAAAAGAAGATTCCATCTCTTTCTCATTACTTTCATAAAGGTTACGACTCGGTCACCGTAGACGAAGCACACTACATTAGTAATATCGACACTAAACGTGCTCGTTCTGTTCTCCGAACCAAAGCAAAAACACGTGTACTTCTTACAGGGACACCTGCTGAGAATGAAGTTACAGATTTATACTGGTTGCTTGGCTGGCTTACTGGCTTCTCATCACGTTTTGAAGATCCTCTAGAGGCAGCGTCAGGTAGACCGAAACCTTTCGCAGGTTATGGTAAAGTTGGTGCTGAACACTTCCGGGCGTATTATGGTGGAGGTGCAAAGCGGAGAGTTCTGGATGTGGACTCCGTTGAAGCTCGTGTGGGTCACCACGAACAACTATGGAAAATACTAGATACTGTAATGGTCCGGAAGAAGAAGACCGACGAGGACGTTAAGGATTATATTGCTGTACCGGAACCAAAGCATATTCGCTACCACCTTGATCTAATGCCTGCTGAAAGAGAGCTTTATGATAGCATGGTTGAAGAATTCCGCTTGTGGTATGAAGAAGAGTTAGAGAAGAAATCCAAAGCGGAAATACGCGGTGAGACATACCGTATCAGTACGATAAAAATATGCACCTGGATGGATAAGCTGCGGAAGGCTTCGAGCTGTCCTTGGGTATTTCCTAACTATAATGTCCTTAATGGTAGAACGACAGCAAAACTTCAGTACATTGAGAATAAAGTCAAGGACTATGTCCGTCGAGGGAAGAAAGTCCTTCTTTTTTCAGGTCATAAGGAAACGATCGAGCACTTAAAGCTGACTCTAGATGAAATCATTCCTGGTCGCTACGCGGAATACATACATGGAGAAGTGGCTATGGAACACCGCTGGGATGTCATGAAAAAATTCCAAGATTCTTCTGATCCGTTATCAATCCTCGTAATGTCGCATCGGACCGGCGCGGAGAGCTACACCTTAACGGAAGCGAAGGCCGTCTTTATCGTAGACTTGGATTTTAACGGAAAAAAAATCGAACAATGCTATTCCCGAGCTGTACGTCTCGGTCAGAAAGATGAAGTGGAAGTACATTGGCTTCTTGGTACAAACACGATAGATGTTAACATTCACGGGGTCGTTCTCTCTAAAATTAGTGGTGTTAACCTAGCTGTTGACCGCCAAGGTTTGGATATGTCAGACCTTGCTCATGAATTCGAAGGGGACTCAAAAACTGCCTCCCAGGCAGTCGACATGGAGAAGTTTGCAAAAGATATGCTGAAAGGCGGAACGAAGCGGAAAGAGATAACTTCTGCCGCTGTATAAGAGAGGGGTATACCGATCAATGTATCCTATATATGATATTTCTACAGGGCTTTTTGTGATTGAGTGGTATGAGAGGAAGGGAAAGAAGGTCACCCCTGTGCGCCATTATTTCGAGCAGAAACCCCTTAAATTGCAAATCCATCCTGCTGATCCGGAACTATTTATCAGAATCCACTTATCCGGTAAAATGCCAGGTTGGATAAAGGATTATTGCAACGTAAAAGATCATGTTTTCCAGTATGAGGAGATAACTTTTGGTTCAGAACAGGGTTGGTTACTTACAAACTGGAGAGGCCATAAACTTGGATTTACGCCTTTAGCGGCTCCTAATCTTAATGAGGCACTTCGAAAGTTAGCTGATAAAATACCCTCAGTGTGTCCTGAACTTAAGCAACAATTGATTGATCATTCGGATATTGCTGTTAAAAACTTGATCAATTACCATGAGATTTTTAATAATATTGGTGTGTATTATAGACCGGAAGAAATTACTGGATTGGAGGGGTGTCTTGCCATAGATAATACGTTTTTTCCCGTTAAGAGTAGTGGGGTTTCGGATGAAGATTTTCGTGCTCACTTGGATAATGATGGCAGGCTGCATACAATGGTAAGAGAGTTAATAAACCCTTTGCCAGATCCAGAAGTCAACTCTACGGATGGGCTTGCGTTTACAAGCACAAGCGTCGAGGAGGAAGAAGAGTTGCTGGGTAATCCAGAAGAGGAAGAGGAGCTGCTGGGTGATCTAGAAGAGGAAGAAGAGCTGCTGGGTGATCTAGAAGAGGAAGAAGAGCTGCTAGGTGATCTAGAAGAGGAAGAAGAGCTGCTAGGTGATCTAGAAGAGGAAGAAGAGCTAGTAGGTGATCTTGAAAATGAAGATGACTCACTTGGTGAGATTCGACTCAAAAATGACGACTCGGAAGAAAATGATGCCGTCCATTCATTTGGAAAAGGACAACAACCTGAACTTTCTCCGGATGCTGAAGTTCAACTAACTTCAGAAAAAACTCAGTCTCATCAATTTGTCGTGCTTGAATATAACGACAAACGGACCGGTATAGTAGGAGGGCAAATGTCGATCTTCTAATGATTACAAATTTTCTGAAAGCCTAGACCGTCGAGTAATATATACATTCGACGGTCTTTCTATTTTTTGTTGTCGTTTAATTAGGAATTTGGTATGATATGAACATATCATCCTTGATCCTTTATTCCTAGCCTGCGTCATGCGACATACAGGTCATTCTAAGTTTTAACTATTATTTTAGGTATTTCTATGTCAAAAATTCGCCTCTATGGGTGCCGAAGTGTCTTTTGTTGATGCTTTGAGTACCAATAGGGGTTTTTATATATATATTGTAACCCTATTTATAACGCCTTTAGGTGGATTATCTGTTTCTTACGATAACTCACCGAAAGGCGTTTTTGATTATACAGTTATTGGTGATTGCTTGACTTATAAGAACGCATGTTCCTATAATCTAGTATACACCTAGATGATTAGTTAAATAATTCGGAGGTGTCGGAAGATGAAAAAAGCTATACACAGTAAACAACCAATCGGAACTTTAGGCGAGTATAAGAGTATTTGGATGGGCGTCGATGATCCTCTTGAGAGTGAATTGATTGCCAGAGAACTTAGAAAGAATCATCGCCGTCCTATGAAACAAATTCGCCGTATTGTTGCTGTAAAGTATTGGTTTCAGATCGTTCGGTGGACATTAGAAGATATGAGAGTTTATGCACCCCTTTTCGGTGCAGTTGTATTAGGAATTCTGTTGCTGCTCATCGCAGTGTCATGAGGTGATAGACGTGAGTCTCGAGACAGTTTTATGGGTACTTTTTATTTCTCCATTTGCTATTGGGATGCTGTCGGCATTCTTTGGCGGAGGAAATGCGATTACACCGGTTATTGTGGACTACCGGTCTTCTCAATCTGTGCAACCAGTTATTGAAAAAGAAGCTACGCACGAGAGTGAGTTTTTAATTGAACCTAAATTAGTACTGCCAGTTAATGAGCATTCTGCAATTCAAGCTCAGAAACTAGAGGAGTCGCCTCATGCAATGGATATTCTGCAAGATATTCCAGCAAATAACGAGGAAATGGTTACTAAGCCCATTCAATATGAAGTCTCAAATATCCCACAAGAATTGAATAATTCCATCGATGAGTTATTCAATGCTCTACATGGAAATCCGAATGAAGATGTTCTTGCTCACATACCTGCAGAGGAAAACCATCAAATATTTAATCAGGACTTTCCTAGTGAATTTGAACTTCCTGTAACTGACTACGAGGACTTCGAAATTTACACACAGTCCATTGATGAGAGGCTCGATCAAATGGATTCGAATAGTCAGAATACATCTGGCGTTGTCTATAATTTTCCCTATGGTGAATCATTGCCCATACCATCACGTGAATATTTCGCACTGCAACAAAAGTATGGCTCAGAAATTGTTAGCAGGGTAACAACTACACCAGCTATTGGGGGAACTGGTGACCACGACTGCATGATTGGAAGGGTTATGCAGAAGCATAACCAAACAGTTTTGCAGTATGGGGATCACTATATTCCTTTGAAAGGAATATATGAGGCAGAGGGAGTATTTCTTGTCGAAGGAATGTTTGTAAAACCGGACCTATTCTTTGTGAGTGAACACACTGAGTTGGAGGGACAAACGAATTCGATCGGCAAGGCAGCGGAGAACTAGCACTCTCCGCTTTCTCAAAGGATTTAAGGGTATTTAGAACTAGTTCTTTATACTCTATAAATCCTTTGGGAAAGCGGTGAATTAGTCCGCTTTTGATACTCAATACACTAAAATTTGCTAAATTCAGCATCGACAATTTTCTAGTAGAGGTGTAAAATGGTGTCATAATATGAAATTTCATCGACTTAGTGATGTGAAAATATGAAATTTTACCTGTAATACATAAATATTTACCAGATTCATCAGTTTTTTTTCATACTTTAGGACGATCGTCTTAGATTTCTCACTTTTATATCGATAGGGGCGTTGATTTATGTCATCGAACAAGCATTTTACTAAAGGGAACAGTGATACAAAAGGGAACATTGGGATTAGCGAGATAGTAAGTAAGCCAGTAAACAATAATGAGCTTGCTGAACAGCTTAAAGCCGCAATTTTAGGAGAATGTTTCCCAGCAGATATGTCCAAGAACATGGGAGGTTGCCTTAAGTTTTCCGTTCGGGGAGGACAATTGGCGATTAATCATATACTTCTTGAACGTGAGCTAAGTCCGAAGGTACTTGAGCTCAAAGCTACAGATTCGGAAACAAAGACCGTAGTGGGGATGAAACGAAGCGGACTGAAAACACTGTTGATGATCCTCGATGCAGTTATAAAAGAGGAGGATCCTATTGATCATGCAACGGTTTTTGTTTACTACTCCGTAGCTGACAACGGGGAATTCGCCAGCGGAAAGCTTGTTGTTGAGAGAGGTATTCACCATCCCCGCTATTAAAACAAGTCTTGACATTTAGGTACCCAAACAGGATAATCTAGATATGATTCATTAATTGAATAATTCACGAGCGGAAGCACCGCCTACCATGGGAATATCCCACGGTTTGGCGGTGCTTTTTTTTGTTCTAAAAAAGGGGGAATGCCGTTGCAGATAGATAAGCATTGCAACAAGCTTTGATTCATTCAGATTGGTATTACTTATCTCATATTGTGGAAGGGGAATTAACTTGTTTAAGAAGTTGTTTCTTATGATGGCTCTCGCATTTTGCATGACAATAGTTATAGCTCCGGTGGGCGCCTCCGCTCAAGATGTCATTGATTCCGAACTTCAGGACAAGAATCAAACCTATAACCCGAACGACGCAAACGTAAAAAAAGTTAATGCACCACTAAAGACAATAGTACAGATCTTTGGTGGCGTCGGGGGAACTTGTTTTGTCCTTGCAGTTATGTACTATGCCATTATGATTATCTTTGGTTCTTTGAACCCGCAAAAGGCAGCCACCTACTGGAAAGCACTTATCGGTTGTGCTGCCGGTGCATTCATCTTCTTTGGTGCAGCAACTTTTGCCAATGTTATTGCATCACTTGCATCATAATTATCGATCAGGGTATTGCCATGGCCACCCTGCCTATCTGATTTTGGACGCGATCTGTCTGAGATCGCACTGGCAGGGTGGCCGATTTTATTCTTAAGAAAGTTAGGAGGATTGTTCAGTGAATAACGAGATTGTTGTACCGATCGACATTACTCAAGAAGAAAAATCGATTCTAGCAGTTCTATCAATGAGACAATTCTTCTTCTTGTTTCCGACGCTAGTTTTCTGTGGCGTAATTCTTATCTACGGAAACCTACCGTTCCTTGATGGCGGGGCTGAATGGATTGGAAAACTGATCATCATCGTAATCTTAGGTGGAATTTCATCTTTCTTGGCCTTTTTTAAATTCGAAAAATACGAGCAGTATGCAAGCGAGTTTATTGCCTGGAAAATTAAATTCCATCGTTCACAGAAAACTTATTCCCATATCTAAGATGGAAAGGGGCTCACACGGTTGCAAGTTTTTATAGTCTGCATGATGGTTTTTCTAGTCCTCATACTTACATTTTTGTTTATTGCGAAGAGAAGGATGGATCGAAATGAACCTATTATTGGATGGCAGCGCAAGCAGCATCTTGGAGAAGTAAATGGCACAGCAGCCAACACCCAAAATATTAATAAGGCCGATGAAAAGGAACAGAAAAATGACAAACAGGACATAAAGGATCTCATTGGGATAGAGGATATTCATCACGGGATATTCGTTAAAAAGAACAATGAATTTTGTGTAACTGTAGCCACCGAATCCATTAACTACGACCTTCTAAGTTCACAGGCACGACAAGCGACTATTTTGGGGTATAGCAGTTTATTTCGGGTCATACGCTTTCCGGTTCAAATTCTTGGACAAGCTGTCCGGCAGGATTTGAGAAAAGAAGAGAATCGTTGGAATTCGAATCTCGCAAAGTGCAACGATCAAACGAGAGATTACAATGCCAATGTAATTAAACATATCAAGGACAAATCGGAAAAAGAGTTTCGAATATCACGTAAGGTCTATTACGTCATAAGCTATGTTCCCTTACCGAGCAAGATGGGGGCTTTGAAACCAGATCAGCGTGAAGAAATGATTCGGAACGAGCTCTACCAAAGAGCAGCTACGGTTGTGGGCATGCTTCGTCAATGCGAGATCCACGCTACACTGCTTGATAGCTTGTCTGCAATGGAAGTTATGAAAAGAGCTTTGAACCGTGACCGCATGGTAATTAATCCAATTGATGATTTGATTACTCACGGAAAAGAAAAACTCTCGGCTTACATTACTGCAGATGTCATGTCGATGCCTGGTTTTGATGATCTTGTGTATGACGTTGAGGAGGTGCGGAAAATTGTTCAAACGTATGAAGAAGAAGAGGGAAGAGAACATAAACGAGCTGCAGGTGAGTGATGCACGTAAAGGAGAAAGGGATCATGAAGTACTAGGATTCCCGAGCATTGTTGATAACATGCTTAATGATGGAGCACATTTCGAAGATGACTACTTCATGTTAAAAACGGGTCTTGGTTCGACTAAGTACGGCCGATCGTTTTTCGTTAAACCCAGTGGCTATCCCCGAACTGTACGAATTGGTTGGTTGGAGGCCCTTTTTACTGGTGATGACCTGGACTGCTCAGTTCATATTGAACCTATTGATCGGAATGCAGCGATTAAGAAATTGCAAGATAAAATCGACGAGTTCGATACTGTTATTTACTCTGCAGCAAATCGCGGGGATCAAGCTAAAATTGATGATTCGGTACAAAAACGCGAGGATACTAAATTTCTTCAGCGTCAGATTAAGAGCAATCAAAATGGATTGTATTACGTTTCAGTTCAGGCCACCGTGTATGCTAACTCACTTGATGAACTAAATGCGAAGTGCGTTGAGGTGGAAAATGAGGTCGCTGGCGAATCCATTGAGATCTTGAGTGCATTCAACAGACAAAAAGAAGCTTTCCTTTCGTGTTTACCCCTAGGGAAGAATTATTTACCTAAATCGGATCGTAATCTTGATCAGTTGAGTCTTACTGCAATATTCCCTCATGCCAGCTCGAAGTTAAACCATCAAGGTGGATTTCCGATTGGTCGTTTTGGAAGGGATTACGTCTACTATAACAATTTCGACCCAAGTCTGAACAATTATTCGCTTGGTATCTTTGGAGTATCTGGTTCGGGTAAATCTGTGCTCGTAAAACAAATCATTGGACGAGGCTACATGGATGGCATCATGAAAAACGTAATCATCGATGTGGAACCTGAGTATCGTGAATTGACCTATGCACTTGGAGGGGTTGTTGTTCCAATTTATCCATCGAAGGATGATGATGTCAGTCGGATTAATCCGCTGGATATCTTTCCTGAGAAGGAAGTTAAGAATAAGGGCACAGATGATGAATTTATTGATGAGAAGATTAACTTAAACGAGAAAATTAAGGAAGCCCTTGAATTCTTTAAAGTTATGAAGGAGTCCCTTACTCCTGATAACCGAGGACTAAGTGCAGTAGAAATCGGGGTTCTTAATGATATTCTAGAAAATCTGTATATCAGTCGAGGGATAACCGAAGATCCGGATTCAATCTATGAACAAATTGAACATTTCGATGATTTTGGTTCTTTCACTTATCGTAAACAGCTCATTCAAATGCCAACGATAACTGATGTGTACGAGGCGCTGTGCGAAGAAGCCCAGAATGATTATGGCGATGAACTTCGTGAGCTGTGTAATGTCGTTAAGTTGTTCACGAGAAATAAAGCTTTCGGTATGTTTGATGGTCAGACAAAAATTATTTCCGAAAACAATGTCTCTTTGGATGAAGCACCTGTCGTAACGTTTGACATCAGTAAGCTATCAAGTAATGGTATCGAACGTCCTCTTGCTCAACATGTGCTTATGACTTGGGTTTGGAACAGGTTTATTGTCTCAAATCCTAAAGTAAAGAAACGGGTTATCTGTGATGAAGCATGGATGATGATTAAATACTCTTCCATGATGGAATGGCTTAAAATTCTTAGCGCACGCGGACGGAAGTGGAACGTTTCTCTGACGCTTGTTTCACAACGTTACGAAATGTTTGATCGGACTGAATCTGCAAGAGATGTGGTTGCGCAGTTTGACACGGTTTGTTTCCTTAGACAGAGTGATCAAGACATCAACCCAATCCTGAGTACTTTTAGATTAAGCGAAGATGTAGGTAACTTGATCCGCACAGCTTCGACTGGTCAGGTTCTTATGAAAGCCGGAAAACAAATTGTTACATTCCAATCTGAACCGACGCCTGAAGAGTGGGTTTACCTTAATACCAACCAGAATGTCGAACTTGCTCCAAAGAAGAAATCGAGAGAAGAAATGATAGATTGGCTAAACGATAAGTCTCACCTTCAGGAAGGTGATGTCGCTTGATAAGAAGCAGTAGGCTTTTCTTATCCGTACTCCTTTTGCTAATTCTTGCCGGTTATGGTGAGGTATCTGCCTCGGGTTCTATTGGTTCAACGCTTACATCCACTATTGGCGGGGATAGCCTCTTTAATGAGGATCAATTATCTAATGGTGGAGATACAAGTGGTGCTCTTGTTGGTGACGAGACGGTAGATATGTTGAAAGAAGCGGAAGATGAAGCCAATCTGATGAATGGATTCATTATAGGTCAAGTAAATAACTTGATGACGATTCCGGGTATAAACAGCTTGCAAAATCTAGTCTTCGGAAATCCCTATGAAACTTGGGGGTTTGGTAATGATCCGAGCGATAAGTTGGTCGACGGTATCTTCTTTCAGTCCGAATTAGAGAATGTGATTCATCCACTTATAGCCACATTCTCGGGTGTGTATGCCACCGTTTTAATGCTCGCAATTATGATGTCATCCATGAAGCTTGGGATGAAAGCCCATAGTCCACAATCAAAAGAAGACTTTTGGAAGGATGTCCATATGTATGTCGCGTCTGCATTCTTCATGGGTCTTTTTTGGATGTTGTTCCACATCCTTATGGCTACAAACTGGGGCATTGTACAGGGTGTAGCATCAACGTTACAGAGTCTTAATAAACCTTTAGATGGTATATCTATCATCGCAACAGCAACGAATGATGATTCTTATTCATTTAAAATGGGAGACTTATTTGTATTTTTGGCAGAATGGGGATTGGCAGCCTATCTCAACTTCATATATATCGCACGCAAAATCATCATTATACTTCTTTGCGTGATGTCACCATTTGCAGCGTACAGTCTATTGTTTGCAAAGACCCGTTCTTTTTTTGGAACTTACATGAAGGAACTACTAGGGAACATTTTCCTGCCTTCAATTCATGCAATTATCCTTTTCATCTTTGTACAAATGGCTGGGAATCTTGGTCAGGGAATGGGGCCAATGATCTTTAAGTTAGGCATGATTATCATGTTTGTACCCGTAACGGGAATGGTTTCTAAGTGGTTGAATCTAGGTGATGCTAGCACGAGTATGGGACGGACTGCAACAGCACTCGGGCTTGGATCCATTGGCGGAGCAATGATGTTATCGAGGAATGTTATGAGCATGACTGGTAAAGGTAAAGCTGGCTTCGGTAACTCGAGTTCTTCCGGAAGTGGAGGAGCTGGAGCGGAGACACCAGGGGGGACGGATGTCCCCATGGGCAATGACGCAGGTAGATCTGCGATTACTCGTGCAGCTGAAGGTGGATCTACTTGGAATAAGATTAAAAAAGTTGGAAGTGTTGGCGGTGCGGTAGCAGGAGGAACGTTTGGTTTACCATTCGGTGCTGGTGGGGTAGCTGCTGGAGCAGCAATCGGTTCTAAAGCAGTCGCTGGTGTTCTACAAACGACAAGGAATGCAACAACCGGCGCACGCGATTTAGGTAGAACCGCACTAAACTCCTTTAGGGGGACAGATGCAAACGGGAACCCTTCAGGGAAAATAAGTTTAGGTAATTTCAAAGAAAAATGGAGCGACCTAGCTGAAAGACGTCAGATGGTCGGTAATCTTGGAGAAGCTGCCGGTAAAATGACTGGTGCTGCCGGAGCCACTATTGGTGGAGTAGTAGCTGGACCGGTTGGAGCTGCAATCGGAGGGGCATTCGGGAACAAGATAGGTACAGCAGGACGTGCAATGGGCCAGATGCTTTCTGGAGTAAGCCGCCAACGTGCCTTTGAGCACGGAGCCGGTATTCGTATGGATGGATCCTTAAGTCCTCGTGGGATGACCATGGATCAAATTGCTTCTGATCCGAGATTTAGCGGAAGTGAAGCTCGATGGAACCAAACGAATGATCGTTCTTGGTACGAGGCAAAGGATGCAGTTACCGGTAATTGGGAGAGGGTCGGTGGATATGGTGCCGGCGATTCTTCTCTTAAGACAGGACAGCTTCGGATGATTGACTATGACATTCGTAAGGGATCCGGGCCGAATGGTGGCGAGACTTGGACTCGTGGAGAAAACGGATCGTATACCCGAACGATAAATCAGCCACTTCAATCTGATGACAAAGGTAACATCCTCCAGAAGCCACGCACTGAGCGAGAGCTGGTAGGAATGAGCGGCTCTTCAGCAAGCTTTGGTCGGAAAAGTGAAGCCTACATCGCAGACACATCTAGGAAGAAGCTCTATTCTGACAATAGCTTCGACCATCGTCGCCTGAACACCGAGGATTACTTCAATCATACTAACAATGGCCGAAAATCGGATGTAAACGGAAAGGTTGTATCCGATATGCGATCTGGGAGTGACAAAGTTGCTGATTTCGTAGGTTTGACTGCTCCTAAAATGACACGATCAGCTACTAAAAACTTCATGGAAGGCGCGAAACGGGTCGGCTGGGCACAAGCAGGTGCTTACAATAATACCGATCGCAAGCGAGACATTATTTAAAGGTGATCTAGATTCTAAGAGGCGATCAGAGGATTTCCTCTTAGAATTGGAGGTGATAGTTTTTGAGCGCACATGACGTAGGTCGAGAAGCAACAGAACAAGGTGGTGGAGCATTAAAAAAAGTAGGTTCGAGAGCTGCTGGAAGAGCAGTTGGCAAGGCTGGTAAATATATAAAGAAACTACTCGTGAGATTCTTGAAGCAACTCATTCTCTCAATCGGTAAGATTATTGCATCTTTGGTTGGTCCTTGGGCAGTTATAATAATTATTGGACTTTTATTGATTTTAGGAGTGCTGTCAGCAATCCCGTTCTCTGACTGGTTTTTGGGTGGGAACGCACGGAGTGATGCTCAAAAGAATGCCGACTTAAAATATGAGCAGCAATTCAAGTCTGCAGCAGAAGCAACTGTTGCAGAATTATGGGATATCGAAGCGGATAGTTCTTGGAAAACCCAAGTTGTTAAAACTGTGAAACCAAGTTGGGGGATTCCTGCAGGTTTGGTACGATATGAGATTCTAGTGAATCAGAATGAAAAAATAGAGCTGGACGACTATGATCCTGACGATTTGATTAAAAGTTTTACTCCTTCGTTTTCTTACACTAAAATAAGCGACGATACTAACCGTTATAAACATGTAGTAGCTTGTACTTATAATGAAACAGATAAAGAAACCGGGGAAACAAAGAGTTGGACGGATACAGAGACAACTTATACCGAAAGTAAACGCGCATCTCACGATGTACTAACTAACATCAGTCTTGACTATGGCAATATGGAAATAAAACCTCTAAAGCGATATTACCCTGGGGGAACTCTACAACCTACAGATAACTGGGAACAAGAGAGCACGTCGTCTAGCGAAAATTGTACGACGACAACGTACAAGCAGTACGATCATACAACAGTAGATGATCGTTATGCCCCCAGTCTCTCAGTCGATGGACAAGCCTTTCAAAAAATTCTTATAGACCTTGGGGTAAGCGAAGACGACATGAAACTATTTTATGAGTTCGTAACCACTGCAGATCCAGACTGGAATCCTGCTTTGTACGGTGGGGACGCCTCGAACTTCCCAGGAGAATGGCTCCCTGGCTCTGCCTCGGTTCCAGACGTCGTATTGCGTTATGAGCCTATTGTTAGAAAATACCTTGAGCTAAAAGGCATGGCAGAACATACCCAACTCATTCTTGCTGTAATCATGCAAGAAACCGGTGGCCGATATCTCGACATCATGCAATCTTCCGAATCACTGGGACTTCCACCAAATACGATTACAGATCCAGAAGTATCTATACAAGCAGGCATTAATCATTTTGCGTCTGTCTATCAATCGGCTGGTGGTGATATTGAATTAACCCTTCAGGCTTATAACTTTGGGGGAGGATACATATCGTACGCAAAAGAACACGGAGGTCACTCAAAAGAGGTCGCATTAGCTTTCAGTCAAATGATGGCTGAGAAAAATGGATGGAAGAGATATGGTGATCCATTATATGTTGACCACGTTATGAGATACTATAATGCGACCAACGTTGCTATTAACATCCCCCCAGGAGAGCAGATATTTGATGTTCAAAACGTTTTGAATATTATGAGCGAGTATCTTGGACAGCCGTATGTTTGGGGCGGTAAGGGACCTAGTGAAGGATTTGACTGCTCCGGATTGATCTCTTACGCTTTCGGCCTAATTGGAATTGATTTGTCCGGTAATGCGCATACCCAGTATAACAAGACAGTTCCTATTGACGAGAGTGAAGCAAAGCCCGGAGATTTAGTATTCTGGGAAACTTATAAGAAAGCTCCTTCTCACGTAGGGATGTATCTGGGTGATGGGAAATTTATCAACTCTGGTAGTTCACTAGGAGTAAGCATTGATAAATTGTCTCGCTGGAAAAATTATAAATTCCTCGGATTTCGTCGGGTTATTAAATAAATTGTATTGTGAGGTGAGTGAAGGTGAGTAACAGAAAGTTCTATGCGTTGTTGGGAGTTGTTTTAATTCTTGGAATCGTTGGAAGCCTAGTCTTTTCCTCCAATTCGGGCCTTAAAAAAGAGATAGAAATGGAACAGGCCGGTATCGAACTCAACACTCAATTTGTAGATAAGTTTTTTAATTATGCTTCTACGAAGCAGCGATACGATAACGTGAAGTCTTTGATGACTGAGCGAGGCTATAGATCAACTTATCCATCCGGAATGGAACTGCCGGCCGACAGCTCTGTAAAATCTCAGGTATCAAACTTGAAGATTTATGTACAAAAAGCTCCATCTGTTAAAGAGAACCAAATGGAGATATTAAATCAATTCGTAGCCACTACCGAATTTAATGAAATTCAAAGCTCTAAGGAAGTAATCATGAAGACATTCCTCGTTTATGAGGAATCGGTTGGTTGGATGATCAACGACATCGAGATGATTATACAGAATGCAGAAGAATAAAACCAAAGGGGGTGCTCCCAGATGTACGAAAACGTAACAGAAGCCGTTTATCAACTTGTTAGACTTGTTCAAATAGTTGGTATACCAATATTCGGCTGCCTATTCGGAATAGGATTTATTCTTCTTCTAACTGCAGGGAAGAATCCCATTCGAAAGAGAAGAGGTTTGCTGTTCGTGATCTTTTTTGGAATAGGTACATTTTTAGTTGCCTATGTTCCTGCTATCGTGCACACTTTCGCTGGAGATGCACCAGGCCAAGCCTCAAGTGCTAAGACTGTTGAAGAGATTGTTGATTCCACAACACCGCTTGGCAGCATCATCTTTAATGCTCTGAAATATATCGCGATTCCTGTTACAGCAACTATGTTTTACATTGGTATATTTGTACGTTTGCTGGCAGGGAAAGATCCGGCCAGAAAACGGCTCGGCATTGGTTTAGCCATGTTTTCGCCTCTTACAATGGCTATCGTCTTGGCAATTCCTTTACTTTTACCTAAACTTTGATCTGAACAATTTGGAACTGGAGTGATAGATGGGTGATTAATCCTAAGCTTGATTCAAGGTTTGAAGAAATGCGTTCAATTTTAGAGCAGACTGCCTTAAAGTATGGATTAAATCACCCAGAGGTTCTGCATCTTAGCCAAGAATTGGACAAAATTCATAACGAATTACTACAAGAAAGATAGGAGCAGGGGTAAGCACCCTGCTCCTTTTCTATATATAGTCGTAAATCATGAACAATGTCTACATTTTTTTGTATAAATTATACAATTCAACATTGTGTTTTTTTGATACATGTAATAATATTGGAAAATGGGATGATAATAATACGTTTGTGTATCTATAATAATATTCTTGAGAAAACATTTAAAAGAAATAAGTGATCTCGTTATTATCTACATCTACCAGTAAGGAATGATTAAAATGTTTGATAATCTGTCAAAAGAAGAATATGAGAAGTTATATGATGAGATCATATTTAAGTTAACTGCTCCATTTCCTGAAGGCACAGTAGAGTTTAAAAACAATAACAAGGCCAGTGCTTATATACCGTCACATCCAATTCAATATAGGATTCGTACTGCAGCTGGGCCCTACTGGTCTTGGCGAGTAACCACTGAAAAACCTATTTATCACGAAGAGACGGATGAAATAGAGGTGCGGGGTGTCCTAACTATCTTGAATGCGAGTGCGGAAGGACAAGGATTTGCAACTTTGGATCGGAAGAAAGATACGAGAAAGATCATGTTCTACAAAGAGTCTATACGAGCGGCAGCAAGTGATGCATTACGTGACGCGGCAGATGCCTTTGGGGTAGGCCATTATAATCTTGCTCCATATAGAGAATGGGCTAAGAATCCAGGGGCAGGCTTGATTGATATTGCTCAAGTGCCCGTAAGAAAAAGTGAGTTACCAACAGAAACGACCAATAAGATCGAAGTATTTTATTGCAAGAACTGTAATGTTGTCCTAAGCCAAGAGGACCTAGATTACCTGAAACTTGTAAAATGGACAATAAAAGTGTGTAAGGAACATGTGCCTGAATATCAGAAGAGGAAGTTTGACCCGAATTATAAACCAAAAGAGGGATAGCAATGGCAAAAAGCTTTATACTTACTTGTTCGTTGTGTGAGAACTTCGACTCTATGAAGAAAAAATGTAAAGTAAACGGAGTCGATCGTTACGCACACGACGCTACATATGCATCTGAATGTAATTCTAATGGGAATTTCGTTCGCTATATGAATGTAATTCCGGACGTATATAATTACTACTCTGAAAACGAGGATACACCGGTGGACTGGGCCCCGGACTTAAAAAGGATTCCAACAGATAAGAATGATCTTCCGCTGATTGTGAAGACGAAACGAGGGTTAGAAAGAGCAATTCCTGCAGATCATTCAGTTGAGCTGAAAGTGGATACATTAATTGAAGGTAAAGTTCCGGCGATCTTAACTTATCAAGGACAAAGAGAGTTGATATATGAGCTTGGCATCTCCATCAGTCAAAGTCTCGCGGATAAAGCAGGAGTTCCATTAAAGGTCCTCCCTGAAGAGGTGGGATGGGAAGGAATTCCGGAGTTAGTAGGTGTATACCTGGGAGCAACAAAATCATACGATCGGGGTGGAAAGGCATGGTTAACAAACAAACCTGTCAAATGGAAATCTTAGATGACTCTGTAAACGATATTCGCTCTAATATTGTTCACTGGCTATCGGAACTTTATAAAAAAATTAGTAGTTTAGGTAAAGCTGAACAAGAGCATAAATTTGAGAATTATAAGCTTGTTTTCCGAGGTGGAGTCATGAGCATAGAAGGATCCAGTGATGTAATTGAAGTTAGCGGAGATCGCTACTCTGATGTTCGTTTGGGAAAAAAGATACGTTCCTATTCACATATTCCGGTTGAGTGGATCACTAACTTCTGCTTATGACGCCTCGTATACCGCTAACTGTTGAGATCTACCACCATCTATTAGATGTTGTAAAGGAAAAATTACTTCAGTCGCTTGAACACGAATATGAGAGTGTTACTGAGATAGTAAACCTAGCATCTATTAAATTCATTAAAGATACAAATGCACCATTGCCTTATAACCCAGCCAGGATAAGTCAGTCAAAGATGAAGCAAATCTTGTGTGATGATCTCTTTCCTCGTAGAAAGACTTTAGTTTCCGTCGATAAAGCTCTGTTTGATTCATTTAAACGCATGATACTCGAGCGATCATTTCAACTTTATGAGGTTGATAAAAATGAGGTTGTCATCTCAAATAGGTATGCAGTTGAGACTGCATTGTGGTTAACAGTTCGAGCGAACGAATTGATTAGGAATGATCCCTACTTTGATGATGAACTATTGCTGCAGCAGTTAGACATTCAGCAAATAATCATTGGGTCATTAAATAATGTCGCTTCTATTGTGGGTCATTCTCCAACTGCAAGGCAGTATGAGAAACATCGAAAGGCAGCAGGAGGTCCATCCCTTAGTTTCATAAAAAATGAATTCGGTACATTCAATGAAGCAAAGAGGTTTGCAGGGCTTGAGGAACGACCTAGGGGGAAGAATCAAAAGTATATTTAAACAAGGCTTTATCGTATTCACCTCTGATATTTTTTCTGATATAATTGCAATAAATTAAACCGAATACAAACACAGCCGGAAGCACCGCTGATTAGGGGAAACCTTGATACGCGGTGCTTCTATTTTTTTAATAATGATGATGTGGAGGGTTTATGATGTTAATGAATACACGTATTCCAAGCCGTTTCGTTGGTATGACACCAGGTGAGTTCGTAGTAGTTGGACTTTCCTTTAGACCGATGAGAGAGGAGGGATTTCGTTCTGATTTTGGTGGAATTCTAGATTTCCATTTTAAAATTGGTGATGTGGAAAAGCCGTTGGATATCGTATCGGCACTAATAATAACAGAGCAAAAAGTTATTAATTAAGCTATATCATAATTGAGAGTGACTTTTAGGGAGGCTGACATGAATCATCTTACATATTTAGGGTTGGACATATCTACGAATTTTACGGACGGTCAAGATTATCTAGAATTAAGAGGGCAAGTGCGTATCATGGATGATCAAACCGGTCAAGAAAAGACTGTAGGGAAGATTACTGCTACTGTACTTTCTGAACAATGGAGTGAAGTGAAGTTGGTCTCTATTGCTGCAGGAATAGATGAAAGGCTTCATAGCTGTCTAAAGTGTCTTGAAGAGTATGACCTTTTCGTTGGTAAGGTTGCGGTCATACTGAAGAGTGAATTTATTGGAGAATTCAAGAGATATGAAGAGCAGGCGTTTCGTGACCTTACATATTTTTTAGATAGGGCGTTACAAGTGGACCATACGATAACATCCTTTCCATTCGAAAGACAACTAAAAAAAGAATTAGGCTACCAAAGGACATGGGGACCGGATAAACGATCATATTCCATCAGAACAACCCGCGAATTCGAGCCGTGCATTCCCGATGTTTCTATTGTTCCATTTGATTATCAGACAAAGCAGGTTGGTCCAATATATAATCGTTTGAGAACAAATTTCGAACCGAGCTCAGTTCTTAGTTTATCTGATGAAGCAAGAAAAGTAATATCAATATTAGAAACTAACAGAGGAAGGGCACTAAACAAAGCGGATATACTCAAAGAGTGTCCTTTCTCGGAAGATGAATTAAGTTTAGCTATGCTGGAACTTATAGAGATTGACTTAATAATAGAGGAGAGTGCGGAACAACAACTCTCCTGCGACCCGAAATCAAGTGAAGAATGTACAGCTGCTATCACAGAGCTAAGTATACTAGGAGATGTCAAAACAGGGAATGTCGCAAGGGTAGCTGAATTGATTGAATCTGGTGCTGATATTAATGAACTTACAGCAGAAGGTTGGAATGCACTTTTTATTGCAATAGACAATAAAGATAATGAAATGGCGAAATTATTACTACTAAAAGGAATTAATGCAAATTATGAATCTATAGACGGTACAACGGCACTTAAATTCTCTTGGCGCACTCAAAACCGGATAATCGAGCATATTCTAACCCAGTACGGAGTAACAATGAGGTTTGAATAAAGAAAAGCAGACGGACGAAATTATTAAAACTCATCGTCCTTCTGCTTTTCTTTGTATATTTTATATATTTTCAAGGGGAGTACGAATGCAACTAAAGTTAATGATGCTGCAAGTAGGAGTTGATTTAATGAGTTCGGCTCAATCGCTGATGAAATAGTGAACAGCATCCAGAGTAAGGCTATAAGATAAAAAGCCATTACTCCAGCGAACATGTTATACCTTACCATAAAATGCATGAATCCATGAGTATCGATCGACCGTTTCTTGGCCATTATCAAGCCAAATGCCTGAAGGCAAGCTAAGATGACTATAATCCAAAGGATAACGTTCAAGTGGTTTACTCCTCTCTCAAGGGACTTCTGAACACACTTACCTTAATGTAACTGCTATATCGTCGGGATTTGCAAGTTACTATTTCTCCGTTTCATTCTGTATTGTAAATTCAAGCGCACTGACTTAACTTCTTCTTAAACAATTTGTCACTGAAGGAAACTTATAAACGCGTGGCTTCAAGTTCATGTTGCTTGATTGACTGTTGGTTTCAACGAGAATCCGACATAGTTAAAGCTGTTATCTGTCTCTTAAATGGTTAGCCCACTGAATTTTGTATATTTATACTTATTGTACAGCAACGGTTGCATAGGTGCATTCTCATTTCTTGTTGTTTCTATAATTAGGTGAACAACCTGGTACTTTTCCTACTATATATACTGATAATTTAGAATCTGTTATAATCGAATCATAATCTTTATTTTTCCTATCACTCTAAGTGGAGGCATGCGCCAAGCCACTCATTCTAATCTTGTTTTTAATTTTGATTTTATTTGCAAAAATGCGCCCATATGGGTTTTATGACGTACTCGAAATAACGCTTGACCATAGCGGCTAATGTTAATGCATTGGACGTTTTGGTCAGGCGTTTTTTATTGCCTGAATACCAAAAATAAACTATGAGGAGATTATTATTATGGACGAAATGTAAGAGGGCAGATAAGAAAACTGAAGCAGGAGGATGAATCGTGAAGAGAAGAATTGCTTTAATCATTGAGTCACAAACGCGAAAGGCTGATCCCATGCCTGCGCATCTTTTTTACAAGAGTCCAAAGAGTCGGTGGATTAACGCTGTAATTGATTTTATGGAAGTTAGAGATTTTCCCCGGGAAGATATCTTTTTCCTAAGTCTGGTAAATCGTTGCATGTATAGGTATGACGAAACAGTCAGACCTTATCCAAAGCGTGAATATCATCCCCGTAGGAAGGAATGCGCTAGCTTTGCAAAGGAAGTTCTGGATTTTCTTCAAAGTTTTCAGGAACCGCTGTTTGTGGAATTACATATGAGTCTGACATTAGCCAACGAACTTAGATGGCTTTTCCATGAACATGGAATTGAGCATAAGTTTTATGGCGAAGGGCAGTCATTGGCTGGTAAGCCGGTTTACTATCAGCGACTCATCGAAGAAGAGAAAACTCTTCGAAAGGTTCAAGATATAAAGCGGGAAAAGTGGGAGTTAGCAGCTGGAATTATGACTCGCTCCCCTGCGGAGGCTCAGTGGATTTTAGATGAATTTGGACATAAGAGTTATATGTTTCCACCTCAGGTTGAGACTATCTTGGAAGATCTGAAGCATGTCATGAAGAAGCATCATGTGCGCCGAAAGGACGAACAAAAAGCATTTGATGACTTCATTGAAGCTATAGACCAAGAAGATCGTGCTATTGAATTCCAAGAGTTCTGTCAAGATATAAACCTTCTTCATAAATTGTGTGCTAAAAGAGAAGAGTATGAGGCACTTAAGAGGGAGTTTGGCAGAACTATGTCTAGGTTTGAGCGGTACTTGATAAAACGAGAGTATGCGTTAGAGTTCGAAAATAAGATTAGCGCGACCTTACTGAAACTCCAAATCAATTTGTTATAGATAAATGGTGATGCGAATGAATTTTGCTTATAGTATACCGATTGTTACTCTCTGATCCAAGGCGCGATGAAGGAACATAGGAGCAGCTGGTAAAGGAGAACCAGACTGTACACACTCCTTGTTTAGAGTCCATTGTGGCCACCTTCGGCTCATATCCCTAACGGGAAAAGTAGCGGCTGCGCAGCTCCTAGCTGTATGCGCGGTAGGAAAAGTGCTAGATTCCTGCCTTCTCCGACTTAAAAAAAGCTCGGAAAAGGAGAGTAACAATCATGAACAAGTTATCTAATGTTAAATCTACTATGCGCTATTATGGCGGGAAAAGTTGGCTTGCGAAGCACCTAATTTCCCTTTTTCCAGAGGACTATACTTACACAACCTTTGTGGACGTCTTTGGAGGAGGAGCGCACGTAGTTACTCAAAAGGCTAAAACCACACGTATTGAAGTGTTTAACGACAAGGACGCGGACCTAGCAAATTTCATGCTAATAATGGCAGGCGATCAGAGGGAAGAGTTAAAATGTCGTCTCCGTGCATTGCCAACAAGTCGGTACTTATTCGAAAAATGGCAGGATGAATGGTTTTCTGGCGAACGCCCCTCATCGGACATTGAGCGAGCGGTCAGGTACTATTATATCCAGAGAATGAAGATTGTACCTCACCCAAATGAAAAAAGTGGTTTTCGTTCGAGCAAGGTCAAGTGTCCTGCTCGAGACTATCAGAATTCTATCAACAACATTGATAGATTTGCTGATCGATTCAAAGAGATAATAATTGAAAAGAAGGATTTCCGAGACATCATTGATATGTATGATAGTCCATCGACTTTCTTTTTCGCTGATCCACCTTATCTAAATAATGAACATCTCTACAGTGGAGCGTTTCAACGACAAGACCACATTGATCTCTCGAAACGTCTAACTGACATTCAAGGGAAGGCGATGGTTACTTATTATGCTCATCCTTTGATACTCGATCTTTACAAGGATTGGCGTTTAGAAACCATTGATGCAGCTGTGGGTGGTGTTACGAAAAGGGCTTTGGGTCAGGTTCGTAATCGAAAGACGGAACACATCTTTATGAATTACCAGGAGGAGCGTCAATTAACCCTTTGGGATGCATAATAATATTATGGACAGAAGTGGGTAACCCTAACCCACTTCTTTCTTCTTATTTGAAAGTGAGGATTTTAGATGAAAGTTTCATTTATTATAGAATCGTCCAATCGAATTCAGAATGGACCGGCACACGAGTTTTACCGTGGAAAGGGCAGCCGATGGATAACTGCAGTCATAGATTATCTCAAAGAGTGTAAATTCCCGAAGGAGCATATTTACTTCTTGAGTTTTTACAATCAACGAATCATCGGGTTTGATGAAGTAGTTGAGGATTATCCGCTTAATCCTGCACCAAAAAGAACAGAGCAGAAAGCATTCTCAAATAAAATCTACCAGTTTATATCAGAAAAATATGCAGAAGCCGAGATAGATCTTCACGTCAGTAAGAGCATTTCAGCTCACCTGGTACCAATGTTAGAAGCTTCTGGACGAAAATACACCTTGTTTGCTGAAGGCGTGCAACTTGGTATGAAACCAAATTTTTATAAGGATCTAATTCTCCAAGAACGGGCAATGCGAAAGATGAAGGAGCTTCAAAATGAAAGGAATAAGATGATTGCAGTGCCTCAGAATTTTACTCCTCATGAAGCAGAGCAATTGATCGAGCAATATGGACATCTGGGGAAGCAATTTGGCATCGATCAATTGTTTTCAGAGATAAAAAAACTCTTAAAAACGTATCGGCAGCAAAGCCGACAATCATTGTGGACAAGTAACGAGTTTTATGACTCGATTCCAGCTAATGAAGTTGAGCGGCTTCAGTCATTCTTTGGGCAGATTCACAGCATCTCAGATCTGATCGGAAGAGGGCATACGTTGGAGGAAATAAAGCAAAGACACGGAAGACTTGTTGCGAAATTTACTAACTGCTTGATTAAGCAACAAGTCTTACGAAATACAGAAAACAGAATAAGCGAGGTCCTTCTTCGTGTACAGATTGTCTTGTTAAAAGGGTGATGCGAATGAAATCGTTTGTGCAACATTTATGGGGATTTCTCCACTAAAGGTGCAAGAAGGTAACCGACTTTAGGTTGGTTTGCAAGTCCAAAGTGGCTCGCCTTCGTGCTGATAACCCGTTCGGGAGGAGTAGCATCTGCAGGTAACGCTGCAGAAGAGGCAACAACAGAGTCTCGCCTGATCCAAATCTGATTTAATGATTTGGAAGGGGAACTCCCCATGAATACCATCGAACATATTGATTGTCTGAAGGGCATGCAACAACTGCAGGAAGAAAGTGTGGATTTGATCATTACCTCTCCTCCGTATAACATCGGAAAGTCTTATGAATCTAAAGAGGAGCTTTCCGTTTATTTGGAGTGGCAACGAGATGTTATCCACTCCTGCGCTCGCGTGCTTAGAAATGGAGGAAGTATTGCGTACCAAGTTGGCAATTACGTAGATAAAGGTAGAGTGTACCCACTAGACTGTCTTTTATTTAGTTATTTTTTAGAGGTAGGATTGGTACCTAGGAACCGAATAGTATGGCATTTTGAGCATGGATTACACTGTAAGAAGCGACTATCCGGAAGGTATGAAACGGTACTCTGGTTTACCAAAGGGAACAACTATACCTTTAACTTGGATTTTATCCGTGTGCCGCAGAAGTACCCCAATAAGAAACATTTTAAAGGTCCTAAGAAGGGACAACTGTCTGGAAATCCCCTTGGCAAGAATCCTGGTGATGTATGGTCTATTACTAATGTAAAAAACAATCATCCGGAAAAAACTGATCATGAATGTCAGTTTCCACTAGATCTCATTCGCCCATTGATAAAGGCTTTAAGTAATCCAGGAGATCTGATACTCGACCCATTCATGGGATCCGGTACTGTGGCCGTAGGAGCTTCAGAGCTCTTACGAAACTATATTGGATTCGAGTTATTGGAGAAAAACGTGGTAATCGCAAAAGAAAGGTTAATCAACCTAAACTTATAGGTTGTCACTGTAAGGACCCTTTTCTAAGGGTCCTTTTTAATTTCTGTGATATTAATTCTTCTTGTTTCGTGTTATTATATCCATATATCTTAATTCAACCTCACTGAACTCTCCAGCATGCGCAAAGAGAGCATTCTAATGTAAGAAACACCTCACAAGGTGATTAAAGGATTAATGCACACTGTTCGTGTGACCATTTCTTTAGTCGACTCGTGAGGTGTTTTTTATTTTACACCTACAACCCAAAAATTTGATTTACGGAGGAGATTTTATTGAAAACGGCACAAGTAGGACATTTAGATGATTTGGGAATCCAAAACCAGACAGGTAATTCAAGGGTGAATGGAAAGGTATATGATGATGAGCAGTTTACTCAACAATTAGATCAAATAATAAAAGTGTTTAACACAACAAATGGAACTAGATTTAGTTTCCCTAAAAATTTGTTATTAACATTCCTCGATTTATTGTCATCCGAAGGAATAACTGCACCTTTTGTACTTGTATGGCCTTTAGACAAGAAAGAAGGTCATCCGGAATTAGTATCAGTATGTGAACCCGGAGAATGGTCTATTAGAAACGCAGCCACAGCGCACACCCAAACGCACCCTGCTTTTGACGTTTGGAGAAAGCTCACACTTTCGTTAGTGGAAGTCATCCAAGGAAAACGGGATATCGAAACTGCATTTAATGTTATCTCGATTCGTGATTGTCTTCCCCAACACACCTTATTGGCCACAACCTGGCACATCGATGACATTCGAAAACAATTTCCATTTGGTACCTCGGATGAAGAGTTATATCAAAAGCTTCTCGGTTTAGAGAGTTCGCTTCAGAATGTGGCCGTGAGCAGTGGTAATGATGTCATCGAAAATCTTGCGTATGTCAACGATGTGGAAGTGGACAATGGAATTGTTATCCTTAATGCTTGGGCAATAAAGAATGCTGCGGATGGATATGGTGATACATTTATAGATGAGAAGACTGCCAGCGACGCCATGGAGAAATACGGTGAGGAAAACATCCGTAAAGGATTCGTAATTATCGGTGGAAGTTCTATTTCGCCATATATTGAGGAAAACTTCCTGGGTTTTTACGAGCATATGCTGGAGCTTATGAAAGACATCCTGAAGCATCCGGGTATGGAAAACTATCTAACTTCAGATAAGGAATCTTCAGGCTTAGGAGTTGAAGTTGGTATAGGAACAATTGTATTCGAGGGAACCGCGTACTCGATGAGACGCTGCTCCGTTTGCCACTGTGATTTTGTTTTGGAAAGCAGTGATGATCCTAGTAAAGATGGACCACGTCAGCTTGAATTTGACGATATTTGTGACAATTGCATAAGTCAGGGGCTTATAAACTAACCCCTGTCAATAAGAACGGAGAAGTGGAGATAGTTTTCCACTTCTCCTTTGTTTGCAACTCAATTCAAGGAGTGATTCCTTGTAGATGGTTTAGAATTAGTAGGAGAATCAGAATCGACGGAGCACCTAAAAGTTCTGTTCCTAAATGAACTGAAATTAATCAAGCTGAATCACTATAGAGATTTAAGTTTTTCGTATTTAACTCATATTAATTAAAGGAGCGGTATTAAATAATATGGAAATTGTTAAAATGTTAGTCCTATCAACCGTACATATCTCGGAATCAACAGCCAACCGCATGTTTATTGAAGGTAGTATGGATGAAGAGGCACGCTACTTTCAGAAGGTAGCAGGAAATGGTTTAAGCGTCATTTTGTATACAAAAGGGGAGCACGGTTGGCTAGTTCCAATCAATACAGATGATATTCATGAAGGCGAACAATTTAATAATGAAGACGAAACCCCTAAAGACCTTGCTACCGTCATTCGTTTTGCTTTGGAGCACGACTGCAGCTGGGTGATGTTCGATAAAGATGCAGAGTTTGTTGAGTCTCTTCCAAAGTTTGATTGGTGATTATACATTTCGGACATTTAAAAATGTGAGACTAGCTGAGTCCTTTATCAAATTGACCCGTAATATCAGTATTTCATTGATTTAATTCCATTTTTTTCTTATAATATGGACAATCGAATATCTGCCTACGAGGAAGCACCCGGGGCCACTGGAATTTAATCCAGTGGTCCTTTTTGCGTCTTTTAAGTTTAGGAAATCCATTATGAGGAGAAGTGGAGCTAGTGAAAAGTAAAATGTGGTCAAGATTTATTAGTTGTATGCTGATTTTCATATTGATGGTGACAGCAGCACCAATTTCAGTTTTTGCTAATAGCGAAGGAGATAGTCGTCTGGCAAGGGTTGATTTTTCAACTGATGTTTCTTTATCATCATCGTTTAGTCCAGATAATTACTCTTATACTGGAAGAGTGAGTTCGACAATATCCTCGCTAACCTTGACGCCATATGCAATGGATAGCGCGGTATCCATTCAAGTAAATGGTAATGGTGTTATCAATGGAGCGACCTCAAGTTTCATCAACCTTAATACCGGTTGGAATTACATTGAAGTTAGGGTTACTTCCCTGCGAGATAACACTGTCAGAAGCTATTCGTTCCAAATTAACCGAGAAGAAGATATCAACAATGCTGATCTGACTTCGCTTGTAATTGAAAATGCAGAGATAGACCAGAATTTCAAAGCAGACGTGCTGAGGTATACAGGAAAAGTGTTACCGTCTCAAACGTATGTTATTGTGAAACCCAAAGCACACAGTAACACTACTGTTAAGGTTAACGGTACGTACGTTGGAACAACTGGATATCACTTGGTGGACTTAAACGGTGGGATCAATACGATTACTGTTGTGGTAACTGCTAGCGGCGGTGCTACGAATCAATACGAGATAATACTAATTAAACCATCCCCTAGTAGTGATGCCGGTATTAAAAGTATTTCCGTAAACTCAAAGAGTTACAGCACTAACGGGGAAGCATTCGTCACATATATCCCTGAGGGCACCAGTAGCGTAGATATCCAGATAAATACTGAAGACTCATTTAGTACAATTATGCTCAACGGCCAGAAGGTTATCTCCGGGAAGATCGTTAACACCTACCTTAAAGAAGGAGCGAGTGTTGAATTGCCTATAGAAGTTATAGCGTCTAACGGTACCACAACTAAGAGCTACAAGCTCTATGTGATTAGACAGGCAAATACGACAGCAAGTATAAATGGTAGTTCACCTGAGTCAACTTCATCAGGAAGTGGATCAACACTATCGTCCAGTGCAGTTACCGTCAGTTCAAGCGGAGAAATCAATGTATTTGATGCCAAAGGAGCAAACGCAATTGTAGAACGAAGTGGTTCAGTTCGGACCTATAATGTCACTTTGAACACAGAGTCTATTTCTAAAGCAATTAATGATAGCCCCCGCTCAAACAAGCTGGTGGTCGACTATTCAGAAATGATAACATTGAATGACAAACTGAATTTAACCATTGATAGTAACTTGAGTAGTCTTCTTAGAACAAAGAACATTCCAGTAAAACTCATGGGCTCTATTGGTAACGTAACTGTTGATTTAAACAAAATGGTTGGATGGAATACTGGTGGTAGCATTTCGCTTGGAAAAGTAGAACTTGGCGCTAACTTTGATAAGGAGTACATTCCCGAAACGAATTTCATTCAATTTACCCATACAGGCAGCCCAGTAATTGGGGCGAATCCGTTTGATATTGAAATTAAAGTCTTCACCGAGGGAGACTTAAAGTTTGCCAATGTTTATGGCTATGACGGTGCTATATTTGATGTAGTAATGAGCACCTCGGGCGTGAATTCCAAAAAAGCTTCAAATGTTAAAGCGGGTAATTATATTGTAATGAGCTTCAAGAAATCGTTTACTGATATCAAGAATCATTGGTCCTATACGCTTATAGACTTTATGGCAAAGAAACAGTTAATTTCCGGTTATCCAGACGATTCTTTTCAACCAGATCGATACGTTTCACGTTCCGAATTCACTTCTATGCTGGTAAAGGCCCTAGGGGATAAGATGAAAACCCTAAATAACTCCGATGAACCATTTAAAGATGTAGAGGAAAATGACTGGTACTACGAGACAGTTAATTCAGCTTGGAAATATGGGATAGTTACTGGATTATCATCATTGGAATTTGTCCCTGATACCAACATTACGAGGGAACAAATGGCATCAATTGCTGTGAGGGCGCTGAAGCAAATTAAAAGCGCTTCTTCAATTTCTGATCTCCAGGCTAATAATATACTCAGTACCTATGTGGATGCAAAAGCAGTTAGCTCGTGGGCAAGAGTGGAAATGGCGACTGCAATTAATTCAAAGCTTATAGAGGGCGTTGGTCAAAACACTCTAGCGAGTCAAGCTTTGGCGACACGTGCGCAGGCAGCTGCAGTCGTATATAAAATTCTTGATCAAATTGACGCTTTCTAAGCGGACGGGGCACGCTCAGTGTGCCCCGTATGTTAAAATATTTAGTCATCGCTCACGTCTCTTTTAAACAGTTGTTACCTTGATGCCCCCTATATATGAACGTTACATTGTTAGCAATAATCGACTTTACAGTATATAGTACTGAGGGTATAATCTTATTTAATTGAATATCATAGATCGAGGAAGTACCTCGCAGCATGGACTATCGTCCATGACGCGAGGTTTTTTTGCGTTTCAGACCGAGATTGCTCTAACTATTTTTAATTTCAAATGGAGGTGATAGAAGAGGCTATCTATGGTTAGATCTTCAAAACTTGAATAGGAAAGTATAGTAATGATCTAACATACATGTGGAACTTTTAAAGTTCTAACACTCTAAAGATCTCGATCTATAGCAAATTGTTAATGATTAAAAGGAGAGGCGACCCTAATTGGAAAAGAACCTTAAGAGATCCTTATCTATACTCTTATCTGCATCACTTTTATCTACAATACTGCCTTTTCGTGAAGCTGTAGCAGCAAGTAATGCACCTAGCTTTACGGGTGTATATCAGAAAGATGACCATGTGAAATTGGAATGGGCTGTAGATATGAATCCTTCTGACATATTATCAAATACATCATATGAAAGCGGTCAGGAACAGCCGAATTTACTATGGGGTTGGACTGGAGCAAAAACAGGGAATCAATCAATTGTTAAAGGGAGTAATGGAACGAATGTTGTAAAACTAACAGATACCTACACAAATCGAGCTGGAAACTGGTTTAATTATCCAAATACAGATGCCGATTCTAGTATCCATTTATATAAAGGGAAATCTGTACCTGCGGGCTCGACATTGAGTTTGAGTTTCAAGGCAAAGATGACTGGCGGCACGACAGGAATGCTTTATTCCTTTATTACAACAGGCTGGTTCAAAAAAGGATATGAACGACGCGATGATAATGGAAGGATTATCCGTTTTGCTGAGGATGTAGATTTTAATAATCCACCTGAAGAATTCTCTGCTTACGTGGATGGCGGTACTTTGACAATGCAAGATACAAGTTTAGTTGTTGTATCCTCACATGGGACTAACTACGATTACGGTGTAATTTACTATGATTGGAATAACTCAAAAAAGAAATTTGTGAAAGGTACATCAGGAACCGGGGTATGGAATAACCCTTCACCGACTGGTCAGCCCATGACGATGAGGAAAGATGTTTTTAGAGTTGGTGAGCCATTACTTGTTTATAGAGAGCAACCCTCACATTTTCCAACCAGGTGGATGAATGAAACACAAAATAATCAGTGGGTTACTTATAGTTCCAATGTCTATATTTCAGAAAATACTGATTATGATTTTGTAAATCGTGGGGTACTTCCTTATATTGTATGGGCAACAGATGGAACCTTGGAATTAGATGACTTCAAATTAGGATATGCGACCGAGGTAGAAGTTTTTAGAGATAGTGAGTCTATTTATCGAGGCTATTTAGCTGATTATGAAGATTACGCTGCAACAGATAAAGCAAAACCAAATGTGCCAAGTAATGTGAAAGTAACTATGGGTTCTGATAGGAAGGCCCGAGTGACTTGGGATGCTGCCACTGACAGGGGTACTACATACAATTATACGATTAAAGGATATCCCAAAAATGCTAGTGAAACGTTAGTTTCGATTAAAAAACCTGTCACAGTTACTGCCGAAATCAAAGGTTATAGTCTAGTGATCGATCAAAATCCATCTACAATTCCAACAGCTAATATCACGACAACCAGCACCGGTTATACTATGCCAACTGTAGTAAATGGAAACTTTTATGTTCACATCGCAGCGGTAGATAACAAAAATAATATTTCAAGTGTAGTACATATACCCTATGTGGACACGACAAATCCAACAATAAATATTTCACCTAGTAATGAATCATGGACATCCGAGTCGATTGAATTGACTGCGGTAGCAAGTGACGGTGAAACCGGAGTCAAGCGGATTAAGCTTCCGGACGGCACTTGGGCAAATCATGCGACGGCGAGTTATTCCGTGACACAAAATGGAACGTACACCTTTGTGGCAGAAGACAACGCAGGAAATCAGACAGAGTATACCTACACGGTTAGTAACATCGATAAAACTGCTCCGACTATTCAGATTACACCGCAGAGCAGATCTTGGTCGGAAGAGGATATTCAGATTAAGATCCAGTATGCTGATGCTCAATCTGGAATTAATCCGAATAAACGGCAGTACAAGGTCACGACTTCTCCTGAAATGCCCACAGATTGGGACATTGCAGCAGAAGACGAACAGTTTCTCACGATCCATAATGAAGGCACCTGGTATATTCATGCGAAGACTACCGATCGAGTAGGCTATGAAACAACGATAACGACCGAACGACTTCAGCTGCAGGAACAACCCGCAGCTCCTGACCTGCAGGCTTATGGCATTGGTGAAAACAGTGCCACATTGGAATGGGCTGTACCTGCCGCATCAACGTATACAGACGGGTATCGATATACGGTTCAGAACTTATCGACAGGCCAAAGTTGGGAAGTCGAGCATCCAGCCAACTCCTTCGTCGATTCGTCCTTAAGTGGCGGGAACACCTATCAATACCAAGTAGTTGTAACGAACCATGTCGGTCAAAGCGTAAGTAATCCTATTGAAATCACAACCTTGCCAGAAAAACCATCGAGTGTGCAGGTAAGCAAGGATGGACGAGCTGCAGATCGGGCCTTGGTGAATATATCTCCTGTCGATTCAGCATCCAGCTACCGGATTGTCGCCACAGAAACAGCGACACAGCAGGAAGCATTCAACCAGACCGTTACCGACACAGTATATCAGCCTATCAATAACTTGAGACCAGGAAGCACTTATGATATCGCCGTTTCCGCGATTAATGCGACGGGCGAAGGCGAAGCCACACATGTCGGATTCCTCACACTTCCCGATACGCCAGCGGGATTTAGCGGATTGGAGATTACAGAGCATACGATCTCCCTGCTATGGAATAGTGTGAACACCGCGACCTATTATGCTCTTGAAAGAGATGAGCAGCTGATCTATGGAGGGACAGAGCCATCTTACCTCGATACAGGTCTAGAGTCAGGTACATCTTACGATTACCGAGTCGCTGCGGAGAATGAAACCGGCTATGGGGAGTACGCCACAATAGACGATGTCATCACCTTGCCGGCAAGGGTAGAAGGCATCCGCAGCCTTGCTTCTACCACCTCAGACATTTCTTTCGAATGGGATGCAGTTCGAGGAGCAAACGGGTATCTCCTTACCATCAATGGAGGAGAGGAGATCCAATTACCTGCAGAGACCCAGCAGTTTACAGCTTCCGGTCTGGAATCTGGCAGCACCTATGAAATCCAAGTGACAGCGAGTAACCGAAGCGGATCCGGACAATCCAACTCTATTGTTCTCTCCACGCTGCCTGACGCGCCAGCAGAAGTGCTTGTCCAAGAAATAGGAGAACAAGAAGCGACAGTGTGGATACCAGAAGTGCAGGGAGCCACGAAGTATCTCCTGTCTGTCAACGGAAGAACCTATGAAACGTCAAGCGGCGAGATGGTCATCACGGGGCTTAGCGGCGGACAGAATTATCCCTTTACGGTAGCAGCCGGGAATATGGCCGGTTATGGGGCCGCAACAAGCGGAGAGTTCCTAACGCTGCCTTACATGCCGAATAACGTACAGGCTGAGTCTACCGATCATTCAATCGAGATGTCTTGGGATGCAGTGCCATCGGCTACATCATATGTAGTTTATGACAGCCATGGCCAAGAGATCGAAGAGACTCACCAAACAAGCATTACCATGAACGGTCTTTCGCCAGGTAGACCGTATGATTTCCAGATTGCTGCAGTAAATGGAAGCGGAACAGGTAAGAAGGCTGCTTATACTTACTGGACCATCCCTGGATCCGCTGAGGACATCAAGATTGAGGGCATCACCGAACAGGGAGCTGATATCTCTTTTGAGGCAGTGGAGGGAGCTACCTACTACAAAGTGAGCGTGAATGGAAAAGAATACATCAGGGAGACACCCGGTTTAGCCCTAATTGATTTAAAACCAGGAACGACTTATGAATGGGCAGTACAAGCCGGTAACACGGCGGGTGAAGGAAGAAGTACAACGGGATCCTTCTTAACCCTTCCTGGGAAAGTAGATAATCTGTCAGCAAGTGCTACGGAAGACGCCATTTCGATGAGATGGGATCCTGTGAAATCGGCAACGAGCTATAAGATTTATGATGCCGAGATGAATTTAATCGAAGAAGTAGAGAGTGTAGATTACACTCTAAACGAGCTTCAGCCGGGAACGGATTATACTTTCATCCTCGAGGCAATCAATGCATCGGGAACGGGCCAAATGAACAGTATCTCTTATGTGACGGTCCCATCGCAACCAGCTGGTGCTGCTGTTACAAACATCACAGAGGATGCTGCAGAGATACGCATTCCGACTGTAAGCGGCGCTGTTTTTTATGAAGTAGATTTCGAGGGTGAGCTGTATACCCTTCAGGAAGACATGCTTCAGCTTACTGCATTGGAGCCCGGTGTCACCTATCAATACAGCGTAGCAGCCGGTAATCAGGCAGGGAAGAGCAAGAGCTATGTCGGAGAATTCACCACGCTTCCGGATACCGTATTGAACTTGTCAGCGCAGCCGCTAGACAGCAAGCGAGTTCGTCTGGAGTGGAGTCCCGTGAAGTCTGCAGATTACTACCAGGTGTATAATGCGGAGGGTCGAGTAATCGAGACGGCAAGCGATCCAGCAATCATCATCGAGCAGCTGAATCCGGGAACTTCCTATGAGTTTAGTGTCGGTGCCGTGAATGGATCCGGCGAAGGGAAGAAGTCCACGGTCAGCTCACTGACCATTCCGGATAAAATCGCTGATCTTACCATCGGCGAGGTCACGGAGAGCGAGGCGTCTCTTTCCTTTGAATCCGTGACCGGGGCCACATACTATACTTTGAATGTAAATAACATCGAGTCTAGAATCGCTTCTGATCAGCAGGAAATTGAATTGAAACATTTGACTCCGGGAACGAAGTATAGCGTAGGCCTTGCTGCAGGTAACGAGTCAGGGCAAGGGGAGAAGAACGAAATCACCTTCTTCACCCTTCCAGAAAAGCCGGCAGGCGTCAGAATGGGAGCGGTAGCAGCCGAACAAGCAACGGTGATCTGGGATGAAGTTGAGTCCGCCACTCGATATCAAGTTGTAGATGGAAATGGAGATACCCTTACGGAAACGAAGGAAACCAGAGCAACATTGTCCGAACTGGAGCCAGGCCAACAATATGACCTGTTTGTACGAGCAGAGAATGCTTCCGGATATAGCCAGTTGACACCGATCTCATTCCGAACACAACCAGCGAAGGTGGATGTTGAGATTAACGTGGATGAAGTCACCACCAGCGGCGCGAAAATATCTTGGGATCCTGTACCTGGAGTAGACGGATACAAAGTCTATCTGGACGGAGAGTTGGTGGAGGAAACGAGTGAGCCTGCGTATGAGTTTACGGATGTTATGAGTGCTGCCAAAATCACTGGTTGGTCAATCGTCCCTTACAACGAGGTTGCAGAAGTCGGGACAGTGCTCGTACCTGATGTATATACGCTGCCTTCGGATGCATATGAAATCAAGGTGAATGCTTCAAAAGCACGTGAATTGACCTTCGACATTGAAACGGAGCTGAAGAACGAGATCTTTGTTCTCTCTTATCGAGGAAACGAAGTCTACCGAGGGCAAGAAACTCATGTTGTACTTGACGATTTAATGCACCAGACAACCTATTCATTTGAAGCTTGGTCGGAAAATGAAGCGGGAGATCAATCCGATGTTAAAACGGTCGTAGGAACCACTTTGGATCGTCCAGAGGCACCTGTCTCTCCGCCAAGTGTGAACCCGCCTCAAATTTTACCAGAGGAGAACGGCAGCGAAGAAGAGGAACCCATATCGCCACCTATGCTAGAATCTCCATTTGAGGATATCGACAACTCTTGGGCGAAGGACCAGATCCTTAAGCTGTATGAATTAGGTATTGTGAAAGGAACAGGAACCCAATTCGAGCCGGCTCGATTAATTACCCGGATTGAATTTGTATCGCTACTTGTAAGAGCGCTGCAGCTGGAGACCGATGAGACCATTGAATTGACGTTTCACGATACGAATGAGACCGAGTGGTATGCTGAGGAATTGAAAATTGCACTCGCTAATCAAGTGGTCAAAGGATTTAGTGAAACCGAGTTTAGACCGAAAGAGATGATCACGAGAGAACAAGCATCTAAAATGCTGGCCAATGCACTGTACGGACCGATGATACCGGAAGGGAAAGTTGAATTCACGGATGTAGAAGAAGTATCCAGTTGGGCAAGATCAGAGGTCATTGGTTTAGGCGTCAATCAATTAGTTCAGGGATACCCGGACGGTACCTTTAAACCAAAGGGGAAGTTAACGAGAGCTGAGAGTGCAGCAATGATTTATCGGATGTACGATACAGTGTTTGGTATTCGTTAGATAATAGAGTTATTGTTTATCTTGAAGCAAGGGTTCTACACACCCTTGCTTTTTTTAAGATATCCCCCGATGGACTCCTAGTGAAAGGCTCATTATTTCAAGTTATAACTTCTATAAAAGCTTGGAAAGTAAGTTGGAATTTTGATAGGTTATACGTTTTCTCATCTTTATTTCCGAAAAAAGTATATACTCTAAATAAATTAATAAATCTTGGAGGAACAAATGGCGAAGTATAGAAATAACAGCCAAAAAATCGGTGAATTAGGAGAAGACTTATTTAGAATTTATGCCCAGCGATCACTTAATTTAATACCAAATAAACTTGAACGTGACTATGGTATAGATTTCTCATGCCAGATTGGAAGTGAATCAACCAGTCATAAACAATCAATGCATGCTGAGTTTCTTCTGGTGAATGTGAAAAGTTCTGCTAACGACATTCCAAGTAGTAATCTTAATAAAGCAGATATGGAATTCACACTTAAATCTACACAGCCTCTTGTGTTTATTTTGGTTGATACTCTTAAAAATGAAATTTATCACCGTTTTTTTGATGAAAAGTTACTCCTTGAATTTCATGAACGTTTGTCAAAGAAAAAAAACTCTTTCCGATTGGATCCTTCGAAAATGAGCAATGATGTAGACCATTTCATTGAACAATTGTCTATTATAAAGAAAAGGTCATACCAGAATAAGCTTGATTTATTGAAGGTTCAATTAGAACTCCAAAAATTAATTGGAGATATGAAACTGAGCATTAGTCAGTCGGAAGAAGGTAGTGTTGCCATAGTTGAGGTGAACCAAGTAGAGGATCTGTTTGACAAAACTCATAAACTTTTTCCACGTGTACGAACTTCTTTTTTATCTGAAGATCTTAATAAGTTGTCTTTGCCACAAAGCACTTTCAAAAATATATTTCAACACACTGACGATATCGCTGACTCTTTATCTGTTATCGCTCCTTTAGTTTATGATGTGTGTCGTGTTACTTTAATGCGAAAAGGGAAAGAGATTGCTACTTGTCAGTTTGAAATAAGGGGGTTTGGAGATGAGACGGCTTACTATCATCCTAGCGGTTTAAGCTTATCTGTATCAAGAAGAAGAAAAGCTGAAGACAACCAGTTCCGTCACTATACAGAGGTTATTATTACTGAAAAAAATGCTGATAGTATGTTTAATTACCCTGAATTAATTAACTTCTTAGGGAAAATTCGGCCTGGAGATACTATAAATCAACTTTCGGTTTCTGAATCCTGGCCAATACTACTTTATCTCGGTGAAGTTGTTCGACATTTACCTAAAATCTATGACGCTCTTGCAGTAGAACCCTGTGTTCAACTGAATGCACTTGAAAATAAAGAAACATGGTTCTCGTATATGTTTGTTGCGAAACTGTTGTTTGATAAAAAATCCACGCTTCATTATAATCCTGAAACAGATAATTCAACGTTAAAAGTAATAAAAAACAAGATACATTGTCCCTTTATAATTTGTTTGCCTGAGGGACAATTTGTGCTAATAATGGAGTTTGATAGTGAATTATATAGAGAGGAGTCTGGTAGAATAGTTGGTATTAAATCAACACGTAATCCAATTGCTAAGTCATGTATAGCCATCGAAAGCATCGGTATATCTAACCCTATATTTCTACTAACAGAAGAAGTAGCGTTTATGTTTTCTGCAGATAAGCAGCAAGCTGAAATTATAGATAATCCTCTAGGTATACGAAGTATTGTATTGTAAGATTCAGCTACAATTAAGTGAACTTAAAGTTGGATGCTGCGAAACTAATCCAACATCTCTGATGCTAGTAATTACACGAGGGCTCCAGTAGAATAATGCAAGTTTTAGATGCAGAGATATAGGAGTAACCAGTAAATGGACAAGCTTGACTGATCTGAACGGGAAACGGAGCTGAAATTTTGGAAAACCAAATTAAATTAGAGTTCGTCACAGCTATTAATTATTTAGGGTTAGATGAGGATGATTGCCATGTTGTAATTGATGAAATAGAATACGGAACTTGGGAAGAATTCAATCAAGCTATATATGAATTTGAAAAGCCTCACTTTAAAAATGTTCGAGAAAAGCTTGGACTTGTTTTAGAACTGATTCAAAGCAGTGAACAGGTTCAGTATACATATCCTCCGAGAACAAAACACGAAATGAATGGCGGGATCAAGATAGCGACTCGTCGAGGAGCTCGACTTCATGAAATTGAATTATTTAATCTCTATTTTCGTTTTCGCTCTCATTTAGCAGGTGATGGAATTGCTCTCATGTATAAGTCACCTTCTTCTCAAAAGGAACGGATTATTCTTTTACCTGACAACACTGAACAAAGATATGAAACAGAGAAAAGATATTATTTGGATGAAGCTAGGGATCTGGTTTTTAAAGGGCACATGAAATCAGATGACCAAAATAATCTGATTGAAAATCTAAGGATGTTAAATCTCCATGAGCGTTGCGCCCAATCTCTAGAACACGAGTTTGGCCATGTTCTTAACGTTCGTGAGTTTGAATCATTGAATTTTAGACCTAATGATGAAGCACAAATTTACAAATGGTTTCTTGAGTCAGGATATATGTTTAATATTGATAAAAGGATTCCATTATTCGATAAAGATTCAGCAGCCGTAAAACTCCATATTTTAAAAGAGGCTCTCGTGGAGGATTACCGGATATCATTGAATATGTCTTCGGAACGTGGTAAATTTATATTACCAAATAAATTCTGTTTTTCGGGTGATTTTCAAAATCCAGACTTATTAGAAGAGGGAGTGGATCTTATGAAACGCATGTTGAATAATCAAATAACTTCTCAAACGCGTCGGCCCGCGTCCTCGTCGGATTTTGACTCAATCATTGCATATAAACAAGTCGTTGCACGGCGTAAAAAGCAGGATTGGGTGGCCGGATCCCAATCTTTGACAGAGGACATCATTCGGCGAGACTTGGAGGAACTTGAACAGTCAGCTATAAAACAGGCAGCAGTATCAAGAATATAGAAGTAAAAGCCATCCACAAGGATGGTTTTTTTGTTTTTGGATTCGACATACCTCATGAATATGAGTTGATGATGTTTTTTGATGACTATTATCTCAACAAAATGAAGTTGTAAGCTGGGATCATGGATATAAAGTTTTTGACTTGCTACCGGGAGCATTAAGCGATCGAGCAGAATATATACTTTGAAAAGGGTGGTCAAATGGGAGGGAAAAAAAGACGGCAGCATTATGTTTGGAGGCATTATTTGACTGCCTGGGAGAATGAAAATGGTAGACTTTATTGTTTACGGGACAATAAGATTTTCCCTGCCAGCGCTAGAGATGTTGCAAATATCCGCGATTTTTATCGCTTAAATGAACTTACTACATTCGATATTGAGTTAATAACGACTGTTTTCATAGAACATTTGGGGCCTCCTGAAGTTCAAAAAGTTAATAAAGATTGGATTATCTATTTCAATCGGATCTTCGAAATTAAAAGGACTTTAGAGCAGAAGAGGAAATCTTCCGAAGAAGTGAAGGCTCTATTTGACTTGGAGATCAATAATATTGAAGAAGAACTTCACAATAGAATTGAAGATACGGGAAAGCCGTATTTAGAGTCTCTCAGAAAAGGTGATGCATCGTTTTATCAAGACGAGCAGGGGAAGGCAGAGTTTAATGAATTCATCTGCACTCAATATTTTCGGACAAATGTGATAAAAGAATCATTCCTTAGAAGCATGAAATTTATTCCTGGGAACTGGTCTGATTTCGATCCGGAAAGGATTTGGAACGTTTTAAAATATGTATTCTCTACGAATTTAGGTCATCAGATGTCGCTCCCTAATAATAATTTTGTCTGCATAATTCTAAAAAATAACACACCTACTCCATTTATAACCGGAGATCAACCCGTGATCAATACAAAGGCGGATTACAATAATCTAGAACAGACTAACGAGTTGGAACTATATTATCCAGTATCAGCAAAAATAGCTCTGCTTTTATTGCAGAGCTCTAAGAAATGGGATGACTCAATCGATATTGAGGAAGGTGAAGTTCAAAGATATAACGATCTCATCTTTAAAGGTTCTAAAAAGCAGGTATATGCTAACGAAGTGGCAGTATTAAATTGCTTCAATTGAGCAGAAACCTAACAGTAACAGCTTTGTCTTAGACCATGAGGGAAATGGAACAAAGAGCAGAGAAAAATTTGAAACTTAACGTTTACAAACAGATTGAGAAAGAATGGCTTTGAGCAAGTTCCAGCTTGGATATATGTTTATCGTCCACCGCCTGAGTCCCTGCGACGTTAAAAGTAGCAGGGACAACAAGCCGTGAAGCTCTGGAGCAATCAACTCGACTTCGCCTAAACATTTTTATATCAAATTCTCCCTCCCTCATTTTAATTTAAACACATATATTTTTGTTCATAAAAATGAATATACAAATAAATATGAATATATTAAGTAAATTAATAAGTATAATAAACAATTATATGATCATTTTAATATTCATTAAACTATTCAGTTTTGATGAATCTAAATTTCTTACGGTCAACAGAAGAGTTAACATAATAAATTACTAGTAAACTCAAAAGTGAACTGTTTACAAAAAAGGAGACTAGGAGGGGGATTGGGGGGAATAAACACAGTTATAAGATTTATCAACGAAGAGAAAATTCAATAGATAAGATATAATTCTGAAGAAACATCTACTTTTATAAGAACATATGTGCTAAAATAAGTACGCCAAACCCAGATTTTGCGCACTTTCAAACTAAAACGATTTTTAGTTAGGAAGAAAGGTAGTTTCACATAAAAGAAAGTCGTTTTATTCCAGTATTTTTAAGATTAATAGAATAAATTAATAGACAAGAATAAGGTGTTCGAATTTTTCGAGATTACACGATAAAATTTAATGGCCGATAAATAAGGATGGATGCATTTGGAGGTAGAGTGATGGTTTTTGTGAAAAAGGTAATTGATGAAGCGTTAGATGACGACATTCATTTGATCGACCCGAATCTTGGAAAGTATAGGTTAGAACTTCAACCTATCTTAGAGACATCATTTACAAAGAAATGCTGTATTGTTTTGCTGGATAAAAAGATTTACTATAAATCGTTTCCTATACCGTTTACAGGCAGTAGGAAGGCTATTATTATCGAGGATGATGAACAAAAGCTTAGACAATTGATTCGTGATGAGTTTCCTGATCATGATTATGAGATAGAGTTTAGTAAACCAAGATATAAGGTATACCCAGAGTGTTTAGTTCATAGTATAGACGTCTTATCTGCAAATGAAATTAAATTTATGACTGAAAAACAGCTCGATCTTTGGCAACCTGTTATAGAAATAGCTGTATCAAAGTTCCGAGATTCCCTTAAGGGTAAGAAGAGAAAGAAATAGACTTGTATATTAAGAAGATTACATATTAGTCCTTTAAAGAGGGAATAAATTCTTAAAGAGGTGAATTTAGATTTTGATGGATAATAGTAAGGTATACGACAAGCAACATAGGTATCTTGGGAAAGGTATAAAGAAGCCCCGATTTCGTACTCCTACCAAAAATACTGTTAAAAATCGTATTCTCATGGCACTGCTCTATGGTACAAATACTAAAATTTCGGAGCTTGCTGAGGCAATAGGTGTTTCGAAGCGTACTGCACATTCTTGGGTGTATGAAAGAAATCCTGGCGAAGCCAATAGAAAGAAAATATCTGAATTTTTTGGTTTACCAGAAGATGTTTTGTTCTTTGAACACTGCGAGGAAATGCAGATTAAAATACCTTTTGAGACCAAACTACATCAAGGTTTCTTAGGTGATAAAATATTGAATGTAATACTGGCAGGTTTAATGGTAGTCCATAATATCAACCACCGAGATTTAGCTGAGTATTTAGGGTACAGTAGACCTCTTTTCCGTACTCACATTCATGAAGGAAGGATTCCACCAATCGAGATCATAGATAAGGTTTGTAAGTTTTTTAAGCTTCCGCCGCATATTATATACAATCCAGATTTGTTCTTGGAAACGAGATTTACGGCTAAGGAATTCCGTCCTTACTACTCTAAATCTAAACAATAAGATATAAGAATTTACTAACCGTAGCATGTAATAATTTCGAAAGGAAAATAGGGGGAGGTGAGGCGTTGGACTCGTCACGTAAATATGAATTGGAAGATGTATATGATGAACAAATTCGTGCTTTTTCTATATGGATGAAGCAATCGGGTTATACAGACGCGACACAGCGTGAATATATGAGGGAAGTTTATTCTTACTTTGATTCATTAAATGGAACTATCCTCGAAAAAGCAGGTAAGATCGATATAATAAACTTTCTTGTGAGTAAGCAAGAGTCTACAAGCGACCGAACCCGAAATCGATCACTTTCGGCAATTAGATCGTTCTACGTAGCGATGATAGACTTTGAGATGGCTTCTAGGAATCCTGCAATGGAAGTAAAAAAATCAAAGACTGAAAGGAACAAGAAGCCAGTTTACTTAGAGGAAGAAGAGTTAGTCGAAAGTCTTCAGTTTATAAAAGGCAGGTATCGCAATCGAAACATAGCCATATTCCTTCTCATGGGATACTGCGGCCTTCGCGTGGGAGAAGTTCATCGATTAAACCTTAAGGACTTTAAGCGTTCGAAGGCGACAATTGAGGTCTTTGGTAAGGGCCGTAAATGGAATGAGATACCTGTGCCTGAACTGCTAGTTGAATATCTAAGTAAGGTTGAGGAAGAACGGATTACACCATACAGCAAGAAGGAAGAAGCCTTTTTTGTCTCACAAAAGGGAAGGCGGTTATCGATCCGTCAGATTCAGAAGATCGCAAACCTAATGTTTACAGAATTTAAGAGCCAAAACCCAAAATTATCGGACATGAAGTTATCCTGCCATAAACTTCGGCACTCTTTCGCGACAATGCTCCTCAAAAACGGAGTAGATATTCGCGTCGTAAAGGAACTACTTGGACACTCCTCGATAGAAACGACAATGATCTATACACATGTAAACGATGAACAAAAGAAAAAGGCAATGGCTACTGTGAGCATTCCGCTTCATTCCCTATGAAATGTACTGTAACGAGGCGCTGCTGATAAATGTATAGCGAAGTTTAGATTATTTGATCATGGATGCATGATCAATAGTGTATCATGCATCAATATAAAAATTCCGATTAGGTATATTGACTTAGGATAAAAGTAGGTATATGATCATTTTAATTGAATATTCTATCGAGGAAGTACCTCGCGCTTACATTGGTAAGTGTGGGGTACTTTTTTGTTTTCTGATAAGGAAATATAAGCATGGCCCAACAATTTTAATGATTTCTTGAGCAAAATTTGGAAAGTCTATCAAAACAAATGAGGAGATCAGAATGATGAAGTTAAAGACTATTCGTATTCAAGTTCTATGTATGCTGTTATTCACTTTATTTGCTAATACTGCTTCTGCTACAGACTTTAAAGTATCAATGATAATAGCTGACAAGAATACAGAAACCTTAGCTGGTGGTTTTCACACAAAAATCACTCCAGGTTCGAAGCATACTTATACAGTCACAGTCACAAATCATAGCAAGGAAAATGAATCAGTATTTTATTTGTATCCTGCTGATGTTGTTCCAAAACTAAATGGTGGTAAAAATTTTAGAGATTATGGAGAGACAGTATCGGGTCCAGCTAAATGGATTAAGACAAAGCCAGAAAAGATAATTCTTCAGCCATTAGAAGCTAAGAATTTCTCATTCAACATTGAGTATCCTAAAGATTTGAGTTACGGCCAATATATTTCTTACATAGCATTACAAGAATATAAAGAACCTGAAGTAGTAAAAAGTAAATCTCAAGAAGTAACCTTCCAAACTGATGCTTTAACTAAAATCGGAATTCAGATTATTGGCGATTATAACTCAGATCAAGCGAATTCAAAATTCTCGTTCTCTGATTTTGAATATGAGTATTTAAGCAATGGTTTGTTAAGTGTATCACCACATGTTGAAAATGGTGGAAACATTCTTGGAAAGCCAGATATTGAAATGAAGTTAATTGATCTCGATACGAATCAAAATATTTATGAGAGTTCATTAAGTATGGATTCCGTATATGCTAACACGGAGGCAAAAACTGATTTTATCTTAAAAGACACTTTCCTTGAGCAAGGGAATTATAAAGCTGTATTAGTAGGAGAATGGGAAGATCAAAGGTTCTCAAGGGAATTTGAATTCACCTTAAACCAAGAAGAGGTCACCACATCTCAAAGAACACTTGCGGACAATAATATTATTAAGATAGTCACACAGAAAAATGATACTCAGGTAATATTATTGACTGCAATTTTAGGTTTTATTGTTATGTTACTTCTTATCATTCTTCTATTTAAGAAGTCAAAAAGAAAATCTGAGAGGGGTGATGAGTATGTAACTTCTAAAGAGACTCTAGAGGCGACTAAAAACTAAAGGAGAGAATGAAAATGTCAAAAACAAAGAAGTTTGGAGCATCATTACTCGGTCTGGCACTATTAGTGTCTGTTCCTTTATCTGCAGCAGCAGAGGAAGTTGGTCAATCGACTGAAAGCCAATTTAGCTTAGTAGGGGGACAACTCACATTTTCAGCGGATCCAATCATTTTCGCACCTAAGGTAATCAACAGTAATGAATGGAAAGGTGCAACGGTATCAAGTAAAATTTATCTTACTGATGACACGGGTCGAGGAGACGGATGGACACTTACGTTATCTGCAGAAGATTTTTACAGTCAGCCACTTACCGACCCTTCTTCAGGGGGCAATGGTACATATGTCTTGTCCTATCCAGCGTCTAGTGTTGAAGTAAGATCTGGAGAAGTCCTTGTGAGTATTGGGCAGGAAGTGGATCCTACACACGGACCGTTGTCTAGTTCCTTCCATTTGTCATCGACTCCACAAACTATTTTCAGTGCTCACCCTGGATTTGGTATGGGTGATTATGAAGTGATTCCAACATTTTGGATAAATACTCCGAAGACTGTAACCGTTAGTCAGCTTAACGGTGAAGGATCCTCTTACCAAGTTGGGGATACAATTGGTGCTGTGGCAACTACATACACTAGCAAGTTAACTTATACTCTGGCGAATGGAATTTAATTAATGTTAGCTGGTAGCCTGATTTTTATTATAGCGTGCCTTATAGCCGTTGTTCTAAGCAAATTTTCCGCCTATTTCAAAGATGACGGCTTTGTTGTCTTGTCTCAGATGACGATAATGGCTGGACTGGTTGCTAGTCTAATGATAATCTCCTAAACTATTAGCAAAAGATGCCTATTTCAGTGAGGCATCTTTTTTTATCTCTTTCCGATCGTATGCCTGAAAGCTCAGTCACAGGACCATTGTTCAAGAGCAGTAAGTGGAATAAGTATTGACCTATAGTGCTAGTATATATATACTAAACAATAATTAAATACTTTTGTAGGGAAGCACCCTTTTGGCGATAAAGCCATATTGGGTGCTTCCCTTTTTCTGTTTAACAGGGATTTTAAGGAGGCAAAGTTTTGAATCTATTCCGGAAGCAACGGTTAGGAATTCAAGTCGGATTACTGAATCATCAACACTTATCTATATTTGAGAAATTATGGTCTAAGTTATGGCATTTCCAAATGAACACTTTTTTGAATGAAGAACATCGATGTAGCAATTACAAGCAGACGGATTCAAATTGCTGTCTTAGAGAGGGGGAGCGGAGATGATTTTATATTATACACTCGCATTTGTGACCAGTTTTATTTACATGGGATTTGAGATCGCAGCTGTAAGAGTTCTTACTCCTTATTTTGGGAGTACTATGTTTACTTGGGGGGCCATTATTAGCACATTTCTTACCGGATCTACAATAGGGTACTGGTTTGGAGGAAAACATGCTGATAGATCTAATTCTCAGGTTATGGTCATTCTGTACCTTTCAATCGCGATGATTACTGTCGCAGCTGTTCCTATGGTGTCTCCAGTATTGAACTCACTTAATGAATTGCCTAATAATATTGGAGTGCTACTAGGTTGTTTGCTCCTTTTTCTTGTACCGAACGTTGCTTTGAGTGCTATCGTCCCTGCGATTACAAAGGAAGGGCTTAGCCTTTCGTTCAGTGGGGCTCAGATTGGTAAGTTCCATACGATATCCGCAGTAGGGAGTATCGCAGGTACTATACTCGTAACATTCTGGCTGTTGCCTGCGGCCTCGTTGGAGGTCATATTTGCCTCATTTACTGGTGGGCTTGTTATAGCTTTAATCCTTTATATAGGTTTGAAATTCAGAAGAAAAATGGTGTTTGTGTTACCTAGCTTTGCGTTTTGTCTTCTTCCCTTTCTTCAATTCGCAGAGAGTCATATTAATGCACCAGGTACACGATTAATCGCTGAAGAATCGAGTGCGTACCATAATGTATATATTGTTGAAAGCGAAGAAAGGAATGGTATTCCTGGGGAGTACCGCTACATGCAATTTGGTCCGAAGGGCTATCAAGGGGGCATTAATCTAGATAATCCAGATGAGGTATTATTCAAATATGCTCGTCACTTCCAAGAGGTTGGAGACAATTTAATTACAGATATGGAGCGAGTTTTTATCGTTGGTCACGGTGTAGGGACGACGGCTCGCCATTACGAGAAACTTGGCAAGGATGTGATTACAGCAGAGATCGACCCTGTTGTTGTTGATATGAGTAAGAAATACTTCTTGTACGAAGGAGATTCTGTTGAAGTTGGAGATGGTAGAAAGCTCCTGTCCAAACAGCTCGATCACTCCATTGATTATCTCGTGCTTGATGCATACAGCAACGATGTCGTGCCTTTCCATCTAACTACTAGGGAATTCTTTGACATCACAAGGCAAAAACTCAGTCATAATGGAGTGCTGGCTATGAATGTGATTGGGAAATTACGTGGAGATGAAGTCCTTGAAGCAATTCATTCCACGATCGCAAACCAATTTCCTTTCGTACGTGTGTACGCAAGCGCTGAAGATCAGGACAAGTTGCAAAACATCACAATACTCGCCAGCCATTCACTCATTGAACAGAAAGAATACAGCGAATATTTTGAGGTGAAACTAAATCCTGGAGAAATTATAACGGATTCAAGCACGAAGTTTAGCAGGTTGAATTAATTATTGTCAGCTGTATAGTCAAGAAATAGAATTCTGTTAAGCTGCCGGCGAGTACAAAACGATGTGAAATACTTTTTTGGTTACCTTAAATGGGTGGGGTCGAGCAAGAACGTGTCGATGATTAATCCTGCTTCTTTATTAAAGTAGACTTTCACTATCTATGCGAAGGATCGAAAGTCTGCTATAATTGATGTATACCTTTACTTTACTGTTGACCTTTTTTATAGTGGTGGCACGCGCCATACCACTTATTCTTATGAATTCAAATGCGCCCATGGGTGATTACTATGTCTAATGACATTTTATCCTTTGGTGCGCTTTTTAATGTCTAAATTACGCTTGACCAAAGCTGCTGATTCTAAAATCGCCAATGCGAGAATCAGAGGTTTTTGTCAGGCGTTATTTTTTTGCCTGAACAACCCAAATTTTTTATCAGGAGGAAAGTGTGATGATCATTGAAATGGAAAAAGAAATTACTGTGGAGTATGGTGGTATCACTAAATTCGACATGGAGGACTGTCATGCTCATTACTTCATCAATGAAGGGGAAGATGGGCAAAAGTCTGAGTTCAAAGTAGTTAAGGAAACTGGCATTGTAGAGAAGAGACCGCTCGGATCCGAGGATTGGGGTCTAACTTTCTTAGAATTTTATGACTTTAAGGCCGACCGCGAATCGTCCACAGAGTGGGTTTAATCAACGATAAACAACGAATGGAGAAATGCTTGTGAAAATCATTGAAATTGGTTACTTTTATAATTACTCAAATCCTATTGGAGACAGATGGGAAATTCGCCAAATAACTGAGGACCGACTTGCCTCTATTCAGAAGCTTGCTGCTGAAGGCAAGAATTACAAAGGTCTTCAAATCATAAAGGATTATGGTGAACAAGATACAACTTGGCTAGAAACGTGGGAAAAGATAGGTTCGCGTAATCGTTACATTCGGGCAGCAAGAGACCCGTTTTTCGATAAGAGGATGCTCACGGAATGTAAAACGTTGGATTATCTGATCCAAATGTTAGAGCATGGGAACTTCTGTGTCGGGCAAGGGTTTTACTATAAAGATCTTTGCTTCATCAACTGCGTAGGCGGAGGAGACGAGTGGAGAGCTATTCGTCGCGACAAGGCGTTTGAAACCATTTCATGCGGCGCGATTATTAGAAGGTACGGCAGAGAATATTTTAAGCGGAAGGTGACTACGTACTTGTCTGCACCAGATGAACTTGGTAATATGGAGTTTTTGGAGAGTAATATCAGTAATCAGTTATTTAGCATGGGAGAATTTGTAGAAGAACAAGTAACATGATTTCAATTACTATATACTTCTGAAATGCTTTATTTTGAAGGATTGAAAATATCAAACTGCTTATTCTTATGTGAATTAATAATTTGAATTTAGTAACGGAAATACCGGTCAAGAGATGAACTCAGTAAGAGTTCATCTCTTTTATTTAAATTACTAGGAGGTAAAAATTCATGACATTTGGTAATAACAAAGTGAAAATATCAGCCGTCACGTTGGAGTCTTACAAGGATGCCCTCAACGATTTAAATCCAGATACGGACTACCTATTCGTCGATACGATCCCTGAAGGGATAGAAGGAAAGAAATTCATTTATCGGCAGCAAATATTCACTGTTACTGGAGTGGACCTAGAGAGCAACGAAGAACCGTTGCTAGCTGCGATGTTACAGGGATTCGAAGATTATGAGAAAGATGTGGAATGTGGAAAACTGGAAAAAGGATATTACACATCAGATGGAACTCCGATAGACAATTTCCCAACAAATTTTATTAACCATACAGGTTGGAAATTCAACGCTTGTGAACGCTATGCGAAAAACGTTCCGGGTCTTGAAGAAGGTGCATTGATCGGTTTTTATTGGATTCCGCTCTCCGGTATCATGGATGAGCTCTATTCTCCTTAAAAGTCCCGCACTATAACCCCAGATAGTATATAGATCATAGGAGGGGCAGGAAGATAGTGAAGTATGAGTTTATACCTCTAAATGAGTTGAGGGAAATTGCAGGGGGATTGAATGAAGGAAAGAATTCAAACGGTAGTAGAGTTTACGAGGGCTTTCATTTTTTCTCTCCTATAGACTTTAACATGGCATCGATAATGGAATATTACTGTGTAATAGCCGTTGAAGGGATAGATGTCAGGGGAGTAATGCTGCTTTATCAAGATCCCCAACATCCTTTATCGTACAGTATATCGTATGTCGACGTTAGAAAAGACCACCAAAGGCAAGGTATCGCTAAGGGTCTTTATTTAACATTAAACGGTTTTCTTAGTCAAGATAATATCGTAATTGGGACAGATCTCACTGATAAAGGTAAGTCAGCTAAACTGGATAGACTTCGTAAAAAAACAATCACGACTTGCCTCTCATTCGATAGCTTCAATCAATATTTAGTGAATCTCCATTTCCTGAGAAAGGTGTGAATGTTGGGCTTATCAATTTAAAGGATATGCTGTTGGTGTTCCTTACCTTTTGGGTAAAGTTTGGCGAAGAGTTAAAAGTGCAAACTTACTGAAAGTATAATGTAGATTTCCTATTTGTTATTGCTACTTATTGTCTGCTCACTTATACTGAAATTAACCAAATAACATCGAACTGGAAGTACCAGGCTGCCCCAAAAGGGTTTGTCTGGTACTTTTTTGTTTTTTTAAGGAGGATATTTTGTTGTTATATGATAGGACCCGAAAAATTCTAATAGGATTAGCGATCGCGATTCCTGTATTCGCCAGTATCTCAGTCGTAATCGTCCTAAACTCAGGGGAAAGCAATGAACCTCAACGTGCTGCACTAGTAAAAAAACGTGTTGAAGTAATGGTGGATAGTCACAATATGACGGTTAATACTCATGCTGAAACTGTAGGGGAAGTTCTTAAGCAGCTTGATGTGAGCGTGGGAGAGCAGGATATTGTAGAACCTTCGACAATGACGAAACTCTCTGAAAAAGTCAAAATACGGGTGACACGAGTTTCCGAAAATGAGAATGAGGTAATTGAAGAAATCCCCTACGAAACAGTAACTTATAATGACCCGAATATGCTCATAGGAACGGAAGAAGTAATTCAAGAGGGAAAGCCAGGTAAACAAAAGGTACAACGCTTGCTACGGGTAGAAAACGGAGTCTCGGCTACAGAGAAAGTATTAAAACGCCAAGTAATCAATCCATATACGCCAAAGGTCGTTGCAGTAGGTACTGCAACTCCTGAACCTGTTGTTCCCATTTCAGATCCATTTGTGACCCAAAGTAAAGTTAGCGAAGATCCTCCATCCAATACACAAACAGTTAATGAAGATACTCCAACTGAAGATAATCACTCACATTCTGAAGAGCCAAAAGTCATTACGTTAGAAGCAGAGCCGGTAAATTATAAGTTTAAGCTGGATGATGTTGAGTTGACCGCATATACCGCTGGTTTTGAATCTACGGGTAAGAATCCAGGTGATCCTGCCTTCGGTATTACATCTTCAGGAACTACAGTTTCCGAAGGAAGAACTATTGCTGTCGATCCGACGATCATCCCGATGGGATGGTGGGTATACATCGAGGGTGTGGGATATCGGAAAGCAGAGGATACTGGTGGTGCTATAAAAGGAAATATCATAGATGTGTATATAGAGGAGCTGGAGAAAGCACAACAATTCGGACGAAAGTATGGACATACGGTATACGTTATTGGTCCCAAACAACCAAACTAGAGATTTTACTGACTGTATATGAAGTTCATTTATTGTCTGGATTATGCTGCAGTGATATAATACATAAATACCATTCCTTTTCTTTCCACGTACTCCCCAGCTTGGGCATAGGGAGCATTCTAATGATAATTTTTATTGCGTGTGGGATAGGTCTGTATTTTAATTCTTCTTGAGTAATTCAATTTATATCCTCATGGATATCAAAACACCATTTGACGCATGACTGTTGAGGTCATAGCACTTATGGTGTTTTTTACATCTGTAAATATTTGTTTAGAAATTAACGTTTCTCTAGGAGGGCAAAAAAGATGATTAATAAAAATGTTTTCTTTGATGTAGAGACAGAATTTGGTGTCCGAACAGAGGTTGCAAAGGTGAAAAGTGTTGAATTTACAAAAAGAGGGCCTGTTTTTACAGCAATCACTCCTTTAGGGAATACGGTACGCTTAACTAAGCGTGAAATCTCATGTGTCGGAAATAAAAAACAGCAGAGCACACAGCGCTGTACATAATCTATTTTATTTTTATGTTATAATACACAGGAGGAAAGTATGAATATCGATTGTGAAATTGACATCATTATTGACGAATTAACACCGTGTTTAATACACCGGGAGACTGGGGAAGAATATAAGACATTGATAGAGCCTTTGCTGAGTTCAGATCTTAAACATCTTACTAAACAGCAAGGCTGGATTAATTTCAATTGGACTAAGGAATACTCAGCACCGAATCGCAAGGTGGCAAAACTTATGGTTGTGGGTTCTGATCAGATCCAAGGACTTATCAGCTATGAGATTGCTCAAGGTTACATCGATGTAATGCTTGTCGAAAATGCCCCTTGGAATATCGGTTCAAGTAATCAACTGTTTATCGGCGTAGGTGCTCATTTATTCGCCTTCGCTTGTAAGATAAGCTTCGAGATGGGATTTGATGGTGTTATTGCTTTTACCTCGAAAACCAATTTGATTAAACACTATCAGGAGAAGCTGGGTGCAGTACGAATCGGTGGACATTTGATGACGATCGAGACGGAGGCAGCTAGAAAACTGGTTGATCAATACTTTGAGGAGGGATCTTGCTAATGACTAACGACAGCAAAGAAATAATAGATGCTTTCGAAAAACTTGCTGAAGCAGGCAAAGGTGTTCTTGCTATCCCGCCTTTGAATGAAAATGAGCGTCATGAACGCGATCGCTTAATGCAGGAATATCTGCGCCAGCGAAAAGCAGAATCACCTGTTCATCGGAAATGATTGTACTCTATTTGAGCAATAACCGTTAATCATGGAGTTGATGGATCATGGATTTTAAATGGCGATTACCGTTAATTCTGATAACATGATGAGATTCGTCTCCAAGTTAGAATTACCAAAAATTATTCGTTATGGAACAAGAGGTCTAGCAGTAGTCTGCTGGGCCTCTTTTATTTTTTATGAAATCGAAGGGGTGCAAAGATCTTGAAGTTAAACGACTGGGTTCTATTGAAAGCGATTTTTAACTCTCGCCTGCATGATGCAGTTATGGAGAAGAATGAGGAGGGCATTCACCAGCTGATAGATGAAGAATATTCCTATGAGAAGGATAATGGCTTTTTTGAAGTTGAGCCGCTCGAACTGGATAAGTTGCAAAAAGAGCACAACAAAAATATCTCCAATGAAGAGTTGATTATAAGGTTACTATAAACTTTAAGGAACTGAAAACCGTTCAATAAAAATAGAGTTAGAATCTTTTTATCATTAAGCTATGCTTGCACGTTTAACTTGTATATAGGCTTAGAGGGGAATTGGGGACATAGCAGACTATAAAGCCGCTCCAATTACGAGGTAATGAATTGAGTGAAAAATTAAATGAAGGAGAGCGAATATGAAGTTATTTAGCCAAATGAATGAAAACGACTCAGTGTCATTAAAATGGGAGGACAGGGTATTGAGGACTACTAAGAATCCCCAAAAGAGTGATGATGGTAAAACATACACAGCACTTGCGGTAGATGCAATAGATAATAAATACATTTTAGTATGGGCTGTTTCAGAGAACGGGGAATGTGACTTGTATAACCCGATTGGCGTTACATTTATAAAGTAGTAGTGTAATTAGAGGAAGCCATCTTAACCAGGTGGCTTCTTTTTTATATCCTATCACCAAGAAAGTAAAAGCCAAAATATATTGATACCTGGACTAAACTGGATGATCCTGCTCGCTCTATTGAATCCCGGGCATTTTATTATTTAGCATATTTAAAAGTAAAGCCCCCCTTGTAATAATACTGACCACGGATTTTTACTGAGGATTCCGTGATTTCTTCGATGACTCCGCTCCCTACGAGTTCATTCGAATTAAATACTACAATGGGCTCTTTATGTATCATAGCTGTATGTAATTGTATATCTGAAGACAGTTCTTTCATAAAACGATTGGCCATATAATTCTTTTCCTCCATTGTAATTGATTACATTATCCTATATCTCGTCTTACAGTTAAAATTTATTAGTAGTCTTCCTTTGTAATAAGACACAAATAGTTAACCCAAGTACGACTACTACTTCTTCTTTCCGTAGTCAATAGCACAGTCCCCCGATCAATTGATGAAAGTGGACCAATGTAATTATGGTAGACGAAATCAGCACATTAGTCAGAAAACACCTGCTGTTCATTATAATGAATTATGATGAAGAATAGCCTGAGCATCAAATTTAATGCCTGTGAAAATTACCACCTCTGACATTTCCCTTCTAATAATACAGAGGCGGTTACTGTTTAGAACTCCGATGTTACATCAAAGAAGGTATCGATCATACAATAGCAACAACTATAAATTTAACCAAAGGTATCGTTTAAAAATCGATGTAAAAAAGCTCAAGATATCCTTGCGCCAGTAAAGGATATCTTGAGCTTTTCTTTACACAGAAGTAATTGTGATAAATTCTTCGAACTTCGGTGATCGCAGCTTTCCATCTTTAGTGAAACACTGAAATTTGATTTTACAACCTAAAACTGGTTCGATGTATCTCCAGCCTTTGTGTTCATGCGTAACTAGTTGTTTAGAGACCTGATTAAACGCACGTATTGCTTTGCTGTTCGGTGGGAATTCCAATAGACCTACATATTTGCCATCTACGGTTAAACCCCAGCCAAAACCGCCTACAAGCCTTACTGAAGAAATCTGACAGGTAATGTACTGATAGGCCTTGACCTTAATCATATTTTTAGAGCGTGTATTTAGGTGAATTTGAGCGTCTGGGTGATATTGAACAATTCCTTCAAGTCCAAGCTCTTTAGCTTTCAAGAACAGTTCTTCTCCATCATTATATAAAGGGGTAATTGAGAGAGTTTCTGAATTATCTACTATATCTTCAAGCGCCTCTCTGCGCTGCATGAATGATGAATTCAGCATGGGTTTACCATCCAAAAAAAGTATATCCCATAATGGAAAGTGAGCTCGTAAAGTTTTTGCTATTTGTTTAACAGCTGATTCCTTTTTTGTATTAAATCTAGTCATCGCGTCATCCCACCACAATTTTGGAGGTTGATCTTTAGCCTGTGTTAAATCGAAGGCAATACACTCACCATCCAATATGGCCGTCTTTACGGGAAGTTTAATATTATTCAGTTCAGGAAATCTTGACGTAACCTCTGTTCCATGCCTTGTAAAAGCTCTCACCGCACCGTGGTTATAATGTATTAATATCCTAAAGCCATCCCATTTCAGGCTCGATTTAAAGTCTTTCTTTATTTGTGAAGGGAGCATCGGCTGAAGGAGCATTGGTTTTAATGGTTCATTTAACATAAGCTATCTCCTCCATAATGAACTTAACATGGAGAAGATATAAAAAGGTATATGGAACCGTTGGAACAGCTGAGAATTATGTGCAATACGTATACCAATTATTGTTGCAGGTGATATTCGAAAACTGGACATGTCCTGGAAAGTTAAGTGAAAGCCCCTTGTTTGCAAATTAACCCTGCTTCCCTAGAAAAAATAGTCACTGGAATAAGAACTAATGTTCTTATATAATTAGCTCTGAGGTGATCACGATGATAGGAAACAAACTTACACCAGGTAGTAACATGTTTTGGGAATCAAGCCGTATGATTATGCCGGAACATAAAGAAGCTTACGTTGAACATGTCCGTGAAAAAAGTAAGAAGGGCCGTGTTTATCTTGACGATCAAGAGAAAGAGATCGTCAGCAGAGCCCTGGCAGTATCTATCCAGCAGCGTTTGCCAATCAATGTTCAGTTGTACGATGAATTCGAGGACCGACGAGTAATTGGGGTTGTTGAGAAGGTAGATATCCGGCTCAAACGGTTCAAAGTTGATGGAGAATGGTTTGACATACAAGATGTGCTGCGAGTTGATATAGAAGGTTACGACTAATCGAATAAATGAAAAGTCTCATGTAGAAGAGAACTAGCTTAAAAAAGTTCTGCAGCAGCTTTATTGGAGCAACTTGTATCATACTTATTTCTTTATTTAGCTGCACTTTTACTGTTATCAAGAAGACTGGCCCCATTAGCGTTTTATCAATCATATTGAATAGGAGTTATGTGTAAATGAAAATTGAAGTCTATGAAAATGGCAGCAAAAGTAAACTTGTAGCTGTACTTGTAGAGGATAACGGCGACGAACGTGAGTTATTAAGAACCGAAAAAGGCAAGGATGATTCACCAAACCTGATAGACGATATGAAATTGTCACACTAAACAGTAACATTCAATTAGGGAACATAATGAACAGGATTGTGCATTGTGGAAGTGGATGAGTATTAAGTTGTAATGAGGTACATATGGGGAAGTTTATAACGCCTATAATGAGAAAATACGCACCGAGCAAATATGCCTGGTGCGCTTCTTTATGTCCATCGATTTGTTACGCCTCGAATCATGTCCACAATTATCAAGGATCCAAGATGGTCCTCAATCGACATTGTGTATTTCCGAATGGCTAAATCTATTGCTAGGAATAAATCATCATCAATTGAGATCTTTTAGAGGGCCCGTGGTGCTTCTTGTACAATGTCTATTCCTAATTTTTTATTCTCGTTTGGGGTTAATGGATAACTTCCAAGTCGGATGGTTTCAACATCACCAAGGCAAGCTAGGACAGTGAGATGGGAATCAAACTCCATACTGATAAAGTAGATAAAGTGTGGAAAAAGCCTGAAAATAGAGTAAACCCAGTCTCTGACTTCCCTGATCTCGTAGACTTCTTCCACGGTGTCGTCGTAACTCTCGACTGAATCAGTGTATTTCATCTCCACCACGCGTCTTTGTATACGAAGCATGACAGGATCCGTAATAGTTAATCACCTTCTTTCAACTGAACTGCAGGGCCAATACATTATGAAAATTAAGAACTATTTTTTACGATGTAAAGGTACCACGTTAGAAAGGTCTGCAGCAGACCTGTGCTCGATAGGTGTATGAATAGATGCCGTGGCCATATTATTATTTATCAATGGTTTTGTAGCTTGGGTTCTTGTAGATCGCCATTTAAAAAACGAAATGACAAACTTAGGTGCCGAGATCATCATTCCGATGAGCATCGCCCAAAGCATTGTAAAACCAAAAACCACCGGATATAGCCAGAACACGACTGCTGAAGTAAGATTGGAAAGTCGCGGAGCAGCGAACTTCCAACCATGATAGACTGAAAGAAATATGTATCCACCAAAAAGTGATAAACCGGTACTGTCCAAAGATGGCATTCTACTGAAAAAATCAGTAGAGAATACAAGTAAACCAGAAATAAAAGCTATCAAATTGCTGCTGAATTTATTATCCAAAGGATTCACCTCCTTATTTTATTGTGAGAAGTTAATTATAATTTTAAATGGGATATACCCGCCACATCTGGCGCACACAAAACACAATATTATCTGTCTTGAGTCAAGTTTTATAAGGAGTTACGACATCTTGCAGGAAAACATCAGTAACCATATGCGGTGTCGGTTGCATTCCGCTTTAATCTTGAATGGTGTCGTAGCATTTACCCTAGTTGGTCCTTGTGATAAAATTAAAGGAATTAAATACATAAAACGCGAAGCACGCGCAGCCCCTCTTGGGCTTGTCGTGCTTTTTTTGCGTTTACACAAATTAAGGAGGGATAATCAGGACGCATGAATGCTCTAGATACTTTATTTGTAAATCAGTATGTTGAAATTGAGGATAGAGAGGGAAATATGCTGGTTGCACAGATCCAGGATATTGACGAGATCTCGTTTAGGATTGGTTCCATTATTTCTAAACACAGAGTTTCGTTACCCGCGCTTGTTTTGCAGGAAGTGTTTGTCTCATATCGTGGAGAATCCGGAGACAGGTACCAATTTAAAACGAGAGTAATGACACAGCTAGAGAAATCTCCTGCTAAACTTCAACTAGCTATTCCAGGTGACAAGGATGTTCTTCATATCCAGCAAAGAGAATACTTTCGAGTGCCGGCAGCCGTAAAACTCATTTTGAGCTTGAATGAGGAGGATCTTTCCTTTGTTACAAAGGACATCAGCGGTGGAGGGGTGTCATTTCTCAGTAAAGAACCAAAGTTTAAAAAGAATCAGTCTGGAATACAAGGAAACTTGTATATTGCAAACGGGGAGGATGCATTTACAGTTCCTTTTGTTTCAAGAATTGTCTATGTGAAGCTCAATAATAGGAGTATGTTCCAAACCGCTATAGAATTCACAGAGATCCGAGAGTCACACAGGGAAAGGATCATTAAATTTTGTATGAAGGAGCAGCTCAAACTCCGAAACTTAGTTGATAGGACAAAGTAACTCGGTTGCTATGGACATAGAAAAAAAGTAGGTATATAATATTGATTAATTAAATATCGGAGCGAGGAAGCACCTCGCACTTAGTAGATCTAAGTGTGTTGTGCTTCCTTTTTTTATTATCGTTTAGGGGGAATATGGATTGAATAAGATTGATGCCATCATTGGATTATTAGAAATGGGAAAGGGATTGTATGATAAGGAGGATTCAGTACATTCTAAAGAACAATTTGGTTCAAATAATGATGCGATTATGATGATCGTTTCTGTCATCAGTCAACTCCCTCAATATAATTCGTTTTCCTCACTCAAGCTCATGAATTCGTAGGATTTCATCCCTTGTTTAATTCGAAGAAAGAGATGTTTGAGGAGCTGGTAGTCAGTTAAAGGAGAATTGGGCATGCAGAAATAAAGGGTGAGCATTAATCACCCAAATTATTCCATATTTGCACGTCTCCACTTCGCCTTAGTGATTCTCACTCCCATGTCTCAACGGGTCCAAGCCCTATCATTCCTTCGTCACATCTTAACCAAGGGGTGGAGGTCGGTCTTTCTAACGGAACGGGTCCGAGCCCTTTTGTTTAACGTCTCCCGATACTCCGTGCTTCTTGAAATCCTACGAATGCATGAACTGGTGAGGATGTATTGCTTATGCTGCTTGTGGCAATACCCTAATGGGTTCGTAAGCTGTATTGTTTTTTGCCAAAGCGACTAGCATCCGTGCTACTTTTCCACATAATTTCATAATGGATTTCATTTTCTTTAACTTCTTTTCTTCTACATTGTAGCGGTGTAGAGCTTGAATTTCGAGGTTAGTCATGACCATGCTCATCGTCATGAGATACAGAAAATGACGTAAGCGAGGCCGGCCCCGTTTGCTCAGTACCATCTTTCCTCGCCATTTCCCAGAACTAGCTTCGGCTAGATTCAAGCCGGCGTGACGTAACAGCGCATTACCATGTGAATAACCACTTAGATCCCCAGCCTCACCAAGAATACCCGCTAGGTTTGTGACATGGATGCCTCGGATTTCAAGCAGCTTCTGTGCGTAAGGAATATGTTCGAGAATAGTACGGAGCTCATGTTCAATCTGCTCAAGTTGACGCTGAGCCAAGTCATATTCTTCAAGCAGCTGACCCAGATGAAGCTTGTAAGAACGGAGTGCCTGAGTCGTGCCCACACTGGATTTTGCAAGGGAAATCAGCAGCTCAGCGCGTTTCACTCCAGCATGACGCTTCACATATTGCTTCCAGCCAAAAATAACTTGATCCGTAGTTAATTGACCAATCTCACTCGGTAACGGGAAGAGTCTGAGTGTGGCGATTGCACTGGTGCAGGTAAGGATCTTAAAGACCTGCCGCAACTCAGGAAAAACAATGTCTACCCAGCGATGAATCTGGTTGACGGCACTGTTAAGGCGTTTGGTAACGGTTTCTCGGTTAGCCATGAGAATACGTAGCTCTTCGTAAGTCTCGGAATGAAAACGAACAGGGGAATAGTACCCATTTTTAATCATGTCCGCGATAACAAGCGCATCTTTGTGATCGCTTTTAGAGGGTGTATTATCTCGGTTTTCCTTGTTCTTTTTGACAAGATGAGGATTTACTAGAACAGCCTCTATACCTTGGTCGGAGAGCCAGCGTGCTAGGTTGAACCAGTAGTGACCGGTGGGCTCCATGCCAACCAAGATTTTGTTCAGTTGGTGGGTTTGAAGTAAGGTCTCAATCCAACGTTTGAAAAGCTCGAAGCCGTCACGATGATTTCCAAATTGAAGCGGATTCCCTAGAGCAATCCCACGAAAGCTGACGGCCCTGGCTACATGGGTCTCTTGAGCGATATCTACGCCGACCACTAAATGATGAACGGTAATGTTTTCAATGAGTTGATTTTGTTTGTTTTGTGCTTTAAACTTCATGATAGAGCGACCTCCAGATGGGCTTTTTGAGGCAATGACCTCGTGCGTAACCCCATCATAACGAGGCGTTCTTTTTTATTCAAACTCCAAATATTCGTATTACAGGAATTCTAACGTATCACCAGTAAACTGAGAGTAGCACAAATCATTACTCGTGCAAGTTCTGAAAAAAGAACAAAGTACTACTCAAGTCATCGCCATGTCTCTTTTTATGCGGTACCGGTCTTTAGATAGGGATACCTTTACCGGTAAAGTCATAGCTATCCTTCGGAACGAGTTTGGTGGACATGCAGTGTAAAAAAGCAACTAGGCTAATTTGTGTGAATTCGGTAAATGTATCCGATATCATAACAATTTCCGGATGGTGAAAAGGGAGTGAAATCATGAATGTAATGGATGCAAAAATAATTAATACTCATTATGGATTGGAAACCTATTTAGACTTTGTGAAAAATCTTGACGTAAAAAAGCTTCATTATCCTACAGAGATAGACCCTTATTACGAAATAATTTTAGGGATAGAGTATTTTTTGCTAAGGGAAGAAAAATATTATGACAGTCAAAAGAATTATTTTCGCATTCGTATGAATTCTGAATTTAGTTCAATAATACTGAGAGAAACAAAAACGAAAAGCTTATTTGCTGTCAAAAACGAATACGAGAGAGACGCAACTAAGGAACTAGTTGGAGAATGGCTTATAAAAACAAATGCTTTCAAAGAAGTTATAAATGAACTGATTCAAAAAAAGAAAATGGAAAACGTTCAAACAGAGGAAGACATTCAAATAGTTTTAGGAACGACAAGGTTCTTGGAAAAATTACTTAAGATTAAAACAGAAGAGATATTAAGTGCCGTTGTAGAGAGGGATAACTGAGGTTTCTTAATAATAACTACCTTTTTAATAAAATACTATTGATAACGTTACATGGTTCCACTAATGTTTTAAAAAAATTGATAAGGGAAATTTACACTGAATGTTTTTTGAACGCTTGCCTACTTTAATGCAGAAAAGGAGAATTTACACACATGAACCGTTTTACTATTCCGAGGGATGTTTATTATGGAGAAGGATCTTTAGAAGTTTTGAAAACCCTTGAAGGGAAAAAGGCAACTATTGTTATCGGAGGCCAGTCCATTAAAAAATCAGGCTATCTTGATAAAATAGATGCTTATTTACGTGAATCTGGATTTGAAACACAGCTCATTGATGGTGTTGAAAATGACCCATCTGCAAAAACCGCTTTAGAGGGTGCAAAAAAGATGGAGGAATTCCAGCCGGATTGGATCATTTCCGCAGGCGGCGGTTCACCGATCGACGCAGCTAAATTAATGTGGATTTTTTATGAGAATCCGGAGCTCGCATTTGATAAAGTTAAAGCACCGAACCCACTACCGGCTTTACGGAAAAAAGCACGCTTTGCGGCGATTCCTACAACGAGTGGCACAGGTACTGACGTATCACCTTTTTCTGTTATCACGGATCATGAAACAGGAACGAAATATCCGGTATTTGGTTATGAGATCACGCCGGATATTGCCATTATCGATCCGGAGCTGACATATTCGATGCCGGCTGACATTGTCGCCTATACGGGAATGGACGCATTAACGCACGGAATCGAGGCCTACGTATCAACGATGCATAACGCATTTAGTGATCCGTTGGCGATACAATCGGTTAAAATGGCAGTGGATAATATTGAAAAATCAGTAGTTGGAGATAAAGCAGCGAGAGCAGAGATGCATTATGCCCAGGCTATTGCGGGAATGGCTTTCTCGAACGGGTTTTGGTATTGTACACAGCCTATCACATAAGAGTGGCGCGATTTTTAACATTCCGCACGGCCTTGCGAATGCTCTTTATTTGCCATACGTGATTGATTTTAATAAAAAGGCGGACGGTTCCCGGTTTGCTGATATCGCTAAGATGCTTGACCTTTCTGGAAACACAGAAGACGAGTTAATCGATTCCTTAACGGATTTGCTTCGCCGTTTAAATAAATCGCTAAACCTTCCGTTATCGCTGCAGGAATTCGGTGTAAATGAGAGTGAATTTGAAAAACAGCTGGATCGAATGGCAGCGGGAGCGATTGAAGATCCGTGTACATCATCCAATCCCCGGGAAGTATCTGTAGAAGAAATGAAAAAACTTTATATTGCTGCATTTAAAGGTGAAAAAGTAACTTTTTGATGGAATCAAAACGGAACTGCCCGGGCAGTTCCGTTTTTGTTCGTTTCAATCATTTTAAAACCTCTCTTAAATCTAAGCTTTATTAATCTTTCAGTAAGGTGTTTGGCTCTCATAACAAATCTTGCGTAAAAGTGTACTTATCTACAAGATATGCGAAGAGAAAATACACCAAAAAAGAAAAGACAAATTTAGTAAAAGGGCATTCACTTTTATTCACCGAACTTAACACATAAGTGAAAAACATACTTGGAAACCTTATTGAAACCCGTCGCACACCTTTAGAAAAGTGCTGCATTAAGCTTTTTATCAGGCACATATGCTGAAGCTTATCTTGAAAGGATGAGGAAAATCATGACTCAAACGGAGGATCAACGTGTTGAAAACCTATACTGTATAAAGGATGCACTGTTCTGTTTGTGGCACTTAAAAAATGCTGTTCGTGGCAGTATATTTTTTGAATACGCTGCGCTTTACATGGAGTGGCGGATGGGTTAGGCTAATTGCCCAGAAAAGCTTGTTGCTCTGGTCTTTTCAAAAAAATCTGTCCGCAGAGGCTCCATGTCAAGCGACAAAATCAGAATGAATAAATTTTATTAATAACGAATAAATATACTGCTATTTGGTACATCAGTTAAATGCCAAATACACTGTTCCTATCTACTGTCGAACAATAATTGAATAAGTAAGAAAGAGGCTCATGATTACCACCGAGATAATCATGAGCCTCTTATGTTTCTATGGCGCAAATTAATGCTTAAAAACTGCGCAAAATAAAATTAAAATTCACAATACTTTCATTTGTTCTCATAGAGTCTACCCAAAATAAACAAAAGAAGGGGATTGCAATATAAGACTACGTCTTATTAGTATGCAACTTTTTGTTGACAAAAAATGTTACGTACAGCATATAGAAGGCCACGGCAGCGAATACTTTGAGTTAATTAAGGAACAAGGACTTGAAGGCATTGTCTTAAAGAAAGCAGACTCTATCTATCGCCCTGGCACTCGCTCCGAAAATTGGCTCAAAGTCATTAATTATCAGTATGAAAATGTCCTGATTACCGGCTTACGTAAAAAGGAATTTGGCGTGCTGCTTTCCTTTGAAGATGGATCACCAGCTGGCTTAATGGAATTTATGAAACCCTCTGATCGGAAGAAATTGTATGCAGAATACAAAAAATTCATCCGGACAGAAACCGATGATTTTATTTATTTAGATCCTAAACTAAAAGGCATTGTAAAATATCGGAACCTAACGAAAAAAGGTTATTTACGCATCCCCTCATTCGAGAAATGGACCACTTGATAAAAAGCGCTGAAATTTTCCTACAGCGCTTTTTCTTTGAATTTTAACCTGCGCGAAAACCTTACTGAAAGTAAAAACACAACTTTTTATGGTTTTTGGTAACAATCTTTTTATTAATACAAAACCAATCAGATATAATTATTTTGATAAACGCTCCATGAGAGTAGCTTTTTCTGCTTCAAAACCAGGTTTGTCAAGTAAAGCAAACATATTCTTCTTGTATGCTTCGACTCCAGGCTGGTCAAATGGGTTAACTCCTAATAGATGGCCACTAATCCCACATGCCTTCTCAAAAAAGTAAACCATCTCACCGTAAGTGTATTCATTCATTTCATCCAGTTCAATCACGAGATTAGGTACTTCTCCATCTATATGGGCCATAAGGGTACCCTGAAATGCACTTTTGTTGACTTCATCCATCGTCTTACCTGCCAGGAAGTTTAATCCATCAATATTTTCTGGATCCTCCTGAATAGTCACTTCAATTCGAGGTTTCTTAATCTGTAAAACCGTTTCTAAAAGGTTTCGTCGACCTTCTTGTACATATTGCCCCATGGAATGCAAATCCGTTGAAAAATCAACGGAAGCAGGGAATAGCCCCTTTTGATCTTTTCCTTCACTTTCCCCAAACAGCTGCTTCCACCATTCCGATACGTAGTGAAGGGAGGGCTCATAGTTAACAAGCACTTCAATTGCTTTTCCCTTATTGTAGAGTACATTTCGGACCGCAGCATACTGATAGCTCTCATTTGTCAATAAATCAGGATTGTTGTATTTACGGGCTGCTGCTGCTGCCCCTTCCATCATATGATCAATATCAAGTCCTGCTACGGCAATTGGTAAGAGACCAACTGCTGTTAGCACAGAATACCTTCCACCAACATCATCCGGAATAACGAACGTTTCATATCCTTCTTCGTCCGCAAGCTTTTTTAATGCGCCTTTTTTCTGATCTGTAGTAGCAAAAATACGTTTTCTCGCCTCTTCTTTTCCGTATTTTTTCTCCATATAGTCACGGAAAATACGGAAAGCAAGGGCTGGCTCTGTCGTTGTTCCTGATTTAGAAATGACGTTAACAGAGATATCTTTCCCCTCTAATAGTTCAAATAAATGAGATATATAAGTAGAACTGATATTCTGACCGGCAAAATAAACATGTGTCTTATTGTTCATCTGGTTATGAAAGCTATGGGACAGAGATTCTATAGCCGATCTTGCCCCCAGGTACGAACCACCAATACCAATTACAACCATTGCGTCTGAATGTTTCTTGATTCTTTCAGCAGCTTGTTTAATTCTTTCAAATTCACTCTTATCATAGTTTAGTGGCAAATCGACCCAACCAAGATAATCAGAGCCGGGGCCTGTTTTTTCATGTAGCATTTTATGAGCCACTTTTACAAATTCACTTAGATTATCTACTTCACTCTTTTTCATAAATGCTAATGCATTGGAGTAATCAAACGAAATAGTCATACATTACTTCCCCTTTCAATCAAATTTAGCTTAGCTGCTTCAATCGGAGATCCTTCTCCGTAAAAAAGATCTCTCGGCATAGTAAAACGTTTCATGTTAGTGCATTCTCCTTTTCTACAGTATATAAGGGAAGTTTTTAAAAACACATTTAAACTCCCCCTTTTCAATTTTGAAAAATCCTTAGTGGGACCGTGTAATTATCAATAGCGTACATTAAAAGATAGTTAGTATTAAGAAAACTCAATGGTCCCTCTCTACATCGGCACTTAGTATGTCTTCTGTTTTGATTTCAAGTAATATTTCCAAGAATCTTATCGTTCCTAATACTTTTCGAGTGTCTCCCTCATTTTGAACATTCTCCATTTTCTTTTGTTGGATCAGTTCACTTATTACTTGCTTGAAAGCATTGGTTTTTATAAGCCATTCTCCAACCAGTAGCTTAGTTGAGTCTCTCTCGTGTTCGGTTTTGACAGCAAATAAACTTTCGGTATCTGTCTCTCTTAACGTGATTGAATTAAAATCTTCGCTCATTTGAATCCGAAAATAATTCCTTTCACTATCATAATATTTTCCGTCCCTTAGAAGAAAATACTCTATCCCTAATACTATTTCATAAAAGGGCTCATTATCTGATGGAGAATGGAGTTCTTTTACTTCGATATTCTTCACCATGTCTAAATAGGTTTCTAAACCATATTGTGTGTTAATGATTTTTGCATCCAATACGTTCATGATGTCACACCTCAATATTGTTTTATTTTTTTGGCTCTGTTAAACTTGTCTGTTGGCTCCAGGTGCTCGCTTTCCGCGGGCGAGCCGGGAGCCTCCTCGGCGCTGTGCGGCTGCGGGGTCTCCCTTGTCCTGTTTTTCCCACAGGACGTTGAATCATCATCCGTGAATAGGCACCGCACGAGAAAATGTGAATGCATTTTCGAGGAGTCTCGCTCCTTCCGCTTCAATCAACATAGTTAGCACTATCAACGACTTAAGTAAATCTACCAATTTTTGGGATATACCAAACTAAAAATCCAATGAATTTCCGGCTCATTTTAACGAAAGACATATACAGCAGATGACTTTATGATTTTTCCACAGCATGTCCGCCAAATTCATTACGAAGGGAAGCTACCACTTTACCTGTAAATGTATCATTGTCTAATGAACGGTAACGCATTAGTAAAGACATAGCGATAACAGGGGTAGCTGTTTGAAGATCCAAAGCGGTTTCAACTGTCCATTTCCCTTCCCCAGAAGAATGCATAATGCCCTTAATTTCATCTAATTTTGCATCTTTAGAAAATGCGCGTTCTGTCAATTCCATGAGCCATGAGCGGATGACAGAACCGTTATTCCACACCCGTGCCACTTTTTCATAGTCAAAATCGAAATCGCTTTTTTCCAGGACTTCGAATCCTTCACCAATGGCGGCCATCATTCCGTATTCTATTCCATTGTGGACCATTTTTAAGAAGTGGCCACTACCAGATTTCCCAGCATATAAATACCCATTATCTACAGCTGTATCTCTAAAAATCGGCTCGACAATGCTCCATGCTTCAGGATCTCCACCAATCATATAACAAGCACCATAGCGAGCACCTTCCATCCCCCCAGAAGTACCGGCATCCATAAAGCTCACTCCAACTTTCTTCAACTGTTCGTAACGACGAATGGATTCCTTATAATGCGAATTACCAGCTTCAATGACGATATCTCCTTCACTTAGAAATGGTGTGATTTCACTAATAACTGAATCAACGACGGAGTGTGGGACCATTATCCAAACAACTCGTGGCTTTTCTAATGATTGAACAAGATCTTGTAAACTGGATGCTCCTTCAACTCCGTATTTTTTAATTTCTTCAATAGTATTTGTATTTAGATCAAACGCCATTACACGGTGTTTATTGTCAATTAAGTTTTTTCCTAAGTTCATACCCATTTTCCCTAATCCAATTAATCCTACTTTCACTTGAGTTTCCTCCTTTAAATTACAAAAAATAGCCTGTATTATTATGCTACCCATTTGTTGTTCTTCATGGTCTCCTTATGGAACCATAAGGATTCAACAAATACTTTAAGTTCCTTGGGTAAATCGCGTAACAATTATCTGTCAAATCCAACCTCGGTTTGCTCTCTTCATACCAATAGCCTTCCAGGGAGGTGCGGATTAAACTCCCCCCCTAGTTTCCCACCATTTAAAACCATCCTCCTCCAATAATTGCGAAGCAGCTTGTGGCCCCATCGAACCGGCTTGATATAGGTGGAGTGGAAGGGCATTTTCCTCAAACGCCTCTAAAACGGGCTGTACCCATTTCCAAGATAATTCAACTTCGTCCCAATGAGCAAAGAAGGTAGAGTCCCCACGCAGAGCATCGAATATTAAGAGTTCATAAGCTTCTGGTATGTCTCTTGTACTTGCTGAGAAGTCAACAATTATCGGCTCCAAATTTCCATTTGTTAAATTTTTGCTATTTAATTGCATCGACACACCCTCATTTGGACTTACTTTGATAACTAATAGATTGGGTTCTGCAAATTGATTCTCGTTAGTATACACATTTTTCGTTGGATTCTTGAATTCAATCACAATCCGCGTCGACTTTTCCTTCATTCTTTTTCCTGTCCGGATATAAAATGGCACCCCATCCCAGAATGAACTATCAATCCATAAACGAGCAGCCACAAATGTATCGTTTGTGGAAGAAGCATTCACTCCAGGTTCTTCTAAATATCCGACTACAGGTTTACCCTTTATTTCCCCCGGTCCATATTGACCACGAACAACGTGGATACCTACAGTATCTTTCTGTACAGGCCGAAGAGAGTCCATAACTTTTCTTTTCACTGTACGGATATCGTTCGTGCTCATCTGTTTTGGCTGATGCATGGCCGTCATCATCAACAGCTGCATCATATGATTTTGGACCATATCACGAATAGCCCCTGCTTTTTCATAATAACTAGCTCTCTCTTCTACACCAACCGTTTCACTAGCCGTTATTTGCACATTGGCAATATACCGATTGTTCCATAGTGATTGCAGCACAGGGTTGGCAAATTCTAAAGCTTCAAGGTTTTGAACCATCGGTTTTCCAAGATAATGGTCAATCCTGAAAATTTCGTCTTCTTCAAAAGCTTTGCTTAGTTTTTCATTTAAATCTTGAGCAGATTTTAAATCACGCCCAAATGGTTTTTCGATCATTAATCGTTTCCATCCTTTTGTCGAGCCTAATCCACTCTCCTTGATGTTCAAAGCAATTACATCAAAGAATTCAGGAGCAACAGAAAGATAAAACATTCGATTCTCTTCAATACTCTGGTCTTTTTCATTTTGTTGAACGACTTCAACTAACTTCTTATACCCTTCAGCATTCGTGAAATCTAACTGGCAATAACGAAATGCCTTTACAAACTCTTGTTTTTCGGATTTATCATTTATCAAGTGTCTAGAAAAAGTGTATAGCGAGTCTGTTACATGGTTTTGAAAATCAACATCAGACATTTCGTCTATTCCTACACCAATGATCAAAAAAGAATCTGGTAATTTTTGATTCAAATATAAATTAAACAAGGCAGGGTAGATTTTTCGCTTAGCTAAATCCCCAGTTGCCCCAAATAAGACAAACGTCATAGAATCCACTTTTCATTCCTCCACTTTTTCAAAGCATTTTCAAATAGAAAAATGTCTGATTTTCTTCGTTTCCCCTACAAAACAACAAGGATTTTCGCTATTGCGTTATCCTACTTTTGGATGTAAGTTTCGTTTATTTCTCCCAGCTTGTCCGGTAATAATGATATCTCTTAATTGAGAATGTCCACATTTTGGACAGGTTTCATTATTTATGGTGATGATTAGACATCTTTCACAAACTTTTCGCTGCTTAGTTTTGAACCTTTCCATGCGGATCTCTCCTTTCGTAAAAAGCAACAACATGTATAAATTATTAAATGAAGTTTCACTTCATCTCACCATGCTTGTAGCAGTATTCCCTTAAGGTTTGGTAGTATTCTTTAAGCTCGCTATTACTTGAGCAAAATCAGTATATTACGTATGTTATACTTTTGAAAGTACGCACTTTATTAACATATAGATACATTTGTATAACATAGTGTTAAAAATAATACTATAAACTTGAATCCAATACCAAGAGTGAAAAGCCGAGGACAGCGATTATACAAGATTCGCTGCCCTTGGCTTTTTAGTAACTGATTCTTTTATTAAATGTTGTGTTTAAATGTTGTGTTTTTTCAACCTTTTAAATACGTAGAGATATAAAAAAACACGGACAGCATCTTTATTAAGATAGCTAACCGTGGTTTGTTAGTATATGAACTTTTTTACACTTTTTCGAACCCCTAGGAGAAACTCTTTTTTCTACTGAATAGACGATTTGTTTTCTGTTTCTTTTTCCAATACATTCTCAATATAATCTTTACCCCGGTCATACATAGCATCCAGAATAGGCATCAGACTTCTTCCATACTCAGTGAGTGAGTATTCAACTTTTGGTGGAACGACAGGATAGACTTCACGATGAACAATCAAATGGTCTTCAAGTTCGCGCAATTGATTAACAAGCATTCTTTGAGTGATACCCGGCATGAGGGCCTTTAGTTCACCAAAACGTTTGGTTCCTTCTTTTCCTAGATGCCACAATACCAACATTTTCCATTTTCCACCAATAATCGAAAGAGTCAATTCTTTTTCACAATTAAACACTTTTTCCCCAAGATTCGGCATTCATTTCACCTCCAACCCTTATTATGTCCAATAGTATACTTTTTGTTACTATATGATAAAAAAGTGCATACTTTTAATTTAGTAACATACCCAGTATACTGAGTATCATACCGTTAGTAAATAGCTATCAATTGGATACAATAACACTGTGCAAAAGAAAGCTATACGGCACAATATACTATTATATAAGGAGCGAGTAATAAATGAAATTACAATTAGCATTAGATCTTGTAGATATTCCAGGAGCCATTGAATTGGTGAAAGAAGTAGAAAATCATATAGATGTTGTAGAAATCGGCACGCCGGTTGTGATTAATGAAGGCCTTAAAGCAGTAAAGGAAGTGAAAGCTGCCTTCCCTAACTTAACTGTATTAGCTGACCTTAAAATCATGGATGCAGCTGGATATGAAGTTAGCCAAGCATCTGCAGCAGGCGCTGACATCATCACCATTCTTGGTACAGCTGAAGACGAGTCCATTAAAGGTGCTGTAGAAGAAGCAAAAAAACAAGGTAAACAAATCCTTGCTGATATGATCGCAGTTAAAGACATTGAAGGTCGTGCGAAAGAACTGGATGAACTAGGAGTAGATTATATCTGCGTTCACACAGGTTATGACCTTCAAGCTGTAGGAAAAAATTCTTTCGAAGACCTTGCAACCATTAAGAGCGTTGTAAAAAATGCGAAAACTGCTATTGCAGGCGGAATCAAATTAGAAACACTTCCAGATGTGATTAAAGTACAACCAGATCTTGTCATCGTAGGTGGCGGTATCACAAGCAAAGACGATAAAAAAGCAGTTGCAGCTAAAATGCAAGAATTAATTAAACAAGGTTAATTATAACTATGAAAACTACTCAATATTTAGCTGAAGTCGTTCAAGAATTAAGTCGGACAGTCGACTTAATCTCTGACGAAGAAGCAGAGAAGTTGGTTAATAAGATTCTGGAATCCAAAAAAATCTTTGTTGCAGGTGCGGGCAGATCTGGATTTATGGGCAAATCTTTCGTGATGAGAATGATGCACATGGGGATCGATGCTTATGTAGTCGGTGAAACTGTAACAGCAAATTTAGAAAAAGGTGATTTGTTGATCATCGGTTCAGGTTCAGGTGAAACGAAAACCTTGGTTTCAATCGCTGAAAAAGCAAAAAGTTTAGGTGGGACGGTCGCAGCTGTAACGATTTCCCCTGACTCCACGATTGGAAAATTAGCTGATATTATCATTAAATTGCCTGGATCACCGAAAGATCAATCTGAAAGTGAATATAAGACCATACAACCAATGGGGTCACTTTTTGAGCAAACGATGTTATTATTTTATGATGCATTGATCTTGCGTTTTATGGAAAAAAAAGGCTTAGACTCTACTAAAATGTACGGCAAACATGCCAATCTCGAATAGAGTACACTTTAAAAAATATGGAAACATCGTAAAGACCGCATTTATTTCTTTTATGAATTGCGGTCTTTACTGCATATTACAAATAACACAGTCCATACAGGAAAGAAAAAATAGCCTCTGATTCAGTCCCTTCTATGGCCGGATCAGAGATCATTATTGGGTGGGGCACAGCCAAGAATTTAGCCATCACTCACAGTATGAGCCCTATTTGGGTTATCACCAATATTTCACTGGTAGGCCCCATGTCTATATAAGTTTTTTTATGGGAAAATAAAATCCTATTGGCGATGAAAAACGCTTCATAAGTGTAGTAAACAAAACTCTTCGTTTTATAAAACAAAGGAATGAGGTTGAATAAATGGTTCGATTCGGCGTAATCGGTACTAATTGGATTACAGAAAGATTACTTGAAGCAGCAAATGATGTAGAAGATTTTAAACTAACTGCTGTTTATTCTCGCACGATTAGTAGAGCAGAAGAATTTGCAAGTAAATATGGAGTAACAAAAATATTTACAAACCTAAAAGAAATGGCAGTTAGTCAAGAAATTGACGCGGTGTACATTGCTACTCCCAATTCATATCACGCAGAACAAGCTATTTTATTTTTGCAAAATGGCAAACATGTGTTATGTGAAAAGCCACTGGCTGTTAATGCAACCGAAGTAGCGAGGATGATTCAAGCCGCAAAAGATCATAACGCCCTATTAATGGAAGCAATGAAATCAACATTACTTCCAAACTTCAAGGTCATTCAAGATAATTTACATAAAATTGGTCCTATCCGTAGATACTTTGCAAGCTATTGTCAGTATTCATCTCGTTATGATAAATACAAAGAAGGAATTGTCCTTAATGCCTTCAATCCAGAGTTTGCGAACGGTTCATTAATGGACCTTGGTGTCTATTGTTTGTATCCACTTATTACATTATTTGGTGAACCAAAAGAAGTGAAGGCAACTGGCATTATGCTTGATTCGGGTGTGGATGGTGAAGGTAGCGTCATCTTAAAATATGATGATAAAGATGCGATTGTGATGTATTCCAAAATAACGAACTCTTATTTACCAAGCGAAATTCAAGGCGAAAAAGGAAGTATCATGATTGATAAGATTCATACGGCTGAAAAAGTAGAAATTCACTACACTGACGGCACGGTTGAACAATTAACAGTCGACCAATCTCATCCAGCTATGTATTACGAAGTGAAAGAATTTATTGAATTAATCAACCGAGGAAAAACAGAGTCTGATACTAACTCATATAAAAATTCATACACCACGATACAAGTGTTGGATAAAGTGAGAGATGAAATAGGTCTTGTATATCAAAGTGATCATAAGTGAAAAAACACAAAAACCCCTACAGCGACTTGTATTATTCTCTTGAGAAATTACGAATCTGGCCTGTTTGTCGAAGAATAAAAGAAATCGTTTTAGAACTTACCTAAACTATTTTGCATCCATTCTTTTTTATAAGAGCATTATAGCATTTTCTACCCGGCTAACAAATTTTAAAGGACTTTTGCTTATTATGCAAAGGTTCAATGCTCATTTTTTAAGATGTGTTTCTTCTTTAATTTGTGATTTAGTTTAAGTATTCCTTAATAGGAGTAGCGACAATGACACTACCCCTATTAGGATCCTACCAACAACCGCACTTTTCTGACCCCACCCTACCCTACAGAGTAAAAAGGGTTGTAAATGTAAAAAAAATCCATGCTATGACCCTTTTTTACAAGTACCTCGGTCGTACCCCAATTCAAGGAGCTGGACTTTTGGTTAAATATCACAGGATGTTATAATGACGAGACAGAAAATAACCAAGTCTAAAAAGGTAAGGAGGGACATTAGTGGAACAACAAAGATATAAGGTTATCATTGCAGAAGACGATATGCATCAGCTGTCTTTGTTGAAAATGTATGCTATAGAGTTAGATTTAGTGATTATATCAACGGTTTCCTCCGGTGTGCGGCTGGTTGATGAAGTTAAATTGCATAGGCCTGATATTGTCCTATTAGATATCGGCCTTAAAAAGAAAGATGGAATATCCGCATTTAAGGAAATACTTGAGGCCGGCATACGTCCTCAAATAATTTTTGTTACTGGTTCGTTAAACCCTCAACATATACTTACCGGTTACGAATTTGAATCAGTGGATTACCTCACGAAGCCGATTAGGAAAGACCGATTTAAAAGAGCAATTATTAAAGCTAAGGAAGTAATTCATTCTCGAAAGCTCTTAAATGCGGTTGTTGAACTAGAGAACACGAATTGGATTATATTAAAGGCGAATTATCGCGATCATGAAATTGCGGAAAATCAGATTGTTTTTGTGGAGAAGGATAAGATGGCCCGGAACAGATGCATAGTTAACCTGAAGAGTGGAGAGCAGCTAGAAACAACCACTCAACTTAAAGAAATTAAGGAGATGTGCTCGAATCTTACTTACTCTCACAGGAGTTACTTGGTTAATCCACTTTACATCACATCAATCCAACCGGATGGGTTGCTTCAAAAGAGTTATATTATCTCTTTGGAACATACCAACAAAAAAGTTCCCCTGACTAAGAAGAATTATCTCGAAGCAAGTCATGTCTTTTCAAAAATCCGGACGCAGCATACCTAACGACGACGATGATTTACTTGTTGTCTAAACTTCATTTTTGCTTTGAAATTTCCTTTATTATTCATTTCATATGTAATGATGATGCTTCCATAGTCAATTGGTGTGAATGACGTAATTTGCTCTTCAATCATCATTAGAAAAGTAATTAAGTGGCTTCGCTTCATTCCACAACCGTGGGGTTGTTGGATTGGTGTTCCTAGCATTACTTCAATTTCGTGATAGTGGATGGCGAGTTCTCCATCCCTAACGAAAAATTCCATGGTTCCCTCCCGCTCCTTTGAAAGAAGGTTTGGAAAATAGTCCGAAATGATGCAGAGCTTTATTTGATCATATAAGTTCACATTATTTCTAGGAACGAAACCGTCGTTACCACCGTTTTCGTCATTTGCGTTTTTTGTTGTATCCATGGAACTAACACCTTTCGTTCAGTTAATCCTAAAGAACTAACCGTATTTATTTTATATGCGACAAATATACCAGTATATTGAACCCTCTGAAAGAGGATTTGATTGAAATGGTTGAATTTCTGTCTGAAATGACCAAGATTATCCAATGGATAAATATTCATGTTTTTGGTAAATTGTTTCTGGAGATGGCAGCTATCTTTGTTGATTTGTTGCAAAATAAGCGATTAATATAGAAACATTGAACCGCGATGTCGAAAGATATATGAAGACAAACGGGAGGGTAGTTACCTCCTTTCGTCTATAATTAGAGTAATTGAGAAAATCAAGTTCTAATTATGTGATTCAGACGCATGGCTAACTTTCTGTCCTCAAACAAAACTCTGATATTCGTTATACACCTTTTACCTTGAACTTTCTCTAGCCAGTAGATTACTTCATAGCGTCACATAGAACTGTCACGGATCTAAATGGGACGATATCATGGAAGTAAGGGCAGGCCTGCGAGCTTTTTGACACTATCATGCCTTCATCTAGCTTACGTTTACCATCCACCTGTCGCCAGACATCCTCCATTTACAAAATAAAGGAATTCGGTTTAGGGGATTCCTTATCAGATATACTAATCAGCGGTTTTCGTCCTTTATCTTTGTGGATGTGATAATAGCCAAGCTATCCCCCCTATAACACAAAAAACGCTTTTCCAAGTGGGAAAAGCGTTCTTCGCTTATTAAGTATTTGATTACGCTTATTATAGCTTAATACTTGGTATTTCGTAAATAATTTGCAATCTAATTTTCAGAAGTTAAAATTTCTTGAGTTGTCCAAAAAATGCTATCCCTCATTGCTGTATAAATCAAATATATAACTCTTAATCACAATAATCAGCTATTAAAGCACAAGCCATCCTCTTAAAGTTCTAAACTAGACTATGAAAAAAATCAACGAAGTACGGAATAACATTATATCCTATAAGAAGAACAATCAAGGTAGAAAGGAACTTAGTAAGTTTGCCCTTTTGGGTAGCATCAGTTATAGTGGCCATGCGGAATAAAACAACAATGAAACAACCTATGCTTGCAGTATAAAAAAACACGGGATGAAAGAAAGCTCCCAGTACATAATCCAATATAGACATTGATTGTATATCGGTCATAGAGACAAAGGTAGGTAATTGTCTTACTTCAAAGGCTTCCATACATAGTTTAACAAAAAGTATAATACACAACAGCTCAATTACTTTCTTTATATGTTTCATGCTGCTATCCTCCTAAATATGTACTGATCCTAATTTATCAATCTTTAATCGTTTTACACTCCATTCCCGGAATCCACCTAACAATCGTTTAGTGTATTTACGTACTCACCTCCTCTGGTCTGCACTTTTCAGTCGTCGCTAACTCAATTATTGGTGTAGAGAACCCAACTCATCATTATTAGCTTAAGATCAATGGATCTATACAACAATTTAATTCGTAACAACACTCACTTCTTTTATGTCGGCTCTTCACTCATATAATAGGATAGGCGAGAATATTGTAAGGGGGAGTTTGCCATAATTAAGTATAATACTTCTCAAGATATGTGTTAAGTTTACTAGGGGGATAATTCTAGAATATAGATTCTCAATCCTTGTGCCTTCTGCTATAATGTAAATTAATTAAATATTTATAAACGTGGAAGCACCACGGTAGGCCAACACAGCCTACTGTGGTGTTTTTTGGTTTAAGCACTAGTTTTTTACCGCTGTGAGCCGTTTTGTAGTGTGAGAGAATTTCATGAGAGGAGAAAATGAAGAATAACATGGCTATTCGAATCAAATTCGCAACCATATTTGGCTTAATGGCGACACTTGTTCTCCTAGTATCAAGATTTTTATTTCATAACTTAAGTGGTGACTTTATGGACGGTGCGTGGTTCATAAATGTTGCAGCTGAGATTACGTTGCTGATTTCATTCTTTATCGTGCTTACAATTATCAACTATCTTAGTGCCGGTCCTATTCTGAAGCCACTCTTAAATGTTATTGAGCATGTTGGGTCGTTCGCTAAAAATAAACTCGAATCAGAGATGAATAAAGATGAATTCGGTTTGTTGGAACTCAGTGTTGCGGGAATTGCAGAAACAATTCAAAAGCAGGATAATGAAATTCACAAAATCAACTTAGAACTCAGCCAGCGTAATGCGGACCTGGAATTGCTCATTACAGCAACGATCGCTTCATTGTCAAAGGCTGTAAACGCTCGAGACCCTTACACGGCATCTCACTCCGAAAATGTAAAACGATATGCAAGTGCTGTGGCCAAAAAGTTACAGTTGGACGCAGATCAAATATACAATATCGAAATAGGTGCATTGCTTCACGATATAGGAAAAATCGGTGTGCCGGAGAATGTGCTGATGAAAGCTGGAAAACTCACTGATGCTGAGTTCGATGCTATTAAGAAACATCCGGAGTACGGATTCCATATTGTCAGCGAAATTGCTGAACTAAAATGTCGTGGAGTAGACGAAATTGTGTTATATCACCATGAACGGGTTGACGGTAAGGGGTATCCTCGGGGATTAAAGGGAGATGCCATCCCCTTAAATGCAAAGATTATTTCCGTATGTGATGCTTTCGATGCCATGACAACAAGCCGATCATATAGGCCTGCACTTGATACTGAAACTGCAATTGTTCAACTCAAGAAGCATGCAGGAAAGCAATTTGACGACATGATTGTGTTAACCTTGATTGAGTGTCTTCAGGAAAACCCTGGATTGCTAAATAAAAATCAAACGAATGAAGAAAAAAGACTCGTGAGCCTCTAGGCCCAGCGAGTCTTTTACTTACTAATCCGTAACGGTACGGTTATGTTTATTCATATTGATCTTGGAAAGTTCACTGATCAAACGGTCCCTATCCCACAGCTGCACATTATTAACTCGAGCTAATTCCTTTGCTGGTTCAGTGTAGTATGAGTTGGTTACGACCCACGCATCAGTCGCCTGATAAAAGGCCTTGGAAGCAACTACTTCTTGTACAGCAGAGTTAGAGATTTTGTTTCGTACTCTCTTTGCTTGAACAACAACTCTTACTCCATCGATATTCAGGATGACATCAGCGCCTTGATCGCGGGACTTCTTCGTCTTTTTAGCAGAATAGCCAAGCAAACGAAAAAACAATACTAGGAATTCTTCAAACTGATCACCTGTCATCTGGTCAATGGCACGGATATCGGAACGTTTAATTCGTTGCATCTTCCGGTGATATGGAATTGCTTTGAATAACACAATTATGATAATAGTGAAGGCGACAACTAATAATCCCCAAGACTTAATCCAACTAAAGACGGTTTGGATCCAAAAAGCAGCAACTTCAAAATTTATGTTGATATGTTGTACTAAAGGCTGATTGTTAGAATTATCAGTATTCCGATTCATAACTGTAATGATTATCATGAGTGTAAATAATAGAATAACAATCTTAAACAGGTTGCTGAAGACTCGTTTGGCTTTGCGACGTATACGCCACATGGCTATCCCCCGATCAATTAACGTTTAACTTAGGTCTTTTATGCGAGTATAGTTTCGATAAATCCTTTTCCGTCATACCTAGATCTGATAGTGCTTGGTTAGCAGCAAAGACGTGGACCTTGCTATTGATAGTGGAATGGTAATAATTTGAGCTTACTTTGGAGCGCAGTCGCAGCGGTATGCTGTCGCTTAGAGCTGCTTTGCACATCAGATGCATCTCAGCGAGGAGCACCGCAGCTTCTGTTTGCGTTTCATTCAGCCAAAGAATATGCTCCCGGTCGATATCCATGTCGCATGTCTTGATTAAGTCATTGACGATTGGGTATTGTGAAAAATCAACACCACACATATGCAGTCACCTTCCCGAAATACGAATAGTTGTTAATACATACCCCCATTATGCTATGACCAGGGAATGTCTGCAAAAAACGGGAGCTGTTATTTTGAGAGATTATCGGCTTGCAGAGGCTGCTGATGTAGTGCTATTTGTAATGTGGTTTGTTACTCGTTCGATCTCCTCATCAGAGACATAAGCTGATACGAGACGTCTCTTAGCTCCATCCTTCGGAAGGTAGTACATATCCCCCTTACCGAGCAATGCTTCTGCACCAGGTGCGTCAAGGATAACCTGAGAGTCATGATGGTTTGCTACAGCAAATGAGATCCGTACCGGGAGATTTGCTTTAATAACCGGTGACAAAACAGTTTTAGATGGCCGTTGAGTTGCAATTACCATGTGAATGCCGGCAGCTCGTGCGAGTTGAGCAAGACGTTGGATACAATCCTCAACTTCAGGACCTGTCGTCATCATTAGATCTGCTAACTCATCAATTACTAGTACGATGTATGGCATACCAGGCGCATTAGGATCGTTCCGGGTTTTATCGTTGTACGAATGAATATTCCTGACACCGTAGTTCCTTAGAATTTCGTAGCGTTTCTCCATCTCAATGACAAGCTTCTTCAGTGCAATTCCTGCCCGTCTGACATCAGTTACGATAGGACCAAACAAATGAGGTATCGTCTCATAGACTGAAAGTTCCACCATTTTAGGATCAATGAACAGAAATTTGAGTTTATCTGGTGTCTGGCCATAGAGAAGGCTGACAATTAATTCGTTTAAGAACACGGATTTCCCTGAACCGGTAGCACCAGCTACAAGCAAATGTGGCATTTCCGCTAGGTCCGCATAAACAGGTTCTCCAGACATATCCATTCCCAGGGGAAAAGAAAGTGCCTTTTTCGATGCTAAAAATTCTTTGTTTTCAAGCAATGATCGAAGATTTACGGTATATGGTGTCTTACTCGGTATCTCGATGCCCACCACATTCTTACCGGGAATCGGAGCATCAATAATAATTGTTTCCGCTCGTAGCGCAAGTTGAAAATTCGCTTTATAACGCTTGAAGTTTGCTACGTTGAGACCTGGCTCAGGAGCAAGTTCATAACGTGTTGCCCGTGGTCCATATGTTGCCCTTAATACCTTGGAAGGAAGTTTAAGTGTAGCAGCCTCCTTCTCAATTTCGGTAAACTCCCTTTTCTGTTCTTGTTCAGAGGGTGGAGCAACGGTTGGTACTTTGAGTAAATACGTTGGCAGCTTCAGCACATCCAAACTTGGATATGTCCAGCACAATTTACCTTCTTTATCAAAAACAAGAACTGCATCAAATGTTGAATCAGGCTTATTCGGGTCTTTTGATTTTTGAATAAAGCCACGGATTAACCCGCTTGAACCTTTTTCGAGAAGACGTTTAATTATCTCTCTCTGGATCACCACTCCTTTGATCGTTTTACTGATTTTGAAATCACAGCGAGTATCCTCCCAGGCGCTACAGCCATATAGGACACCCTTATCAATGACCGGCCTTCCACATTTTTTACATGGTCCCAAGTCTTGCTCTGCTGCTATCTGACGTATTGGACGGTGATTTTCTTCCGGAACGTTCGGGCCAGCATACTCACTCCCCGGACCTTCAACTGGGCTGAGTTTCTTTTCCGATTCAGCATACGATTGACTAGAACGATGTGCCGTTGTAGTTTCTGTTGGTGCTTTTTTATCAGTAGTTAGGGTGGGTTTACTTAATGCCTTCTGGCCGGAATTAGCTCGGAATTGATCCATTGTCATTAAGACTTGTCTTGGCGTATTTCCGGCATAGGCTGAGATGATCCCTTCTCTTTCCATTTGATCGATTATACGGGCACAAAGTGTGTAATTCTGCCCCAATTTTTGCTGTAACATTGATACAGATGCTTGGCTTGACTCGATAACGAACTTAACGGCCGCATCAAACAGATCGTGATTAATCTTGTTATCGACTCCTACTTGGGCAGGATATTGATTTACCGGAGGGGAGACAGGTGTAGTGTTTGAGTTGTTCGATGGATTCGACAAGGCCGATTCTCCGTTAGTTTCTAAACGTCCGTTACCTGAAGAGTGTTCTGATTGTAGCGAACCTCCTTCTATACTCTTTTCAATTGTAGATATGGCAGGAGGTAATATTGGCACAACAGTTTTCAAATCCATCATTCTTACTGATTCACCAGCGTCCGTAACGAGTTTGGTTGCCAGCTTACGAGCTTGATCGATGAAACTTGTGTGAGTATAACGTCCGTCACCAATTTCACTCAATTTTTGCTCCCATTTTGCTGTTAAGACAGCAGACGAAAGAGCTGATAACCCGATCGCTTTAATCAGCGTACGTCCTTTTGTTGTAGGATACACGAGGTTCTTTCTAATTTCGATGTAACCCTGATCCTTCAGGCGTTTGATGATTCCCGCGCGCGTGGCTTCTGTTCCTAGTCCATGTGTTTTTCTCATAATACTTTCGAGCTCTTTATCTCCCAAAGTACTACCGGCGGATTTCATTAAAGGGATGAGATCACCTTGAGTAAGACGCTTAGGAGCTGATGTCCAGCCTTCTTTTGCTTCACAACTCGATGTAATGCCTTCTTCCCCTTTCCTTACATCTGGTATCATTGGGTCTGCTTCTTTCTTTTCGTCCGGATCTTCTATCTGCATTACCTTGTGCCAGCCCTCTCGGATCAAACGCTTTCCCTTGGTTGAGAAAGAAAATTGATCTCCGATGTATGTCAAAATAGTCGTGTGTTGAAAGATCGCCGTTTCATAATGCGCTGCAATAACAGATTTGACCACAAGATCATAAATAAGTCTTTCATTCTCGCTAAGGGAATTTAGCTCTGGTATCGTTTCAGTCGGGATAATAGCGTAGTGATCTGAAACCTTCGACGGGTCAACGTACCTTTTATTTCCAATGACCGATTGTATAGGTGTTGGAAACAAATGTGCATATGGACCAAGCTTGCTTATTTCATCTAAGAAGGTTGGGAATTGCTTAGCTTCTTCTTCTGTGATGTATTCGCTGTCGGTACGTGGATAGCTTTGATACCCTTCATCGTAAAGGCTCTGACAAGCAGCCAGCACCTCTTGTGGGCTTAATTTATAGAGTTTATTGGCAAGCGTTTGAAGTGCTGAAAGGCTGTAAAAATGAGGAGCCTTGATTTCCTTGTCTTCAACTACTATTTCTTCAATGCTTGCTGCTTTACCTGAGCACCAACTAGCCAATTTTTCTGCTTTAGTCCTATCTGTAAGACGATTATGATCACCGGCGAACCACCGACCAGTGTACTTCCGGCCGCCAAAATTAAACTCAGCAACAACTTCCCAAAACGGGGTAGAAACAAAGGTTTCTATTGCTTCTTCTCGTTCAACTATCAAAGCTAGTACCGGAGTTTGTACACGCCCAGTGGAGAACCCCTCCCCCTTTATTCCCTTCTCTCGAAGAAGGATCGAGTAGGCACGCGAGGTGTTCATACCAACAAGCCAGTCGGCACATGAGCGTGCGAATGCTTCGTAAAAGAGGTTTTTCTTTTCAGACTCTGGTAGCAGTTTCTGAAACGCAGCTGTGACAGCATCTTTTGTGAGAGAGGAAGTCCATAGCCGTTTAACAGGTTTTGTGCTTCCGCTAAGCTGATAAATCAGTGTAAAGATTGCCTCACCTTCACGTCCGGGGTCGCAAGCATTGATAATCTCAGTGAAACTCTTATTCTGAATTAGTTTTTTCAGGTGAGTAAATAGTCGTTCCTTTCCCTTAGCAGGCTTCAGTTTGAATTGTTCAGGAAGTATGGGGAGATGTTCCAACTTCCACTCTTTAAATTTTGGATCATAATCCTCCGGTTCCTTTAAAGAAACTAAATGTCCTGCTGCCCATGCAAAATAAGCTCCTTTAGGAAAAGTAGGACAGGGCAGAACTTCGATATAGCCGAACCCTTCAGCTTTTGTGGGGAATGGCGCGGCTAGGCGTTTAGCCTGGTCTTTTTTCTCTGCTATAATAAGTTTCATTTTGCCCTCCTATGTTAAAACAAAAAAAGCACACCACTCCCAATTGGGAGAAGCGTGCTTCGCTCTTAAGAGTATTTGATTACATCTATTATACCTGAAAACGGATAAATGGTCACCTTATGATAGTTAACAGATGATTAACCCTTCGGTTTGGTATACTCTGAATATAAATATTTAATCAACATGTACTCTTCTTCATTTATTATTGAAAGTTCATAGTAAAACTCTACTTCATCCATATTGATACTCGAAGGCACAGCTTCCCATTTATCTTTCTTTAGGGCAAACATGTAGTCATAGAGCAGCATGTATTGTATTTCTTTATGACGAAGTTCCTCTATTTTTATATCATATTCGCTATCGGTTAAGAGAATTCGCTGTTTACTACCAGGTAGATAATAAGTCTTCCCAGCTTCAAAATAAAAGATTTCATATGCTAATATCATGGGATGTGTTGGTGTTGTCATATTCATAGTCCTTCCGATTAGATTTATAGTGAGGATCCGTTAATTATGGCCAATTTCTATAACATGTTAACTGGCCAAAGTTTTTGTTTAGCTGGTTCAAGATGTCTAGCTGCAGCGTCACATATCACATTTCTTTACTACCTACCATATTGTACACTAAGTTAAGTGCCTAAACAGAAATAAAGCCGCGCAATTTGCGCGGCTTTAGAAGGTTCCTTAAACGATTAACTGCTTTTTGCCTTTTGATTAGCAAGGTGCTGCTCGTACTGGGTGTTGTCTAGTAGTGCCATACAGATGTCCATTAACTCTTCAGGATTATGTTTTAACTTCTTAGCATACAAAAATGTACTTTCCGTAACTTTACGGATCGCTGGGGTAACATCTGCACCATTCAATATGAGGTCTGAAGAGGCCGCAATGTACCTCTGCATCGCTTTGGGAACAGTAAGCGCTTCAGGTTTTACTAGACAAAGTACCATGTCGTGGATGTAGTTTTCATTCATATTGACTAGCATATAGAATAGATTCGGTTTGTTTCTAAACATACGCTCCACCCATGCTTTAATTTCCGGTACATGATACATATGGCGTGGCTCCTGCTCGTATCCCTTGAAAAGGAATATAAGAGAGTTCCTGCCCTTTTGTTTCTTCTTTTCTAATGTTTCTACAATTTTAAGATACTTTTGTACGTGCCCCTTAAGGATGTGTTCTTGGGAAACTGAAATACGGGTCACTTTCAGTTCTCTCTCAGATTTCTCTTCACTACTTAGCTTGAAGGGCACATCGTTTTTCCGGAAGAGTTCTAGGGTATAATTTAGTGCTTGCATGTTATACCTCCTTGCAATGTGACGTACTATTCAAGAGGAAACGCATTTGTCTTTTTATGATGTTCAGGAAATAACTTCAGTATGAAATGAGTATACTTCTGCAGCTGCCTGATAAAGTACATTGCAGACTCAGCTTCCTTTTCAATCGAGGTTACTCCTAGTTCTGTTATACGGTATACATAGGAATTACGGCGAGATGTAGTCCATTCTCCACAAATATAGCCTTGTTCAGTTTCCATTTCGCGTGCCAACTCGTAGAAGTACCCTTCAGCAGGCTGCCATTGGTATCTTTCTTTGAAGAGGCGGTATATGTTCTTTCCAGTTTCCTCTCTATGGTCTTTCTCTGATAAGGTTTTTAGTACCAAGAAACGAATCAGATGACGAACATTGATCAGTCGACTAAACATCTTTCTTTGTTCAGGGGAGAGCTGGTTAGGCTCTGAATTACCTATTCCAGTAATATGATATGCAAAGTGATCTGCCGTCTTTTTAAGATTCATAATTGAATTCATGCAAGAGTCACGAAGACTGTCAACTTTCTCTATACCGCTCTTAGTGACAGCGAAGTATTTTTTGTTGTTTTTCTTCTCGGAGCGAACTGTTTCAATCCAGCCAAAGGATTCCATTTGACTCACGACGCTATAAAAATATGAACGAGCTCGTCCGCGTTCAATGGTGGCCAACTCCTCACGGACAATCTCGAAAATATCTGCAGGCGAAGCGGAAGTGTTGCCCAGCTCTCGAAATACGAGCAAAAACATGACTTCCCGTTCGCTGAGACCGAAACGATCGGGTCCGAGCTGAATTTCATCCTTGGCAGGCATGATATCCCTCACTTTCTCATTCAGTTGTTGCTCTTGTGTAATCTGCTGGGACCATCATCTGGGCCTCTGAGCGAAGATGCATTGAAGTCTTACGTTGATGTAGATATCCTTTAACGGAACGTTGAACTACGATGAATGCGGCGAGATAGGAAATAATCCATACCCAACCGACAGCGATGTAATTCGGCAAATATAAAACGATAAGAATACCAAATGCGATGAATCCACCCTTTACTGCTGCGTTGATAAATAGACGTGTGTCATAATCGTCAACAATTACACCCTGGTTAATCATCTCTTGCATTCGGGCATTATACGTTTTCCACAAAACGTTGGACACAATAATTTGAAACAGGCCTACAGTAGCAATGATCCGGAAGAAATTGCTGATTATTCCGGTTTCCAAATGGTTTGCTGTAAAGAACAAAGTAATAATTACTAGGGTGATCCCCAGCCTGATTATTAACTGCAATGTCTTCATCCTCTCAATTCCCGGTTAAAACCTAAAGTTAGTGGTCTTTGCAATCGGCATTCATAACCGGAAGGTAATCAAAGGCATACTAATTGGACGAAGATAATTTCTTACGACAGAATGACGAAGAGCTTTTTACAATACTTAATAAGTACCTCATCAAACTGTCGAATATGGTAATCAAATTAGGATGCTTTCGTTATCCCGGAAGCGCCTTTTCTATTTTTAAGATTGTTTACTTAATGTTCTTCTGTTTCTTCCTTTGATACCATTTTCATTTTATCTGTATCTATATTTACAATTTGAGGTTTTGATGGTTTACGACCAAAAACAAGTAAAATCAAGATAGAAAACAATATAACAATGGAAATTACTAATATTATTCTACTTAGGATAACGTCAAATTCGTCCATTATCTTCCTTCTTTCTTGAGTCTTGTATAGATATCAAACGTAATGATCGGAATCTGCATAGATGCCTGGTAACTATCAAAGTCCAGCGGCTGAAAAAGATCCTTTATTTCGTGTGTGGGCTCTGTGAGCTAGTGTATACAACGTAGCATGCAGTTGCATATTTAGAACTTATTATACGCATTGAATTTCGTTATAAGTTTTTTCAAAATTTGCCGATTTCATTTTACCACTGAACTTGGCATTAGGCGAGGTGTTCTTAAGACACGCTACTACATCGACCCCTATTTAATACGATACTATCTTTTTTTCAAGAAGTCCGCTATGGCTTCCTCTGGATTACATTCTCTGATCATCTATTGTTGCAGAGTACGGGGACGATTGAACTGCTTGTATGCTTGATCTTCACTATATAAATCCATTTTATAACCCGTGAGTTTAGCAGCAAGCCTCGCGTTCTGTCCTTTAATTCCAATAGCCAGTGTAAGCTGATGGTCCGGAACGATGACACGAGCGATTGGCTCGTCCTCTTCTTCATCCTCAAATACTTTTACTTCAAGTGCGCTGGCTGGGGCGAGTGAATTAGCGATATACTCCTCAGGTGCCTCCGACCATTTGATGATGTCTACCTTCTCTCCACCCAGTTCGGCCATAATAGATTGAATGACCTGTCCTTTTATACCTACGCATGCTGCTACAGCATCCACTTCAGAACTGTCGGAAGTTACAGCGACTTTGGAACGTTGACCAGCCTCTCGTGCTATAGACTTAATAAGTACCTTACCCTCTTGAACTTCCGGAATCATTTTTTCAAACAGCTTCTTGAGATAACCAGGATGTGTACGGGTCAGATAGATTAACGTGCCTTTGGTCGAGGTTTCAACACTAGAAATATATGCTGTTACGCTATCTCCTAATTTATATCGTTCTTTAGGAAGCAACTCATTGAGTGGTAGTACAGCTTCGGTTCCTTCGAGGAGAATATATAGGTTCATGGAATCAAGGCCCTGCACCTTACCGGTAACGACCTCCTCTTCCTTACCGACATAGGCATCATAAACGATGCCACGCTCAGCTTCCTTTATGCGTTGCATAACGATAGCTTTAGCAGTTTGGGCTGCTAGTCGGCCAAATTCACGAGGCGTGACTTCTATTTCGATAAACTCATCGAGTTCAACTTCAGGGTGTGTCTTTCTTGCTTCATCAAAAAGGATTTCTAATCGTTCGTCAATGATATCCTCGACGACCATTTTGCGAGCAAGAACCTTCATCGCTCCGTTTTTTCGATCAATATCAACGCGGACGTTCATGGCGGTATTGAATTTCTTTTTATAACTAGATACTAAGGCTGCTTCGATAGCCTCAAGGAGCACCTCCTTAGGTATACCTTTATCCTTTTCGATTTCCGTAAGTGCCTTTACAAAATCTCTGTTCATATCAATTCTCCTTTTCATATCTGCAGATCTGCTAGAACTGCTCTCTATTACTATTTTTCGGTACTCATAGCTATTGTTTTGCATCAATTTGTGTCTCTGTTATCGTCTCAGGTTCTTTTAAGTAAAGGTGGAAAATCAATCTTGGATCGCGGTGCTCATCATATTGATCCGGAAGACGCCCAATATAAGATGTGTCAATAACTTCAAGCTTATAGACTTCATCCGCGTTGACTTCATCCCACAGAAGCCGCTTCTCAGGGTCACGTACTGCAACCTTTAACCGGTGATGACCAACACCGTAGGGCTCATAAGGCCATAACCAAACTCGCAACTTTCTTCCTACGTCCATGAACGATTCTATGTAATCCTCTGAAGTAACTTCTCCTGTACGCTTAGTGGTGGACGATGGCTTTACTCATCATCATTCTCGAAAGGTAAAGAGCCTCAAGAAAGAAACGAGTCAGCGAGAACTGTTGCAAGTACAGACGACTTTATAAACTTTAAATTGCTATTTCCCTTTTATTCGAGCCCAAAGATCCCCTTATTATTATTTTCGGCAATACCATGATTTTGACTGAGTACTTTCCATCAAATGACTTATAACGGAATAATAATTATTCAGTCTTATTACGATAATTGAGCATGTGTTTATAGATAGCAACTAATGATCTTCTGCTGAAGAGGAAGTAAACTTGTTCATTGCCTAATGTCTGATCAGTAGATGTTTGGCTTATGGACATACCGAGAGTGTACTAACGTGTAACTATCAATAGCAATCATTCTTCAAACTAGCATGAAACAAAACCGCCCCCCTTTTTGTATAGTTATGGACTGTAAACGCGGTAGGGAGGAGGGGAAACACCTCATAAAGACACATCCTGACAGCATTATCCCGTAAGCTCCTACCCTGGCCGGACTCAGTTGCCAGACACCTGTACACATTTACTTTCCATATATATCATTCTAACTCACAACTCGATCAAAGGACAATGACAACTATATCGCCTACATCTCAGGCTACTTACCTTTTCCTGCCCCTTTATACCCGATTTTCTACTCCTGGTCCTACTAAGTACGGATCTAGACTGCAGAATTTAAATCTGCAACTAAATACGAATCTAGTGTGCCTTTGTCTTGGTGGGGGTGGGGGCGCGCCGCGCGCCTGGGATCATATCTGAATCCAAAAAAAGCAGCAGATTTCTATAAACAGATCTAAAACCATGGTTGAAAGGCTGGAAATACAACAGGCAGGCCAAGTCGTCAAGCAAAAGTTTAGAGGGTATGAAGTAGAAGATGCGAGAAGGGGTAAAAGAGGTGTAGTCCTGTGAGCGAGTTGTAAGTTATAGGCTTATATATGGAATCAATAGATAAATCCATATGGAATAATTGTCGGCTAAAGAGGGGTTAGATTGGTCGGATATAAATGAGAATTAAAGAATTAGACCGCAAAAAACAGTCTATCCTGAGAGAGGACCAGGATAAATTTTCTGATTGGTTTAATGTCTTCAAAAAATAAAGTATTTTCTTAGTGCTTTGGTTAAGATAAGTCCCCCTGTTTAAGCACTGCATGCTACCCGCGTATGTTCTTTAATAGATAATTGGAAATGGAATATAATGAGGAGGACGTAGCCCAAGCGAAGGCGCGGGAGCGTACCGCTATGGGAGGCTCACCTTGGGCACTCGGTTTCCAAATAAACATTTTTCGGAACGTATGCAGGTTGGCACCTGCTTTTCGGAAGGATTTTCTCCTGCTTTATACATAATGAGTACATCCATAATTTCAAAACAGCCAATCTAAAAAAGGATCATTCTGCTCACCAGCAGAATGATCCTTTGAGTCTAATACTCAAATTTTTTTGACATATACAGCTTACTTGGCCATTAATGATCTTAATCAATCGATTATCCAAAAGTAGCATTTATTCATTTCAAGATATGAAGGAATATCAACTTAATACACTACTCTGACGGTATTTTTCAAGTTGTTCGTAGATGTCCTTTTTAAGCTTTGCTAAAGGCACAGATTTTAGTTTGTCTGTTAAACCAACATATTCACTAAATATCATATTCCACAACTGATCTTCATTGTCAAACAATTCCCTGAAATTCTCAATCATCAAGGTCCGACTTAATTCGTTATAATTTTTGAATGTATTTACCACTGAAAAAGCATCTTTATTATGATACTTAGTGTAACTATCTTGAAGACCTAACACGTCTATGTTCTTCTGGATGGAAGGATGATTGTCTAGCGATACCTTTACATGTTGCTCGTCATATATGTCTTCAATTTTGTTAAATGACACTTTGAATGTAATGAGGGGATCTAAATCAACTTCACCATATGGCGTCTGTTCAAGTTCAAATGAACTCTTTGTATGATTGCATCCGTAACAGGCGGGTACTAAATTAAAGAACGACATTGCAAGAAAGGGGTACGTTGCCTTGTCATGATAGTGATCAAGTTGTCCGGTACGCTTTAAATTTCGACCCTCAGGCTCTACGTTTGTTATATAGTTCCTGTTACAGAGTGGGCATACTTCAATCCCTAAGTTCTCCATAAGCTGTACTGCATTATACTTATTTTTAGCTTTACCGATGTATCCACTCGCTTTTGAAAATTTCATCTTATACATGTCATGAAGTTCCATAATATACCCAGGATATTTATCTAATTTGCATTTATTCATAATAACACGCAAATCTTTCGGTTTCGCTGTGATAACGTGCTTCAATGTATAATTTACATCAAAGCTTTTGAACCACTTATTAAGAGTTGAGGGCATACGTGTGTTTTTCTTTCTTAATTCCTGGACAACCGCATCGTAATGCTTCAGTGCAAGAGCGTCCTGTGACACTTCGTATATATTAATCATGTCTATCCTCTCCTAGATTATGTACTCTATCTCCCAACAACTCAAGCATTCGGCCAGCAATAATCGGTTCACCGACAAGCTGAATAATAGAACGAAGATAATCAATTTCCTCTCTGAGATTGCCGGACGAATCTTTAGATTCTTCACCTGTTTCATTGCGAAGCAACCTCAACCGTGAAATTGCATCGTTAACCTTTTGTAAGGCAAATTCACCAATGTTTGCTCGCATAAAAAAACCATTTGCAAGCAAATCATTGATATTAGCAGCTAGAGTGTGAAATTCTGTCGTTCCATCTCTAACTTTCGTCCCCCTCTCACTATGCTCGAGTAAAGAGACGCAATAGTTAGGTAAGTCAGACAATATGAACGGAGAATGGGATGTCAACAAGATCTGCACTCTCCGCTCAGGACCATAAACTACAGATAAAAATCGTATTAATGTATCGATAAATCGACGTTGCCATTCAGGATGGAAGTATAACTCTCCCTCGTCAATTAGTAGCAGTATATGTTTCGTTAACTTGACGTTACTGCCAAATACTTCTCCATCGTCCCTTGAATACAATCTAGAGAAAACGTTTAAAAATGCTCGTTCTCCCGAGCTGAGTTGCTGCCATTCGAAATCAAAGTAAGGAAAGGAACGGTAGGAGCGTCGATACGCTTGTACAAAAGCGTACGAGGGACTCTTCAATAACGTCTCTTGCATAATCGGTAATTTAAGATTAGGTTGTTCGGGTATGTTAGGCGATTTTGATACGAAAATAGAGTACTCATAGACATAATCGACCATATCGAGTAAATTCGTGAGCCACATTTGAATCATGGCGTCGTCAAAACGCCCAAGCGTAAATTCAAATAATTTTTTAACATAATCAGAGAACGCCTCATTATCGCTACGTACATTTATAAGAGATAGAATCGGATCATCTTTCTCTAATAATCTTAGGTTGGAGAATACAGTGACCTCTTTCAAGAAAGAGTACACCATTGCTCGATAAGTTATTAAGAGGAATACTCTCCTTCTCAATAAGGGCTTCTTGTTATATCTTCTTTCAGAGGTTATTTCATCAATTTTATTATTCACATAATCATTAAGATCATGGTAATAATCTGCGTGTTGCCCAAGGCTGCCAAAATCGCCCGTGTCGATGTTCCGGATTTTGACCAAGAGATTACCAGGAAGACGGAAAGGTAGTTCCTGCTCCGGAAAACGAATCGGATAATCATAGACGAAAAATACCTGACGGCTCAAATCCTCGTCTCGATGCACATCGATTGGACTCTGCTTAGAATCCCCGTGTTTGTAATCCAATCGTCTCAGGTGATCTCCTTTGATGAGATAGTTTGTCGAAAGATTGTAATAGTTATTGGCTGTCGTCTCTAGAGCATGATCGAAAATATTTGAAAAGTAGATGACCGAACTATCCGGCAGCTTCTGATGGGTATTTTGATCGTGATATATCTTTAGGGGGTGAAGTAAACCCTGATCCTCTACGGCCTCTAACTTGATATTCGATATATCATATAAAACAATCGTCTCACCTTTTTCATTCCGAAGTACCACCAATGCTTGTTTAATATTCATGCCCATAGCACGAACGAGATATTGTTTGATATAGTTTAGAAGAGTCGTCTTACCTGCACCGTTACTGCCAATCAGTGCTGTAATATTTGTTACGACGGCTGCCTCACCCTCGGGTGCCATACGATCATGGAAAAAACCCTTCACATAGTCGGGGTTTCTACTAACGGATAACACCCCGCTCTTTCGTTCAAAATTGAAACGAAGATCTCCGCACAATTGAAATCCTTGTTGATGGAATGGTCCATAAGCATTAAACCAAATATATAAGATTTCCATAAGTTCCCCTTTCTTGATCTTTTACTGTCCGCTTTATCATTTCTTCAATACATCAATTACTCAATATTATTGTTTCTGATTTATTTAACTTTCCTGCCTCCTTATGTCAAAGGTACATGTAACAAAATGTTTATATGCGCATACTTAAGCTGCTCAAGCTCTTCTCTAATTGCGTTGGCGGCGACGTTGCGCTTGTTTCTTCTTATCCTGACTCTTCTTCACCGTATAACCCGCAACAGAAATGGGGATCACCACATCGTAACTTACCCCTTCGCACGCGAAAGTTCCTGTTATTGAAGCTACTTAAAAAACTTCGTATCGGCTTCATGCAACTTCCCGTAGAAGACGCAAAGCAATAAATTGAAATCCGCCGGATTAAATTTCTTGATTCAACTGTCCGAGGAAAATTCCGACGTTCCATATCCGGACAAATCAACCAAGTAGAGTCCTCGTATTTAAATTCTTGGGCAAAGTAGTACTATTAACCTATAAGGTCATTGTAATGCGCAAAGGAAGATTACACCAGCTAACAGACTAAGCTAACGGAAAACTTTAGTTGAACAAAGACAGCGGCAGTCTAAGACTTTATTTTCAGTCTTGGTCTCCGCCGCTGTTGTCTAATACTTATATTTCGAAACCTGACGATTTTTCAAAGCATAAACCGCGTCAAATCAATCCCTTCAGTCTACTACATTATTTTCTCCGTACATTTAACATGATCAAAAAGTCACCCAAAGGTGACTTTTTGGTGACTTTCTCTTAATGATAGTCTGTTTTCACAAAAAAGCGTTAGCATGAGCTACGACCTTCGTCTGCTACACACTACGCTCTAGCAACGGGTACTTCCACTTAATACTTAATACTCATTAAATATGTTTCCTCCACCCATTTATATCTGCCCAAAAACGAAGGAGTTCAAGATTAACTGAGGCTCGAAACGATAGAGCAGGTTCAAAATCAAGGTTGGTTCGGTTGGCAATCCGATAGAGTGTCCTACTGTATTGTTCAAATGATCTGATTGTCGCTGGACCATCGATTACTAAAAGCAGTTCCTCCAGGTAGATAGTATTGTTTAAGCATTTTTCATGTTCATTGATATACCGGGCAAGACCGTTGATCTGTGACTGATCAAATTGAGAGTCTTTTCGCATCCGGATAATGTGACTTAAATGTGCTTGAGAATCATCACTATCAATTTGGGTTTGGTACATCGCGATCGTGCCCCTTTCCTTTGTAGTAATGAATCCGCTAAAGAAATAAAAACACGCGCAGACGATCTACGTGGCTCACAATGATGCTTATGCAACAAGCATGCTTGAGGTATACGTAGCATCTAAATCTGGCGTGTGCCTTATCCTCTTCTCACTCCATCATGTTACTTTCTACATATGAGTAGTTATACTCGTGGGTCGCCTTCTTTGTTCGACTAGCTAAATAATCTTTGTTATATGTAAATTTTGATTAAACTCTACTGTGACAACTTCTCCTTCAGAGAGCTGTAGCTGTTCCCATACCTGCTGATCTGCGGTAAGTTCCATCCCTTCCAGAAGAACGTAATAACGCTCTTCCGTATAGTCCGTCCATGTTATTGGTATAGTCATACTCCCGACTATCATCATGTTATAATTGCTGCTTTTCTTACCTTCCAACTTATAAGTCTTATTGATAATACCTGTCTTTTCAAACGTCTCATCTGTTTGAGACTCATAATTAGTGGGACTCGTTAAGACCAGAGATGTTTTCATCATTTCCGCTTTTGAATTAATTGTTATGAGGATGAAAACCAATAAGGATAAGATGAAAACTGATAGAACGGCTATCAAACTAAATAAACGCTTCATGAAGTAACCCCTTAATCCATTAAAGATGTTTATAAATAATTTACTCCTCATTTTCATCTTTCCAAGCTCTGACGGTTACTTTTCTATTCCCTTTAATGTAGACTTCCTCTATTACTCCATTTGTTTCTTCTCTTGATACCAGTTCCATATCATTTGTATCTATTACCTGTACACTCTGCCGGTTATGACTCAAAGCTTTACGAATACTCTCAGTTATTATCGATAAAATCATTAAAAAACATATGAACCATAAACCTATTGCAACTATATCTCCAAGTTCTGATATATAAGTCTCCATTCAACATTCCCCCTTAGTAAATGTCTGGTGTCAGTATCATCGACGACAATATGACTTCTGCCACTTAGGTAAATAACGCTAACCTCCGGCAATGTCCAATCAACATTATAAGTATAGCAATAAACTTTCAATAATGTCGGATTCCCGGAGTCTAAATTTCAAAGTATAATCTACTGAATATTTTTGTAAAACTACATCTTTTTTAAAAGATAGCCACGATTAAAAACTTGGTTTAGATGAGTTAAATATTTACTTTCTAATTTTTGGTTTCCAATAATACATGATCTAATTTCTTTCATTGTCTGCAGATTTTCAATAAAAAGGTTGTAGTCGTCACGCATACCTCTTTCTATAAAAGTATCGGCAGCTTGCTGAAGGAATGTAATCTCTTGATCGATATTCTCCATAAAGAACTCGCGATGTTCACTTATAACATCATTAGTGATAGGATAATATTTTCGAATCTTCTTTATGGCCATTAAGTTGTTAATTATCTGAGGGATAATATAAAAGACTAGTATGAATGAAAACCCCGAAATAATGATTTCCATAGGAGATAACGACCTAAGTCTAAACCACTGCCCCACTTGATCTATTCCATTCCCCACCAATAATGATCCTGGGAATATAATAATTGCCCTGAACAAATTTTTGATATTCTTCTCTATGTAGCGTAAATTGTTCACCATCTTGACCTCCGTTAGTAAATTAAACCTCTTATAGAGTCACCCAAGGGTCATTCAATAGTGACCTTATTAAATTCACTTGTATCAAATGGATGTTTTCTGTCACAAAAAACGCATCTAATCCAGAGAAGGAGTAGATGCGTACTTCGCATTTCGTGTATTCGATTACGTAAATCCTATCATTTTTTGCTTGTTCCTTCAATACATAAACTCGTTTTGTTTAGTACATAATTTGATTAGTTCGCTTTCCTCTTAAGGCTGCCTACGATTCCAAGTTCCCGCTTCGCCTGCTTCATGATTCGTGCTAATTCCTTCGCCTCGGACTTTGTAATCTCTTTATTCCTCTTATTCATGCTATTCCACCCTTTCCCGTTTTTCATTCTATCTTCAATCTTGCCAATCTTTTTGACTTTTAAACATGAGGCATATCTACTAATCGCAGACATAGAATGATAGAAAATCTAAGTCCGCTGGAGGTTGCCACTGATGAAGAAATATAGCCTAATTAGATCAGAGTTAGATAGTTTGCAAAGCCGTAGCAACATAAAAGGAATTCTAAGTACTATACTCACGCTCCCTTCACGATCAACTGCTGTGTTCATGAAGATTGATTTACCTGAGTACGAAGTGTTGCGTGCACAGGTCTTTTTAGAGGATATAGCTGATAAACTCGAAGATGATGCGGCACTAAGTATTGTCGATCTCATTGCTCTGCTTTTAAAAGATTTCCTTCATGTCACGACCACGACTAAGATGGAGGATCTGAAAACCTCATTATTGGAAATGAAGAAGAAGTACCTCTCTAAAACAGAAACTATAGAAGAATTAGTTGAACTTTCCCCTGGCCGCTCTTCTCTTCAATTGAAAGAGAAGCCACGTAGGGTTAAATATTATACTCTTGAACTCACGGTGCCACGTAAAACAGCTTTAAGACTAGAAATTGTTTTATATGATCTCGAACAAATGTTTAAATCGTTCAAAATTGGAATGGACGAGCTAGTTGCTATTGTATTTCTTGAATTCGTACATCATCTTAAGATCGGAAAACAAAAAGATATGATTAAACGATTTATTCAATGCTTTGGATAAACATATCCAACTCCATCATAGACAACGAGAAAAACTCTATGTATCGGGGGCGAATATACATTTCATCATACTAGTGTACTCCTCTTACCTCAGGGTCAGTGTGGTGTCATAATTAGTGAGAATAATTTCTAAATTAATGAGATGAAAATTATCGAGTACTGAATTATTATGCTTTGATTCGTATGAACAATTGCCCATGCATAGCTGCTCTATTTTTCCAATACTTCTGTTTGTTCAATGTATCTTATTTTATTTACAAGCGTCACTTGTCTTCTGGCTAGTGCTACCGTTGCTTTATTCAAACGGTAAGCATTTTTTGTTTGATTAAACGGTAAGAGGTCCTCAGAATGAAGTATATACGGCTATACATTCCGCGAATAATTATACAATTATACATCTAGCCTTTGGCGGATAATCTCATCAATAGTGAAAATCAGGCCAGTACAGCAACGTTTAAGGGAAGATCATTCTCACTAATTCTGAATACGGCCCTTGATAAATCGAGATTTTTAACCAATGTTTTCTCACTATTTCTAACACTACACACGTTTTTTTAGTATCGGGGGCGAATATACAAATAAACGCTCCCTATATAGGGAGCGACAGTTGTTGAACACCTGCTTGGTTTGCCATACTGGTGGAGTTCAGTAATAAATTGGTTGGTGTTACTTCAAGGTACGAAGTCCCTGTTTCATCTTCATGAATAGTAAATTCCTCAAGAAGAGAAATCTCTACCATGTTCTTACAAGCATCCTCAACAGCTTTTTTCTTGTAGACTGGACGTGTCGCCTTGGAACCCATGAGGTTTGATATTTCTTCCAGAGGCCAACGTGTAATCCCTTGTCCAACCTGCGCCGGAAGGAAAAGATACAAGTTCTGCGCAGTGTCTGTTTTAAGATCTTCTAAGATGGCTAGACTAAGATATGCAATAGCTCCGGATTGCAGCGAGCGATAGATCATATCCGAGAACATAATTTTGAATGTGCTGTGCCGGTCTTTACGTCCAATAGCTTGGAGAATATTGATACGATCTAAGGAATCAATAATCCCCTTCTCGTAGTAGTAGCAAAACTCGAATTTACTGTCCTGTAGTACCTCAAGGGACTGCCAAATTTCATTATACGTCTTACCACCTGTATCACGATTCATTGCTTTGGCCAACGAGTATATTGTAAATTCAAACTCTTTCTGCTTTCCGCTTTCCTCCCAGAGTTTGTGAATACCGATTAATACCTTTGCATCCTGCAATGTTAATTCTTTGTTGGCTGGATGATAGATACGCGTACGACGATTGTCTCGAACTAAAGTGTCACCATCTTCTGCTGCAGATAAGGCTTTTTGCCGCTTAGTAGAAATTGAGGAAATTGCACCTTCAGCAAATATATGGCCATATGGGTGTGAAGGCTTGTTGTAGTAGGTTGCTCTTCTAATTTCTTGAGATTTGTTCCAAATGATCTGCTTGATTTGGTGTTTAAATATTTCTTTGTTAATGGCATCTGCCTCTTCTTGTGTGTTCGTTTGTTGAAGGAGTAGTTTAGTTAACTCGAGTTCTTTCTGACCTTCATCCCGAATGTGTCTTTGAGCTTCTTCTTTTGATTTACTCTTTAGTTGATCTGCAGCTTTTATAATTAAGTCCTGGACTTTTGGGTCTTCTTTCGGGAGCTCAAGCACTACTATCTTAGAGACCCACTGATCGATATTTACTTTTCGACGTGGCATGGTAACAGCTCCTTTATTGTCAGGATATTCTGTACATATATTCAGTATATTTATACTTACTGCTTTAGAATAACACAGATCCGAATGATCTGATAAGATTCGAGTACCAATTGTATATCCGCCCCCGATACTATGTAGACTTAATACCGTTAATACGTATATTCAACCCCGATACTTAAAATATCTGTATTCTTATGATGTATATTCGCCCCCGATACCTTTTAGGAAAATTAAAAAGCACCACATGATTAACAATGTTGGTGCCCCATTGGACTACTTATATTCGAGTAATGTATATTCAGCCCCGATACTTTGAATCTCCAGCTAGAGTGATGTCAACGAACATATCAATACCTTTAAAAAATCGATTGTTCGTTTTCCCCCGTTGATATGTATATTCGCCCCCGATACCCTGCGAAATCTAAGAAAATATACCAAAAAAAATTTTCCGAACATTCAACCCCGTTAGAATGTATATTCGCCCCCGATATACTGTCTATTCAAACCCGATAATTTGTTTATTCGTCCCCGATAAATCTAAGATGTATATTCGCCCCCGATACCTTGACGCGAAAAATATCAAAAAATACAATGACGGTAGGCTAGATTAGAAGTATATGCCATGAGTAATATAAAAATACCTAGATAAGAAAAAAAGCCCCCGAAGTGGGGGCCGGGCCTTTAGGCCGATCGAATAAAAAAACCGCACACCGCTGAGTCGAGCCGCTAACTCAAATTCAGCAATGCTATTCCGCAGGATACTGTTTCCGCAAAAAAACAGTATGCCTGGGGCCGTGTTAAGGTCGCCCAAAAACAACTTTAACTTAGCCGGTGCCCTTCTATTATACGAGACAGTTCCAGTAAATTCAAGGGTTTCCGGCGTGAAAAACTCTATTAGGAGGCTTCTTCATGCCAAAAAGCATCAATCACTCTAACCAATTTTTGTTTGATGGTATTAAATCCATCCTTAATAACTCGGATCTTAAAACATATGAAAAAATAATTATGATTGTAATCAAGATGCATCAAGAGGAATACGGTGATGTATTTCCCGATTACGACACCATCGCTGCTGCAGGTGGGATGTCTAAACGTAAAGCACAGTACGTGGTTAAGGATCTCCAAGCACGTAACATGATTGAAAAGTTTAGTCGTTTCAAAGAAGTTGCAGATGGAACTCGTAAACAAACATCTAATCGTTACACAATCGTTGATGAACAGGTTGCTAAATCAAAAAATGATTCTGATGCACAGCATGCACAAAAAGCACAAGATGCACCTATAACGAATTCTCCATGTGCACAAGATGCACCCTATAATTCAGGTTTTGAGAATCAAGAATCTTTAGATCTTTATCCTTCTACTGATTTAAAAGATGAAGAAGAATATATAACGCGCGAGCGTGAGAAACAATCTAAAACTTATGCATGTTATGCACAAGTCTTTAACGAAATGATTAAAGACCACGGGACGGGGATATTAAGCTTTAAACAAGAAGAGTTTCTGGAAACCTGTAAAGTATACAACCTTCCTGTTAGATTGGTAAGTGAACTTTATCCTCAAATCAAAAAGGAGATTCAAAAGTTTCATTACGAAGCAATCCACCGCACCTTTGATAAGTTTATTACTTATTTGGTAAAGAGGAAAATTGCTAATCCGATCGCTTGGTTTGTTTCAACCTTTCGTAATGAAAATCTAAAAGTTCTAACAGAATTAGGGATCCGATTCGGAAAGATAGTTTCATAAATCTACAAATCAAAATGCTCAATAGATGTATACATCTTTGCAAGAAGACTCATTAAATTTGATTCGAGGAGAATAATTTATTCTTTTAAGAAGATAGAGGGGCTCTTTCTAGCAAAAACAAACCTAGCTCCAAGTACAATGAATGAACTGCTGATGCTTTATCATTATTTTTTGTATCAGTCAGCTTGTTTCATTAAGGCTTGAGCTTACATTTTCAATTCAGTTGTTCTGTGAGATTGCTCAACATGCCCTTCTGTTTGGAAAATATGGACAAAGGTACTTGATTGGATTGATTACAGGGGACTCTTGGTCTTATTAAGAGAACCAAAATTAATCTGAAATGTATCTTGTGGGCTAATAGCATTTTCTTTTACTATTGAAAAAGGCTATGGAACAAGCGAGCATGTATTTTCTACATATTCTTTTGTTTATGGTCTTAAGTATAATTTAATGTTTCATATGCACTATTCACCTTTTTCTGATGAGTGTATATAAGGGGAACCAGCTTCTGTATTTCAGCTTATCCCTAAATTTCTCCGGATTGGTTCTAAAAACAATCAAAAAACGCCCCTTAATAAGGAGCGTCGTTAGTGTATGATTAATGAATATAAGGTGTACTGTGATCAGATTCAATGAAATACGGTACCAAATTGATGGGATTGTCCCAATCCCCGATTTTAAATCCGATTGACAGTGTCTCTTGTGTTTGATTTGAAGTCGTTTGAGGCTTAAATGAAAGACCCACAACCTTAAAGACTCCATGCGCTTCTTTTAAAAACCGTTTAGGTGCTTTCATAATAGTTGGTCCCTTCTTACTCTGAATAAGTTTTTATCGCAATATTGATATTTTCCGTTTAATCTATAAGGGCCTTTAAATACCTATATAAAAAAAGTAGTGAGTCACATTGACTATAAACAACATTTTATTCCACATAAACAAAAAAGACAAGGCTTTGTAAGCTTTGTCTCTTCATAAAGTTTAATGTAATTATAATAATATGTTAAATTATCTGTCCTCTCTTCAAGCCACAATACTCACATTCTTCACCGTTAGACACGATCTTTGTGAAGTCCTCGCTGAAGCAATAAGCTTCACTCCAGGTATGTTCACAAAACTCTTTGTCGTTACGGAAATCTACATTTTGATCGTATTTATGCATTTGAAACAACCTTTAGTGCCTCTGGTTTAATCAGAGCCTGGCTTCCTCCTCCATACTCCATTACTTTGTTCTTTCCAGTTTGTTTAGCATTGTACATCGCTTCATCTGCTTGCTTTATTAACACTTCAGGTGGTAATCCACTTTCAAATATCTTGTAACCGATACTTGCAGTTACCATCGATTCTTGCTCAATACGTCTCCTCATTCTTTCGGTTAGTTCAACCATGTCTACATCCTCATTGAGAATTAACATCACCATTTCTTCTCCACCATAACGACCTGCGATTCCAAGGCCATCAACTTCTTCCATTAAAATGGTGGCCACTTCCTTCAGAACCCCATCCCCAACCTTATGCCCTTTTGTATCATTCAATTTCTTAAAATTGTCGATATCGGTGAAAATAATATGTACGGGTATATTTTGATCTACACATTTCGTAATGTATTTCATAAAATAGCGGCGGTTGAATAAACCAGTTAATGGATCTGTGATTGCGGATACGTAAGAGCTTTGCATTATGACAAGTGAATGATCCATTAAAGTTGCAAATAGAACTACGTATGCAGCAGGTGCTAAAAGAGAATAGATCAGGTTCATCCCCCCTGAAATTGCAGGAATCAGATCGGCCAATAAGGAACATAATAATGCAAATACAAAAATGCCAGTAGATAACCAAACACTTTTTCCTCGACTTATTCTTTTTCCAAAAAGGATGGTAATGCCCAATACAGAGATAGCGCTTAAGGCACTTCCTGCCCAAATGGAGAAAGTTCCCGTAAAGAAACATACAGCTGCAGGTAAGAAAAATAATATGTAAGTTTTAATGTCTGCCTTGTTGTGAATTCGATAAAATCCAAATAGAATCACTAATAAACTCGAATTGGATACTGCATTTATAGCTTTAACAAGCCATGAGAGTTCGGTACTTGTGACTGCAGCTATTAAAAGTAAAATAAAGCTTACTACATTAAAAATCATATATCCAAATGATATTTTGGAGAGCATCGCATATGATTTCTTTTTTCGTTTTGCATGTAACTGCAGAGATAATAACCACATTAAGACGCTTATTGGAATAATGAGTGCTACTCTTACAAATTCTCCATTAACTCCATTAAATAAATCTAGTAATGACATAATCAACCACTCCTTTTCATTGATAAAAATTATTGAACCAGTCACGGTGCATTTGCATCGGATTCTTTATATATTGCATCCAGGCATGCTTGCTGTCTCGCTTGAATTTTTCTTTCATCTCCAGGAATAGCGTTATTAAAACCGGCCCCCATAAAACTGAACCGCTCAGAAGGAAATAAAACATTCCTTTTGCTGAATTCAACACGTAGTACCAACCGTTGTAACTCTCATCTAGATTCTTCGCTTTTGCCCAACAAAAGAAAAATAGGTAAAAAAGAAATCCAGTCGATATATATGCAATGGGGAGGATGATTTGTAATCGAAATATAAACACTAAGACTAGTCCCAATGCCAACCAAAGATATCTGTATCTCTTGCGCATAATGAACCCCTTTGCAATCAAAGTTACTAAATATTTATTGAACTAGAATAAGTGACACTTATGGTGTGATTATTGTTTCATTAGTTAGTGGCAATATTCTTAATAACTTATCCTAAATTTCCCCTCTCACTATGAAATAAGAATAAAAAAAGCGAACGCCTATTAAATGGGCGTTCGCGTGCTTCGCGTTTCTGGTTATTCAGTTAAGTATTATTATACAACATTAGTGCCTCGTGCTCAATGAAAACCCTAATCATCATTTACATATATTCGTAAAATGATTGCTTTATCCATTAGAACCACTCGGAGTCAAACCGAGAATCTTAAAAATCTAGTTTAATAATTTTGCAGCCTCTAGTGCTTGTTCTGCTTTTTTTATGCTTTCGCTGGTTTGCTCGATCGCCGCATTGATCTTGTTAATATTCATTGCATCTTTCCAGCCGCTGAGGAGCGATGTTAAGTTGCCTATTAACTGTGATCCTCCTTCTGTAACCGTAGCAATTAATTCCGGATCTGATATAACGCCTTTCACGTTTGCTACATAGGACTTTAACTTCTCTGCTAGCTGTTTGTCAGCCAGTGTTGCCGATAGTTGTTCTACAATTTCTGAATTCTCCACGGCAACTGCCATATGTCTAAAATACTCCTTTAATGAATCATGAACACGGGCTGTCTTTTCAACCAATAAAATGGTGTCGCCTAATGTAAGTGAGGAGCTAGAATCAGTTTGATCAAAATTGATTCCAAAATCGAGTAAGGATAACTCTTGATCGATTTCTTCTAGTTGGAGTGCCCTACTAGTAATTTTTGCTGCAGATGAGAGTGTTAAGGGCTCATCAATATCTGAGATTTCATCTTTAAGGATCAAACCTGCCTCGATCGCATAGTCGATTGTTTTTTGGACCTTTTCATTTTGGCTAAGATCATAGAAAGACTTAGTTAGGAAAATCGCTTTAGCTTCTGGGAATAGAGCGATTATCAAAAATTTAAGCAGTTGCTCCTCGGTAACAACTTCTTTTGGATCAAACTCCCCATCGATAAAACCGTATTCAGAAGCCTTTTCCTTAAGATAGTTAATATTTGTTTGTGTGTTATTTTCAGATTCCTTTGAAGGCTTTGACCACAATCCTCTTGCTGAGGACTTAGCTTCTGCTTCTAGATGAGAGAATAAATCTTTCCATTTAGAATTTGGTTCAATTGTTAACTCTCGAGCATATCCACCGGCTACTAGATCCGCATTATACATCAACCCATTCTCTAAGAACACGTATGCCAGTGTCCGCCCATATGGATCATCTGACTTATCTTCAGCAATAAATACTGTTTGTTGGCTAAGACTTTTTTTCGTATAATTCGAAGCCTCAGGACCCCAGTACTCTACTGCGCTACCCTCCTTGACCGTCTCGGGAGTATCTACTCCGATTAGTCTTATAACATCTTTCTGGCCTTTTTTAGGACCATCCTTATAAATGCCCTCAAATGTATCTCCATCCCGTATGTGCTCGACTTTAAACTCTTGAAGTTTAGCAGAATTAATTATAACGGTGTTAGGTTCTTTAATCCAACCTACGTTAGTGCCTAATGACTCACTTACGAAACGAAGCGGTACGTATGTAGTACTATTTAAAATTGTTGGCTCGACAGAAACATTAAAAACATCTCCATTTTTCAATACTTCCTTTTTCCCGATGGTTAGCTTGATCGTTATATTTCCTTTTGTTGCTGTCACCGAGCTTGAATTGCTGTCCCATTTCACTTGGGCACCCAACTCCTCAAATATTGCTCGCATTGGTACCATCGTGCTTCCCTTAATCAACTGAGGATCTTGATCAAACTCCATGTTTTTTCCATCGAGATATACAGATATACCTTCGGCAGCTCTTGAGTTCGAAGGACTGGCTAAAAGCGTTATGACCGTAATCGCGCATATTGCTGTTTTCTTCAACAAAATAATTACCCCCTAACAACAAATAAGCGCACAATCTCCATAGGAGATGTGCGCGTGCTTCGTCGCTTAATGTTATTCAATTACATTAATTATACGAACTGTATTTATTCCCGGCAACCCTTTATATTAGATAATCTCACAGTGTAGTCCAGCCTCAATTGCTCGCTTCTGAGTTTCATGATCTAGAGTAACAAAGATAATGGAAATTAAGTCTGTTCTTTCTGCATACAAATATGCGCCAATAGCTCGATCACTAATATTGGCCAGGTCTAATCCGATTTTCTCAACGTAGGAGACGTTAGTACCAATTTGCATGAAAGCATGGCTAAATTCAATTTGTGAGTCATACTGGTAAATTCCAACTACCTTATTCTTCTTTTGAGCAGCAAAAACTTCTTCTGTAATGAGAATTGAGCCAGGAGTGTCCACTTGAAAAAGTTGCGGATATTTTGTAAGGACCCCGATATCGAGAGCAACTACATACCCCTTATTGAGGTAGTACTCCAAAATTTCATCTCCAGAAGTATGGAGCTCATGAAGCTGATTTCCACCAAAAAATGAATCGGAGCTAACATCAGCTTTCGTATAAGTAGCTTCCTTGATTCGTCTTTCACGGGCCAAACTGATACGGTATTCAATGTATACGTATAACATAATGCAGCAGAAAATCGCGCCGAAAATCTGTAATATAAGTATCTCAAAGTTCCCCATCGCTCTCACTCTTTCCAACGGTGATATAATGGCTCATTATATCATGAGGATTGCCGTCTAGCATTTTTGGAGCAGTAACAAATAGAAACCAATATACTAACCTTTCTCGGTTTTCTCATTAAGCTAATAAGTTTGAACAGTATATCGTATTCAGATCAACTTCAATCTTCTGCAGGCTTATGCTGCAATGATAACCCTTTCGTAATAAAAGGAAAGTTTGGATGTACTTTTTGAGCGAGAGATTTACACATGTTTAGTTGCTAACTTTCCAGGTTGTCTTTGAAGGAATAACTGTTTTTTTGTCCATGTCTTGAATTATCGATTCAAGATTGATAATGACATCAACGGAGTTCTTTAGATGAAAAGCTGATTTATTCTTACCCAGAACTGCAAACACTGTTGATCCATTCTTTTGCGCTCTTTCAATGGCAGGCACAAAATCTGCGTCTCCTGAAAAAACTACTATGTATTCATATTTATACACGGATAACTCGTATATATCTAGTGCCATCAATACATCTAACTGCTTCTCCTTTAGAGAACCATCATCCTGAAAGTAGCACTCCCCTCTTAATACGTTTATTCCATCATATTGTAATGCCTCGAAAAACTTGTATCTGCTATTGTACTTGGCATCCTCAACATGGCCTTTAGGGGGCAGGGTCCCATAAAAGTTGAAATCAGTTACCATCTTCTGTCCATAGTTACTCTTTAGATATTGCTCGATCGACTGATAAAACTTTTTCCATGATCGAAATCCGCCCACCCCTACATCATGTAACTGATGCATAGCATTACTTTCATCAATCAATATAGCGCTTTTAAGTCGTTTCCCCACAGGCCTCATGTTGTTAACCCCGCCATTTTTTTGTTCTTTGATACCATAAGTAAATGTCGCAGAGACAAACCTAAGACCGTTGACAATCGAAGAAGATAATCCTCGTTAGGAAAACGAATATCTCTTTCCCAGGCAGAGATTGTAGTTTTATCCACATCTAACTTTAGAGCTAATTGAGCTTGCGAGTATTTCAGTTTCAACCTGCTTTCTCTTATATCTAAGCCAATAGTCGTTATTTTTTCATTCGATTTATTAGACATAATGTGATTCCTTTCATGATTCGTATAAGTTTAGTTGAAGATTGGGAATTATCTCATGTAACTTCTTTTTTAGCCCATAGAAATTGTCCTCAATATCTTCTTTAAGTACTTTCATGTAGTGGTAATCAGTTCGATTGATAAAGTAGTCGCCCCGTGGTTCCGACTTATTACTGATAAAATCTTTCTGTGACACAACGTAATCGATAACGATTGTTTTATTTCGGATAAAAAGTACCCAATCTGGTTTTAATAAAAGGTCTTCATGGTAGAAATACTGTTTAGTCATTGCATGATCAGGTACGACATGCTTGATGTTACATAAATAAAAGAAGTCATCTACAATCTTTTTATCTTGTGAATCTAACCAATCACCGTCGAGACTTGTATAGCGTCCAAAATCAAAATCATCTTTACTGCTTACAAATGAAATAACTTCACGTTTTGTATCAGATAACTTAAGTTTTGCATAAACAACAATGGTATTCCCTTTTATAAAATCAGTAACATCTAAATTTTGCTGATCGAGAACATACTTCATGATAATTATTTTGTGATTAATGTAGGAGCCATCTGATGACTTCTCACCGCGTAGAGTAACTTCAACGTTTCGCTTAATTGTTTCTTTAGAGGAAAGTATTGTACCAACTATAAATCGCTTCCTCGATGTCAGCTTGCCTTTTGTATGCATATCTATTATTTGTTTGTAGCTAGGCACCAGCTCTTCTGCCTTAATCTTTTGGGCCGTTCCTCCTTCTGCGACAATAAATCGGAATTGGAGGACCTTATCGTACTCATTCTTGAGGAACATTGCATGAAGGTCATGGATGAATTTATATAAGGAATTTCCCTTAGATGATCTCATCAAGTCGAGGCTGGTTAGAAAGGAATCAGAAGCTATAGATTGGAGTGTCTTTTCATTAGACTGTTTTGCCGACTCAATATTAAGTGTAAAAACTGGGTTCTCATTGTTTTTACGATTCATTTGGACTACCTCGGAGCTTGATTCAACAATCTTCTCAATTTCATTCCCAAAATACTTACATGTGTGAGTTTTGCGATCGACAACTCTAAAGTGTGGTTTTCGATTTCCAGTTGATACATACGCCATTTTTCCTTCGCAAAAACGACAAGTGACTTCTCCATGTTTAGCTTCTCTGTAATACTCAGCTGAAATTTGTTTTTTTTCATAACCATATCTTGCCCACTGCATAAGTTAATGCCCCCTACATAAATATTTATGAAGTAGTCTGCGCATCAGTTGCATATAAAAATAAAAAGCACCCCAATACGTCTTTCGACATAAAGAGGTGCTTCCTCACATTCACGTTATTTGATTAATAAACATTATATCATATTTCCAAATTTAGATTAAGGTTTTTTTCCAAGACTAGTTGCTCTTTGAACCGAGTACATTATGTCCTTTTGGGAAAGTTTATTTATTGAGGAAGCTTTATATCCATAGGAATGTACTAACTGTACATTGATAAAGTATCGGTTGAATTTTGAATACACTACCCTATTATCTATTAATAAAAGATGCATGAGCTGTCCTCTTGTTTCAACGGACCATTTATCATAAATGAAAAGAAATACCACGTATGATAAGGAAAATAACAATATTAGACTTATCATTAGGGGGATTTTGATCTCCCAGGTTCGTGTAGCTGCGGAGAAAAATTGGATTGAATTATGTATTGTCCAGATCCCCGAAATAACTGTGAAAATGAATAATATAGCAAGAGAAAGACGTTCTTTATGAAACAGCTTTATTAAGTGCACGAAGATCATCCTCCGAAAACCCTAGCTTTCTTTCAGCAGCATCAAAAGCCAAAGAATTTAGGTGATAGTGAATTATGTTATCGAGCTCTCTGATCTCCCGTTTTGCCTGTTGTTTTTGTTCCACGTTACCGTAATTGATTAATCCAAGCAGAGCCACGTATTTCTTCATCATAACTGCAGCATCAATCGGCTCAAGTCCATGTGTTGTTGGTTCCATAGTGAAGTTATTCAACATTTATATCACTCCATAAGAGAATATTGTTCTGTTATACTTTATAGCGATCAAAGTGATTAATCAAATTTACAAGCAGTTATCCTGCTAAGTGCTTTAAATATCACCGTTCGCTAGTTAAATTGGTGAAGATCTCCTCGATCTCCGCCTTTCTTACAACGTTATTTGTGATATGATATTCTTCAAATAGCTTGGCATATAAATTTAATTTGTTTATCTCTCGCTCTTCGTTTTTAGTTAACTCAACATGGTTGTATTGCTTGCTACTTTCCATCAAAGTCTTATACTTTTCCTCAAGTTCGCTTCTAGTCACAATGTCATTTGAATTGTAATATTGCCAAATAATTTGCCCCATTAGCTTCTTAATCCGGAGAAGTTCTGAGCCAGATAAGTGAGATCCCATACAGAATACCTCCTTTTAAGAAGTATCATATCATAGTCGAGCATTTGCTTCAGTTATTTCTCTCCTGCAAAATAAGAGCTCTGTCTACGACAGATCAGCAAATCTTCTTTTTAATAGCCAGATTTACAGTTACGAAGTGTGGTTTATGGAGCATAAGAATGGCACCGGTATATTAGATCATCCATCGTCTGCCGCCCACCAACCAACCACATATGGATTATACATTATCCCGTGCGGGATTTTTATCAAGCTGTTTGCAAAAATAAAGTATTTGACTGAAAAATAAAGTCATCCGTTAAGCTAACGAGCAGGCTGCATTAATCATTAGATTTTCTCGGAGTAGAAGATTTCAATGGTAAAGGATATGAAGCATAATCTGTCGAATTTATTTGGGTTAGCCGCTATAGAAAGGAAGAATATGGAGTGATAGATAAAGAATATTACCTAAAGTTAAGTAAGGATGCACAGAAAAACTATGCTTTCTATAAGGAGGAAGCTGAGGCTGCTGCTGTTAGACGGGAATTTACTTCTAACAAGCGATATGATATTACTCCTTTTTGGTACGGTCGTGAAAGTACAGTTCCAGGGGAAGTTTCAGAAGTTGAAACCGACATATATTATGAGTTTGATAGCCAAAACAGACCCCTTATCTCAGCGAATGATGAATTAATTGATGGTTATACATACTCCGTTTATGAAGAAAACCGAATCACTACAAGATTGTACTTAACTGGAGAACTTTATTCAATTAAAGAATATTTAATAAAAGATGGATTCATTAATCGGTGCGTAGAATACTCTCCTCGATTTGATAAGTTGCAATATGAAGACTACATATATGAGGGTGGAAACTTAGTTCAAGTTTATCAGCCTGTTTACGAAAATAGTCCTTATTATTCTTCTCTTGTTCGAACTTATCTTGAATATGATAAGAAAGGTGAGCTTACACGAGTATTAGACGGTGATAAGGGAGTTATTTTTGTAAGAATGTCTACTGATGAGGCGGCACTACTACGGGAAGAAGTTAAAGAAGAGTTAAAATTAGCATTAATAGAAGTAGTTGATGCTGTATGTAAGGGGTTAGTAGATATACGTTGTTGTTTCTTGGCCATTTACTTGCATGATGAAGCTCATGGTGTGTACTCACCCATTTTTCATCCAGGATTGCAACATATCAGAGATGAGCAGATAGAAAACAATAAGGATTTTTGGACGATCTGGGCTTCGGGAGAGCATCCGGTGAATTATCAACAAGAAATTTCAGATCAAGAATTAATCACGAAGCTTAGAACACTTATTATGTATTGGCATAATACAGATACCTGGTGGGAAGAAGGTATGAAATTATGGCATGAGGTCACCTATGCTATAAATGCGACTGTTTGGTCCAAGTACCCATTACTCTCCGAATTACTCTCCGAGGATTTTGTTTTATTTGTCGATTGGGAAGGACTGGATGTTACAAAAGGAGAGCTTGAAAAGAGTATTCCACTGTCGAAAAGGAAAATGCTCAAATCTAAGGGATTATTACCAGTATAGAAACGATCACGGTATTCAATGTCCTCTCCGGCTATTTAATTATTGGGTGAATATAGGTACTATGTGATCCTATCTTCTTATGGATTAAATGGTTGTGTGGTAGAGAAGCAACTAGACATTATGGAGAAGCAGTAGAGTCTTAGGTTAGAAAAACTTGGAACAGTTTGTCCGTTGGTAGCTGCTCCATTCATTTTTCAAATTAATTAACGGGCAGTATAGTGAATATGGATGGGGCTGGAGCATTCTAGTTTCTCTAATGGAACAAACTTCATTAATAGTTACTACTGAGAGTAAAATTACTGGAGGAAACTTACTTGAAAAAAGCATCCCTGTTGCTTATGGTCATGATATTATTCTTTCTTTCGTATACTGCTGATGCACACCCAGGCAGAACAGATAGCTCTGGTGGACACACTTGTCGAACGAATTGCGGCAAGTGGGGGTTATCCACTGGAGAATACCACTACCATAACGGTGGCGGTTTATCATCTTCAGATGACGACGTGTCTTCAGACGAAGTTTCGGACGATAACGTTTCTTCAGAAAGGACTCAGGCGCAGCTTGAAGAACATTATGATGAGCTTGTTCAAGAAGGACATTATCTTGGATATAAACATGGTTACAACGAACTTTCGTTTTTAGACTTTCATCCAGATCAATTCGGGCAGTTATCTACGGCCGAATATAGCTGGTATAAAGCGGGATATGAAAAAGGCTATGAAGAAGGAAAAGCAATAAGAATAGAAGAGCTCAAGAAGAGTTCAAAGAAAGAGGGATATAAGTATGGATTAAGTAATGAAGAAATTTGGATTCCCGATCTTTATTTAGGTATTAAGTCGGTTAAAGAAGCATATGAGATAGGATTTCAGGAGGGGCGAGCTGAAGCGGTGGAGAAAATTGAACGAGCCTCTGAAGAGAAGGGGTACAAATCAGGTTATAATTTAATTCCATTCGCAATCCCAGAAGATCTGCCTAAAGTATTTGTAGATTCTTTCAAAAAAGGTTATACGAATGGTTACGAAGATAAAAAAGAAGCCGCCTTTCAAGAAGGTTACACCACTCATTTTAAACTAGTAGAATACAACCCTAATACATACTCAGATTATCCAGATATACAGCAAGCCTATAAAGAAGGCTTCGATTCGAACACTGAGGCGGATAATTATCGAAAAATTGCTTTTGAGACAGGAAGCCAAAATAAAGCCCTTTTTCTGCCAGATGAAATTCGTGGAGATGAAGATATTGTTGAATTATTTAATACTTACTACCAAAAAGGTAAAGATGAATGGAACAAAAAAATCAAGCTTTCCTTTAGCTTGATTATTCTTGCAGCCTTAACATTAATTATAAGTGGGTATTTTTTTTATCGAAGAAGAAAAAACTCTTCCTTATGAACTCATAGGGGAGTACAAGAAGAGATCAGTTTTAGCAACGGGTTACAGACCCAGGGAAACGTTCGAGCTGCCCCGGCTACTGACAAATACTCCACGGAATAAAAGTGGTAACCAGTAAAAACAGGATGACCTCATAATACGACGGGAAACGTTAGTTCAACAAAGACAGCGGCAGTCAAAAGACTTTATTTTCAGTCTTGGTCTGCCGTTGCTTCATTTTATTAGTCAGTCTAATACTTGTTTATCGAAGAGAGACGATTTTTCAAAGCATAAACCGCGTCAAATCATTACCTTCAGTCTACTACTTTATTTTCTCCGTACACAAGTCATGTACAATAATTTCTGGGTATTAGAAATCGCTTCTTTCTGATGCTAGAAGGAATACAGAATCCATCGTGTATGTATATCCGAATTGCTCCTGGTTGTCTTTCTTAGCGATATTCACCGGTTTTACAGAAGAGTACCAGTAAATATCTCTTCCTTTCTTCCTCTGCTCCAGTATTTTCTGTTCTATCCAGCTTATATCGAAGGTAGGCTCGATTACATTGAAAACCTTTCTGCCACGGTCGCTAATTATGAAACTCAATACCTCACGCTTTTGCATATATACTACCTCACTTATATGGTGTAAAGCCCTAGATGGCTTCCAGTGACAATATAAGGTTGTTAGGCTACTTTTTAACACGTTCATGTAATTAAATTTAAAATATATATTTGACACTTACAGTCTAACACACACAGAAATTGCCGAAATCATCGAAAGATTATAAAGAAATCTATTTTGAGTGTTAGAGATAAGCAAAAAAACCCGAACACATAGTGTTCAGGCTTTTTCGATTCTTTTCAATTAGCTACCGTCTCAAGTGTCAAGGTATGTAGTGCTCGATTAAACCCCGTTTTCCTTCTACGATCAGACTTTTCAGTATGGGTTTTCCGTTTTTTCGAAAACCTAGCAACCACTCGAATCTGGCTCACTTCCGTTTCCAATTCCTTCTTAAGTTCAAAAAGTTGAGTAAGTTTTTCCTCATATTCTGCTTTCTTTACAGTATCGATTGATTTCTCTCGTAGGTAATAGATCTTGTGTATGAGTTCCACTATTTCGCTTAAAGTTTGGTTCGAATCCTCCATAGTTTACACCTCGGCTACTTTTTATGGTTTTAGAGCTTCAATCTAAACAACTTCAGTGAGCTAAAGTTTATCTTTTCCATCTTTGATACCGATGAGTTTCTGATATTCTTCATCAATAGTTTTAGCCTCGACATCAGAAACTTTGGACAGAGCATTTTTAGCTAGGTAGGTAAGCCCATTGAAGCCTGCAAGTACTGATGTGCCGATAATCTTAGCATATCCAACTGGCTCAAAGAACGAAAATGCAGCCAAAGCCGCAGCCCCACCAATTACAAAGTCACCAAACAAACCAGGAATAAAGAATCGTTTTTTCCCTACCTTCTTGATGTAAGGCAGTAATACCCCACCTTCCAACTTCGATGCAACGAAAAGATTAGTTAATCCTCCGACTACAAACGCGATTAATAATTCCACAGAAATCCCTCCTTCTAAATTAGAGTTAATTAAAAAAACCACCTTATGAAGTATTAAGAAAACACTCAACCGGTGGGAGGCATTTAGCTATTACTCAACAAAAAAAGGTCAGAACAACCCCGATTCTAAGTCAAAGACACAAGAAAACTAGTCTTGGTCAATTAATCCAAATGGATTATTAGAATGCGGATAGTCGCCTGACCTTCCGTAAGTTAGAGAAAATGATAAATGGTATATCAGTATTATAGATGAGTTAAACTTATTTTTCCATAGAAAAAAAGCCACGACGGATCATCCCCGTGGCTTCTATGTAATTTATTCTTAGGAGACCAATACTTGAAATGGTATTTTTTCATCTGATCTCATATTAGGTAGCTTTGTCTCAAGCGCTTCCTCAATAGCTGCAGATAATTTCATATTGGATGTGATGCTGCCGCATTTGGAGCATTTATGCTTCGGAACCGATTCAACTACAACCCGCATACTGCTTTCGCACTCAGAGAGAATGAATTCTTCATTGCGATTAACCGAGATCATTTCCTTTACATCGTGACAAGAAGTGCAATACGCTTTATAGTCAGGTACGGATCTTTTATCGCTTAATATTAGTCCTTTAATGTATTCCTGAGTATCACCGTTGGTATACATTGCTGCTTTAATCTTCAACATAATCAGTTCCTCCTCAGTTAAGTTCAGAGAACTTAACGAGTCCGAATTGAGAGCCATCTGGATTCCCCCTCGCGGATTTCGCTAAGTCCATTATACATGGATCGACGATCATTGGATAATTCAGTTATATACATAATTTAACGTAGAATTTCGATCACAAAAGCAAATCTGATTTTCATAGGTATCATCCCACTTAAATTTACGAGAAGCGGGGTCCATTACGGTAATTATGGTCCAATCTAGAAGATTGCTTTTGTGGGTCGCGACAATGAGATGTATCGGCCGCTCATAATCAACAGATGTCTTGAAACTGTACTTTAGTACAAAACGGTATTCACCAAAAACTTTGTTATAGGAAGAACTAATCATTTTTCCTTTAAGAAACGCTTGGATCAATTGCGTTCTTGAATACATTCTAAAGTTTTCCCGTTCTGCCGAGTGGGAATTTTCAATCATACTAAGCCTGGTTCCTTTATTGCTCTGAGCGGCTTTAATAATTTCGATATTCTGAGAATAAAATCGTTCTTGAATGTTACTTCTTCGTACCATTTCATTTCTACACTTTTCAGGGTTTTTACATGAAAACAATTAATTCGCCTCCCATATTTTTTTCATTAAAAAACCGCAGCGACTTATCAGCTACGGAGGTAATTAGGTCTTCTATTCAATTTCATAGAGAACTCTTTGATAGTCATCTTTTTGTAACCTTGCTTGGTAACCTTTAGCCAAACTCTGATTTGTTCAGGTAGGTTTTTTAATACTTTAGCAATCGTTACCTCCACCTGAGCTTTGGATCCGTTAAGTGCTATGATCGGAATTTCAAGAGGGAACGCATTTATATATGAATTAAATTGAATAAATGCGTATATCCTGTCCTCTGAGTATGTAAATACGTTCATTACTTCTGCCCAAGATATTTGATGATCTGATGCTACCTTTTTGATGAGCATATCCGCAAGACAGAACGCTCTAAAATGGAGAACTCCTTCATGAACGGTCGGAATTTGAAATGAAAGTTCGGCCAACTCACTACTCACTCCCATTGCTGCACATAATTCATTAAAGAATGTTTGTTTCATATAACTCCTCCTTATAATAAAAAAACCCTTAAGGAGGCTATGGTCTGGTAGAAGACAGACTTAGGCACCTTAAGGGTGAATTATTGATTAGAAAGTCCCATATCGCATGACGTGGGATAAAAAAATAGAATGTTCAAAGGTATGAAATTATTATATCACAGTTACTACGAATTACGGAATAAGGTGCTTTTAAGCCATTTCGAAATCTTCCCAGATCTCAGGTGCCTTATGACCAACCCGAATCGTTATACGTGCATCTTCAATTTCCCCTGCAGTATCATCCATCCATAGTCCAATATTATTGTTGCCCTGCTCCCACTCTTCAAGCAGCTTTGAGTCAATGGAACTCCGGATGTTATCGTTAGTAAAATCTACGTCCGAATCATGAGTTTGTAAAAGAAGTTTATAACGAAAATTCAATTCCGGAGCTGGATACAGCATTTCTGAGGACAGCACGAGGGTAGTTGTAGTTACAAGGGAAACATATCTAAGTATGTTTAATGCTTGAAATACAATCTTTTCTACCATCGGATCAATCCCGTGCCGTAACAAGTCTTTAGGTAATTCAACTACCAAAAGCATCTGCTGCTGAGCATCAGTTTGACATGTAAATGACCAAAAAGACCAAGCAGCTGTGAGGAAGTCCAGAGCTTGTTCGTAGATATTGTTATCCGTGTTAATATAAAACTTATATCCTTGATCGTTAACTTGTATCCATGTGATTTGGGAGAGACTGTTTAAGGAAGCAACTAATCCTTCCTTATGTGGCGTTTCTTCGCTAAGACCTTCTATTGCTCTCCTATAACCCTTTAATGGTCCCTCAATATGAGGTCTAAAGCTAATTGGAGGGAGGAGATCTCCTCGCGGAATATCCAGTATCTTCGCCTGCAGATTAAAGTAAGAGGACGAAAAAAAATGACGGTTATCAATAAAAACTTGGCGATCATCGAAGTGCTCGGGAGGGTCAGAGAATTCTTCTACCCAAGGGATCGTATTCAGTACAGTAGACTTCCCAAACTCTGGCTTTTCTGTCGAGATCATATAAACACAATCCTGATCTCTTCTGCTCAGCAACTCAGTTATCTCAGAAACAATCCTGCGACGTGGTGAACGTTCCTGGTCACCAATAATAGCAAGTTGAGCGTGCTCATACATCCACCATCCCCAAGCCATTTCTCCATCTCCGTGATAGTAATTCCCCAGGATAATGGGTTTCTGTATATCTTTCTTCATTTATTCTCCTCCTTAATAAAAAAAAGCACAGCCGTCCCATAAATTTATCAGGATCGGCGGTGCTTCCGCTTTTGATTATATTCGATTAATTCAATTATATAGCATTTGGAAATCATAAACAACGAGTATTCTATTCAAGAAAAAAAGAAGAAAAGGAGCCCTAGTTTGGGCCCCTCCTCACTCATTCTTTGATGAATCAGTGCGTACCATATGGTCTATAATCATCATAAGATGACTTGTTGGCATCATAGAATACTACATCACCATCTTGCAGCAAGAATTGGACGCCATATGGATCTGTAATTACATGGTCACGAGTTCCATCTGCTCCGTCAAATCCTTCCATATCCCACCATTGGTTGTTTAAAGGACCGTGAATGTATTGAAGGTGAGGATTATCTAGGTTTGCATTAGGTATCGTCTCAATGTTGAAGTTGACTGTGATATAACCGTTCTTCAAGAAAATAGGTGATTTATCATTCAAGCGGTTGCTTCGTCCATATGCAGCTAGATCTGTACCTTTCGGCACAGCATACACAGCAGCTGGCAGGCTGTATTCCCCATACCATTTCTGTTCAGAAGCATTGACTCTGGCTGGTGTTGCATTTGCATTGCTAGGTCGCTCAAAGGTGTTAATGAAGGTCCGAAGTGGAGAAGGTAGAATTTGCACATCGTATCCTCCAACGTATGTTGGTTCTGTCGACCGCTTCACGAATGAGTTAATGTATTGATCTCTTGTCATCGTCCAACCTGAGTTAAGATCATAGATAGAACCTGCTGTACTAATGATGTCGGTGTAAGGTACATTGCGCAGACGGGTATTCATAGTAATTTCCCTCCGCTCGACATCTTCTGTCGAACCTATCTTTATGAACTTTTGGTTTTGAGAATGATAATATAAATCAACTTCAACACGATTAGCCGGTGTTAATGGGTTATTATCTTGGAAGTAGAACTTCGGAGTGATTCTTACCGCGTCCTTATCTCCAAACAAATTCCCTTTAGTCTTCATTTCAAATTTGAAATGATACCCCGACTTTACTGCGACACTCTTGTAGTTTGCAAGAGGATGGCTTCCTCGTCTGATTGGTAACTGATACGGAAATACTGAACCATTCGGAGCTGCATCAATCCCGTATGGACCAACCGAATAGGATGTACCCTTTGGAATACTACTTCCCTTCCCAGTCCGAAACACTGTTTCCCAGTTCGGGTCAGCAATATCAGTGATTTTGAAGTCGTAAATTCGTCCTATAACCTCTACTGGAACTGTGTCTGTCGCAACGTGATTGGCCAGATTTAAGTTCGCATCTTGCTCCGTAGTAAATCCAGTGTTCGGAGAGTTTTCAGCAAAGGAGCGATAATAAACAGTGTAGTTCCCTTCATCTACCCATTTCGGTAAATAGAACGTGGTTTCGATTTGAGTAACCGGTATTTCAATCCAAGTATTGGCTGGATAAAAACTGTTCCTGTCTGCTGAATATACGTCAAACTCAAATCGGACTTGCTTCAATTTAATGTACTTCGCGTAGTCCCTATTCCCGTATCCTGGAATGTTTCGATGTTGGCCACTTGTAGGAATGCTTACCGTAAAAGGTCTATCCAAAATAAAAGCCCTTCTAGAGTAATTCGGAATCGTCTTTTGGTTATGAGCAGCATCGTCAGAAGCATTGGCATACACCACAGTAGGAGTATGAACCGTTACACTATTGATACCACTGATTGCAAAATCGGTATTCGAACCACCGTTCACATTACCAGGCAGAAGGTTATAATAGATTCTTCCTGAACTTGGGATATTGCTTCGGTTTAAGAATGTACTGCTTATCATGTTATTAGGCTTATATAGCACATTCTGTCCAATTGTTGACGGACTAGGAATATTTGAAGGTGTAGGTCCATCCTTTGTAGCTTCAGCATCATTCATGATCGTAGAACCATTGAAAACGACTTTATCATTTTTGACTTTAGCTTCTGGAGTGTCACCTTCCGCCATTCCTTTTAGTAATTCTGTGTCATCAGGTACTTCTGGTGGAGAGTTTAGTCCCCCCTTTAAAACTGGTGGAGTGTAACTTATACTCGCTCCTTTTCCAGGAGTTACATGAGATTCAACAGATGGATCATGCTGGGATACTAGTGACGGGGAAGTATACCCGCTAGGATTCATTGTGACTTTCCCACTAGGCAATGCATCATTTGACATGTCCGCTCTCGATATCTCGTATACTTCCAAATTGTTGATCTGCCAGTAAGAATAGTTACGTGTAAAGGTAAACGAGTAAGGTTTATCCGCCGTGTCTGTTTTAGGTTCAGGTGGTCCTGGCGTACATTCTCCTTCTTCACCTTCTGGAGGACAAACTTCCTCTCCAGGAACAGTCCATTCAAGAGCGTAAGTTACATCAACATTGCACTCGTAAGTAATAGTCCCAGACATTTTAGCCCACACATGCTTGAACAAATAATTATCAGCAAATGCATTGGTATAAAGAGATTCAGATGTTGGAATACCCTGTAATACATCAAACTTCTCTGATCCTCTACTATCTGCTCTGATTACACCATTGGTATTTGGATTCATATCAGACATGCTTGTGGTTGAAACTTGAGATGGAGTACCTAGTGTGTATGTACAAGCGCCGCCGCCACCTGGTTCTCCACCCCCACCACCAGTTTCCTCGCCTACAGTAACCGTAGTGGTTGTTGTTAATCGGTATCCGTCCTTTTCCCAAAGGACTTTAATAGTTGTTGTTCCTTTACTTTGAGCTGTAACGAGTCCATTACTATTTACTCTTGCAACACCTGGGTTAGATGACTCCCAAGTGGTTGTCCCGTTTCCTGCAGATATAGTAGTTTCACTACCAAAATTACCATCACCATTTTTAGTTTTCACTTTGGCGGTCAATTGTTTGGTTTGTCCAGTAGACAATTGACCGCCATCGGTTAGGCTTATTTCTTTGGTTACTTCTGCTCTACCTCTCCAATAAAGGTCAGTGTAAATATTATACACAGCATTAAATTTATCCCCGTTATATGGACCATAACTTTGAGGCTCTATTGCTCCGCCGATTTGTGCTGTGAATTTTACTCGCTTACCGGTAAAGGAATCCACACTTACTAAGATTGGTAGTCCTGGTGTGTAATAGTTATCGTTGTCCATATAAATTGGATTCTGAGTACTTTCAACAAGTTCAGTTGATAAAACCCTTTCACCATTCTTATCCTTCCATTCGGATGGGATATAATATGGTGAGCTTAAATCAAGATCAACACATACCAAAGATGAGACAGGTTTATTTGTGAGAGAGTTATTGGTCAATAATTGCCCATTACACGACCCATCAACTCGCCACTGCAAATTATCCTGTTGCCATATATAAACCCCAATATTGGTATCCGCCACACCTTCAGCAGGTATGACTTTCTTTTGAGTCTTTGCTGGTGAAGAAGGCTCAAAATACGGAGCCTCTAATGCTGGTTTTTGACCAGGTCCTCCACCCGCAGTTACTGAATTTATAGGGATAAATATTAAGAAAAGTAAGCTTATTGTGATGAGTTGTTTTATAAAATTATTACGGTAACTCAATGACAATCATCCTTATTTATTTATTTTGGGATGACATCAAACACGGTGCCATCTTCTGAAACAAGACTAACTCCCGTTCTTAGTGATTTATCAAAATGCAACAAACCAGTTCCCCAGTAGATTGGAGTCTTTACAGTAAATTCTCCGCGCGATGTTGTAATTTTACTAGTAACAGGTATTTGATATTCTTTAGACGATTGAGAATTAGGTGAAATTGCAGCAATAAAACTAGGAGAACTCATTAAATTTCCTGCTTGTACTTGTGTCATAGAAGCACTGGTAATACTCAAATTAAATTCGGCAAATGAGTAATAAGATCCGCGCAGTGGTTTATCTCCTTCATCCAAGAAAACTGAATAATATATGCTTCTTTCTTCACCTTTAACATATGGATTAACGAGAATCCAATTTTTAATTTTTACTGTTGCATAGTTTCTCTTTGTTACCAATTCTTTGTTTCGGATTTTCGAGAAATCATCAGTTACTTTACTATAATCGTAATTTGTAGGGAACTTTTCCTCCGGAGTTTTCACATATTTGGGAACAATGGTTTTTATGTTAGTTCCTGTTAGTCCAATTTCCCTTAGTTCATTTAAAGCCTGTAGATCACTAGGATCTTTCTTAGCAACATTGGTATAGCGAGTAAGTAAGACTGCCACTTCAGCACGAGTTGTAGTTTTACTTACACCAAAGCTCTTATCGCTACCCACACTCATTAATCCCGTCCCCATAGTCACGGCCACTGCATTTTTTTGTGCAGCTGGCATTTTACCCTCAAAATATTCTTTCGCTGGTATTACCGTATTAGTAACATCAGACAATGCTTGCTTAAAGTCGGGATGAACGGCAGCAAGTCCTTGTGCAAGCCATGTAGCCATCTCTCCACGCGTAAGGGCCGCATTTGCATTTAGTTTATTACCATATTTAGAAACACTAATGAAACCTTTCTGTACTGCTGCGCTGACAGCACTCTTAGCCCAAGTAGGAACATCACTAAAGGTTTTACCAGAAGCTACTGTAGGCTGCCCTTCAATACGACTTAGGATTACAGCCATTTCCGTCTTTGTAATAGGTGAACTCGGTTTAAACGAACCATCTGTGTAGCCTTTCATATATCCGTTTTTTACAGCAGATGCGATCGCTGATGCAGCCCAATGAGTGGACGGGACATCTTTAAATTTCAAACTACTAGTGATAGAACTAGCTTCGGCAAGCGGTTGAGTAATTGTAAAACTCCCCGTTAATAGTGTTAATGCGGCAATAGTAGATAAAACAACTTTTTTCATTTGTTTCTCCTTTCGAGACGATGGTTTTATAGAGAAATTAACCCTTATCTCTATAATAAGCTGAATTGTTAAGGTGCACGAATTTTACACCACATAAAATAATATCGGTATAAATCATTAAATATGGTAACCAGCTCCTTATATGAAATACAAAAAAAGCACGCTAATTGCCTAAGGGCAAGAAGCGTGCTTCGCTTATATTTGATCCAAATGGATCATATTCAGTTTATTTATACAATAATATTAAATGATAGGATAAATGCTGTCAAACTATAATTAAGGTTACTATCGTAGAACTCAATTGCTTCGATAAAACTTGTTATTATTGCCTATTCCCGACAGTACAATCTAGGGGTATATAACCGTTGGATGCAGCTTCTTTTTCTGATCCAAAGACTTCTGAAGTAGTAAAATCAGAAGTACACGAATTTGCGGAATAATAGTACTTTCTGCCGTTAGCAATAATGCCGTGATATACTGGTGTTTTAACAAGCCGACTTCCACCTAACGCATAGTTATTATAGTAATCCTGCCCCATAGGAATACCTTGTACAAAAGATAGTACTCCAACATCGTTAATGGTATTATTCCACTCTTCTTGGCTAATAAGTGGGAGTGTGAAAGTGTAAGCTACACCATATTTTTTCGCAAAGTTGTTGTATTGATTAATGTAATATTCAAGGTCATTCTGTATTGCCTTTACAATTGTAGATCTTCTCACCTGTTCAAACGTATTTGCATCATTTAATAATGATATTTCAGCTAATGATGATATCTCTCCTCTGAAACCTTCAAACCATTGTTGATCGGAATTACGGTTTACTGTGACAAAATCATCAAGTGTAAACGAAAAAGAGTTTCCATACTGATCTGCATGTGCATACGGCTTCTTTGGACTCCATACATGCTTGAGTTCGGTTTGACCATCTGCATTGGTGTACTCGTCCATATAATACACATAGTATCCATCATATCCAACTATCGCGATAACAGGTACATAAGATTGGATAACTCCTTGTCCAACTGGATCATTAAATACTCCAAAGTTTACATACATTGTATTGAAGAAGGTTTGTACAGCTTCCTCTTTATTAATCCGAACTCGCTTTTGGAATTCGTACTGAGCTTCTTGACCTTGGCTAGCATTTGTCATTAATGCTTTTGCCGCATCCTGTGTTGCTGTATCGATTGCATGATTATATCGAAGCTCAAGAATAGTGTTTTTTCGGTTATGCTCAACGTTCATATTATTAATAATGAAAAATGGAAGCAGAATCACGGTGAAGATAATTGTAAATTTAATAGTCTTCATTTAACACCATCCCCCCATAAGGGATGACAATCTTGCTGTTTGGAGAATTAATTGTATTTGTCAGAATGTCATTTATAAGGGTGGCAGCAGTTCGGTTAGTATTCTTCACAGTTACATTAAAGAAATCGCCAGCTGCCAACTTGTATACGCGGTTAGGATGATCAATTCCATCAGTTGATGTTCTCGGGAAGAGTTTCTCGTTTATTTGAGCATTGTAAAATCCTTCGTAGTTTACGTTGTAGCCACCGAGAAATTCCCCGGCATCGCTGTATATGGGGTCATAGCGTTTGTGTAAGTGTTCCATTTGAATATCATATGTGTTACCTGTTAGAGTTAATTGATCTGAGAATTGGTTGTACATTGTTGGAGTGATAAAACCCTTATCTCTTACTGAATCGACGAATTGAGTTACTGAATTGAGTACAACGATCTCTGAGATATCATCTTGCTTGTTTAATGAATTAGAAATGGGCCATATGAACATAAGCGCTAATGCAAGTATCAAGCCGAAGACTTTCTCGAAATAATTCCACACGATCTACATCCCCTTTTTAATTAAACCGTAACAAGGTCAATATTCCTTTTGAATCTCGAACGTAAGTAGGAGTATAGTTTTTAGCAATATTGATACCCGAAACATTAACGGTGCTAGTATCCAATGTTTTGGGATATAGAACGCCATCAACTACTATATCAACCCCAATATCTTTTATTTTGTAAATCGACTGACGAACTTCAGCCCCAGTCACTATGTATTCTGTTGGAACCTTAAGAGTGGTAGTAATACTGCGATCGGATTGTTCAGTCATTGTGTATGTCATTTCGTTTGTATCAGCAACTGTTTTGAAAAGATAGTATGAAATAGATAAGGCAGCTACAAAAATGAATGAAGCGAACGCAAGATATATTGCGGATCTTGTATTCTCACCAAGTCCCATAATGATCACCCTTGTATTTAACTAGGGATGGCTAATTGAGCCCATCCCCTAGCTATTTTGAATTAGTTTTGTGTGAAGATGAGACCACGAATCACATTGCTGTTATCTTTGATAATTTCCGCTTTAAACTTACCAGACGGATTAATATAATCATTGCTCGATTCGTTTGCAGCATTAGTCAGGGTACCCGTTGTATTATTTGACGTGATAGAACCATATCCTGTGCTTCCTACAGGCACAGTTGTGTTTACAGTTTTAAAGTACCAAGATCCAGTTGGGTTCTTACCAGTGATGACTTGAACACCAAACTCGCCCTTATCTTGGAACTTACGGAGTGCGTTTACAACTTGGCTACCTGATACGGTCGTGCCATCATAGACTGTGAAAGAGGTTTGTGCTAATTCCGTTTGGATTTCAGAGAAACTTGTTTGAGCTGTTTTCGTTGCATCTTGAGCGGAAGTAAACATTAACACTGCGGTCGTTATTAAAGCAATAGCCAAGAAAAGTCCTGCTGCCATTAATAATGCTTTTTGTGCATTACTCATTTTTGATATTCCCCTTTATTATAAGTTTTGTAATTGTTCGGAGTAGATTCTCATTTGTGAATAGCTCATGTACATAAGTGGTATTACAAGATAAAGAAAGATGACAGTGTATAGAGGGGCGAATCCGAGCAATCTGCCCCAACTTGCCTTTTCTTCAATAGTTCTTTCGTAATCCTGTTTTCTTTGTTCAAAATAATAAGCTCGCTCTGTTTCAAGATCATCAAAGGCTTGCTTAATAGGGACACGGGAGACAGCCAATTGTAATTTCTCAATGGTCCTTACTAATGGAGTAAATGGAGCATCCATCTTTAATTTTTCGAGCGCCTCTTCAGCTCCACTTTCATAGTTAAGTACGCATGTATGTAACGGAGCTTTGAAAATAGAAGCAAACCGTGCCATCCACTCAAGTATAATCTCCACTGAGACGCGATCGATTTCGCTTAACATTGCTATAATGGTATGGAATTGATCCACTTCATTCTGCATATCCATTGCCCTTATACGTTTTTGGAAAATCAGAATCCAATATGGTATGTGGTATCCTACGTAACCCAACACTAAGCAAACTAGCACTTCCCACCACTTGAGATATTCAGAATTGATTTGATCAATCTTTGCAATTATTCTTTGCGTTGTATTGTTGAGCAAGGTATCGTTGGTGGCAACTTCTTCGTTCTGCTTGACCAATTGAACAACTTCGTTGTGCAAATCATCCTTTTTCACCCCCTTCAATTGATTAATGATATTGCTATCAAAATCAGTGGTGGATTGAGCAACTTGCAACTCTTCTGCGGTCATCCGACCGAACAATGAATCATTTCTAGTTGGGGCCTCCATCACGTTTTTGACCGTAATTGTGTGCATCATTGTAAAAGATATCAAGAGTCCTATTGATAGACCAACGGATAACATTAATCTATGCAGATAATGCCACTCCATAGGAATACCGGCATTAGCATCTTTTAAAAGCTTACTTATTTTATAGTGAGCAGCAGTTCGCTTAGCTGGTTCTAAGCGATCAACAAGCCAATCGACTCCAGGTATTCGAAATGCGAATTTCTCCCATGGGTGCTTTCTTACTTTGGCAACATATGTGCCTTCTTGCTGATCCTGCATTTTTTTTAGCAAGATATACGAGAGTAAGATAACAGCAAATATCACTATTTGGATAAGGAAACCAGCTTTACCTGAATAGAATTCTTCCATTGCGGGGAAGTAATTCGATGCCCAAATCTCAATTGGTTTAGTAAATATAATTGGTGTAATCGCTACAGCAGTAAGTCCTTTAAATAAATAGTTCAGTTTAGTCCTTTTCAAAATTTCCAAGTTAATTTCGCTTGTAAGTTTATTGAGGTTGTCCAGAAACAACGATCCATCTTTCACGACCTTATCACCGAACTCTTTAACCAGAAAGCTCATACCAGCGAATCCTTTGAGAAACCGATTCGGCGCCTTCTCGTAATAAGCAGCCAGGCTTTCTTCTGGTTTGTCTGATACTAGGACTTCATAAATTTTCTTTGCATGAAGAGACGCTTCATAGGACGATGTTTCTGATGCTTCATGTAGAGCCTCTTCGATCATTCCATGCTGATGATAATGGTGACGTACGTCCTTAAGTAAATCTCGAAGCTGAATTAGTAATCGATCCTCCACCCTATGAACAAATGTATCGATTAACATACCATTTATAACGATTGCAGCTAGTAGCAGCATGAAAACAAATGTTAAATCATGATTCATTAGTAAAAGTACTATTACAAAGGTGGCCATGATCCCTAGCGTATAGAAGACAATTTTCATTGTCTCGCGTCGCATAGTCAGCTCATCATATGAATGAATTGCTTGAAGTCTCCTGCGTATCTTTTGGATGTAAGACCGTAGTAACGGGACCTTGTTATATGCCATATACGAGTCTAAGAGGAGCTGATTAACTCGTTGCTTCCATTTAGACTTCCCCGTTCCAGTAAGTTGCTTAAAATTTGAATAGATTTCTTCAGTTCCGTTTCTCTGTAACTTTCGAGATACAATTTTATAGATTACATAGAGGACCACACCGAGGAACATCGATACTACGGAAATAATAACGGCTAGCTTCTCTGTATCCATGCTTCCTCACCCCCATTAATATTGGATGACCAGTGTTCGTCGATAAATTGTTTGAACTCCATTTGATCTACGTCAGACATATGTGCCAGCATTTCAGATTTGTTTCTTTCAGAAATTGGATTGACAGCGATATATCCACCAGTACGATATTCGATTATATTTCTTTCAGTAAATACTCTTCTATCCGTTTTTCTTCGGAAGTACTCCGTAGCGGTTTCCATAAAGGCTCCAACTTTCTCTTCTAAACCCTCAAGTTCTCGAAAATCAGTAGGATAATCATCCTGATAATCGAGTGGTATACATTCCGTGATTCGTTCTATGTAACGAAAACCGTTTGGATCGCGCTTAAGGTGAATATCAAAGTTTAGTACACTTACAACTTGCTCCTCAGCTATTTTTTCATCAGTAAATATATTCGTTTTCAGCAAGGAGTTGCGAATTGAAAATACCAGGTTTTTAAATGTCTTGGCATGATGAGTGAAGAGACTGAATAAGCTGGCTACTTGTGCTGTCTGAATCATATAAGCAGCTACAGGATCTGTTGCAAGCTCACCGAGTATATTTACGTCCCCATCAGTTTTCTTAGATAGATCAAGACCTGCTTGTCCGGATATGGTTTCAGTTTCTCGAAAAGTGAGAATGTTGCGATCTCCGTATATTTTCCGAAGATGAAGTTCAAAAGCTGTTTCTTGAACACGAAGTCTGTATGTCGCATCGATATATTTAATCATTGCCATGAGAAGCGTAGTTTTCCCTGCACCTTGTGGTCCAGTGATGGCCATAACCCGAGCTCCTTTAACAAGAAACTTGATGGCATCAGAAACCAGCTCACGACCTACGATTGTTTCAGGTATCAATTGATCAAGAGTCGCATTGGCTATATCGAATTTCCTTACAAAGAAGGCCCATGATTCAGAAAATCCAGGACGTACAACTACCACACGAGACCCATCTTTCATATCGTTGACTTTAAAACCATTTGAATCAGACAGTTGTCCAGGGTTGTTATATCTATATATGTTCTGACATACGCGCTTCAATTCAGACTCAGTTCCAAATGTGAGGTAAGCTAAGTGAATCGGCTTCCCTTTATAGAAGACCCAGATGCTATCGTGACTATATTTGGTTGTCTTCTTTTTCAGCTGGCCTGAGACGAATGAGAGATCATAATCGTCTAGATCTACTTGATCTATGGGAACACCCGATACCCCGCCGGATACCCCATCAATCTTCATGTCTCTGATTTCGTCAATTACACTTAAACCTTTATATTGCTCATAGATACGCTGAACGATAATCTGGAGTTTGTCCTCAAAAGAAAGAGGCTTGATCTCCTTTTGGTACACCTCGTGAATCTCGCTGTCAGTAATGATATAAGAAGAAACTGTTCCTCCCTCAATCACGTTTTTCAATTCTGCGAGACCGTGTGCTTCAAAAAGAGCGCCTAGTGCGTTAGAGCCATGTTTCTTTTTATAAAGATGTAGAAGTATATCGTGCTTATCTTTAGAAGTTAGTAATTTTTTATTATCGAATGGTATGACCCTATTGATGTTCTCATCGTTTAACCCATAAGTTTTCAGTAGTAAGTCGAATATGGTGTTTTTTACATAATTTTTATCTTGGAGATCGCCATAAGGACTATTTTTTAAAGCTTTCTGCAGCTGTAACCTTTGATTCATACGACGAGTATATTCCTCTTCAGATAAACCTAGATCGTCGATGTTACTTGTTGTCATTTCATTAAGGCAAGTTTTTACGTACTCGATCAATCCCTCGAATGTATACTTCTTATCCAGTTTATGTGGGTCTTTGCGAGGGTTGCGATTATCCGTTAGTTTAAAGAAAATGAGAACCCCAACAAGGAACAACATGATCAGGATGAGTGATATATTAAGCAGCGCTCCTGCACTCATGAATCATGCCCCCTTTTCACTAAAAATCTTCGTATCAAGACCGACCGCATCAAGTATCCCTTTCGAGAATCTACGAACTTCGCTCATAAAATAATAATTATCGTGAGAGTTCGTGATATTCTTATTTCTCAGAAAGAATTCAATAACTGTCTTATCGTTCAAAGAATCCATAAAACCAGTGCAGTGAGGAACAGTAAAAATAGGAACCTTCGGTTTAAACATACGGCTGATATTTGATAGTGAATATTTCGAATGTCGATCATATTGTCCAAGTACAATTACATATGTCTTATCTTCCAAGAATGGTGGAGGACTATTAAAGAACTCCTCCAGTACGGCTCTGTTCTGATTTAAACTAACAACCACAAGATCTGATGGCTCCAAGACCACGTTTGAGAACTTATTCTTAATGCCGCTATTGACATCTACTAAAGTGAGATTGTAATAGTTCTTCGCAGCATCTAAAATTGTTTGGATTACATCAAGGACAGAATTAAACATCTCTTCGTTAGGTTTGGATGTACCTCGTAGTAGTTCCAAGCGATCCTTTAGAATGGTATCCGTATAATCCTTTACAGCTGTCGGAGCAAGTTTATCGCTCTTCGCTAATAGCTCGAGAGCGTCGATGCCCTTCCGCGTGTATTCTATATTTTCCGAACTTTTTTTGTCTTTTAGAAACGTCGACTCAAGAGAAGACATTTCCCATTGAGTATGGCAAATGAGTGTACGAGTTACGTATTCGATACCTAGTATGCTCGACGCCGCAATCATATTTGCTGAGTTACCTGTTTGACCGTGGCGGCCGCTCCAAAATGCTATTTGCCCCATCCGTATGACCTCCTTATAACTTGTTTCATGACAGCTTTCATTTCCCGTGTCTCCATATCTGAGAGCGCCTCGCTTAAGTCCTCGAGAGCTCTTTTGTAGTGACGCGATAATTTGCGAATGTTGATCTTTCCTTCGTGTTGATTATTGACTTTAATAGAATAATCAATCTCATCGAAGTAAAGTTCTATTACTTCTTCAGCCCATTTGATTGGCAATGGTCCTAATACAGTCTCTAAATATTCTGACGCTAGATCGGACTCAATGCCATTAACGACGATTTTTGTGAATTGTATTTGTTGCTCATCCTTTTCTGTTTCCTCATATAGGGTTTGAAGGGACCTTATCGTCTTATCGAGGGACATCTTTTCACTAGATGTTGCAATGTATTTATGATCGAAACGTTGGAAGTCGTTCCACTCAAGAAATTTATTACCGCTGAAGTGTAGGATAATTGATTCATATTGATGATGTTCTACCAAATATTCATCCAACTCTTTTATATCTTCAAACCCTACGGCAACATCAAATTCTTCAAACTCAACTACCTTGATGTTCTCATTGGGTAGTGGAGTACCGTACCGGATGTATCTTTCTTCAGTGCCGTCAACAAGAAGCACTTTTTTTCCTGAAACCGTTAATATTTTACTCGCATATTGCAGCAGATCGCTTATATCCGTGGAACCAATGAATAATGCATTCTTCATAGGAGGCTTCCTTTCTATTTAACTAGCGGTTGTTCAAAAACATCTTGTTGTTTCTGAATATCATCAGCAGATTGGTCATTTTGCGAATCGTTCGGCTGTACTATTTGATCCTCTTGAATTCCTGAACTTGTCGGTTGTGATTCAGGTGTCACTAACGGAGTACTTGTGTCTACAGGAGTACCATCTGATCCGACACCGCCTCGCGCTTCGGAAAGCGCCTGGTTATTTTGCTCATTTGTTATTCGGTTATTTGCCACTTCTTGTTGGAGAATCAAGCTTCCATTCTGAATTTTCATCCGATCAACTTCAGATATTTGTGAGAGATTGTTCTCGAGCGTATTTCTTGCAACTTTACCTAGCTGTTCTGTTGCCTTTTCTAACACGTTTGGATTAGATTGTATTAGGTCGATTACCTTCGCGTTTGCAGGATAATTCGGGATTGCTTTGTCTTGCAAAAACGGATCGACATAGGTGATTGCGTAGAGCTTTGCTCCCTGTAGGTAAGCATCTACGATAGCACTGGACATAACCAACAGTTCTGACTCATTAATGTCGTACCAGACAGTCGTACCAGACAAGTCTTCGACCTTTTTCTTAGAAAGCACTACGAAGTCTTCACCAGTAGGGAATGATATCCGTACATCGACGTACTGTCCTTTCTGGAGTTTCGTTGGGAGAATCATGACATTATATTCATGGAAACGAAGATCAGCTGGTGTAGGACCTTCATTAAACACCATGGAACTAATAATCGGTGTATTTTCACCAACATCAATCTTTACAACTTTACCTACAAGATCATCAGGGTTTTGAATCATATTGGCTGGAGCATCTTTTTCTGAGATTTGCACAGTTTTTAGATTTTTCTCCGTAAGTTTCACACCGGCTTTCAACTCTCCCGAAGAGACAACAACGCTTTTCTTAACGGCAAGTTCCTGCTGTAAAAGTTGTTCCGTTTCTTGCAATTTCTGCTCGTATTCAGACCTGATCTGTTTCTTTTCCTCTGCTTGCTGTTTATATACGAATACAGCCCCTCCAGAAAAAATGACACCCATAATGACTGCTCCTGCTACGCCAGCTGCTAACAGGTTTTTCGTACGTTGCCTGATTACTGACACGTCTTACACACCTCTTCCTATAAAGTGAAATACATCGATACTCCTGCAAATACAAGTATCCCGAGAATTGCAATGCTGATTTTGATTATCTTACGTTTTTTTGTTACTCGACCTTCAAATAGTTCATCGAAACATTCCCCCGTGTTATCCTGCTCCATAAAGGGATCTGGATGATAAGGGATGGCTCGAACTGAAAATTCTTTGATTTCGCCCTGGATATCGTCTATTGTTTGTTTTTCTACGAAGGGAATAAGGAATTTCCATCTATGTTGAATATCAGCGCGATTTAAAGTTATAAATTTTTTCAATGTGTGCTGCTTCCATTCACTCCCCGACCCTACAAGTAGCTGCACTCCCGCACGATGAAACTCTTCAATATAGTTAGAGTTTTCATAGAGACCAAGATCCAAAACAATATGTGTATGTTCTGATGTTAATTGTGAAGCCATGTCTATCTCATCGTCGTTCTTGACAAAGGTAACTCCGTTAATTTGGAATTCGTCAGATCGATTCAAATCTACGTTTTTACCTTCGTAGGATTTCTCGATATAGACATATTCGCTGTTGCCACTACATTCGATTAACTTTACTTGATACCCCTGCGATGCAAAGTAATTAGCAATAAGAATCGCTGTATGCGTCGTCCCTACTCCTCTATCAATTCCTGCTACAGCAATTATCTGTTTGCCTATGATACGATCTCGGACAATCACCTTTGGTTTCACAGGAGGTAAAGTCCAGAGGAATTCTTCTTCTTCGAGATCTTCCTCTAATATGTCAGGCAATTGTAAGTTTTCCGTACCCTTTTGCTTCCCATACTCCAAAGAATTAACAGTTGTTGTTGGAGAACTCTCGTCGGTGATTGTTTGAGAATCACTATTAATAGTAGGAATACGTTTTTCTTTAGGTACTGCCTTTGCTTCTTGTTTTTCATGCATGCTTTCTTTAGCAGAATTAACATTAATTGTGATGGACTGACCGCCGTTTACAAATCTCCTCCAGGGGATATCTTTGTCGAACTCACGAAATTTCTTTACTTCGTTGTAAAGCATGGGATGATCAATACAACGAATCAACTGTTTGACATTTAAAGACTCCGACTTTTGCGCAGACTTTGCGAATATGTTGTAGATGCCCATCGATACTAACTCAGCTAATAATGGATGACCCTGTGTTTCATCTGACAGGAAGATGATAGAGGTCTCACTAAAGTCATCTCTTATTTTCTCGATTACGTCTGCTAAAAACTCAAGCCGCTTATCTTTTCCTTTCTTAGCCATTGAACTGTTAATGACCAATCCATCTAGCTTAAAATCAGGTTGGTTTTTGAAAGAATGAAGGTCTTCAATAAGATGCTCTATGATGACATATACTCCGAGAACATTTATCCCTTCAATCTCAAAATGTTTCTTTAAACCTTCACCAAGGTCTGGTTTAGGAGTCGCAATGATAACATTGCGTTTTCGTTCACGCTCTGTTTCATGCTCCATTCATTGCATCCCCTTTCTGGTTCGTCCAGATGGAAGTACCCAGAACTCTTTCTATATCCTCAATCTCCTTGTCAGTCGGCAACTCTAACTGATTTTCCAAACGACTTATTCTTACCTGATAAGAACCGACCTTCTCTGCAAGTTCTTCTTGAGTTAGGTTTTTTCTGTTCCGGTATGTTCTCATAAGTTCTCCTGGTGTTAAATCCATTGCCTCTACTCACCCCTTTCTAGAGGGTTTATGAACAATCGAGTAGGAGGCTACCCATTAATTGAGTAGCCGACCTCTCACACCACCGTACGTACCGTTCGGTATACGGCGGTTCAACCGCTTAAGTGCAAGTTACGTAAATGCTCGTACTGAGCAGGGAAGTCATAATACCCTGCTTGTGCGAGCCTTTTGTTTGTTATGGAACGAGACAACACCGGGCTTCCGGCGATGCGCCAGTATCCCAGTCGTGAGTTTGCCCATTGGTAGGCCTGCCACTCCGGTATTCCCAGTTTTCGCAGGTTTTGCGCCTTTGTTCTTGGCTTCTTCCATTGTTTCCAGATGTACATACGGAATCGTCTTCTCAACCATTCGTTCCATCTCTGCAGAGTCCGTTTCATGTCCGCTACGTAGAAGTAACCTATCCAGCCGCGAATATAGACCTTCACCTGCTCCATCACTTGACGGACATTCTTGCCCTGGCTGCGTTTCGTGAGTTCCTTCAGTTTCTTCTTTGCTTTCGCAAGAGATTGTCCATGGGCGCGGATGTGTACTCGGTCCCTGCTCTTTCCCAGAGCAAAACCAAGGAATTTAAAATGCTTTCGGGCCACGATGCTTACGACTTTGCTTTTCCGTCGATTTATCTGAAGTTTCATTCGCTTCTCTAGATACTTCTGGCAGGACTCCAACAGCCGCGTTGCTGCACGTTTGCTTTTCGCCAGCACTACAATGTCATCTGCGTAGCGGATCACATTCACTTCTCGGCTTTTCATCTCTTGGTCGAACTCATTCAAATAGATATTCGCCAGCAGCGGCGATAGCGGGCCACCTTGAGGTGATCCTTCTTCCGTTTCGCGCCGCACTCCGTGCTCCATGACCCCGCTTTTGAGATACTTCTTGATCAGATCAGTTACCCGCTTGTCCTGGATTTGTTTGCGCAAAAGATTCATAAGCAGCTCATGGTTCAGCGTGTCAAAATATTTGGATAGATCGATTTCTACTGCGTAGTCGTATCCCTGCTCCGCATACTCTTTTACTTTGCGAATGGCTTGCTGCGCACTCCGCCCAGGGCGGTAGCCATAGCTTCCTTCCGCGAATAACGGTTCGAACAGGGGTTGTAGCTGCTGCGATATCGCTTGCTGAATCACGCGGTCTATTACCGTAGGGATACCGAGCTTCCGCACTCCACTTCCATCTGGTTTCGGGATTTCTTTACGCCGTACCGGGTTTGGTTTGTAGCTTCCGTCCCGGATACTTTCCAAAAGCCCCTCTCTGTGTTCCCGTAACCACGGTAGTGCCTCCTCGACTGTCATTCCATCGATTCCCGGTGCTCCGTGATTACGTTTGACCCGCTTGTAGGCCTTGTTCAGGTTATCCCTGTTTAGTATCCTCTCAAGCATGTCCGTTGCACCGCCTCTTTCTCTACGTTCCCGAGTGCCGGCACTCCGCGCTCCCGCATACTCTTCGCATTCCATGCTATCCCTTTGCAGGCAGCCCTTTCGGTATTCTGCTTTCATCGTGCCGATGCTCCTTCCAGTCTATACTCGAGGCTTACGATTGTTCGGCCCTTCCCGAAAAAAAAAAACTTCTCGGTACTATGGCCTCTGCTGACTTCTCACAGCAAGCTTTACTCCGTCTTTTCGGATTTTTTTTTTTTCCTACCGGACGTCTGTGAGACCTCCCCGGGTAAGAGCGATAGCCTTCCCCTCATCCATCTGCCACATTTACATGCCGGGATTCGGGCAGTATTGGACTTCGCTTTGATTAGCAAGCTCGTCCGTCCCGTCATGCCTTGTATGTGATTCCTGTTCGTCAGACCGAGGGTTTGCCTCCGGCTTCCTTCAGATTCCGCCTCGCGGCGGACACCCTTGCCTTTGGCTAACAGTTCCTACTGCCAAGCCTGTAGCGGACTTTCACCGCCGAGCTATCGCCCATGCCGGGCGCACTAAAAAAAGCACGCTAAATGCCTTTTGGCATTAAGCGTGCTTCGCTTTTCGAGATCCGCTAGGATCATATTCGGTTTATTTATACAAACAATAATAGTTGATTGATTTGAAGGTGTCAACAGGTCATGAATAATTAAACTGACTAATAATAAACTGAATACTTTTTTATTCATTTATTTACACATATATCTATTCTATTTACTAATTATGTTTATATTTAAATCTGTGTGACTATTTGTATTCTTGTTTATATTCAATAACGTATTGACTCTGCTCCAACATTATTTCAAAATAGAAGTTAAGTATATTTATACAAGCGGAGGTTTATATGGGAACAACGATATCGATAGGCGTGCAAAAAGGCGGAGTCGGTAAGAGTTCTACGACTTGTATTACCAGTTATCTACTCGCTGAAAGAGGATATAAGGTATTAACAGTTGATTTTGACTCACAAGGTAATACCACTCAGATTCTTTCTGGTAAAGATATATATCAATTTGAGGAACAAACTGTACTAGACGCCATAGTAGAGAGAGATCCTGAAAAATATATAGTTAATGTACGTGAAAATCTCGACCTGCTTCCTGCAGATGATATTCTATCAACTTTAGGTAACAGAATGAATGAAATGAAAAGACACGTTCATTCCTCTTTACAAGAAACACTGGAAATCGTTAAAGATCGATATGATTTTATTGTTATTGATCAGCCACCAAACTTAGGTGATTTATCAGTTTCGGCATTAGTGGCGAGTGATTATGTTGTTGTAATGTTACAATCGGAGCCTCTCTGTTTTAAAGCTGTTCCTCGTTACCTTCAACTTGTCGAATTGATAAAAACAAAGATAAGTCCTCAGCTGAACTTGGCAGGCATTTTACCAAGTATGAGTGATACACGTACAAAGATAGATACTTCTATTATTGATCAAGCAAGAGAGGATTACGGCAACTGGATGTTTGAGACCGTTATTAAAAGAAGAAATCGTATAAAAGAATTTTCTATACTAGGTATTCAAAACAGTACAAGAGAAGATCGTGATGCGTTAGAGCAATATCAATTATATTTAGAGGAGCTGTTGACACGTGTCGAAAAGGGAGCTATTTAAAGGTTTGTTGAATGATGACATTAAAGATACAGGCTCTTCGCAAAAAATGAGAATTCTCAACGATCATCTTCTCCCAGGCTCTGAAATTACAAAGGAAGAAGTTAAAATCGATAACAAAGTAGAAAATTTAACAACTACTCCAGTCGAAGAACCCGAAGGTGTTATGTCAGCATTGCCTCAAACAGATCAACTATCAGAAAATGATATAAGAGAGAGTGAGGCAGCTATCGTTGATGAAAAGAAAAATTCTTCTTTGTCAGTGGATTCGACATTCTCTAGCAGCACAGATATAGATAAACCTAACATTAATGAAGCAAGAATTACTAATCCTTCAAGTAACACTCAATTTACTGATGAAAAGCAGTCTGCTTCTGCATCTGGAATTAACAACATTCTCTCTACACTCGCCAATACAAATGATTTAACTGTAGAAGAAACGCATACACGTAGGACTTATTTGATAGATAATAAATTGCTAAAGGAACTCGATAAAATTTCAAAAGGTAAGAAAAAAGGCTTCGCTACTAAAGTTATAAATTCCGGCTTGCGCATTGTGCTTGAGTTGATGAAAGAAAATAAACATCACTTATAGAAACTGGTACTTCGCATAGATAAAAACGACGTCAGTAATTACCGGCGTCGTTTTTTTGTTTATACTATTTTTTTATCTTTGCCCAGGGGTTAGCTGGTGTAGCCTGTCCTCCACCTGAACCGAATTTTTTCTTCGGTTGTTCTTCAGTCACTGCAACCTCTTCTGATGCCGAAGCAGCATCTTCATTTGTTTTCCGACTGAAGACTGAGCCTCCCATTCCAGCAGCACCAGAACCACCAAAACGATTTCCGTTGCGTTTTTGATATGGGTTAAAGGACGATTGCTTCACGGATTCCATGGCTCCAGAGATATTTACTTCAATTTCCTTACTCTTTACTTGTTTTTGTTTTTCTAATATAGCATCGTATTCTTTTGTCATTTCTACAATTCGATTAGGCATAATCATTCCAGAAAACATTGTATAGACCACTGCATAATTGTCGTGCCAGATAGGATCACCGTATTTCCCTTGAGCGGTTCCAGAAAATTCATTAATTACTTGCTTAATTGTTTGTTCTGTTTTTACGTCTTTGAAAATTTCTGCACCAGAAGGCCGTAATACGAATCCGCCGTACATGGTTGCAGTATCATAATTGTGGTCACAAGCAAAGTATCCACGACTAATACTATTCTTCATTTTTGTTTTAAGATCTTGAACATCGTAAGGAGCTTCAATACTGGCTTTGTGGATACTAAGAAATCCACCTGACAACTGAATGAGCTTTACAAAGTCTGAAGGATCGTAAGTCACGTTATCTGATCCGAAATTCGCTGGAATAACGTTTGCTTCATGAATTGTGCTGATAATTGCGTCGTTTCCTTGATCTTTCCAAGAAATAAGTGCATCAGTGTTAATACGATGCTCTTTCTTACTCGAAAAATCAGTATACAATTTTTTGTTATCTGTGATGATAAAGCTTCCAATTGGCTTCTCTTCACCTGGTCCGAAAAGGTCATCTTGTAATTTCTTGAATTCATTGAGTTCAGACATAAGAAGAATTGCATTGGACATTTCTGTAGGATCATCGATTGGAACTGAAAGCAATAGAGTAATTGGTACTGGGAAGAACTGCTCCTTAATAAGTCCGAGAACTAAAGAGATGAATCCAGTACCAAAACCTCCTCCCGCACCTGCGCAAATGATAAGGTGATCTATGTTCTCGAATTTACGTTCCATAGCTTGTACAAGTTGATCGCGAAGCTTTACCGCTCCAGGATTAATTTCTGGATCGAATGTCTCAACAACCAGTGATGGTGTTCTCGCTGCTCCTTTAAATCCTTCAAAATGAACTCGATCTTCTTCAGGAATGTTCTTGAGGTGGATCATATCTGTTTTTGAAAAATTGATTGCTAAGCTTGGATAGATTTGTGTTCCATCCGCATAAGTATACCCAGCGAAAATATCTGCATCTTTATTTCCTTTTTGTCCTGCACCGATTACTCCGAAACGAAGTGATACATCGGTAATCAAACCACTTTCATTCATATAATTAAGAACTTTACTATTCGAGAGTCCCATTTTGACTTTCCTCCTGTAATTGATTATTGGCATATTCACTAAAGGCAACTCCATCCGCTGACAGATAATATTGATGTTGCTTCCTACTATATCTGTAGGATATCAACCCTGCAAAGAGCAAAGCATCAATAGCTGCTACAATCGGATTTTTGGAATACTCTGAACTCAGCTTTTCAATAATATCTTTCTTAGCTATGTAGCTATTTTCAGTTATAACCATTAATACGTGAATATGTTGTTGAGTTAGCCTTGAATAGAATGCCTGATAGTGTTCATCTGAGTAAAATCGAGATGACACCACACCACCCCCTTACAGAAATTTTAGGTCACCTCTCAGTCACCTTTGGGTGACCTTTGGGTTACCTTAAGCATATATGGTATCTATGCAGATAGCAAATTATAGAATATATATTACATCAATCCCCATTTATTCATAGATAATTCTATATGCAAGTTCCTCTTCGCTGTGTAGTTGCTGCATTCTTACGTTTTCATATCTTGAGATTATTATAATTATCTGTTCTATTATTCACCGAGAAAAAGATAGGGTGAACTCTGGGTGATATTAAGCTCACCTCTAGGTAACTCAAAAATATAATACTGGATATAAGCAAGATAATTGATCCAAATGCACAGTCTGGAATTTGATTTTATTATGTAATTCCATCAAATCTATTCCTAAAATTTATTTCTTCATAAATCGTCTCTATTTTGGCGACATTGTTGGTGACAACTATGATGATAAACCAGGTGATGCCATCACTAAGAAAATCACTTATGTTGTCACTAGATTTGTCACCAGTCTATAACTTCACAAAAGGTCGACAGAAGCATTGTAGATAAAGGTTTTATTTGCTAACCTCTAGTTACTTGATTTTGGTGACAAGAAATAACCGTACGGAAAGGTAAGTAAATACATGCCATAATCAAGAGAAAGTTCGAAAGGAGTTGTCACTAGATTTGGACATTCGAAAGATCCATAAATTAAGTCCTACAAAGAGTCATATTATTGAACGTTTATTCATTTACAGAAGCCTTACTGCATACCAACTATATTTTTTGCTTGATTCATCGGACATCCCATTAACATATCCCCATTTCACGTGGGACCAACTAAGAGTTCCTCGTTTAAGAAGTATATGGAATAGATTAGCGGAGCTGCAGAAAAGTGGTCTTGTGGTGGTTGCGGGTAAGCATCCAGAGAACGATCAAAGAATCTTTTCTCTTTCGGAAGACGGTCTATCAATTGCATACCACCTTCTTGATATTCCACAGATTGAGGGATATCATCGAACAGGCTGGGACAAAGAGCATGGTTATTTCCCTTACAACCTTTACCGGCCTCCGAAAGAAAGGCTATTAAAACATCATATGCTTGGTGTTGATTTCAACGTTCTCATGGAATTGCTTGCAATTAAGCATAACTTCTCCTTTGACTTTATTGATAATCGGTATTCTTCTGTTGGTTATACGACAATAGATGATGGCGAAAAAAAACAGGTTGAAAAAATTTTCCGTCCAGACGGAGAGTTCATTATCAGGTCTAAGGATGGGCAGAAAAAGTTTCACTCATGGGTAGAGTTCGATATGGGTACTGAGAAAGGTAGTTTTTTATTTGAGAAATTCTCGAGATATCAACAATTTTTAAATTACATCGCTCAGGGTATTGATAGAAAATCCCTAGCCTCCTCTATACCGGATTCTATATTTTTCATTACAACAGCCAGACAAAGTATCTGGTCGCGTTGGCAAAACATATTTCGGAATTATATGAATGCAATCGGCCCTTGGTCTACTTACTTAAATCTCTATGTAGGCAATATGGAAACTTTAGAACCATTAGTCTTATCTCACATTAACTCAAATGAATTGTATAGGAAGCAACTTAATTCAAACCTCAGACCTTTACTTGACGATTCTCGATTCACCGGTCAACCGAAACCATCTAAGGTACTAGTTAATTCTAATACGGTTTCCAGCTTTTGTTTTTTGTATGAGAATGAGATGAAGGAAATTGGCTGGGAGCCATTTTTTACAGTGACACAGTCAGATTCCCAATCGCATCAGATCTATCTCTATCTCAAATATGACGAGTATGAGACCGGTGGGATTTCTAAGGCATTAGATTTCGCAAAGAAATATCGCTCAATAGAATCTATGAAAAGAATAAATGCTAAAGAGGTCATACCGGTCCTCTTTTACTCAGAGAAAAAACCACGTTCTCTTGAATTTATGGGCTGCGAAGAGAAAGAGGCGTTTGAAGAGGTTTTTGAGCGTTTCTTATGGCACGATATTTCTTTAAACAAATGGTTTGATAAATCTGGCGTTGAACTTGATCTTCGTCGTGTTAATCCTCTTAACTACTTTACAATGGCCCGAATATAATATCTGTCTTTATTCGTGAAACTTCATCACGAAATGACCATCTACTTAAATAATTTTCAATGTAAAAATCCAGCGTATTGAAGGAAAATTAAATTTAGATAATTTGCAGTGAAAGTTGATTCTTCAGTTACAGAGGAGGGGTCCCGGTATTAATGCGGTGAGAGCAGCTGAAACGGCTATAGAAGCCTGGAGAAAATTTAACGACTCAACAAAAAAGGTAGTCCTTCGTCGCAGAGAAGTGATTGAGGATTATAAAAGAAATATGGATGTACTGATTGAGGTGAAAAAAAGTAGCTTAGGAAATATCGAGAAGAAGGGTCCTTAGTCTCCTTCTTTTCTCGCACCTATCTCGTGGTTTCGCACTTGCGATTCCAAAAGGCGAGTAACTTGAAAACAAAGTTTTCTGCCCTATCCTTTCCCCAGTTGGAAATTGGAAGGGCATTATTTATGATTTCCGACATTCTCCATGCCGCCTATGTTTTTGCCCACTTTTTGTATATTGCCGATCTGGGAAACATAGTCTGAAAGATAGGATATCTGCCGGTACTTTTAGGTATCTTTCATAAAGACTTGAGAGTTCTTCTCCGTGGACCGATGAATAGAATATCCGCTATTTTCAGTGGGAGGGTATTGGTAAGTATCCAGCAATCTCACCAGGTATCTTTTTAGTCCTCGAAACTTCTCTCCTACATCAATATGGTTGGGGTACTCCTTGCTTGTATGTTCCTCATAAAGCTATGTAACCTCCTGGTGCACCACTATACTGCACAAAGCAATTTTGTGTCGAATTACTTTCTGTATGAACTGTCATTCCACTCTGAGATCTAGATCCGCCTTTTTCTTCAAGATTTTTTTTAACTAAGCTATATCTTGAAAAAAGTCCTGCATTGGATAAATCGTAGTTCCTGCACTGTCCCTTCTCTACACCTCCTCATCCATTACCTGGGCACATAAATAGAGAATCAAATCTAATTTATATGGGGTTGCAGACATAGTTTTGTACCCAGAAGTATAAACATAAAAATATTACTGTATATATTACTGAATATATTACTGAATATATATGTATGCATTTAACAATCTCAAAACAATTCACTGCTTCTCTATATAGAAACCCTTTATGGACGAGCAACCAAAAATATTTACGATAGTAACATTAATATGTTACTGAATATACAACTGAATATTAATATATTTTTATGAATTTTTCGAATTAAACAAAGCTTTACTCTAACGAGATTCCTTTATGGGAGATGCAGGCAGTTATAGTCGCTTTACTCAGAAGCATAACTAGAAATTTAAATATGTTACTGAATATATTACTGAATATAAGTGTATGCATTTAACAATTTCAGAGCTATTCACTGCTTCCCTATATAGAAGCTATGGACGCAGCACGAAAGTAGTTTCCCTAGAAGCATTAATTATAAAATTAAACATGTTACTGAATATTCAACTGAATATAAATATATGTTTTATGAATATTTCGAAATTAAATAAAGCTTTACTCTAACGAGATTTCTTTATGGGAGATGCAGACAGATATAGTCGTTTTACTCAGAAGCATAACTGAAAATGATTATGTTACTGAATATATAGCGGAATATAAATATATGTACTAAGTATACTCAAGACATAATCAGAGCTTACTATGAGGAGATCCATAGGAATTCTCAGTTGTAGTTGTTGCACCAGAACCAATAGGACACAAGATAAGCATATTACTGAATA
>NZ_FPAC01000004.1:0-97107 GCF_900116105.1 Paenibacillus sp. 453mf
AGTATCGGGAGACGTTAAACAAAAGGGCTCGGACCCGTTCCGTTAGAAAGACCGACCTCCACCCCTTGGTTAAGATGTGACGAAGGAATGATAGGGCTTGGACCCGTTGAGACATGGGAGTGAGAATCACTAAGGCGAAGTGGAGACGTGCAAATATGGAATAATTTGGGTGATTAATGCTCACCCTTTATTTCTGCATGCCCAATTCTCCTTTAACTGACTACCAGCTCCTCAAACATCTCTTTCTTCGAATTAAACAAGGGATGAAATCCTACGAATTCATGAGCTTGAGTGAGGAAAACGAATTATATTGAGGGAGCTTAATGAATAAAAGTCCACTAAATTAGATAACATTTTTATGTATCGCTTGCCCTGAATATATACTGCTATTCTTCACGTCTCCGTTACTTTAATGACTTTTCTCACATATGATTGCTTCAAATATTTTTTTACCTGTAGAGTCTATCATAGTTCCTTGAGAAGGCTCTTTTTTAGTAATCCATTTTATTAATTGAGCAAAATAATAATCCATAAGAGAATTCGAGAAAAAAGAATAATTTGATAGCAATACAACTCCTACACGGAGTTCCTTGTTGAAAGCTAGATAACTATTAAAACCAGCTGAACCCCCGTTATGCCAGAGGATATCTTTATCTAGAAGTTTATCCTCACCCCAGCCAAAATAACGGTTTGAATTTCCTATCCATATAGGGAGATGACTTTTTTGTAGTGTAGAGGCTATCGGATTATCATCATTTAGATTGGCTTGGACAAATAAACTCAAATCGCTAACAGATGACTTAATCCCCCCAGCACCTTCATGTATAGAAAGATCCCAATGAGGGACTCTTTTCCCAGTTGAAGCATGTCCGTTCAAAAACCTGCCATCCTGTTCTGAATTAAGCATAACGGCTGTCTCATTCATTTTTAATGGACTCGTTATATATTTTTTTAACAGTTCGTCATACTTGCTTCCTGACACCTTACATAGAATGTTTCCCAGTATCGCCATACCGATATTGGAATATCCAAACGAACCAATGCTATCTGTGTAGTCAGCATTAGATAAAAAAGCAGTTAAATCTTGCTCGGTATACATTGAATAAGGATTTGATCTTTTTTTAGCCAAATTGTGGTTGGCTGCCAATATAGGTAATCCAGAGGTATGAGTAGCCAGGCTTCTCAAGGTAATTTTATTCAAATAATCGTTTTCAGCATTCTGCACAAACTTACCAACCATGTCATCCGAGGAAAGCAGTTTTTCCTGTTCCATTTCTAATAAAAGTATTGAAGTAAAAACTTTGGTTATGGATCCGATTTCAAACAACATATTCTCAGGAGGAACCATGCTTTTCTTTTTACTATTACAAAACGAAAAGTATTCAATATCTCCCTCCCTAATAATCCCGATAACAAGATGTAGATGTTTCTTATCTTTCGTGTAATCTGAAACAAAACTTTGTAAATCCTTCATTGTAAAAGTTACTCCTTTTAGTTAATCTACCTATTTTGGGAAGCTAAATTATGTATTCTTTTCCATTTCCCAACATTCCTGCCCGTTTACTTAAAGAAAAAAGAGCAGCTGACATATCTTTTTCATTTCCTACAATGATCTGTTCTAGGCTTTCGGATAGAATCAGTTGCACAAAATAGAGAAGGGGAAAGCATTCGTACATTAGCTAAATGTTAGTGTTTGGTTCGTCGTTGTCTAACATTTTTGAAAAATACTTAGGAGCCTCCTTAAAACCTTGTCGCTCATAAAATCGATGAGCATCTATTCTTCTGGAATGACAATGAACTTGGATTCTGTCACATCCCCTTTTTCTGGCAGAAGCAGTGGCAAATTCCTCTAATTCCTTTCCAATTCCTTTACTTCTAATTGTGGAATCAACAACTAGATAACTAATCGGAATTTTCTTTGTATCATAGTAACCATCCCCCTTCCATATAATTGGATCTACTTGTACTATCTTTTCCCTCAATTTACAAACCACTGCAGTCCATTTTACAAATGTACGATTTCCTCTTTCTTTTGAGTCACAAAACGCCCAAATCGTACGATTTTGATATAAAGCGGAAATTGTTCTATAGCTCCCTGAGTCCCCAAAATGCTAAAGTAACGGCGTAACAGGCATCTGAAATGGAGACTTTCTCATCATTTGCTGGTGCATGTAGAAAAATTTCAATTATCAAGAATAGGGGCGTGTTGTTACAGCTATGAGAAAGCAAACAAAAAAATCACTGGCATTTCTTCTAATGTTATCTATGGCAAGCTCATCGCTTACCGGTACGAGTTTCGCAGCGAACCCGGAGGTTCAGCTCTCCGATATTAAGGGACACTGGGCAGAAGCAAAAATCCAAGCCTGGATCGATCAAGGATTGGTACGAGGATATTTGGACCGCACCTTTAAACCGAACAACTCCATCACCAGAGCCGAGTTTATAAATTTAGTAAATGCTGCTTTTGGATATTCAGGACAAACCAAGGTTAGCTTCAAAGATGTTTCTGCGGATGCCTGGTACTATGAAGCTGTTGCTGCAGCCAGTGCCGCTGGGTATATAAGCGGGTATTCGGATCAAACGATGAAGCCGCAAAATTCGCTAACCCGTCAAGAAGCAGCAGTGATCATCGCCGGAATTCTGAACTTGGAGGAGAATGAGGAAGCTGCAGATGCCTTTAGCGATTCATCCTCCATTGCAGCGTGGAGCAAAGGGGCTGTAGGTGCAGCGACGGCGGCCAACATGATATCCGGATATGAAGATGGAAGCTTTAAACCTCTTCACTCCATCACTCGTGCCGAAGCAGTCGAAATATTGGTTAATGCTGTGGAAACGAATACCCAAGTAGGTGCTAAACCATCTAAACCCGTTGGAACAAGAAACCAGCTGAATGTTGCCCCTCCTGCGGCTGAGGCTACTTTATCTGCAGTACAGCATGGTGCAAATGCAGCAGACGCCACATTAAAGAACACGGTCGCAACGAATCCATTCATTCAAATTCTGGACGGTTTTGATCAGGTATGGTCCTTGAACCAACCAGCCTGGAGAAATGGAACAGCGCTAACTACTCCTGGAGTCAATGGAGAGGTTGCCAATTACGGAGACGGACCTACCGTATATTATGATGGGTATAAAAATGATGCAGGCGCTGTAGTTGCAGATAAGAAAACCTATGCAAACACCGAGATCAGAAATAAGGCGACCTGGGTTGCGAATATCGAATATGTAGAAGATGTTACGCAAAAACGTACTGATGAAGAGGCATTGGCAGCCTACTATGATGACCAAAGAGATAAGATCTATAGTATGATCGATGGTTTTGGCCCTCTGGCTAACACTTATGTAGATATCATCAAGCCAGTGACAAGCGTTGAACGGAATATCGATGAAATGGATGTCGTCTTGACAGAGACCACCGCGGAAGACCAAAGCCAGGGGATCGGCAGCGATTGGGCCAATAGCGAGCTTGCAGATATGGTCGCTCTAGTGGATCTCGTTCGTTTCAAAATCCCTGCCTCATCTAATCCTGCAAAATACTTCTACTCTTCTCCTAGACCATGGAGAATGAATTCGAGCGGTGAGGTTAAAGAGGTCGTGGATCAGAACGGTTTGCCTGTATGGGAAACGCTGGGTGAAGGTGAAGCTACAGACGAGCCCTTGCCTTCAGGCGGAACAAAATCAACCGGAGAAAGACATTTCCAATCGTATGAAACAGAAGTTGAGGTTATTCCTGCATTGAGCTATGTAAGAAGAGAAGCGGAGGATGGAATAGGTAAAGATGGTGCTTTCCCAAGCGGACATACAAGTGCATCGTACTTATCCGTTCTGCCTTTTGCCTACGCTACACCAGAACGATACGCTGAATTTTTAACCAGAGCTGCTCAAATGGGCGAAAATCGAATCGTAACCGGAATGCACTCACCGCTTGATGTGATTGGTGCAAGAATTCAAGCTACAGCCATGACGGCATATGCATTAAATATGGAAGAGAACCAAGAATTGTTAGAGAAGGCGTATGAAAATGCAGGAGAGGTATTTGGCGCAGCCGCAGCGGCAAAAAACATGAGCCTGTACGACTATGCGCATACCGTAACAGAGGATTATACCTTCAAGAGTGCGTATGATGAAACAAAATGGGCAGATCACGACGCCAACAAAGCCTTCTACAGAGAGAAGCTTACTTACGGCCTGCCTCAAACCGGAATCAAAGGCTTGGCTCCTGAAGTGCCAGCAGGCGCAGAAGCTTTACTCGAAACGCGTCAACCTTATTTAACCGATGAGCAGCGCAGAGAAGTATTGTATACCACATCCATTGACTCTGGTTATCCTGTACTGGACGAATCCAACGGCTGGGGCAGACTGGATCTCGTCACGGCTGCGGATGGGTACGGTGCGTTCCTAGACAATGTAACTGTGGATATGGACGCTTCCAAAGGACGCTTTAACGCACAAGACTGGTGGAGAAATGATATCAGTGGTGCCGGCATGCTTACGAAGAAGGGATCAGGAACCCTTACTCTTACAGGAAAAAACAGCTACACCGGCGGAACATTACTGCAAGCTGGAACTCTGGAAGCTGCATCTGCGACCGCTTTTGGTACCGGTGATCTGTATGTGGAGAATGGAACGGTCCTAGTTAACGCCGATGGAGCATTGAAAGTAAACGGAAACTTTACCATGGACAACGGAACCTTGGAAATGGTCATGGATGATGACAACAGTCAAATTCAAGTCAATAAAATGCTGTATCTTGCGGGTGGAAGCCTGAGTCTGGATCTCTCTAACTATAAGATTGAGGGTTCTAAAGATATTACGTTAATTACTGCAGGTGGAATTAAAGGTCAATTTGATCGTATAACTGCCGATGGTTATGACGTTACTGTCACTTACAATGAAGATCGTGTCATCGCACATGTTGTAGCAAAATAAAGCAAATGTTATGGATCAGGGCTGAACTAGTTTCTAGTATCAGCCCTTTTGCATTTTTTCACTCAAAATAAATTCGCAAAGGGTTCTACGGCTTGACGATTCCATTGATCTTCTCGAAATACGGCTCCAGCTTGGATGTGAGTTTAGCCCACTGTTGTTGTTCTTCTTTAGTCAGCTTCTCTTCATTTCTGATCCCATTTTCATCGCTAATCTTTAGCTTTAATTGCATCAACTGCTTGGTCAGCTCTATATACTCCTTGAATTCGTCTTCCGTGAGCCTGCCTTTTGCTGCCTGAAGAAATTTTTCAACCTCATGATAATCTTCCTGTGAAGCACCAATCTTTTCAACAGCTAATGAAATTCTGTCAGAGAAAAGATTCAATATGAAGTGCGATATTTGCTAGAAAATAAATAATAGATGGAACAGCTGCTGAGTGGCAAACTGCTCCATTTTGTTATCGAAATTATATTTTCCTTCATTCAGACAATATTAGGTCGAGCCAGGATTCTGCCTCATGGTACAGAACTGGATTGTTTTCCGGCGTGTAGTAGGCAAGCACTGCCACTGCCTGCGATACGACCCATCCACGGGCTCTTGCCCACGTAGCATCGTCCGTCGGAAGATGTTTGCGGAACGCATCACGGGCCGCAGGCGAGTGTAACTTCCAGGCGACCATGATATCGCATGCAGGGTCTCCAATGCCCATCGTACCCCAATCGATCACACCCGTAATGCGTCCATTGCGCACGAGCCAGTTACGCACATCAAGGTCGCCGTGATGCCAAACGGGTGGGCCGTTCCAGGGGGGTGCAGCCAGCGCCGATTCCCACACAGAAGCCACTGCAGAATCGCCATCGAACCGAGCCAGCCAGTATTGAAACTCTTCATTTCGCTGAGCTAATGGAATGCCGCGTCCCGGCGGTCCCCCCGATGAATTGATTTGTTGCAGGGCTGCAACGAAATCTGCAAGATCACGTGCTGCCTGACTCGCATCAATCTCCTCAATCGGTACTGTCTTCCCCTCAACCCACGTATGTATTTCCCAAAACCATGGATAATCGAGATTCGGATGCCCTTGCGCGATAGGTACAGGGATTTCAAGCGGAACTAATGGCGCGAGCCTCGGCAGCCACAGCATTTCGCGACTTTCTGGTATCGTAGGTCCCTCCCGCCTTGCAAGACGAACGGAATATTTGTCACCCAGCCGAAAGATGGCGTTTACTGTACCCGCTGGCTCGATCCGCTCCAGGGTTAGCTCTGCCCAGTGGGGAAACTGGTCGAGAATTAGACGGCGTACGAGCGCCTCGTCAATTTCCATTTCGTCGACGTGCATCTTATCTGTTCCCATTCTAACACCTCGTCGTTTGAATTATTACACTAATGGGTTATACTGAGCTCACTTTGCTGAAATACCCAATGGAATATCTGCAAATGGAACGTATTTGTTTGATTCAACTTCTTTATATACACGTACATTATTGACAGCAAAGGTTGGAAAAGGAGCTAATTCATCAATTGCTAACCGCTTCATTTCTTGAATTTCTGTCTCGTTCAAACCCCAGTAGGTTTGTCCCAAAGTCAGATGAGGATGATATTTATCCATTTCAAAATAATCATCTAAAAGTTCCTGAGATGGAGAAATCGCATCTACCAAGCGTTTATGTAATTCGAGTACATCTTTGTTCGTTCCAACACTCAGAAATGCAACAGAACTTCCAAACGATCCCGGTTCAGATAATGATAGTTGAAATCCCTGCATTAAAGAGCATGTTTGTCTAACATTTGCTAACCAATGTTAATCTGCTGTAAGCCCCCCCCTGCGCTTTCACAGTAATGTGTGGCTCCGCTACATCATTAATACGATTATTGGACCAACGATCACGAAATGCCGCTATCTTTCTTTTGTAATCATGTGGAAGGGAAATTCCAATGAAATAATTCATTTTAATAACACATCCTTTAGCCAAACATGTGAATCACATTCCGCTATATAGTGATTTTTACTAATCTTAAACTCGTATTATATCCATCTCTTTTAACTGTGCTTGTTTGGGGGCATTAATTGAATCACTTTGTACATACTGAATTAGGCTCAAATCCCCAGTAATAATCATTGCGCATGACCCTTTTTCATAAATCGTTGTATATTTTTCTTGCCAAGGTACTGAACAGGCACCATGCTACGATTTCACGAGAGCTCCGGAGAAACAGAACTCAAGAGCCATACCGTGCAGAATTCTCTCAAGAAGGCTATACACAGCGGTGCAAAGCCTCTGTTTCTGCTGGGAAATGGACACAGGAACTAGCTAATCGGATCAAAGAAAAACTCAATGCTACCTGGTCGAACTGTCGCGCTTGAGTTGACAATCCGTCTAAAGAAAAGGGACAATTATTAAATAGACTCAACTAACAGTTGAGCTTATTGCAGTTAATCAACACTACTCTATTAAATAGGATCTATACTGATAAAGGAGCAGCTACCAACCGGCAAACTTGCTCCTTTTATTGCGAACTATTCTAAGAAGATATTCTTAAACAATCCACTAAATTAATTTTCTGACTGCAAACCATAGCTCAATAAAATTAAGTCCATCTTTACTTCCTGTAATCTCAAATTCCATTCCGTCAACCTGTTCATATCCTGCAGTAGGAAGCCACTCCGAAAAAAATCGCTTATATAATGTTTCAATTGTTTCATCAAATTTATCCCATGTGAACGGATCAGATGAGAAGATCGCCCACGTTTGTGCTGGTATCGTAATACTTGTGTAACCATCGGTCTTACTTGTTTCATCCTTAAATGCACACAGCATGTATGGGAAAGTATCCTCTTCCGTTTTTTTATAGCTACAAACAGCATGTACTTTATGATAGTCCTGATTAATAAAGGCTGGTAAGTCGCCTGCATTGGCCGCAAGCCTTTCAACCTCGCCGTTAGCATGGCTTTGTTTCCATAATTCTGCCGGAGTATCTACTCCGTTTAATTGAAATATTTTTTCGATTCCGAATACTTGAAAGGATCCTTTTGTCTCGATACGGTAGTTCATAGCCTTTTCCCCTTTAATTGAAATAAGGAAGGAAATCCGAGGATAGGCTTTGAGGGCAGTCCCTTCTTCTCGGGCCATCGCTGGATTAACACCATGCAACAATTGAAATGCCCTTGCAAATGAAACCGGAGATTCATAACCATACTTTATAGCGATATCAACAACTCTCATCTCACTATTCTGCAATTCAATTGCAGCAAGAGTAAGCCGCCTCCTTCTTATATATTCCGCCAGCGACACATTTGTAATGAATGAGAACATTCTCTGGAACTGGTGTGTTGAACAACAAGCACATTGAGCAACTTCCTTTAATTCAATCTCGCCGGTTAGATTCAATTCGATGTAATCCAATGCCCGATTCATTCGCATAAGCCAATCCATCTGATCCCTCCTCTTAACAGAAGTATAGTTATGCCAAGATTCCATATCGCAACTATTTGTGCACAATTAAGTTTCGTATCCGGGGCAGGAAGGGCATGCCATAGAGAAAGGACGGAAGCCGCGTTATCCGTGCAGCTTCCGTCCCGATCTTTCAAACGACTAACTCAAGTACCGATTACGGATGACTCCCATGTGATGAAGTTCGTGTCCCGCGATACCGTACGCGATGGCGCGTGCCGTAATGTTGACGTTGTTGGCTGTACCGTTTCGAGACCAGGCATCCACCGGTAACCCGCGCAGCAGCGTGATCGTCGATTGCCGTACGGCCCTGTAGTCTTCGGCCAATTGCGCGATTGTCCAGCTTCCGAATGGAGGTATGAACAGCTCTTGGTCGAAACCGGGCAGAGGCGTCTGGTCTCCTCTAGCAAACCGGAGCAGGCGGTAGGTCATAATGCGTTCCGCGTCCGCAATGTGGCCCACGACTTCTTTTAGCGTCCATTTCCCTTCCGCATAACGATACGCGCCCTGGCTTTCAGTCAACGATGCCAGCAGTTCGGTCATTTGCTTTTCCTGAGCGAGCAGAATGTCGATGATGCTGCCTTCCGGCACCAACCGGATATACTCGCCGATGTCTCCGGAATATTCTTCTTCTGACGGTCTTTGGTTCATAAATGGTGCTCCCTTCTCTATAGAGTTACAGATATAGAAGATTATAACACTTATGCAGCAATAGAGCTTTGAAAGTAATTATTAGCTGACGGACGATACATTAATATCCGTGCAGTAATTACTGAAACCAAATGAATGATTCGACTAATTCCAAACAACCCAGAATATACTGTCATTCCAGTAAAGACTTGATCAATTGAATTTCCTTCAAACAACCAAAGAATCGGATCTATCGTCAATCGCAACGAGCCAAAAGAAATAAAATTTTTTCACCTCATGTGGAATACTCTTCTTGATAGGTTCCGATGATCTCTCCTGACGCTTGATCAAAGGAAGCGGTACTATCCCATGTCAACGATCATTGCGTCTACGAGATGATCCTTCTTCTATTCGGGTACAGGCTTGTGGAGTGGTATCTCCACTCAGAGGATGATGACGAGAAGACAACCCACATCAATACTCTGCAAAAAATCTATGAATTAAAGAGCAGCCCTATGCAGGTTTGACTCTAAAGAAAGAGCTCCGAAAACCCTTGAAGTAGTGGGCTTTCGAAGCTCTTTTTTCATTACACCTTACTTCCACCATTCATCATATGGAGTAACCGGCAGCTCTCTTTTATGCTGTGAAGCCTTGTAACGCGCTTCGATCTTCGTAACAGAATCCGAATCCACCTGATTTCCTGTCAGGTAGCTGTCTAGCTCCTCATACGTAATTCCAAGCTCGGTCTCATCTGCTTGCTGAGGCTTATTGTCCAAGAGGTCCGCTGTCGGAGTCTTTAAATACAAGCGCTCAGAAGCGTTCAACTCTTTAAGCAGCTCCCGTCCTTGCCCCTTCGAAAGTCCAGTGAGTGGAAGAATATCTGCACCCCCATCACCAAACTTGGTGAAGAATCCCGTAACCGCTTCTGCTGCGTGATCCGTACCTATGACCAAGGCTCCTCGCTCGCCTGCAAAAGCATATTGCGCAATCATGCGCATTCTGGCCTTGACGTTTCCTTTGTGATAATCTGCCAGAGCTTCTCCCGAAGCTGAGCTATACTCACTTGCGAATGCATTGACAGGCTCTTCAATATTAAACACTACCGCATCATCTGGCTGAATAAACTTGAGTGCTTCTATGGCATCTGCCTCATCGAGTTGGGTACCGTAGGGAAGACGAATCGCAGTAAAGCGTGCTTCGTATCCTTCCTCACGGAGCGATTCAACCGCCAGCTGAGCAAGCCGCCCTGCTAAGGTAGAATCCTGTCCTCCACTGATGCCGAGCACGTATCCTTTGGCTCCTGTCTTTTTGCAGTAATCCTTCAGGAAATTCACTCTTGCGCTGATCTCTTCACTTGCCACAATACTAGGCTTTACATTCAGTGCTTCCATAATTTCTTTTTGTGTATTCATTTCTTGGTTCCTCCTATGTGTGATGTGTAATGAAATGAAATCATTCATATAAGTGATGGTTTTTAATATAGTCATAGCATGAGCTATTTCGCCACCCGAATGCCCCTCCTACTCTTTCATCGCTGCGGCCACTCTTTGCTTCACTTCCTCAATCCGCTTCATTTTATTATCCCAGCATGCCTTGCTTAGATTAACCGGGTATTCTGCCGGATTCAGTGCCCGCTTATATTCATCCCACAGCAGACCTAGATTACGGATAAGCAGGTCTCGACTCTCTTGGAGGGTCGGAAGCTTATACACCAATTCCCCGTCTGCAAAAATCGTATGATGAAGCGCTCTGGCTTCAAACTCTGTCACGAATTTACCTATATAAGTATGCACAGGATGGAACATATGAAGACGTTCTTCCTTGGAGGGGTCCTCATGCTCGAGTGCAATATAGTCGCCTTCCGATTTGCCATTCGTTTTGTTGATAATCCGGTACACTTTTTTCCGGCCAGGGGTCGAAATTTTCTCAGGATTTGAACTGATCTTGATCGTATCTGCCATCTGTCCGTTCTCATCCTCAATAGCAATCAGCTTATATACTGCACCTAGTGCAGGCTGATCGTAAGCGGTAATAAGCTTGGTTCCTACACCCCAGACATCTATTCGTGCACCTTGTGACTTCAGATTCATGATCGTTTGTTCATCCAGATCGTTGGATGCGTAGATCTTCGCTTTCGTGTATCCCGCTTCATCCAGCATTCTGCGAGCTTCCTTGGATAGATAAGCCAGGTCCCCACTGTCTAAACGAATTCCTCTGAAGTTAATCCGGTCACCAAGCTCCTTCGCAACCTGAATCGCCGTAGGTACGCCTGACCTCAGCGTGTCATAAGTATCAACCAAAAATACACAATCCTGATGAGTTTCTCCATATTTTCGGAATGCCATATATTCGTCCCGGTACGCTTGAACCATCGAATGGGCATGGGTTCCTGCCACAGGAATGCCAAACAGCTTCCCTGCTCTCACATTGGAGGTGGCATCAAATCCTGCAAGATAAGCGGCCCGGGTTCCCCATATCGCTGCATCCATCTCCTGTGCTCTCCGTGTTCCAAATTCGATGCATGAATCGGCTCCAGCAGCCTGCTTGATCCGGGACGCCTTGGTCGCAATGAGCGTTTGGAAGTTAACGATGTTCAGAATGGCCGTCTCCACGAGCTGTGCTTCTGCGAGCGGTGCCTCAATGCGCATTAACGGTTCGTTCGCGAATACCAGCTCCCCCTCCTGCATCGACTGCACTGTACCCGTGAATCTCAATCCTCGCAAATAATCAAGGTAAGCTTCTTCATAACCTTCCTCGCGCAGATACGCAAGATCGCTCTCCGTAAAGGAAAAGCCCTTCAAATAACGTATTACCCGTTCTAAGCCGGCAAAAACAGCATATCCGTTCTGAAAAGGCAGCTTACGAAAATATACTTCAAAGACGGCTTTGCGCTCATGCATATGATCCCGCCAATAAGCCTCTGCCATGTTAATCTGATACTTATCCGTATGCAGTGCCATACTGTCATCCTGATGCTGTAACTGCGTAAGTTCGATTTTGTTCATCGTATCATTCCTCCATTTCTATAGATCTCTGCAACGAGTGTTCCTGCAAAATGTCCAATTGCCCAATCATGTCCCTCTGTATTGAAGCTAGCAACCGCATCCTCATGAACAACGAATTGATAGCCTTTATTGTAAGCATCTACTGCTGATCTGCCCAGGTTCACCACAGGTCAGTACACCATCACTAGCCACAAAATCATGCGTGTAATCAATATGGATGAGGGCTTTCTTTTTATTATTGTTCATCATTAACCAATAACAACTCCTTTATTATTTAATTTAACTATTAATTAATTGTTAATTAATAAGGTAATAAAAACCTTCTTATGTTACTGCTCATAAGTCCTATCCCCAAATTATCCTGGCAGCACTTCACAACCGTTATTGCAAAGTGCTGCCGGACAAGGGATTATAGCTTCGCATGATAGATCGACTTATTCAGGGACACGTCTACAAAACGGTATAGCTGTGTCGGCCTTTTCGAAGTTCTCGTCGTCTTCTGCCCCGCTACTTCCTGAATAAAAGGCAGTGTTTTGATCTTTCTTGCAAAGGCCGCCTCTAACGTAATTGCCGAATCATCCGTGACTGTAAGCAGAACGGCCTGGAGCTCGGAATACGTGAATTCCGCTGGCAGGAATTGTTTCGCAACCGTTGTCTCAAGCAGCTTCTCCTTAATGACCTGTATTGCGTCCTTGATAATGATTGCATGATCAAACGCCAGATCGAGCTCAAGCACCTCGCTGACCGAGAACAGCTGAACATCTGCTGCATCGTCATTCGCTTCCCTTGCGGACAGCTTATGCTCTGGGACGATGGCAAAATGTGCATTCGTGATAATCCAGCCTCTCGGGTCACGACCCGGTTTATCATACACGCCAAAGTGCTCCAGATGAATATTCTGTATTCCTGTTTCTTCGTGAAGCTCGCGCTCCGCGCTCTGGAAGGCCGTTTCCTCAGGATCGACAAACCCACCAGGAAGTGCCCATTTCCCAGCCTCTATATTCGGCTTGCCTTCACTATTTACCATGCTTCTCTGGATCAACATAATTCTTAAATCCATCACCGGGGGTTTGAATTCTTCATTTCGAACGGGAACAATCGTGAACACAGCAATGTCTGAAGTATAACCATCCGGTGTTCTATACTTTCTGATATCGTATTGTTCCATTGCTTCTGTGTTAGACATGACTATAATCTCCTCAAGCAACTTATTAACAATTATCAATTTGTTAATTGTATTATATGCATGAGGGTAATCAATGTCAACCAAATATTTGAATTAAATCATTTCGCAGATAACAATCTTCCATCGTATTCGAAAAACAATTGCTTATCCCCTGCCTGATCATATGCGTATAAAAGAACCCCCGGCTTATGTCGTTACACAAGCCGGGGGTAGTAACTAACTTCATTCTAGCACAACTTATTGATTCAAAATGTTAGCCAGGTTATACATCATTTGTGCACTTTCGGCACGAGTACCCACGCCAAGCGGCCTGAACTCATCTGCCGAGAAGCCGGTCACCATACCTAACGTATGGGCAGCTTTGATTGCTTGTACGGCCCATTGAGGAGAATCCTTCAGATCTGTATAGCCAGTATCGCCTGATTCTGGCTTTTCACCTGTTTGGTACGTATATGCACGAACGATCATAGCAGCCATCTCCTGACGAGTAATCCTCTGCCCAGGAGCAAATGAACCATCTGCATAGCCCTGTACGATCCCTGCTTTCGCTGCCAAGCCTACTTCATCTGCAAACCATTGATCTGAGGATACATCTGTAAAGTCTTCTTGCGCTTCTCCTTCAAGATCTAGCAATCTTGCCAGCATGGCTGCAAATTCAGCTCTAGTAACTGTACGATTCGGCTCGAAGCGTTCCATGGTCGTGCCTTCGACAATCTGCCTTGCCGCAAGCTGTTTCACAGCCGATTCCGCCCAATGGCCTGCAGACAGGTCAGCAAACGATTTATTATACTCCATCGCTGCGTAGAAGCTGAAATGATTCAGCTCTGCTGTAACCCAGCCATTCCGAACCGTTCCGCCTATATAAGTTATGGAACCGTTGCTCTCTCCGTAGTATATTCCGGTTAAAGCAGGTTCAGCTCCTTCCGGAACAGGAAGTGAAATAACGATAGGCTTCTCGAATTCATTGAGCGTTATTACTTCACCGTTACTTGGCTCTAGGGACAGCGTGAGGTCATATGCTGCTCCCATTTGAAGAGCTGCTGCGTACCGGTCTTCTGCCTGACTTAGCCAGGAGGAGACATCGGCATCATTAGCAGCTGCTGCTCTCAGTACTATGGTGCTGTCTGCCAGCTGTTCATCTGATGCCAGATCAGCAAACCTCCGCAGTACTTCCGATGGAATCGCAACCCTTACGTTATTGGCCTGAACCGTGATTGTCTTACCTTCGGCAAGCTCGGCTGCCTTGCCCGGTATCACAAGCTCAGTGAATGCATTGCTGCCCATTGAGAATTGAATATGCCCCTCTGAGCCAAGTGCATTCAGATCTTCCTCTGACACAATAAGGCGACCCGGTGTATCGCTTGCCTCTCCTTCACCGCTGCCATTACTGTTTCCGTTATCTTCATTGCTTCCATTATCGCTGTTGTCATCATCAGGGTCTGACGCTTCTACACGCAAAGCTTGAGACGCAGACTCGTCTCCATATACCGCCGTAATCACTGTCTCGCCCGTGTGATGCGTACGGATAACACCATTCGCATCAATTCCAGCCACATTTTTGTTGCTGCTGCTGAATGTCACGCCTTCAGTGACCGCCGATTCAGTGCCATCACTGTAATAACCATTGACGACAGCCCTTGCTGTGTCATTCAGTTCAAGCTTCAATGGAATGCCTGTGAGCTCAATCCTTTCTAATTGAACTGCAGGCTTGTCCTCGTAAAACACCGTGAGGGTGAATGCATTGCTAAACTCCCCATACACCGCTGAAATGACCGTTACACCTTCACGTAATGCAGTAATGGTGCCTTCGGAATCGATTGCCGCCACCGTTTCCTCGCTGCTCGTATATTGCACGCCTTCGGTCAGAGGGTGCAAGCTGTTATCCGTATAGACAGCTTGCGTAACTGTTGTCGAAGTTTCACCAACATGGAGCTGTTCCGGACCGGAGATTTGGATGTAGGCAAGTTCAGGCTCTACCTGCTCTTCATTGACCTGCAAATTATATTCATCGGTCAGCCCGGCATATTCTGCCTTAATCTGGACCGTGCCTTCTGCAAGTGCTGATACTACTCCAAGCTCGTCCACCTCAGCTATAGTTGGATCCGTGCTTTGGTATAGAACGCCTTCCGTTATCGGCATGCGCTCTCCAGAAGCATAGACAGCTTCGACAACCGTCGTATCTGTTTCTCCAGGCTTCAGCCATGGTTTCCCTTTAAGCTCGATAGCCACCGGCGCTTCCGACTCGGTAATATGAAGTCTAATATCACCAAATCGATTCGGTGAGGACTTGCTTGTTGCACGAATGACAACCTCTCCACTCTTTATTCCTTTCACAACGCCGCTTTCGGAGACCTCAACTAATCCATCTAATCCTTCTTCCAACTGTTCTTCGGATGGTTCCGAAACGGACCATTCCATATCTTCAGGCAGCATGCCGCTGACACCGAGCTGTAATTCTTCGCCTACTTGAATTTCACTTGTAGGAGCTTCTACAGTATGCGTAGGATTCTCAAGTACAGCTTTATCCACTAATTCGCCATCGACCGTTTTGGTTGTTACCGTCAGCGTATCTCCGTCCACTTCAACGGAGGAGTACATTTGTATCTTTTTATCTACGACAACATTTTGGAAATCCCGCACGGTTCGCTCATAAAACTTCGGACCGGTGGAACCCGGAATAATATACGTCGTACCCTCACGCTCACCTACAATTTCCTGGTTATTCAGCGGATAAGTACGTAAATAAATATGATCATGCCCGTTCATGACCAGGTCCACATTATATTTGTCAAACACCGGAGTCAACGCAGTACGTACATTCTCTGTATCGTAAATGCTCGCATACGGACCGCGGTGGAAGAAGACCAGCTTCCATTGCTTATCCGTATTCTCCAGATCGGCCTCAAGCCATGCCCTCTGCTCTTCAATATCATATTCACTGTTCAGAACAGAGATATGCATATTTTTATAGTCGAAGGAGTAGTTTGTTCCCTTCTGATTCTCGGTACCATTCAGCGGATGGTTGAAATGCGCGAGGAAATCCCCGTTCTTCTTCGTACCTGTGACTTCATGGTTACCTACCAGGGTAACAGCTGTAAGATTCATCAGCTCTTCTTGGACTACAGAGAACCACCAATTCCATTCCTGCTCCTTGAAGCCATTGTCGACCATATCCCCTACATGAACCATAAATTCGGCATCCGGGTGCTCCGCATTAGCGGCATCCATCGTACGGCCCCACAGCTCAAAGCCCGCAAGATCAGCAGCCTGCGAATCCCCGAAAACTAGGAACTTTGTATAATCACCTGTATCCGGCGCTGTTGTAAAGGAGCCTTGCTCGCTGTAATGCTCCGCACCATCGCCTACACGATATATGTAAGCCGTTCCTGGCTTCAGCCGGTCTGCATTCGCTTTATGAACACGAATGGTGCCAATGTCCTGTGTATTAAACAGTTTACTATCGCCGTTCAAACGGATAACGCCCGGCTGATCAAAGCCTGCAAAGCCGGCTTCTTCTGCGATTTCTACAACCGTTTCATTTACACTTGGATGTGTGTGCCAGTTAAAGCTGCGCGAGGTGGTCGGGTCCTCACCCATGCCGACCGAAATATTGTAAGGTGTTTCCGTACCTGCAAGCGCAGAGGTAGTAAATTCCGAAACCAGACTGTGCTGCTGATCTTTAATCGCCTGCACATCATAACTCTTCAACGCTTCCGTGAGCTGACCTGTACGAAGCTGACCTGATGCATCTGTAACGAGCGTCCCGTCCCCGACTTCAGCTCCATCTGCAAACAGCTTGGCGCCTTCTACCGGATTGCCATTCTCATCGGTTACTGAAAAGGTGGTAACATAATTTTGCGCGATATTTTCGTCCCATTGAAGTAACAGCTCATGCTTGATCTCGGACTTCAAGGACGCTCCCCGATAAGATTTCGGCTCAGTCGAATCAATCAGATCGAGCTCGGATGAACGGAAAGCAATTTGATTCATTCCGGAGGCTGTGCCTTTCACGGTATACGTAATTTGAGCGACGATATCTTCATCAGTGAGAGAAGCCGACTCCAGACCGCTGAACTGCAAGCGAGCGACGCCTGTCTCAGTGTCAACGGAGTGAGTTAACTGCGATTCCGTCAGCTTATCTCCTTTCTGAACAGAGATGTCTTTAACGAATGCTGTATCGAATCCCAGCTCAAGATGACCGCCGATCAGCTGATCCACTTGGTCAGCGGAAATATTAACTGTATAAGTATGTCCCGCATATACCTGCTCTGGCGTAGTATAACGGAACTTGGGAGCTCCTGTATCTACAGTGAAATTCCATTCCTTAATTGTCTGATTACCGGAAAGATCGCGGACGGCAAGCTTCACCGTATGATAACCGTCCTCGAGCGGTAGCTGCGGCGTATAACTGATACTGCCTTCCGGCGGATACAGCGTATGCGCTACTTGCTCACCGTCGATATACATCCGGATCTTGTCCGGATCAATAAGGGGCGTTCCGGGGTGAACCTCTGCATCCCAGCCGGCGTCAGCCGCATGTGCGCGAATGACTGGTGTGCCTGTCGTTACCGTTGTATCTTCAGCTGGGGATAAATCCGTAATGACCGGCGGCTCGTGATCCTCGTCAAGCGGGCCGTAAATGGCCCGGATTTGGTCAATATAGATTGCACCTGCCGTCTTTTTGTTATTATTGGTCTCCATGTAGCGTACCGGCAAGTCCATGGTGAGCGGTGTTGTTTTTCCTGCCGGCACATTGGCCTCAACATACTTCCAGCCTGTCCAATCCACACCATTATCGGCACCTGTAAAATCAATGGCAAAGTCCGCATTGTTGCCGTCACGTACTTGTGCCCGCAGCCAGTGCTTTTGCCCGTCGCCATATACCCACATTCCAATCTTCTGCGGGTATCCGGGAATTTGAATATTTTCTGCTTTGCTGTTCGCGGATACATAAGCTCCCGATGTACCTATCTTACCGACAAAATCATAGGAGAGCTTAATCGAACCGTCCCCCGAACGGATGTAATCCGGGTCAGTATTCAAATCAACCTCGACCGAATTATATGCCGCTCCACTGGCTTTATAGTTCTCGATGCTCTCGAACTCTTCGAGCACAACCGGCGGTACCCCTACATTAACCTCCATCGAGGTCTCGATGCCTTTGTAGCTGGCAGTAATAGTACCGGATTGGCCGCCCTCATTCGTCGAATGAAACACGCCCTTGTCATCAATGGTGCCAATATTACCTTCTACTCGCCACTCCAATACATCATTGCTTAATTGAATGACTTGACCGTCCCGCAGTGCCGTTACCGTTAGCGTCTCATTAACGCCGGTATTATACGTCTTAATATCATCCGGAAACTGCAGCTCCGTAATCTGATCCACAATCTCCACTTCTGCCGTACCTTCAAGACCGCCTGCAGATGCGACAACCTGACCCGCTGCGGCATTTTGTCCTGCAATGAATTCCCCGTCTTCTGAAATAGTCCCCAAATCAGGGGATACCGACCAGGTGATAGCGCCTTCGTGATCAGCTGGATGACCTGCCCGATCAACCGCTGCGGCTGCAAATTTGTAAGAAGAACCCGCCAATACGCGTTCCTCACCCGGGGTTATAGCCAGCCTCGATGCAGCTTCCTCCGGCGCCGTGTTCACGAGCAGCAGGCCGTTGCCCGTTGCACGCTCACCACCGTCAGATCCACGGTTCAGCATCTGCACATCCGATGTGCCCGGCATCCGGGCCACGAATGTAGAAGAACCGCCTCCATCCAGATTCATAGCGTCTACAACGCCAATATCAGCCAGAATATTAGCAAGCTCCTCTGTAGTCACGCCTTCGCTGAACCCCGGTGCGCGTCCGTCGATCTCAAACAGCACGATGGAGCCATCAGCCTTCGTTCCAATCGCCGTACGCGGGTGCACGCCCTCTGGACCCACGCCAGATTGAACAACACCGTCCTCTACCAGTGGTCCCTGGCCGCTGATGACCATGCTTGCATCCTGCCATTCACCATCCAGCTGGAAGCTGGCCGTCAGTTCATCGCCTGCTGCCAGAGAGCTGACAATCGGCAACTTCGTTCCGGATGCAGACAAGACAACGGTGCCTTCAGCAAGCGGTGCGTCACCTTGGTTCGCCCGAACCTCCAGCACCTTCAGCTTCATGGTTTGTCCACTTTTCACATCCCCTTCCAGCACCTGCAGCACAACCTCGGTGCCCGATGCGTTTGTTTTCGTGGATGTATAAAAGTCCGGTGTATATAGAGTCAGATGATTGCTCTCTCTGTAACGATTTATGCTCGTCAGATTGGTCTGGGTGCCGTCAATAGTCACCGACATTGTCAGCTTAGGCTTACCGTAAACCGACGTACCATCCTCCTTGAGCCCAAAGGCAAAAGAGCTTGAACCGCTGTTCAAGATGCGGCCCTGATCAACAAACAGGCCATTCGGTACCCCTGTTCCGTAGCCTGATAGGTCATAGAAGTCGCCGTTAATGCCAGCGATTACACGGTTGCCCGGAGCATCTGTATGCTCGGCCATTTCCGACACGCCTTCCATTCCATATACGTATCCACCTTTTGTTCCTGCACGCAGGTCCAAATGGGGTGAATCCGGATTAAATTCGACAAAATGCATTTTTTCGAGACCTCGATCGATCTCCATGTCATACCAAGTGTACTCTGCGCCTGGGGCGAGCTCTGTCTTTCTTACATCCACAACACGGCCGAACGCCGTATCCGGTGCTTCTGACATCGCTGCATAAACACTGCCCAGCGGCTGCAGCACGAACAGTACTGCCAGCAGAAAGGCAAGAAAAGCTTGTCCCGATCTGTGATACCAACGAATCATCATTTTTTTCTCCTCTCCCTGATGTTGTATATTATTTATTCGCTCTACCAAATTGTAGTAATGAATTGTTAACTTAACTATTGAACTGTGTAACCTCGGCCGCTTAGAAATATAAAAGGTATTCGGAAAGCCGCCTTGGACGACAATCAGAATACCTAATCTACTAAACTGACAATGAATTAGACTGAGTAATCAGTGAGCTCTCATTGACATTTTTGGAATTCGTCGTTAACGTAAGCCGAAGATTAATCGTCGTCGATTTTTTGGATGGGAAGCTTGCGCTGATTACCGAATCGAGTGCCTCTGGAGATGCCGAGTTAAACCATTTCGACCTGGATTGATAGTTCTTCTCTGTAACACCGCCGATCTTCTTCTCCTCCACGAGGTCAAGTAATCCACCTTCGTACAGCTTGGTAATGTGATAATGCATGTTCCCGCCCGACTCGCCCAGTAGATCAAGTAGATCAGAACAGGAAAAATTTGTAAACAGGCATTTTAGAAAAATAACATTAGCCCCTTCAATCCGTGTTCGCCCCCTTTTATTCTAAGACAATACAAACTATTATAGTGGTTAGGGCTTAATATAATTTGAGAATCTACGCAAAGGTCCTCAATTAGGAGGAATCAGGCAGTCATGTTAAAAACAGAGTATATTGACGTTCTCTCAGTGATCTCACATAAGCTGTATGATTCTGCTGCGAATGTCATGAATACAGCGAGCAAGCTCATACCCGCTAACACGTTTTGTATAGCTAACCTGGATCATCTTTCTACGAAGGTGCTCAAGTCGTTTAATCGCGACAAGCTTATTCTAGAAGAAGGGCTGGTCGTCGATAATGCAGAATCATATTGTGCACTCGTTACCGAACATGCTCAGGGGCCGCTCATTATTGATAACAATCTGACCCATCCCTTAACTAAGGATATGGATGCGACTCGATTCGTTGGAGGCTGTTCGTTCATAGGAGTTCCTATACGGAATGAGAAGGGGGAATTCTATGGCTCCCTCTGTTCCTTTGACCATGGATTTTACCGCTATCAGGAGCGAGATGTCGATCTACTTCTCTCCTTGTCTTCCTTCTATACGGATCTACTTGAGCTTGAGTCCACCATTGACCGGTTACAGATGGCCGAGCAAGCTGCCGTACAAGTTCTTGATAATAAAAAAAATCTCCTGGCCGTGCTCAGTCATGAAATCCGTACGCCTATGAATGGGGTGCTGGGAATGGCCGACTTGCTCAAATCTACCGAACTTAATGAGGAACAAGCACTATATGTAAATGTTATCGAGGAGAGCGGCAACCATCTATTGAACATGATGGATCAGATTCTGGAGTATTCCAAGATGGAAGCCGGCATGATTACAGTAGAGAATCACCCTTTCCAATTAAGTGAAGTGGTTGAGCATGTGATACAGCTGTTCACTCCCGAAGCACAGAAGAAGGGCATCCGATTGTATGCTGAATACCATGTAAGTCAGGATTTGACACTCCATGGTGACATTCAAAAAACACGTCAAATCTTGATTAACCTGCTTGGAAATGCAATCAAGTTCACTGAGCAAGGTGAAGTCGGCATATCCGTACAATTAGAGGATGCTGCAGAGAATACCGTGAATGTGTGTTTTGAAGTAAGAGATACTGGGGTTGGCATCCCCGCGGATCGAATAGATCTTCTCTTCAAGTCCTTCTCCCAAATTCATAGTAACCCAAATAAATTCAGAGGTGCAGGACTTGGGCTCTCCATCTGCAAGCACCTTGCTGAATTAATGAGCGGAACGGTGTGGCTTGAAGAAACGAGTGAGCGCGGAAGCCGGTTTATATTTAAATTTTGCAGCTGCACTGCCTCATAAGACATATTTCACCATAAACAAAGAGCAGCCGCCATAGCGTGCTGCTCCTCCAACATATAAGTATGAATTTATACCTCGCCGGATCGATTCAACCTCTGCTCTTTCTTTAGGATGGTCTCCTCATATCTGGATATTTTATCATCCAGCCGTTCCAGCAATTGTGTCATTTCTTCTAATTTCGTATGCAGCTGCATACGCTGTTCAATCAACAATTTTTTTCTAGACTCCAGGGTTCCATCTCCCTGCTGGAATAGACCGACATATTCAATCAACGTTTCAACCGGAAGCCCTGAACCACGCATACATTTAATAAATTCCACCCATTTGCAATCTTCTGCTGTGTAGTCTCTGATTCCGCTCTTATTACGGTTTACAGGCGGAATAAGTCCTACTCGTTCATAGTAACGAAGGGTATCCGGTGTTAATTTAAACTTTTCACTCACCTCTGCGATCAGCACGCAGCCTCACCTCACCTCATGATAGTCTAGATCATTCTCAGCGGGAGAGTGCACCGACCACCGGATGTGGAACATACGGCTCTTCGAGTGCCGTTATTTCTTCAGGTGTCAATTTAACGGATAATGCGGCAGCCGCATTTTCAAGATGGGATATTTTCGTCGCACCGATGATCGGTGCCGTCACTGGTTCTTTTTGCAGGAGCCAGGCAAGAGCAATTTGCGCACGAGGAACCCCGCGATTCTGTGCGATCGCTGCAAGCTGATCTACGATCAAGCGATCCTTATCCGCCATGGGATCATATTTTGACTTCGCCGTTTGATCTGTCTCGGAGCGATGCGTCGTCTCCTCCCAATCTCGCGTCAATCTTCCCCCGGCAAGCGGGCTGTATGGGATCACACCGATCTTTTCTTCCCGGCACAGTGGCAGCATCTCGCGCTCCTCTTCCCGATAGATCAGATTCAAGTGGTTCTGCATGGACACAAAGCGGGTCCACCCGTTTCGCTCCGCAACATTCAGCGCTTTCAAGAACTGCCATGCATACATGGCCGAAGCCCCAATGTACCTTGCTTTGCCCGCCTTCACCACATCATGTAGTGCCTCCATTGTTTCTTCAATAGGTGTCTCGTAGTCCCAGCGGTGAATTTGGTACAGGTCTACATAATCAGTTCCCAGCCTTTTGAGACTTTTATCAACCTCACTCATAATCGCCTTCCGGGAAAGCCCTGCGCCATTCGGACCTTGATGCATGCGAAAATGCACCTTTGTCGCAAGAACAATTTCATCTCGATTGGCATAATCCTTCAGCGCTCTGCCCACAATTTCTTCGCTTGTCCCATCCGAGTAAACATTGGCTGTATCAAAGAAATTAATGCCCAGCTCAAGCGCTTCTTTAATCACCGGACGGCTGTTTTCTTCATTAAGTACCCATGGGTGAATCCAGCGGTCTGCTTCTCCAAAGCCCATGCAGCCAAGACAAAGCCGGGATACATCCAAACCGGTATTTCCAAGCTTTACGTATTCCATTTCCATTCTGTAAGCACCTCATTTTCCATTAATGTTATCAGCACAGCTGATCCCTGTTATTATCACACTTGGAGTTAACTCCAAGTCAACAGATAATTTAAAAGGTAGCTCATTAATGAGGGTACTTTCCTATATAACTAGGTGATTTACGCACCTGCACCGAATCTTTTGCGATACCCGCACTTACGGCACAGCTCCTCCACTGCTTCCCGCCGTGAGAAGCCATAGAACAGGTTGTTTGCTCGCTCACCCTCCACAATCTCGGAGAAAGGAGTACTGTGGATATTTCCCAGATTAATGACACCTTCCCCGTCCAGACAGCAAGGGATAACTGTGCCATCTACCAATACTCCGGCTTGTGTTCTAAGCCCATGACAGAAGCCTTTGCCATCATCCTCTTCGGCAGCTAGAGACGGCCATTCAAACTCATGATCCTGGTTCAAGTATATATTGTGGGCAATCTTAACCCCGCTGCCGGGCGTCACCTTCTCCTCAATCTTGAAGTCCAGCTGGAACTCTCTCTCCAACACTTCAAGAGTTTCCCGATTACGCTGCTTCTCTAGATTGGTCATGTTATCTTGCGTCAAATTCCATAACCGGAAGGATACAATAATATCCTGCTTAACCGCTTCTCGCACAAACGAAATAATATGAGCAAGATACCCCTCCCGATTGGTCGACCCTTCATGACCGTCAAAGCTGTGCAGCGAAAAATTCATCTGCCTTACTGCAGGCTTCCCAATAATCCGATGCTTCGCCTTCTCGATCAGCGTTCCATTTGTCGTCATGTTCACTTTGAACCCCTTGGCATATGCAGCATCCAGCAGCTGATCGAGCTTCGGGTGAAGCAGCGGCTCGCCTTTGACATGCAAATAGATGTGGTTCGTATGAGGTTTAATCTGATCCAAAATATTATTAAAGGTATCCAAATGCATAAACTTGGCCTGACGGCTTGTCTGCGGACAGAAGCTGCAGGCGAGATTACAGATGCTAGTGATTTCAACATATACCTTCTTGAATGTCTTCAACACGAACGTTCTCCATTCTTTGTAAGATCTACTCTACCAGTTTACAGCAATGCCTTGATCTCTGCTACAAAAGCCTGGTGCTTATTATTGAACGTCTTTGTCGCCTCGTTAAATTCATTCTTAATCTCATTCACTTCGACAAATACGAGATTGCGTTCAGCCACCTTTGCTTTGAGTTCAGTGATCGAGAGAAGGCTTCCCTTCTCTTCCAGCAGAGCGTACAGCTCGGTTTCTGTCTGAAGAGCCGATTCATATCGGGTGTACAGCTGATCAAAAATACGCTGTCGAGCTTGATAGTCTGCCCATAGCTCCTCCGCCTGAAGGGACACCCCTTCGCTGACCTTGCTGCCTCTAAAGACAGACAGTTCTTCTTCCCAGCGCTCGCTCTGGATCTTCGCAGCATCCATAATGGATTTGGAAGCATCGAGCAGGTCCGCACGCTCCTTCACATGGATTTGTGCGTTGTCCAATAGCTCTGCGAGCTCTTCGCTATCTTCTCTGCCTTGTTCCAGAATCGCTTCATAGAGCACCATATCCTCCTCTTCAAGCGCTGCGAGCTGATTCAGATCGGAATGCATCTGATTCTCGGTTTGTACCGTCGTCTCTATTGCATGCACAATATTCACCGCTTCCTCCTTGCTGCAGGCCGTCAATACGGTGATGCTCACCAATAATACAATGAGCTTTCTTATTCGACTCCTTGCCATACCTGTCTTCCTCTCTATATTCATAGCCTTGTATCGTGTGAAAAATTCATCACAAAGTGCTGCTCAGGATTGTAAGCCTCAATCTTATACCCCTTTCTCCTCAAATATTGAATGATCGCAGGCAGCGCTTCCAGTGTCTGCTCCTTCTCATGGAACAGAATAACTTCCACATCCCGGTGCACATCCTTCTTAACATTGCTTATAATCTGCTTCGGCTTGCCCGGCAAATCCCAGTCAAGTGAGTCAATCGTCCAGTCCCACAGCTTGTAGCCCGAATCTGCAATATCTTCACGAAAATCCTCGCCAATCTGTGGTGAGCTTCCAAAGGGAGCACGTACCAGCTCCGGAGAATAGCCTGTGATCTCCTGAATTATAAGCTGCTCTTCATTCACCTCATCCAGGAAATTCTCAGAGCCGCCGCTCTTATATAAATGATGATAATTATGACTCATCGTGTGCATTCCCGGATAATGTCCTTCCTCCGTTATCCGTTTCACTGCGTCCGGACATTTATGTATTTCAGAACCGATCATAAAAAACGTCGCCTCCACATCGTGCTGCTGCAGGACATCCAGAATAGCGCCCGTATATTTACTCGGCCCATCATCAAATGTCATATAAGCTGTCTTCTCTACATTTCCTTTATAGATGACAGGCAGCTTCTTCTCGGCCTTAACTACTGTAAATCCCCCAAGCAGGCTTGGTTGTTCTATCTCGGTCTGGAAGCCCTCATGCTGCCCGAAGAGGCTTGTATCGATATTGCCAAAATTCCAAATCAGTATAATCGCACCCGCCATGACAAATGAAGCGATTAAGCTGCGGTAAAGTCTCTTCATTTTACGATTTGCTCTGCGATTTGCTCTGCGATTTGTACTCCTATTGGATCTGCTATTTGTACGGTATGCGGTTCTACGGCTTGCTTGTCTTCGATCTCTTCTCAAACGGTGTCACTTCTTTCAATTGATTCTCTTTCTATTATTTAGGTTAAAATAAATAGCCTCGACTTGAATGACAACCAGGTAACAATAGAATAAAATAATCTTAACTATAACGATTCCTAATATATCCAAAGGAGCGATGCTCCACTTGAGTCCATTTCTATCACTTACCATTCAAAATTTCATAGACTCTTGTCTGGAAAGCTACTATGCCAAGCACAAAGAGGCCGTGCTCGTGATCGGCACTGTCTATCGTAATGAAAGACGCGTATATGGAATCGGTGATTTGAGTCCCTATCCTACGTCCGAATATAGCAGACTGATCTATGAAATCGGCTCAATTACCAAGCTGTTCACGGCGTCTCTATTGGCCCAGCTGCATTACGACGGCTTCCTGACGATCGAGGAATCCCTTGGACAATATGTCCCCCTGCTCCCGCCCGACTCACCGGTTAAATTCAAGCATCTTGCGACACACACCTCGGGTTTGCCGTCACGAAGCATCCTGAGGGAAACAAAAAATTTATTCGATACCAGGAATAACCGTGATCCCTACTCTGCATTCAGCTTATCCGAAGCAGCGTTCTATTTGCGCAATATTTCAGATAGGGAGGCCGGTACCAAATATCAATATTCCAACGCTGGAATGGGACTGCTGGGACATGTGCTAGCAACAGAGCTGCAGACCACTTATGAACTGGCCGTGCAGGATGGAATTACAATTCCACTGCAAATGCCGGACACCGCAATCCATCTCCCTTCCGAAGCACGGGAGAGGCTTGTTCCTGGGTATGCCGGCCGCCGCAGAGCAGCGGAGCTTGTACTTCAAGATTTCCCAGGCACCGGTGCGTTCCGCTCTAGCATTAGCGATCTGTTAACTTTTCTATCCGTTCATATGGGATTGCACCCGGACAAGGAAATGAGCAGCATCTATTCTATTACCCAGCAATTACATTTTCAAAAAAATGATACGTTTGGCGTCGGACTGGGCTGGTTTCACGAGCTCAAAGATAACCTCATCTGGCATAATGGCGGTACACATGGCTATATGAGCTTTATGGGCTTTCTTCCTGGACAAGATATCGGTGTTGTCGTGCTGTCTAACAAGCGCACATCCTCCTTCGCAACCAATCCAACCCACATTGGAATGGAACTACTGAGGAGGATAAAATAAAAAAGCTGGTGCTGCTCTTCAAGAAGATGGAGAGAGGGCACCAGCTTATTGTATTTTGACTTGCTATGCTATGATGCGGGCTGCTTGTTAATTCTCCTGAGCTCATCGTAAAAGGCGGCTTGCGCAGCTGAAAAGTAAGGACCCACAAACAGCCAGGCAAGACCGAGCGAAGCTGCGGTGAGAACGCCCCAGCCAAGGAAGCTGAGCAGGAATACAAAATAATTCCACTTGTATCCGTCCATTAATCTTTTGCTCTCTGTGATTGCCTGTAGAGCCGAGTATTCAGGGTGATCCTGCAAGATATAAGGCGTCTGTGAGTAGGAGAACAGCTTAATGATGCCGGGAACAACGAGTAGCAGGGTCCACATCAGCAGCAAAAAACAAGCTGTGATCGCAGTCCATATGAGCTTCAATACCTTCTCTCCATCCCTGTATACCTCGAATAGCTCCGTCAGCCATGGATCATAACTGCGAACAAGATCCAGATAGAACCAAAATACGGAGGTTAAGAGCGGGATGATAACAATGCCCAAGAGAAGATTAAGATCATTAAATTCGAAGACAGATTCCTCCCACACCTTCCATCGTTCATAACCACCGCTGCTCCGGATGTCAAAGATAAGTGGGATGATGAGCGTGAGAATTCCTATAAGTACGGTCAGTATGAGGACACGCCACCAGGTTCCTTGGAGGGAGCTTATCGCCCGGCGCTTCGTATCCAGGATCGAAATGTTCATAATGGAGTGCCTCTCCCTTTTTATCATCTGAAATATCACCATATTCATCCCGTATATTATAAACCGCCCCATTAGAAAAAGGACAGTACAACCGCACTGTCCTCTTCCTTATTGTAATGGATATGAATTAACTCTGAGTATAGACTAGAAGATCGAGCATCCGGTTGACTACGGCAGCACTTTCCGCTCTGGTCGCTGATCTGGATGGGTCGAAGTGATCTGTTCGATCGCCGTATAATACACCGAGCCTACTCAGTTCTTCTACTGCTTCCTTGGCCCAGTCATGAACCATTTCGTTGTCCAAGTAGGTTAATGAACGATCAGAGCTTGTCGGTTCATAGGCTGCGAACTGCATTGCACGATAAGTCATTGCGGCTATCTCTTCACGTGTAACTTGCTGATTTGGCCTAAAGGTGCCGTCCGTATAGCCTGTTATCAGCCCTGCATTTGCTGCTGACTGAATGCTATGTGCATACCATGCACTATTCGGTACATCACTATAGATCATAGCCTCCGGTGTAACAGCTAACCCTAGTGCTCGAACCAGCAGTGCAGCATATTCAGCACGAGTAATTGCTGTATTCGGGTCGTATACTCCTGCAGCTGTTCCGGAAACAATCATCTTGTCCGCCAGCTGCTCCACATTAGAACGTGCCCAGTGATCGTTCATATCTCCAAAGGTCACATGATGCTCCAGCAGCAGATAGGTACTATTTGAACGGCTGAATATCTCGGCTTCATTTCCGCTTATTTGGAACGGCACCGGATGTAGTCTGTCCGCATTCACTTCATCTTGAGCACGTACAGCTGCCATGTGTTCTAATTTACTGAGCTCAAAAGGAGTTAGCGTTATGGTTCTTCGTATATACTGATCAAACTCGGTCAATTCATAGACCTGCCCCTCTGCTGAGTATGCAGCTACAGAATAATTGACAGCAGCAAGTGGAGAATAACCCTTTAGACTTGCCAGCTCGATCGCAGCCTGATCCTTCGTTAAGGCGAACCTCAGCTCAAACTCCCCGGCTCCGGCTCCAAGCTCAGCTCTGATCTGAGACAGGTCAATCTCTTCTATTGGAAGCTCGTAGCTGCCAAAGGACACGCTGATCTGAATTGTCAGATTCGCTTTGTGCTGGAGCAACAGCTCCATAGATTCCGGAACAAGCGAGATCTGCGCAGAATCATAATCCTCATCCATGTCGAGTTTAATCCGCAGCACTCCATCCTGCATACCGGATAAGGCTGATGTAATTTGCTCTCCGGTAACCACACCTTCAGCAATTCTCATCTCACTGGTTGTATTCAGCACGCCTTCTACCGTTATCGTTCCGTGTTCTGCCTCAGGTGGTTGGATGTGCTCAGGATTATCGACAGGCGGGTTCGTTCCACTGCTAGGCGGATTGCCCGAATCTGTGCCTGGATCTGTACCCGGATCTGGATTCCCTGGCGTTTCCTTACTGCCCGCTGCCAAGATATCAATCTGGGCCATGACGGGATCGTGATCTGACACTCTTCCGCTTGCTTCTGTAAAATCAGCATTCAAATGAATGACGTCAGTCTGTGTGTGCTCCGTTAAATTTTTGCTCACCAGAATATGATCAAGCACCTGTGAATTCCCATCATACGTGTAGGTGTACCGTTCTCCGGCAGGCAAGGTATCGATCAGATTATCCAACTCGTCTCCTCTCAGGATGTCTGCCGTCTCCGTGAACTGGAAATCATTCAAGTCCCCTAGCACAATGACGTTTGCTTCTTTATTTAATGCTTCATTTCCATGTATGATGTCCTTCACAAAACCGTTCACGACCGCAGCAATTTCGTGCCGCTGCGCTTCACTAGTCAGGACCGGAGGCTGAACATTTCCGAATGGGCCGTTGTCACCTGATTTGGAATTGAAATGATTGGCGATAACGATGACCTTCTCCCCTTTAAATTCAAACTGGGCAGCAAGCGGCTTTCGTGATTCCAGAAAAGCATCATGCTGAGGCTCGATTCGACCGGGATTTACACTAAGTTGATCCTGATTGGCATCATACGTCACCGCCTCGGTGGAGCTCCCCTTTCTCTCTTCTATACTATCTGCTAACGTTACACGCTCAGGATTATAAAGAAAGCCTACCCGAATATTTCCTCCTGGAGCTCCACCGTCTTCATTGTTGACCGGAGCAATATCCGTAAATGCATATTCGGGTCCGCCATTAGCGATGATTGCATCAATTAGTACCTGATAGCTGTCGTCCGCTTCAACGATGCCATTATCTGTCTGACCGTTATGATCCTGTACTTCTACAAGTCCAATAATATCTGGAAGCTTCATGTTCGAAGTGATGGAGGCTGCAAGCTTCGTGATCTTGCTGCTGCCTACACCCGGATAGAAGTTCTCAATATTATAACTGGCTACGATCAATTGATCCTCGTCAGGTACAATTTCAGTTGTTTCTTGCCCATAAGAAGAAGGCAGAAGTGCAGGCAATGCATCCTTGGCAGGCATCACTTTGAAGTTACCTGCATTATAACCAATCACACCCGTTACATCTCCTGCAAACTGATTCCCTGTACGAACATCTTGATTCAGAGCCATCGAAGCAATCAGAAGCCGCTGTGGGTTCAGATTACCCTCCTGCTTCAGAACAAGACCGCCTGCCGGCGTAAGGACTTCCGCTTCTCCATTATCAATGCGTGTTGGAATATTCACGATCTGACTGCTTGTCCACGTTGGACTAATTACAGTTGGGGACGGTAATACAACCCTCATGCCTTCCAGTGATTCGTAGAAGTCGATTGCATCCTCTTCCGGATCAAAGACCGCAAACCCGTCATTATCAATCACATCGGAAGGAATAACCCGGCCGTTCTTGCCAAGAAGGATTGGAGCAGGCAGCCCGGTCTCTCCTACTTTAATAATGGATGTCGGTACAATTTGTGTTGTCGTTAAATTACTGCTGCTTCCTTCGTTATACTCTGCCACTGTACCGCTGATCGTTACAATATCTTCAACCTCTGGCTTCAAGTCGAGATTGGTACTATACACGTAAATGCTCTCGGAAGTATCCGGATCATCATCCGGCTCCAGATCCTGAATGTAGAATCCTTGATAACTTCCATCACTGAATCGGTACCCCAATTGTGTAACGACACCCTCAATATCACTCACATGCTGATCAAGATAAGGAGAGGTATGCCCTGCTCCCTGGATATCATGAATGCGCGGCTGTTCGGTAGCCTCATAGGAGAAGGTATATACTTCACTGGTGTCACTGCCCGATACAGCCATGGCTTTGATCACTGTATCGACATGGATCGTAATCGGTGCTTCATAATGCGTGCTTGATGTCGTCGGATCGCTGCCGTCCAGGGTGTAATATATGTCCGCACCGGCTGTTGGAGAAGACAAAGTAACCTGCTGACCAATAACGATCTTACCCTCTGCCGGGCTGGCATGAACCGACAATAGATCTTCAATCAAAGACTGTTCATTCAGCGGTATAAGCTGATAGACATCTCTGTATTGCTCAATGACACCAATCATCTTATCAAAGGACTTGCCGGCTGCTAATCCTGGAAGATTCGAATAAATCGTAAATTCGTTTCCGCCTTGTTCAGCTATCCAGCTGCTGCCTGACTTCTCGCGTATATACACGTTTTCCAAATATACAAGCTTTGCCTCATGCTGCTCACCTGAATCGGAAGCGAGATCTGCCCCTGTCACCTGCACCGGAGAAGGCACTCCCACATTATTCTCTACCAAGGTATAAGGGAGCCCCTGTGAAGGCGCTATCTCCTGCAGATTGTTATAGATATCCATGACGCCGCTGACACGGACCCGATCTCCTGCTTGTGCAAAGCTTGGGAAGCCATACAAGACGATGGCAGCCGTCTCATCCTGCACATACATCTTGCTGCCATTCACATGAGTAACGATACCGGAGATCATGACCTGCTCGCCTTGTGCAGCAAGTCTTGCCTCAGCGATGGTCATTTGCGGAAGCAAATCGTAGGAATAAATAGAGGTTTCACTACGCTCCAGCCCATCCTTCTCAGCGTAAGTATGGATTGTCAAGGGTTCATTAAGCAGAATCGGACCGGTAACCAGCTGGTAGCCGCTGTTTACTCCATCGGAACCATAGACATCTGCGTATACAGAAGCCCCTGCCGTTGCCGAGCTCAAATGAATCTCGGTTCCCAGTGGATAAGCGCCCTGCTCGGGACTCACTGTCACCTCTGCGGTCTTCGTTTCAGGCTGACCATAGGAGGAGTTTCGTGGATCTGGGGATGCTACGCTGAAGTCCTCTGCATTGTTATCCGTATCCAGTCCCCTGCTGCCTGGATCTGCTCCGGGTGCTGCCAGACGAACAGCTGCCGTGGAATTGGTCAGGACTGGGGCAGCAATACTACCTTCGTATTCATTGGCATTTCCATAGCCGATTAGATCTACGAGTTCTTCCCCAAGAAATAATCCTACCTTGCCGTTTGTACCGCTTAAGTTAATGGCTCCTGTCTGATCAGGTGCCGGAAGAGCAGCTGTCCCGCCGTTTCCTTTGGCCTGCTGAATCAGATAATACGAGTAAGGACGAATAGCTCCATTCAGCTCGGTCGGAATGCTTGTCCCAAAATCGCCTGTTGCGCTGGCATACTTTACGGTATACCCTGTGAGATCTACAGCTTCTCCCGTCGGATTATAGAGCTCAATAAAGTCATGCGTGTAGGTTGCGCCGGAGTTACCTCCCCCACCATAGACCTGACTGATGACGATCTGATTCCCCTCTGGGGATGCATACGCCGTATACATGGATGGATTCCAAAGACCCGCTAAGATTGTTATTACGAGTACCAAGCTCCATACTTGCAGCGGACGTCTTGTCCTTTTGCTCATTCGCAATCTCTCCTATCTTGATAATATGTAGTTTGTATCTACATCTTTTGGATCAAGTGTCAGGGACATTCTAAGCGTAAAATGTGTGGAGAAATGCCGAGATGGTGTGCAATCTTGTAAAATTTATCAGCATAACAAGACAATTTCCCATGGATTCAGACCGTTATATCATCCCTTTCAAGTAAAATGGTACAAAAAAGGCGGGATCTCATACGTCACGTACTTTCCCACCTTGATGTGAATCTATCCTATTAATACTGCTGCAACTCCATGATCTCCCCAAGTCTCTTCGCTGCTTCCATCATATACTGCAACAATTCCGGCAGATCACGCATATGATCTTCATTAATTTTGCGGTTGAAATAAACTTCAATAGTATTTGTCATCATCGATTCGAAGCCATACACATAGCTGATCTGTTGTACGGTCTTTTGCTCAGGCCACATCTCTGCCATCATCCGCTCCACCTCGCTGCACAGGTCAGTATCCTTCATCTGCACAATATACCGCAGACACAGCACACAGCCAGGATTCTCACCGGACAGCTCCAGTATCTCAGCAGCCAGCTCCTGCATGGATGCCGTAAGCTCGATCTCGGCAGATACCCGCCTCTCTCCTGTCAGTTCAAACCGAAGCATGAACACACGCGACATCGTCGACATCTCCAGCCGATCGATTCGATTCGTAATCTGGATGGCGTTATCCAGGTTGTCCAGGTCGTACAGCTCATTCTCGAGCGCTACTTTTAAATTATCAAATATGGTGGGATCGAACATATCCTATATACCCTTTCATTGGCTAGTCAGCGTTATATATCTTAGATTCTCTTCAGCAAAATATAAATTAAACCTACGGTTATCCTCCATAGTATAAATCCACTTGTTACCCAGCATAAGATTAGGGCTGCCCAGCAAGCTGTGCACCTCCTTTTCACTCATCCCTATGCTGATGCCATCTGTGGATGAGACGTTGTTCTTCGTAAACAGAATGGTCGATGGAGTAGATAGAATTCCAGCTTCTTCATGGATACGAACGGTCTTGATGCTGTCATCACCGACAGAATAGTAATAGTAAGCTTCCTTATAATCGGCACTACTGCTGATATAACGGCTCCACTCCGTAAAATTTTTCTCTTGGATCTTGAACCGTTCCTGGTCATAGACAAGTGACCCATCTTCCTGCGGCGCAGGGGTATCCTCTGCACTTACATCCATCCCCCTCATTTCACCGAGCATACCGAGAAGTGTATTCGGTCTGCAGAATAAATGAAGATAGCTCATCAGGTTGCGAGAAGCATAGAAATACTGACCATTCAGTTCTACTGTATTTGTATCGAGATTATATTTAATAGAATACATTTGATTATCGAGATTGAAGCGAATATACACGTCGGAAGCGAGAGCCGAAGCATCGATCTCCGTCTTCGCTGTCGATAGATTGAGACTTGTCAGCCCCTGTACAAGAGTACGATAACTCTGCGGCGAAACCGTGTATCCTCTAACCCCGTTATCCAAGCTGACCATAATACTGATTCTCTTCACTGACATCTTGTCCAGCGGGAATTGATCTCCAAGAACACCTTCTGTCTTCTCAATAGGAAAGGGCAGATCTTCAGGAAAATATGGATTAACGGATTTAAGGTTGGCATCGCTGTTAGGATCACCAGCACCCCCCTCTTGCTTTTCCTGTTCTTCAACAGACTCTAATACCATACCTGAGCCTTCTTCGGTCTGCTCTACTGGCAGATTCTGTTCTTCAGCAGCCTTCTGCTGCTCCGAACTCCATATATTAATCAACATCATCATCAAGGCAATAATCAACATCAGGATGACGGAAATGAACCATATTTCTTTTTTCTCCAAACGCATCAACGTTTGAGCCCCTCTCTGTTGAATCTTCTGGATGCGCATAGATGCACATTTCTGCAAAATTAACTTTCATACAAATATAACAGATGAGTAGGCAAATGATTGTCGAAATTTGTTCTGTCCTCCTGCTTATTAACATTGTAATTTTTAACAAATTGGCTATGTATCCGAATATAATACAATAAAAAACCTCCTTCGCCAAAGCGAAAGAGGTTATGCGTAGTGTATTGCCTGAAGAATGTGTATGCTTAAGTATTACAATTTAATAATTTGGGCCGAGTACAGGAATACGAACAACACCAGAATAGGTGCGATATAACGAAGCATGAACAGCCATACACGGAACCATTTCTGTGTAAGCCCTGCTTCTTCGGCAACGTTCTTCCAGAAGTATCCTGCGAACAGGGTAACGACAAGTCCACTGAGTGGAAGGAACCAGTTGGAGGCTACAAAATCAACAAAATCGAACACCGGCATCCCGTTAATTTGGAGCTCTGGCATCAGTCCCATAGATACAGCTGAAGGTATGCTGAGCAGGAACACAAGACCAGACATGATCCATACCGCAGTGCTGCGGCGTAAGTTCCATTTCTCCATCACATAGGAAACGGGAACTTGAAGCAGGGATACTAAAGAGGTCAATGCCGCAATCCCTAGAAGGACAAAGAACAATCCCCCAAACAACCAGCCGAGCGGCATCGCCGAGAATGCAGCTGGCAGTGCAACAAAGACGAGGCCTGGTCCCGCATCGGGAGCAATATTAAAGGCAAATGTCGTTGGGAAAATGATCAGACCTGCAATAAGTGCATAGAGCATATCCCCTGCCCCGACAGCCATTGTTGCTGATCCGAGTGACTGCTTGCGGTTGACAAAAGTACCGTACGTAATCATCGTCCCCATCCCGAGTGACAGGGAGAAGAAGGCATGTCCAAGCGCCACAAGCGCTGATTCAGGTGTCAGCTTCGAGAAGTCCGGTGACAGGAAGAAGGATACCCCCTCCATACCGCCCGGCAGTGTAATGGAACGAATCATAAGGATAATGAGCAGAACCAGCATACCCGGAATAAGGATCTTGTTGAACTTCTCAATCCCGCCGGAGATTCCCTTGACTACTACGAAGCTGGTAATTACAGCAACGATCGCTCCCCATACGATCGGCATATAACCACCCGTGAAGGAACTAAATTGTCCACCAAAATCGGTGTCGTTAAACAGTTGTCCACTGAAGGATAGCACAGCATAGTGGAGCGTCCAGCCTGCCACGAGCGAATAGAATGTCATAATGACGAATGGAGCAATAACGGATAACAGCCCGAATACACCCCAAATTTTTCCTCCCCCAGCTTTGACAAAGGAAGAGGATGCGCTGCCGCGTCCTGCACGTCCAATTGCAAGTTCAGCAAGCAATACAGGCAATCCTACAATGAGCAAGCAGGCAATAAAGAGCAGGAAGAAGGCTCCGCCGCCATACTGGCCAGTAATATAAGGGAACTTCCACATATTCCCAAGCCCTACTGCACTTCCGATTGCTGCTAAAATAAAGCCGGTTGAAGAAAATCGCTCCTTTGTACCTGGTGTATCCAACTGATTCGTCTGTTTTGGTACCATGATGACCTCCCTCTCTCTTGAGAAAGCCTTACTATATTAAGACTCTTTTTTCTAATTTTTTGATATTATACAAGATAGATGAACATCCGTATACATAAAAATATTAGGAAAATCAACTTATAAGCCTACAGACCTATTTATAGATCTGATCTATTTCACAAATAATCCTTAAAAGTAATAAATTATTAACAAAAAGACGGCATAAGCCGCCTTCTTTTTATTATATATTTAGTAGTGCGCAAGTTCGCTTACCTATATTCAAAGTATCGTGAATAACCTATTGCTGCTTGCTTCTGGAGATTAGGATCTTTTGCTCCACTTCTTTCAGAATACTGTCCAAGGAAGCCGGATCATGCACATCGTATTCGTCAATGTTCAGCTTAAGTACCGGACAAGCGGTAAAGCCGTCAATCCATTTGGCATAGCGCTCATGCATCTCTTCCCAATACGCAGGATCGGTCTGAATTTCCATCTCCCGACCACGCTCTTTAATTCGACTTAATATGGACGGTAGACTACCCTCCAGATAGATGAGAATGTCCGGATGAGGAAAATACGGTGTCATTACCATTGCCTCAAACAGACTAGAATACGTCTCAAAGTCCGTCTCGCTCATTGTGCCTTTATCTGCATGCATCTGGGCAAATATTCCTGTGTCCTCATAGATGGAACGGTCTTGAACATACCCGCCCCCTGCTTCGAATATACTTTTCTGCTCTTTGAAACGTTCAGCCAGAAAATATATTTGCAGATGGAAGCTCCATCTCTCAAAATCATGATAGAACTTCTCCAGGTAAGGATTATGGTCAACCTTCTCTAAAGATGTCTTGAATCCGAGCCGCTCTGCAAGCGCAGCTGTAAGTGTGGATTTGCCTACACCTACTGTACCTGCAACCGTGATCAAGGCGTTACCCGGAATTTGTATTTCACTCATTGAATATACTCCTTTACTTCGGACACAATCAGGTCAAATTGCTCGCGATGCGTTACAAAATCAATCTGATTCCCGTCAATCGTAATAATTTTGGTATCAGGCTCACTCTCAGCAAGAGATGCCATCGCATGATCATAGTCGATGATAAGCTGCTCTAAATAGGCGGTATCCATATTTTGCTCAAATGAACGGCCCCGCATTTTGATACGCTTCAAGAGTGTCTGAAGATCAGCCCTAATATATATAATCAAATCCGGTTTCGGAAGATCGCCTGTAAGAATGTGATAAATTTGACGATACTTTTCCCATTTCACGCCGGAGAGCGTACGCTTGGCAAAGATCAGATTTTTGTAGATGTGGTAGTCGGAAATGACCTGCTGACCATGCTGGATATATTTCGTTGTCGTATCTTCCAGCTGTTTATAACGATTGCATAAGAAAAACATCTCCAGCTGAAAGCTCCACTCCTCAATATTGTCATAGAACTTGCCGAGAAACGGATTCTCCTCCACGATCTCTTTCAGCAGCGGAATATTCAGCTCCTGCGACAGCATCGTGGAAAGCGTCGTTTTACCAGCCCCGATCGGGCCCTCAACAGCGATAAAGGAACCTGTGCTCATGTGAATCCTCCTGTAATCTATCATGCCATCGTTCTAATTCATCCACTCTTACGAGATGGACCAAATTAGAACGGGTGATCGAACTCGTTCGATCTAGTTCATAGACAGTTTATTGTATCACAAGTTGAGGCCGGTGTGAGAGCACTAAAATCAGGAACTATTTGCACAACAAAAATATCTCTCTTGTGTCATGAAATTTATGAACCAAAGAGAGATATGATCGTCTAAACTGCAAGTTTATTCAGCTTGCTCTTACCCTCATAGCGACTGCTCCACTCAAGAGCTGTTTCTGATAGATGATGGATGCTTAGAAGATAGTGCTTACTCCTGCATTGCCTGTCAGCTTAAAGAAAAAGCAACTGGTCTTTTGAGCGGCTGCTTACTCGTTCTTATTGAATTAACGTTTCCCGTTAAAGAAAAAATGAAAAAGGAGAGCTGCCGACCGGCAAACTGCTCCCTTCTGTTTCAGGAGTAGAAGGAGGTTACTATACGTTTTTCGACTTCATTTACAAGCGTTGATTTCCTGAGCCTGAAAGCCCTGTGAACCATACCCTCCACCTTCTGTTCCCACGAGTTCCTCGAACGACAACTTTGCCACCGAGGAGTGGAAAAGCAGCCAGCTGTTCTGACTGTCCTTCTCCACGTGCTCACCCATGTGCTCGATAGCGAAATCTAACTGAGCTGAAGCGCTTGGCATCGCCTTTAGTATCTCGGCGAAGATAAACATGCCGTAGTACAAAGCAGCCAAGCTCTACGTTCCACGGGCATAACGTGAGTCCGCGCTGTCTGCACTGTTCTTCACAAAGTGAGTACGGGAACGCTGGCGAATGCTCTTTCAGGTTACATTCAAAATAATGTTCTTTAGTTCAATCAGAGTCTTGATTCGATTGCTGGCCTGTGAGAAGTCATGTGTTTTTGTGAAGTCGTTATGGACAATCGCACAGTCGATACCAGCCGCCACGGCTGAGTTCAACCCTCTGTTTGAATCCTCTACAACCAGGGTCTCTTCTTCGGTAGCTCCGAATCGCTTTAGGCCGGTCAAGTATGGTTCCGGGTGCGGCTTGGTGCGCTCGTAGTCTTCGCGAACAAGGACGAATTCCATGAATGGTGTAATCTGGCGATTTTCATGAATAAGTTGAAAATCCGCACGTTTTGCAGTCGTCACGATGGCCATGCGGACGTACTTTGACAGTTCGGCTAGAGTTTCAACTACGCCTTCAATCTCTATGGCTTCTGTTCTTAGATATTCCTGATAATAGGCGTTGCGGATTTCACGTTGCTTGCTGATAGTCTGTTCATCAATACCTGCGGCCCTAGCTTGGGACCAAGTGCCCAATGACTGTGTCATGTCCCGGAGGTATTGATCTTTATCCAAGGTAAATCCAATGTCAGCCAGAGCGCGTTCTCCCGCTTTGAAATACCAGAATTCAGTATCAACTAGAACACCATCATGATCGAAGAGTATGTACTTTTTCATTGTTTCGTTCTCCTTCGTCAGCTGCGGCAACCATGCGTGCTAATTCGCGCCGTTGGATCACCCATAAGTAAACGGGCCTCTGATGTTAGCGTTGTCGGTGATAGCTCTCTCCAAACTGACTCCACAGCAGACATGCGCGAAGATGGCGGGACTCAGACGCCATCCCACCGTGATGATCGTGTGCTCCTTATGTTCCTTCAACTTCTCATCCAGGAACTCGCGAACTCTTTGCGCGAAGTCTCTGAAGGACTCACCTTGGGGAAAGGGTTTGTCGATGAAGGCAAGGTAATCTCTTTCGCCTATATCCCCCCAGTTCATACCAGTGTACTGTGGACCGTTGTCGATCTGACGAAGGCGCTCGTCGATGATGATTGGAATAGACGTGTTGCTGAATAGGATCTCGCACGTTTCTTTCTGACGTCGTATCGAAGACGTATATGCAGTCGCGGAAGCCCCACTCTTCGCGATTAGGTCGCTCACCAGAGAAACGAGTTCCCGGGTGGTCCGAGTCCTAAAGGGGGATTGAAGTGTAGGATCTTCTGGGTCATCCGGGGTTCCGAGGATAATCCCCCTAATTCGAGAATCTTCTTTTCTTATGGAAGCAGCGGATCCAGATCACATGAAAAGCTAACGCACTAAAAATGTTATTAAACGGATAACATCAGTTCAAGGCTGGCCTTAACTTCAGATGCTATTAGATCAATAATCGGCTCTAAGTCTCTATTATCTGCTTGCTCCAAGGCGATATAGTAATCTTCGCGCTTTTCATTACGAATGATAGCAGGCGGATACCCGTTTTTTAGGAGTATAAAATTCATAGCAAGCCGGCTGACTCTACCGTTACCATCGGTAAATGGATGGATAGCAGCGAGTTTATGGTGCAGTACTGCTGCTAGTTTGACAGGATGCATATGTAAATTTCCATTGTACCATTCAATGAGACGTTCCATTTCATACGGAACTTGTACTGCAGGAGTATACTGATGAATATTTCCGGACATAGTGAGCACGTGATTATCCATCTTCTTGTAGTCTCCAGGAGAGAAGTCGATATCCCTTACTCCCTGAAAAAGAATGGCATGAAAGTCTTTAATAATGCGTTCGGTTAAATCTCTCTGTTTAATGGCCTCATTGAGGTAATCTATAGCTTCTGCATGGTTTATTATTTCTAGATGTTCTCTTAATGATTTTCCTTTTACCGTCAGTCCTTCTCTTAAGAAGAAGGCCGTTTCACGGTAAGTAAATGTATTGCCTTCAATTGCATTCGTATGATAAGTCCACTCTTCACGGAATTTTTGAGCAATGGTATTCATAAGCTTTGGATCGATCGGGCGTTTCTTATCGACCTCTATTCGAAGAGCATCAATTTGATTAAACATTATCCATTTTCCTTCCTACTTCTTCTTACTAGCATTATATCAAAAGTAACTCTTATCAATACTTGGGATGTCCTCTTTTCTAAATAAATAATTATGAACTCAGAAGTACAAGTTTAGTTACAGTTTATTTACTTAAACATAAACATAGAGCAGACCGGTTTAACTCGGTCTGCTCTATTCAAAATGATTAGGATTCTTCTTCTATAAGGTTCTTTTCGTTCTCGAATAGTTTATACAAGGCATTTATATCGGAATCGCCTTCTAGTAACTTAAAATTCAAGACATTTATCATATGGGCTGGATCGAACAGTTCCCATTTTGAGCTGTATGCGAGATGGTATCTCACTTATATACCATTCGAAGTGCTGCTGCGCTTCTTTTTTCTTCATTTCTTCAAAAGACTTTATTTCAAATGGAGGGTGCATTAAAGGATATTCCACTCTGTGCCTCCTTCATAGTAATAATGGAATCTTGTACTTATATTCTATTTGTCTTAGGTATGCCATTAACGAAGCAGTACCTTGTCCTTGCACTTCGGAAGAAGTGCCAGACTACGCCACTTACACGACCTTTTTGTAGCAGCCAGCTATCCTTATTAATTTGTTTTTTTACAAAGCTTTCGGTATAAGCGAAATGCTGTCTACCTCTGTTTCTCAGTACTTCTTTACTATAAAATACATTTCGTTAACGGGCTGTTAAACACAAGTTAAATATGTGTTTTTATTCTACTCTTCATTGTTTTATTGTGTATTATGGGTAACAAAAAACCATGACATGCATATTTTTCACACATCATGGTTATATGAAATGCAAAGCTATGATTAGAACATTTTAATCGGCTACGATCCAATGGACATCCTCTTCAGTTAATTTGCTCTCCCAGGCCGCAGGAGGCGGCACATCGCTGACTACCATGTCCACTTCTCTGAAGTCTGCAAATTTATAGAAATGAGAGGTTCCAATCTTGGTGTGATCCGCCAGCACAATGGTTTGTTTCGCCTGCTTCATGAAGGTTCGAGCCAGCAGCCCTCTGTCATCCTCATAGCTCGTGATTCCGGTATCTAGCTGAAGACCGTCCGCGACCACAAACGCTTTGTCGACATGGAAACCGGACATGAACTCTACGGCAAGTGTTCCAGATGCACGATAATGCTTGGAATTAATTCTCCCGCCGATAAGCACAATTTCTCCGTCAAACGCACCTTTATTCTTATAATTAATTAACAAGTTCAAGGTATAGATTGAAGACACCAGTATTGTAAGATGCTTTTTAAGGATGAGTGAATCGATCATCTGCAGTGTTGTCGTTCCTTCGTCAATAACAACGATATCGTGGTTCTGTACCAGAGAAGCTGCGGTCCTGCCGATCCGCTTCTTCTCTTCTGCCTGAAGCACTTCACGTTTGCCGTAAGCTGGCTCTTCCCGTTCAACATTGAGTTTGACAGCGCCGCCGTACACTCTCTTCAGCTTGTTCTCATTCTCCAGTTCTTCGAGGTATCTGCGAATGGTTTCCGAAGAGACATCCAGTGCCCTTACCAGCTCAGGCGTTCTGACCTTGCCCTGCAGCTGGAGCATATCTAATATAGTCTGCTTCCGTTCCTCTCCAGCGAGTGACATTTACTCATTCTCCTTTGTATTCGTTCTTTATATATCCAGGTCTTATTGCAGCTTACTTATCCCCATTTGCAGCCGTTATCCGTTTCACAATGCCGATCAGCTCTTTAATATCAGAAGCATGCACATCCCCGATCGTTCCAATACGGAACGTAGGCACGCTTGTCAGCTTGCCCGGATATAGAACAAAACCTTCTTCCTTCAACCGACTGTAAAATGCGGAGAACGAGAAGCCAGCCTCCGGGTACCGGAACGAGGTAATAATCGGAGAATGCCATTCGGCCGGCAGTAATGTAGAGAAACCCGCTTCCTTCATTCCCTTAACCAGCTCCTGCTGATTTTGATTGTATCTATTGTAGCGTGCATTTACACCGCCCTCTTCCTCAAGCTCGATTAATGCCTGATCAAAAGCCCGAACGACATGGGTCGGAGATGTATAACGCCATTTCCCGTTCATTCGTTCCATGATATCCCATTGATCATACAAGTCAAGGGACAGTGAGCGTGCGTTGCCTTTACAAGCGGTCAGACAGCTGATTCGAGCAAGTACAAATCCGAAGCCGGGAACGCCCTGAATGCATTTGTTACTGCTGCTGATCAAATAATCAATTCCTAGCTCATGCATGTCCAGCGGAACCCCGCCAAAGCTGCTCATGGCATCCACGATTAGTGATTTGCCTTGGCGTCGTACCGCCTCACTTAGCTCATGGAGTGGATTCAGTACCCCCGTAGTTGTCTCGCAATGGACGATAGCCGCATGAGTAATGGAAGGATCCTTCATCAGTGCCTCCTCAAAAACAGCCGGGCTGATCGCTTCTCTCTCATCAAAACGGACAGCCGTCACCGGAATGCCAAGCACCTTCGCCATTTCCACCATGCGTTCTCCATATGCTCCGTTTACCGCCACCACAAGCTTTCCTCCCTGCCTCGGCAGAGCTGTGCCAAGCACCGCTTCAACACTGAAGCTGCCGCTTCCTTGCATAAGCACAGCGGTATATTCTTCTGTGTGCCCAGGTGCAGCCAGCCGAACCAGCCTGTGTCTAATGGAGTTTACCAGCGTATTATATTCATCGTCCCAGGTGCACCAATCCTTTAGCATCGCCTGCTTGACGGTGTCCGTCGTGGTCAAGGGTCCGGGAGTCAGCAGCAGATACGGATTACTGCTTGTCTTTTTTACTGTTAGCATGGAAGCTCTCCGTTCACCATACGAAGATTAATATCTTCAATGACCTGATCCAGCTCGCCGATCTCGGAGATAACGTAGTGCGCACCAGCCTTTTTCAATTGTTCAGCAATTTCGTCAAATCTCTTCTGCTTCTCTCCCTCAGGCAGTTTGCGGACTTCCTCTTCAGTAAGCCCCAGCTCATTACCTCCGAATACAACACCCACTGCCCATACTCCAGCATTTCGTCCTTCTCTCATGTCTGCTTCTGTATCCCCGCATTTAACAATATCCTTCATCTGAATCGTACCCAGTGCTTCTGCATTTCGGAAGATCATCCAAGGATAAGGTCTGCCTGCTGCCGTCTCATCCGGCGCAATGACACTGTCCGGCTTATAACCATGCTTCGCCGCTTCAGGAACGATGACATCAAGCATTGCACGTGTATACCCCGTCGTTGTACCGATCGTTATGCCTTTTGCATGCAGTCGATCGGCCATTGCTACAGCACCCGGGACTGGAACAGCGAATTGATCGAGCAGTGAGAACAGCATAGGCTCAAAGGCTTCATACATCGTAAGGACATCCTGTACGTTCGGCAGACGTCCATACCTTTCCTGCCACGCTGCTGAGACTCCTTGATCTTCACAAATATCGCGAAGATGATCGATCTTCATCCGTCCCATCGGCTTACGAATGACCTCCGAGCTTACCGCAATGCCGTGTTCGTCAAACAATCTCCGGAATGCCTCTACGGGAGCAAAGCTCCCGTAATCCACCATCGTACCTGCCCAATCCAAAATTACTGTTCTAATCATGTTATTACCTCCGTTATTTTATATTTATGATTGCTTCATCGTTTAATAATGCTTCAGGATTTTGCCTAATTTTAATTGGATGTTCTTTCAAAAACTTATGCCAAATCCTCGGATGTCTCGGTTGTACTTATCTCTTTTGCCACGCAGCGGTTTTGCGGCGAAGCCTTGCGGTAAGTACCTCGTATCCTCCTCGTACTGCTAAATTCAGCATGACGATCAGCACGGACATCGCTGCTGCCTGCGCGGTATCACGGCCGCATCCGCTGGGACCCAGAAGACATGTGAACTTCCCCTTCGGTATAGTGACATTGATATGTTGTAGTGCAGTATAGGTTCCAAACGACTTACTAATGCTGTCAATGACCAAGCCCCCATTGTTCATATGCATTCTCCTAACTTTCTGTGAATTGCCTGCTAACGTAACAGCCTTGCCTTAGCTGTAACTACAGTCTACGGAACCATTGTTAACAGAGTGTCAAACACACGTTAATTATGTGTTTTTGATTGTTTTTAGTTTGTTTTGGCTAGAAACACACAAAAAAAGCTGTTGCTAAACACCTTTATAGGTGCAAGAACAGCTTTTCTTCCTGGTATTTCGATATCTGAGTTACTCCAATCCCCGTCTTCTATTACTTTAAGCCATCACAGTATATGATCATTGCTTCTCTTAGGAAGGCAGCGTACCCTGGAGTTCTTCCTTTCTCTATATTCTTGGTAAATCTCGAATCCTCCACGTACAGATCGGCCAGACCACGGAAGATTTCGGGTGTACAGTCGTAGTAATTATTCGTAATTTCCTGACGAAGCTCAGCAACTCCCTCCTGCACCTGTGCATCTGCAGGCCCAAGGTCCATAGCTCCTTCGATCTTGTCGTTAATCTCTTTGTTTCTGGCGTGGATTCTCGCCCAGTCCTGCTCCGTATAGGCATCAGTTTTACGCTCGGTTTGCGTAACGATTTCTTCCCCGTACTTCTCCTTCGCTTCCTGTGAATACTTCGCCTTGTGTTCCTCAATAGATTTCATATCAAATCCGTTAAACATCTCTTCCTTCGACATCGGAACTCCCCCATTCTCCTCTTGTAATGTTCGATCGACGGTATCGATTAATTCTTCGAGCCGTCTCTTCTGCTCCATGAGCAGCTCTTTGTGCGCCGCAAGCGCCCCTCTTCGGTCAAAATCCGGTCGGTCCAGAATCGGCCCAATCTCCTGCAGAGTGAACCCGATCTCGCGGAAAAACAGTACCTGCTGCAGCCGTTTCAGATTGTCGTCTGAATACAGCCGGTGACCGGACTCGGTGACTTCGTCCGGCTTGACCAGTCCAATCTCGTCATAGTGATGCAGCGTTCGGATCGTGACTCCCGTGAATTTCGCTACTTCCTTCACTTTATACAGCATTCCTTCACCTCCCTGAACTGATCATAATCCATCACGTAACGTTAGTTTCAAGCGTTCATTTAGGCGTTTCATTTTAGCGCTCCATTTTTGGCTGCCCATTTTTGGCTCTCTCACTCTGGTTGCTGACACAAAAGTCGTTCGTCATCGAAAAATTCCACTTGGGGACTTAATAAAACCGAAAAAGTGAGACCAAAACCAAAAAATGCGACCTGTTCATCTCCGAATGTTATTAGATAAAATAAAGTCGCCCCCATTTGGAAGCGTTTACCAAAACGAACGATTTCCACTGGGGAGCATCTACTCTATTGAGGGAGGTTATTTATGAAGCATCGTCATGCTACGGGAAAAAGTATCTTGCACGCCGCGTTCAGCTTGTTCTTAACCGCAATTCTGGTCACTACCTTCAGTCTGCTGCCCGCTTCCAATGTTCAAGCCGCTGAAGAAGCAGCTCCTTCCATCACCTCAATGACCTATTTCTCTGCCGCCGACGGCCCTGTTATTACCAAATCGGGCGTTGGGCAGGCCAGCTATGGTTTTGTCATGCCGGTGTTTAACGGAGGCTCTGTCACATGGAATGATGTTGCTCATGATTTGGGGGTTAAGGTAAAGGTCAATGGAAGCTGGGTTGATATCGATAGTATCGACAGCTTTACTTACAACCAAAACTGGGGGCACTGGAGCGATGGCGGCTTTAACGGCTATTGGTTCACCCTCTCCTCTACAACGGAGCTTCAGCTGTACTCCAAGACAACCGGAGCTACACTAGAATACACACTCGTATTCAATAACATTAACAAAACAACGATCACAGCAATGACCCCCACACAAGGACCGCAAATTACAGCGGGATATACAGGCGGTGCAGGCTTCACCTATCCTACATTTAATAATGATCCAGCCGTAACCTACGAAGCCGTAGCGGAAGATCTAAAGGTGTATGTCAAGCCTGTCAATGACACAGAATGGATTGATATTGACAACAATGCAGCCAGCGGCTGGATCTATGATCAGAACTTTGGTCAATTTACCGATGGCGGCGGCGGCTTCTGGTTCAATGTAACGGAGTCGATCAACGTCAAATTAGAGTCCAAAACGTCGGCAGCTAACGTTATTTACACCATTACTTTTAATGAACCCGTAAGAAATTCCTATGTGATCACACCGTATGAAGGAACGACATTTACAGCAGATGAGAGGGGCGCCATTGGCCTCCCTCTTCCCAGGATCGATGGGGGAGCTGCTGTAGGAACTGAGCTCGGTAATTTTGTATACCAGATTAACGTTGGAGGCGTGTGGATAGATCTGGATCAATCCAGTCAGAGCGGATTTACCTACTCCTCCAGTGGATATAACAACATGTCCGATGCCAATCAGTGGGGCTACTGGGCGGATCATATCTATGGCCTTTGGTTCCAGCCTATCCAGGAGGATATGCAGATTCGAATCGGCTATCCGCTGAATGGTCAGAAAGGCGGCAGTATCGGAAATAATTACGTCGTCTATACCTTCATTGGCAACCCGGATGCCCCGCGGCCAGACGTAACGGATCAGGAGGATATTATGATCGGAACGCCAGGCAATCCTGACATTCAAGGCATGAATCTCATTTGGCAGGATGAATTTAATGGATCCACACTCGACACAAGCAAGTGGAGCTATGAAACAGGATATTATTTAAACGATGACCCGAACACCTGGGGCTGGGGTAACTCCGAGCTGCAGCATTACACGAATAGTACACAGAATGTCTTTTTACAAGATGGAAATTTAACGATCAAAGCCATGAACGAGCCAAAATCCTTCCCACAAGACCCAAGTCGGTATGCACAATACTCGTCTGGTAAGATTAATACAAAGGATAAGTTCTCTCTCGAATATGGCAGAGTGGATTTCCGTGCGAAGCTGCCGACGGGAAATGGCCTATGGCCAGCCTTGTGGATGCTTCCAGAGAACAGTCCTTATGGTGTATGGGCATCATCTGGTGAAATTGATGTTATGGAAGCCAGAGGACGCTTGCCGGGCTCAACCAGCGGTGCCGTACACTTTGGCGGACAATGGCCAGCCAACCGACATCTCTCTGGAGAGTATCACTTCCCGGAAGGGCAAACCTTCGCAAATGATTATCACGTGTATTCTGTCGTATGGGAAGAAGATAATATTAAATGGTATGTGGACGGGAAGTTCTTCTTCAAAGTGACGAGAGAGCAGTGGTACTCCACTGCTGCGCCGGACAATCCGAATGCGCCATTTGATCAGCCGTTCTACCTCATTATGAATCTAGCGGTTGGCGGAAGCTTTGACGGTGGACAGACTCCGAACCCTGGGGATATTCCTGCCACGATGCAGGTAGATTATGTCCGTGTCTATAAAGAAGGCAACTCGAATCCTGATCCTACCGAACCTACCGAGCCTGAACCTGTCTCTGTTGTTGGAGATGAGGTCAAGGGTCTGAAAATAATTGGAGATGATTTGCAGTTCTATGTAAATGGCGCAACTTTCGCCGATTTGCACTATAAAGTTAATAACGGAGGGCAATTGAACGTTGCTATGAACTCAACAGGCAGCGGCAATTTCACCTACAATGTAAATAACCTGCAGCAGGGAGATACCGTTGAATACTTTTTCACCTATAATCCTGGTGGAGGAGCGTTAGATACGCCTTGGCTCACCTACATCCATGGCGTTACCGAGGGTGTACCCGAATGATATAACGGGATTCTAAGCAGGTGCGGTATCCATCAGCGTCATAGTCATTCATGTCAAAGCAGCTCTATAGCTCAAGAGAAAGAAGCAGGCACAGCACAATTGCCTGCTTCTTCTTGGTTGTATTTTCTCTCAGTAACCAACCTCTATTTTGTTAATTAAATGACTTTGACTCATCTATGAATGCCGTATACTTCCCTGTACAGCTGTTCCTTATACGAATGAAACTCCGTTTCTGTCAATCGCTGAGGATAGCTCATAATGCATAAGGGCAGCTCCGGCTGACCTTCCCGCAGCGGCGGCTGTACATACTTGTGATCCCCAAGCTGAAAACCGAGCCGCTCATAGAACCCGATTCTTCTTCGCTTCAGCTCATCTTCGGGAGGCTCGACTTCTAGAATGACCGGCAGTGCCGATTCCTTCATGAATTGTTCCATTAACTGTCTTCCTCTTCCTCCGCCTCGAATGACCGGAGAAACGGCAATATGCTCGACGAATCGAAAGCTCTCAAATTCCCAGCCCGCGAGAAAAGCAATTACTTTCCCGTGCTCATCCTCTTGTGTCAGGAGCCGATAGTACGGATTAGACAATAACATCTTCTGCCCTTCATAGCTGCGATACTCAATAACCGGGAAAGAATCCTTCATGATGCTATATATCTGATCAAATGTTTCTAGTTGAACCAATTCTTTCACTTCCTTATATCACAATCTGCTAGATGCTGCTTTCAACCACAATGCTGCCTTTTCCAGTCTAGCACTGCACCTCAAGGATATTCAAACCACAGCTCACTCTGATTGCAATAACGCCCCGTCATGTACCTTCTATCTTATCCAACTCTTCCCATAATGATGTGGACACAAAGGAAAAGCCCAGGCCTTCTGGCCTGGACTTTTCCCTCCATGTGAAGTGACTGTCAGATGATGAGTGACTGTCAAGCAAATATGCCTGCTGATTAGTGACTGGGTGTGTGATAGCCTATTTCAAATCTACGCGCGGTACTTTTTTGCCTCCATGTGACGATCGCGAGCTTCTCATCATATTGGAGACTGACGTAAACAGCTTGTCCCTCGCTTTTTTATTCCTCATCAAGTAAGTGACACCAGCGCCAACGGCTGTCATTATAATTCCTCTTTTTTTAGACATGTGTAACTTCCTCCTCTTAGGATATATTTCATCGTGTCTTGCTTGAAATTTACCCTTTGCGGGGAAAACGAAACGCTAACGCTGACGATTAGAATGATTTACACTATAAAATTGCTCTAATTTACGTCTGCTGAGGATACGGATGTCTGTGATTTCAGAATGGTATATTTCTGATCTTCCTTGAACTGTTCCCACGCTGTATCATACACCACTTCCACATCAGGATGGGCTGTGAAATAATCCTCTCTCACTTCAAACCTCACTTCATAAATGCTTGTCTCTTCATTGCTGCTGGCGATGCTAACCTTGGGCTCAGTGAACACTTCATCCGCCTCATCAGGCATTACAAACTGAACCTGATAATCCGGATTATTTGTAACTTCCGCAGTGATTCGAACTTCGCGGCCAGATTCATTATAATGAGAAGATTTCATTTGCATCTGATCTTGCTCTGGTATCTCTTCAGGTTCGGAAGAATCCGCTTCATCCAAGAGATAATAGACTTTATCTAATTCAGGTGCAATTTCTTCAACCGCAGCAGGCTGTGAGCAGCCTGCTGCCAGCAAGCCTGTTAATATGGCTGGCAGTATCTGTTTAGTTAGTCGATTCATAATTAAAAATACTCCAATTCTGAATAAGTGTTGAATGCTGAATGAATCTATTCAGTTCGTTCGCAGTCCTTGTAATTGAAAATACTGATTATCCACCCTCTTTGTCCCGATCTGACTTAATTGCTTGATTAGCCGTCGCTGCTTTGGCTTCGGCATCCAAATCCCGGACCGTCTTTGTCAGCCGGGTTATGGAGTTATCCAGCTTATCTAAACGCGTTCCAATCGTGCTCAGTATATACCGGAGTAAAATGACACAAACCGCCATGGGAAAACCGATGTTCGTCACCAAGTAAATGATTTCTTCCAGATTGATTAATTCCATTGTAAATCCCTCCCTTATATATGGAAAGGTAATGGAATCGTCCTTTTTACAACTATTAACAGCGATTTCTTGAATTCCCGGTCTTAGATAAACTTTATGTAACGCAAAAGAACCGCCCGGAGCTTCTGCCGGACGGCCTAACGCATACTGTTCTGAAGTTTAAATCATCTATATCCTGTTATGTTTGATGCTTGCTTTATTTCTGACCTTCGGGAGCTGTATCAGAAGATTTCTTAGTACCCTTGCTCTTATATGGCTTTGGCGCACTCTTGGCGCGTCGCTCACTGGCTTGCCAGCGATTCCAGCCTTTTTTGCCTGTCCCTCTTCCTGTCCCGCCTTTACCTTTTGCCATGCTATCCTTCACCACTTTATATTCATTTCCATACTTATGGGTTAGCCTAACACTATACAGGAATGAGAACTCAATGTACAGTCTTACGAAGAAGCCTTGAAATACTCATCCCGGTATTGATTTATATTTGTTAATATGGACTGTGCATTCGTCGTAAATAAGAGATATGCTGCATCCTTTGTACGGATTACGATCCGATCTGTGGTACCTTGCGGTAAACCAATTCTTATTGCATCCTTTATTTCACCTGCATACGTTGCATCCTCAATAACGGAGACGATTTGCTCAAGCGGTATTTCGACCTTGGTCAATTGCCATCGAATTACGAGCTGATCACCTTTTCTCGCAACCGTAATACCCAGCATACTGATGTCCCCCTTAATAATAGTGGTATCTATCCCTCTGAGGTTATTCTACTACGCCTTGTAAATGCAATTGCTCAATTACCTTCGCTGCTGTCTTCTCCCCATTCAGCATGCAATCTGGAATCCCCACTCCATAGTAGGAACAGCCAGCAAGCCAAATTCCCGGGAAATAAAGTGCCATACCATGCTCCAGCGACTGAACCAGTTCATGATGCTTCATATGATAATTCGGCATTTGCTCATGCCATTTGCGGACGTGATGCGTCATCGGCTTCGCCGAAATTCCCATCGCCTCGCGAATATCGCTCAGCGCAACCTCAATAAGCTCCTCTTCAGACAAGGGAAGAAGTGAGTCATATACTGGCTTCGTGCTTTTATAAAAGAGTCTGACCAGCAAACGGCTGTGATCCGATGTATGCTTCCACTTTCGGCTCGTCCAGGTACAAGCATTGCACTTCAGGTCACTCGCATCCGTCGTGATGAACCCCGTCCCGTTAGCCGGGAGCTCACTGTCCGGAATGTCAAAGCCCAAATAGATGCTGATCAAGGAGCTGCTCTTCAGCTTCTCAAAATCTCTCATAAGCTCAGGCTTAGCAAGCATACTTCCCGCTGCGGTATGAGGGACACTTAATACGACGTAATCGGCTTCCAATTCATCACCGGCAGACAAATTCAATGTATACTTTCCATTCACACGCTCAATGCGGGTAACGGACGTCTCTTTACGAATATCCACCTTAGAGAGTTCCCTTTCAAACGCATCAATGAGATCAGACATCCCTCCAGCAAAAGAAAGAAACTTCTTCTCTCCAGAGGATTTCAGCTTGCCTCGCTGCTCGGACAGTCCGCGGATCAGGCTCCCATATTCGTTCTTGTAATCCAGCAGATAGGACAGCGTCGAAGCCAGGGTAAGGTCATAAATATTCCCTGAATATACCCCGGATATAACGGGTGCAATCTGCTTCTCCACAAACTCCTTGCCGAGAAAAGCTTCAAGAAATTCACCTAGAGAATCATTTTTTGTAAACCGGTCATTAGGCGTGTAAAAATCCTTGAGTGCTTCGACTTTTCCTTCGGCAGATACAAGTGTCGTACTGGCGAGAGATTCAATGCTCATCGGTATCCCGAACATGGAATCATCAGGAATCTGCTTCAGCGCTCCGTCACTGTGGACAAAAGAAGTACCTGTCTCGTTGAAAACGATGCGATCGGTTAGCCCAAGCTGCTCAATGTATTGAAACGTATTCTTTTTGCGCGTCACAATGGAGTCAGCTCCCGTCTCCATCGTAAACTCCCCATCATGTACGGTGCTAATTTTGCCGCCCAGCGCAGAGTCTGCCTCTAACAGGACGATCCGCACGTCTTGACCGCTTGTTCTAATCTCTTTTTGCAAATGATAGGCACAGGACAAGCCTGTAATGCCTCCGCCGACGATGGCCACTGTCTTCAATGGAATCTCACCTTCTATATCTTAAAGTTCGAATTCTTCTTTTTCCCGTACATTATATGATAATCAAACGTAATACTCTGCTGTTTAAGGACTTCCTTCTGCTTGTGTTCTGTAATTCCCCAGGACAGAGGCGTCATATGAACCAAGTGGGCCATTTCCTCAGCGTCAAGCTGAAGTGTGTAGCTTACCTTCTCCTCACAAATCATGTGAAAATGACGGGCAAAATGCTGGATTGTACGCTTATTATCGTAATCCTCCTGTGCCGTATGCTCATAGAATCGGCTTCTCAGCTCCTGCAAATACCCGCTGCCTGGAATAACCTTAATGACCATGCCGTCATCCGTCAGCAGCCGGTCGAATTCTTCATAGTTCGAAGGAGACAAGATGTTCAGAATGTGGTCGACAGCATGGCTCTTAAGCGGCGTTCTTGCAAGATCCGCAACACAAAAGAGAGAATCGGAGCTCTGCTTGGCCGCAAGCAGAATCCCTTCCTTGGCAATATCCAGCCCAACACCAATCCATTCATGCCTCGTCATAGAGCCAAGCTTCTTCTGGAGCTGGATTAACAATGACCCTTCGCCACATCCGGCATCCAGCAGCATATTCGGCGCAGAAGCCCTAGAGTACTGGAGATGATCCGGCATGTGATTCATCATTCCGAATGCGATCGCCTCAATCAGCGGTTCAAGCTTACCATCTGCGATCAGCTGTTTGCGCGCACGGAATAATGTGCGATCATATTTAGTTTTTGCTGCACGCAGCAGCATGTTAATGTAGCCGTATTTCGATATATCAAAGGTATGTCCTTGCGGACAAAACAAGCCTTTTCTTGCCGTAAGCTCCATTTCCCCGTTACATACTGGACAACGAAGCAAATTAATAACGTGTGAATTCAGCATGCTAACACCCCATTCATTCATTTATCGCAGGAATGAAAAAGGCACAGAAAAATAAACCCCCGGCTTGTCATTTTTAAAAAACGCCTGGGCTTACTTATAATCTGTACCTCTCATTAACGATAGCGAATGAACTGAATTAGCATACGTAGTTCTCCTTAAAATAGAAAAATGAGAACAGAAACCTCTGTTCTCATTTCATTTTACCGTGGCATGGAGCTGTAGTAAACCTTACGCCATCATTTTGCAGATATCGTTCGTGAACGCGACTGGATCTTCAACCTGAAGACCTTCAATTAACAGCGCCTGGTTGTACAGAACGCTGGTGTATACCGCGAATTTATCTTGATCATTCTCATATGCCTGCTTCAATGCGCTGAACACATCATGATTCGCATTAATCTCCAGCACTTTGTCGGCTTTGACCTGCTGGCCGTCCGCATTCGGCATCGCATTCAGCACTTTCTCCATCTCGATGGTAATTTCACCATCGGCGGATAGGCAGACCGGATGGGATTTGAGACGCTTAGAAGCTTTGACACTCTTCACTTTGCCGCCCAATAGCTCGTGCATTTTCTCAAACAATTCCTTGTTCTCGGACTCCTTCGCTTCGGCTTCCTCTTCACTGGCATCCGCTTCGAATCCAAGATCACCACTCGATACAGAACGGAATTCTTTCTCCTGGTAGCTCATCAGCATCTTGATGGCGAATTCATCCACATCGTCTGTGAAATAGAGAATTTCATATCCTTTATCCGCAACGAGCTCCGTTTGCGGCAGGCGTTCGATACGCTGTACGGATTCGCCTGTTGCATAGTAAATATACTTCTGATCTTCCGGCATACGGGAGACGTATTCAGCCAGGCTGACCAGCTTCTGCTCCTTCGAGGAATAGAACAGCAGGAGGTCCTGAAGATCGCCCTTGTTCATGCCGTAATCGTTGTACACTCCAAATTTAAGCTGTCTGCCAAACGATTCGTAGAACTTCTCATAATTCTCACGCTCATCCTTCATCATGGACTGGAGTGCAGATTTGATCTTGTTCTTAATATTCTTTGCAATCAGCTTCAATTGACGATCATGCTGCAGCAGCTCGCGGGAAATGTTCAAGGACAGATCCTCGGAATCGACCATCCCTTTGACAAAGCTGAAGTAATCCGGCAGCAGGTCCCCGCATTTATCCATAATCAGTACGCCGTTGGAGTAGAGCTCAAGACCTTTCTCATATTCCTTGGTGTAATAGTCGAACGGTGTTTTTTCCGGGATAAACAGAATGGCGTTGTACACAACGGCACCATCCGCACTGATATGTACGTGCTTCAGCGGCTTGTCGAAGCCGTAGCGTTTTTCGAAATAAAAGTTCTCATAGTCTTCATCTGTCAGCTCACTCTTGTTCTTGCGCCAGATCGGAACCATGCTGTTTACGGTTTGCTCTTCGGTAACTTCCTCAAACTCGTTCTCTGCATCTTCCTTCGGCTTCTGTGTCTTCACGTCCATCTTGATCGGATAACGAATGAAATCGGAATATTTCTTGATGATCGTTCTAAGACGATACTCCTCAAGGAACTCATCATAAGAATCCTCTTCCGTATTCTCTCTAATGTGAAGAAGGATATCGGTGCCCACACTGTCTTTGTCAGCCGGTTCAATCGTGTATCCATCTGCGCCCTGAGACTGCCATTTATAGGCCTGATCGCTGCCCCAAGCCTTGGTAATGACGGTAATCTCATCAGCAACCATGAACGCAGAATAGAAGCCGACCCCGAATTGACCAATAATATTATGGCCGTCCTTCAGCTCATTCTCATTCTTGAACGCAAAAGATCCACTGTTCGCAATGATCCCCAGGTTGTTCTCCAGCTCCTCCTGAGTCATCCCAATCCCTGTGTCAGAAATGGTGAGCGTGCGGTTTTCTTTATCTGCCGTAATTTTGATGAAATAATCTTCGTTATTAAAAGTCAGCTGATCCTCTACCAATGCTTTGTAGTACATCTTGTCGATCGCATCACTGGCGTTGGAAATAAGCTCTCTTAGAAAAATTTCCTTTTGTGTGTAAATAGAATTAACCATCATCTCCAGCAAGCGCTTGGATTCGGCCTTAAACTGCTTTGTTGCCATGATTAGTCTCCCTTCTATTCTATGAGCGTCGCTGCTCAAATTTTTAGCACTCTAAACCTTAGAGTGCTAACTCTTCTACTTATATATCATATCCGAAAAATTGATGTCAAGTTTAGATTCAGTTCTTGTAGTAATCAGCATAATTAATTATCTGAATAAAGCTAATCCGATCATTTTCATCTACTGGATACTGTCAGATTTGTAACCAAATCATGTATTACTTCGTTTAAAATAGGCTCGATCCTTCATTTAGGAGGTAAATCCATGAAATACATACTTAAGCTTAATATAATGAGTGCTATGTACGCGCTGCTGATCTTCTATCTCGTTCAAAGTCTCGGTAATTTTTATCGAATTGCGAGGCTTACGAACTGGGAGATGGATATCGTGAATCAAGCAGTTGACTGGAGCAGCCTTGGAGTATCACTGCTGTTCTCTGCCCTTTTCTGTTACCTAAACGTCAGATGGCTTGGCCTGCGGAAGGCGAATTATTGGACTGTTCTGCTGTGGATACCTTATTTTATCGGCTTTACTTATGTAATGGTTACGCTGTTTCCCATCACCCATCCTGCCGATGATCCAGGACCCGCTGTAGGACTTATTGTCCTTGGCATGCTGATCTTCTACCCGTTTTATATAGCAATATTGAACTTGTTCTCATATGTGTTTCAGAGAGTGAAATCTCCATAATCTATGAACGAGTCGATTGCCGGAGGTTGGTTTCCGTGCTCGCTTCATAAAATTCATACTGTCATGCAAGTACGTTACGAAGGGTAGTCTTGGCATCCGCTAAAAAAGGACACGATATTCTCGTGTCCTTCGTTTCATCTTCTGCTCGTAAGCCTAGCATTCTTTAAGTGCAGCACTCCGATAATCGGAAGGCGACATGCCAACCATCTTCTTGAAGACACGGCTGAAATAATTGGGATCCCTGTATCCAATTCTCTGACTAATGTCCTTCAATATATGACTGGGATCTCCGAGCAGCTCCCGAGCTTTTTCGATTCGGATTCCCGTCAAATAATCAATGAAGGTAATGCCGCACCTCTCATGAAAAATCTTACTGAAATAATGGGGATTCAGCCCCGCGATATCAGCGACCTCCTCAAGTGACAGCTCCCTGCTGTAGTGCTCAGCTATATATGCCTTTGCTTTTTCTATACTGCCTCTGTGCTCATCCATATACCATGTGTCCAGCGCTTCCAGTACAATATCAAATTGAAATATAGCATGCCCGCGTAAATCTTCGACGTCATTTATATCGTGAAATCCGCCAAGCTTAGGGAGAGATATTCCCTTCTCCTTCGCCTGGTTAAGTATTTGAGCAAACAGCTTGTGCAGATCATGCTGAACCCTTGCCAGCTGATACCTTGTCATTTCAAGCAGCTCGTTCAAGTACTGCTGAAACATGCCCTTCGCCTCCTCCACGTTGCCACGTCCTATCATAAGCAGTAACTGCTGCTCACAAGCATGAGGATAAGGGTACGACTCCTCATTCCCTGCGGGCAGATCCTCATAGAAACAGCTGCAGAAGATACGCGGTTCACTAGAAGCGAGCACAGCCTCGTGATAAGATCTCATCCATCCTTCCCTGCTGAATTTCAGCGTTCCGATGCCCGCGGTCATTCCGCTTGAAGGAAACATGCGCTGCGCTTCCTGCAACAGGCTCCTAATTAGATGAGCAGCTCTTGAGCGAACAGATATGCCACTTTCATTCCTCAGCCGTTCAGGAAACAGCAGCAGCGGAAGATGCTGTCCAATAAAAGGTCCTGCATGACAGAATCCATATACTGATATGCGGTTTCGTGCCCATTGCTGGATTCGAGTAAGCTCTGCTTGCCCGCTCTCCTGATCCACAGTGACCTTCAGTACACAGGCATATCCGGCTGAATCTGCAGGGATGCCTGCTGCTTGCTGCCATTCGGTTAGCTCTGCGCCAAGTGTCCGTGATTGACAGATAGAGGACACCCAATCTATTTCAAGCAGCGCTTTGGTCTGTTCAACCTGATGCCTCAGCGCATTCATTTGTGACAGCTCACGTCTCTCCTCATCAATATCCTTCATCACTGCTTGAATCGCACTTACGATTTGCTCTTTCTTGCAGGGCTTTAAGAGGTACTCCTTAACTCCGTATTTCATGACACAGCGCGCATACTCGAATTCGTCAAAGGCCGAGACCATGATCACCTTCATGTCAGGCAGAAGGTTATACAATACCGATACAGCTTCAATTCCGTCTGTACCCGGCATCTTAATGTCCATCGTAACCAAATCAGGCAGCAGCCTTTGCGCCATTTCAATGGCCATTCTTCCGTTCTCCGCTTCACCCACGACCTCGACATCGGGCAGATTCCTCTCCACGATCATCCTGAGGGCGCTGCGTTCAATCTGTTCATCATCGGCAATAAGCATTTTGAACATAGACGGCTTTCTCCTCCTTCGCGCAAGGCAGCTTCAACCTTATGATCGTTCCCTGTCCCGGGGCGGATTCAATATCCATGACGTCTTCCCGCTGATAATATAGCTGCAGCCGTTTCAGCACATTCGTAAGACCAATACCACTAGACGATGGTGGTGAGGACGGACTTTCTGACCAAGACTGCTCTTTCTTTCCTGTATACTCTTCTGCTGCTTCATCCTCTGGGAACACAGATCGGCCGAGCAGCTTCATTATCTGTTCTTCTCTCATGCCGGCTCCGTTATCCCGAATCTCCACCATGACCAAGCCGCCGTGTCTATAAATATGCAGTGACAGTTCTCCTCCATCCTCACAAGACTCTATTCCATGTACAAAGCTGTTTTCGATCAGCGGCTGGATCGTCAAGGAAGGCACCACATAGCCCAGGCAGGACTCATCAATCGTCTCCGAGAAGCGAATCCGCCCTCCGAATCTCATTTGTTGAATGTAAAAATACTCCCTCACAATCGCGATCTCATCCCTCAGCACCACATCGTGATGCATCTTTTTCAGATTGTACCTCAGCAGTGTCGAAATGGAATCCACCAGGTCACTAGTCTTCTCTGCCCCTTCCACGTAAGCCATTTTGGATACCATATTGAGTGTATTGAACAGAAAATGCGGATTGATCTGGTTTTGGAGACTTCGAATCTCCATTTTTTTGACGAGCGCATCAAGCTCTGATTTTTGCTTCATTTCTACCACAAGCTGACGAATATTCGCGCACATCCCGTTAAATGTCTCTGCCAGAAACTGCAGCTCATCCCGACTGTTCACCTTTATATCGCCTACCTCCAGATTACCGCGTGAAATTTGCTTCGCGGCCGTGGATAATCGGCGAATAGGATTCGTTATCCCTTCGGAGAACCAGAACGTAAACAGCGTGCATAATAGTGCAGCTGCCAAAAAAGCATACACGGCCATTTTTTGCAGATGTTCATTCTTCGCATTCATCATGTCATAAAAAGTCTGGTAATTGGACAGCTCGCTGTTGATTAGCGTAAGCGTCGTATCCTGGATGAACCCGGCAGTCCGGTCCGTTTGCGTCATCCGTTCATAGTAAGCGGCCAGATCTGTCCCTTGAGCCTGATTGATGGTTTGTCTGCCTTGTTCCAAGAAGCTCGTTATCATATTGCTGTAATTCTTCACGAGCACATAATTCATATCGTTCTCAATCTCCGCCAGCAGTGTTTCATTCAAGTGTCCAAGCTCATGTGCCTGTCTTTCATAATTCTCAAGCAGCCCCTGATCAGAAGCAGAGCTTTGCACAAAAGTCTGAATGGAGCCGTTAACCTGCACCGTACGCTGATTGATTTCGTTGAGCAGAAAGAACCGTTTCAATATCTGATCATACTGCGTAAGAGAATTGCTGTTATTCTGATACAAATACAAGGCAAGAGCAGATAAGAGGACGATCAGCACAGTGAAGAACAGCATCAGCTTTGTTTTGATGTGGATCATATACCTCCGTTCCCTCCCTTGTACATCGATAGATCTTCCTTTCGAATAATGCGGGCATCCGTGTTATACACACTGACAATCCGCTTGCCTCCCAGATAGTCCAGCATAAGCTCTACACCCTCCGCTCCCATTTGATAGGGCTTCTGTACAATGGATGCAGAAACAATGCCCTTGTCAATGAGCTCTATCGTTTCCGGAAGGTCATCAAAGCCGAATACTCGAATATCTTTATGCTCGCTGGCATGCGAATCCTGACTCCTGTCATTCAGCATTTGAGCGATCCCCATCGCATCCAGGGCACTAGTACCGACAAACGTATCCAGCGCTTCATGCTCCCTGGACATCGTATACGCTGCGGACGCGGAGCCAATCCGGTCGATGTTCGATTCTTTCATGTCTAGGATACGGATACCATCCTCCCGTTTCACCGCATCCAAAAAGCCGCGGACGCGCTCCTTCAGATTAGCAGCATGGAAGCTGCCGGTGACAATCCCGACGTTTGCGTTCCCGCCCGTATCCTGAATGAGCGCTTTGCCAGCCATAAATCCTGCCGCGTAATTATCGGTGCCCACATAAGCAAGACGCCGGCTGTCCGGCGCATCGGAATCAATGGTGATAACGGGAATCCCTAACTCTATGGCCTGGTCAACAATAGAAACGAACTGCTCTTCATCAAGCCCTTGGGTCAGAATGCCGTCGATCTTTGCGGCTACCGCCATTTCAATCAGCCGAATTTGCTCGCTGACACTGGCTTCCACCGGGCCAATATACTCGAGCGTGGCATGGTTTTTCTCCGCTGCACTTCTTGCTCCATGCTCGATCAGGCGCCAATAGGGATTATCAAGCTCCTGTGATATCAGTACCAGATGGATCTCAGGATTATGGGAATGGGTAATGGAAGACATGCCGGATTCATAATGAAGCGCTTTCATAAAATGAGTCAAAGATATGGACACCGTCAGTAGAAGCAGCAAGGCAATCAGAATATAATGCGGCCGCAGCCATGACTTGAGCAAGCGGGAGCCCCCCTTAGCTTGATATGGATCAAATCTAAAAAAGCTCTTACAGAGAGCCGCTTTCTTATCTAATGCGGCTCCCTATGCTGAGCTTAATCATTTCCATAACAAATCGCAATCCTTGATTTATATGAACAAGCTATCCTTTGACAGAACCTGCGAGCAGTCCTCTGATAAAATATCTTCCAAGCAGTATATATACAATCAGTGTAGGTAATGCAGCGAGGACCGCTCCTGCCATCTGTACATTCCAATGGACAACCTGACTGCCGGACAAATTCTGCAGCGCCACCATGATGGGCTGCTGGCTCTGCGTCGTCAGCGTGACGGCAAACAGGAATTCATTCCAGATGTTCGTGAACTGCCAGATGCCAACGACCACAAAGCTTGTCACCGACAGAGGAAGAATGATATGCCTGTATATACCGAGGAACCCTGTACCATCAATCTGCGCCGATTCAATAATCTCATTAGGGATGCTCACGTAGAAATTGCGAAAGATCAGCGTTGAAATAGGCAGACCATAAATGACATGCACTAAAATAAGTCCCGGCAGTGTATTGTACAGGTGAATCTGCTGCATGAATTGAATCAGCGGAATTAGAATGCTCTGGTAAGGAATAAACATACCGAACAGAATCAGCGTAAAGATCGTTTCCGAGCCTTTGAACCGCCATTTGGCAAACACATAGCCATTCAGCGACCCAAGAAGAGCGGAGAGCACGGTTGCCGGAATGACGAGCAGCATGCTGTTCCACAGATGCGGGGCAAGCCTGGCAAAAGCCTGGCTGTAGCCGGACAGATCTATTCTTTTTGGGAAGGACCACATTTGATTCAGTGTAATTGCATCAATTGATTTGAAGCTGGTGACAAGTACGACATAGACCGGAACCAGAAACAGAACGGCAAACACAGCAAGCAGCAAGTAAACGAAAAAGCGGGAAAGTCTTCTCTGTGCCACTCTCTAGTCCCCCTTTCGACTGGAAATCAGGTAAGGTACGATGAGGAACGAGACGAACAGCAGCAGCAGGATCGCAATGGCAGATCCATTGCCATAGAAATTGCCGCGGAACGTCGTTTCAAACATATAAACACCAGGCATATCGGTGACAAACATCGCTCCAGGGCCAGTCATCGAATAGACGAGGTCAAAGATTTTCAAGGAAATATGCCCAAGAATAATAACGGCGCTGACGATTACAGGCCTCAGCAGAGGCAAAATAATGGAGGTGAAAATCTTGCGCTCTGTGGCTCCGTCCACACGTGCAGCTTCGAACAAATCCTCCCCGATCGCCCGAAGTCCGGCGAGCAGCATCGCCATGGTATAGCCTGCCATCTGCCACACAGCCGCAATGATGACCGCAACCAAAGCTGCCGGAAAACCGAATTCAATCTGACCCATTTTAAAGAAAGAGAGGATTTCTGTACTCACATACCATTTGGGAGGACTCGATACACCGAGATTTTGCAGCAGAATATTAATTCCCGAAGAAGGATTCAGCAGCCACTGCCAGACTACCCCGGTTACGATAAAGGAGACTGCCATCGGGAAAATAAAAATGTTGCGGAAGATGCCTTCTCCTTTAATTTTCGAATTCACCAGCATCGCGAGCAGCAATCCAATCGCTAAGCACGCGAATATGAAGAGCACTGTAAACATGATGATATTGCGGATGTCAGATTGAAACCGGAAGTCCTGAAATAGAAAAGCGAAGTTCTTGAGTCCGGCAAAGGATAAATCCTTTACAAGACTATTCCAGTTACTAAGCGATACATAACCCGTCCAGCTGATGAAACCATATACAAAGATACCGATCGCTATCAGAGAGGGCATGAGCAGCAAGATACCCCATGCGGTATCAGGCACTCTTTTTTTGCGAAGAGTTGATTGTGTTCCCATTGAATTCGCTCCTTTTGCTTACGCGATTGGCCGCCAGATTGGCGTCAGCTTCACTTCAAAAACAGCCTCGCCGGATCAAATGAGTCCGGGAGGCTGTCGAGAGGTCAAATTACAATCCTTGGGAGGCTGCCGACTTGAGTCCCTGCACCGCCTGCTCTACGTCTCCGCCGGTAACGAAAATATTAATAACTTGGTTCGCCTGTGTCAGGAATCCTTCAGAAGCGGCTGAACCGTGCGCAAGGCTTGGTGTGAGAGCACCATTCTTGAAATCCTCCATCGTCTCCTTGCCGTATACGTCGTACTTCTCTACATCCGCATCAATACGGGCAGGAATTGATCCTTTCTCCGGATTAAAAGCATCCTGCCCTTCCACAGAGCCCAGCACCTTCAGGAATTCCTTCACCGACTCGGGGTCCTTCACACCGGTTGGTAATCCGAACGTATCTGTGATAACCATGAAGCTGCCATCTGTACCCGGTGTAGGTGCGTAGCCGAAATCAACACCTACCTCAAGCTTAAGGTCGCCTGTGAAATAACCCTTTGCCCAGTCTCCCATCACGTTCATGGCTGCCTCTCCGCTCGATACGAGCTGTGAAGCATCCTGCCAGTTGCGGGCCGCATGGTCTTCGTTTACATAGGTGAGCATTTTCTTGAAGGTCTCGAGCGCTTCCTTCACCTTCGGATCATCAAAGCTGATGTCCCCTGTCCACAATTGTCTGTAACCGTCTGCACCGAGTGTTCCGAGAAGCACGGTCTCAAATAAATGGGTTGCCGCCCAAGGCTCCTTGTCTCCAAGCGCCAGCGGTGTAATTCCTTTTGCCTTCAATGCATCCGCCGCCGCAAAGAACTCATCAAACGTTGTCGGCACCGTTAATCCGTTGTCATCAAACACTTTCTTGTTGTACCACAGCACGTTGCCCCGGTGGATATTAACAGGTACAGACCAGATGCTGCCGTCACTGCTGACAAGATCGATCAAATCCTGCGGGAACTTATCGTTCCATCCTTCCGCTTCGTACAGATCATTCAGCGGCTCCATCTTTCCGGCTGCAACCCAGCCCGAATTGAGCTCCGAACCGCCGTGTACCTGAAATGTCCCCGGAGGATCTCCCCCTTGCATCCGGCTGGCCAGCACGGCCTTGGCATTGGTTCCTGCTCCGCCGGCAACAGCGGCATTAATAACCTCAATGCTCGGTTGATTATCCTTAAATACCTGAATTAGTGCCTTGAGACCTGCTTCTTCTCCGGCACCGGTCCACCAGCTGAATATTTCAACCTGCTTGCTGTCCGTCGTAGCAGGCGTTTCCGTTCCTTCCCCTCCGGTAGCTTCGCCCCCGGCAGGTGCCGAGGTTGAACCTGAACTGCATGCTGATAGAGCCAGTGAACCTAGTAGTGTCAGCGTTAGCCATATTGGTGATTTCTTCACATCAACACTTCCTTCTCATTCATGTTAGGATGGATGGTTATACTTATACTCACTTGCTTGCACCTCAGATTATAAGCTCCAAAATGTAAGCGCTATACTGGATTATGTTCAGGTCATCTGGACTTTATTTAGGGGTGCATGTCCGTCATAGAAGCAAGGTATACGATCTACAGAGCCTAGTTGAGCGCCAACAATAAAAAGAAGCTCCAAGCATGAGTTATCATGCATGAAGCTTCTCTAGTAAAAACGATTTATTTAATCGTTTCACACATTCTATAGGTTCTTCGTTCCTCGTCCTTCAAGCTGCAAGACTCTCACAGCCTTTGAACAAGTCCCTCATGCCTTACCGTCCAGTTACCATCCTGCGGAAAGCCAGGGGCCTCGCCATCAGGTCCGCCAATCCAGCCTGCCGCCATAAGGGCGACTGCAGCAAGGAGTCCTCCGTTGCCCGGCAAATAGGCCAGCAGATCATCGCGCTGATAATTGTGCCCGCTTTTCAGATACGTATTTTTCAACTGGTCCATGAGCAGCATGTCTATGGCGAGTTCACCTTCGCCAAGTCTCGCGGCCGTCATTGCGGCCGTTGGGAAATCCCATCCCCATGAAGTTTCCCAACGCCAGGCTTCCCTTACTCGGTGCAAAGTAGAGAGCATGACAGACCGGTCAATCAGCTTGCCGGGCAGCACGCCAAGCGCTGCCAGCATGGATGGATGATCCATGTTGGCTCTTGTATACGTATCCGTGCATAGCTCATGTGCCTCATATACACCGTTTATAGGCATTGGTACAGACAAATGCTCCATCACATGCCGCCATCTTGGCTCATCAGGCAATCCCAGTTTCTCCCGCCACAGGAGAGCAATCTCAAGACCATGGCGCCAGTATTCCAGTTCATAGACGGGATTCATCGTCTCGCTGCCCCGGTGGTTCTCCTGTGCAGGAATAACAGGCGGACCGAGCACATAACGCTCTCCCGGCTCATCCCACACCGCGAAGGAAACCATAAATTCAGCAGTTTCCATCACAATCTCCTTGTACCGTTCAAGCACCGCCTCTCCCGGATTGGCCTGATAGCACAGATAGGCCAGATCAATCGGATGAGGCTGCTGCCAGATCAGCAGTGTTGCAACGCTGGACGGGCTCTGATCGCCCTCCGGCCCAACCATCTTCGGCCATCTGGCTCCCGTGTAGCCCCCCGATACTGCCAGATCCAGTGCCTTTGGCAGAATCTTCTGATACCAGGACAGGCTGCGCTCCAGCAGATGAACTCTCCCCCACTGGGCAAAGTGTGCGGCATGCCACCAGTGCATTTCGAGGTGGGGCTTACCAAACCAGCTATTATACATAAGCCCGGTCTCCTGTGGGGGAAGAGAGCCTGCAGAATGCAGCGCTGTCTGGTATTGGGACAAGATGATTCTTCGCTCCAGCTCGGAGGCCCGCGGATCACGGCTGTCTGCGAGCTCAATAGCCCCGCCGCTCATCCAGAATTGTTCCCAGTGTGACGCAGAGTAGGATCGGATCGTGTCACTCGGATGCAGTTCTCCGATCAAATCTACAGAGGGTGTATAACTGACCGTCAAATCCAGCTTCGACAAGGAGCTGTTCGGGACCAGACGATAGGCATGTCGGCCGAGCTGAACAAGTTCACCATCCGTCCAAGCAAGCCCTACTGCATACTTGTCTTCATCCATGATCCGCCTGATCTCAGCTCCATGCTGGTCTGCATGATGCAGCTCGGTCCTATGCCCTTCTTCTGTCTCCCAGTTCAGACCTATACTGCTGCCCCAGCCGCGGGACTGCGGGTGGGGAGCAGGAAACCGGACGGATACAAACAGTCTGCCTTGTTCGATGAGCTCTGATTCTATTGTCAACCCGATCTGATCCAGCCGGTCATGACAGCTTGTGAGAACGGTAACGGGTACTTCCTCCACACGGAACCTGCTAGTGATGATTCCCGTCCATAAATCAAGCTCTTGTTCGATGTCGCCAAGGTCCTGAAGCTGAATCCGGGCGCCATCTGAAGAGCATAACTCAAGTCCGATTACACCAAGCTGGACCCGATGCGGATTCTGTCTCAGCCAGTGAAAAACCTCCTCCTGACCGGAAGCATCCGTTGCATATCCTACCTTCCGTCCATGCGTTTCATATGGGACAAGCTTTACGTCCTCATATCGATACAGATCATGTCCGCCTGTACTGTGCCATCCCCAGTTGGACTGGGTTCCTAGCGGAAACTTATATTCGTCCGGGAAGCTCTGCATGCCGGTGATATCTACAGTGTAGGCAAATTCTCCGTTGCCTACAGACAGCGGTGATAGGGTCTCCGCCTGCCGCAGCACCGGATTATGCCGGGTGACAAGCAATTTGCGATCAATTCTTTGCATAGGACAAGGAATCCTCCTGCTTCTTTTTTTAGATACTCAGCATGTTTATTGCGAAACATTCAATGAAGCCAAAGCCACCTAAAAGTCATGGCAAGCATATAGCACTATGCTATTGCGGCCTGGCCTCATTGATTAAGCCTGCAGCTGCTCTATCATGGTCGATTTGTTATTGCTGGTAGCTCTGCACCTTCTCATACCATTCCTGCGCCCGCTTCGTGACCTCTTCTCCGCCGGAGCTGTTCCAGCGCTCCACGAACTCATCAAATTTCTCCAGCGGCCATTCACCGATTACAATCTTGGACAAATATTCCTGGAACAGCTTGTGAGATTGTATGTCCGGATATCCTTCATATACTGACGAAGGAAGTCCATCTCCGGCAATACGGCGGGCATCTGCTGTTGCAACGTCAAAGATATCCTTGACCATCTGGATCTGATCCTCCGGAAAGGTCTGCTCAATGCGGACATCCATCGTCTCTTTCGTGTTGTAATTCAGCATGCCGAGCGCAATCGGCGTGTTGTCGTCGGCAGGAAGCAGCTGCTTCTTGCCATCCACGACCTCATGCTGCACACCTTCAATCCCGAATCGGATAAAGTCCTCATTCGCCGGATCGTAGAAGAAGTCAAGCAGCTTCAGCGAAGCCTCAGCCTTGTCCTCGGACATCTTTGGAATCATCCACTCCGGCTCGCCTACGCTTTTTTGGGTAACGTAGCCTTCATAGCCTTCCACGACTGGAATGGGCATTCCCTTGACGACGGCTTCTGGTGCAAGCGTCTGGATCGCGGCCAGCCGATCCTTCAAGTTCCCAGGCAGATGATACCAGCTGCCGACCAGGTTGTTGTTAATCTTCGCTGTCCAGATCTCCCCCTTGTTCAGGAAGGTCTCGTTATCCAGCAGCTTCTGTTCGTATAAATCACGTACAAAAACGATAGCATCCTTCATGTTCTGTGTAACACCTGCGTATTGCAGCTTGCCGTCGTAAATGTCCCATTCCGGCTTCCCTTCCCACATGGCCACGCCATACATTGCAAACAGATGATCCATCCAGGTCCCGAACTCGCGGCCTGTCGTTGGAATTTCGTCTGCCTGGCCATTGCCGTTAGGATCCTCGTTCAGGAAAGCCTTCAACACTTCGACGTATTCCTCCTGTGTTGTAGGCATGTCGAGCCCCACGGCATCCAGCCAATCCTGACGAATCATGGGGGCACGCTCTGGAATCATATAGATTTTGGGAACATAATAGATCTTGCCATCCGGTGAGGCAGAACGTACTATATCCCAGGCTTCCTGAGGAATGCGCTTCCATAAATTCGGAGCATGCTGTGGCAGCAAATCGTCGAGCGCAAGTGCGCCATTCTGTGAGATCAACGTCTGCTCGACGCCACCTACCGGTCTCATAATATCCGGCAGATCACCGGAAGCGATCATCACGTTCATGCTCTCCACCGGATCGCCGCCTGACGAGGTTGTCTGCAGATTATACTGCACTCCGGTCTTCTCTGCGATATACTGCACATGCGCATCATCCGGCGATGGCAGCTTCCCCTTGCTAAGGTGCGTCTTATAGACATCCACCACGACATAATCCGGATTGGTCGGCGCAGCTGAGCTGCCTGTGTCCGTATTGCCGCTGCAGCCAGCCAGTACCGTCGTCATCCCTAGTGTCAATGCCAGGATAGCCCGAGTCCATCCTTTATGAGTCCACTGATTACGATTCCACAAATGCGATCTCCCCTTTTCAATAAGTTATATGACCCGCCAATTACTCCATTCGCAATATTCAAGACTTTGAATTCATCACATGCAGCAGTTTACGCGGCCGGATGGGCTAGCCCTTTAATGAACCCAGCATCGCTCCCTTGACAAAATATTTTTGCAAGAAGGGATATACCAGAATGATCGGCGTCGCCGCAAATATAATGGTGGCCGCCTTCAGCGTTGTAATATTGTAATCGAAGCTGCCGAGCATATCCGTCACAGTCAGCATTTCTGGTGATACGATATATTCCCTCAGCTTCACCTGCAGTGGATGCAGATTCGGGTCACGGATGAACAGAATGGCCCGCTGGAAGGTGTTCCAATAACCCACAGCATAGAATAAGCTGACCGTTGCAAGTACGGGCTTGGATAGCGGCAGGAAAATCTGGAACAACACTCTGAAGTCATGGCAGCCGTCAATCTGCGCTGAATCGGACAATTCAGCAGGTATGCCCATGAAAAAGGTACGAATAATGACCATGTTGAATGTGCCGATCAGTCCCGGAATAATCAGAGCCCAGATGGAATCCAGCATCCCGAGCGATTTGACGGTCAGATAGAACGGGATAAGCGGTGCGTTGAATATCATCGTGATCACAATCCCGAGCATGACATGCCTCTTGATCATGAACTTCGGATGCGCCAGTGGATAAGCGGTGAGCACAGAGAATAATACACTAAGCAGCGTACCAACCACCGTAATGAAGATTGTAACCGCAAAAGAATTCCATAAATCCTGACGATTCAGAATGTATTCCCAAGCTCCCAATGTAAACTCGACCGGGAACAAAAATACTTTCTTTGAATCTGCCGCGATCGGCGAACTGAAGGACATGGCCAGCATTTGCACGAGCGGTGCGAGCATTGTAAATGCAGCCACTGTCAAAAAGGTGTAATTGACGACCTTGAACACTTTTTCTCCGAATGTACTTTTCATCACCACAACCCCTGCTCTGTTTTTCTCGCAAGCCGATTAAAGATGTAGAGTAAAATAAACCCGATGACGGACTGGAACAGACCAATAGCTGTCGTCATGCTGTACTGTCCCTGGAGCACCCCTGCCCTATACACGTAAGTCTCGATAATATCCCCTACCGAATACGTCATTGGCGTCAGCAGGTTAAATATCTGATCAAATCCAAGCTCCAGGAAGTTGCCGATATTCAGCAGGAACAGTACTGTAATGGTCGGGAGCAGAGACGGAAGGGTAATATAGATCGCCTGCTTCCATTTGCCCGCACCGTCAACGACCGCGGCTTCGTACAGATTGGGATTGATCGCGGTCAATGCTGCAAGATAGATAATGGTCCCCCAGCCCACTTCCTTCCAAATCCCTGACAAAATTACGATCGTCCGGAAAGCCCCCTCCTGCTGCATAAATAGAACAGGCTCATATCCGAACCAGCCCCGGATTACGTTAACAAGTCCGCCGGTGGCCAGCAGTTCGAATACAATACCGCCCACAACGACCCAGGACAAGAAATGCGGAAGATAAAAAATGCTCTGATACGTGCGCTTCATGATTCTCCCTGCAACCTCATTAAATAGCAGTGCGAGAATAATGGGCGCCGGGAAGCTGAATACAAGCTGGTAGAGCGCAATGAGAGCCGTATTGCGGAGCACGTTCCAGAAATCGGGATACGTAAAAATAAACTTGAAATTATCGAAGCCGACCCAGGGACTGCCCCATATCCCATTCATAATCTGATAATCCTGAAAGGTAATAATGCTGCCAGCTAACGGAACGTATTTGAATACGATGTAATACACAATTCCCGGCAGGACCATGAGGTAGAGCATCCAGTACTTGCGGACATTATGCAGGTAAGGACGAATGGATCCTCGTTTCGATGTGGAATGAGACACCTCCGGTTTCGCTGTGATGTCAGCCATGTGTATGTTCGCCCGCCTTTCCTCTTCTATAGTCGTATTGCCACGAGGGACACCCTCAATTTACGACTGACAGGCTAAATCAGCAATCGACCATTCCGCCAATATATGGACATAAAGAGAAAAATCCACCCTCTGCAGTATTTGCTCATAGGGTGGAGCTTCGGTTCATCATGTGTTACACAGAATATTTTTTGTATTTCATATGCTCTCTGTATTTTCCCGGTGTAATATCCTTCAGCTTGCGAAATACGCGGATGAAGCTGTTCTCATGCTGATAACCGACCATTCTTGCAATCTCCGCCAGTTTATAATCGGTCTCGATCAGCAGCTCACCGGCTTTTTCCACACGTAACTTAGTGAAATAATCGTGAATCGTCTCTCCTGTCTCTTGCTTGAACAGCTGGCTGGCCAGGCTGACACTGATATGCACGGAGGAAGCAATTTCCTGTACCCCTACATTCCCGTCCAGATGCCGTGTCATAAAATCAATCATTTGCTGCACCATTATGGCCTCCCGACTGACAGCGAGCGATGCAAAATGATCAGCCAGTCTGCTCGTGTATTCATAGAGAAGCTCCATCATATCCTGCAGATCAAGCGTGTGCAGCTGACGAATCTGAATAGCTTCCTCCGGATCGGCTCCTTCTTTGGAAACTTCCAGCTTCAACAGACGCTGGCGAATATGGGTGAGCATACTCGTCACTTCAGAAGGATACCAGCCTTCAGTCCTCATCTGTTCCTCGAGCTTGCTTAACATTCGAGTTGCCTGCTCCTTCGACCCTGTCTCTACTGCCTGTAGTAATCCCGAAACCATGGATTCATACTCTACAGAATCGGTCCGCTCATGGGAGGCTACTTCTTCAAAGGTAATGACCGTCCCATACCCTTTATATAATCGATAGCTCAGCGCATTCTCAGCTTCATAATACGCACGCTGCAGCTTCATGACGTTCTCTGCCTGATGGCTGATCCCGATCGACACCTTAGTCTGCAAAATATCCTGCAGCATCGGTAAGATTTGGCTGATCTCTGCTTCAATCGGCTCCTCCTTATCCCGACTGGACTGGAGCACTAGAGCCAGCTTATCCTTGCCTAGATCCACGCTGACACTGCGGTAGGATGGAGCGAGCAGCTCCTCAGCGATATTGTTCATTGCATATTTATATAGGAACTGATCGTTATCACTCCATTTATCCGCCCATTCCGAATACCGATCAATGGATATCAGTACGACACGAAGCGGTCTGTTCGTCCATTCCTTGAAATATTGTTTCCACCTTGCTTCCAGCTCTCGCCTTCCGGACAAATTGCCCATGAAAATATCCTGCACGAACTTCGATGAGGCCTCTGCCTTGGTATGACGGATTTGCTGAGACAGATCTTCATGTGCCCGCAGGAGCCGGACGGTAATATTCTCAAGCTTGCCAAGATCGAGACTGTTCTCTTCACGTTCATAATTTCTAAGGAGGGAATGCAGCCGGCGAATGGGCTTGAAAGTGACGGCATGAAGCTGAATGATCAGCCAGGCTCCGAGCACCAGCATAATGAGGGAGACGAGCAGTACGACGCTGCGAATCTTCTTGGAATTGGCCAATAAATCGTCCTGGGAAGCGATGGATACATACCTCCAGTCCGTCAGAGGAGAAGGATTGTGGGTAAGCAGCAGCGACTCACCATTCAGTTCTACATCATCGTATCTTTGCTCTCCCAGCTGCCGTGTGTGCTCATAGATATCGGACGGCTCAGCGTGGGCATTGCCGATCTGATACACCAAATTCCCTTCGCTGTCGAGAATATACTGGGCGCTCTCGATCTTCGAAACCGTGCTTGGTCTCATCTGTGCGAACAGCTCTGCCTTGTTGAAGTTCAGGGCAAGGATGCCCTTCATCTCGCCTTGGACAACGATTTTTCGAAAATAGGTAATTTCGTTCGTTCCGTTCTTGCCGCTCCCGCCTGCTGCCGTTCTGGATTTGACAAGCATGGTCTTCTCTTTAAGCTCGCTGCCTACGCTCACCCAGTCCGAATCTGGAAATGTGCTGAACCGGGAGCTGTAGCCCATCGGGTAAGATACAAAGCTTTCTTCATCTTCATTAAAAATGTATGCGCTTTCTATTATAGGTGAGTTAACGACCACATATTTCAAATACTCAATGAGCTGCCGGATTTCCGTTTGCGTGATCTGTTCATCCTTAGAGAGGTATCCATATACGCCTGAATGCAGTGCCATCTTGATAGCCGTACTGTCCGTATCCTTGATATAGTCTTCAATAAAATTCATCTTATCGCTGAGCAGCTGGTGATGCATTTCGCTCAGCTCGCTTTGAAGCACCGATTTGGATGTATAATAGGAAGTCAGACTGACCGCCAGTATGATGACGAACATCGCAATCGTCAGCGCAAAAACAAGCCTTGTCTGGGTCGTTGAGAGCAATGCGCGGAGCGAGTTTGACACTTTGGACATGATTCGCCTTCCCCCATCCTTATCCGCTTGGGATTTGCATATCGTTCGTACTAACATTTTCTTTCCATATGTTATCACAACTTGTATGGATGTCGTTCACAAATATTTAAATTTTTTCCTATTTGAATCAATTCATACTCTCATTAAAAAGGTATTATGAAATGGATTCCTTCGTGAAAAAAGACAAATAACCGGACTGTATAGCCCGGTTTATTGCCATTCATATTTTTTACTCCGTCATGCTCCCGTTATTTACTGTGGACACGATCGGATTGAAGCCGCACAGGTCTCCTTCAAATACTCGCGCAGCCTTAAGGACTCGATCCCCGCGAGCAGTACAATACCGATGCCGTGGGTGTCATTCAGCAGCCAAGACAGACGTTCCTTGTAATAATTCGGAGAGAAGGAGTATCCCGACCCTCGGCAGACCCCGTATACATTCCCGTCTCGATCAATACAATGGCGTATAATCCCCTCATAGCCACGGAAGACCGCCTCAGCATATTGACGCTGTATTTCTTCTGGAAGCCAGCCATATCTTATCCCTCGGGAAAAAGCATAGATAAACATCGACGAGCAAGATGTCTCACTGTAGGATTCGTGATCTGTCAGCACCTGATGCCACAATCCCTGTTCATCCTGAACTGCAAGATAACCCTCGCACAGTTCCCTGTAGAAATGCAGCAGATCGTCATAATTCGGATGCGTCTCGGGAAGAACAGTCAACAGCTCAGTTAGAGAGAACAACACCCAGCCATTGCCCCGTCCCCACGGTACCGTACAGCCCTTATCAAAATTCAGATTGTACACATGGTGCATCATTCTCTGCTCAGGCATATACAGTCTTTTCTTATACAGCAGAAATTGTGCAGCTGCGTCATCCAAATACCGAGTTTCACCAGTGAGCTTGTAATACTGGCTAAGGAACGGAGTACTCATGTACAAGTCGTCGCACCATATCGTATTGACCATTAGCTCGCTGAAGCTGCGATAGCGGTACAACGTTCCATCGGGCAGGCGATCCTGTTCATGTGTAATATAGGCCGCTATACGATGTGCAGCCTCCTCGGCTCCCCTCAGTTCCTTCAGCACGTGAGCTCTGAGCATGGTAGCACCAAAGGAACCGCAGTCATCCAGACTATCGATCAGCGCAAGCTGGTGATTCATCCCGGGGGCACCATGCCGCTCGATATCCCACATGACCAGCTCATCCAGAGATGTGCACTGCTCAATATGGCCCGCTGCATAGTCTATGTAATCCGGGCGGGACAGCTCTCTGCCGGTCTCCAGAATGCCATACAGCGTAACACCTAGCGGATAATTCCATTTTCCGTACAAACGAGATTCCAAATAAGGACGAATCCGCGCAGCCGGCTGATCGGCTCTGAAGTAAGTTCGTTCATCTCCCTCCCCGAATAGACAGTTCATATGAGGGACATCTCGGGGCTGAGGCACACGATCCTTGGAAAAAGGTCCAAGATACAGCCAGTGTCCTGTTAACCCTTCGATCGGGCATGGCCTGGACCATGTTCGCACTTCGCCAGTTTCTTCTCCGGCAAATGCATCCAGATCAAATCCCCAGGCTTGACGGGTACGGGCTGACACAACAACGACGTCATGCATTCCATAGTCCAGCTCCGTCTCCACCTCGAAGTAGCCTTGGTCCTGATCGCTTGCGTACAGCAAATTTCCGTCCACATATAGCTTGAACGTTCCTTCATGCAGCCCTTTCCATGTCACACGGCGTTCACTTGAAGTGCCCCGGTGATCCAGCCTGGACCAAGCCAGCGCAACGGACCCAAGGGGACAGTCCAAGCCAGCTGCAGTGACGACTGTATCGGCGCTTGCACGGGTAAGAACATTTGTAATTGCATTTGAGCTTGCATTTGCACTCACATTTGCACTCGCATCATCACCGTCACTTCCCCTGGTATTGGCTTCTACATTGGCCATTTCCTTAATTTCTGCCCCCATCCCTGTATCAAACACTCTCGCGAAGACACCGAGCTGCTGCTCCTCCTCGCTCCATTCACTTCGGGGATACCAGGTCAGACCTGTGGCTGCTTCGGATGCTGATATTTCTGCCTCGAATATACTTGCTAGCTTCGAGTCTATATCGTAAGTATTCACCTCTTTCACATTGCCTGGTATCCAACGTATATGCTGGGGTTCACTGTATACCCAGCCTTCCTGCCCTTCGCGTTCAATCGATGGGGCAAGAAAATGAACCGGTGCGCCTTTCACTGAGCCTGTACCGAATTTTGCACCGCAGCCGGTGGGTGTTTTTTCAAACTCCAGCATGAAGAAGTTCCAGCCCTGACGCAGCTTTCCACGCAGTCCAGCCTTGCTCTCCGGCATGACGTCATCCCGATGATTCGATTCAAAGGCCAGCTGGCCGTTAATAAACACCCGTGCATGGCTGTAGCAGCTGATCCGATAAGCCTGCGAGGTGTCCTCATCAGCCCATATTTTGGCCCAGGCATAGACAAACTGTCCATCCTGCAGCTGAGGAAGCTTCTCCATGAGGTTCATATCGTAACGGTATTCGTTATCTCTAATAAAGCCTTCCACATTAAGCAGCCGGTACGTCGGCAAGGTCCTCGGGTTCGCTCCGATATATCGGTTTACAATGGCTCTAAGCACATCCTCTGTTCTGTCCAGTGAAGCTCCGAAAGAACGTTCTTTGGTTACATATGGCATCGCCTGCAGCGCCTCCTTACGACGAAATGATATTTAATAGAATAAATTCCAGACTCACGGTAGAACAATGGCCCGAATCTCCAAACCGTAACCCAAAGCTTCACAATCCAGCAAAAACGATACGGTTTGTTCTCTGTACATTTGGTTGGTTGAACTCTGAACATTGCAGAGCCTGTAGAATGAGCATATATCTTTTGTGACAATGATAATTAGCCTAAGAAAAATGGTATATGTTAAAGGATAATTTTGTGATACAATGCGGAGAAGCTTTAATACATTAAACTCATTTTACGAAAAAAAGGAGAATTCACCGTGTCCATTACTGATGTTATTGATGCACAGCTAGCCGCGTACAATGCGCGGAACATTGAAGATCTACTGGCTACCTATCACGAGGACTGCGTCATTGAAGATGCTGTCGGCAACATCCAGAACTCAGGCAAAGAAGAAATCCGCGAGCGTTATACAGCTTTGTTCGAGATCAGTCCTGAGCTGAACGCAACCATCACGAATCGCATCGTGCACAATAACTATGTCATTGACCATGAGTCCGTAACAGGACATCGCGGCAGAACGGACGTGCTGCTGGCGGTACCTGTATATCGTGTTGAGAATGGTCTGATTACACACGTAAGATTTATTGGATAAGGAAGATCCCCGAATAACCCTATGGGAGCGTCTCCATACAAATAGAAGGCCTGTACCTTAGACGATGAGGACAGGTCTATTTATTATTATGAAGCTAGATTATTGCCTGCCTTATGTTATTATTTTACTCTGCTGTCATGGCAACAAGCTCTTCAAAGGCATCCACTTCCAATTCCACTTCAGCCTGATCTAAATTAATATATTGTTTATAATATAGTAGAATCAATTTCATAATACCTTTAGCTGCTTATATCAAGGGTATATATAGATCAAAATGATTTTATTTGTCTATATATAGTTTCAAATTTATCTATTTAATGACTTATGAAATTGATTCAGTAGAGAGCAAATTAAACAATCTCAATATAGGAGTGATAACGATGAAATATACATACCTCGGACGCAGTGGAATGCAGGTCTCTCTTCTCGGTCTTGGCACCAATTCTTTCGGAAAAAGAGCGGATGAACAGACTTCGACCCGCATCCTCCATCATGCCATCGACCGCGGAATCAACTTTATTGATACGGCCAACATCTACGCTGGAACGGAATCGGAACGCATTATTGGACAAGCGCTGAAAGGTAGAAGAGACAAGGTCGTCCTCACGACCAAGGCCGGACTCATTGCTAGAAATGACTCCCCGAATGGGCGCGGATCTTCCCGTTACCATCTGCAGCAGGAGCTTGAGAACAGCCTGAAGCGGCTTGGGACCGATTATGTGGATCTGTATCAAATTCACACCTTCGATCCGAATACGCCGCTGGAAGAAACACTCCGCACACTCGATGACATGGTTCGTGCCGGCAAGGTACGCTATATCGGTGCCTCCAATTATGCTGCTTGGGAGCTGATGAAGGCACTCGGGATCAGCGAGCTGAGAGGATATGAACGTTTTGTCTCCAATCAGGTCAGCTATTCGCTGGCAGACCGAACGCCGGAGCGCGAGCTCGTTCCGATGTGCCTAGATCAAGGTGTCGGAATTATTCCTTACTTCCCTCTGGCTGGAGGAATTTTGACCGGAAAATATACAGCCGAAACTGCGGTACCTGCGGGCTCCCGTGCGGAGACCGACCCGAACTTCCAGCGTTTCCTGGAGCAGCATAATTTAACGCTCGGGCAACAAGTGGCGGATCTAGCCGCTGAGACTGGATATACACCAAGCGCGTTATCCATCGCCTGGCTCATGAACCGGCCTGCCGTATCCACCGTCATCGTCGGCGCAACCCGAACAGAGCAGCTAGATGACAACTTGAGAAGTCTCGACATCGAGATCGATACAGAGCTCGGAGAGAAGCTTGATGAAATAAGCGATCGATTCCTATTCTCGAAACCTTTTGCTGCCTACCGAATATAATACGAAGGAAAAGGCTGGACCTTAGCTTTACGCCCCCCGTAAGCTCAAAGTCCAGCCTTTCTCTTGTCTTCTAACCACTTCATTTCCCGTGCCCTGCTTCCATACCTCCGAGCTGACGATATTCATGAGGAGACACGCCCTCCAGCTCCTTAAATACGCGGGAGAACTGCTTGCTGTTCTCAAAGCCCACTGCGAGGCTGATCTCCGCCATTTTCATGGAGGATTTATGAAGCAGCAGCTCCTTTGCCCGCTGGATACGTACCTTTTTGAGATAGGACACAAAGTTGTCTCCCGTATACGCCTTGAACGCCTCGCTGAAATACGAATAATTGAGCGATACATGATTGCTGACCATCGCCATATTCAGAGGACGTTCGTAATGCTCATGTATATAACGAACCGCTTCTTTCATATCCGCATGCTCACTATGCGCCAGCCGAATGCGGGACACATAATCATTAACGCTGACGAGCAGGTATTCCAGCTTCCTATAATACTCGTTAAAGCTCTGAAAATTGTTAAGGCTGCCGACCAGCTTATACATCTTCAGCACCTCAACCGAGGATTCCCCGTATCTCCTAAACACCTCGTCGAACACATTCTCATTAATCAGTCCGCTTACCTTCTCCAGATACGTCATATCGATCTGCTTCAGATGATCCAGCTCAAAGATGGAGGCAAGCAGCCTCTTCATCTCTTCCATTCGATCTGTCCCCAGCATATTTCCGAGCTTACGCAAGGCGCCATACGGCAGTGGAGGATTCATCCGATTCGTGAGTGCAGCATCATATTCGATATAATAAGCACTTGGATGCAAAAAAGTATATCGCAGTGCCGCCTGCGCCTCTTGATATTGCTCATGCATCTGAGCCAAATCCCTCTGCTCTGTGCTGATTCCGATGCGGAATCCGTTCCACCCTTTCTGCTCAGCCTGCCTTGCAAGCTCTTGGTACCAGTTTGCAGTATTTCCTGCCAGAATAAGCCTTCCTTCTACATCCGTAAGTGCAAGCTCTGCCCTAACATCCATGGATTGACTGAGCCGCTCGACCAGACGCTGAATTTCACCTGTCGGCATGACGGACCCATCTACATATCTGCACAGCACCATCGCGACCGCATAAGCGCTTGCTGGTGAAATACGATCTGCCCACTCCTCCTTCATCTGCTGCAGCTCTTCTTCCGTAACAGGTCCTGTTCCAAATAGAAGCTGCCGCACACGGTTCTTGTGCTGCTCCAACTGCAGCTCATACTTCTCCTGTCTTCGTTCCAGATTCGAGGCTTCTAATTCGCTCAGTTCCTTATCCACCCGATTCAGCATATCAAACAGCTCGGTTCGCTGAATCGGCTTCAGCAAATAATCCTTCACCCTGTACCGGATTGCCGTCTTCGCATATTCAAAATCATCATATCCGCTGAGCAGCACGACAGCCGGCCTTCTTCCTCCCGGTTCACGATCCAGCTCCTCCAGCAGCCGGATTCCATCCAGGACAGGCATGCGAATATCGGTTAATATCAGATCTGCACGAGATGCACGGTTCAGCTCAAGCGCCATTTGTCCATTCGAGGCCAGTTCAATCTGATAGGCTGATGGATATTGCCGCTCAATCATCGTTTTAAGTCCCAGGCGAATATTTTTCTCATCATCCACGATTATGAGTTTCCTCACCTTCATCTCCCCCTGTCATGACCACTGTAGGCAAAGTAATGGTTACGATCGTACCGACACCCTGTGTGCTATGGATCGTAAGACCGTATGGTGATCCAAAAAACAGCTGAATTCGCTGATGCACATTTATCAGTCCAATCCCAGCAGATTGATTCGATCGGCTGATTTCATTTGCCGCACTCAACGCAGGCGCTTCTCCCAGATTCACTTTCTCGGAGCTTGAGCTTTGGAGCTGATTCCTTAGCAGCTTCAGATCCTCCTCCGCCATACCCGTTCCGTTATCCTGGATCCATATTTGGCATTTGCCGCGGATCGCCTCTGCCCGAATGGTCATCGTCTTATTTCGGAATCCGGCCTCCTCTGCTTCCTCATACCAGCCATGCTTGACGCTGTTCTCTACAATCGGCTGAAGCGACATCTTCAGCACTTCTGCTTCCAACATCGCATTCGGCACATCTACGATCAGCGTAATCGGTGTATCGAACCGGATATTCATCACTTCAATATAATTTCGGATATGCCTCAGCTCATCTCTCAGCTTCACATAGTCCCCTGACCACTTGAAGTTATATCGCATCATCCCTCCAAGTGAAGTGAGCGAATCCGCAATTTCCCGCTGATCCTCCATCTCGGCCAGCATCCGTATATTCTCCAGTGTATTGTACAGAAAATGAGAGTCAATCTGATTATGCAGCGTTCTTAGTTCGGCTTCCTTGGACATCGCTTCCTTACGGACAGCCACAGCGACCAGCTCATTGATCTTGTTCATCAGCTTATTGAAATGAAAGGCCAGCTCGCCAATCTCCCCGCCGCCCCGGATCACAACACCCGTATACAGCTCTCCGCGACGCGCCTTTTTCATCGCTTCTGTGAGTCTAACCAGATTTTTCAAGATGAAGGAATTGAGTACGTAAGCAATAATCGTAAAGATAATAATGAACAAAATATTGATCCCAATCGTCGTGTTGCGGATCTTGGATATCTGCGCCAGCACATCCTCCATGGACAGCACATTCAGCAAGTGTGCATTCAATCCTTCTAGAGGGACGCTCAGAAAAATATAGGATTTGCCCGCCTCCTTATACTCCATCTGCCATGGCTCACCATCGGACAACGCTTTGAATTTAGCCTGAATCGCCTGCTCCATCATAGGAGCATCACTTAGCAGCGACTGTTTCGCGCGCGAGAAGACCTCACCTTCTCCATCGACCAGAAACAGCTGGGACCGCTCATCCTGGACAGTAAAAGTCCGGGGGGAAAATTCCGAGAGCAGCATATCGACCTGAATAATGCCGGAACGTTCTCCACTGATCACACTGATCTCTCGCAGCAAAGAAACCTTGGGCTCCTGCTCTACCGATCGTTTAATAAGGTCTCGGTCGGTGTACTGAAATGACCACATCTGCAGATCACCAAGACCATACGTGTCCTCGTACCAAACTTCGTCCTTGATCCGACGTTCACTGAAGATAATCGGCCATATTTCATAAGCATACGGATTGTCCGTGAATAGATACAGATGCTCAATGTTCGGATTGTTGAACTGGATTCTTGTGAGATTAACAAAAGCGCTCATATTAAAATCAACCAGCTCACCCAGCGGCAGCTCTGTCTTCCTAGTTAAATAGTTCAGCACCTCTTTGTCTGAAACGGCAAGCTGCGCCGAACGCTCCATGGACTCAATCTGGTTCATGATATGCAGCCTCTCCATATCGAGAATATAGGCACTCTTGTCTACCGCATCCTTCATGTAGGTCTCGTTAATCGCACGAAAAGAAAAGATGGATACGAGCAGGCTCGGTACCAGTATTATCGCAATATATGCTGCAATCAGACGACTCTGCAAGGATCTGTGCTCCCACCAGGATACAAAACCCTGCACCAGATTGGTTCCTCTTCTCATCACAATAAATCCATCCATTTCTGCTTGTATTTGCAGGTAAAAGCTCGAAAAACCCGCAGTCTGCGGGTCATTCGAACCTTAACATCTGATTGCGTATTCATACGAGTTACAAATAGAATATGGCTGTGAAAGGTCTGTACGGGTCGACCTAATTTCCTATTTCAAGAATTCAGCCAGCTTCGAAACGTTCTCCTCGTATTTCTTCTGCTGGAATGCCTGAACCTCTGCAAGACCTTCCTTCTCACGCTTCTCCTGATAATCCGTCCAGACGGAATCAAACTCGGCCTCGGATTCTGACATCAGCAGCTTCGGCAGTGTTTTACCCCACAGCTGAGCAAGCTTCGTATTAATGATACCCTCAGGTGAGTTCCCCGTTGGATTCAGCAATTCAAATTCGGAAGCGCTTACCGTTTTGCCCTTGGTCCAATCCTCCATTTGCTTGAACGGCTCAACAGACGGCGGCGTCCACTGTGCAGTAATATTCGTATTCATCAGCATCCAGAATGTAAATGAGGCACCGTACTCTTTGTCGAAGGCAGAACGGTCTGCATTCAGCAGTTCCAATGCTTCTGGCTTAAACTGATCTTTCCCGTCAATGGTGTCGTAGGTGACTCCTTTTTCACCAAGGTAGAGATCCTTGTTGCCTTCTTCACTGTTCAGGTAGCTCAGGAAGCGGATCGCACGCGCCTTATCCTTCACATTCTTGGAGATCAGCGTCACAGTCCAGCCCGAGATTCCCGGTCCATCCAGAGTCGGTGTATCCAGGTTCGTGTTCGATGGTCCATCTACAGCGATGTATACGGAATTCGGATCGTTTGCATACAACGTATTTTGCTGAGCAGCAAGGTCACTGCGCTGATAAATCATGGCAAAGTATCTTCCTTGTGCAATTTTCTCTTCCATTTGAGGACGTTTATCAATGAAGATATCCTTGGATAACAATCCTTTCTCATTTGCAGTACGCAAGGTCTTAAGCCATCTTACATACTCTGGATCCGTTGCCCGGTCGTAGAGCTTGCCGTCCTTCTCCTTCGGAATCGCGAGCAGGTTCTGAATGTATCCTTCGAGAGAGTAGTTGCCGTTCTCCGTAAATTCATGCATACCCAGAGGAATCAGCGGCTGACCATTCACATCAGGGAACTTCTCTTTGGCCGCCTCAAGTGCTGCAAGGAACCCTTCCGGAGTTCGCATGTCCGGACTGCCGATCGCTTCATACATATCTTTTCTCACGAGGAACACTTGGTTGGAGACATAGGTGTCACCATACTGCTCATAATCCTTCGGTGAAGAAGAAGCATTAGGATAAGCATATACTTTACCGTCCGGCTGTGTGTACCAGGACAGCTTTGCTGCATCCGATGCGGTGAAGAAGTATGGATCATACTCCTCTGCGAGCTCGTTCAGTGGAAGCACCAGACCTCCGTCAATCATCTTCTGAACGGCATCGTCGCCCTTATCGATCGTAATGAAATCCGGAAGTTTACCGGATGCTATTAGAGTATTCATTTTTTCGCTCTCATTTCCTGCTGGCACGATAAAATTGATATTTACGCCTGTTTTTTCGGAAATGTATTTCGTTGTTGGATCCACGCCCCACTGGTTTGGAAACCAGGAGAAATTCAAGTACCAATCAAACGTAATCGGTGAAGTATCCACCTTCCAGCCTGGATCATCCTTCGTCAGCTGAACAGCAGGTGTCTCTGTATCCGGTGTCTCTGTATCCGTCTCTTCTGCTCCTCCCGACGAAGAACATGCAGTTGTAAAGATTAATACGAGTGAAGCCAGAAGAATCAGAACTCTTTTCAAGCCCAATGTTTGGTTCATGCATTTAACCCCTTTTCGGCTTATTTGTATACTGTTCCTATATGTTGCCTTACACTCATCCTTTGATGGATCCGATCATCATCCCCTTTACGAAATACTTTTGCAGAAATGGATATACGAACACAATCGGGAGCGTCGTGACGACCATGGTCGCCAGTTTAATCGACTGTGAAGTCACGGTCTTAGTTGCTGCGGTTCCCTGTACTGCGGCTACCATCTGGTTGGAGCTCGACTGGGCAACGACTCGGTACAGATAAGTCTGTATCGGCTGCATATCGGTGTTGTTGATATAGATCATTCCGGTAAAATAGTCATTCCACTGATACACGCCATGGAACAGAGCAATCGTTGCGATAACAGGCAGGGATACCGGGAGTACAACTCTCAGGAAGATCGACCAGTCATTCGCGCCATCAATACGTGCCGCCTCCTCCAGTCCTTCGGGAATTTCCCGAAAGAAGGTCATGAAGATAATGAGATCGAAGAAGCTGAACATGACAGGAATGATGTAGACAAGAAAATTGTCCAGCAGATGCAAATCCCGAATGAGCAGGAAGGTTGGAATGAGGCCTCCCCCAAAGAATAAAGTAACCGTTCCCATCAGAATGTACAGCTTGCCGCCGATCAAATCCTTGCGGGAGAAGGCATAAGCCACCATGGCGGTAAAAAAGACGTGTACTGCGGTACCAACCACCGTCTTCGCAACGGTAATACCCATTGCCGTCATAATGCCTGGGCTTTCGAACACCGCCTTGAAATTATCGAGGCTGAACTCACGAGGCCACCAGTAAATTCCCCCTCGCATCGCATCGGTTCCATCGTTAAAGGCATTGACAAGAACATACCAGATGGGATACATCGTCAGAAAACAAACAACGAGCATAATCAGGGTATTAATTGTATCAAAAGCGAACTCCCCTTTAGTTCTGCGATTAAGCGTCCACAAGGCTATAGACTCCTCCTTTCTCCTTAATAAAGGGATGTTCCGTTAAGCTTCTTCGACACCTTGTTTGCAAGGAGCAGCAGAATAAGCGCGATGACCGATTTGATCAAGCCGACTGCCGTCGAATACGAATAACGTCCGGATAGAATACCGGTCTGGTATACATAATAGTCAATTACATTACTGGCACTGTCGTTCAGCGAGTTGCGCAGTACAAGAATCTGGTCAAAGTTAGAGTTCAGCACACCGCTCACCGCGAGAATGAACAGAATCGAGATGGTCGATTTAATAGATGGCAGTGTAACGTACCACATCTTCTGGAATCGTCCCGCTCCATCAATGGTTGCTGCCTCATACATTTCAGGCGATACACTCGATATCGCTGCCAGATAGATGATGGCAGACCAGCCAAGCTCCTTCCATATATCAGAGGCAATAATAATCGTCCAGAAATATTTCGGCTCGGCCAGATAACTGATCGGCTGATCGATAAAGTTCAGTGCCATCAGGATGTTATTAATCACCCCGATATCCGACAGCCATGTCGCCAGAATTCCTCCAAGAACGACCCATGATAGAAAGTGAGGCAGATAGGAGATCGTCTGTACCGTGCGTTTGAACTTAACACTCCTCAGCTCATTGAGGAACAGGGCGAACAGAATTGGAAGCGGGAAACCGATAACCAGCTTGAGCAAGCTCATCCCCAGTGTATTTCGAATTACATTACCGAGGTTGTCATCATCCAGAAACTCTCTGAAGTGTTCGAGCCCAACCCATGGTGCGTCCGATATGGAGCCGATAATGTCGTATTCCTTGAATGCGATAATAATGCCGTACATTGGGATGTAATTGAATATGAACATCCAGGCTACACCAAGCAAGGCCATTGTCTGTATGTGCTTCTGTCTGAGAAATTTCTTTCCCAGCTGGAGCGCAGCTGAAGCTCGGGGAGCTTTAGCTTGCTTCGCAGAAACAGGTGGTGCTTGGCGAGGTTCCATGTCCATAGAGGAGCCCCCTTCATTTTGTAATATTCATTGTGTAAGCACTTACATTTGATAAATACATCATACTTTCAAATCATGGGGCTGATAAGGTGTTAAATTTCGTTTTTGGTGCTCATTTTTCGGGTTGATCCTCTTTACGACCCATGTTATGTTTATTAGAAAAATTTTCTAGGGGGCGCTGCTATGAGTACTGCTAAGATTGATCCGATTCTGTTAAATTTCCCGGATAGCATAGATAGCGAAAGGCTGATGATTCGTGCACCGAGACCAGGTGACGGCACGGTCATGAACCAGGCGGTCCATGAGAGCCTCGCCGAGCTGGCACCCTGGATGCCTTGGGCCAAGACTGCGCCTAGTGTAATCGAATCTGAAACACAGATCAGGCAGTCCGCGATTCGTTTCGCGGAGCGCACGGATCTGCAGCTCCTGCTGTTCCACAGAGAGACCGGCCGTCTCATCGGAAGCAGTGGTCTGCACCGGATCGACTGGGAGTCCCGGAAGTTCGAGATCGGCTACTGGGTTCACAGCACCTATACCGGACAAGGCTACATCACGGAAGCGGTGCATGCTATCACCCATTTTGCAGTTAAAGAGCTCAGCGCGAACCGAATTGAGATCCGTTGTGATGCCCAGAATACGAATAGTGCCAATGTAGCCAAACGGGCAGGATTTACGCAGGAAGGTATTCTACGGGGAGACAGCATCGGGGTCGACGGCACGCTTCGTGACACCTGTGTATTCGCGAAGGTACGGGGACATGAATTGTAGATTTATATACAGTTCCGATTCAAAACGTGTAAATTCCAACCAACCGGTACTGCTAAGGAAGCAGTCCGGTTCTTTGCGTTTTTTTCGAATATTTCGCTTGCCATCTTACTTTTATTCTTACAATTAAAGGGTAATAAGTTGTAAATTATACTAACAAAAAAAGGAGGAACCGCGCATGAAGAAGCCATGGAGTATCATTTTATCTATGACTGCCGCACTTGCGTTAACTTCATGCGGTAATGATCCTTCATACCAGACAGGAAACACCACTACTGTAGAGCAGCAGTCCATTCTCGGCCAGAGCCCTACATCTGCCAGTGAACAGAAACGCTCAGGCTCAGATAATGTAGATAAGCCGCAGCATATAACACAGACTCAGGAAATCGAGGCTACTGACATTCGGTCGATCCGTATTGCGGAGGGGTACGAAGGAAATATTTTTATCAAAATGGAATCAAATGCAGAACGAATCACCGCGACTCTTAACGTTGAGCAATGGTCACATGAAGAGCAGCCTCTGCTGTTCGTTAACACGGTGGATCAGACCTTGACCACGGGAATTCGTTATCCGGAAGGTACAACGAGTGAGCAAGTGAATCACAACAACAGTAATGCGGCAGTTCAAGAGAATGCAACCCTATCGATTATTGTACCGGAGAAGCTGTACGAAGAGATAATACTCACGACAAAGAGTGGCTACATCACGGTAGAGCGCATGAACGCTGCATTCATGGAGGTAAAGACCGGGGCGGGAAATCTTGATTTGAAGCAAGTCAATGCCGAGAAGTTTGCTGGTGAGACGGGAGTCGGAGATGTGTTTTTCAAGATCAGCCATCCGGAGCACTATAAATTCAGGGCTAATACGGGGAACGGAAAGGTTGAAATGCTGGGAGAAGTATACGAGGATCATAGCAGATTGATCGCTAAGGGAAATGGCTTTAATGAAACCCAATTAGTCACAAGCAAGGGGAATGTGAGGGTCTATGAGTAAATTAAAAAATGGTGTGAGACTATAAGAAGCCTGAATTGGTTAAATCCAGGCTTCTTTTGGCTGCCCAACCCATGCTCTATATTTCAATTCACGCATCCTCGTGGGATGCAAACTTGTACCGGTTCATCGGACAATACGGAACAGAGTGATTTCAATCCACGCATCCACGTAGGATGCGACATTACAAGAGATGTTGGCAGAATCTCAAGAGATAGCTATTTCAATCCAAGCATCCACGTAGGATGCGACCCAGAAGCTATTTATTAAATTTATAAACGAACATTACAATTTCAATCCACGCATCCACGTAGGATGCGACTTGACGGTACTCGACCAGGCGCTCCAATTACTCGTGAAATTTCAATCCACGCATCCACGTAGGATGCGACTGGCACGATCACATTTGCCCCATCCCTCATGGGTATTTCAATCCACGCATCCACGTAGGATGCGACTTGACGGTACTCGACCAGGCGCTCCAATTACTCGTGAAATTTCAATCCACGCATCCACGTAGGATGCGACTGGCACGATCACATTTGCCCCATCCCTCATGGGTATTTCAATCCACGCATCCACGTAGGATGCGACCGGAGTATGATCATGGTTCTGCCGCCGCAGCTATATTTCAATCCACGCATCCACGTAGGATGCGACGCTTCGCTTTCGTCATCAGGCATCACCGTCCCGTACTATTTCAATCCACGCATCCACGTAGGATGCGACCAAATATTCTATTTATCCTGAATAACCCCGAGAATATTTCAATCCACGCATCCACGTAGGATGCGACCGGCGGCGGATTGTTGCTATTGAATAATACATCGAATTTCAATCCACGCATCCACGTAGGATGCGACTCTTTTGTCGATTCCGTCCATATATGCGATTGGTCTTGATTTCAATCCACGCATCCACGTAGGATGCGACTGCTTCTTTCTTGCGATACTCTACTAATTCTTGATAATTTCAATCCACGCATCCACGTAGGATGCGACTATAGTATCGTATGATAATCTTGTACTGAAAGATATATTTCAATCCACGCATCCACGTAGGATGCGACGCCGACGCGATTGTCGGCATCACTGCCCAAATGATATTTCAATCCACGCATCCACGTAGGATGCGACCAGATACACTAAAGAACGTCACGGCTATAGGAAAGACATTTCAATCCACGCATCCACGTAGGATGCGACAGGAGTCGATAATTTACTGAGTTACATTGCCATCAGTATTTCAATCCACGCATCCACGTAGGATGCGACTCACATTTAGAAAGATAGTCATCGACATGTATTTATTTCAATCCACGCATCCACGTAGGATGCGACCTGAATCTTAGCCACTTCTTGAGTCAGAGTCTTATTTCAATCCACGCATCCACGTAGGATGCGACGCTACCAATGCCACACGAGGTATTAGTACATTACAAGATTTCAATCCACGCATCCACGTAGGATGCGACTAGGCGGTCCGTGAACCCACCCCACTTGGTGGTAATATTTCAATCCACGCATCCACGTAGGATGCGACGTATGAGAATGGGCTCGACCCATGGGAGGGTGTTATTTCAATCCACGCATCCACGTAGGATGCGACGTCACCCAGACAATGGAGACAACACCTGAACCAGCAATTTCAATCCACGCATCCACGTAGGATGCGACTACACACCACCACGGACAGCGTCGGCTTCTGATCTCCAATTTCAATCCACGCATCCACGTAGGATGCGACGGTCTGACGGATGATGACACCGGGGAATTAAACTTCATTTCAATCCACGCATCCACGTAGGATGCGACTACCAAATTCATCTGTCTGGGTGTCTACACCTCGACCATTTCAATCCACGCATCCACGTAGGATGCGACTCCGATTTCGGACAGAACTCTGTCGAAATATCGTGGTTTTTAAATTATTGGGTAAAGAAATCTAATATAGCATCAATATAATATCCATATATTCATACTAAACCCATTATTAGGTCGATTATTACGGTGCGAATCTCCCAGTAAAATGATGTTCACTTCGGGTTCGCATTAAAAAATAATAGGGCCTCCAAGATCAATAGAACTTTTGATACCAAAGTGCTCTATTTTGTTCTTGTAGTTGTTTCCTAATTGATAAATTCGCAAACTATCTGTTTCATTATCAATAATTTTAAGTAATTTCTGTTTGAGAACAGTGAGTTGCGTAGCATCTACGACACACTCAAATACTGAATTCTGTACTCGCTGCCCATAATCCTGGCATGTCTTAGAAACTCTTCGCAATCTAGCCTGACCATCATTCGTTTGCGTACTAACATCATAAGTAATGATAACCATCATTTGCAGCACCTACTTCCATAAAAATGGAGGGTACTCGTCCAAATCATTTCTTAAGTAACGAGCAAGTAATAAAGCCTGCACATGGGGAACTAGCCCCCAATTGATCTTCTCCCCGAGATAAGGATGAGTAATTTTATCCTGCTTTTTACTCTGCCATGCAGATAAAAACTTCTTTCTACCCTCATTTGTCATTAGAACCGCACCATTTTCTTTATGATGGAAATCAGCCGCATTCATCACTTGTTTGTTAATCAATGAAAGAACAAACCTGTCAGCATAAATTCCACGAAGCTCCTCCATTAAATCTAAAGCGAGAGACGATCGTCCAGGGCGGTCTCGATGTAGAAACCCAACATATGCATCGAGACCAACCCCTTCAAGAGCAGAAGCAGTATCGTTAGCTAATAATGTATAGGCAAGTGATAACATCGCATTTACTTTGTCTAGTGGCGGTCTGCGTGAACGGCCATGAAAGTAGAAATCATCTTTCTGCTGTAATATCATGTCATTGAACAATTGATTATAGCTTAATGCGGCTTGCCCTTCCAATCCTCTTAATCTATCAAGATCGTTACAATCTCTTATAATAAGCATTATAGCTGATAAGCTTACAGAGACTGCCTTGAATTTTGCAGTATCAATTCGAAGCGGATAATCCCTTGTCATTCGCTCAATCATCCACTTTTGATTGTATATCTTTCCAATAATGAAATTCCTGGATATCTCCGCGGATTCAGTCTCATTCTCAGATAGTCGATATTGTTTCTTACGCAGAATAACATTCCCTCTGCTCTCTCCTGTTACTCTTGCTAAGAATCTTCCATTCATGGTCATAAAAACAATTGAGATATTTCGCTCCGCACAGTAACCCATTAATGCAGGACTTGCACCGGTGTAACCAAAAGCTACAATAGAATCTAAATTGTGAAGAGGCAGTCTCCCTAAGCGCTCCTGTTCTTTTAACAGAACAACATTATCACCATCCAATGACAGATACACATCGGGTTGAGTAATATACAGGGAATTTAATAGTTTTTTCATTCTCCCAATTTCCCCTCTATGTAGCTCCGTACAGACCTCTTCGTCATCATCTCAGGAAGACACACCGTCTGAAGTGAACAATTTTTACAAAATGTGCCTGTTTTCACTTTGGGTGTGTATTTTCTGTGGTAATAATCATACATTTCTTTAACAATTAAATTTACATCAGATTTTATGCTTGGCGTAATCGATACTTCAAGCCTATGCTTAATCTCATGATAATAAATATACCCTTTAGATATTGAACAAAGAAGCATCTCTTCCAGACAAATGGCTTGTGCAGCAAGTTGTAACACATCAGCGTCATTTAATTTTGGTTTTCCCCGTTTGTACTCTACCGGGTATGCTATATATTTGCCTTTCATCCCGCTGACTTCCACTCCATTATCATCCTGAATAAATTCAACTACATCACAAATACCAGATATCTTCAGCATCTCTGATTTTACAGGCATTGCTCTGACAGTAAGTTTATTGTTTCTTTTTTCTCGGATAAACGGTTGATCCGCTTTATGATGCAAATGCTGACCTTCTACGGTCTTCACATTATCTTCCCACTGCTGTTCGATATGGATTAGGGCCCACTGTCTTTTGCAAAATTGGAAATGTTGAATACCAGACAACATCAAATATTCTTCTATATTAGTGTCCATCAATAATTTCTACATTAAGACCATTCAACTCATATAACTCTATTGCATAGTCTTCAAATGCTTGAGGATTTTCTCTTTTCTTCTTAATATCCAGTGAGCGATGAACCTTTGCCGAAGAGTATTGACCTAGCTTGGAACTATGCTCCCACCAGTAGACTTTATGTACTTCCATACTGCCATCAGGTCGGGCACCAGAAGCATCATTTTCGAAGAGAGTAACTAGGGCCTCTTTTATTTTCTCTGCATCCTCATTAGTAAATCCTGTTTTTCCAGCAAGCTGAGTATTAATGCTGCCGTAAAATACATATAGTCCAAAATCAACACGATGCTTCATCCCCATTGTATCACTGCCCCTGTCAGCGCCTGGTTCAGAGTTTACACTTTTAGTGATTTGCAGACTAGTAATATCAATCGGGTCGACACTTTTTGCACTGTGTAATGAAACAGGACCTCGAACTCCTACAGAGACTCCTTTTCCTCCTGAAGCCTTAAACGCAAACACCTGTCCGAAACTGCGGACATCGAGCCATGTCTCAGACGCTACTTTTGCGAACTCTTCTTCGGAAATATTTTTGGATTTCATAATGCTGTTTAACGCTTCATTTGCATCAGCCCGTTCACGCAAACTCCCATATGCATCATTCTTGCGATCGTTTGACTGTACGAAAATAGCCTCACCCAAATCCTGGAGCCTATTTCTTATTTTTCTTTTAATCGCCACATCTGAAATTTCACCGTAACCATCATAGTTTTGCCTCGGACGATTCCCATTAAGTGGATCACCATTGGGGTTTGCATTTCGAACAGATAAAACTACTGCAAAATCAATCTTATGAGTTAACGTTGACATTTTAAATCACTCCTTCTTCATCGTTTTGAACTAGTGATTCTGTTGCTTGATTTTTGTCTTTTTTCTGATAAAGCTCATGTCGTTGACTGGAGAAACCTAACAGATATTTACCTGACAGCGGCTGATTATTGAAATCCTCCAGTTTAAACTTGCTGCTGATCTCATCTAGAATTCGGGTCCAAATCACCGCTCCTCTGCCGAGGCGGACTAGATAAGGCTGCAAGGATGAATGTATTACCTTCCAGGTTCTTTCAGGATGATTGGCAAAAGCGTTCATATAACGAATCGCATTCGTTGCCCTCTTCTCATCTCCTAAAGCTCTCCGTTCCAGTACATCTGCGACTGCAAGCATACGACCAAATAAATAGCTCCGATCAGTACAATTTATATCCAATCCCAATTGAAATTCCTCCCCTTGCTCCATTAGCTTTTTATTTATCAAAGCACATGCGATACTAAGTGTCTTTTCCCACTCCCACTTTTCCATACCTGCAGGATTAGATGCTCTTTGATAGACGCTTGTCACAATGTCCCTGGGTAGCCTTAAGCCATCTACAATACACGGAATAAGGCGTTCCATCAGTTCTTTCACGATCTTCTCGTTTGCTCTCGGGCCATAAGCAGCAAATGCAATATCTTTAGTAGCGGGGGCACCAATAAATTCAATCAATGTACCGTCATCATTTTTACGATATCGATGAAGCCACACACAAGTCGTATGCCATTTTTCGATTTTATCCATATATAGTTCCTTCTGAAAATTTCGATAATAAAGAACAGACATACGTCCGGTCGTCGCTGAATCCAAGACCATAATATTAACTTCACTTCTCATAGATGGATTATTTCTAAATCCATCTAGTGCTTTAGCAAATTCTTTAGCATAAGTGACACTTGTATTGGATTGCTTGCTAACCGTGGCGGATGCTGGCGCAATATCAAAGCTGTCCTCCATCGGATCAGGGATATTCGAATTTACCTCATTCGTCCAAACAAGGAATACTCGCTGATCTACCGTTTTCCCTTGGCGCTGAATAAGCCATTTTAATGCATTATGAGCCTTCTGTGAGACCTCATAGCTTATACTCGCTGCATCACTGCTTTTAGAAAATCTGCCTCTAAACGTAAATCCGCTTGTGTCGTTGGCAGATATCAATTTTGCCTTATCTGCTGCATTCCTGATCTTATTCGCATGTCTCTCGGTACTTGGGAGCAATTTACCTGTCACATAACACAGATCTTCTCTTCCTAAGAGATCTTGATAATATTGAATAAAAGAATCATAAACTCCCGGATCATCCCAAACCTTTGTTAACATGTGATGTGGTGAGTACACCGTAAATCGAATAAAAGCACTCTCAGGTCCTCCAGCAATGACCCCGTAAATCGGTGGTTTTTCTGAGGATAGCTCTTCATATTTCTTGTCCCATTTCGTAATCAAATGATGGTTACTATCAACAAATAGCTTCTTATCTTCAATTAAATCTTGTATTAGCTGTCCTTTGCTTAAATACGAGTAAATACTCTTTACTTTAGGATGAGCATATGGAGAATTGGCCCAATTGCTCAATTCCTTAATATAGGTTGCAAAAGGCTCCTCTCCCTTTACCTCTCCTCCATACTTCAAAAAATCACCTGCAACATAGCTCAGCTTGTCGTGTAAGGGGTACGGCGCGATAACGGATCCTGCACGACTAGATGATTTCTCAGTACAAGGAATTAATGTGCTGGCATCTTGCTTATCAATTACATGTGCTGAATGAAATTCCCCATTTTCCGTAATGTATACTTCTAAATGAGCGTTTTGAGTGGTATGTGAGATGGGAAGGAGCGTATATTCCCGTTTGCTCCGACTCGTTTCAGTCACTCCTATGCGATCCAAATTTGATTCATACGTTTCATATAACTTGAGTAACCAACTCATGGAGTCCCCTCCTCTTCCATCTGTGCATGCAGCACATCTGCCGATACTATATTTGATTGTTCAAACAGCTTTGGCTCCATATTCCGAATGACACGGACTTGTGTGCAGTTCTCTGGTCTAATAAATTTAATAATTCCATTTTTCATCACTGGATTCCACAGCCTGACCTCTAATTGATCTCTTCCTGTTTCATCTGGATAGTTTAATCCATGCACCATATTTCCAAAATGAATTTCGCCATCATAGCTATCATAGTAGCTATCTCCGGTTCCATATTCGCATGGCTCTACATAACCTTGACACTCCCGTGTCCCCAGAAAAATATCTCTGCGACCTCCCGCAGCCAAAGCGCGTTTTAAAATGTTGTGATGCTTATGTTCATTATGATCATGCTTCAAATCCTGACGGTGCATATTAAATTCAAAATAAGCACGTACCTGATACCGGACATTTTTCAGGTACGTATAATTAGCAAGCGTATTGCCACCGCCGTATTCAATAGGACGAATGCCCTTCGACTCCATGCTAATTGGATTCATTACTCTTATCTCGTCCACATACATAATTAATGTTGGCTTCCAGTAAATACTTTCAACAATGCCCTTAATGGCTTGATACGTCGGAATATGATAAGAAAGCTTCTCTCCCCCCAATTTTGTCAGTGGATCTGTAAACAGTGCGTAGTCACCATAGACCTCAAATTCAATTGAGTTTCTCAATTTCTCACCTCCTTTCTCGTCAAAAAAAGTTCATTTCTAAGGAACTTTCATTTTGTAAATTCAATCCATACTCTAAGTCGTAAGCACTCTCGCTCAAAATCAATACTTTACCATCTAACAAACTTTTGACTCCTCCATTTCTATCAAGTATCTGCAATTCATGGCGGAATAACTGGATTGTATACTGTTGAGACTTCTTTAATAATCTCGTCAGATCTACTATGCTTGTATCACCATTTAAATCTGCTATAATTTCCTTGCCTTCTTGACCGTACGGTACTATTACTGAACTAGTCATATCCTCAATCACTTCAAAATGAGTTGCTGCTGTATTGTAGCTGTTGGCTAAGTACAAAGGCAGGGCTGTCTGATGTCTCGTAGTGTAATCATTAAAAAATGGACTGTTCTTTCTAGGTGCGGTCAAAAGCCGGGAAATCGTAATGTCCGATCCCAGTTGTGGCAGGCGGTAATTGAGATCCGAGCGGAAATTGTTATACAGTTCCTGAAAATATCTTTTCATCGCTTCAATGGATAGCAAGTGACCACCATGAGTTGACGGATCTTTTAACATATCGATAAGGATTCGCTTGGTTATCTGTTTGCCTGCCTTGATTTCAGGCAATTTATCCAGATTTTCTTCCATATGGTCAATAACATATACCTTTCTCAATCCATACTCACCATGGCGGTTACATCTTCCTGATGCTTGAGCGATAGAGTCAAGACCTGCCAATGACCGGATTACACATTCAAAACTCACATCCACCCCAGCCTCAATTAACTGAGTACTGATACAGACAACTCTCTCTTTGTTATTCAAATGATCGCGCACCTTATTTAGAACGTCCTTCCGATGGGCAGCACACATCGAGGTACTCAAATGGTATACAGATACATCTTCTCTTCTATCTGAAATCAATTGTGTATAAAGCCTCTTGACCACTGTTTTGGTATTGAAAATAATCAGCACACTATTGAGTTCTCCCATCTTCTCGGCAACAAAATGAGAAAGCTGATTATTATTCATCGCTATACCTGTTGCTTGATCTATAATCTCTACTCTCTTAAAAGCGGTAATGACTTCATTCAAGTTATCAATGATTTCACCATCCGGGTTCACTTCCAGCTTATTCTCAACATATTCAAGGGCAGGTTGAGTTGCTGTACAGAGCACTATGCTTGTTGAACAATAGGATTTCAAGAAATTTAAGGCTTGATTAAATAACGACACGCATGGAACAGGGACCTTCTGTACTTCGTCAAATATGATGACAGATTGACTTAAATTGTGAAATCTCCGAATATTACGGGATCCTTTGGCATAGATTACATTAAGAAATTGAACCATCGTCGTAAAAATAATTGGAGAATCCCAGTTATCCTTTGCTAGTTTCCATTTCTGCCGCTTATTCATCAGTCCATCATCGAGTTCATCGTTATCATCAGAATCTTCTATAATGTTGGAATGATGCTCCAATATATTTTCATCGTCCATTAATATCTGTCTTACTTCAGCTGTGTTTTGTTCAATAATAGTGGTATATGGAAGGACATAAATGATTCTTTTCTTGTCATAATTCAATGCATGCCTTAAGGCATAGCGCAGACTCGCTAGCGTTTTGCCTCCGCCTGTTGGAATAGATAAGGTGTAAATTCCTGATGGTTTGTCAGCAAACAATTCGCATTGTTCAGACATTTGTCTTCGTAGAAGGTTAATGGGGTTATTGCTTGATTCTGTTTGAAAGGAATCGATCTTCTTCATGAGTAGATCATAATAAGAGAGAAACAGGCTGCTTCTATCAACTTCATTGAATTGTTCATTTTCTTTGCCCTCTTCAAACAATCGCGTATTTGTTCGGTCAGCATCAATAAGTGCGCTGAAAATAAACTTGGTTAAAAACATTAGCTTTGTCTCCAATGAGTGAGATGTTTCCAGTGCCATAAATTGATCTAATTCATTCGCCGCCTGTAAGACGTATTCCTTAAATTCTTCCTCGCTCATTACGGTTTCAAATAAGGCATTTTTTGCCTGATCATATTCATGAAGATGTTTGTCCCTGACACGGTCTAAATATTTCGATTCTAAGCTGGTATCTAAGTAATCTTGCAAGTAGGAATGATGGGAGATAATAGCATTACCAACAATTTCAGCAAGTAGTGAAGTATTTAGTTGACGTCGTTCTTGATGATACAACTCATATAACAGCTTTCCACCTGCAGTTGAATGATCGATGCTTCCTCTTTTAGGTGGATGATCTGGGTTTTGTACCGCTTCTAGTATGTATGTCCGAAAACTATCTGTGAATTTCCCCATGTCATGCAGCAATCCGGCCAGTCCAGCTATATGTGCTGCTCCTATCTTACTTCCGATAGATTCTGCCAACTTTTTCACTTCAAGAAGATGTGTTTCTACCAGCTGATGCTCTTGATCTCCCTCTCGGATATGCGCAATGAAATTCATCGGGGCTCTCCTTATCTTCTCTTCGTTTGAATCAATCTAGTCTTAATATATAGATTAAATTTGTCTACAGTCTGTCACCAAACATATGTTTTCTTTACATATTTTTTTGAAGAAAAATGTAGTTTTTTCGATAGAATTCTTTCCCGCTATAAATCCACATTGCAATTTCATAGGGTCCATCGGCACTATCTCTCTTTTCCGTAATATAATTTGTTCTATATGGTTTAGATTCTGACGATTGCAGCCAAAAGTATCTTTGCAAAATGGTATCAGAGATGTCGGTTCATAAAGCAGTTTCTGTTTACTTCGTCTTTTGCCACATGCTATACAGTGTCCATGCATCAGGAACCACTCCTCATCCATATTATCTTTTAAGCTTAACTGCTATTTCTTTTTCCGCGTTCTCTCAAACAAATAACATTATTATTGAAGGTTAAGTTTTCTCAAAAAAATTGGAGCAACATAATTCTTTTGATTAAGCGCTACCGTTTTCAATCTCAGTGAAACCCACACCTAAAGGAGTAAACTATCCCGTTCCGATTATGTTTATGGAGAAACTATGAAATTCCAAAAGCAAAGGATTCCTGCAACGGATCAAGGGTTTCCAAGCATTTTTAGACAACAATTCAACGGTGCATCTGTTTCAACAACCATCAATACTTTTAGCACAAGCTGAATAACTTAAGACATGTAAATTAAAGTCAGGCTTTATGTGTGGTTTTTAAATTGACTAAGACAAGGGCAGCTCTTGATAGCTGCCCTTGTCTAATCAGTTATAACCATTTTATTCTTTCAATCCACGCATCCGCCAAGGATGCGACGAGGCCAAGCCTCCGGCTAAGCCCCTCCACCTCCTGATTTCAATCCACGCATCCACGTAGGATGCGAC
>NZ_FPAC01000004.1:97347-272251 GCF_900116105.1 Paenibacillus sp. 453mf
AATCCACGCATCCACGTAGGATGCGACGCAGTTTCTTATGTAGATTACTTGGCTTTCACTTGATTTCAATCCACGCATCCACGTAGGATGCGACTCAGATATTCGAGCAAATATTGTCGAAACATCATTCTAAAGAGAGGCATATCTATACTAATTAATTTTTTCTCGCAACATAGACCCATATATTATCTATAATACAAAATAGTTGCAAATAATCACAGTGCGAATCTCTATAGCAATTTATGTTCACTATACATTCGCACTTCACATTTCTAGTACTTGTATTAACTCTTTCCTGTCTCGCTCACTTCTTCTTCCGATTGACCAAATAGAGTCCTCCCGCGCAGATGATTATCGCTGCAATGGACAGCATGACATTGCTTGCCGACATATCGGTGATGAGCAAACCCAAGAGAGCGATGATGATTAGAACCGCATACATTATGTTAATAACTGCCTTCCTCAATTCTACTTCCTCCTGTTATAAGGTAATTTATACCAAAATGAAAAATTATCTAAGATATGTAATTATTTTGGACGATATATTTGTATATTGACTCAATTTCATTGCTGCGTAGAACGCTGGATTTGATTCAGTCCGGTATTGTTTATCTTAACATTTTTTCAAGAAACCAATAGCAGATTCTTTTGTGAAAAGATAAACACCGAATCCCTATTTTTCAACTACAGGAGGAACATGAATGACTCAAGTTTTACTCGAACTTCACAAAAGAAACGGTCTGCTGGTACTACTGCTGTGGATATGTACCACCCTTGGTATCGTATCGACAATCGATTCAATGGACGGGGTATTGTCAATCGCCTATCCTGCCATTCCTATTTGTTTATTAAGCACCTTCCTATATTGGAAAAAGCTATTTATTCCGCAAATTAAGCTCTTAATGGTTATCGGTATCAACATTATTAGCTTTTCGATTATGTCGATGGGTTCAGCTGTAACCAATTCACTCGTATTATACTTGGGATTGGCCTTCTGCTCCCTCTATATGGATCGATTTATCATGATTCTAAACGGAATCATCGGGCTGGCTTTATTGAATTATTTCGGCGCTACTGCATATGTCGGAGCGGATATTGTCGGACTCAACACGTTCTATATCGTCGTCCTGCTCACACTGATTGGTCAGAGCACGGTCGGGACTCGAATGCTGGGGAATATGAACGCTAGCATGAATGAAGCGAACGAAGCCAAAGAACGGGTCGAACTGCTCATTAATGAAGCAAGAACGGTCTCGGCAACACTCAATACATCAGGCAAGGAACTGAACGAGAATGCGGTCATGGCAGGAAAGATCAACGCCGAGGTACTGGCTGCATTTCATGAGATGTCGGCAGGCATCGAATCCCAGGCAAGCAGCGTTTCCGATATCAGCTCCGCGATGGAGAGCCTGAATGATTCGGTTCAGCGTACTTTCGCTGCCTCAGAGACGACAAGTGAAAAAGCCACTATTGCTGCCGAACTGACTAAGGAAGGCCAAGACCAAATTACCGATCTTGCAGACAAAATGCATCAGGTCTCAGAGCTCGTCGATAATACAGCGGTGATCATGGAGAAGGTCAATTCGGAAAATGTAAAAATTGGCGGCATCCTCTCTTCTATTGAGGAGATTGCGAAGCAAACCAATCTGCTGTCCTTCAACGCTTCGATTGAAGCGGCTCGCGCAGGAGAACACGGCAGAGGCTTCGCTGTTGTGGCCGAGGAGATTCGCCAGCTTGCTCAGCAGACCCATCGTGCATCATCAGATATCGCAGGGATTCTATCGTCGATCCAGAGCAACATTAGCTCGGCTGCGGTCCGTATCACAGAAGGCCAGACCGCTTCCCGCTCTGGAGCTGAATCGGCGGATATCATCACAGCTCTATTTGTGCAAATCAATACGAATACAAAGGAAGTCATGGACCAGTCAGACCATCTGCTTGAGCTGAACATTCAACTCCAGTCTGCATCCACTCAAATCACCGATGAGATCTCCTCCGTATCCTCCGTTACAGAACAGTCGGCTGCTTCTGTCGAGGAAGTGCTGGCGAGCGCCGAGCTGCAGCAGCACCGGGTGAATGAGATTGTGGTAAGTATCCAGAAGCTGAATGAAACCGCGCAAGCCATGGAGAAGACGTTACAGGACAGTAACAGCTGAATTCGGATTTAGTGACTTCTCAGTAATTCAGCCATATAAAAAGGAAGCTCTCCAGCGTATTGATGCTGGAGGGCTTCCTTTTCTCTCATATACTTATGTCGAAGCTTCTTCCTCTTGCCAGCCTTTGCAGACATCAACCCAATCGTTCGCATGGGAATACAGAGCCAGTTCATCACAGGTCAGCTCGATCGCAGAATTTGGACTGCCGCAGGCAGGGAACAGACTCTCAAATCGTTTCATTGACACGTCCAGATACACATCAAGCTCGTGAGCTAAGCCAAATGGACACACCCCGCCAATGGGATGACCTGTCTGTACGACTACTTCCTCCGAACCCAGCATTCTCGCCTTATAGCCAAAGAGATCCTTGAATTTCTTGTTACCGATCTTGGCATCACCTGCTGCGACGATCAGGACGGCATTCTCGTCTGCTCCACGGAAAGAGAGTGTCTTCGCAATTCGAGCCGGGATCACACCAATCGTTTCTGCGGCCATATCCACCGTTGCACTAGAGGTATCGAACTCAAGTACATCCTGTTCTCTGTTATACGCGCGGAAGTGTTCTTTTACACTAGCAATGGTCATCGTTCAAGCTACCTCCCTATTCTTCTCTCAAATTCATACAATAAGCAGTACGGTTAGCGATTCATCACTATTTTAGCTTGTTTGCTTGAACAAAATCAAAGGTCTTAGATCTCGCTTCTCTCCACTTATGACCTGAACTTTGCAGCGCTGCGAACATAAAATATAGAAATTACGAGGAAGAAGTGAAGTGTACATGATCTTGCAGGAATTGAAGGGTGCTTACACCTGTTATATCAGCCTCGGCAGCTCATGCGAACCGGCCGCGCATCTCCGTAGAAAGGGACTTCGTACCTTCTCCGGTCCACTGGATTGGTCTGTCGCCTTATCGCTGACCGATATAAATCGGCTGCTGATGAACCAGTTTCAAGGGTATATGGAGCTCTCTAATATGGGACTCATTGACGGTTATGCTACTTATGTGGATAACGAGATCGTTACACCTGTTAAATCCTATTTTGTGAAGGATCACCAATATAATGTTATTTCGGTGCATGATTTCCCTGTTGTTGAGGGCCAGGATTGGACTACTTTCCACCCCGCTTTCAAAGAAAAAATCGACAGACGCTGCCAGCGTCTGCTGAACCATTTGCGCAACAGCCCGAATACCCTGTTTATCCGTTGGGGGAGCACTTATGAGGAAGCGCTTCAGCTCCAGACAGTGCTCCGTTCGCTTACGGGCGGCAGCTTCCACATCCTGATCGTGAATGGCATCGATGGACTGAATTCCGTCGTAGATAACGGCTGGGCACTCCCCGGTATCTGCTCTCTGGGGATTCCAAACCGGGCTGGGGACGACGTAACATGGGATTATCTATTGGATGGGTTTAGTCTTTCAAGCTGAATTGAGTACAATTCATCATTTGCGACTCGTTCAGTGGTGTTCATCCAGCATATGGAGACAAGCCAAACAAGGCGAGGGCTTCATCCACTGAATGGATGACCCTCGCCTTGATCTTGTTATACAATTAAATCCATAAATGAAGCAACACGTCGGCTCTGCTATCTACTGAAATGCTAGAGTCAGTGCGCTCTTCGCCGCCATTCCAAAGCTTACACAGTCTGCACCTGGAACGTGCACCTCTACAGAGCTCTCATCCTCACTGTCATTGAACAATACGACGGTGATGGAGCCGTCCGTGTTTCTGAACGCCACAGAACGGACGGTTTCATTGCTGCTGGAGCCGATACGCACCGCCTTCGGGCGAATATGCTTGCTGAAATGGGCAAGCGCATAATAATCCAGAGTATACGTCAGCTCACGCGTCACTTGATGAACAGTCACAATCCCGCGGCAGGTGCTCTTGCCAAAGCCCGGCACTGTCGGTCCGTTGTTCTCATCAAGCGCCATATTCCACAGTACGAAGGATTTGCTGTAATTGCGCAGGATTTCAATTCCTGTACGCATGACATTGGAGAAGGCCTGCTCAAACGGCGGAATCCATTCTCCTCCGGAGCCTTCCGTGAAATGCACCTCTGTGTCAGGATAGGCCCGGAACACATCAGTCTGTGCGGTTGGTCGGCCCCCATACCAATGCCAAGCCACTCCATCCACGGCCTCCGCCGCCTGTTCCAGCACGGTCAGCGGATATTCCGGCTGATCCCAGTTGTGGTCGTAGCACAGGATTTTGGTGTTGAGTCCATTCTTGACGAACTCAGGCTTCAGGTGATCCTTGATGAATCTGGCCTGATCCTCCGCTGGAAAAATCATGCCCGGATAATGACCAGGTGAATACAAGGATTCATTCTGCGGTGTAATTGCATAGACCGGCAAGCCATGCGCCGCATAAGCCTTAATGTACCGTACGAAATATTCGGCATATGCCGGATAGTACTCCTCGATCAGCTCACCGCCGATCATGGAGCCGCTTGTCTTCATCCAGCCCGGCGGGCTCCATGGGGAGCCCATCAGCTTGAGCTGGGGATTCAGACGTACAGCCTCCTTCATGAGTGGGATAATATCTGCTTCATCATGCGCGATGGAGAAGCTCGCAAGCTCTGAATCCGTTTCTCCTTCAGGCAGGTCATTGTAGCTGTAGAAGTCCCGGGCATAGTCTGAAGCACCCATCGGATTCCGTATAACGGACAAGCCGATACCTTCGGCGGGATCAAACAGCCGAAGCATCAGCTCCTCCCGCTGCTCGGGCGAGAGCACCTGATGGATCAGATAGGCTGCCGAATCGGTAAAGGAAGCTCCGAATCCATCCATCTCCTGATACTGCTCGCTGTCGTCGATGATGATGCTGCACAAGTGTGCCTTGGGATCAGGCGGTGTGAGTTCTTCTCTCGTTTTGTTCACATACAGGGATTGCTCTCCATTTGATTCGTAGATGTTCAAGTTCGTCAAGTTCCGCATGCTGCTCTCCTCCGAGTTCTTCCGTTTTAAGACTTCCATATTTAACATCCCATTCTCGCTTCCAAATTACATTACAGACCAAGCTTCTCTTTGTTCGCTTTCATCTTCTCACTGCGGATCTCTACAATCTTCTCCCAGCTGTTGGCATCGAGGAACCCTTTGTATTCATTCAGTACCGCTTCAAACTGGGCATCGTCCTTAGACCGGATCATACTCACCATTGAAGTGTTCCACTTGGTGTTGATCGCTGTAAGGGCACGCGCTTCCGGTGTACCTTGGTCCGGATCAATATTTTCGAGGATAAAATGCGGTACCAGCTTGCCTTCACCCCATGCCTGCATCTGCTTGATCGACTCAGGGAAGGCATCCTCACTCAGCGTCTTGTGCTTGTCATGTCCGAAGAACATGAATTCACCCATCCGGTATTCCTTCTTGAACTGATCCGCATTGTTCTGCTGAATTTCTTTGACCTCCGGTGTAAACTGCACCGTTCCATCTGCGTTCTTCACATATGTCTCGCCTTCGATGCCGTAGTTCATCAGCATTTGCCCTTCCTCACTGAGGAGATAGGTGAACAGCTGCATGGATTTGGCAGGATCGGCGTTCTGCTTCGTAATGAAGCTGACCATCCAGCCCGAGATTCCGGATTGGTTCAGCTTCGGCGCATTGGAGACTGTGCTCTGAGGTCCGTCAATAGCCATGTACTCCTTGCCCGGGTTGGCCGTCATGAAGATCTGCAGGTTACCTCCCTGCTGCGGTGTGCCGTCGAGCATAATGGTCGCGTACTTGCCGGATTTTACTTTTTCCTCAAATGCGGTTCCGTCATCAGCAAAGCTGTCATCGCTAATGTTGCCGTCACGATATACCATATTTAGTGTCTTCAGCCAAGTGAGATAATCCTCATCCAGGTTGCGGTTATAGAAGCCGCCATTTGCATCCTCCAGCGGAACTCCGATGAAGTCCTGAAGTACATCACCTAGAGATCCAGTGCCTTCGCCAATCGAGTTAAAGCCAAGTGGAATCAGCTCAGGGAACTGTGCCTTGATGTCATTCATGACGGACTGGAACTCTTCCGGCGTCCCTACACTTGGACTTCCGAGCGCTTCATACACATCCTTACGAATAATGAAGGCCGTCTTGGCCGGAATCGTCCCTTGATCGTAGTCCTCCTGCGTATTCGAGTAGTTCGGGTAACCATACGTCTTGCCGTCTGCGAGCTGGAACCAGTTCAGTGTATCCTGCGCAGCCACGGTGTTGAAATAAGGATCGTATTGCTCAGCCAGATCGTTCAGCGGAAGTGCCCACGTCGAAGCCTTCTGTACCACAGGGGAATTGATGCCAAAGGTCGTAATGAGATCCGGCATGTCGCCGCCCGCAAAGAACGTATTCAGCTTCGTGTCATCACCTGTGATAAATTTAATATCAATGTTTAGGTCTTCCTTGATCTTCTTCGTTACAACGTCATTGCCGTAATCCGTGTTCCACCAATCTGCGTTCACATACCAGGTCAGCTGCGTCGTTTCTTCCTTCGTGTCGAGCTGCCATGCCGGCTTGCTTGCATCCGGTGTATAACGATCCTCAATGGAGATCCAGTTTGCTTCCTTGGAGCTCGAGCCTCCCCCGCCGCAAGCGCTCACGAGCAGCATAACGGACATCATGACAGCTGTCAGAGTGAAGCCTTTTTTGCCAATACCGAGTGTTCTTCTAGACATATTTCATACCCTCCTCTTGATATTAAAGCGCTTACTGAATAAAAGTGATTCTTACTAAAAAAGAAATACATCAGATCTATGTTGTGCTTCTTGTGTTGCCGTAACTTGGCCTGCGAATGACTGCAAACGTATGTCCAATATGGACTGAGCTCCTACTCTTTGACTGCCCCGAGCATCATGCCGGAGATAAAATAACGCTGCAAGAGCGGATAGATAATGACAATCGGCAGCGTGGTAATGACGATCGTCGCCAGCTGTACGCCTTTGGTCGCCGTCTCGATGACAACCGATCCCCCGATATTTTGCATAGACTGTGTCTGCGACTGCACGATAATCTCATACAGCTTCATCTGCAAGGGATACAGTGCTTCATTCGTGACATACAGCTTGGTAGTCATAAAATCATTCCATTGCCCGACCCCGTTAAAGAGTGCAATGGTCGCCATGGCCGGCATGGACAGCGGGATAAAGATTTTGAGGAACACCTTCCAGTCGCCGGCTCCGTCGATCTTGGCCGATTCCTCCAGCGCTTCCGGCACACCTCGGAAGAAGTTCATCAGAATGACGACATCGTAGTAGCTGAGCAGCGCCGGAATGATGTATACCCAGAAGCTGTCCAGCAGACCGAGGTCCTTGATCAGCAGGTAGGTAGGGATCATGCCGCCGGAGAAGAACATCGTAATGACACCCATAGATACGTAGAGCTTACGGCCGCGTACGTATTTTTTACTGAGACCATAAGCGACCATCGCACAGAAGAACACATGAGTGACTACCCCGATGACGGTCTTGGAGATGGATATGAAAAAAGCCTGCCAAATCGATGAATCCCGGAACACCGCCTGGTAGTTCTCCAGTGAGAGCTCGGATGGCCAGAAGATATAACCACCCTCTGCCAATGCCCGGCTGGAAGCAAAGGATGAAACCACGACATTCCAGAGCGGAACGATGATCACAATCATCGTAATGACGAGCAGCGTGGTATTTACCGCATTAAAGATCCGGCTGTCGATGTCTCCTTTAATTGCTCTTGAGTTCACAAGTATTTCCCCCCTTATATAAAACCTTATAGCACGGATTGATTATCGTTCAGCCTGCTCGTAATCTTGTTTGCCGTCAGCAGCAAAATGACCGAAACGATCGATACGCCGAGACCCACTGCTGTCGCATAAGAAAAATCGCCCTGCGTCATCCCCATCCGGTACACATAGGAGTTGATGACCTCTGCACTTTCCCGGTTCTGTGAGTTCATGAGCACAAGTGTCTGATCCAGATTCGAGCCGAGTAGTCCGCTCACGGTCAGAATCAGGTTCAAGCTGATGATCATCTTCATGTTCGGAATTGTAATGTTCCAAATTTGGCGAAGCCGGTTGGCTCCGTCGATCTTGGCAGCTTCATAATAGGTAGGATCGATCTTGGACATCACCGCCAGGTACAGAATCGTCCCCCAGCCCGCTTCCTTCCAGATGTCAGACAGAACGGCGATCCACCAGTATTTGCTTGGGTCAAGCAGGATGTTCTGCGGCTGTGAGATCAGACCGAGAGAGAGCAGAATCTGGTTAAACAGACCTGTCGTCGACACCCAGGTGATCAGCATCCCGCCCAGTACGATCCAGGAGAGAAAGTGAGGAAGATAGGATACGGTCTGAACAAATTTCTTAAAGCGGCTGCCGCTTAGTTCATAGATCATGATGGCTAGAATGATAGGTACAACAAACCCGATCGCCAGCTTCAGGAAGCTGATGCCAAGCGTATTAATGACCGATTCCCAGAAATACTGATCCGTCATAATAATCTTGAAGTTGTCAAGCCCGACCCATGGCGCACTGTCGATTGTGTCAATTACGGTATAGCTCTTGAAGGCGATCGTGAGTCCATAGATCGGAATAAAGTTGAAGATGATCATAAATAGTACGCCCGGAAGAATCATGGACTGCAGCTCCCACTGCTTCACGTAATCAACGCAAAATTCCTTGATCCGCTGTCCCATGGGCTTCTTGGCTGGCGGCCTCATCGTGCCTGACGAGGTATCAGCCGGCTGAATCAGAGCTGGTTTGCTCATTTGCTTCTCTCCTTTTGAAATTTTCTAAAAGAAACATAAAAACGTTTTTATTTTTTGTTAAAAAAATATCACGTTTTTTTCAAATAAGACCGCTTTCATAACAGCATAATCAACAAATGAAGGACCTTGATAAGCTTTGCTTGAACTACTTTCACTGCTTTTTCACGTTTCTAATCTACTTTTATTCATTTTACTTTTACTGTTACTTTTTACATCTCTCGATTTGTAAGCGTTTACTATTAGACTGGGCGGGAACTTCCCTTTTGTTGTAAAAAGGTTAATCCCGCACCATTTTGATCTGCGTCGAGCCTCTAACGATGAGCTCTCCCGGCAGCTTCTCATGCCTGCCCTCTTCCTTCTCCTGGATCATGCGAATCAAATGGTTCACGACAAGTATGCCCTGCCTTGCGATTTGGTTCCGCACTGTGGTCAGCGATGGTGAAAAATACTGTGCAATGTCGATATCGTCAAAGCCAACGACGCTCGTATCCTGTGGAATTTCGTATCCGAGTGATTTGAGCGCACGCATCGCCCCGATTGCACTGAGGTCGTTCCCTGCAAGGAATGCATCCGGCAGCTTGCTGCCATGCACATTCACAAATGATTTGACCGCACCGTACGAGCCTTCCTCTTCAAAATAACCCTGCAGAATATAGTCTTCATCGACCGGCAGGCCATAGTCAGTCAGCGCCGCAAGGTACCCGGCCTTCCGCTGCTCACTATCGAACATCGTCTCTACACCCGCGATATAGGCGATCTTTTTGTGACCCAAACTGATCAGGTATTTCGTAGCTTCATACGCATCCACATAGGAATCGAAGATAATGCTTCCCATGGATTCATTCTGTATCTCACGATCCAGAAACACCGCCTTGACGTTGTTCTTCTCCATAACGGCAATGTCATTCTCGTCGATTCTGAGCTCTTCGTAGACAATGACGCCATCTACCCGCCCGCCAAGAATGTTGCTCATAATGACCTGCTTATCCTTGGTTACAAAGATGTTCAGACCATAGCCGTGGCGGTCACATTCCCGTGACATTGTCTCCACCAGCGTATAGAAATACGGTCCTGACACACTTGTGGTGAAGAAGCCCAGCATCTTCGATTTGCCCGATTTCAACAGCTTGCCGTTGATGTTCGGCACATAATTCAGGCGCTTCGCGACATCCAGAATATGCGACTTCGTCTCCGGATTCAGCACATCCACATCGTTCAGGGCATTGGAGACCGTCGAGATCGACACTCCCGCCTCCCTTGCCACATCCTTGATCGTTACCTTTCTCATCTGCCGTCTTCCTTTTTATAAAAACGTTTTTATGAACTGAATATACTATAGGTGTGATTTTATGGCAACTGTTTTTTTGAATTAGAGATGGAATTAAATCGTGGTTTGTACGGATTTACAAACACTTTGTTCTAATATTTCAGCTGGGCTATTGGCCACACAATAATAGAAGATAGACTACTTTGGCATCCATCTTGTGCAGTATAGTATTCATCCATGAAATTCAAGAAAGAGATGTACGAATCTTTTCCCCTTTTAGAATTAGCCTCTTCCGCTACTTTCCATGTAAAAACAGCTCAGACATCTCCTATGAGAGGCGCTGAGCTGCTTTACTATTTTATGCAGGTTCCGACTTGCTCATTCGATCCGTGATGATCGCGATAGCACCGTCACCTGTAACATTCGTTGCTGTTCCGAAGCTGTCCTGAGCAATATACAGTGCAATCATCAGTGAGGTCAGCGTCGTATCGAAGCCGAGCATGGACTCCAAGAGACCGAGTGCGGCCATGACCGCACCACCGGGAACGCCAGGAGCAGCCACCATGGTAACACCCAGCATTAAAATGAAGGGGAACATCGAGCCGAAGGTAATCGGCATCCCCGTCAGCACCATAACGGCCATCGAGCAGCTTACCAGCGTAATCGTACTGCCGGATAAGTGTATGGTCGCACACAGCGGAATAACGAAATCAGCTACCTTCCCCTTGACTCCATTCAGCTTCGTCTGACGAAGCGTCACCGGAATCGTTGCAGCCGAGGACTGTGTCCCTATCGCTGTAAAGTAAGCGGGAATCATATTTTTGAGCAGGGTGAACGGATTCTTGCGGCCAATCTGTCCAGCCACCGTGTACTGTATGACCAAATAAAGAATATGCAGGACGATAATCATGACAAACACTTTAACAAAGACAGATAAAATCATCGTCACTTGTCCGCCATACGTCAGATTGGCAAACACACAGAAGATATGGTAAGGAAGCAAAGGAATAATAACTGAAGCGATCAACTTCTCGACAATGGCTCTAAAGTCAACCATCACATTCTGCAAAGCTTGTCCCTTAATGACCGCAGCCCCAAGCCCAAGTGTGAAGGCCAGCAGCAAGGCAGTCATGACCCCGAATACAGGCGGCATATCTACGGTGAAATAAGGCGCAAGCAGTGCCTCTTCCGGATTGCTAAAAGATTGGGTAAGGCTTCCCGCCTCCAATATATACGGGTATAACAAGGTTGCAGCAAGAAACGCCAGCAAGCCCCCTATAATGGAAGAAACATAGGCAAGACCTGTCGTTAACCCCAGCAGACGTCCTGCCCCCCTTCCCAGCTCGCCGATCCCTGGCGCTATAAATCCGATAATAATCAAAGGTATGGCGAAGCCTAAAAAGTTGCCGAACAGACCGCTAAAGGTAGCAAGCCCTGCAACAAGCCACTCCGGTGAAAACGAACCCACAGCAATCCCGAGTAGAATGGCAATCAATATCTTCGGCAGCAAGCCGAGCTTCTTCTTATTCATGATGTCATCACCTATTAATGTCATATTTTTTGTCCACTGTACAAGGACATTAGTCCTCTTTAGGCGGAATTCTCAAAAATATATCACATAATAATGTAATTGTCATGCCCTAAATGTATGAAATTTGAGTATTATTAAATATTTTTCCTAATTTATATCTCTCTGTCTCTTGTGAAGGTTATCTATATACAAGAAATCATCTAGGTAAAGAAAAACCTTGAATAAGTGACGAACACTCAATCAAGGTTATACTAACTACTCTACGGTTACATTGTCACTTCTAAATGTCATTATTTTTATATCTCCTTCACCTTCAAAGACGATTCTTATGTCTTTCGATGTTGAAGAAGAATCTACATCCGAACAACTGATCTCCAAGATTGAATCGGAATCTACCGTATCATTTGTTGAATCTAAATGATAACTTTGTACATTATCGAAAGTAATCTTAATTACTTTCATTTCATCTTCCTCGGGACTGTAATTTTTTTGTCTCCAATTACAAAGATCAATATCGAGAACCAGTTTCTCACCATTAATACCGATATTATCTATTAAGCTATCGTGCAAATCGTATTCTTCAATAAAGGTATCTATTTTCATACTTACTCACCGTCCTTTATTACTATATGAGAAGCTTTCGAACCTTTACCCACTGGATTTCCGTCAATATCAAAATAATAATCGACCTTTTTATCGGTATAACTCCGATTGTGGATATGGTAATGGTCTACTGCTTCGAATCCTGTTGCACCCTTCTTTCCTGGATCATAACTGATTTTGACACCTGTTTCAGGGCTGTAATATTCCCGAGACAAGGTATTCTGGGCTTTCCTTGGATTAGTTACATCCTGCCAGCCTTCTTTGAGCAATTGATCTTGGGTCTTTGTTCTTATGTCGTTGATCATATTGCTCATGGCTTGACCCATACCCTCAGTATTTTCTTTTGATCTACCTCCGCTTCCATCCGTATCCGGTTTATGATTCGGACCTCCCTTAATACCGAGCCTGCCAACCAGAAATGAACCCAACATTACGCCTGCCTGTTCGCCAACGAAGTTAGCTTTTCCAGATGCGTTAGCCTCCTCCTGAATTCCTTCCAGGAATGCTTCTCGTTTCGCTTCATCTATGACCATATCTTTGCCCCAAGCGGCACCTTCGATGACATCCTCAACGGTTCCTACCGTAGCATTATAAGCCATATCTCCTAAAGTTCCGATAGGATTCTTAACAAGGGCCGTTCCTGTATCTTTTAATGATTCGACTACACTTCCCAGACCTTTATTGAGTTCTCCTGCCAAGTCCTTTGCGGTGTCTCCAACTTGATCTATAAATGATTTAGGCGGCTCACTAGGGGTACTTATCGTACTTAGTTTAGCGAATAGCTCCATCCGCTGATCGCCCATAAAATCCTGCAGCTGATCCGCATCCATGAATCGAACGGCAATTCCCTTTAGTTCCTGGCTAATCACTTGCATACGCTCTATGGTTACATTCATTTGCTCATAGGCTGTCTTAAACTCCGATTGAAAGACCAGCATTTTCTGACCATCCCACTGGGTTAATAGCGTGAAGATCTGCCTGAGCAAATTCTCATTGATTATACCCAGCTGCTGAGAAGCTTGGCCAAACTGATCGGATACCGATAACAGCACCTCAGTCGGAACTCTGATTCTCGTCATACGCTACCTCTCTATTTATAATAGTTGAATTTAACTCAGACTATTATGAAATCAATCCAGACAGGTATAATTTTACAAATATATTATTCAATGAAAAAGGTTCCCCTGTCCTTTCTTCGCCATCTCGAGTTCATACAGAAGTCCTTCATGAATGAGCATATGACTTTTATATCAGTTTAGCCGCTGTGCCGAGACGCATATGCCAAAGAGCCTCACTTATTAAGGAAGTGAAGCTTATTGTCATTGTTCAGCTATTTTTCAATCTATAATTAAACTCTCAGCAAACCGCGGAAGCCCCTGGCACCGTAATAGGAATCTGCCCCGTTGTGGTACACAAACACTGTATCATACCGGTAGTCGCAAAATATCGCCCCACCAAGTTTTCGAATGTTCGGAGGTGTCTTAATCCAGCTTGATGTTTTGTTATCGATCTTTCCAAGCTTCTGCTGCAGCTCCCGAAATTGTTCTTCCGTCAGCATCTCAATTCCCATCTCAGCCGCCATGTTCACCGCACTGTTCTCTGGCTTATGCTGCTTTCTAGACTCCAGCGCTTCATGATCGTAACAGATACTTCTGCGGCCTTTCGGGCTTTCTGCGGAACAATCACAGAATGTGTATTCACCAAGCTCTGCATCAAAACCAATCACGTCAGGTTCACCGCCGGTTCTCTCCATTTCAGATAGCGACCATAGCTTTTCTGGCTGAGTGTGCAGCTTATCTTCTACTGCGCTCCATTCGATTCCCTCATGGCGATCCATATGCTTCTCAAAACGCTTCTTTAATATAGTAAGAATCTCTTCCTGCTGCTCCTGCGTTAATGTCCTCTGTTTGTTTACCATTTTCATAACCTCCAGTGCTTGTTTTAAATATTACAGATCACATACCGTCCCAAGGGATCTATATATGCATGTTCTATATTCCATCTTCTTATTTCTTTCCATCTCAATCAATAGTAAGCATCATTTCATATTGATGTCCAATCGTTTCAAATCCTATTTCATGCAAAAACAAATTCATACCCTCACATGTATCATCCACATTAACAACTCGCAGTTGCTCACCCTTTGAATGTTTGATCAAAGCAGCTACTATGTTTGTCGCTATCCCTTTGCGCCTGTATTTCGGAAGCACCGCGATCTGCGGGACATCGCCTGTTGCTGGGTCTACGATGCCGTAACCTACAATCTTCTTCTCCTGCCTCACGACTGCATAGACAAACTGCCTCTCTACTGCACGAATGGAATCCATCGAGTTTTGCCAGGAGGGGGTGAAATCCCATAACATTTGCAGTTGCTCACACGTATCCGAATCTACTTTTGTCAGGTACTCGATGTCATAAGTCAGCTCTTTTGCATGAAAACAGCCCTGTTCCAGCTTATGAAACGAGAAGTTTCTTGTAATGGAAAGCCCTTGCTTTTTGTATAGCTCGAAGGCAGCCTTATTGTTTTGTAAGACCTCCAGCAAATACTGCTCCACCTGATTCCGCTTGAGTTCTTCCCGTACAGATTGGAACATGCGGCTTGAGATACCCTGCTGTCTATGTAAAGGTGTGACGCCGGTTCCAAGATCGTATGCGGTTCGTGCTCCATCCCACATCCTCATTCCATTCAGGATAAAGCCAACAAGCTCATGTCCAGGTTCTGTAAATGCACCGATCGAAATCTCTGGAGAATAACCTCTTCTAACAAGCATCTTTTGAAAAGCTTCAAGCGACAGATTCATACTCACCTGATAATCGGAAAAGGCTTCTATAAATGCGCGATGCAAGGTTTGAGTATCTATGTTATCCAGTGTTTCGTATATGTACATGGGCTCGTTCCTCCTATTAAAGGGATACAGATAAAGCAGTAAATCTTTGTGTAGGCTCACTGGATCAATAACTCATAGATTACATAATACAAGATTTAATTTTGGCTTCAATATCTTTGTTCATTCCGTAAACCTCAAAGTATGAAGTATCAAATGGACGAATTTCCAATTCTGCTTCGTGATGAAATTGTACTATCTTTTCTACTTTTTTGATCAGTTCATCTGTATTTAGGATTCCCGAGTAAGGCTTTGGAAACAACACTTCTGACGGCTGATTACTGCTACCAAACACATCAAAAGCAAACCAAGTAAGATTGGAAGTTTCATGCTGAATACAGGTTAATATTTGAACAAGTTGTTTTCCTAAACAGCCTATTTCACTTTGAAAATGTTCCCCACTTAATCTAAGTGTAAATGCAGGTTCCTTAAGATAATTATATTCCAACTTTTTTATTTCCTTTAACCTGATTAGATGCATGATCGAATTGATCAGATACCGATAGCAGCACCTCAGTAGGAACTTTGATTCTTGTCATAAGCTACCTCTCCATTTTATAGATAGGTATAATTTTACTTGTATCACCCTAATTTATTTAACCTACGCCTTATCCTTTTCCGGTTCTTCGTCACTCATAATGTACTCTATATCTTCATCTGTAAAATCATTACCTTCCGATACTGGATGCCCATTAGCATCTAACATACCCATTACTGCCTTATCAGGATCTGATACTATTAAAGTATAGTCTTCAAATAAAAATGGATTAGGCTCAAGATCAACCGTTACTCTCCAAGCTGGCCGTATATCATCATTCTCTCTATCATCTGGGTTTATCCTAAATGTATAGCCTTCATCAAAAAATAAACTTTCTATTCGTTCATCAACCCTCCCATCTAATCCACGTGATACATATTAACAACAGAAGGTTTTTTCTTAATGAATATCTGTCCATTCCACGTAATCAAATGCAGCTTCAAAATCACCTGTAAGAATCTTTCTCTTTTTATCTACTACTACAGGCACACCTAATTGATTCCATTTCTTCTTGAATTCTTTAATTTCTTTCCTCGTAGCTAGTGCTTCCCCATAACTATTTGTGTATCTATTTACTTTTCTATAATCGTAACTCTCACTGAGTACTTTCCCTGTCACTTCAGAATTCCCTTTTTGAGCACTTCCAATTTAAATTCCAGTTCTACCAGAAGAGAGCCTAATATTACACCAGCTTGCTCACCGACGAAGTTTGCTGTTCCGGATTGATTTACTTGCTCCTGCATTCCATCCAGAAAAGCTTCTCGTTCTCCTTTATCCATGATCATATCCTTGCCCCATGCGGCAATACCCACAACATCCTCTATGTCTCTACTGTCGCATTGTACGCCATATCTCCAACCGTACCAATGGGGTTCTTAACAAAGGCCGTTTCAAGTATCTAATAGATTCGACTACGCTTTCCAGGCCTTTTTGGGTCGACAATGTTTAATTTAAGAATGCAAAAAAGCTCATTCCTACTCATAATTCAAGTGGAAAGGAGCCTAAGTTTAGCAAATGTACGAGTTATGATTCAATCGTTGTCCTATCGACAAAATTCCTATTCTCTTTAATAATCATTCTAGCCAGCCTTCTACCAGCTCTTTTGAAAAAGAATTCATCAGAATAATTGTCAGAATCAATTGAAGTAAGCTGATTTATAACATCATTTTTTTTATGATATTCAATTTTCCCCATTGTTTCTTCATTTGGTCCATAACGATATACTACTCTTTCTTCATCCTCATAATCCTTTAGCATGATCACAAATACCGCCACTGTTCTCACTCCTCATAATTCTTCTCCCAGTCCCATACTCTTCCTGATTTTATTGTTTTATCATGTGCTGTTCTATAATTAGTCTTGAATATTCCTTCAAATTTTGATTCAAAAATTTCATGATGTAATAATTGTATATCAGAATCTATATGCTGACCATTCATTAATCTTTCCCAAGCCTGTGCTAGTTCATAGTCTGGATCAAATCGCCCAATACCATGATCTTTAATGTGTAAGTTACTAAAAACATGATCTTTGATCCTTTGAACCCTGCTAAGAGGAAAGTCTGTATTTTTTGCGATAGCTTCTACATCTTTCGTGCCTAAGTCTCTAAATTTATCATACATTTCTTCAGCAATCGCTTCTTCTCTATAGAACTGCTCTGGGGATATATCTCTTCCTCCGGATTCAGCATACTTTAAATCATCAGTCTGTGCCGATTCTGCAGAATTCCCCTTGTCACTACCTCCATCACTACCAAATTCAGGTTTTAATTTTGAGCCTCCCTTGATCCCAGCTCTACTAATTGCTGCAGAACCTAATATAAATGCTGCTTGTTCACCTAAATAGTTAGGGAAACCGCCGGATTCCTGAATGTTCTCCTGAGTGCCGTCCCAGAATGCTTCTCGCTTCTCTTCATCCATGACCATATCTTTGCCCCATATAACAGCACCTTTTATGTCTTCTGCTGTTCCTATAGTAGCGTTATATGCCATATCACCCAGCGTCTCCATTGGATTTTCGTATAAGTTAGTTGCTGTGTCTTTTAATGAATCCCCCAGATCACCAAGGCCTTTTTAACCCCACTACCAAAATCTGCTGCGACGTCTCCTGCTTTTTCCAAGAATGATTTAGAAGGCTCGCTAATGTTATTTGTTGTACTTAGTTTAGTAAATAGCTCCATCCGCTGTTCGCCCATAAATTCATTCAACTGATCTGCATCCATGAAGCGAACGGCAATTCCCTTCAGCTCCTGGCTGATTACATGCATACGCTCTATGGTCACATTCATCTGTTCATAAGCTGTCTTGAAATCCGTTTGGAAGAGATCCCCTCTCTGACCGTACCAATTGGACATAAGCATAAAGATTTGCCGGAGAAGGTTCTCATTGATCATCTTAAGCTGGTTAGATGCATGATCGAATTGATCAGATACCGATAGCAGTACCTCAATAGGAACTTTGATTCTTGTCATAAGCTACCTCTCCATTTATAGATAGGTATAATTTTACTTATATATCACCCTGTGGAACAGGTACCCATGTCCCTTCATTATTCAAGTCGATTCATTCGGAAGGCCTTCATTAATGAGCAGATAATTGTTCAACAAAAGGAATATCTGCTGGAGCGAATTGATACTGTGTCAGTTCCGCTGCTTGTACCCATTTGTATTCTTCGTGATCAGATAACTGAATGGTTCCTCCCAGTATTCTTGCCTTATATGCAATAAGTCGAATCGTCACCGTATCATAGGTGTGCTCATTCACAGCAAAAAAAGCATAGGGCTCAATCTTGATATTCATCTCTTCCTGCAGCTCTCTGATTAAGCACAACTCCGGTGATTCACCAACTTCAATCTTGCCGCCTGGGAACTCCCATAATCCTGCTTGAGACTTCCCTTCTCGCCTTCGTGCGATGAGCATACGTCCATCTGTTTCTTCAATAATAGCTGCGGCTACTTCGATCATGTTTATCACCGTCCCTTTTGTCCTGCTGATTAGTTTATAGTACTAATGATATTCTATGGTACATTAATATTCATCTCCAAATCCTCTACCTTCCGATACTAGCATTTGATATTTTCATTGCGAACTTATAATGACCCGCCCAGCACAAAAACACCTCGAAAGGCACGAAGCCCATCAAAGTGTTAAGTATCGAAAATTGAGTCCTTTTCATGAAGCTAACTATTGCTCCCCGCCTATTCATCCACCCGAATGTCTTTAACCACCTGAGCCAAGTCCACCTGCGTATGATCCAGCTCTACCTTTACCGCACCTCTACGTCTCTTCTCCCGCCATTCGTTTAACTGTTCTTCCTTTTCCAGTTTCAGTTCGGCAATTTCAGTTGCCCGGTCAAAGATGTATTTGGAGGTGTATAGTAATCTATAAATTCCAAGTCCACCGGATACAATGGGCTCTGGTCGCTTCGTCCATTCCTCGATACGGAACTTCACGTAGAGCTGATCCTCCGTCCCTGAGCGTGCAGGGCGTTCCTTGATCTCTTCTCTTCGCAGCACCTTCCAGTCTTTCACCTTGCCGACATAATGGATTCCTGTCTCTCCCGTTATATCAGCGAACTTTCCAATGGATTGATACACCGCTACATATTCAATTTGCGTAAGTATTTGGTGATCTACGATATTTCTCAGCGGCAAATGGTAGTACTTGTATTGAAGTGAACTCTCTAATTGAGCTACTTCTCTTAACGAGCCGACGAGCACATTCTTGCCTGCAAGCTTGTTTTTATAGTACCCCTGAGTACCACGAGGTCTTGTAGACCTTTCGTAAGCTTTTTCGGGACTGTCCATAATAATCTCTTCCAAGAACTTATCCATCAGCTCCGTCGCATTCGGCAAGAAGGGAAAGGCCCCAACGTTTACGAGTTCTATGCTCTTATAAAACTTATGCTCGCGGTAAGACTGCTCATCATGATATGGGAAAAGCACATAAGCGCCAAACATACTACGCTCTAGCTCCTGACCACCCTCACTGTAGACAATTGCGTCCCGATAACGGTGCATCGTATTAATATCTTCTTCCACCGGTCCAGGCTGCCTATACTTCTCATAATAATAAGAGCCTTCATAGGCAGGATCGATCCGGTACTTGGCATCAAAAATATATTTATATTCCATTGAGGAATCGTTCTTCTTCAAAGTAAGCACATTATCCGGTCTTTGGCCTAACGTCGCACTCCGATCCCCACTTGGCAGCCTATTATAATAAAGCGTGAAGATTTCACCGTTCCTCGGGTTCCGATACTTCATCCTTGCTGACTGAGATTTGTCGAGTGTAAAAAACACGCCCGTCCGATTCACCTTAATCATGTCCTGCTTCAATAACTCATACTTCTGCCCGAGGAGCTCGTTAATCTTCAGGAAGCACCAATATTCATACAGCTGGGCTAAATCCTTCATCGACAAACGGAATAGATCACTTTGCACGCTTAGACCCTTCATCAGCATTAAGTAACTTCGATACACCTCGCGATATCCCGGCGCCATCTGCAGCACTAATGACACCGATAGCTGCTTCATCTCACCAACCTTTAGAAAATCCAGCTGTAATAGACGCTGTACCTGATTTTGAATCGAAGTCATCTTCTTATCCAGTACGGGATCCTGCAGTTTACCTGAGGCACTCAGCTTTCTCTTCATCTCCTGCAGCTTCTTCGATACCCTGATAAGCACCCATCTTACAAAACGATTCTCCAATGTATCGAACTGAACTTGGCGCTTGGTTTCAAGGGCATGAGATGGATGCAGGCGCTGCCCCTGATGTGGAATAAATCCATGCGCTTCATGATGGGTCAACAGGTACGGTCGTTTGGCGAGAAACGCGATATTTTCTTTTCCCGCCTTCCTGACCTTGGCTGCATCTACGATGCGCTGTTCTTTAGCTAGGCTGTAATGAGGATTTGCGTGAATTCGTTCCACGGCTTGTCTTAGCTGATCAAACACATGCTGCAATATCGTGAAAAATTCGGTTAGACTCTGATTCTGTGTCTCCTTTAACCCTGTCAGATGATAAGTCTTTCTCAAAAAATCAAAGGATAAATTATAAATTTGCCGATTAATGTCACTCAGAATCATTTGGTAATCCCTTTTGTAATCCATCTTGGACGGATAAATCTCGATCTGAAGCTGGAATAGTGACCGGCCCTGCTGACGAAGCTCAAGCTCGGTTAACCCCACCTCGTTCTGAAAATTCAAAATACCCGAAAGGATCGACTGCCCAAGTGGCTTAATCGCCTGCCGTAAATACAGATTGTCATGGTAGAAGATTAGCTCGGTCCCCTGTTTCTTCTCAACAACGAGCTCATATGCCTGCGTTTCATAGAATAACGGATAGCTCTTCTCCCCCGTATGCCATGGAACCAGCTGTCCCTGCTCCGGCGAAAAAACAAAGATGTTCTCCACCTCAAGCTCACGGGTTAAAGTGCTAATCTGCAGAGTATTAGAATCCATCCATGCACCCACATCATCCCGATGAAGCTGCAAGGATTCTACGGTCGAATGATAGGGCTTGCCCTGAATATAGAGGTTAAAAAGATTCGTCTCGATCCGGATCAGCTCCACGCTATGATTAAGAAAGCCAGTATGAGGTGAACCCATCTTCCTCTAACCTCCGTAACATAAAGGCAAGCTTCCGTGCAGACAGTGGATACTTTACTTCCTCGACCTGCTGCTTACTACCATATTTTATATATAGATCAGAAGCGTCATCTAAGAGATCCTTAACAGGAATCGATTTGCCAATCGCCCCCTGCATTAAGAGGAGCAATACCTTTTTAACAGATAAGCTACTTCCTTGTATGCGAGGTAGAATCTTCTGGAGAAGCTGTCCGTCGAACGCTTTGTCCTCTGATAATAGCTCAAACCGCTGATTATATGCCATATAAAAGCAGATCGAGTCCCGAATCCGGAAGCCGACATGGGAATGAATCTCCTCTAAGATGTTATTGATCTTCACCAGTTTGTCAGTCGTCGAATGCACAAGCTCTGGATAGGTGTTATACATATCGGTTAACTGCAAATATTCGCTACGCAAGAAAGCATTATTGGAATTTGAAGATTCAAGGTTATCTATTTCAACACCCTTAGATGGAAATTGCTCCAGATTAATATAGTTGAATTCAATCGTGTTCGCGCGATCCAGCACCTTTTTGCTAAAAGGATGTGTCGTCTCGTCCATGTTGACCGTTCCAATCACGTACACATTATCCGGCAGAGTCAGGCCACCATATATCGACTGATCTTCCTCTCTTAAAGACTCCGGTCCAATCAACGCCGAAGTTACGATTCGACTTCCATGCCATTCCTGGGTTTCCATCACACTCAACAGATCACTGAAATAATACTCCACACGCGCCAGGTTCATCTCATCCAGACAGATAAAATAAGGCTTGTTCTTATTCTCAGCTCTAGATGCCTCTACTAACACTTCCGTTAAACGCCCAGGTCTAAACACACCCGACAGATCCTTATACCCTAACAGATCAGAAGGGTCACTCCAGTCTGGTCTTACCGGGATTAAAGTAAACTGTCCATTCGCCATGGTAGCACCCAAAGCTTCGGCAAAGAGCTTCACCAGCTTCGTCTTCCCTGTTCCCGATACCCCGGCTAGAATGACGAACGGCTTGGTCTTGAGAGATAAATAGAAATTCTCCATGAGGCCATCTGGGTAGAGAAAACCTTTATGGTGAATATATTGCTTCACTTGTTCTAGTTGCTCTCTGACATTGATGCTCACTGGAGTTATTTCCTCCTCTGGAGTAGTTTCATCTGCTCTATCTTGTAACACGATGTTTACATAATGTTTGTAGTTAGAAACGAGGTTCTCAAGATCTTGTAGGAGGACTTCATCTTCCGGCAATGTATCTCTATCGTATTTGATATAAGCTACCGTAGAGACTTGGTAATCTCGGCCCAGGCCGCTTTTTTCCATGAGAATAATATTCTCGTCTTTATGTAGTCCATCTAGTGGGATTAGGCTACGGATCTCTTGAGTTTTGTTCTTGAGGTACTCGTATCCTCTGAGTTTGCCTTGCTTTAAGGGTTCGGTAACTCCTTGGATAAACGTTAGATACACGGACTGCATATCCTCGGAGAACAGGTATACGATGTATTCACCCTGCTGAGTCGTCAGCGTGAGTCGTTTATCCATGAATGCGATCCAGGGAACATTAGCCCAATTGCCCTGTCCAACGGAACCTTGAACCTTGTATTGCTCATTTAAAGATAATAGATCCTTCAACTGGCCAGGAATAGAATTTCTAACTAAGATGCCTAAAGGGTGTTGTGCGAACGGCTCCATTTTGGCTTGGAGATACGTGTTCATGATCTGCGATAATGCATCGTGTAAGGAGAAAGGAGAATGAGTCGTTCTATTCAATTCTAGCTTTCTATTGTAATTGTCTAGCTCTTGCATGGCGTATTCTTTAAGCTCCTTAAGTGTGTCTTCGTTAAACAAATCAGGGTCGGAGAAGGTAATGGTTTGATTTACTTGGTCGAATGTGAGAACAGAGGATAGAGCATCAATTGGTGTTTTTAGTAGGGATTTTGTTTGGTTTAGCGAAAATTCATTCCATCCATCTGCCTTTTGTTCAGGTGGTGAATCTACTATGTTTCCTTGCTCGCTTTCGTCTTGGAAGTATTTCAAGAACTTTTGAGCTAGTTGATCCAATGGAATTTGGACGGATTGAGTTTCTTTATAGAATTCAATAATGGAAAGAATAAGAACCATTTTGTATGATTTTTGTTTGGAGCGAAAAATATTTGATAGTAATTCTGGTAGCATGATGACCTCCGTTAAAGGAATTCTGTAACTATAGTATAAAAGAAATAAAAGCAGCCTCCAAAGCACGGAAACTACTTTAATTATGATTTAAATTTCAGGATTCAGCTTGTACTTATTAGGTTGCTCAGCTGCAATAGCATTTGAATTGCTTAGTAAATATTCGTTACGTCTTGTTGAGTTTGCTAATCGATTAATGAAGTACTTTTCTAGCTCTTTGTCTGTACAAAAAATATAACATCCTTTTTGGCCTCTTGTAAGCAAAGTACGATACGTATTTCTAATAATCTCATCAGCCAATTTCAGTGCTTTTTGAGGGTTGTCTATATAAAGCTTCTTAAGCCCTTTTAGGGAATTATCCGTTTTAGCTCGCTTAGTAAAGTCAGTCTCTACACTTCCTAGCTTGCAAAACATATCATCTCCTATAATGACACCGACGTAATCGAACTCTAACCCTTGTGAAGTGTGAATACAGCCAATCTCATGCACAGAATCTTCATCTATTGCCCAACTGTCCGTGTTCGCTAGATTCCAGCTCATCCCAAACCCATATTCTTCTAAAAGAATATCATGTATATCTGAATTGTATTTTCCTTCCTTGCTCCAATTCCAACAATATCCTGCCAATAGTCGTGCCTTGTTATTTATTCTATTCAGCCTTAGAATCTCATCTCTCATCTCGGACGGATCTGAATAAACTCGGAAGTCATAATCCTTATCTATCATATCAGCGTTTGCTGTTTTTCTTATTTGTAACACATCATCAATCCAGGCAAGATAACCATCAGAACCATTACAACGAAATTGTGATTCTAGCTCCTTAACAGTAATTACTGCTTTGGATTCCGATGCGAAATGCTGAATAGCTTCAACATTTCCTGCATCTTTGAGAGTAACACGCTGTCGTTCATCTATGAAAAACACAGCAAGCTTTGATGCATTAATAATCTCTTTTATTTGATTCTCTCCAAGATTATTGAACATACCAGATTTCTCATTTAATCTATGGGCTTCATCCACTATCAAAACATCAATTTCATTGAACGGAGCATCTATATAACTACCAGAGCTTTTGAATAAATTATCTATATGACTCTTCCTAAAATCCCCTTTTAATTTCTTTGCATAAACAGATCTTGGAGCTGCATTTTTAGTTACATACTGGCACACCATGTTCTGTGCAGTTAGTTCTGCTAGGAGATTTATCGCTAGCACAGACTTACCAGTCCCAGGCCCCCCTTTAACAATAAGCACTTGTTTTTTATTAGATCGAATTGCCTCACTGGCAAGAGACTTTGCTGTCTCAAAAATCACTTTTTGATCATCAATCATGACAAACTCATCGTTTCCTTTTAACATCCCCAATAGTGAGTCTTGAAGCGATTTGGAAGGTCTAATTTTACCCTTCTCTACTTTATACAGGTTTGTTTTGTTGTCGCCATGTTTAATATATTGTTTAATAAAATTGCGTAGTCTCTCTGAATCACCCTTCACAAATACTGGTGCATTATCTATATAAAATTGATATTTTTCATGAACAATTGGATCTTTTGTACCTAAACTCGAGTAGTTATGCAAATATGCACAAGGATACAATTCAATTTTTTCATCCTGTACATTTGAATTATAGTCTTTGATTAAGGCTGCGTAAGACCACGCTTGATAGGATGGATGGACAACCTCTCTTAACCCACCTCCTAATGCTGTTCTTACAATTGCCTCTTTATTATCAACCTTTTCTACCGTCTCCCACTGCTTTAGCTCAATTATCACTATACTTTCACTAAATTCATTACTCCCTGAAATTAAAAAATCTACTCTTTTTGAACTGTAAGGAACTCTAAATTCAATAGCTACTCCTGCGTTTCCTGGGATTTCAGGATCATTTAGAAGCCGATACATATAATTCATAGAATTTTCCCATGAGCGAAGTTCACTCTTTCCAATGCTACCAATCTTATCATGAAAATTGGACATTAAATTATCTACTAATTTATCACGGTATACATCATCTAGAAATTCATTCTTCAAAGCTTCATAAACAATCAAGTTAAATAGTCCCCCTGCCTGTTCGACCTACTGATTTACATTGGTAGAATCCACTCCAGATTGTATCCCACCTTGCCTTACATATGTTTTACCGAGAGACAGTCATTTATAATAGGACTTTTACGATTTAAATAGGCCCCCTCTTGACACCATTTACATGCTGCTCACGCAAAACTGGATCTACTATATTTAATTCTTTTAGCTTCTCTACTATTTCTAAAATTTCAGTCTCGGAAAGCATTGGGCTCTTACCTTCCATTTTTAATCTACTAATCTTCCGTTGAATAAACTCAGATAGCTCTACATCATATATAATCAGCTCATTGGACTGAATCTTTCTGAGCTCCGGATCTACATTAAATCTGCATCTCATCGTAAACGAGATCATCGAGACATAGGGAATTTGAATATCTGGGACATGTGCTTGAAGCGCTTTAATATGCCCATAGTTCTGTTTCAGCGGATTGTAAAGCTTATACCTATTGCTGACGCTCCACTCCCTGTCTCCTTTTTTCCCCTTGATCTCTCCGTTATAATTCTTCGTTTCAATCACGAATATCGCATACGGAGACACGACAACATGATCGATCTGGGAGTAACCAGAACGTGACTTGGGATTCACAAGCATTAAATCACTGATATACCTGCATTCTTGCGGAAGCTGATCCAGCTGAATATTGATCTTGTGCTCCCCAAGCTCACCAATACGTGTGGGAGCTACTTTCGCCTTTGCTTTTACTGATGTGCTCTTATGTTCCTTTTTAACTTCCTTCTTTACTATCTTATTAACTTCTTGCTTCTTCTCACTCTTAAACCAGCTTAATATTTGCTTGAGAATCTTATTCTCCTCCTCATTCCGTGTACAACCGACTCCACTTCTCCAGCCGCTCCCTCATCACTTCCCGGTAACTCACTGGCTCCAGGATCTCTGCATCTGGACCATACTGGCTTAGCCAATTCAGAAACTCTCTGTCATGATTCAGCGTTACCTCAAATAAGAGACTTCCATCCTTCAAATCTTTCATCTTTGGACTAATAAACAGTTCTTCTTCCTTTATGTATCTTGCTACATCAGCGGAGAACTTCACTTTGAAATGAATCTGCTGCTCTCCACGCTCGATGGACCATGTGTTCTTCATATAACTCTTTAAATTGAAATCCCTGCGGTCGAAATGTGTCTCTATCATCTCCATGGAGCGAAAACGGCTTAACCGAAATGTACGAATCTCCTTCGCCTGATGACAATATCCAATCAGATAAAAACGTTGATCCCGTGGAACCAGATAATATGGAGCAATCTCTCGTTCCGTCAGCTCGTTTCGGCTCTGGGTATGGTATTGAACCTTTATCCTTTTTTCCTCCAGAATTGCCTGAATGACCTGCAGCAAGTAATTCGGGGAGTCCTCCCTATAGGCGGGCGACCCCATCTGGATGATATCCGTTACATTCTGGAGCAGCTCCGCATCTTTTCGCTTCTTCCGATAATGAGAGGACATCACTTTGTCGTAAGCACTGTCGAATCCGGGCGGAAGGTTGGTCTGATCCACGAAGGAAGGGAGCATTGTAAACACCAGCTCTTCTTCCTCGGTCCAATTAAATGGAAACATGGCGAAATTCCCTGTAAAAGCGTACCCCTTGCCATACCCAATGTTCGTTATTGGGACCAGCGTGTCCAGTGCCCGCAAATCCCGGTAAATGGTTCTTTCATTCGACTCACACTTCTCAGCCAGCTCCGGAGCCGTTATGCCGGGCCTTGCTTGAATCGCGTGAATAATCTTAAACCAACGAAAAAACTTGTCAGACATAGATCTATACTCCCAGTCATTATAGATTTATCCGAACCACATAATTCAAAAGCTTCATTTATAGTTCATACTTCAGAACTATACTCACTATTATATAGAACAATATGGGAATATGGCATATATTTTTGCAATAAAATGAAAAAAAAGGATGAGTTTCGGCGTAGATCCTGAAATTCTCTCATAATCTCTTCGTTATTGTGAAAAAATGTTTGCGATCAGGTTTAAACCAGCCCCGTTTTCTTTCTCCAACAATTAGATTGATTTAATGTTCAGAGTCCTTTTTGCACTCGGTTAATCCTTTTCCTCTCACTCAGCATCATGATCAGATAGCTCAACACAATTTCCAAACTAAATTCCATCAAGATAAACACACAATTCAGAGCCATATACCCAGTGATTTTTTTCATTATGACAGGACCAAGAGACACTACTTTGTCAGCAAACATGCGTTCTATAAATAAAACAAAAAAGCCCTGATTCCTCAGGACTACAGGGTATAATATGGTTGCACAATACGCCTAGGTGGGTGGGTCTTCCTCCGGAAAGGAGGTGAGGCTAATGCACTTCTCTTTTGCCGATATGTTGCTGTTCGCTGGCTTTATTATAGAGTTACTGACATACATCGATTCAAAAAAGAAGTGACCCCTTAGGTTTGGCAACCGGGTCACTTCTTCCGACTTATAACATCACTCGGAGGAGTTCCCACCAAGCTATTGTGCTGAGGACGGACGGCCATCCGTCCTTATTTCTATTGTTATGATAACATAACTGGATTATACAGGCAATTTCTTTAGGGTTACGTGCTACTTCTATTAAAGACAACAATAAGCCCTGATTTCTCAGGACTACATGGTATAATATGGTTGTACGATACGCCTAGGTGGGCGGGTCTTCCTCCGGAAAGGAGGTGAGGCTCATGCACTTCTCTTTTGCCGATATGTTATTGTTCGCTGGCTTTATCATAGCGTTACTGACATACATCGATTCAAAAAAGAAGTGACCCCTTAGGTTTCCGCACCTGGGTCACTTCTTCGGCCTTTAGTACACACTCGGAGGAGTTCCCACCAAGCTATTGTGCTGAGGACGGCTGCGAACCGTCCTTATTTCTATTGTTATGATAACATAACTGGATTATACAGGCAATTTCTTAGTGTGAACTTACACCATCAAATTCCGCTTTCGGAAGGCCGTAAAGGTGACGATAAGCAAGACTGCAATGATAAGCACAGACAGAAGAACGTAGATAAGATCAAGTCCTCCTCCGTACATCATCTCCTTGGCCTCAAAATACTTGAACGGCGTAAAGTACTTCAAGCCTTCAAGTCTCTCATTCAGATCAATAGCTATGGATAAGATGAACGCAGCGAGCAAAATACCTGATGATGTAGATGCCGCCTGCTTCACACGCTTGGACACTGAGGCGAGCGTCGTGCCGACGAGGAGAAAGATGATCTGAAGAAAGAGCATACCGATCATTAGAACAGCAATATCGTCATTTACCTGCTCTCCGTTATTGTACATACCGACAATCAGAATGCTCGATTCCCAGGTCACAAGATTAAGGATGAAAATTTGCAGCAGCGACGCCAATATTTTCGCGGATATGATCGCATTTCTGGACAAGGGCTTGGTGAATAGGAACTCCGCCGTTCTGTCCTGCTCCTCTTTGGCAATAATATTGGCTCCGAGGGTTACGGCATGAATGGTGACTGCGAAGAACAGGTACAGCATAAGCATTCCATAATATCCGCTTGCCTTCGACAGATCATAGGCACCCGCCCCCATTAGAGCTTGAAGGGATTCAGGCATACCTTCGATCACCTGATTCAGTTCGCCTCCGGCAGCTGTCCCTTCGAACTTATTCATTCCACTCACTAATAGCAGCACAATGCCGATGCTCCAGAACAGCAGGCTCTTGCTGTACGCTTTCGTTTCTCTCCAAAATATGTTCATGATCTCACCCTCCCGTACAGCTAGGCAGAAATGTCCCTTCTTATATAGATGTGGTAACAGACAGCAGTACATAAAATAACGATTCCCGCAGCGGCGATTATATAAAAGGTTTCATAGCTTGCCGTCTCCAAGACCCGTTTTGTGTCAAAATATTTGAACGGTGACAAGTACCGCTTCAGCCCTCCCTCGTCACCAGACACCAGCATCCCAATGATATAAAATACGAGCACCGTCGTAAGAGATACAGGAAGAACCCCTTTAATTCTCGGCAGCAGCACGGAAGCGATGAGCCCAAGACCAACAAACATCAGCTGAACAAACAGCAGTGTAATGGAGATCATGATGTACAATTTCACATCGTAAGCACCAGATTGAAGCTGTTCAGCCATAAGCCAGGAAGCAGCAAGATACAGCACATTGGTCAGCAAGATCGATACGAATGCAGCCAGCAGCTTAGACGTGAGCACCCTGGTTCGAGTCTCCGGCTTCGTCAGGAGGAAATCGGCGGTTCTCTCCCGGGTTTCCCGGGATACGACCGACATGCCCAGCAGCATCGCCTGAATCGCTCCGCACAGCGTAATGTACATAAATATATAAGTGTAGAACCCGAGAAACGTACCCATGCTTTCAATGTGAATACCGAACGCCTGCCTGAACGGTTCTGGATACCCCTCAAGAATCTGCGCAAAGGCATCGAACTCTCTTGAGATGGATGGGAATAAGGAGAGGAGGAATACCATAACGCCAATGATGGACAAGGACCAGATCAGCAGTGATTTACGATAAGACTTCAGTTCAAAGAGAAACATATTCACCTTGAATCAAGCCTCCCTGTCATAGTAATGCATGAAGATTTCTTCGAGATTCGGCTCCTCGATCCATAGATTATCCATTTCGATATAAGCCAGCCTCTGCAGGATCTGATTCAAATTTCCCTTGAACAAAAACCGTGTGATGCTCCCCTCTGCCGTAATATGACTTACACCGTCCATATCCAGCTGCTGCGGGTCCAGAGAAACTGCCGTTTCAATCGCAAACTTTTTGTAATTGCTCTCCTTGAGAGCGCTGATCTTCTCCACGGTTACGATCCTTCCTTCTTTAATGATCGCCACCCGGTTACACAGCCGCTGAACTTCGCTCAAGATATGGGAGGAAAATAAGATCGAAGCCCCTCGTCCGTTCTCCTCCTTCAATAGTTCGAAGAACGTATGCTGCATCAGCGGGTCAAGTCCACTCGTCGGCTCATCGAGGATAAGTAATTGGGGACTGTGAAGAAGTCCTTGGACGATACCTACCTTCTTCTTGTTGCCGAGTGACAGATTCTCGATCTTCTTGCTGAGGTCCAAGTCCATCCGCTCCGCGAGCTCCTTCATGCGTTTCGTACAATCCTTCTTGTAGAAGCTGGCCGAATACTTGAGTATATCCACGACCCTCATATGATCGTAATAGAAAACCTCCGCTGGCAGATATCCGATCTCCTTCTTAATCTCCGAGCTGTGACGAATGCAGTCCTTTCCGAAGATCGAGGCTGTACCGCTTGTGGGATAGATGAGAGCCAGCAGTGTCCGGATCGTTGTTGATTTGCCGGCCCCGTTCGGCCCAATAAAACCAAAGATTTCGCCTTCCTCAATCGAAAAGCTCACATCAATAATCCCTCTTGCCTTGCCGTATTGCTTGGTCAGATGCTGAATCTCAACCGCATTCATACGTCATCTCCTCCGCTCTTTCCCTGCAACATGATTTCTGATCAAATCATAAGGGATACCTACATTGAGGGTAAAATCAGACAGTCGGCGAATTTGCCTTGATTTCGTCTTTAGAGCAGATTTATAGCAGAATTGTGCAAAGGTTGAGGATGATTGAGCGCTATGCTTTGTTTTACTCTACTTCTCATCGCAGATTGAGATTATAAAAAAAAGTGACCCTACAGGATTCCACACCTGGGTCACTTCACTTTGCTTCACTTCATTGCACTTTACTCCACTATACTTCTCAGTATCATCCATTGTTGAGAGAAGCTCGATCGAATTGGAAACCTTCTGTGAGCGGATCCAGCGCTGACGTAATCTCATCGGCTACGAGCAGCCGGGGAGACATCGTCAAGGCTCTTGCAATGGCAATTCGCTGCTTCTGTCCACCAGAGCACTCTGCCGGATACCGCTCCATAAAGTCAAAAGTCAGCTTTACCTTGGTAAGCAGCGCTGCTGCCTGCTCATAGGCCTGCTGCTTCGAGCATCCGCTCAGCCGAAGCGGCTCTGAGATAATGTCCTTCACTTTCCAGTAACTGCTCTTTAAGCCAATTGAGGCTCTACTACCCTTCCGTCATGATGAACGATGATATGATTCTCAGCGGCCGGAATATCATGCGAAATAGCATGGTTTTTTTGTACCAATTTTGTATTTGATCAATAGTGTCATTGCTGCTTCGATATAATCTGCCTAAGCATCTCCGCCACCCTCTGATTCCCCTGTCCATCCGCAATTTGAAGCGCGGTTTCTCCTTCCGGAGTGAGTTTGTCCCATTCAGCCCCATGCTCCAGCAGCAACTGTATCATCTCTAGGCTATCCGCATGATACGCAGCCGAATGCAGCGGGGTGTGTCCATTACTATCCACAATGCGCGGATCTGCCCCACGGGCTAGAAGAAGACGGATGATCTCAAGACTTCGTTCCCCTGCAATGGTAGCATGCAGCGCCGTATTGGAGGGAATATATGAAATTTGGGAGTGAGTGACGGCATTAACCTCAACTCCGTACTCAAGCAGAGCCTGTACGATTTCCGTAAAACCTAGATGTCCAGCATAAGCAAGCGGTGTTAGTCCATCTTCATTCTCTGTATTAGCGAGATGGGGCTGCTCTTCAAGCAGCCCCAGTACTTTTGCCGTGTCCCCAGCGATCAACGCCTTAAACAAGTCCGATATTTTCAGGTTTACCATTTCCATATGCTCCGTCATCTCCCGGCATTATAGTTTTAACTGACTTTTCTCCAATGTAAGAAATAGAAATCAGCTTATCTTGCTTACAGCGTAACTCAATATGTAACTTGTCTGCTTATCGAAAATCACTTTTTTTGCCTGAATGCAATCGGAGAAATGCCATACCACTTCGAGAACAATAAACTAAAGGAGCTTGGGCTCTGAAAGCCTACCTCCATGCAAATTTCCGTGACTGTCAGGTTGGTAGTGCGCAGCATTTTTCTAGCCTCTTGAAGCCTGCGCTCTGTTAAATACTTATGCGGGCTCCTTCCAAATAGCTGCTTATAGCTTCGTAGAAAATGATTGCCAGACATGCATGCCGCCACAGCCGAGTCTTGGATGGTGATCTGTCTGTTAAAGTAAGCGGAGAGATATTCATGACCGATCTGTACTCTTCGGTAGAGCTCCGCTCGGGTAGAAGATTTAATGGATGTCAGCCTTTGTCTTTCATAATGTACCTTTTGATGGTCCTTGAGCAGGACCGAGCCCAGCTCATGAAGCCTCTCTTCCATCCACACTGGATCATGGCGAAAGTGCACATAAGCGCCTTTCAGTCGTTTAAGCAGTATGGACATGTGCTGGTTCGTATAGGTTTTTTCCATAAAGCTTGTGGTGCTGTCTCCTGAGTCAAAGGGATCTTCCAGCAGCAGTTCCGGTGGCAGCATTAATGTACGCTTCAGGTCCTCGATTCCTTCCTCCGTGATAAAGACACAAAAGGATTCTACCGGTTCTCTGCTCTCAATCGTGATGGAGTATTCTTGACCTTGGTTTAACAACAAATATTTCTCTTCCTCTACGGCATAGGTTCCCTGCCCGGTTTCGTACAATGCTCGTCCATTCGAAAAAGTCTTAAGCGACAGCCTTCCGCTCCCTTGGAAGTAGAATTCATTACTTACTTCGTGCAAAATAGAGATCGTCTGCGGCCTAGGAATCAGGTAATTGAGCATCATGGTCTCCTCTCTTTTCATTCACTAATTTACCATGACTTTCCTAACGATCTAATATAATATCTATATGAATTTGCTAATTTAAACCCTTTCATAAGGAGTGTCTCTACATGATGTACGTTTGGAGAAAATGGTTCTTGCCTCTTCTCATCCTCATGATGAGCCTATTATACATCTTCTTCATTCCGGAAGATCCATTCGGTGTAAAATTACTATTTAAGCTGATTCCGATGGGGCTCATTATTCTATATGCATATCTGCAGTTCCCTGCGGATCGACGTCCTTCTCATTGGCTGCTGCTCGCAGGCCTGCTCTTCTGCATGCTCGGTGACGGCTTACTGCCGATATGGTTCGTGTTCGGGCTGGGCACGTTTCTCGTCGGCCATCTGTTTTACCTGGCAGCTTTTCTCGGCTTATGGCGGTTCTCGTGGGTCCGCTTGTTAAGTCTAATTCCCATTGGCATCTATGCCTGGTTTATGGGCGGAAAGCTTGCAGGTGATATTGGAGCATCAGCCGAGTTTACCGGGCTGGTTATTCCCGTCATGATATATGTCACTGTCATTTCGCTCATGCTGTGGTCTGCTATGATGACAGGCAGTGTATGGGCGATGATTGGTAGCCTGCTGTTTGTGATTTCGGACTCTATTTTAGCTTGGAATATGTTTATAGAAGACATTCCCGACGCCGGTGTGCTGATTATGACGACATACTATGCCGCTCAGTTTATGATTGCGCGAAGTATCAGGTCTTTCACAAGAACAACGGGCTCACTCCTAAAGGTGAAGATTAAATATTGAAGATTATTTTCGCGCAATTATGCTTTGTCTTCTAGTACTATACAGTCTGATTCATTAGCTGGGCGATCCCTTCTTCATAAGAACTGTATGCCACAAAAGAAATTACGTAAATCTAAAGTACTACCTTATAGCACGAAAAAAAGACCCGAGTATTATTCGCACAGAGGATCCCCTCCAGCTCAATATAATAGTATGCTCCCTATAAGCTGGCCGTGGATTGGGTATGTAAACAAAATTTTCTCTATATGGTTTTGTTACTGACTTTCTCCAGTTTACTTGTTAGGAAGAAAAAAGACTGTCCTCCCAGACAGTCCTTCCTTGAAACGCCACTTATCTTCTGCCCCACACCATGTTCCACATTTGTTTGCGGTGGTACCGGTTTTGAGGGTCTACGCCGCAGGTCATCAGCCACTGTGCAGCATTCTCCCGTTGATAAGGAGTAACAGGTACGTTAAGACACCGGGACAGCTCATCGATCATTCCGCAGCATCTTCCATGATGTCTTAGGTCCTCACAGCGCTTCGAGCATAAAATGCCGCACACCTGGTGAAAATGTCTTGGGTTTTTCATCTTACGACGAAATGTTCCCATCAGCTCCGGATCGAGATTGGCCATACTGAAATCTCCCTTCGTATACGCTTGTATTCTCGTCAGAGGAACAGCAAGAAGCTTCTTCGATTCAATGACGATAATTAACAATATGCTTGGCAAGCGAAAAGGACAGGGCGTGTGTCTCTCCAAATTTTAAAAATGGGTAGATTCCGCTCGAATGATATACTAGCTTAAATTTACAATTGCATTTGAAATTGCATTTGAAATTGCCTTTGAAATTGGATTTTTAATTGTACTTCTTCACATAGTGGCTCATAGTGAGCAGCGGCCAGACGCGCGGGTAGCTGTGATAATAAATGTAAAAATGCCCCGGTAGTCCTGCTCCGGTTGGATAAGTAGACCGCTGATCCCCTGCTCTGCCCCACTCTATGAGATTCTTTATGCTATCGTCCATTTCCTGAACAGGATAATTATAGACCGAGATCAGCGTGTCCAATGCCCAGGCGGTATGCACTACGGTAGAGTAGGGAGCGGGCTTATATCTCCGCAGAACATCGCTCGCACAGGATTCCCCCCATCCGCCATCTGGCTGCCGGATGCTCCACAGCCAATTCACTGCCTTCTGAATCGCAGGATGATCGGGGTGTATACCTGCTGCTCTCAACCCCGTCACGGCAGCCCATGTTCCATATATATAGGACACACCCCATCTTCCATACCACGATCCATCCCTATTCTGCTGCTTCAGGAGCCAGCTTACCGCATCTTGAACCCGTGAGTGGGACAGACTGAGCCCCATATGACTTCCCAAGAACTCCATTACCCGCCCGGTAATATCTGCACAGGAGGGGTCTGCCGCTGTATCGACAAAGTTCGGAATGCGAAACAGCCTGACCACAGCTGCTGTACTGTTCTTCTCGAAGGCCGCCCACCCTCCATCCTTATTCTGCATATGGAATAGGTACTGTACACCCGACCTCCATGCCCTGCGGCAGACCCCGTCTCCCTGCCCAGACAACCGGCTGAGTGCCCTCAGCACGGCCTGTGTATCATCCACATCGGGATTAACTGAGTTGCTCTCCGAGAATCCCCAGCCCCCTGGATATGAGCTTCTCTGATTCGGCATAATCCCCCTTGGCAGCTGCAAAGGCAGCAGGTAACGTATCGCCCGGCTTACCGCCACATCCTGCGGATCTGCTCCAGCCTCCTGCATCACATAGCTGATCAGCGCCGTATCCCAGACCGTGGATGGAGAATTCTGAATATGAAGCTCAGGCTCATCAGCTGAGATCAAACAGCTGAAGCTCTTCAGCCCATCTACCGCCTGCTGAATGATTGGTGATTCGCGCTTGTATCCTGCAGCAAGCAGGGCATAAATCATAAAAAAGGTACTGCTGGCGTAGCTATACTGCGACCCGTCTTCTTCGATATTTTGAATGATATACTGCTCTGCTTTTTGAAGGGCCGCTTTCGTGTAAGAACGATGTCCATGCCCCATCTTCTCAGAGCCTGGAGTCTGCTTTTTTCGATGCCGTCTTCGTAATTTTTCGTATTTATCTGTCACAAATAAATGAAAGAGATTCATATCGGAGGAAGGAGAAATGGAGAACTTGTGATAACCGAGGATGAGGATAGAGGCAAAATGTGAACGCACATAAGAGCTCCAGCGGTGAAAGCTTAACGGACTGAACCTTGGCAGCTGGATGAGATAGAGCGGAACCGGATACACCGCAGGCCATGGATACAGCCCATTCAGCGCAAGCATGAACTTGGTAGAAATATGGGCTCCCTCTACACCGCCATGTGCGACTATATATGCCTCTGCCCGCTTCATCATCGGATCGCTGCGCTCACCATATCCTGAGAGCAGAAGTGCCGTGTAAGCTTCGACAGTGGAAGACAAGTGACCTTCATCATCGTCATGCAGCTGCCATGCCCCGCTGATTGACTGACGATTCTTCAGCCGCTGAACGAGCGGTACCACTAGCTCATCCTCCATCTCCATCACTGTCAGAAGAATAATCATATATGCATCGGTCATCGGTCCCGTCTCAAACGGAAGCCTCCACGAACCGTCATCCTCCTGGAGACGTTGAAGATTGCTGATTCGTTCACTGATCTCTGCTCTCAGCCGGTGTAATATAGGTCTTTCCTGATCGTTCATACCCCCGCCCCTCTTCTTGTCATGCAGCTTCGTTCATCGTGAGCTGTTCCTTGTTTGCATACTATGATGAGAATAAGGATTGGCGAGCGGTTCATGCCTAGAGGGCCCTACCCAGAATTCAGATTTCTGAATTGCAAATAACTGACTTTGACCCTAAGCATGCATACAAAAAAAGCACCTCTCTTACCACTAATTGTTTGCAGTGAATAAGAGAAGCACTTTATCATTTAATAAATTATTATGCTGACAGCTCGAATGCCACTTAAGGAAGCTTAATGCTGCTCGTGGAGTACAAACTGAGCGATATTTTTGCTATGATCCCCGATCCGCTCAAGATTGGTCAGGATATCCAGGTAGATAGCTCCCGTTCCTCCGGAACAGAGATTCTGGTTCAGGCGCTGGATATGATTCTTGCGGAATTTCACTTCAAGCTCATCCAGCTGGCTCTCATGATCCAGAACAGCTCGCGCCGCTTCTTCATTCTGATGCTCCAGCGCGATAATCGCCTGTTCTACGGCTTGATCTGCGAGTTCGATCATTTCCGTGAGCTCAGCAGTTGCCTCCTTGGAGAATTCCAGCTTGTTCGTAATACTATACTCAGCAAGCTCGACCATATTCTCCGCATGGTCTCCAATCCGCTCAATATCGCTGACCGTCTGGAACCAGCCTGTCGCTTTCTCCGTTTCGCCTGCAGCAAGACCATCATTATTCTGATGAATCTTAATAATATAATCTGTAATTTTACGGTTCAGCTCATTAATGAGCTCTTCTTTTTGCAGCGCAAGTTCGGCAAGATTGTTGTCCTTCTTAAGGAAATAACCTGTTGCGTCCTGCAAAGACTCACGTGCAAATTGCCCCATACGAACAATTTCGTGCTGTGCTTGTCCTAGCGCTAAGGCTGGAGTTGCAAGCAAACGGTCATCCAGATAAATCGCCTTGAACTGGATCTCCTGTAACTTACCAGGAACCGCCTTCGTTACAATCCAGGCGAGTACCGGAATTAGCGGGAGGAAGATCAGTGTATTCGTTACGTTAAATATACCGTGCGCATAAGCAATCTGCATCCGGATGTTGACACCTTCTCCGATCCAGAGCACGGCTGCATGCACCACGGGAAGCAGTATAAGGAAGATAATCGAGCCGACCACGTTAAAGATTACATGGACGAGCGCAGTTCTCTTCGCCGCTACCGTAGCTCCGATAGATGCGAGAACCGCAGTAATTGTCGTCCCGATGTTGTCTCCGAACAGAATTGGCAGCGCACCTTGAAGGCTGATCATGCCCTCATCCGCAATCGTCTGCAAGATCCCGATGGTTGCGCTTGAGCTCTGGACAATAATCGTAAAGACCGTACCGACAATAAGTCCGAGAATCGGCTGATCTGACAGCTGTACCATGAAATCTGTGAATACCGGCATTTCCCGAAGCGGCTTAAGACCTCCGCTCATGGTCGATAGACCAAGGAACAAGGTACCGAATCCAAAAATAATTTGCCCGATATACTGGAAACGCTTTTTGTTAAAGAAGAACAAGAAGAATGCGCCGATAGCAATAATCGGTAAAGCATATTCCTCAATCTTGATCCCGACGATGAATGCGGTCATCGTTGTTCCGATATTCGCACCCATAACAACCCCAATGGCCTGACGAAGCGTCATCAGCCCTGCATTCACAAGACCAATGGCCATGACGGTCGTCCCTGAAGACGACTGAATCAGAATCGTGACTCCAATCCCGAACAGCACCCCAAGAATAGGGTTAGATGTATACTTCTCCAGCAAGCCGCGCATTTTGTCGCCGGCTGATTTCTGCAGGCCGTCCGACATATACTTAATACCGAACAGGAATATCCCTAATCCCCCGATAAATTTAAACAAAATATCCTGCCAATCCAATGGTGCAGATCCTCCTTAAAGAGCTATATTTCAAATAAAAACGAACTATACTAATTTAGCACATTCCTGAAGAGAGATAAACTGTCTAACTATTGACATATTCCGACAAAAAAAGAGCTGTCAAGTTTTATCCAAGGTGGATGAGACTTGAACGCTCTTTGACTTCGATAGATCAGGCCTACTTCTTCGTTAAAAGGGGATTTGCCTTATCGAATATATTGTGTGCTTTATCTCGGAGATATAGTCTACGATTGTGGCTTTAATACAAACGACTCTTCCTGTCCATCCCATTTAATCTTCACCAGAAGCTCAGCTTCTTTCCGTGTCACAGAACAGCCGGAACAGCTTCTGGACATTGTGACCCTCCGGGAATTGTATTCCTCGGCCTTGAATATATTCTTCTTATCATCTGCATAAACCTCCAAGTTAGAGAAATGAACCTCTTGCGGTCCCCCCAGCTTATACTCGAATATGAAATCTCCATCTTCGCTGGACTCACCGATTATTGCCGTGTATTTACCTGTCCAATGATCACTTTCCCCTACAAAAGAAATCTCCTCTGACTGAGTACACCCCATCAACAGCAGCATCAGAATAACAGCAGCGATAGTCATATATTTCATAATTCGCCCTCCAGCTTATACTCACATCACTTATGAGTAGGATACGAATTTTCCAGGAAATGATTTCAAAAAAAATACTCCTTCCCCATCAGCTTGGACGGACAAAGAGTATTTTCCCCCTTAAATCAGCTTCCGACTGTACCACTTCTCTCCCCGGAATCTGAGCCAGAAGATCAGGCCGCGTACGCCCCATTCTACGACCATGGCAATCCAGACGCCCATGATGCCGTAGCCGAGCGTGATACCAAGCACATAGCCAAGAGCGATGCGCAGCAGCCACATCGACAGGAGCGATGTGATGGACGTAAAATTGGAATCCCCTGCCGCACGAAGCGCAGAAGGAAGAATAAAGCTCGCGGACCACAGAAATGGCTGAGCAATGGCAATCAGCAGTGTCAGTCCAAAGATAACTGGCACAATCTCCTCAGGCGGCGAAAACAGCTGAACCACAAATGGGAACAGCGGCAGCAAGATGGCTGCAATGAAGACAAAGAAGATGCTCGACAGCCAGAGCAATGATCTAATAAATTTGCGGGCATCCTCGGTATTTTTGTTGCCGATACATTGCCCGACAATGGTGACAATCGCGATGCTCAGCGCGCTGCCGCCGATCTGGAACACAAGCGATATGGAGCCGGCAATGGCATTTGCCGTAATCGCGAATGTGCCAAGCTGAACAATAAAGGTCTGTGTAAGCAGCTTCCCACCATTGAAGAACATCTGCTCTGCGGCAAACGGAATGCCGATGGTCATGATTTTCTTAAGGATGGAAAAATCAAGCTTCACTAGATTTTTGATACGGAACAGCAAGGACTGATTGATCTTCACGAGATAATACAGCGAGGCTGCCGTCCCGATAATTCTTGCAGTCAGCATGGATATGATGAGGCCCATAACGCCCATATCCAGCACCGTGATGAACAGAATGTTCAGCCCAAGAAAAGTCAGGTTCATAATGAGCGATAGAATAAGGCAGGGTCTTGTCTCCGCCACACCTCGCAGCACTCCTGTAACTGCCTGAAATATTGCAATAAAAGGATAGGTCAAGCAGCTCCCGATCAGGTACAGCCTGGCATTGTCAAACACAGCGGCTTCTGCTCCGCCAAATAACAGATTCAATATGGGAGTATGAAAAGCGATCACGAGCACACAGATGATTATGGATAGAATGGCGACAGCGGATATGGCCTGTGTAGCGGATTTGGCTGCCATCTGGGAATTGCCGCTGCCCTTGTATTGGGCAACAATGACGGTTCCTCCCGTCGCAACGGCGACAAATACGTTTATGAGGAAAATATTCAAGGAATCGACCATGCTCACCGCACTGACAGCCGCGACTCCGGAGGAGCTGATCATGGCGGTATTTAGCAGACTCATCAAAATAATAAAAGCTTGATCCACAAATATCGGGATAATAATCGCGATCATTTGCTTATAATCAAGCGTCTTACCTGTAAAATATTTATTCAGCATGACTGCTGAGGTCGTTTTGGGTCGTATATAGGGTTCCGGCGAATTCAAAGCTCATCATCTCTTTTTCAGTGTATTTGAATCAATTGCCACACTATTATAGCACCTTCCCAGCCCTTGCATAGTAATAACCGCCCTTTTTCTAAATAAAAATATTCTGCATGAATCAACTTTAGCTTTGTCATGGAATCCAACTGATGCTTGTAAATCGCATTCCACTCCTCTATACTAATACCATCATCTTAATAGTAAACAGGTGTTCATTAATGCAAACATTAAAAGAAGAAATCAAAGACCGCATTCTTGCCGCGGCCCTCTCCGAATTCGAACAGTACGGTTATGCTCAATCTTCTATGAGGCGAATTGCAAGTACGGCTGGCATTACGACGGGTAATATATATCGGTATTTCAAGAACAAAGATGACCTTTTCCACGCATTGCTTGAACCGACATACATCCAGTTTATCAAGTATACGATGGATATTAAGGAGGCCATTGACCAAACAAATACGATTGATGCCTTTGAAACGCTCAACTGTATCCAGCTCGTAGATGATACGCTCGTGGAACTGCTGAAGGAGTCGAGCGTTGAGATCAAGATATTGCTGACGTTAAGTCAGGGGTCCGCTTACGAACAGGCCAAGCAGGATTTAATTCAGATTGTTGCGCAAATTCTGGAGAAGGTCATGCTGATCGCGAAGGACATACCGGCCCTTCATGATCCGAAGGATCAATTGGCCGTTCAGATGTTTGCCACCACCCTGATTGAGAGCATCTGTATCATTCTGCGTGATTACGAGGACGGCAGCACCATCAAATACCTGGTAGATGAGCAGCTGTACGTATTTGGAGAAGGATTCGCGAAAAAATTAAACCGGTGAGGTCATCATTGGTTTTTTTTGCTCGTAAAATGAACATGTGTTTACTAATCTATCTATAGAAAAAGGAGTTCGGAGAGAATGCAAAGAATCGTCAAATGGCGGGTGCTCATTCTAGTCGTATGGCTGGCATTGGCAGGTCTATTGACTGTATTTCAGCCCGATGTGAATGCCATTCTGCATGAAAGAGGACAGGATCCGCTTACAGAGGACAGTCCTTCCAAAGTCGCCAGTCAAATGCTGAAGAAGATTGACGGTGATAAGGGTACGAGCAATATTATTGTTTTTCATAACGAAAACAAATTATCAGACACCGAGCTCGCAGACATTGAAACAGGCATCAGCAACATCCGCGATAACATGTCCGGCCTTGGCATTACCGAGCTCCTGGATCCGTTCGGAACACCGGAAGCGAAATCCTCGCTCATCTCGGAGAATGAGACCACTCTTATGGTCAGCTTCAGCATTGATAAGGGGGACCGTGAGGTCAAGGACATCAAGCAGGAGCTTGAATCCGAGCTGTCCGGTGTCGATACGGATTTTTACTTAAGCGGTGAAGATTTCATCCAGAACGACTACCTGGAAGCTACCATCATCGGGGTGGAAAAAAGCGCTGCCCTGACTGTCGCCTTTATACTTATCGTTCTCATTATCATGTTCAGGTCTGCACTGATTCCATTCATCTCTCTGCTGACGGTCGGGATTACTTATCTCGTCTCGATGGGGATTGCGGCGCAGATTATCGACAAGCTCGATTTTCCGGTGACCAGTGTAACGCAGATGCTGCTGGTCCTCATCCTGTTTGGGATCGGAACGGACTATAACATCCTGCTGTTTAATCGTTTCAAGGAAGAGCTGTCCCATGGAGCAGGCGTTGATGAGGCGATATCGACAACGTACCGTACAGCGGGCAAGACTATTTTTTACAGTACGCTCACGGTGTTCATTGCCTTCGCGGCACTCAGCTTCTCTGACTTCGGTATTTACCAATCTGCCAATGTCGTGGCGATCGGTACGGTCATCCTGATTGCTCAAATCTATACATTAACACCATTCTTCATGAAGACGCTCGGACCGAAGCTGTTCTGGCCTTCGAAACAGGATGCAGGTCATAAGGACAGTAAGTTCTGGGGTAAGCTGACATCCATTTCGGTGCGTTTTCCGGTTCTTACGACGGTTCTCATCATCCTGGTGATGATCCCTATGTTGATGTTCAGCAAGCAGACACTGTCGTTTGACCAGCTGAAGGAGCTTGGCAACGGCTATCCATCAACCAAAGGCTTCAGCCTTGTTGCGGACAATTTCAGCAAAGGTCAGGCGCTGCCGACCAATGTCGTTATTGAATCGGATGAGCCGATGGACAACAACGAAGCACTCGCTGCGCTGGATCAGGTCACGAATACATTGAAGAGCCTGCCTGGTGTAGATCAGGTATCCAGTGTGACCCAGCCTCAGTTTGAGCCGATCGAGGACTTCTATGTCTCGAGTCAAGCCGAAACGATTACGGGAGGCATCTCAGCTTCCAAAGACGGAGTAGACCAAATCAAAGATGGTCTGAGCCAGATGGAGGAAGGCTTATCTACACCTGACTTCTCTCAGGTCGATGAGCTCGTATCCGGATCGAGCGAGATTGAGTCCGGCTACCGCCAGCTGACCGATGCCGTAGGACAGCTGGGAAGCGGACTTGATGACGGAGCTGCGGGTGCAGAAGGTCTTGCTGCAGGTATTGGAGAGATTAGGAACGGACTCGGCTCTATCGTATCCAGTACCGGAGAGCTGTCGAGTGGACTTACGGAAATTCAGAGCCAATACGAAGCGCTTCGCAGCGGATATATTGAACTCTCCGAGCAGCTTCCAGTTATTCAAACCGGTATGGCAGGCATCAATACTTTAGTCTCGGCTCTTGGCGACCGTCACACCGAGCTGCAGCAAGACGAGACTTACAATCAGCTCAAAGCCCAGGGCGCTGCTCTCGAAGGCGGACTCGCCCAGATCACAGGCGGTTTGAATGAGCTGAATGAGAATTATGGCAAGCTGAACAGCGGCTTTGATACAGCTGCAGGCGGCTTGGCTCAGGTCAACAGCGGCCAAGAGCAAATTCTGGCCGGTCTGAATGAGCTGGAACAAGGAGCGAAGCAGCTCTCCTCCGGTCTATCCGAAGGTGCAGACGGCTCCTCTGTCATTACATCGAACATGGATACGCTGAATGATGCGCTTGCTCAGGTCAATGCAGGACAGCAGGAGCTCTCCAGCGGATTATCCCAGCTGTCGAGCGGTATGGGCAGCCTGAAGGACGGCCTTGGTCAGAGCGGCAACGGTCTGAACGATATTTCCGAAGGACTGGATCAGACCGGTGACTTCTTGTCTCAATATGAACAAGCGAAGACCTTCTTCATCCCGAAGGAAGCGCTCGAAGCAGAAGAATTCAAGACATCGCTCGATACCTTCATGTCCGATGACCGTAAGGTAACGAAGATGATGGTTATTCTGAAGGAAGATCCATACTCTATGGGAGCCATGGACACGATTGAGGACATTAACGAAACACTGGCTGCAAGTCTGAAGGGCACGGTCCTTGATGGGTCCTCCTATGGTGCTGCGGGACCAAGCTCCTTCACATATGACACGAACAAGGCGCAGCTTGAGTCCTTTAACAGTACAGCCATTCTTGTTATTCTCGGCGTATTTATCGTGCTGTTGTTCGTCATTAAATCACTTCTGCCATCCATCTACATTATTTTGGCGCTGATCGCTTCCTATTACACGGCTATGGCTGCAACGAATTTTGTAACGTATCAGATCTTGGGAGCTGACGGGGTGTCCTCCTTCGTTCCATTCTTCTCCTTCATCATTATCGTTGCCGTCGGTGTCGATTACAGCATCTTCTTCATGATGCGATATAAGGAGTATGGCGATCTTAACCCGACTGCAGCACTTGTTCAGTCTGCGAAAAATATCGGAGGAGTCATCATATCGGCAATGATCATTCTCGGCGGTACGTTCGCTACACTGATCCCATCCGGGCTTGTCCTGCTGATTGAGCTGGCAACGGCGGTGATGGCCGGACTTATCATACTGTGCTTCATTCTTCTCCCTATGCTTGTTCCGGCACTCATTGTACTGCCACAGAAATTAGGTAAGAAAAATAAGACGGCTTCCGGTCAAACATCAAACCAAACCTTTGATGCATAAAATCAATGCTGACCTTATCGTAATTTTCGAGGAAGATAGGGTCACTTACATCTAAAAAAGAATCCCGATTCTTAATCAATAAGAATCGGGATTCATTATATTGTGCAGCATCTTATACAAACAATCCAGCGATAATACTTGTAATTACGGAAGCAAGTGTCGCAACAAGCAGCACCTTGAGGCCGAATTTGGCAACCACCGCTGCCTTTTCCCCGCTGATCGCCTGAATCGATCCACTGATAATCCCGATGGAGCTGAAATTCGCGAATGACACCAGGAATGTAGATACGATAGCGACTGTTTTAGGGCTAAGCGTCTCAATGAGCGGCTGGAACTGCAGCATCGCTACAAATTCATTCGTCGCCAGCTTTGTTCCCATAATGGAGCCTGCTGTTACCATTTCGTTTGCCGGAATTCCCATAATCCAGGCCACTGGACTAAAGATGTATCCCAGAATCGCGGTAAATGAAATACCTAATATCGCTGTTAGTGCTCCATCCAGAAGTGCAATGAGACCGACATACGCAATTAGCATCGCGCCTACAATCAGAGCAACTCTACCACCATCAAGTGCACCCGCCGAGATTGCTTCGAAGATCGATTTGGTCTGGGAGACTTCCCGTACATCAATCTTCTCATCCTCGCTTGGCTTCGAAGGAGCGACCATCGTTGCTATAATCAGCGCAGACATCGCGTTCAAGATCATGGCTACTAGAACATACTGCGGAGGAATCATCGTCATATATGAACCCATGATGGAAGCAGACACTGAACCCATTGCTGAAGTACATACAACAAACAGCTTGTTATCGTTCATTTTCTGCAGATGGTGCTTGATCGCAATAAGCGACTCGGATTGACCGAAGAAGATCGAGTTCACTGCATTAAAGGTAAGCACATTGGATAGTCCCGTAATCTTGGCAAGTGCCCCTCCGATATACTTGATTGCCAGCGGCAGCACTCGAATATGTGTCAGTATGGACAGCAGGGTTGCCGTAAAGATAATAAGCAGCAGCACGTTAATAAAGAACACACTCGCCTCTGCCGGAGCCCACCCGCCAACAACAAAGTCAATTCCTTGATATCCGTAGGACAGCATCTTCGTTACAAAGTTTGACACACTCTCGACGATGCTCACACCAATGCTCGTCTTGAACATGAATAGGGCAAGCAATATTTGAAGAACAAACAGAACACCAATTGCTTTGAAGTTGATGTTCTTCTTATCGTTGCTAAGAAGGAATCCAAGTCCCAGTGTCAGTAGAAGCCCCAGAATTCCAATTACAATTGACATCACTCACATAAACTCCCTTTTACTTATGATTAAGCGCCTTGTTTCAAATCACACGCCTTGTCTACATTACACAGTTACGCAATCTATTGCAAGTCAATTTTCACTCTGCTGCAAACCGAACTTACTTGGTTCCATTTTGTTCAATTTTCTATTATTAAAAAGCAATTTCTTAAACTTTACCCCAATTTGCGACGTTTATTCATATAATGGAAAATAAGGATTTCTACTGCTCCCAAGTCACAAAGAAGGAAAGGAAAATCTGATGAAAAGGAAGAATATACGGTTTAAGCTGATCGCGGGCTTGTCCCTATCCATTCTGTTGACAGCCGCTGTGCTATGGCGAATTCTGTCGCTGCACTATGCTTCGTTCGAAGAGCTGGTACTTGATTACATAAGAGAAACAGATACGTACTATATGATTGATATTACAAAGATAAGCCGCGAATACGAGAATTGGGAACGTGTTGAAATTACAGACCAAGAGGAGATTCAAGAGTTAATATCTCACTTCTCCACGATGAAATTTGAATACGCAAGTGATGCAAGCTTGCCATGGGACTACTATTTAGTCCGTATTCAGCTCAAGACCGGAGCACATTTCGATATGACCCTATATGAAGAGCAAGAGCAATATATACGAATAGATAATTCACGAAGATCCGCACACAAATACCACGCTGGCGAATTTAAAATTTCTAACGGATTTGATACAGCAATTTTGGAGCAATATTTTAAGTAGCATGGTATCCATGCGGTTCATAGAAACCGTCCTTCCAAAGAATTAATAGAAAAGAGTCTGGGCCCAACGAATAATCGTTGGCCCAGACTCTCTTTTCAATTCAGTCACTTCATTTTTGTATTAGAGGAGCTTTGACAGTTAAGAAGTATTACCATGTAATCATTGCAGCTCATGCACAAGACATGCACACGCATGCTTCAATTTCAGCTCTCCTGACCTGACAGCTGCAGCTCCATTGCTCTATACATAAAGGCAGCAAACTCGCCGCGTGTGACGGTATCCTGTGGTCTATAGTTGCCCAGCTCCACGGTGATTCCATGCTGAGCCAGGATCAAGACATCCTCTTTGTGTGCTGGCTTCACGTTCGTTATATTTATCGTGTGCGGGCTGTTTGACACCTTGGCCAGATTAAAGGCTCTTACTAGTACAGATGCCATCTGTTCTCTCGTCAGCGACTGCTCGCCCATGAACGAATCTGATCCGCCTAGGAGAATTCCCTCGTTATAAGCTGCAGCTATTACAGCCGCATACTCGTCCTCTGATGAAATATCCTCAAAGCCTTCAAGTACGGCACTCACATTATCGGGAATGGTTAGATGCAAACCTCTTGCTATCATATCTGCAGTCTCAGCACGTGAGATCAGCTCATTCGGCTGAAATTCTGTCTGATCCGCATCGATTGCTCCTGCCGCTGTCAATGACATCACAGCAGGGAAATACGGACTATTCGGTTTAACATCGGTATAATCTGCGGTCTTCTCAATTAATACGGGAAGCTCCCGATGCTGGGTTGCCTGTTCGTAATCGTATGCCATAGCGATTAGCTCAGCTTCTCCCCACATCTCTCCAAAGAAAGCGAGTCCAAAGGGTGAGCCATTCTCGTAATAGCCTGCGGGTACCGTAATTAATGGAAGACCGCTGATGTTAATCTCGGGGACGGTTGTCGCACCGATATCCCCTTCGCCCAGCTTTGGAATTCGATTGGACATTTGCGGGTATACAAACCCATCCAGATCATGCTCTTCCATGACACTATCCACCATTTGCAGGTACTCTTCTCTAACTTCATTGAACTCCGTTAAATCCGGCGCCACCTTCGCATCACTGATTGCAGCATCTATATCCTCAAATCTTTCTTCCATAAAACTGAGCGGTCCGCCTTTGACCCACGGAAGCTCACCGGCCTCTTCAAATACACTTTGAATAGACAGGGTTTCATCTTCGGGATTCAAATTCTGCAAATAGCTCTCCAGATCGTAGAAGAACGTCTCCATACCGACATTTCCCGTCTTCTTCACATACTCTTTAAAGCCTGATCCGGCAAAAGGGTCCTCTACTACAACCGCCCCCTCTTCCTCCAGCTCCTTCACAGCTTGTTCATATAGCTCTACAGTCTCTGCCGACAGCTCACTATCACGCCAGCCTGGTCCATACAGACCTAACCTTTTGCCATTAAGCGCCTGATTACTCACAGCTGCTGCGTAACCTTCCTCAGGAATATGGCCAATTGCAGCCTGTGTCTTCTCATCCTTCTCCGAATAGCCGGCCATGACATCAAGCATCACTGCCGCATCCAGCACCGAGCGGGCATGCGGGCCAAGAACGTCCCGGGTGCTTCCTGCGAGCGGTGTAACTCCTGTTGTCGGGATAAGTCCGAACGAGGGCTTGATGCCGACAATCGATTGAGCTGCCGCCGGATTCTGGATCGATCCTCCCGTCTCCTCGGCAATTCCAAGGACTGCGAAATTCCCCGAGACCGCCATCGCTGTCCCACTGCTGCTGCCGCCCGGTGCAATGGAAGGATCGACAGCATTATACGTAGGTCCAGCCCAGCTTGTATTCGCATGCGTTCCTGTTGCGCTGAAAGCCGGAATATTCGTCTTGCCGATGATGATCGCACCTGCTTCTTTAAGCCGTGCCACGACGGGAGCATCCTGAGCAGGCATTAATTCAATGCCTCCCGCTGATTTACTAAGCGGTTCCCAGCCGAATGTACTTGGGAATCCAGCGACATCCACTGCTTCCTTAATGACGACGGGTATACCCGCAAGTGGTCCGAGCTCTGCTCCTTCACTCCGAAGACGGTCAATCTCCTCCGCTTCCTGCAGTGCTTTATCATTCATGAAGGTGAACGCGTTATATGTACCTTCATACTTTTCAATCCGGTCCAAATAAGCTTGGACAATCTGCTTCGCCGTAAATTTTCCACTGCTGTATCCCTCAGTCAATTCATTCACTGTCATCTCTTCCAATTGAATCTGTTCCTGTGCATATACGGTTGAAGGCGTTCGTGTCAGCTCAGGTATAGATCCTATCAACATTCCAGAAATGACCAGGGACATTGTTCTTTTTGCTAGAATTGTCTTTCTCATTATCATAACTCCTTTCTTTCTCGTAGTTAGTTACTCTCGAAACCTATTTTATACTTACTCTGCTAGATTTCAATTTTTTGTCATATGATCTGACATTACAATTTCTTATAAGTCTTATACCGGATATGATAAGGCGAGCTTTCAAGTGATCTCTTATACCGGAAAAAGGACCGCTGCATCCTTCCTACAGCGGCCCTTGGTCCATCCTCATAACATTTAGTGATTAATCGTCATCATCATCCACCCGAGGCGGGTGGTTATAGTAGTAATTTCCGTGCATACACGGATAGGGTTGGTACTAAATCTTAAATTGCTGAACCAGCTCCTGCAGTTCTTCTGCCAGCTTCGACAATGAAGCGGAAGCTGAGCTGATCTCCTCCATAGAGGCAAGCTGCTCTTCGGTGGAACTGGCCATATCTTCAGACAACGATGCATTCTCCGTGGCTATGCTCAGCAAGCTCTGAGCCGTTGAGGTCACTTGAGAGGCACTTGCTGCAATCTGCTCAGATAGTGTTGCAACCTCTTCCACCTGAACAGGGATTTCCTGAATATTCTGAATGATGGATGAGAAGGTCTCCGTCGTGTTGAAGGAAATGGTGAGTCCGCTCTCTACTTTTTCTGCGGCCAGCTTCATGCTATCCGCTGTCGTCTCCGTTTCCTTCAGGATGTGTCCGATAAGTCCGATAATCTGCTTCGCAGCCTCCTCTGACTGCTTGGCAAGATGACCGACTTCCTCGGCTACCACGGCAAATCCTCTGCCATGCTCACCAGCTCGCGCCGCCTCAATAGAAGCATTAAGAGATAGCAGCTTCGTTTGACCAGCGATACCACCGATCAGATCGACGATTACTGCGATTTCCTGAGAACGCTGCTGCAGCGATTGCAGCTGTTCATTCGATTTGTTAACCGATTTGTATATCGCATTCATCTGATCCATCGTCTTCAGCACAGATTCATTCCCATCCGCTGCCTGCTCTGCCGCATGCTTCGTCAGATCCGAGACATGAACAGTATTCTCGGCTACCTTCTGTATGCCCATGCTGATCTGAGTAAGAGCCTCTACCGTTTGGTTCAACTGATCATTCTGCGTCTCCGTCCGGCTTGCCACCTCCTGGAGTGAAGAAGCTACATATTCCGAAGCCGTCGCTGTTTGCATCGAGCTTGCCGTAAGCTCCTCCGAGGATGCGGCGACATGCTCTGATTTTGAACCGATCTCCTGAATCAGCATTCGCAAATTGTGAGACATTTGATTAAATGAGCTCGCCAGGTCTCCAAGCTCGTCGTTATTCTTCAGCTGAATCTTCTCGGTCAGATCGCCTTCACTAATCCGGGCTGCCGATGTACGCAGCGCTTGAAGCGGCTTCGTAATGGATGCAATAAGGAAGAATACCAGGAGTAAGCCGAGCACAATGGCAACAACAATAACGATACTGGTTGCAATAAGAATAGGCTTGGTAATGCCTTCAATCTCTGTATCAAACACAATACCGCCGACCTTCCAGCCCGTCAGCTCATTCGTTATGAACTCCATGCGCTTCGAATCCCCTTCAAAAGTGAAATCGAACTTGCCTCGTTCAGCTGCGAACATATTATCATAGAAATTATCTTCTGCTCTTATACCTAGCTCTATCGTAGGATGAACCACGATATTCCTCTGCTGATCCAAAACAATTGCATAACCGTCTGTACCGATGTTTACTTGACCTGCGACCTGGCTCAAGCTCTGCAGGTTAATGTCCATACCGACAACACCAGAGCCATCCTCGGTCATTTTTGCTACAGCGACGACCAAATTACCGGTGGCAGCCGATACATAGGGATTTGTAATAATGACCTGTCCCTTATTCTCCATGGCTTTTTTATACCAGGGTCTCTGACGTGGATCATAATCTTCAGTAAGCTGCTTTCTCGGAACCTGAATCATAACCCCCTCATCTGTTCCGACATACATGCTGTCCAGATCTCTATTAAATTGAATATAATTATCGAACTCTGCTCTAATATCGGGACTATCAACTCCGTCATACCGCGTAGCATTAATATGATTGGAGAAGATCACAACATCTTCTCGTTTGGGAGCGATAATATCTGTGATGACTGAGTTGATGACCTCGACGCTCACACCTGCGCTGCGCATGAATTCCTTATCCAGTTCTTGCTTCGCGGATTGGTACGATAGTGTCCCTATAACAGAAGAGGGAATGATAAGTACGATGAGAAATACGATGATCAGCTTGTACTTAACGGTTAATCTTAGTTCGTTCTTGTCGAACCACTTCAGCTTCTTACTTAACTTGCTCACTCTAAAAACCTCCAGTTCATTGGATAAGCTTTGCACCTTCACTATTGTTGGAAAATTACTAATATCCAATATAAAGATAAAGATTCACATCTATTCATCGGTCAATCGAGCGTCTTTATTTAACATCACATGTAAATCAATTGATATTGCTGTGTTATATGACACAGTTTCTTCTTAAATTTCGGGCAATAAAAAAGGCCCCATCGGACCTTATTCGTAGGCAGGATCTGCGTAATTCTAGGCATACGCACATACCCGCTAATTTTTTCCGTGTCAGTTGCCCCATTATCTCAAGCTAGACTAGTGCACTAACGGACTCCAACAGCTGTCATATCCTAAGGTAGAAAGGGGATGAGTACAAGTGAAGAAGAAAATGCACTATACAAGCACAACCATCAAGAGCAAATGGACCAAGACCAAATGGCTCGACAAAAGCTCGGAAGTACGAGAATATATTCCCAAAACGTTGCAGTTCAGCCGAAGCAATCTGAGCAGCATGCTGTCACAGTATTCGACTATCTTTTTCAAGCCGGAGAACGGTACCGGGGGCTACAATATTATAAGAATCAAGAAGCGCGAGAACGGATACCAGTACCAGCATAATTCGGTCAAGAAGCAATTCACTTCTTTAGATACTCTATATAATGAATTGAAAAAACGAAATAATCGTGAGCCGTACCTGCTTCAGCAGGGCATTCAGCTTGATAAAACCAACGGCAAACCGTTCGATATTCGGGTCATGGTTCAGAAGTCTAGAAGCAGAAGCTGGAAATCAACCGGTATCTTTACCAAGATCGGAACCCCAGGCAAAGTGGCTACCAATTATCAGCAAGGCGGAAGAATCGGATTTATTCGCCCAACCTTAATAAATGCCGGCTACTCGAACACCACGGCAAAAGAGATCGAAGCAGAACTCAAAAAGCTTGGAAAGTCCGTCGGCAAAGTGTTTGATTCCCACAAGGATGGCTTCCATGAGCTGGGTCTCGATGTTGCACTGGATAAGAATGGGGAGATCTGGATTCTGGAAGTTAACACAAGACCTCAATTCTATCCACTGAAACATATGAAGGATAAAACCCTCTACCAACACATTCTGTCTAACGCCAAAAAGTATGGAAGAAAGAGATGAAGAGCAGCCGCGTTTTTTACAGACTTAGAGTTGTGATTATTAGAGAATTAAAGTATTAGAAGATTTGAGGACTTTGCAAATGTCCCTTTACCTGATAATGTCGAAGGCTAAAGGAAACGTTCATGTGATAACTCAGCTCGATTTCTCGTTCCTTAAATTCTAAACGATATGTAACCATGTAAGGTGTTTCAATATAGAACAACGTCAGCTGCAATGTATGGCTGCTCACCCACGAAGCACAGGCAACAACCTCCTGTACATGAAGGCTTAGATCCTTATAGAATAGCCCTTGCTGTGACACCGGCTTGCTGAGATCGAAGGTTAGCACCTGATCACGCTCATCTCCATAGTTCATTTGAAGATCTAATCTATCCCCAGCAGCATGAAAATGGAGCATACGCAGTCCTTCAGGATGATTCTCCAACCTATAACACCTGCCACCTATGTCTTGAATCCCGATCGGTATCTTCATAAGCTCCGGGAGCCTGGAGCTCAGGTGAAGCTTTTTCTCCATCAAAATTAACTTATCACTGCTTAGCTTCAGGGGAGGGCTCAGCACATACGAATAGATGAAGTCCAGCAGCGTTTGCAGCGGCTGCATGCTCTTGAAGCTTGAATGGGCAGCAACGACGATTCCTGCGGAAGGTGCAACGAAGCACAGCTGGCCAAAAGATCCATCCCCTCTATAGCAGCCTTGTCGGCACATATGAAACTGGTATCCATATCCTTGCTGCCAGTCTATTCGATCCTTACGATCGGTCGTGTCACTATGCTTCGTCGTCGCCAGTTCAATGTAGCGTTCGGATACAATGCGTTTGCCTGCGTACATTCCTTTATCAAGCAGCATTTGACCAAATTTTGCGACGCTGTCTGTCGTCAGACTGAGCCCCATACCTCCTGCTGTGATGCCCATGGGACAGGTCTCCCATATTGGACGCGGTATATTTAACGGATCAAACAATGTCGGCATCAGGAAGTCTACCAGATTATGACCGGTGACACGCTCAAGGATCGCAGAGAGCATATATGTGGCATGTGTGTTGTACAGATGATAGGTTCCTGGTTCAGACTTCACTTCTAAGGAGAGAAAGGCTCTTACCCAGTCCTGCTCCCTAGCTATCTCTGCATAAATATTATCGTGATGACCCGTGTTCATAGACAGCAGATGATGAATCGTCATCTTGGCCAGATTAGGAGAGATATCGGATGGAAGCTTATCCGGGAAAAAGGAGATGACCGGATCGTTGAGACGGATGAAGCCCTGGTCCCAAGCGATGCCTGTTGCAATGGATGTAAAGCTCTTACTTAGTGAATACAGCAGCTGCGAACATTCCTTACGATAAGGCTCCCGATAGAACTCGGCCTCTAGCCTGCCATCCTTCATAAGTACAAGACTGTTTACCTCTAGTTTTAATTCATCGATTTTGGCTATTAACAAGGAAATCTCGTTTGCAGTACATTCATGAATATCCGGAATCCCCAATGTGTTGTCAGGGTCAGGAGCATCCTTTGTCCCATTCATTGACGTTTACCACCTGCCTTCTCCTTATTCTCCTTCACTCTGAACATAACGATCCTGCTGATAAGCTCATACGGGAGCGGCTGGTCCATTGGAAATTGCATTGAGCCCTTAGCGCTCTTGTATTTTGATAATTTATCCTTGAACGCGGCGATCCCGCTTGCCCCTGGATAAAAACCAATATGATGCTTGAAGGCTGAATAGTGAACAAGATTGCCTGCGAGTGCAAATTCAAAAGAGGAGGCATCTGGCTCAATGTCATTAAGATGCGGCTTAACTTAATGATATTGGGTATCTGCCCCCACTTTTATCAACTTAATTTATATCCCCTAAGTGCGAGTACGAATCTTACCTCTCAAACCTAAACCAGCCAAAGTCGAAATTACTTCCCGGCAGGAAGATGAACGTTACCTTTGTAACACCGGTTACTTTCTCCAGCTCAAAGACCTGCTCTTCATATCCGTTCGACTGCGTGAACTCCACAAGCTGATTACTCTCACCCTCTGGACCTGCAAACCGGATATGGATCGTATTCTTGTCAATCGGTGAACTGCCGTAGAATACAATTCTTGAAGTCCCTTCCGCCGTGAAGTCCATATCACTGAACTCAAGGGATACGTTATTGCCGATGCCCTCTACTAGATCTCCCGAGATCGTGAAGGTGTCACCGTAGATGTGATCGCACCCTGCGGATGCATTCTGCTCGAAGGCTCTATTTTTCTTCTCGAACGTGAAGCCTTTGACGTGAATCTTCTGATTCAGCACAAAATAGATGGACGTAATCCCATTCAGCCGCTTGGACAGACGGTATGTCTCTTCTTGATACACATTCCATTTGGACTCCTTCTGGTACACAACATCCGCCAGCAGGGTACTGCCTTCCTCCTCCGGCATGCCCTCCCAGATCTGAATGAAGTATTCCTCATTGGAGAGTGCAAAGATCGGAATGGTCATCGTGTCCGAACCGTAAGCACCAAAGTCAATGTTCTGGAAGCCTACAACGGTCTTCCCGTCACGGCTCGTCGCAAACCCTTTGTCATTCCCGTTGCTGACATCGCCTATTGCATCATCGTACAGACCTCCGGTAATAAAGCCATACGGATCTTTGAAGGCTGTGCCAAGCCCGTCTGCTCTGAATTCCAAGTGGGAGATCAGCTTCGTCTTATCTGTTCCGTTCTTGCTCGTCGCGCGTACCAGGAATTCACCATCACCAAGTGCGCTGATCGTAGCGGTATGCCCGTCGGCCTCAATCTTCGCGATGTTGGACTCAATACCGGCATCGTTAACGACAGACCACTCAAGATCAGTATAGGACGTATTCACCGGATAAAGATTCGCTGTCACCGTTAATACCTTGTTGGACGGATTCAGCACCTGACCTCCACTACTAATGAGCTCGATTTTGCGCAGCGGAACCTCAGCCGCACTTCCCATCACAATCGGCATTGCCTCATTCTTCGTGTTTGCATCGATGCTGCTCAGCTGTGCATCACCCGTTGCAGGCACAGAATTGAACTCAGCAGATTGCCCTGTAAGCCCCTCAGAGCTCACCTCGATCTTGATGGTTCCCGGCTCCTTCGTCGCACCGATGATCGCCATCAGCTTGCCGCTGAACAGCCTCTTGCTCTGTCCTTTGTACTGATCGTAATCTGTGCTGTCCCCACTATCGAGACCAATCAGGCGCCCTGCTCCGCTTACACTGACGTTCACGCGATTATTTGCATTCTGTACAACATTCCCTGCTTCATCTTCCACATTAATCTCTACAAAAATAAGATCTGTGCCGTCGGCAGTAAGCTCGCTCTTATCCGGCAGCAGGCGGATCTTCGCCGCATCCGTGTAAGATCTTTGTACATCCGTCGCAATCACATGGCCATTCTCATCATAAGCGATAGCTTTCAGTTCACCTTGCTCGTAAGGTACCTTCCACCAGCCAACCAGCTGCGTTCCGTTCGCATGATCAATGTCGTACGTTCCGATGGTACTGCCGTTCAGTTGCAGCTCAATCCTCGGTGCGTTAGAGCACACGCGTACATCAATCAGTTGTCCCGGACTGAAATCCCAATATGGGAAAATGTGAACCATTGGCGCCTTCTTATAATCCGTCCATGCGGATTGGTAGATGTAATAGGAATCTTTCTTGAATGTGGCTGTATCCAGCTGTCCAAAATAAGAGTTCTTCGTATGATACGGCGTCGGCTCACCGATATAATCGAACCCTGTCCACAAATACTGTCCAAGGGAGTATGGCGTGTCTCTTTCGGCCAAAATACATGCCTCCGCCGACTTCGCTCCCCAGCTGGTCGTACTGTTGCCGAGCGCAGAGCACTGCTCGTCGTCATCGGCCAGGATGGCCTTGTCAAACGGAAAGTGATAAATCCCACGGCTCTGTACGACCGAAGCTGTTTCGCTTCCGTAGATGATCCAGTCCGGATGCTCTTCATGGTGCTTGTCATAATACTTCTCAGCATAGTTGTAGCCCGCCACTTTAACGATGTCGGCGCATTTCTGAGCATTCTCCCACGGCATATAGTTGGAGCCGATCGTCACGCGTCCATTCTGCTTCGGATCAAATTCCAGCACATAATCCATGAGCATTCGGGTCACTTCTTGTCCACGCTCATCTGCATGCGTATCATATATCTCGTTCCCAATACTCCACATAATAAGACTTGGATGGTTGCGATCCCGCATCACCCAGCTCTTCACATCCGTATGCACCCATTCCGGGAAGAAACGCGCATAGTCATAAGGCGTCTTGGATCTCTCCCACATATCAAAGCCTTCAGAGACAATCAGCATCCCCATCTCATCAGCCAGCTCCATAAATGCCTTCGCCGGCATGTTGTGGGCTGTGCGAATGGAGTTTACTCCCATCTCCTTCAGCAGCTCGAATCTTCTGCGCAGAGCCGTTACGTTAAATGCCGCTCCCAGAGCTCCCAAATCATGATGCTCGCACACCCCGTTCAGCTTCATCTTCACGCCGTTCAGGCGGAAACCGTCGTTCGGGTCCAAGCTGATCTTGCGGAAGCCGATATGTTGTGCGACCCTCTCCACTGTCTCTCCAGCGATCTTAAGCTCTGTAACCAACTCATATAGATGCGGCTCATCCGTACTCCAGAGTAGTGGGTCCTCAGCTGTCAACTGCTGATGATTCATCACTACGGAATCGCTGCCTGCCTTAAGCTGATCTGCAGAAGAAGCAATGACATCCCCCTGATACATGATGTTGTGAACGAGTTCACCGTCCTGCTGGATGAACACGTCCGTATCCACTTCAACCAGCCAGCCTTGTTCCTGCTGAGTTGTAGAAACATAGATCCCGTTCGTCACGATATGACTATTGTCTCTTGTCTTGAGCCATACGTCACGATAAATTCCGGCTCCAGAATACCATCTGCTGTTCGGGCTTTGATGCACGACCTTGACGATGATCTCGTTCTCACCGGGTACGAGTGTCTTCGTGATCTCATGCTCAAAAGCGGAATATCCATACTTCCACTCCCCAGCAAATTGACCGTTTACATAAACTGTAGAATCCATATAGACACCGTCAAAAGCGAGGAGAACCTGTTTCTCATCCCCGCTATATGTAAATCTTTTGCGATACCAGCCAATGCTGTTCTCGTATAAGTCCAGCGAGTTATAGATTAACCAGTCGTGGGGAAGATCGACCGGCTCATAATGAAGCCCTGCTGCTGTCGTTGCATCCAGTTCACTGGGATCTTGCCCTGCTCTCCCTGCGTCCTTTGCTTCAAGGTGCATCTTGGCAAATTCCCAGCCGTCATTAAACAATATTTGTTGATTCATGGGCCACCTCTCACTTTTACAAATTAGATACTGATGATTACGTTTACATTGTATCATGAAAACGTTTAATTTCTTACCCGGAATCTTCGTAACAAAAAGCCACAATAATTCGACATTAACTCCATATCACGAAGTAAACTCCGTATGGAATATATTAACAATATAATATTAATATAATTTGTACTCCATTTTTATATTGCGATGATATTCGTTGTATACAGTAGGCATATTCTTATCTCAATTGATGGACAACAGGGAGGACTATAGAAGATGGTAGATCAAATTTTGAGAGAAGTGCTTGATAGAAGAAGTGTGGAAATTGTAGAAATATGTGAAAGAGAACATCTGGAGCTCTATAAGCTATTTAGTGAAACACTGGAAAATATGAGACAGCACATGCCTGAGCATTTATATAACAAAACGGGAATGTTGGAAGATATCTTTCTTCATAGCAATATTCAGTTGATCAAGACCGCTCACAAGCTGGGCTATCATGATGCGCAGTCGCTCAAGCAGTGGGGAGAGCATCTGGAAACAACTTCTATTTAAAATCAGCTGATCTACGGTATCAGGAAGCAATTAACTGCAGCCTCCGTTTATTCTGAGTGCCCCTCTCGAAGTGCCCCGTTCGATATGATATGATGATTACCATTGAAACATATAGACGGGACAGGTGAAATTATGGAGCATCTAATCAGGCCGGAGGTTCGCAGCATTGAAGTATCCGGCATACGAAAAATGGCCAACAAGGTCAGTCAATACGACGAGGTGTTATCGCTCACGATCGGGCAGCCGGATTTTCCGACACCGCAGCATATATTAGAGGCCGCCAAGCAAGCAATTGACAGTGGGGAAACGGTGTACACGCCGAATGCGGGAACCATCAAATTGCGTACAGCGGCAGCCCATTTCATGACACAGAAGTACGGACTTACATACGATCCTGCGGATGAGATCATCGTGACGACTGGCGCCAGTGAGGCAATTGATGTGACGTTTCGGACAATTCTTACGGAGGACAGCGAAGTACTTCTGCCAGGCCCCATCTATCCGGGGTATGAGCCCATTATTCGCATGTGCGGCGCGAAGCCGGTGCATATCGATACGACCGGCAGCGGCTTTAAGCTGACAGCCGATTTGATTCGTCAGCATTTGACGGAGCGTACCCGCTGCATCGTGCTGGCATCACCTTCCAATCCGACGGGCTGTACACTGAGCTCTGACGAGCTTAACGAGATCGCGGATCTGGTTCGGGAGCGCGAGCTGTTCGTCCTGTCAGACGAGATCTACAGCGAGCTTGTATTTGACGGGACGCACACTTCCATTGCGGCTCTGCCGGGCATGCGTGAGAAGACCATTGTGATCAACGGGTTGTCTAAGTCACACTCGATGACCGGGTGGCGTATCGGGCTGCTGTTCGCTCCGGCTTACCTGGCACGCCATATTGTGAAAGTGCATCAATATAATGTCACATGCGCCAGCTCCGTCAGTCAAGCAGCTGCGGTTGAAGCGCTGACCGCTGGCATCGATGACGCACTGCCGATGCGTGCGGAGTATGCACGGCGCCGTGACTATGCTTATGAGCGGCTGGTGAGCGCAGGATTTGAGGTCACACAGCCACACGGTGCTTTTTACATCTTCCCTTCCGTGGCTAAGTTTGGACTTGATTCCACCACGTTCGCCCATCGTCTGCTTGAAGAGAAACGGGTCGCAGTCGTGCCGGGAGCGGCGTTCGCTCCCTTCGGCGACAACTATATCCGCATCTCCTATGCCTGCTCGATGGAGGTCCTTCGTGAGGCAATGGATCGGATAGAATCGTTCGTACAAGGATTGTCCAACTAAACAGGTGCATGCAAAAAGCTGCTTCTGCGCATAAGCGCAGAAGCAGCTTTTTTTAAGGAATGTTCGTTATGAAGAACGATGACGCAAATAATTAGATACAACTTTGATGGCTACGCCGATCGCTTCCTCCTGTGGCTCAAGCTTCGCATGATGCAATCCATAGGACGTGTCAACACCAAGCCAGAACATCAAACCAGGGATATCGCGCAGGAAGTATCCGAAATCTTCGCCCGTCATGGCTTCAGTGCATTCAATCAATTCCACACCGTCAAAATGATGTACGAAGTCCATAAATCGCTCAGCTTCTTCTTCATTATTGTAGACCTGATAATAATTGGAACCGTAATCCAGCTCGGTCTTGCAATTAAAGCCGGCTTCAACACCTGTCAGCAGCGCTTCAATTCGGGATTTCACATCCGCCATCGAATCTGCTGACAATGACCGGATCGTGCCCTCCAGACGAACCCGTTCTGCAATAATATTCTGTTTGGTTCCACCTGTAATTTTGCCAAGTGTCACAACCACGGAGTCCAGTGGATCGACGTTGCGCGAGACAATGGACTGCATCTGCATCACGAGACTCGACGTCGCAACGATCATATCGATCGCCCGATGCGGATAAGCCGCATGGCCGCCTTTACCTGTCAGATCAATAAACAGCTCTGATGTGTTGGCGAACAGGATACCCGGCTTCGTAGCTATCGTGCCTACCGGGTATTCAGGAGCAATATGCAGCCCCATCATGAAATCAGGCTTCCACGCCTTAAATTCCTCGCTTGCCAGCATGGGCAGAGCGCCGCCTGGCCCCTCTTCCGCCGGCTGAAACACGAACAGAACATCATCATTAATGGGTACATTCACTATGTCCGTGAGCACCCCGAGACCGATAGCCATATGCAGATCATGTCCACAAGCATGCATGTAACCAGGATGCGTTGATCGGAATTCATAGCTGGTTTCTTCATCAATCGGCAGCCCGTCCATGTCCGCCCGATATCCCAAACAACGCTCGCCAATCAGCCCCTTCACTCGGACCAAAATACCAGTACGCCACGTCTTTATCTCCAGCCGGTCCTGCGGCAGGCCTCTTATATATTCCAGCAGCAAAGCCTGTGTCTTGAATTCTTCAAAGCCTGGCTCAGGAATCTGGTGCAGCCTCCGTCTTAACTCTACAAATATGCTCATTCGATCACTCCTCAAGTCACTCATTAAGCCCGTTCGTTTTCCGTTATAGCTATGTACATTCAAGCATAATCCTGCTCATAAACAAACACGCGCCACTGTTGATGGCGCGCGTTGATTACATTAGCTTGCTTTATTTCAGGTTGCGAAGACCTTCGATAATGGTTGTCTTGGATTTCGTCTTGTCATCAACCATCTTGATTACACGAGCGGGAATACCAGCAACCACTGCGTTCTCAGGCACGTCTTCGATAACAACCGCTCCTGCAGCAATTACAGCGCCTTTGCCTACGCGCACGCCTTCGAGAACAACGACGTTTGCACCGATGACAACATCATCCTCGATGACAACCGGTTGTGCAGAAGGAGGCTCGATCACGCCAGCCAGTACCGCACCTGCGCCAACGTGGCACATCTTGCCGACTTGAACACGTCCGCCAAGCGTTGCGTTCATGTCAATCATTGTGCCTTCACCGATAGAAGCGCCGATATTAATAACCGCGCCCATCATGATAACCGCATTGTTGCCGATCTCTACTTTGTCACGAATGATCGCGCCAGGCTCGATACGGGCATTGATTCCCTTCAGGTCAAGCATCGGAATTGCGGAATTACGACGATCATGCTCAACCTCGTAAGACTCAATTCCTTTCTCGTTCGCAAGCAGCTCTTGAACTTCTGCCCAATCGCCAAACAGCACGCCGCCGTCACCATAGTCGAATACTTTAACGCCTTCTACTGGAGAAGTGATTTTACCGTTGAAATACACCTTTACAGGCGTAACCTTTTTGCTATCTTTGATGTAATTAATAACTTCCATTGTTTTATCCATGGCTGGTATGTTTTTCTCCTTTTTCTTCAAGCTTATTTTCCTTGCGAACATTGTAGCATATGCGCTCGAACAGAGTCTACTTTTAGCACTGCAGGACTCGACCATACATGGCATAAATGTTACTGCTCGAACTAGAACCACCTGATATATGTACTATTGAAGTGGCAAGGTCAAAAAGTAGGAATAAAATTCGTCATCTATGACAAATCCATGCTTCTCATAAAGCGTCTGTGCTGCCTTATTTTCTGGCGCTGTAGATAACGCTACCCCTTTAGCCTTAGTCTTTGCTGCGAATTCCTTAACCTGCTGCAGCAGCAGATCCGCAATCCCTTCTCTGCGATGCGTTTCTACTACATATAGATCATTAAGTACCCATGAACGCATCATAGAGATGGATGAGAAGGTTGGATAGAGCTGAGCAAACCCAACGACTTGTCCATCAGAAGCAGCACGTCCAATAAATACGACCGATTCTGCATGATTAAAGCGGTTGAACAAAAACTCCCTGGCTCCCTCAGGATCGGATGCTTGCCCATAGAACACACGATAAGAATCAAACAACGGAACCAAATCATCTAAATCATGAATCGTTGCTTGGAGGACAGAATACTTTATTGTCACTTAAGAAATACCCCCTTTCACTTTACCTCGTTAATGGAGCATATTATCAGATTATATCTAGGTTTTTCATATTTTTCTATGATTCTTTTTTGTCATTAAATGACCCGAATAACGAACCAGAACAGGCCAAACAGCATGATGCCCCCGGATACTATGGCATTGCTGTACGTATAGACTTTCGTAAATCTTCTCAGCCACAGGAGCAGCGGAATAACTAAGACCAGCACAGACAGCTGACCAATCTCCACACCAACGTTGAACGAAATTAATGCAAGAACAATGGAATCTACAGGAGATTCCTGAAGCACCTGGGCAAAGCCAAAGCCATGGATCAGACCGAACAGCAGAGCAACGAGCCAGCGCCGGTTCACTTGTTTGCGGAAGATGTTCTCAACAGCAACATAGGCAATACTGAGTGCAATGAAAGGCTCCACGAAGCTTGACGGCAGGCGTACTATGTCCAGTGCAGCCAAAGCTATGGTCAAGCTGTGCCCGACGGTGAAAGCCGTCAGGACCTTCACATAGTCCCATGGCCGCAGCTTGGCCAATACCAGAGCAAGGATAAACAGCAGATGGTCAAGGCCCAGCCAGATGTGCTGAACTCCGATCACCAAGTAGTTCCACGTCGTGACCGCCCAGTTGGGCAGCTCCACGGTCGTGCTGCTGCTTCCTTCAGCTGTAATTTCACCGGCAGCCACTTGCTGTCCGTTGGTAAAAACAATATCCTTTGAGGCCTCTCCCATCCGAATGGCAGCAAAGTTCTGATGATTGGCGTCCATATCAAAAAAGAAATTATAGTTGACTGAATAATCATCTGCCGCTTCTGCAAAATCATATCCAAGCTGCATATGCAGATAGCCGATGTCATTTCGTTCCACGATCCTGATATCATCTATGGATGCAAGCTCGGCAGCCTGACCTTCTCCCTCTACGATTAAGGATTCCTCGATCAAGGATCTAAGCTCGTCCTGTGTCCATGCAACCTCGCCCTCCGGAGGCTTATTGCCTCCACCCAGTACGAACACACCGCCAGATCGAACATCCATCCACTGAGCTACTTCCTGCAGATCAAGCTCTATTTCGTAAATCAATCCGCTCTGGTCCACCTGGATATTGGAATATCCCAATGTATTCATGTGTGCACTTACCGGGTGAGCAAGAATAAATGATGCCCAAAAAAAGAGGATGAAAGCCGCGATCCGCTTGGTGTATCCTCTCATCCCGATGCAGAACAAGCTTCTGCGCACACGCGAAGCCGATTCTACTGTCCTGCCATACTGACCATATAATTGCATGTCATATCCTCCAGTACCGATCTCTTGTACACTCAAATGCAATCAATATAGCATCCTATGTTTATCCGATGATGAAATAAATGTTTAATAATGTAAAATACTCATTCTATTGAAAAGAAAGGGAGAAAGCCCTCTTGTTGCAGGCCTTCTCCCTAACCTTGTTATTGCATTTGCTCCAGCATCAGAGCGAGAACCTTCGCTGTCTCAGAACGCAATGCCATGCCTTTAGGATCAAAGCTATTGTTTCCTTTGCCTGCAATGAATCCCATTGCCGTCGCCTTATTGACTGCTTCCTTGGCCCATCCGCTGATCTGATTGTCATCGGTAAAGGCTGTACCGCTTCCGGCCTCCAATTCCTTGCCGCTCATATGCTCGAGGGCACGCACAATCATGACAACCATCTCTTCCCGGCTAATTGACTTGCCTGGTTCAAATTGGTCTGCACTTGTGCCATAAACAATGCCCGCTTCATAAGCTGCTTGTACAGCTTCTGCATACCAGCTTCCAGCCTTAACATCACTGAAGGTGTCAGCGCCTGCAGATGCTGTAAGTCCAAATGCTCTTGCCACCAGCGTGACAAATTCAGCTCTTGTTGTCGACTCTGAAGCACCAAACGTTGTATCCGTCATTCCATTGACGATACCTTGGAAACTGAGCAGCTGTACATAATGGTAAGCCCAATGTCCTTCGGTTACGTCCGTAAAGAGCTTGTTAAATTCCATTACGACATACGTACCAGCCTCTTGTACGGTTGCTGAGTAGCTGCCATCTGCATAACTGCCGCCAACCCAGGTTACACTTCCGTCTTCGTCAATATGATAAATACCGGCCAGGCGATCATTCTTCACATTATCGGCCTTCAGCTTGATGGTTACCGAAGCATCAAGCGGCTTCACTGTACCATCCGCACCGCGTTTTCCAATCTCTACCTTAGCTGGATTGCCGACCATTTTAAAGTTTGCTTTCTGTTCCATGCTGTAATCGCGAACTGCTTCGTTCACTGCCTCCTCCGAGGCTGCTTGTGTAGAAACATACAGTTGTTCATTAACACCGAGCTCACCAGCTAATGCAGTTCGTTCTGCTGCACTCATGGTGATCATAGCACCGTCCGCAAGAGTAATCGTCAAGCTGCGGTCTCCCATGCTAGTAAGCGCTGATGAGGTTAAGATCAATCCTGCCGCGTCGTCCTCTGCTCTCAGGCTTACACTGTCACCATCCGCAGAAATGTCTTCCGCTGTGATTTCAGTCCATTCGCTGTCCGTTGATGTACCACTGCCGGAGCCGTTGTTATTGTTATTGTTATTGTTATTGTTATTGCCGTTTCCATTACCATTACCATTACCATTACCATTACCATTTCCATCGCCGTCACCGTCACCGTCACCGTCACCATCGCCGTCACCATTACCGCCAGTACCCGTGGAGAACTTCCAGATTGGCGAGAGTGCCGAGCTGCCGGATGGATCGGTTGCCTTCGCATACCAGAAATAATCCTGATTCGCGTCTAGTGAATCCCAGGTCGTGGTCGCCCTGCTTCCACTTTCGACGGCTTGCTGTGTCCCGATCTCGTTTGTACTATAGAGATTCACTCCGATATAATCTGTAGCTACTCGCTTGAGAGGGTCCTGTGTTTCAAATGGAATGTAGAAATCGTCGGAACCGTCCTCAAAATAATTCCAGTCATCAAGATAAGGTGAATAAGTCTTCACATGAATCTGCTCTTCCGCCGGATCGAATTCCAGGAAGCGCATGTATCCTGAACCACCCATAGGACCGGATTGATAATCTGCCAGCATTTCTACGACGACGCGGCCGTCTTCCAGATGCTTGACGTTATAGCCTACGCCATGAATATGACCGCAGAGGACCATCTTCACATTCGGATTCTTCGCTACAATCTCATCCCAGATCATTTGACCTTGGCCAGAATAGGCTCCAGATGGAGAAATATATTCATGCGTTCCGATAATAGCGTAACGGTCCGGGTACTTCTTCAATACTTCATTTGCCCACTCCACTGTATCCTCCTGGATGCTCCAGCCCAGATACAAAATAATGAAATCCTGGCCGTTGGCTGATACAAGATCATAGTGATCACGGTTGTTGTTTAAATCGTCTCCGTAAGTTGGCTGACTCTCAAACCGATCACGCCCAAAATATTTCCAGTACTCGGTATAATCGGCGGCATTGAAGTTCACATCATGATTCCCTGCAACGACACCGTATGGAAGTCCGGCTTCCTCAATGATTTTAAAGCTCTCATCTGCTATCGCCCATTCGTCCGGGCGGTACCAGTCGTCAACAATGTCTCCGGTATGAATGAGATAGCGGATATCCATCTCTTCCTTCATATCAGCGATGTACTGCATCTGAGACCGGAAAATATCCGGATAGGAGTCTGCGTAGTACTGCGTATCTGTAGAGAAGGCAAAGGTGAACTTGCCATCACCATCCGGATCTTCCGAAGCTGAGGCATCTTCAGCTACAATCAAGTCCTGAATAAGCACTTGAATAGCTTCGTCCTTCACCATGTCCGCAGCGTTTACGGTGGCTCTCAGTTCAAAATCTTCTGCACCGACGCCTCTGGCAGCCGCTTCCCATTTGCCCGTGTTATAGTTCCACGTATACATGGTCACCTGACGGCCCTCAACGGAGTGCCCCTGCCATACGACTTCAATCTCTTCAATTCCGTTTGCATCTTCGTCCAGCTTGAATTCATAGCGCTGGTAAGGGAACAGACCACTTGCGTCTGTTACGTAATATTCGCCGTCCTGCTTCGCGACGAGCGCTTCTGCTTCTGCTGTGAATGCTTCTTCTCCTTCTGGATTCAATTCAATTGGCGGCTCGCGGTCAACGGCATTGGAATAGGCTTCAATACCCGACTTCTCGTCGAAATCATAACGATAGCCTTGACCAAAGGAAACGTCCACTGCATCTCCATTCGGATCACTTGCGGTTACGCTGAGCACCGCATCACGGCTCACACCTGCTGCACCATCTGCTGGATTCGGATCCTCAGGAGCGTTCGGCGCCGTTTCGTCCGTAGTAAACACACCTTTGCGCGTCACCGTATTTCCTGCCGCATCCGTTGCCGTTACTTCAAAGATATGCTCACCGACCGTGAGTTCTGAAGCATGAACCATAGATGGCAGCTCAACCACTGAGCCGTCAAGAGCAGCCGTTACCGAAGCTACACCTGATACAGCATCCACGATATTCGCATTCAGCTCGAATTCACCTGTGTACAGCTTGCCGTCCTCAATGGAGAAGCTCTCAAATAGAGGCGCGGTATTGTCAACAACGGCGGTTTGCTCGACAGAGTTACCCGCTCCTGAGGACAAGGTGAACAGATGCTCTCCATCTGTTAGTGCTGTCGTATCTACCTCCGCATAGATGCTGCGGAATACATCTGCCGGCACGTTGAATGTAATTTCGATATACTCGACATACCCGCCGCTATCTCCAATCTTATGGCGGTCTGCCGGATCGATATCTGTAAAGCTGTCTGCGTTTAATGTCTTGGCACGTGCCGAGATCCACTCAGCCGAAGTACCGTCAGGCAGCAGCAGCTCTACTCCCTCAATCCGATAGTCATCATTATTGTTCGATGTACCGAACTCCAGTGGGTCTTCCTTCGTCCCGGCCGTAATCTTGATGATATTTTCTCCTGGACGCAGAACATGCTTCGGAATATCAACATACTTCTGCTGATAATAAGTACTTACTGGCAACAGGGTAACCAGCTCATCATTAATAAACAAACCATTCTGGAACCCGTTGTTTATATCGTCAACCCGATACGTAAGCGTTGGCGTCAGGTGCAGGGCGGGATTCGCTTCAAGCTCCGTTCCATCCACCGCCAGACTCATCGACTCACCGGCAATTTCCGTACTGCCTTGAACAACAGCTGTTCCGCTTAAGAATTCGACATTTGCAAAATCAATCCACAACGGTCCATGATTTACAAAGCCGAGGCTATAGCTGTCTGACTGGACAATATTCTGCCCATCCGTTGCTTCAAAGTAATAATCGACATGTGCTGCGCCAAGCAGCAGTGCCTTGTTCACTTCAGCGGACATGAATACATCCGAGCCTTCCGCTGTGCGCTTCATGTTGACTTCTGTGTAGTCAGCATCCATATCCCGCTTGAAGAACAATGACACACGTTTTGCCATTTCATCATCGGTGACAGTCGCTTCAAATGTCAGCGAGCCAAAAAGAGTATCCTCTGCTTTAGCTTCGTGGGTAATGATCGGCTCGCTCGTATCTTCCGGCACTTCAACAAGCTGTTCAGGTACCTGTGCTTCAATAAGCTGGCCTGGTGTAGCCGTCATGCGCGCGGAACGCTTCACCATTTTGGTAGAGCCGTCCTTAGGGTATTCATATACGATACTCGTACCGTCGTTCTCTACCTCATCAATACCTACGTTGAACCAGGCTTGTACAATTGGGTTGCGGGCATGGTCGACCGCAAAATGAGAATCCTCGGCAAGAACAATACGTCCTTCGTTCGAATTGTTCATACCTATCGAGTAGATCGACATGACCCGATCTTCCGGCAGGTTGACGCCCCAGTGACTGTTAAAGCTGCTGACCGGCTCGTCCTTGCTCAGATCAGACTGTACCCAGATCACAGCCGTTTCTCCAGCCGGCAGCTCCAGGTTATGCGGCAGATCCCAAGCGTCCGTTCCGCCATGATAATAAACATATACGATTTGGTAATCCTTCAAATTTACGGTTTGCGTCGAATTGTTGTACACCTCAATGTACTCATACATATCGCTCCCCGTACTGTCTGGCACGAGCTCAGTAATGAGCAGCTCAGGAACTACAGATGATATGGACTCGAGCACTTTAATTTCATAAGGCTCGTTCTTCACGTCCTTTTTCACTGTAATATGGACTCCATCAGATGCTTCGAAATAATAGTACAGACGGCTCGCGCCTGTCAGTGCTTCTTCCGGTACGACCGCTTCGTACGAATCCCCTTCTTGCCGGGTCATGGACACAGAGGTGAAGTCTGACATCACATCTGTTTTATAATATAGCTTCGCTTCGATTAAGGCTGTATCATCCGTAATTTGAGCGGAGATGGTATAATCCTCCATCCCGATGCTGCCTGCCCCGCGGGTGTGTTTAATGACTGGAGGCAGATAATCATCCGGGAGAGCAACGGATGTTAACGGTATCTGTTCATCCAGTACGATGCCTGGTGTCGGCGTTACTTTCACACCCCATTTGACCATATCCTCGGTTACATAATTCGGTAAATAGGTCACAGAGGTGTCCGTTAAATTGTCAGGCGCTGGATTATCCGCAGTTGCACTGTCATTATAAGCTGCGGATACAACCTTATGTCCCGATTGGGTTACAATGTTTACAATCCTTGAAGATGTATTCGCAAGGCTGCTGTCCCCTCTGAGATTAGCGATATCTACTTCTTCAATCTGTTTATCACCTGTCAGCTTGTAAGCAGCGTTGAATTTGTCCACCGAGCCGTTATCATCTGTCGGCTCCATCCGCAGCACAAGCGCTTTGCCTGGCTCCATCTGAACGTTATCACTGAACTGCCAAGTATACTGAGTAACACCGCTTAAATCGGTGTAATCAATGTAGTAATCCTGCAGCGAAATGACCTGATCACTGTTGTTGTACAGCTCAATATATTCCCATGCAGGGACGTCGGCACCGTTGATATTTGGACCGTTAAATACAATTTCCGTAATCAGCAAATATGGAGGCTCTCCATCAAGCTCTACTTGAAGCTCATATGTCTCGTGGTCCTCTGACGGACTCCTTGACGTACCATATTCATTTTGAATCGTGAAATAATATTGAACTTGCTGCGTGCTTGCCATCGCCTTAGCCGGAATAACCCCTGCCACGGAATAATTCCCTTCGGCGCCCTCCGTAATGGTCATCTCAGTACTGCTGTACAAAATCTCATAGTCTGCCTTGTAATACAGCTTGGCACCTATTAAAGCCGTTTCGCTTGTAACGGCAGCTTCAATGGATACATCCTGAGGATTCGTAGTCGTAATCGCCTGCTCATAGCTGATAGCAGGCAGCTGTGTAGGGTCATCTACCTGCGGTAGAGGAACTTGTCCTTCGAGAATGCTTCCTGGTGTCGGAATCTGCTTGGATGCCAGCTTGTCCATCAGAGCGCCGCTCGCCGGATATTTGTAGACGACGCTGGTCTTGTCACCGTTATCCGTCACATCCTTCGGACCGATGGCAATATCGTTATATCTTGCAGATGATACAATCAGGTCATCACCCGTCTTTTTGATGGAAGCCGTGTAGGTTCCTGTATTGACCAGATTGCCCGAGGGCTGATTCATGATCAGAATCTGATCCTGGGTAAGGGATACTCCGTATTCGCTGTTGACGAGAGGAAGGCTGCTGTTTTTTCTGAGCAGCACAACGGTCTTCCAAGGCTGCAGCTCCTGATCGCCCAGCGTCCAGTTATATACGGTGGTACCATTATAGTTCTCGTAAGATACATAGTAGTCTGATAAATTTATCGTCTCGGCGCTATTGTTGTAGACTTCAATATATTCCGAGTATTCATCATTCGGAGCGTTAAACACGATCTCGGTGATGAGCAGCTCCGGAATTTCCCGATCAATTGCAAGCTTATATATCTCTGTGCGGCTCAGCCCTTCTTCATTGCGGGCTGTTATGTAATAATCTATGCTGCCTGAATAACCAATAGAGGTAAGCCCGAGCGTTCCAGAGAGGCTGTAATTTCCTGCTTCTCCTGTTTCCACTGACATTTCAACGGCTGTATAAGTTTTTGCTGAGCTGTCTTTGAAATACAGTGTAGCTGATTCCAGATTGGATGGGCTGTATACGGAAGAGGTGAGCGCAACATCCTGCAGCGGCACCGTGCCGGCAGGTTGATGACTGATCACCGGAAGCAGGGACGGATTCTCTGCTGATGGATCGGGCACCTGACCATCCAGTAGTGTTCCTGGTGTTGGGATGCCGAAGTTAAACCATTTTTCCATCATGGAGCTGTCTGCGTTATATTTATAAACTACGCTCGTCTTATCCTGATCGTCACCGATCTCCGAGCTGTTCACTGCTGCATCGTTATAACGGACCGATGATAAGGTTTCGTTGGCGGCAACCGTCTTAATCGATGCTGTGTATGTGCCTGTGTTTACCAGGTTGCCGCTAGGCTGGGTCATGACTGCAATCTGATGTTCTGCCAGTGAAACACCGTAGTCACTGTTCACAAGCGGCAGACTGCTGTTCTTGCCGAGCAAGACTACCGTCTCCCATGGCCCTGCTTCCTGATTGGGAAGCGTCCAATCCCGAACCGTGCTTCCATCATGATTCTCGTAATGCACATAATAGTCGGATAGATTAATGGGCTGCGGGCTGTTATTGTAAACTTCGATATATTCCGATTTTTCTCCATCGCCCGGAGCATTAAATACAATCTCCGTAATCAGAAGACTCGGCGTCTCTTCTACAGCAGTCTGCTCAATTAGAAGCTCATATACCGCTCCCTCTTCAGCCGGACTCCGTGTTGTTCCGTTCTCGCTCGTAACCTCAAAGTAATAATTCACCATTTCAGCGTCCCGCATGACAGACTCCGGAAGGATCCCAGTTAACGCTGAATATCCATCAATTGGATCGCCGATGCTCATTGGCACAGCTTCGAAAGTTTCATCATTATTATCCTTATAGTATAGTGTCCCCGACGTGATTGCGGTTTCACTATATACAGACAACGTAACCGTCATGTCCATAGGTGCTGTTGACTCCGCTTGCTGCTCATAAGTAACCACCGGGGCGGCGCCAAGAGCTTCAGTTGGAGCTTCAACTGGAGGCTCAACAGGCGCTTCAGTAGGAGTTTCGGTAGGAGCCTCTACAGGAGTCTCAGTAGGAGCTTCTGCTGAAACTTCAGCAGAGGCTTCAGCATATGCCGACTGGACGCCAAACCATGGAGCCACTCCTCCAACCGATCCCGTCACAACCAGTACGGCTGTCATACATACGGCTGTCCATCGCTTCATTTGGTTCAAACTAAACATTCCCTCTTCTTCATCTCCTCATATTGTATAATGATGACCTTTTAAAGGGTATCCGAAGAGGAAGGAAGACGACAATGAACATTTAATTGGAACATATACATTTTTTTAGCTAATCACCGCAAAAAAGCATGAAGTGAAAAAAATGCAAAAATTCTGAAATATCGACACTAAGTTTCTTAACACTCCTATTACATTTCCTACATATATATGAAACAATTCTCTATTAGTATTTGTAAGATACAGCATGTTCTCGGGGAGGTTCATTGAGATGAGCATTAGGTGGGACGGCAGATCCATAACCGGCATGACGACGATATTTGCGCTTATTGCTATCCTGTACTTGTTTACCACCTCCATACTAAATAGGGCAGTTATTAATGAAGCGATAAAAGAATACTTATTCCAGCTGGAGCATACAGCTGTCGGGCTGACTGACTCACAATCACATATGGATATTTCCCATCATCTTGTAGAAGCATCTCACCAGGGGCTCCTTCCTGATAACCTCATCGTATTCGCTGCAAATGGGATGGAGTTGTACAGTTCAGACACATCAGCAGTCTCCATGCCCATTCCTACATTCCAGCCTGGCCAAAATATAGCCCAATCGCATAACCAATACTATTTTTATACTGAAACCTTGAATGGAACGAAATGGATAAGTGCCGTAAGTAATGCCGAAGTAGCGCGGTCATCCCTCTTCCTGGGCACCATCTTAGCCGTCTTGTACTTGTTACTCGCTATATGCATGACAGGGCTGTTCCTGTTCTACACTCAGATCCGTACTCCGATCAAGGCGATCGGTCAAGCATTGTCCAGCCATGTGCCATTGAACATGGACTCCCGGATTAACCTCAATACAGCCGTACTTGAAGTGAACCGCCTATTAGAAGAACGCAACTATTATATGAAGTGGGCAGCCGAAACCATGCCTTCCATCATCACTTTAGATCATATCAATGAAATCAAGCGTCTTAACCCAGATTTAAAAAGGGCAGGAGAACATCCCCCTGCCAGCAGTACGATTATTGTCTTGTATAACTCCCTTACCGAGATCGAGGCTAGTGCAGATAACCCAATGTGTAAATCTTCATCCTGTGATAACGCACACCATAGGATCCTTACGATCCGCCAATTTGCTGAAGCCTGCGCACCTTCTACTCATACGTTTCAAATCGAACCGATGCACATCATCTCCATATTCTATAACACAGACCGGGACGTGCTTATTGCCAATCTAGAAGCGCAAATTCCTCTATGGGAGCAGGAGTTGTTAGATGGTCGGAAACTGCAAATTGCTGTCAGTGATTCATACCCTGGACAATTCCTCCTCAGCGAGATCTATCAGCAGACCCTTCACTTGATTGGACAAGCCCCTGCATCTCAGCGGATTCAGCTGATTACCAAACCGGCCGATGCACTACCAGCTCCACTTCTGCAACAGCAGCAGCCAAACGTTCATATGCAAGCCTTAGATAAGAGAGAGGATCCGGGCGAACCAACTGTCGGAATTAAAGATACGCTCGCCGTATATGTGCTTGATATCATTCAGCAGAAGTACCACCAGGACCTGTCACTTAACTATCTGTCCGATCTGCTCAATATGTCCAGCACTTACTTATCAACCTATATCAAAGAAAAAACCGGCAGCACCTTCAGCGAGCATTTGCATCGTGTCCGAGTAGAAAAAGCACAGGAGATGTTAATCACGACTGACATTACGATCAACCGGATTGCCTCCCAGGTCGGATATGTCAATTTCTCCTCCTTCAATCGGATGTTTAAAAAGGAAACCGGCATGACGCCAGGCCAATATCGTAAACAAGAGATTATACATATTCATAAAAGCATTTGAATCAATTTCATAACTCTTGATTCGTTTAAGAAAATATTACCTAAGAGCCTTTCGACATAAGGTGACAAATTTTTCGACACGGAGAAGGTATGATGTATACGAGAATGTTGATTATTCATCTTATACATGACTTACCGATGAAGAACCCCTAAGCAATAACTAACTTAGAAAAATGGACATCAACTGGAGGGCTTATCGATGGTAGAACAAATGATAAAAGATGTGTTGGAAAGAAGATCACAGGATATTGTAGAGATATGCGAAAAGGAGCACAATGACCTTTATCAGCTCTTCAGTGAGACTCTCGAAACGATCAAAGATCAAACTCCCGACAAATTGGACAACAGCATCGGATTATTAGAGGATCTCTTTTTGCAAAGTAACACCCGTGTTATGAAGACAGCATATAAAATGGGATTCAAAGATGCCCAAGTGATTAATAAAGAGTTCATTAATTTTCAAGGATAGCCACGAAGCGAGGACCTGACTTCACATGTAGAAGCAATCCTGCTTACACTCGAAAAAAATTCAAACTCGTACAGCCCATACTCCTTCATTGGAAGATGGGCTGTTTTGTTATTCGAGCTGACTTCTGTCCAGATCTATGAAGACCTGCATGAAGAATGGCTAAACGATTTCTACAAGCTGAATCAGGTTAAAACTGCGGATCGAATGACTATATCGGGTTATATGACATCGAGACCGATGCCAGATATCGCAATCGGAATCTAAGGAATTAATATTTATTTTTTAATAACCCCAGCAGCTGATTCACAGACTAACTGTCCTCCAATTGAAAAAGGCATGATCCCGGTATAATTGCAGGGTTCATGCCGAATAAACTACGGAAACAATGCCTCATTAGGTTAAGTACGCTCTTCAGTGAGGTAAGTCTTAACAGAAGGAGCCTTGTAAGTCGAGAACTGCTGAAGAATACCTTCCGGGGTATGATCCGTAAGGATCATGGATCGATATTTCGGCTGCATGAATTGCTCACGCTCCATAACATCAAACATAGATACCAGCGAATTAAAATATCCATTGATATTTAGCAAGCCACATGGCTTCTGGTGTAACCCAAGCTGGCCCCATGTAAATATTTCAAAATATTCTTCCATCGTTCCAGGTCCGCCCGGAAGAGCAATAAATCCATCTGCCAATTCAGCCATCTTGGCTTTACGCTCGTGCATGGAATCCACCATAATGAGCTCGGATAAGCCCTTATGCGCAATTTCACGAGATTGCAGAAAATGAGGCAGCACGCCGATCACTCGGCCACCGTGTTCCAAGACCGCATCAGCAACAGCTCCCATCAGCCCTACATTTGATCCGCCATAAATAAGAGTGATCTGTTGTTTAGCCAGCACCTGACCCAGCTGTGCTGCACTTTCTTTGTATATAGAAGTGCTTCCTTCACTGGAGCCACAGAATACAGCGATTGATTTCATTACCCCACACTCCATTCTTATTATTTTGATGCGTACCGTGCTTGGAGCTTATCTTTATGTGCCTCTAAAATATCTTCGAGAGAGATATCGTACTTATTGGCAATCACAACTAGATTACCCAGCACATCTCCCAGTTCTTCTGTCAGCTCCCTTTTATTCTGCTCATATGTGCCTTCTATTTCATCTGGGCGATCTCGTCCGATCTCTAGTGCACGAATTGCACGCGCGACCTCTCCCGTTTCCTCAGCAAGAAACCCGATACGAACAAAGATATTCAGATCTGACCATTGACGCTGCTGATAATAATCCTTCACCCAATGCTGAAATTCGTTAATATTCATGTTGTTCCCCCATATGCTATAAAAGTTGCGAACAGGCGTTTTACTCAAAATTTTATCATACCCTCATTCCGCAAACCAAGTACAATTATCATCCGCATGATGAAAAACATGTTAAAAACCTAGAGTTATCTCTGTTAAGAGGAGTACTCTCCCAGTAGACCGTCTGGTTAACTACGAGCTGACATGACTCTTAAATGTGAAAAAAAGACACTCGAGGGTTACTCTCGAATGTCTTATTGTGATGGGATGCCTAACATCTCACATATTTGCGTTTAAAGCCAAGCTGGTTCTTGTCCACCGCTTTTTGAATATTATCGGTTGCGAGCAAGATGGCGGGCTTCTTATTATCCCGTTTCATCTCAACAGGACCTATTGCCTGTGCAGTATGGACCGCCTTATCGTGGAGCGCGACATAGGACACGGCTGTTGTGTACACAAAATTGTTCATCGAGGATTTGGTCCGTTCAGGAGATTCGTGAATCGTCTCTCTAACCATGTCCAGCATACCGGCAATTTTACTCTCCGTAAACTGAACATCTGGGCGACTGCCGAGCAGCCAGCAATAGCAGCTCCATCCTGCTGACATCTTCAGCTCATCTCCGCTTGCAATCCACTTATCAGCCACCTCTTGAGCAATATCCGTTTCTGCCAAGGTGACCGCGACAACATAATCAGACAGCATGTAAAAATAAGCTCTATCCATCCAGCGATCAAAGTCCGCTTCTGTCATGGATTTCGCATCTGCAATGATGCCGGCGAAGTACATTGCATCATAGTTTCCTGTTGCATACAGCTGTTCAGCCAAAGGCTGATCCATCTTGATCTTCTTCGCCATCGGCTTCATCGCACCTGTCGCCACACCAAACAGCGGTTCATGGGCACCATTAGACATGTACATCTTTTTGAGTCGTTCCTTGCCGAGAGCTTCAAGCTCCTGCATGACAGCTTCAAAATCCATCATTTAACACCTGCCTTTTCTAAGATACCCCTCACTCACAGGAGTACTACCGAGAATCTCTCTATACAGAACAAGCCTTTACTTCCTCTTACCATTTCTGATCACAAGATATAGAAGTGACGCCCAAAATAATAAACTTGATATCTTGACTAATAATTTCGTGACACTGCCGAATTGATCTAAATCAAATAAAATATCAACTAGGGATATGAACCCTGTAATTATCGCGACTACAATGCCAAATAAATACATCGGTAACATCCTCACACTTTCTTAACTTCATGTAATGGATATCTAGAGTTGTCCCTATCAACCAAACCGTTGTTAATCCTTACGCTACAAATCCTCCGTAGCAAGCGTAAACCCTTCGATGACGGCATCTTCGTCGACCTCAATCAGGAGGCACCTTTTCCCTTGATAATTCACCTGCTTCAAGTACTTTAGATCCTGTGGGCTCACTGTAATCGTAGCCACCTTCGTATCGATCTTAATCGATTTTGAGGTGAATTTCGGAATGACGCTGCTCGCTTTAAGCTCATAATTTTTATCGTCAACGACCGTTTCGAACGCAAGCTCTACCTTCTCCGCTGTCACATTCTCCACACCGCTCGAAGTCAGCATCCGTTCCACGTCTTTATAGTCCAGCCTTGCTGGCTCTTCCTGCTCGTTCGTCTCAATGACCTGATGAATCTCCTCGTACACCTGAGCGATCGTGGCGGCATCGAGATGTTCTCCCGCTACCTCCTTCACGATATCCTCAAAAATCGTCCGCTCCTCTTGCGCAGTTATGGTTCTCTCGGCCTTCAGGACTTCCTCAATGAATTGAAAGTTTGGTTCATTGGCTCTCCCTGAGGAATAAAGAACACGATTCACGTCGGAATAATTATCCGTTACGCTAGGGTAGAAGAAGCCTTGCTCCGGCGCGTTTAATTTAATGATAGGATCAACAAAGACATTATACTTATATTCCCGCTCGACATAATCAAACATGAGTGCCTTCTTCTGCTGCTCTGTGGAATTCACACTGCATAAAATAAACGAGTTCGCGAACACCTCATTCTTCTCGCTCTCTTCGACCTCTTCATTTTTTTCCTTCGTCGGTCGGTAATATTGTCCTCGAACGAAAGTGATTACCGTATCTTGCTTATAGTGAGTATCCGCCAGCATTCTCTCCACGAGCAGAAGCATCAGATCATTCCACTCATCAGGATCACCGGTCACCAGCGCTTGATGAAGGAGCTCACGAGTCGGTTCCTCCGCTTCCTCCTGAAACTTTAACTCGAACAGCTTCTGATCCAATTCACCGGTTAGCAGCTTCTTGAAGTTGGCCATATGCAGCTCCTGCTTCTCCCGATCGAGCATCTCAAACGGCTGACGCTCGTAATGGTAGATCTCATTACTCTCCTTCATAATATACACGTTAAGAATTTCGTATAGCTTCAGCATTTCGTGATCCATTTTAAACTGCTTGCGAATATGGGCGAGTTCTTTTTTTATCATACTTGATCAGACATCTCCTATAGTAAATTACCCCTGCCAAAATAAACGTTACAGAAGCCCTTCATTTAGAAGGGCTCCTCACTTAATATATCCCAATACGTTTGTTGTTCAACTAACTCATCATACCATAATACCATATATAGGGGCCCGTAATCATTGTATCGTTCCAACACCACACGCACTGAATACGGCAAAAAATATCCATTAGGGAAGTCCCCTACTCTTCCTCCGCCCCATCATGCTGTTTACTTGCAAAATCATCAAGCAATGCACGCACTTCACTTGTCGACTTGGTGTTCATTAAGTTGTTTCTTAATTCACTTGCCCCTCGAAACCCACGAACATAGATTTTAAAGAAGCGAGTAAGGGGCTTGAACGAACGGGGTTCCAATGCCGAATACTGATCATAGAGATCCAGGTGCAGCCGTAACAGGTCAAGTAATTCCTCACTGCTATGCTCTCTTGGCTCCTTCTCAAAGGCAAATGGATTGTGGAAAATACCCCGCCCGATCATAACTCCATCCACACCATATTGCTCAGCAAGCTTCAGGCCGGTTTGACGGTCAGGGATATCTCCGTTAATCGTCAGAAGCGTATCTGGTGCCACCTCATCACGAAGCTTTTTAATCTCCGGGATCAATTCCCAATGGGCGTCTACTTTGCTCATTTCCTCTCTTGTCCGTAGATGAATAGATAGATTAACAATATCTTGCTTCAAGATGTGGGTCAGCCAATCGCGCCATTCATCTACTCTGCTGAAACCGAGCCTAGTTTTCACACTTACCGGCAGTCCTCCGGCTTTGGCCGCCTGAATGATGTCAGCTGCAATCTCGGGACGACAGATCAGGCCGCTTCCCTTCCCATTCTCCGCTACATTCGCTACAGGACAACCCATATTAATATCGATCCCTTTAAAGCCTTCTTTGGCCATACCGATACTCATTTGACGGAAATATTCCGGCTTATCTCCCCAAATATGGGCTACAATAGGCTGTTCATCCTCCGTAAAGGTGAGCCGCCCACGCACACTGTGATTCCCCTCCGGGTGACAATAGCTCTCTGTGTTCGCAAACTCTGTAAAAAATACATCAGGTCTTGCCGCTTCACTCACCACATGGCGAAAAACGACATCCGTTACATCCTCCATCGGTGCGAGTATAAAAAAAGGACGTGGCAAATCACGCCAAAAATTAGTTGTCATATCTAAAAACCTCTCTATGATTTCAGGACAAATCTTTATCCCTATATTTATGAAATTGATTCAACGCTGTTCATGCTCCTGCTTCTTCTACACTTATAGCATGTTTAGGCACTTCTTATCAAACGATAGTAAAAGTTTAACAATCCACATAACTAAGCCACCGCAGTTCCGAAGAAAAAATTCAGACTTATGATCACAAGAAAAAACTGCCGACAAGTACATCGCCGACAGTCTGGGAGGGAACATAGCTGCCCTCATTGCTTTATTTTAATTCGAGATTATTTCGCCCAATATTGCTCCGCAATACGTTGCCCTTGCTTAATCTTCGCCCATTGCTCATCTTCGGTCAGCTCATTCCCGCCATCGCAGGACGCAAATCCACATTGATGAGACAAGAGCAGTCTGTCCTTATCAATAATCTTGGATGCTTCGTCAAGCATTCTCAGTACACGCTCTTCATCATCCAGCGTATTCGTTTTGGAAGACAGCAGGCCAAGTACAATTTCCGTATTAGGCTTGTCTTTGAATACCGCGAGCGCCTCAAGTGAGCCTGCACGCTCATCATCCCACTCCAGGAAGAAACGATCGTATTTCAGCTGCTTCAAGAACAGATTCGCAATCTTGGCATAGGAGCCGCCGCCCATATTACGGGAGTCGTAGTTACCACGGCAGTTATGCGTCCACATTTTGAGGCCCAGGCTATGGCCGAAGTCAATAACCGTGTTGTTGATATCAATGAATTCGGCAGCGAGAGCCTGCACTTCCTCTTGATTGATGTTCTCGCCTGTGTATGGAGAGTTCGGGTTGTCATCAGCGAAGAGCTCCCACAAGCAATCGTCGAATTGCAGAATTTTACCGCCAGCCGCAGCAAACTCCTCAACAAATTCCTTATAAGCCTTCACCAGGCCGTTCTTAAGCTCTTGTCTGTCTTTATAAACGGATTCAGTACCGCCAATGTTATCCGACCAGGACAGCTCACCAAAGATATGGGATGGAGACGGTACACACAGCTTCGTTTCACGATCGCCCGCTTGCGCTTGAAGCTTCTTATAGATATCAATAAAGTGATGGTTCTTACCGCTCAGTTCACCTGTAATGCGCAAACCGATATCTTTACGAGTCTCATATTTCGAAGATCCGTCCGTATCTCTGAAGAAATACCCATGATCTGCGATGTAACGTTTAATGCCTTGGAAGCCCCAGACGAAGTCCAGATGCCACATCGATTTGGAATATTCTCCATCCGTAATAACAGATATATTATTTGCGATCTCTTTATCAACTACAGCTTGAATCGCTGCAGACTCAGACTGCTCATACCCCTCGAAATCTTGGTAAAATGGATAGGTAATATCATCGCGATGCTCGATCTGATGTTTATATTCTAATAAGTCCGACGGACGCAGCAAGCTGCCTACGATTTGAAATCTATTGCACATGATAAAAGTCCTCCTCTAGAAAGCACATGTCGTTTTTGATTCCTTTGATTCTAGCATGGAGGTTTACATCCTGTATAAGACTTAAAAGCAATATCTAGCTATAGCTAAAAGCTATATCGACATACTCAAGATAACCATTAGTTATGATAGATTTATAAGTCATTCATGTGAGATTTGTCGGTTACCTTCCCATATAATCTGACCATTAATCCCTCATTTTTATTTCTCAACGAAGTTTGTGAGCAGATTCAATTGATCTTTATTCTTGACACTCCACTCTCTCCGATCATCCTTCGACGCATTGTCGGTCAAATCATCAAGCGCAGGTGCTAATTCCGGGTGTCCATTCTCAATTGCATAGAAAATATAGGGGATCGCCGGAGTGCCCAAAGCTTTCAATTGGTCGATTTTGTCCACATCGTTAATCGGTTCATCGGCTATCAATTCTACCTTGCTGGGGATCTCCTCAATATAGCTCGTATATATCGTTAAAAATTCCTTCCCTGTACTCCATTCCGCTTCTTGTCTCATATCCACCTTCGATATCTGTTCCATCGCTATAGCATAGATATATTCCATAAGGCCATCTTGTTCTGAATCAATTAGCAACTGCTCCAGTTCAGGCAAAGCAACGACTCCTGCAGCAATAATTGCCTTAAAGTCTTCGTTATTTTTTACATAATCATATGGATTAGAACTAGCGGCTACTTCTGATGAAGCGAGGTTATCAATAGATTCTTGAATGTTGCTAACACTTGACTGAACCTCTTTGCTAGCATCTTCTTGCCCGCTAGAGCAAGCGGATAACAACACAACCAATACTAAAGTAGTCATTACATATAACAGCTGGCCTGTACCAAAAGAGTGTTTCATCTTCTTCATGGCTGCATCCTTTCTATGCATATTCTGCTGAATTCAAACTACGGGAAAACTGGAACTTTGGCTCTATTTAAGGAAATTGCATCTGCTTACTGCGCGGTTCACTACTAATCGATTGGAGGCGCTCCATAATATACAATGAGCGTTCACTTCGATCCTCTCCAACCATGTGTTCCGCACTGTACTCATCTACAATGCATCCATCACGAAACAGGATAACACGATCTCCATAGGTGGCAACATAAGGGTCATGAGTTACGATGAGCATCGACTGTCCGAGCTTATCACGCATATTCAACAGTAACTCTAGTATGTCTGTTGAATTACGTGAATCCAGATTTCCCGTTGGCTCATCCGCCAGCAGTATTGCTGGCTTATGAATAAGTGCACGTGCAATCGCAACCCGCTGCTGTTGTCCTCCAGACAGTTCCGCAGGACGGTGCTTACTTCGCTCTGACAAACCTACTAAATGAAGCATTTCCTCTGTAAGAGAAGTAATCTTTTTCTTAGGCTGACCTGCCAGGATCAGCGGCAATGCTACGTTCTCTTCTGCGGTTAGGGAAGTAATGAGATTGAAGAATTGAAATACGAATCCTATCATATCTCGCCGGTAATGCGAGACTTCAGGTTCACGATAAAATTGCTGCCACTCCCCATTTTGAACTTTGATCTTCCCTTCGGTAGGGGGCTCTAGTCCACCTAGGATCTGAAGCAAAGTCGTCTTACCTGAACCGCTGGGTCCCATTAACATCACGATCTCTCCTGCTGCCAAATCCAGGTCTACATGATCTAGCGCGACGACTTGGTTCGGTTCTTGTCCATAAATCTTGGTCAAATTTCTTACAGCTAATATTGAATCTCCCAAGCGTACATCCTCCCATCGCATTCACTGTTCTACTAATAAGGAATCACAGAACGAGTACAAGATCACTCAACGAACTCACTTCCCCACTACTCCACTGTTAATTCCTCGGTAATGGACTTTGCTCCGAACTGTTTAGAATATAACAGCGAAACAAGCAGCGATATGGCTCCCACAATGACGATAGGTAATGCTAGGGTGAAGCCGTTGATCGTCCATCCTTGTAACTCATTGGTCCCACTAAACAATCCAGTAAGAATCCAGCCACTGGCAATCACCCCTACAACAATAGCGGTAATGGCATACAGTAGTCCTTGTACGATCATGACAGATCTCAATTTGGCTGTTGTCAGCTGAATTGCCCGCAGTATGGCATACTCCCTGCGATGAGAATGAAATGTGGCTCCAAGTGTATTCATAATCCCTACGATACCAACGACGACAAATATGGCCATTACAGCCCACAAAATGGTATACTGCTCTCTTGATTGCTCTGCAATGCGCAATAATTCAGAATCTAGATCTGTAACCCTAATTGCCGGGTCATCTTGAAGTAAATGCTCTAATTCGGCCCTTACATTAGCAATATCTGCACCTTCGCTAACCTGCACATATATTGTTTTGGGCAAAATCTCATTAGAATTGTCATTATCACCTTCAATCCACGATACATTCGGATTCTGATAATCTACTAGAACATGGGTTTCATGCACAATAAAAGATAGGTCTGTCACTCCACTTACAGGCATCTCATATTTCTCTGCCCTCTCACCTAGACTTGTTCTTTGCAGAGATAGCGTGTCTCCTAATGCTATGCCCATATGAGCAGCATACTCAGGTTGTATGACAATTCCTGATGATAGATCGCCATCATCTAACTTCATTAACCCCATTTGCTGCATCAGCTTAAAATCCGTCTTTGCAGTTCCTATCCATTCATATTCATACGTCTCATATAAAGATGTACCTTGGAGATACTCAGGATGATAGCTGTTCTGCTCTAGCCATTCGGGATCTGCTCGTTCATAGTCCAGATCTGCAAGCAATACAGCGCTGAACGATCCGACCGGTAACGCCTGATCAACGCCTTCCATTTGACGCACTTGCTCTACTACGTCGGAAGACATTACATCACGACTATGCTCAATCACAATTGGCGTTATATGCTTATTCACTACTTGTTCTGTCTGTACACGCGTGAGGTTGTCTATAAAGGTAGGAATAGCAATGAATGCTGTCACGATACTCGCTAGCAGCATAACGATGAACGAATTCTGTTTGCGTAAGGCTACGAACTGTTTCATTGCATAGTAGGCTTCAGCAATGACGAATTTGCGAATGAACCAGCCACTAATTCGAGAGATGGCCGGAATCATATATCCCGCACCAAGAATAGATCCCCCTGCTGCTAACAATCCCCCCACAAGCGTAAATATCAGCCTTGTATCCGTGCTAATTAAATCTAGCCACGCCAGACCTAACATGACACAGCCGATAATGAACAGAATTCCCGAGATCCAAGCTTGTGATCTGTTTAATGTCTCTTGCTCGCTATGCCGCACAGCTACAAGCGGAGCAGATCCCGCAGCAGTCACGGCAATTCTCATCACAGATATTGTTAATAGCAACCAGCCCACTACAGCAATTGTAACGACGACTCTCCAATCCATTTCCACGTTGTTTAATGCAATTCCCATCATTGAATTAATAAACAATCCAGCGAGCTGACAGAACAACGCTCCTATACCAACCCCTAACACAACGCCTAATAAATTCATCACGGCCGCTTCCATCATGACCATCTTATAGATGACCCACCTGCTAGCTCCAACCATTCGAAATGTTGATATTTCACGGACACGTCCAAGCAACATCAATTTGAAACTGCTGGACAAGAACAATAGACAGACGAGCATTAATATACTGCCTAGTCCAATTGCAATAAATCTAAACATTGTATGTTGTTTAATTACATTGTTGTTATCTGAAGTCAGTGAAACACGTATATCTTCATGAAATTCGGATTTGATCATTTCCTCAATACCCCTGGCAGATATGTCGTCTGCTACATCAAGATATACGTTAGTAGCAACCTTACCTAACGCGTACTCTTCTCGAACATCATCTATATGCAAAATTACTGCTGCAGGATTCGGTGTATAATCCGGTATAATTTCACGGACTACCTTCTTTAGAACAATGTCGTTACTCATGGAGAATTCCTTCGTATCCCCCTGCTGGACTCCCCAGCGTCTCGCCACCTCTTCAGTAATCACCATCTCGCCCAGCTGTAACGTTGCCGTAAATCCAAGAAAATTTCTTATTCTCTCATTAGGCTCGACCCCAGCGTAATTAATATCAGTCTTCATTCTAGCTTCAAGATCGACTCGATTCGTCACAAGCTCTGGAAATACAAGGGTTACACTTGAAGCAATGACACCATCCATAGTTCTTAATCTGGAAATCTCCTCTTCCGTCAATAACTTCCTTTTATCATTGCCTTCGAGAGGACTAAGTGCTGCTACTAAATCGAATCCTCCGACTTCGTTATCTATCGTCCTTTGCACGGTACGCTCCATTGAGACATACAACGTACTTATCACGATAATCAGACCGAAGCTAACCCCAATACCGATACAAGTCAACAAGAGTCGCTGTTTTTTGGCAAAGAGCATCCTCATCGCCAATCCAAAGGTAGAGAGTTTCATCATGGCCCTCCATATTTGATTAAATGAATTATTCTATTTTATAGAATTTAATTTATCTATAAGCATATATTGCTTGCTATCTCCCACTAAATCTAACAATTTATTATAATTAATTCAATATTTTTCTATTTTATTATTAAGGAGGACGTCCATCCATTTGGATGTAAATTTATGTAGTTGTGAATGCAGGTTTACTCCTAAAATAAAAACAAGACCCACCATGCATTAGGCAAGGTAGATCTTGTTCATTTTAGACAGCGCTGCTTGTGAATACCCATTTCAGATCATCTAGAACATGAGATTAATCTCTTCAGCGTTCAGCAGAGTTATTGAACTGTAGCCATGTTAAAGAGGGGACAATTTGAGCTTTATACTACAATGTACTGCGTCGCAGCTCATAAAAATACTGCACAATCGGATGCTTTAGCTTCATCTGCTCGGACATGTTTAAGATCCGCTTTTTCCCAACTCGTCTGTCCACTAAGGCTAGAATATTTAGCAAAATATCATTACCTTCTATGCTCTCCTCTATTGAAGTAGATAAGAACTTAGTTGCTGCAACGGCAAAATTGGATTTACTTAATGATGTCTGTGCAGACATCAGGTCCTTAGCAAGTCCAGATATTTTTCTGCTTCTCGCAATGACGATTAGGCGATCCTCAGGAACGGTTCCTTTGGTATCGATTCTGACCGCTTCGATCTCTTCATTGCTGACCGGGATTTGGAGATCGGGATCACTCTTAATTTCCTGCTCTGTCTGATACCAACGAATGGAGGTCGTTCGATCATTCATATTGAGCACATTCTTTTTATCCACGGTAATATAACAATCCCCTGATTTATCAGGTGAATAGCGGTAGCTAGTTGCACGGTACTCGACCTTTCCAACTAACGCAGGAGAAAGGAAACTCTCCAGTTGCTGCTTCAATTTACTCCAGGACATGTATATGTATCCTCCTATGATTTAAAAAGCCCGTTAGCCGTATTTGCGGCGTTCAACGTACTGCTTTGTTTTATTTTTTGTATAGACAGATTCAAGCTGTAGTTTCCATAATCAAGAAGTTTATCAAGAAATAGATTCAATTGATCTTGGGATGAAACTTTGATCGTTAAATGATAACAGCCTTCGCCTGAGATTCGATGGACTTCAACTACCTCATTCTGATCGATCATAAAACGAATAAATGAATCGTGATTTGCTGTTTTCATATGAATAATAACAAATGCCGTGAAAGGAAGTCCTAATTTCATATCATCAACGATTAGCGAGTAGGCTGTAATTACACCGCTTTCCTCCAGTTTTTTGATACGATTGCCTACGGCTTGTCCAGTCATGTGAATTTGTTCGCCCAGGTCTTTCCATGGAATCCTTGAATTTTCAGTTAGTAACCGAAGGATCTGATAATCCGTTTGATCGAGCTGCATATAATAATCCTTTCACCGTGAAATGATTTAATAAAAAAGTGTTTCATGGAAGCATCGAATATTTTCAAGATGTTATTTATCATTTAATTATACATCAACCCTTATCCCAAAGTTGAGAAAAAGGGAACATGTAATTGATCATTCACCGCTGAGCAAAATCAATAAAAGGAGCTTATTGCACATGAAAATACAACTGATTCGAAATGCGACACTTGTTGTCCAGTATGCAGGGAAGAAGTTTTTAATCGACCCATTTTTAGGAGAAAAAGGAGCATACCCGCCTTTCCCTAATTCGGTACGACAAGATCAGAACAATCCTTTGGTTGACTTACCAGCATCATTAGACAATATTATCAGCGACCTAGATGCTGTGATTGTCACTCATCTGCATTTAGACCATTGGGACGATACGGCTAAAGAGGTTTTACCAAAGGATACTAAGATGTTCGTACAAAATGAAGAAGACGCAACAGAAGTCGAAAAGGCTGGATTTCAAAATGTAGAGGTGCTGCAACAACATTCAGCCTTTGGAGATATTCAACTCGTCAAAACAAAAGGCGAACACGGAAGAGGAGAAATTTAAAACTTGCTGGACATGTGTGCGGTGTTGTCTTTAAGCACCCTAGCGAAAAAACGCTGTATATTGCTGGAGATACAGTTTGGTATGAAGCTATTCAGGAAACAATCAAAACACACAAACCGGAGACCATTGTTGTAAATGGAGGAGATAATCAATTTCTTCAAGGTGGATCTTTAGTCATGGGGAAAGAAGATATCTACAATGTATATAAAGCCGCCCCAGGATCGAAGATTATTTCTATCCATATGGAAGCCGTTAATCATTGGACATTATCAAGGGAAGAGTTAAGTAGTTATATAAACGATAGAGAAATCTCCTCGAACGTTCTAGTTCCCGATGACGGGGAAACCTACACATTCTAGGATTGAATTAAATAGATATTTCTGCCCGAAAAACAAAGAGGCACGGAAGAAACAATTCCGTGCCTTTTTTAACCATCACCGCCACACTCCTCGACATGAACGGTATGCGCGAAAAGCCCCCTTTATTAGGGATTCTGTTAAATAGCTAAACACTAAAATGGCTGTTCCACATTAACCACTTTTCAAGAAAGGCCCTCGTCTCACGTGGCTGGCTATTCTTACATTTACATGTTCCAGATCCGGTAAAGAACCATCGCTGCTTCAGCACGGGTTAATGGATCGGCTGGTGCAATTTTGCCGTCTTTGCCGTTGACAATTCCGCTTCCTACGAGGGAAGCTGCACTATCCATGGCGTAACTGGAAATGCTTGCAGCATCGGAATAAGGAACTAGATTTCCGCTGCCGGCAGATTGCTTACCAGCTGCTTTCAAGGCTTTCGCTGTAAGCACCATCATATCTTGCCGAGAAATGCTGCTATCTGGCTTGAATGTGTTATTTTCGTATCCAGATGCAATACCAAGTTCTTTGGCAATAGCCACGGCCTGTGCATAATAAGCGGCCCGCTGTACATCGCTGAAGGATGTCGTGTTTGTGCCCGGACTCTTCAATTCAAGTGCTCTGACTAGCAAGGTGATAAAGTCTGCTCTTGTGATGGAAGCCGCAGGAGCGAAGCTGTCATCAGAGATTCCATTAATAATATCGCGTGCAGCCATCGCTTCGATTGCTTGTTTTGCCCACAGCACATTTTGTATATCGGCGAAAGACTTGGTTACGTAAGCTGCAGCATAGGTGCTGAACTCCGTTGTTTCGAACACAATCGAGCCGGATTTGGCATCATATCGTCCGCTTGGTACGGCTGTAGCCTGTCCTTGATCATTAATATATAGGATCACGATTTGATGTGCATTGACAAGCTCCTGTGCAGCAGGAGTGTACGGAACAGATACCGTTACAGGCGCCGCAGGATTGTTCCAGGCCAGGACACGATCCCCAGCTAATACGCTTAGGTTGATCACCGGACGGCTGCCCACATTAGCGCGAACATCTGCACTCAAGCGATCTGCTGAGACTTTGTTAATATGAATAGAGACTTCGTCTGCTTGTTCCATGATATTAGAAAGCATGTTGGACGGAATTTGAAGTGTTGAATTGTCTGTCTTAAGCACGAACTCAGTATTATTGTTATTTTGCAGGTTTGAAGTCGGCAATTGCACCACATAGGATTGTACATTTGCCTGCTTCGGCACGTCGATGGTAACCTGCTTCTTGCCATTTGCACCTGAAGAAGCTTTTTCAATGGCTTTATTCAGGCTGTCGCTCGAGACGGTTGCTGTGGCTGTTCCATTTTCGACTTTTATTACTGGTACAATTACGGAGCCATTGCCCGGAAGAGGCTGCGGAGTAGTACCTGGGCTGGATACGCCGTTACCTCCGTCACTGTTACCTCCGCCATTGTCGCCGCCGGAAGAAGGTTTGCCCGTCAGCGTCAATTCACCGAATACGGAAGTATCCTGGTAACCTTGGCCGGATGGATCGTTCCAAGCGTTAACACTGATTCTGTTGCCGTCTTTAGCATCATTGATCTGCGCATCAAAGCCAATTCTGGCATCATTCGCAGGCTGAACCTTTTTGAAAGGAATTTTCATTTCAACCGTGTAGTTAGTACCGGAAACAGAGACTTCTGATTCGAAGCCTTCAGCGATTTCCGCAGGATTAAAGGAAGCGACGTTCTCAAAGTTCACTCTGTATTGTCCATCATCATCTTGGAAGGTCGGCGTTTTTCCGTTATTTTCATCGACGAATACTTCGACAGAGTCCTGCTCCCATGCGTTCGGGTTGGTCTTGTTCAATTGATCGTCTCTGACTTGAACGAGCACATACAGATTGTTGTCATCCCAGAGTGCCTTGGCTGTTCCTGCAGCACCTGACCATGCCATTTGCTTCGTATCCAGTTTCAATTCAGGAGCTTTACTCCATATGCTGTCTACGGAGCCATCCATAGTTGGTGTCCCATAGTAAGCGCTTGATTTCTTGTATTCAAGCTCTTCAGGCGGATTGTCCGCCATATATTTCTCAGGATCACTTACCGCATAAAATGCCTCTTTTGCTTGGAAATCCTTATCGAACAAGGTTGGATTCTGCTCGGCTCTCCAGCTGGTGCTGTCATTTAATCCCCAGAAGGTGACACGCGGAATATACTCGCTGTTCTTCTTATAGAGATCCATCAATTGGGCATACAAATAGGCCTGCTGCTTGGCTTCTGTATCAGTGATTGTGGAGTTAGTACCTGCCGTGATGTCCAATTCGGTCACGCTGACTTCTACACCCAAGGAAATGAAACGCTCGAGCGACATCCTGACATTATCCAATCTGGTGCCCAAATTGTAGTGGGCTTGCATGCCGATACCGTCGATCAGTTTCTCGCCAGGGTGATTTGCGGCGTACTTCTCATTGATCTCTTTAACCATGCTGTAGATCGCTGTAGATTTATTCTGGTTGTCATCGTTGTAGTCATTGTAGTACAGCTTGATATCCCAGCCGTTCTCGTCAATGACTTCTTTGGCCGCAAGGAAGGCCTCCTCAATATATTCTGGGCCGATGGCTTGTAACCAGCCGGAATTACGCAATGCATTTTTCCAGTCTTCCGGATTAGGCGGGTTATCGTTCATGGCTTCGTTGACAACATCCCAGGAAATGACTTGGTCACCAAAGTGCTCAACAACCGTCTTCACATGTGTTCTCAGATTAGCGAGCGCTTCATCACGGCTCAATGGTTCACCATTGTCCGCAGTATGAAGCCATGTAGGTGACTGGGCATGCCATACGAGCACGTGACCGTGCAAATCAAGGTCTGCAGCTTGTACTCTTTGGACAAGGGCATCTTCTGCAGTAAAATCAAATTCTCTGTCAGGGCCATATGCATAATCCGGTTTCATATCATTCTCAAACGTGACAACATTGTGATGCTTCGTCAGAAGCTTGAGCCGAGTCTCGTCAAAAGTAGACGCATTAACAATGTTACCAATCAGGAATTCATCTTGGTAAATATCCTTGAGGTTCGGAAGATCCTCTTGAATCGGAGGGGCTGCAGCTACAGGTCCCAAATATTTTAGGACAAAATCATCTAAGAAGAAGGTACGATTGCCGCCGTCATTATTTGCTGTTTCAATATAAGCATTGAGTACGCTTGGAGTCGTGGTGAGCGTATATTTACCCGTTAAGTGTACCCATTCTTGATCTGTAACGTTTGCATTTTGTGATACATTCGCAAAACCGATGTCAGCATATTGAACACTAATACGAAGTGTTGTAGGCGCTTCGCCAGGTGCCATTTTGACCCAAGCAGACAGCTCATATTCGTGATTCTTTGCCATTTTGCCAGCAGCATCAACTAAGGCAGCATCATATTGTGTCGTCGTCGTGACAAGCAGGCTTTGCGTGCCGTCAGGTGTATGATTATCAGCTTGGGATAGGACTACCGATTCACGGCCGTTCCGTGCTTTGAATCCATCCAGACCGTTCTCAAAGTCCGCGGAAATGCCCGACTGATCTACAACCTCCGGTTCGGTTTGACCAGGGGTCACATCGGTGATCATGACTTCATCAATGTAAATATCCGAGGTTAAAGTATTACCCGATGGTTCAACATAGATGATGACCTCATTTGTTCTAGAAGGAACTTCATAGCCCTTGGTTTCAAACAGCGTCCAATCGGAAGCGGTTACAAGCTTGTTGCCTATAAGCCAAGGATACTTCTGATCATCAGGTAGTATTTCGGAATCCATCTTGGAAGCCAAATGGAACTGACCTTCTCCTGAACCGAGTCTAACCTTGAGGGAAATATCATACTTACGGTCGGATGTCATCTTGCCAGTAAGTACAAGCGCAGGGACTGCCTTCTCGTCAGCCCGGTTGAAGAACTTCAGAGATTTTGTACCTTCGGAGGCTGCGTCGTCAACGACCGCAGTATCCCCGTTTGATCCCCAAGACAGCTTGCCCCAACCTCCAGTATTCCCGTCTTCAAAGCTCTGGTTAAGGACTACAGTAGGCTCGGCAGGTGCTTCTGTCTGGGTGATCGTGATATCCCCGATATAGAAGCGGACACCCTTACCTGCTTCATCAGACTTTATTCGCAGAGCTGTCTTGTCCACACTGGTAACGGAGAGAGCGGCAGACAGCGTTATTCCTTGTCCCGCTGTAAAGTCAGAAGAGCTGATTTCAGTGTATCCCTCTGATCCAGTGACACCCTTATTGGTTACAACTTCAAGGACAGCTTTCCCGGCAGCCGGTGCATCAGGAACCTCGTCCACATAAACAGAAGCGGTTACCGTATACTCTTGGTCAACCGCCAAACCAAGGTCACCGAATGCGAAATCCACGCCGTCCCAGTTATTGGATCGGTTACTGACTTTTAGAGCGGCTCCATCATTATTACCTTCGAACGGCTTGCCTGTTACAATGTCCAGCTGGGCGCCGCCTGATTGAGCTGCCTTCCCTTGACCATTCTGGAATGTTTCTTGATATACGATTTGTGAATTAGATGCCACTTGATCCGCAGCGTTGACTGCCGGAGCAAATAAGCTGACCGGAAGAAGCAGAGCCGCTGCGAGTAACCCGGAAACGACCTGCTTAAATGATTTCCTCATTCGAATCCCCCCACACTAAATTATTTTCAGATCATGTGAAGCGCTTACATAATTTGCTGTGACCAGCCTCCTTTCACCCAGATAATACCACTTCATGAAAGGAAAATCTTTCTCCAAATTAAAGGAAAAACTTTGTTTTTTATAGTAAATAATACAAATCTGCTACGGAGTACGGACATACTCTTCGTTCCGAATGGTTCCAAAGAAAAAAGAGGAGGTTTCCCCCCTCTTTACTGTCCGTTGCCGGAAACAAGTCTAAGATTCACTTCCACTCGCCGCGCGTCTTATAATCCTTTTGGATTTCTTCGCTCCAGCCTTCTGGCATTGCAGAGCGTTCACGGAATGCTGCAACTGCTTCGCTCATAACACGAAAATTCAGTTCAACGCCTTCACTGTCTGCGTGATAGTTCTGAGCACGATCTGCGCTTATACCGAAACTTGAAGCAGTTTCAACTGCGTCAATGTTTGCACCGAGGAAGATAAACTCCCACCCGTACTTTGTCTTTTGACATTTAATCTGTGCCTTGATCTGCTCTGATGAGTATTCGCGGCTTGAGTTTTCCTCACCATCCGTTATGATGACGAACATCACCTTCTCAGCACGGGAATCGTCGGAGGTATGCTTCTGTGCATTGCCAATTTTGTGTATCGTTCTGCCGATTGCGTCAAGGAGAGCGGTCATGCCCCCAACGCAATATTCCTTCTCGGTAATCGGGCTGACCGCCTTAATGTCGATCCGATCGTGCAGCAGCTCATAGTTGTTGTCAAATAACACGGTAGTCATATGGCACTCGCCTTCAACAGCCTGTTGTTTGGCAAGCATTGAGTTATAGCCGCCAATGGTGTCTTTCTCTAAACCTCCCATTGAACCGCTCTTGTCCAATATAAATACTAACTCAGTTAATCTTTTTTTCATTGTTGAAATGTCCTCCTCAGGCTTTATCATGACTTAAGGGTAACATTCCTAAATGGATACAAGGTCGCTTGAGGAGCGACATTCAATTCTTCACCCTCCTAGCAGTGGCTGATCATAGCTGAACAGCACTTCATTAATCTCGTATATGTCGTAATTGCTGCTCGTAATAAAATATTGGATAATTACGTCAAACTTCTGGCTTCTGGAGAGGGCGTACCCTGCTCGCTCCAAAAGGTCGTCTGTTTCATCAAGCGACAACTCCAAAGCCACAGCAAGGGCTATGGCAGTACGTTTGCTTGGCATATATCCCTTGTTGCTTCTGATTTTTGAAAACAGTTTACGGTCGAGATTCGCGCGTTTATAAACTTCAACATCCGTCTTACCTTTGGCGTCGATCAGTCGAAATAGTGCCTGGGCGAAGGGCTCGTCAAGATTAACGACTAAATCCTCAAGCACGACGGTCTCCGTCTCTTCGGAGATTATAGAATCTAATGCATCGGCTCTCTTTATAGTATCCAGTTCGACCTGTAAAAACTGATTTTGGCGCCGTGAATCAACATAATCTCCTATATAGTTTTCGTCTATGAACGCCTTGACCTCACCAAGCAGCTTCTTACTCACATCAAAAGCAGCCTTATCGAACATCACAAGCGAAACTTCAATATCGTGGTCGGCAAGAAAGTCCTGAATTGCGGAGGTGGCAACACGGAGAGCTTCTGCTTTCGGGTAACCATAGATACCGCTTGATATCAGCGGGAATGCAATGCTCTCGCAATTGTTTTCAACGGCGCGTTTCAGGGAATTTGTATAACAAGAACGGAGTAGTCCCTCTTCGCCTTGCTTACCACCACTGTAGACGGGTCCCGCGGCATGAATAACATACTTCGCCGGAAGCCGAAATCCAGGTGTAATAACAGCTTCACCCGTCTGAATGGGAGCCAGCTTATTACAAGCAACTTGAAGTTCGGATACTCCTGCGGCCTTGAATATGGCTCCGCATACACCGCCTCCCATCTGAAGCATGATATTTGCCTGACAATAGCATCGACTTTTATTTTTGTAATGTCCTGTCTAATTATCGTAAATGGCATATTTAAAATACCTCTAATCAATTGATTATCGTCAATGATCGTTAATGTTTATTACTCGGAAGATGTTGTAAACCTACTAGGTATACCGACTTATGCTAGATACATATTATATACTTATCTTCTTAAAGAATCTTATTCAAAGAATTGATTAACGTAAGCTAGTAAATCAGCTTTAATACCATAAAAGTCTTGATTCAAATCCAAAGACAATACAATAATTTCATTTCCGTCAATATTGTAAGTATGATTCGGTTGGTTTAATGCTGTTGTTCTCGCATAAAGTAACATACCACCTACTATTTCAGTAGATCTTTTGTTCCAGTTATTTACGTAAGTAAAAATTTGATAGAGATTACTCGATTTTTGTTTTGACGCCCCTCCCTCAAATCTTGCAACCATATTCTCTGAGTAGAACTTCGTATCCACAATCAATGTTCTATTACCTTTTCGAAGCACAATATCAGTTTGCATGATTGGCAATGCTTCAGTAAATCCATCATCAACTTTCCACTGAATTTGAGGGCGTGCTACAAGATAATCCGTTTCACGTTTGTAAAATGAAAAGATAAATTTTTCGTATAAAATCGAAAGCCTTTGTTCATCCTGTACTTGCTTCATAAATTGATCTGTCAGATTTCCATCAAATAATAGCTCTTCAAAAAGAAATCTACATACATCAACGATAAATTGATAGCGAATATTCTGCCTATTATACTGGACATTTTTCCAGAGGTGCAGATTCATTTCTATGTCTGATACCTCAGCAAAATAAGGAAGAAAACCATAGAATAATTTACGATTTTTTAGTTTTATTTTTGCTGAATGGGATAAGAAAACAAGAGAAGCTTTAATAATTTGATTCAACAATATATCTTCAGAAAACTCATCGTATATCACCATAAGCTTCTTATCTACCAATGCATTTTTCTTTATTGAAGAATTAATATCAATTTTCCCCTTGATAACAGTTGAACTCTCCTCAACACTCACGTAATCCTTAATTAATCCTCCACGAATTAATACAGGTATTCCAATAGATAGAATTTCTGCGTATAGGTCTCTGACGTTTTCAAATTTTTCGGTTCCAATATGTTTATATTCTGAAAGATTCAAGGTTTGATATGCATATGAAAGCATATAATAAATATTACGAATTGGAATATTTCTATTTCTCTCCATCGTAACAGCCCCTTAGTCGCTCTGCCCAATCCTCTGCTTTCTGCTCATCATCAAACCAATATTCGAATAGTTGGGGAATAATTTCATATTCAACAACTTCTTTTACTCGATTTATAGAATCTACCTTATAGGCACTCCCTACAAAATAACTATGCCCAATTTGAAAGCCCGTACCTAGCTCTTCAACAATTCGATTATTTAAAATTTTGATTTCATCGATTACACGAATCAATACTTCTGGATTATTTAATTTATCAACATACGACTTAAAGGTATCATTTTCAAATGCTGGTTTAATTTCGACGAAAGAAAACCTTCTTCTAAGAGCATAGTCTAACAGCGCTAAACTTCTATCGGCAGTATTCATCATACCTATGATATATAAGTTGGATGGTACTGAAAACTTATCATTAGAATATAGGAGATTAATTTGTTCCCCTCGCTTTTCTGTTTCGATAAGCATCATTAATTCTCCAAATATTTTACTCATATTGCCACGATTAATTTCATCAATAATGAAGAAATACTCGCGTTCAGGATCACGTGCCGCTTTTCTTGCAAACTTCACAAATGGTCCTTGTTTCAATTCAAATCCATCACCTTCCGCTTTCGGACGGTAACCTTCAATGAAATCTTCATAACTGTAACTTTGGTGGAACTGAACTATTTGGACACGAGTCTCATCCTTTTCTTCCATCATCACATAAGCTAGACGTTTTGCTATATATGTTTTCCCTACTCCAGGAGCACCCTTCATAATGAGATTCTTCTTATTTTGAAGTACCGAGATTAGTCGAGTTAAATCCTTTCTTTCAATAAATACATCGGAAAGAAAGTCATCCGTAGAATAAGGCTCATTTTCTTGAACAGTGGGTCTAGATTCAATAAAACGAATGTAGTAATCAATCGAACTTCCAGATACTCCTTTATATTTTCTGTAGGATTCATCTGATACAACAACATCTTTCAATCGCTTCAATTGCTCAGTATCTGTTTCTCCAAATATGGGAGTTTCAAAATGACTCTCTATATCCTTTAATGCGTTCACCTTTTGAGTAACAGTTTTATCATTCAAAGTTTCTCCATTGTCTGTCACTTGATTTGATAACCATGTACGAAATTCATTCACTTCCGCCTTTGTTAAGTCAAAAATGTCGTCGTTTATCACCTGCTCAATCTCTTGAATCAGATCTGGGTAAGGATTCAGAGATGTCATAGTCTTTTGTGCGAAAGTCTGACGCAATTCCCACTTACCGACTTGCAGCCACTCCACTTTCCTTCTATGTTTGTACTCAGTTTTTCCACTATCGAAGTAATACTCTCCAATAACGACTCCTCGAGCGATGATTTTCTTAACACCTTCTTTAGCATAAACAATGTCGCCTATCTGAATTTCACTATAAAAATCCCACACAGCTTTGGTATCGTTTATTGGACGTTTCCCGTCAGCTCTATGCTCTGATATTTCTCGTTCAACCGCTTCCTTGGAATCGTAGTTATTTAAATCACCTAGATAATCCCAACCAAGACCAATCACACTTTCAGTATAAAATTCATCCCATAATCTTGAATGTTCCCCCGGAGAAACAACCCAATAGTTGATGCTATTATCAATTTCACCTTCCTGATTCGCAATTTTCTTTTCCTTTTTAGGATAAATTAAAGTAGGATTTTCATTGTAGTATAGAAATATTAGATAGGATCTAAGTAAAACACCCCAATCGGGTATACCCCCTAAATTGTCAGGCTTACTTCTTTCACCACGATTGAATTGATCTTCGGCATATTTCTGTCTGAATTGTATTCTTCTAGTTCCGAATTCGGCTGGATATCGAGGTATTCCCTTACCAGTTACAAATTTTTCTATATCCTCATCACTTTGTTTTGTCATCTGTTGATAGACATTTTTGAATTCTGAATAAGATTGGTAGTCAAAGAAATTCTGCTTATATCCAGTATCAAGCCCAAACTTATCTAGTAGATAACCTAAATTTTCAATATATGGTGAATACCAACTTCCAGTTTTCTCTCCCAGATTCTCGGTGACCCAAACTATATATTTTTCTTTTTGAGAATTAACAAGAACATTCATAGCTAACCTCCAATAATTAAATTTTTTAACTTAGATTATATCAATCCCTAATGTCACTAGTGTTGCGTATTTCCGATTTTCCCCTTATAGAGAAAAACGAATATAAGTTTTCAAAGGCCGTTACTATTAACCAACGACTGGTCTTCAGTTAGGTTCGTAAGCTATTTAAATTACTCTGAATCGTTACGTTTTAAGCTATAAACAATCAGAGCAGAGCTTTTACAGTTTAAATAAATATTAAGGATATTTTGATGATATGCCTGTGGTTTTATAGCCAAGGAATCCTAACTCTTTTATCAAGTGGAAAGGCTTATACTGGAGATATGTGGCACGGTTTGACGATTAAGAAAACTCTAGTGAGTCCATACTGAAGCACAATGTAATGGATTCTATCAATTAGAAAATGGTTTTCAAAAAATTAAAGCTAGAAAAATCAAAAATGAATTACTCTAAATATGTAATAAGAAAAGCTCGTCTAATTAATGAAACTTTTGAACGAGCTTTTCATCTTTTATATTTGTTCAGTATGAATAAACCCTTTCTAAAAAACAGCCCTCAAACCCGCATTCCACCGTTGCCTCAATAAATAAACTCATGCTACAAAACAATCTTTTTCTCAATTATTATCTCCACATTTTATAGCACAACTTTATTAAAATCTGAATAATGTCTTGATAGAAAAACAGGGGAAAGACTTGATGGATCTGGGTTTTCCCCCTTCTCCCTTCTCCATTCTCCCTCTCCCCCATTTTATCACGTCTTTATTCAATTTTTAGCACAAGTTTATTATGAATAGCAGAGGTTTATTAGTGTTCTACACATCCCTCACCAACAAAGCGACCGATTCTACATGTGTGGATTGCGTAAAATAGACAATCGATGTGGCAGTATTCGCTTACTACTCAACAAGTCTGAAATATAATAATATAATGTATAAAGAGCATTGTCTTACGATGATCATAATGTTTTAAAGACAATGGGGGAGGCATTACATATTGAGGCTCGCATTATTAGAAAATAAAAATATAAGCAAAGTTATAACCGTTGCCGACTATATACCTGATTTCAGAGATTCATTATTTTGTCCAACCGACGGATGTAATTGCAAGTTGGTTTACGTTAATAGTAATATGCATGAACCATATTTCCGCTCCCATAGAAATCATAGTCATTCTAGTAGCTGTCCTTATATTATTGACTCTTACAATCAACAAGCAGAAAATATTACCTGCTATATCGATGGGTGTTTACAAGTAGCCGATTATGAAGTTTACTTGTATGACTATTATGCCCCACCTATTAATCAAGAGTTTATGGAACTGGATTTCACATGTCCTTACCTTTGTGAACACCACATGAGTGAAAATGAAAGACAAGCTATAGGAAAGAGAGTACCAAGAGGTTCAGTAACTTATCCTTACTCTAATAAAAATCGAGCACAAGGATATACAAAATACATTCCTATAAATAAAAGTTCCATTATTCTTGATTCGGCTAATTATCAAAACCATAAAGAAATTAACCTTGAAGTCCTCGATGTCAATGCGCAATTAATTAAATATTTAGCCATGTATCCTGAACTACTAAGGGAGATTGACCCAAGGAAATTCGAAGAAGTTGTCGCTGAAATTTTTCACAAAAAGGGCTTCACAGTTACACTTACTCCTAGAACTAGAGATGGTGGCAAAGATATCTATGCAATCCAAAATGGAATGTTTGGTCGTCAATTATTTGTAATAGAATGCAAGAGATATAGCAGCACAAATAAAGTAGGGGTTGAACTAGTCAGAGGAATTTATGGGGTAAAAGTAGCAGAACGAGCAACTGCCGCAATGCTTGTGACAACATCCACTTTCTCTAAAGATGCAATCGATTTTGCTTCTCCCTTAAAATATGAATTATCACTAAAGGATTACACCGATTTAAAATCTTGGTTGAAAGAGTATAAATAGCCATAAAAAATAAAGTAGGCGTCTTCTCTCATGAAGATCCTACTTCATTTTTTAATAACATGCTTATTCTTAAATCCTACTGAATCTGTAGTTGTTTTTAATTTGGGAATTAAAAAACTTACCATGGGATTCAGCTGCAAGCAACTCTGTGTGAAGAGTTTCCGGTACATCGTAATACTGATAAACTAGTCCATGATTAAACTCAATTTCTAAGGTCATGCTATCTGCTTCATAACCTATACTCAGAATATTTGATGAAGTAACCATTTCTCTCACCATATCAGTCATCTCTCCTTCGTTTACTACTGGTAATCGTTTAATATTTTCAACAATTCTTTGTGATCGCACCTTTTTTTGTCTCCATAATGTGAGAACTTCTTTATAATCACCCTGTACACGATTATTTGACCATTTTGCTGTAACATCGGGATCAAGACTATCAGGGCGACGTCCGAACGGAGGAGGGGAAATAATTGTTCTCATTGGCAACCTTACAGACTCACCAATAATTATAGCTTCACCTGTCCGCAAGGTTGGTAGCATCCCCATAAGTCCCTCAAAACTATCAGAAACAGCACCTAAAACATGATTGCGATCTGAAGAATTATTCATTCTTAATGCAAATAATGTTCCACATTGAGATAGTATTGTGCTATCTATTTCGGATGGTCTTTGACTTACAAGCATCATACCAATACCGTATTTCCGACCTTCCTTAACAATTTTTCGAACCCCATCAATTGCAATACCACGAGAGTCTTTTCCAAGATAAGTATGGGCCTCTTCTAGAACTACTAGTAAAGGTCGTTCTCTCCCACCTTCAGGTTGATTTCTAGACCAAAATAGTGAATCGTACAATATTCTTATTAAAATGCCTATTAAAGTATCTAAAATTGATGATGGCATACCGGAAAGATCAAAAATACTTATACTCTCTTCCGATCCAACCCATGTTTCTAAAAGCGCATCCAAATCTTTATTTGTTTTTCCATCTAAATTAACTGACCAATCGTCAGCATTAAATAAAAATTCATATCGTGGGTCTTTAAGTAATGACGCTAAACCTTCTAACGGTTTACGGATATTTTTACCTCTATTACTTAAGTAGATTTTTGTTGCCCCTTGTGCTTGGGTATGTGGCATGTAAATCGGAGGTACTACTTTTAAAGAATCCCCTTTTTGCACTGGATTCCCATCTTCCCCCAGTAATAGGGCTTCATTTTCTTCTGAGTGACTACCTTGAACATAATGTGTGCTTATTTCTGCCCTGTATAGATCAAACCAAAGTTTATGTATACTAAACGGAATTGGTGTATCAACGGTCAACGAGTCTTCATTAATTCCTTCGTACTCCTGTCTTTTTAGCGTTTGTAGTTTCAACTCGTATATTTTATCGATGAGAGCATTTCTGCCACTACCTTCAAGACCTCCAAATGCAACAGAAAGAAATTCATCACAAGTTAATGCCCAGTAAGGAATACTCAGTTTTAGTTCATTATTAGAAGGAGTAACTTTATATACTTTTGCTTTTCCCTTGAATGCTGCTGCATACTCACCATGAATGTCAAAAACAATAATTCTAGCCGAAGGAAATTGACTCATATCTGATATCCGCTGAAGAATACTAGTTACGGTAGTGGATTTCCCTGAGCCTGTTGACCCCAAAACTGCGCTATGCCTAGTTACTAAAGTATCTATATTAACCAATGCAGGAATAGAGTCAACGCTTGCAATATTTCCAAGACTAATATACTTCTTATTTTGAGTCCCATAAATTTTCTTCAAATCAGGCTCAGTAACAATATGCACCTTGTCTCCGATAGTAGGATATTGTGATACTCCACGTTCAAACTCCTTCTTAATCCCTTCTTCCCCAACTAGTTGGACTGATATCCATCTATGTCCATATGGCTCTACTTCCAATAATTTATCGGGGACTGCACCCGCTCCTACTTGGGAGACGATTCCGAAGAGATTTATGTATCCAATTGGGATTCTCACAAAACTACCAATTTGACCTATTCTATAACCTTGTCCATCGACAAATTTAAGACTAGAAATTGTATTAATATCGAGAACAACTCTTATATTTGCTCCATTAACATCTTGTACTGTTCCTATATAAGTAGAGGCTTCAGTCATTCTGTTTACTCCAATCATACTGACTTATCTCTTCTAGAAATGAAGCCAGGTGTTGAAAATCGCCTAATTTAAAAAACAAGAGAGGATCGTTATCTTGAGAAGATTGTGGATCTGGCTTCCATTCGCCCTCTTTCTTACCAATTATGGCTCTATCCTTGGCGAGTAAAATTAAATTACTTCTTTTTAACGCCATATCCTTAGCTTCTTGATAATTCTCTAATACATCGTATTGTAGGCCATATATTAATGCATTAGGATTTGTTTGTAATCCTTGCGATAAAACCTCATTAATATGCTGATCTTTATAAGAGTAACCACAAGTAATCAGGATAGCGGAAGGTTGGTTTAAAAATAACTTTAACTGATCCATCATTACCAAATATGGCATTTTCCTACTTTGATCATACTTTAAATGTGATGGATGAATTAATGAACATCCTTTGCTTGGAGTACCTCTCCATATTGTTTGAGTTTGTTTATCTAATTGCCAGTTTATTGAGCCATGCAACTTCCAAAGTTTAGACCATCTTGATGGAAGTTTATTTTCTTCTATTGTTCTAATATCAAAGAAGGCTCTTTTAGAACCAACAAACCCATCGAAATATGGTACATTTAGCTCTTCCAGCGCCTGCTCCATTAGCAAGTCATAATTTGTTGTAAAAATTTCCACCTGGTGTTCTCGATTAATCGAATTAATCCATGCAGCTATTTTATGGTAAGGTGTTGCGTTGCCTGGTAAATCCACATTAACTTCTTCCTCGATTAGTTCACAAATCGATTCTTCTAATGCATTAATAACTGAATTTTCCACATCATGAATTTTACCACTCATAGGTATCTGCTGAAGAAGCCGTATGTAGCTTAAAATATCTTCGATTGTTGGATTAGGGATAGTAGTTTTTAAGTTTTGTATTATTTTCATTAATAAGGAGTCAGGATTTCCACCAAATGAATCAGAAATTTTTCTAGTTAATCCTGCTACATCAGGAATTAAAGGTGCGTCATTATGTCGAATAGAAACGGGACAACCAGCGGCAATGATAAATGCGATTGGCCTCTTATCTTCTGACAAGACATGCTTTAATAAACTTAGTTGTTGTGTTGTGTCATAGTATGAGGCTGTAATAGAATGATCCATTTTAAGTGCTCCTCTTTATTTTTAAATACGACAATTAATTCCAAATTATTCCTCTATAATATCATAATTCCGACAACTTCAGATAGAGGTTTTGATGTAAATTTTTCAGCTAATAGAATAATCTTAGCTAAGGGATGTACCATTAGTTTCCTAAGATGATAACCACTTTTGTGCGTACAAATGAACTCTTAAATTTTTGGGCAGGAAAAACAAAGGTAAACCCTGCTGCGACAAGAAAGAGCGAATCATTCGGCACTAGGTGGGGGTCATTTTTGATATGCACTTTAATCCTTTCTAAAGGTCTTCTAAAATAAAAAAACCATCCAAAGAGAAGAAGATGGCTTAACCTGTCTCAGGCTTGATGAAGCCTTTAACTAACTTTTTTGTTCTTTACGTCTATTTATTTCGCGGTAAAGTGAACCTTTACTCACTTCTGTCATTTCTTCAATTTGTGCAATGGTGAACTCTTTACTTTCATAAAGTTTAATCGCTTTATCAAGTTTCTTTTTATCAGTCATCGGACGACCGCCCTTACGCCCACGCGCTCTAGCCGCTTCAACCCCGCTACAGTTCGTTTACGAATAATTGAACGTTCAAATTCAGCAAAGACCGCCATCATGCCGATTCACCAAGGAGGGCGATCATATTGAAAGTTACTGTAAAATTCACTTCTGAAAATAATCTTCAAACTATAATGCTAGGGCTTCTAAAATCCCGAATTGACACATTGATAGAACAGTCATACGATATTAGGCAAGCGAATACTGTCACATCTCAAAAACATGATTCCAAAGGGGGAAAATGTGCATGAGATGTGCCATTTATGCAAGGGTAAGTACAGGATTAGATAGTCAGAAGGATAGCCTTGAAAGTCAAGTTTCGTACTTTGAAGACTCCATTCAGCAAAAAGGTTGGGAACTGGTTGATATTTATGCCGATGAAAGAATTACTGGTACAAGTACCGCCCAACGTGAAGAACTAAAACGACTTATGCGAGATGCAGAAAAGAAGCTTTTTGATGTAGTCCTAATCAAAGCATTGTCAAGGCTATCTCGTGATACAGCCGACACTCTAAACATCGTCAGAACTCTTAATAGCTACGATGTGATGCTGTTTTCTTCAAGGGAAGGCGAAATAAAAAGACGAGTTACAGCTTACTGTTATTTCAGCGGTAAACTAACGGCAAAGCGAGGATACGTCACACAACGTTAGTTGGGGGATAGCAGTCAAATCACGTAATGGCATCTTTCATGGTACGCCGCCATTTGGCTACGACAAAGTGAAGCCGGGAAAATTAGTTCCCAGTGTCACTCACGCCCCCACTGTACAGTTAATATTCGACCTCTACCTAAACAAGGGGATGGGCGTTCAAGCAATAGCCAATTACTTGAATGATGAATTAGGCGTACTTCCTTCGAGAAAAAACACAAAGAAGTGGTATGATTCCTCTATACGCTGGATGCTAACTAACCGTCACTATATTGGCGACTTGGTACAAGGACGTTCTATGGTGGATAGTAAGGACAAAATCCATCTTCAAAAAAAGGGCTACAAGAAGCGGCATAAGATTGACGAGAACGATTGGATTGTCATTCCTAACCAACATGAACCGCTCATTATTCGAGAGCAGTTTGAAGCTGTTCAAGAAAAAATGAAACAAAAAGCCAATCGAATATTTAGAGGCAGAGGACGCAAATCATTATTTGCTAGAGTTGCGTTCTGTGCCGATTGTGGAGCGGGAATGAATTATAAGAATGACCGACATTCCTACGTATGCTCAACGTATCAGAAGAACGGCTCAAAAAAGTGTTCGTCTCATATCATCAAGCATGAACCTTCTAAAACAAGCTGTATTAGCCAATCTGAAGGAACTAATTGATAACTCGCTCAACATGCAATCATTAGTGGACGTTACAATCCAAAGAGCAGGAATCAAGAAAAACAACGCCGTTAAGGAACTCGATAAGGTTCAGCGTGAAATCAGCAAACTGGACAGGGAACTTGTACAGCTTACGAGGAAATGGACGAGCGGCGATATTGATAAGGAATTGTTCAATGCTTGTTCTGTGGCGGTCAAGAACGAACGCCAAGCACTAGAAGAACGAGGGGCGCGACTTCAATCAGAAATCGCCCACGAACACGATACAGAATCTCGTGTATCAGCGTTTAAGGCGGAGTTAATGAAGTTCATCGCGCTAGACGTTAGTAACGAGGAAATCCTGCGAGATATGATTCACAAGATGATTAACCGTGTGGACGTTCACGAAGACGGTTCAATCGAAATTACGTACAACTTCCAAAACCCACTAAAACAAGGGGCGTAGCCTATTTAGGCTCGCCCCTCCATTCCATCAATAATACGCACTCCACATGCACCGTATGCGGGAACATGTCCACCGGCGTCACCTCTACCGTCTTAAACCCGCCGTCCTCCAGGACGCGCAGATCGCGTGCCAGTGTCGATGGATTACACGACACATAGACCACACGCTCGGGACGCATCTCCAGAATCGTATCCAAGAGTCTTGGGTCACAGCCTTTACGCGGGGGATCAACGACGATCACGTCTGGCGTGATACCTTGTTCCTTCCACTGCGGAATCACATCCTCGGATGGACCTGCCTCGAAGGTGGCGTTCGTGATTTCGTTCAGATCCGCATTCTTCTTCGCATCCTCAATCGCTTCCTTCACGATCTCTACGCCGTAGACATGCTTAGCATGCTGGGCAAGGAACAGTGAGATGGTACCGATTCCGCAGTAGGCGTCAATGACGGTCTCTTTTCCAGTTAGCCCTGCGTACTCCACCGTCTTGCCATACAGCACCTCGGTCTGTACCGGATTAACTTGATAGAAGGAACGCGCTGATATCGCGAACTTGATGTCCCCAATGTAGTCATAGATGACTTCACTGCCCCAGAGCACACGGGTAACATCACCGAAGATGACGTTCGTCTTCTTGGTATTGACGTTCTGACAGATACTGGTCACCTGTGGAAGCTGCTCCCGAATGCCATGAATCCACGCTTCTACATGGGGAATGCTGTCTCCGTTCGTGACGAGTACAAGCATCATCTCACCGGTGCGGAAAGCCTTCTTCACAACCACATGGCGAAGCAGCCCTTTACCTGTTTCTTCATTATATGCTCTAATTCCGACACTGCGGCCAATCTGCTTAACCCGCTCTACGACCTCGTCGTTATGCTCATGCTGAATCATACAGCGCTCCATGTCCACGATGCGGTGACTGCCCTTGGCATAGAAGCCGCCGATCAGGCCGCCGTCGATTTCACCCATCGGCACCTGTGCCTTGTTCCGGTAACGCCATGGCTCCTGCATACCTAATGTCTTAAGCACTTGAATCCCTTCATACACAGGCTTGTCCCCAGCACTGTGAGTATCTTCCATATCCGAAGACAAGTTATCCACTTGTGGATGAGTCTTCATCTCTGCTACATTCAGCTTGCCGATCCGGGTCAAGTTATCCACGACAATCTGACGCTTCCATTCCAGCTGTCCTTCGTAGCTCATATGCTGCAGCTGGCAGCCTCCGCATTGATCATAGATCGGACACGGTGCAGCGACACGGTCCTTGCTTGCTGTGATGATCTCCAGCAGCTTCGCATAACCATACTGCTTCTTCGTCTTGAGCACCTTCACACGGACCTTCTCACCCGGAAGTGCTCCAGCAACAAACAAGGTATATCCTTCCGTACGGCCTACACCCTCACCATCATGATTCATCCCGATGATCTCAATGACAGTTTCGTCGTTCTTTGCAACGGGCAGCCCTAACTCTGCCGCAATATCTCGTGATGCCTGCTGATTTCTTCCCGAGCCAAGGCCGCTGTTCTTGTCTCTACTTCTTCTAGATGTGCGGCTTCCGTTCTTCTCCGAACTTCGAGAGCTCCCTCCTGCCTGTCCAGAACCAGCAGAAAAAGATGCCTCGCCTTGCGGCTGCATCCCTGTTCTTGTTGCTGCTCCAGTCTGCTTGTTACCTGTCTTCCCGGCACGATGATCCTTCCCTTGAAGACGTCCTCCACTAGCCTTACCTGCTCCTGCATTAGCTGCTACAGCCTTTACTTCACTGCTCCGGCGGTTTTTTCCACGACCGCTGCGGTTGTTGTTCATCTTTGCGTAATTCCTCTCATTTGTTGATTTTGTTCCCTAATGTAATTTACTTCCAGTTGTTACTCCATTAACAATTCAGCAGTATACTGAATCAGATTTCACATTCATTATAAATGCCTGCTTCAATCTATCTGTAGATTTGGATATGATGAGGCATATTTTTGAAGCTTGCCGGTAGTGACCCGCCCAGTTCTCCGTCCAGATTGAGCAGCACTTCACCCGGTGAGGTAACCTCCATATAGTCCGTTTGGAAGTGAATGATCTTCTTGTCGCCAAGATGCTCTCCACGGAGCGCCATCGTTACGAGGCGTATCATCTCCGCAAGATTACATTTCTTCAGTGCAATCACATCGAACAATCCGTCATCGATCGTAGCACTCGGTGCCAGCTTCTCAAATCCGCCGACCGAGTTCGTATTCGCAATCAGGAACAGCATGAATTCATCATGAATGTCCTCCTGCCCCCTGGCCTTGATGTAGAGCTCCTGCGGGGTGAGGTTGATCATCTTCTCCATGCCTTTCATATAATAGGCCAGCTGACCAATCATCGTCTTCAGGCGGCTCGGCACTTCATAGGTCAGCTCTGTCAGTGTTCCTCCACCAGCAATGTTAATAAAATAACGATTATTTACAAGACCAAGATCAACAGGACGCGTCTCCTGGCGGATCACCATATCGCAGTAATCCTCCCAATGCCTTGGGATTCCGAGCGCTCTTGCAAAGTCATTGGTCGTTCCCAGCGGAAAAATGCCCAGCGGCGGCCGATTCTCTTTACCTGCCATCCCGTTGATAACTTCATACAGCGTTCCGTCTCCACCGGCAGCAATGATCATATCGTATCCGCGGTCAATCGCTTCCGATGCTTCCCTTGTTGCATCACCTTCACCTGTGGTTGCGTGACAGGAGGCTTCAATTCCGCCCTCATCCAAGCGCTGTAATATCGACGCAAGTCTTCGCTTCGCCTCTTCCCGACCTGACGTCGGATTATAGATTAATCTCGCCTTTTTCATAGTCATGATCCTTACGCCACCTACTTTTAGCAAATATCCCAAAGATCATCATACAACCAGCCTTGGGCACCTTCTCTTTATCTTTATAAATTGACTCGAGTTCATAATACCCTTATTACCTTGTTATGAACTGAATCCGACCATACGATAGAAATAGAATTATAGCGTTTATAGTTTGTTCCATCTTCTTACTATTCCCAAAAACACTTCCGCTTAAGTCTCTCTAAGCCTGTTTCTTACATCCAATAGTTTATTATACAACAAAAAACCGGCCGTCGTCTTTATTTCAGTTCGCATCATACCACTGTTTTAGGACAAACGGCCAGGACTCTATACCCTTATTCTATTGTATTCCATAAGCATTTCCAATATTAAGCGAATACAAATAACAACAATTGCACATTCATTCGCGCCTAAGTGTTCGCCAAGGCTCTCAGCATATCGTCCACTTGCTTCTCAATCCACTGATGCAGTAGTGGATGGGGCAGGAGCGTACGATCTCCACTATATTCCACGTGAATTCCACCCAGCCGTTTCGGTATCTCTACATTCGTAAAATACCCTGCACTTAGAAATAGCGGCATGGCCAGAACCCGGTACCCTTGTTCTATATAACCAGCAGCCTTATCATTGATACGATCTGGATTCAACAGTGCGTAATCCGCTTGAGAAACTCCACTAATCTCCTTGACCAGACGAGCGAGCGTCGAGAAGCCCTGCTCCCAGCGCTGCAGAAATCCGTCATGACGGCTTCCGTGTCCAAGCAGAAGAATGATCTCCTTGGAGGGCTCCTGCGAATAGGGCCTCAGCTTGTCCCATATCATCGTGGCAAGCAGCGGATCATCATGCAGCGGATGTCCATAATGAACGCGTGACTCCACCTCGAAAGGCTCAAGATCCGTCACCTTCTCAGGAACAGGCTTCGCTCCAAGCGCATACTCAATCTCATCGACATGGGTGCTGCCCGCTGAAATAAACAAGGGAACAGCGAGTATATCGGTTACTCCATTCTGTTCGAGCTCGTCAATTCCATCCTGAATAAGCCTTCCCTCTACATTTTCCAGAAAAGAAGCATACACAGGTACTCCCGCCGGTAAAGACAGCTGCATCACTGCTTGATCCACAAGCTCAGTCCAGCCTGAATCCTTGGATCCATGGCTGATAATCAGAACTCCGGGCTTCATCATTTAGCGTCCAAGGCGCTCCAGCGCCATCTTGTATCCGTCATTACCATAATTCAAGCAGCGCTTAACACGGGAAATGGTCGCCGTGCTTGCACCCGTCTCAGACTCAATCTGATTATAGGTATTACCTTTACCCAGCATGCGCGCTACTTCCAGACGCTGTGACAAGGATTGAATCTCGTTCACCGTACACAGGTCGTCAAAGAACACATAGCACTCCTCAATGTCCTTCAGTGTCAAAATGGCTTCAAATAATTGATCTATACTTTTATCATTTAGCTTCTTCAGCTGCATGTCATCATCCCCTAAGGTTACTATGAATATTATTTCATTGTAACTACACGTTATTGGTATTTCAAGCATTACCGTTTTCACGCGATGCAGAATAAAATCATTCCGATACTCCTTGCGCTATACACAGGCGGTAAGATCTTAGAGCACCGCACGCCAAACTACATTATACCATAATGTACAGGTTTGCAATGAAATGTGATACCTTTTGCTCTTGTTTATAAGAAGTCATGGTGTTGTTTATATACCCGGACTTCATGTTTATTCGTTCCCATGTGGAAAGAATCCTGTTGACTCTACCTATTTATCGGCTGTTTCCGATATTTTTTTCACACACATATAAGGCTGCGCTGTTCCTGTGAGCTCATGCTGTTGTGCATCTCCTCTCTGTTCATAAGTGATAGAGCTGCGCCTTGGGCCAGAGCCCAAATCCGCCAATATCCCGGAAAATCTCGCATTTTTTTAAACGCGGAGGACCTCATCAACATACACTATACTAAACCATGTGCAAAGGAATGTGATCAACCGATGTCTCAACAACACTACAGAAGACGCAGCCGGCAAGCTCGGGCATTCACGGACCCTAATCAGTATTCACCATATCCTGGGATTCCACACTATAATCAGCCCCCTGCGCCGGACCATACTGCACAAACCAATGCATTAGTACCAACTCAGCCGCAGGTTCCTCAAGCGATACCTCAGCAGATTACTCCCACTCCCGTCTATCCTGCGAACCAGGTTGTACAGCAGGCTGCTGATACCGGAGCAGCGGCCGCCACTGGAGGTCTGCTCGGCAATTTAGGCGGAATCGGCAATAACTTGAGTAGTCTAAAAGGTCTGTTTGACCGGATCGGCGGCATTGACGGGATCGTCAATGGAATGGGCAAGGTACAGCAGGTCGTCAACGGAGTGCAGCAGATGGCCCCGATGATGAAGCTGTTTGTAGGATTGCTCCCCTTTGGAGCCGCAGCAGCAGCCAATAAAGCAGCAGAGTCCACATCACCCACATACGAGGAGACTTACTACCGCCCAAGAAAGAAGCGTAAACGCAAGAAATCAAGATCCACGGGCAAAAAACGCCGCAAAACTTCATCTTCCAAGCCTTACTCTCCCTCATCCTCCAAAAAGAGAAGGAGATAAGCTACCCTTGCTTATGCTGGACTCCGCATAAAGCACCCTCCGTAGAATGATGGCTGATGGAGGGTGCTTCTGTTTTTTTGAAACATATGCCTTACTTAAACCAGCCCCGTTTCTTAAACCAGATCATCATTCCGCAGCCCAGCAGGATCATCCCCACGATGACCGCAGTGTATCCATAGCGATAACTGAGCTCTGGCATATGATGAAAATTCATCCCATAGATGCCGGCAATCAGCGTAAGGGGCATGAACAAGGTCGTTATTACCGTGAGCGTCTTCATAATGCTGTTCATTCGATCCGAATTCAGCGAAATGTAGCTGTCCCGCAGGTCTGCCGTCATTTCCCGGTCTGCTTCAAGCATATCTGTCAGCTTTAGCAAATGGTCATAAATATTGATAAAATACAGCTTATGATCACTTCGGCTCTGACCCTGTATATGCTGCGAGTTGATGATTCGATACAAGAGATCCCTCATCGGCACGATCGTTTTGCGCAAATGCAACAGCTTGCTTCGAATGAGAAACACTTGATTAACCAGCTCCTCCGTCGGTGCATTGCCGCTCCTTCCTTCCAGTTCAGCCAGCTCATCCTCAATTGCAAACAAGACCGGAAAGTAACCATCGACCAGCTTATCCATCACTGTATATGCTGCCGCAATCGGAGCTCTGCTCCAAATGGTACGCCTCTCGGCCTCGCCACCGATACGCTCCCAGGCCTGATCCAGTTCGTCAAGCGGCTCATGATGATAGGAGACCAGCAGCTTGGGACCAAGAAACAGATCTACCTCATGCGGCTTCTCCTCTTCCTGGCGGATCGCATGAAGCACCATGAATTGAATATCTTCATAGTAATCCAGCTTAGGGCGCTGAAGCACATGCAGGCAATCTTCAATTGCCAGCGGATGAAATTGAAAATACTTATGCAGCAGCTGTGACTCCTGTTCTGTCGGGGCACTGAAATCCGTCCATACAAAATCATAATCATCAAGACTTATATCAAGCAGATGTAACTCTTTGACCACTTTATGATCATGGGTTATTGCCATCGTCCGAATAATCGTGCACCACGCCTTTCCATACATATCACCGACATCACGGAACAAAAAAGCCCTGCTTCCTCATCTTTTGTTCATTCACAAATCGTGAACGAGAGGTAAGCACGGACTGTATGATTTCAGCTGATTTATCTATCCACAAGTGGATAACTTTTTATATGAGATTTGTTATTCTTAGATGTCCCCATATTCACAGAGTTATAAACATTTTCCACATGAAACGAATGAAAAACCCGGCAAAAACGCGAAAATGAATCCACAGCTTCGCGATCGTCCGGGTTCTGTTCATTCTACATCTATTTTTGAAATTAAGAGCTTAGAAAAATATCCACATAATAAGGCCGGCAAGAAAACCGGAAATCGGAATGGTAATAAACCAGGTTACTATGATGCGTCCTGCTAGCGACCATTTCACCGATTTGAAACGTTTAGCCGAACCTACACCAAGGATTGCAGATGTGATTGCATGCGTGGTGCTGACCGGAAGGTGCAGCAGCGTTGCGCCGAAGATGACGGATGCTGCTGAGAAATCCGCTGCAAAGCCGTTGATTGGTTCAATCTTGAATATTTTTGTACCCATTGTCTTGATAATTTTCCATCCGCCGACTGCCGTACCTGCCGCCATCGCTGTAGCTGCCGCGATTTTGACCCACAGCGGAACGTCCATTGTATCCTGCACTTTCGCTGCAACGAGAGCGAAAGTAATAATCCCCATCGCTTTCTGTGCATCGTTCGTACCGTGTGTGAAGGATTGGAGTGCAGCTGTAAAGATCTGCATGGTCCGAAAACCTTTGTTGACCGTATGTGGACTGCGCTTGGCAAAGATCCATTTCAGTAAGGTCATCACGACATAACCAATGACGAAGGCAATGATTGGAGAGAAGATCAAGCCTTTTACAATATCAGCAAACCCTGCCCAATTCAGCTCGCTTCTTTCACCGATAAATACGGCACCCGCAAGCGCACCAATCAGTGCATGGGATGAAGAAGACGGGAGCCCGAACCACCAGGTGATCAGGTTCCAGGCAATCGCTGCAATAAGCGTCGCAATCACGATATTGATCCCGTTATCCAGCTTCGTGGGGTCAGCGACACTGCCCCCGATCGTTTTCGCAACCCCTGTAAACATCAGTGCACCCAGAAAGTTCATGCTGGCTGCAAGAATAATAGCTCGGCGCGGTGTCAGGGCTCTCGTCGATACCGATGTTGCAATGGCATTCGCCGTATCGTGGAACCCGTTAATGAAATCGAAGGCCAGCGCCAGGAAGATGACAATCCCTAATACCCATATAGTAGTTTCCATTTCCATAATCGATGTGCTCCTTACGAGTTCCGCATGATGATCGATTCAAGACGGTTTGCAACATGCTCGCAAGCATCGGTTGTCGTCTCAAGACGCTCGTAGGTTTCTTTGCGTTTAATCAGCTCAATGGGATCCGTTACTGTGTCGAACAGGTTCTTGATGCAAATACGAAGAAGCTCGTCCCCTTGATTCTCTAGATCGTTCAAACGAATCGTGTACTCGCGGATGGCGAGCAGCTTTTTCTGGGAGAGCAAATGTACAGCTTTTTGAATTTCGTAGGCAGACTCGCGGATAATTTCAGCAAACTGTACAATATATTCATCCGGATCTGTCAGATTGTACATGTAGAAACGGGATGCGGTTGCTTCAATACCGTCCAGTACATCATCAAGCGTCGTAGCGAGCGCCATGATATCGTCACGTTCGATAGGTGTAATAAACGTCTTGTTCAGCTCTTTGATAATTGTATGTGTGTAGTTATCGCACTCGGTCTCATACTTCTTCATTTGATTCGTAAATTCGACCATGTTGTTCAGGCTTCCGGCATGCTGGGCAAAATAATCCGCAGCTTGTACAACCGTGTCCGCCATGCTTTCCAGTGACTCAAAAAATATATCCTTCTTCTTCTTCAAAGCCATTCTTATATCCCCTTCACAGAAAAATTGCGTGAAATGTAATGTAATGAAATGAAATGACAACATTTGATATCTTATCATACTTTACACCGCGTTTACACAAAAAACGAACACTTTTCATCATTATCAATTTCCATCTTTATGTAGAGTGACCTGGTAGAGCCTCTATTATCCAGATCACTCACAGAACTTCCATGCTTATCCTCGATATTCCTAGATATAACCATTACATCTGTAAAGAGAAACATAGCCAGATGATCATCGATATGCTCTAACTCTGCCATATGCACAAAAAAAAGCCTTTGCTTAAATTCGGCGGTGACTACGCCATGAACTCAAGCCAAAGGCTGCATATATGCCAAAATTAATTTTACTTGTAATGAAGCTGCGTCATGAATTCGCGTCTTGAATTCGCATCTTCAAGCTGCGTCTTGAAACCGAAGCTTTCTTGCGAATCAATCTCGCCGAATTCATCACTACAAATAACGACGCAACATTATGGATCGCTGCTCCCATAACCGGATCGATCCACCCCGAGGCTGCCAGGAGAATACCAATGACATTAAATGCCACAGCAAAGATCCAGATGTTCTGCCTTACGATGAACATCGTTGAACGGCTAATTTGCATGACCTCCGGCAGCTTCTCAAGCCGGTCACCCATCAAGGCCACCTGTGAGGACTGGATCGCCAGATCTGTCCCTGCCGCTCCCATGGCAATGCCTACATCGGCTGCCGCAAGGGCAGGTGCATCATTAATGCCTTCACCGACCATGGCTACAACAAAACCCTCGCGCTGATAGCGGCGAATGACAGCCAGCTTGTCGTGAGGAAGCAGTCTGGCGTGAACATCGTCCAGCTTCAGCTCCCGCTGAAGTGATGCGGCTGCTCCTTCACTATCACCGGTTAGAAGCACGATCCGCGAAATACCGAGCTGTCGAATTCGGGCAAGTGCCTGATCCGCCTCATCCCGGACTTTATCCCCGATAATGAGACCTCCCGCCAGTTCTTCTTCTACTATAATGAGCAGGACGGTTTCGTGCGGATGCTGTGCCAGAAACTGCACAGCCGCCTCTGCGTCGGCACCATTGGCCCACTGCTCCATGAGACGCTCATTCCCCACTCGAACCCGCTTCCCGGACACGATTGCGCTGACACCCATGCCGACTTCCTGCTTGAAGTCCCTCGGCTCCTCTGCAAGCGTTAATCCGCTCTCAGCAGCGTATTCCCTTATCGCGAGCCCAATCGGATGCTCGGAATATCGTTCTGCCCCTTCCGCATAACATAGCAGCTCTGCTTCCGTGATCTTTCCAAATGATAAAATTTGCTTCAGCACCGGCTTGCCTTGGGTTAGCGTGCCGGTCTTGTCGAAGCAGACCAGATCAACCCGGGACAATGCCTCCATGGCGCGTCCGCCCTTTACGAGCACACCACGCTTGGCAACGTTGCCTACACTGGCAACGACGGCGGTAGGCGTAGCGAGCACAAGCGCACAGGGACAGGCGATAACCAGCACGGTCATCGTACGTACCAGATCGTCCGTGAACAGCCAGGTTATTGCGGCCGTTCCTAGAATAATCGGTGTAAAATAGCCGGCAATCCGGTCTGCGAGCCTTTGCATGGGGCCCTTCGTTTCCTGTGCATCCAGCACTGAGGCAATAATTCGGCCCATCGTTGTTTCTTCTCCGGTTTTTGCCACCTTGATCTCAATCGAGCCAAACTCGGCAACCGTGCCTTGGTATACCTGGCTGCCAGCGGCTTTGTCCTGCGGCATCGGCTCTCCCGTCAGTGCGGCTTCACTGATGGAAGCAGAGCCTCTCGTAACGGTTCCATCGGCAGGTATGCGTTCTCCCGGCCTCACTAACACCCGGTCATCAGGGACAAGCTCCGAGGTAGACACCCGGATCCATGCTCCGCCTCGCCACACAGAGGCTTCCTCTGGCACAAGAGCTAGCAGCTCCTCAAACGACTGCCGGGTCCGGTGCAGCGTAATTTCCTCAAGCAGCTCGCCAATGAGCATCATCAGCGCCACAAGCGCGGCAGCTTTGTAAAATCCGAGGTAGGCACAGCCGGCCATCGTAATCACGACCAGGGTGCCTGCGGTCAGCCTGTGGGTATCCAGCACAGCCAGAAGTGCGCGGTAAGCAATAACGCCGCCTCCAAGCAGCATTGCATAGAATGCGGGCGGAAAGCCCGCGACATCGTCCAGCATCGGGATATACGAGACGAGCAAAGCGAGCCCAACAGACAGCGGCAGAAACCATATGTACGCATTTCTCAGCTGCACTGTGTTCATAGCTGACTGAACTCCCAAATGACATAGGCCGTTAAACCGGCGATAACCACGAATGCCGAAATGAGCTTATGACGCGTATTTGCACGTTCTTTTCTCTGCTGCCGCTGCTCCGAGTCCCGGGAATCATAGCTGTCGTCCTCATCCGGGTCTGGGCCTCCTAACGGTATGTATCTCCCGCCGTTTTGTTTCCGGTTATGATGGTGGCTGGTCAGTATCCCGTGATAGCCTTCATGCATAACGACTTCCATCGTATAGACACGCTCCTCTATTAATCACTTGGAAGGCCTCAAGCGGAATGTCAGCCTCCATAGGCTAAGCCATAAAGTTCTGCTGGTCCTTCCCTTCTACTGTTTCTGCAATTTCAGCCTGTGCGGCGTTTCCCTGAATTGCTTCGGATTCATCCGGCTTCACCGTTTGACCCGGACGCGGCTTGATGTCTTCACAGGATGTATGTCCGGCCAGAAGGGTGTAAGCTGCGGCAATTGCTGCTGCTCTCATCCATTTCTTCATCTCAGCTCACCGCCGATTCTTATTTTTGATAGGTTGTAAAATCGATCACCCTTGTACAGATTCGATTCAAGAGATGATGGTCATGGCTGACAATCACAAGCCCCATCTCCCGCTTCTCTGCCAAGTCAAGCACCGCCTTCCATATTCGGGCCTGTGTAATGGCATCGAGCATCGTTGTCATCTCATCTGCTATGAAAAACCTGGTCTCTGGCGCCAAAGCGCGGGCAATGCAGATTCGTTGCAGCTCTCCGCCCGAGAGCTCAGCCGGCCACCTCTCCAGCCAATCTGGATGAATATCGAGGGCTGCAAGCAGCTCCTCGTCCGGCTCCCAGCCCTCGTTCAATATCTGGCGCACCTTCCATCGTGGATTTACAGCCCGTTCAGGATGCTGGAATATCAGCTGGATCGGTCTGTAACCAATGCTGGGCAGCGGTTGACCGTCCAACAGCACCTTGCCCTCAAATTCCTTGTCATAGCCTGACATAATCCGGCATAAGGTGGATTTCCCACAGCCGCTCGGTCCTAACAATCCTACGGCCTCCCCTTGTTTTACCTGCATATTTGCTTCACGGAACAGCCACTGCTCCCTGCCATACCGCTTGCTTACGTTGTGAGCTTCAAGCTCCATAAGGGCTTCTCACCTTCCCTTGGGTAATGTTCGCCCTCATCTGACTTGCCTCGGCAGTTGTCATATCGGCTTCTCTTCTTCTCTTGCCGCGGCTGCCATGGCATGATCAACCACATCAGGCACCGCAAAATCATTCTGAGGCAGTGCCTGCCATAATGCCTGTGAATACGGATGACGGAGACGCTCGCCCTTCCCTGTAAAATCAGCAGCCTCTGCCATTTCCAGTATCGTCCCGGAATAGAAGACAGCTACCCGGTCTGCGATGGACATAGCCGCTTCCAAATCATGCGTGATAAAAATAACAGCAGTTCCCGTATCCGCGAACTGCCTGAACATATTCAGCGTCTCCTGTACGACCGCCTCATCCAGCCCCGGCGTGGGCTCATCGGCAATGAGCAGTCTGGCGCCGCTGACCGATGCAATGGATACAAGCACACGCCGGGCCATCCCACCAGACAGCTGAAATGGGTACCGCTTCGCAGCCTTCGGACCGAGCCTCATTTTTTGAAAGGCTTTAATCTGCTCTTCGACAGGGTCTCCGACCCGTACGGCTTGCCTGACCTGCATGCCAACTCTCATTAACGGATCAAGAAAGTCAACGGATTGTGGGACAAGTGCGATTTCTCTGCCTCTCAGCTTCTTCATCAATTTCGGAGTTAGGGGCTGACCATCGAAGATCAGATTCCCACTCCATTTTGCATTGCTCGGCAGAATGCCAAGTATGGCGTGAGCCAGCAGGCTTTTGCCTGAACCGCTTGCTCCAACGACGGCAACAATCTCGCCGGGATGTACGGTCAAGGATAAGCTGCGGATTACCGATCTATCCATCTGCCTCAGACCCTTGTCATACCGGGTAAATGAAATATTCAAATCATCGATTTCCAATAAAGATGTTGTCATGGGTTCTCCCTTCTACTCCTGCGAACGATGCGGACTGATCAGCGCATGCAGGTTCTCAGCCAGCACATCAAAAGCACGCACGACAATGAGCAGGCATAGTCCCGGGAAAAACGCCAGCCACCACATGCCTGTGGACAAGTACCTCATCGATTCCGACAAAATGATACCGATTGCCGGCTGATGTGGTGAGAGGCCCATGCCGAGGAAAGTAATAGATGCCTCATGCAGAATGGCGTGCGGGAATAGCAGCAGCGTCCCAACAATAAACTGGGGCAGTAGATGCGGCAGCAGATGCCTTGTCGCAATCCACCATTTGGATCTGCCCATCTGCTCGGATACAAGCACGAACTCGCTTGTTTGCAAATACATCATTTCCGCACGAATTAGACGGGCAAGGCTCGGCCAATGAGTCAGGCCCACGGCAATAATGACTCCCTTGACGCCGCCGCCCATGACAAACGCGACCAGTATAAGCAGAACCAGATGAGGTACACTCAGGAACAGGTCAATCAGCCACGTAATGATCCGGTCGACGGTTCTGCCAAGGGAAGCGGCCATTAGTCCAAGCACAGCGGCAATCATTCCGCTTGCCAGTGCCGCCGTTAAGCCGACGCCAAGACTTAGGACAAGCCCTTTCATCGTTCTAGCGAGCATATCGCGCCCGAGCCAGTCTGTTCCGAACGGATGTGCAAGAGATGGAGCCTGATTCCGCTCGGTCAAATGAGTCTCCAGCAGCGAGCTGCTCTGCAAGAGAGCAAGCAGTATCGGAATAACCAGCAGAACAAACGCAATGGCCGAATAGATCAGCGTTCTCGTTCTGCGATTCAGTATGGTCATCATATCGATTGTCCCTCCCTGATCCGCGGGTCAATCCAGCGGTAAACGAGCTCGGATATGAGATTGCCTGTGAAGACGAACAGCGTGCTGAATAGCACAATGCCCATCAATAACGGAACATCGCCGCGCGTGCTCGCTTCCACCGTCGCTTGTCCCAGTCCGGGGTAGGAAAATACCTGCTCGACCAATACCGCGCCGCCAAACAGCTCGCTGAAGGAGGCGAACTGCAGCGTTACCGCGGGCAGGAGAATGTTGCGAAGGCCATGCCGGCGGAACAAGACGAAGCCTTCCTCTCCTCTTGCCTTCGCAAACAGTACATATTCACTTTCCAGCACCTCGACCAGCTTCTCTCGGGTATGCAGAGCAATATTCGATATCCCGACAATGCTGAGTGTGATTGCGGGCAGGATCATATGGCGCACCCGGTCCAGCCAGGTAACCTCTGCCGCTTCAACACCTGCAGGAACACCAAGACCAACTGGAAAGACTGGAATCCATACCGTAAACAAAATGAGCAGCAGCAGACCCGCCCAGAACGTCGGTGTAGAGGAGAGGCCATAGCAATACCACTTGATGATGCGGTCAATCCAGGTTCCCTGCTTCATCGCTGCCAGAGCCCCCGCTGCAAACCCGATAATTCCGGACAGCACCCAAGCTGCAAGCATAAGCGCCAGAGAGCTCTTAAACCGGTCAGCGATGACATCCATTACGGGTTCACGGTGAATCATTGAAGTCCCCAAGTCGCCTTGTACAAGCGCATGGCCCCATGCTAGAAACCGCTCTACAGGAGGGTCATTCAGCCCCCAGTATTCAGCAATCGCTGCACGCTGCTCGCTACTAACACGGAGCATATCTGCTCCAATATAAGCCTGCGTCGGATCAATGGGGGAATGGCTGATTAATATGAAAGTAATGACGCTTACGGCTGCAAGCAAGAGGATAAGCTTAAAGAACTGCCGTACCACAAATTTAACGGTCACCGTCGCCATCTGCTATTCCTTCCATTCCCATTCTTCAATATTGGCCGTAATCGGCCAGCCGTGACCATGCGGGTGAATTTGCTGCTCCCCAATATCCAGCTTGTCGTTCACAAGGTACAAGTGATTCAGGTTCACGAGCCAGGCCCACGGCGCGTCACCTGATATACTTAGGCCTGTTGTGCCATCCCACTGTGCTTTCTTCCACAGCTCCATTGCTTCATCTTCGTCCACAGCTGCAAGCGCTGCTTCCATATAGTCATCGACTTGCGGGTTATTGTAATAACCCGGGTTGTAATATTCCATTCCTGCAAATTTGCTGCTGTACACATTGTACATTTCCAGCGGATCATTGCTTCCGAACCCGAGTAGAACAGCGTTTGAGAACATCAGCTTGTCAATCTCGTCCCAGCTTTTTCCTTCTACTATAATGCCAATCCCTAATGGCTTGGCCATGTCGGCGGCCGCGATGGCAAGAGACTGTCTCGTAGAATCCCCGGAGGAGTAGATCAGCGTAAATTCCGCTTCAAGGCCATTCTTGTCCACTGTCCCATCTCCATTGGAATCTGTCCATCCGCCTTCGGCCAAAATGTCCTTCGCCTGCTCTATGCTGCCATCTTCGAATACAGTATCTGAATTCCACCACGGCAGGTTATCGCTGATCGAATAGGCCGGTGTTCCTTCTCCTTCCAAAATGCCTTCTACAAGTGCATCACGGTCAATGCCGACATTTATCGCCTTTCGAATAGAAATATCCGCAGTGACATCGTTGCCGATCGGGTAGCCTTCTTCGGTTGTGCGGCCTTCTTCAGGCACATACGGGAACATAATGCCCCGGTTGTCCACGGACTGCAAAGATTCCAGCCTCATCCCTGCCACTTGCTGCGTGCTGAATGCGGGTGTTACAAATGCAACATCAACCGTACCTGCTTTCGCTGCGGCGAAGGCAGCATCCTCCTCCAGGAAGAGGAAGGTCAGCTTAGAGAAACTGGACTTCTCTCCATAATAAAGATCGTTCCGCTCGACGATCAGCTGCTGCCCTTTATCCCACTGGACAAACTTGAACGGACCCGAGCCAACGGGGTTCTGTGCGTAATTATCCCCGTATGCATGTTTAGGGACGATGCCGAGTGTCGCCAGGACATAGACAAATGTCGATTGCGGCTGCTTGAGTGTGAGCTCCACCGTATAGTCATCCAGGGCTGTTATAGAAGCCAGATTAGTCAGATCAACAACCGAGCTGCTGTCCTTCGCCGTTTCATATGTAAACACAACATCATCCGCTGTAAGCACTTCTCCGTCGCTGAACTGGGCATCCTCTCTCAGCTTGACGGTCCAAATCAGCCCGTCCGCGCTTGTCTCATAGCTTGCAGCCAAATCGCTTACGATCTCCATCTCACTGTTACGTTTGAGCAGTGTGCTCTGGAACAAGGGTGAACCATACCGTCCCCAGCCTGTTACCGGGTCAAATCCTGTATCCGGCTCACCACCGACGGCCAGTATTAGCTCTTCCTTCGCTGCTGTCTTGACCCCTGTCGATGCAGAGGCCTGAAGCTCACTTCCTGTCTCCTTGACCGGCTGTGCAGAACAGCCTGCTGAAGCTATTACAGCAAAAGCCAAGGCCGCCACTTGAATTGAACGGCCTTTCATCCTCATACTTCTCGCTTCCTCTCTGTCATCACATGAAATGAACTTCGACAATTTTACCATTGCTGTGCGATCTGTCTGTTACCTCACGGTAAAGAAAATGTAAAATTCTTCATTTTTCAATAAAATCATTCAATTTTCTTCTCTCTTTGACATTGTCATCATTAATATGGAGTATATATCTGGACTCGATATTTCCGTGGATTCACAAAAAATAGCCAGATGATCATGGCTTGTAAAAGCGATGTTCATCTGGCTATGTGTTTAATGAAATGTAATATGCTCTTCAAGTGCTGGAGATTCCGGCACGATGCTGAAGAAGTTTTTTCCCGGAACAAGCGGCAGCTCCTTCTCATCTTTATAGAACCGAATGATGTCTCCTGAGGATTTCCTCCACTCTGCGCGGATAAGCTGACCTTGCTGGAACAGCATCGCCTCACCGCCCGATGACAGATCAAGTGCGAGTCTGCCCACATCGTCAAGCACCTGATGCGAGGTCGACAGCACAATAATATTGGAAGCGGCTAGACGCGTTCCATCATTCGCATCCAGATCCGGAGTAGCATTCACACTTCTTAAATACTGCTGCACTGTACTGTCATACTCGTAGCTTACCGTATAGCTGTCGCTCAGATAATAAATATCAAATGAGCTGGCCTCTTCTCCGCTCACCTCAGCTCCTTGCTCCATATATGAATATTCAGGTGCACTGTTCTCCGCTGAATATCCTCGGTTCTCGGCACCCTCTCTAAGCTGATCTACAGAGGAATACAGATTGTGCGGTGCTTTACGGTCACTGCTGCGGAAATAATAAGGTCCGCCATTAGAGATTTCGTCAAGATACGGCTTCCCTTCATTTTGCAGTATCGAGTAGGCAGCAGGGCTCCCTCCCGCATGCGCCAATATACCTCCATAGCTCTCGCCAAGCTCGATGAGGTAAGGGCGAATACTGCGGATCGGACCTAAGGTTTCTGCAGCTCCTTCGCTTTGGAAGATCGCAATCAGCCGGGTAATTCCTCCCTCAGCCAGCACTTCATATATATGATCTGCTTGACTAAGCCCGGATTGGGGTCTTGCTGCCGGGGCATTATTGATCATTACGGCAAGAGGTCTTTGATCAACCGGTACAGCAGATCGGATACCCGTTAAAGGCGCGACATAGGCAAGCTCAGACTCAGACTCGACCCCAGGCTCTTCTGTCATTTCCTCATAGGGGCTCGGTATCTCAACTACCGGCTCTGACGGCCCGGCTTCTGGTGTGGAATTGGCTGAGCAAGCGGTCGTAAGCAGGACGAGTATGAATAGAATGTATAACAAGGGCTTCCATTTTTCTGCTATTTTCACGTAAGTGTGTACCTCCTTCATCGTCAGGGAATTGTAGCATCTTGAGTTCTTTTCTATCATTTAATCATAAATATAGGCCGAATGTCTTTGATTTCCTGCCAGAAATGTATAGTTGATATGCATAAATCCCAAAAGAACAATCAATCGGCTATATCCAGATTGGAACGGTTCAATTCAGCTGGATATATACCTCTTAACTAAAGAAAGCCGAATTATGCAAAATCCTAAGATAGAATGAGCAAAAGAGGTGTACAAAGATAAAGGCTTCAACTTCTCTCGCTCAATCTATCTTGATAATTCACTAATTATCTTCAGGCAAGGGGAATCATACAGATTCCTCACAAAAAATCAGGATGGAGTGGTTTATATGTTTACAACATGGCTGAGAGAGAACAAGGTTGCAATGTGGCTGCTGACCGTGCTCCGGGTGTATCTCGGATATGACTGGATGACTCACGGCTGGCAGAAGCTGACTGGCGGGGGTTTTGACGCTACAGGATTCCTGACAGGAGCAATCGAAAAATCGACAGGTGAAAATGCCGTAGTCCAAGGCTGGTGGGGTGCTTTTTTTCTATATCCATTCATCCCGAAGTGCTTCCATGGTATACTCTCATCACAGCCCACTTCTAGGGGCATTTAATCCAAGAGGATGGAGGTGTGACAACCCCTTGGCTACGACTCGCCGTTTAACAACCAACCTTGACTTTGAAGAAGCCATGACTCGCAAGAGACGCATTCGCGTTTTTAGAGATAACCAGCAAATCGACTCCGGCGGCGTTATTATTCGCTATGATGATATGACGATTGTCATTCAATCCAGCGTCAGCGATATTGCCTATCATCAAAGGCAGGACTGTGAGTTCTTCGAACTTAAATCTTAAGATCTGCGAGAAGCTCGTATACAATAAAAGGCATCCCCTGTAGAAGATCCACTCTTCCGATAGGGATGCCTTTAACTTCGTTATAAGTTAACCGAACTGCCAGCAATTCAGACTAAGACTGCCGTACTGATAGGCTTGAAACAACTTCTGTGCACTGCGTTCCTTGTCTGCTGCTCCCATTGCATAGAATAAGGGTGCAAAATGCTCTGAAGCATACGATGGCACCGCATCTTGGGCATTCGGGGCTTTTTTCTCGTAATCATAGAGATCTCTAAGATTCCACTCCTGCAGCTTCGAAGTGAGCCATTCATCGAACTCGGCAGCCCAGGCTGCGGGTTCTGAACCCGGACTAAGCTTTCTCAAATTATGTACCAGCCCGCCGCTGCCAATCACTAATATATCCTCGTGCCTTAAAGGCTCCAGCATACAGCCGATGCGATACTGCTCCTGCTCCGATCGCATGGAATCGACAGACAAGCTGACTACCGGAATATTCGCTTCCGGATACATATGCCGCAGAATGACCCAGGCGCCGTGATCAAGCCCTCTTCCTGTAACGAGCTTGTACGAAAGATTGTGCTCTGACATCAATTGGCCAATCCGCATGGACAGCTCGGGATCTCCCGGGGCAGGATACTCAATCTTGTACATCTCTTCAGGAAATCCATAAAAATCATGCATCGTCGTATGAAATTCATCCGCAGACAGTGACTGCACCGGCTCATCATAATGAGCGGAAAATAAGGCAATACCTTTCGGAACCGGTAAGCTGGCACCAAGCTCTCTCAAGAACGCTGTATAATTGTTGTCCTCTATTACGAGGGTAGGTGAACCGTGCGCAATAAACAATGCAGGTAAAGTCATCGCTGCCAAGCCTCCAGACACAGGTAGAATGGGTGTATGTGTTTATTTTACATCTAGAGGTGAATGAAATAAAGTTACTGAAACATTTATTTCTCCCATCAGATCATCCAGTGCTGCCAGTCCTGATTAGCAGTACGCTGCTCTGTTAACCACGCACGGGTACGTTTGATTAGCTGCTCACGTTCCGGTCCTGATGAAAAGGTATGGTCACCTTGAAAAATAATATCCTTATCGCAGCGTCCCTCGCTGCGCATCCAGAATACCTTCTGATATAAAAAGGCGTAGTCCACCGGGATTGTATCATCGCTCGTTCCGTGGATGACCAGCACATCGCCTGAGAACTTGAGCGCCTCCTGAAACGGCTGAAAATCTGCGAGCGATTCGAAGTATGTTGGAGTAAAGCGATAGCCTAAATAATCTGCAGCACCCTCTTTGACAGAGGTATCGTATTTGTCACGACCTGTAATTTTTATTATGTCATTAAAGGGATACCCTACAGCAGACCACAGGACAAGCTTGGTTACTCGTTTGTCTCTTACCGCAGTATGCAGTGCCGTAGCTCCTCCCAGGCTGTGACCGAGCAGCGTCACCTGCTGAGGATCAACATCACAGCAGTCAATAGCATAGTCGAGCACACTCTTCGTCTGATTAATCATCGACTGCAGTCCCTCGGCGCCATATTCACCTGTACTCTCTCCGCAGCCGATATAGTCAAACCGGAGTACCAGATTCCCATCCTCCGCTAATTCTCTCGCCGTTTTGACAAACAAACGGTCAACACCAATGCGATTGCCTACAAACCCATGGCAAATAATGATCAGCGGTACTCGAGCTGGCTTCTTGCCTTCTGATATCTCGCTTACAACCGGATAGTGGATCGTTGCTGCTATTTCCTCTTTCCCATGCTTGATCCCAATATGTCGTTCCATATGACTGCCTCCCAGTAAAAAATAACACCTGAATGGATATTCAAATTATATTTCAATTAATTCCGATAAGTTTAATGTGAATTAGATGAAATTAGTGTAGCACCATTCTTTACTGAAAGTCAATCGAATCTATTCCCTATTCATAACTGCGTCGAAACATCGCATGGGTTTCTGATTTGCCCTTCCATTCCACAGGCTCCGCATCTGCCTCACCACGAGGTATCGTTCCCTCATCTTCCGTTCCAAATTCTGTATCAGCTATTGTCCGATAGACGGGCGCCACATTCGCAATCTCGGTACTGATCTGAGCTGCTCCCTTCACCCGCTGGTTCTCTGCAGAACGGCTCACCTCATGAGCCCACGCAAATTCCTCATTATAACTGGTTGTTTCTTCAATATGTTCTGCCTTCACAACCTCATCCTTGACTCCCCTTGACTGGCTGTTTAACAGATACTGTCTTGTCGCATCATTCTGTGTCATAATCGAAATCCTCCCTTATATGCGTACTGCTCTTAGTTTAAGCACACAACATAGTGTGCGACAGGAGATAACCGGCTATACACTCCCTCTCGGACCTACGGATTTGCATCACAAACTTCATGGAATGGATTAATCCAGGCAATAATAAAGAATAATAACAAGCAGCAATTGAAGAATATAGGAAAGGAAGATATCACATGAATCTCATGTTTCACTGGCTTCAGCATCACCTGGGAAGTGTATTCCTATGCCTTGCCGTTCTCGCAGCCATTATATATGTAGCCGTTCATCATACTCAGCTGTTTTATAAAGAATAAGCTTACGGCTAACTTTGCTAATTCCACCTTACTCCCGTATACTTTATTCATATTATGCACGGACATAGGGCAGAGGAGTGGACAATACAGTAATGAATCGCAGCAAACAAATCATGCTGATCAAGAATCGGCAAACCACGGTCATTGGCCAGATGACATCCCCTTCCAGGGAGTTCTACGCATTGATTGAGAATCAGGCCAGGAATTCACGCATTCCTGAGTTTGAGCTGGAGGAGCTGCTGCTTCGCATGGGACAGGAAATCCTAGAAGCACAGCGTAAGGGTACAGATCTGAATCAATTATTCGGCGGGAAACCGAATTCCTATATTAAAGAAGCAGAGAAGAAATATGCGTTAACATCGACAAAGAATTCGAAAAATTCTTCCAATGTCTCAACTAATGATTCGAATCAGAATAAAAATGCAAATACAGATAACACCAAAGGAATCAAATTCAATCTCATGATTGCGTGGGCTGCTGTATCCATGGTATTTCTGCTAATGGGCCTCATCGGGCAGGTTACGTCGTGGGCGGGCCAAGATCCATCACCGTATACGAGCATCAGCCTGTTTACATTAGCCCTCATCGCCGGTGGAGCGATTGTGTTGATTCAAATTCTCCTATCCTTCAATAATGCACCTGAGGATGAAGAGACCCCTCGGTCTCCGAAACGCGCTGGATTTAATCTCAAGTCCGTCGTTAATTACCTCATCGTCGTTGTGATCATCTTGCTGCTCGGCTACGTATTCGGCAATATGCTTCCCGCCATCCAGCTGTCTGCGATCGCCCTCATCATCATCGGCGCCGTCGGACTTGTGCTGGTTAAACCGATCTTTGGAAGAAAATAACAATCCTAATCCATACAATATAGACCCTGGAGTATCCTCAGCCATTTCGGACACTTCAGGGTCTACTATTCTCATGCAAAAAAGAAGCTCGGGATCGCTGTATAAGCAACCCAAGCTTCTTGTTCTTTCTATATTCGTTCATACCTTAAGACGATTATAGTGGACATTAGTTGTCTCAGCATACGGTTCTTCTCATTGATTTCCTGAAGGGCTCTGCGTTTGCGGTGCAGAGGCAGCAGGCAATTCCTCCATTACAATCGTGTCACTTGCCCTCGACAGGCTGTTCACCGTGGCTGACTCTCCATCGGCTACAGATAATACAAATATCCGGTAGGCAACCCCGGCTTTTAAAGTACTGCCATCCGCATCAAGGGCATAGGTATCCAGCAACGCACTCAGGCTGTTTCCTGTTTTGGATACCGTAGTATATTGATTCCTAGGCAAGGCACTTGCCTGTTCCAAGGTAAACTGTTCTGCATTAGCTGCCTTCACCGCAATGACTGCATAGAAGGACAATCCAGCCTCATTGCCAGCTCGGTTGAAATCCACTTGTATGGCTGGATTCTCGGCCTGCTTGATCTCCACCTTGGTTATGACGGCAGCATCTACTGCGACAGGCGCCTTGTTGATCACAAATGAGTTAGAGGCCTGTGACAATGCATTTACAGAGCGGACCTTACCATCTGCGAGCGACAATACAAACACCTTATAATTTGTTCCTGGAACAATTCGGTCTCCTCTGACGTCCTTGGTGTTCTCGTTCAGCACCTGAGACAGATCCGATCCTTTCTTCGCCACTGCTGTATAATTTCCTGAATCCACCCGATTCGCCCATGACAGATCAAACCTGCTCGCTTCATCAGCCCGCACAACCATGACAAGATAACGGGACAGCCCTGTTTCATCCGCAGCCTTCTTGAATTTCACGGTGACATCGCGTCCATCTCCGTGATTCCCGTTCACTACCGCCTCTACCGTGGAAGCTGGCTGAGCACTGCTGGCCGACAGCTGAATAACAGGTGAAGCACCAGATAGAGAGTTCAGCCTGCTGTCGCCTCTGTTGCTTACCGTAAGAACAAATACGCGGTAGCTTACACCGCTCCGAATTGCAGATCCATCGGTATCTCTCATATCGGCAGACAGTGTGACGGACAAATTCCCTCCTGATTTGTTCACACGCGTGTATCTTGAGCTGTTCATGCTGTTCGCTTTTGATACATCAAAGCCCCCTGCATTCCCCGATTTCACGACAAATACGCGATAATGATCCACATTTGCTTCATTCGATGATGGATTGAACGTCACTCTGAGGTCACGGCCATCCCCATAGTCCTGAATATCACTCACTACAAGTCCGCTGATCGGCTTTGTTACGGAATTGTTCACAAGAGTAAATTGGACCGAGGCACCAGAGAGAAGATTGGAGTATCCTCCCTGCTGATTGCCCATGGATGCGACAAAGACACGATAAGCCTCTCCTTCACGGATTGTGTTGCCGCTGGTATCCTTCAGTTTTTCAGGCAAGGTGGTGGTGATATTTTTACCTGTCTTGGAGATATCGTAGTAACGGTCTGAGCCCAGCTTATTCGCTTCAGTCATATTAAAAGAGGATGCCTGGGCATTTCTGACGACGTATATTCTGTAAAAACCGACCTTGGCTTCATTGCCTGCTTTATTGAAGGAGACTTGAACATCCCGGCCATTTCCATAATCATTAACATCCTGAACAGCAGTAATGGATGGAGCCGTCAGTGTAGCACTGTCGAGTGTAATCGCAGAAGATGAACTAGACAGCTTGTGCTGCTTATTGTTGGTATTGGAGCTGGTCGAATAGATGAAAACGACATACGGTATTCCGTTCTTGATAACTTCACCTGAAGAATCACGCGAGCCTGACGACAACATCGTCGTTATCGTTGAGGAGCTCGACTTATTCACGGGTGTAGAGTAGCTGTTCGCTGCTCTGCTGGCTGCGGTCACATCAAAGGATGAAGCATCCTTTTGCTTAACGACAAAGATACGGTAATTTGTAATATCGGATGTCGTACCCGGCTGCTTGAAGCTGACTTCCATATCTCTTCCGTCCCCATTATTCGCAATATCTCGAATCTTAACTTCAGAGGCTGCAGCCACTGCCGGCTTGGCATTCATCGTAATCGAATCTTTCGCCGAGGACAACACATAAGCAAAATCCGACGCATCGTTCCCCACAGTCAGTACATATACCTTGTAAGCTGTACCGGACTGTATTTTCTGACCTGCTGCATCCAGTGCGTTCTCTTTCAGTGTCGTGCTTAGCTTGCCATTCGTTCTGGATACCGGAGTATAGCTCGTGTAAGATACATTTTTGGCTGCATTCAGATTAAAGCTTCCTGCATTTGAGGCTTTGACCAGCATGACCCGATATTCATGCACGCCTCCTTCATTCTGCGAAGGGGTAAACTCCACGCTGATATCTCTTGCATCCCCATACTGAGTACCTACCTTGGTTGTTACAGTGGAAGAAGTCAGATCATTGCTGCTCGTTATAATATCTACACGTTTGGCACTGGAGCTCCACAGCACTTCCTCACCAAGCGCCTCCGTCACGAACCGGATCGGCACCATCGTGCTGCCTTTGATGATTGACGCTGGAACATCGAGCGTGACCCTGCTTCCACTTATCGTGGCATAGCTTGATCCGATCGTCATGGAGACTGTCTGGTCACCTTTTGTAGCTGTAACCGTCTTCGTTTTATTGTTCCATAATACATTCGCATCGAGCCCTTCAAATATCGAGCGCAGCGGAACAAGAACCCGATTGCCCTTCATCACAGGAGCTTGGGGAGAAGGGAGTCTTTCATTATCAATATAAATTTGGATGGTGGTCGCTGCGTTTAACATACCAGGAGCATGACCAGCGCCCGCGAATACCAGTGCAGCAATCACAACCGAGGATACCCATTTTTTCATCAATATTTCCTCCAGCATCAAATTGAATTACCTAAAACTTCAGATCCATTTGCAACTTAAGCAGCTCATTTCACGTCAGCAATCTTATAACGCAGAAGGGTGGGATAATGTTCCATATTTACAAGACAAAAGAAAATTATTTTTTAGAAAACAGGATGCCGGCTTGCTCACTGCACCGAATGAACCGAATTGGCAGATCCACATCGAATTAACTAGGGAAGATAGGATACAGATAATTAGGGTAAATAGTTTAGATAAGACTTGCTGAGAAAAATTATTCATGAATCTTAGGAGGGTATATGATGAAGAACACGATACTTCGGCTTAAGAACAACCGGAAATCCACCGTAAGATGGATGGCTGTGTTAAGCAGTGCTGCACTGCTGCTTCCTGCGGGATGGAGCCCCGCCTTCGCCCAGAATTCAGCCCAAGCGAATACATCAGCTCCTGCCGCCGCTGCGGCGGTTTCATCGGAATCATCCATTATCCTGAACAAGTTTAGAGCTTTGCTTAAACAGCCGAACGGCTTGCCGGACGCTGCTGCTTATCTGAATGAAAATATATCGAGTGCAGCTCCCCATCATGCGACACTCATGGTGCTCTATCTAGAGAATGCACGAGTCAAAGCTATGCCGGCCATTGATGAGAAATTGTATCCACAGGATGTTCAAGAGGAGCTGCAAACTATATTCAAAGAAAATTACACGATGAACCAGCTAATCCAAAAGGCCAAAACTCAAAAAGTAAAAAAACTGCTTACACAAGCCAAAAATTACGGATACAAGGTCATTACCGCTGAAGGCATGTATTTCCTGACGATGGATTATTCTGCTTTTGAACGCTACAAGGAGGATGTCAAAGAGGATATTTCTGCCTACATCAGCATCCAGTCAGAGCTGTCCCGCAAACAGCTGGGTAAGGATGCCGCACTTGCGATCGGGTATCAGGAGCTTGTAAATCGCGCATTACTGCTCGAAGGATTTGTTAACAGCTATCCGAACTCTAATCGCACACAGCAGGTTGAAGGTCAATTCGATTTGTACAAACACGTTATTTTTTACGGGATGAATAATACCCCTCTCTTTCAGGACAATGGAGTGATCAGGCCCAATGCCAAAAAAGCGTATACGTTTATTGCCGGACTTCCGAATGATAACAACAGTCAGCTGCATGAGCTGCTGCAGCAGTTCGTTGACGTACTGGAGAATCATCAGTTCAAGCAAACCTCTGAGGTGAATGATTGGCTGGATCAGCATGTCGGAACGAACGAATAAAATGCTAATGTACAGCAAGAAGCCCCGCTTATGTTCATAAGCGAGGCTCTTTTTATATCGTATAAATTCATATCAGATCAAGAGATTAAATAGATTGAGATCCTTGTTCAGCTCGGTGTATTGAATATTCTTTCGATTCATTCGCTCGATCAGCGGCTCGTAATCCTCAGTGTACATCAGCTCGATGCCGACCAGGGCCGGGCCGTTCTCTTTGTCATTCTTCTTCGTATATTCAAACCGGGCAATATCATCGTTTGGACCCAGCACATCCTCCAAAAATTCACGGAGTGCACCAGCACGCTGCGGGAAGTTAATCATGAAATAATGCTTCAGCCCTTCATACATCAGTGAACGTTCCTTAATCTCCTGCATCCGGTCAATATCATTATTGCCCCCACTGATGATGCAGACGACCTTCTTGCCTTGAATTTGATCTTTATACTGTGCCAGCGCAGCAACGGACAATGAACCTGCCGGTTCAACAACAATGGCGTTTTCGTTGTACAATTCAAGAATCGTCGTACATGCCTTGCCCTCTGGCACCTTGATAATATCATCCAGTGCGTTCTTGCAAATATCGTAGGTGAGATCACCTACACGTTTGACCGCTGCACCATCCACAAATTTATCAATCTGCTGTAGTGTAACGACCTGCTTCTGTTCCATGGCCTCTGTCATGGAAGCTGCGCCTAATGGCTCTACGCCAATAACCTTCGTTTCCGGATGAACCGTTTTGATATACGCGCCTACACCAGCCGCGAGTCCACCGCCGCCAATCGTAACAAACACATAATCTGCTGGAGCGTCCAGGTCCTCCATGATCTCCATACCAATTGTTCCATTGCCTGCAATAATCTTCGGCTGATCAAAAGGATGAATAAATGTAAGCTCCTGCTCCTTGCATACACGCATCGCTGCTTCATAGGAATCATCGTACGTGTCGCCTGTAAGCACGACCTCCACGTTGCTTCCACCAAAACGTCTTACCTGCTTGACCTTCTGGTTTGGTGTCGTGCTTGGCATAAAAATTTTGCCCCGAATCCCCAAGGCATTACACGAAAAAGCAACACCTTGCGCATGGTTCCCAGCACTCGCACATACAATTCCTCGTTCTCTTTCCTCTTGGGACAAGCTCCGGATCATATTGTAAGCACCCCGGATTTTAAATGAACGAACGACTTGCAAATCTTCTCTCTTTAAGTAAACTTCGCAATTGTATTTCGCAGATAACACAGCGTCACGCTGGAGTGGCGTACGTATGATAACCTCCCTCAGCACATGGTGTGCTCTGACGATATCCTCCATTCCCACAACAGGGACATTTCCACTTCTTGATGTCTCTACTGGTTCCATTCTCTCCACACTCCGCTTGAATTTGGTACGCGCAAGGGCATGTACTTGAATCAACTTCATAACTCATTAAGCTGATGAATTCGAAACTATAGCAGCTCAGGATATTATGAAATTGATTCACTTACGCAGCATTTCTCTGTATGACATGGCTTCAGTTCATTTCTATGTATTGTACCACTTTCCTGCGCTGCATGCCCTCCTTATCTGTACTTATTTTTGTGTTTGTATCTCTTATTTTCAGGATGCAGAGAATCATGATAGCCTAGCAATATAGATGCTGTCCATGACTGGGTAGGCTTAGAGCGAATCGTATATGCTAGTTCTTCAACACAGCTGTCCATGTGGCTGAGTGATATTGAACAAGAAAGAAGGGTTAATTACTCTTGGTATGGGTACTGGGCAAATAACTTGGGGATTTATTGAGTTTATGTGGAAATGAATAACGTTGTCCGCTCTATTCCCTAAATTAATAGATAGATATCGATCATCTTACGACAAATCAGACAAGACAAACAGATCCCGCCTTAACCGTCTTGTCTGATTTGCCATTGCTACTTATGCTGCTAATCCTCTGCACACCTCTGCACATTGGAAACATGCTTCCGCACACTTCCTGCAGTGTTCCATGTCATGCTGTTGGCACTCTGTACCACATGCTTCACATATGGCTGCACAAGCCTTCGCCAGCTCGGATACAACGGGCGTACCTCTTAAGAGAGCTTGTTCAAGATATCCGCATATATCGGCACATTCCCTGTCCAAGCGGATACACTCGACCATCATACCTACATGATCTTCCTGCAAGCATGCATCATAGCAATGGTTGCAGGCAGCCATACATTCGTGCAGCGCATTCACCGCTGCCTGATACTTTTCTTGTAACATATTACACACCTCCAGATCATTTTTCTCTCTTATGAAGTACCCTTCTCATTCAATCTCAAACAACCAATCGACGGATGTATGATGTGATTAGAATGAAATGATAAGCAGCTTCTTTTGCATGTCTAAGGGTCATTATGGTTAAATAAGAGCATTGACCTGCAAAGGAGGAACGATCATGACACTAAACTATGAACAAGACTTGCTGCCGATCGGTTCTGTGGTACGCATTAAGGAATGGAAGCAGAAGCTGATGATCTATGGACGACTCCAAAATGATACTGAATCTCATAGCACATGGGACTATGTGGCTTGTTATTATCCCCACGGTAATTTAACGGAGGACTCCAATGTCTTCTTTAACCACGAGGATATTAAGGATGTCATATTCAAAGGGTTTGAGGATCACGAGGAAGTCGCTTTTCGTAAAATATTGGCTGAAGCGATCAAGGAATCCAAGTAAGGGGCTTTCGCGGCGTTCGGTTTTTGGCTGAATCACTCCGGTTGACTTCGTCAAAAGTCGTTCTTCATCCAAAAATCTCACTAAGCAAGGTGTACAGAAGTAGCCCAGCTGTAATTCAGCTGGGCTTTCTTAAATTAATTCATATAGAATATCAAGAACGTGGATGCCTTTTTCCGGACAGACTTCAGACTTCAAAAATCCTTCTCGAATTTCTCCTCGAATAAGGAGTTTACCGATTCCATAAATTTCGGATCGCTCACATAATAAATCCTATCCATCTGTTGAGGCGTGAATTTCAGCTTCATATCTTCGCCTTCATAAAGCTCCATTCTGTAAATGTTTCCTACAGCTCCCTCTTGAGGCTCTTCAGGTACCCATTCAACATCCTTAATCTGATTAATCCATTCTTGAACCTCTACAGAATCGTTTATCCAAATTCGATGCCCGCTGCTACCATCAATTAACCTTATACGGTCTGCATTTGATATAATACCCGGATATAACTCGGACAAGGTCGTACGAAGTGGGGGCTGTACAGGTTCAGCTTGACAGGCTGTTAACAGAAGGAGACATAGAATCATGAACCCTTTTTGTATCCTCATCCTTTCCCTCCTAAATAGCACTTAGAGCATACTGATGAGCTACCAAAAATTCCACATAATCAACCTTTATTCTGAATTAATCCAATTCCATTGCCAACGGGATCTACCAAATATGCTAGATAAAAATCTTCAAATTCCATCCTGTCTCTTACAATTTGAGCTCCGAGTTCTACTGCCGCATTGATCGCAGTCTCGATATCTTCCACTTCAATCTGTATTCGGGTTCCATGCGGGAAATCGTGCGGACCTTTAGAAATTCCCCCGCCTATTCCTGGATCGTCCTTAGTTCCTGTTGTAACAGGATAATAACCCCAATTAGGCTCTGCAATTCTCCAACCAAACACCTTGGAATAAAACTCCCTTGCGAGTTCAGGACTCTGACTGTTGAGTTCAAAACCTACGACTTTACCCATCAAGATAACCTCCAATAATGGAATTTATGACCAACATAACATTATAATAACGAATGTACGTTCGTATGTAAACATCCTGAAATTGCATCACCTGCGAATACGAAGAAAGACCTCGGCGTTTACCTGCCGAGGTCTTCATGTTAACAATATTTCTCTGTTGCTGGCTCCAGAGTCAGTATGCAGTATCCGCCTACAGCGCCTTGGCTGTATAGATCAGCTCTGTCTCACGCACGTTTGTTTTGCCTGCGGATTGGATCGCCCCGTATTGATGCATGTTGGTTACAATGACAGGGGTAATAGTCTCGTAGCCTGCTTTGTCGATCTCCTCCCGGTCGAACTCCATCAGAAGATCACCCACGGATACCCTCGCTCCAGCTTGAACCTTCGGACTAAAGAACTGACCTTTGAGCTTCACTGTATCGATACCGATATGAATCAGTATCTCTGCACCGCTGTCGCTTACAAGACCAATCGCATGACCGCTCTTGGACAGAGAGAAGACAGTTCCGTTAATCGGGGATACAACACGTCCTTCGGACGGCTGAATGGCAAATCCTTGACCCATAATTTCTTCCGAGAACGCAGGATCATTCACCGCACTCAGAGGTTTAACTTCACCCGTAATCGGGCTGTATACTTCTTGGTCCTCTGCACTCACTTCTTCCCCAACTATTTTCACAGATGCAGCAGAACCTGTTTCATTTGTTGCAGCAGCCTGCAAGTTCACTGCTTTACCTTCAGCAGTATCCACTTGTTTAGCTTCCGGAGCTTCCACGGCAGTCTCTTCTTCAAATCCAAGAGTATAAGTGAGGACTACAGCCGCTACCGTACCAATCAGAAGACCGATGACGGCATAAACGAATGTTCCACCCAGGATCATTGGAATACCGGACAAGCCCGCAAGACCGCCAATCACATAAGCTTTGGTATGGAACAAGCTCATAAATGCACCGCCGATACCTGCCCCGATCAGGGCTGCAATAAACGGTTTTTTGTACTTCATGTTGACCCCGTACATCGCTGGCTCCGTAATCCCCATGAAGGCCGTAACACTCGTAGACATCGCGAGTGATCTCGTTTGTTTATTTTTGGATTTAAGCGATACACCGAGTGCACTGCCCGCTTGGGCAAAATTGGCTACCATCATCATCGGAATCAGGTAATCGTAACCCAATGTAGCAATGGAACCGATCATAATCGGCACAAGCGCATAGTGCATACCTGTAATAATAAGCAGAGAGAAAGTTCCGCCAATAATAAGTCCTGCAAATAGACCCGTGTTATTAAACAGCCAGGAGAATCCATCCGTCAAGCCGTTACCAATAATAACACCCAGTGGACCAACGGCAATAAGCGTCACTGGTACAATGACGAGCAGCGTAACTGTAGGAACAACAATTAGCTTGAGCGATGCATGTGTAACCTTGTCTACGGCTTTCTCCACATAGGAGGCGAGCCATACCGCGATCAGGATCGGGATAACCGATGATGAATAGGTAGCGGCCACAACAGGCAGCCCGGCAAACGTAACATCCTCGCCCGTTCCAAGCAGGGCGGTGATGGTCGGGTGGAGCACTGATGCTCCGATGGCTGCACCAATGTACATATTGCTTCCCAGTTTACGTGCAGTACTGATCCCCAAGATAATTGGCAGGAAGTAGAACGCTCCATCTCCTATCGCCGACAGAATTTGATACGTTGAACTTGTCTCCGACATCCAGCCCAGTGTGACCAGCAGTGCAACAATCCCCTTGATCATCCCTGCTCCGGTAATCGCCGGAAGAATTGGGGTGAATACGCCGGAAATGAAATCGAACAAAGCACTCAGCGGATTTTTCTTCTGCTTCGTTTCGGTGGATACATTCGTATCCCCATCCGGTGATTTGCTCATATTGCCGACCAGTGCATTGTACACTTTGGGCACCTCGTTACCGATAATGATCTGGAACTGTCCCCCGTTAATCATGACCCCCATGACACCTGGTGTATTTTGAAGCGTCTTCTTATCGGCCTTACTATTGTCATTCAGGTTAAAGCGAAGCCGGGTCATACAATGCGTGACTTGATCGATATTTTCTTCGCCGCCAACCAGCTTCAATATATCTTTGGACAATTGCTGTTTATCCATGATGAATTGCTCCTTTTAGGAAATGTAATAAATGATAAGATAAGCTCGTGTTGCACTTAAAATTAGGGAATAAAAAAACCTAAACACTGAAACCAAGACAAGAGTAGATCTTATCTATGATTCAACGTTTAGGTTTTGCCTGTACTTACAGTAACAATCCTGTATTATTCGGTTGGTTGTTCGTTTCTGACAATCCGCTCAATATGAATGGTCAGATATAATATTTCTTCCTTCGATAATACCCGTCCATATATTTTTCGGGTGTAATCGTTAATCTTCATTGCACAAGCGTAAGCATCAGGGTATTGCTTGCTGACCAGGTCATGAAGCGGGTTATCCTCTTCCTTCCCTTCGATCGCGGTCCCTGCTATTACCCGCTGTGCAAAGTATTTCAGATGCGTTAAGAACCTGTAGTAGCTGAGCGAATCTTCATCCAGCTCAATCATAAAGCTTCGTCTGACAATGTTTAGAATATCCTTGACGATATTCGTAATACTGATCGTTTCCCTCATCTCACCGTTCATCTGGGCATTTACGAGATGCATCGCGATGAATGCGCATTCGTCTTCCGGCAGGAGCACGCCAAGCGTTTCTTCAATCATGTTCAGTGCCTTCTGACCGATGGCAAACTCCTTGCGGTACATGCGTTTAATCTCCCACAGCAATGCGTTTCGCAGCTGCATACCCTGACGATGGCGATCTATTGCAAAATGGATGTGATCCGTCAGCGAAATATAAATACTCTCATGCAGCTTTCCGCCAAGCACCGTTTCCGCATAACGGATAATTTCATCCGAGCATTCCACATACACCGCAGGAATATCCGACAGAAGCGTTTTCAGTTTCTGAGATACTTCCTTGCTTTCGAGTGAGAATACCTTCTCAATAAGAGATTCGTCAATCGAGTCTCCTGTATGTTTCTTAAAGGCGATCCCCCGCCCCATGACGACTTGCTCGTTACCACTTGAATCGATGACCGTCACAACATTGTTGTTCAGCACCTTCGCTATTTTCATCTGTTCACATCACCTTGTACTGGCAAAAAATTAAAGGCAAAACCAAAGCAGAGCATTGTTGCAGCCCAGCCTCTGGTTTTGCCTGATTTAACAGTAACAATCCAGTAATATATTTGCTATAGGCCTATCTTACCATATCAGCAGCCAAATGACAAAGGTTTTATGAAAGCGTTTAACAGTCCCGAAGGTGCCAATATTCGTTAATTACTCTCCGGCAGCTGGGTCAGTAAGGCTTGCTCCGTTTGTACCAATAACTTCTTTATACCAATGAAATGATTTCTTCTTATAACGTTCAAGACTGTCTGTGCCGTCATTGTTGCGGTCTACATAAATGAAGCCGTAGCGCTTCTTCATCTCTGCTGTAGAAGCACTGACCAGATCAATACATCCCCAAGAGGTGAAGCCCATGACCTCAACTCCGTCCTCGATCGCTTTGCCGACTTCGACAAGATGATCGTTCAGATACTGTATTCGGTAATCGTCGTTTACCGTTTTGTTCCCATGCTCGTCCGTGACAAGCTCATCAATGGCACCGAGTCCATTCTCAACAATGAACAGCGGCTTTTGATAACGGTCATAATATTTATTTAGTGTAACGCGTAGGCCTTGAGGATCAATCTGCCATCCCCATTCACTGGCCTTCAGATAAGGATTTTGTACACCTGCGAACAGATTCCCTTTGCCTTCATTCCGTTTGTCCGGATCGGCTGTTTCACAAATGCTCACATAATAACTGAAGGATATGAAATCCACGGTGTGCTTCAGAATATCAGCATCGCCATCTTCAAATTGAATACTAATGTTGTTCTCTTTGAAATAACGATTGATATATTTGGGATAATAGCCGCGGGCATGCACATCGGCAAACAGGTCGTTCCGCTGCTCTGCATGCATGGCCTTAACGACATCATCCGGGTTCGGTGTGAGCGGGTAAGTTGGCATGCTGAGCACCATACAGCCGATTTTGGCCTCTGGCATCATCTCATGTCCGATCTTTACGGCTAGAGCGCTAGCTACCAGCTCATGATGGATCGCCTGATACAAATCCTGCTTGGAGAGTTGATCCTTCGGCGTGAAGATCCCTCCGCTCATAAACGGCTCCTCCAAAATAGAGTTAATCTCGTTAAAGGTCAGCCAGTATTTCACTTTTCCTTTATAGCGGGCAAACAGTGTTCTAACATATCGCTCGTAGAATCCAATCATCTTGCGGTTAACCCAGCCGTTATATGTCTTGGACAGATGCAGCGGCGTCTCATAATGAGAGATCGTTACCAGCGGCTCAATGCCATACTTCAGACACTCGTCGAACAAATCATCGTAGAACTGCAGTCCTTTTTCATTCGGCTCAAGCTCATCCCCTTGCGGGAAAATACGCGACCAGGCAATCGACGTGCGGAATACCTTGAAGCCCATTTCAGCAAACAGCTTGACGTCCTCTTTGTATCGATTATAAAAATCAATCCCTACCAGCTTCAGGTTATCTGGCGTCGGTTCATCTGTTCTCGGTGCCGCAATTCCTTTCGGCAGTACGTCCTGTACAGACAGTCCCTTACCATCTTGATTGTAGGCTCCTTCCAGCTGATTGGCAGCTACAGCACCGCCCCATAGAAAGTCTTTCGGAAATGAAGTCGTCATATCTGTCATCCTCTCTCGATTGTTATATCCTGCACAGTATATTGGTCTTTCATTCTCTCATTACAGTGTTTCTCCGTTAGAAGCGATTACGTTCTTGAACCATTCAAATGAATCCTTTTTCGAGCGCTTAAGTGTACCGTTGCCTGCATCATCCAGATCGACATAAATAAAACCATAGCGCTTGGACATTTCAGATGTAGACATGCTAACGAGATCAATCGGTCCCCAGCTCGTAAAGCCCATCAGGTCTACACCGTCCTTGATTGCTTCATTCATCTGCTCAATATGCTTTCTAAGGTAATCCATCCGGTACGTATCATGAATGGAGCCATCCTCTTCGACCTTGTCATATGCGCCAAGTCCATTCTCTACGATAAACAGCGGTTTATTATAACGATCCCATAGATTGTTCAGTGTAACCCGAAGCCCGATCGGATCGATCTCCCAGCCCCAGTCAGATGCTTCAAGATAAGGATTCTTCACGCCGCCAGCCAGATTGCCTGCTGTCTCTTCCTGGTCTGCAGAAGCTGATTTGGTCACACTCATGTAATAGCTGAAGGAAATGAAATCTACCGTATTGTTGAGCAAGATTTCATCATCACCCGGCTCGCGTTGGATGACCACGTTATTCTCTTCAAAGTAACGGGCCATGTAGTTTGGATACTTCCCACGAGCATGAACATCGGTAAAGAACAGGTTGATTTGATTCTCCTGCTGTGCCAGTCTTACATCCTCTGGATTGCAGGTTTTCGGATAGGTCTCCATACGGGCGAGCATGCAGCCTACCTGGGAACCTGGAATAATCTCATGTGCAAGCTTCGTCACCAAGCTGCTTGCGACGAACTGGTGATGCAGCGCTTGGAAGGCCGTTTGGAGCTTGTTATCCACCTTATCCACCAAGATGCCTCCGCCAGTATATGGGCTGATCAGCATGACATTAATCTCGTTAAACGTCAGCCAGTATTTCACTTTGTCTTTATACCGCTTGAATACCGTCTCCGCATATCTCACATAATGGTCGATGACCTCACGTCCGGCCCATCCGTTGTATTTTTGCGTAAGACCCAGCGGTGTTTCATAATGGGACAGCGTTACGAGCGGCTCAATGCCGTATTTAAGCAGCTCATCAAATACCTCATCATAAAATCTTAAGCCTTCTTCGTTCGGTACTTCATCATAGCCGTTCGGGAAAATACGGGACCAGTGAATGGACATCCGGAATACCTTGAAGCCCATTTCAGCGAATAGAGCGATATCCTCTTTGAAACGGTGGTAGAAGTCGATGCCATGACGCTTTGGAAAGCGCTCTTCAATCTCACCTGCTAGAATCTGTTCGATGCGATCAGAAGTAATATCCATAGCATGACCGCCTTTACGCAGCTCCTTGGGAACATGGGCAATCATGTCTGCAGTAGAGAGACCTTTTCCACCCAGGTTATAGCCTCCTTCAAGCTGGTTTGCGGCTGTTGCTCCACCCCATAAGAAGTTTTCCGGAAATCCTTTTTTGGCTATTGTCATCATTAAACAACCTCTTTTCCATGATATAAATATAGAAATTGCGAAATATAGATAAAGGAATCAATTTAGGACATCATTAATACACAGGCTTGATCGTTTTCGTATACAGACTCCGAATACGCCGGCTGTCATCCGAGGTCAGAAAACAAAAAAAACCTAAACTCAAGGTAAAAGCACACTCCGCCAAGGAGCCTGTCATTTCACCATCAGTTTAGGTTTTGCCTGTCTTAAGCAGTAACAATCCATTAAACGATGCTTACAAGATATGTGGTTGTTTTGTACTGAAAGCGTAACATAGTGCCAAAACAAAATCAACCCGATGATGGAGTTACCCTCTTTTTATGCTGTGCCTATGGCTATGAAATGAGAGCAGAGAAGTATTCGTTTCAAGCCATAGGCATAGCTTGGGCTTCCAAGTATTAATTAGCCCCTCCAGCAGGAGAGAATCAATAGCATGAATTCGTCAATCCTCATCAGGTACTTGCTCACCCATCATCTCTTTCAGACTTCTTGGCTTGGCTTGCCAGGGTCATAGCTTAAATCCTCTTTCAGCACACAGTAATAATGCCAAACATTGTCCTCCGGCCCGTTCATTATTCTGCGATACACTTTAGATGGAGGATATATCTCATGAGGATACTCTTCTCCATTAATCGACTTGCTCACGACAAGAGCAATTGTATCCTCCGATACACTGCTCAGCTGCCATTCCCCTCCCAAGTGCTTAATCAAGGTCTCTCCCAAATAACCTCCCCAAGCCTTGGACATCTGGATCTTCTCTTGTTCTGAAGGCCCCCTTCTAAACATCTTTCTCACACCTCGGGGCAATTCTTCGTGATATCTTTGCAATATCCCTTCCAGGCTCTTGATGCTATCCTCACTGTAATCAAGCATCACGCCCAGCTTCTCAGCTGACTCAACAGCGTCTTCAGCATAGGCCTTCATCATGTCTGCTACGGTCGGCTTCATCTCGTCTCTTCATCCTCTGCCTTAAATTATGTTACAGCCTATTCAAAGCCTGACCACAGCTTGAAAAATCGGCTATACCATTAGACGTTAGGATGAATTAGAAGTTCTGTTAACTCCATCATTTCTAAGTAGAATAATTCCGAGGTGTCCAGAAGGTAAGTCCGTCTCGATCATGCTGCTGACACCACTCCTTGAGCAGTTCTAGATCCGTTAGGATTTGGTGTGCTGCTCTCACATTGTTCTTTGCTTCTTCAAGGATACTCATTTGCCTATCTCCCTCCCCATTCTCAAAAATGGAGTATAGTCATACCACCTCACTAGCTACTTGATGCTCCGACAGCGATTGATCCGTTCCTTCGTCCTTATATGTAATTCCTCGATCCGCTCTAGCTACCTCTTTAAGTCCATCTTTATAAGAAGGCAATGGCATCAGCTGATCAGCAATGTCGATATCGATCCAGGCAATTTCCCCTATTTCCTCAGGTAAAGTTATTTGCAGTTCTCCTTCAAGCACTTTACAGCGAAAAGTAAAAAACAGCACATGCTCGTTTCTCTTCTCAATCATACACTCACTTACCGCGACAAGCTCTCCTACCTGTACGGAGAGACCGGTTTCTTCTCTTGCCTCTCTAACCGCAGCTTGCTCCAATGTTTCATGCGCCTCTACTCCGCCGCCAGGCAGTGACCATCGTCCATCATCCATGTTTTGAACCATAAGAACCTTAGAGCAGGTTTCATCAGTAATCAAGGAGTAAACTACATTCGTTCTTTGCACCGCTGATTCCTCTTCTCATAAGTAAAATTAAAAGTATACTCCTATTGTAAATCTAAACTATATTAGGAACAAGTGTTCTTATTTTCAGAAAATAGTTCATGGTCACCTACTCCAGTATGTCCCAAGTTATTCGCATAAAAGAATAAGACACCCTTCCAACTATGCAGAAGAGTGCCTCTGAATTAGATAATACATATACAATGATTAAGTTGATATTCAGTCCAGGTATTTTACAATTACAGTGTGCCGAGCTCAGACCAAGACATGCTAAACGAGTGATTAGCCTGACCTTTGAAGATCATTGAATTGCTGTTCGGATCTGCCGTAATGTCCACGATGTATCTCGCCCCGTTCTTATCAAAGCGCTTCACCAGACGACCGTTTGGATCGAATGCCACGACGGCCATTCCTACCCGATTATCTATATAGCTCAGCGGCCAATAAGTATAACCGTCCGATTTAATGATCGGATATATCGCATTCGGCTGAAGGGTATCCGGAGAAGCCAGGCACGTCGGCTTCAGATCCGATGGAATATGGGGCAGTGTGCTTTCGGGAGCTTTGGCGAGCAGGAAGACCTTGTGCGGTTCAGGAGATTCCGAAGGAGTTTCGTCTTCTGCTGTCCATGATCCACGCTGCTGATCAAGCTGATTCAGCTCGGCAATGACGCTCTGCAGTGTCACAGCATCGGCCTGTGCTAGAGCCGGCTCTACTGTTTTTTGTACAATATTCCGCACGATAGCATCACTAATCTCAATATTGCTTTGCTGAAGAGAATCCAGAGCCTGCTTGATGCTCTTCATGGACTCAACCATGATGACAGCTTTATCCAGCGAGAGCTTAAGCGAAGCGCGCACTTGATCCATCTGATGTATGCCATGCCGCAGCTTGCTTCTTAGGATAGCCCCTTCTATGGCGTCAATGGCAAGCCCAATACCTACAACGACAACCGCTGCAATGACACCGGCGATCAGTCCGCCTGCAAGTGTTCCCACCGCAATTTCGACGCCGAGGACAGAGCCAAGCACGGTTGCAGCTGTCTCCGCTGCCATGATGCCGGAATCCACCAACACAGCAGTTACTCCCGGAGCAAGATATTGAACGGTGATAAGAAAGCTCGCTACATCCACTAAAATATTGGTGATCCCTACAGCCGTATCGCCTGTTGAGACGTCTTGTGCCGCTCCGCTTGCCTGCAGAATATCAAAGCTCGTAATATCAGGAACAGCCAAACCATGCTGTGTATATAATTCCGCGATTTTAGCATTAATCTCCTGGCTCAATTCCGTAAATTGAGCATAGTTATTTTTTATCTGATTCAAGAAGTTCTGTGTATCCGAGGACAGCTCAATCAGTCTCGCTTGCCGTTTATCATTGTCTGGAAAAAAGATCGACATTAATTCGTATCCTCATTTGTCCAGGATTTACGGTCAGCGTCCAGCCCACTTAGTTCAGCATTGACCGTATCAAGCGTAATGGCCTGTGCTCTTTGCACACTTGGCTGCACGTCTTTCGTAATCAGATTGGTTATGATCTGCTCATTCAGTTCAATGCCTGCACCTGTAATTGCATCCAGCGTCGTCTTCACGGATTGAATGGAGTTTTTCAGCTCTTTGGTCTGATCAAGTGACATCTTTGCCGTTTGTCTCATCGGGTAAATCTGATGGAGTCCTGTTCTTAATTTGTCCTTAGCAATGGAGCCTTCAATAGCATCGATCCCGAGGTCAATTCCAGCAACTGCAACGCCTCCGGCGATCCCCCCAAGAATACTTCCTGCCAGGTCTCCCGCTGTAATCTCCACTTCTCTGTCGATAAGCGGTACAGTGAATTTGGTCAAGACCTTGGCCGCAGTCTCCTCTGTCATAAGTCCTGCGCGAACCAGCATCTTGGTAGCTGCTGGGGCTAAATATTTAACAGAACCAATAAATCCGGCTACATCGACAATGACTTCAGCAATCGCAACTACCGTTTCCTCCGTGTTAATATCCGTAGAAGGATCTGCCTGCTTGATGACATTAATTTGACTAATATCCGGCTTCTGCAGCCCCGCTTCCTGATATACACTTACGATTTGAGCATTAACTTGACTGCACAGCGCTCTAAACTCATTGTAATTCGCCGTCGCATCATACAAGAAATTTTCAGTGTCCGTAGCGAGCTCAATCAATCTTCTCTTTCTATTGTCGTTATCTGGATAAAAAATTGGCATAATATTATTCCACCTTCTCAATTTTTGGTTTTGAATCATTAGGGTACTGAGCAATACATGTTAAGTACGTATCCATCTTGTGATACTCGGCCAATCCGCGTCCGCTCCCCGGTATGTTCAAGGAGTTGACCTGGATGCCGACTTCTGGCTGAACGAATCCAAGCTCACTGGCAGGTAGCTTAGGAACAATATCCGGCGCATTATATATACGCCATGTATTGGACACGGCCTGCTCGTAGGCTGATGTAAAGGCCTTATCGCCAACCATTGGGGAACCAAAGGTATATACCTCTGTCTCTATCCCGTAAAAGGCTGCCGTGTAGGCCGTCAGCACAGTCAATGCTCCCCCAAGGCTATGCCCCGCAACAGTCAGGCTACCTGCTTGTAAGTTCTCAATATACTCTGTCATGAGCATGGATTTATCTTCTTCGCACAAGTGGACCTTGAGAGAGCGGTACATTCTGGAGAAGCCCTCTTCCACCTTGCCTACTCCTCCAGGTTCGGTGTAGGACAGCAGGAAGAATTCAAAATCATCAATCCACTCCAGTTCTGTCTCCGTCCCCCGATACACAATCCCCTTGCAAGAGGGGTCGGTCAGGGATTCAATAACGCACCCAATCCATTCTTCTGAATGCCATTTGAACAGGGAAGGCTCGATCGAGATCCTTGCGATGACCTTCCAGTTCGCAGGCAGTTCAATCTCGAGCATCGCTTTCGCATCACTGGCTGTTCGATCTGCTCTATAGACTGATTTAATGATGCTTCCCCATCTCATCGCCTCTTCGCGGTTAAACGCCGCGCTACACATAACCGGGATCTCCAATATGAGCTTCAATAAGCTGAACAACAATTACAGGAATGGAACAATTGAGCATCCGTATGATCTACATCCTTTCTGATCTCAGATAACTTCTTGACATCTCTCATCTTACAGATCGGCTCTAAATTTACGTTCAAGCCAATCTAAAGAATTGTTAAAGAAACGCTAAAGATAAATAAAAAAAGGCGACTCTACGTGAAACATCTCCGACACTTCCTAATGAATGTGATCTAAATGATATGATCCGTTTTGTTATTTTTATGTAAAATCTCACTCCATTCTATTGCTTGAAAAAAATACCATGATATGATTTAACCGACAGGCAGTCGGTCATTAAATATGAAGGAGGAACATTGATGAGGATTGTCAAAACAGCCGAAGAACGGAGAAAGGAAATCATTGATGCGGCAGAAGAATTATTCAGCCAGCGAGGATTTAACGGAACGAGCACAAACGATATTCTCGAAAAGGTCGGCATTGCCCGGGGAACGCTGTATCATCACTTCAAGTCGAAGGAAGACATTATGAATGCACTGGTCGAGCGGTACAGCTGCCTTCTTCTAAGCGCTGCACAACAAGTCGCTGCGGACAGGAGCATTCCGGTCGTCGAACGCATCATCCGTACCGTAATGGCGCTCAATTTGAGCGGAGGCAGTACTGAAGAAATGATGGAGCATATCCACAAACCGGAGAATGCACTAATGCATCAGAAGATTCACAAAGTCATCATTAATGGCGTGACACCGATCATGACGGAAATGATCCGCGAGGGCATCCAGCAGGGATTGTTCAGCACCCCATTCCCGTATGAATGTATGGAGATGATCGTGATTTATGCGAACACCGTTTTTGATGAGGACATGGTTGAAATGACTAGCGAGGAGCGGGCTGCACGTATACATGCGTTTATATTCAACGCAGAAAGGATGCTCGGTGCCGAGAGCGGCAGTCTAATGAGCGTGATGCGAATGTTTGGCGGCGAAGATGAAACAAAACAATGAATAACCTAAACCATTTGTAAAATAGCTGGATTGATCCAATATTTAATGTGTCCGAATCGTTATTTAACTTGCAGAACAGAGGTGGCTTATGTATTTGAGAATCATCCGAAATGATATTTCAAAGAGCAAGGCGATTACGCTCACAACCACACTATTTGTCGCCGCGGCAGCTGCGCTAGTTTCACTTGCCGCTATACTTATTGTCAATCTATCAGGTTCGCTGGGTACGCTGATGTCGCAAGCCGAAACTCCGCATTTTATGCAGATGCATTCTGGTGATATAGATATGAAGAGACTTACAGCCTTTGCGGAGGAAGACGAGCACGTCGATGAATTTCAAGTCATTGAATTTCTTAACATGGACGGCGCGCAGATCCAGTTAGGCGAAGAATCACTGGCGAATAGCGTCCAGGACAACGGCTTCAGCACCCAGAGCGAAGCATTCGATTATCTTCTCGATCTTCACGGGGATATCATTACCGTAACGGACGGAGAACTCTACGTACCGATCAGCTATATGAGAGACAGCGGCGTGAAGGTCGGCGATCAGGCTGTAATCAGCGGGAAGGAGCTTACCATTGCAGGCTTTCTCCGCGATTCGCAGATGAATTCCTCACTCTCCGGTTCCAAACGGTTTCTTGTGAGCGATCATGATTTCGCGGAGATAAAAAAATATGGCAGCACGGAGTATCTTATCGAGTTCAGATTAAAGGATTTGTCTGCGCTCTCTTCGTTTGAAGCCGCTTATGCCGCGGCAGGACTGGAAGCGAACGGGCCAACGGTTACCTATTCCCTATTCAAAATGATGAATGCTCTCTCAGACGGGATGATGATTGGAATTATTCTTCTGATCAGCATTCTTGTCGTCGCTATTGCGTGGATGTGCATTCGCTTTACGCTCCTCGCCAAGATCGAAGACGATTACCGTGAAATCGGCGTCATGAAAGCGATAGGAATGCGCATCTCCGATATCAAAAGGATCTACCTTGCAAAATACACACTCATTGCTGCAGCAGGCAGCCTTCTCGGCTTTGTCCTTTCGCTGCTATTTAAGGGCATGCTGCTTGAAAATATACGGCTGTATATGGGAGAAAGCGATAATTCGGCAGATGCATTCCTTTTTGGAATCATCGGCATAATGCTTGTATTCCTTGCCATTGTGACTTATGTCAGCATGGTGCTGAACCGTTTCCGAAAAATATCAGCTGCAGATGCAATTCGATTCGGCGTCTCACAGGACACCAAGACCGGTGCCAAGCGCTTTACTCTGAACCAAAGCAGGCTATGGAACACCAATATATTTCTCGGCATAAAAGATGTGCTTGCTAGAAAAAAACTGTACATCACCATGCTTGCCGTACTGGTTATCTCTTCGTTTATCCTGATTGTGCCGCAGAATCTCTACAACACGATCTCTGCCAAAAGCTTCACCAGCTACATGGGCATCGGAAACTACGATATGCGCATTGACATACAGCAAGCCGCCGATATGTCCGATTTGTCTGACAAAATTGCAAGTACGATGCATAGCGACAGTGCGATCTCCAAATATGCCGTGCTGACAACAAAGACTTTTCAGACAAGAACAAAAGAAGGAACAGAAGAGAATATCAAAGTTGAACTCGGTGACCATTCAATATTCCCTGTTACTTATACCGAGGGTAGAGCACCAGCTGTAGAAAATGAAATTGCACTATCGACCTTAAACGCCGAGGAAATGGGCAAAAAGCTCGGAGATCGGCTAACCCTGGTCATCAATGGAGAAAAAGCAGATTTGACCGTGACAGGGATCTATTCCGACATCACCAACGGCGGCAAGACCGCAAAGGCCGTATTCACCGACAGTTCGGTGCCCATCATGTGGAGCATGATCTGTGCCGAGCTCTTAGACAAGAGCGTTACGGACCATAAGGTATCGGAGTATGCTGCCAAATTTAAACAGGCCAAAGTTACAGACATTGATGAATACGTTACACAAACATTCGGTTCAACCATAAGCTCTGTCGAAAAAGCCTCCTATGCCGCAGCATTTGCAGCCCTGATCGTCATCGTACTGATCACTCTTATATTTATGAAGCTGCTTGTTGCCAAGGACCGGTATTCCATAGCTGTTATGAAAGCATTGGGTTTTACAAACTCGGATATAAAAGCGCAATATGTCGCACGATCGGCATTTGTTCTTATTGTCGGCATTACTCTCGGCACGCTTCTTGCGAATACACTCGGAGAGCTGCTTGCAGGTGCGGCGATCTCTTCCTTCGGAGCATCGACGTTCAATTTCACCGTTGATCCGATTTCGGCATATCTGCTTAGTCCGCTGATGATGATGATTACGGTCCTGATTGCGACCATTATCGGCACATCGGGTGCTGATCGAATCCAAATTTATGAGAATATAAAGGGGTAGGCATATGAAGAAGATAATCATTGGTGAGCAAATCGTCAAATCATTTGGTCAAGACGGTGATAAACGCCATGTTCTCGATGGCGTGTCCGTTAATATCGGCGAGGATGAATTTATTGCGATTATGGGACCTTCTGGCTCGGGGAAATCGACACTATTATTTGCGCTGAGTGGAACGGATGCTGTGAATGGCGGCAAGGTTATCTTTGACGGCATGGATTTATCTGCAGCCACTGAGGATGAGCTTGCAGATCTTCGCCGAACCCGAATGGGATTTATATTTCAGCAGCCGACCATGCTGAGAAATCTGAATATACTCGACAACATCATTTTGCCGTCTATGCGCGGTAACCGAAAAAACGCCGCTGCCATTTCGGTAAAGGCGAAGGCGCTGATGGCAAGAGCAGGCATTGCAGAGCTTGAGAGCAGGGACATCACACAGCTGTCAGGAGGCCAGCTCCAGCGGGCGGGCATCTGCCGCGCCTTGATGTCGAGTCCGAAAATCATCTTTGGTGACGAGCCTACAGGGGCGCTCAATTCCAAAACTGCCCAGGAGATTATGGATATCTTTTCTGAAATAAACAGAGAAGGAACAGCGGTTATGCTGGTCACTCATGATGCGAAGGTTGCGGCGAGAGCGGAACGAATCTTGTTCATGCGGGACGGCAAAATATTAAGCGAGCTGAAGCTTCCGAAGTATAACAGAACAGATCTGGACAGCAGGGCCTTGAATGTAATGAAAAACATGCAGGAAATCGGTATTTAAGTGAACAAGATTGGTGTTTCCACTTAAATGCGTAAAGGCAAATAGAAGCAACCCGCCATGCTAATTTAATTTAGCCGAAGCGGGTTGCTTTTTCTATTATATGACTTTAAGTTAGGTCAGATCTAATGAATCGGTAATCCCCGATACTACATCATTAGTTTATTCGATTAACACTTTACGCCTTGAATTGGGTCTTGAACCAGGCAGCTGCAGCAATGACCTCGCTGCGGCTCAGCTGATGGCCGTTATTCTCCCAGTGCACAGTCACATCAGCACCTGCGCCGGATAGGAGCTCTTCAAGCTCTTCCGATTCCTGCGGGGCACACATCGGGTCGTTTTTTCCTGCTGCAATAAATACCGGAGCACCTGCCAAATCCGGAAGTACAACGTCCCGAAGAGGTACCATTGGATGATGCAATATCGCTCCACGCAGCGAGTCCGCGTAATGGAACAGCAGGCTGCCTGCGATATTGGCACCGTTAGAGTAGCCGATGGCAACGATATTGCGGCGGTCAAAGCCGTACTGTTCAGCCGCTTCATCCAGGAACTCATGCAGCTCCTGTGTACGGAAGATCAGATCCTCTATATCAAATACTCCTTCAGCCAGACGGCGGAAAAATCGGGGCATTCCGTGTTCACTTACGTTTCCTCTCACTCCAAGTACATTGGACTCCGGAGATACCAGTTCAGCAAGCGGAAGTAGATCGGTTTCTGTCCCCCCTGTGCCGTGGAGCAATAGGATGGTTGGAGCTGACGGGTTGCTGCCTTCACGATATACATGCTTCATACGTAAGTTTATTGTCATACAGTTGTTCCTCCTTTAATTTCACGAACAGTGACGTCTGGTAAATTCTCTTCAATGGCTGCACGGTGAGGCTCATACCAGGATGGAAGCATAATCTTCTCACCCAGTTTATCAGGTGATTCGTCATTTGCGAACCCAGGAGGGTCTGTAGCGATCTCAAACAATATGCCGCCTGGTTCTCTAAGATATACAGCATTGAAATATTGGCGGTCAATAATGCCTGTCGGATGAAGTCCGGCCTCTACGGCCATGTTCCGCCAAGCTTCATGCTCTTCAAAATCTTTGGCACGCCAGGCAATATGATGGACTGTTCCGGAGCCGGCGCGTCCAGGAGCCATTTTTAATTTATTGATATCAATAATATTACCCAGATTTCCTGTTCCCTCAAAACGGACCCATCCATCTTCTTCGGTTACTTTAGTCAGACCAAGGAAATTCTCAAGTACCCGAATCGTTTGCTCTGGAGCAAGACTATACAGTACGGAACCGCCAAAGCCTTTGATCGCCTTATCTGACGGAATTCCGTTGAAGGACCAGGTATTCAAATCCCCCGACTCACGCTCCACAAGCTCAAGGACAAGTCCCGCGTTATCCAGAAACCGAATGTAGGTCTCGCCAAACCGATGCTTCTCTTCAAACCGGATACTATAAGAGGTGAGTCTTTCCTTCCAGAAATCCATGCTGCCCGGTGGAATCGCATATACGGTTACTCCGGTCTGCCCCCCTCCGACAACGCCCTTCCGTGCGCCAGCCTGTGGAAAGAAGGTAATGATCGTACCTGGACTTCCTTTCTCATCTCCGAAGTAGAAATGATATACTTCCGGTGCATCGAAGTTAATGGTTTTCTTCACCAAGCGTAGACCGAGCACACCTGCATAAAAATCGACATTCCGCTGAGCATCGCTCACAAAAGCGGTAATATGGTGAATACCTGCGGTTTGTAGCATGGTACTTCCTCCACTCCATTTTTAAATTTGGGGTTATACATTTCCAATCTATATCTGAGCTTCTGATCTTTGTAAAAAACATCTTAATTCATAATATCTTAAATTAAAGATATTTCTATGTCCTTATAATAAACCCTCGACAGCGATTTCGCAAGAGGTGATTTCTATTGTTTTCCAATACAAAAAACGGCCTCTTTTATATTATGGACATTGTTCATTCCAGCATACAAAAAAGCCGTTTTTGTTTTAAGAATTATAGTACATGCATGTCGTAATGCTAGATAAGTGCTTTTGCCGCAATATCCGTCCGCTGATGCTTTCCTTCAAAATGAATGCGTCCTGCTGCCGAATATGCTTCAGCCCTTGCTTCTTCAATGGTCGCACCACGTCCTACTATGCCCAGCACACGGCCGCCATTCGTAACCCATTCTCCTGACTCATTCTTAGCCGTTCCCGCATGGAACACAAGCGCACTCTCATCCTTAGATACCTCGTTTAGCCCGGAAATAACAATGCCTTTGGGAAAGGACGCCGGGTAACCGCCCGAGGCCTGGATAACACATACTGCCGCTTCATCGCTCCACTCAATATCCAGTTCAGCCAGCGTACCGTTAACAGCTGCCAGGAAGATCTCCAGCAAATCTGTCTTCAGCCTAGGAAGTACAACCTGTGTTTCCGGATCTCCAAAACGTGCATTAAACTCTACTGTTTTTGGCGTACCATCTGGAGATATCATCAGCCCTGCGAACAGCACACCGCGGAATGGACGGCCTTCTTCTACCATCGCCTTTGCCGTAGGAACGACAATGGTTTCAATTGCCTTGTCAATAATGGCTTGGTCAATATGAGGAAGTGGAGAATAGGTTCCCATTCCGCCTGTATTTGGACCTTTATCTTCATCATACACTGGCTTGTGGTCCTGTGCTGCCGGCATGCAGCGAACCGTTTCTCCATCTACAAATGCAAGAATGGACATTTCCTGTCCTTCCAGAAACTCTTCAATAACGACTTGAGTACCCGCATCGCCAAATACCTTGTCCAGCATCATGCTGCGTAGAGCCTTTTCTGCTTCTTCCATCGTATAAGCAACAGTCACTCCTTTGCCTGCCGCAAGTCCATCAGCCTTAATGACGATCGGTGCTGTGCGTGAGCGCAGATAAACAAGCGCCTGTTCATAGTCATCAAATTTCTCGTAGGCTGCAGTAGGAATGCTGTATTTCCGCAGCAAATCCTTCATGAACGTTTTGCTGCCTTCGATTTCTGCTGCATTTTTACGCGGTCCGAATACAGGAATGTCCTTCGCTTCGAATGCATCGACAATTCCGTCTGCCAAAGGATCATCCGGTCCAACGACGACCAGCCCGATTTCTTTTTCCAGTGCAAAAGCTGTCAATTGTTCAAACTCGCTGACTGCAATCGGCACACACTCCGCGATTTGACCGATGCCTGCATTTCCCGGTGCACAGTAGATCTTGTCAGCTTTTTGCGATTTCGACAAAGCCCATACGATCGCATGCTCGCGGCCACCGCCGCCAATGACGAGAATATCCATAATTTCCTCCTTAGGATCAGATCACGCTTCGCCTGAATCTCCGTTCAATTCCCCTTTTTGAATCTGTGCGAATAACGCTCTGCTCCTTAACACGATATTTATTTATCTTTTTATTAGTGTTTAAAATGACGTACGCCGGTGAATACCATCGCAATGCCATGCTCATTCGCTGCCTTGATGGATTCCTCGTCTTTAATTGATCCGCCAGGCTGAATAATGGCTGTAATGCCGTGCTTCGCAGCGAGTTCCACCGTATCGCCCATTGGGAAGAAGGCATCCGATGCAAGCGCCGCCCCTTTGGCTTTGTCTCCCGCTTGCTCAAGCGCAATCTTGGCTGCACCGACACGATTCATCTGACCCGCGCCTACGCCCACGGTCATATCATCCGCTGCAAGCACGATGGCATTGGATTTCACATGTTTAACCACTTTCCAGCCAAAGAGCAGCTGCTTCATTTCTTCAGCAGAAGGCGCACGATCCGTTACGACCTGAAGATCACCTTCATCAATGGAGTGAACATCGCTTTGCTGAACGACCATCCCGCCGTCGATGGAAGTGACCACAAACTGGCTGGTGCGCTCCTTCGCAGAGCCAAGCTCGCCTATTTTCAGCAAACGGATATTTTTCTTTTTCGTCAAAATTTCCAGTGCATCCGAAGTGAAGTCCGGTGCAAGGACGATCTCAAGGAAGATCTCGCTGAGCCTTACGGCCGTATCACTGTCGATCGTCCGGTTAGCCGCAACAATGCCGCCAAAGATGGAGGTCGGATCTGCATTGTAGGCTTTCATGTAAGCTTCATAGATGTTCTCACCTGTACCTACTCCGCAAGGATTCATATGCTTAACAGCCACGACAGCCGGCGCATCAAATTCCTTCACGATCTGCAGTGCCGCATTGGCATCATTGATGTTGTTATAGGACAGCTCTTTGCCGTGCAGCTGCTCCGCAGTCGTCAGCGTACCGTTCGGTGCGAGCGGTTTGCGGTAGAAGGCTGCCTGCTGATGTGGGTTTTCCCCATAGCGGAGGTCCTGGATCTTCTCATAAGTCACCGTGTAGCGCTCTGGAAGTGGATCTCCGTTGACATTGGACAAATAATCAGAAATGAGGGCATCGTAAGCCGCCGTGTGACGGAAAACTTTTGCCGCAAGCTGTTTACGCGTTGCAAGTGTCGTATCGCCGCCTTCACGAACTTCAGCAAGCACCTGCTCATAGTCGGCTGCATCGACAACAACACTGACAAAAGCATGGTTTTTCGCTGCAGAACGAAGCATGGTCGGACCGCCGATATCAATATTTTCGATCGCGTCCTCGTAAGAAACACCCGGTTTGGCAATCGTCTCCTGGAATGGATACAGGTTAACGACAACGAGATCAATATAATCCAAGCCTAGATCTTTCATCTGCTGCTGATGCTCCGCGTTGTCTCTAACCGCCAGCAGTCCGCTGTGCACAGCAGGATGCAATGTCTTGACACGTCCGTCCATAATTTCCGGGAAACCGGTTACGTCTGAAATCCCGATGACAGGAACGCCTTCGTTCGACAGCAGGCTGCTAGTTCCTCCTGTCGAGATAATTTCCACACCCAAATTAGACAGCTCACGGCAAAAATCCACGATACCCGTTTTATCCGAAACGCTAACCAGCGCTCTTTTAATACCCACGATTAAGATCCTCCTCTTGTTCATCCCATTTTGGTGCTATAAATTGTTGTTTTATTTCCCGAGAAATATCATATCTTGCAGCGAACAAATGAGTTATATCGCAAAATGTTACTTTTACAAGTCTTGCCTATTACTTTCTGACATCATTCTCAGCAATCGTAACTTGGCGTCCATCCAGCGTGACAAGTCCTTTGGTGAACCAGGATACGACCTCCGGATACAGTTCGCGCTCGAGTTCATGAATCGAAGCAGCAAGTGTCTCTGTTGTATCTTCCGGCGAAACCATAATGGCTCTCTGGGCTATAATAGCTCCCGTGTCCATTCCTCCGTCCACAAAGTGCACCGTTATTCCCGTCATCTTTACACCGTAATCCAGAGCTTGTCCGATGGCATCCTTGCCTGGAAACGCAGGCAGCAATGAAGGATGAATGTTAATCAGCCTGCCTGCATAACGGTCAACGACAACAGAAGTTAAGAGTCTCATATAACCGGCAAGAACAACAAGATCAATATTCCGTTCTTCAAGCTTGGTTACAATCTCCTGCTCGTAGGCTTCCCTTGAAGCATATTCTTTGGGATTAAACACATGGCATTCAATACCAGCGGCTGTTGCCTTCTCCACCACAGGAGCCTGCGGTCGATCACTGACTAACAGCTCAATCGTTGCATCCAGCTTACCGCTCGCTGCAGCATCCACCAAAGCCTGAAAATTGCTGCCCTGTCCTGAAGCAAACACGGCAATACGATAGCCAGACATTAGACTTCCACTCCTGTAAATGTCACAATTCCGCTGCCTTCTGTTACGCGGCCGATGGTATAAGCCTCCTCGCTATTCGCACGAAGGGTTTCAAGCGTTTTTGCTGCATCTGCATCACTCACAACAAGGACAAGACCTATGCCCATATTAAACGTCGTAAACATATCGCGATTGGAGATGCTGCCTTTGTCCTGCATAAGCTCGAAGATCGGCAGAACAGGCCAGGAGCCATGATCGATTTCCACATTCACGCCTTCAGGAAGCATCCGCGGGATGTTCTCGATGAATCCACCGCCTGTGATATGCGCCATGCCTTTCACTTTTACTTCATCAAGAAGTGCAAGGACTGGCTTCACATAAATCTTGGTCGGCGTAAGCAGTGTACCGCCCAGTGTTCCGCCAAGCTCTGCAATCTCATCCTGCAAGCTGTATCCAGACTGCTCCAGCAGCAATTTGCGGACCAGAGAGAAGCCGTTGCTGTGTACGCCGCTTGAAGCAAGTCCAATGACTGTGTCTCCAGGCGAAATGTTGCTGCCGTTAATGATCTTGGCTTTATCTACAACACCTACCGTGAAGCCGGCAATATCGTATTCCCCTTCATTGTACATGCCCGGCATTTCCGCTGTTTCACCACCGATCAGCGCAGCACCTGCCTGATGACAACCCTCTGCAATACCGGCTACAATGGCTTCAATCTTGTCAGGTACGACTTTGTCGCATGCCAGATAGTCGAGGAAGAACAATGGTTCTGCACCTTGTACAACGATGTCATTCACACACATTGCTACTGCATCAATGCCGATCGTATCATGCTGATCCATGGCAAATGCGATCTTCAGCTTCGTTCCGACCCCATCTGTGCCAGACACTAATACCGGCTCATCGTATTTATCCTTGTTCAATCCGAACAAGGCTCCGAATCCGCCAAGATCGGTCATGACTTCAGGGCGAAATGTCCGTTTTACGTGTTTCTTCATTTTCTCAACCGCTTCGTTGCCTGCCGCGATATCTACGCCTGCATTTTTATAAGCCTCTGACAACTTGGTCACCGTCCCTCAAATATAAATTCACCCTCCTAAATCCTCCCTGACAGGGAGGACCCCAAAGAGGCCGCGGCCCCTCTGGACACCCGCAAAATTGGATTCGCGGACCAGAGTTTGGTTAGATCCTGCTATGGTTACTGTCGTGCTGGGATTCGCTTTCGTCTTTCAGACACGCTCTACTGCTTGGCGCTGCGCGCGATGCTTCACCAGAGCTTACCCACTATTTGCCTGCGGCAAAAGCGTGGGGCTCACGGTGAAGCTCTCCTCCACGCGGCGCGTGGCTGCTCCGCTGGACTTCCCGCTGTTTGCCTTCGGCAAATGTGCTGGGGTCCGCTGCGGAGCCTTTAGCGCTGCGCGCTCGCTTCGCCGGACCTCTCGCTGTCTGCCTTTGGCAGATGCGCTAAGGCTCCAGGGCGAAGCAACACCACGCGGCGCGTGGCTGCTCCATCAGAGCCATCCCCTGTTTGCTTCACAAATGTGGGGCGGCTCTTTATGGAGCATTGAATTCTGCGGCGAATTAACAGCCGCAGCCCGCCTTCGCATCCTTGAAGTCCAGCGTCGTTGGGTAGTCATTATCGAAACAGGCGAGGCATAAGCCGCCTTTATATGCATCCTGATGATTTCCTTCTATAGAAGAGATCAGACCTTCCGGACTGAGGAATGACAGAGAGTCTGCATTGATCTCTCTGCATATCTCCTCAATCGATTTGGAAGAAGCAATCAGTTCATCCCGGTTCGGGGTATCAATCCCGTAAAAGCACGGATTCTTGAACGGCGGTGAAGTAATGCGTACGTGCACCTCGGTAGCACCTGCATCACGGAGCATATTCACGATCCGGCGCGATGTCGTACCGCGCACGATGGAATCGTCAATCATGACAACGCGTTTGCCTTCTACTACCCGGCGCACCGCACTCAGCTTCATCTTCACTCCCTGCTCACGCAGCTCCTGACTTGGCTGAATAAAGGTACGGCCTGTGTATTTGTTCTTAATCATCCCCAGCTCATACGGAATGCCCGTCTGCTCCGCATAGCCTATTGCCGCGGAAATACTTGAATCCGGAACACCCGTTACCACATCGGCATCGACAAACGATTCAATCGCAAGCCGGCTTCCCATCCGCTTCCGCGCACTATGCTGATTCGCTCCATTCATATCACTGTCCGGACGAGCGAAATAGATATATTCCATAGCACACAGCGCTTTGCGGTGTTTTTTCTCCTCAAAACGATCTTCATGCAGACCTTCACTATCGAGCACCAGCATTTCTCCCGGTTCAATGTCCCGAATCAGCTCGGCACCGATCGTCTCCAATGCACAAGTTTCTGATGCAAAAATATAAGCATCGCCTAATTTGCCCATCGTCAGCGGACGCAGTCCATGTGCGTCTGACGCAACGATTAGCCGATCGTTCGTCATGATCAGGAAGGCGTAGCCCCCGACGATCCGGCGAAATGCGTCTTTTGCCGCCTCTACCAGATCCTTGGGAGAACGGGCGATTAAATGCGCAATAACCTCGGTATCACTCGTCGTTTGAAAGATCGATCCGCTTTGCTCCAGCTCCTTGCGGATCTCTGGTGCATTCACGATATTTCCGTTTGTCGCAACAGCGAGATCCCCGTCACGGTACTTAAACACGAGCGGCTGTGCATTCGTCAGCTTGCTGTCACCGCTGGTTGAATAGCGCACGTGACCAATGGAGATATCTCCGGACAGGGAAGCCATGAGATCCTTCGTAAATACCTCTTTGACGAGTCCCATCCCGCGGTGATAATGGAATTCGCTGCCGTCACTGACACACATTCCGGCACTTTCCTCGCCGCGATGCTGCAGCGCATGCAGTCCATAATAGGACAAGGAGGCAGCGTCGGGGTGTCTATACACCCCGAACACCCCGCACTCCTCTTTCAATTTATCGAACAGTCCCTCTTTGCCCGAACCCTCGTTGTAGTAATCGCCGGTCCAAAACTGCGGGGTTTTTACTTCATCAGACATGGAATAACATCCTCCCAGACCTGTTTCAGAACCGCTACCGGTTCGTCCACAGCTGATGTGCCGTTCAACTCCAATTTAAGATTGCTGCCTGTTACTTGTCCGATCACTTGAGCAGGAACGCCGCTATTTCTAACGAACGCTTCCAGTTCTTCTGCTTGTGCTTGGTCTGCTGTCAGTAGAATACGGGATTGGCTCTCGCTGAATAGAGCAATATCACCGCGAAGGTCAGTCGTAAAGTTCACGCTGGCACCAATGCCGCCGCTGATACAGCTCTCTGCTAGCGCCACGCCAAGACCACCTTCAGACAAGTCATGCGCAGACTGTACAAGACCTTTCTGAATGGCGCCAAGCACCGCTCCCTGCAGCTTCTTCTCCACTTCAAGGTCGAGCTGTGGAGGACGTCCTTCCGTCAAGCCATGAACGGCATATTGGAACTCGCTGCCGCCAAGCTCTGCTTTGGTATCCCCAAGAAGCAGGATAACATCTCCTTCTTTCTTAAAGCCTTGTGTCGTGATGTGGTCCGTATCATGGACAAGTCCGACCATACCGACAACAGGTGTTGGATAAATGGCGCCTTTGGCATTCTCGTTGTACAAGCTCACGTTACCGCCGATAACCGGTGTACCCAGCACAGTACAAGCTTCAGCCATTCCGTCCACCGCTTTTTCCATCTGCCAGAAGATATCCGGCTTCTCCGGCGAACCAAAGTTCAGGTTGTCCGTAATCGCCAGCGGCTCGGCTCCAGAACATACAATGTTTCGCGCAGCTTCGCTGACCGCAATTTTGCCGCCAACTTCTGGATCAAGATACACATAACGACCATTACAGTCCGTTGTCATCGCAAGACCTTTGCGTGTGCCGTGAACCGTCACAACAGCTGCATCCGATCCTGGACGAACGGCAGTGCTGGTCCGCACCATGTAGTCATATTGGTCATACACCCAAGCCTTGCTGGAGACGGTCGGGGAAGACAGCACCTTTTTCAAGGCTCCTGTCAGATCCGACACTTCCTCGTAACGCAGGGTGTCGATTTTCTCGTTCTCAATATAATAAGCAGGAACCGAGGACGGTTTGTTATACACCGGACATTCGTCAACCAATGCCGTTACCGGCATGTCGCCAACGACTTCACCGTGATGGTACAGCTTCAGTCGTCCGTCGTCCGTAACCTTCCCGACTTTTGCACAGATAACGCCCCAACGCTCAAAAATTTCACGTGCTTGTGCTTCGTCTTTAGGCTCAACGACAAACAGCATGCGTTCTTGAGATTCGGACAGCATCATCTCGTATGGAGACATGCCTTGTTCCCGCTGAGGCACTTGGTCCAAATAAAGCTCAAGTCCGTTGCCTGCCTTACTTGCCATCTCCGCACTGGAGCATGTAAGACCCGCAGCACCCATATCTTGAATGCCAAGCACGATGCCTGTATCAATCAGCTCAAGACAAGCTTCCATGACCAGCTTCTCCATGAACGGATCACCAACCTGTACCGCTGTACGCTTGGATTCGGATTCTTCCGTCAGCTCAACTGAAGCAAACGTCGCTCCATGAATACCGTCACGTCCTGTTGGAGGTCCCACGTAAAATACCGGGTTACCTACCCCTTTGGCCACACCGCGCTGAATTTTGTCGTGATCTATCAGACCTACACACATGGCGTTTACCAAAGGATTACCGTCATAGCTCTCATCAAACATAACTTCTCCGCCTACGGTCGGGATTCCGATACAGTTACCATAGCCTGCAATACCGGATACGACGTGCTCGAACAAATACTTCACACGATCGCTTTCAAGCTTACCGAAGCGCAAGGAGTTGAGGGATGCTATCGGTCTTGCACCCATGGAGAAAATGTCGCGGATAATTCCACCGACCCCTGTTGCTGCACCTTGGAAGGGCTCAACCGCGGAAGGATGGTTATGGCTTTCGATCTTGAATACAACCGCTTGGTTATCTCCGATGTCGACGATTCCGGCTCCCTCTCCCGGTCCCATCAGGACACGTTCGCCTGTGGTCGGGAAACGACGCAGCAGCGGCTTGGAGTTCTTGTATGCGCAGTGCTCTGACCACATAACGCTGAATACGCCGATCTCCGTATAGTTCGGCTGACGTCCCATGAACGACACGATCAGGTCATATTCACTGTCAGACACGCCCATTTGCTGATAAAGTTTATGCTCCGCAATCTGTGCTGCGGTTGGTTCTTTAGCGGATACTTGCTGCGTCATGCTGATCCCTCCAGGAGTTCAAAATCGAAGTAAACATGCGTTTACCATCTGTCGTACCAAGCACTTCGTTCACTGCGCGTTCCGGGTGTGGCATCATGCCCACCACGTTGCCGCGCTCATTGCTTACGCCGGCGATGTTATTCAAGGAGCCATTCGGATTGTTCTTATAAGTAAAGACGATTTGATTATTTGCCTTAAGCTTCTCAAGGGTCTCTTCATCACAATAATAGTTGCCTTCCCCATGCGCGATCGGGATAATGATCTCTTCCCCAAGTGCATACTCGCTTGTAAACGGCGTGTTGTTGTTCTCTACTTGAAGTACTGAATCGTGGCATACAAACTTCATACCCGTATTTCTCAGCAATGCGCCAGGGAGAAGCCCGGCTTCCGTTAGGATTTGGAATCCGTTGCAGATCCCGATAATGTATTTTCCTTGCTCCGCAGCCTTGGCTACTTCGTTCATCACAGGAGCAAATCTTGAGATCGCTCCACATCTTAAATAGTCACCGTAAGAGAAGCCGCCGGGAACGATGATGCAGTCATAGGCAGACAGATCTGTTGCCGTATGCCATACATAATCTACAGGCTGTTCAATCGTTTCTTCTACTGCCTTGAAGCAGTCAATATCACAGTTGGATCCAGGAAACACGAGAACTGCAAATTTCATGAATTAAACCTCCAATTCAAAGCGGTAGTCTTCGACAACCGTATTTGCGAGCAGCTTTTCACACATGACCTTAACGCGTTCTTCTGCTTCATTACGATCACTTGTATCCAGTGTCAGCTCCAGATATTTGCCGATGCGTACCCCTTCCACTTCACTGAAGCCCATGGAATGGAGCGCGCCTTGTACGGCAACGCCTTGAGGGTCAAGTACGCTTTGCTTAATCGTAACGTATACAGTAGCTTTTATCATGATCGGAAGTTCCTCCTAAGGAATGTTTTTAAGGTTTGGACTATGATTAATGATGATAATGATTGCTAATATAAAGCTTTCATCTGCTAAGTTTCCATAACACGGATATGGTACTGAGCCATATAGAACTTCTAGATTAACGAGTCAGCCTGTCCTTAATCTCTTTATAGCGTCTGCTCGTTTCCTCCACTACATGCCCTGGAAGCGGCTCCGGCTGGCTGTTCTTATCCCAATCGGTGGATGCCAGATATGCTCTTACCGGCTCTTTATCCATACTGTCGATCTCAATGTCCAGCGCGTATTTCTCCTTGGCCCAGAAACGGGAGGCATCCGGTGTAAAGATCTCATCAATCAAAATGACCTCTCCGTCTACCATCCCGAACTCAAACTTACAATCCGCCAAAATAATGCCTCTTTGTTCGCAATAGTCTCTCGCAAACTCATACAACTGAAGGCTCTTCGCTTCAAGCTCGAGTGCAAGCTTCTCTCCAACCGCTGCTTTCATCTGCTCCATGGAAATATCCTCGTCATGTCCGACGTCGTTCTTGGCCGCCGGCGTAAAGATCGGCTTGTCCAGCTTCGCATTTTTGCGAAGTCCTTCCGGAAGCTTAATCCCGTTAACCGTGCCGCTGGACTGATACTGCCTCCAGCCGCCGCCGGTAATGTATCCGCGAACCACGCACTCGATATCGATGCGCTCAGCTTTTTTCGTGACCATAATCCGATTCCTCAGCGCCTCTTTATCCAGAACGATATCTCCCAGTTCATCTACATTGGTATGAACGACGTGATTCGGCATCCATCCCTTGGTTTGGTCAAACCAGAAAGCACTAACTGTGTTGAGTACATTGCCCTTCTCTGGGACAGCCGGCTCCAGCACATAATCGAATGCTGAAATCCGGTCCGTTACGACGATCAGAAAATGCTCACCAAGATCGTACAACTCCCTAACCTTGCCTTTGTATAACAGTGGTGCGTTAATTAGCTCTGCTGCGGTGGATAAAGCCATAACGTTAATCACTCCACGTTTTATTATTTGTTAAGCCGTAACAGCCTTCTAAGATTCTGTTCGACTAGTTCAATCCCAGTTTGTCAAAAATCGTATCCACATGCTTTAGATGCCATGCCGGATTAAAGGCGTCCTCGATCTCCTCTGTGCTGAGCACTTCGGTGATCGCAGGCGTAGCTTCCACGATGTCGCGGAATTGGCGCTGCGTCTCCCAAGCTTCCATCGCACGAGGCTGAACCGTATCATAAGCTTCTTCACGGCTGAAGCCTTTATCAATCAGCTTCGTCATAATGCGTCCGGAGAACGGAACACCGAAGGTACGGGACATGTTGCGCTTCATGTTCTCAGGGAACACCGTCAAATTCTTGATGATGTTACCAAAACGGTTCAGCATATAGTTCAGCAGCATCGTTGCATCCGGTAGGATTACGCGTTCTGCTGAGGAATGCGAAATATCACGCTCATGCCACAGCGTTACGTTCTCATAAGCTGTCAGCATATGTCCGCGAATAACACGGGACAAGCCGGAGATGTTCTCACTGCCGATTGGATTGCGCTTGTGCGGCATAGCAGAGGAGCCTTTTTGACCCTTAGCAAAAGCCTCTTCCACTTCACGGAATTCACTCTTCTGGAGCGCGCGTACTTCAGTTGCAAATTTGTCCAGGGAGGTAGCAATCAGAGCAAGGGTTGCCATATATTCTGCATGGCGGTCACGCTGTAATGTCTGAGTCGAGATCGGTGCCGGCTTCGTGCCCAGCTTCTTGCACACGAACTCCTCAACGAATGGATCAATGTTCGCATAAGTACCTACAGCACCGGAAATTTTGCCGTATTGGACATTGTCAGCAGCATGACGGAAACGTTCCAGGTTACGCTTCATCTCTTCATGCCACAGTGCCATTTTCAGACCAAAGGTTGTTGGCTCTGCATGTACACCATGGGTACGTCCCATCATCGGGGTATGCTTGTATTCGACCGCTTTGTCTCTCAGGATCTGAATGAAGTTCAGGATGTCTTTCTCTAGAATTTCATTCGCTTGACGAAGCAGGTAGCCGTTCGCTGTATCTACAACATCTGTAGAAGTCAGTCCATAATGCACCCATTTGCGTTCCTCTCCAAGACTTTCGGATACAGTGCGTGTAAAGGCGATTACATCATGGCGCGTCTCCTGCTCGATCTCGTAAATCCGGTCAATGTCAAAGCTTGCTTTCTCCCGAAGGACAGCTGCGTCCTCTTTTGGAATAACGCCCAGTTCAGCCCAAGCCTCGCATGCACAAATTTCCACTTCCAGCCAAGCTTTAAATTTATTTTCTTCCGTCCAAATCGCCCGCATTTCGGGTCTGCTATAACGTTCAATCATTTGTATTCGTTCCTCCATATATTGGTTTTGCCAATCCAATCCAGTGCATGCTGCACATCATGGCATAACAGATTAATATGTCCCATTTTACGGCCCGTCTTGGCATCTGCTTTGCCGTACAGGTGAAGCTTAGGCACGACGCCCAGTTCATCAGCGTCTGCATCCTTTTTGGCAAATCGATCAATTACTGCTTCGATATGCTCTCCCAGGACATTTACCATCACAACCGGGCTAAGCAGGCACGTATCTGCAAGAGGCAGACCACAGATCGCTCTCACATGCTGCTCGAACTGCGATGTGCTGCACGCCTCCATTGTATAATGACCTGAGTTGTGAGGCCGAGGTGCCAATTCGTTAACGTACAGCTGTCCATCTCTTGTCACAAACATCTCGACAGCCAGCAGCCCAACAGCTCCCATAGATTCGGCGATCTTAGCTGCGAGCTGCTGCGCTTCGAGCTGGAGCTCTGAAGACACTCTCGCCGGTACAACTGAGGTATGCAGTATGTTATTCACGTGTACATTCTCAGCTGGGGGGAATGTTCGAATCTCTCCTTGGGGATTGCGTGCAGCGATGACCGATATTTCGCACTCAAAGGATACATATTGCTCCAACACAAGCTCCGTACCAAGTCCAGCCAGCTCTTCGTAAGCCGTAAGCGCCGTCTCTGTATCGCGAATGACCCGCTGTCCTTTGCCATCATAGCCTCCAGTTACGGTCTTGAGCACACAAGGAACACCTAATGCCTCTATCGCTGCGCTCATGTCCTCCGCACTCGTAATTTCCCGATATGGAGCAACCGGCACACCCGCCGCTTCAATTGCACGCTTCTCCCGTAGACGATGCTGTGTCGTATACAGAAGCTTGCTTCCTTGCGGAACATATGCTTCATTCTCCAGCAGTGCTGCCACATCCGCATCCACATTCTCAAACTCATAAGTGATCACATCGCACTCTTCTGCAAGCTGGCGTGCTGCCTTCTGATCATCGTAGCCCGCTACAATTTGCCGTGCTACTTGTCCACAAGGAGAATTGTCTGTCGGATCCAGCGTAATAAACCGATATCCCATGGCTGTACCTGATAATGTCATCATCCGGCCAAGCTGTCCGCCTCCAAGAATCCCAATTGTTGCTCCAGAAGGGAAGACCTTCGTGCTCTCGCTGGTTGGCTTGTTTATCATAACGTATCACTGCTTTCTAATACTTCTTTGCGGATTCGATCTCTGCGTTCTTGCGTTCTTCCTGCAACCTCTGGATCGAAAGCACCGATGATCTGTGCAGCGAGCAGTCCTGCATTGGTTGCTCCTGCTTTGCCGATTGCCACCGTAGCTACGGGAATACCACCAGGCATTTGTACAATAGACAGCAGAGAATCGAGACCATTCAGTGCCTTGGACTGAACAGGTACACCGATAACGGGAACCAGAGTTTTGGATGCGACCATTCCAGGCAAATGAGCGGCTCCTCCAGCCCCAGCAATAATCACTTTGATTCCGCGGTCATACGCACCTTCCGCAAATTCAAACATGAGATCCGGTGTACGGTGAGCTGAGACCACCTTTTTCTCATAAGCAATATCCAGCTCGTCCAGCACTTCACAGGCATGTCTCATTGTTTCCCAATCCGATGTACTCCCCATAATTACGGCAACTTGCACTGACATGATATCCACTCCCTTTATTTAGATCAACATGCACCTTCAATTGACGAAAAAAAACCGAAATCCTCGAGGTATGATGACACTATACGGATTCCGGACGATATGAAGATATCAGATGCAGCCATACGGGAGAAATAATAAAACATCTATTGATGTACTTCCACAATAGCCAAGCCCAATAGCTAGGCGCTGCTCAAGTACGCTGCAGAGAGAGACTCTCTATTCAAGAAGATCCGCTTCATAGCATCTTGAAAAAGCGTCTATCTTGCCTGCACCTGACCCGCTGCTCTAAATTCTAATATCCTCGTAGTCCGGAAATTAACGGTTTCCGGGTAGAAACTTCCGGGCCATATCCCCGGTACTATACGAGTTAATTCTATATTTTTACCGATTCAATTTCATAACTACTTATCATATGGTTTGAAAATAGATTTCTTGGATTTTCGAGTTTATTCTTTTTACCTTTATCAGTTTAACAATCCCCTACACCTGATGTCAACTTAAAGACGAACATTTTAATCTTTACCATATTTATTGTTCGGATATTTATTAATACTAAACATAAATAAAACCAGCAGCTTCCATGAAGTACAGGAAAGATACTGGTTTTTTTGAATAAATGATCTCTGTTTCATCTTGTTTATTTCACGACGAGTACAGGAACGTCTGCTTCCTGAACGACCCGATGACTTACACTGCCCAGCACGAATTCGCGTATACCGCTGAGTCCTCTGCTCCCTATTACAATGAGATCCGTCTCATTCTGTTTCACATACTCTAATATGACATCCACCGGAGAGCCTTGAATGAGCTCAACCTTGGCACCAATTTGCTCGTTTACAAGACGTCTCTTAATCTCGTCTACGGTCTCTTCAGCGACCTCATATACATCGCTGTTCACAGACGGAGGGATTGGCGCCAGACCTTCGCCGATAAATACCCGCGGAAAATCGTATACGTGAACAATATGCAGTTGTGTATAATCAGACAATTTGGCTAACTCCACTGCGCGCTCAAACGCTTTGTTCGCTAACTCTGATCCGTCATATGCAAGTAGAATATTGGAAAAAGTCATGAGGAACGCCACCTTTCTGTATGTACTTTATATTTAACCGATTACGGATTTGTTTGAATCACCAAGATCAATTGAGCCCAAAGGTGGCTTCAGCTCAAAAAATAGCCGTATAGTATAGCATTAACGAAGAGCAGCACAGGAACTCCAATGGTAAAGCTGGCATGCCTTGTTTTGTGTCGCTTCCGGTACATTGCAATCAGAATGCCAAGTGAACCACCGATGGCGGCAAGTAAAAACAACGTTTTTTCTGGAACCCGGTCTCGTCTTCTCTGTGCTCTTCTCTTATCCTCTGACATCACAAGATATGCTACCACATTTATAAAAACAAACCATACAATAATGCCTGTCCGCATTGGCAATTCCCCTTTCTTTAGGGATCTCATTCCCCACTCCATTATAGCTTCAGTAGAAACAGAGTGACAATGAGTTCGGACGGGCTCAGCTGTAATAGCTAAATGTATTGTATCTAAATCAACTTCATTCTATGCGTTAGCTATGCTGGCATCATATATCGACTGGAAACATACAAAAGAACCAGATTCAATACAGAATCTGGTTCTCATGCTGCCAGCTCATCGCTGCTAAATAGCAGCTTACGGCTTAGGATTCCTGCTTAGGAATGCCGTTTAAGCTTGGCGGAGTGTGGGCTGCCTTGGCCGGACGAAGTGATTTACTTTCCTCTAGCACACTAGACTTATTTTGCTGGTTTTTAATTTTCAGCGGTTTATGATAAGGCATGTGTCGCTCACCCCCCTACGACATAGATTGTCATCTTCCAAGGAGCATTATACGGATACTTCGTAGTGCACCGCATTACATCGACACGCTGCTTATTTGTCTTCTTTCTTTTCCATGGCTGCCTTTAGCAGATCACCAAGATTTGAGCCAATCGGCTCCTTCTTCTCAAACTGCTTAACGAGCTTCTGCTGCTCCCGTTTATTAACCCGCTGCTTGTCCTTATCCACCGTCTCCGTAATGCCACATGGCAGACACTGCACATACATTCCTGCCTTGCCTTCTCTAAGCTCCATCTTCTTATGACACTGCGGGCAACGTCGGTTGGACAAACGCTTCTCTGCCGACCGCTTATAACTGCAGTCCTCAGAAGGACAGACGAGGAACTTGCCTCGCTTGGATTTCTTCTCGAGCAGTCTTGTACCACAATCCGGACAATGGCTGTTAGATACATTATGCGGCTTGTATTCCGTGGTACTATTCTTGACACTGCGAACAAGTTCATCGGCCATCTTCCGAATTCCATTTAAAAATGGTTCCGGAGAGCCCTGTCCTTTGGCGATGCGTTCCAGCTCTGATTCCCACTTGGCGGTAAGTTCTGGTGTGCGGAGCTGTGGTGCTGCAAGCTCAATCAGCTGCTTCCCTTTACCCGTTGGGTGCATCACATTGCCTTGACGTTCAATTGTATCACTGCTGACAAGCTTCTCGATAATATCGGCTCTCGTTGCAGGCGTACCCAGACCATGCTTCTCCATCTGAGCAAGCAAAGCCGCTTCATTGTAACGTTTTGGCGGCATGGTACGGGCAGCTTTAATAATACAACGCTGTATCTTAAACATTTCCCCTTCGCGAAGCTCAGGAAGCTCCTGTCCACTTCCTCTTGAATCCGAGGCATCATCAGAAGCGTCTTCATCCTCATCGCTATAACCTTCCGCACCATATACTTCACGCCATCCGTGATTTTTGACCGTCGTTCCTTTCACAATGAAGGCTTCATTCTCTGCCTCAATCTTGACCTGCACTGCATCATATCTAGCCGCTGGGTAGAACAGACTTATGAATCGTCTTACGATCAGATCGTAGAGCTTGCGCTCCTCCGTAGACAATTGATTGAGCAGAACCGTTTGCTCTGTAGGGATAATGGCATGGTGATCACTCACTTTACTGTCATCCACCACACGCTTTGTGATATGAAGCTTGGCACGAAGCAGCGGTCTTGCTAGTGGACTGTAAGGGCCTACCGCTACACTTTCAAGACGTTCCTTGAATGTCTCTGCCATATCCGAAGGCAAGTATCTGCTGTCTGTCCGTGGATAAGTGACGAGCTTATGCTGTTCATACAATTTCTGCAGGAGATTAGAGGTTTGTTTGGCTGAGAAACCATATCGCTTATTGGCATCTCTCTGCAGCTCGGTCAAGTCATATGCCAGCGGATGGGATTCAACCTTCTCGCTTTTTTTCACTTGAACGACTTTGCCGGATCGTCCTTCAAGCTTACGTTTAAGTTCCTCTGTCCGTGCTTTATCAAAAATACGAGATTCTCCCTGAGGCGCTCGCCACATCGCTTGGAAGCTGCCAAAATCAGCAGACAACGTTTCGTATTCTTCTGAACGGAAGTTCATAATTTCTTTTTCCCGGTTCATAATCATGCCGAGCGTCGGGGTTTGAACACGTCCTGCAGACAACTGAGCGTTATATTTAACCGTAAGAGCACGGGTGACATTTAGACCGATCATCCAGTCCGCTTCAGCGCGGCAGCGTGCGGATTCATACAAACGATCGAACTGCTGACCGGGCTTTAAATTTGCAAATCCTTCTTTGATCGCTTTATCCGTCTGAGACGAAATCCATAGGCGTTTAAAAGGCTTCTTGAAATGCGCCATCTGCATAATCCAGCGGGCAAGCAGCTCACCCTCACGGGCAGCATCTGTTGCAATAACGAGCTCCTTAATGTCTTGTCTCTTCATTAGCTGCTGTACCGCTTTATATTGATGTTGGGTTTCTCGGAGGACCTTCAGCTTCGTCTGCTTTGGCAGAATCGGCAGATCCGCAAGGTTCCAGGTTGCATATTTATGATCATAATCCTCAGGCTCAGCCAACCCGACCAGATGGCCCAAGGCCCAAGTCACTACATATTTAGGTCCTTCAAAATAGCTCTTATGCTTCTCTCTACTTCCCATCACACGTGCAATCTCACGTGCCACTGAAGGTTTCTCTGCTAGAACAAGTACTTTCATGTGACTCTCCTTTCTATAACATCCTCCATTATAACACTCCTTCAAAGTGCCCGCGAAAGAAGAACTTCTTCATTCAGGACAGTCAATAGACTAGAGGTGATGGGAGTAACAAGTGAAAATCAAACCAAGAAGCCCGCGATTTATACACGTCATGTCATATAATTTTACATTGAATCTATGATATTAGTCTTAAGACTCTTTTCACATTTTTTTGGTACGGAGATAATCAATTGAAATAATGAGTATCATGCTGTAAATATTGGATGTAATCGCTTTATTGGAAGTCATGCATCCTTGTAACAATTTATAACATTAAATATGATTTAACTGAATCATTTCCTTGATGAATAATTATATGAAATGGATTCTGAGCTCTAAATCATCTTACAAGGAGAGTGTTTAAATGAAGTTGAACCAGCCGTTACATCGATGGAGAAAAGGTGGGCAAGCCTTTCTTGCAGCCGCACTCCTATCCAGCTCCTTCCTGCTTCCTGCCTATACTGCGTCAGCAGCAGACGGAACGAATCCAAGTGTTACATCTTCTGTAGAGACTGCCTCTAATAAGCAGGCAGACGCCGCGTATTTCTACGACCAAATGAAGCTAGCCGCAGAAACGGCTGGGGTTCCCTTTACCATGGAGAAGGTCACTGGAACAGTTATGCTCAGACAAGCCGCAGCCCAAGCAATCCAGAACTGGCTCTCTTTGCCTGCATCGGACATTTCATACAAAGATATTCCTCAGAACAGCTCCTATGCTGATGCTATAAGTGCCGTAACTCAAGCAGAAATTATGACAGGCTACAGCAAAGACTCCTTCTTTCCCAAAACTCCTCTTACCGTCAAAGATGTCCATCTTATATATGATCGTGTTCTAGAATACATACAGCCTTTTGAAGTAGAGGAAGCTACAATCGCAGATATGCAAAAAGCGATGGAACAAGGAAAATTAACCTCCGTCCAGCTTGTGCAAATGTATCTTGATCGTATTGAACAGTATGATGATCAAGGTCCTTCTCTAAATGCAGTGCTCACGATTAATAACGATGCTCTTGATATCGCAGCAGAGCTCGATGCCGAACGTACAAGGACAGGAGCTCGCAGTAATCTTCACGGGATCCCGGTTCTGGTCAAGGACAATTACGATACAAATGATATGCCGACATCAGCAGGCTGCCTATGCCTCAAGGACTCTGTTCCAGATGAAGATGCAGAGCAAGTCGCCAGATTGAAAGAAGCAGGGGCAATCATCTTGGGCAAAACAAATCTGCATGAGTTTGCCTTCGGCATTACAACCTCCAGTTCGCTCGGTGGACAAACCTTAAATCCATATGCACTTGATCACTACCCCGGCGGTTCAAGCGGAGGAACGGGTGCTGCGATCGCTGCTAACTTTGCAGCTGCGGGTTTAGGCACAGATACCGGAGGCTCTATCCGGATCCCTTCCAGCTTTAATAGTCTTGTAGGTATCCGTCCAACGATTGGACTGGCAAGCCGTGACGGAATCATTCCTTTAGCACTCACACAGGATGTAGGCGGACCCATGGCACGCACCGTTGAGGATGCTGCGATTATGCTGGATGCTATTGCAGGATATGACCCCGAAGATGTTGTCACAGCAGCAAGCGTCGGACAAATTCCGGAGAGCTATACGGATAATTTGGATGCAGACGCCCTTGAAGGTGCTCGTATTGGCGTAGCTACTGAGCTCTTTGGAAGCAGCAGTGATGCAGAACAAGAAACTTCGTCCATTATTTACAACGCGATTGATGAAATAGAGCGGCTTGGTGCAACGGCTATAGAGATCCAACTCCCTAATTTGGCCGAGCTTGCTAAGTATCCAAGTCTCAGCAGCTATGAGTTCAAATTTCAACTTAACGATTACCTTGAAGGACTCGGTGAAGATGCTCCATACTCCACTTTGTCTGAGATCATTGCTTCCGGCAATTATGATCTAGACCAAGAGCAATCGATGAAGTCCCGTGATGCCCGTGAAACATTGGAAACCGAGGAGTACAAAGATATCGTGCTGAAGCGAACCAAGCTGGCCAAAGACGCTCTCCTAAAGGTGATGGCAGACAATAACCTGGATGCCATTGTGTACCCGAGTACTACCCAATCTGCTGCAGTAATAGGTGAGCCTCAAAATGTCGGAGGCAATAACCGGCTTAGTGCCTTTTCTGGATTCCCCGCCATCACGGTTCCAGCTGGATTCACCACGGACGGACTTCCTGTCGGTATTGAATTCCTTGGCAGAGCTTATGATGAAGGGAAGCTCATTAAGCTCGCTTATAGCTACGAGCAGGGAACACAGCACCGTAAAGCCCCTATGTTGACTGAGTAGTTATCCGTATCACTTAACAGTCTCATATTTCAAATGAAGAGCATATGCCGATCCTGTCGGTGTGTGCTTTTTTTGCTCTTTTGATCTTTTTTCTCGGAGAGGATTTAGATAGCCGGGCGACAAGAAATTCTATATAATATAATTCGCTGAATCCATTTCATAAATCATTAAATAGGTAAATTTAAAACTATATAGACAAATAAAATCATTTTGATCTATATATACCCTTGATATAAGCAGCTAAAGGTACTATGAAATTGATTCTCACCGTAAAGATATTGAAATATTGTGAAACGTAGTTTCACTCTCACCGTAAATAGATGCCATACACCAGCTGCATCAGTTAGAGAATGAGGTGACCCATGTTATTCTGGCGCAAAGCTTTCGAAAAAATGTTTAAAATGAGTAATATATCTCTTGTCTATTTTGCACTTTCCTTCTTCTTAATTAGCCCGATCATCATTCATATCCTGGAGCCTGAGAAGTTTACTAACTTTGCCAAGGGTCTATGGTGGGTCGTTGTCACAACCACTACAGTGGGATATGGGGATTATTTTCCTGAAACAATACCTGGAATGATATTTGGTACTATTGTTATTTTTACAGGGCTTTTTCTCATCGGGACCCTTATTGCAAAAATTTCTGAGAGATTTACAAAGTGGATTAAGATGAAGGAGGAAGGCAAAATGGATTATAGAGGAGAGAATCACTACGTCATTATCGGCTGGTCCGATGATAAGATTAAGGATACAATAAAGGAAATGCTAAACAGCGACACCGTCCATAACATCGTTCTTATAGCTGACCTGCCTTCAAGCCCCATAGATCATAGTCAAATCCATTACATACAAGGCGAGCCAACGGAATACGAGACACTTGATCGTGCTAACGTAGCCAAATCGAAAGCCGTTATTATCTTTTCTCCTCAAGGTGTCCCGGCCAAATATGCTGATGGACAAACACTGCTCATCGCAACAACAATCGAAAGCTACGGTGAGAAAATGAATTGTCAAATATACACCATAGCAGAGATCCTTAAGGAGAATCACCGGATTAACTTTAAACACGCTAAGGTGGATGAGCTCATACTTTCACAGCAGTCTATCTCTTATCTAATTGCGCATGCCAGCGTTCAGAAAGGATCTTCTAAATTATTCATGAACCTGCTCAGCACGGAGAGTGGCGAGAAAATATATGTTATTAACAAGAAGAAAGAATGGATAACATACAATGACGCGTTCGAGGATATAAAAGCAATGGGTGCCTTATTAATTGCCGACCACGATGACACTAGTATTATAAGAAGACCTAATGCCATCATTCCAGATCAAGCTAAGCTATTTATTATCGCTAATGAGAGTTCATTTCAAAAGATAAGTGAAGCGCTCTCTTGATATGCAAGCAAATAGATTATTGAAGACTAAAATAGGAATGAGGACAAGCTCCTCATTCCTATTCTTTTAGTTGCTATCCGGTACGGTCCAGCGCATAATTACTCCTGCATAGGTTAGACCTCCGCCAAATCCAAACAATAACATCTTATCATTAAATTTGAGACGTCCTTCATCAAGACCGAGCTGTATAGCTAAGGGAATAGAAGCAGCTGAGGTATTGCCTCTAAACTCCACACTAGTTAACGTGCGCTCAATCGGGATCGGGCCTTTTACACAAATTGACTCAATCATTCTCAAATTGGCGCTATGGGGTACAAACCAATTAATATCTTCCGGCTGCAGCCCTGATTGCTTAATAAGCTGATTAGATGCCTCAGGTACATGACGTACTGCCCATTTGTAGACCTCTCGACCATTTTGAACAAGAAATGGGTCCTTCTCGAGATTCATACCATCAATTTCTGTAGCAAACGTTCTTCTATATAAATGTCCCCCACCACTGCCATGGGTGCCGGATACCGAGGCTATAAAGCCAGGATGGTCATCATCACTTTCGATCAACACGACTCCGGCCCCATCCCCAAAAAGGATGCAGGTTGAGCGATCTGTATAGTCTGTGATTTTGGAAAGAGTCTCAGCACCAACAACAAGCACTTTCTTGTGAATACCACTGGATACCATACCATCAGCCAACTGCAATCCGTAAACAAATCCCGCGCAAGCTGAGCCCAGATCAATAGCACCTGCTTGTTTAATATTGAAATGGTGTTGAATTCGGGAAGCTACGTTTGGAAAAGTATACTCGGCTGTACTAGTGGCAACTAGAATCATATCTACATCTGTTATATCAACAGAGTAACGCTTAATCATGTCTGCAACTGCTTTGTAACTCAAATTAGAAACAAACTCGTTCTCTGCAGCTATTCTTCTTTCACGCATGCCTGTACGTTGTACAATCCACTCATCATTCGTATCGACCATTTTTTCGAGATCTGCGTTAGATAATATCTTCTCTGGTACATAAGTTCCTATTGCCGTGATTTTCGCTTTAGACTGATACATCCTGTTCACCTTCCTTACAGTTAGTGCTCTTATTATATCACTTGGTACTAGTACTTGGTACTAATATTTAAATAAATCACATTCATTTTTATCCGGGCAAAAAAAAGACACTATCGATGAAAATCGATAGTGTCTTATGTGTGCTTGGCGGCGTCCTACTCTCCCAGGACCCTGCGGTCCAAGTACCATCGGCGCTGGAGGGCTTAACGGTCGTGTTCGGGATGGGTACGTGTGGAACCCCTCCGCTATCGCCACCAAAC
>NZ_FPAC01000019.1 GCF_900116105.1 Paenibacillus sp. 453mf
TATAGATATTTATAATCTAGGGGAATCTCTTTTTCGCAAGAATCCGCATGAATGGAAACGCATTGCATCAGGGAAACAGCATTTTGTCTTAAACGAGGATTCCTTGCAAGCTATAAGCGTTAATATGGATATCGTATATCCTGGAAGATATAAATTTAAAAAAGAGATTCTTGCTGTCCCCTAATTTTTGATTTCTTCATTGATACAAATACCTGTCATAGAATGTCTAGCGCGGCGAAAAGGTAAAGGATCGAGGGAAATAAGATCCTAGAATTACTGATTTACATATTTGCCCATATACTTTGCGGGTGGTGTCAGCTTCGCTGGTACTACCCCATATAAATCAAATTTAAAATTTTAAGGAGGAAATACAATTATGGCAGCAGTAACAGCGGACTTTTCAGGAGTTACATTACCTTTCGGAGTGGCAGACATGCTTTCAACAGCAACTAGTTTCTTAGGAATTTACGGACCTTGGATTTTGTTAGTACTCGGGGTAATCTTCTCGCCAGTTCTTTATGGCCTTGTTATGAAGTTGGTTTCATATGCAGCTAAAAAGAATCAAGTAAAAGGCTAATATCAAATTCAAAATAGCCCTGACGCCTTTTGTCAGGGCTATTTTTACAGATTGGGGGCTTAGAGCGTGTGAAAAAAATGATCTACGCGCTAACGCTGCTATTCTTTTTCATTCCAGGGGTTGTGGCGTATGCATTGGAGTTGTCAGTAGACAACTATTTGTATGCTCATACCGATCAAACCGGATCAACGTTATTAGGTGATAAGTACGGAAATACAACATTTCACGGTGATGCTTTTGAGCATGATGCGGAAATTCTCGCTTTGTCTTTTCGTGCTATGGATGGGATTTCAGGTGAGAGACTTTACATTAAATATCCTGATGGTTCTACACAAGATATTGCAGTTGCAGATCCGTTCGTAACGCTCAATAAGACAACAAAATCTATTCAAATTGTACTGGAAAAGACGACGAATCAAGAGTCGTATGTGGAAGTTTCTACGGTTACGGTAGACGATGCTTCTGCACCGGAAATAGCTGTATGGACGTTCAATCAAGACCCACCATCAAGTTATGGTAATTTACCCGGTGGCTCTAATGGTGGGGGAGAAGATCCGGACGTGCTGCTGATTCCGGTGAGTTATTGGTATCAACCAACTAATGACGAATATCGCATAAGTTACAGAGAACCTTCTGGGATTTCTAAGTATGAGCTGCATTTTACTGCATCTTCAGGAATGGTCTATACGGCTGAATATGATTTTGCACCGACTGGTATACATTATCTAACTTGTAATGGCGTTTATTATCTTAAGTTTTACGATTCGTCCGGTAAGTTAGTAGCCAAAACAAAAGAGGTTACGACACACCGAATTGAAGCGCCGGCATGTCGTTCTTACACTGAACAAGAATCAGTAGGACGTGACGAACTCAATACCAATGTTGATGCAGAAAACAATATATCCTGGGACAGTCCAAGCGGAGCCGAAACAATAGAAATTTGGAAAGAAGGGGAGAAAGTCGGGGAGCAAGATGCATCCGATTCCACCTATGAAAATGCAGGCCCTGGAGGATACACGATCATTGCTAAGGATTCAAACGGTAATGTCCTGGGGCAATCCGATTTAAATGTTGTTGATTCAACTGGAGAGAATCCAAACGAGCTGCCAGGAACCGATTGCGGAACATGTGAAAAACTGGACCAGTTATTAGCTTGTCCGGGTTGGGACATCGCTATGGGGGATTTAACCGGAGCGATACAGGATGCGCTACCACCACCGCCAAATTGGGACGAAATAGCGGACAAAATCGGCGCTGCTACCGTTGATCACTTGGCAGATTACCTGGGAGAAGTGCCAACGCCACCAAGCAAAGAAGAGATTGAGCAAGCGACACAAACACCGATGCCGGATGTAGATACATCGGTTCCGGAAGTCGAACAATTAGAACCGGAAGTACCGGACGAATACAATGATGGTCAAATTATTTTCGAACTAGATAACGAACCTGGAATAGAAGTTAAACCGGATGATTCCGATGGTTTCGACATTACAGAGCCGTTATCGAATATGGATTATGACGAGCCAGGAAAGGCTGTCATTCCAGGAGATGAAAATAATAACAGCGGAGGTATTGACCATCCTGAGCAGGTAGACACCGGGGAAGCTCCTGAGCCTGGACAAATCATTTTTGAACTACCTAGACCGGGTTCCGCACCGAGTCCCAATCCTACAACAAGCACACCGCCGATTCCAAACACGGAAGGGGGGCCCGGAGCTGTTCCGGGAACAAGCGAGGGGATTGTGCCTATCCCTGACATTAACTAAGGGTGTGAAGGAAGTGAAGCGTAAAACGATATGTATGCTCTTGATACTTCTGATTGTACTTCCATTAGGAATTGAAAAAGCTTCCGCTTATCCAGGTGGCTTGCTTGATGGAATGTCAGGGCATCAGAGCAATGGCGGTACTTATACTACGGCCCTAACTGATAATAACGAAACAACATACGCAAGGATTTGGAGAGGATTCACGGGGGTTTTAACTTATACGCTTCCGAAAAATGCAGACATAAATGCCATGAAAATAAACGTTAAAGCAATGCCAAATTCAGCTTTAACTATCAAGTTTTATAATGAATCTGAATCATTAATCCACAGTATTTCAGCTCTTGAATTTTACAAACCAGGAATTACGGAATTGGATGTAAATATCCCATCAGTAAAAAAAATAACTTTAGATGTTGGTACTAGTAGTAATAGTACTGAGCTGTACGAATTTGATGTATTTGGACAGTATGACCTTGCCACGCCGACGAACATTACAGTTGTTCCTGACGTGAAACAATTAAACATCCGATTTGATTCGATTGAGGAAGCCTTAAGTTACAACTTGTATGTTGATGGAGCGAAGCACACCAATTTCAATTCCGCTTACTACGAATTGAAGGATTTAACACCTGGTAAGTCCTACAAAATTCAACTTACCGCCGTTTATGCGGACGGTGTGGAATCAAGACTTTCAGCAGCTGTGAGCGGATCTCCTCATAATGATTTGATTTCACCTATTGTCCAGGCTGAAACAGCATGGAACAAACTAACGATTTCATGGGACAAACCCAATCAAGCTAACCAAGTTTCGCTGTTTGTGAATGGGAATGAAGTGTTCAAAAATTCAAATAGTTTATCTCATGAAATGAACGCTTTGCCTGAGACGGAATATCAAATTTATGTCACCATGATTGATTCTTACGGTCGAACATTAAGGTCTGAAACTATAACCGTAAATACTCCAAACAAACCGGACGACGTAACGCCGCCGGGACAACCAAAAGATTTTACCGCTCAGGAGTCAGCAGACCGAACACACGTGAAATTGAATTGGTCCGAGGGTAGTGAAACGGATTTAGAAGGATACAACTTGTATGTTGAATTAGATGAAGAATACAAGCTTGTAAATAAAGACTTAATTAAAGGGTCGTCAGCGACATACAAACCTGTAGAAGTCGGCCAAACCTATAGATTCAAATTAGTTGCCCTGGACACAAGTCAGAACGTTTCTGAACCTTCCTATTCGTCCGTTACGATTACAGAGCTTCCAAGCACGGACAGTGAACAACAGGAAACAAGTGAGTACTTATTAGTCACTTGGACAGAAACACCGGAAGCAGTAGGATACCGGATTTACTTTAACGGTCGATTAGTGGGAAGTGTTGGCCCGGATGTATTTGAATTTAAGGTCACTAAAGCCATGGGTTACATTCCTGGGGCATTAAACAACCGTGCAGAGGTTAGACCGCTGTTTGCAGATGGAACCGAGGGCGGAAGTAACAACGGCGGAGATAACAGTGGAATTATTGATGGTGCTCTTGATTTTATAGGGGTTGGGGACATGCTAGACACATCTATTGAGTTTCTCAAAATCTATAGCCTTTGGATCATTTTAGTTCTTGCGGTTGTATTCTCCCCGGTGCTATATGGGTTAGTCATTAAGCTGCTGAATTATTTACACCGTAAACACAAATTAAACCATAGGACAGGAAGGTGAGAGAGTTGAATATAGCTGACATTTTTCAATTTGCAGGTTCTCATATGATTACGTTTTTAGCACCGGCATTGTTAGTGTTTTGTGCCCTTGCCTTTGCTGATCAAATGGCCTTTTCACTAGTTAGAATCGTTAAATACGCCGGGAAGTATTTCAGGATATGATACGCCAGGTACTTGAAGCCACTTGGGCGTTTTTCTCAAATTTATTTTCGGTCCTGTTTGGTTTTATTGCCGATCTGTTCGGTTTTTTATTTCAAAAGCTGTTCGATTTTCTGAAATTGATATTAAGGCCATTCTTTATTGTGGTGGCCTTAATACTCTACTTCATTTACAAGATTGCAGAGTTAGCCATAACCCTAATTAAAGTGTTCTTGGCTCTTGGGAAGCTGCTTATCGCTTTTATAAAGGGCATATTCGTTACACTAGCAGGATTTACATATACACCAACTACACCGAACCAGGGCAGCTGGACACCGATCTTTAAAAACGTAATGCAAGGACTAGATTCATATCAGCTTAATACAGTTGCTTTTGTACTTATGTTTTGCATATGGTTTGCTACTGGTTTCGCTGTAATTCGTATCCTTGGCAGCATCAGGAACGGAGGAGATTAATCATGTATGACTATTTCCTACCACAACCGATTAGAAACTTCATAGATTCGATATTTTCACCGCCGCTCGAGTTTTTGAACATGGCCTATCGTTATTTGAACGAGGTAAGCCTGGTAGCAGGTCAAGGGATCAATCTAAACAAGTATTTTGTGTTCTTTGGCTACTTACCTTCATCCATGCAAGCCGTTATAAATTCGCTTTTAGCTGCTTTAATTCTTTTATCTGTATTGCAGCTCGTTAAGGTCATTATGAGAATGTATTACGCCGTTAAGGACGGCAGTAAATGGTGGTAGACCACGGAAAGGAATGAAACCATGGAAGCCGATGTATTTAGTTACTTTTTTGCGATTGGTGCCGGATTAACTTTAGGTGTCGCTGTTATCGTATTACCTTCAACATACTTAGTAAAACGAATCATCAAAGGAGGAAAAAAGAATGTTCAAACAAGATAAAGAACCATATGCTCCCCAGGATGTTCTGTGTGTTTTTAAAGAGGATGGAACGGCTGCTATAGCGCCGATTGTCGATATTGACGGAGAAAGAGTCTTTGCGGAGTCCCTGGACGGTAATATGGCGGTTCCTATAGCGGATTTAAGAGCCTATACAGGCCCTAAGGGACGTATTTTCTTGTATCCTACTACAGTTGAGAATGTAACCGATTGTCGCCGTATAGCGGATTTGGAGCGCTCTACAGTACTACGTCAGATCACACACTTTGCTCCGGAAGCAGCAGAACAAGATTTCAAGCCGCCAGTTGGGAAAATTGCGTTCATTTTGGTCGGTATCATACTTTTGATTATTGCGATTATGGCGGTGAGCTAATATGAACGGTTTTGATAATGCAGATAAGATTCAATCCGTAATTAATGACGATTTATTCCCTAATGTGCAACATGTATCTGATGTAAAACAGGTCTTGGCCTTTATGTCCGATTATGCAGCTCCATTTTCCGAAGACCAGGTAAGGGCCTTGATTCTACTTGAGAACCTGGGGAACAATACACGACTTCATGGAGCTAAGAACCCATATACGCCGATCATTAAAAGCATTAAAGAAGACTTTAAGAAAAGCGTTGCGCGTCCTGAAACGTTCTTACGTACAATTGAGGAACTTATACCGAAGCCGCCTAAGCCTATCATAATGGCCGATGGACGAGCTGTTAAGCCTGGAAGGTAGGTTTGTAGTATGGGGAAATTTAATATTAGTAAGATAATAATTTATGTATTAGAGGTTCTCGTTTTGATTGGGATTGCTCTACTACTTTTTGATGATTTTAGAGACAGATTCATGAGATTATCTCCTTCTGAAATACAAACGATTTCTACAGATTTGGAGGTTTTCAGAAATAAACTAGACACCGAAACAACAAGGACTATTATATCTGGATTTGTTTTCACATTTTTTGCTTATTCAGTTTTACCGATTGTATTTGTTGGTCTATGGTTTTTCAGGTTTATGAAATGGTGGAGAGAAAAGAGAAAGAAGGAAAAGGAGCTGCATTTGGATGCCGCATAATATAGGTGTAGTTGGGACTCTAGGAGCTGGAAAAACAACAACAGCAAGCTTTATGGCATGGTATTACAAGCAAAAAATCGAATCTGTAAACGGAACAGTCAAGTTATTTGCTAATTATGATCTTACTGGAGCAGAGCGAATGAGAGTTGCTGAAGATTGGTTTAAAGTTGCGGCAGCTCACGGAAGCATTTGCGTCTGGGATGAAGCTCATCGTTCTTTTGATTCACGGAAATCACTTAAATTTGCAAACACACTAGCCACGGACATTTTAACGTTTGTTCGAAAAATGGCGAGTATACAAATATTCGCAACACCAAGCATCAACCGTCTGGATACACGTATACGTGAAACGCTTGAAATTATGATCCAGGTTAGGTCTATGGGGAATAAAGGAATTCAACTTGATTATTTTGACTTTCAGGCCGATTCAAATAGTAGTATGGGTAAATTTATGCATTCTCGATTTTTACCGAGTTCAAAATTAAAAAGAATACATGGTTTGAATTTATTTGATAGTCACAGCTTTGTAAGTGGCTTTCCTCTGCCGAGAACTGAAAGGGCAGCAGAAACATTTATGGAAGAGCTTGAAAGAGTGCACAACTTAGCTAGGGGGGCTAAACTATGACAATTGTACCGACAGAAAAAGTAAAACAAGATCCTCAAAGTTATCTATTTCATTTCCCATCTGTTCATCCTATTAAATATACCCGGATGTTTACCGAGCATCATCATTGGAAAGCCGTAGAAGCCGCGGAGAAGGTCGCCAAGATGTGCGGTAGGGTTTTAGTACCTGCAAGCTGTTTGCACTGGGAGAGGAAGGAAAGAAAGGGCGATAGACGTATCCAAATAGGTAAGCACGCATTTTATGCGCTTGCGCTTGAGGAACTAACTAAAAACGAGCATCAAAAGTACATGAAGCATGTCCAGGAAGAAGAAACAGTTTTTGTATAGCATCACAAAAAAAGAGAACAAATATTCTATACAAATTTAATCTTTTGACCGAATTATAGAATAGTGGTGTTCAAAAACTTATAGCATTGCCTAGTGGAAACGTGGTAATATTTTCTTAACAAAAGAAAAAGGCCATGTTTCAGGGCGTGCTAGAGTCTGGAAAACTCTAAGCTGCTTAACCGATCTAGACCATCGGAGAAACAGGGCGCCGTGAAAATTCCGGTTCTTGTGTTGGTCGCACAAAGAGCGGAATTGCTACATGGACTTTACTAGTACTTATTTTAGCGTATTTCTTGCCTACAGGCAACGAAAAAGGCATGAATTTAGTATATAGCAAAAGCCATGGAAAAGGGCCCTGGATTATCCGAATTGGGATATCCAGGGCCCTTTTGCTTTTCGTCAAAATACATAACAGAAAGTAGATGAATTGAACCATGGCTACATACGAAAATTCAAAATTAGAAATCATTTGGGGTAATCGACTTTTAGATGAAGGTTTTACGTCTTTACCTAACTTGCTTGTTCGGAATTATAGAAGATTAGGTATTCAACATGGTGAATTTGGATTCATTACAGTTTTGCTTTCTTACAAACATGATGCAAGAGATCCGTTCCCAAGCAGAAAAACACTTGCCGATAATTTGGATTGTAGTGAAAAACAAATTGACAAGTGGATTAAAGCCCTTAAAGGGGTACCGCCAACAAAGTGCGGATTTTGTACGCTAAGCCCCGTTTGATCGAAAAAAGGCCGATATCCTGTACGCTAAGGATTACCGGCTTATTGGGGTAGTACCAGCGTCGCTGACACCACCCACAAACTAGATAAAAACTAGACTGGATATTGATTATTAACCTCGTTATATTCGTATTGAGCATCAGTAATTGTCAGCTTTGAATACACTTTTAGAGATTGAGCCAATGTTTTTTAATGTTTAGCATAAACAGAAGCAGCACTCCCTACTACATATAAGAGTGCTGCTTTTTATTACTGCTCATTATTTTATTTTACAACCATAACAGGGCACTGTACTCTCTTAACGACTTTATGACTGACACTACCCAAAACGAATTCCTGTAAAGAATTTAGCCCACGGCTTCCTATAATGACCAAGTCCACTTTCTCATTGTTTGCATACTCTACAATAGCTGGGCCAGGATCTCCGATAATAATCTTTGTTTTATGATTGATATTTTGGGTGGAAAGTTGCTCTGTTACGGGCATCAACTTTTGTTGACGTTTCAACTCTAATTCTTCATGATCTTGTGAATGCAGCACTTCGTTCTTAATTTTGGACATATCTTCCACGAACAAGATTTCTACTGAGGAATCCGGAACCAAAGATGCAATTTTAGCAGCTTCCTGTGCCGCACGAATTGAGTATTTTGATCCGTCAGCAGCTAGTAAAATACGTTTATACATCATCATATCTCCCTTTCGTTAGTGAGCTTTTAATTGCGCATTTGTGTCGTGATACAGTGCTAGTTTGTCTATAATTTTTTTGCTAGAAGAGTTGAGTCCGACGACTGTTACATGATTATTATTTTCACGAAACTTGATGACAACTTTATCTACCGCGCCTACAGCAGAATCGTCCCAAATATGTGCATTTGTAAAATCAATAACGATATCTTTTTTTGCTATCGTAAAGTCGAACGAGTTAACAAAGCCCTCTACAGAAGCAAAAAACAATTGCCCGGTAACATCATATTTGATCTTGTCGCTAGTCTGTTGCCTCTTAACCTCAAGTTTAGAAATCTTGGCAACAAAAAAGATCGCACTAAGAATAACTCCGGCAATAACCCCTTTTGATAGGTCATGTGTTGCAACAACAATAATCACGGTAGTTAACATGACAACAGCATCTGATTTGGGAGCTTTACGCAAATAGGAGAAAGATGACCAATCAAATGTGCCGATCGATACCATAATCATAATTCCAACTAGTACAGGCATTGGTATTTGTACTACTAATTCACCCAATACAAGAATGAGGAATAATAAGAATAGTCCTGCAATCAAGGTTGATAGTCTACCTCGACCTCCTGATTTGACATTAATCACAGACTGGCCAATCATGGCACATCCAGCCATGCCGCCAAAGAATCCGGTTACGATATTTGCAATACCCTGTCCTCTGGATTCTCGATGTTTATTACTTTCTGTACCTGTCATATCATCAACAATAGAGGCTGTTAGCAATGATTCCAATAATCCAACAATGGCTAAAGCGATTGAATACGGAAAGATAATTTGTAGCGTTTCCAAGGTAAACGGAATGTCAGGAATAAAGAAGGTTGGCAGCGATTGCGTAATTTTACCTAGATCGCCAACCGTTCTTAAATCAAATTGTCCCCAAATGGAAGCAGCTGTTAAGACAATAATAGCGATCAATGGGGCTGGTATCGCTTTGAAAAATCTAGGTACTACATATACAATAAGTAAAGTAATAGCGACAAATAGATAAGTCAAAGTCGATATTCCAACGAAATGAGGAACCTGCGCCATAAATATTAAAATGGCCAGCGCATTTACAAATCCAATCATGACGGCTCTAGGGATAAATTTCATTAGTTTTGCAACCTTACAAACACCAAATATGAGTTGGATAATCCCTGTGAGTATAGTGGCAGCCAATAAATATTGTAAACCATGTTCTTTTACGAGTGGCACCATGAGAAGGGCCATTGCACCTGTTGCAGCAGAAATCATACCTGAACGACCGCCTACAAATGCGATAATGACTGAAATACAAAAAGATGCATACAAACCAACCATAGGATCGACTCCAGCAATAATCGAAAAGGCAATTGCTTCGGGAATGAGGGCTAAAGCGACAACAATTCCTGCAAGCACATCACCCCTAATATTGGAAAACCAATCTCGTTTCATCTTTTCAAGCACGTTTACTCTCACTCCTTATCTTTATTATTTTTAGACTTATATAAGTCTTTTTCCGTGTTGAGCAGATTCATTGTATCATCGAACGACCCAAAAAGGAACCTTTTTGGAACTATTTTTGTGGTATGCTTCTACTAAGGCTTGGGCAGTTAGGAGTGACTATTGCACAAAATCCGTATTTTGACTAAATGTCTTTACACCTGAATACGCCGATCTCAAAAGAAAATCCGTATTTTGACTAAATGTCTTTACACCTGAATACGCCGATCTCAAAAGATGAGTTTTCACATGTACATTGACACAAAGTTCCCTACCAAAATGACACAAAGTACCCTACTTTCAGGCATTTATGCCCTTTGTCTTTAATTAACGGAGCAAATTTGGAACTTGGTAGGCAATTTTATGATGTCATTCTCCAGTCTGGTAGGCAACTTTATGTCATTCTCCAGCCTAGTAGGCAACTTTATGTGTCATTCTCCAGTCTGGTGGGTAACTTTATGTCAATTTTCCAGCCTGGTAGGCAACTTTATGTCACTCCCTCCGGATTATTTATCCATGTTGTTTACAGCGCTTCTCATTTGATCATCTGTTAAGTGCGTATAAATCATTGTAGTTTGTATTGAAGAATGTCCTAATTGATTCTTTAATTTTGGGACATCATTATTCTCAATATGATAACGTGTGGCAAATGAATGCCTCAAAGAATGAACCGTCAAAGCCGGCTTTCCAAAGGCTGTTGCATATTTCTCAACAAGTTTTTCTATAGAACGTTGTGTTAAACGTCTATTTTTACCTTTGCGTCCTACAGGTGCTGCAATAAACAAAAATCTTTCATTTTTTTCTGGGGTATATTTTGTTTCCCTTATCTGCAGGTAATTCTCAATATCTAGGGATGCTTGGCTGCTAAAGTAAACATATTGCTCTTTTCCCCCTTTTCGGACTACTCTTACAGATGATTTCGTCAGATCTAAATCCTCAAGATTGATTCCGGAAACTTCTGATAATCTAAGTCCTGATCCTAAGATTAATGAAATTATTGCCGTATCTCGTTCACGATTAAACTGATGGTAATGCATGATACGTTTGTTTGTTTTGTTTAATTCGCCATAATCATATGCTACAAACACTCTAAAAGCTTCAAAATCATTTTCTCTCAGTATTTTTCCTTCCATACGATTCGCGATCGTTTCCTGACTTTCTTTTACTGCATTTAAGTCCATTTTAGCCATAACATTTCGTTGTATATAAGGCTTTAAATCAATTGTTTCGGCTTTATTCTGTAAGTAATCAAATAAGGACTTAAGAGAAGAAAGCTTACGGTTTATTGTTAGCTTATTATTCCCAAGTTGATACTCCAAAAAAGATAAAAAGCTTTCTGTTTCACGTATCGTTAATGTTTCTAGCGTGGATAATTCAATTTCTGTTCTTTTTTGGACTGTGGTAAAGTTCTCTGTAATTAGCCAATCAAAAAAGATTATATAATCGTGGCAGTAATTAAGAAGTGTTGAGGCAGAAAGCTTACGCTTCTTACTGAGGTGTCGCGCATAACGCGCACCGAGTTCCTGCTTTTTGAAGTAGACTCCGTCCTTGTCATGAATGATGCGAACAACAGAAAAACTACCCCGAGCAAGCTCCTCATAACGTGTAAAACACTGCTTTTGAAACGATCATATCCCTTCATTCGTTCAGAAGGAGCCAGCTTATCGCGATAACTCCATAACACCCAGCTACTCTTCGTAACTAACCAGTACTCAACCAACACCGTGCTTCGTGTTCACCTGAACCACACAAAGTCCAGCATGCAACAGATACGAGGAAACCAAAATCTCACGCATGTGATCGGAGATGCCTGGCGGGATGAGTACTCCTTCCTGAGCCAAAATCACTGCCTGCACTTCTGCCATTAACATGTCCAGAGGGCTGTCGTCTACCGCAATCATACCGGCATCCTCGGAACCAATAACCTGTGGACGGCGGTTAAATGTAACCATCATCTGGTCATTGTTGCTCTTGTTGTTTAAAAGCTGATAGAACTGGTTATTTGCGTGCATGCCCGGTGTAACTACTCATCCAGATCATATCATAACTCATGAAGTACAAAACTGTGAAAGATGCCATTGCGACCTTTCGGACGTACCGTCTCTCCATGAAGATAAGCGGCAAGTGTTCAATATTATCGTGAAGATGGAAACGACTGAACACCGTATTCAGACGAAAATCTGTTCAAATCCTCACTGTCAACATCGGAACCAATCTGTCTACCCAGAGGGTATCGATTATAAAACGCAATATGGTTCTCCAACCAAGGCTTTGTTCAGCTATTTCCACGTACAGCAACTTCTGCCTTTGAAACGAATTACGGAAATGGTTCATGCCCTGACTGGCTCCACCGTTAGTGAAGGCGTTCATCTTCAGCCAATGCGCTTTGTGGCCCGGTTGTCCACCGCTTTTCTTGCCGCTCTTGCCCCGGAGGCTTTTAGGATTCGGCTTCTGATAGCCGTCACTTGAAGGTGGTTTACTGCTATTGTTGCTGTTCTGACCAAGTTGACGTTCTAACTCGTGAACGCGATTTTCGAGCACTTCAATTCGCTTGGCTTGGACTGCGACTAATTCCGTTAGTTGCTGATTCTGGAGGAGGAGCGTTGAGATAAAGCTCGCAATCTCAGTATCCCCTTTGCTAATACGTAAAACCTGCTTTTGCGTAAGCTTCATAAGTCCCACACCCTCACAGAAAGTCTTCTATATGACTACTTCTCCGTGAGAACGCAATGACTACTTCTCCGTGAGAACGCAAAATCCTTTAAAATTTTTAAGAATAATTTTCTAGTGCTGAGTAGTTACGAAAATTCTCATTCTGGATGAAGCGACTGCGAATCTGGATTCCTATACCGAACGGTTGATTCAGAATGCGCTCCATGTCGTGGCAGAAGGGCGTACCACATTGGTTATCGCCCACCGTTTGTCGACGATCATGCATGCCGGACGGATTATCGTGATGCGTGCCGGGCGAATTGTTGAGATCGGATCACATAAGAAGCTGCTGGAGGAAAACGGCTATTATGCGGAGCTGTACAACCATTCGCAGGGTAAGAACCAAATGCGCATGCAAGCTTGAGCGAAGATGGGCGTAAAAATGTGCAAAGACGCTTCCAAACCCGCATAACCGACGGGCATGGAAGCGTCTTTTTTAACACATTACAATTTCATAAAATTCCGAGGTGGGAGTGGATCTTCCGTTACGTTCCGCCTCGGTTGCCTTTCTTGAAAGATAGGCTACCAGGTGATGGGCTCTTCGAGCGGAATGCCGTCTGTGCTCACCCATTGTTTTAAGCTGTGCTGCTGCGCTTGGATCACAATAAATTCCAAATGTTGTTCCTGCGAAGTATTTCGCAATGAACGAACGCCCTCAGGCGCAATGCGGATTGACGATCCTTCTTGTACCGGGAAGATATTCCCGTCCACTTGGAATTGTCCCTGACCGTGGATAATCAAGTACAGTTCTTCGTTTTCCTTATGTTTGTGCAGAAAGGGAAATTGACCTCCGGGAGGAAGGCTGTTGAGCGATACTTCCATACTGTTCAAATTTAGCGAATCCTTCAGAAATTGCTTGCCTTTATCCAATTGTCGGAAAGGTCCTGCTTCAAAAACGGAATAGCTTGCATTCTGATCTGCCATTGTTTCATATCACCTCATCATTTTATTTGTAACAGTATTAATTACTATTACATTTAAACATTAGCATTTTTTTTGTGCAATGTCAACTGAATACTATGCATTGATTTAGAAAGATTAAACTCATACAATAGACTAAGCAGCTAAGCTCGATAGAAGGTAGGGGGTGTCCTGATGGTAAACAGCAATCAGTTTTCCATCGCTATTCATATCTTATGTTTTCTTGCGTTCAACGCTTCCGGAAGAACGACCTCCGAATTGCTGGGAGTGAGTGTGAACACAAATCCGGCTGCTATTCGGCGGAATATGCGCAAGCTTACGCAGGCGGGCTTGATTCAATCCTCGCTGGGTGTCCATGCGAATATTACGTTGGCGAAGCCGGCAGAGCAGATCACGCTGCTGGATGTTTATCGTGCGGTAACGGACGGGCAGCAAGAAAAATTTTTCGCCGTCCATCGTTCCACATGTCCAACCTGTCCAGTTGGAAGCAAGATTCCCCGGATGCTGGACCAGGTCTACGGCAAAGTTCAGGTTGCGATGGAAAATGAACTTGCTGCAGTAACAATTGCTTCGCTGGCCGGACAATTTGATCAGAAAGAATAAATTTTTACCGCTTGCGCGGTGTACAACACTTCTTCATAGAGCCACTCATGTGTCCGCCCGGACATTGACAACGTTCGCTCCATCACCTTTCGGTACAATGGGATTGGGATACAAGTCCTTCTTGGACGAGAGCAGCCAGTCCGTCGATGGATTTCCGTAAATCCGTTTTACCGCATGCCAGATACACTTGCTGAGTGATCAGCTCGCTTAGCATTCGGCCTCCAATGCTTGCACCACATCGCGGAGCAGGGCAGGATTGAACCCAGGTTCGACCTCGATAACAGCTGTACCGATTCGGATGCAAAGGGGGCAAGCGGACGGTGTAGGCTTCGACTCAGGAGTAACGTTAGCTTTGACAAAGGTAGTTGACTTGGTACTGTTGGCGTCCGAAGATGAACTGCTTAGTCTTTTCAACCATGCGTAAAGATGACGACGATTTACTTGATTATCTTTGCACCATTTTATTGCTTTTTCGCCGCTGGAACGGAATGCAGCGATGCGGGCTTCCCATTTCTCTTGGACATCTTCCCTGGCCATGAAAAAATCCTCCCTCTGTTGATTCTGAGGAGGATTATCTCATAGCGAATGCTAAGTAAGAAG
>NZ_FPAC01000024.1 GCF_900116105.1 Paenibacillus sp. 453mf
GGGGTAGTACCAGCGAAGCTGACACCACCCGCAAAGTATATGGGCAAATATGTAAATCAGTAATTCTAGGATCTTATTTCCCTCGATCCTTTACCTTTTCGCCGCGCTAGACATTCTATGACAGGTATTTGTATCAATGAAGAAATCAAAAATTAGGGGACAGCAAGAATCTCTTTTTTAAATTTATATCTTCCAGGATATACGATATCCATATTAACGCTTATAGCTTGCAAGGAATCCTCGTTTAAGACAAAATGCTGTTTCCCTGATGCAATGCGTTTCCATTCATGCGGATTCTTGCGAAAAAGAGATTCCCCTAGATTATAAATATCTATATTCTTCTCAAGCGCAGTTTGAAAGGTTTTCCTAATTTGCCGCTCAATTTCTTTTTGAGCCATTTGCGTGAGTTCTTGTTCAGTAACGTCTGCATGCAACTCATTTACCCCAGCCTTCACTGAAACGGATATATCGAAATACGCTTTATCATATTTAACACTTGGAGTAATGTCATATTTAGGTTTCTCTGCGACGAGAACCGCTATAAGTTTTTTATCGGAAAACAAGTCAAGAGGCAGTCGGATTGTGTGTTTATTTAGCCACGGCAACCCGGACAGATCTTGGATGTCCATGCGTGCATAATAGTGCTCTTGATCATATACTTGTATGCCAGAAAATCTAAGCAACTCACGTGGCTTTTGATTTTCCTTCCATTGGTCTTTTCGAATTGATAATTCTGGTATATAGCTTGACTTAGCCTTTTCATTTGAATCCAGAACAAACTGTTGCAGGCGGATCGGAGCGAGAATAGAATGCTGTCGATAATTCTGTTCAGGATTATGTAGAATCGATGCCTTTGGTGACAATCTGAAAAACGATGTTGCCATTAAGATCTCGTCAAGGGGATCTCGCGTGCTGAATAGCCAGGCTAAGTACCTTATTTCACGATAACGGTTGATCAGTTCTAACACTTCACCGACTTTCCTTTCCTTCATCAACCGTTCGCTGAACAGAATCGCAGAGACTTGTCCCCAGTTTAACCTCTGTTGCGAAGTGCTGTATAAATCATTCGCTGCTTCTGTAAACGAGGAGCCTTGTCCCTTACCGACCCAGACCGGGGGCTGCTCCGCTTTTTGTTGGCCCTCCAGCTTTGCCACTGTCGAGAAGTCAAGCAATTGCGCATAGATGGTGTATTGACCTTCCGCATAGTCAATTCCGACTGCTGTCGTATAATTCATGTTTTGCACTTCGTATTTGCTCCAGCAGCCGGTGAGTATGATGAGGGGCAGAAGAACAACGATATATTTATACGTCTTCATTTCTGCCCATCCCCTTGGCTTGTAGGATCGTGAGTATTCAGATTGTCCGGTCGAGTTTTTCGCCATCTCCAAGGTAATCGGAACAATGCATTGGCGAAATCTTTATATGGGGGCGAAAGCGGAGCCAGGTAAGGCAAACCGCATGAACGCAATGAGGCTAAATGGGTTGTCACGATAAATAAAGCAAGAAAAAAGCCATAGATGCCAAGCGCGGCAGACAAAATAAACACGATAAAGCGTAAGATGCTAATTGTCCCAGATAACGACTGGCTGGATAAAGTCGAACCGAACACCTGAGTAATCGCTCCTATGACAA
>NZ_FPAC01000001.1:0-176181 GCF_900116105.1 Paenibacillus sp. 453mf
TGGTGGGTTTGAAGTAAGGTCTCAATCCAACGTTTGAAAAGCTCGAAGCCGTCACGATGATTTCCAAATTGAAGCGGATTCCCTAGAGCAATCCCACGAAAGCTGACGGCCCTGGCTACATGGGTCTCTTGAGCGATATCTACGCCGACCACTAAATGATGAACGGTAATGTTTTCAATGAGTTGATTTTGTTTGTTTTGTGCTTTAAACTTCATGATAGAGCGACCTCCAGATGGGCTTTTTGAGGCAATGACCTCGTGCGTAACCCCATCATAACGAGGCGTTCTTTTTTATTCAAACTCCAAATATTCGTATTACAGGAATTCTAACGGGAAACATTAATTGAATAATATAATTAGCAGCTGATCAATCTGATCGGACTGCTTTTTTTAAGCCATAAGTTCAATTGTAGAGCTATTTCCATTATCTAATCCATTATTTTCACTTATTAGATACATATCAAATTATAATATTATATAATTAGTTAGGCAGTTATAAAATGTCCCAAGTCTGGAGTCATATCTAATAAACAAAAGGAGAGAACCTATGAACGTAAAGGATATTCCCGTTGAGCTTATAGATCAAATCGGTAAGATCCGCAACATCTCATATCCAAGGCAGGGGCATACTTCGCTTGTTGTTAAGATCGACACTAGTGATCATCAGTTCATTATCAAAAAAACACACCATGACCTATATAACGAATGGTTATCTGATGAATATGCAGCACTACAATTTCTTTCGACTACAGGCCTGCCTGTACCACATACTTATGCTTTCCATACAGATAGCAAATCAAGCTGGCTGCTTATGGATTACATCCAAGGTATTAGTTTAAGACATTATCTAAGCGACCAACCTAACCTTAGGGATCGAGAAGAGGTGGTGTCTCAATATGGTGCATGCCTACGGCAAATTCATGAATGCCCATGTCCTGTAGAGCTGCTCAAGGATGAGTCACCCTGGATCGATTCGATGCTCATGAAAGCCAGATACAATCTGGATAATTACAGTGTAGACGGGACGGAGGATCTCCTCGTACGACTAGATAGGAATAGACCATTACAGATTAAAAATACCCTGATCCATGGTGATTTTCATACAAATAATATATTAGTCAAAGACAATAAGGTATGTGGTATTATCGATTGGCCCAGAGCCGGTTATGGTGATCCTCGATTTGATATGGCACTAGCCATCCGTCCGAAGCAGGGGGTATTTGATCAAGCGAGGGATAAGGAAGTTTTTTTGGAGTCCTATGGCAGGTTAAGGATAACGGATGAAGAGTATAGCTATTTTCAGGAAGGCATATATAAGTTCTTTTAAATGTACTACTTGTGACGTATCTATTTCTTGAAATACCACTTTCTTTGATAACGGATGCATTGCACAAAGCGTTAAAATCTGTAGGTGATGGCAAGGAGCAATTTTATTTCCATTAATTATCGGACTTATCAGCAGGAAATTGAAAGAGAGAAAAAGAGCCTAAATTAAATCTGTAGATTTTTTATGTTATTTTAATGTTTTATTTTTGAAATCCTTTATATTTAATAAAAGGTCATGATATGGAAAGACACGAAGGGAGTTTTAGTTTAATGGATAACAACAAACCATCGCGTTTCGACAACGATGAAGAGAAGCAGGATGCTTTGCAAGAAGAGAAAGAAGTGCAACAGGGAAGTGAGCCTGATACTGAGCCTCATACACAGCTTGAATCAACGTCTGAAATACAGCCGGTAACAGAGGTGGAAGCACAGCCGGAAGCAGCTTCAGAGCCGGAGATGCAAAAGGATCATGCAGAGAATGAAGAACAGCCAGCAGCCAAAGGGAAGAGCAGTGTAGTCTGGATGGTGATATCGGGAGTTCTTGCTGCTGCGCTGATTATTGTGCTTATATATCCTCCGTTTGGAGGCGGTAAGGAAGCTGTTGCATCGGTGAATGGTACGGACATTTCCAAGGACGAGCTGTATAACGAACTCTTGACACTTGGCGGACAAGCTACGCTGGAGAACATGATTACGATGGAGCTTGTCGATCAGGCAGCAGCTGAGGCTAATGTGACGGTTACAGACGAGGACGTAAACGCAGAGCTTGAAACGTTGAAGACGCAATATGGCGGTGAAGAAGCATTTGACATGGCACTTGCCCAATCCGGGATGACACTTGACGCTCTTAAGAAGAATATGGATCTGCAAGTCAAAATGCGTAAAATTCTAGAACCGCAAACGGATGTAACCGATGAAGAGATCAGCACTTACTATGAGGAGAACAAGGCATCCTTCGCTACACCAGAGCAGGTAAGAGCGTCCCATATTCTCGTTGAAACCAAAGAAGAAGCGGATGCGATCAAGAAAGAGCTTGATGGCGGAGCAGACTTTGCAACACTTGCAACGGAAAAATCCACAGATACCGCTTCCGCAGCGAATGGCGGGGATCTCGGATTCTTTGGCGAAGAAGATATGCTAGAGCCATTCTCGAAGGCGGCTTTCTCCATGCAAGTTGATGAAATCAGCGATCCGGTGCAGTCGGATTATGGTTATCACATCATTATGAAGACAGATCATAAAGAAGCGACGAATCCAACCTTGGAAGACAAGAAAGAAGAGATTCGCAAAATATTGGTGGATCAACAGATCGGTGAACTTAGCTCAACCTGGATGACGGATCTGCGTTCCAATGCTACAATCTCGAATACACTTACGCCAGCAGAGGAAAGCACAGATGCTGGAGCTGATACGAATTCCACGGATTCCACGACTGAGGATACAGAGTCCACAACAAACGAATAATAGGTAACGATTAGTTAGATGAAAAAAGTAAGCAGCCAAGCAATTGAACCAGGGTTCATTGCTATGGCTGCTTTTTTCTACTCTAAAAATGACATGGATACATAATAGGATACAAAAAAATCATTATATGTGAATCAATTTCATATCTCATTAAAATGAAGATTATGAAATCATACATAGTCAAATTACACCGTTTTGATCTATATATACTCATGATTAAAGCAATTTGAGGTATTATGAAATGGATGACCCATGCTCAATCTATCTCTTCTGAACCGTCTCACCGTAAACAAGCTCGGGCTGATAGTACGTATTGTCCGGCAAATCCTTTTTGCCTTGCAATTTCTTAATAATCCAGTCGGCAGCATCGCGTCCCATTGCTTCTTGGGGGTGAGTCAGCGTCGTTAACTGGATATTCGCATTCTTGGCAATATAGGAATTGTCCTGACCGATGATAGATAACTCCTCCGGAATTGAGATGCCAAGCTGTCTGCACGCATGAACTACTTCAAGGCCGACCTCGTCGTTATAGCAGACGAGGGCTGTAAGCCCCTCTCTGTTCACATCCAGGAAATCCTTCAGGTTGCTCGAGAGTGCCTGCTTCGTCTCTGTATCAAAGGAAAAAACAAGCTCCGGGTGAAAACGTAATTTAGCTTCGCCGAGTGCTTTGATATAGCCTTTCATTCGATACTTTCCTTGCAAATCATCCATCTTAGAAATGAGTCCGATCTGCGAGTGTCCGTTCGATATCAGCTCTTTTGTCGCCAGATAGCTGGACTGCACGTCGTCGAGGCACAGAAAAGGCACATCAATCTCTTCGTAATAAGCATTAATCATAATAAAGGGGATGTCTTGTTCCTTGAAGGACAGGTAATAAGCAATATTCGGATTGTACAGATTGCTCTTGGTAGGCTCAATGATCAGTCCGTCCACACCGTAAGAGAGCATCATCTCCAGCGCCTTTTTCTCCTGAGCGACATCATTGTTGGTGCTGGCCAGCAGAAGTGAATAATTGTCCTCGTTCAGCCTGCTTTCAATCCCCCGAATGATAGAGGGGAAGATATAGTCAGAGATGTAGGTCGTGATGACACCGATCGTCTTTTTGTTAGAGGCTCCGCTTGTCCTCGTCCGATACTGGTTGCTGACATAGGTGCCGGATCCTTTTTCACTCCGCAAAAATCCCTCATTCGATAACTCCAGGATCGCCTTCCGAACCGTTTGCCGACTGACCTCGTACATGGTTTGCAGGGCAGACTCCGTTGGAATTTGTTCTCCTACACCATAATCCCCGGATAGTATTTTACTCTTTATATCATCAATGATGACTTGATACTTTGGTTTCATGAAACTCCTTCTTCCATACTTGTTCGCTAGGTTATTCGTTCATTTGGTAAATTTGTATGTACAAATTATAGCATGATTGTGAAATAAATAAAGAGAAGGTCCCATTTTAAATGACCGTGCGCTATTTTTATGTAGACTTAGAAAGTTATCACTATATTTGTAAACCTATACCAGATCGCTTTGATGCAGCTTTTTATAGGACAGAATTTGAAGAAAGGCACAAAATTTTATTGTATCCATATTTGTATGTATATATAACATATGATATTGACAAATGTACGTACAAAAAATATACTATACCTGTCAATTTAGAAAGCGCCTTCTTACAATTATCCTATTAATGAAGCGCTGCCAGAGAGGTGACCAAGGTAATGTCGAGTCAAGTAAGCATCGAACAAGCGATTGCTAAGGGAGAAACGTCGCTTGGTATTGAGTTTGGATCCACACGGATCAAGGCCGTACTCATTGATGGGCGGTTTCAAACGATCGCTTCCGGAAGCTATGAGTGGGAGAATCAGCTGAAGGACGGTTTTTGGACGTACAGCCTGGATGACATTATTACAGGCCTGCAAGAAGCTTACCGCGAGATGAAGCAGGAGGTTGAACGAAAATACGGAATCACCCTCCAAACGGTCGGTTCGATCGGTTTCTCTGCGATGATGCACGGATATATGGCTTTTGACGATACAGATAAACTGCTTGTTCCGTTCCGGACCTGGCGTAATGCAACAACAGGTGCGGCGGCGAGAGCATTGACCGAAGAGTTCAAGTTCAATATCCCTGAACGCTGGAGCATTGCTCACCTCTATCAAGCGATATTAAACGAAGAAGAGCATGTGCCTCAGATCCGTTTCGTGACGACATTGGCGGGATATATACACTGGCTGCTTACTGGAAACAAGGCGCTTGGCATCGGCGATGCGTCAGGCATGTTCCCAATCGATGAATCCACGCAAAATTATAATGAATCCATGATCCAGCAGTTTAATGAGCTGGTTGCAGATAAAGGCTATCCGTGGAAGGTAAGTGACCTGCTGCCTAAGGTGTATTCTGCAGGTGAAGCAGCAGGCGTGCTGTCCGAAGCAGGGGCCAAGATTTTGGACCCTTCACTAGATTTACAGCCAGGCATTCCTTTGTGTCCTCCAGAAGGGGACGCGGGAACAGGGATGGTGGCGACGAACAGTGTGAGAAAGCGTACGGGGAATGTCTCGGTAGGAACGTCCGTTTTTGCCATGATCGTCCTGGAGAAGGAGCTGTCCAAGGTTTACCCGGAGATCGATATGGTTACGACGCCAAACGGTAGTCCGGTCGGTATGGTTCATGCCAACAACTGCTCAAGCGACCTTAATGCCTGGCTCGGATTGTTCCGTGAGTTCTCTGAAGCAGCCGGACAAAAGGTGGATACAGAGAAGCTGTACAGCGTGCTGCTGAACAAAGCACTGGAGGCCGATCCTGACGGCGGCGGCTTGCTGAGCTATGGTTATTATTCCGGTGAGAATATTACGGGTCTTGAGCAAGGACGTCCGCTGTTCGTACGTTCCCCGGAGAGCAGATTTAATCTCGCTAACTTTATGCGGGTTCATCTGTTCACTGCATTTGGCGCTCTAAAGATCGGGATGGACATTTTGACGAAGGAAGAGAGTGTCGCGATCGACAGCATCCTGGCTCATGGCGGATTGTTCAAGACGCCGATCGTCGGCCAGAAAATGATGGCAGCTGCACTTCATGTGCCCGTGTCTGTTACATCGACGGCCGGAGAAGGCGGAGCTTGGGGGATGGCAGTGCTCGCTTCATACCTCCTGAACAAGACTGACGGAGAGAGCTTGGATGATTTCCTTGACCAGAAAGTGTTCAGCGATGTGGAAGAAGTAGAAATTAAACCGGATGCTGCTGATGTGAAGGGCTTTGAGGTCTTTATCGAGCGATACAAGAAGGGGCTTGTCATTGAGCAGGCCGCTGTCGACAATTTAGTGTGAAATGGGAGGGAGCAAGGTGTTAGAACAACTGAAAGAAGAAGTGTTTCAGGCCAACCTTGATTTGCCGAAGCAAGGTCTGATCAAATATACATGGGGTAATGTTAGTGCGATTGATCGGGAGAGCGGATTATTCGTCATCAAACCGAGCGGTGTCAGCTATGAGAAGATGAAGGCCAGCGATATGGTCGTTGTGGATCTGGATGGTAACGTAGTTGAGGGAGAGCTAAGACCTTCTTCCGACACACCAACGCATGCCGTGCTGTATAAGCACTATGCAGAGATCGGCGGCATCGTACACACGCATTCCATGTGGGCAACCGTTTGGGCTCAAGCCGGGCTGGATGTACCTGTGATGGGAACAACACATGCGGATACATTTTATGGTTCGATCCCATGTGCGCGTTTCTTGACCCAAGAGGAAGTGGATCGTGGTTATGAGGCGGAGACAGGACATGTCATTATCGAAACCTTCGAGCAGCGCGGTATTGATATCATGTCGATTCCAGGTGTATTGCTCCAGGGGCACGGACCTTTTACTTGGGGCAAGGATGCTAAATCCGCGGTCATGAACAGTGTCGTGCTTGAGGAAGTATCGAAGATGAATCTGTTTGCCAGAGAATTAAACCGGTTTGCACCAGAGCTGCCACAGCGTATTCTTGACAAGCACTATTTGCGCAAGCACGGTAAAGACGCTTATTACGGACAGAAGTAACGCAGAGGATTCAAGCCGGATTTTTAACTATACATTTATAGAAAAGAGGATGAAAATATGTCAGCAAACGTAGCAAAACAATTCTGGTTTGTCGTAGGTTCACAGCACTTGTACGGAGAAGAAGCTCTGTCTGAAGTTAAGGCACATGCACAGGAAATGACGGATGCGCTGAACAACAGCGGCGTGCTGCCTTATCCGCTTGTACTGCAGGATCTCGCTGTCAGCGCAGACAAAATTACAAGTATTATGAAGGAAGTTAACTATCGTGACGAGGTTGCCGGTGTAATTACCTGGATGCATACGTTCTCGCCTGCAAAAATGTGGATCCGTGGAACGAAGCTGCTCCAAAAGCCATTGCTTCATCTGGCTACACAATACAATGAGAGCATTCCTTGGGCAACCATTGATATGGACTTCATGAACTTGAACCAGGCCGCGCATGGTGACCGTGAGTATGGATTTATCAACGCACGGCTGAAAAAGCAAAATAAAATCGTAGTCGGTTATTGGGAGCGCCCTGAAGTACAGCAGCAAATTGCAGATTGGATGGACGTCGCTGTTGCTTATAACGAGAGCTTCAACATCAGAGTAGCCCGCTTTGGCGATAACATGCGTAACGTTGGCGTTACAGAAGGGGATAAGGTCGAAGCGCAAATCCAATTCGGATGGACAGTAGACTACTTCGGAATCGGCGACCTTGTGCAAGTTGTTAATGAGGTTACCGAGGAAGAAATCAATGATTTGTTTGGTGAATATGCGGAGCTCTACGAATTTGATTATGGTACTTACAGCAAGGAAGATTGGGAAGCCAGTGTCAAAGTCCAAGCGAGCTATGAAATTGCCCTTAAGCGTTTCCTCGATCAAGGGGGCTACAATGCCTTCACTTCGAACTTCGAGGATCTGCATGGCATGAAGCAGCTTCCAGGTCTCGCGGTACAACGCCTGATGGCACAAGGCTACGGATTTGCGGGTGAAGGCGACTGGAAGACAGCAGCCCTCGACCGTCTTCTCAAAGTCATGAGCCATAACGAGTCTACCGGCTTTATGGAGGACTACACGTATGAGCTCGCTGCGGGTCAGGAATCCATTCTTCAATCCCACATGCTCGAGGTAGATCCAACACTGGCGGTTAACAAGCCTAAGGTTGTCGTTTCTCCACTGGGAATCGGCGATCGCGAAGATCCAGCCCGTCTTGTGTTCGATGGCAAGGCAGGAGAAGGTGTGGTTGTATCGATGGCTGACTTTGGCACACATTACAAGCTGCTCATTAACGAGGTATCCTTGTTTGAGCCGACGACGCCTGCGCCTAAGCTTCCGGTTGCCCGTGTGCTCTGGAATGTGAAGCCGAACTTCCAGGATGGAGTCAAAGCGTGGATTGAGAATGGCGGCGGTCACCATACCGTTGTTTCCCTGAACCTGACCACCGATCAAATCGTAACCTATGCGAAGCTTGTGAATTTGGATTATGTCATTATTAAATAACAATTAATAATTAACCGAGGAACCGGCCGTATGCCGGTTCTTCTTTTTTTGCTGCAAATGAACGGGTAAGGCATAGGTAAACAATACAGACATGGTATAATCTTACAGGCGACTGCTAAGTACCATAGTCTAAATTAGGAGTGATCGTATGAAAGTGCGATTGAGTGATTACAGCGAGGCATGGTTCAGGCTGTTTCAAGAAGAAGCCAATTTCCTTATGATCTTATTCGAGGGTGAGATTCTGAGCATAGAGCATTTTGGAAGTACCGCAGTTCCCGGTTTAAAAGCCAAGCCTGTCATTGACATGATGTGTATCGTAAGTCAGATTGATCGAATTGACCGCTTCAATGATACCATGCAAGCTCTCGGCTATGACGTGGCTGGAGAATGGGGGATTCCGGGAAGAAGACTGTTTCGCAAGGGCGGAGAACATAGAACCCATCATATTCACTTTTACCAAGCAGGCAATCCTCATATTGAGCGGCATCTCGTATTCAGAGACTATCTGAGAAGTCATCCAGAGGAAGCTAAAAGATACGGCAGATTTAAAGAGGAATTAGCTCAGCGCTATGAGCACACAAGTGAATACAGTCCAGCCAAAAAAGCTTTTGTAACGGAAATGGAGCAGCTCGCGCTAGCCTGGTTTAGAGAATACAGTGTAAAGCATAACGGTAACTTTGGAAATCATCTTTGACGGTACAATTATGAAATTGTGCGCTTGCGGCTAGCTTACGCTAATGAGCATTGTCGCACCAGGAGGGGAAGTTGCTTGGTACTTGTTGTCGTAATACTGCTGCTGGCAGTTGGAGTATTTCTTATTGTAAGATCAAACAAAGAGGACGAAAATTCTGTACTTCTTCGTTGGGTCGGAATCTCTATTGTAATCATGTCTCTATTTTTTATAGTATTCTTAGCTTATCAAATCATTGATATAGAAACGCATCGCGTTGGGCATTAATCGAGAACGCTGGAATATTCACAAAATAAAAGAAGGAGCAGCTTGCCGGGTTGGCAGTTGCTCCATTTTTCTATTCAAGCAACTTATTATACTCGATTCTTGTAAATCCGCATGGCAAAGAAGTAGGAGATGATAATAATTCCGACACACCAGGCAAGAGCGACCCAAATTTCATTGCCCACCGGTGTCCCAGACAATAACGCACGAATGGTTTCTACGATCGAGGTCACGGGCTGGTTCTCAGCAAAGGCGCGAACGACTGTCGGCATCGTATCGGTTGGCACAAACGCTGAGCTGATGAATGGAAGGAAGATAAGTGGATAAGAAAAGGCGCTTGCACCTTCGACCGAATTTGCAGTCAGTCCGGCGATGACTGCGACCCAGGTCAAAGCCAGTGTGAACAATACGAGTATACCAGCCACTGCAAGCCAAGGCAGTATTCCTGCTGAGGAGCGAAAACCCATTACAAGTGCTACGAGGATGATGACGACAACAGATAGGACATTGGATACCACCGAGGTAAGAACATGCCCCCATAGTAAGGCAGAACGGGAAATGGGCATCGTGTTAAACCGTTCAATAATGCCTCGCTGCTTATCCAGAAACAGTCGGTAAGCCGTGTAGGATATACCACTGGCAATCGCAATCAGCAGGATGCCGGGCAGCAGGTAGTTAACATAGTTATCGGTATCGGTTTGGATTGCACCGCCAAATACATAGACGAATAGCAGCATCATGGCAATCGGTGTGATGCAGACTGTAATAATAGTATCCATACTGCGAAATATATGCCGCATGGAACGCCCAAGCATAACGCCCATATCGCTGAAAAAGTGCTTTTTTGTCATCTCCATGTTACTTTACCCCCTTGGTGCCGACGATTGCGAGGAATATTTCCTCTAGTGAAGGCTGTTTTTCAACATACTCCACCTTTGCAGACGGGAACAACTGCTTCAGCTCTGCGAGCGTGCCGCTTGCGATAATTCGGCCCTCGTGCAGAATGGCAATTCGATCGGCCAACTGTTCGGCCTCCTCCAGATACTGCGTGGTGAGTAGTACCGTTTTGCCTCCGTCAGCCAATTCTTTCACATTCTTCCATACTTCGATGCGCGCCTCCGGATCAAGCCCAGTCGTTGGCTCATCGAGGAATATAACCTCTGGATTCCCCACAAGGCTCAAGGCGATGTCCAGCCTGCGGCGCATCCCGCCGGAATACGTAGACACCCTGCGGTCGGCTGCATCTGTCAGGCCAAAGCGTGTCAGCAGCTCATCGGCAACCTGGCGTGGATTTTTGAGATATCGCAGCTTGGCGATCATGACCAAGTTTTCTCGTCCGGTCAAAATTTCGTCCACGGCGGCAAATTGTCCGGTCAGACTGATCGACTGGCGCACCTTATCAGGCTCGGCTGCTACATCGAATCCGTTAACGATCGCACTTCCGCTGTCTTGCTTGAGCAGTGTAGTAAGAATTCTGACGGTTGTGGTCTTACCAGCCCCGTTGGAGCCGAGCAGGGCAAAGATACTCCCCTTTTCGACCTCAAAATCTACACCCTTTAGGACTTGATGCTGCTTGTAGGACTTTTGAAGTCCTGTAACCTTAATAGAAATGTTTCGCATATTTTTTCCCCCTCCTTATCGAACCGTCACTTTGGACAGATCGGCCTCAATGCCTTTAAGCGAAGCGTAAGTCAGCTTATCCATGACTGCACCGTCAAAGCAGATCGTTTTGATGGCACGGTAATACTTCTTGGACAGCGGGAACCCTTGGAATGATACATTTCTCAGCGTAGCGCCCTTGAACGAAACCTCATTCAGTCCTGCTTTGTTAAACTTGACACCGATAAACGTCTGCCCGTCAAAACACATGCCTCCCAGATCTGATTTGCTGAAGTCCACTCCGTCAAAGATACAATTCTGGAAGGTGGTCTCTCGAAGATAAGTCATACTCAGATTGACGTCTGTCAGTCGTGCGTTAAGGAATTTGGCTCCGGCCAGCCACGATTTGCTGTAGTTGGTACGCACAAGGATCGATTGATTGAAGCTGCCATTGGTGAGGTCAAGGGTGGAAAAATTGCAGTCCGTGAGGTTCGCGCCGTCAAAAATCGCATCACGTACATTGCTTGAATTAAATGAGCTGCCGGTTAAATCTGCATTCGTGAAATCAGAGCCTTGCAGCAAGCTTGATGAGAAATTTCCTTTGTATGCGGTGATACCCGCAAAGTCACTCTGAGGCAGGTTGCTCGCCTTTAAGTTGGTCACCACTTGCCGTTCCAGCGAGCGGGAGAGGTTAGCCACCTCGATCACCGTTTGTTCAATATCCCCAATGCTGTCGACTGTCATCTTAAAGGCAGTTTCATCGTCCTTGCCTTCAGCCTTGAGCTCACGGAACCGCTCCTCAAGATCGGAGAGCAGATCGCTCTTTAATTCGGTAACGCTCTTCACTCCATCATAGGGTGCGAACACACCGTTCAAATAACTCGTCAGCTTCTCATTCATAACTTCCATCTCCTTATAATAAGTTTTCAAGCACACGCTTGGCATATTCCCAGTTGTCTTTGTTGTGGACATAGATTGCCTTGCCCTTCTCGGTAACTCTGAAATATTTACGTCTTCCACCCTGAGATTCGTCACCCCAGTACCACTCTACATCTCCATCATTCTCTAGCCGCCGGACGCTGGAGTACATTGTCGCTTCCTTTAATTCGTATTCGCCTCCCGAGCGCTCAGCAATCATCTTGACGATCTCATAGCCATAACGGTCAGCTTCGGATAACAATCGTAATATCATGGTATCCGTGTGTCCACGAAGTAAATCTGAAGTAATCTTGTTCTCACCCATATTTATCTCCTCCGTTAATTGTATAGTACAGCAAAGTACTTTGACAGTCAAGGTAGTATTTTAAATAAAATACCTTATTTATAATAAATGGGTGTTTCTGATTATTAATTGGATTCAAAAATGGAGGGCGAATTGTACCGTGGAGCAATGAAATACGAATAAAAAGAGAGCAGCACACAGTGACATTCACTGGTGCGGCTCTCTATTACTAAGCGCCGGGCTTCTTCGGTATTCACTACGTCCGTAACACCAAACATTTCAAAAGCTGGTTTTTCCTCGATTCTGTAATTCATCTCCACATCTCCCCGGATTGAAATATGAAAGGATAACCGTGGATAGGCCTTAAGCGCAATTCCTTTTTCGCGTGCAGAAGTCGGCATTACACCATGCATTTTTTTGAACGCTCTGGAAAATGCCTCGGGTGATTCGTAGCCATGCTTCAGAGCGGTGTCGATGACTTTGGCATGACTCTGCTGTAGATCAAATGCGGCGAGGGTTAACCTTCTCCGGCGGATATACTCCGATAGCGGAACACCGGTTATAAATGAGAACATCCGCTGAAAATGATAAGTAGAGCAACAAGCAACTCTTGCCGCTTGATTGAGATCAATTTCTTCAGTTAAGTGTGATTCGATATATTCCATTGCATTATTCATCAGCTGCAGCCAATCCACGAGTAACCTCCTTTCAAGATTCAATATACGGGATGTTGAAGGAAGGCACCTTGCAATCCGTGCACCGAAATATCATGATATTAAATAAGCTGCTGAAAAGATAAGATGGTAAACACTATTCCACATGCAAGAAGAAAAATCCCCCTAAATTTCACTTTAACCAGATCAGTATCGCCATTTTCATCAACAAATCTATTGAATGGCCAAGAATCCGGTTCGTATGAAATGTGAAAAGGTTAAATTAAGTATTGGATAGGCTAAGTTAGGTATTTTTCTTTGTTAATTGAAGAAGAGGCTATACCATTACTTAGAGTCGGTTTAATGTCGGTCAGTGGGACAATTCTCTTGGGGGAAGAACGATGGCTTTATATTTTGTAAGGCATGGTGTTGACGATGAAGGATATCGTGGTGGCTGGAGTCAAAGAGGCCAGAATGTTGAGTGCTATAGACAATCAGAAAAACTGGGCATCCAATACATCGGATCATCAGTTGCAGAGGGCATTGGATACGGCAAATGAGCTTGCCAAGGATCTAAATTAAAGACGGAGCGGGATATGACCCTGCTCCGTTTTTTCATGATTTGTTTAAGTTCCGATTCGCTTTTACATATTTGAGCTGAGCTACGATGATGACACTGATGATGACAAGGAGGAACCAGGAGCTGATCTTACTGAAGCTCACAAGCTGCCAGGCGTCATGCTGATCGGGGTACTTCCATCCATTAAAGAATGTTGCAATATTCTCCGCTGTCCAGATGAAGAAGCCTACAATAATAAATGCAAGTGTCAAGGGCATTCGGTATGTTTTGGCCCGGACCCGATAGATGATCCATGTTTTCCAGAACACAATAAACACAAGCAGTGTCAGCCACCAGCGGAAATCCGGAATAAAATGATGTGTGAAGAAATTTAGATAGATCGCTCCGCCTAACAGCATCGAAGACATCGTCCCGGGCCATCCCGTCATGTCCATACGCAGCCTCCGCCATATTTGGCACATAAAGCTGGCTACACTTGCATACATGAATCCACTGTAGAGTGGAACACCGAAGATCTTCGTATATCCAGGCTCTGGATATGACCACGATCCCATCCACACCTTATATAGCTCCAGTACCAAGCCAATGACGTGAAATACGCAAATGACCTTGATCTCATCCATTGTCTCCAGTCCGCTTCGGTACATGAAATACTGCACGGCGAGCAATATCAACAGAATGGCATCGTACCGGTATAGGAAAGGAATCTCAATGACACTAGTTATGGCAAGCGTCCCAAAGATCGCAACAGGAAAGATACAGCTCATCGCCTGATGATATCCAAAATGGAGCAGCTGTACAATCGATTTCAAGTGATGTTTTCTCCTTTCCATACTTCAGATGAGTATGATGCACTCTAATTAATGTAGAGCTTGCTTCCTTTCTTATCTTTAATTCATCTTACAGGTGTTATATGTTTGGAAAAATAGAAAATCGGTTGATTAAATTTTCTTGTTTTTAGCTGTAGAATCATCAACTAGTTATTGAATCAGCGCTTATGTTTATATTCTGTCAGGAAATATATGAATGCAAACAATGGTATTAGAACCCCCAGCCATGCACTCCATATCCAGCCGCCGTATGCATAGGTTAATCCTCCAAGAAATGATCCGGCCGCTCCGCCAATGAAGAATATTGCCATAAATATTCCGTTCAATCTCCCACTCGCTTCATTTCCGAGAGAGTATATGATCCTTTGGCTGACAACCAGATTGCCAGACACAGCCATATCCAGTGTGATTGCTGAGATGAATAGCAGCACCAGTGCGACGAAAGAATGGTCATGGAACAAGGCAATAAGCAGAAAAGAGCCAATTGCGGTTCCGATCGAGACGATGGTTAGGGTCTTTGTAAACCCTTTATCAGCTAATCCTCCAGCTATAGGAGCGGCTATGGCTCCTGCTACACCTACCAGGGCGAATAAAGCAATGCCGCCTTGTGTAAATCCGAAGTCGTTGGCAAGTCTGAGAGGGACAACTGTCCAGAAGAGGCTGAATGATCCGAACAAACAGGCTTGATAAAATGCCCGGCGTCTCAATATCGGGTATTTTCTAAACAGTTGAATTAACGAGGCTACAAGCTGTAGATATGTTAATTGATTCTCCGGCTTTCGATGAGGTAAAGAACGCGCAAGCCAGATGGTCAACAGAGCCATGAGCACAGCAGACAGGACATAAATCATCCGCCACCCCCAAATGTCTGCGATGAAGCTTGCGGCAGGCCTAGCCAGCATGATTCCGAGTAAAAGGCCGCTCATTACATTGCCTACCACACGGCCTCGTTCTTGTTCATTGGACAAGTATGCGGCAAGAGGGACGAGAATTTGTGCGACGACGGAGCCCGTTCCGATGAATAAGGTTGCTGTCAAAAACAAAGGGGATTGCGTAGAAACGGCTGCTATGATGAGAGCGACGACTACAATGGAGAGAACGGAGACCATAAGGCGGCGGTTCTCAAGCTTGTCGCTTAGAGGAACAATGAATAACAGCCCGACCACATAGCCTATTTGGGTTAAAGTTACGATAAGTCCTGCGGTTTCAGTAGATAGGCCAAGTTCTGTGCTGATGGGACCAACAAGGGTTTGAGAATAGTAGAGGTTAGCGACAATCAGACCGCATGCGGTTGCGAAAATAATCATCATCGCAGTTGAAATCTTACTTTGCTTGGTTATATCGACCTCATTCATAAATAATCATTCTCCTTTAACTTTTTTGTATTAAGTAAACGCTACGTTCACTTAATCGTTGAACAAAATATATACTGAACGCATCGTTTTGTAAATACCCAATTTATCATTTATACTGGAGCAAAGGATAGAAAGGGGAATTGGATTGGCAAAGAAGGGGCGCCCAAGGGATGTGACAATTCAACATTCCATATTGTCTGTGGCTTATGAATTGCTGCTTGAAAGTGGATTTGAAGAGGTAACGATTGAAAAAATTGCTGAGAGAGCAGGAGTAAGTAAAGCCACCATTTACAAATGGTGGCCTAATAAAGCTGCTGTTGTTGCGGATGGTTTTTTTGAAGGAGCAGCTAGCAGGCTGCCTGTTCCGGATACGGGATCTGTTAAGGAAGATATATTAACTCATGCAATCAACCTGTCATTATATATGTCAGGCAAGGAAGGGAAAGTGATCTCCGAGCTGATCGGGCATGGGCAGGTGAATTCGACACTAATCGAAGTATTTAGACAATACTATATTCAACCTCGTCGTGCGGAAGCCGCAGGAATACTGAGGAAGGGGATTGAACGCGGCGAACTGAGTGCAGAACTGGATGTGGACTCTAGTTTGGATTTGCTGTACGGCCCTTTATTCTACCGCCTGCTAGTTACAGGAGAGCCGTTAGCCGAGGACAAGGTAAGACCCATCTTGTTAGCAGCATTCGACGGAATGAAATCGTTATAACCTATGGCATGAAATGGATTCACTCTATGGATTTTGAACTGAGAAGGCCGCTGGCCTTCTTTTTTTATTTTTGTGTGAGATGTCGATTTCCACTTCTATTGTTCGTTGTTCTTATATAAGCAGGTGTTTTTGAAAAAATATCCAATTATATGAAATGAACACAGAGGAGATGAGGAATATGCATTTCGCCATTTCGAAGGACGGTACTCAAATCGCATATGACAAAAAAGGGAACGGTCCCGCAGTCATTCTTGTAACAGGTGCTTTCAGCTATCGAAAGTTTCCGGCGCAGGTAGAACTGACCGATCTGTTATCCGAGCAGTTTACCGTATACAACTATGATCGCCGGGGCCGTGGAGACAGTGGGGATACCCAGCCCTATGCGGTGCAGTGTGAGATTGAGGATCTGGAAGCTGTCATTCACGAGGCTGGAGGCTCGGCAGCTGTATGGGGGCTGTCATCAGGAGCCATCATTGCATTACAAGCGGCAGCAAACGGTGCAGCCATTACCAAGCTGGCTTTGCATGAGCCTCCATTTCTAGTGGAAGCTGATGGTCGCAAGGTCCCCGCGGATTTCCTTCAGCAAGTGACTAGATTGATTAAGGAGAATCGCCGAGCAGATGCTGTCAAATACTTCATGACCACGGGGATGGGAGCGCCAGCCTTTGTCGTCGGCATGATGCGGATGATGCCTGGTGTTTGGTCCAAATTAGTATCCATTGCTCATACACTGCCTTACGATGCAGCAATAAGTGATGAATACATGAAGGGAAGAGCGCTGCCCAGGGATCTATGGAGCTCTGTGAAGATACCGACCGCAGTGCTTGAAGGTACCGAGAGTCCAGCAGAGCTGCGTCAGGGAGCTGCTGCTCTTGCGAAGGTTCTTCCGAATGCACAGCTTGTCAGCAAGAAGGGGCTCGGTCACACCAAGAAACTGAATGCAAAGCTCATTGCATCCGAGCTGTCTGCTTTTTTTGCAGAAGGTCATTCGACTGCGTTTAGGATTGCAAAATAAATGCAGAACATTATTTTAGAGAGATGTCGATTTGCGTGAATATCATTCGTTGTATACATAAGGAGCGAAGAACGACTCTGGCTATAGCAATCGGTGAGAGTCAAGCCAAAAAAACGGAAACTCGAGCTGCTTCGCTTCACAATAAAACTTAGGAGGTAGTTAAACATGAGATTTATGATGATTGTTAAGGGAACAACGGATTCAGAGGCCGGCAAGCTGCCAAGCAAGGAGCTGATTGATGCGATGCACCGATATAACGAGGAATTGGCAAAAGCAGGAGTGCTGCTGGGAGGTGACGGCTTAGCACCAACCTCATCAGGAATTCGGATCTCCTATCCGGAGCCAGGCGGCAAGCCGAAGGTGGTCGATGGACCATTTACTGAAGCGAAGGAGATTATTGCGGGGTACACGCTCATCGAGGTCAAGTCAAGGGAGGAAGCAATTGAATGGGCGCTGCGCATGCCGGATCCCCATGGATTCGGACAGGGCGAGATTGAACTCAGGCAAGTATATGGGATCGAGGATTTAACAGATGATATGGAGTTCATCGAGAAAGAAAATGTGCTGCGGCAGCGAATTGAGGAGTCCAGAAAAGCGTGACCAGAAGCAGCACGACGGGGACAATTGATGCCATATGGCGGATGGAGTCGGCGAAGCTGATTGCAAGTCTTACGAGAATGGTTCGGGATGTGGGTCTGGCTGAAGATCTTGCGCAGGATGCCTTGGTTATCGCTCTTGAGAAATGGCCGGAATCCGGTATTCCAGACAACCCGGGCGCCTGGCTGATGACAACGGCCAAACGCCGTGCCATTGATCTTATGCGCCGAAGCAAAAGGCTTGATCAGAAATATGAGGAGATAGCTAAGAATACAGATTTATATACGGAGGAGGACATGGATCGGAGGCTTCACGGGGAGATCAGTGATGATCTTCTTCGTCTGATCTTTATGACCTGCCATCCCGTGCTGTCACAAGAGGCTAGAGTTGCTTTGACTCTGCGCCTCTTATGCGGACTTACTACGGATGAAATTGCCCGTTCTTTTCTGGCAGCGGAAGCTACGATTGCTCAGCGCATTGTAAGAGCGAAGAAGACGTTAAGTGCTTCGAAGGTTCCTTTCGAAATCCCGGTAGGGGAAGAGCTGAATAAACGACTGTCCGCTGTTCTTGAGGTGATCTATCTCATGTTTAATGAAGGATATTCGGCTACCTCGGGGGAGCAATGGTTCCGCCCCTTGTTATGTCAGGAGGCTCTTCGACTCGGACGCATGCTGGCTGAAATTGCAGCGCTTGAGCCGGAGGTGCACGGCCTGGTCGCTCTAATGGAGCTCCAATCTTCTCGTCTGAAGACCCGAATCAATAAGGATGGGGCGCCGGTACTGCTGCTGGATCAGAACAGGGGGCAGTGGGATCATCATTTGATCAGACGGGGGCTTGCTGCCCTTGAACGTGCCCGCAAGCTGGGCCGTACACTTGGTCCCTATTCACTACAGGCGGCAATCTCAGCCTGTCATGCGGTGGCTCCTACACCTGAAGCTACAGATTGGATCCGGATTGCGGCACTATATGAAGCTTTGTCCCGAGTATCTCCTTCACCTGTGGTTGAACTAAATCGGGCGGTTGCCGTATCAATGGCATTTGGTCCTGAATTTGGACTTCAGCTTCTCGACGAGTTAATGGGGGAGCCAGCGCTTAGAGGGTATCATTTGCTTCCGAGTGTTAGAGGAGATCTGTTAATGAAGCTTGGACGCTTCGATGAAGCTCGGACTGAATTGGAGCGGGCTGCTTCCATGACACGAAATGTCCGCGAGCGTGAGCTCTTGTTAGGCAGGGCTGCTGTATGCAGGGACAAAGGAAGGGGATGAAGGCATGAGAATGATGCTGATGATCAAAGCCACAGATTACTCCGAGACCGGTGTAAATTACAGCTCGGAGCACACGAAGAAGCTTCAAGAATACAAAACGATGCTGGCGCGAGAAGGCATACTGCTCGCAGAGGAAGAGCTTCAGCCGAGTACAAGAGGGATAAAAATCACGTATTCGCAAGATGGAAAGCCTGAGCTGCTGGCAGGTCCTTTTGAGGGGAACAGCAAGGAGCTTGTAGCAGCGTATTATGTGTTTGATGTGGAGACGGAGGAGGAAGCTGTGCAGTGGGCACTGCGAATGCCGATCGGGGCAGGTCAGGCTGGTCATGAGCTTGAGCTCAGATGGCTTGAAGAGAAGGGCGAACGAAAGCGAGAGCCTGTAATTGAAGGAATGGAAGCGGATCTGCAGGAGCAGCTGTATATTTATCAAAATCAGCCTAAAGGGAGCGAGCGAGTATGAATCAAGAAGTTACGGCATTTATTGAACAGATCAAGGAACCTTGGCAAGGAGATTTAGCTGTGAACCTGCGGAATGCGGTACATGCAGCTATACCGGAAGTGACGGAACGGATACAGTACAAGAAGCCACACTTTTTAAAAAATGGAAAGTATGCAGCTGTCATCTCCACTTCGAAAGAGGCGGTCAGCTTTACCATATTTAATGCAACAGGTCTTGCACTTCCAGAAGGGGAATTTGAAGGGCCTGAAGAAAGAAAAACCCGGAAGCTGCGTAAAGGCGACGCCATTGATCTGGATCAGCTGACAGAATGGGTGAGGCAGGCCTCGGAATCTCTTTAATAAGAGTAAAATGGAAAATACACAAATAAGAACTAGCTTTCGAAAGCACTAGACTATGCCTTGTCAAGCGTCCGGTGCTTTTTTTGCTGTATAAAAATAGGCGTGGCTTGTGAAGTGAAACTATCGCGCATTAATGGTATCATTGCAGTTACAAGAATTGAAACGTGATAGCCAGAAGGAAGGTAACAAAGCGAAATGACGACAATGCTGAATCGGAAGAAGATTAAACTGATGTGCGGCAAGAAGTTTTATGAACGTGGTGAAGAATACTACAATGCGGGCATGGTAGGTATAACCTTATCGGACGCATCGGCGGGCAATTTTCAGGCCGTAGTTAAGGGCGGCGGCAAAAATAAATATGATGTTTCAATCCAGTTGAAGGCCGGAGGAGATATTGAAGCACAATGCACTTGTCCTGCCTACAATAATTACAATTATTATTGCAAGCATATTGCCGCTGCCCTCCTTCAGATTAATGAGATGCAGCAGGAGGGGCGCATTGAGGTGAACGCTTACCCCTCTTTGCTTCATCCCGAGACGGTTGTTCCAGAGGGGAGATTAACCCCGCGCTACCACAGAGAAGCGAGCGAGGAGCAGATCATAGAGGATGTGCTGGCTCTCTTCAGCAGTACGGCTAAGGTGAGTCCAGCTGCAAAATATATTATGGAGACAAGAGAGCCTCTGAGCATCGAGTATCTAATTAAGCTGGTTCCATACGGTCTGAACAAGCATATGATTGGATTGGAGATGAAGCTTGGAGCGAGGCGCTTGTATATCGTTCAGCAGATGAAGCAGTTTCTAAGCCGGATGCAGCATGGGGGATCGTATGTCTTTTCGAAGAATTTCACCTATAACCCCGAAGCTCATTATTTCAAACCCCATGACGAAGCTGTGTTGAAAGAGCTGATCCAATTGGAGCGTCAGGAGGAAATGTATCACGAGTCGTTAAACTCCTATCCGGGACGCGGCAAGAACCAGGACAGGCTGCTGCTGATTCCCCCGCTGGCGTGGGAACAAATCGCCCCACTGCTTCAGAATGTGCCTGAGGCATATACGCAGCAGGAAGAGCAGATATTCAGCGGAGTTTCCCTTACGGACAGCTTGCTGCCGCTTGATTTTGAATTTAACAAGACGGACACAGGCGCAGGCTATGAGCTGACGGCTATGGGAATCCGTGATGTCCTGATCCTGCCTGAGTATCGGATGGCGGTGAAAAACGGCATTTTCTACAAAATGTCAGAGGAATCCGTCAGCCAGATCGCAGGCTTGCAGGAGAAGCTGTCACGTGTACATTTTCCGAAGCTCACGATACCTGCCAAGCAGATGGGACCTTATATCGAGAAGGTCGTCCCGGGTCTAATGCGGCTCGGACGAGTACATCTGGCAGAGGAAGTGTCCAGTCACATGGTCCAGGTGCCGCTGAAGGCAAGGCTGTATCTGGATCGCGTTCGGGACAAGCTGCTGGCGAGTCTCGAATTCCAGTATGGAGATGTCGTGATCAATCCAGTGGAGGAGAAGGTGAGGCTCCCGGAGAACAAGATCATTATTCGGGACAAGTCACAAGAGGAACAAATTATCCGGCTGATGCAAACAAGTGATTTTACCCAGACGGAATCTGGATATTACCTGGAGAATGAGGATGCGGAATTTGATTTTTTGTATTACACAATGCCTCAGCTTGAGCAGCTGCTTGATGTGTATGCCACTTCGGCAGTGAAGGTTAGGATTCTGTCTGAGCCGGTCAGCCCGAAGCTTCATGTGGATATGGATGAGCGGACGGACTGGATGGAATTCAAATTTGATATTAACGGCATACCGCTGAATGAAATCAAGCACGTGATAGAGAGTGTGGAGGCAAAAAGAAGATATCATAGGCTGTCGAATGGGGCACTTATGCCCTTGTCAGCTTCTGCCTTTCAAGAGATTGTGAGACTCATGAACGACATGGGCTTTCGCAAGGGAGAGATCGACGACGGGATCATGAAGCTTCCGGTCGCAGCAGGTCTTAAGATAATGGACCGGGATCTGGGGGAGCAAGTACAGCTTGGCAGCAGACTGAAGGAATTTATAGGGAACCTCGCCCATCCAGAACATATGGATTTTCCCATTCCTGATAGGCTCGCTCCTATACTGAGGGACTATCAGAAGCAGGGCTATCAATGGATGAAGACGCTCGCCTCCTATCGGTTTGGCGGTATTCTGGCAGACGATATGGGACTCGGCAAAACGCTTCAGAGCATCACCTATATCGTGTCTGAGCTTCAAACCATACGGGAGCATAAGCAGCCCGTAATGATCGCAGCGCCTGCTTCCCTCATCTACAATTGGAAGAATGAGCTTGAGAAATTTGCTCCAGAGCTCACGACAATCATCGTAGACGGAACCAAACCGGAGCGACTGAAGATCATCCGTGAGCATACCGCGGTGGATGTACTTATCACCTCCTATCCGCTTCTGCGCATGGATGCGGATATGTATAGTGAAAGGCATTTCCATGCCTTTATTATGGATGAAGCGCAGGCGTTCAAGAATCATGTGACACAAACTGCACATGCGGTAAAATCAGTCAGTGCAAGACATCGTTTCGCACTCACCGGAACACCGATCGAGAACCGTCTGGAAGAGCTATGGTCTATCTATGACGTTGTCTTTCCAGAGCTGTTTCAAGGCAGAAAAGCCTTTAATGAGTTGCCAAGAGAAGTAGTTGCTCGTAGAATCCGTCCGTTCCTGCTGCGCCGTGTGAAGGCAGATGTCCTTGCGGAGCTGCCGGAGAAGATTGAGTCCTTGCACACTTCCGAGCTGCTGACCGAGCAGAAGAAGCTCTATGTTGCCTTCTTGGCCAAGCTGCGGGCAGAGACCGTGAAGCATCTGAGCGAGAAGCAGTTCGACAAGAATCGAATCAAGATCTTGGCTGGCTTGACCCGGCTAAGACAGCTGTGCTGCCATCCTGGTCTATTTGTAGAAGGATATACGGGAAGCTCTGCGAAATTCGAGCAGCTGTTGGAGCTCATCGAAGAAAGCCGAAGCGCAGGCAAAAGGGTGCTGCTCTTCTCTCAATTTACTGAAATGCTGGGCATCATCGGCAGGGAGCTCGGGGCTCAAGGGGTTCCATTCTTTTATCTGGATGGGCAGACACCGGGCCAAGAGCGTGTTGAAATGTGCCAGCGCTACAACGAAGGAGAGAAGGATTTCTTCCTGATATCGCTGAAGGCCGGCGGTACAGGACTTAACTTGACGGGGGCGGATACCGTTATTCTGTATGATCTATGGTGGAACCCTGCGGTAGAAGACCAGGCAGCGAGCCGGGCACACCGGATGGGACAGAAGAACGTGGTTCAGGTGATCCGGCTGGTGAGCCGTGGAACGGTAGAGGATAAAATGTACGAGCTTCAGCAGCGCAAGAAAAATCTCATAGAAGAAATTATTCAGCCCGGTCAGGAATCATCATCCGCCTTAAGTGAGGAAGAAATCCGCGAAATACTGGCGATCTAGCATGTATGATCCTGAAGAAAGAAAAGGATAGAATCGACAGATACCCGCTGCGTACGGGTATTCGATTCTATCCTTTTATACATTAATTGAGCTTTGATTTATCCTGCTGCTGCTCAAGCTTGAGTTTCTCTGGAGTGACGTCGTCCCCATTCGGATCAACGATGGTCAGTCCGGATATCGTGGACAATACCTGTCCGCGGATGGCCTTCAAATATTCCTCACGAAGCGCCTTCTGCTCGGTAATTTCCTCCGGCGTGAGGCCTTCCTTCTTCTGTTTGCGGCTCAGCTCATTGATTCTATTTAATGAAGGGATCTCCATGGTATCAGCCTTCCTTTCAAGTAACATTGTATCATGACAGTTTACTGTATGAAGCAGCTTTATGCAACCCGAATAGGTAGAAGATAGGCTGTTATCTGCCTTGCTGCTTAAATTCTTCTTAAACAATTCAGATATATCGCTGAATTAATCCAAACTTTACAAAACAGGAGAAAGCAGTATAATGGGATACGATTGGAACAGCATAATCGAAATGTAGCACTAGGGGTGCCTTAACTGGCTGAGAGACCAATACGTCGATGAAGGAAATGGACGATGGCGGTTAACCCTTTACACCCGATCTAGATCATACTAGCGTGGGGAAGTGCGGGGATATGAAATGATAATAGCCCATTCAAATCTGAACCGAAGGCTTCGGTTCAGATGAAGTAAGATTTTGGGCTTCACATTTTATTGAGCTGCACTCACTTAGGGGTGCAGCTCTTTTTGTGTTGTTTCAACAATACTTGACCTGAGGAGATGGAGCAATGAGTACAGAAGTCTGTGGAACAAGCCGAATCGTGGGCTGTCGTTTTTCGCTATATCCGATGAGTGATCGGTTTGTTGATATTATTCTTGGTGCGATCAAGGAGGCAGACACCTCCAAGGTATGGACAGAGACCGGTGATGTAAGTACTTGCGTACGAGGCAGGCTGGAGCATGTGTTTGATGTAATGAAGGCGATCTTTCTGCATGCGGCAAATACAGGCGAGCACGTAGTGTTCAGCGGCACCTTCTCTATTGGCTGTCCGGGTGATTCGGCGGGTGAAGTGTATATGTCAGAAGATGCCGCTCGAATGAATGAAGATACGGTATCCTCCATCCGTATGGAAGGAGCGGCGGAATATGCGCTGTACGCTCTCGGGGAGCCGGAATACATGAAGAAGATTGCGCATGTCGTTGATATTGCGAAGGACGATGGCAGCTACGGTGGGGGCATACATTACGCTACACGCCTTGAAGGAGATGTACATACGATCTTTAAGACATTGGAGCAGTCCTTTGAAGTGACGCAGGAGTCGGTGTCCCATGTCGTGATGACTGTAACCCTGTCCTGCAACAGTCCGTCCAAAAAGGTACAAGGGAAGGTGGTATAGCTTATGGGAGCCTGGAAGCTGCGTGACATTATCGTATTAAGCTCATTGTCCGTTGTTTTTGCTGTCATTTATCTCGTGTTCTTACAGATTGGAAATCTGCTGACAGGTGTTATGGGGCCGATGGGTTATGAGGTGATCTTCGGAATCTGGTTCATTGTCTCGATCATTGCTGCCTACATTATTCGTAAGCCAGGGGCTGCCTTTCTGTCAGAAACGATTGCCGGCATCATTGAAGTCCTGATTGGAAATACAACGGGACCCATTCTTATCGTATCGGCCATGATACAAGGTCTTGGAGCTGAAGCGGTCTTTGCGGCTGTTCGTTATCGTAAATATTCGCTCCCGGTCCTGATGCTGTCAGGTATTGGTGCGGCGGTGTTCAGCTTCGCCTGGGGCTACTTCCGATCCGGCTTCGCCGCTTTATCACCTGAATTTGTCATCGCGATGCTGGGGGTTCGTATCATCAGTGGGGCACTCCTGGCCGGTCTGCTTGGAAAATGGATCGCGGATGCGCTTGTTCGGACCGGTGTGCTGCGGAGCTTTCCGGTTGCCAAAGCAGCAGCCCGGTCACACAAAGCATAATGGTACTCCAACCGCGTAAAGATCAGCCGGCTGATGAGATACTCAGATCCTCTGCTGCCATTGAAGTGAGAGATTTAACGCTGAAGTTCGAAGAAGAAGCTGCGCTCATATTAAACGGGGTTACATTCGACTTGAATCCAGGTGAAATGCTGCTGCTCCTGGGACCTAGCGGCAGCGGTAAGAGCTCATTGGCGCTGTGTCTGAACGGAATTTATCCGCAAGAGATCGAGAGTATGGTTACGGGAAGTGTCAGGATATGGGGCAGATCCATGACAGAAGAGAGTGCAGCCGTACATGCACAAGCAGTAGGAATCGTCTTTCAAGATGTAGACAGCCAGTTCTGCATGCTGACAGTGGAAGAAGAAGCTGCCTTCTGCCTGGAGAACGTGGGATGTCCACATGAGAGGATCAGCGGCCGAATAGATGAAGCACTTCAGATGGTTGATTTGCACCAGTACAGGACAGCGCAGATTCATACACTCTCGGGCGGTATGAAGCAGCGTCTAGCTATCGCCTGTGCACTCGCACTTCGGCCCGGCATCCTTGTGCTGGATGAACCGACGGCTAATCTTGACCCGGTTTCTACTCGAAATCTGGCTCAGCTCATCTCATTACTTCGCAAGAAGCATGGAATAACCGTCCTTCTGATCGAGCATCAGCTGGATGCCTGGATGGCTGATGTTGATCGTATTGTCTTAATGGATCACGAAGGGCGAATATGTCGAATGGCTGCGCCAGACGTATTTTTTTCCATGTATCGTGCTGAACTGGATCAAATGGGAATTTGGGTGCCCGGACCAGTGAGCCTGCAGCGGCAATTATGTGAACATGTACCTGGAACGGCTGAAGTCCTTCCACTTACGGCAGAGGAGCTCATTGATTATTGGAGATCGCGTCCGGTGCTTGAGCAAGAACAGGTTAGTCATTACTTGCGGGAGAGGGCTGAGCAATCTCCGTTTCCTCGAAGAGATGAAGAGAGACGGGATCCGGTGCTGGAGGCCCAAGGTATAACATTCTATCGGCAGAATCGGCCAGTCATTCAGAATGTCTCTCTAAGTGTAAGGGGAGGTGAATTCATTGCCGTAACTGGACCGAACGGAGCAGGAAAGTCTACCCTGGCCGGGCTTCTGTCCGGATTGCTCACGCCTAAGGAGGGGCGGGTGCTGGCTGGCGGAGAGGATATGACCCGGCTGCCGGAGTCCATCATTCGCAAGCGGGTGGGCCTCGTCTTTCAGCATCCCGAGCATCAGTTCGTCACGGATAAAGTGAGCGAGGAGCTTGCATTTGGACTGCGTTTGCAGGGCATACCCGAGAGAGAGGTTCAGCTAAGGTCAGCTGAGCTTCTAGCCGAGTTTCGTCTATCCCATCTTGCAGATCGCAGTCCTTATGCACTGAGTCAGGGCCAGAAACGAAGGCTGAGCGTGGCTTCAATGCTTGTGGAAGAGCAGCAGGTGCTCATATGTGATGAGCCCACCTACGGGCAGGATGCCTATGCATCTCTGCGGCTGCTGGAAGCACTGAAGGCAAGGGTCCGGCAAGGGCTTACTGTTATCATGATTACACATGATATGGAGTGGGTCCGGGCATATGCGAGCCGTGTGATCGTGGTGGTGGATGGAGGAATAGAACTGGATGACAGCGCGACAACATTGTGGCACTGGCCCGAGGACAGACTTGCCGGGGTGAAGCTGGTGCTGCCGCTTGAGGTACAGCTGGCAAGAGCACTCGAAGCAAACACAGACACCGCAACGAACAGGGACATCGCAACAAGCACAGGCATTGGAACAGGCACAGACCTCACAACGGAGAGGGACTTCTCTAACCCACACCCCGCTCACGCGGCATTGCTTGCTTCCGAAAGTGCTCAGCACGCCGGTTGGAATCTTCACCAGATGAATCCGAGTATCAAGGCACTTGCAGTTACCCTTGGCGTCATTCTGCTGTCCTTTGCGTTTGATCCCATAACACAGCTCAGCGCTTTAATGGTAACGATCCTGCTTACGGCTCGGCTTGGTCAAGTATCCTGGCGCAGATGGCTGCTGCTGTTTGCTCCGTTTCTGATCATGGCACTCGGCTACGTATGGACAGCTATCGTTTTCCCTAGAGAAAGCATCGCTATGGATGATGTAGTATGGATCAGGATCGGAGGCTTTGAGGCAGGTCGAGAAACGGTGCTTACCGCTCTGTCCCTCGGACTTCGTACCCTCGCATTCTCTGCGCTCTCGCTCTTGTTCATTCTTACGACTGATCCAGTGAAGCTGATGTTTAGCCTGATGCAGCAGTGCAAGCTGTCTCCGAAGCTGGCTTACGGGGTTATGGCGGGTTATCGCTTCTTGCCGCTATTTCGGGAAGAGCTTGCGACCATGCAGCAGGCTCACCGTATGCGTGGGATTCTGCGGCAGAGGGGAGTTCGCTTTTTTCTTCATGCCTTCAAGAGGTACTCTATTCCGCTGCTTGCCAGCAGTATCCGCAAATCCGAACGGGTAGCCGTCGCCATGGTATCAAGAGGATTCACTGGGGTGCGCAATCGCGACTTTTACTTGAAGCTTCAGGTAAGGTGGCAGGATTGGTGCTTCCTGTTGGTACTGCTGGCTGCAATCTCAGCATGTTTTATCCTGGCTGATCAGCTTGGTTATTTGGAATGGTATGGAGGACAACTGTAAGAGGATAATCTGCGCAGGTGGAGGATACATGACATTTGTCATACTCATGACTTGACGTTTATGACTTCAAGGGGTGACATTCTTCTTCTATAATGGAAGGAGAATAGGGACGCGAGTACATAGGATCGTTATGCTTCGATCTCTGTGCTGTCCTGATATGAAGGAGACGATGTCATGTCTGCATCATTTAAAACCCAGTTGAAAAAGGAAGTGGCTCCTTACGAAAGAACGGAGCTTAAAGCAAGTGTAATCCAAATGGTAAATACGCTTATTCCTTTATTTGTGCTTTGGTATTTGGCATATGCAAGTCTGTCTGTATCCTACTGGCTCACCTTGCCTATAACCCTGGTTGCTTCCGGTTTTGTCATTCGGACATTTATCATCTTTCATGACTGCTGTCATGGTTCATTTTTCAAAAATAAAAAAGCCAATAACATTGTGGGTACGCTGACAGGTGTCATCTCACTTACCCCTTACATGCAATGGAAATACAGTCATTCGATGCATCATGCTTCCAGCGGTAATCTGGATAAACGGGGGATCGGCGATATCTGGATGATGACCGTCACCGAATATAATGAATCTCCATGGTATACAAAGCTATATTATCGTGTTTATCGTAATCCGATCATTCTGTTCGGTATCGGTCCAATTGCAGTATTTTTGCTGCAATATCGATTTAATCGGCGCGATGCCAAGCGCAAAGAACGCTTAAATACGTATTTGACGAATCTGCTCATTGTGACTGTGTACGCGCTTCTAATCCTGGCCATTGGCTGGAAGGCGTTCCTGCTTGTACAGGTGCCGATATTCTATTTTGCCAGCATGCTTGGCATTTGGCTGTTTTATGTACAGCACACCTTTGAGGATTCTTATTTTGAGAATGAGGAAGAATGGTCCTATATTCAAGCTGCTGTTGAAGGCAGCTCCTATTATAAGCTTCCGAAGCCGCTGCAGTGGATCACGGGAAATATCGGATTCCATCATGTTCACCATCTGAGCCCAAGAGTGCCAAACTACCATTTGGAAGAGGCGCACAACGCCACGCCGCCTTTGCAGCAAGCAACGACGATTACCGTAATAGAGAGCTTCCAGGCGATGAGATTCCGATTATGGAATGAGGAAATGAAGAAATTCGTAACATTCAGGCAATATAAGAAAGGGCAGCGTCTTAAGGAGCGAGCGCAGCGCGAGCTTGCATCAAGAAGACTGCAGCCATTCAAATAGGAAGCATAAGACCCCAATGCTTATGGTAAGATGACTATAGATGATCATTTCATCTGTAGTCTTTTTACTGTTAAGATGGATAATTTTAGAAATGAGCAGGTGAGCTTAAGTGAACAGCATGCATCGCTGGCAGGATATGTTCCGCAAGAATACGGGCCTGAACCCTTATGTGTGGCTGGTCTGTTTTATATTGCCGTTTTATTTTATTATCGGATCTTCTTCCAGAGGATATATTGTATTTGGTGTTTTGCTGATCATCCTCTTCTTTGCTTCAAATCTGCTTGGCCTTGTCATGAGGGGATGGCCGGTATACATCTGGTATGGTATGCAAATCGCGATTTCGGTTATGATGGCGCTCATTTTTGGCTTTGTTTATTTTTCTCTGTTTCTAGCTTTCTTCATCGGGACGATTCAAAATAAGGCTGGGTTTATTACGCTTTATACCGTACACCTCGTCAGCACCTTTATTACGATTAATTACTCACTGGCTTCGGCCAATGAAGTCGTCATTAAGCAGCTTCCCTTCGTGCTGATCAGTATGATGGCTGTTATTTTGCTGCCTGTCAGCACCTATAACAAAAATAAACAAGATCGGCTTGAAGGCCAGCTGGAGAATGCGAATAAACGGATCTCCGAACTGGTTAAGCTCGAAGAAAGGCAGAGAATTTCTCGTGACCTGCATGATACTTTGGGTCAGAAGCTGTCGCTGATTGGCCTGAAGAGTGAACTGGCGGGTAAGCTCGTCATCCGTGACCCAAAGCGTGCGCAGAGTGAAATGGATGATGTGCGGCAAACGGCACGCACCGCACTGAAGGAAGTGCGCGAGATGGTAACCCAAATGAGAGGCGCGCGGCTGGAGGACGAGCTGTTTCGAATCCGTCAAATTTTGAAGGCAGCTGACATTGAGCTTCATATTGAAGGAGAAGAGCATTTGAGTGACCTATCCTTAATGAATGAGAATGTGCTTGGAATGTCGCTGAAGGAAGCCGTGACGAATGTAGTGAAGCATAGCGAGGCGACCCGGTGTGATATAACGATTCACCCTGAGCGAACCGAGCTGGCAATCATCGTGAAGGATAACGGGCGAGGGATTGGAGAAGCGGCTAAGAAGTCTAGGGGCAATGGTCTAAGAGGAATGAAGGAACGACTTGAATTTGTAAACGGCAGTCTCCAAATCACAACGCATGAAGGAACCGAGCTGCGTATTGCTGTGCCACATGCAGTACTCGCGGCAGAGTGAAATAGGGGTGAATTATCTTGATACGAATTGTCATTGCAGAAGATCAGCGTTTGCTGTTAGGGGCTCTTGCTTCGCTGCTGGATCTTGAAGAGGATATGAAAGTGATCGGAAGGGCGAACAATGGAGAGGATGCAATCAAGCTTGTCCATCAGTATGAGCCGGATATTTGCATCATGGATATTGAGATGCCGGTTAAGAATGGGCTCGACGCCGCTGAGGAAATCAAGGGCAGGGACTGCAAAGTCATTATACTGACTACATTTGCCCGTACGGGTTATTTTGAGCGCGCCCTTAAGGCAGGTGTCAGCGGGTACTTGCTCAAGGACAGTCCGATTGAGGAGCTGGCCCAGACGATTCGAAGTGTCATGTCAGGAAGAAGAATCTATGCGGCAGAGCTGGTTGACGAAGGTTATGGTGAGAAGAACCCGCTGACCGATCGGGAGAAGGCTGTGCTTGAGCTGATTGCAGATGGCAAGAATACGAAGGAAATTTCAGATGAGCTGTACATTACGACAGGAACGGTACGCAATTATGTGTCGGTCATCCTGGACAAGCTCGGAGTCAGCAACCGGATTGAGGCCATCAAGCATTTCAAGGAAAAAGGCTGGTTTAAGTAAAAACACTTCTAATGATTATGTGTGTTACGATGAGATACAGAATATAACCTTGCATGTAATGAATCAGCTGATTCCGGTGTGTTGCTGCACACTTAGACTTCAATTATTCATTAAAGAGGACCACCTTGTCTAATGATTATTCCGGTACTTTTCTATCCCTTGATATACTGGAACACACGAAGCAAGTGAAGGTGCACATTCACCTGTATCGTGAGGACTTGTATTCAAATTATACGGGTAAAGGATGGGATTGATTATGAAGACAGTGCTCAAGAAACGTTTAACAGGAGCTTTGTTATCTACGACTCTGGTTGCGGCAGCATTTGGTATACTGCCAGGAAGTATGAATGCGGCTACAACTGTAAATGAAACCATCATTGTGCCTGCGGGACAAACTTATGACGGGCAGGGACAAACCTTTGTAGCCAACCCGAATACGCTTGGTGACGGTGGACAAGGTGAAGGACAGAAGCCAGTGTTCAGACTTGAAGCGGGAGCCACATTAAAGAACGTTGTTCTTGGCGCACCTGCAGCAGACGGGGTACACTGTTATGGAAACTGTAATATCACGAATGTAACTTGGCAGGATGTGGGCGAGGACGCATTAACCTTGAAATCCTCCGGAACGGTGAACATCACAGGCGGAGCAGCTTATAAAGCCTACGATAAAGTATTTCAAGCGAATGCAGCAGGTACATTCAATATTAAGAACTTCAGAGCCGACGATATCGGCAAGCTTGTTCGTCAGAATGGCGGAACCTCCTATAAAGTGGTGATGAATGTGGACAGCTCGGATATTTCGAACGTCAAGGATTCGATTCTGCGAACAGACAGCAGTACTTCCACTGGCAGGATCACGAATACTCGTTATCATGATGTGCCTACTCTATTCAAAGGCTTTGCTTCAGGGAACACCTCCCAGTCCGGGAATACACAGTACTGAGACTAGTGATTTTTTCAACATTTAGACCTTAAATGTTGAAAAAGCGGGGAATTTCAGGCACATATATGCTATAATCTATAAGGTTGTATTTTTTGAAAAAGTGTTACACACGCTCGCCCGGGTTATGTACTTCTATCCGGTGCGGGCTCTTTTATGATTAAGGAGGACTGAATTTTACGTGATATCGCTAAGCCATGTCAGCAAGACATTCGGGGCAGGGCATCATGGCAGTGGCTTGACCGTCGTTAATGATGTGTCTCTTCATATCGAGCAAGGGACCATTCACGGCATTATCGGAGCAAGCGGCGCGGGAAAGTCTACTCTTCTTCGTATGATGAATGTATTGGAAAGGCCGGACCAGGGACAAGTCTTCATGGGGGATCAGGAGCTGACCCAGATGAAGGAAGGCGAGCTGCGGGAAGCGAGAAGAAGAATCGGAATGATCTTTCAGCATTTCAATCTGCTGTCCAATCGAACCGTGCATGGAAATGTCGCTGTTCCGCTTGAGCTTGCTGGCGTTTCACGAGATGAACGCAATCAGCGGGTTCAGGAATACTTACAGTTTGTTGGCCTCTCAGACAAGGCGGCACAATATCCTGCTCAGCTCAGCGGTGGGCAGAAGCAGCGGGTAGCCATTGCCAGAGCGCTTGCGAATCAGCCTCAGGTACTGCTCTGTGATGAACCTACATCCGCACTTGATCCGAAGACAACAGGCGGTGTACTGGAGCTGCTGGAGCATGTCAACAGGGAAATGGGTATTACCATCGTCATCGTTACCCATGAGGTATCTGTTGTGGAGCGGCTGTGCCAATCCGTCTCCTTCATGGATTCGGGCAAGCTCCTCCGGACGGTACAGCTGGCAGAGGGGGCTCTCCCTCCAGATATGCTGGCCTGGTACGAGGAACAGGAAGCAGGTGACGAGGGATGAGTGATTTTTTTATAGGCCTATACGATTATGTCGTTAATTTCTATCCTAATTATGTGGAGACCTATTCTTCTGAAATGTGGGAATCGATCGGACAGACTTTTCTGATGGTCGGTATCTCACTGGCAGCGGCCATACTGCTGGGCCTTCCACTGGGAACACTTTTGTACTTGACGCGCAAAGGACAGAAATATGAGAATCGGACGCTATTTGGCGTACTCGACTTTGTCGTTAACATTGTCCGGTCGTTCCCGTTCCTGCTGCTGGTCGTATTCATGATTCCTTTTACCCGAATGATTGTGGGGACAGCACTTGGAACCGTCGCTGCTTCCGTACCGCTTGCCGTAGTGGCGATTGCCACCTATTCGCGTCTGGCAGAACAATCACTGCTTGAAGTGCCAAGAGGGGTTGTGGAAGCATCCTCGTCTATGGGAGCGACACTCCCGCAGTTTATATTCAAATTTTTGTTTGTTGAGGCACGTTCCGGCTTGGTCCGAGGCCTTACCACTTCAACCATCAGCTTCATTTCGTACTCGACCGTGGTCGGTGTCGTGGGGGGCGGCGGGATTGGAGACTTTGCCATTCGCTATGGTTATCAAAGATATGAGACTGAGCTTATGGTGTTTACGATTATGATCATGATTGTGCTTGTGCAGTTGGTTCAATATTTAGGTAATCTGTTATCGAGAAGCTTGGACAAACGCTAAACTAATTCAAATTTGGAAGGGAACTTGTAATTGATGAGAACATTAAGCAGCAAACGAGTTATGAAGTGGACAGGGCTCCTATTATTAGTGACAATAATGCTGGTCGCGGCGGGCTGCGGCTCCAATAGCGGCGATACAGCTGACAATAATGAAGGCGCATCAGAGACCGGTGAATCCCAGACTTTGCGAGTGGCAAGCAGTCTTCCAGCGATGGTCGATATGATGGAAGCCTTGAAGCCGACTTTGAAGGAAGAAGGAATCGAGCTTGAGGTTGTTAACGTGTCAGACAACATCCAGCCGAACGATGCGCTCAAGAATAATGAAGTGGATGCGAATTTCTTTCAGCATCAGGTGTTCATGCAGCAGTACAATGAGAATGCCGATGCTAACCTGACGGTTGTCACTCCGATTTACCATATCATTTATGGCGGCTATTCCAAGAACTATGACAGTATTGATGCGCTTCCGGAAGGTGCAACGATTGCCATTCCGAACGATCCGGCGAACATCGGACGCTCTCTTGCCATGTTTGATCAGAATGGAATGATCAAGCTGAAGGAAGGCGTAGGCACGGACGGACTTCAATCTGATATTGTGGAGAACCCGAAGAACTACAAGTTCCAGGAAGTGGATCTCTTGATGCTTGCTCGTGCATATGAGGATGTTGATCTGGTAACGATGTATCCTGCATATGCCTCCCCTCTGGGACTCACACCGAAGGACGCGATTGTAACAGAGGAGCTGGATGAGAAATATGCCATTTCACTTGTTGCGCGCGAGGATAACAAGGATTCAGAAGCGATTCAGAAGCTGGCCGAAGTGCTTACCAGCGATGAGGCTAGAAAATATATTGAAGAGAAGCACCCGGATACAATGATTCCGGCGTTCTAATTAACAGGAGGTCCCAGATAACGGGGCCTCCTTCTTTTTTAGGATATGTACATAAGGATCTAATCCTTAAATCTCTCATGTTTGGTTTTACACCTGCCATACAATTTGCTGCTATTCCCTTAATAGTTAGTTTATATAATAGCAAGACGCAGCTTAAATCTATTATTTAATTGGGGAGAGAGAATATGAGAATTAAGGCACGGAGATACATAACCATGTTGCTGGCCGCAGGACTTACCCTTGGTATGGTACCGGTAGGTCCCGCAGACGTATATGCAGATAGCAATGCACTTCAGATCAACAAGATCGGAAGCTATGAAGTAGGTGTTACCAATGCGGATGGCGGTATTGCCGAGATCGTCAGATATAACAAGGACAACGGCAGTTTTTATCTAGTAAACGGAGCTACTCAGCCGCCAAGTCTGGATATTGTGAAGCTTGCCGAAGACGGCAAGACTAGCAAAGTGAACAGCATTAACATTGAGGCGCTTGCGGCAGCAGCTGGTTTTGAGGTCGGCGATTTGACAAGCGTGGATGTGAACACAGTAGGGAAATATGTTGCTGTAGCGGTACAAGAAGAAGCATCCATGAAAGCAGGAAAAGTGCTGGTCTTGGATTACGATGGCAAGCTGCTTAAGGAATATGCGGTTGGTGTACAGCCGGATATGATCAAGATCAGCAAGGACGGACGCTATATTTTGACTGCGGATGAAGGAGAGCCTCGTGATGGCATCGGGGCAGATCCGAAGGGCAGTGTCACAATTATTGATACACGTACAGATGAAGTAAAACAGGTCTTGTTCAACGATCCTTCAGTGATACGCGATGACGTACATATTCGCGGTGATGTAAACGAGGATGGAATTATCGTTTCGATCGGCGCGAAGGAGAAGGCAGAGACGGATTTTGAGCCGGAATATATTGCACTGTCTGACGATAATAAGACGGCTTATGTGGCCCTGCAGGAGAACAATGCCATTGCTGCAATTGATCTGGCAGAGGCGAAGGTAATCTCTGTGCAAGGACTGGGAGCCAAGAATCTGAACGAGCCTGGAAACGAAGCTGACTTGATCTCTGATGGTCAGGTGAAGCTTGAGAATGCTCCTTTCAAAAGCCTGTATATGCCGGATGGCATCGTTTCTTACACGATAAATGGCCAGGCGTATCTCTTCACAGCGAATGAAGGAGATGCTACAGGATGGGAAGGTCTTGAGAATGAGCTCAAGGTATCTGATGTAAAAGAGGACTTCAAGCTGTCTGCATCCTTATCCGAGTGGCTGGGTCAAACGGAGGACTACGACGATGTTCGTGTCATTTCCGAAATGGGTATGAAAAATGGCGTATATGAAGAATTGTACTTGTACGGAGGCCGATCCTTCTCCATCTGGAATGCAGATACGATGGAGCAGGTGTATGATAGCGGAAGTGATTTTGAACGGATTACGGGAGAAATAAATCCTGAATTTTTCAACGTAAGCAATGATGATGAAGAGATGGATGACCGCAGTCCGAAGAAAGGTCCTGAGCCGGAATATGTGGCGGTTGGTGAGGTAGGAGACAAGCTCTATGCCTTTACGGGCCTTGAGAGAACGGGAGGGGTCATGGTATACGATGTGACTAATCCGGAGAATCCCGTGTTTACAAGCTATGTGAATACTCGCAAATATGGTCAAGAGGACATTCTGGCGACAGATACGGGACCGGAAGGTCTGGAATTCATTCCTGCTGCGGACAGTCCGACAGGCAACCCGCTGCTTCTTGTAGCCAATGAAGTAGGCGGCACAGTTACAATTCTAGAAATGAATACAGAGGGAGAAACGGATCCTGGAGAACTTCCGGAAGACAATACACCAGGTGAAACTCCTTCATTTACAGACCTAGAAGGTCACTGGGCGGCTCAAAGTATTACTGAACTTGCTACAAACGGAATCATTCATGGAATAACCAGTGAGCGATTTGCTCCCCATATGTCTGTGACCCGGGCTCAGTTCGCTTCGATGCTCGTTAACGCCCTGGATCTGACTTCAATCTCGGCTGAAGCAAGCAGCTTCACAGATGTAGCTCCGAATGCCTGGTATGCAGCACATGTACAGGCTGCTGTAGAGAATAACCTGATCTCCGGCAGAACCAGCAGCTCTTTTGCTCCCAATGCTCCTGTTACAAGGGCAGAGATGGCCGTAATGGTTGATCGTGCAGCCCGTCTCGTAGACGCTTCGGAGAAAGGAGCGATCTCTATACTGAGCAAGTATAAAGACTTCGCAGACGTGCAGGAATGGGCCAAGGAGAGCTTCGCAAACCTGGTTCACAGCGGTATGATCAAAGGCGATCAAGCTAATCGCCTAAGTCCAACGGCACACACAAGCCGTGCAGAGGCAGCCGAAGTGCTGTACAGACTATTAATCAAGGCAGGGACAATAGAATAAGCAAGATTACTGAGGTAAGTGAGTAATTTAACAGCAGCAGCGAGGTAGTGTTGTGTAAGTTCGTGTGACTCAGGATGGCGGTTTCGCTTGAATAGCGAAGCCGCTATTTTGCATTCCAGAAATTAGAAGTCGTAAATTTTGTCAATTTTCTAAAAATCGACCTCCTCCTACGCTGACACCTCATGTATAATATTTGAACGAGGAGGGGCGATAAATGAGTGATATTCAACAATTTGATCAGCAAGCCATAGCAAAACATATTTATAATCATGCACCGGTAGGCATCGCTCTAGTATCGACCCAGGGTAAGTTGATTCATGCGAATGAGGCTGCCTGCCACATTCTAGGTTATGCGCTGGAGGAGCTCATGTCCCTTCCAGCCATAGATTACATTTTGTCCGAAGCGATTCATCCATCAACGTTACTGGAAAGGGTTTCGACTTCAATTCAATTTGAGAAGGAATATCTGCACAGAAACGGAAATTTGGTATGGGCCAGTGTCCATGTGTCTTTGGTGCTTGATGAAACATCAGCGGAACCAATCTATTTCATTGCACATCTTATAGATATTACTGCAAATAAAATAGCAGAGTTAAAGCTGAATGAAAGTGTGGAAAGATACACTTCACTGAAAAAATATAATCACGATGCCATCATTTCATTTGGCCTGGATGGCAACATTATTAATGGCAATCAAATGACAGAAACATTGACGGGTTATAAAATTGCGGAATTGATCGGGACAAGGATTGCCAGGCTGATTGACGAAAAAGTACTGGAAAATCTGAAATCAGATGAACTTGATCATTCTCTGATTGAAGAGGAGATTGATCATATCAAGCATAAGGATGGTCATCTCGTCGAGGTCCTTGCCTCCCTTGCTCCAATTATTATTCACAATAACAGAGTTGGCTTCTATCTGATTCTGAAAGATATCACCGAGCAAAGGCGGCTTCTAATTGAGAAAGAAACGGCTGAGAAAACGAATAAGGCAAAAAGCGAGTTCCTGGCGATGATGAGTCATGAGATTCGCACGCCGATGAACGGTGTAATCGGTATGACGGATTTGCTGCTTGAAACCGAGCTTGAATCGGAACAGCGCCAGTATGTTGAAATTATTAAACAGAGCGGCAGCACCTTGCTGAATATTATTAACGATATTTTGGATTTCTCCAAGATTGAGTCCGGCAAGATTGAGCTGGTTCATGAAGTCTTTAGTATGCGAACCACCTTGTCCGAGGCTTTCTATATTAATCAGCCTAGGGCCATCGAGAAAGGGATTGAAATCACCACATTCATAGCTTCGAACGTACCTGAGTATATATTTGGTGACGGGACCAAAGTAAGACAAATATTGATGAATTTACTGAGCAATGCGGTTAAATTTACGCCAAGCGGCAGTGTATCGGTAAGCGTTGGACAAGTCGAACAGACAGCGAGACATGTGAGGCTAAGGGTAGAGGTTGAGGATACGGGAATTGGCGTGTCCGCAGATAAGAGGCTAAGGTTATTTGATCCCTTCTACCAGGTTGATAATTATATGACTCGGAAGATCGAGGGTACTGGTCTTGGGCTTGCGATATGTAAGAAGCTGGTTGAGCTGATGGAGGGAGAAATTTGGTATGAACCGAGACCGGATGGTCCGGGGTCCAAATTCATATTTACGGCGAACTTTAGACTTCAGCCTCCTTCTGTGGGTCAGTGGACTGATCAGAAACATCAGGATTATGAAACTTCTGTCGAACCACTTAAGATTTTAGTGGCTGAGGATAACGAGGTGAATCAGCTGGTGTTCATTAAGATGATGGACAGGCTGGGATATCGTGTAACGGTTGTGCCAAACGGAGAACAGGCAGTCCAGGCTTGTAAAGAGCAGGATTACGATATGGTGTTTATGGATGTCCAGATGCCTGTAGTGGATGGCCTGATGGCAACAAGAATGATTCGCCAAGAGAAGCCTGGTAATCGGGGGCCATACATCATCGCCGTCACGGCACATGCAATTCATGGGGATCGTAATAAATATTTGGAGCTTGGAATGGATGACTATGTGAGCAAGCCGCTCAGCATGACTGCTGTTTCAGCTGTGATTCAAAAATATTTTGCACAGCGAAAGGGCTAAGGAGGAACTGTGATGCGAGGCAGCTTTTTTCATCATGAGCTTTCTCCTTCCGAGGCAGGCCCTGGCTTTTACGCCTATTATTATAAACAGTGGCAGAATTATAAAATGGAATATCATGAGCATCGCTGGACAGAGATCATGTATATGATCCAAGGAACAGGTGCAATTGATGTTATGGGCGATGACGGCAGCACTGAGAGGATCGTTCTGCGTAGAGGTGAATTTATTGTTCTCGATGAGGGAGTTCCTCATCGATTAATTGTGGAGCAGGCGGCTCCCTGCCGAATGCTGAATGTAGAATTCGGTTTCCAGCCGTATTCGGGGCCATTCTCTCTTGGACATATAGCAAGGGAGGAGCAGGAGGTCGCTGTGTTTCTGGCACGTCCGTTCAGACATCTTGTGTTATCTGACCCGGAAGAAGTCTATTATGTGCTGAAGAGTCTCGTGCTGGAACTGGACCGGCAGGATACTGTAAACACCAGCTTCATGATTGAGCTTCTATTTAGCCAGCTGCTGGTGCGGATCGCAAGGCTGAGGATTGCTGCTGAAGGCAGTGAGCCGCTTGCGGATGGATACATTACCAAGAGTATCCAATACATGCATCAAAATGTTGACCAGCGGCTTCAAGTTAAGGATGTAGCTGGATTTGTTAATCTGCATCCGGGCTATTTGCACCGAATTTTTAAGAAACATACAGATCAAACACTAACCGAATATTTGACCAAAGTTCGGATGGATAAGGCGAAGATGCTGCTGTCCCAAACTGAAATCCCGGTTCAGGATATTCCGGATTATGTAGGCATTAGCAGTCGTCAATATTTTCACACCTTGTTTAAGAAGCATACAGGCTTAACGCCCGTTAAATATCGGGAGCTTGGTGAAAGAAAGTCCTGGGACTAGAGAAGAAGAGGTCTTGTGATCTCTTCTTTTTTGTGTTCACAGGTGAGGATTTTATACATTCAGCAGATGAAAAAGTCACGATATTGGTAACGCTTCCTGAATAGATATTGCTACAATGGCGAGGTAAGTATCAAAGATCTCAATATTGAAGGGTGATGAGAAGCAGATGTCTTTTAAAGTGGCATTTATCGGTGCTGGAAGTATTGGATTTACTCGGGGACTATTACGTGACTTGCTGACCGTACCGGAGTTTAGCGATATTGAAATTTCGTTTACAGATATTAGTCAACATAATCTGGATATGGTAACAGAGCTGTGTCAACGTGACATTCGGGAAAATGGTCTGTCCATCGAGATTAAAGCGACCACGGATCGACGTGAAGCGCTGAAGGACGCGAAATATGTCATTTGTACAATTCGTGTCGGAGGACTGGAGGCTTTTGCGACGGATGTCGATATTCCGCTGAAATATGGTGTCGATCAATGCGTAGGAGATACGCTGAGTGCAGGCGGCATCATGTATGGACAGCGCGGAATTGCTGAAATGATGAATATTTGTAAGGATATCCGCGAGGTATGCGCGGAGGATGTACTGCTGCTCAACTACTCCAATCCGATGGCGATGCTGACCTGGGCCTGCAACAAATACGGCGGCGTAGATACAGTAGGCTTATGTCATGGCGTGCAGCATGGACACCATCAAATCGCTCAGGTATACGGACTTGAGATGAAGGAAGTCGATATCGTCTGTGCCGGAATCAACCACCAGACCTGGTATATCAAAGCAAGCCATGAAGGCAAGGATTTGACCTCAGGTCTGCTTGAAGCGTTCGAGAAGCATCCGGAATTCAGTCGTACAGAAAAAGTGAGAATTGATATGCTGCGCCGGTTCGGTTATTACAGTACAGAATCGAATGGTCATCTTAGCGAATATGTGCCTTGGTACCGCAAGCGTCCGGATGAAATCCAGGAATGGATTGATCTGGGCAGCTGGATTAATGGTGAAACCGGCGGATATCTTCGTGTATGTACGGAGGGCAGAAACTGGTTCGAGACGGACTTCCCGAATTGGATGAAGGAGGCGCCGAACCAATTTGTGCCGGAGAAACGTGGACAGGAGCATGGTTCCTATATCATTGAGAGTTTGGAGACAGGCAGAGTGTACCGGGGACACTTTAACCGAGTTAATAACGGTGTTATTTCCAACCTCCCGAATGACGCAATTATCGAGGCCCCAGGCTATGTAGATCGGAACGGAATCTCGATGCCGCATGTCGGGGATCTCCCACTTGGACCGGCAGCGGTATGCAATGTGAGCATATCCGTACAGCGGCTTGCAGTCGAAGCGGCCATTCATGGAGATGATCAGCTGCTCCGCCAAGCGTTTATGATGGACCCGCTCGTAGGAGCGGTCTGCAATCCGAAGGAAATATGGCAAATGGTTGATGAAATGCTGGTCGCTGGAGAGACGTGGCTTCCACAATATACAGAAGCCATTGCTTCTGCCAAGGAACGGCTTGCTTCAGGCAACCTGATTCCAACCCGGGATTATCAAGGGGCTGCAAGGCTTAAAGTGAAGACCATTGAGGAAATGCAGCAGGATCGTGAAGCTGCGAATAAAAATGCAGGTGAATCCGACAAAGGCAAGGACCGCGAGAAAATTGAAAGTTGAAAAAAATTTCTCAGTTGAATCCATCAATTTCATAACTCATAGGGCAATACAGCGAATGCTGTCGTTGCTCTTTTTTTAATTAATCCAGCATGGCGTTAAAAAGCAGCTGAGAAAAATCGATATATAAACTATACAAAAATAAAACGAGCTGTTAAATTAAGGATAAATGCATATTGGAGGAGAAAATGATGGCAAAAAGTATGGATATGGTCGTAATGTTTAGTTATTTATGTTTTCTCCTGCTAGGAGTACTGCTCAAAGAAATACCTTATTCGTTAAGACGAAGATCGTAAGCAGCAATCACCATACATAACGTGAGAGCTTGTCCCTAAGCGGGGACAGGCTTTTTTCAATCCGATCATTATTGACCACTTGTTTATTCTGCCATATAATTATTAACAAAAATGTTAAGATATACGAAGCTGGATGTGAAGCTATAAACTCTTGATAAAGTAAGAAATGGTATTAGAAATTAATCGATTTACGTATATTCTGGGCATATCAAGCAATACATATTTATATGATCTGCTGAAAAAAGCATCACAAGTATGAGGAGTAAAGGAATGAGTGTAAATGATCAAGACTGAAACCGCTTACCGAAGAGCTTTGGAAAAAATGAAGGATCATAAGGCTTATATCGCTAATGAGAAGCTGCGTTATCAGAGCATCGGCATGAGCAAAGAACAGACAGACCTGGCCCTTCGCCCGCTGTTGTCTTTTAAAGAGGAGCTGGCCGAAGAGATTTATGACTATGAAATGATCAAGAAGGGATCATTTGGTCCGCTGGAGAGCATAACGGATCTCGGAAAGAATCTAATTGCATACCGGATCTTTATGAATATATCGCAAGCTGAGCTTGCCAAGAGATTAGGTGTGTCCGAGGCACAGGTATCAAGGGATGAGCGCAATGAATACAGCGGAGCCACAACAGAGAAGATTCAGTCCGTCATGAATGTCATGGGACTAAGAACAACGATCAAGATTGAAACTAGCGTAATGCAAGTATAGGTTAGGGAACGCGAACAGGCAAATCTCCATTTATTTGGATGATTTGCCTGTTTTATTTTTATATCCGAAGCGAGTTAGAAGTAATGCAGGTTGTAATTTCATAAATAAAAACTCCTTTATAGATGAGCAGTACATTTTGAGAAGAAAGGAGCTATTGCGATGAGTGAAGCAAATAAGCAGTCGGTAGAACAAAGTGCAAATGAGGAGGTTGTGCTTCCTCTTGATCCAGCTGAATGGGGAGATGTGATATCGGATTTGGAAGAAGAGCTTCCCCAAGACCCTAATGTCGTGTTAATGGATATTGATGCAATTTATGAACTGTAAGCATAACAAATGAGGAGGGGTTAGAATGTCTTTAAGAATGAATATGGTGAACACTGCCATTTCACAAGTGGGTACACTAGAAGGAGCTAATAACAATAATAAATATGGTGTTTGGTTCGGAATGAATAATGTTGCCTGGTGTGCAATTTTTGTTAGTTGGTGCGCTACGAATTCAGGTAACATGAATTTTGATGGTGGGCGTCCGTTGTTTGCAAGAAGTGCATCAGTAAGGGAACATCGCTGGTTTCATGAAGCTTTTGGTGAATACTTAGGGAAATCGGAGTTTATCGATTATATTGGCTACGATCAGAAGAGAATTGCTAGAGCAACAGGCTGCCTTATTTTTTTTAGTGGAGACTCTCACATCGGCATTGTGGAGAGGTACGATCCATCCAGCGGGACTGTTGTAACTATAGAAGGCAATACGTACCTGCCTTCCAAAGGTCAGAATTATCAAGGTGTGTTTAGAAGATATCGGAGAATGACGGATTCAAATATCGTAGGCTTTGCTATTCCTTATTACGAAAATTATGAGACAGAGTATGGAGGAAGTGAAGGCTCGGGAGCATCTGTTAAGCCACAGATGCCGCCTTATGGGAACAGCGGTGGGGCAGGTTCTGTTGCCTTCCCCGGCAGCCGATATTTCTACCTTGGAGCGAACAATAATTACGTTACGCTGCTAGGTAAAATGTTGATTCATGCAGGCTATGGAAGCTACTATCAAGTCGGAGCAGGTCCGCGTTTTACAGAAGCAGATCGTAATGCATGTGCAGCTTTTCAACGGGCACAAGGCTGGAGTGGAAGTGATGCAGACGGCTACCCTGGCCCGTCAACCTGGTCCCTTCTTACAGCTGCATATGCAGGTGGAGCCGGAACTATAAGCTGGCCGCCTGCATTCCCCGGCACATCCTACTTCAGGGCAGGAGCTTCAAATGCATATGTGACACAGCTCGGTGTTCAGTTAGTGAAAGCAGGATATGGAAGGCATTATACTGTAGGCCCGGGACCTACTTGGGGTGAAGCCGACAGATTAAATTGTCAGGAATTTCAACAAGCCCAGGGGTGGAGCGGCAGTGACGCGGATGGCTATCCAGGCCCCACTACGTGGCAGCGGTTATTTGAAATTGTAGGAAGCAATCCGAATGTTTCCGCATTTCCGGGGACACATTTTTTTGGAAATGGAGCAAACAACGAGTACGTTACTGCAATGGGGAAACGGTTGATTGCAAAGGGGTACGAAGAGTATTACGTTGTCGGGGCTGGCCCTAAATGGAGCGATGCAGACCGAAATGCCTGCGCAGCGTTTCAGCGCGCTCAAGGCTGGAGTGGAAGTGATGCGGACGGGATTCCGGGTCCATCGACTTGGAGCAGGCTCTTCGCCTGAATTTATAACTTACACTAAAAGGCGCCGTTATGGCGTCTTTTTAATGAACTGAATATTTTACATAAACAGCTATTGGATGTGACTTCCAGATAACATTTTCTTCCTATACTTGACCTAACCAAACGCATAAGGAGAGTGTTAGAACATGAAGCTGGCGATCCTGGGAGATTTGCATTACCACGAAGCCGACGAGAGTACTAAGGCGTGGGTAACGGCAAGAGATGCGTTTTATAAAAAAATGCTGCACCATTTCATGAGCGCTGAAGCGGATATGCATATATCGCTGGGTGATCTTACGAACTTTGGTACAGAGAGAGAGATCAATGAAGTATATGACATTATAGAACAATATGACGCAAGCTTCTTCCACGTACTTGGCAATCATGATACATATTCCCAGACCAAGAGGGATTTGCTCACTTTGACGGGACAAGCCCGTTATCAAGCACTCACGATGGGCAACGCGATTCTTGTGTTTCTGGATACGACAAGAGAGATGGATCTGACCAACTGGGGGGGCTGGATGGATGATGAGCAGCTGAGCTGGTTTGAGAATGTCATCGTCAGCTCAGGAACGAAGCCGTTACTGGTATTCGCTCACCATCCGATTCATTTGACGACAACAGGCTCAGACCGGGATAAGGGCTCGATTGACCCATCGATCGATATGTGGCGGATCTTAAGCAAGAAACAGGGAACGGCAGTATATTTTAATGGACATACACATGTTGATTCTATCACCAAACAAAATAATTGGACGTTTGTTCAGCTGTCTGCATGCCTGGACGAGCATGCATTCCGGATGGTGGAACTGGGAGAGGACTATATCGACGTCACGGCAGTAGACATTGAAGATGCTGAGCTTCCTAAGCAGCTCCCGGAAATCCATCTTCATATGAAGCATTTCTCTCCGTCCGTCAATGCAAGAGGAACAGAGCTCGAAAGAGGCTGCCGTGTGATGCTGACGGGTGGACAGGCTGCATTTGCATCTGCAGACACAGCAGCTCCTGGTCAAGGTCATGTCTAAAGAGCAGCCAAGCGCCATCAAGCAGCCTTTTGTAAAGAAGAGCCTGACAAGCACAAGGACAAGAGCTTCGGTCAGCACGCTGCTTGAGAGGCTCGAAACTTATAGAAATGTGGCTTCCATTCGAGATGTCAGACAGCTGGAGACAGCACTTGAGCATAAAGATCGTTTAAGCTGTGTCTTCCTGCTGACAGGAAGCATCGGGGTCATTAAGGGCTATGTAGATCTGTTTCGCAAGCACGAAATTCCGGTGTTCGTTCATGTTGAGAAGATCGGGGGCTTGTCCTATGATCAGCCGGGGCTGGATTACCTCGCCAATGCGATTAAACCGGATGGAATCATCACGACGAAGATTCAGGTTGTCAAGAAGGCACAGAAGCTTGGCCTGATGACGATTCAGCGCTTTTTCCTCATCGATTCGGAAGGGCTTGATAACATTGCCCAGTCGCTGGATCAGGCACAGCCCGATGTCATTGAGATCATGCCGGCTCGTATTCCCGAAGTGCTCGGTAAAGTGAGGTCAATGACGGAGCTGCCCATTATCTCAGGAGGACTGCTTACCGAGCGCAGACATGCCAAGGAATGCCTCAAGTATGGGGCAACCGCCGTTTCCTCGTCGAGCAGCTCCATGTGGAAGGAAGTCTTTAACTTAACTCATGTTTAACAATTACAACTAATGCTGTTAACAAAGAAGAGATAAGCTAAGTGCAGGATGAAAAGACAAAGAGTCAAGCATCCACTTATAAATAGACAAGTAAATAGCCAGTGGGTTGGAGTGATGGAGAAACCTGAACAGACCAAAGAGGCCTTGTATAGAGCCTTGGATGGTTTCGTTCAGGTTTCTTTTGTCATGTCTAAGAGCGGCTTAAAACTATTAGGAGGAAATAGAAAATGAAAAGTAATAAAAGACGCGGTTTCTTATCACTTATGCTGGGGATGGCGGTTATGCTGTCCGCCTGCGGCGGTGAATCCGGAGGAAGCTCAGTGACGAATGCGGGGGCAGGCTCGGCAAGTGAAAGTGAAGGGACAGGAGAGAAGATTCAGATTAAATACTGGTACGCCTTCGGAGATAAGATAGAAGAGGCGAAGCAGGAGCTGGTCAAACGCTTCAATGAATCCCAGGATGAGATCGAGGTTATCGCCGAATACCAAGGAAATTATGACGATCTGCATGCCAAGGTTCAGGCTGCATTTGCAGCAGGGGATGCACCTGCGGTGTCCGACTTGGAAATTGCCTCGACCGCTACATTTGCCAGATATGGGATGATTCAAGAGCTCGGTCCTTTGGCGGAGCAGGATGCTGAGGAAGTGCAAATGGATGATTTTAACCCGGGTCTTATGGGAAATGCATATGTAGACGATAAGCTGTACGGACTGCCCTTCATGCGCAGTACACCGATCATGTATATGAATGTAACTGTGCTTGAAGAAGCGGGCCTTGATCCTGCCGGACCAAAGAACTGGCAAGAATTTGAGGAGTACGGACGTACGCTCAAGGAAAAAGGAATCTCGCTGATGACCATGCCGGTTGATATTTGGTTCTATGAAGGACTTGTTGCCCAATCCGGTGGACAAATCCTAACTGAAGACGGCAAATCCGTACTGTTTAATTCTCCAGAAGGTGTAGAACCGGTGGAATTCTGGAAGAAGCTTGCAAGCGAAGGCTTGATCAAAATCCCGGTTGGGGATGAGGCAGGAGCGACGGCAGACAAGGACTGGGCTAATCAGACTTCGGCGTTCAAATTCGGTTCTACCGCAGGTGTAGCAGGTGCAATTGATATTTCGGAAGGTAATAATTTTGAGTTCGATACTGCCTTTATGCCCGCCAATAAATCCTATGGTGTTCCGACAGGTGGCTGTCAGCTCGTGATGACGTCCAAGCTCACGGAGGAAGAGCAGGCTGCAGCATGGGAGTTCATCAAATTTATGACAACGACAGAGAGTACAATTTATCAAAGTGAGCATGTAGGATACCTGCCAACTCGTCTGTCTGCTCTGGAAACAGAAGAAATGCAGTCCCTGTACAAAGAATATCCGCAATATAAGGTAGCTGTGGACCAGCTCGAATATGCAAGACCTCGTCCAATGGAGACTGCTTATCCGGAAGTTGCACAAATCATGAAGAGCGCGATTGAAAAAACGATTCTTGATGCCAATGTGACGCCTCAGCAGGCACTTGATGAAGCGGCTGAGAAAGCAAACGCGCTGCTCAGCAAATAAACGGGAGGTGGCTCTAAATGGGCAGAATCGAGCTGAAGGGAATCAGCAAATTTTTCAAAGAAGAAGAGGTTATCAAGGATTTGGATTTGACGATTCGGGACGGTTCCTTCACCGTCCTCGTCGGACCCTCGGGCTGCGGTAAATCAACGACCCTGCGTATGATTGCAGGTCTTGATGAGCAGACAAAGGGAGAGATCTGGATCGATGATATGTGTGTCAACGGAGTTGCTCCAGGCAATCGTGATGTGGCTATGGTATTTCAGAATTATGCCTTGTACCCGACAATGAACGTGTACGACAATATTGAGTTTGGACTCGTTAACCGGAAGGTGCCGAAGAAGGAACGGGAGAAGCTTATCAAGGACATCGCTGAGATCGTAGGTCTCAGTGATTACATGAAAAAGAAGCCGGAGATGCTGTCCGGCGGGCAGAGACAGCGGGTAGCGTTAGCACGTGCCATGGTCAAGAAGCCGCAGGTGTTTATACTGGATGAGCCGCTCTCTAACCTCGACGCGAAGCTGCGCCACCAGATGCGGACAGAGCTGATTCAGCTGCACAAACGGCTCGGCACTACCTTTGTATATGTCACTCACGACCAGGTGGAAGCCATGTCTATGGGGGATGAGATCGTCATCATGAACAAAGGGGTCATTCAGCAGGCAGCATCACCTATGACGCTGTACAACGATCCGGCGAATGTGTTTGCAGCCCAGTTCATTGGAACTCCAGCCATGAACGTGCTTCCGTACAAGGGGTTTAAGCTTCATTCGACGCAAGGGAAATCACAGGATATAGCCAGCTTTGGCTTCCGTCCGGAGCATGCCCTCTTGAATCCACAGGATTCATCAGAAGGTCTTCGCCTGGATGGAGAGGTTATGACCCGGGAAAGTCTCGGTGCAGAGAATATCTATCAGATTCAATCTCCATTCGGGATGTTCTCGATCAAGACCTTTCTAGAGCCGCTTGTTCCGGATAACATAGTCAGCATCACAGTTCCGTATGAGCGCCTGTACTATTTTAATACCGAAGGTCAAAGACTGAAGCAGTATGAAATCAGGCAAGGGCATGAAGGAAGTAAACCGAATGCTCCTGAATTGATCTCGATCGGTGGAGGGCTGTAGCATGACGTCTCGTTTATGGGAGAAGCTTAGACCTTATGGAATGATATCTCCATCCCTAGTGATCTTTGGTGTGTTCTTTATTTATCCGATCTTTTATATGATCTATCTTAGTTTTTTTGATTGGAATTTTGTCAGTCCAACGAAGAATTATGTAGGCTTGCAAAATTTTTCAGACCTTTTGTCGGATTCAGAGTTTATGCAGGTGCTCCTGAATACGACAATTTACACCTTTGCAACTGTGGCCCTGACACTCAGCTTCTCGCTGTTGATCGCGTTGTGGCTTAACCGCTCGGGGCTGTTCTATGGGTTTGTTCAAGGAGCGATCTTCAGCCCGCATATCATTTCTTTGGTATCGATCTCTCTTCTGTGGAGCTGGCTGATGGATCCGGAATACGGGCTGCTCAACTGGGTTATCGGACTGTTTGGAATGGCGCCGCTGGATTGGTTGTCGCACCCGGATACCTCTCTCATGTCACTCATTCTGGTGGCCGTTTGGAAAGGTATCGGCTTCAATACACTTGTCTTTATCGCAGGACTTCAGAGCATTCCGCCAAGCATCTATGAAGCCGCGGCACTTGATCGATCCAAGCCGCTGCGCACCTTCTGGAAGCTGACACTGCCCATGCTGTCGCCGACGCTTTTTTTCCTGGCGATTATGAGCATGATCGGTTCGTTCCAGGTGTTTGAAACGATTGCGATTATGACGCAAGGCGGTCCGGTGAATTCGACGAATACACTTGTCTATTACATCTATGAATATGGCTTCCGCTTCTTCAAGATCGGTTACGCTTCTGCGGCGGGTGTCATTCTGCTTATCATTGTCGGCCTGCTTACCATCATTTATTTCCGTATGTTATCAAGACGGGTCCATTACCGGTAAGCATGAGGAAGGAGAGGAAATGAAGTGAATGCAATAGATCCTACAGCTAGAGCGAGTGAGACCGCTCAAGGAACGGGCAGACAGCAGAGCTGGAGTGGGCTGGGCGCAATGAACAGCGTCCTGAAGATCGTCAACGTCATCGGCTTGCTGATCCTGGTTCTGATCTTCGCACTGCCATTTGCGTGGATGATCTCAACATCGCTTAAAACACTGCCCGAAACAATGATCTTTCCTCCGGATTGGATACCAAATAATCCGCAGTGGCAAAACTTTAGCCAGGCCTGGAACTCAGGTCCGTTTCTCCATTATTTTATGAACAGCGTATTGATCGCTGTCGGGATCTTGATCCTGCAAATGCTGACGATTATCCCTGCTGCCTATGCTTTTGCGAGATTTCAGTTCAAGGGATCTGGAATTTTGTTCGGACTTGTTATGGTTACCTTGATGATTCCATCCCAGCTGATCTTTCTGCCCGTATATTTGCAGCTCAGCTCCTGGAACATGCTGAATACCCATCTGGGCCTGATTCTGCCTTTTGCCTCCAGTGCTTTTGGCATCTTCCTGCTCCGGCAGTCCTTTAAGCAGGTTCCCGAAGAGCTGATCGAAGCGGCCAGGCTGGACAAGGCCAAAGAGTGGAAGATTATGTGGAAGCTGATGATTCCGATGGCGCGCCCAGCACTAATCACCATTGCTCTGTTCAGCTTTATCAGTCATTGGAATGACTATTTCTGGCCGCTTGTCATGACGACGAATGAAACGGCAAGAACCCTGCCGCTCGGGATTGCGAAGATTCGTCAGACCGAGGGAGTCGCTACTTGGAATATTCTCATGGCAGCCAATCTTATTCTTGTTCTGCCGATCCTCGTCGTCTTCTTCTTCGCACAGCGTTCGATCATCAAGGCGTTTGTGTACAATGGTGTGAAGTAGCTTGCAAGCACTTGAAGTAAAATCAATAAAGAACAGTCCGGCTGAAGAGCCGGGCTTTTTTTTTGTGAGGATGCTGCATTCTTCGGTATTACATGAGTTATTTGTTGGGATATATGCAAAATACGCGTGCAAGTGTGTTATTTTCGGCTCATATGTTATTTTTGCTCTGATCTTCTACAGTCTTATCAAAGCTGATATGGTGTTCGCAAGGGTAGACTCAAGGGTCACTCTTTGCAGAGAATACTCTTGATGTGAGTACTGATTCGACAGACAAAGAGGAGATGAGCTTTCAAGATGATCTATAAAGATGCAGCAAGCTCGGTGGCGGAACGAACGGAGGATCTGCTGAAGCAAATGACAACAGAAGAGAAGATCGGTCAGCTGGTGCAGCCATTCGGCTGGAAAGTATACGAAAACGTTGAGGGTCGAATTACTTTAACAGAGGAATTTCGGAAACAGGTGCAAAAAGGCGGCATTGGCTCGCTCTATGGTGTTCTCAGGGCAGACCCATGGACAGAGGTGACGATAGAGAACGGTTTGTCACCCGAGCAAGGGGCAGAAGCTGTGAATGAAATTCAGCGTTATGCAATCCAGCACTCGCGGCTCGGAATTCCGATCTTGTTCGGAGAGGAATGCTCGCATGGTCATATGGCCATCGGTGCAACCGTATTTCCTGTGCCCTTGTTAATTGGCAGCACGTGGAATACGGAGCTGTACAGCGAAATGTGCCGTGCTGTTGCCCTGGAGACGAGAAGTCAGGGTGGGGCGGTGACGTATTCGCCTGTGCTTGATGTGGTGCGTGACCCGAGATGGGGAAGAACAGAAGAATGCTTCGGTGAGGACCCTTATCTGATTGGTGAGTTTGCAGTTGCCTCGGTTAAAGGACTACAAGGCAATTCACTCGATCAACAGACATCTGTTGCTGCAACGCTGAAGCATTTTGCTGGATACGGCAGCTCGGAAGGCGGAAGAAATGCGGGTCCTGTTCATATGGGAATGCGCGAGCTGCGAGAGGTGGATCTGTATCCATTTCGCCGGGCAGTTGAAGCGGGAGCCGCTTCGATTATGCCAGCTTACAATGAAATTGATGGTACGCCCTGCACGTCAAATCAAGTACTGCTTAAGGACATCCTCCGTAAGGAGTGGGGCTTCGACGGTATGGTCATCACCGACTGCGGTGCAATAAATATGCTGGCCTGGGGCCATGATACCGCGGAGAATGGTCTGTCTGCAGCAGTCCAAGCAATCACAGCCGGTATTGATATGGAAATGTCCGGCGAGATGTTTGCTAAGTATCTGGGAGAAGCCGTAGAGACAGGCAGGTTGGACATAGAGGTACTGGATCAGGCGGTAGGGCGGGTGCTGACGCTGAAATTCAGGCTTGGTCTGTTCGATCAGCCCTATGTTGATCCCAAGAGGGCTGGAGAAGTCATTGGCAGGTCATCGCATAAACAGCTGGCAAGACAAGTGGCAGCGGAAGGGATCGTTATGCTCAAAAATAAAGATCGCGCCCTTCCGTTATCGGGGACGGACGCTGTAATTGCAGTTATCGGTCCCAATGCGGATCAAGGCTATAACCAGTTGGGCGATTATACGTCTCCTCAGCCGGATGGTGCTGTGACCACAGTGCTGAACGGGATCAAGGCCAAGCTCGCTGAGAATCCCGAGCGAGTCTTGTATGCGCCTGGCTGCCGAATTCAGGGGGATAGCCATGAAGGCTTTGAGGCTGCTCTTCACTGTGCAGCCCAGGCCGATACGGTCGTGCTTGTACTGGGCGGCTCAAGTGCGCGGGATTTTGGGGAAGGGACGATTGATCTTCGAACCGGTGCTTCTGTCGTCACAGATGCATGGAATGACATGGACTGTGGAGAAGGAATTGACCGGATGACCTTGACCTTATCAGGTGTACAGCTGCAGCTGGCTCAGGAAATTCATAAGCTTGGCAAGAAGCTGATCGTTGTATATATTAATGGCCGGCCGATAACAGAGCCCTGGCTGGATGCCCATGCGGATGCCATTCTCGAAGCCTGGTACCCCGGACAGGAGGGAGGACATGCAGTAGCCGATGTGCTGTTTGGTGATGTTAATCCGTCAGGCCGGCTGACAATTTCGATTCCGAAGCACGTCGGTCAGCTGCCCGTACATTACCTTGGCAAGCGCTCGCGCGGCAGAAGATACTTGGAGGAGGACAGCAAGCCGATGTATCCATTTGGATACGGACTCAGCTACACCTCTTTTACATATAATGATCTCCGTTTGTCTGCCTCTGAAATGCATTTGGATGACACGGTCGAAGCCGAAGTGATGGTAAAGAATACAGGAGATTGCCGAGGGGCAGAAGTCGTTCAGCTGTATATTTCCGATGCAGCAAGTCTTTATACAAGACCGGCACTTGAGCTGAAGGGATTCAGCAAGGTCGAGCTGGAGCCGGGTGAGGAGAGACGCATCACGTTTACCGTTGGACGCCAAGAACTGGAGTATGTTGGAGCGGATTACAAGACGGTTCTTGAGCCTGGGCTTTTTCACATCAGGATTGGCAGACATGTAGATGACACGCTGAGCACTGAACTTACTGTACTGGAGGGTTAAGCGAAATGCAGCGAATTCATAGAATGATTCGGGAACTATCAGAGCGACAGTGGCTGGAGAGTACAGAGATTCACGATTGGAAAATGACGAGCACAACGTATTACATGCCTGGAGAATATGATGAGGAAACGTCCCTTCCAGAGGGGACTACACTTACCCAGTTTCCCGGCCAGCATGGAATCACCTATTTCTTCAGAAAAGAATTGGATTGGCCGGAGGCATGGGGAAAGGAAGGGATCGGCCTTGTGTTTAGCGCCGGGAGCGGGGAAGGACTGCTCAGAGTTAATGGGGTTTCTTATCAGGGCTTGGACCGGAACCATACCTATGTGACACTTGACCCGGCGTATGCCGAGAAGGATTCAAGGCTGGAATTAACCATTGAGCTCTATGACCCCATTCCTGAGCCGATTGACCCGCTAAACCATCAAGCGAACAGACCTGCGCCGATCTCTCGTATAACCAGCCTGTTAGTGAAGGTGAACCGTCCGGTACAGAGCTTAATGTATACACTTCGGACACTGCTAGGTACGGCGCAGCAGCTGGCCGAGAGTGATATGCGAAGCGTTAGACTGCATGAAGCGATGTTCCGGACGCTCGATGGATTTCTCGGAATGAGTGAGGCCGACATTCGTGAAGGTAGTCGTATATGTGAGCTGGAGGAACAACTAACTGCCCAGGTACAGCAGATCGGTGGAAGTACGGAAGGAATAGAGCATATGGTCGGTCAGTCACACATTGATATTGCCTGGTTGTGGCCGGTAAGGGAAACGGTACGCAAAACGAGCCGAACCTTCTCAACCGTAGATCGATTGATGGATGAGTATCCTGGGTACAAATTTGCACAGAGTCAGCCGATCCTGTATCAATTTCTGAAGGAGCATGACCCTGAGCTGTATGACCGAGTCAAACGGCGAATTCAAGAAGGCCGATGGGAGCTGGTCGGGGGGATGTGGGTGGAACCGGATTTGAACATTCCGTGCGGTGAGTCGCTGATGCGGCAAATGCTCTATGGACAGCGGTTCTATGAGCAAGAGTTCGGACGTACTTCTGAGATCGAATGGCTCCCTGATACTTTTGGTTATTGTGCTTCCTTACCCCAGATTCTGAAGCATGGCGGTATTCGTTATTTCATGACGACCAAGCTGAACTGGAATGATACCAATGTATTTCCTTTCGATCTATTTCAATGGGTAGGTATTGATGGTACACCGATGCTCTCTTATCTCAATCATGGATTGAATGAAGATACATCGCCGAAGGATATACAAGAGCACTGGCAATCTTATCGGCAGCGCGCTGTTCATCCACAGCAGATGCTGCTGTATGGACATGGAGACGGCGGAGGCGGTGTAACCCGGGAGATGCTGGAATACATGGACCGCAGTGAGCTGCTGGTTGGCCAGCCGGAGGTTCGATACAGTACAGCTTCAGAGTTCTTCAAGACGACGGAAGAGGTAAGGCACCGGCTTCCCAAATGGCATGGAGATCTCTATCTGGAGCTGCACCGCGGTACCTATACGACACATGCCAGGAATAAAAGGGCTAACCGAAAGGCCGAAGTTCTGTATAGAGAGGCGGAAGTATGGCACAGCCTGAATAAACTGGCAGGTGGAGAGCATAAGCACGGTAATATGGAATCCGCGAATTTGGAGCAAGGGTGGAAACTGATTCTGCTGAATCAGTTCCATGATATCATCCCTGGGTCCGCAATTACGGAAACGTATGATACCTCTTCTAAGGAGTACGAGCAGATCTTTAACATCGGCTCGGAAGTCTTAACGGAACGCTTGCAGCAAATCGCAGAGAACGTTTCACTTGTTGGAGATGGAATTCCTTATGTCGTATATAACAGCCTTGGATGGGCCAGAGATGCGATTGTGGATATCGAGGTAAATCCTGCAAACATAATTCCTTATGATGAGACAGGGCAGGCTCTACGATATGAACGGAATGAACAGCGGGATGAGCAAGGACAAGCAGTTTTTAGTCTGCATGTGCTTGTGAGAGATATTCCTGCCTTTGGTTATCGAACGATCTGGCTAAAAGAAATCGAAACGGTAAGCGATCGTACCCAGGATCATGAATCATCCCCAGCCGCAGCGTTCCCTGATCGCTGGGATACCACATATTATTCCGTGACCTTTGGAGCGAATGGAGAGATAACAAGTCTATGGGATAAGGAGGCTTCCCGTGAAATTGTAATGCCTGGAGAATCAATCAACCGATTCGAGCTGTTCCACGACCGGCCTACATACTGGGATGCTTGGGATATTGATCCTAGGTATGAACAGCAGAAGGCGGATGCTCCGATCCTTGTCCATCGACAGCTGCTCAGTCAAGGAGAGGTAAAGGACGTATTCCGGTTCATCTGGAAGCTGAGCAATTCAACAATTCGGCAGGACATTATTTTCTATCATCACGATCAGCGTATCGACTTTGAGACCCATGTGGAATGGAATGAAGCGCATAAGCTGCTCAAAGTTGCATTCCCTGTGCAGGTCGTAACGAACAAGGCGGTCTACGAAATTCCTTATGGCACAATTGAGCGTTCTGTTCACCGCAATACGAGCTGGGAACAAGCTCAGTTCGAGGTGTGCGGTCATCGCTTCACGGATCTATCAGAGCATGGATATGGCGTCAGTCTCCTGAACGACTGCAAATACGGCTATGACATCCAAGAGAGTACGATTCGTTTGTCTCTCCTGCGAGCACCGAAGTGGCCGGATATAACAGCAGATTTGGGTGAGCACCGCTTCACCTATTCACTCTACCCGCATCAAGGGAGCTGGCAAGGGGCTGGGACCATTCGCAAGGCAGCAGAGCTGAATACAGATATCCAGGTGAGCAAGGCAGCCCTCCATTCTTCTTCCGGTATCCTGCCACCAGTTAACTCGTTGCTTCCGTTTCAAAGTCAGCATGTCATCCTGGACACACTCAAACCGGCAGAAGACGGTACCGGCTGGATTGTCAGATTGTATGAATCTGCTGGAGGATGTGAGCAGGCAAGCCTTACCTGGCCCGGCAAGTTGAGCGAGGTTTTTGAATCCGATGCACTGGAAAAAGAAACGACGGTGCTGAGCCATCACGAGGGAACCATAGAACTCAACTTCCGGCCATATGAAATAAAGACGATAAAAATGAAGTAGTCTAGGATAGCATCTTCTGCCATGTTAAGTTACTTGCTGGTAGAGGGTGCTTTTTTTATGATTTCCGTAATTAACGTCATTTAATTTAACATCATAAAATCGCTTACAACCAAAAAGAGGTAAACCTAATGTAAATTTAGATCATCATAAACCTTCGTTTTAGATTGGTAATTTTCCGTTTTTCTATATGTAATCGCTTTCTTTTGTGCGAAAACAACATATTATTGAATTGTAATCTGTTGACAATAAGACGGAAAAACCTTGATATATCAACGTTTATAGGGTGTGCCAAAATGACATGTTTACGAAGTGAAGCCTCATCCACTATCGTTAACCTAAAGCTGCGCCAACAAAACTGACATAGCAGGATTTGTATTTTGTATTTGGAGGCTTGCTCCTGGCGCAAGACCAAGATGAGTAATGACAGAAGGAGGCGAACCTGAGTGCAGGAGATCAAGACGGTCAGAAGACAACAGACCATGTCGAGGCCGAAGAGCAGCAGAAAGCAATGGCAGAAAATCTGGAGAAACTGGGAACTGTATTTGTTTATTGCACCGGCATTTTTGTATTTTCTTATATTCCACTACGGACCCATGTATGGCATCCAGATTGCGTTCAAGAACTACAATCCGGTTCGCGGGATATTCGGCAGCCCATGGATCGGCTTCGATCACTTTGTTCGGTTCTTTGACTCTTATTATTTCTGGGATTTGATGTGGAACACGCTGACGATCAGTTTATATGAGCTGGCTGTTGGCTTTCCGATTCCGATTATTCTGGCGCTGGCGTTCAATGAACTGAAGCACAAGCGCTTCAAGAAGCTCGCCCAGACCGTCACTTATGCTCCTCATTTTATCTCCATGGTCGTAATGGTCGGGATGATCATTTCTTTCCTTTCACCTTCAACGGGGATTCTGATCCACTTTATTGAATGGCTTGGTTTCGATGCCCCAGCCTTTCTGACAAGCCCGGCCTGGTTTAAGACGGTGTATGTGCTGTCTGGAGTATGGCAGAGTGCCGGGTGGGGGACGATCATCTATCTGGCTGCGTTGTCAGCAGCAGATCCCGGTCTGCATGAGGCAGCCATTATTGATGGAGCGAACAGGCTGCAGCGAATACGGAACATTAACATTCCGGTGCTGGTGCCAACGATGACCATTCTGCTCATTCTGAACATGGGAAGTCTCCTCGGCGTCGGCTTTGAGAAAATTCTCTTGATGCAAAACCCGCTGAATATGGAATCTTCGGATGTCATTTCTACCTTTGTGTACCGTTCCGGTCTTGAGAATGCTCAGTATAGCTTCTCTACGGCTGTCGGGCTGTTCAATTCTGTAATCAATGCCATTCTGCTCATTGTAGTCAATCAGATCGCACGCAAGACAAGTGAGAATAGTCTGTGGTAGAGGAGGGAGCTGGACGATGCTAACCGGTATTAAAGAAACGAGACAAGACAAAATTTTTCTGACACTGAATTATCTCTATGTCACGATTGCATTCCTTGTTGTCGCTTATCCGCTGGTCTATATGATCAGTGCTTCAATCAGTAATCCAAAAGCCGTTGCTTCCGGAGCGATGTGGCTCTTTCCCAAAGATATTACGTTTGAGGGGTATCAGCGTGTGTTTCAGGATACACGCATCTGGTCAGGTTATGCGAACACCATTCTGTATACCGTGGTCGGTACCGCGGTGAACCTGATGGTTACCATTCCAGCAGCTTATGCGCTCAGCAGAAGAGATTTCGTAGGAAGAAACTTTTTTATGGGAATGTTTATGGTCACGATGTTCTTCGGAGGAGGGCTCGTACCAACCTATCTGCTGATTAAGGAGCTGGGCATGATCAACAGCATGTGGGCACTGATTCTGCCTTCCGCCGCATCGGTGTGGAACATTATTGTCTCCCGCACCTTCTTCCAGGGGACGATTCCGGGAGAGCTTCATGAAGCAGCACAAATCGACGGATGCTCGAATCTGAAGCTGTTTCTCAAGATTATATTGCCCCTCTCGATGCCGATTATTGCTGTCATGGCTCTCTTCTATGGGGTAGGACACTGGAACAGCTACTTCTCCGCCATGATCTATTTCAATGATTCGGATAAATATCCGCTGCAGCTTGTGTTAAGACAGATCCTCGTTCTGCAGGAAATGTCGGCCCAAGGCTCGGGCATGATGGACAGCACATCCGCAACAGCGCTCAATAACAAAGCGGAGGTAGCTGCACTGGTCCGATATGCAGTTATCATCGTCTCCACACTGCCGGTCATCATTATCTACCCATTCCTGCAACGCTATTTTGTACAGGGTGTTATGATTGGCTCCGTAAAGGGCTGATCGTTACCATATAAACCATCAGAAAAGGGAGTTGTTGTCATGAAGAGAGTTCGTAAGAAGTCAGCGGTTCTTCTCAGTTTGATCCTTTCCGCAAGCATGCTTGCCGCATGCGGAACCTCACCTTCTGAATCAGGCGAGACGGCGGAGCCCCGTACCCCGGAGGAAACGGGTGTCAAGAAAGAGGGCTTTCCGATTGTGGACGAGCCGATCACGATGACCATGATGTCCCAGGATGCTGGTGTAGCAGACTGGAGCAATATGCCGGTCCTGCAGGAAGCAGAGAAGCTCACGAATATCAAGTTCGAATATCAGCTTACACCGATTGACAGCTTCGCAACGAAGAAGAACCTTGTGTTTGCAAGTGGCGATCTGCCAGACGTTCTATACGCAGCCGATCTTACACCCGCAGAGCAAGTGACTTACGGGACTCAGGGTTCTCTTATTCCGCTTGAGCCTTACATTGATGGAGGTTATGCGCCGAATATTAAGAAATTGTTTGATGAGAATCCCGACATTCGCAAATCCTTCACAACACCTGATGGACATATATACTCCCTCCCATTCATCGACAGTGCTGCTGTCTGGTATCGCAGCCCCATGTGGTATAACGGCAAAATGCTGGAAGCGCTAGGTGTAGACGAGCTTCCAAGAACAACGGACGAGCTGTATGAATTTCTTAAAAGAGTGAAGACAGAAGATCCGAACGGCAACGGTCAGGCTGACGAAATTCCGCTGACGTCTGTCAAGCTGGACGATCTGCGGATGTATTTCCTTGGCTTCTGGGGCATTTATGATCCGGTCGTCTATGTGGATAAGCAGGATCAGGTTTTTTACAGTCCGATGCAGGAAGGCTACAAGGGTTATTTGGAATTCATGAACCGTCTATGGGAAGAGGAGCTGCTGGATCATGAGACCTTCTCCCAGACGCCTGAGCAGAAAAAAGCTAAGGGAGAAAATAATCAGATCGCTGTCTTTAATGATTACTACTCCTACTTTACACTCGGCGGAGATCCGAATGACGCTATGAATAATCCACTGATGACTCCGGTAGCGAGCGAGATCGAGGGATCTCCAGTCTATGGAATGCATCCGGGACTCTCGGCTAACGGAACCTTTGCGATTACCAGTGTGAATGAACATCCGGAAGCGACGATGCGCTGGATCGACTATCTATATACGATTGAAGGACAAACCTTATTTAACCAAGGCCCTGAAGGCACTTTGTGGCAGTACACAAATAAAGATACGTATGAAAAAGAATGGCTTCCCGTTCCAGGCGGTGGAGATCGTGAGGAGTACAGAGGTACGATTACACCAAACTTTGGCATGCTGACCCCAGGATATAACACACCTGAGCTGACAAATGGGCTTAGAACAGAGTTTGATGATTGGATTGCCAAGGAAAATGAGGAAAAGCTCGTACCGATTGGTAAAGCGCCTTTCCCGAATGCTTACTTGAATAATGAGCAGCAGGATGAGGCCTCAGCACTTCTCTCAGACCTCAACACATATGTAACACAGATGGAAGCAAAGTTTGTAACTGGCGAAGAGCCCCTGTCCAATTGGGACAGCTACGTTGAGCAAGTGAAGAAGATGGGTGGAGACCGTATCCAGGAAATTTATCAGGAAGTTTACGATACATGGAATGCTGCAGGTTTATAAAACAGATTAACTTGATCTTATGAAATGAAAGAAGCAAGCCAACATCCTCTCCGGAGTCGATGGATTACGGATGTTGGCTTTCTCTGCACACTAGCTGGCAGAGCCGTTCTCATCATTGGCGGTGGTGCGGTGCTGCTTGCGATATTGTCCTGGTGTAAGACCGGTCTCCTTCTTGAATTTACGAATAAAGTTGGGTGTATCCAGATAGCCGACCTCCTGAATAAGATCTTTCAGCGGTGTATCGGTTGTCTTCAGCTGGTAGATCATTCGATCGAGCCGTTTCTGCCAGATGTACTGAACGAAATTTATTCCCGTCTTGTCCTTGAAGGATCGGCTGACATGGGACGGTGAAATTTCAAATTCACAGGAAATGGTATCAAGGCTCAGGCTGTGATCTGTAAAGTGTGTATCAATATATTCAATGATCCGGTCGATCAAGGACTGTTCTTCCTGCTTGGAATCCTGCTCAACCTCGGTACATACCTGGGAGGCAAGGGAGAGCAGGACGGATTCCAGCTCCTTAAGTGAGCTGGTGAATACCATGCCTGGAGCAATTCTTTGCAGCATATGATGTTCGCCCAGTTCAGTAGCGGTCTTCAATATCGTGTTGAGCAGATCAAAGCTAATGCAGCGAACAAGGAGAGCCGGCAGCTTGGAAGCCTGCAGACTGTCTACAGACGAGCGAATCATCTGGGAGGCGATGTCATAGTTGCCCTGCTTCAGACTTTGCGTAAGCTTTAGCTGAACATGATTCGGTATCCAGAAGGAGTGGCTCGGTGTCTTGGACAAATCTGCAAACAGCGCTACGGACCCGAATTCCCCTGGAACGAGCAGATCGAAGGCCGAGCAAGCCTCGATATAAGATTGATTCAGCTCGTGAAGGTGATGGTAACAGCTTCCTGTCCCAATCATCGGTGTAATGGCAAATGTATTCATCAGCATGCTGCGGATCTGCTCTGTAATCTGCTTCATTTGGGCCAGTTCATCAAGCTCTTCGGCTTCATCAAAATTGATAATGATCGCGAATTGATCCAGCTGTGTCAGTTCTACCCCATACCCGGTTGCCTGCAGCTCGGGCAGCTCAAAGCGAGCAAGCCGATTAATAATTTGACTGCGATTATCCATATTTGAGGGCTTTGCTTCGTTCCAGCCGATAACCATCACGAACAGATTGTTCCTGCTTAGATTAAGATCAAACAGCTGTGCGAGCTCAGGTGAGTGATGATCGGTGTCTCCAACCTTAATGAGTGTGGACAGATAGTGATTGCGGGCAAAAGGCTCCTGTATATCCATGCGGGAGCTGTAATCCTGCAGAGCAGAGCGTATCCGTTCCAGCTCGTTTCGGTAACTGTGCTTTCCATTGATTTGTGTCTCAGGGAAGCGCGAGGATGCGAATTCGACTAGCGATGAGATAGGACGATACTGCATTCGTGCAAGAACAAGTGCGATGACGGCTCCAATAAGCAGTACGAGTGCAATGATCATAATCATAACGCTGCGGACATCTATCACACTGCTGAAGAACTGTGAGCTTGGCATTACCGTCATATACGTCCATCCATTGGATTCGGATTGAACCGATACAATAGAATGCTCTTTACCATCCAGTGTTCGTTCATGGATACCTGGAGCAGTCTCTGCAAACAGGGTTTGTGAGGCTTCTTCGCTCAGTGTATCCCCTTGACGATTCGCAGCAAGCACTTGACCTTCTGCATCAAGAACGAAGGTGAGACCCTGGTAGCTTCCAAGGATCGAATCAATCAGATTGGTTATCTCTGTTTCCTTAATGAAATACATGACGGTGGCATGAGGATTAAGACTGTTTGGTGTAATCGGAATGAGAAAGGCCAGCTTACGGTCCTGCACTCCTCCGATCTTGGTGACCAAGTCAGCAGGTCTTACAGTAGGATGCTTCACTTCATTCAGATCACGATAGAAGGACTGCTTGTCCCAGCTCGCAAAGCTGAAATTGTCTGCAAATACTTCAAAGTCGGTTAAGCCTTTGCTGGAGTAAATACGTTTATCGTTGTGGAAGTAGAGATGAATTTCATCAATCATGGAGCTGGTCGCCTTGTACTGATCCAGAGCACGAATCGCTTCCGGGCTGGTGCGTGTATTGTTCACACGATAGGACGAGAGCCGATCATCATAAGAAATCCGTGAAGCTATTTCACTGAGCTCTTTCATACGGCCATCAATCGTTACTTTCGTTTGAGAGAGTTGGGCTAGACGTGAGCTTTCAATTTCAGTACGGAGGGTTGCTACAGCATTTTCATAAATAAACACAGTCATGAGTACGAGAGGGATAAGCAGAATGAACAGATAGGACAGGATGTACTTCAGGAACAGCTTGGATTTGAAATAGTCCATTCTCAAGATGAAATGCCGCCTCCTTTTCCTATGAATTGGTCATTTCTTATACATGATAGCAATAAACAAAAGATTTGGACATACAAATCTCGTCAAATGCAGATTTTTCTCTAATCTCAGTAGGAGGGTACACGATGAGTCAAGATCAGACCCAGACAGAAGCTTCACCTGCCGTAGAGCAGGGAGTTCATAATTACAGCAGCGAGGATAAGTGGGTCAAGCCCGAAGATCCGTTATTGCTGGAACGCTTGGAATGGTTTAAGGATCAGAAGCTCGGACTAATGATGCATTGGGGTCCTTATTCCCAGATTGGCATCGTAGAGTCCTGGGCGCTTAGTGATGAAGATGCGGTGTGGTCCCGTGCCGATATTGAGTGGGATATTGACGGTGAAGAGATGAAGCGGGAGTATTTTGAACTGAATAAGACCTTTAACCCCATTCGTTTTGAACCAGAGAAATGGGCAGAGCTTGCCGCAAATAACGGATTTAAATATTTGAACTTTACGACGAAGCATCATGACGGGTTCTGTATGTGGAATACCCGTACCACAGAATATCGGATTACCGGAAGAGAATGTCCCTTCTCGAGGCATAGGTATGCAGATATTACGAAGCATCTATTCGAGGCATTTCGTGCTCAAGGACTCGGAATCTCGGCTTATTTCTCCAAGGCAGACTGGCATTCTCCCTATTATTGGGCTGAAGGTATGGAGAGAGGGATGAAGACATCACGCGGTCCGAGCTATGACCCTAGGGAGTACCCTTGGCTGTGGGAGGAATTCGTACAGTTCACCCATGAGCAGATTATGGAGCTGATGACAGACTACGGACGGATCGATGTTCTATGGCTGGATGCCGGGTGGGTTAACGATTATAGGGTCCAGAATATTCGTCTCGGCGAAGTGGTGGAGAAGGCTCGTCAATTGCAGCCTTGGCTTCTGTCTGCAGATCGAACAGTGGGAGGACCCTACGAGAACCTGATTACCCCGGAGCAGACGATGCCGGAACGGGCCCTTCATGTGCCGTGGGAGAGCTGTATTACGATGGGCACCTCGTTTTCTTTTCGCTACGAGGATGACTACAAGACCGTACGGCAGCTCATTCATATGCTGATCGAAATCGTCGCAAAAGGAGGCAACCTGGCTCTTAACGTCGGACCTCAGCCAGATGGCCGATTGTCCAGAACAGCCATTGCCCGGATTGAGGGTATGGGGGCATGGCTGAAGGCTTACGGAGAATCCATATACGGAACACGGATATGTGAACCCTATTCGGCAGGTAACGTCCATTTCACACAAAAGAATGAACAGATTTATGCTTTTTATCTCTATGCTGATAAGAAACAGGAAGTGAAGCGCACGATGATGCTTCCGCTGATTCATCACGAGGATATTTCCCGGATTGACCTAGTCGATGGAGCTGAGGATCTCCATTTCACGAAGACAGGGGAAGGGATTGAAGTTGAAATGCCGGAAGGTGAGCTGACCGGTGTTGCACCGATTGCTCATGTGTTCAGAATCTCATAGATGGAAAGGTGCAGATATCCGTATGCAGAAGTGGTTTGAGGATGCGAAGCTGGGAATCTTTATTCACTATGGAATTTATGCAGTAGATGGAGTTGCGGAATCATGGTCCTTTTATAACGGACGGATGACTTACGACGAGTACATGAATCAGCTGAACGGATTTACAGCCTCTCAATTTGATGCCGAGGCTTGGGCTGACCTCATTGAGCAATCTGGAGCGAAGTATGCGGTGCTCACGACCAAGCATCATGATGGAGTAGCCCTGTGGGACACGCAGTACAGTGACCTCAATACGGTGAAGAGAACGCCGGCGCGTCGCGACATTGTGCGGGAATATGCTGATGCGATCACGGCTAAAGGATTAAGACTTGGACTTTATTATTCGCTGATTGACTGGTCTCACCCTGATTATCCAAGTGTGTATGAAGGAGGCAAGGTTCCTGAGGACGCGGCTTCTGTCAACAATTATTCTTATCCGGCAAACGGAATTCAGGATGAGGAGAAGTGGACCCGATTTCTTGCATTCAACAATCATCAACTGGAAGAGCTGCTAACCGGATACGGCAAGGTAGACCTGCTGTGGTTTGACGGGGATTGGGAACGGAGCGCGGAGCAGTGGAATCTGCCTGCATTTAAGCAATACCTGCAATCCCTGCAGCCAGAGGTCATCATTAATTCACGTCTTGCGGGACATGGAGATTATAAGACTCCTGAGCAAGGGCTGCCGATTACTCGTCCGGAAGGAGCGTGGGAATTCTGTACAACGATCAATTCTTCCTGGGGTTATGTGCCGACGGATCAGCATTACAAATCACTGCATCAGATTGTCCGTATGTTCTGCGACTGTATCTCGATGGGCGGTAATATGCTGCTCGATATTGGACCGAGAGAAGACGGTACCATTGACGACAGACAGGAAGCTATTTTACTCGGGCTGGGAAAATGGATCAGAGCTCACGAGGAAGCGGTATATGGAACAAGAGACGGGATTATGACCCGCTACTACGGGGAAGGGAGTGCTCTCTCTGCCGATCGAAAGTCACTTTACTTATTTGTGCATGGAGACCCGAAGGAGAGCATTTGTCTCAAGGGACTGTTGAGTAAAATCAAGAAGGCATCTGTACTCCATTCAGGCAAGGAGCTGACACACGAAATTCATGGCGGGGTTCCGTGGTTTCAGATTCCAGGTACAACCTGGATTCATCTGACTCATGAGGATACTCATGAGCTGACTACCGTCGTGAAGCTGGAGTTCGATGAAGAAGTCGAAATGTATGGCGGCTCTGGTGCGGTGGTCACTCACAATTAATTAGGTTAACGGTGCTGAGGCCAGGTTTAAGACACCTCATTATTCTGTTGAGAAAGGAGCTTTATTCTTTAATGGATTCTTTTCAACTCCCCAGCATAGACATTCCGAAATTCCCGCTGCCTGAAGCTATTCAGCAGGTATTGGATAAGGCAGAGCAGGCGCTCTCCCATAGGCCAAAGCTCTCCAAGCTGTTTCGAAACTGTTTCCCGAATACATTGGAGACAACGGTCAAGCTGCTAGATGACGGGACGACGTTTGTTATAACGGGAGACATCCCGGCGTCGTGGCTTCGGGACTCGGTCGAACAGGTCATTCATTATGTACCCTTCGCGAAGGAGGATGCGGATCTTCGAAGAATAATCAGTGGTCTCATTAAGAAGCATGTCGAGTATATTCATCTGGACCCTTATGCCAATGCATTTAATGAATCAGCAAGCGATTGGCACTGGAATACAGACGACGTAACCGAGATGTCCCCATGGGTGTGGGAACGCAAATTCGAGATTGATTCTCTCTGCTTCCCGATGCGTCTTGCATACCATTATTGGCAAGAAACAGGGGATACAGCAGTGTATAATGCCGAATTTAAGTCCGCAATGCGAATGATATATGAACTCTTCCGTACCGAGCAGCGTCACGAGGCGCGCTCCCCCTATCGATTTATGCGTCATAACGGGATACCGGAAGATACCCTCGTAAATGAGGGGCTCGGCACGCCGGTGAACTATACGGGGATGGTCTGGTCTGGATTCCGCTCAAGCGATGATGCATGCGATTTTCACTATAACATTCCCGGCAATATGTTTGCGGTTGTGGTGCTCCGCTATATGCAGGAATTTGCAGACCGGATTTACCGGGATGCTAGGTTTGTACAGGAGCTTAAACAGCTTGAAGCTGAAATCAGCCGCGGCATTTCTCTCTACGGTATTTACCGGCATCCAGAGTTTGGCCCGATCTATGCCTATGAGACAGACGGATACGGGAATTACTGTTTGATGGATGATGCGGGTACACCGGGGCTCTTATCTATCCCTTATCTTGGATATTGTACAGCAGACGATCCGGTATATCAGAATACACGGCGATTCGCCCTCTCCAAGGACAATCCGTTCTACTATGAAGGCAGCTGTGCCCGGGGAATTGGAAGCCCGCATACACCAGACCAATTTATTTGGCATATGGCGCTGTCTATGCAGGGGATAACCGCTCAATCTGCTGAAGAGAAGCTGACCCTTATTCAAATGCTTGAAGCAACGGACGCGGATACCGGCTATATGCACGAAGGCTTTCACGCCGATGATCCGCACAATTATACGAGATCCTGGTTCGCCTGGTCGAACAGCCTGTTCTCGCAATTCATCTATCAGGCTTGGCAGGATGGAATTCTGGATGAGGAGGGGACATCATGATGCTGAGCGGGGTGCCTGTCCCTCAGATCGAAGAGTATGAACCGAAGCATTATATTTGCCGGCGCGCAAATGGTGAGGCTGTACTTGACGGAAGACTCGACAAGCCATTCTGGAACAAGGCAGCATGGACCGATAAGTTTGTCGATATTGAAGGCGATATCCGTCCCCGGCCCGGTCAAGATACACGAGTGAAGATGCTGTGGGATGATGACTATTTTTATGTAGGGGCTGAGCTGTGGGAGAATCGTATTTGGGCTACGCTGACAGAACGTGACTCGGTCATTTTTTATGATAATGACTTTGAAATTTTTATTGATCCGGACGGAGACAGTCACGGGTACTACGAATTTGAGATCAATGCGCTGAATACGGTGTGGGATTTACTCCTCATCAAGCCTTACCGGGACGGCGGCCCTCCGCTGGACAGCTGGGATATGAAGGGACTGAGGACAGCGGTGCATATAGACGGCGAGCTCAACAATCCAGAGGCAGCGAACCGCAAATGGTCTGTTGAAGCAGCTATACCTTGGACCAGTCTGAAGGAATGTGCGAAAGAACACCGCGCTCCGCTTCCGGGTGAGTACTGGAGAGTGAATTTCTCAAGGGTGGAGTGGCAGACAGAGGTGGTAGGTGGGATTTATAGCAAAGTGATTAATCCTGATACGGGTAAGCCTTACCCCGAGGATAACTGGGTCTGGTCTCCGATGGGCCTGATCAACATGCATTATCCTGAGCTGTGGGGATATGTCGTATTCGCAGATGATGAAGGTCCGGGTCAATTCCGTATTTCTCAGGATGAACGAATAAAGTGGGAGCTTAGAAAACTGTACTACCTGCAGCGTAATTTCGCAGAACACAATGGAAGCTATACGGAGGACTTGACACGACTCGGCTGGTCTTCGGACCTGGAACTCGATCCCGAGGTTTATACAGCGAAGCATTTATTTCAAATTACTGCTGAAGCAGCAGACGGAAGCGGCACGTGGATCATCCGTGAGGATGGAAAACTGTGGAAGGAGTGAAATAGATATGAGTACACAAACCTCGGTGTTTTCACTAACCCGTGAAAGAATGAATGATATTGAGAATCAGCTTCGTATTAAGCAGCAGCTTGTCAGAGCCAGAGCAGATGAGATATTTGCTGTTTTTCAGGAGACGATGACCTTAGAAGAGGAATGGGCGCTGAAGTATGTGTATGCCTACAGCCCGCTGCAGGATCTGGCGGATGTTCCAAGCTCGGTGTTTTTAAGCCATGTGCGGTCCGCATTACGAATCCGGCAGGAAGTTCCGTGGGGTAAGCAGGTCCCGGATGAACTATTTCTGCATTTTGTGCTGCCGGCGAGGGTGAATACCGAGAATATCGAGGATTGCAGGGATATTTTCTATGCAGAGCTTGCTGACCGTACCCGCTCATTATCCATGGCAGACGCCATTCTGGAAACCAATTACTGGTGCTATGAGAAGGCAACTTATATCGGCAGTGATCTGAGAACCGCTTCACCGCTAACTATGATTCGAAGTGCCCGGGGGAGATGCGGTGAAGAATCTACGCTGGCAGTTACAGCACTGCGCAGTATCGGCATTCCTGCTCGTCAGGTATATACACCTCGATGGGCCCATTGCGATGATAATCATGCCTGGGTGGAAGCTTGGGCTGATGGTACCTGGTATTATATTGGTGCATGCGAACCGGAAGCACGCCTTAATCAAGGATGGTTTACACCGCCGGCACGACGCTCGATGCTGATGAACACAAGGGTGCTCGGCAGCTATCACGGTTCAGAGGACATTACGATAGCGAAGCAATGGTACACCGAGTTGAATCTCCTTACGAACTATGCTCCTGCGAAGGAGCTTACGGTTTCAGTCAAGGACCAGGACGGAATGCCGGTACAGGGAGCGATAGTACGTTTCGAATTATATAACATGGCGGAGTTCTATCCGATTGCAGAGCTTACGGCAGATGAGAGAGGAGAAGCCTTCTTTAAGACAGGCTATGGGGACCTGCTGATTCGTGCTGTATTCCAGGATCACTGGCAGGAGCGCAAAGTAAGAGTGGCCGAGATGGACAAAGTGGAGCTGATTCTGAATCTTTCCTCTCCACAGGTTCAAGAGAGCGGCGTTGTTGATCTTGATATGGTACCTCCTCCTGAGCTGGCAGGCGAGGTGCTTCCAGAGCTGACGGAACAGGCGGAATCCATGCATCAGGAGCGAATGAAGGAAGGGGCCGCTATTCGTGCAGCGTTTGAAGGCACTTTTGTCACTCAGTCTGAGAGCAGGCTTCTCTCTGAGGAGCTGGGTCTACCGGAGGGAAGAGTATGGGATGTCCTGCAGAAGGCACGCGGCAATGGTCATGAAATTGCAGAATTTCTCAAGGAAAGCGCTCCTGAGCATGGAGAATGGCCCCTCATTCTGCTGGAATCGCTCAACAGCAAGGATTTGATTGATACTTTCCGTCCTGTGCTGCACGAGCATCTGAGAAGTGCTCTTCCTCTTCGAGGTATGCTGCCTGACACCTTGTTCATTCCTTATGTCCTCTGTCCGCGGGTATCTTATGAGATGCTTGGTCTATACAGAGAGCAGTTCCAGGCTGCCTATAACCTGGAAGAGCAAGCCTCCTTCATAAAACGACCTGAGCTTCTGGCCGAACAGCTGAAAGAACAGTATATGTGCTCTGAAGATCTGCCGAATCTGAAAGGAAAAGGCACTGTCGCTGGAACTTACCGCTTGATGGCCGGAGATGAGGACTCCCTCGCTGTCCTGTTTGTTGCCCTATGCCGCAGCTTCGGAATTCCATCTCGTCTGCATCCGAATGAGCACAAACCACAGTATTGGCAAAAAGGGAGCTGGATCTATGCGGATCTAGGCAGTAATGATGAGGTGAGCGAGCGAATCGGATACCTGCATCTTGACTTGGGAGAGTCAGCAGAAGGTATACCGAGTGCTGCTTATTATGAGGATATTTCCATCGCCCGGCTTGTCCATGGGAAATATGTGACCCTGCACTTTCCGTTTGGATCGAAAGACTGGTTTGCAGAACCATTGGAGGTCGAATCGGGCTTCTACCGTATGGTTACGGGCGTACGTCTCAAAGACGGTACGGTGAGGGCAAGGTTTACTTACTTTGAGGTGGAGGAAGGCAAAGAAACCGAAGTGACAATCACCTTGCGCAGCAGCGAGGAAGAGATTCCCGTTATGGGGACAGTGAACGACAATTTAGCACTGGATCGGCAGTATGGCACCGCACCCGGTATGAACGATAAGCGACCTGGTACTGCCTGCGGCATTATTGCTGCCTGGATAGAACCAGAGAGAGAACCGACCATGCACTTATTTAAAGAGCTTGCTGACCTTAAGGAGGAACTGGCGGAGCGGAATGTTCCAATCTTATTGATTACAGGCTCTACAGGGAAGCAAATGACCTTGCGAGATGAACAGCTGGAGCAGCTTCCAAGGCAGGTTCATATAGCCGAGGGTGATCCTTCCTCATTGCCTGAGCTGTTTCGGAGTTCTTCCGCCCTAGAGTCTGGGTATCCTCATCTGGTCGTACTGGATGAAGCGAATCAGATTCGATACGCGTCGTCCGGTTACCGCATCGGAGCTGTAAGGGAAGCCATTCAGGTCAGTTCCCGGCTGAACCGACAGCTTCGCGAAGTGAAGCAGACTGGAGGATAAGACGAATGAGCAAAAAATGGATTATTGGATATGTTAGTCACCGTGGACTGAACGAAGTCACAGAAGTAGATCTGGACCGGATGACGCACATCAATATCGCTTTTGGCATCATTCAGGACGGAGTTATTCAGACCAGTCACCTGCATAATATGGAGCAGATTTCTGTTATTAAGGAGAAGCATCCCGAGCTCAAGATCATTCTGTCCGTAGGTGGCTGGAGCTGCGGCGGCTTCTCTGAAGCAGCAGCAACCGAGGAAGGGAGGCTGAAGCTGGCAGCATCAGCTGCCCGCACTGTACAGACCTATTCGTTAGACGGCATAGATCTGGACTGGGAATACCCATGCTATGGTCAGGCAGGCATTGCTGCATCTCCCGCGGACAAGCAGAACTTCACACGGCTGCTGAAATTGATCAGGGAAGAGCTGGATCAGCTGGGTGAACAAGATAGCAGACATTACATGCTGACCATTGCTGCCGGAGCCGATCAATATTATATTGACGGTACGGAGATGGGTCAAATTGAGCCCTATATTGATTATGTGCAGCTGATGACTTATGACATGCGGGGAGGCTTCCAAGTGCTCACCGGGCATCACACCAATCTCTATACTGCGACAGGGGATTTGAATCGTATCAGCACGGACGCTTCGGTGAATATGTTTCACGACGCAGGGGTTCCCAGGGATAAAATAGTTATTGGAGCCGCGTTCTATTCCCGGAAGTGGACAGGCGTGCCGGGGCGGAACAATGGTCTGCACCAGATGGCAGCGACGACAGGAGGATTTGGCCCGGATTATACGGAGTTGTCAGCAGATTATATCAATAATAATGGATACACGAGATATTGGGATGACGAGGCGAAGTCGCCATATTTGTTTAACGGCAATACGTTTATCTCTTACGATGATCCGGAATCCATCACAGCAAAATGTGAGTATGTCATAGGGCAGGGGCTTGCGGGCATCATGTTTTGGGAGTATAAATGCGATGCTTCCCATACACTCCTTGAGACGATGAACGAAGTGCTTAAGTAGTAGAAATTAAGTTTTAAAAAGTATGATCTTAAATCAAAAACAACCGTTCCTAAAGCAAATGGAAGGCCTATCCATGCTATCCTGCTTGTCGGGAACGGTTGTTTTTTGTTGTGGAACAGTGAAGAGCAGCTTAAGCAGGTAAAAGCCGTACGTAAAAATGGTATAATTGGAGTTATGCGCAGGGGTCCACATTCTTCAGTATAAGGGGAGACTATAGGTATGGGCTTTAAAATTGATCTATATAAGAATGGAGAACAGTTTAAGGAATTCAGTGGAATTCAGAACCTTCATCGGTACTTAGCAACAATTTCGGATTATAGACCTAGTCAGCTTTATGATCTCATTAATTTCGGCATTGATGAACAGATGCCCTGGTATTTGCATGGCGATAAATATGAGGTAAGAGTAGCTCCTGAAGTACGTGAACAACGAAAGAATCGCAAGACACGTAAATGTGGCACACATGAAAAGATAGACAATGAAGTCGTGATCGTAGGAGCTGGTCAATCAGGATCTTCTTTTACTGGCGAGAAAAAATCTTATAATAAGCTTGTTCGTGATCGAATCCCAACGATTATAGCTTCGAGGGGAGATTCCTGTAGAATTACCGTTCTTGATAAAGAGCAATATAAATCCGAGCTCAGGATTAAGCTTATGGAAGAAATAGAGGAATACTATTTAACAGATCATGATGAAGAGGCTCTTACTGAACTGGCAGATGTGCTGGAAGTCATTATGGCATTGTCAAAGGTACATGGCTCAACACCTGAACAACTGGAGAGCAAAAGGGTGGAAAAGCAAAAACAACGTGGTGGTTTCGAAGATCGGGTGTATTTAATTGATACAACGGTGCATTAAGCGACATCCTGAATTTCGCTGAGGAGGTGATTCGAATATTCAATTCAAAGGACAAGAAGGATCGTAATCCGATGCTGGCAAAGCTAGAGGCAGTGCTGACCGTGGTTGCCTTTATCATGCTGGTTATTGGTTTCATTAACTCGGGGTTCTCACTTGGATGGTTCTTTGTCGTGATGGCGTTGGTGTATGTAATTCGATACATAGAGTATAGAAGATGGACAGCCATTGTTTCGTTCATACTGCTCGCAGTGGGTGCGGCCGCACTATTTTTTATCGGAAGTTAGGTTTACTACAGAAACAGCTCATTATGAATGAGCTGTTTCTTCATTATAAGAGCTTGCATAGTGCGTAACGTCTACACAGATATGGGGACGAGTGTGGAGCAGTGTTTGATCTCATGGAAAGGAACGGTAACGATGCCTCCACGATACTTTAACCGAAGCTTCATTTGACCCATATTCAAACTTACGATACCGGAATAAGTAGATCCGTCCGTTAGAGATAAGTGTACATTGTATCTTTTTCGTTCGGCCTTTCGTAGTTCTTGAATCATATGGATTCCTCCATTCGCGCATGCTTTAGTTCATAATAACTATGTCGGTAGAAGGGAGAGAAAAATGAAGATTTATTTTTGGAATCGCTTACTTACTATTAAATCATTTTCGCTCATATGAATCAGTATGACTAAAGGCCTAATAAAAATACCTGTGTAGAAGGAGAATTTATAACGATTTGAGTATGGAGAGGAGATGAATTCAGGTGCATAGAGGAATTGAAAAATGAATACATTATTCATTCTGCGAGAAACCACAAATCCCCTGCAACTTATTTTACAGGGGGCTTGTGTATTTTAATTCTGTTAACAAGAAATTGATTTCCCTTTCGGGTCTAGAACAAAACGGTTGTGCGGCCGCCCTTGATCTCAACAGGCTGTTCGTCCAGCAGCACCCATACGCTCGCAGCAGAAGGATTATACACAAGATGCTGATCTGCCGAGAATCTCAGATTCTTATACGCATTCACATAATCAACGATTTCAATATTTGTCGCATACCAGATGTCATCGCGTCCAGCTATGTATTTGCTAAATTCTTCGATAACATGCCAGTTGTCCTGATCATCAAACTCATAGCTGTGACCCCAGACATACATTAGGTGAATGTTCTTCCGCGGCAGGGAAACGAAGGTCTCCGCATGCTGCTTCAGGTTCTGGTTATGGTGGCAGGTCGCCTTCCATTCAAGAAAATTCTCGGGCAGCTGATAACCGCCCGTCGTTTGTACGACACGTGCATATTCAATGCCGAACACGGGGAGCATCTCAATAATCTCCTGGCTATAGGAGCCGTTAGGGTAAGACATGCCTCTGACAGGATAACCAAACAGTCCTTCGAGGTTTCTGCGGTCATCCATAATCTCATAGAGCACCTGCTCTCTGGGACAGCGGGCAATGGATGGATGCGTTACGGTATGTACGGATACTTCATGGCCCTGATATACTTCCTTTGATTCGTTCTCTGTCAGACGGGCACGATATCTTGTATCGCCGAACATTCCCGAATTAATATGAAATGTACCTTTGAGACCATTCTCATTAAAAATAGCGGCTAGCCGCCGATCGGAGACAACACCGTCATCATAGCTCAACGTTAGCGCTTTCAATTTACCTTCTGGATAACAGCTGAGAATTTTAGGCATGAATTCAATGAACCCCTTCCAATAAATGTAATCCAGTTCTTCTTTCAGTGTACCATAGTTTAAAACAAGCCAGATATGCAAAAATCAGTGGATAAACATTAAACAGCCCTCCTAAACGACAGTTCAGGAGGGCTGCTATATCACCATTTATTTGGTTTGTTCTGCATATTTCTTATTGATCACTTGATGATCTTCACTGCCCGAGGTGAAGCCGGTCACTTCCGTGATGGCAGCTTCAATTCCTTTGGCCTTGATCAGATTCTGCAATTCGAGCGATTGCGGATCCTGGGGATTGTCATAATGGAAAGCCGCAGCAATACCTGTCAGAAGCGCCTCATGCGGAAGTCCATATTCAATCGCCATATTTGCCGGACCTACGAGACGATCAGCCGCTCCGAGCTTACGAAGAGGCTCACGTCCTACACGGATAACTTCATCCCGAATATAAGGGTTTTTGAAGCGATTCTCGATCTTGTCGATGTATTTGTAATGCTCATCCTTATCAAACCCATGCTTCTTGATCAGAGCTTCGCCGCTTTCTTCCATCGCCTGGCGAACAACCGAGCGGATGGTCTCGTTATTGATGCTCTCCTCGATCGTTTCCGTTCCTGCCAAGAACCCGAGATAAGCCGTGATGGCATGACCTGTGTTCAAGGTGAACAGCTTACGCTGCACATAAGCCAGCAGGTTGTCCGTCAGCTTCATTCCTGGAATATGAGTTGTGTCTCCCTTGAGGGAAGGCTCTTCTACGATCCATTCATAGAAGGATTCCACGCCGACATCCAGTATATTCTCTCCTTCATAAGGAGGCACGATCCGGTCTACAGAGCAGTTGGCAAAGCCGACATGTTCATCCGCATAAGCTCTTGCTTCAGCAGACAGATGAGTATACACCTGCTCCTTCAGATGACTGCTTGCACCCACCATATTCTCACAGGCGATGATATTGAGTGTGCCTTGTCCGGAAGAACGGCGTGCTTCAATACCAGCAGCCAAGGTTGAGGCGATGATCTTCAATACATTAGGTCCTACCGCCGTCGTAATGATGTCGGCATCTTCAATCGTTTGTACAATGTCAGGTCCATTCGACAATACGCCGGATACATTGGTAATCGTCTCTTGTCTTTGTTCCAGATCAAGGATGTGGATCTGGTAGCTCTTCTTGTTGTTCAGTTCATTGATCATTTCTTCGTTAATATCGGCAAAAACGACATGATAATCTGCCTGGGAGAGAAGGGCGCCAATAAAGCCGCGCCCGATATTACCTGCCCCAAATTGTATTGCTTTTTTCATTGTGATTCCCGCCTTTATATAAAGAGTTGCATTTCTTTAAGTCTTATACCCCGAAAGTGTTGTACAGTTCGTCTGGATTTGTAACTTTGGCGAGTCTTGTAACCGTAGATTCATCCTCGATGGCCTCAGCAATTTTGGTGAGAATCTGCAGATGCTCTCGGCCTGCTCCAGCAATACCGATGACGAGATATGCAGTTCCGCCTTCAAATTCGACACCTTCTGGATACTGATGGATGACGATTCCGCTCGTCTTGATCTCCTTCTTCGCGTCTCCTACACCATGAGGGATGGCTACACCGTTGCCTATATACGTCGTTGCTACACCTTCCCGCTCAATCATGGCATCCACATAATGCGGCTGCACATATCCGGCGGAGACGAGGGATTCACCCGCACGGCGGATCGCATCCTCTTTGCTTACAGATGGAAGCTGAAGAACGATATTTTCTTTGCGAAGTACACCACTGCTATCAGCTTCACCGTTAGTCTCTGCGGTCACGGAATCTTCAGGGAAGGTCTTATCCAGACTTTCCACCACATCTTCCTGTGCATATTCCGGAACAGGAGAAGTTTCAGGTTGTTCTGCCTTTGCTTTCAGATCCTCAATCAGTTTATCGTAAATCGGATTGTTCACAAAATTATCGATAGAGACGTGTACTGCATTTGGCGCTTTGGCCTTCGCTCTCGGTGTTAAATTCTGCTGTGTGACTACAAGGTCTGCGTCAAGCGGAATATTTTCGATTGCTGTGTTGGTCACTTCAATGGCGAGACCCGCATTCTTCACTTTCTTACGGAAGGAAGTAGCGCCCATTGCGCTTGATCCCATACCAGCATCACATGCAAAAATAATTTTGTTGATTTGTGCTTTATTATTCAAATCAGCAGTACCAGTCGTGTTATTCGCGCTGATGCCTTTACTGCTGTTCTTCAGGTCAGATACGGCTTCCTTAGCCTTATCGAGATCCTCGTCTGTCGCAGCAGATCTGCGAAGGAAGAGGGAGGATAGCAGGAAGGAAACAACGGTTGCCACAAGCACACCTGCAATGACCGGAATGTAGCCTCCTTTTGGAGACATGAGCATAAGAGCAATGATACTGCCCGGTGACGCGGCCGCAATAAGTCCTGCATCGAGCAGGCTGAAGGTAAATACCCCTGCCATGCCGGATACGATAACAGATACAAACATAATTGGCTTCATCAAAACATATGGGAAGTATACTTCATGAATACCACCAAAGAAATGAATGATGGCAGCACCTGGTGCAGAGCCTTTGATGGAGCCTTTACCAAAGATCGAATAGGCCAGCAGAAGTCCAAGACCAGGGCCTGGATTCGCTTCGAGCAGGAACATAATGGATTTACCATACTCCCCCGCCTGCTGAATTCCGATCGGGCTGAGTATTCCATGGTTAATCGCGTTGTTCAAGAACAGGATTTTGGCCGGCTCGATAAAGATCGATACGAGCGGGAGCAATCCCCAGTTCAGAATCGCATCCACACCGGATGCAAGCAGATCAGTAAAGGCGGATACGACAGGACCGACACCGTAGAATCCTGCAATGGCCAGCAGCATACCGATAATACCTGCGGAGAAGTTATTGACGAGCATTTCAAATCCAGATGGAGTCTTGCTCCCAATATACTTGTCGAATTGTTTAATAATATAACCACCAAGCGGACCCATAATCATGGCACCAATAAACATAGGGATTTCCGCACCAACGATAACCCCCATTGCCGCTATAGCGCCAAGCACACCGCCGCGATGATCATGAATCGCTTTACCCCCGCTATAGGCAATAAGCAGAGGCAGCAGGTATTTGATCATAGGATCTACAAGAGAAGCCAGATCTGCGTTAGGGAGATAACCCGCCTCAATGAAGAGAGCCGTCAGGAAGCCCCAGGCAATAAATGCACCGATGTTCGGCATAACCATAGCGCTAAGGAAGCGGCCGAACTTCTGTGTGGCCTGTTTGACACCTCCGGTCTTCTTCGGAGCCGGAGCGCTTTGTTCGAGAGTACTCATAATTGTTCAACCTCCATTGTATACTGTTCTATTTTTCTTAAATACAGGTCTTTCATAATGCCCTGGATTTCCAGGTTCAATACTGCAGACGTTCCGTCTGTCAGACGTGCAGCAAAGCCCGGGCGGTCAATGAGTGACTTGCTGACTTCGCTTGCTGCCTCAAGGTATGTTCGGTCACTGCCGCGCGGAGCGAGCAGCACGATAGCTGCGGACAAATGTGCCTCCTTATCCGAACCATAAGTGATCGGCTTGGTGAAACGGAGAAAACTCAGTGTCAGCTTAGAAATGACGGTTGAGCGGCAATGAAGCAGGAAGATACCTTCCCGGGACAGAATGGTCTCACCGAGCTTCTCTCTTTCGTGCAGCTCTTGGATCAACTGGGTCTTCCCGGCTTCATCCTTGGCATAATTCCCAGCGATTCCCTCAATCAGTTCATCAATCGAACCAAAGTAAGCTCCATCCTGGATCACGAGGTTATTCAGGAGATCCTGAATGCCTTCAATCAGCATTTTTTGCTTCTGCAGTGTGTCAGCGAGTGAAGCCGAGGACTCCTTCTTCAGCGGGACTCGGTCCGTGTGTGGTGTAGTATCCTCGAGCATAGTTCTTACTTTCTCGATGTCTCTATCACCAAGTAAGGGTGACACGCGCACGACAGGCAGCCTGCTAACAAGATCTACTGTCGTGATGATGAGGTCAACCTGTTCTTCATAGCTTTTCGTTTCAGCAGCAGATACAACAGCAGCAATATGCAGCGTCGGGAATTCCTTGCGAATTCGGGTTTGGAGCAGGCTGGAAGTTCCAATTCCACTTGCGCAGACGACCAGTACCTTTAAAGAATTCTTCATGTATTTGGCTTCTGCATATTCCAGCATGGCTCCGAGATGAAGAGCGATATAGCCGATTTCGGCATCAGGGATAGGTAGCCCCACATATTCTTCAAGCACTTTGGAACAATGATGTGCAATATCGTATACGCTTGTATATTGCTCCTTAATCTGTCCAAGCAGCGGATTGCGTATATCCAACCCCAGCTTTAACCGTTCAACAGCGGGACCAAGATGGTTAATGAAGCCAAAGAATAGTCGGCTGTTGCTCTTCAGCTCAAGACCGGTCAGAGCTTCCGCCTTTTTCAGAATATCTCGTGCCAGCCGTACAAGCTCAAAGCTGACATTTTCATAATCCGTTTCCTTTTCGGCATCGAGCTTAATCTCCGCACCTTTTAAATGCATCGTAATATAGCCGGTTTCATCCTCGGGAATCGTTAGGGAAAAAGCGTCCTCAAGCCGATTCACCAGTGTTTGAGCAGCTGAGAATGAAGGATGACGCTTCAATTCATGAAGCACCTGAGGCGGAATCGTAATCCGTTGTCCTGATCTCATTCGTTCGATAGCAAGTGCCAGATGAACGGCAAGGCCGATAAAGGCACTGTCGGTCAGCTTCAATTGCATATGCTGCTCCAGGTCGGTTAGATATTTCTCCAGCTGCACAATCGTACTTTCTTCAACCAGGTTAAGGAGTCGATTTCGAATATGAGACTGCACTTTACTCATATTGTCTTCATTTTCTTTATCCCGATCCCTAATTAGGTGAATGAGTTCATATTCGTTCAAATGCTCATGCAGCAGGTGGATCAGGGCGGTACGAACATCTTTTTCATTCCCTTCGACATAGACACCGTAGCCCGGTTTACGAACGAGCTCGATATTGAAGCCGCTGAGCCATTCCTCAATCCGATCCAGATCATGGCTGAGCGTTCCTTCCGTTACTTTGAACCTGGAAGCAAAGGCATACAGCTTAATCGGCCCAGAAGCAAGGAGCAGCTCGGATATGATAAAGTAGCGGCGCTCGTCTCTTGAGAAGGAAGGACTTACCGATATCGAATCCATCTCGGCCTCAAGTGTGGCGAGAGCATCACTGTCCCCCTCGAGCATGATCCCATAGCCGGGCTTACGCGTCAGGGTTACTCCTTGTTCATCTAGCCACTCTTCAGTAAGGGGAAGTTCGCGTTTAATCGTTCGTTCACTGACATCAAGTGCATCTGACAGCTCACGAACGGTGATAAAACGGCTGGGAGAAGCTAGAAGAAACCTTACGATCAGCACGGTCCGCTTACTGGGCTTCTCCATACCTTCACGCTCCTTTCCTGTTTAGTGCAGCTGATGAAGACAATTACCACTATTTTGAAAACGGTATCATTAACCGACTGGAAATATAATAACGAAGCTAGCTAAGCTGCTAACCCAAATTTTAAGGAAAGATTATCTTAATATCAAAGAAAAGATGGCCTGTTTTGTCCTCTTGTCACAAGGGCCATCTTTAAATAGTATTCTTCGATTTACATAAAACATTCATTTATAAGCTTTATATGAGAGTTTAAGGAAGAGTATATAAAGATATTACGAAAATGAGGCGTTTCTGAAACAGAAGATGTTATTCTATGTAAGGAATTTGCATGATCTAATGTAAGAAGAGGCAGCTGAACCCTATTTATAGAGGGAATATACGCTAGATCTCAAAAAAACGATCTCTTTCGACTAAGGCAACACGGAGAGAGAAGGAGCGATACCATTCCTTTTTGCCTCGTTCCTGTGCGATCTGATGCACTGAGTGCTCTTTCCAAGCACGAATGGATTCGAGATCCTTCCAGTAGGATACTGTGATTCCCAGCTATTGATCCCGGGCCGCTTCAACACCAAGAAAGCCGGGCTGACGTGAAGCAAGCTCTACCATTTTGTCCGCCATAATGCCGTACCCGTTATCCCCTTCTGTTCGCTTGGAGGAGAAGATCACGGCATAGTAAGGCGGTTGAAACTGCGCTCTAGGTAAGTCCATGAATTCAATGCTCCTTTTTATGTAAATTTCTATTTCTATATAACATTCTATAGCATACAACATTCTGCTTTATACAGCGATAGGAGCAGGCCGACATTTTTACACCGAGATAACACCATCTATCGAATTGAAAAAGTAATTAAAATAACTTATAACATCTTAAAATGAGGAGGGTTTTAAATTATGGATATGAGCTCTGTTCGTTCCATCTGCCCTGTTTGCGGCGGGGAATTGAAAATTCTGAAGCACAGCATCTCTTGCAAATGCGGCAGCCGGATGAAAGGGATTGTAGGGAAAGCACGAGTACAGAAGGTAGGCAGACAATGAATGATGGAGACACGGAGGCACTCATAAGGATATGAGTGCCTCTTTTTATGGTATAATTTGGCTGTCAATAGAAAGAAGAAATGAGGGCTGCTACCGTGTCTGAAGAAGAACAGGAGCGACTTAGAGATATTTATGGACTGGAAGAGCCAGTTCCGACTAACGATTCGATTCTATCCTTTATAGGAGATTTTGGAGCAAGCTTTGCATTGGATCTGAGTGTCTCCGAGCTGGCACAGTATATAAAGTATATCTTCACCATGCTTTTTTACATTTTCTAGTCAGTCCGCCGTCAAAAAAAGGCCATTTTTTCATTGATCTCAAATTCGTTCATCTTTTCCTTCTAAACCGACGTAGTACTCTCTGTTTTAATACACAAGTGTGCAAGCAGCCGGTTTCTGCTAAAATAGAATCCGACTATATAGGTAACAAGACAGAATGGATGAGCAAATATGATGACAAAAAGAAAATGCACTGCATTAATCATGACGCTTCTATTGTCAGCGGCCTTAATACATGGGCCAAATGCAGATGCATATGGAGTTGATCAGACTGGGGCAACTACAGTATCAGCTGATCAATCGACAAATGGTCTATTAGCCCTTGAAGAAAGGGAAATGTCGAAGGAAATTCAGGAGAGAATAATGGATCAATACGATCTTACTCCTCCTGCTCCCGAGCCTCCTAACTATTCAGTTGATTTTGGAATATCATTTAAACAGGAAGACATTGATCCCAGGGAATGGGTTCGCTGGATTATGATTATGCTGACGCTTGCTTTTTAAATAAGGTAGTCTTATTCTGCTGCTGTATCCTTATCTTTTTGTATCTCATAAGTAATAAGGGTGATAGGCGTTCCGTACTGCTTTGGTAAGCTGCTGCTCGGTACGCTGAATCAGTTCAACAGCCTCAGATTGATCATTCAGCTCGGCAAATTTGTAGCGGCCTTCGTTTTTCATTAGCGAGCTTATGAAATTGATTCGAAACAGCAAGTTTTTGAAAATATTGAGCGAGTTAGCTCAAGCATTTGCAGGTGAACCTCTATTATACTCTAGTTAGCACATAATCCTGTTTCATCGGAAACAGACAAATAGGGAGGATTCTATGCCGGATATGCTCGTTAAGCTGTATGATTTGCCTGAAGTGGAAGGAAGAGCCAGCTACGAACAGCGAACAGGGGTAACGATCCGCCGGGCTATTGCACCGGAGAAGCATGTTGTAAGTGAATGGGTCGGAGCTCATTTTGGAAAGGGCTGGGTAAGTGAATGCGAGGTTGCGTTCGCCAGATCGCCAATTACATGTCTTATTGCCGTCGAGAACGGCAAGCTGCTCGGATTTGCGTGTTACGATGCAACGGTTAAAGGTTTCTTTGGACCGACTGGAGTCGACGAACACGAACGTGGCCGCGGAATCGGCAAAATGCTGCTGCTCTATGCTCTCGACTATATGAAGCAAGATGGATACGGTTATGCGGTGATCGGAGGAGCAGGACCTGTAGATTTCTATGCCACAACAACGGGAGCCACTGTTATTGAAGGCTCAGTACCCGGTGTATATAAGGGAATGCTGTCCTAGCAGGGAGTATGTTGCTGCATACATATGATTTAAGTTCTTGATGCCTTGTGCTAAACCTCGATATTTCGGGGTTTAGCACAAGGTGTATTTTATTTTGACGAAAGAATAGGAAATACACATTTTGTATTGCTAGACTCTGACCGTTGGTCATGCCCGTAAATACAATATTCCAATGATCCAGTTCATTCTCTCCTCTCTGGTCCTAAGACCAAGAAGTAACTTAATTACTTTTTCATTATTCTTGGTCCTAAAATCCAGATTAAGGAAGAGGACAACTAGCCAATACTTAAGACAAGAGTGAACTACTGGGAGAGGGAGTTGTAATAATACCCATCTGATCCTCAGTATGGGGTAAAAATAATTAGCACCTGGTACTAGGACATGTTATAATAACCCAAACACATGGTCACGAAGGAGAAGATGAGTGTGAATTATGAACATTGGGTTGCCCCTGAACTATATAATATGACTTCCGAAATGGAACAGCATCGAGAGGATAAGATCGCACTGAGATGCCTGGATGAACAGGGTCAATACGAAGAGATCACATATGGAGCGCTGATCAAGAAGGCGAATCAGATTGCCGGCGGACTGGAGAGTCTTGGTCTTATCAAGGGTGATCGCGTTCTGGTCATGGTACCTCGAAGAGTCATCGCCTATGCTATATATATCGCTTGTCTCAAGCTGGGTCTGGTTATCATCCCTTCGTCAGAAATGCTGCGAGCGAAGGATTTGTCTTACCGTCTGGATCATTCCAAAGCCAGGGCTGTTATTGCATGGTCTGCCATTGCCGATGAAGTAGACAGAATTGAAGAGCCGCTGCCTGCCCTTGATTTCCGCATTGCGGTCTCGGCTGAGGAAGGAGAGCAGCAGGAAGGCTGGTCCATGCTCAGTGAGCTGATGGAGAATCAGCCTGAAGTGCGTCCTGCTGTGGAAACGCACCGAGACGACATTGCAATTCTGACCTATACCTCGGGTACGACGGGCAATCCCAAAGGAGTTGTGCATACGCACGGCTGGGGTTACGCCCATTTACGCATTACTGCGCCATGGCTTGATATTCAGCCGGAGGACACAGTGTGGGCGACGGCAGCACCAGGATGGCAGAAATGGATCTGGAGTCCGTTCTTATCTGTACTCGGACATGGAGCAACCGGGTTTGTATTCAGCGGCTCCTTTGATTCTTCCCATTACCTCAGACTGCTGCAGGAATACCGGATTAATGTCCTCTGCTGTACGCCAACGGAGTACCGATTGATGGCCAAATCCGATGGTCTGGAGAAATATGACCTGTCTGCACTGCGCAGTGCAGTATCGGCTGGTGAACCGCTGAATTTGGAAGTCATCAGCACCTTTGAACGTTATTTCAACATTACGATTCGCGACGGTTATGGACAGACGGAAAGTACGCTGCTTATCGGGAACCTGAAGGGAATGCCATTCCGCAAAGGTGCGATGGGACAGTCGATCTCGCCAGGACTTGTACAAGTGGTGGATGACGAAGGTCAGCCAGTAGCACCAGGCACGGTTGGAAATATTGCGGTGCATATCGAAATGCCTGCCTTGTTCCGCAGCTACTATTTGGATCCGGAACGCAAGCCGGCAAATACACTCGGAGAGTATTTCATCACCGGCGATCGGGCAAGCCTCGATGAAGAGGGTTATTTCTGGTTTGAAGGCCGAGGAGATGACATTATTATCAGCTCAGGCTATACGATTGGCCCATTCGAGGTGGAGGAAGCCTTGATGAAGCATTCTGCCGTGAAGGAATGCGCGGCGGTGGCGAGCCCGGATGAGACCCGCGGAAATATTGTCAAAGCCTTTATCGTATTGAAAGATGGTATGGAAGGCTCAGATGAGCTTGTTAAGGAGCTGCAGCAGCATGTGAAGAGCATTACCGCTCCTTACAAATATCCACGCCGGATTGAGTTTATCTCGGATCTTCCCAAGACGAGCTCAGGCAAGATCCGCCGGATTGAGCTGAGAGAACTGGAGAAGCAAAGAGCGCAGAAGTAATGTCAGCTGAATCTTTAGCACGTGGAAGCTGTTCAAGTGTGTAGTCACTTGGACAGCTTTTTTTGCTAAGATAAGGTTGATGCAGACCCTGCACAATTGGTGCAGCTTAAGTCGGGAGAGTCTGCCTCTTCTCCTGTATTCTAAATGCGAAGGAGGAAGCTATAGTGGGTATGGATTTTCTTGCAGGCATGAACCGTGCGATGGAATATATGGAAGAGCATCTAGTGGATGAGCTGGATTATAAACAGGCAGCAAGGGCAGCAGGCTGTTCAGAATATCATTTTAAGCGGATGTTTTCCTTCCTCGCTGGTCTTCCGATATTCGAATATATTCGGCGCAGAAGGTTGACTCTGGCAGGGCAGGAATTGATGGAGGCGAAGCCGGGGCTGAGAATTATTGATATTGCTCTAAAATATGGATACAACTCGCCAGATTCCTTCACCCGTGCTTTTCACAGCATGCATGGCATACTGCCGTCGGAAGTCCTCCAAGCGGAAAAAAATATCAAAGCCTATCCCAAGCTGAGCTTCTTCTTGTCAATTAGAGGAGGAGAAGAAATGAATTATCGAATCGTAGAGAAAGAGGCTTTTCGCATTGTTGGGCTGTATAAGCGGGTTCCTATCGTCTTTCACGGCGTTAATCCAGAGATTGCTTCCATGTGGAGCCAGCTTAATGAACAACGTATTACAGAACTTAAGGCATTATCCAACATAGAGCCTGTAGGCTTGATCAGTGCCTCAACGCAATTCTCCGAAGGAAGAATGGAGGAGCAGGGAGAGCTGGATCATTATATTGGAGCAGCGACAACGCTCGCACCGCCTTCCCATTATCATGTGCTTGAAGTTCCTGCCTTGACCTGGGCTGTGTTTGAAGCGGTGGGGAATTTTCCGGATAAGCTGCAGGAAGTTTGGGGCAGGATTTATGCGGATTGGTTCCCTTCCTCTAATTATGAAGCGGCGCAAGGACCAGAGATTCTGTGGAATGAGAGCAAGGATACCTCCTTACCGAACTATCGCAGCGAGATCTGGATTCCTGTTGTCAAAAAATTGTAAGCTCAACATATGCTCAGAATGAATGATCAGAATGAACTAGACATGCCGAATAACCGTAACCTACTCAGGGTGCGGTTATTTTTTTACTTATGGAGAGGTAGAGAAGAATCAATCTACGTTATAATATACATATGAGTGTTTTTTTGGAGTAATCAGTGAATCGTCGGAGGAATGTACATGGCTCTTATATTCAGTTATTTGCGGAAGTACCGGGTAGCGGCAATCGCAGCGTTGTTCATGCTGCTGCTTGAGCTCATGGTTGAGCTGATTCAGCCCTATCTGATCCAGAAGATTATTGATGACGGTATTCAGCAGGAGAATATGTCCGTAGTGTGGACGTGGGGAGGTGTGCTGCTGATCAGTGCCTTTATTGCGTTTGCTGCCGGGATCTCAAGCTCGTTCTATGCCGCCCATGCAAGCCAAGGCTTTGGAGCAGATCTTCGGGAATCGCTGTACAAGAAGGTACAGTCATTCTCTTACGCTGTATTCAACCGATTTGCAACATCTTCGCTAATTATCCGGCTGACAGGGGATATCACCCAACTGCAGGACACGGTGTTTATGGGGCTGCGGTTTGCGACCCGTGTTCCGCTCGTCGTGATCGGAAGCGTCATCATGGCACTGGTTGTCAACGTGAAGCTGGGATTGTTTCTGGCGGTTACCGTGCCTGTGCTGCTGCTGTTTATTTTTTACATCATGAAAAAAGTGTCGATCATGTTCCGGGCAGTTCAGAACAGATTGGATGAAGTCAATGGCGTTGCGCAGGAGAATTTGATCGGCATTCGTTTAATCCGGGTGTTCGTCCGCATGGGACATGAGATTGAGCGGTTCGGACGCTCGATACGCCAATTGATGACTTCAACGATGGCCGCCCAGCGTTTCGCAGAAACGACGATGCCGTTCATCATGCTAGTCATGAATGCAAGCATTCTGACCATTCTGTGGTTTGGTAGAAATGATATTAACGTCACGGGTGATGCGACGATGGGAGAGGTTGTAGCAGTCATCAATTATGCGGTAAGAACGATGGGTTCCTTATCCATGCTCTCCTGGATCGTAGCTACATTATCACGGGCAAGTGCATCGCGTCACCGGATTAGTGAGGTACTTGATACGGACCGGACAGGTTTCGATTCTGTTCAGGAAGGGAACGGAAGCGGTACGACAAATATATCAAAAGAAGGCAATAACTCTGCCGTGACACAAAGTGTACAGTACGAGCAGGTAAGCTTCAGTTATCCGGGAAGTGACCTTCATGTGCTGGAGAAAGTGTCTTTTGAAGCGAAGGCCGGGGAGCGTATTGCGATTATGGGAGCAACCGGCTCAGGCAAAACATCTCTTGTACAGCTGCTCCTTCGTTTATATGACCCGGATGAAGGCATGATCCGTATAGACGGGAACAATATTAAGCAATATCCGGTGGATGATCTGCGCGGCTTCATCGGGTATGTTCCCCAGGAAGCGGTACTCTTCACTGGCAGTGTTAAGGAAAATATTGCGTGGGGAAATCCGCAGGCAAGTGAGGAGGAAGTGAAGGAAGCGGCGCGTAAAGCTCAGATCCATCAAACGATTGAGTCGCTCGCAAGCGGATATGATACGATGCTTGGCCAGCGTGGAGTCAACTTGTCGGGTGGGCAGAAACAGCGCTTGTCCATTGCAAGGGCCCTTGTCCGGAATCCACAAATTCTCATTCTGGATGACAGTACGAGTGCACTCGATGTCAAGACAGAGGCAGCTCTTCTAGATGAACTGTCCGAGCTGTCGTGCACGACGTTCCTCATCACCCAGAAGATTTCGTCAACCTTGTCGGCGGATCTGATTCTGCTGCTGGATGAAGGAAGATTGATAGCACAAGGGACACATCAAGAGCTTCTGCAGAATTCAGAATTATATAGACGCATATATGAATCACAATTCGGACAGGAGGCCAAGCATGCTTAAACAACTGGTGGAACCCTTTCGTCAGCCGCCTTCTGAGGTGCTCAAGGACAAAGCAGCGCTCGAAAAGGGACCGGCTAAGAAGACAGCCAAGGCCAAGGATTGGTCCTGGACGCTGAAGCGAATATGGTCCTATCTTGCGAAGAGACGGCTTAAGCTTACTCTGATTCTATTTATGGTCGTTCTTACTTCCGCTCTTGCCCTGCTCGGACCATACCTGATTGGTGTTGCTATAGATACCTATCTTGTGGGAGAGGCGGGTCAAGAATGGATTTACTTCCTGTGTGCACTAGGGGCGGTGTATCTGATTCACCCAATCTTTGCCTTTTTGCAAAGCATATGGATGATCGAGGTCGCACAGGAGACGATCTACCGTATGCGGTTTGATCTATTCACCCACTTGCACCGGCTGCCTATTCCGTTCTTCGGCAAACGGCAGCAAGGAGAAATTATGAGCCGGCTCACGAATGATATTGAGAATGTCAGTGCAACGCTGAACGGGTCCATTATTCAGGTGACTTCAAGTATCCTTACATTGGTGGGGGTGGTGACAGTTATGCTGACACTTAGTCCACTGCTCACTTTACTTACATTTATCGTCGTTCCGCTGATGGTGCTCGGCATGCGCTGGATTACCCGCCGGACAGGTCCTTTATTCAAGGAGCGTCAGCGTAATCTCGGTGATCTGAACGGTTACATAGAGGAGACGTTATCGGGACAGCGGATCATCAAGGCTTTTTCGCAGGAAGAACGTGTGATTACCTCCTTCCAGGAGAAAAATGATAAGATCAGACTCTCAGGCTTCTGGGCGCAGACGATATCAGGGTTTATTCCGAAGCTGATGAACAGCCTGAACAATCTGAGCTTTGCCATTATTGCCGGTATCGGCGGAATCATGGTCATTAACGATATGATTACGATCGGCGTGATCATTATCTTTGCAGAATATGCGCGCCAGTTTACCCGTCCGCTTAATGATCTCGCGAATCAGTGGAATACCGTTCTGTCCGCCATCGCAGGGGCCGAGCGTGTGTTTGAGGTCATGGATGAGGATGAGGAAATTAAGGACGAGGTCGGTGCTGAGAAGCTGAATCATGTTGAAGGTGCTGTAAGATTTGAGCAAGTGTCCTTTGGTTATGAGGAAAAAGGGGCAACACTGCAGGACATATCCTTCTCTGCCAAGCCGGGAGAGATGGTCGCGCTTGTGGGTCCAACCGGAGCTGGCAAAACAACACTGATTCAGCTGATCTCGAGATTTTACAACCCGGATCAAGGGGAGATCTCGGTCGATGGACAGGATGTAACCAAGGTATCGCGAGAGAGTCTTCGTTCTCATATGTCTTTTGTACTCCAGGAATCCTTCTTGTTCGAAGGTACGATCAGGGAAAATATTCGTTATGGCCGGCTGAGTGCCACCGACGAAGAGGTGGAGGAAGCCGCCAAGCTGGCGAATGCGCATTCCTTTATTACCCGGCTTAAGAAGGGCTATGATCAAGTGCTGAGTGCGGACGGCAGCGGTATCAGCCAGGGACAGAAGCAGCTGCTCGCCATAGCCCGCGCCATGCTGGCCAATCCGGCGATCATTGTACTCGATGAAGCAACAAGCAGTATTGACACCGTGACCGAGATCAAAATTCAGGAAGGTCTTGCAAGGCTCATGCAAGGCAGAACCAGCTTCGTTATTGCCCACCGCTTGAATACAATTCGCCAGGCGGACAAAATATTAGTACTGAAGGATGGGCGCTTGATCGAACAGGGCTCGCATGATGAGCTTCTTGCCGCAGAAGGATTCTACAGTGATCTGTTCCACAGTCAAATCAAGAAAGAGGCCATGACATAGCAATAACAAGAATGACAGTATGGAGGTAAAGCTATATGGGAGCATTAACACTGGATCAAGTGATGAGCACCCTTGAGGAATTGGGGACAGAGCAGACCAAGAAGACCTTCCTGCGACATGGGGCTCGCGAGCCCTTTTTCGGCGTCAGAGTGGGTGACATGAAGAAAAAGCTCGTGAAGGAAGTGAAGAAGGATCAGGAGGTTGCGCAGTCCTTGTTTAGCACGGGGAATAGTGATGCGATGTATTTGGCAGGTCTTACCGTGAATCCGAAGCTGGTCTCGAAGGAGATGCTTGAAGCTTGGGTGCAGCAGGCTTATTGGTACATGATTGCAGAGTATCCTGTGGCTTGGCTGACTGCAGAGAGTCCCTTTGCCACAGAACTGGCGATGAAGTGGATTCAATCGGAGGAAGAGATGATTGCGACAGCCGGCTGGAGCACCTATGCCAACTATGTATCCATCACACCGGATGATGAGCTTGATCTGGATGAACTGGCTGGTTTGCTGGAGCTTGTAAGATCGACTGTACATGAGGAACAGAATTGGGTGAGGTCGGTCATGAATGGCTTTGTCATCAGCGTGGGGAGCTATGTCCAGCCACTCCATGAACAGGCGATGAATGTAGCACACCAGATTGGAAAGGTCCATGTGGATGTTGGGAATACAGCTTGTAAAATACCGCTGGCAGAGGAGTATATCCGCAGAGTGGAAGAGAAAGGCAAGCTGTTCAAGAAACGCAAAACCTGTATCTGTTAACACAGCAGATCACACCATATAAGGGCTCATGAATAACGGCTTCCGCAGAATTTATCGCGGGGCCGTTATTTTTTGCCTTTTCATAATCATGTCTTTAACTAGCTCAGATTTACCCATTTTATGCGTTTTAAAGTAGATATAACAAAAATTATTAAAAATGTATTGAATTCATAAAGCTCCTTCATTACAATAAGAGCAACTACCATACTAGTATGACTAGTATGCAATTATCTCTTCACTTTTTCAGCTCAATTCTGGCTGCATATCCAGCTTCAATTTCAGCTACAGATCGCTATTCCACTTGTCGCACCAATTTCACGTTATTATTTTAATGCACATTTGTAAGCGCTTCAACAACAGAAGGGGGTTAAGATCCGGATTAGAACGAAATGGGTAAAAAAATAGCTCATTTTAGAAATGTAAGCGATTTTATGGACTTGTCTATACGGATAGGAGTGAAATAAGCTATGGAACCGAAGACTGTAAACCCAGCCTTGCCGGAGATGAACATTGCGAGGAAGAGTAAACGGAGAACCATCCTCTATCTCCTGCGCAAAGACTGGCAGCTCTATTCCCTATTAATCTTGCCGATTCTGTACTTGCTCATATTCAAATATGGGCCAATGATCGGTAATGTCATCGCTTTTAGAAGATTTGTGCCTGGGGGCAGCATCTTTGGAGAGCAGTGGGTTGGACTCCATTACTTCCGAATGTTTACCGAGGACCCGACCTTCTGGAGAGTATTCAGCAATACGCTCATCCTGGGCGGACTTACAATGCTGTTGACCTTCCCAATGCCGATCGTGTTCGCACTTCTGCTCAATGAGGTCAAGAACAAGAAGTTTAAGAAGTTTGTTCAAACGGCTTCGTACTTACCGCACTTTTTATCCATTGTCATTGTAGCAGGGATGATCTTACAGCTGACGGCTTTGAATGGTTCGATCAACTCACTGATCCAATTTTTCGGTGGAGACCCGATCAACTTTATGCAGCAGGCCGATTGGTTCCGCACCATTTATGTCACATCTGAAATATGGCAGGGGATGGGCTGGGGTGCAATTCTGTATCTTGCTGCGCTAACGACCATTGATGATTCCCTCTATGAGGCAGCCCGAATTGATGGCGCTAACAGATGGAAACAGACGCTGCATGTAACGATTCCCGGAATATTACCTACCATCGTTACCGTATTGATTCTGAACATGGGCAGCTTCCTGGCTGTCGGCTTTGAGAAGATTCTACTCCTGTACAATCCGCTGATTTACGAGACATCCGACGTGATCTCGACTTATCTGTATCGCGTAGGTCTTGGATCCAGTAACTTCAGCTACGCGACAGCGATCGGATTATTCGAATCCGTCATCGGACTTGTTCTTGTATTATCCGTCAATGCGATCTCACGCAAGGTGACGGAAAGAAGCTTATGGTAAGGAGGCAGCCACATGAAGGAATCTGTATCGTATAAGGTCTTTAAGATATTTAACGCATCGGCTCTTATATTCATCGTGTTTATTACCCTGTATCCTTTTCTCAACGTTGTTGCTCAATCTTTTAGTAGTGAAGCCTATATCAATTCTGGTCAGGTCAATCTGATTCCAAGAGGATTCAATATTGAAACCTATAAGAAAGTTGCAAGCGATTCCATGTTCTGGACCAACTATAAGAACACCATTATATATGCTGTCGTCGGAACTCTGATATCGATGTTCTTGACTACGATCTTTGCTTATGCCTTATCCAGAAAACGGCTGATGGGACGCAAATTTCTGACGGTGTTCGCAGTGTTCACGATGTTCTTTAACGGCGGTTTGATTCCGAACTATGTACTGATCAACACACTCGGAATGGCGAACTCCATGTGGGCGATTGTTCTGCCAGGAGCGATTAGCATCTACAACATGCTTATTATGAAATCCTTCTTTGAGAATATGCCGGAGGAGCTGGAGGAAGCGGCCTCGATCGATGGACTGAACACATACGGGATATTGCTTCGCATTGTACTTCCGTTAAGTAAAGCTGTACTTGCTACCATGATCCTCTTCTATGCGGTAGCGCATTGGAACTCTTGGTTCCCTGCCTTTATCTATCTGGATAAGAAAGAGCTGTTCCCTGTCACCATCTATCTGCGGAACATGATCGCTGCGGCGACAGGCGGTGCAGCAGTCGGTGCAACTTCTGCGGATAATCTGACTCAGATATCAGCAAACATTAAATCGGTGACCATGGTTCTTACCATTTTGCCTATACTGACGATTTACCCTTTCGTTCAAAAGTACTTTGTTTCTGGTGTCATGCTCGGATCTGTCAAAGGGTAAGAATCGTTATTTCTCGGTCACAATCACTTAGGAAACCACAAATTGCGGGATTACAAATCTTAGGGGGAGTATAAGATGAAGAAAAAATGGAGTAAAGTAGTGCTCACCGGATTGCTGAGCTTGTCTCTGGCTGCATGCAGCAACGGCCTTGGCACTCAGGAAGCGGAAGTTCAGAACAAAGGTGCAATGGAGTCTTATGCAGTAGGCGATACCTTCAAGGCAACCGAACCATTTAACCTATCGATTATGTACAACGACAATCCGGCTTACCCGATCAAGCAAGATTGGATGCTATTTAAGAAAATTACGGAAATCACAGGGGTGACGCTGGAGCCTACCATTGTACCGATGAGTGATTACAGTCAGAAGCGTTCACTACTCATCAGCTCCGGAGATGCGCCGCTCATTATTCCTAAGACCTATCCTGGAGAAGAAGCTCCGTTCGTCTCTTCTGGCGCAGCACTACCTGTAAGCGATTACGTCGATTTGATGCCGAACTACAAGGATAAAGTTGAGAAATGGGGTCTTGAAGACGAGCTTGAGGGACTCAAGCAAGAGGACGGAAAATATTATGTGCTTCCTGGTCTCCATGAAGAAGTATGGCCAGACTATACACTTATTGTGAGAACCGACATTTTTGAGAAGCATAATATCGCCATTCCGACAACCTGGGAGGAGCTGTATACAGCACTTAAGCAGTTGAAGGAGGAGTACCCGGACTCCATTCCATTCTCTGACCGCTTCAAATTCAACAGCACGTTGAATATTGCTGCGACCGGATTTGGTACAAAAGGCGGCTGGGGCTTCGGCAACGGACTTACCTATAAGGAAGATCAGGATGAATTCGTATATACAGCAACTACACCAGAGTATAAAGAAATGCTGGAGTACTTCAACAAGCTGGTAGAGGAAGGCCTTCTGGACAAAGAAAGCTTCACTCAGGATGATGAACAGGCGATTCAAAAGTTCGTATCCGGCAAATCTTTTGTAATCAACGGCAACTCTCAAACGGTTGTTATGCATCGTAACGATATGGATAAGACACTCGGTAAAGATAACTATTCCATCTCCAAGATTACCGTGCCGGGCGGTCCAGCAGGGCAGCTCATGTCCGGTTCAAGACTTGAGAATGGTGTTATGATCTCTTCCAAAGCGAAAGAAAGCGAGAACTTTGAAGCCATCATTCAGTTCATTGACTGGCTGTACTATAGTGACGAAGGTCAGGAATTTGCGAAGTGGGGCGTAGAGGGCGAGACTTTCACTAAGGAAAATGGTGTTCGTAAGCTTGTAGACGATATTAATTATAATGGTCTGAACCCGGATGGAACTAAAGATCTGCGTATTGATTACGGATTCTCCGGCGGTGTATTTGCTTACGGAGGTACGACGGATCTGCTCCATTCCATGTTCAGTGAAGAAGAGCTTAAATTCCAGAACGATATGAAGGAAGTCAAGGATGTTGTTCCTGCAGAACCGCCAATTCCATATTCCGTTGAAGAGCGCGAAAGAGTTACGCTGCTCAGCACTCCGCTTAAGGATTACACAGATCAAAATACGTTCAAATTCATTCTTGGCGAGCGTGATCTAGCTGAATTTGATACATTCGTCTCGGAGCTGGAGAGCCAAGGCGTGTCTCAATATCTAGAAATTGCAAATGAGACATACAAGGAATATAAAGCACAGGCTGGTGAATAAAAGCTCTGGTGAGTAAAAGCTGATGTTATAGCAGGAGGCTGCCGTTTCGCCTACGAAAAGGCAGCCTCCTGTATTGTGGATGAGAAAACAGCAAATCAAGGTACTGGAGAGTGAGAATGTTGGATATCACGGTACAGGATGTAATTAGCAGCTTGGAGAAGCCGGCCTCAGCGCTTGAATCCACAGTAGACAAGATTGTATGCGGCCGTTCGGATGAGCTCGTCCAGGGTATTGCAGTCTCCTTCTCCGCATCTTATGAAGCATTAGAAAGAGCGGCAGAGCTTGGGGCCAACCTGTTTATTACCCATGAAGGCCTGTTCTACAGTCATCACGATGGAGCACATGACATGCTGAAGGCAGATCCGGTATACCAAGCGAAGCAAGCGCTTATTGAGTCGCGGCAACTTACAGTATATCGATTTCATGATTATCCGCACCGATATAATCCTGATGAAATTACAGATGGGCTGATTGAAGCGATTGGATATGCTGGATATCTAGTCCGTCATTTGTCTTCAGCATCCATTATTTATCTACCAGCAGGTCAAACGGTACGGCAAATTACAGAACATATAAAGTCGAAGCTTCAGCTCTCGTATGTCAGAGTTATTGGAAATATGGAGATGATGTGCGAACGCATAGGCATCGCTGTAGGATACAGAGGTGGAGGTCCGCACCTGATTCCCATGTACGAGAATGAACAATTGCAGCTCATTATTGCAGGTGAGGGTCCGGAATGGGAGACCCCCGAATATATACGGGATGCATTAGCCCTAGGAGGCAGCAAGTCTCTTATCCTCACAGGCCATGCGGCCAGTGAGGAGCCGGGTATGAAGCGAATTGCAGACAGAATCAGTCAACGATTCCCGAATGTGCCGGTTCACTTTATTCCAGCTGCCCCCATCTTTCAGGTGGTATAACAAGGACGGAACCAAATAGCTTCGAAGAAAGAGGTAACAGTATGTCGACTGAGCAGAAGATCAAAGGCTCAACCAGAGCCTACTCCTATGATTTATTGAAGGATCGCATTCTTCGTCTTGAGCTTCCGCCAGGGACGAAGATCTCTGAGAAGGAAATTGCGGATGAGCTGAACGTAAGCAGAACCCCGGTACGCGAGGCATTTATGAAGCTTGCCGAAGAGGAACTGCTCGATATTATTCCCCAGAGCGGAACCCTTGTCTCCCGTATTCATCTGGCTCATGTGGAGGAAGGCAGATTCATTCGGGAGAAGCTGGAGAAGGAAATCGTCGAGCTGTGCTGTGAGCACTTCCCCGAGGAGTTTAAATTCAAGCTGGAGACGAATATTGCGATGCAGGATGTATGCGCAGATAAGAAGAACTATCAAAAGCTGTTTGAACTCGATGAAGAATTTCACCAAATCCTGTTTCATGGCACGGGGAAGCAGAGAACCTGGAGGATGCTCCAGCAGCTAAACATTCATTTTAATCGTTTGAGACTGCTACGGTTGCTGTCGGATTCCAACTGGGGGAACATTATTTCACAGCACAAGCAGATCTATCGCCTGATTGTGAACAAGGAGACCGAGCAGGCCAGAAAGATGATGGAGAATCATCTGCGTCTGGTCGTTGTTGATCAGGATATATTGCGTGAGAAATACCCGCATTATTTTGTGTGAGGAATGTTCTAGGCTTGGCATAAATTAGAGCAAGATAAGGGAGAGGAGTTTCACGTCATGGCACAGATCACACAGCTTCCACACTCTGCTGCAGACCGCGGCTGGCTTAGATACGAGAGGAAGGCATCCTGGCAGGGTACTTTTGAAATGTCGAAAATTGTAAGTATGGATCGTTCACAAATTACAGAGTCAGCCATTCGGGAATTGCAATATGGTATTTCGGAAATGTTCGGTGTATTGCCTGAAGTGCTGAATTTAAGGGATACCATAACTACAGGCTGTATTCGTCTTGCTGTCTCTGATGAAGATTTGCCACAAGAGCTTGGTGCAGCTTCATGGGCGCAAGAGCTGAACGAAGAAGGATATGTCCTTAAGTCTTTTTCGGATAACAATGCTGCAGTAAACTCTCTTTATGTTGTGGGAAAGACCGATAAAGGATTGCTGTATGGAACATTCCACTTGCTTCGCCTGCTTCAGATGGGAGAGGATCTAAGGGAGATCCACATCATGGAGAATCCGAAGAACCAGCTGAGAATGATGAACCATTGGGACAATATGGACGGTTCCATTGAACGAGGTTATGCGGGTAAATCCATCTTCTTCAAGGACAATCAATTTGTTAATGATGATGCACGAATTCGTGATTATGCCCGGCTGATGGCCTCGATTGGAATCAATGGAATTTCGATTAACAATGTGAACGTGCATGAGGTGGAGACAAGGCTGATCACACCGGAATATTTGCCGGATGTGGCGATAGTGGCAGGGATCTTTAGAGCATATGGTATTAAGACGTTCCTTAGCGCCAATTATGCCAGCCCAATTCAGCTTGCAGGGATAGCTACGGCTGATCCGCTCGATGAGAAGGTTGCTGCTTGGTGGAAGGATAAAGCACAGGAAATATATAGCTACATACCTGATTTTGGGGGCTTTGTCGTCAAGGCTGATTCTGAGGGCCGTCCTGGACCGTTTACATATAACCGGACACATGCCGACGGTTCCAATATGCTGGCTGAGGCACTGGAGCCCTACGGAGGCATCGTTATTTGGAGATGTTTTGTCTACAACTGCCGCCAGGACTGGAGAGACCGCAAGACAGATCGGGCCCGCGCCGCGTACGATCATTTCAAGCCGCTTGACGGACAGTTCAAGGATAATGTGATTCTTCAAATCAAGAACGGACCGATGGACTTTCAGGCTCGGGAAGGGGTGTCTCCGCTTCTCGGGGCGATGCCGCATACGAACCAGGTTCTGGAGTTCCAGATCACACAGGAATATACCGGCCAGCAAAGACATCTATGCTACCTGATTCCACAGTGGAAGGAAATTCTTGATTTTGATACTTACGCGAATGGAGCGGGATCTGAGATCAAGAAGGTCGCTTCAGGTGAATTGTATCCTTATAAATACAGCGGAATTACGGCCGTAATTAATGTAGGTGATGATCATAACTGGACAGGTCACACCCTTGCGCAGGCAAATTTATATGGCTACGGCCGGTTGACCTGGAATCCGGATTTAGCTGAAGAGCAGATTACATCAGAATGGATTAAGCAAACCTTTGGCTCGAATTCTGCAGTGCTTGAGGCTGTAAGTTCGATGCTTCAGGATTCCTGGCCCATTTATGAGAGCTACACTTCACCGCTTGGCGTAGGCTGGATGGTCAATCCGGAGCATCATTATGGACCCAATGTAGATGGCTATGAATATTCGATGTGGGGAACATATCATTTTGCGGATTGCCATGGCATCGGTGTTAATCGGACAGTTAAGAATGGTACCGGATATACAGCGCAATATTTCCCGGAAAATGCTCAGATGTATGAATCGCTTGCGACTTGTCCGGATGAACTGCTGCTCTTCTTCCATCATGTGCCGTATACGCATGTGCTTCACTCCGGCAAAACGGTCATTCAGCACATTTATGACACTCACTTTGCAGGAGTGGAAGGTGTTGAAACGTTGATTGAGCGCTGGAGTAAGCTTGAGGGAGTGATAGATTCCGAGCGCTATCAGGGGGTAATGAAGCGTCTGGAAGGACAGCTTGCTCATTCAAAGGAATGGAGAGACATCATCAATACTTATTTCTATCGTAAATCAGGAATTGCAGATGAGCTAGAACGTACAATTTATTAGGATTGAAGGAACGTCTCTGCTTCAGGATTTTGCCTAATTCGATATTATGATGTTTTTAGATGACAAGAACATTAATACTTTAATAAGAGTCGATAAAATGCGGCTTTTCGTATTATCAGGTTAGCCAGTAATTACTGGATTCGGCAGCATGAATTCGTTACGGGGATTTTTGTGCAGGCGAAGTTAAACAGCAGAGCCTTACTGGAGCAAGTGTTTCCGGGATATAAACAGGTATTTTCGAATGTGTTTTCTGCAACGTCATTGAGAGTGCTGTCCCATTGTTTAGAGGGAGATACAGCAGATTGGATTGAGGTCATTCAGAAAAGCACAGGGAGATCACGATCCAAGGCGAATGAAAAGGCCAGAAAACTAGAGGAAGTGCTGATTGACTGGAACGAGACATGGCGCAGTCCCACTCAAAACCAGGCGTTTCAAGGGATGGTCACTTTATTGCTGACAATGATCCAACAGCTGGACTAACCCGAAAAGCAAATGCTTGAGGAAGGGGGAGCCCCACCAAGTCTAAACCATATTTAACCAAAACCTCCATAGGCGTGGAGGTTATTTGGGTTGGTTGGAAAGTATATCACGAAAAAAGAAATCCACCGAAATTGACAAGAGCTTGATTACTTCAACGATTAGATAATTACCTAATTATATTTCAATCTATATCAATAAGCTACTATGAAAATAACGCAGTGGTGGTCTGTAAATGATAGCACTTAAGAAGACACAGCTCGGCCGGTTTTTAAAAACGGGAGAGCGCCCCTGAAGGTTGCGGAGGTTAGACAGAATTAAAAAACCTCTGGTTCTGTGATTGTTACACTGTAACCTAGTCATACATGTTTTCTTAGAGCATGCTGAACAATAGAATATTGTCTATGTTTATCAAAATAGTCTGGTCTAAGTATAAATACATTTCTTTACGAGTGAGAGCAACATGACATAAGCGACTATGTTTGCGCTCACTTCTTTCCTTTTCACGCAGCAACACGCCTAGCATTGCACCTAGGTAGTTCTTAGAACCTCTTATCGATTGAGCAGCCCCTGTTAATCCAGATCTCAAGTATTAATTATCCTTTTTGGCTTTTCACGATTTCCTTTTGCCTGAACTTTCTTTCCAGGAACACGTGTGATTCGCGCTAGTTAACTGGTTTCTAATAACTGTACCGAGTTCAGTGAGGATTTTTTCGGTCATTCGAGTTGAAATCCCTGGGATGGAATCAAGTCGTTCGATCTCTTCTTGAAAAGAACTTAAACGTTGTACGACTTCTCGATCAAGGTTATTGTGGGTTAGCATGCGATTTTGATATGTTGTTAGATGGAATTTGTTTCACACACTTCTATTTGGAAGTTAGACAATAAAAAAACTCTAAAAGCTAATCTCAATATGGAGTGTCATTTTAGAGAAATTTTATTTTGATTAGATAAAGGAGGGCATCATTTTGATCTATACCAGACAGGTTCTTATTTTAATATCTTCTTTATTGCTAATGAGTTTAATAGGTTGCCAAAATAATACTGAAATTGAAAGTTATCTCGCACCGGACTCCAATAGCTATGCTGTTTTTTTTATAGTTGAGGAGAAAAGTGATACCATTGTCGAAAATGAATTATTATCAGATTTATATATTGAAAATTTCCAATATATAAGTCAATTCGGAATACTAAAATCCTCTACTGAAGATGCTAAGATAATAAGTGAAGAGTTGCTTATAGATGAATATCCAGCATATATCTTATTCAATTTCGAAGAAGCACTATTAATTGAGCAAGATTATAATAAATTTAAACTTAGTCTAGTAGATATTATTGCCAGAGAGAGGTCGAGGTGATTCAAGAATAAATTGTATACATTAATAGTCGATACGCTCCAATTAAGTAGTAGAGTTGAATCATAAATAATTGGTCTAGATACTCAGCTTGTATTAGTAAAGCTGAGTTTTTTTCGTTAAGCAACTGGTCAGAATTCGATTGGTGAGAAACCATTTAATAACTCTGTATAGTGCTGATTGTTATAATAAGAAGAAGAGTAAGTAGGTGAATATAAAATTATTTACTCTATATAAAGAGTATCTAGAAGTCTATCTAACTAAGAACGTTAGGATCTACGCCAGCTAACTATTCGTCGCCAGTGACTTAATGAATGAACAGCAATTAACCAAGGCAGAGACGCTATCCGCAATCAAGAAAATGGATTTGGCAGATTATCGGCTTCGAGCCATGCAAATACATAACCGAATATTCACCCGTAACCTCAGAAGACAAGAAGGAGCTCAGCAAATGGCTCAGTCTGGATTTTCAGAAGGTCTGGTCTGACCGGCTGCCCCGTTCAACAACACAGGATTATGTATCCATTATGGAGAAGCTGAACAGCAAATCTTACTTCTCGAAAGAGGTGCATCGATACCTTGATCCTGTTATGGAAGGACTCATGCGAGATTCCCGCAACCAAGAATGGCTCCAGCATGCAGGGCAAAAAGGCGGCTCCACGATGTTTGTCCTGACGAATGCCATGTATGCGACGGATAAACAGGGAAATACGCTGGAGCTGGCTGTTTTTATAACGGATCTTACCTGGAAGGAACAGACCAAGCTATCCCATAGTTTGAACAGCTTTCAATTAAAGCTGCTGACGGATGAGACGTTCCGGGAGTATCTAAAGGGGATTAAATGATCTGCTGGGGAAGGCAACGCCAGTGATGCTGTGATATTCTATGTAAAATAATTTAGGGGGCTGTCCCAAAAGTCTCGGTAAGAGACTGAGGGACACCCTTTTTTAACGATTGGAAGTTAACAGATGGAGAAGATCACATATTAATGTTACTGCACTTACTTCAGTAATAACTTGTACGCTGACTTCACCGTATGCTCAATAAGTGTCGCAATGGTAACCGGGCCCACACCGCCAGGTACAGGTGTGATGGCAGAGGAGTGAGGCAAGCAGGCATCATAGTCGACATCACCGATGTTGCCTTTATTGTATCCTGCATCCACGACAACGGCGCCAGGCTTGATCCAATCTCCTTGTACAAAATTTGGTTTGCCTACGGCAGCGACAACAATATCTGCCTGTTTCACAATCTCTTCAATATTTACGGTTCTGGAGTGGCAGGTCGTCACGGTTGCATTCCGATTCAGCAGCATCGCGGATACGGGTTTGCCGAGAATCGGACTACGGCCGATCACCACGGCATGTTTTCCTTCCAGCGGAATGTTATAGAAGTCGAGAATGCGGATAATGGCCTGTGGTGTGCAGGATGGATAATCGGCTTCGCCAAATGCGTTCAATGCATAGCCAAGAGTGGTTACCCCATCCACATCCTTTTCGATGCTGATTGTGTCAAAGCAAGCTCTTTCATCGATGTGATGCGGAACCGGATGCTGCAGCAAAATTCCATGAACGGATGGGTCTTGGTTCAGCTTGTTGATCTCCTGAATCAGCTCCTCTGTCGTTGTCTCAGCAGGAAGCACGACCTTGATCGATTCGACCCCAATTCGTGCACAGGCGTTCCCTTTCATACGTACATAAGTTGCCGAAGAAGGATCATCCCCCACCAAAATGGTAGCCAGACAAGGCTGAATCCCCCTCTCTTTCAGTTCCTTCACCTTCGCTCCTGTTTCTTCTTTCATGTAATCTGCTACCGTTTGACCATTCAGAATCAGTGTGTTGTCACTCATCAATCACATCGCCCTTTCCAAAGTAAAAAGAGGCAAGGAAACCTAAGTTTCCTTACCTCTGCCCAGGCGTACGGCTATATCTAATCACATGCTCCCTCACGGTTCACCGTGTACGCCAGTTACATGCGACGATCTTAATTGTAGTGTATAGGTGAGACCTCATATGATGAATCGGTGGATTAATGGAAGCTCACCCCATGATGGTACTTCATTTTGTCGAATTGATCAATAGGGATGAATCAATTTCATAATACCTTTGGCTGCTTCAATCAAGAGTATATATAGTTTCAAATTCACCTTTTTTATGATTTATGAAATTGATTCGAATGCACAAGATTTGGAATGACGAGCTGTGATCCAGCTTCGGTATAATTCATATAGGACCTGGCGACACGGTAAATAAGTGATGTCGGCTGAGTTTTAGACAATATATCGAACCCATCATATAGTTTTCACTAACAATAGATAGATATAGTTCCAAATTCTTCGGTTCAATAAGTTTCGAGAAGGACTTAATTAAACATTTTTATAAAACCTGCTATAAAAATAAACCATCGTTCGTCTTATGTATAGCTGCAGCTGAAAGGAGACGTAAAACATATGGGAGGACAGGAAATCGAGGTTTTCCGTACAGTGTTTGAAGAGCATTATCCCATTGTGCGACGAAAACTGATGGCTCTGATCCAGGATGAAGCCGCCGCGGAAGATCTTGCGCAAGAGGTATTTATTCGGCTGTATCGGAATCCACCAGATGATCCGGCTGCGATGGGTGCATGGCTTCACCGTGTACTGACGCGCATCGGATATGATTATATGAGTAGGCAAATAAGAGAACGGAAACTCAAGGAGAAGCAGGAGCAGTACTATGACAGCAGAGAGCAGCTCCTGTCCTCTGGAGAAGAGATTGTACTGAAGCGTATGGATCAGGAGGAAGTGCGTGAATGGATGGACGAGCTGCCGGAGCGCGACAGACAACTGCTGATGCTGAAGTATTCAGGCTACAGCTATGCAGAGATTGCGGAAGAACTGAATGTAAGACCTCCCCTTGTCGGCTCGATGTTAAGCAGAGCTACAAGTAAGCTGAGGAGAAAGGTTCAGGGAAAGTCCGCACCACAGTCCTGAGGGTTATACCAATTAGCATAGTTAGGAGTTGAACCTGCATATGACATCAAAGCCGAACGGAGTAGACGAGAACAAGCAGCTTGAAGCTGCTTGGAACAAGCTTGCGTCAAGGCTTGAAAAAGAAGAAATGAGCCCCAAGTGGTCATCATGGTCCATGGAGCGTGGAATCGAGCCTAAGGCAGCACATTCATTTGAGGAAGATGCATTATACGGTGTATTAAATAATGAAATCAGGGGAGAGAGAATCGATATGACGAATCATCAGAATCAGGAACAGAAAACGTCTGTTGTGAAGAAGAAGCATACCATGAAGAAGCCGGTTAAGAAGTGGCTGAGTATAGCGACGGCAGCTGCTGTGGCGGGGGTAATGATTGCGACTCCGCTCGGAGACAAGGCACTTGCCGCCATACTGAATCAGTTCCGAATGGATGAAGTGACGGTGGTCAATGAAGGGGATGTTATGCAATTCTTCAACACTGTATCCGAAGGAAGCAGTTCATCGGACTTTATCAACAAGCATGGTTCGTTTACGAATGCATATGGAACTGAACTAAACAATGAAAAACTAAGCTTGAAAGAGATCGAAGAGATCACCGGGCTTACAGCATATCAGAATGACATTTTCAATGAAGAAGGTTATTACGCATTCAGCTCACAGACGATCACGATGAAATTGAACATTCATGAGGTCAACTCGACGATGGCGCGGCTTGGTGCCAAGGAATTAATGCCTGAATCTCTTGATGGGAAGCCAATTACGCTCCATATTCCAGAGACGCTGCATCAATATTATCATGCTGATGCTGATGGAGAGAATCTGTATGCTTCTTTATCTCAACAGAAGCTTCCAACTGTAGAGGTTGATCCTTCTGTGCCGGTCGAAGAAGCAGTCCAGGCAGTGCTGGATTTCCCGCTGCTGCCGGATAAACTGAAGACAGCAATTAAATCAGACAATATCTTGTCCGGCAAGCTTCCAATGCCAGTGTTCACGGATGGAGATGCAGAGAAGGTGGAAGTGAAGGAAGTGCCGGTCGTTATTGTTGAACAAGATTATGTGTCTTCGACCGGGAAGCCCGTTTATACAGCTGCATGGACACAGGACGGCGTATTATTCAATCTGTCCGGGGATTCGTTGTTTGATTCAAAAGAAAAACTGCTCGCAGAGGTGGAGGAGATGATCACGGAATGACGGCCGCAATTCACACCGAAGGTCTAACCAAACAATTTAGTAACGGACGCGGCTGCCGTGACGTATCCATTACGGTTCAGGAAGGGGAAGCCTTTGGCTTCCTCGGCCCGAATGGAGCGGGCAAGAGCACCTTTGTCAAAATGCTCGTTGGGCTGACCTATCCAACAGGCGGCAGTGCATCGATCTTTGGACATCCGATTCACTCCGTTGAAGCGAAAGGACAAATTGGCTATTTGCCTGAGCTGTTTCGATATCAAGAGTGGCTGACCGGCGAAGAGGTCATGAAGCTTCATGCCAAGCTGTGCGGTGTTAAATCTTCCGATGCGAAGCGGCGCATTCCCGAACTGCTCGATGAAGTGGGGCTCGGCAACCGGGGCAAAGGCAAGGTAAAGGATTATTCCAAAGGGATGCAGCAGCGCCTTGGACTCGCAGCGGCACTGGTAAGCGATCCGAAGCTGGTCTTTCTGGACGAGCCTTCCTCCGCACTTGATCCGGTCGGACGCAAGGAGGTTCGCTCCATTTTACAAAGACTGAAGGCTCAAGGAAAGACGATATTCCTGAACTCGCACATGCTTGAGGATGTCGAAGCGGTGTGTGATCAGATCGCACTGCTCAACAACGGGGAAATTCTACGCGCCGGAGATGTAGGTTCTGTCCTTCAACAGCGTATAACCTACCGTTTTAAAGTGGGAGGCTATACGCCGGTAATTCTGACCTGGTTACAAGAAGAGACCGGGATCGCTATTCAGGTAGACAGTAAGACGGCAATTTCATCTCCCACTACTCAAGAACAGCATTACACTTGGCTTACCGCTGAGCTCGAAAGCGAAGAGCAGGCAGGCTGGATCAATTCCCTCATTATGGAGCAGGGGATGACGCTATATGAAGTGACGAAGGTCACCGGCAAGCTTGAGGACTGGTTCCTTACCGCCGTTTCGGGACTTAGCCATCGGGGGGAACACGAATGATACTTATTATGAATATGACCTGGAAAGAGATGCTGCGCAAGCGTGTCATGATCCTTGCGAGCATTCTTTCTATTTTGTTTTTAATTGCTTACTGGTTTATTGGAGGAGCAATAGCTGACAGTAATCGGAACAGTGGCTTTACAACGGGAAGCAATTTGATCACAGACTATGCAAGCGGCGTATTGATGATGATGATCGGCTTTTTCTTCGCCGGATTCGTTGTGGCATTGCTGTCCATCTTCAGCTCCTTCTCCTCCATAGCAGGTGAGGCCGAACAAGGGGTCATGCAAGCACTCCTGCCAAGACCGATCCCAAGGTGGAAATTTTATATCGGCAGATGGCTTGGTTATGTATCCTTGTTAATGTGTTATACGTTAGTACTCTATACCGCCATTATGATCATCACAGATATTCATGCGACAATTCCTCAGGAACCGATGGTTCATATCCAGGCTTTCTTATTGTATGCGCTGGTCATTGTACTGCTGATCTCCTTGACGATGCTTGGTTCCACAAGGTTCTCTTCACTTGGTAATGGCGTGTTTATGACGATGCTGTTTGGCGCGGGCTGGCTTGGAGGTATGCTTGATAAGATTCGAAGCATAGGGATTATTGATATCATGGATGCGGAGGTAGCCGTCAAGCTGTCCAATATCTCCGGACTGATGTCGATGCTGATGCCTGTCGATGCACTGCAACGAAAAATGATGCATGGTTTGATTGGGATGGATGAGCTTGGCGGGCTTGTTGATATCAGCGGTATGGTAGCTGAGTTTTTTGTTGGTGATCCGCCTTCCGGCACATTTGTCGTGTATGCTCTCATCTACACGGCCATCGTATTCGTATGGGGCATTCTGCGCTTCCAGCGAAAGGATTTGTAAATTGAGCTGTTCAGATAAATAAGTGGTTCGAAAAAGACCATCGCGAAGAACGACGAAGCGGTAATCCTTCCTGTTGCAGGGAAGAAAATTATGGATTCGGATTCTTCCCGAGGGTCTTTTTTTGTCGATTAAAAAAGAGATTGCCTAAAATGGATGGTTTTGGTATGATAGTGTCCTTCTCTCGCATTTCACCTTGTCTGAAGTGGGCGTATGTTTCAACGTCTCATCAAGCTTATCGGAGGTGTATCAAATTGCTCTTTTTCACCCTGGCTCGAAAAGCCTATGCAAGAAACCTGCAATACCGTGGTGCACATATGGTGCACAATATTGCCAGCGTCATGTTCGGCTACTTGTATGCCTACATCTGGATTGGCATTGGTCGTGACAATACGCTCGGCGAATACGGGACCTACGGGATGGTCAGTTACATTGCGTTTACGCAAGCTTCCCTGTGGGTTACGACCTTCTTGACGAATGGACTTGGTATCCCTGAAACCGTACGGACAGGGCATATTGCCATGGATTTAATGCGGCCTGTCCACTTGTTCATGCATTTGATGAGCCGGGAATGGGGACAGGTGCTCTACCAGTTCATCTTCAAATCCATTCCGATCTACATCGTTTACCTCATTGCATTTCACCTGCAGCTCCCCGCCGATGCTATGACTTACATATGGACAGCGATTAGTCTGCTTGGGGCTGCCTACATGGGAATATGCATCAATTACATCATTGGTGCTACAGCCATGTGGACAACCGAATCATCCTGGCTGCAGTGGGCTCATCATGCGCTCGTGAATTTGCTTGCCGGGTTCTTCATTCCTATTGAATGGCTGCCGGAATGGCTGCAAACCGTCGCCTGGCTCTCCCCCTATCCTTATCTTCTGTATGTGCCTACCAGGATCTATCTGGGATACCCGGATGCTCATCTGCTTGCGGGTACCGTTATTTGGGGTGTGCTGCTCACATTGCAATGTTTCCTTGCGACCTATTTTCTGAGACGAAAAGTGGAGGTGCAGGGCGGATGAAGCAGAACAAGCTAAAAGCATACTTTGAACTCTACTCTCTTCTCATACGCACCAGCATCAAAAGCTCAATGCAGTACAAATTCAATTTCTTCCTAGGTGCCATGCTTGCCGCACTCATTCAAATTGCTGAATTTCTGATGATTGCCATCGTCCTGAACCGATTCGGAGCCATTCAAGGCTGGTCCATCTATGAAGTCGGCTATTTATTTGCCATCATGACCTTGTCCAAAACGGTGTACCGCTCACTTGCCAATGAAGTTCACCATCTGGAGAGATATCTGGTCAGTGGGGACATGGATCAGCTGCTCACAAGGCCGCTGCCCGTGTTGTTTACTCTATTGCCTCAGCGCTTCCGAATTATGCTTGGTGAATGGCTGCAGGGGGGCTTCGTGTTCGGCTGGTCGATCTACGGCATGATGAGCTCGGGGCAGATCGGATGGGTGGCCATCCCGCAGTCACTATTTGTCATCCTTACCGGAGCGGTCATCCTCTTCTCCATCGGTCTTGCCACGGCCACTCTCGGATTTTGGACGACACGGATCAGCGAGCTGCAGACATTCACCGAAGACGCGGCGGGAACGGCAGCAAGGTATCCCATATCGCTGTACCCGAACTGGCTTGCCGGACTGCTGCTGGTCGTTCTGCCTGTAGGACTGGTCAATTATGTGCCTGCACTTTACATTTTACGCGGTGAGGTTGGACCTTGGGTGCTTGGGGTTGTCTTAGGTGCGGCACTGGTGTGCTTGACGGTAAGCCTCAGGTTCTGGAGTTTTGGCATAACGAAATATCAGAGCACAGGTAGCTAAAGGAGGTATCGCTCATCATGATTGAAGTTCAGGAGCTACACAAACAATTTAAAATACCGATTGTACAGGAAGGCAGGTTCTCTGGCCTGCGTACATTCTTCTCCAGACAATACCATGTGAAAAAAGCAGTAACCAACATCAGCTTCACGATTGAGCCGGGTGAGTTTGTCGGTTATATCGGTCCGAACGGTGCCGGGAAATCGACAACCATCAAGATGCTGACCGGCATTCTTCATCCCAGTGCAGGTAAAGTAACGGTGAGCGGGATGAATCCGCATGAACAGCGCAGACAGGTCGTAAGGAGACTTGGTGTCGTATTCGGACAGCGCAGTCAGCTGTGGTGGGATCTGCCCGTCAGGGACAGCTATGATATTCTTGCCAAGATGTACCGTGTGGAGGATACCGATAAGAAGAGGCGTATCGATCAATTCTCCGAGCTTCTGGATCTGAAGGAATTCTGGGATACACCGGTCCGTAAGCTGTCGCTTGGACAGCGGATGCGGGCGGACCTTGGGGCAGCGATGCTGCATGAACCGGACATTTTGTTTCTGGATGAGCCGACAATCGGGCTTGATGTCAATGCCAAGCGGAATATTCGATCCTTCTTGAAGCTGCTTAACGAGGAACTCCGCAAAACAATTCTGCTGACAACCCATGATATGGACGATATTGAGCAGCTGTGCAGCCGGGTCATGGTGATTAATCATGGACAGCTTACCTATGATGGAACGGTTCAATCCTTGCGGGATAATATCGGTCTTCCTACCATTATTAAAGTCTCATACCGGGGAGGCTGTTCCATCCCTTCATCTGCAGCGGTGTATAGCCACCCGATGATGAAATTGTCACAGATGACCGAGAATACGATTACCGTTGAAGCCAATCGAAGCAAGATCACCACCATGGAAATTTTGAAGGAGCTTGGTGAATGGGGTGAGATCGAGGACGTCGAGATGCAGGAACCGGATTTTGAAGATGTGATTCATAAAGTATATTGAAGTGTCATATAATGAAATTTCATATGAAATCAGAGGATCTCCCGCAGCAGCATGTCAGGGAGATTCTCTTTTTTTACATATGCCAATTATTATGATGAATGAGGTCTATAAGGATGAACCAGGTTCGTATTTGTTGCGGCCGGGCAGTCGTTTCATTTGGTTCCAAGCGTCAATGGCTTCCCTTTCGAGTCTTTCCCTTATTATTGGGGTCAGCAAAAAATCTCGTGTAAATTACTTGTATTCGAACTGAGGAGCAATCATTGTTCAACATTTAGGACTTGCTTTTTTGTCACTTTTTTAGGACGATAACAGAGGAGAGCGGAATCCGCTTTCATCTGAAAATAGAAGCGCAGAATCAAGCATTAGTGCAGCAGGATAACAAGATTTCTAAAACGTTTTAGGAAAAACATGCGGATATAGGATGATGGCAGCGACTGCTCGCCTATTTCGGTATAAAAAATACAAGTAGGAGGAAAGTTCATGTTCTTAACGTACAATCGTCCGGCCAAGGAATGGACGGAGGCTCTTCCCATCGGCAATGGCCGAATGGGTGCCATGGTATTTGGACGGATGGAGCTGGAGAGATTGCAGCTGAATGAAGACACTTTATGGTCTGGTCCACCGAAGGAATGGAATAATCCTGAATCTCTTGAAGTTTTGCCTGAGGTACGCCGTTTGCTGAAGGAAGGTAAGCATGCAGAAGCGGACCAGCTGAGCAAGAAAATGATGGGTGCCTATACCCAGTCTTATCTGCCCTTTGGCGATCTGAATATCAGCTTTGATCACGGGGATATCGGCTGGAATTACAAACGTACTCTGGAGCTGACTGAAGGCGTTGCTACAACTCAGTTCCAAATCGGGGAGACGGTGTATACCCGAGAAGTATTTGCCTCTTATCCAGATCAAATTATTGTTATGCGGCTTGAGTCGAGTGTTCCGGGAAGGCTGGGCTTTAAGGCAAGCTTCAGCAGTTTGCTTCGTCATGAGCAGGCTTTCGATGGAAATCACGCTATTCTATCCGGATATGCACCAGAAGTGGTACACCCAAGCTATTACCCTGCGGACAATCCGATCCGATACGGTAACCCTGGAGAAACGGATGCGATGCGTTTTGAAGGACGTATTGCCGTAACCCATGAGGGCGGAACTTCCAAGGTCGATGCATCAGGTATTCGGATCGTGGGTGCAGATCGTGCTACGATTTACTTGAGCATGGCAACCAGCTTCAATGGTTATGACCGTTCGCCGGGTAAAGAAGGCAAGGATGAATCTGCCTGCGCGAGGAAGAATCTGGAGAATGCATTACAATATAATTATGCAGAGCTCCGTGCACGTCATGTAGAGGATTATCAAAGACTGTATCAACGGGTGGAGCTTGATCTTGGACCAGGACTCGCACCAGCAGATCTACCGACAGATGAACGTATCGTGGAATATGGAGGCAAGGATCCTTATCTGGTGAATCTTCTCTTCCAATATGGACGTTACCTGATGATATCCAGCTCCAGACCGGGAACACAGCCTGCGAATCTACAAGGCATCTGGAACCACGAAACGAGAGCGCCGTGGAGCAGCAATTATACACTGAATATCAATGCGGAAATGAACTATTGGCCAGCTGAGACAGCTAATCTGTCTGAATGTCATGAACCGTTAATCGATCTGATCAAACGTCTGTCCGTCAACGGCAAGAAGACGGCAGAGGTTCACTATGGAACCCGAGGCTGGACCGCTTCCCACAATACAGATCTATGGGGACATACAGCTCCTGTAGGAAACTTCGGGCATGGCGATCCAGTATGGGCACTATGGCAGATGGGCGGGGTATGGCTCTGTCAGCACTTATATGAGCATTATGTGTTTACGAAGGATGAGGATTTCCTAAGAAATACAGCGTATCCGATCATGAAGGACGCTGCACTCTTCTGTCTCGATTGGCTCATTCCGGATGAGAACGGCATGCTTGTAACCGCACCATCTACCTCGCCGGAGCACCGATACAGAATCGACGGTGAGCTGTATGGGGTGACAACGGCAGCGACGATGGATCTTGCCCTCATGCATGATTTGTTCACTAATATTGCTGAAGTGACTGAAGTCTTGGGAGAAGATGCTGAATTTGCGCAAGAAGTGCTTGCAGCAAGAGATCAGCTTCCACCGCTTCAGATCGGCAAATATGGTCAGCTCCAGGAGTGGTTCCATGATTATGAGGATGAAGATGTTTACCATAGACATGTATCTCATCTATTTGGTGTATATCCTGGCCGCCAAATTACCGAAAGCCTTGCACCGGAGCTCCTTCAGGCCGCACGGGTATCACTGGAGAGACGCGGTGACGGTGGAACGGGCTGGAGCTTAGGCTGGAAAGTGGGGCTGTGGGCACGCTTCCAAGACGGGGATCGGGCGCATCGTCTCGTATCCAATCTGCTTCAGCTTGTTCGCGACGGCTCCGAAAGATACGAGAGCGGCGGGGTGTACCCGAACCTATTCGACGCACATCCACCGTTCCAGATCGATGGCAACTTTGCGGCAACCTCGGGCATCATTGAGCTGCTTCTTCAATCACATCAAGGATATATTGAACTGCTTCCTGCTCTTCCGCAGGCTTGGGAGAACGGATCAATCCGCGGTCTTCGTGCAAGAGGTGGATATGAGGTCGATCTTGCATGGAAGAGCGGACAACTGTCTGCTGCTGAGATTCGTTCGGATTATGATGGCATGTGTATGGTTCGGACGGGAGCCTCAGCCATTAAGGTGGCGAATAAAGCGGGTGAGGAAGTAAAGGCAGAGGTCAAGGAGAACGGAGTCTTGGTCTTCTCTGTACAAGCTGGAGGAGCCTATACCTTCAGCATTCAGGAGTAGGAGTGAGAATGACTTATTAATGCAAGAGAGGGAGACCGCCGATATGATCGGAGGTTTCCCTCTTTTGTTCTTGATTCTTATTATAATTTATATAGGACGGGTTCCAATTCTCGCGATGCCTCTGGTGGATTTTGTCAAGAAGGCAAGGGTGTGTTCTTTGAACTCGCTCTGAGGCAAATGATCAATGGCATCTTGAGCATGGGCAAGCGTCAAGTTCTTGCGGAACAGGAGGGAATGAATCTGCTTGATCATTCGAATGTCCTCCCCTGACATACCTTTGCGTCTTAAGCCGATGAGGTTGATGCCGTAGATTCTGGCATGATCTCCACTGGCAAGGGAATAGGGGACAATATCTTGAGTGACACAGCTCCCGACTCCAATCATGGAATAGGCGCCAATCTTGCAGTATTGGTGAACACCAACCAAGCCCCCAAGCGTTACATCGTCTTCGACCTCCACATGACCTGCGATCTGCACACTGTTGGAAATGACGATATGATTCCCCAGGACAACATCATGCGCGACATGAACATAGTTCATAATAAAATTATGATTCCCTACCCTTGTTACTCCGCCGCCGGAACCTGTTCCTTTGGCAATGGTTGCATACTCTCGTATTGTATTGTGATCCCCAATGATCAGCTGTGTTTTCTCTCCGCTATATTTAAGGTCCTGAGGAGGGGAGCCGATAATGGCGCCCTGGTATACATGATTGTGTTCACCGAGTGTGGTATTAGCGCCGATTCGGACATGGCTTTCAATGATACATCCATTTCCTATCCTTACGTGTTCTTCTATGATGCAATAAGGCCCGATCTCGACTTGATCTCCAATAACAGCGGTAGGATGAATGATAGCAGTTGGATGAACCGTTACCGTTGGGAGAGACATGGTTTATTCCTCCTTTGTCAGCTTCTTCATGCTCTTCTCTAAGGAGTCTATTTGTGTGCTGATTTGCTTCAGTGTATCTGGCAGGCGCTCAATAGCGGCTTGCTTTCCCATTTGTTCATGATGAGGACGGGCGTAATAACCCGATACGAGGGATTGTGCAGGTAAGTTCTTCGTTATATTTGTCTTGCCCAGAATCGTAGCGTTATTCCCGATCGTCAGATGACCAACAACCGCAGATCCGCCGGCCAGAACAACATGGTCTCCAATAGAAGCTGAACCCGCAATAGCTGTGGTACCTGCGATAATACAGTGTTTGCCAATGTGGACGTTATGAGCGATTTGGACCAGATTGTCGATCTTCGTTCCTCTTTCAATAATGGTGGCATCGATTGTTCCGCGGTCTATTGTTGTGTTGGCACCGATCTCGACTTCATCATGGATGACGACATTGCCGACATGAGGAATTTTTACATGCTGCTCCCCATCCCATTCATAACCAAATCCATCACCGCCGATAACTGCACCCGAATGAATAATGACGTTGCTGCCGATATGCGTATCTCTCAGAATCGTCACATGAGGATGAATGATGCAATGATTTCCAATCGTAACATTCTCGCCAATATAGGAGTTCGAGGAGATGAGCGTGCCCGCGCCAATCGAGACGTTTTCTTTGACAACGGTACCTTCATCAATCTGTGTGCCCTCCCCGGCTCTGAGAGAACAATCGACCATAGAGGAAGAAATTAGACCGTTCGCTCTGGTACTTTGTTGGAACATGTTCATGACATGAATGAAGGCCAACCTTGGATTCTTTACCTGGATGACAGGCAGGTGCGAATCGGTAAACGTCTCGGGAACTACGATGGCTGAGGCGTGGCATTCGTTTAGTTTATTTTTATTTTTCTCCGTTACATAGGTGATTTGTCCACTTTGTGCACTTGATAAGGAAGCGATGCTATGTATGGTCACTTCTCCGTCACCGATTAACACTCCATTCAGTTCCTGTGCAATGGCTCTTAGCGTATATTCCATCTTTGCTTTCTCCTCTGGTAGTTATCTTTAATGAAGACTATTCATAATCTCTCGTGCCAAAAGTGTGTTCAGACGGTGGGAAGTCCGTACACCTTTAATTTGTGCTAGAAAAGGAGGCGCCAGTGCCAAATCACCAATCACATCTAACAGCTTATGACGAGCAAATTCATCCGGGTAACGCAAGTTAGACAGAATTTGATTGTTTCCGATGAGTACGGCATTGTCCAAGGATGCGCCTTGGATTAGACCTTTGCTTTTTAGGGCGTTTACTTCTTGTTCAAATCCGAAGGTGCGTGCCGGAGAAATTTCACTTCGATAATCGTGGATGCCAGGGTTGAAATAAGCAGTTTGATTCGTCAAAAAGGGAAGCTCATGATCGTTCATAAACCGGATCTCATAACTTATCTCTTCAGAAGGAAGTGCTTCCAGATACGAATGGCCGAGCTGTACTCGGACGGCTTTGGTTAAGCGCATGTATGTCTTGAGGGCATGCTGTTCTACGAGTCCGGTCTCGGCGATTCTGTCGCTGATCATTGCAGAACTGCCGTCGAGGACCGGGATTTCTTCACCATCCGTTTCGATGATTGCATTATCAACTCCCATGCCGCGAAGGGCTGACAGGACATGCTCGACCATCGAAATGGAATAGTGATATTCATTAGTGAGCTGTGTACAACGATCGGTCGATGATACATTATACGGCACTGCGCTGATGATCTCGGCAGGGGTTAGATCTGTTCTTCTGAAGTGGATTCCACTGTCAGCTGGAGCAGGATGCAACGTCATTGATGCCGAAATTCCGCTGTGCAGGGTAATGCTGTTCAGTTCAATAGCATGGGCAAGTGTTCGCTGATTCACCATTACATTCTCCTTTCTATTAGAATATTATAGATTAATTCTCGAATATTGGAAAATATCGTATGTCTTTTCAGCAACATTTCATAGATGAAAAACACTGATTTTTGAACAATAAACTCTGTTATTTGGATGGTGATACGGGAAAGGCATAACTATAATTTGGGATGGCTGATCACTATTTGGATGAAGAGGTGTTGAGATGGCATATTTCAGTATAGGACTGTTCAAAAAGATCGCTCTGACAGGAATGAGTGTTGTCTTGATCGCTACAGGAGGAATTGCATTTGCAGCTAATGATATAAACAGGAAGGGGGAGCCGAGTATGGAACGTCGTATACAAATGGAATATCTGGATCGCGGGCTTATCGCTGTACCTGCCAATAACGGAGTATTTTTGAGCTGGAGACTGCTTGCCAACGAGGCAACAGGGAGTAATGAAACGGGACTCACGGGTACGGACTTCCATATATACCGGGACGGCAAAAGGATTGCCCAAGTGAGCGACAGTACGAATTATCTTGATCCAGCAGGTGAGACAGACTCCCGCTATTACGTATCTGCCGTCGTGAAGGGCAAAGAAGTCGATCAGAGTGAGGCCGTTATTCCGTGGGGGAATTCATATTATGATCTTCCGATCCAGAAGCCGCAAGACGGTATTACACCTGCAGGTGAAGCCTACACTTATTCAGCTAACGACATGAGTGTAGGAGACGTGGATGGGGACGGCAAGCTCGAGTATTTTGTAAAATGGGAGCCGAGTAATGCGAAGGACGTCTCCCAAGTCGGCTATACAGGCAACACTTATATTGACGCTTATACTTATGAAGGCAGACTACTGTATCGCATTGATCTGGGTGTGAATGTTCGGTCCGGAGCGCATTATACCCAGTTTCTTGTATATGACTTCGATGGGGATGGTAAAGCCGAGCTCATGTTCAAGACTGCCCCAGGCACGAAGGTTCTTCGTTACGATGATCAGGGAGATGTCGTGTCCGAGCGCTATATAACGATGTTGAAGGAAGATCTTGCCGCGGGCTACTCGAATGGAGATGATTATAGACTTAGCAGCGAGGGCTACTATGAACATATCGTAGATATGTTCATGAACTGGCATGAATATGAGGAGGTCATAGATGGCAGCTGGCCGCAAACGCTGGAGGAAGCCTTCGGAATTGCTCCAGCATATGACTATCCGCTGTCCCGGGAGGATGCAGGCCATCTTGCTGATCACTACATGGATGTATTTGCTCCCTCCAAGGATGCTAACCGGAATAAATTCCGTCAATTTGAAGGGTTCATATTGTCGGGTCCAGAGTATTTAAGCGTATTTGAAGGAGAGAGCGGAGCGGAACTTCAGACTATTCGTTACAAGCCAGGCCGGTATGATGACGGACTGCGCTGGGGAGATTACGCGATGAACCGGATCGAGCCGGGCAACCGGGTAGATCGTTTTCTCTCCGGCGTAGCTTATTTGGACGGAGAACAACCCTATGCGGTATTCGCGAGAGGCTATTATACCCGGACAACACTGGTCTCTTACAGCTGGGATGGGGAGAATCTGAACGAGTATTGGTACGTTGACAGCGGCTGGACACCGATGACGAATCCGTTCAGAGATGGTCCACATGGAAGACAAGGTACGGATCCAGAGTATGGGCAGATTACTACGCAAGGAGCCCATTCACTCAGCGTAGCGGATGTGGATGATGACGGCAAGCAGGAGATTGTATATGGCTCGGCTACCATTGATCATGATGGCTCTGTTTTATCTAATGCGTCGGCTGTAATGCCGCCGCAAAGTGCCAATCCTGGAGTTGTCGCGGGCTTGGGACATGGAGATGCACTTCATGTAGCCAATATTGATCCATCTCGTGAAGGGCTTGAAGTGTATATGGTGCATGAAGGAGGAGCGTATGCTCCGTATGGATACGCACTTAGAGATGCGAAGACCGCTGAGGTTATCTACGGTGCTTATACCGGACGTGATACAGGCCGCGGTATGATTGGAGATGTGGATCCGGATCATCCGGGACTTGAAACATGGGCCGTCGGACTGTATACAGCAGCGGGTCAGAAGATTAGTGACACGGCTCCGGGTACCAATATGAGCATCAAATGGTCCAAGGATATGACGACCCAGCTCATTAACGGATCATTAGAGAATACGCCGACCATTGATGATTGGAAAAAAGGAACGGTGCTGATCGCAGAAGGAACCCGTACGAATAATCACACAAAAGGCACGCCGTCTCTTGTGGCGGATGTCTTTGGAGATTGGCGGGAAGAAATGTTAGTCCGTACTGCCGATAGCAGCGCCATCCGTATTTATTCGAATACGGAAGTGACAAGTCACAAGCTGCACACCCTGCTGCATGATCCGCAATATCGTGCAGGTGTAGCTACGCAGAATACAGGCTATAACCAGCCTGTGTATACGAGTTACTATTTTGCATCCGATATGGATTTTGCTCAGGTGAAGCTACCAAATCTGTCGATCGCAGGGCTGCTGCCTGTGCTGGAGCATTTACATGATCAATATGTGGAAGAAGGGGATTTGTCAGGAGCTGTGGTGAAGCAGTTGGCAAATACACTTAAGCAGGCGGTGCATCACTATGACAGAGGGGCGTATGAGCAAGCATCTTCGTTTCTAGACAAATATATTTCGCAGCTGGATAAGCGAGACGGCAAGGACAAGATCAGCGAGCGAGCAAGACTGAATCTCACTCATCATGCCGAGCTGTTGATCGATGAATTGAAGCAGAAATAACGAAGTGAATATGTCACATACCCCATGGATTGGAATGGATAGTCGTGTCTATTCCAACTCATGGGTTTTTTTATTGAAATAGATTTGACTCAATCTTAACGGGATACGATGCTGAAGCTGGACCTTTTCCAACAGATTTCAACAAATTTCTTCGATGCAGTGGCGTAATCTCTCATCCTATGTTATGATGTTTTCATTCTGCTAATATGGTAGCGGGCTAAAGCGTTTGAAATTGATTCATTCAATTTATCTATCGTAGCTTAAATAATATACATCTAGTGGAGGGACACACGTGAAAAAGTCAGCATGGATAGTCATGATAAGTATGTTCGTTCTTGTTCTGAGCGCTTGCTCAACAAGCGGACAAGATGAGAATACGCTCGTCATCGGGATTGATGACAAGTTTGCACCGATGGGATTCCGTGATGAGAGTAATGACATTGTCGGATTTGATATTGATTATGCAACCGCAGCAGCCGAGAAGATGGGCAAGGAAGTAGAGTTCCAGCCAATTGACTGGTCTTCCAAGGAATCGGAGCTAAGCAGTGGACGCATTGATCTGATCTGGAATGGTTATACCATTACGGATGAGCGCAAAGAGAAGGTGCTGTTCACTAAGCCTTATATGGCGAACAGCCAGGTAGCCGTTGTGCTCTCCGATTCGCCGCTTGCTTCATTAGAAGAGCTTGAAGGGAAGAATATCGGATTACAGAAGCTCTCTTCTGCATCCGATGCACTGAGTGCGCATCCGATTAACGAGAAGGTCGGTACCGTATCGGAATTCCCGGATAACGTGCTTGCCCTGAGTGATCTGAAGAGCGGCAGATTGAATGCCGTTATTATAGATGAGGTCGTAGCGAAGTATTACATGTCTCTCGAAGAAGGGACTTATAAGCTGCTGGACGAATCACTGGCTCCTGAAGAATATGGGATCGGTGTGAAAAAAGGAAATGAAGCGCTCCTGAATGAGCTGCAAAGTGCTCTTGATGAGCTGAGTGAGGATGGAACCGCAGCAAGCATCTCCGAGAAATGGTTTGGAGAGAACAAAGTATTAAACTAGGTAACGACAAGGATATAAATATTTGCTGGAAACCGGGTGATGGTTTATCCCGGTTTCTTTTACTTCAAGATTTTGTATAAAATCCATTATCCGGATTGTAGGAGTCGAAGATAACGATGAGTTTAGAATATTTGTGGAGTATTACGCTGCCCATGCTTGAAGGGGCAAGAACGACCGTGCTGCTATTTTTAACAGCCATTATATTATCTATACCGCTTGGATTCGGCGTTACTTTAATGGCGAACAGCCGATTTAAGCCGGTTTCTGCTATCGCGCACAGCTATATATACATCATGCGTGGAACGCCGCTGCTGCTTCAACTGCTGTTCTTCTGTTATGGCCTGCCCATGCTTCCGGTTATCGGAGAGTACCTGGTACTGGATCGTGCCGTTGCAGCCGGCATTGCTTTCGTACTGAATTACGCTGCGTATTTCGCAGAGATATTCAGAGGCGGGCTGCTGTCAATTGATAAAGGTCAGTATGAAGCTTCACAGGTGCTTGGGTTAAGTAAATGGCAGACAATGACAAGAGTGATTCTTCCTCAGATGATTCGGGTTGTGCTTCCATCGACGGCGAACGAATCCATTACCCTGGTCAAAGATACCGCCCTTCTATATGCGGTTGCTGTTCCTGAGGTATTGCACTTTGCACAGACAGCAGTTAACCGGGATGCGACCATTATGCCTTTTGCCGTGGCGGCTGTCATCTACCTGCTGATGACGCTTGTGCTTACGATCTTCTTTAAAGCGCTGGAGAAGCGGTTTCGGTTCGAATAAACTTTAAAAGGAATGTCTCATGATGACAAATATGATAGAAGTAGTGAATCTGCAAAAATCGTTTGGTGATCTGCAGGTATTAAAAAAAGTAGACTTTGATGTATCGCCTGGTGAAGTCATTGCTGTGATCGGGCCGTCGGGCTCGGGCAAGAGTACTATGCTTCGCAGCCTGGTTAACCTCGAATCTGTCAATGGCGGAACGATACGTATCGGGGGAGAGTCACTCGTGAGCGAAGGCAAATATGTGAGTCCGCCTGAAATCAAAAGAATTACATCCCGAATGGGTATGGTATTTCAGCACTTCAATCTGTTCCCGCATCTGACGGTTCAAGGGAATCTGGAGCTCGCTCCCAAAATGGTCAAGAAGGAGAATGCCGCTGCCATTAAACCACGTGTGGCTGACCTGCTGGCTAAGGTGGGGTTGTCGGATAAAGCGAATGTGTATCCGGCAAGCCTGTCCGGCGGACAGAAGCAGCGTGTTGCAATTGCTCGGGCACTGATGATGAATCCGGAAATTCTCCTGTTCGATGAGCCTACATCGGCGCTTGATCCCGAGCTTACCGGAGAAGTACTGAGGGTCATCCGCAAGCTGGCTGAAGAGAGCATGACGATGATCATTGTTACGCATGAGATGAATTTTGCGAGAGACGTCGCTGATCGTGTTATCTTTATGGACCAAGGGGAGATTGCCGAAGCGGGTACACCGGAGCAAATCTTCGGGAATCCCCAGCTTGAACGGACGAAGGCATTTCTTATGCGAAGTGAGTAACTTGCAGTAAGCTGTGATATGGACCAGGATTTTTGCATAAATTTGATTTATTAAGTGAAGTATAGTCGAAAATAACCTTTGCTCTGGCGAGCAAAGGTTATTTTTTTAATTGAGGGGCTGAACGAAGAGGACAAGGTTAACGTGTCCTAAATATTAAGAATGCTGGAGGGGCTGCTTTGTACCTTTTGAAGCAGGTCTTCTTAGACCCAAATGCTCCCGAAGTGTGTTTCCTGTATACTCTTTCCGAAATGAATTTCTACGCTGAAGCTCCGGGACGACAAGATCGACAAAGTCTGTTAATCCTCCGGGCAGATAAGGGGCCATAACGTTAAATCCGTCAGCAGCACCGCCGTGAAACCAAGCTTCCAGCTGATCTGCAATCTGAACTGGCGTTCCTTTGATGCTCCAATGTCCGCGCGCCCCGGCGATGTGCTGGTACAGCTGGCGAATGGTGTAGCCTTCCCGGTCAGCGATGTCTTTGAGGAGAAGGAAACGGCTCTTCTGACCATTGATTTGCGAGAGATCAGGAAGCTCAGGCAAGGGACCGTCTATAGAATAGGGGGAGAGGTCGTAGCTGATCAGGCCCGATAACAGTGCTACACCGACAGTAGGGTGGATCAGCTCTTTCAGCTTCGATTCGAGTTCATCGGCTTCTTCTTCGGTTCTTCCAATGATGGGGAACACGCCCGGCATAATCTTCACATCCTCAGCAGTTCTGCCATAGTGCTGCAGCCGGCCTTTAACATCCGTGTAAAACTGCTTCGCTTCATCAAATGTCTGCCATGCGGTAAAGATCGCCTCCGCGTACTGTGCGGCAAAATCCCGGCCAGACTCCGAGGCTCCGGCTTGAATGATGACAGGGTTGCCCTGCGGAGGGCGGGAAATATTCAGCGGTCCCTGCACCTGAAACCATTCTCCCTTGTGGTCGAGGGACCTTATCTTATCTGGAGCAGAGAACACTCCCGATTCTTTGTCTTTAACAACCGCATCGTCATCCCATGTGTCCCACAGGCCGGATACGACATCTATGAATTCTTTGGCACGATCATATCTCAGCTCATGGAGCAGATGATTTTCTTTCCCAAAATTCAAGGCTTCAATTTCACTGCCAGAGGTAACCACATTCCAGCCTGCCCGACCATGGCTGAGATGATCCAGGGAGGCAAACTTGCGAGCAACGTGATAAGGCTCGTTGTAGGTGGTGGACACGGTGGCTGCCAGCCCAATGCGGTCTGTAACAGCAGATAGAGCAGATAGTAATGTCAGCGGCTCGAATGTAGCATTAACCGCTCGGCCTTCTATTCGTTTGTTTCCTTTTGCGGCAAGACTGTCTGCCAGAAACACCATATCAAATTTACCACGCTCTGCCGTTTGGGCGAGCTCCTTGTAAAACGATAAATTCAGCACACCATTAACATCAGCATCGGGATGGCGCCATGCAGCCACATGATGACCTGGGACCATCAGAAAGGCACCTAGCTTCATTTCTCTCTTGGACATACGTTGACTCCTCCTGACAACCAAAAAAAGCCGAAGATCAGGCCCTCCTCTTGAATAGAGAAAGGGATGATCTCCGGCTGTCCGGTTGAATAGTATATATTCCGAGTGGAATAGTAAAAATTGATTACGAGCATAATAACATGGGTATCTGAAATTTGGCAACTACTTTTTGTCCGGTTTAGATTCTTCCTCGTCCTTCTCATCACCGACAAGATCGCGAGCAGATGATTTGAACTCGAATAACGTCCGGCCTACGGCACGTCCAAGCTCAGGTAATCTGGAAGGTCCGAACAAGATCAGGACCAGCACCAGGATCATAATAATTCCGGTTATTCCGATATTCTGGAACATAATATACCCTCCTCATGCAGCAATGGATTTATTTTTTGGGAAATACAGCCACTGCCTCAATTTCGATCAGCCAATCAGAGCTTACGAGACTGGCCACACCAACGGTAGAGCGAGCAGGCTTGATTGGATTTTTGTCGTTGTTGAAAAATTCACCGTAGGCTTCATTCCAGCCGGCATAATCAAATTTGCCTTCTTTGGCAGCATCTGCTGTCAGGTAGGCGCGAAGATAGACAACATCCTTCATAGAGAGCCCCTGCTCCTCAAGCTGCTTCTCAATGGATGCCAGAACACCGGCCGCCTGTGTCTTGGTGTCTCCGTAACGCTCGTATACGGTCTTGCCGTCCTTATTCAGTACGGGTGGCACGGTTCCACTCGTGTACAGATAGGCAGCCCCTTCTGGCACAATGACACCGCCTGAGATACTGGAGCTGGGGTTACCGTAGAAGACGGTGCCATTGTCTGGTAATGCGGCCTGTGCTGGTGCGGACTCAGCAACCGATACCGTTCCTTGGACTACAATAGGGGCTTTATCTGCTGCATAAGCGGTTGCGCTTAAGCTAGTCATTAATACAGCCGCGAGCGTCAGACTTTTTATTTTCTTGTTCATCATAAACTGCTGCCTCCTCTGGACATCAAATGATAAGTTGATTTAAATACTCTGTTACCAATCATTCCTGTGATAACTGGAGCTGCACGCCATGAATTATGCTTTCATGACACGCTGATGAATATCGTTAACGACAGCTCTCGCGGAATCAATGGCCCCGGCCTGCCACGCTACGATATGACTGATATGATCTCCTGCAAGGTAGATGCGGTTGTCAGGTTGGCAGAGGGTCTTGTACATTCCTGCACGCTCCTCGGCGTTATAGGATACCCATGCCCCTTCTTGGTATTTGATTTTTTTCCAGTCAATCGAGAAGGAATTCTCAAAATCGGTCTTGTATTGAGGATGGATTTTGGAGCCTTGATTCAGCGCATGATGTTCCCGTTCTATGTAGCTCATACTGCCGAGCTTGTCCGCGTTAGCGCCGGTTACATAGTAACCTAGAAGAATGCCTTTCTTGCCAAAGTAATCTGTAGGAGGATAGTAGATTTGGGTGATGTCCATATTGGTCAGGCTGTTACCGCCGAAGAGCAGCTCATCTTCTTCCCAAAATCTGCGTTTAAATTGCAGGCCGATCTTACCGGCAGATGCATATCTTGCATTCTGGATCGCGCTCTTCATGGAGGAAGAGAAATCACCTGGAATATTACGAAGAACGGAGAGGGGGATTGTACAGATACAGTAGTCTCCGGTAATTTCCTGCTCCTTTCTGTTCTGGGTGAAGCGGACCCGCACACCATCTGCGGATTGGCGAATTTCGGTTACAGGAGCATTCAGCTTAACCCGGTTGCCAAGACGTTTCTCAAAACCCTTCACAATCATATCCATACCGCCGACAGGATGGAACATCATCATTTGCTGGTCATAACCATATTCGTTGCTGAAATAATTACCGAATCCGGATTGAAGGATGGCTTTGAGATCGAATGGATCTCTTACAACGCCTGCATCCAGGCGGCTTCCAGGCTCTTCTTTATATCCACCGCGGGAAGATCCACGGTAGAACAGGTCGGCATTCAGATCCCCTTCCCGTCTAAGATATTCAACCAGCTTTTCTTTTTCCTCCGGTGTAATAGGGAGATCAAGAGCAGACTGATTGACAGCCTTGGCGAGCATTTCGGAGACATAACCGCGTACATCGGCTTTGGCTGCACGCTTGGTAATTTTTTGTCCAGAGAGTGCTCCTACATTTTCGTTGTAATAATAGCCGCTGTCGTTCACATTGTTGAAGGGTTCAATCGGGATGTTGAACTCCCTGCAATATTCGAGAGTGGAATGAAACTGGGGAATCCGCATTGGCCCGGCATTGAAGTACAGGTCACTGCCGAATTGGGAATATTGACGCGTTCCACCGATTTCCTGATTGGTGGTTCCTTTGCGAATGCTCCAATTCCGTCCGCCCGCAAAAGGCTTGGCTTCCAGCACTGTACACTGATATCCGGCTTTGCCAAGCTCATAGGCTGCGGTTAATCCTGCGATGCCGGCACCAAGAATAATGATCTTTTTGCCGTTTCGATTGCTCAGTGCAAGGTCGTTCTTCCCAGGAGGTGTATAATCCTGAGCTTTCATCGTTTCTGGAGAGAGAAGACCCAGGTTGCCCATTAGACTAAAGACGGCTAGAGAACCCCCGACTTTGCCAACTGTGGATAGAAATTGTCTTCTCGTCATGTCCTGAGGCCGTTCGGAGCTGCTCATTCTACACTTCATCTCCCTATGTACGTATTTAGAACCTTTGTGGAGAAGATATTAGCAGACAATGAGCATAGCTGTCTCAATTTTTGTCAGGAAATCTAACACACTTTTTTATTGTTTGTAAAATCTATTGAATTTTGTTCGGAAAATCCTTAAAATTGTTGCCATAATGATTGTTAGTATCATAGACAGCTGAATACTCTGCTTAATCCGTTCATTGAATATAGTTTCAGGAGGAGATACTCCAGCATTATGGCAAGTATTCTAACATAAGGGGTGTTTGTGATGAATGATCAAATTATGAGCATTGGCATGGTGAAAGAATTAACCGGGTTATCGGAGAGACAAATTCGTTACTATGAGGAGAAGCAGCTTGTCTTTCCGGCACGAACGAAAGGGGGAAGTCGAAGATATTCTTTTGAGGATGTTAAGAAAATACAAGAAATTCATCGGAAGCTGAAGGAGGGATATAATACCTACGAACTTAAGATCAAGAATAGACGGCAGAGCAGCGTAATTTAAATTTTCGGCAGCAATTCAGATTTACAGCCGCTTTTTTCCACTATTCGACAGCAATCTTCACATTCATAGTATATAATGCACTTATCTATACTGCGATATTTCAATACAGGCATAGGGGAGTGCAAAAACGATTGTTAATCCATCGACTCAAGTTAATTTTCTTTCCGATTAGCTGCATGCTAATTATTATCGCATCTTCTATTTTGGGTCAGAACGCGCATCGTTTGTGTGCCATGATTGTTGTCAGCATTCTGCTGCTGTTATCCGTTGCACTGGATCATAAGTACCCGCGGTTCCTGTGGGTTCAGCTGATTTTGCTCGGGATTTTTCAATACATCACCCAGCTGAACTGGTGTGTGCTGCTGTACTACATTATGATCATGACAATCTTCGATAAGAAGCAATCCTACAAGAAAACACTGCCTGTCTCTGTACTGCTGATTCTGCAGTATACGATTATTCGTTTAAGTTATGTTCCTATCAGTGCGTACAATATCCTTGTTACTATTTTTGACTTTCTAACCTTGATCTTTATAGTTTTTCTATTTCATTACGTCATTCGTGCCGAAACAGAGAAGCAGCTCCTTCGCGATAAGAATGACTATCTTACCACCCACGATCCGCTAACCGGCCTTCTCAATTACCTTGGTTATATGAACCAAATACAAGCCTTGATATCCAAAAAAGTTCCTTTTTATTTAATTCTGCTAGATCTGCAAAATTTCAAATCTTTTAATCATGATGGATTGGAGAGCGGGAACGAGGCGCTCATTAATCTGGGACAGGCACTTACCAGCACTTTCCCAAACGCGTATGGTGTTTCCAGATATGCAGGTGATCGTTATGCCTTGCTGCTGCCAACCGAATATTATATGCCGGATCATATCGGTGCTTTATTGGAGATGGATACGATTGGCTATCAAGTGTCATACAGCATTGTCACCCATCCTGAGGAGAGTGCGGATCACAATCAACTCATTATGAAGGCGGAGGATAAGCTGTTTCAGATAAGGCGGGAGCAGTGGCTTCAGCGGGAGGAGGATTTGTTCAGATCGGAGAAGATGAAGGTCGTTGGTGAGCTGGCGGCGGGAATGGCTCACGAGGTGCGTAATCCGCTTACTGCGATTCGGGGATTTGTGCAGCTGTCCAAGATTCAGTCCTACAACATCAAGCCCTGGTATGAGGTGATTATGAATGAAATTACGAGAGTAACGGAGCTGACCGCCGAATTTCTCCAGTTTTCCAAGCCGCATGCGAGCAATATGAGGTCGGAGTCGCTGACGGTATGCATTGAAAGGGTTATTTCCTTGTCTGAGTCAGACGCTACCTCACGAGGACATCAGCTTACTTTGGAGATTGAGGACGATGCGATGTACATCTATATGGATCGAGACAAGATTGTTCAAGTGCTGCTTAATCTCGTACGCAATGCACTTGAGGCGATGGAGATTCCTGGTGAAGTGAAGATTCACGTGAGCCGAGCCGATAGTAAAGCCGTTATCCAGATTCAAGATACCGGAACGGGAATAGCACCCGACCAGCTGCATCAGATCTTTAATCCCTTCTATACGACCAAGGAGGATGGAACAGGACTCGGTCTGTCTCTCTGCCAGAAGATCTCTCAGGATCATAAAGGCTCCATTACGGTCCATAGTGTGCTGGGAGAGGGGTCAACGTTTCAATTGATATTGCCTGTATTGTTAGATGGTAATGAGGTTGCTGATCCTGATCATCTATTGCAATAAGAAAGAAGCCTGACGGGGATAGCCGTACAGGCTTCTTCTAGCTGTGCTCGATGAATCTGGATGCAACTTACATGTATAAGCCGAGCTTGAGGAGAGAACAAGCAGATCCGTAGTTCATTGTATTTAGCTTCTCAATTTCTCAAAGTCCATCTCCGGTACGAGACCTTCTCCAGCAGCACGCCCCAAGAGCGCCTCAATTGCTCCAAAGCCTTCCTCGCCCAGATTTCTTGTAAATTCATTCACGTAGAGATTAATATGCTGCTGTGCAACTGCCGGATCCATTTCCTGTGCATGAGAGAGGATATACTCTCTGGATTGTTCGGGATGCTTCCATCCATAATCAATGGAGGCTTGAATCCAAGCTGTGATCTCGGCTGGATCAAGGCTGCGGCGGGCGACGATGGCACCGAGTGGAATCGGAAGTTTCGTATCTGCCTCCCACCAGGTCCCCATATCTGCCATCAATGTGAGACCGTAGGATGGGTATGTGAATCTAGCTTCATGAATGACAAGCCCTGCATCGACCTTGCCATCTCGAACAGCAGGCATAATTTGATCAAACGGCATAACCACGATTTCTCCGATGCCGTCAGGTACATTCTGTGCAGCCCATAGTCGGAACAGGAGATAGGCGGTTGAGCGCTCGCTTGGAACGGCAATTCTTTTTCCTGCGAGATCCTCTGGGCTCGTATTCTGATGGGCGGTCAATACCAACGGGCCATTGCCTCTGCCAAGGGCACCGCCGCATGGAATGAGACGATATTCATCTGAGAGCCACGGCAGTGCGGCATAAGAGATTTTAAGAATATCATAGTCGCTGGGCTTCGTAACAAGTGTATTTGTCACATCGATATCTGCGTATGTAACTGTGAAGTCCGGTGTGTTCGCGATCTGCCCATGGACTAAGGCATGAAAGACGAAAGTATCGTTGGGACAAGGGGAATAAACAATATTCATATTATAAAACCTCCGATAATTGATGACTGACTGTTGTGAGAGCCTGCAGTGCTTCGGGAATTCGCCACGCCTCCCGGTCACGCGGACCAACGGCGTTAGAGATCGCTCTGATCTCGAGTACAGGTACATTCAAATAGCTTGCGGCAGCGGCAACACCATAGCCTTCCATGGATTCTGCGTAAGCTTCAGGGACACGTCTTAACAATTCCTGCGCGGTTTGAGCTGTTCCCGTTGTGGTCGAAACCGTGATGATGGGGCCGCAGTGCACAGTTACATCCGTTGATTCTTGCAGGACAGAATGTATGGAGCGGATGGCACCGGGGTCCGCGATAACACGTGAATTGCCAAATCCAAGCTCGTCCACACTGCGGAATCCTTCCGCTGTCTCGGAGCCCAGATCTGCTTGTATGATTTCTGTAGAGATAACGATCTCTCCGAGTTCGGCCCGCCCAGGGAAACCTCCGCCAATTCCTGCATTAATAACCAACTTGTATGAAGCAGAAGCCAGTGCTGCTGCAGTTGCTGCCGCGGCTGACGCCGGACCGGCTCCTCCTGCAATGACATGAAAATGCTCGGGGACTTTGAGGCCGTCCTCTATAGCCTTTCGCTCCGCCTCAACAGCCGTAACGATTAAGATTCGAGATGACATGATGTACAGCTCAGCTCCTTTTTATTGATGACATTCGAGTCAGATGTTTAGTGAGAATATGACCATCTGTTTCAGTATACCATTTTTACGAAAGCGACCGATTACACTCCATTGAACAAAAAGATTGACAGTTTCATATCCAACTGTATTATAAGTAATAGTACAGTTAATTCAGTGCCATGATCCAACCTTGATCCAATCGACTCTTTATTCCATGGATCTTGATCACATATGAAGGAGGAATCCGATGTTTGAATTGGACGTGCGCAGCCGTAAACCGATATACGAGCAGTTAGTAGAACGAATTAAGGAGTTGATTATGTTGGAGATGCTGCAGCCTGATGAGCAGCTGCCTTCCGTAAGGCATTTATCAGCCGAGCTTACAGTCAATCCGAATACGATTCAGAAGGCTTATCGTGAGCTGGAGCGGGACGGCTATATTTATTCTCTGCCAGGGAAGGGGAGTTTTGTCGCTAAGGTAGAGCACAGACCTGTTGATCAAAGAAAACAAGAGCTTAGGCTGGAAATACATAAGCTGTTTACTGAAGCGATCTATTTGGGTCTGACTGAAGATGAAATACAGGGAATCTATCAGAAGGCTCAGCAGGATCGTCTTTCGGATAGCGGTAAGGGGGAAGAGAAGCATGATTGAAGTGTCAGGAGTAACAAAACTATTTGAGACAGAGGCAGCTGTGAATCATCTGTCCCTTACCGTCCGGAAAGGCTCGATATTTGGTCTCTTGGGATCGAACGGAGCAGGAAAGACGACGCTGCTAAAAACAATGGCCGGAATCTATAAGCCTGATAAAGGCAGTGTGACCATTGACGGCACAGCGGTTTACGAGAATACCCAGCTAAAGAGCCGAATGATCTTTATGTCCGATATTCCTTATTTCTTTCCTCATACTTCGATTCGCCAAATGGCTGTTTTCTATAAGAGGATGTACCCTCATTGGAACGAAGAACGCTTCCGTCAGCTGGAATTGGTATTCAAGCTGGATCTTACGCGTAAGCTGAGCCGAATGTCTAAAGGGATGCAGCGTCAGGCAGCCTTTATGCTCGCTCTTAGCTGTATGCCGGATGTACTGCTGCTGGACGAGCCTATTGATGGGCTTGACCCGGTCATGCGCAGGATGATCAAAAACTTATTGTTCCAGGAAGCAGCCGAGCGAGGGCTGACCGTCGTTATCTCATCCCATAATCTAAGGGAAATTGAGGACATGTGCGATCATATCGGAATTATGCATAACGGAATGCTCATGGTGGAGAAGGATCTGGATGATCTGAAGGCGGATACGCACAAGATTCAGGTCGCTTTTCGAGATCACCGCCATGAGGAGAGCCTGTCAAACCAGGTTCGTATTCTTCATGGGGAGAAACGGGGCAGTGTGGAAATTTATATCGTGAAAGGCAATGAGCAGGAAGTGAAGGAAGCATTCAAGGCTTATGATCCCTATTTGCTTGATATGCTGCCGCTGACGCTGGAAGAGATCTTTATTTATGAAATGGAGGACGCTGGCTATGACATCCATCCGATTATTCTTTAACCGGGGAGTGATTCTTCAAGATCTGAAGCAGCATGGATGGATTGGAATATTGTATCTGCTTGCCCTGTCCTTCTTGCTGCCATTTGTTATGCTGCTTCAGCCTGTTAGTGGAGGTCAGGGTAGAGAGATTGATTCATTGCTTGAGGTTTCAGAGGGCTTGCCGCTTAATCTGCTGCTGATTTTTCCGATCTTCACCGTAAGCTTTATATTTCGATATTTGCATCGTAAGGCACCGTCCGATTTATATCACAGCTTGCCGATTACACGAAACCAGCTGCTCACCTCTCATTTGTTCAGTGCGCTGATTCTCTTGTTGTTACCCGTGTGGGTGATCGCTGCTATAATCGCATTAATACGTCCTTATGCAAGTAATCACTATATATATGAGCTGTCCATCGTATGGGAGTGGGCGGGAATGTCTACGGTATTCACTCTTTTCCTGTGCGGACTCACGGTCCTGCTTGCTGTAAGTCTTGGACAAACGATCCTCCAGCTGATTGTAACCTATGGTCTGCTCCTGACCCCGGCCTGGATCCTAGTGCTTGGTGTCATACATCTGGACAGATTTCTGTTCGGCTTCTCTAGAGAATATTATGAAATGGGATATAGCACCGGATTTGAACTGGGTACCATTTCACCATTCTTGAGGCTGACAGGGCTGTCGGGCGAACCATTTGGCATGCGAGAGATGCTTGTATACTTCCTGTTAGGCGTTGTATTGATATTACTTAGCTATATACTGTATCGAAAAAGGGATGCGGCTGCCTCGGGCCAGGCAATAGTCTATCCGTTCATGACGTTGCTGTTCCGTTTGCTCGTTATGCTGTTTATTTCTATGGCGTTTGGAGCGTACCTGTCTGAGGTCAATAGATATGACAACGGAGGTTTAATGTTCGGTCATGTAATCGGCGGCATTCTGGGATGTCTCATTGCCGAGATGGTCGTCCGTAAGACTTGGCTGATATGGAACAGGCGTACGCTCGCAAGCTCAATCGGATACAGCCTGCTGCTGCTGTTGCTGCTCTATCTGCCCGTAGCCAATATAGATGGCTTTGAAACTCGTGTTCCTAAGGCGGCGGACGTCAAAGGTGTCGCTGTATCTGAGCATTTTAATAATCTCATGGATACGGATAAGGTTAATCAAATGCAGATTCCAGCGAAGCTGACCAGCGAGAGCTTCAGTCAGTATCCTGCCTATATTGAAGCGGTCCTTCAACTGCATCAAGATCTTATAAGTCAATATGAAGCAGGTGAAATTTCTGAGCGGACCTCAGACTATTCAAGAAAATTAATAATTGCTTATGAGCTTACCAACGGGAGTAAAATGGTCCGTGAGTATGTGCTGGAAGAAGGACAGCTGGAGAACAGTCTGAGAAAGGTTATGGAGCATGAAGAGTATAAGAAGCAATATGTTCAGAATAGCCTAATGGAAGATGATACATTAAGAATTACAATTACAAACTGGGAGACGGGTAAGAAAGTTACGATTACGGATCCAGCAGACATCAAGGAATTTAAAAGCATATTACTCAAGGAAATTATGGCCATGAGCTATGAGGAACAGCTTGAGATGGGGAACAGCTGGGCATACATCGAGTTAACGAGTTCTCGTTTGCGTTACGGGAGCTATCAAAATCAAGAATGGAGCAAATCCTATGAGGAGCTGGAAGCCTGGATGGAAGAGAAGGGCCTTGCTGATCAAGCGAGGATGGTTCCTTCCGATATCCGTGAGATGACCATTACGAGAAATATTACAAACACCGGTTTTTCCGGCAGCCATGATGATATGGAATTGCACCAGAAATATTATGAACATATGACACGGCTATCAGGACAAACGAAAGTGACTGAAGAGGAAAGTCAGTGGGATGTTCTGAAAAATAGAACTGACATTTCTGTTCTTGATAGTTACAATCTCGATACCCCATATCTCGTCAAGATTAAGTTGAATTCAGGAGAAATATTTATTAATGGTATGGGGCATTTTCCTGAGGGCATGTAGAGTACACTCCTTGACGCTGTATGGAAAATAAAGTATATATGAATAGATCCTAATTGAATTTGAACGTCTTATGAGGAAGAACCCGTAAGGACAGGCATGATGCCTATTCTTGCGGGTTTTTTGTGTTCATCGTTTCATCTTCAGGATCGGAGAAAATAATTCAGGTGAGAAGGGAGAATGAACGAACGTGAACATGTCTAGTGAAATTCAAACACAAGGAGTCAGGAAGGGGAGAGTGCTAACCACATTGTGGAAAAAAGGCGGGCTGCTGCTCGCATCGATCAGCTTGACGCTGACGCTTGCTGTACCTTCGGCTCTTGCCGCAGGTTTCGAATTGTCCATTACGGGCAAGAAGATGCTGGATCAAACCGTATCGTCTTCGGGGTCATCCATGTCGTCCGCGCTGCGTAAGCAAGAAAGCAGGATACAGAGCCTTCATCAGCAGGATCAATCCCTTGATCAGCAGATCCGAGCGATCTATTATGCGAATAAGGAATCGGAAACCAGACTGCTTGAACGACTCAGACAGCATGAGGCTGCACAGATTGATAAATTAACACAGGAAGTGACGAGCACGAAGAAACGATATGAACCGCTGTTTGCACTCTATACATCACTAAACAAGGAGCTGACCCTTGTAAGAAAGCTGAAGAACAAGAATCTGACAGCTGCGGTAAAATCTCAGGTAGATACAACGAAGGTCGCGGTTACGCTCGCAAGAGAAGATATCAAGCGCAAACAGGACAAGCTGACAGCGGCCAAAAAGGCAAGAGATGCCGAGGTCAAGAAGGTGAGAACAGCACTTGCTGAGAAGAATCCAGTCCAAGTACAGATTAGAGCGGCGAAGAGCAATATATCTGCAGCGAAGAAACGGTTCACCCAGGAAATGAAGAACTTTAATGTGGTGGTCAAGAAGAAGGAGGGTACAGCTGTGCTGACCTCAATTACCGCATTAAGCACCATTGCAGAGGACATTGTAAGACAAAAGGGAGAGCAATATAAACTGGAGGTAAAAGTGAAACAGGTGATTACAGGAGCGGGGAAGCTGCTCTAATACTCCTCATACCAAATTTATTTTAAAGCTGTTACAAGCAGGGCTGCACGTCATACATCACAATTCATGAAGAAGTAGTGACGATGTGCAGCCTTGCCTGTCGGCTTTGACAACCCGTTAATGTTAAATATCTAAGAATGAGAAGTCTGTGGTTAGATCACGAGCTTATTTGTGTTCGTCAAACCAGCGGACGATATGATTCAAGCGTTTGACACGCAGACCTGGATGTCCACCGCGGGACAGCTCATGGCTTGATTTAGGGAACCGAATGAACTGTGTCTCCTTGCCAAGCCGTTTCAGTGCGATGAAGAGCTGCTCTGCCTGTTCAATAGGACACCGATGATCCTCTTCGCCGTGGAGAATCAGGAGCGGTGTTTCCACTTGCTCAACATATGCCAGTGGAGAATGCTTCCACAGCAGCTCTGTATTCTTCCATGCGTCGCCGCCAATTTGATCTTCTGTGAAGAAGAATCCGATATCGCTCACACCGTAGAAGGAGATCCAGTTGGAGATGGAACGCTGTGTAACGGCTGCTTTGAACCGGTTCGTATGTCCAACAATCCAGTTGGTCATAAATCCACCGTAGCTGCCGCCCGTTACGAAGAGCTGGGATTCATCGACAAAATCATATGCAGACAGCACATGATCAACAGCTTCCATTAGATCCGCATAATCTCTGCCACCGTAATCTCCCCGCACGGCATTAACAAATTCCTGGCTGTATCCGTGACCGCCGCGTGGATTCGTATAAATGACTGCATAGCCCCTGGCAGCCAGCAGCTGAAATTCCAGCATGAACGTAAATCCATACATCGCATGAGGACCGCCGTGGATTTCGAGCACGGTCGGAACCTTGGTACCGCTAGGCGTTCCTGCCGGTTTCATTACCCAGCCTTGAATATTCTCCCCGTCAGATGCCGTATAGTAGAACTCTTCAGGCAGGATGACCTCGACCTCTTCAAGGAATGCATCATTATGCTGTGTAAGTCTGCTCTCCAGCTTCGATTGGGTATCGAGGAGGAACAAATCTCCCGGCTGAGCTGGATCGGCAGCGGCAAGGATGAATTGCCCGTTAGAGCCTTGCTCAAATTGATAGATGTCTCGCTTGCCTTGCGAGATCCATTCATAGCCTGAACCATCTGCTGCGAACTTCGCTAGGTGCACGCCGCCTTCTCGCGAGACGAGGCTGTATACCGACTCACTATACTCACTGAATACAGGTCCATTAGAACGAGTACCGGATCTCATGTCACTTACCATGGAGTTACTGAGCTGGAGATCATATGATTTCGTTACGGATAACCATTCACCATCCTCTACGGGGCGAATGAAGAGATTCACTTGAGTCGCATTGTGATGAGAACGATCGCTTCCAAAGATGGCAAGCTTCTTGCCATCGGGAGAGTAGCTGACGGCATACACAGTCCATTCGGAGGAGGTAAGTTTACGACGATTTCCCCCACTGCTGTTTATGACGTAGACGTCGTTGATCAGACTGAGATCCGGGTCTGTATCGTCTTCTGGTATTTTCGCAACGAAGGCGATATGCTCCCCGTCCGGTGACCAACAGAAATCTCCGATGTCATAGTCTCCGCCTGTTAGTGGAGCTGGGGCATCTGATCCTAATTGTTGTATGTATAGATGAGATCTGCGTCCGTTCCAGCGGCCTGACCCGTCTGCTTTATACCGAATACGATCAATAATTTCTTCTTCCAGTGGCTTCTTCTGATCCACAGATTCTTGCCGGGCTTTCTTTGAATCTTCTACATCTGCTTCATTAGATGACACTGCATCGATTTGAGTACGAAATAACAGCTTGCTGCTGTCCGGTGACCAGGCAAACCCGCTTACGCCATGCTCAGCATGGGTAATGACCTGTGCCTCACCGCCATTAGCAGGGATGACCCAGATCTGTGGCTTGTCTTTATGGTTACGCAAAAAAGCAAGCTTCCTTCCATCGGGAGACCAGACCGGATGACGGTCCTGTTCACCGCTTGTAAATGCAATATCCTCATGACTTCCAAGCTCAACCATACGGATATGAGAGTTATACCCGTCACGATCCTTGTTAACGGTCTTTGATACATAGGCAACATGCTCACCATTTGGTGAAAGGGATGGATCACTTGTCCACACTAATCGATACAGATCTTCTGCTGTCATGCCTCGTTTATCACTCATACATACAAGCCTCCTATATGCTGGTAATGGAACAGTATTGTCGTTCTTTTCTATCATATCTTAAAGAGTCAAATGACCACAATGTCACTTTAAATGAGAGATTAAGAGTCATGCGGATCGCATAGTCCAGAACGATGTAAATTATTTATAATTAGTGCTGACTTCCCGCTGTTAGTAAAAAAGAGCCTATTCCCATATTGAGATTAGGCTCCAACTGCGCTATACACTGACCGTGATGGAACGTTCAGCCAGCTTTTTCTTAACTACGGGCATCAGCAGTTGACCTGAAATTTCGGCCTCCTCCAGATGTGGATATCCGGAGAGGATGAAGGAGCTGACACCTGCATCCACAAATTCCAGCAGTCTGTCAGATACCTGCTCTGGTGTTCCGACGAAGGCTACGGCGCCGCCGCCGCGGACGGCAGACAAGCCGGACCATAAGTTAGGTCCAATAATATAGTCCTGCTCCTTCGATTGCTCATACAGATCCATTTGGCGTTTCTGGTTCGTCGCGTCTGTCTTGGCATGAAGCTTCTCCTGACTCTTCAGCTGATCCGGCTCGACCTTGCTTAGAATGTTCCAGGCAGCTGCCCAAGCTTCTTCCTCTGTCTCACGCACGACGAGCTGAGCTCGGATGCCGTAGCGGAGTGACCGTTCCACACCTGTGTTATTTTTTAATTCCGCAAGATGCTGCTCCATCTCGGCAATTTGTCCTTGAATCCATTCGAGGGGCTCAGCCCACATCAAGTAGACATCCGCGCTCTCAGCAGCTACCTTCTTACCGGCAACGGAGCTTCCTCCAAAGTATAGGGGCGGGTTCGGATTCTGCACAGGAGCGGGCTTGCTTACGCCACCTTCGACTGCATAATGCTTGCCTTCATAATTAAACCCTTGTCCGCTGCCATCTTCTCCCCAAACGCCCTTCACCACATCCAGAAATTCCTTCGTTCGTTCATAACGTTCGTCATGGCTTCCATGAAGCGGATCGCCAGTTGCCTTGAGGTCTTGAGGATAGTGACCTGTGACCACGTTGATGAGCGCACGGCCCCCGGACATTTGATCGAGTGTGGATGCCATGCGTGCTGCAAGTACAGGGGAGATGAGCCCTGGACGCATCGCAATAAGCGGCTTTAGCTTGGTGGTATGCGCTGCAACCCAAGATCCAACGATCCATCCATCCCAGCAATCTCCGCCCGCAGGAATTAGGGTGAACTCGTAGCCTGCTTTCTCAGCAGCTTGTGCAACCTGTACAAAGTATTCCTGGGAAGGCTTGCGCTCCAGCTGAGTACCGATATATCTCCCATCCCCATTCGTGGGAATAAACCAACCAAACTCTACGGATTGTGCTGCTATGCTCATTTGTTATGAACTCCTTTCAAGGTATGCTTGCAATATTGTTCATCACTCTATATATTTGGTATAAAAATAATTACTACTAATACGGTAGGAATAGTATAGTAACCAGTTTAACAACCTTGAACGAATTGAACCATATCAATAGAAGGGAATAGGATTTATCATTTTGTGGGTATCGGAGGGGTTAGATGTTTACTAACATGAAGGAAGACGTTCACGAATTTCTAGAGATCCATTTCTTTAATCCCTCGGCGTATGAGAAGGGGAGCGCCGCATGGCCCATTCGTCTGGGGGCTAATGCTGCCAAGCCAGCCTATCACATCGGACCACGGGTAACGCCATACTATTACTTGCTGATGGTGCTGGAAGGCGAGGGGACCTTTATACAGAGCGGCAAGACTTACCCACTTCGCCCCGGGGACTTATTCTGTCTCTTTCCTCAAGTGACGCACGAATATTACACCAATGAGGACAAAACTCTACGTAAAATTTTCTTTGCCTTTGACGGAAAACATGCCCTGTCCTTACTCGCACGGGCAGGTCTTGGGCCATCAAGACCCCATCTGCTGGGAGGGCTCAATGATGAGGCCGTTGAGATCATGAAGTCATGGTTTGATCACTGCCGAATGGAGCTGACAGATTTATCGCGGCTCACCTATCTCCAGAAGGTATTTGACGCGCTTGCTGTGAATGAATCAAGTCTTGCCGAAACCTCCCACAATCCTTCATGGGTGCAGCAGGGGAAAGAGTATTTGGAAATTCATTACGCTGGAGGCATTACCATTAAGAGTGTAGCCGATTACGTTGGCGTTGAGCGCACACATTTTACCAAGAAATTTCACAAAACGTATGGCATATCTCCGATGAAATATATGCAGGAGCTGCGCATGAATGAAGCCAAGCTCCTTCTCACAGGCACAACCTATAAACTGGGAGAGATTGCCCAGTCCGTGGGATATCCTGACCTATTCTCGTTCTCGAAAGCTTTCAAGAGTTATGAAGGCGTATCACCGGCTAAATATCGTGAGAAGCACACAAAAGGACAAGCTCTGAGGGAATAACCCTTGACTTGTCCTTTTGTGTGTTTGCTTAACCTTTGAGAGAGCCTGCGGTCACCCCTGATATGAAGAAGCGCTGCAGGAACAAGAACATGAGCAGCATAGGCAGCGATATAATGACTACCCCTGACAAGAGTCCAGGATAATTCGTAGAATACTCTCCCTGGAACTGCAGCAGTGCCAGTGGAAGTGTCATCTTCGATTGGTCCGTAATCAGCAGGAGCGGGAACAGCAGCTCGTTCCACACAGAGACGAACAGGAAAGTAGCCGTCGCTGCAAGATAGGGGACCGATAGCGGCATCGCAATCTGGAGATACATGCGTGACTCTCCAGCCCCATCGATACTGGCGGACTCAAATACTTCTCTAGGCAATGATTTCATGAAGCCGTTGATCATGAAGACGGACAGCGGCATAAGTACCGATACGGAGACGAGGATGAGACCGATTCGGCTGTTCGTCAGCCCCAGATCCCGAAGGAAGGAGTGAATCGGAATCATGTTGACCTGCGAAGGCACCATGAGACCAATGACGAAGAGGAGCAGTATCGTTTTCGAAATTTTATTCTTAAGACGGTACAGTCCGAACGAAATCATACTGGCGAGAACAAGCAGCACAGCGACCGTTGAGAACGAGACGATGACGCTGTTGCTGAAATACATCAGCATCGGCTGGCTTTGAAACAGGTGAATATAATTATCCAGCGAGAAGGAGGAAGGCACTCCGATCGGATTCATATAAAATTGCTGCTGGTCCTTCATCGTTGCCATAACGACAACAAGCAGCGGAAGCAGAATAATAATTGCGTATAGAGTGAGCAGCAGCTTGCCGAGCGTACGAGCAAACAAGGAATTTCATCCTCCTTTCACATGCTAGAGACTGGAGCTTACGTTGCACGGTCTGAACGGATGGCTTTGAACTGCAGGAATGTGACCAGTGCGATTATAGCTAGGAAATAGATCGATGCTGCCGAAGCATGCCCGAAGTTATAATTCTGATAAGCAGAAGAATAAATATACGTCGATAAGATCTCTGTAGAGTAAGCCGGGCCCCCGCGGGTCATGACATAGATCAGATCAAACGCCTTGAATGATTGAATCGTTGTGTAGGCGATTACCAGTGTAGCTGCCGGTGCGAGCAGAGGCCATGTTACGAATCGGAATATTTGCCAGCGGTTACCGCCATCAAGTCTGGCTGCTTCATTAATTTCTTCCGGAATCCCGTGCAGGCCGGCCACGAACAGAATAACCATCTGTCCGATATGTGCCCATGCCTGGATGCCTGCAACGGAATAAATCGCGATGGAAGGATCGCCCAGCCAGTTGTTAGCAAGGAAGGACAAGCCAATGCGATTCAGCACTTCATTGAGAAGCCCGAGATTCGGATCATAGATATAAGTTCCGATAAAGCCAACTGCCGCTGAGGATAGAATCGTCGGGAAGAAATACAGCGCCCGCAGACCGATGTTGGCTTTGGAATTGCGGACGAGCAGAAGCGCTAGAACGAGCGATACAAGCGTCTGCACAATCACGACACTGAACATGAACTTCAAATTGTTGCCGATGGCTTTGTGAAAAATGGTGTTTTCTGCGACATTGACATAGTTGCTGAGCCCTACAAAGTTCATCGTATCCGACATGCCGTCCCAATCTGTGAAGGAGTAGTAAAGTCCTTGCAAGGTGGGATAAATAAAAAACACGAGATACAAGAGCAGGCCGGGTACGAAAAACCAGTAAATCGATTTGCGTACACCCATAATTACAGGTTCAACTGCTGGTCAACAATGGCTTGGGCATTCTCAGCAGCCTTCTCCGGTGTAATTCCTGACATGACTTCCTGAATCGAGCTTGTTACCGCTTTTTGAATCTCAATATTGGTAATGAGGTAACGAGGCTGGAAACGGGTATTTTTCGTACTCCAGTCACTAATAGCTGTCAGAGCAGGCGACGTATATTCAATGTCTTTGACAGGAACATCCTGATCCGTTTCGTTAGCTACCTTGCCTGCTGCTTCTGCCGTACTTAGGAATGCAAGGAATTTCTTGGCTTCTTCAGGATGCTTCGATTTACTGTTTACGCCAAGCATGAACGTCGTTGTATGAATGCCTTCATATATTGCTTCGTCTGCAGACACTGTGATCGGTGCAAGCAGGTTCAGTTCTAGCTCAGGGTTACCTGCAAGAATGGCAGACATGGAATACGAGCCTGTTGCAATCATGGCCGCTTTTTGCTGAGCCATAAGGGCGATCGCACCATCCGTGTTTGTTCCTAGCGCACCTTCCTGGAAGTAGCCCTTATCATTTAACTCCTTGAACTGAGCAAGCGTCTTAACCCACCATTCATCTGTCAGCTTCGCTTCTCCGGATTCAAGCTTGGCGAAGATTTCTTCATCAGGTGCGTTATTCATCATCATCGGGTTCATAAATTGACCGGGACCGATATCTGCTCCAGGGAATGCAATCGGGATAATGCCCTCGCTCTTCAGCTTCTCGCAGAGTGCGAGAAAGCCTTCCCAATCCGTTGGCGGTGTAAGGCCGTATTGTTCAAAGAGTCCAGCATTATATACCGGGACATTATAAATCAGGTTGTAAGGAAGAGCATATTGCTTGCCATCCTTTGCACCCGACTCAATGAGGTCCTGCTTGTAGTTATCTACAAAGGCCTCACCCGTCAGATCGGTGTAAAGTCCAGCTCTCAGAATGGATTCAAACTGGGCTCCGGGGAAGGAAGCGAACACATCACCGACCGATCCATCCATTAGCTTGGCTTGGGCTGTCGTTTGATACTGCTCGGAAGGGAAGGTCTGCATGGTCACGTCAATATTAGGATTCTCGCTCTCGAATTCACTGATAAGCTCGTTCCATACAGCGGCTTCGCTGTTCCAATGGATAAAGCTGATCTTTACTTTACCGCCTTCCGAGCTGCCGTTGTCGCTTCCGCATGCGCTGACGACCAGAGACAGAGCCAAGGTAATCATAGCCATCGTGGAACGTGTTTTCTTTTTCATGAATATGCCTCCTCCGTAGTCTACCTAAACAAAAAAACGACAGAAGGATAGATCCTCAGTATCCATTGTCGTAGCATTCATACTTTAAAAAGAACATAAATAACCTACTAATATAACCTACTAATTTAGTTGGAATAGTGTGCATTTGCATCATACCATTTCCCTGTACAGTTCAGCAATGTAAATTCGTGTTGTTTAGATTTTGTCATTTTGTGGTTTGCAATGATATTTTATCACTTATAATAGAGAAGCTGCAGTACAGCTTTTTATTTGAAGTTACGTTTATTGTAAGAAAGGTACTGTGGGTTTTACAGACGGTTTACCGTAGAGAAAGAAGGGGGCATTTGAGTGTCAGATAAAAATGGAGCAACAAATAGGGGGGAAGTTGTATCCTCCAAATGGGGAGTTTGGTTTAGAAAAAGCATAATATTCTGCTTAATGTATGTCGTGCTCTCATTCTTTTTCGGGGGAATTGTGGGTGTTCCGGCAGGAAAGCTGCTGTTACATCATCAAGTCCCTGATCTTGGCGTGTTTCTGATTGCGGCGGTTTATTTCTATTTGATGGTTACCGTGTTTGTGAGTTTTGGTTCGTATGTATCCAGAGATACAGGTGCGTATCCGCGAATAATACTACTGTCGATTATACCGCTGCTAGGATTCGCTCTTTATTATTGGGGGCTGGGGATGCAGCTGTCAGATGGAGATGCGAGGGAGCTGTGGAGCTCGTCCTGGATGTGGTATTCACTAAACCAATACTGGGCAAATCCAGTCTTGAAAGTATTATCTGCTTATGGTGCGGGGATGACTGCGGTCACGTTAGTTGTGGCGCTTGTCCCGAGTATTAGTATCATGCTTGGTGTAGTGCTGCAAGGGAGAATTATGGTGGGCGTGAAGAATCGTACTCGAATGCTCGTATGGGGGGCGTTTCCTGTACTTGGTGTTCTTGCGCTGCTGATTTCTATGGTAGTTCCAAAGGGCAGCTATACCGTCCATCAGTATCCACGGATTGATGGTGCGACCGCTGCTATTCCTTTTGCTGAGAAGCTGAAGAGTGAATTAACCGGTGTTAACCAGCTAAGGGCAGCGGACGATACCCGGTTTAACACAACCCATGAGGCCTATCTTAACCTTATTGAGGGCCGGGCGGATCTCATCTTTGTGGCAGGCCCTTCTGAAGATGAGATCTCAACAGCAACCAAAAATGGGATAGAGCTCGAACTTCATCCCGTGGGGAAGGATGCCTTTATTTTTCTCGTAAATCAGAAGAACCCGGTAAACGGCTTGTCTTCCGAGCAGATTCAGGATATTTATGGCGGGTTCATTACGAACTGGAGTGAGGTTGGAGGTAAGAATGAACCCATTCTGGCCCTGCAGCGAGATGCCAATTCAGGCAGTCAGACTTTTATGGAGCAAGGAGTTATGGCAGATGCCGTTCTCAGTGAGGTGCCGAAGGAGCAGAAGGTCAGCCTGATGGGAGGCTTGATTGACCGGGTGGCAGCGTACAACAATGAAGAGAATGCTATTGGGTACTCATTCCATTATTATGCGAGCGAGATGTATCACCAGGAAGAAGTGAAATTCCTAACGGTGGATGGGGTCATGCCCAATCGAGATACGATCCACTCTGGAGCCTATCCGTATACGGCTGAGCTGTATGCTGTAACACGGTCGAATCTGCTGCAGGATCATGCCGCACGGAAGATTGTGAAGTGGCTTCAAGGTGAGGAAGGTCAGCAGATCGTGGAGGAGGGAGGATTTATTGCGGCGGGAGGAAGTTGAGTAAGTGACGGGCAGTTTGATGGGTGCTGAGAAGCGTGAAAGGCGTAAAAGGCGTAAAAGGCGTAAAAGACGTAAAGAGCGTAAAACGCGTGAAGAGATAGAAGAGCTTGAAGAGCTTAAAGAGTGTTAAAAGCGTTAAAAGCTTAGGCTGGCTCATGGTTGCTGCGTGTGCGAAAGTATCGTCCGATCGTTCTTGTCCGGGAATGGCATAGGATTGAAGAGTTAACAAAGGAAGCCATTCCCGTACAAATACGAACGCTAACGCTTCTCCCGATTACTTTTCGCTCTCTCCGCAAGGGGAGCCAGCCCAGGCCCGTCCCGTCCTCATCTTCGATTGGGAAGGGCAGCTTGGAGAAGTCCGGCATATGAAGAAGCCGGACACTCTTGGGTGTGATGGTAATGCTACGAAGTATAGAGCTAGTAGGCTGGCTCATGGTTGCTGCGTGTGCGAAAGTATCGTCGATCGTTCTTGTCCGGGAATGGCATAGGATTGAAGAGTTAAACAAAGAAGCCATTCCTGGACAAATACGAGCGCTACGCTTCTCCCGATTACTTTTCGCTCCCTCCGCAAGGGGAGCCAGCCCAGACCCGTCCCTTCCTCATCTTCGATTGGAAGGGCAGCATGGAGAAGTCCGGCGTGTGAAGAAGCCGGACACTCTTGGGTGTTAGGGGAGTGCTTCGGAGTAAAGAACATTTAGCTGGCTCATGGTTGCTGCGTGTGCGAAAGTATCGTCCGATCGTTCTTGTCCGGGAATGGCATAGAATTGAAGAGGTAACAAGGAAGCCATTCCCGGACAAATACGAGCGCTAACGCTTCTCCCGATTACTTTTCGCTCCCTCCGCAAGGGGAGCCAGCCCAGGCCCGTCCCTTCCTCATCTTCGATTGGGAAGGGGCAGCATGGAGAAGTCCGGCGTGTGAAGAAGCCGGACACTCTGGGTGTGATGGTAATGCTACGAAGTATAGAGCTAGTAGGCTGGCTCATGGTTGCTGCGTGTGCGAAAGTATCGTCGATCGTTCTTGTCCGGGAATGGCATAGAATTGAAGAGGTAACAAGGAAGCCATTCCCGTACAAATACGAACGCTAACGCTTCTCCCGATTACTTTTCGCTCCCTACGCAAGGGGAGCCAGCCCAGACCCGTCCCTTCCTCATCTTCGATTGGGAAGGGGCAGCTTGGAGAAGTCCGGCGTGTGAAGAAGCCGGACACTCTTGGGTGTTAGGGGAGTGCTTCGGAGTAAAGAACATTTAGCTGGCTCATGGTTGCTGCGTGTGCGAAAGTATCGTCCTAGCGATACGCTTCTAACGAAATATGTCACTCTATTAACAAATCTAGATGGGAGAACGAAATGGAATACTGGGAGTATTATGAAGAGGGGCTTCGTTCATACCTGTGAACGTCCAGATATTGTTTTGGACGAGATTGTGCAGTGCAGGATTATAATAATAGATTCCCTGATTCGAAGGATAAATTAATTTCTATCGACGTGTGTGAATGGACGCCAGATCCAGAATTCAGAGCTTTTGGTTTATTTTTTGATAGAGCTAAGTTCTACACAGATAAAGGTTACAATATCGATCATTCCTATTAGAAAGATTTGGCGTACAAAAATAACTGTAAGGCAGGTAACCATATGAAACTGGAGCGGCTGATCTCGATCATTTACAAGCTGCTGAATCACGAAATTTTGTCAGCTTCCACGCTGGCTGAAGAGTTTGAAGTCTCCCCAAGGACCATTTATCGGGATATTGATGCGATCTGTGCGGCAGGCTTCCCGGTCGTATCCTATCAAGGGACTAATGGCGGATATGGCATGATGGAAGGATAACGGGCGACTACTAGATTATTAGATTGTACGGATGCTTATTATATGAAGCAGCAATACAAGATCCTTACCTTTTTCTAAAAATGAATAAGCCTGAGCCAACGATATATTTGGCCTCAGGCTTATTTGTTTTATGCGAATGATTTAGCTAATGCGATAAGTCCGATCAGAGTGATGATATTAAACAATGTAGAGATAAGCACGGTCTGTGCTGCAAAATCCGGTTCGTTCTGATATTCTTCCGCCAGAATGGAAGAGTTAACGCCTGTTGGCATTCCAGAAGCAATAATTAATGCCTGAGCCGTAATGCCTTCTAGTCCAAGCGCAAATACCAGTGTGATACCGATGGCAGGACCCGCAAGCAGACGGATAATCATGCTGATGTATACGCTGAGTCTGCCAAACCGGAGTGGATATTTCATAATCTGTGCTCCAAGCGTCAGGAGCGCAACGGCTACCATGGAATCTTTGGCATAATCGAGCGGCATGGAGAGAAAGGTGGGCAGCGGTGCATCAAGTACGTTCCACAGGATTCCGAGCAGAAGCGCGTAAGGAACTGGCATTTTTAAGAAACCAATGATGACACTTCGATAATTCCCTTTTAGCTTTGCCCCTTGAATGGACAGTACCCCGTATGTAAAGGTCAGGAGGCTTTGCATCGACATAATGAAGGCCTGAACCGATGCAGCCATAGGATCTCCCTTGAACACGAGCGCACTAATAGGCATTCCGTAGTTTCCGGCATTATCCAGCATGATACTGTTGTTGAATGCAGCCTTCATGCCTTTGCTGAATTTAAACGATTTGGAAACGATGGACCCCATAATATATAAAATGAATGCATAGAAAAAATAGAATAGAACGATGGTACCGAGCAGCTTTCCGGACATTTCGGATAGATACATGCTCATAAACACGGCTGCAGGTGTAATAAAATAAAAATTAATCTTCGAAAGTGTGTAGAGATCGAGATTGAACGCACGCTGCATCAGTGACCCGACTGCAATCAACACAAATACAGGCAGGACCACTTCCAGCAAGATGTCAGCAATCATGAAGTTTTCAGCTTCTTTCTATCAAGTTATGTAACATTTCTGAATGTTTTCAAACACTCGTAACATTATAGCACTTTAGCGAAGCTGTGGAGACGTAAGTTTAATTCTTTTTCTGTTCTCATATGCCTGCATTATAATTTATTGGTTTCTTCGATCAAGCTTTGAAGCTTCGCGGCTGCAAGCGCCAGCTGATGTGGATCTGGGGAGAGCAGCTCTACAATCTCATCTACACGCTGTTTATAATGAGCAGGCTTCAAGTCAAAATCCTCAATCATCTGCACGGCCCGCTTCTCATTGATGCAATGCTCTTCATTAATCGCAAATAGAATCTGGTTCAAGCAGGAGAGGCTCCGGAAGACGTGACCCATCACATAATAGCTGTCGTCTTTAGCAGCATACTTATGGACAAACGTATGAGAGAATGAGGCTTCGAATGAAAAATAATCAATCATGCTCTGCTTATAAACTGTTGGATATGGAATTATTTTTTGTTTAATCGAAGCTAATCGTTGCTCTGGGTCGTGTAATACGTGGGAAATAGCCAATTCACCCAGATACATCCCATTGATGTAAGCATGAGGGTGACCAGGCTGATAGTTCGCGTTGATTTTGCCAGCAAGACAATCCTGAATCACTTGCTCCACTCGTTCCATATCTCTTAGAATCAAATCGACAGGACAGCCATCAACAACAAACCAGCCTCCTGCATTGACCCATGGTCCCCAGCCTCCAATCGGCGTAATGGGATGGTCAACGGGCTCTTCATTTAGATCCTTTACAGCCTTATTGATCTCATCAATGCTAAATTCTGACTGCAAATCATAATAAATGCCGATATCTATATCCGAATCCGTATGATGGGTTCCTCTCGCACGGGAGCCGCCGAGAACGATACCTACGATGCCAGGAACATGGGATAGAAGGGTTGTAACCTTATTCAGAATCGAAGTTATTTCCATTTGACCGAGCCTCCATTTCAATTATTTTATTTGTGGTCAATGTGTCAGGTACAGCGATTGTAGTTTGAATGGGAGTGATCATTACGATAATAAGATGTAGAGATGACTGCCTTCTCCTGTTTCGTTACATGGGTATAAGGAAATGGTGGGAACCTGGGTTCTTGTATCATCGTTCGGGTAGTGTATTATAGAATTTACTTTACCAAATAATTGGACCGACGATCTACTAGAGATCAATGTATAATTTTTAGCTAAGGAGCTTGTTATATATGGAGGCAATTCTAGATCACTTGGAGCCTGGGCTTCAGATCGTATTTATCGGCTTTAATCCAAGCATACGTTCAGGGGAGACCGGACATCATTATGCAAACCCGCGGAACAATTTTTACCGGATTCTTTATCAGGCAGGTCTGACACCTCGTCTGTATCAAGCACAGGAAGATCAGGATTTGTTGAAGCTGGGTTACGGGTTTACCAATATCGTAGCAAGACCGACGAAAGGCATTGAAGATATTACGAAGAAGGAGTATGCAGAAGGCAGAATTCTTCTGAAGAATAAGCTGGAAAAATACAGACCAGAAGTCGCCTGCTTCGTCGGCAAGGGTGTATATGCCCAGTATGCCAAAAAAACAAAGGCGGATTGGGGATTTCAGCCGGAGCCTTTTCTCACAGGCATGCACGAATTTGTGGCCCCTTCCTCCAGTGGGCTGGTTCGAATGCCAATGACAGAAATTATTGATATCTACAAGCAGCTTAGTGATTATATTCATCGGGAGCGGAGCTGAAAGGAGGCATCCTGCAGGATGTCTTTTTAGGTTTGTAGCAGTGTAGCTGTAAGTATGTATGTATTTGGAACCTTGGTCATAAAACGGAAATGAAAAATTGAGCAGGATAAAAGGGAAACGAAGACTAATGTCGAAATACAGTCTTGATTGAAAAAATGATATTCTCATTGAAGTATAAAAAACGGAGCAAACGCCCGGTTATAATCTAGCGGAGGTGGATAACATGAAAGCGCTTTTTATTGGAGGCACGGGTACCATTAGTTCTGCGATCACTCGTCAGCTGCTCGAACAAGGATGTGAGCTGTATCTGCTCAATCGAGGGAATCGGAATGAAGCCTTTGCAGCAGGAGCCACTGTTCTGCAAGGGGATATTAATGATGAAGAACAGGTTGCTAGGCTCATTTCGGATCTGCAGTTTGATGTCGTGGCGGATTTTATTGCATTTCATCCATCGCATGTGGAGCGGGATTACCGCTTGTTTAAGGACAAAACCAAACAGTATATGTTTATCAGCTCAGCCTCAGCATATCAGACACCCTTATCGGACTATCGCATTACAGAAGGAACTCCACTGTCAAATCCGTATTGGGAGTATTCCAGGAACAAGATTGCGTGTGAAGAGTATCTAACCAAGCAGTATCGGGATCATGGATTTCCGATAACCATCGTCAGACCAAGCCACACGTACGATGAAAGATCAATTCCGCTTGGCGTTCATGGCAGCGGAGGTTCATGGCAGGTTGCGAAACGCATGCTTGAGAATAAGCCTGTTATAATCCATGGAGACGGTACATCCCTCTGGACGATGACCCATAATCGCGATTTTGCCAAGGGCTTTATCGGTCTGATGGGAAATATTCATGCCATCGGAGAAGCTGTGCATATTACCTCGGATGAGAGTGTGACTTGGAATCAGATCTATGAAATCATTGCCGACAGCCTCGGTGTGAAGCTGAATGCCGTTCATGTGGCGTCGGAGTTTCTTGATGCGTGCAGCACCCAGGACTTTAGAGGAAGTCTGCTCGGAGATAAAGCCAACTCCGTCGTGTTTGATAATTCCAAGCTTAAGCGGCTGGTCCCTGATTATGTGGCTGCGACTCGGCTTGATCAAGGAATTAAAGAAACGGTTCAACACATACTTGCACATCCAGAATTGCAAAAAGAGGATAAGGAATTTGATATTTGGTGCGATAAAGTAATTCAGGCGATTGAGGCGGCTGAAAATATACTCGTGGAAAAATAAGCTGATGAGCGAAGAGAGCGAAGGGGTACGGAGAGAAGCGGTAGTTCGTACCAAGAACGATCGAGCGTATCCTTCGCTATCGAAGCCGCACAGCCTCCAACGCATTGCATAAAGAAGGTCCGACATCTGCATCCGCAGTATCGGACCTTTCTTTTATTGTAATCTATAGAATTTCCATGGATCCTCCACCTTGATAAAATATAATCACTTGTAGAAAGTTCCTCTTCCAGATTAATATCTAATGTCTTGTGCTCTTGAATCGTCCAGTTCGATTTTAGTTATTTCGAGAATATAGGGCTCGATATATTCCCCACTGATACCGGCGGGGCAAGTTTTTTGACTGCGGTGTCGAAAGCTGCATGCCAGTCTTCCGTAATAATGCTTCCAATGTAACCATCTGGCCGGATCAATACCAACGTGTCGCCAGTGATGCCGTAGATCCTGTTCAGATCTCCGGTGTTGTCAATAATGCAATTGTCATCAACGCTGTCACTGGTTCCTACAAAGTAGCGGTGCAGTTTCGCACCTGTTGATGGCCAGGTCAGCTCGTGAAGTGCCTTGGTGGCATTAGCACCGAAGGCCAACAGAGTGAAGTGTGGCCCTTGATAGATGTCAAAGAGTCGTCGCGTCCCATCCGGACCAATACAAGATGAGTCCGGTGCTCGGTCACCAACACGGAGGGTCTTGGTGGCAGATGCATCGGCAGGTGCAAGTGCCCCGCCGTGGTAAGTGATGCCCAGCTGTCGTTCATCGTCTCCTCGCTTAAGGCTGGATAGACGATGCTGCTTGAGCCCCGAGTAGAGCTCATTGGATTTGCCGAGAACGAATGCAGCAACTGGCAGTCGCTCGTTCTCGTAGCTGTCAAGGAGGCTCTCGGGGGCACCTGCTATGACCTGGCTCAGTTTCCAGCCAAGGTTGTAGGCGTCCTGGACCCCTGTATTGAGACCTTGCGCACCAGCCGGAGTGTGAACGTGGGCGGCGTCACCTGCCACAAAGACTCTTCCTGAACGATAGTGTTCAGCGAGCCGAACGTTTGGCCGGAATACCGAGCTCCAGGTGATGTCAGAGAGCCTGAGACCGGTAAGCTTACGAAAATAGGCAGCCAACGCGGCATTGTTAAGGTCGGGTGTCTCGTCCGGTGACAGTTTGATCATAATCTGGAACTGGTTCGAGTGGGGTAATGGGCATGCTGCGACGGACTTGCCTTGAATTCGTGGCCACATATGCCACCGCTTGCGTGATAGACCGTCAATTGTACCATCGATAATGATCATACGGTCGGAGTCATCGGTCTCCCCGATGAACCGCGTACCCAGTACTTTTCGAACTGTGCTTGAACCCCCGTCAGCCCCGACCAGATACCTGCTGCGTACTTGTTCCCCTGTAGAGAGAGTAACTGTCACCCCATCTGCATCTTGTTTGAAATCTTCCACCGAGGTATCAAACTCAATACATAGTCCTTGACGTTCGAGGAGGCGGTGCAAGATGGCGTTAGTGCGATGCTGTGACAGTAAAAGAATATTGGGATATGGCACATCTGGTGTTGGTTTGCTCTGCTTTTGCATACGCCACGGTATAGTGATCGGTCCGATGTGGAGTCCTACAAGCGGGTAAGGTCCGCCTTCCTTGTGAGCTTCTTCAAGTACGCCAAGGTCTTCAAAGACCTCCTGAGTACGGGGTTGAACTCCCTTGGCACGGGAGCCTTTGAAAGCATGTGCTGCCTTGTCAACTAGACGGACGCGAAGGCCGCGTCGGAGTAAATCCGCAGCCAGCGTGGAGCCGGTAGGACCTGCCCCAGCAATAAGTACGTCGATATAATGCTGATCTGTGGAGCTGATTGTCATTTTAGTGTGCACTCCTATTTTTTATCTGCTTGCAACTATTTATTATTTCGTGGAAACTCTTAGTTTCTTAGAAACAATATTAAAGAACTATGTTGTTTCTGTCAATATTGTTTCAAGGAAACTTTATTGGTTTGTTTTTTCTTGATATACTGGCTTTAAGTAACCAACATCATCGGAGGAAAATAGATGACATACGATTTGGGAAAACAAAACAAGGATCTGCTTATAAAAGAATTGATTGGAACAGTGAATGCTCTACTGCATAAATTCCAAGGAGAAGATGACGAAGAAAAACAGTGGCTTATTCAGAATAGTCCTAATCCTGCTATTGCAGAGTTGATGAGAGATATGACGGTCAGTATGCTGCATGTGTTGAGTGCCATTGGTAAGCTTGAGCCTGTTAATGGGATAACGATATCTAAGCAATTCGGCTTTTCAAAAGGGAATGTCTCTAAAATCACGAGAAGACTGGCTGATAAGAAAATTATCAATTTCGAATATATTCCTGATAATAAAAAAGAAGTTCTGTTTCGAACCACATCACTCGGCCGAGAAATTAATCGTTTGCATGAAGCCCTACATCAAAAAATCGATTTTGGAGTCCATCGTTTCTTGCAACGATATAACGAAGATGAGCTGAGATTTCTGGTTAATGCTTTTCATGAAACACTGCATGCATCATGGATTCATACGGAGACAAATGAGGAAACACTCGAACTCAGCCAGAGAGAGCTGCTTACAAATGAAGAGCCAGGCATGGCAATGGTTTCCGAGGAAATGAACGAAGTCATTGAGATGCTAAATAAACTGAATTCACGCAATTTAAAGAAAGCGAAAGCAATTCTTAACGATGTGTTTTTCTCAGTGTATGAGGATTGAAATGGTTAGGAACAGAGTTGCAGAGGGTCTAGAGAACGATGTCGGCTCATAAGCAAAGAGAGCGAAGGGGTACGGAGAGAAGCGGTAGCGTTCGTACCAAGAACGATCGAACGTACCATTCGTTATCAAAGCGGCGCAGCCAGCCAACGCCATTCCATTAAAAAAGGTCCGACATCTGCATCCGCAGTATCGGACCTATTTCTTATTCCCTCACCAGTTAATGAGAAGAGGGAGACAACTCAATATCCCCTAAACTTCTTAATAAACTGAACCGCCTTCTTAATATCTTCCTCCGGTGTGTTGCCAACCTCGCGCTCAATCGTCAGATAGCCTTTGTAGCCGATTTCCTGTAAGGCAGCAAAATAGGCATCAAAATCAACCTGGCCTTCACCTAGCGGCACTTCCAAAAACGCCGCTCCGGAGGAGGCCATCTCCGCAATTTTCTCATGCGTCATCCCTTCATAGCCGAGATAGCCGTATACTTCTTTGGGATCAATCGGCCGAATCTGCCTGCCGTCCTTCACATGCGTATGAACGATGTAATCCTTAAGCAGCTTTACGCCTTCCACGGGATCGTCGCCGGTCACCATTACCATGTTGGCAGGATCGAAGTTGACCGACACTCCGTTTGTACTGAGGGAATCTAGGAAGCTCTTCAGATGGGCAGCGCGTTCAGGTCCGGTCTCGATCGCAAAATAGGCATTCATGCTCTTCGCATATACGCCCAGCTCTTCACAGGCTTCCTGCATCGTGCTGTAAATAGAGCCAGTTATATCATCAGGGACGATGCCGATATGAGTGGTAACGACATCCGTTCCCAGCTCGACGGCAAGGTCCAGAATACGCTTCGAGCGTTCGATCTTCTCCCGGTTCACAGCCGCATCCTGAAATCCATGTCCACCCAAATCTCCGCATAGTGCCGAGATTTCGAGTCCTAAGTCGGCAATATAGCTGCGCAGCTGCTTGCGGTCTGTGCTTGTTAAGTTCTCAGGAACCATTTCTCCGGATACAGCATATATTTGCACGCCCTCTGCGCCAACCTCCTTGGCTTTTGCCAGACCACCTCTGAGCCCTGCTTGGAAACTGTCCGATATAACCCCGATTTTGTTAGTAAAAGACATACGCTACCTCCTTATCTGCATTTGTTCATATTTGAGTTGGAAGTTCAGCCTGCTATGCTTCGTCCCATATTTTTCTAACGTTGGCGAGTCCTACCCTTGCACCGAATTCACAATTCTCCAGCCCTTCGAATTCGAGGCTCAGATAGCCGTCATAACCCGAGGACTTGATGAGCCCGATAATATCACGCATGGGAATATCTCCTTGCCCGGCTACCGCACCGCGCAGATATTGTCCTGCAGTGGAGGTGAAGAACCCTTCACCTGGATGGTGCCCTGCCGGACGAACATAGAAGTCCTTGATATGCACGATGGAGGCATAAGGAAGATTGTTCTTTACAGCTGCAATAGGCTGCTCGTCAGCACACAGGAAGTTTCCGATGTCGAGTGTCGTTTTGAAATTAGGGAGTCCTACAGCATGAATCAGCGCCTGCACACGATCGCTTTGCTGAATGAAGAAACCATGATTCTCCACACTCGTCGTGATCCCGTACTGACCTGCATATTCTGCAATGCGGCGGCAAGCCGTCGCTAACTGCTCCAAATGAGCATTGAAATTGGCGATGGATACATCTGGGGAAGAGGCCACATCATGACGCATTAATTTGACGCCAAGCTGGTTTGCGATATCTACCTCTCGCTGTACTCTGGCAATTTCTTGTTCATAAGCATCCGCATCATTCAGCAGAAAATTAGCACCGATCGCATAGTTGGAAATTTCAAGCCCTCGTTCAGTGGCTTTGGATACAATCGTATCGATCAGTTCAGGCTGCTCGGTAAGGTTATAGCCGAGAGGCACAATCTCCACATGCTCTCCGCCATGATCTGCAGTGAAGTCGATGACATCTGCGATGGTCATTTTACCACTGCGAAGTGCCTGATACAGGCTGTAGGTGCTGAGTCCGAGCTTCATAGATACACTTCCTTTCCTGTGCTGGCAGATTCGTATATACCGCGAAGGATTTTCATAATTTCTACACCATCCTCAACAGGACTGATCGGCTGCTTGCCTGTCTGTACGCACTCGACAAAATGATCGATTTCGCTCTGGAAGGCTTTCTCAAATTGGAAGCCCTTGCTGTCTGTTTGAGGCCTGATGTTGACAATCGTATCGTGCTTCTCTGTGACAATGACGACTTCTGGATCGATTTCGAACCCACCCTTGTCACCATAGAGCTTAACAACACCTTCATTTTCCTTGGCATGCAGTGTGAAGCTCACGTCGATTAGCAATGAAGCACCATTTTCAAAACGAATCAGTGCATTGGCCAAATCCTCGACATCATTACTCTCTGCACTGTAGTCTGCTGCTTTATAAGAAGATAAATTTTTGATATTGGAGCGGTTGCCTAATTTGCGGTAAGTGTTGCCGCTGACGGATTTAACTTTGGGTCTGCCCATCATGTACCAGCACAGATCAATGACGTGGACACCGATATCAATCAGCGGACCTCCACCGGAGCGTCTAGAATCAGCGAACCAGCCGCCCGGATTCCCAAGTCTGCGTAAATAAGAAGCTTTGGCATAATAGATCTCACCGAATTCTCCGTTATCTACAAAAGCTCTGAGCATCTGTGCATTCGGATCATATCTGCGGACAAAGCCGACTTGAAGTATTTTGCCGGATTCTTTAACCGCTTGCTCGATCTTAAGAGCTTCTTCCACCGTGCGGCAGAGGGGCTTCTCCACGAGGACATGCTTGCCAGCCTTGAGAGCGGCGATGCTGATCTCGGCATGGGTATCATTCCAGGTACAGATGCTGACAGCTTCAATGTCATCATTGGCAAGCAGCTCGTTATAGTCGCTGTAGGCGTGCGGAGCTCCATATTGTTCGGCTGTTTTTTGTGCTCTTTCCAGATTCATATCACAGACCGCGAGGAGTGTTACATTCGGATTATTCTTATAAGGAGTTAAGTGATGTTGAGAGATGCTGCCTGCGCCAATGACGCCAACTTTAAGTGTACTCATATGTAATTTCGTGCTCCCTTCAAACTCTGTAATAGGATATACTGGATAGGAAGAACCGATCTTCGCCGCATACATACTAAGCGTTGAATTTCTAAGAGTATGCGTTGTCAGATTCTATGGCTCATTCTATTCTCGATTCACAACTATTGTATTTTGGGGCTTATGAGAAAGCCATGCAGACGGATGCTGAATATTTGAACAATTGTGCGGTCATTGGAGGGGTTATATGCTTAGAAACGCTGCACTACGGGAACCTATGGACATGCCAGATCCACACTTTCCAATCAAGCTTCATCATTGTGAGTATAGAGAGAAGGGGCAGGCACTGTTCCATCCCCATTTTCACGAGCATATGGAGATATTGTATTTTGTGCACGGCGAAGCGGAGATCGAATGCAATTCCCAGGTCGCTCATGCCAAGGCAGGAGATCTGATTATTCTGAACAGTAACGACTTGCATCATGGGATCAACCTGTCCGGTGAACTGCAGTATAATGCCCTCATTGCCGATTTTTCCTTGCTCCAGAGTCCGACACCGGATGCGGTGGAGACCAAATTCATCACACCGATGACACAGAATAATGTGATGTTCAAGAATCACATAACGGATGATGAGGAGCTGCGAGGGGCGTTTGAGCTGATCAAACAGGAGTTTCGCAATAGAGAGCTTGGATATGAGCTTGCGATTAAATCCAGCATGTACCGTATGCTCACGATCTTGTTCCGTAAATATGTTGCGGAATACATGCCGCTGGCTGTGTTTAACAGCCGTACAAAAAATCTGACGCGGTTTGCTCCCGTTTTCAAATATATTGAGGAGCATTATCTGGAGGAGCTATCGGTAGAGCAGCTGGCCAGGATGGCTAACTTGTCGAGGTTTCACTTCAGCCGGTTGTTTAGCGAGCTCACGAACAAGACGGTCACCGATTATATTAATCAATTCCGAATCAACAAATCAGAGTATCTGCTCCGTAATACGGAAATGACGATCTCAGAGGTTGCCCTTGCAGCCGGGTATAATGACATTTCTTATTTCAGCAGGACGTTCAAAAAGTATAAGCACGTACCGCCCTCCAGCGTTCGAGGATCTATAAAAAGCGAATGAATACTATAATTAAACTTAATATAGTTCGTATATAACTGTGAACAAATCATGATTTTATTGACATAGCGTGTTAAATTCTATAAAATACGAAATGCGCATCAGGTTAAAAACATAGAAAAGTATCCTAATATTTTGGTTTAAAGCTTATAAAATAGAGCTGTTAGATCCTAATGACGAATATAGGAGCAACATTTTAACAATCCTATAAGAGTAGATTAGGATTTTTTGTTTTTAGCGCCGTATGCACAACTATGAAGGCTGGAGGCAGGCTATTCCATGGAAAGATGGTTCAAATTAAAAGAAAGAGGCACTAGCGCCTCAACCGAAGTTATAGCCGGAATTACGACATTCTTTACGATGGTCTATATCGTGGTCGTCAATCCAGGTATTCTGAGCAGCACAGGAATGGATTTTAACGGTGTGTTTATTGCGACAGTGCTTGCGAGTATTGTGGCCACACTGATTATGGGATTATGGGCTAACTATCCCATTGTTATGGCGCCCGCCATGGGATTAAATGCGTTTTTTGCATACAGTGTTGTAGCAGGTAGTGGCGTTTCGTGGCAAATTGCACTCGGTGCGGTATTTATTGCAGGTATTCTATTCATTATCCTATCACTGACTTCATTCCGCTACATGCTGCTTAATGCAATTCCAGAAAGTCTGAAGCACGCGATTACGGCAGGAATTGGTTTGTTTATTACAACAGTTGGACTGCAGAATGCGGGCATTATCGCAGCTTCCGAGTCTACGCTGATTACAATAGGTAATCTGTCCGAGCCTATGGCGTATCTGACGATTATCGGTTTGCTGATTACAGTTGTACTGATGTCTTACAACGTAAAGGGTTATCTATTCATCGGTATGGTCATTACAGCAATTATTGCCTGGATGATGGGACTATTCCAAATGCCAGAATCCATCGTGTCTCTGCCGCAGGGCTTTACGACCACTGCATTTCAACTGGACATTGCTGGTGTATTCTCAAACGGTTTATATACGGTTATATTTACATTCCTTCTGATTACCCTGTTTGATACAACGGGCACGATGCTCGGTGTTGCTGAACAGGCAGGGCTGATGAAGGACGGGAAATTCCCGCGGTCCCGTGGCGCACTCTTGGCTGATGCAGTCGGAACGACTTCGGGAGCATTGTTCGGGACAAGCCCGACATCTGCTTATATTGAGTCCAGTACAGGGGTTGCTGCCGGAGGAAGAACAGGACTCACTGCTGTGGTCGTATCGGTGCTGCTTGCACTGACCTTGTTCTTCTCGCCCATTATCAGTGTGATTTCTGGAATTCCGGCAATTACATCCCCGGCGCTGATTATCGTGGGTTACTTTATGATCAACATTATTAGTAAGATCAAGTGGAATGATCTTGAAGAGGCCTTCCCGGCATTTCTCATTATCATTCTAACACCGCTGACACACAGTATTGCAACAGGGATTGGCGTAGGGTTTATCTTCTATCCTGTGCTCAAGCTGCTGCGCGGAAAAGGCAAGGATGTTCATCCGATATTCTATATCTTTGCTGTGTTGTTCTTCATCCAGCTTGTTTTTCTGGATCATTAATCAATATAAAGGTTTAACTAATGAGGAGAGCTCCTGTAATCAGGCTGCTCTTCTTTTTTAGTGCTAAGCTGTAAAAGTAAGCTTAATGCTTAACACAACGTGTACAAATCATGATTTTACATAATTCAGAAATATCTAATTTTCATATGAGTATAGAAAGAATTTACAGGGTATTATTGGAAGAGAAATTATGATAAGTTATTACCGAAAGCGCTTTCAATAACCTGTTGCGTTTGTAACATGACCTAAATTCATTAAGGAGAGATGCAAATGGTATTGCACAAAAAGCGTTCGAAGAGCTTACTTGCACTTGCGATGGTCCCAGCACTTGTCATTTCTTTATTCACATCCGTCGCCTCTGCGGACAAGCAGCAGGAAGCAGAGCCAGTGGCCAAAAATAAACTGCAGGCTTATGTAGATGACATGCAGCCTGGATGGAATCTGGGGAACTCCCTTGATGCGGTCGGAGCGGATGAAACAGCATGGGGCAATCCGAAGATCACGAAAGAGCTGATTGAGGAAATCGCAGACCAGGGATATAAGAGTATCCGTATTCCTGTAACCTGGGACAACCATATTGGGGAAGCCCCAAGCTACACCATTGAGCCTGCTTATCTGGAGCGGGTTGAACAAGTAGTGGACTGGGCACTGGATGAAGACCTGTATGTCATGATTAACGTTCATCATGATTCCTGGTTGTGGATCAGCCATATGGAGACCAAGCATGCCGAAGTGCTTGCTCGTTACAATGCAATCTGGACCCAAGTTGCGGATCATTTCAAAGATCATTCCAACAAATTGATGTTTGAAAGCGTTAACGAGCCGCGCTTCTCGGATGGTGGAACGACCGATGAAGAGAAGATGTTCGAAATGCTGAAGGAACTGAACTTGTCCTTCCACAGCATTCTGCGTGAATCCGGAGGCAAGAATACAGAACGTCCGCTTGTTCTCTCTACCTTGGGGGCATCGCCTACACAAGAAAGAATGGATGAGCTGTATGCAACAATTACTGAACTAAATGATCCGAATATTATCGCAACGGTTCACTATTATGGATTCTGGCCGTTTAGTGTGAACATTGCAGGCTACACCCATTTTGAAGAGGATACCAAGAACGATATTATCCAAACCTTCGATAATGTCTACAATACGTTTGTTGCCAAAGGAATCCCGGTCATTCTGGGCGAGTACGGACTCCTTGGCTTTGACCAAAGCACGGCTGTAATCGAGCAGGGAGAGAAGCTGAAATTTTTTGAGTTCCTGACTCATTATCTGAATGAAAAAGATGTAACTCACATGCTGTGGGATAACGGCCAGCATATGAATAGAACGACCTACGAATGGTCTGATCTGGACTTCTTCAACATCATGAAGGAAGGCTGGAAGGGACGCTCTGCAACGGCTGAAACAGACCTGATCTTTGTGGAAAAAGGTACAGCTGTTAAAGACGCGAACATTCAGCTGGAGCTGAACGGCAATAAGCTGAAGAAGCTGAGCGTGGACGGCAAGAATTTGAAGAAATTTAAAGATTATATTGTAAGTAAGGACGTTCTTACGATTCAAGCGAGCAAGCTTGAAGAGCTGACCGCTTCCGGTGAGTATGGTGTAAACAGCATCATTACGGCTGAATTCAACAAAGGCGCAGACTGGAAATTCAGAGTCATCACGAACAGCACACCTGTGCTGGAGGATGCAGCAGGGACGACAGAGGACTTCGCAATTCCAGCCGCCTTTAACGGAGATCTGCTGGCCACGATGGAAGCGAAGTATACCGATGGAAGTGCAGCTGGACCACAGAACTGGACTTCCTTCAAGGAATTTGAGTATACCTTCTCTCCTTCCTATGATAAGGGTGAAATCGTGCTGAAGCCTAACTTCTTCAATGAAACGAATGATGGTGAAGTTGTGCTTACGTTCCATTTCTGGAGCGGAGAGGTGCTCACCTACACGATTACGAAGAACGGCACTAGTGTAACAGGTTCGGCTTCCTGATATCGCAGCATTAATAAATATAAGACCCTGGCGATTGTTAGCCAGGGTCTTATATTTAACTGTTTTCTGAAATATTGCTGCTAAATAAAAAACAGTTATAGTGATTCTACCCTCGCAATAGATTCACTTAGAGAGGTATTATATACACATTATTACAGTTTATAGAGGGAGATGTATTATGAACACTAATGCTCGTTCCGATTCCAAAGAAAACATTTTTACGATTGAATGTAAGGATGTAATTCTACGAGAATTTTTAGTTACTGATTTAGATGATTTTCATTCACTCGCTTGGCAACCTGAAATACATGAATTTTTGCCAGGCTGGAACGTATCGAAAGAGCAAAGGAAAGATTGGTTTATCAACTATGAAATTCCAGAAAACAAACAGTTTTTGAATGCTGTATCAAAAAGTGAAGACATGGGTGAACTCCGTCTTCGATTAGGAATTATCTTGAAAGAGACAGGAGAATTTATCGGTTGGTGTTGTTCAGGAATTAAAGATGAATTGCCACCGCCAAATCGAGAAATCATGTATGCCATTTCTAAGGATCATAGAGGTAAAGGATTTACAACCCAAGCCTCACAAGGAATGATTAATTATTTATTTGAGAATACGGACGTTAATGTGCTTAGTGCTATTGCTCTACTAAATAACGTTCCGTCCAATAAGGTCATACAAAAATGCGGTTTTAACTTTCAGAGTATTATCGAGATAGATAACGAAAAATATAACTATTATAAACTTGATAAAAAGGATTGGGCTGGCAAACGTTAGAGAAGTCCAGAACGATATAGATCACATGTTATTATTTATCTTGGCAATAGACTTGTAATTGGTTGCAGAATCCATACATAACACAGCGTCTCCACGTAGAAGATTCCCCATCACATCACTGATTTGAGACGCTGTAACTCGTCCAACGTCCAGCTAACTTTGAGAAAATCGCACCATTGCGGACAAGAGCGACACGATAGATACTTGTTCAACGCTTATCCCACGTTTTTGAGCCGTACCGTCTCTTTTTCGAAGTTTACGATGTTTGCCGTTATAAACGGCGTGCGACGCTACGTGTATAGGCATCAGGTGTTTGGCCGACGATGGTCTTAAAGTCTTTAATAAAATGCGACTGGTCGTGATAGCCAAGTGCAAGACTTAGCTCAAGTGTATTCACCGCTTGTCCATGATCGAGCGCTTCAGCTGCATTTTGAAGCCGGTACAGCTTGATTACATTCTTCGGACTAATGCCTACATACTGTTTGAACATTCGCTGCAGCGTTCGTTTGTTCATTGCAAACTGTTCACACACTTGATCGACTCTCGTAACTTCGTGATGCAGCCGGATATATTCCGTCATTTGATCTGTGAGGAGGGTAAGCTTATCTGCAGGAGGCAAAAGGGGCAATAGAGCATCATTCATACGGGAAGTAAGCTCCATGTGATTAGAAGCTGTGTTTAGAAATATCGATTCCAGCTCCTCGCTGGATATAGGGAATATCTCATCAACTGGAAGTGGATGATCGATCAACTTGGATATGGACTCTCGGTACCAAGGGAAGAATCCGCCTGGCTTGAATTTGATCCCGAAGACACGGCCCTTGGCACTCAGCTGATAGCTGTATTTACGGGTTGCAGGCCCATAGAAATAAGTACGGCCCGATTCGATCACCAGATTGACACAAGGATTCGGGATGACCTCCTGAATATGCGTCTTGTCTTCAGCCAGCTCCCATTCCACAACCCAATAGTGCTTGATGAAAAGCTGAAGCTCAATACTGGGTAAAAAGCGCTCCAAGCGAAAATGCTCCTCGCCTTTCTCCAGGTTCATGATACCCATGCTAGGTTTCTGAGAGAACAAAAAGCTCATTTCAGCTCCGCTCCTGTCTGTCGCTTTTTTACAATACTCCTTCATTCTCAAGTAGTAATATCAAGTTATCAGAAGATTAAATATTGCTCTTGTCTATTTTAACAAATTTTGGGCAAAGTGAAGAAGGATATTGTCAAATACTTCACTGTTCACAAGAAAGAGAGGACTCTAATTCTATGGAAGCATTACGCTATGAGCTGTATATTGGGGCTTCGCCTCAGGAAGTATGGGACACGCTATTCAAGCCGGAAGGAACAAGGCAGATATTCTTTGGCTCAATCTTCGACTCTTCATTTAAAGTGGGCGAGGGGTACAGATATGTCGGCCCTGGGAATGAGGGAGATGAAACAGTGCATGTATATGGTGAGGTGCTTGCCTGTGAACCAGGCAAAATGTTCAGCTGCACAGAGCATCCTGGGCCAAGCTATGCGGAGAATCATGCGGAGCTCTCGACCCGAATGACCTATACCCTTGAGATTGTAGGCGGGTGTACGAAGCTGACCTTTGTAAATGATGAGTGGAGTGAAGGGCATCCATCCTATGAACGAACGAAATCAACTTGGCCCATGATTCTAAGCAATGTGAAAAGTGTGGCTGAGACAGGAAAGGCGCTTGATTTTGGGTTTTGAGGAAAGGCGCTTGTTTTTAAGTTCTGAACGAAAACAGCGGCAAGGCGCTTGTTTTTAGGTTCTGAACGAAAACAGCGGCATGTAGCATCTCTATGATTGGCTTAGAGAAGCACATGCCGCTGTTTTGTGTAGACAGCTTAGTTATAATAATGAGCCTATCTTATGGCAAAGAGTAAGTAGACTCATTCATTCTATAATTCTTTACTTCATCAGCTTATCAAACAGTCTGATCACCTTGGCAGAGAATTCCTCCAGATTCATGACCGATTTATTCCGGCGGTTATACCACTTCTTAACGGCATCAATGACCCAGAGTGGAACTTTGATTTCGTTAAATCGGGGATAGACATTATAGTAGGCCCACACTAAGTGATCCCAGCGCTGGTCGTCGCCCTCCTTCACATATTCGGAGACGTCGAGCACCTTGCCGCGGCCGTTCTGATTTACCACGTTCTTCAGATGGATATCCCGAGGGTTAAGGCCTACGCTTCTAACATACTTTCGAGCCTCTTCCACATCAAGAATAACCTGCTCCGGTACAGGAATACCCAGGGTTAGGCAGTCCTGAAGCGTCGGCCCCTCTTCAAAGCTGAGCACCAGGTAATTCACTCCGTCTCCATAACAGGCTGCAAAATACGGAGAGCCCTTCAGCTTCGCATAAACTTCTTTTTCTGTGTTTTTCTTGTCCAATGCTTGCTGTGAATAGATTTTGAAAGCATACTGAGACAATTCCGGCATTATAAATACAGCGGCATCTGTGCCGACACCGATGCATTCTAGTCCATCTGTATTTCCTTCAATACTGACAAGGTCATTGTCGGCATTGCCTATAATCTCAACCTGCGCAAGCAATGGATCGGCCTGCAGCCAATCATTCCTTGCTTCTTCTTGCTCAAATTCAGTACTCATGTGCTGTTAGCCCCTTTAACGTGAACAACCCTGCCTTGTCCTATATTATATGCAGGGGTGGCCTCTCATTGCTTCATTGTAAAATATATTATCCGTTGTTTTACGCACAAGTGTTATAAAATGATTCGTTAGGTTGTTGCTTGCTATGATAGAATACAATACATCAAAGAGATGATAGATTGCAAAGAAAGGCGTTTGATGGATCATGAAGACAATGTATCCCCCGTGGTCTTATTCAGGCTCACGGGCAGGGATGTTTAGTGAATGCCTTCGTAAATATTATTACCATTATTACGGCTCGCATAACGGGTGGAAGCCAGAATCAGCAGACCCAGATCAGGTTCAGACTTACCGGTTGAAGCAGCTGAGCAGCCTGTATTTGATCTTCGGAAACCTCGCACATCAAATGTGTGAATCGGTGATCCGAAGCTGGGAACGTAATAGAACGGTGCCGGAGGCACCATTTTTACAGAAGCGAATGCGCGACCTATTGAACAAGGCTTATTTGGAGTCGAAGGACATGAATGGATGGCATCTTGATCCCAAGTATCATACCATGCTGTCTGAACTGTACTATGACGAGGATGCCAAGCTGCAGAACCGGATCACCTCGATTAAAGCACGGATGGAGACAGTGGCGGGGAAGCTGTACGAGAGCAGGACCTGGAAAGAGATTGAGTCTGGCATTGCTCATATTATGGAGGTCGAGAAATGGGACCACATGATTCTGCACGATACGAAAGTATACGTTAAGATGGACGTGCTGTATCGCAATGAGAAGGGGCACATCGTTATTGTCGATTGGAAGACAGGTAAGGAGGATGATTTTACAGATCAGCTGTATTTGTATGCAGCCTATGTTCATGACCATTATAATATACCGTATGAGCATATTGAGCTCAGAGTGGAGTACCTGCTGACCGGAAATAGTGAGAGCTACCAAGCATCTCAGGCTGAAATTGATGAGGTCATTGCCAAGGTAGGCAGAGAGATCGAGGAGATGAAGTCCTGTCTTGCCGATGATTATTACAACCGGCCGAAGGACATCGGATATTTTACGCCAATGCCTTCGGAAAGAGTGTGCGGGGAATGCAATTTCAGAGAAATATGCAGTTATAGAGCGGTTTAAAAAAAGTTATAGAGTAGTTTAGAATAACGCCTCGGGGTATTTTATCCCCTGTGGTGTTATTTTTATATTAACTAGCGAAGATTACAGAGAGATATAGTATAACTATTATGTTATTATATCAATGGATTTGTTATTACGTATTAATTAATCAGAAACATGATATATCAATGATATTGTTATTGATTTGTTTTGGTATGGTGATCTTTTTGTTATGGATTCATATGAATGCGTCAGATGAACAGCAATGAGAGAGGATCGAGGAGGACGAAGGTATGAGTGAGAACTTAAACTTGCCAGGCTGGCTGGAAGAGGTCGAATCCGAGCTGAAGAACAATATTCTGGGCTTCTGGAAAGCACGGACGATTGACAATACGAATGGCGGTTTTATCGGAGCGATGAATGCGGATGGAGAGATTGAAGAAGGAGCGGACAAATCCCTTGTGCTTAATGCGCGCATCCTGTGGACATTTGCTGCGGCATATCGCAAATATGGGCAGGAAGAGGATCTTCATATGGCCGAACGTGCGCTTGAACAGCTAGAGGCCTATTTTGTAGATAATGAATTTGGCGGCTTCTATTGGATGATTCATCCGGACGGGACACCATCAGAGGATAAGAAGCAGGTATATGGTCAGGCGTTTGTGATCTATGCACTCGCTGAATATATTCGGGCTACGGATAACCATGAACCGCTGCAGCTGGCAGAAGAAATCTACCGCCTGCTCGAACGTTATGCTTATGATCCGGTACATACAGGCTATGTTGAAGCCTTATCACGTGAGTGGAGCGAGACAGACGATCTCAGCCTCAGCGGCAAAGATCTGAACGAGCGCAAATCCATGAATACGCATCTGCATGTACTTGAGGCTTATACGAATCTATACCGGATATGGAAGCCGGAGGGGCTGCGTCTGAAGCTCAAAGAGCTTATCGAAGTCCATTTGAAGCTAATACTGAATATGGAATCAGGTCACTTCAAGCTGTTCTTTGATGATGAATGGAATTCACAGTCTACTGACGTCTCATATGGGCATGATATTGAGGGAAGCTGGCTGCTATGGGAAGCAGCAGAAGTACTTGGAGATCGTGAGCTTCTGAATCAGGTTCGATCTGCTGCGCTTAAGATGGCAGTGGCGACGCTTGAAGAGGGGACAGATGAAGATGGAGCCATCTACAATGAGCTTCATGCAGACGGCAGACTGGACGACAGCAAGGACTGGTGGCCGCAGGCAGAAGCGATGGTCGGATATCTTAATGCCTATCAGATCAGTGAGGAAACCCGTTACTTGCATGCCGCTCAGCGCAGCTGGAATTTTATCCGGGATTATATTGTTGATCGTACAGGCGGGGAATGGCACTGGCAGGTATTCCGAAGTGGAGAGCCTAATCTCAGCCAGCAGAAGGTCGGCGCATGGAAATGTCCTTACCACAACAGCCGTGCATGTCTGGAGGCGATAGAGCGTTTGGAATCCATAACGCGATCATACTCTCAAGTTTAATATCATTTGCATAACAAATAAGCATAACAATTAGATGGGAACAGATCTTGGTGGGAGCTAGAGATCTGTTTTTTTATGATGCGGTTTCATCGACAAGCCCTCGGCATAGGACAGACTTTGGTTATGATGCTCTCGATATTGTTTAGGCGACATACCGACAACTCTAGTGAACAGAATGGAGAAATAGTTGGGATTCTCGTATCCGGTCATTTTGGCAATTTCCCATACTTTCATGTCAGACTGAACCAGCAGCCGGGTCGCTTCTCCCATGCGTCTCTGAATCATATAATTAATTGGGGAAGTCTCGTAAGTATTCTTGAAGATATGAGCAAGATAGTAGGAACTGATATTGAATTCGTCTGCGATCTGTTTAAGGCGGAGAGGCTGTGTGTAATTTCCGTCAATATATTCTTTAATTTCGGTTGCCAGCTTGTTTTTGGTCAGGCTTTGAGCGTAATTCTGCAGTTTAAGCATGCGATGCACAAGCACCAGAATGGAGCTCAGCAGATGCCCTGCGATTTGTTCATGTCCCTCCTCCTGCATGGATGATTCCTCAAACAGCAGTTCCATAAGCATGATCAATTCGTTCGAGTATTTGTTAGCACGAATCACAGGATGGGCGTGAAGCGGGACAATATATTCGCGAGCAGAAGAGAAGCCGCAGTAGCAAATAAACACAGGGTGCTCTTTGGAAGATTTCTCTGCGTGAAGAATGCCTTTGTTATAAATGAGCACGTCCCCTTTGACTGCGTGATAGCTTGATTCTCCTATGGTGAAGTCCCCTTCGCCCTCCTTGATAACGAGAATTTCAAACAGGTCTTCATGCTTGTGGCTTGGAAACTGCCAGTCCGGATTATTACTCATATTCCCGGCATATAGCAGCTGTTCAGCAGGTGGCGCAGCGTTCTTGTTCACCTATATCCCTTCCTTCTGTGTCAACTGAATCCTGGTTCACATCTTAAAGTCAAGCTAAAATTATGTCAAATAAAAGAGCAAGATATATAACAAAGGAACAAAACCCAGCAACATGTTTAATTGTAGACTCCCTCTAATATTCGTATGCTGTTAAAGGCGGATTTCATTATATCCATCGCACAATGAAATTATATAAAGATAGAGGGAGAGAAACATGTCTTACACCAAAGAAAAAGGGCTCGTTTTTTCTTTTACACTGATGGCATTCATCCTCGGTACGACGGAATATGTTATTGTCGGTCTGTTGTCAGACATTGCCCGTGATTTTGGCGTTACGCTGACGGCAGCGGGAATATTAGTATCCGGATTTGCCATGGCCTACGCTGTCGGCACACCGATTGTATTAAGCATCTTCGGTCGCTTCCCCAAGCGGATGCTGATATTAACGGGGATTACACTCATTATATTCTTGAACATACTTAGTGCATTATCCGGTTCATTTGCATTCTTGATGGGGACACGAATCGCGACGGCGATGCTGTGCGGCTTGTCCTTATCACTGGCTATATCGGTAGCAAGTGATTATGTGGCCCCTGAGCGCCGTGGCCGTGCAATCTCTTACATTTTAGGCGGCTTTACGATTGCTAATGTTTTTGGTGTTCCGATCGGCACCTTTGTAGGACAGTTTTTTGATTGGCCTGCTGCATTTATTCTCGTCAGCATTCTGGGAGTTGCAGCGCTGTTGTTAAACGCGGTATATATTCCAAGAGGTATTCCCGTTGTGAAGGTATCCGCCAAAGAGCAGTTTGTTCTGCTCGGGAATCCCCGGATTATCCTTGCTTTTCTGATTCCTGCCTGCGGGACGGCTGCCATATTTGTAGTGTATACGTATATCGAACCGATTATGGGCGAAGTCATGGGGCTTCCGAAGGCATGGTTTAGCGTTATTCTGTTCGTATATGGCCTGGTTACCATCGTAAGTAATTATATTGGAGGCAGAGTCGCGACTGGGGATTACATTGGTAAGCTGAGATTCGTCTTCATGGTTCAGGCTGCACTGTTTGTTCTGTTCGGATTGCTTGCCTCCGTGCCTGTTGCCGGCCTAGTGAGCCTGATTATGATCGCACTGGTCTCTTATGTGCTCAATGCATCTACTCAGCTGTATCTTATTGATCTTGCTCGCAGATATGTGCCGCGCGCAAAAGATTTTGCGACTTCTCTGATGCCAGTTGCTAATAATACAGGTATTGCAGTGGGGTCTTTTATCGGAGGGCTGGTCGTACAGAGCAGAGGACTTACGGCTCTTCCGTGGCTGGCTCTTGCATTTACAGTTGTTGCGTTTGTTATTACGGCACTATCCTATCAGCTGGACCGGAAGCGCAAGATAGAAGTGCAGGATGAGCTCGCGCCGATCCGTACCTGACTTCTTAATAAAAAGCAGAGCAGCATACTCTTGAGTTTAAGTATGCAGGCTCTGCTTTTTTTATATCAATAGAAGTTTATGTGCTGCATATCGATGTAGCCGGGTTACAGAGGAATTAGTTGGTTACTGCGGTTCTTAATGCTTCTTCCGCAGAGACGAAGGGATACCCGAGATCTCTCGCTACGGCTTCATAGGTTACCTGACCTTTGTATACATTCAGACCTGTTAGAATGGCCTTATCCAGCTTAATGGCTTGAAGTGCACCAAGATCAGCCAGCTTCAAGGCGTAAGGCAAGGTTGCATTCGTGAGAGCCAGTGTAGAAGTACGCGGCACTGCGCCAGGCATGTTGGCTACAGCATAATGGACTACGCCGTGCTTCACGTAAGTTGGGTTGTCATGGGTCGTGATATGATCAATCGTCTCCACAATTCCACCCTGGTCAATGGCAACATCGACGATAACCGAGCCAGGGCTCATATTCTTGACCATGTCTTCCGTTACGAGACGAGGAGCCTTGGCACCCGGAATCAACACGGCGCAGATCAACAGATCAGAAGCTGCGACCGCTTCAGCGATATTTGCAGGTGTGGACACAAGGGTATGGATGCTGCTGCCGAAGATGTCGTCCAGCTCGCGGAGGCGATTTACGCTAAGGTCGATGAGCGTCACATCTGCACCGAGACCTACCGCTATTTTGGCTGCATTCGTACCTACAATTCCACCGCCGATGATCGTAACCTTTCCACGGCTTACACCCGGAACTCCGGATAGCAGAATCCCTTTACCACCTTTGTTCTTCTCCAGCAGCTGAGCACCGATCTGGGCAGCCATTCGGCCAGCGACTTCGCTCATAGGTGTCAGTAAAGGCAGAGCTCCGTTTACCGTGATCGTCTCATAAGCGATAGCAATGACTCCGCTGTCCACGAGAGCTTTGGTAAGCTCAGGCTCGGCCGCGAGGTGAAGATACGTAAACAGGATGAGGCCTTTTCTGAAATATCCGTATTCACTGGATAGTGGCTCTTTGACCTTCATCACCATATCCGTTTTATTCCATACAGAGGCAACGTCCGTCAGCTCAGCTCCTGCTGCAGCATATTCAGCATCCGTGAAGTTGCTGCCATTACCGGCTCCGGATTCCACGTAAACCTGATGCCCCTTGCGAACGAATTCTGCTGCTCCTGCGGGTGTTAGAGCTACCCGGTTTTCATTGTTTTTGATTTCTTTTGGTACACCAATGATCATGCGAATCACCTCGTAATTAGAGTAAATTTGATGTTTTAAACTCTACAATGCTGATAGATTCAAAGTTTTATATATAATTTAATGTCAGCTATACTACAATTCTATGTTGGATAATAGCAAAATGCATCTTACTTTTTGTCTACAAATCAACCCTTTTGCATAACTTTATGTCATAATAGTCGAGTGTCATGGTTTTCATTCCTGTTATTAATGTAACTAAAATTGACATGGTGGTGATTTTTTCTGAAAAATCCTCAATCTCTTACAATAAAAGAGGTCATGAACAGACCCATCTTCAAAAGAGCGCATATTGCTGCAGGCGAGAAGGGGCTCCATCGTCAGGTGGGCTGGGTTCATGTTCTGGAAATAACCAAGATTTCACCTTACTTGAGCAGAGGAGATCTCATCCTCTCCACTGGCCTATGGCTCAAATTTGAGCAGGAGCGGAAGGAGTATCTTCTTCAGCTCATCCAGAGCGAGGCGGCAGGACTGTGTGTCGAATTCGGAACAAGTATTGATCATATTCCTGCGGATATTCTTAAATTGGCCGATGAGCATGGATTTCCCATTATCGTATTTGACAGACCCGTCCGGTTCGTGGAGATTACACAGGATATTCACTCTTATATTATTAACCGTCAGCATCAGCTCCTAAAGGATTTGGAGAATTATTCTCGCAAAATTCAGCAGCTGACGCTCCAAAGCACGGATGTGTCCAGCATTCTCCGTCTGCTCCATGAATATTCATCCCAGCAGGTTGCGTATATCTCTTCACTTGAGCATAACCAGTTTTACCCCAGTATTGAACCGGAAGCAGCAGCTTCAATATCAGAGCTGTACTCTCGTGAAGTAGAGCATAGGAACCTGGGGAGTCAGGAATCCAACATTCAAGCTGAATTAGATGAAGGCACAACGGTATTGTTCCAGCCTGTCGTCATTTTTGGGCAGGTGTTCTCGGGCGTTGGCATCGTAACCAGAGAACAGCCGACGGAAGCGATATCCCTTCTCCTGGATTACACAGTAAAAGCAGTAGCTACGCTGCTTCTGCGGACACAGTTTCTTGAAGACAAAATGCTCCGCAATCAGAACGGCATCCTGCAGGATCTGCTCAGCAACCGGATTCATAATGAAGAACAGGCGCAGACGAGCATGGGGCTGCGGCTGCTGGTGAAAGGTCAATACCTATTTATAGGCGGTGTGATGGAAATTGAGCATCGTTCTAAGAACGTAGCGGAGGAGCGAAAGGAAGCGGGTCATCAGGATATTATGGTATTGCTGCGTTCGCTGCTGAAGAAAAATAATGTGCCTCATCTGGTGATGATGAAATTGAACCAAATTCATGTGCTCTGTGCAAAAGAGTCCATCACGAAGGATACAGAGCGCAATCTAATGCTTACACTCCAGACGATTACAGAGGATACCAGCCGTTTTGCTACCCAGCAGCTTGAAGGTGTGATAATTCATGCCGGTTTTGGCAAAAGCAGAAGCAAGATGATTGAATCCTCACGCTGCTTTGAGGAGGCCTATCAGGTGATTGAGGTCAGCCGGAGTGTGCCTCAGATGAACCATTGTTTATTTTATGACAAGCTTGGGGTCTATCAATTGTTAAAGGCTGCTCCGAACGAGTTCCTGAAGTCCTTTGTACAGGACCACTTAGGAACATTGATTCAGTATGATGAGAAGCATGAGCTTCAGCTTCTGTCAACGCTCAAGGCATATATGAACGCCTTCGGGTCCAAGCTGGAGACCGCCAAATCTCTATATATTCATAGACAAACCTTGTACAACAGGCTGGATAAGCTGGAGGAGATTCTGGGAGAGGACTGGCTGCTGCCGCACCGTCGAACATCAATCGAAATGGCATTGCTCGCCCATGATATGCTTCAGCACAGCCGATAGGGAAGTGAAAGGTCCTTAAAAAGAGGCTGTTTGATGCTCGAGCCAAGCTGAAGTCACGGCTTCCGGTAGTTGATTTCACGCACGTCAATCACAACTTATATGATGGAGGAACCCAAATGCTGCATATTGTGAACGGTGACATCGTTGCAGATAAATTGAAACGAGCAGGAATACAAGGTGAAATCCTGGTGTGGCGCGAAATCTATTCCTGCGGGCCCTTATTTGAGGATATGGAGAATGAAGTGAATTCCTCTCTGCGGGCAGAGGCCCTGGAACGCCTCCTTGGTATTCCGGCAGGAGAGTACATGGCACAGTGTCACCGTCAGGAACTAGTGCTGAAGAGGCTCTCTGCATTTGATGAGGTCGTGCTGTGGTTCGAGCATGATTTGTTTGACCAGACGATGCTTGCCTATCTGCTCCACTGGTTTGCTCAGAAGGATACAGGCCGTGTTGTTAAGCTGAATTTGCTCAGCATTGGATCTTATCCTGGAATTGAACGGTTTCGGGGACTGGGACAATTATCTCCACCCGAGCTCCAAGCATTATCCGGGACATGGCATCTGCTAAGCCGTGATGAGCTTGAGCTGGGAAGTGCGTGGTGGCGGGCCTATATATCGTCTAATCCGGGTGAGCTTGCGCAGATGCTGGAGAAGACCGAAGCGGAGGCAGTGATTCTTCCATTTGCCAAAAAAGCCTTTACTGCTCATCTATCAAGACTCCCTTCGCTTCAAGATGGTCTTGGCTGTGTCGAGCAGGAAGTGCTTGCTGCCTTGAAGAGAGGCCTGAGAGGACCGCATTCCCTGTTCAGGGAAGTCGGAGACAAGCTGCATCTACTTGGTATGGGTGATCTCGAATTTTGGTCGATTCTCAAACGAATGGCCGCTGGTTCGGCTCCTGTGCTGCATCTGGCAGGAAGTGATCGCTTTCCGGATTATCAGTTCACCCCCGAAGCATTTAAAGAGGCGGTATTAACACTGACAGAGCAAGGCGAGAAGGTGCTTAACGGAGCCGTTCATTATATGCCAGACTTAACAGAAGAGCTATGGTATGGAGGGATTCCTCTTCACGGTCCGGTCAAATGGGGCTGGGATAGAGAAAACGAGTCAATTGTGAAGCTGGAATAAGAAGTCGCTGTTCGAGAATCCGAACGAGCCCCGCTGTTCTGATTCCGAGCTAATTTCCCGTTCTGAATGCAGCATCACTTATGATCTCGCTTTGTTAAAATTACTCCCTGAAATAGCAAGACCCGATTCACAAGCTAGCTGTGAATCGGGTCTTTCTCATCTATATATACTCTATCTTTTCATACTGCGTTTTGTTTATAGCTCCCTGAAGAGCAGCATCATAGCATTTTATTTAGAATGCCCAGTTCCCCTGCTTGAAGACGGCCTCTTCCTTGCCATCCTTCGTAATTCCAATGATGTCGAGCTTACCGGAACCGATCATGAAATCGGTATGCGCCACACTTGTGTTCAGCCCACGTTCACGCAGCTCTTCTGGAGAGAGCTCTGTGCCGCCTTCAACACAAGCAGAGTAAGCACTGCCGATGGCTAGGTGACAGCTGGCATTCTCATCGAACAGGGTCTTATAGAACAGGATGTTGGAATCGGAAATTGGTGAATGATGTGGAACGAGTGCCACTTCTCCTAGATAGTGGGAGCCGTCGTCCATTCCGACAAGACCTTTCAAGGTTTCTTCGCCTTTCTCTGCTGTAACCTTGGTTACGCGTCCGTTCTCAAACGTGAACGTGAAATTATCAATGATATTACCACTGTAGCTGAGCGGCTTCGTGCTGGATACGGTTCCATTCACTCCTGTACGGAACGGAGCAGAGTATACCTCTTCTGTCGGCAGGTTCGGTACGAACCAAACGCCTTTTTCATTCTCCTTGTTGCCGCCAAGCCATACGTGGTTCTCAGGCAGATCGAGCTTAAGATCCGTTCCCGGACCAATAAAATGAAGCTGCTTGTACTGCTTGCTGTTCAGATAGCTGGATTTCTCCTTCAGGGTAGCCACATGCTTCTCCCAAGCGGCAATTGGATCAGGCTGATCTGCACGAACCATTTGGAAGATGGCGTCCCAGAGCTTCGCCACTGCTTCTTCCTCAGGCACATCAGGGAACACCTTGGTTGCCCATCCTGCAGATGGAGCCGAGCCAAGTGTCCAGCTTACCTTGAAGGATTGAGTCAGCTGGCGGAATCTGGTAAGGGCATTGCTCGCTGTTTTGTTGGCATTGATGATCTTTTGCGGAGAAACACCGGCCAGCAGATCTGGATCATCCGATTTGATCGTAATGAAGGCAGCCCCATTCTCAGCCTGCTCGATCCGTTCTGCTGCGGCATGCGTAGGAACATCCAGAAAAGACTCCTCTGATCCCATGTCGTATTGAATACGGGATACGGCATCATCTGACCAGTTTACTTTGACCTTGTACGCACCGGCTTCATAAGATTTTTTGACAATTGCACGAGCAAGCTCAGGAAAATCAATCGAAATATTGAGCACGACCGTTTGTCCTTGTTGAACATTGACACCGACCTTAACGAGGAGCTCGGCATAATTGTTGAGTTTAGTTTGAAAATCCATTTTGAAATATCCTCCCTATTTCCTGCCTGGTAAATATTGATCTCTTCTAGTGTACTGCTAATTGTCTCGAAATCAAAATGAAAGTAATGATATGATGAAGAAAGAATACGTAGGAAGTTAGTTCAAGTAGTTGATTTATGATCAGGGGGCTGTTGCTGCATATGAGTAACCATTTAGCACATAAACTTCAAATTGATCTGAACTGTGACCTGGGGGAGGGATATGGGGCGTATCCTTCGACCTCCGATGCACAGATGATGAAATACATATCGAGTGCGAACATTGCCTGTGGCTATCATGCGGGGGACCCAGGGAAGATGAGAGAAGCTGTACAGCTGGCACTCGCACATGGGGTTGCGATTGGAGCACATCCAAGCTTGCCGGATCTCATCGGTTTCGGCAGAAGGGAAATGGCCGTCACTCCTCAGGAAGTATTCGATATGACCTTGTACCAGATTGGAGCACTCATTGCGATTGCTAAGGCAGAGGGAGCAGAGCTGTCTCATGTGAAGCCTCATGGAGCACTATACAATATGGCTGCTGAGCGGGAACCGATCGCAAGAGCGATTGCCGAAGCTGTATATCGTGTGGATTCGAGGCTGATTCTGTTCGGTCTGGCGGGAAGTCATTCCATTCATACTGCAGAAGAGGTCGGTATTAGAACGGCCAGTGAGGTATTTGCAGACCGTACCTATGAAGCGGGGGGAACATTGACCCCGAGACATATTAAGGGAGCAGTAATTCATGATTCTTCCGCTTGTGTGCGGCAGGCACTGAGGATGATTCAATCCGGAGAAGTCATTTCACGGGAAGGAACACCGATTAAGATCAAGGCTGATACGTTATGCATCCATGGCGACACGCCAGAGGCTATCGAGCATGCTCTGCAATTAAGAGAAGCTTTCAAGCAGCAGGGGATCGAGGTGCGAAGAGCGGGTGAGCGGGTATGAATGAGGACCATAAAGAGAATCAGGATCAGGGTCATATGGAAGTAAAAATACCAAAATTAATCTCTATGGGTGACTCTGCCGTTCTGATTGAATTTGATCAGCGAATCGATCCTGAGATTCACGTGCAAGTGCGTTCGTGCTTGATCCAGCTGGAGGCGCAGGCTTTTCCTGGGATGCTCGAATGTGTACCTGCATACGCGAGCATTACAGTTCATTACGACCCCATTGTAGTGATGCGTGACGTAAGCGGGGCATTTGAAATGTGTTCCGGATGTGACGAAGGGCTGGACAGAAGTGCGCAGTATGTTTCCCCATCACAGCGAGTTAGAAGTTACATCACGGCGCTGCTCGGCAAGTCTTCTCAATTTCAGCGCGAAGAGCCAAGATCTATCACGATTCCCGTATGGTACGGAGGAGAAGCGGGACCCGATTTGGAGGAAGTGACCCGTCATACAGGCCTATCTGCTGAAGATGTGATTCGAGAGCATACCACTCCGGAGTACACCGTGTATATGATAGGATTCTCTCCGGGATTCCCTTATCTTGGCGGGATGAATCAACGGATCGCCACACCAAGAAGAGCCGCGCCTCGCACGCAGGTTCCGGCAGGAAGTGTCGGGATTGCAGGAGGACAGACAGGGGTGTACCCACAGACTACACCTGGGGGATGGCAGATCATTGGCAGAACACCGCTGCAGTTGTTTAATCCGCTGGTGAAAGAGCCTTCCTTGCTTCAAGCCGGGGATCGGGTGCGATTTCAGCCCATCTCGGAGAAGGAGTACAGATCTGCAAACACTCAGAAGTGTTTCTCTATTTCAGGGAGGCGGTGAACAGTGAGTATTCGTGTGATAAAGCCCGGACTACTGACGACAATACAGGACTTGGGTAGATGGGGGTATCAGAAATACGGGGTTCCTGTCTCGGGTGCGATGGACAAGGATGCGGTCAGAATCGCAAATATGCTCGTAGGTAATGAAGAGGCAGACGCAGTGCTTGAGGTGACTTTATCTGGAGCTGAATTTAGGATGGAGCACACAGGCCTAATAGCGGTTTGTGGTGGGAATCTAAGACCCGTTATAGACGACATGCCGTTGCCAATGTGGAGGCCAGTTATTGTAAACGAAGGAAGCAGGATCAAATTCAGAGGACCTGATTATTCCAGCAAAAGGGGATGCAGAGCCTATATTGCATTTGCTGGAGGGATCGATGTTCCCGTTCTGATGGGAAGCCGGAGTACTTATATAAGAAGTGAGCTGGGAGGTTATTCGGGCAGGATGCTGCAAGCGGGAGACGTTCTGTCTGTTCTTAAACCCGGAGAATGCAGCCGTTTACTCGAACAGAGGATTGCTGAAGAAAGGCGGGTCAAGCATATTGGGTATGTAACTACAGCCTGGTACGTTGATCCGTCTGGGTTCTATCCCAGAGAGAATGTCATCAGGGTCATGGAGGGAAGTCATTTTTCATGGATGACAGCACGTGGTCAACAAAGTTTTGTATACCAGAAATATCGGATCGAGCCAAGCTCAGATCGGATGGGATATCGGCTCCGTGGAACGGAGGGTCCCTTAGAACTTACAGGTGAGATTGAGCTTCTCTCCGAGGGGGTAACCGAAGGGACCATTCAGCTGCCGCCCAGTGGAGAACCTATTCTTCTGCTGGCTGACCGACAGACGACAGGAGGATACCCTAGAATAGCCCATGTCGCAAGTGCGGATCTCGCACTCCTTGCACAGCTTCCTCCAGGTGCTCAGCTGTCCTTTCACCTCATCAGCGTGCAGGAAGCGGAGAGGCTTCTAATAATGAAGGAAACACAGATGAACCAGCTTAGGCATTCTATCAAATTAAAAGCGTTCCTCGGCAACTAGCTGGTTCTTTTTCTGTACATAGTTTATTACCATTCTCAGCATAGGCGGAACCGCAAAAAATATAAAGAGCAGGCGGAACAGCTGATAGACAGCAACAATGGATAGATCTGCACCGATCTCGTGCGCCATAATACTCATCTGATCCATTCCTCCTGGAGCCAGGCTTAACAGCGCGGTTGGAAGACTGACCGAACCAAACACAGACAACAAGTAACTCAGTATACCCGCGCCGGCGACGAGCAGCAGACTTGAAGTGATTGAGAGGGATAAGATTTTAAACCTTTGTGTAAATTGTCCAGGCTTAAGCAGCAGTCCGAGATATGCACCAATGAGCACCTGCGCCCCATTGAGGACGGCAGTAGGAAGAATGGGACCGACTATTCCCGTCATTTGCAGCAATGCTGTACCCATCATTGGTCCGAGGAGCGGAGCAGTTGGAAATTTCAAATGCTTGGCTGCCCATGCGCTCAGAATACAGACCACAGCATACAGCACATAATTCAAAATTATACTTTGATCGCTGCCGATCATCGCGGTGGCTGCTTCAGTAATTCCGGCACCTGAACGCTCATGAGTCTGACCGACGATGGGGCTGAAGAGCAGGGCAGGAACGGATATGATGATGGTCATTAAACGAATGACCTGCATGACGGTGACGATCGTTACATTCACTCCCTTAGTTTCCTCGGCGAGGGTTACGACCTGGCTCAAGCCGCCAGGGATACTGCCCATCAGCATCGTCAGGAAATCCGTTCGCATCAGCCGGGACAAAATGACGGACATGCCGGCGCACAGCAGGAGCAGCAGTACAGTCATAAGCAGCATGGTCGGCAGATGCCGTGTAATTTCCTTGAGAGCAGAGAGAGTGAAGGACAAGCCCATCGTATACGCAACAATGATCATGCCTGTATTTCGCAGAGAGGCGTTCCACTCAAAATGAATTCTCCATTTAGTAGAGCCGATCAGCACAAATACCATAGGACCGAGCAGCCAGGAGAGTGGAATGTGAAGAAGATCAAACACCCAGCCACCGAGTATGGCAGTGAGCAGAGTTAAGCTAAGGCGCGCTGCTTTGTTTTTACGTAATATGTCGGGCATAACGAGGATCATCCTGTTCTGTATTGGATTCATGGAGCATATGTCGTTCTCGTATGTATATCATCCTGTTAAGCATACTACTCTTTGCTTACATTATAAAAGTGATAAATGATTTTGATCAGGTGATGATGATTGCAGCAGGTCATATTAAGCGTATTGATAAGAAGTGAGGCGGGTTATGAGTAGACGAAAAAAACGCTGGTTTAAATCTCAAACCAACGTTTTTTTACAGTGGATTTTATATTTTTCTGTCTCATTTTCTTCTGACTGTCGTGTAGACTCCTTAGCCATTCATTTATACCTCTGGATGATCCAGACTGTACTTACCTAAATTCCAATTTATAATTCCTTAATCTCTAAATGTATTTTTCCCTAAGAAAATGACCCTTTGATCTCCTTATTGGAAAGAATACCGCATAGACAAATTCAAAAGCTTTCCAATCCAAGAACGATCGGACGAACATTCGCATACAGAGCCCTCCATGGCCAGCCGA
>NZ_FPAC01000001.1:176861-2173124 GCF_900116105.1 Paenibacillus sp. 453mf
CCAAGAACGATCGGACGAACATTCGCATACAGAGCCCTCCATGGCCAGCCGAACCAATCTTTCCACCTACAGAGCAGTCCCAGCAAGCCGTTCACATCAAAGAGTCCGATGAAGAAAGGCCATCGGACACCTAACGAGCCCTTCCCCCAAGAGAAGAATAGGGGAAGGGCTCTCAAATGCTGGCCAAAAGGCTCAGTAAGCGAAATGATTCGGTAGAAGCGCCAGCGTTCGTATTTGGATTGGAAAGAATACTGCATAGACAAATTCAAAAGCTTTCCAATCCAAGAACGATCGGACGAACATTCGCATACAGAGCCCCCACGGGCCAGCAAAATATAAGGTTTTCGCAATTATTCTCACCTGACCATATTCTTCAACACCAGCATTAAGTTGCCCGGCTTCTCCGCAAGTCTCCTCGTATAATACGGGTACCACATTGTCCCATATGGCACATAGCATCTCACCCGGTAACCTTCGGCAGCAAGCCGTTCTTGCTCCTGCATCCTCAGCCCGTAGAGCATCTGGAACTCAAATTTTTCCTTGGAAATTCCATGCTCCTCTGCATATCTCTTTGTAAATTGAATGATCCGATCATCATGCGAAGCAATTGCCGTATAAACGTCCTGATCCAAATGTAACTGAATGATGCGCTCAAACTGGTGGCGTACATCCTTTGCATTCTGATAAGCAATCGAAGCATCTTCCTTGTATGCACCTTTCACCAGACGTAGTGAAATATGACTCTGGATACAATCCAGTACATCTTGTTCTGTGCGAAATAGATAAGCCTGCACGACAGTGCCGACGTTGGTGAGTCCCGCTTGGTGGAGCCTTTTCACCATCTGAAGAGTGGCTTCGGTGTAAGGAGAATCCTCCATATCGATTCTGACAAAATTACGATGATACTTGGCCTCGCGAGCGACGGCCCGAATATTCTGGTAGCATGCTTCCGGATCAAGGGCGAGCCCCATTTGGGTTGGTTTCAAAGATACGTTGGATTTGACTTTCGCCTTAGATATCCCTTCGATTAGACGAAGGTACTCATCGCGGTAGACCGTCGCCTGATCCAGCTCCTTGATGCCCTCACCAAGATGATCCAGAGTAGCCATGATTCCAATCTCATTGAGTTTCTGTACTTCCGCAAGAGCCCCATTCAAATGCTCACTAGCAATAAATCGTCTTGCGAGCGATTGTCCGTATTTTATGGTAAGCCGTTCAACCCTTCTATTGCCGGCGATCGTAAGTAACGTTTTTCGATACAGCTCGTTCATGTTTAACATGGGCAATATCTCCCTTCTCTCCTTTCATATGTATGGAGAGAAGGGAGGTTAAATAACAATCCAATACGGAAAATAAGCCGTATTCTCGCAAGTGAGAACACGGCTTGTTCAATCTTGTCGTCCAATTCGTAGATCGTAGGAAGACGAGGCAAAGACTTGAATTAATTCATATGCAGGAAACGCTCTCCGGCAATACCCGGTGTCGTCATTTGTTCAGGATGTAGAATCTCATCCAGTTCCTCTAGCGTCAGCAGCCCGCGTTCCAGAATAATGGCCGTAATGGTTGAGCCTGTACGCAGAGCTTCCTTAATAACACCGGCAGCAACATCATAGCCGAGGTGTGGATTCAGTGCAGTAATCATGCTGAAGCTTTGATCCAGAACCTCTTTGATCCGTTTGCGGTTTGCCTCTAAATCCTTCACCAGGAAATCATGGAATGCACTCATCCCGTTATTCATTATTTTCAAGGATTGAAGCAGATTAAAGGCGATGACCGGTCCCATTACATTCAGCTCGAATTGCCCTGCTTCACAGGCCAGCGCAATGGTATGATCGTTACCGATGATTTGGAACGAAATCTGGTTCATTACCTCGGCCATGACTGGGTTCACCTTGCCAGGCATAATGGAGGAGCCTGGTTGTCGCGGCGGCAGGAGCAGCTCGGAGAATCCTGCTCTTGGTCCGGAAGCCATGAGGCGAATATCATTACAGATCTTGGACATGTTCACAGCGCATACCTTGAGTGCTGCCGAGAGTTCAAGATAACTGTCCGTATTTTGGGTTGCATCCACCAAATCTTCTGCTGTATAGAGGGGGAGTCCGGTGATTTGCGATAGATGGCTGGTTACCTTCTCTATATATTCCACTTTGGCGTTAAGACCTGTACCGACAGCGGTCGCTCCAAGGTTGATGGAGAGGAGGCGTTTGGTTGCATGATCCAACCGTTCAATATCACGGGAGAGGACTCTTGCATAAGCACCAAATTCTTGTCCAAGCTTAATCGGAACAGCATCCTGCAGATGAGTACGCCCGACTTTGACGACATCATCGAATTCCTTCTCTTTGCGTTTGAATCCCTCTGCAAGCTCCTTCATCGTACCCAGCAGATGCTCACTTAAGCGATACGCTGCGATTCGGAGGGCCGTAGGAATGGCATCATTGGTCGACTGGGACATATTTACATGATTGTTAGGATTGCAATGGAAGTAGTCGCCTTTGTTTTGATTAAGCAGCTCCAGGCCGCGGTTTGCGAGAACTTCATTCATATTCATATTGATCGAGGTGCCAGCACCGCCCTGAATGGAATCAACGATGAAATGATCAAGATGCTGGCCTTGCATGACTTCTTCCGCAGCGGTAATGATGGCACTGCCGATCGGCTGAGGAAGCATCTTCAAGTCCATGTTGGCAGCGGCGGCGGCTTTTTTGACAGCGGCTAATGCAGTGATCAATTCCTTTTCAATAGGAACTCCTGTGATCGGAAAATTCTCGACGGCGCGCATCGTTTGGATGCCATAGTAGGCATTTTCGGGGATGGCTTTTTCGCCGATAAAATCTTTTTCAGTTCTAATTAATCCTGACACTTTTATTCCCTCCAATAGGAAACGGTTATGATGTGCTTGTCGAGTGTACATCGCTGTTTTGCAAACAAGCACTACTAGTATACCTCAAAGCATCCAAGATTTTCACAAAAAAGCAATAGGGTTATATCTTTCCCCTATGTAGTATATGCAGATAAAGAGGAAATGGACAGGGGAGGCGTTTATCCGATTCGTGCAATTTGTCTACAGAGGGGAGACAGTTAAAATTAAGAAAAAAGGTGGAATCAACCACAGAACACATATGGTTAATTCCACCTAGTTAGAATCAACCATAGAACACATATGGTTAATTCCACCTAGTTAGAATCAACCATAGAACACATATGGTTAATTCCACCGGATAATATATTACGATTGTTTGGTATCGAGCGGTTTCAGCATACTCTCAATTACATTGCGTCTGTCCTCAAGGAAAGGGGGGAGGGCCAAAGATTCTCCCAGATGAAGAATGTCCTCATCCGTATCAAAGCCTGGGCCGTCCGTAGCCAGCTCAAACAGGATACGATTGCCTTCACGGAAATAGAGGGATCTGAAATAGAAACGATCAACAAATCCGGAATTCGGAAAGCCATAGCTGTTGATCCGCGGTATCCACGCCTTCAGCTGCTCTTCATTCTCTACGCGCAGAGCCACATGGTGGACACTTCCACGTCCTGGACGTTCAACAGGCAGATCCGTTCTTTCTTCAATATGAATCTCAGTACCGCTGCCCCCTTCACCAACCTCGTACACCTCAATATCCGGCTGCCCCGGAGTCGTGGAAGGATAGCTGCCTTTATGGCGGAAGCCCAGCACTTCAATCAGCACAGCTGCTGTATGCTCACCTTGCTCTACCGTCAGCTGTACCGGACCGAGCCCGACAATGGCATGCTCCTGAGGAATTACACTTTTCTCCCAAGGGACTCCACCGGCAACTCCTTCATTATGCTCATCGGAGACGAGAATGAGGCGCTGCTGTTCAAAATCGCGAAAAGCCAGTGTCTTGCGTCCAGCGCGCTCCACAATATCATCATGATCGACGTTGAGCTCCTCAAAACGCTGCTTCCAATAATCAAGGGAGGCATCGCTCGGCACCCGAAGGGAAGTAGCGGAAATACTGTTTGTCCCTGTGCGGGTCTGTCCCGCATTTGGCATTTCGAAGAAGGTCAGCTCCGTGCCCGGATTTCCTTTTTCATCACCGTAAAATAGATGGTACATCGAATTGTCGTCTTGATTTACCGTTTTTTTGATAAGGCGAAGGCCCAGGGTTTTGGTGTAAAATTCGAAATTCTCTGGTGCTTTGGCTGTAAGTGCAGATACGTGATGGATTCCTTTAATTGCAGCGAGTTCAGTCATAATAAGATAACCTCCTCATAATGGATATAAATTATACTAATGGATACATGCGAATTATCAGTTAGTCTTGCAGCTTCTTGAGCAGCTTAAGCAGCTCCTTGCGCTCGTCCTTGCTTAGTTTGCTGAATTGGGATGCTTGGAATTGCTCTTGTGCAGGTACAACCTCGTCATATAGTGTTCTTCCTTGATCAGTAAGCGATACATATTTTGTCTTCCATTCGGTTTCCCGCTGAATCAGACCTATTTCCTCCATTTTACTCAGCAGCTGAGTAATATTGCCTTTGGTGACAAGCAGCTTGTTTGCCAGCTCTTGCTGTGATAACCGTTCCTCGGTGCCCACCTGAACTAGGACGTCAAATTGAGCAGCTGATAAATTCCATGCCTTCAGATGCTGGTTATTCTCCCTGATGTTATGGTTATAGATACGGGATAGCCGGAACCATAGCAGCAGACCGAGCCGTTCCTCCGGTTTGGACAGGTGGGGAGGAGTGAAGTGTGCTTCATTCATCCGAGTTCCTCCTTCAAAGAAATTTGAGTTTAGAACTAAACTTATTAAGATCAGTTTATGATTAAACTGATAGAATGTCAACTGCTATTTTGCTGTGAACTTTAACTGGGACTTCAATGTCTATTTCAGTGATTGTCTTCTAATATCATGGCTTTTCATTCCCATAGAGATCCATTATGATCAAATAAACTCTATTCTCGAAAGAAAGAGGAGAGATCCTTGCATCGTGTTATTGCGAATTTATCCATCTTCAATCCTTATGATGCACCGAGGTTTGAATTCTTGTCCCTTGCTCATATAGGAGCGGTGACTTTCATAATGGTTCTGCTGCTTGTTATGCTTCTGTATCGACAGAAGCTGAAGCACTCCGAGTCGGCTCGAAAAAAGCTGCGCTATACGTTACTGGCCGTGCTGGTCCTGTCACAGCTGATGCTTGAAGCATGGTATCAGTTCTATGATCTGTGGGACCCTGTTTATACACTGCCACTGGAGCTATGCAGCATTACGCTTCTCCTATCTTGTGTTATGCTGGTGACCCGAAATCGAATGCTGTATATCCTTGTGTTCTATGCCGGAATCTGCGGTGCTCTGGCTGCACTAATGACACCTGATTTGATATACACGTTTCCTCATTTTCGTTTCATACAGTTCTTCATCGCCCATGGTGCAATTATCGCTGCTGCATTATACATGACCTGGATTGAGCAGATTAGACTGACAATAACCTCGGTTCCGCTCTCCATGCTGCTGCTTAACGTCATCGCGGGTATCGTGTGGTGCTTCAATCAATTGTTCGGGGCGAATTATATGTTCCTGTCGCACAAGCCGGAGTCACCTTCCATATTAGATATGCTTGGGCCTTATCCCTACTATATTCTCGTCGAAGAGCTGGTCGCGTTCGTGTTATTTGCCATGATGTACACCTTCTTCTTCTATATACCGTCACGAGCCACAAGCAAGACGGTAAGCGAGGATCAAGTAACTCTCTAAAAAAACAGGAAAACAATTCAATCCAAGGAAAACCCTGCTGATTTTAATGAAATCAGCAGGGTTTTTTGCTTGAAAATCCACAAAACTAACAAAACTTAACCTGCAGTTTACACTGCTTTGACCATGTGCACTTGGCATCAAGTTAGACTAGGTCCGTAGAGAGGTACAGAGAGATCATTAACAAATGGAGGTTCGCTTAATGAAGGTGGAACTGCACTGCCACACCCGGATTTCGGACGGATCCTGTACTTTTGAGGAAGTACTTGAGCTGGCTGAGCAAGAGCATGTCACATGCCTTGCAATAACGAATCATGACACAACGTCAGGCCTCAGTGAAATGGTCCTTCAAGGCACAGAAAAAGGAATAGAAATCATACCTGGCATTGAAATATCGGCCTACGATTTTACAAGAAATCGCCGGGTTCACATTTTGGGATACATGATTGATCCGGCTGACAGGGGCATCGCCGAGCTCTGCAATCCGCTGATAGAGCGGAGACATGAAGGCTGCAGGCGGGCAGTAAATCTTCTGGCGGCTAACGGATATCACATTACTTGGGAACAGGTGAAGGAGTATGCAGCAGGTGGAACCGGTGTCTATAAGCAGCATATCATGCATGCATTAATCGATGCGGGCTACACAGAATCCATATATGGCGGGCTGTACAAAACGTTGTTCTCCCGTGGAAGCAGCGGGGAAGCTCCCGGTCTTGCCTACATGCCGATGGAATATGTCAGCGCGAAGGATGCGGTAAGCACAATTCTGCAGGCAGGGGGAGTTCCGGTATTAGCTCATCCGGGTCAATATGACAGCTATGATATCGTTCCTGAGCTCGTATCTTACGGACTGCAAGGAATTGAAAGGCTGCATCCGCTGCATGGTCCAGAAGACGAGAAGCGAGTCATGATGCTTGCAGAAGAGCATGGACTATTTATGTCAGGCGGATCTGATTTTCATGGATTTTACGGCGAGAAGGAAGTACGACTTGGCAGCAAAAGTCCAGGGATGAATGCAGTAACGGCAATCAAGGCCAGCCAAAGGCATCTTCACAACTCAAGCTTGACCTGACTTTACGATGAACGGGAGGGAATGTCGGGATGTCTGATGAGATGGAAATTATGGATTATTTCGTTTCAAGCATACAGTCAGGAAGGTATGAGCCGCATGATAAGCTCCCGTCGGAGAATGAGATCGCAGACAGGATGAAGGTTCCCCGGATCACGGCTCGCAAAGCTTATCAGAGACTGCAGGAGCTGGGATATATCTACTCTATGCAAGGCAAGGGCAGCTTTGTCAGGGACAGGCATCAGCAGATTCCTCTTGTACTGAATTCGGATAAGAGCTTCAGTCAGAAGATGATCGAGATGGGCTTCGATTATGAGTCAAGAAATATACGATGCGAAAAAATTGTATTCAATCACAAAATCTATGAAATGCTTCAAGCCTCGGAGCAAGAGAATGTCTATAGAATAGACCGGCTCCGATTGATCGAGGGTCAACCGCTCGCCTTGCACAGCTCATACGTATCGGAGACCCGGTTTCCTGATATCGGACATGCCGGCAGAGAGCTCGGCTCCATCTTTCAATACTACAAGAGCAAAGGATATACAGCGTTTCAATCCCATCAGACACAATTAAGGCTGACTTATCCGAACAAGCAGGAGCGTGAGCTCTTGGAATGCTCCAGTCTGATCCCTTTGCTGGTGCTGGAATCTGCTTGCGCAGACAAGGAATCGGGACAAACGCTTGAATACAGCAAAATTATGTACAGGGGAGATTCATTTACTTATGTCATCTAATTCAGCCATGGCCGGCTTGAAGAGATTGGAGGCTTATATATGAAACGGAAGCAGAGGACAGAGATACTCATTAGCAGACCGCCTGTACTCATGAAGTCAATGGCGGATGAAATTGTAGGCAAATATGAGACAAGCATCATTGAAGAGCCGAACCCGGGACTTGTGATGGTGAAGGTGAGGGAGACAGCGAAGCAAAGTCTTTTTTACCTTGGTGAAGTACTGGTAACGGAATGTAAGGTTAAGGTAGGCGAATCCATCGGAATCGGACTCGTCAGAGGCGAGGAGAGCGAGGCGGCATATCATCTAGCAGTGATCGATGCCGCATATTCGGCAGGGCTGGATGAAACGGCGCATTGGGAAGCACTGCTACTGAAGGAACAGGAAATGCTTATCGAAGAGCGGGCCGAGAAGCGCCGTAGGCTGCTCACTACCAAGGTCGATTTTGACACAATGGATCAGGATTAAGGGGGAGCAGATATGCTGAATCAAGTTCATGACATACAACAAGCTTATCGAAAAGTAGTAGATGCATTATCGAGACCAGGTACAGTCCAGGATCTATCTGATGCTGCTCTTAAATTGGATCATAGAACAGACTGCTATGCTGTAACACTCGTGCTTGCGAGGATGCTTCTGGATACGGAAGTAACCTTTAAGATCATTGGTGAGGACGAGGAAGAGCTGACACAGTATATCAGCCGGTTAACCTATGCGAAACGTGCAGAAGTACACGATGCTGATTATATATTCGTTACACATACCGCAGCCCCCGGCAGCGTGTCTGAGGCACTGAAGCTCGCGAGAATTGGAGAAATGAATGATCCGCATTTATCGGCAACACTCATCGCCGAGCTGCCCAGCGTCGTCAGCGGCGAGCGGCGTTTACTTCGAGGGCCTGGAATCGATCAATATACGGTGTGCGAAATGCAGACCCTGACCATGGGGAACTGGGAGATGGTTCGGGCAGAACGAAATGCAGAGTTCCCACTTGGTGTCGATATGATATTCGCAGATGCTTCTCATCGCGTATTAGCTTTGCCAAGAACGACTCAAATGGAGCAGGAGGTGCATTAAATGGGTTACGTTGCAGTCAAGGGGGGCACGAAGGCAATTGAGGAGTCGCTTCGGCGCCTTCAATACGAACGAGTGAAGCGAGAACAGACGCTGTCCACCTCACATATTGAGGCCGGAATGCGGGGGCTCATAGATCAAGTGATGTCCGAGAGCAGCATGTACAGTGAATCCCTTGCAGCACTTGCCATTAAGCAGGCGGAGGGCAATCCCGAGGAGGCTGTATTTCTGCTCAGAGCTTACCGCTCGACACTGCCTCGCAAAGCCTACTCCCAGGTGGTCACATCAGATCAAATGCGGGTAGAGCGGAGAATATCGGCATCATTTAAGGACATTCCAGGGGGGCAGATTCTTGGAGCGACGACGGATTACTCCCACCGACTGCTCGACTTCGAATTGCGGGAAGAGACGGAAACCGACATTCGCGAATGGCTGGCTGCTTATTCTAAACAAGACGACGCTGATGGAGATGCTGTAGGAGCTTCAAAAAACATGGAGAGCGGTGCGCTTCCCAAAGTACTTGATTACCTTCGCCGGGAAGGTCTGATTCCGGAATGCCCGCTGGATCACACAGAGCCGGATGATGTGACACGGACCAGCCTGGCTTTTCCGGCAAGCCGCAGTGAGAAGCTGCAGATCTTATCACGGGGACAGACGGGGGCGGTAACTTCTCTTGCTTACGCGGTTATACGGGGCTACGGCATGGTACATCCAACCGTGGGCGAGCTGCGAGTAGGGTATCTCCCTGTTTATGTAAATAGTCCATTTGAGAGTGATGGAGACGAGGAGGATGCTTATTACATCGGAGATATCCAAGTTACAGAGGTTGAGATGCTCGTTCCGAGCACTGTAGATAAGGAGCACGGGAAGAAGGAGCTGGAGTTCGACTTTGGTTACGGATTATGCTACGGCCAGAACGAGACGAAGGCTATTGCGATGAGTATTTTGGACAAGAGTCTGGAGGCGGGTGACAAGTCCATTCCAACACAGAATGAAGAGTTCGTGCTCTATCATATCGATTCGGTAGAGTCAACCGGATTTATCTCTCATTTGAAAATGCCGCATTACGTCACATTCCAGTCCAAACTGAATGATGTGCGCAAGATCAGAAAGGCAGCTGAACCTAGCGCCGCAGAGGAGAATCAATATGCATAATGCCTATAATTTCGCCTTCCTAGATGAAGGATCCAAACGGGAAATTCGCCGGGCAACCTTGAAGGCGATTGCCATTCCGGGGTATCAGGTTCCATTTGCTTCAAGAGAGATGCCCATCGGACGGGGATGGGGAACCGGCGGATTACAGCTTACACTATCGCTTGTCGGTCAAGACGATAAGCTTAAAGTCATTGACCAAGGCTCGGATGAATCGGTCAACGCGGTCAGTATCAAGAAGCTGATTCAGAAGACGACCGGAATCCAGACTGTTGATGATACGGAAGATGCAACGTTGATACAATCACGTCACCGGGTACCAGAGGTGCCGCTTCAGGAAGGACAAATTCTTGTACTGCAGGTGCCTATGCCAGAACCGCTTCGTGCATACGAGTCTAGTGAGCTGCAAACGAAACGGCTTCACGGAGAGAAGGAGTACAGCGGAGCCTGGCTGATGTTGTTCGAGCAGATTATGAAGTATGGAGGTATATCAACCGGTGCCGATCATCCGGTTATGGTGCAGGATCGCTATGTGATGGCACCAAGCCCGATCCCTAAGTTCGATAATCCCAAGCTGAACAGCTCTGAGGCGCTCATCCTTCTCGGAGCGGGCAGAGAGAAGAAGATTTACGCCGTACCGCCTTACACTAGAGTGGAATCTCTGGATTTCGAAGATGTGCCGTTCGCTCCAGAGAGCTTCAGCGGTATCCAATGTGCTCAGTGCGGAGCTGAGCATGTGTTTATGGATGAGCTGTACGATGCGGAGGCAGAGACGACTTATTACCAGTGTAACGATACCAGTTACTGCATGGCTAGAGTAAATGAGCAGAGCTCATCTATGGAAGAAAAACGCTAATGAAGAGGGGTGAGAGTTATGCATGCTTCAGATGAGCCTATTTTGAAAATACGAGATTTGAACAAGCAGTTTGGTACAGGATGCCCAAGATGCAGTAATCCGGCTGACAGACAGCTGGACCGAAACTATTGCCCCGTCTGCGGGACCGTGTATTCCTGCCGGGACGTAAGCTTTGATCTGTATCCAGGAGAAGTGCTGGGGATCGTTGGGGAGAGCGGCAGCGGGAAATCGACGCTGATGAAATGTCTGTACTTTGATCAGGACGTCACCAGCGGGGAAGCCATACTAAACGTGTACAAGGACGGTTCGATTAATTTGTTCGAGGAGTCTTCCCAGCAAAAAAGATACATTCGCAACCAGCTGATGGGCAAGGTGTACCAGAACCCGGTGCTGGGGCTGCGCCTGCGGTTCTCTTCAATCGGCAACATTGCCGAGAAGATGATTGCGGCAGGAAGCCGCCATGTGCAGGCGATGGAAGAACGCGGGAGCGAGCTGCTCACGAAGGTTCATATTCCTGTATATCGCATGAAGGAAGCACCGGAGAACTTCTCTGGTGGAATGCAGCAGAGAGTCCAGATTGCGAAGGCATTGTCAAACAATCCACCGATACTTCTGCTTGATGAAGTGACTACCGGTCTTGATTTGTCCGTGCAGGCAAGTGTGCTTGATCTGATCAAGCATTTGCAGAGAGAGCTGAATATCAGCATCCTGCTGGTATCCCATGATCTTGGAGTCATTCGCATGCTGGCCGACCGCACCCTCGTTATGCTGGATGGGCAGATTATTGAACAGGGCTTAACGGATCAAATTCTGGAGGATCCTCAGCATGCTTATACACAGCAGCTTGTTCACTCGTTATTGTAAGGATCGTAAGGAGATTAAGAATCGTGATGAAAAATGGGGAAGGGAGTCGTTCCTATGTATGTGATTACAGGTGGAATTATTGTGACAGAGGAGGCTCTTCTGGAGGGCTATGACCTTCTGATCGAACACGGGCGGATTGCAGGAATGGTTCCTGCGGGGGAGGAAGCACACCGATCCGATGCGGAGATTATTGATGCGAAGGGCGGTTATGTCACACCGGGCATGATTGACATTCATTCCGATTACATTGAGCATATGACAGCACCGCGCCCAACGTCGCTGATCCATTTTGGCCTGAGCCTGAGGGAAACAGAGAAGGAGCTTATCTCGCATGGCATCACGACGATGTATCATTCACTCTCTATCTTCAAATCGGCGGATTACAAGTACCGCCCGATCCGTGAGCCGGAGAATGTGCGCAAGCTGCTCGAGCTGATTAATCAGACCCACTATGAGAAGCATTTGATTCGGCATCGGTTCCACGCCCGCTTTGAGATCGATAATCTCAACCAGGTAGATAATCTAAAAACCTACATTAAAGAGGATAAAGTACATCTGGTCTCCTTTATGGATCACACACCTGGTCAAGGACAATACAGGGACCTGGAGGTATATAAGACAACGATTCGCGGCTACGATGATGTGACGGACGAAGGACTGAGCGTGCTGATTGCCAATCATCAGACGAAGGAGAAATTAACGGTTGAGAGTATTAGAGAGATTGCAGAACTAGCGGCCTCGCGAGGCATTGCTATTGCGTCACATGACGACGACTCGCTGGACAAGCTGGAGCTGGTACAGAGCTTCGGAACGACCATCAGTGAATTCCCGATCACGCTTGAAATTGCACGTGAGGCAAAGAACAGGGGAATGTTCACTATCGCTGGTGCACCCAATGTCATATTGGGCGGATCTCACAGCGGAAATCTGTCAGCACAGGAGGCAATAAGCGAAGGGGTTATTGATGTACTATGCAGCGACTATTATCCGGCTTCAATGCTGCATGCGGTCTTCCAATTGGCGAGTGAGCTGGACCGGGATCTTGCAGAGATGTTTAAGCTTGTCACCCTTAATCCCGCCAAGGCGGTTCATATTGATGAAGAGGTCGGCTCCATCAAGATTGGTAAAAAAGCGGACCTTCTTATCGTCGAACGTCTTGAGCCGGATCAGTTCCCAGTGATTACGACAGTCTTCGTCGATGGCAAGCTGATTCAGCAGACAAACTACAGAATTTAAATAGACGGCGAAAGGTATCACGAAAGACCTGGGTTTCAGGTCCATCGGATCTATTGCAAGTGAACAAGGAGGATGAAGAGATGACACAACACCTGCTGTCTATTGAAGGAATGTCAAAATCCTTTACGCTGCATCATATGAACCAGCAGATTACAGCACTTCATAACATTAACCTGCATGTGAAGGAAGGGGAATTCGTTGGCATTACCGGAAAAAGCGGAAGCGGGAAATCGACGATTCTAAGATGTATCTACAGAACCTATCTGCCTGGGACAGGAGAAATCTGGTATGATTCAGCCCAATTTGGCAGGATCAACCTGGCTTCCGTATCCGAAAGAATGATCAGCCAGCTTCGCCGATCCGAGATCGGCTATGTGTCCCAGTTCCTGAACGTGATGCCCCGAACCTCTGCGAAGCAGCTAGTTCGTGAGGCAGTGCTTGAGATGGGACATGATTCGGAGTATGCCGAAGCAGAAGCAGTGAAGATGCTGACGCACTTCGAGCTGGATGAGGGGCTCTGGAACAGCTATCCGGCAACCTTCTCCGGAGGTGAGAAGCTGAGACTGAACATCGCAAGAGCGATGGTAAAGCGCCCCCGGCTTCTGCTCTTGGATGAGCCGACGGCAAGTCTCGATGAAGCCTCAAAGCTTAGAGTGAAGATGCTGATTGAGCAGCTGATGCAGGAAGGGACGACGATGCTGGGTATTTTTCATGACCTGGAATTTATGGACAGTCTTTGCACCAGGGAGTACAGAATTACAGATGGCACCTTCCAAGACGCCTTGAATTAATCCATTGTTTAACACGGGGTTGATAAACATCCTATGTTAAATCCCTATCATATTAATCTGATGGAAAAAATCGAGATTTGTTTTAAAATTGCCCGAACATTCTCAAAATATATGACTTTTATACTAGATTGTGTATGGCTATAGTATTTATTCCGGGAGGGTATAAGATGAAGAAATCGTTAGCTATTGTATTGATTCTATCACTGATCGTAGTCTTGGCAGGATGCGGAAACGGGGGAGAGGGTGCTTCTGCAGATTCCAAGGACACGCTGACTTTTGTGTGGTATCCCAATGAATCCGGCGCTGATCTTAAGGATGCCAGGGAAGAGTTCGGAAGAATTATAGAGGAAGCAACCGGCAAGAAAGTAGAGCATCAAACGACAACAGACTATATCATTGCCATCGAGGCGATCACGAATGGAAATGCGGATCTTGGTTTTATGGGGCCTCAAGGCTATATCGAGGCTCACACCAAGAATGAAAAGGTACTGCCTTTAGTCGTTCCAAGCGGAGAGTCGGGTACGCTAGAGGATGCTGTGTACTACAGCTGGCTGAGTGTCAAAAAAGGACAAGAAGAAGCTTATAAGAGCGGCGATCAATTCACTATTGATGGAATTGCCGGCAAGAAGTTTTCCTTCGTATCCAATTCTTCAACTTCCGGATTCAAAGTTCCATCCTCTGGCATTATTACGTATTTCAGCGGCCAGGAACAATATAAGGATTTGACCGAGGAAGATTTGCTGATGGGTGGAGATGATCAGTTTTTCCAAGAAGTTCTGTTTGGCGGCTCCCATCAGGGCTCAGCAGTGAACTTGCTTACAGGAAAAGCAGATGTAGCTGCGTTCTGTGATACATGTGTGTCCAACTACGTGGAGCTTACGGAAGGTGAAGCGAATAAGCCAGGTGCCGTATATACCGTAAAAGACGATGCAGCTGAGCCGTTCAATACACTTCCAGGAGAGCAATTTTCACTAATTTCTGTAACGCCAGTCCTTAATTCGCCTTTTGTGGTGAATACAGATACGGTTAGTGAAGAGGATATTGCCAAGCTTGAGGAGCTCTTTACTTCAGATGAAGTGACGAACAATGAGAAGATATTCCTTCCTGTGGAATCTGAAGCTTCCGGTTTGTTCAAGAAGAAGTCAGGGGATGAGAAATTCCTGCCAGTGGAAGATGAGTGGTTTAATCCAATTCGGGAGCTGTCAGGTCTGTAATTGATAATCAAGGAATGCAAGTTGAGGGTTAGGAGGCAGCACAGCTATGACGAAGTTACTTCAGCTGAATGAGGTGCACAAGCAATATGGCCAAGATACCAAAGCACTGACCGATGTGAATTTCACCGTGAATACCGGAGAATTCGTATCGATTATCGGTCCTTCTGGAGCAGGGAAATCGACTCTTCTTCGATGTATTAATCGAATGATCGATTCAAGCAGTGGAGAGATTATGTTTGATGGGCAGAATGTAAACCGTCTTAAGAAGAGTGAATTAAAACAGCTTAGAACCCGAATCGGCATGATTTTTCAGCATTATAATCTTGTGGAACGTTTAAGCGTCATTGAGAATGTGCTGCATGGCAGGCTTGGCTATAAGTCAACTTTCGCAGGTATTCTAGGAATTTATTCTGAGGAAGAGAAGAGACAGGCGTATGCCATATTGAAGATGCTTGGATTGGAACAACAAATCTACAAGCGCTGCGATCAGCTAAGCGGCGGGCAGAAGCAGAGAGTAGGCATCGCACGTGCACTCATTCAGGACCCAAAACTGTTGTTATGTGATGAACCGATTGCTTCACTTGATCCGAATGCATCCCAGACTATTATGGAGCATCTTCGCAGTATTTGTTCTTCAATGGGGATTACGGTGCTTGTCAATCTTCACCAGGTAGATGTCGCTCTGAAATATTCGGACCGAATCATCGGGGTCAACAAGGGTGAGATCGTATATGATGGCTTACCTGCTGGAGTTGGAACTGCAGAGCTTCAACTCATATATGGATCAAGGCTTACGGAGTATATGTCGGCTGACGGAGGAAGTCAGCATGCAGGCTAATTTCTTTGCCCGAAAAAGAAGAAACTCCCTATTCTACTGTGCCTTGATTCTTGTCCTTACCATTTGCGCGATCGTCATCACCGAATATGATGTGGTCAAAGGCTTCACCTCGGTGCCTAAGGCAGCAGAATGGGCAGTATCCAACTTCTATCCAAACGCGGAAGCGATGGACAAGCTGCCCGACATTATTGCCTCACTGCTTGAGACACTGCTCGTGTCTATCGCGGCAACGACCATTGCTGCAGGCTTTGCTCTGTTCTTCGCGATCATGGGGTCGCAGACAACCGGAGGGGACGGTGTACTCAGCTTCATCGGCCGCTCAGTTGCCACTTTGTTTCGGAATATTGATGTCGCAGCTTGGTCGATGATCCTGCTTCTATCCTTTGGTCAGAGTGTGCTTACTGGATATTTCGCCTTGTTCTTCGGTTCCTTCGGGTTCTTGACGAGGGCTTTTATCGAATCCATTGATGAAGTCAGCAACAGCTCTGTTGAGGCACTGCGTGCAACGGGGGCCAGTTTTTTATGTATCATTTTCAAATCGGTGATTCCCTCCAGCATACCGCAAATGATCAGCTGGATTCTGTTTACCGTCGAGACGAATATTCGAAATGCAACACTTATCGGTATTCTGACAGGAACAGGGATCGGCTTCTTGTTCAGTCTATATTACAAGAGTCTGAATTACAGCTCCGCCTCACTCGTCGTCCTGGTCATCGTTGCAACGATCCTACTGATTGAGACGATATCGAATTATGTGAGGAGGGTTATTCTGTAATCATGGAACATTCTTCTTATGAGCTTGGAAAAGGCACAGATTCGGTACCTCAGAAGCGAATCAAGGCGAAGCCCTTCAACAAATCGTCCTTTGTCATATCAACAACACTTGTTATGCTGCTGATTCTTACCATTTACGGATTTCTGACGTTTGATTATAAGGATCTTCAGTTCTGGGATGCGGTTCTCTCGACAGGGGAGACGATCAGAACGATGTTCCTGGAACCGCAGATGAATCATTTTACATTTGGCGAAGCACTGAAGCAGGTCAGCATCACGCTCGGACTCGCCTTCCTGACGACGATCTTTGGCGGAGTTATCGCCTTGTTCCTGGCACTGCTTGCAGCAAGAAATTTAAGCACGAAGACGGCATCTGTTGTGGTAAAGGCCATCGTATCTTTTATCCGGGCAGTTCCGACCGTGTTGTGGGTATTAATATTTGCTGTCGCTGCAGGGCTTGGAGGGGTTGCTGCTGTAATCGGGATGACGTTCCACTCCGTCAGCTACTTGGTCAAGGCCTTCTCAGAGTCGTTTGAGGAGCTGGATAAAGGGGTAATAGAAGCCCTGAAGGCGAGTGGGGCCGGCTGGTGGAAGATCGTATTTCAGGCGGTTATTCCTTCCTCCATGTCGTACTTGATCTCTTGGACCTTTATGCGCTTCGAGATTAATTTTGCTGTTGCTGTCGCAATGGGCGCAGCCGCTGGGGCTGGTGGTATTGGCTTCGACATGTTTATGGCCAGCAGCTTCTATTATGATGTGAGAGAGGTCGGATTTATTACGTATCTAATTCTGGCATTCGCGATCATACTTGAACTCGTTGCAACACAGATTAAAAAGAGATTGAAGGTTCGTACTTGAGATACTCAAAAGCTTAAGATGCAAGTCTTATATCAAACAAGAACCTCCATATTCGTTCCTACTTGAGGAGCATGGAGGTTCTTTCATATGCCTTGCCTTGTTATCCGCGAAGCAGAGATTCTGCTCCATCGATATAGACCTCGGTACCGGAAATGTGGGAGGCTTCATCTGAAGCAAGGAACAAGACCAGGGAAGCGACTTGGTCAGGCTTGCCTGACTTGCCGGCCAACGGCTGATCTCCTTCAGGGAATTCGACCGGAATTTGAACCTGATCGAGATCCTCAGAGCGCTCCGTCTTGGAATCGATATTCGTGTCAATAGCCCCCGGGTGAACGGAGTTGACCCGAATTTTATATCTAGCCAGCTCTAGTGCGGCCATTTTCATAAATGCAGTCTGACCGGCCTTGGTTGATGCATAAGCGGAGAAGCCGATATTAGAGAATACGCGGTTACCATTGATGGAACTGTTAATAATGATGCTTCCGCCATTCTCCTTCATGTGAGGTATTGCATATTTTACCGTGGCGAACGTACCTCTCATGTTAATGCACATCGTTTGGTCCCAATCTTCAATTTCCATCGTTTCAATCGGCGCCATTTTTCCGTTTACACCGGCGTTGGCGAAGACAACATCAACTCGTCCTGCTCGTTCTGCAACGGTGTTAATCGCGTGCTTCACCATCTCGGGCTTCGCGATGTCGCATTCAATAACATCAGCAGTTCCGCCGTTTTGCTCAATCATGCTTTTGGTTTCTTCTGCTCTTTCGACGGTACGATCCAGCATAAACACGTGAGCGCCTTCCTCTGCTAAGCGAATTGCAGCTGCTTGCCCTATGCCGGAACCTCCCCCGGTCACAATGGCAATCTTATTCTCAAATCGAAGATTCGGCATAACGATTCCTCCCTAATCCATAATCTATTATTCGTGAAGCTTTCTAACGTAGAAATACCCCTGCCAGAGGTAGGTTGAATCATGGGGAAGAGGGGGAGTGCAATATTATGCAGAATCCCCAAGTACAGGACTTGTCTTTACAGGTCAGTACTTGGGGATTCTGTCATTTTATTTATATTTGTGCCAATCGAGTTTGCTGTTCTCTAGAAGATATTCAAAATTGTTATCGAGTTTTTTTTGCTCCGCTTTTTTCTTCTCTTCTGCTATACGGCGAGCTTCTTCCTGGCGTGCAGCATCGGCTGCCTTAATCTCCTTGGCCTGTGCCTTGAGCTTACCGAGCACTTCATCGCTCAGTATGTCCTTTAGCGTCGCTGCTCCGGATTCTTCACGGCTCGAAGTACGGTTAGACGACTGCCTGGACTGTGTGTTTCTTTTTTTGACCATGATGATCCCTCCGTTTCATCGTAGCAAAATTATAACAGGTAAACATGGTCCATTGGAAGTATAAGTCGCATTAATGTTGAATAGGAATAAATTAATGATAGCGCTTTCTAAAAATTGGTGTAATATAAAGTAGAGGAAGAAATAAGCGAACTAGAGTATATAGCTCATTTTGAACACCGATACTACGACTAATTAAACAGTGAAGGGGTCGTTGCTATTGGAACTAAACACGCAGCTATTAAAAGGGTTAATGTGGGGCATCCTGCTCAGTGTTCCGCTCTGGATTTCGATAATGGGATGGATTAGATTAATATGGTAATTGTTTTGCACAATAAATGGCGTACGTAATAAAGACCGGACAATCGAAGGAGTCCGGTCTTTTGCTGTTGCTTCTATTCAATCTTCTCCGGTTCCGGGTAATCGACACCCAGCGTGTCTACAGTAACCTTAGTCATCACGGGCGGATCTGCCGGCCGGTCGTTCTGGTCTCGTTCAAGATTGGCAATTTCATCGACGACGTCCAGCCCTTCGGTCACTTTACCGAAAGCGGCATAAAGATTATCCAGATGCTCTGAATCAGCTTGTACAATAAAAAATTGGGATCCAGCGGAATCAAGGTCATTCGACCGGGCCATGGATACGACACCGCGGACATGCAGCAGATGGTTCTTCACCCCGTTGCTTGTAAACTCGCCTTTGATGCTGTAACCAGGACCGCCGGTCCCTGTTCCTTCAGGATCGCCGCCCTGTATCATAAAGTTCGGGATAACCCGATGAAAGATCGTTCCATCGTAAAAGCCGCTGTTTGCAAGGGAAATGAAATTGTTCACCGTATTCGGAGCAATTTCCGGGTAGAGTTCCATTACGATCTGCTTGCCATTTGACAGCTCAAGGGTAGCAACCGGATGAGACTTCTCAGGGTCAGGAACACCAATCCCTCCAAACTCAAGCTCGTCATTCTCTGCAGTATCCTTTCCACATCCTGTCAGAATTACGACAAGCGCAGTCAGGAGAAAGAGGAATTTGAAGCCTTTGGATCTGAACAACATGCTGTTTCCTCCTTGATATAGTTTGAATATGTTCTCATCATACCTTTTTTTTATCCGTTTAGAAATATTCAGACGAAATGACACGAAAATGTCATAGCTCAACGTGGCTCAAATGTGTACACAAAAAAACAAGCTGCTGCAATAAGACAAGGCAACAACTTGTTAGTCTAATCTATTGGTTTAACATTCATTTCTCCGAATCGCCGCCGGCTCCATTAATGAGATCAGTGCCATGCATGGCATCAGGGTCTGGAGCAGCGGGATCAACCGGGCTGTTTGCTTCGATATCATCTGCATCAGGTACGGACGTGAGGTCGGGCTCGCTGGAACGGACAATCACATCCTGCCTGTCCATGAAATCCTCATCGGCTGCAAACTCAATGGAGGAGGAGCTGCGCACATCCTGCATCGTTTCCTTTTGAACAGTTTCGGCATCAAGCGGTGTCGTATCTTCATCAAGGCTTATGGTTTGTTCTGTATACGTGTTTACATAATCTAAATCATCTTCAGGTACGGTATTCAGCGGGTCCGGCTCCTGCAGGGATCTGTAACGGTCATAGGCAAAATCCGCTTCACTAGTATGAGGCTTATTATCCATTCCTTATCTCTCCTTTAAGTCTTATATAACTTTATAGTAATTCATAGCAGTTCGTAGCAGATCATAATTACAGATAGAGTGTCCAATTAGAACATGGGGAATACAAATTTAACGAGAAAGTATAGGAATCCAAAAAATAGGATGATGTAGGCTGCATATTTTATAAATGTAGATGCGACTAAGCTGGAATCGGATTTTTTCTGGACATCCTTGTGCTCGACTTCCACATTTCGTTGCGAGTTATTCATTTTTTATATCCTCCTTCATAAATGTGATGGGAGTCAATCGTACTTGCCTATTTCTTAAACCCGGCTTTCGATCTCGAATCAATTGGGTAGAAGGAATATGGTTTCGAAAACTGCTTTTTCGCTATAAAATATAGAGAGTCAGTAGGAATGGAGGAAGACAGGTGATGGAATGGTTTACATTCTCGAATATGATCGCATCTATTAAGGTCGGTCAAAAAGCATCTACACCTGGTTACTCACGGACAGTCATTCGTAAACCTGATGGGCTATATTGGTCTTCAGGCTTATGGAAGGGCAGGGTTGTGGAGATCAAGGACTACCTATTCTCAGATATATGGACCATTTACGAGGATGAGGAGAGTCTGATCTGGCTTGAATATCGGGAGGAAGTAGAACAGAAAGAACAAGAAATGATCAAGAATCAGTATGAAGCAGAGCAGGAGCGACTTCGGGATGAGCGCGAGAATAGTATTGTAGATAACAATAAAGTGTGGAAAAATAAGGATGTGTATTAATTTTATTTTATCGAGTCTTGAGGTGTTCTAATGAGGATCGGGCCCAGAGTATCGGCGGCTATCATCTTGTGTTTACTAGGGGTACTCTTCATCCTGCCGCAAGCAGTCTTGCACGCAGAGGAGAAGGATATACAGAAATTGTCGCGGGACATGCTCTGGTTTAATGACAGTGTGAACGTCAGCTATGAGGAGCTGATGGGGGGAGATTATAAGTGGACAACGATTGACGACGGCTATTTACCCGATGATAAGGATCCATCTATAGCTCACGCGGCATGGACCCGAATCAAGCTGCCAGCCGATCTGGATGAGAGTTCGGGAATTCTGTTTGAATATATTTATGGACAGCAGATTGATATTTATATCGATGAAGAGCTTGTATTAAGACAAACCAATCATTATCCGTTTGATCGAAATCATCTTCTGCTGCCTCTGGATCAAGAGGATTCAGGCAAGACCGTGTACATCTGGACACACAGCAGCGATCGAACTGTAGGATTAAGCGAGGACGCATGGGCAGGATATTATAAGGATTTAATCGGCATGTATCTGAGGGATGGTATATCTTCTGCCCTAATTGGAGGTATCTTGCTCCTGCTTGCGATCATTATTGTGGTAACCTGCATCTTTATGACCCGGGTCAACACCAGACAGTGGTCCTCAATGACGGGAGTCATCATATGCTTCGGGCTGGTTATCTTGTTGTATTCACCGGCTTTATACACGCTGTATCCTGACTATAGCGGTATTCTGGTCACTAGCTTCGAAGCCAGCTTAATTCTGCTGCTGCCACTGCTAGCCTATTGTTTTGAACAGATGATCGGCCCTGGACCTGGCGGACTAATTAACAAACTGTGGAAATCCATGCTGATATACATAGTATTTTGTATGCTTGTTAATGTCGTCAATGCGTTAACGGGAGATGTCATATATCCGTTTTATGAATTTCTGACCCGGCCTGTGTTTGGCGTTGCGTTTATTGTTGAGCTTATTTTGCTGACCTATTTTACAATTCAGGAGGCGCTTAAGGGGAATCGTAAAGCCCATTTGCTATCATACGGGTCTGGAATACTTACAGTCACTGCCGTTGTCGAATGGATTCTATATTATACCTTGAATTGGTATGACTTCTGGATGATCAAGTGGGGAATGCTGGCATTCACGGTCTCTCTTGTGATCATCAAGACGAATCCCTTATGGGACAAGCATGAGCAAGTGGAGCTGTATACGAAAGAGCTTGAAGTATTCAATAACGAGCTGCAGCGCTCGGAAAAGATCAAGATAATAAGCGAATTAGCCGCTTCTGTCGCACATGAGGTGCGAAATCCCCTTCAGGTAACCCGCGGATTTCTGCAGCTGATGAGCAAGCAGGAGAATTTGAGGAATCGAAGATATGTCAGTATCGCTATTGAGGAGCTTGATCGGGCATCCGAGATTATCAATGATTTTCTAACCTTCGCGAAACCGGAATTTGATCAGATCAGGCTTATTAATCTCGCGGAAGAATTTAATCACATTGAAGGTGTGCTGATCCCGATGGCGAATCTAGAGGGCTGTGTCATTACGATGGATGTACCTGAGAACCTATGGGTTCGGGGGAACACCTCCAAGTTTAAGCAAGCGTTTATTAATATTCTCAAGAACAGCATAGAGGCCATTCAAGGCAATGGCGAGGTTAGAGTCAAGGCTTATTCCAGAGGCAAGGAAATTTTTATTCATGTACAGGATACCGGAATAGGCATGGATGAGCAGGAGCTGATGAGACTTGGTGAACCCTATTTCTCCAATAAAACGAAGGGCACAGGGCTTGGCATGATGGTGACGTTCCGGATTATTGAGGCAATGGATGGAAATATAGAATATAGCAGCGAGAAGGGGATTGGAACAGAGGCCGTTATTCGTTTTCCTTCGGGTACTTGAGCTTGAAGTTCAAGTGTAATGGATAAAAAAGGGTGTGTTCGTCCACACTAACGAAGTGCATACAATTCATTGCAGCTAGAAAGGTGGACAAACACATGAACAAATATATTTCGCGCATCGCTTCTGCCGCACTCCTGATTTCGATCATGATGGGCTATGGAGAACAGGCTGGGGCACAGGAAACGAAGACGCCGGATCCGGTATTTACCGAGTTTGAGGTAGATGCCAATTGCGGGCAAGGTCATCGCCTCTATTTCATGGATGAGACAGCCAAGATTCTGAATATGGATCTCAAGGAACTGGCATCCCAAATGGAACAAGGCAAGACCATTGCAAGCATTGCCCGGTCGAAGGGAATGACAGACAAGCAGCTCGAGAAGAAGCTTATTCCTGCAATTGATAAGCGGGTGGATGCCGCGGTAAAAGAAGGCTGTCTGACGAAAGAACAAGGCGCGTCTATGAAATCGAATATTCATGCACGGCTCACCAAAGTCATCAATACACCGCTTAGTGAGCTTCGTAAACGGCATGCACATCATGGTAAAGGACATTCCCGCCTAAATCGCGAGGAAATTGCCAAATTCCTCGGACTGACGCCGGATCAGCTCAATCAAGAGCTTCGGAAAGGTAAGTCGCTCGCTGAAATCGCCAAATCAAAAGGCGTATCGGAGAAGCAGCTGGTGGATAAATTGAAGGAAGAATTAACACCTGATTTGGAGAAGTTTATCCATCAGAAGATCCAGATCGATGGGGCGCCGGGAAAAGAAGCCCTCAAGCATGATCAGAGCTAGAAGCGGACCGATGTCGCCGCTATAGCTGCGAATTTAGAGAATTCAATCGTTGTGCATACTAAAAAATCCCCTTCGAGCAGAGCTTGTCCATTATGACAAGCTGCAGCTTGAAGGGGTTTTTATATATGAAAGATCTTTACGTCAGAGTACAGCACCTTCTGCCGGGACCGTATTGTTCTTGTCCTTAGCGGTCTTGTTCTTTGGTCTGCGCGCAAGACCTACCAGATATCTTGATCCAGGCAGCTTGGATAAACCGAAGCTGATGAGCAGCGAGACGATGACGGTAAGCAGGAAAGTAATCATCGTTACCGGCAAATGATAACCGGACAGCTCCATCGGTCTAGTGAAGTATGCGATGCCGTAGATGACCATGGCATGGACGAGATAACCGCCGTATGAATATCTTCCGATCCACGTAAACAGCTTGCGGAAACGGCTCTGCGGCGAGATCACGAGCATGAATCCATACAGCAGAAACATCTGCGTCAGAATCAGAGCAAAGGTCTGGGGCTTCAGATAAGTTGATATGTTCAAGTTCATAACATCGGATGAACCTCGAAGCACATCGTATGCCAGCAAGGTGAATAATGCGATGGACAAGAGAGCCGTCCAGGGCATGATTTTGAGTATCCATCTTCGAAACGATTCAAGCATGAAGGCAACCAAAGCACCCAGTATAAAATAAAAGAAATACATAATAAATGAATAGGATCTGTACCCAAGCAGTGTTTGTGTTAGTCCGCCTGCTTCTGACGCCCAGGTTCCCATCTCGTAATATGACAGGTATAACAGATAAGCGTAGGCGACGCCAGTGAGTACGATAATGGTGATAACCGTACGTTTCTGCCTCTTCGGATCAAGAGGCGCCAGTTTGCTCTGTAGAAACAGAGCGGCTTTCCGGAATAGTGGAAACAGCAGGTAGAACTGGAACACCATGATAACGAACCACAGCTGATAACCGGCTTGAGGAACAAACCATTCACTTACAAGGCTTGTCCATGTGTCTGCACTCAGCCAGTTTGTACCAGCCGTCAGTCTAACACTCAGCCAGTATAGAACCGTCCATAACAGGAACGGCACATAAATATCTCCGAATCTTTTGCGGATAAAGCTCGGATATTGCAGCTTCTTCTCATAATTATAGAACAGCAATACAGCGGACAGGAACACAAACGTCGGCGTTCCGAACCTTGTCAAATGATACACAAACATCAGCATGGTGGAATCAGGTGCCAATATATCTGCCCGGTATATATATTCCGCGAGGCTGTGCTGCATGACAATCGCCAGGAAGGCCAGTCCCCGTAGGGGTGTCAGCTCCTCGATTCTAGTTTTTTTCAAAGGTAGATAACCTCCTATAGTTGTTTTACGATGATAAGAGGGCAAGCGATAATGTCATATTGTAACGAATCAACATTAAGAATTGATGAAATGACGAACAACATGAGCAAGTATACTACAACTCGTGCCTGCGTGTGCTTGTAATTATTGTCTCTATATATTATCGTTCATGAAGAATCGTAATTCCAGATATATAGAATAGGAATGGAGGAGAATCAATAGTGAATCACCCTGTAGAGAGTAAGAACCTGTTCCAGAGACGGAAGTCTCACCGCAAATTTGACAAGAATCTGCCTATTCCGCAAACGACGCTTGAGAATATATTAACGGATGCACTGCGTGCTCCATCCTGGTCGAATACCCAGCCTTGGGAAGTATTTGTTGCTGCAGGCAGCACATTGGAAGAGATCAGGGAAGCATATTTAGCTGCATTTGATCGTTCTGAGCCATATAATACAGATGTTCCTGTACCGAAGGAATGGCCTGAATATATGCAGGAACGCAGCATCCGTAACAGCATACATATGTTTGAGTGCATGGGGATCGATCGTGAGGATGAGAAGGCAAGAGAATTGAATCGGCGCAATAACATTTCGTTTTTTGATGGAACAGCCCTTGTCATCATCTGCCAGGAACGATCGCTTACGGATTGGTCCACCATGGATCTGGGCACCTTTGCCGGATATCTTGTACTCGCCGCTGAGCATCATGAGGTTCAAAGCGTTCCAGCCTTCAACTCGATTGCTTATCCACAAATTCTTAGAGAGAAGCTATCGATTCCGGATCATCTGATTCTGCGCTCTGGTGTCGTTCTTGGCTATGCTGTCGAGGACAGTCCCTATAATGAGCATACATCAGAGAGAGAAGCGCTTCACCAAATGGTTCATTTCTTGAACTAGGTTCGTGAGTATGTTTCGTAGTAAAAGACCCTCAGCGATGGGGGTCTTTTGTCAAGAAGTTCACAGTAGTGACACTTCGTTTTATAATGATTATTGAAAGCGGTTTATATGCTGGCAGTGGAAGGGATAGGGGAGGCGTAGCTACATTGAAGAAGATGATGCTGATCTATACGCTTTTAATATTCGCATTTTTGGTTTATATATTTCAATATATGACTGAGGACAACGGCAATAGCGGATTTGAAAGTAATGGACTTCGAGGGGAAACGTCAGAGCGTTATGTGATGGTCACCTTCCAATCCGGATCTGAGTACTGGAAGAGTGTGCTTAAGGGCTTTGAGGATGCAGCAGATGCTTTGAATGTGTCTATTGAATATAGAGGCGCAACCGAATACGACCTTGAGGAGCAGATTATGGTGCTGGACCAGGTGATTGCCAAGAAACCGGCAGGCATTGCCATCTCTGCTATAGATACGGATGGGCTAGATGGTGCTATCGACCGCGCGATTGATGAGAACATCCCGGTGGTGCTGTTTGATTCAGGCGCACCGAACAGTAAAGCCTACTCGTTCCTGGCAACGAATAATTACAACGCAGGAGCGACAGCAGCAGCTCAGATGGCGAAGCTGACGGGAAGAGAGGGACAGGTAGCGATCGTGACTGTGCCGGGACAGCACAATCATACGGAGCGGATTCAAGGCTTCAAGGATACGCTGGAGAGCACCTATCCGATGATGGAGGTTGTCGAAACGGTCAATGGAAAAGGGAATGCGGAGGATTCGGAGCTAGAGACGCAGGCGTTGCTTAAGAAGTACCCGGATCTTGCTGGAGTATTTGTTAGCGAGGCAGCAAGCGGTGTTGGTGTCGCTGAGGCGGTTCAGCATCATGCGAGCCCGGTTCAGATCGTGAGCTTTGATACGAATAAAGCAACGCTTGATCTGATCAAGGAAGGTGTCATTGCCGCCAGCATCGCGCAGGGAACATGGAATATGGGCTACTGGTCCTTACAATATTTATTTCATCTTCATCATGATCTGACGATTCCGGCACCTTCTGCGACAGAAGAGGTGTCACCGGTTCCAGTCCAGGTCGATACAGGCATCAATGTCGTTACCAGACAAAATGTGGAGCAGTATTATGCGAAATGAGCGCAGGTCTATACGGTTATGGAACCGGCTTCAATTCAGTCAAATGCCTCTGCGTTATCAGCTCTCCATTCTTTTTGTACTGATTGGTATCGTTCCTGCACTTGGTCTCGGACTGATCGTCAATTGGACAGTGGATCGAATTGTGGAAAGGCAGGTCGAAGATAATACACTGCAGCTGATCGGCAAAGTGAATCAGTCGCTCGACAAGTCCATCGAGAATTTGCAGAACATCACCTATCTCACCGAATTTGATGAGGATGTTCAGCAGTTTATTGATGGTGATCCCGAAGCAAGAGAGCGAGTGAAGAGCTCAGGAAGTATTCAAGCTTTTTTGCAGGGGTTTACGACCCTTCATCCCGATATTGCAGGTATTATGATTATTAATAAAGAAGGCGAATATATAAGCAACGAAATGTACGCTGTAGAAGATACAGATCTGACAGAAGAGAGATGGTATCAGGATGCCGTGGATCAGAAAGGGATATTTACGGTCATCGGGCATCCTGGAGAGCGGAGAGTGACTACACATGTGAACTATACGCCGGATGAAGTAGTTTCAGTATCCAGAGCTTTGGTTGATCCGGAGACGAGGGAGAATAGAGGTGTTATTCTGATTGACCTGAAGCTATTCTCGATCTCTGGCATTGCAAGGGATGTCACTCTTGGTAAAGATGGATATTTAATGATCCAGGATCAGGAGGGGAATAAAATTTACGCACCGGATCAGTCGATCATTACTCAGCTGGAGAGCTCCTGGTTTGAGGATGCTTCGTATGGAACCTTTACGAAACAAGTCGGAGATCAGAACTTTCAGTTTCAATACCAGACCTCTTCTTACACAGGCTGGCGTACCATCGGAGTATTTAATACAGGAGATTCGGCATTTGCCGTAAGAGAAATTCATTTTTATGTGATTTGCTATTTATTTATTGTGTGCATGTTTGGATTAACGGCAGCCTACATGCTGTCACAGTCGATCTCAAGACCGATTCATCACCTGATGAGCCTGATGCAAAAAGCGGAAAAAGGCGATATGACGCTGCGTAATCTCGGGAACCGGGGGGATGAGGTCGGGATGCTCGGTGTCAGCTTCAACCGTATGCTGCAGGAGATCAAGAAGCTGATGGCGATAAACCGGAGAAAAGAAAAACAGAAGCAGGCAGCCGAGCTGCGCAGTCTTACCGCACACATCAAGCCGCACTTTTTGTATAACACATTGGATACCATCCACTGGATGGCGCGTAAGCAGGGAGCGGAGGATGTGTCCGAAATGGTGAAATCGTTATCCCGATTATTTCGGATCGGACTCAGCAAGGGAAGCAGCATGATCCCGGTGTCGGAAGAGATGGATCATATCAGCAGCTATTTGCAGATCCAGAAGACCCGCTATCGGGACCGGCTGAACTGCCAGATTGAGCTGCAGGAGGAGGCCAGAAGATTCTATGTGGTCAAGCTGATCATGCAGCCGATCGTTGAGAATGCGATCTATCATGGCATTAAGGCTAGGCGCGGTGCAGGCATCATTCGAATTCAGGTGGAACAGCAAACCGATTATCTTCTGATTACGATCACAGATAATGGTGCGGGCATGGACGAGGATCGGCTTCAGCAGATGAGAGAGAAGCTTGCAAGTCCCTTGATCACCATAGATAAGCAGCATGAAGAGGTGGAGTCACAGAAGAGCTACGGACTGTTAAATGTGCAGGCCCGGATTCAGCTCGCATTCGGAACAGACTATGGCGTGCAGCTGGACAGCACGCTGGGAGAAGGAACGACGGTCACGATTAGACATCCATTGTTGACCGAGCCGCAAGTCATGGCTGACCACGAACAGGAGGAGGAGCTATGAACAATCCATATCAAGTATTGATTGCGGATGATGAGCCCATCATTCGTGAAGGAATCAGCGAGTCGGTAGACTGGGCTTCTCTTGGAATGGAAGTAATCGGACTTGCAGAAGACGGAGCAGAAGCGCTGGAGCTTGCCTTAGAGCGAGGAGCCGATCTTGTGCTTGTGGATATGAATATGCCGATCATGAACGGCATCTCATTTATTCAGGCGCTTCGAGAGCAGAAGCAGGAATGCAGATGCATTATCATTACAGGATATGATGAATTCAGTTATGCCCAGCAAGCGATTCGGCTGGGTGTTGAGGAATATATATTGAAGCCGGTTGAACCTGAAGAGCTTATGAAGGTGCTGCAGCGAATCAAGACCTCACTGGATGATGAACAGCTAGAGAAGGAAAAACAGGAATCTGCCAGGGAGCATCTTCGTAAGAGAAGAGAGGTGCTGCGAGAGCAGCTGGGACAGGAATGGGTGCAGGGCAGACTGAATGAAGACGAAATTAGAATACAGCTCAGCTTGCTCTCGCTTCCTGCTGCTTCTCCCGCAAGCTGTGTTGTGATCCGTTGGCCGGAGGCAAGCATGCCGAATACAATATTAAAGGAAGGCGATCGTCAGCTGTATCTCTATGCGGTCAAGAACATTGTTGAAGAGCTGATTGGCACCTCTGAAGCGCTTGTGTTTAGAAATGCAGCAGATCTGGTCGTGGGCATCAGCTGGAGCAGGTTCACCCCAGAGCTGCTTATTAAAATCGAGGAGGCGGCAAAGGAGAATCTGGGCGTAACGATTCACACAGCTTACGAAGAGGTTGGAGCGAAGACGGAACTACTGCAAGCATATAACCTGTGCAAGGAATGCATTTATCAGGAGGCTTCGCTATCTCCGCTCGTGCGAAGAGCCCGGCAATACTTGCAGGAGCATTATCATAATCACTCTTTGACACTGGAGCTGGTTGCTTCTGAGCTGGGAGTTTCGCCTGTGTACTTGAGTCGCATGCTGAAGAAGGAGCTCGGAGATTCATTTATTTCCTTACTGACAGGGATACGAATTCACAAAGCGATACAACTGCTGAATAGCAGCAGTCTTGCCATACATGAGATTGCAGATCATATCGGATATGAGAGTCAGCATTACTTCAGTACTGCATTCAAGAAGGTCATTGGCATTTCCCCGAATAAATATCGCAAGGGTGGGGGCTTTGTTTAGAAGATAATTAGCGCATTTATTATAGTTCCTATCCTTAAAAAGCGCCGCAAGGCGTTTTTTTGCTGTCTGGAGACTCATGTCGGTATATTGCCAAGAAAGGTTTGATTTTTATAAAAACGGTTGGAAATGTGCAAAGACGTTTCAAGAAGGGATGAGATATCATTATAGAAGAAACAAGGGATCAATGGATATGAAAGCGCTCACTATAGAAGCTTTAATCCAGGCACAATCGTACAAGCGAAAGGGTGGAACCGATGAAGAAAGCATTAACCTATCTTCTTCTCTTCGTGCTCGTTATCTCTTTGAGTGCATGTAATCTTGCGGAGACGACAAGCGGCAGTGAGAGTCAGGGCTATGTCGGCATAGCAATGCCAACGAAATCGGCGGAGAGATGGGTAGCCGATGGAAATAACATGGTGAAGCTGTTTGAAGAGAAAGGCTTCAAGACCGATCTGCAATACGCAGAGGATGTGGTGGAGAATCAGATTGCACAAATCGAGAACATGATTACTAAAGGCGTGGATGTGATTGTAATTGCATCCGTTGACGGGAATACATTGACTGATGTGATCAGCAAGGCTCATGACCAAGGCATTCGTGTCATAGCTTATGACCGATTAATTCGTAATACGGAGCATCTGTCCTATTATGCTACGTTTGATAATTTCCAAGTGGGTGTACTTCAGGGTTCTTATATAGAAGAGAAGCTGGGTCTGAAGGAAGGCGAGGGACCGTTTAATATCGAGCTGTTTGGCGGATCACCGGACGATAACAATGCTTACTTCTTCTTTGACGGCGCCATGTCGATCCTGCAGCCGTATATTGACTCCGGTCAGCTGGTTATACGAAGCAATCAGAATTCAATGAGTCAAATCGCTACGCTGAGATGGGATGGAGCGGAAGCACAGAAGCGGATGGATAATTTGATCAGTGCGCACTACTCGAATGAGCGGATTGATGCAATTCTGGCTCCTGCCGATTCGATAAGCCTTGGCATCATTTCTTCCCTGAAAGGTGTAGGGTACGGAAGCTCGAATAATCCAATGCCTGTGATTACCGGGCAGGATGCAGAGCTGTCCTCCATTAAATCTATCGTCAGAGGAGAGCAGACACAAACCATTTTTAAGGATACTCGCCAGCTGGCGAAGCGAACGGTCGCAATGGTTGAAAGCGTTCTCTCTGGAACGGAAGCAGAAGTGAATGATACGGAGAGCTACGATAATGGAAAAATCGTCGTGCCATCTTACCTGCTTGAGCCGGTATCTGTGGATGCGACAAATCTGGAGGAAGTGGTTATTGATTCCGGATATTACACCAAAGAAGAAGTTGGGCTCGAATAGAATGACTGTTAACTTTTGATGCGGGAAGGTGAAATCATGGCTGAATATATACTTGAAATGCGCGGGATTACAAAGGAATTTCCAGGTGTCAAAGCACTGGAGAATGTAAACCTGAAGGTGAAGGCAGGCGAGATTCATTCCTTATGTGGTGAGAATGGTGCCGGCAAATCAACACTTATGAAGGTTTTGAGCGGGGTGTATCCTCACGGTTCATATGAGGGGGATATCTTATTTGAAGATCAGGTATGTGAATTCAAAACGATCAAGGACAGCGAGGAGAAAGGAATCGTCATCATCCATCAGGAGCTCGCGCTTATCCCATACTTGTCCATTGCCGAGAACATATTTCTGGGTAACGAACGGGCGAACAAAGGGGTGATCAATTGGCAGGAGACGATAACGAAGACCTCCGAGCTTCTGAAGGAAGTGGGGCTGGATGAGAATCCTAACACGCTCGTTACGAATATCGGTGTCGGCAAACAACAGCTTGTCGAGATTGCGAAGGCGCTGTCCAAGAAGGTTAAGCTTCTTATTCTGGATGAACCGACAGCAGCGCTTAATGAGACTGACAGTCAAAATTTGCTCAGATTGATGCTGGAGTTCAAGAAGCAGGGTATCGCTTGTATTCTCATTTCACATAAGCTGAACGAAGTATCCGAGGTATCGGATTCCGTTACGATTTTGCGAGATGGCAAGACGATCGAAACGCTGGATATGAAATCGAAGGATATGACCGAGGACCGAATCATCCGCGGCATGGTTGGCCGTGATCTAACAGATCGTTATCCGGAACGCAAGCCAAATATTGGTGAAGTCATGCTTGAAGTCAAGGACTGGACAGTATATCACGAGCATCATGCTGATCGCAAAGTACTGGATAGAGTCAACTTAAATGTACGACGCGGAGAAATTGTAGGTATTGCCGGTCTCATGGGAGCCGGACGAACCGAGCTTGCCATGAGTATGTTTGGTAAGGCATATGGACAGAAAATCTCAGGCGAGCTGCGCAAGGACGGAAAGATTATTTACAATAACACAATTAATCAGGCGATTGATAATGGATTTGCCTATGTAACTGAGGATCGCAAAGACTATGGACTCGTACTGATCCAGGATATTAAGCGAAACATTTCATTAACCGGGATTAACAAGCTGCAGAAGGCTTCTGTTATTAATGAGAATGAAGAGGTGATCGTTGCGGAGCAAATGCGCAAACGACTTAAGATTAAAACGAACAGCATCCACCAGGAGGTTCAGAACCTTAGCGGTGGTAATCAGCAGAAGGTTGTGCTGAGCAAATGGATCTATTCCGAGCCGGATATTCTCATACTCGATGAGCCTACAAGAGGAATTGATGTAGGGGCTAAATTTGAAATCTACTCGATTATTCAGGAGCTGGCGAATGAAGGGAAGGCCATTATCGTTATCTCTTCAGAGCTTCCTGAGATACTCGGCATCTGTGACCGAATCTTCGTTATGAATGCAGGAAGGATCACAGGTGAAGTGGATCGGAGTGAAGCGAATCAAGAGCTGTTGATGAAATACATGACGAAAACGACCAGATCGGGAGGGCATAACAATGGATAACTTAATGCATCTGCTCAGAAATAATATTCGCCAGTACGGCATGATTATAGCATTGATACTCATTATGATCTTGTTCGGCGTCCTTAGCGGAGGACTGTTATTTGAACCGATCAACATTACGAACCTCATCTTGCAAAACAGCTATATTCTCGTCCTTGCCATTGGTATGGTACTGGTCATCATCACAGGGCATATTGACTTGTCCGTAGGTTCCGTAGCTGCCCTTGTTGGTGCTTGTGCGGCAATTATGATGGTAGATATGAATCTGCATCCGGTCGTAGCGGTCATTCTATCGCTTCTACTCGGAGCGCTGATCGGCGCATGGCAGGGCTTCTGGATTGCTTACGTCCGCATACCTGCCTTTATCGTTACACTTGCAGGGATGCTCTTGTTCCGTGGTCTTACTATGATTGTATTGGAAGGTCAGTCCATTTCTCCTCTCCCGGAAGGCTTCCAGAAGATTAGTGCAGGCTTCATTCCGGACTTCGGGAATGCAGGGACGAATCTGGTAGCGATCCTTGCAGGTATTATTGTAACCGTACTTTACATTATTAATGAAGTGAAGGCTCGCAAAAATCAGCAGAAGTATAAATTTGAGACGAGTTCTACACCGCTCTTTATAATGAAAATGGTGCTTATTGCTATCGTCGTTAACGTATTTTTCGTAGCGCTTGCCAGCTACGCTGGTATTCCGAATATCCTGGTACTGCTTGCCGTACTTATCGTAGGTTATTCCTTTGTCATGAATAAGACGGTTATGGGACGTCATATCTATGCGGTTGGTGGTAATGAGAAGGCAGCAGGCCTGTCCGGGGTAAAAACGAAGAAGGTTACCTTCTGGGTATTTGTTAACATGGGTGTACTTGCAGCCATCTCTGGTTTGATCTTTACCGCAAGACTGAATGCGGCAATTCCAAGAGCGGGCACAAACTTTGAGCTTGATGCTATCGCGGCTGCCTTTATCGGCGGAGCTTCCGCATCAGGGGGAATCGGAACCGTATTTGGCGCCATTATCGGCGGACTGGTTATGGGTGTACTGAATAACGGGATGTCACTGATCGGGCTCGGTATCGACTGGCAGCAAGGGATCAAAGGTCTTGTACTGTTGTTAGCTGTAGCGTTTGATATTTACAACAAGAACAAGCGATCTGCCTAATCTGTAAACGATTTAAAAGGTTACAAAAAGGTTAAAAAATAAAAACAAAATTTATTGACGGATATAATATCCAACGTGAATACTAGTAAGTTTATCCAATTCATAAAACAGCCTTTTATTTCATAGGTCTATATACCTATTTAATTAAAGGCTGTTTTTCTTGTTTTATAATATTTTTATGCTGATTTATAAGGATTTTTAGCTTTGAAAAATATAGAATGGATATTAGAAAGTCTACTTTTCTGGTTCATTACAATGGTCATATAGACCTATATTGAAGGTGAGTCGATCAGGGCTAAAGTCCGATGATTTAGCTTGCTTGCCTGTCCTACAATGGGGACAGTTGATGGCAAGGCGATGCCATGAGGAATTAACAAAACCTAAAACTTCAGGAGGTTCTACAACATGAAGGTTACAAAAAAGATACTAACTGCAGCAATTGCATCCACATTGATGTTCGGCTCAGTGAGCATGCCTGTATTCTCAAGCCAGGCTTATGCAGCTACAACGACAAAGGAAGTTATCTACGGTGTTAACCTCAGAGAGGAAGCAACAACTTCTTCATCTGTCATTCGTATGCTGAAAAAGGGAGAAACCGTGTCCGTTCTTGGAACATCTGGATCCAGCTGGCTTAAAGTTAAAGATACAAAAGGAAATACAGGATACATTTCTTCTTCTTCTAAATATACAAAAACAGTAAGCGGAAGCAGCTCCTCTAACGGAAGCAGCTCCTCTAGCGGTGACAGCGTCTCTGCAAACAGCACTAGCTCAGCTACTGTGGAAAAAGTGATCGATGCAGGTGCGAAGTACCTTGGAACGCCTTATGAGTTCGGCGCACCACGCAGCAGCACGAAGACGTTTGACTGTTCTTCTTTTGTAAGACGAGCATTCATGGATGGCGCTGGGATTACGCTTCCGGCGGATTCCCGTCAACAAGGAACTTATGTTAAGAACAAAGGTAATGCGAAATCCAGCATTTCTTCTCTGAAACGTGGAGACCTGATGTTCTTCATGTCTTACAAAGGCTCGAGCAAGTCTTCTTATTCCGGAATCAACAAGAGCTCAGCAAGAATTACGCATGTCGCTATTTACCTGGGTAACGGCAAAATGCTTCATACGTATTCTACTGAATCCGGCGGTGTAAAAGTGGATACCTTCGAAGGCAAGCATTGGGAATACCGCTTCCTGTATGGCGGAAGCGCACTTTAATATAAGTTATTTAAGACAAGCCTCTTCCTAGCGGAAGAGGCTTTTTTTGAATTCAGTGGTAAAGCCTCAGAATGATATTCTGATTATAATTACCGAAGCCTTCACCGTACAATGTTAATCCCCCGACATGCTGCGCGTCCTGTTCAACAGCGAGACGGAAGGTCCATTGATTACGTTCTATCGGTATATCCTGGATGGTCATACCTGACATGCGCTGTCCATCAATAAACGTAGCCTTGTTCGTGATACGAATGACCTTCAAGAGTCCGTATTGATTCACCTCATCCTGCCACCACTCCGGTGTGAAGATACCTCTGCCATGTCCCGAGTCTCCAGGACTTGTCCATATTCCGAGCGGTATGCCGTTTAGGGTGAAGGAAATGTCAGAAGGCCAGTTGGGATTAACGCCTGGTGCCTCAGAACCGATCTCAAATGATATTTCAATCTCTGTTATTTGCTCGTTCTGCAGCAAGTAATTGGGAATCTTATATTCTACATAACCACGGCCAAACCATAGGATGTGTGCATTCACACGTTCTGGATCGAGAAAATAACGCGGATCATCATATTGTCCAATGACTTTCTCTGTCGTTGACAAACCACAAGTCGGATACACTTCAAACTCGGTATAATGTCCGATAGGAATAGAGGTCTCCTTATACTTGCGGGCAAGCTGTTGAACCTTTTTCGGCATCATAATCTCAATCCAATCGACAGCCAGGGAATTGATCTTATGCGTACCGCCATCCTTGCGAATCATCTTGGATTCAACAATGCCCACCTCTTGCAGTTTGCGGACATGGCTGGTTACTATCGCGCTGCTTAATTCAAGATGGGCAGCAAGCTCTTTAATATTCATAGGCTGCTCTGCCAGTAGCCGGATAATGGATAGCCGTACACCGCTCGCTAACGCTTCGTACAGAGGAAGCCATTTATCTTCAGCATTTGCTCTTATCATAAGTTCTATTCGCTCCTGAATCAGTTGATTTATACTTATCTATTATTATAGGATTAATGATTAAATAAATTCAATAAAATTTTGTGAAATTCAAAAATGTTATTGCAATTAAGTTTTATTTGGATTTTAATAAAAGAGGGAATTATGATTTGCTTGAAGGATTAATGATTAAATTAATTTAAGGAGTTGGCATAATTCATGGCAGATAAGGCAAAGATGATCGTTGACAAAGATTTCCGAATTGCAGAAGTGGACAAAAGAATTTATGGCTCTTTTATTGAGCATTTAGGCCGTGCGGTATATGGAGGCATTTACGAACCAGGTCATGAGACTGCAGATGAAGCTGGTTTGCGTCAGGATGTAATGGGACTTATCCAAGATCTTCAGGTTCCGATTGTCCGTTATCCAGGGGGGAATTTTGTATCCGGTTACAATTGGGAAGACAGTGTGGGTCCGAAGGAAGATCGCAAGCGCCGTCTGGAGCTGGCATGGCGTACAGTGGAAACCAATGAGTTTGGCTTCAATGAATTTGTGGATTGGGCGAAGAAGGCCAATACTGAGGTCATGATGGCAGTTAACCTGGGTACACGTGGAGTCGACGCTGCCCGCAATATTGTGGAGTACAGCAATCATCCTTCCGGCTCATACTACAGTGATCTGCGTATCAAGCATGGCTACAAAGACCCGCATAACGTGAAGACTTGGTGTCTTGGTAACGAGATGGACGGTCCTTGGCAGATTGGTCATAAAACAGCAGAAGAATACGGAAGAGTAGCGCTTGAGGCTGCCAAAGTTATGAAGTGGGTAGACCCGACCATTGAACTTGTTGCCTGCGGAAGCTCCAGTATTCATATGAAGACCTTCCCAGAGTGGGAAGCGACTGTGCTTGATCATACATATGATCATGTGGAGTACTTATCCCTGCATCAATATTACGGTAATCGCGACCAGGATTCTGCGTTGTTCCTGGCGAGATCTCTTGAAATGGATCAGTTTATTGAGACTGTGACTGCAACCTGTGATTATATTAAAGCGAAGAAGCGCAGCAAGAAGAAAATGCTCCTCTCCTTTGATGAATGGAACGTATGGTTCCACTCTAATGAGAACGACAGCAAGATGGAGCCATGGCAGATCGCTCCTCCACAGCTTGAGGATGTATATAACCATGAGGATGCACTGCTTGTTGGCTGCATGCTGATCAGCTTGCTCAAGCATTCCGACCGTGTGAGAATGGCTTGTCTCGCTCAGCTTGTCAACGTCATTGCTCCAATTATGACAGAGAATGGCGGGGCTGCTTGGAAGCAGACAATCTACTACCCTTATCTGCACACTTCTATTTACGGTCGGGGTCAAGCACTTGTACCGCTGATTCAATCTCCTAAATACGATACGAAGGAAATTACGGATGTACCTTATCTTGAAGCGCTCGCGATCCATAATGAAGAGGCAGAAGAAGTTACCGTCTTTGCTGTAAACCGTCATCTCGATGAGTCCTTGCCGGTGGAAGTGGATCTGCGCAGCTTCGGCAATTGTCAGATCATCGAGCATATTGTGCTCGAAAGTGATGATCTGAAGGCAGTGAATACAGCTGCTCAGCCAGACCGGGTTGCTCCGCATAAGAACGGAAATGCAGTTGTAGATGGTACGACGGTATCTGCACAGCTGGGTAAGGCGAGCTGGAATGTCATTCGGTTGAAGGTGAGTGCGAAGTAAGTGTTGAGGTTTAGAAAGTGAGTGAGGGAGGAGGGCGCTAGCGCGATGGGCGCTGGTAATCCAGCTAAGATCGCTGCGAGGTGAATGTGGGTTCGGATCGTAAGTTGTCTGCTGATTCCCGGATTAGACGCCAGGCAAGGAAGGAATCAGCAGACAAAAAACGAGCGCTGTCGCTTCCTCTCTCCACATTCATCTCTCCGCTAATCGCTGGAGGGAAACCTCAAAGCATCTTCGTATCCCCTTTTATGGGGGCGTGGGTGGGGGCCAGAGTCGCAAGTATGCGAAGCTCTGGCCTTTTTTTGTTCGTCGGTGCTGCGAGGTGAATGTGGGTTCGGCATGCATGATGCGGTAAGGTAGAGCTGATCATCGTATGGCATCTGTTGTCTCTCATCTATGAACCGGAGATTTTGCCTGGTCCGCTCTATACGCTGCAGGGCGGATACGAGCTCTTGATGGATGGCACACTGTTTCTTCCGCACGGACTGGATCTTTGTTGGGCTATTGTGCCTGGGACTTATGGGATTTATTACGGACAGAATCGTAGGACTTATTGGACGAAAACTTCTCTCCCGGTACGGGGTTGTCAGCTCCAACGCTCTGCGATAGGTAACGGTGTAAAAAAGCTTCCCGGCACTATTTACGCCGAGAAGCTTTATTTTGTATAGAGAAGATCTCTGTTCAGCTCTATTTAACTACAGATTCGGATCTTGCTCCAGATTGTTATTTTGGGATGAAGGCTGCTTCTCAAACACATGAGCTGCTTCTTCAGCAGAAAATTCAGTGTCATTCTCTCCAGGTACCGGCAGCTTGTTCAGCTTCGTGGAGTTGACCTCGGCTTTTGTAGCTTGGTTCTTTGATTTGCTCATCAGTAACACACCTCCTCCCGTCATCAGCATCAACAAGTATTTTTTCAAGTGGACCTGAATTTTATACCTGTTCATGCATTTGAAGGGAGGTTACCTTCAGGAATTAAACTGCTCAATCATCTGCTGCAGCTGATGACGGAAGTTGTTCTCTCCCGAACGTTCGACGGTGATGAGTGCTTCCTTGTCCTTGTCCAGCTGTGTGTCGTAGATGCTCCAGAAGTAGTTGTTCGTATGGAGGAGAAGCAGGATCTTCTCGGCAGCTGGCAGTTCTTCCTCTGAGTAATTCATGATGCTTAGATTGTCCAGACTCCTACCGGATGCTTGAAATTCAGAGCACCAGGACCGGATCACTTCATGCTGCGAATCTTGAATTGCCCATTCCTTCAGCAAGCGCTCTACTTGCTCTTCCGAAGGATTCTCGATCAGTTGATTCCAGCCTGATTCAGGCAACTGGAAGCTTGTAGCATTTTCCGATGGAAACTTGCGATTCTGTCCCACATAAAGGCGATATATCTCTTCTTCCCATTCACTCGGTTCTGTCCAGGTAAAGAGGTGGATACGCTGATCAATAGACAGATGATAGAGGTACGGATCACCGGATTCCGTTCCTTTATGAATGGTCAGTACTTTCTCCTGCCCATCCCAATCCGTGTATCCGCGCAGCATGCTCCGGCTCTTTGCAAAATGAACAAGCATATCCAGGAGCTCTGGTACAAATTCAATTTCATTTTCTTCCATACGAGTGATAAGGCCTTTGGATAGAAGGCTGTGTGATGCTGCTCTCAGCACAAGCTCCCATTCGTTCTCTTTAAGTTCACCATACATCGGTTTCATTAGGCCGGCTGCGACGTCATCTGCGCCCAAGGAAGCGAGTGCGAAACCAAATTCTTCGATTGATAACGTAATTAATGGTTTGTCCATAAGATCTCCTTCTGAATATATGGATTGAATTTAGGTGGTTGGTTGATTCTTAATTTAAGGGTTTAGCACAGGATTGCTGCTGTGGAGTAATAAATAATTTAAAAGGACTAGGTGCAAAACAGCAAATTTGCGATTATAAGTAATCACTGTCATGATAATGCTGTCTCCATAATATATAGGACAGTTTTTAATGGGTTCAAACTTTTGGAGTGGTACATTATTTCTTGTGTTTGTTAAGATTCCAGGCGGAGCGCAGCTCTTTTAGTACCTCTATGTCCTTGTCCTTCAACAGACTGTAAGTATAAATTCTCTGTTCGGACTGATCGTTCAGTACAAGAAGAAAGTGAGAGGGTACAGGGAACAAAAATTTATTCATTTTCCCCTCGATGCTCTCAAGCTTCTTGATCCGATTCCAAGGAATGGTGTGATTATCGTTTAACACAATGCCTTCATGATTATAGGAAAATAAACTATTACTGCCGATTGTTCTGACTGCGCTCCAGTAGAAATGAGGGCCCATAAACCAAAAACTAAGGAAAGCACCAGAAGCATAATAGATTCTAAAGAGGGTGCTATGCCTTCCATTAACTACTTCCCAGGTAAGAAATAAACCTACAATAATAAATAAGAAGCAGATAAGAGTGTTGCGGATAGCGGTTTTGCGTTCAAAGGTTACTGAAGTCATGGTAGTATACTGCCTCCAAAAGGTTATTTGCTTAGTCCGTTTACTCACTTCATTCCTTATTTCACAGCTTAAGCAAGATGTCCCACGGAAAAATTGAACCGATTGTATCTTCCATTGGCGCTAATTGAAGATTATTTCATGTGTTTATTTCGATTCCAGTTGAAACGAAGCTCTTTAAGCACATTTGCTTCCTTGCTTCTAAGCAGATTATTGGTAACTATTTTAATTTCACCATATATAGCATAGCTGTCTTGCGGGTTTCGTCATCGATGTCTTCCCAAACATCATTTAAACAGTCCGCTGACCCACTTGATTCCTTTCTCGGCAGCCTGTGCAAGATGTCCCCCCGCAACCGAACCGATTGTGCCTCCAATATATGCGCCTACTGCAGCGCCAGCAGGTCCAAGTACGGATCCGGCTGCTCCGCCGAGCACTGCACCTGCCCCAGCTGCAGCAGATTTAATTACGACATTGGAAGCAGATACGGCGATATCCGTACCGGTAAGGGTTCCTGCTTTAATTTTTGCAGCGGTTTTAATCCCTTCATCCACGACATTCAGACCTACGTTAATCGGGAACAGTCTCTTACCTATCATTTTAGGAATTGCGGATATCTTCATGCCGTACTGCCCTTTTTGTACCCCGGCTACGACATTGCGAGTCCACTGAGGGAAGCTGCTCGCTTTACTGAAGCCGAGCCCAAGCTTACCCATTTTCAAGGTTCCCGCCAGCTTGTCGAAGCCTTTAAGTCCCTTCATGACAATACCGGGATTTCGGAACTGCTTATCCATTCGGCGTGCCAGGTTGTTCAGAAATGCATTAGAGCTCTTGCCATTTACCCACTTGGCGTTATGGACGACCGCCCGGGTAGGGTTCTTTGAGCTGCGCTTAAAATCTACCGTCTTGGTCAGCACAAGAGTGCTTGCCAGTATACTGTACATGCCGGTTCCTGCGAGCGCCAAGTTCCCGCGTATTCCGTTGGCTGTATTCCATGTTTCCGTTCCTTGATCAAATAGGCTGGATAGGGTTTCCTTTGCTTTTTGCCCTTGCGAACTACCATCCGTATGTATTCCGTTGCCTGCTGTCTGATCTGTTTCAGCAAATTTAACAGCAATGGAGCGAAGTTCTGTTCCAATGGATGCAACAGAAGTTGTAAAACTCTCCATTTGTCCACGAGCGACCTGAAATTCTTGAAAAAAACGTTCTTGTGTAATGCCAGCCCATCTGCTCTGCAAAGACAGAATCTGTCCGTTCAGGTTAGAGATCATACTGCTAGTGAGCGTAGAAGCTTGAGCAAATTGCTGTGATATTTCCTGGATCCGTTCAGGAGGGACAACAATTCTAGTCACCTTGTTCACCTCGTTCGTATAGTTGGTTCTTACTTATATGGAAGCTTAGAAGTCTTTAACTTGGTATATATACCCATTAATTGTAATGTCAGAAACGTTTAATTGGCAACGAAAGTCGGATAAAACAGGACTTTTGTAAGAAGCCCGTGACAAGGAACTGCAACCAAAGTCCATCTTTTTGCATTATGAACAAAAAGCCGAACAGGCAGAAAAACTACCCGTCGGCTTAATTGTTAAATCGTGTATTCATCCTACATCATTATGCGTATGTTCCTTGGAGGTCGTGCCGGATTCCAGGGCGTGATCGTACAGCTCCCTGTAGTAGCCGCCATGCCGCATAAGCTCTGGATGGGTGCCAGACTCGACAATAGAGCCATCCTTCATAACCAGAATACGGTCTGCATGCATCACGGTGGACAGCCGGTGCGCGATGACAATCGTCGTTCTTCCTTCGGAGACGGATTCGAGTGCAGACTGGACCAGCTGCTCGGTATGAGAGTCGAGATTCGCTGTCGCTTCATCGAGTATAAGGATGCGAGGCTTGAATACAACGATTCTGGCGAAGGAGATCAGCTGTCTTTCTCCGGCAGACAGTCCGCTTCCTCGCTCTGACAAATGCGTATCATAGCCCTCTGGTAATCTTGAGATCATCAGATCTGCACCTACATAGCTGCACGCCTTGATCACTTCTTCCCGGCTGATCTCCTCACGGAACATCCGCACATTGTCAATGATCGATCCCGAGAAGAGGAAGGGCTCCTGTTGAATGAGACCGACAATCCGGTGGAGGGTCTGCTGTGGCAGCCTCCGGATATCGATATCATCGATTTGAATGCTGCCCTCCGTTACATCGTAGAAACGGTTTAACAGAGAGATGACGGTGCTCTTGCCCGCACCGGTTGTTCCTACGACACCAATCATTTCTCCAGGTGGTATCGTAAGATTCAATTGATGGATGATCGGCTGGTCAGCTAAATATCCAAAGGATACATGGTTGAATGAGATCTTGCCCCTCACTTGTTCCGGTGTCAGGCTTACTGTATCGTCATCCTTCGGATCTGGAATTTCCGGCTCTGTACTGAGAATGCTCCATATCCGTTCCATAGATACGGTCGTGGACTGGAACGTATTCCATTGCATCGTGATTTGGTTAATCGGCTGAAAAAACTGACGGATATAGCTGATAAAGGCATACAGCACCCCGACTTCAATAGATTTGCCGAGCACAGCCTGCCCGCCCAGCCAAACCATTAATACAAGAGCGATGTTGCCCAGTATATCAAATGTCCGGTTAAAGATGACGTTGGAGCGAACTTGGCGGATATTGGCCGAGTAGTAGTTCGCATTCTGTTCATTAAACTGCTTCAGCTGCTCCTTCTCCTGATGAAATGCTTGAATCAGGAACATCCCAGACAGGTTCTCTGCGATAAAGGCGACAAGTCTGGACAGCCGGGTTCTCGCTTGCTGATACGTCTCCTTCAAATAATTGCGGAAGAGGACGGCAACGATAGCGATGACCGGAAGTACAGCCAAGGAGTAGGCGGCAAGTGTAACATCCAGCTGGAACATAAAAAAGATAATCATAATGAGCATCATGCCGTCACGAATCAGACTAAGCAGTACCTGTGTGAAGAATTGGCTGATGGTCTCGGTATCACTGGATACATTCGTCACCAGGCTTCCGCTGTGTCTGCGGTCAAAGAAGGACATTGACATTCTTGTGATATGCTTGAACAAATCTTTGCGCAGCGAGGCGACAATGCTCTGTCCGGTGAATTGGAGCAGATTGTTCTGTATATACGTGAAGATGAAGCTGATAATGGACAGAACCAAGTATAGTACGGCAATGTATATGAGAAAACGAAGCTCGGTATTTCCGATCGCGAGATGATCATCAATGGCGATCTTGATCAGGTAAGGCTGAGAGAGCTCGGCGGCGATGCCGAGCAGTGAACAGAAGAAGATGAGTACAAACTTCATACGGTGCGGCCGGCCATAGCTCAATATTTCACGGAATGCACTCCGATTCGGTTTAGATGCCATGATTTAACCCCTCCTCCTGAATGCGGGCAAGTGAGGCATATTGTCCGCTCAGCGACATGAGCTGCCGATGGCTGCCTTGCTCCACAATTCGTCCTTCCTCCAGAACAATGATGAGATCGGCATGCTTAACTGCGCTGATCCGGTGAGAAATGATGAGCGTGGATTTATTTTTCCGTTCCTTCTTCAAGCTGTTCAATATGCCTGTTTCCGTTACGGCATCGACAGCACTCATACTATCATCCAGAATCAGCAAGGGCGCCTTCTTCATCAGACCTCTCGCAAGACTCGTGCGCTGACGTTGTCCTCCGGATAAGGTGACTCCGCGTTCTCCGAGAGGGGTATCAAATCGTTTCGGAAACCGAATGATATTATCAAAGATCATCGCCTGCTTCGCCGGCCCTTCAACTTCAGTCTGGGATGCGCTGCGGTCGCTGAAGGCAATGTTATCCCGAATGGTCGTGCTGAACAGGAAGCCATCTTGTGGAACGTAAGACAATTTGGAACGAAGACTCTCAAGCTTTAATTGCCTGATATCGAGACCGCTAATAAAAATGGTGTTTGCAGGCGGCTCATAGACGCGCAGCAGTAGTTTGACAAGTGTACTCTTGCCACTGCCTGTTCGGCCCACAATGCCGATGGTTTTGCCAGCCGGAAGGACGAGATTGATATTATGCAGCGCGTGTTCCTTACTTCCAGGATATTTGAAGGATAAGTCCTTAATCGTTATATCTTCGACCTTGCTTAGCGGAAAGGCATCCGGCACTTCTCTGACATCCGGGATTTCAGCCAGCAGATTGTTCACCCGGTCGAGCGATGCGCTGGACCGCTGCATCATATTGATCACATTTCCGATTTGCTGAAGGGGGCCCATAATCATGCGCAGATACAGGGTTAGAGCCACAAAGCTTCCCAAACTGATTGTATTCTGGATCGTCATGTAACCGCCGATAACAATAGAGGTGACTAGAGAAACAGCGCCGAGCAGTGGCAGAAGGGCTTGAAACAAGGAGGACAGTCTTACGAGCCGCAGCTGCTTATCTCGAATCGCATCGACAAATGCACCGAATCGGGTCTGCTGCGTCTCTTCTATGGCAAAGGTCTTGGTTACCCGAATCCCGCCCAGCTGCTCTTCAGCGGATTCGGTCATGGATGCAAGCGCTTCCTGGACATGCTTGGATCTTTCGCGGATCCGTGGTCCGAAGTAGACGACGAGAACAGGAATGGCAAGCAGCGGACCGATGCTGATCGCAATCAACGTTAGCGGAATACCGTCAATCATCATCATAACGATACAGGACAGGAGCAGAAAGACCGCGTTCGTTGTCTGGTTAATCCCATTCGAGATCGCTTCACGTACAGAGGTTACATCGTTCATCACATAGCTGAGCAGCTTACCTGTACCTTGCTTGGCAAAATATTTCTCGCTCAGCTCTGAGAATTTGCCGAACAGCTTCTCGCGAGTGACGTACTCGAATCTGCGTCCGAGCCGCATAATCATAAATTGGCCCAGGCCAAACAGCGCATTATAAGACACGGCTATGAGGAGTAGCTGCAGGCTGTAGTAAATAATCTTTTCCATGGTAAGCGTTTGAAGCTGCAGTTCATCTGTGAAATTACCAACGACACGGGGAAGCAGAGCCTGATCAATATTTGAGATGATGATCAGCAGGATGGCAGCGAGGTAGGAAGGCCAGTGAGAACCGACATAATGGCGAAGCATACTTCGATCTTGCATAGGGTAGGTCATCTCCTTGGCTATTATTTTCGTCAAACACGGCAAGAAAAGGGCAGATGCCTTTTTTATCAAAAAAAAGCATACATGCCCCTTACCTACATAAACGTTCTGTTCGCATTCATAAACCGAAGCAATTTTCACAATTCATTAAAACAGATAATTTAATCAAACCGGTGAACAATATACATTTATTCTTATGCATAACACGTTCGTTGTCAAACCATGAAATATGCAAATTTCAGTGGAAATAATTTGTGAGAGGGATGGAGAGACTTCAAATTAAGGTTAATTAAGGATATGGAGCAAAGAAGCAGGGGGAAGTGAAACATTTTCGAGCAGGGGCTCGTTTAGAGTGTAAATAGAGATGGAAAATATAAATTGATTACTGATGGAGGCAGATTACAAATGAAGCGTAGAACAATCAAAGCATCCGTAGCTGCAATGAGTATCGCGATGGCATTGGGTGGAGCATCCGCTTATGCCTTTGATGATGTCAGCTCGAAGGAGCAGTTAAGTCTGTTAGATTCACTTCGAAGCAAAGGGATTGTGAGTGGGGTAACGAACCAGTTGTTTCATCCAGACCAGCGATTAACTGAGGCTCAAGGTATTCAAATGATTGTAAATGCTTATGATCTGGATGATCAAGCGAATGAAGAAGCGAATGCTGAAGCAGCACGCTGGTATGATGGAGCAGTGTCTGCCGCCACAGCACACGGCTTGTCCATTCCTGAGCAATTTGATGCCAATAACAGCTTGACGAGAGAAGTCTTTGCCCAGCTGCTGTATGAAGGCCTGAATACGACAGGAACGTATCCTACAATTCTCAGGTACAACTTCATTGCCGACGGTGACAAGATCAACAAGAACTATGAGAGCTCTATTCAAACCTTGCTGAATATGAATATCGTTAGCCTGAACGAGAAGGATGAATTCAGACCTGATGAGGAGCTGACCCGAATGGAGGCTGCGGAAATGGTATTTAACGCACTGGAAGTTGTGGATCGTTATGGTAACGGCGGGGGTTCTGCGGAACAACCGGGAACAGATATTCCGGGGAGCGGGCAGCAAGCCTATGTACCTGAAGTGACTTCCCAAACCGTCGATGAGAAGACGATTAAGGTTAAGCTCAGCATGGAGCTGCCAAATCCGGGCTATGGACTTGAGATCAAGAAGGTAGAGCTTGGGAAGGACGGCAAAGCGATTATTAAGTATCAGATCATCCAGCCAGACCCGGACAAGATGTATCCTCAGGTCATTACGGAGCGTACAGCGGAAACGAATATCCCATCCGGATATACTCCGCTCGTCGAACCTTTTTCATAAGAATGGTTCCTGAATAGAGAGGAAGCCGCGGATTTTATTCCGGGCTTCTTTTTTTGTTAGGATATTATAGACAAAACTATCCCCTTCGTTGAGGAATCAAGAGAAATGCATCCATTCAATATTCTAATTCGTATACATGTTGTAAAATTCAAGAGAAACAAAAAGAAGGAGAACGACATCATAATGAAGATGGAACATGCCGATGAACTCAAGAACCAGCTGGCTGACATAGAGAAATGGGAGAAGGAGCAGAAGGATATCTTTTTCTGGGAGAAGCTGGGCCGTCTGCCCTTTGTCATGCTGGATAAGATGACACCGAAGATTATTCGCGACAAGCTGGGAGACGTCTTGAATGAAATGGGTACTTTTATTCAGAATGGCGGCAAATTTCTAGTTAACAAAAAAACGGTGCTTCGCCGGATCGATAAAATACTGCAAGGGGAAGGACAGGAAAGTTCAGCTAATGAAGTGAAGAAAGGCAGCGTGAAGACGCTGTTCAAGCAGCTGAGTACGGCCGCTTCAAGCGTCACTGCAAGTGTAACGGGCAAAGGCAGGCAGCAGGAGGTCGCTGACAATGATGAAGCCAATTCCATTTCGCTTGAACAGGTGTCACATCTCCCTGTCCTGCTGATGGACCAGGTAGCAGATGACATTATCTCGGAGCGCGTAAAGTTTGCAGCAGCAAGCGGCGCAGCCACCGGAGTAGGCGGATTTATTACAATGGCTGCGGACATGACGTTGGTTCTCGGAAATTCACTCAAGACACTCCAAGAGATCGCCATCTGTTACGGCTACGATCCAAATGATCCCATGGAGCGAGTATTTGTGCTCAAATGTCTTCAGTTCGCTTCAGCCGATATCGTCGGAAAGAAAGCGATCTTGACAGAGCTGGCGACCTTCGACGAGGAGCACACGAATGCCGAGGTCATATCCCAGATCCAGGGCTGGCGCGAGGTGGTCAATACGTATCGGGACAGTCTTGGCTGGAAGCAGCTGTTTCAGATGATTCCAATTGCAGGGATTGTATTTGGCTCCATCAGCAATAAGGGAACGCTGTCCGATGTGTCCGAAGCAGGGAAGATGCTGTACAAGAAGCGCCGCTTGCTTCAACGATTGGCAGAGCTTGAGTAGAGCATAGCGCTCAGTCTTAGAGAAACCTTGCATAAGCAGTAGATAAGTGCATACGCCATGTGAACCAAGCAAGATGTTAGTCGTATCGCTGCTCGATGATTAACACAACTTATTTTTCTGTAAATGTCAGGCAAGCTTGGCTCCGAGCTTGTAGATTCGATGGAGCCACTGCTGCCTCTTATCATTAGTCGATGTTTTAACCGGACCAATCTCGGTAATTTTGCGGGTCTTGATCCCGCAATAACCGAAGATGCCTTGTGTGACAACGCGATGACCTGCCCTTCCATTTACAAGCCGGTAATACAAGGATGGAGTATCCATCGTGACAATAAGATGGGCTGTCTTGCCCGTAAGAAGCTTATCCCAGAGAAGACTATTCGGACGCTGCAGATAGGCATAACGGGGTAGAAGTATCCGATCAAAGAAACCTTTGAGCAGTGCTGGCATGCTGCCCCACCACAGGGGGTAGATCAGGACAATGTGATCTGATTGCTTGATAACTTCCTGGGCATACAGCAGGTCAGGTTCAAGCTCGGTGCGTTGTCTGTATCCGTATTTCAGGTTGGGGTTAAAGCTCAGCTTGCCGAGCTCAAGCAAGTGAACGGTCGCCCCTTTCTCCATGGCTCCCTTCATATAAGTTTGAGCGAGTGCGGTGCAGTAGCTGTCACCGTCGGGATGGCCCAGTATAATTGTAATTACGGGTGATTGAGATTTATTCATATTATTGAGTTCCTCCTAATGTCACATGAATGATAAATATTCTTTGATTCTCATCATATAGGAAAAACGGGTTTATTCTTATGATCTATAACGCAGAATTCATGTTCTGTTCTGTATATTTGGGAGGTGGAGGAGATCGTCGATTACGGCATATCGATTACGATGCTATATACCATGATCAAGACCGTTTCTTTATCCGGTTATGATGTGGACACTTTTTTTCGGGACAATGGTCTGGACCCAAGACTGCTCCAGGAGCCGGAAGCACGTATTGGAGCGGAGCAGCATGTGAAGCTGGCAGGTGCAGCGGCTGAGCTGCTGGAGGATGAGTATTTTGGACTTCATCAGGGTCCTCAAATGGAGATGGCGGATCTGGGAGTGCTGGGGTATACGATGCTGCACTCAGGGACCATTGCGGAATGTATTAAGGCCTATCAAAGATATTATGCGACCGTCTGCAGCGGATATAATATACGGCTCTCTCGACAGGATTCAGAGGCTGAACTCATCTTATCGCTGGAAGAGCTGTCCTATCCACCATCAAGACATTGTGTAGACGATATGGTAAGCTCGCTTGTTCATATTATGACCCGGCTTAGCGGCAGAGCCATCAAATTCAGTAAGATAACGCTCATGCATTCGGCACCGGACAGTGGAGAGGAATATAGGAAAGTGTTAGGTGTACAGCCAGAGTTTAATAAGGATCATACGAGTCTTTGCTTTCCTCAGGAAGTACTAGAATATCCGGTAATTTATGCCGATGCCAGGCTTGCCGGATGGTTTGAAGAGCGGGCTTCGGATGTACTTCTTAAGCTGAAGGCCGGCCGTCACTTTACGGATGAGCTCACCAGATGGATCATGGAGCAGCTGCGAGTCAGGCTCCCGGGCATATCGGATGCTGCAGCGCATTATCATATGAGCACGAGAACGCTTCAGGCCAAGCTCCAGCAGGAGAATACGACATACACACGGCTAGTGAATGATATTCGTAAGGAGCTTGCACTTAGGTACCTTAAGGAACCGGGACAGTCGATTGCTGACATTGCTTATTTGCTTCATTTTTCGGAGGATAGTGCTTTTCAGCATGCTTTCAAAAAGTGGACAGGGCTCGCTCCAGGACAATATCGCACAAGTAGTGTAAAGTGACTTGCTGATGCAACTTTTGATATTACTCTGCGTAATAAGGGTATTACTAACTAGTTAGACTCTTGATTGCAGGAGGCACATCGAGTGATGAATCGTAATGGAGCAGGATATCTCTATATTCCAATAGGTCTCGTTGTCATCTTTTTTATAGTAACGGCAGAAATCCCTTCACCATTCATAGTCATAGGCATTATTTTTATCATTGTACATCTACTAATTTCTATACTGGTAAAGAAGCAGAATTCAAGCAGGAAATAGCACATATAAAATAGACTCAGCTATAAAGAACAGCGCCCGGAGATTATCCTGAGCGCTGTTCTTTATTATTATGAAGGGAAATAATGAGACTTCGACTTCCTTAGGATGCCGTATGATCCGTCCAGGATGCGAGACGTTTGTCGGTTGGCAATAGGAAGGTGAGCACACCCAGCAGCGGCATAAAGCTGCAGACGAACATAACCGTGTTAATTCCTGCTGCGTCGATCCAGTTGCCAAGGACCAGTGATCCGAGTCCCCCGAGTCCAAAGGCAAGACCCGTGATCATACCGGATACGGTTCCGATCCTGCCGGGCACGAGCATTTGGGCATAGACGACGGTGACGGAGAAGCTGGATAGCATGATAAATCCGATGATGGTCAGCAGTACTCCCGTCCAGAACAGATTCGCATAAGGCAGAATCAATGCAAGCGGAGAGGCCAGCGCCATAGAAGCGAGAATGACATTACGCTTACCGAAACGGTCTGCCAGTGGTCCGCCCAAGAAGGTACCCACCGCACCTGCCCCCAGGAACAGGAAGATAAAAATTTGTGCATCTTCGGTCGACAGAGCAAAGGCATCCTTCAGGAAGAAGGCATAATAGCTGCCGATGGATGAAATATACCAGGACCGTACAAATACGAGCAGAACCAGCACGACAAAGGCGTAGATAACCTTGTTCTTCACTGCCGGATTCATGATGCCGGCAGCTGCCTTTTTCTTGGCGTAGCCTGCGCTTCGAAGTGTCCTTCCGTACCATCCCGCGATGTAGATCTGAACGGCAATTCCGACCGCTGCCAGAGCGGCGAAGCCAAGGGAGCCCATGAGACCAAAAGGAATGAATACCCAACGGGTCAGAAGCGGTGCAAGCGACTGGCCGGCGTTGCCTCCAACCTGAAAGATGGATTGAGCCAAACCGCGGCGATTGCCTGCCGCCATATGGGACACCTTGGAGCCTTCGGGATGGAAGGCAGCCGAGCCTAGCCCGACCATGATAACTGCAAGCAGGATCGCCAGATAACTATCGGCAAAGGCGAGAAAGATCATGCCTGAGCAGGTAAAAGCCATGCCGATCGGAAGTAGTGCCGGCGTTGGCCTCTTATCCGAGAAATAACCTACCACGGGCTGCATGATCGAAGCGGTAATGTTCAGGGCGAACGCAATCCACCCCATCTGACTGTAGCTGATCCCCATGTTATCCTGCAGTACCGGGAAGATGGCGGGGATGACGGATTGTACCGAATCATTAAGCAGATGCACAAGACCAATTGCAATCAGAATGGGGAATATCGTAGCCTGCGGATCACTGCCGGGTCGCGGCAGCACCCGCGTGCCTGACCCGCTTTTTGTTAACGAGTTGAGTGACATGTGATGATCTCCTTTGAAGTGTAGGGAACAAAGGATGCCTATGTAGGAAGTTACGAGTCCCCTGGATAATGTAAACCGAAAGCTTCTAAGATTCTCTCATCATATGTTAAAAATTACTTAACCTGCAATACCGGAATTACGGTAAAAAGCAAAAGGAGCCGCTTCACTGCAAAGTGAAACGGCTCCTTACACCGGTTAGCTTGGAATCTCTCTTTAATGGAATCAATTTTATAACTCAAATTGATTTTAGCGGTTATCGATTTTTTCCGGGTACATATCGTGCTGGAACAAGCGCTGTGTGGCAAGCTCTTCATACTTGGTTCCCGGACGGCCATAGTTGCAATAGGGATCGATGGAAATTCCGCCTCTTGGTGTAAATTTACCCCATACTTCAATGTAACGCGGGTCCATCAATTTAATGAGGTCGTTCATAATGATGTTGACTACATCCTCATGAAAATCTCCGTGATTGCGGAAGCTGAACAGATACAGCTTCAGTGATTTGCTCTCGACCATTTTAATGTCTGGAATGTAGCTGATGTAGATGGTCGCGAAGTCAGGCTGGCCTGTAATTGGGCACAGGCTGGTGAACTCCGGGCTGTTGAATTTCACGAAGTAATCCCTGTAAGGATGCTTGTTATCGAAGGTCTCCAGAATGTCAGGGTCATACTCAAAATTGTATTTCGTTCCTTGATTGCCAAGCAGGGTAATATCCTGCAGTTCATCGGATTGGCGTCCGGCCATGGGTATCATTCTCCTTGTGTGCGGAATAATTCGTATAAAAGCGTTCGGTTTTTGGCTGAATCACTCTGGTTGACTACGTCAAAAGTCGTTCTTCATCCAAAAACCTCACTGCGTATTCTGAAAATTGCTTCCGCTTTATTTTTGTGTGCTGGGTGCGCTGCTTGCTGATATTCCGCTCGCAGGCCCGGTGCAAAATCCTTAATAGATAGTGCTACACTCCGCGCTTATTACCCCACACCAACGTGTGCAGCTGCGGGAGTACTCTCACCTCATTCATATCAGGCAGCTCCATCGTTCGGTCAATCAGCCATTCATAACGATGCAGTAGGGAAGAGACATGATTGTCAACGTCACCGGTGACATCCGGGTTACCTGTTTGCAAGTACATGGATACTTCCGGGTAGCGTTTATGCACCTCACGCGCATACTCCAGATCCTTCTCATCAAATATGACGACTTTGAGACTGTAGGCCTTGTCACTCGTACGATTTGCAAGACGCTGTACAATCTCATCAAGCTTCTGCCAGTCAGTCGTCATCCCTGAGCTTGGCGGCTTCGGTGATAACGTTACTTCATTAATATCTAGCAGCCAATCCTGCCATCTGGAGCCTTGGGTCTCGACGGCAGTCCGAATGCCTCTAGCTTGAAGCAGCTTCACCAGCTCTCCAATCTGAGGCAGTAATGCCGGATTCCCTCCGGATATGGTCACGTGAGAGAAACGGTTACCAGCAATAGTTGTTAGCTCACTCCAGATGTCCTCACTGCTGAGCTGACGAATCTGATCCTTGGCACTGCCATCCCAGGTAAATGCCGAGTCGCACCAGGAGCAGCGGTAATCACAGCCGGCGGTTCTGACGAACATCGTTTTTTGGCCAATGACCATTCCTTCCCCTTGAATTGTAGGCCCAAATATTTCTAACACGGGGATTGGACGACTCACGGGAGATATCCGCTCGGTTTGCGCTGACGCTAAATCTGTGCTACTCATCAAGCATCCACTCCCGTCTGACTTCCGCATAACTGGTCGGTGTCTCGAATAGTCTCACGAATTCGGTCCGTCCGCCTTCGATTTGCGATTGGTATGGCTCGCTCTGCAGAGCAGCCTCCATTTGTTCATAGATCCATACGACCATATTTTCCGCTGTTGTGTTCATGGCAGGCAGCGTTTCATTCAAATACTGATGATCGAGATAGCCTTCAATTTGAGTCTTCCAAATTTCTTTGACATCACCGAAATCCACGGTAATCCCGGTTTCACCAGGAATGCCGCTGATGCCGAAGACGACCTTATAGGTATGGCCATGCAGGTTCTTGCATTTTCCCTCATAGCAGTGCAGATGATGCGCCGCGTCAAAGGTAAACTCCTTGCTGATAAGGACCCGCTTCCGGTGGTAGCGGAGCTGCTCTTGCTGAATGTCCTCACCTATGCGCTGCAGCCGTTCTACAATCCGAAATGTGCCGGGTTCTGGTTTCATCACTGTACACCGCCTCGTTTAGTCAAATATTCATCAAGTCCAGCTTTGCGCAGCTTGCATGCAGGGCATTCTCCACAGCCATCGCCTTTAATGCCGTTGTAGCAGGTTAATGTCCGCTCGCGAACGTAGTCAAACGCACCCAGCTCATCCGAGAGCGCCCACGTTTCTGCTTTATTTAGCCACATGAGCGGAGTATGAATGACAAATTCATAGTCCATAGCCAGATTAAGCGTGACGTTCAGCGATTTGACGAACACATCACGGCAATCTGGATAGCCGCTGAAATCTGTTTCGCACACCCCTGTAATAATATGACGTGCGCCTTTTTGCTTAGCCATTACTGCCGCGAAGCTTAGGAACAGATGATTTCTGCCGTCTACAAAAGTACTCGGAAGCTGTCCGTCTTCCTGCGTAATCTCGATGTCACTGCGTGTGAGCGCATTCGGGGAGAGCTGGTTCAACAGGCTCATATCTAGCACGGTTTGCTCTACGCCAAGATCGCGGGCGATATCTGCGGCCACCTCGATCTCCAGCTTGTGCCGCTGTCCGTAGTCAAAGGTGACGACTTCCACTTCAGCAAAATGCTGCTTCGCCCAGAACAGGCAGGTGGTGCTATCTTGACCGCCGCTGAATACGACGATTGCTTTTTCATTTTTAAACATAAAAAAACCTCTCCATCTTCTAGAATTTGCGTGCCGTAAATACAGTACGCTTCAAAGGAAGAAAAGAAAGGTTCCCTAACTCGTTCAACAAAAAACAGGCCTCTGCTCTGCTGGCAGGGCTCTTATATAGATTGACGATTCAAGATGATAGGCATAAGAAAACAAACAATCCGGGTAACTCTAACCAAGGTGTATCGCAGCAATCCGCCAGTAGAGTTATAGGCCCAGACAGTATATTTAAAGTTCATCTTTGACAATCTTTATAGTTTTTTATAGAGGGAGTTCGCGAACCTCTCCCATGGATCTCATCCATGGATTTCAATTTTCAGTTGTCATAATAACGAAAGAGTACCCATTGAGCAGTACTCCAGTAAGTATTATAGCAGAAAAAACAAACATTAGAAGTTATTTTTCATTATCAACATTTTACAAACTATTTGATCCATACATTGCCAAAGGGCAGCATTTCGCGCATCAGCCGCTTGAAGAAGCCCTCGTCGTTTATATCATCCTCCAGCTTCTGATTCTCCCGGCCAGCCTGAAACAGAACGGTGCCATGTCCCGTCATCTTCCAGTGGTAATTCATATGCTGACTGGCAAGATGATTGCCGTACACTGTGAGCTCCAGCTTCGCGTTCTCCGGATAGGCAATGATGCTGCCTGCATCGACATACAATGGAGCGGTTGGATGGAGCTCTTGTTCACATACCTGGCCTTGGGTTAGGATACCGATCGTTCCCTTGCCGGAGAACTTCATCTTGATCGCATCCCGAGTAATGAGCATGTTCTTCAGCTTGAGAATCCGGGTCTGCATTTCAATCCCATCACTATAGAATAGTAAATGCCGAAAATCATACAGCAGATCGCTGTGCTCATCAAGGTCGATTCTTTTCATCGTAATACCCGGAGGAAGGGCACATACAAACTGGCACGGCCCGGTCATTTCAGAGCGAATCAGCTTTCGTTTGCGGTACATGCCCTGAATGTTCGTGAAACGATCGTTCCGACCGCTTGACGGCCCCCGATAAGCAACGATCTGCTGAGGATGGAGGATATGAAGCTTGTCATGTTCCGTCAGCGAAAAAGTCGCTGCTTGTCCGGTTAAGCCCGGGGCATCCATACTTTGTGAAATTTGCATTGGACGAGATAATCTCCTCTATTCGATTGATAGTCATTGTGTTAGCTGTGATCCTGCCAGGATCTAGCGTCTTGAAGCTCGGCGCATTCGGAACCGAATGACTCTGATGAGGATAAAATACCCGATGATGAGCAGGACAGCAGCAATAGCCGTATTGATGACTTTTTGCTGCGTAGCCTTACGGTCAGCCTCAGCCTGCTGCATCTGTGAAACCAGCTGATTCAGGTTGTCATTCTGCTTCATGAGCTCCTCGTTCTGTTTGATCAGGTCTTCGTTTCTCTCTTGGAAGGCCTCCATGTTCTGCTTGGCGCTGTTCAGCTCATTCATTGTCTGCTCGTAGCTTTGCTGTAATTGATTGACTTCCTCAGGGAGCTTAGAGTACTGCTCGTAACCGTTATATAGATTCTCCCAAAACCCGGCATGTGTTCGGGTGTCTGATATGAATAGAGTGATACTGTATAGGATTATCGTGAGAAGAGACAGCTTCATTCCTGTGTTTCTCATACAATTCACCACCTTAATTTCAGAATACATACAAGTGGTTGTTACCCGCTGTGAGTGTAGCAAAATCTGTTATTTTATACGGGATTATTATATTAATTGTTTCATATTTCACCATAGTTTGCTAATGAAAAGTTTGTAACGTTCTTGTTTAGTCTGGTGAATGAGAGGGTAAGTAGAAGAAGGAAGGATACGAACGTTCAGCTCATCATAGTCTGTTCCATGATTGCCTATGATTTTATGCGAAACAACATATATAACAAATGAGGACACAAGGAAAATAGAAGGAGAACGATAACAATGATGAACAATCAGATGGAGAAAGAAGCACACAAAACGATTATGATTACGGTAAACGGAGAACCGGTAGGAAGCGGATATGTATTTGACGGCTATACATTTGCTCCGATTGATAACGAGCAATTGAATACCGAAGATCATATATTGACGGTGTAATGAACACGAATAAATTCCTCGAGACAAGCGAAGTCATATTATAGAATCGAACAAGTGACATATACCATGTTATAAACCGCTAATCTTAGAGATTAGTGGTTTTTGTCGTATCAAGTCGAATTAAAAAAGCCGGAAAGCGTAAAGTCACATTTTTTTGCAATATTTTATACCGAACATATGTTCCGTGACAATCTGTTGTCGATTTGTCCTGTTAGTATTAAGAAAAGCCTTACAGGGGAGGAGAAATGATGAGTTCGATATTGGACGTATTTTGTACCTGGAATCGTGAAGTAATTTCTGTCTCTGGAGAAAATTCACTGTATTTGCTGATTGAGTGGCGCAGCGGTCCTCCTGCAAAGAGACAATCCAAGATCATGCCGAAGCTCTTATATCGTGATGTGGAGCTGCTGCTTAAACCGGAAGAAGGAGTCACTATTAAAGAGATACACGGAGCAAGAGCCAAGGAAACGGATGCAGGCTGGGTATTGCAAATGGGAAGCGCTTATAAAGGGAAAACCAAAACATTGCTTCTTGAGCTTGCAGTGTCTTCACAGTCTGCCGGCAAAAAATCAGTATGCTCCGCATACTGGAGTGCCTTCAAGTTGAAGCAGGAGCAGCGTGTTCTCTTGCGCAGGGAACAAATATATCTGCAAATTTCGGCTCACTTGGGGCTCATGAACAAGCAGCCTGATCCGAGAGTCCAAAAATATGTAAAGCTGAGTGAAACGACAGGAATCATGAAGCAGGCATTGCGTGCTTTTGAAAGAGGAAGAAACGAAGCCGGCTGCGGGATCATTAAGCGGCATACGGATGAGCTGCTGATTATGGCCGTCAGATCCGGAGATTTAGAATATTATCGTGAAGCCCAGATTCTGATTCAATTAGGCGAATATTATGAAATGACATACGAGAAGTTAAATGATGAAAATATAGACACGGTCAGAGACTCATCCGGCACCTATTATCTTGAAGAAGATGATGAAGATTTTATCGAGAAGCAAGCAAAATAATGAGATCCGAAGACGAACAATGATAGAACGATGCCTTCAGTTGTCTGCAGCGTTTATTATCGTATGAAGATATACATAATGAAATAAAGGGTAATAACCGATATAAGTCTAAAGTACTATGTGAAAGGATGACGATAAGGATTTACCTAGATAGAATGGACTATATGGAGGAAAGGTTTTATCACATGAGTTCATTTTAAAATGTTAAATTTATCGTTGCAGGAGGATATCGCATGACAGAGCGACTTATTCGATTAATGCGCATTATTACCTTGGTACAAGCGAAGCCTGGTATCTTGGCCAGAGAGCTTGCTGAACGCTGTGAGACGACCGAGCGCACAATCTATAGAGATATGGATGCTCTTAGTGCGATGCATATTCCGGTTGTAAATATGGGGCATGGCCGGGGATATCAATTTATTAGCCGATTTGCTCTTTATCCGCTGAATTGGACGGAGGAAGAAAATGCAGCCTTTGCTAAAGTCGCGGAGGAGATGGATCAGATTAAACCGATCCTGCCCTCCGCTTTTGAAAGTGCTTATGAGAAGGTGATGGCTGCAAGCCTGAAGAAGAACAACGAGCGAGTAGAATGGGCCGAGCAATTTGTAGCGGTTATGAAGCTTGGAGCCGGTTATGACAGCGAGCAGGATGAGAAGGTGCTCGTGTCCATCGTTCAAGCTTGTGTATATCAGAATACGATGGAAGTGACTTACTCATCGCCAGCGGAAGATACAGAGGGGTATATAGATGCCGGATCGGGAGACAGATTAAGAATAGATCCCTATTATCTGCTTCCGAAGGACCATCATTTTTATGTAATCGGTCATTGTCATCATACGAATCGTGTTGAAGCGCTGCGGATGAGCTGTATCAGAGAGGCAGAAGTAATGACACTGACATTCCGGCGCGAAGCGGCGGAACTGCAATCGTTTTTTAAAGAAACATGGTCTGTACATAGAGGTCATGAGCACACTACATACAAGGTTCGATTTAAGCCGCATGCTGCAGATCGGGTCAGAAGAAGTGAAATGTTAGTACAACCTGTGATGATAGAAGAGCCAGAAGGAAGCCTGCTTCTAGAGGTTATCTTAAATGATCACAAGGAGTTCATGGACTGGCTTGTCCAATATGGATCAGATGCTGAAATTCTCGAGCCCCCGCAGTGTCGAAATGAGTTGCGAGAGAGGCTCAAGACTTGGCTGGCGTTATATGAGAATGAGGGTGGCATAGAGGCTTAATCTTACGAATCGGACGATCCCAGCAATTTTGCCAGATCTCCAAATGGATTGTGCTTGTCTTCATCTCCGCTGGAATATACGAGCTTGGATTTGGTTCCTTCCTCTTCGGCTGCATTATTCAGCTCCAGTTCTAGTTGATTGAAATGATGGATGAATACTTTGGCTGTATTGAGAGCGTCATCCAGTGCCCGGTGCTGAGTTCCGTCAAATTCGATACCGCATAACATAAGGGCTTGACTAAGACCAAGCTGGCGTGGGCCGCCTTCTTTACGGAGGGCGCGGGAGATTTGTTTTTGTACATCGTTATGATTAATGATCCAGTCGACCTTCAATTGATGCGTACGGCAATGGGATACGAACTTGCTCTTATCATCCGGGCCCCATGAGCATAGATAGTAGGATTCAGGAAGCCAGTTAATGAATTCTTTGACTGCTTCGGGGAACAGCGGAGCTGCGTCGATATCCTTTTGCGTAATGCCTGTAAACTGGATGGTGTCCGCAGAGAGCACCGATTTATTAGAAGGTCTTACAAACGTATGGAATGTATCGATTACAGCCAGTGTGCCGTCTTCACCCACGGGAGCTACCTTAACTGCACCGATATCAATAATTTCAGATGTGTAGCGTGTGCTTCGACTAACGGTAAATTCCAAATCATAAATAATATAATTCAACATGATCAATAACTCCTTTCTGCTGCAAGATGAGGCCTGTACTCATTACTATATTACCTTTTAGATGCAAGCCTGTCAGCGTATTTTCTTTCCACTTTGTGATTAGAATGCAAGAAGTGAGCACGATATATGGAAAAGGATTGACAATAATCAGTAAATCTATTATTCTGCTCTTTAAAATGTGAACAGCGATGAATAAGGACATGGTATAATGCTTAAGCCTCCTGTCAGAGAAGAGATCCGTTAGTGCTGAAAGATCTCCAGGTCAGCTTCTTATACTCCTACCTTGGAGCTGCATGTGGATACGATAGCTTGTTGTATTCATCTGCCGGGTGATCGGCACGTTAAGCCGAAGTAGAGGATCTCGCTTGAAGGAAGGGCTTGCCCCTGTCTATTCGAGCAAGATTAAAATTAGGGTGGTACCACGACACTTTCGTCCCTGACGAGAGTGTCTTTTTTGCGTTTATTACACACAAGGAGGATCATAGGTATGAAACAAAGTCAGCTGCTCGCCCCAACTTTAAGAGAAGCGCCTGCAGAAGCGGAGATCAGAAGTCATAAACTGCTGCTTCGATCAGGAATGATAAGACAAACGGCTTCCGGAGTGTACAGCTTCTTACCGCTGGGGAGAAGAGTACTTCTTAAGATCGAGCGAATTATTCGAGAAGAAATGGACGGTATTGGTGCACAAGAGACCTTGCTGCCCTCCTTGCAGCCGCTTGAGCTATGGGATGAATCCGGGAGATCAGCCGATTATGGACCAGAGCTGATGAGATTAAATGATAGGCATGAACGTCCTTTCGCACTGGGTCCCACACATGAAGAAGTAATTACATCACTTGTACGTGATAATGTACAGAGTTACCGCCAGCTGCCCGTTACGCTCTATCAGATCAGTACGAAATATCGGGATGAAAGGAGACCACGATTTGGCGTACTCCGCGGCCGGGAGTTTACGATGAAGGATGCCTATTCGTTCTCGTCGAATTATGAGGATTTGGATACGACATATGCGGCAATGGCTCAAGCTTATTCCCGTATATTTACACGCTTGGGTCTGAGATTCAAGCAAGTTGAAGCTGATGCCGGGACGATTGGAGGCAGTGGCGAGACCCATGAATATATGGCACTTGCAGACATAGGCGAAGATACCATTGTCTCCTGTACTCATTGCGAATATGCAGCCAATTTGGAGAAGGCGAGGTATGGAATAACTCCGATTCACGATGGAAATCAAGTTCTAGATGAGAAGCAGCATAGAACTACGGCTAAGGTGAAGGTACACACGCCGGGTATGAAGACCATTGGCGAAATTACACAGTTTTTGCAAACCACACCTCAGGATGTAATCAAGACCTTGCTATATGTTGCTGATGGCAGGCCTGTCGCAGTGCTTATTCGCGGCGACCATGAGGTCAATGAGATTAAACTGCAGAAGGTCCTTGGAGCACAGCACCTTGAACTCATGCCGGAAGAAATGAGCAGAGAGCTTAGTCTGCCTGTTGGATATCTGGGTCCGTATGACCTTTCCATGAAAGTCATTGCAGACCATACAGTCACGAAGATGAGAACAAGTGTGACGGGTGCTGGCGAGAAGGACTATCATTATGTTCAGTCCGTTCCCGGCCTGGATTTCACATGGGATGAAGTTCATGATGTGCGAAATGCGGCAGACGGTGATACTTGTCCCTCATGCGGAGCAGCACTTTCCTTCGAGCGAGGGATCGAAGTCGGTCATATATTCAAATTAGGCACAAAATATAGTGATGCAATGGGTGCTTCTGTCCTGGATCGAGAAGGGAAGCCGCAGGTTCCTGTTATGGGGTGTTATGGAATTGGAGTATCGCGTCTAGTAGGAGCAGTAGCAGAGCAATATGCTGAGGACGGGATCATGCACTGGCCTGCGGCGATTGCCCCCTATCATGTGCATATTATTCCTGTATCAAGTAAGGATTCGGCCCAGATGGAGCTTGCTGATGAAATGGAGAACGCCTTGTCTCAGCTGGGGCTTGAAATCTTGGTCGATGATCGCAATGAACGGCCAGGAGTCAAATTCAAGGATGCCGATTTGTTCGGGATACCGCTAAGAATTATCATAGGAAGAGATGCTGCCAACGGACGAGCGGAATGCAAACTCTATACCGATACGTATCCTGAAGGAAGTCTGGAATCCAGCCTTTCTCAAGCGGAAATTATCGATCTGGCGAAGCAGCATATTATATCTAATTTGTGATAGTCGAATTGGTTAATATAATATATTCGATTCTACAAAGTTTGACCCTGCCATATATCCTAAACTTGATATAGAGGGAATCTATTATTTTTGTTGCTAAGCATTAAATAGCTAGAGTCAGAGAAAAGTCCTGAACTTATGTTCAGGACTTTTCTGACTTTTATGAATGGCTCCAAGCTTAGATAAGAAACTAATGTCGTATGATATTCTTCGTCTAACTTATCTCGTGGGTTTGCTAAGATGAGTATACAATGTTTAGTGTGACTTAGTACCTATTCGGTACATAAATAATTACATATGCCACACTGGTTTCACTCCTAAATAATTACTATATAACTATAATATCGGACTTTTATTTAGAATATTAATAGTTATTTTGAATTTTTGTAGAATTTTTAGGATTTAATATAGAATCCATGACTATTGATCTATCTGACAAGTTTCTTATGAAGCGGAAGGCAGCTTCAATGTCTGGCCAGGATATATCCAGTGCGCATTTTTAATCTTGTTGAGCTTTTGGATCGTCTGCCATGTTGTACCGTGCTTTTTCGAGATCGAGTAGAGCGTATCACCGGATTTAACGACATAAACTTTTGGCTTCTCGACCGAAGGCGTTGTTGGTTTCACTGGTGTTGCCGGCTTGGTCGTTGTATCGGGTTGTTCCTCTTCAACGGGTGCTTCAGGTGCAGGTGTCTCTTCTACAGGCGTAGTTACTGTAGGAGCTGCAGCTTCCGCAATTCGTCCGTCTGTATTTACCGCTGCATTTCCGAGCTTCTGCAAATGTGTAATTAATGCTTCGTCCAGAGAACCGTACATACCGGCTTGAGCGTACTTGGTAAACATTTCGTATTCATCACCGCCGACTGCAGTGAAATCATTCGTAGCCAGCATATAAGTTGCTTCAGGATCGATAGGCTCGTTGCCTACCATTACGGAGTGCACACGGTTTCCAGGTTCTTTGGATGGATCAATCTTGAAGCTGAAACCGGATATCTGTGGGAAACCGCCGCTGGCTTCAGGGTAGCTTTTTACTCCATTCTCAAGAGCAGCAATGACGTCTTCGCCTTTAACATTCAAAGTAACGATCTGATTGCCAAACGGCAGAACGGTAATAACCTCGCCTTTGGTCACTTCGCCCTTCTCAATAGAAGCACGAATTCCACCGCCGTTGGTAAGAGCAATATCAGCACCGGAAACTTCACGGAGTGCATCCGCGATCAGATCGCCAAGATTCGTCTCTCCAGCGCGAACCTTCTCACGTGTGCCTTCCAGATCTGTGGTAATGGTGGCAACGACTTCATCCAGAATTGGCGCTTGATCTTCTGTAACAGAAGCAACAATTGCGGCTACTTCCTCATTAGGAGCAATACCAGCGGCTTCCGCTTCATCAATCAAGGTTGCTTTCTTGGAGACGACTTTGCCTTCGTCTACCCATAGATCAACGACGCCGACATAATTCGTATATTCGCCAGCGCTCGCAACCAGTGTTCCATTATCTGCAACAAGTCCATCCTCAAGCACCGTGTGGCTGTGCCCGTCGATATAGATATCAATGCCGTCAACTTCGTCTAGAATGTCAAAGGTGTTGTCCACATCTGAATCATCCTGACCGATGTGTGCAAGCATAACGACAACATCCACTTCATCACGAATTTCATCTACATATTTCTGTGCTTCATCGGAAGGATCGGTAAAATCGATCTCCTCCACGTTCTTAGGATTTGTCTTATAGGCGGTCTCTGGAGTTGTCAATCCAATAATACCGATCTTCACTCCATCTACTTCTTTAATAATGTATGGCTCGTACAGGCTTGTCCCATCTTTTTTGAGTCTCACGTTAGCACTGATCGTTGGAAAATTGAGCTTGTCAGTCAGTGTTATAAGATGTTCCCAGCCATAATTGAATTCATGATTTCCGGGAACGAAGGCATCATAGCCCATCTCGTTCATGACTTTGATAATGCTCTCTCCATTGACCAGAGTAGCGAAGGTCGTCCCATGTACTGCGTCACCTGCATCCAGAAACAGGGTGTTTGGGTTCTCAGCACGGTATTTGTCGAAGATCCCTGCCACTTTGGCATAGCCCATATTCGGTGAAGACTCTACCGCACGGGCATGTGAATCATTGGTATGTACAAGTGTGATGTGTGTCCCGCTGTTGTCTGGTGTAGAGACAGCCGCGGTTGTTTCTGAAGCGGCACTGGCTAATCCTAAAGAACTAAATAATAGTGCAGTAGCTGCAGCTGAAGATAATGCTGTTTTCCATTTAAACATAGATGGTCAACCCTCCCAAAAATTTAACTTAAGCACATTCTATCAAAGAAATTAAATATAATCTTCATTATTTATGTAAAATATCTGCCGCTAATATGACGCGAGGGTCTGTTTTTCGCAAATTGTTACAAAATAGCCCATAAGTTGAACCGATTTCAACATACCTTGAGTGATTCAGACGTGTTTTTCTACATTTCACTTCATAACGTCTACCATATTATCCCTTTGCAGCTAGTTCCTATTCTGTGTTTCAGCATTCATACGACGAAGCAGGTATGGGATTAATCTCCGTCTGGGGACGGGGTCCATTTCATACTTGTGGTTCAGACCCTGAACCGACGATGAGCAGCTGCATTACAGGTACAATGAGATCAAATAAAGGGATAGGGAGAGGATCGCTGATGAGAGACGAAATAATGATAAACATGGTGCGTATGGAGGAGCTTAAGATTCAATTTCTAGGACATGAGCCGCAGTCTTCAATACGTAATCAATGGTTAGAGAGATTGCCGTCGGCAGCTAAGATCCAAAAGACCCGCATGTTACTTGCTATCTCAAGCCTATTCAGAAGGAAGTAAGGATCAGGATCGGATTATTAAAGAAGCAGGCGACATAAAATAACATACAGAGGCGAATCTTCCTGTTAAGAGGGATCATTCGCCTTATTTAGGTTAAATCAAAGTCAGAATACATTACATTAAAAATAAATTATAGAAAATCATGATAGAAAACCTATTGAAATTTACCAATATTTGCTGTAAAGTATGGACAACTTATCACACTTTACCCTGCTCGCAAGATATTTCTTAAATTTAAACCTCACTATGTCAAACAAAGAGACATACTCCGATTTCGATTCTAAACATCTAGAACTTCTCACTTAATTCTAGACAATTCTTAATGACGGTACTTCACTCACTTAAGCTTTTTGTTTCCCGTTTTCGTTTTAATCTGATGGGCATACACTGTAATTCATTATCGCTATACCCTCCCTTCACTTTACTGAGGTATGGAAAAGGATTTGCCAGATTGTTATTTGACCTAAGCTCAATTCATACAATGGTCACACTTGCTTCATAGCATTCACACTTGCATAGGTGATTACGGCATCTTGCCGCTCACATAGATCTAACCTGCTCACTTATACTTTCATTCAAAAAAGAGGGGATCATCATGAGTGAACCTGTACTTCGAATTGAGAATTTGAAGACAAGCTTTATGACAAGCAAGGGGGAGGTGCCTGCTGTGGATGGCGTTGATCTTGCTCTCTATCCTGGTGAGGTTGTTGGTCTTGTCGGAGAGTCGGGCTGCGGTAAGAGCATGACCTCCTTATCGGTCCTCCGACTTGTGCCAAGCCCTCCAGGAAAAATTGTGGAAGGAGCCATCTATCTCAAAGGACGTGATCTTGTTCCGCTAAAGGAAAAGGAGATGTGCCGTATTCGCGGCAAGACCATCTCTATGATTTTTCAAGAGCCAATGACATCCTTGAATCCGCTCTTTACCATTGGGCAGCAGATGATGGAGACCCTTCGTCTTCATGAGCGCATCAGCCGTAAGGAGGCCATGAGTAAGGCAGTCAGTCTGCTTGCCGATGTCGGAATCTCTCGTCCTAATAAGATGATCAGCCAGTATCCGCATGAATTATCTGGCGGTATGCGACAGCGGGTCATGATCGCGATGGCCATCTCTTGCAACCCGGAAGTGTTGATTGCAGATGAACCGACAACAGCGCTTGATGTAACAATTCAGGCCCAAATTCTCGATTTGATTCGTGCAAGGAATAAGAAGCACGGTACGGCCGTGCTGATGATTACTCACGATTTGGGCGTAGTGGCTGAGATGTGTAATCGGGTTGCGGTCATGTATGCAGGCAAGGTTGTCGAGCAGGGAAGCGTAAGGGACATTTTTAGCCGGCCTCAGCACCCGTACACTCAAGGCTTGATTCGCTCTGTTCCGCGGCTTGCCGATTCCCGGGACCGGCTATACTCCATCCCGGGACAAGTGCCTGTTATGAGCAACCAGATGAAGGGGTGTCGTTTCTCTTCCCGCTGTCCTCATGTAATGGAGATTTGTACAGAGCAGCTGCCTGAGCTTGTGGAACGAAGCACAGGACATTCCAGCCGGTGCTGGCTGGAGGAGCTTCCACAGGAGGATGCCATATGACCGAGCCTTTACTGAATGTCACCAGTCTGAAGAAATACTATCCCATCCGCAGAGGAGTGCTCGGAAGATTCAGTAAGCATCAGGAGCTAGTGAAGGCGGTGGATGGCCTGTCCTTTAAAGTGAACCGGGGGGAAACCTTCGGTATTGTAGGAGAAAGCGGCTGCGGCAAATCTACGGCCGGCCGCTCGCTGCTTCGACTCATTGAACCTACCGAAGGCAGCATCCGCTTTGACGGAGTCGAGCTTACGGAGCTGGATGAGGAAGGCATGCGGCGGAAGAGGAGAGAGATGCAGATCGTATTTCAAGATCCGTATTCTTCCCTTGATCCTCGTCATTCGGTTGGCCGAATTCTAGAGGAACCGCTCAAGGTGCACGGCATTGGACAAGCTGCAGAGCGCGAAGAACGCGTACGTGAGCTCATTGATGTCGTGGGGCTGAACAAGTCTCATATGCAGCGCTATCCTCATCAATTCTCAGGCGGGCAGCGTCAGCGTATTGGTATTGCGAGAGCGCTCGCCTTGCAGCCGAAGCTTATTTTGCTGGATGAACCCGTATCCGCACTTGATGTCTCCATTCAATCGCAGGTCGTCAACCTACTGCAGGATCTTCAGGAGCAGTTTGCTCTTACGTATATATTTATAGCCCATGATCTTAGTGTCGTGAAGCATATTTGCGACAAGGTGGCTGTGATGTACTTGGGGCGGATTGTAGAACTTGCAGATAAGAAGGAGCTGTTTGACAATCCACAGCATCCCTATACGAAGGCGCTCTTATCATCTGTTCCAGAACCCGATCCTTTCTTGAAGAAGGAACGGATTGTACTCACCGGCGAAGTGCCGAGTCCGACGAATGCGCCTCAAGGCTGCGCTTTTCATACACGTTGTCCTTATGTAATGCCCGTATGCCGGGAAGAACGACCGGCTTTACTTGAGACGGACAGCAGACATTTTACGGCCTGCCACTTATATGCAGAATCAATTGAATCATAAACATAGGGGGAAATGGTAGATGAGAAGTCGTAAGCATCAGCGAGTATTAGGGTTTGTATTTGCGGTCATGATCATGATTACAGGCTGCAGTGGAGGGGGAGGAAGTACCACTGACCCAGGGAATTCCCCAGAACCAGAAGCATCTGAAGGAACACCGGCTGCAGAAATACAGACGGAGCTTGTGATGGGAAGAGGGGGCGATTCTGTTGCGCTCGATCCGTCAATTGTTACGGATGGAGAATCACTGAAGATTACACAGCAGATATTCGATACCCTTCTCGGGTATAAACCGGGAACGACGGAGGTTGAAGGAGAGCTGGCCGATAGCTGGGAAGTATCCACTGATGGGTTGAAATATGTATTCAACCTGAGACCAGACATCAAATTCCATGACGGTACAGAGTTTAATGCAGAGGCCGTTGTCTTCAACTTCACCCGCTGGAACGATCCGAACAGTGAGTTCAAATTTGAAGGGGATTCGTATGATTACTACGATTCCATGTTTGGCCCGGATGGAAGCCGGATCATCAAGGAAGTGAAGGCTATAGATCATCTGACCGTTGAATTTACATTAAACAATCCACAAGCTCCATTCCTGCAAAATATTGCGATGCCTTCCTTCGGTATTGCGAGCCCAACAGCGATTCAGGAGAAAAAGGAGAACTTCAAGAGCGAGCCGGTCGGAACCGGACCGTTCGTCTTCAAGGAGTGGAAACGGAACGATTCAATTACCCTTGAGAAGAATGCCGAGTATTGGAAGGAAGGCTTCCCTAAGCTTGAGAGAGTCATTGTTCGCTCCATACCTGATAACACGGCCAGATTTAATGCATTGCAGAACGGTGAAATCGACCTGATGGAAGATTTGAGTCCAGATCACCTGCCAACGCTTGAGAGCAACAGTGAGCTGCAGAAGATTGAACGGCCGCCATTTAACGTAGCCTATCTGGGCTTTAACTTTAACAAGGAGCCGTTTAATGATCCGAAGGTGAGAATAGCGCTGAGCCATGCAGTTAATAAGCAGGGAATTATCGATGCCTTCTTCTCCGGTCAAGCAGTACCGGCCGTGAATCCGATGCCGCCGACATTGTGGGGCTATAATGACGAGATTCAGGACTATGAATACGATCTGGAAAAAGCAAAGCAGCTGCTTGCTGAAGCCGGTTATCCTGACGGTCTTCCAGGAGAATATACCTTCTATGCGATGCCTGTGCCGCGTCCGTACATGCCGGATGGAAGAAAAGTGGCGGAGGTAATCCAGGCGGATTTTGAACAGATCGGCGTAAAGGTAAATATTGAGTCACCAGAGTGGGCGACTTATCTCGATGATCTGCAGGCAGGTGAGAAGGAGGATATCTTCATGCTGGGATGGACTGGAGACAATGGTGATCCAGACAACTTCATCTACACGCTTCTGGACAAGGATGCCATTCCAAGCAATAACTACACCTACTATTCAAGTGATGAGCTGCATACTATCCTGGTCGAAGCACAGCAAGAGACAGATCAGACTAAGCGTGAAGAGCTGTATAAGCAGGCCCAGGTTATTATAAAAGAGGATGCGCCATGGGTACCTCTCGTGCATACGACACCGCTGCTTGCAGCCACAGCCAATCTCAAGGGACTTGTACTTGCGCCGACAGGCAGTGAATCGTATGAATCGATCTATTTCGAATGAGGAGCTCAATCGCTCGGGTAGGATGATGAAGTTTGAATAGCGATGAAGGCTAAAATAGCATAGCCCACGGCCGCAGTTTACTGCGGCTTGTTCTTCTTCTCTCTTTATATAACAATCCAAATTGACTACAGGCAGGTGAGAGATATCGGTACATATATTGTCAAAAGACTTTTAGTCCTTATTCCTGTGCTGCTGGGGATGACGATTATCGTATTCTCGATTATTCACGCGATCCCCGGAGACCCTGCGGAGACTATCTTGGGCGAAAAGGCGACAGAACAATCCAAGCAGGCGCTGCGCGATCAACTCGGGCTCGACAAACCATGGTTAGAGCAATATTTTGCTTACTTGAGTGAACTTGTACGCGGTGATCTTGGGGAGTCCATCCGTACCAAAATTCCTATTGCCCAGGAAATTGTCCCTTATCTGATGGCAACGCTGGAGCTTGCTCTGGCAAGTATGATCTTTGCAGTCGTCATTGGCGTGAATGCAGGGATCATCAGTGCTTGGCGGCACAATTCCTGGTTTGACTACATCTGTATGGTCATTGCATTAGTAGGGGTGTCCATGCCGATCTTCTGGCTTGGTCTTATGGAGCAGTGGTTATTTGCTAATGAATTGAAGTGGCTGCCTTCAAGCGGTCGGATGAATGTACGAGATCCCATCGAGTCTGTGACCGGTCTATATGTCATTGATGCGATGATATCCGGACGTTCTGATCAAGTATGGACTGCAGTGAAGCATCTGATCTTGCCGAGCATTGCGCTGGGAACCATTCCGATGGCCGTCATTGCCCGAATGACACGCTCCAGCATGCTTGAGGTCATGAGCTCCGACTATATCCGAACAGCGAGAGCGAAGGGCATGAGACAGTTCTTCGTCGTATACAAGCATGCGCTGAAGAATGCTTTTATCCCTGTGCTAACGGTCATTGGGCTGCAAATGGGAATGCTGCTTGGCGGAGCTGTGCTAACAGAGACGATCTTTGCCTGGCCGGGTGTCGGCAGGTACATCTATGATGCGATCAGCTTCCGTGATTATCCTGTCATCCAATCCGGGATTCTGATCATTGCTTTTATCTACATTCTGATCAATCTGATCGTTGACCTCTTGTATGCGGCGGTTGATCCTCGAATCCAGTACAAATAGGAGGGACGGATATGGGACAAGTCAGTTTAGACAGCGGTAAAGCCGGAGTTGAGGCAGCTGAAGAAGTATCCGGTCCTTGGCGTGATGCGCTTCGGGGAATTCTTCATCACAAAATGGCAGTGGCAGGGCTCATCATTCTAGTGTTTTTTATAGGCGTCGCGATATTCGCGCCTCTGCTTACTCCCTATGATTATAAAGAACAGGTGCTGGCTGACCGGCTTAAACCTCCATCTGCTGAGCATTGGTTTGGTACCGATGATCTGGGCCGTGACGTATTTACCCGTGTAGTGTTTGGGGCGCGGATTTCCCTATGGGTGGGCTTTGCCTCGGTTATCGGTTCCATTGTCGTAGGGACCATGCTCGGCATTATTGCAGGATATTATGGAAGATGGCTGGATATGCTGATCTCCCGTCTGTTTGATATCCTGCTTGCTTTTCCAGGCATACTGCTCGCGATTGCCATCGTTGCCATTCTGGGGCCTTCCTTATTTAATGCGCTGGTGGCCATCGCCATCGTCAACATTCCGACCTATGGAAGACTTGTCAGGGCGAGAGTGCTTTCTTTGAAGCAAGAAGAGTACATTACAGCAGCGAAGTCGATTGGCATGAAAAATGGGAGCATCCTCATAAGTCATGTCCTTCCGAATAGTCTTACCCCCATTATCGTGCAAGGCACGCTCGGAATTGGAACAGGGATTCTGGAAGCTGCTGCACTTGGATTTCTGGGAATGGGGGCGCAGCCTCCTTCTCCGGAGTGGGGGAAGATGCTGTCGGATTCGAGACAATTTATCCAGACGGCACCTTGGACTCTGATTTTTCCAGGCGTATCCATCATGCTGACGGTGCTTGGGTTTAATCTATTGGGAGATGGGATGCGGGATGTTCTAGATCCGAAGATGCGCAGATAAGGATTACAGCTCTTAATTCTGTAACAGATGAAAATAGTAATCTGAAATACAAGTTAAAATACAATTTGAAATAAGCCGCCTCTCGTATAGAGAAGTGGCTTATTTCTTTCTATAAGCATCAAATATAGTGGAAGAAGTTGTGGCTGGAGCTAGTGAAACTATACGCATTGGGGTTATACTTGAAACAATTTTATAAATAAAATCTTCTCTTCATTCATTATTGTACAATTGTAGAATTCTTGGAATTGGAGTTATGGTGAATCCATTTCATAACTCATTAAAAAGGTTAATTTGAAACTATATAGACAAACTACACCGTTATGATCTATATATATTCTTGATTACAGCAGCTAAAGGCATTATGAAAATGATTCGGGTAATAAATAAGATCAGAGACATGATCCTCATACATGTGGAACGTTCAAATAATTGGAGGAGTTATATGGAGAAGCTGAGAGAACATAGACGATATGCTGAAGTTAATAAATCAGAAGGATCACGGGCGACGTATGAACGCGACTATTCCCGTCTTATCCATTCACCAACCTTTCGAAGATTGCAGGGCAAATCTCAGGTGTTTGGAGCCGGAACGGGGGACTATTATCGGACACGTCTGACACATTCACTTGAGGTCGCCCAGATTGCGCGCGAAGCGGCCAAAAGTCTCTTAAGACGCTACCCTGATGTCGAAGAGCTTCGTGCCGATAATCCTGGACTCGTCATTGATCCGGAGGTCGTCGAATGCGCCTCGATCGCCCATGATTTTGGACATCCCCCGTTCGGTCATAAAGGTGAGGAAGTACTGGACAGTATTTTGAATGACCTGATCGAGGATAAGGTCTTGTCGATCGTAGATCCCAGTGGAACAGGGAAGTCTTCGACCCATCAGTATCGAACCGTAGAAGAGACGATGCGCCGTAAATACGAGCATTTTGAAGGGAATGCCCATAACTTCAGGCTGATTATGTTCCTGGAGAAGCGGGAGAATATTGATGGGCTTAATCTCTCGGATGCGGTGCTTCTGGGTATCAATAAATATCCTTATCCCGGCACGGAGAATAAGAAGGGCATGTACCATCATGAATGGAGCTATATCAAGGAAATACGCAGCGAATGGGGCATCCCGACAGGTCAGAAGACCTTGGAAGCCCAGCTGATGGATCTATGTGATGACATTGCGTATTCCGCGCATGATCTGGAAGACGGGATCAAAGCTGGGAAGATCGAGGTGCATGAACACTTCCTGCATGATCCTTACGTCAAACGGCTTATTGTGGACAAGATTATGACATTGGATGATCCCTTCTGGTTGGGGTGGATGCCTGAGAAAATAGAACCCAAAGTAGATGAAGTGCTGAACGAATTCTTGCGAATCTGGAATGAGAAGCTTCCTGGTTGTGATCATGACTACTCACGAACTCGGCGGGAGGTCAAAGCGTATTGGGTCAGCGCATTCGTAGCCGCTCTCGGAATAATCGATACAGGGGACTGGAAGAAGGTGACCTTCATGAAGGAAGGGAAGGAAGACCTGGACATGCTTCGTACAGTGAGCGTGCTGAAGAGCTTTGCATGGGTGACGATGATCAAGGATCTAAGGGTACAGCGTCTGCAAAAAAGAAGCGAGTGGATTATCCGCAGGCTCTGGCACGCCTTCAATGATCCGGTTACTTCGAAGGCTATTATTCCAACAGATTGGCTGCAGCGGTATGAGAAGGATCAAGCTCGTCCCAATCCCATATGGACCTGGGAACATATGATTATCGATTATATTGCTGGGATGACGGATGCTTTTGCCGAGAAGATTTATAATGAACTCTATGGATTGAAGGTCGGCTCCATTTATGACTTGGATTAAATAGATAAGGAGATAACATCATGATGGAAGCGAAGCGAATTGAACTCGGCATACTCGATCTTGTGCCAAGCCTCATGGACAGCTCAGCGGAAGAGGCAATCCGCCGATCGGCTCAGCTGGCTATCGAAGGGGAACGTCTCGGATATTCGAGGTACTGGACTTCTGAGCATCATAATCTGCCAGGGATTGAATCGGCAAGTCCGGAAGTGCTGCTATCCCATATCGGGGCTCGTACCCGTCATATAAAGCTCGGTTCAGGAGCGGTATTGCTGCCCTATCATCATCCGATCCTAGTGGCAGAAAAATATAATATGCTCTCTACCCTGTACCCTGGGCGCATCGAGCTTGGCGTTGGCCGTGCTCCCGGCGGATCTGCACATCTATCCATGGCTCTAGCAGGTAATTTTCTGCAGAAGGTTGTGGAATATCCGGATCGAGTCAAGGATCTGCAGCAGCTTCTTCAAGGGGAGTATACCTATGAGGGGGAAGCAATTGCTGCAAAGCCAGTCCCGGTCAATCGTCCCAGTCTCTGGATGCTCGGCACGAATGTAAAAAGCGCAGAATATGCAGCAAGTCTAGGAACAGGCTATGTATTTGGACAATTTATGAGTGAGCTCGACGGGGTAGAGATGATCGAGAGATATACAGCGAATTTTGTTTCTCCAAAAAGCATGGACAGCCCCCAGGCATTTATCGCAGTCAGTGTCATATGTGCCCCTACGACGGAAGAAGCCCATTCCTGGAAGGAAGAGGCTTCAGTCCATCAGGAGAAGTCATCTCGCAGCCTTCCTGCTACTGAATTTCCGGTCATTGTTGGGAACCCGAAGGAGGTAAGAGATGAGCTGATCAAGCTGAGTGAGCGTACGCAGTCCAGCAGTCTGCTGATTGCAACACGAGCTGCCAGTTACGAGCAGAGACTGGTTTCATATCAATTGTTGGCGGAAGCTATGCTGCTCTCCTGAGAACTGATAGGCAAGATTGACATTTTAGACAATTTATCATTCTGACAGTTTTGCATAAATCCTAATTCTATGTAAATGTACATTTAATTGTACTTTTGCTATATAGCAAAAGACGTCCATTTACATAGAATGTATAGTAAGAAGGAAGGAGTGATAGAATTATGCCGACTTTTGATCAGGTTCTTGTGACCGGTAATCAAACGATTCTTGGTCAGCTTCAGGTAAACGGAAATTCAACCATCGGAAATTTAGATATCGCGGGCAGTATGAGTGTATGGGGCGGCGGCATCTTTGTGGATGATAGTGCAACGATCCAAGGAAATCTGGGTGCAGGTCTAAATATCAGCGCAGGCCAGAATGTGGTGGCTGGATCCCGGCTCATGTCCATGGGAACACCAATCGTTCCGCCGGTAACGCCAACCATTGTTTCGCACCGATTTTATCCGGCCACCTTACCGACGCAGCCTGGACTCATGCTTAAGGGAACAGATGGCTTGAATTATATGATCATTGTGGATACCAGCAGCGGACTCCCTACACTTGCCATTCATGGCGCGTAATTAAGAAGCGCTGTTCTGACAGCCTCCAAATAGGCAAAGCCATGGTCTTTGTCCGGCTCTAGATAAGTCCCCTCTGCCCATTCATTCCACGCATTGACAAACAGAAATGAAGAACCATATACCTTATCTGCCCGCTCTATTTGTCTGCTTAAATAGTAAGCAAACTTCTCCGGACTGGACCCGATGCAGCTCTGTCCCTTGTATCCTCTGCGTGGGGTATTATCCCAATTCACATAAGCACCAGGTAGGATTTGCTCTCCACTTCGATGAGGAGATCGGGACAAGATCATTTCCCAGGCACCATCATAGTCAAACACCAGGTGCTCGTTCTCCTTCTTTTTTACCTTGCTCCATAACCCTTGAGTATGTGTATGCGCAAAGGTATAATGCGGTTCAAATTCAACGCTCGCTTCAAATCCAGCTTGATTCGGTATATCAAACCCGCCGAGCGTCTGTACAAAATAGATGCCGGGAAGCCCATTTTGTACAGCGAGCTTGTTCCAGTACTTCAACATTTCCTCACATCGCGGAATCAGACCCGGACGATAGATAACAAATAAAGGCTTATTATCAATACGAATGTACCTCTTGTCATTAAATACCTTAAGCAGCTCATAGAAATGTTTAGTCCAATCGTCTTCATCTCCGTAATCCTGATGCATGAGGACTTCATTATTACTGCCATCCCATCTGCGGGTCCACGGTTCATTGGCCCAGGAGAGACAGAAGGGGAAGTCAGGAGTTTTTGACTGTAACATAGCTTCAAGCGGCTTTTCAAGCAGACGTTTTCCTTTGAACCAATAGTGGTAATAGCAAAAACCGTAGATGCCATAAAATCGGGCTAAGCTCGCCTGCCATTCACGGACCGAAGGATCCATCAAATTATAGTAATAGTTTTTCAATGGCTCTTTTGGCTGTTTGTGATTCGGATACAGCGGTCTAGCTTTTTGTGTGTTCGTCCATTCCGTAAAGCCTTCTCCCCACCACAGATCATTCTCAGGGATTGGATGAAATTGAGGTAAATAATAAGCGATCAGCTTCATGCAGGGACACCGCCTAATCCTGAGTATGGTTAGTTAAAGATGGTTCAACTGCTGGATTAGTTTCATAGCTGCCTGAAGATAGGAATAGTCGTATTTGCTGCTATAGAGAGCTCTTGAAGCAATCATTCTTTTATCATCAGTGTTCTCGCTGTAGTATTGCAGCTTGGAGCCAAGCTGTTCGGGATTGCGGTAGATGATAATATCCTCGCCAGGCTTCATCAGCTCGTGAATTTCCGGAGAGTTTTCCACGATTTGAAATACGCCGCATGCCGCGATCTCATACAATTGACGAGGTGCAGCGTCCCAATGCACGATCATATTCGCTCCGTTGTAGTACGCACTGATCATCGTCTCGCTATCGGCCTGACAAGTCTCAATCTGATCCACTGGCTCCCAGTTTTGGCCTAATGCACGTACTTTCTTTCCCTCAAATCTATGGCGAATGGCATGAATATAGGGGAGACGTTCCTCTGAATAATTCCCAACAATGAGTAGATCGGAGTGGAATTCCGGCTGTGGTCGATGAGGCTTGTAAATCATCGGATCGGCACTATATGGCATAACGATAATATTTTTATAACCGTATCTCTCATATATAGGATGGTGCAGCATGTTTTGTGTGATGACAAGGCTCCAGTCATGGTATGCAGAATGTATATATTCGCATGGTTCATAAGGGTCATTTAACCAGATGGCTGTTTTTGTATAAATGGATTGGGGTACGAGTTCAGGCGTGATGGATTGTGCGGCTTGATTACCGATACATAGTAAGAGATCTGGCCGATAAGTCGACAGACTATCATGAAGATTCTCATTGATCTTTAGAATGAGGACTTCTTTAACCAGCATGCGCAGCGAGTCTGCAATCAGGCTTTCCACTGAAGGAGTAAACTGCTCCGTTAAGGGGATCAGAAGTGCGAGTCGCATGGATTTGGCCGTTCTGGAATCAGGGAGCTGGAAGTTTGATACAGGCTGACTCTGTGGCGCTATAAGTCCTTGATTCGAGCGCGTTAAATCCTCATGAGAGGTCTCCATGGGAGGAGGAAGCACGAACATAGGAGCTGTCGATGTGGCGTTGGATTTGCCTTGAATTATGTCTAGCAAGCTTTCTTGAGATTTGCTGTTGGATTTATTTAAAGATTTACTCTGGGATTTACTCAGAGGTTTACTCTGCCTCTTATTAGAAGGGATCTTGTTACGCGCAGCAGCAGTGCTTCGGATTTCTGATTTTTTTTCTTTTTTTCTCATAGTCGACCCGATCCTTAATCGTCAGATTTATTCTAGTCTATGATGTCAGCCCCGTATGTTTCAGGACAATAACCCAAGCCGTGATAAAAAGGGCTCTCAAAGCACTTAAAAATATACATAGCTGAAAATCTTATATTTTGAAAGCTGCTTACCGAAATAAAAATAAGGAGGAATCCATTTCATCGTTCCAATAAGTTATGGAATGGCTTCAGGTTACAAAACAATGAGCTTTGTATAGCTGCACAGGGGGAGAAAAGGTGTTTAAATTAAAGAGCATCAGGCAAAGAATATCGGTTGTAATGGTACCGCTGCTTATCTATGTCATCGCAATAGGAATCATTACATTGACACTGCTGGGAGCGATGGAAAAGAACACGACGAGCATTACGAGAAACTGGATGCCGTCCATCAGTAAAATTGATGATTTAATCTTTACGACTGAACATATCCAATCCTTGAGCTACAGTTACTTCTTGGCTTCCGTCTTCGATCAGGAGAACAAAGCGGCTGTTGCCAAGGAACGTACAGATTACATACGACAGCTTACAGCTGAAAGACAGGCTTATGGCTCGCTAATTACAACGGATACAGAAAGGGAATACTATAATTCCTTCTCTGCGGCTTGGGAGGAATATTTCAAGATCAATACCCAAGCAATGAATCGAAGCGATGCGAATGATATTGAGCTGGCTTATGAAGTGCTCATGAAGGGTACCGCTTCATTCGACAGAATGCAGAGTGAGCTGATGTCTCTGTCGGCTTTTATTAAGGAGCAAGCAGACCTGTCAGCCCAAGAGCTTGAAGATAGTGCGAGAACATCAGAGACCGTACTCTCTATCGGGATTGCCTTTATTTTGGTGATGACGATTATCAGTACTTACTCGCTGATTAAGACATTGGTCACTCCGATCAAACAGATTGAGAACAATGTTAAAGCGATTGCCGAGGGTGATCTGTCTGTAGAGGATATCAAGCGAGACCTGGAGGATGAGCTGACTACGCTTGGACAAGGCATTAACCAAATGAAAGCAGGTCTAGTCCAGATTGTAAATCGGATCAAGGACTCTTCAGAGATCATTGGCGTGCAGAGTACACACCTGGCAGCAACTTCCGAAGAAGTGAAGATCGGCAGTCAGCAGATTGCCTTATCCATGGAGGAATCGGCCAAAGCCGTGGAGAGCCAGGCAGAAACAGCACAGTCATCTGCCAGAACGGTTGAACGATTGAATGAGCATATTCAGGACCATGCAGCCAAAGGAGAGCAGCTTAGAGGGATGTCCGAGCTAGTTCTTGAACAAGGCACACTTGGTAAAGAAACAATGAGTAAGTCTATTGAACAGATGAGACAAATTGCAAGCCGGGTATCCATATCCATGGAGCAGGTGAATAAGCTGGATCAATCCAACGAGAACATTTACCAGCTGCTGCATGTCATTCGTGATATTGCGAAACAGACGAACCTCCTGTCCTTGAATGCTTCCATTGAAGCAGCGAGAGCGGGGGAACATGGGAAGGGCTTCGCTGTCGTAGCCGAAGAGGTACGGACACTATCGGAGGATGTGTCACAGGCAGTAGGCCAAATCAACGAGCTAACGGAAACGATTCAGCAGGAATCCAAATCTGTCGTTCAATCGCTGCAAAGTGGTGTAGAGGAGACAAGAAGAGGGACAGCACAGATGGAAGCCGTGAATGGAGCCTTCAACCAGATTACGAACTCTGTGCATCAGATGGTTGATGTCATTCAAGAGATTTCAATGGGGCTGTCTGAAATGGAAGAGCTCAGTGGACAAATGAACGATTTCAGTCAAATGATATCTGCTATTTCTCAGCAATCCGCAGCCAGTGTGGAGGAAGTGTCTGCTTCTGCAGAAGAACAGTCGGGTTCCCTCGAAGGTGTGGCAGAGAATATTCAGCAGCTTAAGAAGCTGTCTGAAGAGCTGCTCGCTTCGGTATCGGCGCTTCGAGTATAATAGGAGCGTAATGGACACTGTGAATGAGAGCAGCCTTGTTATTCAACATTGTGACTGCTGTATTCACTATTCAGAAGGGAATTGCTGAGATTGTTAATGACGCATACACTCAATAAAGAACATCATCCTACAGATTTGCTATACACTTATGCCTGTCACGAAAGTGAACAGGCTCTTTGTCATTTGGAGCTGCAGCGGCTTCTGGGCATAAGTATACCGCCAGAGCAAGCTTATCTTCGTTCCAGTCGCCTCATCGATCCGTCACGAAGTCCGTTCATCAAGCTGCGTCTCGAGGTCCTGGCTGAGAATAAGGAGTTCCTCGGGCTGCTTGCAGATATCGATTCACTTGCGCTTCAAGTACCGCAGGATTGTACCTTTAAAGTTGTATATATTAAGGAAGGCGTTCCCTATTCGTATGATGAACAACGGAAGCTTGAGCGCAGGGCAGGGGAGCGCATTACAGGGACCGCCAAAATGAAGGATCCTGATATAACCTATGGGTTGATGCAATTGGAGAATACATGGGTATTAGGTGTCGTTCGGTATGCAGAGCCGATATGGCTGCAGCATAAGAATAAGCCATATAATTATTCGACAGGACTCAGCTCACGAATGGCAAGAGCAATAGTCAATGTGGCAGCTCCTGAAGGGGACGCGGTCTCCATAATTGATCCTTGCTGCGGTATGGGAAATGTATTGATCGAAGCTCTTTCGATGGGAATCGCGATTCGAGGCAATGATCTGAATCCACTGGCGATTCGGGGGGCGAGAGTCAATCTGCAGTATTATGGTTACGACTCCCGTCTTGTCACCTTAGGAGACATGAATGATCTAACCGGTCATGCCGACCGTGCCGTACTTGATCTACCCTACAATCTGTGCTCCGTATTGTCTATGGAGGAGCAGCTAGGAATGCTTCGGAGTCTCGGGAGACTTGCTGATGAGGCCGTCATTATTAGTACGGAGCCACTAGAGGAGCAGTTGAACATGTCAGGATGGAAGATTCAGCATCACCTCCAGGTCACGAAGGGGACATTCATTCGAGATATATGGTTGTGTGAACATTAAGGTTAAGCAGTAACCTATTAAAATGAAGTGAAAGTCATATAAGGTCTGGTCCTCAGCTGCTGTATACGGCAGAGAGGAGCAGACCTTATGTTATATTACGATTAAACGAATGAATGAAGCTAATGAAACCTATTATCCATCTTCAGGATGGTTAATAGGAACGGCTGTAATCTACCAAATTACGTGGTAGATCCTCATTCTTCACATACGCCTTCAAATTTTCAAGGAAGACTTCGAAGGCACGTTCGGAATAATGCGGCGTGCTGCCGGCAAAATGCGGAGTGATCAGAACATTGTCCATTCCCCACAGTGGATGATCGGCTGGCAGCGGCTCTTCCTCGAAAACATCGAGCGCTGCAGCGGAGAGCTTCTTCTCTTCTAATGCCTTAACCAGAGCAGAAGTTTGAACCGTTGCACCTCGCCCTACATTAACAAAGCAAGCACCTGTCTTCATTGCGCCAAAAGTCTGTTCGTTGAATAGATGCTTCGTATCCTCCGTAAGAGGAAGGATGTTAATTATGTAATCTCCCTCAGACAAGACTTCCTCCAGCTGTTCCATCTTTACCATTTTGCTTACATGAGGGGCAGGCTTGCCGGATTTGCGGACACCAACAACATTCATACCGAAAGCTTCTGCCAGTCTGGCTGTTGCGGTTCCAATCTCCCCTACACCCGCGATAACAATAGTCTTGCCATGAAGTTCACTCATAGCGGTATCGGTTGAGTCCCAGTTCCGACTTGCTTGATTCAGAATCGCTTGCTTCAGCATGCGGGACATAGACAGCAGCATACCGAACACCATCTCTGAGATCGGTATGGCATGAATTCCACTTGTGTTCGTCAGCAGAATATTTCGTTTACCCAGCTCTGCCTGAGGAAGAGAATCGACTCCAGCAGACCAGGTTTGAACCCATTTCAATTTACTGTCCGGATCAAGCAGCGTATCCGCATGGTTTCGGGCCCAGCCTACCAATATTTCCGCGTTCTTCAGGATGGAAGAATCCAGTTCCTTGGCCTTGCCTATTGTGAGTTTGTAATCAGGGGCTATTTCTTGAACTAGCTGTTGCTGTGACTCTGTAAATGCATGTAAGCTTACAATACTGCTCATATCTAGATCTCCTCCTGCTACCATAATAGCTCTAGTGTAGCAGTGTTGAGCCAAGTGGGCAATTGTAACTCAGTTCGATAGGATGTGGGTATATAATAATGAATACTCCTATAGGAAGCCGGAGTACTCTCGGCGGCTCTTGATAGAAGAAGTTCACTCGAAGCTGAAAAGTGAAGATGTTTCCGTAATAAGTGTAATATTATGTATAAGTGTTATATATTGGTAGTAGCGTGGGTAAGAAGATGAGTTCTGTATACTTATTTGACATGAACGGTGACATTGAATTCATTATGCTATTGAATACATATTATATAGTAGGAAAAAAATTTTAACGTTGAATATGCAAGAAGACATTTGTTGCTGCATTCTATTTGGTACGGCAGAGTGCTCGTTTCTTTACATAGGATCAGATGGATAAGGAAATGATGAATTAGAGGGAAGACAGATAATTTAAACCAATTGTTTTGGTGTAAAATAGGCTGTAAGTCATATGTTTCCATGGAAAATATACCTAATTAACTGAAATTAGTACCTGGTACTAGTACTAGGATATTGTTATTATATTCTGGTGAATAATGGTTGTAAAAAAACATAAAGTGAGGTTAATCATATGTCACATAACAAGGCACGTCTCTTTACCGCTATCCGGATCCCGGATGCGTTGAAAAATAAGCTCCATCATTGGATGGAGCATCACAAGGGCCAGCTTCCTTTTCGAAATAGGACTCATCAAGATGATTATCATATTACCTTGCAGTTCTTGGGCGATACGGAGCCAGCTCTCATTGACAAGCTGCATGAGTCTTTGCAGGAAGCGGCCAATCAAGTACAGCCCTTTCCGCTCAAGATTGGGGAGCCGGGCGTTTTTGGTTCCAAAGAGGTACCGAGAGTATTGTGGAGAGGGGTGGAAGGTGAATTGGACAGCCTTTTTTCACTACAACAGTCCATCGTACAATCAACCATACCTCTAGGGTTTGTACCTGAGGATCGGCCCTATCGCCCGCATATTACAACAGCTCGTAAATTCAATCAGGAGCTTCGCCGCTCCTTTAATCTGGATGAGCTTGCGGATGGAGCTTGGGATGATACCTGGATGGTGGAAGAATTTGTGCTATATAAGACCAATATGGGACAGAAGCCGATGTATGAAATGATAGGAAATTACGTTTTATAATGCATAAATTCATAGACTCCTTAATATGGTAATCTATAACCATTTATAGCTTTTACAACCATAAAAAAGATATAATTTGAGATAAAAAAAATAAAGTTCACAAAAATTATATTTTTTCATTTAGTATTTTTTGGGATCAGGTGTTCGGGTGTGAAAAAGCTTGATAGATCAACGGAATTTTTGATGTGGACAAGCATTCGGACATCGTACTTTTCCCTGTTGTAGAGACTACATTTGTTATATTCTCTGTTATTCAAACCTTGCATTTTTGGTTACAGTTAAGTAGAATTGTGCCGATATAACAGGAGGTCATTATGAATACAAATAGAGAGATTCGCTGGGTAGCACCTCTGATGATCGTGCTGCTAGTTTTTATATTGGGGGCCAGCCTTATTGTTAAGGCTGTTGAAGTATATGGGGATAGTGCAACGAAGGAGACGCCGGAGACGGCAAAGTCCGCTCCTGCTGATGAGGAGGCAGATCACATTCGCAGGACAAGCTCTGAAGGGGACGGAGCAGCTGCTGCGAAATCCATGACAAAGACATCTGCAAGTCATGAAATTACAAACCAATTGGTGACGGCGGTAGGCACACCGCGCATTGCCACTGACTATATTTCGATCAAGGCAGCTGAACATTTGGAAGCTCAGGCTCTCAAAGAACAGCAGCAAGCCGAGAAAGAGAGGAAGCTGGCGGCTATACAGAAGCAACAGAAGCTGGAGGAGCAGAAAGCTCTTGCCCGACTATCCGCTGAAGAAATGAAAACAACTCCCCCCGAAACGATATTCTTTACCCGTACGGAATTATTAACTCAGGCAGATAAAGACAAATCGACCTGGGACTACCCCGTGACGGATAAGGAACTGCTGATGCTGCAAAAAATTGTGATGGCAGAAGCAGAAGGTGAACCGTACGAAGGCAAAGTAGCTGTAGCTAATGTTGTCTTAAACCGGCTGCGGTCAGCCAATTATCCCGATACCATTAAGGATGTTATATACCAGAAATATCAATTCAGTCCTGTTGCGAACGGCCGTATGGACCGTGTGACGCCTAACGAGGACGCTATTCAAGCTGTAAACGAAGCCATGCACGGACGCAAGGAAGTACCGGATGATACGCTCTATTTCTTATCTATTACCCTGGCTGACGATCTTACTGTACACCATTCTCAAGAAAAGGTGAAAACGATTGGTCACCATACCTTTTATAAATAGGCAGAATCAATTTCATAATACCTTTTTAACGATTTATGGAATTGATTCAACAAGTGTTATAATGGATATGATATGTCCGTTATTACACGGGGTATAACCTATGCTTAGGAGGTAGTAATCTATGAAAATCACGTACTATGGTCATTCTTGTTTATTGGTTGAGGCTGAAGGCAAACGGGTCATTATCGATCCCTTTCTAACAGGAAACCCGAAGGCAACGATTGCCCCGGAAGATGTCAAAGTGGATGCAGTGCTGTTGACTCATGCACACTCGGATCATTTTGGTGATACCCTTGCGATAGCTAGAGAGAATGATTGCCCGGTCGTTGCCGTATACGAGCTGGCTGATTATTGCCAGAAACAAGGTGTGAAGGCACATCACATGAATACAGGAGGCAGCCATCAGTTTGACGGGTTCAAGGTGAAGTTTACGCTGGCATTCCACAGTTCGTCCCTCGATATGGATGGGAAGCCTGTTTATTTGGGACAACCTGCAGGCATTCTGCTGACGATGGGCGGCAAGACGCTGTATCATGCAGGAGACACGGCTTTATTTGGCGACATGCGTATTATTGGAGAATTGAACAATATAGACATAGCTGCGCTTCCGATCGGCGATGGTTTGACGATGGGCCCGGAGGATGCAGTAATTGCAGCCACCTGGATCCGCACGAAACAGGTGATTCCAATTCACTACAATACGTTCCCAGCGCTTGAGCAGGATCCGAACCAATTCGGTCAGCTTCTGAGCAAGGAGAGCCAAAAGGAGATCGAGGCTGTTATACTAGAGCCGGGAGCGAGCACATCACTGTAACTTGTAATACAGACGAGTAATAGATCTGAGGATATAATAAGAGCTGCATTTGCGTAATTCGCCGATCTTGGACGAATGGGCATGCAGCTCTTTTTTGGATATGGTATGGAATTGGATGGCGAGTTAGCGGGAAGCATATTGCATAACCGGAGTGCGGCGGCTCGAGCTCTGCATAAGCAGCTCATGAACGGTTCTTGTGCAGGCCTCTGGCTGATATTCATTCAGCCTGGCATCAGCACCACTCGCTGCAATGCCGTTCGCATGTAGATGATGTAATCTCGAGAATTGCTGATGAAGTACATACGAGTTCTTAAGAACAGCGCCATATCCGGATTTTACAAAATAATCGCAATTCTCTTCCTCCTGCCCGGGCAGCGGGGGAGCAAACAGCATAGGCAGTCCCTTGGCCAGTCCTTCTGTACAGGTCATGCCGCCCGGCTTGGTCACGAGAAGGTCCGAAGCATCCATTAATTTGCTTACCTTGCGTGTGTAGCCTATGATATGAATATCTGGGTGCTGGAACATGGCAGATTCCCTTAATCGCTCAGCCAGCTTCTCATTGTTGCCGACACAGAATACGAGCTGAATCTTACCCTTCCAGGAAGCAATGTCCTCCATGAACTGGTCCTGAAGCGGCAGCCCCCAGCCTCCCCCCATAATCATGACAGTAGGGATATTTCTCAGTCCAAGCTCTTCTCGGACCGCATCCTTCGGCTGCTTGTTCCAGAAGTCAGGATGAACCGGTATGCCGGTAATTCGAATTCGCTGGGAATCTACGTTTCTCTCAAGCAGCATTCTCTCAACCTTGGGCGACGAGACGAGGTATTGATTGACCTCAGGACTGATCCAGGTCCCATGGGCATCGTAATCTGTGATTAAGGTATACAGCGGAATGTCTAGTCCAAGCCGCTTTAATCTGGAAATAACCGCATTCGGAAAAGGGTGCGTGCAAATAATGACATCCGGGTTCAGCTGTGTCAGCACCTTCTTGGCGTGGTTGTAAAATAGCCGGTGAAGCGCGAGTCTTCGAAATCCGGTCAAGCTTCGGTTATAATTTGTTCGATAAATTAGTCCGATCAGCCCGGGGCTCATCGTGATCGTTCTACGATAGGCACCCAGAATGAATGGGGCTACCGTGGGATTCAGAATTTTGCCAAGCTCAATGACACGTGCATTCACATGTGGGTATAGAATTTTAAGCCCCTTCTCAATGGCGTGTGCTGCTTGTGTATGTCCGGTACCGAACCCTTCTGACAGCAAGAGCACTCTCTTCTTCTTCATACATTCACCTATTTCATAAAATGAGATTTTGCTATTCGGTATGTATACAGATCTCTAAATCATATGACGAAACTGCAGTAATAAAACCCTGCAATACATTAAACGGATTTGGCACAGAATAAGTCTCAAAAAATGTGATTTTTCTTGCTAAAAAGAAATAAAAGTGTTAAAGTTGGTTTTGACTAAGTGACTAAAAATGAATTTCGGTCAATAATGAATATAACAAAGAGGGAGGAGACATGTTGGCACAGGTAGATCGCCGCAAACTCATAGTTCAGGCCGCAGCCCAGTCCTTTGCTCTATTTGGTTATAAAGCGACGACGATGGATCAGGTAGCTAAGATCGCAAATGTCGGGAAAGGCACGATTTATACTTTTTTTACGAATAAAGAAGAGCTGTTCGATGAAATATTGCATGATGTTATTCGGGAGATGAAGGAGCTAGCAGAACGGGAGCTTGATTCTGAACAGACTTTTATTACGAATTTATATCGTATTCTTGATGCCCTATTAGAGTTCAGGAAGCAGCATGAGCTGCTCATCAAGTTGTCTCAAGAAGTCAGAGAATTCGGAACGGCGCAGGCGAAGGCCGGTCATGAGAAAGTAGAAGCTGTCATTACAGGGTATTTGGAGAAGCAGCTTCATACCGCAATGGACAAAGGTGAAATTAAGCCATGTGATCCGAAGGTCGTAGCTTTTATTATGTTCAAGCTGTATATTGCGCTCACTTCAGACTGGAATCGCACCAATGAACCGCTAAGCAAGGAAGAGATCAAGCAATATCTACAGTTGTTTCTTGTAAACGGCCTGTCGCAGGAAGCGGTAGGATAGCTCAGCAGTGATGGCCGGTATTCACACAGCATGGAAGTGGAGGCCGGCTTGTTCATATTCAGCTTATCAAGGTCAAACATCTCTGGTACAGAAATGTTTATTTTTTTCAAATGAAATGACCGAATGGGGATTTCGGTCAAATAGTGCAATGGAGAAGGAGTAAGGCGAAATGAAATCATTATCTGTTTTTGCTAAAGATTTACTCAGGGCTGTCAAGAATCCCAAAAAACTGATTCCGATCATTGCGGTGATCTGTATTCCGATTCTGTACACAGGGATCTATTTGACAGCCTTCTGGGATCCGTACAATCATCTGGAAAGGCTGCCGATTGCCGTGGTTAATGAGGATAAGGGGGCCGATTTTGAAGGCGAGAGTCTGACGATCGGTCAGGATTTGATAGAAGAGCTGAAGGAGGACCCCGAGTTCGACTGGCAGTTTGTCAATAATGAGGAAGCTCAGGAGGGGATCGATAACAATAAGTATTACATGAAGATTACCATTCCTGAGGATTTCTCGGCTCGAGCTACGACACTGCTCGATGACAAACCAAGTCCAGCCGAACTGGTCTATGAACCGAACGGAACCTATAACTTTGTCGGGGCTCAGATCGGCAATACGGCGATCAAAGAAATCAGTAAGCAAGTATCCTCCGCTGTAACGGAATCGTATACGGAAACTTTGCTGGATAAGTTCTCTGAAGCATCCGATGGCTTTGGAGAAGCAGGAGATGGAGCGAGGGATATTAACGAAGGAGCAGTTAAGCTGGATGACGGGGCTGTGACACTCCAGGATAATCTGAAGAAGCTGACGGAGGGCACCTTGGAGCTGCAACAAGGAATGGATCCTCTGGCGGACGGAGTGAAGACATTAAATGACGGAGCAGCACAGCTTCACACCGGAGCCAATGAACTGTCGACCGGTTTGAACCAGCTCGTCACGGCAGAAGGCCAGCTGAGAGAAGGAACCGGGAAATTGCAGAACGGCGCTGTGGAATTGCAGGATGGCATTGCTTCATCGAGAGATGGCGCGGCATCGCTGAGCGAAGGTCTTACTTCTGCGGAGCAAGGAGCCAGTGTACTGAACGAAGGCTTGCAGGAGGCGAAGCAGGGAAGTGCGCAGCTAAGCAGCGGACTCTCTGCTGCGGAAGAGGCAAGTGGCCAGCTGGCAGCCGGGTCAGAGACCCTTGCGGCGGGACTTCAGCAATTGGCCGAGTCTAATCCGGAGCTTGCCGCGAGTCCAGAAGTGAAGAAGCTCCTTGCAGCAAGTCAGTCACTGGCGGAAGGAGCGGGTCAGCTTCATGCCGCTGACCAGCAGCTGCTCAGCGGTGCTCAGGCGTTGGATCAAGGGAATGAGAAGCTTGCAGCGGGTGCGCAGCAGCTTCTCTCGGGACACAAGGAGCTTGCCTCTGGAGCCTCTGCCTTGGCAGCCGGTCAAGAACAGCTGCTTGCAGGTGCAGATACTTTGGTACAAGGTCAAGAAGAGCTGAACTCCAACTTGGCATTGTTTGGTGAGAAGCTGTCAGAGGCTGCTAGCGGTGGTCAATCTCTGAGCGTGGGAGCATCAGAGCTGTACACCGGAACGGGAACACTGCTTAGCAGTATTGGAGAATTGACGGGTGGCGTTACCACACTGGCAGATGGCTCAGCTCAGCTGACCGATGGCGCGGGTCAGCTTCATAACGGGCTCAGTGAAATTAAGGATGGCTCGAGTGAGCTGTCAACCAAATTAAAGGATGCAGCGTCGGATACCGCTGAGCTGCACCGAACAGATGATGTGGTCAGCATGTTTGCTGAGCCTGTCCAAACAATCGAAGATGAGACCAGAGGGGTAGCCAATTACGGTACAGGTCTCACTCCATATTTCATGTCGATCGGCTTGTTTGTCGGGGCACTGATTACGACCATTATTCTGAACATGAGAGAAACAAGCGTACCGGGTGCTGGCCCGTGGAGCAGGTTCATAAGTCGGTTCCTTGCCTTTGGCGGAATGAGCGTGCTGCAGGCTGTGATCCTGGCGACCTTCATGCTGTACGGCTTGAAGCTTGAAGTCGCGAGTGTACCGCTGTTCTACACCTTCTCGATTATTGTAGGCTTTACTTCCATGATGATCGTTCAGGCGCTAGTTACCTGGCTTGATCTGGTAGGGCGCTATCTAGTCATCGTGCTGCTCGTATTCCAGCTGGCGACAAGCGGCGGTACGTTCCCGCTTGAGCTGCTGCCAGACTGGATGAAGCCGATCAGTGCACTACTGCCAATGTATCATAGCGTGATCGGATACAAAGGAGTCATTATGAGCGGCAACTTCGATCTCATGTGGGATAAGGCTGTCTTACTCGGAATCTATGCCGGTATCTCTCTGCTGCTGACGCTGTTCTATTTCCTGTGGAGCGGCCGCAGAAGAGCAGAAGCTTCTGTTGCAGAAGATTCCCAGCAGAATAACGGAGAAGTTGTCACTGTGTAAACTGTGTAATCTGACTATAAGCAGAATTTATCAACAAAGCTGTGTCCTAATTAACATGGGATGCGGCTTTGTTTTATGTTGACCGTTGATCTGGCAAAGTGGCTGTTATCTGGATGAATCCACTCATGGTAGCAGCAGGGGACAAATGATAGGGCTTACGTAGAAGGATTGTACAAATTTTTAGATAAAAGCTCCATTCAAATGTGACATGCGAGAGGAAATAATAAAAAACAATATAAACATGAGGGACCAATCAATGCATCTTATTTGTATTAGGAATGAATAATTATCCAAAAATATGTTGGTAATAAACGTCGATACGCTAAAGCTGTAATGCAAGATATTAATTATCAAACCTATAGAAATTTTGAATTGCGCTGATGTAAGGTCGATGTTAAAATGATAGAACTATACTTATAAACGGTTCTACCTTATGTTTATGCACAATCAGCTGGCAGCGGGAGCCTGAGCGGATCTTAAACAAGTTTGTTACGGCGCTGTCATCCAAGTGTTGCTTGTCCCATCGTTAAGTCACTTTTGTCACGGATGTTCACAAAATTTTTCGTAATAGAAAGGTTGCGTTCCATGAGACAGACTGGATTACCTCCTAAACAGGGTTTATACGACCCTCAGTTCGAAAAAGACGCTTGCGGTATGGGCTTTGTAGCTAACATCAAAGGCGTGCCTTCCCATGATATTGTCAGTCAATCCCTGACGATGCTGAGCAATATGGAGCATCGTGGTGGACAGGGAAGTGAGCCGAATTCCGGTGACGGAGCCGGTATTCTGATTCAGCTTCCACATCGTTTTTTTGCAGAAGAGGCTGTGCGCCTTGGCTTTGCCCTTCCTGAACCGGGTCATTACGGAGTTGGTATGATCTTTACCTCTAATGATGAAGACGTTCGTAATGAGCACCTTGCGATTCTGAAACAGATTGTACAGGAAGAAGGACAAGAGTTCTTAGGAATTCGTGAAGTTCCGACGTATGACGAGATGCTGGGTAAATCTGCTCTGGCCGCGAAGCCTTATGTATGTCAAGCATTTATCGGCCGTGCTGAAGGAATCCAGAATGAGCTTGAATTTGAACGGAAGCTGTATGTTATTCGCCGCCGGGCAGAGCAGGCAATTCGTTACTCCGATCAGGTGAAGGATGCAAATTCCTTCTATATCCCGAGTATGTCCTGCCGCAAGATTGTATACAAAGGGATGCTGACCACCGAGCAAGTAGGCCAGTTCTATCTTGATCTTAAGGATGAGCGTGTTGAATCTGCGATGGCTCTGCTGCACTCCCGTTTCAGTACGAATACGTTTCCGAGCTGGGAGAGAGCGCATCCGTATCGTTTCATGATTCATAATGGTGAGATTAATACGATGCGCGGTAACGTGAACTGGATGCATGCACGTCAGTCGCTGTTTGAGAGTGAAATTTTTGGAGACGACCTGTCCAAAGTCAGACCGGTCATTAACCCGGACGGTTCTGATACGGCCATGTTTGATAATACACTCGAATTTCTGTATTTGAGCGGACGCTCCCTGCCTCATGTGGCCATGATGATGGTTCCAGAGCCTTGGAGCAATGATGAAGGAATGGATGCCGAGAAGAAGGCATTCTATGAATACCACAGCACACTAATGGAGCCATGGGATGGACCTGCCGCTATGGCCTTTACGGACGGTGTGCAGATTGGTGCCATCCTGGACCGGAACGGACTTCGTCCTGCACGTTACTATGTAACCAAGGATGACCGTATTGTTCTCTCCTCTGAAGTGGGTGTGCTTGATATTGCACCTGAGGATATCTTGTACAAGGACAGACTGCGTCCTGGACGTATGCTGCTTGTTGATACCAGAGAAGGACGTATTATTTCGGACAGTGAAGTGAAGGCACAGATCGCTTCAGAAGAGCCGTATCAGGAATGGCTGAACGAGCATCTGGTGGATCTGCATGAGCTTCCTGATGCTCCTGAGCTTCCGGAGCCGAAGCATGATAACATAAATCAGCTTCAGCTGGCATTCGGTTATACCTTCGAGGAGCTGCGCAAAGTAATTGAGCCGATGGCATCCACAGGCATGGAAGCAACAGGCTCCATGGGCTATGATGCACCGCTTGCGATTTTGTCGGATCGTCCTCAAAGACTCTATAACTATTTTAAACAAATGTTTGCCCAAGTAACCAACCCGCCGATTGATGCGATTCGTGAAGAGATCGTAACATCGACGCTGACGACCATTGGATCAGAGCGTAACCTGCTTATTCCGGAACCCGAGAGCGCAAGACAAATCCGTTTAGCGACTCCGATCTTATCCAATGAAGAATTTGCTAAGATTCGTCATATCCGCAGACCAGGCTTCCGTTCCATGACTATTCCGATCTTCTTCCCAGCGAAGGAAGGAGCCGAAGGTCTGAAGAAAGCGATGGACGTCCTGTTTGAAGCAGCGGACCGGGTTATTGAGAAAGGGCATAATATACTCATCCTGTCCGACCGCGGCATGGATGCGGAGAATGCAGCTATTCCAGCACTGCTGGCCGTATCGGGTCTGCATCACCATCTCATTCGTCAAGGGACACGGACCAAAGTCAGCATCCTGCTGGAATCCGGAGAACCTCGTGAGGTGCACCATTATGCGGTGCTTCTCGGCTACGGCGTAAGTGCAGTGAATCCTTACCTCGCATTCGAGACATTGGATGATATGATTCAGCAAGGCATGCTGCGCGGCATCTCTCATGACAAAGCCGTGAAGAATTATATTAAAGCAGCGACCAAAGGGGTCGTTAAGATTCTGTCGAAGATGGGAATCTCGACGATTCAATCTTACCGCGGGGCTCAGATTTTTGAGGCTGTCGGTTTGAATAGTGAATTTGTAGACCGTTACTTTACATGGACACCTTCTCGTATCGGCGGAATCGGTATCGAGGAAGTGACAGAAGAAGCACTTGTGCATCATAACCGCGCGTTTACGGACAAAGACGGTAACGATAAAGTGCTGGACTCCGGTGGTGAATATCAATGGCGTAATGACGGAGAGGATCACCTCTTCACACCGCAGACCATTCACACCCTGCAGCACGCAGTTAGAACAGGAGATTATAATCTCTATAAGAAATATGCGAAGCTGGTTCAAGGCGAGAATGAGAAGAAGCTGACGATCCGCTCTCTTCTGAAGCTGAAGCCAAATGGTGAAGCGATCCCACTGTCCGAAGTGGAATCGGCAGAGTCCATTATGCGTCGTTTCAAGACAGGTGCAATGTCCTTCGGTTCCATCAGCAAAGAGGCGCATGAAGATCTGGCGATTGCAATGAACCGCATCGGCGGCAAGAGCAATACCGGTGAAGGCGGGGAAGACCCGGCTCGCTTCACGCCTGACGCGAACGGAGACTCACGCCGCAGCTCGATTAAGCAGGTTGCATCCGGACGTTTTGGTGTAACTTCGAACTATCTTGTGAATGCCGATGAGATCCAGATTAAGATGGCTCAAGGGGCAAAGCCGGGTGAGGGAGGCCAGCTTCCGGGTCGTAAAGTTTATCCATGGGTAGCTGAAGTCCGCGGCTCGACACCAGGTGTCGGCCTGATTTCTCCACCACCGCATCACGATATTTATTCGATCGAGGATCTGGCAGAGCTGATCTATGACTTGAAGAATGCGAATCCAAGAGCAGATATTAATGTCAAGCTCGTATCTGAGGCTGGTGTAGGAACGATTGCTGCCGGTGTAGCCAAAGGCCGTGCCGATGTCATCCATATCAGTGGATATGATGGCGGAACAGGTGCTTCGCCTCAAGGCTCGATAAGACATGCGGGTATGCCTTGGGAGCTTGGCCTTGCAGAGACGCATCAGACGCTCATGCTGAACAATCTGCGTGATCGTGTGGTCATCGAGACAGACGGCAAGATGCTGAACGGCCGTGATCTCGTTGTCGCTGCACTGCTTGGCGCAGAAGAATACGGCTTCTCTACAGCACCACTTGTCGCCTTGGGCTGTATTATGATGCGTGTATGTCAGATGGATACCTGCCCAGTAGGGGTAGCTACTCAGAATCCTCAGCTTCGCAAGAACTACATGGGTGATCCGGCTCATGTCGTGAACTTCATGCGTTTCATCGCGGATGATACTCGTGAGCTGATGGCTGAGCTTGGCTTCCGAACGATCGACGAGATGGTTGGACGTACAGATTGTCTGGATGCTGAGATCGCAGCTACACACTGGAAGAAGAAGGGCGTTGATCTCTCCGCACTGCTGCATGTAGCGGATGCTGAGAATTCTGCTCGAACTCGTATCCAGAAGCAAAATCACGGGCTAGAAGAGACGCTTGATATGCAGAAGCTGGTTCCACTGGCTTCGCCTGCAATTGAATCCGGCAAGCTGGTTGAAGCCGTGCTTCCGATTACGAACGTGAACCGTGCAGTCGGAACGATTCTTGGCAGCGAAGTGACGCGCAAATATGGCGCAGCTGGACTGCCAGAGGATACGATTCAATTCAAATTCGTTGGTTCTGCAGGCCAGAGCTTTGGGGCCTTTGTACCTAAGGGAATGACCCTCACCGTTGAAGGGGACTCCAATGACTACGTGGGTAAAGGTCTCTCAGGCGGTAAATTGATCGTGAAGCCATCTCCAAGCGCTACCTTTGCTGCCGAGGATAATATTATTATCGGGAATACAGCATTGTATGGAGCGACCAGTGGTGAAGCGTACATCAACGGGATTGCCGGTGAACGGTTTGCAGTCCGTAATTCAGGAGCACGCGTTGTTGTAGAAGGCGTGGGTGACCATGGCTGTGAATACATGACAGGCGGACGTGTTGTTATCTTGGGCGGAACAGGCCGCAACTTCGGAGCCGGTATGTCTGGCGGTATCGCATACGTATATGATCCGGAAGGAACCATCCTGTCACGCGTTAACCTTGAAATGGTACTGCTTGAGCGTGTGGAAGATTCGGCAGAGGAAGAAGATCTGCGTGGATTGATCAGCCGCCATGTTCAGTACACAGGCAGCAGCCGGGGCGAGCAGATTCTCGGAAACTGGCAGCAGGAAGTCGGTAACTTCGTGCGTATCATTCCTAAAGACTTCAAGCGTATGCTTGAACAGATTGAGAAGGTACAGGCAGAGGGACTTACAGGAGATGCGGCATTGCTTGCAGCATTTGAAGCTAATATGCGTGAACTGGCACGTGCTGGTCAGTAATTAATTTATAAATAAACAGGACTTTATAGCAGGACCTTCACTTCAGAAGGACGCTATAAAGTCCTATTTTTTTATTCGACAAAATTAGAACCTCTAAAACCTGACATTCCGCCATGAGACGACAACATTACTAGGAAATATTTCGTATAATAGGTCTAGTTAATTTAACATACATATAAAATGGTATAGGAGAGGTTGTCCGGTATGAACATGGATTATCCAAGCAGGAGCAATGATCAACCGATGAACCAGAACAACCCGAGGAAACCGCTTGATATCGTGGATGTTTTGAAGCAATGTGGCATTGATCCGAAGAAGTGGCAATCTCTTGTTTCCCCTCAAGATCGCTAAGATGGCTATAAGGCAGAGATTAGCACAGACATATTAGAGCTGTGAATACATTACTTAGGTCTCAAGTTCATGTCGCAGCTTACTAATGTTGGTATTTGCTAGGTGGATAACTTACCTCTGTGAAACTGGCATAAGAGATATATTGAACATAAAAAAAGGTCCCTCACATCGAGGGACTACAGTCAAGAATCTACAATAATAATTATAAATATGGGACTAAATAATCAGACACTAGAACAGACATCAGGAGTCCATATTACGCTCCATCCGTACGAAGGCGATGAATCTTCGTGCTTCTTCCTCTGACAACGGCTTGCCGTCAATCATGAGCTCGAATTTATTCAGTACCTCCCGATCGGAGAGCTCTAGTGCATCAACGAATCCTCTTACATCCTCATCGAGCACCATCTCCGGTTGACTTGTTCTTCCTAGCAGATAATCGACAGATACATTGAAGGTATCTGCAAGCCTGGTGAGGGTCTCAAAATCCGGCTTGCGCCTTCCCTTCTCATAATGAGACAGTGAAGCTCTCGTAATCTCAAGCACATTGGATAGTTCCTCTTGAGTCATTCCCCTTTTTTCTCTTAATTCTGCAATGCGATGTCCGTAATCCATCTATTTTTATTCCTCCTGGTTACTAAATGAACGTTTACCGAATCTAGCTGTCTTCGTCATATTAAATACGATGAGTCCAAAAATCTATTGACACGATACGATTTGTATCGTAAATTGGATACAACAAGGTTACAAATTGTATCATTTTATCGTACATTTCTATCCTTGACCCCGATTCCTTCATTCATACCTGGGAATAACTATGTTAAGGGATGGAAGTCTATGAAACAGGTCAGAAGTCAGGGTATTAACGCAAGTATGTATATTCACAAGTATGAAGAGCAAGTCATTAACAGCAGGAGCCGTCCCATTGTTATTCTTGGATTGAATCAGAAGACCATTCACTTCTTAAGCGATCTCATCATTCCTCCTGTATCTGAGCTTCTCGTAGGGCTGGAACTGGAAGGTCAGAAGAACAATGTCATTCATCTCGATTGTACATTGCAGTGGAAGCAGGAGTTAGGAAGTTTCACACTTTATTTTGCTAAGTTACATATTCATGAAGAGCACAGACTATATATATATAGTCAGTTGAATCAGATGATTTATCAGCTGCAGTATCCGGTTCATTCTTATTTCCAGAAGCAGCCGGAAGCTTGGACATTAGCCCGAGACATGCCCTATCCGTATTCACGGATTAATACTCAAGCTTAGCCTATGTATAACGCCATTTTACTATATTTATCTAGTTCCTGCATTAGTTCTTTGACCCCATATAAATGTGTGAAACATATTTTGATGAGGGGGGACATAGTATTGAGGGTGCACGCTTATGATTGAAATTCATTGTCACATCTTGCCTGGTCTGGATGATGGACCAACATCGATGGTTCGCTCACTGGCTATGGCACAAGCTGCTGTTGCAGCAGGGATCACCGAGGTTATTGCTACCCCGCATCACTTGAATGTGAGTCACGATAATCCGAGTCATCAAGTAGAAGAAGCCGTACAGTTGTTTAACTTGGAACTCAGGGAACATAACATTCCTTTGCAAGTTCGCTCGGGTCAGGAGATTCGAATTCACCCCAGACTTATCGATCTGTTGAATAATGAGGAGCTTCTTACCTTGGCTTCAAGTAAATATATGCTGCTGGAGTTGCCGAGCCGAGAGGTGCCTTCGTTCTTTCCCAACCTGCTTCACGAACTGAAGGTCCGGAATATCATACCTATCATTGCTCATCCAGAGCGTAATGCCGTCTTCCTGCGAGAGCCTGAATTACTCAGGCAATATATGAGTCAAGGTGCACTGTGTCAGATCACCGCTCAATCGTTCCTAGGGCTTTTCGGTCGAAAAGTTCAGAAATGGTGTTTTCATTTTTGCAAACAAAATGGGTTTCATTTCATTTCATCAGACGCACATGATATACAACGTCGCAATTTTGCACTCCAAGCTGCGTATGATCAACTCGAAGCAAGATTCGGGTCCGATTTGGTCGAGAAGTTGCAGACTAACGCACGAAGAGTATGGGATGACAGATTAGTAGAGCTTGCAGAGCCAGTCAACACACGGCGCAGGTTACTGCTATGGTGAGACTTTTGCGCGCTACAAGAATGAAGGAGGAATAGATTTTGGAACTCAAGGAGTACATGAGTATTTTACGGAAAAGGATTTGGCTGATAGCCGTGATAGTAATAATTGCATGTTTAGGTTCTGCTGTTAAAACTTATATGACTACAGCACTTTACAATGCAGAAGCAAAACTAATTGTAAACCAGGCATATGATCGCCAAGGTACAAATATGTTGGATTACAATTTAATACAAACCAATATTATGGTCATAAATTCCTATACCGAAATTATAAAGTCTTCTGCGATCCTTGATGAGGTGCTTAATGCATATCCTGATCTTGAGTATACACCAGAACAATTAGCTTCCATGATAACTGTATCCTCTGCAAATGAATCACAAGTAATGAATCTATCAGTACAGGCTACTTCATACGAAAAGGCAGCTAAGACTGCTAATGCGGTTGCAAGGATATTTGAGAAAGAAATTCCCTCTATCATGCAAGTCGATAACGTTACGATTCTTAGTCAAGCTCCATTAGAAAGAGATGCCGCTCCAATCAATATTAATCCAGTAATGAGTATACTCATAAGTTTTGTTGTAGGATTGATGCTTTCAGTCGGGCTTGTGTTTTTGCTTGAATATCTTGATGACACTTTTAAAACAGAAGAAGAACTTGAAAGAGAATTGGGATTACCCGTCATTGCGGTCATTGCAAAAATAAAAAAAGAAGATGTAAAACAATCTATTCATACAACATCATCACATGGGCAGGTAGGTGAGGGTACATATGCCACGATCAACCAATAATTCTCATAATCTTGTAACTGCGACTAATCCAAAGGCTCCTATTTCAGAGGCCTATAGAACCTTACGGACAAACGTACAATTTTCAGCTATAGATGAACAAATCAAAGTCCTTATGGTAGCATCCGCTCATTCAGGAGAAGGAAAAACTACAACAGTTAGCAATTTGGCTGTTACGTATGCTCAAGAAGGTAAAAAGGTCTTGTTAATAGATACAGATTTACGTAAACCATCTATACATCAAGTGTTTAGAGTGTCTAATCATGCTGGGTTATCAAGTGCACTTGCTGGTCAGTATCTTGTCCAAGAGGTATTGCAAAAAACTTCTCTTTATAATTTGGACGTTTTGCCATCAGGTCCAATTCCACCTAACCCATCTGAGATGCTAGGTTCAAAAAAAATGGTGACCTTGTTGGAAGAATTAAAGAAGACATATGAAATGATTTTGTTTGATACTCCTCCTGTTTTGGCAGTAACTGATGCCATGATTGTAAGTTCCTTATGTGACGGTGTCATTATGGTAGTTGGCTCTAGAAAAGTCAAGAAAGAACTCGTTAAAAAAGCAAAATCTCGTTTAGAACATGTTAATTCTAGATTGTTAGGCGTTGTATTTAATAACTTGCAATTAGACAAGAATCAATCCAGTTATATCAGTTATTACGGTGAAAAATAATAAAAACTAAAATTTTTAGGTAATGTCTACTATACCTCTATCATTGTAGGCACTCGGTTACACTGTGGGATTCACTGATTGTGAAACCTTAGACGTAAATCGTCAATGGTGTGATGTGAGGAAGGGTTGAATGCCCTATTATGAAATTGAAAGTAAGAATTGTATCGCTTACATTTTACTTACACTAGTAAACGGTACAACTCGTGCTTTTAAGTCAATCCACACTAATATAAGAAGAAGGATAGGGTGATGATGTATGAAAAAAGTTAAAAAAGCCATCATTCCTGCGGCAGGATTAGGTACAAGATTTTTGCCTGCGACAAAGGCAATGCCGAAGGAAATGTTACCAATCGTTGACAAGCCAACTATTCAATACATCATTGAAGAAGCAGTAGCATCAGGTATAGAAGATATCATTATTGTTACAGGTAAGGGAAAAAGAGCTATAGAGGATCATTTTGATAATGCATTTGAACTGGAACATACTTTACAAATTAAAGGAAAATTTGAATTGCTTGAAGAGGTTCGCAAATCATCCAATGTTGATATTCATTACATAAGACAAAAGGAACCAAAAGGACTTGGTCATGCGGTGTGGTGTGCTCGAAATTTTATAGGGGATGAGCCTTTTGCAGTATTGTTAGGTGATGATATTGTCGTCGCTGATGTTCCTTGTACAAAACAACTAATTAATCAGTACGATTTATTAGGAAAATCTATCGTAGGAGTTCGGTCAGTAAATTATGAAGATACAGATCGATATGGAATTATTGACCCTCTTAGTACAGATGGGAGATTATGTGCAGTTAATCGATTCGTGGAAAAACCCTTAATTGGCGAAGCGCCTTCTAATCTTGCGATCATGGGACGATATATCCTGAATCCTGAGATTTTTGACTACTTAGATGATCAAGAAATTGGAACGCATGGAGAAATTCAATTAACTGATGCAATTCAACGATTAAATGAAGCAGAGGGAGTCTATGCTTACGATTTTGAAGGAATTCGTCATGATGTTGGTGAAAAATTAGGCTTTATTCTAACTTCTATTGACTTTGCTCTGAAAAATGTAGAGCTTAGAATCCCAATATTAAAAGCATTAGGTGAAATACTCGAGAGAGAATCAGTTGAAGCACTAGCAATCGGTGGAGGTGAATTCGAGTGAGCTCCAATCCGCAAACGAATGAAGGGGAGTTAGCTCTAGAGGCAATTGTTTATGAAGGTAATAATGTAGAATTACAAGAGACAAATACAACGTATCTAATTATGAAAAGATTAACTGATGTAATTGCGTCGTTATTTGGCATCATAATACTCATTCCGGTGTTCTTGCTAATAGGAATATTGATTAAAATTGAGGACCCTAGAGGTCCTATTTTTTTTAAACAAATACGGATAGGAAAAAATGAAAAAGAATTTTATATGTATAAATTCAGATCCATGGTACACAATGCAGAGGATTTATTGGAAGGACTACTTGAACAGAATGAGATAAGTGGTGCCATGTTTAAAATGAGAAACGATCCGAGAATAACAAAGATAGGTAAGTTTATTAGGAAAACAAGTTTAGATGAGCTTCCGCAGTTATGGAATGTTTTAAAGGGTGAAATGAGTATGGTAGGTCCTCGCCCTCCTTTACCGAGAGAGGTTGCAGATTACTCTTTATATGACAAACAAAGGTTATATGTTATTCCAGGTTGTACAGGTTTATGGCAAGTATCTGGTCGAAATAATCTTGGATTTAAAGAGATGGTTGAACTTGATCTTAAATATATTCGTAATCGAAGGTATTGGTATGACATAAAGATTATTTTCAAAACTATAAGATTAATATTCGGTGCTAAGGATGCATTTTAAATAGTTGCAATGGAGGTTAGGGATGAGAATAGGAGTAGATGTTCATGTTTTAGCAGGCAAATTTCAAGGCAGTAGGACATACCTGCTGAATCTTTATAATGAAGTATTAAAGCATGGACAAGAGGAAAAATTTTATTTTTTCGGTCATTGGTCAAGTGATTACCCATATGGATCAAATGTTAATTATGTAAACTTTAAATCTCTCTCCAAGATAAAAAGGCTTACCTATGAAACAAGTCCATTATTAAAAAATAATAAGATTGATCTCTACCACACCACTTATATTTCTCCTATTATCACGCCTTGTGAGACTGTGGTAACTATTCACGATGTTTTATTTGAAACTCACCCTCAGTACTTTACGAAGAAAGAAGTAATAAGAAACAAAATATTAGTGAAGAACTCTGCAATTAGAGCAAAGCAAATTCATACAGTTTCACAATACTCTAAAGATAAAATAATCGAATTATATAATGTTCCTGAGGATAAGGTCAAAATCGTTCCAAATGGTGTGGATATTTCGAAATTCTCAGCTGATAACAAGTTAATCTCCAAAGAGATAGTACTAAAAGAATTTGGAGTTGAAAACTATATCCTGACCGTTGGTAGGATTGAACCGAGGAAAAATCATGTAGCTCTATTAAAAGCATACAAAATTCTAAAAGATAAAAATAAAAACAAAGGTAAGTTAGTTATTGTTGGAAAGCCAGATTTCGGTTTTAAGGAGTTCTTCAACTACATTGAACTAAATGGACTAAAGGAAGATGTGGTAATCCTCAATTCTGTTGACGATAATAATTTACCACATTTGTATAAGGCTGCGGAGATGTTTATATATCCAACCTTTGCAGAAGGTTTTGGAATACCACCTATCGAGGCTATGGCCAGTGGAGTCCCTGTTATTTCTTCCAATTTAACAGCTATCCCTGAAGTTATAGGTGATGCGGGGATATTAATAAATCCAAATAACGAGCACGATATTTATGAGCAGATTGTTAGGATCTCAGAAGATAGTGGTCTTCAAAATGATTTGATAAGAAGAGGGTTAAACCAATCAAAATTATGGAGTTGGCAAAATTCTGCATCAGCATACAAAAATGCATTAGATGAAATAAGCTGATATTTTTAATCAAAAATAATCTATAATGAAAGGTAAAAATATGAGCGATTATAGTAAGAAACGTGTTGCTTTCTGTGGTACAAGAGGGTTGCCAGCTAATTATGGCGGCTTCGAGACAGCAGTGGATGAGATAAGTAAGCGTATGGTTTCCCAAGGTTACGAGTGCACCATTTTTTGTAGGGGAGTAGAGACCAGAAAACAAGAATATGAAGGTCGAATCTTAAAATTTGTAAAAGGGAGTAAAAATAGTAAACTTGATACATTTTTTTCGTCTCTACAAACTGCTAGATACTTATACAAAAACAGACGAGATTTCGATTATATTTTATGGTTCAATAACGCAAACTTACCTGGGATTTTACTATCATTGATGATTGGATTACCTGTAGCTGTGAATACTGATGGTTTGGAATGGAGGCGAGCTAAGTGGTCTCCACCATTCAAACTTTATTATTTCTTATCTTCATTAATTATATCTTTGTTTGTAAAGGTGCTTATCTCTGATTCTCGTTCTATACAAGAATATTATAAGTCAGTCTTTAGAAAAGAAACTGAGTTTATTCCTTATGGAGTTCCAGAGAAAGTGGAATTTGGTTTTGAGGATGTACCTCAAAAAGTGTTAGATAAATACAATGTTGTGTCCAATAAGTATTTTTTACAAATAACAAGGTTTGAACCGGATAATCTACCGCTTGAAATTATTACTTCTTTTAAAGCATCTAAGTTATATGAACAAGGATACAAATTTGTGCTAGTCGGTTACAAACATGACTCGGATTACGTCTCTAAGATATTACAAATGTCAGGTACGAACGGCATAGAAGTACATCCAGCCAATTACGATCCCAAAGAACTATTTATTTTAAGGAAAAATGCTTTTTGTTACCTTCATGGAAATTCGGTTGGAGGAACTAATCCAGCACTTTTGGAAGCAATGCAAAGTTGTAAACGAGTATTAGCAATTGACGGTCCTTTTTCTAGAGAGGTACTAGGAAATAATGGCATGTTATTTAAAATAGATAATTTATTTGAAATGTTTGTTCAAGTTCTTTCAATGGAAGAACAGAGCATAGAAATGTCTAAAAGATTGAAAACTAGTTATGATTGGGATGCTGTCAGCGATGCTTATATAAACTTAACAGAAAAAAGAGCTTCCAATTATTTTGTTCATTATAACGACTCTCCGGAGAAAAAAGTTGGAATTATATTGGTCAACTATAATGGATATGAGGATACCTTAAGTTGCATAGACTCTCTCATGGAAATGAGCTACCTTAACAAGAAGATTTATTTGGTTGACAATTGCTCACCAGATCACTCAGGTAAAAAACTTCAAGAATACTACAGTTCGTATTCTACATCTACAATAGAAGTTATTCTTTTGAATTATAATTCTGGATTTTCTGGTGGCAACAACCCAGCTATAAAAATGGCAATGTCTGAAGGTTGCGAATTTATATGGCTACTGAATAATGATACGATTGTTGATAAGAATGCATTAAGGAATTTATCATTAACATTAGATAAAAATCCGAATGTTGGAATGGTTGGATCAAAAATTTATTTTTATGAGTCAAATAAAATATGGTATGCAGGAGGAGGGATCAATAAATTAGCTTTAATTTCTCATAGAGGAGCAGATGTAGAAGATACCAAGGGATATTTATATAATAATTCTTGCATAACTGATTACATTACGGGATGTAGCCTGTTAACAAGAGCAACCTTGATTGAAGAGATAGGTTTGTTAGATGAGGATTTCTTTTTATATTATGAAGATACTGAATATAGTGTAAGGGCACGTAGGGCTGGATGGAAATTGTTATATGAGCCAAACTCAATCCTATGGCACAAAGTTAGTGCTTCTACTGGAAGTAACTTTAGAGATCATGCGCCTATCTTGGATTACTACGATATTAGAAATAATGTATTTTTTATACGTAAGTGCTATCCCAGAAGCCAACGTTTTTTACCTTATTGTGGAGTTTTTATAAAAATAGTAAAAAAACATGTTCGATTGTTAGTTAGACCAGAAACAAGGAAATTAGAAAAATTAAAACAAATCTATAAAGGTATATATGATGCTGCAGTGTATAAGAGGCATAATACTGTGGTGAAAACAGATGCACCATATTTAGAGGAATGATACATGATGATAATAACAGGTGAACAAGTAAAGGCTAGCAAGAACATAGCCTTTTCTTTTTTGTCTATAGTGTTGATATTTTTAATATTTAGTTTAATGAATAGCCCTCCTTATCAAGCTGTATCATACTTTAAATTGATTGATAGTCCTATCGGAGCTATTTCTGTAAGTAAGTTCTTGATATTATTTTCATTTGTATTGCTTTTATTATCGATGATTGTTACTAATAGTAAGTATTATATTGCATTAAATGATTGTTTGGTGTACTTAATAACCTGTATGATTTTAATAAATATTACAATTATTTCGAAAGCGGCTTTCTTAATTTTTACTATTGTTATTCCTTATTTTATTGGAAGAATGGTAGTTAATTTACAATTAGAACATATTATCTTCAAAAGTTTAAAAGTGGCTGGTGTTCTGCAGAGTATATTAGTAGTTTATTCTACCTTTTTCAATCCAGTTATTATTCCATTACAGAATGAAATGTTATTTAGGGAATTTGGAAGTGGTTTGGACGGGAGTGTTTTTTCAGTTAGAGCGAGTGGAACAATTGGTCATCCCGTTGTATTGGCAGCAGTCCTGTTACCATCATTTATATGTTGGATCTATGAGCTGTTTAAATCAGTTAATGGTTCTAACACGAAAAGTACACTTATTAATCTCATTTTTTCAGCAGTACTGTCTTATAGCATTTTCTTAACATACTCAAGAGGAACTTGGATATCTGCTATGATTGTTGTTATCTTATTACTGTTCAAGTTCAGAATTTTAAAAAAACTTGGAACAATAATTTTAATATTAATAATGTTAGTATTATTAGCTACTTCACCAATCACTAGTGATATTATTAATAGGTTATTGTTAATAAATAGCAATGACGGATCATTTTCGCATAGATTATATATGTTTAAGTGGACATGGGAAGAAGTTATCAGGTCAGTGTCTTCATTTTTGTTTGGTTATGGGTCGGGTGGAAGCAGTGATAGGTTAATCATTAATCCTCCTCCTGATGGATTTTTAGCAATTGACAATGCGTATTTAACATTTTTACATGAGTTTGGATTGGTTGGTTTATTAATTATATTCATAATTTTGTTTAGAAGTATATTTCATAGTGAATCTTCACACAGTTGGATTGTTTTTGTGATTCTAGGTCAGGTATTCAATGGTTTTACTTTTGATGTTAGCTACTGGGAACAAGCAGGTGCATTGATGTGGCTAGTTATTGGTCTATCTTCTGTTAATTTTAATAGAAGAAAACAAAATTTAAACCAAGATCTTAAGGTGGCTAGGTGAATGATGAGTAGGTTATACATTCTACATGAAAATGGTGCACCGCGGCATTTCGAATCGCTTTTTCATCTTAATAAAGAACAAGGGCTATATGATGAGATTGTACAGGTTGAATTTACTTTCCTAAGACAATTGATAAAAGGAATAGTAAGAAGGCGGCCTGAGTTTCTTTTGAAAGGGATAAAAAATTTCTGGGTTATCCTAACATTAATCTTTAGTAAAAATAAGCATTTAATAATTGGAGCAGCTCCTTATGATGCATTTATTTACTTGCTTTATATACTTAAACTAAATCATCAAGTGACTTATTATTCATCCTGGCCATATTGGAATAAAGAGCGCTATCCTAAAAAGATCCGAAGTAATCTTCAATTCAGATTGTGGGAGAAATTTTTGGAGGACATTAATGTCGTAGGGGTTACAGACCATGTCACTAGAGGTCTATCTAATTATACCTCATCAACTACAGTGATTCCCCATTGTGTTGATCCGAATATTTTTAGATACCAGGAAAGTTCTAAAGATAGAACAGTTTTTAGAGTTCTTTATGTAGGGAGATTGATCCAAGACAAAGGGATCCGAGACATCATTGAAATGATAAACAGTCTTAAAAGAGAGCGAAATTTAGAGTGGTGGTTTGTTGGAAGCGGTGAATTAAGCAAAGAAATAGAAGAGATCTCCCAATCGAGTAGCAATGTTAAATTTTTTGGTCAAATCAAGGAACAAGCAAAGCTTAGTGAAATATATAATGCTTGTGATGTGTTATTATTGCCCTCTAAACCATCTAGTAATTGGGAAGAATTGTTCGGGATTGTTATTATTGAAGCAATGTCATGTGGTGTAATTCCAATATCTTCGGATGCTGTCGGACCGAGAACGATAATAGAGCATGGCAAAAATGGGTATATTCTCAGTTCTCCAATGGTTGTTGAAGATGCTCTAAATTTGATCTTAGAGGTTAAGAATAATGCTAAACTTTGGGAGCAATTATCTTACGAGGCTTTAAAGACAGTAACTCAAAAATATACTATTGACATAACATCTGATTTATGGAGTATTGCCTTGAATAAATTACATTCTGAACTTAATGCCCACAAAAATTATAAACAAAGTAAATTAGGTGGATAAATATGTCATTAAAACAAGCGGGCATAAATGCATCCAAATGGAGTAGTACTGCTACAATATTAATTACTTTAATCCAATTAATTCAGTTAGGAGTTCTATCAAGGCTTTTAACAGCGACAGATTATGGATTAATGGGTATTGTTACAGTCATTGTTGGATTTGCACAAATATATACAGATGCTGGCATTTCTAATGCGATTATGCATCATAAAGATATGGAACAAAGACAGCTCTCCAGCTTGTATTATTTGAATGTTGCTTCGGGAATTATAGTATTATTTCTCGTTGTAATTTTATCTCCATTGATAGCTGGATTTTATAGTGAGCCTGGTCTTATTGAACCATTAATATGGATCTCATTGGTGTTTGCTGTAATTCCAATTGGTCAGCAATTTCAAATTCTATTCCAGAAGGAACTTGAATTTAACAAGTTAGCCATTTTTGATATAACAGCAACAATAACAGGGTTTATCGTTGCTGTTATAAGTGCCATTGCAGGCTCTGGAGTTCTCGCATTGGTGTGGGGGCAATTGACTAACTCGTCTGTGAAATCCTTGCTATTGTTTCTATTTGGAATCAGAAGATGGCCATTATTAGCACACTTCAAATTTAATGAAACTCGGAAGTTTCTAAGCTTTGGATTTTATCAAATGGCTGAAAAAACAGTTCATTTTATTAGTACCAACTTGCCAAATATAATAATAGGACGATTTTTTGGTATAGAAGCGCTTGGATATTATACTTTTGCATTTCAGATAATTATCATACCAATACAGAAGATTGTTCCTATATTCACTCAAATTTCGCTTCCATTATTCGCGAAAGTTCATGAAGACCAAGAAAGATTAAAACGAGGTTATCTTAAAGTCATGCAGTTTTTAGGCTTGATTAACTTCCCAATCTATCTTGGTCTTATTGTTGTTTCACCGGAATTTATTCCGATTGTATTTGGACAAAAGTGGATAGATAGTACTCCCATCGTACAGATACTATGTGGAATGGGGTTGTTAAGATCGACAATCAGTCCTATCAGTTCGTTATTCATTGCAAAAGGCCGAGCTGATCTTAGTTTTCGTTGGACATGTATAACAATGATATTTATAATACCTGGCATCGTAATAGGGGGAATCATTAACGGTGTAATAGGGATAGCCATCGGATATCTTTTGGCTCAATGCTTCTTAGTGATTTTAAATTACTTATATTCTATAAGGAAGTTACTTGGTCCGTGTCTGAAAGATTATTTTACAAGTTTTATGAATCCTTTTATTTTGAGTTTAATAATGGCTGCCCTGGTATTTGTACTTCAGATATTTGTAAATGAGGCAGATTATCTTAGTTTAGCAAGTCAAGTATTTATTGGAGTAATAAGCTATTGTGCTATAAATTTTCTTTTAAATCGAGATGTTGTGTTAGAAGTAGTGAGTGCTGTATTCAAAAAAAGCCAAAAAGTAGCATTATAAAAAAAGGAGTGTTGAAAATGAAAGGGATTATTTTAGCTGGTGGTACAGGGTCAAGACTTTATCCTCTAACAAAAGTAACAAATAAGCATCTGCTTCCTGTTGGAAAGTATCCAATGATATATCACTCAATAGGGAAATTAAAAGAAGCAGATATCCATGATATTCTTATCGTAACAGGTCGTGATCACATGGGAGATGTTGTGAATTTACTTGGAAGTGGTTATGAATTCGGGGTTACATTTACTTACAAAGTTCAGGATCAAGCAGGAGGAATTGCTCAGGCTCTAGGTCTTGCTGAGAATTTCGCAAGAGGGGAGTCCATGGTAGTTATTCTTGGAGATAATGTATTCTCTGACGATTTAACTGAATATGTTTCTAATTTCAGAAAACAAGGCGCTGGCGCGAAAGTTTTGTTACAAAAAGTTGAAGATCCCGAGAGATACGGTGTTGCTGAACTTGAAGGTAATACAATTATGTCTATAGAAGAGAAGCCGAAACTCCCCAAAAGTCCATATGCTGTAACGGGCGTATATATGTATGATTCAGAAGTATTTGATATAGTGCGGACATTAAAGCCTTCGGGTAGAGGGGAATTAGAAATAACAGATGTAAATAATGCTTATATTGAAAAAGGTTTGCTAACGTACGATATCTTGAATGGATGGTGGACTGATGCAGGAACACATGATTCTCTTTCGTATGCGAATGAATTAATGAATAAACAAGAACTTGATTTAACTTTTGGAAAGATTGCAACTGCAACAAAATAGACTAAGATGTGGAGTGGGAATGTTGAAAGTAGTTGAAACTAATATTCCAGATGTTCTAATCATTGAAACCTCGGTGTTTGGAGATCACCGGGGTTATTTTACTGAGACTTACAACAAACAAAACTTCACTGAAGCCGGCATTACTCACGAGTTTATTCAAGACAATCAGTCTTTTTCAGCGGAGGCAGGCACGATCCGTGGTCTTCATTATCAACTTAAAAACGCTGCACAAACAAAGCTAGTAAGAGTTATTAGTGGAGCGATCTATGATGTTGCAGTTGATATACGTAAATCTTCACCTACTTATGGAAATTGGGTAGGGGTTATTTTGAGTGAAAGTAATAAACGGCAATTACTGATACCCAAAGGATTTGCACACGGATTCTGTACAATTGTGCCAAATACATTAGTTCAATATAAAGTAGATGCTTTATATTCTAAAGAAAACGATAGAGGAATTATATGGTCAGACAAAGATTTAAATATCGATTGGCCAATGTCCAAGGTTATATTATCGGATAAAGATCAGGTCCATCCTTCTTTTAATAACGCAGACAATGATTTTATTTAAATGAAATTTAAAGGGGATAAAAATATGAAGCTTTTAGTAACGGGTGGAGCAGGCTTTATTGGGAGTAACTTTATACATTATATGCTTAAAACCTATAGTGAAATATCAATTATAAACTTGGATAAATTAACTTATGCAGGTAATCTAGAAAATTTAAAAGATGTTGAAGACAATCCGAGTTACACTTTTATTCAAGGAGATATTGCAGATAATAATTTAATCAAAAAAATCGTTGCAGTGCATAATATTCAGGTTATTGTAAACTTTGCAGCAGAATCACATGTGGATCGAAGTATCTCGGACCCATCAATATTTGTTCAAACCAATGTTTTAGGTACTCTTTCTTTGTTGGAAGCGGCAAGAGAATGTAATATACAAAAATTTGTACAAATATCTACCGATGAAGTGTACGGTTCTCTTGGAGACACAGGCTATTTCACTGAGCAAACACCTTTAGCACCAAATAGTCCTTATTCTGCAAGTAAAGCAAGTGGTGATTTATTAGTTAGAGCTTATCACGAAACTTATGGGCTTAACACTAACATAACTCGTTGTTCAAATAATTATGGACCTTTTCATTTTCCTGAAAAATTAATTCCTCTTATGATTACAAATGCATTAGAAGATAAACCATTGCCTGTATATGGAGATGGGAAAAATGTGAGAGATTGGTTGCATGTATCTGATCATGCTTCAGCGATTGATCTAGTAATCAATAAGGGAAGAGCAGGGGAAGTTTATAATATAGGAGGACATAACGAGCGATGCAATATAGATATTGTAAATCTTATACTTGAACACTTACAGAAATCTGATGAATTGATTAGATATGTCGAAGATCGTAAAGGGCATGACAGAAGGTATGCTATTGACCCGACTAAGATAGTTGAAGAACTAGGTTGGCAGCCTAAATATACGTTTGATATTGGAATTAAAGAAACAATTGAATGGTATCTAAATAATTATGCATGGTGGGAACGAATTAAATCTGGTCAGTATATGGAATACTATAAATCTCAATACGCTACTAGAGTATAGCCTATAGCTTTGTTTTGTGGGAGGGATATATTTGAAGCTAATCCTTTTATCTGGAGGATCAGGGAAGCGGCTTTGGCCATTATCTAATGATGCTCGCTCCAAGCAATTTTTAAGGATTTTAGATTCACCTGGTGGATCAAAGGAATCTATGGTGCAGAGAGTATGGAGGCAAATCAAGAGCGCAGGACTCGAAGATAATGCATACATCGCAACTAGTTATAGTCAAGTTGAGATCATCTCTAATCAACTTGGAAATAATATTAATTTAGTCGTAGAACCAGAGAGAAGAGATACTTTTCCGGCAATAGCTCTTGCAGCCACATACTTATACAGCATTGAAGGTATATCTTTAGATGAAACAATTGCTGTTCTACCAGTAGATCCATTTGTACAAGAAGATTTCTTTAATGTAGTAAAAAAGTTGGATGATGTACTAAAAATATCCGATGCAGACCTCGCACTTATTGGTGTTAAACCAACATATCCGTCTGAAAAATATGGATACATTATTCCTGACATTAAGGAAAAAGATTATTCGTTTGATCATATGAGTGTAAAACAATTTGTTGAGAAACCCCATAAATCCAAAGCAGAGGCTATGATAAGTCAAAATGCATTTTGGAATTGCGGGGTTTTTGCTTTTAAATTAGATTATTTAATTAATATACTTATTGATCTGGAGTTGCCTATCCAGTATGAAGCTATGCTAAAACAATACAATATACTTCCTGCTATCAGCTTTGATTATAAAGTAGTTGAGAAGGCCAACAATATTGTAGTTACTGCTTATGATGGTTATTGGAAGGATCTTGGAACTTGGAATACATTGACTGATGAGATGTCTAATTATATTGAAGGAAGAGGTTATATATCAGAAGATTCCTCTAATACACATCTAATTAATGAATTGAATTTGCCTGTTACCATTCTTGGGCTTTCTAACATTGTAGTGGCGACTAGTGCAGACGGAATACTTGTGAGTGACAAGGAAGCAAGTCCTAAAATTAAGGATGTTCTAAAAGGTGATAATTCGAGGCCAATGTATGAAGAACGACGATGGGGAACGTACCAAGTATTGGATTATACAAAAAATAGTCAAGGAGAACAAGTACTCACTAAACGTATATGTATTAAATCAGGTAACAATTTAAGTTATCAGTATCATAATTTTCGAGATGAAATGTGGACTATTATTTCAGGAGAGGGTGAATTAGTTCTAGACGATCATCTTCAGACCTTGAAACAAGGTGATTTAGTTCGTATTCCATCAAAAGTTCTTCACAGTGTTAAAGCTAAGACAGATTTAGAAATCATAGAAGTTCAGATGGGAACTAACTTGATAGAAGAGGACATAGTTAGAGTGAAGACGGACTGGGCAGATATTGTTGCACATTGCCTGTGAAAATGAGGAGGACTCACAATGAAAATTGCGGTTATTGGAACAGGGTATGTTGGGTTGGTATCTGGAGTATGCTTCTCTGAGATCGGAAACCAAGTAATATGTGTAGATAATAATCCATCCAAGGTTGAAATGTTGGAACGAGGAGAAGTTCCGATTTATGAGCCGGGACTAAAAGAACTTATAGATAAAAACAAGACAGCCGGAAGGCTGTCTTTTACGTTTGATACGACATATGCTGTTCAAAACTCAGATATTGTTTTGCTAGCTGTTGGCACTCCTTCCTTACCAAACGGAGAGGCCAATTTAAGCTATATCGAGCAAGCAGCTAAAGAAGTTGGCACAGCATTAAATGGATTTAAAATAATCGCTACAAAAAGTACGGTTCCAGTTGGAACAAACGAACATATTGAGCGAATCATTAAACTGAACAGTAGCCACTCATTTTCAATTGCATCTATTCCTGAATTTTTAAGAGAAGGATCAGCAATTCACGACACAATGAATCCAGATCGTATTGTATTGGGTTCAGCTAATCAGGAGACACTTAATACTTTAATTGAGCTTCACAAGCCGCTTACATCCAACATTATTACTACTGATATTAGATCTGCAGAAATGATTAAATACGCTTCAAATGCTTTTTTGGCGACAAAAATATCATTTATCAATGAGATTGCGAATATCTGTGAGAAGGTTGGAGCAGATGTAACTCGTGTAGCGGAAGGAATGGGTTATGATCGGCGAATTGGAGGTTCCTTCCTGCAGGCAGGTATTGGCTATGGAGGGTCATGCTTTCCCAAAGATACACAGGCACTAATCCAAATCGCAGGGAATGTTGATTATGAGTTTAAGTTACTAAAATCGGTAGTAGAAGTAAATAAAGATCAACGCTTTAATATTATCCGTAAGCTTCACGATGCCCTGGGTTCCTTGTCCGGCAAGAAAATTGCAATTTGGGGGTTGGCTTTTAAGCCAAATACAGATGATGTACGGGATGCGCCAGCAATTGAAATTATTCAAGAACTTATTAAATTGGGTGCTAAAGTGAATGCCTATGATCCTGTTGCTACGGCTAACTTTCAGAGGGAAGTTAATCATGATCATATCTACTGGTGCAATGACCCATTAGAAGCTGCTATGGGAAGTGATGCCCTTTGTTTGTTAACAGAGTGGCCGGAGTTCGCTGAAATCGAGTTACCGCATTTAGCTTCAATATTAGCACGGCCTGTTCTTATAGATGGTAGAAATGTTTACAATCCTGATAAAGTAAAGGAAGCAGAGTTTATTTATTATTCTGTAGGTCGTCCTCATTCCGCAAATATATCCGATTCTTATACTGAAGCTATGTCCTAAAGGACATAGCTTCTTTTTTTGTTTTTCACTAGGATTGAAGGGATATGACAATATGAAGCGATGGTTAAAAATAACAATAAGTACTGCCTCTTTATTTATCGTTCTAGGTGTAGGATATGGCTGGTATCTTTATAAAACTGTTCAATCTACCGCAGACGAAATTTATGAACCTAGAGAACCATCTGTAGCTGTAACATATATTGAAGGGGGGCAACAGTCTTCCCAAAATCAGCCTGCCGAAAAAATTAAAAAAGAAGAATCATTTTCCGTATTATTACTCGGAGTGGATGAACGTCAGAATGACGTTGGCCGTTCAGATACATTAGTTTTGCTTACAGTAAATCCTGCTGATAAGTCTATTCTTATGTTCAATATTCCAAGAGATACTCGAACAGAAATTGTTGGAAAAGGGTATGAAGATAAAATAAACCATGCCTATGCTTTTGGAGGAGTAAATATGTCTATTCAAACAGTAGAGAAGTTTTTAGATAATTCGATTGATTATTATGTCAAATTAAATATGGAAGGGTTTACAGAGATTATAGATTTATTAGGCGGTGTAGAAGTAAATAATCCATTTGAATTTAACATCGACGGAGTGGTTTTTGAAGAGGGCATTATCAGGCTTATGGGCGAAGAAGCGCTACTATATTCACGTATGCGGTATGATGATCCTCGAGGTGATCTTGGGCGGAATTCAAGACAACAGGAAATCATTAAGCAGCTGATGAAGAACGCTCTTCAAATCTCTAGCGTGACTAAAATTCAGTCGATACTGAATGAGGTGGGGAGTAATGTGAAGACCGATATAACATTTGACGACATGAAGAAATTTCTGACCGATTATAGCAGGAATTTAGGCAATATTGAAACCGTTGAAATACAAGGCCGAGGTGAAAAGATGAATGGGATCTATTATTATATTGTAGATGAGCAAGAAAGAAGTCGAATACACGAGTTGATGAAAAAGCATTTACAGAAAGATCAGCAGCATTGAGCAGGACTGAGATTAAAAGATCCCGAAAAAAAAGAAATCAACGGAAGTTGCTTCTAACCTGCATAATTTTAATTTGGGCGTTATTCATATTGTATATGTCGACTAGATCTTATCAACAACAAAGTATTCGGCCAATTCTAACAAGTATTTCGCATCATTTGCAAATCAATGTTACGCTCCCGAACATCAATATTCACTACGCTAACAAAATTTATTCCCTTCAGAATAATCCATATGGATTTATCGAATTTGTCTTTCGCAAATGTGCCCATGTATTTGTATATGGTGTCTTGACTGTACTGACGCACCTCTTTATCCGCAAAGTTTGGAAAGATAACTTGATTAGTTATATTCTCCCATTAGGATTAATTCTGATCATTGCGTGCCTAGATGAAACTATTCAAAGATACTCAGAAAATCGTACTTCTTCTTCATATGATGTAGTCCTTGATTTTTCAGGAGGCTGCTTGGCTCTTTTATTAACTATGATGATAAGATGGTTCCTTCAAAAGCGTAGGTCTAAAAGCTCCTCCTCTCTCATACCTTGAGTTACAAGGGACAAGAGGGGAGGGGCTTTATGCTGCGCAAAAAACGGAGGAATACCTTATTAAAATTGGTCAGTACACTTATAGTAATTGGGTTAGTAGTTCTACTGTTTTTTAGTTTTCGAGGAGTTTTGCAATCAAGCAAGGAAGAAGAAGCTGTCAGTGTTGTGAATGAGTTTTATACATACGAACAGGAAGGGGATTTTGGCAGCTCATGGGAGTTGTTTCATTCTCAGATGAAAGAGAAATACAAGAAGCCAGATTATGTACAGACAAGAGCCCATGTATTTATGCAGCATTTTGGTACAAACACATTTAAGTATGAGTTATCCAAACCAGAGAGAAATTACGATATACAACTAGTTGAAGGGAAAGAGACATTAGGAGAAGTCTTTATGATTACTGTATCTCAAACTTATTATTCATCCTTTGGTAATTTTAAAATTGTCCAACCTGTGTATGTTACGGAGGAATCAGGGGAATGGCGTCTGTTATGGTCCTTCCAAAAATCGGAGGAATTCTAAAAGGCTTTCTTTCACAAGTCTATTTTCCAACAAATGTTTGTACAATATAGTAAGTCAACAGTGGAGCTCCTACAATAACGACTAATGGTGCTGCTGAAATACTTTTTACAACGGTTCTTTTAAATTTTCTGATGGATTTCCTCATTTTAATCTCTCTTATCAATATATTTATACATATTGTATCATTCAATCTATGCGTTTGTGAATCATACTATTTTCTCTGTTTTCAGAAAATCCTTTAAACAAAGCGTTTTCCCGCCCTATTCCTGGTTAATTATCTAATAACCCTCAAAAATTCTTGACAAAAATATGGGACTACATTATGTTCAAGATACAATTTGTATCGAAAAGAATCGATTTATGCGATTGATTGAACGAGTGTCCCTGCGGTTGGTTTCACAGGCACTGAAACTATCTGTCTTTATGAATGGAGGACGGCTGAAGTGATTATGACGAGTCGATTTTATTGTGTCGCCTGTGGGAGGATATTGTCGGTAGACACGAAATATCCAATGGAGTCGAGAGGAATAGAAGAGGCCAAAGTCTCAGGTAGTCTATCATATGAACAGTCCATTTCCAGGATGAAAGACCTTCCCCATATCATACTCAATCAGGTCTTCCGGACCGGATTTTACAGAAATGAAATGCCGCTGGGCTATTGCCTCTGCTGCCAGAAGGGTGAGCAAGCGGAGGAAGAGCACCAGGAAGCCGCTCCTGCCACGGAGGAGGATCATTCGGAGCCTCAAGCAGAGCGTGAGGTACAGAATTGCTTCATTCCAGCAAATACGCGGGACAGGTTCTCACAAATTATGTTACACTAGGCTCGAAGTCTATGAGTGAGAATCCTTGTTCGAATTCCCATTCGAACATTACCAAAAGGGAGTGAGCATTTACATGCACCAGGAACCTGTCGTTCGTATGCAAGGTGTAAGTAAGGTCATTTCTTCCCGCCATCTCGTGCAAGACCTGACTCTGGATATATATCCAGGCCAGGTCTTTGGTTTTTTAGGACCCAATGGCGCGGGGAAGACGACCACGATCCGCATGATGGTAGGCTTGATGTCCATTAGCAGCGGGGATATCTTCATTGCTGGACACAGCGTGAAGACCCAGTTTGAGGATGCCATCCGTGAGGTTGGCGCCATTGTGGAGAATCCGGAGATGTACAAGTTCCTGACAGGCTACCAGAACCTGGTTCATTTTGCCCGGATGTCACCAGGAGTGACTAGAGAGCGAATTCAGGAAGCAATTGAGCTTGTTGGTCTCAGTGACCGGATACATGACAAGGTCAAGACATATTCTCTTGGCATGCGTCAGCGGCTTGGCGTAGCACAAGCCATTCTGCATCGTCCGAAGCTGCTCATTCTGGACGAACCTACGAATGGGTTAGACCCGCAGGGCATTCGGGAGCTCAGAGATTATTTGCGCAAGCTCACGCTTACGGAAGGGGCGACAGTCTTCGTATCCAGTCATTTGCTGTCCGAGATGGAGCTGATGTGTGATACGGTAGCGGTCATCCAGGGTGGGAAGCTGATTGATGTCCGGCAGCTGAGACCGGAGAACGGCGCTCTTGAGGTTCAAGAATATACGTTCGAGGTGAGCGATACCGAGGCAGCATTCAGGCTGGCAGGACAGGGACGTACTGAGGGTCCTGTGCTGAGCATATCTTGTACAAGAGACGAAGCCGCCGAGCTGAATGCAAGATTGGTTCAGCATGGCATTAAGGTCTATGGCATTCGTTCCAGAACCAGCTCCCTCGAAGATCAGTTCCTTGCAATGACGGGAGGTGAGCGTACTTGAGTAACTTTTTGATGCTGATACATAATGAGAATATGAAGATCTACCGCCGTATACGGACCTGGGTGATGCTCGGGATTATCATTGTGATGTCAATCCTCATTCCTTATCTGCTATCTAGCACGGGGGGAGGAGCCTCAACCTACTATTGGGAAGGGGCTATGCTCACGGTGTCGTTCATCAGCTTCCTGAATACGATCTTTGCGGTCGTGATTGCGGCCGATTCGGTGGCAGGTGAATTCTCTTGGGGTACGATTAAGCTGCTGCTGATTCGTCCGTGGACCCGAAGCAAGATTCTGGCTTCCAAATATGTATCCGTACTGCTATTCAGTCTGCTGACTACGCTCCTTATGACAGGGTTATCCCTGCTTACGTGCTCGGTTCTGATGTCTACGGAGGCTGTCGTGTCACAGATGTCGGGAGTTTACACACCTGCAGGTTATGCGTTCGTCAGCTGGCTGTATGAATATGTGGACTTGTTTATCACTTTGGCGATTGCATTTATGCTATCCACGGTATTCAGATCAGGAGCCCTTGCCATCGGGTTATCTCTATTTATCTTGTTTACGCAAGGGATCTTTGGTTTAATCTTTGATCCGGATCGTTATTTCTGGGGGAAATACGTTCTGTTCACTAACATGGACCTCAGTCAATATATGTTCGGTTCAGGTAACAGTGTGATGAGCCTGGGCTTCTCTATTGCGGTGCTTGCTGTTTATTATGTTCTATTTATGGGTATTACCTTTTATGTCTTTCATAAGAGAGACGTGGCTGCTTAGAATAGTAGTCTTGTCATTCGATTGTGGATACCTTCATTTGCTATAATGTCTAGGAATGCTGCGGAAGAAGAGGTTGCATAACTTGTTGTGTGACTTACATATTTACAATAGAAATAGACATGAATGGAGGAAGTGAACTTGGCTCAAACCAACAGGTTTTTCCGATTCTGTATCGGTATAATCCTGATCCTGCTTGTTATCTTCTTGGGTGACAAGGTCAAATTTATTTTTAATCCGCTATTTTCTCTACTTAGTGTGATACTAGTTCCGGCGATGCTGGCAGGCTTCTTCTATTATCTGCTAAGGCCGCTTGTTGAGCTGATGCATAAACGAAGAGTCAATCGAACGCTCGCCATTTTTCTCATATACCTGGTATTCGGTCTGATTATGGCTGGATTTATTATCGGGATCTGGCCGTCGCTTCGGGAACAGTTCCTCGCATTCATCGAGAATGCGCCGAATTTGGTTCGAATGCTGACAGAGCAAGTAGAGGATCTGGAAGAGAGTGGAATACTGGCACAGATCTTGCCAGAGGGAACTAACATTCTATCTCGTATCACTGAAGTCATTGATCAAGGATTTACGGTACTGACCAATTACATGTCCAGTGTGGTATCATTCTTCTCCGGCTTCATTATGGTGTTGTTTGTCACACCGATTATTCTGTACTTCATGCTGAAGGAAGGCGGGAAATTCGGGGAGAAGATTGTAGGCTTCATGCCTAAGCGTTTCCGTGACGAGGGCACGGATCTGATGGATGAAATCGACAGCTCTCTCAGTGGATTTATCGTCGGTCGTGTCATCATTAATGTGTCGCTTGGTGTACTAATGTACATCGGATTTCTGATCATTGATCTGCCGTACGCGCTGCTGTTGACGGTCATTGCGGTCATTATGAATTTCATCCCCTTCATCGGGGCATTCTTGTCTTCGGTGCCGATTGTCATCATTGCCTTCATCCAGTCACCTTCCATGGCAATCTGGGCTTTGGTGATTATCCTTGCCGCACAGCAAATTCAGGATAACCTGCTAGCGCCGTATATCTTCAACAAATCGCTCGATATCCATCCGATTACGACGATTGTCGTTGTGCTTGTGGGTGGTGATATTGCAGGCTTGTTGGGGGTTATTCTTGCCATTCCGCTCTATATGACGCTGAAGATTGTAATTACCAAAGTGTACCATATTTTCTTCAAGGACAAATGGGAGAAGGCGTAGCCCATGGAGCTGTTCCCTTAGTGGAGTCTCTCTAGATCTAACACAGTAAGGCCCGCAGATCTGTCACGAACAGACATGCGGGCCTTATCAATTTATATAGTAACGAATTACTCTGCAAGTGCGGATTCCTCTTCGCCGCTCGCGGCAGGCAGAGGTTCTCTCGGAATAACAGCCACCTTCAGGAAGCGGTTCTTCTCCTTCTCCAGCAGAATGAAGGTGAGTCCTTCGAATTCGTATTCTTCTTGTTCATTCATCTCGGGCTGATGGCTGTACAGCCATCCTCCAATGGTATCCCACTCGTTAGTGTCAAGTGTGGCGAGGAGTAGATCATTTACCTTGGACAGAGATACCTTCCCATTAAATATAATGTAGTTATTATCCATAATCTGGATTTCTTCTTCTTCATCTGCGTCGAATTCATCCCGAATCTCTCCGACGATCTGCTCCAGCACGTCTTCAATCGTGACGATACCCGAGGTTCCGCCATATTCATCAACGAGGATGGCAATATGATTGCCTTCCTGCTGCATCTTGTGAAGCAGTTCTTTAACCGGTGTTGTTTCGTGAACTGCGGGAATCGGTTGAATAAGACCGGTAATGTCAATATCGGAGGAGTTGTCTCCGTAATATTCCAGGAAAAATTGCTTCGTATTAATGATGCCGATAATATCGTCCTTATTCTCATTCACGACCGGGAACCGGGTGTACTGCTCTTCACGAATGATGGCGAGATTCTCTTCAACAGATTTGTTGACGTACAAGCATACCATATCGGTTCTCGGAACCATGATTTCCTTGGCGAGCATTTCATCAAAAGCGAAGATCCGGCTTACATATCCAAATTCGCTCTGATTAATCTTGCCGCTCTCGAAGCTCTCATTAATAATAATCTGCAGCTCTTCCTCAGAGTGAGCCTCTTCGTGCCCAGAAGCAGGTTTAACGCCAAACAGCTTAACAAGACCGTTAGCAGAGCCGTTCAAGACGAAAATAAATGGGTACATTAATTTGTTAAACCAAATGATCGGTTTGGCCGTTAACATGGCGACCGTTTCTGCCTTTCGAATCGCAACCGTCTTAGGTGCCAGCTCGCCGACTACGACATGTAAGTAAGTAATCGCCATAAAGGCGATAAAGAAGGATAAGAAGGATCCTACGGCCTCCGGTACATGCATTCTTTCAAAAAGAGGGTGCAGTATCTTCTCTACGGTTGGCTCTCCCAGCCATCCGAGTCCCAGCGAGGTAATCGTGATCCCCAGCTGACAGGCGGATAGATAGCCGTCCAGATTAGCAACCACTTGCCTAACTGCGGCGGCTCGCTTGTTCCCTTCTGCGATCAGTTGATCCAATCGACTCGTCCTTACACGTACAATCGCAAACTCCACTGCGACAAAAAATGCCGAAAAACCAATCAATACGGCCACGAAGGCCAGGTTTAACGCGTACCTACTACCTTCTTCCATTTCACATCTCTTCCTCTTCATGAATTTAAACTATAAAGTCGAATCAAATTCATTTGATGAATAATTTATGAATTTGATTCAGTTTAACGAATATTATAGCTCAATTCAGGCCGTCTGAAAATACGCCCTAATGCACAGCGAATGTCAAGCGATTTGATTACATCACTGTATCTTGAGTCCATATCCCATATTTTTTAGCTCGGACATGCATGTTTCTTGCAAAAATTTGTCACACTGTATAGATGACTCCGAATCTATACATAAGAAGGGGGCTGGCTCATGATTTGGCTGGTCATCGTTATACTGATCTTATTTTATTTCCTGCAAACGGTCCTCTTATTTGTACTGGAGTATGAGAGACCGGTCAAGGCGGGAGTATGGATTCTTCTATCCATCTGCCTGCCTGTTATTGGAATCATTCTCTATTTCCTGGCCGGCCGGCCCTATCATCGGATGAGGAAGCATGTGAAGAGTGAGGTGTGGGAGCACATTCATCAGCATCTCTCTTCGCAGACCAAAGTGATAACGACTGTAGAAGACATGCACAGCGCAACATTTACAGCTCACAACCGGCTGTTTAACTTGATGTCCCACATGCCGAATAGTGCAATTACGGGGTGCAACGAGACGAAGTATTTTACGGAAGGTGAGCCGTTGTTTGCTTCCCTGCTCCATGATATAGAACTGGCACAGCATCATATTCACATCCAGTTTTATATTTTTCGCGATGATATTATCGGCACCATGTTTCAGGATCTCCTTATTGAAAAAGCTGAGCAGGGCGTAAAAGTCAGCATCATCTGCGACGGGGTCGGCAGCAAAGCCCTTCCGAAGCCCTTCATTCAGAGAATGAAGAAGGCGGGGATCGAGATTCACTTCTTCCTGCCCCCGGGCCTTGCGATGAAGCTGCGTAAGCTGAACTACCGTAACCATCGCAAGATAGTCGTTATCGACGGTACCATCGGGTATACCGGAGGAATGAATATCGGGGATGAGTACCGGGGGCAATCGCAGAAAATGGGCTTCTGGCGTGATACGCATATGCGGATCAGCGGCGACGCTGTATATTTCCTGCAGACGACCTTTCTCAAGGACTGGGAGATGGTATCCGGGCAGACCGTAGAAGAGGATCGCATTCCTTCCTTATTCCCACCACATGACTGCCAGGTTGATGAGCAGGTTCAGATTGTGGAGAGCGGACCGGATGAGACGCGGCATTTGATTCAGGAAGTTTGCTTCAGTGCCATTACACAAGCGAGCAAGCGGATCTACATTACAACGCCGTATTTTATACCGGACGATGCGCTCATGACTGCACTGAAGACGGCTGTCTATGCAGGAGTGGATGTGCGAATTCTCATTCCGTATGAGGCAGACTATGCGGTCGTGCTTCAGGCAACGCTGTCTTATGTGGAAGAGCTGCTGACGGCGGGAGTTCAGTTCTATCGTTATAAGAAAGGCTTCATTCATTCCAAGGTCATCATTGTTGATGATTTGCTGGCGTCTGTCGGCTCGGCTAACCTGGATATGCGCAGCTTCTACAGCAATTTTGAATTGACCTCGGTCATGTATTCAGAGAGTGCGATCAAGAGACTGGTGACTGATTTTGAAGGGGATCTAAGCCATAGCATGAAGCTCGAATTAAGCACGTTTATTAAGCGTTCGAAATTAGGCAAATCCACTGAAATCCTGTGTAGGTTATTATCTCCTCTGCTCTAAGGATTTTGGGTGATTTCTGTGGGAAAAACCAGCTTTCTATTCCATTATCTCGTCGTTGCTGACTCTTTTCGTGATTTCTGGATGTGGAGTATGGTATAATAGTGTATCAGGTCATGTCTTTCGGACATAGAAAGGTTAAAAGAATAGGGGGATTCTATGTCAAATATGACAACGAAGGAAATGATGCCAAGTCCGGGCAAACAGACGAAGGCAAACAGTTCTCCAATTAGTCTGCGGCTGCTGCAGCGTGCGATTATGATCGTCGTCGGCGCATCGCTCATGGCTGTAGCTCTTGAGATTTTTCTAATTCCCAATGGCGTTATTGACGGTGGTATTACAGGGATATCGATTATGGTGTCTCAGCTCTTCGGTCTGCCGCTTGGTGTATTGCTGACACTGTTCAATCTGCCGTTTCTTCTGATTGGGTATAAGCAGATTGGCAAGACCTTTGCGGTATCTACACTGTTCGGTATTATCATTATGTCGATCGGTACACACCTATTGCATCATGTTCAGGCATTAACGCCGAATGAGCCGCTGCTTGGCGCTGTCTTTGGCGGTGTTATCCTCGGAGTGGGAGTAGGACTCGTTATCCGCTCGGGAGGTTCTCTTGATGGAACAGAGATTGTCGCAATTCTGGTGAGTGGAAGGTCTCCATTTTCCGTCGGACAGGTCGTTCTGGTCATTAATGTGTTCATCTTCGTTATGGCAGGCTTCGTGTTTGGATGGCCGAACGCGATGTATTCCATGATTGCGTATTATATTGCGATGAAGATGATCGACGTCACAATTGAAGGATTGGATCAATCCAAGTCGGTATGGATCATTAGTGAGAAGTACCGTGATATCGGAGAAGCTCTTGCAGATCGTCTAGGCCGCGGGGTTACATACCTGGATGGAGAAGGCGGATTCAGCGGGGACGAGAAGAAGGTGATCTTCGTCGTCATTACGCGTCTGGAGGAAGCCAAGCTGAAGAACATCGTAGAGGACTGGGATCCACAGGCCTTTGTGGCGATTGGTAATATTCATGATGTAAAAGGCGGACGTTTCAAGAAAAAAGGCATTCACTAGCGATGACTTCTGTTATTGGTATATGTATAGAGAACCCGGTATCCCTAAGATTCATTAGGGTACCGGGTATTTTTTATGCGCGGATGTGATCTGCCTCACTTCATGACACATCATATCAGCTTCGGTTCTGTCATAACCTACTTCTTGTTCAGGTGCTTCAATATATTCTCCAGTGGCTGCGGCGGCAGAGCAGCGAGAAGATCACCCTTCTCTGCTAGACGTGCGCCAATATTTAGCAGATGGAAGTCCTTCGGCCGTACGTCTGCTGCCACCTCATCCCATAACAGAGGCGTCGAGACGGAGGCGTGTTCTCTGGCGCGCGGAGTGTAGGGGGCAGCCAAGGTTTTACCCCCATAATGCTGGAGATAATCAAAATAGATCTTGTCGCCCCGGTCCTTCTTCATCCGTTCCAATGTGAATAAGTCTGGATGCTTCTGACATACATACATACCGACAAAATGACCGAGCGTACGGAGCTCCTCGAACGTAATCCCGCTCTGGATGGGCACAATGATCTGCACACCTGTGGCACCTGATGTCTTGGGTACGGATTGAATGCCAAGTGAACTTAGGGTCTGCCCGACGAGGTGCGCGGCTTCCATAATTCGGGGCTCTTCCGGCAGGCTGGGGTCCAGATCGATCATCCATTCACAGGGCAGCTTACTGCCAACATAATGAAGAGAAGGGTGAAACTCAAGTGCAGCCAGATTGCCAAGCCATAGAAGGACAGGCAGGTCCTCCATCACAATGTAGTTGATCCCTTCATGAACCGCCGTCTTGGCATAAGGAGGGAGAGGCTCAGGTGCATTTTTCTGATAAAAAAATTCGCCGTGAATCCCATGTGGATACCGGATGGTCGTGAGCAGCCGGTTCCTGCAGTATTTCAGCAGATAAGGGGAGAGCTCTGCCAGCTTCTGCAAATACATCGATTTCGTGACACCGGCTTCGGGCCAGAGAGGCTTGTCTGGATTCGTAATTGTAATATCCTGTCCTTCAATTTGAATCGTGCCCTTAATCGAACGCGGCATAGGTCAGTTCTCCTCCTTCTGTGCTACTCGGCATTCTGCTGCAGGGATATGAGGGGCGAGGCTCTCTATCGTAGGGTGACGCATCGTTCCGCCGGGTGTCCATTCGAGAAAGGTAACACGCACGACAAGCTCGGGCTGTATCCACAGTGCGCCTTGATTCCTACCGGGTATATTGACAAAAGGCATATGCTTCACACCCATGCTCAGCGCTTGTTCCGTTAGTGTCCGCCAGTCCTGGACGGTAAATCTGCCAGTTCCGGCATGCCCGATATATTCAAGCTCTCCCTGTTCATTATACAGACCCAGCAGAAGTGAGTTGACGAGCTTGTCCCTGAACGTAACCCCGCCGATAACGGCATATAAATCCCCGTTCTTCTTGCGTTTCTGCCACCGATTGTCCTTGCCGTCCATGGCGTAGGTGCTGTTCAGGTCTTTGACCACGACACCTTCAAGCTGCTGGGCTTTGACCGCTTCAAACAAGGCATTGCCATCCGGAAAATTCTGAACCAGTTGTACCTGCGGGTGAGGCTTGATCATCTCAGCGAGCAGCTGCTGCCTCTCCGACAGCGGTCTGTCCGTAACCCATACACCATTCAGGTACAAAATATCAAATACCATGTAGGTAACCGGAACGCTCTTGAGGCCTTGCCCGATACTGCGTTCGCTCCTTAGGCTGTCCCGTCTCATGATCTCGTGAAAAGACGGCTTGCCCTCTCTGAATGCAATCAGCTCTCCGTCAAGGATAAAAGAAGAAGCGGATGAATAGACATCCGCTTGTGTAAATTCGGGGTACTGCAGGGTCCGGTCATTCCGTTTGCGATTAATGAGCTTCACTTCATGCCCGTCGTAATACGTTAGCATGCGGACACCGTCCCATTTCACCTGGGCAATCCAGGGAGGGCCGACAGGAAAAAGATTCGTTCGGATCGGTTCAAAGGGAATGACCGGCGTAAGTTCCATTATCAGCTGCTTCTCCTTTAATACAATAATTAATTACTTATAAACCATGCGAATTCCAATACCAAATGGATCTGTAACATAGGCTTCAGACTCCTGAGTTGTTACGGCATATCCGCCGGATTGAAGACGCAGCAGCGTTTCATCGAACGCTTCTTTACCCTCAAATATGATAGTGAAGTAATCAATTCCTAGCGCATCGTGAGGGGTGGCCGGCGCATTCTGACCGGCCCAAATATTAAGCCCGATATGATGGTGATATCCACCAGCAGACACAAATACCGCTTGAAAGCGTGGATCATCCAGCACAATATCAAATCCAAGCAGCTTGTTGTAGAATTCGCGGGCTGCTGGGAGGCTGGATATATGAAAATGCACATGGCCGATGACGGTGTCTGCAGGCAGTCCGGTAAACGGCTTATCGCCCGCCAGCGCGAGCAGTCCGTGAACATCGACAGGATCACTTCCCATAATATAATGATTCTTCTCATCGCGGCGCCATACACTTCTTGGCCGGTCAGCATAAATCTCAATGCCGTGTCCATCCGGATCGTTAATGTACAGTGCTTCACTGACACTGTGATCGCCTTGACCAATTTCAATACCGCTGTCAATCAGTTGACGAAGTGCAAGACCCAGGGATTCCCGGTCTGGCAGAAGAATGGCAAAGTGGTACAGCCCGGCATGGCTTCTTGAGCGGATCGGCTTGGGATCCGTAAGCTCCTCCAATACGACAAGTGAACGGACACCGTCACTGGTTAGTACGGCCTGTTTTCCATGCTGAGACAGCACCTTGAGTCCTACGACTCGTTCATAAAAATCGATAGAGCGTGTAAGCTCGCTGACGCGAAGCTTCACTTCGCCCAGCGTTGTAGCGGGATGAATAGAGTATGTCATGTGTTTAATAGCCTCCTTGATCATGTCCATATGAACTAAAAAATTACTAACTTACATTAAGTTACTTTATGTAAGTTAGTATATAGTGTCTCTATGGACGCGTCAATGATAACGTACATACATGTAAACAAGAATCCAGATGACCAAATAATCAAATGACGGACGATCAGGCCAAAGCTGTAATGTAAAGCTTCTCAAGCTAAGATTAAGCACCTGTCTCTTTCTTTTTGGCGGTTTTGCGCTTCGTCTTCGGCTTGACGACCGGTTCTTCGCGGTTGTCTTCTGCGGAGGCATCCTTTTTACGAGTAGTCCGTTTCTTGGCAGGCTTGGCCGGTCCTGGATCGGTTACAATCGGTGGCTGCTGCTGAGTGGCCTCAATACTTGCTTGAAGCGCCGCCATAAGATCGACGACATTCGCTTCCGGCTTGGCTGGAGCAATCTTGTACTCTTCCCCTGCGACTTTATGATTTATGAGTTCAAGCAGTTTTTCGCGATAATCGTCAGTATATTTCTCCGGGTCGAATGGCGTACTGAGCTGATCGATCAGCATTTTGGCCATCGTGAGCTCCTTGTCGTTGACCGCAATATTCTCGGGAAGATTAGGTACCTGGGACACAGGACGGATCTCATCAGGGTAAAATATCGTCTCAATCGCAAGACAATCCTCCAGCACTCGAATAGCCGCAAGGCTGCTCTTTGAACGGATGGAGATTTTGGCAATTCCAATCTTGCCTGTTTCCCGCATGGCAGTCATCAGCAGCTGATAAGCATTGCCTCCAGACTGATCAGGAGATAAATAATAGGTCTTCTGAAAGTAAATCGGATCAATATCCGTTAAATTGACGAAATCAAGTATCGAAATGCTCTTATTGGCCTGCTCGGACAGCTGATCCAGCTCATCCTTCTCAAACAGCACAAATTTTCCTTTCTCGTATTCGTACCCCTTAGTAATTTCCTCCCATTTCACTTCTTCATCGCAGGATGGACATTTGCGAATATAACTGAGCGGACTGCCGCATTCGGTATGAATATATCGCATCGAAATATCCTTGTCCTCGGTAGCAGAGAACATTTTGACTGGGACATGAACCAGTCCGAAGCTGATCGCGCCTTTCCAGACGGTATGCATGATCATCCCTCCTTATATAATTTGTTGTATTATCCTTCTTGCTATTATGGGCAAAAAGAGACGGTTATAACCTTATTGAATGGAAGCTGAAGAAGCTTTAGGAGGCATAATTTAAGAACTTCGTGCATGAATATCGCTTCATCTGGACATATTACGGATTAAAAAATGGTGAAGGGGAGACGACATGTCCAGAACAAGCGATATGTACGAGCCGGAGAGAAGAGACAGGGAGAATGGAGATGCAGGTGGATTTGATCAATTCTTGGATGCTCTCAGCGGGACGGATATGCTTGCTGTCGATATGGTGGATTGGCATGAGGTAACAACGCCAGAAGCAAGAGATGAAGAGACGATGGAGGAAACAGCGTTCGACGTCGATCGTATGGTGAACGAGGGCCTGGGCGGTGGACAGGTCACTTACGACAATGGATATATCGGAGACAGCACTTCAGATGCATTATTTGATGAGCATGAGCTGGAGATTAATAAGGAAGAAGGAGATCTATAACATGATGAATGCAAACCGTGCAAAAGCAATTTATGAGGCGAAGGAAAATATCCCCGTCAAGCTGGACGGGGAACAACCCGTATGGATTGAGCATGTGGACGTAGAGAACCAAATGGCAACCGTGCAGATCGGTAACAATCCGCTGGAGACGCATACGGTCCGAGTGGATCGTCTGGTCGAGAGCTAATCATACGATAATGAATATGAACCCGGGGTCATAGTACCCCGGGTTTTGTGTGTCTTCCTTACCTTGCTTGGGAAGATGGAGAACTATATAATAAGATGAAGGATTTGACCTGAAACTAGTGAAATGCATTGTTATTGCTTGAATGATAGACCGAAAGAAGGTTAGCATATTGAATCACGAGCATCAGGAGTGGGAGTACCACTCCAGTAGTGTACAGGATACAGAGCGGCTTGCTGCCCATCTGGCCAGACTCGCGGTGCCTGGCTCGGTTATCGCCCTTGATGGTGATCTGGGTGCAGGGAAGACGGCATTTTCCAAATATTTTGCACAGTACCTAGGTGTAGAGGGCGTCGTGAATAGTCCAACCTTTACATTGATCAAGGAATATGAAGGCAGACTTGCACTGTATCATATGGATGTCTACCGGATTACGCTCGATGAAGCAGAGGGGCTCGGGCTGGATGAATATTTCTATGGCAATGGTGTAAGCCTGGTCGAATGGTCCAGTATTATCTCTGAGCTGCTGCCGGAGGCTCATCTGCATATCCAGATGACGGTGACGGAGACGGGAGAACGTGTCATTCGTTTGAATGGTTACGGCTCGCCTTACACGGACTGGTGCGAAGATTTGAAGAGAAGTGGAGTCGATTGAGGATGAACGAAGAACGGAAGCCGCGTGAGCGGTTTTTGGCGTTGGATACGTCAACAGCGGTACTTGCTGCGGCATTGATGGAGAACGAGACGGTGCTCTCTGAGTCGAATTCACGTACGGAGCGGAATCATGCCGTGCATGTGGTTCAGGCGCTAGAGGACCTTATGAAAGAACAACATATAGAACGAACGGAGATCGGCGGTATTGCCGTTGGAATTGGCCCCGGCTCCTACACCGGTATCCGCATCGCGGTAACGGCTGCGAAGACGCTTGCCTGGGCGTGGGGTGTGCCTGTTGCATCCGTGTCCAGCCTGGAAGCACTGGCTTGGGGAGGAATTGGTTCTCTCAAGGACAACAAGAAGATTGGAGCAGCTTCAACGGATTCAGGAAATCGAGTGAAGGCAGAGCAGGTACAATACTGGGTCGTTCCCCTGATGGATGCGAGAAGAGGACAAGCCTACACCGCATGGTTTGAAGGATACGATGCTGAGAAGCCAATGCACCGGCTTGAAGAGGACGGCATTCGGCTGGTCGAGCCATGGACGGAGAAGCTTGCTGAGCAGTATGAGCAGGCAGAAGCTTCAAGCCGGCCTGCAGGCATTATTTTTGCAGGGGAAGTGTCGCAACACGCAGAGACGATCGAGAAGCTGAGAGACCGTTTGTCTTGTGAGCTTGTGCTTATGCCGTATGACATGGAAGGAAGATATGTGGGCAAGCTGGGTGCTATGAAGCTTAAGGCGGGTCAACACGATGATGTGCATACGCTCATTCCGAATTACACACAGCTTGCGGAAGCAGAAGCCAATCTTCTACGCAAAGGATGAAGGGAGTCGTACGTTGGGGCATGGAGAGCAAGGAGCAAACCGGACGGTTGGAATTTAGATTTATGAAGCTGGAGGATATTCCAGATGTACTCGTCATAGAGCAAGAGTGTTTTACCCTGCCGTGGACGGAAACGGCGTTCGTGAATGAGCTGACACAGAATCATTTTGCGAAATATATGATCATGGAATTGGACGGTAAGGCTATCGGGTATGCCGGAATGTGGACGATTGTTGATGAAGCCCATATTACGAATATTGCGGTGAGAGAAGCCTACCGTGGACGGAAGCTGGGCGAGAAGCTGCTCCATGAGATAATGAAGACGGCAGCTTACCTGGGGATGTCGAGAATGACACTCGAAGTACGATTATCCAATACCGTAGCCCAGAACCTGTATAAGAAAAAAGGATTCAAGCCTTCAGGACTCCGTAAGGGGTATTATTCGGATAATAATGAAGATGCGCTTATTATGTGGGCTGACCTGCCTGCCAGCATTGATCATGGTTCTGATGGTGAAGAGGAAGGAAGTTTAAAGGATTCATGACACACTCATCCGATACATTACAATCCAGTTATATACTTGCTGTCGAAACCAGCTGTGATGAAACCTCGGTGTCTGTCGTCAAGGACGGACACGAGGTACTAGCGAACCTCATCTCCAGCCAGGTGGAGACGCACAAAGCATTTGGCGGCGTTGTTCCGGAGGTCGCATCCCGCAAGCACGTAGAGGTCATTACCCTGATGCTCGAAGAGGCGATTACCACTTCGGGAATTAAACCGCAGGATCTATCGGCTATTGCCGTCACCCAGGGGCCGGGCCTTGTCGGGGCTCTGCTGGTAGGGATTGTTGCAGCGAAGACACTCGCGATGGCACTTGGCAAGCCGCTCATTGCAACTCATCATATTGCTGGGCACATCTATGCGAACCGTTTAATTGAAGAGCTGGAGTATCCGGCAATGTCACTCGTCGTATCCGGGGGACATACGGAGCTTGTGCATATGGAAGCAGAAGGGAAATTCGAAGTGATTGGCCGAACGCGCGATGATGCGGTGGGCGAAGCCTATGACAAGGTGGCTCGTGCACTGGGTTGTCCCTACCCGGGAGGTCCCCATGTGGATCGCATGGCGCATGAGGCGGATCACGCGGTGACCCTTCCCAGGGTATGGCTGGAGGCTGATTCCTATGATTTCAGCTTCAGCGGACTTAAATCTGCCGTGCTCAATGTGGTGAACCAAGCATCCATGAAGAAGGAAACGCTTGACCCGGCAGCGGTGGCCCGGGGGTTCCAGGAGTCCGTTGTTGAGGTGCTGGTCGAAAAAGCCATTCGAGCCGTGCGTGCCTATGGATCGAAGCAGCTTCTATTAAGCGGAGGCGTAGCGGCAAACCGTGGACTGCGCAAGGCGCTGGAGGAGCGTTGTGCCAAGGAGGGCATTCATCTTCTGATCCCACCGATGGAGTTTTGCACAGATAATGCAGCTATGATTGGCGCGGCAGCACATCTGAAATGGCAGCGAGGCGAGCTGGCCGGCCTTGATTTGCAGGCACAGCCGGGGCTGTCACTCGAAGCGTGGTCCGTTAAATCCTAAGTGCGATAAAGATTATATAGACTAGTACAAGCTCGTCCATCAATAAGGACGAGCTTCTTTGCATTTGTCGAGGGACACGAACTTGTATCGATTGTCGAAATGGACAATAACATAGTCCCATTACCGATCAGGCAAAGTACGAACATAATTATATTTTATGATTGGGAGGTCAGCATAATGGATTTAGTAAAACAAATAGGAAGTGAATGCTAACAGTTGATGAGTATTTACAAGGGGCTTATTGATGGTGGTTTTGTTTATCCAGATGTAGAAGATTTCTGAGAAGGAAACATCAAACGTGATGCTTCCCCTCTTGTCGAAATCAAGCATAGCAATTACTCAAAAGTCGTAAAATGTCAATATGTGCACAATTTTATCCACATATCCGGAAGAATTTGGGGATAAATCCCGAAAGTCGAATTTGGACATGTTTTCGAAAATGAATGAAAATGGCCTCATCTAGTTATTAAAAAAATGTGGATAATGTGGACAATTTGGTGGATAATATTGGTTTTTCTATAAAACACCCACTATAACGCCAAAAAAACAGCCTTAACGGCTGTTCTAATGGATATATTATCCACTTTTGTTGTGGATAATGTTGTTAATTATTGCAATGAAGAAAAATGTGAAGATATTTTGAATGCTTTATATTACTCGGCCAGAGCTTCCCATTCTTCATAAGCTGTGCTGAGATTCGACTTTAATGTCTCAATATGCTGCTGAATCTCCTGGAGCTTCATATAATCCTGATACACTTCAGGCTTGGCCATTTCTGCCTGTTGAGCTTCAATCTGCTCCTCAAGGGTAGAAATTTGTACTTCCAGGCTGTCCAGCTTCCGCTGCCGGTTTCTTTCCTCTCGCTTGGCTTGCTTCTCTGCCTGGAAGCTCGCGGCTCCGGATTTCTCAGGAGCTGTCTCAACTACAGTCGTTTTATTGGCAGCTGTTTGCTGCTCAAGACGTTCCTGGGCAATCTCCTCAAGGTCTTGTTTCTTCTGGACATAGTCATCATAATTTCCTAGGAAATGCTGGGTGCCTTCCGGATTCAATTCAATGATCTGCTCTGCCATTTTGTTCAGGAAGTAGCGGTCATGCGAGATGAACAGCAGGGTGCCTTCATAGTCGATCAGAGCAGATTCCAACACTTCCTTGCTGAACAGATCCAGATGGTTCGTCGGCTCGTCCAGAATGAGGACGTTGGATTCCTGCAGCATAAGCTTGGCAAGGGAGACACGGGCTTTTTCTCCGCCGCTTAAGGAGCTGATCTTCTTGGTCACATCATCACCGCTGAAGAGGAAATTACCAAGCACGGTCCGAATACGCGCTTCCTCCATGTGAGGATACTCGCTCCATAGCTCTTCAAGCACTGTGTTTTGTGGATTGAGGCCGGTCTGCTCCTGGTCGTAGTAGCCTACCTTAATCTTGGTGCCCCAGTTGATGGTCCCAGTTCTCGGATTCATCTGTCCGGTGAGACATTTCAGTAACGTAGATTTGCCAATACCGTTGGGTCCGATGAGGGCGACCGTCTCGCCGCGGCGCAGATCAAAGGCAGCATGCTCGAACAGCGGCTTGCTCGGATCTTCAAAGCTTACAGAGAGGTCTCGGACCTGCAGCACCTCTTTGCCAGACATATAAGCGATATCAAATGAGAAGTGGGCCTTCTTCAGCTCGCCCTGCGGACGATCCAGACGATCCATCTTCTCCAGTGCCCTACGCCGGCTCTGCGCTCTCTTGGTCGTGGATGCACGGACGATATTCCGCTGTACAAAAGCCTCCATCTTCGCGATTTCATCCTGCTGCTTCTCATATTGCTTCAGCTGAGACTCGTACTCTGCAGCCTTGATCTCCATGTAACGGCTGTAATTGCCTGTATATTTCTTGGAGCGATGACGCTCAATTTCAACGATGCTCGTCACCAGCCGGTCGAGAAAATACCGGTCATGGGATACGACGAGCAGTGCGCCGGAGTAACTGCGAAGATAGTCTTCAAGCCAGGTTAGTGTTTCAATGTCCAGATGGTTCGTCGGCTCATCCAGCATGAGCAGATCAGGGGCCAGCAGCAATATCCGTGCAAGGGCAAGTCTGGTCTTCTGACCGCCGCTTAGTGTGGATATCTTCGTATCTGCCGGGAATTCTCCAAAGCCCATACCGTGCAGTACACTGCGGATCCTTGTTTCAATCTCATAACCGCCCCGATCCTTGAACCAATCGGAACGTCTGGCGTATCGCTCGAGTAATTCTGCGTATTTCTTCTCGTCTTCCATTTGCTTCGGATCAGAGATCTGCTGCTCCATGCGCCGAAGCTCGGCTTCTGCTTCTATCAGGTCGGCAAATACCTTGCGCATCTCCTCCCAGATCGTCCCGTCCGATTCAAGTCCGCTGTTCTGAGCGAGATATCCGAGCGTGGTTTCCTTGGCTTTGAAGATCTGACCTCCGTCATAGGACATTTCTCCTGCGAGGATCTTCAGCAGTGTAGATTTGCCTGCGCCGTTGACACCGACAAGTCCGATGCGTTCACGCTCTAATATTTGTAGGCTGACACCTTCAAGAATACTGTCAATGCCGTATCTTTTAATAATTCCACTAGCCTGAAAAAGCATGATGGTTCCTCCGTTAATATAATCTTCGTTCTAAAGCTGAACATGCCTATAAACATACTATTTCTAGTGTACATGAAAAAGGGCAGCTTTGCATTGCATAGAACATGTTAAAACATTTAGATAGAGCGTTTTAATGTGCTTTATTCTCTCCTTGAGGCTTATAGTCTTTTCTTCAAATAGATGATAAACTAAAAAATGAAATGAAAGCATGTAATCCATTTCATATGTTTCATTCATATAATGATTAGTGGATTGGAAGGTGCGGATCAATGGAGATGGATCAACAGCTTGACAGCAAGAAGCAGCTCCGCTCTATGATGCATCGGATTCGAAATGACCTATCCATTGACATACGGTTACAAATTTCCGAGAAGCTGTGCGAACAGGCGATCCATGAGATAGAGCAGCTGAGAATACTTAAGAACAAGGACAGGCTGGTCGTATTCTCGTATATTGCATACCGCAGCGAGGCCGATACTTCCCTGATTCTTAAGCATGGTTTCGAGCAGCAGGATATTGTACTTGTTCCCAGAGTAACAGAGGATTCTTCGCTAATGGAGCTTCGTAGAATTCAGGGAATGCAGGATGCTCAGCCTGGCAGATGGGGAATTCTTGAACCTGCTGACCATACCGAGGTATGGGAGCGGGAGCGATGGACAGACATTGATCTCGTTATTGTTCCGGGTCTTGCCTATGATCATCGTGGCGGCCGAATTGGATACGGCGGAGGCTATTATGACCGGTTCGCTGGAGAGGTTCGCGCCAGAAGCCTCAAGCTTCAGAGGTCTAACCAGCAGGTGTCGGAGCAGATGACAGAGCAGGTGATAGAGCCCGTATATGCAGGGCTTGTACTGCCTGGACAGCTGCTTCCGCCGGGAGATATCCCCATGGAGCCGCAGGACTTCAGATTGAACATGCTGTTCACGGAACACGGCGTATTACATATACAATGAATGAAGGATTGTGATTAAGTCATGAATATGAATTCAGGAGATGGACAGGCCGGGAATGGTTCACTTACGCATTTTAACGAGCAGGGTCGTGCACGCATGGTGGATATATCCGGCAAGGCGGTTACCGCGAGAACAGCCGTTGCAGAATCGAAGCTCACGATGGCGGAGACCACGCTCCAGGCGATCAAGGAAGGACGGGTCGGTAAAGGCGATGTGCTCGCCGTGGCTCAGGTTGCCGGGATTCAGGGAGCGAAGAGAACCTCGGACTGGATTCCCATGTGCCATCCACTTCCACTGACAGGTGTGAATATCTCATTCAGCGATAATGACGTGAATGAACTGTATATCGAAGTAACAGTCAAGACAGAAGGAAAAACCGGTGTGGAAATGGAAGCTTTAACAGCAGCATCTGCCGCCGCACTGACCATATATGATATGTGTAAGGCATTACAGAAGGATATGGTGATCGGGCCTACACAGCTCGTCTCCAAAACAGGTGGTAAAAACGGAGATTATTATTCCAAATAGGGGGAAGGGTGATCTTATGTTGTGGAAGACAGCGATCCTGACGGCAAGTGACAAGGGAGCGCGAGGAGAACGGGAAGATACGAGTGCACAGGTCATCCGTGAACTTGTGGAAGAAGAGCTCGGGGGAGAAATCATCGAGTATCGGATCGTCCCTGATGAGCCGGATGAGATCATTGCCGCGCTTATTGAAATGACCGATTATTTTCATGCGGACCTCGTCCTTACGACGGGTGGAACCGAGCTCGCCATAAGGGATGTTACACCGGAAGCGACACGGAGAATTATTGACCGTGAGGTTCCCGGCATGGCGGAAGCCATGCGGAGCACGGTGCTCCAGAAGAATCGGGCAGCCATGCTGTTCAGAGGGATCGTCGGCATTCGGGGCAGAACACTGATTGTGAACCTGCCGGGCACACCGAAGGGTGTTCATGAGAATCTAGCCGCGATTATGGATCAGCTTCCTGAAGCGCTGCTTATGGTCACAGGACAATTCAGACAACCAGATTTATAGTATAAATAGGATGTATAGTTGAATAAGCTCATTTTTCCAGATTCTTGAGATATGGTCTATGTATGCTTTTACATTTATGATATGATTCAAATCAGATGGACTTGGATTTTATTGGATACATATCCATACACAAGAAGGAGGAGCAGGAATGCCAAGTATTGGACCTACAGGTTTTATTCTTATCGTTGTTGTTGCTTTGCTGCTGTTTGGACCTAATAAATTGCCTGAGCTTGGACGGGCTGTGGGCAGAACCTTCCGGGAATTCAAGAATGGCGCACAGGAGATTATGTCTGATGACAGCTCGAATTCCAAGAAGGAGTCTGGCATAGCAGCATCGAAGATTGAGGAGACCAAGGCGACTACGGTGGAGGACAAGCGTCTGCCGGAATAACGTGCCGGTTACACTTTTTATGCACACAGAATGAAGATAGCATCCCTTCTCTTTTAGAAGGGTTTTGTTTTTTCTATCATGAGAGAGCAGAGAGGGAGTGTATTCAAGATGTCGGAATTTAAAGAGGGAATGTCGCTGGTAGATCACCTGGGGGAACTTAGAAGACGTCTTGTTGCCGTGCTGGCCGTTTTTGTACTAGGGCTTGTTGGTGGTTTTTTTGTCAGTGATCCCATCTACACGTATTTAACACAAGAGGGGCCGATCTCCAATTACGATATTGAGCTTCATGCTTTAACCTTATGGGATGGGCTTAGTATGTATATGAAGATTGCGCTGCTCTTTTCTTTAATCGTTACTCTTCCCTTCACAGCCTATCAGGTGTGGAAATTTGTCAGTCCCGGCCTTAAGGCCCATGAGCAGACAGCCACGCTTCGTTACATTCCTTATGTCTTTTTACTGTTTCTTGTGGGGATTGCTTTTTCATATTTCGTCGTTTTTCCCATGGCTGTAGGCTTCACGAATAATATCAATGCCAGCCTGGGCCTGGTAGAGACCTATGGTATGGCACAATTCTTTACATTTATGTTCAATCTCATCCTTCCCATCTCGCTGCTGTTCGAGCTGCCGGTTATCGTCATGTTCCTGACGAAGCTAAGAATTATTAATCCACTCCGTTTGAAGAAAATGCGCAAAATTTCTTACTTCGTGCTGGTCGTCATCGCTGTATTTGTTACTCCGCCTGATTTTATCTCGGATGTCATTGTCATTATTCCCTTGATTCTGCTCTATGAATTCAGTGTGTTCTTATCTGCAGTTGTCTATCGCAAGCAGCTCGAAGAGAAGGAAGAGTATGATGCGCAGTATGTTAAGTTAGATTCGGGTGAGAAAGCTTAATTCTCCAAGGCATATTTTTGACGAGTATGGATAGACTGGTAGAGGGCTTGCCAATGGATGGGCAAAACTTCATCTGAATTTGTTCAAAAGGACTTGAAATCATTCTCTAATTTCAGTATCATGAAATTGGTTGTTAGCACTGACGACTGTCGAGTGCTAATAGTAAGTGCAACAACCGTAACATATGTAACAATATTAATTAAGGAGGCTATTTTTCATGATCAGACCTTTAGGTGAACGCGTATTGGTAGAACCGATCGAACAAGAACAAACAACGGCTTTAGGAATCGTACTTCCGGATTCTGCTAAGGAAAAACCGCAAGAGGGCAAAATTATTGCTGTTGGCGCTGGAAGCTTGAAAGACGGTGTTCGTGTTCCTCTTGAAGTAAAAGAAGGCGACCGCGTTATCTTCTCCAAATATGCTGGCACAGAGATCAAATATGAAGGTAAAGAATATTTGATTATGAAAGAAAGCGACATTCACGCGATTCTTGGCTAATTCCTAGAGTCTGGTGAATAAGTTTGAATTCAGCAGCTTACTTATCGGTTAAGGCATTTGACTTACACTTATATGTCCGCTCTTACGACGGCTTGTACTTAGAATATTGCATATAAATTTTTAGGGAGGTTTTTCAGCAATGGCAAAAGATATTAAATTCAGTGAAGACGCTCGCCGTTCCATGCTTCGTGGTGTGGACGCTTTGGCTAACGCAGTAAAAGTAACGCTTGGACCAAAAGGACGCAACGTCGTTCTTGAGAAGAAATTCGGCAGCCCGCTCATTACAAATGACGGTGTAACGATTGCAAAAGAAATCGAGCTGGAAGATGCATTCGAGAACATGGGTGCTCAGCTGGTTAAAGAAGTTGCAACCAAAACCAACGATGTTGCTGGTGACGGTACAACGACGGCAACGGTACTTGCTCAAGCCCTGATCACAGAAGGTCTTAAGAACGTAACTGCGGGCGCTAGCCCAATCGGTATCCGTAAAGGGATCGACAAAGCGGTTCGTGCAGCAGTAGAAGAACTGCGCAGCATTTCCAAACCTGTTGAGAACAAACAATCCATCGCTCAAGTTGCAGCAATCTCCGCAGCGGACGATGAAGTAGGCGAACTGATCGCTGAAGCTATGGAAAAAGTGGGTAACGACGGTGTGATCACGGTTGAAGAATCCCGCGGATTCGAAACAGAGCTTGAAGTGGTTGAAGGTATGCAGTTCGACCGTGGATATATTTCTCCATACATGATTACAGACACGGACAAAATGGAAGCTGTCCTCGACAACCCTTACATTTTGATCACAGACAAGAAGATCACAAACACGCAAGAAATCTTGCCTGTACTTGAGAAGATCGTTCAACAATCCAAACCACTTCTCTTGATCGCAGAAGATATCGAAGGCGAAGCGCAAGCGATGCTGATCGTGAATAAACTGCGCGGTACATTCAATGCAGTAGCGGTGAAAGCTCCTGGATTCGGTGACCGTCGTAAAGCAATGCTGCAAGATATCGCTGCTCTGACTGGCGGCCAAGTGATCACAGAAGAACTGGGTCTTGACCTGAAAACGGCTTCCATCGATCAACTGGGTACTGCTCGTCAAGTACGTGTTACCAAAGAAAACACAATCATCGTTGACGGTGCAGGAAGCAAAGAAGACATCGATGCACGTGTTAAACAAATTCGTTCCCAATTGGAAGAAACGACTTCCGAATTCGATAAAGAGAAATTGCAAGAGCGTCTGGCTAAACTGGCTGGCGGCGTAGCAGTCATCAAAGTCGGTGCTGCAACAGAAACTGAGCTCAAAGAGCGTAAACTGCGTATCGAAGATGCGCTGAACGCAACTCGTGCTGCAGTTGAAGAAGGTATCGTATCTGGTGGTGGTACTGCCCTGGTTAACGTATACGGCGCTGTATCTGCGGTTGCTGACCAATTGCAAGGTGACGAGCAAACAGGTGTGAACATCGTGCTTCGCGCGCTCGAAGCTCCAATCCGTACGATCGCTGCTAACGCAGGTGAAGAAGGTTCCGTAATCGTGGACCGTCTGAAACGCGAAGAAGTTGGCGTAGGCTACAACGCTGCAAACGGCGAATGGGTGAACATGATCGACGCAGGTATCGTTGACCCTGCCAAAGTAACTCGTTATGCATTGCAAAATGCAGCTTCCGTAGCAGCTATGTTCTTGACGACTGAAGCGGTTATCGCTGACAAGCCAGAACCAGCAGCTCCTGCAGCTCCAGACATGGGCGGCATGGGTGGAATGGGCGGCATGATGTAATTCAGGCATACAAAGCCTATAATAGCAGTAAATAAAAGACTCCCGAGAGGGAGTCTTTTTTATTAAGTCGCAAAAAATATGGGAGTTAAACGCCGTTTAACTCGAAGAACAAGGTATTACAACAACTTGTATTGAAGATCACTAACCCTAAAACTTCTGGATTTACACCTCAATGGTCACAATTTAGAGGTTTTTCAATTGTATACAATAAGCAAGCTTTGGATTCAAACAGTTAATATATTTACCCTAATACATCTGGGGTAATGGAGTTCCTGGAGGTCTCCACCAAGATTCAACCGTTCTCCAAGCGGTATCAAAATCGTAGCCTTTTCCCATTAAATATCCAATGGCAACTGCTTCTGTTAATGCATGATGATACCCAAGGTAATGGGCTTCTCGTAATCCATGTCTAACAGCAGGGCTTATAGTTGTAAGAGTCTGGTGTTGAAGATGTTGTTGATTAGTCATATTCATTTTGTTATTCCTCACTTTTTATTAAATGATTTGTAATAAGTTATGAGGGTATAGGTAGATGTGGAACATGTCTTTTAAATATTTCAGGTCCGATTGTGGGATTATACCCCAAGAGTAAACCACCCGTTGGTCGGGTGGTCATGATTAAGTCGCAAAAAAATATGAGAGTTAAACGCCGTTTAACTCGAAATTCAATTGTATACAATAAGTTAATCTTTGGATTCAAACAGTTAATATATTTATCCTAATACATCTGAGGTAATGGAGTTCCTGGAGGTCTCCACCAAGATTCAACCGTTCTCCAAGCGGTATCATAATCGTAGCCTTTTCCCATTAAATATCCAATGGCAACTGCTTCTGTTAATGCATGTCGATACCCAAGGTAATGGGCTTCTCGTAATCCATGTCTAACAGCAGGGCTTATAGTTGTAAGAGTTTGGTGTTGAAGATGTTCTTGATTAGTCATACTCATTTTATTACTCCTCACTTTTTATTAAATGATTTGTAATAAGTTATGAGGGTATAGGTAGATGTGGAACATGTCTTTTAAATATTTCAGGTCCGATTTTATATTGTTTTTAAATACCCTTTATTTTGAATATCTATTTCGAATTGGATATCCATTTTCATATTTCGATAATAATCGGATCTCCAGTTTTTTAATTCTTTCAGTGAAATTTTGTTGCGGTAAAACTGGCCTATACCCAAAATATCCGCTTCACTCTTTTGAATTTTCGCAAACATTTTATTGAATCGCTCGGTTAGAAGTGTTTTCAATTCCTCTTTGATTAAACTGGTTGAGGTTTCCCCTTTTGTCTCCAAGATGACGACCTTTAAGTTAACCCGGGTTTTTAGAAATGGCTTATTATCAACTAATACGCTTTTATGATGCATGGAATTACCAGTAATCATGACACTTGCATGCTCCATTACTTCTACTTTCCCCTGGGTGCTTTCTCCTTCAAAAGCATTAAATAGCAGGGTTTCGTTTGAGCTGATTTGTTCTACCATCTTTCCACTCTTTATTACGGCAGAGCCAGATTGTTCAATAGCTGTTGTTCTTCCTGTACCAATTATAGGGATCGCAACATCGCGTGTATAGGAATGGATACTCCGGTAAACCTCCCATATCCTTGTAAGGGCGATATCCGGATTCCATCCTGCATTTTTTTCAAAAAAGTCGAACATGGTGGTTGCTTTAACATTTGAATCTTGCAGTTTTTTGAAAAACTCATTTAAATCTTCTTTACAAATCGCGACTAATGCTTTTGGAGGGATTTCGCGTGATCGCATAAAGCCAGCCATGATATCATTCATTCCTTTCTCAGCGGTTTTCTGCTCAATCAATATTAGTTTTACATGAAGCAAATCTACGCTACTCTCCATATTCCTGCTGACTGAATCAACCGCCATTGAAATCGTTTCTCCTGTTCCGGATACAATTTTGTTTTTCGACATATCATCAGACTTCGGAATTTTTAGAAAAACCTTGTATTGTTCGTCAACCGTCGATATACCAAGGACAACTGGGAGAACCCGATGATTAATGTCCCTATTGTCCCAGCAACCGCTTAGGGTAATGATCGCCAAAAGCAGGAAAATAGTGATAAGGACTTTGGATTTTGGCTTAAATGGTTTCATTTTTATCCTTCCTCTTTTTAAGAAGTCCAAAGATAAAGATAGATAAGGGAATCGTAATCAAGATGTAAAATCGTAAAAAAGTATTCCACCAAAATAATTGCTCGATATCCTTCCAGTCCGGAATTAAAAAACATGAAAAAAAGACGGCCGCTGAAAGTACTATCGACAGGTTAAATGGTTTTATCGAAGGAAGGTAATGGCTCAAGATACGGATTATTTTCCATGTTACGAGAGAAAGGAAAAGCATAATAAAGGAAAGTAGACTTAACAGAAAAAACATGGTAACCCTGTCAAACATCAGCCATCTAATATTTATGGCGTCCACAGTAACAACGTAGGGCAGTAAGGTCGTTGCTGATGTGGGTTGTCCCAATGTAAGAACAGGTATATAGACTGAAAATATAAAAAAGGGAATAAGGAAGGCTGCAGCCCATAAAACATACTTTTTGTCGTAAGAATAATAGGGCTGTACAAAGCCAAGAAACAGAAATCCTCCCGAAAAGGCAAAAAAACCTTCTAAGTAGGAACGCTCTGTAATGAAGCTGAAATCAGTATTGAATGGAATTGCATATCTCCAATCTACGTTTTGAAATGAAGCAAAGAAGATAAATAAAATGATGGGAAGAAACAGAATGGATAAGAGAAACACGGTGCGAAACATCACTTCGACACCTTTAGCTGCAATATAGGATGAAATAGAAATCAATAATAGTATGATGGCCCATAAGGGTGTTTTTGATAAAAAGACAATGGTGATGATTCCAGAGTAAGCCCGGACGGTTATCAATAAAATCATGATGAAATAAAGGAAAATAGGGACAATAAATAAGAAAGCTGTGCCTTTTCCAATCTCTGAGTAGATAGTGATGATATCTTTTTTCGGAAAAAAGCTTAATCCCTTCATATAAATATATATAAATATAAAATGAACGGTTATGCCTATGAGGATGGGAAGCCAGTGGCCCTGCTCTGTACTAGAAATGATATTATCCGGGTACAAAAAGAAAATAAGTCCCAAATGGCTTACAATATACATCAGCATGACATGCAAACTTTTACCCATTATTGCTTTCATCCCCTTTTATGTTTATGTAGAGATAGGACTTGCCGAAGGTGTTTAGGTTTGCTAAGTAAGCGCTAATTAGAACCATGCCCGCAACAATGCCTAATAGGCCAAAAATCGCTGCAAGAAATAAAATGGCATATTTAAATAACCTGATGGAAACATTGTTTTGAACCCCAACTATTGTTGAATTAGCAATGGTAGTAGCTGCAAGAATAATGATGAGCAGATTGCTGACTAATTTAGCTTCAACTGCAGCCTGTCCCAGGATAATCCCGCCGACCATTGTAATCGTTGGACCAATGGATTTGGGTAGCCTAACACTTGCTTCCAGAATTAATTCAAGAATAACGAGCATGATCATAATCTCCACCAATGCTGGATATGGAACTCCTTGACGGCTTTCGACAACGGATAAAGCAAGCTGAATCTGCAGCACTTCAGGATTTATTGAAACTAATGCCACGTACAGGCCCGGACTGATCAGAGTCACTAAAAAACCTATAACTCTTATAGCTCGAATGGCAACCATAATGGGCAGAGGAAAGTTCCGGTCATTGTCTTCCGCAAACATATCCCAGAGAAGGTTGGGAAGAATGAGCGCAAAGGGCAATTGATCCACAAAAAGAATGACTCTTCCTTTTTTCAGATATTGAATTGCTTGAAGAGGCAGCTGAGTGGTATTAAATTTCGAAACTGCTTCCATGGATGGAAACCCCAACATTTTAGACAGTCCCTGCACATCACTTATTTCCATATTGTAATTTTTTTGGATATGGGCATGAAGATTATCAACCATTTCTGAATCAGCTTGACCCTCTATATAAAGCAAGGAGAGCTTCTTTTTCTCATTATGTCCTTTTGAATAAGAGTGTAAGTGAAACTTATCCGTGTTCAGTTGTTTTCGGACCATTCCGATATTTGCATCAATGTCCTCTGTGAAGGAAATTAACGGACCTAGAATCACATTTTCATTAGAAGGAGGTTCAATGGAACGATCCAGCATTTTCAATACAGGCTCCATGATTATATACCGATTGGTATTTTCAATATTAATAATCAGTTTGCCTGCATATATGGATGAAATGGCTTCCTTTGCATCTCCTTCTTTCATTTCACCTATTGCACTCCATAGCTCTTCAGAGGATCTATCTTGAAAAATGATGCTCTCAGCATGCTTTTGAAGGACGGTTCTCGTTTTTATAAAATCAACTAAACTATTAAATCCTAAAAGGAAAACGGGTGTATCAGCAAGGTAATCCCTCTTCAAAAGAAAATCAACGTTTTTGCCAAGCTCTGCTTTAATTTCCTGAACTACTCGATCCATAGCTGAATATCCCTTCAAAAAGTAATATTATTAGTTTTCTCATTTTGGAGATTTTTATTCGTAGGCTCATATATTAGGTGATGGAGAATATCAGGCAACCGTATACTCTTTGGTCATATGAAAGACGAGCTTTATTTCAATTGATTCTAACGAAGACAAGCAGATGATAAGGTCTATGGAAAATGCTTCTCGGGAGGAATTATTCAGTGTTTTCCTTTATACTAAAACAAGATGCGGCTTGTTAATGCACTGAGTATATTCTTAGTTGCATATGTGTAATTAGCCAGTCTTCCTTCGGGACGAAGGGGAAGCATTTCATGTAAAAGGCTTGATATAGATGGAGCCTCATGTTGAATATTCTTTAGAAAGAAGGATCGATCAATGGAGCAACAACGCGTTTTTGGAGATTTTCACTCCATTTTAGATGAAGGTAAAGTGTGGAAGATTGGAGGGTTCGCTCTTCCGGACGGGTCGTTCTGGGAATACCGGGAGCCGGATGCGGTGGTCATCGTACGCAACGGAATATTATATGTACGTGCACCGCTGAGCCGGCAGCATAACCAGGTTCAGATCCTGGATAATGCGAAGCATATGTATTATTCTGTTGAGGAAGTAGAAGTGCCGGAATCCGGAGAAGTGACATTTGAGCTGCAAATTCGTGCTCGTACAAGAGGAACCGTTCTCGGGGATTTTTATGATGGATATGTATCCTTGAACCTGCTTGATTTCAGCACCGGAGCAGCACTCGACTTCTTTGCTAACAATGAGCAATTCTGCAGTGTATATGCCATTCTTCCATTCCCGGGCGTGAAGGTGCCTGAATCGGACAAGACCCGGTACTTCAGCATCTTCAAAGAGGACGATGCTCACTTTAAGCCCCAGGAGTTCAACACATATACCATCACGTACAACCGTGCTAACGATGAAGCGGTATTCCTGGTTAATGGTCACGAGGTTCGCCGCGAGATTGGCATTCCGGTCAAAATGAACAAATTCACGATTGCACTTGGCATTATGACGGAGAAGGATTTATCTCCGCAAGGCAGCGTATCCGTTCACGGCCAGACAGTCATAGCTGAGTATTCACCAGTGACAGTGACGATTAAGGAATAGCGGATTCGATTCCGAATAGCAAGCTCTCTTTCACAGCCTTTGTTCCCTTAGAACGAAGGCTGTGTTTTATTTTTATACGATGCGTGAGAATCATTGCAGATTTTCCCCGAACCAACGAAGCAAGAAAAAATATGTGTTTTAATTATACCCCTATAGGGTATAATGTTATTGCAACAAAGACACAAACTGAGGTGAATGAAATATGAAAAAAGAACTGGCACTAATCGGAATTACAGCCATGCTCATTATGAGCGGATGCGGCAATGCTGGAGACAGCAATTCAAATGAGACGGCAGACACAGCGGCACACGAGGATCATTCTGCCATGAATCATTCTTCGTCAGGTGAGGTTCCTGAAGGTTTGAAGGAAGCGGTGAATCCCAAATTTAAAGTCGGAGACACTGCGAAGATCACTACAGATCACATGTCAGGCATGGAGGGAGCAGAAGCTACCATTACCGGAGCCTATGATACGACCGTTTATACCGTTTCATATACACCTGTTAACGGTGGAGAGCAGGTAACGGACCATAAGTGGGTCATCCATGAAGAAATCCAGGATGCGGGCAGCGAGCCGTTTACACCAGGCAGTGAGGTCGTGCTGATGGCGGATCATATGGAAGGGATGAAAGGGGCAGAGGCCACAATTGATTCGGCTAAGCAAACCACTGTATATATGGTTGATTTCACTCCAACTACGGGAGGCGAACCTGTCTCAAACCATAAATGGGTGACGGAAGAAGAACTGGCAGCACTCTAAACAGGATGATATGAAGCAGATATGAGAGAATTCAGTAGTACACCATACAGGAGGATTGCTCCTGCTACATAAGCATTTTGTTAGCAGCTTTGAAGGCTTTATATACTTCAGGATTTTGCATCATTTGATTTGGCTGATGCAAAATCCTCACCTGTATAACTTTACTGTTATGCGGGGAAATCTAGTAAGGATTGAAGTTATCTTGCGTAGGAGGCATGAAGCAATAATGGATATACGTGAACCGGCACTGCCAATAACTATGAAAAATCAGTTGAATGATCAGCTGCATCTGCTGATGGACGGCATCCATCGTGTACTTGACACCATTGAGGAGAATGAGTGCTGTATTCTGAATCAATTTGAGCAGATGAATCAGCAGTTTCGGGCCATTCATACCATTGCTGCCTCCTATTACTTAAGAACGTACCTTGAGCCGTATACCGATCATTATGCGACGCTGGCAACGACCGTGCAGCATTTATCGGAGCGAAGACATGGAGCGCTCATTGCTATCCGAAGAAAGGATGAGATCAAGCCTTTTGTTCATTCAGGCATTCCGATTAATGCGATATTATCCTTCTCACTAATGGAATCGATATTCTACCCAGGGAATCCACTGCATGACGGAGGGGTTGTCGTCGATAAGAATGTAATTCTATCCGCAGGCAATATTTATCCTACCGCACAGTTTTATGAAGGGGAGGAAATGCTGGGGACACGTCATCGTGCGGCCATCGGGCTGACCGAACGAACAGACTGTCTTGTACTGGTCGTTTCAGAGGAGACGGGACGCGTGTCATTTGCTATTCAGGGCAAACTCTATCCTGTTCAGCCGAGCGGCTTGCTGTAGCCGTTACGGTTTAGTCGGTGAGTGTCTTGTGATTGCTTCTGTCATAAAGAGTCTTGACAATCCATCAGTTTAGTTATAAACTAATACTCACAGAAGCATATCAAAGCATTGCTTCACAAGAAATTATCTTAATTTTAAAATACTTTACTTGTTTATAATATCTACTAAGGAGATGACATAATGAATCATTTAAAAGGAATCCATCACGTAACTGCAATCACCAGCAATGCAGAGAAGAACTATGAGTTCTTCACTTATGTTCTGGGCATGCGTCTCGTTAAGAAGACCGTTAACCAGGACGATATTCAGACCTATCATCTGTTCTTCGCAGATGACAAGGGAAGTGCAGGAACCGACATGACCTTCTTCGATTTTCCCGGCATCCCGCAAGGCAAGCATGGTAACGATGAAATCTACAAGACTTCATTCCGGGTGCCGAGCGATGCAGCGATTGAATACTGGGTCAAGAGATTTGACCGCCTTGGCGTCAAGCATACAGGAGTGAAAGAGCAATTTGGCAAAAAGACATTGTCCTTTGTTGATTTTGATGATCAGCAGTACCAGCTCATCTCGGATGAGCATAATGAAGGAGTGGCTTCTGGTACACCTTGGCAGAATGGTCCAATCCCACTGGAGTATGCCATTACGGGTCTCGGGCCGATCTATATTCGTCATGCACAGTTCGATTACATTAAAGAATTGATGGAGCGGGTATTATTATTCAAGGAAATTGCCTCTGAAGGTTCGCTTCATTTGTTCGAGGTCGGTGAAGGAGGCAGCGGAGCTCAGGTTGTTGTTGAACATAATACGATGCTTCCGCCTGCTCGCCAAGGATTCGGAACCGTTCATCATGCCGCATTCCGCGTAGAGGACCGCGCCGTGCTTGAAGAATGGATTGAGCGAATGTCGAGCTTCGGATTTACAACCTCAGGTTACGTAGACCGGCATTTCTTCGAATCGTTATATGTGAGAGTAACACCGCAGCTACTATTTGAATTTGCAACGGATGGTCCTGGTTTCATGGGGGATGAGCCTTACGAGACATTGGGAGAGAAGCTGTCCTTACCTCCATTCCTGGAGCCACACCGTGAACAGATCGAGCGAGATGTACGTCCGATTGACACGATGCGAAGCGATAAAGTAATTGAAAAGGAATATGAGTAACAGCTAGGGAGAAAGGGTTTGTACTTATTTCATGAGGGATTGCATATATAAATAATATCTTTTAGTGAAATAGGGGGCGGCCCTTAGTGGAATGGAGCGCGATATGGGAATTGATCGATCCAAGATTGATCGGAGTCGTGGCGGCATGCTGGGTGGTAGGGTATATTCTGAAGTCAACTCCATCCTTCCCTGACTGGACGATTGTTTATGTCATAGTCATTGTTGCTGTCGGTTTGAGTGTATGGATACTGGGCCTATCGCCCGACTCTGTCATACAAGGTGTTCTTGCAGGAGCATTCTCGGTATATGGACACCAGGTTGTGAAGCAGACAAAAATTGCGAGAAGCACGACGCCTGGGGAGAAAACATAGCAGATAGAAAAACAGCAAATAGCAAGATGCAAGAAGAATTGCTAAGCCCTCACCATTTGGACATCAAGATTATAATCTTGCGCCATGGAAATTCAGATCCGAAACAGAAAAGCCGCAGTGAACTAGGTATTCCCTAGATCACTGCGGCTTTATGCTGTCAGCTTACTTCAAATCTTCAATGGAATCAATGTCCATGTAAGCAGGTACGGTAAGACCCGTCTTGGCGCCTTCCAGGTTAACGCCTAAATCATCGATTTGATTCTTGTATTTCTCCAGGTAAGCAGCGGAGGTAACCGGCAGCCAAGCAGCAAGGGATGCATCTACATCTCCGCTGGCTACGCCCTGCCACATCGGTCCCATTTCAACCTGAAGTGAAGTGACATTATAACCGAGCTTCTCGGACAGAATGTAGTGGGCGAGGTTGGTACTCGCAATTTCGGAATCCCAAGCTACGTAGCTGAGCTTGATGGAATCACCATTAACCGGTGATAAACCACTTATCCATTCATCAACTTTATCCGGATGAGCTTCAGCCCATTCAGCTGCAGCCTCCTCAGCAGAATTGCCATCTTGAATGGCAATCATAATTTCACCCATGTCCTCAGGAGTCCATTGGAACCGATCCAGGAACTCATAAGCGGTCGGAAGGTCTTCTTGAAGTCCTTTGCGTGCTACGGTATGAATTTCTTCTGCTTCACCGTAAGACTTCTTCGGATCTTCTAAGTATTTCAGATCATATTTGTTAAACATCCAGTGAGGGGTCCAGCCGGTTACAATAATCGGCTGTTCATTCTGGATTGCTCTCTCCAGCATGGCGGTCATCGCTGAACCGGAGCCTTCGACAAGCGTCCAATCCGTCAGCTCATAATCTTCAATTGCTTTATTGGTGGATGCCATAATGCCGGCACCCGGGTCAATTCCGATAATCTCATAGTTTACTTCCTCACCAACACTGCCGCTGGCGGTAGTCCCGCCTGTATTCGATCCGCCGACAAAATATTGGGAGAATCCCGCAATCAGTACAATAGCTGCTGCAGCTGAACCGATCCAGACGCGCTGCTTGGAAGTAAGACGGCTTTTCTTCTTTTGTCCTGGCTTCCCGACCAGGTTCTGTGTAAAGCGGTCAAGCACAATGGCGAGCACGACGACTACGAGTCCCGCTTCAAAGCCCTTACCAATCTGAAGCTGGCCTACCGCACGGTATACTTCTGCACCAATCCCTTGTGCACCGATCATGGAAGCAATAACGACCATGGACAGTGACAGCATGATGGTCTGGTTAACACCGCTCATCAGTGTAGGCATGGCAAGCGGGAGCTGAACCTTTAACAGCTTCTGGCTTGAAGTTGAGCCAAATGCATCTGCAGCCTCAACCAGCTCTTTCGATACCTGACGAATACCGAGATGGGTCATTCGAATCGTAGGCGGTATGGAGAAGATAACGGAAGCAATAACACCCGGTACAACGCCTAGACTGAAGAAGGTTACTGCCGGCAGCAGGTATACGAAGGCAGGCATTGTCTGCATCAAGTCTAGAATCGGTGTAACGATCCGCTCTATAGAACGGCTGTATGCAGACAGAATTCCAAGAGGAACCCCGATCACAATAGATATAATACCCGAGGTAACGACAAGTCCAAGTGTATCCATGGACTGCGGCCAGTAGCCCAAGTTATAGATGAGCAGGAAGCCCAGTACAGTAAACAGGGCGAGCTTCCATCTACCAAGCAAGTAAGCAAGGGCCCCAATAATGATAATGAACAGAATTGGGTGCGGGAGCATGAACAGCCCTGAGAAAAATCCAACGACACTTTCAATAACTGTTGAAATGAGACGGAAGAATCCGGCAATGGATACATTCAGCCAATCAACTATGGCATCAATCCACTCCGCAATAGGTAATTTAGGCATTTATAGATTCCTCCTTCGTTGCAGACACTTCTCCGCCGAGCGCACCGAGGAGTGCACCTCGGACAATAACGCCTTCCAATCTTCCGTTCTCATTCACGACAGCGAGCGGAACCTTCGCTGAGCTTGTGATTTCGAACAGTTCATTCATAAGCGTTTCCGGCGGTACTTGAGGTCCATCGGTTATCAGAATATCCTGAATGGTTTGTCCATCCTTGGATGCGCGGGCAGCATCCTCAGCGGTAATAACACCAAGCAGCATCTTCGAACGGTCGATAACAAATAGGTTGGATATCCCTCTCTCACGCATCAGCTCAAGAGCAACACGAGGTCCGCGGTCCAAAGTAATGGTCTCCGGTCTGCGCATGACATGAGCAGCAGTCAGGACCTTGGACAGATCCACATCTTCCACAAATCGTGCTACGAAGGAGTTCGCCGGTTGGATCATGATTTCTTCCGGTGTTCCAATCTGTTCTACTGCACCGTCTTTCATCAGTGCGATTCGATCCCCGATGCGGAGCGCTTCATCCAGATCATGTGTAATGAAGACAATGGTCTTCTTCATCCGGTCCTGCAGCTCGAGCAGCTCGTCCTGCATATCACGGCGAATCAGTGGGTCAAGTGCACTGAACGCTTCATCCATGAGCATCACTTCAGGATCATTGGCAAGTGCTCTCGCGAGACCAACACGCTGCTGCATACCACCGCTCAGCTCACTAGGCAGCTTGTCTTCCCAGCCCTTGAGACCGACAAGTGCCAAGGCCTCTTTCGCTTTTTCAGAACGAATGGATTTATCGACTTTTTGAATTTCAAGTCCATATTCTACATTATCAAGCACCGTACGGTGAGGCAGAAGCGCAAAGCTCTGGAACACCATGCTGATTGTTTTCCTTCTAACTTCACGAAGCTGTTCTTTGTTCATCTTGCGAAGATCCTTGCCATGAACGAGGATTTCACCGGAGGTTGGTTCAATCAAGCGATTTAGCATTCGTACAAGGGTAGACTTCCCGCTGCCGGACAAGCCCATGATGACGAAGATTTCTCCCTGCTTAATCTCCATATTGACTTGGTTCACACCAACAGTGATTCCTTTTTCTTTGGCCAGCCGTTTCTTATCCCAGCCTTGACTGAGAAGCTTTGCGCCTTCGCTTGCGCCGGGACCAAACAGCTTGCTGACGTTTCTGACTTCCAGAATGGTCATAGGTACACTCCTTTATATTTAGCTTGCAGAGCGATGTGCAGCTCTTTGAAGCTCGTTTTCTGAACATAAGCCTTTGCCAGTGTAACAAATAAAATGTATAATTTCAAACGAACGTTCAGAACGTAAAGTATGTACAGAAAATACTGTACAAAGTTTAAAGTGTTGGTGCATCAAGGAAAAACGGTATTTTTGATGTCAATCTAGGGCCGTGGTTTCTTTACTTTTAATGATGCTTTTTCTAAAATAGATCATGTTATCTGAACAGACACTTTGTTTATCTTTGAGATCTAACGATCTGCCTTTGGTAGACAATTTGGCGAATATATTTTGTCCTGATTGGATTCAGTTTATGACGGTGAGAAGATAAGACCTCTTATCTTAACTATCTTTAGTACCTGACGATTTAGAATGGGAGGTTGCAAGCATGAGCTTGGACCAATTAAATGAACAGCAGCAAGATAAACTAATGAATATTCGCAAGCGGGTAATCCAAACCGTTGGTAAAAATATGGACTTGTATGGACTCAGCTCCTCTTCCGGGCACTTATATGGATTGCTTTTTTTTGCCGATAAACCCATGACGCTGGATGATATGGGGCGAGAGATGGAGATGAGCAAGACCAGCATGAGTACAGGAGTCCGTAATCTCCTTGATATGAAGATGGTAAACAAGGTATGGAGCAAAGGTTCCCGCAAAGATCAATATGAGGTTGAATATGACTGGCATCAGACATTTACGGACTATTTTGCTATCAAATGGAGAAAAGCAGCGGAGAGTAATCTGCTCTCTTTCAAGAAGGCCATTGAAGAGATTGAGCGCATGCTGAAATCGAATGAGGATGATGAAGCTCTGAAGGAGGTCCTGGCCCAGGATATGGAGAAGATGAAGGCGGCTGTTGCTTATTACAAATGGTTGAATCGTCTCATTGATACAATGGAATCGGAAAAAATCTTTGATCTGGTTCCTAAGGAAGAAGATCTCGAGTAGCAGCATGCTGCAATCATAGAGCCTTAAGGGGCTCTTTTCGTATTATTAGGTCAGCCAGAAACTTCTGGTTGGCCTATTTTTCTTTATGCTTGTCAGGCCAGTCTGCATAAATCGAACAAGTCCCTCATAGACATGTATCAATCAGTTGAAATCAGTGTTAAAGGGGATGATGTCATGCGCCGGATATCATGGGTCCTAGCCATGGTTCTGTGCTTTTCAGGTCTGCTTGCGGCTTGTGGACCAAAGGATGCAGATTCAGTAGTCAAGGATTTAAACGAAGTCGTGGGTGGTCTTGAGAGTTATCAGGGATCGGGTGTAATGACCTTCTATTCAGGAGAGACGCCTCAGGAGTACAAAGTTGAAGTATGGCACCAAAAGCCTTCGTATTACCGTATTGCCCTGACGAATGCCAAGAAGGACATCACACAGATCGTGCTGCGCAATGATGATGGTGTATTCGTCCTTACACCAAGTCTGAACAAGAGCTTCCGCTTCCAAAGCGACTGGCCGGATAATCAAGGTCAAGTGTATCTGTACGAAACACTGGTACGCAGCATTATTGGAGACAACACACGCCAATTTGTCGATGAGGAAGAAAGCTATGTATTTGAAGTCGCTGCCAACTATAATACCCATTCACTTGTACGCCAAAAAATTTGGCTGAACAAAGCAGACTATGCGCCGAAGCAGGTATCTGTATCCGATGCCAATGCGAAGGTCGTAGTGGATGTGAAATTTGAAAAATTCGAGTTTGGTACCAAGTTTGAGAAAGAAGCCTTTGATATGCAGAAGAATATGTCTGTAAATACAGGGGAAGGCCAAGCGCCTGCCGAAGGCACAATTACCGAGCCTAGCGAGAGCGGTGAAACTGTACCGCAAGTAAACGAGGAGGTTGCGACACCTGAGAACAATGTGGGAGAGGCTGATCCGGAAACAGAATCAAGAACTCCAGAGACCAATGCGCCGGGTGCTAAGGTCGACAGCGAGCAGGCGCCGGAAGGGGATTCAGCAGAGGCGCCAGAGAGCACCGATGAAACGACAGGAGCAATCGAAATTCCTGAACTTGGAGACTTCGGTGTGATCGAGCCTACCTATCTGCCGGAAGGTGTGGATTTCAAAGGTGAGCCGACCATTATGGAGACTGAAGAAGATTACGCGGTTATGCTTCGATTTGAAGGAACATATAATTACACCATTATCGAAGCAAGACCGCAGGACCGCGCATCCTCATATGCGGTAACAAGCCCGGTCGATCTCGGATTCACGATTGGCATGATTACCACTGAGCTGCCGAGGACCCTGACCTGGTTTGATGAAGGAATGGAATACAGAATTACGAGTGATGATCTGCCAGAATCCGAAATGGTGAAAATCGCTGCTTCAATGCAGGATCAATCGGGTAAATAATTTGGCAAAATCTGCTTAATGACTGAGAACCAAATCATTCTATATAGAATATAATGAATTAGCCGTTATTTATGGATGTCTTCCGTAAAATAACGGCTGTTCGCCTCTTTTTGGACGGATCTATCTGTCTGCTATGATTTTTATCTGCGGAAGTATTGGGTATGTTATGAGTGTATTCTCTTTTTCAAGTTCCATAATTAGAAACACCTGTATTTGACAGAGGTCTCCCTGTTTTATACGATAAGACTTATTGCTGAAGTGGAAATGTAAATCAGGGAAGGTGACTGCGGGTGCAAGGACAGTATCGCCCGACCCAAGCTGAAATCAACTTGGATCATTTAAGACATAATGTTGATGGTTTTCGTAAGGTATTGCCAGAAGGGGTGCTCTTCAGTGCATGTGTGAAGGCTAACGGCTATGGCCATGGAGCAGTGGAAATTGCAAAAGAGCTGGAAAGGCTGGATGTGGACTATCTGAATGTCGCATTCCTGGATGAAGCGCTTGAGCTGAGACAGGCAGGTATTCACGCACCGATTCTAGTCATGGGATATACACCGCCTGAAGGCATTGAGGTTGCTTATAAGCAACAAATTACGGTTACAGTGTTTAGTGAAGAGGTGCTGCAGAGCATTGAAGCTCTGGAACCTATCGCCAAGAATGCTCATCAAGGTAACCCATTGAAGGTCCATCTTAAGATTGATAGTGGAATGGGCCGAATAGGTGTCATCACAGCGGAAGATGCTGAATACTATGCTCAGCGATTGAGTCGTTTGTCTTATGTCATGCTTGAAGGGGTATACACCCATTTTGCCAAAGCAGATGAAGAGGATAAAGCCTATACACTTATACAGTACCAACGATTTATGGATGTGGTGAGTGCACTGCGAAATCAGGGCTACAGCATCCCGATCATACATACAGGGAATAGTGCAACTGCGATTGATACGCCGACGCTTAGTCTGGACATGGTTCGAGTAGGCATCAGCCTATATGGACTATATCCGTCAGCCGAGGTGGATCAGCATGCGGTTCACTTGCTCCCAGTGCTGACACTTACGACGAAGATTGTATACGTAAAAAAGGTTCCTGAACACTGGGGTATTAGCTATGGAACAAGATACTACTCGTCCAAGAACGAGAAGATTGGAACCTTGCCTATTGGTTATGCAGACGGTTTTTCACGCATGCTCGGCGGTAAGGTAGAAGTATTAGTACGCGGGCGCCGCGTTCCAGTCGTTGGTACGATCTGCATGGATCAGTGTATGGTGTCATTAGAAACGTTAAGTGAAGAACAGGAAGATATTAAAGCAGGTGAAGAGGTTGTTATCATCGGTCAGCAGATGGGCAGTACCATTAGTGCCGACGAACTGGCCTCCAAGCTGGGTACCATTAATTATGAAGTGATCTGTATGCTGGCGAATCGAATTCCACGTGTGTACATGAGGTCCGGTCAAGTCATATCTCGAGTAAACTCTCTCTTATCCTAAAAATTTCCGGAAATTTTTCGCTTTAGAAAAGAGGATTTTCGTCTAATGTCCGCGAAAAGTGTAGTTATTCGCAAAATGGATGATGTACGTATGATATCATACCGTTTATAATGAGTAATGCATAGTTGATATACGCGGGGCATATATATCCTCTTGTATAAATTTCCTTAAATAACGTTATACTGGTTCACAGTGGCGTAAGGTTTTGTGTGGGGGTGGAAGAGAACTTGACCAATGTACAGAACACCAAACGGATTATGATTAGTTTGCCGGATCATCTCTTACAAGAAGTGGATGGTATTGTAGCAATGGAGAATTCGAACCGCAGTGAATTCATCAGGCAAGCCATGAAGCTGTACTTAAACGAACGGAAGAAGCGTTATATCCGGGAGTCGATGCAGCGAGGTTATATGGAAATGGCCAAGATTAATTTGACCATGGCTTCCGAAGCTTTTCACGCGGAGGATGATGCAGACAGCACTCTGGGCCGCTTAGTGAGCGGGGTGTAAACATTGATCGTTAAACGCGGCGACGTTTTTTTTGCGGATCTTTCACCCGTTGTCGGTTCCGAGCAAGGGGGAGTCAGACCGGTGCTTGTGATCCAGAATGATATTGGCAACCGTTTCAGTCCTACTTGTATCGTTGCGGCCATCACGGCTCAGATTCAGAAGGCGAAGCTGCCGACCCACGTGGAAATTGATGCAGAACTGCACGGTTTTGATCGGGATTCTGTTGTGTTGCTCGAACAGATCAGAACGATTGACAAACAGCGTCTGACTGACAAGATTACGCATCTGGATGATGATACGATGAAGCTTGTTGGTGAAGCTCTACAGATCAGTCTGGGATTGATTGATTTTTAATAGTTGTTCGAGTAAAGAGAGTGCATGGTCTTATATAGGCCGTGCACTCTCTTTTTTGCAGGCGATATTAATGGATTGGTACATTTTTTGGTTGAAGACTCTAACAAGAGACGAAGATAATTCATTGCATTCCGCTCTATAGAAATCTATACTGATGAGAGAAAAAAAAGACGTCTCATGTTGTTGAAAGCGCTATTATTTTTCCGAATGATAGATCATACGCTGGAAACCAGGAGGCCATGGAGGGTAATATGGGGATTTTCTATACCGAGGAAAAGCGATTATTTCATCTGCAAACCGTAGAAGCAAGTTATGTATTTCAAGTAATGCCTACAGGACATTTGACCCATCTGTATTATGGAAAAAAACTGAGACACGGTGATTTAAGCTGGCTTCAGGTGCGTCAGGAGCGCTCCTCCTTCAGCCCGAATCCAGTGCCTGAGGATCGGACGATATCGTTTGATACGCTGCCACAGGAATATCCGGTATACGGCACGAGTGACTTTAGAAATCCGGCGATTCAATTGAAACAAGCAAACGGTTCCACCGTAACCGAGTTCTTATATACAGGCCACAGTATTGTACGCGGCAAGCCGCAGCTTGAGGGTCTTCCGCAGTCCTATGTAGAACAAGAGGAGGAGGCAGACACTTTAATTATTCAGCTGGAGGATGCTGTTGCTGGAATCAAGCTTGAACTTAGCTATACTGCCTACAATAACTACAATGCCATTACCCGCTCAGCCCGAATTACCAATACAGGAGAGACGACCAGCGAGATTTTACGTGCGCTGAGCGCAAGCATTGATTTTCCTCATGCCGATTATGAATGGCTTCAGTTATCCGGTGCTTGGGTTCGGGAGCGGGAAATTATACGCAAACCACTGACGGTGGGCACGCAAAGTGTCGAAAGCCGCCGTGGATCCAGCTCACATCAGCAGAATCCATTCGCAGCGCTTCTTACGCCTGGAGTAACGGAAGTGTCTGGTGAAGTATTTGGTTTCAGCCTTGTGTACAGTGGAAGCTTTGTTGCAGCGGCAGAAGTAGATCAGTTCAAGACGACGAGATTGTCCCTTGGCATTAATCCATTTGAATTCGGGTGGCAGCTCACGCCCGGAGCGTCGTTCCAAACACCAGAAGTCGTCATGGTATATTCTGATCAGGGCCTTGGCGGCATGTCACGCAGCTACCATGCATTGTATCGTGAGAGATTAGCCCGCGGGAAGTTCAGAGATCAGCAGCGTCCAATTCTGGTCAACAACTGGGAAGCGACGTATTTCAATTTCAATGCGGACAAGATCGAGAGCATTGCAGCAGCCGGCAAAGAGCTGGGCATTGAATTGTTCGTCCTGGATGACGGCTGGTTCGGTCATCGTGACAGTGACAACTCTTCACTAGGGGATTGGACTGTCGACAAGAAGAAGCTGCCTGATGGACTCGATAATCTGGTGAAACGTGTGACCGATACCGGAATGCAATTTGGTTTGTGGTTTGAACCGGAGATGATCTCCCCAGACAGCGATTTGTATAAAGCGCATCCGGACTGGTGTCTGCATGTACCGGATAGACGCCGGACAGAGGGCAGACAGCAGCTGGTGCTCGATATGTCACGGAAGGATGTACAGGATGAGATCGTACGCATGATTTCGGACATTTTATCAAGTGCACCGATAACTTATGTGAAGTGGGATATGAACCGGAATATGACCGAAATTGGTTCTGCACAGCTTCCTGCGGAAAGACAGAAGGAGACGGCACATCGCTATATGTTAGGTCTATATGATGTAATGGAACGCATCACATCTGCTTTCCCTGACATTTTGTTCGAGAGCTGCTCCGGCGGCGGCGGACGTTTTGATCCGGGGATGCTGTACTACATGCCACAGACCTGGACGAGCGATAATACCGACGCGGTATCCCGTCTTCGCATTCAGTATGGTACAAGCCTTGTCTATCCGGTAAGTGCGATGGCTTCGCACATCTCGGCTGTACCTAACCACCAGGTAGAGCGTACGACATCACTTGAAACTCGCGGTAATGTCGCAATGTCAGGCAATTTTGGCTATGAGCTGGACCTGACCAAGTTCACAGATGAGGAGAAGTCAATTGTAGCTGCACAAGTTGAACTATATAAGGAGATTCGCGAGCTTGTACAATTCGGTGTGTTCTACCGGTTGTTAAGTCCCTTCGAAGGAAATGAAACGGCTTGGATGTTCGTATCCAAGGACGGCACCGATGTGGCTGTATTCTACTTCCGTGTCCTTGCAGAGCCTAATGCTCCACTGGTCCGCCTCAAGCTGACCGGATTGGATCCAGAGCGTGATTATGCACTCGTTAATGGAGAAGGCGTATATAGTGGAGATGCACTGATGTATGCAGGAATTTCGGTGGGAAGCAAGAATGGGGACTTCCACAGCGAGCTTCATCGTTTCAAGAGAGTGTAAAGCTTTGAGTTAGACTTATATTGAACAAAAAGGACTGTTTTGGTCATCACTTTGATGTGCCGAAACAGTCTTTTTTTATCTTGAAATTGGCTGTAGAGCGGGTCAGATGTGGAAATTAAGGTCAAGTTCTGTGATAATAAAGTATCATCATTCATTTACGGATGATAAAATCATCATTTAAACACCAAAAAATAAAGAGAATGAAGCGGGGAACAAACCGACTTCTACTAACCTTGGGATTTATGCAAAATCCTTCACCTAAAAAATATGTGCAGTATATAAAAAATAAAAATTGGACGGCGCGATATTTTTTGGAGGACTCATCAGCAATACACGGAGCGCTGCGGAGCAAGTGAGAATGGGCTGTAGAGCGAATGCGTACGCCTTTGTTCTTAGAGTTGAACCTGTTAGGTCTTATTAAATCGTATAACTCTATGAACAACAGCGATGGGAAGACCATACTCACAGGCGCAGCATTTAGCTTCGTGCGTTTTCTCTGATGTCTCCAACTCAAGATCGCCCCAGGTAATCCTACAGGAAAGAGGGATTTTTTTGACGGAACCAACGACGATGGAAGTAAATGAAGAACAAGTAAAACAGGAGCGTGAAGAGCGAATTGTTAAGCAGGTGGCGAAGGAGCTGTCGCTTACAATCAAGCAGGTTAGAACAACGGTTGGCCTTCTGAACGAAGGGAACACGATCCCCTTCATCGCCCGTTATCGTAAGGAAATGACAGGTGAACTGGATGAGAACGTATTGCGGCACATCGAAGAGCGTACGATTTATCTGCGTAACCTGGAGGACCGCAAAGTAGAAGTCATCCGAATTATTGATGAACAGGGTAAGCTTACAGCAGAACTTTCCACAGCCATTACCGAAGCGGTGAAGCTTCAAGAGGTAGAGGACCTGTACCGGCCTTATCGTCAGAAAAGAAAGACCCGTGCCAGTGTTGCCAAAGAGCGAGGTCTTGAGCCCTTGTCCGAATGGATATGGAATCAGCCCAAGCAGGGGAATGTGCTTGATGAGGCAGCGAGCTATGTAAATGAGGAGCTGGGCGTAGAGAGCGCAGAAGCAGCACTAGCAGGAGCACTGGATATTTTGGCTGAAAATATTGCTGACGATGCGGAAATTCGCAAATGGGTTCGCCGTTATACTCTGGACCATGGAGTGCTTACTTCCGAGGCGAAGGATACAGAAGTCGAATCCGTGTATGAGAACTATTACAGCTATCGCGAGCTGGCCAAAAAAATGCCGCCACACCGCATTCTAGCTATTAATCGGGGAGAACGGGAGAATATTCTCAAGATCGGTCTAGATGTTAATGCAGAACCGGTGCATAACTATATTGGACGCCAGATTCTGAAGCCTTCCTCGGTCGTAGAGGAGCAAATTCGGTTCGTTATTGAGGATGCCTACAAGCGTCTGATTGCTCCTTCCATAGAGCGAGAGGTAAGAGCCGAGCTTACGGAAAAAGGGGAGAACCAGGCGATCTCAATCTTCTCTGGTAACCTGCGCAGTCTGCTTCTGCAGCCGCCGATCAAGGGCAAACGTGTGCTGGGAGTCGATCCTGCTTACCGTACAGGCTGTAAGCTTGCGGTTGTGGATGATACCGGTAAATTGCTGGAGGTGGCTGTCACCTATCCAACACCGCCAAACAATAAGAAGCAAGCAGCGAAAGAGAAATTTAACGAGCTGATCCACAAGTATGATATTGAGCTGATCGTAATTGGTAACGGAACGGCTTCTCGCGAGACGGAACAATTCGTGGCCGAAGTTATTCAAGAGCTTGAAGCCAAATCTCTCGCTTATCTGATCGTTAACGAGGCAGGTGCCAGTGTATATTCTGCTTCCAAGCTGGCTCAAGAGGAGTTCCCTGACCTGGATGTTGCAGAGCGCAGTGCTGCCTCGATTGCCCGCCGTGTACAGGATCCGCTCGCAGAGCTCGTCAAGATCGATCCCAAGGCCATTGGAGTGGGGCAATATCAGCATGACGTCTCCCAGAAGCATCTGGAGGACAGCTTGAAGGCTGTTGTTGAATCTGCAGTTAACCATGTAGGCGTAGATGTAAATACGGCTTCTCCTTCCCTGCTGTCGTATGTGGCAGGCGTTAATTCAACGATCGCCAAAAATATCGTGAAGTTCCGAGAGGAAAACGGCAAATTCACTTCACGCAAGGAGCTGCAAAAAGTACCTCGTCTAGGAGCGAAGACCTTTGAGCAATGTGCAGGCTTCATGCGAATCTCTGAAGGAGTTAACCCGCTGGACCGCACCGCGATCCATCCAGAATCCTATGCTGTTGTGGATCGGCTCTTCCAGGAGCTGAAGGTGGACCTGGACAAGCTTGGCAGTGAAGAGCTTGCACAAATGCTGGATGAGCAGCGGATCGAAGAGCTTGCAGGCAAGTTAGAGGTTGGTGTGCCTACACTGCGAGACATCATGGATAGTCTTCAGCGTCCGGGCCGTGATCCGCGGGACGAGCTGCCACTACCCATCTTCCGTACTGATGTGCTTAAGATTGAAGATTTGGAAGCGGGAATGGAGCTGCAGGGAACCGTTCGGAATGTGATCGACTTCGGGGCTTTTATTGACATTGGAATTAAGAGCGATGGGCTGGTCCATATTTCGCAAATGAGTGAAGGGTTTGTTAAGCATCCGATGGACGTTGTTTCTGTAGGAGACAATGTGACGGTATGGGTACTTAGTGTCGAGCTGAAGAAAGGCCGAGTAGCACTGACCATGAAGAATCCGAATAAAGCTTAAATCGACGCAGACGCATGAATAAGAAGCAGCCGGTGAGCCAAGCAAGAGAGGCTCATCGGCTGTGTATTAATATTAGAGCCTGGAATTATTGGTCTCTATTCCTCCAGTATTGCCCGGACGGTTGCGATAGAAGAACCAGCATTCGTTCAACAGCTTAATTTGACGACTGTCCTTTTTGTGGAACGCACGCATAAGTTGGTTACTGAGCCACTGTGGCAAGGGAATCCCTCCTAACACCCGTTAACATCTGTACGTTAGCATATGGGGGAAACGCCCGATTAGTGCAGGTCTACATCAAATAACCGTTCTAGCAGATAGGCTAAAGAAGACATCGGTCATTTCTTTAGTTCGATCTGCAGAACGGTTATTTTTTCATTTCTAGTTCACGATAAGTTGATTAGATCAGTTCTTCTTCCTCATACCATTGTTCGAGCTGAGCCTGAAGGGCGCGAATCTCTGTTAACAGGGCTATCAGGGGGTAATGCTCTTCTTTGACGGAAGCAAAGGATTGCTCCAGCTGGTTAATATAATCGAGACCGCCTGTGATGGCGTAATGCTCTTCCAGCAAATCCAGCTGGTCGCATTCAGCAATGGCTCTTGGTAATCTTGGAACAGCATCTGCTGTAAGCTTGCTGATCTCCTTATGGAGGCGCAGATTCAGAGCACTGAGCTGATAGGCATAATCAGATGGCATTTCTACAAATTCGAGCTGATCAGCATGTTGCAAAATGATGTAGCGCATCTTGGACATAACGATGATTCTCCCCTTTTGGTCGTCGTTCTTAAACGTTCCTTGACAGTGTATCCCAAGGTATAGTTACAATCAAGTAGAAACGATGCACGGAAGTGAGCTGAATAAGAGTGAATCTAATGACAAACGAAGAACTACAGGCTTGGATTGAGCGAATATCTATGGATAGCTTCGGTGTGCCTTTTCGGCATGAGGCTGTCTTTAACAAACGCTTGACGACAACAGGCGGCAGATATATGCTGCGCAGCCATCGTATTGAGATTAATCCGCATCAGTTGGCGGTGCATGGTGTTGATGAGGTAGAGAAGATTATTAAACATGAACTATGCCATTATCATTTGCATATCCGTGGAAGAGGCTATAAGCATCGTGATCCCGAATTCAAACAGCTGTTAGCTCAAGTAGGAGGGAGCAGGTACTGCCAGGGCTTGCCCGGCGGTAAAGCTCGCAGAACACTTCCCTATAAATATGAGCTGATCTGTCAGAGCTGCTCGCAGGTGTACAAGCGTAAGCGTAAAGTGGATGTTCGCAAATATCGCTGTGGACGCTGCAGTGGCAGGCTCAAATTATCGGAGCTGGCGAAGGCTTGACTCTCGCCTAAACTTTTGATAAATTATTAATTACAGCTGACGTTCCCTGATAGCTCAGTTGGTAGAGCACTCGACTGTTAATCGAGTTGTCACAGGTTCGAGTCCTGTTCGGGGAGCCATGGAGAGATACCCAAGTGGCTATAAGGGGACCCTCTGCTAAGGGGTTAGACTGCGTAAGCGGTGCGAGGGTTCGAATCCCTCTCTCTCCGTCATAAAGAATAAAAGAAGCCCGTGAGGGCTTTTTTTGATTTATGACTTGAAGATGGGATGAGAACCCATAGGGGTTCGCCGGAGCGTAAGCTTCGATAGGTAAACATCGCAGTCTCGACCGAAGGGAGAGTATCCCTCTCTCTCCGTCATCAATAATAAAAGAAGCCCGTGAGGGCTTTTTTTGATTTATAGAACATGAAGGATGATAGGCGAACCCAAGGGTTCGCCATTTTGTTGTGATAGAGCAGCCTTAGTAATATCAAATTAAGATAAGGATGACTCCAAATTCATGCCGGCCAGCTTACGTTCAATAGCGTAGGCAACGCCATTCTCAATATTGGTAAGTGTAACCTCTTTGGCGATAGCCTGAATGTCCGGGTGTGCATTGCCCATCGCGACGGAGCAGCCTGCAATGGTAAGCATGGATACATCATTATTGCTGTCTCCAATAGCCATTGTATTTTCCAGCGAAATGCCGAGCCTAGCAGCCAGTTTCCTCAGCGCATTTCCTTTAGAAGCATCTGGATGCTCAACTTCAAAATTGTGATCTGCTGAAATGACCATTGTCACCTCTGGATTATTCCGAAATTTCGCACGTCCGAGCTCAAGCTTCTGTTTATCAAAGGAAAGAGACAAGATATTATAAATTTCCGCATCCTCTGGAATGCTGAGATAAGAAGGGATACGCACGATACCTGTTTGTTCATATTGCTTCTCTGCCATACGGAGCAGGCGGTCCAGACTTTCTTCCGGATTCGCGCTTAAGGCCCGGTCAATTTCTATAGACATGAGCTGATGGCCTTCATTTGGCGAGTAAATCGCTTGGTCAGTGAGGACTTCATAATAGAACTGGTTCTGATCAAGCCATTCCAGCACGGACATGGCTGTATTTCTATCCATTGGAATGGATTCCACTCGGTTTGAATTCTCATCATGCGTTGTAGCTCCATTCGCGCCGATAACCGGTGTATTGATTCCAGCTTCTTTACATATCGCTTTGACGTCAGCATGAGCTCGCCCTGTGGCAATCGTGACGTGTACACCGAGGTTTTGAGCTTTGCGGATAGCATTTGCATTTTCTTCACTAATCTTACTGTCCCTGTTTAGCAGTGTTCCGTCCAGATCTATAGCAATAAGTTTAATCATTATATAACCTCCTGATCGTCGTCGGGAATTAACACTTCGACCTGATTTTTTTTGAAAAAATCGAGCATTTCTTTGTCTGGAGAACGATCTGTAATAATGATGTCGACCATGCTCCAATCTGCGAATCGGTAAAAATAATTACGCCCGAACTTCGAGTGATCCGCGAGCACAATGACGGTATCGGCTTGTTCCATCATCTTGAACTTTACCTTACCTTCTTCATCACCGGAGCTCATGCCATCGGTTGTCACACCACCTACACCTATAAAAGCCTTCTCGACATGATAGTTGGATAAGGTTTCAATGACGGAGGCGCCATAGACATAACGATGCTCTTTATGCAGTATTCCTCCCAGGAGCCTGATCTGAATGAAATCTTTATCTGATAGCAGGTCTGCTGAGTTAATGGAATTCGTAATCACGGTGCAATCTTGTGGATGTAAATATTCGGCACAGGCCTGAACTGTAGTTGAGGAGTCCAGAATGATCCGATCTCCCTTGCGTACTAAAGCAGCGGCTAGACGGCCGATCGCCTTTTTCTCATCCGACACCGTAATCAGACGGTCCTTATAATTTTTAAATTCCTGAATCGGGGAGGGGAGCAGTGCGCCTCCTCTGGTGCGTACAATGAGATCCTGCTCTTCAAGCTTGATAAGATCTCGTCTTGCTGTATCCCGGGACACGTCAAAGATCGAGCATATATCTTCTATGGAGATTCGACCTGACTTGGCTAGATGATCCATGATAAGCTGCATGCGTTCTTCCTGATACAAGCGGATACCTCCTTACGTTGATGCATCGTTATAAGTTATTTTAAGTCAAGTTAAGCAATTATGCAACAAAAATGACTTACCAAGCTTGTTAACATGCATTATTCTGCATCAATATGGAAAAATATAGAGAATAATTTCGATTTATAATTTTTTTGTTTTTTTGAAAAAAAGGGCTTGTCAAATGCTTTATTTATTTGATATACTCTAAAAGTCGCCAATGAGCGATCGAGAAATTAAGGCCCGTTGGTCAAGGGGTTAAGACACCTCCCTTTCACGGAGGTAACAGGGGTTCGAATCCCCTACGGGTCACTTTAAACTTTAGCTTCGATTGGGGATGAGAACCCATAAGGGTTCGTCGAAGCATCAGCTTTGGGAGGATTGCATCGCAGTCTCGAACGAAGAGAGAGTATCCCCTACCGGTCACTTTAAATTTATCCAAGCTTTATGTACCTCGCATAGTGGCATACAACATTGGATTACTCAGCAAGAGCCATTAGCTCAGTTGGTAGAGCACCTGACTTTTAATCAGGGTGTCGAAGGTTCGAGTCCTTCATGGCTCACCAGTTTAATATTTGCGGTCGTGGTGGAATGGCAGACACGCTATCTTGAGGGGGTAGTGGGTGTATACCCGTGGAGGTTCGAGTCCTCTCGACCGCATCCTAACTAGTGAAGGAGTCTTACGTGTTTATACGCGTAAGACTCTTTTTATGTTCTGTCGATGCTTATTGTATTGTATATACAAGCTTGAACCAAGTGCTTACTGCTAAATCGTACATCGAAAAAAGGACTATTTCTTGATGCGTCGTAGCTGCCTCAAGAAATAGTCCTTCTCTTATCTTAACTCGAATAATAGATTAGTTCCGGTTGAGCTTACCCGCAATAATAAACAAAGCCGATTGCTCCTACACCGGTATGCGTACTAATAATGGGAGAGGTATAGCTGATATCAACATCCTTATGACCTGTCAGATCCAAGATCGCCTGCTTCAGCTGCTCTGCCAATTTATGACCTTCTGCATGGGCGATTCCTACTTTATGAATGGTCTTGCCTTTCACATCTTCTGCAAATTGTTTAGCCAAATGTCTGACGATTTGGGCGTGACTGCGCAGATTGACGACAGGTGTATATTTTCCCTCTGACAGGGTAGCTATCGGTTTAATATGAAGCAGAGAGCCGATGAGACCCTTGCTCTTGCCGATACGCCCGCCCTTCACGAGGTTCTCGAGGGTATCGACTGCGACAAATAGCTTTGTCTGATTGCGGATTTCGGTAATCCGATCGACAATCTCAGAAGTCGTCTTACCTTCTGCGGCCCATTCTGCTGCTTCAAGCACCTGAAACGAGAGACCCTTCGAAATGTATTGGGAATCTATAACGGTTACTTTGGCACTGGACATCTCGGCAGCCATTTCTGCTGAGCGTACCGTGCCGCTTAAGCTGCCTGTCATGTGAATAGATATAATTTCATAGCCTTCTTCATGAAGCCTGTTGTAACGCTCCAAAAACTCGCCAGCTGAAGGCTGAGAGCTCTTTGGCAGCTCACTGCTTTGCTTCATTTTTTGAATAAATTGTTCCGGGGTGATATCGATCCCATCGATATAGTTTACACCATCAATAGAAAAGGAAAGAGGCACCACTTCGATGTCATGCTTCTGAATGACGGATTGAGGTATATCCACTGTAGAGTCCGTCACAATCTTAATTTTCTTCATTCATTCACTCCTTATGCCAAAATCCAGACAGATCTATGTGTTTCACGTGATTCAGCTTATCCTAAAGTTCGAATAGGCGTGGTTGTTTAGCACTTTGGCTCAATCTATCTGGACATTTATATTAGTATATACGAGCAGGCATATTAGGTTCAAATGGAAGGCTGAGGATGGAATCTGTGTGTGATATAATATGGAATTATTGTGAATTTTATTTACAAAATCAACTACATAATGACATAACTGGAAGGCGGTCTTTTATGAATTCGATTTATTCACGAATTGAGGAATTGATTAATAAACGAGGGATGACAAAAAAAGCCTTCTGCGAGGAACTCAAGATTAGCACCGGGAATCTGGGTGACTGGAAACGGGGAAAGTCCGTACCAAGTACGACCAAGCTGATTGAGATTGCTGCCTTTTTTGATGTCAGTCTGGACTGGATCATGGTCGGGAGAAGTAAAGTGATCATTAAAGAGCAGAATATGACTTATAAGACGGGAGATTATCCAGAAGGGCATACTGACAGTACAATTTCAGAGTTAACGGTAAAGGAGCAGGAATTCATTAAGGAATATATCGAATTCACCCGTTATCGGAAGCAGAAGCGAGCTGACATAGGCACTGACGAATCTTCTTGAAAATAATATTAATATATTATACATAACAGGCCATGATTTGCTTTGCAGCAGATCATGGCCTTTATTTGACTCTATTTTCTAAATTGCAGCGGAACCTTACCTATTATTGCAGGTCTGATTTGATTCCACAAAGAGATGCAAAATTCCTGAAGCTCGTAGGCTGCTCTCCCGAGCATGCGTACGGCGATCCCTTGTCCACCTGCGAGAAGGGTTGCACCTGCTAGAATGCCACCGTTCGCAGGAAGGTCTTCACGTATAGCAGCAAGTTCCTTCTGTCCAATATTCTCTCCTACGATCCATAAAGCAGCCATGTGCGTATAATCGAGCATGCCTGATAGGTTATTCACTTGCTCATGACCAGGCTCTAGAGAGAATCGATCCCAGACAAGGAGTTCTTGCTTCTTCCATACCTCTGTGTGGCCTTGGAAGTGAATGAAGTCAAATTGCTCTCCGCGGTGCACCCGACCAGCTGACCACACATCTGCATAGACCAGGGTGGAGCTCTCACCGAGATGGAATGATGTCGTCAAGGTGGAACGGCTTCCGGCAAAAGGGATGACACATTCTGGGAAATACTCAAGTATTGCACCTTGCTCCAAATGAAAAGTATGGCTTACAGAGGAAGGGAGTGTCGGGGTGGGATGCAGTCTCGTAGCCGAAGTACTTGTGAGAACAACATGAGCTCCTTCCTTGAGCAGCCAATTGGAATCATACTCATCCCCATTCATCACACCGGGTGATACATCTGAGGTGTATACACATAGCTCTCCGTCACTGCCGGGAAGGCGAAAGGTCCGGCTGATTCTCAGCGGCACGGCATGATATCGGTCCGTAATATAAGTGAGGCCACCTTTGTTCTCAAAGGTGGCATACAGCTCACTTCGTTTCATACCGGACGGATACAGGTCTGTCCGCTCTTCTGATCGAAGATTAATGGGAGTGCTGATGGCCATGTTCATGATCGTGCTGATGGGCAGCAGCTGCCTCATCATCCATGAATTGGTGCTCAAGCCAATGGATAATTTCGGATACGCCTTCACCGCTCATCAGATTGGACATTACATAAGGGCGGCCTTCACGCACTTTTTGCGTATCTGACTCCATGACGCTGAGGTCTGCGCCAACGAATGGAGCGAGGTCGGTCTTGTTGATGAGCAGGAGGTCCGAACGAGTAATACCAGGGCCGCCTTTACGAGGGAGCTTCTCACCTTGTGCTACATCTATAATGTAGATAAACACATCGGCCAGTTCTGGGCTGAAGGCAGCGGACAGATTATCTCCTCCACTCTCAATAAAGATCATTTGCAGATCTTCGAAACGTTCTTGCAGCTCCTCTACGGCTTCGAAGTTCATGGAAGCATCCTCGCGAATAGCGGTATGCGGGCAGCCTCCAGTCTCAACACCGATAATGCGGCTGCTATCCAGAGCATTCTGACGAAGAAGAATTTCGGCATCCTCTTTGGTATAAATATCGTTGGTAATTACTGCGATGCTGTAACGGGTGCGTAGTGCCTTGGACAGTTTTTCCACAAGGGCCGTCTTGCCGGAGCCTACCGGACCGCCGATACCGATCCGCATGGGACGACTGTGGTCAAACGGAATTCTCTCCCAGTTTGCGTGATGCTGATGATTTGAGCCTGTTCCACACATATGAATCATCCTCCTAAAATTTATGGATACATCTAAATTAAGACATAAACAATCTGGCCGGCAGTGTTTCGTGCCTCATGGCGTAAATTTCTTGAGCAAAACTATAGCTGCTCATCCCCATAGGGTCGGTATCTTTGACTGCGTTCCAGGCTGCTTCGATATCAAGAATGAGCTCCTGGATCAATCTCTGCGCTTCAGTCTGGCCTATCGGCATAAGCCGTAACGCACTGTTTACATATGCTGTGACAGCGGTATACAAATGCCCGGTTACTGCTTCATCCAAACCAATCTCCAGTCGAAAGGCGATATAGGCATGCACTGTCGGCAGACAACATAGAGCACCATGGTCCCGAACGGAGATATCGAGCAAATCAAGCTCTAGATCGGGGTATATGCTTCGTGCCAGCTTCATCAGACGCTTTCCCATTTTGTGTGAGCTCTCTCGCAGCTCTCTTGGAGAGCGCTGGGCAAAGAGACGTTTGTCATAGAGGGCGATTCCTACAGGGTTGTTATTCGCTGCTGCCTCGTACACGCCCTTCATGGCAAGCCCGTCTAATCGGGTGAGACTCCCGGTCAGCTGGCTGCGAATGAATGAAGCGAGTTCTTCGCTTGTCCGGATTACCCCTTCGGCGGTATAGGTTTCGAGTCCCGAAGAATGGGAGAAGCCTCCTATGGGAAGTGCCGAATCCAGCAGCTGTGCGTATCTTAGTAATTTAATCGTAGAGCTGGTCTGCAATATGTCACCACTTCCTTAAGTCTGATGAGCTGATCAGAACATAAAATATCGCTGTGTCATCGGAAGACTCTCCGCAGGCTCGCAAGTAAGCGGCTCTCCGTCTGCTTTGACTTCATATGTTTCGGGATCAACTTCTATGACCGGCGTGACATTATTGTGGATCATGTCCTTCTTGGTCACGCTTCGGCAGCCTTTAACTGCCTCAATACGTTTAGTCAAGCCAAGCTGTTCACCTATGCCTGCTTCTTTAGCTGCTCGGGAGACGAAGGTGATCGAGCCTTTTTGCAGCGCTTTACCGAACGAACCGAACATAGGGCGGTTAAACACGGGCTGCGGTGTCGGTATGGAGGCGTTCGGATCACCCATCTGTGCCTGGGTTATAATGCCGCCCTTCAGCACCATCTCTGGCTTGACTCCAAAATACGCAGGGCTCCATAGCACAAGATCTGCCCATTTGCCGACTTCAACTGATCCGACAATATGACTGATGCCGTGAGCTATTGCAGGATTAATTGTATACTTGGCAACATAACGTTTAATCCGGTCGTTGTCCGATGGTGAATTCTCGCTGATCGAGAGCTTGCCGCGCTGCTTCTTCATCTTGTCGGCGGTTTGCCAGGTACGAATAATGACTTCGCCTACCCGTCCCATAGCCTGAGAATCCGAGCTGATGATACTAAATACGCCGAGGTCGTGAAGAATATCTTCAGCCGCAATGGTCTCTGGACGAATCCGTGAATCAGCAAAAGCAACGTCCTCAGGTATGGATGGATCAAGATGATGGCACACCATCAGCATGTCCAGATGTTCTTCAATCGTATTACGAGTATAAGGTCTGGTCGGATTGGTGGAGGATGGGATAACGTAGTTCTCTCCGGCAGCACGAATGATATCAGGCGCATGTCCGCCGCCCGCTCCCTCTGTATGATATGTATGGATGGTCCGGCCGTTAATTGCGGCAAGCGTGCTCTCCAAGAATCCAGTCTCATTGAGTGTATCCGTATGAATTGCGACCTGTACGTCTTGCTGCTCGGCTGCAGTCAGACAAGCGTCGATCGCAGCGGGTGTTGTGCCCCAGTCTTCATGCAGCTTCAGTCCGATGGCACCTGCCTTGATCTGTTCGATGAGCGGTTCCGTTGTGGAGCTGTTGCCTTTGCCAAGGAACCCGAGATTCATTGGGAATCCTTCCGCAGACTGCAGCATCGTATGAATATGCCACTCGCCTGGAGTGCAGGTTGTGGCTTTGGTGCCTGTAGCAGGTCCGGTTCCACCGCCGATCATCGTCGTAATACCCGAATTGATGGCGGTACGTATCTGCTGTGGTGCGATAAAGTGAATATGTGTGTCTATTCCTCCAGCAGTTATGATATGCCCTTCGCCGGCGATAATTTCCGTTGCTGCGCCAATAACGAGAGCAGGATCGACACCGTCCATCGTATCCGGGTTTCCGGATTTCCCAATGCCGCAAATAAACCCATCTCGAATACCGATATCCGCCTTTACAATACCCCAATGGTCTATGATGACGACGTTTGTAATAACAGTATCCGGTGTTCCTTGGCTTCGCAGTGCAGAAGCCGATTGGCCCATGCCATCGCGAATCACCTTGCCTCCGCCAAACTTGCTCTCATCACCATATACGGCATAATCCTTCTCGATTTCTGCCCACAGTTCCGTATCTGCGAGTCTGATGGCATCACCTGTTGTCGGACCGAACATGGATGCGTATTGCTCACGAGTCATCTTTTTCATGATGGGTCACCTTCGTTATTCGCTGCAGGAGCACCGAACCTTTCAATAAATGTCTTAAGCTTGACTTCATCAGCAGGCTGATCGAGCGATCCGTTGGTCAGATTGTTGAATCCCTGAATTCGACGTTTCCCGCCAAATGTAGTAAGATCGACCGGCTTCTCCTCACCAGGTTCAAAACGTACGGCGGTTCCTGCTGGAATATGCAGCCTGCGTCCGTAGGCACTCTTACGATCGAAATCAAGCTGGGCATTCACCTCGTAAAAATGGACATGTGATCCGATCTGCACTGGCCGGTCTCCCCGGTTGATCACGGTGAGCTGAATCGTGTCACGATCAGGATGACAGATGATGTCGTCCTTCTTTAACCTGTATTCTCCTGGGATCAAGATGAATTCCTGCCTTTCTATGAGTGTATTCCGTTACTAGTGGGTAAGAGTCAGCGAATCGGCTCATGAATGGTTACAAGCTTCGTCCCGTCAGGAAATGTAGCTTCCACCTGTACCTCCGGAATCATATCCGGAACGCCCTCCATGCAGTCTTCTTTCGTTAATACCGTCCCTCCATAACGCATCAGCTCTGCTACAGTCATGCCGTCGCGAGCTCGTTCCAGCACTTCAGAGGTCAGGATGGCGATGGCTTCGGGTACATTTAATTTGAGTCCGCGTGCCTTGCGCTCCCTGGCCAAGTTGGCAGCTACGGTAACAAGCAGTTTGTCTTTTTCTTCCTCAGTCCAGTGCACATGAATCCAACCTTTCTGCCCTGCATTCTATTTCTAGATTTTTCAAGTTTTGATATCTAACATCATAATACAACGGATGGCTTGAACAAAAGTGTTCATTTTGTCCGTTGTGCAATTAGACAATTCAGACTGCTAGTGAGGATCGAAACTAGCTGCCGTTGCTAGAAAAGATAGAATTGAAATAGATCATTTTATGTTAAATATACTCACACAGATAAGAATGCTTTGTCAATGATAATCATATCATTTTGTGAAGATGCATGATCGCGTTAGGCGAAAAATAAAATTATGTAAGGAATATTGACACAACAAAATCGATGCACCTATAATGTGATCACCAAACATTGTTGGAAAAAATTATGAGAATGTTCGGTCTGAAGGAAAAAACAAAGGGGAGTGGAGTCAATGTTAAAGAAAAAGTTCGGCAAATGGTTTCCTGTCATGATGGCTGGTGTTCTGATGCTGTCTGGATGCGTATCCGGTGGAGAAACAGCTACACAGCAAACAACCGGTACGAATGGAACGGAAACGGCAGCTGCTTCAGAAGGGGATACGATTAAAGTTGGCGTGCTGCATTCTCTTAGCGGGACGATGTCCATCAGTGAGGTATCGGTTAAGGATGCGGAGATGCTGGCGATCGAGGAAATTAATGCAGCCGGCGGCGTGCTTGGCAAACAGATCGAACCTGTCATAGAGGATGGCGCGTCTGACCCGGCGATCTTTGCTGAGAAGGCAGGTAAGCTGCTCCAGCAGGATAAAGTGGCGGCTGTGTTCGGAGGATGGACTTCCGCGAGTCGTAAAGCGATGCTGCCTGTCGTTGAATCTAACAATGGACTTCTCTTCTATCCTGTTCAATATGAAGGCTTGGAGGCTTCGCCTAACATCTTCTATACAGGCGCGACGACGAATCAGCAGATTGTACCCTCGGTCAGCTGGCTTCTGGAGAATCGGGGCAAGAAGTTCTTCCTGCTAGGCTCAGACTACGTTTTCCCTAAGACTGCGAACAAAATTATAACGGCTCAGCTTCAGGCTGAGGGCGGAGAGGTTGTAGGAGAAGAGTATACTCCATTAGGACATACGGACTACAGTACAATCATCAGCAAGATCAAAGCGGCTGATCCAGATGTCGTATACAACACACTGAATGGGGACAGCAACGTTGCCTTTTTTAAACAATTAAAGGATGCGGGCATCACCGCTGAGGATATGACGACTCTATCTGTCAGCGTAGCGGAAGAAGAGATTCGAGGCATTGGTGCTGATGTGCTGACGGGTCACCTTGCAGCATGGAATTATTATCAAACAACAGAAACGCCTGAGAATACAAAATTCACAGAAGCTTACAAAGCAAAATACGGTGAAGACCGCGTAACGGCAGATCCGATTGAAGCGGGCTATACGGCGGTCTATTTATGGAAAGCAGCGGTTGAGAAGGCAGGATCTACGGATGTGGAGAAAGTGAAAGAAGCGGCGAAAGGGATCGAGTTTGATGCGCCAAGCGGAAAAGTAACGATTGATGGCGACAATCAGCACATTTACAAAACGGTTCGAATCGGTGAAGTGCAGTCAGACGGACAATTCAAAGAGCTGTGGAATTCAGGCGAGCCTGTGAAGCCGGACCCATATCTTGAAACCTATGAATGGGGCAAATCACTTAGCGCTGAATAAACCGCTTATCTTCTATATTGAGGGAAGGAGGCAGAACTCGGATGGATATGTTTATACTTCAAGCCTTTAATGGACTTAGTGTAAGTTCGATACTGCTCTTGATTGCACTGGGTCTTGCTGTAACCTTTGGGCTCATGAACGTCATCAATATGGCGCATGGGGAAATGATCATGATTGGAGCTTATGCGACATTCGTCACGCAAACCCTGTTTATTTCCTACATGCCTGCTTCTTGGTTTAATACTTATTTTCTGGTGGCATTGCCGGTTTCTTTTCTGGTTGCTGCAGCTGTAGGGTGGCTGCTTGAAGTTCTGCTCATTCGCCATTTATACGGACGTCCCCTGGATAGCCTTCTGGCTACCTGGGGCGTCGGGATGATATTGCAGCAGCTGGCACGGACGATATTTGGTGCCCCGAATGTCGGGGTAACCAGTCCTTCGTGGCTGAGCGGGGGGTTCGCAGTGACTGATTCAATCGTTCTCCCATATACAAGATTGTTTATCATCCTGCTAGTCGTTGTGGTGCTGCTTCTAATGTATATCTATATCTATAAGACAGCTCAGGGGCGTCGTATGCGAGCGGTGATGCAAAACCGCAATATGGCGGGGTGTCTCGGGATTTCCACTAGACAGGTAGATGGACTTACCTTCGCCATAGGTTCTGGCATCGCGGGGATCGCGGGCTGCGCACTCACACTGCTCGGACCGATTGGCCCATCCCTTGGAACCTATTATATAGTGGATGCATTTATGGTTGTCGTTCTTGGCGGTGTTGGCAAGCTGGTAGGTACTGTTGCTGGTGCGCTTGGTATTGGAGTATTTAATACGTTGTTTGAAACGTACACAAGTGCATCGATTGGCAAGGTTCTGGTATTTGCTTGTATTGTTGCATTCTTGCAATGGAAACCGCGGGGACTCGTGGCGCTGCGCTCACGCAGTTTAGACTAGAGGAGGGATACCGATGCCGATTGTTAACAAACTTGGAGTTCGTGGACAGCGTATCGCCTGGGGGGTAGTCCTCATTCTAATGAGTCTTGCGCCGCTTGTCTCCACGGAGTTCCGACTAAGTCTGCTTGCGAAATTTTTGGCAGTGGCTATTTTGGCTGTAGGTCTGGATCTTATATGGGGGTATGGCGGCGTGCTCAGCTTGGGACATGGCGTTTTCTTCGGTCTCGGAGCTTACGCGATGGCGATGTATTTGAAGCTGCAAGCAAGCGGTGCTTCACTGCCTGATTTTATGGTATGGAGCAGTGTTGAGAAGCTTCCTTGGTTCTGGGAGCCCTTTCGATCCTTTCCGATTGCGATGCTGCTAGGGATTATACTGCCGGCACTGCTGGCATTTCTACTCGGTTTTTTCACTTTCAAAAATCGGATCGCCGGCGTGTACTTTACGATTCTGACGCAAGCGCTTGTCATGATTGTTGTTACCTTGTTTGTCGGCAAACAGGAGTGGACAGGTGGAACGAATGGTCTGACCGACTATACCCACATCTTCGGAATGCAGCTGCACCATCCAACCACCACAATTATGCTGTATTATGTAACACTGGTGGTCCTGGTTCTCGCCTATATCCTGTGCAGACGTATCGTTCGCAGCCGGTTTGGTCAGGTGCTTGAAGCGTCCAGGGACGGAGAGAATCGTGTACGATTTCTGGGTTATGATCCTGCTTGGTACAAAACATTGGCTTTTACCTTGTCAGGAGCGCTTGCCGGTCTTGCAGGAATGCTGTATGTGCTGCAAGTAGGTATTATCTCTCCATCTATGATGGGCATCGTTCCTTCTATTGAAATGGTGCTATGGGTAGCTCTTGGAGGCAGAGGCACTTTGATTGGTGCTGTAATTGGCGCTGTCATTCTGAATGCGGCGAAGACGGGGATCAGTGAAGCTTATCCAGAGGGCTGGCTGTTTGTTATGGGTGGTTTATTTGTAGCCATCGTCTTGTTTATGCCGCGTGGACTTGTCGGGGTGTATCATAATCTGTCCAGATGGTGGAGACGAAAGAGAGGTGCTCGAGATGCCAAGTCCGTTGTTGAAGCCGAGCAAGCCGCATCCTAAAGGGGAGTCAGTCCTGTCCGTTCAGGACATAACCGTGTCCTTTTCGGGATTTATCGCTGTGAACGGGATGAACCTTAACCTGAGGTCGAATGAGCTCCACTTTCTGATCGGCCCCAACGGGGCAGGCAAGACCACGATGCTTGATGTCATATGCGGCAAAACCAAGCCGGTGTCCGGCAAGGTGGTGCTTCCCGATGGAACGGACTTGACCCGTAAAAAAGAGCATCAGATCGCAAGGCTCGGGATCGGACGGAAATTTCAAGCGCCTTCCGTGTTCGGTGGTCTAACCGTCAAGGAGAATCTGGAGCTTGCTGATGATCAAAACAAAGGGGCGTTTCATTCTCTGCGAGGCCTTCGTGGTGGCGAAATGAGCCAGGCGATGGAAGAAGTGCTCGCCCAGATCGGTTTAACCGATCGGATCCTGGTGAGGGCAGGAGCGTTGTCCCATGGAGAAAAACAGTGGCTTGAAATCGGCATGCTGCTGCTCCAGGAACCTAATGTTCTGCTCCTGGATGAGCCGGTAGCTGGGATGACTGATGATGAAACACTGAAGACGGGTGAGCTGCTTCGCAGTATTGCCAAGAAACGCTCTGTTGTCGTTGTTGAGCATGATATGGAGTTTGTCAGACAATATGCAGAAAAGGTTACAGTGATGCATGAGGGCAAGCTGCTTACGGAAGGGACGATGCTTGAGGTTCAGCAGAACCCTGTTGTGGCCGAGGTCTATTTGGGCAAAAGGAGGAAGCAGGATGCTGTCACTTAAAAATATTGAATCTGGCTATGGCGAAAGCATGGTACTCCGCCGTGTCCATTTGGATATTGAGCCAGGGCAAGTCGTGTGCTTGATGGGCAGAAATGGTGTTGGTAAATCGACTCTGCTTCGTACGCTAATGGGTGTTCTCAAGTCGAGCCAAGGTGAAATACGCTGGGAAGGTACGGATATCTCGGATTGGAATTCAGCGAAGAGAGCTCGTGCGGGCATCGGGTATGTTCCTCAAGGTCGAGATATTTTTCCACAGTTGTCCGTGAAGGAGAACCTGATGCTGGGCCTTGAAACAGCTCCCCAGAGAAGCAAGGTATTCCCAGAGGATGTGCTTGCTATGTTCCCGGTGCTGCCTACGATGTATCAAAGACAAGGCGGAGATTTAAGTGGAGGGCAGCAGCAGCAGCTAGCCTTTGCCCGAGCGCTGGCTGCAAGACCTAAGCTGCTGCTGCTGGATGAACCGACAGAAGGAATTCAGCCGTCGATCGTAGATGACATTCGTGATGTCATTATTCGGATTAAGAATCAGAAGGATACAGCTATTCTACTCGTTGAGCAGAGTGAGGAGTTTGTGCGCAGTGTGGCAGATTATATCTATGTCATGGATAAAGGCAGTATTGCGATGCATGGCAAGCCTGAGGAACTTGATCTGGCAGCATTTGAGCACTATCTGACCGTCTAGATTTAAACTTAAAAAATACGGTATCTCAAGAAAACACTCACCCTGATTCGGATGGAATCCGTTCTAGGTGAGTGTTTTGACGCTACACGAGATTTGTAAACTGATGTTATTAGCTCAAAGGTGGGGATCTAAAATCCTTGCATATTGCGGATACAGCTTGCGAATGCATTCAGGGCATATATCATGCGTGAATTCGGCATGCGTATGCTTCTCTACAAAGCTCTCGACGGTATTCCATTCATCTTCTTCATCTCTAATGCGCTTACATACAGCGCAGATCGGCAGCATTCCTCGAAGAGTTCGTATTTGGGAAGAGGCATCCTGAAGATGGTCTTCAAGATGTTTCAAGTGTGTGATATCGATGTGTGTAACGATAAGTCCTCTAAAGTCATTTTGCAGGGAAGTTTCATAAAGAGATGCTTCTAGACGAAGCCAAATATAACTGTCATCACGTAATATCCTGACTTCGCATACGTAACCTGTCATGTGGTTATTTAATACTTCCTTGAGGTGATTAATGATGTTGTTCATGCTGTGGGGGCACGCCCCTGGAAATGACGCCATTATATTGAAGTAATTAGAGCCCAGCCAATTCTCACGGGTAAGACATTCATAACGGGACATTTTCTCAGGAAGAGTGTGATTGTACGAGCATATCGTTCCGAAAGCATCAATAATGACAGTGGTCGTCTTGAAATCTTCGGACGAGGTCTTTATAAATAAGGGTTCGGCTTCGGGCAATTGTAGTCTCTCCCTATACATATATTGATATTTTTAATGGAACTAAGGTGTTATGTTGATATTTGAGTCCTCTTCCAAAAAAAGTATGATCATATTATATACGTTATTACGTCATCTAACAATCATTAATCACTTACATACGTCGTTCTTTTTTGACAGTATAGGGTGGTATTATGACGAAAAAAAGCACGCTGGCAGAGGAGGGAGCCTGGCGTGCTTTTAAATATAGGGAGGGGCTTGGGAGGCCTGAAGAGGTGAGCTGGAGGGGAGTTAGGCTTAAGCTCTTGTATGTTCAATACCGGATTCGTGGAAGGGGAAGCCCGGTATGAGGGATTGCATTGACAGAATCGAGCTCTGGAAGGGCTGAAGACTTGCGCTTCTGGCTCTATTCCATTCTTCCTCGAGGTCACCGTCCAGTACGCTGGACAAGGCATTAATTTCACAGGCCTCAATATTTAATAGTCGTCTTGCGTGGATCAGGCATACATCCTTGGCGGCATGAAGATAACCGGAAGCTGCATCGTCAGCGGTAACCTCAAGCTGGCTATTGATCCAGGCGTGAACGACGGGGAGTGAGCCAACAGCATCATATCGATGGATAAGTTCTTCGAAATGCTCAAAGTCCATCCATGGATGCAGCGCTTTAGATAATTTGAGGAGGCGCTTTCCCATGGCTCTTGAAGATTCCCGTTTGTAAACGGGGGTTCGCTTGTTGTGAATGATCTTATCAATGAGGGCGATTCTCCACTCATCCTTCTGCTCCACCGCTGTGTAGATGGCTCTGATCGCCATGCCTTCCAACTGCACAAGACTTGGATGTAGCTCGCATCGCATGAATGTCTCCAGGTCGGTAGTCGTTTGAATCGTACCTTCCTCAATGTATGACTTGAGTCCGAAGGAATGAGAGAATCCTCCGACCTGCAGTGAGGAATCAAGCAGTTTTACATAATCTAGAAGCTTATTTCCTCTGTTCACCAGATTCGCCCCCTTATAGTGTTAAACGTGGTAACCATCTTGGTTGGAATTACGCGTTATGTATATGTCAACTTATTATATAATATCATTATGTTTGATATGTATTTTTACATAAAAATCCGATTTTTGTCAATAAAAAACTAAACATCAATGTGAAAAGAGGTGATAAACCTTAATTCATGTTAAATATAATAACATATACATGACTTATTATTCTCTTCGGAAAAACTACAGCATAATTCGAAATAAACCCTTTACTTATAGGTTGTAGTTGTGTATAATATATTTTGTTGGCACGAAAATGCTATACAAGATGCGCGGTCGTGGTGGAATGGCAGACACGCTATCTTGAGGGGGTAGTGGGTGTATACCCGTGGAGGTTCGAGTCCTCTCGACCGCATCATAACGAAAGAGCTTGAAGCAATTGCTTCAAGCTCTTTTTTGGTGTGCCCAGTATGGGCTTCAACACGATATGACATAGAAGGTGAACAAAAAGAAGAGAAGTCTCTACTGAGGCTTCTCTTGGGGGATGATGATTTAGTCGATCGATTGTACATATTAGGATTTATGCAGGAATTCTATTTTAACAGCTTGGCGATATCCGCTTCAATCTTGTCCGGTGTCGTTTGTGGGCTGTATCTTTTCACGATATTTCCGCTCTGATCAATAAGAAACTTGGTGAAATTCCACTTAATTGTTTTGGATCCAAGTATACCTGGTGCATTATTCTTCAAGTGCTTGAACAGCGGATGCGCCTCGTCACCATTCACTTTAATCTTCTCAAACATCGGGAAGCTTACGCCATAGTTCATTTGGCAGAACTCAGCGATTTCCTCATTTGAGCCGGGTTCTTGTTCGGCAAATTGGTTGCTGGGGAAACCGAGAATTTCAAAGGATTGATCATTGAATTTGTCATATAGCTCCTGAAGTCCTTTGTATTGAGGGGTTAATCCACATTTGCTTGCTGTATTTACGATCAAGAGTACTTTTCCTTTGTACTCCTCCATGCTTAATTTCTGACCCTTTAGTGTATTCACTTGATATTGATAAATCGACATGCCTTCATCCATCCCTTCCTAATTATTATGGAATATATAAATGATGCTTGTATAGCCGCTCTTATTCAATCTCTATATATATTGATAACAATTTAATTTTAAGCAATATATGAAGAAAGTCAAACATGGCTTAGAAAATGAATGAATATATTGTTGATGCCCAACTTGGTTATTTGAATTAAGCGAGAAATCGAGATAAACTTAGAACAGATTAGCTAAATGCACAGTGGTGAATGTTTTATTCTTATTCTATCCCAAAACAGCCCTAGATCGTCAAAATGAACCACTTCAGGAGCTTTACATCGATTTTCTACGGGTGTATGATTCATATCGTAAATCTTGAGCAAATGAAAACCTTATATTAGAGTAGTTTCTCATTGCTATGATAGCTTAATTTCTGCCTAATCTGGCGGAGAGCGGGGGAACCAAAGTTAGCAGAGTGCTTGATTCGGTGTGAGAGCCGAATGAAACACGCTTGCATGGGGTGAATTCTGAACCGAGGATTCATGTGGGAATCTCCATATGGAATCATCAGGAACAGATAGGACGACTCTCACCGTCCGAATCCGACAGCTAACCTCGTAAGCTGTACAGAGCTAAACTAAAGATGTGGAAGATACGCAAGGTTCTTCCTTCACTTCTTTACAGTGATTATTCTTTAGTTATCTTCTGTACGAACGTTTGAGAGAGGAATGATAAATCTTGTGAGCGATCAGCCACAGGGGTTTAGTCCTCTGTGGTTTTTGTTTGTGCGCTGAATTTTTGTCGATAGCAAAAAGCGGGGGACCCAGATGTGGATGCTTCAGATCCATGGGGTGAATTTCATGGCTCTTGCCATGAATAGGGCAATCTCTCTTGTCCGAATCCGACAGCTAACCTCGTAAGCGTAAAAAAGGGAGAGGCAGCAAGCCGCGTAGCATCTTTATAACAGGTCATGTTTTGCCATGTTCTGATATAAAGGTGGGAGAGCACCGGGCATGCCTTTGATCTGTCGGTGTTCTTTTTTTTGTTGTCTTTTTCTAAAACAGGGAGGATATTATTGTGATGAGTGATGAAGTTATTTTAGTTACGGCGCCGAATGAAGCCGCCAGAAATTTTATTCGATTATTAATGTACAAGAAGCTCTCTTTTGCTGTCCTGACAAATAGTGCGCAGGAAGAGAAGCAGGTCAAACGACTTGGAGTAGAGCACATTATACGTATGGATACTGCGTTTGCAAGTAAATGGCTGCTGCCTAATGCAACGGTAGGGCGTATTTTTATTTTTGAGAACAGCTTGAATCTGACCTGTCGGTTCTTGCAAATATGCAGACCATGGACACGTAAACCGATTACGATTATTACACAGCTGAATCATCCTCGCGGAGTATACCGCGGTATGGGTGCAGACCACGTTATTTTTACAATCAAGGGCGAAGTTGGATTCTTGCTAAATGGCGAACGGGCTGCCGTTAATTAATTGATCTGTACGTACACAGCAATAGAAGCAGGAGACTGCAGCTTGCAGCTAGTGTAGGTGCTTACGATACAGTTTGCGTAATTAGATATAGGGTTGATATACTGGAGTTAAAGAAAACATAGCATGTGAGACTCGTGATATAACCATGGGTCTCTTTTTCTATATTTACAGATGGAAAGGTTGAGAATGGCAATATGGGGAAATTTGATCATGTGAAATGGCTCTTTTTTGATATAGGAGATACACTCGTAAATGAATGGGTTCCCGTTGATCACATTATCGGTCAATTTGTAAAGGAAGCAAATGGACTTGGGTATAACATCACGATGGAGGACGTTCGCAGTAAATTTATTCAGAGCTATTCGAATTATATAGCTTCTCCCATGCAATACGCGATTTCAGAGCTCGTGCCTTCCGAGGAAGACAGAGAGTATATCAAGTCAAGGCTCAAGTTTCAAAAGGAGCTGGAAGAGCCGTATGCTGAAGCTAGGGCCGTTCTCAAACAGCTGGGTGAGCGCTACAGGATCGGTATCATTGCCAATCAAAGTCCGGGTACGGAAGAGCGGATGGTGAAATATGGACTCCGTTCTTATGTGGATGTTATCGCTTGCTCGGCCGAACAGGGATTGTCCAAACCGGATATGCGCTTATATCAGTATGCTTTGAAAACAGCTGGAGCAGAGCCCAATGAATCCATCATGATTGGTGATCGAATTGACAATGACATTATCCCAGCCAAGTCACTTGGGATGCTTACAATTCGAATTATGCAGGGTTACGGCCGCTATCAGCCTTCCACTGATGATAAGGATACGCCGGACTTTACTGTAAATGATCTAAGCGCACTGACTGCACTGCTTCTATGAGCTATGAATCATAATACCGAGATTCTCTAAGCAGTGGATTTTGCAATATCCTCAGTCTAATAAGCTGTAGAGAATCTCAAGTTTATTTTGGTTCAAGTGACTTAGTCTAGAATAGGCAGAACTTCTTCCCACACCGCGTCAAGGATAGACTGTATACGATCTTCCTCGCTGTTAACAGCAATCACGGCTCTTCGATCTGGAATGATGACGAGAAGCTGACCGTGTGCCCCATCTCCTCGATAAGCTCCATGGGAACACATCCAAAACTGACAGCCATAGCCGAGCGACCAGTCTCCTTCACCGACAGAATCAATATGCTTGCGTGTCACAAATTTAATCCATTCAGCAGGCACCAGCTGTCTGCCCTCATATACGCCCTCGTCCAGCAGCAATTGACCGAATCTGCTTAATTCTTCAGTGCTGATCACGAGGCCCGCGCATCCCAGTGTGACCCCAAGAGGCGAGGTTTCCCATTCGACATGATGTATACCGAGAGGATCAAACAAACGAGGCTTCAAATAACGGTGGACAGTCTCAGCGACTGCTGCTTGAATCAACGCCGAGATCATGAAGGTATCCCCGCTGCTGTAGGTGAACTGCTCACCGGGAGGTCTGTTCAGCGGCAGAGATAAGTAGTATTTGACCCAGTCCTTCTCAGCCAGTGATTTCCTCTCTGGCAGCCATAGCGGAGGAGAGTCATGTCCCGAAGACATCCGAAGCAAATCGTAAAGGGTGAGCTCATCAGGAGAAGGGATCATAGGGTCCTGAGAGCGATAAGTTGTATTATAGTTAAAAAATTCACCAAGCTTCGTATCTAGTGAGAGCTTTCCTTCCTCAATGGCAAGACCAGCGGCCATGCTCGTAAACGATTTGCTGATCGAATGCTGCTGACGACGTATGTCAAGGTCCTGGTTCCATTCTCCAACCGTCCTGCCATCCTGCAGTACACGAATCGAAAAGACGTTTAAGTCTTGCGATCTAATCTTCTCCACAAAGCCGCTTAATGTACGTATCATAGGTTCCTCCATTCCTGTTCCGCCAGCAATCATCTGACTCAGGATACATGAAAGTAAAAAGCTTCGAAACGTTTAGAATAGTGCTCTGAATTTCGTGAATTATGGTATTACAGGGGCATATGAAAGTCAATATCTCCAGGTAAGCTTTTTAGACTGTTTGAAATCGGATTTAACTACGTTCGATGGTATTATAAATTGAAGGATGACATGCTCGTCATCACGAATTTTACATCAGTGGACCGTCCAGAAGTTCAGCTTCAGATTCATTCTGAGAACGGCTGCAGCTATCGGTATTTGGTAACCAATCAGATGACAATGAATGTCAATGAATTTGAGGTACCCGTGCACTGTAGAGAGAAAGAAAGCAAGTTGATATTTACAGCAGATTCATCTGCCGTAAATCATGAGGTGTACCCTGAGCTAACCCATGCAATGTGGATTGATGGCGCGGAATTTCAGATTCATGATGAGACTTGTCTTGCAGAAGGGGTAATGCCGGGTGATGCATCTCTGACTGTTTTACAAATTTCGGATAGCCAGAATTGGACTTTAACGATGCAGGGATGGCTGGACGGTAAGTCACTATCCCCGGTTACTCCTAGTTTTACGGAAGAGAAAGAAAAGTATCGTGCATTTTTCCGCAGTGTAATGAATGGGTTCCATTTGAAATTTCCTGATCAAGAGCGCTCTAAAGCGTTATTCAAAGTTAATTCCCTTGCCTGGTGGTATACGCATAATATGCTGGTTCATTATTCGGTTCCGCACGGACTTGAACAATACGGAGGAGCTGCATGGGGGACGAGGGACGTATGCCAAGGTCCTGTGGAATATTTCATGGCGACACAGAAGTATGAACAAGTCCGAGATATTCTTAAAATGGTATATGCTCACCAATATAAGGACGAGGGAAATTGGCCGCAGTGGTTTATGTTTGACCGATATTACAAGATCCAGCAGGAAGAAAGTCATGGCGACATTATCGTATGGCCTCTGAAAGTGCTCAGTGATTATCTAATTGCTACACAAGATTACAGTATACTGAATGAGCGGGTTCCGTATACGTTAAAGCACAGCTTTATTTTTAGCAAAGAAACCTATACAATTCTGGAGCATATTCAGAAAGAAATAGGATATATCCAGAATCATTTCCTTCATGATACTTACCTTTCGTCCTATGGAGACGGAGATTGGGATGATACGCTGCAGCCGGCTAATGCCCAGCTCAAGCAGTACATGGTCAGCAGCTGGACAGTCGCTCTAACGTATCAAACGCTGCGGCAGCTGTCACGGGCGATGGAGTCTGTTCATGGTACCCTTGCCGAAGAGCTCCTGAGTATATCGGGAGGTATTAAGCGGGACTTCCAGAAGTACATGCTGAATACGAACGTTATACCGGGCTTCATCTATATGGAGAATCCAGAGGAAATAAAGCCTATGCTCCATCCTTCCGATATGGAGACGGGGATTCAGTATCGTCTGCTTCCGATGACGAGAAGTATGATCGCTGAATTGCTTAGTCCGGAGCAGGCCGAATCCCATTACGAATTGATTAAAAGACGTTTATTTTGCCCGGATGGCGTAAGACTGATGAACAGCCCCGCCTTTTATGCCGGAGGTGTAAGCACGCATTTCAAGCGGGCTGAGCAGGCGTCTAACTTTGGGCGTGAGGTTGGTCTCCAGTATGTTCATGCCCACATAAGGTACGTAGAGGCCATGGCAAAGCTTGGCTATAAGGATGAGGTGTGGAGCGGACTTGGTTTAATTAACCCGATTGGCATCACCGAAGTAGTTCCAAATGCTGAACTGCGGCAAAGTAATGCTAAATGGTAAGGAAGCAGAACCGATTCGGTTAGATCATCCATACGGGATGGCGGATTTCGGATTAAACGCGATATTCTGGAAGAAGAGCTGGATCAGCGGCAGAATGTAATTGATGTATATATGTGAATCAATCATTAGAATTAAAATTGATATCAAAGAAAGCTCTAAGCAAAAACAAGGCTTGGTTACAAATGAGGGAGCATAGGACTATTGGTCAGTATTAAGGACATTGCCAAAAAAGCCGGGGTTTCTATTTCTACGGTCTCTTATGCCCTTAATGGGAGCAACAAGGTGACGGACGAAACAAGCTCTAAAATTCTGGCCATTGCCAAAGAATTGAATTATGTGCCTAATGCGGCGGCACGGAATTTGAAGAAGCAGGAGACCAAAATCGTTGGTGTATTTCTGACGGACTTCCGCGGGGACGTGTATGGTGATCTTCTTCATGGTATGAAGGGGATCAGTAATTTACAGGGATACGATCTGATAGTATGCAGCGGAGAACAATCTCACAAAATACTGCCAGAGCGGATGATCGATGGTGCAATTATATTGGATCAGATGTTTGCAAGCGAGGAATTGTTGAAATATGCCGATTTGGGTCATAAAATCGTTGTGCTGGACCGCGAGCTCGATCATCCGAACATTAATCAGGTGCTCCTTGATAATAAAGCAGGCGCTACGCTTGCGATGGAGCATCTGATTGAACTTGGGCACAAGAAAATCTATGTGGTGACCGGTCCGGAAGGCTCTTATGATTCCATGCAGCGGATGAAAGCAGTGCGGATGGTTTCGGAGCGTTCTCAGGATGTGGAATGCATCGAGATTAGCGGAAACTTCGAGAAGACCGGAGGAGAGAAGGCTGCCGATCAGATTATAGCTGAATACAAAGAGCCTGCAGCTGTGTTCTGTCTTAATGATGAGATGGCCATTGGATTATGGAATCGTATATCGGAGACTGATCTGAAGATCGGCGAGCATATCCATTTGATCGGTTTTGACAACATTGAGCTGGCAGGTTATATGCAGCCGAGGCTATCTACCATTAACTACTCTAAGCAAAAGTGGGGAGCTCTCGCCGCGGAGCAGCTCCTTAAGCTGCTCTCCGGAGATATGGTCGAGAATGAGCGGATATACGTAACTTTGATTAAAGGAGAGTCTGCTAAGCGAGTGTGATTGATAATTATCGTGTTTAATTTATACATAACAAGGTTAAGAAAAAAACATAGGTAAGCGGATGGGGCAATAGATGTTGCATCAGATGATATATACAGCTTGCTATGGTTGGCTCTTGCCTTGTTTATGAATAACAGAGCAACGAGCAGTGCACGATAATCTAAGATTACAGAAGAGGGAGCGATTATAATGGAAGCATTGTATACAGCAACAGCGACAGTACGCGGTGGCAGAGACGGTAAATTCGAAACATCGGATGGGGTATTGCGTCATGACTTGTCGACTCCAAAGGAGCTCGGCGGTGCAGGCGGCAATGCAACGAATCCGGAGCAGCTGTTCGCAGCCGGATATGGAGCATGCTATGAGAGCGCACTTTCCAACATCGCCCGCAAAGAAGGCGTGAAGCTGAGTGATGTTGAAGTAACCAGCAACGTTATGATCGGTAAAGACCCGCAGGATGACGGCTTTCAGCTCGCTGTTCGTCTGGATGTCAAAATTCCGGGTATAGATCGTGCGCAGGCAGAGGATCTTGCTCAAAAAGCGCATGAGTTCTGCCCTTACTCCAAAGCGACACGCGGTAATATTCCGGTTGAGCTTAATGTAATCTAAGATCCATCCAATCGCGCTTAAGATGCCGGGGCTCTTGCATAATGCTGGAGTTCCCGGCTTTTTTATTGAAAATACAATGAAATATTTCAGATAGTAGGAAGGTTTCTTTATTTTTAGTGTATATGGATTTGACATCAGGGTTAAAATTCTTTAATATGACTAAGTACTAATGCGCTACGTGGCATGAATAAATTTGAAATCACAGGTGATTACATGTCTTATAGACCACAGATTGTAGACTTAACAACTGCCAGCCGAAATGAAGAAGCCGGACTTTACGAGTTTACAATGAAGCTCGCGGACGGAACACTGTGCCGTGTATTCTATTCCCGTGATAAGGAATGGAAAATGACAAGCATCAGCCGTCTTCAGAAGACACCTTGTCCGGTATGCCGCAAAGACTTTATCTGCAAGTGCATGGAGAAGTTTGCAGGCGAGATCCATGAGCAAATTCAAGATAATCAATTGATCGAACAAGCGACGAAGTAAGAAGTTGCTTCGATGACAAGCGACTAGGAAGAGCATCCTAGCGCTTTTTTTCTATATATAGGTATATGCATTCATTATAATACGGGAGAGATGAATGATGCAGAATTATAACGACAAGCATATTGTCCTCATCGATGGGGTGTGTCATTTATGCCAGGGCATAACAAAATGGATTATTCAGCGGGATCCGGAAGGTGTATTTTATTTTGCATCGCTTCAGTCTGAAGTAGGAAGGCATTTACTGGAGCAAGGGGGACTATCCGTGGATGCGCTGGACACCTTTGTATATATTGAAAAAGGAATATATCACACGCGCTCAACGGCTGCGCTAAAGGTAGCCCGAAGATTGAAGTTTCCTTATTTCTTGGCTTATGGATGCATCATTGTACCGAAGTTTATTCGAGATAGAGTGTATAACCTAGTTGCCCGCAATCGATATCGCTGGTTCGGACGAGATGGGGAAGATGCCTGTATGCTGCCGACACCGGAAATTCGGGAGCGATTTTTGTAATTACGCGTAAAAAATCCGTCCTTCAGAACATTTGAAGGACGGATTTTTTTCTGAGCTGAGAAAGCTATTAGAGTTGTACATGCTGCTAGAGCTGTAAACTTTTCCGGATTAGTCGTGTGTGGCTAATAAATTCAAGCGGCATCTCCACTGGGTTATTTTTTGGGTGCACGAAAACCGGCCAGTTCAGCCTCTTCTTCTGTACAGAACCATTCCTCAGGTATGGTTGCTGTGTATTGAGGGGACTCCTTGGTGTGGTATATTTTCTCTCCGCTGGAGTTGATATTACCTTTGATAGTACAAGAAAGATCGGGCTGTTGACCGGAATAGTCATTAGGTGCACTGTCGTCATTTGAACCTGAGGCAGGTTCGGATTTGTATTTTTCCTTGTGGAAGCCGTCTTCCTGGACATAATTTTCATATTCCCATATTCCAATGGCTTTGTTCTGGCTGTCTTTCTGTATGGCTTCGAATTGATCTACATACCGCACATTCGGCGGATAGATATAGGCGACTCGTGCATAGCCTTGTTCAAGCAGTGATTCCTGAAGCATGACACCATCGACATACACATAAGCAAGCAGTCTAGAATATTTATCCCGATTGGGCCCAATGTCAAACTCCAGCTCGATCTGGTCTGCTTGTTCAAGCGCCTGTTTGGTATACTCTTTCGCTTCATTACCCAGAGGCTGAACACCAAGCTTCGGATGAGAGGTTTCCGGGGTATCCACGAGCAGCATACGAACTGATTGGCTCTTGCCTTCGTACATGACATTGAATGTATCTCCATCTACGGCTCGATCCAGCGTAACGGGAACCCGTGGGAATTCATGTTCATCTTGCGGTGTACAACCCATCATGATTACGAAGATACATAGAATGCATAGGACTGCCCACTTCTTCGACATATTGATCACTCCATTCTAAGGTGTTGTTATGTAGGGAGCAGGCATCTCAATATTCTACTATATAATCAGAAAAAAGAGAACAAATGTTTGATTTGACAGAGAAGGATAATAAATTGTGCTTGCTCAGCATGGAATATTATGCTAATCTATCAATAAATTAAACAGCACGTGACGGAAGCACCGTCCATTTTACCGTATGAGATACGGGAGATGGACGGTGCTTTTTTTGTGCTCGAAGGGAGAGGTGCATCTGGTCATTAGGAAGGTAGTGCTGGCAAGTAGAACACGTGAGTACGTAGATGCAGTGCTTGATTATGTGCAAGGAAGCGAATATTCAAGGAAGTTTCATGTCACGGCCTTCTCGCAACCGGAAGCGATGATGAGATATATGAGTGAGCAGACTCGTGCATCGATGCCGGATTTGATTGTTGGTGAATTGGAATTTATAGAGCTGATGCGGGATGGATTAGATCAAGAGCGTGTCCCGATTCTATTACTGGCTGAGCAGCGTTCTACTGATGGAGACCTGCCCCTTGTGATGAAGTACCAGCCTTTGTTTGTTTTGCTTGGAGCTTGGGAAGAAGCTGTTTCAAACTCAGGCACCGTTCGTTTGGTGAGCAAATTATCCGGAGATGAGTCATTGGTGATTGGGGTCACGTCGGCATCCGGGGGCTGCGGCAAAACGACGGTTGCCTTAAACCTTGCGAAGCAACTAGGCCGTGCAGGATATTCAGTATTTTATTTGAATTTGGAGACACTCGACAGCACCAAGCCTTTCCTGCAGACAAGCCATCAGGCAGCGCGTGAAGAAGAGCTGGAAGAAGCCTTCTCAAGGCTAATGTATCTTATCAGAGCAAGGCGTTCAGGAGGAAAGGCTTCGGAACATAGAGTTGATATCAGATCCTACGTTATGTGGAATGAACAGATTAAATCACACTATTTCTACCCGGCCAGGAACCGGAATGAGATGCGTCAGCTCACGAAGTCGGATGTTTATGCCCTGCTAGAAGTCCTGATTGAATCAGAACAATATCAATATATCATTATTGACCATGACTCGGTATGGGATGAGAGAGCTGAAGCCTTAATGGATAGTTCCAATCTGCTGATCTGGCTTCTGTCTGATGATATCCTTACGTTAGGTAAGGCCTCGGAGTGGGTGAAGTATCAAGAGCAGCTTGATCCTACGAGGTATGCTCAAATTCAGGAGAAGTCCACATATGTCATTAATCGGTATACGGGAACGGTTGTGAATACGATGCCTGATGAGTATATACAAACCTGCTTTTATTTGCCATATATTCCTTCATGGAAGCAGATGAGAGAGCCGGAATTGCTGCTCGGGTCACCGATTTATCAAAAAGAAATGCGGAGATTATGCGAGGCTGCCGGAATATTGGAGAAGGAATATTCGTTATGAAGGATACTTCGTTTAGAGAACTAAGAAACTCGATTCGAGCAACTCTTGATGTCACTTCTGCGGCGGGTGACTCGGAGCTGATGGAGCATATTGAGGCAAGGGTATTCCACCATTCTGCGCTCACTCATTTAACCTCTGGTGAGAAGCATGCACTAATTAGAAGACTATATGATTCCTTTCGTGGTCTTGATGTGCTTCAGCCGCTGATTGACAATCCGCATATTACAGAAATTATGATCAATGGGCATACCGAGGTATTTATTGAAGAGCGTGGAGAAGTGCGCCAAGCACCTGTTATGTTTGAATCGGAAGAGCGGCTGCAGGATATCATTCAGACGATCGTCTCCGGTGTAAATAGAATCGTGAATGAATCCTCTCCAATCGTGGATGCCAGGCTAAAGGACGGTTCAAGGGTGAATATAGTGCTGCCGCCTGTCGCGTTAAAAGGGCCCACGATGACCATTCGGAAATTTCCGGACAAGCCAATGCGTATGGAGGACCTTATTCGAATAGGAGCCATTAGCGACGAAGCTGCAGAGCTGCTCAGAAAGCTTGTTCGAAGCAAATACAACATCTTTATCAGTGGAGGAACCGGGTCGGGGAAGACAACCTTCCTTAATGCATTGTCTCAGTTCATACCTCCAGACGAAAGAATCATTACAATAGAAGATTCAGCTGAGCTTCAGATCGTTACCGTTCCGAATCTCGTGTCGCTGGAGACACGCAATGCAAATACAGAGGGGAAAGGGGAGATATCCATTCGGGATTTAATCCGCTCCTCTCTGCGTATGCGTCCCAACCGAATCATTGTCGGTGAGGTCCGAGGAAGTGAGGCGCTGGATATGCTGCAGGCCATGAATACTGGACACGAAGGGAGTCTGTCCACGGGCCATGCAAACAGTATTCGGGATATGATCTCACGACTGGAAACAATGGTGCTCAGCGGAGCTGACTTGCCTGTTGCAGTGGTCAGACAGCAAATCAGTTCTGCTATCGATATTGTTATTCATTTATCACGTCTCCGGGACCGCTCCAGACGAGTGACGGAGATTAGTGAGGTTGTTGGCATGAAGGACGGGGAGATACAGCTGAATTCCTTGTACCGTTTCGAGGAGCTGCATGAAGTGAATGGACATATCAAAGGGCAGCTTGCACGTTCCTCCGGAATTCTTGTACATCAGGATAAACTCAAGGCGGCAGGGATTCAGGACCCTGTTCTTGAGGGGGAGAGTGAGGTAAGGAACGTATGAATCGTCAAATGGAAGCAGCGAGGATTGCAGATAAGACTGTGAAGGCTTCTGCTCTTCAGAAGCTACCACGTTATATGGAGCACACGTTGTCCTTTTGGCAGAGAGCCGGCTGTATCGCGGCAAGTGCCATTTTATTTTTCGGGATAGGCTATTTGTTTTACCATCACTGGATTCTGGGACTGCTTCTGTCAATCACTGCTCTTCTCACACCGAGATACTATAATGTCTATCTGCTTAACAAGAGGAGAGAGGCGCTTAGTCTTCATTTTAAACAGGCGCTGTATTCATTATCATCGTCTCTTGCTGCAGGTAAATCGGTGGAGAATGCTTTTCGTGAGGCGGTGCATGATCTTAGAATGCTGGACCCTCAAGCAGACCACGATCTTATTAAAGAGTTGATTATCATATGTACAAGGATGGAATATGGCGAACCCATTGAAGATGCATTAAGAGATTTTGCTGACCGTGCACAAATGGAGGATATCACTAATTTTGCGGATGTGTTTGTTACCTGCAAACGTACGGGTGGCGATTTGGTTGAAGTCGTACGCAGAACCTCATCCGTCATTGGAGAGAAGCTGGATATTAAGCAGGAAATCGCTGTGACCATTGCGCAGAAGAAGTTTGAATCCAAGGCCATGTTTGCAGCACCATTTTTATTTTTGATTTTTTTAAGCCTGACTTCACCCGATTTTCTGACACCATTGTATTCTGGGGCTGGATATATCATATCAAGTATCGCACTTCTTATCTTATTTGGCTGCTTCATCTGGGTTCAGCGCATTATGGATGTACGGGTGTAGGGAGAATAAAACATGATGATTACATGCAGTGTTATTACTGTCATTATACTCGCTCTAGGGTGGATCATCTTTAACCAACGGGCGGGCTCAAGATACCGCGTACTAGATTCTATCGAAATGAAAGGTATGCGTTTTCGAAGACTCCATGCTCCTTTTTTAAATTTAGTAGAGAAGCTGCAGATGACGAGAAGGCTGCCAATGCTGGTGTACCGGATACAGCACTCGGTGCAAAGAGTGTATGGTCTGAAGCATAGCAATGAGAAGACTTTAATGTTTATTGCGGAAATGCTCGTATACAGCTGGATGTCTCTTATCGCGGGGGCGCTGCTCACTTTGTGCCTTGAGGGAGATCCCTTAGGATTCATTGCCGGAGCATTGCTTGCAGGCGTAATTCCGTTTGCCCAAATGAAGGATCTGCATAACAAGGTTAAGCTGCGGGAGCAGGATATCTTAATGGAGCTTCCTGAATTTCTTAACAAAATTGTCCTGCTTGTTAGCGCCGGCGAGACGGTCCAAAGAGCGATTCTTCACTGCACGGAACGAAAAAAAGGTTCGGCTCACCCTCTCTATATCGAGCTGGGCCAGATGGTGGCAGAGTGGAACAATGGATACTCATTTCAACAGGCATTTGAGCAGTTCAGCAAACGATGTGGAGTCCAGGAGGTCTCCATTTTTACCACAACCGTGCTTCTGAATTTTAGACGAGGCGGGGGGGATTTTGTTCTTTCACTCCGTGATCTTTCGAGAGTGCTGTGGGACAAGCGCAAATCACTCAGCAGAACACGCGGTGAACAGGCTTCCTCCAAGCTGGTATTTCCAATGGTGGTGATCTTTTTGGTCATTGTCGTTATGGTTGGAGCACCGTCATTTATGATGATGAATTTATAGGGGGATACGATAATGTTAGCATTGTGCAAACGAAAAATGGCAGACTTTTGGAAGGAAGAGGATGGGTTGGGAACACTTGAGATGATCCTGATAATAGGTGTGATCTTGATCGTAGCTCTTATTTTTAAGGATCAGATCCAGGCTTTGGTTGAGAACCTGCTTGAGAGTGTTACGAACAAAAGTAATGAATTCTTCTAAAGGCAATAACCATTTGAAAGGAGAGGAGGGGAGCTTCACAATTGAAGCTTCTCTCGTATTTCCTGTCATTCTGTTGTCCTTGTGTGTGCTTATGTTTTTTTGTGTGCTGCTGTACCAGAAATCGGCACTTATGCAGTATGCTTCAGCAACAGCAGAACGTGCATCATATAGCTGGGATAACAGCCACAAAGACGCCAGGACCGGATCTTACCCGGAAGGTGAAGCTGATCCCCTGTATTGGCGTTTTGCAGACGATCATATGATTGGTGCGCTCTTCGGGTCAGTCAGCGGTGGTCAAATCACAAGGATGGAGCTTCCTGGAGGAGCTGCAAGTGACGATCTGCCCATCAAGAAGCTGAGTCAATCCGGAGCAGCTCTGCCAGTGTTGTACAGCGGTCAGATGGAATATGCGAATCAGATGCTGGATCGCCAAGTCTGGACCAAGCTGAACCAAAATGTGAGGCTGCCTATGGTCGATTTTTTATTCTCGGGTGATCAACGGATACAACATTCAGGCAAATCCACGGTTGTAGAGCCCGATGAATTCATTCGAAATGTAGAGCTTATGCGATATTACGGAGCAAGATTTGGGGGAATGGGTACACCGGGGAATCCTTCGGAGGTCGCACAGATTTTGCAAAAATTTGCTGGGATGTGAAAGAGCTTGTTTAGACGAGGTGACTCCGAGTCCGGAGCGGTGACTATATTTTTGGCAATGGTGCTTGCCGTCGTGTTCTTGTTTGTCGCTGTATTTATCGACTATGCCCGAATTGCTGCTATGAAAGTACAGGCTGAGAGACTGGTCCATGCTGCGGCTCGGTCCGTGATGTCCTCTTATATCCCTGAGCTTCAGGAAAGGTATGGGCTGTTCGCCCATGAAGGCGATCAAGGAGACTATGTTCTTGCCAAAGTGCTAAATGACAGTACTAAGCCCACGCCGCATGAGGATGGATTTCCTTTAATCGGTATGGAGGTTGTTCAGTCTGGACTTGCTCTTGAGCGGGAGCTTGGACAATTCGAGAACTTCAATCAGCAGATACAAGAGGAGATGAAATATAAGGCTCCAGTTGATTTTATGGTAGAGGCTGTGTCGAGGTTCAAACCGTTATCAGCGGAAATGAAGCAGGCTGCACATTCGGTAGATGTCCTGCGGAAGCTCCAGAAGCTGTATGACAAGCGTGAACGTCTGCTTGAAGAGGCAATTCAAAAAAGGCGAGAAGCCGCCAAAACGGCAGCACCCTTGGCCAAATTGGTGATGGACCCGCCGAGTACGTACTTTAGTGACAGTCAGCTCGGAGGGAGAATTGATAGCGCAGCAGATGCCTCTGCGAAGTATCGCGATTATTATTCGAAGTATACGGAAGATGAGGCCAGGGAACCGCTTGATCGAATATATATGTTTGAGCTGGGCGAATATCGGTCAGATGTGAATCGGATCGTGGCAAGCATTAATCGTGAGAATCAAGAGGCTCTCATGATACATCAGCAGGCATTGAGCCAAGCGAATGATCGAGTTGAGGAAGCCAAGAGTATAAATGAACAGATGAAGCAGGTCATTAAGGAAGGAGAGATGAGAGCGGCTAATGCCGCATACGATAACGTCGGTAAGGCCAAGACACCAGGTACAGGCGCTTCATCATCCGGTGTTGGCAGCTTCGGAGATGAACTTCGCAAGCAGACAGATCAGTTAGTCCGGAAGGACTCGGAGTTTGCTGAGTTTACAAATGGTCATGACGAGCAGCTAGGAGATTTTAAGGCGGCTCATCAATCGATTACTGTCTCTTCTAGCTCGATTAGTCTATTAAGTGATGGTGATTCTCATCGTAAAAGACAGCATGTTCTGACTGCGAACCGTGAAATACAGCAATATATCGCCAGATATGCTGCAGCCGGCAGCGGAAATGTGATCGATCAGGCTGCCAATCAGATTGATGATTACCATTCTGCAGACAAAGAAAGAGCCAAGGTGGACAAGCAGTCAGAGCAAAAGCTGAAGGAAGCGCAGAACAGAATCAAGCTGCTGGTTGCTACTGCCGGGATTGAGAAGGCAACAGAGCAATTCAAGCAGCTGGAAGGATATTATAACGAAAATATTAGCTTCAATCAGAATCAGGCAAGCGGTGCAGCTCCTTCGGAAAAACAGATTTCACAGGATCCCTATGATGCCGGAGGTGAGGCGATGGCAGATATGGATCAATTATTTGGTGGAATGTCGAATCTCCTTGATGTAGTAAGTGATGAGCTTTATCAGAATGAGTACGCTCTGCACTACTTCAAATCGGTTAACTTATCGATGATTGCTGGCAGCGATATGAATAATAGCACGATGAGTCCAGAAACGTTCTTTCTTCCGGAAAGTCAGGAGCTGGAATACATCATTTATGGATTCCACAATCCATACGGCAATATCGTAGCTGCTTATACAGAGGTATTTACGATTCGGCTTGCGATAAGAACAATGGAAGGCCTTGTTGAGAACAGCAAGCTTGGAAATCCGCTGCTCGTATTATCAAAAGCGATTCTCCATGGTCTTACAGAGGCTCTCGCTGATATGCAGAAGCTGGCGGATGAAGGTCAGGTAGAGCTGTCCAAGTATGCGAAGCAGATTTCGATTACATATAGAGATCATCTTCGATTGTTTTTACTGGCACACAGCAATAATGACAGGAAGATGTCTCGTATGAGTGCCATTATTCGCCTGAACACGAAGATCGACCTTAACAAGACGTACACGTATGCAGCTAGCCAGGCCGAAATGAGAATGAGGCTGTGGTTTCTACCTGGCATAATGAGAGCAATAGGGACTATGAGTGGTAGCGCCGACCGAATAGAGGATGGACACATTTATATTTCACTCCAATCAGACTATGCTTATTAACTGAATTGCTTCATAACCAGAGGAATTAGGGGTTTGACTATTATGGCATATACATGGAAAAGTCGAGAATCTTCTCAGAGATCCAAGGATAATATAGTCAATCGTGATGGGAAGGATCAAGGCAGCATTGTTGTTGAAGCGTCTCTGGTTCTACCTGTCTTTATATTCTTTATTGTGTTCTTGATCTACTTCGTTCAGATGACATTGTTCTCAACCGCATTGCAGACAGCAGCTTCCGAGACAGTCAAAAAAATATCGTCACATATCTATCCTGTAGCTATCGCCATAGAATCTGCCGGTTCGATAGAGTCAGGTATAGGAGAGGTGCTGCCCGGAGACTCACCTGCGGATGTACTCATGCCCAAGCTGTCGTTAACGGATTGGGTGACTGAATATGCATCCACTCTGCCTGACCCGATCGGATCATGGGCTTCCATGGCTGCTTCAAGCGGACAAGAGCCGCTGGATCATCTTCAGGCCTCGGTATCGGAGGCGGTTCTAGATCCGGTTATTAAACCGTTAATTCAACCGGTGATTGAGGATACGATACTTGAGTACGATTCTCTACACGTCAATGGAGTAGACATTCCTAATCTTCAGGACAAGTCCAATCCTTATTTTGGTATAGAACTCACCTACGAATTACCAATCAAAGTTCCGTTTCTGAATAAGAGCCTGCGGGTTCAGGCCGGTGCAACAGAAAGGATCTGGATTGGTGCTACAGACGAAGATGATCAAGGCACAAATGGGGATAGCGGCACTAAAGGCAGCGTAGAGATTATTGCCAAGCCCAATCCCGCTTATGTAGCCGGGCATGCGACGATACGTGCCAAAATAACACCTGGCGCGTCAGCCAACTTATCTGTCTTCTATAAGACAGGAGAGAGTTCAGCACAGCATGTGGGCTGGGCAACTGCGGACGAGAACGGATTCGTGGAATGGACATGGTTTGTGGGGACGAGAACGACGCCTGGGACTTGGCCATTTGTGATCGAGACTAGCGACGGTTCCAGAATTGAGGTAAGGTTTGACGTTGTCAAAAGATCATGACGAGAGAGGATAAGTAATGGAGATAGCTTATATAGCTTGTGGAGGTTTTGTCATAGCAGCGTTTATAACGGATATTCGGTCCATGCGGATACCTAATATCTTGACAATGTCTTCGATACTGAGCGGCTTGATTGTACATTTAATCTTGGGAGGAATTGCAGGCTTTAATACAGCGGCTATTGGTCTTGGAGTGGGCTTTGGACTGATGATAATACTATACCTTTTAGGTGCGGTAGGTGCGGGGGATGTTAAGATTTTTGGCGGTATTGGAGCTTGGACAGGGGCCTTGTTCACAATGCAAGTAATGTTGTATTCCATTCTCATATCCGGTGCAATTGGTCTTCTTATCTTGATATATAGAAGAAGAGCGGCCGTATTCAGAATGAGAATGAGAAGAAGCCACAGCGTTTTGATGTTTGTCCAGAGACTGACAAGGGCGGTTAGTGTCGGCAAGACGGGAAATGAAGGGGTTATAAGCGTTAACAGTACGGAGACATCGGTTCGATTTCCCTTTATGCTTGCCGTACTTCCCGGGGTAATCATTGGTTATGTACAAAATTTTCATTACTAGAATCAATTTTATAATGCCTTTGGCTGCTTGAATCAAGGGTATTTATAGATCAAAAATGATTTAATTTGTCTATATTTAGTCTCGAAATCACCTTTTTAATGAGTTATGAAATTGATTCACTATAAATAGGTTCGACAGAGCTATGGTCTGAAGGTATTTAGCAGATATGAAGGAGAGGTACCATGAAGGGGCTATCCAGAGATTTTATACATAACGACAGAGTGTTGATGATTGTGGGGAAGAAGGAAGGCATTGCAAGTAGCGACTTGAGCCAGGTCCAAGTAAACATGATTATGCATAATGATATTCCCGGGCACTTGAGAATGCAGATGAGGGATATCGATGGCACTATAACATTCAGCTATGATATTACGGGACGTAAAATGCTCTCTCACGTTGTGAAAAGTGAAAGGGTAACACTTTCTGCACTTTATAATTTGCTACTGCAGGTGACTCATACTTTGATCGATTGTCGTTTGTACATGCTGGATGAACGTCAATTTCTGCTGCATGAGGATTATATGTTTATGGAAGGTGAGATGGAAGAGGGGAAGATCAAAATTTGTTATGTGCCCTTTCAAGCACAGCCTGATCAGGAGAAGGTCTCCGAGCAGCTGTACCAGTTGATCGTAAGATTAATGCCTTATGTTACAGAGTTAAAGGGGAACGGGCTGCAGAGTGTGCTGCAATTATGCGCCGGAGATCATTTTCACCTGTCTGCATTAAACGAGTTGTTGCTTGAATTGTTGACGGAGCATACATTAGGTGGCGCACTCCCTCAGATGCACGACATGCGTAAATTACAGATGCTTCAAGCAGGTGAGACTCATATAACGCAAGCAAGCAATTCATCAGCACAACAATCACACGGTTCTCAATCACAAGGTTCTCAAGCACACGGCCCAAAAGCACGCAGCCCACAGGCACACAGTCCTATAGCATATAACCCACAGCCGCATCACGGAAATCCTCAGACAGAACAGCGTAGTTCTCAATTTCAAAGAACTGGTGATGCATATGCGCCGACGTTGCAGTCACGCTATCCGCAGGACGATGCGTTTCAGCACCAGAAGAAGATGCAGGCAAATAAGGCCGATGGTTCAAACGAGCATGAAATGAGGCTGCACATGGATATGCCGCTTGCCGCAGAAGGTTCTATTTTTACAGCGTTTGATACACCAAGCTTTGAACAATCAAATAGTGTTGCCTTGTCTTTAACAGAAGGGGATACGGTTAAGAAGCCTGTTAATCCAATGTATTACTGGCTTGCTTGTTTGCTGGCCTCATCTGTCGTATGGAGATTTATATACATGGATAGGCCCACTTCTACACGTCTCATCGTATGTATGGTGATTACCATCGTATTCGTGATTCTTGCCTATGTGTCTGCTCGGGGGATTCGTCTGCCTTCTTTTACAGTAAAAGACAAGTCTTCAGAGACCGACACGGGAGATCATTCATCCACTCTAACAGCAGCAAGGGACTGGCTTGTAGTCAGGAAGAAGGGGGAGTCTCGCGAGTGGTGGCGATGGAATAAGGGAAATATGGCTGCGGAAGCTGGCCTTGGGACTATGAATGCTTCAGCGAATGAGTCAGCTATATATGAGAGCTCGAATGACGTGACTCACAGCCGCTATGATATGCACAAGACAGCCATGGATCATTCAAATGATGTCATACAAGAAGATAGTGAAGGCTCTGATACCAGCTACTATGATTCGCTGAAGCATAACACCCAGATCCTATCTGCCGCAAAAGTACAGGCTACGGTGCTTCTATCTAAGATGGGACAGGAGACGACAAGCTCAAGTATGGCGAACGAGAGTATAGCTTATCTGGAACGCTGCTCACCAGAAGGAAGTGTGGATACAATCCCTGTTGGCAAAGGCAGCTTCATCATCGGAAGGTCCAATGACGTCGCCAGTTATGTTGAAGCAGGAGTCGGCACTTCCCGTGCTCATGTAGAGATCAGCAGATCGGATTCAGGGTACGTAGTCAAAGATTTAAATTCAGTGAACGGAACTTTGTTTCAGGATGAAGCGATGGTTCCTTACAAAGAATACATTCTCCAAGATGGAGACAGCTTCGTTATAGCCAAGGCAAAGTATACTTTTCATCTTAATATTTCGCATCATTGAATTAGCTAAGTTAACTTCGTATCTCATGCACAATGGCTTTTGGGAGTTCCGGGTAGTTGAATGTAAAATGGTAATTCTGTGCCTTCTGCGGCAGAACCTTCTGTCCCTTAAGTATAAGGAAGGACATCTCACCAAGGACCGTCTTTAGTACAAAGGAAGGTAGAGGGAACCAATGGGGCCTGTGGAGAACTTGTCCGATGGTTTTGCCGAACTCATCATTGCTCACCGGATAAGGGGCTGTCGCATTCAGCGGCCCTGAAATTTGTTCATGCTGAACAGCAAAATCAATCAATCGCACCATATCCGCAATATGAATCCAGGACATGTACTGTCTTCCACTGCCAATCGGTCCGCCGACGCCTAACTTATATGGAAGCTGCATAAGTGGAAAAGCGCCCTTGCTACCCAGTACTAGACCGGTTCTTACAATAACTAATCTGGAATAGTCCAATCTCTGTTTAGCTGCATTTTCCCATTGATGACACACATCAGATAAGAAATCTATAGGCTCAATTGAAGAGGCTTCCGTATATATTTGGGTATCTGAGGTTCCATATATACCGATCGCTGAGGATTGTACAATAACCTTCGGCTTAGACTCCAATCGATCTAACACATCAGCCAGTTGGTGAACAGAATGTAGCCGTGACTGAAGAATTCTCTGCTTTACTTTGTCGGACCAGCGCTGGTTCAAACTTTCTCCGGCCAAATTAACGACTCCGTCCAAGGACTCCAGCGTGCTGGGGTCCTTATTGATCTGTTCCCAGGTGACATAAGAGATTCCCCGGCTCGCAGAATCTCTCGCCTTATCTGCATTCCGGGTAATGATCATAACCTGATGGCCTTGTTCTTGCCATAGATTCGCGAGATGACTTCCGATGAATCCCGTTCCTCCACTGATTGCATAATTCATGGTCTCTAGTCCTCCTGACTTGAAAAAAAGACAAGCCTCCTGCTTCGTGTTCCCTTGGACGGCATGGATTACGCCAATGCTTAGTTAACCCAAGACAACCTAATACAGAGGCTGACTGTTGTTTAAGACACATTACCTTCCAATAAGCATTTGATGAACGAAAATTTCATATGATCTCCATATTGGAGTGCTGCTCGTTATTTATTCATTAAATGTTTGTATGGCTGATAATCAATCTGTTTCTTGTCGAGGAAATGAATCAGAAATTTATTATCTCTGGAGGGTGTCGCCACGATATAACCCTTGATGCAGTGATCTCGGGTAACTTCGGCAGCGCCGCACTCCAAAGCGATCTTTCCAATCTCGGCGGCAATAGAGTGCTTCGCGATATCCCGGAAGGGTCCTGGAACAGGCTGTACCAGCTCATCTAAGAATGATTTGGCATCCTCTGTCCATAAGTGCCGGCTTGACTCGACCCAGTGGTTCTGCCAGTCCAGCTTGGATTTGCCGTCAGCCTTTGGAAGCACCTTGAGAAATTTGCGAAACATAAAAAATCCGCCAATGACCATAGAACCTAACAGGATAAAGGTCCAGAATGCAATCGAGTTCATAAACCAGTTATTGATGACTGGAACAGACAGCGTTAACTTATCATTTAACAAGAGAAAGTCCATTTGCTTCACCTCTAAGTTTCAATAGAATAAGAGACAGGCCACAGAAATTAACGAACATAGCTAACGTATTATAAATTTGAGTCATACTATGAAAATAAGGATTTTGCATAAATCCTGAAATAAATCTATCAGGTTTAAAATGGCATAAATATGTAAATGAATTTTTCATGAGACATTAGAGAAGGTTTATTGTAAAAAATGCCCTGTTATAGAAATTATATCGCACACAGGCTTCTTTTTCGATAGCTTCCTTCACGCTTTCATTTCTTGATGATATTGCTTGACCTCCTCAATCAAGTTACAATAAGCAATAAATCTTTGGATACAGTACTTGTGTTCATTCTATTAACTTGGATATTGCACAATCCTAAATCCTAAATTATAGGGGGAGTAAATTAAGATGCTCAAAATAGGTTCCCACGTTTCCTTTTCAGGTAAGGGTCTGCTGACAGCTACGGAAGAAGCGGCAAGCTACGGTTCTTCTTCGTTCATGATATATACAGGAGCTCCGCAAAATACACGCCGTAAACCGATGGAGACGATGTTTATCGAAGAAGGCAAGCAAGCCATGCTTAGCGGAGGCTTCGAGGATATTGTAGTCCATGCACCATACATTATTAATCTGGGTTCATACAAGGACAACACTTATGAGCTTGCGGTCAGCTTCCTGCAGGAAGAGATTCGTCGTACCCACGCGATTGGGGTTAAGAACATCGTTCTTCACCCGGGTGCTTTTACAGATAAGGATGCAGAATATGGCATTCAGCGTATTGCCGAGGGCTTGAATGAGGTGCTGAACGGTGTGCGTGAAACGGATGTCAACATAGCCCTTGAAACGATGGCTGGCAAAGGCACAGAGATGGGCCGCAGCTTCGAAGAGATCGCACAAATTATTGATAAAGTCGAGCATAACGAGCGACTGACCATATGTATGGATACTTGCCATATTCATGATGCCGGCTATGATATCGTCAATGATCTGGATGGTGTGCTTGAGCAGTTTGACCGCACCGTAGGATTAGACCGGATCGCTGTGGTGCATATCAATGACAGCAAGAACCCTACAGGTGCACGGAAGGACAGACATGCTCCGATCGGCTCCGGCTGGATTGGTTTTGATACCATTCATCGAATTGTTCATCATGAACTGCTTGCTGGTCGCCCATTCATTCTTGAAACGCCGTGGATCGGTAAAGATGCGAAGACGCAGCGTCCAATGTATGAAGCGGAAATTGCGCTGCTTCGCGGCAATGTAACGGAACGGTTTGGCAACGCTTTTTGGGGAGATGTAGAGAAGCTGGACCATTTCTTCAACGGACAGGATATTCATTCACGCAGCTTTATTCTAGACACATGGACTGTACTCAAGAATGATGCCAAAGCCAAGAAGGCTGACCCGCGGGAACCACTGGAGCGTTTATATGATCTTGCTGCCGGTGCAGACCTGTTCCCTGAGCTGTCTGAGGAGGCACTGAATCATCGCCTGGTTGCCTGGCTTGCAGGCAAGGAAGCTATGGTCAAAGCATAGGAGTTATATCAAGGGGGAGAGTATTTTCACAATGGATATTCATACTAAAAACGTAACTGCACACCCAGCACACGAACACCCGGATCGTGCTCGAATGCTGATTTCTTGTCCTGATGGTCCGGGAATCGTGGCCACGGTCTCCAAATTTCTATTCGAGCACGGAGCCAATATCGTTCAATCCGATCAATATTCAATGAACCCGGATGGCGGTATGTTCTTTATGCGTGTAGAATTTGATCTGCCTCAGCTAATGGGTCGTCTTCCTCAGCTGGAAGCTGACTTTGGAGCAATTGCTTCCCAGTTCAAAATGGAATGGAAAATCTCCAGCGTAAGCCGCCGGAAAAAGCTGGCGATCTTCGTGTCCAAAGAGGATCATTGTCTGGTAGAGCTTCTCTGGCAATGGCAAGCCGGTGATCTGGATGCAGAAATTGCGCTTGTTGTAAGCAATCATCTAGATATGAAGGCTTATGTAGAGTCCTTCGGTATCCCTTATCATCATATTCCGGTGACACCGGATACAAAAAAAGAAGCAGAGCAGCGTCAGCTTGAAGTGATCGGCGCAGACATTGATGTCATTATCCTTGCCCGCTATATGCAGATCATTTCACCAACATTTATCGAACATTTCCGCAATCGCATCATCAATATCCATCATTCCTTCCTTCCTGCGTTTGTCGGCGGCAAGCCATATGCCCAAGCTTACAAACGGGGAGTTAAACTGATTGGAGCTACAGCCCATTACGTTACAGAAGAGCTGGATGGAGGGCCGATCATTGAACAGGACGTTGAACGTGTAAGCCATCGGGATGATGTACCCGAGCTGAAGCGGATCGGCCGCAATATTGAACGAGTTGTCCTTGCGAGAGCTGTAAAATGGCATGTAGAGGATCGTGTTCTCGTTCATGAGAACAAGACCGTTGTATTTTAATCTATTAAAACCCAATATAGAGTAACAGGAAGAATCGCCCGGTGACGTGAGCCGCGGCGATTTTTTTTGCTATGCGACCCGAAATTGTTGTGTGTTCCAGAGTTTTTGTCATGTTCCAGAAATATTCGTATATGAATCAATTTCATAATACTTTTAGCTGCTTATGTGTTATGAAATTGATTCTTTTACGCGGAGTTTGTTTTGGTTTAATGAAAGTCGGATAATGTAGAAGAGAACTGTCTTATTAGGATTGATGCATAAGTCTTGTTTACAAAAATTTTGCTATTTTTCATTGCCTATTTTTGTATTCCTTCCAATCAGGTATGCTTTTCTCCAAAGAGGAGATACTTTTGTCGATGTGTGGATGAAATTTATTGGATGTGAAGAACGGTATGGAAAAACTGGACGTGAAGTGATACAATAGCAAACGAATAAGTCAAATTGAAACATTCAAGCGGATTAACTTGCTTTAAATCAACTCGTTTGTCATTTTAAGTTAAGTTTTAAGTCGCCTGAGTGTAAGTCCGTTTGCTTATCCTGACATCTTTTTTGAGATTATGAGGAGGACAAAAAATGACTGATCAACAAACGAAAGAACAAAGCATTCACAAGAATGAAAATTCGACAATCGATAACTTGTCTATTACTACAGTACGTACTCTAGCGATTGACGCAATTGAGAAAGCCAAATCCGGTCATCCGGGTATGCCAATGGGTTCTGCGCCAATGGGTTACCAATTGTTTGCAAAAACAATGAACCATAACCCTGCGAATCCAACTTGGATTAACCGTGACCGTTTTGTGCTGTCTGCAGGTCATGGCTCCATGCTGCTGTACAGCCTGCTGCACCTGAGCGGATATGATCTTCCTATGGAAGAAATCAAGCAATTCCGTCAATGGGGAAGTCTGACTCCAGGTCACCCTGAGTTTGGTCATACTGCAGGTGTCGACGCGACTACAGGTCCGCTGGGACAAGGTATTGCAATGGCAGTAGGTATGGCGATGGCTGAAGCTCAGCTGGGTGCGACTTACAACAAAGATAAATTTGATATCGTAAACCACTTTACTTATGCGATCTGCGGCGACGGCGACCTCATGGAAGGGGTTTCCCATGAAGCAGCATCTCTTGCGTCTCACTTGAAGCTTGGCAAACTCGTTGTATTGTACGATTCCAACGATATTTCTCTTGATGGCGAACTGAACCTCTCCTTCTCTGAAAGTGTACAAAAACGCTTTGAAGGTTACGGCTGGCAAGTTCTTCGCGTAGAAGACGGAAACGATCTGCCTGCGGTAGAAAAAGCGATCAAGGAAGCTCAAGCTGATCTCAGCCGTCCTACGTTGATTGAAGTGAAGACCGTAATTGGTTACGGCAGCCCGAACAAACAAGGTAAAGGCGGTCATGGCGGTACACACGGTTCACCACTGGGTGCTGAGGAAGCGAAGCTGACGAAAGACTTCTACAAATGGGTATATGAAGAAGATTTCTTCGTTCCAGACGAAGTTCGTGCTCATTTCGCACAAGTTAAAGAACGCGGAATTGAAACGAACAAAGCATGGGATGCGCAATTTGCTGAGTACAAGAAAGCTTACCCTGAGCTTGCAGCTCAGTTCGAAACCGCAGTAGCTGGCGAGCTTCCAGAAGGATGGGATCGTGACCTTCCTAAGTACAGTGCCGAAGACAAAGCAGTATCCACTCGCGTTGCTTCCGGTAATGCACTGAACGGACTGGCTCCAAACGTTCTTAACCTGACAGGCGGATCTGCTGACCTTGAGAGCTCTACCATGACACACCTGAACAACATTGCACAGTTCACACCTGCAGACTATTCCGGCCGTAACATCTACTTCGGTGTACGTGAGTTCGGTATGGCAGCAGCAATGAACGGTATGGCGCTGCATGGCGGCGTTAAAGTATTCGGAGGTACGTTCTTCGTATTTACTGACTACCTGCGTCCAGCTGTACGCTTGTCTGCAATTATGAATCTGCCTGTAACTTATGTTCTTACACATGACAGTATCGCTGTTGGTGAAGACGGTCCTACGCATGAGCCGATCGAGCAGCTTGCTTCCCTGCGTATTATCCCTAACCTGACTGTGATCCGTCCTGCTGACGGTAACGAAACTTCTGCAGCATGGGCTTATGCTGTTGAGAACAAAAAGAATCCGGTAGCTCTGGTATTGACTCGTCAAAACCTGCCGATCCTTGCTGGAACAGTAGACGCTGCTCGTGAAGGAATCAAACGCGGAGCATACGTTGTATCCGAAGCAAAAGACGGCAAAGCCGTTGCACAAATCATTGCTACAGGTTCCGAAGTTCAGCTTGCAGTCAAAGCTCAAGAAGCGCTTGCCGAAGAAGGTATTGCGGTACGTGTTATCAGCATGCCGAGCTGGGATCTGTTCGAGAAACAAGACAAAGCTTACAAAGAATCCGTTATTCTTCCGGATGTTAAAGCTCGTCTTGCTATTGAAATGGCTCATCCAATGGGCTGGGAGAAATATGTTGGCGACGCTGGAGATATCCTCGGAATCTCTACATTCGGTGCATCTGCGCCTGGCGATCGCGTAATTAAAGAATATGGCTTCACTGTTGAGAATGTTGTCAGCCGCATCAAAGCATTGCTGTAATTGACAACAAGCTGCACACAACAAGAGCTTAAGTAAATAGGTAAAGCTGCCCATACGGCAGCTTTACCCTTTTTAAATAACGTGACTATTGTCATGTGAGCGCGTAGCACCAGCACTTTATTAGGCTCCCATTCGGTCAGAATGACGGATGCCTGTTAACTTGCCAGCTTATACAATTTACAGTATTCTAAGTCATAAGTTGTTCCTTGGCTTAGTTTTCATTAGTGAGGAATCAACTTTATAGGGAGGTAATTATTATCATGGCAAAAAAAGTAACGTTTGATTATAGTAAAGCACTTGAATTTGTTGGACAGCATGAAGTGGACTATTTCGCAGAGCCGATTCGTCTTGCACATGAACAGCTTCATAACGGAACAGGAACAGGTTCCGATTATCTTGGCTGGATCGATCTGCCGACAAATTATGATAAAGAGGAATTCTCTCGTATTCAAAAAGCGGCTGCGAAGATCCAAAGCGACTCTGATGTGCTGATCGTCATCGGTATTGGTGGTTCTTACCTCGGTGCACGCGCAGCGATTGAAATGCTGTCTCATTCCTTCTACAATGAGCTGCCGAAAGAGAAGCGCAAAACACCAGAGATCTATTTCGCAGGTAACAATATAAGCTCTACATATGTCAACCATTTGCTTGAGCTTATCGAAGGTAAAGACTTCTCCGTGAACGTCATTTCCAAATCCGGTACGACAACAGAACCGGCGATTGCTTTCCGTATATTCCGCGCAGCGCTGGAGAAGAAATACGGCAAAGAAGAAGCTCGTAAGCGCATCTATGCAACGACAGACCAAGCAAAAGGCGCACTCAAAAAACTGGCGACTGAGGAAGGCTATGAGTCCTTTATCATTCCGGACGATGTAGGTGGCCGTTATTCGGTACTTACAGCGGTAGGACTTCTTCCGATTGCTACAGCGGGTATCAGCATTGAAGAAATGATGCAAGGTGCTGCTGACGCTTCAAAAGAATACAGCAATCCGAACGTAGCCGAGAACCAAAGCTATCAATATGCGGCTGTTCGTAACGCGCTATACCGTAAAGGCAAGGGTACAGAAATTCTCGTGAACTACGAGCCGTCTCTGCACTTTGTATCCGAGTGGTGGAAGCAGCTGTACGGGGAGAGCGAAGGGAAGGATTTCAAAGGAATCTATCCTGCTTCTGTCGACTTCTCTACAGACCTTCACTCCATGGGTCAATTCATCCAGGAAGGAAGCCGCAATATCTTCGAAACGGTCATTCAAGTCGAAGAGGTTCCAAGCCATATTACGATTGAATCCGATCCGGACGATCTGGATGGACTGAACTTCCTGGAAGGCAAAACGATGGACTTCGTTAACAAAAAAGCGTTCCAAGGAACACTGCTCGCGCATACAGACGGACAAGTACCGAATCTTATCGTAAATATTCCAGATATGACTCCATATTCTTTCGGATATCTGGTATACTTCTTTGAAAAAGCTTGTGGCATCAGCGGTTACCTGCTTGGCGTGAATCCATTTGACCAGCCAGGGGTTGAAGCTTACAAGAAGAACATGTTTGCTCTCCTTGGCAAGCCTGGCTACGAAGAAGAAAAAGCGAAGCTTGAAGCAAGACTATCTGAATAATCAAGGGTATCAGGAATATATGTAAATTACGTGTTTAACTAAGAAAGCAGTTCACCCGCACTTGGATGAGCTGCTTTCTTAAAAATATAAATCTAGTTATGTTAGCAGAAAGGTAGTAGAAATGATGATTGAGCGTTACCGTACGGTTCGAATGTCGGGAGATAAGGAAATTGTAATCAAGAAATCGCGTTTCATCGGCCATATCAAGCCTGTGGAAACCGAGGAGGAAGCAGTTTCTTTTATCGAAGAAATCAAGAAAAAGCATTGGAATGCAACGCATAACTGTTCAGCCTATATGATCGGTGAGCGTGATGAGATTCAGAAGCAGTCCGATGACGGCGAACCAAGCGGAACCGCAGGTAAACCAATATTGGAGGTGATCAAGAACCAGAGGCTCAAAAATGTCGCCATTGTCGTTACTAGATATTTTGGCGGTATTATGCTTGGTGCAGGCGGTCTTATCCGTGCATATACCGACGGTGCGGTTGCTGCCATTGAAGCCGGTGAAGCCATTAAGAAGGTGCTGCATCGCGAAGTATTTGTAGAGATTGATTACACGTGGCTTGGAAAAGTGGAGAATGAGCTGAGAGGCAGAGAGACTCGGATGGGTGAAACAACATTTACTGACAAAGTCAGGCTGACATGTCTTCCAGTCGATAGTGAAGCAGAGCGTTTTATAGATTTTGTGATCGATCTAACACAAGGTCAATCTGTAATCACGGAGGGACAGCAGCTTTATTTTATTGAAGGGGAATAAGATATGGCTAGAAGAGCAGTGGAACAGGAGTTGTCAAGGGAACGTATATTGGAAGCGGCGAGGCATCTGTTCGTAACGAAGGGCTATCGTTCGATTTCCATGCGTAGTATAGGACAGCATCTAGGGTACAGTCATGGTTCTTTATATTATCACTTCAAGGAAAAAGCAGAACTGTTTTACGCGATTGTGATTGAGGATTTTAATCATCTGGGACAGATGCTGCTGCAAGCCATGGCGAGAGAATCAAGCGAAGGATTGTCTAAGCCTGAGCATGTCATGATGGAATTTATCCGGTTTGGACTGGAGAATCCATATCAGTACGAAATCATGTTTATGATTCGGGATGAAGAGCTGCTGGCATATTGCCGTGCAGAACAGAACCGATGTTATGAGTTATTCGCAACCATTATCCGCTATCATATGAATGGTCAGGAATATACGCCAGATCAGAAGCTGAAATTACCTCACAGTATGTTTTTATCTATTCACGGTTTCATTTCTTATTATATTCAAGACCGCTCTCAATTTGAGGACGTAAGACAAGAAGCCATTTCCCACGTAAAGATTATGTGCAACAGAATTTAGTTCTCATTATCACTCATCACCATTGGTGGTTGGACAGCCGTTATGCATAAACATTGTACCCCGCTGTGCCGCCTCATTATCTGTGAAATAAGTCAATAGATGAAATCTTAAGGCCTATTCACGCTTACATACTTCAGAGCGGTGAAATGTCATAACGTTGCATTGTCATAACGGTGAAATGTGAAAGTGCTTGTCTTGTTTATAATAACGACTTTAAATGATTGACGTAATCCCCTTATATTTGGTAAAGTATCAAATAAAGTAATTCCTAGCGCTTTTCTAGGGAATGAATTGGGGGATGGGGAAATATGCACGTTGAAGTCCGTGGGTTAAATAAACATTTTGGGAATTTTCATGCGGTTAAGGATGTTTCCTTTGATATTGAAAAAGGTCATCTCATCGGTTTGCTTGGACCGAGTGGTGGAGGTAAAACTTCAATCTTGCGCATATTAGCCGGTCTTGAACATCCGGACGCAGGTGAAATCCGTTTCCATGGACAGCTCGTTAATGACCTTCCTCCACAGGAACGGGGAATCGGCTTTGTTTTTCAGAGCTATGCGCTATTTAAACATATGACTGTATTTGAGAATATAGCGTTTGGACTTAAGGTCAAGAAGCAATCGAAAGCACAAATCCAGGATCGGGTTATGGAGCTTGTGGAGCTTACCGGCCTAAGCGGCTTTGAGAAGCGTTATCCTCATCAACTGTCCGGAGGACAGAGACAGCGTGTTGCATTTGCAAGGGCGCTGGCTCCTGAGCCGCAGCTGCTGCTGCTTGATGAGCCTTTTGCCGCGATTGATGCAAAGATCAGACAGGAGCTTCGTTCATGGCTCCGTGAATTGATTGAGCGGGTTGGAATTACTTCGATCTTCGTTACCCACGACCAGGATGAAGCTATAGAAGTAGCTGATGAGATTATGATCATTAATCAAGGTGCTTTGGAGCAGAAGGGAACGCCTTGGGACATTTACAAGCGCCCGGAAACACCATTTGTCGCTTCGTTTATCGGAGAGTCCACCATTGTCGAGCATGCTCGTGAACTAAAAGGTTTTGATATCGAAGCTGTTTCTAGTGATGCGAAGGCCCTCATCCGTCCTGAATATATTGAAGTAGGTAAAGAGAATGAGTTCACACTTCTATCTGCCACGGAGGAAGGCGTTGTAAGAGCTCTTCATTTCCGTGGGAGTGAGTGGCTTGTGGAAGTCACGGTAGGCAAGCATCGGCTGATCACTTATCGTTCTCTTGAGAAAGAAACCCTTTCGGTTGGCCAGGAGGTTCGTGTGCTTGTTCATCGAGCGTATCTGTTTAATGATCGGGATAACTGGATGGTGGAGAATAGTTTGAAGCGTGATCCAATGCCAGTAACGATCTAGACATCACGCTGCTAGGACATTAATCACATAGGAAGCTGTGTTATTACCCTGACGTGTGATACGTGCAGGGTTTTGTTTTGTTCAATCCGCAATATTTAATCATCGCTTCATATTCAAGAATGCTGGAATAATCCCCAAGCTTTAAAAGAAGCGTTCATTCATTTTATAATAGGTACAGATTCGTATACTACATCATTTAATACATAATTCAGGGGTGTATCATCAACCATGACCAATCAAGTTAAATTATCTCAGTATTCAGCAATATTATTAGAACATGCGCGTCGTTACGGTGTCACAGAGGAAGAAATACTTGCTGCTCTTCGTACCGGGGATTTGACCGCTTTTACCAAAGCGGAACGCGAGCATTATTCTTACGAGACTTTTCTTTCGTATGCCAAGGAGCATGGGGAGGAGCTTGAACGGGCCATTCAAGATGGATACCGCATCACGTTCAATACCAACAATGGACTTAAGAATTGGATTGCAATTACGTTTAATCTGACGCCAGGGAAGGATTTTAACGCAGCAGAAGGTCTTGTAGACCGTCTCGTACTATCTGAAGAGCAGGCAGAGAAGCTTAGAGAGGCGCTTGCTTCCAACTGGCATGTAGCGGAAGAGAGCGATACGGCAGATGGTTATATAGAGCTTACTTTAAGGCTCCAGGGAATGTCATAAAAAAAGCCTTAAGCATCGGCAGGAAGGACATGACGACGTATGACGACAACGGATAAACTAACGTTTCTGGGCACAGGAGATGCGATGGGAGTTCCAAGACTATACTGTGACTGCGAGGTATGCATGGAAGCGAGGGGAACCGGGATCAACCGCAGGTACCGTTCCTCCGTGCTTGTCCATGGGCCAGAGGGTGAGTTCATGATTGACGGAGGTCCGGATTTCGCGCATCAAATGGAACTGCTGGGCAAGCGCCAGCTGCACACGATGCTGGTCACGCATCCTCACTTTGATCATATCGGTGGACTGCCGGAGTGGGCGGATGCCTGCAGGTGGCTTGGGGAAAAAGGGGAGCTGTACGCCCCGCAGGAGGTACTTGAAACGATCCAAGCGCAGTTCCCCTGGCTGTCCCGGCATATTAGAATGCAGCCTTGTGATTCTGGAGTTGAGCTCGCCGGATATCAGATCCGCACCTGGAAGGTCAATCATGGCAAAAATGGATACTCCTACGCATACCGCCTGGAGAAGAACGGTTACAGCTGGGTTTATTGCTCGGATTCCATCAATTTGAATGAACAGGAAAGGCAGCAGCTCCATCATCTGGATCTGTTAGTGCTTGGGACCAGCTTTTATCATGAGCTGGCTGAGTTTCATACCCGCTCTGTATATGACATGATGGAAGCACAGGAGCTTCTTCGGCGGGTTAAGCCTAAGCAAACCATTTTTACACATATGTCACATGATGTGGATGTCCGGCAGAAGTATGATCTTATGCCGGACATCACACTTGCCCGGACAGGAATGACTCATATTCTAGTGTAGTGCGGCATTACATGTTCGAATTGATGAGCCTGGATGCAAAGACACGGTCAGGATGGGGAGTTCAGCTTGTGATGAAGCTTGTTACAGAACATGAGATCACGGTTCGCTTTTGTGCAGTCTGTTTAAGAAGTGCTATTGCAGCTTCGCGTACGCTATCAGCAGTCGCTCCATTCCTTCTTCAATTTGCTTCTCGCTTGTATAACAATAGCTGAGCCGGATATAAGCTTCCGAGCCGTGCGGAAGCGGATCGCAGAAGGGACCGGGAACAAAGGCAACCGACTGTTCAAGGCTCTTCTCAAGCAGGGTGATTGCATTGATGTGAGCAGGGAGCTGAACCCATAGGTCGAGACCTCCGTCTGGGCTGATCCACTGACAGTCTGTCTCTGTCAGCATTTGCTCCATCTTTTCTTTTCGTAAGCTAAGCGCAATTCGCAGCTTCTCCATATGAATCTGCATACGGGATGAAGTGAAGTAATGCTGAAAAATTTTCTGACCAAGCAGCGGTGAGCCGCCGTCCGTCAGTGATTTAAGAGTCAGTGCTTCCTTCATAAGCCATGGTTTGCACAATATGAAGGCAATGCGTAGACCTGGCGCTACGTACTTGCTGAAGCTGCGAATGTACATGACGACTCCTTCCGTATCATAGCTGTAGATCGGCAGAGGAGGCTCTTCTTCAAAATACATATCATACGTCGTATCATCTTCTGCAATAATGAACTGATAGTGTTCAGCTAGCTCAACCAGCAGCTTGCGCTTCTCCTCTGGGAGAACATATCCTGTCGGGTTATGATAAGTGGGATTAACATACATAAGCCGCGGACGTGATTCCACAATAATCTGCTCAAGCAGCTCCATATCATATCCGTCTGGCCGCATCTCTACAGTGACGATACGCGCACCAGCCTGTCGTAAGATATCAATGGCCGTACTGTAAGTGGGACGCTCAACGAGCACAACATCGCCAGGTTTAATGAGCATCCGTGCTGCAAGATCGATGGCCTGTGTGGCTCCGGATGTGACGAGGATATCCTCTGGTGACAAGAACATGCGGTGCCGTGCGTTAAAGTATTCTGCCATGACTTCTCGGAGCTGGAAGTCTCCTTGCACGGTGGAATAGGTGCCGAGCAGCTTGGGATACATATCAAACACCTGCTTGACGTACTCGGACATATAAGCATTAGGAAGCAGAGAGGGGTCGATCAGTGCCTTGGAGAACTGATACGTAACCTCCTGCTGATGCAGAGCTGATAACACATGGGTTCGCCGGGTCAGGGATAGGAAGGGCAATGATTCCTCTTTCTTCAGCTGGCTTGTGGCTGTGCGCAAGGGCTGTGCCGTGAGTGTCTGCTCTGGATTCCCCTTCTGACGCGAACGGAATACATCTGCCGAATCTATACTGCACGGGCATACATAATAACCTGAACGATCTTTAGCATAAATGAAACGATCCTTGACGAGCTGCTGATACGATTTATATACGGTCAGTCGATGTACTCCAAACTGCTCTGCGAGCGACCGCACTGAAGGAAGCCGGTCATTTGGAGCATAATCCCCCCGCTCAATCCGCAGATGAACATAGTCGTATACTTGCTGTGATAAAGGTTCCTTTGTTAGAAACTCCGAGCGTTTATTTTTCATCTTATCCACCTCATCCACTGATGCCTTTATTCCATTGTACGATATTATGATCATAAACTGTTCTATTCTGTACCTCCTGTTCTATTCCATTTCGCTTACAATGTGGCAATAGACGAGGAGGCTGGAGTAGAATGCGTTTATTTATTGCTTATCTGAGCATGTGTTTAATTTTTGGTACGACCTTCCTGGCGATCAAGATAGGAAATGATGCAGGTCTTCCGCCGTTTTTTGCGGCTGGGGTGAGGTTCTGTCTCGCAGGAGCCATTCTGTTTGTATGGTGTCTATGCAGCCGAAAAACAAGCATTAAGCTGCTACTTCGTAAAGAAGTTATTATTATAGGCAGCTGCTTAACCTTTATGACCTTTGCTGGGCTATACTATGGAGAACAATATATCAGTTCTGGCGTGGCGGCTGTCTTGTCTGCTACCGGACCCATCATGATTATAGGAATTCAGACATGGGTTCTCAAAAAGAAAGCCTCAGCGCTCTCTTTGCTGGGCTGCTTAACCGCATTTGTCGGCGTTATTCTTATACTGGTTCCTGAACTGACGATACAGGCAGGGGGAATGTGGCTGGCAGGTGCCTGCGCGGTATTGATTGGTGAGGTATTCTATGCCTCAGGTTCTGTATATTCAGGAGCAACGAGATCCAGACTGAGCGGTTATTCGCCGCTTGCGGTGAATGGTGCTCAAATGCTGTATGGCGGACTTATGCTGCTGATTATATCCTTCATCACAGAACAGCCTGATCCGGAAGTTCTTCTGTCGTCTGGAGCAGCGGGGTCGGTCCTCTATTTGACGATATTCGGCTCTATGATTGGACACAGCCTTTTTTATTTCTTGGTCACGAAAACAGGGCCGCTCTTTCCGTCGACCTGGCTATATATTTCTCCAATGATTGCACTTGGTGTAGGTATGTTATTTTATGGAGAACATGTAACCCTATTGACTGCTTTCGGCTCGGTAATCATTATTGGCGGCCTTATCATGGCGAATTGGCATACACTAACAGAGTGGATCCTGCTTAGAAGTCATCGGAAAAGCGAAGCAGACGGAAGAGGCATGACAACGTAATACGAATGACAATTGGAGATGCATGACAATGTAATAAGAATGTCACAATAAGTTACGCTTTACGCTTGCAACCTAAATACACCGACCAGGCATTTATTTCTTGATTTTTTATAAATCATTCTGCGTATCTTTCTGGTGGTCTCAGACGTCTTCACAGTATAAGTACTTATAAGGACTAAACAAAGGGGGGCCCCGAATGATGGCCTTTGTAAGATCCGAACCGTATCAAATATTTCTAAAGTCAGCGAGTGGTGACGACCATTTGCGGATGGTGGGATTAACCGAAGGGATGATGTTATCCCTGTATAAATACTGCCTGTCTCTAACCGGATCAAAAGAGGATGCTGAGGATTTGTGCCAGGAGGTTTATGTCAGATTACTGCCGCATGCCGCGGGTTTGAGCAAAAGAGAAGGTTTTTCAATGGAGGGTTATCTGATTCGTGCAGCGCATAACGTCTGGGTCGATGGCTTGCGTAAGGAAGCGAGGCGAAGAGAGCTCTTGGATCAGCAAAAAGAGCAGTACAGCTGCTCTCATCAAGAGCTCGGCGATGGCCTGGCTCTGGAAGAAGCATTCCAGGTGCTCCTGTCGCAGCTGACGGACTGGCAGCGGACAATATACATTCTCTGTGAGCTGTTTAACTATAAGGCGAGAGAGGCCGCTAATTTGCTCGATTCTACGGAAGGAGCCGTAAAGGCAGCTCTTCGCAGGGCAAGAGAAGTCATCGCAGAAGAAAGACAGCGGCAGTTACAATTGGATGAACCCGGTGTCTTAGTGAGCCCCGTCTTTGAAGAGGATGCAGAACGCCTAAGAGATTACCTTGGTGCTTTTCGTACAGGTGACACCGAGCGTATCATACAGCTGGGGCTTGGCGGCGCAGCAGATGTGATGATGGTGACAAGTCAAGTACTCGGCATGAAAATGCACAGCAGCACAGCTCCTCAGCTTACGAATGCAAGGTACGACAGCCTGCAGCTGATCTCACGGTTAGAGATGGTGGCATAAAAAAGGAGAGAAACATAAATGTCTACCATTCCTTATGTTGTGGAGCAAACGAGCCGGGGGGAGCGCAGCTACGATATTTACTCCAGGCTTCTGAAGGACCGAATTATTATGATCTCGGGCGAGATTGAAGACCAAATGGCGAATTTGATCGTTGCCCAGCTGCTGTTCTTGACGGCAGAAGATCCGAAGAAGGATATTCAACTGTATATCAACAGCCCTGGGGGCTCTGTGACCGCAGGGTTTTCCATCTACGACACCATGAAATTTATTGAACCTGATGTATCCACCATATGCACGGGGATGGCGGCAAGCTTTGGCGCGATGTTGTTAACCGCAGGAACCAAAGGCAAACGGTTTGCTTTACCTAACAGTGAGATCATGATTCATCAGCCGCATGGCGGCAGCCGAGGCCAGGCCTCTGACATTCGTATTCAAGCGGATCGAATCCTTAAGCATCGAGAGCTGCTTAACCGGATTCTCGCGGAGTCTACGGGCCAGCCAATCGAGCGCATTGAGAAGGATACCGATCGCGATCATTTCATGACTGCAGGAGAAGCTGTAGAATATGGCCTGGTGGATAAGGTGATTACTAGGCCATCATAACAAGTTTGGTATATTGAGATATAAAAATACCCGGGTGCCATACTGCATAGTACAGGACTATGTTTGTAAGCAGCCGGGTATTTGTATTATCTATATGGTCTTAAGCCTGTAGAATGAACTTCTCAATGACATGCTTCACGCCGTCCTCATTGTTGCTCAGCGTAACATAGCCCGCAATTTCTTTCAGAGCAGGAATGGCATTTCCCATGGCAACCCCGAGACCTGCAGCTTCCAGCATCTCATGATCGTTCCAGGAATCGCCTACCGCAATCGTATCCTTAAGATCAACGTTAAAATGATCCGCAAGGAAGGTCAACGCATGTCCTTTGGTTCCTTCATGATGCATGATTTCGAGAAAATGCGGCTTGGACTTGGTAATATGCACTTCAGGACCAAGCAGCTCGCGCAGATCAACAGCCACCTTGTCCAAATAATCCGGATCATCAATGATAAGCAGCTTAGGTGCTGGCTGTTCAATCATTTTTACAAAATCAGCTTCAATGTAGTACGGAGTTTTGTTCAGCTTGCAGTAATCAACCAGCTTCTCATTCTCTTCACGGGAATATAGCTTGTCGTCAATATAAGTCTGCAGGTGCAGATTGTGCTCCAGGCAATACTCATACAGCTTGCGAGCAGCTTCCATTGGAACGTAGCGCTCATACAGTACTTTCTCGTCCATCAAATTCTTGATCAGAGCTCCCTGGTACGTAATGATCGGTACGTTAAGTCCAGTTTGACGGGCAATCGCTTGTGCAGAAGCATAAGCGCGTCCTGTCGCGAGAGTAACTACGACATCCTTGGCCACAGCAGCCTCGAGTGCTTTTTGTGTGGGATTCGTAACTTCCTTCTCATCATTAATCAGTGTGTCATCGATATCGATGGCAATCAGCTTGTAAGTCATGGCTTCTCTCTCCTCAATTATCTATCTATATTTAGTGGGTCAGTTCTACTCCTCCAGGAATACCAGACCGATGAAATCATCGAATTCCAGATTGCCGAAATAATGCTTGATATCTGTATCTTTGAGAGCATCACGTACTTCCTGTTCTTCATAACGCTTGCCGCGGAGCAGATCCTCGATATCGGCAACATCGCCTACTCCGAAGAAATCTCCATAGATTTTGATGTCCTCAATGCGGCCTTCTTTAATATTCATACGCAGATCGATGATCCCGACCGGGAACTTCTTAGAATGCTTCACATTGCTTTCGGGTGACAAGCCATAGTTCCAATCCCAGTTCTGGTAGCGTTCCTTGGAAATTTCGTGAATCTTCTCCCAGTCCTGCTCGGTCAGCTTGTACTCAGGAACTTCATTTGCCTCCATGCCAAAAATATGTCGAAGCAGCTCCTCACGGAATTCCACTATCGTCATCTCTTGATCCATCAGGGAGCTGATGTTAGCTACGCGGCTGCGAACAGACTTGGTGCTCTTGGATTTGAACTTCTCTGGATTGACCTTGAGGGAAGCGGCCACGTTCTCCAAATTAAGGTCAAACATCAAGGTGCCATGGCTGAACATCCGGCCGCGTGTGGCAAACTGTGCATTGCCCGAAATCTTTTGTTCGCCGACTTGAAGGTCGTTGCGCCCTGTAAGCTCTGCATTCACGCCGAGGCTGTGCAGCGCCTCAACCACCGGCTGGGTGAATTTGCGGAAGTTGTGGAATGAGTTGCCGTCGTCCTTGGTGATGAAGCTGAAGTTCAGATTGCCGAGGTCGTGGTACACCGCACCGCCGCCAGACAGCCTGCGAACAACCTGAACCCCATGCTCCTGCACATATTCCTGGTTGATTTCTTCAATGGTATTCTGGTGCTTGCCGATGATGATGGATGGAGCATTAATGTAGAACAGCAGATAGCTCTCATCCAGGGATAAATGCTTGAGGGCGTATTCCTCAATCGCGAGATTGATGCGCGGGTCTGTAATCCCTTGGTTGTCAATAAACAGCATGGTCTATTCCTCCAATATATAGTTCAATATGTAGGCAAGGACAGGACGTATGCCTGAAGCCTTGGTGTCTTGTAACACTCCATCCCTATTGTAAACGAATTGGGTGTGGGACACAAAAGGAAATGCCGTTGACGGGTGATTATTTGTAGCTTCATAATGTAAAGGATACGCGAGTAAGAGTCGCGGAGCGTTTGCATTAAATTGTATACGATACACGAACAAGAGTCGTCTAGCAGAAAGGAAGGGACACCTGTGATAGAGGTTTATGGACATGGCGGTGATGTGGAGACCGCGGCAGTAAAATACGGACGATCACCAGCGGACTTCCTCGACTATAGTGCCAATATCAATCCGCTTGGTCCGCCTCCTGCGGTTACACGAGCTCTCACAGAAGGGATGCATCACATCCTTCGCTATCCCGATCCGGGCCATCGCCGTCTTAAGCACAAGCTTGCAGCCAAGCTGAAGCTATCTCAGAACCAGCTTCTGATCGGCAACGGGGCTGCCGAATGTATGGCGCTTATTATCCAGGCATTTACACCTGCAGCAGTAGGCATCATTGAACCGGGATTCTCGGAGTATCGTCAGCTGGCAGAGCAGTATGGAAGCCGAATAGAGTACATATATGGGCATAAAGAGCTGAATTATAGAGCTGAGCTGTCTGAGATTTTGCATCTTCTCAATAGAGTAGAGCTGCTATTTATCGGTCAGCCAAATAACCCGAACGGGAGCCAATATTCCCGAAGTGAGCTGGAAGCGATTGCTTCCCATGCAAGAGGCCGGAGTGTCCAGGTTGTAATTGACGAAGCTTTTATCGATTTTATACCAGAGCATGAGCGTGAGACACTGACCGGGTCCCTGGAGCAGTACCCGAATGTCATTGTGATTCGTTCCATGACGAAATTTTATGCGATCCCGGGACTTCGCCTTGGGTATGCGATAGGCCATCCTGATATCATATCGGCAATGTCTAGAAGACAGGTAACCTGGAGCGTAAACGGACTGGCTCTGCTGGCAGGTGAAGCTTGTCTAGAGGAGGACAGCGCATATGAAGAGCAGACCCAGGCTTGCATTAAGGAGCAGCGAAACCGTCTGATTACCGAATTGACCTCGCTTGGATTTCAGGTATATCCGGGTGTGGCTAATTACTTACTGCTGGAGACACCGGAAGGCTGGAACGCTCTATCCCTGCAAGAGTCGATGGGGAAGCAAGGCATTCTTATTCGAAACTGTGCCATGTATGCAGGTCTCAACGACAAATCCGTTCGTATCGCGGTGAAGGGGCGGCAGGACAATAGCCGGTTTCTTGAAGTGCTGCGATTATTATTGGGGGAGCAATAGATAATGACAACACCTTTTTTACATAGCTTAGCTTCTAACCAGGCTATTCCAGCAATTTATTCCTCTACATTCTGGCCTGGCCTCAAGCTTACGAAGCACCACAATGCGTATCTGCTAGTGGAATCGCCACAAACTGTACAATCGCTGTCGAGCAGTGTTTATGGCGGAGGCATGAGCCGGATTGATCGTGCGGTCAATATATATGTAGATAAGCATTTTGCGTCAGATGATCCTGCAGGAGAGATCGAAGTGCGTTTAAACAAGTGGCAGCTCCCAGCAGCAAGCACGGCTGGTCTTTTGACAGCGGTGAAGCTTACACATGCATCTGTCTTAGAGGAGATTACTGACCATGCCGTTGTCTTCTGCTGCACGACAGCGGGTGCCGGCAATGCAGCCAGAGCGTCGTCTCCAAGAACTGTTTTTCCCGCGGCTTATACTCCGGGCACGATAAATACGATGCTGTTTATTGCTGGTGAGCTGACTTCTTATGCCATGGTCAATGCTCTGCAAACGGCAGTGGAAGCAAAGGCTTGTGCCTTGCAGGACCTCGGAGTCAAGGATGCTGAGAATGGAATGATCGCTACAGGAACAACAACAGACGCCGTTGTACTTGGTGTCAGCGGATTGAGACCGGATGGAAGCATACCGGACAAAATCCATGCTTATGCGGGCACAGCTACAGAGCTTGGCTCCTGTATCGGACGACTCGTATACGCGACGGTAACTGAAAGTCTACTGGCTGGAAAGGAGAAGGCAAAATGACACTGGCGATTATTCTTCTCTCTGCATATATTCTTGACCGGATCATCGGTGATCCAAGATGGATTCCTCATCCGGTCATTGGTATGGGCAGAGCGATCTCGGCACTGGAGAAGTCGATTCGTTCCAGAGTAGCTTCAGATAAGGGCTTATTGTTCGCAGGATTGCTGTTCCCGATTATCATCGCAGGCGGTTCTTTTCTTATCACCTGGGCTGTACTGAAGCTGCTTGCGTTAGTTCATCCTTATCTTGCCATTGCTGCCGAAATCGTCCTGATTGCAACCACGATTGCAGCCAAGGGACTGAAGGAGGCGGGAATCGAGGTATACAAGCATTTAAGAGTCAGAAATCTTCCCGAGGCAAGGAAGTCGCTTGGTATGATTGTAGGCCGGGACACTGCACATTTGGATGAGCCGGAGATGGTCAGGGGAACGGTGGAGACGATTGCGGAAAATATCGTCGATGCCATTATATCTCCCTTATTTTATGCTATGATCGGCGGAGCTCCTCTAGCGATGGCGTACCGTGCAATCAATACGCTTGATTCGATGGTAGGCTACAAGAACGAGAAATATTTCTACCTTGGCAAAGCCTCAGCCCGGCTTGATGATGCAGCCAACTATCTTCCTGCTCGAATTTCCGCACTGTTGCTGTTTGCTTCGGCCCGCATTCTAGGACTGCATGTCGAGAATAGCATTCGTACGGTGAAGGAGGATGCAAGCAAGCACCCGAGTCCAAACGGCGGATACCCCGAATCGGCAGTCGCAGGCGCAATTGGAATCCGGCTCGGGGGATACAACGTATATCACGGCGTGGAATCCTTCCGTGCTTATATGGGTAAGCCTTATCATACGCTTGAGGCTGCACACATCAAGACGAGCATCACAATGATGCTTGTCGCTTCCGGTTTGTTTGTCTTGATTCTCTGTGCTGCTCTATCTGTTCTCTCCATCTTCGGTATCGAATGGATGTGGTGGACATGAACTCAGGCCTTGATCTTTATCTCGTCAGACACGGGAGGACCCAATGGAATATGGAGAAGCGATATCTGGGGCATACCGATGTGCCTCTCCTCAGTAATGCCGCATCTGAATTGAAGCCGCTCCGGCTTCACATTGAGCAAGAGAGGCTGACATTCCAGTATGTGTTCGTTAGTGATCTGATTCGTGCGGTGCATACCCTTCAGATCATTGCGCCGCATCTTGTGGATCAGGCTATAAGGGACCACCGGATCCGAGAGTATCACTTTGGTGAATGGGAAGGCTCGACCTATGACATGCTCAAGAGCAACCCCGCTTACCGCAGCTGGATCGATCATCCGGAGCGGATCACGCCGCCGGGTGCAGAGGCTTTTACCGCCTTCCGAGAGCGAGTATCTCAATTTGTGGACAACAGGTTGCTGCCAATTCTGGAGAACAAGCATGGGATGGATCATCGCTCAGAGCATACTTGTGCAAGTAAAGATATTTCATATCCGAAGGTACTTATGGTTACGCATGGCGGTGTCATCAGGCAGCTGATGTCAACGTATGTACAGAATAGCAATTTCAACTCTGTAGTGTCTGGTCCAGGAGAATTGCAGGTGCTTCGACTTCGTCTTCAAGCAGGACAGCTGAGCGGAGAGATTTTGTATAAGTAATCTAGGGGGGAAGCCCTTCTTCAAGGGAAAACTTGGGTTGTAGAAATACAGCCATTCCCCTATAATCAACAACAGAAGTTAAGGCCACTAGGCACTAGAACAAGGATGCATGATTTAGAATTTATACTGCAAAAACGAATAAGAGCCGACAAGGTCCTGGCAGCAAATGACGTTAATACAGCTGTTCAGGTTAAAAGGGAAGCCGGTGCAAATCCGGCACGGTCCCGCCACTGTATACCAGGGGCAGACAGCGAAATATCCACTGTTTCTTATGCGAGAAATGGGAAGGGAAGCTGTCCAGCCATACCAAACCTGGGTAGTCAGGAGACCTGCCTTGACGGAAGGAAGCGTGCGATCCTTCGAGGAAAGGATACGTTTTGCGATGTTCTATGCCCATTTTTAAGGGGCAGATGCGAGACGTAACCTTGATCCTGGCTTAAGGACCAAGGTTTTTTTGCTATGGGATTGGAAGTCTCAGGTGGATAGTTTAAGGACTTAGGCTTTGTAATTATTACTAATTAACCAGATCTGAAAGGGAGAGAGTCATGAAAAAAATGAACAAAAGCGTATTATCCTTGCTGCTCACATTAATGATGGCATTGATGCTCGCTGCATGCGGCACCGAGACGGAAACGTCTGAAGGAACGGGACAAGCTACCCAGCAGGAAGCAGGACAAGCAGCCGATCAAGGGTCGGAGACGAATAGTGACAGCGAGACCGAATATCCGCTGACCTTAACGGATGCAACCGGAGAATCGTTTACGTTTGAACAAGCACCAGAAAAAATCGTGTCCGTATCTCCAGCAGAAACAGAGTCCCTCTTCGCCATTGGACTCGATGAGCAAATTGTAGGGGTATCTGATTTTGACGATTACCCGGAAGCAGCAGCCTCCAAGCCAAAGATGGGAAGTCTCTATGAACCAAATGCCGAAGCCATTATCGCGGCTGAGCCTGATATCGTGTTCACGGGAATTTCCATGGATGAGGCAGCAGTGCAAAAATTGCGAGATCTCGGCATTGTCATCTTCAAAACAGACCCTAAAACAATCGATGATGTCATGAAGAATATTGAAGTATATGGCCAAATTACAGACCGCCAAGCGGAAGCTGCAGAAGTTGTAAATAAAATGAAAGCTGATATCCAGGAAGTATCGGATCAAGTTGCTTCACTGTCGGATGAAGATAAGAAGCAGGTGTATGTTGAATTCTCCCCAGGCTGGACAGTAGGCAAAGGCGAATTTATGGATGAAGTCATAACCCTTGCCGGCGGCGTGAATGTAGCAGGTGATACAGAGGGCTGGAATGAGATCAGTGAAGAGAAGATTATTCAAGCTAATCCTAATGTGATCCTGTATGCAAGCGATGTTGTTGATGATAACAACCAAACGCTGGATCAAATTATTAAGGCTCGCGATGGCTGGAATGAAATTTCGGCCATTAAAGAAGATGCAGTCTTCTCTATTGACGCCAATCTGCTCAGCCGTCCGGGTCCACGTGTAACCGAAGGCTTGAAAGTTGTAGCTGAAGCGATCTATCCGGATCTGTTTCAATGAAATCGAAGCTAGCAGGATTTGGAATTGCCGGCACTCTCCTGCTGGTGCTGACCTTGCTCTTGTGTCTGGCTATTGGAGCAGTGGATCTGCCTGTTCGCCATATTGTGGGAATCCTTGTCAATCATTTACCTTGGGTTTCGGAGCCAATTGAGCCAATCTGGAATTCTTCCTCGGAGCAGATTATTATAAAGGTCCGGCTTCCCCGAGTACTGCTCGGTATGCTGGTGGGGGCAGCGCTTGCCACGGCAGGAGCTGCCTTCCAGGGCGTGCTGCGAAATCCGCTGGCAGACCCGTATATACTCGGTGTGTCCTCCGGTGCATCGGTTGGCGCAGCAGTGATGATCTATTTTGGCCTGCAATATGCGGTTCTTGGAGAATGGATGCTGCCTCTGGTTGCTTTTGCAACAGGGATGTTCACGTTGTGGGCGGTGCTCGCTCTTGCAAGTGAAGGCGGTAAGATTCCGACGCACAGCCTGATTCTATCCGGTGTAATCATGCAGTCCTTCCTTGGGGCGTTTGTGTCCTTCTTAACAGCCATGTCCAAGGATACAGTGAATCAGATTCTATTCTGGACGATGGGAAGCCTCAGCTTACGAGGATGGTCCTATACGGCCATCCTTTTTCCATACTTGGTGATTGGAATTTTATTCCTGTGGAGCCGGGGAAGGGCGCTTAATCTGCTTGCTCTCGGTGAGAGGCAGGCCGCACATTTAGGAGTCAAGGTAGAATGGCTCAAGCTCTCTGTTCTTATCGTTGCTACCCTGCTGACCGCCGCTGCTGTGTCGGTAGCCGGAGTCATCGGATTTGTCGGACTCGTGATTCCGCATATGCTCCGGCTATTGGTCGGACCGGACTATCGTCTCCTTATTCCGCTATCGGCAATACTGGGAGGCATCTTTCTGGCGTGGGCCGATATGGGGGCGAGAACCATTCTTGCACCGGTCGAGATCCCGCTAGGGGTCATTACTGCGTTTGTAGGAGCACCGTTTTTTGCTTACCTGCTGCACCGCAATAAGAAACTGCGAAGGGGAGGAATGAAATGAATTCACGAATTCAGGCTGAGCAGCAGATCATCTGCTCTAATCCACAAGGCTTGCCCGCGCCAGCTCATTCCTCCACGCCGGTGCTTGAATTGAAGTCAGCTGCCAAAGCATATGGAGACCATATGGCACTTCGTAATATTGACTTCACGGTACATCCGGGTGAATGGTGGGGCATCGTCGGACCCAATGGCAGCGGTAAATCCACAATGCTTCATTTGTTGTCCGGTGTTCTACTCCCGAGCTCCGGCTCTATTCTAATCAAAGGCAAGCCGGTTAGAGAATACAGCAGGCGAGCGTTATCCCGCCTTATTGCTGTATTGCAGCAGGACGGGCTGCCCGAGATTGATTATTCTGTAAGAGATGTTGTAGCCATGGGCAGGTATCCTTATCAGGACTGGCTGGGACGGGATCAGGCTGATGGGGAAGAGGTGGTGGATCGCGTGCTTGAACAGCTTGAGCTGTCTCCTTTTGCCGATCGTCTGCTTACTGAATTAAGCGGAGGTCAGAGACAGAGGGTTGCAATCGCCAAGGTAATGGCTCAGGAGCCGGAAATTTTGCTGCTGGATGAGCCGACGACCTATCTTGATATCCATTATCAGCTCCAGTTCATGGAACTCCTCGCTGATTGGCGTAGAAGAACGGGGATTACCATTGTCGCCGTGCTGCACGATCTTAATCTGGCTTCGCTTTTTTGCGACCGCATCTATGGACTGCAGGCAGGAGAGAGCTTCATGCAAGGGAACCCCGAAGAATGTGTCACAGAGGAGCATTTGAGAAGTCTGTTCCAGGTCGATCCCGTCATGATTCATCATCCACACCATGAGCTTCCACAATTCCTGCTTAAGAAAAAAGACTAGGCTCGGTATAAGAGCGACAATATAGCAGCTCGTTACTTTATTCGAGAAATCCAAAAATCCACCTCTGAAAAGAAGGGGTTGTCTATATTCAGAGGAGCTTCATCTATAGTGCGTATGCATTTAGGTGGAGAGGTTCACGTGCATGCCCTTTTTTCGTTATAATCTATTAAAAAAGAGGATTTAACATAAAGGAAGTGCGTGGAGATGGAGAGAGAACAAATATTGATGGATTGGATACATCAAATTCGGCCGCTTGACTCATCAGCCGGGCAGGCCGCAGCTGCGCATTTGGAACAGCTGACCAAGCCGCCGGGGAGTCTTGGCAAAATAGAAGAGCTGGTTGTTCGGCTGGCGGGAATTACGGGAGAGACTCATTCGTCCTTTGACCGTAAAGCGGTCATTGTTATGGCGTCAGATCATGGTGTAGTGGAAGAAGGAGTCAGCGCATTTCCGGCAGTCGTAACCCAGCAGATGGTACATAATTTTCTTGCCGGTGGAGCGGCGGTGAACGTTCTTGCCCGTCAGGCCGCTGCAGAGGTTATATGCGTAGACATCGGGATCAATGGAGACATCGAGCATTCTGAGCTGGTTCAGCGATCTGTTCGTAAAGGAACAGCAAATATGGCGCATGGCCCTGCGATGAGCAGAGAGGAAGCGGTGACGGCCATTCTTGCAGGGATTGAGGTCGTAAAGGATGCGTATGACAGAGGTGTTCGACTCTTTGTCACAGGTGAAATGGGCATCGGAAATACGACACCGAGCGCTGCAGTAACCAGTGTGCTGACCGGAGTTCATGTGGAAGCTGCTACAGGCCGGGGAACGGGAATTGACGATGCGCGTCTGAAGCATAAAGAGCAAGTAATAAAGAAGGCTATTGAGCTGAATCGTCCCGATTCAAACGATCCGCTGGGTGTACTCGCGAAGGTCGGTGGTCTTGATATTGCGGGACTAACCGGTGTTATTATCGCTGCCAGCGCATTGAAATGTCCTGTGGTCATTGACGGCTACATTTCTACAACAGCTGCGCTGATTGCTGCAAGACTTGCTCCTCTGTCCATTCATTATATGATTGCCTCTCATAAGTCGGAGGAGCGGGGACATGCAGGACTACTGAAGGAGCTGAACCTATCACCTATGATCCATCTGGACATGCGTCTCGGAGAAGGGACAGGCGGCGTACTATGTCTGCATATCATTGAAGCTGCCACCCGATTAATGAAGGAGATGGCGACATTCACAAGCGCAGGCATTTCCGGGAGCAATGTGGATCCCGAGGTGAGCACACCATGACCATACTTATTACTGGCGGCGCGCGCAGTGGAAAAAGCACGTTTGCGGAGAGGCTGTGTATGAGTCGTTCATCTGAAGCGATCTATCTGGCAACGGCACAGGCGTTTGATGAAGAGATGAAGGAGCGCATTTCAGCGCACCGCCTTCAGCGATCTGATGAAGCCTACCTGTGGCACACCATAGAAGAGCCGATCGAAGTCGCGGATACACTGGAGAGCATTGGGCAAGCGACCTATCCGGCACCGACAATATTACTGGACTGCCTGACCTTATGGCTGTCCAATATGATACTGTCGAAGGAAGAAGAGGGCCATGATGTCATCCTGCAGGAGATGGACAGGCTGGTAAACAGTGTTCAAACTTATCCGGGTCTTATCATTCTAGTTACCAATGAAGTAGGGGACGGCATTGTACCGGAATATCCGCTGGGACGCTTGTACCGGGATATGGCCGGAATTCTGAATCAGAGAATGGCGGCAGTTAGTGAAGAGGTATTTCTAGTAACCGCAGGAATTGCCATTGAATTGAAGAGCAAGGAGTACAGAGTATGAAGGATGAAGTAAAGGCGGCGGCAGCCGCTTTTCAATTTTTATCCCGATTTCCGGTGAAGATGAATCTTGATTTTACACCTGAACTGATGCAGCGTAGCACCGTTTATTATCCATTGGTTGGCATTTGTATCGGGCTCATCCTATGGGTGGCGGGTATAGTGTCAGGATTGGTGCTGCCGTCCTTGCCTGCTTCCATCGTTACGCTGGTCGTCTGGGTATGGCTTACCGGTGGACTGCATTTAGACGGGTGGATGGATTCGGCGGATGCGCTTCTCAGCTACCGTTCGAGAGAGCGTATGCTGGAGATTATGAAGGACAGCCGGGTTGGAGCCATGGGGGTCATCGCCTGTGTGCTGCTGCTGATGCTGAAGGCTTCCTTGCTTGTCAGCTTCATTCATCAGCCGATCATGATGGGGATGGCAATCCTCCCACTAATATGGAGCAGATTCTTCATGGTGTATACGATATCGAGATACCCTTCTGCACGAGCCGGAGAAGGACTTGCAGCGATGTTTGGCACAATCCCTACCCGTTTTTTTAACCAATCGCTTGGATGGGCTATCGGTATGTCTATGGTCTTATTAAGTATGATCAGCATAATTAATCATTCGACGAGTGCTGTTGCACAGGTTCCTGTACTGATTGCCTTTATCATCGTTCCGATCGTCATGTGGGCGATAGGAAGACTGGCCGCTGACCGAATGAGCACACGTCTCGGGGGATTAACAGGGGACACCTACGGAGCGCTTAATGAAGGCCTGGAGACGCTCGGTCTGCTGATGCTGACCATGGTTCTACATATTGCATCTTAGGGGGAGGAGACATATCGTTATGGCAGGAATCAACTCGGATACAAAACAAAGTAAGGAGCAGAAGGCGAAAAATGGAGCTGTTCTCATGCTGCAGGGTACGGCTTCAGACGTTGGAAAAAGCATTGTAACGACAGCGCTATGCCGTATATTCCTGCAGGATGGTCATCAGCCTGCTCCGTATAAATCGCAAAATATGGCGCTCAACTCCTATGTAACACTGGACGGTAAGGAGATTGGCAGAGCTCAGGGAGTACAGGCAGAGGCATGTGAGATTCCGGCGACGACGGACATGAATCCGATACTTATTAAGCCAGTCAAAGATATGCATTCTCAAATTGTCGTTCATGGAGTGCCCGCGATGCAGATGAGTGCGATGGATTACCGCATGAAGTTCCTTCCCACAGCGAAGACGATTGTGCTGGAGGCGCTCGATCGATTGCGTGCAGAACATGATATCGTCCTGATGGAAGGGGCGGGCAGTCCGGCAGAGATCAATTTGAAGGATCGTGACATTGTCAATATGAATCTTGCGGGCTGGGCAGATGCTCCGGTTATCCTTATTTCCGATATTGATCGGGGAGGCGTATTTGCGTCCATCGTAGGTACACTTGAGCTGCTTGAACCGCATGAAGTCCAGCGGGTCAAAGGCTTTATCATTAACAAATTCCGGGGAGACCTTGCTCTGCTGAAGCCGGGGCTGGACTGGCTTGAAGCTCGTACCGGTATTCCGGTGCTTGGCGTGCTTCCGTATATTCAGGATCTGCGGATTGAAGCTGAGGATTCGGTCGTGCTCGACGAGCTGCAATATAAGAAGCAGCAGGAGAAGCAACTGGATATCGTCGTAATTCGTTACCCTCGCATCTCAAACTTTACGGATTTTGATCCTTTACGCTGGGAGCCGGATACGGTCCTTCGTTACGTGAATTCTGCTGATGAGCTAGGCACACCTGATATCGTCATTCTGCCGGGCACCAAGGATACAATCAGTGATCTTCAGTTCCTGAAGCAGAGAGGACTGGATCAGGCCTTATTCAGGCTTTTGGAAGAGCATCACACCCAAATCGTCGGGATTTGCGGCGGTTATCAAATGCTTGGGTATTCACTCTCCGATCCTTATGCGGTGGAGAGTGGTGTTCAGGAAGAAGCAGGGCTTGGACTGCTGCCGATCAGGACTACATTTTTGAAGGAAAAGCGAACGATAAGAGTTTCTGGAAAACTGCTGGATGGACAGATGTTACCGCTGGAGAGTACATGTTCGATTATCAATGAAGCTCCGATCGAGGCCTATGAAATTCATATGGGAGTTTCCGAGCGAATGGACCAACATCAAGTGGATTATGACTATAACGCCTTGTTCAGGCTGACTGAAACAGACCCTCCGGCAAGGGATGATTCCTCTAACTCTAATCCTTATGCTTCGCCCCATCTAGAAGGTCTGGTTAGATCGGATAATATGGTGTGGGGTACCTATTTACACGGATTATTTGAGAATGATGCTCTGCGCAGGTCCTGGCTGGATCAGACTCGGAGCCGGAAGGGACTTCCTCCCGTTCTCTCGACCTTCTCGGCGAAGGAGCGGAAATACGAGGAATTTGATCGTGTAGCAGGTGTGGTAAGAGAACATCTTGATATGGAGAGAATTTATCAGATATTGAATTCCTAGATGAACCATGAAGAATCCAGTTATAACTTATCGAAAAGTAAATCCAAAAGTATATAGATAACGGAGACAAACCCGGAGCTGTCCATCATGAACAGCCTCGGGTTCTTGTGCATGGATATTATTGAGAATTATTAACGTAACCTTCGTCTGATTATATATAATTATGCAATATTTTGAAGGAGAAGGTATAACCAAAATCAGTATAAACCATCCTAAGCATAGCTAAAAATTAAATATCGAAATAAGCTTGAAATGAAAATAAGTAAGTGACTTTAAAATTTATTTGAAAAAAGTCTACCCGAATAGTCGGCTTTATGCTATAGTAACATATGCTGTAAGGTGCTTACCGGCCCTTTTGAATAAAGCATATTGAATATATACATAAGGGAACAGCAAATCATTGTAAGTTGAAGGGAGTCAATTGGATGGAAACTTTACAGGTAATCATTAACGTAGCAGTGATGCTTGTGTTAATTGGCCTTCTGTATTGGATGCAGAAGAAGCATATATCTTTTACAAAGCGTGTATTTACAGGTCTGGGCTTGGGTCTTGTATTCGGAATACTACTACAGCTAATTTACGGGGCAAACTCTGGTGCCATAGAGACGAGTATAGACTGGTTCAGTATCGTCGGTTCCGGCTATGTAAGCCTCTTGCAGATGATCGTCATTCCACTAATTGTGGTATCTATTATATCTGCCATCATGAATTTGAAGGGTAATCAAAATATCGGGAAGATGAGCTTCTCGATTATCGGAACATTGCTTATTACTACCGCCATTGCTGCAAGCATTGGTATCGGTGTCACGCTTGCTTTCGACCTCGAAGGCATCAATGTTGAGAGCGGTGAAGCGGAAACGGCGAGAACCCAAAGACTTGAAGAGCAGCTCGTTGATGTAGAGGATATGACCATTCCTCAGCAGGTTCTGGAGTTTATTCCCAGCAATCCATTCGAGGATATGACAGGTGCACGCAGCACCTCGACAATTGCAGTCGTTATTTTCTCTGCTTTTGTAGGTATTGCCGTTCTTGGACTTGATCGGAAGAAGCCAGAGCAGGCGGATACTTTCCGTAAAATGATTAATGCACTTTATGCCGTTGTCATGCGTATCGTAACTCTGGTGCTGCGATTGACGCCATATGGTATTCTAGCTCTGATTACGAAGGTTACCGCAACGACAAATGCACAGGAGATCTTGAAGCTCGGCGAGTTCGTTATCGCTTCTTATGTTGCCTTGCTGCTTATGTTTGTGGTTCATCTTATTCTCGTTTCCGTATTTGGATTCAATCCGATAGCGTATCTCAGAAAAGTGATGACCACGCTGGTCTTCGCGTTTACGTCCCGTTCGAGTGCCGCAACCATTCCATTAAATGTGGAGACGCAAACTAAGAAACTGGGTGTATCCGCAGGAATTGCAAATCTGTCCGCTTCCTTTGGCGCAACGATCGGCCAGAACGGCTGTGCAGGGATCTATCCAGCTATGGTTGCGGTTATGATCGCTCCTACCGTAGGCATTGATCCGCTCAGCTGGGATTTTATCATTACACTCATCTTGGTTGTCATGATTAGCTCCTTCGGTGTAGCTGGTGTAGGTGGCGGAGCGACATTTGCTTCACTGATCGTACTCTCCACGATGAACCTGCCTGTTGCTCTGGTTGGGCTCCTGATCTCTGTGGAGCCGCTGATTGATATGGGGCGTACGGCGCTGAACGTTAATGGTTCAATCACGTCCGGTCTGATTACCAGCAAGATCTTGAAAGAGAATGATCGAGATACGTTTAATCGTCCGAATACGGAATTGGATGCTCCAGCAGAAGCTTAAAATAAAAAAAGAGTGCGGTCCCTTGGCAACAATCGAGGGAACCGCGCTCTTTTTTTTGGATTACATTATAGTCGCCACCAATCACAAAGTCCTATCAAGCGATCTATGGCAGTTTGTCTCTATGTGAGACCTTAGCCCAATATTTGCAGCTCTTTCGGGAAGCTGGTTAGCAGTTTGACTCCATCTGCTGTAACGAGGACTTCATCCTCTATGCGTACTCCCCCGAGATTCGGTACATAGATGCCAGGTTCAATGGTGAAGGTCAGTCCTTCAGTCAAGAGCTCCTGATTCGCTCCATGCACGGATGGATACTCATGCACATCGATACCCAGACCGTGACCGAGGCGATGGAGGAAGCGTTCGCCGTAACCTGCATCAATGGTCACTTGTCTTGCTGCCAAGTCGACTGAAGCAAGAGTAGCCCCTGGCTTAACGGCTTTAATCCCCTTCAGATTGGCTGCAAGAACCGTGTTATATATGTTCGTAAGCTCAGGTGACAGCTCGCCAAAAGCGAATGTACGGGTAATGTCAGAAGCATATCCATTCGCATATACCCCCATATCAAACATGAGCAGATCGCCGTATTGCAGCTTGCGGGTGCCTGGAACTCCATGAGGTAGAGCGGTATTCGGTCCTGTTAGCACCATAGTGTCAAAAGACGGACCGGAAGCGCCGAGCTTCTTCATTTGATATTCCATCTCTGCTACAAGCTCGATCTCCGTTACGCCTTCCTTCACATGGGACAAGCCTCTCCGCAGCACTTCCTCAATCATTTGGGCAGCGAACTTCATCCGGTCCACTTCGTGCGGAGCCTTGCGAACACGCAGCTTGCGCAGCAGTGGACCTGCATCGGCATAGCTCTTGGCATTGGCATATTGAACGAGCTCTTCGTAACGAGCGAGCGACAGATTTTCTTTTTCAACCCCCATCGTATCCAAGTGTTGAGGAAGAAACTTCTGCAAGATGAGATACGGATTGTCTGTATCTTGATGTGTCGCAATCTTCTTCACAGAGGAAGCTGCCGCTGCTGCGTCTTCATCGAGGCTAGGTACGATCAGAGTAGGTTCTTCTCCTTTTACCAGCAGTAGCCCAAGAAAGCGTTCGTGTGGATTGCTTGCAAATCCAGTTAAATAATAGACGTGCTTAGGATCTGTAATGAGCACACAGTCGTATCCTTGTTCTGAAATAGCCTGCTCCAGTATAGTAATAGTTTGATTTGTCATAATGGTCCCCCGCTTTTATATTTAGATTATGAGATACCCTTAAAATTTCGTCATCGCTATTTATTATAAAGCTTATGAGGCAAAAACCCAAAAACAAACAAGTGATTCCCATGAGGCAGGTTAAAGCCAGTCATCTGCAGTAAAGATTGGGGAAGTGCCCAACAGGGTAATATTTGAAAAAAATTGGAGAATAGGGAGAGTGAAGAATGAACAAGAAGTACTTGATGATGCCAGGGATCAGTCTCTTGTCGCTGGTAATTGCCGCTTGTTCTAATCAGACAGCTCAAGAGCCGGGTCCAAGCAATCCTGCACCGACTGCACCGGATACTCAGGTGGAACAGCCTGCTTCGGAGGAGGAGCAGGAAGACGGCAGTTCATTTCCTTATGAAATAACGACCTTGGCTGCCGGACTTCATGTGCCTTGGGAGCTTGATTTTTTGCCGGATGGTCGAATGCTGTTTACGGAAAGGCCCGGCACGCTGCGTATGATTGAGAACGGACAAGTGCTGAGTGAACCGGTGCTGGCATTTGACGCTCCTTTTGCAGATGAAGGAGAAGGCGGCCTGTTAGGACTCGCTGTGGATCCTGATTATGAGTCGAATCAATATGTATACGTATATCACTCTTACCGTGAGGGACAAGACATTCTCAACCGGGTGCTCAGACTTAAGCTGACGGATCAAGAGGCAGCGATAGACAAGGTGCTGCTGGATGACATACCAGGCGGTGTGAATCATAACGGTGGCCGTTTAAAGATAGGCCCAGACGGGATGCTGTACATCACGACCGGAGAACGCTATGAGCCCGACATGGCTCAGGATGAAACGATCCTTGGGGGCAAAATCCTTCGTATTCACCTTGATGGTTCGATTCCTGACGATAATCCGATGAAGGATTCGGAAGTATATAGTCTTGGACATCGTAATGCGCAGGGGCTTGCCTGGCATCCTGAAACAGGGCAGCTGTACAGCTCAGAGCACGGACAATCGAATTATGATGAGCTGAATCTTATAGAGAAGGGATCCAATTATGGGTGGCCGTTAATCGAGGGAGATGAGCGGGCGGAGGGGATGACCTCGCCGCTCGTTCACAGTGGAACCGATACATGGGCTCCTTCGGGAATGACGTTCATTACTCAGGGCCCTTGGCAGAACTCGCTCATTGTAGGCGGACTTCGGGGAGAGGCACTGCTCAGATTTGAACTGGATGAAGAAGGCAGGGCAAGTGAAGAGCCTCTACTAGAAGTGCTGTTCGAGAACGAATGGGGCCGGATTCGAAGTGTAAGTGAGGGTCCTGATGGCACGATTTATCTGCTGACGAACAACAGGGACGGAAGAGGAGATCCAGAGGAAGAGGATGATCGAATCATTGCTTTAAAACCTACTGAGTGATAGCTTTTTCCTATTTGATATTTATAAGTTGAATCAATTTCGTATACCCTGAGTTGCTTTTAATCAAGAGGATATATAGATCAAAATGGTACTGTTTGTCTATATATAGTTTCAAATTCTCCGTTTAATGATTTATGAAATAGATTCAGGTATGATATAGGAAGTCCGAATCAACCAACCTCATTATATAAGCTATAACATGAACAACAGCTGCATGTTTCCTGCTGAAAGGATGATTAGCAAATGAAATCAAAAACAGCCATCGTAACTGGAGCCAATTCCGGCATGGGCCTTGCGACGACAATTGAATTAGCACTGCAAGGATATCATGTCATCATGGCGTGCCGAAGCGAAGAGCGAGGACGTAAAGCGCTGAATGAAGCTATAGCCGCAACGGGCTCAAAGCAGATTGAGCTAATGCCACTTGATCTGGGTTCCTTGAACAGCATCCGCCGCTTTGCTGAACAATTCCAATCAGTCCATGAGAAGCTGGATGTGCTTATTAATAATGCAGGTGTGGTCTCACTGAAGAGAGAGGAAACATCGGATGGGTTCGAAATGGCAATTGGCGTGAATCATCTAGGCCATTATTTACTGACAAGACTGCTGCTTCCAAGTCTACTGCATGCGACAGAAGGAAGAGTAGTTAACGTGGCATCAGGTGCCTATAAATTTGGCAAGATCCATCAGGAAGATCCGCATCTAACCAAGGGGTTTAACGTGGTGAAGAGCTACGGTCAGTCCAAGCTGGCCAATGTGCTGTTCACTAGAGAACTGGCCTATCGGCTGGAAGGCACAGGCATCACAGTCAATGCACTTCATCCCGGGGCGGTAGGTACCAGTATCGGTGTTAATCGCAATACGGGCTTCGGTACGAAGATCATGGCCTTTTTAGGGAAGACACCTTTCTTCCTCTCGCCGGAGGAAGGGGCCAGAACCGCCATCTATCTAGCGATTCGTCCAGAAGTGAAAGGGGTTACAGGCGAGTATTTTTATGAGGAGAGGATTCAGGAGCTGAAGCCGCATGCGATGGATGAGGCGACATCCCAGTTCCTATGGAACTGGAGTGCAGAGCAGACTGGGCTGCCTTACGATCTGGAGCTATCCAGCAGGGCTTAAGCATTTTGATGAGGATTCTTTTCTGAAAATGAATCTCTATTGATCATCCTTGGGCTTCTCTGTTATTCTAATCTTTAAAAAATGATTTTAGTGGGGGATAACAGCAGTGAAGGAACCGAACATTACATTCAGCTATGCACAACTAGAGGATTTGCCTGCTATTGTTGCGATCTACAATTCAACCGTTGCAGGGAGAATGGTTACGGCTGACCTCGAACCGGTCACAGTTGAGAGCCGTATACCTTGGTTTGAGGAGCATACACCGGATAAGCGTCCCCTATGGGTGATGAAGTATGATGAACAGATAGCAGGCTGGGTCAGCTTAAGCTCCTTCTATGGAAGACCTGCTTACGACGGTACGGCAGAGGTCAGCATCTACGTTGACGAAGCCTTCAGAGGAACCGGAGCGGGAAGCCGACTCATTGAAAAAGTAATTGAGGAAAGTCCGCGGCTGGGCGTTACGACCATGCTGGGCTTTGTATTCGGACATAATGAACCAAGCCTTCGCTTACTGAAGAAATACGGCTTTGAACAGTGGGGCTACTATCCAGAGATCGCTGTTCTGGACGGTGTAAGGCGTGATCTAGCCATCCTGGGCAAGAAATTGGATTAAACTATTCTGCTTGTTTAAGCTAACACATGTTAATCTGCTGCACACGGTAAATGCCAATATAAAAAGAACTCAGGTCTAGAGGGGTACGGATGTTACACTCCTCAGCAGATCACGAGTTCTTTTTTATAGCTGTAACTAGGCTGGCTTTCTGCGGAAAGCCTGGTTGAGCACCTCGGATAAGATCAGACCGACAGCGATGCTCCCCGCAATCATGAGCGCTTTGGCAGCTAGCTCCACGGCAGCCGTATAATCGTTCTGTACAAAATAACGCATGGCATTGTATGCCATTCCTCCTGGAACGAGTGGAATAATACCCGCTACGCTGAAGATAATGACCGGGTGCTTATAAAGTCTGGCAAAGACTTGACTTAATACACCAATCACCAGTGTTGCCATCAAGGTAGCGGAGACGGCCTCATATCCAGGTTCCATAATATCGTAGATGATCCATCCGAGCATACCGACTATTCCACAGGGGAACAGCATTTTTCGAGGTGCGTTAAAGATGATTCCAAAGGCAAGGGAAGCGATAAAGCTGGTTACAGCTTGTTCCACGATATGAATAAACATAATGTTCGTACCTCAGCTTTCGTTTACATAATAGTGAAGACGACGGCAATTCCAGCACCGATCGCGAACGCCGTCAGAAAAGCATCTGCCCCCTTGGAAAGACCTGACACGAGATGCCCTGCCATCAGATCCCTGACAGCATTCGTGATGGCAAGTCCAGGTACGAGCGGCATGACGGAGCCGATAATAATCTTGTCCAGCTCGTTGCCGACTCGTATGAGGACCATGACAAGAGCTAGAAGACCGATAATAAATGAGGCAGTGAATTCCGCGAAAAAGCGAACCTGTGACAGCCTTTGAAAAAGGCTCACTGCTGCGTATCCGACACCTCCGCACAATACGGCGGGCAGAAAGTCTGTCCATCCACCTTGAAACATGATGGTGAAGCAGCCACTGGCCAGTGCAGCGGCACAGGTGCGCGCGATAACTCGGTACAGTACCGACTCGTTCTCAATATCCTTCAGCAGATGATAAGCTTCTGTAGGACTTGCCTCGCCTCTACCGATTGTGCGGGAAACGTTGTTGACGGCAGCTACCTTATGCAGGTCGGTCGTCCGTTCCGATATGCGGATCAGCTTGGCTGGCTGCAAACCGTCAGTGGAGAAGATGATTCCCGTTGGTGTAACGTAGCTGTGCGAGTTAGACATTCCATATGCAGAAGCGATTCTCATCATCGTGTCTTCTACACGATAGGTTTCAGCTCCGCTTTGGAGCATAATTTTTCCGGCAAGCAGACATACCTCGATAATCTCCATCGTTATGCTGTTCCTATCTGTTGTTATCGAAGGTTCCATCGATTTACGCATCCTTTATCATTAATTTTCCTGACAAATCAGAACTTTTATTCTATCATAACTTCCATTATTTCCATATGCACTATGATGCAGACGATAGGTATTCCCTCTGATACAAGTAATAAAAGCCTGCTAGCTTCGCGAATTATATAATTAGCATCGCGAGTGCTGCAGACCTCAATGGGGTTATGAAGCTTTATAGGATTGTAAAGCTTTATTCGCCTTCGACAGTATACAATACGCGCGCCAGAATGTCCTGACTGTAATTGCCGAAATGCTTGCCGTATACGGTAAGGCCGCCTTTGTTCACAGGATGATCGGTTACCGCGATACGGAACAGAATATCACTCTTGTAGTTAAGCGCGATATCCTTCAAGGTGACATCCGAGATTCGGCATCCGTCAACATAGCTGCCTTCCTCGTTAATTCGAATCAGCTTGAGCATACCATACTGGTTCAGATGCGGAGGCCACCATTCAGGGTTAAATGCTCCTCTCTTATCTCCGAAATCCCCCGGACTCGTCCAGCAGCCCAGCTCAATTCCGTTCAAATAGAAATAGAGATCGGAAGGATAGTTGTTATTAAATCCGGGAGCTTCCGAACCCAGCTCCATCGAGAATTGAATTTCTTTGAACGATTCATTTGATTTGAGGTAATTGGGAATCCGGTATTCGAGAAAGCCTTCCGACAGCCAGATCAGCTCAGCGTCAATTCGCATCGGATCAGCAAAATATCTCGGTTCATCAAAATCGCCCACGATGCTGTCTTTCGTAGCAAGGCCGCAGGTAGGTACAGCCTTATAGTTGCTGTAATGTCCTACTTTGATTTCGGCTTCATATCTGTTATGTATATCCTGACTCCGTATATCGACCATCAGCTTATCGTCATTCAGATAACAGATCTTCTGGATCCCGTGCTTGCCAACAGCAGTATTAATGTTGATCAGGCCGCTCTCCTCAAGCTTCTTGATGTGCATCGTAATTGCACCGTTTGTCAGGTTAAGCCTAGTAGCAATATCATTCAGGTTCAGGCTTTGGTGCTTGGACAGCATATCTATAATTTGTATTCTGACATCCGAACTAAGTGCCTTGAATATATGAATGCCGGACATTAAATCTTTTATGTAGATCATATGTAGAATTCCTTTCCACGAGTAATGAGAGTTTTGTAGATTATGTAGTGAGGCAGCATACAAATTACCAGATAAAATAGCAGACCATGGTAATAATGTAATATTGATGATAATTGCATTCTAAGCTATTTTTGCCAAGCGAACAACATGAAAGAATGAGAAAGGACGAGAAGTGTAAGCGGCACTTCAAAAAAGATGAACAAAATGTAAAATTTTAGTTGCAGCAAAATGTAAACGCTTTTATATTCTTATTGAGTATAAAATGATTTAAATTTATTTAAATTAAATTGAGTGACTCTAATCCATTCATGGCGGTGATATTCAGTGAAAAAGTTAAAGAAGTGGCTGCTTACGGCAGCACTCGCTACATCGGTGTCCGTGTTCGGACTCAGTTCACCCGGCTTTGCAGCTTTTTGGAATTTGACAGGCGATATTGGGGTACATGATCCGAGTATCATTAAGGAAGGGAACAACTGGTATACATTCTCGACAGGGCAAGGCATTCAGGTGTTGAAATCAGACAATGGCACCCATTGGTACCGGGTTCCTCAGATCTTCCTAAGTCCTCCTTCATGGTGGAGCTCCTATGTACCGAATCAAACCCATAACGACGTATGGGCACCGGATATTCATGAATACAACGGCAGAGTATGGCTTTACTACTCTATCTCGACATTCGGCTCCAACCAGTCCGCGATCGGTCTTGCATCCGCTTCCAGTGTAGGGGCAGGGCAGTGGAGAGATGATGGTTTAGTGCTTCGGACTACGACGTCTAACAATTATAATGCGATTGACCCGAATCTCGTCATTGATGCGAACGGCGAACCATGGCTTGCGTTCGGCTCATACTGGAGCGGCATCAAGCTTACGAAACTGGATAAAAACACGATGAAGCCGACGGGCAGCATCCATTCCATTGCTGCGAGACCTTCGAACAATGGAGCTATTGAAGGACCAAGCATTGTTTACCGTAACGGCTATTATTACTTATTCGCTTCGATTGATTCCTGCTGCCAAGGGGTGAACAGCACTTACAAAATTGTATATGGCCGCTCAACCAGCATCACCGGGCCGTACGTGGATAAGAACGGTGTTAATATGTTGAACGGCGGGGGTACAGTACTCGATTCGGGTAATGTGAAGTGGAAGGGACCAGGCGGACAGGACATCTATAGCACCAATGTGATTGTGAGACATGCCTATGATGCGGACGATAACGGGGCTCCTAAACTCTTGATCAGTGATCTGAATTGGCCGGACGGTTGGCCGAGCTACTAATTGTGATTCGTGAGAGTTAGGAATTTTAGATTTAAGTTTAATACTAACTAAAATAAAATGATAAGAGTATTACTAGAACAGAGCTTATCGGAGGCTTGCGAGCGTGGACAGATACGTATGGAGGGATAATACAGGGGATAGATGTCAGTTTGAGCTATTGATTGTAAGAAAGGCCTGCGTATGTACGCAGACCTGAGTATACTTTACTTAGCTCTATGAAACTACACACCCGAATAGGCGTTAAAGCCTCCATCGACCGGTATGACAGTACCTGTAACAAAGCCGGATGCATTATCATCGGCCAGCCACAGCAGCGTACCAAGCAGATCTTCCGGTTTGCCAAACCTGCGCATCGGAGTGTGGGAGATAATCTTATTCGAACGTTCGGTCAAGCTTCCATCTTCATTGAGCAGCAGCTTCTCATTTTGTTCTGTGAGATAGAAGCCTGGTGCAATTGCATTGACGCGGATGCCTGCTTCAGCGAGGTGAACGGCCAGCCATTCCGTGAAATTGCTGATCGCTGCTTTTGCCGCACTGTAGGCAGGAACCTTGGTCATGGGGGAGTAGGCGCTCATCGAAGAAATATTGATAATGGTTGTGCCTTCTCTGCCCAGCATTTGTTTGGAGAATATTTGAGTCGGAATCAGCGTGCCTACAATATTCAGATCAAAGACGCCTCGAAATCCTTCGACTTTCAGATCATAGAAGGAGACGGTATCCTCACTTGTGAGATCCTCAGTCTGAAAAATCTCATTCGTCGTGATGGCCGTCGGACGATTGCCTCCGGCGCCATTGATCAGAATGTCACAGAGGCCAAGCTCTTGTGCAACCGTGTCGGCAGCAGAGATTAAACTCTGTTCGTCCGTTACATCGCAGGCCACCGCAATGGAGGTGCCGCCATTCTGATTAATCTTATCAGCGACTTCGGTTCCCTTCTCCGCCGTTCGGTTCAGAATGGCGACTGCGGCTCCTTGTCTTGCCAGCTCTTCAGCCATTACACGGCACAGCACACCGGAGCCTCCAGTGATAACGGCCACTTTTCCGGCAAGGCTTGCGTGGTTTGGCTGTGATTTCAGGCTGCTCATATACTCTTCACCTGCTCTTCCAGCGTATTTCCTTCTTTAATTCGGGCGTAGGCGTCCCATAGGCCCCACAAATACATAATGCCAAGCGCACGATCATACAGCCCGTAACCAGGTCTGCATTTCTCATCCCATATATGCCGTCCATGATCTGGACGTGCATAACCGGTAAATCCGGTGTCATGGTATGCCTGGACAATTCCCGTAATATCGACCGTTCCATCCTGAGTACGATGGGAGGTCTCCATGAAGTCACCGTTATCAAATACTTTGACGTTGCGGATATGGGCAAATGGAATTCGATCCTTGAATTCGTGGATCAGGGAAACAATATCATTCCCTGGATTTGCGCCGAGCGAGCCGCTGCAGAGCGTAATGCTGTTGTTCGGACTGTTATAAATAGAGAGGAAACGTCGGATGTTGTCCTGACTTGTAATAATCCGCGGCAGACCGAAGATGGACCATGGCGGATCGTCCGGGTGAATGGCCATTCTAATGTCATGAGCCTCAGCAATTGGAATGATCTCATTCAGGAAATATTCCAGATTGGACCACAGGTCTTCCTCCGTTACATTCGTGTAGGCCTCAAATAGAGCGGTCAGGTGCTTCAGGCGCTCAGGCTCCCAGCCAGGCATTGTCAGCTGTGAATCCTGATTGATCTGATGAACCAGATCAAAGGGATCAATGTTGTGGATTCGTGCTTTTTCATAGAAGAGAGCAGTCGAGCCGTCAGGTCCTTCCTTGTATAAGTCAGTCCGCAGCCAGTCAAAAATGGGCATGAAATTATAACAGATCACTTTAACACCAACCTGGGCAAGCTTCTCTATTGTTCTCTTATAATTCTCGATGTACTGATCCCTGGAGGGAAGACCCAGCTTGATATCTTCATGAATGTTCACGCTTTCAACAACATCGAGATGAAGTCCGGCCAGTTCGGCTTGAGACTTTATCTCGAGAATTTTGTCCATCGGCCATTCTTCACCAGCAGGAACATCATGCAGTGCCCATACGATACCTTCGACGCCTGGAATTTGCCTAATCTGATTCAGAGTGACCGTATCGTTGCCTTCGCCAAACCAGCGGAACACCATTTTCATGTTAGCAGCCACCTTTCATTGGTCAAGGTTTGAAATAATTTGGAAATTTTCCTCTTAAGAAACGCTCATCGTGAATAGCCAGGTTCATATGATCCTTCATGAGGGCTACCGCGCGCTTCTCATCCTGTCTGGAAATAGAATCCACCATCTGCTGATGCTGATCATAAATATGCTGCCAGTCCTGATCGGCTGCAAGACGCAGCTTGCGGATTCGATTCATGTGAACATTCATTTGCTGCATGGCGGCCCAAGTATTACTCTTGCTGCATCGTGTAAATAAGGTGCGGTGAAAGGCTTCATCGAGCTCAAACATCGATTTGTTATCCTGTGCTTCCATGGAAGCACGCTGTCTGATAAGCAGCAGCTCAAGCTCCTGGATGTCCACTTCCGAGAATTGATGACACGCAAGACGAACAACGGCGCATTCCAGCTGCTCTCTCATGAAGCGGGCCTCCTCAACGAGGGATAGATCAATGAGAGACACCATCGTACCGCGCTGAGGATACACGTCAAGCAGTCCTTCTCCGGCCAGCCTGAGAAAGCTCTCTCGTACAGGTGTACGGCTGACATTAAAAGCTAATGCAATTTCTTTCTCGGATATGCTTGTTCCCGGAATGAGGTCAAAATTCAAAATTTGGTCCTTCAATGCATCGTACACGGCTTCTCTTGTGGAAGTTGGCTGAGGACGAATATGTAAATCCATTTAAAATTTCACCTCATTTCTTCACCATACTACCATACAAGTATGGTAGTATGAAAGAGGAAGCTGTCTTTTTGTTAAAGAAAACTTGAGAATAAGTTCTGTGGCAGGTTGAAGAAGCTAAGGATATTTAGCTGTACTACCTGATCAACTGGGGAACTGAACCGTAATTATGTAACCGCGTTCATTTTTTAATTCCTTCAATTCATACGATCAAGGAGAGTGTCTATTATGGAGAAACTAAAGTTAATGAAAGCAGCAATTATGGATAAACCAGGTCACATTGAGCTCAAGGAGCTGCCTATACCTGAGGTGAAACCGGACGAAGTGCTGGTCAAGATTATGGCGGTTGGGGTATGTGGTTCAGATGTTCATTATTATGAGCATGGCAGAATCGGAAGATTTGTTGTGGAGAAGCCGATCATTCTGGGTCATGAATGTGCAGGAATTATAATTGAGACTGGAGATCGTGTGAAGCGTGTGAAGACAGGAGACCGAGTAGCCATAGAGCCCGGGGTAACCTGCGGCAGATGCCGTTATTGTAAAGAAGGCAGATATAATCTGTGTCCTGAGGTTGAATTTTTGGCTACTCCTCCTGTAGATGGTGCATTTGTTCAATATTTAGCGATTCGGGAGGATTTCGTATTTCCGATTCCGGATGAGCTCTCTTATGAAGCAGCAGCACTTGTTGAACCGTTCTCGGTGGGAATCCATGCTGCGAATCGCTGTGAGCTTAAACCTGGCGCTACGGTTGCCATTATGGGGATGGGGCCGGTAGGCTTGATGGCGGTGGCTGCCGCTAGATCCTTCGGTGCGAGCCAGATTATCGTTACCGATCTTGAGGATATTCGGCTTCATGCAGCACTTAGGCTGGGAGCCACACATGCCATTAATGTATCGAAAGAGGATGCCAACGCTAAAATTAAGGAGCTTACAGGCGGAATCGGTGTAGATACGGCTTGGGAGACCGCAGGGAGTCCACGGGCGCTGAGTTCAGCTCTGTCTTCGCTGCGCCGAGGAGGCAAGCTCGTCATTGTCGGACTTCCTGCCCAGGATGAAATTCCACTGAACGTTCCGTTCATCGCAGATAATGAGATCGACATTTATGGTGTATTCCGTTATGCCAACACCTATCCGGATGGTATCAAGTTCCTTGCTTCGGGTGAGATTCCAGCCGATTCACTAATTACAGACCGTTATACCTTGGAAGAGACTCAGGAAGCGATGGAGCGGGCTATTCATAACAAGAGCGGGAGTCTCAAGATCATTGTTTACCCGAATGGAATGGAGAATTAACCGGCTGAGTAATAACCTGAACCCTCGCAATCGGTATAGCTCAGGACTATAAGCTCCATAGGAAAAGAGTATTTAAGGTAAGCTCAGCCGCTGTGTCATAATGGGATCATTCTAGAATGTCAGGATGAGGAGTGATTCCCGAATGAATAATGATCAAGTATGGGCTTCAGAGCTGTATGACAGCAAGCTTTCATTTGTATCGGAGCTGGGGAAGGGCGTCGTTAGCCTGCTTGCACCGGTCAAGGGTGAACGGATTCTGGATATCGGCTGCGGGACCGGTGATCTGACGAATGAGATTGCTGGCTTCGGGGCCGAGGTTACGGGGATGGATATGTCTCCAGATATGCTGGCCAAGGCTCGTGACAAATACCCTCATCTTCGGTTTATACAAGGAGATGCGGAGCAGTATATTGGAGATAAAGCCTTCTATGATGCTGTATTCTCCAATGCTGCGCTGCATTGGATGAAGAACGCGGAAGGAGCAGCAAGAAGCATCTATCAGGTGCTGAAGCCTGGAGGGAGATTTATGGCGGAATTCGGAGGCAAGGGTAATGTGCAGATCGTAACCCAGGCAATTTATGAGGTGCTTGAAGAGGAGTGCAGTATCCATGCATCTGAGTTGAACCCGTGGTATTTCCCAAGCATCGGCGAGTACAGTACACTCCTCGAAGCGCTGGGGTTCCATGTAGCATATGCTGTTCATTTCGATCGGCCGACGCCGATGCATGACGGAGATGAGGGGCTGCAACACTGGCTTAGTGGTTTTTCGAGTTCATTTTTTAAAGGGATAGATGCAAGAGAGAAGATCCATATATATCAGAAAATCGCGGACAAGACGAGAGCAGAGTTATTTCATGACGGAGTATGGTATATCGATTATAAGCGGATTCGAATTAAAGCGATTAAATCATAAATTATAGCGCATATTGGCAAGCTAGATATGTGAGACCAACTCACGCAGCCAGAACTATATAGAAGCTGCAATTACCGGAGCGTGCGTCATTCTTGGATGATGTTGTGTAAGAGTATGTAGATAGGCTTGAGGCATGTTAGTCTGAGATCCGGTATAGAGAGGAGTTACATATCATGAGTGAAATATTGCAGGGAGCCAATGAGTTCTACGTAGAGCAGAATGGCGAAAAGGCCGCGACCATTGGATTTGAGCCAGGGCGTGAAGGTGGAGAAGGGCCAGGCGTCATCATGATTACCCATACCTTTGTGTCAGAAGAGCTACGGGGTGAAGGTGTCGGAGTTGATCTGGTGAAGCGGGTCGTTCAATATGCGAGAGATAATCAATTAAAGGTTGTTCCCATGTGTTCTTTTGCCAGCAGTGTAATGGATAAGCATACGGAACTGCAGGATGTGCTGGTTTAACGAACCGGTAGAGGTATGCGACAAAAAAGATAGATATGGCATACACTTTATATGCTGTATCTATCTTTTTTAATATCGTGATATTTGCAAAACCGACTACTCATAGGAGATCAGGATGGCTGGCAAGCTTCCCATTCTTCTCTCAGTAGGCCCATCAAGATTCGATCGTATTTCTGACCTCCGCGCAGGACCGCTTGGCGCATACGGCCCTCTTCCACGAAGCCGGCTTTCTTATAGGCATGATAGGCAATCTCGTTATACGAAATGACATCCAGGCTGACCCGGTTCAAATTCAGCTCGTAAAAAGCGTAGCGCAATATGAGCTGAAGTGCATCACTGCCGTATCCTTTGTTGCGGTCCTTGGCCTTACCGATACCAATGGCAAGTCTGGCCGACTGGTTGTTCCACTCGATGCTGTGCAGAGCGACAAAACCGATTAGGCGGTCTTCATCAATCGTACGCAGCATAAATTCAACGCCGTGATCCATCCGGGCACTCTTGGGTTCATTCTCCTGAACGGTTTGCGGAACAGCATAATCGGTATCCAAATTTCTCAAATATTCATAGTCTTCTGTATAACCTGCAAGTGTTTGCGCATCCTGCTGAATCGCTGCGGCAAGCCGAACCTTATTTCCATGGAACCAGTTGTTCGGGTTCGAAGTATAATCCATGTCTACTCAGCACTCCTCTCGTAATAACACTCATTCTAACCTATTATAGTCTATTTTTGCTGGATAATCTCTGCGTTACAAGAAAAGGCTGTACCTGCCTAATGCAGATACAGCCTTTATGCGAAACTTTTAAATTCGGATACGTCCAATTAAAGTGTAAGACCGCCATCAATCGTCACAATCGAGCCCGTCATGTAACTGGAAGCAGGGGAGGCCATGAAGGAGACGACACCGGATATCTCGTCGGGCGTCCCATTCTCATGTTGGACAGCTCTTCAGGCACGTACCCGCCTTGCTGGAACGATGCAGCTACACTTCTCCGGATTCCGTATTATAATCGACGAGAACAACGGTATAACCGTCCTTCGCCAGCTGGACGCTGCTCGCTCGGCCGATTCCGCTACCCGCACCTGTAATGACTGCGATTTGTTTATGATTAGACATGATATCAGCACTCCCCAGAATAGAATTATTTCGCGAAATATCCTCCGTCGATGGGCAGCTCCACTCCAGTAATATAGGAGGATTCATCCGATGCCAGGAACAATACGCCTCTGGCGATATCTTCCGCTTTACCAAGTCGAGGGAGCGGGGTTTGAGACTGGAACCATTGTGTCATACGCTCGTCCTTGAACATTTCAACAGTCATCGGTGTTTCAATATAACCAGGGTGAACAGAATTGGCACGAATATTGTGCTTCGCATAATCGACTGCTGTCGCTTTAGTCAGCATCCGTACAGCACCTTTACTTGCTGTATAGGGCCCTGCACCGCTGCCGCCTGTCAAGCCGGCGATCGAAGAGATGTTAACGATGGAGCCGCCTCCGGCTTCGATCATATGTGGAATGACATACTTCTGACCCAGGAAGATGCTGGTCACATTGATGGACATGGTCTTCTCGAAGCCCTCAACTGTAAGATCCATATAAGGAGTCGCGTTGGACACACCAGCGTTGTTGACTAGAATATCGATCCTCCCAAACTTGGCAACGGTTTCATTAACAATGTTAATCCAGCCTTCTTCGGAAGTAACATCATGCTTGAATCCGATGGCTTCTCCCCCAGCAGCATTGATCTTGGCTACGACTTCTTGAATTTTGTCTTCTTGAAGATCGGTAATGGCTACCTTAGCTCCTTCCTGAGCAAAAAGAATGGCGTCTGCCTTGCCCATACCACCTGCTGCTCCTGTAATAATCGCTACTTTATTATCTAATCTTCCCATGACTTGTTCCTCCCAAGTAATGAATTTCAATTACAAGCTGCTTTAATCGACAGTTTCTGATCGAGTAGAAGCTGTGTGTTGATCCATGTTCTGATGCTTGATCATCTTCTTATAAGCGGCAATGAGCAGATCGAGCTCTTCTTCTGAGAAATCGGACCACAGTCCATTGGTGAGTTCCTTATATCGATCCAGCATTTGTTGCTCGAATGCCATGCCTTGTTCCGTAATATGCAGCACGATCTTGCGTCTGTCGGACTCAGAACTCCTTCGCTCAATATAACCTTTGCGTACCAGCTTGTTGCTAAGATTCGTAATGGCTGGCATCGTCACATCTAGTGAGCCTGCAAAATAAGTCGAAGTCTGAGGACCTTCCCGAGCAAGTGTCCGAAGGATGAAGTACTGTGAGGACGTTAGCTCGTTGTCCAGAATCTTTGCATATTTCGCCACAAAATTCATCATATAGCCGCTAATTAGCTCAGACAGCAATTCTTGTTTCACAAATCGTTCACCTCGAGATCTGAATATTATTTATAGTGTTTAATTATTAAGAGATCTTAACAACTTTAGTTTAAATAAATTATAAGCTGACGTCAACTTGGTTTATGCTTCCATATAGGCCGAAATTTATACATAGTCTGTGAAACGGGCTTGCTAGTTTTATGGCCAAAGGTTATCGTTAGGGCAAGGAAACTTTTAAGGGATAGAAATGGAGAATCGAATTAGAATGGTACAAATGACATCTAAAAGAGCAGCTGACTTACTTGATCAATGGATTGTATTCCTGGATATGGACAACCCGAAGGCTTGGGATCGTGACGAATATCCTTACATCAAGGAGAGTCTCAGCGTCGTTCGTTCTGTAGTCAAGCTACTTAGAGGTAAAAATGCAGGCAATGCGCCTTCTAAAAAGGAACTGGCGGAGCTGTTAAATGAATTCATAGAGGAAATTGCCTTGGATGATGAGCAGGAGTGGGAGAAGGAAAACCGGGCTTTTGTGCAAGAGGTGCATGAAGCCGCCAAATTTGCTGTGAAATTCATGCGTTAATAAATTGCGCAATTATTTGAGTTGAAGTGATTCAAATATTGCGTCAATAAATTGCGCAATTATTTGAGTTGAAGTGATTCAAATATTGCGTCAATAAATTGCGCAATAAATTGAATTAAAATATATCCATTTGTTGCGTCAATAGAGCAATTTCATCATCTAACAAAAAAAGGATAGCAGACGCCAAAGCTCTAGTCTCTGGCGATGCTATCCTTTTTTCATCCATCTCATGTTTCCATATCAACTGCCCGCTCGTAAATAAAATCTTCTTCTGCATTTTCGTCAATGACGCCAGCATCCATATTGATGCCATAATAAATTTCGTCCATCTCTGTCTTGAGCTGCTCCGTAATTTCCTGTTGCTCCTCTACATTCAGCTTGTCCTTCGTATAGCCAAACAAATAGTTGTTCAGATCAAATTCCTTCAATTTACATTTGGTGTGAAAAATATGATGCTGGTACACATTGATGTCAATCATATCAAATTGCTGCTGGATACTGGCTGGAATGTAGTTCTGAATGGAGCTAATGTCATGATCAATAAACAGCTTGTTTCCGTCAATATCACGGGTAAATCCGCGGACACGATAATCGATCGTCATAATATCGGTATCAAACGAATGAATAAGATAATTCAGAGCCTTCAGCGGTGAAATCTCTCCACAAGTGGATACATCGATATCCGCACGGAAGGTACTGATTCCTTCGTATGGATGGAATTCCGGATAGGTGTGAACGGTAATATGGCTCTTGTCCAAATGCATCACCACATGATCTGGAAGAGGACCGGGTGATTCTTCAAAAGATTCCTCTTCAGCATCGCCTACAGGTCCCTCGGATACGAGCAGGGTTACGCTTGCCCCTTGAGGAATATAGTCCTGCTTCGCCACATTAAGCACATGCGCTCCAATGATGTTGGATACATTCGTCAGAATCTGGGTCAATCGGTCTGCATTATATTGTTCATCGATATATTCAATGTAAGCTTCGCGTTCTTCCTTGGTCTTCGTATAACATACATCGTACATATTGAAGCTGAGGGATTTAGTCAAATTGTTAAACCCGTGGAGTTCAATACGCTGTTCTGGTGTAAGTGCCATTCATGCTTGCCCCCTGTCGCAAGTATCGCTAGTAACATGTACAGTTCTGTACTTACTTTACCCAGAAGAGCATGGAATTAAAGAGACTTTAGATAATTAAATGAAAAATTAGTGCAATGAACCGCGGCTACGCATGGACGCGGTTTCCATTTTATACGAAGGAATTAAGTTTACTCCGGATTACGAATAAAGTATATATTTCGGAGAGTATTATACTCCAGAGAGTCCAGAACAGTAATTATTTGAAGCCTTTGCTCGCTCGAGTATATGTAATTTGTAAAGGCTGTTCCCTGAACCAATGTGAGCATTGGGAAATGGGAACAGCCTTTACAAATAAGAACCATCCAATTATTTAGATGGGAAAGGTCTGAGAAATGCTTTTGGAATCGGTGTCTCGAACCGCATCGGCTTACCTGTTCCCGGATGGGTGAAGGCCAGCACTCTCGCATGAAGAGCGAGTCTGCCAATACCACGGCCTTTTGCACCATACTTCTTGTCCCCTGAAACCGGATGACCCAATTCCTCCATATGAACCCGGATCTGATTCTTGCGCCCAGTCTCGAGCTGTATCTCAAGCAGTGAATAATCACTTCCCGTCAGCAGTGTTTTGTAGTGCGTTATTGCCTTTTGTCCATCATTTGCATAAGGAGTGGAGTACATTTTAAGTGTTTTGCTCTCTTTTAAATAAGAGGTAATTGTTCCTTGGTCCTGCTTCACTTTGCCTTCCACAAGTGCTACGTACGTTCTTTCTTCGACCGTATCGCGCCAAGCATTTTGCAAGGCTTGCTGAATTTCTTCGCTCTTCGCAAACATCATCACACCCGATGTATCTCGATCAAGACGATGAACGATGAAGATTCGGTTAGCAGGATGAGATAAACGCACGTGGGCCATCAGCTGGCGATAAGCTGTGAGCTCCTGTTCCTTATCAGAGGCAACGGATAATAAGCCGGAATCCTTGTTCACGATAATGATATCGTCGTCCTCATGCAGAATCGTCAGTCCGATGAGAGGAGGAGCTTCTTCTTTCTTCTCTTGATCAATCGTAACTCTCATACCTTTGGTTAAAGGATAGTTAAAGGCGGTTACTGCCTTCCCATCAACAGAAATCTGGCCGCGTGACAATAGTGCCTTGACTGCATTACGGCTCTTATTGGACAAGATGGACAGCAGGTAGGCGAGCAGCTCGGAGTTCTCTTGAACGATGTAGGCCTGCAGGGTCGTCTGCTTTACGGAAGCTGACTTGCCCGAAGGGGATTTGGCAGTTCTTTTGAAGCTGGAAGTATGTCCTTTGTTGGCTTTATGTGATCTGGTATTAGAGCTTGACGGCGGACGGTTGCTGTAGCCATCCTCTGTACCTTGGTAATTCGTTTTTTTTCGCATGCCTTAAGGCCTCCTGGTTCGGTTAAAAATACGGCAAATCCATCAAGCGTTTAGTTCTTGATATCCTGGTTAATATACCACACAAGAGGTAAAGTTTGCACGGATCGCCTGAGTTCGGGGAGGTTGCTCGTGCAGACATTATTATGCATAGAATAAGCTCTAGTATGAAACCTTATTAGAGTATGAAGAAAAGGGAGAATAGGACATCATGAATATGAAGAAAAAGAAGTTTCATCTATTAGCACTTCTCGCTATACTTAGCTTGCTGCTCGCCGCCTGTGGTGATCATTTGGTAGAAGAAAACAGCAATGACCTAGGCAAGGAAAGCATCGATGAGGATCAGCAAATCGTGATTGCTGGTAACAGCAAGCCATTTGTAGACAAGACAATCAAGGATCTGTTTGAGAAGCAAGGGTACACCTTGCAGGTAACGGAAATAAAGGATCCTTCTGAGGCAGCAACGAAGCTTGAAGAAGGTACAATTGATGCCTATATTAATACGTTTATGGATAATCGCAAGGAACAGCTTACGACCTTAACAAGTGTTCCGAGTGAGCCGCTTGCGCTGTATTCAAATACTTTTAAAGACGAGGATCAGATTGCAGACGGCAGTACGGTCATTATTCCAGAGGATCCACTCATGCAGGGACGAGCTCTGATGATGCTGGAGGACGAGGATCTGATTGGCATCCGCAAAGGCGCGTCATTATCCGAGATGTCTGTGGAAACAGACGTAACAGATAATCCGAAAAATTTAAAGTTTGAGAAGGCAGCAAATGATCAGCTCGCCGATCGTATCAAGAATGAAGCACTTATTGTTGCACCGCTGCATATTGCTGTGGAGGCAGGGCTTACTGAACAGGATGCACTTGATGTGGAGGATGTTCCGGGTCAATTCTTGGACCAGCTGGTCGTGCGCAGCAAGGATCAAGGGACAAACTTTGCTCGCAGCTTGAAGGAGCATATTCAATCCACCGAGTTTAAGAAGCTGGTGGATGAGCATTTCCCAGGCTATGACGAACCGGAATGGATGGATTGATTAATATATATAATATGTTCAAAAAAGGAAGGAAGTCATCCCCTTGAGATGGCTTCCTTTTTTGTGTTATATGATTAATCTGAAATTGAATTGAGCAGTTTCGAAATGAAATGCATCAGGTATCTTGATGTAGAGCAGGGAAGTTCGGTACACTTAATAGATTGAGAGATGATGTTTTCTTTTTCCTTAAGCAAAGTCAAATTGGGCATATTAGGAAAAGGGTGAGGAGTTAACGGACAATGAGTATACAAGAGCGGACAATGGATGAAGCGCGTGAGCTGCTTCAGACGTATTTCGGCTATCCCGACTTTCGGGAAGGACAGAAGAAAATAGTAGAGAGTTTATTGAGAGGGCAAGACACGCTTGGTATTATGCCGACAGGTGGCGGGAAGTCGATATGTTATCAGATTCCTGCACTTCTGCATCCGGGACTGACCTTGGTGGTGTCTCCTCTTATATCACTTATGAAGGATCAAGTGGATGCGCTGCTCGCGATGGGCGTGCCTGCAGCATATATCAACAGTACACTTACTGGACGTGAGGTGAATGACCGAATTCGGGCAGCACAGCGCGGAGAGCTGAAGCTGTTATATGTAGCGCCGGAGCGTCTTGAATTGGATTGGTTCCGTGATGAGATGGCTGCCCTGCCGATCTCCTGCGTTGCTGTGGATGAAGCACACTGCGTATCCCAGTGGGGACACGATTTTCGGACGAGCTATTTGGCGGTAGCACCGTTCGTGGATTATTTGCCTCAGCGCCCGATCGTGGCTGCCTTCACAGCAACGGCAACACCTGCCGTTATGGACGATATTCTGGAGCTGCTTCGGCTTCGAGAGCCTGAAACATTCGTCACCGGACTTGGACGGGACAATCTGGCGATGCAGGTGCTGCGCGGTGAGAACAAGAAGGAGTATATTATGGATTACACCCGTGAGCATGCGGATGAGGCAGGGATTATCTACGCGGCAACCCGTAAGGATGTGGATGATCTGTACAGCCGGCTCACATCTGCGGGGATTGCAGCAGGGCGTTACCATGCCGGTATGACGGATGATGAACGTGCGGGGAACCAGGAGGCTTTTCTATTCGATGATATAAGAGTCGTTGTCGCTACGAATGCCTTCGGCATGGGGATCGACAAGAGTAACGTAAGGTATGTCATTCATTACAATATGCCAAAAAATATGGAAGCTTATGTACAGGAAGCAGGCCGTGCAGGACGAGACGGCGAGCCCAGCCAGTGCATTCTTCTGTTCAGCGCGCAGGATATCATGACCCAGAAATTCCTCATTGAGCAGGGTGAATTTCAAGATGAGGATCGGAAGCGGAATGACTACCGTAAGCTCCAGCAGATGATTGATTACTGCTACACGACCAAATGCCTTCGCAGTGCACAGCTGGACTATTTCGGCGAGGTTCACGACGGTACAGGCTGCGGCATATGCAGCTCCTGTACGGATGACCGGGAGCAAATCGACATGACCGTTGATGCGCAGAAGATCTTCTCCTGCATACACCGGATGCGTGAAAGGTTCGGCATTACGATGGTATCTCAGGTGCTGAAGGGGTCGCGGAACAAGAAGGTGTTGGAGTATGGGTTTGACCAACTGCCTACGCATGGCGTCATGTCCAATCGCTCAGAGAAGGAAATATCGGAGATTATTAACGTCATGGTGTCAGAGGGATATCTTATGCTATCCGAAGGACAGTATCCCGTAGTAAGATTGCAGCCGCTGGCGGTAGAAGTACTCAAAGGGCAGCGTGAAGTGATGCAGCGTGTTGCCCGCGTAGTAAGTGCGTCAGCGTCCTCTCGCAGCAGCAGGGGCAGCCGTGTGAGCCGGGATACATCGCCTTCGGCAGTCAATGAAACGGTATTCGAGCAGTTAAGGCTGATTCGCAGGGAGCTGGCGGAGAAAGAGCATGTGCCTTCTTATATTATTTTCAATGATGCGACACTACGAGAGATGAGTGTGGTATGTCCGCAAAGCGAACGTGACATGCTGAAGATAAAAGGGGTCGGGGAAGTAAAATTCCGGAAATACGGACAGCCGTTCCTGGATTTCTTCTTGAATCAGGGCGGAGTTCCTCAAGATGAGCCGTACGATGATTATGATTTCTAGACAATGATTAATTATATAACACCTCAAGGAAAAGGTTGTGCAGAATGAAGGTTATTTTATCAACACTCAACGCGAAGTATATCCATACGTCACTTGCCATTCGCTGCTTGAAGGCATACAGCGAGAAAGATTTTGAAATTGAGCTTGCCGAATATACGATCAAGGACCCGGTTATGAACATCGTGTCCGATCTATATCAGCACGGGGCGGATGTCATCGGATTCTCCTGCTATATCTGGAATATCGAAGAGACCATCAAGGTTGTTAATATATTGAAGAAGGTTATGCCCGAGGTCAAAATTATCCTTGGCGGGCCTGAGGTGTCTTATGATGTGGAATACTGGATGGATCGTCTGACAAACGTGGATTTTATCGTTGTGGGCGAAGGGGAAGAGACTTTCCACCAACTGCTGACGGAGATTGAGACGACGCAAAAATACCATTTCGTGTATGGACTTGCCTATCGCAAGGGCGATGAAGTTATTGTCATGCCGGGCAGGCCAAAGGCCGATCTGAATGAACTGCCATCACCACATCGTTTTGCAGAGGATATCCCTGATCTGGGTAAAAGAGTCGTGTATTTCGAAACGAGCCGCGGCTGTCCGTTTAGCTGCCAGTTCTGTCTCTCCAGCATTGAGGTCGGTGTGAGGTACTTCGATATTGAGCGTACCAAGGCGGACATTCTATATCTGATCGATAACGGCGCTAAGCTGATCAAATTCGTGGATCGGACGTTTAATATCAAGCGTGATTATGCGCTCGAAATGTTCCAGTTCCTTATTGAGAACCACAGGGGCTGTGTGTTCCAATTTGAAATCACGGCCGACATTATGCGTCCTGAGGTGCTGGATTATCTGGCTGAGCATGCCCCGCCTGGCATATTCCGGTTCGAAATCGGCGTTCAGTCCACGAATGATCCGACGAACGAGCTCGTGAAGCGCCGTCAGAACTTTACGAAGCTGAGCCGTACGGTGAGCAAGATCAAGGAGAGCGGTAAGATCGATCAGCATCTGGATCTCATCGCCGGACTTCCACTTGAGGATTACGATACGTTCCGTAAGACCTTTAACGATGTATTTGCACTAGGTCCAGAAGAGCTTCAGCTCGGATTTCTAAAAATGCTGCGGGGGACGGGCCTCCGAATTGATGCGGACAAGTACAATTACTCGTATATGGAGCATGCGCCGTATGAGATTTTGGGAAGTGATGTGCTTCCATTCAGCGATATCGTCCGATTAAAACGACTGGAGGATGTACTGGAGAAATACTGGAACGCACACCGAATGGATCATACACTTAAGTATCTGATGGAGCAGGAGTTCTCCTCACCATTTGATTTCTTCCAAGCTTTTGGAGACTACTGGGAAGGACAGGGCTGGCAAAAGATCGGTCACCAGCTGGAGGATTTGTTCACCCGTCTGCGTGCATTCCTAGAGGATCGGGGTACGGCGAACATGGACGTCATTCTTGGTCTGATGAAGCTGGATTACTTCCTTGGACACAAATACAAGCCGCGCAAAATATGGTGGGATCTTACGCTGGAGAAGAGCGATTGGTCAGGGTATATCAAGCGCCTAATCGATCATCCTGAAGAGATTTCTTCGGTATACGAGAGCATGGCACTCAGTGAAAAAGAGCTGCAGAAGCATGCTGTACTGGAGATTTTACCGTTCCATCTGGACAAAGTTCTGGCTGGAGGCACTCCGGGTGCTGCCGAAGGCAGAACATTGCTGCTGGTGGTATATCAACAAAATGAAGCGCAAAAGCCGGTTTATTTTACAATGCCGCTTGGAACGGAAGCTAAGGCTATATAGGCTGTTAGAAGACCTGCGAACGAGTTCATCTATATGACTTGTTCGCAGGTCTTTTTTGATATGATCGGTTGTCAGATTAGTCATCACTAAAGGAATTTAATGAAGTGCAAAAAAACGTAGTCATAACCGCGTTTCTAAAAAAAGAAACTTCCTGCCTAGCAATGTCCCAGGCATTGTTCATACTTCTTTCATAGAATAATAGAATCAAAGATTCTGGAAAGGAAGATGTACGATGTTGTGCAATTCACAGGCGGTAGGAGCATGTTCCACAGCGGAAGGGACCAACACGGTGGCAATCGGTAGCTCGTCACATACAGAAGGGCTGGATACGATAGCAACGCAGACGGCGGCTCACACTGAAGGCTACTTAACGCAAGCGCTGGCAGATGCCTCACATGCAGAGGGAGGAGCATCCATCGCCTCCGGGCTATACTCTCATGCCGAAGGGGAGCAGACCATAGCTGGTGCAGAAGCAGCCCATGCTGAAGGATATTTTACGTCTGCATCTGGATCGGCTTCTCATGCGGAGGGCGGCGGTACGATGGCGCGTGCGCTCTATGCGCATGCGGAAGGCCAAGCCACCATTGCAGATGGGGTCAACTCGCATGCCGAGGGATTTCTAACATCAGCGCTTGAGCAGAACTCCCATGCCGAAGGCGGACTTACGATCGCAGCTGGCATTAATGCACACGCGGAAGGTGAATTGACCATTGCGAGCGGTCTTGATTCGCATGCTGAAGGCTTGGAGACGACTGCATCTGGACAGGCAGCCCATGCTGAGGGCGAGAACAACACGGCAAGCGGCAGATCTTCTCACGCCGAAGGGAACCTGAATCTGGCCAGCGGTGCTTTTACTCATGCGGAAGGACAGCGTACGGTGGCGAGTGGTGACCAGTCTCATGCGGAGGGTAATCAGAGTGTTTCCAGCGGTCAAGCGGCGCATGCCGAAGGAGCAATCACCACAGCTGGTGGACTCGCTTCTCATTCAGAAGGCGTCAATACGGTAGCTGACAGCAACTATGCTCATGCCGAAGGGCAGAGTACTTCCACGAACGGCCTTGAAGGAGTCCACATCATGGGAAGATTCGGCGCAGCCAATGAGCTGGAGTACTCCTGGTACTTGGCGAATGGGACAAGCGCTGAAGCGCCTGGACTGGCTGCCAAGATACTAAGCAATGGAGATGTAAGAATCGACGGTACGGTGAGCAGCCCTGCTGCGGATTATGCAGAAATGTTCGAGACGGTAGATGGGCAGCACATCGAACCTGGTTATTTTATTACCCTGGAAGGGGATCGGGTTAGAATTGCCCGTCCGGGTGATCGATATATCTTGGGCGTGAGCAGTGCGGTTCCTGCTTATCTTGCGGATTCAGGCGAGATGGGCTGGCAGGGTAGATATGTAACCGATGAATGGGGTAGAACGAAATATCATGAAGTAACCATGCCTGCCCTATTGGACAAACAAGGAGCGGTCCTTGCTCCTGAGCGAACAGAGCTTCAGCCCATCCTGAACCCAGCCTGGAATCCGAAGCAAGCGTACATTCCTAGGATGCAAAGACCGGAGTGGGTTGCGGTCGGAATGCTGGGCAAGCTGCGGGTTAGAGATGATGGATCGTGCAAGCCGGGGCAGCTGTGTAATGTTGGTCAGAATGGTATCGCAACCGCTTCGACAGAAGGTTATTATGTGCTGCGGAGAACAGGAGAAGCACAGATTGTTGTGCTGATCGGAAAGACTTTTTAGGATGATGGGGAATGTTGAAGTGATACTTAGTTTCCATCCCATCAAAACCGCAGATATGTACAGCGTCAATATTTTTACATTGTCTGCAGTAATATGTTGTTTCACCAGATTGTAACTCTGTCTGGAGGATGCAAATCTTCTACTTCTGTTATAAGCTTAAGCAAACATAATGAACCAGAAGAGGTGGCCTATATTGAACGAGATGATGCAGCAATTCAAGACACTGAGCGGACCGATTCATTGGGGAGCTGTGACGGCTCATCTGAATATAGAACAGACTCCGGATGAATCGCTGATCAGCAACATCAGTATCATTCCTGTCGTTGGTGATCAGTATGTCGTCATGCAGCTGGAGGATGGCAGATGGGAGCTGATCGGCGGTACACTCGAACCGGGTGAGCATTATATGGACGGTTTAAGACGTGAGCTGATGGAAGAGATCGGGGCGGAGCTGGTGTCCTATCAGCCGTTTGGCCATTTTCAGTGCTCCTCTATGGCCGAAGCTGCCTATCGCCCGCATATCAATCATCCGAATTTTATTCGTCTACTAGGGTATGGTGAAGTGAAGATTGTGGCCAAGCCGCTGAACCCCGAAGATGGAGAGAAGGTATCACTGGTGGAGCTCGTAGATATTGATGAGGCGGTAAGAAGATTTGAGTCGATCAAGCGGTATGATATTGCGGAAATGTATAGGCTTGCCCATATCGTAAGGACAGGGAAGTAAGTGCCCTAAGTTAGTTAATAAGTGACTCAGTCTCACACAAAAAAGTCCAAGGCTGGGTCATCATTTTTATATACTTTTAGAGAAAGTGGGGATCTCATGAAGATTGATTTTGCAACCGAAGCAGGTTATACATACATCGCAGACCGTGATAAGCATATCGCTAAGTCGCTTATAGCCAGCAAGATTAGAGATAATGAGATTTTTATTCTCAGGGATTCCTCTGAGGTCATGGGGTGGATGAGATATGGCTACTTTTGGGATAACATTCCGTTCATGAACTTGATCTGGCTTGTGCTGCTTTATTCTATTTATTGGGTTTCTTTGTATTATCAATTTGTATAATTGACTTAATAAACACAAGCTATTTATTTAGCAATTATAAATTTTTAATCTTAGTTATCATAGTATATTCCATCCTTGTATTAATTGGTAATTGGCTACTCATTACTACCGAAACAAATAGTAAAAAAAAAGGAGAGGATATCAAAGATAAGTGTTTTTTGTATCTTCATAATCTATATGGTTGTATTATGTGGATCATTATTTAAATTTGGAACAGGAGTGAATTACGAATCAGCAGTGGATTATTTTATTCAAAATTCAAACGCAATACCTTTCAAAACAATATCATTCTATATTAGTTCTTACATGAATAATAGTATGAATAAAACTATTATCGTGGAAAATTTATTAGGTAACTTATTATTGTTTATTCCTATGGGAATTTTTTTATGATATTTATTCCGAAATTAACAAAATTGGAATATCTAATTTTTGCCGTTATGATATTTTTAGTAGAAATCATTCAATTGTTAACAAGAACAGGTTTTTTTGATATAGATGATATTATTCTTAATCTAATCGGATTCCTTATCGGAGTGTCGATAATGAAATTGAAACTTGTAAACAAGGTTATTAATGGATTATTTATTCTTAGCACGATAAAAGTGGAGGAGTATGAGAAAAACAATAAGTTTTTTTGACGTTTTAATTAGGCAACTCATTAGTGATATAAAGGTAAATGTTGTAATAGTCTGTACTTTAACAATAACATTTACTTTTATATTTTTGGTTTCTACAGAATTCATTTCAAGAATTTCAGAATACGGTAAATTAAACGAAGGATTAAGAACTTATGAGATAAGATCCTTCTCCGAAAATTCTATAAGTGCATTTGATACTATTTTAAAAGAGTTCGAGAAAAAAAATATCGAGAAAATAACATTCATCAATCTTACAGCAAATAAAAGTGAAGTTCCTTTTTTTAATATTTTTTTTAATAGTGATGAAAAAATATATTTGAATCCTGAGAATATGGAAACAGAAATTTTGCTCGGTAGAGACTTTAGTGAGAAGGAAATCAGCAGTGGTGATAATGTTGTAATATTGAGTGAGAATGATTACTCTTTGTATTATAAAAATTACAACATAGGTGATAATATCAAGATTGCAGACTATGATTTCGAACTTATTGGTATTAGCAATGATAATAATGAAAAGATTAGTTCAGTAATTCCTTTCAATACCTTAGTAAAGTTATCATCTGATAACAAAAATACATTTCATATTAACGAAGCCTTTATAACACTGAATGAAAGAATAAGCAAAAAGGAAATTCGAAACTTAATAAAAGCAGCCAAAGAAAATCTTAATAATGTTGAGTATCATATTAACACTTCATCTTCATGGATGATTCTAAGTAAAATTGAAAATGTCAGAGGGATAATTTTTGCGACAATAACAATTATTGTGTTCTGTATTTTTAACATTATAAATTTGCTGAAAATATTGCACACCAGAAACAAATCAATAATGAAAATATATAGAAATCTTGGTTATGAAGATAAATATATCGCTCTTACATTTGCTTCGGAAGTATTCATTTTGATAAGTATCTCGTGTACCTTGGGATTCTATTTCTATGTTTTTTTTGATCCTATTATTAATGAAGAATTATTTATTCGGTGAAGAGGGGAACGATGATTAAAAAACTTGAATTTACAAAGATTTATATAAGAAACAGCAAAAAAAAATATGTTTACCACATACTTGAACTACTCATTCTTTTTTTGATTTTCCATATTGTATTCTATCAATTTCAGGAAACTAAACAAATAAAACAAACATTGGAAAATATAAAAGCAAGTGAACTTTACCGAGCAGTTTATAAAGTTGAAAATATAAATAGCTTAGATGTAGAGTTAGATAATCTTCAGAAGAACCTTCCAATGGGATTAGAATTAATTTCTCCAATTAAAAACACTGCTTTTACTGATCAAACTTATAAAAGCAAACAAGTTACTTTAAATCTTCTATCGCTAAGTGAGGCTATACAATACAGTTATCCTGTTTCTATAGGTGAAGAATTTAATTTGGATTGGGCACAACAAGATCTTTATCAAGCTATCATACCTAAAGAATTAAGTGCGAAATATCAAATTGGGAAAGAGTATGAGATAGCTATCAAAAAAAATCTAGATACTTTAACATCTATAAAGGTAAAAGTAATAGGCTATCGTCATAGTAACTATATTCTAGATTCATCTCAAGCAAGTGACAATATCTTTAAGAGAGATACAACCATGTTAGTATTCGATAACATTGGGAAACTATCTAGAGAATTCTACGCGGAAATGAATGGATCAATTCCTGTGATTCTAAAGAAAGATAATCTTTCGGGAGAATCTCTAAATTCTTTGTTAGACGAGAGTAATTTAAATAATATAAAAAATCTTGAAGAAAGTATACTTGAACTAACCGAATTAAAATTCAGCGACATTGACCTATATATGACTTTATTATTTGTAATTATTCCTCTAATTATAGTGTCATTAGCAAGTTTCTATTATCTGGAATATCAAAATAAGAAGAGAGAATATATCATTTATATAGCTACGGGATTGTCACCACAATTCTTATTTCAGTCCACATTAATTTTGAACGCAATAGTATTTATTTTCCCTGTACTTTTGCAAGAAATTGTTTGGTATATCATTTGTTTAGCTCGGGATTATGAATTTATATGGCGACAAAGTGTCACTATAATTATCATTTCAATACTCACAACTACATTAATTACATTCATAAATACTTATTTTATTAGTAAGATAAACTACAATGTTAAAACCTTAGACAAGGAGATAACTGGTGAAGAATAGTGATATTATCGTTCTTAAAAACATAACAAAAAGATATGGTGAGCATGAGCTTGCATTAGATAATATAAATCTTTCTATTAAACACGGAGAAATGATTGCAATTGTAGGCGAGTCCGGTTCTGGTAAGTCTACATTATTAAATATCATAGCCGGAAATATAAAAAAATACTCTGGTTCCTATTTGTTCGAAGGGAAAGAATTTAATGCTTTCTCAAAAAAACAAATCGCTGAAATAAAAAATAAAGGAATAGGGTATATTTTACAAGATTTTGGATTGATAGAAGACTTATCTGTCTTTAATAATGTCAAATTACCCTTATTGTTCAATTACAACGTTAAAATGGATCAGATTAGAAACATGGTTCTTAATGTATTGAATAGAGTTTATATACCTAAATACATTGACAAAAAAGTAAAGAATCTTTCTGGTGGTGAAAAGCAAAGAGTTGCTATAGCAAGAGCTATAGTTAATGAACCGCTACTCATTATTGCGGATGAACCGACTGGAGCTCTTGACTCTTCGAATACTGTGAAAATCATGGAATTGATACAGAAAATAAATAAAGACGAAGGTGTTACATTTATTATTGCAACACATGATAACTATGTTGCCGATTTATGTAACAGAGTTATAGTAATTCAAGATGGTAAAATAGTTGGTTAATTTCAGAATTATTATGATAGAAACAAACCAATCTTCTTTCCTCAAGCGTTTTTTGAGATTGAAAAAGTATATGAATAACGTATTTTTTACAAATAGTCAAGAAAGTAAACACGATAGAGAGATTAAACCTTTCTTGCAGGGGACAAGAAAGATTAAGATAGTTTACTAACTGAAGTTTACAGCTATTCATTAAGTCAACAGGCAGGATAGTTGAATAAGAATGTTCCTATCTAAGTTTCTGTCGATTTGCAGCTAGGTAATTACTACAAGGGCTCAAGGTTCTCGGGTTCGTGAATACGAGAGACGTTATGTGAAACCTCCGCAAGGGATTAAGAACAAATTAGAAACAAGGAGAGACGTATAATGAAAAGACTAATATTTATTACAGTTCTAATCCTTTTTATTAACGGATGCAGTAAAGAAGTGAAATTACAATTATTTGAAACGAAAGATCAAGCAATAAAACAATATATTGAGGAACAAAATGTAATGGAGTCTTTTCTCGAGTTAGATTTAGTTACAAACGAGACAATCGTTCTTATCAAACAGGAAAGGGAGATATATTCTTTAGCCGAATTAGCAAATTCAAAAGACAACAAGTACTCATTTTCTAGAATTTCCGCTTGGGTTGATATTGGGAATACAACAGGAGCAATGTGGGAATTTAAAACTAATACAGATAATGTATATACCTTAAAAATATCAAAGAAACAAGAAGATCCTGATTCTATATATAATAATGATTTTGACATTTATATTTCAATAGTCAACGGGAAAAGGACATATAATGACTACAATGTAAGGAATATTATAACTTCAACCAAATTGATAGATATCTAGTATTGCTCTGAAGGCGGAGACATCTTATAACACTATATTCACGTTGCAGGCCGACTGGCGCCGTCCCTTGGTCCACCCGAGGCATTTCGAGAAGCTGAGTGAGGCGGACAACCCTGCGAACCTAACCGCAGTCGCGGCCGGCAGCTGAAACTGCCTTAAGGTTCTCGAGTTCGTGAATACGGGAACGTTATCTGAAACCGGTGGAAATCTCTAAAAAGGAATGAAACCAATGAAAAATAATGTTACTTTAATCGAACCATCGTTTCAATACAAAGATGAATATTTAGATATGGTGTCAGAGTGGAAGAATTCAGGGGAAAAGCTTATTCCTTGGGCTTTACGATTCGATAGTACTAATTTTCAATCAATGATTGATGAACTTACTAGATTAAGAAATGATACAGATCTGGAAGAGAATAAGGTAAATAGATCGACTTTCTGGTTAGCAAATCAAGATAGAAGGTTGTTAGGCGTAGTAAATATTCGACATAGACTTAATAATAATCTATTACATATTGGTGGCCACATTGGATATGGAGTAAGACCTAGCGAAAGACGGATAAGGACAATATTGGATCTGCAAAAACAATAATAAATAACAATGGAGTATTGGATTCAGAAGCAATCATTAATGAAATTGAAATACAAAGATATTGGATTGAAATTAAGAACTCTTGATTGTAACTCGAAGAAGGCACAAGCATCAGATAACGCTATATTCACGCTTCGGGCCATTCGGCCCTCGGTCCGGCAGAGGTCCGATGTGGATTCGATGAGACATTGTAGCTGCAGGGAAGTATTTTTAGCCGGACACACCCGTACCACCTAACCGCATTGCGTCCGGCACCTTAGGTGCCTTAAGGTGGTGGGGCGTCGTGAATACAAGAACGTTATGTGAAATCAGCTTAAATAAGAGAGAAAGAGTGAGATAGATGATTCAAAGCAGATATTTATTTGTATCTCGTACAGGCAAAGTTATAAAGATCGCCCGACCTAAAGATCATAAGCATAAAGCTGTTCCTCAATTAGCAGGTGAGGAAGTACTTGAAGTGATCTTATACTACAGGAATAAAGACAGGAAGCCGCATAAACTACTTATGGTGGAATTTGATAGATTCCATTTAGATCCGGACGGAAATTATAAACAGACAGAAGAAGATAGAAAAAGAGCTATTCATAATTTTCTTTCTTTTGGGATGGCTGATTTGCATGAAAGAATAGAAGTAGAAGATAAGCCACTACCTATACCTGTTGCGCCGATAATTCCGACGACTGCTGAGAAAAAATCATTATACGATTACATAAATGTGAAACTACCCAGTTTTTCAGATGATGCTCCTTATGTAGTAGAAAGTAAAATTATAGCTGCTAAAGAGAAATATGAAGAGTTTAAAAGCATGGTAAAGAAATCAAACAAGCTGTCTAAGTAGTTCGAAGAAGAAGCAGACATCACATAACATAATATTCACGCATCGAATCGCAAGTGATCCTTGGTCCGCCAGAAGCGTTAAGAAGCATAATCACAACAGAGTATTTTCAGTTGCAGAGTAGTTAATTCAGACGGACACATCCTGCGAGGCTAAGTCTTCGACCCGGCAGCAGAGCTGGCCTTAAGCCTCTCGGTGTCGTGAACACGGAAACGTTAGACGAAATACACCTAAAACACAAGATAAGGAGAAGAAAATATGTCGGAATATCAACTAATCAAAAATTATAAAGATCAAGAGAATTACAGATTAAGTTTTAACCATTTAGCCAATCAAATATTTGGAATTGATTTTGAGAATTGGTATCAAAAAAGCTGCTGGAATGATCGGTACATCTGTTACTCATTTCTTCATAGCGATAAGGTAATTGCAAATCTTTCTGTTAGTTTTATGGATATTATTCTTAATAACCAAGTTTACTCAGCCATTCAGATAGGTACAGTGATGACCGATCCTGAATATCGTAATCAAGGACTTTCAAGAAGATTGATGGAGATTGTCATGGAAGAATACCAGACAAGATATAGTTTTATATATTTATATGCAAATAAATCGGTATTAAACTTTTATACGAAATTCGGTTTTAAGAAAGTTATTGAACCTAGTTATTCATTAAAACTTACTGTTACAAGTACAGATAAAACCAAGATTCGAAAAATGGATATTTCTACCAAAGAAGATTGGGAACTACTGATGGAACTGAATTCAGCGAGAAGGCCCATCTCTAATAAATGCGGAATTATGAACGCTGAAGGTATATTTTCTTGGTACTGTTTGAATATATTTTATGACGATATATATCTTATCACGGACTTAAAAACGGTCATTATTTATCAGCAAGAAGGTAATTTACTACATTTGTATGATGTAGTATCCATCAAAGAAGTTAGATTAAATGAATTGATTGAAATGATTCCAATAGAAGGAGTAAGTAAAGTTTTGGTTCATTTTAAACCAGATGAAGAGAATGAAAAGTACATTAGTAAATTTTATGTTGAACCTGATGATACACTTTTTATCTATCCGGTAAGTGAGAGGATTCATTCAGACATGAAACTTCCAAAAATCGCTCAAGCGTAATCAAGGTAAGATATGTACTAACACCGTATTTACGCGTCGGGTCGGCATTCGCCGACCCTCGGTCCGCCCGAGGCATTTCTAGAAGTGGATTCAGGCGGACAACCCTGCGAGTCTAACTGCCAAGCGCAGCCGGCACTTTGTGCCTTAAGACAGACTCTCGGGTTACACAAACGTTATGAGAAATCAGCGGACAAACAATAACAGAGGTGAATACAATAAAGGTCATAACACTATGTGGATCAACAAAATTTAAGAAAGAATTTGAACAAACGAATAGATACTTAACCCTTAAAGGAAATATTGTTATTAGTTTAGCTTTTTTTGAGCAAAGCGAAGGAATTGAAATTACCAAGGAACAGGCAGAATTATTTGAAGAAATCCATTTTCGTAAAATTGATATGTCAGATGAAATATTTGTTATCGATGTTGGCGGTTACATCGGTAGGAGCACAAGAAAAGAAATTGAATATGCAATTGAAAATGGGAAGATAGTTAAGTTCTATTCAAAAAGCGAATTAGTAAAACACGACAAGACAAAAGAATTAATACTGGAATAATATTGGTGGTAGTTCAAAGAAGTAGCTGACATCTCATAACATCATATCTACGCTTCGGGCCGAACGGCCATAGGTTCGTAAGAAGCGGTATGCTATGAAGTGAGTTCAGCTCACAACCCTGCGAGGCTAAGTCTGCCGGACCCGGTCGCGTGCGCTCCCTTAAGCCCCTCGGGTTCGTAGATACAACAACGTTAGATGAAATGGCCTAAAGACATGTAAAGGACGAAAGATCAATGAAAATGTCATTTGTTATTAATGGAGATAACTTCTCCGATTATCAGGGATTTACAAGAGAATTCTCGTTACAAGTGTTATCAAATAAATATATTTGGAATGGCAGTTTAGATGCATTAAACGACATTCTTCGAGGCGGATTTGGTGATATTGATGAAGATGATAAACTTGAGATAACTTGGAAGAATTCTGATAAGTCAATTATTGAATTAGGTTACGAAGAGACCATAAAACGATTGAATGAAAAATATGAAAAATGCCATCCAACAAATAAGGAATTTATATTACAAGAAATTATCCATGCTAAGAACAATAAAGGGCCAACAGTATTTGATTGGATAGTAGAAATAATAAATGAACACGAAAATAAAAACATTACATTAAAACTTGAATAAACGATAATGATTGTTAACTCAAAGAAGAGTACACTTTATCTAACACCGTATCCACGCATCGTGGCATTCGCCGACCCTCGGTCCGCCAGAGGAATTTGTGGCGGAGCCACCCGGCGACTTCGTCGCCTTAAGCCTCTCGGGTTCGTGAATACAAGAACGTTATAGGAAATCAGCCTAAGTTAAAATCAATTATTCGGGAGCTCAATGGAGCGAAAATACCAAGAAATACGAGAATATACCGACCAAGAAATTAAAGAAATTCAAGAAAGGCAAGTAATAGATGAACTGATTTTATTGCCCCTTTCTGTGGGGATGTACCATCATAATTGGAGAATTGCTCAAAACCTATGCTTAGAACTAGCTCAACATGAAATTGCTCATGTTAGAGCAAATGCAGTATTTGGATTGGCCCATATTGCAAGGACAAAGGGAGAACTTGAAAAAAGAGTAGTAAAACCCATTGTACTAAAGGAATTAAGGCATAATGAAGAATATAGAGGAACGATAATAGATGCAATAAGTGATATAAACCTATTTTGGAATTGGAAGTTAGCGAAGAAGCATGATTTATAGATAACTCAAAGAAGTGCTGACATCCTATAACATTATATTCACGCTTCAGGCCTGACGGCCTTCGGTCTCGCTAGAAGCGACCGGCAGGGAAGCAGATTCAGCGGACACATTCGCACCGACTAACCGCATCGCGGCCAGTCACTTCATGACCTTAAGTCGGTGGGACGTCGTGAATACCGAAACGTTATGTGAAAGACCTGCCACAAAAGATTTGAAAGTAACTCAGTCGCAACGTCCTGTTGCTTGATGAATATAAAATTGGTCAAAATGTCAGAAATACGTTAAGATCTTATAGCTTGGGGGATGTTCTCTTGGACAAAAAGAATAAAGAGCAAGACATTCAAAGGTTATACAAAGCACAAAAGTTGGCGTTATATTGGTTACTGGGAATTGTTTATTCAGGATTTATAGGATTGCAGCTTGGTAGGAATCAGGCTATTGCAGATTTTAATTATAATCTCCATGAATTAATGTTCATCCCTTATAATATTGCTTTATTTGTCTCACCTGTTGTGTTCCTAATCTATATTTATTTATTGGTAAAATACCTATTTAAAAGTGGGAAACAAAAGCTAAATTTTAAAAAAGGAATTAAAGCAACCCTAATAATAACTTCTTTCGTCGTTATAATTTCTATAACAACTTACCAATCTTTTGAGGTGTCAACTTCTGGAGTATTTGAAGTAGAAGAAAAAATTCATAAGGATCGGAGATATTATTTATTACTAAACGAAAAAAATTAAGGGTATCTTTTAATGAATTTCAATTAGTTGAAGAGAAAAAACAATATTTAATTAGTTTTGTTTGGAATAAACAGACTCCAAACAAGGGATGGCTTGAAACTATTGAACCAATAAAATAAAAATCTAAAAAACATATGAGAGCCGACGTCCTGTCTCTATTCGAGGAAGCGTGACCGGTCCATCAGATAAAATAACAAAGAGCGTTCACGCTGCGGGTCGGCATGCGTCGGCCCTTGGTCGCATTAGAAGCCGAAAGCAAAGAAGCAGATTCAAGCGACAACCCCTGCGCCGCCTAAGTCTTCGACCCAGCACTACTCGAGCCTAAGATAGGAGCTATCTAAGGCTCGAGCAGCACCTTAAGGCATGGTGGGTAAGGTTATCTGAAATGACCTACAAAGGAGTAAAAATAATATGAAAAGCCCTGATTTCAGTTTATGGAAAAGTACACTATTGAATCATTTTAGAAATAATCTCGAGGAATTTGCAACAACAACTGAAAATAAAGAAGTGTATGCGGTGATATTGGACTGCCATGCTACATATGGGAGTGTAAATATGAAGTGGAATACCGTAGATTCGTTTAAAAAGTATGTGGAAAAATACTATAGCTCATATACTTCTCATGAATTACTCGGATCTAGGGGAGTTGAATACAATGTAGGAGATTTTTCATACGAAGATTCGAAACAACCAGAAGAAATAAATAAATTTGAGCACTTGTATGAAACAATACTTTCAAAATATATTGATAGAGAAGATGAAGAATCATCGAATGAATTAACTCAAAAGTTTATCAATACTCTAGTTGAAATAATCAATGAACTTACCCCGACCTTTTCCAGACTCAATAAGACTGATAACTTTATTTCATTTGTTGTAGAACATGACTCTGATTACTATGAATACATAAATAGGAATGTAACATTAGAAGACTATTATAAAGCTTTTCCTGAAGTTTAAGAATATGATCAATATCTAAGCAATATATTTATTTATTATCAGATGAAGAACAAGTTACCCATTGGTGTAATTTATTACGAGAACTTGTAGTTGGAAACGATACAGATGAAATAAGATCATTTAAACAAATGAACCGAAATAAGCATGATGTGGTGGATGAAATTAAAAAATTGGGAGTAATTGCGGCAAGTAAAGTAGTTACACTTTTTGAGGTGTTTTCCGGATATATTCCATCAGTGGATGGCATATTTATTCGAAGCGAGAGTCATACTCGATGGATGTTCTTGAAAATTATAATAGATATTAAAAATGCAGATATGGAGACAATTAATCGATTAAAGAAAATACTTATAAGAAAGTATGAAATAGATAATGAAATACAAGAATGTATAAATATTGCAAGGACTCTTCATGCTCTTGATTCATCACGTTTTCCTAAAGAGGTTCATGATGAAAATAGACTTAGATTATTAAACTTTGAAGAATACAAGAACAAGTAGTAAATCGAAGCAGTTGGTCATCTCAGATTATGCACTGGATCCTAGCGACTCCTTAATCCCACCAGATGAGATCGGTAGGGATGCCAAATCAGGATATTATTAAAGGATGTCGAATGATTATTAGTCCAAGATACGAAGGCCGATGAGTTCCCTGGGAGAGAGCCATTATATCCTCATAGGGCTGAAAAGCGTTTAGGTAAAGCTAAGATAATAAAGGTATTAAATGAAGAGTGAAAAACGGTTGGGTAACTTAAGATACTTTTGTCTAATAAACATATTCCTTTTTATAGAGAAGCCCCTTGTTCCGTACTAGGATTCAATAACTAACATTCTACAATTCAGTACTTGAAGTCGATAGAGTCTATCCATTCCACTTAGTAATTCAGTATACAAGGTTTATGTCTATAGGTAGTGGTGATCGATATGCTCTCTGCTCTCTATTCAATGAATTCACTATATAATGGGGTATAATAAGAATCATTAAATAAAAGGGATACAGACCTAAAACGTGAACTTGAAAATAAAGTCAGATTTTCAAGTGTAGCAGAAACATATATAAATGACAGCAGAGCCCTAGCAATAAAGTTAGGGCTCTTTCTATTGAAGAGAATTATCTTTACCAACCATGCGAATATAAGATGCAAGCAGCAAGGAATTAACCCTGAATCATTAAAATATGAATTAAGAGATGTTCCAAAATTTAATGGTGAAGTAAGATGGATAACGGCTCATGCAATTGTCAAGCTTGAGAGTAAAGGAAAGAATATTGCTATTGTCAAAACAGTGATTTCAAAAAGGAAATACAAGGATAGTAGAAAATTAAATACAGAAGCTTGACTAAAGCCAATACAAGCACAAAATATATTTTACTCTCACCTAAAAAAGAGGAGTGATCTATGTGTCGGATGTGATTCACGCTAGATATACAGCTGTTCAACCGGGACAATATGAATGTTTTTACGGGAATATGCCTAAATTTGGTTTAGCCAAATCCGGAACGCATATACCAGCAGTCGGTAAAATGGAGACATCGTGACGAAGAATGGGAGGAGATAATAATCCAGCAGTCCCTACTCCTAAAAATTGATAGTATTGCCTGATTTGCAAGGGGCAGCATAGAGTGAAGTTAATTCAACTCACAGACCTGGAAGGCTATACTCGTCTGATTCAGAATTGGAATAAAGGAGGCGTAGAAAGGTATGAATTATAAATCTATTCTATTAGATCAATTAAACGCTTGTTATAACGATAAGAGCTGGTTTATTCCTCTACATGAGATCCTAATAGACTTAAATGCAGCACAAGCTGCTTGGGAGACGGAAAGTAAACCATCAATCTGGTCGATCGTGAATCACCTTATTTTCTGGAATGAGAAATGGCTTGAACGATATAACGCCGGACATTTTGAGTTGGAAAGCTCATTAAATAATGATGATACGTTTTATGTTGATCCACATTCTATAGATGATCTTGCGTGGAAGAAGACCCTTCAGAGACTAGAAAACGTCTTTTATCGCTGGAATAGGCACTTGAGGAAAGCACAGATTCAAAACTTATATCTGTAATCCCATCATATTATAATGCTCCATGGTGGGGAGTGGTATCTAATCTAAGTATTCATAATGCATATCATATTGGACAGATCATGTTACTGAAAAAACAATTGCTAAGTTCAAGGAAATGATGGATCAAAACATGGAAACTCTGAGTATCATTCCTGCTCAACTAGGCGATCAGCAGTAGGGTATGCCTTATACTAGGAAAGAGAGGACATAAATAATAGGGAGAATAAAACCTTCTATATAAGACAGTATTATATCAGTAGGCAATATCGAAGTTAACCCGAGGGGCAGAAGGTTTTGGGAAGAGATCGGATTCAATCCATATTATACAAACATGAGGTTGAATCCGTAAGGATATAGGATTAGCTCAAGAGATCCGGTGTATAACAAGCTAATTATGCTGCGGACCGAAAGAAGCAATTGAATGGAAAGGAAGTGAATATATTGAAGGTTCTATTTTTATGTACAGACAATTATACTCGCAGCATAATAGCTGAGTTTATCTGTAAGGATTATCTGAGGAAGAATCTTATCTCGGATGTACAAGTGGCATCTGCAGGAATAAGAGCAAATAGTGATATTAGTAAATATTCGGATCTTCATTTTAAAATAATGAATAGCATGAATATCGATACATCTGAGTTTAAAAGAACACAATTCGATAATGAAGCATTTCTTAAATATGACATAATCATTGGTATGAGTGAACTACATAAGGAATTTATAAAGAATGAATATAATAAAGACATTTATCTATTCAATGAGATCTATAAAGACCAGAGTACAGCTATAAACATTGGTGCACCCGATAGTGAAGATTTTGAAGAGAAGATGAGAGAGTTAATAATATATTTTATGGATGCAATGCCAGAAGTGATATCGAATCTAAACCATATTCATCCATTCGGTACCAGCCCTTCTATAAATCGAGAGAAAGGGGACTAAAGATGACAAATCCAATATCAATTAGAAAACTTTCAAATGATGAAGAGGTATCCTTATTGGACATAGCATTCTCAAAGAGATATCCAAGGTATACCTCGAATGATTATTTTTTTAATTGTTTAGAAGAGAATTTGGAAGGCAAAAGAGTTACATTACTAGCCTACTATGAAGATACCTTGGCCGGTTGCTGCCACTTATTGTTCGAATCGGACTATTCATATTTTAAACGAGAAAACATACCGGAGATAAATGACCTCAATGTTTTTCAGGAGTTTAGGAGAAAGGGAATCGCAAGTGTGATGTTTGATGAGTTAGAAAGAATAGCATCAAAGAAATCCAAATCTATTGGTCTAGGAGTAGGACTATATAAAGATTACGGGAACGCTCAAATTATGTATAACAAGCGCGGATATGTAATGGATGGCAGAGGAATTGTATATAAGAATATTGAAGTTAAGCCTGGGCATCAAGTGAATGTTGATGATGATCTGCTGATGTACCTAATCAAAGAACTAAGTAAATGATTGATGAATGGAATATCCCAAAGTTATGAGGTGGGTCATTAAATGACAGATTTACTCACTAAAGAAACAAACCTTCTTTACTATAAAAGATATAAAAATAGGGTAACAACTACAGACTATTTGAAGTGGGCTAATTCTTTAGCAGTAGCTGATATTGATTCAATAACTTTATACAAGATCTTATCAATGGATTCTAATGAAAGTTTGTTTAGTTTCGAAGATTATTTCAACAAATTTTTATTTGAATTAGGAATTAGTATTCCTGTTTATGAGGAGTGTGCTAGAACATATTTGTATTACCTTTGCAAGGAAATAATAAGTAATTCAAGGAATACTAATGATATTGTAAAGGATATACTTAAAGTTGTTTCTGAACTGGATTACCCAGAAGATTTGATAACTTGGGTGAACATTGATGAAGACCTTGACCGAATCATGTATGATGATCAGTATCACAAACCAAATGAAGTAGAGGTAAGGAAGCAAATCATATTAGAAGCAAAGAAATACATAGCTAAAGTTGACGTATTAGAAGTTAACTAACTTACACAGAAACCCACCTAATGAAAGCAAAAGCAAATTAGTAGGTGGGTTTTCGGAACGTTAGATGATAACGCAAAAATCATATATTTTGTGAGGTGTGTACTGTGGGAATAGAGTATAAAAGCAATGGCTGATGAAATTATTACGGTAAGAGATGAGGGAAGGCTTGTTGGATTCCTAAGGGCTATAACTGACTATTCTTATTGCTGCTACATATCCGATATTGCGGTAGATAAAGACAATCAGGGACAAGGAATTGGTAAAGAACTAATAAGAATACTTTAGGAGAAGAAAATATTCAATATACTTTAACCTCAGTTCCTAGAGCGGTTGGATTTTACGAGAAGATTGGATTTGAAAGAGCAGATAAGGCATCTGTAATTAAGCGGAAGAATAATTGAATGCTTTGAAGGAACTTATAGAAATTCATATGTGGGGGAGATCAAGGATGAAAAGAATTAATGTAGTTTATTCTCTCATTTTAGATGAGACAAAGACAAAAATATTAATGGTGAAAAATAAAGACAACAATCGGTGGTCTCTTCCTGGTGGAGCAGTTGAAGAGGGAGAATGTTTTGATGAAGCAGCAGTTCGGGAAGTAAAGGAAGAAACGGGGTTTGACATTAATATTCACGGCATTGTTGCGGTTAATGAAGCAAAAATAAGCCATAGTAACGAACATGCGTTATTTATTACGTTTAATGCAGAGATTGTTGGAGGAAATAAAAAAATCATAAGACCTGAAGAAATAACGGATATTCAATGGATTAGTCTTGAAGAGTCTAACAGATTGATGCCGTATTATAAGGAAGGATTAAGTGGATTAGTTCAAAGAAACTCTGAAGTAACTTATTTCAATGAAGGCACTGTATAATCGAAGTGAGGTTAAAGAATGGCAACATCTCAATGGCAAGAAATAAATAATCAAGACGACATAGCGAGATTAATGAGTTTATTTGGTTGGTTTCACGATTCATGTATCAAAGAGCTTTATATGTGGACTGATCATTATGTAAGTAAAGACCTTTCCATGTCAATATCAGCAAACCGTGACCATAGAGTTAGATTACTTATTCAAAGACAAAATACAAGTCCAACTGCGATTGAATTGATATTTGATGAATTGGTTCAATTGTATATTAATCCAAGTCCAGAAAATTACGATTCCATTATCTTTGGTGCGACATTTTTACATAAGGACGGCTTGTTTTATTGGGCAGACGATAGCGGTTGGGATCCTGACGAAGAAAATAAATTTGCTAGAGTAAATTGGATGTGCTCCAAGAAAGTGAAATGGAGAGATGTAAGTGATTGGATGGGAGAGACATTGCGCTATGGGCCTAAAGATAATGAATGAGAGTTAGAAGAAGCACGGAGAACCTCAAATTAGAAGAGAAATAAATATTTGCATGCATCAAATACAAAAGAACTTAGGAGAAGATAAAATCATGTTTAAATACGAAATTGACGACTCTTCTTTTTTATCGTTACTGGAGATTAAAGATGCCCAGCAATTGTATGATTTGATCAATAGGAATAGGGATCACATAGGGAAGTGGTTGAATTTCCCCAATATTACTTTGAGACCGGAAGATTCAAAAACCTTTATCGAAAGGACACGTTTAAGATATGCTAAGGAGGAAGGTTACTGGTTAGGAATATGGAGTAGGGATAAACTAGTGGGCTCTATTGGTTATGTATATTTAGACCAGGATAATAAAAAGACTGAAATTGGATATTGGCTAGGAAAAGAGTATGAAGGTAAAGGTTTAATAACTAAATCTGTTAAATTACTAATAAATCATGCATTTCTTGAACTTAAACTTAACAAAATTGAAATTGGTGTAGCTACCGCTAATACGAAGAGTCGTGCTATTCCAGAGAAATTAGGGTTTAAACCTGAAGGAGAATTAAGAGATTACGAATATATCAATGGAAGATTTCTAGATAGAATAATTTATGGACTGAGAGCCGATGAATGGAGAACGGAGTAGAATATTTCAGCAAAGAGATTTGTGATTATTTGAGTGGAAAAAGAACAGGAGAATAAAATAATGGAGCCTTTTCCTCAAGAACATGAACTAATGGAACTCTTTGAATCAGAACCAACAAAACTTGATGAAGAAGTACCATTTTTTTATAACAACAATACATATAAATTATGTAGACCCAATGGGGAATTATACTTTGAGATCGAACCTAGTCATCGCTGGAGCAGGGTCGTATGGAAACAAGGTACAGCCTCTTTAGTCGATCTAACTTTAGAGAATATTAAGGGAATAGACATTGAAAAACGGTCTGGAATGGAATTTATGAACTTCTATTTTGATGAAGAACAAGGTGTAAGAACACTACTATTAAAGACGAAACCTGCAATATCAGTCATATGGGGAACACTGAGTGATTAATGAGGCTATATCAAAGAACATAATAAATCTATGAAAAGAGTGGATTGAGTTATGGAACTAGAACTTAGATTATTTGATGGAAATGACATCTTACAATGTGTAGATACTTTTATAAATGTTTTTAATCAAGACCCGTGGAATGATGAATGGTCAACAGACACTGCTTATCGATATTTGATAGATTTCACGAATACCCCTGGATTCACAGGCGTTGTTGCTGTAGATGGGGAAGAAATGATTGGTTTTATCTTTGGTGCTTCTAAGCATTGGTGGAGTGGAAAAGAGTTTTTCATAAACGAAATGTGTGTCAGTGTGCAGAAGCAGAAAACCGGTGTAGGATCAGCACTTATGAGATTCCTAATAGAAAAGCTTGAGTCAGATGAGATAAGTAACGTAACGTTGTTAACGGATCGAGGAATACCAGCTGAAGTTTTTTATAAAAAGAATGGATTTACGGAGATAGATAGATTGGTGTTTCTGAATAAGAACTTGAGTTAAGAGAACCAGAAGGGGATATCCATTGTCTAATCGGTATTCAATTCACAGTGCGTGGCTACAGGAACGTTAGTATTTATTATGAAGGGGTGTTCTAATGGATATGGCATCCGAAGTAATTGAAAGTATGTTAGTCAAATTTCAGTCTGAAAGGAAATGGACCCTTCAAGCCATCGAACAACTGTCAGATGAAGATATTACGTGGTCACTGAATGCGGAAAGTAATAGTATTGCTAATCTGGTTGCTCATATTCGAGGTTGTGTTCACTCGCGAATTGAAACAATCCTTTATAATATACCTGATTCAAGGGATAGAGAGAAGGAATTTGAACGTGGACTAATAATGACTAAAGAACAGGCTTACATAATGATAAAGGAAGCATTTGATATCATCATCCAATATCTCGAACACCTCAATGAGAATCAAGAATTGTTGTTATCTCTACCCTTTATCAATCGTCCGCCTCTCACATATAGCCAAGTAAATAATCAAACAACTGTTCTTAACCTAATGATCGCAATGTTAAGAGAGATTCATTACCATACAGGGCAAATAATATATGCAGCAAAGATAAGGAAGGGTCAGTTAGTATAGCATTAAAAGTAAATCAGCATGAAAGGAAATACGGAAATGATTAAAGGATTATTCGAAACACATCTAAATGTGAGTAACTATGAGATTTCTGCAGAATTTTATGAGAGATTGCTAAACATAACTCCACTTCATGAAGATCGGAATCGAAAGTCGAAGTTTTACTGGGTTGGCAAACCTGGAGAGTCTATGCTTGGTATCAGAGAAAATTATCCTACTAGAGACATACAGCGTCAGCATTTTGCTTTTAGAGTTGAACTAGAGGATATCATCAATGCAATGGATTATTTAAATGACCTTGGAATCGAATCCACTAATTTCTATGGCGATCGTTCAGATGATTTAATGGTATTCCCGTTTATGCCCGCTGTTTCAATCTACTTTGATGATCCGGATGGTCACTCCGTCGAATTTATTGCTATGTTAGATGACGAGCCGAGACCTGATCTAGAAATCATGTCTTGGAAGGAATGGGATAGATTACACGAAAGATGATTGATTCCAAAGTTACGTACAAGATCGTTATTTCAAAACATTACCAGCCGCTGAATGCGGTTTTTTTTGTTATACAGTGTCAAGTTATGTCCTAGAAATTAAAGGAAATTACTTGAAAGTATGGAATATTAGATAGTTATACAATCAAGCATAATGAAGTAAGTAAATGAGTGAGAAAGGGTGATCGATCTTGCAAAAAGCCATTGTCGTTTATTTCTTAACAGAAAGAAAAATAATCTAGAAGAGTTGAATCAAATGCTATCCGAAGGCTGGAAAGTTGTTAGTCAATGTGGAATGAGTGGAAGCCAAATGAATGCTCCTTGCTCTTTAGTAATCTTGGAAAAATAGAGTAATAGAATATTCGTCCGATTTATTTGGAGAGGTGATGACGGGATGTCTAAGATCTTAAAAAAGTTTGTAGTAGAAGCTTTACGGAATGTTGATTCTTATACAAAAATATTTGTACAACATGACGAACATCAAATGAAACAAATTCAAGAAATTATGTGAGCAACAAGAAGATATGTTTGTTAGAGAGCTATAGAACGAATCGGAGGTAGTTCTGGCTATGGAGGTTGGAAAAATCCTAGGCATTGCCTACAATGTGATCCCTGTTAAAGATTTAGAAAAATCAGCAAATTGGTTCGTTAAACATTTTGGTTTTAATATTAGAAATCGGAGAGAAGGATATTTAAGTCTTTTTAGGGATAACAGACCAATACTAGACTTGATTCAGAGCGAAAATAATACACGAGCCATGTTTGAAGTGCGCAATCAAAAAAGATGGGTCATCACTTTTTTCACGAATGACATCCTATCATTACATAACTATTTAAAATCAGAGGATGTTAAAGTCGGAAATATTAGTGATGAAGGACAGTATGGGAAGTTCTTTGTATTAGAAGATATTGACGGTAATTTATTTGATGTCTGGGAGCATCATGATTGCGAGTTGATATATTGATAATAAAGGACCTTCGATAGAGAAGGTCCTGCGGTATTATTTTTCACATGCAATAAAATCTTTGTCTCGATCGCTTTTCTTGTTCGCTTCATATAATTTTTTGGATACGTAGGGCTTATATTTAGTTTTCCCGCCTTTGTTCTTAACAGAAGCAGATTTGGCTACCCCGCCTTTATAGACTTTATTTAACTCAGTGCAGTTCTTGTAAGTTACCACCTCAGGTTTGGCAGCGGCAGAACTAACGGATCCAACAAAAAGAGTGGATACCAGCAAAAAAGCGAACGTTTTTTTCAATGGAAAACCCTCCTGCGATATTCAAGTGTCAAACAAAAAGATATGTATAAAAATGTAATAAACAAACTTATGTGCTAATTATGCACAAACATTATCAGAAAGTCGAGCTAAACATTTAAACCTAAGTGAGGTTAATAATGAAACGACTAAAAACAAGCTTGCTTCGCATAGAGCCGGTAATGTTCTAGAGGTAGGTACGGGTACAGGGAGTTTTATCCCAACCCTATTAGATATATTTAATTAAATTGATCAGATGATACGCATTGATATGGACCATGTTTTAATACCCTAAGCAAATAATACATATATAGAGGAGAATTCATAATGCACATGGAGACCTCAAGATTAATGATTCGTGATTTCATCATAGATGATTGGATTGATGTACATAAGTATGCGTCCAACCCTAAAGTAACGGAATATACGCTGTGGGGGCCTAATAATGAAGATGAGACGAAGTCATATGTAAGTCAACAGATTGTATTGCAACAATCTAATGATCGAACAGATTTTGAATTTGCTGTCATTCTAAAAGAAACAAAACAATTAATAGGTGGCTGCGGAATTTATATCAGAGAGAAAAATGCGGAGATCGGTTACTGTTTTAATTCTGAGTATTGGGGCAGCGGCTATGCTAGTGAAGCATCCAACGCATTACTGAAACTAGCATTTGAAAATTTCAATATACATAGAGTCTATGCAACTTGTCGACCAGAGAATGTGGGATCAGAAAAGGTGTTAAGAAAAATTGGAATGAACATGGAAGGTCACTTAAGGGAGCATATATGGGATAAAGGTAAATTTCATGACTCCTATTTATTTTCTATTTTAGAGAATGAATATAGAGAGAGGAGTGAACAGGTTGGCATCTGAAGTAACTCATAAAATATACACGATGTGTATGATACAGGACGGATCGAAGGTCCTATTAATAAATAGACCCGATAAGCTTGGATTTCCAGGATACATAGCTCCCGGAGGAAAGGTGGATTTTCCAGAGAGTATAGTTAATGGTGCAATTCGTGAAGTACGTGAAGAGACGGGATTAATCGTTAAAGACATTATTTATAAAGGTCTCGATGAATTTTGTGAACCGGATAAAGGCTTGAGATATATGGTATTTAATTATCTGGCGACTTCATTTGAGGGTAATCTGCTGGATCATCCTCCTGAAGGGGAATTACGTTGGGTAGAGATTGAAGATGTACCAAAGCTGCCTATACAGGATTGGTTTAAACGAAGATTTCCTTTGTTCTTCGAACAAGGCACCTTTGAAATGAGTTTTATTTGGAATGAGAAAAGCAATGAGACATTAGATAAGACGATCAAGAACTATGGTATTGGCGCTTTTAAAAAAGTTGATTCTAGCAGCTCGCCTTAGTGTCTTCCTGTAGGCTGCCCTCCTAGTTCACCAAGTTGGATTCGCTGTCACAAGTACAGTCGATGAAATTTTTTAGAAGAACATTATTGATTCAATTAGGATATAATGCTCGAAATGAGCATTCTGAATCCAGCGACATTGATATATTAGTTGAATTTACTCGCCCCGTGGGATCTTGCTATACTACAGAATTCATCCAATTTCATGCCAAATGAGTTGACCAGGTGTTAGAGCACTTGGTCTTTATAATATACAAGCTACGCTTTGGTTCAGAAGAGGAGTAATGAAGCGGGTTTCAACTTATACTTCTGCGAGGTTAAGTCCAGTCCGATTGGGGCTATACATCAGTCTTGAGGATGAAACTAAGAAAAATCAAGGACTAAGGTGAGCTGAATGAGTAATCTCCAACAATTAGTTCCAAAACATAAACATGACTTAGAGGTCATTAATAAGCTGAGAGAACTTAAAAATAATGAAGTGGATATTAGTTCTATCATGGATGATCTATTTGATTGGTTGCAGGATATAAACTGGCCTGTGGCACAAGAATTATGTAAAGTACTCCCTAGATACAAAGCGGATGATCTGCTTCCTAGAATATATATGGTATTGAATAGTGACGATGAATGCTGGCAGTATTCATGTATTTACTTTCTTATCCCAAACCTGAATACAGATCTCCTTAATGAAGTAAAAGATGAATTATTGAGAATCATTCAGAATCCAACACCCAATGAAGTATTAAGTGAGATAAATCAAGTGGCTAAAGAGATCTTTGAAAGTATATTCTAAGGAATGGAGCAAAAAAGAGTTATGCAATCATTTCGTTATTACTTAATGACAGAAGAATACGCAGCGTCAATTGCTGGATGGACTTATGAAGAATCCTACTCATTCTATAACATGGATGGCACCGAGGAAACGATCTCTGAGTTAATGAATGGTGAATATTACTACGTATTAAATAGTGATAATGAGCTGTTTGGATTTATTTGTACTGGAGAATCAGCCCGTGTATCAGGAGGGTATGAAGTAGGGATTTACAATGATGATAAGTGTGTTGACCTTGGCCTGGGATTAACTCCTTCACGCACTGGTATGGGCAATGGTGCTAATTTCGTAGTTAGTTCTATCAAGTTTATTACAGAGGAATATCAAATATCTAACATTCAACTCGTAGTCGCTGCATTTAATGAACGTGCAATTAAAGTCTATGAAAGGGTTGGATTTGCAGAATCACAATGGTTCAAAAGTCGAGTAGGAGACGAAGAAGTTGATTTTGTAGCAATGAAATTAACAGTACGGAAATGAACCGGCAGATACATTAATCATGTGAAGTTTGAATAATGTCTTGAAATCCAAGGAAGTACTCGATGAGTATTTTGGAATCCATAATATTAAAAGAGTTCTCATAGTCACTACTTTTTACCATATCAGACGTTGCTACTTAACATTGAAGACCTATATGCCGGAACACATGGAGTACTCATTATGTCCTGCTCTAGATAACAGTACGAGACCCACGAACTGGTGGGAGAGTCGGCAAGGTACTCAAAGAGTAATGAAAGAAGTAGAAGGACTAATATATTACACGAAAACGAATAAAATCATAGATTATGAAATTTAATTCCAAAAAGGCATCTAAATAAATCGATCAAAGTGGGTGTGGAAAATGATCTATCGGAGGAAGACTTACATTGTCGCTAGTTCAATTGTAGATGAGTTTAATTCTTTAGAATCAATTTCATAATACTCCAAGTTGGTTCATTATGAAATTGATTCTATTTAATGATGCCTTGTTACCAACCCAGCTGAAGTACGGAGCAAGACTCATTGGAAGATGGCAAACCACATTGAATGAAGAAACTAGTGAAATCTTTGCTATGTGGGAATATGATTCGTTAGAACAATATGATGAAATTGAGAAGAGGATTAAATCTGATGTAGAGCATGTCAGCAAGGTTCAACAACGGTTGGATGCGATCGGAAGAGATCGACTAAAGGAAGCTTTGCAGGATATTAAACAGGAGTTCTTTACAACAACAGTCAACAGGGAACAAACCATTTTAAAAACTTTGATATAGGTGAAGGTGGTAACGAGCGATGAATTATAGTATCAGACCTATTGAAGCAGGGGACATTAGTTTTTTATGGGATATGTTATACGAATCGCTGTATGTTCCAGAAGGGCAGGTGCCGTTTAGCAAAGAAATTATCCATGATCCGTTCATTTCAAAGTATGTAGAAGGCTGGGGACGGGATGGAGATTTTGGTTTTATTGCAATCCATGAAGAAGGTAAGCCAGTTGGATCAATAACAGCTCGATACTTTAATGAAAGTAATAAAGGATTTGGATTCGTCGATCATGACGTCCCCGAACTAGGAATGGCGATTTTGGAAGATTACAGAGGGATCGGAATTGGAAGTGCTTTGTTGAATGAACTCTTTAAAGAAGCCAGGATGAAGAACATTGGGAGAATCTCATTAAGTGTAGATCCAAACAATGAGGCAGCGATGAGACTTTATCAACGATTTTGCTTTGAGGAGGTAGGCAAAGTAGACACATCGATAACAATGGTTGCAAATGTGAATATAATCTAAATTCCAAGTTGGTGATCTCAGGATGAAAGACCCCGTAATCATAGAGCCTTATAATGATAGCTGGCCCAAATGGTATAATGAAATTCGATGTCAGATTGTAAGTGAATTGGGAAGTACCATACAAAGGATTGATCATATAGGCTCCACAGCTGTAGTGGGATTAGCAGCCAAGCCTATTATTGATGTACAAATTTCAGTGTCGGACTTGGACAATATCGAGGAAGTTATTTCTGGACTCAAAGAGATTGGATATGAATATCGTAAAGACAATCCTGATTTAACTGAATCAATTTCATAAGCAACCAAAGGTATTATGAATTTGATTCGACCAAGAGATATTTTAGAGAAAAAAGTGATATGAGAAGGACTCATATTCATGTACGACAAAGTGGAAGTTGGTCAGAACAACTAAATTTGCTGTTTAGAGATTATTTTGAGAGAGCATGAAGATGCAAAAATGAAGTATGCTGAGGTCAAATATGAACTCGCAAATCTATATAGAGATCAACGGGGAAATTATGTAGAAGAAAAAGCGGAAATCGTATGGGACATTTTAATGAAAGCAAATCTATGGAGTCAAAAGATCGGTTGGAGACCATTCAAAAAGGATTATTAAACACGTTTCTCAGCCAACCATACATAGGTAAGATAACAAACTTAAACAAAGAAGGAGCAGAGTGATGAACCCACCAAAGCATATCGTTTCGGCAGCTGCCATTGTAATCAATGATAATAACGAAATGAAAAAGAGCAACCAATGACCTCGACCGATATCAAGCTATGTATAGTTAAAAGTTAGATCAGGCTGGAGGCGAAGCAGTATGGAGAATAAAGAAACCTTCAATTATATCGTTAATGAATATGAGAGGTTTAGACCAGTTTATCCAAAGGAAATGTTCAATGACATTGCTGATTATTCCAGCCTGAAACAAGGCCAAAAGATCCTCGAAATTGGCTGCGGGACTGGACAGGCGACCGGAGGCTTCGTGGCTAAAGGTTTTACGGATATCACATGTGTTGAGCTTGGTGATCAATTGGCGCAGTTTACTGCAGAGAAATTCAAAGGGTATCCTTCGGTAAAAGTAATTCATACCGCATTTGAAGATTGGAATGGAGAAGGTTCACCTTTTGACCTCGCGATATCGGGAACGGCTTTTCATTTTATTGCGCCTGAATTTGGATATCGGAGAGTGTGGGAGCTGCTTAAACCTACAGGTTCAATGGCATTCTTCTGGACGGTACACGTTCCGATGTATGATGACCTCCATCAGGAGATTCGTCTTCACTACCGTGACCTTGCTCCTCATTTGAATGACGCTGCTCTTCCTTCTCCTGAGGAAATCATTGAAGATAGAAGAAGGATTACTGACAAGTCGGGGCTTTTTAAGAATCTACTTGTAAAAGAGTATAAGGAAATACAGACACTCACCAGCTCAGATTATGTATCCTTACTCAATACAAACTCCAAGCACAGGCAGCTTCCGAAGTCAGTTAAAGATGAACTGTTCCACCGAATCCAGGAGTCCGTTGACCGAGCAGGCGGTACAATCCAAAAGGATCATAGAGTTGCCTTATATTTGGGCAAAAAAGCTTAGACGATAGGAAATATTTAGGTGGTTTTTCTCTATTAAGAGAGAAAGACCATCTTTTTTATACAGTCTCCAAAAATCGAAGTGTAGTTACTACGATAAGATGGGAACTTAGATCTTGATCTTGTTTCAGATTCATTTAAGCAACCCTTTATATACTCTGCCTTAGAACATATGTAAAGGGGACTTCTTATGAAAGCTTATCTGAAGCAAGGTCGAATACGGAAAAGAAAAGGGTTGATCATCTCTTTAATTATCCTGATTATCGTGGGAGCTATATTATATGGGCTTGCCAATCGCTATCTCATTGAACATGTCGAGGTTGTTGTCACGGATGAGATCGCAGATTCCAATCAAATAGCTGAAACAGTGGGAACCGAGCCTGCCGACACCGCTGCATCCACCAGTACTACTGCCGAATATGATGACTGGAACTATACGAGTGATGATATTCAGATTCAGATCGAGCAGGTACAAACCGGATCAGGTGCGTATCAGATTACTTACTATGTAGCTGACGTCGTACTTAAAAATGCGGAGATACTACGCACGGCATTCGCGAACGATAGTTTTGGAACGAATATTATCGAGAATACCTCAAGTATCGCTTCAAGCAAAAATGCGATCTTTGCGATCAACGGAGACTACTATGGATTCCGCAGCGACGGAGTCATTATCCGAAATGGAACGCTATATCGGGACAACCCGGTGAGAGATGCTATGGCACTGTTTACGGATGGGTCCATGCAGACGTATAACGAGACAGAAGTTTCTTCCTCTGAGCTGCTGGCTGACGGGGCAGTCCATACGCTGTCCTTTGGACCGATTCTCATCCAGGACGGTGAAATTGCCGGGGATCTCAGTCATGTCAAGATTGACAACAATTTCGGTAATCGATCCATTCAGGCTGCGAACCCGCGGACCGCGATCGGTATGATTGAACCGAATCATTATGTTTTTGTCGTGGTGGATGGGAGAAAAGAAGGCTACAGCCGCGGAATGACGCTGGACGAGCTTGCAGAGCTGATGGATAGTCTTGGCGTAACAGAGGCTTATAATCTGGATGGCGGCGGCTCCTCAACAATGGTATTCATGGGCAGGGTCGTGAACAATCCTCAAGGTAAAAATGAGGAACGCGGTGTCAGCGATATCCTGTATGTAGCGGAGGGAGATTGAGATGACCATTCTAATTCCTGCCTATGAACCGGATAACCGTCTGCTTGAATTGATTATTCAGCTTCAGCGCTGCGAACTGGGACCGATTGTCGTTATCGACGATGGCAGCGGCCCGGCATATAGCAAGATTTTTGCATTGGTGAAATCTCTGCGATGTACCGTCCTCACCCATGAAGCCAATCTTGGCAAAGGACGCGCATTAAAAACAGGTTTTGAGCATATTCAAAAAAACGGACTCCCCGGTCCAATAATTACGGCTGACAGTGACGGTCAGCATCTTCCGCATGATATACAGCGGATTTATGAGGCAGTACAGAAGCAGAACGCACCGGGCATTGTGCTCGGCAGCCGCCGCTTCAGCGGCAGGGTCCCTTTCCGAAGCCGTTTCGGCAACACAGTAACGAGATCGGTTTTTGCATTGACGACGGGAAATAAAGTGTACGATACGCAGACGGGACTGAGGGGATTCCCATTATCTATGCTGAGCTGGCTATCTGACATCCCCGGCGAACGATTCGAATATGAGATGAACATGCTGCTGACCGCTCACAGAGCCGGCTATCCCATTACGGAGGAATATATTGATACGGTTTATTTGGATGAGAATAAGTCATCTCACTTTCGCCCTGTTGCTGATTCGCTGCGGATCTATTATCCGATTCTGCTGTTCAGCACTTCGTCGATGTTGTCTGCGCTTCTCGATTTTGCATTATTGTTCATCGTTCATTACTTTAGCAGCAGTCTGCTGCTATCGGTGGTCGCCGCAAGGCTGTGCAGCTCTGTGTTCAACTATTCAATGAATCGAAGATATGTGTTTACGGGAGCCCATGCAAAGAGAATTTATCAATCCCTTCCCAAGTACTTTGCGCTTGTCCTGCTTATATTACTGCTGAATTATGGACTGCTTTACTTTTACAATGAAAAATTAATTATCCCTCTGCTCGCAGCGAAGGTGATGACGGAGGCGTCCATCTTTATGTTCAGCTATTGGGCACAACGCAGGTTCGTCTATTAACCGGCTAGCTTAAATGCTTGAAGGGTAGCGGTTGTGGAAAATGAATAAACCGTGTTTAATGAGGATGCGGGGTTAAGCATGCTGCTTGTCTTTTAGTATATAGGAGTTCGTCCTATTGAAGTCGGGAGGAATAATGATGGAGGTATCGACTGTTCATCGCAATGGAGTTGAGATTGCTGTTGTACGTGATCAGAGCTTATTGATCGAAGATGTTCAATCTGCCTTGGATCTTATGGCAACAGTGAAGTATGAGACGGGTTCCAGCCGAATTGTGCTGAATAAATCAGCTATTGCAGAGCCGTTCTTTGATCTGAAGACGAAGCTGGCCGGTGAGATCATGCAGAAATTTGTAAACTATCAGACGGCGATCGCGATCGTGGGGGATTTTTCAATATATGAGAGCAAGAGCCTGAAGGATTTTATATATGAGAGCAATAAGGGCAGACATATCTTTTTCCTGGACAATGAGGAGCAGGCGGTTGAGAAATTAAGCAGGGTTTAACAGTTCGCATAATCGAAAGTCGTGGAGGAAGGGAGCAATCTCTTGAGCAATGTACAAGTAATATCGGTGGCTTCGGTGGATGTCGAGAAGGTTAATTTTGTTTTTGAGAAGACCATACCGGATACGTTTGAAAAAGAAGGCATCGCCCATCTGGAGGAAGATCTTCGCGAGGAAATTGAACTTAAGAAGAAGCTTCTACAGAGGGCGCTTCAATCCGATGCTGAAGATACCCTTTTTCTTGTTGCGATGCAGGATAATACGGTCGTGGGTACCATCTCGTATTCGCCTTGTGGAGAGGATATTAAAGCATGCACCGGGCATGCACTGGATCATGTGGGTGAGTTGGGCAGTTTATATGTACTTCCTAGTCTTCAGGGGCAGGGTATAGGCTCGGCATTGATCAAGGCGCTGCTGATACTGCTGAATGAACAGGGAGTCGATCAGTTCTGTCTGGACAGCGGCTATAAGCTGGCACAGCAGAAGTGGCTGCGAAAATTCGGCAAGCCGTATGCGGTTGTAGAGGATTACTGGGGAGCAGGCTCAGCGCATATGGTATGGCTGTGTCAGGTGAAGGATTTTATAGCTAATCGTTAAAAAGATCACAAAAATTTTATCATGAAGTAAAGCAAATTGCATTCAATATATTAACAATATAGTGAGAAGTTAAGTGTTAAATCTACAAAGAGAAAATCGGCTCTTCAATTAAGAAGAGTCGATTCTCTTTCAAGTCTTTTAAGCAATATCAGCTATTGAAAGATTAATTTGCTGAACAAATTGCTCTGCTTTTTCTTTTTCTAAAATTGACATCTCGATGGAAGAAGTATGTCCTGCGTTATTAGTATAAGATATAGACGCTGTATATGAATTTAATAATGGAATTAGTCCAAGTAATGTAACAATAAGGCCTCCAAAGAACGATCCCCCTAGGATCGAAAGACCAATGAGAGTTATGACCCCTCCAAAAATAAATCTTCTCAGATGAAATTTAGTTGAGACTCCAACACTTGATACATTTTTTAGAGGAAAAGTAACTTCTTTTTTCCCTATTGGAATAAGTCCAAAAAGAGTGTTAGGTTGATGGCCAGCGATTCGCTTTGAGGTTAATGTAAAATCTGTCTTTAACCAAGCTAGAATTAAATTAGTGGTAAACTGTTTCTTATCTACCAAAGATTCTTCTTTACCTAGTACAATACTCATAATTTCAGTGCTCCCTTATATAATAATTAGGTATTGAGTCCTAATCATTCTACAATAAAAGTAAAATTTCTCCAACATTTTTTTTCGGATACTATTGATATCTATACTTTTATTGAATGCTAGTAAATTTACGAGTATAAAGTCATATAGAAGTACTTATTTGTGTTTAAGGCCTTTCATATTTTTAAATTCTGTTAATCGAATAATTTTAATATAAAATTCTTTTCTTAATCACAGGCCAATTTGCTGTAAGATAATATATAACAATAAGAACCAAGGCACAGAACAGCTTTGGTTCTTTATAGAATATTAAAAGTGATATCTACTACTTCCAATTTTCCGCGATAAACTCATCGCGTCCTGATTTCTCACGGTCTTCCTTGTAATGCTTTTGATTCTTCTTATGGTAGTCCTGATGATATTCTTCAGCAGGATAGAAAGTTGCGGCTGGCAGGATCTCGGTGACAATCGGTTTATCAAAACGTCCGCTTTCTACCACCTCTTTTTTGGAAGCCAGAGCAAGCTCCTTCTGATGCTCATTATGATAAAAAACAGCTGTCTTATACTGACTGCCGCGATCATGGAATTGCCCGCCTTCGTCAGTCGGATCAATTTGTGGCCAATATAACTCCAATAGCTTCTCGTATGGAAATAGCTCTGGATCGAACGTAATTTCAACGACTTCATAGTGACCTGTCGTTCCGGTTTTGACCTGTTCATATGTAGGATTCTCTACAGAGCCCCCTGTGTAACCTGATACGATACCGTGGATGCCGGGCAGCTCCTCAAATGGAGTCACCATGCACCAGAAGCATCCGCCTGCAAATGTTGCTTTTTCCATGTGTCCAACCTCTTTCAGTAAGTCTAATAATGTATAGTTGTCATTCAGTATACCAAACTTCATCCCTCTAAGGACAGATGGAATTGATATACCGTGCTATTACTCCTGGGATTTCTTGAATAGAAAATATTTAAATATTGAACTAAAGGGGATGTTTGTTTCATGAAACCCGTTGTTGGAATTCTGGGAACGATTCATAATGAGAGCTTAAGAGAGCAGTATCATTGTTCGCTTGATCTGTACCGAGAAGTGATCCATCGCTTTAAGCCTGACTTGATATGTGGTGAAGTTCATCCTAACGGCTGGCAGAAGTACTTGAATAACAAGCAGGATAGGGGCTATTGGGGCGAGCCTGCGAGCGAATACTGGGAGCTGATCTTTCCATATTGTGAGGAGCAGGGCGTCGAGTTCGTCCCCATCGACTGGTTTGAGCTGGATGTATGGAATGATTTCGATCCTTTTATGCCTTTTCCGGAAGATAATCGGCGAGAGCTGGAGAAGCAGGATGATGAATGGTTTAAGAGGCAAATGGATACTTGGTCATACGGCCATATTCCATTTAACTCCGCTGAATTTGATCAAATAACGAAGCAGAAATATGAATGGATGTATGAAATTAATCCGACAGCAATGAATTTTAGATGGATCGTAAGGAATCAGATTATGATTCAGCGAGCTAAGAATGCGATCAAGGCGAACCCACACCAAAAAATACTATGTGTCATTGGCGCAGACCATAATTATCTTTTTCATGAAGAGCTGAAGAGCGAGCAAATCCTTCTTCAATATCCACTATAGGAGAAATGGTCGATCCCTGGCTGAATACATACGTACGATGAAAGGAACAGGAACCACTCATGGAACAAGTCATTATTACTCCATACAACGCGGAGTGGAAGCAGGATTACGAGCATGAACAGAAGGAAATACTAGATAGCTTTGGAGGTCTTCCAGTCTTTATTGAACATATTGGCAGCACCGCTGTTCCTGGTCTGGATTCAAAACCCACCATTGATATGATGGCCGGAGTGGAGGAGCTTTGTCTGGTGAACGAGGCGGTTATTGAGCATTTGGCTGAGATCGGATATGAATATGTGCATAAGCCCGAATTTCCAGAGAGGCTCTTTTTTCGAAAAGGGAAATGGAGAGCTGGGACCCATCATTTGCACGTGTACAAGTTCAAGGGTCCGCATTGGAGCAACCAGCTGCTGTTTCGCGAGTATCTGAAATCCCATGAAGAAGTCAAGCAGGAATATGATCGGCTCAAGAAGAAGCTGCAAGCAGTGCATACATATAACCGTGTGGCCTATACCGAAGGGAAATCGGATTTTATTACTCATACGATCCAGCAGGCGAGAGAAGATAAGGGATTAACCACAAGGCTTCATAGCAAGGGCTTGATGTAGTGATCTAGTCCATATTAAAAGGGGATGCGTAAATGGAACAGCTTAAGTGGCTCGCATGGGCACAGCAGATTCAGGCCATTAGTCAAACGGGTCTTGCCTATTCGAAGGACGTATATGATTTGGAACGTTTTGAGCAGCTCAGAGCACTCAGCATTGAAATCATGAGAGAATATGTGGATGTGGAAGTCGATCAAATCCGGGATCTATTCGCGAGCGAGACAGGATATGCAACTCCGAAGGTGGACATTCGAGCGGTTGTTTTTCAGGACAACAAGATTCTAATGGTGAAAGAAAAGATCGATGGTGCATGGGCGCTCCCTGGCGGCTGGGCGGATATCGGTCTGTCTCCCAAAGAGGTCGTTGTTAAGGAAGTACGAGAAGAATCCGGATATGAAGTAAAGGCTGTCCGCCTGCTTGGCGTATATGATAAGAAGTTTCACGATCATCCGCCGTCCCCTTTTTATATCTACAAGTTCTTTATTCTATGTGAGCTCATTGGCGGCAAACCGCAGGAAGGTGTGGAAACGTCGGAGGTTGGATTCTTTGATGAGGATCATTTGCCGGGGCTCTCGATCGACAGAAACACCGAGAAGCAGATTAAGGAATTGTTCAATTTCTTGAGGGATCCTTCAAGGGACGTATTTTGTGATTAGGGTGGAAATGTAGCATAAGCTAGAAGGGTAAATCAACAATGAAGAAATTAATTATTATTAACGGAACGATGGGTGTCGGCAAAACAACGATAAGCAAAGAGGTCCATAAATCGCTGGACAAATCCGTCTGGCTCGATGGAGACTGGTGCTGGATGATGAATCCTTGGGTGTTCAGTGAGGAGAACATTCGAATGGTCATGGACAACGTTACCTATCTGCTTCGTAATTATCTTACGAATTCCACATTTGACTACGTCATTTTGAGCTGGGTACTGCATAACGATGGAGCAGGTCGTAGAGCAGGTACGACATATCATCACTTCATGTTGAGACAAGAAGGACCGCGTTTAGCCTGAAGAATGTACTATGTAAAATAGCTATAGAAGTTTACTACCAAGACGAAATAACCCTGATGAAGTATAGTAAATTACATGGATTGAAAATGAATGGGGGATACAATTTGAAGATTGCTTTACTTATCGTGGATATGCAGGAGTTATTACTGAAGAACCAGGTTAAACCGCAGGATAAGGACAATGCCTGCGAATATATCAATTACGTAGCCGATCGGCTTCGCGTGAATGATCAGGTTGTCGTACATATCAAGGATATAGAAGGTGCAGATCATCCAGACGATGCAGCTTATGATTTTATATCAGACATACATATAGAAGCTGGAGATATCACCGTTAACAAGGTCAATTCCAACGCCTTTTGGCAGACAGAGCTTGAATCGATCCTTAAAGAGAAAGGTGTAGAGCTTGTCATCGTTTCCGGTTTTGCGGCGGAGCACTGTGTCCTCTTCACATATAACGGAGCAATTGAAAGAGGCTTCAACACCGCGATGCTGCAAGGAGGTATTCTAAGCTCGAGAGAAGATGCGGTTTTAACTACATATCGTGACAGGCAGATTATATCTTATTCTGTCATTGAGCTATTTGCAGCCAGCCTGACCCACCCGAAGAGTTAACACACGGTGGGCTTTTTTATGCGGATGAAAATGAGATTGGGGGAAAACGATGAGCTATATCATTCGTAAAATCAGGACTCCAGACGATTATGCTTCGATCGCGGAGATTCTGGGCTATGTCTTCTCTGAACCAACAACTGCAGAGAATCTGGCTGATGAGGATGCTAAGATTCCTGATACCGGATCACTATGGATCAATGAGGACGGGCTGCTTGCCGGATTCGACCGGTATCGCCTGGTAGCAGTGAATGAGAAGGGCGAGATTGTAGGCTATGGTATATCCTGGAGAGCACCTTGGACCGAGGCAGGAGAGCTGAATCATCTTCTGGCCGTTCATCCGGATTACCGCAAGCAAGGCATTGGCCGAGCACTGTACAAAGAGCTTGAGAATTGGGCTGTCCTGAATGGAGCAAGCAAGCTGAATTATGAAGTGAACGATAATGATGCTTCCTCCATTGTATTTGCCGAACATCGTGGATTTGAACAAGAAAGACATCTGTTTGAATCTGTCTTGGAGCTGCCGAATGATAGCTTGGGATCGATGTATTCACCACCCCAGTCCTCTATTGTTATCAAACCTTTATCCGAGATGGAAGAGTCCGATGCGGAACGGAAGCTGTATGAGCTGTATAAAGTAACGAGCAGAGATATTCCGGGAATTAGCGGAGATTATTTTGATTTTAGTGAATGGAAGAAGTGGACTTTGGAGCTGCCCGGCGCAAGGCCCGAGTATGTTCTGATCGCCCTGGATGAAGATCGATTCGTTGGAGTAGCGCATATACTGCATCAGTCTTCCACGCAGAGCATGTACCACGAATATACAGGAGTAGATAAAGCGTACCGAGGCAGAGGGATTGGATTCGCATTAAAAATGAGTGCTGTAAAGCTTGCGGAGCAGTTGAACATCAAGTACTTGCGAACGAATAATGACTCTCTGAACCATCCCATGCTTCACATCAATCGAGACCTGCTGGGATATAAGCCGGTGCCTGGAAGATATAAGATGGTAAAGGCACTGCCTAAACAGATTGATAATCTATTGAACAAAGCAGCTAGACCCGAAACAAATGTGAAAGTAGAAGTATTACAGGCACTGACGGCAGATAAACCAGTAATAAAGAATTTAGTGCAGTTCTATATATATGATTTTACTGAGTTTACAAACGAGCAAATTAGTGAACAAGGTACTTATCCCATATTATCGGATCTCAATAAATATTGGGAGAATCATGAGGACTATAATGCTTATCTGATCAAGGCCAATGGAGAGATTGCAGGCTTTGTACTTGTAAAGCAATTGGAGGATGATCGGAGCTATAAACTTGCTCACTTTTTTATCCTTCGTAAATTTAGAAGATCCGGAATCGGAACTCAGGCAGCCAGAGCTGTCCTCTTTTCAGCTAAAGGGAAATGGGAATTGAATCAATTACAAAATAACTTTCCAGCTATACTGTTCTGGAATCGGGTACTACTCTCTGAGGCAGTAAGCGAGAGTATTACGGTCAGATACGAACAAGGCAAGAGAATTCAGAGCTTTATTATTAACTAATGCAGAAAGTGAGGATAGGGCAAATGCTTGAAGTGTTCCCTGCAAGATTATCGGACAATTCAGAAATATTGGATCTGTGGAAAGGAGCTGCCAGCTGGATCCAGGCCAAAGGAATCAACCAGTGGCATCCTGATGAATTTAACCTCGCGATGACCGAACAATTGATTATGGATCGTGAATTAGAACTATTTGTGGCAAAAAGGGAAGGTATCATCGTAGGAACACTGTACATTTGCTGGTCTGACCCAGTTGTCTGGGGAGAGCTAGATGATTCAGAATCGTCTGGATACATCCACAAGTTTGCTGTCAGCAGATCACATGCGGGTCAAGGAATAGGCAGAGAGCTGCTGTTGTGGGCCGAGGATTACATACGGAGTAAAGGAATGAAACAGATTAGGCTGGACTGCATGGCAGAGAATGACAGGCTGAATCAGTACTATGCAGCGGCCGGATATTCACATAAGAAGCTGCTCCACTGGGACAATGGCTGGAAGATTAACTTGTATGAGAAGGAGTAACTCCTCTTTCGCTAAAGTGAAATAAGCGGACAATCTATATGCATGAGTATGATTGTAAATAGCAATCTATTAATCAGGACCCCATCCGTTTAACTAAACATGATTCGACAATCATTTATAATTTTTATCGAGATTTCAAGTGAAATATAGTCTTATAGTATTAAAAAAACAGTGAAAAAAACCGATTAGAAAAAGTGAACACTAGTTTACTTTTAGTTGTGGTAAGCTTAGGTAGTTCTTAAGTACTATCTGTAAATTGAATACGTGGCAAAGCTGTTGAAAAGCAGTGACGCAAAGCTAGAGGGACTACTTCCGTAAGGAAATGTCAGCCAGTTGCTTGAATGAGCCATGGCCTTATTTTGTCCATAGGTTCATTTTTTTGTTTACTAAGCGATCCGTGCAAGAAAGGAGGAAGAATGAGCCAAGAATCAAGGATGGAAGGTTTAACATGCGATTCAAGATGAAGTAGAAACTACATATGGATGAGTAGGGAGAGAGATGTCAGACATGAGTAAGTTAAAAAAGTGGAGCTTCAAAAACCTGAGCATTGTTACTAGAAATATGATATTAACAAGCTTCTATATCATTATTACAGGTGCTGTCGTCATTGGCTGTAGTCAATTTATTCAAGGCAATGTATTAACCAAACAGCTTCAATCGGATTCCGGAAAATTAATGGAGGCTCTGGGAAGCCAGATATCTGTGGAAGATGCGGAAGCAGCGAAAAATAATCCGGATCCGAATTCTCCAATCCAACAGCAAATCACAAGTGTATTCGATGAGTTATCCAAGACACATCCAAACGTAGCACAAGGATATATCTTTGGACCGGAGCTGGAAGGCGGCACGCAAACATCAATTATCGCCTTGCCAACCGCTGTTCTGGAGATTTTTGCTGCAGAAGATATGAACCTGGGTGATATGTATGCTCAGCCTCAAATTCATGCAGACGGCGTGAAGGAGATGCTCGAAACCAAGGAAATAGCCTACACCGCAGCTTACAACGATGATTACGGTACATGGATTACGGTACTGTATCCATTTGTGAATGGAGCTGGCGAAGTGTTTGCATATATGGGAATTGATGTGGACGCAAGTCTGATTGCAACGGGCAAGCAGGAGCTGCTGACTTATACACTTCTTGCACTGCTTATTACCTTAGTTGTCGTTCTGGCACTGCAATACATCACAATTAGACAGACCTTCAAGCCAATCAAAGAGCTGATGGGAGCACTAGATAAGCTGAGTAAGGGCGACTTTACCGTACAGCTGAGAACTAGTGATGATGAGCTTGGACAAGTCAACGAGAAATTCAACACTACGGCTAGTAACATCAATAGTCTGGTTACTACAATTAAGAAAGTATCTGAGCAATCAGCGGAGCAATCCAAATTCTTGTTCAATGCCGTTGAAGTTAACAATGAAAATACCGTAGATATTACGAAAAATATTGAAGAAATGTCCGATAGTGTCGCGAAGCAAAGTGTGTCGATATCGGAGAGTGTCATTTCGCTCGAAGAGATCTCATCGGGTGTAACTACAATTGCAGGGAATACTTCCGAGCTGTCCGAGATCTCCTTGCAGATGAAGGAGCAATCCGAGGTTGGACATCAGAATGTGGATCAGGTCATTGAGCAGATGAACTCAATTAATCGTTCGGTTAAGAACTCGGTCGATATTATTGAGAAGCTGCAGATGCGTTCCGGCGAAATTGGCCAGATCGTTCAAGTGATTACAGAGCTTGCTTCTCAGACGAACCTGTTGTCTCTGAATGCAAGTATTGAAGCGGCAAGAGCCGGTGAAGAGGGACGTGGATTTGCAGTTGTAGCGGATGAAGTGAAGAAGCTGTCCGAAGCATCCAAGAAATCAGCAGATCAGATTGCCGAATTGATTGGATACATTCAGGATGAGACGGCACTCGCTGTAGAGGCGATTGGTGATGGAGAACAAAATGTAGCCAGAGGAATTGAAATCGTCAAAGAAACAGGCTCGATCTTCAAAGGCATCCTGGTTTCAACCGATTCGGTCACAAGCCAAATTCAAGAAGTGTCTGCAGCTACACAGCAGATGGTAGCGGAGACCGAGCAAATTACGGCTGCGATTAAATCACTTGCAGATATGGCTGAGAAAAATTCGGCAGTCTCCGGTCAAATTGAGCGAAGTGCTCAAGAGCAGCAGGCTGCTTTTGCCAAGATTTTTGATTCTGCGGAACAAATGAACGAGGTCGCAAGCGAATTAGAAACACTAGTAGACAAACTTAGAGTGCAATAAATAAAGGGAGCTGATATCTGTTGAATACCACCATGTTGTTAGAACAAAGCAAGCAGTATTGGTCTGACGAGCTGCAGCTGCCTTTGCCCGGATTTCATTTGTATACAGATGGGTCATTGAACTATGCAAAGCAGGCAGCAGCTCAGACAGAGCATGTACTGAACCTCGAGCCCGTAATGCTGAAGCGTTACAGTGAACTATATGATATGAAGGCATGGATGCTTGCCGGATACGCGGTATTCCTGCACCGAATGACTCAGGACAATGATATGCTGATTGGTGTGCAAAACAGAAGAGAACAGCTTCTTCCCCTGCGTATCTCCATAAGTGGAGCAGATTCGTTTAGACGTGTTTACGAGCTGGTGCGGGATAAGCTTGAACATATGGAGTCGACAGAGCTGAGCCATGCGGACATGGAGCATATAGCAGGATATACGGTTAATTATCAAACGACATACGGTATCAATCCACGTCATGGAGCCAGCAGACTAGATTGGGATGTGCAGGAGGGACCAGATTCCTGGCTCCTTCATGTATCGTATGATTCGCGGCTGTTCAAGCAAGATACAATTCATCGATACATTCAGCACTTTGAGCGGCTAATGAGCGGAGTGCTTGAAGATATGGATACTTCCATTTCCAGTCTGCCTATTCTGACTGATGATGACTGGAATGCCTACGATGATTTGAATGACACGAAGATGGATCTCCCTGAGCAAGCGACGATCGTGTCCATGTTTTCTTCAATAGCAGCGCAGTTTCCAGACCGGACAGCCTTGTCCGCGAATGCAGATCAGCTTACGTATCAAGAGCTTGATCTGTTGTCTAGCAAAATTTCAAACATGCTCTTGGAGAAGGGAATACGTAAAGGAGAATTTGTATCCCTCTTTATGGAGCGAAGCTTAGAGACCATTATAAGCCTGCTAGGTGTAATGAAAGCTGGAGGAGCTTATATTCCGCTTGATCCGACCCATCCGGAGGAGCGAAATGCATATATCATTGAAGATACGAAATCGAAGGTGATTCTAACAGAGAGCAGCTATATTCAGAAGCTGGACTCACTGCTTGCCGGATTTGAGCATAGACCAGAGATCGTCTGCCTGGATCAGCTTGACGAGTCATACTCTGAGAAAGCTCCAGCGATCCGCATCGAAGAGGATGATCTGGCCTATGTCATTTACACTTCGGGATCAACAGGCAAGCCGAAGGGAGCACTTATTGCACATAAAGGTGTTGTCAATTTGGCGATGGCTACCAAGCAGGATCTTGGCTTGACGGAAGAGGACGTAATACTGCAATACTCTACCTTCAGCTTCGATGCCTCCGTGTATGATATATTCGGTTCAATCGGGAGCGGTGCCAGGCTGCATTTGTTATCCGATGAAGAGCGATTCTCTATCGATGCTTTTACAGAAGCCGTCGAGCAGTTAGAAGCGACCCGTATTGCCATTTTGCCAACCGTATTCTTTAACCGGCTTGCCGCTTATCTGCCCGAAGATGCGGGAATGAAGTTTCAGAAGATTAAGAGTATTACCGTCGGTGGAGAAGCACTGACGGGTGAAACGGTAAGAATGTTCCAGAAGAAGCTGCAGATCCCTGTAACGAATCTATATGGTCCAACTGAAATTACTGTGGTTGCTACAGGACATAAGGTGGACTACCAAGTGTCTGAGGATGTCTCTACCATTGTGATCGGAACTCCGCTTGCCAACTACGAGCTGTATATTGTGGACGGCAATAATGAACTATGTCCGATTGGAGTTACAGGAGAGCTGCTCATCAGCTCGGTTGGTGTAGCTAAAGGTTACTTGAACCAGCCGGAGAAGACGAAGGAAGCATTCATCTCAGATCCGATCAGACCGGGTTCAGGGAAGAAATTTTATCGCTCCGGAGATTTGGTGAGGCTGCTGCCGAATGGACAGGTTGAATATAGAGGAAGACGAGATTCGCAGATTAAGATCAGAGGATTCCGAATCGAGATTGGCGAGATTGAAGATAGTTTTGCCAAGCACGAGAATATAAAGGACATTGCTGTGATTCCTGTTACGGAGGACGGTTCGAAGATATTAGCTGCATTTTATACAACGAACGATGGTGCTGTCATACCTAAAAAGGATCTTGTTCAATATCTTAGCAAGAAGGTTCCAGGGTATATGGTTCCTACGTATATGCAGCATGTAGTGGACATGCCGTTGTCTCCTACAGGCAAGATCGACCGTAAACAACTCGCAGCCTATGAACTCATGGCAGATGAGGATGCTGCAGTATATGTGGCACCGGAGAATGAGACTCAGCAAGCCGTTGCGGCGGCCTGGGAACAGGTGCTGGATCAGCAGAGAATCAGCATTCATGATGATTTCTTTGAAATTGGCGGGTATTCCCTCAAGATTCTTGAGATTTTGGTTCTGCTGAAGCCAAGCTATCCATTGCTCAAGATCAATGACTTCTTCCAGTATCCAACCATTGCGAAAATGGCCGAGCGGATTGAGGAGCTTGGCAAGGTGATTGAGAAGGAAGACAAGGATGCGGCTATCGTCAATCGCCCGGTTGAGGATTTAGCGGAACATCCGGCGGTCATTGGTACTGCAGATCACTTCAGTACGAAGAGCTATGCACAGAAAAACATTCTGCTGACAGGAGCAACCGGATATTTGGGTTCTCATTTACTGGCAGAGCTGCTTCATCGTTCAGATGCCATCGTGTATTGTCTGGTTCGTTCTTCTTCGGGGGTGGATCCATATTCACGTTTGGTTCAAATCATGCAGGGCTACTTTGGCAGTGAATCTGCGGAATGGATCGAGAACCGGGTTGTCGTATTGGAAGGTGATCTGGAGAAGGAGAACCTGGGAATGAATGAGGCAGACCAAATGCTTGTGGCTAAGCAGATTGATTCTATCATCCACTGCGGTGCCGATGTGAGACACTTTGGAGATGCCGAGCATTTCGCCAATGTGAATGTAGAGAGCACCAATCGTCTGCTGTCTCTGGCAAGAGAAGGAAGCGGCATCCGGTTCCACTTTATTTCTACACTTGGTATTCCGGAAGAGCTCGCTGAGAATGGACAATGGGCTGACATTGTTCAAGGCACAGGCTACATGACTTCATCTGTCGAGAATGTATATACGAACAGCAAGCTTGAAGCGGAGAAGCTGGTCATTCAGGCGGGCGAAGAAGGGATACCGGTGAATGTTTATCGGGTAGGCAATTTATCCTGTCGATCGGATAATGGAGTATTCCAGAACAATATTGATAACAACGCTTTTTACCGAATGCTGAAGGCGATGCTTCTGCTCAGAAGAGCACCTCGGGTCAGATGGGAAGTGGATATGACTCCGATCGACTACGCAGGACAAGCCGTTACGGCGCTTGCGCTTCAGGATGGGACCGTAGGAAGAGTCTTTCACATATGTAATCCGGTTACGATTCCATACGAGCGCATGGTTGAGTACTTTACGGACGCTGGCTATGACATCACGCTAATGGACTTGAAAGAGTTTGAAGGCTGGCTGCTTAATCCAAACGAACCGAAGGATTCGGCAGGAGTTGAACTCGCGATAGCTCAGCTGGAAGGGGATGGGGCGAAGAATTCCATGTTCCGGTACACTTGTCCGCAGACGATGGAGTTCCTTGAAGGCACCGGGGTGCAGTGTGCAGAGCCAGACGCGGCGTACTTTAATAAGCTGATAGATCATGCGGTTGAGATTGGATATTTTATTAAACCTACCATTTGATAAGTTGTGAAATTGATTGAACTCAAAGAAATAATAGGGATATCCTGACGAGTTTAGGTTTCCAAGCCGTATTCAATAATTGTATAATAATGGAACGATGGGCTTTCAGTGAGCTCGTAATGACTTCCGAGGCCCGGCCCAAGATAGAAGCTATCTGAAGGCCGGGTCTTTTTTTACCCATTGGAATAAAGAAGGTGAGGGATCTATGTGCCGGTAAGAGCACTGAATTTTGACCTGGACGATACATTATCCGATCGACAAGCTTCCATTGAGGACTATATCTCGAAGTTCCTTACGATGTATTTTCCCGAGGCCGATGCTAACATATCGAACATAAGCCTTACAAATCTATCAGGAACCTACTAGAGTTAGTGCAGATATACGAGAACGCATTAGGACTAAATGAAACAGCGAACGATGAATATGAACGATGAATATATAGTATAGAAGTGAGGTTATCATCACGGAGAACTATTCGAAAATTATGGGCATTCCGGTTCCAAAGATCACGATGACAGAAACGGTTCAAATCTTGAGCGAAGTCATAGAGAAGCAGAAAGAAGAGCTTTTTCACGTCGTTACCTTGAATCCGGAGATCGCAATGTCCTGTCAGCATCAGGCTGGGCTTCGTCAAATTGTAGATCGGGCAGGGCTGCTAACTGCGGATGGTGCAGGAATCGTTATGGTATCCCGGGTAAAAAGAGATCCGCTACCTGAGCGGGTAACGGGCTGTGATCTTCTCTATCATCTTCTTGCTGCGGGGGATCAGAAGAAGTGGTCCTTCTATCTCCTAGGTGCGGATGAAGAGACCAGCCGAGCAGCGGAAACGAACATACGAACAGCCTATCCCGGTGCCATTATCAAAGGGAGACATCATGGTTTCTTCCATCCTTCTGAGGAAGGCCGTATCTTAGAGGAGATCAGCAGCGCAAGCCCTGATGTGCTTGTTGTCGCTCTCGGAGCGCCCTATGCCGAAGAGTGGATCGATAAGCACAGAGATCAACTGAATGCACGGATCGCGATCGGCGTTGGAGGCACGCTTGATATTATTGCCGGAAAAGTAAAAAGAGCGCCGCGCATCTGGCAGAAGCTGAATCTGGAGTGGATGTACAGACTCATGAACCAGCCTTCAAGATGGAAACGGCAGCTGATCTTGCCAAGATTTGCAGTGAAGGCTATTCTTTACAAAGATTCGAATTAAGACATGTGATCAGACAACAAGATAACGAATAGGAGAACAACAATGTCCGAACCTGAATATCAAACGATCGACAGAATGCCGAGCGTGAAGGAGTATATAGAGCTATGCAGTTCAGTGGGCTGGGAAGAGGTGATGAATTTTGATGCAGCTGAACAATCATTGGAACATTCCTGCTATGGCGTTGTTATTGAATATAGAGGAGAGGCCGTAGGCATGGGGAGAATCGTGGGCGATGGTATTATGTATTTCTACATACAGGATATTGTCGTGAAGCCTGAGCATCAGAGCAAGGGGCTGGGCCAGCTGATCATGAGGGCGATTCAGCAATATTTAAGTGCCCATGCGGCTGAGAAGGCATTTGTAGGTCTATTTTCAGCTCAGGGCAAAGAAAGCTTTTATCAGAAATATGGATTAAATGTGCATCAAGGCATGACCGGCATGTTCGGCGTCATTCATGACCGAGAGATAAAGTAATGTAGGAGGCAGGCGGATATGGAAAAGCTAGTACATTCCAGCAGTGAGAAGCTAAGGGGAAACGGGGACTTGCTCACCGTACTTTATGTGCTGCTTCAGTGTATTCATTTCGTTAGCTTTCGCCGGATTCAAGTGCTGGATTCGTACATTAATCAAATCAAATTAAAGCTGGAGGAACAGCGAAGAATTCACATGCAAGTGAAGAGCAAGGGGGATAAATGAGACAGAGAGGAATAATATTTGCTCTAATTTTGTTACTACTTGGTTCAATCATTACCGGCTGTTCCTTTGCAAGTGAACAAGAGAAGGAAGGTCTTGAAGTCAGATCCTTCCTTCTTATGTTCGGCGGAGGAGCTGACGAAACCGTCGTATCCTATAATTTTCATTTATGGAACTGGAGCGAGGAGCCCGTCAATGTTTCATCTATTGAACCGGTACTGTCGAAAGCGGCAATGGATTTATTAGAAGGTCAAGGCATCCGTGTTGAGCTGAATGAAACGATAGAGTCGGAAGCTTCCGTGTATATTGAAGGTCAGTTTAATGTAAACACGGAAGGGATGAACAAGCATCAAATCATTGATGCGGACCTCGACTTTGAAAATTTTAAAATTACAACCGAGCAGGTATTACCAGTTCATTGGAAAGATGTCCCTTGAAAAGTAATTTCTGTGAAGGATGGTGAGATCTCACGATGTATATCCATTTCCGATTATTGAATCGATCTGCCTGGCTGACCGTGTTATTGGTATTATTCATTCCGGGAAGACAGGCATTTGACGGTAACCAAAGAATAGAAATTGCTGCAATTTATAGCTTACTGCTAGTAATAAAGTCGATTAGGCAAAAATATAAATCCAAGATTCAGAACCGGATCAATTCATAAACTTAAAGAGTAAAGATGATCTTGAGTTCGATAACCGATTTTGTTGAATGGTGAGATCGCTGTTATTTCAAATGCTTCAAACATATGATTATTGACTTGTCTGCTCCATGCTTCGACTACAATACCTTCTTGTATTACATTAAAATCGGATTCTGTTCGTTTGACATCACTTATTTGTTCAAAGAACATAGTATTTTTGGTTACTGTTAGCACATCTCCGGTGTCGAGCTTTATAGAATGAAGTACTTTATCACCATCAATTATAGAATTTTCCTTAACTATTTCAACAATAGTACCTGTGTAATATTCCTGTTGCTTAGATGGAGATGACCATCCTAGCAAAATATGAGAACTTAACACGTACCAAATACCAAGCGCCAGCACCAGAACAAGACTACTCGACAGTACAAACCACTTCTTGTTTGTCTTCAACTTATATTTCATCCTTTCCTAAAGGTACTTACAGTATATAGACACATGACTTCGAAGAAAAGTTAGGAAAAGGAGTACAGGGAGGATGCAGTAATGGACTCTATTCTTGAGAAGCTTACCTTAAACATGACAATGACAGGAGATTTAAGATCAGATGTATATCAATTCCTGCTCTCCAATCATTGCCCGAAGACAGCGGAGCATTGTATGGAAGTTGGAGCAGAGTCACACCGAGTAGCCGGAATAGTTGGCGCTAACCAAGACCAGGCGGAGATTGCAGGCTGGCTGCATGACATCAGTGCGGTTTTTCCAAATAACCAAAGAATAAATGCAGCTAGAGAGCTAGATATTAAGATTTTGTCCGAGGAAGAAGCTTTCCCGATGATTATTCATCAGAAGCTCTCTAGGTTGATGGCGGAACGTATTTTTCAAATTAATGATTTAGAAATACTGGAGGCAGTGGGTTGTCATACGACCTTGAGATCCCATTCTACACAGCTGGATCAGGTATTGTTTGTAGCAGATAAAATAGTCTGGGATCAGGTGGGCGAACCTCCATCCCTGAAGCAATTGAAGGAGGCATTGGAGATTTCTCTGCCTCAAGCGGCATTTTGCTATATTCAATATTTGTGGGAAAGAAAAGACTCACTTAAGGTCATTCATCCTTGGCTTCGGGAAGCCTACGAGGAACTGAATGCCTGGAATATAGCGATTCTCAGTTTTTAGAAGTTGTTTTACTTAAAGAGAAGCACGTAGAAACAAGTCATACAAATCTATGAGCTAGCTTTCATTTTCAAATGAGTATTCTCCTGTTACATTAGATACAAGGTACATATGAAAAAATTGTCGGTGGACGATCATTCAGAAGAAACAAAAGACCAAGACATAAGGGTTGTCGGAATAAGAGGTGGTAGATTGTATTCTCAAACGAAAGAGCCGCAGCAGCGATTAGCAGACAATGCGGTCAAAATATGGTGGATTAGTGCAGTGATCAGTAATGTTATAGGCTTTGTTATATTCGGGGTGTTGTTATTTCTGAATTTTTATTTCTCCTGGTATGCCTGGATCGGCTGGGTTCTCATTGGACTCACAATAATCTTAGTATTGTTCGCCGTCTGGGATATCTTGATCCGTCCGAAGCTGCTATACGCCCACTGGCGCTATGATGTGTCGGAGCAGTTTCTACAGATGAAGTTTGGTACACTGACCGAGGTGCATCAGCTGATTCCCATGACCAAGATTCAATCGGTTGCTACCCGACAGGGACCGCTGCTTCGCAAATACAAGTTGTATGCATTATCGGTGGATACGATGGGATCTTCACACAGCATTCCCATACTACCTGAGCAGGTTGCACTGGACCTGAGAGATCAAATCGCTTATTACGCCAAAATAAAAGAGGTGGATGAATGACCGAAGATCAACGCTATCATCCACTGTTAATTTTGTTTGAAGTATGGAAGCTGATCAAAAATACGTTCTCGGTCATTATCCTGTTATTCGTTATCCAAATGGGTTCCGAAGCCAAGTGGGTAATCTACGGAAGATGGATATTTTATCTTGTTATCGTTGTCTCGCTTATTACCATCGTGTGGCGATGGATCACGGAGCGTTATCGCCTCGATGATACCTCCTTTTATCTTGAACAAGGGGTATTCGTTAAATCCAAGCGAACGATTCCATTTAGAAAGATCCAGAATGTGAATCGGCATGCAACTTTGTTTCATCGGATCTTTAAGGTGACCTCCATCAGGTTCGAGACAGGGATGACGGGTGACGAAGCGGCTGTAGAGTTTCATGTGATTTCTCGTGCTGAAGCAGATCGCTTGGAGAAGTACATCGCTGACCAAGTAAATAAAGAACGTGTTGCTTCTGCTATGAACTCCAAGAACACGATGAACGAAACGGAGACTGTCCCAAGCGATGCAAGCGAGATAGATTTGGAAGCAGATCAGGCAGCAGAAGCCTCATTTGATAAGGTCGAAGACACTGCCTTTAATGGTACCTCTGAACAAACTCCTGAAGTACAGCAGCGCACGCTTCATTTCAAGCCGACCAAGAAGGAGGTATTAAAAGCTTCCTTTACCTCACTTAGCTTCCTGGTGCTTATTCCCATTGTGGGGACGCTGTATTCTAATGTGCAGGAATTTATCGATATCGAGGAGCAGGCCGAGGGTATACTGTCTACGGTGTTGTCCTCTTGGTGGATGACCACATTAGTGATCGCCGGAATCATCGTGCTGGCTGTCATGCTTGGGATCGTGACTACATTCCTCAAGTATGGAAATTTTGAGATTTCTTCAGATGAAGAGCGGATATATATTGCCAAAGGGATTATGGAGCAAACGGCGTTTTCCATCGCAAAAGAAAAGGTACAGGCGATTGAAATCACGCAGTCCTTTATCAAGAGGCTGCTCGGACTTGCAGAGGTCAAGCTGGTCACGGCAGGCAGTGTCGGGGAAGCGGAGCATGAAGTAAACAGCCTGTATCCTTTTTTACCGGTAAGTAAAGTTCACTCCATTATCCCAGAGATGCTGCCGGCCTACGAAGTAACGCTCGAAATGCAGCGTTTGCCTCGTACATCATTAGGGCTGCGTCTTGTGAGGCCAAGCTGGATCTGGATCATTGCTACGGCGCTGCTTGTTTATTTTAGGCCGAATCTATTTGGCTGGAATGAAGCTTGGTGGGTACTATCCGCTAGCTTGCTTGTCTGTGTAGTGGTATGGAGAGTGCTGGATTATCTCAACTGCAGATACAGCATTGGAGAGCATTTCGTTCAATTCAAGAGCGGAGGATTTTCTACAAGTTTGTTTATCTCCAAAAGAGCCAAGATCATAGAAGTAAAAGTAACACAAGGCATTCTCCAGCGGCGTCTCGATCTGGCTTCGATCCAAACAACCAATCGAGCTAAGCCTGTCCTTCATCACAAAGCTCAAGATGTGCCTGTGGAAGCCGCAGATCACTTTTACATGTGGTATATGGAACGGACCCAGGATATTTCAACACTTCATGAGCGTTGAATAACAAGTACAATAACAATAGCGGATATTTTTAAAAAATAGCTCAGCCTATATTCCACGTGGTTTACGGCTGGGTTATTTTTATTTATTGAAGGGAGCTGGTGCTTTCATGGATTCACTATGTTATCCTATAGGTCAATTTGTACCCACTGGGCCTGAATGCCTATATTCGTTTTAAACGCGCACTTACCGAGGATGTGCCGATCGCAAGCTCTTACAAGGAAGACCGATGGGCGGATCTTGAAGATTATAGGGGAATTGCGGTTGATGAGTCCATAACTTTGCTTGCCATCTTACACAAGCGATTCTATGTTCTCGTAAGCAGCCTGTCAGATGAAGATTTTTGCCGGAAGCTCCGAACCGAAGTGCTGGGAACGATCACACTATACACGGCACTGCAAAGATTCATTTGGCATAATAAACATCACTCCGCTCAAATTGAAGCATTATTATCTCGCAAAGGGTGGCTGTGATTGTTAACTGGCTTAATACTGGGTAAACACTTGCTATGAGGACAATTCAATCTCGATCAATTCAACGCCTGCAGGAAAGGTAGACTTGATCTTCGATATATTAGAGAAGCATGGATCATTAGATAGGACAGAGAGAAAATCACCGTCGTATCCCGGCCAGAAGATCGTTTTGGCTTTCGCCATATCAATGACAATCGTATCCTGGCTCAGATTACCCCTCCGATTTGCCACAGATTTTGCCTCAATGGTAAAGGGAAACTCGTTCGTGCCAATCGACCAGACTACCAGTTCATTGCAGCTTGCCATATGTAGAAGTAGCGGCAGTGCGCTGGCAAGCTGTCCCTTGTTTGTAATATGCAATAAAGAAAACCTTGTATTAAGCACCACGTGTTCTAACGAATGCTGCGTACACAGCTGTGTGAGATCCTCCTGCCAGATAGATGAGACATTCAGACAGAAGCAGATCGGATAAGTATTCAGGTTGTTCATCCATTCCAATAATAGCGGAGCACTGGATTCATAGAAGTAGACAGAGTCCGTACTTATGAAATCCATAATATACGGAGCATGCTCCTGATTAAATGTAAACGGGAAATAACCGTCCGGATTAGGCAGATCAGCATAATATGTTGGGGGTAAATAAGCAAATTCAAGCTGCATGGAGACACCTTCTTCTATATCGTGAGTTCTAAATGTACAAGTGTAGCAAAGATGGCTGAGAAAAGAACTTTTTTTCTTACTAAACTTGAGGTGAAATGTTATACTTATTCAGTCGATGAACCAATGCAAGTATGCAATCATGAAGATTCATGCAAGCCAAGCTAAATGAGCAGACTGTGTAAGCTCTTAACTTGTTAATACAATAAACTTCAATGAGTTGAACAGCCATTTCCTTGTGGGACCTGGCTGTTTTTTTATCCTGCCATTTGCAATGTGCAGGATGTTGGACGAGTGATGTTCATGTTTATTTTTTGAAGGAGGCTTCTACGATGATTAAGGATGAATGGTTTACGGTACAGGGAATCGACAATCGCACCTACGCAATCAGTGAATATGGACATTGGGAGAAGGTGCATTCATTCCTATTGCTGGGGGATGAGCGGGCTGCACTAATTGATACAGGTCTCGGCATTGATAATATAAGAAGAGTGACAGACCAACTTACAGCCTTGCCTGTGGATGTCATCACGACACATGTCCATACAGATCATATTGGAAGTCATGGGGAATTTGAACGGATCTACGTCCATCCCGCAGATGAAGATTGGTTAGTCAACGGAATTCAAGGCTTAACCATCGAGCAGATCAGAAAGGATATGAGCAGAGATATTACATTGCCTACACCACAAACCTTTAGTCCGGATACATATAAACCATTTCAGGGGCGGCCGACAGGTCTGATAGAGGATGGTGATCTCATCGAACTAGGTAACAGAAGGATTGTCATATATCATACGCCTGGGCATTCGCCAGGTCACATCTCTATATTTGACGAAAATAGCGGTTATTTGTTTACTGGTGATCTGCTCTATGATGAAACCCCGGTATATGCTTTTTATCCTTCTACGAGCCCGGTTGATCTAGTTCATTCCTTAGAGAGAATTGCGGAGATCCCTGGCGTCAAGATGGTGTATGGTTCTCATAATACATTAGGACTTGACCCTAGTATTTTAGAGGAAGTAAAAAAAGCAGCAACGTATATGAAAGAGAATGATCTCGTTAAATTCGGAACCGGAGTACATCAGTTTGGCAGGTTTAGTGTGCAATTTTAAAAAAAGGAGGTGAAACCATTTCTATTGTAAATAAAGTCAAGCAATATAAAAAATATTTTATCTCTGCCTGCCTTGCCTTCGTTATCCTTGGTCTTGTTTGGTATCATCTCGGTACTCCGTTCGAACGAACATTTAATAGCGTAATTTATTCCACAGAAGATTCATATGAGCAGAAGACGACGATACATATAGTAGGTGAGAGGTATAAACGGCTCTCGGGCAAACATCGAATTGTAGGCAATGTAACGGTAGATCAGGAGTTGACTTATCGCATTGCGGCTGACTTAAATGCTCGGGAATATGTTCATCATATTGTTCGATGGGGCGAAGATAAAGTGCAACAGACGGCAGGTTCTATTCACATTTCAAAGGATTTCAGTTCAATATGGATAAAATCCGATGATTTTGATACCAGATACAGTATAATGGATGGATATGCATTGGGGCCAACTGAAGCGTGGAAGAGGTTCGAAAGTACAATACTAAGTGATTAAGAATAACAACAGGCACCATGAGTAGGGGGATAGACATGAATATTATAATTACAATAATTGGGCTCTTGATTATGTACTTTATGATTAAGCTCGCAATTGATGATTCCAAGAACACCCGATATAATAAGCTGATCTTAAGAGAACTAAGAGAGATGAATGAATATCTGAGAAAAAGGGATGAAGAACTGCGTACACCGCGCCAAGACTCAATAGATCAATGATAACAAATGCCGGGCAGATTTGTTTCGCGGCAGCTTTCTATTAAAAGCTGGTGCAAATCAGAGATAATGGAGTATCATAATAGGGATTGCCGAAGACAAGCTGTCATCGGACCGAATACTGAATAGGCAAGAGGAGTATTAGATGAAAATTAATATAGACTTTACAAAAGACGATTATTGGAAGCTCAACAAATATGTGATGTTTCATATGCCTCAGTTCAAGAATATGATCCTTCTGGTTATGATCCTATTGCCAATCCTGATGTGTACTGCACTAAAGGTGCTCGGCAGGTCTTGGGAGGTATCAATTATACTTGGACTGCTAATTGGCATACTTGCAGATTTATATCTCGTCTTTTCTGTGAAGTTTAAAGTACAGCGACATGTAAAGACAAACAAAGGCCTTATCGGTGAGCATACGATTGAAATAAATGAGCAGGGCTTTACGGAGACAACATCAATTAACCAAACGAATTACCCATGGAGCAAGGTAGCGCATCTTCGTGAAGATACTCAATACTTTTATGTTTTTGTGAATGACACACAGGGCATTGGTGTTCCGAAACGGGGATTTGCTAACACTGCGCAGCAAACTGAATTTAGACAATTCGTGGAGAAGTACGCCAATCGTCGTTGGGGATAACGGCTATGGGTTTATAATTTGAGAAAAGCTCCTCTGAATTCGGATGAAGCTTTTTTAATTCCAACGAAACTTATTCCCCTTCGTTTCGTTATATAAATATTAATCATTCTGAATACAATCTAGAAGATACACACGAAATGGAGTGAATGTCATGGTAAATGAACCGGCTGGGTTTTGGATTCGTTTTGGTGCTACTTTGCTGGATGCGATTATAATCGGTATCCCTTTGGCAATTGTGACCTCTTTCATAGTTGGGAACGTAGAGGAGAATTGGCTGAATAATACGCTTAGCTTTTTGTACACCTTGCTTATGCCTGTATTCTGGGGCGGACGTACAGTAGGCAAATACATTTGCGGTATTAAAATTCGTAAGGTATCTAACGAAGGGCCTCCCGGAATTGGCACCATGCTGCTGCGCGACGTCGTTGCCGGTCTGGTTTATGCGATCACGTTTGGAATTGGAATAATTATCAGTGCACTAATGATAGCGATCAGGGAGGATAAACGCTCAATCCATGATTTTATCGCAGGTACGGAAGTCGTACGAACATAAAAAAATGGTATGGCTGCTCAATACGCTAAGAGTATCGTATTAAGAACTCTACAGGCGGGTTGGGCTTTTTTTTCACAACTCTTTGTATATAACAAGCGTCCATCTTTATATCATCATTTGGAGGACAGAATACTGCTTACGAAATTCCGGAAGATATTTATGCAGAATTAATAGCTTCATGCTGGAGCACTATCTCACCTGTCCTTCCACTCAGCACATCATGGTTGGGACGATCACCCTAAATATGCTGGGAAAACCGTTGATGCAATGGTCAGAGCTGAAGGACCCGGTCATTTTTTAGGCTAAGCGAGGAAGGAGGAAACAGCTGTGAGTTCTGTAATTCCGATTCTGATCAATGATTTGATTCAAGCTCATGAGGTGCCTGATTTACGGCAGTCTGTCGGATGGGACAGGAGAGAGCAGGACTATCCGATCTTATTTGAGAGATGTTTGTTATGGGGAAGCGCACGAGATAAGAATGGTAGACTTATCGCATTTGGTTATATTGCCGGCACAGGACTTGAGCATGGCTATATGGAGGATATTATAATCCATCCGGATTTCCAGAGACAGGGCCTGGGTAAGCAGTTAGTTCGGGCGTTGCTGAATGCGGCAGATACTGCACGAATACCCATTGTTACTGTCACTTTTGCGGATCAGCATGAATCGTTTTACATAGAGAGCGGATTTAATAGATGTAGAGGAGGCGTATGGAGATCAAGGGGAGAGGAGCATTAACTTGATGAAAAACAGAGCGATATTAGATGGAAGGAAGAAAAAATATAAAATTGTATTGATCATAGGTTTACTGATTTTTCTAGGATATGTGCTTGCTGTCCTTGCGGGGATCTTCTCATTTCAGTCACAGACCCATGAAAGTATGGGTGAAACGACACCGAATGAAGACGTAAAAATGTATATTCTAAGCGGCAGCGGAGATCTGTGGGATGTTAAGGACTATACAATTCTGATTGGAGCAGGCCAGATTATGAGAGGGAAAGCACAGCTGTCCTACATGGGGGATTCCGAGGATCTTCAAAAAATTCGCCACTTTGATGTGAGCTTCTACGAACAGCTGGACACGGGCAGCAGAGAAAATGTATTTGGCTGGTCAGCGAAGGCTGTAGATGAGGCTTCAATGGAAAGTATTGATATCGAAGATAATGTGAAGCAGCTTGGCACCAATACCGGGAGTTATGCGTATGATGAGCTGAAGAAGAATGCAGATACCTATGAGTCTACAGCTGTATTAATTACATGGGAAGATATTGAAGGCCGATCATATTCAGATACAGTGGAGCTATCGATTTCCCATTCTGCTGAATTATTGGACAAGCCATAGACATTAAATGAATGAGGGGTTGAAGGTTTGAAATATGTAATTTCAACATCGCATCCACATGGGGAAGCCCTATCTGCTGGTGGATATTGGTCATTAGAAGGGAAAACTCTAGAAGAGGTTCAAGCTGTATCTTATGTAGAGTGGTCAAAGGACTGGATTCACAAATATAAAAATATGAAAAGATGAGCGTAGAAGTTTACGATCATCTTTTCATATTTTTCAATAACCGTATTGGTTGTAATGAAAAATGAATTCTCTATACCGCCTTCACATTGATCATGACTATACGACTGTGCGGCAGAGAGGGCATCTTATGGAAGCTGAAGCTCAGATCCTGCTGTGGGATGTCATACTCCATTTTGTTCGCGAGATAATCGAGACTTTCCTTCATGATTTCGATTGTGATCCATTCTCCGGCACAGCGGTGTCCGGTGTAGTGATCTCCGCCGCCTTGCGGAATGAAATTGAACGGACTTCCGTTCCAATCCCGGAAGCGATCCGGTCTGAACTTCTCAGGATAATCCCACAGATCCGGGTGATGGTTCGTACCGTACAGATCAAGCAGAGTTAGAACACCCTTCTCAAATCTATATCCTTGCCAAGTAAAATCCTTGGTCGGACGTGCAGGCAGGAACGGGAAAAAGGGATAGAATCGGCGTACCTCCTGCACAAAATTCTGGAGAGCGCCTTCCTCGGCCTTCGTGAGCTTTTTGCGTTCCTCAGGCTGCTGAATAACCGCGAGTGCCGTGAAGCAGATATAAATGGCTATCGCGACGATCGGGCGCAGGATGTTAATGATTTCTACGGCAGCAGTTTGTGAATCGAGAAGTTCTCCCTGCAGATCACGGTGCATGGCGAACGTGTGCAGTGTGCTCTGTTCGGGTGCTTCTATTTCACCTGCGCGAACTTGCTCAACCAAGCCGCTGATCCATTTTTCCGCCTTAGTGCGGGTGTTCTTGCCCTTCATGTGCTTCATACCTATCGCAGCGGTTGCTTCAATCATAGCACCAAACCAAGCTGCCTTTTCCTGTGCTTCATCTTCTCGCAAAGGCACACCTGCCCACTCGCAGGCAGCCCGGCACAGAAGCTCCTGTGCCTCTTCGTAGAGCTGCACCTTCGGCATGGACTCCCACCGCTGAGCTGCGAGAGCCCAGTGCTTGCGAGTGATTGTCCGCATTTGGGCAAGGGCTTCCTTTGACATGACGGACATGAACATGTTTTTGCGATGATGATGTTCTTCTCCGTCCAAGGTTTGAACGCCGCCTTTACCAAATAGAGTGTTGATGACCCGCTTCGGCGCTGCGCCAATTCTTTCAAATTTATCGTTGTCATAGAACAGCTTGGCGGCTTCCTCTCCCCGCAGACAAATCGCGCGTTCACCAAGAAGCCTTGTTTCAAAAATATCTGACTGAAAACCAATCGTCCGATTTGTTATGTATAGATAGCCTTCACGCAGTACACTTAGACTGTGGTCCAGGCCTTCTTCTTTAGGTATGAGCTTCTCTTCAGCCAATGTTTACGCCTCCTTAGTAAGGGGAATGACAAGATACATCAATAAGTACCCTTCTCCAGTAGAATTAAACAAGACAGAGAGCTTTATGTATTATGTATACAAAATAGTTATATATAGCTACGAACTTAGAGCTTAGAGAGAACGAATCTATTATGTGCAGCGAAGCGGCTATTGAGGCAGCTTAGCCCCTTTGAACACTGAATAGGTCTGATATGTGCCATCCTCCGCAATTTCGAGACAGTTCAGCTGTTTACCATAAGCACATGCACCGTCAATCCCAATCTTATCTTCCTGAAACCAAATGCTGGCCGTTTCGTGCAGATGCACAGTCGGTGTATGACCAAAAATGACCGGTTTATCCAGATTCGTTGGATGATGATGAAAAAGCTCACGTATCCATATAAAATCCTCCTCCGGCTGTTCTTTGAAATCCGCATAGAATGGATTAATGCCTGCGTGGACGAACAGATGGGTGTCGGTTTCATAGTAGTAAGGCAAGCTTTGAAGAAATTCCAGATGTTGAGGATAATGCTCCATAATATAGGCTTTGGCTTCTTTATAGGCATTTTTATTAAAATGGTGATCCTCGAAGTAGGAAACTCCCATATAGCTCTCGATCGTTTGGTAGCCGCCGTTTTTTAGCCAGCGATCATCCTCCTGCAGCAGCATCGCATCCAGGAACAGCTGATCGTGATTTCCCTTTAGTGTAACGACACCATATTCCTGATGAAGCTGTATAATTTGGTTGAGTACTTCCTTACTGTTCGGTCCGCGATCTACATAATCACCGAGGAGTATGAGCTTGTCCTGCTCTGATATGTAATTTGCTGTATGCAGCAATGCGTTAAATTCATCGTAGCAGCCATGAATATCACTGATGACCAAGGTTCGAATAGCAAGCTCTCCTTTCCAGATATATCTTGTTACAGCAGCCTACATTATAGCTAAAAGAAATTATATATCAAATAGTGGAAAATGACGTTGTTTTCTGTAATTTAAGATAAATATACTCGGATGGCAACAGGGAGAGGAAGCTATTATCGCTGGACAGATGCTGTACCTCGCCAAAATGCTCAAGGATCAGGATTTCATTACGGCATCCATACCAAAAAGAAAGTAGTAAGGAATGAATTCTGCCTTGCCTGTCGTTTATAACTCTCTTTAAACGTTTATATAAGTATCAAGATAACAATTAAGGGAGAGACTTCATATGGCAGGAAATAGAGAACATCTTACCAAACGCAAGAAGAAGATCACTGTCGGAATTATTGTTGCTGTTCTATTGTTAGCTGCATTTATGCTATATTACTTTGGTAATTTTACAGCTGTAGATGTTTAGGATCGTAAATAGGATATAAGATTCAGCTTGAATCCCCTCGCATGTGAATGCGGGGGTTTTTGAGTTGAATACATTAGTGTAGAATAATAGAAAAACCAATATTTTCAACATAATCTAAAGGTTAGAAATTATCGAGTTCGCGTCGAAAGTATAGTCCGCAGATTCAAACAAGAGCTCAGGGAGTCGTTATGGTCTGGTCGTGTTTCGGAAGCGGAATTCTACGTGTGGGTAAGAAGGCAGAGCAAACAATTAAACCAAAGTGATGAGTTAATGAGGAGGATAGTACAAGCGCATTTGAGGCTTTTGCCTGCTGCGGAATGGGTAGCGAAATGGTCTGAAAAAGCTAACATACATATATTAAGTAATCACAGACATGAATGGTTAACTCCAGTATTGGCACCGCTTATGCCCTATATTACATCCTGTACCATTTCGAGCGAGGTTGGCATGTGCAAACCGGATGCTTCTATATACAACAATTTGCACGACAGGCTGGAACAATTTGTAGAGATCTATTTTGTTGATGATCAAGAGCGTAATTTGATTCCTGCAAGAGAGAAGGGATGGGAGACTATATTGGCAGATTCGGACGGACAGTGGATTGAGACAATTAATGAGCTATTAAAGTGCTGAGCCAGGAATCTTCCGCCTTCGATATGAATACGGTAGTATGTGTACTTGATCAGATCATGATGTTGATTGCCTCGCTGGTGACGCTTCTGTCCGGCATTCATTATATCGTGAATAATCTGAAGTTATTGAACCGGGATTAAAGTTACTATTCTCGATACTTGAGGAAATAAGAAAACTAAAGGGGGCACTTTATTTGGATATTCAAGTAAGCGAGCTGCACGAACGATTTAAGGCATCCAATTTACCATCCAGATACACCATTCATGAAGCGGACACACGATTGAAAACCAAATTTGGTGTTGTTGTAGTGAATCCACTAGAAAAGACGGATTTAAAAAATGACCCTCTAATCCAGTACGATCATATCGTAAAAATCTATCATGTGAATAACAGTCAGATGCTTTCATCCATATTTACTTCTCAGGAGCAAGAGATGATAAAGGAAATGCAGATCGCACATAAAATGGATTCATCCGATGAGGATTCCCTAACAGGTGCAGAACGGCTGTGGAGAAAGATAAGGCAGGGCAGACTGCTACGGATCATTATAGAAAGTGAAGATAGACAGTACATTTCTGGGTTTACACTTCAGGGGATGAGCCAGCAGCTGCAGCAGGAATTATACATACTAAGAGGTGTCCATAAAGCAGAATGCCATTTAGGTAACGACAATTACGAAGCCTATCTTAAGCTCCTTCATCAACGTGACTATATCTAGCGAGAGTCCATGGATGAAGGACGGCTTTTGACGAAGTCAAAGGAGAGTGCTGATATTGAAAAGGTTTATATTCATTCCGGTGTTAATGGTGATTTTATCCACCTTAGCAGGTTGTAATTTGATTTCATCTAATGAAAAAACATCGCTCGAAATGGTGGCATACAGCAGCCTTACAGATGAAGAGCAAGATTTAATACCTGTCAGTCCAAAGGATTCCATTGTAGAGAAAGTAAGCGTTAACGAGGAGAACGAGTCCTATATGTATAGTAACGCAGGCCATGACCACGTGTATGCTGTAACTTTTAATCATACCGGCACGGATACTATGGGAGATCTCGTAGTTTATGTTGACTTGGATAATGAAACCGTTGTTGGCAAAGGATTTACACGCAGATAGCTTCATCAGATCTGTGTAGAATTCCTCACTAAATAAGGTAAGCGCGGATAAGTTTGAGATACATAAGCTTCTTTTTTCATATATAATCCTTCCTTACTATGCAACATATGCAACTCTAGCAAATAAGGAATGTGTAATATCATTAGAATGCATAGATTGATAGAATTAACATATAGAAGGGGCAGTTCCATCCACGATTAGTAGCTGAAATGAATAGATAGCCATAAAAAAGAAGCACTCTATTACCCCGAAAGGTAATTGTGTGCTTCTCTTCAAATTAATTACTCGCTTTGAAATTGTACAGCGGCTTAATAATCTCTACAATCTCCAATGCATCTGCTGTATTCTCTAGAATCTCTTCCATAGGCTTGTAGGCCATGGGCGCTTCATCGAGAGTTGCGGTGCTTACGGATGAGGTCCATACCCCGCGCATGGTGTCCTTGAAATCGTTCATATGCAAAATATCCTTGGCTCTGGAACGGCTCATCAGTCGTCCTGCTCCATGCGGGGCTGAATGATTCCAGTCTGGATTGCCTTTGCCAATAGCGATAATGGAGCCGTCACGCATATTAATAGGGATGATGACCTTCTCACCTGCTTTGGCAGAGATAGCCCCTTTGCGAATAATTTTGTCCTCTGGATTAATATAGTTATGGATAGTCGTAAATTTCTCTAGTTTACTATAGTTCAAATTCAAGAACTCCGAGATGGCTCTGGACATCCCTTGCCGGTTTAAGAGGGCGAATTCCTGCGCTGCATACATGTCTGCTAAATACTCATCGGCCCCGGCTCCTTCTAGAAACATGAGCGGTTTGGGAACCTGGTACACTTCCATCAGCGCTTTATATTGATCAATAACGGCAGGGATCGCCTCGAGATTGCCTGATTTTCTGAGTAGACCGATCTCCTCGTTTTGCAGATGTGTCAGGTCCTTGATGCGGTCTGTGCAGTAGAGCTCGGCTTTTTTCTGATGATATTTGGCTACCTGAAGTCCAAGATTGCGGCTTCCGGAATGGATTACCAAGATTTTGTTGCCTGCCGAATCCTCATTAATTTCGATAAAATGATTCCCCCCACCAAGACTTCCCACACTTCGCAGATGCTTCTCGTAAATCGTACCTGTTTTACTTGCGATGTTCTCGATTTTTTGCTCCAGCACGGGCTTATGAATAGGGTGGGCGACTTTTTGGTGAATGGAATGGCCATGCGGCACTTGATGACGTATAAAGTGATCCAGCTCTTCAAAATGAATATCGATCGGTCCGAGATATGTCACTTCCATTCCGCAGCCGATATCCACACCGATGAGGTTGGGGACGACGCGGCCCGCAAGCTCTGCGGTATATCCGATCACGCAGCCTTTTCCTGCATGGGTATCGGGCATGATGCGGATCTGGACACCTTCAAATGCCTTCTGATTGCACAGCTCAAGCACTTGAGCATATGCCGTTTCATCGATCGTATCCGTAAAAATTTTGGCCGTGTTGTATTTTCCAATTGCTTCAATCATATTGATAACTCCTTTTACTTTGCAAACGCGAAAAACCATGATTGTAATAATATAACATTGATCTATTTCTGACAGGAATAAAAAACCGTTTAAATTATTTTTTCTGTGTGATGAATTACTCCTTGATGACCAGACCAAATATTTTGGAGAACAGAAGTGCCTGTGCCGGTGCAATAATGCAGCCCTGCAAATCCTCCATCGTCACACCGAGGTTGAAAAATTCAGTTTGGCTAAGATCGATGCCTTTTAGCTTCGCACCGGTGAACTGTGTACCGTCAATCATGCAGCCGATCAGCTCAATGCTGGCAAATTCCGAATGATAAAAATCCGACTTGATGAGCGAGCATTCCTGAAAAGAGATATTTTTCATGTTGGCAAAACGAAACGTTGCATAATCTCCGGCACACGCTTGAAAAGACACATTCCGCATCGTTGCAGCGGTAAGGTCGATCCCGATAATTTTGCAATGCGTAAACTGAACCCGATGCAGGACGGAATCACTGAAGTTGACATTGGATAAATCACAGTTCTTGAAGACGACATCTGTTAATTCTGCATGCAGAAGAGAGGTACTGCTGAAGGTGATGTTCTCAAATACCATCTGATCAAAGGTTACTTTCTCGGCTATGACATCCATGATCTCTTCATCCTGACACAAGGCCTGGCCATATTCAGCGCGGTCCAGAATCGTCGAATTAGCCAGTTTAACGGATGAGAGCTGCTTGGGAAGCTTGGGTTTGGCGATTTTGACAGGTTTAGTTTCGGAATGGGACATGATACTCCTCCGTTCATTTCAAATAACTCACATACACATTGATTTTCATTGTATCAGAAATAGCAGCTTTAGCTGACGGTTGACTGGCATATAAGCTGAGATATGGGGTGAAGATTTAATTCAATCAAGTTATAATATGGGAATCCAATCGAACGAAAGAAGCAGTCTAAGAAGCATCTATCTTATCGAGGGCTGGTTGTCTATATGTCAAAACAACAAACTACGGAGGAGCGTTTGCGAGAACTCGGGATAAAGCTTCCTGCGGCGAGCAATCCGGCATAAGAAAAAGTTCGAAATTCCTCGTTAATTGTGATGGTTTTTTGTCTAATAGATATACAAGCTTCATCTTCATGCCCAAACATTCGAAGATTAGGTATGAGCTTGTTATAATAGAGGATAATATCACCCAAGCATATAAATGAGGGAGTTATGAACGATGAAACAACAATTACTGACAGAATCATGGAAAACAGCATATAAGATGGCGGCTTCCTTCTTTAAGTCAAATTGGTCTCTTCGTGACTATCCGATTGAAATTATAAATCAAGAAATTCAACCTGAGTCAGACTCCTATTCTAAAAAGTATCCTTGGGAGGCCAGAGTACTCAATTGGTACTGGATGCGAGGCGAAGGAGACACGAGGGAGGAGGCCTGCTCAAATCTGCAGAGAAATTTTGAAGCCTATTTGGAGCGGGGCGGAGAGCTTCCTCGGCCGGGAAGCAAGGCGGGCATCGTATATGCAAGCGTAGATCAGATTAATGAGCTGGAGCCCGAAGGGATTATCTTTTTCAAAGAAATCTTTGGGCTGGAGTATTACGGCATGTTCATTTCAGACGATGCATCCCTGTTTGATTTTTGTGACTCAAAATTTTCGCTTCTCAAAAAGATTACCCGGATTCAGGAGAAGTATGGAATTACGGTCAGTGATGTGGAAGGACTTCGCATTGTTGGAATTCTCCAGCGGATGAAGGAAGCGGGTATCTAAACCTTATTTAGGCAGATTGCCATCCATTACGTTAACATTCACATAAACCTTCCTAACATCTAATTAGACACAGTAAACAGTGACCCTCGAACATTAGCCCTACAGAAATACATCTTTCTTTAAACAGTTCCTTCGGAACTGAGGGAGAGGTGCTTTGCCTTCTGAAAATATATCACTTTGGTCCTGAGCAGGGTGAGATGCATGAAACAAGAAGTCAAACAGGTCTAACCGCATTCGTATTAGAAGGAGATCTATCAGACCTCAAAATGAAGGAAGTTGAATGGAATAATACCTAGACCGCAGAACTAAGGAATACATAGAGAAAGAGATCTACAGGGAAGAAAACTGGTTGACTGGTACTGATAAGAATATACTCATAGGAGAATGATCAAAGCGGAGCGCAGAGCTCCGTTTTTCTTTTGTAATTAAAACGAAGTAGTATTGTGCAAATGCACAATAAAAATCGTCCGTTTATCAATATCTCTTAACTTAAATTCATCTTATACTGAAAGCGTATTCAAAAAGAAAGCGAATTCATAAATAAACATAAGGGGGCATACAAAGATGGACGGATTAACCATCAGTTGGATCGGGGCGCTCGTCGGGCTTGCCATTGCGATCATCCTCATCTTGAGAAAGCTGAATCCGGTGTATGCATTATTTCTAGGCGCGATAATCGGGGCGTTGATTGGCGGAGCCAATCTGCAGGAGACCATAGATGTACTGGTCAGTGGAACACAAAGTGTCATGGGTACGGTTCTGAGAGTGCTCGCCGCAGGGGTTCTGGCCGGCGTAATGATGGAGTCAGGTGCAGCCGAAACAATTGCTCAGGCGATTGTGAAGAAATTTGGCGGCGGCAAAGCGATTCTCGCCCTTGCCCTTGCCACGATGATTATTACTGCCGTAGGTGTATTTATTCCCGTCGCAGTACTGATCGTCGCACCGATTGCTTTGTCCGTGGGTAACAAAATGGGCATTTCGAAGATTGCTCTATTGCTTGCCCTCTCGGGCGGGGGTAAGGCAGGGAATATTATTTCACCTAACCCGAATACGATTGCAGCGGCAAACGGATTTAATCTCGATTTGAGTCAAGTAATGATCGCAGGCTTCATTCCTGCTCTGTTCGGACTCGCTGTAACGGTAATTGTAGCATCCATGCTCAAAAATAAAGGTGTGATGGTATCGGCTGAAGAAGCGGTAAATGATGAGGAAGTCGATACTTCCAAATACCCGCCGCTCAAAACAGCCATTGTGGCACCGCTCGTCGCTGTCGTGTTGCTCATGATCAACCCAATTGGTTCTATCCTGGGCATCGATTTGCTTGCCAGCTTTAAAGTAGACGCAATGTATATCCTGCCGATCGCAGGGATTATCGGGATGCTGGCGATGGGAAAAGCAAACAAAATCCTGGACTACTCCGCTTCCGGACTTAATAAAATGACCGCAACGGTTCTCATCCTGCTCGGTGCAGGTGGAATTGCAGGACTTATCTCAAATTCGGATCTATCCACACAGGTCGTAGGTATTATCGAAGCTTCCGGTATTTCAGGTACTTTCCTTGCACCGATCGCAGGTATTTTGATGGCCGCAGCAACCGCTTCAACTTCAACAGGTGTTATCCTGGCAACCGGATCATTTGGTGAAGCCATCCTGAATATGGGTACTGCACCTCTTGCAGCGGCGGCAATGGTTCACACAGGTGCGACTGTTATTGACTCCTTGCCGCAAGGTAACTATTTCCACGTGACCGCAGGAAGTATGAACATGACGATTAAGCAGCGTATGGGACTTGTGCCATATGAAGCGATTGTCGGCGGTACGATGGCAATTGTAGCTACATTGCTCTACGGATTTTTATTATAAGAGCAGCTAAGAAATTAAATTCACTTTTATGAGAATAAAAAATATGAACTTATGAGGTGAGAGAATGCAACAACCGACATTTTTGCTGGCACCCGATTCTTTCAAAGAAAGCATGACGGCAAAGGAAGTCTGTGTAGCAATGGAGGCAGGCTTGCGCAAAGCATTTCCAGAAGCGAATTATGTACATGTTCCTATGGCAGATGGCGGAGAAGGAACCGTTCAATCTCTCGTTGACGCAACAGGCGGTAGAATGGTGGAAAAAAAGGTCGCAGGACCGTTAGGTGAGACCGTTACCGCAAAGTACGGAATTATGGGAGATGGCGTGACGGCTGCGATTGAGATGGCCTCCGCAAGCGGGATTCATCTGGTAACGAAGGAAACGAAAAATCCTCTGATTACAACTACCTATGGCACAGGTGAACTGATTAAGGAATGTCTTGATCAAGGTATCAAGAAGATCATTATTGGTATTGGCGGCAGTGCAACAAACGATGGCGGTGCGGGTATGGCAGAAGCGCTTGGTGTGAAGTTTCTGGATGAGGAAGGACACACGCTGCCGCGCGGCGGCGGGAGTCTCGGTAAACTTGCCACGATCGATACAAGTGAACTGGATGCACGCCTTGCAGATGTAGAAATCATCGTTGCTTGTGATGTTACGAATCCACTGTGTGGAGAAACGGGAGCCTCGCATGTCTTTGGACCGCAAAAAGGAGCAACTCCAGAGATGGTGCTCACGCTGGATGCTAATCTTGCAAATTATGCAGCGGTAGTTAAGGAACAGCTTGGCAAAGAAGTGCGTGACATTCCTGGAGCAGGTGCTGCAGGAGGACTTGGCGCAGGCTTGCTTATCTTTACACAGGCGACGCTGCAGCGTGGAATCGACATCGTCATTGAGTACACCGGACTTCGCAGCAAGCTGGCATCTGCGGATTATTGTCTCACCGGGGAAGGCGGTATGGACTTCCAGACCCAATTTGGCAAGACGCCTTATGGTGTTGCGAAAGCAGCCAAGCTGGAGGGCAAGAAAGTTATTGCACTGGCTGGATATATTGGTGAAGGTGTTGAAGTGTTATACGAAGAAGGAATTGATGCGATCTTTGGCATCGTGCCAGGTGCTTCAGATATCGAGAAGCTGTTAGCTGATGGACCCAAGAACGTGGAGAGAACCTGTGAGAACATTGGCCGGATCTTGAAGCTGGCTTAGCACCAAGCCAGAGTGATATGCAGAGTAAGGATAGGATAGATAAACAGAGTAAAGTAGAGAGAGATTAATTAGGAGCAGTTAGAGAGTACGAGAAGGAAAATAGAGAATAAAGAGAAGCACACACAGTGTAAAAAAACGCGGTGTGTGCTTTTTTTGATATGTTAGCTGGGGGAATGCCTTGTTTATTTATACAGCGCGAGCAGTCCATGAGTCAGCTCAAACAAATCAAGCGTATTTCTCGGGTCCTTGCCCGTAAGATCGTGGATTCTCTTCAGTCGGTATTGCAGCGTGTTTCGGTGAATCGTAAGCTCTGCGGAAGTGTCGGATACACTGCAGTTGTTATTGATATATACTCTTAGGGTATCGAGCAGATCTACGGATTCCTTGTCCTCCAATTTGGTTATGAGATGCTCGGAGCCGTTAAGCTCAGTCTCGCTTAATTTCACCAAGAACTCGATCTGATCATATAGAATGATCCGTTCGGGAAGATGCAGGGCATGGGCTGCCTTCATTGCGGATTTGGCTTGATGATAACTGTCTGCTATATGGGCTTCATGCCGTGAGACACTGATCTTAAGCATAGGCTGGCTTTGCAGCAGCTGCTTGATTACTTTCTTAATCTCTTTCACATCCTGAACAAGAATGATGCATATATCTTCCTCAATGATAAAGGAAGGATACATAAGAAGAATATTGGAAATATCAGCATTCATCCCCGCATGATCAATATATAGGATGGTTGTCGGCAGCAGCAGGTCAATGTTGTAGGCGAGCGCTTTTTTCTGCAGCTTCTGCGAGTAGATTCCTTGATGGTGCAGCAGTACCTCTAGAAATGCCTTTTTTCGATTAGCTTCATTTTGCATCGATTCTAGTGCCATCCCTTGCTCAATCAGCAGCACGACGGTTGTTCTTACAATGCTGCAGAAGGGGCGTACTTCCTCCGGGCTGCCCGAGATGCCGATAACGCCTACGCGGACTTGATTAATAACGATGGGCTCATTCGTTCCCTTTTTTTCATAACGCTGATCCTCCCATACCTCCACCATTTCCCCGCTTTCAAGCGCTTTGATGGCTCCGCGATGCTCTGTGCCAATTCGGCTGGGATGGCCGCTGCCAATAATAATGCCTTTGTCATTCATAATATTGATATTATACGGAATGTCCTTCATCATGCGGTCTACAATATCTTGTGCTAATGCCTCGGATAATTGATACATTTTCTTCCCTTTCTAGTGTATAGCTTCTCAGCTTCATGCCTATCTAGTCTATCTAATCAGAAGTATAGCTTATTTTGTGCAGTTGAACGAAGGGTTGTGAGAAGAACATGTGAATAGAGAGTGGAGGGAGCCTATCCTTTTTTGAATAAAATATGGTAATCATATCTTGGTCGATGTTAACATATTGGAAGCTGCTGAAACTTTATCATGTAAAGGAGCTGTTCCTAATGCTGAAATCTTCCTCAGAGGACTTATGTGCAGACTCGCTTCATCACATCATGAAACAGCTTCATCCGATGATAGAACAAGCCCATCAAGGTGGCATACGTGTGACGGTCAGTGTGGTTGATCTAAGCGTTAATGCAGGAAATGTAGGCTTCTTGATCGGATCAGAAGAGCAGTACAAATCAGCAAGCACGATCAAGCTGGCAATTGCCTGTGCGCTATTGCAAATGGTTGATCGGGGTGAGATATGTCTTGAAGATCAGACTGTCGTGAGAAATGAGGATGTAGTGGGAGGCTCGGGCTCGCTTCAGCAGGAAGTTATGCCTTTGAGAGCTACCATAGGAAGGCTGGCAAGACTCATGATCGCACAGTCAGATAATACGGCAACGAATGTCCTAATTGATGTCGTTGGTTTTGAGCGGGTAAGAGCTTTGCTAGAAGGACTTGGGATACACCGGACGCAGCTGGGACGCAAAATGTTTGCACCTGTTCATTCTCCTGAATTGGACAATTATGCAGATGCTCAAGAGCTCACGCGTCTTCTTAAACTTGTATATCAAGGGGAGCTTCTCTCGGAATATTCTCGCCGGCTGCTGCTTATATGGATGTCCAAACAAGAGGTGAATACGAAATTTGGTGCTGTGCTTGGTGACATGCTGATCGCACATAAGACAGGAGAAGCGGGCAATGTTACACATGATACAGGGTACTTCTTGATACCAGGCAGAGAGCTTGCCGTGGCGGTGATGACAGAGGTTATGACAACGGAAATATATGAGGAAGCTCAGCGTATCGGTAATCCCGTGGTTCAAAGAATCGGCAAGGTCATTTATGATCAGCTGCTGAGCGACCGTCAAGAATTGGATGATTGAGATAGATTCCGTGAACAGGAGTGATCTCACATGGAGCTCGTGTTTATTAGGCATGCTGAAGGGGAACATACCTCGGATTGGCCCAACCAGCTGCATATGATGCAGCCTGCTTTGACAGAGAGCGGGATTCAGCAGGCAGAACAAATGGGCACTCTGTACCCGCTTAGTTCCGAAGATGTCGTCGTAGCAAGTCCTACAAGAAGAACCATAGAAACGGTAAATATATGGAGTAAGGACATCTCTATACAGAAATATGTTACGCCGCTTCTCGGGCCAAGAATGTTTCCGCAAAATCCAGAGTGGGAGCCCCTTGGCTGCGATAAGATATACACTTTGGATGAGCTATCCACTTACTATCCTGAGTTTACAGTTTTGTCGTCCGAGCAGGCGCTCTGGAAGGAAGGAATTAATACCATCTCCACTGAGCAATTTGAATATCAGGCAGACAAGTTTATAAGGTGGATCAGCAGCTTTAAGAGAACAGTATATTGTGTCAGCCATGATGGGACCATTAATAGCTATCGGCAATTTATTGGGGAGCCAGACGTCACGAGAAATGATTTTTTAAGGGAAATCGGCATCTTCAGAATTAGGATCTGAGCACCCATAGACAAACAAAATGAATGAAAGTGAGATGATATCGAATGCAAACAGCAGCCTCAGCGTTTGGATTTTTTGGTTTGTTAATATACTTAGGTACACTTGCACTTGGAATATACTGTCTCATATTATTTATCAAGCTTGCTCGCCGTGGAATCAAAGCATTAGATATCTATCTGAATAAACACAATGATCGTGGGGATTATGGAGACAGAAGTAATAATTAAATTCTAATGAAATCAAACTCTTGTTTACTCAAAAAAAAGCGATCCTGATCAGTTAGCCTGAAAGGATCGCTTTTCATATAAGCTTTAGCTTATTTCTTCTTCACAGTGATGGTCCAAGAGGCATCGTCCAGCTGCTCGTAGTTGGAGATGGTGTGTCCATCTTCAGCAGCCCAGCGCGGAATGCTCTCTGTCGCTTGTGTACAATCAAAATCAATGACGAGCTCGTCGCCGCTATTTAATGTTTTGATCGCTTCTTTTGCTTCAATTAGTGGAAATGGGCATACCATTCCGAGAACTTGTAGTTTCTGTTGCATGTTAAATTCCTCCTAAGCAGTTGCAGTTGTTGAAGCGGCGGCACCAGCGCTCGCTTTTTTGCGTGGACGTATGAATACAAAATAAGATGCAGTCCATGTACCCAGAATCATAAAGACCAGAGAAATCCAGCCCTGCCATGTCATCATTGCCGTCATCACGAGACCGTTACCGATGGAACAGCCTCCGGCCCAGCTTGCGCCAAAGCCCATAAGCAGTCCGCCGCCGAAGCTGGTTACGGCTGTCTTCGCATCCGGAGCGCGGAAGCGGAATTCCTTGCTTGCCTTCGCAGCAGCAAAGGATCCAAGGAAAATACCAAGAACGAGGAAGACTCCCCAGTTGATAAACCCGTCATCGCCGGTTACGAGATACTGCAAGATATTTGCGGAAGGTGTAGTTACACCCAAGCCGAAGTTTCTTCCTGTATCTGCGCTGAGCGGCCATGCAAGCAGGGCAATAAGTCCGATCAGAATAGCAGTGACAAACGGATGCCAGCGTTTCTCGAACAAGAGGTGGGCAATACCCTTGCGTTTAGGCTTCAGTGTTGGAATGAACACTTTCGGCTTGCGCAAATGTCTCACTACCAAGAATACCGTAACGGCTACCAGTAATACAATAAACGGCCATACCGACAGACCAAACGTTGCGGGAATGGAGTTCGTGGTCGTGGCAACCTCATTTAAGCTGGAGTTAACCGGAGACAGGGGACCGGACTTCATAATCGCGGCCATAGCCATGTAACCGAAGAGCGCAATCCAGCTGCCGATCAGACCTTCACCTGCACGGTACCAAGTGCCTGTCGCACAACCTCCTGCAAGAATAATGCCGATACCAAAAATAAACGAGCCAAGAATGGTGGCTACCCATGAAAATTCCCCAGCATCATATTGAAGGACACCTGTCTGAATTAATGCGAATACCCCGATACTTTGTACAGAAATTGCAATAAGCAGCGCATAGAACATGCGATTGTCTTTGGCAATGTACATATCTCTGAATCCGCCTGTCAGACAGAACCGGCCGCGCTGCATGACGAACCCCAGCAGGGCGCCGCACAAAAGTCCTGTAATGACCATTTGTAACAACTTGCTCACTCTCCTTATTCTCATAGCATTCATTATTAAATACTAGTAAACTACTATGCTTTCTTTGTATTCTGATTCTAACATATAAAAGTGCAACGTCAACAGTGTATCTTCAACCATAAAATCCATAGATTAGAAGATATTCCACATATAAGTATGATATATTTTGAATAGGTCCGATTTCCGTAAGGAGAGTGCTATTTTGATCTAATGTAAAGTGTATTTAGTAAAACCCAGAGTACGGATCGAACATGACAATGGGAATGGCGATAAGATCGAAGTGTTATTAAAAGAACCATCCAAAGGTTACAAGACCTTGATAATGATAAGGATATGAAGCGATTGATCGAAAGCGGCAGGTTTGATCCATCTTCGATGCAAATGACATTTACAATTACTGATGATGAGAAAACGATTATCCGGTTGATTTTCGAAGTGGATATAATATTTTGGAAGAGTTATTTAGCAGCAATAGAACAAGTAGGAAGGAAACAAATGCTTAACCAAAGACGTCTAACAAGTAAGAGTTATCACATGCAGCGTATTATTGCTTGGCGGAGGAGAGAGTCCCTGGATGTACGCTTACGGCAAGATTATAGTTTTGTTGTTATACAATTTCATCCTCTCATTACTTACGTATTATTGGCTCCGTTTGCTTTATTGGTTAAGTGAAGGAAATGTCCCGCTATTTCTCGTGATTGCTTCCCTGGTTCTTATGCTGCTGGCGTGGATACCAGGCAATCTGTTGTTCATCAAAAGGATGAAGATCCGTGTATCCCACGCTCTTCTGTGGATCGGATTGGTTATCCTTATTGTCCTGTATGAACCGATTGTTATGCCTCTGTACAAACATGCGGTTAATCATCAAGCGATGCTTCAGTCATTTGATATTTTGTTATATTTCAGGAAATGAAGGAGCTGAATCGGTATGGTTTCACTGGAAACGAGCATCATCATCCAGGCACCAATAGAACATTGTTTTGATGCTGCCAGAAATATCAGTCTTCATCCCAGAACGGTATGGAAGCATACCAGAGAGCAGGCTGTGGCAGGAGTGACTAATGGCTTCATTGAATCTGGACAGACAGTAACCTTTGAGGCCACTCATTTTGGCGTCAGACAAAGATTGACCTCCGAAGTGACAGCTTACAAGCGTCCGCTATATTTTACTGACGAGATGCAATCAGGTGCTTTCCGCAGCATGACACATCAGCATTATTTCTCATCCATAGATCACGAGTATACCCAAATGAAGGATGTACTTATATTTGAAGCCCCTTTTGGCGTGTTGGGAAAAATGGCGGAACGATGGGTACTTGAGTCGTATATGAAGCGATTCCTAGAGCATCGGAATGAACAGTTAAAACAATGGCTTGAGAGTGGAGAGTTCAGCAAAATTCGAAGTATGGATAATAATTACATTGACACAGGACTGATTATCTAAAATAATAGAACGTAATTAAATACTGGTACCTTTAAATCAGTCCAGAGAGGCTGGCAAGGACAGCGGATTTTCGTAATCGGCGTGAAGTAGGGCATATTCTATCTAGAGATGCTCTGTATATTCGCGCGGATTATGATGTATAAATGAGGCTAATTGTCAGTGAAACGACGGCAATTAGCCTCTTTTTTCTGCTCTTTTTGGTATCAGGAAACTTTTATTTGGGGGTATTCTGATGAGTAAGAACGATCAAGAGTTTTCGTTGCAGGCGGTACCGAGAACGCAGAGAAATCATTTTTGGAAGACACTATCTGTTATGCTGGGCTTTACTTTCTTCTCAGCAAGCATGCTGGCGGGCGGAGAGCTGGGCATTGGCCTCAGCTTCACGGAGTTCATGCTGATCGTGCTGGCAGGAAATCTGGTGCTCGGTATTTACACGGGCGCACTCGCACATATCGCAGCCAAGACAGGGCTCTCAACCCACTTGCTGGCTAAATATTCTTTTGGTGAAAAAGGCTCCTATCTGCCTTCCTTCCTGCTTGGCTTTACACAGGTCGGCTGGTTCGGCGTAGGCGTGGCAATGTTTGCTGTTCCTGTAGCGAAGGCAATGAACTGGGATGTAAATTTACTCATCTTCATCTTCGGTCTGGCGATGACGGCGACGGCGATCTTTGGTATGAAATCTTTAGTTATTCTGGGCTACATTGCAGTTCCGGCTATTGCTATCCTCGGCAGTTACTCGATGTTAAAGGGCGTTGATACACTTGGCGGGCTGCAAGGCTTGCTTGAGTACACACCAACACAAACCTTGTCCGTGGCCGCGGCTATGACGATCTGTATCGGATCATTTATAAGCGGGGGGACACTGACTCCGGACTTTACCAGATTTGCCAAAACGTCTAAGCAAGCCGTCATTGCAACGGTGATTGCATTTTTTCTAGGGAATTCATTGATGTTCCTGTTCGGCGCTGTGGGAGCGATGGCATATAACCTGGCCGATATTTCAGAAGTCATGTTCCTGCAGGGTCTGCTCATTCCGGCGATTATCGTACTGGGCTTGAATATTTGGACGACCAATGACAATGCTTTGTATGCATCGGGTTTAGGCTTTGCGAACATTACGAAGATTTCCAAGAAGTTCTTTGTTATTATAAACGGGATTGTCGGCACGGTGTTTGCAATGTGGATGTACAACAATTTCGTCGGCTTTCTAAATGTACTGGGTGCGGCTGTTCCATCCATCGGTGCCATCATTATTGCAGATTATTTCTTCGTCAAACGCAGAACGTACAAGGAATATGCCACCATGAACTTTAAAAAGGTAAACTGGCTGGCGATGCTCGCTTGGGCAATCGGGGTTGCTTTTGCACAGCTCGCTCCAGGTATTACACCGCTTAATGCGCTGATTGGTACAGCAGTCGTGTACATTGTACTCATGTCCGTATTCTCTACAAAAGTATCTAAAGAAAAGGTGATGACAAATGATCATACAGAACGCGAAATTGCGGGGTAAAGAGGGCCTGTGGCATATCCTTGTGAAAGACGGTAAGTTTGAACAAATTACACAGGAGCCGGTAACTGGCACTAACGATGAGGTGCTGGACGTCAGCGGTTCACTTGTACTGCCTCCATTCATCGAGCCGCATATTCACCTCGACACGACCTTGACAGCAGGTGAGCCGGAGTGGAACCTGAGCGGAACGCTCTTTGAAGGAATTCAGCGCTGGTCGGAGCGCAAGGCATCGTTGACGCATGAGGATGTGAAGACACGCTCCAAGACAGCGCTCAAATGGCAGATCGCTCAAGGCATTCAGCATGTCCGTACTCATGTCGATGTAACTGATCCAAGCCTGACCGCAGTCAAAGCGATGCTGGAAGTGAAGGAAGAGATGGCACCTTATGTGGATATCCAGCTGGTGGCTTTCCCTCAGGAAGGGATTCTCTCGTATCCGAATGGGGCCGAGCTGATGGAGGAAGCACTGAAGATGGGCGTTGATGTGGTCGGCGGAATTCCGCATTTCGAATTTACGAGAGAATATGGCGTAGAGTCGATGAAGATTGCGTTTGATCTTGCCGAGAAATACGACCGGCTCGTAGATATCCACTGTGATGAGATCGATGATGAGCAGTCCCGGTTCGTAGAGGTTGTGGCAAAGGAAGCCTATGAGCGCGGATACGGTGCACGCACGACTGCAAGTCATACGACAGCAATGGGTTCCTACAATGATGCCTATACGTATAAGCTGTTCAGATTGTTAAAAATGGCCGGACTGAACTTTGTCTCCAATCCACTGGTGAACATCCATCTTCAGGGACGTTTTGATACGTATCCGAAGAGAAGAGGACTGACGCGTGTCAAAGAGCTTCAGGAGGCGGGTCTTAATATTTGCTTTGGGCATGATGATATTTTTGATCCATGGTATCCACTCGGAACAGGCAATATGCTGCAAGTGCTGCACATGGGAATCCATGCATCACAGCTCCTTGGCTACGATCAGATCGTCAATTCGATCGACCTTATTACTACAAACAGTGCAAAAACACTGCACATCGAAGATAAATACGGAATCGAAGCCGGGAAGCCGGCAAGCTTCATCGTTTTATCTGCAGAGAATGAATACGAGGCTGTCCGCAAACAGGCTGCAGTTCTGTATTCCTTCAAAGAAGGCCGTAAAATTGCGGAAACGAAACCGCAGGAAACTTCAATTGTATTAAATGAAGGTCCAGAGAAAGTAAACTTTAATCGATAAATGATTTTGAATCATATACATTAACCTGTTAGAAAACCTGTATGGAGCGCTCCATGCAGGTTTTTTCCTTATTCCTGAGCTCCGCACACAGGGCCACTCCATGATTGATCTTAATGGAAAAGAAAGGCATTGAATTGTATACTCTAAATATACAACGATAACTTACCTCATATGCTGCTGGCTTTGCTGTGTAGATCGTGTGGTACGGTTTGTGTACAGATAAATTGAAGGGGTTAACCACCATGGAAAACAAACATTTATATAAAGACATACGTTATTTAATAGATGGGAATGAGGCGCAGCAGGATGCATTCCGAGTTCTTAAACAATTCAAAGTCATGGAAATATTGCAAGTCTACAACCCCATTCTTACAGGAACTGTCCCCATTGCACTCAACATTGAGGGAAGCGATTTGGATATCATTTGCGAGGTTTACGATTTTGCTGAGTTTAGAGAGCGGCTGACAGATCAGTTTGGAGAATGCGAAGGCTTTGAAATATCCGAGAAAATCGTAAGCGGTATTAGACGGATGAAAGCCGGTTTTAGATTAGAGGGCTGGGATATTGAAGTTTTTGGTCAGCCGATTCCTACCTCTGAACAGAATGCTTACAGGCATATGCTCATTGAAGACCGGGTATTGAAGCTTGCTGGCGAAGACTTTCGAAGCTTAGTTGTATCCATGAAGAGAGGAGGAACGAAGACAGAACCGGCATTTTCGAGTCTTCTTGGACTTGAAGAGAAAGGAGATGCTTACGAGGCCATTTTAGAATTGGAGAACTGGACAGACGAGGAGATCAAGCAGGCATGTGGTGTATATGAAAGCAGTTCTAATCATATCAGAAGTATAAGTGAGCTTGTGAAAAAGAGTAAGTATTCTTATAAACCATCAACGGCTGACATTGACCCTGATTTTGGACCTAATCGAGAGTACAGTTTTCAGCGTTACATAGAGAATCATGCCATTCATGTCTCTCAAGGAGTTAATGAGAACTATGCACATCTGACCATTTATGGGAAAGATGAATTTACCTTCAAATGTACCTTGGTCGATGTAAAAAAAGAAACCCCCTCGCTCATTCCAGCCTTGGAAGCAAGTGTGATCGAGGATGATCATGAAGATTATGAATTCTATGATGCTATGCCTCACATTGGTGCTGTTGAAGTTCGAGATGTGGAATGGATATGCCTTCTACCCGAAGAACCTAAGGAGCTGGGAGAGAAATTTTTCACTTTTGTCAGCTCTTTTCTAAATCATCATTTTTATAATCGATCATCTGATATCAAAGAATTGGAACCTGTGAAGGAATATATCGAGAAGGATCATTGGTTTATGATGAAGTTCCCATTTGAAGGGAAGACCTATATCCGAACAAGACAGCTATGGTAAGACACATTTAGGCAGAAGATTACGGGATATCCTGTTAAGGAATAAGGAGGGGAGCAGCTTGAAGCATATACTTGGCATTTCCATTTGGGTCACCGGTGTACTGATTCTTGTTGTTTATTTGATATACCCTCTATTCCCTAAGAAGATTCATGTGGATGTACAAGGAGTGAAGTATCGTCTAGGCAGCCCTTCCATTGAGAAGCCAGTACAGGTTCAGGTAAATGGAGAGATCGATACGACCTTCCTTGGTAAAAGAACCTTTGAAGGAGAGATTGAGATTGAGGGCGAGGTCAACCCGATTTCAAAAGAATCAAAGTATACGCTGCAATTATCAGAATTGGATTACTCCGGGATGATTATGTATCACTATCCGTATAGGGATGAGGCTGGCGATCAACACGCGGGATCATTCATGTACGGCTTGCTAAATCAGCAAAATGATTTCCAGCAGGGGGCGATCCAGGTATTTCAACAGAAGGAAGAAGGGGCTAGTGCATGGAGCGGTGAGAATGGATACGTTATTGCTTATCCCGCGAATGACAGGGCTGAGGCGCTTGCACTTACGAATGAGATTTTACTTCCCCAATATCGGGAATACGATAGTTCGTTTCCTGCATTGCAATGATTCGATGGAATATGAGGAGGAAATATGAAGATGAATGCACCGAAGCAGATTCTTGAAGTATGGCATAAATTCGATGCTTTCCCCATGGAAACGCTGACCAAGGCATGGTATTATGATCAGTCCTCCGACCGTCAACGCAGTGTAGCACTTATGAAGGAGCATCGTGAGAGATACGGCACCTCGGGTAATTGCTTTGACCTGGCGATCTGGCTCATTGATGAGTTCAAACAGGCAGGGATTGAGGCTTATGCCATAGGAGAAGGCTTCGGTACAGAGGAGGCTCATGCAGCGGTATGTGCGCTGGACGAGCAAGGCCGGAGGTATTTTTGTGATTTGGGGGATCAATGGATTGAACCGATTCTTATGGACTTTATGCCTGACGAGTACAGAGGAGAGGCGCTCAGCGGATTTATTACAGGTGGCAGAATAAAGCTTAATAATCAGGGAAGCAATCACTTATCCTTCACCTGGGTCAGACCGAATGGCAAGACGAGCAGCCAGGTCTTTGATCTCACGCCGGTTGTGCTTCAGGATTTGATTGCTGCAGGAGAGCATTCCCAGTCCTTGCTGCGTAATGCACTTGTAGAGATGAGAGTCCCGATGGAGAATGCGGTCCATTGGGAGTACGACGGGGGAAGGAGCTTTATTAGCAGCAACCAAGAGCTCATCACGGAATCTCCCCTTCATCACATAGAGGATTGGGCTCAGCGAATATATAAAATGACCGGAATTCAGCCCGATGTGTCTGTAGCCGCTCTTAAGAAGTATAGACAAATTGCAACAGCTAAACCATGAAAAGAGCCGCTCCTATTAATGAAGTGCTTCCTGTCGAGTAAACAGGGAGCACTTCACTAAGGAAGCGGCTCTTATTACATATCAATGTTAAACTTTATTCGTATGACTGGACTTCAGTAAATCCAATGAAAGCTCTGATGTGGAGGATACTATGAGGTCAGCCTTCTGCATCTGAGCAGGTGTACCCACACCAACGGCATACATACCAGCGGAGAGAATAGACTCGATGCCAGCTTCTGCATCCTCAACGCCTACACAATCGGAAGGCAGGACGCCCAGCTCGGCTGCGCCAGTCAAGAAAATTTCTGGGTCAGGCTTGCCATTCTTAATCTGTGTTACGTCCACGACATGATCGAAGTAATGCGTCACTTCAAGCCGATCCAGAATAAACGGAGCGTTCTTGCTCGCAGATGCGAGTGCTATAAGGATACCTGCTTCTTTTAATTCCTTGAGCAGGCTCTCAATGCCGGGGAGAAGATCTGCCGGTGTTACTTTCTTGATCATTTCCTTGTACAGCTCATTCTTCTGATCGGCAAGCTGATATTTCTGCTCATCTGTGTACTCAGCATCTCCAAGTGCAAGGATCAGCTCAAGAGACTCCATCCGGCTTACGCCTTTGAGCTTCTCGTTATATTCTTTATCGAAAGGAAGTCCAAGCTCATCCGCAAGGCTCTTCCAGGCAAGGTAGTGGTACTCCGCTGTATCGGTTATCACGCCATCTAGATCAAAAATAACTGCTTTCACGTTAACATTCACCCGTTTCTTCGCTTAAGATGCGATTGTTGTTACTAACGCAGACTCATTCGTAATCTCGACTTCTTCTCCATACAATTCCATCGTGAGTGGTTCACCGGATACCAGTGTAATCTTCACTTCATCCTGTTCTACACTGATATTCAGCAGACGATCCCGGTAGTTAATATGGAACTTGTATTTCGTCCAGCCTTTAGGCAGGAACGGAGAGAAGCTGAGTGTTTCGTTATAGGTGCGCATCCCGGCAAATCCTTGGACGATCGCAAGCCAGCTGCCTGTCATGGATGTAATATGCAGACCGTCTTCAGTATCGTTATTGTAGTTATCCAGATCAAGACGCGCTGTGCGTTTGTACATTTCCACTGCTTTTTCTTCCATCTTCAGTTCGGCAGCAAGCACAGCATGAATGGAAGGAGACAGAGAAGATTCGTGTACCGTCATCGGCTCATAGAAGCTGAAGTTGCGTTCTTTTTCCTCGATCGTGAACTGATCCCCGAAGAAGTAAATGCCTTGGAGTACATCTGCCTGCTTAATGAACGGTGAACGCAGGATTTTATCCCAAGACCATTTCTGGTTTAGCGGCAGCTCTTCCTTCGCAAGCGACGATACCGGACGCAGATCCTTATCCAGGAAAGTGTCATGCTGTACAAATACACCCAGCTCTTCATCATACGGGAAGTACATATGCTCTACGATATCCGACCATTTCGCCAGTTCGCTCTCGGTTAAGCCAAGCTCTTGTGTTCTTGCTTCGGCTACTTTAGACAAGCTGTCCATTGTATATTTCAAGACCCAAGCTGCGATCTTGTTCGTGTACCAGTTATTGTTTACGTTGTTCTCATATTCATTAGGTCCGGTTACACCGTGAATCATATATTTGCCAGCACGCTTGGAGTAGTGAACCCGATCTGCCCAGAAACGGCTGATTTCAACGAGGACTTCGATGCCTTCATTCACAAGATAGCTGGTGTCTCCGGTATAGTTCGTATAATTATAGATTGCATAAGCAATAGCTCCGTTACGATGAATTTCTTCAAACGTAATTTCCCACTCGTTATGACACTCTACCCCTGTGAAAGTGACCATTGGATACAGCGCGCCCTTCAGTCCTTGCTGACGTGCATTATGATGAGCACCTGCAAGCTGATTATGACGATAACGAAGCAGGTTCTCGGTTACGCGCTTATCTGCAAGCGCCAAGTACATAGGTACTGCATAAGCTTCTGTATCCCAGTACGTTGCACCGCCGTATTTCTCACCCGTGAAGCCTTTAGGACCGATATTCAGACGCTCATCATGACCATAATAGGTGGAGAAGAGCTGGAAGATGTTGAAGCGAATTCCTTGCTGAGCTTCGATATCACCAGAGATTTCGATGTCCGCTTTGTCCCAGCGCTCAGCCCAAGCATTGATATGCTCCTCTTTCAACATGTCATATCCTTTATTCATGGCTTCCATCATCATGCTCTCAGCATTAGGAATCAGCTGGTCTGTAGCCATATCACGGGAAGTAGTGACAACGACAAATTTCTGAACCGCTGCTGCTGCCTTTGGAGCAACGTCATAGACATAATGAACTGCGGCGAATAGGCCGGCTTCTTCTGTCTTCTTGGAAGTTACGTTCTCTGTGACAACGCCCATTGTTGAATTGACGGTGAAGCGTTCCACACCAAATGGATTTTCTTTCGTTGTGGCTGCAAGGCTAACATAAGGCTCGCCGACTTTGCGGTCCGCTTCAACCCAGAACGTTTCCTCGTAGTTCGCGTCCTCATTCTTTGTATCTGCATCCAGATAAGGGATCAGCTCAACATTCATGTTTTGATCCGTCAGGTTGGTCACACGATAATCGATCAGGCACAGCTCCAGCTTCGATATGCTGAGGAAGCGCTCCGTTTCAATTCGAACCTGTCCATTGACCGTAAATGAACGACGAAGAATGCCTTCCTTCATGTCGAGCTCTTGATAGAAATCAGTCACTGTATCTTTATACAGATCGACTTCAGCACCGTTGATAAGGACACGGATTCCGATAAAATTCATGGCATTGATTACTTTGCCGAAATAATGCGGATAGCCATTTTTCCACCAGCCGACCTTCGTCTTATCCGGAAACCATACGCCGGAAATATAAGTACCTTGATGATGATCACCAGAATATGTTTCTTCAAAATTCCCTCGCATTCCCATATAGCCGTTACCTATGGAGGTCATGCTCTCCTGCAAGCGCAGGTCCTCTTTATGAAGCTCCGTTGTGGAAATCTTCCAGGCATCGATATCAAAAATACGTTTATATGACATTTGAATCCTCCTTGGGCAGCGTATAAGCACGCCATACCTATTTGGTTGGTTTTTAGCAGTGAAGTGGGCGAATCTTAAGTAGTGGTTATGAACATTGAACTCTTCTCTGTCAGCATATGTCATAAGTCTGCATTTTACTTCAGAGTTCGTGAGCTTAAACCCAAAATGTAAGTGTTATCATTTGATTGCGATTACAGTATATAGTGCAACCGGTTGCCCTGTCAATTAAAAAAACAGCCTGCATGAAAAAAAGCTGTCTGCATTCATGAATGCAAACAGCTTGCTCGGGTATCTTCAGACTATGATGGATCTTCATTTATCCTCGTACATGAGGCACGTTCCACGATTCGGTGGGGCACAATAATGTGCTTGGTCATTTCTTTCGGATCCTGAATTTTCTCAATCAGGCTCTTGGCAGCCTGGTAACCCAGCTTGAAAATATCGATATCGACAGATGTGAGTGGCGGGTTCATCATATCAGCAAGTGTTAAGTTGTTGTAGCTGATCAGCGAGCATTGTTCCGGAAGTCGAATCCCGATTTGCTGCAGCGCTCTTTGCAAAGGCAGCGCAATAATGTCGTCACCGACGATCATGGCCGTAGGGGGCGTGTCCAATTGGAACAGGGCGGCAATATCTTCATTGGTGTACGATGTCCCGAGCAAGTAACGGGAATCCCACTCCAGATTCAGTTCGGCAAGTGCAGCTTGATATCCACGTACCCGTTCCTTGTGCACCGTTCTTGCTGTATCTGCTCCAACATAAGCAATTCGGCGATGACCGAGCTCATAGAGGTATGTAACAACATCTTTCCCTGCCTGGAAATTGTCATTGTCTACATGGGTTGTTTCACTAACATATTGCTGAGGCTTACCAATAACGGTATAGGGGATTTTTTCATTGTGAAAAAAATCAACAACCGGGTCTTCGGGCTTGGAGTACAGGACGATAAAACCGTCTACACGGTTGGCCCTCGTCATCATTCTTACACGAGACAAGAGCTCTGTATCATCTCTGCCGGTCACAATGGCCATTGTAAAGTTTTTTTCATTGGATAGTTCACTGATGCCCCGAATGCTCTCCAGAAAAAACGGATTCTGGAATATAGTTACATCCGCTTCAGGCATAATAATGCCAAGGGACTGAGTCATCCGGTTAGCCAAACTTTGCGCCGAATAATTGGGTTCATATCCAAGCGCTTTCATCTCTTTGCGAACCCGTGCCTTGGTGGCTTCACTAATCTTGGGGCTGTCCTGAATGACACGGGATACGGTGGAAGTAGCAACATTGGCTCGTTTAGCAATATCTTTAATTGTTACTGCCATCGCTGAATCTCCTTTAATTTGCGTTATTCTGATGTATTTATCATACACACACATAGACATATAAAACAATGCAGGACAAATAAAAAAATTAGGAACTTTAAAAAATGGGTTGCAAAATGAAAGCGAATAATTTTATAATAGCACTGCAACCGATTGCACTAAAGTTGCACGATCTTGCAATAACTCCTTTTCTTAAGCCATGGCACATTTTTAAGGAAGATGAAATCGCTTTTTTATCAATCTCAGTGTCACCGGCTTTATAAACATAGGATTTTGTAAGGGATTTCTGAATGCGATATCAACAGGGCATTCAGACCAAGCTGCACAATAAAAAACACAAGAGGTAACGCATATGAAAAAACTTCTGTCTTTTGAGTTTTGGCAAAAATTCGGTAAAGCCTTGCTAGTCGTCGTTGCCGTTATGCCGGCTGCAGGAATCATGATCTCTCTTGGTAAAGTGATCGCGATGTTTGCAGAGAATATTGCCTTCCTTGTCACCGTAGGTAGTGTCATGGAAAACCTGGGTTGGGGTATTATTAACAACCTTCATATCTTGTTTGCCGTCGCGATTGGTGGATCGTGGGCTAAAGAAAGAGCAGGAGGGGCATTTGCAGCACTCATCGCCTTCATTCTGATTAATATTACAACAGGTACCATTCTGGGTGTATCAAATGATATGCTTAACCAGGAAGGTGCAACCACAACGACGCTGTTTGGGCAAATGATCACCGTAGATGGTTACTTCACCTCCGTACTTGGTGCTCCTGCACTGAATATGGGTGTGTTCGTCGGTATTATTTCTGGTTTCCTTGGAGCCGTTGTATTCAATAAATACTACAACTATCGTAAGCTTCCAGAAGCTCTGGCATTTTTCAACGGTAAGCGATTCGTTCCGTTCGTTGTTATTCTGTGGTCTGTTATTGTTGCGGTAATCATGTCCGCTTTCTGGCCGTTTATCCAAACGGGAATTAACAGCTTCGGTAAATGGCTTGCGACTTCAGGTGAATCTGCACCATTCATTGCACCATTTCTGTACGGAACGCTGGAGCGTGTGCTGCTGCCATTCGGGCTTCACCACATGCTGACCATTCCAATTAACTACACAGAGCTTGGCGGTATTTATACAGTACTGACTGGCGGTAATGCTGGCGGCACGGTTGCTGGACAAGATCCGCTCTGGCTTGCTTGGGCAAGTGACCTTGCCAATCTGCATGGTACGGATCCAATGGCGTATCAGCAGCTTATGGACTCCGTAACTCCAGCACGTTTCAAAGTAGGGCAAATGATTGCAGGCGCTGGTATTCTGATGGGTATTGCACTTGCGATGTATCGCAGAGTGGATAAGGACAAGCGTTCTAAATACAAATCCATGTTCTTGTCAGCTGGTCTTGCGGTATTCCTGACAGGAGTTACTGAGCCGCTTGAGTTTATGTTTATGTTTGCTGCTCCTGTACTTTACGGTGTATATGCGGTCATTACTGGCCTTGCCTTCGGTATCGCTGATATTATTGATCTGAGACTTCATTCGTTCGGTATGATCGAGCTGCTGACTAGAATTCCGCTGTCGATCAATGCAGGCCTTGTTGCCGATATTATTAACTTTGTCATTACTACCGTTGTATTCTTTGCAGGCTCCTACTTTATCGCTTACTTCATGATTGGGAAATTTAAGATGGCTACACCAGGACGTCTTGGGAATTATACGGATGAAGAGTCCGATAAGACAGCGTCTACTGCAGAAGCTGCGGGAGAGAACATTCCTGCTGCTGCAACCGCTGGAGATGATCTCCCTGCCCAAATCATTGCCACGCTCGGCGGCCCATCCAATATTGTCGATGTGGATGCCTGCATGACTCGCTTGCGGATTACTGTGAATGATGTGAATGCGGTGGGTAATGAAGAGGAATGGAAGAAGCTCGGAGCTCTTGGACTGATCAAGAAAGATAACGGAATTCAAGCCATCTATGGTCCAAAAGCCGACGTTCTGAAGTCCGACATTCAAGACAGACTAGGGTGATTACAATTTGAAGATTCTAACATTGAACACGCATGCCTGGATGGAGGAGGATCAGCTGACCAAGATTGATCAGCTGGCCGAGTTCATTCGCACACAGGATTTTGATATCATTGCGCTGCAGGAAGTGAATCAGTCACAGCGTGAGGTACCATTGTCCGATGACGATCTGAAACACTTCTACGTTACAGATGATCAAGCGGTAGTGAAGGCAGATAATTATGCTCATGTATTGCGCGCTCAAATCGGTATGGATTATTACTGGACTTATATCCCGATCCATGTGGGATTTGAGAAGTATGATGAAGGACTTGCTTTCTTATCGAAAACTCCGATCCTTGATGCCTTTGAAGCCTATGTTTCCGAAATGAGGGACTATGACAATTACCGTACCCGCAAAATATTAGGGATCAAAACGGTCATCTCAGGAGAAGAAACCTGGTTTGTGAATGGTCATTATGGCTGGTGGCATGATGAGGAATCCTTCAGAGGACAATGGGATAACTCACTGGCTGTACTAGAGAAGGTGAAGGGTCAGCCGGCCTTCATTATGGGTGATTTTAATAATGCAGCTCATCTTGAAGGTGAAGGCTACGACTATGTTACACAGAGCGGATGGTATGACTGTTACGAGATGGCAGAAGAGAAGGATGAGGGTTATACCGTCGTGAAAGCCATCGCCGGCTGGGAGAATAATAAGCAGAAGCTGCGGATTGATTATGTATTCAGTAACCGTAAGCTTGCTGTTAAGTCCTCCAAGGTCGTACTGGATGGCAAACTCAGCCCGATTGTCTCTGATCACTCCGGTGTGGCTGTAACGATATAAGTGTATTCGCAATAAAATAGACCGGATCAATAAAAAGCACACGTTTCTGCAGGAAAGTTCTGCAGAGCGTGTGCTTTTTATTTTCGCAGGATTTTGCATAATTCGAATTTATTCTTTTTCGGACTATGCAAGTTCCGCTCAGATTGCTTGATGAAATTGACTGGTAAACAGCTTGTAATATCGGCCTTCCGGTCCGATGGCAAGCAGCTCCTCATGCGTCCCTTGCTCAACAAGGCACCCCTGCTCCATATACAGAATGCGGTCCGCATCTTGAATAGTACTGAGCCGATGGGCAATTACAAAGCTGGTTCTGCCATGCATCAACGTCTTCATCGCTTCTTGAATATACATCTCGGTTCGGGTATCTACACTGCTGGTAGCTTCATCTAATATGAGGATGGCTGGATCTGCAAGTATTGCCCTTGCAATCGTGAGCAGCTGACGCTGACCATGGCTTAGATTGCTGCCTTCTGCACTGAGCTTCGTATCGTAGCCGTCCGGTAATCTACGAATAAATCGATCGGCATTGGCCATTTCAGCAGCCTGTTTAATCTCTTCATCTGTTGCATCCAATCTTCCAAAGGCGATGTTGTCTCTGATGGTTCCAGAAAAAACATGTGCATCCTGCAGCACCATACCGAGCTGCTTGCGTAAACTCTTCTTATCCAGTGTACGAATGGATTCGCCATCCACTAAGATATCCCCGCTCGCTGTATCGTAAAAGCGGGTAAGCAAATTGACGATTGTCGTCTTGCCTGCTCCAGTCGGCCCAACAAGGGCGATCTTCTCACCGGGATGAGCTTCAAAGCTAATATCCGTCAGAATCGGATTCTCCGGCTTATAATGAAAGCAGACCTGATCAAACTGAACAGAACCTTTGATATTCATAATCGTCTTGCCGCTATTGTGATCTTCCTTATCGTCCTCATACTCCGACTTCATATCCATAATCTCAAATACTCGCTCAGCACCGGCTACAGCAGATTGTATCAGATTGTACTGATTGGCAAGCTCCGAGATAGGACGACCGAACTGCTTGGAGTAGTTCAGGAAGCTGACGACAATCCCGACAGATACCATCTCATTCTGAAACACCATCCATCCGCCTACAGCAGCAATAAGCGCAAAGCTTAAGTTGTTGATGACGTTCATGAAGGGACCCATCATACCCGATACGATTTGAGCCTTGATTCCGACCTTGTTAAGCTGTTCGCTAATGTCCTTGAATCTTACGATTTCCTGCTCCTCCCGCCGGTACAGCTTGACGACCTTTTGGCCGCTGATTGTTTCTTCGATCATGCCATTCAATTGGCCGAGCTGCTGCTGTTGTCCTTTAAAATAAATACGTGTGAGCTTGACAATCTGACGGGTCGAGATCAGGACGAGCGGAATGCTGATCAGTGCGACCAGTGTAAGCGGCACATTCAGGCTGAGCATGATCAGGAAGGATCCGACAAGGGTAACAAGACTATTCAGCAGCTGGGTAACGCTTTGGTTGAGTGTATTTGATACGTTCTCAATATCATTCGTCGCCCGGCTCATCAGCTCACCATTGTTCCGCGTGTCAAAAAATTGAACCGGGAGGTCCTGATATTTGGCGAATAAATCGCTTCTGAGATGGAGTACCGTTTTTTGTGAGACACTGGTCATTACATAAGATTGAATCCAGGTAACGATACTGCCTAACAGATATATTGCAAGCATGATTAAGCATAAACGAATCAGTCCTGTGTAATCTCCAGGAACAATATAATCATCGATTGCTACCCCGATTAGATAAGGTCCAGCCAAAGCGATCACTGCGCTTAGTATGGTGAACAGGTAGACGATAAGCAGGGCAGAACGCTGCTTGTTCAGATAATTCCATATTCGCTTGATGGTCGCCGCTGTATTCCTGGGTCTTACTTTAATTGAACCGGCGGGCTGTCCGCCAGCAGGTCCTCGCGGCCCAGGCCCTGGCATTGCAAAAGCGGGTTTGTTCATCTCCTGCTTATCAGACATAAGATGATTCCTCCTTACGCTGAGAGCGATAAATATCCTGATAGACCTGGCTCGTCAGCATCAGCTCGTCATGGGTGCCCATGGCAGCGATTGATCCTTGCTCCAGCACAATAATCTGATCCGCCCGCATGACTGACGAAATCCGCTGAGCGATAATCAGCCTTGTCGTATCTTTCATTTTCATCTCCAGAGCCTGCTGAATTCGAGATTCTGTCTTCAAATCGACCGCGCTGGTGCTGTCATCCAGAATTAATATGGATGGTTTCGTGAGTAGTGCTCTGGCTATAGATATCCGCTGCTTCTGTCCGCCGGACAAATTGATGCCTCTTTGTCCAAGCAGCGTATCATATCCATGCTCCAGCTGTCGGATAAATGGGTCAGCTTCTGCGGCCGCTGCTGCACGAAGGATCTCTTCATCGGTTGCATCCGGGTTCCCATAGCGGATATTATCTCGAATGGTACCGCTGAACAGAAGAGCCTGCTGCATGACCATGGCCACTTCCTGTCTGAGGTAGTTAAGATCGAGATGCTGGACATTCACACCGTTCACGACAATTTCTCCACTGCTTGCTTCATATAATCGCGGAATCAGACTAACGAGCGAGGACTTGCCTGACCCTGTAGCACCGAGTATGGCCAAAGTCTCCCCTGGCTGAACAGTGAAGCTGATATCTCTTAATGTAAGGTCACCGCCATTAGAGCTGTACGCAAAAGATACATTTTTAAATTCAACACTGCCGCGCTTATCACCATCCGGATAAACAGGAGAGGAAGGATTAGCGATTTCGGATTTGGTCTCCAGCACTTCATTTACGCGATCAGCCGATACCTTGGCACGCGATACAAAAGCCAGCATGTTGCTCAGCATCAGCATGGACATGAGCAGCTGGGTCACGTAGTTGATAAACGCGATCAGCTTACCGATCTCAAGCCCCCCGCCCCAGTGCTGCAAGCCCCCAAACCATAACACGGCGACAATACTGAAGTTAAGAATCAGCGTCATCAGCGGCATGTTCAGAGCCATCAGTCGATTGGCGCGAATTGCAGCGTCGGTATATTCCTCGTTTGCTGTACCAAATCTTTGCTGCTCATGACCTTTCCGAACGAAAGCCTTAATCACGCGAATGCCGGATAGATTCTCTTGAAGCACTGTATTGACGCTGTCCAGTTTGGACTGCATTTTGGTAAAGAGCGGAAATGAACGCTTCATTAATATAAAGAGGATAAGGAAGAGTGCAGGTACGGATACGAACAAGATGGTGGTCAAGCTTGGGCTGAGCAGTATTGCCATTACAAGGCTGCCAATTAGCAGCAAAGGCGTCCGGACAAAGGTTCGAAGGATCATCTGCACAAAAGTCTGGAGCTGGACAACATCGTTGGTGAGACGGGTAATGAGTGAGCCTGTCTTCATCACATCCAGATTAAGAAACGAGAAGGATTGGATACGTTCAAACAGTTTAATTCGCAGATCCTTGCCAAAGCTTTGGGAAGCGATACTGGAAAATATGCTGCACCCTGCACCGCCGATCAGTCCGATGAGTGCTACTCCAATCATCAGCAGTCCCGTATCCCTGATATGGGCAAGATCATTTTTCATGATGCCTTCATCTACGATGCTCGCCATAAGTCTCGGCTGGAGAAGATCCATGTACACTTCTAGCAGCATAAGCAGCGGAGCGAGGATGCTGGCCGCAAGATAAGGCTTCAAAAATGGAAGCAGTCTGGACATAAAGTTCACCTTTCAATATGGTTTAATAGTTATTTTTTTCTACTACAACGATATGCTGTTAACTTATACGATATATCGTTTAATGTCAATTGACTCATTCCTGTTTTTTATATAGCCAGGTCATATAGTTTGGATTCAGATTTGAGACAGGGATATGCCACATTGAATTAACAAAAATATAATTTCTGCAAATATATAAATAAGCGTTTACACAGTAGTTATATTAGGTTTATTATGGATACATAGTTGGATGAATTACTTTAATGGATTTATTATTTTATTAATTCAATTGGAGGTAATATCATGGTTAAAGTTGTTGTACATACGGATGTTCGAAAAAGTCAGATTAACAAAAATATCTATGGTCAATTCTCAGAGCATTTGGGACGCTGTGTATATGAGGGCATCTGGGTCGGTTACGATTCACCGATACCGAATACGGATGGGATTCGTAATGATGTAATTGGAGCACTGAAGGAATTGCAGGTTCCTGTACTTCGCTGGCCGGGCGGCTGCTTTGCTGACGAATATCACTGGCAGGATGGAATCGGTCCATATGAGAATCGTCCGCGTATGCTGAATACACACTGGGGCGGTGTAGAAGAGAACAATCACTTTGGTACACATGAGTTCATGCGTTTGTGCGAGCTGATCGGAGCCGAGCCTTATATTTGCGGTAATGTGGGCAGCGGGACCGTCTATGAAATGCAGCAATGGGTTGAATATATGAACAACGGCGGTCAATCTCCAATGGCGAGTCTGCGGGCACAGAACGGAAGAGAAGAGCCTTGGAATGTTAAATATTTTGGTGTCGGTAATGAAAGCTGGGGCTGCGGCGGTAATATGAGACCTGAATATTACGCGGATCTGTATCGTCGTTATGCAACATACGTACGTAACTACACTTCCGAGTCTGTCTACAAAATCGCTTGCGGGCCGAATACAGCCGATTATCATTGGACAGAAGTGCTCATGCGTGAAGCGGGTAAATTTATGAATGGGCTGAGCCTTCATTATTACACAACAGGCACAGGCATCTGGGAGAAGAAGGGTAGTGCGACCGGCTTTACTGCGGAGGATTGGTTTACGACATTAAAAGCTACATTATATATGGAAGAATTAATTGTTAAGCACTCTGCCATCATGGATAAATATGATCCTGAGAAAAAGGTAGGTCTCATCATCGATGAGTGGGGCACATGGTTTGAGGTTGAACCGGGGACGAACCCGGGCTTCCTGTATCAGCAAAACACACTGCGCGATGCGCTCGTTGCAGGTATTAATCTTAACCTGTTCCATGAGTATTCAGATCGTGTCCAAATGTCGAACATCGCTCAGATCGTTAACGTGCTTCAGGCAATGATCCTGACAGAAGGTGCAAATATGGTTCTTACACCGACGTATCATGTATTTAACATGTTTAAGGTGCATCAGGATGCACATCTGCTGCAAACGCATTATGTGAGCCCTTCCTATTCCAATGGAACAGATGAGATACCGCAGCTGAGCATCTCTTCTTCGGTGGATGCGAACGGACATATTCATGTCTCTGCTTGTAATCTCAGCCATCAGGATTCCCTTACCGTAGATTTGGATTTGGTAGGCTTAAGCGGAGCCGAGATTAGTGGTCAAGTGCTTACGGCTAGCGAGCTTGATGCTCACAACTCCCTTGGCAACCCAGAGCAAGTGGCGCCAAAAGCATTGGAAGGAATCACTGTAGAACAGAACGCTGTACGGTTCTCACTTCCAGCGGCTTCCGTTGCGGTGATCAAAATCGTCTCTTAAGAAAGGGTGACTTCCAAGATGACGACAAGATCTGAAACAGAGCTCTGCAAGGGCTGTACCGCAAGCGTCCATGTCAGTGAATCTGAGTTGGAGCAGCTGGAGGAAGCTTATACAGAGAGCAATACAGGCAAGGAGGAAGCCAGCCGTGAGCTATACAGAGAGCGCCTTGCCGCATGCAGAAGCTGTGATGGATTCATATATGGGACGACCTGCCGATATTGTGGCTGTCTCATTCCGCTGAAGGCTAAGGTGCTGGAGGCGACATGTCCTTATCCTTTTGAGCCTAAGTGGGAGAGGTAAAAACAGACCAAAGGAAGCGTCAAGGGCCGGCTCTTGGGTGCTTCGTCAACGAATGCTCAAGTACGATCGTTCTTGGCCTGGAATGATAGGATTGAATTTTAAGTTGTAATCATTTCAGGCCAAATACGAACGCTGGCGCTTCTCCCTCTGAGCATTTCGTTTCCTTCGCATATGAGCCGGCAAAGAAGGAAGCCCCCACCTATCCTAGGTAGTGGGGAGGGTAAATAGGTCCGACACTGCACTTCTTGGTAGAAGCAGAGGTCGGACCTTTTTATTTTGTGGGAGCCGGCTTGTGGGGTGCTGCGTCAACGAATGCTCGGGTCCAATCGTTCTTGGCCTTGGTGATTCTTGCTCCTCATCATTGGTGAATGTACATTGATGAGGTATAAAATGTATGGTGAAAAGCAATTTCATAATATTAATGAGTTATGAAATTGATGCAAATAATACAAATTAACCTATAATAAGGGTGTAGTGCCTTTTCAAGATCATTTTTCGAGAGAGGTGTTCGATGTGAAGATAGCTATGGTAGTATTCAACGGCATGACTTTTTTGGATTTTATCGGTTTTTATGATGTAATTGCCAGATTGAAATCTTGTACAGAAACAAATAACACCACATGGGACATATGCGGGATTCAGGAGGAAGTTAGTGACGAGCATGGGATGACGGTGAAGGTCACGAAAGTAAAGCCCGATTTAAAGGATTATGATATGGTATTTGTCCCCGGAGGATCAGGAACACGAACCCTTCAATCCGATGATGAGTTTATGAGCTGGTTTAAAGGAGCGGCTGATACGAAATTCAAGGTGTCCGCATGTACAGGCTCTTTGCTGCTCGGCGCCGCTGGGTTTCTGACGGATAAGAGAGCGACAACGCATCCATTTCAATATGATCTGCTTGCTCCTCATTGCAAGGAAGTCGTTAAATGCCGGCTGGTACGGGATGGGCATGTTATTACCGGCGGAGGTGTAGCCGCTTCGATTGATCTCGGACTGTATGTGCTCGGTCTATTTGTTCCAGATGAACAAGTTCAACAGATTAGAAAGCAAATGGATTACCCATATAGACAACGCGATATTGTAACTGCTTAGCATTTCAATAGATGGAGTTGATTGATTTTGAAAATGCTGTTTGAATATAATTGGCAGGTTCGTGAAGAGTGGTTCGACTGGTGCAGCCAAGTCCCTGAAGAGGAGCTGGTTAGGGAGCGTGAAGGAGGCTTGGGCAGCATTTTAAGAACCCTATTTCATATCGTAGATATTGAACAAGCGTGGATAAATGGACTCCAAGGGGTTCCGGAGTTTCATTATACTTACGAGGATTATTCTTCGTTAGAGGAGATAAAAGCGTTATCACAGCGCTGCCGTCCTCAGGTTGAAACGATCATAAGACAGTGGTCTGATGAGATGGATCGTAAGATGTTCTATTCATTCTCATATGCCGAAGTCATTCGCCATGTGGCAGTTCATGAAATTCATCATGTAGGGCAATTGTCGGTATGGTCTCGCCAGATTGGCCTTCCTCCGATAACTGCAAATTTAATACTGAGAGGCCTAAGCTTGGATGGTTCATACAACGAGAAACTACTTTGACAGCCTGCCATCTGGGAATGATCTGAAAATTGGAGAAGCTCAGGAAACATAAGGTATGTAATAAATGCTCAGGCTCATATGCTCGGATGTTACACCTCTTTTGTACAAGCAAAAGAGGTGTTTTCTATTCAAAAGTTAGCTGGAACCACACTGGAAAATCCAGTAAAATAGTGAGAGCACATTAGAGAAAGAAGGAATATCCATGTCATTTGAACAAGTGCTCGACAAAGGCTATGTCAGGCTGGTGAATCATATGGGCTCTGACCTGACCATTGTCAACGCGGCTAGAGTATCCTATGCGAAGGAGTCCACGTCATTATCGGATCGAGATGTCCGTCTTATTCAGTTTCTGGCAAGAGAGGGACATACCTCTCCATTTCGGCACGTGATGCTTCAGTTTGAGGTTTATGCCCCGCTCATGGTAGCCAGACAGTGGTGGAAGTATGTCATCGGGTCTGGTCATATGGAGGGAACAGGGGATAGTATGGAGGCCTGGAATGAATCCAGCCGCAGATACATAACGGAAGAGCCGGAATTCTACATTCCACATCATCATGAATGGAGAAGTACTCCGGAGAATTCAAAGCAAGGCAGCGGGGATCCACTATCCATAGAAGAGGGAACGAAGCTGACTCAGGAGTTACTGGAATACATAGAGCTGGGTGTACAAAAGTATGAGGAGGCTCTTAAGAGAGGGGCATGTGCCGAGCAGGCCAGATTGTTCCTGCCTTCTTACGGCATGTATATCCGCTGGTATTGGACGGCATCTCTTCAGTCCGTGTGTCATTTCCTGAACCAGCGTCTTATGCATGATGCTCAGAAAGAAATACAGTTGTATGCCAAAGCCATATTAAACTTATGTGAACCGCTTTTTCCGCATGCCCTTAGAGAGATGGTCGACCTAGATAGCATAACAGTGGAGGAAGCCTAACATGGTTGAATTTCGTGAGATGAGAATAGAAGACTATGAGGACAGCATTGCTCTCTGGAAAAGGACAGAAGGGATGGGGCTCAGCAGTGCAGATTCCAGAGAGTCCATACAGCTGTATCTGGAGCGGAATCAAGGGTTCAGCCAGGTAGCGGTGAACAATGGAGGCGTAATAGGAACACTGCTCTCAGGTCATGACGGAAGAAGAGGATATTTGTATCATTTAGCAGTGGAGCCTGAATTTCGGGGACAGTCCATTGCCAGCAAATTAGTCAACCAAGCTTTAGCATCACTGCGGGATGCAGGCATACAGCGTGCACACATAATGGTGCTTGACACGAATGATACGGGGAAGGCTTTCTGGTCTCGTATGGGCTGGACTAGTCGTAACGATGTTCTCCTTCGTTCATCTGACACGGATGTAGAATGATGATATCCGATATAACAAGCGCTCGTAATGAATACCAGAGGTTCTGGTAATAGAAACATCATGCTAAAATGAATGTAACGCCTTGGTTGTTATCAGCTGAGCGGACGGGAACGACAGCAAAGAGCTCCTCTAACTTAAGCTGTGAAAGGGAGGGTGCCTATGGATATGGAGAATCTTGTGGTGTTCAGCTTTGTTGGGGTTGTTTTTATCATTCTAGGACTATTCATGAGAATTAAACCCCCAAAACGAGTGAACCACATTTATGGTTATCGGACGAATCGTTCCATGAAGAGTGAACGCATGTGGAAGGAAGCCAATCGTTATAGTGCAGCCTGGATGATTGGAATAGGTATCTTCTATATTATTATCGGTTTGTTCGTATCGAGGTTTGTCAGCGGAATGGAGGGCTTTGGCATTCTGGTCGGACTTATGCTGATGTTCAATCTGCTCCTGTTTGTGGTCGTCGAGCGCAGACTGAAGGAACTCGAAGACAGAAGCTTTTAATGGGAGGAACTCAATTGACACATTTGACGACGATTTACATCGTGAGGCACGGACAGACGGAATGGAACGTGCTTGGCAAAATGCAGGGGCATCAAGACTCACCGCTAACAGAGCTGGGAACTTGTCAAGCGCGCTGGCTCGGTGAAGCGCTCGCTGAGGAGCCTATTGATGTGATCTATTCAAGCTCAAGCGGCAGAGCAGTTCTTACTGCAGAGGTAATCCGTGGCAGCCGCGAGATACCTGTGACTCTAACGGATAACTTAAGGGAAATGAATCTGGGTCTATGGGAGGGCCGGACCGGAGACGAGCTGAAATTGGAGGAACCGGTGAAGTACCAGCAATTTTGGGAGGAACCTGAATTGTTCGCTGCAGACGGTGGAGAAACTTACATCGAAACGATGGACAGGGCGCAGCAGGAACTGAAACATATCCTCAAAGTAAACCAGGGAAAGACGGTTCTTATCGTAACTCATACGGTAGTGGTTAAACTGCTGATGACGTGGATAGAACAGCGCTCACTTGAAACCTTATGGGATTTGCCTTATATCCATCCCGCTTCCTTGTGCAAGATTGTATTTAATGAAGAGAACAAGCCTAAAGTTGTGCTTCATGCGGATATTTCACATTATCCTGAGACAGCCGGAATGAATGGAACTTAAATAAAGGAGCAGATGCAATGGTGCACTGCTTCTTTTTAGCTTTACCAAACTGGAACAGGTGAGACAAAGCATATTAATATGCATACCTTATGTTTGACCCAGCTTGTTAAGATGATTGAGGACGAATTAGTTGCGACACACCAAACAGGAATGATCATTCCTGATGAGGGTAAGGATCAAGAGGCTGAATTGCTGCTGAGAACAGTAAAACAAGCCTCGACGAGCGGCCGTATCTTTTACGATACATTTATCAAACAGTCCCACTGTTGCAACCTAATTCAGCTTGCAGACATATGTGTATTTCTAACAACGATATTCCATAGAGATAAATACGGATCAGTCCGTAAAAACTTTAATACAGAACTAGTACAACTTTATAAAGATCATCTTTCCCCTATCGCAACTGTTTGGGAATACACCATACCATAACAAGAAGAGGAGCGTACCAATGTACGCTCCTCTTCTTTGTGGTCGAACCAATGTGCGACCCACTCATATTTACCCGTATCGTAACGTAGTAACACTCACTAGAAAGGACGCAAGAAGGTAAAGCAATAGCGCGTCAAAAAGAGGGGTATTCCGAAGGACGTCCAAGGTCTTACACAAAAAAGCAGATCGATCATGCAATATCCTTGCTGGATGGAAACACATACAGTGAAGTAGTTGCAATGACTGGAATCAGCAAGTCTACACTCATCAGAGAGAAGAGACGCCGGAAAGAAATGTTTTGAGCTACTGCAACAAATCAAGACCGAAAAAGAGATGGTTATATTGTCTTCTATAACGCCGATAAATCGAGCCGTAACGATTTCAGTTCCCTAAAAATAAGGTGAAGCCCCTAGGAAAGCTCTTAGGGGCGTTTTTGTCCGCCTGATTTTCTACAATGGCTCCTTCTTGCCTTCTTGTTTTACTTAATTATTGATTGATCCATATCCACTAGCAGTTGTAGTAGTTCTGTAGTTCCAATATTGTTTATTTGCAAAGCATAAGTACCCGCTTGAACACCGGAAAATGTTATTGTTTTAGTAGCACTTGAATAGTTACCAGCGACTGGTATGCTATCTATTTCAGAAGCTCTCAAAATATACTCAACAGATACAGTCCCGCTACCATTAGTGAGATACTGGGCAAGCTTTAAGTAATGGTTGAACCATTCTTTAGTTGTATAGTCATCAGATGAAAGAGACGTAGGCTTACATAGATGAATACAAACAAAAAGAACCGCGTTACATCGGTTCTTTTTGTTTGTTTAAGAGCGCTTATCAAATTTTCAAGAAACATTATTCGCCCTTTTTAGAAACCAAATAAAAACTAGTTGATAGATGAAAAAAATGATGGCTAATAAAACACCGTAAAAGATCGGTCCGAGAGGTGTAGTGCTCGGAATAAATAGAGAGTATATTACTCCACTAAATATACCTATTGAAATGTGAGAAATAACATTAACTAAATTTGGATTTTGTTTTCTGACAATTGATCCTTCTACCCAAATAGACAAGGGGAGAATAATGAAACAAACAAGTGTTAGGTTGATAATCATTGTTATAGTAAATTCATATCCAAAATTAGATAAGAAAGTACTTTTCTCACTCAAAGAGATATACTCAAATATTCCAGAAAATATAGGTAAGGTAAAAGCTGTCGCAAATGCTGAAATAAACTTTACAGCTGGTTTATGAAACGACAACTCGGTTTTTTTATTCATTTTGTATACCCCGTTTCATATGTAAGTTTAAATCTGAGATGGAATATTTACCAACAATTTCATTGTAGCATACTATATCATAGGCGGGAATTGGTAACTTATAGGATCTTCAGGAAATATATGGTTTGTCATGAAAGATTATGATATAAATAATTCGGTAATGGATTTGAGGAATAACATCTAAAGGAGACTAACTATGAAAAAAAGATCAATCATTACTCTTATTTTATCTGTAGTAGTATTACTAAGCTGTACGAATTATTCCGAGGTAAAAGCAGCAGAAGAGACAGTTTCACCAATCATAGTAAAGCGAAATTTGACTTCTCTAGAATTAAATTGGAATGTAGATGGTGATATATTTGAAATTATTGACAGTGAAGGAAATACTTTATATCACGGAGATCAAAAGAACTATACGATAAATAATTTAGAGCCAAACAGTATAATAAGTTTTGATTTAGTTGTTTACGATGAAGGAAATATCGTTAGTAGTCAACAAATTATCACATCGACACTTGAAAATAGTGTAAATCTAAGATCTATGCAATCTTCTACAGACATTGATACCTCTCTTACAAGTATATCGTCAAATTCAGGTGTTAATTTAACGTGGAATGAAATTCCTGGTGTTGAAGAATATCGTGTGTACAGAGATCAAAAATTATTAGCAACCACAAACGAAAACTTCTACACTGATGAAACAATATCCAGTAATTCTTTATACACATATGAAATTGAATTCTCTGCACCCCTTTCTGAAATTGAGAAACAGGAAGTAGAGAAATTTTTCTCGGAAAATGAGGATCTAAATCTAAGCGAGGCAGAAATAGATCAGATGAGTTCAAGTCGCCCAGTAAGCATTATTAGGGTTGTGGATACAACTACTTCAAATCCGATTCAATCCCGAGCTGCATCAACGACTAGTTTTTCCTGGATCTACAAAACTTTTCTTCCAATGGACTATATTGAAGACCCTATACCTGGGAATGGCATAGCTTTCTTTGGTGGGGATAACAGAACTTTCAGTTTTGACTCTGAAAAATACCGTACAAAAATGTGGGGTAAAACGATTTTTGAACCGTATAATTCTGAACATAACTTTTCTAAAAACGTCCATGCAACAACTGCTTACGATGATAATAAAAATTACATTTCCTCAAAGACCGCATCGGATGAACTTATGTATGGGGTAAAGAACACACATACTTATACAAAAGCCGACTATACTTATTACCATAAGGTAGGAAATCCTTATATCCCTGTTTCCGGTCAAGAGATAGATATCCAGATGAGAGTTATTACAAATAGTAATGGTACTTATAGTTTCGAAGGAGTACATGACAGGGCTCCATCTCATGAGCTTTATCTAACCCTAAATAACGGAGCAAGTAATCGAATGATTTTTGCTCACCCTAACGAGGGACTTAGTTATTTAGGTGCACCGAGTACTTTAGCTAGATGGTTTACAATCACTGGGAGCTTGTAGGATCCAGTCAATGAATAATAAATCGACTCTTCAAGCAGGATAAATTTTTCTTATGTTTTACCAATGATTCTCATCCATTACTTTAGGTCGGTAAGAGGGTGTCCCAAAAGTCATCATAGATGACTGAGGGGCACCCTCTATTCTAGTGAATCTATTCCTTTATCGCCGACACATGTACGTTCTGATCTGTTCACGAATCGTATTCATGTTTTCGTTCACTACATCACGATTCTTTTCCCGATAGATCTCACTTCGAGATCTACTTTTTTAGTCTCTAGCTCTAACTAAACAGCTTTTTTTGTCGGAGTAGCCTTTTTTCTTTCATTCATCTGCAGAATGAGCTCAATCAGCTTCTCCCGATTAATTAAACGAACCTGATTTGAATTAGCAAGTGTATAGGCGGCTTCAGTAAAATCACTGTTGGTGACGACCCAAGCTTAGTTTGCTTTATAGTGTGCAATCGAAGCCTGAGCTTCTTGAACTGCTTTAATACCGACATTTTTACTATAACGTTTAGCTTGAACAACAATTCTTTGATCAGCTTTCTTCAGAATCAGATCCGCGCCGAAATCTCCGGAACCTTGAGTTACCTTCGCTTCATATCCAAGGTTTCTGAAAAGCTCACCTAAATAGCTCTCGAACTTAAAGCCATCCATCTTATCGATGTCAGCAATGCCCGATTTCCTCAGTTTCTCCCGTTGTGCCATTCCTCGAGCAATGAGAACAGCGATAAAGGCTCCTAGTGCTAATGCTGCAATAAAGACGGCAGTTTCAAAAGAACCAGTGAGCTGAAGAGCTACAAAAAAGGATCCAAAGGTAATTAATCCGGTAAGTGCTTTTAAAGCTTCTTCTTTCTGCTTTTTCTTGCTTTTACGTCGTGCCATTTTGAAGTGTACCCCTTTTTATTTTATTTACGGCTTTCTATGTATCTAACTTGAAATTGCGATAGATGCACTAATCAACAAGCCAAAAATTCGACCTCGAATTCGAAGGGAAAATAAAATGCATGCGATGACTTTTCTATAAAGAAAATCAGGCATTATACATTTGATTCTGTCTTAGAAAAAAATAAAAATAAATTATGAAAAAATCAAACTATTCCCTTACCAGGCTTGTTATTATATTTACGAATGTCTTTATAACTAGGCATGGATAGGACGGATTTGAGAGAAGCTATGTATATTGTGGGACGAATAGACTACCGATCTTCATTCAGTCGCTTTGTATCTAAGGAGGAATAGTGATGATGATATCCTATGAACATGAATCAATTCAATATCACACAACAACAGGAGGAATAATCATTCACGAAGGCAAAGTATTGCTGCAAAGAGAACGAAACCAGCCTTATTGGTTTTTGCCTGGAGGCAGTGTAGAGGCTGAGGATTCTCCGGAGTACACTATTGGAAAGATGATTTATGAGTGGCTTGGTGTGCCTGTAATCAGCGAACAGCAGGTATGGCTGATCGAGAATGTGATTGATTTGCCAATTTCACCGACAACACAGATACATGAGTCAGGAATGTTTTTCCTTCTTGAGCTTCCCTTTCAGCATCCGATCTTTAAGAAGACATGCGAGTTTGAAGGAACAAATAAAGATTACGTGTATAAATGGATTCCGCTAGATGAATTAGAGCGGCATATGGTTGTACCTGCATTTGTCATTTCTGAGTTGAAGGACATTGATACCGCCAAAGGCATCAAGCATATCGTGAGTTGATCACCATCTGCTCTCTTTCAAGTAACGCCCCTAGCCCTTTCTGTGTATAGAAAGGGTTGTTTGATTATATAACGAGGTGTGGAATAAATATTATTTCCTGATAGAGGAGGATATATGGTAATAAGTTAGAACACATAATATGAACTCATCCATATTATTCATAGAAAGAGGAGAGCTGAGGAGTTACTTCAAAATGAGAAGAGAGTGAGCTGAGCGAAGTATGCAAAGTGGCAGTAGAATGGACTTGGATCGCATCGTTTTTATTGGGCGTTCCTATGAAGAGTATGAGTATATGTTTCACCTTTCTAAAGAAGACATCGTAACAAAGAGCATTTTGGATTGTCCTGGTGGAGCTTGCTCCTTTACGGCTGTTGCTAATAAGCATGGGGGTCATGTGAAATCTGCGGATATTGCCTATGTTTATCCATGGGATACACTGTATGAGAAAGGCAAAGAGGACATTAAGCATGCGATGGAGCAAATGTCTAAGGCTAAGGATCAATATGAATGGACGTACTTCTCCGAAATGAAGGAACTCCTGGACCATCGTACTCAAGCTCTTGAAACCAGTATAATAGATATGAAAGCCAATCCAGAGAATTATATCGAGACGGAACTTCCGCAGCTGCCATTTCAAGATAAGCAGTTTGATCTGATCTTATCCGCACATTTTTTGTTCATGTACGGTGAGCGTTTATCTATGCAATTTCATCTCGATACCCTGCAGGAGATGATGAGAGTTGCCGGAGAAGAAATTCGGGTGTATCCCATTGTTCAGTTGGATGGTAGGAGGTACCCGTTTCTAGAAGACATCCATTCATATGTGAGAAGAGAGGGCTGGACAAGCGAATTGGTAAATGTAAATTACGAATTTCAGCGCGGGGCGAACCAAATGTTGAGATTACGTAAAATGTAATACATTAAGGACACCTGAGTTCTATGAACCCTGAACTTAGGCGTTCTTTTGTTTTTTTGCATCTTAGGCTGTGAGAAGGTATTGTAGATATTAGCGCGTTAGGGATTCATATGGAGGGAAATATGGCGAAGCAAAAGTACTATGTGGTATGGGAAGGAAAAACACCGGGCGTCTATACTAGCTGGACAGCGTGCCAGCAGCAGGTGAAGGGAGTGACTGGGGCAAAATATAAAGCTTTTGAATCCAAAGCAGAGGCTGAAAAAGCTTATGCAAGTGGATGGAAAGGCATATGGGGAAACAGCGCGGGCAAATCTCAAGGCAGTGGCAGCAGCAAGGGAGCATCAGCTGCAGCATCTGTCTCTGAAGTAGACTACAATAGTATTTCTGTGGACGTAGGAACAAGAGGCAATCCTGGACCGATGGAGTATAAGGGTGTGGATACCCGAACGGGAGATGTCTTGTTTAGTGTGGGTCCCATTCCGAATGGAACGAATAACATTGGAGAGTTCCTTGCCATTGTACATGCTCTGGCCTATTTGCAGCAGCAGGGCAGTGGCAAGACCATTTACAGTGATTCAGTTAATGCAATGAAGTGGGTTAGACAGAAGAAGGCGGCTACGACATTGAAGCGGGATGCTTCAACCCAGCAGGTTTGGGATATGATTGATCGGGCAGAGAAATGGCTTGCAAACCATACTTACAACAATAAAATACTAAAATGGGAAACCAAAGTATGGGGAGAAATCAAGGCAGATTACGGTAGAAAATAAGTGCGCCATGCGCCTGCAATAAACAAGCGAAATTGTACTTAGTACAGCGACTGGAGGATTTTACAACATGACATATAAAGCCGTATTCTTTGATATCGATGGAACACTAGTCAATGATGAGAAGGTGATCCCTCAAGATACGATCGAAGCGATCAACGAATTGAAGGCCAATGGGACGGACGTCTTTATTGCTACTGGAAGAGCACCCTATTATTTTACGAAATACATGTCCCAGCTGGGTATTGATTCTTTCATTAGTCTTAACGGTTCTTATGTTGTCTATAAAGGCGAGATGATTTATTCGCATCCAATTCATACGAATACACTTGAGAAGCTGGAGAACAGCGCCCTGTCTTACAATCATCCCATTGTCATGCAGGGAGCAGAGGCAGGATTCTCCAATATGGAGCTCCACGAGTTCATAGCCGCTTCCTTCCAAACGCTTCAAGTTGAAGTACCGGGGTATAAGACAGGTTACTGGAAGGAGGCTCCAATCTACCAAGCACTCCTGTACTGTCAGGAGCATGAAGAGCATCATTATACGGCAAAGGAAGCAGGTTATGACGATCTTCATTTTGTCAGATGGCACAAATATGCAATGGATGTCATTCCAGCGGGCGGTTCAAAGGCTAAGGGAATTGAGGCAGTTCTTAAGCATATCGGACTATCCAAGGATGAGGTTGTTGCTTTTGGTGATGGCTTGAATGATGTAGAAATGCTGTCTTATGTTGGACTGGGGATTGCCATGGGGAATGCAAATGATGAGGTTAAATCCTATGCCAGCCATGTGACAAGCTCGGTGGACGAGCATGGAATTCGCAAAGGCCTGGAGCATGCAGGCTTGCTGTAATCTAATCTATATATGTTGAAGTGAGCAGAAGATGGATCCATATAAGGATCCATCTTTTTTCTGTCCCGTGAAAACCATTAATGCTATTTATTTCACTTTAAGAAAGTCTTATGAGTAACCCATTTCATATTTCATATCACAATAGGACAAAAGGGGTTACTTCGCTTTTTTACTAAAAAATTTACATATAAGGGGTGAACCATTGCATGAAAAAGTGGATATATATGTTATTATTATTGGTAGCCTTATTTATGCTCCTATGGGATTGGATTGATCGTCCACGCCCATACGACGACGCTGAAATGGTGAGCAGGCTTACAGAAGCTCAAGCAGGAGAGCGCATCAAATTTGCTGAACTGACCCCATTTGCATGGGAAGAGCTGTACATATTCGGTCCTTATCTTGATCCTTCGTCTATCGACGTTCGAAATATGGATGAAGTACCTGACTCTATTCGACATCTGGACTCCATCACGTTACTTGTCTTTGTCCAGAATAACACAGCAATACGTTATATCGAGCTGTCACGTTCAGCCTGGGACTTTGAGATGGGCTTGTACGAGCGAGCAATCAAGCAGAAGAACGCTGTATTTATACAAAATAAAGATTCTAAGTTGTGGAAGCTGGATGATTAGAGTATATCTCGAGAAGGAGGATGATTATGTTCTACGTTAACGCAAGAGCCTTTGTTGAGCGGGACAGCAAGCAAGGGACCGAGCTTGTTATCCAGAGCCGGAACAAAACCGGGCAGGAATGTCTTGAACTCCCTGGAGGCAGAATTGAGCTGTATGAACCGATTCATCAAGCGTTAATCAGAGAAGTGGAAGAGGAGACAGGGCTTAAGGTGACTCGCATTGAGGGCGCTTCCAAGAGAGTCGATACAACTGGCATTAATCCAAACTTTGAAGTCGAGGTCGTTGAGCCCTTCTGTGCACATCAAACAACGAAGGGCCCCATTGACTCGATAGGGATGTATTTTATATGCAAAGCAGAAGGAAAGCTCCTCGAAGCAGGAGATGAATCGCTGAACCCGGCCTGGGTAAACGTGAAGACTATAGCCTCCATGATGGAACAGAATCCACTTCAATTTTCAGATATCGACCGGGCAGCATTGATGTTCTATCTGAAGCATAGAGTCGTTCGCGATTAGTAGATCAAGGTTTCGCTTTTCTGACACGAGAATGGAAGCGATGACGATCTTTCTTTAGCTGTTCAATGAGATGTTTATCGGTCTTGTGTTTTTGATCTTTTTTTCCTTTTTTACTCCAGATCTTGCTGTGCATAAACCAGGTTATCACTCCAATACAGGCGATGAACAAGAAGCTGATCCAGAAACCTGGCCGACTCGTGCTATGGAACAGTGTTCCTGTTATCGCTAGCAGGATGAGAAGGATGCCCCCGTATCTTTTGATCTGTCCAAAAGTGGTCAGCTTCAGGAGTTTGCCTGCGGTGATTAGGATAAAAGTCCAGTTGAATAGAAGCATCAGGCCAGCAGCCGTAGTGACATATTCGTACAGGGTACCTGGGAGCAGTAGTGCCAGAATGATGGATGCACACAGTGCTGCTGCAGTCATTCCAAAAGAAAAAACCGGAAAACGCTTCTTCACCTTTTTGGCAAAAAGAGGAGGGGCGTCTTTATCTTGTGCAAGTGTGATTAGCATTGTCGTTACCGCATACAAGGATGCAACCATCGTAGAGAACCCAGCAACGATAAGGACACCATTCATAATATGCGGTATAAAAGGGAGATTATAGGTGTCCAAAGCCTGGATAAAAGGACTTTCCTTCGTACCAAATCCACGCCAAGGCGCGATGGAAACGACCAGAAACAACGAGATAACGTATATGACCGCCAGCAGAAGTATCATCGTTCTGCCGGCTTTTGGCGCTTCCTTGGGCTCCTTTAATCTGAGTGCCATGAGCCCCATGACCTCAATTCCCCCAAAAGCATAAAAAGAAAATAGAAGTGCTGCCCATGCTCCCGTCAATCCATTAGGGAATAATGAGCCGGGAGATAACGGCATTTGGGGTTGGATGCCCCCCGAGAGCCACCCGAATAACGCTGCTGATCCGAGTACGATGAACATGAGAATTGCTGCGATCTTAATAACTGCTGCTACACTTTCCAGTGGATCAAACAGCTTGTTTCCGATGATAACGACAATGAGTCCCAATATTGCAAATCCAGTGGCAAACACCCACACAGGAATTTGGGGAAACCAGAAACGAGAGAACAGTGAAAGTGCTGTCAGCTGACTTCCCATAATAAGCAGCTCGGAGCACCAATAAACCCATCCACTGCTGAATCCAGCCCAGCGCCCATAAGCCTTTTTGGCATAAGATCGGAAAGAGCCCTGTTCTGGTGACTTGGCTGTCATTTGTGCGAGAACATCAAATACACAATATGTACCTGCAGCGGCCAGCAGAAAAGTTAGGAGAACGGAAGGACCACCTATTTCAATGGCTAGAGCAGAACCGAGAAAATACCCTGTACCAATTGTACAAGCCACTCCAAGCAGAGACAGCTGCCACCATTTTAAGCTTTGTCCACTCTTGGCTTGATCGTTTGCACTTTCTTTGCAGCTGCTCATCTAAGAAGCTTCCTCCTCTCGTGACATATCTCTTTTGCAATCGTGTCTTAATATGGAGCTGATGACGACAAATGATACATGTATTTGTTTCATGTCTAATTTTCTCGAAAATGCATAAAAAAATAGTCTGAACCAATTGGCAAAATATTGTAATTCGTCTATGATAGATCATATGCAGGAAAATTCAGTCGTTTCGGGAAAGTTGTCAGATTGTGTTCCAGATCATACTCCAATCTATTATTGCTAGAGGTGTAGCACAGTAATGCAACGGACAACAATGATACGCATTCTTCTTATAACATACAGTTTGCTGCTCCTATACTTCATGTTTGCAGGCTTTAATCGCTCGGTCCAGCTTGATTACCGCTATAATACGGTTCCTTTTCACACCATATCTAAATATTTAACGAATGTTTCAGCCAGTAATCTGATAGAAACGAATCAATTTCATATTTAATGAGTTATTAATTTAATCGGCAATGTCGCAGTGTATCTTGCTGGAGACCACCCAAATGCTGTTTAGAGTGGAACGGGGGACATTGATGATCTGTTCTTGAACGTCATAGGCCGATCGATCGGATACGGAATCTACCGTTTCTTCACAAATAACGATAACTAACCGATAAATGTAGTATTTACTTCGTCTTCCTAAACTTCGAAAAATAAAGAACGGATCATGCAACAATTCATGCTAAATCGCGTTTTTAATAGTAGATGATGTAAAAGGATGCAGGATGCTGGTGATTTTACAAGACGACCAAAAGGATGTGTTAGAGTTTGAAGAGGATTTTGCTGTTTATGTTGTTTTTTGTAGGGTTGTGGGTGCTTCCTGGTATGAGTCATGCGGAGGATGGACAAGCGAGTATATATCTGAATGACAATAAGCTCGGCGGTTCAGACAGTTCCAAGGTTGAGATCATCAATAAATCAGTAATGATTCCAATCCGTATGGTCGCTGAAGAAATGGGATACACTGTCGGTTGGGAGCAGAAGACAGGAACGGTCACAATACAGCAAAATGGCACCGTCATCAAGATGGTCATTAATGACAATAACGCACTAGTGGACAACCAGTCGGTTGTTCTTGATAATGCACCTGTCATCAAGAGTAAGACAACACTTGTACCGCTGCGCTTCGTTGGTGAACAGTTTGGCCTACAGGTAAGCTGGGATAACAAAACGAAGACAGCAAGCTTGAAGCAGCTAAGCGGATCAGGGGGAGAGAGTCAGCCTCCAACAGGATCGGGCAATGCGGGACAAGGCGAAGAAGGGACGATTGATCAGGGGCTTGCTCAGATATCTGGTATTAGTTTTAGCGAGAACAGGCTGCTCGTAGCAACTAGCAGCAGCGTCACCCCGCGTGTATTTACCATGAGTGGACCGGATCGCATTGTCGTCGATCTTCCGAATACGGAATTCGCTGCAAACTTTGGTAAAGACCTTAATGTACAAGCCTCGGGTTCACTGCAAGTCACAGATTATCCGCTGGTATCACAGATTCGATATGCTCTATTCAGCACAGATCCTTCAACCGTTCGAATCGTCATTGATATGAACGAGGTTACCGGATACAAGGTGACACAAGAGGGGACAAGCCTTCTGATCGTAGATTTGAATCACGACACAAATGATCTTGATCCTGAAATACCGGAGGCACCATTGCCTGAAACACCAGATGCGGGAACAGGTACAGGCTCTGGCTCTGGCAAGAAAATCGTCGTTCTGGATGCGGGACATGGAGCTCATGATGGAGGAGCTGTGGGAGTAACGGGGAAACTCGAAAAAGATTTTACCTTGTCACTCACCTTAAAAATTGAAGCTCTGCTCCAAAATAATTCGAATATCGAAGTGATTATGACTAGAGACGGTGATACGTACCCGGAGCTTGTGGAGCGTGCAAAGATTGCAAATAATGCGAATGCAGATATTTTCATTTCCGTTCATGCGAATTCCGTAGCTGGAGCCCCATCAGCAAGCGGCACCGAGACTTATTATAAGAAAAGTGAAGATAAAGCACTCGCCGATATTATTCATAAGCATATGGTCAAAGCAACAGGGCTAAAGGATCGAAAAGTGAAATCAGCCAATTTGTCGGTACTGCGAAATACGGATATGCCTGCAGCTCTTCTCGAGGTCGGCTTCTTATCCAATAAAGCAGAGGAAGCCATCTTGTTCGATCAGGATTTTCAGGACAGAGTTGCTCAAAGCATTGCTGACGGAATTAAAGAGTATTTGAAATTATAAATAATAACTCTCTACGTAATAGAAGGTATCTGCTCACGAAGCAGATGCCTCTTTGCTTTTCATTTGTATTTAAAAAGCCATTAGCTGATTTGTTCATAAAATGGATTCTTTTATTTTCCATATTACGATATAATGGGTTGTAATATTGCGGAAAGCGAGGTGTAGTTCGTGGAACATCATACTTTTTATGAAGAATCATATTGGGGTACAGATGTACGAATCAGACAAACAACACAAGGCTCAGACACACTTGTTATATTTCTCCCTGGACAGAACTACTCCTGTGAACTGCCCGTTCTGCATTATGCTGCTCAGAGCGCGATTGAGCAAGGTTTGGACGTATTGCTAATGGAATACGGATTTCAAAGCGCGCGTGTTGCTCTGGAGCGTGAACAGCGATCTATTCTTGAGGAAGAAATATTAGAGACAGTACAGGACTACAGTGAAGGCTACGATCAGCTGGTATTTGTAAGTAAGAGCTTGGGAACACTTCTGGCTGGCTATGCCTCACAGCATATTGAAGCTCGGCGCATTTCGCATCTATATCTTACCCCGCTTGACGGTACACTGGACTACATTCTGCGTTCTTCCGGACTCGTTATTTATGGAACGAAAGATTCGTTGTTCAGTGAGGAGAGTAGAGGGAAGCTGGAAGCACACGCTGCCGATAAATTGGAAATTATTAAGATTCCAGATGCTGGCCATGGCTTGGAGGTAATGGACGTCAGAAAATCTGTAGAACATTTAAGTCAGCTGGTCGGAGCATATACGAATTTTTTTGACATGATTAAGAAGGAAGCTTATTTATAAATAGAAGGTAACAACAAAAGAGCGAGTGCAGGGGTTTCCCGCTACTCGCTCTTTCTAATTAAGTCATTTCCTTCTTAACGTGCTTGATAGCGTTCATATGCATCCTGGTTGATCTTGATTACTTCCTCAATTCCCATGCCCTTAATCGTTTCCACATACTGATCAAAGTTCGTAAGCGGTTCGTCGCCCAAGATGAACTTGGTCATCATTTCATCCAAATAAGTGGTTATCTGTCCCATAATCTGTGCCTCTTTTCGAGCCTCCTCCTCCGTTTTGCGCAAAGTTGGCAGTGCCAGGGAATAATCGGCTTCCATCCAGACCTTATTCGCTTCCTGCTGCTGCACAAATGCCATCAGACCATCCAAATAGCGTGTGTCTTGGTTCATCGGTCCATCCATAATGGACAACGCGTATCCGGCCAGTGCTTGGTCATAAGTCAATCCATCCGGATTTTTAAGGATCGTGTCAGTAAATTTAATGCTGTCTCCTTCGACAGTGTAGCTTTCACCTTCAATACCGAAGTTAAACAGATCGTGACCTTCAGGACTATAATTGTAATCCATCCACTGAACGATGGCTTTAATCTTGTCTTCATCGGCTGAAGTGGTAATGGCTTCTCCATACGTGAGGACTTTGGTATCGAAACGGAAGGTGCTGCGAGAGATTCCTTCTGAATCCTTCGGCCAAGGAGCTCCAACGAGATCAAATTCCGGATCATCTGCCATTAGGTTGAGATACTTGGCCATACCGCTGAATACCCCACCGTAATATGCGCCTGCTTGATGGTTGGTTATTTTATAGTCAAATGCTTTACCGTCATTCGTCATAATTTCAGGATCAATTAATCCTTCGGCATACCATTTCTGCATGGTCTCAAGGAAATCTTTGAACCCTGGCTGAATTGGACCGTATTCTACTGTATCTCCATTGAGCTGAAATCCGCCTATGACTCCGAAGGAAGGTGCAAAATCATACAATTTGCTCATATTACCGGGACCCCAGTTCGCAGTGAAGGGAAGCTCATCCTTCTTGCCGTTACCATTTGGATCTTCTTCCCGGAAAGCTTTGAGCACCGTATACCATTCATCAATGGTTGTAGGCGTATTTAAATTCAGCTTCTCAAGCCAGTCCTTACGAAGTACAATACCTGTCGTGGCATTCAGCTTCACTGCATCCGTGCGAAGATAGGGGAACATGAAGATTGTTCCATCATCCAGTGAGATTTGTTTACGGACAACCTCATCTTCTTCAATAATCTTCTTCAAGTTAGGAGCATAGAGATCAATGTATTCATTCAGTTTAATAATTCTGCCGTCTGCGAGAAGCTTCTCAGGTCCTCCTGATACGTCAGCCCAGTTGTAATAGATTACATCAGGCAGCTCATTCCCTGTAACGAGCAGGTTGAACTGGTCCTTCTGCTGTCCGAGGGGAGGATGCGTGAAGTTGACTTTGATGCCGGTTCTTTTTTCTTTTTCCTGATAAGCCTTCACATCCGAGAATCCGTTGCCAGAAGCAATCTTGGCATCATTTGCACGCCAATAGTTAATAGTCATCGGCTCATCTACAATCGGAAGCGGTATTTCCGTAATCGCCTGCTCGCCTTCTTCTGGCGCTGGACCGTCTGCACTCTCGGACCCTCCGCAGCCGGCTAACAGTCCCGTAGTCATCACTGCAATTAACATTAAGGACAAGAACTTTTTCATATGAACCCTCCTTGATTATCTATAGATTAAAGCGGGCGGCAACAAGTCTACATGTTATGCTCCAGCTTTATTCTTTAATGGCTCCGATGAGTGCTCCTTGAACAAAATATTTCTGGATGAAAGGATAGATCATCAGAATAGGAAGCGTAGAAATAATAATTGTGGCATATTTAATATTCTCGCCGATTGCAAATCCGGTATCGTTCGCAGAACCCATCGCTTCCGTACTGTTACTGAGCAAAATATCCCTCAGCACAATTTGAATCGGATACAGTTCCTGTGATCTCAGATAGAGAAGCGGACCCATAAAATCATTCCAGTGGTCTACCGCATAGTATAGTGTCATTACAGCAAGTATCGGTTTAGATAGTGGAACGACAATCCGCAGCAGAATTTTGAAATCATTGGCCCCGTCAATTTTGGCGGATTCAATAAGTCCAAGCGGGATATTCATAAAATTCGTACGCATGATGATAAAGTTGAACGTATTAATGGCTGCGGGAAGGATCATCGCCCATCTTGTATCCAGCAGACCTAAATTTTGAACGAGCAGGAAGGTAGGAATCATACCGCCGCTGAAGAACATGGTGAATGTAATGAGCTTCATGAAAAAGCTGCGTCCGTATAAGTCAGGCCTCGACAGTGCATAAGCTGCGAGAGTTGTCATCACCAGGTTAAGGGCAGTACCGACAATCACATAGAACAATGTATTTAAGTAACCGCTGTAGATCTTTGGATTCTGAAATACCTTTGAGTAGGCTTCAAAAGATAGACCTTCAGGAATCAGCATAAGTGAGCGGCTGGCCAGCAGCTGTTCTGGATCACTAATAGAAGAATTGAAGATATAGAGCATCGGATAAGCGCACAGTACCATAATCAGAATGAGCAAGATATAGTTGATGCTGTCAAAGATATGTTCTCCAAATGATTTTTTCATCGTATACACACCTCTCTACCACAGACTGGTTTCATTAGCTTTGCGGCTGATATAGTTCGCGCCGAGTAAGAGGGCAAAGTTAATGACCGAATTAAACAAACCTATAGCAGTGGAGTAGGCTTGATCCCCTAGCAGCATCCCTTGTCTGTAAACAAAAGTCGAAATGACATCAGAGGTTTCATAAGTGGCTGCAGTCTGCATTAATAGGATCTTCTGAAAATCAGCATTCATAATGCTGCCCATACGCAGGATGAGGAGCACGATAATCGTTGGCATAATACCTGGCAACGTGATGTGCAGGAGCTGTCTCCAGCGGTTGGCACCGTCCATCTTGGCTGCTTCATACAGCTGAGAATTGATTCCGGCTAGTGCTGCAAGGAAGAGTATTGATGCCCATCCTGCGCCCTGCCATACATTGGACAGAATGTACAATGGCCGGAACATATCTTTATCTGTGAAGAACATAATAGGCTCAAAACCAAAGAAGCCGCGAATGATATTAAACAAGCCGCCGTCCAAAGAAGAGAAGGTCTTAAGCATACCAACGACAACAACAACGGATATGAAGTGAGGTAAATAACTGACGGTTTGGACTGCACTCTTGAAGTAGCGATTACGTACCTCATTGAGTAATAGTGCAAGAATTATCGGAGCAGGGAAACCAATCACCAGACTAAGCAAGCTAAGGATCAAGGTATTGCCCATGAGCCTCCAGAAGTTATAGCTCTCAAAAAACATCGTGAAATTCTCAAATCCAATCCAATTACCGCCCATAATCCCTTTAGCAGGACTGTAGCTGCTCTGGAAGGACAGCAGTATTCCGTACATCGGTCCATAACAGAAAATAATATAGAACAAGAGAACGGGAACTAGCATCAGATACACATATTTGTTACGTATGATCTCTCTTTTTAGAAAGTGAAACTTGCTCTTGGTTTGTACGGTTTGTTTCACCGCCAAGGGATTGTTCATTCCCATGGTTCAATTCCTCCCCCAGTAATGTACGACATCAAACTCAAATGAACCTTAATGAACAGACTCGATGTAAATAAATACTAATTTCAAGCGCTTACATTGTCAATATTTTGTTTTAAATATACTTAATGTAAATATTTGCGAAGATGCTTAAGAAGAGCGTAATATTCTACTGTTCTGAGCATAGAGGTGTTTTTTAGAAGGATATAGGCTGCAAAAAAGTGATATAAGAGCAAAATTGTGTTATTCATGAATCAATTTTCATAACTCATAAATGATGAATTTGATTCGATTTATGCTTGTTTAAAATAAATGCTTCCGTGAAGCGCAATAACAACTGATCTTGTGGTTCTGAAGAGGAGGTGTAGTGAGTTTATGTATAAAACAAAAGAGCGTCGATGACCCGTGTCGGTCATGACGCTCTCTATTGCTTGACTAGCTGATTATCGGTTAATCATCGCCTCGTGCAGCTGCTGCATAGCCTCTTCCAGCATACTTCGAGGACAAGCCACATTCATTCGCATAAAGCCTTCGCCTTCCTTGCCAAAATCTGTCCCGCTGCTGAACACGAGCCCCGCCTTGGTCACGAGAAAATCAAACAATTCCTTATGCTCCATTCCTAAATTGCGGAAGTCAATCCAGAGCAGATAAGTCGCTTCAGGCATGGTCACCTGGCATTCTGGAATGTAGGTCTTGAAGTAGTTAACCACGTACTCGAGGTTTCCATGAATATATTCGAGTGTGCTCTCAAGCCAAGGCTCGCCTTCCCGGTAAGCTGCCTCTGTAGCGGCAAGTCCGAAGAGATTCATTGAACCCATTGAACGCTTATCGATCATATTTTTGAATTTCAAACGCAGTTCTTTATTGGCGATAACGACACTGGACGTATGCAGTCCTGCAATATTGAAGGTCTTGCTGGCAGCCGTGCAGATGATGGAGTGCATCTTGGCTTCTTCAGAGAGTACAGCATAAGGGATATGCTTCCCTGATTCAAATACGAGATCGGAATGGATCTCATCCGAGATCACGATAATATCGTGCTTCACAGCAATCTCCATCACGGCATTCAATTCTTCACGACTCCATACGCGGCCTACGGGGTTATGCGGGCTGCACAGAACGATCAGCTTCACTCCATCCTGTGAGGCGGCCTGTTCTAGATGCGTAAGATCCATTCTATATTCACCCTGCTCGTGAATAAGCGGATTCTCTACCAGCACTCTGCCATGTGTTTTGGCAAGTTTGTGGAAAGGACCGTATACTGGAGGCTGGATAATAATTTTGTCACCTGGTTCAGTGAAGGCTTCAACGGCTATATTCAGGGCTGGGACGATACCGGGGGTATATACAAGCCATTCCGGCTCTACTTTCCAGCCGTGACGCTTGGCCATCCAGGCAGCGATAGCCTCATTAAATGATGGAGCAGGCATAGCATATCCAAGAATGCCATGATCTACGATATCACGAAGCGCCTTGAGCACGGGTTCAGGTGCAGTAAAGTCCATATCGGCAACCCATAGCGGGATTGCATCAGGTGCACTAAATAAAGGCTGAAGTCCGTTCCATTTGACAGAGCTTGAATTCTTGCGATCTATTCTTTGATCGAGCGGATGATTCGTATCCTTGTTTTGCATGTTGATGTACCTGCTTTCTCCAAAACGGTTTGATTGTATATGTAACGATGAAGGATATGGGTGTCCGGTTGTGAATATTATCTAATAAACAGCGGGCTAACGCAATGTGACAGGAGTGTTGTGCATGAAGTCTAGAAAAATTGTATTTACCGGCGGGGGTTCTGCGGGTCATGTCACGGTAAATCTGGCGCTGATTCCTTATTACCAGGAACTAGGCTACAGTGTTCATTATATTGGGTCAAGACAAGGGATTGAAGCCGAACTGATTAGTAAGATTGAAGGTGTGAAGTACAAGGGAATTGCGACGGGGAAGCTTCGCCGATATTTCAGCATCGAGAATGCAAAAGATTCCTTGCGTGTACTCAAGGGTGTAAGAGAAGCCTATCAGTATTTGAAAAAAATCAAGCCTGGCGTCGTATTCTCCAAAGGGGGATTCGTATCCGTACCTGTGGTACTTGCAGCTAGAATACTGCGCATTCCGATTGTCATTCACGAATCGGATCTTACTCCGGGGCTGGCCAACCGAATTGCACTTCCCTGGGCGGATTATGTATGCACTACTTTTCAAGAAGCAGCAGCACAGCTGAGAAGACCAAATGTGGTTCATGTAGGGGCAATGGTGCGGCAGGAGCTGAGAGAAGGCGATCGTCAGCGTGGCAGAAGCCGGCTCGGTTTATGCGATGATAAGCCGGTACTGTTCTTTATGGGGGGAAGCCTAGGCGCCAAGAACTTGAATGATGCACTGTATCGAATTATTCCTGACCTGATTCATGATTATCAAATTATTCATATTTGTGGTAAAGGACAGCACAGGGAAGCTCCTGTAGCAGATGGTTATCATGTATTCGAATATGTACATGATGAGCTGCCTGATCTAATGGCCGCATCCGATTTGGTCATCTCCAGAGCCGGTTCAAATTCCATCTTTGAATTCCTGGCACTTCATAAGCCGATGCTGCTTATCCCACTTTCGGATAAAGTCAGCCGTGGTGATCAGATTATTAACGCCCGGTCATTTGAGGCCTCAGGTTATGCCAGTGTCTTACTTGCTGAGGATTTGAATGCGCCCAATCTGCTGAATGCCATACATGAACTTGATAGAAATAAAGAGAAATACATTCAGAATATGCTTACTTACCAGCAACCAGATGCGATGAAGAATATCATTAAAGTGATTAAGCAGGCAGAAGTGAAATAAAAGCAGGAACCCCACTTTTTTTGACGAATATCCACTCTAACATGATTAATTTTTGACTGATTTCTCTAGAAGAGGGGATGAAAGCCGTGAATAGAGTGCAGAAGAATTCTTTGATTGCTTCATTTCATGAATGGCATGACTGGATTCGCAGATGGAGTATGCAGCAGAATGCGCCTTGGGATCAGCCTATTGCAGAAGGCAAGTGGACTGCGCGTGAAATGGTGTGCCACATGATGAGATGGGACCGGTATTTTTGGGAAGGTGCTATATCGCTGATTGCGTCGGGGGAGAAAGAACAGATTCAGATTCAGCATCTGGACTATGATTTATTTAATGAAGCTGCTCGAGAGTATGCCCGTAAGATATCAATTGAAGAGCTTATGCAGGAAACGCTGAAATATAGAGAGCTGATCATTAGAAACTTATACGGTCTTGTTGATGAGGATTGGGCTTATCAATATCAAGGGCTGGACGGCAACCCTTTTACAATTCAGAGTTATGTTGAAGATTTTATATGGCATGATAGGCATCATATGAAGCAGCTTGAAGCTATTGCAGCGGCTTGAGGCATAACATGGTTTGACCACATCGGAGGGATATAAGATTATGATTCTCGAAAGCGCCATGCTATATATTAAAGCAGGATTAGAGAGTGATTTTGAACAGGACTTTGCCAAGGCGTCTACTATTATTTCCAGTATGCCGGGTTATCTCGGTCACGAATTATATAAGTGTATGGAGTCAGATCATCAATATCTCTTGCATGTCAGATGGAACACTTTGGAGGATCATACGATCGGATTCAGGGGGTCGGCTGAATATTTAGATTGGAAGCAGCTGCTTCATCATTATTACGAGCCGTTTCCAGTGGTTGAGCACTTTCAGAGAGTTAATCTTAGCCCAGCATAATATAGTGGATAGGGATAGAGTTGTGTAGATATGATCCGGCTGGCGATGGAACTGTAGTCAGGTAGCCGTCCAGTAGCTGCTGATCGTGAATAATGGACAACGAGCCATTCCAGCATAAGGGATGGCTCGTTTTTTTGTGGAAATAATAAGGATTAATTAAATCCTACTGCAAGAATGTCCTCAGTCTTGATCAATTGAACAAAACGTCCGCCCAGCATTTGATTATGGTGCTTGATTATATCTGCTGCTGGAAGTACTTTACTATCAAATGTACTATGAGCATCGGAGACCAGCACATTATGATGATAGCCAAGACTATATGCGCACCGTGATGTGGTATCTAGACAGAATTCGGTCTGCATACCGCAAATAACCAGCTTTTGAATATTCAGCTTTTGGAGCTTGGCTAACAACTCCGTTTGATAGAAGGCATCCCAGCTCGATTTTCTGACCACCCATTCATTCGGCTGAGGGGCAATGCTTGGATGGATGTACCAGGTTGGTGTGCCTTCGCTATATTCGTCGTCAGTTTGGCTGGTATGCTGGATGTAGATGACAGGCAGGCCGTCCTCACGGGCTTTCTGTAGAAGACGCTGGATATTGCTCAGTACTTGTTCTCCATTATGCAGTGATAGATCGGGATAGGAGAACATGGCATTTTGGACATCAATGATCATTAAAGCAGTAGACGAAGTCATGTTTTACTCGCTCCTTTGTTATCAATGGATAATCATCCTCCAAGAATATAACAAAGCGAATGGTATGGGAAGAAAAAAAGCCTTCTTCTCTTAATGAGAACAAGGCTCTGTGCACTAGAAATCCGGAATGATGATTTCAACTTCTTTTTTGGCAGCTGAAGAACGCAGCACTCCGTCAATAATCGCCTGATTATATAAGATTTGCTCACCTGGAATGGGGGCGGGCAGCCGTTTCTGGATGGCCTCAGCATAATCAAATACTTTGGCATGGAATAGATTGATCTGGTGATGCTGTATTGGAATCGGGCTCTCTGTGTGATGACCGGCGATATCGTGGTACAAGGTCATGCTGCCTACCCGTCCTTCCCAGCCTCCGCTCCAAGGTCCGCTTCCAGCAGGAGTCACTTTAAGCCCGGCGTCCGTCCCGAGGAACATCGTGGGACCTAGTGTGTCCATGTGCATGGCCCAGGAAATTTTGTAGCTGAGAAGAATATCGCCTTCAAGTCTGACCATTGCTGCTCCAAAATCTTCAACGTTAAAGATGTGGGATTCCGGATGATATTTTGGGTTCGTGCCAAAATAATTGGAGGTATAAGCAGAAACGGTCAGCGGTTTGGGATACCCGAGCGCATGAAGGACCATATCAAGCGAATAGCAGCCAATATCAGCCATAGCTCCTGCTCCGGCCAGATCCTTACGAATGAAGGTACCGCCGGGCATTCCGCGTCTTCTGCCGCCGCCTGCTTCTGCATAATACACTTTACCGAGCTGGCCGTCCTGAATCAGGCTGCGGATGGCTTGCATATTAGGATCATAACGAGGCTGGAACCCTACGGATAGCATTTTTCCAGTACGCTGTGCGGTCTCTACCATTTCAATGCCTTGATCTAGTGTGACTGACATTGGTTTCTCTACCATCACATGCTTGCCTGCATTCAAAGCATCAATGGTGATGCTATGATGCGAGAAATTAGGTGTGCATATGCTGACTCCGTCAAGATCCAGCTCCAACAGATGCTGATGATTGTCGAAAGCCTTTGCCGTCGGAAGGTTGGTCTGTTCAATGAACAGTGCGGCTTTTCCTGGGATAATGTCTGCCACGGCTACAACTTCAACATAATCAAGCTGTTTATAGGCCTCTGCGTGAGCTCTGGCAATTCCGCCGCTCCCGATAATGCCTATTTTAATTGTACGATTCAAGCATCATTCCTCCTTTAGGCTCCGTGATACGTATATAGGGGCAAAGAATCTGTTGTTAACGTCTAAATGACAATCAATATAGGTTACCACCACGAAACGAATTGAAACCTAATCCTGGATGTTTACGGTAAATTGGTTTTATTATTCTCTGCTTACCTATTTAAAATATTCAGTCAGAACCAAACCTGTATAGCAATTTTTACATATTCTCTTTAATCAAACGGATAGCTATAGTAAAATTTGAACTATTCTTTACAAAAAAATACCGAAAAGAGTGATGGGTTTGCTTCGCAGATTTTTCTCCTACTACAGGCCGTACCGACTTCTGTTTACGATTGATTTTATGTGCGCAGTCATCGCTGGACTAATGGAGCTTGGATTTCCTCTCGCCGTGAATTATGTAGTGGACGAGCTGCTTCCTTCAGGTGATTTTGAGAGTATTATTATTGCCTGTACAGGCTTGCTTGCAATCTATGTGATTACTGCATTTCTTCATTTTGTAGTTACCTATTGGGGTCACATGCTGGGCATTAATATCGAGACAGATATGAGAAGCCGGATGTTTGATCATCTTCAGAAGCTTGGTTTCAGGTTCTTCGACAACAACAAGACAGGGCACCTTATGTCACGCATAACCAATGATTTGATGGATATCGGAGAGATGGCTCATCATGGACCAGAGGATTTATTTATCGCGGTCATGACCTTAATTGGAGCATTTCTGCTCATGCTCGGCATCAATTGGAAGCTTGCAGTGCTCACCTTTATTATAGTACCGATCGTCATTTTGCTTGCACTGTACTTTAATACCAAGATGACTAAGGCGTTCCGTAAACTGTATGGCAACATTGCCAATTTCAATTCCCGTGTAGAGAATACGATTGGCGGAATTCGTGTTGTACAAGCATTTGCCAATGAAGGATTTGAGAAGCAGCGGTTTGAACTGGATAATCGTGAGTTCAGGCTGACCAAGCTGTTCAGCTACAAGATTATGGCCCAGAATATTACGATCAGTTACATGCTGACTAGAAGCATCAATTTGTTTGTACTGATCTGTGGAACGTGGTTTATTTTACAAGGGGAATTAACTTATGGACAGTTTGCGGCCTTCTTATTGCTGACGAATGTGTTCTTCCGTCCAATCGACAAGATTAATGCGATTATTGAGAGCTATCCTAAAGGCATCGCCGGATTCCAGAGATACATTGAACTGCTGGACACAGAGCCGGATGTTAAGGACAGCAAGGATGCGAGAGAAGCACCGAATTTTGAAGGCAATATCCACTATGAGCAGGTTTCATTTGGCTACGATGACGGCTCCAAGGTGCTCAATAAGATCAATCTTAATATTAAAGCAGGAGAGACCGTGGCTTTTGTAGGTCCATCCGGTGCGGGCAAGACAACAATCTGCAGTCTGCTTCCGAGATTCTATGAGGCAACTGAAGGCAGGATCACCATTGATGGTGTGGATACTTCGAAGGTCACTCTCACTTCTCTGCGCAGACAGATTGGTATCGTTCAACAGGATGTGTTTCTGTTCGCAGGTACGGTCCGGGAGAATATCGCCTATGGCAAGCTCGATGCAAGTGATGAGGAAATATGGAGAGCGGCGAGACTTGCTCAGCTTGCACCAACAATTGAAGTGATGCCGGAAGGAATGGACACCGTGATCGGTGAGAGAGGTGTGAAGTTATCCGGAGGACAGAAACAGCGGATTGCGATTGCACGAATGTTCTTGAAAAATCCGAAGATCCTCATTCTCGACGAAGCAACCTCTGCACTTGATACGGAAACAGAAGCGGCGATACAGCAGTCCCTTGCTGAGCTGTCACAGGGAAGAACAACACTTGTCATTGCCCATCGACTGGCTACGATTAAGAATGCAGACCGAATTATCGTGGTTACGTCGAATGGAATTGAAGAGGAAGGTAGTCACGAGGAGCTGGTAGCGAGAAGAGGTGTATACAGCCGGCTGCACACGGCACAATTCAGTGAGCTTAGCTAGTCAGGATTTTGCATAATTCGGTTTTAGTTAGATGAAGAGGTATAAATCTAGTTGAATCAAACCCTTTCATCTAGCTATTATCGATGGTTTGTTGTTTGGGATTTCTGCAACATGCACAAGTATAAAACGAATTGAGTTAGTTAAAATTGAAGAGAAGACGAACAATTTTATAAAAACAAATCAGTTACATAACTCATTAAGAAGGTGAATTTGAAACTGTATACTCTTGATCAAAGCAGCTAAAGGTATTATGAAATTGACTCAATAAAGCCCACTTTTCAAAACAAATGTCTTTATTAATTGAAAGGGCTTTATTTTTTTGTCATCTTCATCACATTTTGATAGAATCAATATTTGCTGATATAGCAGGGGTTTGCAGTGATTCATCTAAAAAATGCATTAATTACCTTTAAAATTGGAAATGCTCTCAGCAGCAATAGTTTATAAAATAAGAGTAGAAAATTACAGCTTAGAAGCATTATTCACAAATTCATCCAGCTGCCTTTCTTGCGGTGGGATCTCTGGAGGAAACAGCGATAGATGTTTTCTTCGGAAAATTGATTTATAATTAGAGATTGAGTTTATTTTTATGAAATTTAAGAAATGATTTTCCGTCCTGGCACAAACCAAATATTTTGACGGAGGGAACGTTAAATGGCTAACGAAGATGGCAATATGCAAAGCCCATGGAAAACATACTACGGACCAAACTTCGGTTACGTACAAGAACAGTTTGAGATTTATAGTGCTGACCCAGGAGCAGTTGATGCTGAGTTCCGCACGCTTTTTAAAGAATGGGGACCGCCCCCGGTGGATATTGGCCCCGTTAACAATCACGGACTTGCTTCACCAGGTACAGGGAGTAGTGCAAGTTCGGGAGTTGCAGATCTACAGCTGTTACAGAAAGCGGTTACAGCGGGCAAATTAGTTCAAAATATCCGAAGATTCGGACATTTGGTTGCTGATATTGATCCGCTCCAGCTGGATGCCAAGACAGAAGAGAGCCTACTTACTCCATCCAAACTGGGGCTTAGCGAGCAAGATCTACGAGCTATTCCTGCTTCAATCATTTGGGAGAATGCAGATTCACAGACCATGACTGGATTAGACGCAATCCAGCGGTTGCGTGATATATATACAGGGCCTCTGGCTTATGAGTTCAACCATATTCAGGATGAAGAAGAGCGTAATTGGCTGTATCAGAGTATTGAGTCAGGTACATCGGTTGCTAAGCTGACTTCGGATGAGCGTAAGTCACTCCTAGCCAGACTTGTGGAAGTAGAGCAGTTTGAACAGTTCCTCCACAAGAACTTTGTAGGGCAGAAGTGGTTCTCCATTGAAGGGAACGATATGCTCGTTCCTATGCTTGATGAGATAATAGAGATTATGGCCGAAGCAGGATCAAGTCATATTCTCATGGGTATGGCCCACCGGGGACGTCTGAATGTACTTGCACACGTACTTGGTAAACCATATAGCAAGATCTTCTCGAAATTCCACCAGGCAAACAATAAAGATCTGGTTCCTTCCGAGAGCTCATCTGGCGTTAATTACGGCTGGACGGGAGACGTGAAGTACCATCTTGGTGCCACACGTTATGTGAAGAAGGGTGAGGTCGTTCAAGCCAAGATTACGATGGCTAATAACCCGAGCCATCTTGAATATGTGAATCCTGTGGTGCAAGGCTTTGCGCGTGCAGCTCAGGATGACCGAGGACAGGCGGGTTATCCGAAGCAGGATGTTACTAAGGCAGCTACGATTCTAATGCACGGGGATGCTGCATTCCCGGGAGAAGGGATCGTTGCCGAATCCCTGAACTTGAAATCTCTGAAGGGTTACCAGAATGGCGGTACGATTCATATTATCGTAAATAATCGAATCGGCTTCACGACAAACAGTGATGCATCACGGTCAACGATGTACTCCAGTGACTTGGCCAAAGGATATGAAATTCCGATCATTCATGTAAATGCCGATAACCCTGATGCTTGTATGGCAGCTATACGCCTAGCGAGCGAATATCGCAACAAGTTTAACAAAGACTTCCTAATCGACTTAATCGGATATCGCCGTTATGGGCATAACGAGACAGACGATCCAGAAACAACTCAACCACTCGTGTACAGCAAAGTAAAGAACCATCCAACGGTATGTGAGTTATATGCAGATGTTCTGATTCAGTCGGGAGCTGGGGAGAAGGAGCTTCTGACGAATCTGAGAAATGCGGCTCAGAACCAGTTGAAGCAGGCGTACGATGAAGTGAAGCAAGGAACTGTGAGCCATGAGGAAGTGCATGACAAGGTCGATGCCGGCAGCACTGAGCTGCAAAGACCGGAACGGCTGACGAATGCGCAAACAGCGGTCCCGATCGAGAAGCTGCGCGAGATTAATGCAGAGCTGCTCAAATGGCCGGAAGGCTTCAAGGTATATCCTAAGCTCCAGCGTATTCTGCAGCGACGCCAGAATGCCCTGAACGAAGGTGAGAAAGTGGATTGGAGCTTGGCGGAAACACTCGCTTTTGCTACGATCCTGGCTGATGGCAAGCCAATTCGTATGACGGGGCAGGATTCCCAGCGAGCTACGTTTGCTCATCGAAACCTGGTGCTGCATGATTCCGAGACTGGAGATTCCTATAATGTGCTTCATCGTTTGCCGCAAGCCAAGGCCTCCTTTGCTCTATATAACAGTCCTCTGTCAGAGGAATCTGTAGTAGGCTTTGAGTATGGCTACAACGTTTATGCACCAGAGACGCTGGTGATATGGGAAGCACAATTCGGTGATTTTGCTAACTGTGCCCAAGTATTGTTCGACCAATTCGTATCGTCAGGACGTGCAAAATGGTCTCAGAACTCAAGCCTGGTGATGCTCTTGCCTCACGCAAGTGAAGGCCAGGGACCTGAGCATACGAGCGCAAGACTGGAACGCTTCCTGCAAATGTGCGCAGATGATAACTGGATCGTAGCAAATCTGTCCAGCAGCGCGCAGTACTTCCACCTGCTTCGCCGTCAGGCTGCACTGACGGAGACAGATGATGCGAGACCACTTGTACTTATGTCGCCGAAGAGTTTGATCCGTAACCCGCGCGTAGCTTCTCCAGCTAAAGAGTTTAGCGAAGGCAGCTTCCAAACGGTGCTCCAAGAGCCGATTCTTGGAGCAGCTCCTGACAAGGTAGAGCGTATCATTCTTTGCAGCGGCAAGATCGCGATCGATCTTGAAGAGGCGATTGACAAGGAAAAAGGTGAGGATTGGTCCTGGCTGCATATCTTGCGTGTGGAACAATTATATCCTTTCCCTGAGCAAGAAATCCGTCGCTTCCTCGCCAGATTCCGTAATGTGAGGGAAATCGTGTGGACGCAGGAAGAACCTAAGAATATGGGAGCTTGGACGTATATGGAACCAAGACTCCGTGAGCTATTGCCTGCAGGTGTTAAGCTTGATTATGCAGGCCGGCCTGAGCGTTCCAGTCCAGCAACCGGCTTCCAACATGTACATGTCGTGGAGCAACAGCAGATTTTGTCCAAAGTATTGAAGCAAAGTTCAAAGAAAAACATTCCACTGGGGAGGTAGCTTGCTGTGAGTGAAATTAAAGTACCGGCTATGGGAGAATCCATCACGGAGGGGACAATATCCAGATGGATCGTTAAAGAAGGGGATACCGTCAATCAAGGAGATGTACTGCTAGAAGTGGAGACGGATAAAGTCAACATTGAAATCAGTGCGGAAGAGAGCGGAGTAATTACAAGCATCCTTCATCAAGAAGGGGATACGGTTCAGATTGGTGAGACAATTGCACAGTTAGAAGCAGGAGCAGGAGCCAAAGAATCAGCTGCGGCTTCTGCACCACCGGCACCAGCACCACAAGCTTCAGAAGCAGCGCCGGCTTCGGCACCAGTGAAGAATGAGCCGGCTCCCAAAGCGGAAGATGAAGGTGCGAATGGCTATACAGCTACACCTTCTGCTCGTAAATTAGCTCGTGAACGCGGAATTGATCTTGACCAAGTGCAAGCTCGCGATCCGATCGGACGCATTCATTCCGATGACGTGAAATCTCATGGTTCTGTACCTGCAGCTCCTGCAGCTCCAAGCAAGCCTGCTATTGCTCCTGCTCCAGCAGCAGAAGCAAGCCCTGGGAAACCGGTTGAACGTTCCAAGATGTCCCGTCGACGTGCAACGATCGCCAAACGCCTGGTTGCAGCTCAACAAACAGCGGCGATGCTTACTACATTTAACGAAGTGGATATGACAGCTATCTTGGATGTTCGTAAACGCCGTAAAGACAAATTTAAAGAAAAGCATGATGTCGGCCTCGGCTTTATGTCTTTCTTTACCAAAGCGGTTGTAGGTGCACTCAAACAATTCCCGCTAGTTAATGCTGAGATAGACGGCGATGACATTGTAGTGAAGAAGTTCTATGATATCGGTATTGCAGTATCCGCGAAGGAAGGGCTTGTCGTTCCGGTGGTACGTGATGCAGATCGTCTCAGCTTTGCTGAGATTGAACGGAATATCGGAGAACTGGCTTCCAAAGCACGTAATAACTCGTTGTCTCTCAATGAGCTGCAGGGTGGAACATTTACGATTACGAATGGTGGAATCTTCGGATCATTACTCTCTACACCGATATTGAATTCACCACAGGTTGGTATTCTCGGTATGCACAAAATCCAAGTACGCCCGGTAGCGATTGATGATGAGCGTATGGAAAACAGACCTATGATGTATATCGCGCTGTCTTATGATCATCGAATCATTGATGGAAGTGATGCGGTTCGATTCCTGGTTACGGTCAAAGAATTGCTTGAGGATCCAGAATCCCTTCTGCTAGAAGGATAATGCTAAGTATCTCTTGAATAATTAAGGACAGGCTGCAACATTTGCTGCGCCTGTCTTTTTTATTCTGTGTCGTAATCTAATGAAGTACATATAAGGGGAGGATGGAAATGAACAATGATCTGAGGTATCCTATCGGTTTGGAAGTTGAAGATACACCTAATAACGATAACCGCAAGATTTGGATGGACAATATTAAGAAGCTTCCAGCGAGACTTCAAGATGCGGTTGCAGATTTATCTAATGAACAGCTCGCTACCCCATATCGACCTGAAGGTTGGACGATTAACCAAGTTGTTCATCATGTTGCTGACAGTCATATGAACAGCTTTATTCGTTTCAAGCTTGCGCTTACCGAGAATGAGCCCGCTATTAGACCCTATGAAGAGACCTTATGGGCAGAGACAACAGATGTGTCGGATGTGCCTATAAGCGCTTCATTATCGATTATAGAGGGTCTCCATTCGCGTTGGACCGCTCTGCTTGAGTCCATGAGTCCGGAACAATACGATCGCACCTTCTATCATCCTGGATTACAGAAGTCGCTGACCCTTGGGGAATGTTTGAGACTGTACTCATGGCACAGCCTTCATCATACGGCACATATTACATCGCTGCGAGAACGTATGAATTGGTAACGAAGAATAGCCTTTCTTGTCCAATGCAACAGTTCGATGGCATTGAACAAGAAAGGCTTTTTTAATACACGAGATTACTCGGGCTTTTAGTTCCATAGATGAATCGGCTTCAGTTGTGGTATATCTTCAGCCAGGATGATTATCCGTTTCCAAGGATACAGGAGTTCTGACTCACTGCTACACATGCTGTTCCAACCAATCCACAATATGATGCTCCACTTCCTTACGATTCACTTCGTGGAGCATCTCGTGTCTTCCGTCAGGATAGAGCCGATATTGTAGATCGGCAAATTGCAATTTCCGATAAGTCTTAACCAGACTCATGACCCCTTTACCATACATGCCCACCGGATCCCGCTGACCCGAGAAGATATAGACAGGCTTATCCTTGGGGATCTTGCTCATATGTTTGGGCAGATGGATCTCCATTAACAGATCAAAGAAGCACCGGAAAAAACGGGTGGTGCATATGGCCCCGCACATCGGATCCTCAACGAACTTTCTAACTTCGTCTTTATCATTAGACAACCAGTCAAAGGGGGTGGCGGCAGGGCGAAAGGCACGATTGTATCCGCCGAAGATAATTGCATTCAAGAGGAGGCTGCGATGCTCTTGTCCCTGTAAGCCTGCTTGCAGTGCAGCCAGCCTTTGACCGAATTTGAGAAGTCTTCTTTTGCCATTCGTTCCGGAGAGGATATAGCCATCAAACAGATCAGGATGTGCATACATCAACTTCTGAGTAATAAAGGAACCCATGCTGTGTCCTAACAGAAATAACGGTAATTCAGAATGTTCTTTGCGTATATGTTCTCCGAGCTCGGCTACATCCTTCACCATCCAATTGCACACATCCGGACCACCGTCGCCCAGCATGCCTTGTGCCATGCCGGTTAGACCGTGGCCGCGATGATCGTTACCATAAACGATAAATCCATGGTCCGTCAATGTACTGGCCAGCTCTTCATAACGCTTCGCTGTTTCACACATACCGTGAGCAATTTGTACGATCCCTTTGACCGGTATATGATCTTCCGGAGTCCAGCGATATACAAAGATATTGACTTCGTCACTATCCTGTAATTGAAACATGTACTCCTGCATGACCGAGTCGCCCTCCTTGATGTCTGGCTTGTGCTAGCCATAATTTACGGGAGATAAGAGCGAAGCACCGTAGCTTCACCAGACAATTGGTAGCTCCCAAGGCTGGATGGAATCAGGTAACATTGACCCGCTGTAAGGGCAAGGCTTGCTCCACCATCCCATGCAAGACGGCCTGTTCCGTCACATACGACGAGTATAGTAAAGCTGTCCTCGGTCGTATTCAGCTCCCATGTACCGGAGACAATGCCTTTCTCAACCACAAAATAAGGACATGTTGCTAGAGTGAGCCACTCTCCTGGAACGGCGTGATCCGTCTTCATGGATGTTGCACCTGTAGATTCAAACTTCGTTACATTCAGTGAATCTTCAATATGTAGTTCCCGTGCTTTGCCGTCGAGTCCTGGTCGATTGTAATCAAATATACGGTACGTTGTGTCCGAATTCTGCTGAATTTCTGCGACAACAACTCCAGCGCATAGAGCATGGACTGTACCTGCAGGTATAAAGAAGGAATCTCCCGCCTCGACAGATACTTCTTGCAAGGTATCCATTACCGTACCGTTATTCAGGGCAGTGCGTAGCTGCTCGTAGGTTACTTGTTCTTTGAGCCCGTAAATGATCTTGGCACCAGGTTTAGCATCAAGTACGTACCACATTTCCGTCTTTCCAAGCTCTCCCTCCGGCAGTCCTTTATAATCATCAGTTGGATGCACTTGTACGGACAGATCATCATTACAGTCGAGCAGTTTAATGAGCAGCGGGAATCGGCCGCCTTTTTCGGAAACACCTTTTGTACCTAACCATGATTCACCATATTGCACTCGAATCTCATCAAGTCCTGTTCCAGCAAGCTCGCCATTCATGACTTTGGTTGTTCCATTCGGATGGTCGGCGATCATCCAGCCTTCGCCAATATGACCCTCGGGAAGAGACAAACCGAATTGCTCAAGAGCGCGTCCTCCCCAGACTCTCTCTTTAAATTCAGGTTCAAATTGCAATGGATATGGTGCTGTCATACTGTCCTCTCCTTAACATATGAAGTTTATAGTGATTTTACCCGGCAACCTTGAGATTACTTTTTCTCAATGGCAATAAGATAAGGAGATGTTTCTCGCTGCAGCTGTCTATAAATGACCGCCTGTCCAACGTCTGTAGGCAATTGAGCAGCCCACTTAGAGACACTGGACGCTTCTTCATCTCCACCTTTGTGTCCTGGGTAAAGAACTACTGTGAGTATACCTTTGGGTCTGAGAAGTTCCAGAGCAGCTGTCAAAGCCGTGATTGTGCTTGATGTTTCAGTTATTACGCTATGATCGGCATGTTCTACAGGAAGATAGCCCAAATTGAACATCACGGCACCAATCTGACCATGCTTATCTGTCGGGATCATCTCTTTCATATCGGCATGGCTGCGACAGAAGAGGGAGACGGCAGCGAGTTTATCCTTGTTCGCTGCACTGTTCAGCTTGCTAGAAGACAAGCGGATTGCCTCATCTTGAATATCGAATCCATAGACATGGCCTTTTGCGCCCACTGTCTGAGCCAGGAACAGCGTATCTGATCCTGTCCCTAATGTTGCATCTATTGCATAATCCCCGGAACGCAGTCTTGCAGCGATCCACTGATGGGCACAGCTTAGTACCGAAATAAAACCCATATTAAGCTTTCCTCCAATATTTACCCTGCCATGTATCACGTGCGCGGAGCTCGGCATCGATTCCGTTTAATACTTCCCATTTCTTCATCGACCACTGGGGTCCAATCAGCAGATTTCTAGGGGCATCACCGGTTAACCGGTGTACAATCATTTCCGGCGGTAAAATCTCTAGGGAATCCACGATCAGCTTAATGTACTCATCCTGTCCCAGGAACCGAAGCAGACCCGCCTCGTACTGCTTAACCATAGGTGTCTTCTTCATGAGATGAAGCAGATGGATCTTGATGCCCTGAACGTCCATACGGGCCACAGCGCGTGTCGTCTCAAGCATCATTTCATGTGTCTCTTGAGGGAGTCCGTGAATGATATGGGTGCATACCCGAATGTTTCGTTTTCTCAGCTTCTCCACCGCATCCTCATAACACTTCGTATCATGAGCACGGTTAATGAGCCGAGATGTGGATTCATGAATGGTTTGAAGTCCCATCTCAACCCACAAATAAGTGCGCTCATTAAGCTCAGCCAGATAGTCCACAACATCGTCCGGCAGACAATCCGGTCGTGTCGCAATGGATAACCCAACGACTCCGGGCTGCTGGAGAATCACTTCATAATATTCGCGAAGCTGCTCAACCGGCGCATAAGTATTGGTATAAGCTTGGAAATATCCGATATACTGGGCGTTTGGCCATTTTTGATGCTGACGGTCTCTAATCGTATTGAATTGGGTAATTAAATCATCGCGTCTCGCACCGGCAAAGTCACCTGAACCGCGCGCGCTGCAGAAGGTACAACCGCCTTTGGCAATGGAGCCGTCCCGATTGGGACAGGTAAATCCAGCATCCAGCATGACTTTAAATACTTTATTATCAAACTGCTTATGCATCTCATGATTCCAAGTGTGAAATCGCTTCTCTCCCCATAGCAGCGGAGGAGTTGAAACAGGCATATTCATAAGGAAACTCCTTTGTTGATTCATTAAACTAAATAAAGGTGAATGAAAAGAAAGGGATATTCAAATCCCTTTTTTCACATTTTCTATTGTAACAAAAAGCGCCGATAAATGGGAATTCTCCTTTAGAGAAACCAGAAATACTTCAATAAAAAGGGCATAAAAAGATAGCGCTTACCTCTTGCAAAACATTACACAGTTATGTTATATTTTAGCTGAGGTCAGACCTTGAAAAACACACTATTTTTTCGCAGAATTCATACATTTTTTTCGTCTCGGCCATACTATTCGTGAGGTGATTAACATGAATTCAAGTCTAAAATCAGGTGGGCATAAAATCTCTGTTGAGCTTACTGCAGATGAAGCATTGGCACTAACTGGCGTTAAATTTAATGGAAATCCTCAGGTAGAAGCTATTGCTAAGAAAAAAATAAGAAAGGCTTTTGAAAAGACATTTGATTTTTCCACCCAAGATAAGGTAGACTATGAACTGTTAAAGTAGTTGGACCCCAATTCCAAATATATTTGAAGAAGGGATCGTGCTGTACACTCTAAGTGCAGCGAACGATTCCTTTTTCTTTTGAATTGGTCCTCATTTCGATCGTATTTAAAGACTTTACATTTGAACGATAATTAGGCACAATTAATGCCGGAACATTTTACTGAAAAATCGGAGGAGAGACATGCGTTTACGCGGCAGAAAAGGGATTCGCGAAAATCTGGAAAGTCAAACGGATCTGGTTATATTAAATCCAGAAGAATATAAAGGCAAATGGGCTGACTTGTTTGGTAACGGGAAGCCGATTCATGTAGAGTTCGGCATGGGAAAAGGTCAGTTCATCAGCCAGATGAGTTACCGCAATCAAGATGTAAATTATATCGGTATTGATATGTATGATGAGCTCGTTCGTCGTGCCAGCGATAAGGCAAGAATAGCTTGGGCAGAGGAAGAGCTTGAGACGCCGCCTAATTTGAAGCTGGCTCTTGCCAACATTGAGAACATCCTGGATGTGTTTGAGCAGGGGGAAGTGGAGAGAATCTATCTTAACTTCAGCGACCCATGGCCAAAATCCAAGCATGCTCGGAGACGTCTGACGCATCCTCGCTTCTTGGACAAGTATAAGGAAGTACTGAACAGCCGGGGTCAAATCCATTTCAAAACAGACTCAGAGACCTTGTTCGAGTTCTCGATCAATTCGTTTGCGGATTATGGTCTGCAAATGACGAACATCTCTTTGAACTTGCATCGGGATGGTCTAAATGAGGAGCATGTAATGACGGAGTATGAGCAGAAGTTCATGGGTAAAGGCATGAATATTCACCGTGTCGAGGTCTTGATTGGTGAGGATGCTCTTAAGAAATATAATGAGATTCGTCTTAAAAAATATCGTTATCAGGAATCCACTTCATAAATTATGAAGTTGAACCACTCCTTAACACCTTTTCTTCAATTAAGAGAAGGTGTTTTTTGTATCAGCTGAGGTATACGGACTGGAAAATGAAAGCCTGACGGTATGATTTCCGGCTTGTCCTCATAAATATAAAAAAGGGTGCCTCATGTAGGCACCCTTTCTGATTCAACCAGTTCAATAATGCTTCTAGCACTCTGCATGGGATGGAACTTTTCGATCTCTCGGATATGTTTTCTTCGCTTTTGAACGATATCAGCATAATTATTCAGAAGCTTGTTCATCCATTTTTCAACCACGTTAAGCGAACTTATGGGTTCTCCAAGTCCTAGACCCGTGAAATATTGACAATTTTCTTGTTCTTGGCCTGGAAGGGGATTATGAAACAGCATCGGGATACCTTTGGCCAGACCCTCTGAGCAGGTCATACCTCCCGGTTTGGTCACAAGAAGGTCCGATACTTCCATTAGTTTGTCAACCTCTCGTGTGAAGCCCATCACGTGAATATTTGGCTGCTGATAAATGGGGTTGCGTTCCATGGCAATTCGGGATTTTTCATTGTTTCCCAGAACATAAATAAATTGAATATCTTTATGCCACTTGGCTAAGTATTCGTTGACAATTTCATCCGTCATCAGCCCCCAGCCCCCGCCCATAACGAGGACGGTTGGCATGGGTTTCAGATTGAACTTCATTCTAATCTCATCATGGCTAGGATGTTCCCAGAAATTAGGGTGAACCGGAATCCCAGTTACTTGAATCTTCTCGATGGCAACACCCCGCTGGGTTAGCTTATCCAACACATCAGAAGTTGAGACCAAATAACGATTCACCTCGGGACTGATCCAGGTTCCGTGAACATCATAATCTGTAATGACCGTACATAATGGAACCTGTAATCCCAGTCTCTTCAATCTGGCAATGACCGCACTCGGAATGGGATGAGTACAAACGATGATATCCGGTTTTAACTGTCTTATGATGCTTCGAGTATGTGTATAGAACAGCCTGTGCAGAGCAAGAGTCGTGAAGCGGTTGATCGGTTTCTTGTACTGACTCTTATACATTAGTGCTACTAGTCTGGGTTGATTGGTTACGGTTTTTTTGTATGCATTTATGATCAGTGGAGCAACATGGGGATTAAGAAAACTCCCAAGTTCAAGCACTTTCGTCTGCACATCAGATGAGAGTTTCCTTAAACTGCTCGAGAGTGCGTATGCGGCTTGAGTATGTCCAGCTCCGAATCCTTCAGATAATAACAACACTCTTTTTTTGCTCACTCTCTGTTCACCTGTTCCTTGCTCTGATTTCTGTCATTCAAAGATACTCTAGGTTAGGGCCACAATGCAACCGTGCCGAATGCGACTGAAGTACCAATAAGTGCCCCGGCTAGGACATCAGAAGGATAATGGAGCCCCAAGTAAATTCGGGAAAAACCGACGATGCAAGCGACAGGAAGCAACAATATGGTCACTTCAGGAAACGTAAACATAAAAGGCATCGTTACTGAAAAAATTGCGGTAGTATGACCTGATGGAAATGAATGATCGGATAACGGATTGCGGAACGTATTGGTTTCTGGTATGGCTAAATAGGGTCTGATTCTCGGATACAGCTTCTTCGCTGCTGCAACTGGAATATGACTTATAGCCAGTGCGGTGAAGGCCATGTAACCGGCTTGTCCCAAGGGTTCCGGTGCGATAAAGCCAACCAATAGAGAAGCAGTGATCGTAAAGGTGGCTCCACCGAGATGAGTTAGATAATAAAGCCAGAAATTGAGAAATCGATTATGAAGGCGTCCGTTAATCCATATGAAAATTTTTTGCTCCATCGCCTGAAGTCGTACGAAAAGACGGTCCATTATAAGTCCCCCTGCTTGATGTACTGTCCACATAGGAGTCAGCAGGTTGTTGGTGATTTACCGACATGCCCCGTGTAAACCTAAGTTTATCATATTTTTTAATCATGTCCTTATCAAGAATAACCCATGTGTATTATACAAAAAAACGGGAGTTTTGACTTTGAGGTTCAAAAAAATATAAAATGATTCAAGCTGCTTGAGATGGTTTAAAAAAAATTGAGTTATAAAAACTCAAACTTTTTTGTTCTTTGATCCGTTTAAGATTTAGAAGATTGTCCTCTTTATGGAATTTCAATGTGTGCTTCATAAAAACAGAAGAAATAAAGAGAGCATCCAAATAAAAAACGTGAAAATGGATGAAAATAAGAACAAACCGCTGTGAAAGAAAGACCTACCGTAGTTTCTGTCAGGTTTCAGTCCAAAAGAACGTTTTCTTCGCTCGAAGATGACTTATGGCGATTTTGACAAAATCAAAGAAAGCATACAAAATCGAGTAGGCAGTAAAGAATAAGTGGCAAAGATAAAAAACGAAACAAAAAAGGGTCATGAAATTAAAAAAAGATGTGTGTTAAAAAAAGAGATGCTCACATTTAAAGAGGGGGTAGCAGAGAACAAATGTTTAATGCGATATTTGTAACGTTTCAAGTGATCTTGGCGTTCCTAGCTGTGTATCAGTTTGGTTTTTCTCTGTTCGGCTTGATTAAAAAGAAAAAGAAACAACAGTTTCCGCCGAACAAGTCTTTTGCTGTATTGGTTGCTGCTCACAATGAGGCAGAAGTCATTGGAGCATTGCTGGAAAATTTGAAGAAACTGGATTATCCCAAAGAACTGTACGACGTGTTCGTTATTTGTGATAATTGTACAGATAATACGGCCGAGATCGTTCGGGCACACGGTATGAATGCATGTATCAGAACGAATGCCGATCAGCGCGGTAAAGGTTATGCTATTGAATGGATGCTTAAAGAGCTCTGGAGCATGCCTAAGCAGTATGATGCGGTGGTCATGTTTGATGCCGACAATTTGGCTGCGAAGAACTTCCTTCAGGAAATGAACAATGACCTGAACAGAGGAGCTAGGGTTATTCAAGGCTATATCGATACTAAGAATCCTGAAGATTCCTGGATCACAGCAGCTTACGGAATTTCCTATTGGTATATTAACCGTTTGTGGCAGCTGTCCCGTCATAATCTCAATATGGCGAATTTCCTTGGCGGTACAGGGATGTGTTTTGAGAGCAAGCTGCTTAGAGATATGGGCTGGGGAGCCACGTCTCTAGTTGAGGATCTGGAGTTTACAATGCGTGCTGTAGATCGTGATGTATATCCTGTATTCAACTATGATGCTAAGGTATTCGATGAGAAGCCTTTATCATTTAAAGCTTCGGCAAGACAACGTCTTCGCTGGATGCAGGGGCACTTTACGGTAGCCAGAAGATACTTCTTCCCATTGATCTGGAAAAGTATCAAGCAAGGCAGCTTGGTCAAATTTGACCTCGCGGTATACAGTGCTAACGTGTATGTAGTTCTGCTGACCTTTATCATGACAGCAATCAGCTTCGTGGATATTATCTTGTTCAATGGACCGAACATTACTAATATTTATGGTTATCTGCCGATATGGGTTGGATTCCTTGCTATTGCGGCGAACGTAGTTACGTTTCTGTTGTCTCTGGCTCTGGAGAAGGTGCGCTTCAAGAAAGTGTACATTTCACTTATCTTGTTCCCGATCTATTTGTTATCGTGGTATCCGATTACGCTGTATGCCTTCTTCACGCAAAACAACAAGCAATGGAGCCACACGAAGCATACCCGTGTCGTTCGATTGGAAGAGGTTCAAAGCAAGCAAGGATAAATATTTAATTAAGTGTTGACAAAGCTATTGTGAACATGTATTATTATTTAGGTGATTGTTTTGGAATATGGATTCAAAAGTAGAAGGTCCGACTTCTCACCTGATCGGCATTAAGCTGACTGGTAACGATCCAATGATTTATGAATGAATTTCATGAAGAATTGTTGATTGTTCAGGGATGTCGGTAGATTGCCGGCATCCCTTTATTTTTTATCTGTATAGGGATTATCGATAACGATCTGGAGGTGGACAGTTATTAGTAAAGAACACATGATTAATGATGAAATTCGGGTGAAGGAAGTTCGTTTGGTCGGAGCTGAAGGAGAGCAGATCGGCATTAAGCCTATTCGCGAAGCATTGCAGATGGCTGCAGATCTTAATCTGGACCTGGTTAATGTGGCGCCGCAGGCTAAACCGCCAGTGTGCCGTATCATGGATTACGGTAAGTTCCGTTACGAACAGCAGAAGAAAGAAAAAGAAGCACGTAAGAATCAAAAGATTGTGGACATCAAGGAAGTTTGGTTCCGTTCCAACATCGAGGAACATGATTACCAAACAAAACTTCGCAATGTCGTCAAGTTCCTGAAGGAAGGCGACAAAGTGAAGTGTTCCGTCCGCTTCCGCGGACGCGAGATCGCCCATGCGGATATCGGTCAAAAGATTTTGGAACGCGTGAAAGTGGAAGTTGCTGAACTCAGCACTATCGAACGTCAACCTAAACTTGAGGGCCGGAGCATGATTATGATTTTGGCTCCTAAAGCCTGAGCCAGATAAACTTGGAGGAGGAAATACACAATGCCTAAAATGAAAACTCACAGCAGCCTGAAGGGTCGTTTCAAAGTTACTGGTACTGGTAAAGTGAAACGTTACAAAGCATACAGAAACCACTTGCTTTCCCACAAATCGAAGCGCGCGAAGCGCGTTCTTGCAGGCAGCCCGGTTATGGCACCTGGTGACGTTAAGCGTCTGAAACAAGGTTTGGCTAACCTGAAATAGTCCACTGATTACTAACATATATTTTCTGGGAGGTCTTTGATATGGCAAGAGTAAAAGGCGGATTCGTTGTTCGTCGTCGTCATAAAAAAGTATTGAAACTTGCTAAAGGTTATTTCGGTTCTAAACACCGTATTTTTAAAACAGCTAACGAACAAGTTATGAAATCCATGGTATATGCATACCGTGATCGTCGTCAGACAAAACGTAACTTCCGCAAATTGTGGATCGTTCGTATTAACGCAGCAGCTCGCATGAACGGATTGTCTTACAACAAATTCATGCACGGATTGAAACTCGCTGGAGTTGACATGAACCGTAAAATGCTTGCTGATCTTGCAGTAAACGATATTAATGCATTCAACTCTTTGGCAGTTGTAGCTAAGGAAAAAATTAATGCTTAATTTCTTCAAGTGATAAGAGCCGCCGCATAGGCGGCTTTTTTATGGGGACTAAGTAAAAGTGCATGTCTTGGTGGGTCTCTAGGCTTAATTAAGGATAGTCGAATTAGAGTTACATATTACAAATAATACAAATGAAAAGTTTTAAATACTCTATAAATGTCACGTTTAAGGCAGATTATATTACACATAATAAACCTAATTGTGTTAATTATAACTTATAAAGCGCTTACAATTATGAACATTCTTAAAAAAACTCATAAATAAGTCATGAAACTGCTGGATTTTAACATGGGTTGATTGTATAATCACCTCTAGTAGGACAGTCCTATTGAATTGTACTTATAAATAATGATTGCCCGGACCAGCTTATAATCCGTAAATCTGAAGATTAAAGTATGATATCAATTAGGGAATATATTAAGGGGGAACAATTCCAAGATGAAGAAAGTACTAAGTTTGTCTTTAAGCATGATTCTAGCAGCTTCCGTTGCACTCGCTGGTTGCGGCAATGACAACGACAGCAGCTCGCAAGGCAGCGGTGAAGGAGGAGGTAGCGCAGCTGAATCTTCTGCAAAAATCGGAATGGTTACTGACGTCGGCGGTGTAAACGATAAATCCTTTAACCAATCTGCTTGGGAAGCGCTTGAAGCAGTTAATGCAGAAACAGGTGCAGAAGTTAAATATCTTCAAAGTAAATCCGATGCGGACTACAACACAAACTTGAATACATTCGTCAAGGACGAGTACTCTTTGACTTGGGGAATTGGATACCAGCTGGCTGAAGCAATCAAGACAGTTGCTGAACAGAACCCTGAAGCTAAGCTTGCGATTATCGACAGTGAAGTGGATGCTCCAAACGTCAAATCTGTAATGTTCGCTGAAGATCAAGGTTCCTTCCTTGTCGGTGTCATTGCAGGTAAAATGACAAAAACAAATAAAGTTGGATTTGTCGGCGGAATGGATAGCCCGCTGATCAAGAAGTTCGAAATTGGATTTAGAGAAGGCGTGAAGGCTGTAAATCCAGATGCTGAGTTTATCCCTAACTACACTGGCGCATTTGACAAGCCTGACCTGGGTAAAACAGCTGCTGCTACAATGTACAATGAAGGTGTGGATATTATCTTCCATGCTTCAGGTGCAACGGGAACAGGCGTATTTAACGAAGCGAAGTCACGCAAAGATTCTGGACAAGATGTGTGGGTTATCGGTGTAGACAAAGACCAATCACTAGAGTTTGGTGATGAGATTACCCTGACTTCTATGATCAAGAAAGTAGACGAAGCAGTTAAGAAAGTATCCCTTGATGTTGTCAACGGAACTTTTGAACCAGGATTAGAAGTGCTGGATTTGGCTGCTAACGGTGTTGGCGTAGCTGAGACTTCTACAGCAAACGTACCGGCAGACGTACTTGAGCTGGTCGAGGAATACAAAGAAAAAATTATTAGCGGTGAAATCACAATTCCTGCAGAGTAATTACGGCGATTGATTGATTCGTGTGAGAATAATATTGAATTTTACATGTAACGGATGTAAAACAAGGCTGGTTTATATAACTAGCCTTGTTCTTACGTCTAGGGTTAATACCATCAAATCAAATTTATAAGGGTGATCTCATGGGTGCAGCAACTCCTGTCGTTGAGTTGAAGCAAATTACTAAACGCTTCCCGGGCATTGTCGCTAATGACTCTATAAGCTTGCAGCTGCATAAGGGAGAGATTCATGCACTGCTAGGCGAGAACGGCGCCGGAAAATCGACGCTGATGAATATTGTATTTGGTCTATATCAGCCTGATGAAGGTGGAATTGAAGTTGGAGGACAGCCTGTAATTATTGATAGTCCTAATAAAGCCATCGAGCTAGGTATTGGAATGGTGCATCAGCATTTTAAATTGGTGCAGCCATTTACAGTAGCAGAGAATATTATATTGGGTTCCGAGCCTAAGAAATTGCTGGGCCTCAATATTAACTATAAAAAGGCAGTGGCAGAAGTTAAACGGTTGTCTGAGCTATATGGACTTAAGGTCGACCCTAATGCAAAAATTGAAGAGATCTCTGTAGGAATGCAGCAGCGTGTCGAAATTTTGAAAACCCTTTACAGAGGCGCGGAAATTTTGATTTTTGATGAACCGACAGCGGTATTGACCCCTCAAGAAATTTCGGAATTGATGGTGATCATGAAGAAGCTGGTCGCAGAAGGAAAATCCATCATTCTTATTACTCATAAACTGAAAGAAATCATGGAAGTATCAGATACAGTTACGATCATCCGCCGAGGAAAAGTAATTGATACGGTAAAAACGTCAGAGACGACTCCTAACGAGCTGGCAGAGAAGATGGTTGGCCGTAACGTTACTTTCAAGGTAGATAAAAAGCCCGCTGTTCCTAAGGAAACGGTGCTCGATATCCATGAATTAACCGCAAAAAATAAAGAAGGTATGGCCGTACTGGACAAGCTGAATCTGCAGGTTCGAGCAGGAGAGATTGTCGGAATAGCCGGAGTTGACGGTAACGGACAAAGTGAGCTGATTGAAGCGATTACTGGCTTGCGTAAAGTGAATTCAGGCAAAATTACGCTGAATAACAAAGAAATTACGAATGAGCCGCCCCGTAAAGTATCGGAAGCAGGTATCGGACATATTCCCGAGGACCGTCATAAGCATGGTCTTGTGCTGGACTTCTCTGTCAGCGAGAACATGGTGCTGGAATCCTACTACAAGGAGCCATATTCAAAGAAAGGGTTCCTGAATTTCAAAGCGATACAGGAGCACACGAAGAAGCTGGTCCAGGCCTTTGATGTAAGAACACCAAGCATTGATACCTTATCACGCGCATTATCCGGAGGTAACCAACAGAAGGCGATCATCGCCAGAGAAGTGAACAAGAATCCGGATTTGCTTATTGCTGCCCAACCTACACGTGGTCTTGATGTAGGGGCTATTGAGTTCGTTCAGAAGCAATTGATTGCTCAGCGTGACCAAGGTAAGGCAGTGCTGTTGATTTCTTTTGAACTCGATGAAATTATGAATGTCTCGGATCGGATTGCGGTTATTTACGAGGGACATATTGTAGGTGAAGTGCTTCCAGAAGAGACCAATGATCAAGAGCTGGGTCTAATGATGGCAGGTAGCACCGTGAAGAGAGGTGCATCTAGTGAGTAGCATATTAAAATGGTTCACTAAGGATTCAATTATATATCCACTCGTTGCTATTATTATGGGTCTTCTATTGGGTGCAGTCGTTATGCTTATTGGCGGTTATAATCCTATAACGGCTTACGGAGCATTAGTCGAGAAAGTATTTGGAAGCACGTATAACATTGGGGAAACATTGCGTGAGATGACCCCGCTCATTATGACGGGCTTGGCGTTTGCCTTTGCTTCCCGTGCAGGACTCTTTAATATCGGTGCTGAAGGACAGTTTATCGTAGGTATGACCGCATCCGCATTTGTCGGTATTAAGCTTACAGGGTTACCACTGATTATCCATGCGCCGCTTGCATTAATTGTAGGGGCTTTGGCTGGCGGTCTGTGGGCAGCTATTGCGGGCTATCTCAAGGCAACACGAGGAGTCAATGAAGTCATTACCAGCATTATGATGAACTGGGTTGCACTTTATCTGGGAAATCTCGTCGTAAGACAATTTATGCTTATGCCGGGTGAGAATCGCTCTGAAGAGATTCAACCATCTGCCTCCATTGCGATCGGTTGGTTGTCCGAGCTAATGAGTAATTCCCGTGTTCATTGGGGAACGCTGATTGCGATTCTCGCAGCGGTGGTATTCTATGTATTCATGTGGAAAACAAAGCAGGGCTTCGAGCTTCGTGCTGTAGGCCATAACCACCATGCAGCAGAGTATGCGGGTATGAAGGTGAATCGTAACATTGTCAAAGCCATGTTTATTAGTGGTATTTTGGCAGGGCTTGGCGGTGCCTTTCAAATTCTTGGTGTGTTCGGCTATCAAACGATTCTCCAAGGCTCTCCGGGTACGGGATTCGACGGTATTGCGGTAGCTCTTATCGGTATGAATCATCCATTTGGTGTAATCTTGGGAGCCTTCCTATTCGGAGGATTGACATACGGATCTGCTGGAATGAGCTTCGCAGCAGATGTTCCACCGGAACTGATTCGTATTGTGATTGGCTCTATCATATTCTTCATTGCTGCACAAGGTATCGTGCGCTGGGTGCTTAAGCCCTTCTATGCGAAGCGCAAGAAAGAGAAGGTGTTGTAATTATGGATTTCATAACGCTCTCCGGACAGCTGATTAATACGACACTTGTCTTTGCAACAGCTCTTGTATTTGCTGCACTTGGTGGTATATTCTCGGAGCGTTCCGGTGTAACGAATCTGGGGATTGAAGGATTTATGATCTTCGGTGCTTTTGCTGCGGGTGTATCCGCCCATTATGCTCAAGAAGCAGGGATGACAGGTGGACAAGCGGCTTGGGTTGGTCTGATTACAGCAGCTGTATTGGGATTGGTTGTATCTCTGATCCATGCTGTAGCCTCTATCACTTTTAAGGCAGACCAGATTATAAGTGGTATCGTCATTAACTTCTTGGCAGCAGGAAGTACATTGTATATGGTTAAGCTGCTGTTTGATGGGTCAGGGGAAACTCCGCTTATTGATGGGTTCAAAAAATGGAATCCAGTAATATTCGATGTGAAGCTGGCAGAAATTCCGTTCTTCGGTAATGTTTTTATTCATCATTATCCATCGACTTTCTTAGCTGTACTTTTTGTTATATTCACATTCTTGTTCCTGTACAAAACGCCATTCGGGCTGCGTCTCCGTTCCGTAGGGGAGCATCCAAGTGCTGCCGATACGATGGGGATTAACGTAACAAAATACAGATACCTTGCTGTTATGGCCAGTGGTGCGCTTGCCGGAATTGGAGGAGCTGTTCTTACACTCACGACAACAAATGTGTTTGCACACAATACAATTTCCGGACAAGGATATATTGCGATTGCTGCCATGATCTTTGGTAAATGGAATCCGATTGGGGCCTTCGGTGCAGCTCTCTTCTTCGGGTTGTCCCAAGCAGTCCGCAACTATATTCAAATGTTTGAATGGGCTCAGGCTATTCCCCAGGAAATTATTTTTATGCTGCCGTATCTGCTTACAGTCATCGTACTCGTAGCTGCGGTCGGACGTTCAGCGGCACCTGCTGCACTGGGACAGCCATACGATCCAGGCAAACGATAACTTCATATTTAATCATCTATATCAGGTGATGCTTGCTCTAAGATGCAAGCATCACCTTTTTTTTGTACATGCAGGACATTGAAACATACATTCAAGACGATTTACGAATATGATGATTCTGAATCCTACGAGAAGAAGGAGGGTAAAAGATGAATAATTCTGTTAGTCTTAAGGACGCAAAGCGACTGATCGGACAGAATATCGTAGCCGTTCGCAAAGATGGTACAAAAGTGACGGGCAAGCTCGTTAGCGTAACAGGAAATAAAATTATGCTTCAGCCGACGGAAGAAAAAGATGCAGGTACACGGGCGATTCTTCCGCTTGTCCTATTTGATTTATTGGCAGTTGGAACTTTGCCATTCGCAGGTGGATTTGGCGGGGGCTTCGGAGGCGGATATGGTCCGGGAGGATTTCATGGCGGATCTGGATACGGAGGCAAAGGTCCAGGTGGCGGATATGGTGGCTTCCCTGGTTATGGACCTGGACCAGGATATGGACCGGGGCCAGGTTACGGACCAGGGCAAGGCTATGGAGGATTTGGGTTTAAAAATAAATTTTTCTATTAAATATTTCTATAGTAATGATAATATATTGTGTTCATTGTTTTCGATATTCTAGCATTCTTCTAATACTTTCTCGAACTCGTAGCAACGACCGATATCAACATATCGAAGCAACTTATATCCCATCTTCTGATAAAAATTAATTCCCTTCTTGTTTCCTTCATCCACCATAACTTTTGACTTCTTGCAGCCACGGGAAACCGCAAATTGTTCGGCTTTATTCAGTAATTCTTTGCCATGCTGCTTGCGCTGCTCTTTGGGATAAACTGCCATCATGTCAATGTATAGTAAAGAACCATGCATCATGAAATGTACAAAACCAACAATATTGGATTCATAAGTAGCAGATGATACCAAGGTAATCCCTCGGGACAATCGGCTTGGAATATCCTGAATGATCAAGTTGAGCTCATGCTTGCTCATATGTGAAATGGGCACAAGCTGGCTATGAATTAATTCCATGATAGCTGCATCATCTTGCTTAGGTCTGCGATTACGAATCATGGATAACCCTCCTTTGTTGGGGCATACGGTATGGATGGGGCATTATATGCCTAAGGAGCTTGGTCATGTTCGGTTTTTCGTACAAAAATAGCTGATACAGTAAGGTTTGTACATGGATTGACTATATTTTGAAAAATAAAGTGTTGACTATTTCTACAAATGAATCTTATAATGTTCCTAACATTTAACCGCTATAGTTTATCGGCAATGATGAGGACGAAGTTTTAAGGGCACTTATGTGCAGAGAGTGGACAGTTTTGGCTGAAAGTACCACCATAATCCCTTAAATACGAGCTCACCTCGGAGCTGTTTTCCTGAAAAGCAAGCGAAGTCCTTGCCTAATAGGGAAAATCGTAAGTCTACGTTACAGACGACAGGTATGAAGAATGGGTAGGTCTGTTGACCAACATTTCTTATTACTTGCTAAGGTCAGGTTCCGTGAGGAATTTGACAAACCTGGGTGGTACCACGGAAGTAACAACCTTTCGTCCCTCGCGAGGCATATATTATGTCCGCAGGGATGGAAGGTTTTTTTGTTGTCTAACATGTCAGATTAATGTAATCCTTAAGAAGGGGGAGATCTTCATGAATGCGCATAATCCTGAAATGCGATCAACTGATCAACTACGTGAGAAATGGATGAAACCGGAAGTCATTACAGGCTCGGAAATTCTGCTTCGAAGCTTGCTATTAGAAGGTGTTGAATGCGTCTTTGGCTACCCGGGGGGCGCGGTCCTATACATCTACGATGCAATGTACGGATTTGAAGATTTCAAGCATTTGCTTACCCGCCATGAACAAGGCGCAATTCACGCAGCCGACGGATATGCTCGGGCAAGCGGCAAAGTAGGCGTATGTATCGCAACCTCCGGTCCGGGAGCAACTAACCTGGTTACAGGGATTGCAACAGCCTACATGGACTCGGTTCCACTCGTTGTCATTACCGGAAATGTCGTTTCGAGCTTGATCGGTACGGATGCATTCCAAGAAGCCGATATTACAGGGATTACGATGCCAATCACGAAACACAGCTATCTGGTTCGTTCAGTTGAGGATTTGCCGAGAGTGATTCATGAGGCATTTCATATTGCGAACACAGGACGCAAAGGTCCGGTACTCATCGATATTCCTAAGGATGTATCAGCTAACAAAACGCTGTTTATTCCGCAGACAGAACCTGTGAATATGCGAGGTTACAATCCAACAGTTACGCCTAACAAGCTTCAGCTTGATAAGCTGCATCAAGCGATTAAACAAGCAGAGCGACCAGTAATTCTGGCCGGCGGCGGCATTGTATACGCTGGAGCACATGAAGCATTGTTCGAATTTGTGAAGAAGACAGAGATTCCAATAACGACAACATTACTTGGGCTTGGCGGATTCCCAAGCGGTCATGAGCTGTGGATGGGAATGCCAGGGATGCACGGCACGTATACAGCGAATCAAGCCATCCAGCAAGCAGACTTGTTGATTAACTTTGGTGCCAGATTTGATGATCGGGTAACCGGTAAGCTGGACGGTTTTGCCCCTCGAGCAAAGATTGTGCATATTGATATTGATCCTGCGGAGATTGGCAAAAATGTACCTACAGACATCCCGATTGTAGGAGATGTTAAGACGGTCCTTGAACTGCTCAATCATGAAGCAGCTCGTGCAGAACAAGCAGATGAGTGGCGGAACCAGATACGGGAGTGGAAAGGCGACCGTTTGTACAACTATAAAGATTCAGATGAAGTACTCAAACCACAATGGGTTATTGAGATGTTGAATGACACGACGGAAGGCAGTGCAATTGTAACTACTGACGTAGGTCAGCATCAGATGTGGGCAGCTCAGTATTATAAGTTTAATCAACCGCGTTCATGGGTTACTTCCGGGGGACTTGGTACGATGGGCTTCGGATTCCCTTCGGCAATTGGTGCTCAAATGGCACATCCGGATCGCCTGGTTATCTCTATTAACGGAGACGGTGGTATGCAGATGTGTTCTCAGGAGCTAGCGATCTGTGCAATCAACAAGATTCCGGTTAAGATTGTGGTTATCAACAATCAGGTGCTCGGAATGGTAAGACAATGGCAAGAGCTGATCTATGACAACAGATATAGCCATATTGATCTAGCTGGAAGTCCTGACTTTGTCAAACTGGCAGAGGCTTACGGTGTCAAAGGTCTTCGTGCCACGAATAAGGAAGAAGCGCAGAAGATTTGGTCAGAAGCACTCGAAACGGAAGGTCCGGTTCTTGTAGAGTTTGTAGTTAACAAGGAAGAAAACGTATATCCGATGGTAATGCAGGGATCGACCATTGATCAAATGCTGATGGGGGATGCATAAATCATGAATAGACATACGATTGCCGTACTGGTAAATGATCAGCCAGGAGTACTTCAACGGGTATCAGGTCTGTTCGGTCGCCGCGGCTTTAATATTGAAAGCATCACGGTCGGTCAGTCTGAGGAAGCTGGATTATCCCGAATGGTTATCGTGACACTCGGCGATGAACATTTACTTGAGCAGATTGAGAAGCAGTTATACAAATTAATTGATGTGATCAAGGTGGTTAATTTGAGCTCCAATCCGATGGTTGCGCGTGAACTTGCACTGATCAAGATAAAAGCCGAGCCTTCGGTTCGTCCGGAAATTATGGGTCTTGTCGAAACCTTCCGTGCTTCGGTTGTGGATATTGGCAACTCCAGCTTAATGGTGCAGGTCGTAGGAGATACAGATAAGATTGACGCGATGATCGAGCTTATCAAACCTTATGGTATCAGGGAATTATCCAGAACAGGTGTAACGGCAATGATCCGAGGAAACGTATAAATATACTATTTTCGTATTCATTAGCCAGCCTGTTTTAACATCACATTTTAGTCATTTACCGCGACAGGAATTTGCAGTCCTGAAGAATGGGCGGGGGTTTGAGGGGACCACAGGCATAGACTGCGGACAGTTCTATAGTCCCTTGAAACACCCGCTCATTCATGCAGGGTTTTCTTTACAATACAAAGGAGGGCTTTAACAATGGCAGTTACAACTTATTATGAACAGGATGCAGATCTTAGCGTATTGAAAGGTAAAACGATCGCCGTTATCGGTTATGGAAGTCAAGGACATGCTCAGGCACAAAACTTGCGTGACAGTGGTCTAAACGTAGTTGTCGGTTTACGCGAAGGTAAATCATTTGAAACAGCTAAAAATGACGGCTTCGAAGTATTGTCGGTTGCAGAAGCAACTCGCCGTGCAGATGTTGTGCAAATCTTGATGCCGGATGAAACACAAGCTTCCGTTTACAAAAATGAAATTGAACCAAACCTTAAAAAAGGAGCAACTCTAATGTTCTCCCACGGTTTCAATGTTCATTTCGGTCAAATTGTTGCTCCTAAAGAAAGTGATGTAATGCTGGTTGCTCCTAAATCCCCTGGACATATGGTTCGCCGTACATATGTTGAAGGCTTTGGTGTGCCTGGTCTAATTGCTATTGAGCAAGATGCTACAGGTCAAGCAAAAGAAATTGGATTGGCTTATGCAAAAGGGATCGGTTGTACACGTGCTGGTGTTATTGAAACTTCTTTCCGTGAAGAAACAGAAACAGATCTGTTTGGTGAACAAGCTGTGCTGTGCGGAGGTGTAAGTGCTCTTGTAAAAGCAGGTTTTGAAACTTTGACTGAAGCTGGTTATGCTCCAGAAATGGCTTACTTCGAATGCTTGCATGAGCTAAAATTGATCGTTGACTTGATGTATGAAGGCGGTCTTGCCAGCATGCGTGATTCCATCAGTAATACAGCGGAATACGGTGACTATGTTACTGGACCACGCGTTGTAACTGAGGACACCAAAGCAGCAATGAAAGCAGTCCTCAGCGATATCCAGCAAGGTAAATTCGCTCGCGACTTTATCCTGGAGAATCAATCCGGACGTGCATTCCTGACAGCGACTCGTCGTAACGAAGCGAATCATCCAATCGAAGTTGTCGGCGCACAATTACGTGAAATGATGCATTGGACTCATAAATAAGATTATAGTTGTCTATTCCTTATGAATCGTCGTACCAACAACAAGAAAAGCGGCCGTGCTGTTATAGCATAGGCCGCTTTTTTGCTGCTGTATTTGAATGCTGTAAATAAATTGCAAATTCATTACCACGCGTAAGCGTTCGGTGCCTGACCGCCTGGACCTGGGAATATTTCATCCAGTCGTTTGAGAACAGACTCGTCCAGCTTGACCTCTAGTGCATCCAGCGTGCTTTCGAATTGCTCGAGTGTGCGAGGTCCAATGATTGGCGCGGTAACCGCGGGATTTGCGAGAAGCCAAGCCAAAGCCACATTATCCTGCGGTTCTCCAAGCTCACGGCACAGTATGCTAAACTCTTCCAATTGGGTACGATGCTGCTCCACACGTTCAGCAATACCTCCACTGCGGGTTCCTTCGATCTTCTTGAGTGCATTTCGTCCGAGCAAACCGCCATCAAGCGGACTCCAAGGAATGATGCCAAGTCCAAGTTTTTGTGCTGCAGGAAGTACTTCGAGCTCAGGGAGTCGGCAATTCAGGCTGAATTTATGCTGTTCTGACACAAGACCCAAGAAGTTTCGATTTTTGGCTTCCATTTGAGCGACTGCAATCTGCCAACCTGCAAAATTGCTTGAACCGACATAGCCGATTTTCCCCTGATGAATTCCAACTTCGAATGCTCCCCATAATTCTTCCCAAGAGACATTAGGATCGACATGGTGCATTTGATAGAGCTCAATATGATCGGTTTGAAGACGTTGAAGCGAGCCTTCGAGATGTCGACGGATTTTGTATGCTGACAAGCCTGCTTCATCATTAGGTCCATCTGCTCTGTCATGCATGGAGCCGTATACTTTGGTGGCAAGTACGACTTTTTCTCTGCGTCCGCCGCCTTGCTTAAACCATTTACCGATAATCGTTTCTGTCAGCCCTGCATTTTCACCCCATCCATAGATGTTAGCCGTGTCAAAAAAATTGAGGCCTGCGTCAACAGCAGCATCCATAATACGAAACGCTTCCTTCTCATCCGTTGCTGGTCCAAAATTCATCGTGCCCAGACATAGACGGCTTACCTTGAGCCCTGATCTTCCCAAATACGTATACTGCATCCACCCTCATCCTCTCATTTAGGGAAATTAAACCATCATAACAAGTCTATTGTAATCGGATTCTTTGGTCTCTTTCAACTGTGTTACATTGAATTTTTAACGATTGATAGAATGGAATAGCGTCTTATAGCCTTTACCTATAAAAGCGATAGCTTCTATATCTTGGTCAAATCTACCCTGATTATGTTACAAAGATATATAGCAGATATTATTTAGAATGGAGCGTGCAGTCATGTCAGAAGTTAAAAAAATCGCCGTCATTGCAGGAGATGGTATCGGACCAGAGGTTGTTGCAGAAGCAGAGAGAGTGTTGAAACGAACGGAAGAAGTATTCGGATACACTTTTGAAACGAATCACGCTTTATTTGGCGGAATCGCGATTGATGAGACAGGAACCCCGTTGCCGCAAGAAACACTGGAAGTTTGTCAAAGTGCTGATGCGGTTCTGCTCGGAGCGGTGGGTGGTCCTAAATGGGACAACAATTCCAAAGAGCTTCGTCCAGAAACAGGATTGCTGGGTATCCGCAAAGCGCTCGGATTATTTTCTAACCTAAGACCTGCTGTCGTGTTTGATTGCCTTAAAGATGCTTCTACATTAAAGCCGGAAGTGCTTGAAGGTACAGATCTGATGGTCGTTAGAGAGCTGACAGGCGGAATCTATTTTGGAGAGAAGTTCCGCAGACAGGGAGATCATGGAGAAGAAGCGGTAGATACTTGTGTTTATAATGTAACTGAAGTAGAGCGGATCGTTCGTCTAGCTTTTGAAATAGCACAAAAACGCAGAAAGAAATTGGCATCGGTCGATAAAGCAAATGTGCTCGAGACCTCCCGCTTGTGGCGTGAAGTTGTAAACCGGGTTGCTCCAGAATATCCAGACGTTGAAGTTGAGCATGTACTCGTAGATAACTGTGCAATGCAGCTATTACGCCGCCCATCAAGCTTTGATGTCATTGTAACGGAAAATATGTTTGGCGACATTTTAAGTGACGAAGCGGCTATGCTCACAGGCTCCATCGGTATGCTGGCATCCGCGTCTATGGGTGAGGGAAGCTTTGGTCTATATGAACCGGTACACGGATCGGCTCCTGATATTGCAGGTCAAGGATTAGCGAATCCGATTGCGACTATTCTGTCTGTTGCCTTGATGTTCCGTTTGACATTTGGATACAGCGATGCAGCAGATGCGATTGAGAGAGCAGTAGCGCAGGTGCTGGATGCAGGACATCGGACAAGTGATATTGCAGTAGACAAGAGCACGGCGATCAGTACCTCTGAAATGGGAGATCTGATTGTAGCGGCGATTGTAAAATAAGAGTTTCATAGAGGCCTTATTAATGAAGAGATTTTAAAATTAATATGATAATACAGGAGTACAGTAGGGAGGATAGAGGCCTTACTGTGCTTCTTTTTTTCTTAATTATAATAATTATCAACAAATAAGATTTATAATATTGACTTTGAAACTCGGCGATGATAGGATTTTAAATGTGCTCTTTTGAGAGTTTCATAAACTCTTCATTTATATTAAGAGTTTCACGGACTCTTCATAATTTAGAGAGAAAACGATTTTTGGTTACATAGGAGAAGGAGGACTTTAATCATGGCAGAACGTTTAGTTGGAAAAACAGCTCCTGATTTCGTAATGGAGACCGTAACTGGTGATGGTAAAGATTTTGGTAAGGTTCAATTGTCTGACTATCGCGGTAAATGGCTGGTATTTTTCTTCTACCCGCTAGACTTCACATTTGTATGCCCAACTGAGATCACAGCACTCAGCGATGCTTATAATGATTTTAAATTCTTGGATACAGAGATTCTTGGTGTGAGTGTAGACTCTATCCATAGCCACAAAGCTTGGATCAACACTCCAAAAGACAGCGGCGGCCTGGGTCAGATCAACTTCCCGCTCGCTTCCGACATCACTAAGCAAGTTGCTCGTGACTACGGCGTATTGATCGAAGAAGAAGGCGTTGCATTGCGCGGTCTCTTTATCATTGATCCTGAAGGCGAGTTGAAATATCAAGTTGTTAACCACAACGATGTGGGTCGTTCAGTAGAAGAAACACTACGTGTGCTTCAAGCTCTTCAATCCGGCGGATTGTGCGCAATGAACTGGAAGCCAGGCGACAACAACCTGTAAATCGTTATATCGCTTCTAAGCTAAGTGAGCCCTCAAGGCGGTTATTTCCGCTGAGAGGGCTTTTTTCACCGTATAAACCTATATTGTCCCGATTTCTTATTAGAATACGGATTAATGTGGGTTATTATCGTGTTATAACGAGTATAGCCTTTTTTTATGGAGATTCGATTAAGAAAGAGGAATTAGGATTGTCATAACGAATAGGGTAAAAGAATACGCTATTGAACATAATGTATACAATGCTTCCGGTTTTGTGTCTACAAGGAGGGTGAACAAAATGAGTTTTTGTTGTGGAGCAAGTATGATCGGAACAAAGGGAACATTAAAACATTACCGAACGCAGGTCCACAATGTTCCCCTGCTCTTTTGTCCGGTATGTAATCGGGTGGAAGTTCACTATAAGGTTGAGAATGAGTATGAAATACTCGCTGAATATGCACATGGTGATGGTGCATCGGAGATTGATTTTCAGGATTATGTTATGGAAGATGAAGATACGATTTACGAAAACTGCGTAAACCGGGAGAACGAAGATCCTCTAGAAATTATACAGCGTCAGATCGATACTTCATTGGATTTGCTATCCATTGCTAAGGTCATAGAAGATCATAAATGGGAGAGTGAGCTTAAACGAAGGCTTGCTGTCATGAGTAAGAGACGATCCAAGATCAAGCCAAATCAAACAGGCCGATAACCTGGTAATACCTATGCATGAAGATGAAGCCTCCGTTAATAACGGGGGCTTTAGATTTAGGATGAAATACATTTTAATTTCTACAGAAAAGGTTATATCTGCTTAATATCCAATGATTCGACAGTATCTTCGGTTGACTCTAATTGGTAAACTTGTCTATGATTAAATAGACATCCCCAAAAAACTCTGCATGACGGTAGATCACGGTAAACATAGCTTAACAACGAGTAAGCATATGACCAGCACCGAAGTCGAACCTCATAGACCTCCATACTGCAGTGATTCATACTTTATTCCAGTTCTTATGTTAATGGTGCCTTATCTGAAGCGTATCGTAAGTAGCATGACACGAAAGACCCCTATTGTCTGTATGGTCGACGCTGGTTTAGTTCTATAGCCGGAAGCCTCGTCATCATCTATGTGACGATTAGTAGTCCGATCGGCAAGTTCCATTTACATGTAAAGGGGGAGCCTGAGTATGATCAGTGAGTTTCAGAACACATTGATTTCTGCAAACGACGTATTTCCACTCCAGCATCTAGATAACAGCAATTATGAGAATATTCTAGAACATTTGGATAGCGGAATCATGTTATTTGATAGGGATGGGGTTCTTACTTTCATTAATCTGCAGATGGCCAGATTGCTAGAGCTGCCGCGCCATCAACTGCTCGGCTGTGATGTAGTTCAGCTCGTACGTCATCCATACATTAGCCGATTCAAAAAGAAAAAGATTATGAGGATATTTAGGGAAACGATTTTTCACCGTAAGCGCTATCATGAGGTACTTGATGAATATGGGAAGCACTGGCTCATCACAATGACTTACGGAGATCAGATGGACGGCAACTTTCTGCTGAGTGTAAAGGATGTCTCTGATTTCAAACAAATCGAGCAAACTGCATATCAGAACGATAAACTGGCCATGCTGGGGCAAATTTCAGCCTCCATCGCTCATGAAATTCGCAATCCTCTAACCGCCATTCGAGGATTTATCCAATTGTTAAGACCTCACCTTATTCAGTTAGGCAAGGATGAATATGCGAGAATTATACTTACAGAAATTGATCGAGCGAATGATATTATTTATGAATTCCTCAATTCATCTAAGCCTTCGGCCCCGCAAAAAACCGTAATCCCGGTTCAATCTTTACTTAAAGAAGTGGTGCTGCTTACAGAAAGCGAAGGCTTGATGAAAGGATGTCAAATAGAGCTGTACAATGCTGATCATCCACTGTATGTGTCTATTGACGTGAAACAAATTAAGCAGGTCATGCTGAATATGGTCAAGAATGCAATGGATGCCATTGAGAATGTAGGTGAAGACCATTCAGGACTTATCCAGATTGAGACTCAGCAGGAAGGCCAATATGTTATGGTCTCCATTAGAGACAATGGGCAGGGAATGGATCACAATACACTAGTGAGGCTGTTTGATCCTTTCTTTACGACCAAGGAAGCCGGCACGGGGCTCGGACTGTCCGTCAGCTATCGAATTATCAAAAACCATGGAGGTACCATATCGGTGGACAGTAAATCTGGGAAAGGAACGGAATTCAAGATTTCTTTGCCTATAGTTTAAATCGGTGTAGGTACTTCAAGAAGATCAGAAGCTTAAATTGCTTCTGGTCTTTTTTTTCTTTCTGGCAGCAAATTTTGCCTATAAATGAATAACACTAGTACCTATTTTTTAATTTGTCATGGCGGGTATATTAAAGGAGTAGTATGAAAATATAGCGGTATACGATGAGATCATATTTTAATTAGATAGCTGAAGGATGGATATTATGATGAATGCGAAATTTGAAGCAATATGGAGATCAGACCTTCCGATCGAATTGATTGAAGCGCAAGCAGTCATCTGTTTGGTAAGCGAGGCGGAGTGGATTACGGGACATTTTCCTGAGGCATGGAAGGAAGCGATTGCCTCTGTAAAGGAACGAGGCTTGTTCAAAGGCTCTGAGAGTCAATTATTTACAATACCGGTCATGCAGTCAGATATGCCAATAACCCTAATATTAGTAGGAACTGGACAGTATCCTTTGAATCCTGAAGGTCTTCGCCTTGCTGCAGTGCGTGCTGCAAAAATGACAGTGAAGATCAATGCAGATCAAGTCGTTTTTGCATTACCTTCCTCCTTACTCACTTATTCGCTGTCCCAAGATATTGCTGCCGTGGCTCATGCTCTCACCGAGGGATTTATATTGGGAACTTATCGCCGCAAAACTTACAAGCGTAATCAACAGGCCTATATAGGTCCCGAGCGGCTTATTTTCCACCAGGATAAAGTGTTTCAGGACGAATATGAGCAGCAGTGGTATATAGGTATGGAGAGGGGCAAGGCTTTCGCAGAAGGAACGATATTAGCTAGAGATTTGACAAATCTTCCTGGTAATATGCTTGTTCCCCGTGATCTCGCAAGTGCGGCCGAAAGGCTCGCTGAGCAGCATGGGCTTGAATATGAAGTGCTGGATGAGCAGGAAATGGTTAAGAAGGGGATGGGAGGGCTCCTGTCGGTAGGGTCCGGGAGCGTGAACCCTCCTCGAATGATTGTCCTGAAGTATCAAGGGAAGTCCGCCTGGGAAGGAGAGATTATCGGTTTAGTCGGAAAAGGCATTACGTTTGACACAGGTGGAATATCTCTAAAGCCCCGTCTTGGGATGGAGGAGATGATAAGTGATATGGGCGGAGCGGCCGCGGTTCTTGGTGCGCTTCATACCCTATGCCTGATACGTCCAGAGCAGAATGTGGTTGTTGTCATTCCCTCAGCCGAAAATATGCCGTCCGGCAGTGCCTTCAAACCGGGAGATATTATCACTACACTCAGCGGAAGGACCGTTGAGATTCTAAATACGGATGCAGAAGGAAGGCTCGTGTTAGCTGATGGATTAACGTATGCGAAGGAGCTGGGAGCCACACGGATCATTGATGTAGCTACGCTGACTGGAGCGGTTGTATCAGCCCTCGGCGACGTCGCTACAGGAGCAGTATCTAACGACGACCCGTTCTTGAATGAATTCATATTAGCCTCCAAACGAACAGGTGAGAAGGTATGGCCGCTGCCTGCCTATACGGAATTCGAGGAGATGCTGCGAAGCGAGGTCGCCGATCTGCGGAACAGTACGGGAAGATACGGAGCTTCCATTACTGCAGGTCTATTTATAGGTACATTTGCAGAAGGAATGCCGTGGATCCATCTGGATATTGCCGGGACTGCCTATGTATCGAAAGAGAGAGGCATTCATCCCAAAGGAGCTACAGGAGCGATGGTGAGAACCATTGCAGATTATGTAATAAATCAATAAGTAATGCTGGCCTTGTGACTCACAAGGTCTTTTTCATTTGGAAAAACATGCATGGATTATAGGGTTATGGTAAAATCACTGTATCTATATGGAAACGCTTACGAATAAGGGGAGGTCATGACATCGTTATGGATATTCAAGAGATCGCACAGGTGGCGGCCAAGCTAAGATCAAATATGGCAAAAGTCATTGTAGGCAAAGAAGACACGGTAGATCTGATGCTGATTGCTTTGATTGCCTCCGGGCATATTCTGCTTGAAGATGTACCGGGTACCGGGAAGACTTTGCTGGCCAAAACGATGGCAGCTTCGTTAGATTGTATATTTAGACGAGTTCAGTTTACTCCTGATCTACTGCCCTCCGACCTGACGGGGATTCATTTCTATAATCAAAAAGAAGGAGAGTTTGAATTCCGAGAAGGCCCTCTGTTTGCTAACTTGATTTTAGCTGATGAAATTAACCGGGCCACACCGAGAACACAGTCGAGCTTGCTGGAATGCATGGAGGAGAGGCAAATTAGTGTCGATGGGCATACACATGAACTCAAAAAGCCTTTTATTGTCATTGCCACGCAAAATCCTGTAGATAATCAAGGTACATTTCCGCTGCCTGAGGCACAAATGGACCGCTTTATGCTCAAGATGAGTATGGGTTATCCTACTCAGGAGGAAAGTGTGGAAATTTTGCGGCGTACGGTAAGCGGGGATTTCAAGACAGGTGTATCTGCGGTTGTAGCCCAGCGTGATATCGTCGCTGCACAATCGGTGTATACAGCTGTTCGCGTACAGGAGGATCTGATGCGCTATATTATAGCTATTGCTGACGCAACAAGACATCATCCAGATATTGCGCTAGGCGTAAGCCCGCGAGGGACACAAGCGCTGCTTAAGGCCGCACAGGCCCGGGCTGCAATACAAGGCAGGGAATACGTGCTGCCCGATGATATAAAGGCTTTGGCGCTGCCGGTACTGTCGCATCGGCTCGTATTCAAGCATCGATCCAAGCAGCAGGAGGGTAAGTCAGAAGCGCTGCTCAGCGGTATAATCTCACAAATTCCTGTGCCGAGTGACAGAATGAGTGTAGAAAGCAGTGTGCAATAAACGATGGAGCTTCTATGGTTTCTTGTTGTAGGACTCCTGCTTATTCTCGCTCAAGGCATTGTTCTTGGCGTACCCGCATTGAAGAGAATTTCTTATCAGCGCGAGTTTGCAAAGAAACAGTGTTATGCCGGGGATGAGCTCGAGATGGTCGAGAAGATTTCGAATGAGAAGAGACTTCCTGTTCCCTGGCTTCGCTTAGAGGCAATGATGCCGGCATCATTTATATTTCATACCGGTGCTGAGCTCGGAATCAGCAGAGGAGATATTTATCAGAATCATCAAAGTCTGTTCTCGCTTAAACCCTATACTCGAATTACGCGCAAGCATTTCTTTACTTGTCAGCACCGCGGTGTGTATCCGTTGGAAACGGTGACGATGACAGGTGGTGACCTTCTGGGTGTCTATTCCAGTGCGAGGAAGCAGCCTGTATCCGAACAGATTACCGTATTCCCTGCACTACTTGCTGATCACGAAATGCCGACGAGCTATGAAGTTTGGCAAGGCGAGCTTGAGGTCTCCCGCTGGATTGTGGAGGATCCGTTTCTGATTCTGGGTGTGAGGGAATATGGAGCGAGTGATCCTATGAATCGGATTCACTGGACAGCAAGCGCAAGAACGGGTCAACTGCAGGTATATAAACAAGGCTACAGCTCGGATCCGCAAACGCTCATTATATTAAATATTCAGGAATCCAGTGACATGTGGAGTGTCGTAACCAAGCCGGGTATGGCGGAGAGAGGCTTATCATATGCTGCAACCGCGGTGAATGATGCAGTGAGCAGAGGACTGAAAACAGGATTCATGCACAATGCGTACACATTAGGATCGAATTCATTGGTTCGGATTGATGCTGACTATGGAGTTCTTCACGCAGAATACATAATGCAGGCCATGGCGGAAGTACAATTGAAGTGCTTGATGCCGATGGAGCAGGTGCTTATGGATGAGGCGGACAGGCAACTTCATTCAGGAGAGCATCAGGATTATTTATTAATCACTCCTTTCGTATCTCCTGGCATGGAGGAACAGCTAAGCCGTCTGAGAATCGGTGGAAACAAAGTCAGCATTGTATACGTTGATTCGGCTCAAGAGTACATGGAGGCGGGGAGATGAGAAATGATCGTAAATCGTAATCAAGCGGTACGTATTCAAGTTTATATGCAGGGCTTGATGGAGCTTATCTATCTCTATCCACTGATTGTACTGCTCTCTGTTTTTGCGCTGCAGGTGAGCCCTGTTTATACGTTCTTCATGCTCCTGCTAGGTCTTCTTGCAGCGATATGGCTTAGCTCACCAATCAATAACAAGTTTATGGCCGGATGTGTAGCAATGATTGCTGGAATGTTAATCTCCGGTGGCGGAACGCTCCTATCCCAAGCAGACCAACGTATAATGATGCTCTCTGTTCTTCTGGCAGCTGCGGCAGGAGGCGGAGCGGCATATCGCGTATTCGTTCTGGTCAATCGAAGAATAAGATTTGCTCTTGCGGATCGTCTACAATATATGGGACTTATTTCGTTGCTTGCGCTGAGCTTGATTGCCACGAGAGTGCCTAGAATAGACGATTATGCGATGAGTATTTATGCAGCTGGTATAGTCGGATTTTTAGTCTACGTTTGGACAAGGCATTCACGTGAGATGCGGAGGGCAACGTTAGACGCTGAAGGCAAGAGACCACAAATAAAAAGCTTCTCCCAGCTGAACCGGACACGAATGGTACTCTTCCTGGTTATAGTTATCATCCTGGGGACATTTAATTATCTATCGGAAATGTTTAGTTACTTATGGAACGGATTTACGAGCTGGTTTCGTTCTTTGTTTGATGGGGAGCCTTCTAAGGAAATACCTGAGACTATACCCCAGCTTCCTTCAGAAGGACTTCTATTCCCGCCAGCTGAAGCAGAACCTTCGAGTGAATCATCACCCGTATGGGATTGGCTGCTGAACGCGCTGGTTATGCTCGCTGTTCTTGCCTTCTTTGTATTCATTGGTTATGGACTGTGGAGATTGCTCAAGAAGGTGAACCGATATTTGCGATCTAGAAGCCAAACCAAACAGGAGGCTGCACTGCCAGAAAAAATAGCTTATATCGATATAACCGAGACCATCCAGAATAGACCGAAGAAAGACATATTTCGCATGTTCCGTAAGCAACGAGTCCCGGTGGAACCAGAACAAAGAATTCGTTATTATTATAAGTCTGTTGTAGAGCAGGCTGGTAAGGAAGCGGGACCACTGCCTTCATCACTCACGCCTAATGAGTTTGGCCAATGGCTTAAAGAACATGAGACGAATTATAAGCATTTTCCGTACAGAGGAGATCGGATACACCAGTTGATTGCTTTGTATAATAAAGTTAGATATGGAGAACAGCAAGTATCTCCCGAGGAGATTCAACCGCTTGATCAGGCACATAAGTAAGCTTAATGTCAGATTAGGCCAAGCTTCACTTTACTTTTCATTCCACGTTCAAGTATCATGATAGAAATAAAAGTAGGCATACAAAGGAGCTTAGCAATGAAGACGATGACTAATCATAGCAAGATTGTAGACTGCACGATTCGAGACGGCGGCCTCGTGAACAATTGGGATTTCAGCGTGGATTTTGTACAGAAGCTGTATGAGAGCTTAAATGAAGCAGGCGTTGAATATATGGAAATCGGATATAAAAACTCCCCTAAGCTGCTGAAGGGTGCCGATAAAGCTGGGCCTTGGCGCTTTCTGAATGACGATTTCTTAAGAAAGGTCATCCCGCAAAAAGGCAACACGAAGCTGTCCGCACTGGTAGACATCGGAAGAGTAGACGAAAACGACATTCTTCCTCGGAGCGAGAGTATGCTGGATTTGATCCGTGTCGCTTGCTACATCAAGGATGTGGACAAAGGTCTAGAGCTAGTGCGCATCTTCCATGAACGCGGCTACGAAACGACACTAAACATTATGGCATTATCTAATGTAATGGAGAACGAGCTTCTTGAAGCTTTCGAGATGATCAATGAGAGCGTGGTTGATGTCGTATATATCGTTGATTCCTATGGAAGCCTGGATCACAGTGACATTAAATATCTTGTTGAGAAGTTCAAGCTTCATTTGCCTAATAAACGGCTTGGGGTTCATACCCATAACAACATGCAGCTGGCATTCTCCAATACGCTGATCGCTTCTGAACTTGGGGTTGAGCTGCTGGATGCTTCCGTATACGGAATGGGCCGTGCTGCCGGAAATTGTCCGACTGAACTATTGATAGCTCATCTGAAAGGAACTAAATATAAGCTCCGTCCTGTACTTGATGCTCTGGAGCAGCTGCTTGTACCTTTGCGTGAGAAAGAAGAGTGGGGCTATATCCTTCCGTATATGATAACAGGTCATCTTGACGAGCATCCACGCTCTGCCATGGCGCTTCGCAGTTCAGATGACAAAGATCGGGTTGTCGATTTCTTTGACACGCTAACAACACCCGAAGTGAACTTTGATAAGTGATTGTATATATCTGATTAGGAACAATTTAATCGACTAAATCCTGAAGTGAGCACTGGGTATTTTGCTTCCTCATTCCATGACTAGGCACTCTCTACTGAATTGTAGAGAGTGCTTTTTATTTTTAATGACCTTTGGCCTATTATTTTCGTATTTACGTATAGATAAAACAAAAAAATAGTACAAAGTTTGCTGATAAAATGGTATTATAGTCCAGTGGATATTGAAGAAAATGTTGGATTATGTCAGATCTAATCGGTGAATTATAGAATTACCATTGATATAAATGTACTTTATGGACAATATTTAGGAGGCATCAATAAATGCTATGAGCATTAAATTGAGACATCCCAAGTTCCTATGGACTGCGGGTGCTGGTCTTATATTATGTATCTTGAATCCATGGATAATGCCTTCCTTATCTTCAGAGCTTAGTCAGGAAATTATTAATTTATTCGGAATGGGCATCTCTCTATGTTCGTTGATTATCTGCTTCTCGGCATTTAACCAGGCAAGGCTGCTTGAACAGGGGCAGAGGACACATAATGGGCAATATATCGCTTCTGTTTTTTTTGCTGCAGGTTTTTTGGAATTGCTATTATTCATTCATTACAGCGGAATCACCTTCAGAAACGGCTTGCTGGTGGATTCATCCGATGTCATTCTTATCGTATTTTTGACGCGTTTGCTCTGTGTAATGGGGATGCTTTATCTCGGGTTTTCTTCTCCAAAATCCCAGGAGCGTCCCATCCATAAATCTATAGGATTATGCGCTGCCCTGTTATATATGGCAGTCCTGCTTCTCCTTCTACAAAACAACGACAATCTTGATTACATCTTTAGCATTTATGACCCCTTGAACGAGATTGTAAATCCAATTCATTATGTAATACATATTGCTCTTTTATCTTTTCTAATGCTGGCTCTTTTGGGGCTGCTATTTTCAAGAGTAAAACGAGTAATGAATGTGAACAAGAACCTCAGACTTGGTATGATATTTTGCATTGTTAGTCAAGGCTTTATATTGCAGGTTCAAGAGGTAACTGATCTCTCTTTTACGCTGTCCATGATCTTTCAACTGCTGGCCTATTTTATTTTTCAAGAGGTATATTTCAACGTATATGTCACGATCCCGCTTGAGCGGCAAACCGTCACCCGAGAGCAGTTGAACTACATGGCTCATTATAATGAAGTAACCGGATTGCCGAATCGGAGGTCTTTGCTCTTACATTTGAGTGATTGTATGCATTATGCATATTCTGAGAATCGGACGGTGGGTCTGCTTGTCATCAACATTAACCGATTTAAGATCATAAATGACTCGTTAGGTTATCAGTTCGGCGATCAATTGCTTAAAAAAACAGGGGAACGCCTAAAGCAATACAGAGGCGGTAAAATAGAGGTGTTCTCACTGGACAGTGATCGATACGCTGTTGTCTTAAGCGAATTTGTAGAAACGAAATTATTAAACAGGCAAGTAAGTGAAATCCTACAGCAATTCAAAGAGCCATTACTATTGAGAGACCGTGAGCTGTATCTTACCCCTTCTGCCGGCATTAGCTTGTTTCCATTTGACGGAAGCTCACCTGAAGAATTACTTCGAAATGCGAATACAGCACTTCATTTTGCGAAGGATCATGGAATGGACTTGAACCGATATGCAGCCTCGATGAAGCGGGAAGCGCAGAAAAGCCTGCAAATGGAGCATGATATCAGAAAGGGCCTGGAGCGAGGAGAGTTTTACTTAGAATATCAGCCGCAAGTCGATCTAAGAACGAACGAGGTCGTTGGTGTTGAGGCGCTGGTTCGCTGGCAGCACCCGGTAAAAGGGACGATTTCGCCGGCAGATTTTATTCCCATTGCTGAAGAGAGTGGGCTTATTGTTCCGCTGGGGGAATGGGTGCTCGAGGCGGCATGTGCACAAAATCGAAAATGGCAGCAGCAATACAAATCTTTATCTATCTCTGTGAATCTGTCCATCCGGCAATTTCAGGATGTGCATCTGATCGATCGGATTCAGCGTGTTCTGCTCGAAACGGGGCTTGATCCGACATGTCTGGAGCTGGAAATCACAGAAAGCACGATGCTGGACTATGATCAAGGAATTGATGTTCTCGATCGGATCAAGAAGCTAGGTGTACAGATCAGCATTGACGATTTCGGCACCGGCTACAGCTCATTGCATTATCTTAAGAAGCTTCCGATCGATCGCTTAAAGATTGATCAGTCCTTCGTACGTGAGCTCATGGAGGATCGGAGCAACAAGGCGATCGTGTCCACCATTACTTCTATGGCTAAGCATTTACAGCTAAAGGTGACGGCTGAAGGTGTAGAGAATGAAGAACAGCTGCAGTTTCTGCAGGAGCAGCATTGTCATGAAGGTCAGGGGTACTTTTTCAGCAAACCTCTAAAGTCTGAAGATTTTGAAGCCCGATTCTTAAAGGCGGTAGTATGTATTTAGAATTTACTAGATAGAATGAACGTGATACGTACATAATTATATTAGTTAGGATCAGCATTATTGCTCTAATGATTTGAGAAATGGATTCGCAGCATTGTGTTTAATTTAGCACCGAAAGGGTACAAATTTCATCTTTTTAATCTGTGAGTTCATTCTATCTAGAAAGCTTCTAATGCTTCTCTTCATCAAAAAAGTATTGCAAGGAATACCTTATAGTGATATATTAATATTTGTCACCAAATAATCAATTTAGTACATAACGATGACGGGATGTAGCTCAGCTTGGTAGAGCACCTGGTTTGGGACCAGGGGGTCGCATGTTCAAATCGTGTCATCCCGATTGTATATATGCGGGTGTAGTTCAATGGTAGAACTCCAGCCTTCCAAGCTGGTAGCGTGGGTTCGATTCCCATCACCCGCTTCACATTTATAAAGACTTTAAACCCTTGCCCTGCAGGGGTTTTTTGTTTGCTTATAATTCGATGTATTCTTTCAGTATGCATTATTCGAAGTAATAGAGCGATTGCCTATAATTTCAGACGTTCATTTTTTTGATAGGTTGTAAGCTATTAGATTATTATATTTATCTGCGTGTTTTTGTTCATCAAGAATGATTCCCCAAACCGTATCTTTGTATATACTTTGTGGAAGGCCAAACCAAATTTTTCTGTATTTCTCAACCGCTTCTAATTCTCCCTGAAAAGCTTTTTGCAATTCACTAAGATAAGATTCGACTTGTTCGGGCTGCTCATTACTCACTCCCGTAATTTCTTGTCCCGTTAGATCTGTATACATTTGTCGAAACATTCTGTTGTGTTCACGTTCATCATTTCTTATTCCAGTGATTATTGTGGCTTGATATGGATCAGGAGCAAGATTAATTAGACTGTTATAGAACAATTCATCGTTTCTTTCGCCTTGTACAGCCTCTTTGATTAATTCGATGGCTTCAGTAGTGGAGATTGACCATATTGGTGTGAAGGCAGATCTATAGCAATAAGGGTATGGTAAGTACATATGAATATCCTCCAAGTTTTATAATGGTCAATATATGCACTATTGCCTAAAAAGGTAACTGAATCATCTTCTTATGCATAATAATCAATGTACCCTGAGCTATACCATATATGACCAAATAAAACTCGCGGCAATTCTGGGCTTCAGATCAGTAAATATACTCAAATCCTCTTTCATTTCATTCATCAGATCTCTTCACTGGCTGCAATCACTATGAGAACATAATTATGTGCAGGGTGTTTAAGCCAGTAATTTGCATTAAGCATACAAAAACCTCCTTTTACTTAGAACAGCGTTCCCTATACAGTAAAAATATATGTAAATACAGCTAATATCCGGTCATTTTACATATGGTTCGTCGTGAGGCTTTTTACCCATGTGGAGTAGCAAAGTTTTTTGAGGCTGGAGTATAATGGTGAAGATTAGTTAAACTTGACCCAATATCATCATGAATAAAAGGATGGATCGAAATGCTAGGGGAATACGTATCTGCAACTGCCGTGTCAACGGCAACGAATTTTATAATGATTCAGGAAACCGCATTCACACGTACATATCGAACGTACATCAGGCTTAGAGAGAACGGTCCGCTGGAAATGAAATTTTGGCATAGCAATGCGGTGGATTCCACCTGGGATGTTGGTGCTATAGCAAGAGGGAGCATGGCTGGCGGAGAATGGAAGATCGAGTCCGCCTATGTGGCTGTCAGTCAGGAAAATCGAGATGGGAGTGTTGTTCCAGGCTCGGGCACCCCGATCACATTTGAAGGGGAATATACCAAGCAAGTACAGCCTGGAGAACAGTTTTGGAGTGATGCTGTCACGATCGATGTGCTGCCGGGGCGTGATCTGGTATTTACCTGGACTATTACGACGGAGGCGGCAGGGAAGTCTTTTCCATACAACACAGAAGGGCTGCTTGTCTCTTCCTATGCTGCAGAAGGGATCCATGCTTCCGAGGACACGGGCACATCCTTTACACCGCTGGAGAACCAGCTGGTCTTGCCGGCATTCATAGGATACAAACGAGATGTGAAGCATCGAATGATCTTCTTGGGAGACTCTATTACCCAGGGAGTAAGAACTTTAAAAGATGGCTATGAATACTGGGTAGCACGTATAGCAGCTGGATTAAATGCAGAAAACAGTGTTTGGAACATCGGTTCAGGCTGGGCAAGGGCCTATGATGCGGCTGCAGATGGTTCGTGGCTTCAGAAAGCACGGCAAGGAGATATTGTAGCTTTGGTGCTGGGTGTCAATGATATTGATATTGGCGCACGCACCAGCGAGGAGCTGCTAGAAGATCTGACATCCATTGTCCAGAAGCTGAAGCAGAAGCCGGGGGCGGAGCCTCAAATTATTCTTTTCACCGTACCTCCGTTTAATTTTGCAGAGCACAGGGAAGAAAACTGGCGTACGGTAAATGAGACGATTCGCACGAGACCGCCTGAAGGCGTGGATTATGTATTTGATATTGCGGAGTTATTGTCCTGCACAGCGCCAGAGGAGTACCGTATTCAGCAAAAGTATATGAGTAATGAATTTGATCCACACCCGAATGGGGAAGCAGGTAAACAGGTAGCTGACGCTTTCCTGAAATGGTTTCAGGAGAAGTCGTTGTAGTCTTAAATAGGCATTTGCATATTTGCCTTTCTAAAAGTTCATGCTATACTAAGAACAATGATGATGAATGAGAGGTAACCACACGTATCATGGAGTAAAACACACGAAATCCTGAAGATAACTGTAAACCGATGGTGAAGCAGGTTAGCTGTATGCGGCTGACGTATCTAGGGGCAAGTGTGCTTAATTCTACTGATGGAATGCGTGTGGTTATTTGTGCTGTCCGTTCATGGCTTGGCTGTATACTTGGACCGGTCAGCTCTACTGTGCTCACGTTAAGACAGGTGTACTTACCTGTACTCCCATCCTCTAAAGTACGCTTTTTCTATAGACGAACGTCTAAGCCGCAGGCTCCTTGCCTGCGGTGTTTTAGCTTTGTACAGAAAGAGGGAGATACGGTATGACAACACTTATTCATATGCGTGAGATTAGTAAGGATTGGAACGGTAAGACATTGTTCGGACATGTCAATATGGAGGTTAACGAGTCTGAGCGTATTGCACTGTTTGGGCGTAATGGCTGTGGTAAGACTACGCTGCTAAACATTCTGACGGGTAGTGAGCAGCCAACGGCAGGTACTCTGACCGTCCATCTTGAGTCTGAGGAAATCGGATTCATGCGTCAGGACTTTAAACCCGAGGAGCATTGGAGTGTTAAACAGATTGCCTTTGTAGAGAGTGGAACTTGGGGAGCATTAAAAATGGAGCTTCAGGAGGCCGAGGAACAGCTCGCTTCTGAGCCTGATTCTTCCCCGGCTTCGCTTGAGCGCTACGGAGAGATACTCGAGCAATACGAAGCCTTCGGTGGTTATGCTAGAGAAGCAGAGCTTGAGCGAATGATGACACATCTCAGTATTGGCGAAGTGCTGTGGGATCGCCCCTTCTCTTCACTTAGTGGAGGTCAGAAGACCAGGCTGCGCCTGGCCGCGCTGTTAACCAGAAAACCGAGACTGCTTATTCTGGATGAACCGACCAATCATCTCGATCATGAGAGTATGACCTGGCTGGAAGAGTGGATGCTGTCCTATTCAGGCACGCTCGTCTTTGTATCGCATGACCGGACCTTCTTGGATCGGGTAGCCACGAGTATTTGTGAGCTTACTTATGAGGGAACCCGTAAATATCCGGGGGGCTATGAGGAATACAAAGAGCAGAAGGAGCGCGAGAAGAGAGAGCAGGCTGCTAAATATCGTCAACAGGAGCTTGCCAAAAAAGCACTGGAGGAGTCCATTCGGAAATATCAGGAATGGTTTAAGATATCACACCGAAATGCAGGTAATGTCACAGAATCAAGAATAGCAGCGAGCTATTACAAGGCAAGAGCCAATAAAAATATATCAAGATATCATGCGAAGCAGAAGCAGCTTGAAAGGCTCGAGGGAGAACGAGTTGAAAGGCCGCGAGAGGGACCTAAAGTCAGTGTGGAATTAAAGGAAGGGGAATTTGGAGCAAGGAACTTTGTACAGCTAAGAGACGTAGAGTACACTTATCTTGGTAGTCAGACACCTGTATTCTCCGGTGTAGACCTGGCCGTTGAACGGGGAAAGAGGATTGCACTCCAAGGAATGAATGGTGCCGGAAAAACAACCCTGTTAAAGCTTATCACGGGAGAGCTGTCTCCGCAAAAGGGAGAGGTAAACCTTCATGCCAGAACCAAAATAGGTTATTTTTCGCAGGAGCTTGAAGGACTTCAGCCCGAGATGACCTTGCTGGACAGCTTGCTCATTAATCCATTCATGACACAAACGGAAGCACGGACCATGCTGGGCAATTTCTTATTTTCACGGGATGATGTGTTTAAGAAGATTGGCGATTTGAGCATGGGCGAGAAATGCAGAGCAGCGTTTATAAGGCTGTACTTCAGCGGCTCTAACCTGCTCGTCCTCGATGAACCAACCAATTATTTAGACATTGATACTAGAGAAGTGATGGAGGAAGCGCTGCTCAGCTACGAAGGCTCTTTAGTATTTGTGTCTCACGATCGAACGCTTGTTCGAAAGCTGGCCAATCAGCTGCTTCAAATGGGTAAGCATGAGCCCTTGCGCATATTTGATGGAACGGTAGAGGAATATGAAGAACATTTGGTTAGGAAAAGTGAAACGCCTGAGGAGCGTGAGGAGGAAGACCTGCGCATTCAGCTGCAGCATCGTTTGAATGAATTGCTGACAGGGTCTAGTTATGATCAAGCAAATCCTGGGCAACCCGCTGATGTAGAATCTTATTATATGGACAGTGCAACGCTGCAGGAGATTCGGGAGCTTCGCTCCAAACTGGCTGCGCTGCAGAAGAAGGATAAGGGTTCGTTCAAATAGAGGAGACAGCCTATTTTGCCTGCAGGGCTTGCGAGAGAAGACACATTTGCGTATAATAATGTAGCAAACTAGGCAAGACTTAAATGAACAAAATGCTAAGATGGAGAAGAGTACACAGTGCTTTTGTACAGGGAGGAAGCGCCAGAGATTGAGAGCGTTTCTACGAAATCAGGCTGTCGAAGTTCGCTCCGGAGCAGTTCCTTGAACATCGAACAGGGTATAACGGTATGTGCCGTATACTGTGTTTGTCAGTAGAGGATACCGGTTCACGTCCCGTTATGAACGTGCTAAAGTGAGATTGAAATCGTATAGCGGATATGGCTGAACATGGTCATGTGAACAGCTGTACATGAATCTAACAAGGGTGGTACCACGGTCTTTTCGTCCCTTCATCGGGAGAGAAGGCCTTTTTTTGTTGATCAAAATCTTAGGGCTATGAAGGAGGCTATTTGAACGCCATGAAAGAAAGATTAGAAGCTTTAAAGAGCGATGCGCTTGCTGAGCTCGCAGGCGTAAATGATGCACAAGCACTTGGCGATATCCGAGTGAAATATCTAGGAAAAAAAGGTGCGCTTACTGAAATTTTGCGCGGTATGGGTGCCCTGAGTGCAGAAGAACGTCCGGTAATTGGACAGGTGGCAAACGACGTTCGTGGTGCCATTGAAGCAGTGATTGAGGAGAAGCAAGAAGCATTCCAAAGAGCAGAAACGGAGAAACGTCTAGCGAAGGAAACCATTGATGTTACGCTGCCGGGACGCCGTCTGCCAGAAGGCGGGCTCCATCCACTAACGAAGGTTATTCAGGATCTTGAGGATATATTTGTAGGTATGGGATATCAAGTGGCTGAAGGTCCAGAAGTTGAAATGGACTATTACAATTTTGAAGCGCTCAACCTGCCGAAGAATCACCCGGCCCGTGATATGCAGGATTCCTTCTACATCACAGAAGATATTCTGATGCGCACACATACATCTCCTGTACAGGTTCGAACGATGCAAGCGATGCAAGGCGAATCCCCTGTAAAGGTCATCGTTCCAGGTAAAGTGTACCGGCGAGATGACGATGATGCTACGCATTCCTTCCAGTTCCATCAGGTAGAGGGAATTGTCGTTGGCAAAAACATCCGGATGAGTGACCTCAAGGGTACTTTGCTCCAGTTCGTGCGTGAAATGTTCGGTGCACATACCGAAATTCGTCTTCGTCCCAGCTTCTTCCCATTCACGGAGCCTAGTGTTGAAGTCGATGTTACCTGCATTAAGTGTGGCGGAGCTGGCTGCCGTTTGTGTAAACAAACCGGCTGGATTGAAATTCTAGGAGCGGGTATGGTTCATCCTAACGTACTTGAGATGGGCGGCTACGATCCTAAGGAATACAGCGGCTTTGCATTTGGTATGGGTGTAGAACGGATTGCGATGCTGAAATATGGTGTTGACGATATTCGCCATTTCTATAACAGTGACCTCTCATTCCTGAAGCAATTTGCCAGACTATAATTACATTTAACCAGGCTGGATTAGAAGCCTATATAAATAGAAGGAAGTGATCGTAACGTGAGAGTATCAACAGAATGGTTATCTGATTATATTTCTCTAGAGGGTGTTGCACCGCAGGATTTGGCTGAACGCATCACACGTGCGGGAATTGAAATTGATATTGTAGAAAATCGGAATCAAGGTGTGACCAAAGTTGTCGTGGGTTACGTAACCAGCAAGGAGAAGCATCCAGATGCGGATAAGCTGAACATTTGTAAAGTCGATGCAGGACTTACGGAAGAGCTTCAGATCGTATGCGGAGCGAAAAATGTAGATGCAGGTCAGAAGGTTCCTGTAGCTCTTGTCGGAGCAAAGCTGCCAGGCGGTCTTGAAATTAAAAAAGCCAAGCTTCGCGGTGCCCTGTCACAAGGAATGATTTGTTCTGCCAAAGAGCTCGGTCTAAATGACAAGCTCTTGCCTAAAGAGCTTCAGGAAGGGATTCTCGTTCTTCCAGCTGAGCTTGAAGTAGGAACACCGATCGAGCAGGTGCTGGGTCTTAATGATCATGTGCTTGAGCTTGATCTTACGCCAAACCGTTCGGATGCATTGTCCATGATTGGAGCTGCTTACGAAGTTAGTGCCATTTTGAGCAGAGATGTTACTTTGCCGGTACCTGAAGCAGATATCAATGAGTCTGGCTCAGCGGCAGCGGATCATATCTCGGTACAAGTCGATGCGCCTGAGCTGTGTACTCATTACTCGGCTAGATATATTAGTGGAGTTACGATTAAACCATCCCCACAGTGGATGCAAAACCGCCTGATAGCAGCTGGTATTCGTCCAATTAATAACATTGTGGACATTACCAACTACGTGATGCTGGAATATGGTCAGCCGCTGCATGCCTTTGATGCGGATCAGCTGTCGGGGGGCAATATCGTCGTTCGTCAAGCCACAGATGGTGAAACATTTGTAACGCTCGACGATCAGGAACGCAAGCTGAAAGACTCAATGCTGCTGATTACGGATGGTGTTAAACCGGTGGCGATTGCCGGTGTAATGGGCGGACAGAATTCTGAAGTTACGGGCGATACAGCCAATATCTTGTTGGAATCGGCTAAGTTTGACGGTACGACCGTACGTAAGACATCCCGCGAACTCGGACTGCGCTCCGAATCCAGTCTTCGTTTTGAGAAGAATGTAGATCCTGGCTCTGTTATTCCTGCACTGAACCGTGCTGCATCCCTGATCAGTGCGTATGCTGGAGGAAACGTACATCCTGGAATCGTGGAGTCCACAGCAGGATCAAATGAAGAACGAGTTATTGCCCTGTCTGTTTCCAAAGTGAATAACTATCTAGGTACATCGCTATCTGCTGAGGCAATTCAAGCCATTTTTGATCGTCTGCATTTCACATATGAAGCTGCTCCTCAGAATGAGCTTCATGTCACTGTACCTACACGCCGGGGAGATATTACTCGAGATGTGGATCTTATTGAGGAAGTTGCCCGTCTATACGGCTACGATGATATCCCAACAACGGTTATCGAAGGACCTACTACACCAGGATCACTCACCAAGCCTCAGGTGATTCGCAGAGCACTGCGTGGTCTCTTGTCTAATGGAGGATATCAGGAGATGATTAGTTATTCCTTCGTTAATCCTGAGCGGGCGACACAATTTTCAGCATTGACAGCAGGCAGCCACTCTGTGAAGCTCGCAATGCCGATGAGTGAAGAACAGAGCGTGCTCAGAACAAGCGCACTTCCTCAAATGCTGGAAGCAGCGCAGTACAATCGCAATCGCAAGCAGGAGAGCCTCGCCCTGTATGAGATCGGCAGCGTTTTTTATACAGAAGAAGAGACGCTGACGAAGCAACCTAAGGAAATTCCAGTGCTGTCACTGCTCTTGTCCGGCAATCGAATTGAGAAGCAGTGGAATATTACAGCTGAGAAGGTCGATTTCTTTGATCTTAAGGGTGCTGTGGAATCCATATTTGCATACCTCGGACTCGAAGGACAGATCAGCTACGCTGCGAATCAGCCGAAGGACTATCACCCTGGACGCTCGGCTTCCATTTATCTGAATGTTTCCGGGGAGGATCAGGTTCTCGTAGGAACACTTGGTCAAGTCCATCCTGAGCTTCAGCTGGCCTATGATCTGGGAGATACGTATATCGCCGAATTGTCACTTGAAGCCTTGTATGATCAAGCTCTTCCTCCACTTGTCTATCGTGAACTGCCACGCTTCCCTGCAGTTTCCCGTGATATTGCAGTGGTTGTAGAGCAGTCGGTAGAAGCTGGCGTCTTGATGTCTTCGATCCGGGAATCTGCCGGTGAATTGCTTCAGTCTGTTCAAGTATTCGATATTTATACAGGGGAGAAAGTGGGAGAAGGCAAGAAGAGTATAGCCCTTGCACTAACATACCGTCACAAGGATCACACACTAACCGAAGAAGAAATTACAGCGGTTCATACAAAAGTGCTGACAGATCTGTCCGATAAAACAGGAGCGGAACTTCGCAAATAAGCTTTTTTCCTGATTTACCCTTTATTTTTTGAGAAAAAAATTGCAGGAATTGCCCTAAGTCACATCGAATCCTTAAACATCAAGGTTCGATGTGATTTTTTTTCAACTTAGAATCAACAAGACAGACATGAAGGAGGGCACAACTGTGACTACACCTAATCGTACTCGCGTCACCGTAGACATCTACGGGACTTCTTATAAATTGGTCGGCAGCAGTGCCGAATATATGAAACAGGTTGCAAGCCTGGTTGACGAAAGAATGAACGCCATATCAAAGACCCATTCCAGACTGGATACGCCGAGACTTGCCGTTTTGACTGCAGTACATATGGCAGAGGAATCTTTGCAGGTTCAACAGGTTAAGAATGAGCTGAAGATGGTAACTGGCGAGAAGACACAGCTGGGAAGCGAGTTGGCTAAGCTTCAGGATACTTATGAACAGCAGATGGAGAAATTAAAGCAACTCGAACAAGCAAGAGCTGCTCTGGATAAAGAGAAGCAAAATGCCCAGCAGGCACTCGCCCAGCTTGAGAAGGTGCGTAATGAAGAGCAGCGTGCATTAAAATCTCAATTGGAAGAGGCGCTGTCGAAGACACTCCTTCGAGAGGAGGAGCTGAAGAAAGCGGAACACAGCTATAACGAGCTCCTCAATCGTTCGCAGCAGAATGAGAAGAAGTGGCAACAGCAGACACAGCAGAAGCAGAAAGAGCTGACAGAGCAGTTAGAAGCAAGGCGCAAGAATGAAATTGCAGAGCAGGAAGCGAGGCATAACAAGCTTATCGAAGAAGCTGCTGCCAAGGAGCGGGAGCTTCGGAAGCTCCTTGAGCAGAAGACCGCACAAGCGGACAAAGTTCTGGAGGAGCGGAATCAGTTAGAGTCAAGACTGCAATCGGAGAAGGCAGCACTTCAGAAACAGCATGAAGCCAAGCTGAAGGAACTAACAGATCAAGCAGCAGCTAAGTATGCCAAGCTGGAGCAGCAGCTGAATCTGAAGGAACAAGAATGGCAGAAGATGCTCAGTTCCAAGGAGCAGGAATGGAAGAATGCACTGAAGGCGAGCGAAGATAAGCTTGGTCAGTTAAATATCAAAATTCAAGAAGTACGGACATCGGCGGATGCGCGTATCCTCCAAGCAGAGGAGGATGCTGCAGCGAAGTTAAATGCGTTCAAGGAAGAACAGCTTCAAGAAGTCGAGTCCATCAAGGCTCAGGCAGCAGCCGAAGCGCAGCAGCAGGTTGATGAAATAACACAGATGCTGCTGGATGAAGAGGCTAAGGGTGCCGATCTCCTCAAAATCAAGGCTCAAGCTGAGGAGCAGATCAAGGTGCTGGAGAAATCCGTTAAAGAATTGAATAGTCAGCTTCTGCAAGCAGACAGCGATCTTGCCGAAGTCAAGGAAGCTTATGAGGAGCGACTGAGCGAATCGAAGAGCGAGATGGAGGAACGGCTTAAGGAAGCGGAGAGCTTGGCTGTTCAAGAAGCGGAGCGAGCGGAAGCAGCAGCTTATGAGCAATATCGAGAAGAGCTGAACTCCGTTAAGGAAGAGCTTATGCGTTCGCATAATGAGCGAGAACATAAGCTTAAGCAAGATATTGAACTGCTTCAGAAGCAGCTTGAGGAAGAACGGGCTGAAGCGGAGAATCAGCTTGAGGAAGCTCTTGCCCAGCTTGCTGAGGAAGAAGATAAGCTGAAGGGGCTTACCGGAAGATTGGAACAGGAGCAGGCTCGCGCTACCGAGCTTGAATCCATTGCTTCACAAGGGCAGGATACGATCCTTAAGCATACTCGCCGTATCCAGGAGCTTGAACAGCAGATATCCGATGTGAAGAATAACAGCTCCTCCCTTCAAGCTAAACTCCGCACAGCGGAGCAGGAGGCAGCCAAGGCACAGGAGACGGCTGAGCAGCTCAAGCTCAAAATACAGGATGCAATAGATAAAGAAGCTGCAAGCGCTGCTCAGCTTCGCAAGGTCCAGGAACAGCATACCGTCAGTCAGCGCGAGATTTCCAGTCTTAAACAGGCAGGTGAGAAGGCTGAGCAGGAACAGCGGCGACTACAGAAAGTGCTGGAACAGGCTCATGCGGCAACCCGGCAATTGCAGAACGAGGTAGCCTCCCTATCGGGCAGCGAGAAGAGCTGGAGAATGGCAGCCGAGCAGCATAAACAAGAGATCAGTGAGCTGGAGACAGAGCTTCTTGAAGCGACCGAACGTTTGGAGAAGACGCAAGCAGAGCTGCAAACTGTACGCAGCGAGCTGGAGCAAGCAGCTGTAGAGATGGAGCGTGTACAATCAGAACGAGAAGCACTGTCCAAACAGCTCCCGGATCTGCAGAAGCAATATGAAGCGCTGCAGGCTGATTATGAGCAATCGGTTAGTCAGGAACAAAAGTACAAGCAGCTCATTTCAGAATACGAACAAGAGCAGGCTAATATTCGCAAACAATGGCTTGCTATTGAATCCGAGCATGTCAAAGTCAAGGATCAATTGTCGAAACGTCAATCTTTGCTGAATGAAGCTGAGGAAGAGGCGATTGAATGGCAGCTCAAATACGAGGAGCTTGAGGAAGCCGTATCCTCACTGCGTGCGGAGCAGAACCAATGGAATGAACATGAGAAGAGCTTAAGGTCTGAGCTCGAAGAGTGGTCTCATAAGGAGCAGCATTGGATGCTTCTTCAGGAAGAAGCACTGCGTCAGAAGCAGGAATTCCAGTCCAAATATGAGAAACTGGCTGCACAGCAGCAGGAATGGGAAGAAGACCGCAGCAAGTTAGCTGATGAGGTCAGCAGCTGGCAGAAGCAAGTTGCCGCAGGTGATGATCGGCTGGCTGAGCTGGAACGACAGAAGGATACAGCCCTATCGAGCTTGAATTCCTTACAAGGGGAGAAGAAGGCCCTTGAGTCCGAATTGCAGGATGTCGTTGAACGTTACGAGGTAACGGCTCATCAGCTGCGGCTTCTTGAAGTGGAGCGTGAGATGCAGCAGGACAAGTCGGAGAATCTGGCTCATGAATATCGTCAGCTGCAAGATGAATACACGAAGCTTCAGACAGAGTATAACGAATGGATCGAGCTGATTGAGCAAGATCAGAGCTGATTCATTCTCTATAGAAAAAGCCTGTCTTAAACATCTAATCCGATGCTGGACAGGCTTTTTACCCATTATTCTTCTACTATGATTTTAGATATCATTGTGGAATGACCCGTGCCGCAAAATACGGAACATGCGATTTCAAATTCACCCGTTTCTTCCGGTGTGATGACTTTTGATGTTGTATTCCGATCAAGCTGAAGGCTTAGACCGGGTACAATGATTCCGTGGTTTCCTTCCACATTCTCATATACGACACGAACAGGAACTCCTTTTTTGATGCGATACTCTGGTTGATCAAATTCGTAATTCGTCGCTTTAATGACGATTTCGTCACTTGCAGCAACTTCAGGCTCAGTGATACCGCCGCCTTGATCCTCCGCAGAATTTTGACCGCACGCAGCGAGCACGAAGAGCAACATCAGGGTGAACAGCAGAAAGCTGGCTTTTTTCATAACGCAGTGCCTCCCAAGTAATGGATAAAATAATTATGCATTACAATGATACCTCAGAAGGATGGGGGCTGTACATTTCCTTATGTGAGAATTTTGCAAACAAATCGCAAACAGGGTGATGTTCATCCATGTTACGAAAGAAGCAGTAAAGCATGAAAAGAGTCTCCTTACATTAATAAGGAGACTCTTTAAAACGAGTGCGCAGATGATGATACATCTGCTTAATTATTTGCGATTTCCTTTTGCTGCATCAAACGGGGTTGGTACAAAAATGTCAATGATCCCGATGACTAGTGCAGCAAGGATGGCTCCAAGGATACTGGCGGAAACGTCGCTAACGATATATTGAGACAGCCATATAACGAGCGCACTCACCAAGAATCCGACGATCCCGCGGCCAAACGGCGTAACTCTTTTACCGAAGATGCTCTCGATGACCCAGCCTAACAAAGCGATCACAACGGCCAAGATCAGTGCACTGCCAAATCCACCTACTGAGAATCCCGGAACGATCCAGCCAACAAGTAACAATACGATTGCGGCTACAATAAACCGGACTATAGCTCCTAAAATGTTCATGATTTTGTCCTCCTTTTTTAATGAACAGACTCCGTATGCAATATTATTATGTAACAATACCGCATTTCTTATGTGCGGCATCATTCTCAAATGGCACAAGTCCTGCTCTTTCGCTATAATACAAATAGAGCCCGAGAGGAGTTGTCACATTGGATTCAAAAATTTTGCATACGTTAGAATATCGTAAAATTTTAAATACATTATCTCTATACACGCAAACAGAGATGGGTAAACACAATGCTGAAAATTTAGTTCCGATCAGCGATCTTGACGAAGTTAAAAATTTGCTATCTGCAACTGATCAGGCCGTTAACGTGGATCGATTAAAAGGGATACCATCCTTTACCGGAATTGTGGACATCGGTTCTGCGGTGAAGAGAGCTCGAATCGGTGGAACGCTAAGTCCTCATGAACTGCTGTCCATCCATAATACGGTTCACACCGCACGAAGACTTAAACGCCTGCTTGATGGAATGCAGGAAGAAATTCAGATGGACAAGTTAATCTTTCTGAGTGAACAATTGTCAGAACAAAAACCACTCGAGGATGCGATCAAATCATGTATTGATGATTCGGCAGAAGTATTGGATTCGGCGAGCGCTAATTTGTCGCAAATCCGTCGTGAACTGCGAACGGGTGAAGCAAGAATTAGAGAGAAGCTCGATTCCATGATCCGCTCATCTTCGGTGTCCAAGATGCTTCAAGATCAGCTTGTCACCATTCGTGGGGATAGGTTCGTCATTCCGGTTAAGGCGGAATATCGTGCCCATTTTGGGGGGATTGTTCATGATCAATCCGGATCAGGTGCAACGCTCTTTATTGAGCCTGAATCCATTGTTGCTATGAATAACAAGCTTCGTGAAACCAGAATGCGAGAAGAGCGAGAGATTGAAGTGATTTTGCAGAAATTGACGGCTCTTGTTGGAGAACAAGCGGACTTGCTTGTCATGGATGTCGATTTGCTGGGAGCATTGGACTTTATTTTTGCAAAAGCACGTCTTGCCAGGGAAATGAAAGCAACCCTGCCTATCATGAATGACCGTGGCTTCATGAAGATCAAAAAAGGACGTCATCCGCTTATATCCATTGATAAGGTTGTTCCAACGGATGTCGAATTAGGCAATTCATATACATCCATCATTGTTACCGGTCCGAATACCGGTGGTAAGACAGTCACGCTCAAGACGGTAGGTTTGCTTAGTCTGATGGCCATGTCCGGCTTGTTCGTATCTGCAGAGGATGGAAGCCAGTTATGTGTATTTGATGCCATATATGCCGATATTGGCGACGAGCAGAGTATTGAGCAGAGCCTTAGTACTTTTTCAAGTCACATGACGAACATCATTCGAATATTGTCGGAAATGACACCGAAGAGCCTTGTGCTTTTTGATGAGCTTGGGGCAGGTACCGATCCTTCAGAAGGCTCGGCACTCGCTATCGCTATCCTTGAACATATTCATTCAACCGGATGCCGTCTGATTGCGACGACACACTACAGCGAATTGAAGGCTTATGCATATGAACGCAAAGGCGTAATTAATGCGAGTATGGAATTCGATGTGAATACATTGAGTCCGACCTACAGACTATTGCTTGGCGTTCCGGGACGCAGCAACGCATTTGCCATTGCAGAACGTTTGGGACTTCCGGCTGATATTCTTGAATATGCCCGCGGAGAAGTAACAGAGGATGATCAAAGGGTCGAGAATATGATTGCTTCGCTTGAGCAGAACCGACTGACAGCAGAGCAGGAGAAGGAACGTGCGGAGAAGCTGAGAAAGGATCTGGAGCAGCTTCGGGATCATCATGAACGAGAGATCATGAAGCTCGAAGAACAGCGGGACAGACGGATCGAGAAGGCGGAGCAGGAGGCCCGGGAGATCATTGCCAAAGCTCGCCAGGAGTCAGAGCAAATTATTAGTGATCTACGCAAGCTGGCGCTTCAAGAAGGAGCTTCTGTTAAGGAGCATAAGCTCATAGCTGCACGCAAAGCATTAAGTGATGCCGAACCCGCCGAGCGCAAGAAGAAAATTAAAAAAGTGGCTCAAGCTCGGAGAATCGAACCTGGTGACGAGGTTAAGGTTGCTAGTTTGAATCAGAAAGGTCATGTCGTTGAGTTAGCGGGCAAAGAAGCCTTGGTTCAGCTTGGCATTATGAAAATGAAAGTAGCACTTACCGATTTGGAGCTGATCGATACACCGCAGGCTCAGAAGCAAGGCGCGGGCGCAACAAGACATGTAACAGGTGTCAAGCGAACACGTGATGAGCATGTCAGATCTGAGCTCGATCTCAGAGGTGCCAATCTCGAAGAAGCCTTGGTTGAGGCAGACCGGTTTATAGATGAAGCCTTCATGGCTAATTTGGGTCAGGTTTACCTAATTCATGGCAAGGGAACCGGCGTTCTCCGTTCCGGAATTCAGGAATATCTTCGCAAACACAAGAACGTTAAGAGCTACCGTCTAGGTAACTACGGAGAAGGCGGTACAGGAGTTACCGTTGCTGAACTGAAATAAATACCTTATTACAGGAGGCACCCATGAAAAATTTAATCAGGGCCCTGTTTGCTGCGGCTGTTATTTTTTTCGTAGCAGGGATCGTGTATATGATGAATGGGTAATAGGCGAAGATGAAAATGGGATAAGAAGAAAGGATTGAAATAGAGTGGAAACTACTGTATGTCCATGGTGTCAAACTGAAATTGTATGGGATGAGGAATTAGGACCTGAAGAGGAATGCCCGTATTGTAACAATCCCCTCCCATTAGAGGGAACGGTTGAAGTGGAAGAGGATACATTGAAGGAAGAAGCCAAGGCTTCTGATAAGAGCGACTCCAAAACCGAGCCACTCGAAGGATATCGGACTCTAAATGTGACTATTACTGAAGATGAAGAGGAACTGCTTCACACGGAGTCTGATCAGACAAACGAATCGGACGAAGATTACAGTAACCTGTGGGAGGATGAGACAGATACGATTCTTCCAAGTGTAAGAGCATTGGATGCTTATGAAGATTCTGGTCTGAACATGGCGAAGTATGGAGAGAGTGTTCAATCCTTATTGGATCATCAAGAGGAAGTCCCTGAATGTCCAAACTGCCGTGAGTTCATGCTCCATACCGGAGTACTGACGGTGAAGACAGATCAGTTTGTTCCTGTCCAATCCGTGCTTCAACCATTAGAAGCACCATTTGGCATCCAGATGTATGTATGTCCTGCTTGCTTTACGACCACACATAGTCTGGCCACCGAAGATCGCCTGCGTATGGTGAAGCGGCTTAGCTCAAAATAACAAGTAAATTAATTTTTCGTTTGACGTACAAAAAGCACATGTCTGCTTCATAGCAGCATGTGCTTTTTTAACGCTCGCCATATCAAAATCCAATTTACGGTAAATAATTGAACGAAACAATTTTTTATACTTGAAGGGACATATTAAGGGTTGATTGTTTCTGGGGGAGACACGCTTGTGCCCCCAAGCAATAAACATAATTTGTGGAGGTGGATTAGCATATGATTAAAACTCCTCTCGACAAACAATCGCGGCTTCTCCTATTTATTAATGGGCTGTTTGTTCTTGCTGGTGCTCTGTCTGGTACTTTTCTTAATGTTTTTCTATGGAAAAGCAAACAAGATTTTGCCATGATCGGCTGGTTCACCATCAGTCAACAAATTGGGCTGGTATTCACGTTTTGGCTTGCTGGGAAATGGGTGAAGGAACACAACAAAATGAATGCGCTTCGGTTGGGCATTTTGTTATCGGGCATGTTCTATCTGCTTGTCCTTGGTTTGGATAAGCATGCAGTGGATTATATCTGGCCGCTAGGCTTACTGCTTGGAGCGTCCCTTGGATTGTTTTGGCTTGCCTTCAATGTCGTTTACTTCGAGGTCACTGATCGTGATAATCGTGATGTCTTCAACGGCTGGGTAGGCTTGATTGGATCATTTGTCGGGATTATTGGCCCATGGATTTCAGGGATGATCATCTCCTTGTCCTATGCAAACCAAGGGTATCGGTATATCTTCATGATTTCTCTGCTCGTATTTGGAATAGGTGTTTTGTTCAGTTTTTTCTTAAAGAAAAGGAAAACGGAAGGCACGTACAGCTGGAAAGAGCCTATCAAGCAATTAAGCGAAAAGGGGAACCCTTGGAGATGGGCAGCTCCTGCACTTGCTGCTCAAGGGATTCGAGAGGGGGTATTCTCATTCTTGGTGAACCTGCTCGTGTACATTGCGACAACGCAAGAAGCAAAGCTGGGACAGTTTTACCTGATCACCTCCTTCGTAGCGTTAATTAGTTACCATGTGGTTGGGAAATGGTACAAGCCGGGTTATCGCTATTACGGGACTCTGGTTGGTGCGGCTTTACTGTTCTTCTTCACAATTCCACTATTATGGACTGTAAATTACGGAACGCTACTTCTGCAAGGGGTAGGCTCAGCTATTTTCATGCCATTTTATATTCTGCCCATGATTTCATCGGTGTTTGATTTGATGGGAACGAGCGGTGAGAATGTGTCCAAGAGGGTTGAGCTTGTCGTATTGCGAGAAATTTGTCTAACGCTCGGGAGAGTAGTCGGCATTGTTATCTTTATTGTTGTTCTTGAGATTAATCAATCAACTCAGACAATCACCTGGCTTATGATTATTCTGGGTCTGTCTCCTGTACTAAGCTGGTTTATAATCCGAAGGCTGTTACAGGTTCAGCCGGTCAACAAATCAGCAGCAAAGTGAGCTCATGTGCATAGCACATAATCATTTGTTCGACAGGACAAGCTACGTTAGGCGCTATGTAAAGATCCCCTTGAATGGATAAGTGCTATTCAGGAGGTCAATAAACTGTACTTTCTTAAGGAGGATATTATGCAATCACAACAGATGCAGGCCATTACCGGTAAAGAACTCAGTTATATAAGCGATTCATTGTCCAATGAAAATTTGCTGATTAAACAGTGTGCTGCCACAGCAGCAAGTATTCAGAACCATGCGATTATACAAGTCCTCGAGCAGCATATCATGGCGCACAAACAGCATGCAGATACGCTGATTCAGTCACTGGAGCAGCATCAACCATTGGCACCGACGCAACCTATGAGCTAACGAAGGAGGAATACACATGAACAATCAGCAAAATAATCAATTTATGCCCGAAACCGATCTGATGCAATCCATTCTAGATAACCTCAAGAGAACGGTAAGAGAATATACGACAGCTACTACAGAAGCCGCTTGCCCTGAAGTTAGACAGATGTTCACCAATCTCACGATGGACACGCTCAAGCTGCAAGGTCAAATATTTAACGCAATGCAGCAGCATAATATGTATCAGACACCGGGCAACGCACTTCAAATGGATCTGAACAAGGAGATCCAAACGCAAATGCAGACGAAGCAGGAACTTGCGCAGTTTATTCAATCTAAAAATGTTGCAGCAGGCAATGCTCCCTATGTACAAAAGCCCAACGTCGATTTACACACGCCGAATTACATGTAAGGCCGATGGTGGCTGCTTGAAGTTGACACTTCTTTTAAATACGCAGCAACGAAATTTGTCCAATTCACTCGAAAGCCGTTATCTTCTGTTGATTAAAGGGAGATACGGTTTTTTTATTTGCAGTAATAATAAATTCATGTAATATTATACTTAATCTTCGATAAGAAGTGTTGCATGGCCCGTTAGAGCGGACCCGTATAACCACTGGAGGGAAATGCATGACAGAACTCAATGATTTGAAATTGAAAGTACTTGATTTGCTCAAAGAAGATGCAAGAAGAAGCCCTGCACTGATCGCGACGCTCCTTGGAGCCTCGGAGGAAGATGTGAAGAGTGCGGTAGCGGAACTTGAAGAAGACAATGTTATCGTTAAATACGCAACGGTTGTAAACTGGGACAAAGTGGATGATGAGAAGGTAACCGCCCTAATTGAAGTACAGATTACACCGGAGCGCGGCAGAGGATTTGAAGGGATTGCGGAACGTATTTACTTGTATCCACAAGTCAAATCGGTGTATCTCATGTCCGGCGCGTATGATCTTCTTGTCGAAATTGAAGGACGCAATCTGCGTGAAGTGGCTAACTTTGTATCCGAGAAATTATCACCGATCGATTCGGTGCTATCGACAAAGACGAACTTTATTCTGAAGAAGTACAAACAAGACGGCATTATTTTTGAACCGCATCAAGAAGATAAGCGGCTCTTGATTTCGCCATAAAAGGAAGTATGAGATATGTTAATTAACCAAGATCAGCAGAAGGATGCACAACCTAGGTCGATGAGTTCTTATCTCGCTCCTCGTGTTCAGCAAATCCCGCCCTCGGGGATCCGGAAGTTTTTTGATCTCGTAGGTGATAACAAAGGAATCATATCACTTGGTGTGGGTGAGCCGGATTTCATTACCCCTTGGCATATGCGCGAGGCCTCAGTATATTCACTCGAGCGCGGATTTACAAGCTATACTTCAAACGCTGGAATGCCAGAGCTAAGAGAAGCGATCAGCGAATATCTGGATAAGAACTTCCATACGCCTTATGACCCTAAGGATGAGATCGTTGTTACCGTAGGAGGCAGTGAAGCCATTGACCTTGCTTTGCGAGCATTGATTGTTCCGGGAGATGAAATCCTCGTACCTGAACCATGTTATGTAGCTTATTCACCTATCGTATCCATTGGCGGGGGTGTTCCAGTAGGCGTCGAGACCAAGGCAGAGAATGATTTTAAGCTGACGGCGGAGGCACTCGAAGCCAAGATTACCCCCAAATCAAAAGTTCTTATATTGTGTTATCCAAGTAACCCGACAGGGGCAACGATGACATATGAGGACTGGCTGCCCATTGCAGAAGTTGTGCAAAAGCATGATCTAATCGTCATATCCGATGAAATTTATGCGGAGCTTACTTATAATCAAAAGCATGTCAGTTTTCCTTCAATTCCAGGAATGCGTGATCGTACGATTCTGGTGAGTGGATTCTCCAAGGCTTTTGCAATGACCGGATGGCGGATTGGTTATATGTGCGGACATGCTGAACTGATTTCGGCAATGCTCAAGATTCACCAATATACGGTAATGTGCGCGCCATCCATGGGACAAATTGCAGCGCTTGAAGCATTAACAAACGGCTTGGAAGAGAAGGACCGGATGATTGAATCTTACAATCAGCGCAGACGGTTGATCGTTCAGGGTTTTAGAGATATCGGACTGGATTGCCATGAACCGCAAGGAGCATTCTATGCGTTTCCGAGCATCCAACAGACTGGTTTATCGTCGGACGATTTTGCTCAGCGACTGCTTACGGAAGGAAAAGTAGCTGCAGTTCCTGGAGGTGTTTTTGGAGCTGGAGGAGAAGGCTTCATACGCTGCTCTTACGCTACATCTTTAGCTCAGCTTAATGAGGCTTTGGAAAGAATCGGAAATTTTGTTTACAAACATGAGAATCAGGTTTAATAAATATGTAAGCATAACAAATATTTTCCGAAAAATGTCACTTTTATCACTGTTATATGTTAAGTTGTATGTTATAATCCATTAGGATATAGATTCTGGGGAGGGGTTACCTTGTTTTGTGCTGAATATGATTTGCCGACATATCGTGGTCAATATGCTGTTGATAATGAAAGCAGCGGAACTTGGCTCACCAACTCGGAGAAAGCATCTTCTCGTAGTCTTTCTTTGGAAGATGAAATTCATATCCTGCGCAGCAAGATGGAACGAATCTTTCTGGAAGAGAAGTCATTTACTTCGGACGTTGTGATCGAAATCAGCAGTTTGCTGGATTTGAAAATCAATGAATATATGAAAGCCTATCCTAAAAAAGCTTAGCTTATATGATGTATAGAGAAGACCCAGCCAAGGGTCTTCTTTTTTTGTCTATCTCAGTTGTGATATGATGTGAAATAAGGGAAAAAAGGAGGAGTCATATACATGCGAGGCAGATGGAGTATGGCAGCTATATTGGCATTATGTGTCGGAATTTTATCTGGCTGCGGCAGTGAAGATAAGTTCTCCATATTTATGATTGACAACCAAGGTAATATGTCTGTTATTGCCGAAGAACTTGAGACAAAACTGCAGGAGAAGATCGGAGAAACTCCTGTAATAGAAATCTCTGCCAGCCCGATGTATTCCAAGGAAAAAATATTGGTGGAGTATGCAGCAAGGGAACATGATCTCATTATTTTGCCGGAAGAGGATATGAAGATGTATGGCAGAGACGGTTCCAATATTCCCCTCGAAAATGATTTCGATCAGGAAACATATAGCCGCGGCGTCTTCGAAGGAGGGACGTACACCCGAGATGAGAACGGCGATCTGTCTAGTGACCCTGTCGTAGGGGAGCACTTATTCGGAATTCCGCTCGAAGAAATGTCGATGTTCATAGATTTGCAGTATGCAGCGAAGAATCTGTTTGCGACGATTCCAATCTCGACTCAGGATGAGCAAATGTCTATCGAAGTTTTAAAGGCGCTTACAGAATAGGACGAAGGAACTGCTCAGCAGGGCTGTAATTTATTTTTGAGGTAGGTGGTTTTATAAAATGCTGATTATGGTAACAGGTGGATTAAGCAGCGGTAAAACCCGATTTGCCCTTTCCTACGCCTCAAGACTAGCCCGTGAAGGGATCTATGTTGCAGCAACTGACAATCATGACAGGCTCGATGAGCTGAGAGCACCTGCCAGACTTCGTACATTACATATAAATGCTGGACACTCACTGCCGGACGTGCTGGATCATATTAATCGTGAATCCAACTTGTTTGCAGCGGAGAGACGAATCGTCGTTGTTGATAGCTTGACGGCTTGGCTCGCAGGTGAAATGAAATTATGCTGGAATACAGCAGATCGAATGAAAATCAAGGATAAAGTGGAATTGTTAAAAGACGTTATTGTATCCTATCAGGGATTGCTTCTCATCGTGACAAATGAAATGCATGGAAGCCTCCACCCTTCCGAGGAAGAGAAATGCTTTGTCAGCTGGATGGCTGACGTAAATCATCTGATTGCTTCAAGAAGTGACCAGGTATTTGTACTGAACTCAGGGATTGCGGCGGAAGTCAGCAAGGGTCAGATACGCTATTAATTGGAGGGAAATAATGAAAATATATACCAAGTCGGGAGATAAGGGCAAAACATCGGTTATTGGTGCAAGAGTGTCCAAGGATGATGATCGAATTGAGGCTTATGGAACGATCGATGAGCTCAACTGCTTTGTAGGTCAGGCAATCAGCCTTGCCGAAACCGATTCGAAGTACGATGATCTGTGTAGAGAGTTAAGTCAAATCCAGCAGGAGCTGTTCGATTGCGGATCAGACCTTGCTTTTGTAAAGATTGAAGAAGGGAATTACAAAGTATCTGCTGAGCTCGCTGGCCAGCTTGAAGAGTGGATCGATCTCCATCAGGAAGAGAATCCTCAAATTGAGAGGTTTATTATTCCAGGTGGGAGCCCATTTTCTTCAGCCTTGCATGTGTGCAGGACGGTATGCCGGAGAGCAGAACGTCGCGTGGTAACACTGGGTTCACATACGGATATTAATCCAGCTGTAAGGCTGTATATGAACCGCTTGTCGGACTATTTCTTTGTGATCGCCCGTACAGCTAACGTTCGTGCAGGCATTTCTGACGTTGAATATATTCGAAGTAAAAAGGTGTTCCGCAGTAAATGAAAACGTATTATGAACCTATTATCTATACCGTACAACCAGAAGATGAAGGGATGCTGCTGAAGACGATCCTGCAGCGCAGACTAGGAGTTTCACGTAAGCTGATGTCGAAGCTTAAGCTGACAGAACAGGGGATACAGTTAAACGGTGAAAGGGTATATATTAGTGTCAAAGTTCGTAACGGAGATCTTGTAGAGCTGCGTATGGAGAAGGAAACATCGACAGATATATTGCCCGAGAATATTCCCTTCGACATATTGTATGAGGATGAGCATCTGCTCGTCGTGAACAAGCAGGCCGGGATTATTGTTCATCCGACGCATGGACATTATACGGGAACGCTTGCGAATGGAGTTGTCCACTATTGGGAACAAAAAGGGGAACAGGTTCGCTTTAGACCTGTGCACCGGCTGGACCAAGAAACTTCAGGCGTGCTATGTATCGCCAAGAACCCCTATATTCATCAGCATATTTCAGAACAAATGATTGCGGGCACTGTTGATAAATACTATACGGCCATTGTGTTTGGTAATCCTGTGCCTTCTGAGGGAGTCGTGGATGGACCGATTGATCGCGATCCGAATGAGCCTCATCGCCGGATCGTAACGGCGGATGGTTATCCTGCTAGGACTTTATATCAAGTAGAAACAGTATATAAATGGGCCAGTAAAGTACGCATCAAGCTTGAGAGTGGACGCACGCATCAAATAAGAGTCCACATGAAGCATGTGGGCTGCCCGTTAATCGGTGATTCGTTCTATGGACAAGCTGAACCGGATTGGTCTGACTCGTCCAAGGCGCTGCTTGCACTGGGTCACACTTGGATTGATCGTCAGGCGCTTCACGCGAGCGAGCTAACAATCGTTCATCCAATTACAGGCCATAGAGTACGGTTTATCGCTCCACTGCCTGAAGATATACAGGCATTGGATCAGAAGCTAAAGACAACAATTGATAGTTATTAATGAGGAGAAATTAACGACATGAGTAAACTGACAGTATATCAATATGCAAAATGCGGCACCTGCCGCAAAGCTGTTAAATGGCTGGAAGAGCGTGGGCATGAGCTTACGCTGATTCCTATTTTTGAAGAGCCTCCAGCCCCAGACAAATTAACAGAGCTGGTTAATAACAGTGGGCTGGATCTCAAAAAGTTCTTTAACACCAGCGGCGAAGTATATAAAGAAATGAACCTGAAGGACAAGCTGAAAGAGATGTCCAGCAAGGAGCAAATCGAGCTGCTGGCCGCAAACGGCAGATTAATCAAGCGTCCGATTGTTACTGACGGCAATAAAGTATCTGTAGGCTTCAAGGAGGAGCAGTACCAGGATATGTGGAGCTGATTGCCAATTTTAGCATAAGGAAGCAGCGTTCTTTCTAAGCGATTAACCCCCAACAGTGGATGTAGCTGTGCTATAATACGGGGAGTAAAGATTAGGATGGAATAGAACAGGAGCGTTAACAATCGTGAGTATAGAAACAAAAGATCAATCGGTATTATTAGTCGATGGTATGGCAGTGTTGTTTCGGGCGTATTATGCTACAGCTTCAGGCGGTTATATTAGACGGACCAAGGACGGTATTGCAACCAATGCGGTATATGGATTCATCCGTTATTTCTGGGATGCAGTACAGACCTTTAATCCGACACATGTGGTATGCTGCTGGGATCTTGGCGGCGGAACGTTCCGCGGCGAACATTACGCTGAATACAAAGGAAACAGACCAGAAGCTCCGGAAGATCTTGTACCACAGTTTACTATGATTCAAGAAGTAATGGATAGCTTGGGTGTTCCAAATATTAGTGCTGCTGGTTATGAGGCGGATGATTGTCTAGGTACACTCAGCCGTTCATACAATGAAGAGCTGGATATGAATGTGATGATCCTGTCTGGCGATCATGATTTGCTTCAGCTTGTAAACGAACGAACCAAGGTTATTATTATGAAAAAAGGTCACGGCAATTATAAGGTATATACTCCGGAATCGTTGTATGAAGAGAAGCAGCTGCATCCTCGGCAAATCATTGATATGAAGGGCTTGATGGGAGATGCAAGCGATAACTATCCGGGCGTGAGAGGAATCGGAGAGAAGACTGCGATGAAGCTGGTCCAAGAGTACGATTCCATTGAAGGAATTCTTGAGCATATGGATGATCTATCTCCCTCAATTCGCAACAAAATTGAAGCAGATATGGATATGCTCCATTTATCACGCAAGCTTGCGAGAATCCATTGTGAGGTTCCTGTTGCTTGTTCGCTTGAGAACAGTCTGCTTGTTCTGGATCATGCGCAGATCATCAGCAAATTTGAAGAGCTGGAGATGAAGAGTCTCTGCTCATTGATGGGAGTAGCGATCGGCTGAGTAAGCTTCTTCTTGCTGATCAGGATTTACTAGTCAATATGGAAGTGGAGTGCTGGCTGTTAATGGCCGGCACTCTTTTACATAAAAAATAGCATATTACCGATTGACCTAAAATCGATTTCGGGAGATGATAGTATTTGAGTTACATATCCTGAAGGTCCAAACATGTCGGTAAGCGATTACATAAAAGTGAAAGCAAATGATAGACGGAGGCGTTTAAATTGACGAGCGATGTTGCATCTTCCCGTGTGGTTTCGTTAAATGTAGGAAGTAAAGTAAAGATGATGAATGGCAGCAAGGAGATATATTCAGCGATATTCAAATCCCCTACAGCGGAGCAGCTGTTCTTATCCAGAACAGGATTTCATGGTGATGAACAAGCAGATCTAGTCAATCATGGTGGTGCAGACAAGGCGGTATGTGTCTTTAACCATCAAGCATACGCTGTGTATGAAGATTTGCTGGGACGTGCTCTAGATCCTGGAGCGTTCGGCGAGAATGTTACGGTATCGGGATTTGGTGAGACCGATGTATATATCGGGGATACTTTTCAGCTGGGTGAAGCGGTCGTACAGATCAGCCAGCCCCGGGTGCCATGCTTTAAGCTTGGACTGAAACATCAGCACAAAGAGCTTCCGCTTCATTTTCAGACGACGGGATTGACAGGCTACTATTATCGCGTATTGACAGAGGGCAATGTGTCTTCAGAGGATTCCTTGACGCTGCGAGCAAGAGAACAGGATTCCTTAAGTGTAATGGAGGCTAATGTTATAATGCATCACCGGAAGTCTGATATTAGCTCTATTAAGAAATTGCTATCGCTCTCCGCTCTTGCAGCAAGCTGGAAAGAAACACTCAGCAAACGGCTGGCAAAGCTGGAGACAACCTAGAACGATAACGGAGGGGTAATCATGGGAGTACTTGGTGCAATAGAAGCTGGAGGAACCAAATTTGTATGTGGTGTAGGCAATGAGCAGGGTGAGGTATTTGAAAGAGTCAGTTTTCCGACAACTACGCCGGAAGAGACGATGGCTCAAGTCATTTCTTTTTTTGAACAGCATGAGATTGAGGCGCTTGGTGTAGGCTCTTTTGGACCCATTGATCCCATCAAATCGAGTCCTACATATGGTCACATTACGACAACACCAAAGCCCTTTTGGGGCGGTTATAATATAATCGGGAAATTGAAAGCGCATTTTCAGGTTCCGATGAATTTTGATACAGACGTTAATGGAGCAGCTTTAGGGGAATATACCTGGGGAGCGGCAAAAGGACTGGACAGCTGTATTTACATCACGGTAGGTACCGGCATTGGGGCAGGAGCCGTAGTGTCCGGGCAATTGATCCACGGCTTGTCACATCCTGAAATGGGGCATATTAGTGTAAGACGTCATCCCGATGATACCTACGAAGGATTTTGTCCATATCATGGCGACTGCCTGGAGGGGATCGCTGCAGGTCCTGCTATTTCTAAACGTTGGGGCAAACAAGGGATAGAGCTTCCTGCAGATCATCCGGCATGGGAGATGGAGGCTTATTATCTGGCTCAAGCTTTGGTAAATTACGTTCTGATTCTCTCTCCGCAGAAGATTATTATGGGCGGCGGTGTCATGAAGCAGGAGCAGCTCTTCCCTCAAGTGAGAGCACAGCTGAAGAAGCTGCTCGGAGGATATGTACAGCATCCAAGCATTATGGAGCGAATCGATGAATACGTCGTTTATCCTGAACTTGGTGATAATGCAGGGATCTGCGGAGCGCTAGCGCTGGCCAAGCTGGCCAAAGAAGAAGACGTAAAAATTGAATTGGGCTTGAACTAGAACAATTAGAATTTTGACCGCATAGCATTTATGTTCTTGAAATATTTATTAATTATGGTATGATGTTGACTAACAGAACAGTACGGAATCCAAGAGGAAGCACCTCTCTCGCATTTATATGTGGGAGGGGTGCTTTTTTTGTTGTTTTATCGTACGTGCTGGGCTGACTTAAGGAGGAGGGCAAAAGGCTATGAAGATTGTATTTATGAATCAGCTTTCAAATACGGCTCCTGGAGTGGAAGTGAATTATGCACAGTTGTGGATTGGAGAAGAAGAAGGATTGTGGAAGCTGGGCTGGAACAAGAACAGTTTGGATGAAGATGTGTCAGACATCTGGTATGAAGGTACCTCATGGAATGAGATGATGCATATTTATCGCTTGCAGCTGGCAGTCAAAATGAGTGAGGGATATAGACCCCTCATTGAAGGTGTGTTTCATGAAGCAGGTGACACAAGGACGAGAAATCAAGGAGCGACCAAGCTGCAATGCTATAGTGAACTCTACGGACGTGAAGAGTTATACCAGGAATTGTGTGTATGGCGGAGAAGGAAGGCTCAGACAGAGCGTAAAGCCCCTTATTTTATTGCCAGCAATCGGTTGCTTCGAATGATCAGTGCCTATGTTCCGCATACGCTGGAGGAGCTGCGCGAGCTGCCTGGTGTCGGTGATAATAAGGCGGCTGAGTATGGGGAAGAGATACTAGCTATTACTGTAAATGAAGCAAGAGAGCATGCATTTCCGCTAGATTGGGTAAATGAAGTGCTGAATGAAGAGGAGTATGAAACCTGGGTATTCAAGCAAAAGGAGCAGAAGTATAAGCAAGAGCTGGAACGTTTTACTCTGAAGAAGACTGTACTAACAGGTATTGCAAGCAGTCTTTCCTTGGATGAGATCAGTACAAGCTCTGGATTGACACGAAGAGAATTGGTCGATTTTCTTGAGGAGCTGGAGAAGGGCGGATATGATACAGAAGCGCTGATTGCCAAGGAGCTAGTATGGATGACCGATGAAGAGCAAGAGCTGATATGGAATGCATATGACGAGCTGGGCACGGGCTTCTTGAAGCCGGTGCTGCAGCGTGTATATGGCGAAGATCCTACTTCTGTCGGGCCGCTTGATCAGCTGTACGAGCGTCTGCGTATGGTTCGCATTCGGTTTAGAAGACAGACAGAAGCAGATCGACAGGTCGGATAGATTATCAAAATAAAGGGTCCGAACTCTGTCTAGGACAGCTCCGGACCCTTACGTATCCATATGATAATGACGAAGATTTCATATCCAGTCTTTCTTGCGGAAGATCCAGTACATGGATAGACCGAGTACGACGATCACTCCAATGACGATAAAATAAGCATATTTATAATTTAATTCCGGCATGTTGTTGAAGTTCATCCCATAGATTCCTGTGATCAAAGTTAATGGCATGAACACCGTAGTGATCGCGGTGAACACACGCATAATTTCATTGGCACGGTTTGAAATACTAGATTGATAAGCCTCCCGCAAGTTACCCATCAGATCACGGAGCGTATCGAACGTTTCAGATATTTTCACCGCATTTTCATAAATGTCGCTGAAATATTTCTGTAACTGGTCATCAATAAGCCGCAGATCTTTTTTGTTGAGCGTATTGATGACTTCTTTTTGTGGCGACAATGCCTTTCTTAACCACAGAATTTCGCCTCGAAGTCCAATAATTTCGTTCAGATGCGACTTCTTGGTATGCATCAGAATGTCTTCTTCCAGCTCATCAATCCGTGCTTCAAGCCGGTCACCGACTGTAAAATAATTGTCGACGATCGAATCGACGAGGTAATACAGGAAACGGTCAGGTGTGCTGACTTCTTCTTCCCACAGTATAGGCTTGAGTGTGCGCAGCTCATTGACCTTCTGCTTCGTAACGGTAATGATGTAATGTCGTCCAAGAAAAAGGTTTACGGCACGCAAAAATATTTCTTCATCATCAAACCGGATGCTGTTAACGACGATAAAATAATGGCTTTCATATATTTCAAGCTTTGGACGCTGTTCTTCCTCACTGAGACAGTCTTCAACGGCCAGATCATGCATGGAGAAGAGCGGCTGCAGCACAGCCAGATCATCGACATCTGCATCAATCCAGTAGAATCCTTCAGCGGGAGGAGTAATGGTATCTTCAATGTTGTCAAACGGAGTAAAAACCCCTTCATTCACCAGTCTTATTTTCATGTGTATCCACTCCTTATTAATCTCCCGTAAACAGCTGAATAGCGAAGGAAAGTGAACGCATCAGTGCTGGACAGGTGAAGGGCCACACAAATTAAGCAGGTATAGAGAAGAGGATTCGCTCGTAAAATATGCGCTCCCGTCCATCCGGCAAGCTGATGGTACATCCTATATGGTTATCTTTATTCGGCTGCCAGTTAGGCCTCGGGTCGCCTTCCATTTTACGTCACCCCATCATTTTTTATATTTAACACTTGACTAGTATAACGCTCTCGAATTAAGCAATCAAGAATGAAAATATTACACTATTTTATATAGGCAGTCTATGTATATTAAGCGAAACGGGTGCCTCATCTTCCTGGGCTGTCGTCTGATCCAATTTTTGAAATTCCAGTTCTTGACGAATATCGCACTAATCATTATAGTAATGATTATATGACAACAAAATATAGCGAAATCTTATCAAGAGTAGGTGGAGGGACTAGCCCGATGATACCCGGCAACCGGCAAATATGCACGGTGCTAATTCTTGCAGTCGTCTGATCTTATTATTAAGGCTACAGACGAATTGAGAGATGAGAGAGGCGCATTTTCGAATACGAACAGATGACCTTTCTCGATTACCGAGTAAGGTCTTTTTGTGTTAGGACGAAATATTCTCGCTCCCCCATGCTCTCATGATATTCGCTCTTCAAACACCACTAAAGGAGGAGTATTAATGCCAATTAAAATTCCAGACGCTTTACCAGCCAAGGAAGTGCTTGCAGGAGAAAACATCTTCGTCATGGACGAAAGCCATGCGTACAAGCAGGATATCCGGCCCCTTCGTATTGGGATACTGAATCTCATGCCTACGAAGGAAACGACCGAAACACAGCTGCTCCGCCTGATTGGTAATACACCAATTCAAGTCGATGTTGTGCTCATTCATCCCAAGTCTCATGTATCCAAGAACACGTCTCAAGAGTATCTGGATATGTTCTACAAGACATTTGACGAGATTAAGCATCTTCGCTTTGACGGCATGATTATTACTGGAGCGCCCGTTGAGCAAATGGATTTTGAGGAAGTCACCTATTGGGAAGAGATCCAGCGGATTTTTGAATGGACCAAAACGAATGTAACCTCTACAATGCATATATGTTGGGCCTCACAAGCCGGTCTATACCATCACTTTAATGTGCCGAAGGTGGGCCTTCCTGAAAAATGCTTTGGCGTGTTCCATCATACGATCAACAAATCTCATGTGAAGCTGCTCCGAGGCTTTGATGAAGTGTTCCTCGCACCGCATTCACGGCATACGGAAGTGACAAGAGAGGATATTGAGCAGGTCCCTGGTCTTGAGATCCTGTCCGAATCAGAGGAAGCTGGGGTTTATATCGTAGCTACTGAGGATGGGAAGCAGATTTTTGTAACAGGCCATTCCGAATATGATCCATTATCTTTGAAATGGGAGTATGATCGGGATAAGGACAAAGGGCTTGATGTGAAGCTACCGTATAACTATTTTCCAAATAATGATCCTTCAAAGGTCCCGCCATCGACCTGGAGAGCCCACGCCAATCTGCTCTTCTCTAACTGGCTCAACTATTATGTATACCAAGAGACGCCGTATGATATTGGACCACAAATTTAAGTTGAATTCTACCTAACTTAGAGGAGGATGTTACGAATGGGAGACAATAAACTAAACATTGAAAGCCGATTAGCACAGATTGGGTCAGTGAAAGAGCCGGTGACGGGGGCAGTTAATTTCCCGATCTACCAATCTACTGCCTTCAGACATCCAAAGCTTGGTCAAAGTACTGGATTTGATTATATTCGTACGACGAACCCAACCAGAAAGGTTCTGGAAGAAGCAGCAGCCGAGCTGGAATCTGGTGATGCAGGGTTCGCATGCAGCTCGGGTATGGCGGCAATTATGACGATCTTTGCCAAATTCGGGCAAGGAGACCATCTGATTATTTCGCTTGATCTCTATGGCGGTACGTATCGTTTGGTGGAGCGGATCTTGTCCAAGAACGGCATTACCGCAAGCTACGTGGACACGAATGATATTGACGCACTCGAAAGTGTAAGAAATGAAAATACCAAAGCCATTTTTATTGAGACACCGACCAATCCTCTCATGATGATTACAGATATTGAGAAAGTCTGTGGCTGGGCAAGAAAGCATGGACTATTGTCTATTGTGGATAATACACTGCTTACACCGTATTTCCAGCGTCCCATTGAGCTTGGCGCAGATATTGTTATGCACAGTGCTACCAAATATCTGGGCGGTCATAACGATGTACTCTGTGGCCTCATTGTAACGAAGGGTAAAGAACTGTCGGAAGAGATGGCTTTTCTACATAATTCAATTGGAGCTGTACTCTCTCCAAGTGACAGCTATCAGCTGATGCGCGGTATGAAGACACTCGCGCTGCGTATGGAGCGGCATGAATACAACGCGACCAAAGTGGCAGAATTTCTACTCGAGCATTCACTAATTACGGATGTCTATTATCCTGCACTTACGGATCATGCAGGGCATGATATTCAAAATAAACAATCCAGCGGCAACACAGGCATTCTGTCCTTCAAAGTGAAGGATGCAAGATATGTGGAGCCGATCCTGAGACATATCAAGCTGGTCGCTTTTGCGGAGAGCTTGGGTGGAGTAGAGTCGCTTATGACCTATCCGGCTGTACAGACCCATGCGGATATTCCGGTGGAAATTCGCGATGCGATCGGTGTTGATGCGAGACTGCTTCGTTTCTCGGTTGGAATCGAGCATATTGATGATATCGTTGCTGATTTAAGTCAGGCGTTTGATAAGGCTCATCAAGAGATTGAGGGAGGCGCAGCACATGAGTAAGACAGACCGCGGCGACTCCTATAAATTTGATACGAAGCTCCTGCATTTCGGGGCAGAGATTGATGAAGGCACAGGGGCTTCAAGTGTGCCGATCTACCAGGCTTCCACTTTTCATCATCATGATATATTCTCTCCACCGGTTCATGATTACAGCCGTTCAGGGAATCCGACACGCCAGGCGCTCGAGGACTATATTGCTCTACTGGAAGGAGGCGTTCGAGGATTTGCTTACTCCTCTGGAATGGCCGCCATCTCCAGTGCACTAATGATCTTCTCTGCGGGAGATCATATTATCGCTACGGAAGATGTATATGGCGGCTCCTACCGTTTGCTCAGCACGATTTTGACCCGGATGAATATTGAAACCACATTTGTCGATATGACGGATCTGGACAAGGTCAAAGCCGCATATCGTTCGAATACCAAAGCTGTATTTATGGAAACACCGTCGAACCCAACGCTTCGTATTACTGATGTAGCAGGAGTGACAGCTTGGGCTCAGGAGAAAGGTCTGATTACACTCCTTGATAATACGTTCATGACTCCTTATTATCAGCGGCCGATCGAACAAGGTGTAGATATTGTTCTGCATAGTGCAACCAAATTCCTCGGTGGACATAGTGATGTGCTTGCCGGTCTTGCTGTAGCCCGTACAGAGGCCATTGGCAACGAGCTGAAGAAGCTGCAGAATGGTCTTGGCACGGTTCTTGGTGCTCAGGAATCCTGGCTGCTCATGCGCGGGATGAAGACACTGGGTGCAAGAATGGCACATTCAGAGCAAAGTGCCGCCAAGCTTGCCGCATGGCTGACGAATCGTTCTGACATTGATGCCGTGTACTATCCTGGCCTGATAAATCATCCTGGAAGAGAGATACATGAGAGTCAATCGACTGGATATGGGGCAGTTGTCTCCTTTGATGTAGGGTCGGGGGATCGTGCTAAGCAGGTGCTGAATGCAGTGAAGCTTCCGCTGGTTGCGGTAAGTCTTGGTGCGGTGGAGAGCATACTCTCTTACCCGGCGATGATGTCACATGCAGCAATGCCGCAGGATTTCAGGATTGACAGAGGGATTACAGACGGACTATTACGGTTCTCTGTAGGACTTGAAGATATCGATGATCTGATTGCGGATCTGGATCAGGCCTTGGGAGCCAATTAATAATGGCAACGGATAAACACGTATCGGTAATCTAAAGTTTATTGTGGAAAGAGAATTCAGTAGTTCAATGTGAACATTGTGATAATCTGAACAAATCTAACTACGGTAGAAGAAGCATGCTTGTAATAGGTGCTTCTTTTCACATTTAACCTATGTTACGATAGACAAGACAATATTTCTATTTATTGTTACATATTAACGATAAGGGAGGCTGCCGTATGAGCGGAGTAAACCATATCTTAGATAAAGCTTTGAATGGTGAGCGTCTGACTGTGGAGGACGCAACTCTTTTGTTTGAATCGGATGAAGTCGAAAAAATTGGTGAGGCTGCGCATGTCATCATGAAGCGGATGCATCCCGAACCGATCACGACGTTTGTCATCGGCCGGAACATCAACTACACGAATATATGTGATGTGTACTGCCGTTTTTGTGCTTTTTATCGCAGACCAGGCTCAGATGAAGGCTATGTGCTGCCGGACGAAGTGATTTTCCAAAAAATTCAGGAAACCCAGGACGTGGGCGGAACAGAAATACTAATGCAGGGAGGAACGAACCCTAACCTGTCATTCAGCTATTATACGGATCTGCTGCGCGGGATTAAAGAACGGTTCCCTGATATTACGATGCACTCTTTCTCTCCAGCTGAAATTATGAAAATGCGCGAAGTGTCCGATGGTTTATCCCTTGAAGAAGTAGTTAGGCAGATTCATGAAGCGGGACTTGATTCTCTTCCAGGCGGAGGGGCCGAGATTCTTGATGACCGCACACGCCGCAAGATCAGCCGGCTCAAGGGCTCATGGCGTGACTGGATGGATGTTATGCAGACCGCGCACAGAATCGGCATGAATACGACAGCAACGATGGTTATTGGTTTTGGCGAGACGATGGAGGAGCGGGCGCTTCATCTTCAGCGTGTTCGTGACGCCCAGGATGAATGCATCCAGAATGGGTATGATTCGGAAGGGTTCCTTGCGTTCATTCCTTGGACCTTCCAGCCGGATAACACCAATTTGAAAAAAGAGCGCCAAACTCCGGAAGCATATCTGAAGACAGTAGCGATCAGCCGCTTGTTCCTGGATAACATTAAGAATATTCAGTCTTCTTGGGTAACGATGGGACCGGAAGTCGGCAAGCTTTCCCTTCGTTACGGCTGCAATGACTTCGGAAGTACAATGATTGAGGAGAATGTGGTTTCTGCAGCGGGTGCTACACACAAAGTGAATATTAACTCTATTCTTGAACTGATTCGGGAGACAGGCAATACCCCGGCACAGCGGAATACGAAATACGAAATTTTACGAGTATTCGACAGCCCTGGCAGCAAGATTGAGAATGATTTTGTGATGCAGAATTAGATCAACCCATAAATAGCGCAGCAGGTACAGTGACCTGCTGCGCTTTTTTCATAACTTGTTATGATTTTTTGGCTCATCCATATTAAAGATCACACTAGCATGTGGGTCGACCGAACGAACGATGGATTTAAATGCTCTTGTTTCGAACACATGAATGGTGTAATAGAGAACCGGTATTCGATTCCAATCCGGTTCATCAGCCCGATTGGCTGTTGCATAGGGTTCAGGTACTCTATTAATCCTTGTTCTAATTGCCTGCTCCAGCTTATCTGTTTGCATACTGGCAATACAAACTTGACGGTTGAAGGTGAAGCCCCGCATTGCAAAATGGACGGCTTCAACAGCAATTAAGTAAGCAAGTATGGAGTACATGGCCTGCTGTGCGCCAAACTTAATGCCTGCTCCGGTAAGAATGAGAAGATTCATCACCATAATGATGCTTTCAAGCTTAATCTTCAATCTCTTCCCAGCCAGATTAGAGTTGGTATGGCTTACAGCCAGTGTATCCAGTGTACCGCCATTATTGAGCACGAGCCCAATGCCAAGTCCTAGAAACAAGCCGCCTAATATTGCAGCTGCCAGCGGATGAGTCAGGACTGCAGGCAAAGAATGGAGCATTAATGCACTTAGCGAGAATACTGTTAATCCAAGCACAGTGACAATGGCAAATTGCTTATGAACTTTCCTGTAAGAGAACAGTATGAATGGCAGGTTGAACAAGAATAAAAATAATCCAATCCGCATTTCCATTTGATATGCGATCATGGCAGATATGCCGGTGACACCACCCACGATGAGCTGATTGGGGTGCAGGAAAAGCTCCAGCCCGATCGATGCCAGAATGCTGCCCAAGGTCACGAGCAACAGCTTCTTCAACCAAACACGATGTGGCTTAGATACCTTGGATACTGCATCGATGGGACGAGTAGAATGTGGAGGCTGTTTCATTCTATTCCTCCTTTATTCATTCATCCTTGCTTTATCACATTACTCGATCGTTTTTTCTTGAAGCATTTCAGACTTCTGCTGCTTCTTCGTGTTCTTAAACTTGAAGACTTTATCCAGTAAACGATAAACTTGCTTGGACTCTTTGGTTAGAAGAGGTCCGAGTATGGCTAGAATAAGCACATAGATCGCAGCAAAAGGCTGAATGATTGCCATCAGTCCACCCGTTGCAGCCATGTTTGCCAGCAAGATAGAGAATTCTCCGCGGGAGACGATGGTCAGACCAATATTGGAGGAAGCCTTTGGAGACAACCCCGCACTCTTTCCGGCAAGCATACCAGCTGTAAAGTTACCTATTAAGGTAATAATTACGGCAATGAGAGCCAGCCATACGGCTTCTCCTCCAAGAGACAATGGATCGATAGATAGCCCAAAGCTAAAGAAGAAGATCGCACCGAAGAAATCCTTAAATGGCATGATCAGATGCTCGATCCGTTTCGCATGCGTAGTTTCTGCCAGAACAAGTCCGACAAGCAGGGCTCCGATGGCTTCAGCGACATGAATTGTTTCTGAGAAGCCGGCTACCAGGAATAAGGATCCGAAGATTACGAGTGAGAATAGCTCATTGTTTCGGATATTAAGCAGTTTATTCAAGAGAGGTACCAGCTTGCGTCCCAGGATAATAACAATCAGCATGTAGCCGAGAGCAATGAGTGCTGACATAATGACGCCGCCAATGGATGACGAGTCACTGAGAACCAGACCGGACAGAATAGAAATATAAACGGCGAGGAAGACGTCCTCAAACATGATAATACCCAGAATCATTTCCGTTTCCGGATTGGCTGTACGTTTTAGATCGACAAGCACTTTGGCAACGATGGCACTTGAAGATATGGTTGTAATACCTGCAATGATAAGTGCTTCTGCGACGGGAAAGCCGCCAGCAAAACCGAGAACGAGTCCCAGCGTGAAGTTAATACCTATATAAATACTGCCGCCAACGACGATGGACTTGCCTGACTTCAGCAATCTGCCGACTGAGAATTCAAGTCCCAGATAGAAGAGCAGAAACAAGACGCCGATACGGCCAAGGAAATCAATAAGATCGGCGCTCTCTATAAAACGAAAGTCGAGATGCCATATTTTAGCTGCATGAGGTCCTACCGCCATACCAATCAAAATGTAGAATGGAATAACGGAGAACCGGAGTTTAGACGAGATCAGTCCGGCAGCTGCGATTAGAGCGATCGCCAGACCGACTTCTAGTACCAAATGATCCACGTTCTCACCATCTTCCATCCTTTAAAATTTGTTTTAGTTTTTGCTGTTGATGTCTTTCACCTACTGCAATCAGAGTAGAATCGGCCGCAATCTTCAGATCCGGACCGGGGCTGATATGCTTCTTGTTATTCTTCTCCATAACGGCAATAATAGTCGCACCGGAATTCTGACGAATATCCAGTTCCCCGATAGTTTTGCCGACACAGTTATAGTTTCCATCAATCTTGTACCATTCAATAATTAAATCGTCCAGCGTCATCTCTACACGTTCAAGCTGCTTGGGCTTGTAAGTCATTCCACCAACAATCGCCGCCAGCTGACGTGCTTCATAATCCTCAAGTGAGATCATGGAGATGCTTTGGTCTGGATCCTCATATTCAAAGTGATACATTTCACGACGACCGTCGTCATGAATAACGACAACAATTTTATCTCCACTGCTGGTTGTAGCTTGAAATTTTCGGCCGATACCCGGCAGATCAGTTTCACGAATTTCCATGGTTGTTAATGCCTCCTATAAATCATGTTTTAGTTCTAATAGTATAGGCTGGGGCGTGTCTTAAAACTCACATATAGGCAGATCTCAATACCTATTCATCCACTGCTAAGCCTGCTAAAAGCTGAAAAGGCACCTTGCTTAGAATAAAATGGATTCAAATCTGTTTTCTTTTAAAGTCTTAAGACACGACCTAGTTAGACACCAACAAAAATAGAAGTGAATTTTATAGGCTCTAGGTAAAGCTTTCGCTTTATAAGGCCGTAATACGCCTTGAAGGGCGGATTAATAATGAGGTATTCGAACAGCAAGAATACCGCCAGCATCACGAACAGGTAATTCGCCTCGTTCAGTGCTTTAGGCTGGAATCCTGGTGACTTGATCATCGACTTAGGATGATTGCTCATTGTATTATCCATCGGTTCTTCATAGATCGGATCGCTTTTGCCTTTCATCTTAAGAAGATGCGTAGTGTCAACGTCTCCTTCAATCACCGGATACTGGAATGAGATGATCGGGATAATACAAATAAATACAATAAATATGAATTTATATACTGCTCTGTTGTATTTCATCTCTTATCCCTCCTAGCATGATACTGTTATAAAAATAATAACACAAATTTGTGTCGACTCCAAATAGGTATTTATTTTCTTTTATATTGAGAAAACATGACATACTTTCCAAAAAGCCGCTTCGTATATCCCCTTCTTGCTGACCATATAATAATTCTAAGAAAGAGAAGGGAGTGAGCCTTGTGGAATTGTTCGTGGTATGGACGGAGGCCCAGGATCAAGATACAGCGGAACACTTTTACCGATTCATTAAAGATAAGACCAAGGGGTTACATATAAGTAAACAAGGGTTCCGTTTCTCATATCGTCAGCATGAGGGCAAGGCAGCCTGGATCTGCAAAGGATATGAGAACCACCCGGGATTCGAAGAAGGATTGCCGCGTATGTATGAAATTATGGCTTCAGGTCTAGCTGATTATGTCATTGAATGCAAAGAAGAGCAGCAGCTGAAGCGAATGATTGAAAGGGAATGCATCAATATGGACCCGGATGAGATGGATCGGGTGAAGCTTATATGTGCACCTCTGTTGAAATCAAGATTGGAGACACAGCAGGGTACACGCGAGCTAAGACATGGCAAGCTCACAAGAGGCATTCTGGATACACTTCAGGACGTACCCGTTGTTCACTTGGAAGGAGCTATCCAATTTCGTCTTCAGGAATACAAGAATGAACTGCATGAGATTGTGGAGTATGCGTTAGACGAGTTTTATATGGATCGTCAATATGAAGAATTCATGAGCTTATTGAAATACTTTGTTTATTTTCAGGATCCCAAGGTCCCTTTAATCCATGTGGTTCATAAGGGCAAGCATGATTTTATTTTGCTTGACGAAGCTTATAAGCCGATGCCAATGCCTCAAGAAGATAGTGTAATTATGGAAATACCGGGTATGGAGCTGGAGATGGAAGTTGAGGATATGATTATAAGCAGATTAATCTCAATTTCTCCTAAAAAAATGAAGCTGCATACAGCAACTCCGGAATTTCCGCTCATCCATGCCATAACTCAAATATTTGAAGATAAGGTGGAAATCTGCCGAAGCTGTGTTCATTGCCGGAGCTTAACGGATTCTGGTTCATTGTCACTTGACGAAGAGGAAACTTTGGAATTATAATACTGTTTATTAAAAGCGATGACAAAGACAAGGGTCTTAGAGAAGGACAGTACAGAGAGAGGGAACATCAGGCTGCAATTTCCTCCGGTTACCTGCTACAGACTTACCCCTTTGTAGCTGCCGTTCAGAACGTTTATCCTTACGAGGAAGCTAGTAAGAACCGCCGGAATCATGTCCGTTATCATGCATGCTTAAATGAGGGCTGATTAGTGCAATTTATGGCTGAAGCAGCTGAATTAGGGTGGAACCACGAGTATAAACACTCGTCCCTTGCCGGGACGGGTGTTTTTTGCGTTCGCGTAATATACACTCTTTCGTCACCGGCTTATACAAGCGATGAGGAGGAAGTAGACATGTCAGTTAGTATCAAATTGCCAGACGGATCTGTCAGAGAGTATGAGAATGGAGCCAGCATTCTTGATGTTGCAGCTTCCATTAGCAGCGGACTGAAAAAGAATGCTCTAGCAGGTAAGATGGATGGAATTGTGGTGGATCTGTCCACTCCGCTTCGGGAGGGAGCTGTAGTCGAGATCGTAACAGGCGATTCTTCAGATGGACTTGAAGTGCTTCGTCACAGTTCCGCTCATTTGCTGGCCCAAGCGGTTAAACGTCTATTTGGAAACAAAGAGGTTCACCTCGGTGTAGGTCCCGTCATTGAAGATGGATTCTATTACGATATGGATCTTGAGCATGGGCTTAACCCCGAAGATTTGCTCAAGATCGAGAAAGAAATGGAACGAATCGTGAATGAGAATCTTCCGATCGTTCGCAAAGAAGTGAGCAGAGAAGAAGCGCTTCGCATTTTTGATGAAGTAGGCGATCCTTACAAACTGGAGCTGATCCGCGATCTCCCGGAGGACAGTATCATTTCTATTTATGAGCAAGGTGAATTCTTCGATTTATGCCGCGGACCACACGTTCCTTCAACTGGCAAAATCAAGGTGTTCAAGCTGATGAACGTGGCCGGAGCATACTGGCGCGGTGACAGCAAGAATAAAATGCTGCAGCGTGTATACGGTACTGCGTTTGCCAAGAAAGCTCAGCTTGATGAGCATTTGCATTACCTCGAAGAGGCAAAGAAGCGTGACCATCGTAAGCTGGGTAAAGAGCTGGGCATGTTCACTTTCTCTCAATTAGTAGGTCAAGGGCTGCCGATCTGGCTGCCGAATGGTGCCAAGCTGCGCCGTACACTGGAGCGCTACATTGTAGATTTGGAAGAAAGTCTTGGATATCAGCACGTGTATACTCCAGTACTCGGTAATGTCGAGCTCTACAAAACTTCGGGTCACTGGGAGCACTATCAGGAGGATATGTTCCCGACAATGGAGCTGGATAACGAGGCGCTTGTCCTTCGTCCGATGAACTGTCCGCACCATATGATGGTATATAAAAATGAAATGCACAGCTATCGTGATCTGCCTGTCCGTATTGCGGAGCTTGGTATGATGCATCGTTATGAAATGTCAGGAGCGCTGACTGGGTTGCACCGCGTACGTGCGATGACACTGAACGATTCCCATATTTTCTGCCGTCCGGATCAGATCAAGGAAGAATTCGCACGTGTTATTGAGCTGATTAAGATTGCTTACAAAGATTTCGGAATTCAGGACTATCGTTTCCGTCTGTCGTATCGTGATCCTCAGGATACAGAGAAGTACTTCCAAAACGACGAGATGTGGGAAATGTCGCAGCGCATGCTCAAAGAGGTTGTAGAAGGTCTCGATATGCCGTTCTATGAAGCTGAAGGAGAAGCGGCATTCTATGGTCCGAAATTGGATGTCCAAATTAAAACAGCACTTGGTAAGGAAGAGACATTATCGACTGTACAGCTTGACTTCCTGCTGCCAGAGCGTTTCGAACTCGAATACGTTGGGGAAGACGGCCAGAAGCATCGTCCAGTTGTGATCCATCGCGGAATTCTGTCTACAATGGAACGCTTCACTGCGTTCTTGCTTGAGAACTTTGCCGGCAGTCTTCCGCTGTGGCTATCTCCGGTTCAAGCCAAAGTCATCCCGGTATCCATTCACTTTGAAGAGTATGCTCGTCAGGTTGAAGACCAGCTTAAGCGTGCCGGAATTTCCGTAGAAGCCGATCTGCGGAATGAGAAATTGGGCTACAAAATTCGTGAAGCTCAGCTGGAGAAGACTCCTTATATGTTCATTGTCGGAGAAAATGAAATGAATGAAGGCAGTGTATCTGTCCGCAAACGCGGTGAGGGAGATCTCGGAGCGAAGCCGCTGCAAGAGGTTGTGGTGATGCTCAAAGAGGAAATTAATTCACGTACAGTGTAGAAAAAATCAGCTAAGAATCAATTTCATATTTCACTATGAAATTGATTCTTTTTGCATAATATTTATTTGATATGGGGAACCTCTGCTAATGAAAGGGAGGTTCTTTCTTATGGGATATCGCATGATTCGGCGACGTATGATGTTACTTCAATTTCTGCTCATCTGTTACTCCTTATGGTGCTGTAATCCGCAGGCTATGGCTCGGGACACTCAGAATTCAGAGGCTGTTCTCGCTCCCAAAAGCGAGCAGGTGCTGCACACGATACATGTAACAGCTACTGGTTATACGGCAGGATATGAATCAACAGGAAAACGACCGAATCATCCTGAGTATGGAATTACTTACTCCGGCGTCAAAGTGCACCGTAATAAAGAAGGAGTTTCGACCATTGCTGCTGATCCCAAGGTGTTTCCGCTTGGCACCGTCCTGTATATTCCTGGTTATGGATATGGCATTGTAGCGGATACAGGTTCTGCCATCAAAGGCTCCAAGATCGACTTGTATTTTCCCACGACAAGGGATGTGTATAGTGAATGGGGAAAGCGGGATGTGCAGGTGCAAGTCGTGAAACAAGGGAATGGAAAATGTACAGAGCAAATGATCAAGCAGCTAGGAGAGGCGTTAACGGTTAATAAATTTATCCCGGATGCACTGCTTGACAAGGAAATCTAATAGCTGCTATATCAGGCGAGTCCGAGGAAATCGACAGCATTTTCTGTGCATTTCTTCGGGCTTTTTTTGTGTTGTTATTATTTTTAGCGAGCTGAATAAGATCGCATATATCGTCACATAATATTTTTCGGGGATTGAAAGACACCCCGCCCAGATATCAGCATGCAGATCATTCACTTGCGTGAAAAGGGAGGTGAACCAAGTGAAAAAAGCAAATTCTCAAAACGCTCAAGGTTACCAAACACCAAATGAGAAGTATGATGCGGAATTTGGAGCAGAGCAAAATGATGTTGCACAAAAAGTTCAACAAGCAAAAACGAACAAAGTGCAAGAGAACTTCCAAACACCGAATGAGAAGTTTGATGCAGAATTTGGCACAGAGCCAAACGCTGCTGCACAAAAAGTTCAACAGTCTAAAATGAACAAAAAACAATAATGCATAGAGGACAGGCCCTTCGGGGCCTGTTTTTTACATTAAAAGGAAATTTATCGGTCTAGAGACTGAAATGAATTTCATTCCAGCGCCGCTCCTTCATTTCATTTCGTTGACATATAATGAATACATACAAGCAGTGTATATGAATAAGCAATTCGTAAGGGAAAGTCAAAAATGAATTGAGGAGATCAAAGCTATGTTTAACAGGATTGTAGGCGCGGCCCTTCTTATTGGTGTCGGGATTATTGTGTTTCTTCGGCTTAGGGATACAGGAGATATCAACTTGGGGTATATTATTTCGACATTCTGGCCGGTTATCTTATTGTATCTCGGTTTTATCAATTTAAAGGAAAGGAATAATGTTGGCGGTCTGGTGCTGCTCACGCTAGGTATTTATTTTATGGGCAAAAATCTAGGGTTTGTGTCGCTCTCGTTCGGTGACTTATTCCGGTATGCAATTCCTGCTGCCCTTGTGGGAGGCGGCTTGTATGTCCTTCTTAGCCCGCGAAGAAGAGATCGCAAAAAACATAAAGAGCACTCGGAGTCTCATCATTCCGCACCTTTCCCGAATCATATCCCGGTTGAGCCTGAGCCCCCGATGTATAGTGATCTAGACCAACAGTTCGAGCAGAAATTTGGAAAGACTTACGATCATGACGACAGCAGTGAAGGTAAAAAATCTCCAGGGGAAGAAGATTACCATTTTGAACACAATCAGAAGCATCAACATAAGAATAAGCATCATAAGAATAATCATCATAAGAAAAAGCATGAGTACAACTACAGCTATGAATGGGACAACAGCGAGAAGAACACTGGTTACACGTATAATGACGGCTCGAAGTTAAACAAATCTACATTTATAGGTGAAATTAAGCTGGGTGACGAATATTATGAACTCAAGCCTACCAACATATCTCAGTTTATCGGTGACACCGTCATTGATTTAACCAAAGCACAAATTCCTTATGGAGAAACAAGAATTAATATTTCTGCGTTTATTGGTGACATCAAAGTATTTACACCTAGAGATATGGACCTCGGCATTATCGTCAACTCCAATTCTTTTATTGGAGATATGACCGTGCTGAGTGAAACCAAGAGCGGGTTTATGGGGAATGTCAGTGCACAGACACCGAATTATAAAGAAGCAGAGAAGAAAGTTCGTATCGTCGTCAGTGTGTTCATCGGTGACGTTAAAGTAAACTCGGTAGGTTAACATGATGAAGATGATATTCCGTACAGCCAAATGGGAGCTCTTGTTGTTCTTTGCCATAAACAGTCTGATTACGATCGGAATTATCTACACAGCGCTCAGGAGGGGATTTGTAGACTTTACGCAGTCTCCATCCTGGATCTATTCAGTGATTACGATTGTGATTACAACCATCATTATCGGATATATTGCAGGGCTGCGCATTCAGCGCAAAATTGATATGCTGGATTTAAGCATGCTGCAGGTTACAAAAGGGAATCTTTCCACTCGAATGAGTGAAACGGAGGATTCCTCTTTTTCCAGTATATATCGCCAGTTTAACACGATGATGGATGCCGTCGAGCACAAGGTAAAATGGGTGCAGAAATGGGGAGAACAGGAGGTAGTGGAGAAGGAGAAGGCTGCTGAAACCGCAGTGCTCGAGGAGAGACGGCGAATGGCCAGAGATTTGCACGATACGGTTAGTCAGCAGCTATTTGCCATTCATATGTCTGCTTCTGCTTTGCCAGCATTGCTTCAAAATGGAAATGAAGAGCAAGGTAAGAGGGTCCTAGATCAGCTTATTACGATGTCTCAGACGGCCCAGAAGCAGATGAGAGCACTCATTGCACAGTTGCGGCCGGTTGAGCTTGAGAATCGAAGTCTTGCTGAGGCGCTTGAAATCTGGTTCCCGGATTATTGTAGGCAAAATGGGCTGAAGGGTGTTAAAGAGCTGGAGATCATAGGTGATATTTCTGAAGCAATCGAGCATCAAATGTTTCTGATTATACAAGAAGCGATGGCGAACATTGTTAAGCACTCGGAGGCCAGCTTTGTAAGCCTGTCGCTTAGAGAAGAGCTCAGACAAATCGCGTTTAGTGTAAGTGACAACGGCAAGGGATTCAAGGCAGATGCGTCAGGAAGACAGGGGTCATACGGACTGATGACGATGAAGGAAAGAGCGGAAAAGCTCGGAGGTCATGTAGATATCATTACACTGCCAGGAGCAGGTACAACAATAAGAGTTCATATACCCAAATTCCCAGACGAAACCTAACCCAGGTATTTACTACCTTTAATAAGGAGAAGGAACGGATGAACGTACAGAAGACAAAGATTATGATCGTTGACGATCATGATATGGTAAGGATGGGTTTAAAAACGTATCTTAGTTTGGATCCTTCATTTGAAGTCGTTCTCGAAGGAACAGATGGACAACACGCCATCGAGCTTCTTCGAAGCTGTGCTGCAGACGACTTGCCAGAACTGATTCTAATGGATTTGATGATGCCGCGGCTGAATGGAGCTGAGGCGACCAGAGCAATTCTGCCTGAATTTCCGAATGTAAAAATCATTATTTTGACCAGTTTTCTGGAAGATCATCTCGTGCTCGAAGCTATTGAATCTGGAGCGGTCAGCTATGTATTAAAAACCGTCTCTGCGGAAGAGTTGATCTATGCTCTTCAAGGAGCAAAGAGAGGCATGCCTGTCATGACCAATGATATATCCAGAGCGCTGACAAGAGGACTGCGTCAAAAAACCGTGAAGGAAGATGATTCAGGGATGACGGAGCGGGAAAAGGAAGTGCTGCTGCTCATTGCTGAAGGAAAGAGCAATAAGGATATTTCTGAAGAGCTTCATATTAGTATTAAGACCGTGAAGACGCATGTCAGCAACCTGCTAATGAAATTTGAAATGGAAGATCGAACACAACTTGCTATCTATGCCCATCGAAAAGGCTGGGTAAATACATAAGCGATATTTACTATCTTTATAACGTCATTTTTATAATACGTTCTATGAATTTATGCGGTTTTATCTCCTTTTTAATTGTTTTTAATGTGTACTTAAGGTTTAAAGTACAAAATAAAGACAGTTAATAGAACATCTCTTCTGTATGAGATTAGGAGGTCAAACGACATGAGCGACAGTAACAACAATAACAGATTCGGTCGTGAAGATGATGAGCGTGAACAATCATTTAATGAATCCCGCAAATCCGAAAACAGCGGCTCTTACTATTATTCCTACGGACCATTTCAATCTATGAATACCGATAAGGAGAATCCGGCTCCTGAGGCAAACGATGTAGAGGTCACACCTCCTGAGCCGATTAAGCCTATACCTACCATGGTCGAAAGAAGCTCAAGCAATTTTACTCGTTCAGGCGGTTCTTACATCCGTCCCGATAACGAATCTCAAGGTTCGAGCGGAGGCGGCGGAGATCAGCGGAACTGGAATTATAACCGCAAGCCCAAATCGAGATCAAACTTCAAGACAGGTGTATTTTCCTTTATTGCAGGCATGTTAGTTATTGCTGTCCTGATGTTTACATCAGATCGTATGAATCTATTTACCCCGGAAGCAGCGTTTTCGAACAACACAACTTCTGCAGGCGAAACGGCCAGCAGTGAACCAGCCACCTCAAGCGGCTCAGGTATAACGACTTCATTGCCTGTGGGTTCACAAGACATATCTGGTGTCGTTAGCAAAGTAAGTCCCGCTGTCGTAGAAATTGAGACCTTCTCAAACTCAGCATCAAGTAATTCAAGACAAAGTCCATACTATAACGATCCACTATATCAATACTTCTTCGGTGGTAATGGTGGTGGAAGCAGCTCGAACAACGGTAACGGAAACGGAAGCAGCGGACAATCCAATCAGCTGACTCCTTTGGGAGTAGGATCAGGATTTATCTTTGAAAAAGACGGTTACATTCTCACCAATGAGCATGTTGTCTCTGGTGCTGATGTTATCCAGGTTACACTTGAGGACAACAATAAACCGTACGAGGCGAAGCTGCTCGGTAGCAGTCCGGATCTGGATCTGGCCGTGCTCAAAATCGAAGGAGATGATTTTCCAGTTGCAGCTATGGGTAATTCAGATGAGGTAGAGGTAGGAGAATGGCTCGTTGCTATCGGTAATCCAGGCGGATTTGAGCATACGGTAACAGCAGGAGTGCTGTCCGCGAAGGATCGTACGATTACCATTAATGATGAAACAACAGGAGCAGCGAATGAGTACAAAAACCTGCTGCAAACGGATGCTTCAATTAACCCAGGGAACTCGGGAGGTCCGCTTCTCAACCTGCAAGGTGAAGTTATCGGTATGAACGTGGCTGTAAGTGCAGATGCGCAGGGTATTGGATTTGCCATTCCTTCCAGCGTAATTCTGAATGTCGTTGATAAGCTTAAAAATAATGAAGAAATTCCGAAAGAGCCAGAACCCTTCATCGGTGCGTCTCTGATGGATTTGACTCCGGAAGTAGCTAAACAAATGGGAACTGATCTTACAGAAGGTTCTGTTGTCATGAACCTGGTTTACCAATCTCCGGCTTATACTGCAGATCTTCGTCCGTATGATATTATTACAGGGATCAACGGAGAGAACTATGCAACAACAACCGATCTCATCGAACAGATTCAAACTCATAAAGTCGGGGATGAAATTACGCTGAATGTAAACAGAGACGGTAATACGATGGATGTCAAAGTAAAGATCGGCGACCGGAATGACTTTGACACCACTGAACAGCAAAATTCGCAGAGCATAGCGCCGTAAGTGAAAGAACGTCAGTATTAATGTCTGATAAGCTGAAAGCGAAGGGGAGGCGCCCTTTCGCTTTTTTGCCTTCTTCTATGAGATAGAAAGCAATCGCGATGCCTGATACAATATAAGGTAGAAAGAGAACCATTCAAATGAATGGGATAAAGAAGGAGATGCTGGGGTGCGTTCGAAGATCTTGATTATTGATGACGACGATAAAATTATATCCATGCTTAGAAGAGGTCTTGCCTTTGAAGGTTATGATGTGCTTACGGCATCAAATGGGGCCGAGGGTTTACAAAAAATGCTAGAGGTCGAACCTGATGTTGTGGTCCTTGATGTAATGATGCCCAAGGTGGATGGATTTGAAGTATGCAGACGGCTTAGGGAAGGGGGAAGTAGTGTCCCTATTCTGATGCTGACCGCAAAAGACGAAATTGAGCAGCGTGTCAAGGGTCTTGACCTTGGTGCAGATGATTATCTTGTTAAGCCGTTTGCACTGGAGGAGCTGCTTGCCAGGGTTAGGGCGCTGTTAAGACGTAAAACGGAAACAAATGAGAGCAGCAATAATCGACTGACATTCGAAGATGTGATCTTGGATTATGATGCGCGTGAGGTGCATCGTGCAGGACAGCGCCTAGATTTGACGGCAAAAGAGTTCGAGCTTCTGTATTTGTTCATGCAGAATCCAAAACGCGTGCTGTCCAGAGATTTGATTATGGATAAAATATGGGGATTTGATTACAGCGGAGAATCAAACGTACTTGAGGTATATATTGCTATGCTTCGGCAAAAAACAGAAGAACACGGAGGTAAACGTATTATTCAGACCATTCGTGGCGCGGGTTATATTCTGAGAGGAGACAACTAGTATGTCCATCCGGTTACGGCTGACTTTATGGTATTCAGGCTTGCTTGCTGCCGTACTGCTTCTATTTGGTTCTGTAATATACGCCCTTGTGCATTATTACGCATATGAAGATGTAGAATCCGAGATCCTCACCCAGACCAAGAGCATCAGTCAGCGAATTAGTGCTGTGCTCGTTCGAAATCCGGATTTTACTGAAGAGCTGAACTTGATTCTTCCAGAGAAGGCTAATCAGCTTGCAGATTTGCAGATTTACGTTCAGTTATATAACTATACAAGCGACAGAGCGGTGGCTTCTGATAATTTGCGTGATTACCGGTTTAGCGTACCTGATTTTAGTAAAGCGGGAACGAGCGAAGGTTGGGCAAGAATGACTGTGGACAATTCGCCTTTTCTCGTATATCAGTTTCCATTGGTATTACAATCGACCGATCAGGTTATTGGCATGCTGCAAGTTGGTACGATTACGGCATCAGAAGATCGTTTAATGGACAGACTGTTGCTTATTCTGATCTATGTATCCATTATTACTCTTGTTCTGGCGATGAGTGTCGGATTGTTTCTTGCCCGCAAGTCCATGCGTCCGCTTATCCATATTATTGATGCGGCAGATGGTATTCAGTCCGGAAATGATCTGAGCATACGAATTGAGTATAACGGACCAAATGATGAGATTGGCAAACTGATCACTACGGTTAATAACATGCTTGAACGTACAGAGGGATTCTTCAAAGAGCTGGAGGATGCTTATGCAGCTCAAAGACGGTTCGTCTCTGACGCTTCTCATGAATTAAGAACTCCACTGACAACCATCAGGGGAAATACGGATTTCTTAAAGAAGCTATGGGACCCCGATCCGGAGGATCGCAAAGCGCTGACAAATGAAATGAAGGAACAAATAACCCTTGAAGCAATTGAGGATATTGCAGATGAGGGCAGACGTATGAGCAGGCTCGTTAATGATATGCTGTCTCTGGCTCGTGCGGATACGGGGCAGACAATTGATCTGAATCCGACTCCGCTGTCGATCCTGGTGAAGGATGTAGCGCGCAGAGCTCAGCATCTTCCTCGTACGGCTGAATGGAAATACAGCGATTTTGAAGTCCTGAATGGCACCTATGTTCTAGGCAATAAGGATTATTTGCAGCAAATGCTGTTTATCTTTATAGAGAATGCCTTTAAGTATACCCCTGAGGGGATAGTGACCTTGGATGCTGTAGTGTATAACGGACAAGTTGGTCTACGCATTAGTGACACGGGCATTGGGATGGACAAGAATGAAGTGCCTTATATCTTTGACCGCTTCTATAGAGCAGATGAGTCAAGGGGGATAACAAAGGGCACTGGACTTGGATTATCCATCGCAAAATGGATTATTGATGAGCATAACGGCTCAGTGGAGGTTGTGACTAAGCTGGGAGAAGGGACGACATTTATTGTATGGCTCCCGCTCGAGTTGGCTCCCCCTTTAGAATAAGGTATAATACGAAATGCGGAGCTTTTTTCTAAGTTGATGATTTAAGGCTCCATTATGTGTAAAGAAAGCAGGTGGCAACATGGAAGTACTACGAATTTCTCCTCGCGGTTACTGCTATGGTGTGGTAGATGCTATGGTGCTCGCAAGACAGGCGGCGAACAATTTGGATTTACCGCGGCCCATTTATATACTTGGTATGATTGTTCATAACAGTCATGTGACGAATTCCTTTGAAGACGAAGGCATTATTACGCTCGATGGCCCGAATCGGATGGAGATCTTGAAGCAGGTTGATAAAGGTACGGTTATTTTTACAGCTCATGGGGTTTCTCCTGAAGTCCGCAAGCTGGCAAGAGACAAAGGTCTTACGACCGTTGATGCAACATGTCCGGATGTAACTAAGACTCACGACCTGATTAAAGAAAAGTCTACAGAAGGCTATCAAATTATTTATATCGGCAAAAAGGGGCATCCTGAACCGGAGGGAGCCATTGGTATTGCTCCGGATTGTGTTCATCTTATTGAACGTGAGGACGAGATTGATACTCTAGATGTTCCAAACGGCAAAATCATCATCACAAACCAGACGACGATGAGTCAATGGGATATTAAACACATTATGAAGAAGCTGCTGGACAAATACCCGGGGGCAGAAGTGCATAATGAGATATGTTTGGCCACGCAGGTTCGTCAGGAAGCTGTTGCAGAGCAGGCAGGTCAAGCAGATCTGGTGATCGTTGTCGGTGATCCGCGCAGCAATAACTCAAATCGTTTGGCTCAAGTATCGGAAGAGATCGCAGGAACTACAGCATACAGGGTATCTGATGTAACTGAGATTAAACAGGAGTGGCTCCATGGCATTAAGAAAGTTGCCGTGACTTCGGGAGCATCCACGCCTACTCCGATTACAAAGGAAGTCATTACCTATCTAGAGCAGTATGATCAAGAGAACCCGGAGACTTGGGAAATTCGACGGACCATCAACATGAAGAAGCTGCTCCCGCAAGTTCGGGTAAAAACAAATTCATAAAACCATCATGAGGAAGGTCGGCATCTCGCTGATCTTCCTCTTTCATTAAGAATTAATTAATCAGAGAAGTGTCAAAATGATAAGGAAATACATACACTAATCTAATTATTGACGAAGGAGACATAATGATGTATAGTTGCTTTAACGTATAAAAGCTTAAAAGCGAACAAGCGTTTAAGTGTGAATAAGTTCTACAGAATATGAGGTCATTCATAATAAAATAGACTTTAATTTCTTATTGAGAGGCAGGTATCGATTATATATGATCGTTATAACTGGAAACACTACGCCTGAGGAGCAGCTTCAGGATATTATTGCCGTCATAGAGAAGGAAGGACTCCAGGTTCATCTCTCCAGAGGGAAGGATCGGACCGTAATCGGACTCATTGGTTCCGTTGAGCCTAAACTTGCAGAACATTTACGACAAATGAAAGGTGTAGAGAACGTGGTCAAAATTTCGAAATCATACAAACTAGCAAGCAGAGACTTTCATCCTGAGGATACAGTCATTTCAATAAAAGGCGTAAATATTGGCGGCGGCGAGCTGGTCGTCATGGGTGGTCCATGTGCGGTTGAATCCGCTGAGCAGATCGATGAGATTGCGGGGCTCGTTAAAGCAGCAGGAGGTCAAATACTTCGCGGAGGAGCATTTAAACCACGGACGGGACCTTACAGCTTCCAAGGGGTTGGTGTGGAAGGACTTATCATGATGGCGGAAGCGGGGAAGAAACATGACCTTCTAACCATTACTGAGGTCATGACCCCTGAATATGTAGACATTTGCGCTGAGTATGCAGATATCCTCCAAGTCGGAACACGTAACATGCAAAATTTTGATTTGCTTCGCAAGCTTGGAACTTGCGGTAAGCCTGTGCTTCTTAAACGCGGCTTCAGTGCTACTTATGATGAATTCTTGAATGCGGCCGAGTACATCCTGGCTGGAGGGAATCCGAATGTCATGCTCTGTGAACGCGGAATCCGCACATTTGAGACCTACACTCGGAATACACTGGATTTGTCAGCAATTCCTGTGCTTCAGCAGCTCAGCCATTTGCCGGTCATTTCGGACCCGAGTCATGGAACGGGACGCAGAGAGCTTGTTGAACCGATGACGAAGGCTTCTGTAGCGGCAGGTGCAGATGGTTTGATTATTGAAATGCATACGGACCCTGACAATTCGATGACTGGCGATGGCGTTCAATCATTGTTCCCGGATCAGTTTGCTCATTTGCTTCAGGATTTGGAGAAGCTTGCTCCAATTGTAGGTAAGTCATTTAATACAAAGAAATCACCTATAACTGCAAGTCTTTAATAATGACAAAGACGAAATTTTAATTATAATAGGTAAAATATTAATAAAATGTAAAATTAAATGTATCATTCTCATGTGATAAATTGCCTATCTTTCCGGCTTCTAAACCGGAGATTTAGGCTATTTGTCTATATTCGTATTTTTTCATTAAAGTGTGAGTATATCTTACACTAGTATAAAAAATACCTGACATAAGTATTGACGATGTAAGATTTGGGATTTATACTTACCTCAGTTAAAAATTCGATTTAATGAACATTCACAAGGCTTAGCTCGTCAAATGTTCGGAAAATTTGGGAGGAAGAACACATGTCTGTTGAAAATGTATTGAAATCAATTCAGGAAAACAACATTGAATGGGTAGATTTTCGTTTTGTAGATCTATCTGGCCGCGCTCACCATATCTCACTGCCAGCATCTGAAGTTGAAGCAGAAACCTTTGTTAACGGGGTAGCATTTGATGGATCTTCTATTCCAGGTTTCCGTGGTATCGAAGAATCCGATATGGTAATGATGCCGGATCCAGAATCCACTTTTATTGACCCATTCACAGCACATCCTACACTAAACGTAATGTGTGATATTTTCACTCCAGACGGAGAGCGTTATGAGCGTGACCCGCGCGGCATCGCTGTTAAAGCCGAAGAATATCTGCAAAAAGCAGGTATCGGTACACGTGCAAACTTTGCTCCGGAATCCGAATTCTTTATCTTTGACGACGTTCGCTACGAAAGTGGAACGAACAGCTCATCTTACTATGTTGATTCCGAAGAAGCAGCTTGGAATACAAACCGCAAAGAAGAAGGCGGTAACCTTGGTTTCAAGATCCGCACTAAAGGCGGATACGTTCCTGTAGCTCCAATGGATACTCAACAAGATATCCGCAGCGAAATGTCCCGTCTTCTTGATGAAGTAGGGATTCGCGTAGAGCGTCACCATCATGAAGTTGCGACTGCGGGTCAAGCAGAAATCAACTTCCGTTTTGATACATTGAAGAAAACAGCAGATAACCTGCTCGTTTATAAATACATCGTTCATAATACAGCTCGTCAATACGGCAAAGTGGCGACCTTCATGCCTAAACCGCTCTTCGGCGATAACGGCAGTGGAATGCACGTTCACCAATCCATCTTTGACGGCGATACTCCTTTGTTCTACGAAAAAGGCGCATATGCTAACCTAAGTGAAATGGCGCTTCACTACATTGGCGGTATTCTGTACCATGCTCCAGCGCTTATTGCACTTACTAACCCTAGTACAAACTCGTTTAAGCGTCTTGTACCTGGTTATGAAGCGCCAGTTAACCTTGTGTACTCCAAAGGTAACCGTTCTGCAGCGGTACGTATTCCAGTTGCAGCTGTAACACCTAAAGGATGCCGTATCGAGTTCCGTACTCCGGACTCTACTGCTAACCCTTATCTTGCTTTTGCAGCTATGCTTATGGCGGGTCTTGATGGTATCAAACGGAAGATCAACCCTACGGAGCTTGGATATGGTCCAATCGACAAGAACATCTATGAACTGTCTGATGCAGACAAAGAGAACATCCGCAGCGTGCCGGCTTCCCTCGATGAGGCGCTTGACGCTCTTGCATCTGACTTTGAGTTCTTGACAGAAGGCGGCGTATTCACTAAAGAATTCATTGATAACTACATTGAATTCAAACGTGGCGAAGCTAAAGCTGTATCTATCCGTGTTCATCCGCATGAATACAGCCTGTACTTCGACTGCTAATCAGCACTCATATCACATAATGATTAATCATAAGCCCTCGGGAAATTTCAATTTCCCGGGGGTTTCCCTTATTCGTAACGATACTGCCTTATATTCGTGCGAAAAGCACTTGAAGACACGAACGATAACTGCTATCATACCAATAATCATACGTATCATAAGATGTTATATATGGATAGTCTAACTTGGAGAGAAGGGCGGTTTTTATATTGAGTAAGAGAGCATTTAACTTCAATGCGGGACCTGCGGCACTGCCATTAGAGGTGCTCAATCGGGCACAAGCTGAATTTGTCGATTATAAGAACACAGGCATGTCGATTATGGAGATGTCCCATCGCGGGGCAGTTTATGAAGCTGTGCATAACGAAGCCCAGGAACGCCTTCTTGCGCTTCTCGGTAACCCGACGGGTTATAAAGTGTTATTCCTGCAAGGCGGTGCAAGCACACAATTTGCTATGATACCGATGAATTTCCTGTCTGCTGGCCAAACAGCTCATTATGTACATACAGGGAGCTGGGCGAAGAAGGCGCTGTCTGAGGCAAAACTGATCGGCGAGACGAGCATTATTGCTTCAGGTGAGTCCTCGAAGTTCATGAAGCTACCAGAGCTCTCTGATATTGAACTGAATAGCAATGCCGCTTACCTGCATATGACTTCAAACGAAACGATAGAGGGAACACAGTTTAGAGACTTCCCGGATACAGGAACGACTCCTTTAATTGTAGATATGTCCAGTGATATTCTAAGCAGATCGCTTGATATGACGAAATTCGATATGATCTACGCAGGGGCTCAAAAAAATCTTGGACCATCCGGGGTTACCGTCGTCGTAGCTAAAGAGGAGCTTGTTAACGAATCGCCTAAACATCTCCCTTCCATGCTCCGTTATGATACATTTGTAAGCAACAATTCTCTCTATAATACACCGCCATCCTTTGGTATTTATATGGTTAACGAAGTTCTGAAATGGATAGAAGAACAAGGAGGTCTTGCCGGCGTTGAAGCGAAGAATGAAGAGAAGGCAGGCATCCTCTATAATACAATAGACGAGAGCAATGGCTTCTTCCGAGGCTGCGCCCATTCTGGAGATCGTTCAAGAATGAACGTTACATTCCGGATTGCGGATGAGGGACTGGAGAAGGCATTTATCAAGCAATCTGAGCAAGAAGGATTTATCGGCTTGAAGGGACATCGCAGCGTAGGCGGCCTGCGTGCTTCTATTTACAATGCAGTTCCAATGGAGAGTGTAAAAGCGCTGACTGATTTTATGAAACAATTCCAGCAGACACATGGCTAAGATTCAATAAAGGCATCGGAAATACGGGGCACTTCCTGCAAATATTGTGGGAGGTGCTTTTTTATATTATAATTTTATTTTATACGATTCGAATTTTCATCATTATTCAGGTTTTGCTGCATGATATGGCAAAATTCTGCAGTCCATTATAAGAGGGGATTAGAGTCAAATGGCATTACATATCGTACTTGTGGAACCAGAGATTCCAGCAAACACAGGAAATATTGCAAGAACCTGCGCAGCAACAGGAACACATTTGCATTTGGTGCATCCGCTCGGATTTAACACGGATGATCGCACCTTGAAACGGGCGGGATTGGATTATTGGCATTCGGTAAATATCGAATACCATAATTCGTTTGATGAAGTTAGACAGAAATATGCAGATAGCCGATTTTTCTATGCAACCACCAAAGCGAAAAATCGTTTCAGTGATTTCGAGTTTAAAGATGGTGACTTTCTAGTATTTGGAAAGGAAACAAAAGGTCTCCCGCCTGAACTTATTAATGCAAATCCAGATACCTGTATGCGAATGCCTATGACGGATGCAGTCAGATCGCTAAATCTGTCGAATTCAGCAGCGATTATCGTTTATGAAGCGCTTAGGCAGCTGGATTATCCTGGCATGAATTAAATCCCAACTTTTGGTATCTTACTTTCAAAAAATGGGTACCTAAAATAAAGTTAATATTTTTATTAATTCTTGCAGGATTCGACAAAAAAAGAGCGAATGTATAGACATAGTACAATTGTACCTACAAAGAAAGAAAAATGAACAGGAGTGTGTACCGTTAATGAAACCTGCTGGAGTCGTACGTAAGGTTGACCAGCTCGGAAGAATCGTGCTGCCGAAATCTTTGCGTAAAAGATATCAAATGAATGAAGGAGATCCCGTTGAAATTTTAGTGCAAGGAGATCATATTATTTTGGAGCGTTATCGTCCAAAATGCATTTTCTGCGGATCGATGGAAGAAGTAAGCGAGTTCAAAGATCGTTACATTTGTGGTGTGTGTCTTACAGAGATGACAGGTCTTCAAGAGAACGCCTAAACTTAAAACCAAGCCAAGCCCAAGCACAGCATAGGCTTATAAAGAAAGAAGCTCTCCTCAGCAGAGGGGAGCTTCTTTGGTGCATTTTATAGACCCTTCGTCTTGTCATCATTGTAAGAAGAAGTCAGTATGCCTCCCAAATACAATACAAGCACCAGGGTGACGATCCAGAAAGTCAACGAAAATGACATGTCATCCACCTCCTGTTACCTTGTGAATTCTATTATACTGATACTTGTCTCAAAAAGGAATCTTTTTCCTGATTCGTAAATGTTTATTCGAAGAAAAGAAAATGTGTTGGCAGCTTTCGTAGGACACCGTCCGAAGGCTTATTCACGACACGTCCATTCAGAATCAGTGAAGAGGAGCCGCCGCCATCCAGGTTATAGCCATTTTGCACTCCAAGCTTGTACATTTTATTCTGAAGCTCTTGGAGTGTTGCTCCCGAACTTCCTTTTTCATCGTATCCATCCACGACCAGGATGAGCAGCTGGTCATCCTTATAGTTGCCAATGACCGTTCTTGGTGCACGCTTCGGCGTTGTTTTCCATTTGGATGGGATGATCAGCTTCTTGCCGTCTTTAAGCAGCATGGGGACGAAGGTGGCGCCAAATGAAGGCTCTAGCTTGTCTAGATCGGCTTGTTTGGTAAATCTTCCTCCAATCAGCTCGCCTTTCTTGTTCAAGCCGACAAAGGAGAGATCCTTCGTGCTGGGATGAAAGCCAGTCAAGTATTTGCCGTTAGCTACCGTTGTGCTAAGTGGATACCGGCTGCCGCCTGCGTCAGCATATCCCCCGGCATTAATGCCTGCAACCGCACCACTGCGTGCGACAGCCTGCATCGTCGTTTGGGATTTGCCGACACCTTCACCGATCGACATCTTCATGGCACTCGGATCCTTAAGCTTGATCTTCATGGCATAGCCTTGATATGGTCCTGGGTTCATTTGGTATAGTTCTATCCGAATCCTGTCGCTGTTGACTTGTTCAATCGGTGTGCCAAGCTTTGCAGATATCCGCTTGTCATAGATCGCTTCAGGTTTTCTTGCTTGTGCTGCGGTCATGTTCGCAATGCTTTCCATCGTTTTAGTCGTATTCTCATACAACTCGGTTGTTTTTTGAATATAAGAAGAGGTTGTTTCGGCCAGCACTTTCGCTTCCGCCAGACCTTGGCTAATATTCTCTGTTTGGGAGATGATCGTGTTTTGCGGAATAAGCTCGTCCTTTGGCGAAAGCGAACTTAAATCGAGCGGCGGCTGCAATAAGAGCAGGTATACAAGCAGTCCGATAAAGGGAGCTGTAATCAGCATGAAAAAGCGATTTACTTTTTGCAGTGAAGTCATCATTTTAACAGATCCATCTTCTTCTGCAGCGTATCCAGCTGCTGCTTCACTTCTCTAAGCTCAGAATATAGCTGATTACTGTTATCGGTAGTATTGCCGGCATTGTCCTTTGTGAAGGTCAGCAGTTCATTGAAGGTCTGAACTTGCTCCTGCAAGCTGACCAGCTCACTTGAGATTTCATCCAGCTGTGTCTGATACTCCTGCTTGACGACCAGCAACTGCTGATCATTATAGGTCTGAATTTCTAGTATCATTTGTTCTCTTAAATGATTGCTGTATAAGTAGGCTGCGGCAGCTCCTAAGGCAATAATAATAATCCATAATACTAGAAACAGACGGACAGATCGCTTGCTTCTCCTTGCAGCTTGCCGGGTGTGATGGCTTGTGTTCTCTTCTGTTGATGGATTCATTTCATCACTCCTCGTGTTGTTCCTACAAAATTCTATAAATTTTCCAGTCCTCATTCTATCATGCGGCCGCCCTCTTACGCAAAAAAGAACTTCTTTAGCGGAAAAAGGAAAAAGAGATTGCATCGGAAGGAAGTCCTAGGATACAATTTCATATATAATCCAAATTAAGGACTTAAGAGGGATGTCTTTTCTGGTGAAATGTGATTTGTTTTTATCCTTTTGGGCTGTGCTTCCTCTAAACTATGATTGACGCACGTTCTATCAATTTTCATAAATTATATCTATTAACGAACTAGGAGGAGCTTATATGAGAAAGGTATGGCAGGTGGTCTTGATTGATATTCATCCGACCAGCATGCTAGGAACAAAATTAATATTGGAAGAACATCAGGACCTATTAGTCCGGGCGATGGTTTCCACTGGGGTGGATGGATTGGCAGAAGTAAGCAGCTTGAAGCCGGACCTCGTTCTAATCGACTATAAATTGCCTGACGGAAATGCGGACCAATTTATCGTAGAGATGAAGCAGGTCTCTCCAAACACTCATATTGTCGTGATGACGGATGAGGATAATTTGAACCTGTATAAGAGAAATATCAGTCTAGGCGCAAGCGGAATGCTGTCTAAGCAATCTTCGCCCATGAAGCTTATTCATATGATTTCCGGTCTGCGTGAGGGGCTGGCCTCTATTCCTTTGCATTGGTTGACTAATGACGAGTGGTCGAACACGGTGGACCAAGAACTAGATATTCATCTTCAGCTTACAGATATGGAAATCTTCATTATGGAACGAATCGTTCAAGGTGTGACATACGATAAGATCGCTAATGAAATAGATGTCAGCAGAAGATCAGTAGACAACTATCTCCGCAAAATATACACAAAACTGGGCGTATCTAGCCGGGCTCAAGCTATTGAACAGTTCACCTTGTATTCCAAAATACATAAGAAGCAGTATGTGTAACAAGGCATAATAGATGTGTACGGCGAATAGTCTTTATACGTCCCGATAGAGAGAGGAATCATGAGATGGGACGATTACCCGGATAGGGGGGAAATACATGGAGTTCTCCTTTGCTTCCCATTCCTCCAGGTTATTATCTTCACATGCGAACAGGACGAACAATGTCAAAAGACAAAATTCGTTTATCTCGCTGGCTGAAGAGCTTCCTGCGGAGGAGTTTTTCCCGATCAAACGATTGGGTGAAGCGGCACATGCTGTCTTCTCGTCTGATCCTTCAGTTCTACAATATGGTGAGCCAGAAGGGTTCTTGCCGCTTAGAGGCTGGATTCGTAAGGATTGGGAGTTACGAAAAGGAATTCGTACTACAGAGGAACAAATACTGCTGACGACAGGTACACAGCAGACGATTGATCTGGTCACAAGACTTCTGGTCGATTCTGGTGATACGGTTGTCGTGGAGAGTCCGACATCACCAGGATGTCTGCAGGTGCTGCAGATGCAAGGTGCGGTCATATTACCTGTTTTTACCGATACGGAAGGTATTGTCCCGGAACATCTTGAAGAGCAGTTTCAGAAGCATCGTCCGAAGCTGCTTTTTGCTGCACCCAGTTTTTCAAATCCAACGGGAATTTTATGGAGTCTTCCCAGACGTAAAGCCGTACTGGATCTATGTCGAAAATACAGTGTGCTGATTATCGAGGATGATTCCTATGGAGAATTGCATTTTGGAGCAGACGATCCGGCAAATCCCTTCTCAGAGAGCTATCCTGCTCTGTATGCGATGGATCAAGCAGACAATGGGAATCATGTGCTGTATATAGGTTCTTTCAGTAAAACTATTGCTCCTGCTCTGCGTACGGGATGGGCAACCGGTGATAAACGGTTGATTCAAGGCATGTCTTCTTTGAAGCAGATGGCTGATTGGCAATCCAGTCCGATCAATCAACAAATATTGTACCAATTGCTGGGCTCCACTTCCTTCAAATGGAATGAACATCTTGCTCTGCTCAACAGAGAGTATGAGGTAAGACTAAAGCTGATGCTTGAGCTGTTAAAAAGACCGGGGTTCAAGAATGTGAAATATCATCCGCCAACCGGGGGAATGTACCTCTGGATTGAGCTTCCTCCGGGACTAAGCAGCGAAGCTCTGCTCAAAGCTGTGCTGCACAAAGGTGTATCGTTCCTGCCTGGCTCCAGGTGTTCTCCTGGCAAACAGACAGAGCACTATATTAGGCTCAATTTTAGCAGACCTGGAAGGGAAGAGCTGTTACTCGGGATGAATTTGATCAGCGAAGCGATATCCGAGTTTACGGCTCGAAGTTAGAGAGACATATTGTTGACATAAGGAGAGGGGCTTCCTCTCTTTTTTTTTCGTTTTGATTTATGTATACTTTTGATTAATGCAACTAAAGATATTGTGAAAAATAATTCAAAATATAATTTATTTATTGAACTTACTAACATTTTTATATATTATGTTTATAAGTCAGTTGCAATCACTTTATTAGTTGGTTTCAAATGACATATAGAGATAACTACACTTATTTAGGGAGAGAATTTACTATTATGGCAAACGTATTATTTATCAAAGCGAATGACCGTCCTGCGGATCAAGCGATCAGCGTACAAATGTACGACACATTCTATAATGCATACAAGGAAGCAAATCCTACAGACAGCATCATTGAATTGGATCTGTTTGCAGCTAACCTTCCGGCTTACGGAAACAATGCCGCAACAGGCACGTTCAAAGTAGCTAAAGGCATCGAAACGACTCCAGCTGAGCAAGAAGCTGCTGATCTGGCTGCATTTTATCAAAAACAATTCTTGGAAGCTGACAAAGTCGTTGTGGCATTCCCGCTCTGGAACTTCACTGTTCCTGCACCGCTTGTTAACTACATTTCTTACCTGAGCCAAGCAGGTGTGACTTTCCAATACACTGCTGAAGGCCCAGCGGGTCTTGTAGGCGACAAGAAAGTGGTACTTCTGAACGCTCGCGGCGGCGTATACTCTGAAGGACCTCTGGCAGCTGTTGAAATGGCTGTTAAATACGTAGCTTCTGCATTTGGCTTCTGGGGTATTCAAAACCCTGAGGTTCTGGTTATTGAAGGACATAATGCCTTCCCTGACCGCTCTGCAGAAATTGTACAAGAAGGACTTAGAAAAGTTGCAGAAACGGCTTCCCGTTTCTAATCGATACTTTTAAATTTAAGGCTGGATGCGAGAATATTGCATCCAGCCTTTTTGCAGCTCAAGGTAGTGGATGTTGCTGAAGTACCGCATAATACTTGTCCAAATCCTCTCTTCCCTGCTCACTCAGTGTATACCGGCCGCGCTCAATTCTGGTAAACCAGCCATAATAATTTTTTTGCAGGATGGAAGCTGTATTCGTTATCCCTGTCCGTCTGGCAAGCTCGGCAGGAGAGGCGGACGGAATGGGTGCAAGTGCCTGCGCAACTCGAAGTGCACGTTCCCGGTAGGCAGTGACTAGCTTGGCTTTATGGCTGCCGCCCAGGTTGTAATCTCCGCTGCGTCCATCAAATTCCTTAAGCAGGAGGTCTTTGCGTCTTTTGATTGTTTTGGAGGAAGTAAGGGCAGCCTCGGGAACACATAAACAATCGACAAGAGCAGGTTTTGTTTTGTATCGTATTACGGTGATGAGTCCCAAACCGAGCTTTCTGCATAGGTCTGTAATCTCTCCAAACCGCTGATTAGCAGCCCCGCGCTTCACCCGGTTTCGTTCAACGGCAAGATAAACATTGCTGCTCGTTTTTAATCTTTGCATTCCTTGCAGAAGAAGCGATAGATTAAAGGTCTTCTTGATTTCCACAATTAACGGGTCAGGCATATCCTCTCTTACACCCACCAAATCACAATAATTCACTTCAGATTTAATATGGTATCCTTGCTTCTCAAAATAGGATTTTATCGGCTCGTATAATTCTGTTTCATATTGAACGGCCATTCTTGATCAAACTCCTTTATTGCTGTGCAACCCTTCCACCGTATGAATTGCATCCATGTACGCTTAATCCTTTATCAAGTTCATGTCTAATTTAATGGAGGAGTACATAAACGTATTAGTTAAGCTCTTTCATAAACATCCATATTTCATCAAGTATAGCATATGACTTGGAAGGGTTCATTTTAAGATCCATATGTTTTTCAGTCTCGAAAAGAGAACCTGTCACAAAAAAAGAGGCAACTTATCCGAATTAACGCATAGGTATGTAATACACTTTTTTTAGATCAAATCGTCAAGCTTCAGGGTAGGCGAGATAATTGCATATTTTAACGCTAATGGGAAGATTTGAAGCAGGGGAGCTTATGAATTGACCTTATCCTTATTCGGAGTGGATGCTGAATCATTATGGAGCCATGGGAGGTACGAAGGAGCATGAACATATTTGAACGCGTTGCTGAATTTCGGGCTGAGAGTAATCGTTTATCTTGGTCGGGTACATTCAAAGAGTATATTGAAATTCTAAAAAAGGATCCAACACCTGCAATGACGGCTCACGCAAGAGTGTATGAGATGATCAAATCGTACGGTGTGGAAGAAATCGGAGGGCATAAGCGTTACAAGTTTTTTGAGCAGGAGATTTTTGGACTAGACCGAAGCGTGGAGAAGCTTGTTGAGGAATACTTCCATTCAGCAGCTCGGAGACTGGATGTCCGTAAGCGGATTTTACTCTTGATGGGTCCTGTCAGCGGAGGAAAATCGACGCTCGTGACTCTGCTTAAACGCGGATTGGAGCAATTCTCCCGCACAGATAAAGGTGCAGTTTACGCGATAGAAGGCTGCCCAATGCATGAGGACCCGCTTCATTTAATCCCGCTGGAGCTAAGACCTGAGGTAGAGAAAGAGCTGGGTGTAAGAATTGAAGGGAATTTGTGTCCTTCCTGCCAAATGCGACTGAAAACAGAGTATGACGGTGACATAGAAAAGGTACGTGTAGAGCGGGTATTTATATCGGAAGACAATCGAATCGGGATCGGTACCTTTAGTCCTTCTGATCCGAAATCTCAGGATATTGCTGACCTAACAGGAAGCATTGATTTCTCAACCATTACGGAGTATGGTTCTGAATCCGATCCACGGGCCTATCGTTTTGATGGGGAGCTGAACAAAGCAAACCGCGGATTAATGGAATTCCAAGAGATGCTCAAGTGTGATGAGAAATTTCTATGGAATTTGCTCTCGCTTACTCAGGAAGGAAACTTCAAGGCAGGCCGATTTGCACTGATCAGTGCCGATGAGATGATTGTGGCTCATACGAATGAATCGGAGTACAAGGCATTTATATCCAACAAGAAAAATGAGGCCCTTCAGTCACGGATGATCATTATGCCGATTCCTTACAATTTGAAGGTGTCAGAGGAAGAGAAAATATATAAAAAGCTGATTGAACAAAGTGATATGCGCCATATTCATATTGCGCCTCATGCTTTGAAGACGGCTGCAATCTTCTCTATTCTCACTCGGTTAAAGGAATCCAAAAAACAAGGCATGGATCTCGTTAAAAAAATGAGAATGTATGACGGGGAAGAGGTCGAGGGCTACAAAGAAGCAGACCTCAAAGAAATGCAGAATGAATATCTGGAAGAGGGCATGACCGGTATTGATCCCCGTTATGTTATCAACCGCATTTCGAGTGCGTTGATTAAGCAGGACTTGGAGTGCATCAATGCACTGGATATATTAAGAGCCATCAAAGACGGATTGGATCAGCATGCCTCCATCACGAAGGAAGAACGTGAGCGGTATTTGAACTTTATCGCGGTAGCACGCAAAGAATACGATGAGCTTGCCAAAAAAGAAGTGCAGAAGGCTTTTGTTTACTCCTTTGAGGAGTCGGCCAAAACGTTGTTTGAGAATTACCTGGACAATATTGAAGCCTTCTGCAATTGGAGTAAAATTCGTGATCCTCTGACCGATGAGGAGATGGATCCAGATGAGCGCCTCATGCGTTCCATTGAGGAGCAAATCGGTGTATCTGAAAATGCAAAAAAGGCCTTCCGTGAAGAAATTCTAATTCGGATTTCAGCCTATTCCCGCAAAGGCAAAAAATTTGAATACAGCAGTCATGATCGACTTCGTGAAGCGATTGAGAAGAAGCTGTTCGCTGATCTGAAGGATATCGTGAAGATTACAACTTCAACCAAAACACCAGATGCAAATCAGCTGAAACGCATTAATGAGGTCAGCTCCAGACTGATTGACGAGCACGGTTATTGCCCGGTCTGCGCAAATGAGCTGTTGCGTTATGTGGGCAGCTTGTTGAACCGCTAACTTATTTTTTTTACACCTATCCCCTTGCAAACATCTTAACCCCATTTCATAATGCGCTGTCTGATTATTGCAAATTGTGCAACTCAGATAGCGTGTTTTTACTTTTTTCCTGTAATGAGAATAGGAAGATAAATGAAAAATAGGACTTTAGGATTATGATATTGTGGTATTAAAGGTCTATAATGATTTTTCGAAGCAAAAAAAATACTAATATAAGGAAAAAAAGTTGCAAGGAGGGAGAATTTTCGAAATGATTGAGGTTTCCGAAGATCGAGAACGACAGCTGGCCTACATAGGTATTACCAATCTGGAGCTGAAATTGCTTCAAAACCACCGTCCTATTTTTGAAAAAATAGTAGATGAGGTTGTTGACCGGTTATATGACCGAATAGAACAAGTGGAAGAACTTAGAGGCATCATTACCAAATACTCCACGATAGAACGTTTAAAGCAGACACAACGGTGGTATTTTATGTCCCTGACCGATGGGCGTATAAATGAAGATTTTATTGAGAAGCGTATACAAATCGGGCTTATCCATTCCAAAATTGGACTTAAATCCGATTTTTACTTGGGCAGTTATATGGTGTATCTGGATGTGGCCACCAGCATCGTACAGCAAATCATGCCAAATGGATGGTATCCTGTTATACATGCTCTTAGCAAGATGTTTAATTTTGATTCCCAGCTTGTGCTCGAAGCTTACGAAGGAAAGGAAAAGCAGAAGATAACCGATATTGCTGATGAGCAGGAGCGTCTGCTGCAGGCTATTACAGAGGTGTCTCAGAGACTGACCGGTATGATTGATGAGCTGCATAACAATACAGAGCTGATCGCCGAAACAGCAAGACAGACGGCAGCTTCCCAGGAATCTGCCCATAAGCTGATCGATGACCTGAATCAAGAGGTAAAGGAAATTCAAAAGATGGGTAGTCTCATCCGTGAAATTTCAGACCAAAGCCATCTGCTGGGACTAAATGCAGCCATTGAGGCTGCTCATGCGGGAGATAGCGGGAGGGGCTTTGAGATCGTGGCAGGAGAGATCCGCAAGCTGGCTACGGGTTCCAAGAAGGCAATGGAGCAAATCCAGAGTGTGCTGAACAGTATTAGAACGAAGCTGGATCAAGTACAGAGTGAGTCCGATAATACGAAGGACAACGCAAGTAAGCAAGTATTCAGCTCCAGTGAGCTTATGGCATTCGTTCAGATAATGGAATCCGTATCAGGTGACCCCAAAGAGCTTCAAGCCTCTCATTCGTAGCTTCTAAGAACGGTTCAAATCAACTAGATATATACCTCTTCACTTCGCTAAATCGAATTATGCAAAATCCTGAAATAAGAGCAAAAGGCATTGTAATGTCTTTTGTCTCTTCTAAATTCCTTTTAATTGTAAATAGTAAGCGCATACAATTTAATTCTATGAGGATGACACCTTTTAGGCTATAATGAATTCATTCATACAAAACCAAGTTAACCAGCATGCAAATGCATTTAGGATAATGAGAACGTAGAGGTGATCAAATGGCATCGATCCATGATGTGGCTAAAGAAGCCGGGGTCTCAGTTGCTACCGTTTCAAAGGTGCTGAATGATTATCCCGATGTAAGTGACAAGACACGTAAGAGAGTAAACCTGGCTATTGAGCAGCTGCACTATCAACCGAATGTGGTGGCTAGGGGATTAGTAAAAAGAAGATCATGGACTGTAGGTGTGTTGTTGACCGTCCCCTTTACGAATCCATTTGTAGCCGAACTGTTAGAAGGTATTAAGACAGCGCTTGAGAACAGCGGATATGATCTGGTTCGTTTATCCACTCGTTTTGATGATCCGCATTATTCATTTATTAAGCATTGCCGAAGCCGTAATGTGGATGGAGTTGTCGTATTTGGAGTGGAGCGCGATAATCGCAGCATCGATGAATTGATTCATTCGGATATTCCAACCATGTTTGTCGATATGGATATCGTTGGTAAGCGGGCAGGATATATTACAACAGATAACCAAAATGCAATTCATAAGGGTGTAAAACATCTTTACGAGCTCGGTCATCGTAAAATAGCCTACATATCGGGCACCTTGGGGCCTTCTATTGCTAATATGCGGCTTGAGGGATACAGACAAGGCTTAATAAGCTGCGGATTATCTTATCTGACCAGCTACCTTGAGGTATGTGATTATACATTTGACGGCGGAGCGGCTGCGATGCGCAGACTGCTTGCACTCAAAGACACGCCGACAGGCATTGTATGCGCTTCTGATCTCTCCGCTTTTGGGGCAATTCACGAAATTGAGAAGCATGGACTGTCCGTTCCTCAAGATATCTCTGTTGTAGGCTTTGATAATACTTATCATGCACAAGTATTCAAGCCGAATTTGACGACAGTGAATCAAAATATTTACTCCATCGGCATCAAATCCATTGAATGCTTGATTGCCCTCATAGAGAATCGGGACTATTCTCCACCTGTGATTATGGAGCCTTCTGAACTGATCGTTAGGCAAACAACAGGGAAGGCTAAGCTTGCCTGAAGCAATGCTGTTGTGTACATTTTTTTATAGAAACAAGGAAACACCTTCTAAACCCAATCTCATGAAGTTTTTTCATGCAGATCGGTCAGAAGGTGTTTTTTTATTTCGATGTGATCTTTGATCTATATATACCCTTGATGTAAGCAGCTAAAGGTATTATGAAAATTGATTCATCCAATTAAAAATAAACCTTTCAAGAAATTTACCCATTTATTACGAGAATGACTATCTTATAAGTACAGAGGAGCTATATAATGGGACAAGGACAAGTTTAAATTTTGCACATTCGAATTAATTTCATAAAGGAGTTAAATTTTCATTGAATAGATTAATAAAAGCAGTCATTTTACTGACTTGTGTCATGTTTGTGGGAAGTGCGCTTGTGTTTGCAGAGTATAAGGGGAATTCCCTTTCAAATATAGAGAATACAGATGAAGTTAGAATCGAGCCTGCAATGGATGCAGTAGCCGTTGTGCCTGGCACCGATAATGCGTTGTATCCGGTACAAGAAACAGATGGAATTTATGAGGGAATGATATTGGCATGGGGAGGGAAATATCTTAACTTTCCTTGGAGAAGCGTGGCCTCGGAGACAGCATCTGCACAATTAATGGCAATGGATGTTACGCAGGATGGGGTAGAAGATGCGATTATATCCTTAACGTCTGCTGATGGAACAGGTGTTTATGTAGAACAGCTCCATATCGTCGATGGAATGAAGATGATTGAGATCATGATGAAGGATCCCGTAGATGCTGCAGAAGAATACATACAGATGAGTGCAGAATTTGATGATGTTGGTCCTGTATCTGTAGGCAATTATGTCGATTATGAAGTGAAGGGGAGCACAGTGACGGCAACGCTCGGTGTTGCCCAATCCATTACTCAATATATTGGCGACCTTGTAATTACCTATCAATATAATTCTGAGCTGGAAGAGTTTGAACCGCATTCAGTAATGTATACAGCATTTTAAATAAAATAAATCCGAAAGGACCTGCTCAAACAGGTCACTTTCGGACTCTTCGATTCTAGACACTTTGGCTTGCAAAGGAAGTTTTTTCTACGAATTCAGACAGCTGTCCAATGCTCTTGGAGAGGGTTGTAGCAGATACTTCGTGTTTAGCAGCAAGCTCGGATTGACTAATGGTGTTACCTTGTTTCGTTGCAGTGACATATTCTAATGCACCAGCAAAACCTCCTGGCTTACGATAGCGGGGAGCTTCACTATTGCTGTAGCTGTTCCATAGCAAGACAAGTCCACTTGTCTCTTCCTCGTTCAGCTTGTACTCTTCTGCGATTGCAGGAATAGCAGATTCAGCAAGTTCAAGGTGCATATCGTGTTCCCAAGTCATCTCTGTAAAGTTCAGGACAGAATCCTGAAGGTTCTTATCAGCTACCAGAGGAGCAGGGGGTGCAGATACAGCTGCTGAGGATGTTACAGGGCGGCGATTGGTAATGACTTCGACTGAAGTGGCTACCCTTACATTACGCTGCTTTTGTCTATCTTTCTCGAGGCAACATTTTTTATATTTCTTGCCACTGCCGCAGTGGCACGGTTCGTTTCTACCTAGGTTGATCAAGTTCGTTCGCTCCTTTAATTCTATCAAAGAGATTCTAATGATGAGCGCAATAATGTAAGGCGCTAACAAAAGTAGATTATATCATATTTTAATGGGTTTAGATGTAATACCCCCTATATTTCAATGTACTCCATGAAAAAGCCTGTTTCAACCCAAAAATGGGCTAAAACAGGCTTAAAACGGGGCAATCGTGTTAATTTAACAGTTTGCGGTAGATCTTTTTTCCATCAAATGTAAATTGCACCGGTTTATCTTCGATAATGGTTTCAAGATGCACCGTTCGACCCCATAATCTATATACGTAAGGAAGCGTACGTTCCATATATTTCAAGTCAAGTTCGATGCCTTCGTACTGATGTTTAAGCATGAGTTCTCCAGTACGAAGATAATCTCCGTCTTGCACGACAAGGTACGGTGAGCCGCCATTGACTCTGGCATAGATCAGTTGATCACGAATATTTTCCCAAGACTTGTCGGTAATTTTCCATTCGGGTCCTTTTTTCTCAAACACATACAGGTCGAGATCTTCGACTAAATCCTTTGTCATATAGTTGCGGATGAAGGAGGTGTCTGAATCGTACTCGCGAACCTCAAACATTTTGGACCTTCCTTCCCCCGGCTTGCGTCCAAAGCGCTCCTGCACCTCAAGGGTCGGGTGATCCCAGCGGCGTTCGATATCCTCGAAGATTTTGACTCCGAGATAATAAGGGTTCAGGCTTTGCTTCGATGGCTGCACAACAGAGGCATTAAGCATGGCATATTCCACGGTTTCTTCACTTGTCAGGTCAAGCTCGCGTATAATACGTTGATGCCAGTAGGAAGCCCAGCCTTCGTTCATGATCTTGGTCTCCATTTGGGGCCAAAAATAGAGCATCTCTTCACGAAGCATGCTCATGATGTCTCTCTGCCAATCGGTTAGTGTTTCGGAAAATTCCTGTATGAACCACATGATGTCCTTCTCCGGTTCGGGAGGAAAGTGGTGAACCTTATGCTGTGATTGCTCTACTGTTGATTCAGCAGGTTCGCCGATGGCCCATATATCGTCATATCGTCCGGGAGGGCGAATGACCTTGGTTTCTTTTTGCTGCTTCATTTTCATTTCCATGTACCGCTGCTTGTCGAGATGCTGAGGCTTGATCAGCTGCGGATCTACATGCTCCTGAATAGCGAGTACAGCATCAATAAAGGATTCGACGGCTTCCGTACCGTATTCAAGCTCATACTGGCTGATTCGGTCTGCAGTCGCTGACATGCTCTCAACCATATTGCGGTTGGAGGCTGAGAAGCGGGCATTGTTTTTGAAAAAATCACAGTGTGCAAGCACATGGGCTACAATGAGCTTGTTCTGAATCAGAGAGTTCCCATCCAGCAGGAAGGCATAGCATGGATTGGAGTTGATCACAAGCTCGTATATTTTGCTCAAGCCAAAGTCATACTGCATCTTCATCTTTTGAAACGTCTTGCCGAAGCTCCAATGGCTGAATCGAGTCGGCATACCGTAGGCTCCGAAAGTATATATGATGTCGGCAGGGCAGATCTCATAACGCATCGGATAATAATCAAGCCCAAATCCGTCAGCAATTTCCATGATTTCTGCAATAGCATATTCCAGTTCTGTAATTTCATTGCTCATGAAGCACTGCCTCCTTCCTTCTTATGGAAAAAGTTTCGCAGCGCATTGTAGACTTCGCCCTTCTCCTTGATCACGTAGTACATAAATTGATCCATTTTAATATTACGATAGGCGGACATCAGCGTACTGCTGCGGTTATATTGGTTCACTTCTCCATAGCCAAACATATTGCTTCGCTTCAACAGTTCTCCGATGAGCTTCACACAGCGTTCGTTGTCAGAGGTGAGGTTATCTCCATCCGAGAAGTGAAAGGGATAAATGTTATAGCTTGAAGGAGGATAGCGACGGTCAATAATTTCAAGAGCCTTCATATAAGCAGAGGAGCAGATGGTACCGCCGCTTTCTCCCCGGGTGAAAAATTCTTCCTCGGTCACTTCTTTGGCTTCGGTATGATGGGCAACAAACACGATTTCTACCTTTTCATACTGCTTTCGAAGAAAGCGGGTCATCCAGAAGAAGAAGCTGCGCGCACAGTATTTTTCAAAGGACCCCATAGAGCCGGAGGTATCCATCATTGCGATGATGACAGCATTAGAGTGCGGGATTACAGTATCATCCCAGGTTTTGTAGCGCAGATCATCCGGACTGATGTGGTGTATGCCTGGATTTCCACTAGTGGCGTTCCGTCTCAGGTTCTCAAGAATGGTCCGTTTCTTATCAATATTGGATTGCATTCCTTTTTTGCGAATATCGTTAAACACGATGTTATGCGTTTCAATTTGTTCCTTATCCTTTTGCTTTAAATGCGGCAGTTCCAATTCGGAGAACAGCATGTTCTCTAGTTCCTCAATACTGACCTCAGCTTCAACGATATCGTGACCAGGCTGATCTCCTGCCTTTTCACCCTTGCCGGACTTTTGACTAGCAGGATCGCGGCCGATTACATCACCGACCTGGCTGTCCCCGTCACCCTGGCCGACATGCTTCTGCTTCTGATAGTTGTACACAAAGTGATATTCGTCCAGACTCCGGATTGGAACCTTGATGATTTGCTTGCCATCGGACATAATTATGTTTTCTTCTGTAATGAGATCGGGCAGGTTTTGCTTAATGATTTCTTTCACCTTCTGCTGATGGCGCTGCTGGTCTTGGTACCCTTTACGGTGAAGCGACCAATCTTCTTTGGAGACGACAAACGAGTAAGGATGGCGAGAATCTGGCATGTTAGGCACCCCCCTTGGATTACGCGGCACAGTTTGGCCTGCTGTAAATTATGTATATTCACGGGCAGGGACGTTATGTGATGACATATATAATAAATAAAGAATATATCGAAACTTTTTTTTCAAGATGCCATGGTATTGACGATTTTTGTTAGAAAAAGATTCGCTTTTATCCAAGATAGTAGTATTATGGTTAAAAAGAAAAAGTAGAGGTCCAGTGAAACGAGAATTGGGTCCATAATGCAGGAGGGAAATAGATGCAATATCATAGTACTCGAGGACATGTAAACGGGGTTGGCTTCATTGATGCATTTCTAATGGGGCTGGCTACGGACGGAGGTCTGCTTGTACCAAGCACGATACCTTCGTTATCGACAGAACAGCTGGAGGCATGGCGGAATCTATCCTTTCAAGATCTCATGCTCGAAATTTTCTCCTACTATACGAATGAAGAAATTCCGGAAGCCGAACTGAAAGAAATGGTGTATGCGAGCTACAGCACATTCCGTGATGAAGCTGTTACACCTGTTCGTAAGCTGACGGATCAAATATATTTGCTTGAGTTGTTCCATGGGCCTACCTTTGCGTTCAAAGATGTTGCTCTGCAGCTGATGGGCAATCTATATACTTATGTCGCACGCAAATACAATAAACAGATTAATATTCTCGGAGCAACCTCAGGGGACACCGGTGCATCAGCGATTGAAGGGGTTCGAGGAAAAGAAGGCATCAATATCTGCATTCTGCATCCAAATGGTAAGGTCAGCAGGGTTCAAGAGCTGCAGATGACGACAGTGCAGGACGACAATGTATTGAACCTTTCCGTCGAAGGGAATTTTGACGACTGCCAGCGTATGATTAAGCAGCTGTTTGCGGATGTAGAATTCAAGCAGGAGCATCATCTCTGTGCAATTAATTCTATAAATATTGTGCGAATTCTCGCTCAGACGGTTTACTACTTCTATGCCTATTTCCGGGTGACAGACGAGCGTCCGGAACTAAAGGGTTCACCGCTTCATTTCAGTGTTCCGACAGGAAACTTTGGTGACATTTTTGCAGGGTATCTCGCATCCCGGATGGGTCTTCCCGTGGGCAAGCTCATATTGGCGACGAATGAGAATAACATTCTTGAGCAGTTTGTTAACAAAGGGCTGTATAAGCCGGATCAATTCCATACGACCTACAGTCCATCTATGGATATTCAGGTCGCTAGCAACTTTGAGCGTTATTTGTATTACGTTCTGGGAGAGGATGCTGCTCAGACGGAAGAATATATGAAGTCTTTCCAAGAGAAGGGTCAAATTCAAATTCCGGAAGATGTGCTGGCGAAAGTACAGCAGGAATTTGCAGCCTATGGAGTGCTTGGTGAAGAATGTCTGGATACGATCAAGAAATATCATGAGCAAACGACCTATCTGCTAGATCCTCATTCGGCTTGCGGTGTAAGGGCAGCTGAGCAAACGACAAAAGAGCAGGAAGTGGTAGTGTCGCTAGCTACAGCACATCCAGCCAAGTTTAATGAAGCCATTGAGCTGTGCGGTATTGAGCAGAACTTCCCCGAGCAGATCGCGAAACTTTCGGATCTGCCTACACGGAAGAAGCTTGTGGATGGAAAGCTTGATGCTGTTGTGGCAGAGCTTGTTCCTTTCTATAACAAATAATCGTTGAAATACATTATTTTTTCATAATTATGAAGAGAAGCATAAGCATAAAAGTCTGTTTCCGAAGATAATATCTTGGGAGCAGACTTTTTTTGTTTGTGAAACGAGATATGAAAATACAACTGTGAAAAAGGATGAAAAATAAAGCATTGACATGATACAAATTGTATCATAAAGTAGGTTTAATAATACATAAAGTATCATTATTTTAAGATAGATGCACACATCAACAAATAATCTACAGTTATTTGTCGGAAAGGAGACGCAGCATTTGAAGCATTTCCGTGATGATCAACTCGTATTTTTGCTGTGTACGCCCAGAAGCGGAAGCTCACTCACGACAGTGATGCTGCAGAACCATGAGGAAGTCTACGCCGCACAGGAGATGTGGTATTTGCTCTCACTTGCGGATTTGCAATTAGCGCCTGTACGCCCCTACGGAGGTACAGGAATTATTCGTCAATTCTATAATGGAATTGTTTCAGAAGAGCTATTTCATAGAGCAGCCCGCAGCTTCGGAATTGAAATATATGAAGGATTATTAAATCTGAATGGCGCCAGCAAAATCATAGATAAGTCGCCAAGATATTATATATTGCTAGAGTTTCTGGATGCCGTATTTCCTGAATCGAAAAGAATCGGATTATTTCGCAACCCGTTGTCTGTAGCTGCCTCCTACAAGAAAGTCAATGCATTCAGCGGAGAAGCATTTTCACTGATCGAAGATCTCAAGCAGCCCGTTCCTGGAATGAAGATCGTAGACCTTACAGCCGGGCTGTTCCGCTACGCAACGTATTTCAAGGGTGAAACCGCATATTCTTATAAGATCAAATATGAGGAGCTCGTACGCCAGCCTGAACAACAATTAAGCATGCTGTGCGAGTTCATCGGCATTCCTTATCGAGAAGGAATGGAAAAGTACGGCAATCCGGTAAGCGAAGAAAAAGCAGATCTTTTTTACAGCATGGGAGCAGGAGATCCCTTCTTGTTGAATCATACACATGCACATGTGCAGTCCATTGACGCATGGAAAGATCAGCTTCGCCCTGATGAGGTTGATGCCTATTGCCGAGTGCTGGGAGCACAAATATTTCATGATCTTGGGTACTCGGAAGAACTGGAAGAGGCACAGCGGATGACGGGCGTGAGGTATGAGCTCTCGCCTGATGAAGCGACCATTGAGCGGATTGAAGAACAATTTCTGAAGTCGAGCGGTTATACATGGAAGCCGGATTATGAATTAAGCACAAGCACTTCCGATACGGGGTCGCCGCTAATTGAAGCAGTCGATGGTCTGGAATTAGAGGCTATGCAGATAAACCAGATAAGTGACCACAGGCAGGCTTCCATCCAGATCGCTCAGCTTGAAACGAGAGTCAGGCTGCTGGAGAACAGATTAACGAAGAGCTATATGGAGAAGAACCATATTGAAAAGCAGCTGATCCAGCTAAGAAGCAAGCTGGATCGAATTAAATCCATACTTCCGTTTGGGAACCGGCTATCAACTTGGGCTCAGGGGTACTTGTCTGGAAGGGAGGGGAAATCATGAGCGCCATCATGGGATGCTTTTCCCGAAGAGAACCGATCTTGCCTGAAGATATGGACCCCGCAGGAGCATATTTAACAAAATATAAGTGGGATCGTATTCATTCGTGGAGTGATGCTCATGTGTTTTTTAGCTGCCATATGCAGTGGGTGACCCCAGAGTCCGTCCATGAAGTGCTGCCTCTATATGATGAAAGGCGTGATATAAGCATCACTGCGGATGCGATTATCGATAATCGCAGTGAGCTGTTTGACAAGCTGCTGATTCCTCACAAAGAGCGAATGACCATTTCGGACAGCCAATTAATACTCGAAGCCTATGTGAAGTGGGGAGAGGAAGCTCCGAAGCATTTATTGGGTGATTATGTATTTATGATTTGGGATCCAAAGAAGGATCAATTGTTCGGCGCACGTGATGAGTCGGGACGCAGGTCCTTCTACTATATTGATGATGCTGTACATTTTGCGTTCTGCAGCTCTATGACCCCACTATTCAAGATGCCGTATTTCAACAAAGAGTTAAACGAGCAATGGCTGGCGGAATTTCTTACGATCCGAGGAATGTATGAATCGTATGACGTTCATGCCACTGCGTATCGCAATGTAAGGCAAATTCCGGCTGCACATTGGATCAAGGTAAGCAGGCATGGAGTAGAATTACGGCAATATAGTAATTTTGAAGAAGTAGAGCCGCTGTATTTGAAGACGGATGGAGAATATGAAGAGGCCTTTCGAGAAGTGTTTGACCAGGCTGTCCGAGCAAGAATAAGAACGTATAAGCAAGTGGGTACTGCCCTCAGCGGTGGACTCGATTCAGGAACGGTTGCGAGCTTTGCCTCACCGATGCTGAAAGCCGGCGGCAAGGAGCTTCATGCATACAGCTATGTACCCGTATCTGGGTTTGAAGATTGGACATCCAGCCGTTTAATTGCAGATGAAACGCCTTACATTCAATCCACAGTGAATTTTGTAGGGAATATTCGAGAGAACTATATGAATTTTGCAGGCAAAAGTCCGTTGACGGAAGTGAATGACTGGCTGGACATTATGGAGACCCCCTACAAATTTTTTGAAAATTCATTCTGGATTCGCGGATTTTATGAACGTGCACAGGAGCAGGGAGTAGGCGTAATGCTTACTGGGGCTATGGGGAACTTTACGATTTCGTGGGGACCGGCCTTGGACTACTACGCTCATTTATTGAGGAGAGGCAAGCTGGTTCACCTTGCGAGGGAAGTTCAGCAATATAGCCGTCTGGCAGAGGTGCCGCACGGGAAGCTGCTGCCTATTATCGGGAGGAAGGCATTTCCAATGCTTCGCAGGCAGCGTGCGGTAGCAGGGGAAACAGTCAAGATGCCTGAATTGATCCATCCGGAATTTGCCAGAAAGATGGAAATGCATCGTCAAATGAAGCCATACGTTGTAAATAAAGAAACTATGTATATTAACGCATTAGCTGCACGAAAAGAAAATATAAATAACTTGGCCGTTGCCAACAAGAATGGGGCGATGGCTACTAAATTGTCTATGCGTTATGGACTTATTGAGCGGGATCCAACCAACGATCCGAGAGTTGTTCGTTACTGTCTATCCGTTCCACTCGAGCAATATGTTCAAAAGGGGCGAGATCGCGCTCTGCTGCGTCGCTCCACTGTGAATTACTTGCCGGATAACGTGAGACTCAATCAGACGATAAGAGGAGTTCAGCCTGCGGATTGGATTTATCGAATTATGCCGGAATGGGACATATGGGTATCAGAGCTAAAAAGGATGACTAATGACAATTCCATCTCAGGTTACTTAAATATAGACCAGATTCTCAAAGGTATTACTAAGCTGAATAATCCTCGTCTAGAACTTGCATGGGATCCTGAGGTTCGAATGCTGATGCACAGCCTGATTGTTTATCGTTTTTTACAGCAATTCTAACCTCTTGTAAATTGAGCTGTGTATCCGAAATTATTGAAAGGAGGTGAGAGGAATGCATACCAATAAAATGGAATGGCAAGTACCTAGCCTAGAAGTTCTTGATATGAGTGAAACTAAGCAAGGAACTGGATTCAGACAAATTGACTGGATTTCCGAGCATGATGCAGATTTGTACGATCCTAGCTAATATGAATTAATGGAGTCATTTTTACTTATGCATACTGACAGCTTACAGCTATCAGCGAGAACGATAGACCTGCTTTCGTTGATAGCTGTAAACCGATTTAGAATAGCTTATTAAATAGATGAATTAGGAGGATTACATGTTACAAGATAAACCAGCTGTATCCGCCTATTTAGCTTTTGGATTAACCATTCAAAGTGAATTGCCGCTTCCTGAACTGACTCCTTCCGTAGTTTCGGGAGAGGAAAACATTGATGTGACTATTCAGTTTGGAGACTTGTCCTCTGTATGCATTGACTGGAGATTGGCTGAACAGAACTTTCAAAGCAGGGATGATCAATTTTTATTTCAAATTCCTGAAGTAGGAGCGTTTCAGGTAGTACAAGGCAGAGCTGTGACGGTGATGCCGCATAAAGACAGTGATCTATCCAGAGTCAGGTTATATTTGTTAGGAACTTGTATGGGCGTATTGTTACTCCAGCGTAATATATTACCTCTACATGGCAGCGCAGTAGCTGTGGAAGGATATGCATTTGCTTTTGTCGGAGAATCGGGTGCAGGCAAATCAACGTTATCTGCGGCTTTTGTAAATAGAGGTTATAGACTTATTAGTGACGATGTCATTGCTGTATGTACGGATCAATCTATACTTAAGGTTTCTCCAGCATATCCCCAGCAAAAACTTAATGCATTGAGTCTTGACCTGCTAACCATGAATTCCGATGGACTCAGCGTAATTAAGGACGAATGGAAGTATGCAGTTCCAAGGAAAAAGGACTTTAGCCAAGTTAAACTGCCATTAGCAGGTGTATATGAGCTTATTGCTTCAGAGCAGCCAGATGTACAGTTGCATCCTGTATCTTCCCTCGAGGGCATTCAGTTGCTCCAAGCGCATACTTATCGGTTGCCTCTTGTCAAGAGAATACAAAGTATGCAGTGGCATTTTAACAAGGTGACAGAGATTGCAAGTCAAGTAGAATTGTGTCGACTGCATCGTCCAAAGAATTCCATAACAATTGAGCAACTCGTCAATACTGTGCTGCAGACCATTGAAAGAGGAGTGAGGATGATCAGATGAAATTAGAAACGATATTACAAGATGTCTACTATATTCATAAAGAAGGACATGTTGTCAGTGATATGAATGGTGATAAAGTGATGATGTCCATTCAGTCAGGAAAGTATTTTAATTTGGGCCGTACAGGTGGACGTATTTGGGAATTGCTTGCTGAAGGCAATACGATTTCAGGAATTGTTAAGACCTTATCCACTGAATATTCGGTAGATCAATCTACATGTAGTCAACAGGTAGAGCTATTCATGAATTCCCTCCTAAAGGAAGGACTTATTAAACAAAAAGAGGTTTAATATGATGCGGAGCAAAACTTTATTACTTCGCTCTTTCACCAAGCAAAAGCCTGCCATGAGAAAACTGATCATAGAGGCTTTCTTTTATTTGGCCTATGCGAGAGTGATTAACCTGCGGCCCTTCTCAAAAGCTGCTCAGATGTTAGGTTGTGAAAATGAAGAAACATCATATGATCAAAGCTCCGTTTTGGATCCGGTACGGCTGAGGGTTGCCAAGGCCATTGATATGACGGCTAAACATACGCCTTGGAGGAGTGAGTGTCTCGTAACCAGTATTGCTGGGATGAGGATGCTGAAAAGGCGCAACATTGAAAGTACGCTTTATCTTGGTGTTGCACGTAACGAAAGCGGGGGAATGAATGCGCATGCTTGGCTTCGGAGTGGCCCGATGTATGTAGCCGGAGCAGACGGAATCGAAAAATATACGGTCGTAGGGATGTTCTCTAATAAAAAGCTGAACGAGAGTGAAGTCAGAGGGTGATGAAATTCATGAAAGATCTAAACAATAGTATTTTTGCCGGAGCAGCAATGGAATTTCAATTTATGTGTGAGTTACTTGCAGAGGATCGTATAACAGATCAGGAAATCCGGGAAAGATATGAGGTCGGAACAATAGATTGGAACGAATTTAGTAGATTAATTTACCATCACCGCATATACCCGCTTATTTATACACGTTTGCATTCACTGCGCGATGTAGTCCCGTTGGGCGTAATGGATCAACTTCAGAAGGCAGTGAGACATAACACATTTTATATGATGAGGCTGACGGCCGAGATGGAGCGAGTGACAGCAGCCTTGGAACAACAAAATATTAAGGTGATGTTGTTAAAAGGGCCGGTTCTATCCTATGAACTATATGGCGACCTAGCGCATCGAACCTCCAAGGATCTTGACTTACTGGTCAACATTGGTGATGTTGATGCATCCCTGATCGCTTTAGAAGAAGCAGGTTATACCAAAAAGTATGACACCCCCTTTATTATGGAAGGCTGGAAGTGGAAGGACCATCATATTTCAATGTTTCATCCGGAGCATAGAACCCAGATCGAGGTGCATTGGAAGCTTAATCCATCCGGGGCGAAGGACATTACATTTCAAGAATTGTGGAATAGAAGACAAACGATAACTTTAGTTGGACATGAGGTATCTTATCTGGGCAAAGAAGATCTATTCATGTATCTTGTCAGTCATGGGGCAAGACATGGATGGTTTAGACTTCGTTGGCTGATGGATATCGATCTCATAATACGTAAGGACAATACCTTTGATAATTTTGAGTATTATGCAGAACTGCATGAAAGCAAATTCTATACGGGGCAAGCTTACTTGTTGTGTTCAAAATTACTGAAAACGCCGCTTACACTTAAAATGAGAGAGCTTGCGGAGCATGCCCATTCAATAAAATTAGCGGAATATGCATTGAATTTGATCCTTGAAGAGCCTGATAAAGAAACAGGAATGAATTATCTGAAGCAGATCAAATCTCCTAAACGTCGAATGATCATGCTGCTAGGGAGGCTGTATCCGGGTCCGATGGATGCTCAAATGCTGCCGTTACCCCGGAAGCTGCATTTTCTATATATACCTTTGCGCCCGTTTCTATGGATGTGGCGCCGAATCAGGCAGCGTGTGGTTCTCAAAGGGAGACATGAATATGATTGAACTTCGAACCTATCTAAAGAAGCTGTACTCCATTACAGGTCCCAAGCTGATCGCCAGCATCTTGTTCATGGTCATTATCAGTATATTGGAAGGGTTCGGAATCTATATGCTGGTTCCCATGCTATCTGCAATTAATATATTGGATTCCGGTTTGAATGATTCGGTCCCGCTGGAATGGGTCACCGGTCTGCTTGGCTTCGTACCGCAGCAATCACAGCTTCTGCTTGTACTACTTATTTTTGTAGTCATATTGACAATTCAGGCTTTGATGCAGCGTAATCAGAACATTCTCAGCTCTCAAATCCAGCAAAATTTTATACATACATTGCGTTATGAAACGTATAGACTATTAATTTATTCCAAATGGGAGCTTTTTTTGACGAAGAAAAAATCGGACTTTAACCATATCCTCACATCTGAGCTGGCGCGTGTGAGCCAAGGAACGAACGTCTTAATTCAGCTTACGGCGTCGGTCATATTTACGGTCATTCAGATTGGGTTTGCCTTTTGGCTATCCGTTGAATTAACTCTGATGATATTAGGTTTTGGAGTCGTTCTGTTTATGGTCCTCCGGCCGTTTATACGCAAAGCCAAAGCATTGGGGGATCGCACTTCCGATCTGTCTCAACAGTACATGTCTGAGATCGTAGAGCATTTTAACGGGATGAAAGATATTAAGAGCAACAATTTGGAGCAGCAGCATGAAACAGGCTTTAGAGCCTTATGCAAGCGAATGGAGCATAACATGGTGTCTTACATTCGTCTTAATTCTGCGACACAATTGATTTATAGAATCGCTGCGGCGGTCATTATTGCTTTGTTTGTGTATGCATCCCTTAACCTGTTTTCTTATCGTGCTGAGCATTTGTTATTGATGATTGTCATATTCTCCAGATTATGGCCCCGGTTCTCCATGATCCAAACCAGTCTGGAGTATATCGGTTCGTTGATTCCTGCCTTCCGGAGCTTGTTGCAGCTTCAAAACGAATGTGAGCAGGCTTTGGAAACAAGCAGCATGGAGACTTCGATGAGCGGTACTGATATCAAGCCGATTGCTTTGAAGACAGGAATTCGCTGTGATGATGTATTCTATCGATATCCAGGACAAACGCAAGATGCGCTGCAGCACGTAGATACTGTTATTCCGGTAAACGGTATGACCGCTATTGTGGGACGTTCAGGTGCAGGGAAAAGTACATTTATTGATCTGCTCATGGGGTTGATTCAGCCGACAAAAGGAACAATTCGCCTGGATGAAGCTCCTTTGGAGGAATCGAGGCTGCGAGCTTGGCGACAGTCAATCAGTTATGTTTCGCAAGAGCCTTTCTTGTTTCATACATCGATTCGGGAGAATCTTCTTCTGGTCAAGCGGGATGCAACGGAGGAGGAGCTGTGGGAATCGCTGCGATTTGCCGCCGCTGATTTTGTTATAGATTTGCCTCAAGGGCTGGATACCATCATCGGAGATCGGGGAGTCAGATTATCTGGAGGAGAGAGGCAGAGGATTGTGCTCGCAAGAGCGATTTTGCGTAAGCCGGCCATTCTTATATTAGATGAAGCAACTAGCGCACTGGATGGAGAGAATGAATTAACCATACAAGAAGCGCTTAAGGCGCTGCAGGGACGGATGACAATCGTCGTCATTGCACACCGTTTGACTACGATCCAAGGCGCAGATCAGGTCATCGTGCTTGAAGGCGGCAGAGTGATGCAGCAAGGAGCATATGATGGGCTATCTACAGATGCAGAAGGTGCTTTCGGTCAATTGCTGTCTTATCAGACGAGAGCATCTTTGTAATCAAGATGCTCCAGTCATAAGTTGAAATATGAGAAGTAATTAGGCAAGTGCATGTCTTTGTAACGCGGCTACTAGTAATGAAATGGACAGCTCTACATCTTGAAGCTCGGTATCAATGATGATATCGGGCTTGTTTGGTATGTCGTATCCGGCGGATATGCCGGTGAAATTCGGAATTTCGCCGCGGTTTGCTTTTTGGTATAATCCCTTAGGATCTCGCTGTTCACAGACTTCAACAGAACATTTCACATACACTTCCACAAATTCCCCAGGGCCAAACATGGATTTCACCATTTCCCGATCTTGTTCATGTGGAGAGATAAACGCTGCAATGATATGGGTACCCGAATCTAGAAATAGCTTAGACACCTCTGCGATTCTTCTTAAATTCTCCCTGCGGTCTTCTGGGCTGAATCCCAAGTCGCGGTTCAAGCCGCGGCGTACTTGATCTCCGTCCAGCACGTAGCAGGGAATCCCTTCTCTCTTCCAAACTGATTCCAGATGGGAAGCAAGTGTCGTTTTGCCAGATCCAGATAGGCCTGTAAGCCAAATTACTCGCGGATTCCTATTAATAGACAAGGCCCTTCTCTCCTTAGAAAATATGTATTTTTGAAGCAATATAGTTTTCTTCAATTTGATTATAACGGATGAAAGGAATTAGCAAAATACTACATAAAAATATAAATATCTGCTTATATTACTTAAAGTAACAGCAAGCGAATGAAGTATGCCTGCTGTGTTCGTACGATATCACTCAAGTGAATTGGGCTAGATCAATTTGAAAAAAAGGGGCAGATAACAAATGAAGAAGTTGCTCATCTTGGGCACGATAATCGCAATCCTCATTTCGGGGACACAGATGGTACACGCTTCCTCAGTGAAGGATGCATTTCATTTTGGGTTTAAGAAGAGTAAGGACGGACAATCGGCTTCCATTAACGAGGAAGGCTTTAAACATATTTTAGAGAAGCACGGCGCTATTTTTATGGGAGATACGAAGCAAAAAGAATTGTATCTCACCTTCGATAATGGGTACGAGAATGGCTATACGCCTGCAATCCTGGATGTGTTAAAAGAGAAGAAGGTGCCTGCCGCCTTTTTTGTAACAGGTCATTATCTGAAAGACAAGCCAGACCTTGTTCGGAGGATGAGTCAAGAAGGACACATTGTTGGGAATCATTCCTGGAGCCATCCCGACCTCACGGTAACTTCGAACGAGAAGATTAAGATCGAGCTGGATCAAGTAAAGGAAGAAACGAAGAGGCTTACAGGCAAAGAGTATCCATATCTCCGCCCGCCTCGGGGAATATTTAGCGACCGGACGCTTGAAGTAAGCCGTGGTCTCGGATACACGGATGTATTTTGGTCCATAGCATATAAGGATTGGGATACGAATGTTCAGAAAGGCTCGCAGTATGCTTATGATCAAGTCATAAAGCAGCTGCATCCTGGTGCTGTTATTCTGCTGCACTCTGTTTCAAAGGACAATACAGAGGCACTTGGCTCCATCATTGATGCTGCGAGAGCTCAAGGGTATACGTTCAAAAGCTTGGATGAATTAAAAACCAAGACATACTGAAGCCAAAGGCGAATCTCATCCAAACTGACAATCTCAACCTATTTAGAGGGCTTCATTCACCGCTGATCAGCATAAATAAGGTCAGCGGTTTTTTATGCGATTGTAGAGCGGGATCATGCTTTTGCATATTTAACCTTGTATACGCTTTATTCCCATTATATAGTTAAAAAGTAAAATTCAATGCTTGAACTCATCCAGTCGAAGATGAATCATGAATAAAAATCATGGGAGGGAAACCGTTTGGATATCATTTGGTCTACTCGGATATTGGATTCATTCATGAACCGTAACAAGCAATTGCCATGGGGAGATTTTCATTCAAGACTACACTGGAATTATGAAAATGGCTGCATTATGACGGCTGTTGAACGAGTATGGCGGGCTACGAACGATCCAATCTATTTTGATTACCTCAAAACAAACATGGACCTATTCATTCAGGATAATGGCCATATTCTTACATATCGAATGAATGAATACAATGTCGATCAGTTAAATCAAGGGAAGACGCTGTTTACGCTGTATGAAGAAACAGGTGAAGAGAAATACCGAATCGCGATTGAGCACCTTATGACACAGCTTAGAAGCCATCCACGTACGGCTGAAGGAGGATTATGGCATAAGAAGATCTATCCATTTCAAATGTGGCTGGACGGCGTTTATATGACTTGTCCGTTGATGACGGCTTATGCAGATCTAAATGGTGCAAATGAATGGTTTGACGAGGCTGTGCATGAAATTTTGTTGATGGAAAGAGTATCACGTGATCCTGACACTGGATTACTATATCATGCTTATGATGAAAGCAGGGAACAGGCTTGGGCCGATGATGCTACAGGCTGCTCACCGCACTTTTGGGGGAGGGCTCTCGGGTGGTATGTAATGGCGATAACCGATGTACTGGATACACTGCCCTTAGATCATCCTAAACGCGGCGAAGTCATCGGAATATTCTATCGGGTATGCGAGGCGATCATGAAGGTGCAGGATACAACGACTGGCTTATGGTACCAAGTGCTGAATCTACCTGAACAGGAAGGCAACTACTTGGAGGCGTCGGCATCTTCAATGTTTGTATGTGCACTATCAAAAGGGGCTCGTCTCGGTTATTTGGGCAATCATGCACTGGAAGCTGCTCGAAAGGGACATGAAGGAATAGTCCGCCAGTTTGTTAAAGCACGTGAGGATGGTTCATACGCATTGGAAGGCATATGCAAGGTAGCCGGTCTTGGTGGACAGCCGTATAGGGATGGATCATTCGAATACTATATTGGAGAACCGCTGCGTACGGATGATCCGAAGGGATTAGCGCCCTTTGTAATGGCATGTCTGGAGATTGAGGCGCAAATGACCGAAGTCACAGTATAGAACAAAAGAAAGAGAAGACCCTGCAAAAGATGCAGGGCCTTCTCTTTCTCTTAGTATGATTTTGTATAGATAATTCCAATGGTTTTGGGTCCGCAATGACTGGAAATAACACAACCTGCAGTAGCCAGCACAACCTCTTTGGCATTCGTTTTTTCCTGCAATACCTTTTGCAAATAAAGCGCATCATCCTCACACATGGAGTGAACAACGACAATAATATCATTGTCCATTTCATCTGTTTTACTCAGCGCATTTGACAGCATCTGATCCATCGCTTTTTCACGCTTGCCTCTGACTTTGTAAGCAGGTGTCATTTTTCCATCCGTTACTTTGATGACCGGTCTAATCTTGAGCAAGCTACCGATCAAATTTTGCATTCCCGAGCAGCGGCCACCCATATATAGATAATCTAATGTATCAATTACAAATTCAGTATCAACCTGTGGTCTGATTTGGGTAAGGCGGTCAACAATTTCCGGAACGGAAAGCCCTTCTTCCACTGCACGTACAGCCTTGAACACCTGAAGACCGATCCCTGTGGATAAATTTAATGAGTCAAATACGGTAACTCTGCCATCAGGGTATTCAGAAGCAGCTAACAGTGCGTTTTGATAGGTGGACGACAACTCTGAAGAGAGGCTGATAAATAGAATATCGCAGCCTTCTTCTATGTATGGGCCAAAACAGGCCATAAAATCGGCCGGTGATGGAGCTGCAGTCTTCGGAAGTCGTCCTTCCGTTTTGACACGCTCGTACAGCTCTTCAGGAACGATATCTACACCATCCTTCAATGACTCGTCTCCGAATACGGCATAGAGAGGGACAATGCCAATGTCATGCTGATCGACCCATTCTTTTGGCAAATCACTAGTACTGTCCGCAAAAATTTTAATTCGCGACATCTCAATCCCCTTTATACAAGTTAATTTCTTCTTCACGAAATCACGTCATAAAAACAAATATGAAATGGATTCATTTCAAACATTATAATGCATATCTAGCATGAGTAGCAAAAATGGTAGTGAAATTGCTAGAGATGTAGAGATTTTTTCTACAACACAACTGTCATGCTAAAAAAACCAATAACGATAAGCAGAATCAGTCCATTTAAGATAAGGCCAACCAGTGGAAATGCTTTTTTCCGATTCTTTAATGCCAATCCTATAATAGAAAGAATGACACCAATGATATTTAATCCAAGGCTGGCAAGAATTAATAGTCCGATAACGATCACATATAAGTTGTTCAGCATTGCTTCAGGATCGGGGTTCTCAAGTATTTCAGCTGCTGCAGCTGGTGATAGGGCGAGAACAACGATGTAAAGCACTAAGGAGAGGATGCCAACAATTAGAGATGCAATACCAGGACCCGAATGCTTGACCTTGGCGGGAGGCGGCTGAAAAGTGCCATAGGGATTGTTTACTTCTTGAAGTTGTTCGTTATCTGGTGCTGGGTTCTTATCCATGTAGTCGCTCCTTTATAGATATACAGTTAACTTTTCCATAATTCAAATTAAAATGCAAGCTGCATTCTCTTACCGATCTGTCACATTGTTAAAGGGATGTTCACTAGTAAACGGCGTGCAGATTAGGTTAAGATGATTTAGAATACATTTCATTTGAGGAGTGAACATATCAAGTGGCAAAAAAATGGATTGCCATAGGTTCCATTCTAGCGATGCTATCTGTCCTGATTGGTGCCTTTGGTGCACATATTATTGAACCGATTATTGGTGAAGAGCGGCTTACTACGTATGAAACCGGTGTGCAATATCATATGATGCATGCGCTTGGAATTTTGCTTATTGCACTAATGGCAAACAGCTTTGGTCCAAAGAAGGCACTGGAATGGGCGGCAAGACTGCTGTTTATCGGCATTATATTATTCTCAGGAAGCTTATATGTACTTAGCATGACGGGAATCGGCATTTTTGGGGCAATTACACCATTAGGGGGAATTTGCTTCATTACTGGCTGGATTCTTGTCATAATCTCTGTATTAAAAAAATAAATGGTTAGGAACGGTCATTCTCAGTAGATGAGAGTGGCCGTTCTTGATTACTGTTAGATGTATTTCTCGATCTCGGACGTGTGAATGGAGTACACCTGCTTCTCATCCACATGATAAATGCTGACCAGCTTGGATATCGCATCAAAATTGAGAACACGGCACGGAAGGCTTTTGCCTTTTCCAGTCTTATCTCGTATATCGAGCCTGATCAGTCGCCCTTCCTTCATGGCTGTGACAAACCATTTCTCAGAAGGACTGCGGTCCACTTCTTCTTTATATGTCGATTCGGATGAAGAGTCAGGAGCAGATTTATGAATCGGTTTTAAGTTTAGATCGGATACAGCTGATTGTTTCAAAGCTTGCTCAATTCTTGTGCCCAGTTTAATGCCGGACTGAATTCTGAAATCTGCAATTTGATCTTGTGCATTGAGCATTTCGAGAAGGGATTGCAGTGCAAGGGCATTTGACTTGCTGTGGATCATAATGTCAACGTTAAAAAGAAATTCGCCCTCGTTATTGGTGTCTGCTGACGTCATATTTTTCATAATATTATTTACCTCACACTGCTCTTATTATGGAATATTTATGTACATTGATTCTATAACTATATCATCAAAACGCAATCATGAATACTACCTTAGACGCATTTTTATACGAATACATCGTTTTTTTTATGAGAAGAGGATTGTAATGATAGGTTTTAAGACATAGTTCTTTGCGCATGGAGACTATCCGCTACTGTCCACACCATATAGAAGAACCAGGAATAAACTGTCGGGACGGATGAAGTGAAGGGGGTGTTACACTAATGGTAACATTGGAGCCGGTTCAAGTTGGAGACCATACCCTTGTGGCAGTTGAAGTAAAGCTGCCTAAGACTACACTGATTACAGTCTCGACTTCAAAAGGATACATTATGTGCGGAGCGCTTGATGTAAGTCTGCTGAACGAGCGTTTGGCAGCACGTAACATTATTGCAGCCCGGGCAGTTGGCGTGAAAACCATTGCTGAACTGCTTGCTGCACCGATGGAATCTGTGACAATCGAAGCAGAGAAATTAGGAATTGTTCCTGGAATGAGTGGGGTAGAGGCGCTGGAAAGAATGCTGTGATCTGTATACTAGAGTAAGATGAGGAGCAAGTGACCATAACATTTGATAGCAGTCCTCTATGGGGCGATGCGATGCCAATGATGCCGTAGTTTTTACTGATGAGTCGTATCTGTCGATAGGAGACTGCTTTTTATGATGAGTTTCTACATAAGATAAGACCAGCCTTCAATAAGATCGCCAAAGATTTCTTTTCGCAATTATTGCATAATGGGGAGTCTGATGGATCATGATATTTTTGTCGGAGTTTGCTTTGTCAGATTGGGCAGCTTTTGTTTCATTTAAAGTGTACGAGGGTAACTTAGGACTAGTGGCGAAAGATAATGAGATCATAAAATATACGATAAAGGATGGGATCATTATGGCAAAATCAACAAATAAAACGAAAACAGAAACCAAATCAACGATTGAGCAATTGCTTAATCGTGAAGTAGCGAATCTTAACGTATTGTATGTTAAGCTTCACAATTATCACTGGTATGTTAAGGGATCTAATTTCTTTACCCTTCATAATAAATTTGAAGAGCTGTATAATACAGTTTCTCTTCAAATGGATGAAGTGGCCGAACGTCTTCTTACTATTAAAGGAAGTCCGGCAGCAACGATGAAGGAATACCTGGATTTGGCTTCCATTCAAGAGGCATCCGGTGGCGAAGACCCTAAGACCATGGTTCAGAATCTGATTGAGGATTTCGCGACACTATCCGAAGAATATGTAGAAGGCATTGAAGCTGCGGAGGAAGCGGGCGATGGACCGACAGCAGATATGCTTACCGGCTTCCAGGCCGATCTGGAGAAACATATCTGGATGCTTCGCTCTTACCTGGCATAAAATAGATAACTTCGTTAGTTTAAAGTCTGGTCGACAAGACCAGACTTTTTCATTATATGAAGGAACAATAAAGGTCTGGTAATTTCTTAGTGAAAGGGGGAAGGATCATTTGATTTGCCTCCTTATTTATTATAGAATTCATAAATATTGGACCACTTAGGAAGCACCTCGGGAAGCTGTGTCTATTTAGTTTGTGTGGACAAGGGTATGTTGTTTACGGCGTCTGTAAACTTTCCCACATAAATGACTTGAGAATCAATGAGAATCAGTTTAGAATTATTATAAAGTGACACTTATCGAGTGAAGCTGGAAATCAAGGGGATACCCTATTAAATATACTTCATGATTTCAAGTGGGAAATTCATTTCTATTGGAGGTAAAGGCACATATGGCTACAAATTTCGTCATTCAAGGACTTAAAGCAGAAATAGAAGGAAAAGAAATTTTGAAGGGCATTAACCTCAACATGAACGGTGGAGAAATTCATGCGATCATGGGCCCGAATGGTACGGGTAAAAGTACGCTTGCTTCAGCACTGATGGGTCACCCTAAGTATGAAGTAACAGGCGGCTCTGTTACATTGAACGGCGAAGACGTTCTGGAAATGGAAGTTGATGAGCGCGCTCGTGCAGGTATGTTCCTAGCGATGCAATATCCAAGTGAGATTGCGGGAGTAACAAATTCTGACTTCTTGCGCAGTGCAATCAATGCACGCCGTGAGGAAGGTAACGAGATTTCTCTGATCAAGTTCATCCGCCAAATGGAAGGCAAAATGAAAGAGCTTGAGATGAACCCTGAGTTTGCTCATCGTTATCTTAACGAAGGTTTCTCTGGCGGTGAGAAGAAGCGTAATGAAATTTTGCAAATGATGATGCTGGATCCGAAGCTCGTTATTTTGGATGAGATCGACTCTGGTCTCGATATTGATGCACTTCGTATCGTTGCGAATGGTGTAAATGAAATGAAGAGCGAAGACCGCGGCTTCTTGATCATCACTCACTATCAGCGTCTGCTTAACTACATCAAACCTGATTATGTACACGTTATGATGCAAGGACGCATCGTTAAATCCGGCGGTCCTGAGCTGGCAGAACGTCTTGAAGCAGAAGGTTATGACTGGATCAAAGCAGAACTGGGAATCGAAGACGAAACTGTTGGCCAAGAAGCGTAAAGAATAAACGGAGGAGGATATCTTAAATGACGACACAAACCATTCTTCCGGTTGATTCCGAAGCGCTTCGCGCGTTATCCGAAGGCAGAAATGAGCCGGCATGGCTTTCTGAAGGGCGCCAAGCAGCACTTGAACTTGCGGGTAGCCTTGCGCTTCCAAAACTGGAAAAAACAAGAATTGAACGCTGGAATCTCTCCGCGTATGGACAATATAAAACAAGCAATGCGATTTCGTTGAATGAAGCACCCGAAGAAATTGCGAGCCTCATTAAAGATGAGCAAGATGGAACTTTGTTGATTCAACGTGGCTCCAGCGTCGTGTATAGCAATCTTTCCAAAGAGCTTGCTGATCAAGGTGTAATTTTCACAGACCTCGAAACGGCAGTTCGTGAACATGAAGACCTTGTTAAGAGTCATCTTCACACAGCAGTTAAATCTGACGAACATCAGCTTGCTGCACTGCATTCAGCGATCTGGAACGGAGGCGTATTCCTGTATGTGCCTCGTAATGTCGTGATTGATAAGCCTGTTCAAGCTATTTTGCTTGCTGAAGATGGAACGGCAACATTTGCACCTCATGTGCTCATTATTGCGGATACAAACAGCTCGGTCGTATACGTTGATAACTATGTATCCGGTAATCTTGAAGCACCCGTCTTCCATAATGGTGCAGCTGAAGTCTTTGTTAAACCAGGTGCGAAAGTTCGATTTGCTACCGTTCACCAATTCGGAGATCAAGTAACAGATATTACTTATCGCCGCGCTGTAGTTGAGAACGATGGTACGATCGAATGGATCGTTGGTGAAATGAACACGGGCAATACAGCAAGTGATACACTTTCTATCCTTAAAGGAAATGGATCGAATTCGGATCAGAAGACGATTGCGGTAGGTGCAGGTTCTCAGAAACTGAACTATACTACGCAAGCGAAGCATTTTGGTAAGAGCTCTGCAAGCCAGATGATTACTCGTGCGGTTATGCGCGAAGAAGCGTCTGCGATCATTAACGGAATTACCAAAATTGAGCATGGCGCAACAAAAGCTGATGGTCAGCAAACGGAACGTGTTCTGATGCTGAGTCCTAAAGCACGCGGAGACGCGAACCCGATTCTTCTGATTGATGAGGATGATGTAACAGCAGGTCATGCTGCGTCTGTAGGTCAAGTAAACCAAGAGCAAATCTACTATCTGATGTCACGCGGTATTTCTCGTGAGGATGCAGAGAGATTGATTATTTATGGCTTCCTTGCTCCAGTCGTATCCGACATTCCGCTTGAAGAATTGCGGGTGCAGCTGCAGTCCCTTGTTGAAAGGAAGCTGGGACAATGAACGCTGAGGCGATTCGTGAACAGTTCCCCATCCTCCATCAGGAAATTAACGGACACCCATTAGTTTATTTAGATAATGCGGCTACTTCCCACAAACCTCGTGTAGTGCTTGATGCGATCAAGCGCTACTACGAGTGGGAGAATTCCAATGTTCATCGTGGAGTTCACACACTTGGAAGTCGTGCTACGGATGCATATGAAGGTGCTCGTGAGAAGGTAGCCAAATTCATCAATGCTAAACGAACGCAAGAGATTATTTTTACTAGAGGTACAACGACGGCGCTTAACATTGTTGCTTCCTCATATGGTCCTTCTGTACTGAACGAAGGCGACGAAATTGTGATTACTCCTATGGAGCATCACAGCAACTTGATACCTTGGCAGCAACTTGCCATAAGAACAGGTGCTGTGCTGAAATATATTCCCCTTCAGCCGGATGGCAATATCGAGCTGGCAGATGTGGAAAAAACGATCACTCCAAACACGAAAATTGTCTCTATGGCATATGTTTCGAATGTTCTTGGGGTCATTAATCCAATTAAGGAAGTTGCTGAAATTGCTCATCGCAATGGTGCAGTTATGGTTGTTGATGGCGCACAAAGTACGCCTCATATGAAGGTTGATGTACAAGATCTTGACTGTGATTTCTATGCCTTATCCGGACATAAAATGTGCGGACCGACCGGTATCGGTGCACTGTATGGCAAGAAGGCGCTGCTTGAGTCCATGGAGCCGGTCGAATTTGGCGGCGAGATGATCGATGATGTTGGTTTGTATGAGTCTACATGGAAGGAGCTTCCTTGGAAGTTTGAAGGAGGAACTCCAATCATTGCAGGTGCGGTTGGTCTTGGAGCAGCGATTGATTTTCTATCGGAGATAGGGATGGATGAAATCGCACAGCATGAGAGCAAGTTGTCCCATTATGCAATGAGCCGTATATCTGAGGTCGAAGGCATTGAGGTCTATGGACCTAAGAAACGTCATGTAGGGCTCGTAACCTTTAATCTTGACGGTGTACACCCGCACGATGTAGCAACCGTGCTTGATGCAAGCGGGGTTGCTATACGAGCAGGCCACCATTGCTGTCAGCCGCTGATGCGCTGGCTTGAGGTAGGATCTACAGCAAGAGCGAGCTTTTATCTATATAATACAGAGCAGGACGTAGACCGTCTTGTGAGCGCCTTAATCCAGACAAAGGAGTATTTTGGTGATGCAACTTGATGATCTGTATCGGCGCGTAATTATGGACCACTATAAAAATCCGCGAAATCGGGGAAGCTTTGACGGTGAATCGGTGACGATTGATTTGAACAACCCGACCTGCGGTGACCGGATATCCTTGCAGCTAAAAGTTAAAGATGGAATTGTCGAGGATGCAAAGTATACTGGAGACGGCTGCTCGATCAGCATGTCCTCCGCATCCATGATGACAGAAGCTATCAAAGGGAAGTCTATGGATGAAGCTTTGAACCTGGCAGATCGTTTCTCCTCCCTGATGCAGGGAGAGGAACAGGAATTTGACGAATATGAAGATATAGAAGCCCTATCCGGTGTAAATAAGTTCCCTGCACGCATTAAATGCGCAACACTTGCATGGAATGCGCTGCGCAAAGGGATAGATGAAGATCACAAATCACAATAACGATAGGGAGGTAGACCCACATGGCTAAAAAAGCGCCAGAAATGGAAGAATATAAATATGGTTTCCGGGATGAGCACAAGTCCATTTTCCAAACAGGTAAAGGTCTGACGGAAGAGGTTGTAAGAGAAATTTCCCGTATTAAGGAAGAGCCTGAATGGATGCTCGAATTCCGTCTGAAATCCTTGAAGCAATTTGAGAAAATGCCTATGCCTCGTTGGGGCGGCGATCTCGACGAGCTTGATTTTAACGATATTCAGTACTATGTAAGACCTTCGGAGAAGCAAGGTAAGACATGGGAAGAGGTTCCTGCAGAAATCAAGGAAACCTTCGACAAACTGGGTATTCCAGAAGCAGAACAAAAATTCTTGGCAGGGGTATCTGCTCAGTATGAATCTGAGGTTGTATACCACAACATGCAGAAGGATCTTGAGGATCAAGGCGTAATCTTCATGGATACCGATACAGCTCTGAAAGAGCATCCAGAGATTCTTAAGGAGTACTTTTCAACCGTTATTCCTCCGGCTGATAATAAGTTCGCAGCTCTGAACAGTGCCGTATGGTCAGGCGGAAGCTTCATCTACGTGCCAAAAGGCGTGAAATGTGAAATTCCGCTGCAGGCTTACTTCCGGATCAACTCTGAGAATATGGGTCAGTTTGAGCGTACGCTGATTATTGCTGACGAAGACAGCTTCGTACACTACGTAGAAGGATGTACTGCTCCAATTTACAGCACAAATTCTCTGCATAGTGCGGTTGTTGAGATTATCGCGAAGAAAAATGCACGTGTTCGTTATACTACGATTCAGAACTGGGCTCCGAACATCTACAATCTCGTTACAAAACGTGCAGTTGCAGAAGAAAATGCAACGATGGAATGGGTTGATGGCAATATCGGATCCAAGCTGACGATGAAATATCCTTCCGTTGTTCTTAAAGGTCGCGGAGCGAAAGGCTCTGTACTCTCGATCGCTGTCGCTGGTAAAGGTCAGCATCAGGATGCGGGTGCGAAAATGCATCACTTGGCGCCAGATACGACGTCTACGATTGTGTCCAAATCCATCAGTAAGCATGGTGGTAAAGTAACTTACCGGGGTCTCGCTTCCTTCGGACGCAATGCGGATGGTGCTAAATCGAACATCAAGTGTGACACTCTGATTTTGGATAATGAGTCCACTTCGGATACGATTCCTTACAATGAGATCATGAACGATAACATTACACTTGAGCATGAAGCTACCGTGTCTAAGGTATCTGAGGATCAGCTATTCTACTTGATGAGCCGCGGTCTCTCTGAAGCGGAAGCAACACAAATGATCGTTATGGGCTTCATTGAGCCGTTTACGAAAGAACTTCCAATGGAATATGCGGTTGAGATGAATCGTCTCATCAAATTCGAGATGGAAGGCTCTATCGGTTAAGCAGAGCTATATCAACATTTGGATTATAAAAAATACGTGTCCTGGCCACTTATGGTTGGGCACGTTTTTTTTTATATGATGATACTAGCCTTTAGACCAATAGGGGAATCAGAGAAATTAAAATAGAGGCCATCCGTAATGGAGGACCTCTACTTCGATTGATGTTCTAAGGAAAGTATGTTCTACACTGCTCTTTCTAAACAGCTCTAGTTGTTAAATGCTGAAGGGTTATGTAAGGTATGTTCTAGATATAGATTTCTACAATAGCGATATCTCGTTGTTTAGCTAAATCCACAAAGCCTTGTCCACAACGGACGAGTGGGCGGAAATAATCATTGGGATTATTCATGACAATCGTACCTGTATCTCCTGAAGTCAGTAATACCTGCTTGCCAATAAAATTAGGCAGGAGATGCTTGATAAAGCTCTGAGTCACTTTTGCGTTAAGCTGCCCGAAGCTTAATCCATAAAGTTCACATAATACGGATATATACTCTTGCTTGGATTGGTACACGCGATGAGTCGTCATTGCACTATAGACATCAGCCACTGCTGCGATCCGGGAATAAGGATGAATATCATCCTTACGCAATCCGTAAGGGTACCCGCTGCCATCTTCTCGTTCATGATGCTGCAAGGCAGGAATCGCGAGTGTCTCATTACCCGTAGACTCCAATATAATATCATAACCTTGTTTAGCGTGTTTTTTCATAACCCGGAATTCCTCTGTACTTAACTTGCCGGGCTTGTGAAGCAGCTTCTCAGGCACCATTGATTTCCCTATATCAATGAGGTAACCAGCTTTGGAGATGGTGTAGCTATCTTCCGGAGAATAACCGAGCCATGAAGCCATATAGTATGTAAGGATGCCTACTTGGACTGAATGGTTGTAAGTATACTCATCATCGCGATCAAGCAGCAGGAGAAGTGACACGACGTCCTTCTGCTCAACCAGCTGTTCAGCCATTGGATTAAGCAGTTCATCTACCTGGGATATCGAGAAGCGTCCTGATGTGGTAGCTTCCTTGAAGATCGAGGCTGTTCCCATCATGGTTTCATCGAACATAGGAACAAGCTTAAGCAGTGATTCTCCTGGGGATGATTTGAAGACAGGTGCAGGCTGGGTGGCTGGCTCTGTGATGTCTACATAATCAATACCGTGCATGATCAGTTTGTCGATGTCCGAATCATCAAGTAAAGATCCTGCTGACATCAGCTGCACTCCAGAAGGATTAAAAGTATCCGATTGAAGCAGTAAACCAGGCTTTAAGTCGGTGACATGTAATCTCAAGACAATTAACCACCTTTAAGTGTAAAGTTTTAAATTTATCATATCAAGAAAAAAATGGACAGACAACGACTAGTTTTAATTATTAGTCATTTTTCTGGGTCCCAGGGCCCTGTCTGATGTCCTTTCCATTCTGATCCATCCTCCCAGATTTCCTTCTTCCAAATCGGGACAATCTGTTTCAGCCGCTCAATTGCGTACCGGCTCGCTTCATAGGCATCGTTACGATGGGGGGAAGATACCGCAATCACAACACTTGTCTCGGCAATATCCACTTTGCCCAATCGATGAGATATCGCACATCGCGTGCCAGGCCATTTTTCTATAATTTCATCACCAATTTTCTTCATTGTCGATAATGCCATGGGTATGTAAGCTTCATATTCAAGGTGGACAGTGCGTCGATCGCCGGTCATTTCTCTTGTTGTTCCTATAAAGGTTAAGGTTGCACCATGATTGGCTGTTATGACTTTGGCCGAAGTCTCTTCTATAGATAGTGGGGCATACCCAATAGAATATAGTCCATCATCAGAGCTGTGGGTTTGCTGAATGGAATCCGATGAATGCGTGTGATCTTCACCGCCGGAAACGGGGGGAATAAGAGCCACTTCGTCTCCTTCGTTAATCACCACATGTCCTGGTGCATAGTCCATATTTATAGCGATTAAGGAGGAACGGATGAGTGTGGAAGCTTCAGGATAAGCCTCTGCGAGATACTCCTTCAATTCGTTTACTGTTGCTGCATGATCTATATTCAATTCAATGTTGGATTGCCCAATTCTCTCTGCGACACCAGCAAATAATAGCACGGACAGTTTCAAATGATTTCACCTCGAACGATTTATTGATAAACCCTTTAAATATATCATATCCTTTCTGAAAATGTTATTCTTATCTTTTAGATAGACCATATGGACCAGCACGAGCAAATGACCTGACTTTAGTTTATATAGCGCATCAATCTATGGCTAATAAGTATCCGGAGGAGGAATACAGAGATGACGAACCAAATGCATAAACAAACCTTGACTATTCTTCACACGAATGATATTCACAGCCACTTTGAAAAAATGGGTTCCATCGCTGCAATGATCCAAAGGGAGAGGGAGCAGGCTGTACCTGGTGAAGAGATTTTGGTATTGGATATTGGAGATCACATGGACCGGATGGCAGTCGAGACCGAGGGTTCCATGGGCGGAGCAAATATAGATGTCCTAAATATAACAGGCTATGATGCAGTTACGATTGGTAATAATGAAGGATTAACATTTACACCAGACATTCTTGATCAGGCTTATGCAGGTCTGTTATGCAAGGTCGTATGTGGTAATCTCATTGAAGAACGTTCAGGACAGCCTCCGGTCTGGATGGAGCCATCGGCTATTTTGACAAAGGGTGACATACGAATAGGAATATTGGGTTCAACCGCACCGTTTAGAGCGTTCTATGAACTGCTTGGGATGAAGGTGCTTAATCCAATCGATACGTTAAAGCTTCAGGCAGCTGGATTAAGAGAGCAGGCAGATATCGTTATTCTGTTATCTCATTTGGGAATTACAACCGATCAGAGAATCGCTGAAGAGATAGATGGAATTGATATTATATTGGGAGGTCACACGCATCACGTATTAGAGAAACCACTAGAAATAAACAAGACACTCATATGCGGTGCGGGGAAATATGGTCAATACCTAGGAAAAATAACAGTTGAACGATCTAGTGAGGAAGATCATTTTAAACTGGTTTCAGGTGGATGCATGCCTGTGGATGATCATCTTCTGCATGAAAATGTGGCGGCAGCTATTATTACACATCGGGAACAGGCCGAAAATAAATTAGGTAGAACCATTGCTGTGACGGACCGCCCCCTCACTATTCATTGGGACAGAGAATCGTCATTTGGTAATTTGTTAGCTCAGGCAGTGAGGCAATTTACGGGTACAGATCTGGCGGTTGTCAATGCAGGTCAGCTGCTCGGTGATCTGGAGGAAGGTAATATAACGGAGGGGATGCTGCATGCTTTGTGCCCTTCACCGATTAATGCATGCACCATTCTATTAAAGGGAGCTGACCTTCGTACAGCTATGGAGGAGAGCTTGATTCCGGAATATAGAGACCTCGTGTTTAAAGGCTTTGGATTTCGAGGATACCAGCTGGGAGTGCTGTGCATTGATGGTGCAGAGGTACATTATGATCCAACAAAACCTCCTTATGAGCGAATTACCGAGCTGAATATACAAGGTATTCCGCTGAATGATAACCAGTTATATCGAGTGGGGACACTGGATATGTTTACATTCAATGTAGGTTACCACAGCCTATCGCTGGGTTCAGAGCCCGCTTATCATTTACCTGAGTTTATCCGTGATTTGATTGCCATGGAGCTCAAAAGACCAAATTCGCTTGATGAATGTCTGAGGCAGAGATGGATTCTTGAATAAGAAAAAAAATGAAATCCGCTAATAGCATCTGATTTAGGCAGGAGAGATTACTTTGCGTTTAATACCCATCCATATGCTGCAGCCCGGAATGAAGCTGGGCAAAAGAATATATAATGACGAAGGAATGATATTATTAGGCGAGCAGGTTGAATTGACCACCAATTTGATTAATCGTCTAGGTCAATTAGGTTTAAGCTATGTGTATATTCATGATCCGAATACGGTTGATATTGAATTTCCGGAATTATTGCGAGAAGAAACCCGTATACAGGCCATGAAGGAGATCAAAACTCAGTTTTCCATACTATCTTCCAGTGGAACGATGCGGGGCTATTATCCTCATCTGGGCAAAGTATTTGTAGGACTCATGGAAAAGATTCTTGAAGATATCAGCTCTCGTCAAGATGTGATGATTATGCTCACCGGGATGCAATCAATGGACCATGCTTTATACGAGCATTCATTAAATGTATGTATTTATTCGTTAGTGTTAGGCAAGGCACTTGGTTATGACAACAAGAGATTGATGGAGTTAGGGCTCGGAGCCTTGCTCCATGATATCGGAAAAACCCAGATCCCTCCCCACATTCTGCAGAAGCCGGGTAAGCTTACCAAAGAGGAATATGATATTGTGAAGAATCATACCGTTTATGGATTTAAGCTTCTCAAAGACGAACCCGGCATCCCGCTTATTTCGGCCCATTGTGCATTACAGCATCATGAACGAATGGATGGAAGAGGATATCCTCAGGGCTTAGTGGGACCCGATATTCATGATTACGGCAAACTAATCGCATTAACCGATTCTTATGATGCGATGACGACAAACCGAATTTATCAGAACGCTCTTCTTCCTCATCAAGCGGTCGAAATGCTTTTTGCAGGATCGGGTACGCAGTATGATCAAAAAATGTTAGAATTGTTTCGGGACTATGCAGCTATATATCCCGTAGGTCTGACCGTTGAGTTATCTACAGGGGAAACGGCTGTCATTGTACGATTGCATTCGGAAGCACCGCAGAGGCCGGTGGTTCGAATCATCATGGATCAGGAAGGCAACACGCTTAATGTCCCTTACGAACTGGATCTGTTTCATCGACTATCGGTGATGATTACAGGAGTTATGGGGGAGTCTTCCTCGGTGTTATCCATAGCTGAACAGCCACAGTTTACATAAAGTTGTGTGGTCAGTAGGACAGCATAGTCCAAATTAGAAAATAAGGTGAAATAAATGACTTTAATGAATCATGAAATGAAGAATATTCGTGCGCTTTCTCCGGCATATGATCCTTGGGATCCAATTATGTCGTTAAGAAAATATGGGAAACATGTGCTCACAAGCGTGGAAATGACCGTCACTCATCTATGCAATATGCGCTGCGAGCATTGTGCTGTCGGTGAGATGCTCGTTATGAGAGAGGCGCCCTCTATTCCTGTGTCTCAAATGATTGAGGCTTTAGACCAGGTGGAACATCTTGAAACGATTAGCCTGACGGGTGGGGAACCGAGTTTCTTGGAGAAAACGGTGGATGAAATGATTCTTCCTCTGCTTAAGTATGCCAAGGAGCGTGGTATTCGCTCTCAGATCAACTCTAATTTGACGATGGATATCAGTCGATATGAGAAGCTGCTGCCTTATCTGGATGTTATGCATATTTCATTTAATTATTTGAATGCCTCTGACTTTCATGAGGTTGGATTTGCCAATAGCAATCGCCCGGTCAGCTATAATACGGCGGCCAAAATGTACGACCGTATGATGGAAAATTCTTTAAAGCTAAGCGAGCAGGGAATGTTTATTTCCGCAGAATCAATGATCAATTATCGTACACACCAAAAACTGGGTGAAATACACAAGCTAATAGGACAAATGGGAGCAAGAAGACATGAAGTTCATCCCATGTATGCTTCAAACTTTGCTGCGGCACTGCCTGTCTTATCGCTGGATGATATGCGTAATGCGATTCATGGACTGCTGGACGTGAGAGATCAGGAGATGTGGATGCTCTTCGGAACACTACCGTTCTATGCGTGCAATGGGGGAGATGAGGATCGCAGGCTTATTTCCCGCTTATATAAAGAGCCAAATGTAACGGTAAGAAATGACCCTGACGGTCGAAATCGAGTCAATGTGAACATGTTTACCGGCAATGTCTATGTAACGGATTTTGCGGATATTCCAGAGTTCGGAAACATCAAGAATGAACGATTGGATGACATTTTTGAGGAATGGACTTCAAATCATCCGTTAAATCAGACCGTTAATTGTTTCTGCGATGCGGCGAAATGCTGTGGACCGAACTTGCTCGTAAGAGATATGTATTACAAGGATATTGACTTCAAGACCCGCACGGCCTTTCCTAATCTAATCGGATAGTATGTATAAAAAGGGCTGCCACACCGTGAGGTGAGGCAGCCCTTAATTTGTTATTTACGCTTTGCTGCCGTATTGCGAATAAGTTTTATAATCTCCATCAGTATGACAGCACCCAGCGATAAGCCAGCGGCGATGAAGAACTCATTCCAGCCAAATGCATCAGGAATAGAGAAGATACCTCGCACCCCTGGAATCAAGGTGATACCGTACAGCACGAAGCATACAGCTACAGCTCCGATGACGTATTTGTTCGAGAACAGCCCCAATTGAAAGATCGTCTGCTGCGTTGAGCGCGCCGCGAATGTTTGCAGGGTGCGGGCCAAGATTAAGGTTGTAAAGGCCATTGCAACGCTCATTTCAGGTGAATGGGATAGTCCGATATATTGTGAGGTGATAACGGCAATCCCGATAAGAATTCCGCGTGTGAGTACGGCACTAAGCGTACCTCCAGCAAAAATTCCTTCGTTGATGTCCCTTGGCTTACGAGACATGACGTTCGGCTCCGGCTTTTCCATACCAAGCGCAATGGCAGGGAGCGAGTCATTGGCTAGGTTAATGAATAGAAGCTGTATCGCTGTAAAAGGATTGATCCAGTCAACGATGAGCGCGAACAGGATGGCAATGATTGCACCTAAGTTTCCTGCAAATAAATACGCGATCGCTTTTTTAATATTATCAAACACGGTTCTGCCGACACCGACGGCCTTTACAATCGACACAAAGTTGTCGTCAGTAAGAATCATCGCAGCGGAATCCTTGGCTACATCCGTTCCGCTGCCCATTGCAACACCGATATCAGCTTGCTTCAGGGCAGGGGCGTCGTTAACGCCATCCCCGGTCATGGCAGCAATGTTTCCTTTTTTCTGCCAAGCTCGTACAATTCTTATCTTGTTCTCGGGCGAAACACGGGCATAGACGGATATACTCTCAAGCTTCTGATCCAGCTCCTCCTCAGACATGGCGTCTAGCTCTTGTCCTGTCACGGCGATATCATGTGCATCCATAAGTCCAATATCACGCCCAATGGCCTGAGCAGTCGTCTTGTGGTCGCCTGTAATCATAACCGTACGTATACCGGCCTTCTTCGATTCAATGATCGAATCGAACACTTCCTCGCGTGGCGGGTCAATCATGGCGGTCAGACCTACAAGGGTAAGGTCGTACTCATCCTCGACACCGAGCTCATTTTTATCACTCGGTATTGTTTTATAAGCATAGGCTAACACTCGAAATGCTCTTTCAGAGAAATTCTCATTAGCTTCTTGGAACTGGGTGAGCAGCTCGTCAGTGAGCGGCTTTTGCTCCCCATTCATAAATACATGCTTACAACGGCTGAATAACACATCAGGTCCGCCTTTGGTTAATATTGCTTTCTGACCGGCAAAAGTGTGAATAGTGGACATCAGCTTTCGATCGGAATCGAATGGAATCTCAGCTTCTCTTGGAAACTGATCGCGAATTTCACGATAATGCTTGTTCTTACTGTTACTGAATGCAATCAGTGCAATCTCGGTCGGATCCCCAAGCTCCTTACCTTCCTCATTAATATGAGAATCGTTACATAACACCGCAATATGAAGGAGTCGACGTTCTGCATCGTTCCATTCCTGCGGATTATCAGGAAATTCTTCCTTCGCTCCTTCAGGCAGGAAGTAATCAACAACGGTCATTCGATTCTGAGTCAGTGTACCGGTCTTATCTGTACATATGACACTTGCGGAACCGAGCGATTCTACCGCAGGCAACTTGCGGATAATGGCGTGCTGCTTAGCCATTTTGTTGGTTCCCACCGAGAGTACAATCGTCACAATGGAAGAGAGAGCTTCCGGTATGGCTGCAACCGCTACGGCAACAGCAAACATTAGCGCATTAAGGATGGAACTCGTTACATCTCCTGTATCATTCGACAGCCAGATACGACCAGCTTCTACACCGAATATAATGATGGAGAGTATTAATATGAACACGCCGAGTTTTTTACTGAATTTATCAAGCTTGCGCTGAAGGGGCGTTTGTTTCATCTCTGCTGTTTCAATTAGCCCGGCGATCTTACCGATCTCCGTATTGCCAGCGGTTGCCGTAACGACGACCGTTCCACGCCCATACACTGTCAGTGCACCGCTGAATACCATATTACGCCGATCACCGAGAGCTGCATCTCCTTCGATCGGGTCCGTATGCTTCTCCACGGCTTCAGATTCACCTGTCAACATGCCCTCATTTACTTTAAGACTTCCGGATTCGATAATGCGTCCATCTGCAGGCACATAGTCTCCTGCCTCTAGCAAGACGATATCGCCTGGGACGAGCTCCCTTGCTGGAATGGTAACCCTGGAACCTCCCCGAATGACCTTGGCTTCAGGAGCAGATAAATTACGAAGCGCATCAAGAGAGCTCTCGGCCTTTCGAGTTTGAACAACACTGACTATTGCATTTAGAATAAGTACAAGAAATATAATTAGTGATTCAATGAATTGTCCAAGGATCAACTGTACAATCGCAGCTATCAGCAGGACGATAACCATAGGGTCTTTGAAGTTTTCTACAAACAACTTCCAGATAGGGTCTCGATCCTTTGCCTTCAGTTCGTTGTATCCTGTTGTTTCAATCCGCTTCTGTGCTTCATTCTTCGACAGGCCCTCCAGGCTGCTGTTCACTTCTCTAAGTACTTCCTCTTTGTCTATCTGGTAGTATTTCAAGCGGTTAAACTCCTTTCTGTTCTCTATTTAAGTATGTGCTCCTGCTCCTAAAGCCCGCATATGTATGTGGAATCTAGAACTATAAGAGAGCTTGACAAGTATAATTTCTCCCGTTTCTCCTTTCCTTATCCTTTGCCATCCTTCGCCAATATATATACCCTTTTTTCTTTAAGTTGAAAGATCAAACTGAGGTATAATACGAGCATTCGGCACACAGAATAGTCGGAAGTATGCCTGAAATTTTACATTGAAAGGTTTACATGTATGAGTTGGAATGCTTATCATAGACAGGAGACTAACGACTTAACTGTTCGTTAATAGTGAAACTTATACACAATAGAATAGGGGATGCGGACTAGTGGAAAAAAATATCATACTTAATAAACCTGAGGCAATGATTTTTGATATGGATGGCACACTGTTTCAAACGGAATCGCTGCTTGTTCCTGTGTACCATAAAATGTTTGATGTTTTAAGAGAAGAGGGACATCATCAAGGAGAGACACCGCCTGAAGAGATTATTCTCGGCAGTCTGGGCATGCTGCTGCCTGATATATGGAAGCGGGTAATACCCAATGCGACAGAGGCAGCGAAGCTGCGAGCCGATGAACTATTGCTGCAGTTGGAGCTGGAGGGATTAGAACAGGGAATAGGGGTGTTATATCCTGGAGTTGTTGATACGCTCAAGGCTTTGCACGATTACGGCGTTAAATTGTATGTTGCGAGCAACGGACTGGAGCATTATGTAAAGGGTGTAGCCAAAGCTTATGGTATTGCGCATCTGTTCGATGATCTGTATAGTGCGGGAGAGTATTCGACGGCATCAAAAGTTGACTTGGTCAAGCTATTGCTAGATAAGCATCAAATTCGTTCGGCTTGGATGGTAGGAGACCGATCCTCTGATGTTGAGGCAGGTGTGGAGAATGGACAGACGGTGATCGGCTGTGCATATGCGGGGTTCGGACGCGAGGATGAGCTGAAGGGCTCCAGCGCGCTTCTGAATGATTTTACGGAATTATTGACCTTGTATAAACAAGCTGAATAATAAGGGCTCGCTTCTTATAGAACTGAGTAAACCGCATATGAAATTCCCTTGGAAGATGTCATTTGCTTTCAAGCTTTCGAAGGGGATTTCTCATATGCGGTATTATGCAAAATCCTGAATCAATGATGAACTCACGTCAATTATAAGATAAGCTTCTCTGATTATACAGCCAAAGGGAGTACTCCAGTGGTTTCACAATCGCTTGCTTGTAAACCTCGTTCTGGCCTATTTGAGCAAATACTTCCCTGGCCGGCTTGGGATTTACCTCAATCAGATAAATATCGCCGTTTTTGTCGATGGCAATGTCAAGCGCCAACTCGCATAGCGCACCATAAGTGGCTTCTAAATATTTGGCAACATCTACCCCAAACTGTTCAACAGCAGAACGAACCTCAGCTCTCTTATCCGAATCGGTAAGCCACTGCGACAAGAGTTCGTTCATTTCAATAGCCGTTCCCCCGCCATGAAGATTGGAGGTAACGCTCTTGTGACCTCCGATTCGGCCCGCGCACCCAGTGAATTCCCATATCCCATCCTGATTCTTCTGAACCAGCATCCTATAATCATGTACCCGGCCATTAGATAGCTGGAGCTGAACCCCTTCCTGGATAATATAGCGGCTCTTTACTCCCCAGTTCTTCAGCAGCTTCGGGAGGAGCGAATAGTGCATCTGTCTCGGCTCTAGAATCTGTCGATTATGATCTCTACCTTGGACGAGCAGCAGACCGCCTCTGGTCAATCGTTCAATTCTGAGAATTCCGCGGCCTCCCGTACCATTAATCGGTTTAACATATAGCAGGCTGTGCTTCTTGAGCATGCTCTTCAGATCTGTATTACTGCTGTATAATTTGGTGTCCAGCAGATAGGGTTTGAATCGCTGCTTCTTATGCAGCACCTGATGTATAGTCCATTTATTGCGTAACGGCCGATTCAAGAAGAGGAGATGGGCATATTTTACTCTGAAATGTTTCAGCTCTTGGAAACGGGCACTTCGCTGGATTCTGCACCGGTCAAATATCATATCAGGGAACTTTCTCCATTTTCGAGCCCATCGTTTATGCTCTGTCTCATAAATCAGGGCATGAATCATTTCTTTGGACGGATGGACATCGGATGGAGTGAATACATAAACATCAAGCCCGAGTCGTTCGCCTTCCGAAATCATTCGTTCGTATATTTTCTTTTCTTCGAGTTGTTTTTTGTCATTGAGGTACAGGGTCAGTATGCCTAAGACAGGTGACGGCATAGAATGATCACCTTCTTTGATAGTAAAATTTGGATGGTTTATCCATTTTGTTTCGCCAGGTGCGTACAGTATTGGATTAACCGTTCTAGCGATCTTTTGCGAATGGCAGGCTCATCGAATTTCATTGGTTTGGAGTTGGCTTCAAAGAACCATATGCCCCCGTCCTGGTCAATGCCAAGATCCATCGACATTTCACCCAAGGCGTGACCCGATGATTTTTCAATTTGTCTGGCTATCTCCAACGCGGTGCTTTTTACATCGTTGAGAATATTGCTGGCCTGCTGTGTATCAAATACGCTGCTGAGAAGCAGGATTGGATCTTCTATAGTACCTCCGCGTGGAACGTGAGTCGTGATGCTTCTGCGTCCGGCAAGGCGAGCTCCTACACCCGTCATGCGCCACTGACCATTTGAATTTTTTTGCACGAGAACCCGGAGATCAAAGGGGCGTCCTTCAAAAGCTGCCAGCTGAATTCCTTGTTGGATAATATATTCGTTTTGTTTTATATTTCGTTTAATTCTCTTCCATAACGACTCCAGATTTGAGGATTTGTAGGTCGTGCTCTTGGTATGATCCTGAATCTTGAGTTTATAAGGAAGCTTATCTTCCTCGCGATATTGAAGCATCATAATCCCTTTGCCGGCCTTGCCGCTTTCTGGCTTGAGATAAACCGTAGGGTGTGATTTAAGAATATTGCTGATGACTGTGCTGGATTGCAGCTTCCGGGTGTGTGGGATATATGATTTCGTTGACTTTGCTTTGCTCAGCCATTCAAACAGATCCCATTTGTTGAAAAAGTAAGGGTTATACAGCTTGATCTTGGGATGGGCGATGCATTCTTTGATTTTTTTTTGCACAAGCGGACGGCGCTCATCTTCACGAAGCGGAATCCGATTGTAAACAATGTTGGGAGGAGGGTATTTGCCTTGGAGCCAATCCTTCCGCTCTGTACTATATTTGTATCCCTTAATGAAGTTTGCAGACAGGTTAAGATCACGAACAGTAACGACGTAGACCTGACACCCCAGTTGTTCGCCTGTTTTGATAATGTCTTTAAAATTTTTATGATTCCCTCGGAATTTTCTTTTTCTATCATAAACTGTTAAAATCGCGATTGTTGGCTTTGCGTTTTTTTTGCCTCCAATTATGAACTTTCCTTCTTCTGGAATTTGCTCAGATACATGCAGTGCGCCAGGATATGCTCCACCGATGCTTTCCCTTCTGTCCGAAGGGATGGGTGACGAAAAATGGATCTGCCCGGTTTGGCGTTCGCTTCGAACATCCATACTTGTGCCTCCTGATCAATACCGAGATCAAAACCGATTTCACCGAGAAGATGTTTATGATGAAACTCGATAGCCTCAGCTAATTTAATCGCTGTGTTTTTAGATTTTTGCAGGATTTCTTGCGCCCGGTCTCCAAAGGTTTTACTAAGAGCGTGTTCTGGTGTCATAAGGGAACCACCGTTTTTAATGTGAGTGGTGATTGAGCCCTTGCCGGCTTTCTTGGCACCAACCCCGACAACAACCCACTCGTTATTCCCGTTCTTATGCATGTGGAAACGAAAATCTATAGGGCAGCCATCAATTTCAATCAACCGAATCCCTTGCTGAACTACATAATCCTTCGTTCTGGACCCGAGCCTGGCTTGGAGCATCGTAGCAAGCTTCTTGAACGAAGTGAACCGGAGAAGGACATTGCCGCCTGGCTTTCTAAACCTGGCATAATAACCTCTCTTAGGCAAGTAAGTCAGGCGAAAAATACCTTGACCGAGACTTCCTGCGGAAGGCTTATAATATACAAATTGATGACGGTCCAGCATTTCCTTGATCTTATCCATGCTTGGATTCATATGCGACTCCGGTACATAGATGTTGACAGTCTGATCATTTTCCAGCAATCGATAGATATCGGATTTGTTAAAGAAGCTCCAATTGAAAAAAGGGATGTTCTTCCGTTCAAAACGATCGCGAAGCTGATTGGTCGATTGGGAGAAGTCGGATCTTCTGCTGGGCAGCCTGTTATAAACGACGTCAGGAAGCGGCACATATTTTCTGGAGAATCCACCGCTGCTGTTCAGGAAATAACCATATACTCTCTCATTTGCCCAATCGATATCTCTCGGTGTAAATCCGAAGGTATATGAATTCTGATTACCATGCTTAAGCAATTGCTTCACAAATCCTGTTCGTGAGCCGAACGGTTGTGATGCAGAGGTTGGTCCGTCGGACAGGATGCCGATGAGCGGACCAAGCTGAACTTCATCCCCCTCGACTCCTTTGATAAGAATATTGCCTGAATTCGGAATATGAATTGCGTGGCGGACGCTGTTTGATAGATAGATGTGTTTTCCGGATTTCTTAAGTGGTTTGAGATGGACAGGGATACGCTGTTTGCCAAGCCGGACATGAACTGTTTTTTTACCGGATAGTTGGAAGTTGTTGATTAACGTATTGGATATATAGATGACCTTCTCCGGCCGTTTAGTAAAGTGCACATTACACAAAGTCAGACTCATTGATTTTATCCTCCTATCCTGAAACGCTGCTGATCTTAAGCATAGCCATTTCGTCTCAGGCCAGCTGTGCTGGATGTATTCGGCTATTTTAGTGTGCTTATTCGTTTTGCTTATTGTTATTGTTATTGGGTACGAAGCAGTAAATAACGGGCGTATTCGAGAGGCCGGTTGTAAGCAAGACTCGCGCTATCCACATCACCGGCAAGTAGAAAGGAAGAGCGCCCCGGCTTGGAATTAACTTCTATAATCCACAGCTTCCCATCTCGGTCTATCCCATAATCGATACCAAGTTCGCTTAAACGCCCAAACCTGCCTTCTAATACCACTGGTATGACGGCGGAGAGCTCAGCCGCTTTGTTAATAATGAGTTCAGCTTTATCCTTGCCGTATTCCGTTTCCAGAAAGGAGCGGCAGTTCAAAGCCTTTCCGCCTCCGTGAAGATTGGAAGTAAGGCTTCCATGACCGCCTTTACGAATCGCTTGACCGCTTAAGCTCCATTTTCCCCTGCCATTTTTCTGAACGAGAACACGTAGATCAAATGGTTTATCTTCCTGATTCATGAGTGAGAGATACGGCTGAATGATAAACGTTCGGGTGGAAAGGATACGGTGGAGCTGGCTCAGTCCAAGCTCAGGATTGGTAAAACGTTTATTGAACATGTGGTTGGAGCGATTCCGTCCCTGGATTAAGAGTTTGCCATTCTCAGGTTGTTTACTAACGAGAACCGTCCTTTTGCCGTGTGTTCCTGCATGCGGCTTCAAGAATACACCTTGAGGATACCGGAGCAGCCATTTTTTTAGCTGTTCTACATTCGTGTAGATGGCAGTTTCGGGCAAATGCTCTTTGAGTAGACCGTTTAAACGAAGGGAGTTATAAACATGCCATTTACCCGGAAGACTCCGGGACAGATATCTGACCTTGTGTGAAGCGGATTTCGAAGCCTTGTTTAGTCTTCGTCTGAATATGCCGGGCACAGGAGACAGGCATCGATCATAGATGAGATCGGGCTGTTCCACCGGAAGCTCGAACCAGCTGCCTTTGATATATTGATAACCTAGATAATTGCCGTTTGGCTCCGAGCTTCTGGGGGTTAACACAACCACATTCACACCAAAGTTGACTCCTTCTTGACAGAGCTGTCTGCAGAAGGCTTCATCTGCAAATGGAGGTGTTCCATTTCGTTCATTCACGAGTACACCGAGCGTACCAAGCGGCTTTTTCATGGATCTGATTCCTCCTTTCTAGTTATTAGAATCCGGCAAGGTAAGCGGAATAATCGAGCATGGTAATGACCGATGGCCGAATCTTATTGTCATTAAGCGGCGTGTTGTCATTCTTGGAAGGCTTAGAATTGACTTCAATGAGCCAGACCTTTCCCGAGTAATCCATCGCAAGATCGATTCCTAGCTCCCCAAAATGCGCTGGAATGGTCGCGTCAATTCCCTCCGCGATACTAAGCGCAGCCTTATGCAAAGACACGTAAGCATTTTTTTTGGCATCACCAGGTAATAAGCTCTTGTTCACGGCCTCTCTTACAGTGCTGAGCGAGCCTCCTCTGGCGAGGTTTGATACAAAATGGCTTCCGCCGGCAATGCGGGCGACAATGGAGGTCACCTTCCATTTACCTGCACGGTTTTTTTGAACCAATGCTCTGAAATCGACCGGTTTTTTGCCAATATCAATGAGGTGTAGTCCTTGTTGGATCTGGTATTTGGTTGTCTTCATCTTTCCGGACAATCCTGCAAATAATTTGCTCAGGCTGGGGTATGCCTGCTTTTGAACACCGCCAAGCTTAGTGGAAAGGGTCATGTACGTTCCGTCCGATTGTCTGGATATGCGTATGATGCCTTTGCCTAGGCTTCCTCGAACAGGCTTTAGAAATATAACCGGATACGTTTGGCACATATTTTTGAGCACTGCAAAAGATTTGAGGGAGTGTGATTCTGGTAAGTATCTTTTTAGACTGCTCTCCGATTTCAACGCCTCGAACACTTCATTCTTGTCGAGAAACTTCTCATTATACGTTACAGTTCCGTAGCGGGATTTTACTTCCTTTACAAAATGCTGTACGCTAGGTTTGTTCTCAAGCTTGCGTGAAGTCAGTCGATTGTTGACGACATCTGCAATGGGCATCACCCTTTTTTTCCAGCCTTCGTCATATACCCAACCTTCGATTTGACCGGTAACGGAGTCGATATGGTCTGGTGTAATAAAGTACACGTATGCTCCCCGTTTCTGACAGGCTCTCACCAGTTCACTGCAGAACATCGTGATGGAGCCGAAAGGTCGATCAGGCTTATCAGGATGATCGCGACTGATCAGGACACTGATGAGGGGACCGATACGCAATGTCTGGCTGCTATCGAAATATCGGATCTTCAGAACAGCACGAGAAGTGAGACCGCATCGCTCGGCTAATATGGGACTCACTCGCATACCTTCAAACTTGGGTACGGAAATAATGGTAACTTCTTGTTTAAAGCTTCCGAATGCAAGCTGGAGCGGACGTCCGGCAGGAATTTTCCAATGCTTTAGAAATTTCTCACCGATCATCACGACGTCATCCTGCAGGATGCCCGATCCGCTGATGTGGATCGCTACTTTTTTTTGGGACATCGTGGATCTCCTTCCAGGGGGCAAACATGATGTCAGTCGTTTTTGGATGTAAGCTGAGTATGAGAAAGTGCATGTGCTTCATCATATGAGGACATATATCCCTTGGTGATTGACCATTTTTTGCAAAAATTGATTTAATTTTGGGTTGTTGTACGAAAATATGGGGATGGATGCAACATGTACAGCACTACTTTATCGACAGAGAGGAAAATGAATAATGAACGTTTATGACAAAGCACACGATTTGGCAGCTGCACTTAAAGACAGCGAAGAAGTGAAGGAAATCTCACAAGCGATGAAGCTTGTTGCTGCAGATCCGGATTCTCAGCGCATGCTTGACGAATTTCGCGTTCGTCAGAATGAACTCCAGCAGCGGATGATGACAGGCGACATGCCTTCACAAGAAGAAATGGAGACGATGGAAAAATCCTTCGAGGTATTAAGCCTGAATCTGAATATTCGCAGACTGTTTGAAGCAGAACGTCGCCTTAGCGTGATTATTGAAGATGTCAACAAAATCATCATGGAAAGTCTGCAGCATTTGTACGGTGGAGAGCTGAAATAATTACTTCTATACTCTTTCTCTAATTGAACTCACATGAATCAATTTCCAGCTAAAGGTATTATGAAATTGATTCACATAATCTCATTTTTTCGTTCATAGAATAGATATATAGATTCTAAGGAGATATGAGGAGCTGAATGAAATGAGAGGAAAGAGAATGAATTTTGTGAAGTGGAAGCACACGCTATATATGCTCGTTGCGGGTGGCATGCTGGTGTTTGCATTACCAAAGCTTTCATTTACAGGTTGGAGCGCAGGCTTTAGCATAGCCTGGTTGTTTTTTACACTGCTTGTCATCGGTGCAAACCTGCACTTTATATTGGGGGTTGACGAAGAGAAGAAGCAGGCGCTTGACCGTGTTCGCAAAGCCAAGCTGCGTCAGTGGGAGCTTAGATGGACTGACAATGCGGAGCAGGGCAACAAAGTTAAAATTGTACCAGCGCAGGCCAAAGAGCATTCACAGTGATGCTAATAAGGGTTGTCTCTACAGTGTTCCTGCTGTTATGGAGACAACCCTTTTTTATTTGCTGATGCACCTCGAGTTATTACGGGCTCTATTTTTAACAGACCTAAGGTGAGTTATCTCTCTCTTTAATGCTATAATCGGATGTAACTATACTCTTGATAAACGCAGCCAAGGTTAATATAAAATTGATTTTAATGTAGTATATTTGATTAAACTAATCTTAAAATGTTTTTTCGTCCGAGGGGTGTCTAAGTTTGGAAGGATATGAAGAAGAAACCGTAACAAAGCATGTGCAGCTTCTGCAATACATAGAGCAGTTAAAGATCGGCTCAAAGATATCGGTTCGAGGCCTTGCCAGAGAAATGGGAGTGAGTGAAGGGACGGCCTACCGTGCTGTTAAAGAAGCGGAGAACGCAGGGCTTGTCGTAACCAAAGAACGGATCGGTACGGTACGTGTGGAGAAAAGGCTGCGCGGAGCCTCTGAGCAGCTGACTTTCGGGGATGTCGTAGAGATTGTTGGCGGACATGTTCTGGGCGGTAATGAAGGGCTTGGTAAACCTTTGTATAAATATGTCATTGGGGCTATGAAAGAAGAAGCCATGGCAAAGTACATCGATGCGGGCAGCCTGCTCATCGTCGGGAATAGAGATAATGCGCACAGTCTTGCGTTAAATCAAGGTGCAGGGGTGCTTATCACCGGCGGCTTCGGTACAGATTCAGAAGTGATGAGTCTTGCTGACAAGCTGAGTTTACCCATTATCTCTTCTAAGCACGACACATTTACAGTGGCGTCGATGATCAACAGAGCGATCTTTGACCGGTTGATCAAGAAGAAGATTATGCTGGTTGAAGATATTGTCGGCGGAAAGCCCAAAACCTACTATTTGAAATTGAGCAGTACGGTGGCAGATTTCAGTCGTCTGGTACTTGAAACGGGGGAGCTGCGCTTTCCGGTAATTGATGAATGGAATCGGGTCATCGGGATTATTAGCCGCAAGGATGTCGTAGACCTGGATGAACACCAAAGTATTGATAAAAGCGTTGTGCGCAAGCCTGTCACGGCAACACTCAAGACCTCACTCGCATCTGCTGCCCAGATCATGGCCTGGGAAGGTATTGATTATTTACCGATCGTTGACCGGAACCGTAAGCTGATTACTTCAGTCAAGCGTACAGAAGTTTTGAATGCAATGCGGGACACCCAGAAGCAGCCTCAGCTTGGAGAAACCTTTGATCACTTGATATGGAATGGGTTTGTTGAAGAGAGAGGAGAGCAGGGAGAGATCAAGTACAACGGCGTGATCATTCCTCAGATGGCGACAGATTTAGGCACCATTTCTGAAGGGGTCCTCATTCATTTAATGACACAGGCCGGACATCGGATTGCACGTGAGGTTACCGGGAATGACCATATGCTGGAGAATATTTCTACCTATTTTGTGAGACCTCTTCAAATTGAAGATAAAGTAACGATATCTCCAAGCGTAATGGAGCTCAGCAGACGCAATTGCAAGCTGGATATTGATTTGATTCGAGATGGTCAGCTGATATGCAAAGCGATTATGACGCTGCAATCCATCGATCTGTCTTAGATCCCTGATCTTAAGAAAAGTCTCCTATATAGGAGACTTTTCGTTCTTCATCTGAGAGTAATGAATGCGATTGCGAATACCTGCAAACAGATTAAAGGCACCCAGCACAAGGAACATTCCCTCAACAATGACGGCAACCGTAGAACCGCTGAACATAAACATCTGTATAAGGGCCAGAACAATCAGCATGATTCCCATCCATATGTTTGTCATTGCCTGGTAGAGGCCTCTCTTCAGAAAATCACTGGCTCTGCGCCCACGAATACTTGTGAAGCCTGCACAGATGGTAGAGAGGATAAACAGGGCAAACAGCAAATAACGAACGACATCCAGCATAGGAAGAAGGACAACTCCTTTATGTTACATAAATATGGAATTCTCACTTATTGTAACATGATTAGATCATTCTGGTGCAGGTGAAATATCAACCCATACCTGAAGAACGCCTTCCATTACAAGCACAGTAGTAATCTTGACGGAGTAAGAGTGTCCTCTGACGTTATATGTTTTCTTGTTCAGCATAATGCGCGTCATTTTGCTGTATTCATCAATGTTATAAACATCTCTTCCCCGGAGCACCTCAAGCTCATCACTAAGCAGCTGAATGATTTCTTTGACATATACGGAATCTGGAGCCTTATCGGACTCCTCGGCACGGATATTGATTTCCTTGATCACCGTCTGTCTTTTGCTATATTTCTTCAAGGAATTAATAGTCTCAATATATTGCTCTTCCTGAATCTTGAGATCTTTATTCTCAAGCCACAATTTATTGTAACTGGCATGAAAAATCGCGTTGTAGACGATGCTCCCCACAATCATTCCGAGAACGAATACGCCAGAGAGCTGTATGAAGGGCCGGAAGCGACGATACTCGGGTACACGCATAGGCTGACATCCTCCTTACTTAATTCCGGATGGTACACACCCATTTAACCAGCTCAGTTCCCATATGTGCTCCGAGAAAAGCGAATATGAGGTAGAGGATCTGCTTGATGGCAGGTGACAGATTTCCATCGAGCATATTGCTTTCAATGACTCGCATCGGGTCAATCGTACCCCCTACAGCTGCAGCTAGAGCCCAGATCTTTATGCGGCCGGCAACATCCAGCATCGTTTGTGTAGGCGGCTGCATGGATATTACGGCTCCAATGCCGCCGAGCATGGATCCACCTAGAACGATGCCGAAGGCGATAAAGAAATCGAGAATTACTTTTGACATGAAACTCATTATTCGCTACACACCTTTCTTAAATAGCACTTAAGCAAGCTGTTCTTCTAATTGGTATCTACAGAGTCTGCCGGCTTGTACTCTATTCTATGGGCGGAGCCTTGCCTGATATGATAAAATAGTAAAGATAAAATGCGTAAAGTTGATTTAAGAATTACAGTGTAGAGAGGAAGAATTGAATCATGAGTTCATTTGTGCATCTGCATGTTCACAGTGAATACAGCCTGCTAGATGGTGCGGCGCGGATTGCAGAGCTCGTGGACACAGCAGCAGGATACGGGATGGAGGCTCTGGCGCTGACGGATCACGGGGTAATGTATGGAGCCATCCCTTTTTATAAAGCATGTGCAGCTAGAGGAATTAAGCCGATTATTGGCTGTGAAGTGTATATTACAGCGGGTTCAAGGCATGAGCGGGGCAGCCGCAAGGATCAGCCGATCTATCATCTGATATTGCTGGCGCAGAACATGACAGGCTATCAAAATCTGATGAGGCTGTGCTCAATCGGCCATTTAGAGGGCTTTCACTATAAGCCGCGCATCGATATGGAGAGCCTGGCGAAGTATAACGAAGGATTAATATGCCTGAGCGCTTGCCTCGGGGGAGAAATTCCACAGCATCTTCTAATGGGACGATATGAGGAAGCCAAAAGTGCAGCCATGAGGCATAAACAGATATTTGGTGACCGTTACTATCTTGAGCTTCAAGACCATGGGCTGGCAGAACAGAAGCGAGTGAATCCTCAGCTAATGGAGCTTGCCAAAGAACTGTCCATACCCCTAGTAGCAACGAATGATGTGCACTATATATCACAAGAGGATGCCGAAGTACAGGATGTCCTTATATGCATTGGTACGGGGAAAACGGTGGAAGATGAGGAACGGCTTCGCATTCCCTCAAGCCAGCTATATTTGAAGAACGGTGACGAGATGGCTCGTCTTTTTCCTCATGTGAGAGAGGCGGTAGAGAATACGCGTAAAATTGCCGACAGTATCCAGCTTGATCTGGAATTTGGGCATTCCATTCTGCCAGCGTACCGGCCGATTCCGGAGCATTTGACACCTGGACAGTATTTGCGTGAGCTCTGCCTTAAGGGGCTGGAGGAACGCTACAAGGCTATGGATAGCTGGCATCAGGAAGAACAGAAATCGGAGCTGTATAAACGGCTGGATTACGAGCTGTCTGTCATTGATAAGATGGGCTTCTCTGATTATTTTCTCATCGTATGGGACTTTATTGCCTATGCCCATAGAGAGGGAATAGCAACCGGTCCGGGGCGGGGCTCCTCAGCAGGAAGTCTCGTTGCGTACGTGCTGAATATTACGAATGTGGATCCGATCAAATACAAGCTTCTGTTTGAACGGTTTCTCAATCCTGAGCGAGTGACCATGCCAGATATTGATATTGATTTCAGTGATGAACGCCGGGAAGAGGTTATTGAATATGTAGCGTCAAAATACGGTCGCGAGCATGTTGCACAGATTATTACTTTCGGTACGCTTGCTGCGCGTGCAGCAGTTCGAGATGTAGGAAGAGTGCTTAATATTCCGTATGGAGAAGTCGATAAAGCTGCCAAGCTCATTCCCGGACAAGTCGGGATGAATATTACAAAAGCTCTGGAGATGAGCGATGAGCTTAGATTATTGCATGATACAAAAGCAAAAACAAAAGAGCTGCTCGCGATGGCCAAAAAAGTCGAGGGGATGCCCAGGCATGCTTCAACTCATGCGGCGGGTGTGGTTATATCCAAAGACCCGCTGACAGATGTAGTGCCGCTCCAGGAGGGCAGTGAAGGCACCGCGCTTACTCAGTATTCCATGGAGAATCTTGAAGCCATTGGACTGCTCAAGATGGATTTCCTCGGTTTAAGGACGCTCTCCATCATTGAACGCTGTATGAGATGGATTCAGGATCAGCAGAAACAAGTTCCTGATTTCAAATCGGTACCTGATGATGATCCTTTAACCTATGAAATGCTCGGTTCCGGAGATACGACAGGTATATTCCAGCTGGAGTCAGCAGGAATCAGAAGAGTGCTGAAGGATTTGAAGCCGTCCGTGTTCGAAGATATTATCTCTGTAGTTGCTTTATATCGTCCGGGTCCTATGGATTTCATTCCTAAGTATATCCAGGGGAAGCATGGGGAGATCAAGGTAGAGTACCCACATGCTGATCTTGCTCCCATACTGGAGGACACGTACGGTATCATCGTGTATCAGGAGCAGATTATGCAGATTGCTTCTCAAATGGCGGGCTTTTCTCTTGGAGAAGCCGATTTGCTGCGCAGGGCGGTATCCAAGAAGAAGAGGGAAGTGCTTGATAAAGAGAGAGAGCATTTTGTAAAGGGGAGCCTAAATCAGGGTTATAGCAGCGAGGATGCTGAAGCTGTATACGATATGATTGTAAGGTTCGCCAATTACGGTTTTCCTCGGGCTCATGCTGCTGCGTATGGGGTTCTAGCCTTTCAGACAGCGTATCTGAAGACACATTATCCTGTCGAATTTATGGCTTCGATGCTGACAGCGGTCATGGGAAATCATCGAAAAGTGGCGGAGTATGTTGTTGAATGCAGACGAATGAATATTCCTGTGCTGCCTCCCGATGTGAATGAGAGCAGTGTACTGTTTACTCCGGGCGGTGGTGAGACTGGCATTCGATTTGGTCTGGCTGCAATTAAAAATGTAGGTACACAGGCCGTAGACAGCATTATTGCGGAGCGGACTAAGGGACCTTTCGAGAGCCTGCTCGATTTCTGCAGAAGAGTAGACTTAAGGGTGTGTAACAAGCGGGTCATCGAGTCTCTTATTCAGGCTGGGGCATTTGATACGCTTCCTGGTCACCGTGCACAGCTGTTCGCCATGCTCGATGAAGTGGTAGAAGCGGCTACGAAATGGCGCAAAGAGAGAGAGGATCTGCAGATCCAGCTGTTTGATTTTGTGGAGACGCCGAATTGGGAAATCGAATATCCTGATATTCCTAAGTATACAATTACACAGCAGCTGGAATTAGAGCGTGAACTGCTTGGATTATACTTATCCGGACACCCGCTTGATGATTTCACGGAAATTTTGGAGGAGCTCGAAGCGGACAAGCTTATGGAGCTTCACGATGCGGAGGATCATGCGCAGATTGTTACAGCTGGAATGGTGGTTTCTGTAAAGTCGATTACAACGAAGCAAGGCAAAGCGATGGCCTTCATGGAACTGGAGGATCAGATTGAACGAACCGAAGTTGTATTGTTTCCGGAAGTATGGAGAAGAAGCCAGAATTGGGCTGCAAAAGGTCAACTGGTTGCTCTCCGGGCTAAAGTTCAGCTTCAGGATGAGGGCTTCAAGCTGCTTGCTGATGAGGTGGATGAGCTTACTTTAGATCATTTGCAGCGAATGATGTATCAGCGCAGCAAAGGGAGCGGAGGTAAGGAGCGGAGCGGTTCGGGAGAGGCTTCACAATCTGGATCCAGCAGAGATAGTCGTTCTCCTTCAAGTCCATCAAGCAACAGCTTGGTGCAAAATAAGTCAGAGAGACTGCCCTCTGAACCGGATAAGAGGCCTGCCAGAACGGAGCAGCGAGTATTCATCAAGATCAAACCTGACATAGAGAAGTCGGGTATGCTAACCAAGCTTAAAGTCTTGCTACAGGAACATCCGGGAGATGTAGCTACGATCCTTTTTTATGAAGAAACTAGGGCATATCGGGCATTAAGTGACAGCTATCGAATCAAACCGTCTCCTGAATTGATCCACCGCATGGAACAAATGCTTGGGGAAGATACGGTTATCGTGAAATAATGAACACAATTTATATGGCATCCTGTATATACATGAGCACATTTTACGAACTATTTTTGAAACTATCGCATACACTTAGGAACACCATATAAGTACCGATTGTAGCGATGAAATGGTGCAGTCGAAGGTATAATGGCGGGCTTTGAAGTCTTGAAGCGAATACCTAAGTTAATGTGGAATTCCTAGTTTCAAAGGATGGGGGAATCAAACGGATGTCATATGAAATTGCGGAAGCGATGCTGAAACGCAGAGGTGTAAGCGTTGAATCCATCGCCAAAATAGTCTATGATCTTCAAAAAAAGTTTCATCCGGAGTTAAAGGAAGAAGAGTGTATCACAAGCGTACGGGCTGTTCTTGCCAAGCGGGAGGTACAGTATACGCTATATACGGGTGTGGCACTCGATGAGCTGGCGGAACAAAATCTGCTGCCTCAGCCACTTCAGGCTTTGATGGAAGCGGATGAGCCGCTGTATGGTGTGGACGAGACTCTTGCACTTGGAATTACCAGTGTATATGGTATGATAGGGCTTACAAGCTTTGGATATTTAGACAAGGAGAAGACCGGAATCATTAAGTCCCTGAATGACAAAACTGCCGGGATTCATGTATTTCTAGATGACCTGGTAGCGGGAGTTGCAGCGGCTGCATCGGCCAGAATTGCACATCAGAATACGAATGCGAAGATTTATCCACTGTAACAAGAAGGTTTATATTCTACTAATATGGAGATAACGAATGTTACAGTAAGATGTAATGAAGGAATATTATGGTTATAATCGTCCCATGCCTTCCTTTCCTTCCTTGCGGAAAAAAAGTCAGTTATGTTATCATTAATCCATTATACGGGCTTTGAACATGAGGCTTAGGGGGCGTACAGCATGTGGACGGTGATATATATTGCACCGACGGCAAAGATTGCTGACAGAATTACAACTCGGCTTGCGGATGAAGGATTTTTGGTACAAGCCCGTCCCATCAGCTTATCCAAGCAACAGTACGAAATTCTTGTACCGTCCGGAGAATTGGAAGAGGTTCAGGAGGTATTGAATTCCATTCTGCATTCATAATACTGAAGGCGGTGGAATTCTATTCATTATTTTTAGGACCTGCTTCTAATTGGACAAGGGCTACGGATGCAAAGGTGAAGCGACTCCCCACATGTGTCATTCTTCTCTTTTTTTGCTTATAGGGCACATTTTATAGCTGCTCATGTTAACTTTATTTATGCGATGTCGATCATACGAATTGACTGCATGGGCCACAAATTTACGGCTGAAGAGGTGTAGTTGTGTTCAAAGATATTTTCCAGAAAAAACGGAAGTACGCGACCATTCCTTCAGATCGTGCACAGCGCACAGATAATCCTGAAGGTGAAGAGCGACCGCGTCGTGAGATTCCAGAGGGACTCATGAATAAGTGCAGCAAATGCGGTACGATACAATACAGCAAGGAACTTGAAAAGAATTTGAAAGTTTGTCCGTCATGCGGTTATCATATGCGTTTGAACGCAAGAGAGCGTATTGAGATGACGCTTGATGAAGGATTCGTCGAGTATGACAAGGATATGGTGTCTGTGGATCCCCTGGATTTTCCAGGATACAGATCAAAGCTGGAGCAGCAAACGATGAAATCAGGCCTGAAGGATGCCGTTGTTACAGGCGAAGGTACAATTGATGGTCATCCTGTGGTCGTTGCTGTCATGAGCTTTGATTTCTTTACAGGCAGCATGGGTTCGGTTGTTGGAGAGAAGATTACGCGTGCCATAGAGAAGGCAACCGAGAAGAAGATTCCAATTCTTATTTTTTCTACGTCAGGCGGAGCCCGTATGCAGGAGAGCATCCTGAGTCTGATGCAAATGGCGAAGACGAGCAGTGCTCTGTCAAGACATGATGAACAAGGTGGATTGTTCATATCTGTTATAACCGATCCGACGACAGGCGGCGTTTCCGCCAGCTTTGCTATGCTCGGAGATATTAATATTGCGGAACCGGGAGCGATTTTTGGGTTTGCGGGCCGAATTGTTATTGAACAAACGATTCGCCAGAAGCTTCCTGAGGACTTTCAGACGGCTGAATTCAATTTGCAGCATGGACAGCTGGACATGGTCGTAAACCGTAAGGAATTACGGAACACGCTGGCTAAACTGCTGGACATGCACAGCGCGAAAGGAGAGGTCTAAATTGGCGGGAGAGTTGCCATATGAAGCGCCTCTTATTGAGATGCGCAAAAAAATTGAAGAGCTTCAGCAATTCGGTATCGAAAAAGGCATTGATTTTGCTGAAGAAGTGGCTCGTCTGGAAGAGCGGTATACTAAATTGGAAGAGGAGATCTATTCATCGATTACGGCTCCTCAGAAAATGCATCTGGCAAGACATCAGCAACGTCCAACTTCGCTGGACCTGATATCGCTCATATTTACGGACTTTATGGAGCTTCATGGAGATCGTCAGTTTGGTGATGATCTGGCCGTGGTTGGAGGACTTGCCAAGCTTAACGGACGTCCTGTTACGATCATCGGGCAGCAGCGAGGCAAAGATACGAAAGATAATATTGCTCGTTTTTTTGGGAGCCCGCACCCGGAAGGGTTTCGTAAAGCGCTCCGTTTAATGCATCAGGCCAACAAGTTTGGCAGGCCTATTATTACTTTCATAGATACAAAAGGTGCATATCCGGGCAAAACTGCGGAGGAACGTGGTCAGTCCGAAGCTATTGCCCGTAATCTCCTTGAAATGGCCAAGCTCTCCGTGCCTGTGCTATGCGTCATCATTGGAGAAGGAGGAAGCGGCGGTGCTCTTGCGATGGCGGTCGGCAATCGGGTGTTAATGCTTGAGCATGCGATTTACTCTGTTATATCTCCGAATGGCGCAGCTTCGATTCTGTGGAAGGATGCCTCCAAAGCGGATCAGGCTGCTGAAGCGATGAAAATTACAGCACAGGATCTAAAAGAGATGGAAGTCATCGAGGAGATTGTTCCCGAACCGCGTGGCGGTTCTCATCGGGATTACGAGGCGACAGCAGCATCGATTAAGGAAGCTCTTGAGAAACACCTTAGCGAGCTGCTGCAGATGGATGGAGAGGCCCTTCGTCAGGATCGCTATGAGAAATTCCGTAAAATAGGTAAATTCCAAGAAAATACAGCTAAGGAAACTGTGCTCGAAGATTCTTCGTTAATAAAAGATTAAATATGACAAAATTCCTATACAAAAGGCGAATTTTGTAGTAGATTTAATTGTTGGAAAAGATATATAAAGAGAGATTTTGAAAACGGAGGAAACTAGAAAAATGCGCAAAACTAAAATTGTATGTACTATTGGTCCTTCCAGTGAGTCGTTGGAAAACACAAAAAAATTGATTATGGCGGGTATGAACGTAGCACGCTTGAACTTCTCCCATGGTGACTTTGAGGAGCATGGCGGACGTATCAAAACCATTCGTACAGCTTGTGACGAGTTGAATAAGTCAGTTGCTATTCTGCTGGATACGAAAGGTCCCGAAATCCGTACAGGCAAACTCGAGGTTGAGCCTATCGAACTGGTTCAAGATGAGTGCATTACCCTGACAACGGAAGAGATCCTTGGCAATAAAGACCGTTTGTCTATCACATACAAAGACTTGCCAAGTGATGTATCCCCAGGATCAACGATTTTGATTGACGATGGTCTGATCGGACTTACGGTTGAGCAAGTAAACGAAACGGATATTAAATGCCGTATCGTAAACGGCGGCACCATCAAGAGCAAGAAAGGTGTTAACGTTCCTGGTGTTGCAATCTCTCTCCCTGGTATTACCGAAAAAGACGCTAACGATATCATTTTTGGAATCGAACAAGGCATCGATTTTATTGCGGCTTCCTTCGTTCGTAAAGCAAGTGACGTATTAGAAATTCGTGAACTGCTTGACAAACACAACGCAGGGCACATTCAAATTATTTCTAAAATCGAAAACCAAGAAGGCGTAGATAACTTGGATGAGATCCTGGAAGTATCTGACGGCCTGATGGTTGCACGCGGTGACCTTGGTGTTGAAATTCCAGCAGAAGATGTACCGGTTGTACAAAAACGAATGATCGAAAAATGTAATATTGCCGGCAAGCCGGTTATTACAGCGACTCAAATGCTGGATTCTATGCAGCGCAACCCGCGTCCTACACGTGCGGAAGCAAGTGACGTTGCGAATGCCATTTTCGATGGAACTGATGCAATTATGCTGTCCGGAGAAACAGCTGCAGGTAAATACCCTGTAGAATCTGTACTGACAATGGCTCGTATCGCTGAAAAAGCAGAGTCTGCACTAAACTACCGTGAACTTTACAAGAAACAGCGGATTGCTCAAGAAACAACGGTAACTGAAGCAATCAGTCAATCCGTTGCAATCAGCGCATTTGAACTGCATGCAAAAGCAATTCTTACTTCTACGGAATCCGGATATACAGCTCGAATGGTTTCCAAATATCGTCCAGAAGCTCCGATCGTTGCTGTAACGAACGAAGACCGTACAATGCGTAGACTCGCATTGACTTGGGGCGTAACACCTGTCAAAGGCGTACCATGTGAAACGACTGACGGACTGTTTGAAAACGCAGTAGTTGGCGGCAAAAAATCAGGTATCGTACAAGATGGAGATCTGGTAGTTATCACAGCGGGTGTTCCTCTTGGACGCTCGGGATCTACGAACCTTATCAAAATCGATAACATTCACTAAGGTTTCCTGAAGAATTAAGCATATAGATTTGTAAAAAAGCAATGGGACAATATTGTCCCATTGCTTTTTTCACAGTGATTCCTGCAAGGAAGGTGAGAAGTTTGAAAGCTGAACAGACAGAACCAACAGCCTGGTATGGAACAAGGTTTAGAGTGCGTTATCAAGAAAGTGACCAAATGGGTGTCGTCTATCATGCGAATTATGTGAACTGGTTTGAGATCGGCAGAACCGAAATGATCCGAAGTCTGGGATTTAGTTACCGGAGCATGGAGGAGCAGGGGGTTCTGCTGCCTGTAATTGGACTTGATCTGAAGTATAAGCTGCCTGCGAAGTATGATGACTATATTACAGTATGGACGCGTATAAATAATTTTAGCAGTGTCCGACTTCATTACGAATATGAAGTACGAAGAGAAGACATTGCAGCAGACAAGATACAGATGGATAATAAAGAGGTTGTATGGATGACTGAAGAATTGCCAGGTGAACTGCTTGTCACAGGATCGACGCAGCATGTGTGGGTAAATGCGGACTTCAAGCCCGTCAGGCTTGATAAAAGCGTTCCAAACCTGTACGATGCTTTAAAGAGAGCTGTGTCAATTGGAAGGGAGTAACCGTACATGCGAAACTGGAAGTGGGCGCTTCTGCTGCTCATTCCTGCAGTGGAACTGTTCGGGTTCATATGGGTAAGCGAACAAATAGGGGCAGGTTATACTTTACTACTCATTTTGGTCACCTCAATTATCGGGATGGCGATGATGCAATTCGAGGGGCGCAAGGTTCTTCAGGATACACGTAATGAAATGCAAAATGGTCTGGTACCAGGTCGAAAGATGCTGGATGGATTATGTGTATTTTTGGGTGGCAGCCTGTTGATTATACCTGGATTTGTAACCGATATTGTTGGATTCACCCTTGTATTTCCGCTAACAAGACCCATATACCGTTTGTTCCTGCTGAAATGGATCGAGAAAAAGATGAAAGACGGAAAAATCACGTTTTATAAACGTTTTTAAGGAAGGACAGAGAGAAGTTATAACTTCTTTCTGTCCTTTTTTAGGTCTTTTTGTCGTTAATTCTGAATTCAAGCTTATGATCACAACATTCCTGTATTGTCAATGAAAGTGATTACAAAAAATGCTTTATGGTATTGAAAAAAAACTTTGATATCCAAATCCACCTCCAAATTGTTCACAGGAGCGACAAAATCCAGTATGATGATTCAAGAAAGTAGTTTACACAGCGTGTCTGATTCCAGTAACGTTTCGTGGATTTACCGTAATGTGAAATTGTAATCTATAATATTGTAAATGTTTTCATTGAGAATGTTGTAAATTTTTGATAAAAGGAGAGATGTTAAAGATGACAGCTACCAAAGGCCTTGAAGGTATCGTTGCAGCAACTTCCTCAATTAGTTCTATCGTTGACGGCGTTCTTACATATCGCGGTTATGATATCGATGACCTCGCTGCGAACGCTTGCTTTGAAGAAGTTGCTTACTTGCTGTGGTTCGGCAAGCTCCCTAACAAAACTGAGCTTGATCAATTGAATAAGAGCTTTAGTGAATTTGCACCAATTCCTGATGAACTGATTGCTCAGATCAAACTCTATCCTCGAGACCTGAACACGATGGCGGCTTTGCGTTCTGCGGTATCAGCACTTGGGCTGTACGATACGCAGGCAGAAGACGTCTCTCAGGAAGCGAATGAGAATAAGGCAGTGAAGCTGCAAGCTCAGCTTCCGACGATCGTAGCAGCCATTTCTCGTATTCGCGAAGGCAAGGAGCCGATAGCACCTAAACAAGGGGTATCCATAGCCGAGAATTTCCTTTACATGCTTACAGGGGATGAGCCGAGTGAAACAGCAGTCAAAGCGCTTGATCAGGCACTTGTTCTTCATGCAGATCATGAGCTGAACGCGTCCACTTTTGCTGCCCGTGTAACCGTAGCTACCCTTTCTGACATGTACTCCGGTGTTACTTCTGCGATCGGTGCGCTTAAGGGTCCTTTGCATGGCGGTGCGAATGAAGCTGTTATGAAGATGCTGAATGAAATCGGTTCCAAGGATAAGCTCGAAGCCTACATCCAGCAGAAGCTGGATAATCGTGAGAAGATTATGGGCTTTGGACACCGTGTGTACAAGAATGGAGATCCTCGTGCGAAGCATCTGCAGAAGATGTCTCGTGAACTGGGTGAACAGAATGAAAACACAGAGCTGTATGAAATGTCAGTTCGGATTGAAGAATTGATTACTGGCCAAAAAGGTCTCAGACCCAATGTAGATTTCTATTCCGCTTCGGTTTATACACAGCTGGGCATCCAAAGAGATCTGTTTACTCCGATCTTCGCAATCAGCCGTGTATCGGGATGGACAGCGCATATTCTGGAACAGCTGGCAGATAACCGTATTATTCGTCCACGGGCAGAATATACAGGACCAACAACCCAAAAGTACATTTCTATTGAAAATCGATAATTTTGATAGACTCTCTAGGGTTTTTGATGAAGAAATATGTATAATAGAGTCATAGCATCCTTGGGTAGCAGGAGAGTCCCTCTTGATTACCCAGGGCACTGCCATGCTTGTTAGCCTATCTAATACAACCCGCTAAATAATAAGGAGGATATTAACAATGCCGAACTTTGAAAAATTCGCACTACCTACTGAGGGCGAAAAAATTACAATCGACAACGGTTCACTTCAAGTACCTAACAATCCAATCATTCCTTTCATTGAGGGTGACGGGACAGGCCGTGACATCTGGAAGGCATCGAAGCGTGTTCTGGACGCGGCAGTAGAAAAGGCGTACAACGGTGAGAAACAAATCGCCTGGTATGAAGTGTTTGCTGGTGAAAAAGCATTCAATACATACGGAGAATGGCTGCCTGCTGATACACTGGAAGCCATCCGTGAATATATCGTAGCTATTAAAGGACCACTGACTACTCCAATCGGCGGTGGAATTCGTTCCCTGAACGTTGCTCTTCGTCAAGAGCTGGATTTATATGTATGCTTACGTCCTGTACGTTATTTCGACGGCGTTCCTTCTCCAGTGAAGCGTCCTGACTTGGTAGACATGGTGATCTTCCGTGAGAATACAGAAGATATCTATGCAGGAATCGAGTACAAAGAAGGATCTGAGGAAGTGAAGAAAGTCATTCAGTTCCTTCAGCAAGAGATGGGCGCGAACAAGATCCGTTTCCCTGAAACATCTGGTATCGGTATTAAGCCTGTATCCTCTGAAGGATCCAAGCGTCTTGTACGTGCTGCAGTTGAATATGCAATCACTCATGGACGCAAGAGCGTAACTTTGGTTCATAAAGGCAACATTATGAAATTTACTGAAGGTGCCTTCAAGAACTGGGGTTATGAAGTAGCGGAAGCTGAGTTCGGCGATAAAGTGTTCACTTGGGCACAATACGATGAAATTAAAGAAAAAGAAGGTACGGATGCAGCGAATGCCGCTCAAAAAGCTGCAGAAGAAGCAGGCAAAATCATTGTTAAGGATGCAATTGCCGACATCGCTCTTCAGCAAGTACTGACTCGTCCTGCAGAGTTTGATGTCATCGCAACACTGAATCTGAACGGTGACTACCTGTCAGATGCTCTGGCTGCACAAGTTGGCGGAATTGGTATCGCTCCAGGCGCGAATATCAACTATGTAACAGGTCATGCGATCTTCGAAGCGACTCATGGTACAGCTCCGAAATATGCAGATAAAGATGTAGTTAACCCGGGTTCCGTTATTTTGTCCGGTGTCATGTTGCTTGAGCATTTGGGCTGGCAAGAAGCGGCTGATCTAATCTACAAAGGCATGGAAACATCCATTAACAACAAGACCGTAACTTATGACTTTGCTCGCTTAATGGAAGGCGCTACAGAAGTGAAATGCTCTGAGTTCGCAGACGAGATTATCAAAAACCTGTAGAGGAGAGCGGATACTGTGACCATTCAGCGTAAAAAGATCGCCGTAGTCGGCGCCGGTTTTACTGGCGCGACAACGGCACTTATGTTGGCTCAAAAAGAACTCGGCGACGTCGTGCTTATAGATATTCCACAGCTTGAGAATCCAACTAAGGGTAAAGCGCTTGATATGCTGGAAGCAAGTCCTGTTCAAGGATTTGACAGTAATATAACCGGTACATCCAACTACGAGGATGCCCAAGGTTCAGATATCGTCATCATTACGGCGGGAATCGCCCGTAAACCGGGAATGAGCCGTGATGATCTCGTGAATACAAATGCAGGCATCGTCAAATCTGTTTGTGAAAATATAAAAAAATATTGTCCTGATTCCATCGTGATCATCTTGAGTAATCCAGTGGATGCAATGACCCATGCGGCGTATCAGACACTGGGCTTCCCGAAGAACCGTGTCATCGGCCAGTCAGGTGTTCTGGACACCGCTCGTTATTGTACGTTCATTGCTCAGGAACTGAATGTTTCTGTTGAAGATGTCCGTGGTTTTGTACTTGGCGGTCATGGTGATGATATGGTTCCACTCGTGCGTTACTCCAGTGTGGGTGGTATTCCAATTGATACGCTAATTCCTCAGGACCGAATTGAAGCTATCGTTAAGCGGACTCGTGTCGGCGGCGGCGAAATTGTGAACCTCCTGGGAAACGGGAGCGCGTACTATGCGCCAGCCGCATCACTTGTCCAGATGACGGAAGCGATCTTGAAGGACAAGAAACGGATTATCCCTGTGATTGCATACCTGGAGGGAGAGTACGGATACAATGATTTGTTCCTTGGCGTACCAACAATTCTTGGCGGTAATGGGATCGAGAAGATATTCGAACTTGAGCTCACGGAAGATGAGAAGGTAGCTCTGGATCAATCGGCAGACTCCGTACGCAATGTAATTTCTGTGATGCATATCTGATTTCAGATGTTGATTATGATAAATCCGTGAATTATGATAGGAAACCCTTTAATTATTTGAGGGTTTCCTTTTCTTTATCCTTGCCTATCAAGTATAATTTGGAAGAGTATTACCTGAACATATTCCTTATGGGAATAGACTGATTACAGTATTATTCTAATGGGTAATATGATGATATTGTTTTCAATTTTTATGGAAAGGAGAGGTCTGCGAATATGGGCGTTATCATGTATTTTGTACACATTCTTGGAGCCGTTTCAGTCGGCTTTTACCTGTTGCTTCCTTTCGTGGTTGCAGCAATCAGCAAGCTGTCTGTACCTGCTCAAGAAGGCAGTATTGCAGCTGTAAGAACGTTTAATCGTATTGCTCAATACGGCTTGATCATTCAATTGCTGTCTGGCGGATATATTATGTCTCAAGGAGAGTATGGCGTTTCTTGGATGATTCTTGTTGTTGTTATTTTCCTTGCTATGCTAGCGATTGCAGGTATTATGGGGAAATCTCTTCGCCTTGGTATTGCAGGTATCCAAGAGAAGAAAGACATCAGCAGTGAAAAAGGAAAACTACGCACATTTAGCATCATTCTGGCTGTACTGCTATTGGTAATGCTGTGGATTATGGTTAATCCTTGGTAAGTTGAAAAGATACATAATAAATGTATTAACAAGGACAATGGTTATTTGCTTATAAGCAAATAACCATTGTCTTTTTTGTGTAGATATTCTTTTTTGAATCGATAGATTTAAGATTTGGAATTTGAGAATTAATCATTCAAATTGTTTGATCCTATGAAGAGAGGGTAAAACCATATTGAGTAGGATGAAATAATACGTTGCTGTATCGATCTGTAGGAATAATGATGAGAGGAACAGCCATCCTAAACCTGTTAATGAAGTGAATAATTGAGGATTGAAAGGAGAAATCAAAGATGGGACAGAATCAAGCGAATCAAACTTTGCCTCCACAGCATCAGAATCAGCAGCCGGGAATTGAATCTGAAATGTATCCTAGGCCTGAATTCGAATCTGAGCAGTATAAGGCAGCAGGCAAGCTTACAGGAAAGACAGCGCTTATCACAGGTGGTGACAGCGGTATAGGCCGAGCTGTAGCGGTCACTTTTGCCAAAGAAGGTGCCGATGTAGCCATCGTGTACTTGAATGAACATGGTGATGCAGAGGAAACGAAGCGCCAGGTTGAGCAGGAAGGAAGAAAGTGTATTCTGATAGCAGGGGATGTAGGTGATTCAGCCTTCTGCCAGCAAGCGGTGAAGCAAACGGTAGATGAATTGGGACAACTGAATGTATTAGTCAATAATGCAGCAGAACAGCATCCTCAGCAAAGCTTCGAGGATATTACCGATGAGCAGCTTGAGAAGACATTTCGTACCAATATCTTCAGTATGTTCTACTTGACTAGGGCTGCAATGCCTCATTTAAAGGGTGGAAGCTCCATCATCAATACGACCTCAATTACGGCATATCGCGGCAATCCGACTCTCATAGACTATTCCTCTACGAAGGGCGCCATCACCTCCTTTACACGTTCCTTATCCATGCATTTGGCAGAGAAAGGGATTCGAGTGAATGCAGTCGCTCCAGGACCGATCTGGACCCCGCTTATTCCTGCTACCTTCGATGAGCAAAAGGTAAGTGAGTTTGGAGCAACCCAGCCGATGAAGCGCCCAGGTCAGCCGGAAGAATTGGCACCCGCTTATGTTTATCTGGCAACAAGTGACTCTTCCTATGTGACGGGTCAAGTTATTCATGTAAACGGCGGCGAAGTTGTTAACGGTTAACTAGTATATAAAGCTCAGTACAGTATAAACGAACTGTACTGAGCTTTTTTTGAGTTCTCGATTCGATCTAGACTTGGAACGCAGGAATTTTTCAGATAGAGATGTAAGCATAAATGGACCGTTGAATCGTTTTCAATTTAGATTTTACATAATGAACGAAAATGAGCTAGTAATCTATGATATGATCAATTAAAACTGAGCATGAATTTACATAAGTAACATAGAGAGGATCTGTTGCAGCATGAGATTAATGTCACTACGCTTTACTGCCGGATTTGAAAAATATATGTTTATCATTATGCCACTTACATTATTGCTAGGCGTTATGCTGTCAGACCAGCTGATATCATATGTGTCATGGGCTCCATATCTGTTTGGCTACGTTACTTTTGTAATGGCGATCGGATGTGGAGTACGTCATTTGAAGAAGGTTGTTCAGCGTCCGGCCGTCATGGTTGTTACTCTGGTTCTGTCACATGTGCTGGCTCCTTTGATTGCCTATTTTATGGGTACGATGTTGTTCGGCGCTTCTTCGGGATATACGATTGGTCTGGTTCTATTTACGATCATACCTCTGGGTGTATCCTCGGTACTATGGGTGTCAATGTCTTATGGCAGTGTACCTCTGATGCTTGCGATGGTCGTGTTGGATTCAGCTCTAAGTCCGCTGGTCGTTCCGGGTCTAATCGAATTATTTTTTGGAGCAGAGGTTCAATTCGATACGCCCAGTCTAATCAAGGATCTAATGCTCATTATTGTTGTACCGACGATTCTGGGCGTAATTGTGTATGAACTATCTAAAGGGAAATTCAAAGAATGGTCTGCCCCAGTTACTGCACCAATATCTAAACTATGCTTTATGGCCGTAGTTCTGCTCAATGCGGCAGCTATTGCACCTCATGTAAGTAATTTAGATTCAAGTGTGATCATGGCGATCATTTCGATTACCTTTGTCGTTGCTTTGTGTTACATCATCGGTTTTGCTGGCTCGTTCTTATTGCCATATGTTTCCCGGGAAATAAGCGTAACCATGTCTTATGCCTCCGGTATGCGGAATATATCACTCGGTCTTGTACTAGCCATGGGGTATTTTTCACCGGAAGCAGCCATACCAGTTGTACTCGGGATATTGATTCAACAGCCCTTAGCCACGGTGCAGCATGCTGTACTCAAGCGTTTTGCTCCGGTAAAAGACCAGAGTCTTGCTGCAAGGTGACATATGTTCGATTATTGGAAAGTGGATATTTATCCGGAAATAAATTAGAGGGAAAGCGCAATGCAATTGTAGTCAGTCGCAACTGATTTAGCCAATGGATGAATAGCCATAGGTTTTGTGCACATGATTAATTACTACTATACAAAGGATGATTACTAGCATTTATGAAAAATTTTCGATTCCGACTCACAATGATCATGATGGTGCTGATTGGACTTTCTGTACTGACCTCTGGATTGGCTTTGGGTCAAGTATTTAAAGATCTTCATATCAAAAATCAGGAAGAGAATATGGTGAGAGAGATCAATCTGCTTCATTCAACATTCGATTTTAAAGACACTTCACTCAACAAGGAGGAAGTCGTTGCATACTATACGCAGCAGGCCGAGTTACTGGAGCGCTTAACCGACTCGCGGACGACGTTCATCTTGAAGGATGGAACGGTTATTGGAGATTCCGAGTATGCTGCTGAGCAGATGGACAATCATCTTAATCGTGAAGAGATACAAACAGCGAATGATCATGATTCACCTTACGGTCGTTCCATTAGGACGAGTGATACGTTGTCACAAAAAATGCTGTATGTAGCACTGCCGGTTACATCTCCCGACCAACACTTTGATGGATACATTCGACTTTCCCTAAGCTTGGACTCGGTTGATGAAGGACTTGAAAGAGGCTGGTACTTAATTGGGTTAACGCTTCTTGCCCTCTATATCATTGCGGCTATTGTCTGCTATAGAGTAGCCAGAGGCTTGACCCAGCCTATTGAGCATATCACGAAAGTAGCGAATCAGATTTCGAATCTTGATTATGATGCCAGAGTCAAATTTGCCCGAAATGATGAGATAGGACAGCTAGGGAATGCCATTAATGGAATGGCTGACAGCCTGCAGGCTCAGCTGAAGCTAATTCGTGATAATGAGGATTTGGTGCAAAGTGTCATGACTAACATGGCAGGTGGTATATTGATGATTGATGCGAATCAGAATATAGCGGTGTTGAACAGAGAGAGCCATCGTATGCTGGGGCTGCATCCCGATCGTGTGACCGGAAAGCCGTATCATGAATTAAAACGTCACTATGAACTGACAAAGATCGTTGAGACAAGCATTTTGCAGCGAAGTAAAGTGCATGACGAAGTGCGAATCTACAGCCCGGAAGAAACTATTGTTCGAATTGACGGTGTACCGATGTATGAGAATGATGGAAGTTACCGGGGAATGCTCTTCCTGCTGCAGGATATTACAGCCATCCGCAGGCTGGAGAACATGCGAAGTGAATTCGTAGCGAATGTATCTCATGAGCTGAAGACGCCGGTTGCAGCTGTTAAGGGATTTGCTGAGACTCTGCTTAGCGGGGGGGTTAGGGATGAAGAAACAACGAGATCCTTCCTGCAGATTATTTATGACGAAGGGGACAGACTTAATCGCTTGATTAGTGACATATTGGATCTGTCCAAGATTGAATCGAAGCGAGCGACACTGGATTGTTCACCTGTACATCTCATGCCTTTCTTTGAAATGATAACGGGAACACTTGGCAATGCCGCAGAGAAAAAACAGATTCGCTTGATTCTGGATGTACCGGAAGAGCTGTTCATTGAAGCAGATGAAGACAAACTGAAGCAGATCTTCTTGAACCTGGTTAGCAACGGGATCAACTACACCCTTGATGGTGGTCGTGTTAAGATTACGGCACAGATCAGCAAGGATGAGGAGAATATTGTATTCCAGGTAAGTGATACAGGCATTGGCATTCCAAAAAGCGATCTGCCTCGCGTATTTGAACGTTTTTATCGAGTGGACAAAGGGAGGTCCCGCAATTCCGGAGGAACAGGGCTTGGTCTCTCCATTGTGAAGCACCTCGTGGAGCTGCATCATGGACAACTGGCGGTCGAGAGTGAGCTTGGAACGGGGACTACATTCACAGTGATTCTGCCCATGCTGCAGGATTCTGTCGAAGAAGCAGAGGAAGATTAAGCACTGGGCTTTCTTTTTACACAACGATAACAAAAGAGTGCTATGATATGAGCAGATTTAACATAAAGAAAGCAGGGGATATACGATGGCACAAAGATTGCTTGTTATAGAAGATGAACCTACACTTGCTAGATTGCTTTCCTACAATCTTACCCAAGAGGGCCATGACGTGACCGTAGAGGATCATGGTTCCTCTGGTTACAATAGAGCTTCTTCTCAAGAATTTGATCTTATACTGCTTGATTTAATGCTACCAGGAATGAACGGATTAGAAATACTCAGTAAATTGCGGGCATCGGGTGTGAAGACACCGGTTATCATTCTGACTGCCAAGAACGGAGAGAACGAGGTGGTTCAGGGTCTTAAGCTCGGAGCCGATGATTATATAACGAAGCCATTTGGGGTGTCCGAATTATTAGCTCGTGTAGATGCGGTGCTTAGAAGAGTAACTGGCGTTGAAGAGACACGCAGCGTCGAGAAGGACGATGAATCCCGTATTGTTCTTGGAGAGCTGGAGATCTATCCAGAGAAATATGAAGTGCTGCTGAGCGGGCAATCCATTAATTTGCGGCCCAAAGAGTTTGAGGTGCTGTTATATCTGGCCAAAAAGCCGGGAGTGGTCCTAACTCGGGATGATTTGATGAATGCAGTATGGGGATTTGACTATATCGGTGGTCAGCGTACTGTTGATGTCCATGTTAGCTCTCTTCGCAAGAAGCTTGAGCTGGACCCGGAGACGGTGCATATCGATTCGATTCGCGGTGTAGGGTACAAGCTTGTTGCAGGGAAGAAAAAAGTACATCAATAATGTAAATCACACGAATCAATTTCATATTATGAAAGAAATTGATTCACATTTTAATTTTATTCTCCCTTTACAAAATACAAGATCATACTTCATCACATTTATATAAAATGAGCCTTTAGAACTAATTCTAAAGGGGTGTTTACGATGAGAAAAGATCTGGAAGTAGCGGCCTATTGCCGCCAAATGCCGATGGTTCCGCAAGATATGGCAGGTAAGTCATTGTTTACGATGATGAAGCAGGATGAAACACTCTCCTGCGTTGTCATTGGAGATCAGAATGATTCGATCGTAGGGCTGATTATGCGAGATACGGTGTTTCAAAAGTATGCGAACCGATTTGCTGCTGAACTGTATGATCACAGATCCGTTGTATCCTTTATGACAGAGCACCCATTAATATTAAGCACCGAGCTGTCTGCTGAAGAGATCGTAGATCGGGCAGTAGATCGGGAGGACGAATCTTTTTATCATTGTGTCATTATGCATGAAGAAGGGCGTTATGCGGGTGTGCTTACGGTTCGCGACTTAATGAACATGTCAAGAGATATTCAAAAGATGGCAAGAAAGTCCCGAACAGAGGTTATCGTGCACAGTCAATCCAAATTGCATGAGGTGGATACTGCCGTTCAGAAAGTAAGACAGGCTGTACTGAAAAATACAGAAGGTATTGCACAATTGACCCAGCTAACGGAGAAGGGCAGTGTTTCACTTGGACACATCCAGGAATCCTATCGTTCTGTTCTGGATCAGACGAAGGCTCAGCGCTCACAAGCAGAAGAACAGATGGTTAAGGTCAGCGATATATCTGCTCTTACTTCTTCCATTCGTGAGCTCGCAGAGAGCAGTCATTTGCTGGCGATTAATGCATCCATTGAGGCAGCACATGCCAAGGAATATGGCAGATCTTTTCGCGTCATTGCAGATGAGGTCCGGAAGTTGTCGGGTCAGACAGGAACTCTTGCCGATCAAATTACTGAATTATTAAACGTCATCAGAGACAAAATACATCTGACTGCGCTTCTTGCAAAAGAAAGTGCAGATGAGATAGCTTCCAGCGCTGAAGATATTGCTCTTGGTAATAAGGCTTATGATTCTGTTCAATCTACGACGAGGGAAATGTCCCGTACGAGCGAGCAGATTCTGGCTTCGATATCCGATGCTGCTCATGTGACAGATATGGTCCACAAGACGCTCACATCCCTCGCGACTGATTGAGACAGGCACTGAAGGGATAGAGATCTGTGAGACCATATTTTACATAGCGTTAACAATTGTTTATACAGCCTTGACAATAATTTGATACAATTAAGCAGTTTCTGACGACTAAATTAATGGATTTTTGTATTTCTTATTTTGTTAGGCAGTAAAGGAGATAGCATACGGATGAACACTACTATGATTGATATAAAGAATTTAAACTTATATTACGAATCCTTCCATGCTTTAAAAAATGTGAATTTGGATATCCCTAAGAACACGGTTACCGCTTTTATTGGACCATCCGGATGTGGTAAATCGACACTTCTGCGTACGTTAAACCGGATGAATGATATGATTACAGGAACCCGTATAGAAGGAATCGTTGAACTCGATGGCAAAAATATATACGGTGAGGACATGCCTGTAGAGAACCTTCGCAAACAGGTAGGGATGGTATTCCAGCAGCCCAACCCGTTTCCTAAATCGATCTATGACAACATCGCTTACGGTCCTCGTCTTCACGGAACGACGGATAAGAAAGTTCTTGATGAATTGGTTGAACAGAGCTTACGACAAGCGGCCTTATGGGAGGAAGTAAAGGACTATCTTAAACGATCAGCACTCTCTCTCTCAGGAGGCCAGCAGCAGCGTCTCTGTATTGCAAGAGCGATCGCCGTTCAGCCTGAAGTTCTCTTGATGGATGAAGCGACTTCCGCGCTTGACCCGATCTCTACACTCAAGATTGAAGAGCTGGTGCAGGAGCTTCAAGAAAAATACACAATTGTGATGGTAACACACAATATGCACCAGGCGGCACGTGTGTCTGGAAAGACTGTCTTCTTCCTCAATGGGGAAGTAATTGAAGCGCAAGATACGAATGAAATCTTCTCTAACCCGCAAGATTCTAGAACGGAAGATTACGTATCCGGGCGATTTGGTTAAGTAATGTTTGTACCAGCTTAGCTTGACTCATCCAAGGGAGGAACTGCAATATGATTCGTAGAAAAAGTTTTGATCGTGAGCTAAATGAGCTCCGTGATTTGCTGCTCCAAATGGCAGAGCACGTGAATAAGGCACTAGTTGATTCTATTACAAGCTTGAAAACCTCGGATCAAGGGCTGGCACAAAAGGTAGTAAGTGAAGACGTGGAGCTAAATGCCATGGAAGAACGCATCATGGATATCGGCACCAAATTGATTATTACACAGCAGCCTGTAGCGAAAGACCTTCGTAGAATTATCGTTGCCTTCAAAATTTCCAGTGATCTTGAAAGAATGGGAGATTTGGCACTGGATGTTGCGAAGGTGACCATGCGTTTAGATGGTCAGAAGCTCATCAAACCGCTCGTTGATATTCCTCAAATGGCGGATATCGTGAAAGTGATGATTGACGAGTCCATTCAGTCTTATCTTGAAGAGAATTCAGATCTGGCGTATCAAATGGCAAAAAGAGATGATGGCGTAGACCAATTGTACAGCCGGATCATTACCGATTTGTACAGCTACATGGCAGGTCATCCTCAAGATGCATCCCAAGTAATGCTGCTCATGCTTGTAGGCAGATATATCGAACGAATTGGTGATCACGCAACCAATATCGGCGAGAGCACCGTATACTTGGTTACCGGCAAGCGTCCGGACCTAAATCAATAAGCACGAAAGAACAGATTTATACCGAAAAAAAAGTTTTTTCAACTTTTTCGGATAAATCTGTTTTTTTATGCTCAAAATTGGGTAATAATACTTTGTCGGTTAAGCAACTCACCAAGCAAATGGATATGGCGGTTTGATTTGAGTCCGTTATACAACGGCTCTTTTTGTTATTTACGTGACATTGAATATGGTGAGTAATTCTGAATAGGGGGAACGTATTTGTGATTGAATTCAAAGGTGTTAAGAAAGTGTACGATGATGGTTTCGAGGCATTAAAGGGGATAAACCTTGAAATCAAGCAAGGCGAAATTACAGTATTTATCGGACCCTCGGGATGTGGGAAAACGACGACAATGAGAATGATTAATAGATTGAATGTACCTTCACATGGACAGATCCTAATTAATGGTGATGATATTTCTAAGATGGATGCTGTTGAACTTAGACGGAAGATTGGATATGTCATTCAAAGTGTAGGTCTATTCCCAAATATGACAATAGCCAAAAATGTAGGAGTTGTACCGCGCCTGCAGAAATGGGATAAGGAAAAAATTGATAACCGAGTGAACGAGCTGATGAACCAGGTTAGGCTGAGTCCTGAAACTTTTGGGAACCGGTATCCTTCTGAGCTTAGCGGCGGTCAACAGCAGCGAATTGGAGTTATTCGTGCCCTTGCTGCAGACCCGGATATTATCCTCCTGGACGAACCGTTTAGCGCCTTGGATCCGATCAGCAGAGAAGAACTGCAGGATGAACTGATCAGACTGCAGACAGAGGTCAAGAAGACCATTGTGTTCGTAACGCATGACATGGACGAGGCGATTAAGCTTGCAGATACGATCGTGCTTATGAAAGATGGTCAGATAGAACAGGTTGGGACACCTGACCAAATTTTGCGTCACCCAGCAAGTCCTTTTGTCGAGAGCTTCATTGGCAAGAATCGTATGATCTCGAATAACGACAGTGATTTTCCGAATGTTGAGGAGGTTATGATTGATAATCCTGCCACCGCTTTCCCAACCCGGGGAATTGCTGAATCCGTAACGATTCTTCAGAGACGGAAGGTTGACTCCCTCGTTATTGTCGACAAATCCAAGCAACTCCTTGGTACCGTTACGATTTATCAGTTAATCAAGCATTATCGCGAAGAAGATAAGAAAATTGCGGATATTATGACTCCGGTAGAGCATGTCGTGCTGCGTGGTACTTCGGTTACGACCGCACTGGCGATTCTGAATGAGCATCATTTATCCAATCTCCCTGTCGTGGATGAGCATGGGAAATTCCATGGTCTCATAACAAGGGGAAGCGTGGTGAGACTTCTGGCGGATGTATACACTCCGGATACAGAGGAGGCAGATGCCAGTGCAAATCTTTGATGCTATAGCCAATTTCTTTGTATTTGTAGGTGAGCGTTATCCAGATATCCTCAGTGCTGCAGGACAGCATGCACTCATTGCGTTGATTGCAACACTACTTGGGATCGTAGTCGCTATTCCCGTGGCAATCATGATCTCAAGAAGCGAGATCAAATGGGTTAACTCGATTGTGTTTAGCGTTGCTAACTTGTTTCAGACCATACCGAGTCTGGCGCTGCTCGCACTGATGATTCCGCTCTTCGGAATTGGAATGACGCCAGCGGTCATTGCATTGTTTCTATACTCATTGCTGCCTTTGCTGCGGAATACCTACGCTGGCCTGCAATCCGTAGACCCCGCACTCCGGGACGCATCTAAAGGTATGGGGTATAGCAGACTTCAAAGCTTATTCCAGATTGAGCTTCCTTTAGCAATTCCATATATCATGTCAGGCATCCGAATTACGACCGTATATATTATCAGTTGGACCACCCTTGCAGGCCTTGTTGGAGCCGGTGGCCTTGGCCAATTAATTGTGTCAGGTCTAGGCGTGAATAAGACAGAGCTGATTGTAGCAGGTGCCATTTCGGCTATTCTTTTTGCATTGCTGGCTGACCTGGTGTTAAGCCTTGTCGAGAAATCATTCACACCCAAAAAGAATAGTGCGAAAGCAAATGCATCATAACGCTGCATCAACAGAATGTTCGCACTTCAAAGCCATGGAGAAAGAGGGAGATATAGAAATATGAAAGTACTAAATCAAAAATGGTCTAAAGCTATACGTTCGTTGTTCACCCTGGTCTTGGTACTTACAATATTTTCAGTAAGCGTCCCAAGTAAGGCTGCGGCAGCAGATGTAACCATCGGAACCCAGACATTTACGGAAACGAAGATACTTGCCGAAATGTATAAGGCCTTGATTGAAGATCGAACCGATCTGAGTGTAGATATTAAGACGGACCTGGCTGCCTCCAGCGTCGTTCTCCGTTCCATAGCCCAGGGCGAAGTGGACATGGGTACGCTGTACTCAGGAGAAATATTTAATGGATATTTTGAAATCGAAGACACCAAGGATCGAGCAGCGGTGCTGAGACAGGCACAAGAAGGGTTTGACAAACTGTACAACCTAAAATGGTATGATCCGCTTGGATTTGAAAATACGTATACCTTGGCTGTAAGACCAGAGGTAGCTGAACAATATGGTTTAGGTACAATGTCCGATCTCGAAGAGCATGCAGGGAATATGAGTATCGGTGTGGATACAACCTGGCTGGAACGTCCTGCTGATGGTTATCCTGCCTTTACGAAGGAATACGGCTATACATTTGAATCTACCTCACCAATGGAAATTTCACTCGTATATCAAGCTGTGGCGGATAAGATGGTAGATGTCGTACTGGCTTATACAACAGACCCTGGACTCAAGGAGTTTAATCTCGTAACACTTGAGGACGATAGGCAGTTCTTCCCGCCCTTTGATGCATCGACTGTCGTGAAAAAAGAGCTGCTCGCTAAATACCCTGAGCTCGATGAAACACTATCTTTATTGATTGGCACCATTGATGCCGATACCATGACGGATCTCAATTATCAGGTTGATGTTAACAAAATGGAGCCGAAAAACGTTGCTCTGATGTATTTAGTGGACCAAGGACTGCTTGATGAATCCAAGCTTCCTGCGTCCGTTATGAACCCGGATGCATCTCCATTGCAGAAATTCGGATATTATATAACAGAGAATGCTTCCTATCTATGGAATATGACATGGGTTCACATTGTCATGGTACTATGCGGTCTGGGGCTTGCCCTTGTTATTGGTATACCGCTGGGGATTATAAGTGCGCGTTATCAAAGAACGGGACGTGTAATCATGTTCATTACCAACATTATTCAGGTACTGCCTAGCTTGGCATTACTTGCGCTTCTCATGGTGCTTGTTGGATTAGGTAATGCAACGGTGGTTGTTGGTTTGTTCCTATACAGCTTGAATCCGGTTGTTCGAAATACCTACGTAGGCCTTTCAGAAGTCAATGCAGGCATTAAGGACGCGGGGAAAGGGATGGGCATGAGTCCACTTCAGTTACTATGGAAGGTAGAAATGCCATTATCTCTGCCATTCCTGATGGCTGGTTTACGTGTAGCAGCCGTCATTGCGATTGGAGTCGCTACCCTTGCACCGCTCATTGGCGGGGATGGACTGGGACGTGAAATTTATGCAGGGCTGAACCAGCGCCACAATATAAAAATCCTGGCAGGGGCCATACCAGCCGCATTGCTGGCGATTCTTGCCGACATCATTCTTGGAAGATTGTCGAATCGATTTAAAATTGCGAAGTGATAAGATATCCGAAGTCTGAAATACAGGTCCGTCACCATACTCTGTTGGCGGACTTTTTCGTGTGATAAACAAAATTGACGCTTTAATCCTGAGTTGATATAGTTGGTATATTATAAATTTGGAAGGAAATGTGTATGAGCCAACCTTTATATCAGCAAATTATTACATCACTTCTAAATGAAATCGACACAGGTCGACTGCAGCCTGGCGATCAGGTTCCCTCAGAAAAAGAACTAACAGATCAATTTCAGGTCAGTCGAATTACTGCCAAAAAAGCACTGGACCTGCTCGCTGAAGAAGGAGTCATTGTAAGAATCCGCGGCAAAGGATCGTATGTCAACGTCTCTGGAGTTCCAAATGATGAAGAGGTTGAAGGTAGAAATGGGAAGGAGACAGGAAGAAGTGACCGTTTGATTGGAGCGATCTTTCCGAGCTATACAGATGGTTATGGATTATTGCTGCAATACGCAGTTGAGAAGACCGTGGCTGAGCTTGGCGGTTCTTTAATTATCAAGCGAAGCAATCACTCTGTAGGAGAGGAAGAAGCAGCGATTGACACTCTATTGGGTCTTCAGGTGGATGGCATTATTGTATTCCCTACAGACAGCAGAGAGTATAATCAGAGGCTACTGAAGATGATCCTGGATGAATTCCCTGTCGTAGTGGTGGACCGAAATTTGAAGGGGATACAGGCGTGTACAGTACATACGGATAACAAAACCGCGGCCTATAAGCTCGCTGCTTATTTACTGGAAACGGGACATAAGCATATCGCATTTATATCGCCGGATCCTAATCGAACTTCAACGCTTGAAGATCGGCTGGCCGGTTTCCAGCAAGCCTTCTTAGCTAGTGGGACAAGGCTTTGTTCCGATTATTTGATAACAGACTTTCCGAGCGGCTACTCATGCAGATCGAGTGATAATAATTCAGCAGAATATACGCTGATCAAAAAGCTGCTTGAGGAGCACCCTCAAATTACTGCTTTTGTATGTGCTGAGTATGAAATTGCAATTTTCCTCTACAAGCTGCTGGAATCCATTGGCTTACGTGTGCCGGAGGACTGCTCCATTGTCTGCTTCGATTGCCCGGATGATCCGTATGATCATTTGAACCGACCGAGATTTACGCATATCAGACAGTATGAAGAGAAGATGGGCAGAAGAGCAGTTGAATTACTGTATTCACAAATTGATAATAGGGAAGTTCCGAAGCTTACCTTGCTCGGATTTGAATTTAAGGAAGGGCGCTCAACATAAGAGCGGCTCTTTCTTTTTTTGTTGGCTCCATTTTGGAATAAAAATATATTTATTCTTAATATTGCAAAATGAAGTAAGGTCTGATATTGTACTGTTTACAGATGACTTAAGTTGATATATACATTACATACTAACTCAGTGAACTTATTTTTTTTCGCACATTAGTAAGCGCTTACAGTTATCTGAACTAATCATGGTAAAGGCGGTGTCAGAAGAATGGCTGTACAGAAAGGATTCTGGAACTTTAGCTTGCTTATTCTGTTACTCAGCACAGTATTGTCAGGATGTACGGGCGGGGATGCAAACGGGGGTTCAGCAGACAATGAGGGAAAGACAACAATTACTTTTTGGCATTCTATGACGGAATTAACGGGGGACGCCATAGCAGAGGTGATTAAGGCGTTTGAAGCTGAACATACGGACATCAAGGTGAATTCTGTCTATATCGCCCAGCAGGGTGAAGGGAAGAACGAGAAGCTGCTTGCGGCTGTCGCCGGGGGAAATGCACCGGATGTGGCCTACTTTGACCGATTTGAAGTAGCTACATGGGCGAATCAAGGCTCATTGACGGATTTAACCGAATTTGCGGCAAGGGATCAAATAACTGAAGATGGCTTCTACCCTTTCGCCTGGGAAGAAGCAAGCTATGATGGCAAGCTATATGCGATGCCGACTTCCACGGATGCACGTCTTGTGTTCTATAACAAAGAGCATTTCGAACAGGCGGGCCTAGATCCGGAAGTGACGCCTAAGACCATAGAAGAGCTGGAGGCCATTGCTGAGAAGCTGACGATCAAAGAAGGCAACCGGTTCAAACAGATTGGTTTTATCCCTTGGTTTGGGCAGGGATGGTTCTATGGCTGGGGATGGGCCTTCGGAGGTGATTTCCTTGATGAGAACGGAAATGTGACCGCAGACCATCCGAAGAACATTGAAGCTCTTGCCTGGATGGTGGATTACGCCCAGAAATATAACATTGAAGATATCGCGTCTTTTACAAGTTCTCAGGGAACTTCAACAATGGACCCTTTCTTCACCGGTCAATTGAGTATGCAGGTGTCAGGGCCATGGACCGTATCTCAGGCCAAGAAATTTAATCCTGATTTGAAGTATGGCGTGTTTCCGATGCCGACCCCTACAGGTGAGAATCACACAACCTGGTCCGGAGGATGGGCGACCGTGATGCCGAAGGGCTCGAAAAATCAGGATGCAGCCTGGGAATTCATGAAATTTTTATCGGGTGAGAAAGGCCAAGAAATTTTCAGCAGAATCAGTGGTGATTTTTCTATCAAGGACAAAGTGAATGAACAGCTTGGGTATAAGGAGGATCCGATCTTCAAGGAATTCATTGATGTGCTTCCTGTCTCACATGCAAGGCCGGTCATGACTCAAGGGTCTTTGTACTGGAACGAGCTGGCATCCGCAGTAGACCTGGCTACGCGTGGCAAAGGAACACCGGAAGAACTGCTGAAGAAGGTAAGCGACAATGTATCCAAAGCATTAACCGAATAATGTATGCTTGCGCGAAGCTGCACATCTATCATTCCTCACTTCACTCAAGTTGAAACGGAGGCGTAAACTTGATTAAATCGGAACCGATTAACACAGAACATGTGAAGATGAAAATGAGACAAAAGGGCCGCAGACTCCATAGAGACAATATGTATGGCTGGCTGTTCGCTTCCCCGTGGATTATCGGACTTGTGGTGTTCTTTGGAGCCCCGCTTATCTCATCCCTGTATTTCAGCTTAACCACATACAGTATTCTGCAGCCGGGAGAATTTGTAGGCTTTCAAAATTATGCAGGTCTCATGAAGGACGCTGTATTCTGGACATCCATCAACAATACCATTTACTTTGTCGTGTTTTTTGTTCCGCTAAGCATTTTCTTTGGAGTGGCTTTAGCGATGCTGCTTAATATGAAGATCAGAGGAATGGCTGTTTACCGCACAATCTTCTTCCTCCCAACGCTAGTTCCGGCTGTTGCTATGGCTGTGCTCTGGATGTGGCTGCTCAATCCTGGCTTCGGACTTGTGAACGGAATTCTAGACGGGATGGGCATTCAGGGGCCGGCTTGGCTTGGATCGGAGACCTGGTCCAAGCCGTCGCTGATCCTGATGTCTCTATGGGGGATCGGTCAATCTGTTGTAATCTACTTGGCTGGTCTTAACGATATTTCAAGTGACTATTATGAAGCTGCCGAGATTGATGGGGCAGGATGGTTTAGCAAAGTGAAGAGTGTGACGCTGCCACTGCTTACCCCCGTTATTTTCTATAATCTAGTCATGGGTGTTATCAATGCCTTTCAGCAGTTCACGCTGCCCTACACTCTAACGAATGGTCAGGGAACGCCAGCTGACTCAATGAAATTTTATGTCATGTACCTGTATGATAATGGTTTTAAGTTCTTCAAGATGGGATACGCATCGGCTATGGCCTGGATCTTGTTTATTATAGTGATGGTACTTACAGCCGTGATCTTTGGTTCGTCAAAAAAATGGGTTCACTATCAAGGAGAGTAGGGGGATGGATATGACAGCCAAAACTGCACGCAACGTAAAACGAATCAGTGCACACCTCTTTTTGCTTATTGCAGCTGCATTCTTTCTGTCTCCGTTTATCTGGATGGTATCCACTTCACTGAAGCCGCTTGAGCAGGTGTTCACTTTCCCGCCCGAATGGATTCCGAGACCCTTCATGTGGAGCAATTATGTGGATGCTATGACCTACATTCCATTCTTCACTTATTTGAAAAATACATTGATCATTACCGGCTTCAGCACGCTGGGTGTTGTACTAACTTCACCGCTGGTCGCTTACAGCTTCGCTAAACTGCAGTGGAGAGGCAGCAAGACTTTATTTCTCATCACTATAGCCGTAATGATGATTCCAGGCCAGGTTACTATGATTCCGTTGTTCCTCTTGTTCGATAAGCTGAACTGGATTGGTACGGTACTCCCTTTAATCGTCCCTGCTTTTTTTGGGGTACCGTTCTATATTTTTTTGCTGCGGCAATTTTTTATGGGATTACCCAACGAGCTGAAGGATGCTGCGAGAATCGATGGTGCCGGAGAGTTTCGGATTTACTGGCAGATCATGCTGCCCTTGGCCAAGTCTGCTGTGCTCGCTGTAGGCTTGTTTCAGTTCATGGCGAGCTGGACGGATTTCATGGGACCGCTGCTCTATCTAACGAATCCTGAGTCTTATACTTTATCGCTTGGCCTGCAGCAATTAAAGTCAGAAAGGGACGGAATGGGGACTGATGATGGCGGTATCTACCATTATGACAGCACCAATTATTATTTTGTTTTTCCTCTTGCAGAAGACATTTATTCAAGGGATTACCTTCAGCGGGATTAAAGGATAGGGGGAATATAGCACATGGACAAAATTCGTTTCTTAATGATCGGAGTCGGAGGGATGGGGAGAGAGCATATACGCCGAATTCTTCAGCTCCCCGAAGCAGAAATTGCAGCACTAGCAGATCCCAGTACGGCTGCACTAGATCAGGCTAAGGCTGATTTTCCCGAATTAGAGAAGGCGGGCGTTTATATGGACTACAGAGATGCACTCACAAATGAGATGCTGGATGCGGCAGTCATCGTATCTCCCCATCGGATGCATTATGAACAAGGAATGGAATGCCTTGCAGCAGGATTACATGTACTGATGGAAAAGCCTTTTGTAGATGGCGCACAGAATGCAGAAGCGATTATTTCCCGGGCGGCAGCCAGTGGCAGGCATCTTGCGGTTGCTTATCAGCGTCATTTATTAGGTCCGTATATGTATATGAAGCAATCCGTTTCGGACGGAAAATTGGGTCGTATTCAATTTGTGAGTGCATATCAGGCCCAGAGCTGGCTGGTAGATCAGAGAGGAACCTGGAGACAGAGCCTTGCTTTATCCTGTGGTGGACAGCTGAATGACTCCGGCAGTCACTTGCTTGATGCTGTATTGTGGATTACCGGATTATTGCCTCAGCAGGTCTCTGCGGTTATCGACACAAGGCAAACCGAAGTCGACATTGATTCAGCAGTCACGATTCAGTTTGAAGGAGGAGCCATTGGTTCGTTTCATGTTGTAGGAAGTGCAAGCATTAAGTGGCAGGAGGACTTGTCTATACATGGAGATCAAGGTACATTGCTCTTTCGGAACGGCAGGCTGTATGAGGCCTTAGAAGGCGAACCGGAAGTTCGAGAGGTGCCTCCAGAACGATGGCCAGAGTCCAGTAATCCGAATCATGATTTTGTTGAACTACTGCTTGGAAGAAGAGAGAATGCTTCTGCACCCGCTGAGAGTGGTCTTTACATTGCAAAGGTAACGGAGGCTGCCATGATCAGCAGCGCAGGGAAAGGAATTCTGACACCTATATCCATCGAATAAACGCACCTTAATAAAAAAACAAGTAATCAGAGACATTATTACGTGGTCTGGTTGCTTGTTTTTTTTTGGAACAGAAGTTCCCTTGTGTTATCATATAAACAGCAAAAACACAGTGTGAGGTGTCTAATGGAAAAGTTTATTTTAATAGATGGAAACAGCATTATTTATCGGGCGTTTTTTGCAATGCCGCCGCTGACGAATTCAAGCGGACTACATACGAATGCGGTATATGGTTTTACGACGATGCTGCTAAGACTGCTTGAGGAGCATAAGCCGACACATATGATGGTTGCTTTTGATGCAGGCAAGGTCACGTTCCGTCATGAAGGGTATGAGGAGTATAAGGGCGGTCGTCAAAAGACCCCTCCAGAGCTGTCCGAACAATTCCCTGTGCTCAAGGACTTACTGAAGGCTTTCGGTATCGCTCAGTTTGAACTGGAAGGATACGAGGCAGATGATATTATCGGTACGCTGACCAAGCGGGCGGATGAGGCAGGACGAGAAGTGCTGGTCGTTACCGGAGACAAGGATATGCTGCAGCTTGCTTCAGAGCATGTCAATATTGCACTTACTCGAAAAGGCGTTTCGGAGATCGAAGCCTATGGTCCCAAAGAAATTGAAGAGAAATATGGACTTACTCCATTGCAAATTATTGATCTAAAAGGTCTAATGGGCGATGCATCAGATAATATACCGGGGATTCCTGGCGTAGGAGAGAAGACTGCGCTTAAGCTCCTGCACCAATTCGGGTCGGTTGAAGCTGTTCTTGAGCATACGAGTGAGCTGAAAGGGAAAATGAAGGAGAAGATCGAAACCCACGCGGACGATGCTCGTCTCAGCAAGAAGCTAGCTACGATTTATCGCGAAGTTCCATTGGATCAATCATGGGATGACATGGCATTCGGTGGACTAAAAGAAGAATCAGCAGCCCCAGCTCTGGGTAAGCTTGAATTCAAATCACTTCTGGAGCGTTTATCCTTTACTGCAAAGCGGGTGGATGAGGATTCAGAAGCCTCACAGGAGGCTGTTCCGCTAGATATTGTAATTGTTAATGAAGATAATGCCCTTGAGCTCGCTTCGGTGCTTACAGAAGTGAAGGTTGTACATGTAGAAGCACATGGCGACAATCCCCATCACGCAGAAATTACAGGCATCGTGATCTTCGCACAGGAGCGTTATTACTTCCTGTCTCCAGAAATACTGAAATCAGATGCTTGTGTCAAAATAAGAGAATGGTTTGCGGATACCCATCAGCCGAAGCATGGCTATGATCTGCACCGGGTTGATCTGGCCCTTCATGCGATTGGCATCGAATTTGCGGGTGCTGCCTTTGATGCTCATTTGGCAGGATATCTGCTTGATCCCACGGACAGCGATCAGACCCTGGCAGGGCTTGCTGCCAAATATGCAATGCCGCGGCTTGCTTCAGATGATGAAGTGCTGGGCAAGGGAGCGAAGTATAAGGTTCCTGAGACCGAGGTCCTGGCCGATCACTTGTCCCGCAAGACGGCCTCACTGCTAGCGATCATCCCGCTTCAACAGAAGGATCTGGAGGAGACAGGGATGCATGAGCTGTTCTACGATTTGGAAATGCCGCTATCCAGAATACTGGCTGATATGGAGAAGCAGGGTATCAAGGCGAACATCAACGATCTGAAGGAGCTTGGCGCAGAGTTCGAGAAGACGATCCGCGGCTTGGTGGAGAAGATCTATGAAATCGCAGGTACGGAATTTAATCTGAATTCTCCGAAGCAACTGGGTGAGATTTTATTTGATAAGCTTGGACTGCCTGTAATCAAGAAGACAAAGACAGGTTACTCGACAGGTGCAGACGTGCTGGAGAAGCTGGCTCCATATCACGATATTGTGCAGTATATATTGGAATACCGCACCATTGCCAAATTGCAGTCGACATATATAGAGGGACTCTTGAAAGAAATTTCTCCAGAGACCAGCAAAGTGCATACCTATTATCGTCAGACGATCGCGGCTACAGGAAGACTGAGCAGTCAGTACCCGAATCTGCAGAACATTCCGATTCGTCTTGAAGAGGGACGGAAGATACGTAAAGTATTTGCACCTTCGGAGGAGAACTGGTACATTCTGGCTGCCGATTACTCTCAGATTGAACTGCGGGTTCTGGCTCATATTTCAGACGATGAACGTCTGAAGGAAGCTTTTGTACATGACATGGATATTCATACGAAAACGGCCATGGATGTGTTCGGAGTGGACAAGGATGCCGTAGACAGCAATATGAGACGTTCTGCCAAAGCCGTCAATTTCGGTATTGTGTACGGAATCAGTGATTATGGCTTGTCGCAAAATTTAAATATTACACGCAAAGAAGCGGCTCAGTTTATCGAACAATATTTTGCAGTATTCCAGGGTGTACGTAAGTTCATGGATGATATTGTGAAAGAAGCCAGAAAAGATGGTTATGTAACGACTCTGATGGGTCGACGCCGATATCTGCCTGAGATTAATGCAAGCAACTTTAACCTGCGCTCCTTTGCAGAACGGACTGCAATGAATACACCAATTCAGGGTACAGCTGCAGACATCATCAAGCTTGCCATGGTTCAGATGGATGCTGCTCTTGCTAAGCTTGGACTGAAGAGCCGGATGCTGCTTCAGGTGCATGACGAACTTGTATTTGAAGTCCCTGAAGATGAATTAGAAGTGATGAAGAAGCTCGTTCCAGAAGTGATGGAGCAGGCGCTCGAGCTGTCTGTTCCGCTCAAGGCGGAGGTCAGTTACGGAAGAAACTGGTACGAAGCGAAGTAATCTAATTTTAGGTTACAAGTCAGCACAAACTTCCGGTATAATGGTACGTGAGGTGAAGACATCATGCCGGAACTTCCGGAAGTAGAAACTGTCAGAAGAACGTTAAATACACTCATTGTCGGAAAGTATATAGATCGCGTTACCGTACATCTGCCGCGAATTATTCAGCGGCCGGATGACATTGAAGCTTTTGCAATGGAGCTTGCTGGCCACACCATTCAAGGTGTTGAGCGAAGAGGGAAATTTTTGCGTATCATGCTTGATGGACTAGTTCTTGTCTCTCACTTGCGAATGGAGGGCCGTTATGGGATGTATCAGGAGGAGGCTCCGCTTGAGAAGCATACCCATGTTGTGTTCCACTTCTCGGATGGGACTGAGCTGCGTTACAAGGATGTACGACAATTTGGTACCATGCATCTGTTCAAGATCGGTGAAGATCTGGCGAATAAACCACTTATGAAGCTTGGACTTGAGCCGCTTGATGAGGCCTTCACGCTTGAATCCTTCATCAAGGTGATCGGAGCAAGAACAACGAAGATCAAGATAGCTTTACTTAACCAAGAATATGTGGTGGGGATTGGCAACATCTATGTAGATGAGGCATTGTTCAGGGCAGGAATACATCCTGAGCAGCCGGCCAATACGATTAGTGATGAGAAGCTTGCTCTACTGCATCAGTCCATTATTGATACCCTTCTTGAAGCTGTACAAGCCGGCGGCTCATCCATCAAGTCTTATGTGAACGGACAGGGTGAGATGGGAATGTTCCAGCATCAGCTCAAGATATATGGAAGAAAAGACGAGCCTTGTACGGAGTGTGGTACGATGATTGTCAAGAGTGTCGTCGGAGGACGAGGTACGCATACTTGTCCTAAGTGTCAGGTTCTTGTTTAGCATGTCATAGAGAGCAAAATGCATTAATAGGCACCCTTTAGACCAGGTTCCCATATACTGCTAGGGCAACGCAGTTTTAAGGCAAACATTCGCTACCTTTAGATATACAAAAGGGTAGTGTAACTTGAGCCGGACGGGAGGAATGGAGGGTGCCTCATTTATTAACACTGCTAATGCTCGCTTTTGCATTAAGCCTTGATGGATTTGGTATAGGTGTTACATATGGTCTTCGAAAAATGAAAATACCTTGGCTGTCCATCGTCATCATATCGGTATGCTCAGGTCTAGTTATTGGAATGTCCATGCAGCTTGGCGTGCTGCTGTCTCATTTAGTTTCAGCTAATGTTGCCTCTTATGTAGGAGCCATTATTCTTATTTGTATGGGCGCGTGGTCGCTTATTCAATCGCTCAGGGCTTCAGAGCAACCGGTGCAGGAGGAGGCCTTAATAGGCGGACCTTTATCTGAGCAGCAAGAATGGGATGAAGACGAGCAGCATATAATGAAGGAATCGAAGAAGACGGTGTTCTTTTTGGAAATCCAGAAGTGGGGCATTGTCATTCAAATATTAAAAAAACCTTCGGCTGCAGATATGGATGACTCTGGCAGTATTTCGGGATATGAAGCGATGTGGCTAGGTATTGCTTTGTCACTTGATGCATTTGGAGCAGGACTTGGAGCAGCATTGCTTGGACTGCCTCCACTGTTAACATCTGTGATGATTGCACTTTTCAGCGGTACATTTCTTGTGTTAGGGTTAAGAGTAGGATTTCGGTTTGCAAGTGCAGGCTGGATTCGGTCTTTCACTGCTCTCCCGGCTGTGATGTTAATTATTATGGGTCTATTGAAGTTGATTTGAGGTGAACACATGAATATAGGACTTACAGGCGGGATTGCTACGGGGAAGAGCAGTGTTTCCAGGTATCTTGTGAGCCTCGGAGCCATTCTTATTGATGCCGATCAAATTGCTCGGGAAGTGATGCTTCCCGGGCACCCCGTGCTCGCTGCTGTTATTGAAAGATTTGGACAAGCTGTTCTGAATGAGGATGGAACGCTGCATCGAAAGAAACTAGGAGAGATCGTATTTGGAAACTCTGCTGAATTAAAGGCACTAAATGACATCACTCATCCTGCCATTCGTCAAGAGATGCGGGAACGTATGCGAATGTTTGAGCAGGAACAGCCTGATAAGCTGGTTGTATCCGATATTCCATTACTCTACGAATCTGGGCTGTCAGAGCAGTTTGAGCAGGTGATGGTGGTCTATGTGCCAGCCGAAGTTCAGCTGAAGCGACTGATGGAAAGGGATGGAATCAGCAAAGAGGATGCTCTTAGCCGATTGAATGCACAAATGGATATCGAGGAGAAGAAGCGAAGAGCGGATATTGTTATCGACAACAGCGGAAGCATGGAAGAAACGAAGGCGCAAATATTAAAGTTTTGGCATGACAAAGGCTTATCATGAAGTTATTACGTAAAAAAAGAAGTCTGCTTGTCCTATTTATTGCCTTTGTACTCTTGTTATTTTTAAATACAAACTGGATGTCATGGTTTTATCCTATCCATTATAAAGAACAAATTCGCACCCATTCCGAGAATTACGAGGTGGATCCTTTTTTGGTCGCCTCCATTATTCGAGTAGAGTCCAATTACAAGCTGAGCAGGGAGTCTAAGAAAGGCGCGATCGGATTAATGCAGCTCATGCCCGATACAGCCAATTGGATCCTTGAAACAGCAAAACTAGACAATGTCACACTCGAAGAGCTGAAGCATGAGCCGGACGCCAACATTCAGATGGGAACCTGGTATCTAGACTATCTGTCAGATCATTTTGAAGGCAATCCCATAGCAGCTATTGCAGCCTATAATGCAGGACAAGGGAATGTAGGGAGCTGGATCAAGGAAGGTAAATGGGACGGTCATCTGGATACCATTGGGGAAATTCCCATCGGTGAGACGAGACATTATGTCCAGCGCGTCATTTACTATTATAATCAGTATAAGGACATTTATAAGGAATTTTAATTATAGCGTGAATAATAAAAGAAGCACTGGACAGGCTTAACAGGTCAAGCCATGCCCAATACTTCTTATGAAATCTTATTATTGAAATTGTCCAGCTAGTTGTTGTTCAGCGATTGTTACAAGACGTTTAGTGATGTAACCACCGATCGAACCGTTCTCATAAGATGTCATGTTACCTTGGTAACCATCTTGTGGAATACTGATTCCAAGCTCTTGAGCAACCTCATATTTCATTTGTTCGAGAGCGCCATGTGCTTTAGCGACTACCAATTGGTTGGAGTTACCGCTGCTACCTTGTGCCATTGCTTTCACCTCCTTGCAGGTTGGTAAAAGTATTATGTCTCGCATCTCGATTTTTCATGACTTTTTTATTTAAAAAGTGATTGGTAACTATATGCAATTAAGGAGGTGAGTGAGCTTGAAGTGTCCGTACTGTACTTATAGCGGTACCAAAGTGCTTGATTCTCGCCCAGCCAATGAAAACAAATCCATACGCCGCCGCAGAGAATGTGAAAAGTGTAATCGAAGGTTTACTACCTTTGAAACGATAGAAGAGACGCCTCTGATTGTAATCAAGAAGGATGGAAGCAGAGAGGAATTCAGCAGAGAGAAATTGCTGCGAGGACTGATTCGTGCCTGTGAGAAGAGGCCTGTATCCGTGGAGCAGCTCGATTCCATTGTGTCAGAAGTAGAGAAATCTCTGCGTAATACGGCGATTGCCGAGGTTGAGAGTCGGGAGATTGGAGAGCTCGTCATGGAGCAGCTATACCCTGTGGATGAGGTCGCCTATGTTCGTTTTGCTTCGGTCTACAGACAATTCAAAGACATCAACATGTTTATGAAGGAATTGAAGACGCTGTTGTCTAAAGGTGTAGATGAAGACTAGATCTTAAAGCTTTGGTTGGTCAGGTATAAATTCAAGCAACTAAAATGAAAGCAACTAAAATGAAAGCCTTCAGGCTCATTACTTTGAGCTCCGAAGGCTTCTATTTTAAAGTGATTGATGTAAGTCTAATACAATGCATTTTCAAATTACTTTTTAGTCATTGTTACGTTGTCCATTTCCGATGATTTGACGGGAGTAGCCTTCTTTTTTCAACTGGCCTGAATAGCTTTGAACTCCTTGCATACTATGAGGACCCTGTATCATATTTCCTTGATATCCCTGCGGTGCCATCATGGGATTGTTGTAGGATGTTCCCTGAACTCCGGTTTGCGGCTGATGGTATTTGTTACAGTCTGCAGGAGGGCCAATGACCGTCGTATCTTTGATTGGAGCAAGCGTTTCTTTCAACATGGCTTCATCCAGACAATAAGTATGGGCGATGGTATTCGTTGGTGCCAGGCGCAGGAAATCAGATATTCCGATAAATTCAGGCTGCCGGGCATCAAAGATGGCGATGATCTTTGTATTGTCCTTATTCGCAACCTCCCAATGAATCCACCCTTGGGGAACAAGTACGGATTGACCAGGACCTGCAGTAAAGTTAAGTACCTCTTTGGTAAAAGGATTAATAAAGGATACCACCGCTTCCCCAGTCACAACATAGACAAGCTCGGATGCATTTTGATGCACATGGGGTTCCACTACATTACCTCTTGTTAAATTGATATCTAGAAGAGAGGCTTCTCGATTGTATTCATCTGTTGTCTGCCAAGAACGTTGATATAGTTACCACTGTCTTTGGTAAAGAACCGATTCTTATTTACATCATCAAAAAACTGCACATTTGGTGAAGTGTAGTCCATATAAGTCACTACCATTGTTGTCACTCCTCTGCTTCGGTTTCTGTTTTACTGGTAAATGTATTCAATTGGGCGTAGGATGGTGCCTAGAGATTCAACACTTATGACAAGGGGAGGAAATTAGTAATGAAACCGTATATAACCGTCCTTACACTCGGGGTAAATGATCTGGAGAGATCGCTTGAATTCTATAGAGATGGACTGGGATTTCCTACTGAGGGAATTATCGGTAAGGAATTTGAGCATGGAGCGGTTGCTTTTTTTGAATTGCAGGCTGGTGTAAAGCTCGCGATTTGGGATCGAAGAGACCTTGCCTATGAAGCTAAAGTACCGCTGACTTCTCCGAGCTCAGCTGAAATGACGATTGGACATAATGTGGGCAGCAAGGAAGAGGTGGATTCCGTGATGGAGCAGGCACGTAAAGCCGGGGCCGCGATCTGTGATCCTGCACATGAAACGTTCTGGGGAGGATATTCCGGGCACTTTATGGATCCCGACGGACATTTGTGGGAAGTGGTGTGGAACCCTGTTTGGGATATAAGTGAGGAATGACAATGATGAAAAAATGCAAATGGGCCAAGGTATTCAATATAAGTGTAATTAATTAGCTTAAAATAGCAGGGTGACATATTGCCTAATTATACCGAGTTATGTTACACTAATTTTTGCGTACAAGACGAATGATTTTAAAGTGAGTCTTGTAATTATAACTTGATATGATGGGGCCTTAGCTCAGCTGGGAGAGCGCATCGCTGGCAGCGATGAGGTCAGGGGTTCGATCCCCCTAGGCTCCACCATAAAAAAACCTTGCAGCACCGGGATTTCCCGGTGCTTTTTGATTGTCTTGAGGACGTTGATCGGCTAAGAATTCCACCGTGGTCACACGTTTGGTCACAGTGCCGATTTTTTCAGGCCAATTTGGAGAAAATTTTTCAGGAACAGTTATTCGAACGTTCAGGAAAATTCTGCTTCTTTTTTAAATCCCTCAGTGAAGGACAAATGATTATCCGAACAACATTTCCCCATATTGTGTAGCGGTCTGCTTATGAACAGAAGGCAAAACATGAGAGTACGTATAAAGAGTTACTCTAATGTCGGAATGGCCAAGAATTTCTTTTACCACTTTGGGATTAATGTTTTGGGCTAACATGAGTGTGGCGACAGTATGTCTGAGATCGTGGAAGCGGATGCGTGGGATATCTGCTGCTTTCTTGATCAATCTATAGAAGTTACGAAGTAAATTTCGAGGGTTAAGGGGCTTGCCTGATCTGGTGCAGATGACCAAATCATTGTCCTCATAATATGATCCAGCAGCAAGTTTCTGCTTCTTTATTTCTTGTGCTGTTTTTTTAAATCATCCAGCGTCCGTGCGATTAATGTAATCGTTCTTGCGCTTGATTTGGTTTTGGTGTCCTGAATTAATTCTTTGCCATCATGACTCAAGGTTTGACGAACTCGCAAAATTCCTTCATCAAAGTCGATATCCTTCCAACGTAGCCCCAGAATTTCCGACTGACGCATTCCTGTAGTTAAAGCAAGCAAGAATGCAATATGGAGGTCATCTTCTTCAGCAAGCTTGAGGAATCGAACCGCTTCATCCAGATTCCATACTGCCATTTCCTTATGAGGAACTTTTGGAGCTTCGGCATCGGCAGCGGGATTGTAAGCAATGTATTTACGTTTGTGTGCTGTTTTGAATGAACTTTTTACGATTTTCTGGATGTCCTGAATCGAACGCTCAGATAGTCCCGTTTCTTTAAGTAGGAATGCATAAAACTTTTCAATCATAACGGTTGTAATCTTACCCATTTCCTGTCGATTGGTTGGCACGAGCATAACAATAAATGGTTTTATCTACACGGCGGTGGAGCTATAGGCGAAGCCGATGTTAATGTCAGAACTAGTAATTCTAAATATACTTTAAAGACTGATGGAAAGTTGTCGGAGAAAGACGCATTCCTTGGTACTTTGGATATGCTTGAAATATGTGATCGGAAATTGACCTATTCTTTGTTGAGTTACGTCTTAACTTCCATCATTACAACGCCATTGATTCATTCAAAGGACTTATCCCCAAATTTTGTTTTATGGATCATGGGCGGGACTGGATTTGGTAAAACTACATTTTCAACATTCTTCACGAATATTTTTGAGACAGGGAACTTAGTGAGACCTGAATCGCATAAAACGGCAGTGATACTGCCGGGGGTGCGTGAGCATAAGGACTGCGTGTTTGTTATTGATGACTTTGGAACGTCTAAAACAAAGCAAAGTGAGTATGCCGTTATCAACAAGATTGAAGATTTGATTAGAAAGTTAACAGACCGACAGTATACAACAGATAAGGCAGGTATCTCTGATGGTATGCTGCTCATTACTGGTGAAAAATTCATGGAACAAAACGAGATCAATAAGTCATCAATCAAACGAGCAGTTCGCGTCAAAATGGATAACATTTTTAACGCGCAAGATAAACAAACATTTGATGCTCAAAAACTAAAAATTCAAGTATCATAAAGACAAATTATATTTTTCATCAAGTATTGGCTTCTATCTGGAATGGTTATGTGAAATGCTAAATTCTAATTTCATCAACGATTATAGACGGGATTTCGAAACTTTGCGGGATGAACTGAAAGAACTTGAGGAGCATGGCCGACATGTGGATGGGTTTGCACACCTAATCATTGCTTTCAATTTCTATATGGCATATGGCAAAGAACGTGGGTTCATTACGCCAGAGCAGTGTATTAGTAACTGTAATTCAGCAAAAGAGATATTTTTGGAGCTATTGAATGAGCAGTCTGACACGATATTTGATCAAAATGTTGAAATGTTTATGGATGGTTTAGAACAACTGATTGCAGCGGGGGATATTGTCGTTCAGGATAACTGTCAAACGTTAGACTTTGATCGCCGCGTGTATGGTACGATCAGAGTTGAAAAGGGACAAGAGGTTTTGAAGCTGGATTGGGACGTCGTATATAGGTTAGTCGCAAAACATATCATGGATTCCCAGAAACACCGAAATCCGTTTATTGGGAGTAAGAAGTTAGCTAAGCTACTTGATGAATATAATCTTATCTGTTTTAACGAAAACGGTACAACAGTGCCTTTTAAAGCATTGCATAAGGGTCAAACTGAACGTTGTAGAGTAATTAATTTTAGAACAGACATGATTCCTGAAATTGTTTCTTTAATCCGAGGAAAGGAAGAAGAGCGTTCTCGATTAATAAATGATATTGCGAAATCTTATGTTCAGAGGTCATCGTACCCTGATTACTGGGGTGCTAGCAAAAATGATAGAGAGAATGACGGTAGCTATGGTAGATATAATTCTCATGATGATTACATGGATTATGACGATGATGAGGATGAATATTATGATGAGGATAGTGAAGAACTTAAACCAAATGAATACGATGATTCGGATGATGATAGAATGCAAGAAAAGAATAAGAAGACTTCGAACCCCAAATCAGGTATTCTTCGCATAGAAATTAATAAATAACAAATAGCTAATATATAAGTATATTACATATATCAGTTTTGTATATATTCCTCATCTCTATATACGACAATTCTATTATTTTGGGTTGTTTTGTGAAAAATCAAAAGTGCGCAAACACATTCATAAAAGGATGTGTTTGCTAATGAAAATTGGATACCATACCGTACTATTATCAATACCAATTGACTTTTATACAGCTGGAGCATTGTTTGAGGCATTAGAAGCATACTCAAAGGAAATGAACACAAAATTTTACCCTAAAAAATGGGGAAACGTTTCTTGGACTGAATTTTGGCTCTTTAAAGATATTGGGCTTTTAGTGTACTTGAAGGACTCTCATTATTCGAGAGATAATCAAAAATACGTTTATAAAGTGATTGAGGTAAGACTAAATCCAAAGCGACTGTGCAAAAGAAATGAATATGTACAAGTTAGCGCTTATGAGGATTATCCAGTGATCGCAAAAATGTTTAAAAAATTACTTGCCCCACTGAAACGTATTTATAAAAAGATACGTGATGCTAAAGGAATGAGCTTGAAGGCATTAGAATAATAAGTCCGTTCATATTTGATGACATATCACGATATAAGGTAGACCGGATTGACTACTGTTTTAATATTCGAACACCATACATGAATTGGTATATGGAACTAATCCGTCGCTCTGACATACCGAAATCTTTTGAATTGGTTCAGAAGAATAATCCGATTACTAAACGAAAAGAGCCGTATAAGAATTCTCTCCGTCTTGAAAATAAATCGATAACAATCAATTTTTATAATAAGAGTTTTCAGATAGCTGAGGTCTTTGGTGATGACTTTCCTGAAGGACAAGAAGCTGAGGATATTATCCGTCTCGAAGTGCAGTGTAAAAAAAGGAAATTGAATAACTTAAAGGGTTATTATAGTATCGAAGGTAGATCGCTTTTGGAATTTTCTAGTGAAGAACTATCGGTAAAGGTATTACTCTCGTACTATGAGAAAACGGTGGGATACGAGGATTACTATACATTGCAAGAAGCAAGATTTATTATCGGCGAATCCGATTACAAATGGAAGGTTCGACAGCGTATGATTGAGGTTCTTGAATTAATCAATCAAAAAAGGTCTATTTGGAAAGCTAGAGATGAGTATGAAGATGGAAAAAAGCGGTTCAATGAGGCTCTAAAACAAATAAAAAAAACGGGCATAAACCCTGTCACGATTCCTGCTGGTTGGAAGTTTCCACAGCTTCCAAACCTTCTAATGGAAATCGACAGTAGCTTATTACCCAATTAGCGATTAATTTACTGTTGAAGCAATTACGCTATAATACAAGGATTTAACTATACTTTGTTAGGTTGAAGTGTTTTTTTGGGGGCAGATGATGAAACTACGTAAGGTCTTTTTTTTTTAAAAGTATCCTTTGAACGATCTTCATGATGTAATAAACTAGGTAAAACGGTGTCACTGCCCAACCTATAAACGTAGAGATAATAATTTTGTAGACGATATAATTCGATATGGAAGTAAAAACTGTCACATTCCGTTGCAATCTGCTTATGAACGCCCAACCAAATGGGATGCTCAAGAGTACGTAAGTTGCAATCAATTATTGCCCCTCCACTCTTGCTTCTGTAGTGATAGCAGCATCTATCATTTGTTTAATGTACGGTAAAGCGGTATAAGCATGTTTATACTCCGTAACTCCGGGATTATGGCGTTTTTTGACTAAGTTCTTTCTTGTTAACTTCGAAATGATCGAATAGACTTGCTTTTCCTTGTCGATACGAATTCTATGCATTTGCCGTATTTTTGAACGTAAAATATACGCCCCATGCTCCTTTTTCAACTTTAAAATCGGGATGTTGATTTATAGATGATAATTGCGTAAATAATTGATCGTCCGTTAAAGGTCTTGCCAGTGAATAATCCTTAAAATTTAATTTGAACAGCTTGATTCCTGAGACTTCTTGCATAAAGAGATAGGACGCTGTCCATCCGATGACTGCTCCAAATAGAGCACCTATGGCACCTCCCATTGCAGCAAGAGCAATCGTTCCTGCGGGAATGAGGATGAAGTATGCTTTTTTATAAGCTTTCATTGGGTCTTCAAGCTGGATTGGCTCTATATCCACTTTGGGAATAACAACGTTTTTATCGATTTCGATTGACATAGCGATGCTCCTTTGTTTAAATATGATCTACTACTTGACCTTGCTACACAACGCGGCACTCAAATTTGAATCTATGAATGCATCCTTTCATCCAGAATAATTGTCATGGTAGGCTCATTCCATTTTTAGCAGATTCATTGCTTTTGCATTCCGTTCGTTGACCTGACACACTACTGTTTATGGTATCAACGATAAGCTTCTTTAAATCCTCAGTAGTAAGTACAGTCAGAACGGCATTTTTATTATTTGTCCGGTTGTTTAGCGGTGATTTACCACCAAACAAGGTTTCCAAAGAGCACCCCAGACCAGTTGCTATCTTTTCGAGTGTATTAATCGTGCAATTGTTTTTTTCTCCCCGCTCAATCTGTCCAAGGTAACTTATGTTTATAGATGAGTGAAGCGCCAGTTGTTCCTGGCTCATTCCTTTCTGTAGTCGCAAGAGTCGTATTCGCTCACCGATATGTTGTCTTGAATTCATAATTCACACCCCCATAAAAATGATAGGTTTTTCCTGTTTTTGCTTCAATATGATACAGCCACTAAAAAAGTATCTGGAGATACGATATCGTGAATAATCATCCGTATTTTATGGCTACATATATGAATTCCCGCCTTTGGGCAACAAAAAAGACGCATACAACGAAGGCAACTTTAAAGATTTCACGAGAAATAGTCTTCATCTCATGAATCTTGGAAGTTGTCCTGTGTCTGCGTCAAAATGTTTGTTATTATTGGCAGCTAGTGCAAAGTTATTATACTTTGCGGCTATGGAACCCTTTGCTGAAATCGCGAGTTCCATATCGAAAGTGGAAAAACCGTTTATGAGAATAATATACATATACTTACCAATAGTTTCAAGGGTTATTTTGTTTTTCACATTAAGCCTTTTTCTTTTAGACTGACGAAGGTGTTTCCTCCAATTATGAGGTGATCTAGCACTTCTATGCCCACAATTTTCTCCTGCTCTCGCCAGCCGTTTGATTAATTCAACGTCTTCTGGAGAGGGATTAGGGTCACCACTCGGATGATTATGAGCACAGATGAGAGAGGCGCTACAACGTTTAATCGCTGCGCGGAATACTTCCCTTGGATGAACGATTGCAGCATTGAGAGAGCCAATCGAGATGATTTCTTTAAAGATCACTCTGTTCTTTGTATTCAAAAATAAGCAAATGAAATGTTCTTTGGTTACATACCTGAGTTCAGGTTCAAGTAAGTCAAATGCGTCTTTAGGACTGCGTATTGTTGTTTGCTCATAAGTTGGAATGGTCAAGTTCTTTGCAAGCTTTAACAGGGCTGTTAACTGACGAGCTTTACCCATGCCGATTCCTTTTATGCTCATGAGTTGCTGCTCGGTTACGTCCATTAGCTCTGCTGTGGCCGGAAACTGGTTGAGTAGTTGTTGTATGGGATAGCTGTCGGCACGTTCACGTAAACATTCTGAAATCAGCTTTTTCAATTCTTCATTGCGATTGTTCATAAAAATCTACCTCCTGATTATATTAATGGGTACAAAAGGGCTGGACACGTATAGATGTGTCCAGCCCTTTTGTTGCCTCTCGCGAGGACTACCTATCTGTATAGGTATCAGGAGTATAATATGGAAACCTCTTTCTTGATTATTCGAATTTCAATAGTGTAATAGGCTTATTTTATTGGTTCCAAAAAAGGGAAATGGCGGAAGATGTCGAAAATGTAGTTAATATAGTATATTAGTGTGCTTAGATAAAATTCCGCAATCTTCTCAAAAGGAGTTGGAAAATTTGATAGAACTTACATTACCTGCTCTAGAGCGAGTTATTCTGAAGGAGAAAGGGAAAAAGAATATCATTAAACAAATTCTTGTTTCGCCAAAGAAAATACAACCGAGATTATTTTCTATTGATTCAAATATGATTGTACTTGAAGACTCAGAACATAGGTATTGTATTACTAACAAATCCTCAAATAACATCACTCCTTATGATTACGTCATCTTATCAAAGCAGCTACCTACTGAAACTAATATAAATGATGGATCATTAAAATTAGATAAATGGTTAAAACATCCGCGAAGTTCAGAGGCATATGAGACAACTGAAATTATAGAATCGTGGAACGATCAATTTGATTATAAATTAGAAGATAACAGTAAAAACATATATGGTTTAAGAAAACCGCAACTAGGTGCCTTGCATATGATTATGGGACATTTTCAACTTCCGTTGAATATTGCAACGGTTGTAATGCCTACTGGGACTGGAAAAACAGAAACAATGCTCTCAGCTCTAGTCGCTTATAGGTGTAGCAAATTACTAATTACTGTACCTAGTGATTCGTTACGTGAGCAAATATCAGAGAAATTTCTATCCTTAGGGTTGTTGAAAAGATTTGGAGTAGTAGGTGAGTCTGCTCTCTTCCCAATTGTTGGGGTTGTTAAAGAGCATTTTAAAACAGTTGAAGAGTTGCGTTATTTTTTTGAGAAATGCAATGTGGTTGTATCCACAATGCCTTTATTAGCTGACAGTTCTAAAGAACAGCAAGCAGAAATGTCTAAACTAATTTCACATGTATTTATAGATGAGGCGCACCATGTAAAAGCGCAATCGTGGGAAAAATTCCGTTTAAGCTTTAATAATGAAAAGATAGTTTTTTTCACAGCTACCCCATTTAGGAATGATGGGAAAAGATTGGACGGAAAGATTATCTTTAACTTTCCACTTTTAAAAGCCCAAGAAGACGGATATTTTAAAGAGATTGAGTTTATACCCGTAAGAGACTATGACTCAACTAGAGCTGACTTAACAATTGCACAAGCAGCCGTTCAAAGATTAGAGGAGGATCATGAAAGGGGTCTTCCACACATATTAATGGCTAGATGTGCGACTAAAGAGAAAGCGAGTTTAATTTTTGAAATATATAAAAACTTCACGAAGCATAATCCAGTTCTTATTCATTCTACGATTCCGAATAAAAGAGAAATCTATCAGTCCATCATCAATAGAGAACATAAAATTATTGTTTGTGTAGATATGTTGGGAGAAGGCTTTGATTTGCCTGAACTCAAAATAGCTGCTTTTCATGATATTAGAAAAAGTCTTCCAGTAACGTTGCAGTTTACTGGTAGGTTTACAAGAACTAAATATGATGAACAGTTAGGGATGGCCTCATTTATTGCAAATATCGCTGACTTAAATGTTACAGAAGAACTTGAGGAGTTATATGCTAGGGATGCCGATTGGAATAAGATTTTGTCTGATATAAGTCATTTGAAAATAGATAATGAAATTAAATATAGGGAGCTAATGGATGGATTTACTAAGTTGAATAGTTCAAAGATCCCTTTTCAAAACATACGTCCTAAGCTCAGTACAGTGGTTTATAAAAGTCACAGGCACACATGGGACCCAAATAATTTCCACAAAGGAATTCAAGCATATAATCAAATTGAGTATAAATTTTTTGACGTTAATAGGAATGAAAATATTGCTATCTTTGTATTTGCAAAGAGCCTATATCCTGATTGGATTAATCATAAAGATATCTACAATTTAAATTGGGATATCATTGTAATGTTTTGGGATAAAAAGAATAGTCTTTTATTTATTAACAGTTCTGATAACGGCAGTTTGTACAAAGACCTGGCAAAAGCAGTAATTGGGAAAGAAGCACAACTGATTAACCACATGAATGTATTTAAAGCTTTACATGGGATTAATCGGATTAGACTTCAAAACGTTGGTCTAAAACTTTTTCTAGGCAGGGATATCAGATTTAGAATGAGTGTAGGCAGCGATGTTGGCGAGGCACTTTCGTTAGCTGAAAGACAAAATGGCCAAAAGGCATTTGTTGTAGGTGCTGGATACGAAAATGGCAATAAGACTAATATCGGATGCTCATATAAGGGAAGAATATGGACGAAGAAAGAAGGAGACTTGTTAGAATTTAAAGAATGGTGCATGAATGTTGGGGAGAAATTGGTAAATAACGAGCTTGATCCGAATATTATTTTGAAGGAAACATTGGTCCCTGAAAAAATAATAGATAGACCATATTTATTTCCAGTCTGGATTGAATTAGATTCGGATATATTGCAATACAATGAAATTAAATATGCTTTTATAATCAACGGTACTGAATATAATTTATCAACCTGTGAGATTAGTTTGTTTTCACCAACACTAGAAGGAGATTTACATTTTTCTTTAAATACTGAGGATGGCAATGTGATTTTTAAACTTCATTTATTCGAAGATATTTTGGATAAAACTGATGTCAAATTTCCTAACTATAAAATACATCAAGTTAGCAAGGAAAAAGTGGAAGTGGTTTATGGGACACAGAGAAGAAGCGCAGTTGATTTTTTTGATGAGTACCCTCCAACGATCTGGTTCGCAGACGGATCATCACTTACTGGAAATGACTATATAAAATTAAAGAAAAGAATAGGATTGTACCCATCTGAGAAAATTATTACTTTTGATTGGTCAAGGGCCGATTTAAGCAAAGAGTCACAAGGAGTAACTCCTAAAATAATGGACTCTATTCAGTATCAGATGATAGATTACTTGAAAAATAAGGACTATGAAATCATATATGATGACGATTATAGCGGGGAAATTGCAGACATTATTACAATTAAAGTTCAAGACGATGTGATTTATGTTGAACTTTATCACTTGAAATTCGCTAAAGGAGGAGTAGTCAGTAATCGCATTGATAATTTTTATGAAGTATGTGGACAGGCTCAGAAGTCGTGCGTGTGGAAGCAAAAAGAATCGCAGGAGTTTATGACTCATTTGTTAAGACGCGAACCAAAAAAGAAAAGTGGAGTCGAAAGCTCAAGACTTGAAAAAGGTACTATGGATGATTTGGAGAGAGTATTAGGCTTTGCAAAGAAGAAAATGCCTATGCAATTTATGATATATATAGTTCAACCAAGTTTATCCAAAGCTAATCCGTCTGAAGATATATTGCAATTACTGGGCGTTACTGAGAATTTTCTTAAAGAAACCTCTGGGATTGAGTTTGGGGTTATTTCAAATAAATAATGATACGTTTTGTGAAATCAAATTAAAGCAATTATTTAGGTCTGTAGGGGGCTAATAAATGTCGATCATTCAAGAAGAACATGATATTCTTCATCAAGTGATTTTTAAATTAGAAAATATGAATATGGAAGTGAAGTTTCCTATTAATAGGATATCAGATTATCTCGGACAACAGGGTTACACACGAGATTACCAAAGTACAAATCAAATAGTCGTCATGTACAAGGACGGAAAGAAGGTGGCAATAACAACCTCTGCCATCTGCTTTGAAGTATTAGATTCTAGTGTGAAAGAAAAATATAAGCAAAAATTTTACTCATATATTATTTCTAGATCAAAAATTTTTTTTGAATCAGCTCTCCAAAATAATAAAGCCTCTAAAATTAATTTAATTCAGAACCAATTGAGAACATGTGTATCAAATATGTACTATACATTGCACAATAGTTTTGCATCAATGGTTGAATTTTATAAAACCGAGCATTTAATAAATGAAGATATAAAAGAAAATTGGGGAAATAACGAAGATGAAGAAACAATGTTAGGGCATTTTATCCCTGATGCACTTAAGGTCTTTCTTCAAAATCTTGATTTATTATTAGTTCAGAGAGGGAAGAATGTCTACAAAATGACATAATGAAATGTGGCAAACTAAAAAGTTATCAAAATCCCTTTTCATGGATATTCCCAATATTTTGTGATTCATTTGAACAGCCTGATTTCAAGGCAATAATTGACTCAATGGCAGAGATTTTGAAGAAAGTATCGATGGAGAACATAGGTGTTGATGATTCACAAAGAAGATCGACATTTGAAAAACAACTTAAAGCTTCTTTAGAAGAAGTTCAAAGATATTTAATTGAAGATACCGAACCTAAAGAGAAATACTATTTACTTGCTTTTTCTGGATTTCTAGGTTATGGGTATATGTTAAGACAATTGGGTGATTATGATTCATTATTTGACATGAAGACAAGCAAGAAAGATATTATTAATTGGACAATTGTTACTTCCAATTTTTTTGGTTTCGTAGTGAATTATTTGAATGAAAGTACCAATGAATCTAGCAATAAAATTCAAAAGTTAGATGCTATTAGTTCTCCGGAAATAATAAGCTTAGGTCATTTAGATACTGATACAATGGCAATGACTTTGACTGGTATTATTATTGATTATGCTTTCAATTTTGTAAATGTAATAAAGAATCTTTACTTGAGACAGGGATACAGTATGTTAAACCACAAGGGAATCGTATCAAGCTTTACTAGCGATTCTACTGAAATTACAATTTACAAGATGATATCTGTAACTCCTCTTGAATGTTATATTACAATATCAAATCAAGGAATCTTCAGAATAGATGTACGAATTACTGGCACACGAAATCAAGAGAGTTTTAAAGAAGCAATAAATCATTATTATTTAGAGAAGTATATTGAGTATGATATTCTAGAAAAAGATTTGATGGTTTCAGTTTCGGAGAGAGCGCTTTTGGTACGAGGAATTCCTACAACATATGGCGAACATATGAGCTTTAATTATATAGAGCTCCTTAGCGGTATTCATCCGTCTGTTGATCATCAAATACATATGAGAATTAGAAGAGCACTAAGTGATCTTGACGAAGCGTCTCAAGTTGAAGATGTACTGACCCGCAGCTTTTTTTCATCGAATTTAAGTGAAGACTCTTTGAGCATGAGAATAAGAACTATCTTGAGGAGAAGAGAGGAATATATAGGTAAAAGCAGAATCGTATTAATCATATTCAGCTCTACGAATATAATAAGTAATTTGGAAGAATCATTAGCACGAATGAAAAACAAATTTAATGAACAAATTACAGGTATTCAGATACACATTGAACAAGTTTATCTTTCAGAATCCGATGTGCGGCAAATATTAGTGAAAAAGGATTATAGTAAATTAGAGTTTAGTATTAACGAGTTAAAAAAGATGTATTTAAATCAGATGGCTAACGTTCCAGCACAGGTTCAGGATATAATACAAGAGAATCCACATAGAGAAGAGCTATTTTTAGAAGAAGAAGTTAACTGAAATATTGCTGGTGGCGTTTTTTTGAATAGCGTAGCTAATTACAAAATTCTTAAACACACACTGTTTGAACATATATTTATTCTACCTGCCACTGGAGACGCAGGAACAGCTATAGGCAGCATTATATAAATATCATAGCAGTTTTTCAAAATCTGCATATACGTATGGTTCAATATTTTCACTATATAACGGCAAGGAATATGATGAATCAAGCATAACGAATCAGATCAGAGGAGAGGAGTTTGGATCAAATGGCAAGGAAAGTGAGTGGTTATGGCTGATTGACCCGCTTGATGGGACGAACAATTTTGCAATCGGTATTCCCATGTATGGCGTCTCTATTACGGTGATGCATCGAAAGAATGTTGTACTCGGAGTTATTTATGATTCACATCTGGATCAGCTATATATTGCGGAGGCTGGTGGAGGCTCATTCAGAAACACAAAAGCTATAAAAGTAAGAGAAGCATTACCATTAAAAAAGATGTCTGTTGGTTGGATTCAGGGGCACGTTGTACAGAAAAATATCGAGGCGGCAGCAATAAAGTCACGATTAGAGTTTGAAGTTAAACGGGTTATTAGCCTTTGGGCTCCATCTTTGTTATGGTGTATGCTTGCTAGGGGAGATAGACAAGGAATTGTTCTTTATAATTCTGAAGGGGAGGATTTATACTCTGGGGTTCTTATGGCTAGAGAAGCCGGAGCATGTATCGTAGACTTTCAAGGTCGTAACTTTCATGGAATAAATCCAAGCCTTATCTTATTGCTTGTCATCCAGACATGAAGAATGAATTAGTTAGACTTGTGCAAATAGCACGTTCATCCGACTGAGCAATGGTAAAGTTGAGTATACGATTATCTCAAATTTTCCTATATGTACAAAGCACTCACTACTATAGCGAATCAAGAAAAGCACGTGCATGTAAATTTTCTCGAGGGCATTGTTATGGGGAAAATAGATCTATTAGAAGTCGGCTAAATGAACTGCACCCAAATTGTTAGATACAATATACAATCTATCAATTTGGAGATGCAGTTTTATTATGGTTTAACATTCAAGTGATCTAAAAATAAAGATTTTTCAGAGGTTCAACTCAAAAGTAATCTCCTAATCAATTTTGCAAAGCAAGTAAGCGTTAACTAAGGGGCACTTTTTAAGTATCCGCTCTACCTATGGCAGCTATGCTTCGGTTTCTTTCATTTTTTTATTCATAATCACTCATAAAGGAGACGTTTAATAAGTAAACAAGCCTAATGGACAAATGGTGAACCATGAACGCACTGCGATAGTTAAGAATAATCACTTAATTTTTTGTTTGAGTATTATTTTTAAGTGATAATATTAATTTATGCCTTTGTACGCGAGGTTGAAGCTGAATATATTGGTAGCGGAACTAATGCATATCGTATAAAGAGAGCTGATTAGGATATGACAATTTGCAACTTGATAAACTTTCACTTTTACATACAATATCATATATAAAACTGTTATCATCATTACCCTCGAACAAGTAACTGCAGCGCTTATTAACTTTTATTGGATAATTCGCGGTAATTTTCTAACAAGGAGCCATAATATTGAAAACGAAAATCCTATTGTTTAGTTTGATTTTACTAATCCTTTCAGGATGCTCTGATAAAACAGCTCATGTGAGTCTTCAAGATGAACTAGATAATGTGCTTAAAGAAGCAGATATACATGCTGAGCGAATACTACATTATGAAATAAAAGGGAATGGAGTGGTCGCTTTTTATGTAAAGGATAACGGCATTGATTCGAGTTATGTGGAGTATAATTCTGGAAAGTGGCAACTTGTAGATAGTTCTGGCAGCGCGTCTTTAGTGGAAACAGATCTGCCGATTTCTTATGTTTGGGAGTATACAAATGATAAGCCGTTTAGGGCTGTTTTTGGCTCAGTAAATCAAGAAAGAATAACCCAGGTGAAGGTAAATGGGGAGCCTGCAAAAATAATAAAGTTTGGAGATGGGACCACATTATGGTACGCAATTCTAGAAGAACCTTACTCTAACGAAGATAAACTAGAGGCATTCTCCGATAGTGGGGAAATGGTCTATAAGAAAGAGTAGTAGTTTTATTTGTGTCTGATTCGGATTAGGGGGTTCGATCCCCCTAGGCTCCATAACTAACAAACCCATTAAACACTGGTAATTCTGAGTGTTTAATGGGTTTTTTTATGTCCAGATCGTGAAGAAACAAGAGTGAAGTCAAACGTTTGACGACCTCGAGAATTTTTCCTTACCTCCATAACAAATATAATTGCTGGATGTGACTGAACCCGTCTTTGGTCTAATTCAAGCGCAGTCTGCGGGCGGAGGTTTTGGCTCATCTAAATTTATATAATCAACTTGATTATATAACTCATCGGATCCAAAGTTGGCGAAAGATCAGCACAATCCAGGATGCCGGGAAGGAGACAGATGAAGTTAAAACGCTAATTGAATTTAGAAATGTAGCGAAAGAATGGGGAGGCAAGCAGCAAAGAGTTGCCATCGCGAGAGCTGTGGCGAAGAATCCCTTGCTTTTACTTTGTGATGAGCCCACCGGAGCGTTGGATTACGTAACAGGCAAAGCTGTTTTGAAGCTGCTTCAAGATTTAAATAGAAATATGAAAAAGTGTGTAGTCTTGGTCACACATAATTCCGCTATTGCTCCTATGGCCGATAAAATTATTAAGGTTAAGAGCGGAAGGATTGAGAGCATCACGCTAAATAACGCGAAGCAAAGCGTTGAAGGGATTAAGTGGTGAGTATGAAATTATATCTAAAGCTAGTTAGAGATATTAAAGAGCAGTTTCCGGATAAATCATTATTAATTAATGTCAAAAGCAGTGATCCTGCAGAAGGAGAGCTTCTGGCCGCATATTTATCCAAGCTTCCTACGAAGCAACAGAATTTACTGTCGAAGGACACGATGAAGAGTTGTTTGCTTCCTTATCTGTCTGTTGGCTGGACCGGTTATATGCCTGCTGCATGCGAGCATACTCAGCTCCATAATCCGGATAAGATTGCACCTCGGCTATGGGGCTGGCCTGATAAGCCGGATGGATCAAGCTGATTCTCGTGTTATTGACGTCGTAGGCGATGGAAGTGACTTTTCGGGAGGATTTGATACGCCAGAGGATATCAAGAAACTTCCTGATCATTATTCTGGTGGTATATGGACGAACCCGTATTAATCAGATTTCTTCTCCTATATCAATAAAATGCTTGATTTATTATTTTAATCTGTTATAATAGATTTTACTGAGTTGTTAACATTAATTTATGTAACAACTGCCTTTAGCGGCATGAGCTTACGGACTCTTAGCTCAGTTGGTAGAGCAGTTGACTCTTAATCAATTGGTCCAGGGTTCGAGTCCCTGAGAGTCCATATATTTAACTAAGACCCTTACGTAGTAAGGGTTTTTTTATGTTTTTCAAACTCAAAAGGATATTGTTTTTCGAACATAGAAAGATTCGTGTCCCTCCGCTCTTGCGGCTGAGAATACATAACATAATGGGATATTCAGGGCATATATATTGCTTAGCAGTTATGGCTCAAGGGTAAAATAAAGCAATCTTACCATACATAATGTATGATATTGTGAATTCATTACTCTTCCTTATTTCTAGGATGAAGTACAGGAGGAATCAGACAAATGAACCCTCAAGTATTGATTGTCGGCGCCGGTCCAACGGGCTTAGTGCTGGCTTTGGCATTGCAGAAGCAGGGAATCCCGTTTCGTATCATTGACAAAAACAGCGGAACAGGAGAAGCCTCTCGAGCGATTGTCGTTCATGCGCGAACACTGGAGTACTACCAGCAGCTTGGACTTGCAGATGAATTGGCTCAGCGGGGAATTCCCATCCAGGAACTACAAATTCGTAAAGACGGGGAGCTTAAAGCGCGCATGAAGATGGGGGATATTGGACTTGGGATAAGTCCCTATCCTTATGTGCTTAGCCTTCCTCAGGATGAGCATGAGGAGGTTCTTGAAAATACGCTGAAGGAGAGAGGGGACCGTGTGGAGTGGAACACGGAGCTTGTTTCTTTCAGTGAAGAAGGAAATGCGGTTCATGCAGTACTTTCGAAGGACGGAGTGTACGAGGAGGCCCTATTCCAGTATATGTGCGGCTGTGACGGCGCTCATAGTACGGTGCGCAAAGGACTGGAGCTCTCGTTCTCCGGCGGAACCTATGAGCAGATATTTTATGTGGCTGACGTGAAGAGTGCCGTCCCCATTCATGGCCTGCATGTAAACTTTAACAATGACGGATTCTGTCTCACAGCACCGGTGCGCACGACAGGATATGTCAGATTGATCGGAATTATTCCGAAATCGGTGCTGGAGCAGGGACTTCCGGAGGATTTTTCCCCTATTGCTCCCTATGCGTCTCATAATACAGAGGCGGAGATTCAAGATGTAAACTGGTTCTCTACCTTTAACGTTCATCACCGAGTCAGCGAGCATTTCCGTAAGGGACGAATCTTTATTGCAGGAGATGCAGGGCATGTCCATAGTCCCGCAGGAGGACAAGGGATGAACACAGGTATTGGGGATGCGATGAACCTAGCCTGGAAGCTTGCCGCTGTTCTTCAGGGAGAAGCAGACGAGCAAATTCTGGATTCCTATGAAACGGAAAGAATTGGATTCGCAAGAACCCTTGTAGCAACGACAGACCGAGCATTTCAGATTATGGTGGGCAAGGGAATCAATACCAAATTAGCGATGGAGGTGGTCATTCCGTTTTTTGTACCTGTCCTGTTCCATCTCCCGCCAGCCCGGAGAAAAGCTTTTGAAATGCTGTCCCAAACACGGATTCATTATCCTGACAGCCTGCTAAGTGAAGGCAAAGCCGGCCATCTGCACGCAGGCGACCGTTTGCCATGGGTAGAGATGTCAGAAGACAATTACAAGCCGCTGCAATCCATGAAATGGCAGATACATGTCTATGGTCAAGCAGTTCCGGAATTGGCTCAGTTTGCTGTCGATAATTCCATCCCAATCTATGAGTTCAACGACCGAGCAGCGATGAAAAAAGCAGGCATTCCACTCAGCTCCCTATTTCTTGTCCGGCCGGATGGATATATCGGCTTTGCTCAAGCGGTGCAGAATGTGGAACAGCTTGTCACCTATCTGAACAAGATAAAAATTAAGATGTCGAACTAATTGAATACGGTCAAACTTATCATAAAATCCTTACACTCAGCGGATAGACGTACGGCTGATCGGGGGCTGTTGATTTCTTCCATTCCATGATGCGAATAATAGGCAGTTTGGTTCCGTTATGCGTCGTCGTATCGATTACACCGGTAGCTTCAATCCATGTATCCTCCTCAAGCGGAGCTGCTTGCGGAAATTCAGCCAGAAAACCGATCAGTGCGGCATCTGCGATACAATGGGTAATTAAAAACCTCGATATAACGAGTTGGTTTTCCGAGAGTTCTTCATCCCGAAATACAAAACCGGACAGCTGAATGGATCTGCCAGTGTAAGCATCCGGCGTGTTAGCAATACGTTCATAATAGGAAGCAAAAAGATGCTCCTGCATCACAATGGAGCGTTTCTCCTCCAGGTCCGCCATGATTTGCTCGAATTCATCCCTCGATACCGTGTTCTCCATAACGCCTTCATCCTCTGCATGTTCATCAATGATGGCTCCTTCAGATGAAGGGGCTTCCGCAAGCTCTGTATGCTGGTTAGCCAAATCAGGCTCTTCATTTAATTCTTCGGATCTGGATGTTTCTGTCGCTGCTGATTCTTGCTGTGAGCCGGTTAACAGCAGCATACCTCCTTTTTTATCTGCGATGGAAGCGTTCAGAACCTGAGGAGGTACAAGGAATCCAGCAGCCAGCGGGAATATAATAATTGCATAACCGATGAGTTTCTTATAATTTATCTTGCCATCTCCGTGATCATGATGACAGTGCTCCTCTCCGCAATGGTGAGATTCATGCGGCTGGATTAAATTGCCCTGTTTTTCCTTAGAAGGAGGATGATGAATGTGTTCATGACGGGTATAGTTATGCTTCATTATTTCCCAGCCTCTACTGAGCTGAATCAGAAACAGGCACGCAAATAGGATAGCGGCGCTTAGACTGAGCAGCTCATATTTTGGATTAACGAACTTTAAGATTTCACCGGTGAAATGCAGCCGGAACAGCATGATGGAAAATAGCAGCAGGATGCCAGCTCGAAGGAGCTGTTGTCCATTCCATTTGATGTTCATGAGCGGAACGAAGCCTCCTTATATATAGGGGTTAAGCAGCATAAGTGATGTAAATATGGTAAGTATGACGAGAGCGAGAAGGCACACAACAAATCGGGTACGAAATACACTAAGCATCATAATTGTGTTCTTAAGATCCAGCATGGGTCCGAAGATAAGGAATGCGAGTATTGGTGTTGTACCGAATAAATGGCTAAAGGAAGAACCGATAAACGCGTCTGCTTCCGAGCATAAAGACAGAACAAAGGCGAGTCCCATCATGACAAGGGTAGATGAAGCCATATCTGTACCCATACCGAGCAGAGTTTTGGCAGAGACGAAGGTTTGAACTGCTGCTGCGATAAAGGCTCCGATAATGAGAAACTTCCCCATGTCAAAAAATTCGTCAATGGAATGATGCAGCATATGCTTGATGCGTACAGCAATAGAAGACGTTTTTTGCTGACTACCGTGTGAATGATGCTGAGCATTGGACACGGATTGGGCCGAGGTAAATCTGAATTGATTCCCATCAAATGACATGCTCACCGCAAAGGTAATCAGCAGAGCAATCAAGAACCCGATGCCCATACGAAGCGCAGCCATTTGCAAATCGTTGCCAAAAGCCATGTAGGTGGAAGCAATGACAATCGGGTTAATGAGTGGACCGGTAAGCATAAAACCGACACCCGCGTAGAGCGGAACTCCTTTTTGAACGAGCCGTCTTACGATGGGTACAATACCGCATTCACAGGCGGGAAACAGCGCACCGATAACACAGCTCATGACTATAATGGCAGGCTTGCTTGTGGGGAGCCATCTCCGAATATGATCTTCTGTCACAAAAATTTGAATAACGCCGGCGATCAGTACACCAATCAGTACGAACGGAAGTGCTTCGATGAGTATGCTTAAGAAGATGGTGTTCAGCTGAAGAAGACTGGATGGAATATGAAGTGCTCCTTGCCACATGGAAATGAAGAGAACCAGCATTAATGAGAACCCTAGCAGGAGGAATCCGCTGATTCCTACATATGAAGCACGTGATAAACGGTACATAATGACCTCCCCTATCTGGAATGGAGTTATGATTCTATCATTTTGCTCTATTATTCTTACTATATGAAAGCCGATGAAGAATAAGAACTTCATAGATTGATAATCGTAACATTTCCGAATTGAGATCTGAAACTGATTCTCTTAAGAAAGATTTAAGAATTTATTCCCTTGATCTTAAAAAGAATCAGATACTCTGTACTCATTAGGAATTTATGTACAACGAGGGAGTAATGATTATGAAACAAAAAATTCATCTGTATCCTGTGCTCATACTAGGTTTGCTGCTGCTATATTCCTATGTAGTGATCAAGGTCATTTTGTTTAAGTTCGGAACTGTTGATCTTGATATACTCGGCGAGCTGTTATACAGGGTCATAGAGAATCCAGCATCTCTGAGTCAAACGATGAGCTATAGATCCAATCTGATATTGCTGCATACGATAAAAGACAGTTTGGTGCATCCAACAACACATAATTTAATCAATCTGTTTGGTAATGTAGCCATTTTTATCCCGTTTGGATTTTTGGCAGGAACGATGATCAAGCAGCTGAGCTTTGTCGTTGTCATGCTGCTGTCCTTCAGCTTTAGTCTGCTGCTCGAATGCGCACAGATTGTTTTTAGTATGGGGACCTTTGACGTTGATGATCTGCTGCTGAATACATCGGGAGCATTTATTGGATATTTACTATGGAAGCTGTGCAAGGTGCTTATCAAGAGAGAGGAACCATCAGCATCTCCAAATAAAGAAGTAGATGGATAAGTGTAAGTAGAATAAGATCTGTCGCTAGTGGACAGGCTGTTTTCAAACTTAATTACAACTGGGACTTGGATTATAACCCTGTATTCTACTCTATTGATAAATTTGCAGTAGCATGGGATGGAGGATATTCTATAAGACCTGGATCGCTAGGGTGGGGCGGAGTAAAGCTTGATATTGGACACGATCATAGTGGAAATCTATCTAGTAGTTAACAATGCAATTGGTGAGTATTGGCTTAAAAGATGCAAGTTGGCACCCCTTCAGTCACTTTTAGCGTGAAGGATGTACCATCTTTAGGTCTTTCTGTATTATGGGTATGAGGGAACAAATACTGCATTCACTCAAATAAAGTGGCATCAGTATGATTACTTAATTCAATAATGAAAGTAGGTATGACACCATATGGACGGCTCCGATTTTCTAACACTACTTAATGTGGTAGTCGTTTCCTTTGGTTTTATATGTAGTTTAATTGATTCTATACGTGAAAATAAAAAAACAACAAAGTTAATCTCATGCATTTTATTTACTTTGTTAACTCTCATTTTCGTCTTATCAAATTAAAAGCGGCTGTCCCAAAAGTAAAACTTTTGAACAGCCTCAGTTTCAAAATAGTATAGAGTGTAAAAGGCAAGGAGCTAAGCGGTATATTATCGCTTAGCTCCTTGGATTTTTGGCGTTCACTACTATCCTTTTCAAGGGCGAGGGAAAACCACCCACCCTCGGGCACTGTAATTATCTTCTAACATCTATTGCAGCTGTTTTCGTTTCGTTATCCACATTAATGTAAGCGCCAAGGCTTCACCAACTGCACGCAGAGGTACATAGGTACGACCATTAATCAGAACTCCGTTATTGATTCTTTTTTTCGGATGTCTCTATGATTAATGTTGTTTGTTGTGTGGAACGAAAATAGTGATCCACCAAAATAATATATACACGTATCCAAGAGAGACATAGATAGACCATAGTGATCCTTCGCTCAGTTTGTGGAATAGATGCTCAAATTCGTTATATCCTGCGGATCTCCCAATGCTGTTATATATACTGACTAAGGGTATAGTAAGAGTCATTATTATCGCGATGATCGCGAAGGGGACTCTCTTCTTTCGAAACAAGCTAATAACAGCCGTCACAAGAGTAGCAAGCAGTAATAGATATAAGAGAATCCAGAACCAGTCAGGCAGCGTTTCCCATTCCATTATATACCCTCCATACCGTTCAATGATCAAAGCTTATTATAACCCTCTCAATTATATACAAAATAAACAAAATGATATTCTTTATTTAGTTGATTATTGTCCGACACTAACCGTCGGCTCAATGACAGTGAGTGTATTCTCATAGGTGTTCAAATTTACCGTCGCCCCGATCGGTATTGCGGCTTTGTATATTCCGTGAGCGGTGGTCACATTGGTCATAAGCGGCTTGCCTAGCGGTACGATGACTTCTTCAATTAACTGCTGGTAGGAAACTCCATAGGCCTCTAGACATCCCGTGCATTCTCCCATCACAATACCCGCACATTCCTGCAATTTATTCGCCAGCAAGAGATGGTTCAAATAACGGTAAATCGTATTCGTTGGTTCATGCGTTTCTTCAAGCAACAATATTTTGTCCCGTACATCGATCTCATAGGGAGTTCCAATTGAATCTATGAAGGAAGCTAAATTCCCTCCAATGATAGGACCGGTTACATTGCCTTGAATCCTGCTGATTTGAGGAATGCCGGGAGGGTTCGTAATCTGTCTTTCAAGCTGAATAGTAGAGGTGGCGTTAAAAAATTGGTCGAAGTTATATGCAGGTGTTTGCGGTGCGAAGTCAATAAGCATGAGGCTCTGCAGTGTAATAAGGTCCGCGTATTGATAGAGGACATTCAGCAGAATTGTAATATCACTATAGCCAGATACAATTTTGGGATTATTGCGAACCACATTATAGTCAAGGTAGGGAAGAATGCCGGCAACACCCGTGCCGCCGCGCGTAGCCAGAATTAATCTGACCTCTTCATTCTCAAACATGCTCATAAGGTCTGATGCCCGCTCCTCATTGGTGCCTGCGAGGAACCCATTCGAATCATATACATGGTTGCCAATAACCACATTAAGTCCTGCTGTCCGAAGGATCTCTATGCGGGCATCAATGGTGGCGGCGCTTAATGGGCTTCCTAATGTAACTAGACCCACGGTATCTCCTGCTTGTAAAATAGGGGGAGCAACAGCCATATTTCGACCCTCCTTATATGAATCCCGATTCCAAGTGTGCATTTAATGATGTGTATGGAGATTTACGATGAATTATGTTCTTCGGTCTTCTGTAAATGAGTATTAGTTTAATTTACAACCATTAGAATGATAAAATAGAGCAAGGCATATGTGAGCACTAGCGAAGAAAGTAGGAGAGTTATGACGACACTACAGCAGTTAAAATATGTTATTGAAGTCGCGAACCGCGGTTCCATGAATGAGGCGGCCAAGCGGCTGTTTATATCTCAGCCGAGCTTGTCCAAGGCGATAAAAGAGCTGGAGGAAGAGATTGGTATCACCATATTTGAGCGGACAAATAAAGGAATCACCCTGTCAATGGAGGGCGCTGAATTTATGGGGTACGCCAGACAGGTGACAGAACAAGCAGAGCTGCTAGAGAGCAGATACCGTAACGCGAAGCCGTCCCCGCAGCACTTTTCCGTCTCTACCCAGCATTACGCCTTTGCCGTCAATGCTTTTGTTAAGCTGGTGAATGAGCACGGATTAGATGAATATGAGCTGGCGCTTCGGGAAACCAAGACTTATGAAATTATTGAAGATGTCAAAACACTGCGCAGCGAGATTGGAATCTTGTATTTGAATGAGTTTAATGCCAAGGTAATCAATCGACTCCTGGATTCTGCCAATTTGCAGTTTCACAGTTTGTTTGTCGCGAAGCCGCATATCTTCATTAGTGTCCATAACCCGCTGGCGAAGAAGCCTATTGTTACCATTGAGGAGCTAGAGGAATATCCTTATTTGTCCTTTGACCAAGGCGAATATAATTCTTTTCATTTCTCTGAAGAGATCTTAAGCACGCTTTCACATAAGAAGAGCATTCGTGTCAATGACAGAGCAACGCTGTTCAATTTGCTGATCGGTCTGAATGGGTATACAATTTCAACCGGCGTCCTCAGTGCAGACTTGAACGGAAATGATATTATTCCCGTACCGCTGGATTGTAAGGAAACGATTAACGTGGGGTGGATCGCTCATAAGAATGCAATGATGTCCAAGCTGGCGGCGGCTTATGTGGAGGCACTGCATGAAGCGATTTTATAAAGAACTTTCTTCGTCCGGAAGCCTTGAAGAAAGCAAGAGCGCAATTTCAAAATGGAGAAATCTCTCAAGAACAGCTGACACATCCTTGCACACTATAAATTCTTGAGAGACGTTGCAGGTGATGATGTTGTAGCGCGTCAAGCCATTCCAGCTCCTGCTCAGTTCTTGTTTGAGCTGCAGCGCGGAGAGTATCGTGAGCTTACAGCCAAGATATCCTAATAACGATGATCTTGTCAGAGACACGGCAGATGCATATCGCCAAACGATTCTGGCATTCTACGAGCTCGGCTGCCGTAGTATTCAGCTGGATGATTGCACATGGGGCGCACTCTGCGACCAGGGCTTCATTGGTATGTTTACGAACAATGGAGGAGATATCAAAGCTCTTGCTGAAACTCTTGCCCGTGTCAACAGTGAAGCGATTGCTGACCTCCCACAGGATCTTGTGGTCACGACGCATGTTTGCCGCGGTAACTACAACTCCACATGGGCTTCCTCCGGGGGATATGAGCCGATTGCTGAAACATTGCTTGGCATCAATAACTACGATGCGTTCTATCTTGAATTCGATACGGATCGAGTATGTGGATATTAATCGGATTTGCCTTAGCCCGCAATGCGGATTTGCTTCAACAGAAGAGGGCAACTTGCTTACAGAAGAACAGCAGTGGAATAAGCTTGTCTTCATTAAAGAAATAGCAGACGAGATTTGGAAATAATAGATTTATAGCTGATTCATCAAAACGCAGGAGACAAGGAGCAGCCTTTGTAAGGTCTTCTCCTTGAATGAGTTGTGAAACGGATTCATCTATTGAAATTTGCTATATAACTTGCAATGTATAGAACGAATCGCTATAATATGAGAGTGGTCTATTAAATATGCGGTCGTGGCGGAATTGGCAGACGCGCACGGTTCAGGTCCGTGTGGGCTAACCCCCGTGGAGGTTCGAGTCCTCTCGACCGCATCACTTCATCAATGACAGGTTTCTGAACTGCTTTTTCTAGCAGTGAAGGAACCTTTTTGTTATTCGATATCTTGAAGCTGGTGCTCATTACCTGGGCAGAAGAAATCGTTGAACGGTAATCCAAATGAGCGTAAATATTAGCTGTAGTGGAAAAATGACTCTGACCGATCCATTCCTGAAATTCCTTCATACTTACGCCATTTGCCATTGAAGAGTAGAAGGCCGAGTTTCAGTCGGAACTCTCAGGTGAATTCAACTACAGGTAGCTTTGAGCATAAACTGCAACAGCGGCCAGGCTAGGTCTTTCGCATCCTAGTCCGCCGCTGTTGCTTTTTTTGGATCGGTTTTTTACTTTTCGGCAGTGCTCACGGAAATAGCAGCTGGTTGTTTTTCTTCAGACGCTTTTGGACTCGTATTAAAGTCGACCGGCGTAATGCCTTCCGCTTTCCACACCGTGCCTCTTTTCTCGTACTCAAATAACTTTTCTACGGAATTCGCGACTTGGGGCCCTAATTCACGATCGACCAAATACAAGGCCACGTCAAGTCCCGAAGTCACACCTCCCCCGCTCACGAAACGAGGACTATCTTCAACGACTCTTGCTTCAATCGGAATTGCACCGAAAGCTCCTAACGCAGCCATGCCGATATGATTGGTTACCGCATGTCTATCTTTCAACAAACCTGCCATTGCAGGTATCAATGTACCTCCACATACGGTAGCCACAGTGATTTCTTTATTGTTAAAAGCTTGTTTCAACATACCCGGTAAGTCTGTCTTCATGGCCTGCGCTAATATATTCGGAACAGCATCTTCCGAATTTCCCGCCGGCTTCCCTGCAGCTCCGGGCACCAAAATAATTCCCGGACGGTTTGGGTCTAATGCGGCTTGCGCTTCGAGAGCGGGTCCATTCAGACCGCTCGGGACAGAACGCTTGCCTTCTGCAGAAACCAATTCTACAGTAACTGCTCCTTTTGAGTACATTCCCGCGGCAGCGAATACTTCATATGGCGCTAATGCGTCCAGCAGATCGAAACCATCGAATAATACGACTTGAACATGCGTAGTTTTCTTGTCCTTGGATGCATCCTTGTTATCTTTTGTATTCGCACTTGCTGCAGAGGCAACTAGACTTAGAACCAGTGCAAACGACATGAGCAATCCCAATATTTTGTTCATCCTTATACCTATTCCTTTCGTTTAGCTCAAGGCATACAACGGAACGTAATCCCTTACCCTTAAGCGATGTTTTGGTGTTGTTAATAAAACCAGTACACTACTCAAATCATGCGGATGTGAGTGGGCCACCTCATTTAAGGGGTAACCACTGCCTCTCTGGATCGGCCGATCATTCTGATTATAATGTTAGGAATGACCAGCAGCAGCACAATGGAGCCGTAAACACCAATGATATAGCTGGTAGCGTAAACAAGACCGAATCCCTCATGAAAAAGAGAAGTGATGAGATGAATCAACATGTTCGTAAAACAAAAGGCGTAACTTCGGATCATCCAGTTCCGGTGCCGGATGATGCGTTTCTTTTTGATTTGTACGAGCGCCATACTGGTTATGAGCAGCCATATCATGTTTAGCGCATTGAACCCCATGCTTGTTATTTTTCCTCCGGTAGCGTAAGGCGCCATGTACCCGGAAGTCAGCACGACAAGAAGTACGGACACCAAATAAATGTAGCCGTTTATGCGATGGAATTTGCGGCTTTTTTCAAAGATTCGATTGGAAAAGTTGAGCAGCCCCGCCGCCATGGCGATGCAGGCAAACGCAACATGAACGCGCATAACGTTTAACCAGACCGGGAGATTAAGCTCGCGCTTCAGTCCGGTTTTATGGCTTAAAAAATCCCCGGCTCCGGGATCGATCATATAATTCTGCGTCAAGGCGTACATGATGTATACAATGCTGACACAGGCCAATATTCCGTATAATGTTTTCCGCTTCTTCATGCAATCCAATACCCCCGCGGCTTCACTTTTATTGCTTATACACATTTCCGGGTTAGGATACCCGTTTGCCTGTTAATTTGGATGCCGGCAGTATGCCGGCCCTGGCGAATCCGGTCATGTGATCTCCGCCCACGGCAGCTTCGAATTTCAGATTTAAGCGCATGGGTTTCGTGATTCGCAGCGACCAGGTAAGCTTATTGTCCTGTAGTAAAGGGTTTAAAAACTCGACGGTCTCATCCCCTTGTGTTGCCTTGCCTTGGATCGTCCCATTCCTTATGGAGATGGAGAGCTTGACCTCCAGTTTCCCAACAGGCGTAGCGATTGTCGTATCCCAATCCCCGTCGAAGTCAGATTCCCTGGATGATTTTATATCCAGGGTATCGTAAGTCATCCCCGCTTTGTTCATCGCAATGTTCGTTTCTTCGTCGGTCACTGCCATTTGAGAGCTAGGCGCAATGCCTTCTTCTCGCCAAACCGTTCCTCTCCGTTCATATTCGAACAGTTGCTCTACCGCGTGTGCGATGCGCGGTCCAAGCTCGCGTTCCACGAGATACAGCGCTACATCGAGTCCCGAAGTAACACCGCCGCCGGACACCAGGTTGCCGTTGTCCACTACACGTGCTGAGACGGGAATGGCGCCGGTTGCTCCAAGTACATCCATGCCCAGATGATGCGTTACCGCCGGTCTGCCCTCCAAGAGCCCTCCCATGGCCAGCAGCAGGGAACCGCCGCAAACCGTGGCGACGATGAGGTCTTTTTGCCCGATTGCCTGCCCAATCATTCCAGTCAATTCTGTATTCATTGCCCGCGACAAAATAGCCGGGGGCGAATCGGGGCCATCTCCTTCAACGTCGCCCGACGCACCAGGTACGAGAATGATGCCCGCACGTTTCGGGTTCAGTCTGCCGCTTGCTTCAATTTTTAACCCGTTGATGCCGCTAGTAACTGATCTCGGCCCTTCAGCGGTGACGAGTTCTACGCTTAACGCGTTATCAGCATATATTGCAGCGGCGCAAAAAACCTCGTAAGGCGCAATGGCATCCAGAAGGTCAAAGCCATCAAAAAGCACGATTTGAACCGTTAACATCCATAAACCTCCTCGTATTCAAAGTCAGTACGTTGATCCTCGAACCTGCGGGTCGATCAGGGGAAAGTTATTTTGTCAGAAGATCCTTCAGCGTGTGATATTCCTTCTCGTCGATTTCACCCCTAGCCATCCGGCCTTTTAGAATCAATGCGATGTCACGGTCTTTTTGATTGGATTCTTTGTAGCGATGACGAATCGCATAGATTCGAACTGCCACCAAAGAAAAAAGCGTGAGACAAAATAGAGCACCGAATGGAAAAAACGAGAAACTGCCGTGTTCCAAGCCCATGTCATCCTCCTTCATCCGTTTTGTATAGAACGAGCCCTCAGTTTCGATATTTGCTTTCCGTGCCCGCAAGAAGAAGCATAACAAACGAGTCTCTCAAACGAAGTTGCAAAAAGGTCACAAAACAATAAACAATTCATCACAAATCAGGTGGTTCCGTTAGTTTCTTGGGGAAAAATGATAAACTAGTATTCAAAGGTGGGATATTCATGAGCGAAGTAAGTACGATACTGGTTGTAGACGATGATCAAAGCATTGTCGAACTATTGAGGGACTTTTTAGAATACGAAAACTTTCGCGTTATAACCGCTTGCGATACCGTTCAAGCGTGGGCTTTATTTAAGCAAAGTTCCATTCATTGTATAGTTCTTGACATCATGATGCCGGGACAAAACGGGTTTGAGCTATGTCGCAATATTCGGGCGGAGAGTAACGTTCCGATCCTTTTCTTGAGCGCACGCAGCGACGATGTGGACAAGATTCGAGGGCTGACTCTCGGCGGCGATGATTATATCGTCAAAACCGCTTCACCCGGCGAGATCGTAGCCAGGATAAAAGCTGTATTGCGGCGTTCCGTTTCCCAGCTGCAAATGGATGAAAGGATCTTGGATTTTGGCCGCATCAAGCTAAATCTATCCACAAGAGAAGTGATCGTGGATGGGAAGAGTGTAGTGCTCACGCCGAGGGAATATGAGTTGTTGCGATTATTTGTCGAACACCCCAGGCATGTTTTTTCATATGAACAGATACTTTCAAAATTTTGGGATGGGGTGGGCGACAGGCATACGATTCGGGTGCACCTCGGTCGACTTCGCGAAAAAATCGAATCCGATCCGAACCATCCTCAATACCTGGTCAACGTATGGGGAATAGGGTATCGCTTTGAGGGAGGATAAAATGAGAACACTTCGCATTCGTTCGTTTACTATACTGCTTTTCTTCTTCATACTGCTAGTGCCGTGGATCTTCTATGTGACAGCACATTTCATGGAGACAAAAACGCTCAGCTTTGCAAAAAACGGGCTGCAAGACGAGATTCTGCAAAGACAACTGTTCGAGACCGTACACCTGATCGAAACCAATTCAGACAAATGGAGGGATCCGAATTGGCAAAACCAATTGCATAATGAGTTGCGGCAAGCGAAGATGGAAGCGGCTATTCTATCCGCGTCAGATCAGGAAATTTATCGGTCTAATCCGCAGAGCCATGGCAAATTGTCTTCTACCGAACGGTTCACCATCATAAAGGACGGTCATTTACTTGGAAAGGTCGTTATTTATCTGCCGAAGTCAAATGCGGTTCAGATAATTTCGATATTTGCCGGACTATTGTTAGCTTTCTTTATTATCGGTGTTGAAATGCGAAGGTTTCTTCTTAAGCCTCTCGAAAGGATGAGCTTTGCAGCTAGAAAAATCGCCGCAGGAGATTGGGAGGTGGAGTTGCCTGGATCCAGGATCACAGAAATTTCTGAAGTGCGCGATGCATTCGCAGTGATGGTGAATGGAATTCAAAAAGCTTTTCAAAAACAAGCGGAATTGGAAGAAGAACGTCGATTCGTGATCGCAGCTGTCGCGCATGATTTACGGACCCCTCTCTTCGCATTACGAGGTTATTTGGAGGGTCTGGAGCAGGGCATTGCCCAATCTCCGGATAAAATAACCAAATATTTGACGGTTTGTAAGGAAAAATCGGCGCAATTGGACCGGTTGGTAGAGGACCTTTTCACATTTACAAAGATGGAGCATCTGGAGATGAATCTTCATTATCAGAGGATTGATTTTAAACTTATCATCTTGAAATCAATTGAAAGTTTAAGTCCGCAAGCTCGGCAAAAGAACATCTCGATCTTGAACCATACTGTAGACGACTGCTTCGTTAACGGTGACATGCACTTATTGGAACGTGCGATGAACAATTTTTTGGATAATGCCGTCAGACACACACCCTCCTATGGTGAAATTGTTGTTCAATGTTATAAAGAGGGTAACAAAATAAAGTTTGCGATACGTGATACAGGTCCGGGCTTCTCCCCGGAAGAACTACATCGAGTTTTTGAACCTCTATATCGTGGTGAAGTATCTAGAAATCGTTCAACTGGAGGTAGCGGATTAGGGTTGACCATTTCACAAAGAATTGTAAGGCGACACGGAGGTGAACTTTGCGCAGGTAACCATTCGGAAGGTGGAGCACTGCTTACAGGCTGGATACCTGCAGCTGGGCCGGATTAAAAATTGACCTCTTGCGTCAGCCGCTCTTGTTCAGCAAGCCCTAGCTCGAAATTATGCTAACTGTCTTAGGCACGTGGTCATGACTCCCGTCAATTCTGGAGGGGGTTTATTTGTTGGCCACTTCCGCCAAAACGGAGGAGGAATTTGCTTTCCTCAAGAGGAAGTCCCCCTCTAGACAGCAGCTTGCTGTCTTTTATTTTTGTTTGACAATTTGTACGTACATATTAGAAACTGAGAATATAAACGATCATACAGGAGGTAAGGATAATGAGTATGAGTATGAATGATTGTATTGCCGAGTGGAATGAAGAAGCGAGTCAGTGTACATGCGGTAATCCACACCGTACGGTAGAAATGCATATTTGCTTGGAGGATGGAGCACTTGCGCAAATGGCTCCTTATCTGATCAAGCAGGATTATAAAAAAGTAACGGTCGTATTTGATGAGCATACCAAACAAGCAGCAGGCGATGAAGTCATCTCTTATCTAAAAACGGCGGGAGTCATTACTGACGAGCTCTTTCTGCCTGGAAACACCGGAGGTGAGGTTGTTGCGGATGAAGCATTTATCGTTAAGGTTCTGTTAGGCATCTCCAAGGATACAGAGGTGATCATCGCAGTTGGCTCTGGCACCATACATGATCTTGTCCGTTTTGTTTGCTTCAAGATGAATAAGCCTTTTGTATCCGTTCCGACAGCAGCATCTGTTGACGGTTTCACTTCTGCAGGCGCCCCTCTTATCGTGGATGGCACGAAGCAGACGTTTCAGGCGATTCCACCGGAAGCGATCTTTGCAGATTTGAGTGTTCTTGCGAAAGCTCCGCAAGTCATGACGGCTGCTGGCTTCGGAGATATGCTTGGTAAATTCACATCTCTTGCTGATTGGCAAATATCACGGGACCTTGGAGGCGAACCTTATTGTCCGCTTGCCTACCGCATGACGGAAGAAGCGCTGATGGATTGTGTTCATCATGTGAATGAGATCGCTGAGGGCAGCATACAAGGAGTTAAAATTTTGATGGAAGCATTGATTGCTTCCGGCATCTCGATGCTGATCATTGATCATTCTCGGCCAGCTTCCGGTGGTGAGCATCATATATCCCATCGTCTGGAGATGGAATTTCTTCAGCAGGGTAAAAAAGCGATTTTGCATGGGGCGAAAGTGGGCGTTGCATCCGCACTGCTCTCAGATGTATATCGTGGGCTCTATAAGAGCGGGCAGGAAGAAGCTTTTGATGCTTATAAGGATCTGCCTAAGAAGGAGCAAATGCAGGATTGGCTCAGCCGCACCGGAGGTCCATCAACTATACAAGAGCTCGGTGTAACCGATGAACAGCTGGAGCGTGCGATGAGGACCGCACATACCTTAAGAGCGAGATACACAGGACTCAAATATATAAATGAGACAAAGACAGAACAGAAGGCTTAGCTGGCAAAAATACAGGATAAAAATATCTGACTTGTACGTACAAATTTATAATAGATTATGGTACCGAATCTGGACGTGCTGTGCTTGTGAAGCTGTCTGAAGCACCACGCGGCTCAAGAGGAGCTGACCGAATCAATGAGATCGCCGCCGCACGCGGGGAAGCCTTTCTCAAGCGGTAAGGCGGTAAATCCTCATCGGAGATGAAATAGTAAAAGAAGAGCATTCCTTGCAAGAGCAGATAGCTCATGCAGGGAATGCTCTGTTACCCAAAAGGGGGATATTATGAATTCTGTTTCAAAATAATGTCTGCAAAAAGTATCGACTTTGGAACTTTGAAAAATTGCTCTGCCTGATCCTGGAACGCAGAAGAGGGCATGGTTCCTTGATGGAGCCATTTACGGAATGTTCCCGGATGAACCCCGATCCAGTGACTCACATCCGTAACGGACAAGTCATGGACCATGCATAATCCAGTCAATATCCGATTACTTACTGGCGAGCGAGTAACCGTTCGCTTCATGAATCGGGAGGATTCCGGCTGACAAATGACAGGACTGTTTCTAATGACATCTTCGTTAAACAAAATATGGCGCGGATAACCGAGTAAGTGACATACTTTATCCAGATTAGTGCTTCCTGGGATTCGACCTTCATACACCCATGCGCTGACACTTCTTGATGAAATCGACAGATCTTCAGCTAACTGTGATAATTTGATGTCGTTTGCCATGAGAACGGCAAGCAATATACGGTTGCGAACCTGACAGCGTGTCGGCCTGCGAAATCGCTTTACGCGTACGCCTTTTCCCAGATATTTGCGGTTGATCAGAGACCACGCCTGGATCGAATGTTGTTCTTGTTGTTTAGGCATATTTCCTCCGATTTTTTAAACAAATACTACAACAAAATAAGCGGTCGTTTCAAGTGTCGACATGACCACCTTTGAAAGCATATTCATATGCGAGGAGCCTTGTTAAGGGAAAATCGGACTATGGATGACCCCATTTTTCTCCTATTAAATGTATGTGGAGTTAGTATAGACCAATGAAATCAGGGTAAAACCGTTTAAAAATAGGCCTTAAGACTCAAAAATGGACAAACATTTGATTTCATAAAAATCAAAATAAATTCGTGTCACTTTTCCATTATTTTCATAGATTAATAGAGAGAAAAGGAAGAGGAGGGGGCATGAATGAATCCGGCATTAATCAATATGATCCTCGGATTTGTATGGGCTTTCTTCACATTTGCGTTTGGGGGATGGACGCAGCTGCTTATCTTGCTATGTATTGCGATGGCCATTGATTATATCACCGGAGTTGCGGCTGCAATCCGTACAGGCAGTAGGTTGAACAGCAAGATTGGCTTCTGGGGACTGACACGCAAAGGTCTGATGCTGCTTGTTATTTTACTTGCACACCAGATCGACCAGTTAATCGGGACAGATGTAATTAAAGGCGGGGCGATGTACTTTTACCTGGCCAATGAATTGATCTCCATTACAGAGAATTACAACCGCATCGGACTTCCTCTTCCTGCAAAATTAAGAGAGATCATAGAGCTCGTTAAGAAGCAGGCGGATGATGACGAAGAGGAGGTCTTGCGCAGACGTGCAGGGGATGATGAAGGGACTGAATTGAGACGAGCAGTAGAGAACGGCAGCGAATCAAACACTATCCAATCAGACACTGAAGATGAGGAGCTTGAAGCGATCAAACACTCTGTAGACGAAGATATATTAAGTCAATTTGGACCGCGGAAGGATAGAAGAGAGAAGCATGATGCAGATTCACAAGGGCCTGAGTAATAGAGGCCTTTTTTGCTAGAAACTAAATATAGACAAACAATACCGTTTTTGATCTATATACTCTTGATTAAAGCAGCTTAGGGTAATATATAAAATTGATTCGTTTACCACTTTATTCGTGTTTATGATATATTTTTTGTAAACGGAATCAAATTCATAAAATGATGACATGGGATAAGGAGCTATTATAATGATTAAACATATCGTGTTCTTTAAATTAAAGGATCGCTCAGACGCAAGCATTCAGGAGACAGCTCGTATTTTGCGCAGCATGGATGGCAGAATTGAGATGCTGAAATCACTGGAGATCGGAGTGGATGTCTTGAAATCGGAGCGCTCTTTCGATATTTCTCTGACAGCAGTTGTTGATTCCCTGGAGGCATTGGAGGCCTATCAGGTCCATCCCGTTCATCAAGAGATTATTAAGCATATGAGCGTTGTGAAAGATTCTTCTGTTGCAGTAGATTACGAAATCTAACTTACAAAGGGGAGTAGCAGGTGGGCGATTTAAAAGATGTAATGGAAACGATGTTTTTGCTGATCGTCATTTTAATTGCATGCCCGGTAATGTTCTTTTGGCTGAAACGAAAAAATAGACGTAACTGATTACCGACGAAACGGATGTGAACGTATTGTACTATGTAAATACAGATCAAATTGAATTGCGCTTGTCAGCTATTCCCGAAATCACGGCTGGGCTCCGCCATGCTCAGGCAAACTGGGATGGAGGAATTATCCTTGGCTTAGTTCAGGAACGTTCTCTGCATTTGGCTATAGAGATTGTTACAGACGTAGGCAGTTACCTGATCGATGGTTTTATTCTCCGGGATGCGAGCAGCTATGAAGACATCATTGAAATCGTTTATGAAGCAGGGGCATTTGATGAAGAGAGCTATAATCTGTTTATGGAGCTCGTGCCGCTGCGGAAGCCACTGGTACAGGATTATTACGCATGGGAGCGGACAAGCCTGCATAAGGTAACGCGGACTCTTCCTGATGTGCTGGATCGGTTCGCAGAACAAATTCGCTTATACCTCGAAAAAGAACTGGGGCCGTTTCAACAATCGCGGAGCCAGAAGTAATCGATATTCAAAAGTTCAGTTGAATCAAATTCATTGGTAAACGAATCATGTAATAGATTCACCTATTTTGTTTGGAGGAAATATCATGTCAGATCGCAAGAAAGAAAACTCCGGATTCCATCCGGTATATATGGCCGAGCTTCTGTTTAAGGATCTCCCTCAGCTGAAGGAAGAGAGGCTGATGGAGGTCATGAAGCGTTTGACCGGGAAAGCAAGAGTGATGAAACGACCTGTCAACAAGGACGCAGCGAATAAGGTTCAAAATCAGGCTGAGGTAACAGACAAAGAGCAGGAACTGCTTGTCATTATGCATATGGAGCATATGGTTAATTTTGAAGATGGGACTGTGCCTGCGCAGACCTGCATTCTGCCTGTCCACAAGATTCAGGACAAGAACCGCTTCAAAGGTGCTGTGGAACAGTCCTGGCATTGGAAAGAAGCAAATGATGTTACGGGCACATGCCAGTATCAGATTCGAATACATGATATGTTTACGGCGGCCCTGCCGCATAAAGAGCGACTGAAGCTGTTCCAGCAGGCATTGCTCGCTATTTTAGAAGTGACGCCTTGTGAAGCTATTTACTTCTACGGCAGCGACAAACTGGTGAAGCCCTCTGCCTATATCAAAGCTATCGAAGATGGCGATCATCTGTATGGTGCGATGAATGTAAGGCTGTATCAAGCAGGAGGCAGTGCAGCTAGACGTGAGCTTGTGATGGATACAGTAGGATTATCCTCACTTGGGGTGCCGGATTTCCAATGCCACTTTGCTGGTATGGACCCGGATGTTGTAGCTCGTACCTTATACGGTGCTGCCTATTATATATTTGATCAGGGTGATGTGATACAGGACGGTCAGCTGCTTGGTTCATCAGGGGAACATCGCTGGCGCTGTGAGCATCAGGAATCACTGGTTTCACCTCAAAGATATGTAATTGATCTGGATCCAGGAGCACCCTATTACGCTGGAAACATCTTGTCTTAATCGGGCCTTTTTGTAATCCATAGAATTTTGTTGTGTCAAGTCAGGCTCCTCCTGCTTATAATGCATTAACTAAAAAATGGGCGTTCGCCCGGTTAGCAGGAGGGTTGGAACATGGTCGAATGGAGTGTAGCGCTGATGGCAGGGGCATTTGTTATCCTGGCAGCTGCTGGTGTATTGATGCTTATTGAAGCAAGAAGCTTGATGAAGCAGGCTAAACGCAGTATAAGTCAGCTTGAAGAGAAAACCAATATGCTCGCTGTAGATACCTCAGCGATGATTCAAGGTACGAATAAAGCAATATCGGATATGCAGGGGCATCTGGAGAAGTCAGCGCCTCTCTTTGAATCTATCGCTTCACTTGGAACGGTGCTGCAGCAAGTTAACCGCACGATGGATGAGATCAGCGTCAAACTGTCTCGTTCAGCACACAAGCATGTGGATGGCGCACACCAGGACAATGAACAGCGTCTGGGTCAAATGTTCCGATACGTTGATGCAGCTATGACGGTATGGCACTCATGGCAGCGCAACTCTCCTGCTCCGGGTAATACTAGCCCGCGTGAGAAGGAGTGAACAGGCATGAAAGATACGAATAAAAGCTTGTTATGGGGTACTTTGCTTGGAACGATTGCCGGATCTATTACAGCGCTGCTATTTGCCCCAAAATCAGGTGCAGAGCTACGCGAGGATATTGCGGAGAATGCTAAGCTTGTTACAGAGAAGGGGCAGAATCTGATTGAGAAAGTCAGCGAGCAAAGTGTGAAGATCGCTTCCAAAGTAAAAGAATCAACCGAAGGCTTATTGCAAGAAATTCGGGGCAACAGTTCAGAAATTGAGATCGCTACAGTATCTGGGATAAGTAAACCTGCAAAGGCTGAGCAGGCTGCTGAGGATATAGCAGAGAACGATACAATATAGGCGAAAAGATGCGTAACAAAGGCCTGACTGCCGCTCCCCTGTAGATAAAGGGATGAGGCAAAAGGCCTTTTTGCGCTGAGCTTGGTTGAACGTCTATATTAAATCGGGTAAGATGTAGGTACCTTTTTGCTGTCCAAAACATAGGGTAGGATTGAAAAGGGATGGAAATATGTAAAGAAGGAAGCGGTGTGTTCGTGCAACAAGCTATCGCAATATTAGATTCCGGTGTTGGGGGGCTGACTGTAGCCAAGGAAGTGATGCGCCAGCTTCCGCGGGAAAAAGTCATTTATTTTGGAGATACGGCCCGCACACCATACGGACCCCGTTCGTCCGAGGAAGTAAAACAATTTACAGAACAAATCGTAGATTTTCTTATTCAATTTGATCCAAAAGTCATCGTTATTGCCTGCAATACGGCCACAGCAGCTGCACTGGACCATATATCGCAGAAAGTGGATATTCCGGTGATCGGTGTCATTCATCCCGGTGCCAGAGCGGCGATTACAGCTACCAAGACAGGCAATATTGGAGTCATCGGTACCATTGGTACGATCAATAGCGGGGCGTATACAGCAGCACTTAAGCAGCTGTCTCCATATATCAATGTTATGAGTCAGGCTTGTCCCGCTCTTGTCCCACTGGTAGAACAAGGGGACTTCAGGTCTGAGCATACGAGATCCACTGTTAGTGAGTCCTTGAATGGTATGAAAGATAAACCAATCGATACCCTTATACTAGGCTGTACTCATTATCCCTTCTTAATGGAGCCGATTGGTCAGGTTATGGGTCCTCATGTCAAATTAATCAGTTCGGCGGATGAGACCGCTAGAGAAACGAGCACCATCTTATATGATAAAGGAAAGCTTGCCATTGGGGATGAAACGCCGGTGCATCAGTTTTTTTGCTCGGGAGATCCAGTCATGTTTCAAAGTATTGCGAGATCCTGGCTTGGAGAGCAGATTCGTAACACACCAGTCGTATGGCATGTATCTAAACTGTAGCAGGATCATTTTCATTATTAAAAAATAAGACAGCCAAGGAATTGAACAGTAAAGTTCAAGGATATGGCTGTCTTTTATACATAGCTAATTCCATAGGGATCTATCACGAATATGATGATCAGCAGCATATAATGCACGTAATATGGTTCTTGACCTTCACTTTGTTCATAGGAGGAGATAAGGGATGAATCTATACGGGTATCAGGAGCTGGAACAAGACCTGGATCGCTTAAGAAACCGAAGGCTGTCGATGTGTGAGCTGGGAGCTATAGGGCACAGTGTGCTTGGAAGAAAGATACCTTACATCCAAATAGGAAAGGGTCCGATTCAGCTCCATGTCAATGCAGGTATGCATGCGAATGAGTGGCTGAACGTTCCTTGTCTGATGCATTTTGTCAAATGCTACGTGACAGCGCTCGAAGAACAACAGGACTGGCATGGCTGCTTATCAGATGGATGGCCTGAACAGGTGACCTTATGGGTTGTTCCGATGCTCAATCCTGATGGCATAGAATTGGTACAGAACGGAGCAGAACACCACCCCTTTTGCAAGGAGCTCCTAGAAATGAATGGTGGCGATCCTGACTTCTCAGGCTGGAAGGCGAACATTCGGGGCATCGATCTGAATGATCAATTTCCTGCTCATTTTTACGAGGAGGCCAGACGCCGTTCAGTGACTTGTCCAGGACCAAGAGATTACGGAGGAGAACATCCCCTGACTGAACCGGAGTCCAGCGCACTGGCAGAATGGACGATGGACAAGAAATTTGACGCGGTCATAGCTCTGCACAGTCAAGGTGAGGAGATATACTGGAATTATCGTGATTACGAGCCTGAGTTCAGTGAGGCTTGGGCACAGCATCTTGCTAACGCAACGGGGTATGTTCTGGTTAAATTGACGGAAAGTGATGCAGGATATAAAGATTGGTTTATTCAGAAGTATGGTAAACCTGGATTTACAGTTGAAACAGGATTCGGTACCAATCCGCTTCCGGTTAATCAATATACTCAGATTGCTGCTGAGGTCGAGCGTCTTATGGTGTCCACCATGCGATTGCTGCTTCGCTGACATTTGACGGTAAGCTATACACTCTGGAGCTTGAGCAGTGGGAGGTATGGAAACCTCCCCTGCATATTAAACGTATGTTATGATAGTAATATCCCGTTGTAACGGGGGAAGGAGTATGATCATCATGAAATGGAAGAAGCTATTATCGCTAAAGTCTTGGGCTCATGTGTTTAAAAGGCTGCCTGCTCTTCTGATGTCTTCAGAGGTTCAATTGCAGGACAAGCTTCTTTTCTTGGTTCCTGCCGCGGTATATTGGGTTATGCCAGATGTGCTGCCGCTCCTCCCGATTGATGATATCGGAGTCACGATGTTTCTCATGAACTGGTTTGTTCAGAGGGCAGAACGCAAATACCCTCATGTTGCGGGGCGAAAATAGGTTTATATAGAATAGACAAATCAAATCATTTTGACCTATATATCCCCTTGATTTAAACAGCTATAGGTATTATGAAATTGATTCAATCCGCAGATATTGCTAAATACACTCATCTTGATTAAAATAAATGGTATTGAATTTTTGTTAACTGAAATCATTTCATAATACCATTTTGATACGTTATGAAATTGATTCAACTATAGATGGTTAACCATTTCTAGAAATAGATCACACTAGGAGATGAATTTACAATGAATGCAAAAATAACTCGTAATGCGGCTAAAGTACTTAAACGTGAACTGGCACTCCCTGAAAACGAAGGTAAATATGTACGCGTTCTGATCACGCTCGATCATGGAGATCATGTTCACTATGGGATTGACTTTGATACACCTAAAGAGAATGATGAGGTTGTATCTACAGACAAAGAAATCGACTTGGTGCTTGAAACAGGCAAGCCGATGCTTGATGGCATCAAAGTGGATTATCTGTATTTCCCTAAGGAAGGTTTCGTCATTACACACCCTTCGCAAGGAAATCACTTCCATAACTAATTGTTAAGAAGCCATTAACGATGTTTTTCTGGTGAGAAGGGAAGTACATGGCTAACGATATTCGAGTTTGTGATAAATGAAAGCATGTTAAATTAAAGTCTATGGTGCCTAAGCTTCAGAAGATGGCTCCGGATGCCGAGATCAAGGCAGGCTGCAAATCGTATTGTGGACCTTGTGGTAAAAGAGCCTTTGTCTTTATTAATGGACGATACATCAGTGCGCTGACAGAGGAAGAAGTAATTGCCAAAGCAGCTCCATTTATTAAAAATTAAGTTCTGTGCATAACGACCTTTCTTAATATCCATGCTAACAGGTGTAGCAGGGACTTTGAGAGAGGAGTGTGCTTCTATCTATGAAACACGATCATTCCAGTCTGCAATCCTATACGACGGTGGCGCAAGCCTCCAACTCAGTAAAAAAACTGCATCATGCGGTATCGCAAGCGATGTCACATCCTACACCAGAAATGATCGAGCAAGCGAATAAGCGATTGCTGCGTGCAGAGAATGCGGTAGCGGTAGCCCGGCAGCAGCTGAACTTCAGCGGAACTGAGTTTGCAGAGGAAATTCTCTCAGAAGAAAAGGAACGTCTTTCATCACTTCATGCCAGCATGGCATCGACTGAAGACAACTGACCTGCATACCAATGAACCCCCGTTCTCATAAGAGACGGGGGTTTTGTTGATGGACTGGTTGGTATTTAATTCATTTGATCCTTATTTGGATGAAGAACGAAGCTTGGCGATGAGGTCGTAAGTAATCACTCGATCGGATATAGACAGCTGTTTTTTTGCTTCGTCAAATGTAGCTTCGCATGCGTTTACGTTTGTCTTTTCTCCTGACTCAACATCATAGCAGCTGCTATGTTCAAAGCGGTAGTCGTCAGAAGGAATGTAATAGTGCTCTCTTGTAGCGAAAGCGCCTGTACGAAGTACAACCGTCCGATTACGGCTATTCAACAGGTCGTTGCCCATGAAATACATTGAATCTGACTCAATGCCGAGCAAATGTAGAATTGTCGGTGCAATATCCATTTGCCCGGCAGGCTCCAGATATACTCCGGAACGTTCTCCATCAGGTAAATGGAGGAGAAAAGGTACCTGGTTCATGATTTGATGCATTTGGAGCTCATTCATATTCTTGCCGAGGAAGGCTTCATAGGTGGTCTGCTCTTTAAGAGAATTGTCGTGATCGCCATAGACCATAAAGATGGTATTTTCCCACAGCCCCTCCTCCTTCAGTCGCTCCACCAGTTCTCCGATTGCCGCATCTGAATAGTGCACGGCCTGCAGATAGTCGCCAAACAGAGTTCCATTAAACTGGCCCACATCCAGCTCTTGAATGGAATCGGGGAGAGTATATGGATGATGATTCGTGAGTGTAATCATAAAGGAGTAGAAGGGCTCCTGTTTGATGCCCGTCAGTTGATCAAGCGATTGCCGGAAAAATGACTTGTCTCCAAGCGACCAGCCGATCGGCTCATCCATTGTGTAATCATTTTTACTCATGAATTCGTCATATCCCATATTGTTATACATGGTGTACCGGTTCCAGAAGCTGCTCTCGTAAGCATGATAAGCAGCGGTATAATATCCCTGCTCTCCTAGAACTGACGGGAGAGAATCATACGTATGATCCGGATAGCGGGTGAATACAGACCCTTTCGGCAGGGGGTGTAACGATATGTTGGCAGATAAGTCAGCATCGGAGGTGCGTCCCTGTCCGGTCTGGTGGTAGAAATTTTTATAATATAAGCTGTCCCTCATTAACGCATTGAGATGCGGGGTGATTTCCTGTCCGTTTATGTTTTTGTTAATAACAAAATTCATCAAAGCTTCAACCTGTACGAGCATGACATTTTTACCCTTATATTGGCCAAAAGTATCCGATGAGACAGCTGTTAGTGCCTGCTGCTGCTTATGATCAAAAAATTGTTTGACCTCGTTCATTTCCTCATCCGTCAGGTCTGCTTGGCTGTTCTGCTGCTCCTTGTTATACCGGTATAGATCGTAACCATGGAATCCGAGCAAGCCAGTCACATTATATAAGCTGAGGTTCCACCAATTGCCGTTAAACAGACCGACGGCCCATGTACGGTTGTAAAATTCAATGGGACCGAATGTAAGAACCGCACCGATGACAAGAGCGAGGGTGCCGCTGATGAATCGCTTCCACTTCGAGGTATGATACATAGGTAAATGATGTTTATCTGCGCTTCGCACTCCACCTGTACGTTTAGTGAGGACCACCAGACACAAGAAATAAACGGCTAGCAGCAGTAGATCTGCAAAAAACCAAAGATCGGCGAATCTCATAAGTGAGAAAATACTGTCATCCAGCGAGCTTAGTTGACCGGCCTGCAGCAGTACAGGAATCGTGATGAAATCTTGAAAGTACCGATAATAGACGAGGTCAGCATAGATGAGTGAGCTGAGCAGCACATTCAGTACAATCAGGGCGATGAATCTTGCACGCTGCGGCAGCCACAGCACCCAGAAGGAGACGAGCAGCAAAGATCCGAAAGTAATGACATAATCGAGAAAATTCATATCTATATTTCTGGCATTGAGCTGGCTGTGGAAGTATCCCAGCTTGAGAATCATCAAGATCACAAATACGAGGTAATACCAATATCGTGAACCCTGCCACTTCTTAGACAAGCATTATTCCTCCTTTGAACGTACATGCTACAAGGTGCATTATATCCTCCGTCCTGTTATTTATTATTGGACTAAAAAAAGAGTAAACGGCATAAGGTTTACTCTTTTGTGTTCATGATGCTCTAGTTACGATCTGGTTTTGGAGGCAGAGGACCTAGAAATTGATAATACTGAGTCTCAATTCGTCCGTTGAACAGCTTTCTGCGCTTATCCGCCTTCTGATTGAAGTATCGTTCAAACGATTTGGTCGACGTAATGGCAAAGAAGGACCATGTTGGTACCTCGGCTGCCACTCTGCCAAGCTGACGAATGAGCTTCTCAACCTCGGCTTGTTCTCCAAGTCGTTCGCCGTATGGAGGGTTGGTAATAAGACATCCGTAATCTCCGGATAAGCGAACTTTTGCTACAGGCAGAACATCAAGCTTAATTTCCTTGGCGAATCCGGCACTCTTGACTGCAGCTTGAGCAACCTCGATCACGCCCGGGTCCATATCGCTGCCGGCAATTTGCAGAGGTATATCATCTTTCACAGAGTCAAACGCTTCCTCACGGGCTTCATCCCACAATTCTTTGGATACGAGCGGCCAATGCTCGCTATTAAACGAACGGCGAAGTCCAGGGGCGATATTCCAGCCGATCATTGCCGCTTCAACGAGAAGTGTTCCCGACCCGCAGAATGGATCGTAGAAGGGACGATGCGGGCCCCAGCGGCTGAGCTGAATGAGAGCAGCTGCCAAGGTCTCTTTGAGTGGAGCTTCTGTAACCAGCTTGCGATAGCCCCGCTTGTGAAGGCCTGCTCCGCTTGTATCCAGGGTCAGAAGTGCGATATCGTTATGAAGGTTAACCTCAATGACAAAGCGGGCTCCGTTCTCCGGAAACCATTCCGTATGATAGGTTTGCTTCAGCTTCTCAACGATTGCTTTTTTGACAATACCTTGTGATGCAGGCACGCTGCTCAGCTGAGATTTATGGGATCTTCCTTCTACTGGGAACTCACCATTCTGAGGTATCCATTCCTGCCAGGGAAGGGCCTTGGTTCCTTCGAACAATTCGTCAAAGGTTGTAGCCTTGAACTCACCCATCTTGACAAGAATTCGATCGGCGCTTCGCAGCCATAAGTTACACCGGGCAATATCGATAAAATCGGCTGCAAAAGTAACTCTTCCGTTCTCTACAGTTATATCCTCATAACCGAGCAGCTTTAATTCTCTGGATACGACGGATTCAAGTCCCATTGGTGTCGTTGCGATTAATTGCAAAGGTTGCATTGAATTGCTTCAGCTCCATCCTGGTGACATTCTATTTTTAGATCTGATACGAATAGGATGCCCCAATATATTTTCAGCAAGCCTTGCTTGCCAAGGCTTGTACCAGTACAATAAGGTACGCGCCTATCTCGGCTTATTTAAACAAACATTTATTATAAATTAATTGAATGAAGAAGGAAAGTTATTTAAGGAGGATTCCATATCCGATGATGATTACACCCGATGATTATGTTTCTAAATTATATGAAGAAGATGAAATGCTGAAGGAAGTGCTAGAAACGATTAAAGAGCGCAGCATGCCTGAAGTATCGGTCGCAGCGGCATACGGGCGGCTGCTCACGATGCTTGTGCGAACCTCGCGTGCAGAACAGATTCTTGAGATTGGTGCACTGGGAGGATACAGCGGAATTTGTCTGAGCCGAGGACTAGGGGAGACAGGTAAATTGACCTCTCTTGAAATTAAAGAAGAATACGCTGCGCTTGCTTACGAGCATCTGAGCAAAGCGGGCTTCGGCGATCGAGTGGAGTATCGTATAGGGCCTGCAGCAGACAGCTTGAGAAGCATGAAAGAGGAAGGAAAGAAATTTGACTTCTTTTTTATAGATGCTGATAAACTGAATTATCCTGTATACTTGGAATTTGCGATTGAATTGTCGAATCCAGGTGCTCTCATTGTTGGTGATAATTGCTTCTTGCGTGGGAGGACTTTGAATCATGAGAAGAATGGTCCTTCTGTCCAGGCAGTTAGAAGGTTTAATGAGCTGATGGCTTCCGATGACCGGTTAATTAGTACATTGATTCCGGCTTATGACGGACTTGCTATTGCATATGTAAAATAAACAACGAACCCCCTCGATTGCTTTATAACCGAGGAGGTTCGTTCATGTATGAGGGATTTGAACAATATAATTCCGTTTATACTTCGGATTTCCCGTATGTTTCAAACCAGCCTTTGATTGTATCGAAGTCATCTGTGAATGCTAAGGAGAGAAGAAGCAGAATCCGAGCATGCTGCGGGCTGAGATTATCCCCAGATATGATTCCCTCACCGCCGCTATAGACACTTCCCGAACCTGTGCGTGTCGTAGTTACGAAGACTACACCTTCCTCAATCGCCGTTCTTCTTTCGGCACTCATCGCACTGGAGATTCCGCCAGCACCTGTTCCGGAGGTGACAATACCCTTTGCTCCGTTCGCCACAAATCCGCTGATGGCGCCTCCGCCTGCTTGTTGATAAGAGATGGCAATTTCAACTTTGGTATCAGCCAGTTTTTCTTTCGTAATTTTGGAGAGATCGAAGACAGGCTTAGCTGTACCTTCCGGCTTCATTGCCCGTGCAGGAGCACGATAAATACGGATATTATCTCCATCTATGTATCCGAGAGCGCCGAGTACAGGGGTCTCAAAAGTGTCCGTGCGATAAGCGTTCGTTTTGGTTACACCGCGTGCGGAATGAAGCGTATCGTTAAGCATCAATACAGTGCCGAACGATGTTGTGCGTCCGCTTGCAGCCAGCTTTATCGCATTAAACAGATTGGCTTGTGCATCAGAGCCTATAACCGTCCAAGGACGCATGGAACCTGTAATAATAACGGGCTTATCGCTTTGGACTGTGAGGTCAAGGAAGTAAGCAATCTCTTCCATGGTATCCGTACCTGTTGTTACTACGACACTGTCATAAGTTTCAAGCGCTTTATCAACCGACATCGACAGATCGTATAGGTCGGGTATGGTGTAAGCGGAAGAACCCGAATTGCCAAATTGCAGTGTGTTCACTTCAGCAAGCTTGTCCAGGTTAGGAAGGGAGCCCACCATATCACCTATGGCAAGAGAGCCTGCTCTGTAATTGGTGAAGCTGGTCTCATCTGTGGATTGTCCGGCAATCGTACCGCCTGTGCCAATGACAAGAACATTGGGCAACTCAGAGGTTTTGGCAGACTCAGTGAGAGGAGGGATCGTCGTATTGCGGATAGGTGCTGTGGACTGAACAGGAGAGGAAGTTCCCTGCACGACAATGGTAGCCGCGCTTGCAGTAGAAGCGATGGGGGATAGAGAGAGGGTTAGTGCGGTTAGTGCGGCTGTGCTCCAAAGGACAAAGTGTTTGCTGATTCTGTTGTTAGGTTTCATTCCGTGTCACTCCTCTTATGCAAATGTTGGAAGGTATTCTTGAGGAGTATTCTATATTAATGTTATATAAAATGACAATCTATAGAAATGAGAGTAAATATAAGTAATTAATCGTAAATAAGAGATAATGCTATAATTATTAAGATAATTGAATAAATATAAGTGTATTTTAAATGGATATGAGTTTAATTTGAAAGTAATCCGCGAATATTAGTGTTATATATACTTACATATGAATTGTGTCTGAGTACCATTCATATATCAAAAAGACATTCTAACCTGCTCAACTAGAGGTAGAATGTCTTTTTTTTGATAACTCAGTATGGTCTGCTATACAGATGACTTTTTCCGCGAATATAGCTTCATACGCACCCATATCACATTGATCAACAGAAGCGAGCCCGAGATAATGAACAAGCCTTCAATACCTATAAAGCCTGATAGGAAGCCGCCTGCTACAGCACCAATCATATTTCCTAGTGCCAGAGTGCTGCTGTTGAATCCAAAGGCACGACTCTCCATGCCGTCTGGTGTATAGGATCGAATCAAGGAATTGACACTTGGTAGAAGACCACCCATAAATATACCCATTAGGAACCGAATCAGGATCAGCTGACCTACATTTTGTACAAAAGCTTGAGGTATCAAGGTCACTGCTGCTCCAATAAGGGCAAAGGTGAGTATACGATGCGAACCGATCTTATCACTTAGCTTCCCGAGTAGCGGTGAAGCAACCATATTTGATATTCCTGCAACAGCGCTGACCATACCGGCAAAAAAAGCGAGATTCTCTACCGTACCATTCAGTTGAAGCACATACAGCGGAAGCAGAGACATGGGACTGATCATGGCAAACTGCAGTAAGAAGGTGACGGCGAACAGCGCAGGCAGCTGTGGTGTTTTGGTTAGCTCATGCAGCCCTCCGAGCACCGACTGCGCTTGCAATTGTGCTGCTTCTTCACGGTCGAAGTTCTCTCTGACAAGGAATAGCGCCAGTAGTGATGCAGAGAAGATCAGAATGCCAGTGATATAGAAAATAGGTCTAAAGCCGACGAGGTCAGCTAATATGCCTCCGATTAAAGGACCGAGAATGGTTCCGGCAACCTGACCCGATTGGACAGTTCCCATGGCAAATCCCATTCGGTCCTTGGGTGTTGTCCCAGAAATGAGCGCAACCGAAGCAGGATTAAAGCCTGAAATTGTACCATTCAGCAGTCTTAGAAACAGCAAATGCCATGGGTTTTGCGCAAATCCCATGAGGGTAATAACAATCGCCATGCCGAAGCCTGAGCGTAGCAGCATAATTTTGCGGCCGTATTTGTCAGCAAGCTTACCCCACAGAGGTTGAAATACAAAGGAGGTTACGAAATTAGCTGCAAAGATAAAGCCTGCCCATAGTCCGATCTCACGTTCTCCAGTCACTCCCAAATCCTGGGCAAGGTATAAAGATAGAAAGGGAGTAACCATTGTCATGCCGGCATTTACTAGAAATTGTCCGAACCATAGCACGATAAGGTTAATTTTCCATGATTTCAATAGATGAGGGTCACTTCCTTTCTGCCGTTCCTTACGGTTCAATTGTTGCCATTATTTTAGTATAACACACTACCGGGAGAACCGTTTCTCGAACGGAGCTTCATGAATAATTGCTTTATCGGTTCTTCAGATGGCATTCATATGCTTTAGAGAACCTTCATCCAATTGTCAATGGATGTTCGATTTCGCTTACTTGTTAGTGAGTTTTAAAAAGGGCATAATGGAAATTATAGAAACGACATTATTGGAGGCCAAGAAATGGCATATAACGATAGGTTCATCAGAGCAGGGTATAAACAACCTGTAGATCAACTTCCAGTATGGTATATGAGACAAGCTGGGCGTTACGATCCCGAATATCGCAAGGTCAAAGAGAAGTACACTTTGCTTGAGATTTGCAAGCAGCCGGAGCTTGCTGCCGAAGTAACCCTGATGCCAGTACGTAAATTGGGTGTAGACGCGGCAATTCTATATTCAGATATTATGAATCCGGTAGCCTCGATCGGAATTGATTTTGATATTGTGAAGGATGTAGGTCCTGTTATTCACAACCCTATACGGTCTTCAGCGGATGTGGAGAAGCTTCGTCCAATTAACGTTGAGCAGGATTTGTCGCATATTATGGAGACGATACGTATTCTGGATAATGAGCTTACCGTTCCTCTCATCACTTTTGCCGGCGCTCCGTTTACTATTGCGAGCTATCTGATCGAAGGACGTCCTTCAAAGGGTTACATTCGAACCAAAGAAATGATGTACAGTGAACCGGCAGTCTGGTTTCAATTGATGGATAAGCTCGGCGATATGGTTATTACTTATGTAAGACATCAGATTCAGAATGGCGGTAAAGCATTTCAGGTATTCGACAGCTGGGTTGGGGCGTTATCTCCTGCAGATTTCAAGGTTTATGTGCTGCCGACCATTACGCGCATTTTTGACGAGTTATCTGATCTTGATGTTCCAAAAATTTATTTTCCAGGCGTCAGCTCGGGTGAGCTGCTTCCCACACTTTCAGACATCAAGGCGAATGTAGTCGGCTTGGATTGGAGAGTATCCATTAATGAAGGTCGAAGAAGACTGGGGAATAAGTTCGCGGTTCAGGGGAATCTCGATCCTTACGTGCTTACAGCACCTATTGAGGTTATTAAGAAGTATGCGAAAAGTATTATTGATGAAGGAATTCAGCAGCCTGGATACATATTTAATCTGGGACATGGCTTGTTTCCCGAGGCTTCCATTGACAAGCTCAAGGAGCTGACAGATTATGTGCATGAATACTCAGCCGAAGCGCTGAAAGTACAGAATGTACACATATAAACAATAGAGACAAGGTGGGAATTACTATGAGCAACCAAGTAGGCGTGCTTGTCTTGTCATACGGCACACCCCAAAGCATGGAAGACATAGAGGCGTATTATACACATATTAGAAGAGGGAATAAGCCATCTGAGGAGCAGCTTCGCGAGCTCACTGAGCGATATGAAGCCATTGTCGGCGGGGTCTTCCCTCTCCGTGAGCATACGAACAGTCAGGTTGAATCGCTTGAGAAGACGTTAGCTCAGGATGAGAGAACTTCCGGGATTCAATTCCGTTGTTACCAAGGATTAAAGCATGCGAGTCCGTTCATTGAGGACGGAGTGGATGCCATGGCTAAGGATGGTATTAAGAGAGCGGTTGGTATTGTTCTTGCCCCTCACTATTCCATGATGAGCATTGGGTCATATATCAAAAGAGCACAAGCGAAGGCTGAAGAGCATGGGATTGAAATGAGCTTTGTTGAGTCCTATCATCTGCATCCGAAGCTGATTGAAGCATTGTCTGTACGCGTGAGTGCCAAGCTCGATCAATTTGAAGAAGCGGGAGCGAAGCGGGATTCGGTTCGAGTTCTGTTCAGCGCGCACAGCTTGCCTGAGAAAATCGTAGAGATGGGAGATCCCTACCCGGATCAGCTGCTTGAAACCTCCAAGGCAGTTGCGAAGCAGGCGGGTATAGAGAACTGGCAGTTTACTTGGCAAAGTGCCGGTCAGACGGCCACCCCTTGGCTTGGACCTGACATACTCGATACTCTGCAGGTGCTGAGTAAAGAACAGGTTGAGGATGTCTTGGTGGCACCGGTAGGTTTCGTATCCGATCACCTTGAAGTGCTGTATGATCTGGATATTGAAGCGAAAGCAATCGCAAAGGAGCTCGATATGCGTCTAATGCGGATCGATTCACTCAACAATGATCCATTGTATATGGAAACACTGAGTGACTGCGTAATTAAGTCATGGCAAGGCAGAAACTGAGCTTATTGTTACAGCTATAGGGGAATATAAATAAGAGATATGCTAAATTAGAGGGCTTGCATCCATTACGGATGCAGGCTTTTTTTATTCTCAATCTATAGGCAGCCTGAGTATAAAGCCGGATTCAAGAAATATCCTTTAACTGGTATAATAGATTTGGATTTTAGTAGAGTCCATTTCATAACAATTTCATAACTCAATGAAAAGGGGAACAAAAGGAGAGAATATGCTGCCGTCAAGATCAGAGAGGCATTCGGCTGCGAAAAAAGAGAAACAGCGCAGAAGAAGCAAAATGTGGGTTACATTGAACGTTGTCCTTATTTTATGCATCGCAGGTATTATCATATACTTCAATTTAGTAGGGGGTCTAACAGGTCCTGTTGAAGATGCGGACGTATACTCATCTAGCAGTGAGGAGAGCCGCGATGAGCAGGAGTCGAATAAGACCGGGAATACAGCGGAGGAGGATAACAGAGAGAGCTCCTCATCAGAAGATGACCATCCGAACCATTCATTATCAGAAGATAAGGAGCTGAACGAAGCTTCACAGGATGAGACTCCACCCGCCTCCGAGCAAGCGGAAGAGAATCCAGACCCGAAGTCTGGTGAGGTCGAACCCGCCGATAATTCCGGTGAGCCTGCGGATGGAGAATTGGTTGTTATGAGCTTTGCGGGTGATGTACAGTTCTCGGGCAAAGTCGAGGAATTGCTTGAGAGGGAGGGCTTTGATTATCCTTATCAACATCTGGGAAGTCTCTTTCAGACCGATGATCTAACCTTCATCAATCTGGAAACACCGGTGACAACAGGAGGAGAGGCCGCGCTTGGCAAATCCTACGTGTACAAATCATCGCCGAAGGCCCTTGAAGCGATGACGGAAGCTGGTGTGGACATCGTCAATCTAGCAAATAATCATATATTGGATCAAGGGCAGGCTGGTCTTGCGGATACACTTAATTATCTGAAGGATTATCAGATTAAATATGTTGGCGCTGGTATGGATCGAAAGAATGCCTATGCCCCCGTTTATTATGAGATCAAGGGAATGCGAATTGCACTGCTCGGCTTCACAAGAGTAATACCTGAAGCGGGCTGGCGAGCTGAATCAGGAAAACCCGGCGTTGCCGATGCATATGATAGTACAGATGCTGTTAAGGCGATTGAGCAAGCGAGAAACGATGCGGACCTCGTCGTTGTCATGTCTCATTGGGGCGAGGAGCGTCAAACGATGCCGAATGATATCCAAACATCGCTTGGACGTGAATTTGTTGATGCAGGAGCAGATCTGGTGATTGGCGGACACCCTCACGTATTGCAGGGACTGGAATCCTACAAAGGAAAATGGATTGCTTATAGCACAGGCAATTTCATTTTCTCAAGATCTACAAATGAGGAAACTTGGAGAACCGCTGTATTCCAGGCGAGCTGCCAGAAGAATGGAGCTTGCACGATGAAGGCCATTCCTTATCATGCCAAGCTGGGACAGCCGGTCCCTATGGAGAATGAGGAAGGAACTGCTCTTCTGAAAGAGCTGGAGCTTAGATCGTTTGATGTGAAGGTAGGAGCAGATGGTTCCATTTCGACAGCAGATTAAATTACAGGTGTAAGGAGATGGAGATGAACAATCCTTGTGTAGCACACCGTGGTTATTCCTCACTTGCTCCGGAGAATACAATAGCTGCCTTCGGGCTTGCAATGGAGCAGGCACAGGTAAAATGGATTGAACTGGATGTTCAGCTATCCCGAGATGGTTATCCTGTTGTCATCCATGATTATCGGCTTGAGCGAACGACAGACGGCAAGGGGTTTGTGAAGGATAAGACCCTGCACGAGCTTAAACAGCTTGATGCTGGTAGCTGGAAGTCGAAGAAATATGCGGGCGAACGAATTCCAACCTTGGCTGAAGTACTGGAGCTGGCAAGAGGTAAGATCAAGCTGAACATTGAGCTCAAAACGACAGGGGATATGTATCCTCACATGCCAGCAGCAGTGCTCAGAGAACTGTTCGGCAGATGGAATGAAGAGGATTATGTGATTACTTCATTTGACCGCAGATCACTTGTTAAAGTAAAGTTAATTCACCGGTTTGCTCGAACAGGACTCATCATCAATTCATATCCGCCGGATTTGGCACGTCAGCTTAGTGAGCTTAGATGCGATCTGCTGTCTATAGGATATCCGCATGTGAATAAGCAGCTCATAAGTGACATGAAGAAAGAAGGAATCGATGTTATGGCGTGGACTGTGGATTCGTCCAGAATTATGCGCAATTTGGCAGCAATAGATCAGGACATTATGATGTGTACGAACAATCCGGATTTATGGCAAAAGGCTTTTGCGAAAAAAGCGATGAAATGGTTTAAATCTTAAAAAATTAGACGATAAGGCGAAAGGATGAAGATGAAGATGAACTCACAGATCAGAAATGTCTATTGTGTTGGCCGCAATTATCGCCTGCACGCAGAAGAACTAGGAAATGCAGTACCTGATGAACCCATGATATTCATGAAGCCCTCCCATGCGGTAGTGCTGATGGAAGATCAAGAGCTCATGCTTCCGGGGGGCCGGGGAGACATCCATTATGAGGCAGAGCTGGTCGTTAGAATTGGAGCAGAGCATACACCCGGAATGAATGTAGATGTAGTCATCGATGCGTATGCTATGGGTATCGACTTTACACTCCGTGATGTACAGACCGTGATCAAACAAAAAGGGCACCCTTGGACAGCGGCAAAGGGATTCAAAAATTCCGCGCCAATATCCAGATTTAAGCCTGTTCAATCTGTTCAGTCTTTGGCCGATTTCGAGTTTACACTGAATAAGAATGGGGTAGAAGTGCAGCGTGGGAACATTCGCGACATGATTTTTACCATTCAAAACATAGCGGATTATGTTTCGGAACACTATGGACTAGGTCCGGGAGATATTATATTTACAGGAACTCCGGCGGGTGTTGGTCCTGTAGAGTCAGGTGATCGACTGGAGTTAACCTGGGCAAATGAAGCTATAGGTAGTGTTACCGTCCGTTATTAATGAACTTATAGATTGAACAAAAAATTCTTAGTTCTATACTTTAAGATGATCGGCTCATAACCGAGTATTTACTGCAGTTTGTTTTGTTCAATCTACATCATTCTTGTTTAAAGTTATGGACACGCTTATTTGATCCTTCTTCGGATTGAATAAGGCGTGTCTTTTTATCTATATCTCCCTAAATCAGGCTTTGTCATGGCTGCACATGTTATACTATATTTAAAATAACTATAGAATCAGGAGACGGCAGATGGATTGGATCATTGGAACGCTGTGTGCATTCCTTGTCGCTGGGGCTGCATATTACAAGAAGTCGCTCACATTATCTGGCGGCATAGCTGCAGTTATAATGGGGGCCGTGTATTATGGTGCAGGCGATCTAGTGTGGTTTGGAACGCTGCTTCTCTTCTTCATAACGTCAACCGTATTATCCAAATACAAGAAGCGGGAGAAGCAGGAACTTGAACAATCGTATGCAAAAACAGGAAATCGGGATGCAGGTCAAGTGCTTGCGAACGGCGGGCTTGGTATGGTGCTTGTCCTTCTGCATGCCATATTTCCCCATCCTGTTTGGATATTTGCCTTCATCGGCATTATGGCGACCGTTACTGCAGATACCTGGGCAACAGAAATTGGAAGCTTAAGCTCTAAGCCCCCTCGTTCAGTAAGAACATGGAAGGTCATTCCTCCGGGCTCATCGGGTGGTGTCACTGTAACGGGGAATGTGGCTGCAGCAGCTGGAGCCCTGATGATCGGTGGATGTGCGTATCTGTTTCTAATATTAAGCTCTGAAGCGGATGGATCGATGACTGCGCTTATCGCATTTGCGGTCATCGGAGCGGTATCCGGTTTTATTGGAGCGTATGCCGATTCTCTAATGGGGGCGACCATTCAGCGGATGTATCACTGCACCGTCTGCGGCAAGGACGTAGAGGTTCATCATCATTGCGGGCAGAGCACGGTGCGGGGTAAGGGACTAAACTGGATGAGCAATGACCTGGTCAATCTGTTTAGTTCACTCATCGGAGGCGGTATCGCCATCCTGCTGGGATTATTATTAATTTAGACCTCAGGTACATGGTGTAATCTGTTTATAATCAATAGAGAAGAGTAGGGACATATCAAATGAATATAATGACAGTTGAAAATATATCTAAAAGCTACGGAGAAAAGATTCTCTTCAAAGATGCATCCTTCGGAATGAGCGATCAGGATAAGATCGGGATTGTCGGAGTCAATGGCACAGGCAAATCGACCTTTCTTCGCGTCATTGCGGGTCTTGAACAGCCGGACGAAGGTAATATTGCGATCGGTAATCAAGTAAGAGTTCAAATGCTTGCCCAAAATCCTGAGTTTGATCCGGACATGACGGTGCTGCAGCAAGTGTTTCAAGGTGATACACCTCAAATGCGAGCCGTTCGTAATTATATGGAAACGATGGAGCTGCTCGCGCTCAAACCGAGCGATGAAGCTCTTCTAGAGCGTCTAACGAAGTTGAGTGAACATATGGAAGCCTATGATGCCTGGCAGCTTGAGAGTGAGGCGAAGACCATTCTGTCCAAGCTGGGTATAACGCAGTATGATGCACCAATGGGATCACTATCAGGTGGACAGCGCAAGAGGGTGGCGCTAGCGGCGGCACTTATCCATCCGTCGGATCTGCTGATTCTGGATGAGCCAACGAACCATATTGATAATGATTCAGTTGAATGGCTTGAGCAATATTTGCAGAAGCGCCGCGGTGCACTGCTCATGATCACGCATGACCGTTACTTCCTGGACCGTGTTGCCAATGTCATGCTGGAGCTGGATCATGGCCGGTTATTTCGTTATGAAGCGAACTACACCAAGTTTCTTGAGCTAAAAGCAGATCGTGAAGAAAGAGAAGCGGCTTCTGAGCAGAAACGCCAAAATTTACTGCGAAATGAGCTGGCATGGATTCGCAGAGGAGCTAAGGCAAGAACGACGAAGCAGAAGGCGAGAATTGACCGCTTCGAACAGTTAAAAGATCAGGAGGGCGTCCAGCGTTCAGGCAATCTGGAGATGTCTGTTGCTTCAGCCCGACTCGGGAAGAAAATACTCGAAATCGAAGGCTTAACCAAGAGTACAGAGCACAAAAAGCTGGTAGATAATCTTAGCTATATCGCTGTGCCAGGAGATCGTGTAGGTATTGTGGGACCGAATGGAACCGGTAAATCCACACTACTGAATATGATTGCAGGTGGGATTCAGCCGGATGCCGGTGAGATCATCGTTGGACCTACCGTTAAGCTGGGGTATTTTACGCAAGAACATCAGGAGATGGACGAGAACCTGAGAGTTATTGAATACATCAAGGAAGAGGCAGAGGTCATCCGAACCGGGGAAGGGGAGACGATTACAGCCGCACAGATGCTGGAACGGTTTCTATTCCCGCCTGCAGCTCAGTGGACCTATATTTCAAGATTATCCGGAGGGGAGAAGCGACGGCTGTATCTGCTCCGTGTGCTGATGTCCGCGCCTAATGTTCTGCTCTTGGATGAACCGACGAATGATTTGGATATCCAAACCCTGAGCGTGCTTGAGGCGTATTTGGATGATTTTCCAGGAGTTGTGTTCGTTGTATCCCATGACCGTTATTTCCTCGATCGGACGGTTGACAAAGTCCTTGCTTTTGAAGGAGAGGGCCAGGTACGGGTGCATGTAGGGAACTATTCAGAATATGCAGAATGGCTGTCAAAAAACGTACAAAATCAGCAAAAGCCGATCAGCAAAAAAGAAGAGCCTGTTAAGCCTGAATCGTCTTCAGCAGCTGCATCAGAGCCACCTAAGGTGAAGCTGAAATTCAGTTTCAAGGAACAGCGTGAATATGAACTCATTGACAGCCAGATTGAGGAGACTGAACGTAAGCTTGAGTTGATTGCGACTCAGATGGAGGAAGCCTTCAGTGATGCAGCGAGGCTTCAGGAGCTGATGAAGGAGCAGGCGGAAACCGAGAAGCATCTGGAGCATTTAATGGAACGCTGGACTTATCTGAATGAGCTTGCGGAGCAAATTGAGCTTAGCAAGAAGTGAACTACGGATATGAAACAGGAGGCGAGAGGAGACTATGTATCAGGAAGTGAATGAACGACTGGCATTGCTGAAGGAAAAGGGAAGGCTGCTGTCTAAATGGAATTCTCGGCTTGATCATCTAAGGGAGCTTGAGCAGCAAAAAGAAGAGCTGGTAGCCGTACGCAAGGAACGGCTGGCAGCAGAACAAAAAGATGTTGACACCCTCACTCGCACTTCAATTGCTTCTGTATTCTACAGCATTATGGGTAAAAAAGAGCAAAAGCTGGAAAAGGAAGAGGCTGAGCTCATCGAGAGCAAAGGACTGTATGATGAAGCAGTTCGTGCCTTAAATGACATCCGTGAGCAAATGAAAGGCGCAAGAGAAGAGATTGCTGCACTGTCAGAATGGCAGAACTGGGAGCGGAAATATGATCAGCTGATGAATGAGAAGCAGGATACCCTGTTGGATTCCTCTCCATTCATTCTAACCTCGCTTGAGCACGAGGCTAAGCTGAAGGGCCAGATCAATGAGGTTGGTGAAGCAGAGAGGGCAGGACATAAAGTGCTGGATAGCCTTCATGAGGCTGAGGAAGCGCTCCGTTCCGCTGGGAATTGGGGAACCTATGATATGCTCGGCGGGGGAGTGATTTCAACCTATATTAAGCATAGTCGTGTAGATGAAGCAGAATCTCACGTTCATGCTGCACAATATCATCTGCGTGAGTTTCAGGAAGAGCTTAGAGACGTAGATCTCTCCATTCAAGGTCATCTAAAGATTGATGGTATGCTGAGCTTTGCTGATTATTTTCTGGATGGGTTCTTCACGGATTGGCTGGTACAGAACAAAATTAATGAAGGTAAAGAGGAAGTTGGCCGGGGGGTAACGGAGGTTAATCGTGTCCTGTCGTCCCTATCGTCAACAAAAGACAGCCTTATGCTTGAACTTGATAAGTTACAGCAGGAGCGAAGAAGCTTTGTAGAAGAGGCTGAATAGCCAGTAGTAGCTGCTGGTGATGACCATTTATCTCATAGCATATAAGAAGGACTCGCCGTAAATAGACCAGGGATTGGTCTGCGGTGAGTCCTTTTATTTTGATGAATGAATTCGTTATGTTCTAACAACCTAGCTGTTAATGTATGCTCCAAGCAATCGAGCCGTGTTGAGAACGGCCTGTTTATGTGTTCTCTCCATTGCATGGGAAGCATGTACACCTGGACCAATCAGAGCTGCTCGAATATTGCTGCCTCCGCGCAGTGCAGCTGACGCGTCAGAACCATAATGAGGGTAAATATCCACTGCATAAGGAATGTCAGCGCTCTTAGCCAGCTCGATCAGACGAGTCGTCATTTCATAATCATAAGGACCGGAGGAATCCTTCGCACAGATGGATACATCGGTCTCCTTACAGCTTAGATCGTCACCCATGGCACCCATGTCAACCGCGATCATTTCGTCTATATCCGAAGGGATATAAGCCGTTCCGTGTCCGACTTCTTCGTAGTTGCTGATCAGCAGTTTAACCTGATGCCTTGGCTTCCAGCCTTCACGCTTTGCGGATTCAAGCAGGGCGAACAAGGCAGCGATACTTGCTTTATCGTCGAGATGCCTTGATTTGATATATCCGCTAGATGTGAATTCTACGCGGGGATTAAAGGAGATGAAATCACCTGCCGCTATCCCGAGATTAAGGACATCCTGTTTGTTCTCAACCCGCTCATCGATCCGAACCTCCATTACACTTTCTTCACGTTTGAAATCTCTTGCTCCACTGTAGACGTGAACGGAAGGCTGAGTAGACATAATAGTGCCGGTATATACCTTGCCACTGCGAGTATGAATCTGACAGTACTCATTCTCAATGGATTGCATCATGAAGCCTCCGATTGAGGTGAGCTTCAGTGTACCGTGAGCCGTAATCGAGCGGACCATTGCGCCTAGAGTGTCTACATGTGCACTTAGCGCGATAGTACGACTGTTGTCTTCGCCAGGCATCGTAATAATGAGTCCGCCCTTGGCATTACGTTCATAAGCGGTACCATGGCTTTTGGCTTCTGCCTCAATCAGCTCCATTATGTGGTGAGTATAGCCGCTTGGACTAGGTGTCTCCAGCAGCTTCTTTAACAAGTCCAGTGAATATTGCTCATTAATTTGAATCGTCATCGTCCGAGATCTCTCCTTCATGTTTACATAATCAAATCCCTTGCCGATGTAGGCAAGGGATCATGGGGAATGAAGCTTTACTTAGTAAGCTGCTCCATTTGCGATATAACATCTTCGAACACAGCCATAGCTTCACGAATCGGCTCAGGAGAGGACATATCCACGCCTGCTTTCTCCAGAATATTGATCGAATAGTCGCTGCCTCCGCTTTTCAGGAAGCCGAGATAACGCTCAACGGCTGGTTCGCCTTCTTCCAGTATTTGCTTCGCAAAGCTGGTCGCTGCCGAGAAGCCGGTTGCATATTTATAAACATAGAAGCTGGTATAGAAGTGGGGAATACGTGCCCATTCCATCTCAATATCCTGATCCACGACCATTCCTTCACCATGGTACTTTTTGTTCAGATCATAGTATATTTCAGACAGCAATTGAGGAGTCAGTGATTCCCCTTGTTCTGCCCGCTCATGAATAATCTTCTCAAATTCCGCAAACATCGTTTGACGGAAGACCGTAGTGCGGAATTGATCCGCATAATAGGTCAGCAGATAAAGCTTCTCTTTAGGATCTGTGGATTTGTTAAGCAGATAATCCATAAGCAATGCCTCGTTTGTTGTGGAAGCGACTTCTGCAAGGAAGATGGTGTATTGTGCATCTCTGTATTTCAGTGCTTTGTCTGAGAAATACGAGTGCAGCGCATGACCCATCTCATGCGTCAGAGTGAACATGCTGTTCAGATTATCCTTATGGTTCAACAGCACGTAAGGGTGAGTGCCGTAAGCACCCCAGCTGTATGCACCTGTACGCTTGTTCTCATTCTCGTATACGTCGATCCAGCGGTCATCATAGCCTTCCTGCAGTGCAGCCAAATACTCTTCTCCGAGCGGCTTCAAGCTTTCTTTTACTGTCGTCTTCGCTTCATCGTAAGTGATGTCCATCTTGTATTCCTCGACCAGTGGCGCGAACAAATCATACATATGGAGATCGTCAGTACCCAGCAGCTTTTTGCGCAAATTCATGTATCGATGCAGCAGCGGCAGACTCTCGTGAATGGTGTCAATCAAGTTCGTATACACTTCCTTCGGAATGTTGTCCCCATAGAGAGACATTTCCATAACAGAAGGATATTTACGTACCGTCGAATAGAAAATATTTTTGTTTACATTCGCATTCAGTGTAGCTGCAATCGTATTTTTGTTCTTGGCATAGGTGCTGTACACAGCCTTGAATGCGCGTTTCCGGACTTCACGATTCGGGCTCTCTAGAAACTGGATGTAGCTGCCGTGAGTGAGATCCACTTCATTTCCGTTCTCATCCTTGATCTTAGGGAATTTCATATCCGCATTGTTTAGCATACCAAAGATCGTTTGCGGTGCTTGAGACAGATTGCCAACTTGGGCAAGCAGTGCTTCTTCTGTCTTGGAGAGAACATGCGCCTTCTCACGTTTCATCTCCACGAGCGTGAATTTGAATGGTTTGAGCGTAGGGCTTGCGATTAGGGCGTCTAGCTTATCCTCCGGTAATGCCAGAATTTCTGGCACGACAAACGACAGGGACTCGCTGACCTGAACGCTTAATTTTTTCGCTTTTTGCAGAAGTGATTGATATGTAGGATCGGCTGTATCTTCATCATGATGCATATGAGCGTATACGTACAAGCGCTCGGTCTTAAGTGAAATGTCATCCTCCAGCTCAAAGCAGGACTTTATGCTGTTCTCGTTGTCCAGCTTCCCTTGATATTCCCCAGCCTGCTGAGCCAGCTTCTTGACTTCTTCATATTCCTTGTCCCAGGCAGCTTGGTTCACAAAAATATCACTTAGTTTCCACTGGTTCTCTTCAGGTACTTCACTGCGTTTTAACACTTTACTCATATTCATCCTCCTTTGATGATTATACGATAAAGACAGTTCAGGTCGGTCAGGCTGCGCATATGCTGAAGCGGTCTGAGACAGAATACATGCAGCTATGATTACAATTGAGATTGTTTTTCTCGCATTCACTAGAGCGTATCCTCCTTATAATAAGGCACTAACGCTTAGTATGACCGACATTATACTGAAATATTTGAAAGGGAGCATTTGTATATGAACAATCTGAAATTTTGAGGTTCAGAGGTTAGCTCCCGAGTGATACCATGCTGTATACAATCAGGATAAAAGCGAGCACAACCATTAACAGCGCGGCGATGGCAAGCGGTCGTCGCAGCTTATCCGGTATGCTGTCTCTCTTGGCGATAATGACAAAGCCGAGCAAGAAGGCGGCAACGATAAAGATGACATAGTTCATGCCAACATCCATTATAGTTACACCTCTTTGAAGGCTTTCATAATCTCGATCCATTCTTCTTCATTATCTTTGTAGTTCTCCTTCGGGAAACGGTTCTCAGCCCATTGCATAAGTGCGGGTCTGCTCATAAAGGTGTGGGTTTCCTCACCCCATTGATCTGAGATTTCACGAAGCACGAGATAGCGCCCTTGAACCTCTACGGTCATCATATTCCACTTGTCTTTTTTGTAAATTTGATGTTTTTTAATCATGTGCATTTCTCCAATTTGCGGTTTTGGTAAAATGATACCTTACCCTTGATGCCAAAGCAAATTATTTTACAAAAACAAAAAAAGTTTAATTGCAAAGTAAAAATCAATAAAGTATAATGTAGATATTCGCCATAGATGGCGGCATTTTTAGGAGGTTGTTCATTTGAAAGGTACAGTTAAATGGTTTAACGCAGAAAAAGGTTATGGCTTCATTCAAGTAGAAGGCGGAGACGATGTATTCGTTCACTTCTCAGCAATCCAAGGTGATGGCTTCAAAACTTTGGAAGAAGGTCAAGCAGTAGAATTCGAAATTACTGAAGGCAACCGTGGTCCTCAAGCAGCTAACGTAATCAAACTGTAAGAATTGTTCCGGTTACCGGATTTCTTATACAAGTTTGTATGAAAGCGAAAAATTGAGAGCACAGTTCCCCCTCTTGGGGGACTGTGCTTTTTTGGTCTTTTCTGTGATTTTATTCACACAAGCTTCACATATATTTATGGATTAAGTATCTACGGATGTGTTCGGTGACGATTTTGATTGTAAGCTTGGCTCGCGATTTGTTCTGCGAATGACCATCCATACGATCAGCAGCTCTGCCAGCAGTCCGATAGATTGAGCCACTGCGCCTATAACTCCGTTCAGTCCTGGGGCGGCAAAGACGAGGATAACGAGTACGATAGTTGTGCATACAGCATTTGCTGTCTGCGAGCGGAACATGGTCTTGGTTTGTCCCCGTAGGAGGATGAGTCCATTACTGTAATCCAGAAACGGTGTAATGAGTGTGAACAAAATAAAGGCCCTCAAAGTGCGCAAGCTCTCCTCAAGCAGTTCTCCACGAACATTCATTGTATGTTCAAGAAACCAAGGACCCAGAGGTGTATAAGCTACGGTCAAAGTTAGTATAAATGGAATGAACCCCATTGTTAGTGCAAACTGATTTACTTTCTTAGGATATTCATTGTAGAAATTCAGTACGATTTGATGAATGTAGGTGAAGAAGCTCAGCATGAGCTGCATGATGCTCCCTGCAATAGCGAATGAAGAGATCGCCAGGGCAATTCCTTCTGTTTTTCCAAGCATGATATTGATGATCGGACCTATAAACATGGCGACAAGGCTCGATAAGAGCAGCGGCTTATAGAAGTAAAATACTTGTCCCTTCATCTTGATGTGGTGCCCTTCTTTATGTGCAGGCATTTGCTGTACAATTTTACGTCCTTCCAGATAGCTGACTGCAGCTTCGATCAGCATTCCCGCAGCGAAGATAATCGCACCGACCGTACCGCTTGTTACTGCGTCAGTCCATATAAAGTACAGGGATAACGAATACATGCCCGCAAGCCGAATGATCATTCCAATTGTTAACCATTTGGTCTTGTTGTTTGTAATAATGACCCCCTGATAGATATTGCGTATGACAGAGAAGATGCTGACAAACATGAGGATTTGATAAACCTGGATAACCGGTTCGAGAAGAGTTTCATCCACACCAAACAGGTACTTGAAGATCGAGGTTCCAAGAGGTGTGTATACAATAGCACCGCCGAGCAGCAGCACAGCCGCAAGAAATACTTTGGTGACATAAATGAGTGCATGAAAAGAAAGCCGATCCCTGACCAGAGCAGAGCATGTTTGGCGCAATAGGGTAGAGGGCCGTTCAGTAACAGCAAGCAGGCTTCCTGCCAGCGCATAACTTGCGATGACGACCTCGGCATGGTCGGATCTGGCCAGTGTGCTGTTGATAATGACATGAGAGATGGTCACTAGAGAGGCGGATATGCCCAGAGGGATAAAGAAAGTAAGTAGTCTTCTCCACGACAGGGGTTCATCGGATGACATGTTGTGTAATCTCCTTTTTAGATTGAAATATGGAAATTATATCATAAATAGTTAGAGGGACAACCTAATTTTGAATTATGATTCCTGAATTCCTGTGAATAAGTTATGCGCTTCCATATATAGATTAAGAAGTGGCATGGATTTTGAGAACTATTGTTTCTAAAAAATGTATCCGCTTTAAATGGTAATATGGACTTTTACCTATCGTTTATTTGTACAAATTCACATGTCATATTATAATGATAATGGTTTGAACAGGTATGAATATGTAGATAACATAGTGGAGGCACCGTTATTTGATTAAACAAAAACAACATAATCGCAATGTTCCACGGGGGCCCATCGGATTGATGAATCGGGTGTATAAATATATACTGCCTGAAGCAAGAAAAGAGCTTAGACTAATAAAGACGAGAGCAGAACAAATTTCTGACCAGGAGCTTAGAACCCAGGCGCTTGCAAGCATAGCAAGCAAACAGTTCCACTGTGAGGGTGGCTCAATTTATGCAGCTGTTAACTTGCCGATGCGGAATGTGCTCATTCCTCTTATCGTTTCTTATCAGACGATTAGTGACTACCTGGACAACTTATGTGATCGGAGCACTTCCATGGATGAAGGAGACTTCAGGCTGTTACATAAATCAATGCTTGATGCAGTTAATCCTGAAGCGGAGCTGTCGAACTATTACGCTCTACGTGAAGAACAGGAAGATGAAGGATATTTACATAGCCTGGTACTTACGTGCCAATCCTGCATAAAGAAGCTGCCGGGTTACGTTCAAGCACAATCTTATGTAACGGATCTAGCTAGTCTGTATGTAGATCTGCAGGTGTACAAGCACATTCATCCCGAGCTTCGCGAGAAAGCCTTGCTTGAATGGTGGGAGCTTCACAAGCACCGCACGCCGAAGCTGAACTGGAATGAATTCGCAGCAGCCACGGGTTCCACACTGGGAGTATTCATGCTATTCCTTGCTGCTTCAGACCCGCATCTTGATGATGATGGAGCTTCCTCCATACATGCTTCTTATTTTCCGCATGTGACGGGACTGCACATCATGCTGGATTATTTGATTGATCAGGAAGAAGACAGGCAGGGCGGTGATTTGAACTTTTGTAATTATTACAAAAGTGAGAATGAGATGATTGAGCGTATTGCCTACATTGTTGACAAGGCACAGGAGGATGTTTCAGTTATCCCTGCAAGCTCATTTCATCGTATGATCATTGAAGGGTTGCTTGCCCTGTATTTATCTGATCCTAAAGTCAGTGAGCAGCAGGAAGTTCGTTCCGTATCCAAAAGGTTGCTGAAGAACAGCCCTGTCACAAGGCGCTTTTTTCTAGCAAATTCCAAATGGATTCGTAAACATATGTATTGAGAATTAAGAGGAGGAAGTCATTCATGACAGCAGTCAAAAGAATCGCAGTATTGACGAGTGGAGGAGATTCGCAAGGGATGAACGCGGCTGTTCGTGCCGTAGTTCGTAGCGGTCTGTATTTTGGTTTGGAGGTTTATGGTATTCAGCGTGGATATCAGGGCCTTCTGAACAATGATATTTTTCCGATGGATCTGCGCAGTGTAGGGGATATCATTCAGCGTGGAGGAACGGTTCTTCAATCTGCCCGCTGTAAAGAGTTTATGACGCTTGAAGGACAGCAGAAGGGTGCAGATGTGTTGCGCTCGCGTGGTATTGACGGTCTCGTAGTTATCGGTGGTGACGGGTCTTATCAAGGCGCTAACAAGTTGAGTAAGCTGGGCATCAAAACAATGGGGCTTCCAGGAACGATCGACAATGACATTTCTTTTACAGACTATACGATTGGTTTCGATACAGCGGTCAGCGTTGTAGTGGATGCAGTGAACAAGCTGCGCGATACGATGTCTTCTCATGAACGCTCCTCCATTGTTGAGGTTATGGGACGTCATTGCGGTGATATCGCGCTGCATGCAGGACTTGCTTCCGGTGCGGAAACAATCCTTGTACCTGAAGTACCGTTCGATATGGATGAAGTAGCTCAGCGTATGCAATCGAATTTTGAGCATGGCAAGCGCCATAGTATTATTATCGTTGCTGAGGGCGTTGGTAAAGGTGAGGATGTAGCCAAAGAGATTATGGCTCGCTGCCCATCATATGAGCCGCGTGTTACGGTGCTTGGACACATCCAGCGCGGTGGTACTCCGACTCCGTTTGACCGCAACCTTGCAAGCAAATTAGGTGATTTTGCTGTACGCAAGCTGATTGAGGGCGAATCAGACAAGGCTTGTGGGATCATTAATAATCAATTGACACTTACTGATATTGATCTTGTTGTGAATACGAAGAGTTCCATTGATATGGATATGTATGAGCTAGCGATTCGTCTTTCTCAATAACACAAAAAAAGCTGATTCGAACTACCTCTCACGGGTAATAACGAGTCAGCTTTTTTGATTTAACCTACGAATTCACGATTTGTCTTTGCGTTGAATTTACGCTGAACCGCGATCAGTCTCCACATTAGAGCCACAGCGCCGACCGCGAGACCTACGATAAATCCGATCCAATATCCGTAAGGACCAAGTTCTGTAAAGGTAGCTGTTAAATATCCGACAGGCAAACCGATCAGCCAATATGCGACTAAGGTAATGAAAAATGCAGGGTTCACGTCCTTATATCCACGTAAAGCGCCTTGAACCGGTGTTGCAACAGCATCAGAAATTTGGAAGAAGATAGCATAAACGAGAAAATGCTGTATTAGTGCAATGACGGTTCGGTCCGAAGAATAAATTCCAGCCACTTGTTCACCATACACCATTAGTATTATCGCGGTTACAAGTGAAAGTATCACTGCAGAACCGATACCGATATTGCTGTATGTTCTCGCATCTTTTGCCCGTTTTGCTCCAGCTTCGTATCCAACAAGGATCGTTAAAGCCATGCTAATGCTTAGCGGGAGCATATACAGAGTTGAGGCGAAATTCATGGCGGCCTGATGCGCTGCTATGGTGTTGGTGTCAAACTTGCTCATAAGCAGCGTAACGGCAGAGAAGATCGAAGTTTCAAAAAAGATGGCAAACCCGATGGGTACTCCAATCTGCATCAATTCTTTCCATTTGCCGATCGAAATTTTATGTCGTTCACGAAATAGGCCATACTGAGCAAACGGTTCGATCCGATGAACAAAACATATAGAGATGATAAAAATAAACCAATAGGTCACTGCCGAGGCAAGGCCGGCACCAATGCCCCCAAACTGAGGAACACCTAAATTTCCAAAGATGAGCAAATAGTTCAGCAGAATATTGACTGGCAATGAGATCAGGGTAATCATCATCGTAATTCGGGTTTGTCCCAGAGCATCCATGTAATTCCGGAGTACGGTGTATCCGAACAAGGGAACGATTCCAAAGGCCATGGCAGACAGATAGTAGAGGGCTACCTCCTCGACCCTTTGATCCAGCTTCATATACTGAAGAATAGGATTTAGTATTATAATGCCGGCAGCAATAATCAGTATGCCAAGAGCTCCAGCAAGATACAGAGCCTGTACTACATTATACTGGACTTTATTTTTCTGTCCGCTTCCCACAAGCTGTGAGACAATGGGGGTGATTCCCATTAAAATTCCGCTTAGTCCAGTTTGAATAGGTATCCACAGACTGCTTCCAATGGCTACCCCGGCAAGATCCACCGGACTAAAATGTCCAGACATGTTCGTGTCAAAGAAAGTCATGGCCGATAACGAAATTTGTGTGATGAGTATTGGAAGCAATATAACGAAGAATTGTTTCCATTTTTGAACGGTGGTTAGTGTCTGATTCATATGTTGATCTCCAGGGGATATATTATAGTTCACGTATTGAACGCACGCCCAAAAAAATATTTTAAAACATAACGTTTGATTTGAACAGATTAATTTAATAAGGGTGGAGGAGAGGGATCGGATAAGCATTAAAAAAACCGCTCCCCCGGCAGCAATGCGACCGAAAAAGCGGTGGTTAAACTTATAAAGATTATTGAAGATAAGAGTCGTCTTGATGCTCGCAGATGCTGTATTGAATAATTTCCATTGCATCTTCTGCTTCGAGTAATCCGAAACCATCCCTCAGCACAATGAATGAGTTCAGTTCGTTCTGCCGCAGGGTCGGAAGCATTTCAGGATACCACTTCATGACGATTTCTGACAGTTTTACCCTTTCCATTTCCACATTAATCACCCTTTCCTAACTAAGAATCATTCGAGAAGAATCATTCATTGCCTCGGAAAAGCCAGTTGCCTGTGAAATACCCGGATAAAAAAGGTCTCATGAGAAGTTTTGCGCTTAATAGGAACGACGCACCATTATTATATCACAAAAATAATTAAAATTATACTTGACAGATTATCTAGTTTCTTCTGAATGAGCCCATTATTCCTACCGTTTCCACGATGTTGACAAAAGCGTTGGGATCGGTAGTTCTAATGATCTGCTTCAATTCATCGAGCTCGTATTTGGTGGTAACCGTCATAAGCATGTCTTTTTCATGATCAGTAAAAGCACCCTGGGTCTTGATTTTGGTTACACCTCTTTGTCTTGGTAACAATTGTTCAAGCATTTTATCTGTCTCATTGGTAACGATAAATAGCGTAACCTTCACATGCCCAATATGAATCAAATCAAGCACTTTACCAGTAATGTAGATGGAGAGTACCGAGATTAGCGCGATATTCCAGTCATTGTTCAAATAACCGGCGAGCAAAATAATAATCCCGTTCATGACGGCAATGACGGCTCCTACTGGAAAATCACGAAACCTTGTAATAATGGACGCGACAATATCAAGACCGCCGGAGGAGCCGCCGGCACGAAATGCAAGCCCTGTTCCAGCTCCAATAAGCACACCACCGAATACAGCAGAAGTTAACTGATCATGAGCAATTGCAGTAACGGGCAGCATATTTAACATCCAGGTCGTTGCAATAACGTTTATGATGCTGAAGCTGATAAATCTGCGGCCCAGCAAGAACCACCCTGCAATGAGCAGTGGAATGTTAAATACGAAATACATGACATTAAAGTTAAGTGGAGTAAAATATCCGATGAGCATAGATATACCAGATATTCCTCCGCTAAGCAGCTCATGAGGCAGCAGAAATAGGTTGAATCCTGCTGCAATAATAGCACCGCCTAGAAATACGATTAGCGATTTTGTAGTTAATTTAAGCACCAATTTCACCTCAGAAGTATCATACTATATTGATTACTGGTAATTGTAAATTGTTTTGTGATATAATATTTTGTGGATGTTCTTGAGTAGATCGCCTTTTTTCGCAAAAAAGCATGTTTTGTTTCAGTAAGTTTCAATAAACATCATATGTAGTTTAGACGATTCGGGAGAGAATCTATTCTCTCTATAGTGAAATTGTGAGATCATGCAATCCCATATCAATCGTGCATGATGGGACAGCCTATATATTAACGCTACTTAAGAATACAGAGAAATGAAGTGGATTACTGTCCACCATAATAGAAGGAGTTTGAATAAATTTGACAACTTTCTCAGAATTTAATTTGGAACCTAAGGTTCTGCAGGCAATTACCGAACTTGGATTTGAAGAAGCAACACCGATTCAAGCAAAATCCATCCCTGTTGCTCTCGCTGGCAGCGACTTGATTGGTCAAGCTCAAACAGGTACAGGTAAAACCGCAGCCTTTGGTATCCCTCTTATCAGCAAAATTTCCAAAACAGATGAGAAGATCCGTGCGCTGATCATGGCACCAACTCGTGAGCTTGCCATCCAAGTGGCAGAAGAGATTGAGAAGCTATCCCGCTTCAAAGGTATCCGTACACTTCCTATATACGGCGGTCAAGATATCGTTCGCCAAATTCGTGCATTGAAGAAGAAGCCTCAAGTTATTATCGGTACACCTGGTCGACTTCTTGACCATATCAACCGTAAAACCATCAAACTTGAAGATGTACAAACTGTCGTGCTGGATGAAGCAGATGAAATGCTGGATATGGGCTTCATGGAAGACATTCAGTCTATCTTGAAGCAAGTTCCGGATGACCGTCAGACAATGCTGTTCTCTGCAACGATGCCTCCTAACATCCAGAAGCTCGCTCAGCAATTTTTGCAAAATCCAGAACACGTATCTGTTATTCCAAAGCAAGTAAGTGCACCACTCATTGATCAAGCTTATATTGAGGTGCCTGAACGTCAGAAATTTGATGCGCTCAGCCGTTTGCTGGATATGGAATCTCCTGAGCTTGCGATCGTATTCGGTCGTACTAAACGCCGTGTGGATGAATTGTCTGAAGCGCTGCAAAAACGTGGTTACTCTGCAGATGGGCTTCATGGAGACCTGTCTCAGAATCAGCGTGATAACGTAATGCGCAAATTCCGTGATGGAAGCATTGATGTGCTTGTTGCAACGGATGTTGCAGCACGTGGTCTAGACGTGTCTGGCGTGACTCATGTTGTTAACTTCGATCTTCCTCAAGATCCGGAAAGTTATGTACACCGTATCGGCCGTACAGGTCGTGCGGGTAAAGAAGGATCTGCATGGTCATTTGTTACTCCTCGTGAGATTGACCACCTGCATTTCATTGAGCGTGTAACACGTCATCGTATCCCGCGTAAACCGCTTCCTACACTTGCTGAAGCGATTGAAGGCAAACAACGTGTTACAGCTGAACGCCTTCTGGAAATTGTACAAGGCGGAGAGCTTAACGAATACAAAGGTATTGCTATTCAACTATTGGAACAATATGATTCCGTACAGCTCTTGTCTGCATCGCTTAAACTGCTTACAGGTGACAAGAAGGATGCCGCAGTTGAATTGACTCCTGAGGATCCAATCCGTGCTAAACGCCGCAAACCAGATGTTCGTTCTAGCGGACGTAAGCCTTCGGGCGGTTATGGTAACCGTACTGGCGGTGGATATAACAGAGGCGGCAGCGGAAATAAAGGTGGATACGGTAATCGTAAAGATGGCGGAAAAGAAGGTGGAAGCGGTGGTTACAATCGTGACCGCGACCGCGATCGCAAATCCCGTCCATTCAGTAACAATAACGAAAATCGCAGACCAAGCCGTCGTGACGACAGCTCGTTTCAATAAACAATAACAGACAAGACGAAGCGTTTAATGCTTCGTCTTTTTTTGATTAGAGCTCGGATGGGACTCTTCTCCAGGTGCTGAACTACATGTGATTATTAATAGAAGAAAGTTCTGGAAATGATGACAAGCAGAATGAACAATACGAGAATTGTTCCAATAGAAAACCATCCATCGGTTCCACAGCCAGTGGAAACACCACCAACCTGACCTCCGCATCCGTATCCATAGGACATTGCATTCCCTCCTTTACAAAGTGAAGTGGTTCATCGACTACGTAATATCCTATGGTAGAACTTTACCCCTTGATTAGACGCCAGCCCATGAACCATGAAATCAAATCGATATCTTGATCATCCCTTCTAAAGGGTGTATTTAAGTGGAGATTTCAGCGTTGGTCTAGCTTTTGCGTGTGGTTATGCTGTATAGTTATAGTTAGGTTATGTTAATTTGAATTAGCGAGGGATTATCACCTAAGATGATGCATGCAGACGAGAGAACGAGCTTCGTGCATGTGTTAAGGAGGAGGCGTGTTTTGGAGTTTAAGGGAGCTATGGGTGGTATATATCGCCTGACGGAGTGGATTACAAGATTCGCGGCATCGAACCTATTGTGGGTACTGTGTGCCTCGCCATTTTTCTTCTTTTTGGTGCTCAAGGTTCTTGTTATGGGACAAGGAATGACGAACGAATCCATTCAAATGAACTGGGCATTGGGTATTGTGGCACCGTTTACATTTTTCCCTGCGACATCTGCTTTGTTTAATGTAGTTCGCAAATGGGTCATGGGTGATACAGATGTACCAATTATGAGAACATTTTTTACAGGATATAAGGAAAACTATAAGCAAAGCATGATCGGTGGTGTTTTCTATACGCTGCTGGTAGTCATTATGTATTTGGATTATACGGTTTATATGACTCAGTTTCAGAACCTTCAGTTAATTGGAATTATCATGTTGATTCTGCTGCTGCTGCTATGTGTGTCGATGTTTAACTTCTTCTCGATGGTTGTCCATTATCATATGTCCATTGGTATGATCATTAAAAATGCTGTACTGATTACTTTGATACGTCCGTTTCGTGTGTTTTCATCGTTGCTTGGCGCCGGCTTATTGTGCTACATCGGCATGCAATACCCTGCACTATTCTTTTTCTTTATTGGAAGTCTGATTGCATGGTTCGCCTTCTTTAACTTCTATGCCACTTTCACTAAGATGCAGGAGCAGGCAGAGAAGCTGCAGGCCAGTCGTGAAGAAGAAGGAAAGACACAGGAGAGCGATTCAACTGAGGCGGACTCCAAGGCACAGGACATTACAAAATAACGGCAGTACAATGGGAATCGGTATCATAACTGTTTGGAACGTTGAAATTGATGCCTAGCAAGAATTTTAGCAATTGCTGATCATACATTTACTTTTTTGTAGAATAGCGATATAATGTTTCTACATCCTGCGATGTTCGTTTCGGTTATTCGTTGTTTTGAACCAATGACTATGTCTCGGGAGATCAACACGAAATGCGGCTGACATGCCCTGTCTATATGACATGGGGACTTCATAAACATTTCTGCGGTCACCCACCTGCTACAGCAGGTTCAGAAGACAATATAATCGGACGGCATTAGCGGGTTTCCTTTTTGGATGACATTTAGAGACATCTCACACGTACTCTACATAAGGGTGCATTTGGGGATGTCTTTTTTGTTGTTGTCAGCATAATCAGCGAATATGTGTTTCCTTACTGAGGAGTACATTATCTCTTTAGTTAAGGAGTTAACAATGATACACTAAAGAGAGAATAACGGTACGGCTACATACAAAGGAGGAAGGGTCTTGTCACTCAAAAGAACACTTGTCGGCATTGTTCGCAGTATGGAGGGAACAAGTGACCGAGCTAAGGATCCAAAGCTGAAGACGCGCTATTATAACTTGTCCAAGGATAAGGCATGGGAAGAAATTTCATCGCTTATGAAGAAGGTCCCTGGATTCAAAGTTCTTCATGAAGTACCGTCAGTCGGGGAAATTACGATGGAGAAGCGCACATCTTTTGGACGTACGCTAGATATTACCGTGTCAATCATTCAGGTCACACCTGTTCGAAGCGCCATTGATATTTATTCTGCTTCAAGAGGTTCGCTTGGTGATCTGGGGTCCAACTATCGTATTATTCTTCAGTTGTTCGATATCATAGACAAGAAGATCGGCAAACACAAGGTTGTAGGCGAGTAAGACCAAAAAAGCGAGATAAAGGTAGGTCCTTTTCTCGCTTTTTGCATGTGATGTGTTGCTATCGTATCCTCTGCGTTAATTAGAGCAGTTCTTTAACAGCTGCAATTGCTGCTTCGTAATTTGGATGCTCTGACATTTCAGGCAGGTATTCCACATAAGTTATTTTGTCTTTAGCATCAATGACAAATATCGAGCGCATGTTGAGCTGGAATTCTTTGATCAGTACGCCATAAGCCAGACCAAAGGACTTGGACTTATAGTCAGATAAGGTAATTACCTTATCTACTCCTGCTGCACCACACCAGCGTGCTTGAGCAAATGGAAGGTCGACACTAACGGTGAGGACTACGACATTGTCGCCCAAACCAGCGGCTTCTTCATTGAAACGACGAGTCTGTGTATCGCAGACCCCTGTATCCAGAGAAGGAACCACACTAATCAGTTTGATTTTGCCCGCATAGTCGGACAACTGCACTTCTTCGAGCAGATTCTTATTCAGAGTAAAATCCGGTGCTTGATCACCAGCCTTAAGTTCCGGGCCGATCAGCGTAATAGGATTTCCTTTAAAAGCTGCTACACCTGTACGTTCTTGAGTCATCTATTATGTACCTCCTTGAGATTGGTGATCTTTGACACTATCTATTATAATCTTTATAGGAAGCTTGTGTCCAACACAGGACAATGGAAGGATGAGGCCATGATTTTTTTACGTTATGAGAACTGGAAAGGGTATTTGCGATATTACCCAATAACTTCAATATTGCTTGCGGCGAATATTATTATGTATGTGGTGCTGTTAATAGACGGCGGGCCGAATACTGCGCTTACTCTTATGAAGTATGGTGCGCTCACCAATATTCCACCATGGAATGAAGAGGTATGGCGGTTGTTTGCTTCTATGTTCCTTCATTCTGGTTTTTCCCATCTCTTATTTAACTGCTTTGCTCTATTGGTATTTGCGCCACCGCTTGAACGGCTCCTTGGGTTCTGGCGGTATGCGATACTTTATATTGGAAGTGGTTTGGTAGGGAATATCATTTCACAGGCTTACTATAACAATTTAACGAATCCAACCCTGTCCATTGGGGCATCAGGAGCGATCTATGGAGTATACGGGGCATTTCTCTATATCGTTCTGTTTCAACGCCATCTAATGGATGATGCATCGAGAAAAACCATTTATACGATTCTCGGGTTTGGTATTATTTTTTCACTGGGTGTGGCGAATATCAATATGGCTGCACATCTAGGTGGACTGATCGGCGGTTTTTTCCTTTATGGTTTGATAATCAGACTGTTAAAGCGCCGTTGATTCATACTGGAGGTCATGATACATTAAAGACATGAACTTTTTCTATGGAATTATTTGGGATTGTTTTAGCAGATTGGAGCGATTGAACGAGTGGAACTTAGACAGTTGCAATACTTTTTAAAAGTTGCACAGAAAGAGCATGTAACGCAGGCTGCGGAGGAATTGCATGTGGCACAATCCGCAGTAAGCAGGCAAATTCATCATCTAGAGGAAGAGCTCGGAATCGACTTGTTCATGCAGAAAGGGCGTAATCTTCAGCTGACCCCTGTCGGGCAATTGTTTTGTAAAAGAGTTGAGGGTATTCTGAAAGATCTGGATCGAGCTGTTGGAGAGGTTCATGAATTTCTTGATCCGGAAAAAGGAGAGATTCGAATTGGCTTCCCACACAGTTTGGGTATTCATTTGATTCCTACAATCGTTTCAGAATTTCGCAAGCGCTATCCTAACGTTAAATTTAAATTCAAGCAAGGGATGTTCCCGACTTTAATTAGAGATGTATTATCTGCCGAGGTTGATCTCGCTTTTGTGTCCCCGTTCCCAGAGAAGCATGATCAAATTGCAGGGGATATTGTATTGACAGAAGAATTATTTGCCATATTACCTCAGAACCATCCGCTTGCTATGGAAGAATCGATCACTTTAGATCAACTGAGAGAGGATAAATTTATATTGTTCAGTAAAGGGTACTCTCTTAGACCCATTGTGTGGCACGCGTGTCTGGAGGCAGGATTTACACCTCGAATCGCTTTTGAGGGTGAAGAGACAGATACCATTCGAGGTCTGGTTGCGGCTGGAATGGGGGTAAGTGTATTGCCAGAGATGGCTTTATTTCAGACGAATCCGCTTCAGCCCGCAAGAGTACGCATTAAGAGCCCGACGGTAACAAGAACGATAGGGCTCATCCACCGTAGCGATGAGAAGCTGCCGCTAGTGGCACAGTCATTTCGATCCTTCTTACTCGACTATTTTGGACTAGATAATAGCAAAACCCCGGTCAAATAATTGACCGGGGTTCTTTATGCTGGTTCTATTCGCGGTTGCTAGTAAAAATACCGATGTAGCGAATAAGTTCAAGTAACGAAATCAGTGCAGCTGCTACATAAGTAAGAGCTGCGGAGTTAAGCACTTTGCCTACGCCACGTTCTTCTTCACTTCGTACATACCCTTCTTCGACGATAATACGTCGAGCCCGGTTACTGGCATTAAATTCGACTGGTAGTGTGATTAGCTGGAAAGCTACTGTTACTGAGAAGAAAATAATACCAAGACCAATCAAGTTAAATGCATTGAAGATAAAGCCTGCAAGAAGAAGGAAAGGAGCAATTCCTGATGCAAAGTTAACGATTGGGAAAATCCGGTGACGAAGGGCCAGCATAGGATAATGCTCTTTGTGCTGAATCGCGTGACCGACCTCGTGAGATGCAACGGCTACAGCGGATATGCTTCTTTCATAATACACTGGCTCTGATAACCGAACAACACGATGGATCGGATCATAGTGATCTGATAAGGCGCCTCTTACAGGTTCAATCGGAATGTCATGCAAACCGTTCGTGTCCAGCATATGTCTAGCTACATCATAACCGGTTAATCCGGTTGAGTTATCTACTTTAGCCCATTTCTTAAATGTCCCTTGAACGCGGAATTGCGCCCAAACCGACAGTATGATGGCTAAGATCAGCAATACAAACATCATTTACACCATACCCCCATACTTCTATTATGATGAAATTACATCATGGAGCTCTCGAGCATAATTTTTAAAGCTTCCATGCAAGCAGCACTCTTGGTAAGAAGAGCAGTTACTACCTTACGTTGTTGAGCTGGCTTCATTTCCTGAAGAAGAGGCTTGAGCTCATTCATTTCACGTTCAAGCTGCTCTACATGAATTTCTAAGCTGGTAAGCTTGCTCGTTACTTGTTCATTAGCCGATACATTGCTCCACTTATCTAAAGAAGTCTTAATCTCTTCGAGACTATATTTCTCTAGTTTCATCTGGATAATACGTTCAATTCGGTTTAAGGTTTCACTATTATATAATCTATAATTTTTTTGAGTACGCTGCTCTGGAGTAATCAATCCGAGCTTCGTATAGTAGTCAATTGTACGTTCGCTGACACCGGCAGCCTTTGACAATTCACCGATTCGATACAGCTTCATATCCCCATCCCAAAACACTCACCTTTCCATATAACTCTACATAAACATGATACATGATCTGGAACCATACAGTCAAACGTGACGCTTTTCCGGTAAGCAAGAGTAATAACGTTGAATTTCATATCCTCAAGAGGGAGACATCCTATTAAAAAACTCGTTTAAAAATATCCTTGTCAATATATTGACGTTCTTTTATAATTGCTATGGAAATAAATTTTTCATTATATGTTACTTAATATAACATACATCTATACATAAACAAGAGTACTTTTATTTTATATGTCAAATACTGCTAAATTTTGGTGCCAAGCGCAAGCTTAACTCAGTTTGTCGAGTCATCTTACACAATAAATAGAACGACACCTTTTCGGCCTATCATGGTATGATGAAGAGGAACACGTCTAGGGGGACAGATCTATGGAACCTCTGAAATCTACGGGCAAAGTTTCATTCTTATTGGATGATTTGAAGAAAGTGCAATCCGTACCCGCACTGAAACAAGCTCGAATGCAGAAGCAAGAGGAATTGCAAGACCTAGCAGCAAACGTATCTTTGATTGAATGGTACCAGATGGTAAATGATTTGCATGATTATATTGCTAGACAAGTCATTGAAATATGTGAAAACGAGATGGAAGCGGAAGGTTATGGGCGTCGGCCTGTCCCTTATGCCTTTGTTGTATTTGGGAGCTCTGGCAGAGGCGAGGCTACACTGTGGAGTGATCAGGACAACGGTATGATTATTAGTGACTTGCCTCATCCAGATAAGGAGGCTTACTTCCAGGAGCTGGGCATTCGGATATCCAATTCACTGGAGGCGGTAGGTTATGCCAAGTGTGAAGGAAAGGTAATGTGCTCTGAGCCTTTATGGAGACGTACGCTTGACTCATGGAAGCACCAGCTTGCGGATTGGACGGATGATTTGAAGTGGGAGCCTGTTCGATACTTGATCATTGCTGCGGATCTAAGACATGTAGGGGGTGACCATACATTATCAGAGGATTTCCGCAGTCACTTTGGCCAATTGTTCCAATCAACGCCAGATCTTGCCTCGGCAGTGTTGCGAAATACGGTAAAGCATAAAGCAACCTTGAATATCCTTGGGCGGGTCGTAACCGAAAGATTTGGGGAGCATGCGGGCGGATTTGATATTAAATACGGCATGTATATTCCACTCGTTAACAGTGCCCGCTATATGGCCTTACTTAATGGCTTAAAGGATACGAATACGATTAAACGTCTTACCAAGCTCGCCAGGCTTGAAGCGGTTCCTCTTCATTTTGTGGATGCATGTGAGGATGCCTTTAAGATTGCTTTAAAGCTTAGGAGAATTACTGAAGTTGAAGATGAGAATGGTATTATTTCGAGCAGTGGCTATATAGGAGAAGAACAATTAAAACAAAGAACGATTCTGTACGAGCTTAGGGAAGGTTTGAGTACAGTGAAGAAAGTGCATCGAAACCTACAGCGACAGCTTCGATTTGTGGAGAGGAGACGCTCATGAAAGACCCGGTAAGGGGCAATAACGGTTTTTGGAACTCGTTTAGGCAGGGAGGGGTGCCCTCGGCAATCGCTTCTATGCTCGGCGCCCCTACCGCACAGCAGATGGCCTTTTTACGTTCATTGATGCGAGAGAATCGTAAGCCTGAAGCGCTTAGAACACCTTTATCCGAGCTGGATGCTGTTGTATTCGATCTGGAGACGACAGGCTTTGCGCCACAACACGGAGACGAAATCTTATCCTTCGGTGCAGTTCGGGTAGTAGGCGGTGAGATCATAGAAGATGAGCAATTCTATACGCTGGTCAAACCAAAAGTCCCTATACCAGAACATATCACCGAACTGACGGGCATTACACCTGATATGACTCATGATGCTCCGCCTATATTGGAGGGACTGCATGACTTTATGTCTTTTGTCGGTGGACGTGTTCTGGTAGCTCATGCAAGCGCGCATGATAAATCCTTTTTGAATGCGGCACTATGGAAGACTTCTAGAGTTAGACTTAGTCATCGGGTTATTGATACGATGATGCTGGCCAGATGGCTGGAGCCTCAGCGGAATGGATATGGACTTGATGAATGTCTTGAATCTCGAGGGATTCCCATTCACGGAAGACACCATGCGCTTAAGGATGCAATGATGACAGCCCGCTTATGGGGTTGTTATTTGGATGATATCGCTGAGATGGAGGTTCATACCTTATCCGATTTGTATGATCATTTAAGTCATGCTTAGGGAAGATTCGGTAAGAGTCAGCTTCTCTTCATCTTTCTGGATAGTGTAACCTCTGAGCTCCATATGCTTCTTATCGTACGTTAGTGAGCCAATGAGGTATACTTGGAGTAATGCGCCATATTGCTGGAGTGATTCCAGATCATATGGCGAAGGACAAGGTGCTGAATTAGGATGGCTATGAAACAGGCCTATTAGATTGGGAGTCCCAAGTACATGGTTAATCCAGATTCCCGGATCCAGCTCAAAGTGGTGTAATGGGTTAGGTGCGGTGTTGGGGACCGGAATATATTGAAGCAGGCGGATGACTTGATGCTGATCCATATCACCGAGAAGTATGCCGCATGCTTCATAAGGATACTTATCAAGCAGGTGCCTCTCCAGAGCCGTAAATAATTCTTGTGTAATAATCATCTAGATTCTCCTCATTATTCGATCAATCTCAAGAAATTCACTGAGAACGATTCATTCGCTGCAATTTTATACTTTTTTGAGAAGGCTCCCTTCGCAGGAGCTTTTTTTATTTTACTTAGGCCGTTCTTTTATGATTGGATTGATACAATCTTCGGAAAAAGGGTAGAATGATAAAAAATACTCTATATACTCCTGATTGTGCAGCTCAGGGTATTATGAAATTGATTCCATTACTTTATAATAACTGAAAAGGGACGGACAAATGAAACGTAACCGATACATTATAGTCGGAGTATTGCTGCTCTTTGGCATTGCTATATGGCAATCCGGTGGAGGAGCAGGCCTAATTCAGCTTCAATCCGTATTTCAGACAGAAGAACCAATGCCAACAGAAGTAGGAGCAAAGGCCGGGATGCTTGCACCTTCTTTTCAACTGAATGGAATGGAAGAAGGCACATATGAAGTAGGGGGTAAGCGTGAAAAACCATTGATGCTGAACTTCTGGGCTTCATGGTGTGAGCCTTGCAAGATGGAGGCGCCCACGCTGAATCATATATCTGCAGCTTACAAAGATGAGCTTGATATTTACGGGATTAATGTTACCAAATATGACAATGAAAAAGATGCTGCTGAGTTTGTTGATACCTTTCATGTCAATTTCCCAATCCTGATGGATACGGACGGCGCAATCTATGATTTGTACAAAGGTATGGCATTTCCTACCAATGTATTGATTGATGAGAATGGAGTAATTCAAGAAGTTATTCTCGGTATCCTGTCAGAAGAAGAGCTCGAAAATAAAATCAAGGATCTGCTGAAGTAATCCATATAGACCATATAACATAAACAGGCTGCTGACGATCTCAGCAGCCTGTTTATGTAGATCCTAATGATTGACCATTCCTTGTGCCAATGTATCCGGCTCTATAATCTCTAAGGGTACTTCGTTCAGCAGAGCATATCTAAAGCTGTCGACGAGTGCTTCCCAGCTGGCTTCAATGACATTCTCCGATACACCGATCGTATTCCAGCCATTGCTGAAGTTCTTTGATTCAATAAGTACTCTTACTTTTGCAGCCGTCGTATCCTTATCATCAAGCACCCGAACTTTGTAGTCAGACAAATGCATTTCCTGTAAAGAAGGATAGTACGTGACAAGGGCTTTGCGAAGCGCATTATCCAGTGCGTTTACAGGCCCGTTGCCTTCGGCTGCTGTATAGTGGCTTCGACCGCCGACACTCAATTTAACAAAAGCTTCAGATACGACGGGTTTGCCTGCGGTTTTCTCAACAAGCATTTTGAAGGATTCGAAGGTAAACAGTTCCTTGACTTCTCCATTGGCCTCCCGGATCAGAAGCTCAAGTGAACCGTCAGCCCCTTCAAATTGATAGCCCTGATGCTCCATATCCTTAATTCTGTCAATCACTTGGCGTGAGTGGGAGCTGAAGGGATCAAGTTCAATGCCCAGCTCCTGGGCTTTGGATATAATATTACTCTGACCGGCCAGTTCGGATACAAGAATCCGCTGCTTGTTCCCGACTTGCTCTGGAGCAATGTGCTCATAAGTGCGAGAATCCCGCAAAATGGCCGATACGTGTATGCCTCCTTTGTGAGCGAACGCTGCACTGCCTACATAAGGCTGATTCACCGGCATATTAACATTGGCGATTTCACTGACATAACGTGAGACATTCGTAAGCTGTGCCAGCTTGTCTTCCGCAATACAATGGTAACCTAATTTAAGCTGCAGGTTCGGGATCACAGAGCATAAATTGGCATTACCGCAGCGTTCTCCATAACCATTCATCGTTCCCTGAACATGTCTGGCCCCGGCAGAGATGGCGGCTAGTGTGTTGGCAACTGCTAATTCGCAATCGTTATGGGTGTGAATGCCAAATTTTGCTTCCGGAAGATGAGAAACAACGGCTCGAACGATTTCCTGAATTTCATGAGGCATCGTTCCTCCGTTCGTATCGCACATCACGAGCCAATCCGCACCAGCTTCATAGGCTCTTGTCATTACGGATAGAGTATACTCTGGGTTGTTCTTGTAACCGTCAAAAAAATGCTCGGCGTCAAAAATGACTTCTATACCGTTTCGTTTCAAGTAATGTATCGAATCATAAATCATGTTGAGATTCTCTTCCAAAGTCGTCTGCAGCGCCGTATGAACATGAAAATCCCATGACTTGCCGACCAGCGTAGCTGCCTTAGCACCGGATTCAATAATTCGGTTCAAGTTAGCATCGGTCTCGGCGTTTCCGCCCTTCCGGCGAGTACTGCCAAAAGCAACAATCTTCGATGTTAATCCCAATTCTTGAACACGCTTAAAAAATTCAATATCTTTCGAATTGCTTCCTGGAATTCCGCCTTCAATGTACTCAACGCCCAGAAAATCGAGCTTTTTGGCAATGTTCAGCTTATCATCAACCGATAGACTAATTCCCTCCCCTTGCGTACCGTCACGAAGTGTCGTATCGAAGATTGAGATGTTCTTAGACATGTTGATCCCCCTTTGGAAGTCCTCTAAAACCGTTTTTAATTGTTTATTATAGCAGTTCTCACCTGGAATGTAAGATGGAAATTTGATAATTTATAATTATAAATCATAGGATACAGAATAGTTGTATTATTTGAGGACTTTGCATAATCCCAAAACCTTAATAAATTTATAAATTTGAATCAAGCAAATCCTGTTATTATATAGAATGAGCTAAATTCTTTCATTATTCTATAGGGTTTCGGAAAATTCAATCTAATAGTCAATGTGGCTTTTTATGTTACTGATGATCAATGATCCAAAATAAACAATATTCAGAATAAAAAAGAGGGTACGTGATGTGAGCAACGTTAAAGATTACTATCCTGCGAATGGACGTGTTATTTTGCATGTGGATATGAATGCTTTTTATTGTTCGGTCCATGCCGCAGAAGAACCTCATTTATATGCAGGCAAACCAACGGCTGTCGCAGGAAGCAGTGAGCAGCGTAAGGGTGTAATTGTCACATGTTCATACGAGGCACGGGGTCGTGGAATCAGCACGGGAATGGTAGTTAATCAAGGACTCCGCCAGTGTCCTGAGCTAATTGTCATTAAACCTGATTTCAATTTGTATCGAAAATACTCTAAGGCCTTCATGAGCATTGCTTATGAGTATACTCCTCAGCTTGAGGCCACCTCGATTGATGAATGTTATCTTGATATTACCGGCTCCAAGCAATTTGGAACACCGGTGGATATTGCAGAGACGATTCAAAACAGGATTAACGAGGAGCTGGGTATCCCATGTTCGATTGGAATCGCCCCCAATAAATTGCTGGCCAAAATGGCATCAGATATGAAAAAACCGAATGGGATCACGGTGCTGCGTCTGCGGGATGTCCAGAATAAATTGTGGCACAGACCGTGTGGAGAGTTATTTGGCATTGGCCGCAAAACAGCAGAGAAGTTGCGCAAGATCAATATCCATACCATTGGAGAGCTCGCAAACGCAGAAGAGAGCTTGCTGCGGGATTACTTTGGAGTGCTCGGATCGTGGATGAAACAGGCGGCTCATGGAATCAGTGATTCTCAGGTGAGTCCGGTGAGAGAACCGAACAAGTCCATTGGTCACACCACAACGCTTCCGGAAGACATCTCTAGCGAAGAGGACATCAATCGTGTGCTTCTTAATATAAGCGATCAGGTTACACGTAGACTTCGCAGGCATGCCATGATGGCAGAAGGGATTCAAATTACGATCCGCACGCCTGATATGAAGACGATTACTCGCTCTCAAATGCTGCAAACGCCGACCGATCATGAGCAGGATATTTATAAAGGAGTGACAGCACTCTTCTATCGGCAGTTTGGAGCAGGCAAGCCGCTTCGACTGCTCGGGATTACACTGCACAGCTTGATTCCAAAGAGTGAATCCGCAATACAATTGGACCTGTTCGACTATGAGCAGCAGTTCAAGCGAGAGTCCTTAACCCATGTCATGGACGAACTTCGAAATAAGTACGGAGAGAATGCAGTGCTGACAGCGGGCATGCTTGGAGATGACCCTTCGGTACTGATCAGAAACTACAAAGAACGTGGTACTTCCTTGCAAAAAGACAATCTTCCTAGACCTGAATAGGGCGGATTATAAAAGGTATAATAACCCAAAATGGATTTGTATTTGTTTTCACTTTGTATTAATATGATTGTTAGCATAGTTGAACCTACTGTTTGTGTGTTAATTAATAGGAGGCAGAGAAGAAATGGCTAAATATACTTGGGTAGAGAAAGATACATGTATCGCTTGCGGAGCTTGTGGAGCGACTGCACCTGATATCTACGACTACGATGACGAGGGTTTGGCGGAAGTCATTTTTAATGGTGATTCTAACCGTGGTGTTATAGAGATTCCTGAAGATCTTCATGATGATATGCAAGATGCTTGTGATGGTTGTCCTACAGACTCCATCAAAATTGCGGACGATCCTTTTAACAAAGAAGGTTAATGTCTTGCTTTCATTTGAGGCCTGATACCAATATGGTATCAGGTTTTTTTTGTATTATCCGATATATCATTCATAACCTATATCAAGGGGAGATAAGTCATGCGCATGCCGCACGATCTGAAATCCTACGTTCAGAAGCATCCCGATAATCAAATGGCCTGGTATCTACTGGGGAAGGATTATGAACGATCCGGTCAGACAGCGAAGGCCAACTATTGCTTCGAACGTTCAGGAGGTATATATGAAGCATTTGAGCACAGCAAAGCTCCTGCCCAGGTGTGGATGGAATATCAGCATAAGCTCATGCAGTTGGAACAGCAGCGAAGTAAACAACAGATCAAGCGCAAATCTGCTGCCATTCTGTTATGGCTATTGATTCTTGGCATTGTTCCTTCAGCGATGGCACCTGATGCAATGGATGTTGACGTTGTTACAGAGCTTGCAGAAGAATCATCATCAGAACAAGGGCTTGATAGAATAGTGTACTCTGAAGAACAGGATGCACCAGATGGATCAGAAGCAGATGAGATAGATCCAGGACCGCCGATGTTTACCGGAATTCCCCTGATCAACGGAGAGGCTACGGATGAAGACACTGGCAGAATGATGAATCAGCTGCGCCGGACTGACGCGACGATTATAACGCTGGGGCTGGAGCGGGAGAATGAATTTCTCTTATGGGGGACTTCAGCTGCAAGGCAGCCGGTGTACCAATTCCATAGTAATGGGGAGGGTACAGTGATGAGCAAATCCTTGCTGCCTGAGTGGTGTAAATGCACGCCTGAGGATCATAAAGATTTGTCTGCAAGTGCCGTAAGGTGGGGACAAAAAGAGGAGCAGGCGATAGCTCTACTGAGTGCAATAACAGCTTATCAACAGCAGAATGGTGTTTATCCAGAGCGCATAGAGCAATTAATGAAGCCTTTCCCTAACAATCGTATTGGCGGTGTAAGCTCTTCCATGCGGGAGCTGTATCCTGAGATGCTTGATTATATCAAATCTGTAGCAGGAGATGACAGAGATTCTGGGCCTGATTCGATCGATGTAGAGCAATCCAGCGAAGATGGGGCGGCCCTCCCTGGCTTTGAAGATACATATGGCGGCGAACCTTATATGAAGGAATCCCTCTCCATCGTTATTAATAAGGAGACACATCGATTGACGCTGCTCAGTGGAAACATGGTATTGCGGAATTATGAAGTAGGTCTAGGAGGCGAGAGAACACCTGAAGGGGATTTCGTCATATCAGACAAGGTAGTGAACCCCAATGGACGTACGGACGGCGAGTTCGGTACCAGAGGCATGCAGTTGTCAGATACGGATTACGCGATTCATGGCACGAACGATCCGGGAAGTATTGGGCTTGATGAATCCCTGGGCTGTATTCGCATGCATCAAGAGGATGTAGAGGAATTGTTTGCACTTGTACCACCGGGTACTCAGGTTACGATCAAGAACAGTGCCAATACCCCTGCAGGGATTATTGCTCCGGAACAGGCCGGGGACAGATTTCAGCCGGAGCTTGTCCCCGGACAGACGAATCCGGACAAAATATATCACTGGCTCAATTAAGTGATTGTCATTTCTCCAATAATAACGAGTACAACAATGAGGATGATGAGCAGCAATACACTTAGTGCGGTCCAAAATATAGCCTTGCGGTTCACTTCTTCTTTTTTTTGCTGCAATGAGGGCTTCTGACGTTTGGTTGCCATGTAAGGTGAATCTCCTTTCTCGTATTGGAAGAATATAAACGGACGTTAAAATATATAAGTTTCTAAGTTGAAGCTTGACAGTTTACTTCATTGTAGTCAATTTGCAGTTTATTTTCAAAGTTGCGTATTCACTTGGTTCCCTCTCCCTTTTCTTTTAGAGCGAAAACAGCTAAACTGAAATTTAGAAGGAATGCTGCTCGTTTATGAACAGGACTTTTTATTTGTATCCATTTCATTGATACATTTGGTGAATGTTTCCTTTTCATGAGTGCAGTTTATCCATAAGAATATGTAAACGGAGTGGATCATTTGCTGTATCGTAATATTGGTAAACCTCTATTCTTCAAAATGGATCCGGAAAAAGCACACCATCTCGTTATTGGAGGAATGAACCAAGCAGGCTCATTTCCCGGAGGCACGAGCCTTCTCAAAACCATGTACGGTGTTGAGGAAACGCCGGATCTCGCAACCGATGTGTTCGGACTACATTTCCCATCACCTGTAGGTCTTGCAGCCGGCCTTGACAAGAATGGGGAAGCGGTGCCTGGGTTTTCTTCCATCGGATTTGGATTCATGGAAGTGGGAACGGTAACACCAAAGGCACAGCCGGGAAATGACCAGCCCAGGCTGTTTAGACTTCCACCGGATGAAGCACTTGTGAACCGTATGGGCTTCAATAATCATGGAGCTGAAGCAATGGCGGGAGTCTTATCCAAGCTCAAAGATATTGCCATCCCGGTTGCTATCAACATTGGTAAAAATAAAGCTACCTCTAATGAGGATGCTCCAGGTGACTATCGCAAATGCATCCAAATTTTGTATCCATATGCAGACTTTTTTGTAGTGAATATTAGTTCTCCGAATACACCGGATTTGAGAAGCCTGCAGCATGGCAGTGAGCTGACGGAATTGTTATCCGCGGTTATGGATGAAATGGAACAGCAGTCACGCTCTTTTGGGCGTTCCAAATCGGTACTGGTTAAGATTGCGCCAGATGTGACGGAAGCTGAGCTCGAATATATGGTCGATACCATTTCAAATAGCGGTGTTTCGGGCATCATAGCTACCAATACGACCATTAGCCGAGAAGGTTTAACCCATGCGAATGCCAGGGAAACAGGCGGGCTCAGCGGCAAGCCATTGCGCGAGCGGTCTACTGAGATTATTAGCCGCGTATATCGTCAGACTGGGGGAAGTCTGCCCATTATTGGGTCCGGAGGAATCTTCACGAGTGAGGATGCCTATGAGAAGATCAAAGCCGGAGCCAGTCTGGTGGAAATTTATACAGCCTTAATTTATGAAGGACCCGAAATTAATCAAAAGCTTCATGCTGGATTACGTGAACTGCTGCGCAGGGACGGATACCGTCATATATCGGAAGCCGTTGGTGCTCTGCATAGATCGTGATACCGGATAGATATGAAGGATTGAAGCAGACGACAGGAGGCATACTTATGGACGGTAGAGATTGGGGGACATTTTTGCTTCCTTACGAACAGGCCGTAGAGGAACTTAAAGTTAAATTTAAGACGATGCGGGCAGAACTCAAAAAACGTGAAGAATATGCCCCTATAGAATTTGTGACGGGAAGAGTCAAGAAAATATCGAGCATCCTGGATAAAGCCAAACGTCTCGATGTGCCAATGAACCAGATCGAAACTGGCATTGAGGATATTGCAGGTATTCGAATCATGTGCCAATTCGTTGAAGATATCAGAAGGGTCGCCGAATATATCCGGGAGCGTAAAGATCTGAAGGTGCTTTATGAGAAGGATTATATTACGAACTTCAAGGAGAGCGGCTATCGCAGCTTCCATATGATTGTGGAGTATCCTGTGCAGACTGCCCTTGGTCAAAAGCATGTACTGGCCGAGATTCAAATACGGACGCTGGCGATGAATTTTTGGGCTACGATTGAGCACTCCTTAAATTACAAGTTTAGAGATTCTTTGCCGGAGGATGTAAGAGGCCGGCTGAAAAAAACAGCAGAGGCTGCCTTTATTCTGGATAATGAGATGTCAGCCATCCGTCTTGAAATTCTCGATGCGCAGAAAACATTCGAAGATGAGTCCAATATCATTACCAAAACGCTTGCCATCATTCATCAGCTCTATTTCTATCATCTTATTGATGAAGCAATTGATGCCCAGGCTAAATTCAATGAATATTGGCAGCAGCACGATATGGAAGCCATCAAGCAATTGTCTGGCGAAGTTAAGGAACTGCTGAGCCAAGCTAGGAAAGGCAGCGACAACAGTGATGTCTAAATATGAAGCACTCTATTTAGAATATCTGGTGTATTTTAATCGCGACAGGGATTATTTCGAATGTCATGAAGTGCTTGAGGAGCTATGGCTCGAACAGAATAAAGAGCCGGTCTATAAAGGCTTGCTGCAAGTCGCCGTTGGCATGTATCATTTTAGAAATCAAAATATACGCGGCGGCTACATGATGCTTGAGAGTGCCGTGGAGATTCTGGAGAAGTATCCGGCACAAACACTTGGTATTGAGCTGGAGCTGCTTGTCAATACAAGCCGTAGTCTTGCGGAGAAGCTTCGGAATTATGATAGCCAGCCTACCCCTTATCACGATTTCACGATTGTCATCTGTGATGAAGAGCTGGAAGAAGCGGTCCGTATAAAGGCCCAAGAAATCAAGCCAAATGTTCCCCAAAGGCGCAGTCCAACACGTGGACGAATATATGAAGAACGAATGAAGGCTTTAGGTCAGAACTTATAACGCTTATTTAAAATATTATTTACGTAAAAAAGTAATCCCCCGGTGAGTGGACATTGTGTCCAGCCAATCACCGGGGGATTACTTACTTATATGACGGGATGCACTTCACTAGATGCTGGTGCCCCATCCGGGGCATACTTATCATCAATAAACTTCTGGATTTCTTCTAAGGATTTGCCTTCAGCCTTCAGACGAGCGGCATCCTTAACCTCTTCCAGGCAGATGCCGCATTGTGCACCATGATCGGTCCATGTTACTTCAGTCGATGTTGTCGATGAAATGAAGCAGCGATAGAGTGAATCATGCGCTGCTTCATAGTCCATACAGCCACAGTAGCAGTTCAGCATTTTAAGTTCTTCCTGCACTTCGGATACAAGCGCATAGGTTGCTTGAGTATTATCCGTGTATTTGGCAAGGAAGGCCGGCATTTCTGTTATAGATGCACTTGCCTCATATTGCTCGTTATCCTTGCCATGCATACTGTGATCGTGAGAAGCTTCCTTCTCACCGCATGCAGCAAGCACCAAACTGCCTACCATCAGACCTGTAAACAGAATTCCATAAGTTTTTGGCTTCATTCCGCAGCAGTCCCTTTATATTTGGTAAAGAATTCTTCAATTTGTTCGGCCGTATATCCTGCACTTGCACCTTCGGCCTGCATTCCGCCTTCCAGGCGTTCCTTCTCTACGCCATTTTCAAAATAAACGAGAGTTGGTGTAAACTCGATATTGTAATCTCTCCAGCCATCCTCGAATTCTTTAAGGTTAAATTGAGGAAGATCAACACCTGCTTCATCAGCAATCGGCATCAGCTGCGGTGTTGTTGCCCGGCAGTGAGGGCAGTCAGAGGCGAAAAAGTAAGTAAAGAAGCTTTCTTTATTTGAAATTTTAGTATCGAGCTCCTCAGGTAATATGATATTCTGATAATTTGGATCCTCCAAAATTTCAAGCGTCGCAGGAGCAAGATCTGACTCTGGAAGACCATATACTTCATTAATGTTATTTTTATTCAGCTCATTCATGGTAATCAGTGCACCAATCAGGATGACAAATACGGCAATAAAGGCGATAATGGCCTTGTTTGGCTTTTTGTTAGCCTTGGTATTCGATTTCACTTTAGAATTTGCGGTGTTTTTCGTTTTTGAACTCATATTCATCCCCCGTCATTTTTAATACTAAGGACAAACCTTAGATGCCATTCATTATACAACATTACACTGTGTAGTGAAACAGGGGGAAGCGAGTTATAATTGTGAACTGAAGTGATGTAATTAAAAAAATGATGATTAAGTCAGAACAGGATGATGAGTAAATGGCGATACGCCTGCCTATACAGTTTGCTGAACGAATGAAGAAGATGCTTGGCGATGAATATGAACTTTTTGTGAAGTCATATGATAGTGCACCTCATGCAGGCATTCGTGTTAATACGTTAAAAATTGATCCTGCATCTTTTGCCGAGATCTCTCCGTTCCCTTTGAAACCAATCCCATGGTGTGAAACAGGATATTATATCCCTGCCGGCAGTAAGCCAGGTCTCACTCCATATTATCATGCGGGTCTCTATTACGTTCAAGAACCAAGTGCAATGGCTCCGGTAGAGCTGCTGAAAGCACAGCCTGGTGATCATGTGCTTGATCTATGTGCTGCGCCAGGCGGGAAATCAACTCAGATCGCAGCAGATCTGAAGGGCAGGGGCATACTGGTAACAAATGATATCAGTACAGACCGGACCAAGGCTCTTGCCAAAAATATAGAAATGTATGGCGTTCGAAATGCAGTTGTTCTAAATGAAAGCCCAGAACGCATTGCCGATGCTTTTCCTCATTATTTTGATAAAATATTGATTGATGCCCCCTGCTCAGGTGAAGGAATGTTCCGTAAGGATGAGGACATGATACGCCAATGGGACCACCACTCCATTGAGCGCTGTGTGCTGATGCAGCGTGATATATTGGATACCGCAGCGAGGCTGCTTGCTCCAGGGGGAAGATTAGTATATTCAACTTGTACATTTGCTCCTGAGGAGAACGAGGCAATGATCGGAGAGTTTCTATTGAAGAATTCATCGTTCCGAGTGGTTCCTATTCAGCATGTGAGCGGAATATCCGGCGGTCATCCTGAATGGATCGAGCAAGCTGCGGCTGTACATGAATTTGAGGGACTTCAGGTCGAGCCTGTATTGCAGGAAGAACATCCTGATCTATATGCGCAGCTTCAAGGCACAGGCAGATTATGGCCGCACTTAGTAGAAGGAGAAGGTCATTTTGTTGCGGTGCTTCAGCATGACGGCACTCCTCTTAATGAACCAGCCGATCAGCCATTATATGTGCACAATACAGCTGAGAAGGAAGCTTCTCATGGGAGAAACGCCCTGAAGAAGAAACAGAAGCATAACGTGAAGCATGGGGGAGCAAAGCAGAGAAATCGGTCTGATCAAATGCCGGTGGATGCTGAGACTGTCTTTCGAGAATTTGTTACTGAACAGCTGAATGTACAGCTTCCAGGACAAACGGTATTGTATGGAGAGAAGGTATACCAAACTCCCGTGGAACCTGAACGGCTTGCAGGTCTTCGGGTCATCCGCGCAGGATGGTTTATGGGATCAGTCAAAAATGGGCGATTCATGCCTTCCCAGGCATTAGCATCGGCCTTGAATGCAGAGGAAGCGATAAGAAGTGTACAGCTTACCGTAGAGAGAGGCGAGGCAATCAAATATTTAAAGGGCGAAACACTGGAAATCGGTGAGGACCGGTTGGTTAGATCAGGTACAGCTTCCTCAAAAGGATATACACTCGTGACTGTTAATGGGTATTCCGTTGGATGGGCGAAATGGCAGGAAGGCAGACTCAAAAATGAATATCCGGCAGGATGGAGGTGGACCTCGGTATGAGTGAGAATACGATGAAAAAAACTGGCAAAAAGCTGCGGATTGATAAAATACTGAGCCATATGGGTTACGGAACTCGATCCGAAATTAAGAAAGCCGTCAAGAACGGCTATGTTACGGTGGATGGCAAAACCATTAAAAACAGCGGTATGCAGGTCGACCCAGACCGTGATATTGTAGAAATTGATGGTGAAGTAGTGAAATATAGAGAGTATATCTATTTGATGCTGCATAAGCCTCCAGGAGTTATTTCGGCTACAGAAGATTTAAGAGAAGAGACGGTTATTGATCTGTTGGATGAAGAATACGTCATTTTTCAGCCCTTTCCCGTTGGAAGGCTGGACAAGGATACAGAAGGTCTGCTGCTGCTCACCAATGACGGACAGCTTGCACACAATCTGTTGTCTCCGCGTAAGCATGTTCCAAAGACGTATGAGGCTAAGGTCCTCGGAAGGATTGGAGATAAAGAAATTACAGTCTTTCAGCAGGGGGTTACTCTTGATGACGGTTATGTCACCAAGCCAGCAGAACTGATTGTTATCTCGGAAGAACAGACAGATATGGGCATTATCTCGAATGTTCAGGTTACGATTCATGAGGGCAAATTCCATCAGGTCAAGCGGATGTTTGAAGCCGTGGGATCTAAAGTGCTGTATTTAAAACGGATCTCAATGGGAAGTCTTGCTCTCGATCCGGAGCTTCCGATGGGATCCTATCGCGAGTTGACAGAAGAAGAACTAAACAGCCTTATCAATTGATCCTTGATGAGATGATACAAACAAATAGAGAATAAGGATGGATAGGATATGACATATCGATTAATCGCACTTGATGTGGACGGAACACTGTTAAATGACCATCATGAATTGTCAGCGGCAAACAAAGAGAGTATTCAGCAGGCTGCAAAAAATGGAGCGGAATTTGTATTATGTACGGGAAGAGGTCCTGTCAATACAATTCCAATCATGGAGGACATGGGACTTAACGGGTACGTAATTACTCATAATGGTGCAGCAACGGTGGACATTAAGACGCGTAAAGTGGTTGATCAGTTTCCAATACAAGCTGAAGAGCTGGTGCCATATATAGATTACTGCCGTCAGCACGACATTCATTTTGATGTGAATACTGCGTTTGGGCTATATGTTGACCGTGCAGACGAAATGACGCTTGAAGTTCGCAGCATGTATGAGGCTGTATTCCTTACGCCGATGGACCTTCCTTTATGGGCTGATCTGAGGGAGCCTGTCGTGAAATTCTCGGCATTTGGAAGCTTAGAGGCCATGAATGCACTGGAGAAAGAGTGGAGTACGTGGAACAGTCCATTCTATATGGTTCGCAGTGGTGATTTTTTTCTCGATCTGATGCATAAGGATGCATCCAAAGGGGCGGCTTTGCAGCGGTTGGCTGAGAAAAGAGGATATCGCCCAGAAGAAGTACTGGCGATGGGAAATTATTATAATGACATTACAATGCTTACATTTGCGGGTAAAGGTATTGCAATGGATAATTCTCCTGTCGAAGTGAAGGCTGCAGCCGATGAAATTACATTGTCTAACAATGATAGTGGGGTTCATCATGCGTTAGTTAAGCATGTGGTCAACGTATAAGTAATATTCTTCCTCTCATTAGGGCATTCTAGATACATAGCCAGCTTAACATGGTTACAGTAATAATTTCCGGCATAATTAGGAGGTAGTAATAACGTGAGCTATCATATTCGGCTAAGACCTGATCTAAGAACATCGAATGGTGAAGTCCATGACATTATGGTAGAACATAAATATGCAGGCTCACTTATCCTTGTATTCCGGGAAGGTCAAAGACTGGCAGGCAGTGTCCAGCTGGATGCAGAAAGTATTCCAAGGGATGCCAAAGATGAGATTATTGCTTATGTGCAAGAATATGTGCTTCAATTCCGTGATGCGGTGTCAGCTGAGCACTTTGATATTATGTTATCCTGGGGCAGGGTTGAGAGCGTACTGGGAGATGAAGAGGTATATGATGAGTATACTTTTGAGGATGGGTTTGATGAGAGATCTGAAGAAGGCCTGATTGAGTATGGGGCTTTTCATACGGAGGAGCAATCGGTTTTTCGGTATGAGGATGAGACGGGTGAAATGCAGATTGAACTGATCAGTGCGGGCCGGAATGTGTCTTCATACGAGCTGCAAACAGGAAATGGCCACAAGATTGCTGAAGCTGTACTTAAGCAGTATGGGGCGGATATTAAGGGAGTAGTGGACTGGCTCGTAGTTCCTGACGAAGAGGATCTTGAAACAGCTGAAGAGCTGCTCGTATCCGAGGTTAATGATGAAGAGATTGATACAATAACGATAGATATGCAATTTGAAGGCTATCGTGTTGCGCTGTTAGAGCTGGAGCATCGAGATTTCACAGAGATGGATGATGAGGAGACCCGTGAGGGATTAGATTGGGATGAGGATGGCATGGAGCCGAAAATGACGAGTCATGGACCTGTCAATCAGGACTATTATGCCTCTCTAATTCGTCATGACCGCGATATCCTGACATACGAGCTGTTCTTTAAGGAAAGTGGCGGATACCCGGCAGCAACAGCGACGGTTGATATTAGTGATGCTGAAATTTCAGGATACATCGACTATTATATCCATCCAAGTGAAGAGCAGCGTGAACAGCTGTTTCTGCTCATGGCTCGGGAGCTTGACAAAGAAACGGATGTGAATAAGCTTCATTTGACGATGCTGTACCGCAATGCCGTAATCGATGAGATTGAGCTTGCTGAGTTGGATTAGAACTTGATTTCTAAGTACAGCATAATATGCAGTATTGTCAACTTGAAATAAAACAGCACTCGCCATAATTTATGGCTGGGACTCCCCTTAGGGGCAAAGTCCCGTTCGAGTGCTGTTTTTGTATTTGATATGGATTAACCATGTGTCTGAGCTGTTTATCGGATCTGCTTATACGTTAATACGCAGCCCTTTAGGGCGTTTATTCTTAAGCTGACCATTGCTTGCTTTGGCCCAGCCCACAGGGTAACCTCTCGTTGTCACCATTACCCAGCCTTGAAGCAGGGGATCGAGAGTAAGGGTCTCGCCGCGAAGATAAGCCTGCAGCTCCGTGGAATCAGGCGGAAGATCATAGGATAGCAATGCCTGTTCTGGAGCAGCTGACATCGCCAGTGCATGCGCTGGCTCGAACCGCCCCTTCTTCCAATCTCCGAGATGAAGTCCGGGGCGGGGAGTTTTTAATCCCTTCAGTTGTTCGTCTGAGATTTTCAGTTCGCTCGTTTCGGGCAAGTAGTACAGTGCTTCTCCATACAACAGAGGTCTTCCTGGCTGAAGTGAAAAACCTGGGAGATTCGTGCCCGCCCATTCTTGATATCCCGCCCAGGCTGCAGTAACACCGGCATCGGCGATCTTTTCCCCTCTTTTTCGCGGCTTAGATGTAGGCTGCTCTCCAAAGGTTCGTTCGGCTCTCCCACCTGTGGCTTTTTTCTTGAGCAGAGCGACAAAGTGTCCCTCTCCCTCACTCTGATGCGGCCAGATTCGTTCGGTCCGAACCCATTCCATATCCTTATATTCGTTTATGAAACGCTCAACAGTATCTTCATTTTCCTGTCGGTTAAATGTGCAGGTGGAATAGGCGAGATGTCCCCCGGGCTTCAGCATTTTGTAAGCTTCCTGCAGAATGTCCCACTGGCGGGCGGCGCATATTTGAACAGATGATGGAGACCATTCGTTAATAGCTTCAAGGTCTTTACGAAACATTCCCTCACCAGAGCAAGGGGCATCAAGCATAATTCGATCAAACACCTCTGGGAACCGAGCGGACAGCTCATCAGGTGTCGCATTAACGACAACCGTCCGGGTAAGGCCGATTCTCTCTACGTTTTCAGCTAATATTCGAGCCCGTCCGTTATGAATTTCGTTAGAGACGAGCAGCCCCGTATCCTTCATCTTTACAGCCATATGCGTCGTCTTGCCGCCAGGTGCTGCAGCAAGGTCTAAGACGGTCTCGTATGGCTGAGGATCTAGCAGCTCGATGGCGGACATTGCAGAAGGCTCTTGAATATAATATAGTCCGGCTGTGTGATAAGGGTGTTTGCCAGGTCTGACTTGACTATTGTAATAATATCCTGTGTTGCACCAAGGGACCTTCTTAAGCTGGAACTGCTGGGCAATGGGCTCTATGTGTTCTTCCTTGAGCTTCAAGCTATTGAGCCGGAGAGCTTGTGTACGCGGCTTGTCGTAGCTATCAAGAAATGCAGTAGTCTCCTGCCCGAGCATGGATTTCATCTGTTCGATAAAGTCCTGGGGCAGTGTTTCCTTACTCATGTTTTTTCAAATCTCCTTCGTATCTTCTTTACTGGAACATATGAGCTAATATATCATGATTAAAGACTTGCTTTCAAAAGAATCCAAGAAAGGGGCACTAAATGATGCGACTGCTCCAAGCTTTATTTTTCCCTCCTGAGCAGCCAGGGGGAGTATCATCTATGATTCCTTACCTTCAGGAACGCTTCAACAGCCCAAGATGGGAGATGGAGCTGTTCTCGCTTCCGAAACGAATCCGTAACAAGGGGAGCGAAGAGATTCGCTTTGATACTTTTGACTGGACAACGTACGGTGAAAGCCCAATTGTTCAGAAATATATCCAAACCTTCCGCGATTATTTATGGTGGATCAAGCTTCGCATACATAAGCCCTATGATTTGATCCATGCACACCATCCGATAGCAGGACTGGCGATGAAGAAGGCTTTTCCATCAACGCCTTTGATTCAAACGATTCACTCCAGCTATGAGCGGGAACTGATTCTGAATGGAAAAATCGAAGAGAACGGGTTAGAGCATCGCTTCCTGACCTCTCTCTATGGTGAGCTGGAACATGCGGCCGATTGCATGTTAACCGTATCTCAATCGTTCCGCAGCTATATGTCGCCGTATGTTAAATTTCCCGAAAACATCGAAATTGTACCGAATGGCTTCGATGAGAAAAGATTTAAACCGATTCCTCATGAGAATGAGGTGCCTCAGCTGGTAACGGTGTGCCGTCTCGTTCCGGCAAAAGGGATTGATGTGTTGTTTGAAGCCTGCTGCGAACTGAAAAAACGGGGTCATGATTATGTACTTCATATCATTGGAGATGGTCCTATCCGTTCCGAGCTGGAGGAATTGGCCCAGAAACTCGGCATCTACAATGAAACGATATTTTATGGCTACACACTGCATCCTGAAGAGTTCGTCCCGTTCTTTGACATCTTTGTCCTCCCATCAAGAGCAGAGGCGTTTGGTTCCGTATTTGCTGAGGCAGCACTGAGTTCACTGGCTTTAGTCGGAACCAATGTTGGAGGAATAGGTGAACAAATCGAGGATGGCGTTAACGGGCTGCTCGTTCCCAAAGACAATGCTTTGGCACTTGCTGATGCATTGGAGAAGGTAATCCAGGATCCGTCATACCGCTATGAGCTTGCCAGATCAGCGAGCGAAAAGGCGAAGACAGAGTATTCTCTAAGGCGCTCCGTTCATATGCTGAAGAAGCTGTATTTGAAGTTTGAGCGTTCCAATTGACCTCAGCTGTTATTCATTTTTCCTCTTATCTCTGAAGGAACCGAGCGGGCTCTTGATCAAGTGAGCTACCCATATAACGGCCAGCATCCCATAGATCGGGTACAAAATGGACAGAAGCGAACTGAAGCCAAACTGGCTAAGCAAGAAGCAGGACAGCATAATAAACAGCGTGATGAGCTTAGGCGATACTTTGAGATGCTCCCGTACCTGTAAGGTTATCCCATAAATATCGGCGACAAAAGTGCTGAAGATTTCCATAAATATCAGAAAGATATACATGAGCTGGATGGCTGCGCCCAGAGCAAATGCAATACTTCCCATCGGAACTTCAAACTGCACAATGCCAGGCATATAAGCCGACATGGCAAAGTGGGCTGTCATGAGCATGAATCCAATCCCGATTCCCCCGAGTATTCCGCCGTATTTAATGACTCGTCTGTCAGTGATCTGACTGCCGAGCGGCACGAGAATGGCCTGAGCCATGGCAAGATTGAATGAGCTGTACAATATGGGTGACAGCCAAGTCGCGAACATGCTGTGGTCGGTCTCCAGCCGCACAAAATTGGCTGCGCCCGGATGACCGGCGGTATGGAAAAGTATAAATAGAGACAGAGTCATCATGAGCGGAACGACAATGCTGTTCATCTGCAATATGGCATGGATACCTCGTCCAAGAAGAAGATATGTGCCGACCAGTGTAATTAAAAGTCCGGTTTGATAGGACAGATGCAAATGCTCCATAAACACCGATCCTGCTCCTGCAAGAATGACACTGTTAACACCAATCAGCACGAACAAGGTGAAGAAGCTGATCCACTTTCCCGCTTTTTTCCCGAACAAGTGGCTGTTCAGATCTTCGTATGAATTGGCTCCAGTATCATGTGCCACCAGCATCATTTTAGTACCCAGCCAAACAAAGAGCAGGCAGGACAGCAATATCGTAAGAGTTGCCCATTTTCCATATTCCGTAAAAAACTGCAATATTTCTTGACCGGTGGCAAATCCTGCACCAACAATAGTTCCAACATAAGTGAATGCGACTTGCAGCACCTTGGTACTCTGTCTCATGCTTATCCTCCTTGTTAACTACATATACAGAGCAGCACCTTCATGGGTGTAAGAAAGCCCTCTTACAAGGTATGCACTTGTCCACTTGGACATGACCCGGCTGCGGTATGAAGATAAACTTCTTGAAAGAAGCTGGTGAGGTATGATACTTTTACGTCATAGGATAGGCTGGGAGGTCATATGCATGGAAATATTAAAACAAAAAATTGTAGAGCAAGGTGTGGTCATATCAGATCAGGTGCTTAAGCTGGATGCGATACTCAATCATCAGATTGATCCTGAACTGACGATGCAGATGGGACGAGAGTTCTCTAGGCGTTTCGAAGCCGAAGGCATTACACGAATTGTAACTGTTGAGTCTTCGGGAATTCCGGTTGCCTTTGCAACAGCGGTTCATATGGGAGTGCCCCTTGTGTTTGCACGGAGAAAGAAGACGCTGCTGGCCGATCCTGACGCCTATTGTGAACGGGTGCCGTCTTTTACGAAAGGTATTGTGACAGATATTATGGTTTCACGGGAATTTATAGATCCGAATGATCGAATATTATTTATAGATGACATTATTGCAAACGGAGATGCTGCAAAGGGGATCATCAAAATCGTTGAACGTTCGGGTGCCTCACTTGCTGGATTTGGTGTCGTTGTTGAGAAATGCTTCCAGTCCGGAGCGAGTACAATACGTGAACAAGGGATTCGGGTTGAATCACTGGTAAAAATTGAATCTCTCAAAGATGGGTTTGTAAGGTTTGCTTAAGTTCTTTTTTCAGGATTTTGCATAATTCGGTTTATGACTATTCCTTACATGGGTAATTTTCCATTAATACGGCCTAATTTTGCTCATTATCTTTGCACGGGGCAGGATAATGGCTTATAATGAAATAAGATTAGGGAGAGGAGGCAACAACAATGGGGAAAGAAGCAAACGAACAGTTTTTCCTTGACAAGTTAGTCAAATCCAAAGTTCATTTTGAACGGGCCCTTGATTGTAAGCACACGGAGTTTGATGACCTTTATCCCTATATGCTTGAACATCCTCAGTTCTTCTGGTATAAACGTTACGTCGCATGGTCGGAGCTTCTAACAGTAGTGAACCTGTGCGAAGAGTTATCCTTCTCATGGAGAGAACAGTTTACACCTCATCAGGTAGAGTATGTTGAGCAACGGGTAATGTCGGCGAAGGTGCTTGATTTCTGGTTTGAGAAAAATGACAGTAAAGAGCACGCTTCACGTTAAGCTATATAAGGTTTTATCACGTAAATAACACGTAAGACCTAAATGCTCGCATTTAGGTCTTTTTTTGTACAATATTATGATGTACTGGAGGGAACAATTCATGATTAGTGATGAGGAATTAAACAATCTGCGAGAATCAGGTGAGCGAATTCGTGTGGTGCGAGACGATCTGGAGAGCAACGATGTAATCGGTATTATTGTTGCTTGGAGCAGCGACCAGATTCTTGTTCGCCGGCGCAACCGAAGAGTCGTCAAGCTGGATCGGAAGTACAGCATCCAGCTCTTTTCAGAGCCCAGACAAAAACCGACGGAGCTGTAAGGATAAACACTCCAGATATTACCTCGTCAGGGATTAGCATAGATATGGATCAAGTGGAGAAAGTACCAATGATACGTCTATATAATTCTTTCGACGAAGGATGTGCTTATGTGACATTAATCAATAATAAGGTTCATGCTTATAAGGATCAGATTGGGCACTTGTCAGAGACGCTGCCTGATGTCCTTAAGTCCTATCATGATTTTACAGGGGAATGCTTTAAGGAAGGCGAGCTCGATCTGAAGACGAAGCAGCTCGTTGCTCTTGGAATCGGATTATTCGCTAATAATGAAGTATGCACCTTATATCATGTGCAAGAAGCGCTCTCCAAAGGGGCCAGCAAGCAAGAAATTATGGAGACGGTGGCTGTTGCTGCTGCCATTGGCGGGGGACATGCTTTATCTCAAGGCGTCATGCGTGTCCAAGCTGCATTGAACAACTAACCGCTGTTATTTAGTGAATCGGTTACAAACACCACCGAATCTGTGCTGCTCTCAGATCTAACTTGAGATGCAGGCATCGATTGCGGTGGTGTTTATTATAAAGTCAAGGAAGTGCCTCCTAAATAAATTTGCATCCGTTTGTACAGCTCATCTTTATATTTTGTCCCAGGGATGTGAATATGAACGAGATGTCCTCGTATAGAAGCCATTGCCTGAATCTCACCGTCATATAGATTTACACTGTTCAGGTGTATATCCATACGTCTGAATTCTTCCTGTACCTCATCAAGCAGAACAGCTACACGCGCAATTCCCGCTCGAATAATCTCCATATACAGCTCAGGGGTCTTCAGCTCGGCATGATTACTCATGACTTGAAGATCGCGATTAAAAATTTTGATGACCATCAAGAGCTGAAGATAGCTCTTAATTAGTGTATGTTCTTCCGTTAGCATTTTCGCTGTCATCGGGATCCCTCCTTGTTGTAAGAGCGAACTCATGTTCTTATTCTATGCTAAGGAGCTTCACTTTATCAACTTATTGATTGTATTTTTATTAGAACCTTACATAATTCGTCCCGTTTATTCAAATAATGTATATATCTTCAAGAATTCACGAGGAGGACTGTTAAAGCGATGACGATACGAAAGCAAAGAAGAAGAAAACTGAAAAAGAAAGTGCTCTCTTCCTTTAGATGGGGGAGTTTGCGAATGTTCGTTATGATGCTGGCTGTGAGTATGGGATGGATGAATGCGGCCGGATCTATGGTACATGCTGAGCCTCTGAAGAAGGTCGCGATTATCATTGATGATTTGGGAAATGGGATGAAGGGGACAGAAGAAATCATGAGTTTACCGACAAAGGTAAATGTTGCGATAATGCCGTTTCTGCCTACAACCAAAAAAGATGCTGAACTTGCGCACCAAAAGGGGATCGATGTGCTTATACACATGCCGATGGAGCCGCACAAAGGAAGAAGGGACTGGTTGGGGCCAGGAGCAATTACTTCGGATCTGTCCGATGGAGAGGTACGGAAAAGAGTAGAGGCTGCTATTGATAATGTTCCCTATGCCATCGGTATGAACAATCATATGGGTTCTAAAATTACGACAGATCGGCGTATTATGTCCATCGTGCTTGATGTATGTAAAGAAAGAGGTCTATTCTTTGTCGACAGCAAAACAGATTATAAATCTGTCGTGGCAGAGCTGGCTGAACAGAAGGGGCTGCCGCCAGTAGTTAATCATATCTTCCTGGATGATCATCACTCGATTTCTCATATTACGGGACAGATGAAGCTCGCAGAAAAAAAGCTGGAGACTCAGGACACCTGTGTCATGATCGGTCACGTAGGAACGCAGGGACATATGACTGCAGGTGTGATCCGAGACTCCATATCTCGCTGGTCAGGCAAGATTGAAACAATCAGTATTAGTGAGATGGTGAAGCAGGTCTGGAATTGGACCCCGGATTCTACATTACCGACAAATAATAAATAATGCCTGAGCTAATGGCTTGAGCAATTTTCTTTTGTCCCGCGATACTGCTAAGGAGAGCACGGTCTTCAGGATTGCTGATGAATCCGGCCTCTACAATAACAGACGGCTTATTAACATGATTAAGCAGATAAAAGGGCTTACCCCATTCTACTTGTCGATTGGTATCATACATTTCATTGAGCGATTGCTGGATGGAATCCGCAAGCATATAGCTTCTTGCTTCTTGTTGATGCAGCACAATGGGTCCATGTGTGCGTGACTTCTTGCTCCAGTTAACATGGATACTGACAACCGGATCGGAGGGCACATGATCACTAAGGCCCTTGCGCTGTGCCAGATCTCTCATATGGCGTGAGTGACTCCGCAGCCAATGATTATCGTCACTCAGCGCGTAATCATCGTCTCGATTAAGAACGACAGGATAGCCTTTACTTTTAAGGATCATAAATATTTTTTGCGAAATGGCAAGGTTGATATCCTTCTCCAGCAAATCATCTGCAGAGGTTCCTCCGTCAATGCCGCCGTGACCGGCATCGATAATAATGACAGGGTGGCGAAATAAATAATTGGATATTTCAGGCTCCTTGTTATGTTTAGGTTCTGCAGCCGTAGAGGGTGTCTCCTGAAGCAGCAATATACATAAGATGGCAAGGACAATGGACGATTTTTTATAATTAAGCACGCGGCTTCTCTCCTTTCTGGCATATGAAAAGACTCTTCCTATAGACTGCGCAGATTTAATGGTTTCATTCAGGTATGTCTGAATTTCACAATAATAGTGATTCATTAAACAGGAAGGTTTATTTCGCGTTGCTCCTGTACAAACTAATAAGAGAAGCTTCAAATACACAATCATGGGGAAGGGAGAACAGGTCGATGGCCAAGGGAGATGAGCTGGTGAGATACATTACAGAACAGGTTATCGGATATATAGGAACGCCAAAGGAAGAGCGGAAATATAAACGGAACAAAGTGAAAGAACCGTGGCACATGAAATGGTTTGGAATGATGCCTATGGGCGTTTCTATGTGGGTGAAGGACATCAAAAAACCAATTAAGCGGAAAAAGATGGACATGGACTCCAAATTATAAAAGAAACAGCGCCTTTATTCGGCGCTGTTTTTGATTTCGTTAGATGAGGGTACATAAAATGAACCACTTCCAAGGAGCTTATCCATCGGAATATAACGAATCTGTGCAGAGGAAGTTCCCGTCCGAGCAAAGGTTACAGCATGTTCAGATTGCTTGCTCTTCCAGGAGTGATACCCGATAATCGCCAGCGGTCCACTATACCACACATTATCCTTCCGTGCAGTAAATATAAGCCGCTTATGTTGATCGATCTGATTCATGAGCCCGGCACTATTTCGTACCTTCAGCGCATCTGAGAGCAGCCACTGCAAGTTGGATGATGGGTTAAAAGGAATTGAGGCAAGCTTCAGGCGGCCAGGCTGTTCTTCGATCTGAATGCCAGCAAGGCTCTTGCTGCGAGTAATCGGGGAGGATTGATATGAAATAAAGTCAGGAAGCTGATCTCCATTAGAAGCATCAATATGGATTGAATTACCATCACGGTCTGTTAATTCCCAGTAAGCCAGCAATCCCTTGTATTTCATGAACTTGGGATCGTACATGTCAATTGAAAATGCCATATCTTCCGGATACAGGAGAGAGCTGAACAATGGATTGCTGCCTGTACCATATTCCGTAACGGCATAACCACTGGATTCTGTTGCTGTAATCATGAGATAACCAACCGGCTCAGCCGCTTGAAGAATATGAACAATATAGCTGTGCGTTCCTGGACCCAAGGGCATAATCAGCAGTTTTGCATTGGTAAATTGGCTGAACTCTTGTTCCAACGAGAGCTTGGACAGTGTATCGTGTGCCAGTTGTTCGACTGCAGCCGGTGTTAGACTCTGATGAGCTGTGAATTGGGCTGAAGCATAGACGGAAGGAACATTTGTCAGAGAACATGAGATGACTAAGCTGGACATCACCAGAGCTATACGTTGTAATAGACGTTTCATAAACGTTTCAATACCCTCATTTCTTCGGGGAACTGTTAGATGAATAAATACTGCACCCGTTGTTCATAACCCAATTGTAATAATAAGGAAATGAAAAGGATGCTGTATGGTGTTATGAATTTGGGCGGACAAGCACTATTTTTGACGAAAATAACCTATTGGCTCGACAAGACACCTACTTTAGATGAAAAATACCGCAGCTGATCGTATTTACATTGATCTTGGGTTCATATTGCCATATCATCTCACTGCGCCTGGTATTATACTGATCCTGTACAGCCTGTTTCTTTTCTTCTTCCTGTTCCTCTTTCAGCAGATCCTCATAATAAATATCAACGACAGCCAGTTCTTCCTCGAGTCTTTGCTTCGCTGCATCTGCCCAGCTGTAATCGACAAGTTTTAATCTTGCATAGATGTGTTGTTCCAGCATTTCTCCTGCTGTTGTCAGTGGGATTTTGGCGGCCTGCGCATGCATATTCTCAGGAAGGCGAGGACTGAGCTCCTTCTTATTCAGCACTTGTCCAAAATTCTCGACAATCCTTCCAGTTAGCAGGGATACACCAAGAAAATGAAGCTCTTCCTTACGCATGTCACAGGAAAATTCAATCTTGAAGCACACTCCAAGCCAGGGCTCATAGGATTTGGGAGTGGAAGCACTGATTTGGCGCTTGGAAGATTGTTCAAACAGGTTAACGTAAGCACCGCCTTCACGCGAAGCAGAAAATATCTGTTTTAGCCTCGAGCTTCCATAGACGATATTCTCGCGCAGCACTCTCCCTGGACCAATCTGGGGAAGAGAAGGCGTATGACCAAAGTAGCGACCCAAGATGCTGTCTTTACCTTCATTAGCTGCATTCTCAGATGCTTTTGCAGTCTCGGCTTCAGCCTTCTTCTTCGCTGATTCTTCTGCCTGATGATGAGCTTCTGCATCAAATATAAACGTAAAGGACATCGTTTCTGCAGGGGCACCGGTTCTGTCAACAAAGCCCCAATAATACGGACGGTTAGTCAGCGCTTTATCTGCTTCAATGGACAGTTTCACGGTAACATGAGCAGGGGACTTTTCTAATATTTGGCATTCCATCGCTTCCAGATAAGTTATAACGTAGGAGTGAACTTCCTCTTTCGACATGGTCACTTCAATAATCCCCCTTTTCCCACGGCTTTCTTGACGGGGGACGCTTCCTCCAGATGCTTAACTTCCTGTTTGATCGTGTTTAAGTTTTGCGACAGGGACTGCATTTTACGATTAATCTCTTCATCACTGCTGGATTCCAGCATGATCTTGGTCAGACTCTTCTCAAAAGATTCCTGCTTTTCATAACGTTCGAGAATGACATCCAGTCCGCCAATGACCATTTCAAACATGTTGATTTTTTCATGAAGCAGATTAAGGATATGCTCCTCAATCGTTCCTCTCGTTGCAAGATTATAAATTTTGACATCATTTTGCTGTCCTAATCGGTGTACACGGCCGATTCGCTGCTCTACACGCATGGGGTTCCATGGCAAATCAAAATTGATCATATTGTGACAGAATTGAAGATTAATGCCTTCTCCGCCAGCTTCTGTCGCAATCATAACCTGAACCCGTCCGCGGAATAGATCCATCATCCAGTCTTTTTTGCCTCGATTCATTCCGCCTCGATAAGGTACGGCTGTCAAATCGCGCTCGCGGAAATAATTGAGCAAATATTCCTGTGTAGCCCGGTACTCGGTAAATACAATGACCTTCTCATTCATTTCTCTAATGAGCTCCATTGTTTTTTCCGCTTTTGTGTTAGACTTGATTGCTTTAATATTGGCAACCAAATCCCATATGCGATCTCTCCAGGGAGAGTCCAGCGGCAGTTTCTTAGATAAATTGACAAGGGTAACGAATACGGCATCCCGGCTGCTGCACACCTCTCTTTGGAGGGTGACCATAGAGAACATACTGCTCAGATTTCCGCCGGCGGAATGGAACTGGTCTTTGACGAAGGACGTTACACCGTCATATAGAGCCTGTTCCTCGGGTGAAAGTGTCAGATTAATATTCGTCACCTTGCGCTTCGTAAATTGAACAGGGCCTTCACCCCGCCGGTTCCGAATCATAACCTTGGCGAGCTCATCCTTCAATTGATCCTCGTTCTTGGCAAGCCGCTTATCCACTACAAAGTTAGCTGCAAAGTCGCCTTGTCTTCCAAGCTGCCCAGGCTTAAGCAGTGTAATTAGATTAAACAGCTCGCTGAGGTCATTTTGGACCGGTGTTGCGGTTAAGAGCAGGCAGTATTTCTTACGCAATTTCAGCATGAACTGATAGTTGGACGTTTTTTTGTTTTTTAGCTTATGAGCTTCGTCAATAATGATCATGTCGTAGTCATTGCTTAGCAAGATTTCCTGATGAGGATCTCGTTTGGCCGTGTCAATAGACGCAACCACAACGTCGTTATGCCACGAATAAGCTTTTTTTTGGGCAACCGCTGGTATTCCGAATTTGGAATTCAATTCCCTTACCCATTGCAGTACGAGTGATGCCGGAACTAAAATAAGAACTTTGGAGACAAGTCCCCGAATCATATATTCTTTTAAGATCAGACCTGCTTCAATGGTCTTTCCGAGTCCTACTTCGTCCGCCAATATCGCTCTTCCTGACATTTCAAAGAGCACTCTGCGCGCTGTATCGATTTGGTGGGGAAGAGGTGTCAGATCATGCAGATGCTTTAAGCATTGTATATCATCGAAACTGGGAACCAGAGATGCTTCTTCGGCTTTTACAGCAAGCTCGAACAGGCGATAATCTCCCCAGGGTCCTCCTTTGTTAAGGCGTGTGTTGAGTTCTGAAAGCCAATTTTGATTAAAGTGAACAGGAACTGGCAGTGAATGTGTTGCTTGTTCTGATGGAATTGGAGTTTGTTTTCTATTCATTTAAACGAAGCTAGCCTCCCCCGTTTTATGTTTAGCTGATTTGCATTTTTCATAGTATGGACGAAAGAGAGGATATTCATAACTGAGATGAAGGCAGCGCCAGAATTCATGCTGTGGATTCGCTAAAGAGGCAATGCTTATATTTGTGATATCGATGTGAAAGGGAGTGGGATTTTCATTGCATATTTTCATTATGTAATCTTATAATGTTATGAAATGATATTTCCCATGGAATGAAAATGTGTAAAAGGAGTTATGCTTAACTTGGAAAAAGTAGTTATAAATCAGATTGTTTCTGAACTATTGTTTCGTTCAGGCAGCAGCGCTGCCGTTACTATAGAGCCTTACTTTCCCGGTGGACGCCTGATCGGTGGAAAATATACCTTGAATTCTCATTGCATTACGATGTACACCGAAGTTATTAAACAGCAATGCCAGCAGTTGTTTGGTTCGAATGAACGCGTATATGATTATTTTAAGGTTGTTCTAGCTCACGAACTAGGTCATGCGGCAGATGTTTATTTGGCTTCACTGAGCGATGAATTAGATGATGCTGACGATGAGAGAGGCAGACAGATTGCTCTCCGAATCGAGGAGAATGCATGGGAGAACGGGATGAAGTGGATTGACGATATTGAACCTGGCTTTATCAACATCATATTGGATCAATCTTTGTCCGCATATCGTCAGGTTGTTCATTATGAGAGTGCTTAGTCAAAAAATCCAAACAATGCGAAAGCCGACTTTTGTACAGAAGCCGGCTTTCGCTATATGAATAAGTTAAACGAATGTTTTACAAATCCGATGCTTAAACGCTCCAATTAACGTGATTCCCCACCTTTTTTGCCGATTTCTTGATAAAAGTCTTTGTCATGGTTTTTAGAAGTAGCCTCTCCGCCTTTTTCACCGATTTCCTGATAAAATTCCTTATCATGATTTTTTGCCGTTGCTTCTCCACCCATACGACCTGCTTCTTCGCGACTCATTTTGTTTCGGTTGTTGTTGTTTGCCATTGTAATCACTCCTAAATTTTATTTTTTATGACATGCTTGAGATCCATTTCATATCCTATTAAAAAGGCGGATTCGAAACTATATATACTCTTGATTAAAGCAGCTTAAAGTATTATGAAATTGATCGCTTGTCATAGTTTTTATATAACCTCACATCAAAATATCAAACATCGCAGCTCTAAAATTTTCTGAAGATCAAGTCGTGAGCTGAATTAAATTTGACTTCGGGCAGGCGCGTATACATAATGACTTCATACTATATAATTGTATATAATGATTAGGCATCATGAAGGATTTGTTCGTGCAGCAAGTAGGAGGGAAACACGTGAATACACACAAACAGGAATCATTAATTCAACACCATGTGAATTTATCATCTTATTCAACTTATGAGATTGGTGGGAAGGCAAAGTACTTGGCCGCCCCTGAAACCATTGAGGAGTTAAAGACCGTTCTGGAATATGCAAGACAAGAGAAGCTGACTCCCTTCTTGTTCGGAATGGGCTCAAACATTTTATTCCCGGATGAACCGAAGGATCAAATGTTATTTATCAGCCTGAAAGAGCTGAAAGAAATGAAGATTGACGATAAAGGCTGGTTTGTCTCTGCAGGCATACCGATGTCGCACCTTGCCCTGATCGGTCTATCGTCAGGCACTTCAGATTATGATTTCTGTTTCTTGCTGCCTGGTACGCTGGGCGCGGGAATTTATATGAATGCCAAATATTATAACCGGCAAATTTGCGATATTCTGGACACCGCATTATATATTGATCTGAACGATCCAGAGTTCAAGGTTCAATCAATCCATGTGGATACCTGTGATTACAGCTATAAGAATTCGATCTTTATGAAAAATGACTGGATCATCGTCGGCGGTTATTTAAAACATCCTGACTATGAGGCCCTGGCCAAAGGTATGAAAGAGATATCCAGACTTGAGAAGATCGTTGAATATAAAAATCCTTCACAGCTGCCGAATTTCTTCAAGTATTACACAACGCTTGCGAAGACTTGGGCTGAGGAGAATAACGGAGAAGTGCCAGAATCATTTGATAATGTCGTAAAGGACCGGGGAAGTAAATTCCACTTTGACTATCCTTCCTGCGGTTCGGTGTTCAAGAACAACTATGATTTTGGTGAGCCAATGGGCAAGGTTGTGGATCGATTGAACATGAGAGGGACCGTGTACGGCGGTGCATCCATATCCGCTTGGCATGGAAACATGATCGTGAACCAAGGTAAGGCTAAGGCGAAGGATATCGTTTACTTGGTTGAACAGGTTAAACAGTCTGTTAACGAAGCCTTTGGCTTTGTTCCAGAAGAAGAGCTTATTATAGTGGACAGCAAATCATAAGCAGATGTACAGCTTGCATGGATACTCAATCTGATTGAGGACATGCAAGCTTTCTTTTTTATTGTAAAGATGCATTTCATAACTCACAAATAGATTCACATGAACGACTTAATTCTACCTGGAAATTCAGTTTCCATCTGGAGCTGTTGTTGTAGCTGCCTAATGACTTTACTCACACGCCTCGCCTGCAAGTCCTTTAATTTCTCTCTTGTGGAGTATTGCGAAGAAGCTAGCTCTTGTAGCAGCAAAGACAATTGATAGGCATCTTCAAGTGCTGCATTGACTCCGAATGCACCGGTTGGAGTCATCGTGTGCGCAGCATCCCCGATAAGCACAACGTTATGCTTGGTCCAGGTTTCGCTTAAACTGCTGAACACCGGTAGTAGTACGAAATCATTTTCCGAACGGAAAACCCACCACGATGCGGCAGCCCCCTGTTGGGGTGGGATGAGAGTAAGTTCAGATACGGAATACAACTATAACTGTAAGGTTATGAGGTGCTTCAAGTATCTGAAAATTCAACTCTATACTGATTGGGGATTAATTTCTATTTCTGCTCAGATAGGATATGATAAGCATAGAACTAAAGGGGAAAAGGAAGTGAGTAGTCATCATGTCACTTGAGCAAGAACTTCAAGCACAAGAATTGGAAGCATTTGATCATTTTCTGACGACGTTTGTACGTTATAAGAATAAAGTGTATGCCCAGCATCAAAAAGACCTAAATCACAAGCTTAACGCTACGAAAATACAAATCATTTATATGCTGTCTCGTGAGCGGTTGATGGCTGTCGATATTGCCAAGAGACTTCAGCTTTCATCGGGAGCGACGACCATCGTGCTTAATCAATTGGAAACTGACGGATACATTGTGCGAGAACGAAGTGCTGAGGACAGAAGGATTGTGTGGTTGTCTTTAACGGAAGAGGGAGCATCAACAGCGAATACGCTGCGTGCCAACCGGAGACATTTCAATGAGGAGCTGCTTGGCTTGTTAACACAAGAGGAGCGGAATCAATTCCTGGATATTGTCAAGAAAATTGAGATCAGGATGATGGATGTCTTGAAATAATGATGTGGCTGAACTCTTGGGGCGTCATAAGCCTCAAGAGTTCTTTGCCATTACTGGTATCTATAGCCGGAATCTTTCGATATGCTCATCGAGCTGTTCTTTTTGGAGAATTTCCTTCTGCTTTGGACCTAAGAGATCGAAATGTGGAAAAGGATTGCGATGGTGAATGTATTTTGGATTGAGTCCGTTTTCGATACACCAGCTCCGTAATCGTTCCAGATCTGCACAGCCCACCTTAGTGACCGTAGTGATTCCTGGAAAGCGCGGGTCAATCCAATAGTGAGTTAAATAGGCCAGCTTCCCGGATTTCACCTCATGCTTCCAATTCTCCAGCTCCTGCCGTGATATGCCAAACGCCATTTTTAGCTTCATCCTTATCTGTGAGTGATTACGAACTGTATTTTACTCTAAAAAAGAAATGACGTGAATGCCCAATCCCCATAATACGAACAATAGGCTTTTGAGAGAAGAGAAGGGAAGGATGATTGCCGGATACGGCATACATATGCTGATACCAAGTATCCCGTTACCAGCAGCCTTTGCTCTTGCGGATTCGAAAGTCCAGCCGAATCAAAGCACAGCTGCTTCGTGAAGAGTAAACTCAATATGGATTCATCCCCAATGTCTCCTTTAGCGCTGATACCTGGTTATATATTTCTTGAGCAGAAGAGATACTAAGACAAAACTTCGATTACGAAAACGAGGAAGAGGAATAGGATGAATCTTATCAGATTAAAAATAGCCATCGCAGCAGCGACCTTCATGCAGCTGGTTCATCCCATGATGGATCATAGCTTAGCTCCTGTTGTCAAAGACCGTGCTTATTATGAAGCAAGAGGAGAAATTGTCTGGGAGGCCCCAATCAAGGAGAAACTGATTGCCTTAACCTTCGATGATGGACCGGATCGGAATGAAACTGCTCAAATACTTGATATTCTAAAGAAACATGAAGCAAAGGCCACTTTCTTTGTGCTGGGAAAATGGGCGAAAGAAAGACCAGAGCTGATTGCCAGAGAGATAGCCGAAGGACATGAAGTAGGAAATCACACTTTTTATCACACATTTGGAGACCAAATTAAGAATAAGGATTCGTATCTTAAGGAACTTGCAGACGCGGATCAAGCAATTGCGGATGCAGGCGGCGTAAGACCTACGCTTTTTCGGCCTCCGGGAGGAGTATATAATGATGTTGTGGTAAGAAGCGCTCAGGAGAGAGGCTACTCGATCGTTCTATGGTCTTGGCATCAGGATACGGAAGATTGGAACCGACCGGGAAAACAGCGTATTATTAACAAGGTGCTGCGAAATGCTCAAAATGGAGACATTGTGCTCTTTCATGATAATGTACACGGGAAGAGTCAGACGATTGAGGCATTAGAGCATATTTTGCCTGAGCTTGCGAAGCAGGGATTCAGATGTGTTACGGTCACCGAGCTGCTAGAGGCCAAGCAAAGAGAAGAGATGGAACTTCCTTAAAGCTGTCAATGATTACTTAAGGGAGAGGAAAGGGGAGGTGTCTTTGAATGAATGGTAATCATCGTGCCGACATCAAGCCCGGTCTTGAAGTCGATATTGTGTTAAAACAGGATCAGAGAACAGGCAAGCTGACCAGGGGGATTGTGAAGGATATTTTAACGAATTCACCAAATCATCCACATGGCATCAAGGTCAGACTACAAAGTGGAGACGTAGGCAGAGTTAAACATATCATTCAGCCGTAATACTGGAGCCTGCAGATGTATACGTGAATGCATCACCGGATTGTCCAGACCTGATAGAGTCTTTATGCATAAGCTACTATATGTCTTTCTAACTGATGATATTAGAGACATATGAGGAGGAATGCGGCTCTTGAGCATAGACGGACCGTCTAATAACGCTGAAATCCAGGTATATGATGCCGTGTTTAGTCTTGGATCCAACTGCCAGACAGCGTATCAGCTGAGAAGAATATCTCTTCGTCAGGAAGCGGGTCCACTCGACTGGTTTGTATCCAAGAACATAGATCAGCTCATCAGATTAATAGAGGCCAGATTTGCAGGACTTATGGACAGAGATAATCTGGAGAGGATAAGTGCTTTTAGGACTTGCTACTGTGTGCGAGACACAAGGTATGGAATTTTATCCTATCATGATTTCCCGATTACGGAGAGAGCTGCAGATTGGGCACTGGCATATCCTGAATTCAAGTCTAAGTTATGCCGTAGGATGGATCGAATGCTGCATGCTTGGGAGACAGGGGAGAAGATACTGTTTGTTCGTGTCAATGGTGGACATGACGATTGTGATCGGCTGTACTATAGTTTAAAAAAACAGGTCAAGCACTCCTTTGATCTGATCGTTATTGATACGCTTGCCGATGAGGATGCACCTGTGACCAGATGGGTTGAAGCTTCGGGATGCATCAGGTATTCCATCTCAAAGGGTAAGGACTGGCGCGGATCCGATGAGGCATGGAACAAGCTTCTCGAGTCCGTCAGATTAAGACAGCGACTCAGCGATTAAATCAATTAATAGAAAGAAGAGCCGTTACGTGCGCAGTTGAAGTACTCACTGTCAATTAGACAGGAAGTACTTCATTGCACAGCAATGACTCTTTTTTTTGTTATATAAGGATAACTGCACTTAAATTACTACATGAGCAGAATCGCAACAATGGTTGTAACCGTGAGTCCGCTAATGACAGGAATCAAATTGCGTCTTGCAAGCTCAAAGGGACTGACGTTGCAGATCGCAGCAGCGGGAATAAGTGCCCATGGAATCAGAGTACCTCCGCCAATCCATATGGCTGCAATTTGGCCAAGTGCAGTAAGCATAGGGGTTGAACCGATGGACGCAGAGAACATCTGAGCAATCGAACCTACAAGTGATATTCCGGAGAATCCAGATCCATCCATCCCCGTAATAGCTCCAACGATAGTCATGCTGATCGCCCCGACAGTTTCATTCAATGGGACCACATGTGCGAGTGCCAGGCCAAGGTCATTCACGATGCCATGCGAACCTTCAGGCAGAGGGTTAGTGAATATCGCCGTGAGAGCCGCGTCTCCCAGATAAAAGAATGCAGCAATGGGAATGACAGGACCAAACACCTTAAAGCCGAACTGAAAGCCTTTGATCAGATAATCCGTTGTCTCCTCCAGACCTTTATTTCGGTGGGCGATCATGGTAACCAGGATCAGTATTACAATGGCCGTACCACCAATGAGGGCTGTTGCATCCCCACCTTGCAGATTCAGCAGGTACATGGCTGCCAGATCAAGTACAAAGAGCAATGGAATGGCATAAGCGATAATCCGTTTGGTTCGAAGCGGAATATGGATGTCATTAGATGGGGACAGGTCAGAAGGGGATTCCTCTTGAGGGGTCGTTGAATTCTTCGCAATTACACCGCGGCGCATATCTCTGCGGAGCAAGATGTAGGCAGTGAGGGTGGCGACGAGCCCTGTCGTAATGACCAGCGGTATACTCGCGGTTACTACTTCAGAGACCGGGATACCCGCTGCGTCTGCTGTTAATTTGGGTGCGCCTTGGATTACATAATCACCTGATAAGGCAATACCGTGTCCAAATAAATTCATGGCCATGGCTGTGCCCACCGCTGGAAGGCCGACTCTTCCAGCTACGGGGAGCATGACTGCACCGATCAGAGCGACTCCGGGAGAAGGCCAGAAGAAGAAGGAAACGATCATCATAATAATCCCGATCCCCCAAAATGCGAGAGCTGGCGTCCTCAGCAGTTTTGTTAAAGGGGCCACCATAATTTCATTGATCCCAGTCCGGATGAGTACACGGCTCATGGCAACAACAATTGAAATAATGAATATTGTGCTAATCAGTTCTTTCGCTGCATAGATGAAGCTTCCGAAGATCCCGGAGACGGAGGTTACGATGCTGTCCGAGGCTAGGAAACCTAAGGCAATAATACCCAAAATGCAGATGACACTTGTATCCCGTCTGCGTATCAATAGGATCATAATAAAGATAATGAACGACAAATATACGTAATGGAGCGGCAATAGATGAATGTCCACAATGTTTCACCCTCTCGTGCTATAGCGAGTATGCTTGTGCTGTATCGTATGCTGCTGCCAATGTGGGTGTTCTCCTACTTTTTCTAATAAACGAATCGTAATTTCACTACTGAACGGCATAGAATGTAGCGTACAAACAAATGAGTACACACATGGAAACGAGGGGTTCGTCTAATGAATTTTTTTTCAAAAGAAATTATGAATAAGACCGAACGTTTTGGAGCCCACAACTACCATCCTTTGCCTATAGTAATTCAACAAGCAGAGGGTGTGTGGGTTACAGATCCGGATGGGCATCGCTATATGGATATGCTGAGCGGATATTCGGCGCTGAACCAGGGCCACCGTCATCCTCGCATTATAGATGCTCTGAAACAGCAAGCCGATGAAGTCACTCTGACATCTCGGGCATTCTATAATGCACCCTTGGCAGAGCTGATGGAGTTATTAAGCGGACTCACCGGCAAGCAGATGATCTTGCCGATGAATACGGGAGCGGAAGCGGTCGAAACCGCCATTAAAGCGGCAAGACGCTGGGGGTATGAAGCAAAGGGAATTCCTTATGATCAGGCTGAAATTATCGTCTGTGAAGGGAATTTTCACGGAAGAACAACAACGATTACTTCCTTTTCCTCGGATCCTTATTACCAGAAGGGGTTTGGTCCGTTTACTCCGGGATTCCGCCTCATACCTTATGGTGACATTGCTGCATTAGAGTCTGCGATAAACCAGAATACGGCTGCATTCTTGGTCGAACCGATTCAAGGGGAAGCAGGAATCAATATTCCTCCAGAAGGATATTTGACAGAGGTTCGCAGGCTGTGCAGCGAACACAATGTCCTTCTCTTGGCAGATGAAATACAGACCGGATTCGGAAGAACAGGACGAAGATTCGCCTGTGACTGGGAGAAGGTAGTCCCGGACATCTACATTATGGGGAAGGCACTTGGCGGAGGTGTGCTGCCTGTCTCGGCAGTGGCGGCGGATGAACCGATTCTTGGCTTATTTGAACCTGGGTCGCATGGTTCAACCTTCGGAGGGAATCCGCTTGCCAGCCGGGTTGCCATTGCAGCACTTAAGGTAACAGAAGAAGAGAAGCTCGCAGACCGTTCTCTTGTAATTGGAAACAGAATGCTTCAAAGACTGAAGCAAATAACCTCCCAAGATATTAAAGAGGTAAGGGGAAGAGGGTTGTTCATTGGAATCGAAACAAGAACGCCGGCGCGGCCTTATTGTGAGCGGTTAATGAAACAAGGGCTGCTATGCAAGGAAACCCACGATACGGTCATACGATTTGCTCCACCACTGATCATTACGGATCAAGAACTGGAATGGGCGACCCAGCGAATAGAACAAGTGTTTACGTAATATTTGTGATGGTTAACTGACAGGATATGACCCATAATGACAGCATGGAGAATAGTGCAGAATAGAGGCGATTCGCTGTTCATATTCAGCGGAATGGTTCGACAATCACATTCGGGTATTCCGGAGAATTTGTATATCTTTCGACTTATTTAACCTTTTTCTGTGGAGGTCTGCTCATATCCTCCTTTGAATTAAATTCAACAATGACCTCATCGTAGCTGCTGAGCAGATGATCAAATATCGGAACCCAGGAACGCTCCAAGCTGTACTTCCTTCCTGCTTCAGCCAAGCTTTTACTCAATTCAGGATGATCATAGAGGCGGATAATGGAGTTCACAATTGAAGAATGATCTTCGGGCGGGCACAATATGCCCGTCTTTTCATGCTCAATGATGTCAAGTACGCCGCCTGCACTGGCTGCAATAACCGGGAGACCGCTGGCCATCGCTTCAAGAATGACATTGCCGAACGTTTCCGTAGACGAAGGAAATACGAACAAATCAGATAGAGCATAGATGTCCCGAAGCTCATTTCCTCGTAAATATCCCAGCCACTTGATATGCTCCTCTGTAAGGCTGTGGGATATTGAGGGAGAGAGACCATATAGGGGACCATCTCCTGCAATTAGGAGCCGGGACTTATCCAGGATGCGGGAGGGCAGAGAAGCAAAGCTGTTGATCAGATGTTCGATATTTTTCTCTGGAGCCAGTCTGCCGACGTACAGCATATAAGTCAGCTCTGGATCCAATCCTCGGTTACGAAGAAGACTTGCTCTTTCCTCAGCGGACACCACTGGACGAAACTGCTGTGCATCAATTCCTCTGCTCCAAATTTCTACTTGCTTCATTCCTTTTTCCTCTAGTTTGAGCTTCGTTGACTCCGAAGGCGCATAGATTCGTTCACAGTTTCGATGGAACCACTGCATGTATTTCCACAATGCTTGTTCCATCCATGCTAATTTGTAATGCTTCAAATATTGATCAAAGTGGGTATGGTAGGATGCCACAAGTGGTACACCGTGCTTAGCAGCGTATCCTGCTCCGAGCAGACCTAAAGCGGCAGGAGTGGCGACATGAATCAGCGTAGGCTGAAAATTGTGGAGGATCCGCTCTGTTCTCATACGGCCCGGCAGCGCCAGCTTGCATTCTGGATAGAAGATCAGAGGAAGACTGAAGAATCGCTCGACATGTCCGCCTTCTGTATTCAGGAGGCTTCCATGCTGTGGAGCGAACACAAGAACAGGGATCGAGCGTGCACGTAAATATTCCACCCATTTGCCAAGTGTATTCGCGACCCCGTTGACCTCTGGTAAAAATGTGTCCGTAAATATAGCAATTCGCATCTCGATCCGCCTCCCAATAAATATTTCTATATATCGTACAGCGGGATCCAGCGGGATATGTCTGTTCGTGGCCGTTTTAACACAAATCACGATAAAGCAGAGTCAAGTTAATTTTGATTTAATTTTTTATATAAAACGCTTACAATAGTCACATCGACATCATTCTACGAGGTGTATATTCTACTATGATCAGATATTCTTTGTTTACGAAGATTGTGCTGCTAATTATTATCATGCTCATTCCCGTTGTGTTTTTGTACAGCTATTCCAACAAAATGGCAACCGATACCGTGGTTAGTGAGCTGAACAAATCCAGCAGTAATCAGCTTGCTTTTTTCCAAAGCCAGGTTAATACGAGTATTGACGAGTTATCTTCCTGGACGAATCTGCTGATTCATGATCCCGATATCGAGAGCTTCAAAGATATTTACTTGGACAGCGATTATTTGAATCTGGACCTCATTAATCAGGTCAAGCGGGTACAGAACAAGCTGAGTATTCAGGAGAGCTCATCCAATTGGCGGAGCAGCCTTACCTTTTATTCTCCCTCAATGGAGAGGATGATTACAGAAGGCAATGCAAAGCGGTATGACTCGGACGAGCTGAGAGAAGAGATCAAGCCGGGGTGGCAGGTAGAGAAGGTGCAGCGCCTCAACAGTGAGCAGTATCTATTTTCTTGGTATACGGTTTCTCCTTATTCGGTTCAGGATCCTGCGGAGGATGCAAACAGCATCGTTAAGATCGAATTTGACAGTACGAATATACAGGATATGCTGGACAGGTTTAAGAGTAATGGAAGAAGAGACCCTTTCTATTACAAACCAGGTACCGGTGTTATCTATAATCGCACGCAGGATATTGCACAAAGCGCCAAACTTCTCACACAGCTTAAATTTCCCGAAATGAATAATGTCGATTATCGGACGGTAGAGCTGGACGGTCATATATATAGCGTGCACACGGTTCTATCCCAAGCTACAGGATGGTACTTAGTGGATTATATCCCTCTAACGGATGTGCTTGCGCCGATTGAGAAGTCCAATCAGCTATTCTATGGGGCAGTAGGGACTTTACTGCTCATGAGCTTCTTGGCTGCTTACTTACTGTATGTACAAGTCCAAATCCCTGTCAAAAGTCTGATTCGAGGTTTTCAGCGACTTAAGATGGGGGACTATTCTGTTAGAGTGGTACCCAAGGGAAGGAATGAATTCAGCTTCCTGTCGGAACGCTTCAATTCCATGGTGGAGCAGATCCAGGAACTTTTTGAGAATGTATATCTTGAGCAAATTCAAGTAAAAGAAGCCAGGCTGAAGCAGCTGCAGTCTCAGATTAACCCCCATTTTTTTTATAACTGCTTCTCCTTCATCACGAGTATGGCAAAGCTCGGTAAGATGGACGCGGTTGTGGCCATGTCACATAATTTATCCCGTTACTACCGGTATACCACTCGGCAGGAGAAGGAGCTGGTTTCCCTCCGCGAGGAGCTGGAATTTGTAGTGGCTTACCTAAAAATTCAGAAAATGCGTATGAACCGCCTTGATTATGTGATCGAGATTCCAGAGGAGATGCTGGACCAGTCAATTCCACCACTAGTTATTCAGCCGCTTGTTGAGAATGCCGTCATTCACGGAATTGAACAGTCCCAGGATGCCGGATTCATACGAATAGAGGCTTGCCAGGATCCAAACGGGATGATGCGGATTGTAGTTGAAGACGACGGACTCGGTATTACCGAGAGCAGACTTCAGGAATTGAGGAGCTGCCTTACGAAGGCCATGGATGAGAACTCAGGCTGCGGCTTGTGGAATGTGAATCAAAGAATGCAGTTAAGGTACGGAGATAGCAGTTATTTGTCTATCGATACATCGACGATGGGTGGGTTCAGGGCTAGCATTCAATGGGAGAATACGAGTAGAAATGAAAGGAACGATCATAATCATGGACATCTTGTTGGTTGATGATGAAAGCTATGTAACAGAAAGTCTGGAGGCTACCATTCCATGGGAGAAGTTAGGCATAAGGCATGTGTACAGAACAGATTCGGCTGCAGCAGCGCTTCAGCTGCTTCAAAGCCATCCTGTAGATATATTGGTGACCGACATTCGAATGCCTGGAATGGATGGTCTTGAGCTGATCGAGAAGGCTGGTGAAAAATGGCCAGAAATCCGATCTATTCTTCTAACAGGATATAGTGACTTTCAATATGCCAAAAAAGCAATTCAATTACAGGCTCAAGATTACATACTCAAGCCCGTAGACGATAAAGAATTTATCAAAAGTGTGAACCAAACGATTGAAGCCATCAAAGAAAGAGAAAAGGAAACAGATAAATACCATCAGCTCATGTATCAACGCAAATCCGATTATGTTCTGCTTCGAGAGAATATGCTGCAGGGACTGCTGCTTGGCACACCACATACCATGTCGCGAGTCAAGCAGCAGCTTCAGGATTATGAAATTCCTCTGCAGACAGATTTTGAATCCATCATGATATTGGTTCAGCTGAATCAAGGATTTATGGATTTGGATTCCAAATCCCGGGTGCTCATTGAATATGCTATCGGTAATATTTCAGAAGAGATACTTGGCGCTAATTATAAAGTATGGCAAGGAAGAACACCCCATCACTGCCTGGCGGTACTGATCCAGACGGACAATGCTGCCGGCACAGAAATGAAAGATAGAGACAGGGGACAGCTTCACTCGCTCTTACGGACTTTTCAGGAGAATGTCAGACAGTATTTACACGGAGATATATCCGTTATTATAAGCTCTGGCTTTCAGTTTCCGAATGACGCCAGCTCGGTCTATCACCAAATGCTAAATTCGATGTATCTGGCAAGCACGGATGAAGGAGCAGCGGTTCTGTATTCTCCCGATGATCAGCATAGGGCTCTTTCAGGTACTACAAAAGAAGTGTTCAATTTGCTGTACAAGCCACCGGTCCTTCAGCAGCTGCTTGAGCTCGGGCAATGGGGATCAGTCCGGGAGAGACTGTCCGAAGTATTTGATGTCATGGATCGACATCCGGTTTCCAGAGAGCATATGTATGAAATTTATCTGGCGATTATAAACGCCTGTTTGTATATCACACACCGGACGGATATCCGGATCAGCGAGCTGGATGTGCATGGCATGGAGCCCCATCACGTGGAGAGACTGATTCAGTACCCGGCAGAGCTTCGAAATTATACATTTCGGATTCTTGACAAGCTGGAAGAGGATCAGCAGGATAAGCCCCCGTCCAAGGGGCATATTGTCAAGCAGGTCAAGGATATGGTCGCATCAGAGTATGGTTACGAACTGACAGTGAAGATGATTGCAGACCGGGTCTTCCTGCATCCCGTATATTTGTCCAAGGTATTTAAGGCAGAGACGGGAGAGGGGTTAAGTGAATATCTCATCCGAATCCGGCTTGAGAAGGCACTATACCTGCTCAAACATACCAATAAGAAAATTTACGAGATTACATCAGAACTGGGATACCAGAATCCGCAGTACTTTAGCAAGCTGTTTAAGAAGCATTTTGGAATGTCACCGAATGAATTTCGAGAGCAATAAGTGTCGCCGAATGAATTTCAAGAGCAATAAGTTGAAAAAGGTGCAGAAACCTTAATTTAGTATCATAGGAAAAAAGACCGACACCTCTCATAATAAAAGTGTAAGGATCAAGTTCTTTAAGGGGGAACTCAAATGGGGTTTAGATGGAAAAGATCATCACTTTCAGTTCTTGCAGTAACCATGGTAGCTAGTGTCGGTCTCATGGGCTGTTCCGGGCGGGGAGCGGAGAGCGCAAACGAAAGCGCAACAGCGCCGGTCACTACTGAAAACGTATACAAAGAAAAGTATGATCCGGAAGTAACGATATCCACCGTGTGGGGAATTGATCCGGCCGTGACGTTCAAGAATGGTGAAACCATTGAGAACAGCGTAGCAACCCAATGGGCAAAAGAAAAATTCGGCATCAATATTAATTCACTCTGGTCCGTAACTGATACGAATGGGGCATTCGCCACAAAAGTAAGATTGTCGATGTCTTCAAGACAAGACATGCCGGATATATTAACGATTGGCGCTGACCAGACGCAGCTGGTTCAAGACTTAATTGAATCTGGAATCTATGGTGAGGTTGGCGAGTTGTTCGATAAGTATGCTTCAGATACATGGAAGGAAGCAATGAATATTGATCCTACCGTTTGGAATGCCTATACGCGTGACGGCAAGAAGATGGGGATCCCGGTCCTCGATTATGCATACAACAATGACTATCTCCTGTGGATTAGACAGGATTGGCTCGATAAGCTGAATCTGCAGGCACCGAGCACAATGAATGAGCTGGAAACGGTTATGGAAGCTTTCAAGAATAACAATCCTAGCGGGCTGTCTCCGGATAAAGTAACGCCGCTTAGTATTGGAATCAAGAATTCAATGAACACATGGATGGCTGATCCATCCTGGATCTTCGGTGCCTATGGCACGATTCCACAGCAGTGGAACATTGGCGAGGAGGGTAAGCTGGAATACGGCTCTGTTCATCCAGGTATGAAGCAAGGACTTAAGAAGCTGAGTGAATGGTTTGACAAAGGCTACATTCCTCAGGAGGTCGCTCTGTGGGATGAGAACAAGACCGCTGAGCCAGCAGTTGCAGGAACCGCCGGAATCATTCCAGGTCCATACTGGATGAGTGGATGGCCGCTTGTTGATACCGTCAAGAACGATCCTGAGGCCGTGTGGAAGCCGTACCCGATCCCTACTGGTGAAGATGGAACCGCGATGCGTCATGGAACTCATTTCTCTAACGGAGTAACGCTGATTAAGAAAGACATGGAGCATCCTGAGGCATTCTTTACTTATCAGAATTATTTGTTTGACAACTTTGCAGATCCTGCTGCTGGAAGTGAGCATGATTTTGGCTTGTTTGATGGCTATGACTATCAGCTGGACGCAGACGGCAACCAAGTGAGGTACGATGAGATTGAAGGCGGATATGTAAATGTGCTTCGCTATCTCCTGGTCAGAGACGGAGCCAGAATACCAGATGCACAGATGAAGGCGCTGCTTAATTTGGCCGATGGCAAAGAAGCCGAGACAAGACTTGAGCGTGAGGTACAAGCGAACTACGGACTGGAAACTCCGCAAGCAGCTAAGGTCCTTATGTCGCAGGAGGATATTTCCTTTAAGGATATGTTCACGGGCCCTCCGACAGAAACGATGAAATCGAAGCTCGATTATCTGAACAAAATAGAAAACCAAACGTTTAACGAAATCATTTATGGTAATAAGCTAGTTGATTCATTTGATACGTTTGTTGAAACGTGGAAATCCGGTGGTGGAGATCAAATCACCCAAGAAGTGAATGAATGGTATGACAGCGTAAAATAAGGCATGGCAACGAAAAAGCAGCATGCAATCATGTATGCTGCTTTTCTATACCTTATTTCTAGAGAAAGAATCCATTGTGATTGAAAATAGGAGGTACTAGGATGAGAACACTCAAAAAGACATGGCCATTCCATATCATGCTGCTGCCTGCAATGGTATTTCTATTCCTGTTCAGTTATTTGCCCATGGCCGGAATTGTCATGGCATTTCAGGATTATAAACCGTGGCTCGGAATTGCTGGCTCCGAATGGGTTGGACTGGATAATTTCCGCTACCTTTTTGAGCGGGAAGACAGTATGCAGGTCATTTGGAACACTGTAATTATTGCGGTAGCCAAGATGATCTTCAATCTGCTTGTTCCGTTTGTATTTGCCATACTGCTTAACGAAGTACGAAAAGTAGGGCTTCAGCGCTCAATTCAGACATTGGTGTACTTGCCTCACTTCTTATCATGGGTAATTCTTGGCGGCATCTTGGTGGATCTGCTCGCTCCCGCAGGGCTGTTCAATCGCGCGCTTGGAGCCTTCGGCATCGATCCGATCCTGTTCCTTGGAGACAACAACTGGTTCCGATTGACGGTTATCATATCCGACGTATGGAAAGAGTTCGGATATAATACGATTATTTTCCTGGCGGCACTAGCCGGGATTAATCCCGCACTTTATGAAGCTGCAGAGATGGACGGTGCAAGCCGATTTAAGCAGACGATGCATATTACGGTGCCTTCACTTATTCCAATCACGGTTGTTGTCGGGACACTTGCGCTCGGGAATGTTCTGAATGCAGGCTTCGACCAGATCTTTAACTTATACAATCCCCTCGTATATGAAACGGGAGATATTATCGACACCTTTGTCTATAGAACAGCGATACTTAATGGAGAGATGGGCTTTGGTACTGCGATTGGACTGTTCAAATCGGTCATCAGTATGGTGCTGATTCTCATATCCTATCGACTTGCTTACAAGTGGGCCGGTTATCGTATCTTCTAGAGGATTATATTAACCTGAGAGTGGGGGAGAAACCATGTATCACAAAACAAGATCATACCGCATATTCACTGCGTTCAATAACCTGTTTCTGATATTGCTTGCCATACTTTGCATCATACCACTGATCCATGTCCTTGCCGTATCGTTTAGCAGCAAAGCAGCGGCTGATGCCAATCTGGTCTCACTGATTCCGATCGATTTTTCACTAGAGGCTTACAAAAAAACGATTAACAATCCGGCCTTCCTACATTCGATCTGGGTATCCGTGCTGAGAACCGTCATTGGTACGGCGATCACATTAATTGTGACTTTTCTCGCTGCCTATCCGTTGTCCAAAGAAAACTCGGCATTTAAAGGCAGAACGCTGTACTCCTGGATCTTTGTGTTCAGCATGATCTTTAATGGAGGGCTTGTTCCTTTCTATGAAGTCATTCAAACGCTTCGTCTTATTGATACGTTCTGGGTACTGGTGCTTCCTTCGGCAGTGAACACATTTCTGGTCATCTTGATGCTGAATTTCTTCAGAGGGATCCCGAAGGAGCTGGAAGAAGCATCACTGATTGACGGAGCGGGCCATTTCAGAACCTTATTTTCGATTTACCTGCCGATATCGCTGCCATCGATAGCTACGATCAGCTTGTTCAGTATGGTATTTCATTGGAATTCATGGTTTGACGGTTTGCTGTATTTGAATGATTCCGGCGACTTTCCGCTTGCAACCTTTCTCCAAACTGTCATTATTCAGCGGGATATGAGCACGATGAGCATGAATCCGCAGGAGATGGAATTGATCAGCCAAACGACGGTGAAATCTGCACAGATCTTTATAGGTGCGGCTCCAATTCTGCTTGTGTATCCTTTCCTGCAAAAATATTTCGTTAAAGGCATGACCGTTGGTTCTGTAAAAGGTTAGGTTTATAGATAGTGGATCGACCTCTATCAGCTAGTAAATGAGGTCTAGCGGCCAAAGTTCACTAAGAAACTCGCACTGAACGAAAGTTGTTTGTACCTGCTTCAAAGTGTAAGATTAAGTACAAGGATGTAATCGTTTCCAAATGAGAGGGAAAACCGATTCGATAGAGAGGGAGTGGGCTTGTATGAATTTGAAATATTCACCGTTATTTGCGAAAGCACCTGTAATGCTGCATGGTGCGGACTACAACCCGGAGCAGTGGCTTCGATATCCGGAAGTGTTGAAAGAAGATATCCGGCTGATGAAGCTTGCCAAATGTAATGTGATGTCTGTAGGTATCTTCTCCTGGGTAGCTCTGGAGCCGGAAGAAGGCGTATTTACCTTTGAATGGCTTGACCTGATTTTGGACACCTTTGCCGAGAACGGTATATATGCACTGCTGGCTACGCCAAGTGGTGCAAGACCAGCCTGGATGTCACAGCAATATCCGGAAGTGCTGAGGGTCGGAAGGAATCGAGTGCGTAATCTTCACGGCTTCCGTCATAATCACTGTTATTCCTCTCCGGTATACAGAGAAAAGGTACATACGATGAACAGCAAGCTTGCTGAGCGTTATGCTCATCATCCTGCAATCATCGGCTGGCATATTTCGAACGAGCTTGGCGGAGACTGCCATTGTGAATATTGTCAGGCAGGATTTCGGGAATGGGTCAAAGCGAAGTACGGAACTCTAGACGAGCTGAACCATGCCTGGTGGACAACCTTTTGGAGCCATACGTATACGAGCTGGGATCAGATTGAATCACCGGCACCGCATGGTGAGACTCAAGTACATGCGATGAATCTCGATTGGAAACGATATGTTACCGACCGGACGCTTGATTTCCTGCAGCACGAGCTGGCGCCACTCAAAGAAGCGAATCCCGAGCTTCCAGCAACGACCAATTTCATGAGCTACTTTGATGGTCTTGACTACTGGAAATTTGCTGATGTGCTGGATGTATTATCATGGGATAGTTATCCAACCTGGCATGATGCCCAGGATGACAGCCATCAGGCAATGACCGTTGCACTTATGCATGATATTGTTCGCTCCATTAAAGGCGGTAAACCTTTTATGCTGATGGAAAGCACGCCAAGCATGACGAACTGGCAGGAGGTCAGCAAGCTGAAGAAGCCGGGAATGCACCTTCTGTCTTCCCTTCAGGCAGTGGCGCACGGTTCAGATACGGTTCAGTATTTTCAGTGGCGCAAGAGCCGGGGCTCCAGTGAGAAGCTGCATGGAGCTGTCGTCGATCATGTAGGCAGTGAACATACTCGTGTATTCAAGGAAGTAACAGAGGTCGGGGAGGCATTAACCGGTCTCGAAGAGGTTATAGGTACAAGTGTTCCTGCGGAAGTGGGGATCATCTTTGACTGGGAGAATAGGTGGGCAATCCATGATTCGCAAGGACCTCGTAATGTAGGAATGAAATACGATGAGACGGTTCAGTCTCACTACAAGACATTTTGGGAAAAGGGAATCTCAGTAGATATGATCAACATGGATGCTGACTTTGCCAAATACAAACTGCTCATAGCTCCTATGCTGTATATGGTAAGACCTGGTGTTGGTGAACGTATTGAGGCGTTCGTTCGGAACGGCGGAACCTTCGTTGCCACCTACTGGTCGGGAATTGTAGACGAGAATGATCTCTGTTTCCTTGGGGGCTTCCCTGGACCGCTGCGCAAGACGCTCGGCATCTGGTCAGAGGAAATTGACGGTCTGCATGACGGGCAGATGAACAAGGTCGCAGCCCTTGAGGACAATGCACTCGGTTTAACCGGAGCCTATGAGGCGATAGAGTTGTGCGATCTCATTCATCTGGAGACAGCGACCGCAATTGCGGCATATGACAGTGATTTTTATCAGGGACGTGCTGCTCTTACCGTAAATGCACTCGGATCAGGCAAAGCTTATTATATTGCTTCACGTAATACTTCTCCATTCCATCAGGATTTCTACAATCAAGTGATTACAGAGCTTGGCATCACCCAGGCGATCAGTGGGGATTACCCTCAAGGCGTAACAGCGCATGTTAGAACAGATGGTCAGACGGACTATGTCTTCCTGCAGAACTACACCGATGAGATACAGTTTATGCCTTTGGATGATCGTTCCTATACGGAGATCGGCACTTCATTGACCGGAACAGAAGGAGAGGACACTTTTACAGAAGGGATCAAATTAGCCCCTTATGGGATTCGTATTCTGAAACGCCCTTCACGGTAAATAGATTAAATTGATTGTTTAATGGTAATAAGGCTCTTCTAACGTATGGTACTTACTTCATCTTGTAAGCTGCTGTCGAAGGAGAGTCTTTTTTATGTAAGGATAGAAGGAAAAGCAGGGGTGTGTCTCGAAATCACAGTTTATAAATGCTTTGACTACATCTCACGGGAGGGACCCGCATGATACAGCGCAATCTTGACGGAAACAGCATCATTATTCGACTTGAAATGAAGACAAAGACCATTAATTTTGGAGAAGTGGCATCTGCAATCTCTCAGGCTGGAGGAGATATTGTTGCCATTGACGTAATCTCAACAAACCAGGATATCACCGTTCGAGATTTGACAGTTGCGGCTGCTCATGCAGATGATAACAAAAAGATTGTAGAGGCGGTCCGAAATCTTAATGGAGTATCCATTATCAACGTATCTGACCGTACCTTCCTGCTGCATTTGGGCGGAAAAATTGAAATCGCTCCCAAAACACCGATTAACAATCGGGAGGATTTGTCCAGAGTGTACACGCCGGACGTGGCCAGAGTATGTAACGCGATTGCAGAGGAGCCGCAGAAGGCTTATTCATTAACGATTAAACGAAATACGGTAGCTGTTGTATCTGATGGAAGTGCTGTGCTCGGTCTTGGTAATATTGGCCCAAGAGCTGCCATGCCTGTAATGGAAGGTAAAGCGATGCTGTTTAAACAGCTTGCGGGTGTAGATGCTTTTCCAATCTGCCTTGAAACCCAGGATACAGAAGAGATTATTCGTACAATCAAAGCGATATCGCCAGCTTTTGGCGGTATTAATCTTGAAGATATCTCCTCACCTCGGTGCTTCGAGATTGAACGAAGACTGAATGAGGAGCTTGACATTCCTGTATTTCATGATGATCAGCATGGTACAGCGGTCGTATTATATGCCGGGCTGATTAACGCACTGAAGCTGGTTGGCAAGTCGATAGAGAACACAAAGATTGTCGTATGCGGTATTGGAGCCGCAGGGGTTGCCTGCAGTAATATTCTGTTGTCTGCGGGCGCTCGGAATCTGATCGGAGTGGATCGAGAGGGAGCTCTCGTGAAGACGGAAACGTATGATAATCCGATCTGGCAGGATTATGCCGGGCGAACGAATCCACATCTTCAGACAGGCTCACTTCATGAGGTTATTAAGGACGCGGACATTTTCATTGGTCTCTCCAGAGGGAATCTGCTTACTAGAGAGCATATCAAGACGATGGCGAAGGACCCAATTGTATTTGCTATGGCCAATCCGGTACCCGAAATTATGCCGAGTGAAGTAGAAGATATTGTGGCGGTCATGGCTACAGGAAGATCCGATTATCCGAACCAAATTAATAATGTCTTATGCTTTCCAGGGATGTTCCGTGCTGCACTGGACTGCAGAGCTATTGAGATTAATGAAGCGATGAAACTTGCTGCTGCTACAGCCATTGCTTCATCCATATCGGATGAGGAGCGGACAAAGTATTATATTATTCCCAGTGTCTTTAATGATCGAGTCGTCAAATCCATTCGTGAGAAGGTCGTTGAGGCAGCGCTGCAAACCGGAGTAGCAAGAAGAGTGCCGAGGAAGAGCAGCGACATTTCCGGGTAATCGATCCGTTTGCGCCAGTTATCAACACTGAACATATAAGTAAGAGCCCGGGCTCCCTTGCAAGTGCATGCGGTGGAACCCGGGCCTTTTCGTATTATTAGGTCAGCCAGAAAGTTCTGGTTGGCTTTTTTAGCGGTGTTTCTTATCTGATTTATGTGCCTGCGGGCTGTCCATCAGAGACATAACACTGTATTCTTCTTCTGGATAAAGAGAGAATGCATCGGCGATGAGCCAGCTTCCATCTTCTGTTTTTACCATGTAGTACATGCCTGTCAGATCACCTTCAATATCCGATTCCTCAGCATGAACAATCGCAGTATTCGCATCATATTGAACAATATTAATTGAAGAAGCCGAGAGATTATAGTCTACCTCATTCAAAAAGCCGGAATCGAACAATTCTTTAAGACTGCGATAAATCCATGTGGATTGATCGTGGGTTGACAATACAAGGTCTGCATCCTTGTTATTGTAACCTTCGTATTGAGCCCTAAGTGTTTCTTCAATACTTGTTTGATCCTCAGCAGGAACGGCCGGTGTATGGCCAATCAAGTCCAGCGCATGATAATATCCATAGCCACTGAGTTCATCATTCAGCTTCAAGCTTCCATCTGGCGATTCTGTCAGGAACAGCCACACATCATCTTCAGTGAGGTCAAAGAAGAATGGACCTCCCGTCCAAATTTCCGTACGGGTAACCGAGGCTAGGATCATGCCTTCATCTGCATCAATAATCTCAATGTTCGAGTACGTTGTCGTTCCCTGGGATTTGAAGAACTCTTCGTAATACTCCACAATGAAATCGTAGTTGAGTGATTCCGGGTCGAGCATTGACTTAACCTTATTAAGATCACGTTCACTCTCAGCAGTACCAAACTGTTTAAGGAAGGCATCTACCTTTTGCTGAGTCTCTTCATCTCCTGCTGAGGTGGAAATATGAATCGTTTTATTACTTTGATCCCAGGACACAGTGTAGCCTGTAGCTTCAGCAACAAAGCGGAGCGGAATCAGCGTGCTTCCTTTTTCTATGTAAGGTGCCGCAGGAAGGCTGGTTCTTTGACCATCAATATGGGCTGTTGTTTTTCCAGCGTAGAGCTGGAGCTTCACATCGCCGTTATCTGCGTTGATGCGTTTCTCTGCATTGTTCCATTTCACCGAGTAATCAAATGCTTCGAATAAAGCACGGAAGGGAACAAACGTTACCCCTTTCTTGATGGCTGGTGTCACTGGAAATGTCATTAATTCGTCGTCCAGGTATACCTTGATTTTTTGCGGCGCGGCTGCTGCCGATGCGACTCCACCCATAATAGTAAATACCATGATGAATGCGAGTGTAAGCAGGCCTAGCTTCTTTCTGAACATGTTGTCAACCCCTCTAAGCTGTACAGTATTTTTACTATAGGAACAGCAGTCTGCCTGTCCAAAAAATATTGGAAATGTTCCCATGTGAAACCATAATACTCGGCTTGGAAAAGTTAAGCAATCGAGGTGGAAGGATTTTACCAAGGTAATTATATACAATATTCGACTTACCTTATTAAGCGAAGTGTACGCTGCTTTCATTGTTCATTGATTTGTTACAAATGTGCTCGAAAGTTCAGGAAAGTCATGGTACAATAAATCGTTCATTTGAGAAGAACAGGTTTACGTAATTTGTGGTTTTGGGGTAATAATACAAAAATATCTAATCTTGATTCCTAGAAGGAGGGCTTTATAGGGATGTCTTTCGGCGCTCGGGTGTTGAAGACCGGGATTGCAGTCACACTGGCTTTGTATATAAGCATGCTGCTGAACATTCCCCAGTCGCCTGTGGGTGCGGCAATTGCAGCCATTTTTGCAATGCAGCCCTCTATATACCGATCCTGGCGATACTTTCTTGATCAAGTCCAATCTACGACCCTTGGCGCAATCGTTGCACTGATCGGAGGGATGGTGTTCTCTAATGAACCCATTGCAGTCGGATTGGCTTGTATACTGGTTATTAGTATTTGTCTCAAATTAAAGATGGGCGATACAATCGGTCTTACTCTTGTCACGGTTGTATCTATTATGGAGGCCTCTGGGGACTGGCATTACGCAGTAGACAGATTCATTCTGACCCTAATCGGTATCGTGTCTGCATCGGTAATTAACGTCACTGTATCTCCGCCAAAGCCCAAGCTGCAATTTGTAATGCAGATCAGAAGTGTCTTTGACCGCATGTCATTGCTGCTCAGAACGTCTATATCGGATGAAATTAAAGAATCGGTGTTTCGGGATGAGAAGAATGATCTCGAAGGTCAGATCAAATCACTTGTGGATAAGTATCATCTGTTTGAAGAAGAACAGCAGAAGCTGAAGCGGGCCAAGTTCAGCTCAACGAGGCAGATGGTCGTCTACAAGCTGATGTTATCCAGTCTTCAAAAGGGCTTTGCCGTACTTGATGCGGTGGATCGTCACTATTTCCAGGCGGAACGCTCGGACAGAACAGATCAGTATTTCGATGAGCATCTGGAGAAGCTGATTAAATTCCATGAGCATGTTCTGCTCAAGTTCGAAGATAAGCTTAAGCCCAATGAACAGGAAGGCGAAGAGCTGGTGCGCACGAATGTGGAGTTCATGGAATCTGCGATCGAGGGCATTGATTTTGAGCGGGAGGGAATGCTTCGGCTGTCCATCGTTGCAGCAGCAATGTATGATTACGGATATCAGCTAGAACGTCTAAACCGCTTGGCTGACCATATTCTAGACTCTGAAGAAACGAAGGATAGCTCTGAAGGGTTATCGGCATGGCTGAAAAAATAAGAATATGGTGTAAAATGTATACTTGCGTGGACGAAGTAAATTCGTTTATGATCTTTACAATATCTAATTCGGGGTAATTCAGTAGACTTTTCGCTAGATAATAATCCTGAATACTCATAAAGAAGGTGTGTTCCGTGGAGAATAAAGTGGATGTCATTATTATTGGCGCAGGAACCATGGGACTTAGCAGCGGCTATTACCTTGCTAAGTCAGGCAAATCTGTATTGATGCTCGATGCCTATGAACCGCCTCATACGCAAGGGAGCCATCATGGGGATACCCGATTGTTTCGTTATGCATACACTGGAGACCTCGTATACAACGCAATGGCAGTAAGAGCACATGAACTGTGGAATCAGCTAGAACGAGAAAGCAGCAGTACGCTGTTGATCCCTTCAGGTGTGCTGAACATAGCCCCAGATCATGATCCGTTAGCAGAAGAGAAGTGGAATAATGCCCTTGCATTTAATCTTTCGGTAGAACGAATGAGCACCATGGAAATCAAACACAGATGGCCAGGGTTTCATTTGCCGAAAGGATATGCAGGTATACTGGAGCGCAGGGCAGGGTATCTGCTGACGGAGCCTGTACTCCATGCCTATAAGGTGCTTGCCGGGCAGCATGGCGCAAGACTAGTTACTGGTGCCAAGGTCAAGCACTGGGAAGCATCTGGCTCCGGATTTATCGTACATACGGCTACAGAGAAGTATGAAACAGATCAGCTTGTAATTACGACGGGAGCCTGGGCTAATAAAACTGCAGGATCTATTCAGCCGCCTGTTGCTGCGGTAAGACAGGTCATCGGATGGTTTGAGGCGCCTGATCTGTTTGATGTATCCCAATTTCCCGGTTTTACGCTCGATACAGAGAATGGACTATATTACGGGTTCCCCAGCAAGGATGGATCTGGATTAAAGATCGGTCGCCATGATTGGGGGACATTAATAGATCCGGATGCTCCACTGCTTCCGTTTCAGGCAGGCGGGACAGATGAAGAGATTCTTCGTCAAGCGCTCCAGCAATATCTTCCGGAAGCGAGTGGCAGGCTGATTCGGGGAGCAGCTTGCAAATATGAGAATACGCCTGATGAGGATTTTATCATCGACTATCACCCTGAGTATAAGGGAGTGGTTCTTGCCTGCGGGTTCTCTGGACATGGATTCAAGTTTGCCAGTGCGGTAGGTGAACTCATCTCCAAGCTTGTGAACGGTGATTCCATTCGTTATAATTTATCCGCATTTCGATTGGACCGATTCCAGCACTCGTAAGATTATGAAGCAACAACTTGAACTTATCCTTGTTTATTTGCATGATATCCATTCATTGGCTACAATAATAGAACAGCCCGGGCTACTGAGAAAGTCGCCCGGGTTTGTTCTTGTTGTTTGTTTTTCTGTTAAAGAGTGTGTGGATACTTTGCTTAACATCGGGAGATTGAGAAGAGCAACATGGGGGAAAAATATGAATAAATATATATCGATTCCTGAACCCTTGATGAAACTGTTGGACGGAGATCGCCTTCCGTCTAAACAGAACGAAGCATTCATGCTGCAGACGGTAACGGAGGAAGGCTGGCCGCATACAGCAATGATCAGTGTCGGTGAGATTGTAGCAATGGATGATTATACATTAAGGCTGGCATTATGGCGCGGTACGATAACTTCTCACAATATGCAACGCAGCGGCAAAGCTGAGCTGGTTATTGTGTACGCAGAACGCGTCTATTATCTCAAAGTAGCTGTTAAGCCGCTTGCTCCATTAATGTCTGCCAAACATGAAAGAGACAGGTTCAGCGCGCATATTCATGCGTTAAAGATAGATCAAGCGAAATACGCTCATATTGAAGCTGGTATTCGGGTTCAGCTGATTGATCCAGATTCAGTGATTACACGATGGACGGAAACGGTGGAAGAGCTGAGGATGGACTAATGTTTGGTTTATGAGTTTACAGCTATGGTATGAAAATTAAAATTACAGTTAGAAAATGATCAAAAAGGAGCGGATCACTTGAGTACGGACAAGGAATGGCGACTAGAACAGTCTAGAGTGGACGAAGTTACCGAACAAATTCGGCAATCCATTAACAAGCTTGAGAGTGAAGTAGGTTCTGTTCGCGGAGAAGTGGTTGAAATGCGAAAAGAATTTTGGGATGAGGTCACCATTAACTTTAGTGAAGCAGATGATGTTGGTGAGACTTCTACAAACTTAAGGCAGCAATCCGAGGTACTGTCTGAACGGGAACGAAGCCACAAAAACGCATTTAATGCACTCAAAAAACTCAATAAGCTGGAAGGAAATCCATATTTCGGACGTATTGATTTTGTGGAGAAGGGTTCTGATACAGCAGAACCCATATATTTGGGGATTGCCTCCTTTTTGTCAGAGCAGGAGAACGATTTTCTTGTCTATGACTGGCGCGCTCCGATATCGAATCTGTACTATGACGGGGCTCCGGGGCCATCATCCTATCGAACACCTTCTGGCCTGATTGAAGGTGAAATTACGTTAAAACGGCAGTTTACCATTCGTGATGGGGATATCAAGTTCATGTTTGATACCGGAGTTACGATTGGCGATGAGTTATTGCAGGCCGTGCTCAGCCAAAGCTCTGATGCGTCCATGAAAAGTATTGTGGCGACCATTCAAAAAGAGCAGAACCAGATTATTCGAAATGATTCAAGCCGTTTGTTAATCGTTCAGGGTGCAGCTGGAAGTGGAAAAACATCGGCAGCTTTGCAGCGCGTCGCCTATTTACTATACAAAGATCGGGAATTTCTTAAGGCTGACCAAATGATTCTGTTCTCACCGAATCCGATGTTTAACAGCTATGTATCTACCGTCTTGCCTGAGCTTGGCGAAGAGAACATGCTGCAGACTACATTTCAGGAGTATTTGGAACGAAGAATCGGCAAAGAATATCAGCTTGAGGATCCCTTTGTTCAGCTGGAATATGTCTTATCTCAATCTGATGATCCTGGTTATGAAGCTCGAATTCAAGGGATTCAGTTCAAGTCCTCACCCGAGTTTCTTGATTTGATATTAAGCTATAAAGATCGACTTGCACATGCGGGAATGATGTTCAAACCGCTTCGTTTTCTCGGAAGAGAGGTCATTTCCACACAGCAGATCACGCAGAAATTTTACGAATTTGACAAGGGCATTCGAATCGCGAGCCGGCTTGAACTGCTCAAAGAATGGATGCTCAAGGAGCTTGCTGCTTTTGGCAAAGGCGAACTTACAGCAGCTTGGGTAGATGAACAAATTCAGCTGCTTGGCACAGAAGACTATCACCGGGCCTATCAGAGATTACGACGGAAGCAGCGCGGCAAGCAGGATACATTTAATGATTTTGACGTGGAAAGGGATATATTGGCCAAAATGGTAGTATCAGATCGACTTAAGCCCCTTCGAAAATGGGTGAAAGCAACTCGATTTGTCGACATGAAAGGCCTCTACCAAGCTATATTCAAGGATGCCCAGTCATCTTGTGGGGTTGATCATTCACGCCTTCCGGCGGCTTGGAATGATATTTGCAAATTTACGATAGATAAAATGAATAACCAGGAGCTTGCATACGAAGATACGACTCCGTTCCTGTACCTAAAGGATTCATTATTAGGGTTTCGCGTGTTTACGAATATCCGCCATGTGATCGTTGATGAAGCCCAGGATTATTCTCCATTCCAGCTCGCATTCTTCAGACAAATGTTTCCCCGTGCGAAGATGACAGCGTTAGGAGATTTTAATCAGGCGATTTATGCCCATTCATCTGTACTTAGTGGGACAAGTGAGCTAAGGGATATATACAGTACAGATAAGGCGGAAGTGATAAGGCTAACGCGCAGCTACCGTTCAACGAGGGAAATCGTAGAATTTACAAAGTCATTGCTGCCTAATGGTGAGGCCATCGTTCCATTCAATCGTGAGGGAGAGAAGCCATATGTATATGAATATGGGAAGAGAGATGAGATGGAGGAAGCAATGGTATTGAAGCTTGAGGAGCTTCAGTCACAAGGGCACGAGTCCATCGCTGTCATCTGTAAGTCCGCAGGTCAAAGTCTTAAGGTGCACGAGCGACTTCTGGGCAAGCTGAGCACAGCGCCCAAGCTTATTAAAAAAACGACGCTTGGTTTCGAAAAAGGAATACAGGTCATTCCAGCATACCTGGCTAAGGGTGTAGAATTTGATGCAGTCATGATTTATGATGGATCGGCCAAAGCGTACTCAAGAGAAAGTGAACGCAAACTGTTCTATACAGCGTGCACGCGTGCGATGCATTTGCTGTACATTTACTCCAAAGGTGCAGTCAGTCCATTTGTATCAATGGTTGATTCTCAGCTGTATCAGCATGAACTTGAATATTCGAAATAACCGTACCAAAAACCATCATCTAAGCATGGTCAACTGGAATAGTCCAGCAGCACATTCTCTTTATGGGAATCGTGCTGCTGTTTTTTGCAACAAGGATCTAATTGAATATTATTACATATAATGAAAGATTATAGAGAGGGTGATGTAAGGAAATGGAGGTTGTTCTCATCATTTCCTGACGAATTATAAACTCTTAAGTCAATTATGTTTACATGTAACCTTCAGACTACTATAATCATTAACAATCTACTTTTTTACGGTGAATGGGGGAAATTCAAATGATGAAAAAACAATTTGCAAGGCCAGCATTGGCTGATTGCGTGAAAGAGCTCGTTGCTACGGCTAGAGGAGATCAAAAGGCTTCTTTAGTTATTCAGAACGGGTCCTTGGTCAATGTCGTGTCAGGCGAAATATTGCAGGGCATGTCTGTTGCTGTGCAAGGCTCTCGCATTGCATATGTAGGCAAGGATGCTTCACATACGATTGGACCGGACACAGAAATTATTGACGCGAGCGGGCAGTATATTGCACCTGGGCTGCTTGATGGTCATTGTCATATTGAGAGCACCCAATTAACCGTAGCGGAATTTGCAAGAGCTGTGCTCCCATTAGGGACGACAGGCGGATTTTTTGATGCGCATGAAATTTCCAACGTACTTGGTCTGAACGGTCTTAAATATATGCTCGAAGAGGCAAGAACTACACCGCTCGCTGCTTATATGCAGGCGCCTTCCTGTGTACCGTCTACAAGTCCTGAGCTGGAAACGACGGGAGCATATATCGGTCCTGATGAGGTAGCTGAAGCATTAAGCTGGGGTAATGACATGATTGGTTTAGGGGAAGTAATGAACTTTCCGGGTGTCGTGTACGGGGAAGAGAAGATGATTGGAGAAATAGAAGCTACGCTGCGTGCGGGTAAAGCGGTTGACGGTCACTTTACTTGGGCAGCTGATGATTGGAGACTGCCTGTATATGCTGCGGCCGGTGTAACAGGAGATCATGAATGTGTGACCAAAGAGGATGTACAGGAAAGAATCCGTCTAGGAATGTACGCCAAGATGAGGCAAGGTTCAGCCTGGCATGACGTAGCAGAAACGATTAAGGCGTCGACTGAGCTGGGACTAGATACAAGACGGATGATGCTTGTTACTGATGATCGCAGTTCAGAATCTCTGCTGAATGAAGGGCATATGAATTACGTTGTACGTCTGGCCATTTCACAGGGAGTCAAACCGGTAACGGCTTTTCAGATGGCAACGATCAATACGGCAGAACGGTTTGGCGTCCAGAGAGATGTCGGTTCAATTATACCAGGTTCAATTGCAGATATTATTCTGCTGGATGGAAGACTCGCTGATGTGAATGTACACACGACTATTGCGGCTGGTCAAGTGGTTGCCCGGGAAGGAAAAATGGTGGCTTCCTGGGATAAGTATCACTATCCTCAAAATGCACTGGGTACTGTTCAATTAAAGGCCGACATTCAAGCGGATCATTTTGTGATCAAGACTCCTGTTCAGGAGGGTGAGCTAAACGCGCGCATTATTCAAGTGACAGAGAACCATGTGGAGACGAAGGAAGTCTTCAAGACAGTCCGAGCAGAATCAGGCCAACTCATCCTTAGTATGGATCAGGATGTATGCAAGATTGCTGTTATTGAACGACATCATAGAACAGGAAACAGGGCAGTAGCTCTTGTTAGTGGAGTAGGCTTTAACCGACCTGCCGCGATTGCCATGACGGTCGCTCATGACAGCCATAATCTGATGGTGATCGGAACAGATGACAATCTAATGGCTGAAGCGGCTAACCGGGTAGTGAGTATGCAAGGCGGAGTGGCCGTCGTAACCGATGAGGGAACGACAGAATTTCCGCTGCCGATTGCAGGCCTTATGTCACCGGAGCCTTTTGAAATCGTAGCTTCGCAGTCTGAAGCCATTAGCGAGGCGCTTCAAGCCTCTGGATGCTGCTTGAATAATGCGTTTATGACGTTGTCATTATTGGCCTTGGTTGTTATACCAGAGCTGCGGCTGTCCGATAAGGGGCTTGTTCGTATTTCTGCAAACGGAATTGAGATCGTTTCTTTGTTTGAGCACTAACAGAAATAACCTATATATTTACTCGTCTAAAATAGGTAAGTAGACATCTGTCTGCTTGCCTATTTTTTCGTTCGAGTGAAATTTAAATAGGTCGGAATCATTAAATAAGCAAAAAGTCCTATAAAATGCTTTCGTATTTCTCCGAAGAATATAAAGTAATACTTTCGTCCTTTGAAAATTGTCGAAGCGTAAGACTAAGGTAATTACCTCATGAGACAAAGGGACGTCATTGTATACGAATTGGAGGCAAATTTGCTGAAAAGCAAAGACGCAAAGCCATGGGTCTAAGGTGAGTCTAATGACTTATGATGACAGCCGGTTGCCGATTTATTAATAGAGAACGGGCATGATATAAGGCATCGTTCCTAAAATCGAAGGAGTGTACGTAAGAGATGTGGAAGAAGACAGGTAAAAAAGCGGCGGTACTGTTGGCTGCAGTCATTATGGCAGGATCAATTACAGGGGGAGCAATGGATGTAGAAGCTACAGCCTACTCCAGTAAACAAACAGGAACATGGTTATGGGATACAACACAAATCAAAAGTGAGCCCGACAAAATATTGGATTTTGCAGAAACACAGGGGATCAATGCAATCTATTTGCAAATAAATAGAGATGTGGCTATACCGTATTATAAAGATTTTATCAGCAAGGCTACTGCTGAAGGGATTGAGGTTCAAATTTTGGACGGCAGACCTGCATGGGGTCTATCATCGGGGCGTGAAGGATTAATGAGCTTTGTAGAATGGATAGAAGCGTATCAGAGCGGGGCTGAAGAGAACGAGCGTTTTTCGGGAATACATGTGGATATTGAGCCCCATGTGCTTGCAGAATGGAAGTCAGATCGAGACAGTGTTGTCGCTCAGTGGCAGTCTAATGTATCGTATCTAACGAATGAAGCAAAACGCATGGAGTTGAAGATTACTGCGGATATTCCTTTTTGGCTTGATAATTATACTGTACCTGGTGGGGATATGAAGATCAGCAGCTGGATGATTCGCCAATTTGATGCAGTCGCTGTCATGGCGTATCGGGATACGGCAAATGCCATCTACAATGCAGCAGCCAGCGAACTGAAGGAAGCCTCCGAGCTTGGTAAGAAAGTATCCATCGCCGTTGAAACGAATCGAAGCAATGAAGGGAATTTTATTACCTTCTATGAAGAAGACTGTGATTACATGCGTGCAGAATTGCAAGAGCTTGAGCAAATGGCAAATAAGCATGATTCCTATATCGGAATTTCGGTTCATGATTATGGTAACTGGTCTAAACTAGCGAGCCGTTAATTGTAACAAGGGTGAGTTGGTAAGAACTGTGTGTTCTTACCAACTCACCCTTGTTTTCTTCAATTAGGTTACCGAAATGGGATCCAAAGAGATTTGTTCAATGAACAGCTTGCGATATTGTGAAGGAGTCATCTTTTTTTGTTTCTTGAACAAAGTAATAAAGTAGCTGAGATTGTCGTAACCAACCTCCATCGCAATATCTACAACCTTATAATTTGTATTTTCCAGCAGCTTGCATGCTCTTTGGATTCTGTAATTGTTAATGTAATCGATCGGGCTCTTCTGGACCATTTGTTTGAAGAAACGGCAGAAGTGCCCCTCACTCATATTAATATGTTCCGACAAGTCCTTGAGCTTGATAGGCTCACTATAGTGATCATGAATATAGCCGAGAGCGGTCTTTAGACGTTCAATCTTGTCCGGACTGCCGGCGGCAATGTTATTTCCTAAATCCGCTGCCTGCTGCATATAAGTGTACATCTCTGCAAGAATCAGATACAGGTGTGCCTTGGTCGAGAGTTCCATCGTCGGCTTCATTAGCTCATGCTCCAGCAGAATCCGATCAATGTGTGAGAGGACAGATCTGCCCCATTCCGTATGACGTGAAATATGGCGAGGAGGGAGTAATTTCCTCTTCAATATGGGATCCATCATTTTCTCCTGCAGTGAATCAAACGAAGCACTGGACAGCCAGGCTGGATCGAATACGATGGCTGAAAAGACGCAGCGCTCCTCTCCTTGTAAATAGCCGGCATGAATTTCGCCGCTGCCTACAAAGATGGCATCGCCTGCTTGTGCTTCGTAAATATTCATATCAATATGGAAGACAGCAGAACCACGCTCAATAAGAATAAACTCCATCTCATCATGCCAATGGCAGTCAAGAATGCTGTCTCCATTCAGCTGATCTACTGACGGATAGACACTAACAGGATACATTGGGTTGCCATGCACGCGATTCTCTTTTAACAATTCTTTATTCATATCACCAAGCTCCTTGTTTCTCTTCTACTTATATAGTAGAAATCCTATATATAGCAGATAATAGCTTCTTATGTTGAAATCGCTTCCATAATATGTGCGTTATGTTAATATAAAGTGGCAATCCGGATGAAAATATATCAAAATATTGATACTATTCATCAAAATAACGTAAGAAAAACGATAATAATATCAATATTATTATAGTATAACCGAAGGGGGAAAGAAAACATGAAATTTACTGATGGATTCTGGTTGACTCGTGAAGGGTACCATATTCAAAACCCGACTGATATTCGTGATATTATACAAAAAGATAATTCTCTAACCGTTCATGCGGCTACTAAATATATTCGCACCAAAGGCGACACATTGAACGGTACATTGCTCAAAGCAACTTACAGCTCTCCTATGCCGAACGTTATTCGTGTAACGCTTAACCACCATAAGGGCAGAGTGAAGAAAGGTCCTGAGTTCGAGCTGATCAGTCAGGATGCTAACGTTGAGATCTCGGCAAACGAACAAGGCGCTGTACTTAAGAGTGGCGAGCTTGAAGTTCAAATCGACAAAACAAACGGCTGGGACGTAAGCTTCCTATACGGAGGCAAACGTATCACTGGCAGTGGTCTCAGAGCAGCTGGCTACATCACAGGACCGAATAAGGAAGCTTACTTCCGTGAACAGCTTGACCTGGGTGTAGGTGAATACGTTTACGGTTTGGGTGAACGGTTTACTCCATTCGTGAAGAATGGTCAAGTGGTTGATACTTGGAATGAAGATGGCGGTACAAGCAGTGAGCAATCCTACAAGAACATTCCATTCTATCTATCCAACAAAGGCTATGGTGTATTTGTAAACCATCCTGAACGTGTATCCTATGAGATTGCGTCCGAGAACGTCTCCAAGGTTCAATTCAGTGTTGAGGGAGAAACTTTGGAATACTTCATCATCGGCGGTGACAATCCGAAGGATGTGCTTGACAACTATACGAGGTTGACTGGAAAACCGGCACTTCCTCCAGCATGGACATTTGGTCTGTGGCTGACGACTTCCTTCACTACAGATTATGATGAAGGAACAGTAAATCACTTTGTGGACGGCATGGCTGAGCGAGATCTTCCTCTCTCCGTATTCCACTTTGACTGCTTCTGGATGAAGGAGTATCAATGGTCTGATTTCGTATGGGACGAAGCAATGTTCCCAGATCCGGAAGGCATGATTCAGCGTCTGAAAGACAAAGGACTTAAAATCTGTGCTTGGATTAATCCATATATTGCAGAAAAATCCTACTTGTTCGATGAAGGTATGGAGAACGGATATTTGGTCAAAACAGCGGACGGAAGCGTATGGCAATGGGATATGTGGCAAGCCGGAATGGCTCTTGTCGACTTCACGAATCCAGATGCTGTTAAATGGTATAAGAGCAAGCTGGAAGTGCTGCTTGATCAAGGTGTGGACTCCTTCAAAACAGACTTCGGTGAAAGAATTCCTACAGATGTCGTTTACTTTGACGGTTCTGATCCGGTTAAAATGCACAACTATTATACTCAGCTGTATAACAAAGCCGTATTTGAACTGCTTGAAGAGAAGCTTGGCAAGAATGAAGCTGCATTATTTGCTCGTTCTGCAACAGCAGGCGGTCAACAGTTCCCTGTTCATTGGGGCGGTGATTGCTCTTCGACTTATGAATCCATGGCTGAATCGCTTCGCGGTGGATTGTCACTTGGACTGTCCGGCTTCGGCTTCTGGAGCCATGACATCAGTGGCTTCGAGAATACAGCAACGCCAGATGTGTACAAGCGCTGGGTTCAATTTGGACTACTGTCTTCCCACAGCCGTTTGCACGGCAGCACATCCTATCGTGTGCCTTGGCTCTTTGACGAAGAATCCGTGGATGTCGTACGCGACTTTACTAAGCTTAAGATCAGCCTGATGCCTTATCTGTACAATTCTGCACAAGAATCGTCTGCACGAGGCATTCCAATGATGCGTGCGATGATGCTTGAGTTCCCAGAGGACCCTGCAACATATAGCTTGGACACTCAATATATGTTTGGTGACTCCGTTCTTGTTGCGCCGATCTTCAACAAAGAAGGCGATGTTACTTACTATCTGCCCGAAGGCACTTGGACCAACTTCCTTACAGGAGAGAAAATTCAAGGCGGACGCTTCGTTCGTGAGAATCATAGCTTCCGCACATTGCCGATGATGATCAAGCCGAACAGCTTGATTGCAGTGGGTGCGGTTAATGATGTGATTGAATATGACTATGCTGAGAATGTGTCGTTGCATTTGTTCGAGCTTGGTGAAGGTAACCAGGCAGAAGCGAATGTGGTGAGCACTCGTTCTGAACAAGAGCTGAATGTGAAGGCCGTTCATTCTGGAGCTGGCATCGAAGTAACGGCTGAAGGAACAGGTAAAGCCTGGACGCTCGTTCTTCGCGGTATTCATGAAGTATCTGCTGTACAAGGCGGAACGGCTGCGAATGGAGAGCATGGTATTGTTGTCACTCCTGACGCATTTACTGGCAAGATTTCAATATCACTTTAAAATCATTTGATTTGACACTGCGGTGCCTTTGGCACCGCCTTTTTTTGTTCACTTCGCATATTCCTCCAATACTCTTCCAATTTAGTAGTTCCTGATCAAGCGCGTATAATTTAAACAGGAAATAGCCACATTAATATAGTCGCAAGCAGAGAATACTCACATGATGTGCTGATTGGCAGGCACTTATTGCATTTTCCAACTTTATAAAGGTGGGTAAACATCCAATGGAAAACAAGAAGCTCGATCTGGCAGCACTTTCATCCATTCCTCTAATTATGACTTTGGGCAACTCAGCGTTGATCCCGATCATGCCGCAAATATCAAGAGAGCTAAAAGTCTCGACCTTTATGGTTAGTATGCTCATCACCGTCTATGCAGTCGTTGCCATTATACTTATTCCGATTGCGGGGTATTTGTCGGATCGATTTGGGCGGAAGGCCGTAATCATTCCGAGCCTTATCATTGCAGCTGTCGGAGGAGCTGTATCGGCAGGTGCTGCCTGGTGGCTGACGAATGGCGCAGCGTATTGGGTCATCCTTGGCGGCAGGCTCTTGCAAGGCATTGGAGCAGCCGGAGCTTTTCCCATCGTCATTCCGCTGGTCGGAGACATGTTTGAAGATGAAGAGCAGGTAAGCAAGAGCCTGGGTATTATTGAAACTTCAAATACTCTAGGGAAAGTGCTAAGTCCCATCATTGGCGCCGCACTTGCCGTATGGCTATGGTATGCTCCATTCTTGATGATTCCGGTTCTATGCCTAATCTCTGTTCTCCTCGTCATCTTCTTGGTTAAAAGTCCGAGTACCAAAAAGGAAGCGCCTTCTTTCCGGGAGTTTATCGGATCTATAAAAGACATTCTTGCCGAGAAAGGGCGCTGGCTTTATGCGATTTTTGCAGTAGGCTGTATTTGTATGTTTGTTATATTCGGAGTGCTGTTTTATTTATCCGAGGTTCTCGAATCCCGATACGACATTCATGGAGTGACCAAAGGTTTTATCCTTGCGATTCCTCTTGCTGCTCTATGCCTGTCTTCTTTTTGGAGTGGCAAGATCATTGGCAAACATAAAAAGCGAATGAAATGGATTGGCTGCTTCGGACTTATCTTAATGACGGCATCGCTGGTTGTCATGGGCTTCTCAAGCCAGATTTACTACGTCATTGGTGTATTTACCGCCGGTGGAATCGGCATTGGCGCTGCGCTGCCTTGTTTGGATGCACTGATCACGGAAGGGATTGAGGAGGAGCAGCGGGGAACGATTACGGCATTATTCAGCAGCATGCGGTTTATCGGGGTATCCTTAGGTCCGCCAGTTATCTCAATTCTGCTGGGTACATCGCATTTAATCCTATTTATCACGCTTGCCGCTGTGGGAGCAGCAGGCATTCTGCTTACCTTGTTTGCAATCCGGCCCTCAGAGGATGGGGACGATAAGAATGGAGATAACAAAAAAACAAAAAATGTGCATTACCGTTTAGGTGGAAAGAGCATGGTCAGAGTTAAAAAGAAAGTTTAAAAAGATAAGCCTGCATTTCGTTTAGAAATGCAGGCTCTTTGGTCAACTCTAGCCTTCTTGTGTGGCTGCACGCTGTTTGGCCAAGCGCGCATAAATCACATAAATCACAAGCAACAGAACGATGAATAGTGCTGAGTAACGGTACATATCTGCATAGCTGGTAACAGAGGCGATAATGCCTAGCAAGAGAGCGCCGATGGCAATTCCGAAATCAAGGGTGTTCAAAAACATACCATTGGCCAAGCCACGCTGAGAAGGGTGAACGACTTGAATCATCCATGTCTGGAAGGTTGGCTGAAGTGAGCCATAGCCTAATCCAAACAAAAAAGCAGCAAAGAATAGACTGAGCGTAGAACTGGTGAATGATAAAATGACGAGTCCGATAATAATAAATATGGAGCCGGGAAGTATCAGTGCACCATGTCCTTTTGAATCATAAATACGTCCTGCAATTGGTCGAATCATTAAGATCGCAATGGCGTTAAACAAGAAGAAGAGCGCTGGATTTGCAATCCCTTGTTCTGCACCGAAGATAGCGATGAAGCTGACCAGGCCTCCATAGGATACGGCCATGAGTCCGTTAAGAAAGGATGGAATAACAAGCGCAGTATTGAAGCCTTTTTTCTCAGGCACTGCAAAAGGATTGTTCACTTCCTGTGGTTTATTTACTTTTTTGGAAGTGAGCATATAACTAAGCGGAACGATGACAATAATAATGATGGCAGTTGACCAGGTCAGCAGTCCAAAGCCGTTAGAGTTAAGCAGTGATAATCCGACTATGGGTCCTATAGACATCGCGAGGCTCGTGGACAGACCGAAGTAACCCATTCCTTCTCCCATCCGTTTTACAGGAATAATATCGGAGGCCATCGTAGGGAAGGCGGTGCTGCTCATGCCGAAGCCTACGCCGAACACCATGCGCAAGACCAGGAGAGTACCCATTATGGCTGCAAAATGATAGCCGAGCGTAGCGAGCAGGGCAACGAGAATACCAAAGTAGATCATGAAATTGCGCTTTCCTTTTTCTAACTGCTTAGCAGCGAAGATTCTGGCAATAATGGCGCTAAGTGCAAACAGGGTAGTGAACAGGCTGACTTGTAAGGAATTGGCGCTGAATTCGCCCTGCACATATGCTGGCAGCGTAGAAACGATCATATGTAGCTGTAGAAACAGCAAAAAATTACATAGTGTTAAAATAACGAATTCCTTCGTCCATAATTTCGTTTGTTCATGCTGCATGTGTTTTGTTAAACTCCTTCTGTGTGTGAGATGTTACTGTGTACATATTTAAACCTGTATTACTTCGCTTGGGGTTCCTTCTCTAGAAGTGTATCAAGATAAGATCCCATCTCCGAAAGTACATTCCAAAAAACCTCCATATCCTCCTTCGGAATGATTTGAGCAATTTCTTCATTAAAGCTGTTTTCTAACGGCAATAATGTACCGGAGAGTTCTCTGCCGAGGTCAGTAAGAAAGAGCTCGAAGGCACGGCGGTCCTTTTGACTGGGCTTGCGTATAATCAGGTTCTTCTTCTCCAGCATATCAAGTATTCTTGTTGTGGTGGGTTGATCTTTATAGGCTTTAACGGCGATTTCACGCTGATTCAGGCCTTCGTTCAAGTAAATTTGCAGCATGACAGACCACTGCTCTGTCGTGATGTCATAGGCTTTGAGCCGCTGGGTCATTACACTAACTGCACGTCTATGAATAACACCGAGCATGAAGCCGATGGAGCGATCTGATATGGATGTGTTCAAATGGAATAGAACTCCTTTCAATGTAAACCTTTTTGATCATTTTACTTGTCATGCTAATATTATTGAATGTGATAATATCTGTCAATCGGTATTCCAAGCTTTTAACTAAAATGGATCCTATATATGTCAGCATGATGAAGAAATGATATATTTAAAATGGTGTATACGAAGGAATCAGAGGAGGTGCGGTTATGGAATTATCGAGCAGACAACAGGAAATTATCGACCTGGTCTCACGTTACGCCCCGATCACAGGAGACCATATTGCAGAGCAGCTCGGTTTAAGCCGTCCTACCATCAGGTCTGACTTGTCTATACTGGTGATGCTCGGATTGCTGGATGCGAAGCCTAAGGTTGGATATACTCTTGGAACGGCAATAAGTGAGCTCAGTCAGATGAATGAGCAAATATCCAGGCTGACGATTAACGATGTGCTGACACCACCCATTCTGATCCAGGAGCATCGAAGTGCATATGATGCAGTCGCTTTGTTATTTCAGGAGAATACAGGAACACTTTTTGTGGAAAATGAAAGCCTTGATTTTGTAGGTATTGTTTCTCGAAAGGATCTGCTCAAAATCACACTCGGACATGCAGATTTAAAAACCATTCCAGTTAGCCTCACCATGACCAGACGAGCGCAAACCGTTGCCCTTGCGCCGAGTGATCCGGTCGGGCTCGCTGCCCAAATGCTGATTCGCTATCAAGTCAATTGTCTCCCTGTAATACGTGGTGAAGGAGAAGCAAGAGAAGCAGGTGAGCATGAAGTGATTGGGAGAGTGTCGAAGACGACTTTGCTTCAGTTATTCATTGAGCTGGCAGGAGTCTAGCGAGGGGAACTTATACATTACCGATCTCCCGGGAGGGAAATGAATTTTATCTTTATCGGTATTGTTTTAATTATTGGATTCTTTGGAATCATTGGAAATCAGAATTTGATGTTTACTCTGCTTATCCTTAATTGTAGAATTTCCTCTTCAGTGGGATAATAGATGATTATGTACAGGAAGGGGACGGATTAAGTGCACTGGATTGCTATGATCACCATGCTGATTGACCACATAGGGGCGGTGTTTTTTCCAGAACATAGCGTTCTTCGCATTATAGGAAGAATTGCTTTTCCCATATATGCGTTTTCTATATTTCTTGGGTATAAACATACACGTAATGTAAAGCGTTATTCCTTCCGTTTGTTTATTATTGCCGTTGTATCTCAGATCCCGTTTATGGCTGCATTTAACCAATCAACACTAAATGTCGTGTGGACCTTGCTGGCTTCGCTTCTTGTACTACAGGCGCTGGACAAAGTAAAGAATAAGGTTGCAGCCGTCTTCATAGTTTTCTCAGCTGGGTTTATTATGGAAATATCAACAATGGATTACGGAATGTATGGTTTGTTACTCGTGCTTATCTATAGATATACCGAAGGCTTCGTGATGGTGTTCGCACATCTGTTCTTGAATATAATAGATATGCTGCAGTCACAAATTCAGATATGGAGCACGATATCTTCGTTATTTATTGCCTTTGCCATTTATAAGGGAGCTTTACTCAGATCTTCCGTTCCACGCTGGTTGTGGACAAGCTTCTATCCTCTGCATCTCGCCATCATAGGCATTGTCCGGATCTATCTAAGATAAGGGATTACATGCTGGTAAACAGATGGAACAAACCGAGTTATTCCTGTATAATAATTCAAAATGTCAAAGTCTGATGGCTTATAGAATACGTAAGAACATATATTTCATACGTAACATGAATCGGTTACAATAGTATATAAATGCGAACAAGATTGGGAGTTGAACTCAGGGTGGATTTAAAACGTTTAGCTGCTGAGAGAGCAGTAGAGTATGTTAAAGACGGGATGAAGGTTGGACTAGGCACAGGCTCAACGGCTTATTGGGCAATTCAGCGCCTTGGTGAGCGGGTAAAGAATGAAGGACTGCAAATTGAAACGGTGGCTACTTCACAAGCTTCGGAGGATCAAGCAAGAGAATTAGGAATTCCATTGGTCCCTTTCTCAGAAATTGGACGGCTTGATATTACCATTGATGGAGCGGATGAAGTAGATGGTCGTCTGAATCTGATTAAAGGCGGCGGCGGAGCACTATTGCGTGAAAAGATTGTTGCGATGAACAGCCGGCGTCTCGTTATTGTCGTTGACGAAAGCAAAGTAGTACATACATTAGGGAAATTTCCACTGCCTGTAGAGATCGTTCCATTTGCTTGTGAATGGACTTACCATGCGCTGGATCAAATGGGCTGCCATCCTGCATGGCGAATGAACGGGTCGGAAAAATACAAGACAGACAACGGGAATTACATTGCAGACTGCAAGCTGGGCCGCATCTCTGATGCAGAGTCGTTGAATCAGAAGCTCAACATGATTCCTGGTGTCGTTGACAACGGTTTATTTGTAGATATGGCAGATACGATTGTTGTTGCACATGCAAATGGAACAATAGAAATTAAACGCAAGTGAGGAAAGAAATCCATAGACAGGGGGTGATAACTTCATTTTAGCTATGGAGTTTATCAAACTTCATGTGGATTATAGTTACTGGAGGCAAGGTTATGTCTAATATTAGCGATGACAAGGATTTATCGCTTCAGCTGTTTGTGGTGCTTGCAAGAGCATATAATTCAGTAACCGCACGATCAAACCGTGATATTCAAAGCCATGGCTTGAATACGACTGAATTTGGTGTTCTTGATCTCTTGTATCATAAAGGCCCTCAGCCGCTTCAAAAAATTGGAGAGAAGGTCTTAATGTCCAGCGGCAATATTACTTATGTAGTGGACAAGCTTCAGAATAAGAAGCTTCTTATACGCAGAGCTTCTCTGGAGGATCGAAGAGTGATTTATGCTGAGCTTACGGAGGAGGGAACTGCGTTCTTTGAGCAAATCTTCCCTCAACATCACGAAGTAATCATTAGAGCCGAGCAAGGGCTCTCGGAGGATGAAAAAAGAGAAGCCATTCGTCTTCTCAAGAAGCTCGGTTTATCAGCAAGCGGCAAGCTGTCAGAAGTGAACGAAAGCACATAATAGGATGGACCCTGCTCATAGGGTCCATCCCTTTTTGCTGTACCTTACGATGCTTGCATGTATAATCATCTTATGGGACAATCGAGTCATCATAAGGTAGAAGAATAAGAATCCATTTTATAAGCACGGAAGGAGCTGCATGATTTGTTCAACTCATTGCAATATGCAGCTGGTAAGGTTTTCGGCTGCTTACGGATCAAGCAAACAAGCTTTATATCTGCCAAGTAATATAAGAACCCTTCGTGTCACTAAAATGGATAAAGGAGGGATATTATGAATTCTTATCATGGTATAGAGATGAATAGACTGCGGCACCTCATTGAGGATCTGAATAAAGAAATCATCCGCAGCAAGGAACAGGAACACCGATTGCTCGAAGAATTTACGAGCATGAATAATGAGCTGATTACCCTTCGGCGTGAGCTGAACAAGACCAATATGAAATTAACGGAGGCAAGAGAGAATGCCGTACATGCAAATGAGGTAAAGACCGAATTTCTTGCTCTCCTGAGTCATGAGTTCAGAACCCCTTTAAACGGAATTTTAGGCATGGCTGAAGTACTTTCCTTATCCAATTTATCGGAGGAGCAAAGACAGTCCGTGTCGGTAATTCAGGAATCTTCTCATATACTACTCCATCTTATCAATGACCTGCTAGATCTATCCAAATTAGAGGCTGGCGAAATGAAGATTAACCCTTCTTCCATGGATCTAAGAGCCATCGTTAAGCATGTAACCCTTCTACTATTCCAAAAAGCATCAAGCAAAGGGAATCGGATTGTTGCCGATATTGACAGATCTTTATTCGAACGGTTTGCTGGTGATTCAGCGCGAATGACTCAAATACTTACGAATCTCGCGAGCAATGCGAACAAATTTACTAAAAATGGTTTGATTCGAATCCGCATCATCGTATTGTCTCAGACGGAACAAGAGCAAAGCTTGCGTATCGAGGTAACGGATAACGGTATAGGGATATCACAAGCGGAGCAGGACAAGCTGTTTAAGCCTTACTCGCAAACAAGAGAAGGGCAGAAGTCAGAACATGGTGGAACAGGACTTGCGCTATCCAATTGCAAATCCTTTGTTGAGCTTATGGGCGGTAAGATCGGTGTCTTCAGTAAACCGGATTCAGGTTCAACATTTTGGATTGAAGTCAGTCTTCCATCTGCAATGGAAACAGCAGAGTCTAGTGATGCTACGACATACAGTAATCGTCGAACGAATTCATTGCACGGAACGGATCAGCCTAAAATACAACATCCGATTCTTCTGGCAGAGGTTAATGGAATTACCCGCAAAGTCGTGCTGGTGCAGCTAAGAAAGCTGGGCATTACAAATGTTGAGACTGTAGAGAACGGAGAAGCAGCCGTATCTGCATATTTGAGCAAGCCTTACTCTCTTATCTTGATCGATAACCTGATGCCGAAACTTGGTGGAATAGAGGCGACAGAGAAAATACGGCAAATTGAGCGTGATGAGATGAAGCGTCATACGCCGATCATCGCACTTACGGGCAATATGTTTCAGGGAGAGTGGGATAAGTGCATACAGGCAGGAATGGACGATTACATCGCTAATCCGATCTCTCTGGATGCACTGAAGGAAATTATACAGCGATGGGTCACAGGCAGGGATGAACAAATTTTAAATCAAGAAACGATGGCTGAGCTGATGGATCTGGGGGAGGATCAAGATAGTGAGCTCTTATCGACACTCCTCGAAATGTATCGAAATGATACTCCTGACAAAATTAATCGATTGATCCAATATGTGAGGGAAAGAAATTACAGCGGTGCAATTGAAGCTTCACACGATTTGAAATCCAGCAGTTTATGTCTTGGCATCCATTATTTATCTACCTTGTTTGGTGCAATAGAGGAGGCGGCTAAATCAGGCCACCTGGATACGATAGATGGCTTGCTTGAGGCACTTATGCCTGCTTATATGGAAGCTTGCACAGCAATGGAGCAGCACTTGTGATGGAGGTTCCATAGCTGAATCAAATGGTGAGGTATTCTTTAGCAGAATGCCTCTTTTTTGTACGCGATAGCCAGCACAGCTGGACACCACTATACTTTATATATCACAATACAGAAAGATAGAATGTTTGGATAAAAGGGGAGAGTTTGAATGTGGTGGATTGTTATCATTGCTCTAGTCATCATTGCTATCATGTCGGTCGTCGTATCACACTTTTATAAAATGGCTGTAAAACGTGCCCCCAAAGCTTTCTTGGCGGGAAATGCAGATCAGGCAGCCGGTGATCAAGTCGTTTCCTCGGGTCCCGATTATGCCTGGATTCGTTCACAGAAACGGGAGGAGCTTGAGCTGACCTCCTTTGACGGCCTGAAACTTAAAGCCACATGGATTGAAGCAGGAACCAAGACTAAGAGAACTGTAATATTGGCACACGGCTATACAGGGAGAGGTTATGACATGTCTGCCTTTGCCAAGTTCTATGTGGAAGAGATCGGATATAATGTGCTGATGCCGGATGACCGTGGACATGGAGCGAGTGAGGGAAACTATATTAGCTTTGGATGGCATGACCGACTGGACTATATCGACTGGATGCAGGTCGTCATTATGCGGACAGGTGCGGACAGTGAGATTATACTGCACGGTATATCCATGGGTGCGGCAACCGTTCTTATGGCCAGCGGGGAGAAGCTGCCTCCACAAATTAAGGCCATCATAGCAGATTGTGGATATACCTCAGTCGATGCGGAATTAACTTATCAATTGAAGCAAATGTTTAAGCTGCCCCCTTTTCCATTTATCCCGCTTACAAGCTTATACACAAAGCTAAAATCAGGCTACAGCTTCAAAGAGGCGTCTGCTCTGGAACAAGTGAAAAGAACTCAGCTGCCCATTCTATATATACATGGGGAAGAGGATGACTTCGTACCTACATCCATGGTGTATGAACTCTATGAACACAGCGGAGGGGACAAGTATTTGTTCACCGTTCCTCATGCCGCACATGGAACAGCATTTCTTATTGATCCGGATGGTTACAAGCAGGCCGTACGAGAGTTCTTGGGCAGGTATTTAGAGATAAATGTAAGGCCGGCTAATGAGAGAGGAAGGGTATTATGAATCTGAACCGGAGTTGTCCGGGATGCGGGGAACCACTTGACGAACATGTCTTTAAATGCAGGAATTGTGGTGAGCTTGCCGTCAAGAAACAGCAGTCGCTGGACATGAATGAGTTGCCAGGAGAGGAGCTGTTCTATCTAGATAAGTATTCGGTTGTTCTGCTGGTCATACTGACGATTGTATTGTCGCCTATTGCCATCTTAACGGGCACGCTTCTCTTGTTCCACGACGATGAATATCGCCGGGACGTTGGCAAGATGATGGTAACCGGAGGTCTGATCGTTACCTTTATTCTGGCCATTATTATTTTTGGTTTAATATAAGTTATGAAATTGATTGTTTTATAGATATTTTTCCATACTGAATTAGAGGCCTTTGAATGGGTTAAAGAGTAAATACATCCTACAATGAACTTATGACGGAGGTGTCTGCTCTATGGGCAAACAATTTCAAGAAGCTCGTAAAATGGAAGAGAATTACCATAAACAGTTTTATCAAGAGCATGATATTTATGAAGAGGGAACTTGGATGGCCGGTCCTATGCCGATTGTGATGGAAAGTCTTGCGCGCTTAATGCGTTTGAAGCGGGATCTGACCATACTTGATCTGGGAGCTGGTGCGGGAAGAAATACGATTGCAATGGCAGATCAACTGAAAGGAACGAATAGTGAGCTGATCGCTGTTGATTTGCTGGAAGAGGCTGTTCAAAGTCTAGTTGATCATGCGAAGAATTATAAGGTAGATCATATGATATCAGCTGAGCGGGCAGATATTGAGCATTATGATATTGCAAAGGATCGGTATGATTATATTGCAGCTTGCTCCTGTTTGGAGCATGTGTCCTCCGAGGTGGCGCTACAGTCAGTGATTCAGAGAATGAAGGAGGGTACCAAGCTCGGCGGGATTAATCTAATCACGATGAGCACGAATGTAGAAGAGGTCACATTGCAAGATAACAAGCCAAGAGAACCCTTGATTGAGCTAAATCTGCCTACCCTGGATGCGGAAGAAATGCTTGCAGATCAATACAAGGATTGGGAGATATTGTTCACTGAACGCGTAACACAAGCCATACCTGAACAGAAATATGATGAGCCCACTGAATTTCGCTGCCAGCTGATTCGTTTTGCAGCCCAGAAGCGGTCAGCGTAAAGTATGAGGCAGATCGCTTGAATCTGCCTGGATCGTTAGAATGCAAGAAGGCAACTAACTTTTGCAGGTACAGTTCATGAGCCGGTCTGCTTCTTTTTGCTAGGTCAAATACGATCTCCTCCTTTGTAAAAAAGTGCAAACTATTCATTGAATGCCTATGAACATATAGACTATAATTTATAGAGCAAGGAGGGACTTATGAATTTAAGCTATGAAGAGCAGCTATATCATATCATGAAGGATGTCCAGGTGTTGGACGACTTGAAGCGTGTTCGAGAACTAAGGCTTCCTGAAGGCTGTATCGCTGCAGGATATGTCCGCAACCGTGTTTGGGATGTGCTGCATGAATATAAACAACACACACCGCTTCATGATATTGACGTCATCTATTACAACTCTGTCGAGACAGAAGAATGGGTAGACAAGCAGTATGAGAAGCAGCTTGAATCTGGTCAGATCAGGCGCAATTGGCAGGTCAAGAACCAGGCCCGAATGCATGAATACAACAACCGTACGACTCCATACCAATCAGTAGAAGATGCAATGAGGTATTGGCCTGAAACGGCAACCGCAGTGGCGATCAGACTGAATGATCAGGATGAGATGGAGATTGTCAGCCCATTTGGTCTTGCAGACCTGTTTGAAATGAATGTCAGGCAAAGTCCCTATTTCCTCCATACCGGGCTTTTTAAGCAGCGTGTGTTTGAGAAAGAGTGGCTGGATCACTGGCCTTTGTTAATTTTGCACGGCTGAATCGATGCATTATAGCAAAACCCACCTATTAGAAAGACAAGAGAGAGCGCAATTTATAAAAAAGGGGAAAAGTGGGGAATTATTATGCCTTGGCCAATGGTTCATTTAACGATTGCCCATCTGGTAAAGCAAGGACGGCCTTCACCGTCTTTTGTACTTGGCAGTATCGCACCCAACGCTTTTCGAGTTCGGCAGGGCGCGAATGAACAGATGAAATGGGCGAGTCATTACTGTCCGTCTGAAGGTGTGCTGCCCAGGGTGAGGGATATTCAGCTGTTTCATGCGGCTCATGCGGACCGAAGCCTGGGAGAAGAATACAGCGAATATTTATTGGGATATGCTGCGCACTTGTATGCAGATGTAAGGTGGGCAGAAACAGTATATAAAGGGATAGAGAATTATGTTCAGCGATTCATTGTTTACCGCTGGTACAGTCAGATCAGATCGTTTCAGAACTTATACCAGCGCGATGTGCTGCAGCTGGAATACATACTAATGGATATACATCCGGAAACCAAGGATTTACTAGAGGCACTGGAGTGCGCTCCGGCGCTGTCCATGGGTGCTCTCGTTACAATGGACGAAGTCGATGATTATAGGTTTGAGATATTAAGGAAGCTGGAAGAACCCGTTAAGCCCCGCTCCCTTCGGTTCATGGATGTAGAACGAGTGGAGCAGTTCATTCAGGATACGGCTGAGGAACTGAACTGGCTGCTCCCCTCCTGGCAAGCTCAAAGTGAGAATGATCGATATGTTTATCAGGAGGTTATTCATGAATAATAGGGCTGACATCGTAATAGGGATCGACGGAGGGGGAAGTTATACACGAGTCACTGTGGCCGATTTTACAGGACAAATTCTGGCACAAGTGCGCAAAGGCGGTACGAATCGTCTGCACAATGTACAGGCGGAAGAGCATCTTCGAACCGGTATTCTAGATGTCTTAGATGCAGCAGGGAGACAGCTGGACCATGTGGCTTCGATTACGGCAGCGCTGGCAGGGATCGATAAGCCTGGAGATGAGAACTGGGCATTGGAGGTGCTTCATGATCTGGGTATCTCCACCAATGGTCAGGTGGTTAATGATACACTGGCTGCCCATCGTTCCATTTTTTTAGGACGTCCGGGAATTGTAGCAATTGGTGGAACTGGCTCACTTATTTTTGGTATTAATGAAGAAGGCAGAATGGTGCGAAATGATGAATTTGCTCACTATGCCCGTGTAGCTGCCCGATTCATATCCTATGAGACGATTTATGCAATCATCTCAGGCTGTTATGATGAGGGCGACCGGCCCTTAATCGGCCAAGTGCTGCAGCATTTAGGCTGCTCATCAACACGTGAGCTGGCTGAGCTTGCTCTCCGTGGATATGGAGTGGACAAACGCAGCCAGAATCGTCTGCTTGGAGATATGGCACATATCATCACAGAAGCAGCTGATACGGGGAACCCTCTGGCCGTCAGAATATGCAACGAGGCGGCAAGACAAACAGCCATCGGCATCCGACTTATCGCTGCTACGTTTCAATCTTCTGAGGTTCTCGTGTCATTCAGCGGGAGCTGCATTACTTCACCATATTTAAAGAAGGCCGTGTTTTCGCAATTGAAGAGCAGTATAAAGAATGAGAGTAATTCTTCCTTCGTATTATGTAGAACAGAAGCTCCCGAGTGATATTGGTGCTGTAATGATGGCCTATGAAGCAGCAGGTTTAGTAATAACAGAGGGACTGATGAAGAAGCTTGTACAGCAATATCCTATCAAAGAACTTGAAATCTGACGCCAAAAGTCCTAAAGTACGTATAGTTAAGGATATTAGGACAGGAGGATTTTCATTTTGCTAGTTTCTATTAAAGATCGTATAAATGATGTCATCGTTCAGGAGCTGATCGGGTATTCGACGCTTCCTGAAGAATCTCATATTCAAGCAGCTCTTGCGATGTATAAAAATAATGATTCCACGGAGTTACTCGGTTTCGAAGATGAAGGGCAGCTTGTTGCACTCATCGGAATTGAGCAGGATGGGAACAAAGTGATGATTAAGCATTTGGCTGTACTTCCAGAGAACCGGGAAAAAGGATACGGCCGCGGGATCATCTCAGAAATGATCAGCAGTGTTCAGCCTGAGACGGTTATTGCGGAAACCGACGAAGAAGCGGTTGATTTTTATCGCAATGTGGGTTTTGTTGTATACAGCTTGGGTGAGAAGTATCCTGGAGTTGAACGCTTCCGCTGTGTCTTTGAAACTGAAGAAGAGGAATAAGTCTGCTTGCTGATCAGAAGCATTAGCAGTGTTAGAAGGATAACTTAGGAGCGAGGAGCAGAGTATATTGTCAACCGCAGTGTACAGAATCATAGGTTTATTGCTTGGTATAGCCGTTCCATTCTTAGTTTTGTGGCTGAAGCTGATCATGTTCGTACTCTTTCTTGCAGTTATGTATGCTGAATTGCGCAAAGTAAAATTTCCCCTAAGCGGCGTCTATTTTATCGGAGGCATGCTGGTCGGAAGTATTGCTGCTTACTTCATTTAAGTTAATGTATCTCAAGTTTCATATTCTTCTTTTTAATGAGTTATGAAATGGATTCATAAGAGAACACATACTGAACGTTTCGGAACCTCTATTCGAATCGTCAGTATGTGTTCTTTTTGTGAGAAGTGAGCTTCTCAAGGACAACTTGCCGTGCCAAAAGCCTGAATTCCTCCATAAGCTAAAATAGATCGGCAGCAAAATAAAAGGAGGGAGTCATATGGTGTACCGATATTTAGCCCTAGGAGATTCACTCACCGTTGGAATCGGTGCATTGTTTGGCAGCGGATTTGTACCTCTCTACCGAAAAAGACTAGAAAACCACTTAGGCAGCATGGTGCTTGTAAGCAATAGAGGAGTGAACGGATTAACCTCACAGGGACTATTGTCCATGGTAAAATATAATGAGCACCTGCGCCATCTAATTAAAGAGGCAGATGTTATTACAATTTCGATAGGCGGGAACGATCTGATTAGGGCTGCACGTTCGGCCAAGGGGAATTTGCTCTCCCCTGTGCTGATTGAAACGCTTGAGTCCTGTGAGAAGCATGTGTCAGAAATTATTTCTCAGATTCGACAGCTCAAAAAGAAATCACGCCCTTACTTTATTCGTCTGGTCGGACTTTACAATCCTTTGCCGCAAAGTGAAGCAGCTTATCTATTTGTGAAGCAGTATAATGAATTTTTGATGGGCTTTACGAGCAAGAATATTGCCGCAGCCCCATTATTGCATGCTTTTCAGGGAAGAGAGCGTGAGCAGCTGTTTATCGATCATGTGCATCCGAGCAGCAAGGGCTACCGTGTAATTGTTGACCAGCTTACTAGACTGGGCTTTGAACCCTTAATATCTATAGGGAATGTAAATGTTCGAAGAAAATAATAAGAGCAGAGGGGAATGCAGGACTTGCTGCTTGTGTTCCTCCCTTCATAAAGTGGCTGAACATAAGGAGAGATTGGTGAATGAGTGTTGACGAGAAAAAACAGGATGATGAGCTGTGCATCCTTCGGACATTTGGAACAGCTATTTTGCAGGACCATACCATGAAGCGGCAGCAGAGCTAAGTATTTAACCGACTTCGTGGTGGAATGAATAATTCATCGTATCAATTACGGATCAGGAATCGAATGTGTGTACTCAGCTGTATGAATCACATCAGGATCAGGATAGATGTCGTGATGCACTTCATTTCAAGGTGGAGAAAGGGCATAGACTCCTATTCTGTAGTAGAGCAGCAATTGGAAGAGTTGTATGCACGTTTGAAATGGATGGACAAGCATAAGGATCGGCTGGAAAGTGTTTTTTTATATGACTAGACAAGAAAGCAGCTGTATTTATGGAATCCAGCTGCTTGTGTATGGTATAAAATGATTCGATAAATGTTAAGAGCTACAATAACCTAATTCGTCAGCCTACGAAATAAGCTGCGAACCGCCCAGCGCCGTTCTTGGCGCTTCTTGTACTTCGGCAAAGAACGATAGACCAGAATCGACTGACTGAACGCCTCCTTGGCTTCAGACGACTGTCCCAGTGCACGATAGACCAGACCGAGGTAGTAATACGATTCGCTGGAAGAAGAAGAGATTTCCTGAAATTGTTCGACATAGCGAAGAGCCTTGCTATGATCCTTGTCTCTATAAGCAGAGGCAAGCCGCAAATAAGGCTGCCCATATTTTACTCTTGGGTTGATATCAAGCGCTTTGAGAATATTTCGTTCTCCAGATTCAAGCTGCCCGAGACTAATCTCTGTCGTACCAAGGGCATCCCAATATTCAGCCGAATGCTCATAGGCATCTTCTATGGATCGAAGCAGCTCATGCGCCTCCTTAAACTTTTTGCGTTCAATGAGCAGTCTCGCAAGATCAAGCTTAGCCGTCACATCATTCGGGTTCATCGCGATTTGCTGACGATTTTTTGATATATTCCGCATCCGTTTAAATGGCTTGGTGAGGCTTGGGAACACACCGACAAATCTGCGGTCAAGTAAATAAACAATGAGTAGTAGTACGATTATGGCAACAAAAGGATTGCCGAAAATGTAAAGTAGAAGTCCAAACCCTAAAATTTTGCTCATAAATTTCCTCCGTAAATGTTCTATCTTATCTATAGTTATGACGAACTGATGGCATTGCGAACAGCAAGGATGTAACGGGACTGATCCCGTGGATCTACTCCCCGTCTTTTACGAGTTGCCAAGATGCCTTCAGGGCATGCCTGATAGCCCGCATAGCTCGTCGTCATCATTCCGCTGCCTTTCGTCTCTGAACGAAGCTGAACCGGATAATTCAGGGAGGTGGCTGCAGGTATAGTACCTTCAACGGTACATCGTCCATGTGCAATATAAGGAGCTTCAAATACTGCGCGCATATGAACGAGATCACTAAGCACCTTTCCACCGTACTCCTCAGGCACCGTTATACGAAAATGCTGCATCGGCTCAAGCAGAGTGGTTCTTACTTGATTAAGTCCATCCATAATGCCCATGGGAGTTGCCACCACAAAATCGAGTGGATGTGTGTGCCACACATGATGTTCTCCATAAGTCAGCACGACTTCAAGATCCGTGACCTCCCATCCATACAACCCTTGCTCAAGCGCTTCTGGCACACGACGTGCCACTTCATTCTGATAGCGTTCCAAGAGATGGTCGTAACGAACCTCTGAGCGATATACAAGACCGCTGCCTCGTGGAAGAGGCCGAATGGCAAATCGGAGTATAGCCCAGCAAGGCTTAGGCATGGTATAGGCAATGAAGCCCTCTCCGTCAGCTGCTGGTGTTTCTTTATAGATAACAGATGGTGGATCAAAAGTGACAGCTAACCCGAATCTGCTGAGCAAGATACTCTCCAGTATCTCAAGCTGAATCGCTCCCATTACTTTAAGATGAAGCTCCCGTTCATCCTTGAGCCATGTAAGGCCGAGCAAGGGGTCTTCATCCGTCAATTCCTGAAGGGCTGCAACAAGAGAAGGATACTGTGCAATATCCTTGCAGTGCACCTGAACAGTTAGAAGCGGGACTGCCATACCTGGCAGCGGAGGAACTGATGTCTCTGTCCCAATGATATCTCCGATCTGAGCTTCATGAAGACCGTAGACAGCAGCGATATCACCAGCTTCAAAATGGGTAAGATCGACTGCTCTTCGTCCTTCGATTTTGCGGATTTGAGATACTTTCTCCTTCAGTCCCCGGTTCATAATGGTGACGGTATCCCGGGTATGCAGTTTACCATTATAGAGTCTGATATAGACAGCTCTTCCCATCGTTTTATCTCTTTCTACTTTGTAGACGACACCCGAGAGAGGACCATCAGCATCTCCCGCTGGTGCAGGAAGATAATCGATGATGGCTTCCATTAATTCCCGAATACCGATTCCTTTTTGAGACGAGCCAAAACAGACAGGAAATACGTTTCCATGTCTTGCTTCCTCTGCAATCCGGTCACGAAGCTCATGAGCGGGAAATTCTTCACCTTCAATGAATCGTTCCAAGAAGATCTCATCCTGATCAGCCAGCCATTCGGCAATCGTGCTATGTTCCTCACGAGCGTTACTTCCATCCTCGGCGAAGATAGATACTGTCTTACATAACGCCTCTTGGTCAAATTGTACCTGTTGAACAGGCAGGGCAGCTGGAGACAGAAGTGAAGTCATATTGTCCATGATTTCAGTGAGAGAGATACCCGGCCGATCCATCTTATTCACATAAATTATAGTGGGTATATGTAGTTTGCGAAGTGCTTTCCAAATGGTTTCAGTCTGTGCTTGAACCCCGTCAGCAGCGGATACGATCAAGATGGCTCCATCCATAACTCGGAGACTGCGCTCCACCTCAGATATAAAATCAATATGCCCAGGCGTATCTACTAGATTTACCGTGCAATCCTTCCATACGAAGGAGGTAGCTGCAGCTTTGACGGATATCCCTCTTTGTTTTTCGATTTCCAGCGAATCTGTGAATGCGGTTCCTTCATTTACACTGCCTAGAGCGCGGATGACGCCACTTAGATACAATATTTGCTCGGTCGTCGTCGTTTTGCCAGCGTCGACGTGCGCGAAAATACCAACGTTACGATGATGATGTTTAGCCACGATCAAACCCCTCAGTATTTCAGCCCTAATGCATCAGCCAATTTTTTAGATTAATTATACCACAGCGGTTTGATAATGAGAGGCTCTAATCTAGGAGACAGCTTCCATGTTCTTCAGGACTTGGCTTCAATAATCCCAGAGTGGTATGCTTAACAGCAGGTTTAGATGAAATACGAAAGATAAGCAGGACAAGGAGAATGTAACAATGAGTATGGAACGAGTTGCCCAACAGATTGAATTTATTCGCGAGATTGATGAGCTTAAGCATGTACTCCGCCAATCGTATCTGATGAACGGGTCACGGCGGGAGAATGATGCGGAGCATACCTGGCATATCGCAGTCATGGCTCTTCTCTTGAAGGAGCATGCGATAGATGATCAATTGAATCTGAAGAAAGTAGTTCATATGCTGCTTATTCATGATCTGGTTGAGATTGATGCAGGAGATACATTCGCTTATGATGTCAAAGGCTATGAGGATAAATGGGATAGAGAAGTAGCGGCTGCCAAACGGATCTTTGGTCTTCTTCCGGACGAACAAGCAAGCGAGTGGATGAATCTGTGGCTTGAATTTGAAGAAGGGCTGACGAATGAGGCCAAGTATGCTGCGGCTATGGATCGTCTTCATCCGGTACTGCATAACTTTTACACAGAAGGGAAAGCATGGAGAGCACATCAGGTGTCTGTCAGCGCAGTTAAGGTGCGTGTTGCCGTCATAGCAGAAGCATCCCCTGTACTGGCTGAATATGCAGCGAGCCTGCTCGAGCAGGCAGTTGAAAAAGGATATTTACTGCCCTAAATATGCTGCGCAGCTATGAGATAGTTCTATTTTAGTATAACCTGGAGTTATTCAAGTGGATGCTAGGTCTAATAAATAGTCTCGGAGAAGCGAACTTTGCTTCCTCCGGGACTTTTTTATTATCAGATGCTGACTATTCTCTCAATAACGTATGTTCAGACAGCATCTGTCTCTACATCCGGATGCTGCGACGATAGCTCGCGGGCGTCATTCCGGTATGCTTCTTAAACATGCGGTAAAAGTGAGGAAGACTGTCAAATCCGCAGCTCTCAGCAATGACGGCCATCGTCTGCTCGCTATGCATCAGAATTTCCTTGGACAGGATAATCCGTCTTGCACAGATGTAGTCTGTCGGCGTCATTCCGGTATACTGCTTGAACACGCGGCTGAAATGGGCGGGGGACACGGATGCATCCTTAGCCAAGTGCGCAAGCGAGACCTTATCACACAGCTTGTGCTCTATAATGGACAAAGCTTGGGTAAGCCATTCAGGACCTGACATCACCGCTGGTGCTTGATCCGTGACAGAGCTGAGCCGGGTTAAGTATATGAGCAGAAGCTGCAAGTGAAGAAGTGTGGAGTAAGATCGCATCGGTTTTCGGCTGTTCATTTCGTTATAAATGTGATCAATTATTTGGCCAACATCGTCTAACTCCAGCATACTGAATTGCCGCTTATAAATTTTGGATTGGCGGTGTCTCTCAAATAGCAGCAAGGTGGAAGCAGCTTCACTTCCCATACCCTGAAACAAGGCAGGGCTGATGTAGAAGGCGGTGGAAGTCAGGAGATTATCCGGATCGGGAAAGATTCGATGAATCGTATTGCCTGGAATAATAATCAGATTACCAGGCTCCATATCCAAACTCATATGATCGATAAATATTTTGCCCCGTCCTTGATGAACGCAGATCAATTCGTGCCAATCATGGAGATGATCGGGGAGCTCGTGCTCATATGGCTTGGTCTCATGATAGAGCATCCGGAAAGGAAGCTCGATATCAGCAGGAATCCGGGTATCAACAGGTGCGTGCAGCGTGTTTCGCATAGGGGATCGCCTCTTTTTCATCAATATCAAAATAGAGTATATATTTGTCAAAATCGGCAATTTTACTTCTTTATATTGATGATACAATGAACAGTATCAGGAAACAATATGTCATTTATTAGAGGAGAATGAAGCATGGCCGTAAGCAATGATCTCCCTAGACTGGGACGGAAGCTTGAAGGTGTGACAGATAGCGCGAAGCTGGCTAGGTTTCAAGATATGCCGGTGAAGGTGCTTCAGATCGGAGAAGGGAATTTTTTAAGGGGATTTTTCGACTGGATGATTTATGAAAGCGCTGCACGAGGGCTCTTTGAAGGAAGTGTTGCCGTAACACAGCCGAGAAGATCGGGGCGTCACAAGCTGCTGAATATTAGAGAACAGGATGGTTTATATACGCTTCTTACTCGAGGTATTGAGAATGGGGCAGCGGTAGAGCGGGAAGTTATTATTCCTGTGCTGTCACATATGATTGATCCTTATGAAGAATGGACCGAGTTCTTGGCTTTGGCTGAAGTACCAGAGCTTGACATCGTCGTGTCCAATACGACAGAGGCCGGACTTGCTTATGAGAAGACAGAGTACCATGAAGGGACCCCAGTAGATTCATTTCCCGGGAAACTAACGGTATTCCTGCATCATCGCTTTCTTCATTTTCAAGGAGATCCTGCGAAAGGATTCATTCATCTTCCTTGCGAGCTGGTTGAAGGCAACGGTGATTTATTGAGATCCTATGTGCTTATGCATAGTGAAGACTTTGGATATTCGGATGAATTTCGCCATTGGGTCATTAACAGCAATCATTTTCTAAATAATTTGGTTGACCGTATCGTCACAGGTACACCCTCGAAGTCCGAAATCGCGGATATCGAAGAGAGGTTAGGGTATAAGGATTCACTGATTAATTGTGCGGAGCCCTATCATTTGTGGGCAATCCAGGGAGACAGCGTACTTGCCGACAAGCTGCCGCTGGCACAGGCAGGACTGAATGTGCACTTCACCGATGATTTGAGGCCATTTCAGCTGAGAAAAGTCCGTATTCTTAACGGTGCTCATACGCTCATGACACCGCTCGGTATTTTGCAGGGCAAGCGCTTCGTTCGGGAAACGATGGAGGACAGCCAGCTTGGCGAATGGGTGAGGACAGCTGTGTACGAGGAGATTACCCAAGCGCTGGATCTTCCACAGGATCAACTGCATGTTTATGCGGGTGAAGTGTTCGATCGGTTTATGAATCCTTATATTGATCATAGGCTTCAGGATATTATGCTGGGTTCCTTAAGTAAGTTTAAAGTTCGTTTACTGCCAACCATGCTAGAGTACTACCGTAAGAACGATGTGCTTCCAAAAAGTATTGTAACAGGATTTGCAGCTTTGCTGCGCCTGTACCGGGCAGTGAAGACAGAGGAAGGATTCAAGACAGTGACTTACAGTGGTGAGTCTATACTGCTTAAGGATAATGAAGCACATCTTGAACTTCTGGAGAAACATTGGTCAGAGCTCGGTCAGGGTCAATCTCTTGATTGCGTAATTGCTCAGATCTTAGCAGAGGAAGTCATCTGGGGACAGGATTTATCCTTGCTGCCTGGACTTACCGAGATAATATGCGAATCGATTAGAGAATGGGAAGGGGAACAGGTATGAGCACCATTCATCGAACACAGGACTTCACCATGATTCGGGAGAAAGATGATGTCATTATTGCTCTTCGCGATTATAAAAAGGGAGAGGTTATTGAACTGAGCCAGAGTCCTTTATCCGGTATCACTCTGAATGAAGACATTCCGAAGGGACACAAAATCGCTGTTAGACAGATTACAGCAGGAGAGAATGTACTCAAATATGGCTATTCCATTGGAATTGCCACAGAAGATATCTTGCCGGGCAGCTGGATTCATACGCATAATCTTGCGACAGGCCTGTCTGGACTCCTTGAATATGAATATGCCAAAACAGAACCAGAGGCGCTTCCTGCTCCGCCAGCTCATCTTCTGACATTCGATGGCTATCTGCGTGCGAACGGGGAGGCGGGAATCCGTAATGAGATCTGGATCATTAATACGGTCGGCTGTATTAACAAGGTGTGTGAAGCATTGGCCCGGATGGGAGAAGGTGAATTCAAAGGGCGTGTGGACGGTGTATACCACTTTCCTCATCCCTTTGGCTGTTCTCAGCTTGGCGATGACTTGAAGTATACACAGCAGCTCCTTGCTTCTCTCGTTGTACACCCGAATGCTGGAGGGGTGCTCGTCATTGGACTAGGCTGTGAGAACAATCAAGTCGATGATTTCAAGACGTTTATCCCTGCTGAATATCAGAATAAAGTACGTTTCCTCAAAGCACAAGAAACAGATGATGAGCTAAGCGAAGGAATGAGATTGATCGAAGAGCTGGTCGAGCAGGCCGAGCGCGCACATCGTGAGCCGCTTCCTTTATCCAAGCTGAAGATCGGACTTAAATGCGGTGGATCAGATGGCTTCTCCGGCATTACGGCCAATCCACTCGTTGGTGTCGTGTCCGATCTGCTAATAGCAGCGGGAGGTACAGCCATTCTAACAGAGGTCCCTGAGATGTTCGGAGCTGAGACCATCCTGATGAACCGTGCAGCAAACCAGGGGGTATATGATGAACTGGTTAAGCTGATTAATGGGTTCAAGCAGTATTTTGTAAACCACGGTCAGAACATTTATGAGAATCCATCTCCAGGCAATAAAGCTGGAGGCATTACTACCCTGGAGGAGAAGTCGCTTGGATGTACTCAAAAAGGCGGGCGCTCAGAAGTCGTTGATATTCTATCGTATGGAAACAGGACGACAAAGCCTGGACTTAATATTGTTGAAGCTCCCGGTAACGATCTAGTCTCTGTCACGGCACTGTCCGCAGCGGGCGCGCACATCGTTTTGTTTACGACAGGCAGAGGGACACCGTTTGGCGGGCCCGTTCCTACGGTGAAGATCGCGACCAACTCCGACCTGGCTCGCAGGAAGAAGCACTGGATTGATTATAATGCAGGGCAGCTGCTCGAAGGAAAAAGTATGGACGATGCGGCCGCCCAGCTGTTAAGTCAGCTCGTGGATATTGCATCAGGTCGTGCAGTGACAAACAGCGAGCAGCACGGATTCCGGGAAATTGCCATATTTAAGGATGGAGTAATCTTATAGTATAAGGGGTGTTGCATTTCCCAATAAAACAATCCATCGACTATCCAGAATCCTGAGTAATGGTTTCATAAATGACGAAATAAGCTTCCGGCTGTTTCTTTGCAGCGGAAGCTTATTTTGCCGTTATATTCGGCCGTAGCTTGAGAGCGTCTTCAGCCGCTGAATCGTGAGATGCCCCCGCCATTCGTTCTCGGCAGCTGAGCTCAGTGGCTCCCATGAGATCGGCCACCCGCCATCATCCTTTTGTTCTGAGATCAAATGATCGAGATGGAGAGAGATAATATGCTCAGGGACGAACTGGACGGCATAACTGGTTGAATCCGGTGCCCAGTCGAGTACTTTATGCACATACCCTTCAGCCTTAGGATCAAGTTCGATGACACCCGGCTTGGATAAGTACTGATCTACCCGAGCCTTCACGACGGTAGCACGAGGTTCATCTGTCTGTTGTTCGAGAAAATGGACAGCTTGGATGCGGTTGTGGAATCCGGTTAGATCGGCACTCTCTACAGTGTCCCACACATATTGAATAGCTCTGTTCAACCATTTTTCTTTGAGAAAGGGATGCCAGTTTCTTGATTTCAGCAGGAGGGCTACGATCGAGCCGGAAGGATTAATGGAAGCCGTATCATCTGATTCCGTAGTCCACCAAGGAGCATGAGGATGCTCGTTTACGCTGCGGAAAGAGTACGGCCATCCCCCTGTAACAGGATTAGATTGTCGTTCAAGAAATTGCCCTAGTCCTGTCATTATACTCTCAGGATAAATTCCAACTTCGTCCATCAAATGCAGTGCAAATTCTGCCCCCTGGGGCTGGCTGTATGGACTGCGAATGTCAGGTTCAAGGGCATGACCAAAGCCGCCATCCTTGTTCTGATATGCAGCTAGTGCCTGCAAGACCGCTTCAGGCGATCCTTGTCCACTGAGATGTGCGAATCTTAGACGATCCAAGAGGCGCGCGTTCTTAAAGATAAAGTCACTTGCTTGTTGTACGGTGGGGTGAGACATATCCAGCAGGGGATACTTTTTCATCACAGAATCATCTCCTTAGGGAATCTGAATCAAGAGATTATTTGACTTCCAGAATTTGAACGTCACGGCCTTCAATGGATACTGTACCGCTCAGCTGATGGCCACTAATTAAATCTTCAGCTTCTAATTGGCCCAAATCATAGGATACGATCTCCGTATTGTGATTAAGCACAAACAGATAGGAGATGCCATCTTTGACACGACGGCTGACCTCGACACCCGATGGAGCTGAGAGGTTAGGCTGTATTCCCTTATCCGTTGTAATCTTCTCGATCAATTCATCCAGGAAGCACTGTTCTGGATCGGTTGCTACGTAATACGCTTCACCTTTGCCGAATGTATGGCGAGTTACCGCAGGCATCCCCTTGTAGAAATCTTCGCCGTATTCTGCGATAACCTCAGCACCTTCTGTATGCAGGAGATCACATAGCATTCCGCATTCGTAGCTTCCCTGAAGCTTGCCGAACTTGTCTTTCAGAACGACCTTGTTCTTCTGATCCGGGAACAGGGCATCGATCTCCTCGACCCATATGCCGAGCATTTTCCGAAGCTCTCCAGGATATCCTCCTACCGTTACCAGATCATTTTCGTTTACAATACCGCTGAAGAATGTCGTCAGGAACGTTCCGCCATTCTCCACAAAGGCTTCCAGTTTCTCAGCGAATCCAGGCTTAACCATGTACAGAACCGGAGCAACAACAAGGTCGTATGCACTGAGATCTGTATCTACACTTACCATGTCGACCTGGACATTGCGATTGTAGAAGGCAGCATAATATTTGTGAATCTGCTGAACGTAATTCAAGGCGATGGTTGGACCGCTTGATTTCTCAATAGCCCACCAGTTATCCCAATCAAACACAATCGCGGCTTTGGCGTCGGCACGCGAGTCCAGCAGACGGTCTCCAATACGCTGCAGCTCCTCACCAAGCTGAGCTACTTCGCGGAATACACGTGTATTCTCATGTCCGACATGTTCAATAACCGCACCGTGGTATTTCTCACAGGCACCGATGGATCTGCGCAGCTGGAAGAACATGACCGTATCTGCTCCATGCGCTACAGTCTGGTAGCTCTGCAGACGCATAACACCAGGACGCTTAAGCGAATTGTATGGCTGCCAGTTCTGCTGGCTTGGTGTTTGCTCCATCAGCATGAACGGCATCCCGTCCTTAAGTCCGCGCATGAGATCATTCGCCATGGCTGTTTCGCTTGGCGGTGTCGTCAGACTCGGATAGCTGTCCCATGAGATAATGTCCATATACTTGGCCCATTTGAAGTAATCCAGCTGCTTGAAGAAGCCCATCAGATTGGTAGTCACGACAGATTCGGGTACATGCTTTTTGATCGCATTGTACTCCAGCTTGTAGCAGTTCAGCATGCTGTCAGAATTGAATCTGGAGTAATCCAGAGAGATTCCCTGGAAGTTCGTATAACGGTCTCCCCATTCCTCACTCAAGTTGCTTGGCAGCACAATTTCATCCCAATCATAGAACGTATGACCCCAAAATGCCGTATTCCAGGCTCTGTTCAGCTGATCAAGTGTCTGATATTTCTCCTTCAGCCATACACGGAATGCACGTTCACAGTTGTCACAGTAACAGTCGCCTCCGTATTCGTTCGATACATGCCAGACAAGGACCGCAGGGTGATCCTTATAACGTTCTGCCAGCTTGTCCGCAATGCGCTCTGAATAGAGCCTGTAAGTCGGACTGTTCGGGCAGGAGTTATGGCGTCCCCCGAATTTGCGTTTGCGTCCATCCTTATCCACACGCAGTACGTCGGGATATTTGGTTGCCATCCATGCTGGATGAGCGCCTGTGCTTGTTGCAAGGCATACATAGACACCGCTTTCATAAAGACTGTCAATCAGCTCATCGAGCCATCCAAAATTATATGTGATCTCGTCGGGTTGATTCTTGGCCCAGGAAAAAACGTTAATCGTCGCAATATCGATACCTGCGAGCTTGAACATGCGCAGATCTTCTTGATGTGTAGCCTGATCCCATTGCTCAGGATTGTAGTCACCGCCGTAGAACATTTTAGGAAGCTTCGTACTAATCAAGTGAATTCACCTCTTGTATAAGAATAATTCAATCATATAATATGAATTATATTTTTAAAATATAAGAATTGTTAAGGACTATATAATAATATGGAAGTAGAGGATTGAAGGTTATGTGGCTGAGCAAAGACCATCAGCGATTTTTTATGACAGGGAAGGAGCATCCGCTGCCTCTGTTTATAGAGAGCATAGGAGAGAACAACAATCAGGAGCCGATTGAGAGAGCTGCAGGCTATCCCTGTTATCACTGGCTGCAAACGGTAGACGGCGAGGGAGCATTCTCATTTGAGGGCAGAACCTATCCACTTCCTAAGGGGTCGGGAATCCTGCTTGCCCCTAATGTGCCGCACAAATATAGCGGAAGAGGCGAAGGCTGGTCTACGATATATATTACATTTAGCGGTCCCCAGGCGGCAGCGATCTTATCCTCACTGGATTTGCATGAATCAGCTTATTATCAGTGGAAAGTGAGCTCTGCGCTCCAGACTTATGGCAAAAGAGTTCTCGATTCCATTGGCAGCGATTTTGATCTAACGGGGCTCGATGCTTCAGGAGATATTTATCGATTCTTATTGCTTCTCAAGAAGCATGGAACGACAGGTAATACCCTCTCCTTGTCTCATGCTATGGATCGATTGGCCCCTTTGCTGTCATTTATGGAAGAGAAAATAAGTGATCCTGGTGTAGGACTTATGGAAATGGCAGAAGTGCTCTCGGTATCTCCAAGATATCTGAATATGATGTTCAAGCAGTCATTTGGTATTACAGCGTACAGTTATTTTATTCTGAAACGGATACGTAAATCTAAGGAGATCATGACTTCAGAGCCTCACCTCACCGTGAAGGAGACGGCGGGCAGAGTAGGCTTCCGTGACGCGAGTCATTTTGTAGCTACTTTTCGGAGAATAGAAGGAATTACCCCGGAGCATTTCCGAACGCTCTACTAAATAAGGGATTGATGAAAACGATTTAATATAGGATGATGAATACAAATCAATCTATTTCTAGCTTGGGAGGGATAGCTGTGCAATCGATAAATATATGGTCCGGAGAGCCGCCGTATGCAGCCGCTGGACTGGAACAAGATTCTCCCGCATTAACGCCTTATTTGGCCGAAGGAGCTGACAGCTGCGTTATTGTGTGTCCTGGCGGCGGTTATTGTCATTTAGCCGATCATGAAGGCGGACCTGTTGCGGAGTGGCTCAATCAAGCAGGTATTTCGGCCTTCGTCCTTAAATACCGAATTAATCCTCATCGTCAGCCAGCAGCATTGTCTGATGCAAGGAGAGCTGTTCAGTATGTGAGAGCAAACAGCGACAAGTACGGGATTAACCCGAACAAGATCGCGATGCTCGGTTTTTCTGCTGGAGGTCATTTGACTGCAAGTGCAGGAACGATGTGGGTGGAGGGAGATCCTGAGAGCAGCGATCCGCTCGAGCGGGTCAGCTCAAGGCCGGATCGCATTGTGCTGTGTTATCCTGTCATTACAATGGAGGAATACGGTCATCAAGGTTCAAAAGATGCACTCCTTGGCGACAATCCTGATGAGGAATTGGTCAGACAATACAGTGCTGAACGTCAGGTGACGAGCGTGACACCCCCCGCTTTCATATGGCATACCCATGAGGATGCGGCCGTACCGCTGCAGAATAGTCTGGAAATGTCGCTGTCCTTGACCAAAGCAGGTGTGCCCCATGAGCTTCATGTATTTGAAGCAGGACGTCATGGCCTCGGGCTGGCAGAGGAGCTGGCAGAAACGACAGGCCGATGGAAAGGCTTGTGTATATCCTGGCTTAAACAGCAGGGCTGGTAATTTCATCACATTGAATATCTGGATAGGGAGATGGAGATATGAAGCTGGGTCAGGATGATAAGTTAGTCTTTATTGGGGATTCGGTAACGGATTGCGGAAGAGCACGTCCAGTTGGTGAAGGAAGCATGGGTCTTGGCAATGGATATGTACATAATGTGGATGCTTTGCTTCAAAGTGTATATCCGGAATTAAATATTCGTGTACTTAATGTAGGAATAAGCGGGAACAATGTCAGAGATTTGAAAAATCGCTGGCAGGAAGATGTGCTTGATCTACAGCCAGATTGGCTGTCTGTAATGATCGGTATCAACGACGTATGGCGTCAGTTTGATAGTCCACAGCGCAGAGAGCTTCATGTGTTTCTGGATGAGTATGAAGCTACTCTGCGTGAGCTGGTTGCTTCGGTGCGCCCTCAGGTGAAGGGCCTCATCCTGATGACACCTTATTATCTGGAGCCAAGTGTAGAGGACCCAATGCGCTCGACCATGGATCTGTACGGAGCTGCTGTTAAGCGTGTTGCTGAAGAATATGATGCCGTATTTGTAGACACACAGGCTGCATATGCACCCATCTGGGATCAGCTGTACCCAGGGGCAATTGCCTGGGACCGGGTACATCCTAACCACACGGGTCATATGGTTCTGGCACGCGCCTTCTTGAACGGCATCGGTTTTGATTGGAATAAATAAAGGAGGGATTGGATGACAGAAGTAGAACTGGTCATTGACGCTAAGGCGAGACTTGCGGAGGGGCCCAGCTGGGATGCAGAAGAGAAGCGCTTGTATTGGGTTGATATCGAAGGCTTCAAGCTTCACATTTATGAACCGGATTCAGGAAGAGATACGGTGCATGAGATGGGACAGCATATTGGAGCCGTTGTCCCCTACGATAGACATCACGTAATGGTTGCCTTGAAAAATGGATTTCATCTGTATGATCTAGCTGCGGGGAAACTTACCCTGCTTCACAATCCGGAAAGCCATAGGGACGATAACCGATTTAATGATGGAAAATGTGATGCCAATGGCCGGTTTTGGGCAGGGACGATGAGTCTTACTGACAAGAAGAATCAGGGTGCATTGTACTGTCTATTGAATGATGGGCATGTTAGAACTGTGCTTACGGAAGTATCTCTCTCTAATGGCATTGGATTCAGCCCAGATCATAAGAAGATGTACTATATTGATACACCGACAGGCCGCATTGATCAGTTTGATTTTGATCTGGATTCGGGTGAAATTTCTAATCGAAAATCCTTGTTCTCTCTACCGGAAGGAACCGGCTTTCCTGATGGTATGACGGTAGATGCAGAAGGTATGATATGGGTGGCCCACTATGGCGGTTCACAGGTATCTCGCTGGAATCCGGACACAGGCAGCCTGATTCAGCATATTGAAGTGCCTGCTTCACAAGTTACCTCCTGCTGTTTTGGAGGAGAAGACCTTGATGAACTGTACATCACGACCGCTCGTAATGGACTTAGTGAAGACAAGCTGGTCGAGACCCCGCATGCGGGCGGCGTATTTCGAGTTAGACCCGGCGTGAAAGGTCAGCCCACTTATCGTTATAAAGATATTAAGTCGAGCGGTATCTAATAAAAGCTGATCCACTTGGCAGTCATTGGTGCCATCCTTTTGTTAAGCCGTAATCTTTAATATTCGTATAACCCGATTGGGACGAGGATCAAGTCTTATCCGATTCATTCTTAATCAAATATGAACAAAAGCCTGCCAGGAAATCCTGACAGGCTTTTATTCGGGCGCCTCTTTCGAGACGCCCTATCATGGGAGAGGAGAAACCGGACGAAGAGCTTATGGGGAAACGTAAGTCTTCTCCGCGGTTGTCTACGGCACTTTTGATGCCGATAACTACATCATGACCGCCAGCCCTCCAGTTTATACATCGCATGGTTAATATTTTTTACTCTGTGTTTTTTAAGCTTTCGTTATTTTCACATCTTACTTAGATTGTGGTACGATATCGGTGTATAAGGCACTTACAAAGAATGAAACAGGGTGAAATCAACGTGAGAGTAATATCAGGCACTGCAAAAGGTAGACCGCTTAAGGCTGTTCCCGGAACCGGAACCCGTCCAACAACCGATAAGGTTAAGGAAGCGGTCTTTAGTATGATTGGACCTTATTTTGATGGAGGCGTCGTGCTGGATCTGTTTGCAGGAAGCGGGGGCCTCGGCATAGAGTCGCTCAGCAGAGGTTTGGACAAGGCTGTATTTATCGATCTTGAACCGAAGAGTATTGAGGTCATCCGGGCGAATCTGAAGGCAACAGGTCTCGACGGCAAGGCTGAAGTGTTTCGAAATGAAGCAGGCAGGGCACTGAAGCTTCTGTCCAAACGAAATTATAAATTCGATTTGGTCTTTCTAGATCCCCCTTATCGAATGAAAAATGTGGAAGAGTATCTATCCTGGCTTGAAGAACACAATATGGTCAACGATGATGCCATCGTTGTTGTAGAACACGATGCCGATCATGAATACGGAGAGAGAATTGGCTCCTTTGAGCAAACACGCAAATCTACATATGGAGATACGGCAATTACGATATATGAGTATTTTTCGGCCATAGATGTGCATGATGACACGAACACGATATTGAACATTGACGACAACATTCAGGAGGACTAGGGCAATGAATGAAGCAGGACATAAGACGGAGAGAGTAGCCGTATACCCCGGGAGCTTCGACCCTGTTACATTGGGCCACCTGGATATTATTACGCGAGCCTCCAAACAATTTGATCGGCTAGTTGTGGCTGTGCTTAATAATAAGAGCAAGAATCCGCTGTTCACTGTGGAGGAACGTGTTGAGCTGCTGCAGATGGTTACAGCGGACCTGCCGAATGTTGAAGTGGACAGCTTCCGTGATCTAACTGCCAATTATGTAAGGGTCAAGGGCGCACAGGTCATTATGCGTGGAATTCGTTCGGTTACTGATTTTGAATACGAGCTGCAGCTGGCATCACTTAACAAAAAGCTGAACAAGGATGCAGAAACGATCTTTATGATGACCGATCCCAAATATTCGTATCTGAGCTCCAGTGTAGTGAAGGAGATTGCGAGCTTCGAAGGAGATGTCTCCGAGCTGGTACCTGCCGAGGTAGAGGATGCGCTCAAACGTAAGGTTATCGAGAAGAAGAATGGCGGGTAGACTGCCATTTGCCGATACACAAAGAGATGACGATTAGGGTTGCTAACAGTAACACATGGAACAGCCCTAAGGTACCTGCTGCTTGAAGACCTCCTGGAGAGAAATGGGCTTGCGTTAAAGGGTTTTGTTCGGTATTAAGAAAGACAGCTTTTGAATGATCGAGCCAGCTCTGTATTGGGGGCCACAGCAGCAGGACAAGTCCATAGGAAATACCTGCATGCAATATACGCCCTATTGTAAAAATATGCGTGTTTATTCCGTATGGAGCAAGCAGTGCAGTTGCCTGTAAATGTGAGCTGAGCCCTCCCCAGCCGATTGCGGCTGCAAGAAGTGCAAATCCGACCGCATGTGCGGTAATATCGAGTGAACGCATCGAATAAGCTCCAAGGTGAAGCTCAAAAAAAGAGGACCAGATCCATTCAGGAAGAAATGGCGTTACATATTTGCCCAGCAGCCGGATGAACACAGAGAAGATGATCATGTAGCCGCCGGTCATCATTAATACTTGAACCGCATGACTTACCGTATCTCCCAGTAATCTGCCAAAGCTTCTGCCATCCTTTTCTTTAGCCTTCATCATAGCTTCGAGTGCAGACACGGGTTCGGGCTGCTCTTTTAGCTCGCTTATTTTTGTTGTTTTTTTTGAGAAAAGGGTAACTCGTCCGAGCAAAATTCCTGCAATTATACCACTAATCCAGTGAATACATGCTAAAATATACCCGATGGCAGGCGCTTCATAGAAGGCTGCCCCAATAACAACAAACAACGTCATGGGACTTGCAAAATGGGTAATGGAGGCAAGAATGGCAGCGTCTCTTCCCGTGACAAGCTTCTGCTGATACAGCCTGGCAGCTGTGTCTGCGCCTGATGGGAAGCCGCCGGTCATCCCTACAGCCAGACCAAGCCCTGTTACACCGGGTAGATTGAAGCCTTTACGCATTAAAGGTTCTAACAGCACACCGAGTCCATGGGTGAACCCGAAGGCAGTCAGCATTTGCGACAGCATAATAAAGGGCAGGAGAGCGGGAAAGACCATCTTCCACCATATTTGAAGACCTTGCATCGAGGCGTCAAATGCTTCACTTGGAGAAGTGACAACCGCAGCCACGACCAGCAGGGCACTGATACCGAGAATCATCGTTTTTACATAAGAAGGAATGTCTTTTTTACTAGTCATTTCCGAATTCAATGGATCTTCACCCCGATCAATAACTTAGATGGCTGACGAAATGGTAAACAAATTGCTGGTATAGAAGAAAGATAGAATGATATCAGAATCAGCCTGTACATATGCATTTATATGTGATCAGAAGGGAAAGAAGAACAAGCAGTCAAGTAGGGGAGGAGGGCAGCGATTGAGTAATATCACCAAGAGAAGCGGGTTTCGCACCGCAGTATATATTTTAAGTTTGGCTGTCGTTGTGTATGTGCTCGTGTATATGCCGACACCTTATATTGTCACTCAGCCGGGAACGGCGGAATCGGTTAAACCGATGGTAGCTGTGAAGAACGGTGATGAAGAGGAAGAGGGCAAGTTTCTGATGACCACCGTATCGGCCAGCTATGCGAACCTCTCGCTGCTGTTTATTTCAGCATTTAATGAACATGCACAGATCGGCAAGAAGGAAGAGCGACTTGCTGGCAGAACACAGGAGGAATATTCGGCAGAGCAAGTGTGGTTTATGAGTGATTCGCAGTCAGCTGCGATGGAAGCCGCTTATGAACAGGCTGGCATCGCATATGATATTGTCCCGGAATATATCTTTGTACTTGGTCTATCGAAGGATTCGCTTCCCGAAGGAGATATTAAGCCCCAGGATAAAATTTTGTCGATTAACGGAGTTCCTACTCCCGACAATACGGTACTGGCCCAGCAGCTTGAGAACAAGCAGGTAGGGGATAAGGTTGAGGTTCAGCTGGACCGTAAGGGAGAGACCATTACAAGAGAACTGCAGCTTGTTGCCATCAAGGACACTGAAACGGGTGAGACAAGGGCCGGACTCGGCGTAATGATCGGCACCCTACAAACGGTGAAGCCCAAGGACTCTGCACATCAAATTACATTTACCAATACGGAAATCGGCGGACCTTCAGCAGGCCTGATGTTCACGCTGGAAATATACAATCAGCTGACCCCTGGAGATTTGACTAAAGGCCATATTATCGCAGGTACAGGAACCATTGATAAAGAAGGAACTGTCGGGCCGATCGGTGGGGTCGTACACAAGATCGTCGCTGCAGATCGGGAGGAGGCCGAGGTCTTCTTCGTTCCAGAGGCGAATTATGATGAAGCGAAGAAGAAGGCCGAATCCATCAAGACGGACATGGAGCTTGTCCCAGTGAAAACTGCCGACGATGCGCTGGATTACATCGAGAAGCTAAGGGTGAAAACCGAGGTTTAGTGAATATTTAATGTAACGAATATAGATGAGTGCTGCAAATGAATAAAGCCAATCGAACCCGCCTGATTAACGTCAAGCGGGTTCGATTGGTTGTGGCGGCGAATTGTACTGGATGAAAGGCTGAGACCTGACGAAGACTAGATCCGAACAGGGGATTGATAGTAGTCTCTATACATGAATTGCGTGTCAGCAGCAGCACCCATCCCGAGGGCATATAGAGCAGACGCCTGAATATCTCTGGTCAGCTGAGGGTGGCTGAAGGATGAAGGCTTGATAATGACCGGCAGAGTTGCTTTTTTCTTCATTTCCTTGAGCAGGGCTTGTCCTCTGTTATTGAAACCAAGAACTCGAATATAATGCGGTCCCTCGGCCAGTACAGAGGGCATCAATTCCTCTTTGTTATGATGAAGCAGAATATGAATCAGCATTCGTTGGAGCTTGGTCCGTGTATAACGTTTTGTTTTTAACGCTTCAAGGAGAGAATCGACTGACAGCTCCGTGAGCTTGGGAAGCTGATTTAATATGCGGTGCTCAAGCCCTTCGGTCACCTCGGCATATTGGGCCAGCTCTGCTGCGTCTGTGGTCACCAGCTGGGCAAGCAAGATGTCTCTGAAGCGCTCCAGGTGAACCGGAGCGCGTCCTTCCTGCCATTCGCGCTGCAGAATGGCAAGTGTAGCTGCCGGCACATAAGGCGCCGCAGCCTCGGGTCCTGCGCCGAGGAGCAGCCGGCGGATGGCCGTTGCGCTCGCGATGCTGCCGGGACCTGGCAGCATATCGTGATATCCGGCGCCGGTCCGCTGCGCCGTGAAGGGCAGGATCGCGCTGCCCAGCCGTTTCAGCGCGATCATATAATGCAGCCCAAGTGTATTGTTGGGCTGCTTGAGCAGTGCCAGGGCCCCGGCTACGTCTCCGCCGGGGGCCAGCTCAGCCGCAGCTGCTGCGTAGGCTGCGGGGTAGCTTGCGCCTTGTTGCAGCTGCTGCTGGATGCCCGCAGAGAGCGCCTTCGGCTCGCTCGCTAGGAGATCTGCCAACGCAGCAAGCGGCGCAAGCTCTCCGGATTCGCTGCCGAAGCACAGCGAATCGACAATCCCTGTATGGTGCAGTGTTGCCACAGCACCATGGGCAAACCACTCTGCCGGTCCTACTGCATAAGAGACCGGCAGCTCAAGCACGAGATCGACGCCCATGGCGAGCGCCATCTCGGCCCGGGCCCATTTGCTCAGCATCGCAGGCTCGCCTCGCTGCAGAAAATGACCGCTCATCACAGCGACGCTGGTATCTGCCTCTGTAATTATTTTAGAAGCTTCAAGATGATATACATGTCCGTTATGCATCGGATTATATTCAACGATCAGGCCCACGGTTCTACTCATAATATAATTCACACTCCCTGTTGCATTCAGTAAGGCATATCTGATAGGTTTATAGAGTCCATTATATCCAAGTTGCAGCAGGTCTGATGAATGAATTACACAATTTGTTCCTGATGATGTGCATGTTGCCTGGATAACTGGATATACAGGGTGTAAAGTTTAAAGTGTTGACAAACCTCTTTCAAAATCGGTATAATGATTTTTGTTTGTTAGACTGTTTTTCAACATAACTAGCGCTGTATTTGAAGCATACTACAAATGTTGTTAAAATGGTTTATCGTCTGGAGTGATGAACGTGGAAATGTCATTTCGCAAGATGGCCTCGGCTGCTGGACCGATGAAGCTTACAGAGTCGCTGGATATCAGCCATCTAATTCGAAACAACAATGAAATCACAGCCGTATCCCCGATGCAGGTGGATCTCACAATTACTGCATTGCCGGAAGGCGTGGTAGATGTTCAAGGAACGTTATCAGCCGAAGCAGATATGCTCTGCTCTCGTTGTCTAGGAAATGTCCATGAGCATTTAAATATGAAATTCGCCGAGCAGTTCAAGCAAGGAACAGAGCCGGAGGAAGTTGAAGAAGAGGACGATACCTTGTACATGGAAGAGGATACCGTGAATCTGGTTCCTTTTCTGGAGGAGTACTTCCTGCTTCATCTTCCGTTTGCCCCGCTGTGCAAATCGGATTGCAAAGGGCTGTGCCCAAGCTGTGGAACCGACTTGAACGAGAGCAGCTGCGATTGTGACAATACGCCAATCGATCCGCGGCTTGCTGGGCTTAAGGATTTCTTTAAATAAGAACAAGATTATTTCTTTTTCTTAAGGTTTGACTTTGATAAGGAGGTGGGAATTGTGGCAGTACCTCAACGGAGAACATCCAAAACTCGTCGTGACAAACGTCGTACTCACTTTAAATTGGCTGTGCCAGGCATGGTGAAATGTGAACAATGCGGAGAATTGAAGCTTGCTCATCACGTATGCAAAGTGTGCGGAACGTACAAATCTAGAGAGATCATCTCTCAATAATATTTTTGCTCAAAAGTAGCGCTTCATCTATAGCGGATGAAGTGCTATTTTTTTTGCGAAAAAGTAGCGGCCCCTTTCTTTTTGGTTCTACATGTTTTATACTAAGCATTAGTACCTGGTTCTAACCGGTGTTTCTTTTTTTATTTAATCCATATTTGAATCAATTTCATAAATCATTAAACAGGTAAATTTGGAACTATATATACCCTTGATATAAGCAGCTAAAGGTATTATGAAATTGATTCATTTTTATAAAGTTTGCGTACATACGAACACAGATGGGTGATGAACAATTCAGTCGCTCAATGACTACCTGAGATAGTTATATTAAGAATTGTCCACCTCACGAGGTAAAGAGCTGTACGCTGGTGTCATATAGATTGGACTTGAATCTTGAATATAAATTAATGGGTCTTTGAAGTCACATAAGCGGGGGGTGCTTGATCATAGAACGAATACCGAAGCGACAACGACAGCAGCAGTTAACTCAAATGATTGAGGATAACCCTTTTATCACCGACCAAGAGCTGACAAGATTACTTAAGGTGAGCATTCAGACGATTCGACTGGATCGGATGGAGCTCGGCATACCTGAACTTCGTGAGCGGATGAAGCTGATGGCTGAGAGATCGTATGATCAAGTGCGCTCATTGCCTTTGCATGAAATCATCGGGGATATTGTTGACCTTCAGCTGGATAAGAGCGGTATTTCCATTTTTGAGATTAGAGAAGAGCATGTATTTTCAAGAACAGGAATAGCACGTGGACATTATGTATTTGCACAAGCCAATTCACTTGCTGTTGCTGTCATTAACGATGAGATTGCGCTGACCGCTTCTGCGGACATCCGGTTTGTAAGACCGGTGCATCTAGGAGAGAAGTGCATTGCGAAGGCATATGTGCGTTCCACTCCCGAGCAGAAGGGCAAAGCCAAGGTAGAAGTGTTTGCATATGTCGGTGAGGAAATGGTGTTTCAAGGAAACTTCGTCATTTACCGATCCGCCGGGCAAGATAGTGACGAAGGGGGAGTTCATCATGAAGATCGTCATTGATGCAATGGGAGGCGATCATGCACCGGAAGCGACGGTCCAAGGTGCAGTGCTTGCTGCAAAAGAATGGAACGATACGGAGATCGTACTTGTCGGCGATGAAGCCAAGATTAATCCTTTGCTGGGCGCAGATCGTCCATCGGGTATAACCGTAATTCATGCTTCAGAGGTCATTGGTTCAAATGATGAGCCGGTGAAGGCGGTTCGGCGGAAGAAGGATGCATCTATGGTTGTTGCGGGGCGTATGCTTCGCGAAGGACAAGCGGATGCCATGATCTCTGCCGGCAATACGGGAGCGCTCATGACGACAGGACTCCTTGTCGTTGGCAGAATGGAAGGCATCGAGCGTCCGGCTCTGGCCCCGATGATTCCTACGATCGATGATCGTGGAATGCTTGCTCTGGATCTCGGCGCCAACATGGATGCCAAGCCTGAGCATCTGGCTCAGTATGCACTTATGGGAAGCTTGTATCGGCAGAAGGTGCATGGAATTGATAAGCCAAGAGTAGGACTCTTAAATGTAGGTACTGAAGAAGGCAAAGGAAATGAGCTCACCAAGCATACTTTTCCGCTACTGAAAGAGCTGCCTATTCATTTTGTTGGCAATGTTGAATCAAGAGAAGTGCTGATGGGCGGATGTGATGTACTGGTATGTGACGGATTTGCCGGCAATATCATGCTGAAGACGCTTGAAGGCACGGCTGCGGGCATTTTTTCTTTGTTAAAAGAGCAGTTCTCCTCGTCGCTTAAGAGCAAGCTGGCAGCTGCAATGCTGATGCCGGAGCTGCGTGCGCTCAAGGGCAAGCTTGATTATAAGGAGCATGGAGGTGCACCGCTGCTTGGCCTTAGTCGTCTAGTCGTGAAGAGCCATGGCTCTGCCGATGCGAATGCAATTAAAAATGCGGTGCGTCAGGCAAGGCTTGCCATCTCCAACCAGTTGGTTGAAAGTATATCTAAGGAAATTAGCGGGAGAGTTGAGTGACATGAAGAATACACATTTGCGTCCAGTCGGTGTCATTGGGACAGGGAAATACGTACCGGAACAGATTCTGACGAATCATGATATGGAAAAAATGATGGAAACCAGTGACGAGTGGATTGTCTCCCGTACGGGTATTCGCGAACGTCATATTGCGGCCCCTGAAGAAGCGACCTCGGATCTTGCATACGAAGCTGCCAAAGCGGCTGCTGCATCTGCAGGAATTTCACCAAGCGATATTGAGTTGATCATTGTTGCTACTATAACTCCGGATAGTGCGTTTCCATCAACGGCATGCATTTTACAGGATAAGCTGGGAGCCAAGGGTGCTGCTGCGTTCGATTTGTCTGCAGCCTGCTCCGGCTTTGTATACGGTCTGGCTACGGCAACAAGCTTTATTCAAACAGGAATGTATAATAACGCGCTTGTGATTGGTGTAGACTGCTTGTCTCGCATTACGGATTATACAGATCGAAATACGGCTGTTCTGTTTGGAGACGGAGCAGGCGCCGTCATCTTGGGAGAGGTTCCTGAAGGTCGTGGATTCAAATCCTTTGATCTGGGTGCAGAAGGTGCCGGCGGGCCGCTTCTTAACATCCAAGCAGGAGGTTCGAGACTGCCTGCATCTGAGACTACACTAGCTAACAAACAGCACTACATTTATATGAACGGTCGAGAAGTATTTAAATTTGCAGTGCGAGTAATGGGAACCGCAACGATTGATGTTCTGGAAAAAGCAGGTTTAACCAAAGAAGATGTCGACTTGTTCATTCCGCATCAAGCCAATATTCGTATTATTCAGTCTGCTATGCAGCGTCTTGAGCTTCCTGAAGATAAAGTCGTCATTAATGTTGATAAATACGCGAATACTTCCGCCGCCTCGATTCCATTAGCATTGGTGGAAGCTGCTGAAGAGGGCCGGATGAAGGCAGGAGACACCATTCTAATGGTCGGATTCGGCGGCGGACTCACTTGGGGAGCCTCTGTGCTGGTGTGGTAATAGCTTGCCATGCACACATTTCGTGGTGCCTCACTGCAAGTTTTTCACTTTAGATCGTAAAAAGGAGCAATGAATAGATGGGGAAAATCGCTTTTGTATTTCCGGGTCAAGGCTCACAGACCGTTGGGATGGCGAAAGACGTATATGAGAATGTAACGTCCTCCCGCAATGTCTTTGAGACTGCGGACAAGAAGCTTGGTTTTTCGCTGAGCTCGCTGATCTTTGAAGGTCCGGATACCGAACTCAAGCAAACGAAGAACACACAGCCAGCGCTCTTGACAGCGAGTATTGCTTTATATGAGGCACTTCGTGAGAAAGGAATTACCGCTGATTACACAGCAGGCCACAGCTTGGGTGAATACAGTGCGCTGGTCGCAGCTGGTGTAATGTCCTTTGAGGATGCGGTTGCTGTTGTTAGGGCGAGAGGGACCTACATGGAAGAAGCCGTTCCGGGTGGACGTGGAGCTATGGCTGCCGTGCTCGGGGCCGATCGTGATCAGCTAGCTCTGCTATGCGAGAAAATTTCGGCTCAAGGGAAGGACTATCTCGTTGAGTTGGCGAACCTTAATTCACCGGGACAGATTGTGGTATCCGGTCTTAAGGACGGAGTGGCACAGCTGATAGATCGTGTCAAGGAAGCCGGAGCTAAACGGGCAATTCCTCTTGAAGTCAGCGGCCCTTTTCATACTTCACTGATGAAAGAGGCATCTGCTAGGCTTGCTGACCAGCTCTCCTCTGTTGAGCTTCGTAATGCAAGCATACCTGTGGTGGCGAATGTGAACGCTGAGCCCGTAACTGAGGGTGAAGTTATCCGTGATCTTTTGGCGCAGCAGGTATATTCTTCGGTCAAATGGGAAGATACCGTGATATGGCTGATGGATCAGGGGGTAGACACTTTTGTGGAGATCGGCCCTGGCAGCGTACTCAGTGGACTCATCAAGAAGGTAAGCAGAACGGTTAAAGTATACAACGTAAACAGCTTGGATAGCTTGAATGCTCTTGCTGCTGAGCTGTAGAGATTGAATCATTTCCACAGGTATATTTGGGGAAAGGAGGAACAACAAGATGACCACAACACTTAAAGGCCAGGTTGCTCTTGTAACAGGTGCATCACGCGGAATCGGTCGCAGTATCGCATTGGCTCTAGCCGATGCAGGCGCTGATGTTGCTGTGAACTATGCGGGCAACGAAGCAGCTGCGGCCGAAGTTGTACAGCTCATTGAAGCCAAAGGAGCCAGAGCCATCGCGATCAAAGCCAATGTAGGCGTTACAGCTGAAGCGGACCAATTGGTGAAAGAAACGGTGGACCAGCTGGGCAGAATTGATATTCTGGTGAATAATGCAGGTATTACTAGAGATAATTTAATCATGCGTATGAAAGAAGAGGAATTCGATCAAGTAATCGAAACCAATTTGAAAGGCGTCTTTAATTGCCTCAAAGCGGTGACTCGACCGATGATGAAACAACGCTATGGACGAATTATCAATATTTCATCTGTAGTCGGTGTGCTGGGTAATCCAGGTCAAGCCAACTATGTAGCTGCTAAAGCAGGAGTCATTGGTCTTACTAAATCCTCAAGCCGGGAGCTTGCATCCCGCGGAATTACGGTGAACTGCATCGCTCCTGGATTTATTGAAACCGAAATGACACAGGGCTTGTCATCCGAACTCGTAGAAGGTATGTTGTCTGGGATACCGCTCTCAAGGCTTGGACGTCCGGAAGAAGTGGCAGGGGTTGCTCTATTCCTTGCTTCCGAGTCTGCATCCTACATGACAGGTCAAACGCTGCATGTGGATGGCGGCATGTACATGTAATTTTACCCGTAATGGATGACCAGCCGGAGTACTTGTTCGCCCCTTGATATGAAGGTGATGTAGGTTCTATGGCATTTTACGATTGATTCTCGTATAATACGGAAAGGGAGGTGAACCGGATGTCCGACGTATTGGAACGCGTAAAACGTATCGTTGTAGATCGTTTAGGCGCTGACGAAGCTGAAGTAACATTGGAAGCATCATTCAAAGATGATTTGGGTGCTGACTCTCTAGATGTTGTTGAATTGGTAATGGAACTCGAAGACGAGTTTGATATGGAGATCTCTGATGAAGATGCAGAGAAAATCACGACCGTAGGTGAAGTTGTAAACTACATACAATCTCATACCTAAGTCATATGAGGAAGCTCCGTGAGTTAAGCAGGTCTTATCTCATACGGAGCTTCCCCTCCAATTTTGCAAGCTAAAGGCATAGAGCCCTTATGAAGGCCCATTTTATAGGTGTTTGTTATCATAACGACATGTATAGAATGGGTTTCATTACATTAAAATCTGTTAATTGCATAGAAATATGCAGTCAATATAGAGGTGAAATGGATTTGAAACGAAGAGTTGTTATTACAGGCATGGGTGTCATGACCCCGATTGGTAAAGACCTGGATACGCTATGGAACAGTCTGATGGAAGGTAAATCTGGAGTATCGCTTGTCGAAGCCTTTGATGTGAGCGACTACAACTCCAAGATTGCAGCGTCGATTAAGGATTTCAATCCTGAAGATTATATGGACCGTAAGGATGCACGCAAGATGGACCGCTTTGTTCAATTTGCCGTTGCCGCTGGAGGCCAGGCGATCAATGACAGTGGGCTGCAAATTGGTGAGAATATCGAAGCCGAGCGCATCGGTGTATCCGTAGGTTCTGGTATCGGGGGTCTCGGTACTTGGGAAGACCAGCACAATATTCTTTTGGAAAAAGGTCCGAAGCGGGTAAGCCCGTTCTTTATTCCGATGATGATCGCGAATATGGCATCAGGCCAGCTGTCTATTAGCTTTGGTGCGAAGGGTCCAAATACGACCCAGGTAACGGCATGTGCTACAGGCAGTCATTCCATTGGGGACTCCATGCGAATGATTCAGCGCGGAGATGCGGATGCCATGATCTGCGGCGGAGCAGAAGCTACGATTCGTCCAACAGGCATGGCAGGATTTAATTCCATGCGTGCGATGTCTACCCGCAATGATGAGCCGGAAAAAGCAAGCCGCCCATTTGATTCAGGCCGTGATGGCTTCGTAATGGGGGAAGGGGCTGGAATTCTTATCCTCGAATCACTAGAGCATGCGCTTGCTCGTGGTGCCCGTATATATGGTGAGGTTGTCGGTTACGGACTATCTGCGGATGCGAAGCATATGACTGATCCGGATCCGGAAGGCGGCGCACGCAGCATGAAGATGGCGATTAAAGACGCTGGCATTAATCCTGAGGATATTGATTATATCAACGCTCATGGAACATCAACTCCGGTTGGTGACAAATCCGAAACGGAAGGCATTAAGCTTGCACTCGGTGAACACGCCTATAAAGTGGCAGTAAGCTCTACCAAATCGATGACAGGTCATATGCTCGGAGCAGCTGGTGGTGTAGAAGCAATCATTTGTGCGCTGGCACTTAAGAATCAGAAGATTCCGCCAACGATTAATTTGGAGAATCCTGATCCGGCTTGTGATCTGGATTATGTACCGAACGTTCCGCGTGAAGCTGAACTGGAATACACGCTATCAAATTCCTTCGGATTCGGCGGACACAATGCAACTGTAATTCTCAAAAAATATGAATCATAAGGGGTCCGATTCGATTGAATGCAGATCTGAAACAATTAGAGCGCAAACTTCAAATCGAGTTTAACAATCGCAAATTGTTAAAGCAGGCCTTTACTCATGCTTCATATGTGAATGAGCACAGATTCAGTCAAAGCCAGGATAACGAACGACTCGAGTTTCTCGGGGACGCTGTACTTGAGCTGACGGTATCGGAGTATCTATACAATGAACATCCGAATCGTCCGGAAGGAGAACTCACCAAGATGAGGGCAGCACTTGTACGCGAGCCCTCACTCGTGAAATTTGCTGAGGCTCTGGAATTCGGCAAATTTGTACTTCTGGGCAAAGGGGAAGAACTGACAGGGGGCAGAAATCGTCCCGCTCTCCTGGCAGATGTCTTCGAATCATTTATCGGTGCTCTTTATTTGGATCAAGGCCTTGTTGCAGTGAAGAAATTTTTGGATAAGCATATCTTTGCCGGCCTTATTGTGGAAGGTGAACTCGTGCTTACCGATTTCAAGACTGAATTGCAGGAATTGACCCAGCATCATAATATGGGTGTGCTCGAATATCGAATCGTTGAGGAAAAAGGTCCCGCTCACGAGAGGGAGTTTGTCTCCGAAGTTTATATGGGCAGTCAGAGATTAGGCCGTGGTAACGGCCGCTCGAAAAAGGAAGCAGAACAGAAGGCGGCACAAATCGCGTTAAGTACGCTGAAGCTTCCTTAGGAATGGATCGGCAGACCGCTTTTGCGGATTCTTAAGTCATAAGAAAATCTAACGGAGTAGTGAGATCTTCTTATATCTCAAGAACAAGAAACCAGCCGTTGTATTGGCGGCCTGTCTTTTCTTACAAACGAAGAGCAAAGAGCAGCCCGCTTTAGTTATCAGGCTAATGATGGAATGGGAAGGACTGCTTTTTGCTCTTCTTTTTGTTGCTTAGGGATTTTGTATAAATCCCAAATGAAGTTATGGTATGCTCTTAGGATGTAGAAGAAATGGACTTCAAGAGACGTTTCCCCTACAATAATAACGGATGTACATACCCGTGTAGGACCGTGGCAAGAAGCTTGGAGGTGTCAAGAACAAGATGTATTTAAAACGTATTGAGCTGTCGGGCTTTAAATCGTTTGCCGATCGAACAGAGATGGAGTTTGTTCGCGGTATAACCTCTGTTGTAGGCCCCAACGGGAGTGGGAAGAGCAACATTTCCGACGGCATCCGTTGGGTTCTAGGAGAACAGAGTGCGAAATCACTCCGCGGCGGCAAGATGGAAGACATTATATTTGCCGGCAGTGATACTCGCAAGCCTGTGAATTTTGCCGAGGTGTCACTGACCTTGGATAATGAAGATCATGTCTTATCACTCGATTTTGGTGAAGTCACGGTAACACGCCGTGTTCATCGCAGCGGTGATAGTGAATATTTTATTAACAAACAGTCCTGCAGACTAAAGGATATTACGGAGCTGTTTATGGATACCGGTATCGGTAAAGAAGCTTATTCGATTATCGGACAAGGGCGGATTGAGGAAATTCTAAGTACGCGTTCCGAGGATCGCAGAGGGATCTTTGAAGAGGCATCCGGTATTGTTAAATATAAATCACGCAAGAAAGATGCTGTGCGGAAGCTGGACGATACGGAGCAAAATTTGCTGCGGATACATGATCTGGTTACGGAACTAGAGGATCAAATCGGACCGCTTAAGGAGCAGTCTGAGAAGGCAAAGCACTATAAAGAGCTTAGAGCTGAACTGAAGCAGAAGGAGCTGTCTCTATACGTATACCAGATCGAGCAGATTCATACGGCCTGGAGTGAAGCGAATGAGAAGCTGCACGAGCTTAAGGAACAGCAGCTGGAATTATCTACGATTGTATCAAGACATGATGCTATTCTGGAACAGGATCGGACAGAGCTTCGCCAGGTAGAAGAGGACGTGGAGCGTCTTCAGGGCGAGCTGCTGCACTACAGTGAAGCTACCGAGAAGAGTGAAGGATATCGTGAACTGCTCAAGGAACGGCTCAAGAATCTCGAAGCAAACCGGGAGCAGCTGCTTAATTCCTTAACCGGCAGTGAGGAGCGGTATGCGGAGCGTGAGGCTGAACTGGACGGTCTTAAGAGCAAGCTGGCTGGAATACAGCAGGAGCTTGATGAGCTGCGTGAACAGCTGTCTGCCGAGGAAGCGAAGCTGGTAGGTGTAACCGGAGGGATCAGTCAGGAGCAGGAGGAGAGCCTGAAGGGGAACCTCTTGGAGCTGATGAACCAAATGGCGCAGGCACGTAATGAGATTCGCTATGCTGATCAGCAGAAGGAAGCTATCGAACGGAGACTGAACCGTGCCGGTGAAGAGTCGGACAAGTGGGAGCTCCAGAAGACAGATATTCTTAAACGCAAAGGAGAGCTGACCCAGCAGATTCAGAAGATTGGTACGGAGATCAGCTCATTGCGAAATGGATATATAACAGAAAGTGAGCGGCTTCAATCACTGCAGAAGCTGTTGTCTGAGAGTCAGAGCACTGTACGGAAATGGGAGCAGAAGCGGGAAGCTCAAGTTTCAAGACGTGACACGATGAAGGAAATGCAGGATGACTTCGATGGGTTTAACACCGGTGTCAAAGAGGTACTTAAGGCATCGCGGAAGAATGTGCTGCATGGCGTACATGGTGCGGTTGCAGAACTGATCAAAGTGCCGGAGCGAGTAGAGATGGCCGTTGAAACTGCACTTGGAGCATCGCTCCAGCATGTGGTGATGGAGAATGAGTCCGTCTCCCGCCAGGCGATCTCCTTCCTGAAGCAGCGTCAGCTCGGAAGAGCTACCTTCCTGCCGCTGGACGTTATCAGGCCACGTGCGATCGGCGCCTCTGATCGGAGTATGATCTCTGAATTGCAGGGGTTTGTCGGTATCGGGACCGAGCTGGTGCAGTTTGATTCTAAATATGAAGCCATTGTAGGAAGCTTGCTCGGCAATGTAATTATTTCAGAGAATCTGGAAGATGCGAACCGAATCGCAGCCCGCTGTCAATATCGTTACCGTGTCGTTACGCTTGAAGGTGATGTGGTGAATGCAGGCGGCTCGATGACCGGGGGAAGTCAGTACCGCAAGAATACAAGTCTCTTGTCCCGTAAGCGTCAGCTGGATCAGCTGGATCATGACATTATGGAGACGGAGAATCAGATTATTAAGCTGCATCGAAGCCTGGAAGAAGTGAAGGCTCAAATGGAGCAGTGTCAGACCAGTCTCGACACGCTTCGTCATGATGGCGATGAGAAACGGACAGAAGAGCAGCAAGCCTCGCTGTCGCTCAAACAGCTTGAGCATGAGCTGGCACATGTGCTTACTCAGGTTGAGGCTGCCGGTGCGGAGAAATCGGGCTTCAAGGATGAAATTAAAGCGCTTGAAGATACCCGTGCAGCTGCTGAACAGTCGCTCGTGAAGCTGGAGGAAGAGGAAAAGGCGACACATCAAGCCATTCATGCTGCAGAGTTTGCCCGCAAAGCGAATGAATCTGCCAAGGAGGAGCTCCAGAACTCGCTGACGATATTGAAGGTTCGTGAGGGCAAGCTGGATCAGGAGCGCTTCTCCGTAGAAGAGCAGGTTCGCAGAATGGAGCGGGAATACGAGAATTCGGACAAAGAAAGATACCGGAATCGTACGATGCTGGCCTCTGTAGAAGCGGACCTCAAAACCAATGCAGAAGAGAGCGTTAAGCAGACGGAGGACCTGAACCGCTACCGGCTCAAGAAGGAGGAAGCAGGAAGGGAGCTTGATTTCAAACGTGCTGCTAGAGCCCAGCTTACGAAGAAGCTTGAGCTTGAAGAGAATGAAACCAAAGAGCAGCGTATCAGTCTGAAAGCATGTGAAGACGAGCTTCGTCAGACGGAGATCAGTGTGAATCGTCTGGACGTGGAGCTTGAAAATATATTGAAAAAGCTGAATGACGAGTACGAGCTGTCTTATGAGCTTGCGAAGCAGCACTACTCCATTCCTGAGGATATTGAAGGCAGTAAGGCAGAAGTGCAGAGGCTTAAACGAAGCATCTCCGCGCTGGGAGAAGTGAATCTTGGTGCGATTGAGGAATATGAACGCGTTAATGAGCGTTATCTCTTCCTCAGTGAGCAGAAGGACGATTTGATTGAAGCCAAGACGACACTCTATCAAGTCATCAAGGAAATGGAAGATGAAATGTCCAAACGATTCAAGACGACATTTGATGCCATTAAGCGTGAATTTGGCACCGTGTTCTCGAAGCTGTTTGGCGGAGGTAGAGCAGATTTAATTCTGAATGAACCGGACAAGCTGCTTACGACAGGGATTGAAATTGTCGCACAGCCGCCGGGCAAGAAGCTCCAGAACCTGCAGCTCCTCTCTGGTGGCGAACGAGCCTTGACCGCCATGGCACTGCTCTTTGCTATTCTACATGTTCGTCCTGTGCCGTTCTGCGTATTGGATGAAGTCGAGGCAGCACTGGATGAAGCTAACGTCGTTCGTTTCGCACAGTATTTGCGCGAATTCTCAGAGCAAACCCAATTTATCGTTGTAACGCACCGCAAGGGAACGATGGAGGAAGCAGATGTGCTGTATGGTGTTACAATGGAAGAGGGCGGCGTATCGAAGCTTGTCTCGGTGAAGCTGGAGAATGAGGAAGCGGAAATCGCTTAAGTACGAATCAAATTCATAATACCTTCTCGTTAATAAGTTATGAATCTGATCCAATGTATTGTAATTTTGAGTTGGAGGGAACCTATGAGTTTCTTTAAAAAGCTAAAAGAAAGCATATCAACAAAAACAGAATCGGTAACCAATATCTTTAAAGATGGTCTTGAGAAAACGCGCAAAGGCTTCGTTGAGAAGGTGTCCGATCTCGTCATTCGCCGTAAGAAAATTGATGAGGAATTTTACGAGGAGCTTGAGGAGATCCTGATCGGTGCTGACGTAGGTGTCAACACGGTTATGGACCTTATTGATGATCTGCGTGTCGAAGTGAAGAAACGGAAGATCCAGGATGCGGCTGAGCTGCAGCCGGTGTTGTCGGAGAAATTAACAGCGCTTCTCCGTTCAGAGCAAAATAATAGTCTTAACATGAATAAGGATGGCATCACAGTAATTCTTTTTGTTGGTGTTAACGGAGTCGGCAAAACAACAACAATTGGCAAGCTGGCCCATCGCTTTAAGAATGAAGGCAAGAAGGTTCTTCTCGCGGCAGGAGATACATTTAGAGCGGGTGCCATCGAGCAGCTGGAAGTATGGGGACAGCGCGCAGGGGTAGACGTGATCAAGCAGCAAGCCGGTTCTGATCCAGCGGCAGTCATGTTTGATGCGGTTCAGGCCGCGAAGCAGCGCGGCGCTGACGTTCTGCTGTGCGATACGGCAGGAAGACTCCAGAACAAAACAAATCTCATGGAAGAGCTGAACAAAATCTTCCGTGTAATTCAGCGTGAAATTCCAGGTGCGCCGCATGAAGTACTCATGGTGCTTGATGCAACCACAGGACAGAATGCGCTCAGTCAGGCCAAGCTATTTGGAGAGAAGAGCGGAGTTACAGGTCTCGTGCTCACGAAGCTGGACGGCACTGCCAAGGGTGGTATCGTTATCGCAATTCGCCAAGAGATGGATATTCCAGTCAAGCTCGTTGGACTCGGAGAGAAGGCAGACGATCTGCAGCCGTTTGATTCGGAGCAGTTTGTACACGCCTTGTTTGCAGGATTGATTCAGGACACCGAGACTGAAGATGCAGACAGTGAAGTAAAATGATATAGCGTTAACTGAGATAACAAGAAGAAGACCAATCCATTAAAGGATGCGGTCTTCTTTTTCCTTTATTAAAGTGCTATGTGCTATCGAATGCTGCAGCAATCTTAACCCCGATCCTATGCAGCCAGAACGCGCACAAGCTCAACGGAAGACAAAGGAATGACAGCCACATCTCCAGGCGGCCCGTAGATAATGGGTGGAATTTGCAGGACAAGCGTAGTTTCATCAATGGAGATGAGTGTTCCGTCCAAATAATCGTTACCCGTCAGTACCTCTACCTCGCTTCCCAAGAAGCCGCGAATCATATCTCTGAAATTCATATCAAGTACCTCCTTAGACTTATTGGCATGTTTCCGAAGCATTAATATAGTCATTACATTATTGAACGACCGATATTTGTGAAAAAGGAATAATGACGATATCACCGCTCGTTTCGCGGATTTCAACAGCATCCGTACCTACAGCGAGCACCGTGCCAAGAACAGTAACGCTGCTGGTGCTGATGCTGATGTATTGTCCGATTTTGCTCTCCAGAAATTGCTGCAGCTGTGGATTAACAACGATTCCAGAACGGACTTCGGCTTCCAATTGTTCAATGCGGGCATTTAACATATCCACTCTTTCAGTCAATAATGCCTGGTGGACCTCCAGCTGCTTGATTCTTGCCCATAGACGGGAGTGAAAAAAGAAACACATCGTTACATGACCTCCTTGATGTTATCTACTTTAGAGACTCTATTTCTGACACGAGCTGGGTCAGCTCGCAATAGCTTTCATGCTCAGCCTGACGAATGAGTGGCAATGCCACTCTAACTTCATCAGGACCGATCTTAATGAATTGTTTGATGATGTCTTCATATGCTTCAAAAGGTTGTGCGTAATCGCAATAGTAATGGTTAAGATGGAAGCGCGACAGCAGATGCTTCACCTTTCCCATCTTACTGAAGGCAAGCACAGGTACACCTGCCCGAAGCGCCACAAGTGTGGGATGCAGCTTGTAGCTGATCAGATAATCCATGGATTGAATCACGTTATAAGTGATATCTGTTTCGAGCAAGAGTGACAGAGTCTGAACCGACGCGGCACTGTCTATTTCCTTCATCTTCTGCTCAAGCAGTTTACAAGTACTGTAATCCGAGAAGCGGTTCGAAGGATGGTTAATGACAGGGATGAGCACGATATGGAAGCCCTCTGTACTTAGCCTAAGCAGCAATTGAACCATGGCTTCCATTGGGAATGAAGGATACGAGAACAGACATACACCGATCGTTTTGCGAAGAGAGAATCGATTCATGGGGAACGGATGCTCCTGGTAAGCGAAGACCATATCCTGTGCCGTTTCAGGCTTCGTATGAAGCTTGGCGATCGTGGCAAGCTCTTGTGACTTCTGGTCTCTAAAAATGGCACGTCTCGCCTTCTCGATATACTGCTTGTGAAGCTCGACTTGATCCGCCGGCCACGTTTCAGGAGGATACGTATCCACGATCCCGACCCCATACAGCCACATGGGATGCTCGGCAAGTGCAGCTGGAAAATAGTAGCTGCTGAACTTGTAGGGAGTAATCAGATCTCCGCCGCCTATGATAACCGCATCCACTTTTGCCGGATCCATGTAACCATTCCAAGGAAATAAGGTGTGCTTGCAAAAAGCCTGCTGCAACGTTTTGAGAAACAAATCGTCTCCGAAGTTGCCCATGCCGTAATATCCGCTAGCTGCAATTTTCATATCATTTCACCTCCTTCTCCAAACGTTCCTTCCACTGTGGATATAGCGGCAAATACTGCTGGCTGATGCTTCTTGGATGGATGACCCGGTGATATACCGTTTCGTCTGTCTGTACATAGGAATAATGCTTGAGTAATTTCTTGCAGACCGCGATATCCTCGAATATTCTTCCATAAAGGCCAGGCAGCACGGGCCATCCGCCGATAAACTGAAGTGCCGTTATGTCATACATGCGGGGAACAGGAGGGTGAGCATGGTCGGCAGATTCCAGATTTCCGTCAAAACAGTCCGTACTTCGGTAATACAAATCACCATTGTTACTGCGGCGCCATATTCCGCATGCACCTGTAGCGAGTCCTGAATCTGGATTCAGTGTCATGACTTTGCCCAGTGCGTCAAGGGCGAATGTCGGCAGCCAGTCGTCACCGTCCAGCTCCAGCACATACTTCCCGTTCGCATGTTCAAGCAGATGATTCATCATTACTGCCTTGCCTTTGTTCGTATTGGAGTGAAAGATTCGAACGCGTGAATCCATAGCGTATTCGTTAATGAGCTCAGCGGTATTGTCCGTTGACGCGTCGTTGCCGATGAGGAGCTCCCAGTTCAGATAGGTCTGTGCAAGCACAGAGCGAATCGCCCACTCTACGGTTCTCCCCATGTTGAATACACCGAGCATGATTGTTATGAGTGGTGTTTCTCCAAGCGAGTTCATTGAATGGGAAGTTAGAGAGAGAGCCGTGGAACGTCTTAGTATCGAAAAAATGGGATGACGGGAACTTTCATAGTTGCTATCGGTAAGAGTAGGCGGGAAGACGGGATCCAGATATCTTTGCTGCTGTATTGCGGACAGGAACATAGGCTGAAGTGCTTCAGATAGGCAGGCTGCATGTTCCGAGGCTGAGCACTGGGCGTACAGTTCCCAGCTTAGCCAGAAGGCGGAGGGTAAAGAACGTACGAGACTTGTATCTGAATGAACGAAGCATTCCATTCGAAAAATAAAGCTGTTGCCCGGACAAACTACACAATGGGTATCGGGAGATAGAGTATTCAGTTCGGCTTCAAGCAGCTGCTTGTTATGATTGGATAAATGAAGAGCATTGGGAGACCATACGAGCCAGTGTGCAGAGGATTGTAATAATTGGTCACGAATCGATTGATATAAATGGAGAGCGTTGTTGGCATGCGCGGCGGCTTGTTTCCTGTAGACAGCTCCCGTAAGGTAGACGGTATATTTATTATTCATGAAATCCTTTGAGCTGAAGCGTCTTTCGGATAACCTCATCTGCTGCTTCTCCGCGCTGAACCCACGTATTTAGTCTTGCGTATGCTATTCGTGCCAATCTTGCCGCAGGATCTTCCTGTTCATTAAGCATCTGTCCCAGCTTACCAATAAAATCCTCATGAGTCGTTGCCGTAGTAATGTACGGCTCCATCCGAATACATTCCGGCAGTGCGGTAGAGAGGACCTTGACTCCAGTAGCCATGTATTCATAAGCCTTCACTGGATTGGTGGCAAGGGTAATCGGATGATAAAGGAACGGAATGACCGCAACATCAATATGCTGCAAGTACTTTTTTAGTTCACTGTGCGGCTTCTCTCCAAGAATATGGACGTTCGGCAGAGTACCGTAACCTGGGATGTCTCCGTATGGTGCACCAATTGAGACAAACTGCACATTCGGATATTGCTCAGCTGTCTTTGCAAACAATGCATGATCCACCCAATAAGCCCAAGCGCCAATATAAGCCACCGTTGGACCTGCAGGCAGATCATGGGGTCTTGGGACAACAGGCGCATCAAACATGCTGACATCAGCGGCATTGGGGATAAGGGTAAGGGGTTTGTCCGGATAGGCCAGAGAAAGACGTGTACGGATCGTTTCGGCAGTGGCGACCAGATGATCGGCAGATTCAACCATCCGATGCTCATACTTTGCCCAATGCGGAAACTCATCACAGCAATCGTAGATAACGGCATCAGGTTGATAGATTGCAGAAAGTCTTGTTCTCTGCTTAGCCCAGGTCGTCCATACGACAACGGGATGCTCTTTTCTTAATTTGTCCAGATGTCTCTTCACAAATGAATGGTGATCTGTAAATAAATGTACACCAGGTTCTACTTCCTCCAGTTGACTGTTCATGGGTGCAAGATTCTCGAAGAACACATGGTGTCCTCTAGCTCCAAGCTCAGTCATCAGCTGCTGCGGACGCTGTCGCATAAACTTCCAGTTCATCGTCTTAGGATAGATGATAACTGCCATGTGATGGATAACCTCCTTTGCGTCACTCTAATTACAGGTTATGCATTGATAGATTAATAGAAACCGACAGTTGTCCTGTTCAGAAATAAATAGTTTAAGGTCCTTTTTCATAGAGTGCCGTTACGAGATGGAGAGACTCTATCATATATAGATAAGGGATTGAATCAATTTAACTTATCAAAAATGAAAGGGGGCCTGATCAAATGGAGGAACATCGAATCAGGGTGCTTGTTGTGTTCGGAACGAGACCTGAAGCTATCAAGATGGCGCCCCTAGTAAAAACACTAGAGGCGGCACCTGACATCGAACCCATTGTGTGTGTTACCGGACAGCATGAGGAGATGCTGGCTCAAGTATTGAAAGAATTTGATATCGTACCGCATATTGAATTAAAAGTGATGCGTGAGGCGCAGACGCTATACGCTTTGACCGCCCGTTTAATAGAATCGCTTGAGCCAGTAATGAAGGCCGAGAAATATGATCTTGTGCTCGTCCATGGAGATACGTCGACGGCTTTCTCGGCCGCACTCTGTGCATACTATGCTCAAATCCCGATCGGTCATGTCGAAGCCGGACTGCGAACTTATGACAAATATGCGCCCTTTCCGGAAGAGATGAACAGGGAATTCATTGGCCGGGTTGCGGATCTACATTTTGCACCAACCACGACGGCTGCGAAAAGGCTGGCAAACGAGCACCGGAAAGAGCATGTCTACGTGACAGGCAATACATCGATTGATGCCCTGCGCTGGACAATCAAGAAGGAATTCGACCATCCGCTACTATCGCGGCTTCATCCAGGGACAAGAAAGATATTTATGACCATGCACCGGAGAGAGAACTGGGGCAGCCCGATGAAACAGGTGTTTCAGGCTGTGAGAGAGATCATTGAACAGGATCGGACACTCGAATTAATCTATCCGGTCCACCCGAATCCGGCAGTAAAAGAGCTGGCGTTCGAAATGCTCGGCGGGACGGAACGGATATATTTGATTGAGCCGCTTGATATGAGCGATATGCATAATATGATGAATCATGCTTACGTTATTTTGACCGATTCGGGAGGTATTCAGGAGGAGGCGCCATCGCTCGGTAAGCCGGTACTCGTCCTTCGTGACAAAACGGAGCGGCCGGAAGGTGTCAAGGCAGGTACGCTTCGCTGTATAGGGACAGAGTATGACAAGGTTAAGAAGGAGATCAATCTGTTATTGTCAGGAGGAAAAAGGTATCGGAGAATGACAAGAGCTGCTAACCCTTACGGTGACGGCCATGCTTCAGATCGAATTGCATCTATTATATTGAAATATTTTGCACGTTGAATCCTAAAGATGAACATTAGCCGTGAACGTAGTATAATATGTAGAAAGATTTCGGTTCTGCTGAATAGCAGGCAGCGGATGTTGAAAGGATGATTCTATGGCTAACACCTATACCTATACTCGGAGAGAGGAAGTCGCGAATGCCATTACCCATGGCATTGGAGCTCTCCTCAGTGTTGCAGCGTTAGTAATGCTTATTGTTGCCGCAAGTATGAATGGAACAGCCTGGCATGTCGTCAGCTTTACGATTTATGGGGTGTCCATGCTGCTCCTCTATGTCAGCTCTACCTTCGTACATGCTCTGAAGGATGGCAAAGCGAAGGATCTATTTGAGATTTTTGATCATTCCTCCATTTATTTGTTCATAGCGGGAACGTATACTCCTTTCTTGCTGGTCGCGATTCGGGGAACACTCGGCTGGACGCTGTTTGGAGTCATATGGGGGATTGCTTTGTTTGGTGTGGCCTTCAAGGCTTTCTTCACCAAGCGGTTTCTGTTTATGTCTACCTTGTTTTACATTGCGATGGGCTGGTTGATCGTCATTGCATGGGCTCCATTAACCGCCGCAATCCCTTCAGGCGGAATTGAGCTGCTTGTTGCCGGAGGAATTTGTTATACCCTGGGTACAATTTTTTATGTATGGCGGGGATTTCCGTTCCATCATGCCATCTGGCATTTATTCGTTCTGGCAGGTAGTGTGCTGCATTTCTTTACCGTTATTATTTATCTGACGCCTATCAGACTATAGGTGCTCATAAGTCCAATTGGTGAGTGTAGGGATCAAAAATAAAATGAATGAGAAGATGACAAGGATTTATGCTTGACATCTTCTTTTGTTTTTTGTAAGATAGAGAACGTTAATGAGTGTAAAGTGTTTTTCCTTGACGAAGGGAGTGTCCCTCAAGATGAGTCAGGAGAATCGGCTTGAGAAGACGAATCGAATCAACCTACTGTTTGATTTTTATGAAAACCTGTTAACCGAGAAGCAGCAGACTTTTCTGAAGTATTATTTTCATGATGATTTTTCCTTGGGAGAGATTGCGTCAGAATTTGAGATTAGTCGGCAAGCGGTGTATGAGCACATTAAGCGTGCAGAGCAGGTACTTGAAATGTATGAGGACAAACTCGGCTTGCTTGAGAAGCATGAATGGCGGCTTACTGACCTAGAGAAGCTTAAGATTATGATTGAATCAAGCGGGATGACGAGTGAAGACAAACATAGAATGAATGAAATTGTGAACCACCTGGAGGTTCTGGAATAGGGATTACCCTTCGCAATATGGACTTTAGGAGGTGTGTTTATGCCATTTGAAGGATTAACAGCTAGACTTACGAATGTATTCAGCAAGCTTCGCGGCAAAGGGAAAGTAAGCGAGGAAGATGTCAACGAAGCGATGCGAGAGGTGCGTCTTGCCTTACTTGAAGCCGATGTTAACTTCAAGGTCGTCAAGCAGTTTATTTCGAAAGTCAAAGAGAAGGCCGTTGGTAAGGAAGTGATGGAGAGCTTCACTCCTGGCATGGTCATCATTGACATCGTAAATAAAGAGCTGACCGAGCTGATGGGCGGAAGCCAATCGAAGCTGGCCAAGGCAAACAAACCGCCGACAGTTATTATGATGATCGGTTTGCAGGGTGCCGGTAAGACGACAACCACAGGTAAGCTCGCGAAGCTCTTGCAGAAGCAAAATGCAAAGCCGCTGCTTGTGGCAGGCGATATTTATCGTCCGGCGGCGATCAAGCAGCTGCAGGTTCTTGGAGAGCAGCTCAAAGCACCGGTATTTACATTAGGTGACAAGACAAGCCCAGTAGAGATTGCGAAGCAAGGCTTGCAGCATGCCAAGGATAACGGCCATGACTATGTCATTATTGATACGGCCGGTCGTCTTCATGTAGATGAAGAGCTGATGGAAGAGCTTCGGCTGATCCACAGTAATGTAAATCCGGATGAAGTACTTCTCGTCGTGGATGCCATGACGGGTCAGGATGCAGTAAACGTAGCAGAGCATTTCAACTCACAGTTATCACTAACCGGCGTCGTGCTTACGAAGCTGGATGGAGATACTCGCGGTGGTGCTGCTCTCTCCGTTAAGGCTGTTACAGGTTGTCCGATTAAATTCATCACGCTCGGTGAGAAGCTGGATGCACTTGAGCCGTTCCATCCGGAACGCATGTCCTCCCGAATTTTGGGCATGGGCGATATGCTATCCTTGATCGAGAAGGCCCAGTCAAACATTGACACGGCTAAAGCGAAGGAAATGGAACAGAAGATGCGGACCGCATCGTTCACGTTCGAAGATTTCCTCGAGCAAATGGACCAGATCAAGAAGCTGGGACCACTTGATCAGCTCATGGACATGATTCCTGGGATGAGCAATATGAAGCAGACCAAGGATCTCAAGGTGGATGACAAGCAGATGAACCGGATTGAAGCCATCGTATTCTCCATGACAAGAGAAGAGAAGCAGAATCCAGAGATCATCAATCCATCCCGTCGCAAACGGATCGCAGCAGGCAGCGGTACTACCGTTGCGGAAGTCAATCGTCTGATTAAGCAGTTCGATGAGATGCGTAAAGTAATGAAGCAATTCAGTGGTATGATGGGGCCGAAGGGCAATAAGAAGGCAATGAAGCAGCTTAAAGGACTCAGTAAGGGAATGAAATTCCCTTTCCGTTAAGCCGAGCTTACAATATATTTATTTTATTGAAGGAGGTGAATTTTCGTGGCAGTTCGTATTCGTCTGAAACGTATGGGAGCTCATAAAGCGCCTTTCTATCGTGTGGTTGTATCGGATTCCCGTTCCCCGCGTGATGGCCGTTTTATCGAGGAAATCGGTTACTACAATCCGGTTGAACAACCAGCAGTGGTTAAGATCGATGAAGATAAAGCACTCAAATGGCTTCAAAATGGTGCGCAAGCATCTGATACAGTTCGCAACTTGCTTAGCAAAGCGGGTGTAATGAAGAAGTTCCATGAGCTTAAACAACAGAAATAATTAGGTGCTGAAAACGGAGGGTATCTATGGAACAATTAGTCGGCGTTATTGCGAAGGCTTTGGTAGATCATCCGGAAGATGTGTCGGTCCGGACACTGGAGAAGGATCGCCTTGTTGTCTATGAATTGACCGTGCATCCTGAGGATGTGGGGAAAGTGATCGGCAAGCAGGGGAAGATCGCGAAAGCACTCCGTACGGTCGTCACATCTGCAGCAGTTAAGATGGATAAACGGGTTACCGTCGATATCATATCTTAAAGATATACGAAAGGGGGTTAGGATGCATGTCCTAGCCCTTTTTCGTACATGCTTATATAACTTAGCCTTGTCTAATCGAAATTCAGGAGGACCTATGTCACAATTTTTTAATGTAGGAAAAATCGTAAATACACACGGAATTCATGGTGAGCTGAAAGTACTTCCGCTGACCGATTTCCCGGAGGAGCGCTTTGCCAAAGGGAGCAAGCTGGTTATTGATACTGGAGAGGGACATCTGCCTGTAACGGTAGAGTCAGCAAGACTTCACAAAAATATGTATGTCGTGCGTTTAAACGACTTCACAAACATTAATGAAGTTGAAAAATATAAAGGCACGATGTTAAAAGTGTCTTCTGAGTATCAATCAGAACTGAGCGAAGATGAGTTCTACTTTCACCAAATTGTCGGCTGTGAAGTGGTAACAGATGAAGGAGAGACGCTTGGTACGATTAAGGAGATCTTGACTCCTGGAGCAAATGACGTGTGGGTGGTCAAAGCGAATAACGGCAAAGAGATTCTGCTTCCTTATATTGACGAGGTCATTCTGCATGTCGATGTTGTTAATCAAAAGGTAACCGTGCATCTGATGGAAGGATTAGTGTAATGAAGGTTGATGTGTTAACCCTGTTTCCGGAAATGTTTCACGGTGTATTTGGTACAAGCATATTAGGGAAAGCACAAGCCAAAGGAATTGTTTCCTTGAACGCTCTGAACTTTCGTGAATATGCGGGGAACAAGCATGGACAAGTAGATGACATGCCATACGGTGGCGGCGGCGGGATGGTGCTGAAGCCGGAGCCGATTTTTGCCGCAGTGGAAGATCTGCTGTGTAAGAAGGAAGCGAGAAGAAGTGGGTCTAATATGCAAGAGCATGCGGAATCCGTTCTAGATGTGGAATCAGATTCAGCGACATTATCAATTGCGGAGATCCAGTCGGAAGCATCATCTGCCAAACAGCCGCGCATTATTCTGATGTGTCCGCAAGGAGAGACCTTTACGCAGAAGAAGGCTGAGGAGCTATCGAAGGAAGAACATCTTATATTTATTTGCGGTCATTATGAGGGCTATGATGAGCGAATTCGTGAGCATCTGGTGACAGATGAGATTTCCACCGGAGATTATGTACTGACAGGGGGAGAGCTGCCAGCTATGGTCGTTATCGACAGCGTGGTGAGACTTCTTCCAGGCGTGCTTGGTAATGAAACAAGTGCGGTTACCGACTCTTTCAGCACCGGTCTGCTGGAGTACCCACACTATACGAGACCTGCAGAGTTTAGAGGTCATAAGGTACCGGATATCCTGCTCTCAGGCCATCATAAAAACATTGACGCTTGGCGCAGAGAACAGTCCTTACTTCGGACGCTGACGAGACGTCCAGATCTACTGGAGCAGGTGGAGCTGACGAAGAAGGAGAAAGCATGGCTTGAACAGCTCGAACGGAAAGAGTGAATTCATAAGCCTTAAATAATGACAGATAAGCCGAGTTCTAGTCGATGGCCAGATGTTTTTACGCCACAGTTAACCTAAATGCTATACTTGCATCTATTATTTGACTGTCCCCAGACTATACGTATTGGGCTGGAACGAGGCTGCGGCCACTTCAGGCACAAGCTGACGAAGTGATAAGTCAAATGCCTTGTTCTTTACGAGCTCCCAAGAAGTACAGGCTTTATGAGTCGAGCACGGGTGGGATTGTTCACGGCAATAGCATCTCTATCACAAACGATACAATATGACAGATTGTAATATTTTGGATACAACAAATTTACTGAATCAGACAAGAAGTGGCATGAATCAGCATTAACTAATGATTTTATGAAAAATAGTGCTTAATACTTGCATTACTTTGCAATTACATGTTATAATTTTTCTGTTGTGTGGAATACGGTGGTCCGCTGTGGATGATGATGGATGACAGAAGGTTATCCGGAAGAGACATGAACACCTGTACGGAAGGAGGGAGTCATAGATGAATATCGTCCAAGCGATTACACAAGAACAATTGCGTAAAGATTTGCCGAACTTTCGTCCTGGTGACACTTTGAAAGTGCACGTTAAGGTTATCGAGGGAACTCGCGAACGTATCCAGTTGTTCGAAGGTGTAGTAATCAAACGCCGTGGTGGTGGAATTAGTGAGACTTTTACAGTTCGTAAAATTTCTTACGGTGTAGGTGTGGAAAGAACTTTCCCGCTTCATTCCCCAAAAATCGATAAAATCGAAGTGGCTCGCCGTGGTAAAGTGCGTCGTGCGAAGCTTTATTATCTTCGTGAACTTCGTGGTAAAGCAGCGAGAATTAAAGAAATTCGTTAATATAACGAATAACGGAAAGGGCTTGGAAACAAGCCCTTTTCGCTTTTTTTTATGTATAGTTTGTGTAGAAGCAGAATGCGATTGTAGACGATCCAGCTCAATTGATTATGAACAATATAGAATTTTTAATCTATTTATGTGATATAGAGGAGCTTTCGCCCTCCGATCGAAGGGACGAAGTTGTATCCGGTTAAGATTTCTCTTACAATATTTTCAGAGGAAACGATCTTGACAACAGATGGTATGTCTCTAACAAGATATCATACATAGAATATGTCTAGAAGCATCGTTTCGATGATGACATGGATGAGGAAGTGAGGACAAGCGATGGAGCAGGATGTGCAGAATGAACGTTTGAATACACCGGAGAATGGGAATTCTAAATCGAAAAAGGTAAAGAACGAGATTTGGGAATGGGTCAAAGCCATTGCAATTGCGTTGGTGCTCGTGTTTATTATCCGATTCTTCTTGTTCAAGCCTTTTATTGTTGACGGGCCATCGATGCAGCCGAATTTTCATACAGGTGAAAGAGTCATTGTGAACCAAATCCTGTATGACATCAGGGAACCCGAACGCGGAGAGGTCGTTGTCTTCCATGTGCCTTCTGAAAACCGGGATTTCATTAAGCGGGTCATTGCCGTTGAAGGGGATTCGGTTGAAGTCACGGGGGACACCTTGAAGGTAAATGGTGAAGTTGTGGAGGAGCCTTATCTGCAAGAAGCGATTGCAGAAGCACAGGCGAATGGCGGACAGTACAATACGTACAACTTCCCGAATGAGTATTTCCCGGACGGCACTGTGCCGGAAGGTCATATTTTTGCCCTTGGTGATAACCGTGGGAACAGTACAGACAGTCGTATGATTGGATATGTACCACTTGAGGATATTGTAGGACGAGCCGATGTTATTTTCTGGCCGCTGAAGGATATCGAATGGATTAATCACTGAAATTGAAATATATGACAGAGGTTGAAATGGATTCAACTGTTTGTGAAAAAGAAGGTGAATAGCGATGACCATACAATGGTTTCCAGGACATATGACGAGAGCCCGTCGTCAAATTCAGGAGAAGCTGAAATTGATCGATGTCGTCATTGAACTGGTGGATGCACGGCTTCCATTATCCAGCCGTAACCCGATGATTGATGAAATACTGCAGAACAAGCCACGAATGATCCTGCTGAACAAGTCGGATTTGGCTGATGCGAAGGTAACGGAAGAATGGATTAAGTATTTTAAAGAAGAGGGTCATACTGCACTGGCTGTCGATGCCAATACAGGAACAGGTGTTAAGGATATCCCCTCGACTGCCAAGATATTGTTGAAAGAAAAGATCGACAGGCAAATTGCCAAAGGCATGAACCCGAGAGCGATTCGCGCACTAATCGTTGGCATACCGAATGTCGGTAAATCTACACTAATCAACCGTTTGGCCGGTAGAAATATTGCGGCTACCGGTGATCGTCCAGGCGTAACCAAAGGTCAGCAATGGATTAGAGTAGGTAAGGAAATTGAGCTCCTGGATACGCCAGGTATTCTGTGGCCTAAATTCGAAGATCAGAATGTGGGTTACCGTCTGGCCGTTACGGGTGCCATTAAGGAAGAGATACTTAACGTGGAGGACATTGCCTTTTTCGCGATAAAATATCTTGCCCAGTATTACTGGCCGGCAATGCAGGAGCGTTATGGCTTGTCTGAAGCTCCGAAAGATTCGGAAGATCCGGATCAGATTGTAGCCATCATGGAAGAAATCGGACGTAAGCGCGGTGCCGTCATGAGCGGAGGACGAATCGATCTGGAGAAGGCTTCCTCTTTGATGCTTAGAGAGCTGAGAGGCGGCAAGCTTGGTCGATTTAGTCTGGAATCTCCTTTTTAAAGAAACCATCGATTAAATCATCAAAATAGGATTTGCCGTTAATCCCCTGCAGAGTACTGCAGGGGATTGCTGCATTACCCGTGCTTCTATGTGGTTCTCGCGTAAGTGTACATATGTTATGATAATGGTTATGGGTTGTGCCGTTAGGGGGAAATAACAAATGACAGAACTAAATTTGGAAATACAGGGGACGGATACGTTCGAAGAACCTGAAGTTGATATGCTAAGGTACGAAAGACAAGCTTGGGACAGTGGGGCGGAATATATTGCAGGCATTGATGAAGTAGGAAGAGGCTGCTTGTTCGGCGATGTTGTAGCAGCTGCCGTTATTTTGCCTAAAGGACTGGTGCTTGAAGGGGTCAATGACTCCAAGAAGCTGAGTGATAAGAAGCGGGAATTGTTATTCGATATCATCATGAAGGAAGCTGTCGCTGTAGGTATAGGGATTGTGGATGTGGATACGATAGACCGGATTAATATTAGACAGGCATCAAGGCTTGCCATGAAACAGGCCGTTCAGTCGCTTACCCCATCTCCGGATCATCTGCTCGTGGATGCAGAAACCGTAGACATTCATCTGCCGCAATTATCCATTATCAAAGGGGACGCTAATAGTCAATCGATCGGTGCAGCATCCATTATTGCCAAGGTTACGCGAGATCGGATGTGTAAAGGGGAGTGGGATGCGCTGTATCCTGAGTACGGAATTGCTATACATAAGGGCTATGCAACGAAGCTGCACAGAGAGCAGCTCCTTGCCTTGGGACCGACACCGCTGCATCGCAGAAGCTTTCTTGGAAAGATATTAGGAGAGCAGGAGCAGCCTACATTGTTCTAGTAGATAGGGCGTAGTGTAGCAAATAAGCAGTAATTAAGAAGTAGATGAGACGAGTGCCTCTGATGTCCATGCTTTATCATAGTATGGGTTACAGGTTAGCATAATACAATGGATGATAGATCGTGAAGCTCCTTGGAATGTATTTATCGTGATCTGTGTAATTCATTTCATTTCATTTTCATATAATCGATGGATATCAATTATGATAGTCATATTAAATTTTATGCAGTACTGTGTCTAAGAGCAGTACTGCTTTTTTACTAGGAAAGCGTTCTTCAGTGTTCTTTCCGTTATACCGATAAGATTAATAGTGTACTTTGGTAGATTAGACATAAGTATTTCAATGATACCCGTTTATATAGAATGGCACGTCATTGTTTAAGGAAAGGAGCGGATGCTATTTGAATATAGGTCAAGCGATCAGGGGAATGCTCGGCGATCCCAAGCCTCTAGGCGGAGCTAAGACACTCGAGCTGAAAGAAGGAATGGTTGTGCGTGCCGAGGTCATTCAGGTGTCACCGGATCAAAAGGAAGCCGTGCTTCAAATCAAAGGGGTGCAGGTGAGGGCAGCATTAGATGCTCCGCTAGTAGCTGGGCAAAATGCGCTTCTTCAGGTGGGTGGACAGAACAAGGACGGCATGATGGTGATGAAGCCTTTTCAAGGCACGCTTGCATCCGTATCGACAGCAACGCTTGCAGATCTACTGACGAATCTTCAGCTGCCGGATACGAAGGAGAACAGAACACTGGTTAGCGCAATGCAGCAGAGTGGAGTACCGCTGACCAAGGACAATGTGAAGCTGGTTCAATCCCTTATGAATTTAAAGCCGGCTGCAGCAGGGGATATAGAGTGGATCACCTCGGCAATTCTTGCCATGCAGAGGGGACTGCCTGTCACGGGGGCTACCGTTTCCGGTTTATATTATGCGATGTTTGGACCCGCATTAGATGAAATGCTGGGTCAGCTAGATGCAAGGTTGAATGAAGCTGCTGCGAGTGGGAAGGTACTGAGCGGTGTCTCGGAGACAGCTAGAGAGATGGCTGGCTCACAAGAGAATAGTCAAGCCCGGATACATGCTGGGAGCGAGGGGACTAGACCATCAAGTGCTGGAATGGCGCAGCAGCAAGCAGATATTCATAAAGCAGCGGGTGCAGCAGCGTTAACAGGTCAAAATGCCGGAGCTGACGAACCCGAACTTATGGTGCCCATGAAGGAAGGGAAAACAGATCCAAGGATTGTCCAAGGTAACGCCGTAGAAGCTGTAAAGACAACTTCAGCATCTGGTCCTGCAGCCGCAGAACCTAATACGACGTTTCGCTCAGCGGGCACAGGCGCACCAGGATATAATGTAGCTGGTACACTGCAGGTAGAGCTGGGTGGCGGTGATCCGGAAGTTCAGGATCACCGGGTGTATACGGGCAGCCAGGCGCAAGCGGCTGCTGCTGAACGGGATGAGGCAGGCAGAGTGACGAGCCTGCCTGTGGGGGAGGCTGAAGAGCCGAAGACGGCGACTTCAGCCACTCGCAGCCTGGACAGAGGCGAAGCTCCTGTCCAGGCTCCAAGAGGCGCAGCAGCGGGCGGGGGCGAGCTTGTGCTGCGTACCGCAGCACTGCTTGCCCAGCTGCGAGCTGCGCCGCAGTGGCCGGCCGGAGCTGATTCGGCCGGCACGGGGGTGGCTGCGGCAGCGCAGGGCATGCCGCAGCAGGACGGTGCTGATGCAGTGCCAGCACCGGCAGTGCAAACGCCTGCCACCATGAGGGATGACTCGTGGGTGGCGCGTGTGCTGAAGCTGCTCGGTGCTGAGCACGAGCAGCAGGTGGTGCGCGGGGCGCTGGCACCCGCGCAGGCAGAGGTGTCCGCTGTAGAGCAGGCGGACACGCTCAAGAGCGTGCTGATGCAGATTGAAGCAAGTCCAGAGCTGCCTGCTGGTCTCAAGGAGACCGCAGGACAGCTCGTGCACTTGCTTACAGGGCATCAGCTGCTGATGAACACCGACCGAACCGCTCCTTTTGCCCAGATGAACTGGTTCATCCCTCTGAGCGGAGCGGACGGACAGACGACGGCGAATGTCCAGATCCAGTCCCGCCGCGGACCGCGCGGTGAAATGGATGCATCCCATTGCCGAATATGGTTTGACCTGAACATGAAGCGGCTCGGCCCCACACTAATCGACATGCAGGTGGCAGGAAAGGTCATCAGTCTCCATATTCGCACGGATAATGAGATGGCTGCGCAAATATTTGAGCTGGGGCGTGCACAAGTGGACAGTGCCCTGCGGAGCACAGGTTATCAGCTCTCGGTATATAAGTCAGAGGTGGTTGAGAATCGTCATGAGCCAAAAGAACAAGGAGAGGCTTCCTCTTCCTCCGTCATTAACAAAATAGCCTCCTATGTGCCAGAATCATATAAAGGGGTGGATATGCGAGTATGAAGCAGCAATCACAAGAAAGCGTGGTTCGTAAGAAGGCGGTTGCTCTCAGATACGCACCTGGCGAGGCAGAAGCCCCTGTCGTGGTTGCAAAAGGGGATGGAAGGCTGGCAGAATCCATCCTGGAGAAGGCACTGGAGCATGGCGTTCCGATTCAGGAAGACCCCGCTCTTGTCGAAGTGCTGTCTAAGCTGGATTTGGATGAACAGATTCCTCCTGAATTGTATCAGCTCGTTGCCGAAGTGCTTACATTTGTATATCAGGCCGAGCAGAAGGCAATTGCATCAGCAGGACAGGGAAATGAGGTGTAAGCGACGATGAAGGAATATTTTAATTCCAAGCCGGCTGCACCTAACAAGAGGAAAGATTCTCGCAAAGAGAAAGGTGGAGCCGGGGAAAAGGCGGCTATGCAATACCTTAAGCAGCAGGGATATGACATTATGGATACGAACTGGAAATGCAAGAGCGGGGAGCTCGATATCGTTGCTCAGAAGGACGGAACCTATATTTTTGCGGAAATCAGAAGCCGGACAAGCCTGGATCGATTCGGGACTCATCTGGAATCGGTCAATCAACGAAAAATAGCTCAGGTACGCCGTACCGCAGCCGTATATATTCAAGAGCGCAAATTATACAATAGTCCCATTCGCTTTGATGTCATAGGGGTTCTGCTGAATCGAGCAAACTGGACAGAGGAACCATTACATATCGATCACATCATAAATGCATTCTAATCAAATCGTTTGACTAAGGGCTTAGTAATGTCATTCCTGAGCCGAAGCCAAACGGTTTGATGTTGTTCGCCAAGATCGATTTAATCTATGGCAAGTGCTTCGAGAGAAGCTGCACGAATGTTCGGGCATGGTCGATCATATTCTAATTTTAATTGCAAAAACAGCCTTTAGTGGAACTCGTAGGACGGATAATGATTTGACTTTATATGAAGAACCGAGGTATGCTAACACCAGTATCTAATTGATAAAGATTATCATTATCTGTGTTGGATTAAAACTTCATACCTGTTAAGGAGGATCATATAATATGAATGAATCGCAAATTGCCTCATCTGTCCATGTAAAGGATGTCATTCGTGAGCGCCGGACGATTAAGAAATTTAAGCAAGAGGCTGTGCCGGTTGAGAAAATTACCGAGCTGCTGGATACTGCGGTGTGGGCACCGAATCATAAGCTTCGCGAGCCTTGGAGATTTCTCTTGTTTACAGGTGAAGGTCGTCAGAAGCTGGCTGAGGCGGTATCGAATGAAATGGGCGAGGACAATAAATTTGTCAATGCCGTACTTACGAATCCGACAACGCTGCTTGTCATCATGAAGGAAGATCCGCGCCAAGCGATTTGGGATGAGGATTTTGCGGCAACCAGTGCACTTATACAAAATTTCATGCTCGCAGCATGGAGTGAAGAGATCGGGACCTTCTGGATGACCAAGCCGTTTCTATATGGACCTAAATTTAGAGAAACCCTGAATATTGTTCCTGGCGAGAAAATTCTCGGTATGATCTATGTAGGATACCCTGACGTTGTACCTAAGCCTCAGGAGCGTACTGCTGCAGCGGCCAAATTAACAATTTTTGAGTAAGCTATAATAAGACGAAATAAGACGAAGCTCTTCTGAATTGATCAGAAAGAGCTTTTTTGTTTTCTTTGTCAAGCACTATTTGATGTGACAGTTTGTAGTATTAGTTTGTTGTACAATTCTGCTCTAGGAAGGTGGATTCCAGGATTGTTATTAAGGATTACTACTCTAATATTTGGTGAAAGAAAAATGGGTGAATAAATTTCAAGTGGTAGTTGTAAAGGGCTTAGATTTTTGTAAATTAGTCTTATGAAATTTATAATGGTTTGTACGTAAGAGTGCAGTCCATTCATTTAATGATAGGGTGATTTATCTATGAGCTTGGCTTCATTATTGAATACGAATTCCACTTTGCAGAGAGTTATTCGAGAAGTGACACCAGTAGCCGGTGATTTTTATTCTGATGCAGCGGCAGCGCCATTCAAAAATAAAAACCTATTGGCAGAAGCCCAGTTCACAAGTTACGTGTCAGGCCTTATTCGAACCTCATTTCAATATCTAGCCTGTGCCATGATTGCGAGAAAGAACGGTGATTCTCCTGATATGGCGTTTAATCCATTTGTAGTAAAGGGACATGAAGTCATAAATGAGTTTTTTGAGGATGTTCCTGAGACTGCTGTACTGAATCAGCTATATGCCGAATTTAGATCAAAATGGACAAGCTTTGTTCATGGTGAGCAGATTCATCCCTCTGAGATGATCAGAGGTGCTTTTATGTGCAGTAAGCTCGATACGATATATCGAGTGGGCGTAAGGTCTACTTTTACCAGTACAGAACAATTTGTTAAACAATTTACAATACCCCCCACGCCAGATGTGATGGAGGACTTAATTCAATTAATTCAGATCTTCAATGAGCATTTTACCACTATCCATGGCAATACGTTCTACTCCCCGTCCTTTGATCAAAAACGCAGGGTGGTGGGCGGTGCTTACGCTGATGTGATGAACGACGGTACCTTATATGAGTTAAAGGTGAATAAAAAATCAGGATATGCTTGGAAGGAAGCTGCAGAGCTGGTTGGGTATTATTTGTTAAATAAAATAGAAGGAGAGCCGTACCCGATTAGGAGACTAGCCTTCTACAGAGCTCGATTTGGCACTACCGAATACGTCGATGTCGATTGGCTTGAGAATAAATATGATCTAGACCATGCAGCAAGGATGTTATCTAAGGCGAAAAGAGGCGGTTTTGATTACAGTTGAGTGTATGTTGTTTATATTGTAATGTATCTAGTATCCTGTTCGAATGTAATATATCATCTACTGAATTCTATTGAAGTCTATTGAAGTCTATTGAAGTCTATCAATCTCGATCGTATCCAATCTCATTCATTATTAATCCCTATATTAAACCCTATATTTAACTCATTTAAAATTATATCTATCTAATAGCTGCATCCTCAGGATGCTCTGTATTGAATGGTTAGTCCTATTGGTTAGAAATTCTTAATCATACTCCGGCATCGCAACCGATTTTAAATCTAAATTACGATATTGTATCGCTTCTGCAACATGTTCGATCTGGATTAAATCCTGCCCTCCCAAATCAGCAATTGTTCTGGCCATCTTCAGGATCCGATCATAGGATCTCATACTGAGTCCGAGGGCATCAATGGTTTGAACCAGCATTTCGGATGCATCACGCTCAAGGTTGGCATAACGTCTTAACAGTCTGCCGGACAGCTCACTATTCCAAGAGATAGGGTAATTCTTGTAGCGCGCTGCTTGAATTTTATGAACGGAGAGCACCATCTGAAGCATCGTTTCCGAAGAAGAGGTTACTGTTGCCTCTAATCCTTCTCTAGGTCTTGGAACTTCTACCTGCAGATCAATTCGATCTATTAAGGGACCGGATATTTTCGCACGATAAGCAGCAACCTTGGCAGGGCTACAGGTACAGCGCTGCAGCTGAGGATCTCCACCGGCGTATCCACACGGACATGGATTCATGGATGCAGCGAGCATAAAATGAGCAGGGAAAGTAAAGGCGGCTCTTGCCCGGCTCACTGTAACCTGCCGATCCTCTAACGGCTGCCTGAGCACTTCAAGCACTTGTCTGCTGAATTCCGGCAGCTCGTCAAGAAATAAGATCCCCCTATGGGCCAGACTTACTTCCCCAGGCTTGGGAACTGTCCCACCCCCGATAAGTCCTCCGCTCGAGATCGTATGGTGAGGGGAACGAAAAGGGCGTCTGGTTGCAAGCCCGCTGACTCCTTCTTTGAGCTTACCCGAAGCACTTAATATTTTGGTGACTTCCAGTGCCTCCAATTCAGACAGCGGTGGAAGAATGGTCGGAAGACGTTTAATGAGCATGGTTTTTCCCGTTCCAGGCGGTCCTACGAGCAGGATGTTATGCATGCCTGCTGCTGCAATGGTCAATGCTCTTTTGACATGCTGCTGACCGAGAACATCCAGATAATCCTCAGGAAGGGAAGGATGCTCTTCATGAGCAGTCGAGGTAGGCGGACGATGACTGATCAGATGCTTGTAGTTCTCTATCAAGATTTTTCCATCAGGTGAAGTTGAATTGTCCGGAATGATCTCTTTTAGATGAGAGAGGCCAAACACATCAATTCCACCAATAATTGCTCCTTCTGCGGCATTTTCTTGAGGCAGGATGACCGAATCAAAGCCCTGTCTGCGTGCTAAATCCACCATACTGAGAACGCCAGGCACAGGCCTAAGACTCCCATCCAGCGCGAGTTCGCCGAGAAACAGTGTCTTTTTGTCAGGGGGAAGCAGCAGCTGCTCACTGGTCGATAGTATTGCGAGGGCAATGGCTAAGTCAAAAGAGGACCCCTCCTTCTTCAGATCAGCTGGCGCCAGATTGATCGTAACCCGCTGCATCGGATACTGAAATCCGCAGTTCTTAATCGCTGCGCGAACCCGTTCCACCGCTTCTCTAATGGCCGAATCCGGAAGTCCGATGATGGAGGTCTGGGGCAGACCGTTCGAGAGATCCGTCTCCACCTCAATTAATACCCCATCTATGCCATATAAACATGCACCGTATAATTTTCCATACACCAAAAAGCACCCCTTTACGTATTCGTCTCATAACAAAATCATGAGCGTATCAACGTGAAAAAAGGTGCTTCCTTATTTTCAAGTAAACAGGAATTAGATTTAATATAAATCATCTTACATCAAATAAACTGTATTCTGATTCTATAAGGAAGATTCAAAAGTATAAATAATGGGCTACAAATTTTACTTACAGTTAATTGTAAATAGGGATAACTTGAAATGTCAAGTATGACTTTTTTGATGGTAATGAAATCCATATTGGTTGGCAGTGGGGTTCAAAAGTTATGAATGGAAAAGTATCTCTATTCGTGCTTATCACCGTAGAAAGGGATATGAGACGTTACTTAAAAGGAGTGGTGTGAAAAATGAAAAAAATAAAAAAATTAGCTCAGTATTAGCGGGAACGATTTTATCGGTTAGTATGCTAGGGAGCTCACTATCAGCGAATGCAACTACGCGCCAATTGTATCTGGTAGATTTTCCAGGATTACGATATACACTATGTAAACAATTCGACTACAGGAAAGGGAATTTAAAATGGCTTACGTATTTTATGAACCATATAAAGAAGGTTATGGCACAGTCACTTATATATATTTCACGGTTCCGCAGGAAGAGTTGGGAAACTATGTAGAAGTTGACGAAGTACCGGGTCCTGAAAATTTGGCACCGGACCTAACACCAATTCAACGGATAGATATAACTAACAAAACTATTTTTTATGAATACGTTTCTAACGGATCGCTGGAATCGAAGGTGAAAGGGTTGCAGGGAGAAAATACAGCTCTTAACGAGGAATTGGGTAGCCTGCTAATGCAAAGCGCAGTTGATAAAGCAACTATGTAAAGCTTCAGAATGCTATTCACACTGCTGTAATGAATGAGCTCAAACCATTCGGTGTAATTGATCGGGGTCAGAAGACAGAGAACTTGCATATGGTCCGTGAAAGTAAAATGCCAGCAGTCTTGACAGAAAATCTATTTATAGATGTCTTAGCTGACTCAGAACGCTTAAAGCGTCCAGAGGTCATTCAGGCGATCATAGACGGACATGTTAAGGGGATTGCATCATACTTCGGTATAAAGCGGAAGGAGACTGCTAAGGTGACTACAGAGAGGGATATTCATAAGGTTAGCGATTGGGCTGAGTCAGCCTGGGAAGAAATGACGAAGAACGGATACTATGACGGGTCCAGACCGGGTGCAACCCAGACAAGGGAAGAAGCAGCTGTCGTTATGTATCGGTTCAGAAAGAATTTCCTAAAACTTATTTCAATCATTTCTGAAGATATCGCCGAGCTTGATCGAAGACTAGTAGAGATTGAAGTAGCTGACTAAATGAAAAAGCCCTGTTCTCGTGGATAGGGCTTTATTTCCATTTAAACATCTTTTTTCTTATTTTGATTAAATAATAGCACCCATTAAATGAAATATATTCCTCTATTGTAAATATTTAAAGGTTAATCATGCTTAATCACTCTGCTATACTTATCAGTACACATTAGCAATAATTCCAAGACTTTCTTCCCTTGGATAATTATTAGCTAGTATGTCACTATTATCATTTGTCCGGGCAGTGATCATAGATCTATACGTAACATGAGGTGAATTGTTGAATGAATAAGAAAAAAATAATAATAGTTGGGTTAGTGATCTCTCTCTTCGCTGTAGTTCTGTTTACTATGGGATTTACAGATGATAAGAATAACAATACCTACAAGTTCAATATTAAGTCAAATGATGAACTATTAGAAGAGTTTAAGGATAGCTCTTTAACTATTGAAAACAACAAGAAATTTGGTAAAGAAAAACAATCACAACTTGTCTTAGATATTGAACTTCAAAAAAATGAAGAAATGTCGCCTGAGATGACACTTTATAATGGAAGTATATCGGGCAAGTTAAAACTGAAAGAAGAAAAACAATTTTTCAACTTTACAGGTCAAGATGTATTTCGTGAAGTGAAATATGACGATCGGACAGTTTACATTGGAAGTGTCTCAGTTCAATTAACAAATAAAGTTAACCAAGAAGAAGCAATCTTGGGTATCAGATTTGAACCTAAAACTAAAAAAATTGATGTTGCATTAACATCAGGGTCTATAGGTGAAACTGCCTTTATCCCATTTGGAGAGGCATTTCTAACTAAAAATGACTGGGATCAAATCAATAAGATTATTTATGGAGAAAGCCAACAATGAAAAAACAAAAACAATATATTACGTTGCTCATCGTTATTTTAGCTATTTTCATTTTTTCAATTAAACCTTCTAGTGCTGTAGCCGATGCATATGAAAAGTACTATTATAAAGGTTATAATTATGCCACCGGGATCGGTGAATTAAATTTCAATCCTAACGGTACTATACAAGAGAACAACGCTGCTACAATTGCTGTCTCTAGTTCTGTTGTTTATGATGGATTCTCAGGTAAAGCTAGAATAAAAACCTACACACGTAACGGCATAGTTCAACAGTGGTATAGTCGTAATTATAAAATGCCAGGTGACATAAGAGCTACACAGGTAACAAACTCAAAAATTGTAACTACATTTAAGTCGCAAAGTGCTGTCGATAATTTTATTGCACCTTCGAATATATTACCAAAGGAATCCTCTAAAGTAGCTATTCCTGGTTTGGGATGGTTAGCTGACGGACTATCGATACCGTACTTAGGAGGTATCATTGATACAGCTCTCTTTTTAATCAATGAGTCATCAGGTGGAGTTAAACATAACATAGATGGATTAAACAAATCTGCATCAATATACCTTACAAGTGTCTCAAAAGATAAAACAGAGATACCACCTAGTGTTGGCGTTGCAAATGCTGATAAATATACCGCAGGCGTGTACGATCCTGCAACAGGCACATATAAAGCAGGATACAAACCAAAATCGATAGGAGCAGTCTCAAACTTTTTGTTTCACTACGATGTTCCTGAAGGTGTTACAAGAAATTTACAAGCAAGTGCTAAGGCATATTACACTGTATTTACAACAAATGATATTTCTTATTACTATCCTGTTGATGTATATACTCGACAAGCTACGCACTACTTCACGATTACAGGAAGAAAGTAAGGTGAACTATGAAAAAGAATATATTAATTTTGTTGGTGATTGGTCTAGCAATAATTATTGGAGTTTATTCAATAATTACAGCAAGTAAATACCACGCTCTCACTAGCAAAATTAAAGATCTTCAACAATTACAGCTTGTCAGCATAGACGAGCGGGCCGCTAGTATTAATTATCGGTTTTCAGCTTTAATTACTGATAATAACATTACGAATCAGGAAATGATTGACGCGGCTTTCCTCATTGAAGAATTCAGAAATATAACTGAACCATATGGTGCGCTTACTCCACTTGATGAAGATGAGGGTGCACTCGGTGCATTATATGCAGTTTACGGGAAAGCTTGGAAGGCTATAAACTATAAACCATCTGACATCACTGTAAATGATGTTAAGAAAATAAACAATTCAATTGATGAATTTAGAAATGGTGTTAAAGCCTTGGGGCATTAATGTTGAAACAAAATAAGCCCATTTGTATAATAAGAAAATATATGAGAGGTCATGTTCCTTGAGAATAGGCCTCTCCAGAGTTGAATGCTTTTAGCTTTCATTTGTTCCGAAATCATCGCAAAGCTTGATTAGAAGAAATAAAGCAGATAATGATTAATTTATAAAAATCAAAAATACCCTCGCTTAATTTGGCGAGGGTACATTTTTTATAGCTTTTGAATAGTTGAAATAGTAATCAATGTGGCGTTTGTTGTACCTCCACCTATATTAGCAAAAGAATAAGCTGCCGTTGGGACTCCTCTTAATCTAACAGTATCACCTTCTAGAATATCTCCAGTAGAACCAAAATAATATCCCGTGATTGAATTAAAGTCATCGTCCAAGATATGTACAAAAGCTATCGTTCCAGTTTCGGTCTCTTCTTCTTGAATAGTTATCACATCACCTGTAATAGATTGGATCGGCTACACCAAATTATAGGTTTACAGAATTAATTTTAATATGATAGATTGCTTTAGGCGAGTTAATGTTAAAATAACTATTATTGAGTATTTTTAACAAATAAACATTGTAGGAGGACAATGACTTATTTAATAGAGAAATTATTGGACACAGTGCAGGGCCTTTAATTTCTCGTGCCTTTGCCACGGTAGAAGGCGACTTGAGCGACATTCAATGGTTTCATACGGATCGTGGCAGTGAATTTAAGAACCAAACGAAGGATGAGCTGCTAGGGGCGTTCGATATTGGTCGCTCTCTTAGCACGAAAGGTTGTCTCTACGACAAGCCACCTACAAAGTAGTGAAAACAGAATTTGTAAACCAGATGAAGTAAGTTATATTGACCCGTAAGGTTTATTTAAGAGTGAACCAAAGGGTTTGGGGAATAATACTCTAAATCCTAAAGACATCCATTCATTATATGCAAAGTTCTATTAAAAATAAAACCGGTGAGTATACAGTAACAGGATATGCAAATGCATTAAAATCAGGTACTCTATCACCTACTGATTTAAAAAGAATTAATGTATGGAAAGATGATTCAATGAAAATATGGACTTTGAAGAAATAACCAGTCAATTGGGCTTCAAAAGAGATAGTCAGATGTGGAAATGAATTATATTAAGAGTTAGAAAAAGTAAAGGATAAGGAACAATTCACAAAGTTTATTTCTTTGTTAGCAAATGATTTTAAGTTAAAGCCCGACGAATGGGAGAATAGTGATATAGAGAGCTTTCTTCATGGGTTAAAATCGTGGGTAGAAGATATGGAGGGTTATTATGAAAATGACAACCTCCCAATCCCAACGACATAAACTGGAATTTTATTGCAACTATAGTTTATGTAGTTAAACTATAAGAAATAATTTAAAAAAACCTTGATAGGCTTTTAGCTTTTTTTATATTTCACTGTTCTGTTCAGTACCTTGGCAATCGCTCTGGCGAGCTTTTTATGTTAGAAATATTGAAGAAATTTAATGGATTCATTGCGGAATATAATTGGGAAGTAGGACTCGCTATGCTAAAAAATGACCTCATAGGAATTATAGCTGGGATATTCTTTACTTGGATTGGATATTTTTATGTCAAAGATTTATATAATGTCGTTAAAACGGGATTAAAGGAGCAGGAAGCAAAACCTGCAATGTTTCTCGCTGTATTATTTGAGATTCTAACTTCCTTTAGCACATTAGGATACCTATTATCTTTCGTTGGAGGAATACTAATCACTTTGATTAGCATATATTCAATATTATTTTGAGATTATTCGTAATCTATAACGTCGTGCTGTTTATTAGCTGTCGAGAATGATCTCGGGAGCTTTTTTCATGCCTCTTAGATTAGGATTAGACTAAGCTTAATTCCGATACCTTAATCAAGTAATAGTCTGATAAATAATAATTGCCAAGATCGATAGAGCTGCTAGTCCCGCAACAAAATAAATAATATACATGAACCATTTGATTGGCTTTGGCAAGCTGCTCATATGTACTCTCTTCGTAGGAGCACCCATTACATTACGATAATGATCCGTCGCACTATTGAAAGAAACATTTTCATGTGATTCGTTTGAAGTATTCTTCTGATGATTATCATTAGATTTATGAGTCACAATCCATTCACTTCCTTGGAAATATACTTTTTTATTCATAAGTAAAAATTTTAATATATAGTAATTATACTATACTAAACATACCCGCATATTTCCACACAAAAGGAAAGCACCTATTCTACGCTGCTCTCGTCACATGATCTTGAGAGTGTCAGTGTGAATAGGTGCTTCCTCATTTTCAAGTCATTCTGGATGTTCAAGAATCTTCATCTGAATCTGTATCTTAATTATAAATAAGAATGATACGGAATTATCTATATAAAAATTCTCAGCAGCATACAACAATTTATAGGGAAATAGAAGACATTATTGCTATAAATGTACCAACTTTAAATACCAGTACGCTTAACCTGTAGGCTGCATGAGAATTGTATATACGGATGGATAACGTTATGGAGTCAATAGGGACGCAGTGATGATAATGTAGTAATACCGAAAAATATATTGTGTAAAATTAAATTTATCATAATAAAATATAATTGTAAATAATTTTCATAAATTAAATGTAGATTTTTATGATTGCTGTGCTAAAATAAGAAGAAAATGTGAATTATCCTGCTAAAGAACATTAAAGACAACTTGATTAAAACATAATCTGATAAGCGGGTGGAGGTACTATGTCGATTCATGAAGAATTGAAGCTGGAGAACCAGCTTTGCTTTGCTATATATGCATGCTCTAGAGAGATTACTAAACTGTATCAGCCTTTTCTCGATAAGCTTGGAGTGACTTACTCACAGTATCTCGTACTCATGGTGTTATGGGAGCATAAGGAATGCACGGTTAAGGACATTGGAGAGAAGCTCTACCTGGACTCAGGCACGCTGACTCCGCTGCTCAAGAGAATGCAGTCAGCCGGCCTTATTCATCGCGAGCGTTCTGTGAGCGACGAAAGAAAGGTTATGATTACGTTGACGGAGGAAGGTGCGAGGCTTCATGATGAAGCGCTGCATATTCCGCTTGCGATGCGCTCAGGAACGAGCGATGATGATGAGCAGTTTGGTGTAATGCTCAATCAATTCAAAGGACTGTTAGCCAAAGTTCACGATGCAAACGTGGAGAGTAAGCAGTAATAACTGAGAATGGGGTTAAACAGATAAACTGAGTATAATTGTGTATAGTTGAAGCCTTCTGGTTAAAAGTAACTAATTAACCATGAAGGTTTTTTTATTTTACATTTATTGCCAAGTATTCGATATTTGGAATGATACCGATATCAAAATACACTCGTTCCGAGATGAATTTTTAAGGTAAGCGTTTTAAAAACATGATACAATGATGTGGGTTTATAAGGAAACATGTCATTTAACCCGCCTTGTTGCAGTCATGTTGATAGGAGGATTCGAGAATGAATATCCATGAATATCAAGGAAAAGAAGTGCTGAAACAGTACGGAGTTACCGTTCCGAACGGGAAAGTTGCTTACACGGTAGAGGAAGCGGTAGAGGCCGCAGAGTCGCTGGGAAGCCAGGTGACTGTAGTAAAAGCGCAAATCCACGCAGGTGGACGCGGTAAGGCAGGCGGCGTAAAAGTAGCCAAAAATTCAGATGAAGTACGTGCATATGCTTCCGAAATTCTCGGTAAAGTGCTGGTCACTCATCAAACAGGCCCTGAAGGTAAAGAAGTAAAACGTCTTCTTATCGAAGAAGGATGCGATATTCGCAAGGAGTATTACGTAGGTGTTGTCGTAGACCGCGGAACCGGACGAGTTGTCATGATGGCTTCTGAAGAAGGTGGTACCGAGATTGAAGAGGTAGCGGCAGCAACACCAGAGAAGATTTTCAAAGAAGTCATCGACCCTGCGGTTGGTTTCCAGGTATTCCAGGCGCGGAGACTTGCTTATGCAATTAACATTCCAAGTGAACTGGTCAATAAAGCGGTGAAGTTCATGCTCGCGCTGTATGAAGCATTCGTTGACAAAGATTGTTCCATTGCCGAGATTAATCCGCTCGTTGTCACAGGCGATGGCAACGTTATGGCGCTGGATGCGAAGCTCAATTTTGATTCCAATGCGTTATATCGTCACAAAGACATTCAAGCTTTGCGTGATCTAGATGAAGAAGATGAGAAAGAAATCGAAGCATCGAAGTATGACCTGAGCTACATAGCGCTTGATGGTAACATCGGTTGTATGGTAAACGGTGCGGGTCTTGCCATGGCAACGATGGATATCATCAAGTATTACGGTGGCGACCCAGCCAACTTCCTTGACGTTGGGGGCGGTGCTACAACAGAGAAAGTAACTGAAGCATTCAAGATTATTCTGTCTGATGCTAAGGTAGAAGGAATCTTCGTCAACATCTTTGGCGGCATCATGCGCTGTGACGTCATTGCTGATGGTGTTGTTGAAGCAGCGAAGCAGCTTGGCCTCACCAAACCTCTTGTCGTAAGACTTGAAGGAACGAACGTTGATCTGGGCAAGAAAATATTATCCGAATCCGGTCTTAACATCGTAGCAGCGGATTCGATGGCAGACGGTGCACAAAAAATCGTTGCCCTCGTTAAATAATTCATTCCTTTTCGGGGCTGCCCGAATATTTGAAAATAACCGTAGGGGATGTGAACGATCGTGAGTATTTTGGTAAATAAAGATACAAAAGTGATTACACAAGGAATCACAGGTGCCACGGCCAAATTCCATGCTAAGGGTGCGCTGGATTACGGTACTCAAATGGTAGGCGGTGTAACTCCTGGTAAGGGCGGTACAAACGTTGACATTACACTTGAGAATGGCAATGTCGTCAGCCTGCCGGTTTATAATACCGTTGTGGAAGCTAAAGAAGCGACCGGAGCTGCAGCTAGTGTTATTTATGTTCCCCCGGCTTTTGCAGCAGATTCTATCATGGAAGCTGTTGATGCTGAATTAGATCTTGTGATCTGTATTACAGAGGGTATCCCGGTACTGGATATGGTTAAGGTCTCCCGTTATATGGAAGGCAAGAAAACGGTTCTGATCGGGCCTAACTGTCCTGGTGTCATTACACCGGGAGAATGTAAGATCGGTATCATGCCTGGATACATTCATATGCCGGGTCATGTTGGCGTTGTATCCCGAAGCGGTACATTAACCTATGAGGCGGTTCATCAGTTGACAACACGCGGAATTGGTCAATCCTCTGCGGTCGGTATCGGTGGAGACCCTGTCAAAGGCTCTGAATTTATCGATATTCTCTCACGTTTCAATGAGGATCCTGACACACATGCTGTAATCATGATTGGTGAGATCGGCGGTACAGCTGAGGAAGAAGCGGCAGAGTGGATTCGTGATAATATGACAAAACCTGTAGTGGGCTTTATCGGCGGTGTGACTGCACCTCCAGGTAAACGAATGGGCCATGCAGGAGCGATTATCTCGGGTGGTAAAGGAACAGCGAAGGAAAAGATCGAAACACTCGAAGCCTGCGGAATCCGCGTCGCTCCTACACCTTCGGAGATGGGATCTACGCTGGTTAGTGTGCTTGAGGAGCGCGGTATTCTTAATCTCTGCACAACTCACTAACTGTTAAAATAATTTTTTCTTCTATTATAATAGCTGTAATAGTGGATGAAGGCATATTGCAAGAGCGAGGTAAGCAACCTTTTTGTCGAATGACGACAGAAGGGTTGCTTTTTGTCTTTTTATACAAGATTACTCATTCATTATAGGGTCAGGGAGGATTAATCTATTGGAATCTAGTTATATATTACTTGGGCTGCATGAAATTGATGGGATTGGAAGAAAGACGATAAATAAGCTGCTCTCAAGTGGAAATTTAAATAAGGACATGCTAAAATACGAAACTCAGGACTGGATTCATGCGGGTATGACGAAAGACCAGGCGCTTAAATTAAACGCACGATTCTCCGAAGCATGGATCGAGGAGAAACTTCATTCCTTATCCAAAGCGCGCACCCCATTTGTAACTTACCTTGATGCGGATTATCCTGTATTCATGAAGGAAACTCCAGACCCACCTCTAGTGCTATATCTAAGAGGAGAAGCGAGCTTGCTTCATCATCCTTCTATAGCTATGGTGGGAACTCGTGTGCCTTCAGGCTATGGGAAGAAGGTAGGGGAGATTCTAGCCTCGGAGCTCTCCAGCGCAGGATACACCATTGTCAGTGGTCTTGCCAGAGGAATAGATAGTGTCTGCCATGAAGCTGCCCTTAAGGCAGGAGGAACGACCATTGCTGTCTTAGGAGGAGGATTCTCACACATTTATCCGATTGAGAATCATTCACTGGCGGATCAAATTGAGCAGCAAGGCTTGCTTGTCACCGAATATCCGCTCCATATGCAGCCTCGTCCCGGGCTCTTTCCGCAAAGAAATCGAATTATTGCCGGACTTACCTACGGAACGCTGGTTGTAGAGGCTGATATTCGCAGCGGCTCCTTGATTACAGCGGATGCTGCGCTGGAGGCGGGAAGAGATGTGTTCGCTGTGCCGGGTATGATTACTTCACCCAAAAGCCAGGGAACACTGAATTTGATTAAGCAAGGGGCAAAGCTGGTTACCTGTGCAGAAGATATAATTGAAGAATATGCGCACCTTATGAAACAGAGAACTCAGGAGACAGTGGCAGCCGCTGATGGCAATTCAGATCTGAAGATGATGCCGAGCTTGAGTTCTGAGGAACAAATGATATATGATTTGCTGGAGGCAGGTCCATTGACGCTGGATGATTTGGTTTACAAACTCCCATTCGATTTTGGACATTTGCATTCAGTTCTGTTATCTTTAATCATAAAAAAGCAAATCATGCAATTACCTGGTGCTATATATAAGTTAATATAGATTCCTGTGGCGCTATGAATTACATCCGCCATAGGTGACATGTAGGGTTATATTGTGAGAGGAGGATGAACCTATGGCGGATTCACTTGTCATCGTGGAGTCCCCGTCGAAAGCGAAGACAATCGGTAAGTATTTGGGTAGCAAATATATTGTCAAAGCCTCGATGGGTCATGTTCGCGATTTGCCGAAGAGTCAGACCGGCGTAGAAGTGGAAAATGATTTTAATCCTAAATATATTACGATCCGCGGAAAAGGTTCTGTACTTAAAGAACTTAAAGACGCATCTAAAAAAGTAAAAAAAGTATATCTGGCAGCTGACCCCGATCGTGAGGGAGAAGCAATTGCCTGGCATTTGGCTCATGCTCTGGAGCTTGACCAAACCGAGAGCTGCCGGGTCGTATTTAATGAGATAACGAAGCAAGCAGTCAAGGATGCCTTCAAGACGCCTCGCAAGATCAACATGGATCTTGTGAACGCACAGCAGGCAAGACGTATTTTGGACCGGCTTGTAGGTTACAAGATCAGTCCGCTTTTATGGAAGAAAGTGAAGAAGGGACTGTCTGCCGGACGAGTCCAATCCGTAGCTGTCAAAATTATTCTGGATCGTGAAGACGAAATCAACGAATTTGTTCCGGAGGAATATTGGAGTATTACGGCGAGACTGGAAGCTGACGGAAGTCCGTTTGAGGCAAAGTTCCATCAGCTTCGTGGAGAGAAGACAGAGCTTGGAAATGAAGAGCAAGTGAAAGAAATACTTAAAGAAATTGAAGATAAGGATTATGTCGTTACAGAGGTCAAAGAGAAAGAGCGAACGCGCAATCCTTCGGCTCCTTTTACGACAAGTTCATTGCAGCAGGAAGCGGCTCGTAAATTGAATTTCCGTGCAGCGAAGACGATGTCTGTAGCTCAGCAGCTATATGAAGGAGTTGAGCTCGGCAAGGAAGGCACGGTTGGTCTGATCACTTATATGAGAACAGACTCTACTCGTATTGCACAGTCTGCTCAGGAAGAAGCCAAAGAATATATCACAGGTAAGTACGGAGAATCCTTCGTTCCGGAATCATTCCGACAATATTCCAAGAAAAATGCGAATGCGCAGGAAGCGCATGAGGCGATTCGGCCAACCTCCGTATTGAGAGATCCGGATTCAGTGAAAGCATTTACAAGTCGTGACCAGTTCCGTCTATACAAGCTGATCTGGGAACGATATGTGGCGAGCCAGATGGCTTCAGCTATTCTTGATACCCTGTCTGTTGATATTGCAGCAGGAGAGGCTTCTTTCCGTGCCACAGGCTCCAAGGTACGCTTTCATGGCTTCATGAAGGTTTATGTCGAAGGTAACGATGATGGCACGACGGATGAAGAGAAGCTGCTGCCACCGCTTAAGAGCGGGGATAAGCTTATTCATAAAGAAATTGAGCCTAAACAGCACTTCACACAGCCGCCGCCTCGATATACAGAAGCAAGACTTGTCAAGACAATGGAAGAATTGGGCATCGGAAGACCGAGTACGTATGCTCCAACGCTGGAGACGATCCAGAAGCGTGGATATGTCGCGATTGAAGAGAAGAAATTTATTCCGACAGAGCTTGGTGAGCTCATTAACGAGCAGATGGAGCAATTTTTCCCTGAAATTGTAGATGTTGAGTTTACTGCCCATATGGAAGAGGATTTGGACCATGTTGAAGAAGGCTCAGAGGATTGGGTTAAAATATTGGCAGAGTTCTATAAATCCTTCGAGAAGAGACTGCATGTAGCGGAAGAAGAAATGAGCGAGATCGAAATCCAGGATGAGGTTTCCGATGAAATCTGCGAAAAATGCGGAAAACCGCTTGTTTATAAGTTCGGCCGATTCGGTAAGTTTTTGGCATGCTCTGGATTCCCGGATTGCCGAAATACCAAGCCCATTATCAAAAATATCGGTGTAACCTGTCCGACTTGCAAGGAAGGACAGATCGTCGAGCGTCGGAGTAAAAAGGGTCGGATCTTCTATGGTTGTGACCGATATCCTGAATGTGATTTTGTCTCCTGGGATAAGCCCTCAGCTAAACCTTGCCCTAATTGTGATTCTCTGATGGTAGAGAAGAGAAACAAACAGGGCACAAGACTGCAGTGTACTTCTTGCGATCATACAGAACCGGTCGAGGAAGCTGACGAAGCGGTCGAAATTTAAAACATAAAAATAAATGATTAACCGGTAGTACGGGCTGCAGCTTCCTGTATCCAGGGCTCTTGATATAGAGCCCCATGATACATGCAGCGAGGGGGTAAATATGAACGAGAAACAACAAGTAACGGTAATTGGTGCAGGACTGGCAGGAAGTGAGGCCGCTTGGCAGATCGCTAAACGGGGAGTACCGGTGAAGCTGTATGAGATGAGACCCGTCGTAAAGACGCCTGCCCACCACACAAACAAATTTGCTGAACTGGTATGCAGCAACTCACTTAGAGCTAATGGACTAACGAATGCTGTAGGTGTATTAAAAGAAGAAATGAGAATGATGGACTCACTAGTGATTGGCTCAGCTGATCGTAACGCTGTTCCAGCTGGAGGAGCACTGGCTGTTGACCGGGATGGGTTCTCCGGTGAAATCACGAATACATTGCACGAGCATCCGCTGATTACGGTGGTGAATGAGGAGATCCAAGAGATTCCAACGGATGGCATTGTCGTTATTGCGACAGGCCCACTTACTTCGCCTGCATTGTCCGCACAGATTAAAGATCTGATGGGTGAAGAATACTTCTATTTCTACGATGCGGCAGCACCCATTGTAGAGAAAGAATCGATTGATATGAGTAAAGTCTATCTAGCATCCCGTTATGATAAGGGGGAAGCCGCTTATCTCAATTGTCCGATGAATGAAGAAGAGTTTGATCGTTTCTACGATGCTCTGATCGCGGCTGAGGTTGCTGAGCTTAAAGAGTTTGAGAAAGAGATTTATTTTGAAGGCTGCATGCCGATTGAGGTTATGATGAAACGCGGCAAGCAGACAGCGCTATTCGGGCCGATGAAGCCGGTTGGTCTTGTTAATCCGCATACCGGGGAGCTTCCTTATGCAGTTGTCCAGCTGCGTCAGGATAATGCAGCTGGAACGCTGTATAATCTGGTAGGCTTCCAAACTCATCTAAAATGGGGAGAGCAGAAGCGTGTATTTGGCATGATCCCTGGTCTTGAGAATGCGGAATTTGTGCGTTATGGGGTCATGCATCGCAATACCTTTATTAACTCCCCCAAATTACTTGAGCCTACGTATCAGTTCAAGAATCGGCACAACCTGTTCTTTGCGGGTCAAATGACAGGTGTAGAGGGCTATGTGGAGTCTGCAGCTTCAGGACTGATCGCAGGTATGAATGCTGCGAATCTGGCTCTAGGCAAAGACCTGACCACGCTGCCTGTAGACAGTACACTTGGAAGTATGGCCCATTATATTACGACGGCTGACTTCAAACACTTCCAGCCGATGAATGCCAACTTTGGCCTATTGCCGAACCTGGAACAAAAAATTCGCAATAAGAAGGAAAAAAATGAGGCGCTGGCGAATCGTGCGTTAGACAGCATAAGACGCTTCAAACAAGAGCAAGGTCTCTCCACCATGCAATAGCGACATCTTGAGGAAAGCCCGGTAAGTCTCTCAGCGACATACCGGGCTTTTACAATATACGAATCAAGGGAGGTAAATTTATGCAAACTACATTTCATGCGACTACGATATGCGCCGTGCGTCATAATGGCAAGGCGGCCATCGCGGGGGATGGACAGGTTACGATGGGTCAAAGCGTGGTAATGAAAAATACGGCAAAAAAGGTCCGGAGATTGTACCGCGGACAGGTTGTGGCAGGCTTTGCTGGTTCTGTAGCTGATGCAATCACTCTTTTTGAGAAATTCGAAGGCAAGCTTGAGGAGCACCATGGCAATCTGCAAAGAGCTGCGGTAGAACTGGCCAAGGATTGGCGTCAAGATCGTGTGCTTCGTAAGCTTGAGGCATTAATGATCGTAATGGACAAGACGGGTATGCTGCTTATATCTGGAGGCGGGGAGATTATTGAGCCTGATGATGATATTCTGGCCATCGGGTCAGGCGGCAACTATGCTCTTGCAGCTGCAAGAGCACTGAAGCGTCATCCGGCTGAACTCGAAGCGAAGGATATGGCTCGTGAGGCTTTGGTTGTAGCTTCAGAGATTTGCGTGTTTACGAACAGTAATATTATCGTCGAAGAACTGTAAACTCTGAATAGGAACAAGAATAAAGGGAGGTATGTAAATAATGAACGAAGCTTTTACCCCCAGACAAATTGTCGCTGAGCTGGATAAATATATTGTTGGACAGAAGCAGGCCAAGAAATCGGTCGCTGTCGCACTGCGCAACAGATATCGTCGTAGCAGGCTGCCGGAAGATGCACAGGATGAAATTGTACCTAAGAACATACTGATGATTGGACCTACAGGGGTTGGTAAGACTGAAATCGCTAGACGGCTTGCTAAGCTGGTCGGTGCTCCATTTGTAAAAGTAGAAGCTACCAAATTTACTGAGGTCGGTTACGTGGGACGCGATGTTGAATCGATGGTTCGGGATTTAATTGAAACTTCTATCCGAATTGTCAAATTGGAAAAGACGGAAAAGGTCAAAGACAAGGCTGAAGAAAACGCGAATGAACGTATTGTACAAATCCTTGTTCCATCGGCTAGCAAATCGAAGAATCAAAAAAATCCTTTTGAAATGCTGTTCGGCAATCATCAGCAGCCACAGCAAGAGGAAGATCCGGCACAAGATGCTTCTGTTAATGAACGCAGACGCAAAGTGAAATTTGAGCTGCTGGCCGGTCAGCTTGAGAATGATACGATCGAGATTGATGTAGAAGATCACGCGCCTAATATGTTCGATATGTTTGCGGGTCAAGGCAATGATCAAATGGGTATGAATATGCAGGAAATGTTCGGCAGCTTCCTGCCTAAACGCACAAAGAAACGTAAGCTGCCCATCAAGGAAGCCCGTAAAGTCCTCATTCAGGAAGAAGCCGGCAAGCTTATCGATATGGATGATGTGACGCAGGAGTCCATTCGTCGCGCTGAGCAGTCTGGTATTATTTTTATAGACGAGATTGACAAGGTGGCAAGCCGTGGACAAGGATCAGGGCCGGATGTGTCCCGTGAGGGCGTTCAGAGGGATATTCTTCCTATCGTTGAAGGATCGACGGTGATGACCAAATACGGACCCGTGAAGACGGACTATATCCTGTTTATAGCCGCAGGTGCTTTCCATGTATCAAAGCCGTCAGATCTCATTCCAGAGCTTCAGGGGCGCTTCCCGATTCGGGTAGAACTCAGCAGTCTATCCTTGGATGATTTTGTATCCATTCTGACGGAACCCAAAAATGCACTGACTAAACAATATGTTGATTTGCTGAAAACAGAGGATATTGAGATTGAATTCTCTCCAGAAGCAATTCGGGAGATTGCGAACATCGCTGAGTCCGTCAATGTGAATACGGAGAATATCGGTGCACGTCGTCTACATACGATCTTGGAGAAGCTGCTGGAGGACCTGTCCTTTGAAGCACCTGAGCTAACCTTAGACAAGATGACAATAACGCCGGAATATGTAAGAGAGAAGCTTGGTGGAATTGCGAAAGATCGTGATCTAAGTCAGTATATTTTGTAGAATAAAGACTCTTTACAGGGATTTCTCTGTAAAGAGTCTTTTTATTTTGCACATTTTCATCTTAGTGCAATGTTCTTCTTTCATGAGGGTGGTAGATTAAGCGATTTTTGAGTCAAATATGACAATAAATGCGGTTTGTCGCACTTTTTCCTCCTAAAGTATCATATCATTTTTTGTGAAATCTTAAGTTCGACCTATCTGAATTTAAGAAACTATTATGAAAATATGGAGCTTAGAATGGGACTGAATTTTCATGTGAATGTACATATTATGAAAATTATACACATTAAGTCCTTATTTTTGGCAAAAGATAGGGCTTTTTTCTTATTGTAATAAATGCCCAACTCTAAGAAACTTAGAATATACGACAAATAACTTATTATTTCTACTAAAGACCTAGGAAAAGAGAAAACTTCAGATTTATTTGTCGAAATTATCTGAACTAGGTCTCATTTTTCAAATGGTAATAGTTTATAGATTCTGGAAGGGAGAGAATGAGGATTAATCTTCTGAATGATGTAAGCTTTCGAACATTGCAAGCAGGGGTTGATGCAGCTAACGTCAGACAACTTGCGATTACTAATAATATAGCGAATAGTGACACTCCTTATTTTAAACGTTCTGAGGTTCACTTCGAGCAATTGCTTGCACAGGAAATGCAGGGAACGCCGACTTTAACTGGAAGACGTACGAATGAAAGACATATACCCATTGGTCCTAGTTCTTCCATTCCAGCAGCTGTCACAACAACAGACAACAGTACAGCGATGAGCAATAATGACAACAATGTTGACGTGGATAAAGAAATGAGTCTTCTCGCGGAGAACCAGCTGCGTTATAACTCTTATATTCAACTGGTGAATGAGCATATCAAGATTATGCGCACTGCAACCGAAGGGAGATAGAGCATAAGTGAACATTAGTAAAAGCTTTGATATCAGTGCTTCGGCTTTAACCGCTCAGCGACTTCGCATGGACGTCATTTCATCCAATATAGCGAACAGTGAAACGACAAGAGCAAAGATCGAGAATGGAGAAGCCGTACCTTATAAGCGAAAAATGGTTGTATTGGAGTCGAATCAACCCAGCTTCAAACAGATGCTAGACAATGAAATGCAAGGCGGGAATGTAGGACAGGGAGTCAAAGTAGCAGCAATCGAAGAGGATTCAGCTCCGCTTAAACCGGTATACAATCCGACACATCCCGATGCAAATGCAGAAGGCTATGTGTACATGCCTAACGTGGATACAACAAAAGAAATGGTAGATTTAATTGGTGCGTCAAGATCCTATGAAGCAAACGTAACCGCGCTTAATGCTTCCAAAGCAATGGTGATGAAAGCACTGGAGATTGGACGTTAGAAATAAGCTAGAGAAAAATTATGTATATACATAATCGTGCAGATAATTGGGAGGGAAAATCGTGATCGAAAATACCATGTTTAAAGCTTCAGCTATACAAACCCCTAATGTTAACATGACACAGGGCAGTTCAACCCCAACCGAAACCATCAAACAATTCTCTTCCTACCTTGAAGATGCAATCACTCAAGTGGCAGATCAAGAAAAACATGCCAGCGAAATGTCAACTGAGTTTGTCCTTGGCAACGTAAATGTTGATCAGGTCATGGTCGCATCACAGCAGGCTCTCCTTAGTCTGCAACTGACAACCCAAGTTCGAAACAAGGTGATCGAGGCCTACCAGGAAATCATGCGGATCCAAATGTAGTTTTAAGTTTATAGCAAAGTTTCGGATGAGGTGACACAGTGAACGAAAGAATGGCCCAATATAAGGACAAGGTTTCCGCGTATTGGAATAAATTTACGAAAAAACAAAAAGTAATGTTAATTTCTACTGTTTTATTCCTGATCATTGCAGTTGTAATTCTAACGATACAATTCTCCAAGACGGAATATGAGGTTGCGTTTACGGGTCTGGATGCTGGAGATTCTGCCGGAGTTATCAGTTATTTGGAATCAGGCAATATTCCTTTTCAATTGAACGCAGATGGCTCTGAAATTTCCATCCCGAGTACACAAGCGGCCCGAGTTAAAGTCGATGTTGGCTCCCAAGGCTTGATTCAGAATGGATCGATCGGATATGACATCTTTGAACAAGGCTCGTCTGCAATGGGAATGACGGACAAAGAATTCCAAGTGAAGTACGCCAATGCTTTTAATGGTGAAATCGAGCAGATGCTATTAGGCATGCAGGGAATATCAGAGTCTAAAGTCCTAGTTAATCTCCCTAAAGAAAGCCTGTTTGCTTCATCAGCACAGGACAGTGCTTCCGCTTCAGCAGTATTAAGTTTTCAACCTGGATATCAGCCTTCGCAGGCCGCAGTTGACGGATATTTTAATTTGCTAAAAACAGCAGTTCCACATTTGCCAATTGAAAATATTACGATTTCAACCGATCAAGGTGAAGAACTTGTACCTACGGAACGCGGTGGTGGTAGTGCCCTTGGTGAAGTGCAAGAGAATATGCAGCTTCAGAAGCAATATGAAGAAGACATTGAAAAAACAGTCAGAGAGTTTCTAACAGGTATTACGGGCAGCAGCAACGTAGACGTGCTTGTAACATCTAACCTGAACTTCGACAAAGTGAATGAAACGCAAAATCTCGTAACCCCTGTGGATGAAGAAAATATGAGGGGAATCGAAATCAGCGTTCAGGATATTCAGAGCAGTTATACCGGAGGCAGTTCTGCTGATGGCGGAGTCGCAGGCACCGGGGAAGAAGATGTCGTCAATTACCCGGCAGCCGATGCTTCAACCACAAGCGGTGAAGACAGCTCTTCTGTCATTAATTACGAAGTTAACCGCATTGCCAGAGAAATCGTGCAGAGTCCTTATGTTGTTAAAGATTTAACCATAAATGTAGCTGTTGAAACACCCGGGGGTCAAAATGATGATCTAGACGGTGGAGCATCACAGACAACAGAACAGATTACAGAGGTGCTTAAAAATATTGTCAGATCCTCACTGTCGAGCTCAGGGGTTGAATACACTGAGGAGCAAGTGATTCAGAGAGTATCTGTTACCGAGAAACCGGCGCAGGTGCAGACTCCGGAACAGACAGGAATTCAGCTCACATCCGGCATGATATGGGGGCTGATTGCAGCAGCCGCATTACTGCTCGCAGGCGGTGGATACTTAATATACAGAAGACGGCGCAACAAGGAAGAAGAGTTCGAAGAAGATATTCCGCTCCAGGTTCCTACAGAGTTCCCGTCCATTAATCTGGAAACAGTCACGAATGAAAGCCAAGTGCGCAAACAGCTGGAAACACTCGCTAAGAAGAAACCAGATGAATTTGTTAACCTGCTTCGTACATGGCTAGCTGATGAATAGAGGTGAACGAGTTGGTTAAGCAGGGGAACGGATTAACAGGCCGGCAGAAAGCGGCCATATTGCTAATAACATTAGGACCTGAAGTGTCTGCGCAGATCTTTAAGCATTTGAGAGATGAAGAGATCGAACAATTAACGCTGGAAATTGCAAATGTTCGAAAGGTGGACTCGGGAGAAAAAGAATTGATTATGTCCGAGTTTCATCAAATTTGTTTGGCACAGGAGTATATCTCTCAGGGTGGTATCAATTATGCCAAAGAGATCTTGGAAAAAGCGCTTGGCTCACAAAAAGCGCTGGAGGTCATCAATCGTCTAACAGCTACGCTCCAGGTCAGACCGTTTGATTTTGCCCGGAAAGCGGATCCGAATCAAATTCTTAACTTCATTCAGAACGAGAGCCCGCAGACCATAGCATTAGTACTGTCCTATCTGCAGTTCGAGCAGGCAGCAGCCATTCTGTCCTCGCTTCCGCAAGAAAAACAGGCGGATGTTGCAAGACGTGTTGCTGTTATGGACAGCACTTCTCCTGAAGTCATTTCACAAGTGGAACGGGTTCTGGAACAGAAACTGTCTGCGACGGTGACTCAGGATTATACGAATGCCGGCGGTATTGAATCCATCGTTCAAATTCTGAACGGTGTCGATCGAGGAACAGAACGTACTATTCTCGATTCTCTCGAAATTCAAGATCCAGAGCTTGCAGAAGAAATCAAGAAACGGATGTTTGTATTTGAAGATATTGTTAATGTGGATAACCGTTCGATTCAGCGCATTATCCGTGATATCGACAATGCCGATCTGCAGCTTGCCCTTAAAGTGGCAAGTGAAGAAGTACGTCAGGCGATATTCACGAACATGTCGAAACGCATGTCCGAAACGTTCAAGGAAGAGATGGAGTATATGGGTCCTGTAAGGCTTCGTGATGTGGAAGAAGCACAGACTCGAATTGTTGCAACGATCAGAAGACTGGAAGAAGCTGGTGAGATTATTATAGCTCGCGGCGGAGGAGATGATATCGTTGTCTAATTTGATCAAGTCCTTCCAATATGTGCCTGTGGATACTCACAAACAACTGAGACCTGTTCATGAATATGGCGATAAGCCGCAGGAGGAGCAGATTACGGACAATCTGGATATTACTTCTCATATCGGTCAACAGCCGGGTGTTGATGAGGAGACCCAGAGATTGAAAGAAGAAATGCTTCAAAATGCGAAAGAATTTGCAGAAAGACAAATTCGCGAAGCTGCAGAAGAAGCGGAACACATACTGCAGGAGAGCAGATCACAGATTGAAGCCTGGTGGGAAGAAAAAAGATTGCAGGATGAGCACTTGGTTGAGGCGCTGCGCTCTGAGGGTTTTAAACAGGGGTATGACGAAGGGTGCGACAAAGCAAAGAAGGAACTCCAAGAGCAGGTGGAGATGAAAATGCTTGAAGCTCAAGCTGTGCTAAATGAGGCTTATCAAGCGAAGGAACAAATTATACAGGAAGCTGAGCCTTTCCTTGTAGAGCTCAGCAGTGCCATCGCTGAGAAAATTATAGACAGGCAGCTCGCAGAAGACACGGATCTTATGCTCGATTTGATCAAAAAGAATTTATCTCGCAAACGCGAGCAAGGGGTTATTACACTATGTGTGGCACCTTCCCAGTACTCCTTTGTTCAAGCAGCGAGAGAGGAATTGTCCTTCGCCATTGATTCTCAAGCGGAGCTTAAGATATTGCCTGATGCCTCTGTCAAGGATCGCGGCTGTGTCATCCGTTCGGCGTATGGAAGCGTCGATGCGAGAATAGATACGCAATTGACTGAGATCAAGAAGGAATTGATTAGAGTCGCACTTGATCAGGAGGAGCGAGGACAGTATGAAGGTGCTTAGCTCGCACAGATATATCGATCAGCTCAAACATCTGGACCCTATTCGCATCAATGGAAAAGTAACACAGGTTATCGGGCTGATGGTAGAGTCGGAAGGTCCTGACGCCAGCATAGGCGATGTATGCTTCATCTATCCCAGCCAGTCATCCACACCTTTGAAGGCAGAGGTTGTCGGGTTTAGAGACAACAAAGTACTGTTGATGCCGCTTGGGGATTTGCAATCCATCGGTCCCGGATGTGATGTCGTTGGTACAGGGAAGCCGCTGAATGTGCAGGTGGGATCCGAGCTGTTAGGAAAAGTACTCGATGGATTAGGCCAGCCGCTGGATGGTTCCATAATACCTGCGAGAATGCAGCACTATTCCACTTCTAGCATGCCTATTAATCCGCTGAGCAGACCGAGAGTTCAGGAGCCGATAAGTATTGGCGTTCGGGCCATCGACGGCTTGCTCACCATTGGCAAAGGCCAGCGTGTAGGTATTTTTGCCGGATCCGGGGTTGGGAAAAGTACACTCATGGGAATGATCGCAAGAAATACGTCAGCCGATGTGAATGTCATCGCTCTTATTGGAGAGCGCGGACGTGAGGTGCTCGACTTCATTGAACGGGATTTGGGACCGGAAGGATTGGAACGCTCTGTTGTCATCGTTGCGACCTCGGATCAGCCTGCTCTGGTGAGGATTAAGGGGGCGCTCATCGCGACAACAATTGCAGAGTACTTCAGAGATCGAGGCATGAATGTGATGCTGATGATGGATTCTGTAACGAGATATGCGATGGCCCAGCGTGAGGTTGGTCTTGCGGTTGGGGAGCCGCCAGCTATGAGGGGTTACACCCCATCTGTATTTGCCAGTCTTCCTAAATTGCTGGAACGAGCGGGTACAGGACCAACAGGGTCCATCACGGCTTTTTATACCGTGCTCGTGGATGGTGACGATATGAACGAGCCGATTGCCGATGCGGTTAGAGGGATACTCGATGGACACATCGTGCTCAATCGAGGCATTGCTAACAAAGGACATTTTCCAGCCATTGATGTTCTGGCAAGTATAAGCCGGGTGATGAAGGATATTGCTCCACGAGATCAGATTGAGGCTGCAGAAAATATAAAAAGACTAATGTCCGTGTTCAAGAACTCGGAGGATTTAATCAACATTGGTGCTTATCAAAAAGGGTCTAATGCGGAAATTGACGAGTCTATTGATCGGATCAGAGATATTTGGGATTTTACACGGCAAAAAGTAGATGAGAAAACAAATTTGGATGAGGTTATACAGAGATTGATTACAGAATTTTCAAGGAGATGAACAGGTAGGTTATGAGATTCACGTATCATTTTCAGAAGGTTGTCGATCTTAAATCCACAGAAAAAACGCAAGCTGAATGGCTGCTATCCTCCGCGATTGGGAAGCTGAAATCAGAGGAGCAGCATCTTATGGAGCTGGTTCAAGACAAAGAGGATATGCTCCAAGGCATCTCATCGTCATCGCAGCAGTCACTATCTGCTGCGAATCTTCAGGAAATGAACCGATATATTCATTATCTGGACGAATGTATCAGCCGTAAGAACAACGATGTGGCTTATGCACAAGTGAACGTTAAGAAGAATCAGGATTATCTGAATGACAAGATGCTGGACGAGAAGGTTTGGATGGAAGCAAGAGAAAAAGCAAAAATGCATTTTCAACAGGAAATGCTCCTTCGGGAACAAAATGAACTGGATGAAATGGCAACGGTGCGCTTTGCAGTCAAAGCACGTTAATCAAGAGTAACGTGAGGAAATGCGCCGGAGGAGGTATGAGTGTTGGTAGGCAAGGATAAGGAAGAGTTGGAGCGAGAGTCCAGCAGTGGGTGGGAAAAATTTCTTGTAATCGCAGTCCCGATAGTGTTTACAGCTGTCCTCGTTACAGTGCTTCTCATCGTGCTGAACGGCGACTTCAAGAATAAGGCTCTGGCTTTCTTAAGCCAAATTCCTATTGTGAAGGAATGGATTCCTGAAGAAGCGCTTGATCCTGAATTGGTCAAAGAGAGGAAGCTGGAGCAGCAAATGGAGAGTGACCAGGCTACAATTGAGACCTTGAAAGCAGACCTTGAGGCTGCTGAGCAGGATCTGGCCGAAGCAGTAGCGCAAAAGACAGAGCAAGATAACAAAGTGCAGGAATTAGAAGAAGAAATAGAGCAGTTACAGCAAACAACAGAAAGCAGCGCAGAAGAGGGAGAGGAGAAGGTCGATCCATATGTGCAGGAGATCAGAGACCTGGCCAAGATGTATGGTGAGATGAAGCCTAGTAAAGCGGCACCTATAATTCAAAGCATGACAAAAGAAGAGCAGGTGCAGCTCCTGTCAGAGATGAAGTCGGATGAGCAGATAGGCATTCTAGAGAAAATGAATCCCCAAACTGCTGCTGAATTGACTTCAGCTCTCAAGGAAGTAACAACCTCAGAGGTGAAGGCAATCGCGGCATTGCAATCGAAGCTCGCAGCGAGTCAGCCTGCAGAAGAAACGACACAGACCAATAACAGCAGGAATCTTGACCAGAATGAACTAACTCAAACTTTCTCATCCATGTCGGCTGCGAGTGGTGCTGAGCTTATTTTGGAAATGAACAAGATCAGCTCTGATCGGGCGATAACGATCCTTAAAACGGTGGATGATGCTAAGAGAGCAGAGCTGCTTGACAGCATGTCTGGCATCGACAAAGAAGCTTCTGCCAAAATCCTGAATAGGCTCATGGGCGGTAAATAGAACTTAAATGGCGATTTGAAAGGAGGTGAAAAAATTAAATGATATCTTTCTTGCCGCAAATGGCGATGACACCGACAAGCGAATCGACAATCAGCTCACTCGCAGGAAGCAGCAGTGAAACGGTAATGAGTGCGCAGCCGTCTTTTCTGGAACAGCTTCAGGTATTGATGGGGACTATTTCAGCATCTGGCAGCAGCAAATCTGACGTTAAGCAAACGGGACTGTTTACTTTGTTGTCAGCAGCCGGGATTACGGCTTCAGAGGAAGAGATGAATCTGACACTGCTGGATGAGTCTGAACTGCCCATAGCAGCTGAACAGCTGATTGAGAACCTAATCAAAGCGTTGGAAGAATCTAAGGATAAGCTCCTTATGGAGGATTCTGAACTATTATCAGATTTGAATGCCTGGCTCTCTCAATTCATGAATGCATATTACCCAGAAGCCCAGGCAGGCAGTGATTCGCCGGAATCCACTTCTCAGCATATGGTTAATATTCTGGCTAATGATCCGAAAACGATCCAATATGCTGTCCAAGAGGCATTACAGCAAGTGGTTGAAGCAAGCGGGAAGACGAGTTCAGATGGACAGGCCCTGATGCAGCCGAGCCTACATACAGAGCTGATCACCTCTCTCAACAATCGATTACAAAAAGCAGATATAAGTACAGAGACTCTAGAGAAATTACAGGTCGTAACAGAGCAAATAGCAGCAACCGTAAATATGTCGCCTAATAAGGCTCCTGTGGTCCAAAATTCCAATTCTTCATTAATGGAGCAGCTGCTTCAAGCCGCGGGAGAGGACAGCTCGAGTACAGTGAACAACACAGAGGAGCCCGATCAGCTGATAGACAAGGAAGCAGGAAAGGTTGTTCTATCAGAAGTTTCGAAGACCAGCGTGGTTGAGGAAACCGATTCATCGGCTTCAACCTCAGATGGTGAACAAGGGAAGAATAACGAGCCTACGACAGCCGGACAGCTTGTACTTCGCAGCGGTAACGTTCAAACCCCAGTTGCAAAATCAGAGCTGGCAATACCTGCGGGGCAGTTTGTTAAGGATATGTCTGAGTTTGTTATTCAAAAGTTTGAGTTCGTTAAACAGAACGGCATAGCGGAAGCGGTAATCTCACTGCGTCCGGAGCATTTAGGTCAGGTGGATGTTCAGTTATCTATGCAGAATGGACAACTCGTTGCCCGGTTTACGACAGAGCAGGTGATAGCCAAAGATTTGCTGGAGCAGCAGATTACTCAGCTGAGAGCTACACTTCAGACTCAAGGGATTCAAGTCGAAAGGCTGGAGGTTACACAAAACTCATCTCTATCTTCTCATATGTATCAAGATGGGAGAGGCTCTAATGGACAGTCCGGTGGCGAACGGAGATCCAGGGAACGCGAGCAAAGAGATGAAGATGCCATTCAAGCGGTAGAAATGCAGGATGAGCTTCGAACATGGATAAGGGAACAGCAAGGACTGGAGGTCTTCCCTTCAGCAGAACGTACACAAGGCTTTACAGCCAAAGCTTGATAGGAAGTGAGGTGGTAACGAGTGGCAGACATAATCTCAACATCTAATGTATGGCCGAACTATTCGGCGGGCAATGTGGCCGCAGCCAGCGGAAAATCTACGCAGGAGATGGGCAAGGATCAATTTTTAAAAATTCTAATAACCCAGTTGCAGAATCAGAACCCGATGCAGCCGATGGAGGATAAAGAATTCATCGCTCAAATGGCACAATTCACTTCGGTCGAGCAGCTAACGAATATTTCAGGCCAGCTGGAGAGCTTGGCACAATCTCTAGGTGCAGCGTCCGGATTGATTGGCAAAAATGTAAGCTGGATCGGAAAAGATTCGGAGACGGGAGAATCAGGTGTGCTGACTGGACAGGTTGAGTCCATCTTGATTCGTGACCAAATTCAGTACGCAATTATCGGTGATGAGGAAGTAGCTCTTACAGACATTATACAAATCAGTGACCCAGCATCAGCAGAGGGAGAAGAAATGCAACAGCCAGATACAGAGCTCGCTGTTGAAGAATCATCTGAAGATCAATCCGGTATGCAGGCATGAGTAACATTTTAAGAGTAGGCCAGCTGTATACGGGACCGGTATCGCCAGGAAGCCTTCGAGATGTCAACAAGAAGAGCACGAGCTCCTCAGCGGCAGGAACTTCTTTTCAGGAGCTATTAAATAATGAATGGGTCAAGCTCAGTCAACATGCTTCCAAAAGACTTGCACAGCGTGGAATTGAGCTCGGAAATGAGCAGCTGATGAAGCTTGGTGATGCCATTGATAAGGCGGCAGCAAAAGGAGCAAAGGAAACGCTGGTATTGATGCAGGATACGGCCTTTATTGTGAATGTGCCGAACCGCACGGTTGTAACCGCGGTGAACGGAGGCTCCATGAGTGACAACGTATTTACTCAGATTGATAGCGCAGTAATTATTTCTTAACCGGCTGGCCCTAACGGAGAGCCTTCATGCCGTGGACCGACAGAAGCGGCAAAAATAACTTAACTTGGAAAGGTAGTGCAAAATGCTGAAGTCTATGTATTCCGGAGTATCCGGAATGAGAGGATTCCAAACCAAACTTGATGTGATCGGTAACAACATTGCAAACGTGAATACGACAGGATTTAAATCCAGCCGGGTTATGTTCAAGGATATCATGAGCCAGACAATCTCAGGAACAACTGCTCCAACTGATGAGAGTGGAGGAGTAAATGCGAAGCAGGTAGGTCTTGGAGTGAATGTGGGCTCAATTGATACATTACATCTTGCCGGCTCTGCCCAGACTACCAATAACCCTACGGATTTACGTTTAGAAGGAAATGGATTCTTTCTTGTTGGTCTTACAGATGGTCAAGAACCTCCTTATCTTACGCGTGCTGGTGATTTTCATGTGGATGCGAATGGCAATCTCTTAACTTCTGACGGTTTGTTTGTCTTTGATTCTGATGGAGCGGCTATCGTGATTGACCCTGAAGTGGTGGCCTTTTCAATCGGTCAGAATGGGATGATCAATACACAGCTTGCCGATGGAACTGTTGCTGCAGATGTTCAGCTAGGGATTGGACTCGTAGCCAATCCGGGTGGTCTTGAGAAAATGGGGGGCAACCTGTACCGCATGACCTTGAATGCCAATCCAGAGGGAGAACTTGAAATCGTTACTGCCAATGACGCTGAAGCAGGTACTGGTGCAATTGTTACAGGGCAGCTTGAAATGTCTAACGTTGATCTTACAGGTGAATTTACGGAAATGATCGTGGCACAGCGGGGTTTCCAAGCGAATTCACGTATTATTACAACCTCTGATGAAGTGCTTACTGAAGTAGTAAACCTCAAGCGTTAATAATTTGATAGCTTAGGGGAGGCGGATTGCTTCCCTTAGGCACTTAAGCAGGAGGAAGACCCATGATATTAGTGACGAGACTTAATGGTTCATCCATGTGGTTAAATGCGCTGCTCGTAGAAACTGTAGAAGAAACACCGGATACATACGTCACTCTCGTTACAGGAAAACGTTTGATTGTATTAGAAAAGGCAGACGAAATCATTAACAAGATCAAAGAGTATAACGGTGAAATAGGCATACATGCAGCAACGATAAAAGTGCAGCAACAAACGGAGGATTCCTAATATGAAGAAGATGTTACCCTGGCTTTCAACGATCATGCTTGGCATTACGCTGATTGTGCTTGCCGCGGTTCTGCTAGTAGATCGATCTAATGCAGATAAGAGTTCAGATCAGAATTTAGCTGAAACTACAGCGACGAAGCATTTATCCGCAGATGAAATCGTAGAATTGACTTCAGAAATTACAGATATCAAGACAAACCTTGCAGGATATACGAATATCGTTCAATTGAACCTCGCTTTCCAGGTCAACTCCAAGGAAGCTAAAGAGGATTTTGAGAAAATCAAGGAAATTCAAATCAAGCCCGCCATACTGCAGAAGCTGGCCGACACCAAGCCTGAGCAGCTTGAGTCTGGCAAGAACCGTGATTTGTTCCTAAGTGAGCTCACAGATCTGATTAATAAGGAATTGCCAAGCGGCAGAGTTATGGAAAGTAAAATAACTTCTATCGTGGTAGCAGGTTTGTAATGCAGCTTACGTAAGATCATTTTTATTTCTGCAAGGGGGTGAGATAAATGGTTGATGTACTTTCACAGAATGAGATAGATGCCCTCCTCGCTGCTCTTTCCTCTGGGGAGATGGATGCTGAAGAACTCAAGAAGGAAGAAACAGCGAGAAAGATCAGATCCTATGATTTTAAACGTGCTGTACGTTTTTCGAAGGATCATATTCGAAGCTTAACTCGTATACATGAAAATTTTGCGAGGTATCTGACCACTTATTTTTCAGCGCAATTACGAACTTTTGTTCAAATTAATGTTGTTCAGGTCGAACAGCTGCCTTATGACGAATTTATCAGGTCCATACCGAAGATGACGATATTGAATATTTTTGAAGCGGAGCCGCTCCAAGGCAGAATGGTGCTCGAAGTACACCCTAACGTTGCTTATGCGATGCTGGATCGTTTACTAGGAGGTCCCGGGACCTCATCAGCCAAGACGAGTTCTATGACCGAGATTGAAACAACGATTATGGAACGAATATTCAGCAGAGCATTCGACAGTCTGCAAGAAGCGTGGAAGACGGTACTTGATATCACACCAAGAATGGAAGCACTGGAGACCAATCCGCAGTTTATGCAGATTGTATCTCCGAACGAGACCATTGCTCTTATTTCGCTCAGCACAAAGATCGGTGACACAACAGGAATGATTAATTTATGCATTCCGCATGTGGTGGTTGAACCGATCATGTCCAAGCTGTCAACGCATCAGTGGTTCATATCTGAGAAAAAATCGAGAGCGCCTGAAGAAGTCGTAGCACTAAAAGAGAGAGTTAAAAAAGCGAAATTGCCGATCATAGCAGAACTGGGCGAGTCGAATATTTCCATAGCAGAGTTCCTATCCTTGAATGTCGGAGATGTCATTACTTTGAATAAGCCGGTTGAAGAAGGGCTGACGATCAAAGTGGGGGAACGGGCCAAATTTATGGGGAGTCCGGGAACACTCAGAGATCGAGTAGCCGTGCAGATAGATGAGATTCTGATTGAAGGAGTTGAAGAGCTTGACGAGTAAAGATTATTTGTCCCAGGAAGAAATAGATGCTCTATTGAAGCAATCTGAATCCATTTCCAGTGGAGAGCCTGTAGTTAAGACAGTTGACGATTATCTCACACCGCTGGAGCAGGATGCACTGGGCGAAATTGGCAACATTACTTTCGGGAGTGCGGCAACAGCTCTGTCCACCTTGCTCGGGAATAAAGTTGATATAACAACACCTAAAATTTCGATAATTAATCGATCACAGTTTGAAGAGGAATTCCCAAAACCGCATGTCACCGTACATGTTACGTACGTGGATGGATTTGAAGGAATTAATTCCCTTGTGATCAAAAAGCGGGATGCACAGGTTATAGCTGACCTGATGCTCGGCGGTGAAGGGAATCCGCAGGATGAGGAACTGAATGAGATTCATATCAGTGCGGTTCAAGAAGCAATGAATCAGATGATGGGATCTTCAGCAACCTCCATGTCCACTTTGTTTAATCGTTTCGTTAATATTTCTCCGCCAAGCATCGACATTTTGAATATGTCCAGCGGCGAAGGGCTTAACAATTTCCCAATGGATGAAACGCTGATTAAGGTTTCCTTCAGATTGCTGATTGGGGATTTGATAGATTCAAACATTATGCAGCTGTTAAGAGTAGATTTTTCGAAAAATATGGTTCATATGCTCATCCACGGATCGTCAGATCCTGCAGAAGAAGCAGCAAATGAAATTGCAGCAGCGATTGAAGAGATTGCAGAACCAGCAGCTCCGGCAGCGCAGCCCCCGGTACAGACTCCCGTGCAGGAGCATCCGAACAGTATGCCTTCTTCACCTGCTGAACCGATGCAGATGCCGGGCACGCCATATCAGGAGCCTTGGCAGGGACAAACGGCGATGCCACCAATGCCGCAGCAAATGCAGAATATGCAATATAACGAACCACAACATTACGGAAATATGCACGCTCGCGGTGTAAATGTGCAACCTGTACAGTTCGCAAATTTCAACAATGGAAATTTTGGGCAGCAAAGCGACAATAATTTGAATTTATTGATGGACATACCGCTTAAAGTCACCGTAGAATTAGGAAGGACCCAGAAGCAAATTAAGGATATTTTGGAACTATCTCAGGGATCGATCATTGAACTGGACAAGCTTGCCGGTGAACCTGTAGATATTCTTGTAAACCAGAAGCTGATCGCTAAAGGCGAGGTCGTTGTCATTGACGAGAACTTTGGTGTACGTGTAACAGATATCATCAGTGAATGGGACCGACTACAGAAAATACAATAAGCACAATTTTTGGGGAGGATTTTAACTAACATGGCAAATCGAATTTTAATCGTGGACGACGCAGCATTTATGAGAATGATGATTCGGGACATTCTGACAAAAAACGGGTTTGAGGTTGTCGGAGAAGCCCAAGATGGAGCACAAGCTATTGAAAAGTATAAGGAGCTTCGTCCTGACTTGATTACAATGGATATCACCATGCCAGAAATGGACGGAATTGCCGCACTGAAGGAAATCAAAAAGATTGATCCTAACGCTAAAGTCATCATGTGTTCTGCAATGGGACAGCAGGCAATGGTAATTGACGCCATTCAGGCTGGTGCGAAGGACTTCATCGTTAAGCCGTTCCAATCCGATCGTGTAATCGAAGCGATTAACAAGACGTTAGGTATTTAATCGATAGATGGAAGCCGCTAGTAGTACCAACACGATGGAAACCAGCTATTATGGCCAGCTGCTATGGGTAATTGTAGTCCTTATTGCGATAATCGCAGCCATCGTGCTGCTCGTACGCTGGCTGGGTCGTAAGAATCAACACTTTTTCCAAAAGAAAGCGATGCGAGTTGTGGGTGGAGTCGGTCTTGGACCGAGCAAGTCAATTCAAATCGTTGAGATCGGAAGTAAACTATATATCCTTGGGGTTGGTGAGGATATCAATGTTATTGATACCTTGGCTGATCCCGAGGAGATCAGTCTGCTAATGAAGCAATTTGAGCTTGAAGGAAGGGAAACAACAACATTATTCTCAACTATCGAGACTCTGAAGACCCGGCTTAATCGAAAAACGACCAAGTCTGAAGAAGTTGATGAAGCTGACTTTAAGCAATTATTTGAACAGAAACTTCAAGAAATGCCAGATCGCAAGGAACAGATGGAAGACTGGCTTCAAGAAGATACTAGAGATCGGTCGAGGGATTCATGAATAAGAAGATTGTAGTTGCATGTCTGTTGTGGGTGTGCCTGACGGTATTCCATGGTACAGAGGCCTTTGCCGCACAGCCGATCCCTGATATTTCTATCGAGTTTGGGAATACGGAAGGCGAAGAACCGAGCACAAGCGCATTATCAATTATTTTACTCGTTACGGTATTAAGCATTGCACCTGCAATTCTCGTATTAATGACAAGCTTTACTAGGATCGTTATCGTCCTGAGCTTTGTCAGAACATCGCTCGGTACGAACCAAATGCCGCCGAACCAAGTACTTGTCGGACTGGCACTTTTTTTGACCTTGTTTATTATGTCTCCAACCATATCACAAATGAATGAAGCCGCACTCCAGCCTTATCTGAGAGGAGAGCTTACACAGACGGAAGCACTGGAGGAGGCAGCGGATCCGATGAAGGAATTCATGTTCTCTCATACAAGAGAGAAGGATTTGCTGCTGTTTATGGAATACACCGGAACGGAAAAACCCGAGTCCTATGAGGATATTCCATTACATGTACTTGTTCCAGCCTATGCCATAAGTGAATTGAAAACTGCATTCCAGATGGGCTTTATGATATTTATTCCATTTTTAGTCATTGATATTGTCGTGTCGAGTGTACTTATGGCGATGGGGATGATGATGCTCCCGCCTGTCATGATATCACTGCCCTTCAAGATACTTCTCTTTGTTCTGGTGGATGGCTGGTATTTGGTCGTAAAATCTCTGTTATTAAGTTTCAGTCCTTAAATTAGGGCGCATCTAGACATTGGAGGCAAGCGGCCATGACATCCGATTTTATCATTGAGCTGGCTGGGCAAGCGATTTTTATTGCACTGGAAATCAGTGCGCCAATGCTTGTATTAGGGCTTGTAGTAGGTCTTATTATCAGTATTTTTCAAGCGACAACACAGATCCAGGAGCAGACACTGGCTTTTGTTCCCAAGATTATCGCGGTACTTGTGGCGCTATTGTTATTTGGGCCCTGGATACTTGCAACAATGGTCGATTTCACATTTAACATTTTGGATAATCTTCATACTTATATCGGGTAGGCATACACAAACATGGAGATGATGCTTCAAGGTTTTTCTGTCGCTCTGCTTATTTTTTGTCGAATTACAGCATTTTTTGTTGCTGCACCTATATTTTCCACTCCGGGGGTTCCAGGGGTATTTAAGATTGGAATATCTTTTTTTATCTCAGTCATCGTGTACCTCACTTTTGGCTTGGGTCAGTCGGTTCCGATGGATGGTCAATATATTCTGCTCATTGTTAAAGAAATTCTGATGGGTCTGCTGCTGGGTTACATTGCACTGCTCATGATTACAGCGATACAAACAGCAGGCGCATTTATCGATATTCAGATTGGGTTTGGGATGGCAAACGTCTATGACCCAATGACAGGCGCGGCCGCTCCTTTGACCGGTAATGTGAAGTATGCATTTGCTGTTCTGTTGTTTCTGACCATGAACGGTCACCATCGGATGCTGGATGCGATTGTATACAGCTATGAGTGGGTACCGCTGATGGGGAATGATCTTTTTAATGCAATCGCAAGCGGGAATATTGCTGAATTAATCATTACAGCTTTCGCTCAGGCATTTATGCTCGCATTTCAACTGGCAGCACCTCTGGTTGTCGCTCTATTTATGACTGATGTCGGTCTCGGCTTCTTGGCAAGAACAGCGCCGCAGTTCAATGTGTTCGTCATTGGTGTTCCGTTGAAAATTCTGGTAGGACTCGCGATGATGCTGGTTACCATACCAGGCCTGTTATATTTATTTGAAAATTTGTTCGCAGTCATGTTTGAAGCTATGCAGGGAGTTCTGGAAGTGATTAAACAGGGAGCTTAAAGCTTGAATCTGCGGGGCGGGGGTTAGAGCAGTAATGAGATTTAAACTGGACCTGCAGATGTTCTCAGGGGAAAAGACGGAGAAAGCTACCCCGAAAAAACGTCAGGAATCTCGTAAAAAGGGTCAAGTGGCCAAAAGTATGGAAATATCCGGAGCGGCCATTTTACTCGCCTGTTTCATGTGTCTGCTCATCTTTGGTGGATTTTACAAGGAACGCATAGCAGACGTCTTCAGAGATATCTTTGTTAACAGGCTGGATATGGAAGTGACAAGCGAGAACGTAATGGTCATGTTCGGACAGTTTGGAATGGAAATTCTTATCCTCCTTGCACCGATCTTTGCCATCGCTGTTATCATCGGATTTGCAGCCAATTATATTCAGGTCGGATTTTTGCTTACAGGCGAAGGGGTCACGCCTAAATTCAGCAAGCTGGATCCGATCAAAGGCTTCAAGAACATATTTTCCATGCGAGCACTGGTGGAACTGTTGAAATCCATACTTAAGCTCGTCATTATCGGTTATTTGGTTTACGACATCCTGTGGGGGGCACGTGATGAATTTGCAGGCCTCAGCTTGTTGTCATTGGATGGCATTCTGAAATTTGCAGCGGAAATGACGCTGGACCTCGGAATCAATATTGGCGCAGCCTTATTTGTACTTTCTATTCTGGATTACATGTATCAGAGATATGAGCATGAGAAGAACATCAGAATGTCCAAACAGGACATTAAGGATGAGTATAAAAAGATGGAGGGCGACCCTCTCATTAAAGCGAAAATTCGCGAACGGCAAAGACGCATGGCGATGCAGCGGATGATGCAGGAAGTTCCCAATGCGGACGTCATTATTACGAATCCTACTCACTTTGCAGTCGCTTTGAAATATGATGGCAATGAAATGGAGGCACCCACTGTAATAGCAAAGGGCGCAGATCATATGGCATTACGCATTCGGGAGATTGCCAAAGAGCATGGTGTGGCGCTTATGGAGAATAAACCGCTTGCCAGGGCTTTATTCCAAAGGACAGAGATCGGAGATTCTATTCCGGCAGATCTCTTCCAGGCGGTCGCTGAAATTCTTGCCTATGTTTACAAATTAAAAGGAAGATCGAATCATAAGGGGAATCGGAGGCATGGAAACTAGTGAAAATTAAAGACCTATCAATCCTGATCGGGATCATTGGCATCGTGCTAATGATGATTCTCCCTATTCCTGTTGGACTACTTGATGCACTGCTAGTAATCAACATCGCTATCGCTTTGGTTATTTTGCTAGTGGCGATGAATATGAGGGAAGCTCTGGAATTCTCCATATTCCCTTCCTTGCTGCTTGTGACGACCTTATTTCGTGTAGCACTTAACCTCGCAACGACCAAGCACATTTTGCAAGATGCTTATGCGGGACAGGTTGTTGCCACTTTTGGGAGCTGGATCTCCGGCGGTCAGCCGGTTATCGGTTTCATCGTGTTTCTTATCCTTGTCGTTGTTCAATTTATTGTAATAACGAAAGGTTCGGAGCGCGTGGCGGAGGTAGGAGCTAGATTTACGCTCGATGCGATGCCCGGGAAGCAGATGAGTATAGACGCGGATTTAAACGCAGGTCTTATTAATGAGCATCAGGCTAAAGATCGCCGAAGTAAAATCGAACGCGAAGCGGACTTTTACGGTGCGATGGATGGTGCGAGTAAGTTTGTTAAGGGAGACGCGATTGCGAGTATCGTTATTCTGCTCATCAACCTTATCGGCGGTTTTATTATCGGTATGGTAATGATGGGTATGAGCTTTACTGATGCGTTGTCTACTTATTCTCTGTTAACGATCGGAGACGGACTGGTCAGCCAGATCCCTGCACTACTCATTTCTACCGCATCCGGTATTATCGTTACACGTGCAGCTTCTAACGGCACAATGGCGGATGATATTACATCCCAGCTCTTCTCTTATCCGAAGCTTCTATATATTGTTGGAGCAACGGTTGCATTCCTAGGATTCTTCACACCAATTGAGCTGATTACAACATTGCCACTTGCGTTACTTCTCTTCTTTGCAGGGTGGAAGATGCAGCAGAATCTGAACAAACAGCAAATAAGTGATGAACAAATGGAAGAAGAGCAGCAGATTGAAGAGGTACGCAGTCCGGAAAGTGTAATTAATCTGCTTCAAGTGGATCCGATCGAATTCGAATTTGGATATGGACTTATCCCTTTAGCAGATACAGGACAAGGTGGAGATTTGCTTGACCGTATCATCATGATTCGAAGACAGTGTGCTCTTGAGCTGGGACTTGTCGTTCCGGTAATTCGGATAAGAGACAATATTCAGTTAAGGCCAAGCGAATATGTGATCAAGATTAAAGGGAACATCGTCGGGAGCGGTGAGCTTCTGCTCAATCACTATCTGGCGATGAGTCCAGGATATGATGATGATTCTATAACCGGGATTGAAACAACCGAACCTGCTTTTGGGCTTCCAGCACTATGGATTGACGAAGCCACTAAGGATCGGGCTGAATTGTCCGGCTATACCGTCGTCGATCCGCCTTCTGTTGTGGCGACTCATTTGACGGAAATGATTAAGAAGCATGCGCATGAGCTTCTAGGTCGTCAGGAAACGAAAGCTCTGGTGGATAACTTGAAAGAGAATTATCCAGCTCTGGTCGATGAGCTTATTCCATCGGTATTGTCCATTGGTGATATTCAAAAAGTACTGGCTAAACTTCTTCGTGAGAAAATTTCGATTCGGGATATGGTGACTATTTTTGAGTCGCTCGCGGATTACGGTACCTATACGAAAGATCCGGATGTACTCACGGAATATGTTAGACAAGCTCTATCCAGACAGATTACACAGCAGTTTACTCAAAAAGGGGAGACGATGCGTGTCATTACGGTTGGACCGAATCTGGAGAAGAAGATTGCGGAGAGTGTTCAGCAGACGGAGCAGGGGAGCTATCTAGCGCTTGATCCGGTATCAAGTCAGACGCTGTATCAGAAGCTGATGGAGCAAGTGAACCGACTGATTCAGACAGGTCAACAGCCGATTGTACTTACTTCACCGACAATCCGTATGTATTTGCGGCAATTGATCGAAAGAACGATGCAGGATATACCGGTCTTGTCCTACAGCGAACTGGAGCCTAATGTTGAAATTCAAAGTATCGGGGTGGTTAATCTATGAGAGTGAAAAAATATAGGGTGGATACCATGCCTGAAGCAATGGGCCTGATTCGCAGTGAGCTAGGAGCAGATGCGGTCATTTTATCGACAAAATCTATCAAAACAGGCGGATTTGCCGGGCTGTTCCGCAAACAAAAGATTGAAGTTGTAGCGGCGGTTGAGGAGCCGGCGGGATCGGCAGCATCGACCAATCTGCAACCAAGCCCTCCGGTTTCTCCGGCTCAGTCAAGATCGATCCCAAGAGCAATGGCCCCGGATGCTTACCGAAAAGTAGCAGACGGTATGAATAACGGAGAACAGGCACCGGCCAAGGAAAAACAGGAAGATGCAAAGCAAGAGAGTACGTCATACTGGGGGTCACGTTCAACAGTCCTTCCATCTCTTCCTGTTCAAGAGCCGCACCCGGAAGGGGCGGATTTTTCCGCTTCTACTGATCAAGCTCTGCTTGTTGAAATTCAGCAAATGAAGCAGATGATGGTCTCACTTGCTAAGCGAGATGCTCATGAAGCCGTGCTGCCAAGCAACCTGAATGAAGCGCGTACCAAACTAGTTCAACATGGCGTCAGCGATGAATTATGGATGAAATGGATCGATTCAGTAGCGGAGCAAGGGACAGAACAAACCGAGCAGAGCGGCTTAGCAATGGTGAAGGAAGAGATGAGGCAATTCCTCGCAGAGCGCATGGATGGCGGCATTGCACAGGACACACGTATCGTGTACGTTGCGGGTCCGACGGGTGTAGGTAAGACGACGACCATTGCCAAGCTGGCTGCTGAGCAAATGTTTAAGCACAAGCGCAAGGTCGGGCTTGTTACGGCAGATACGTACCGGATTTCAGCTGTTGAGCAGCTTAGAACCTATGCTTCCATTTTGGGGGTTCCGCTTGAGGTGGTTCAATCCCCTGCAGATACCAAGCGGGCAATGGAGCGTCTAGTGGATTGTGATCTTATTTTTATGGATACCGCAGGGCGAAACTATCGAAATGAAATGCTGGTGTCGGAATTGAACAGCCTGCTTCTCAATGAACCTAATAGTGAGATGGTGCTTGTCCTGAGTCTTACTTCAAAGACAGAGGACATGCTTGTCATCTTAGACCATTTCACTAAATATGGCCTATCTAAAGTCATCTTTACCAAAATGGATGAAACGGACAGTCTGGGTTCTATAATTAACGTGCTGTATCGTTACCCAGTGACACTGTCTTACATTGCTGATGGGCAGAATGTGCCTGATGACCTTATGGTGCCGGATGCCAAGACGCTCTCAGATTGCATATTGGGAAGTGATGGAGGATGAGTGATCAGGCTGCATCTCTCAGAGAATTAATGGCAACAAGGCCTATTCCGAAGATTCCGGAAGAGAACCTTACAACGAAGCAAAAGGTGAAGAAGCAGGCCAAATTGATTGCGGTAGCAAGCGGCAAAGGCGGTGTAGGGAAGTCCAACTTCACTTTAAATCTCGCATTGAAAATCCATGCTGCAGGCAAAAAGGTTCTCGTATTCGACGCTGATATGGGAATGGCCAACATCGATGTACTCATGGGGGTTTCCTCTAAATTCAGTCTATATCATGTGCTGACAAGAGAGAAACGGATTTCAGACATTATACAGCTTGGACCACTTGGTCTTCCTTATATCGCAGGCGGCTCCGGATTTGTAGAGCTGTTGTCTCTGACTGAACAGGATATCGATGCATTCACCCGTGATTTGGAGAGTCTAGCTTCGGAAATGGACTATATTTTCTTTGATACCGGTGCCGGATTATCACTGGAGAATAGAAGCTTTATCGCAGCAGCCGATGAATGTATTGTCGTGACGACCCCAGAACCGACGGCGATCACTGACGCTTACGCACTCATCAAGATGATGCACAAAATTAACGGTCACAGCCCTTTTGGTATGATCGTCAATCGGGCTGAGAACAAACGGGAGGCTGAGCAGGTCAGCTCGAAGATACAGCTGGTTGCTAAACGTTTTTTGGGAGCAGACATTCCGTTAATCGGATACGTGACCGAGGATAGTCATGTGATGCGTGCGGTCAAGAAGCAAACCCCCTTTACTACGTTATATCCGAACTGCACGGCTTCTAAGGATATGGAACGAATCTCCCAAAACTACACGGAGATGGGCAGACCGATATCGAGCGAGGGACCGGGTTTAAGAGGATTTGTTGCCAAGTGGCTGAGGAAAACGGCCCAATAAACAAGTTGAAATTATTTTAGAGGTGTCTTACATGTCAGTCTATCAGGTACTTGTGGTTGATGATTCAGCATTTATGAGAAAAATAATAACCGATTTAATTCAGCAGGATCCTTCTTTTCGTGTAGCAGATACCGCTGCGACAGGTGTGGAAGCTGTTGAGAAAGCCAGAAGACTTCACCCTGATTTAATTACGATGGATGTTGAAATGCCAGAATTAAACGGGCTTGATGCCTTGAAGATCATTATGTCCGAGCAGCCGATTCCCATCATCATGCTGTCAGGAATTAATGAGACCGGTCTTAAAGAAACCATCAAGGCGCTAGAAGCAGGTGCATTTGATTTTATACGTAAGCCCTCCATTCAATTTCGTCAGGATATTTATGAGGTGGGCAATGAGCTTCGTAACCAGATGAAGGAAGCCGTTCAGATGATGGAGCGGAGAGCCCGGAGAGCCGCGGAGAAGGATGAGGCTGCAGCAAGGACTGCTTCCTCAGGAGAGGAGCCGTCTACGTCTGCTAGGACCAAGAACAGAGATGCTGTTGTTCATCATAAGCTGCCTGACAAGACTATCGCACAAGAGTCTAAATCTGCTCATCCGGAGACAGCAAGCAAGAACATTCCAGCTCCGAGATCGGCGAAGAGCAAGTTGGATGACATCAAGTCCATTACCCAGAGGCTGGCCCAAGAATTAGAAACAGCCAAAAAAGAAACTGAGAAAAAAACAAGATCGAAATCGAGCAGAGCGGATAAGGAGCCTGCCAAACTGTCTTCCGATGTGATTAAAACAGAGCAGGAATCCTTGGCTCAAGTGAAAGCAGCCAAGACCAAGAAGCCTAAGAAGGCCGATTCATCGTCAAAACCTTCTGGTTCTTTCAGCAAATTGGTTGCCATCGGATGCTCGACAGGGGGCCCGCGTGCACTTAAGACGCTGCTGTCTCATTTCCCCGGGGATTTTGAGGCTCCGATTGTGATCGTCCAGCACATGCCGCCGGATTTTACCAGATCGCTGGCTGCTCGGCTTGATTCCTTCAGTGAGATTCATGTGGTTGAAGCAGCTCATGGAATGATCTTGAAGGCGGGAACTGCTTATATCGCTCCTGGCGGCTATCACATGAGAGTAAGGGAGAATGTTAATTCGGATTATGAGATTGAGCTCGGCAGTGAGGACCCGGTGAATGGACACAGGCCCTCAGTCGATACCCTATTTGAATCATTACTCCCGTTTGATGCTCTGGAAAGACATATAGCCATCTTGACGGGGATGGGCAGCGATGGAGCAAGAATGATGAAGCGTCTCTTCGAAGCTGGAGTTACTTCTACATTTGCCGAGAATGAGGAGACCTGCGTCGTATATGGGATGCCGCGTGCTGCAGCGGAGCTCGGATGTGTAAACCAGCTGCTCCCGCTGGAGGAGCTGGCCGAAAGACTGGTTAAAGCGGTCACTAGAAACGGTTAATTCGATAAAGGAGGTAATACAAAGTGGATATGAATCAATATTTATCCATGTTCATTGATGAGTCTAATGATCATCTCCAATCATTGAACGAGAAGATGCTCGAATTGGAAAATAATCCGGAGGACATCAGCATTGTTCAGGTTATATTCCGATCGGCTCATACACTTAAAGGAATGGCTGCTACTATGGGATTTGAGGATCTTGCCTCATTGACTCATAAGATGGAGAATGTGCTGGATTTGGTCCGCAATGAGAAATTGACCATGCAGGAGCCTATATTTGATGTTCTATTTCAGAGCTTGGATGCACTCGAGTCCATGGTCCAGGACATTATGGCAGGCGGAGAGGGCAAGGCTGACGTGTCTGCCATTGTAGCTAAGCTACAGGCGATCGAGAATGGAGAAGCGAGTGTTGCTGATGCTGCATCAGAGATCAGCGCAGCAGATACATCTTCTAGTTCAACAGCGTTATCACTTGATGAATTTCAAGCATCCGTATTAACGCAGTCCATTACTGATGGGCAGGGCGCGGTGTTTGTACACGTCACCATCAGTAAGTCAAGCCAGCTTAAATCTGTTAGAGCTTACATGGTATTTGATTTGCTTGAGCGTTCCGGTGAGGTTATTAAGACAGAGCCTTCAGTACAAGAAATTGAGCAGGACCAATTCGATTACGATTTTTCACTATACTACATAACTCAAATGCAACCGGAAGAGCTGCAGCAGGCCATTCTGAACATTTCCGAGATTGAGAAGGTAGAAGTCGTACCATTAACCTTAGAAATGCTGGGACAGATCGCCAGCAACGAAGCGGCTGCTACTGTAGAGATGCCCCTGATAGAAGAGAAGAAAGCAGAAGTTAATAAGAATGATAAAGGAACTGCTAAACCGACCAAGCCGGCAGCAGACAAGAGTAGTGCGAAGCCAGCCGGCGCCGCAGTTGGAAATCGAACGATTAGAGTGGATATTGAACGGCTTGATGTACTGATGAATTTGTTCAGTGAGCTGCTGATTGACAGATCTAGACTAGAGCAGCTGGCAAGTGAGCTGGATCATTCTGATCTAATAGAAACGGTTTCTCATATGAGCAGAGTGAGCTCAGATCTGCAAAATATTGTTCTGAAGCTCAGGATGGTTCCGGTAGACACCGTCTTTAACCGTTTCCCAAGAATGGTAAGGGATCTGGCAAAGTCGCTGGATAAAAAGGTGGATTTGGTTATCACCGGTGCCGAAACGGAACTTGACCGCACGGTCATTGACGAAATTGGCGATCCGCTTGTCCACTTGCTTCGAAACGCTGTGGATCATGGTGTTGAGTCCATCTCCAAGCGAATAGAGGCAGGTAAGCCTGAAACAGGAACAATTCAATTAAGAGCCTTCCACAGCGGCAATCATGTATTCATTGAAATCGAAGATGATGGAGCTGGAATATACCGCGACAAGCTGCTTAAGACGGCTGTATCCCGCGGTGTAGTCACAGAAGCTGAAGGAGAATTGATGACAGACGAGCAGGTGTATCAGCTGTTGTTCGCTCCTGGATTTAGTACAGCCGAGACGATATCGGATATTTCCGGAAGAGGTGTAGGACTTGATGTCGTTAAGGCAAAAATAACTTCGCTCGGCGGAAATGTATCGATCCACTCCACGCCGGGACATGGAACGAATTTCTCGGTTCAGCTGCCACTTACGCTATCCATTATTGCAGCGATGTTGATTAGACTTGGGGAAGAAAAGTATGCAATTCCGTTATCCTCCATCGTGGAAACGGCAATTATCAAGAAAGAAAAAGTCCGTTATGTACACGGTTCAAAAATGATCAGCTTCAGAGACTCTATGATTCCTTATGTTTCGCTGTCGAAAGTGTTTAATGTCAGCGGATATACCGATGACGAAGAGGACGAAGTTGAAATTGTAGTCATTCGTAAGGGTGAACAGCTTGCTGCACTTGCGGTAGATGATTTTATCGGACAGAACGAAATTGTAATCAAGACTTTAGGTAAATACTTACCTGCCATACAAGGCATCTCAGGAGCAACGATTCTTGGGGACGGCCAGGTGGCTCTCATTATTGATCCAAATGGCTTCATTAAATAGAAGATTAGTTTTTTCATGTTTCATTATAGATAGATTCGGCGGTGCTGGATTCCCGCATCCGAGGTTGTTCATTTCTTAAGGAGGTATTAGGTCATGGCAGAAGATATTAAAGTAATCGTATTTAAATTGGGTGAAGAAGAGTATGGCATTGAGGTCGATCAGGTTCAGACGATTGAGAGAATGATGCCGATTACGAGAGTTCCCAAAACCTACTCATTTGTAAAAGGCGTAGTTAATCTTCGTGGCATTGTTATTCCAGTTATTGATTTGCGTGGACGCTTTTCTCTCCCGGAGACGGAATACACCGATCATACTCGAATTATTATGGTCACTGTACAAGACATGCAAGTTGGATTTATTGTCGACTCGGCAAATGATGTATTAGACATCCATTCAGGAGATATCGAGAATCCACCAGAGGTTATTGGTGGCATAAAAGCCAAGTACTTGAGAGGTGTTGCAAAGCTGGGTGAAGATCGCTTGCTCATCATGCTCAATCTGGTGGAAGTGCTGAATAAGAGCGAAATTATCATGCTTGAAGGTATAGAAGGATAATGACACGCTCTTTTGATCAATTTCATGATATTGAAATGGATGTTCTGAAAGAAATAGGCAATATAGGTGCAGGCCATGCGGCTACTGCATTATCAACACTGCTGAACAGGCCAATCGATATGGGAGTTCCAACTGTTCAGCGTGTACCGTTCGAGTCGATTGCAGAAAGCGTTGGTGGTGACGAGAGTATCGTTACTGCTGTCTACTTTAGAGTGGAAGGTGATGCACCGGGGAATTTGTTTTTTATGATGACGCCGGAAGCAGCAAAACAGCTGTTGCATCACTTTAGTCGATCCGTGACAAATGAGGTGCTTGAATTCTCGGATATGGAACGATCCATCCTGTCCGAGATTGGAAATATACTTGCCGGATCCTACCTGTCTTCACTGGCAGACTTTACTCAACTAGCCATGCTGCCTACCGTACCCGGCTTTGCCGTTGATATGGCAGGTGCAATACTAAGTTACGGGCTGCTTCATATGAGTCATATGGGAAACGAAGCCTTACTAATAGATACGAATTTTTTGGAGGGATCAAATCGGGTGCAAGGACAATTTTTCCTTATACCTGATCCCGAATCCTTTGCCGCTATATTTGAAGCCCTTGGAGTACATGGCTGATGATTGAGCAAAAGAAGCTGATTAAGGTAGGAATGGCGGATTTAAACATTCTAGTTGAGCCAGGAGTTATTAGAACGACTGGGCTTGGATCCTGTGTCGGTGTCACATTGCACGATCCTGTGAGCAGAATTTGCGGCATGGCGCATGTTATGCTCCCCTCCTCTTCTATTGCAAGAGAAAGCATTGATTTGAATAGGGCAAAGTATGCTGATACCGCAATCGTACTATTGTTAGATAGAATGAAGGCGCAAGGAGCATCTCATCAGCATATTGTTGCGAAGATGGCAGGCGGATCACAGATGTTTCAATTTGCCGGATCTGGGGATACGTTACGTATTGGCCCTCGAAATACGGAAGCGTGTAAAGAAGCTTTGAATATAGCAGAAATTCCTCTGATCGCAGAAGATTGTGGTGGACACCATGGCAGAACCATTGATCTGGATCGGGATACAGGGGTGCTGACTATTCGAAGCGTTCAGATGGGTGTGAAGGAGTTATGACAACGTTGTTTGGTACGATTCGCATAAATTTTGTGTTTGGTCTTATTGGACTTGTGTATACATTTTTTGTTTCATACAGCAGTAATTTGTTATCTACCAGTTTATATCGTGCGGGAACGGCCTTTGTAATCTGGTTTGTCATTGCTTTTATTTGCAGATGGGTGCTGGGATACGTTCTGGCACCTTCGCAAAGTGCTGGAGATCATAGCAAGCAGAATGAAGAAAAGGAACATAAGGGAACCCAGCTGGATATAACGGCTCCTGATGACGATGAGGAGCTAAGGAATCTATTAAAGTATTCACCGCAAGAAGAAAGTGTCAATGAACCGAAAAAATCAGCAGCTAAAACGGGATTTGAACCACTTAATCCTCCGAAGCTTGTTCGGACAAAAGATGCTGAAGAATTGGCAAAAGCCGTTCGACACTTGTCAGACAATTAAGGGGGTGAAGCGATATGACAGGCCGAAATTCGTCCCATTTGGCAGATATGGACCTGTGGGAAAGATGGAAGGAACAAGGGGACCTGGATGCAAGGAACCAGCTGATTGAAAAACATCTTCATATCGTTCAGTATGTCTCAAGTCGACTTGCCGTCGGATTGCCCAAGAATGTATCAAAAGATGATTTGGAGAGCAATGGTGCTCTAGGACTGATGGATGCACTAGATAAATTTGACTATAAGCGCGGACTTCAATTCGAAACCTATGCCTCATGGAGAGTGCGAGGTGCAATTCTCGATGGCTTGCGCCAAGGTGACTGGGTGCCTAGATCTGTTAGAGAGAAGGCGAAGAAAATTGAGGAGGCCTATCAGCATCTTGAACAGAGATATTCAAGAAGTGTAACTGATGAAGAAATGGGCCAGTATCTCGACGTTTCTGCAGGAGATTTCAGGAATATGCTGCAGGAAGTGGCAGTAATGTCGCTTTATTCACTTGAAGATCCGCTGCGTGAAGAGGATGCCGAGACGCGTATGTCTCTATTAATCGATGAGAAAGCATATGCGCCTGAGCAGACCGTAAGAGATATTCATTTGAAGCAGGCTTTGATGCAGGGAATCGATAAGCTGACGGAAAAAGAAAGAATCGTTGTATCCCTACTATATTATGAGGATTTATCCTTGAGTGAAATTGCAGAAGTCATGTCATTGTCACCATCACGTATTTCCCAGCTTCACTCCAAGGCAATTCTGAGGCTGAGAGGTACTCTTGAAAAACAGCGTGAACTCTTAATGAACAGGCATTAGAATTAGAGTAATTTTAAAATAAGCTGTCTATGGAGAAAGAAGGAAGGTTGCAGATGACGCAGAAATTAGACCCAGCGCAGTACATCAAGGTACTGTTTTCAGCAGATCACAGCAGCGCAGTACTTGATATGATTAGACAAGAAGAATTTGAAATTACAGCTGGGGAATTAAAAGCATATCTTGCTCAGCAAGGAATCGTATACGGAATTCACGAGGATGTTCTACAAGATATCGCGAATCGTCCATCAGCATATTATGGATTAAAGCCGACGGTTGCTTCTGGTGAAGATCCGGTCCCAGGGACCGATGGAGTCATTGAATTAATTACGAACTTGATTGAAACCGGAGAGCGCAAGCCGCTCGAAACAGAGGGCGGGAGAGTAGACTACAAAGAAATTACTCAGCTCAGCAACGTGAAAAAAGGGCAGGTTATTTCCAGGCGGATCCCGCCTGAGCCAGGCATACCTGGGAAGAGTGTCAAAGGTGAAACGATACCCTACCGTCCAGGCAAGGAAGCCAGATTTAAGCCAGGCAAGAATGTGGTCGTTAATGCTGAAGGCGATGCGATGTATGCCGCACTAGATGGTCTTGTAACTCCTACGGAAAAGGATCGGATCAATGTATTCCCTGTGTACGAGGTGAACGGAGACATTGATTATAATACCGGAAATATCGATTTTGTAGGGACGGTCGTAATCAGAGGGAACGTTTTGACGGGCTTTAAAGTTAGAGCTGCAGGAGATATCCGTGTAGTTGGCGGGGTCGAAGGTGCCGAACTCTATGCTGGAGGTTCTATACAAGTTACAAGCGGAATCATTGGGTATAATAAGGGGCTTATTCAAGCAGGCGTCGATGTTAAGAGCTCGTTTATTCAAGATGCCAATGTAGAGGCCGGAGGGAGTGTATATGTAACTCAGAGCATCATGCATTCTAATATTAGGGCAGGCAAGCAATGCATATGTGAAGGTACCAAAGGCCTCATTGTTGGCGGTGTCATTCAGGCTGGTGAAAAAGTCATAGCAAGGACAATTGGGAATACGATGTCAACCCTGACAACGATTGAAGTGGGTGTCGTTCCAGAGCTGCGCAATGAGCTTGCACAGCTGAGGACAGAGCTCAAAGCCCAAACTGAAAGCATCGACAAGACGGCAAAGGCATTACATTTGCTGGATCAAATGGCTGCATCGGGGCAGCTGGCCCCTGATAAAATAAGTATGAGAATGAAGCTTCAGGTCACCCATCAGTCAAGTATGCGAGAACTTGCTGAAGTTAAGGAACGGATTCTTGAAATTGAGAAAATGCTCGAGGACACATCCAATGCCAGTGTAGATGTCATGAAGACCATCTACGGCGGTTCTAAAATAGTTATCGGCAGATACACTAGATTTGTTAAAGATTCAGCGACAAGAATATCGTTTTATTATCATAATGGCGATATATCAATGCTACCCTTAAAAGGAATGTAAACTTTATTACAGCCAAAGGAGTGACTTTTCAGATGAGTCTAAAAGCGGTTGAACTTCAGATTGCTATTCCGCGCACGAGTGAGGCGGGACGTTATCAAAGCGAATACGACCACAGAAGATCATCAGAGCAGTCGCTGCTCGCGGACAATCAGTCCAAACAGATCAAGAAGAAAGCCAAGCAAAGTCCAAAGACGAACGAGTCAGAGCAGGCAAGTATCAAGGATCAGCGCAATTCTTCACACACAATGGTGGGTCAGTTGAATCAGAGTAATGAGCAAGCTGATGAAACAGCAACAGTGCCCGCGGAGCATCCATTTAAGGGGAAAAATTTTGATGTAAGTTTGTAGTCTCATAAGAAGATGGCAAAGCTTCTGAATAGCAATAATTCTTAATATAATCAGAACGCACGTGCACGTAAATAAAGGAGAACAGGCTCATGCAACCATGGAGTACTATCGTCTTGCTTGGCCTATGTGTCATTGTATTCGCTTGGTTTGTGCCCAAATCAAGGACGGATTCAGGACAAAAGGCTGTAAAGGACGTAGAGTCTACACTGGATCGATACCTGGCAGAAATTGAACTTGAGAATGAGAAGGTTATTCACAGGCTCAAGCTCTATCAGCAGGAATGGTCAGAGACAGACAAACGCAGAGAACAGGAAATTCTTGATTTGAGCCAGCAGCTCAGTTCACTACAGTCCCATCTAGCGGCACAGTCAGCTCATAAGGAAACAGTGACGTCACCAGCATCTATTCAAGAGAGAGAGCTTGCTGCTGCGGTAGAAGATCCGATCATACAGAACAAGGAAACCTCTTCAGAAACAAATTCAATTCAGTCACGATTTCCAGAGTTGTTCAGGCTCTACTTGGAAGGGAAGTCTGTAGATTATATCTCCAGCAAGTTGAACATGCCTAAAGGAGAGGTCCAGGTTATATTGCAGCTAGGGAATAAGGAGGAGAGTCGATGATCAAAAATCGGTCCTTTCTTATTGGACTTGGAACCGGAATTGCAGCAGGCGCTTTGATTCTACAACTGGCTTTGATCGGACAAGGACAAGCTGGAGGACAGCCGACTCAGGATCTCAGTACACTATCGAGAGAAGAGCTTCAAGAGGCAGCGGAAGAATTGGAGCTCAAGGTCTATGATGCATCTGCTGAGGTCATGACAGAAGAGGAATGGACCGAGGCTAGGGCGGGGGAGCAGGCGCAGGATAACAGCACATTATCCGGCACTAACTCCGGCAATACGTCGAGCAGCGGTGGACCTGCTGTAAGTGTGCCTGAACAGCCGGATCAGCCGGAAGCACCGGAGAATACCAATGCTCCCAATCCGGCCGGCGAGCCAGTACCGGGTACGGTTTCTTATCGTGTAATAAACGGGGCTACCTTAAATGATGTAGCAGATAATCTGTTGTCTCTTCGCGTGATAGAGGATCGGGACGCATTCGTTGAAGAGGCAATAAATCAAGGAATCAACAGGAAGATTCAGGTAGGCACCTTTGAGTTCACTGAGGGAGAATCAATAGATTCTATAATATCAAAACTTATATCAGGTCCCTGAACAGAGACGAGATTTTTGAAGGTATTGTGAAAATAAATGAGATTCATGCCAACTTTGTTGCATCGAGGATGCAGTTGTGATATATTAATTGACGGTGTTAAAACACACGCTGTGCTAATTCTGTCGAGGGTGCTTGCCTTATGGTAAGTCTTGACGGGAAATGATGCCGGCGGAGGACACAAAAACCAATAATTAGGAGGTGTGTGGAGATGGCAGTTATCTCCATGAAACAGCTTCTCGAAGCTGGGGTTCACTTCGGTCACCAAACTCGCCGTTGGAATCCAAAGATGGATCGTTATATCTTCACTGAAAGAAACGGTATTTACATCATTGACTTGCAAAAGACAGTGAAAAAGGTTGAGGAAGCTTACAACTTTGTTAAGAGTATCGCAGGAGAGAATGGAACAATTCTTTTCGTAGGTACTAAGAAACAAGCTCAAGATTCCGTAAAAGAAGAAGCAGAGCGTGCGGGTCAATTCTACATTAACCAACGCTGGCTTGGTGGTACTCTGACTAACTTCCAAACTATTCAAAAACGTATCGATCGTTTGAAGCAGCTGGAAACTTGGGAAGAGGATGGCACATTCCAAGTGCTGCCTAAGAAAGAAGTTATCATTCTCCGCAAAGAGAAAGACCGTCTCGAGAAATTCCTCGGCGGTATCAAGAACATGAAGGGTCTTCCTAGCGCCCTGTTCGTAATCGACCCACGTAAAGAGCGTATCGCTGTTGCGGAAGCTCGCAAATTGGGTATCCCAATCGTAGGTATCGTTGATACAAACTGCGATCCGGACGAAATCGATTATGTCATTCCTGGTAACGATGACGCGATTCGCGCGGTTAAATTGCTTACTGGTAAAATGGCTGATGCTGTTATCGAAGCTCATCAAGGCGAAGAAACATCCGCTTAAGCATGACTTTGTAAGGGTCTCATGTATATGAATTAAATGAAAAGGGTGGTTGGTAGGTGGATAACCTTTCACTGCCCTTTTTTTAGGGTCATACGCAAAATTATCCTCTGGAGGGAAAACAAATGGCAGTAGATGCGAAATTGGTTAAAGAACTTCGCGAAAAAACTGGCGCTGGTATGCTGGATTGCAAAAAAGCACTGGAAGAAGCGAACAATGATGTAACAAAAGCAACTGAAATTCTTCGTGAAAAAGGTCTGGCTGCAGCAGCAAACAAAGCTGGCCGTGTAGCAACAGAAGGTGTGGTTCAATCTTACATCCACGCTGGCGGACGTATCGGCGTATTGGTTGAAGTTAACTGCGAAACAGACTTCGTAGCTATGACTGATCAATTCAAAGAGTTTGCACGCGACATCGCTATGCACATCGCTGCTTCCAGCCCGCGTTATGTAACTCGTGAAGAAGTTCCTCAGGAAGAACTTGAGAAAGAAAAAGAAATTTTGAAAGCTCAAGCTCTGAACGAAGGTAAGCCAGAAAAAATCGTTGAAAAAATGGTTGAAGGCCGTATCGGCAAATACTATGAAGAGTTCTGCTTGCTTGAGCAATCCTTCGTTAAGAATCCTGATCTGACAATTCAACAATTGCTGAACGAAAAAATCAGCACAATCGGTGAAAATATTTCCATCCGTCGCTTTGTTCGTTACGAACTGGGTGAAGGTCTTGAGAAAAAACAAGATAACTTCGTAGAAGAAGTTATGGCACAAGTGAAAAACTAATTATTGAAACATTTATGAACAGAAATCGTACTTGCCCATGTCTTCTGAAGATATAATTAGATTAGCTTCAAGAGATTTTACAAGACACCTTTATATTGAAAGAAGAACTGGATAGTCCGAGATTCGGCTCAGAAAGTTTTCTTTAACTAAGAGTGGAACACAATCCGTGTTCCTTTCTTTTTAACTAATATGAGGTTTACAAGTGCTTATTTGACGTGGGGAAGCGTCATTTTGAAGTGGAGGGTGAACATTTGAAACAGCCTGTATTTAAAAGGGTAGTACTTAAGGTCAGCGGCGAATCGCTGGCAGGACAAAATGGATATGGCATCGATGCGGAAACAATCTCATCAATTGCAACGCAGGTCAAAGAAGTTGTGGAACTGGGTGTGGAAGTTGCAATCGTATGCGGTGGAGGTAACATCTGGCGCGGCATCGCAGGCAGCGAGAACGGAATCGATCGGGCTACTGCAGATTACATGGGTATGCTCGCCACGGTGATGAACTCCTTGGCGCTGCAAGATGCACTTGAGCAGATTGAAGTGCCGACTCGTGTGCAAACTTCAATTGCGATGCAGCAAATTGCAGAGCCTTATATTCGCCGTAGAGCGATTCGTCATCTTGAAAAAGGACGCGTCGTCATCTTTGCGGCAGGAACAGGTAACCCATTCTTCTCCACAGATACGACAGCAGCGCTTCGCGCGGCAGAGATTGAAGCTGAAGTGATCCTGATGGCCAAAAATAAAGTGGATGGAGTTTATTCCGCAGATCCATTTAAAGACAGCACAGCTGTGAAATATGAGCAATTAACATATCTTGATGTATTGAACAAGAACCTGGGAGTTATGGACTCCACTGCTTCCTCACTCTGTATGGATAACAACATTCCACTCATTGTATTCGCTATTACTGAACAAGGGAATATCAAACGTGTTCTGCTGGGCGAAAAAATTGGAACCATCGTTAAAGGGAGTGTAGACTAATGCCACAATCAATTAAGAAGAATGCTGAAGAACGCATGGACAAAGCGATTCAAGCACTGAAACGGGATCTTTCAACACTTCGTGCAGGTCGTGCAACACCTGCTCTACTTGATCGTATTCAAGTTGAATACTACGGTGCAATGACGCCTTTGAACCAGCTTGCGAATATTAATACACCGGATTCCCGTACGCTGATGATTCAGCCTTGGGATAAATCCTCTCTCGCCGATATCGAGCGTGCGATCATGAAATCTGACTTGGGACTGACACCAGCGAATGACGGAGCGATGATTCGTTTGTCAATTCCTCCGCTTACAGAAGAGCGCAGAACAGAGCTGGTTAAATTCACGAAGAAATTCGGTGAAGAAGCCAAGGTTGCGATTCGTAATATTCGCCGCGATGCGAATGATGATATTAAGAAACTCGAAAAAACCGATATTTCGGAAGACGAGTCTCGCAGACATCAAGAGGATATTCAAAAAGCAACAGACAAGTTCGTTGCAGAAGTGGATAAAGTTCTTGCTGCAAAAGAAAAAGAAATTATGGAAGTATAATTAAGCATAGCATACGGCCCCTCCGCCTTCGGTGGGGTTTGCTCTTTTCACAAGAGTGAAAAGAAACTTCATGGGAATTTTGGAGGAAGTCGAATGATGAAACGCTTTCGGTCATGGTTAAACGGTGATGACAAGAAAGAGCTGCCACAGTTGTCCAAGGATAACATCCCGAAGCATGTTGCGATTATTATGGATGGTAACGGAAGATGGGCTAAACGGCAGGGCTTGCCCCGTATTATGGGTCATCAGAGTGGCATGAAGGCTGTTAAACGTGCTACGATAGCTGCAAATGATTTAGGTGTGGAATATTTGACCATGTATGCCTTTTCCACCGAAAATTGGACCAGACCAAGAGACGAAGTTGATTTTTTGATGAGATTGCCCGTTGATTTTTTATCACAGGAACTGGATGAACTCATTGAAAAAAATGTGCGCGTCGAAATGATGGGGCATGAAGAGCAGCTTCCGGAACATACAATCAAGGCGGTTAAAGAGGCGATCGAGAAGACCAAACACAATACCGGAATGGTACTGAATTTTGCTCTGAATTATGGTAGCCGCAAGGAAATCACGGAAGCGGTGAGATCACTCGGTCATAAAATTGAAGCCGGGGAACTTCAAGCAAGTGAGATTACGTCTGAGCTCATCGGGGAACATTTGTTATCAAGCAGCATGCCTGATCCTGATTTGCTTATACGCACAAGTGGTGAGCTTCGTTTGAGTAATTTCATGCTGTGGCAGCTTGCTTATAGTGAAATGTGGTTTACTGACATTTATTGGCCTGAATTCGAGAAGCAGCATTTGTATGAGGCTGTAGCTGAATATCAGCAAAGAACGAGAAGATATGGCGGTTTGAAGTAATGGAGGATGGACCAAGTTGAAAGAGCGAGTCATAACGGGAATTGTTGCCGGAGTATTTTTTCTGGGATTTGCAATATTGGGAGGAACTTGGTATAACGTTCTGATCCTCATGATGTCTCTGATCGGTTTATACGAATTTATTCGTATGATTGGGGTCTCGACATTTGGGGGAACTGCATTTATAGGCTATATAGGTGTTCTGATACTCGTATTTCCATCAATACTTGCAAGCTTAGATATTTCAATGTCGCTTATTCAGATCGTATGGCTCTTAATGCTGCTGTTCCTCTCTGCTACAGTAACGACCAAGAACAAACTGACCGTTCAAACAGCGGCACTGATGTTTATTGGTGTCGTATATGTTGGGATCGGTTTTTATTATATTGCAGCAACTCGTCAGTTACAGGACGGTTTGTTCTGGACTTTTATGATTTTAGTCAGCATATGGGGCAGTGATGCCGGTGCTTATTTCGTAGGCAAGAGTATCGGTAAACATAAGCTCTGGCCTGTGATCAGCCCGAACAAAACGATTGAAGGGGCCATCGGCGGCATCGTAATCGCAGTTATCGTTTCGATAGCTTTTGCTCTATTGTCAGATGGAATCGTTGGTGTTGGAAACGCAGTGCTGATCGGACTGTCATCTGCGATCATTGGACAAATGGGTGATTTGGTTCAGTCTGCATACAAACGTGTGTATGGAATTAAGGATTCAGGCAGTCTGCTGCCTGGGCATGGCGGTATCCTTGATCGCTGTGACAGCTGGATATTTGTATTTCCGTTTGTACATATGCTCGCACTGATACCTTACTAGCAGAGATAATGTATAACCACAATTGTGCGATCAAAGAATGACATGAGGTGTACCATATGAAGAAAATATCAGTTCTTGGTTCGACAGGCTCCATTGGAACTCAGACATTGGATGTCATATCAATGCATCCGGATAAATTTCAAGTAGAAGGCTTATCTGCTGGATCGAATGTGGAGCTGCTGATAGAGCAGGCGAACGTTTATCGCCCTAAGAAAGTATCTGTAGGTCGTATGGATGATGTCGATATCGTCAAATCAAATGTTCCTGCGGGTACAGAAGTGTTTTTCGGCGAAGAAGGATTAATTGAAGTGGCTGCCGGAACGGATGCAGAGATGGTAATTACAGCGGTCATGGGTAGTGTGGGTCTCAAATCTACCTTGGCGGCTATCAAGGAACAGAAGCAAATCGGACTTGCGAACAAGGAGACCCTTGTGACAGCAGGACATTTGGTTACATCACTCGCCAAAGACAAAGACGTGCAAATTATACCTGTGGACAGCGAACATTCTGCCATATTTCAATGCCTGAACGGCGAAGAGATTCGTGAAGTGAAGAATATAACGTTAACTGCCTCAGGCGGATCATTTAGAAATTTAAGCCGAGATCAGCTTCAGCATGTGACGGTGGAGGATGCACTGAAGCATCCAAACTGGTCCATGGGTTCCAAGATTACGATTGATTCAGCGACAATGGTGAATAAAGGACTTGAAGTCATTGAAGCCAGATGGCTGTTCGGTCTGCCTTACGAGCAAATCAACGTTTTGCTGCATCCAGAGAGTATTATTCATTCCTTTGTCGAGTTTCAGGATACGAGCATGATTGCGCAGATGGGAAATCCTGATATGCGGGTGCCGATTCAATATGCATTAACTTATCCGAAAAGGCTGCCTTCACCTGCAAAATCTTTGTCGCTCACTGAGATTGGATCTTTGCATTTTAAAGAGATGGATATGGAACGATTCCCTTGCCTGCGGCTTGCATTTGAATGCGGCAAAATGGGAGGTACCGCAACAACGGCGTTTAATGCAGCTAACGAAGTAGCTGTTGCGCGGTTCTTGAAAGGTGAAATTTCCTTCCTCAAGATCGAGGAGATCATTGAACGGGTAATTGAAGCTCACAGCAATGAACTAAATCCTGATCTTTCTGAAATTGACAGAGTGGATCAATATGTAAGGACGCTAGCAGGACAAATGTAAACAAGGTTTCATCCTGCTTACTAGGTTCAATAAGGAGATGCTGCTCAAAAGATTTGATTCTCTTGTATCCCCTGTCTGAATAATGATAATGTAAGTAGGACATGACTAGCTCTTCTTAAGTAAAAGGAGGATGGAAGTAATTTGGAAACCTTGCAAATCGTAGTACTAACAGTACTCATGTTTTTCGTCATTGTGACGGTGCATGAATGGGGCCATTACTATTTTGCCAAGCGTGCAGGAATTCTCGTCAGAGAATTTGCGATCGGTTTTGGTCCAAAGCTGTTTTCTTATAAGCACCAGGAGACGGTGTTCACTCTGCGTTTGCTTCCGTTTGGAGGATATGCACGGATGGCGGGTGAAGATCCGGAACTCATTGAGATTCAGCCAGGTCAGACGATTGCGATTAAAGCAGCAGACGGACTGGTGAAATCGATATACCTTGATCAGCTGGATAACCGCAAAAATGTGGTGCGTGGAGAGATCCTCACGATTGATCTGGAGCGCAGACTTATGATTGAGATGGACGTTGATGGAGAGAAGCAGCAATTCCCTGTCCATCCACAGGCAATGCTCATTGCAAGAGGACAGGAGACACAGATTGCTCCTAAGGATCGCCAGTTTAACAGCAAGACGGTCGGTCAAAGAGCACTGGCCATTTTTGCCGGACCGTTTATGAATTTCCTGCTGGCCTTCGTCCTGTTTGCGATTCATGCCATGATAGCCGGCGTCCCTGCTGAGAACCCAACCTATGTGAAGATCGGCAATATCAGTGAAGGAATGCCTGCTGCAGAAGCAGACCTTCGCAAAGGCGATATTATTGAAACTATTAATGGCGAAGCCATTGGTGGAGATTATAATAAAATGGTGGCCATGATTGCTGAATCAATGGATAAACCCATGGATTGGACTGTGCGTAGGGGAGAAGAGGTATTCAATCTAAGTATTACGCCTAGACCAATGGAAGGCCAGGAAGGTGGGAAAGTCGGAATCACACCTGAATTGCAAACAGAGGATGTCGGATTCTTCCAGTCCTTTGCTGTGGCCGGTGATCATATGGTTACAACTACAAAAAGCATATTTGAAGGCTTCCGGATGCTGATTGCTCAGTTCAATATCGATGATCTGGGAGGACCGGTTCGCACATTTGAAGTGACGGGTCAAATTGCGAAGCAGGGCATTTTACAGTTGACACAATGGACGGCAATCCTTAGCCTGTATTTAGGGATATTCAATCTATTGCCGATTCCAGCATTGGATGGAAGCCGACTTATCTTCTTGGGGATTGAAGGGCTTCGCGGCAAACCGATTGATCCGAATCGTGAAGGCATGGTGCACTTCATTGGGTTTGCGATGCTGTTCTTGTTGATGATTGCTGTAACCTATAACGATATTTTAAGATTGATTAATGGATAATTGTTGTTCGCATATCATAATGACCGAATGGATCATTAATGATGTGAGAACTATGGGAGGACGGAAACGAGTCTTATGTCGAACGATAAACAGTTTGTCACTGAAATTACACCCCAGTCTGAGGATTTCTCTCGCTGGTATATAGACACCATTAAGAAAGCGGATCTGATGGATTACTCTCCAGTTCGGGGATGTATCGTATTCAAACCGGATGGCTATGAAATCTGGGAGCATATTCAGGAAGAAATGGACCGTCGTTTCAAAGAAACAGGTCATCGTAATGCATACTTCCCGATGTTTATCCCGGAGAGCTTCTTCCAGAAGGAGAAGGAGCATGTTGAAGGCTTTAATCCTGAACTGCCATGGGTAACTGAGGCAGGAGGGGAGAAGCTTGAGGAGAGACTTGCGATTCGTCCTACCTCTGAAACGATCTTTGGACATATGTATTCCAAATGGATTCAGTCCTATCGTGATCTGCCGGTTATGATCAATCAGTGGGCAAATGTGGTTCGTTGGGAAAAACGTACGATGCCTTTCTTGCGTACAAGTGAGTTCTTGTGGCAAGAAGGTCATACTGCTCATGAAACAGAAGAGGAAGCTCGTCAGGAAACGATGCAAATGCTGGAAGTGTACCGTGAGGTCGTGGAGAACGTACTGGCGATTCCGGTCATCAAGGGGCAAAAGACCAGATCCGAGAAATTCGCCGGTGCAGTGGACACATTCTCCATTGAGGCCATGATGAAGGATGGACGAGCGGTTCAAGCGGGAACTTCCCATTACATGGGCACCAATTTTGCCAAAGCTTTTGAAATACAGTACTTGAACCGGGAAAATACACTAGAGTATGCACATACCACTTCATGGGGGACAAGCACACGTCTGATTGGTGCCATGATTATGGTGCACGGTGATGATCGTGGACTGGCACTGCCTCCAAAGGTTGCGCCTACACAAGTGATCATGATTCCAATTGGACCTCCAAAGACACGTGATCAAGTCGTTGGCCGGGCTGATGAGTTGTATGCAGAACTGAAGAAGGCTGGTATTCGTGTTAAAATGGACGATCGCAGTGATGTGCGTCCTGGGTGGAAGTTTAACGAGTATGAAATGCGCGGTGTTCCTGTACGCCTTGAGATCGGTCCTCGTGACATGGAGAACGGAGTATGTGTGCTTGTATCCAGAATCTCCGGTGAGAAGAAGGTTGTTCAGCAGGCAGACTTGGTAGAAGAGATCAAGGCTATGCTGGAGCAAGTACAGAACGAAATGTTCGAGCGTGCGCAGAACTTCATGAAGGACAACTTCTACTCCGTGGATACACTTGACGAGATGAAGGAACTGATGGAAGAGAAACGCGGCTTCTCACTTGCCGGCTGGTGCGGTTCGGATGCTTGTGAAGACAAGGTCAAAGAAGTGACAGGGGCGACTAGCCGTAACATTCCGTTTGAACCCGCTGAGGAAAAACATACTTGTCTGGTATGTGGACAGAAAGCAGAACATACGGTAGTATTTGCTAGAGCATATTAATTTTTTTTGAGTATACATGAATCAATTTCATAATACCTTCGGCTGCTTCAATCAAGACTATTAATTGATTCACACGTGTAAGAGAATGACAAGCTTCTGTCCGAAATGAGACGGTGCCTTTTAGCGGATCGGTTCCCATTTTTGTGTGCAGGAGCTTTTCATGTTCTATGGTTTGAAACGGGGGGAGAAAGATTGAACGGAACGGATGAGAAGAGAAAACGGTTTGAGCTGCTGATGAAACAGGTTGATTTGCCGGCGGGCATCGTGGAGCCTCATTTTATCGACGGCTTTATCGACCAGGTGGAAATTAGCCGCATGAACCGTGAATGGCACATAACCATTACGAAGGATACACTGGTTCCCGCTCCTGTCTTTAAAGCATTCTGTCTGCATATTCGAGATAAAATGAGTCATATAGCCAAGATTTCGTTTACTTTCAACTACGGTACTGCTGTATCCGAAGCAGATATTGTCGGAGAGTATTGGAATTTGTTCCTGGAATGGGTGCATCAGCAAATTCCTTCTGTTAATGGATGGATGAACCGGGCGACTCAGGAAGTTGAGTCTGGTCTACTCACGCTAACAATGAGTGATGGCATGGCGCTGGAGCTTGCCCGCAAGAAGCAGATTGATCAGGCAATAACCACGTATTATGATCGTTACTTCAAGCTCCCGCTTAAGGTGAAGATGCTGGTTGGCGAGAGTAACCGAGAAGAGCTGGAGAAGTTTGAACAGAAGAAACGGGAAGAAGAACGTGTTGTCATTGAGAACATGATGAGCATGATTGAAGCCGAGATGGCCCCAATAGAGGAAGAAGAAGGCGATGTTAGGCTTCAAATGGGATATGAGATTAAGGAGCCGGCAGTGCCTATTCAGGAAGTTCAGGATGAAGAGAAGAAGATTACTCTTCAAGGTACCGTATTTGGTCTGGACAAAAAAGAGCTCCGCAACGGTAATACGCTTTACATGTTCTACTTGACCGACTTTACGGATTCCATGCAGATGAAAGTATTTGCGAAGTCCAAAGAAGATGTCAAAATTATGAATCTGCTGGCGAATGGAAAATGGCTGAAGGTTCGCGGGCGAGTTGAATACGATCGATTTATGCAAGTACCTGAGCTCGCCATGATCCCTTCAGATCTCGTCGAGGTGCAGGCACCGCCAACACGTAAGGATAACGCAGCAGAGAAGCGAGTCGAATTTCACCTTCATACGAAGATGAGTACGATGGACGCGGTAACTTCCATCGATACTTATGTCAAAACGGCAGCCAAATGGGGACACAAAGCGATTGCTGTAACAGATCATGGAGGCGTTCAAGTATATCCGGAAGCAGCCAAGGCTGCTAAAAAGCACGGCGTCAAAATGATTTACGGACTCGAGGCGAATATCGTCAATGATGCTGTAGAGGTTGTTATGAAGCCGCAGCCCTTGGAGTTAAAAACAGCGGAATATATTGTGTTTGATATAGAGACGACAGGTTTATCGGTTACACAGAACAAGATCATCGAAATTGCAGCAGTAAAAATGCAGGATGACAAGGAAGTGGATCGATTTGCGACCTTTGTGAATCCTCATGAACGAATTCCGTATAACATCCAGCAGCTGACCAACATTAACGATGATATGGTCAAGGATGCGCCAGAGCTTGAGCCTGTGCTGCAGGACTTCGTCAAGTTTGTGGGAAACGGGATATTAGTGGCGCACAACGCGAGATTTGACATTGGCTTTATTCAAGCCAATCTCAAAACAATCGGGATGGAACCATTGGAGAATCCCGTACTGGATACACTGGAGCTCGCCAGATTGCTGCATCCAACGATGAAAAATCACCGCTTGAATACACTGGCGGATAAATATAAGGTTTCGCTTGAGAATCATCACCGGGCGATTGATGATACGATTGCGCTTGCCGGCATACTGACAGGGCTGCTGAATGATGCTTCACAGCTGAAGGGTATCACAATGCTGGACCGGCTGAATGATTACGTAGGCATGGACCTGTCCAATGCAAGGCCGTTCCACAGTGGGATATATGCACTTAATGGTACAGGCAAGAAGAATTTGTACAAGCTGGTTAGTCTGTCCCATACACAGCATTTCAAGCGGGTTGCGACGATCCCGAAGTCGAAGCTGGTGGGCCATCGAGATGGACTGCTAATCATGTCCGGCTGCGAGAAGGGTGAGTTTTTTGAAGCTGTACTCAATAAATCGGTTGAAGAAGCTGAGGAGATTGCCCAATTCTATGACATTTTGGAGATTCAACCGATTACGATGTATATGCATCTTGTTGACAAGGGACTGGTGGCGACGCCGGACGAGATTAAAATTGCGATTCGCAAAGTGGTTGAGATTGGTGACAAGCTGGGCAAACCGGTCGTTGCTACAGGGAATGTGCATTACCTTGATCCGAGAGACAAAATTTATAGAGATATTACGATTCACGGGATAACCGGGTTTAGTCCACTTAAGGATATGCGTAAGCCGGATGCTCACTTCCGTACAACAGACGAAATGCTGGAGGAATTCGAGTTCCTTGGCAAGGACAAAGCTTATGAAGTGGTCGTCACGAATACGAGTGAGCTGGCCGACCGCTTTGAAGAGATACAGCTCTTTCCCAAAGAGCTCTTTACCCCAATTATTGAGGGAGCTGAAGAAGAGATTCGCAGCAAGTGCTACGAGACAGCTAAATCTATTTACGGTGAAGAAGTACCGGATGTTGTCGTTAAACGACTGGAAAAAGAGCTGGAGCCCATTATCAAATTCGGATTCTCTGCCAACTATCTTATTTCAGAGAAGCTGGTTAAGAAGTCGAACCAGGATGGATATCTGGTAGGCTCCCGGGGTTCCGTAGGTTCCTCTGTCGTAGCTACATTCCTTGGTATATCCGAGGTTAATCCGCTGCCTCCGCATTATATTTGTGTTAATCCAGAATGCAAGCACAGCGAATGGTTCCTTGATGGCAGTGTGAAGAGTGGATTTGACCTCCCTCTGAAGGATTGTCCTGAGTGCGGCAAACCTTACAAGGGTGAAGGTCAGGATATCCCTTTCGAAACGTTCCTTGGCTTTAAGGGTGACAAGGTTCCCGATATTGATCTTAACTTCTCTGGTGAATACCAGCCCAAGGCTCACCATTTTACAAAGGTAATGTTTGGTGAGAAGAACGTATTCCGTGCAGGGACGATTGGTACGGTAGCGGAGAAGACGGCCTTCGGATTTGCGAAGAAATACGAGGAAGCTCATCACAAATCCTGGAGAGGTGCGGAGCTAAATCGGCTTGCATCAGGATGTACCGGCGTGAAGCGGAGCACCGGACAGCATCCGGGCGGAATTGTCGTTGTACCGGACTATATTGAAGTTGAGGATGTCACACCTGTACAGTATCCGGCAGATGACACCAGTGCGGAATGGAAAACGACGCACTTTGACTATCACGCCTTCGAGGATAATTTGCTCAAGCTGGATATTCTGGGACATGATGATCCGACGATGATGCGGATGCTTCAGGATTTGACAGGCGTTGATCCAACTACAATTCCAATGAATGATCCCAAGGTCATGAGCATGTTCAACTCAACGGATGCGCTTGGTGTAACCCCCGAGCAGATCCGTACGCCAGTTGCCACTTATGGCGTGCCGGAGATGGGTACCAAATTCGTTAGACAGATGCTGCAGGAATCCCAGCCAAGCACCTTTGCTGACCTCTTGCAAATATCAGGGTTGTCCCACGGGACTGGCGTATGGCTCGGCAATGCACAGGAGCTGATCAAGAACGGAACCTGCAACATTAAGACCGTAATTGGCTGTCGGGACGATATCATGCTGTTCTTGATTTATAAGCACGGCATGGATGCTGCACTTGCCTTCAAAATTACCGAGAGTGTACGTAAGGGTAAAGGACTCAGTCAGGAATGGATTGATGAAATGAAGAACTGTAAGGTTCCGCAGTGGTACATCGATTCCTGTCTGAAAATCCAGTACATGTTCCCGAAAGCCCATGCTTCTGCTTATGTTATATCAGCAGTTCGTACTGCATACTACAAGCTGTATTATCCTATTGAATATTACGCAACCTATTTCTCAGTACGTGCTGAGGATTTTGATATTGAGCTGGCATGTCAGGGCTATGAAGCAATATCTCGGAAGATCGTTGAGATTGAGCAGCTTGGCTTCCAGGCTTCGACGAAGGAGAAATCGATGTTATCGGTGCTAGAGATGGCGCTTGAAATGACAGCACGAGGATATAGCTTCAAAACGATTGATCTGTATCGATCGGATGCGACACGCTTCACGATTGAGGGGGATTCCCTGATTCCTCCTTTCTCTGCCCTTGCAGGTATTGGTGACAATGCAGCTCGCAATATTGCAGCAGCACGTGAACACGGGGAGTTCTTGTCCATTGAAGATTTCCAGCAGAAATCGAAGGCGAGTAAGACAGCGGTGGAGCTGCTGACGCAAATGGGCTGCTTCCGTGGTCTGCCAGAGAGCAATCAGCTGTCACTCTTCTAGTCAGAAATCATGACTAACCGATACAGAGACAGCGAGTCAAGTGACTATACTTGTCACTAATGTCTGACTATGTTATAATTTTTATGGTAATCATGAGGATAAAACCGTTGCTTAAAGAGTGGGGAAACCCACTCTTTACTCTTTGGTATACACTTTAATTTGCCGGTTAACCGGAACGAACCTGACTTGGAGGTTACCTTATTTGAGCACAAAGATTAAAACTACCGTGGAAGAAATGATCAAGCCTTTTCTGGATGAGCATGAATTTGAGCTCATAGATGTAGAATACGTGAAAGAAGGAAGCAATTACTTCCTGCGTGTTTACGTGGATAAAGAGGGTGGCATCGATCTGGATGATTGCGGATTGATCAGTGAATTTTTAAGCGCAGAGCTGGATAAGAAGGATCCGATCCCTGATGCATATTTTCTAGAAGTCTCTTCTCCCGGTGCTGAACGCCCCCTGAAGAAGTCTGCCGACGTGGCCAAGGCGGTAGGAAAGAATGTGTACGTCACTACATATGAGCCGATAGACGGTCTGAAGGAATTTGAAGGCGAATTGTTATCTTTTGAAAACGACGAATTGGTTATTGCCTCAGGAAAAAAAGAGCATGCCGTTCCTTATTCAAAAGTGGCGAGTGCACGTTTGGCCATTGTTTTATAAGTGTTAAATTTACACACTATATGATCAGATTCGTCCCGCGTGCAACGGCAAGGTTCTCTTTAATGTTTCTGTATAAAGAGAACTTCGCCGTTTTACGCTATGGATGACATGTTTGAAAGGGGGATTTACATTCATGAGTATGGATTTTATTGAAGCGATGAATGAACTAGAAAGGGATAAGGGAATCAGCAAGGACATTTTGTTCGAAGCGATTGAAGCTGCGCTGATTTCGAGCTATAAGCGTAATTTTAATACAGCGCAGAATGTTCGTGTTGACATGAACCGGAATTCAGGGGTTATCCGTGTATATGCTCGTAAGATGGTTGTAGAAGAGGTGCTGGATCCTCGGACCGAAATTTCTTTGCCTGCAGCAAGAGAGATTAACCCGCATTTTCAGCTGGAGGATGTAGCTGAGATCGAAGTTACACCAAGAGATTTCGGCCGTATTGCAGCTCAAACGGCAAAGCAGGTTGTAACACAGCGTATTCGTGAAGCGGAACGCGGGCTTATCTATAATGCTTTCGTTGATAAAGAAGAGGACATTGTTACAGGTGTTGTACAGCGCCAGGATCTGCGCAGCATTTATATTGACCTCGGCAAGGTTGAGGCGGTTCTTCCTCTTACGGAGCTTATGCCGAATGAGAAATTTGTTCACGGGGATCGGATCAAGGCATATATCACTAAGGTTGAGAACACGACAAAAGGTCCGCAAATTGTGCTTTCTCGCACACACCCTGGGCTGCTGAAGCGTCTGTTTGAGCTTGAAGTGCCTGAAATCTTCGACGGTGTAGTCGAGATTCGTTCCGTTGCGCGCGAAGCAGGCTTCCGTTCGAAGATCGCCGTTCATTCTCGTAATGAAGAGGTGGATCCGGTTGGTTCTTGCGTAGGACCGAGAGGGACTCGTGTTCAGACGATCGTTAACGAGCTTCGCGGAGAAAAAATTGATATCGTGAAATTCTCTGAATCGGTTGAGGAATATGTTGCTAACGCACTGAGCCCATCTAAGGTTCTGGAAGTTCAGGTGTTTGAGAACGAGAAGATGGCTCGAGTTATTGTTCCGGACTATCAGCTGTCTCTAGCCATTGGTATCAAAGGTCAGAATGCGCGTCTTGCTGCCAAGCTAACGGGCTGGAAGATTGATATCAAGAGCGAAAGCCAGGCAGAGCAGGAATTTGGCAGAGAAAAAGACTCTTCTGGTGAAATGCATCAGGATTCCATCACCGTCGATTAAGCTGTACTGAAGTGATTGGGGGTCTACAGAATGAAACAACGCAAAGTACCGCTTCGCAAATGCGTGGCTTGTCAAGAAATGATGCCGAAGAAACAGTTAATCAGGGTTGTTAAAACACCGGAAGATGAAGTGCTGATTGACCTTACGGGCAAGAAATCTGGTCGTGGTGCTTATCTTTGCGGTAAGGAAGCTTGCTTCCGTCTGGCTCAGAAGAACAGATCACTCGATCGGGCGCTCAAGTCGCAAGTGAAGCCTGAGATCTATGAGCAGCTTGCACAAGACTTTATCAGTGCCGAAGATGAATTTTTGGCCGCAAGGGATAGGGCTGAAGATGAATAAGGCGCTGTCCTATGTAGGTCTTGCGACGCGAGCAGGCAAACTAGTTTCTGGTGATGAAATTGTACTAAAAGCTATCCGGTCTTCCGAAGCGAAAATGGTTATTGTTGCGGCCGATGCATCAGCTAATACACTCAAAAAATTCCGTGACAAGTGCAATTCGTACAACGTTCCTCTTCTTATCGGCTTCAATCGGGAAACACTTGGCAGTGCCATGGGTAAACCAGAACGTGTTGTACTCGCTGTAACGGATCCGGGATTTGTCAAAATGATCGCGAAGCAGGCCTTGACAATGTCGGAGGTGGAGTATATTGAGTAAACAAGATAGCAAACTGCGAGTTTATGAATATGCAAAATCACTCAACATGAGCAGCAAAGAAATTATTACCATTCTTAAGAAGCTGGATATCCCCGTTAACAATCATATGAGCGTAATGGAGAATGGATCCGTTGCGAAGGTAGAACAATTTTTTAACAATATAAAAGCGGGAGCCGCAATTAAACGTGAGCAGAGCTCATCCGCTCAGACGGTTGCGACATCGGCGGTTCATGAAGATCAAGGAGCGACCGAGCGTCCTAATTCGTCTTTTCAAGGAGGTGCCACACAGAATTTGCAAAACGAAGTGAAGAACAATGAGTCTAAGAATACACGGAATGCTTCTGAGAACAGTAACTCAATACCAAAAAAACAACAGGAAAAGCAGGTAGGTATGAATAATAGACCAAATCAAAACAATAACAGTGGATCCCAACGGCAAAGCGGTCAAGATAACCGCAGATCAAACGGCAGTGTAGGCCAATCAGCTGGAGGTCAAGGAAACCGTCCTTCACAAGGAGGAAATGCAAGCCGTCCTTCACAAGGAGGAAATGCAAGCCGCCCTTCTCAAGGAGGAAACGCAGGACGTCCTTCACAAGGCGGAAATGCGAACAGGCCTTCTTCCCAGCAAGGCAGTGGCCAAGGAAGTAACCAAGCCAGAAGCAACAACAGCACAGCGGGCGGCAACAACCGCGGTGGCCAAAACCGTAACAACAGTAACAACAGTAACAGCAGTAACAATAATAATCGCAGTGGCGGCGGACGTCGTTTTGAAGATGGCAACGGCAGAGGCAACTACCGTGGCAACAACCGCGGTGGAAAAAACAACCGTGGAAGAAACCAATCCAATCAGCCACCTCGTGAGAAGATCGACAATACACCAAAGAAAATTATCGTTCGCGGTAACATGACGGTAGGTGAATCGGCGAAACTGCTTCACAAGGATGCTTCTGAAGTCATCAAGAAACTCATATCGATGGGTGTAATGGCAACCATTAATCAGGAGCTGGATATCGACACGATTCTGCTTCTTGCAGGTGAGTTCGGTGTTGAAGTTGAAGTGAAGATCCCAGTTGAAGACGATCGCTTCGAGACGGTTGAAGAAAACGATGATCCAGCCGATTTGAAAGCTCGTCCTCCAGTTGTTACGATTATGGGTCACGTTGACCATGGTAAAACAACACTTCTGGATACCATTCGTTCCACAAGTGTAACTTCTGGCGAGGCAGGCGGCATCACCCAGCATATTGGTGCATACCAAGTAGAGATTAACAACAAAAAGATTACCTTCCTCGATACTCCGGGTCACGAAGCGTTTACAGCGATGCGTGCCCGCGGTGCGGAAGTAACGGATATGACGATTATCGTGGTTGCAGCTGATGACGGTGTCATGCCTCAGACAGTAGAAGCAATTAACCATGCTAAGGCAGCAAATCTGCCGATTATCGTTGCTGTCAACAAGATTGACAAGCCGGGAGCAGATCCGGATCGTGTTAAGCAGGAGCTTACCAACTATGAGCTCGTTCCGGAGGAGTGGGGCGGAGATACCATCTTTGTTAACGTTTCGGCGAAGCAAAAAATGGGTATTGAAGACTTGCTCGAAATGATCCTGCTCGTGGCAGAAGTGAACGAATATAAGGCGAACCCGAACAAGCGTGCACGTGGTACAGTTATTGAGGCTGAGCTGGATAAAGGCCGCGGACCAGTGATGCGTCTGCTTGTTCAACACGGTACACTCAAAGTCGGAGATGCGTTTGTAGCAGGTAATTGCTTCGGACGTGTTCGTGCTATGGTAAATGATAAAGGCCGTAAGCTCAAAGAAGCAGGTCCTTCAACTCCGGTTGAAATTACAGGTCTGCAGGAAGTACCTCTTGCGGGTGATCCGTTTATGGTATTTGAGGATGAGCGTAAGGCTCGCTCCATTGCTGACAAGCGTGCAATTACACAACGTGAATCCGATCTGGGTACTCATACGCGTGTAACACTGGACGACTTGTTCAAACATATCAAGGACGGAGAGATCAAAGATCTTAACGTGATTATCAAGGGAGACGTTCAAGGTTCGGTTGAGGCACTTAAGGGGTCTCTAGCGAAGATTGAAGTTGAAGGTGTACGCGTGAAGATTATCCACAGCGGCGCTGGTGCGATCACCGAGTCAGATATCATTCTGGCAGCTGCATCCAATGCCATTGTGATCGGATTTAATGTTCGTCCTGACGTTCAGGCGAAATCTACGGCTGAATCGGAAAAAGTCGATGTACGTATGTACAACGTTATTTATAACGTAATTGAAGAGATCGAGCAGGCCATGAAAGGGATGCTGGACCCTGAATTTAAAGAGAGTGTCATCGGTCATGCCGAAGTACGTAATACCTTTAAGATCAGTAAAGTGGGAACCATTGCGGGATGTATGGTTACTTCCGGTAAAATTTCCCGTGCAGCACAAACTCGCGTCATTCGGGATGGAATCGTTATTTTTGAGGGCAAACTAGACTCATTGAAACGTTACAAAGATGATGCTAAAGAAGTGGCGCAAGGTTATGAGTGCGGTATTACCATTGAGAATTTCAACGATATTAAAGAGGGCGACGTTATTGAAGCGTTCGTAATGGAAACAGTTGAACGCAAATAATGTCCTTTGCTAGAGAGGTGAACACCTATGGCTAAAATTAGAACAGGACGTGTTAATGAGCAGGTAAAGAAAGAACTGAGCTTGCTGATTCAATCCGAGCTGAAAGATCCGCGTATCGGTTTTGTAACGATTACGGGTGTCGAAGTAACGAATGACTTGTCCCAAGCCAAAGTATATTTGAGTGTTCTCGGTGATGAGGAACAGAAGAATAATTCCCTGAAGGCTCTGGATAAAGCGAGCGGTTTTCTTCGCAGCGAATTGGGCAAACGGGTTAGACTTCGTCATGTTCCCGAGTTAATATTCAAGATTGATGAATCCATCGCATACGGAAGCCGCATCGAGAAGCTGCTCACCGAGATCGATAAACCGGATTCTAAATGAAAATGAATAGAGGCGACGGCAATGCAGACTTATGAACAGGCGCTTGAGCAAGGAAAAGAATTTCTTCTCTTGCATGATGACTACCTGGTCGTGTCGCATGTACAGCCGGACGGAGATGCAGTCAGCTCCACCGTTATGGTGGGCTGGCTTCTCTCATGTCTGGGGAAGAAATTCACAATGATTAATGAAGGACCGATACCACAGCGCATGCAGTATATGTGGAATGCGGACCAAATACTTAATGCTTCAACTCAATCCCCGCCGAAGCAGTTTCAACATGTCATATGTGTTGACTGTGCGGATTATGAGCGTGTAGGTAAAGTTACACACTGGTTTGCAGATGAAGCCGATATTCTAAATATTGATCATCATCCAACGAACAACGCTTATGGCAAAGTGAACATTATTAAGGATGATGCAGCAGCAACTGCAGAAATTTTATATGATCTTGTGGAAGCTTGTGGCGTGGCTTGGGATAAGGAAGCGGCGACAGCGGCATATACCGGTCTATTGACCGATACCGGAGGATTCCGATATTCAAGCACGAGTCCAAAGGTGATGAAGATGGCTTCTGATCTGCTTGCACTTGGTGTAAATGGCCCCGTGCTTGCTGAACGACTTCTCGAAGAGATTACATTGGCACAGCTGAAAGTATTGACAAGAGCTCTTAATACATTGTCTATTTCTGAAGATGGACAAATTGCCTGGGTCGTTGTCACTCCTGAAGATATGGCTGAGTGTGGTGCTCTAAATGATGATCTCGAAGGAATCGTTAACTATCCGCGGAATATTCAAGGCGTCGAGGTCGGCATCCTTTTTAAAGTCATCAATGATGAGGCTGCTAAAGTCAGCTTCAGATCGGCTGGTAAGGTGGATGTGGCTGCTCTGGCCAAAGGTTTTGGCGGCGGCGGACATGTTCGCGCAGCAGGGGCTAGAGTTGAAGGTCCATGGCAAGAAACGGTGAATCAAGTAGTAGAACGGGTGAAATCGCAATTATGAACGGATATGAAGGAGTGCTTCCTGTATACAAGCCAGCAGGCTTTACATCACACGATGTCGTAGCGAAGATGCGGGGCATTCTGAAGATGAAGAGGATTGGACATACGGGTACACTAGACCCTCAGGTCACAGGAGTGCTTCCATTGTGTCTCGGAAGAGCAACAAGAGTAGTTGAATACTTGCAAGAGCTTCCGAAGGAATATGAGGCAACACTTCGATTGGGTATTGCAACAGATACAGAAGATATAACAGGTGAGATTATTGATCGAGCTGACCTGGTTGAGGTTACTCCAGAAGAGGTCGAACAAGTCCTGGGACAATTTGTAGGGAAGATTGCTCAGGTTCCGCCCATGTATTCAGCAGTTAAGGTGGATGGAAAGAGGCTGTATGAGCTGGCTCGTCAAGGAAAGACGGTTGAGCGCAAAAGCCGCGAGGTGACCATCCATGAGCTGGAGCTGAAGAAGCTTACAAGCAAAGACGGCTATCCCGAAATTTCATTCCGTGTGCTGTGCTCCAAAGGTACTTATATTCGTACATTATGTGTGGATATTGGCAAGGAGCTGGGTTATCCGTCAACTATGGTAGAGCTCACGAGAACGATGTCGGCGGGAATTCCCTTGGGGCGTTGTCTTAAGATCGAGGAGATTCAGGAATGTGTTAATGAAGGGACTCTGTCCAGTTATCTCATTCCAACCGACCAATCCATTTGGAACATGCCTGCTTACATCCTGGAAGAAGGTTATGAAAAATCCGTGTTTCAGGGAAAAAAGCTGTCTGATACACTCGTGAATCAAAAAATTAATGAGGAAGGATTAATAAGGCTATATTCTGCCAATGAACAATTTCTAGGAATTTTTGATTGGACAGCAGAATCAGGTATAATTACACCTGTTAAAGTGTTTTTACCAGAGCCTTCTTAATATTTTATCTTAATATAGGTTTTATCGTAAAATCGTGGGAATTGCAGGTGAATAATCGTGATCAGAAAGATGTTATCTTTTCCGCTGGCAGAAGGTGTGCTGGATGAACTGTCGAAGCCGCAAGTGCTTGCTATTGGACAATTTGACGGACTCCATCCCGGCCACGCCAGCGTCATACAAACCGCAGTGAATCTTTCCCGGGAGCAGGGAATACAGGCTGCTGTTCTGACATTCCATCCTCATCCGAAAGAAGTCATACGGAAAGGGGATTACCAAGGATATTTAACTCCGCTGAAGGAGAAAGAGGCCATTCTTGAAGAGATGGACATCGATGTCATGTATGTTCTGGAATTCAATGAATCTCTGTCGAATCTATCTCCTGAACAATTCGTGAATCAATTTCTAATCAAACTGGATGTCCAAACAGCTGTTGTCGGATTTGATTTTCGATTTGGCCACAAGGGCGCGGGTGATGAGAACACACTCAGGGAATTAGGGGCGCCTTCCATGAACGTTGTTACTGTTCCGCCGCTCAAGCTGAATGGTGATAAGATCAGTAGTTCCTTTATTCGAAAAGCACTTCATGAAGGCGACATAGATGAAGTTACTCGTATGCTGGGCAGACCATACTCCTTTACGGGAATTGTTATGGATGGAGAGAAGCGCGGCCATACGATCGGCTTCCCAACAGCCAATGTCGAGCCTTCTGGGAATTTTGTTGTCCCTCTTAAAGGTGTTTATGCGGTGTGGGTTACACATGATAATAGGAGACTTCCGGGTGTTATGAATATTGGGGTTAAGCCAACGTTTCACGACAACCGTACCAAGCCTTCCTTTGAAGTACATTTGCTCGATTACAGCGGGGACTTGTATGGAGAAGAGCTGAAGGTTGAGCTTATTCATTTTCTTAGAACAGAGCAGAAATTTTCTTCAATTGATGCGCTGATCGCTCAGATTAAGCAGGATTCGGAAACGGCAAGTCAGCTTCTGTCTGGCGAATCTCAAAACTAGTAATAAATGTGAAGTTTAGATTTACATGAAATAGGCAAGTATGTTATACTAAAAGACGTTGTTAATTAAACAACATAACCTTAGCTTTGGTTGAAGGGCTCTCACCGGCCGCAACGAGGCTAAAGGCGATTATACTGAAGGAGGTGAACAGGATGGCATTGACTCAAGAACGTAAACAACAATTGATCGACGAGCACAAAACTCACGAGTCCGATACTGGATCTCCAGAGGTGCAAGTTGCTATCCTTTCGGAAAACATCAAGAACTTGACTGATCACTTGCGTACGCACAAGAAAGACCACCATTCCCGTCGCGGGCTTTTGAAAATGGTAGGTCAACGCCGTAAGCTTCTTGCTTACGTGAAGAATAAAGACGTTAAACGTTACAGCGCTTTGATCGAGAAGCTTGGATTGCGCCGTTAATCATCGTATATCCTAACAACGACAGCCTGGTTGTCCCCGTCCTCTATGAAGAGTACGGGCTCGCAGCCGGGTTGTTTTGTAGATTGGGCTTCTTTTTATTCATAGTAGACAATGTAGAGATTGTCTAATGCGGTGTTTATGAATCAGCTTCAAGCAGGTAATACTGGATATAACGATATTAATGGAGAAGATAAGGAGGGATCTCATGGAACAACGTGTTGAAATGATGCTTGGTGGCCGAAAGCTCGTTTTGGAGACCGGAAGACTTGCCAAGCAGGCAAATGCTGCTGTGACTGCACGCTATGGAGACACTGTCATTTTATGTACTGTCACTGCTTCTAGTGAACCAAAGGATTTGGATTTTTTCCCGCTAACAGTCAACTATGAAGAAAGGTTGTATGCTGTAGGTAAAATCCCAGGTGGATTTATCAAGAGAGAAGGAAGACCTAGTGAGAAAGCAATTCTTGCAAGCCGTCTGACTGACCGTCCAATTCGTCCGCTATTTCCCGAAGGATTCCGTAATGATGTTCAGGTTCTGAACCTCGTAATGAGCGTGGATCAGGATTGTGAACCTGAAATTACAGCGATGATCGGTACTTCTGCAGCGCTTAGTATTTCCGATGTTCCGTTTAATGGTCCAATTGGAGGCGTAGCTGTAGGTCGTGTAAACGGCGAGTTCGTTATTAACCCTAACATTCAGCAGCAGGAAGCCAGCGACATCTATGTAGTTGTTTCCGGAACGAAGGATGCTATTATGATGGTTGAAGCCGAAGCGAACGAAGTGCCTGAAGAGGTTATGCTCGAAGCGATCATGTTTGGTCATGAAGAGATCAAAAATATTGTTGCTGTTATTGAGCAGCTTGCTGCGATGGCTGGCAAAGAAAAAATGCAGGTTAAACTGCATACTGTTGATGAAACGGCAAATAAAGAAGTGCGTGATTATGCGGCAAGCCGTCTGGTTGAAGCAGTCCGTATAGAAGAGAAGCATGCAAGACAGGATGCGATTGATGCTATTAACGATGAAACGGTTGCTTTCTTTGAAGAGAAGTACATAGAAACTCCGGAACTGCTCAAAGACGTGAAAGAAATTCTTCACGACATCGTTAAAGAAGAAGTTCGTCGTCTAATTACACACGATAAGGTTCGCCCAGATGGACGAGCACTGGCTGAGATTCGTCCAATCGACTGCGATACAAGTCTGCTGCCTCGTACGCATGGATCTGGTTTGTTTACTCGTGGGCAAACTCAAGCACTCAGTGTATGTACGCTTGGAGCACTTGGAGATGTTCAAATCCTGGACGGTATCGATCCGGAAGAGACTAAACGCTTTATGCATCACTACAACTTCCCTCCGTTCAGCGTCGGAGAAGCAAGACCGCTTCGTCCTCCGGGTCGTCGCGAGATTGGTCATGGTGCGCTTGGTGAGAGAGCTCTCTCCAAAGTTATTCCTCCAGAGTCGGAATTCCCATACACGATCCGTCTTGTATCCGAAGTAATTGAATCTAACGGTTCTACTTCCCAAGCAAGTATTTGTGCGTCAACGCTTGCCATGATGGATGCAGGGGTGCCGATCAAAGCGCCAGTTGCTGGTGTAGCTATGGGTCTGATCAAAGATGGGGAGCATGTATCCATCCTGACAGACATTCAAGGTATGGAAGATCACCTTGGTGATATGGACTTTAAGGTTGCGGGTACAGCTGAAGGTGTAACTGCGATTCAGATGGATATCAAGATTGATGGTATCGACCGCGGAATTTTGTCTGACGCGCTTACGCAAGCAAGAGAAGGACGGATGCATATCCTGGGTAAAATGATGGAGGCGATCCAAACGCCTAGAGAAACACTTTCTCCATATGCTCCTAAAATTCTCACGATGTACATTAATCCGGATAAGATCCGTGATGTCATCGGTGCAGGCGGTAAAGTAATCAATAAGATCATTGAAGAGACAGGTGTTAAGATTGACATCGAGCAAGATGGTCGTGTCTTTATTTCTTCTGCCGATCAAGAGATGAATGATAAAGCCCGTGCCATCATTGAGGGCATTGTACGTGAAGTCGTTGTAGGCGAGATCTATGTCGGTAAAGTAAAACGCGTTGAGAAGTTTGGTGCATTTGTGGAAGTGCTCCCTAACAAAGAGGGATTGGTTCACATTTCCCAACTATCGACAGAGCGTGTTGCCAAGGTGGAAGATGTCGTTGCAGTCGGTGATTCTATCACCGTTAAGGTAACGGAGATCGATCAGCAGGGACGTATTAACCTTTCGCGCAAAGCGGTATTGACAGCTGAAACGAAAGCCTAACATCTAATTGCTCTTAAAGAGAGACAGAACTCGAATTCTGGCTCTTTTTTTGAAGCATTGGAGTCCAAATTTTAAAGCAGATATTATACGAACGCCATTCCGGCGTTTTTTTTGTACATATTGGAACCGCTGCCGTCATAAAATGGGACAAATGAGGGGCGGGGGGTTAGACGTGTGAAGATGCAACATAAAAAATGGGCTGTCGTCATCGCTAGTACGTTAGCTGTGGTTACCATTGGACAAGCCACGGGCATTACGAATCATTTTCCACTTTATCGGAGTGTAAATACTGAGGATGCTTTCGATATGTACGTGAATGCGGTCCCTGAGGACGAGCTGAAGAAGCAAATTGAAGAAAAGGCAGCAGAGTATAAGGTACCACCTATTGACGCCAAGGTTGATCGGGTCTGGAAGGCCATTCCTGGATATAACGGAATTGAAGTGGATGTTCAGGCTACTTACCTTCAGGCACGTTCGAATCCGAATGCAGTCTCCATACCTTTAGTGTATAAGCAAATCCCTCCAAAGGTGTCGCTCGATGACTTGGGGGCTCAGCCGATTTATCGTGGAAATCCGGAGAAGAAGATGGCTTCCTTCATGATAAACGTTGCATGGGGAAACGAGTATATCGTTCCCATGCTGGATATCCTTGATGAGTATAAGGTAAAGGCTACGTTTTTTCTCGATGGGAGCTGGCTGAAGAAGAACGAACAAATGGCCAAGGAGATACAGAAGAGAGGACATGAACTGGAGAATCACGCCTATTCACATCCGAATATGAGCCAGCTGACGAGTGAGAGAGCTGAACTTGAAATATCGAAGACCAAGTCACTCCTTCATGAAATGCTTGGTGTGGAGAACAAATGGTTTGCTCCCCCTTCCGGAGATTATGATCAGGAGACGGTGGAGCTCGCAAGGCAGCAGGGCTTGAAGACCGTCTTGTGGACTATAGATACCGTTGATTGGAAGAAGCCGAGTCCAGATAGTGTGGTGGCCAAGATTACTAAAGGGGTTGAGCCAGGCTCACTTATTCTGATGCATCCGACAGCATCCTCAGCCGCGGCTATGCGAGGGATGATTGAAGGGATTACGCAAAAAGGGATCAAGCTGGGTACGGTTAGCGAAACCTTGTCTTCTGAGAGACTGGATGTACCGGAAAGTTGAGTGAAGCCGTTTTTTTTGGTAGGATTAATGCTGTCGATCGTTATTAATTTTTAGGAAAAAGCAATGGAGGGCCAATCGTGAAAAAAATAGTACTTAGTAATGGCCTAAGAGTGGTCATGGAGCAGATTCCGACCAGCCGATCGGTATCCTTCGGTATTTGGGTGAAGACGGGTTCTCGTAATGAGGATGATTCAATAAATGGAGTGTCACACTTTATCGAGCATATGCTGTTTAAAGGAACAGACCGTTTTAATGCTAAGGACATAGCTGAGCAGTTCGATGCCATCGGCGGTAATGTCAATGCGTTCACTTCCAAGGAGTATACTTGCTATTATGCAAAAGTATTGGATGAGCACTTGCCTATCGCTGTTGATGTGTTGTCAGATATGTTCTTCCACTCCAAATTTGACAGTGAAGAGCTAGTGAAGGAGAAGAACGTTATTCTCGAAGAGATCTCCATGTACGAAGATACGCCGGATGATATGGTGCATGATCTTATCTCCCTGGCTGCTTATGGAGAGCATTCATTAGCTTATCCGATATTAGGTACGGAAGAGAAGCTCAGTGCGATGAACGAGTTCAGCCTGCGTTCCTATATGAAAGAGCAGTACACTATCGAGAACACCGTCATTAGTTTAGCTGGAAACATTGACGAGGAGAGCACGCTCGAGCTGCTTGAGAAGTTTTTTGGCTCTTTTAATGTACATAGCCCGTCTGATCAGTCTGGGATTGAGGTTCCTGATTTTAAAGGTAATCTGCTGTTTCACAAAAAGAAAACAGAACAGAATCATATTTGCCTGGCATTTCCCGGATGTTCAATCCATGATGACAAGCAGTATGCCATGGTACTCATTAATAATGCAATCGGCGGCGGAATGAGTTCACGTCTGTTTCAAGAGATCCGTGAGAAGCGCGGACTCGCTTATTCTGTCTATTCGTATCATAGTGCGCATGCAGATAGTGGACTATTTACGATCTATGCGGGTACAGCGCCTAAGCAAACAAAGGAAGTCATGGACCTGACAAGAGAGATTTTGCAGGATCTAGCTGAGAATGGGCTGACTGAGGATGAGCTGCGCAAAGGGAAGGAACAGCTGAAAGGCAGTCTCATTTTAAGTCTGGAAGGTACCGGAAGTCGTATGAATCGAAACGGTAAGAATGAACTGATGATAGGCAAGCATCAAACGCTTGATGAAATTATCGCCAAAATTGAGCAGGTTTCGATGGATGATGTGAATGCTGTTCTGGATCGAATGTTTGCACACCCTTATGCTCTTGCTATGGTAGGAGCTTCGGATCGTGCGTTTGCATCACTTAGGAGGGACGATTTTGTCAATACACGTACAAATTAAAAAAATGCCTGGAACCGAAGATATTCCGCTTCCGATGCAAATGTCTGAGCTGGCCGCCGGGTTTGATTTATATGCCGCTGTTGATGAGGAGACGGTGCTGAAGCCGGGAGAAAGAGCCTTAATTCCTACGGGATTTGCGATGGCAATTCCTGCAGGCTACGAAGCACAGATTCGGCCTAGAAGCGGTCTAGCCTTCAAACATGGGATAACTTGTCTTAATACACCCGGCACGATTGATGCTGATTATCGGGGAGAGGTTAAGGTTCTCCTTATTAATCTTGGTAACGAGCCATTCACGATTGCACGTGGAGAAAGAGTAGCTCAAATGGTCATTCAGGCTGTACCTCAAGTCATTATTGCAGAGGTTTCCGAGCTGTCTGAAACGGTGCGCGGTGCAGGCGGATTTGGCCATACAGGTAAATAGAAGAAAGTGAATTGTGAAGCCGCTCTAACTGAGAGCGGCTTTTTTTGTGCTTTAAGCGAAATATGCAAAATCCTGGGTTTTGAATCACCAGGGCGAACTTCACGGCATAAGATGACAACGTAAAGTCGTAGAAAGGAGTGACATCCTGATGTTGACCGGATTACGGATCGTCGTTCTAGGCGGAGATGCACGTCAGCTAGAGGTCATTCGTCGCTGCGCTGAGCTTGATGCGTCGGTTAGTATTGTTGGTTTTGATACGCTACTGCACATCCCGGAGGGAGCGGTAAAGGAGGAATTGAATGAACATCTCCTCACTTCTGCAGATGTAGTAATATTGCCCGTTGTAGGGTGTGATGATGAAGGAAATATTCAAGCCAAATATGCCGCAGAAGGAACCGTTCTTCAATTAACACCTGAACTAGCAGGAGCACTTCCTGTACATAGTTCGGTCTTTACAGGAATAGCGAAGCCGTATTTGAAGGAGCTGTGCAGCAACCATAATTTGCGTCTAGTGGAACTGCTTGAACGGGATGATGTCGCCATTCATAATTCAATCCCAACTGCAGAAGGCGCGATCATGATTGCGATTCAGAATACAGATTTTACGATTCACAATTCGGCAGCACTAGTGCTGGGTATGGGACGTACGGGATTTACCATGGCTAAAACATTGCAGGGACTCGGTGCCGATGTAAGGGTGAGTGTAAGACGTGAGGAAGATGCAGCCAAAGCGTCGGTGATGGGCCTAAAGCCTTTCCTGACAAGGGATTTAGCGAATTATGCCGGGGAGGCCGACTTGATTTTTAATACGATACCGTCTATGATTATCACAGCACAAATCCTGTCCAAAATGAAACCTAAATCGTTAATTATTGATCTGGCCTCAGCGCCTGGAGGGACCGATTTCCGCTATGCGGAAAAGCGCGGAATCAAAGCGATGCTCGCTCCTGGGCTCCCTGGCATTGTTGCTCCCAAAACAGCTGGTGAGATTATCGCAAACTCGATCGTCAGTTTGCTGCTTTGTGATCAATAATGAACGGAGGAATTAGGTTATGAATTGGCAGGGAAAAACGGTTGGTTATGCGATTACAGGTTCACATTGTACTTTTGAAGAGGTTATGCCTGTCGTTAAGCGGTTTAAAGATGAAGGTGCGGATGTTGTGCCTATTATTTCAAATACGGTGCTTACAACGGATACCAGGTTCGGTACGTCCGAAAGTTGGCAAAAACAGTTGAAAGATATAACAGGTAATGATATCATTTCTTCAATTGTTGAAGCTGAGCCTCTGGGACCGTCCAAAAGGCTTGATGTATTGGTCATTGCTCCTTGTACAGGAAATACCACTAGCAAGCTCGCTAATGCGATGACGGACAGTCCAGTGCTTATGGCTGCCAAATCCCAAATGCGGAATCAGCGCCCGGTCGTTCTCGCAATTTCAACGAATGATGGACTTGGTTTGAATGCAGCGAATATTGCCAAATTACTTGTAGCCAAACATATTTACTTTGTGCCATTTGGGCAGGATAATCCACAAGCGAAACCAAATTCGCTCGTCGCTAAGATGCATTTGACCCCTGAAGCAGCTTATGCAGCTCTTGAAGGAAGACAAATGCAGCCGATCCTTATGTGAAGCGACAAGCGTTATGTTAATTCACTTCACGAACGAGAGGTATCGCAAGATGCCTTTTTCGGGGTGTAAATATACCGGGAAATCCGGCTGATGAAGAAAGAGTCATAACAAAGCACTTTCGTTAGTCAGTAATCAAAGGGGAGATACACTATAATGAGCAATCAAAAGTTTAATGTGGCTGTCGTGGGTGCGACGGGAGCAGTAGGAGAACAAATTATCGGTCTACTCGAGAAGAGAGATTTTCCGATTAATAAGCTTAAGCTGTTGTCTTCCAAGCGCTCTGCCGGCTCCACGATTAACTTTAGAGGCCAAGACATTACAGTAGAAGAAGCAACCCCTGAAAGTTTTGAAGGAATCGAAATTGCACTCTTTAGTGCGGGCGGTGATGTAAGTAAGGAGCTAGCTCCTCATGCTGTTCGTCATGGTGCAGTTTGTATCGATAACACCAATGCTTTCCGTATGGATGAGAATACACCGCTTGTTGTACCTGAAGTTAACAAAGAGAAGATCAGCGAGCACAACGGCATTATTGCTAATCCTAACTGTTCTACAATTCAAATGGTAGCCGCGCTTAAGCCGCTGTATGACCGCTATGGTATTTCTAAAATTATTGTATCCACATACCAAGCTGTCTCGGGTGCCGGCAGCCGTGCCATTGATGAGATGCTTCGCCAATCGAAGGCTGTACTGTCTGGTGATGAGGTTAATCCGGATATCCTTCCAGTAGGATCGCTCCCAGTGAAGCATCAAATTGCTTTTAACGCAATTCCACAAATTGATAAGTTCCAAGATAACGGCTATACATTAGAGGAAATGAAAATGGTTCGTGAAACCAAAAAAATCATGTCGGATGATGCACTCGGGGTTACAGCGACATGTGTACGTATCCCGGTTATTTATGGTCACTCCGAATCGGTATATGTAGAACTTAAAGAAAATTATGATCTAGAAGAAGTAAAAGCACTGCTGGCAGAAGCTCCTGGAGTCACTCTTGTAGATGACCCGGCAAATCAGCAGTATCCCCTTGCGACAGATGCAGCTGGCAAACCTGATGTGTTTGTAGGCCGCCTTCGTCGCGACTTGGGGAATGAAAATGGACTGAATATGTGGATTGTATCGGATAATCTTCAAAAAGGCGCTGCATGGAACGCTGTGCAAATCGCCGAAATTATCGCATCTGAACGCTTAAGCAAAGCCTAAGTTTTCATTCCATTTGTTTTACGTACTTTCTTTCAGCTTAAGTCTTCTTGATATACAAATGGAGGAATACATGCATGGGTATTTTAGTGCAAAAATTTGGGGGAACATCCCTTTCAACACCGGCCGCAAGAGAACGTGTTATCGGACATATGAAACGCGAAATTGCTGCCGGACATTCATTAGTGGTTGTCGTCTCTGCGATGGGTCGCAGAGGCGAGCCTTATGCTACGGATACACTTCTGGACTGGATTGTTCAGAATGGAAATGCGCTGCCTGCGCGTGATAAGGATATTCTGTTATCCTGCGGAGAACTGATTTCAGCAGCTACACTTACAAGCCTGGTTGAGCATGAAGGAATTTCAGCAACCGTACTGACAGGTGGTCAGGCTGGCATACTAACTGACGATCAATTTGGCAATGCCCGGATTCTCGCCGTTAAGCCTGAACGAATTCTTGAAGAACTGAAGACACACCAGGTTGTTATTGTGGCGGGGTTCCAGGGCGCCAATGAAACAGGTGACATAACGACACTGGGACGCGGAGGCAGTGATACTTCAGCTACAGCGCTCGGTGCTGCTCTGCATGCGGATATGGTCGATATCTATACAGATGTGGACGGAATTCTTACCGCAGACCCGAGAATTGTTGAGGATGCAAAGCCGCTCTTGTATGTTGGATATGCGGAGATCAGCAATATGGCTCACCAAGGTGCGAAGGTAATCCATCCTCGTGCAGTGGAAATCGCGATGCAGGCACAGATTCCTGTGCGTGTCAGATCAACCTTCGGTGATGGGGAAGGAACCTTAATTACGCATCCTGAAGGGATCAAGGACATACAGACTGGAATTGTGGACCGATTCGTAACGGGTATTGCCTATGTGAATAATGTCACGCAAATTATGGTTGAGGCAGACAAGGAAGTTGGTAAACTTCAGCTACAAGTGTTCAAAGCGATGGCTGAGAATGGAATCAGTGTTGATTTTATTAATGTATCACCTTCCGGAGCTGTTTATACTGTATTTGATTATGACTCGGAGAAGGCAATTCGTATTCTTCAGGAAATGGATCTTAAGCCTAGAAGCTTGTCAGGCTGTGCTAAGGTCAGTGTCATTGGTGGAGGCATTAATGGTGTTCCCGGAATTATGGCTAGAATTGTAGAATCACTCGCAGAGGCGGATATCGAGATATTGCAGTCTGCGGACTCCAATACAACGATTTGGGTACTTGTCAAGAAGGAAGATATGGTGGGAGCGCTTCGTGCACTTCATTCCAAATTTGAACTTCATCGCTAGAGACGAGAGTGCAAGGAGGATACAATCGTGGAATTCGGAAGACTAATAACAGCAATGGTTACCCCGTTTAACGATGAAGGCGGTATCCATTGGGAAGAAACCTCCAGACTAATCGATTACTTAATTGATGTGCAAAAAACAGATACATTGGTCGTTGCTGGAACAACAGGCGAATCACCGACATTATCCGAACATGAAAAAGTTCAGCTGTTTGAATTTGTAGTTAAGCACGCTGCAGGCCGTGTCAAAATTATTGCCGGTACAGGCAGCAACAGCACACATCATTCGATCGAGCTTACCCGTGAGGCGGAGAAGGCCGGTGTGGATGGTGTGCTTCTGGTTGTTCCTTATTACAACAAACCGAACCAGGAAGGAATGTACCAGCATTTTTCTGCGATAGCCAAGGCTACCTCCCTTCCTGTAATGCTGTATAACGTACCTGGACGAACAGGAGCCAGCCTGTCTGTGGAGACGACGCTTCAGCTTGCAGCTATTGATAATATTGTTGCCACTAAAGAGTGTGCATCCATTGAACAGGTGGCACGGATTTCAGGTGCTGCTCCTGAAGGATTTAAAGTCTATTCAGGCGATGATTCCTCAGTGCTTCCAGCTCTGGCTGTGGGTGGATACGGTATTGTCAGTGTAGCCGGCCATATTGTTGGTGCATCAATGAGAGAAATGATTGATGCCTATGTTAGCGGTGATGTGTCGAAGGCAGCTTCGATTAATCATCGATTATTACCTGTTTTCAAGGGCTTGTTTGAAGCGCCGCATCCGGTCCCTAATCCGGTTGCAGTCAAATATGCACTTGCACTGAGAGGTTATGCGGTAGGAACCGTTAGACTGCCTCTTGTACCTCCTACGGAGCAGGAGCAGGAATTTATCCGTCATTTGATCAGTAACGTATGATCATGTAATATTGGTGGTTATAGAAGTGTCAATTGTCAAACCCTCGTACTCAAGAAGTTTGAGTACGGGGGTTTTTTGTAAGGGATAGGGAAGTTCTATGAAGCGGTAGCTAAGGCTTAAATGTACTTCAGAAGCGCTGTTTAAAGAAGGGGAACTTGTTTGTTTTCATATGAAATGGAGAAACTAAACCTTACAAAACGTGACTGACTTGTTTTTTCAGTTTTTAATCATGTATAATGATGTCAAGTGACTGGGTGCGGTATATTTTTGAAATAGATTGTTTAACAGCAAAGTGTGTGGGAACTTCGGCTGAGAAGCTATAGGTTTCTTTAATAAAATAGTAATAATATCATTAAGGTACGACGTCCAACTACCATAGGAGGTTCAGATTCTTTTGTCAAAAAAAAATAACAACGATAAATTGATGATTTTCGCATTGGGCGGCGTCGGTGAAATCGGTAAGAACATGTATGTTGTTCAGTACGGTAATGACATTGTAGTCGTAGATGCAGGTTTAAAATTTCCAGAAGAGGATATGCTTGGCATTGATATCGTCATTCCAGATATTTCCTATCTAACTGAAAATCGAGATAAAGTAAAAGGGATTGTACTGACACACGGACATGAAGATCACATTGGCGGATTGCCTTATGTACTCAAACATCTTAATGTACCAGTATACGGAACCAAGCTTACACTCGGACTTGTAGAAAATAAGCTGAAGGAAGCTAATTTGCTTGGCGAGACCAAGCGGATTCTCATCAACGAGGATTCCGAAATACAGCTTGGCAATAGCCTTAAGGTTAATTTCTTCAAGACAAACCACAGTATTCCTGATTCTGTAGGTGTGTGCGTCGAGACTCCAGAAGGTGCCGTTGTTCATACGGGAGACTTCAAATTTGACCATACTCCAGTCAATGGTCAGTATGCAGATCTTCAGCGTATGGCAGAAATCGGTTCCAAAGGCGTGCTGGCACTGTTATCAGATAGTACGAACGCAGAGAAGCCAGGGTTTACTCCTTCAGAGAAAAATGTTGGAGTCGTTATGGAGGATATTTTCCGTAAGGCAAGTCAGCGAGTGGTTGTTGCGACCTTCGCATCGAACGTGCACCGGATCCAGCAAGTAATTAACGCTGCTGAAACAACGGGACGCAAAGTAACCGTGATCGGCAGAAGCATGGTTAATGTAGTGAGTATTGCTTCCGATCTTGGTTATCTGGATATTCCTGATGGCATGATTATTGAGCCGGAGGAAGTAGGGAAGATTGCCGCAGATCGAGTTGTTATATTGTGCACAGGCTCCCAAGGGGAACCGATGTCTGCGCTTACTCGCATGGCTCGCTCCACACATCGTAAAGTCGATATCTTGCCTGGTGACACAGTCATTATTGCAGCAACACCAGTTCCAGGTAACGAGAAATATGTTGGGCGTACGATAGATGAATTGTTTAGACTTGGCGCTGAGGTTCATTACAGCGGAGCTAACTCTGGCGTACACGTCTCCGGTCACGGCAGCCAAGAGGAATTGAAACTCATGCTGAATCTTATGAAGCCTAAATATTTCATTCCAATTCACGGTGAATTCAGAATGCAGCGTCGTCATGCACTGCTGGCTGAGTCTGTGGGTATTGATTCAGATAACATCTTTATCACGGATGTTGGTGAAGTTGTTGAGATTCAAGGTGGAGCTGCTCGCAGAGCGGGCAAGGTTTCTTCCGGAAATGTATTAATCGATGGTCTGGGTGTAGGCGATGTAGGAAATATCGTACTGCGTGATCGCAAGCTGCTGTCGCAAGATGGAATTCTTGTCGTCGTTGTTACGCTTAGCAAGCAGGACGGTAAGATTGTTTCCGGTCCTGACATCATCTCCAGAGGATTCGTGTATGTTCGTGAATCCGAAGGTCTGTTGGATGAAGCTAATCGTATTGTAACAAGTACGCTTCAGAAGCTTATGAGTGAGAATGTCAATGAATGGGCATCACTCAAAACAAATGTCAAAGACGCGCTCGGACGTTTCTTGTATGAGCAAACGCGCCGTCGCCCTATGATTTTGCCAATCATTATGGAAGTATAGTAAACCAATAACTTCAAACGAAGGCACACAGTCGCCTCTTCTAAGCTAACAGGTAATATTGGACGGTTCCCTGTTAGCGCGGAAGAGGCTTTTTCGTGTGTATTCGTGTGTATAAGATCCGTTATGGAATTGTCATACTAACCCAGATATTGAAGACAAAACTTTCAAAGGAAGTGTTGATGTGACAAATCCGTTATTCGGCAAAGATAAAGGCGAAAGTCCAAAGAACGAGACGCCTATGCTGCCTCCTGAGCAGCAGCCCAAGACTAATCCTGTTGTAAATACAATACAAGAGCTTGGTCAAACTACAGTCCCTTCCGGGGAATCCAATATCTTCTGCATGACAATTATTGGTCAAATCGAAGGGCATCTTATTTTGCCTCCACAAAATAAAACAACGAAATACGAGCATCTCATCCCACAGCTGGTTGCGGCAGAGCAAAATCCACGGATCGAAGGCATTCTAATCATATTGAATACCGTTGGCGGTGATGTGGAAGCAGGCCTTGCCATCGCAGAAATGATTGCTTCGATGTCCAAGCCCACGGTTACTGTTGTCATCGGCGGAGGTCATAGTATCGGGGTGCCTATAGCCGTCAGCAGTACGTATTCCATTATTGCGGAGAGTGCTACAATGACCATTCATCCGATACGCATGAACGGGTTATTTATCGGGGTTCCCCAGACCTTTGAGTACATTGAGAAAATGCAGGAGCGGGTTGTGCGTTTTGTAACTTCCCACTCTCGTATTACGGAGGATCATTTCAAAGAGCTGATGTTTAAGCAGGGGGAATTAAACCGGGATATTGGTACAGCAGTAGGCGGAAATGATGCAGTTCAATATGGCTTAATGGATGCGGTGGGTGGAATTGGTGATGCCATTGCAGAACTAAATAAGTTGATTTTGTCGAGAAAGGGTATGAGGGCTGCCGCTTCTCCTGGAGGGATGACACAATGACCCTATATACGATAATGTCAGGTGAGCAGATCTTTGAAGGAATGTGGAAAGAACAGCCTGCACTATTAGAGATGGAAGTAGAAGGCCGATTATTGCAGATCATGCCTGTTAACGAACGCTCAGGGGTTATCGTAAGGCTGATTAATGGCAGTCTGTATGATTATCTGGATTCTGCATATGCTCCCGGGCGTGAAATTTCGCTTAACTCTGCTCAAAATTAGGCATATGGACTCGTGGTCAAGATTCGACGAAAAAGAACATATGTGCGGATGTGGACTTATGGTATAATATTCTTCTGGAGGTGACCTTTTTGGCCAGAAGAAAGAAAAAGAAAAAGAGAGCAGCCCTTGGCGGGGTTCTTAAATATGAGATTTATGGGATCATATTGATTACCCTGTCGGTTATAGCTCTATCGGGTGAAGCCACTGTAGGACGATCATTGTCCAAAATGTTTGGACTTCTGCTCGGCAAGTTTTACTTCATCATCCCGTTAATTGGTATCTACTATGGATTAATGGTGATGATTCATCGTAAATGGCCATCAGGGTGGAATCATCGTAAAAGTGGAGTTCTTTTGTTAGTTCTTGCATTGACGTTAATGAGCACAATATCAGCCATGGAGCAGAAGCTGAGTCCTATAGGTGAATTGAATCCTGGCGGTGTTATGTCTCAAATACATATCGATTTGCAGACAGAGCTGTTAAGGCCTGCTGAAACGGGCAACGCTTCGATGCTTGGTAAGGACATCAGCGGCGGATATACAGGTGCAGTGGAATATTCGGCATTATTATGGCTGTTCGGAAGCATGGGGGCCAATCTCATGATGATTGTCATGTTCATCATCAGCTTCATGCTGATTACGAACTTATCCTATGTAGATCTGATTCGTATCTTCAGAACGCGGGTTCTTCGCGCAGGGAAATCATTTATCCAGAACTGGAGCACTTCCAAGACAACAGCGGTGCGTCACAAGAAGAAGCAAACTAAACAGAAGACGAAGGCTGTTCCGGTCCATGAGGAAGTTGAGGATGAAGAAGAGGAAGAATTAGTATCTCCTTCCCGGAAAAAGATTCCTTTGTTATTTCAATTGTTTGGACAAGGAACCAGCAAGAAGAGTAATGCTTCCAATGGTGAGTTGTCAGTTCACGATGATGAAGAGGAGCATGATGGACAAGGAGCTGTTATATATGGTGAATCTTCAGCTCCTGTCAGCCGCTCTCAGCAAGTATGGCATGAGGACGCGTCAGACAATGATCAGGATCTAATTCCTCAGAAAGATCGTGGAAACCCTCCATTGCCGATCATTCGAGATTTCTTCGAGAATGTGCGCAGTGAAGGATCGGTATTGGAGGAAGACCTGGATGACGCTTACGAGGCCAAGGACACTGTACATGAGGAGATGCCGTTCCCTGACGAATTTGTGAATGACACAGCTGAAGGTAATGCAGAATCTATAAGCGATAGTGCAAATGAGCAGTTGAACTCTGCTCCGTCAGCAGAAGCGGGTGAACAGAAACCACCTGCTAAGCCGCCGAAGCCTTACAAGCTGCCTCCTTTTCGCCTGCTTGCTAAACCAAACGGCAGTGGAAAGGGAGGAGATCAGAACGATTACAAGCAAACGGCGAGGAAGCTGGAAGCGACGCTTGAAAGCTTTGGTGTCAGAGCCAAAGTGCTTGAGGTTGTCCGAGGTCCTGCCGTAACGAGATATGAGATTCAGCCAGATATCGGGGTTAAAGTTAGTCGGATTGTCAGTTTAACAGATGATATCGCACTCGCGCTCGCAGCCAAGGACATTCGTATGGAGGCACCTATCCCCGGGAAATCGGCAATAGGTATTGAAGTGCCTAACAGCGAAGTATCGGTAGTAACGATGCGGGAAGTGATGGAGACAGCTACATTCCAAGAAGCTGAATCGAAATTGTCGATTGCTTTTGGCCGGGACATCTCGGGACAGACGATTGTTGGAAACCTGGCGCGAATGCCCCACTTGTTAGTCGCTGGGGCAACTGGTTCAGGTAAATCGGTATGTATTAACGGAATCATCACGAGTATTTTGTATAAGGCTAAGCCTACGGAGGTTAAGTTTCTGATGGTCGATCCGAAGATGGTCGAGTTAAATGTGTACAATGGCATTCCTCATTTGCTTGCACCTGTCGTCACCGATCCGAAACGCGCTTCTCTTGCACTTAAGAAGATCGTAGTCGAGATGGAGAAACGTTATGAGCTATTCTCTAAGTCGGGTACACGTAATGTCGAAGGGTACAACAATCTCATGAAGGACAACCCTGATGCGGTACTGCCCTACATCGTTGTTATCGTTGATGAGCTTGCAGATCTCATGATGGTTGCTGCTAATGATGTCGAGGATGCCATTGCAAGACTTGCACAGATGGCTCGTGCGGCAGGCATTCACCTGATTATTGCCACCCAAAGACCATCAGTAGATGTCATCACCGGTGTGATCAAGGCGAATATTCCTTCTCGGATCGCTTTCGGCGTGTCCTCTCAAGTGGACTCCAGAACAATACTCGATATGGGCGGTGCCGAGAAGCTGCTTGGACGAGGAGATATGCTGTTTATGCCTATGGGCTCTTCTAAGCCTGTTCGAGTTCAGGGTGCATTTATGAGCGATCATGAGGTTGAGAACATTGTAAGCTTTGTTAGCAATCAGGCTGACGCAGAATATGACGAATCGCTTGTGCCAGAGATCGATGATTCGGTTCAGCAGGCAGATGAAGTACAGGACGAATTGTACGAGCAGGCAGTCCAGATTATTCTTGAAGCGAAGCAAGCCTCCGTTTCCTTACTGCAGCGTCGTATGCGGGTAGGATACACTCGTGCTGCCAGACTAATCGACTCGATGGAGGCCAGAGGTATTATTGGACCTTACGAAGGCAGCAAACCGAGAGAAGTCCTTGTATCACTAGAGCAATACCAAGCTAATAAAATCAGCTAATAATCCGCTCATGCGGTGCTAAAGTATTGATTGAAAGAATGAAGGCCTCTAACCCTTTAAATAGGGATAGAGGCCTTTTTTATACAGATCGAAAAATGAGTGATCTTGATTACCATCCTTTTACATGCTCTCGATATCCATGGTTAGTGCATAGGAACAATAAATGCTAAACATAATAATTGTAGCCATCGAATCAATTTCATAAAACATAAACAGGTAATATGAAATTGATTCTCAAGAGAACATTAAAGAAAGGTAGATTCTACTCATGCGAAAAATCAATCTATGGATTCTTGCCGGCATCATCTTGATCTCAGCGACTTCATATCGTGTTCTGCTGAAGACAGATCATGAGGTTTCACGAGCTGAATCCAGTATCCAGCATCAACCGCAGGAAGCCGAGGCTATCCCTACTTTTAGTCAGAATGAAGTCAGATACGGCTCGTCCGGAAAGGATGTATATGAGCTACAGGGCCGTCTCAAATATTTGGGTTATTACTATGGTAAAGTAGACAGCGATTTTGGTGAAAAAACCTTGGGATCGGTTAAATGGTTCCAATCCGAATTCGGAATGAAGGCTGATGGAATCGTCGGAGCAAGCACAAAGCTGAAGCTGTATAATGCAACGAAGGATTGGCGTCCAACTGAACCAGGACCAGGGCTTGTCTACTCTGGCGGTGGAGGTAAAGGCGGAAACACAGGACAGGGTAACAACACAGGTGGCACTGATAACAGCATGGGCAGCAACAACTCGCTCGGTCTAACGGAGAATGAGATTAAGCTGATGGCCAATGCAGTATACGGAGAGGCGCGTGGCGAGCCTTTTGAAGGACAGGTCGCGGTGGCTGCGGTTATTTTGAACCGAGTAAAGGCTCCGCAATTTCCGGATACACCTTCAGGCGTAATATTCGAGCCTAGAGCTTTTACAGCAGTTGCTGACGGACAAATTTGGCTCGAGCCAAATGAACAAGCTAGAAAAGCAGTGATGCAAGCAATTGACGGTTGGGATCCAACAGGAGGCTGCTTGTATTACTTCAACCCTAGAACAGCGACCTCGCCTTGGATCTGGACACGCGAGCAAGTAAAGACAATTGGTCAGCATATATTCTGTATGTAAGTTATAGAATGGGGATGACTGGGGCGAACAGCATATAAGCCTACCTTCATGCCGTTTAACTTATATGCTCACTTTGGCAATCGGCGGCATGTCCTCCGGTTGCTTCTGTGCTTTTAGATCGGTTAGAATGATGAGATATAAGAAAATTATGACAAACAATAAAGGGGTTTTGGAACTTGACTAAAACAGGATTTGAACGTGGCAGCAATCAGCATATTCGCATACACGTGCTGCCCACCAAGCGTTTTAAGACGTTTGCCATATCCCTCTATGTAGGGTCACCTCTTAAAGAAGATACCGTTACCAGCACAGCGCTTATTCCCTTTGTGCTTCGCAGAGGAACCGAGTCCTATCCAGAGACGATTCAATTCCGTGAGCAGCTTGAGGAGATGTATGGGGCGGGATTTGGTTTTGACGTATATAAACGAGGGGATCATCAAATTATCCAATTCCGTATGGATACCATCAATGACTCCTTTGTGCAGAGCAGCGAAAGTTTGCTGGATCGTTCGTTCTCTTTCTTGGGTGAAGTCGTAACAAATCCAGCCAAAGAAAATGGCCAGTTCCGCTCTTCTTATGTTCAAGCCGAACGCGAAACCGTACGCAAGCGCCTCGAATCCATCGTAAATGACAAGATGAGATATGCAGCTGAGCGATGTATTGAAGAGATGTGCAAGAATGAACCTTACCGTCTGCATCCGCTGGGTGAACGCAAAGAACTGGATCACATTAATGCGGCGGCTCTATATTCTTCATATGAAGAGTGGATTAATAATGCCGGAATGGACTTGTATGTTGTTGGGGATACGACGTTCGAAGAGGTAGAGGGCCTCGTTCAGAAATACTTCCATTTGAATCGTGATCATTCTTTTGAATACAAGACGGAAACAGGTCATCATGATCGCCGTGATGTTCAGACCGTAGTAGAAAAATTGAATGTAAGCCAGGGTAAGCTTAATATGGGCCTGCGAACTTCGATTACATACGGAGATGACCAGTACGCTTCAGCACTGACATATAACGGAATACTCGGAGGATATCCACATTCCAAGCTCTTCGTTAATGTTCGTGAGAAGCACAGTTTGGCTTACTACGCATCCTCTAGATATGACGGTCACAAAGGTATCGCAACGATTCAATCAGGCATTGAAATTCCTAATTATGAAAAAGCAGTTGAGATTATTCATCAGCAGCTTGCTGATCTGAAGGCAGGGGTCATCAGCGATTTGGAGCTGAATCAGACCAAGGCGATGATCCGTAATTTGCTGAAAGAAATTCAGGATTCTGCGTTTGAGATGATCTCGTATGATTTCAATCGGGTGTTATCCGGCAAGGAACGCACGACGCAGGAGCTGCTGGAACAGATCGAAGCATTATCAAAGTCAGATATCCAGAAGGCAGCGGATACATTTGAGCTGGATACGATTTATTTCTTGAGAGATCAGAAGGGGGAATGACCGGTGGAGAGCATACGGTATGAACACCTGCAGGAAACTTTATATTATGAAGTGATGGACAACGGACTCTCCGTATATGTACTGCCGAAGCCGGGCTTTGAGAAGACCTACGCTACATTTGCGACAAGGTTTGGGTCTGTGGACAATCACTTTAAAGTGGAGGGCAATGAGGAGCAGCGTGTCCCAGATGGGATTGCCCATTTTTTGGAGCATAAAATGTTTGAAGAGCCGGAAGGTGATATTTTTGCTGCCTTCGCTTCCAATGGGGCTTCCGCCAACGCTTTTACGAGCTTTGATCAAACAGTATACCTGTTTTCGGCTACAGAGAATGTCAACAAGAATATCGAAACTTTGATTAATTTTGTGCAAAATCCATATTTCACAGATGAAAATGTCAACAAAGAAAAAGGGATTATCGGTCAGGAAATCAACATGTATAAGGATAATCCAGATTGGCGAGTTTATTTTGGATTAATTGAGGCCATGTTCCAGAAACACCCGGTTCGGATCGATATTGCGGGAACGGTTGATTCCATCAGCACCATTACGAAGGAAACGTTGTACGATTGCTACAATGCATTTTATCATCCGAGCAACATGCTGCTATTTGTTGTAGGCGGTGTAGATGCAGAAGAAGTCATGGACCTTGTCAGGGAGAATCAAGCGAACAAAAATTATGATAAGCAAGGAAGAATAGAGCGCCTGTTTGATCAAGAGCCGACTGAAGTTGGAGAGAAGCGGCGCGAAGCAAAACTTGCGGTTTCACTACCTAAATGCTTATTTGGTTTCAAAGAAGATACAAAGGGTCTGCGCGGGGAAGAGCTTCTGCGTGAAGATTTGACAACAAGATTGATGATGGATTTGCTATTTGGATCAAGTACAGAGCTTTATCAGAAGCTGTATGATGAAGATTTAATATCTGACGGCTTTGGTCATGAATATAACAGCTCACCTCAGTATCGATTCTCTGCCATCGGAGGGGACACCAAGGATCCTGATCTGCTGCTCTCCCGGGTTCGTGCGGAAGTGGAGGAGATCCAGAAGAGGGGCTTTGATGCAGCTCATTTTGAACGTACACGCAAAAAGAAAATGGGTGGTTACCTTCGAATGCTGAATTCACCCGAGAGTATTGCACATGAATTTACCCGTTATCAATTTAGAGGCGGGGATTTATTTAATGTGCTGCCGATATATGAGTCCATTACACTGAAGGATGTAAACAGACGTCTCAAAGAACATGTGAATTGGGAGCAGTTAGCCATATCATTGGTGGTGAGTCCTTAATGGAGAGAGAAACCGGATCCTTCATGAAGCCTATTCTGGAAACAACGGTTCTGGTTACAGGAGCAAGCAGGGGAATTGGAGCTTCCATTGCAGAACGATTCGCAAGCATTGGCATGAATGTGGTTATTCACTACATGAACTCTCACGAGGCTGCGAATGAAGTGGCGAGACGCTGCATGGATCACGGCGGCAGAATCATGACCGTATCTGCTGATTTGCGGAGCAAGGAACAAATTGAAAGAATGTATGAGAAGCTGGAGCACCATAACATGCTGCCCGATATTCTTGTGAACAATGCGGGAGTGAGTCATTATGGACTGCTGAGTGATGTGTCTGAGGAAGAATGGGACGCGGTTATGGCGCTCAATTTAAAGGGTGTGTTCATGTGCACCCAGATGTTTATGCCACACATGATATCACAGCGTTATGGGCGTATTATAAATGTTTCTTCAATTTGGGGAATATCAGGTGCCTCCTGTGAGGTGCTCTATTCAACAACGAAGGGCGGTATCAATGCCTTCACTAAAGCGCTCGCCAAGGAGCTGGCTCCTTCAGGAGTAACAGTTAATGCTGTTGCCCCAGGTGCTGTGGAGACAGAAATGATGCAGTCATTTGATGCGGATGAGATCAAGTCGATTGAAGAGGAGATTCCGGCAGGCAGATTGGCAAAGCCGGATGAAATCTCTTCGCTGGTTTACTTCCTGGCACTGCCGGAGTCGGGTTACATTAATGGTCAGATTATATCGCCGAACGGCGGCTGGCTGACATAACGATCTGTTGTATAAACTCACCAGTATATTAGAAACTTTATCTGCTCATATTAACTACTGCCCACTTTTTAAATCTCATGCTTTGTGCAAAGGAGGATTTAATAATGTCAACAGTAGTGAGTAACTATGATGCATGGAAGAAGTTTCTAGGTGAGCGTGTCGTGCAAGCCGAAAAATTGGGGATGAGCCAAGATGTCATTAACAAATTGGCCTATGAGATTGGTGATTTCCTTGATGAGAAAGTCGATCCTGCTAACCATTCCAACCGCGCATTAAAAGAACTGTGGGATGTTGGCGATGATGAAGAACGTCGCACTATCGCAAAACTTATGGTCAAATTGGCCAAGAAAAATGCATAACTAATGCATAGGAGAGCTCCCGTAAGGGGGCTTTTCTCTAATTGTTACATTCGTGTTCTTGTAATTCATTTTCATTTTATATATCATTAGATAGACCCGTGTTTGATGGATGTCAGATGCAACATTTTTCTTATAAAAATGTGCTGATTATGTCGAATGATGAGGAATAAGGCTTCAGAGGTGTTTAAATGGAGTACAAACAGTGGTATATGGAATATAAAATACATAAGAACAGACCTGGTTTGTTGGGAGACATTGCTTCAATGCTGGGTATGCTCGAAGTGAACATTTTGACGATAAACGGAGTCGAGGGCAAAACAAGAGGTATGCTTCTTGAGTCGGACGACGATGAGAAAATAAAGCTTCTTGGAGAAATGCTCAAGAAGGTTAACAATATTACGGTGACTGCGCTCCGTGCGCCGCGGCTTGTCGATATTTTGGCCGTGCGACATGGCAGATATATTGATCGCGATTCTGATGACCGGAAAACGTTCCGTTTTACCCGTGATGAGCTTGGGCTCCTCGTGGACTTTTTGGGTGAAGTATTCAAGAGAGAAGGTAATCATGTCATTGGACTTCGCGGAATGCCGCGAGTGGGTAAGACAGAATCCATTATTGCCGGCAGTGTTTGCGCAATGAAGCGATGGACCTTTGTTTCTTCTACACTCCTTCGTCAAACGATTAGAAGTCAGATGTCTGAGGACGAGATGAACCCGAACAACGTATTTATAATTGATGGTATTGTGAGCACAATAAGATCCAACGAAAAACACTACAATTTGCTGCAAGAGATTATGAATATGCCTAGTACTAAGGTTATTGAGCACCCTGACATTTTTGTTCAGGAATCTGAGTATGACTACAATGATTTTGATATTATTATTGAGCTTCGCAATAATCCGGATGAAGAGATTTTATATGATACATTTACTGCGAATTATACAGACGATCTTTAGGATTAATATGACAATTTAAAGGAATGTGTTTATATATAAGCATCTTAGTGAATACGAAAGAATGAGGAGGAATTGGCATGTCTGAACTGGGTCAGCAGTTGAAGGAGGCCCGGCTGCAAAAAGGATTGAGTCTTGATGACGTTCAAGAGATGACAAAGATTAGAAAGAGGTATCTCGAAGCGATTGAATCAGGTGACTACAAAGTGCTGCCAGGCAGCTTTTATGTACGGGCGTTTATTAAGACCTATGCAGAGACGGTGGGCTTAAATCCTGAGGAGCTGCTGGAAGGTCACAAGAAGGATGTTCCGGTCCCTGAGCAGGAAGCTACCATGGAGCCTGTCATGCAGAAGCGTTCCAGCCGTCCACAAGCAGAACGGAACAATAAATGGCTGTCTATTGTTCTGCCATGGACTTTTTTAGCTTTAATTTTGGTTCTTATTTATTTCTATTGGGTGCCTACCTTAAACCAGGCAGAAGATCCAAACGAGCCATCTACAGAACAAACGGATAATCAGCCTGCGCCGAATACACCTGAGCCTGGGACTGGTGAGGATGCTGAAGAAACAAGTTCTGAAGTAGGTGGCGGCGATCCGAACGGTGAAGAGAATCCGGATGCAACAGCTCCTGAAGAGGGGGCAGGCCAGGAAGAAGAGTCTGTAGAAGATGTTCCTGTTACCGTTACAGAAAGCGGCACTTCAGGCAACATTACGATTTTTGATGTGACGGGCGGAAGTGCGGAAGAGCCAATTACGGTTGAGATCAACGCTTCTGGCGGAAGCTGGCTCGAAGTTTATAAAGGTGAGAATTCGAGCGGAGAACAACTGGTGTATGGCAATACAGTTGCTGGAGATCAGCATAGCTTTGAATTGACTTCAGAGGGGATGTACATTAAGTCAGGCTATGCCCCTGCGACGGAAATTACCGTGAATGGTCAAGTGGTGACTGATGGCAAGACGACGAATCGGATTCTGCTTCAGCTTGCTGAAGGTGAAGGCAGTGAGGATGCCCAAGATGACGCGAACAGCGATAGCGCAGCTGGATCTGAAGACGGTCAGTAAAATAGGACTCATTCCAACATGTACAGCGCATTCGCTGTACATGTTTTTACGAGATATCGTTGCACAAGCTGTAAGGAACATGATTAGACTTCGCATTTATTGTTTCAATATAATGGTACACGAAACAATTTCATATGATTTACACAAGGTCAGATTACATGAAGGGAAGTGTTTTTTACATGAGTTCAGAAAGTTCATTTGATATTGTATCCAAACTCGATTTGGCAGAATTAACGAATGCGGTGACACAGGCAGAGAAAGAAATAGCGAGTCGTTATGATTTTAAGGGGAGCAAGAGCAGCCTGAAGATCGAGAAGGACGCGCTAATTATTGTGTCCGATGATGAATATAAACTGAATGCAGTTATTGATGTCCTTCAATCCAAGATGGTGAAGAGAGGTCTGCCTCTCAAAAATTTGGATTACGGTAAAGTAGAGCCGGCTTCTATGGGAACGGTAAGACAACGTCTTGGCTTCAAGCAAGGAATTGACCAGGACAATGCGAAGAAGATCAACATTCTTATTCGTGATTCCAAACTGAAGGTGAAGAGCCAGATTCAAGGAGATCAAATCCGCGTTACTGGAAAAAGCAAAAATGATCTTCAAGCGATTATTCAATTGCTGCGATCAAGTGATCTTCCGTTGGATCTGCAATTTACGAATATGAAGTAAACCGCTGTTTCTGTTAATTTATCGCCTATAAATGATGCGAAATGAAACGGTTCATTTCGTTCCTCTTAACGTATGTCTTTTTTGACATGTATATTGGTGTATAATATACTCGGTGGGGACTTATACAGACGAATGTTTGTTATTAACATTACATATCTTAGGCAAAAAAGACTTGGAGCAAGAAGGATGGTTGTTCCTAATAGTACGATGTAAAGGGGAGGCGCTTTTTTTTGAATTTACCTAACCGGATTACACTGGCAAGAATTTTTATGATTCCGGTCATGATGGTGTTCTTGCTTGTCGATTTTGAAATGTATCCGTCGCCGATTCAAATGGGTGAGTATACATTACCGTACAATCAGCTCATTGGAGTGATTATATTCATTATAGCGGCCAGTACAGACGGTATTGATGGATATATCGCCAGAAAGCATAATCTAGTCACGAACCTGGGCAAGCTTCTAGATCCATTGGCAGACAAGCTTCTTATTACTGCCGTGCTCGTATCTTTGGTTGAGATGGGAAGCATTCCTTCATGGATTGCCGTCGTTATTGTGAGCAGAGAGTTTGCGGTTACCGGCCTTCGCCAGATTGCCCTGCTTGACGGTTCTGTCGTTGCTGCGAGCGCTTGGGGAAAAATCAAAACCATCATTCAAATCGTTGCCATATCACTGCTGCTTCTGAACAATTTTCCGTTTGCTTTTATCGGAATACCGATGGATACCATATTAATATGGCTGGCAACTTTGGTTACGATCTACTCAGGTATTGATTATTTCGTGAAGAACAAGCATTTGTTGACACAATCCAAAGCGTGAAAAAATGAAGGACTCTAAGTAAAAGCAATAGGTGATCCTATTGCTTTTTTTAAAAGTTATATTCATGAATCCAAGAAACTTCTTCTAATATAGAAGCTATTCGACACAGAGGAAATGGAGGCATCGTCATGAAAGCAGAAATTATTGCAGTAGGCACAGAGCTGTTGCTTGGACAAATTGTAAATACGAACGCACAATTTTTATCAAAAGAGCTTGCCGCGATCGGTATTGATGTTTATTTTCAAACGGTTGTTGGTGATAATGCACTGCGGATGAAGCAATCGATAGAGACCGCACGAAGCCGGGCTGATATCATTATTTTTTCGGGTGGAATTGGACCGACCCAGGATGATATTACAAAGGATGTTGTAGCTGAATTGCTGGGCAGAGAGCTTCATATCGAACAGCGGTCTCTGGATAAGATTGAGCAAATGTTTACGAGCCGCGGAACGATTATGACCGAGAACAACAAACGTCAAGCGACATTAATAGAAGGAGCAACTCCGCTTACGAACGAGACAGGGCTTGCTCTTGGTAACGCGATTTTCCAAGATGACAAATATTATATTATTTTGCCCGGACCTCCTAAAGAGTTAAAGCCTATGTTTATAAACCAAGCTGTACCATGGCTTCAGCAGCATGCGCTTACCGGTGAGATGCCGATCTACTCTAAAATGCTGAAGTTTGCGGGTATCGGTGAATCTATGCTGGAGGATAAGCTGAAGGATCTTATTTCGGCACAGACAGATCCGACAATTGCTCCTTATGCTGGAGAAGGCGAAGTGACGGTTCGAATCTCTACCAAAGCCGGGAGCGAAAGTGAGGCCATGGTCAAACTGAATGAGCTTGAATTGCAAATTCAACAGCGGTTGCCGGAACATTTGTATGCAAGCCATGACATTCCTATTGAGCATGTCATCGTAGAGATGATGGCGGACCGTGAGTTGACCTTGGGGGCTGCAGAGAGCTGTACAGGAGGCCTGCTCATGGAACTTCTGACATCCATACCGGGAAGCGGAACGATGCTTCGTGGCGGGATCGTGTGCTATACAAATGAAATGAAGGAGAAACTGTTGAACGTTCCCCATGCTTATCTCGAAGGGGAGGATGCTCCTGGAGCGGTCAGTCCTGAAGTAGCCAAAGTGCTGGCAGAACAGGTCCGGATGATTACGGATGCTGATTATGGCCTGGCTGTTACGGGGGTAGCTGGACCTGGCTATTCAGAGCGCAAGAAGGTCGGCCTTGTATATATCGGCATTGCGGAGCGTGAAGGGGAAACAGAGATTTACGAACTTAACTTAAGCGGCAACCGGGAGACGATCCGTATTCGTTCAGCCAAAACCCTGCTGTATCGCTTATGGCGCAAGCTTGTCGAGAACGAGAAGCTGGCCTGACGCTTATCCGGACTGTGACATAACGGTTTGACGACCAGCGCTGGAATCAGTATACTGTATATATCGGAAGAACCGAAGCGAACTTGATTTGCGCTGGTTCTTCCTTTTTTATTCTTTTATTTTGAATTTGAAAGTTAGAGAGAGACCGGCGGGCGCCCCGCTCCTCAAAAAAAACGAATGTATGTTCTCAAAAAATGCTTGGCAAACGAACACAAAGAGAGTATCATATAGTTATAAATAAAGAAGGATGTGAGTTTATTGTCAGATCGTCGTGCTGCGCTGGATATGGCGCTCCGTCAAATAGAGAAGCAATTTGGTAAAGGCTCAATTATGAAACTGGGTGAATCAACTCACATGCAAGTCGAAATTGTACCCAGTGGATCAATTGCTTTGGACATTGCATTAGGAACCGGTGGTTTCCCGAGAGGCCGGATTATCGAAATATATGGACCTGAATCTTCTGGTAAAACAACCGTAGCACTTCACGCTATTGCTGAAGTACAGAAGCAAGGTGGACAAGCAGCATTTATCGATGCAGAGCATGCTCTTGATCCACAATATGCTAGAAAGTTAGGCGTTAATATTGATGAATTGCTATTGTCCCAGCCGGATACAGGTGAGCAAGGACTAGAGATTGCAGAGGCGCTCGTACGCAGTGGTGCGGTTGATATCGTTATTATCGACTCTGTAGCTGCACTCGTGCCGAAGGCAGAGATCGAAGGCGATATGGGTGATTCCCACGTTGGTCTTCAAGCGCGTCTGATGTCCCAAGCTCTTCGTAAGCTGTCTGGTGCGATTAGCAAATCGAAGACAATTGCGATCTTTATTAACCAGCTTCGCGAGAAGGTCGGCATCATGTTTGGTAACCCAGAGACAACTCCTGGTGGCCGTGCGCTTAAATTCTATTCAACTGTACGTCTTGACGTACGCCGTGTAGAGAGCATCAAGATGGGGAACGATGTTGTCGGGAACCGAACTCGGATTAAGGTTGTGAAGAATAAGGTTGCTCCTCCATTTAAGCAAGCAGAAGTTGATATTATGTATGGTGAAGGGATTTCCAGAGAAGGAAGTCTGCTCGACATCGCTACAGAATACAACATCGTGGACAAGAGCGGTGCTTGGTATTCCTATAACGGTGATCGCTTAGGTCAAGGCCGTGAGAATTCGAAGCAGTTCTTGAAGGAGAATCCTGAGCTTACACAAACGATTGAGTTGAAAGTGCGTGAAGCAAGTAATTTGACAACCACCGTTCCAGCTCAGTCTGACGTTGATAAAGCGAAGGAAGCTGAAGAAGAACAGGAATTGTTTGAAATAGAATAAATGTTTGATTTGATTGTTGTTCTCGATATTGTGAGGCTTAGGTCGTGCAATGACGAGTCAAGTATTGAATTGAATCTGCAAATGCAATCAACCGCTGATGTCGGTTATATAGTGTTCTTTTGATTTAGATTCTCTGTAAACCGCAGCTCACTTGATCTGCGGTTTTTTGTCTAGTCATACAGCTGCACTACAAATTTAGTTATGAGGAAGTGAGAGACACAGGATGAACGACAATTGCGAGCAGGATATGAACCAGGACATAGAGCGGGGTGTCTCCCATTTTCCTAATGAATCACTGGAAATAACTCGTGTAGAGAAGCTGCGAGGGCGTGAAGCGAGGTATATGATATCATTTGGAAAGTATGAGCTGTCTGTACTGGAAGACGTGATGATTAAATACCGGATGATTAAAGGGAATTCATTTCATAAAACGGAGCTTGAAGAAATTGTTATAGCTGATGAGAAGCAGCGAGCTTATGTGCAAAGTCTAAAATTCCTCGAGCGGAAACCGCGAACAAGGCACGAGATGACACAGAAGCTAAAGCAAAAGGAATATATGGATTCAATTATTGAAGATGTACTATTAAGACTAGAGCGAGAAAGGCTGATCGATGACGAATTCTATGCAAAAGAATGGGCTAGACAGCGTATTTCCAATCATCGAAAGGGGAAACTGTGGGTAGGACAGGAGCTCCGGCAAAAAGGAATCGCTAAAGATCATATTCAGCTTGCTCTTGGTGAAGTCAGTGTAGAAGAAGAATGGGACAGCGCGATGACTGCTGGACGCAAAAAGTGGGACCAGGTTAAAGGTGACATGCTCGAGAAGAAGCGTAAAACCTATCCATTCTTAATGCGTCGTGGATATTCTGGAGAGGTGACGAGGAAGGTTATCGGACAGCTTCAAACCCAGTATGCGGATGAGCATGCCGGTGAAGTGGATGAAGAAGAAATGATGGACTAGGACAGTCCATACCATAAAAAGCGCATTCTCTTGACAATTTCTTAACACGAATACTAAAATGTACATGAGTCCATACACGAATAAGTATTTTTTCCTTCCAAAAAAATTTCTTGTTCGACCTTCGTATGGTCCTCGCGTTTAATGATGTAAGACCATCCTTTGTCGATGGTAATATGTACATGCACTGTGTGTACAACAAGAAGACGGTGATTGCGACCGTTTCCATTTTTTTTTGTAAAATGTGTAAGATTCGAACACAACAATTGCAAATATCCCAAGGATAAATCCCTTGGAGGAATCAACGAGGAGGTGAACATAATGGGTGGTGTAGACATCTTGATTCTCGTTGTTGCCGCTTTAGCTACTGGGGTTATTGGGTTCCTTGCCGGATATTTTATTCGCAAATCTTTAGCTGAGGCTAAAATTTCTAGCGCTGAAGAAGCTGCTGTCCAAATCGTAGAGAACGCGAGAAAGGACGCAGAGGCGCTGAAGAAAGAAACGGTACTTGAAGCAAAGGACGAAGTCCATCGTGTACGTACCGAAGCTGAAAAAGACATTCGTGAGCGTCGAAATGAAGTTCAACGACAAGAAAGACGATTGTTGCAAAAGGAAGAGTCGCTGGATAAAAAATTGGAGTCCTTGGAACGCAAAGAAGAACAAGTGGCCAACAAAGAGAAACGTATTGATGAAACACAGCAACAAATTGAAATGATCTACAAGAGTCAGGTTGCTGAGCTTGAACGAATTTCTAATCTGACGATGGAGGATGCGAGAAGCATCATCTTGTCTAACGTAGAGCAAGAGGTTCGACTGGAAACAGCTCAGATGATTAAAGAGATTGAACAGCAGGCGAAGGAAGAAGCTGACAAGAAATCTCGTGAAATTATTACCTTGGCGATTCAGCGTTGTGCAGCGGACCATGTTGCGGAAACAACAGTTTCTGTTGTAACTCTGCCTAACGAAGAAATGAAGGGCCGTATTATTGGTCGTGAAGGCCGTAATATCCGTGCTCTTGAAACCCTTACTGGAATTGACCTCATTATCGATGATACACCGGAAGCTGTTATACTGTCCGGATTCGATCCGATTCGCCGTGAGATTGCCCGCACTGCCTTGGAGAAATTGGTGGCTGATGGCCGTATTCATCCAGCTCGAATTGAAGAGATGGTTGAGAAGTCTCGCAAAGAGGTGGATGAACGTATTCGTGAGTATGGAGAACAAGCTACATTCGAAGTTGGAGTGCATGGTCTTCATCCGGATCTGATCAAAATTTTGGGCCGTTTGAAATTCCGTACAAGTTATGGACAGAACGTACTGAAGCATTCGATGGAAGTCGCATATTTAACAGGGCTTATGGCTGGAGAGCTTGGCGAAGACATCGTGCTTGCCAAACGTGCCGGGCTCCTTCATGATATTGGTAAAGCACTGGATCACGAGGTGGAAGGCTCACACGTGGAAATTGGTGTGGAGCTGGCGAAGAAATACAAAGAACATCCGGTTGTGATCAACAGTATTGCCTCTCACCATGGAGATGCGGAAGCAACTTCAGTGATTGCGATGCTGGTGGGTGCAGCGGACGCTCTATCTGCAGCAAGACCAGGTGCACGTCGTGAAACGCTCGAAACCTACATCAAGCGACTGGAGAAGCTCGAAGCGATCTCGGAATCGTTTGAAGGTGTTGAGAAATCGTATGCGATTCAAGCGGGGCGCGAGATTCGTGTTATGGTACAACCAGACAAAATTGATGATGCAGAGTCGTTCCGCTTAGCTCGAGATATTTCCAAAATGATCGAGAATGAGCTGGATTACCCTGGACACATCAAGGTTACGGTACTTAGAGAAACGCGTGCAGTGGAATATGCTAAATAAGGATTTTGCATATGCATAATCCTGAAATAAGAATGAACGTAAGAAAGTGGCCGGATAACGGCCACTTTTCTAATTCATAGATGATTCTTGATTCATTAATTGGGTTAATAAGGAGGCAACGCACATTAAGGTTTTATTCATAGGTGACATTGTAGGCAGCGTTGGTCGTACAGCAGTGAAAGAGAATTTACCTTATTTGAAATCGAAATATAATCCTCACATCATTATTGCCAATGGTGAGAATGCAGCGTCTGGCCGCGGTATTACACAAGCGATTGCCAGACAATTTTTCGATTGGGGAATTCACGGCATTACCATGGGAAATCACACATGGGATAATCGGGATATCTTCGAGTTCATTGAGAATGAGCCACGTTTGATTCGGCCGGCTAATTTCCCGGATAACACGACTCCAGGCAACGGTCACGCGGTAATTAAGGCAAACGGCAAAGAACTAGCGATCGTTAATCTCCAAGGCCGTACCTTTTTGCCGCCACTGGATTGTCCCTTCCGCAAAGCAGATGAACTGGTGGATGAACTCAGGAAGAAACACCAGTGCATTCTTGTCGACTTCCATGCCGAAGCCACTTCAGAGAAGATTGCGATGGGCTGGTATCTTGACGGAAGAGCATCAATCGTTGTGGGGACGCACACACATGTCCAGAGCAATGATGAACGGATCTTGCCAGAAGGAACTGCCATCATAACGGACGTTGGGATGGTAGGGCCTAGAGACGGCATACTCGGCATGCAGCGGGATGCTGTACTACAGAAATTCCTGACGGGCCTGCCGGTTCGATTCAATGTGGATGAAGGTAAGTGGCATTTCCATGCGGTGGTCGTTGAGATCGAGGAGTCGACCGGTAGAGCAGTGAAGATCGAGAAGATCAGACTAATGGAAGACGAGTGGCGCATGGAATAAAGGCTGCTCCTAACAAAGTGGAGCCTTCGTCTTCACCATACAGTGCATCATGTGATGAGCTGTAAAAAAGAAGGAATTTTTTCGTATCTCGCGAATAACATTTATTAGAGTCTGTTCAAGAAAAAAGATCGCGCCGATGTATCGAAACGGACTTCCGTGCTAACAAAAAGGAACGTGGATCAAGCTGTTCAAGTTGCTGCATTTGTCACATGTTTGTTGGACCATGCATTTGAAAACATTCCATCATCCTATTCCCAGGGGAGGTACTTATCATGGAAGTATTAAAAGTTTCAGCCAAGTCCAATCCGAATTCAGTCGCAGGTGCATTAGCCGGTGTTCTCAGAGAAAGAGGAAATGCTGAGTTGCAGGCGATTGGAGCGGGAGCTCTTAATCAAGCGATAAAAGCAGTTGCCATTGCCCGGGGATTCGTGGCACCGAGCGGAGTTGATCTGATCTGTATTCCTGCCTTCACGGACATCGTCATTGACGGGGAGGATCGAACAGCCATTAAACTAATTGTTGAGCCGAGATAGCAATGCTGATTCCTTACTAGTCTTGAAGCCTGTTTGCCGTTGTGCAAACAGGCTTTTTTGCATAAGCAAATTTATATCAGCAGCCAGAAATAAATAGGTTGGTTACACTTCAACACTGCATATATAGATAGGAAGTGTTTAATCCTGATCAAGGAGAGACCCTCATGGCGAATCATATACCTGTGGTTGACATGCATTGTGATGTGCTCAGCAAAATCCAAATGAATTCTGAGCTTCAATTTTTAAACGGCCCTGGCCTCGATGTAACGCAGAAGCGACTCGAAGAAGGTAATGTCATTCTCCAAACCTTTGCAATATATTTATCTGAGAAACTAGGAATTCTAAGATTTGAACATATTATGAAGCAAATCGAGATTTACAATCAGCTCGGTTTGAGGTTAGTGCAATCCAGAGAAGATGTGTCTTATCTTCGGAAGCAGCTCAACAATCTGAGGGGCGGACAATGGGGACTTCTATCACTCGAAGGTGTTGACGGACTGGAGGGGAACCTCTATTATTTGGAGCTGTGCTACCGGCTTGGTGTGCGTTTTATAGGGATCACATGGAACTATGCCAATTGGGCAGCAGATGGAATTCTGGAAGTGAGAAATGGAGGCTTCACGAACAAAGGCAGGACTCTCATTCAGAGATGTAATGAAATCGGAATGCTGATGGATGTTTCACATTTGTCAGAAACGGGATTTTGGGAGCTTGCTGATGCTTCATCTCGGCCTTTTATCGCGTCACACTCTAATGCAAGAAGTATTTGCCCGCATCCTAGAAATTTGACGAATGATCAGATTCGGGCTGTCATCGCCCTGGATGGAAGAATTGGAATGACCTTCGTTCCATGGTTTATCAAGGAGAAGGGGCCTGTGAATGCCTCAGATCTATTGAAGCATATTGAACGAGTCTGTGAGCTTGGGGGAGAGAAGCATTTGATGTTCGGGTCGGATTTTGATGGAATACATGAGTGGATACAGGGCCTGGAGCATTCCGGTACATATCCGGAACTTGTAAACTTGCTGCTAAAGCATTATCCGGAATCGGTCGTACGGGGTTTCATGTATGACAATATTTTGTCATTTATGGAGGAAAATTTGAATTCTAAGGAACTGTGTAGCGATTAAAGTCATTCGAAATGTCAGGATGACTTTTCATTTTGCGCTTAATATGGGTATAATAATGGATGGAGCATTATAGATAGAGAGACAAGGAGTGTTTGTAAACATGAGTAAAACTGTAACTGTAGGCGTATCAGCACGCCACATCCATTTGACCCAAGAGCACATTGAGGTGCTGTTTGGCGCTGGATACCAATTGACTGAATTTAAACCATTGTCCCAGCCTGGACAATTTGCAGCAAATGAGACTGTTGCTGTTATCGGTACGAAAGGTCAATTCGATAAAGTACGTATTCTCGGACCTGCTCGTCCTGCGAGCCAGCTTGAGATTTCCCGTACAGATTCCTTTGCAATTGGTATCAAAGCACCTGTTCGCGAATCCGGCTCGATTGATGGAACACCAGGCGTCACATTGAAAGGTCCAGCGGGTGAGGTTACACTTGAAGAAGGCGTAATTGTTGCAGCACGCCACATTCATTTCCATACTTCTGATGCTGAGAAATGGAACATTAAGGACAAGGATATGCTGAAGGTTCGTCTCGGAGGCGAGCGCGGTTTGGTTCTTGAAAATGTGATCGCCCGTGTATCTGATTCCTTTGCACTGGATATGCACATTGATACAGATGAAGCGAATGCCGCTGGAGCTAAAACTGGCGACGTAGCTGAAATTATTGATTAATAGTAAATAGAAGATTGTGATAAGAGGGTTGTTCACTCTGGATTTTTTTTCAGAGGGACAACCCTCATTTTCTTTTTACGCGAATCAAATTCCTAATACCCCGAGAGACGGAATGTGGATATGATTATTAAAGCATGTTATAATTTGGTGTAATGCCTTTTTTGAAAGTGAAGGCGCGTGTGTGTCAATCATTAATGTTTATCATTGTGAAATAGATTCAGCGTAAGGAGTGACCGTGTGACCATGGCGAAAGAGAAGAAAGATTACTCCAAATATTTTGATTTTTCGGATGCGAAAGTCATTTCAGAAGATGAATTTGGTAAGAAAATACGAATTCGGGGACGGGAAATCAATATTATTTCGGAGCCTGACCATAGACGTGAGAAGCAACGGGGTAAAGAAGACATCCAGGTCATTTATGAGAGCGCAGTTCCCGAAGAGATGAGAACCATCGGCAAAGGGAAGCATTATCTTGTATATACCTATGGCTGTCAAATGAATGAGCACGACTCAGAAACGATCAAGGGTATTCTGGAGGAAATGGGTTACCAGCCTACAGAGGATCGCAAAGAGGCGGATATTATTCTGCTCAATACCTGTGCCATTCGTGAGAATGCGGAAGATAAAGTGTTTGGAGAGCTTGGCCATTTGAAGCATCTGAAGACAGAGAAGCCAGATCTTCTGCTCGGCGTATGCGGCTGTATGTCTCAGGAAGAAACTGTAGTAAATCGAATTCTCCAAAAGCATGGTTTTGTAGATATGATCTTTGGTACTCATAATATTCACAGACTGCCGCACCTCATTAATGATGCATTCTTCAGTAAAGAAATGGTAGTTGAAGTTTGGTCCAAAGAAGGCGATATTATTGAGAATATGCCCAAGAAGCGTCAAGGAATGCGGGCATGGGTCAACATTATGTACGGCTGTGACAAATTCTGTACATACTGCATCGTACCATTTACGCGTGGTAAGGAGCGGAGCCGCCGTCCAGAGGATGTTATAGCTGAAGTTCGGGATCTTGCTCGCCAAGGCTTCAAAGAGATCACATTGCTCGGGCAAAACGTGAACGCTTACGGAAAAGACTTCACGGATATTAAATACGGCTTCGGTGATCTCATGGATGAGATTCGCAAGATTGATATTCCACGGGTCAGATTCACGACTTCACATCCACGTGATTTCGATGATCATCTGATTGAAGTTCTTGCTAAGGGCGGTAACTTAGTAGAGCATATTCACTTGCCTGTTCAATCCGGCAGTACTGCGGTTCTGAAGAAAATGAGCCGCAAGTATACACGAGAACGTTATTTGGAGCTCGCAAGCAAAATTAAACAATCGATTCCGAATGCCGTACTCACAACGGATATTATTGTTGGCTTTCCGGGTGAGACAGATGAGCAATTTGAAGAAACATTGTCGCTCGTGCGGGAAGTGGGATATGATTTTGCCTACACTTTCATTTATTCTCCACGCGAGGGAACACCAGCGGCGGTCATGGAAGACAACATACCGATGGAGGTTAAGAAGGAACGGCTGCAGCGCCTGAACAGAGCAGTTCAGGAGTACAGCTATGAGGCTCATGAGCGGATGAAGGGACAAGTCGTGGAGGTTCTTGTAGAGGGCGAAAGTAAGAATAATGAAGCCGTGCTCTCAGGACGGACACGCGGCAACAAGCTTGTTCACTTTGAAGGGTCCAAAGATTTGATCGGGACTTTTGTACAAGTACAAATTACAGACGCTAAATCATGGTATATTAAAGGTGAACTTGTGACTCTGTCTCAAGCAGCGAACCAGTAACCAACCCTTAACATAACAACTTGACATTGCACTATGAGAAAATCAAATCAGGAATGGAGCGATCATTCATGGCAGAGGATAGAGTTAAAGTCAATCAATATGGTATGCCTTCATTTAATACGCGAGATCTCATTATACGCGATGATATAATGCATAAGGCAAAAGAACTGGCCGATCTTATCGGCACTAGTGAAGAAGTGCAGCATTTTAAACAGGCGGAGCTTAAGATACGAGAGCATGAGCGAGTTCAAGGCCTGATACAGAAGATGAAGAAAAAGCAAAAAGAAATAGTCGCGTTCGAATCGTTTCAAAATAAAGAAATGGTTGAAAAAATTGAACGTGAGATTGAGGAGCTTCAGGATGAAATTGACAACATTCCGCTGGTCACGGAATTTCAGCAAAGTCAGAGTGATATCAATTATTTACTGCAGCTTGTCATTTCAGTAATACATGATACCGTGTCGGAAAAAGTAAATGTCGAGACGGGTACGGAAGCTCCTCCGTCAAGTTGTAACTAAAGACAAGAGTGCGGAATTTTCAAAATTCCCGCGCTCTTTTTACGTATTGCAACAAGCTGCACCGAACACTTATCATCAAATAGGATATAGAAGGTATCATGATAATGATTCAGGGAATTCTAATTTTACCATCTAAGGGGGAACATTCATGAATATCGTAGAAGACATGATTAAGGATGCTGATGAACGCTTCTGGGGATTACTCGGATGCAGGCTTGTCAGTGCAACAGAAGACGGAATTACAATAGCAATAACGGCTCAGAAGAAGCATACGAATTCAATGGGTATCATTCACGGCGGAGTACTGTCTTCATTAATGGATCAAGCGATGGGAATGGCTGCCGTTCAGGCCAAGCAGCTGGATAACTGTGTCACAACCAATCTAAATATTCATTATCTCGCACCGATGCGAGAAGGAGAATTAATTGTAACAGCTAAAGTCATCCACGAAGCGGGAAGGAGTCTGACCACTACTGCAGAAGTAAGAAATGCGGAAGGGGTAATTGGATGTATGGCAACTGCATCCTTCCGTTTGGTTATACCTAAGAAATAGAAGGGTCAGCAGTTAAATGATATCGATAGCTTCTGGGTAAGGTTGACAAACAGTATCATGATGTCATAATGAAAATATCAAAATGAAATCATAGCGGTGATAATCCATGAATGAAGAACTATACCTGAAAGAACAGGAAGAAGATCGATCCGTACCCGCTGGTCAGAAGAAGAAATACCGAACACCGGATGGTGTACCGGCAGATATTGTCATGTTTACACTCACGAAGCGAGAACGCAAGACCGTAACCAAGACACTCCCAATCCGTGAATTGAAAGTGATGCTGATTAAGCGTAAATCTTGGCCATTCGCAGGTAAATGGGCTTTGCCGGGTGGTTTTTGCCAGGAGAACGAATCTATTTATGATGCTGCAAAGCGAGAGCTGATGGAAGAAACCGGGGTCGATGGCGGTCATCTCGAATATTTGGGTGTTTACAGCCAGCCGGGCCGGGATCCGCGTGGGTGGATCATCTCCCATGCTTTTTTTGCGCTTGTTGAGGAATGGATGCTGGAACATAGACAAGCTGCGGATGATGCAGAGGATGTCGGCTTGTTTACGATTCAGGAAGCATTAAATAAATTGGAGCTCGGATTCGATCATAGAACCATTATTGAAGATGCTTACAAAAGAATTCAGCAGCAAATGCTGCAAACGACGATCGCCAGACAGTTCCTGCCTCAGCATTTCACTTTAAGCGAGCTATATCAGGTTATACAAAGTGTTGTGCCGGATTTTGAAGAACCTAATTTCATTCGTAAAATTACATCAACTCGAAGCCGTCAGGGGATAATTGAAGACGTCAGGGATGAAGAAGGAAATCCAGTCAGTTCTAATCAATATTCTCAGCGGCCAGCACAGCTGTATCGCTTCACAGAGCTTGTGCCGAGATTATCTATTTATACTTGATATCTAAGGAGTGAAGAATATGAGAGCTCTGATTGTTATTGATTATACGAACGATTTTGTGAATGGCAAACTTCCAGTTGGAGAACCCGGGATGGCAATTGAACAAGCCGTAGTGCAAATAACGAAGCAATTTATCGAGAATCATGAGCTGGTTGTAATGGCTGTTGATCTGCATGAAGAGAATGATCCTTACCATCCCGAGACGAAGCTGTTTCCTCCTCATAACCTGCGGGACACGGAAGGAAGACAGCTCTATGGAGAGCTTGCGGCCGTTTATGAATCGAACAAGAGCTCGATCTATTGGATGGACAAGACAAGGTACAGCTCTTTTGCGGGCACCAATCTTGAGCTGAAGCTGCGCGAGCGTGGAATTACAGAGGTTTACTTGATTGGGGTATGTACCGATATTTGTGTGCTTCATACGGCTGTGGACGCCTACAATAAAGGCTTTTCGATTACTGTGTACGAGGATGCCGTAGCCAGCTTTAATGAGGCGGGGCATGTTTGGGCACTCGGTCATTTTAAAAGCAGCCTCGGGGCTGAGGTATTAACGTTTAACAATAAAGAGGATACGGACCTCTAACCATATGAATTTGTTTTGGCTTTTTTTAACGGCCTTGAGAGGATGAGTTAGATGCAAACGATTAGCCTGGCTTTACATACGGATAAATATCAAATTAATATGATGTATGCTCATTGGGTAAATGGAACACACAAGCGCAAAGCGGTATTTGAAGCCTATTTCCGCAAGCTCCCGTTCAAGAACGGGTATGCAGTGTTTGCCGGCCTGGAGCGAATTGTACGTTATATTAGCAATCTTCGCTTTACAATGGAGGATATTAAATATTTGTCCAGCCAGGAGGAGAATTATGACCCTGCTTTTTTGGAGGAGCTGCTCCAATTTTCTTTTCAGGGTACCATCTATTCCATGAAAGAAGGAGCCATGGTGTTTCCGGATGAGCCGCTGATTCGCGTCGAAGGAAACATTATGGAAACACAGCTGGTAGAGACGGCAATCTTGAATTTTATGAATTATCAAACCCTGATTGCAACCAAAGCGTCCAGAATTAAGCAAGTATCTGGTAATGATGCTCTGCTTGAATTTGGGACTAGGCGGGCACAGGAGGCCGATGCAGCGATATGGGGAGCACGTGCAGCCTATGTTGCTGGGTTTGATGCGACTTCCAATATGCTCGCAGGGGAACAGTTCGGTATTCCGACAGCAGGCACGCATGCACATTCCTGGGTACAGAGCTTTGAGACAGAGCAGGAGGCTTTTGACGCATATGCCAAAGTCATGCCCGATCAGGTCACACTGCTGGTGGATACATTCGATACCTTGGGAAGCGGTGTGCCGCATGCCATTGCTACGGCCAAGATGCTGGAAGCCCAGGGCAAGAAAATGAATGCGATCAGACTCGACAGCGGGGATCTTGCGTACTTGTCCATTCAAGCACGCAAGATGTTGGATGATGCAGGTCTGCATTATGTCAGGATCGTCGCTTCCAATGACCTGGATGAGCATACGATCTTCAACTTGAAAGCGCAAGGTGCCAGAATTGACACTTGGGGTGTGGGAACACAATTAATTACTGCTGCGGACCAGCCTTCACTAGGTGGAGTTTACAAGCTTGTGGAGCGGGAAATGAACGGAAAGATGGAGCCAACCATTAAAATCTCGGCCAATCCGGAAAAGGTGACGACGCCAGGAAAAAAAGAAGTATACCGTTTAATTGATCCCGAGACGAATAAAGCGATTGCGGATTATATCTCCTATCCCAATGATGAACAGCCCAAAGAGCAGCAAGCACTGGAGCTGTTTAATCCGGTTCACCCATACATTAAGAAAAAAGTTAAAAAGTATAATGCGGTTAATATGCTTGAACCTATATTCGTGAATGGGCGGAGAGTATATGAGCTTCCAACCCTGGAGCAGATTAGAGCGTATCATCGTGAGCAGCAGGAAATGTTCTGGCCGGAATACCTTAGAAAATTAAATCCTGAAATTTATCGGGTTCATATTAGCCCTGCAGCGTGGAATTTGAAACAAAAAATGCTGGCGGAATATATACAGTCATAAGGCGCTATTACTATTTTAATAGAACACCTTCCCAAACTGAATTATATTAGGTAGAGGGAAGGTGTTTTGATTCGTTCCGCGGATAAAGGGTAATGGATAATCTATTTTTTCTGACCACTATTTAGGAAGGGGACATGACAATGAACAGCCCAGATATCAAAACTCCGTTTAAAGCTTATGTCGTTTGCAAAGACGAAGAAGGCTTCAGAGCGGGTATAGAGGAGCTGACTCTTTCGGACCTTCCGGAAGAAGCAGTAACCATACAGGTGGAGTATTCCAGTGTGAACTATAAGGATGGTTTGGCAAGCACAGAAAATGGTAAAGTGGTAAGAGCTTATCCTATCATACCAGGGATTGATCTTGCGGGCACCGTCGTTTCTTCTACTGATGATCGCTTCAAGCAAGGCGACAAAGTACTAGCTACAGGCTATGGGCTTGGTGTTCAGCATTATGGAGGATATAGTCCTTATGCGAAGCTTCCGGCAGACTGGTTAGTTCCACTACCGGAAGGGCTGACAACAAAGGAAGCGATGGCTATTGGAACCGCTGGATTTACATCGGCCATGTCTGTAGAGGCCCTGCTTCAAGCGGGTGTTACGCCAGAAATGGGACCGATCCTCGTTGCGGGTGCAAGCGGTGGTGTAGGTTCGATGGCGATCTCCATCTTGGCCCAGCTTGGATTTGATGTTATCGCTAGTACAGGGAAGAAAAATAATGAAGAACAACTCCTCAGACAACTAGGAGCAAATGAAGTGATTTCACGAGAGGATGCTTATCAAAAAGATAAAGGCGCATTGTCGCCTGAGCGATTTGCCGGTGTCATTGATCCGGTTGGCGGATCTGCTCTGAATTCAGTGCTTGCTTCAGTTCAATATGGAGGGGCTGTGGCCTTATCGGGCATGACCGGAGGGAATACGTTTGAATCAACGGTATTTCCGTTTATTTTGAGAGGTGTTTCGCTGGTTGGGATTGATTCTGTATATTGTCCTCAGAATAGGAGATTGAAGCTATGGAAACTGCTGGGGAAGGAATGGAAGCCGGAGACCGCACTTTCCCAAGGAGTTAACGAAATTACCCTTGAAGAGCTGCCACATACTTTGTCACGGATCCTAGAAGGAAGAGCTGTAGGCAGATCGGTTGTTAGGCTGAATGAAGCCTAAGTAGGCTGATTATTGATTAGAATGATAAAAAACAGGATCGCTCATGGCATATAATTAGCATCCTGTTTTCTTTATGTCTAAATAGAGTTACAATTACTTTCAGATCACTTGATCTTGTATATTTCGCGCATGACATGACCAAGCTCGGGTGCAATAATGCGTGTTATGGCGAGCTTGACGGCTCCGGTTGAACCTGGCATAGAGAATATCGCTTTGGAGCCAATGACACCTGCCACAGCACGGCTTAATATAGCTGCAGTACCAATATCCTCTGCAAAGCTAAGGTATCTGAAGATTTCTCCAAAGCCGGGAAGCTCTTTGTCAAGCAAAGAATGTACAGCTTCATATGTATTATCTCGAGGTGAGATCCCTGTGCCACCAGTCAGTAGAATGGCTTCAATATCATCTCGAATAACCGCTTGATGGATCACGGATTGTATAGTGGGTGTATCGTCAGGGATAATGATATCATCGACGACAGTGTAACCGGCATCACGCAGAAGCTGCTGCATGAGTTGTCCGCCGGTATCCGTATCCTTAGTGCGGGTATCCGATACCGTAATTACCATGCACTGGACTGTCTCAGGTGCCTCATTGCGGTGCTCTTGGACAGAATTCATTTCGATCAGGCCTCCAGTATATTCTATCCTAACAATAGACGATATAAGAGAAGTAAGCAACGCTAGATTCAAGATCAACATATATCTAGAAAGGATTTATTATGACCATGAAACAAGAACAGACGCTATCAGCTCCGATCCCCGTATATATTCTGTCTGGATTTTTAGGAAGCGGCAAAACAACACTGCTAGTGAAGCTGATTGAATATTGGAAAAGTCAAAACCTCACTACCGCTGTTGTCATGAACGAGCTGGGGGAGGTTAATCTAGACGGCAAATTAATTGATCAGCGTGTACCTATGGCTGAGCTGCTCGGCGGATGTATCTGCTGCTCTGTCCGAGACAATCTCGGTATTGAGCTGGTCCAGCTGGTACAGAATACATCGCCTGATGTCGTTGTCATTGAAGCGACAGGCGTCGCAAATCCTATCGAAATATTGGACGGACTTGCTGATACATCCCTCTACGTGACGCTAGATGTGAAAGGCATCATCTCAGTGGTTGACAGTATTCATTTATTGGAAACGTACCGCCTGCAGAAAGGCAAAACATTCCGGCTCATGCAAGAGCAGATCCGTGCTGCCTCCATCCTTCTTCTGAACAAAATAGATCGGATTGAAGAAAAGGATCAGCCTGAATTACTCAGCCTGGTAAAGGAATGGAATGAGCATGCATCTGTATATTTTACAGAACATTGCAATATCGATCCGGTACTTCTAGCAGAGGACGCCAGCTGCCCGGTAAATCCTGAGAGAGAAGTTTCCGCCTCCCAAGCTCAGGAAGAGCATCAGCTTCACCACTCACATAATCATGTTATGGTTTACACTCATTATTTTAACTGCAAGATTAATAGCGTATTGTTTGAGCAATGGCTGAGGGAGCTGCCGCGTGACATCTACAGAGCTAAGGGCATTGTTCATTTTTCCGATACAGGCAGCCGCTTCTTGTTTCAGTATGCTTACCGTGAACCGGACTTTACCAAGCTGGGTCCAGAAGAAGAGCTAAAGGATGTCGGTGTATTTATAGGTGAGCATTTTTCGAAAACAGAGCTGATTCAGCTGCTGCAGCAGCTTGAAGAAGAAAGTTCAAAGATTAAATCATAAAAAGTCGAATTCAGAGGAAAGTTATTGCATATTGATTATCATACCGATCTTACGGGTAATAGAATGAAAATGAGATTACGCGGAGGGATGTAACAATGGCTATGACAAACATAGAGATGGAGACACAGACACAGATTGCAGCTTGTTTGGAAGCGATGAATGCATGTAATAAATGTTATGTCTCAAGTTTAAAGGAATACGATCTTGGCATCTTAAGAGAAAGTATCAGGCTGAACAGAGAAGCTGCCGAAATTTGCAGCTTTGCGGCTTCTGCGCTCAGCCGGGGTACAGAATACAAGGAAGAGATTCTGTCCCTTGTCGTTAAGGCGTGCAGAGCATGTGTAGCGGAATGTGAGAAGCATGAGCATCTGCACTGCAAAGAATGTGTGGACAGCTGCCGCAAATGTGCAGAAGTCTGCAGTCCTGCTGGTCTTGCTGTATAACGACAAATTTCCGAATGAATTGAAGTTGCAAATGATGGTAGACCAAGATATAATGATACAAATTATAAATTCAATGATCGGGAGAGTAATATCAGAACACCTCATGTTTCAGCGAGCCGGGATGGTGTGAGCCGGTATGAAGGATCTGGCAGGAAGCGCACCCGTGAGAAGGTACATTGAATATTAGTAGGTGTACTCGTCTTCAGCGGGCGTTATCCGCTTTGAGAGGAATCGAACAGGTTGCCAGCCGCGTGAAGAATATGCGAGTTAGCCTTTCGGATTCACGTAGAGTGGTACCGCGGGACTATGTTATCAATAGCTCTCGTCTCTGTAATATACAGAGACGAGAGCTTTTTTGTATATATGGGAATAGGAGTGTGTACGTATGTTGATGGATAAGGTTGTTAGCTTGTTAGAACCGTTGTTGGACCTGTCGAGAGAGGAGGTTGAAGCTATGTTGGAGGTACCCCCTCGTCCAGTGATGGGGGATCTGGCTTTTCCTTGCTACACGCTTGCCAAGAGAATGAGAAAGGCTCCGGACGTTATTTCAGCTGAACTGGCAGCCGACATGACAAGTCCCGAGCTTCGGGCTGAGGCTTCAGGTCCGTATATCAATTTTTATTTTGAGCGCACGAATATGGCTTCGGCTATGCTCAACAGCCTGACTGATCCGCAGTTTGGAAAATTACAGTTAGGTGCAGGCAAAAAAATGGTGATTGACATGTCATCACCTAATATTGCTAAGCCCTTTGGTATCGGTCATCTACGTTCCACGGTTATCGGTGCAGCACTGTATCGAATGTACGAAGAGGCAGGTTATACTGCAGAGAGTGTGAATCACTTGGGGGACTGGGGTACTCAGTTCGGCAAACAGATCGCTGCATACAAAAGATGGGGTGAAGATGATCGACTAGCGAAAGAGCCGATAAAGGAATCGCTGCGTTTATATGTGAAATTCCACGATGAAGAAGAGAACGACCCAAGCTTGGGACCGGAAGCTAGAGAATGGTTTAAGAAGCTCGAGCAGGGGGATGAGGAAGCCGTATCCTTGTGGAAGTATTTTGTCGATATCAGTATGCAGGAATTTAACCGGATGTACGACCGTCTTGGTGTTAAATTCGACCATATACTTGGAGAGAGTTACTATATTGATCAAACCGACAAGACAGTGACCAAGCTAAAACAGGCCGGTCTACTGACGGAAAGTGACGAAGCCATGGTCGTCAGATTGGATGAGGAGGGAATGCCGCCATGTCTAATTATCAAGAAGGATGGAACGACCATCTATCCAACTCGGGATCTAACAACCGCCTACTATCGTCATGAAGTCATGAAGGCGGATGAAGTGCTCTATGTTGTGGGTGCAGAACAGAAGCTTCATTTTCAGCAGGTGTTTGCCGTACTTGCCAAAATGGGAGAGATTTGGTCCGAGAATTTCATCCATGTTCCTTTTGGTCTGATGAAGTTTGAAGGGCGCAAAATGTCTACAAGACGTGGCAAGGTTGTATTTCTTGAAGAAGTGCTTGATGAAGCTGTTGAGCGGGCAGCACAGATCATTAACGAGAAAAATCCGAATCTCCATAAAGCAGCTGAGGTAGCTGAACAAGTCGGACTCGGGGCGATCGTATTTGGTGATTTGAAGAATCACCGATTAAATGAAGTGGATTTCTCACTAGAGGAAGCACTCAGCTTTGAAGGAGAGACCGGACCTTATGTACAATACACTTACGCGAGAATTCAAAGTCTGCTGTTCAAAGCAACGGCCAACATGGATGAGGAAATACAAGAAGCTTCGAAATCTGCAGCTGCCGAGCATTCGGAACAGGTACTGATCAGTGATGCTGCCTGGGCAGTGATGAAGCATTTATCCCGATACCCTGAACAGCTTGAACGGGGAGTTCGTTTGAAAGAGCCTTCAGTACTGGCAAGATACGTCATCGATTTAGCACAGTTGTATAATCGGTTCTATCATCAGGAAAAAATTCTGGGGAGCAGCAAGAGTGAACGGACCTACAAGCTGAAGCTCTCCGAGATCGTTGGATCTCGAATAAAAGGAATACTCGGTCTGCTTGGGGTTCAAACACCGGAACGGATGTAATAAATTCATTGTTCAATGGAGGAGAATCATGCCAAGCATCTGTCTGCATCAGGTGAATAAAGCCTATAAACAGAGAGTTGTACTGAAAGATATTTCTTTAAATATTCATAAAGGTGAATGTGTTGTCCTTACAGGTCATAACGGTTCTGGCAAAAGTACGCTGCTAAGAATATTAGCAGCGTTGCTTTTTCCTTCAAGCGGGGAAGTTAGGGCCTGGAGTACCACAGGAAATATCGCGGATGTGCATAAGGGTTATGCGATAGACCGGCTCCCACCCCTCCCATTTACTGCTGAGGAGTACTTAATGTCTATGGGCGGTGTTCAGGGGATAGAGAAAAAAGAAAGGGAGAGACAAATCATTGCCTTAATGCAGGCTTTGCATCTTAAGCCGGAACCGAAACAACATATTTCTTCTTATTCCAAAGGAATGAGGCAGAAGGTGAATTTAATTCAGGCTCTCCTAGGTAAACCCGATCTGCTGCTGCTCGACGAGCCGCTATCGGGCCTTGATTATGAATCTCAGCTTCAATTTGCAGCGATACTCTATGATCTAAAGGCTGCAGGCACGACCATTATCTGTGCCAGTCATGAAAATATACTCATACATAAAATTGCCGATTCTGTTGTTGAATTAGAGAATGGACGGATTAATAGAGTGATTCAGCGGGAAAAGCTAGCATTTAAGGCGGTTATGGTAATCAAGGCGGGGAACTTAACGGATGACGATATTGACCAGCTTGCAGCTTTCGAAGGAGTTATTGAAATAAGCAAGGAGACAAACAAACATGAGATGTATTGTCTGATGAAGGTTGCTGCTGAAGCTAGCGATAAGCTCCTTCTGAACATTATAAGCCAAGGCGGCACAATAATATCTGTTTTACATGATCAATATCATTTTAATATGAGCGGGAGGGACTGAGTTGAAACCTCTCTTGATCTATTTTTTAAGAACGTTTATACGTTCACCCTATTCTTTTGCACCGATTGTCACCTATCTTTTCATAATGGCAATTCAGTATTCGTACCGTCCGAATCCGATCGCTGACAGCTATAGTGTTACGGCTACACTGCTCTTTTTTTCTTCTGCCTGGATTGGGCGAGGCTTCTATCATGCCGAGCATCCGGATCAACGGGCGCTTACGATAATGCACAGCCGAAAAAAGTGGATATACTTTATAGGGATGTGGATCGCCTGCTCTATAATTATTGCTGCTATGACCTGTATTTCAATACTATTTCCCATTGCGGCTTGGATGTTTGAACGGCTGCCAACCACTTCAGAGCTGTTCACAGCTATAGTTGGTCACTATATGCTTGGTGTGTTGGGTATCTCCATTTCCTTATTTACTCAACGCAGCTGGATTAAGGTACAAAGTAACGCGCTTGCTATATTGTTTATTTGGTTAATGGCCGGGATGATGCATACCCAGATGGAAAGATGGCTTCCTGATGGATTAAACTTTTTAGCCTACTTATTGCCTCCAGCGCTCCCATTTATTAAAGTTATGTTAAACCCAGATGATATTGTATCCATGTCAGCTTCTACAATACATGTCATTGTATACGTTCTCATTTTATTGTCATGTTATGTTTATGTTTCTGTCAAAAGAAAGGATGTTATGTTGTAACGCTTACATTGTTGCAGAGATCTATATTTGCTGATGAATATCGGCTATATAGATCTTTTTTTAATAATTTAAGATAGAATTGTGTTATTATTTCTGACACTATCATTGATTTTTATCAATTTTCGTTAATTACAGATATAGTATCTGCATCCATTAAATTTTACAATGGACTTCAAGAGGAGGGGGAACAATGTCGGAGATCTCTACAAATACAAAATTGGCGCAGCACAAAAGATCCAGAGGTCTTGCTGTTCGATTGAAGAAGCAATGGGAACTACAGATTATGGTCATCCCTGCGCTCATACTCGTATTCATATTTAGCTATATTCCGATGTACGGAGTGCTGATGGCTTTTCAGGACTATAGCATTTTTGACGGGTTCTGGGCGAGTCCATGGGTTGGATTCAAACATTTTGAAATGTTCTTTTCTTCGCCTGATTTCTGGACCATCATGAGAAACACGCTTATTATTAGTGCGCTTAAGCTGTTCATCGGGTTTCCAGCACCCATTATTCTAGCCCTAATGCTCAATGAAGTGCGGCAGATGGCTTTTAAACGAGTCATACAAACGGTTAGTTACCTGCCTCATTTCTTGTCCTGGGTTATCGTTGCTGGATTTGCGATGTCCATCTTGTCTACAGATAACGGAAGCTTGAACATTCTGCTTGAGAAGCTGCACTTGATTGATGAACCGATCGGATTCTTGGGGATCGCAGAATATTTCTGGGGAATTCTCGTCAGTGTCAATGTTTGGAAGGAGATTGGGTTTAACTCGATCGTATATCTGGCAGCGATTGCCGGAATTAATCCTAACCTGTACGAGGCGGCACAAATGGATGGTGCAAGCAGACTGAAGCAGATCCGATATATTACGATTCCATCCATCATGCCTGTTGTGATCATCTTCTTTATCCTTGCGATCGGAAATCTGCTGAATGCAGGATTTGAAGACATATTGCTGCTTGGCGGTAACCCGGTATTGCGCGATGTATCCGATGTACTGGATACCTACGTATACAGGACAGGAATTGAGAATCAGCGGTTCTCCTACGCTACAGCAGCCGGTCTGTTCAAAGCCGTCGTCAGCGTGTTGCTGTTAACACTGGCGAATTACGCAGCAAGAAAGTCGGGGAATAGCTTATGGTAGGAATCATGCATAGGACTGGATTACGCATAGATGCCGCAATGAGGAGGTATTTAGATGAAATATAGGAGCTTTGGAGATCGAATGTTGATGCTCTTTATATACACGTTTCTTATCCTCCTGGGATTCACAACCTTCTATCCATTCTGGAATGCACTTGTCATTTCCTTTAATCAGGGATTGGATACAGCTCTAGGCGGTGTTACATTCTGGCCACGGGTGTGGACGCTTGAGAATTATGCCATCGTATTTCAGGACAGCCGTATCCTTAATGGTTTTTACATATCGATCATGAGAACCGTGATTGGGACAATATTGTCTGTACTGCTTACTGCCTTGCTGGCGTTTGCCATGTCGAAGAGTGAACTGATCGGCAGAAAATTTTATATGGTATTCTTCATTGTTACGATGTATTTCAGCGGCGGCCTGATTCCAACCTTTATGGTTGTACGCTCACTTGGACTCATGGATAACTTCTGGGTATTTATCATTCCATCATTGATTAGTGTGTGGAATATGATTATCTTTCGAACCTTTTTCAAAGGACTTCCGGATGGACTGATGGAATCCGCACAAATTGATGGCTGTGGTCAGTTCAGAACGTTCTTTCAGATCGTCCTTCCTTTATCAGGGCCTGTGATCGCGACATTGTCGCTCTTTACAGCAATCGGACACTGGAACGAATGGTTCCTGCCGAGCATCTACATCAATAATGAGAATTTGTTGCCGATACAATCTATGCTTCAGCAAATATTAAATTCGAACATTATGACAGAGCAGATGTCACAGCTGGACTCGGCAGCTCAATCCAGAATGTCTCAAATGAGAGAAGTAACCTCAAAATCCTTATCAATGGCTACCATGATGGTCGCCACACTACCGATTATTATGGTTTATCCATTTGTGCAAAAGTATTTTGTTAAAGGTGTATTGGTCGGTTCACTTAAAGAATAGGTGTTTAAAGTCCCTGGACTTTGGACCATAGATTGATTTGCCGTATAAATAAGGGAGGGTTATGGAAGATGTGGAAAAGCAAAAAAAATCGAATGGGTAGTGCACTGACTTTGCTTCTGGCTTCAGTCATTGGGATTGCGGGCTGTTCAAGTGGAGGAAACGGGGGAACGACGAATACACCGGAAGCAGAACCGGCTCCTGAAACGACGAATGAGGAAACCGCCTCAACCAATTTTGAACTTGGCGCAGAACCGCTGAACTTCTCCTTCTACGGTAACTATGACTGGTATACTATGCCTCAGTGGGGCGGTGACGAGGCCAGCAAATGGATTAAGGAGAACAAACAAGTGGATATCACCGCCATCAACTCAGGCGGAAATGCGGCTCAGAAGCTGAACACGATGATTGCTTCTTCTGAACTTCCAGATGTCATATGGACAGATCGTGGTGCAGATGTAGAACGTCTTCGGGCAGCTGGCGCACTCGTTCCTTTTGATGACTATCTCGATAAATACCCTAATCTGAAAGAATGGGCAGGCGAAGAAACACTTAATATGCTTCGTTCAAGCGATGGTAAGCTATACCAATTCCCGAACTGGTATACATCCCAGCCTAACGGCAATGCAGGTTACATCGTTAACAAGAAAATATACACCGAGCTGGGTGAGCCTAAGCTCGAGACCACAGACGATCTCTACAATTATCTGGCACAAGTAAAAGAAAAGTATCCGAATGTGATTCCTTTTGAGCCGGATCTTGCAGTAGATGGTCAAGGTCTGGATGTCTTGTACGGTGCATTCGGTGAGGATCACCCACCAGCGTATGTAAGCCAGAGAGCAGTTCCAAATGGAGATCAATTGACATCGATCTTCACGGATCCTGTATTCAGAGAAGCTACTCAATATGCGAGCAAGCTATTCCGCGAGAAACTGATGGCACAGGATGCCCTTACTCAAACAAAAGATCAAGTTAAGGAAAAAGTATATACAGGACGTGTTGCCGTTGCCGCAGGGGCAAGTCCAACCGAATACGGTTCTGTAGGTGACACAGAGCTGAAGAAGAAGGATCCGAATGATGGCTACTTTATGATCTGGCCGGTGCACAAAGAAGGACTTGATAAGAACAAGATCTGGACAGGTACGTATAACAGTCTTGGCTGGAACGTTAGCGTAATTACCAAAAGCGCGGAGGATCCTGAGAAAATCTTTGCTTTCCTGGATTGGTACACAGGTCCTGAAGGCCAACGGGTCATTATGTGGGGACCAGAAGGCATCTACTGGGATGGAACTGACGAGGAAGGATCTCCATTGTTCACAGATGCATTCGTAACGGATGTCGAAGGTCGTTCAAAGATGATGGATGCTACGGTTAATCTTCAGTGGAACGGAAATACGGTCTTTGTAGATAATTCTAAAATGAAGTTTGAGCAAACTCTTGCCCCAGAAGATCAAAACTGGGAAACTAGATATCAATCCGAGATTACCTGGAAGACGCAGTACAATGCAACTGAATTTATTAATCTAGCTCCACTTCCAGAATCTGAAGAAGGCATCATTCAGCAGCAAGTAAATGAAATATTCAATGAAGCAAGAGCCAAAGCCTTGTACGCACAGAATGATGAGGAAGTGTTAAGCATTCTGGATAAAGCTCAGGAAGATGCCGTGGCGGTTGGCTATGATAAGCTGCTGGCCTTCAAGACGCAAAAGTGGCAGGAAAATAAAGCACAAATCAGTGGTCAATAATTTCTTCACGATAAGCCGGCTCATCCTAGTATAATAATGATAAACGTACACCGTTCCTAAAGTGAGCGGTGTTCACGTTTATCATTTTTCTCTATTTTCTTAGTCAGGGAGTGATCTTATGTATCAAGTGCTTATAGCTGACGATGAAATTTTAGATCTTGAGGGGATGTTAAGGTTTATCCCATGGGATAATCTAGGGATTCAGATTGTAGATGCCGTGAATAATGGCTTTGATGCGCTGGAAGTCATCAAAAATCAGGCAATAGACATTTTGGTAACAGACGTACATATGCCTGGCATGTCAGGAATTGAACTTGCACGAACGGCGTTAACGATGAACAAAGATTTGAAGCTTATTTTTGTTAGCGGTTACCAAGACTTTCGGTATGTGAAGGAAGCACTAACACTTCATGCATACAGTTATGTCCTGAAACCGATGGATGATACAGAGCTCATATCTGTGCTTGAGCAAATTACGAGTGAGCTGGATGAACAGTATCTCCGGACTGAACTTGATCATAAGTTCAGCGAAGCTGCGATACAAACGATTGAATATCATATCATGGGCGGACGCGCTAATATAGCGGAGCAGCATCCTGCCATATCTCATATAAACTTGGACAGCGAGGAGCTGTTTTTTGATAAGCCCCTAGACCTGCTGGTTACATATCTGCTTGCTCAGGATAAAGACATGGTTCAAGCGCAAATTACAATTCTTATGGAGCCGGTACACAGACTTAACTTGCTGTCACAGCTACATTTTATTGTGATATCCTTACTGATTAAAATCGATCATTACGTCAGGACAAAGCTTAGTTATCCGGAGGGTTTTATTCCGCTGGGAGAACATGACGTGGAGACAATTAAGAGTAAGGGTTCACTAGCTGAATTAGTAAACTGGTTGTCGAAGCATCTCATGGATCTGTTTGATATGAGCAACCATCCGAGACTTAAACAAAAAAAGCACACGAAGATCGTCGGGCAAATCATCGAATATATCGAAGCACATCTTCATTTGAATGTTACCTTGCGCGAGGTTGCAGATGAGCTTTGCTTCTCGCCTAATTACCTTGGAGCCATATTTAAGGAAGAGACCGGAAAAAGCTATAACGAATACATTGTGAATTTAAGGATGGAAAAAGCATGTCATCTTCTAAAAGATCCCAAGATTAAGGTGTATGAAGTAGCAGACCGGGTTGGCTACAGGTATATGCCTTATTTCAGCAAGCAGTTCAAAGAAACATATGGAATGACCCCAATAGAGTATCGTAGAAAAGCATAATATAGAGGGGCTTTAAAATATGTACAAATATAATACAAAATTTCTTCCGTTCGGTTGGAAGCTTCTCATCTCGTATTTAGTTCTTATTATCCTTCCTGTTGCGATCCTCGGCTTCACCGCAAATGCTATATTAGTAGAATCCATGCTGACTCAAACGAGAAATAATTTGCAGGGAACCTTGTCCCAAATGAGAGATAACGTAAGATATAAGCTGGAGGATACGGAAAGAATTGCAGATATGCTCTATTATGATGAAACACTTGCGCTCAATTTAATGCGTTACGAAGAAGGGTGGATCAGTTATGAGACAACCTCAACCATTCTTCTCCCCAAGTTCAGACAAGCGGTCGAATCAACCAATCAAAATTTATGGTTATCTGTTTATTTAAAAGATGATAAATTACCAGAAATATATTATGACTCAGGTGATATTGATCTGCTGCGGGTTAAACAGCAGTATTTTGATGTTTATCACATTAGCCGTATACAGAATGAAGATTGGTACAAGAACTTCCCGAAAGAACAATATGGCAAGACGCAGTCCTGGTCCCAGGTAGACGATGATAGTAAATTCGGAAGAATTTCACTGCTTCGGCGACTTGTGAACACCATGAATCCTCTGGATCTGAAGGAGATCGGTTTTGTGCGAGGCAGTGTCTATCTCTCCGATTTATTTGCAAGTCTCGACTATAACAAAATTGGATCTGGAAGTCTGCTTCAAGTCGTTGACCAAGGAGATATTATAATGTATTCCTCCGGGGAGTTACAGACCGAGAAGCACAGCAGACAACCGCTTGAGAGCAGGTCCAATCATTTGCTCATTTCGGAACAGCTGCCCGAGCTGGGATGGACGATTAATGCTTATGTTCCACAGGATCTGCTTGAGATCGGTGTTCAAAAGGTGAATCAAATGACTCTGTTCATAAGCTTGTTATTCGTTATTCTTATCAGTGCCGTAGCAGGATATATTTCTCGCTTTTTCTCCAGAAGGTTTGCTAAAGTCATATCCGTGCTCACGATGTTTCAGCAGGGCGATTTTCACAAAAGGATAGCATATAAAGGTAATGACGAGTTTGCGATCATTGCAGATGCCCTGAACCGAATGGGGGAGCAGACCGAGCGTTTAATCGAAGAAGTGTACGAGACCAACCTGAAGAAAAAGCAAGCTGAATTGGAATCGTTACAGGCTCAGATTAATCCTCATTTTCTATATAATACACTGTCGTCGATTAGCCGATTAGCTAAATTTGGTCGTGTCGAGCAGCAGCATCAAATGATTATGAATTTAGCCAAATTCTACAGACTGACCTTAAATGATGGAAGGACAATCATATCCATTCATGATGAACTTGATCAGGTGAGAGCATACCTGGATATTCAAAAAGTGAAGTATGGAGATCGACTGGATGTAGATTATTCTATCGATCCAGAAATATTAAAGTTGAATACAATTAAGCTGATATTTCAGCCGTTTATTGAAAATGCCCTAGAGCATGCATGGGTTGGAGATCGGATCTATATTCGAGTCATCGGTGAACTGAAGGACGAACATATCCTGTTTCAGATTATTGATGACGGCGTCGGTATGAAGGCGGCCTATGCTGCCGAGCTGCTGCAATCGCGGGATGAACGACAGAAGGGCTATGGAATTCTTAATGTGCATAGACGAATCCAATTGTCCTTCGGAGATGAGTATGGCGTATCCATCTACAGCCGGCCCGGAATTGGAACGAACATATCTATAACTATTCCAATCCAAGCAAAGAACGATATTTGATCATATATGATAGATTTTGGTTGATCTTTCCACAGCTTTCCGAGTAACATAAATGTAAGAAAGCAAAAAGGAGAGACAAGGTATGCAGGAGCATCGGCTGCTGGATAGTGAGCATTCTAAAGAATTGTTCTCTTATTACGGTTTGGCGGTATATTACTCACAAGCTTTAGAACAACAACTCGTCAATTTGCTGGTGCTTATGAAGCTCACGCAAGGAAAGGTCAGCCCCGAGGAAGAATTAACTTCGTTGTACTACAAGAAATTAGGGAATTCTCTCGGACAACTGGTTAATGAAATACAGCACAATTTCGCTTTTACTGAAGAGGAAAGCACCCTTCTTAATAATATTTGGAAGAAACGGAATTACATTGTGCATGATTATTTCAAGGAACGCATTCTGGAGACATTCAGTAGTGAAGGTCGGAGCCAGATGATTGAAGAGCTGATTGAATTTAAGGATCAGGCTCAGAATTTAGAGCAGAAGCTGTTGTACTACACAAAGGAATTGTTAAATTCTCTCGAGCTGGAGGAAGAGGAGATCGGTCAAGATTCGAGTGATGAAGAATGGAGCGCGCAGGAGTAGTAAATGGAGAACCCTAGTTTATGCTTGTGTTCTATTGACGGGAATCATATTTATATGGATGTGTATAACCATGTGGGAGATCGTTTCCTACAGTCATGAGGACCATCGGCGTCACGGTGATGCAGCGGTTGTCCTAGGTGCAGCTGTTTATGGGAATACGCCTTCACCTGTGCTTCAAGCCCGAATAGATCATGCCATTCACTTATATCAAAACGGCGATGCGGATACGATCATATTTACAGGTGGTCGGAGCGAGAGTAATGCGCCTGCAGAATCTGAGGTTTCCAGTACGTATGCTATTCAAAATGGAGTGTTTCCAGAGGATATATACATAGAGGACGTCTCACGCATTACAGAATCCAATCTGATTCAAGCAAAGAAGCTTGGTGATACTCAGCTCATAAGTACCTATACGCTGGTGAGTGATCCGCTTCATATGAAGCGGGCGATGGCTATTGCTCAACAGCTGGGGATGGATGTAGTATCCTCTCCGACCCAGAGCTCAGGATATCAGAGCTTTCGTACGAAGGTGCCTTTCTTAATGAGAGAAACGTTCTTGCTTATGGGGTATCGTGTCGTTCAGTGGATAAAATAACTCTCTTGCGTGTCTTCGCAAGAGAGTTATTTTGTGTTACTAACCTATTAGTGATGGAGTGAGACTACCGGCTTTGTTAAACATTACCCAATACGCCCGCTATACTGTGTGTATCTGCAGCTGGGGTTTCAGATGCTCCCGAGCCATGCTGCAGCTGATACATTTGATAATACCGGCCGCGCTTCTCCATGAGCTCGTCATGGGTACCACTTTCCACAATTTCTCCTTTATGCAGAACCAGAATCTGATCTGCACTGCGGATCGTGGATAGACGGTGCGCGATGATGAAGGTCGTTCGGCCCTTTTTCAATACTTCAAGTGCATTTTGAATAATGGCTTCGGTTTCGGTATCAATATTCGCTGTCGCTTCATCGAGGATAAGGATCGCAGGATCATAGGCAAGCGCCCTTGCAAAAGAGATCAACTGACGCTGCCCCGCGGATAGTGTACTTCCTTTCTCGACCACCGGCTCATCAAAACCTTGAGGCAAGTGTGCGAGCAGCTGCTCTGCGCCTACATCTCGGAGGGCTTTGACGACCGTTTCTCTTGCTATTTTTTTATCCCCAAGACTGACATTGGAAGCAATCGTTCCTGTGAAGAGATAAGGGTCCTGAAGTACAATTCCCATATGCTCTCGGAGCCATTGTTTTGGAAGCTCTTGTACGTTCTTGCCGTCAATGGTAATCGTGCCTTTCTGCGGATCGTAGAACCGGAATAGCAGGTTAATGATCGAGCTCTTACCAGAGCCCGTGTGACCAACGAGGGCTACCGTTTGGCCCTGCTTTGCTTCGAAGGTAATATTTTTAAGCACATAGTCTCTCTTGTAAGCAAAGGATACGTCTTTGAATTGTACATTTCCAAGATATCTGGGCATAGATCCATCGGTTACATTCTCGCCCTTTTCATCCATGAGCTCAAACACTCGGCCTGCGGATACCATGGAGGAATCGAGGTTTGCCAATTGGTTGACCATACCTGTTATCGGCTGAAATAGACGTCCCAGAACATCGACAAATGCATACAGCACACCTAGTGAAACAATGCTTGTGCCGTCAATGGAGCCTGCGCCGAAATAGAGCAGGATGATGGCAAAGGCCAGATTCCGTAGCACATTAACCAGGTTATGGGATGTAAATGCGTTTAGATTCAGCATTTTGTTCTGATGCTTCATATAATCTTCGTTTAATGCTTCAAATTCCTCATATGTTTTCTTCTGTCGACGGAACACACGGATAATGGACATGCCCTGAATGGATTCGTTAATCATCGCATTGATTTCACTCAATCTGGAGCGAATCACCGTATTGTATTTCGTCGCCAATTTCCGGTAGAGCACAATCCAGGTAATAAGGAGTGGAACAACAAATAACGAGATAAGTCCAAGCCTTACATCCAGGATAAATAGTGCAATGTATACTCCAATCATGTTGATGATACCTGAGAAGAAGTTGGAGAGAACAGCAACAAATAATTCTTTGACAGCCTCGGTATCGTTTGTAATTCGAGAAACGACTTTACCTGCCGGCAGGTTATCAAAGAAATGAACCGGAAGCCTTTGCATATGAGCGTAAACATCCCTGCGCAGTCCTTGAATGACCTTGTTTGCTGAGGATTGCAGCCAGTATGTCTTCCCAAACTCCATTACGATGGCTATGATCAGGAATATGAAGTAGAGTCCAATTAGCTTGTAAATTCCCGGCAGCTCCGGTTTGTAAAAAGCGAACAGCTCACTCGCGCTAAGCGGGGTAGCTTGGTATGTTGCTGTCTGCTCGCCTCTTGTGATGGTCAGCTCACCGCTCGAGTATGATCGATCCCCTCCTTCAATGGTAACTGGTTCGTCGACAAGGTAGAAGGTGCGTCCGCTTTGGAGCACGCGAATTTCGTCCCCACGGGTTTCACCCTCTTCAAATCGATCGCCACGTTTAAAATACTGATCATTATATAAGACCGACTCATCTCCGGGTGCAGCTTCATAATAGGGCTTTTCAATGGCGAGTACATGATTGTCGATTATGTTTTTGGCGATGAACGGGCCGGCCAGATCAGCTGCTACACCAATAGCGAGCATGATTAGAGCCGCAATAAATGTTCCTTTTGACTTTAGCGCATATTCATATAGTCGTTTAGCGGTGCTTTTTTTCATAGGATCGGTGCACCTCCTTAACCTTCTAGATTGGATTCAACTTGCTGTCGTTCATATTGTTCGCGGTACCAGCCATTGTGCTGAATTAACTCATCATGCGTACCTTGTTCAGTAATGATGCCTTGGTCTAGCACGACGATATAGTCCGCATGTTCTACCGCGGATAGGCGGTGGGTTGAGATCAGTGTCGTTTTGCTATCACGTTTATTGCGGATGTTCTCAATAATCCGTGCTTCTGTTCTGGCATCGACCGCAGACAGGGCATCATCCAGTATTAAAATATCCGGATCAGATATAAAAGCTCTGGCCAATGACACACGCTGCTTCTGACCGCCGGACAGGGCGATGCCTTTTTCACCGACCAGTGTATCAAGCCCATCCGATAATGTGCCAAGATCTCCATCAAATGCGGCTGTTCGAATGGCTTCCATAATAACATCATCTGCAGCGTCCGGTTTACCGAATTGTATATTCTCCCTTACGGTTTTGGAGAACAGAATTTGTTCTTGAGGAACATAGCCGATCCAGCTGTGCAGCTGGTCTTTGGTGATGTCATCGATCGATGCCCCGCCAATGAGCAGTTCCCCTGATCCAGAAGGATATTCATGCAGAATCTGTTTAAGCAGGGTCGATTTGCCGCTCCCTGTGCGTCCGACGACACCGAGGGTCTGCCCTTGCTTGATTCGAATGTTGATATTGTTCAGGTTGTCTACCGTTGAAGTAGGATAGCGGAAAGTTAACTGCTTCATTTCAATCATATCGGGCTTATTCACGTGAATTGGCTGTGCTGCATCCTCAACGTCAGGCTTAACATACAGCGTCTCGTTTACCCGATCCAGAGAGGCGTTACCGCGCTGCATAATATTGATGAGTTCGCCAATGGCAAACATCGGCCAGATCATCATCCCTAAGTACATATTGAATGAAACAAGATCTCCTAGTGTAATCTCATTTTGAAATACAAGATAAGTACCATAACCCAGACCGATAATATAGCTAAGACCTACAAACAAGCGAATGGTAGGCTCAAAGAAAGCGTCGAGCTTGGCAACCGCTAGATTCTTGCGGTATACGTCATCTGTAATTTCGTTAAAGCGTTCTTCATCATGACGCTCCTGTACGTAGGCACGAATGACACGAACTCCAGCTACGGATTCAAGCACCTGGTCATTCATATCTCCAAATGCATCCTGCGCCAGCGTATATCGTTCATGTACCTTCTTACCGTATATCATCATGGCAATGGCTATAAAAGGAAGAGGCAGAACTGCGGCTAATGTCAGCTTCCAGCTCACAAGGAATCCCATCGCTAACAGTACAGTGGCCAGATACGCAGTCGAGTCTGTTAAGGTCAGCATCCCGAAACCTGCGGTCATGGCTACAGAACGAAGATCATTCGTTGCCTTCGCCATCAAGTCGCCGGTACGGTTCCGCTCGAAAAATGGCGGCGTCATCCGGAGCAGATGCCCCATATATTTGGAACGCAGGAGCTTCTCTACAAGATTGGCTCCGCCAAACAACTTATGCATCCAAACATATGTAATGAGGTAGATGATCAACAGCATGCCGAGAATAAAGAAAATATAAGTGAGGAGAGAAGACCAAGTAATGGAGCCGGTAACGATGTCGTCCACTGCGATGCCGAGTATTCTTGGAGGAACGAGTTCCAAGACACCAACGAGAATGAGCAGAAGCATACCGACTGCATATCGCCTTCGTTCTTGCTTGAAATACCAGCCTAAATTTTTTAATACAGCAAACAAGTAAATCCCTTCCTTTCTTATTTAAAATACGACACGATTCTTCTTCTAGCAGTGAAACAACCTATTGAAGCAACAAAAAAAGCACACCGCTTTCGCAAACGGTATGCCTTATTATTGATCAGGTTCATACGCAGCAATGGTCACGTGCGTGAGCAGAACTGCGGGTGAATTCATGTAGAAGTGTATTCGTAAAATAAATTAAAGCATGTGAATTAGCTTCCATCTAACAGGCTGCTCTATATGAAGTTGTCTGAGCTGTAGTGCGTTATCATTCAGATTAATCATTAGAGTCACCCTTTCATTTGGAAATTTGTTTACATGGAATCGTATGAAAGGATATTACCACTGGAATAAATATCTGTCAAACATTTTTCACAATTTGGGTGTTTCAAATAAGGTGTTGACAAGCTTATAGATACAGATCTGACATTTGTAATCCGAGCGCAAGGACGATATGATAATATAGACACAAAACGATGGGGAGTTGACCTTTTAAATGAGTATTCATGTGACGGAATCAGCCGCAAACTGGTACAAAAAAGAACTAGGTGTCAAAGATGGCGAAGCCATTCGTTTCTATGCCCGTTATAGTTCGGGCGGCGGGCTTCATCCGGGCTTCTCACTCGGTATTTCAGTCGAACAGCCAGAGTATCCGGTGGAGAGTACAGAAGTATCCGGTGTATTATTTTTTATGGAAGAGCATGATCATTGGTATTTGAAAGGACATCGTCTGGATGTGGGATATATTGAAGCAGAGGACGATATTATATACCGTTACGAAACTGAATAATGCGTAAAGTTAGTGAATCGGATTGCATTTACAGCGATTATGCCTTTGAGGGAGGGGACGAAGAAGTGACTTCTGCCAAAAAAGATATGGCCCAATATGTTGCAAACAAAGCAATGATTACTGTGAAGGCGGCAATAGCCGTAGTAAATGATCAAGGTCATATTTTGCTCCAAGAACGCGCAGACGATGGCCTATGGTATATGCCCTTAGGTGTAATGAAGCCAGGTGAAATGCTTGAGGATACGGCTTATCGTGAGCTATGGGAGGAGACAGGACTTACTGCCGAAGAAATGAAGTTTGAAAGACTTCTCTCTGGACCCGAATTCAAGCGGGAATTTCCCTCAGGAGATGAGGAATATTATGTGATTGGGGTCTTTAGAGCTCAGGGGATACTGTATTCGGAACTAAACTATAGCTCAATGCAAGAAGGGCCCATGCGTTTTTTTGCATTAAATGAGATTCCTAAGCTTTCACCTGTTACCGCCCGTGTACTATCCGACTATTTAGAACTAACTGAATTGAACTAAGAACAGCTTCTCCTGTAATTGAATTACGGGGAGGGGCTGTTTTTTTGTTTTTAAGAAGAAAAATCTATTTTCATTATCGGTAAGCGGCTCGTATACATATACTGCCACAAGTGAGTGTTTGGGCGGGGGGGTGATACAGCTGGTGACGTCTTAAGAATGATTATGAATACTTCTGGAAGTAATAGCTCGGGTAGTTATATTGGCCCCGTATTTAATGTAGTTAGAATAAGTTAGCATGGAAAAAAGCCGCATATCGCGGCTTCTTAAGTAACGAACAAACAAATTATCATTGGTTAATTAGGCAGGTCCTGTTGTGAAATCATTATTCTCTAAGGCAAAATCAAAATCCTCGATATCATACACTTGTACTGGTACGCCGGCTTCTATGATACGGCCAATCCATTCGACTTGATCTGTAAGAAGCGGCTGCTGATAACGTTGGGCGGTGAGTAGTAGCTCTGTCTCAATCGGATCAAAAAATTCCCCGTATTGGGCCGTGTCCATTGCACCAACAATAATAATTGATACGTGATCATCAAGCGGAATTGAAGCGCTTTTTGCCCAGGGTACTTGGAGCGCTCTGCTAATTTTCTTTCTATTAAAAGGTTCCTCAAAATAAGAAATAAGTTCTCCGATCTTCTGTTTAACATGCTGATCTTCTTGGGGAGATCCCATTAAAGGCTCCGTGCTGGATTGCAATTCATACAATTCCAAGACCGTGGTATAAGGTATGAGGTATTCTACAGGCGCTGAAGGCTCCAGCAACTGACCATAAATTGCGACCATCACGGCTTCAGTAACCAGTTGTCTTGGCATAGCTTATCCTCCTGCTGCAACTATGTATTTTGCTTTTTGACAATTGATATGAGTATATCACAGTTTACCGGTGTCCATAAACATTCCACGCAAAATACGCAAGGGCCGTCAACTGCATAGAGAAGTATGATTGCCCTCGCTTATTTATGACTTTCCAATGAGTAGAGAGAGGATACCTGCTGCAATCAAGGGGCCAACAGGTACGCCTTTAAATAAAGCTACACCTAGAACGGTGCCGATCAGTAGTCCAGCTACGACGGTTGGTTGACCGCTCATTAAGAAGGTGCCTCGACCTCCCAGATAAGCAACGAGCATCCCGACAGCAATGGCGGCAAGCGATTTCCAATGCATAAAAGAGGATAGGAGTATATCGATGCTGATCTTACCACTAGCCAGTGGAGCCATGACTCCGATTGTCAAAATAATAATCCCGACGGTCAACCCGTATTTCTCAAGCCATGGAAAAGCCTGCTGAGCTCCCGTAATCCGGATCAACAGCAGCACGACAACGGCAATCGTAATCGGCGTATTATTACTAATGATTCCAAGAGCCGCAAATCCGAGTAATAACAGGGAAGTCATATCCATTTTGTTCATCTCCCTACACCGTTATAATCCATTTTTCCCTTTAATATGCTCGGCAATTAATCTCCCGTGCCATCTGCCTGATTCAATAAACACTTCATTCGCATTCCGCCCAGAAGCAATGACGCCGGCTACATAAATTCCAGGAACACTACTTTCCATTGTTTCCGAATTATACAATGGTTTATCCAAATCATCGGACATCGATACGCCTACAGAGGTGAGCAGCTTTCGATCCGGTCTAAAACCAGTCATCGCCAGTACAAAATCGTTAGGCAGCTCAAAATCCGCCCCATCATTAGGAGTGACAATTACACGATCTTCAAGAATCTCAGTGACCCGTGATCCGAGATGTAATTTAATTCTGCCTTTGGATACTAATCCTTCAAATAGAGGACGCACCCATGGCTTGATGTGTTCTGAGATACTATGTCCGCGGTATACCATATCGATTTCGGCATCTACACGAGCCAGCTCCATAGCCGCATCTACTGCAGAATTACTTCCTCCAATAATGGTTACTTTTGTCCTGGTATAAGGATGGGCTTCACGAAAATAGTGGGTTACTTTATCTAACTGTTCTCCGGGAATGCCTAAATAATTAGGGTGGTCAAAATATCCTGTGGCTACAACCACATTTCGTCCTTCGTAATAGACGGTTTCACCAGTTCTTTTATGGGAGCTTACACGGAACCCGCCCTCTTCGAGAGGACTGATCTCATAAGCTTCTTCATACAGTGAAATCTCCAGGTTATAATGTGCGGCTACTTTGCGATAATAAGCCAGAGCTTCATAACGATAGGGTTTGTCGTTTGGTGTACTGAACGGAATATCTCCTATTTCCAGCAATGCAGCCGTACTGAAAAACTGCATGTTTGTTGGATACAAGTAGATAGACTGCACCACATTGTATTTTTCAATAATGACAGAGGATAGTCCCTGTTTGCCGCACTCGATGGCTGCAGATAAACCACAAGGTCCTCCTCCGATGATGATAATGTCTTTCATCATGCTGCATTTCATCTCCCTTTTCTGCTCCAATCTTTTTCTCAAGTATTTATTATCCTACCGTATTCTGCTGATGAATACCAGTAATCCGAAATCATTCATGGTTCAGGTTGACAATCGTGAAGCAAAAGAATACTATCTAATTAGGCAATTATCAAATATCATGAATATCTAATTAAATGACATAAGCTTAGCTCAATATATGATGTGGAGGTATAGTAATGCAGCTCGATAAGATTGTGAATTATCATAAGGCACTCGCCGATCCAAATCGGATGCGGATGATGCTGTTATTATCTCAAGGAGAAATGAATGGACAAATGCTCGCAGACAAATTAAATCTATCTCAGCCAACAGTAACGCATCATGCTGCAAAGCTGAGAGAAGCAGGACTTATTAAAGAGCGGAGAGACAAGAATACGATATATTTTACGCTGTATCCTTATCTCATCAAGGAACATGCCGAAGCATCACTAAATTTCATATTTAAGGGAGAGAGTACGATGGTTGAAACGGACAGTAAACAGAAATTGAAAGATTCCGTTATGAAAAATTTCTTTACGAAGGAAGGCAGGCTCAGATCGATTCCGGCTCAATACAAAAAGAAACTCATTGTACTTCAGCATCTAGTAGAACAGCTTGAGAAGGGAAGGAAGTATCAGGAGAAAGAAATCAACGAGTTTATTAAACAGTACCATGAAGATTATGCCACGATCCGAAGAGAATTTATTATGCATGATTTTATGTACAGGGAAGAAGAAGTATACGAGCTGAATCCGACAGAGATGTGGACGAAATGGGAGAATGTCAAATAATTTAAATTGACATTATAATGCGGTATCCTGTAATATATGGAAAAATGATGAAGGAGGCGATATCTATGAGTAACCTAATGACGAACGTAAATGTTGCTTGTAACTATCGTCTCCCGATCGGACAATAGTCATTGGTTAATTGTTTAAGCTGTCCTTTATGGAAGAGCTAACAATCAAGGGATGATTAATATCCGTATGGGAGTATATCCTATGCGGATTTTTTATGATTTCTCCTTTTCCCATGTTGAGGGATGCTCGTCTTGGCTGGAGGAGGACAATGCCGCAGGGATATACCTGCGGTTTTTTGTTTGCTTCGGGAGACTTGTTTTAAGAAGAGAGTACCCAAATTTATGGAGGTAGAACATTTGGAGAATAGGATACAGAGAACAGAATTAATCCAATTTGGCTGGTCCGCAGCATGGGATCAGAAGTGGGAAGTTACGATGAGCACATACACCCATGCAGAGAAGGAAACGCGCCCTCATTTTGAGCCTGCCCGGATTACAGCAGACTATGGTCAGAAGTATGGCATCTTAACTGCCGATGGGAACAAGTTCGGGAGCTTATCTGGAAAGGCAAGAGATCTATTCTGCGAAGGGAGCAAGCCGGGTGTTGGTGATTGGGTTATCGTAAAATCATATGGTGAATATGACGATGCTCTAATTCATGGAGTGCTTGAACGGAACAGCGTCATATCCAGACAGGCTGCCGGTTTTGAAACTAAAGAACAAATTATAGCTGCGAACGTCGATACCTTATTCATCGTGTGCGCGCTGAACGGAGATTACAATTCGAGAAGGCTGGAGCGTTATCTGATCATGGCTTGGAATAGTGGGGTTAATCCTGTCATTGTACTGAGCAAAAGTGATCTGTGTGAGGATTTAGCTCCCTATCTGGCAGAAACGGAAGCCATTTCTCCCGGCGTTCCTGTAATCCCGGTATCCGCTCATTATGGCTTAGGAAAAGAAGCCTTTGAAGTCTATACTGGCTACGGAAAGACCGTTGCGCTGGTCGGCTCCTCAGGCAGTGGAAAATCAACCATCATCAATTGGCTCACAGGAGAGACTCATCAGCTGACTCAGGAAGTTCGGGAGGAAGATAGTCGAGGAAGACACACAACGACACACAGGGAATTGTTCAGGCTTCCAGGGGGAGGAATCTTGATTGATACCCCGGGTATGCGAGCTTTGTCCATTTGGGAAGATGGAGAGGGAGTGTCCCGTACCTTTGAGGATATTGAACAACTCGCTCAGCAATGTCGATTCGCCGATTGTCAGCATGTTAAGGAGATTGGCTGTGCAGTCAGGAATGCAGTACAAATGGGCGAGCTGGAGGCCAAGCGGCTTGGGAATTATCACAAGATGCTGCGCGAGATTAAATTTCAAGTGAATAAAGAGGCTGCTGCTGCCAAAAAAAGTACTCGAAATGCCAAGCATAGCACTAACCGCGACAAAAAGGCTGGTTGGCGTAAAGAAATAGAAGATTAAGACTGCGCTTATCGATGCGGCAGTGCATAGAATGGAATAGGAGGGATGCACATGCCGGTTTATCGAATTATAATCGATCTGTCTGATCATCAGCTGTACTTGCTTGATAATGATGTTGTCGTTCGAGCATATCCCGTTGCGGTTGGTGCTATGGTTACGCAGACACCAGTCGGAGACTTAACGATTGTCAACAAGCAGCCCAATCCTGGAGGGCCATTCGGGGCTTTTTGGATGGGATTATCCAAACCACATTATGGAATTCATGGGACCAATAATCCATCTTCAATTGGACATGATGTGTCCCATGGCTGTATTAGGATGTACAATCAGGATGTGCTTGATCTTGAAAGCAAAGTTCCTGTTGGAACAAGAGTGACTATAAGACCCTAAGTTCAAGTGACAGAGGGTATTCGCTTCCTGGCGAGTGCCCTAATCTTAATATTCATTCAGGAGGGATTCGAATGATCATTAGACAAGCTGTATTTGAAGACGTAAAATCTATCGCTAGAGTACACGTAGAAAGCTGGCGAACAGCATATAAAGGAGTCATCAAGGATGAGGTTCTTGCCGGGTTATCGGTGGAACAGAGGATGATGAGCTGGGAGAGTCAGCTGCAGCCGGGTCATGATCAAACGGCGGTGTATGTAGCTGAGACAGAGGAAGGAGCGATCGTTGGCTTTGCGAGCGGGGGGCCAAGCCGAACTCATAGTCTCCCATATAAAGGAGAGTTATACGCGATATACATATTGGATAGCTATCGAAGGCAAGGAATCGGATTGCTATTGATGCAATCAATCGCGGTATTTTTGCGGGAACAAGGGCATGATTCTATGTTTCTATGGGCGCTTAAGGATAACAGGTATCGAGCATTTTATGAAAAATGGCACGGGGTTCCTGCCGGGGATAAACTCGTTCAAATCAGGGGCGAAGATTATACCGAAATTGCATACGGCTGGGATCACCTGGATGAGTTGATACAGTTCAAACAAATATAGGGCGGCAATAGGCCGCCTTATTTGCACAGATATATGGAGGTCATTACTGTAGTAATCAACTGATTAGTTTACACCGAGCAGTGTGATTAATCTTTCAGCTCTTCCTTTTTCTTTGCGCGGAATCTTCTGACCTTCATCAAATTTCCGCATAGCTTGTCATCACAATAACGCTGGCGCCGATTTCGTGTTTCATCATAAAAAATCCATCGACAGTTCTCATTATCACAAATTCGAATTCGAGACGGATCACCTTTGATCACTGTTTTGGCAAAATCGATGACAATATCCGCTAATATATCATCCCAGTTAAGAATGCTGCCAGCATACATCAGAACTAATCCTTCATCTTGCTTGACGATCTCAGGAAATAGAGATTTTTTATGCATTATTTTGTTATAGAAATTAATATCCTCATCCTTCAGCGACTCTCCGCGTGCAAGAGAACCGGAAGATTCGATCAGTCTGTCTCTAAGTGCAATCATTCTTTGTCCTTCTGCGGTACTAGGCTGCTGTATATCGATATATTGATATCGTTCCAAAAAAAATTGCTGCCATTTTGTCTGCATCAGTCGATCCTCGCTCTGCCCGTGACCCTTCCAGTCATGCCATAGACTGTTTGCAAAATCGGTCCAAATTCTTTCCATTTTGTTCATCCTCCAGCTGAATACGGCTATTATCAAATAACATCGTTGTAACTTATAAATTGAAAATAAAAGGTTTCAAAAACTCTCTTTTCGTGTATATTTACATTGTAACCCGAGAAATTATATTTAACTAGTTACACAATTGAAGGAGGATGAATCAATAATGAACTCTTATGGTTTGAAATCTCTTCTGCTGCAAGTTGCTCAAAATGAAAACCTCGACCATTGGTATGTTCCTTTGTCCAAAGCATTAAGTGGATTAACCGCTGAGATCGGTGCCTGGAAACCGGGTGGTTCAGTGAACACCATCTGGCAAACGCTAAACCATATGAACCATTACAATCGACAGGTCTTGAACAAGTTAACGGGTGAGGAAAATGGAAAGGATAAATTAACGAATATTGAAACGTTTGGTTCTCCAGGGGATCCGGTCGATGAGAAAGCTTTTGCTGCAACTTGTCAGGAGGCAGAGAAGCTCTACTCGCTTATTAGGGAAGAGCTTCAGCAGATTGAGAAAAATGGTTTGTCTTCAAGGGACCTCGATGTGGCTTATTTGACGGAGCAGTTGCCTCAGTGGGTACAGCATGATGCTTATCACATCGGACAAATCGTGCTCATTCGTAAGCTGCGCGGAGATTGGATAAATAATTAGTAACAAATTCGAGTACAGCTGTTTTGAAATGACAATTTATGGTTAATTTTGGGGTACCGGATCAAAAGCGGGAAATACAGTCACGCCGGACTGAGGAATAAATAATAGGAGGCTGTTACCTATGTCAACGTCCATTGATCGATTTATCCTGCACAAATTAAACAGCTGTAAGGAAGAGAATACGAGAGAGCATTTACTTGAGCTATTTCTGATACGCATTGAAATGGCGGCCAGAACTGAGGAAGTGATGAAGCGAAGGAAGTCTGTTTTTATCAATTAGCCGGATAAATCTACTCGAAGGAACCTTCGTCATAGGAGGTTCTTTTTTGCGCTTAAGAGGATAGAAGTCAACAAAAGATACCTGATGTCAACACCCTCCACTATAAAAGCGACGCAGCTTACTCCTATAATCAATTTGAAGGAGGAGATGGCATATGCGAATTAACATCAAGCAATTTATTCGAAACATCCCGCTTCATCTAATGATCCTGCCGGGGCTTATTCTCGTATTTGTTTTTAGTTATATCCCCATGGCGGGTCTTGTTATTGCATTTCAGAATTTTTCCCCGATCGCAGGCTTCAGAAATATGAACTGGGTGGGTATCGATAATTTCAGGTACTTATTAGATTTGCCGGGCTTCGGTCAAGTGGTATGGAATACGGTGTTTATCTCGGTGATGAAAATTGTTACGGGGCTTGTTGTTCCTGTTCTTGTGGCATTGCTCTTAAATGAGGTTAGAAGAACAGGATTTAAACGAACAATTCAAACTATCATCTATATGCCGCATTTCTTCTCATGGGTAATACTGGCCAGTATTATTGTCGATGTATTGTCACCCAGCAGCGGAATCGTCAACATGGCATTAAAAGCCGTCGGTATTGACCCGATTCAATTTCTAGCAAGTAATGAATGGTTTCCCTACATATTAGTCATTACAGATCAATGGAAGGAATTCGGGTTTGGAACCATCATATATCTCGCCGCATTAACAAGTATTGATCACTCCTTGTACGAAGCATCTGTTATTGACGGAGCCGGGCGATGGAAGCAGACATGGCATATTACCCTTCCGGGAATTCGGCCCATTGTCATTCTCATGGTAACACTCAGCCTTGGCAATGTGCTTAATGGAGGCTTTGATCAGGTCTTTAACTTATATAATCCGCTTGTATATGAATCAGGGGACATTCTCGATACGATGATCTACCGGATCGGACTTCAAGACGCACAGTACTCGGTATCTACTGCACTGGGTCTTATCAAATCTGTCGTTTCGTTCGTCTTTATCGGGCTTGGTTATTATTTAGCATATCGCTTTGCGAACTATCGGATTTTTTAATAAGGAGGCTATTGCATCATGCATCATACGACCAAAGCCTATCACTGTTTCATCGTATTCAACTACGTCATCTTAACTATCCTTGCCCTGCTCTGCTTATTTCCAATTGTGAACATTTTGGCGATATCCTTCAGCTCAAGCGAAGCGGTAAAAGCGGGAAGCGTGACCTTTTGGCCGGTTGATTTCACCCTATCCTCCTATCAATATATATTGGAGCACAGGCAGTTCCTTAACTCTTTTGGCACAAGCCTGCTGAGAGTCTTGCTGGGGGTTCTGGTCAATCTCGTCTTCACGATCCTTGTGGCTTATCCATTGTCCAAGGAAGCGGACAAGTTTCGCTCAAGAACGGCATACGCCTGGATTTTCGTTTTTACTATGCTGTTTAGTGGCGGGTTGATTCCTGGGTACCTCATTGTAAAAGAAGCAGGTCTGCTTGATTCCATATGGGCTTTAATTCTTCCCGGCGCGGTGCCGATCTTTAACGTATTGCTGATGCTGAATTTCTTCCGTGGTCTGCCCAAAGAATTGGAGGAAGCTTCATGGATGGACGGTGCAGGTCATCTGCGGACACTATGGAGTGTTTACCTGCCGATCTCCTTGCCAAGTATCGCCACAGTTACTCTGTTTGCGCTGGTTGGTCACTGGAACGCATGGTTTGACGGTATGATCTATATGAAGAGTCCGGATAATTATCCGCTTGCAACGTACCTTCAGTCCATGCTGCAGCAAGTACAGACGATCTCCACGGACAGCATGACATTTGAAGATGCAGCACTATTGAATCAAATATCGGATCGTACAACACAAGCATCTCAAATCTTCTTGTCCGTCATTCCCATACTGCTGATTTATCCGTTCCTGCAGCGTTATTTTGTTCATGGTCTTGTTGTAGGAAGTGTAAAAGGGTAAGATTCCACAAGGGAGCAGCAGTTGGCAGTTAAGGGGCCATTTTCCGGCTCCTTTTTGCGTTAGGAGAGGAGCAGATATTACCTTGAGAAGGTTCCTGGCTATGTGGAAATCAAAATCCATTGTGGTGAAGCTGATGGGTGCTTTTGTACTCGTTATTTTACCGTTATATGTCATCAGCATCATGATTACAATGTCTAGTTCTGCACAAATGCAAGCTGAAGTGGAGAGGGCCCATGAGTCCAAGCTCCATTTCTACCATAGTCATCTAGAGTTTGAGCTTCAACGGATGACCGGGCTGGTCAATGAATATACCTTTGATGACACGATGTCCACCTTGAGCACACGCATACCTATAATGAATACTTATGAAGTTACCTCGATTTTGAACAATATCCATAGCAAACTTAGTCAAATCAAAGAAACAAGTCCTTATATCAGTGATGTTATCTATTATGTGCCAGCTATACATAAGAGAGTCAGTGCGGTCGACGGGATTCGAAATGTAGAGGATGAAGAGTGGAAGAATCTCATTGATTCAATGGGGAATCTGCATGGCGCTTTATCTCATATTGGTGACGAACTATACCTGCTTCGCAGCAATCCATATAACATTAATCGTGAGGAAACCCCGAATTTCTTACTCGGTATTCGGCTCTCCAGCACCGAGCTGAAGCGCCGGCTTCAAGAGTTTTCTGAAACAGGAGGGAGCGAGATTACACTGTCCTTCGGACAGCGCAACCAGGTGATTATCCCATCTTCAAATCAGCCGGATGATCTTAAACAAAACGTACAGACTCTAGATGCATCACAGCCGGCCCAGAACATTACACGCTATGTTACAGAAAAATCATTCCATTACTCTCTTTTTGACCGCGAACATTACTTTACATTAACAGCCCGTATTCCGCATCAGGTTCTTAGAGCACCTATGGAGAAATTTACGCTTTGGCTGTGGGGATTAACCATACTGTCCATTGTCATCATATTTATCTTTTCCTTCTCTGTATATAAATCTATTCACAAGCCTCTATCAGTACTCATCGGGGGATTCAAGACGGCAGAACAGGGACAGACGGGGATTCACATTCATCATTCTAGGAGAGACGAATTCGGTTATTTGTATTCCCGGTTTAACGAAATGCTAAAACGCTTACATGTCTTGATTGAAGAAAACTATGTTGCCCGAATTCGGACTAGTGAAGCCGAACTTAAGCATCTTCAGTCCCAGATTAAGCCGCATTTTATGTATAACAGCTTCTTTAATATCAAACAAATGGCAGAGGTCGAGAACGTTGAGCTGATTCAGGAGTTTACGGATTATTTGGGTCAGTATTTCCGCTATATGACAAGAGATTCCAAGTCAGAGGTATCACTTGGGGAAGAGATTGATCATGCACTTGTGTACTTGGCGATCCAAAATATCCGCTTCGGTTCGAGAGTTACGGCGATTGTCTCCGATATGGAACATCAGTTCAGAGGTGTAACGGTTCCGAGAGTCATGATCCAGCCTGTGATTGAGAATGCGTACGAACATGCCTTGTCTAAGCGAATCCAAGGCGGGGTACTGAAAATATCTTATGTGAATGATGAGAATCAGCTTCAGATCTGCATCGAAGATAATGGGGAAGCTCTGACGGATGAAACCTTGAGCACATTGTCTAAGAAATTATCGCATGCAGCACATAGGCATGATGGCGAAGAAATTACGGGACTCATTAATGTTCACGAGAGACTACGTATTCATTTCGGCAATGATTATGGGCTCTGTGTGAGCCGCAGTCATCTGGGAGGTTTGTGTGTTACTTTTATCTTACCATTCAAGGGAGAAGATAGATGATGTATCGAATGCTTATTGTTGATGATGAACCTCTTATTCTGGACGGTTTATATACTTACTTTCAGAAGGCGGAGATTAGCGAACTAGAGATTATCAAAGCTTATTCCGCGATTGAAGCCATGGATTGGCTGAATACGGTGAAAATTGATATTGTACTCAGCGATATTTGTATGCCTGAAATGGATGGAATGGCTCTAATCCAAGAGATTATGGAGCGCTGGCCTCGCTGTAAGATCATATTGCTGACAGGTCACAATGAGTTTGAATATGCTCACCAAGCGATTCGCAATCCTTGCGTTGTCGATTACCTGCTGAAGACAGAAGGAATGAGTCAGATTCATAAGACGGTAGACCTGGCAATACAGCAAATTGAGGAGGAAAACGACTTTCGGTATCAGACCAGCTGGTTTCATAGCAAGCTTCCGCGTGCTTTGCCCCAGCTCCATAGGCAATTATTAATTGACCTCCTTCAGAGAGACGAGAACCTGGATTCAAGCAGTTTACAGGATGAGTTTGATGCAATTCAGCTTCCATTTACATCTAGCGAATTAGTGCTGCCCATTGTTATTCGTGTGGAGGAATGGAACAACTATGAAACAAGCTCAGACCGGAGTCTGATACGCTATGCAGCGGCGAATATCGCTGAGGAGTATTTACAAGATAAGACCCGTGTAAGAGCAATTGACCTGGATCATCAGGTGATCGCCTGCTTTGTACAGATGAAGGAGAACGCGCCGAATCATTCGCTGGAAGATAAGTGGGTGCGAATCCTGCGATTTGTGCATGGAACACTCGAAACCGTGCAGCAATCCATCGCTAATTGTCTCCATATTTCTGTATCCATAATGGTGAGCGAGCAGCCTGTAGACTGGGCGAAGCTTAGTCAGGTGATCGCCCAGCTCCGTCTATCCGCTTTGGAAGGGCCGGGACAAGGAATGGAGAAGCTGCTTCGCGTTGACGTTCATAATGAAGTCAGTCACACTCCAATGCTGATGAACAAGCTGGCTGTTGCCTCGCTTCACTTAGAGCACATTAAACAGAGAGTAACGACGAGAGATAAGGATTGGAGTGAGTCCTTTCGCAAATGGACGGATACAGCTTCCGAAGGACTCGAAGATCCATTTGTACGAATGAGAATATACGCAGCGGCGGGAACCTGCTTACTGGAAGTACTGCATGAGCTCGGCTTGTATGAAGCGGCTCTTAAAGAGATTGATCTATCCCAAATGCTCCATTTTAATATACAGACTCGCTGGCCGGATCTCGTAAGATTTTACCAGTCTGCATTTGAGTGGATTGCTTCCAAGAGGAGTGACAGCCGTATTACAGACCAATCTCATATTCTGATTGTCATCCATGCTTATATTAAAAATCATCTGGAGGATGATCTCTCGCTTACTCGGATTGCACAGGTGGTATCATTAAATCCTTCTTACTTATCAAGGTGGTATAAACGAATTACGGGTAAAGGTATTTCTGACTATATCTATGAGAAAAGAGTGGAGCGCAGCAAGGAGCTGCTACTAGGGTCGACGTATAAAATGCACGAGATTTCGGCTAAGGTGGGCTTTAGTGATCAGCATTATTTTTATCGATTTTTCAAGAAGGCGATCGGCTGCACTCCACAAGAATATCGGGATCAAAAAAATTGATATACAAATGGTAAATAAAAGATACCGGATGTAAAGACGTACCACTCGCTGATGTCAGCGCTTTCTTAGTACGATGAGTATATACCTCAGGGGAGGAAATAAAGGGGGATTAGCATGGGAATGTCATTTAGGAAAATAACGATGTTATCAATGTCAGTAGTACTTACAGCAACACTAGCTGCTTGTTCATCCGGTTCAGGGAGAACTGAGGCTGAATCAACACCTGCGACACCACAGCAGGATGCAGGGGGCCCGCTTACCAAATATGATCCGCCAATCAAGCTGAGATCCACGATGAACGAGACCGGCAAAGAAACACTCGCTGAAGGTGACAGCCATACGGATAATATTTGGCTTAGAGGATATAAGGATGAGCTGGGTATTGAGGTTACCTATGACTGGGTTGTAGCGGATGCCAATTATAATGACAAAATGAATGTTACACTTGCCAGCGGTGATTTGCCCGATGTTCTGAAAGTGAGCGCCGTTCAATTCGAGCAATTGCATGAGGCGGGTATGCTTGAGGACTTAACCGAGGTCTATGATAAATATGCTTCCGATCTTGTTAAAGAATTTCTGTCAGCCGAGGACGGCGCAGGTCTGAAGCCTGTAACCAAGGATGGAAAAATCTATGCGATGGTCAGCTTTCCAGGCTCCCTTGATTCATCCGATATGATCTGGATTCGTCAAGATTGGCTGAAGAGTGTAGGACTTGATGCACCACAATCCATGCAGGACGTTATTGAAATTGCAGAGGCCTTTACATTTAACGATCCGGATGGAAACGGCAAGCAGGATACTTTCGGAATCGCATTAAACAAAGATCTGCCGATTAATGGATTCTTGCTTGGATACCATGGCTATCTTGAAACATGGATTAAGGATGAATCCGGACAGGTCGTGAATGGAACTATTCAGCCTGAAGTCAAGGAAGGTCTGCAAGAGCTCCAAAGATTGTATAAGGAAGGCGTAATTGATCCCGAATTCGGTGTGAAAGATTTCGCCAAAATGATGGAGGACGTTAATGCTGGGAAGTCAGGCATGTTCTTCCTGCCTCAATGGGCGCCGTTCCAAGTCAGCGGCATGATTAAGAATGATCCTAATGTCGATTGGCTTCCATACCCGGTTCAATCCATTGATGATGAGCCGGCTAAGACTCAAAACCATCTGACGCTCGGCGGTATATTCGCTGTACGTAAGGGCTATGAGCATCCGGAAGCACTGATTAAGCTGCTGAACTTCCAAGCCGAAAAAATGTTTGGAGAAGCTGCGGAGACAGAGCGCGCGGACTACCTGAACGGTATGACAGGGCTCGGCTTCCAAAATGCAACTGTATCAAATCTTCCTGCCAACAAGAACGTACAGGCTCAGGACGAAGTTGAAAAGGCACTGGAGTCAGGGGACATATCAGGACTTGGACTTGAGGCGAAGCTGTTCTATGATGATATCTTGGATTATCGTTCAGGTAACCTGGATAAATGGCATATGGAACGAATCTTCGGACCTGAAAGCTCGCAAGCTGTGATCAAGCACTACCGTGATAACGACCTGATTGTCATGAATGAGTTCATATATGCACCAACCAAAACGATGAATACGAAATCAGCAACGCTTGATAAGCTCAGAGCAGAAACCTTCCTGAAAATTATATATGGCAACCTGCCAATCGAAGAATTTGATAACTTTGTCGCCAACTGGAAAAAGCTCGGCGGTGATGAAATTACCAAAGAAGTAAATGAACTGATTAACGCAAGTAAATGATTGATGTAAAATTCTGAAATGGAATTCTGAAAATAACAATGAGATTGGTGTCAGCAAGCCACAATACGAATTTTACGTATTGTGGCTTTGGCATTGCTGGATATAAAAAAACACTATCCCTTTAGTAAAGGGATAGTGCCAGCGTGTCGTCCTCTCTAATACTGTGGAGAATCGCCTCGCTTCCGATGATTTCAATACTGATTAATGTATGCAAACATTTTTGTAAAGCGCGTTTACCGTTATTAATCTTATGTTCTAATGCACTGCTTAGCAGCTTTAATGTTTTTTGTACAGGTTGCTTGTTCTCAGCATTAAAATAAACCGGAATTTTTTTGTTTTGGAAAAAGATCAATGTTCTCATCAGAAATCACCTCAACTAGATTACTAGAGTTGTTTCATGTTGCTAATTTTAAATATCGTTGCTTAAAATTACCTTAAAATTAGCTTATGGAAACATAAAGATGATTAGTGTTTGAAAATTGTTCACAATTAAAGGTTTTGCATAATTCATAAATTAGATAAAAAACAAGAAAATATTAAATTATGGAGGGATAACGGCAAGTTTGTCGAATTTTCATATATTTGAAATTAAATGTAGTGAAATGCTGAGTCTATGGTAATAGAATCAATTGGATTACATAGGTATTTTGCTTTAAAAATGCACGGTTGAGATTGCAATAAAGGGCCTTCTGTAAGAAAATATGATAGATTACTAGTAAAACAATTCGCCAAAATGTGTATACATGGATTTAGGACGATGGACATAGCTGAAAAGGGCGTGATGGGATGATTCTAACAGTCGTTCAGTCAAGACGAGAGGGAGAATGGATTGATATTGAAGTTCCAGATGAGAGCACCGTCCAGTATTTCAAATCTGTACTGTCTGTTCGCATATTCAACGAGCCGCCTCAAGAGAACGTTCAATATATATTGGAAGCTAAATTTCCAGAAGGTAACTGGTTTACGCTCCCTGATGCAAAACAATTAACCGAAACAGGACTTAGGGAAGGGAATTTTGTTCGATTGCAAAAAGCTTTTTCGACAACAGAAAGTGAAGCTCCCGTATATGGAAGAAGATTGCTGTTTCAAAATCAAAATTTAGGGTAGTAACTCCAGGTTCAAACGTGAAGCATGCTTTGCTTGTCGAAGGGAGGAAATTTCTTGAACGTGTTGTATCAGCGTTCTCCGAGGATGAAGGAAGTGCTCAAGAAGGAAACATTGGAGATTCTGCGTCCTCCGATTGAGCCCAGCAAACCTTCTTTCTCGATGATTTCATTAATTATACCGCTAGTTATGACATTGGCTACGGTGGGACTTTATTTTTATTTGAGCCGTACTGGTCGATTTGGTAACAGTAGTTACATGACCATTCAAATGGTGATGATGACAATGATGCTGGCAACGTATACGATTCCTTTCTTTGTATACCTCGGCAATAAAAAAGAATATCATAAGAGGCTCGTAGAGAGAGAAGAAATGTACAAATCGCAGCTTGCAAAGCATCGTGAAGAGCTTGAGAGAGAAGCCGCGAGGCAGGTTCAGATTACCCATGAAATTCATGGGGATCCTGAAGTGTGCAGTCAGATAGTAAAGAACAGACACAGCTCTTTATGGGAGCGTTCACCCGATGATGATGATTTTCTGGCCGTGCGCGCCGGTATAGGTGCTGAACCTTTTCGAATTACAATTGCTCCTCCAAGATTTGATGGTTATGAGCGGGAACCGCTGATCGAGGCTGCTCATGAATTGGCTGAAGATTTTGTGTCAGTCGAAGGTGCATCCATTGCACTGCCAATCTACGAGTCAAAAATTGTAGGTATTGTAGGAGATCGTGAGGATGTCCTATCTATGCTCCGTGTGATTATTACACAGATTACGACAAGACATTCGCCGGATGAGGTCAAGCTGGCTGCTTTTTATGAAGAAAAAGAAGCTGAGGAATTTGAATGGATGCGCTGGTTCCCTCACATTTGGGATGATGAACGCGGACAGCGGTTTATGGCTGACAGACACAGCGGTGCCCATCAGCTGGCAGATAGTCTATACACGACGCTGAACCGCCGTAAGAATTCCAGGAAAGAGAGAGGTAAGAGAGGACCAGACATACCAGTGTATGTTGTTCTTATGTCCGAGCGAGACATTATTGAAGAAGAACCTTTGCTGCCTCTGATTCTGGAAGATCCTGAAGCTATTACAACTTGTACGATTATACTGGCTTCCCGCAAAGAGCATTTGCCTATGCATTGTCAGCTCGTTGTTGAGGCGGGTAAGAACGAAGGAAGCTACTCCAAGAAGACCGAACAGGCAGATGTCATACATCAGGCTTTTGTACCCGATCGAATGACACGATCCGAGGCGGAGATTTGTGCTCGAAATATGGCGCCGCTTCGATTGAAGCGCTCCTCTGCTTCTGAAATACCTCCCTTGCTTCCTTTATTCGATATGATGGAAGTATCCAGGGTGGAACAGCTTGATGTCGCTGACAGATGGACCCGGAACAGACTTCCCAACACATTGCCTGTGCCAATGGGAGTAAGGGCTGGCGGCAAGAGAGTATATCTTAACCTTCATGACAAGATAGAACGACAGGGGCACGGTCCTCACGGATTAATTGCCGGAACAACAGGATCGGGAAAGAGTGAAGTAATCCAATCTATCGTTGCATCTCTAGCCTCCGAATTTCACCCGCATGACTTGGCGTTTATGCTGATCGACTATAAAGGCGGTGGAATGTCCAACACATTTGAGAAGCTGCCTCATGTTGTCGGGACGATTACGAATCTTGACCAATCATTAATGGAAAGAGCAAAAATATCACTTCGTGCAGAACTGATGCGTAGGCAGAAAATACTGAATGATGCTGGGAATTTGCAGCATATTGATGAGTATTATAAATGGCTGGGCTCAAACCATGCCGACCCACTGCCGCATCTAGTTATCATAATTGATGAGTTCGCCCAGCTGAAACGGGAGCAGCCGGAATTCATGGATGAGCTGATTAGTATTGCTGCCATAGGCAGAACATTAGGCGTTCACTTGATTCTGGCCACACAAAAACCAGCCGGTGTCGTTGATGACAAGATCTGGAGTAACTCTAGATTCAGAATCTGCTTACGGGTTCAAAGCGAGGGAGACAGCCGGGATATGATCAAAATTCCGAATGCCGCCTGGATCACGAAGCCGGGCCGCGGTTATTTTCAGGTCGGCAGTGACGAAGTATTTGAAGAAATGCAATTTGCATGGAGTGGGGCACCTTATACCTCACATACCGATGATAGTGCTTCTTCTCTTCCACTTATGGAAGTTAGATTAAATGGTAAGCGAGAGCCTCTGTTAACGGGGGAGAGAGTATCCATGATGCAGTCGGAAGGCTCCTCCAAGCAGCTTCAAGTCTTTATTGATCATATTTCAGAGGTAGCCGAGCAAGCTGGGATTGAGAGATTACAAGGCCCGTGGCTTCCTCCATTACCAGAAGTCATCGGATGGGAAGAGCTGGTTATGGATGGCTCAGTCTCAGAGAGTTCAGACTCTGCCCCTGCGGACCAACTTGAACCGGTTGTCGGTATTGTAGATGATCTGACGAATCAGAAGCAGGTACCAATGTCCATTAACTTAGGTCAAGGTCATCTTGCGGTATACGGAATGCCTGGCCTTGGCAAAACAACTTTTGTACAGACGATGATCATGTCGCTTGCCAGAAGCTGCAGCAATTGGCATGGATATGTTATTGATATGGGCAGAATGATGCGTGATTTTAGACAGCTTCCGCAAATTGGAGGAGTAATGTCTGCTGAGGATGATGACAGAATTAAACGGCTGTTTCGTTATTTAGCCAAAGTCTTCACACATAGGAGAGAATTAATAGCAGAAGCAGGTGTCAAGACCGTTACAGCCTATCGCAGAAGCACGGGACAAACCATGCCTCAGATTATCGTATGTATAGACGGCTACTTATCCTTTAGAAATTCTTACCCGGATGAGAATGAACAGCTGGAGATATTCATGCGAGAAGGTCTAAGTCTGGGAGTTACATTTGTAGTCACAGCCAATCGTATAACAGACATTTTCGAGAAGATCAGAAGCAATATAACCAATGCGGTTTCTTTTGAAATGGCTGATCCGAGCGATTATTATTATGCGGTTGGAAGACCGGCACGTGTCCCTAACGGTTATCCTCCTGGTCGAGGACTTGTTAAAGGGCATGTACCTCCACTTGAGTTCCAAACGGTTCTGCCTGTGTCCGGTCTAGATGAGGCAGAGCGAGCGGATCAACTAAGAACAATGATTGGAACCGTAAATCATACTTACACAGGCGCCACACCGCAGAAGATAGAACCGCTTCCGGAAGTCTTTACGCTAGCAGAAGTGCTGCAGAATACACAACTTACTCGGAGTCAAGAACAAAAAGATATATTTAATGTGCCCGTTGGACTCATGACAGATGACCTTGAAGTGTTTAATATCAGTCTTCGTGAAGGACCGCACTTTATGGTTGCAAGCCCACTCGAGAGCGGTAAGACCAGCTTTATGCTGACATGGATGCTGTCCTTGGCTTACCACTATAGTCCTGATGAACTGCACATATATTCCATTGATACGAGGTATGGGGAAGAAGGTTTAAGCCGGCTTTCCAATCTGCCTCATATTCGCAAGAATGCCTCTAGGGATGAAGAGCTGGGCCCGCTAATACAGGAAGTATATGATATGGTCATGAGACTTAGAGCGGATCGCTGTGGCCCAGAGATTGTATTGTTTATAGATGATGCTGATACACTAGCGAAGCAGATGAATGATTTTACGATGAAAGATCAACTTGCTGCTATTGTACGTCAAGGCAGAGATCGTGGAGTACATGTTATTATCGCGGGGGTTGCCGCAGATTTCCCAACATTCGGTGCCGACTGGGTGACGGATATTAAAGCAACACAAAGCGGACTGTTGTTCGGGACGTTAGACCCTAACGATTTGTCGTTCTTCCGCATTCCTTTTTCGGAATCGAATACGGCCTCGGGTGGTTTGAAAGTCCTGCCTGCAGGACAAGGGTACTATGTAAAAAGAAGATTTTCCAGGATTAAAGCAGCACTGCCATGGAATAACAATATGGAACGTGCCGATTGGATCGAAAAAATTCGCAACCGATGGCATGTTGTAGTTTGAAGGGAGGTGGCTCATAATGTTGACGGTTAATCATTCCAAACAGAAAGTAGTAACACTGGAACAGAAGGAACTGTTCTTTCTGGCAGGGATCATAGGTTCTGATCGATTGCTTGGTATTGAGGACCCGTTTGTAGGATATCTGACAGAGGATATCGTAATGGAATGGGAGAATACCAAAGAAGAGTTATTAACTAAAGGGTATTTGACCCAAGATCAAGACTCCAGTGAACTCATCATGACACCAACCGTGTTCTCAAGAGTAGCCATTGCAGGTTTGTCCTCCAGAGCTTGCCGTTTCGAAATAAAGAAGAAGCGAGGAGCGAAGTATAAAGGATATCTGCACTGCACGAATGAACGCGTAGTGGAATTGATCCGGACACAAGAGGAGCCCTATACCTGCCAGTTATCAGACCTGGGCAATGTTGAACAGGCCTGTAAATCGGTTATGAGCAAGATTAAATGGGGAACTGAGCACACAAAGAACGATATTCCGGCTTTGATGTTCTCAAAGAAGCGCTTTTTTGAGATCGTTAATGACTCAATTCTTGATGAAGAGTCATTGACCGGCCAGTTGTCGGAGGCTTGCTACGATTTCCAGGGAGCAGCAGCTTTGGCCCATACATTAATCCATCAAGAGACTGAAGGGGAGCTTCAGCTGCTTGTGTGGACTGGACAGAAATGGGATTCACAGTCCGCTGCTTTTATCTCCAGCAACTCTATGAACTGGCTTTTTCGTATGAGTACAGTAGGTAAAGGTGATTGGCTCATCGCTACACCTATGGGTCAAGGAGACTTTAAGGATATGCTTCTAGAGTGGCTGATACAGCCAGCAGATCATGAAGAAAGGTGATGTATATGCGCATTCGTGTGGAACCGGATGTGCTTCGGACGCTTAGTGGGCAGCTACAGCATGCGGCGGAGCAAATTCAGCAAATTGTTGTTGGTTTAGAACAAGCCCTTGGTAGAATAGAAGGCGATACCGCCGTTCATGAGGGAATTGTATATGAATGGATGAGGTCGAAGCAGCTCGCCGGCCATATTGAATTGGAACTTGAGAGATTCGGCTCTGATCTGCTACGCAAGGCGGAAAATTTCAAGCTCGCTGACGAAGATTACCATTCATTTTTAACTCATGTTGATTTCACAAACGTTTCACCGATGCGTATGCTGCAATCTCAGTACCTGGAATCTATCAAGAGCGATAAGCCCTTAGTATTTTCGGTTTCCAATCCTAGGTCTGCTGTCATGGCCATTCAGCAATCCTGGAGCCCTGATGATCAGTTAAGCGATATGGGGACCCTGCGGTTAGCAACCGAACTGAACCCTGCAGGGTGGAAGTTTACGGACCCTTCTCTAGGAGCTAAGGTCGGTTGAGAATTTTGTCAACTCTATGTTATAAGCAGTTTCATAGGCTCGATTCTGGGTGATATACAATTAGGACCAATGACTTTAGACACGGTTCGTGTCATTTGGTACAATTTTCATGTGCTTCACCTAAATATTTGCAGATGAAAAAGGAGGAAGTCCCTACTATGTCAGGACGTATTTTAATATCCCCAGAACAGGTAGACCAAGTGGCAAATCAATTCAAACAAAGCGGTGAACAAAGTCAACAGATCGTTTCCAGCTTGACTCAATCCATCAATGGAATGGAAGGACAATGGGAAGGTATGACGAAACAACGTTTCTTCCAAGAGTTCCAAGAAGCGAGCAAGCAAATGCAGAGCTTTGTTCAAACATTGAATAGTATCAGCCAAGAACTAACCGCAATTGCTGCGAAATTCCGTCAGGTTGACCAATCCCGCTAATACGGAATTATTTGAACGTATATTATTTGAATCCATTTCATAATACCTTTAGCTGCTTTTATCAAGAGGATAAATAGTTTTGATTTCACCTTTTTAATGAGTTATGAAATTGAATCACTTAGGAAACCGGGAGTTTTCATAAACTTCCGGTTTTCTTGCATCACAACGTTAAAAGAGAGGGATGTTCATGTCTTTTCAACCTAAACCCGGTGATGAGATCCTTATTCATGGTGAGAAATATCTGGTAGGACAGCATCCGGCAGCTTCAGGAATTGCTTACGCACAAACAGGAAGGCAAGGCACTGTATATAAACTAGTGCCACTGAATGGGCAGGAATATGAGTCAAAAGCCCTGAAGGTGTTCTTTCCTAAATTCCGTGTTCCGGCTATGGTATATCAATCGGAGCAAATGGAGAAATACAGTGAAATATCAGGTTTGCAAGTATGTAAACGAGACGTGCTCACTCCTGAAAGAAACGGAAAATTAATAAGTGAGCACGGAGATCTTCTATATTCAGTGCTCATGCCTTGGGTCGATGGCATCAGCTGGTTTGATATCATCTGTGACAAGAAGCAGCTGACGGCGGAAGAGAGCCTTATTCTAGCTTCGTCGCTTGCGAGCATAGGTTCAGCGATGGAACAGAGGGGCATCGCACACTGTGATCTCTCAGCGCCTAACGTCCTAGTTCCGTTTTTTTCCGAAGTAGAACGGCCTGAAGGAGCTGCAGCCGTTGAATTAGTCGACGTAGAGCAGCTATATAGTCCAAAGATGGATCGGCCTGATGCACTTCTTGCGGGTTCAGCTGGCTATGCTGCTCACCGGATCGTAAATAGCGGTCTGTGGAGCAGCTACGCTGACCGGTTTGCCGGAGCGGTCATATTAGCAGAAATGCTTGGCTTCAGTGACCCCGAGATAGTAAACCGAACTTATGGAGAAAGCTTCTTCGATCAGAGAGAGCTTCAAACGAGCTGTGAGCGATATCGCAAGCTCCAGCAATCACTTGAATCCAGGTTCGGATCCAAAATTGCAGAACTGTTCGGCAGAGCATGGCATAGTCAGGATCTAAGCAGCTGCCCTACATTTGGAGAATGGCTAGTAGCCATATCGACTATTGATCTGAATGATGTTCCCGTACAGAATACCAGTACAGAAGGTGTTTCCACAGGAACAGAAGATGACAGCCCTGTTGGGAGAACAGCGGCAACGACGGTAGCTGAAGATGGGAACAGCTCCGTCTCATCTCATGAGGAGGAGGCAGCACTCGCAGGTCTCACTTATTCAGCGAATTCAGGAACCGACAAGAAGCAGCTGGATCGATTGCTCCAGGAAGCTTCCATTAAAGAAAGTAAGGGAGAGCAGAATGCTGCCCTTGACTTATATAAATCAGCATTGCATTTGGAGAAGCCTGGAACGGCCTTGTATGTTGAGATTGCAGCAGCGATCAGTCAAATTGAAGATGCCTTGCCTACAGAATCAGATGAGCCCAAGAGTTCTCGCTTCTCTAAATTCCGTAGTCGAAAAGCCGTTATTGTTGGAGCAGCGGTGCTGTTAATCGGCATCATTGCAATTCCAGGAATGCATACACTGGCAGAGCAGGCGGAAACGAAGCAGCTTGAGGCGCAGCGTCAGGCAGAGCTTGAGAAGCAGGAGAAGGCGAAGAAAGCAGAGGAAGCGGCAAAGCTTGCTGAAGAGAATAAGAAAAAGCAAGAAGCTGAGCTTGCCTTGAAGCAAGCTGAGGAAGAAAAGGCTCGTCTGGCCGCTGAGAAAGAGCGAGCCGCCCTGCAGGCGAAATATGAAAAGCAGGCGAAATATGAGGCATATTTAGCTCAAGTTGAAGCGAAGCAGAAGGCTAAGGAAAAGGCAGCTCTGCAGGCGAAATATGATAAGCAAGCCAAATATGAACAATATTTAGCTCAGCTAGAAGAGAAGAAAGCCCGCCAGGCTGAAGCTGAAACAGCAGCTGCGAAAGAGGCTGCAGCAAAGGCGGAAGAAGCGAAACAGGCTCAGGCTAAGGCGGCCGCTGCAGCTGCAGCAGAAAAAGAAGCCCAAAAAGCAGCGGCAGAAAAAGCAGCGAAGGAGAAGGCGGCACTCAAGCAGAAACGTGCCCAGAATGTGAAGCAGCTTATTGCCTATTACAATCTAGCTTATAATGCACAGCAAGGACGCAAGGTTGAATCTGCCAGAAATCACGCAAACGCCTTTATGGAGCTGTACAATCAGGATGCGGAATACTTTGCCGGAGTTGGGAAAGTGGGACAGCGTAAGTCGCACATCTATAAATTTATTAGAAATAGAAGCTATAAATTGCCTGATATTTAAACTAGGGGTGAATGAACGGTAATGAACTATACGATACAAGCATCTCAGAGAACGCCGGCCCTCATCATTTATTTAATTGACATAAGTGCATCCATGAATATGATGATGGATAATCGCAGAAGAATGGACATCGTGTACGAAGCATTGTCACTTGCCATACGTCAAATGGTGTTTCGTTCTACCAAAGGAAGTAGACTGACACCAAGGTATCGAATTGCAATTCTTGCGTACAGTGATGATGTGTATGATCTGCTTGGAGGCGTTAAGGGAATAGATGAAATTGCGGCGATTGGCTCTATTCCCGATTTAACTCCGATGCGGTTCTCAGATTCGGCCAAAGCATTTCTTCAGGCAGAGAAAATCTTGCAGGCTGAGCTTCCCTTTATGCAGGATTGTCCTGCCCCTTTGATATGTCACATGACAGACGGAGTCGCAACGGGAGAAGACCCGGAGCCGATTGCCAGACGAATTATGAATATGAGTGTTCCTGACGGGAATGTCCTTATCGAAAACATCTTCATTTCGGATCATCTGCTAAGTGCACCGATACCAGAACCGAGAAGATGGACTGGAATTTCACAGGACACAGAACTGAAAGATGAGCATGGAGAAAAATTGAAGAAGATGTCTTCGCCTCTTCCGGAGAGCTATAGGGAAATGCTCGTAGAGGCGGATTATTTGCTTGCCCCGGGCTCGTTGATGATGCTCCCAGGGACTTGTGCAGAACTTGTATCCATCGGATTTCAAATGTCAGCGGCAACGCCGGTTAGGTAAGGGGGAGTTAAGAAGTGAAATCTTTGCGAATGTCTATGCCTGGTCATGAAAAAGCACATCCGGAAGGGAATTTTCACTTTGTCAGTTCACAGCAAGCAGATCATCCCCTAACCTCCTATAAAGGTCGGCTTATGTGTCGTTATGGTTATGGGCTGGCCGCAGAATCGGCAACCTATGGGGATAATGGTCAAGACTTTGCAGCAATTCATGTAGAAGGTGATATCTGTACATTTGTTCTGTGCGATGGGGTCTCTATGAGTTATTATGGTGATTTTGCCGCAAGATATTTAGGAAAGGCACTGCATGGGTGGATGCTGGAGACGAAGGAGTGGTCAGTCTCACGGCTACATCAATATTTGACGAATATTACGATTCCTGCCTCCAGAGAACTGAGTACATACCAAGCTGCTCACCACGAAAAGGTTCCAATTATGCTGCGAGAAGTGCTGGAGACGAAGAAGAGGCATGGCAGCCAGTCCATGTATATTTGCGGCAGAATTCAGCTTGGCTCCGGAAAAAAAGGCACCCGTCTTCAGCTTGCCTGGCAGGGAGACTCAAGAATCCGTTTGTTTCAGAGCGGAACGGAACTTGAACAATTCTTTGAAATGACAAGGGCTACATCCGAGCGTTGGTCTACATTACAAGGACCGATTGGTGGAACGCCACATATCTATGAGAGAAGCTTCAAATCAGGTGAAGAAATTGTACTGAGGCTATATACGGATGGTATGGGTGAGCTTGACCCTATTGGACTGCATTTGCCAGACGAGCAGATCCAAGTGCTCCTGGATGCGCATCATACAGGTGGTCTTGAGGATGACGCTGCATTTATCGAGATCAGCTTTACCTCGTAAGTGACCGTATTCATCGTTAGAATGGAACATAAGTTAGATTCTATCTCAAAATATACAACGATTGAATTATTAAAACGCTCCTGTTGTGGGCATTCTTATGTATGAGCCACATGTGCTCTTTGTACATACTATAGCCTAAGGAGTGACCAAGAAGGATGTCTTCAAGTCAACGTATACGTTTTCAAGGGAAAACGGCTTTAGTAACCGGAGCCGGTTCCGGAATCGGGAAGGCAGTTGCCATTAAGCTGGCACAGGAAGGTGCGAATGTCGCTTTATTTGATCTTATAGATAAACGTACCCATGAAACAGAACAAGAGATTCTAGCAATGGGCATGGGAAAAGTTCGTGCCTATGATGTTGATATTTCCGATGCAGCACGTGTTGCCGATGCGATAGAGAAGACGGTAAGAGAGCTTGGCGGCATCGATATTATTTTTGCCAATGCGGGAATTAACGGTGTTGTGGCGCCCCTTGAGGATATTGATGTGGAGGATTGGCAGAACACCATAACGACAAATCTCGGAGGCACTTTTTTTACAGTAAAATATGCCATTCCCCATATGAAGAAAGATGATGGAGGAAGCATTATTATAACAAGCTCGATCAACGGAAACTACACTTTCTCGAATATAGGGATGAGTGCATACAGTACTTCCAAAGCGGGTCAGGTTGCCTTTGCCAAGATGGCAGCGCTGGAGCTGGCCAAATTTAACATTCGAGTCAATGTAATTTGCCCGGGTGCAATCTCGACAAATATTGATCAGAGCACAGAAAAATCAGAAGAGCTGAATGAAATATCAATTAAGATGGAGTTTCCGGATGGTCGTCAGCCGCTGGCTCATGGTCCAGGTAAACCGGAGGAGGTTGCGGACTTGGTCGCTTTTCTGGCATCTTCTGAATCGAAGCATATTACAGGTGCACAGATTGTTATCGATGGAGCAGAGTCCCTCTTAAGCTGATTATGTTAACTATATGAATTGAAGCAGATGACCGTTTCCCTTGCAGGAAACGGTTTTTTTCGTTATTTTTAGAGGAACGATTGAACACGGGCAGTATTACTAAAATGCATTAATGTGCCGTCATTAGATTCTAAGTTCTGACTAAGGGAGGTATATAAGTGAGTATATTTTCAAGAATTGCTGAACAGAAGATTGCTGAGGCGATGAAAAGAGGGGAGCTGGATCATCTGCCAGGAGCAGGTAAGCCGCTTGTGATTGAAGATTTATCTCATGTTCCAGAGGACCTTCGGGCTTCGTATAAAATACTGAAGAATTCAGGATATCTTCCGCCAGAACTTGAACTGCAGCAGGAATGCCTTAGCCTAGAGCAGATGATTCGATTATGTCAGGTAGCAGAAGATAAGGAACAAATGATCAAAAAGCTGACCGAAAAACAAATCAAGCTTAGAATCATGCTGGAAGAAAGGGGGATTAGCCACAGCCCCTCCCTTCGAGGCTACGAAGAGAAAATAAGCAGTAAATTAGGGGATGAATAATTTAGATTAGAAATTAGAAATTAACATCATTGGAGAGTTGAATATATCATGCATAATGAGCATCAACAAGGAAGTCCTTTACCGATTGTTCAGATCATACCTGAATTAAAGCGGACGATGTCAGAGCATACGGCTGCAGTATTAATAGCTGAGCCAGGAGCGGGTAAAACAACGGTGGTTCCACTAGAATTATATAGAGAACCTTGGCTGGGCAAGAAGAAGATCATTATGCTCGAGCCTCGGCGGCTTGCTGCAAGAAATGCGGCAGCAAGAATGGCGAAGGCACTAGGTGAACCTATCGGTCAAACCGTGGGGTATCGTGTTCGCCACGACACGAAGGTGAGTCGCCATACGCGGATCGAAGTCGTGACAGAAGGTGTGCTGACCCGGCTGCTGCAGCAAGATCAAGGGCTCGAAGATACAGCCCTGCTTATATTTGATGAATTTCATGAACGGAATATACACGGAGACCTGTCGCTTGCCCTTGCGCTCGAGAGCAAGCTGCTCCTTCGAGAAGATTTGCGCATTCTTGTCATGAGTGCAACTTTAGAAGCTGAACCGGTATCACATTTGCTCGGTGGAGCTCCTGTGCTCACCTGCGAAGGCAGGACATTTCCAGTGGACACAAGCTATGTACCTGTGCCCATGAATACGGAGCTGGAGAATCATATGGCGCATGTGATCCAGCAGGGCTTGGGTAAGCATGAGGGCGATATCCTCGCTTTTTTGCCGGGGGCACGTGAGATTCACAAGACAGAACGATTGCTGCTGCATATGAATCTAGGGAGCTCTGTACATATCTGTCCTCTGTATGGTTCTATGAATGCTATAGAGCAGGATGCTGCCATTCGGCCATCAAAGCCCGGGGAGCGCAAAGTTGTTCTGGCGACGACGATTGCTGAATCAAGTCTTACCATTGAAGGGATTACTGTCGTTGTTGATAGCGGACTGCGTAAAGAGTCGCTGTACTCTTCCCGCACAGGAATGAACAGACTCGTTACACGGCCTATATCAAAAGCATCGAGCGATCAGCGTAGAGGTCGTGCAGGCCGAGTAAAGCCGGGAGTCTGTTATCGTCTGTGGAGTCCAATGGAGCAGGACGCCCGGCCGGAGTCCACACGGCCAGAGATGTTGTCAGCGGATATGACTCAGCTGACGCTGGAGCTCTCAGCCTGGGGCGTGTCTGACCCAGGCGAGCTGAGCTGGCTGGATGCACCGCCGCCAGCTTCCTACGAAGAAGCCAAGCTGCTGCTGCGTACGCTTGGCTGTCTGGATGACCTCGGCACCATTACGAGCCGAGGTCGTGAGATCGCGGGTCTGGGAACTCACCCGCGACTCGGCAGCATGCTGCTGCAAGCGGCAGAGCTTGGGCTGGCCGAGGAGGCCAGCCTGCTCGCTGCACTGCTTGCAGAGGGCTCATCCCGCATGGCAGGTGCCGCGGGATGGGACATTCGCCCGCAGCTCGCGCATATGCGGGCACCAGGGGCTCAAGATGCGGCTAGGCACCGCATCTTGCAGGAGAGCCGCCAGCTGCTGTCATCCCTAGCTCATCACCGGCAGAAGCCGGAGAATGGGCTCGGTATGGACGAATACAGCTGCGGCTTACTGCTTGCCTTTGCCTATCCGGATCGGATTGGGCAAAGAAGAGAGGACGGCCGCTACTTATTGTCGAGCGGCCGCGGTGCACGTTTCCAAGGAGCAGGTGCTGCTGCCTTGGGAAACGAAGGGGATTACATCGTCGTTGCTGAGGCCGATGATCAAGGTGCGGATGGATTGATCCGGCTTGCGGCGCCTCTCTCAATCAGCGAACTTATGAAATATAAGCCCGAATGGATTCAGCTCGAGCACGAAGTAAAGTGGGATTCTAAAACGCAAAGTGTGCGTGCTAAAAAACTACAGCGCATAGATGCCATTATATTGAAGGAAATGGCCTATCCTGATCCTCCGGAGGAGAGAGTCATACTCGCACTGCTTGAGGGCATAAAGTCGGAGGGACTTCGCCTGCTGACCTTGAGCAAAGCTGAGCTGCAACTGATAGAACGGATTAAATTCATGCATCGGGCTTATCCGGAATGGCCAGAACTTGCGAATGATATAGAACTTGTAGATTATATTGCAGAGCGGCTTGCTCCTTATCTGATCGGAATTAGAACAGCAGCTCAGCTTCAGAAGGTATCCATCGCTTCTGTCCTCATGGACAATCTGACCTGGGAGGAGCGGCAGCTGCTAGATCGAGAAGCGCCAACTCACTATACCGCACCGAGCGGATCGCGCGTTAAAATTGAATATAGTGGACAAGGAGCTCCTTACATTGCCATAAGACTCCAGGAAATGTTTGGCCTCGAGCGTACGCCGCTGATTGGTAATGGAAGGATTCCATTGACGGTTCACCTGTTGTCTCCGGCACAGCGTCCAGTCCAAGTGACCAAGGATCTGGAAAGCTTTTGGCGTGAGGGATATTTTGAAGTGAAAAAGGATCTGAAAGGCCGCTATCCGAAGCACTACTGGCCGGATAACCCGCTGGAAGCAGTGCCTACCAGCAGAGTCAGGCCCAAGTAAAAGCGTAGGCCTGTTTAGCTCTCCGAGAGAAGGGTAAATAAGAAACAAGTACTTATCTCAAGGAGGAATGAACAATGTCAAAGCAAAAAGTAGTTGGTGTATTTGAGACAGATGAGGCAGCATCTCGTGCGATAGAGCAGTTGATAAGTAAAGGCTATACAAACGAAGAGATATCTGTGATCACAAGAAGCAAGGAAGATCAGAGAGCGATTGAGAGCGAGACAGGGACAAAAGCGCCTGAAGGGATTGCAACAGGTGCAGCTACGGGCGGTGTTCTCGGTGGACTTGCCGGATTGTTTGCAGGCGTCGGTGCGCTTGCCATTCCAGGTATTGGACCCATTCTTGCCGCAGGACCTATTGCTGCGACTTTAACTGGAGCAGCGGTCGGAGCTGGTGCAGGCGGTCTGGTCGGCGGTTTGGTTGGTCTCGGTATTCCTGAAGATGAAGCAAGGGAATATGAGAAGAATATCGATGAAGGCAAAATTCTTGTGCTTGTCGATCAAAAACATGCAGATACTGATGTTTACGGTGTGTTTAGAGACAACCGTTCGTTAAACGCGGATCGATACGATGATCGTGCAAATAATATGCCGGGTCCAGACAGAGTGCCTGAGGATCGGGTGGAGCAGGAAGCGATGGGAACAAGAATTGATCGAACCTTGCGCTAAAGTGATTCTTGAGGGTTTATCGAAATTACAAAAATTCTAGATGCTTAAAAACCGCTTTTTAAACAAAGCGGTTTTTTTGTGCTCAGATTCTTTTCCAGGGACAGCTCATCTCATTAATTATCTTTAGTCAAAACCTGAAAAATTCACATTAGTAAAAAAACGGAAATTGAAATGAATGGTTTAGCGGGATGAGCTCCATTCCAATGTAATCTCATTACAATGAAAGCGATGATAAGATCCCCTTATAATTAATAATTCAATATATGAAAAATTCTTATTAGTGGAATATATTTAGCTGAACTTAGTTTCTTTTGCTCTTAATGAGCTAATTCATCACGTGTTTATGTCAGATATTCTGTCTTAAAATAGGTATGTGAAAAAATAGAAGGATGTCAAGATGAAAAAAGACGTTTATAATGAGAGAAAGTTGGTTATTTGAAATAAGTGGGAGGAGGATACTTGCATGGCTTTTATGATATCCCAGCGGGCGTTCATTAAACTCTACCTAATTACCATGGTAGAGCAGCATAGAGGATATGGTTATGAAATGCTTGAGGCCATGAAGGAAGAATTCAAAGGATTTGGTTATGTCCCGCCTCAGAGTGAAGTATACCGAGCGTTACATGAGCTTGTGCAAGAAGGGGTTTTTTACCGAACCAAAAGACTAAAGGGGAATGATCCTAGAATCGATTTTCAGGAAATCGTTTTGTATCATTTTACGGATGACGGGGAAGAGAAGGCAAGATTATACAAGAAGCAAGTCAAGACAGATCTGGACCGTTGCTTAGGCATGTTGAAGAAGGCGGAACAGGACAATTATTAATATTTTGAGAAATTGATCCAACTGATTATATCTAAAGTGAGGAATTTGTATATATCACAAAAGTAAGTAGGGAAGGAGAGATCAATGATGAGCGAAAAAATCCGATGGGGAATTATGAGCACCGCAAAGATAGCCAGAACAGCGGTTATTCCTGCAATACAGAACTCTAACCGGGGTGAAGTTGTAGCCATTGCCAGCCGTAATGAGAGCAGAGCAGCAGAGGCCGCTGCCGAGCTGGATATTTCCAAGGCTTACGGAAGCTATGACGCTCTACTTGCTGATGAGGAGATCGACGCTGTCTACATTGCTGTTCCTAACCATATGCATATGGAGTGGACGATTAAAGCCGCGAGAGCCGGCAAGCATGTATTGTGTGAGAAACCGGCAGCACTCAATGAGGAGCAGGTCAGACAGATGATTGATATTTGCAATCAGGAACAGGTCGTCTTTGCTGAAGCTTTTATGTATAGATATCATCCTAAGCATAGAAGGGTACAAGAAATTATTGAGAGCGGTGAAATCGGACAGGTAAGAGCGATTCATGCGAATTTCACTTATAACAATTGCTATGATACAGACAATGTGCGCTTCAAGAAGGAAATGGGCGGGGGCTCTTTGTATGATGTCGGCGTATACCCGATCTCAGCGGCAAGAATGTATCTCGGACAAGAACCAGAAGCCGTTACGGTACATGCGTTGTTCTCATCTGAACATGACAATGTGGATATGATGGCCTCAGGGCTGGTGGAATTTCCTGACAAGGTTGCGCTTACTTTTGATTGCGGAATGTGGGCATGCTCCCGAGCTGAGCTTGAAATACTTGGTACAGAGGGGAGAATCGAGCTTCCAAAAGTGTTTGGATGGGAGAACAGCGATATTCCTCCGCAAATCATCATACATACAGATGATGTGTCCAGAGAAGAGCGAATCTCAGTTTCCAACTCATTTGTTCTCCAAGCTGAGGCGTTCGCCGATGCGATATTGGATGGAACACCGCTTCCCTTTACGACAGAGGATGCACTTCTTAATATTCGTGTAGTGGAAGCCTGTATTACTTCTGCACAGAACCGCGAACGCATCGCGCTGCTGTAAATGATCCTATCTTTAACGCAGAACAACAACAGCATAGAAAATTTAACGTCTCTGTTTGGTTGGTAACAACGATCCATTGGAGGCGTTATTTTTTGATTTTTGACCTGCCTGGAACATCACCATATAATAGAATGCAACACTTATCAAAGGTGGGATCTTAAATGAATAATAAAGTGCTAACTACGATGGAGGAAGTCAAGACGTATTCCGATCCTTACCGACTTCAAATATTAAACGTATTTCATAGATTGGGCAAACCTGCCACGGTAAAAGAAGTAGCAGACGAGCTGGGTGAACTGCCAGCGAAAGTTTATTATCATGTTAAGAAGCTTGAAAGGGTAGGTTTGCTCTCGCTCGTGGAGACAAGAGAAATCAACGGGATCATAGCGAAATATTATGAGGTTTTCCCCGGCGAGATTATTGTCAGCCGAGGGACGGAGGAAGATGAGCCGATGAGGCAGGTTGTCGCTGCCGAGAATGCATCGCATATTACGGCTTTGTTTGAACAGAATAAGCAGAGCTTTGTTCAGCGCCTGGACGCAGGAGATCACTCCTCTGTGCATTTGCTGAACCGTGCGATTTATGTGTCCGAAGAAGAAGCCAAAGAGCTGTACACCCAAATTGTGAAGCTGTGCGAGCCGTATTTTGTGAAGCGCAAAGAGAAAGGCGTTAACAGTTATGAAGTATTTGCAACCGTCGTAGAACATATGAAAAACATGAAATCATAAATAAAGGGCCGTTATCCGGCCCGATCTATTATATATTTATAGCTCCTCATAATCCTCTACATCCCGCTTAGTGGACGTGGCAGGAGAGTCTGCTGTTCCATATTCTTTCACAGCTTTCCAGGCTTCTGCATCATCAAATTTACCAGCGTTTCGTTGGCTGATCTCACCAGCTCCTCTCGGAGGTTTGGTCATGACCTGCTCTTCTACAGGACGATATTCACTGATTTCACCCTGCTGCTCTTGTTGAGCATGCTCGATGCAATATGAAGTGTAAGGAATGATCTCCAGTCTTTCGTATGGAATCGGTTTGCCGCATTCCTCGCACAGCCCATAGCTCTCCTCTTGCATCTTGTTGAGGGCTTGATTGATCTGTTCCAGCTTCTCAGATTGCTGATCATCAATAGCTTGGTCTCTAGCCCTCTCATATGTTTCGGTTCCAATATCTGCAGGATGATTATCTGCTGAGGATAATTCTCCCGTAGAATCAAGTAACGAATTGTCTTCTGAATTTGTTCCGTCTTGATTTATTTGAAAATGAGCTTGAATGGTTTCTTTTTCTTCCAACAAACGGTTCTTTAACGTATTAAGTTCTTCATTTGTAAGTTCAATTGCGTTCATGTCTAGCAGCTCCTTTATCTCATTCTTGTATCTTATTACCCTGTTGAAGAACATCACAACCAGTCTCGAAGGGAATAGCATATATTCGGAAATAATAGGAATGAAGCTGGAGAATAAGTTAGTTATTGGTTAATGTTAGGGGAAGTTTATGTTGATTCGTTTTCATCAGGGGTCAGTTTATGATATAAAAAAATAAGGGAATTCGATTAATGGAGGTCAGTTATATATGGATGAACATATGAAACGCCGGCTGGATAAGCAGAAACAGCTCTTTAAACAGCTCGGCATTCAGATGGATGCACTATCCATTCATGAGAAACAATTCAATTATAAGCTTCGGGGTTATGATCCAGATGAGGTGGATGAATTTCTTGATATCATCATCAAAGATTATGAGCGATTTTATGCGCATATAGCAGATCTGATGGATAAATGGCAGGAACAGCAATATATGATTCGGAATCTGAAAAATGTACCTAAACCGCAAGCCGATCCGAACCTGATTGATCGCAAACAAATTGAAGATGTAATCAAACAGCTGGAGTATAGTGTTCGGCAGCTGAAAGCCAAGGCCCGTCCGGATAAGGACACATACATGGAATAACCGAATAGGGAATACCAAGGAGGTTACGTCTTATGATCAAAATAACTGTATTGTCTGACACCCACATGCCTCGCATGTCCAAGCAGCTGCCTGCACCTCTGCTTCAGGACCTTCAAGATGCGGACTTTATATTTCATGCGGGTGACTGGACGGATATTTCATTGTACGAGGCACTCCAGTCTATGGGGAAGCTGCATGGTGTATTCGGAAACACAGACCTTGCAATCATTCGAGGCATATTGCCTGAACAAACCGTTGTCGAAGCGGGGGGCAAGCGTTTTGGTATTGTACACGGACACATTGGCAGAGGAAGCACGGAAGACAATGCACTTCAAGCCTTCAAGGCAGAGCAAGTGGACTGTATCATATTTGGACATTCACATATCCCTGTACTTAAACAAGTTGATGGAATCATTTTATTTAATCCGGGATCACCTACGGACAAGAGAAGACAGCCGCAATATTCACACGGCGTGATTATGGTAGATCATGAGATCGATGTACAGCATGTTTATTATGACAGCAAGTGAATCTATACTGTATGGTGATAAACACCTGTTGATCGTTTTAATAACGAATTCAGCAGGTGTTTTTTTTTGCGGTTACAGATGATGATTTGCCCCTGAGTGTCTTCCTCGCCCAATTTGTTATCTGTGGTTCATTTCTTGCGGAATAGCGGTATCTGTCACTGGAATACAGTGATAGGATGAACTTGTGAATATGCTTTATTCTAAAGGAGTGATGAGGAATGTTGTTATCTATATTTACGGTTGCGACCCCGGATTTACTGCCTGAACAAATGCTCAAGGCTGCCTCGGATGCTGGGATTCAAGGCATAGAGTGGCGATATAAAGGTGTCCCGATGGACGCAGGCCAGGAAGAGCCTTCTTTTTGGAGAAGAAACCTGGCTTCTATTGATCCTGAGAATGCAGATGAGGAGATAGCGAAGGCGGCAGCACTGACTGAACAATTCGGACTGAAATCAATTGCCCTTGTTCCTTATCTCACTTCCGGAGATCTGACCGCTACGGAGCTGGCCTTCCAATCAGCGCATAAGCTGGGCGCAGCTATGATGCGTGTAGGTGTTCCCGGATATAACCGCTCAGCGGATTATCATGAGCTATACAAGGGTGCAATTGATTACTTAAGCGAGGTTCAGGAAATGTCGCGTCAGTATGGAGTAAAGGCACTGGTCGAAACACATCATGGTACCATTGCTCCTAGTGCGGGACTTGCTTATCGACTCGTGTCCTCGTTTGATCCAAATCATATCGGTGTGTTGTATGACCCGGGGAATATGGTCCATGAGGGCTATGAAAATTACCGTATGGGCTTGGAGCTGCTTGGCCCTTATCTAGCCCATGTTCATGTAAAGAATGCCAACTGGGTACAGCTGGAGCAGCAAGATAGCGAGATAGAAACCTGTTATCAGGCAAAATGGTCACCTTTACTTAACGGAGTCGTGCGCTGGAGCACCGTTCTTGAAGACCTTGATTCTGTTGGATATAAGGGGTATCTGGGAATAGAAGACTTCAGCCAGAGCTATTCCTCGGCGGAAATGCTCAAGAACTTCACGCAGAGCATGCATTCGCTGAGCAATCAGTTACATATCGGAGGTGCTGCACTATGAACGCTGTGAGAGTAGGAATTATAGGCATTGGTAATATGGGCTCCGCTCATGCCAAAACCATTAATGAAGGCAAGATTAAAGGTGCAGTGCTTACGGCGATCAGTGATATGAGAGAGAGCATCAAAGCGTGGGCAGCTGATAACCTGCAGGGAGATATTCAGTACTTCCAGGATCCGGAGACAATGATGCTCTCGGGGGCAGTGGATGCAGTGCTTATAGCAACACCTCATTTTCAGCATGCAGAGCTTGCTATTCTGGCATTTCATCACGGACTTCATGTTCTTATCGAAAAACCAGCTGGTGTATTTACGAGTCAAGTGAGAGAAATGAACGAAGCCGCGAGTCAGAGCGGGAAGGTGTTCTCGATCATGTACAACCAGCGAACCAATCCACTGTACATCAAATTAAAGGATTTGATTGCTTCAGGGGAACTTGGTGAGATTCGGCGTACCAACTGGATCATTACAAGCTGGTACCGCTCCCAGAGCTATTATGATTCTGGCAGCTGGCGAGCGACATGGGCAGGTGAAGGCGGTGGCGTACTGCTAAATCAGTCTCCGCATCAGCTGGATCTATGGCAGTGGACGGTAGGCTTGATGCCGAAGCGTGTTCGTGCCTTCTGTGCCTTCGGCAAATATCGCAGCATTGAAGTCGAGGATGATGTGACTGCTTACGTAGAATATGAGAACGGAGCCACCGGCGTCTTTATTACAACGACCGGAGAAGCTCCGGGAACGAATCGATTTGAAGTGAACGGTGATCGCGGAAAGATCGTGGTTGAGGATGGGAAGATGACATTTTGGCGGCTGCGTGAACCCGAAAGTGAGTTCAATCAGCGCTATACCGGCGGATTTGGCCAGCCAGAATGCTGGAAGATTGATATTCCTATTGAGGGCAGAGAGACTGGCCATCCTGGCATTATGCAGAACTTTGTAGATGCTATCTTGAATGGCACTCCGCTTATCGCTCCTGGGGAAGAAGGGATTCATGGGCTGACTTTATCAAACGCCATGTATCTATCCACATGGACGGATCATTGGGTGGAACTGCCCATTGATGAGGAGCTGTTTAACAAGCATCTTCAGGAACGAATTCGGAGTTCCAAAGTGAATACGGATCCAGTAGGGCAGGATCAGACACCTGCAGATCTTAGCGGTACCTTTCAATAAGACGATGGATGTATAAAATATGCTGGAAAGAGGGGGCTTACAATGAGTAATTCAGATGGAATGTTCTATGCGCCTGAGAGCGCAGTGAATGAAGTCGTTGCTGGACCAGGAGAATTTGTAATCGCCGCGGCAGCTCTGGATCATGGTCATATCTATGGGATGTGTGGTGAGCTGGTACGCGCAGGAGCTACGCTGAAATGGGTATACGATCCTGACCCCGATAAAGTGAAGGCGTTTCAGGAGCGTTTTCCCGAAGCTAGGGCAGCTAGATCCTTAGATGAAATATTAAATGATGCTGAGGTTCGACTTGTGGCTGGAGCTGCTATTCCTTCGGAACGCGGACCGCTAGGTCTTACTGTTATGGATGCAGGCAAGGATTATTTTACCGATAAAGCCCCCTTTACTTCCCTCGTTCAGCTGGAGGCTGCTCGTCAGAAGGTAAAGGAAACAGGCCGAAAGTATATGGTTTACTACAGTGAACGCCTCCATGTCGAGAGTGCTGTTTATGCAGGTCAGCTAATATCTCAAGGGGCGATTGGCAAAGTGCTCCAAGTCATGGGAACGGGACCCCATCGTTTAAATGCCAGCAGCCGTCCGGATTGGTTTTTTGAGAAAGCCAAATACGGTGGAATTATTTGCGATATTGGCAGTCATCAAATTGAACAATTTCTATACTTTGCTTCCTGCAAGAGTGCGGAAGTAAAGTATAGTCGTGCTGTTAACATGGCACATCCCAAGTATCCGGAGCTGGAAGATTTCGGGGAAGCTGCGCTTGTTGGCGATAATGGGGCGTCGGGATATTTTCGGGTGGATTGGTTTACGCCGAACGGTCTCTCCACATGGGGGGACGGGCGTACAACTATACTGGGTACTGACGGCTACATTGAACTCAGAAAATATACGGACATTGCACGAGAATCGATAGGAGATCAAGTATACCTGGTCAATCATGAGGGTGAGTACCGGTTTAACGTAAAGGGCAAGGTGGGCTATCCTTTTTTCAGTCAATTGATCAAGGACTGTATAAATGGAACAGAGGAAGCCATGTCACAGGCTCATGCTTTTAAGGCGGCAGAATTGTGTCTGGCAGCTCAGGAGCTGGCAACGGCTGGAGTGATCCAAAGCGCGCGCTAAACCTTGTTAACGTCAGCAGCCCATAGCATGATACAATGAAGTCACGATGAGATCTTTGTAAAGCTATTGATCTATGCAAAGGAGTGACTTCCATTGTGGCAAATACGTTCAACATGATTGATCCGCTCGCCTTTAATTATCGAAATAACAACCCGGTGACGCCCGGTCAGGATGATGGGTTTCATTCCCATCCTTTTTATGAACTGTACTATTTCCACGAGGGCAAATGCACTTATGTTATTGGCGACAAGATCTATACACTTGTCCCCGGTGATTTAATCTTAATGCATGGCATGACCTTGCACAGACCACATCCAGATCCAAGTGTTCCTTATGTACGAACGACATTGCACTTCTATCCTACGATGCTTGAGGAGTATCTTGTACCTGAACGTGCTCATGCCCTGCTTGCTCCATTCGAGAAACTGAAAAATCATGTGTTTCATCTCACCGCTTTGCAGCAGCAGGAAACCGAGGCTAGTCTGTCACAATTGAACCAACTTTATGAGATGAAGGGGCGGGAGCAGATGAGCGATCGCTTCGTTTTAAAACTGTGCGATTTTTTGATCATGGCACAACAATTCACCGACAATAAGATGCTTGAGCAAAGAACACTTACGGATAAAGAAGACCATATTCAAGGCATCATTACTTATTTGGAAACGAATTATATGAATGAAATTGGTTTGGACGAGATCGCCCGTGAGCTCCATTTATCCAAGCCTTATATGGCAGCACTCTTCAAAGAGATGACAGGTACAACGATATTCAAATACCTGTATATGCGTCGTATTAATCATGCCAAGCTGCTGTTTCGGTTTCATCCGGATATTTCTGTCACGGAAGTAAGCAAGAAGTCGGGGTTCAAGCGAGTTTCCCATTTCAGCCGCATGTTTAAACAGACGGTGGGTAGTTCACCGGAGGTTTTTCGAACACAACATCATCTTATATGAAACCTGAGCATCAAGCAGTTCGTATAAACGTTTATGTGAACGCTTTTTTGTGAAGGGAGACCAGCAAAATGAGAAGACAGAGAAAAAGAAAACAGCAGGCTGTTTTGATGGCTACGATGCTTGCTTCAGCTGTGATGTTGTCCGCATGTTCAGCCGTAGATAGTGTGAATCAATCTTTAACCTATGTAAATGAAGCTACTGAATATATCAATCAAGTATCCAATGCGGGCTCCGAGCTTCAAAATCTGGCCCAGGAGGCAGTTAATAATCCCGATGCAGCTGCACAGTTTCAGGAGCAGCTAGAGCATATCCGTACCGAAGCAAGTGAGTTTGCTCAGCTTACGCCACCAGCGATCGGAGAATCAATCCATGCAAGACTCGTAGAATACAATGAGCAGCTCACGGTCATGGTCGATCAATTCAGCCAGCGAATACAAGAGCAGGGCTTCACACTTGAGAACTGGGAACAGACCGGTATTCCGGATCTGATAACGAACATCAATAATCTGAGCGAGCAGCTAAATAATTTAGGCGGCTAACCGATTTGCTGCAAACGCTCCGTTTGCCTTGCCTGGTCTTATCTACTAAAATGAATGGCAGCAAGAGTAGAAGCAGGCAAAGGAAGTGTGAATGTGACAGAGATAGGTAAAGAAACATTCATCGTTAGCTCCAGCCAGTCCGATCTGCATTCGCGCATTAAGCTTTCGTCCCTTCTTGAACGGCTTCAGGATGCTGCTGACCGTCATTTGCAGGAGCTTGGAATTACGATAAGCGAGATGCTGAAGAATCATTATGGCTGGATGCTCATGACGATGGAGATCGATTGTGAGCAGATTCCGGTGCTTGAGGAAGAATGGAATATATCGACATGGTCCAGAGGCTATAAAGGTGTTGTGTGGCTGAGAGATTATCGGTTTGAGGGTTCTGAGGGAGCAACAGGATATGCACGGTCTACCTGGACCTTGGTTGATATTCACAAGCGTAAAATATTGCGTCCATCAGCATTGCCTTACGATATTCCGACGGTAACCAGCCAGACATCCGGCGATATCCCGGACAAAGTGTCCATTCCAGAAGATATTGAGCTTAAGGGCGCTTATGAATTCCAAGCCGGTTATAGTACGACCGATAGCAATGGTCATCTAAATAATGCAAGATATGCTGACTTGTGTTTTGATGCTATGACAGCTGAGGAAATAAATCAGTTCGTTTGGAGAAGATTTAGAGTTACTTATCACCGAGAGGTTCGATTAAATGAAACCTTTACCCTTCAAAGATCGGACGGGGATGGAGCAAGCATATGGTTTCGTGGAATGAACTCAGAAGGCTTTAGCATCTTTGAGGCTCAGATTGTATATGAGCAGAAGCACGCCCAATAGATTGTGAAATAGCACTGTTAATTTCGATAAAGTCGAAGTTGACGGTGTTTTTTATGTTCCTATCCATCTATGTGTTTGTTGTGCATGTTTAGTCATAGGTTGAGCATGGTAATGATAAATATCACAGAACAAGGAGGTATAATACAATGGCGGATATGAAGAATACCGATAAAAAAGATCAAACTCAAATGGATCATCCCGAGCAGTACCCAACAGAGAAGGAAAGCTTGTTTGATCTATATCAGGAAGAGCTGCATGTAGATCCTATTCCGGTTCAGGATTTGAATATGGAGAAGGAAGAAGAGAAGGATAAAGAGGCGACCAAGCAAAATTCCTCCACAGAAGAAAAATACCGGGCCGATTATCGGGATTGAATAATGGATTCAAAGCTTCGTGAATGAAAACAACGCAGATCATGAATAATAAAAGTCGGTTAGTTATGGACGACTTATGGACGACACTATTCAAACTTTTATAAATTTACTTGACTAATGTAAGCGAGTATACTATCTTTAGTTTTGTCGACCTACAAAATATACCAGGAGGTTTTTTTCTAATGGCTAAAGAATTCATGGAAGCTCTGAAGGATAGAAGATCTTACTACGCGATTTCTAAAGAATCCAATGTTTCGGATGCAAGAATTGAGGAAATCATTGGCGAAGCAGTCAAGTATACTCCGTCTCCTTTCAACTCTCAATCGGCTCGCATTGTGGTGCTGCTCGGAGAGAAGCACGATAAGCTCTGGAATATTACAGAGGAAACACTTCGCAAAACGGTAAATGATGAAGAAAAATTCAAATCGACAGCAGATAAAATGGCAAGCTTCCGTGCGGGATACGGAACCGTCTTGTTCTTCGAGGATCAGGAAGTAATAGAGAACTTGCAGAAGCAGTTTGCCTTCTACGCGGACAACTTCCCAGTTTGGTCTAATCAATCAAACGGCATGCTGCAATTGGTCGTATGGACAGCTCTGAAGCAAGAAGGTCTTGGAGCATCCCTTCAGCACTACAATCCGCTGATTGACGACGAAGTGAAGGAAGTGTTTGATGTTCCTGGGACATGGAAACTGATTGCACAAATGCCTTTTGGAACACCTGCGGCAGAGCCTGGCGACAAAGATTTCGCACCGCTGGATACCCGTCTTAAAGTGTTGAAATAAGAGCAAATTTACGAATACAAGAGTATCGCTTCCCAAGAAGCGTTACTCTTTTTTTTTCGTTCATGACCAGGTTTTGAATAGATAAATTTTTGAAAGATAACCATAAATTAAGTACATACAGCTCTCACAGCTCTTTGATAGGATAGATTTATCCTGTTATGCAAGTGAGGCGCTAGTGTTGAAATTACAAAGAAATAAATTGAATTTGATTATAAAAAAAGGTCTGATCCTTGGCGTTATTCTTTTATTGTTGCCTTTTCATTTTGCACCGAATCATGCAAATGCATCCTCAACTGAACTCCCCTTTAGAGATATTTCGAACAGTTATGCTAAAGAGGCTATTAGCCGTTTATATAATAAGGGCATCATTCGTGGAACTACCTTAACGACATTTGAGCCTAGTAAGAAGGTTACGAGAGCAGAACTTGCCAAAATGATGGTGGCTGCTATGAAGCTCGAACAAGTGGTGAATGATCTGCCCCCTTCCAAGGATCTGAAAAAGGCCGACTGGTATTACGGGGACATTAGTGCTCTTGTGAACCTGGGAATTGTTCAGGGAAGATCAGAGAATTATTTTGCACCCAAATCAAACGTAACTCGTGAGGAAGCTGCAGCACTGATGGTCCGCATGCTGAAGACCGTTCCAGAAACGATTGAAGCGTCATCAGAGCTGCCTTACATAGATCATAACCAAGCCTCTACATGGGCATGGGGCTATATAAGCCGAGTGACCGAGCTCGGATTCATGCAGGGTGCCAGTGGAGCATTTAGACCGTCATATTCTATGACGCGTGCGGAAGCAGCGGTTCTGCTGGACCGCATACTCGAAACACCACGCATTAAATCTGAGCTCAATAACCGTACACCAGATCCGATTCTGCTCGGCTGGCAATACGATTCTACGACTGCCGAGTACGAGAAGCAGGTGCTGGATGCGGGAATAAATACACTTTCGCCCCGCTGGTATTTTCTCGATGAGACCGAAGTTGTACAGGATCATACCGATCAGAGGCTATTAACTTTTGCCGAGCGAAATAAGCTGAATATATGGGGAATGGTAGGCAACCGGGCGAATGCAGAGCTGACACACCGTATGTTATCAAATGCTGCATTACGAGATAATACCGTCATGAAATTAGTGGATTATGCTAAGAAGTATGGGTTAGCCGGCTTGAATATTGATTTTGAAAATGTGTCACCTGAGGATCGGGAATATCTGACATTGTTCATGGCTTCGCTGCAGTCCAAGCTGAGCAGTATAGGTGTAACTTTATCTATTGATGTATCACCCGATCTAGGTTCTAGCTGGACGGCTGCTTTTGACTACAAGGCACTCGGAGAGCTGGCTGATTATGTCGTGTTGATGGGATATGAGGAGCATTGGAACGGTTCGGCTACTGCAGGCTCGGTTGCGTCGCTCCCATGGCTGGAATATGCTGTTCAGACATTGCAGCAGGCCGTGCCTAAGGACAAGATCATTGCAGCTCTGCCTACCTATACTCGGGATTGGTCCATGTCATCTCCTGGGGTTGGTTCATATGATATTACCCTGAAGAGACAAGGGGATATTTATCGTAATTACTCAGCCTCTCTGAAATGGAATTCGGAAATTGCACAATATACTTTAACTTATTCGGCTCAAGGGAAATCTCGCGGGATATGGGCAGAAGAGAGCCGGTCTTTGTCAGCCAAGACGACCTTGTTTGAAGGATATGATGTTGCAGGTTATGCGTTCTGGTATATGGGGTCCGAGACTGTCGATGTGTGGACAGCGATGAATAATGCCAGACAATATGCATCATATTCGTTTGGGTTATAACGATGAAGAGGATCATGCTTAGCATGGTCCTTTTTTCAATTCCAGGCTTTCGTTTAAAAAGATACATATTGTTTAAGGATAAAAGAAAGAAGATATAAAGAAGATATATAGAAGAAGGCAGGGATAGGATGATATATGATTGCATAATTGTAGGTGGAGGTATTGCCGGGCTACAGGCAGCCATTCAGCTGGGAAGGTATTCTATACACAAGGTGCTTGTCATTGATGCGGGGGAAGGTCGTTCGACCATATGCCGTAACTATCATAATATACTGGGGTTTCCGGATGGTATATCGGGTGAGGAGATACGAAGACGAGGAAGGGCACATGCGGAAGCGACCGGAATCGAATTTTGTACAGATCGAATTATTTCTGCCAAAAAAGAAGGTGTGCTCTTCACGCTAAGCGGTAATAAAAATAAGTTGTACCAATCGAGAACACTTCTGCTTGCTACCGGTATCACAGATCGATACCCGAATATTCCAGGTTTAAGAGATGCGCTGGGAATGTCAATCTATATATGCCCTGATTGTGATGGATACGAGATTGAGAATAAGCGGACCGTCATTATGGGTTCTGGCGTTACCGGCGCCGGCATGGCGAATATATTAGCTAAACGGGCTTCTGAGATGATCTACATTAATCACGATCAAGCTGAAGTTACCTCAGAACTTAGAGATAAATTAAGCCAAAAGGGAGTTCACTATATGGAGGAAGCCATTACCGAAGTAGAGAGTGATGATAGGGGCATGATTACAGCTGTTAAGCTGGCAAATGGTGCTGCTGTCGAAGCTGAACGAGGCTTTATCGCTTTTGGAGGCAACCAGGTTCATTCGGAGTTGGCGCAGCAGTTCGGTGCTCAGATAGAGGATAACAAGCATGTTGAAGCGGACGGACGTTCGAGAATGTCCTCAGTACCGAACCTATGGATTGCCGGTGACATCGGATTGCATTCCGAGCAAGCGGCAGTAGCGATGGGGGATGGCCTTCTATCAGCGATCTGGATCAATAAAGCATTACATCAGATGAAGAAGTAACAGATTGGGACATATTTTTTCTAATGAGATGATTAATCTTGTTTCATTCTAAACGGGAAGGTTAATAGGAAGTGTGCAAGCGTTCGAAAATATCTATATAACTGGAGGAGAAAACGATGTCTGAACAAACACATATGATCAATAAGGATGGAAAAGTAGAGCTGAATCAGGTGGACGATGTGATGAATCGAATGGCTCCTGAACAAAAGGACGATATTTTGGAACAATTCGAAACCTTCAAGCAATACTTGAAGAAACGTGTAGCCTTGGGAGAATCACTAGGGCTTAATGAAGAACAATTATCGATGGTAGCAGAAAAGGTTGCAGGGATGTTATCCAAGAATGAAGAGCCGAGAAACAGAGAAGAGAAGCTGCTCCAAGAACTCTGGAATGCAGCTAATAACGAACAACAGCATGCATTAGCACACGTGCTGGTCAAATTCGTTAAAAATTAAAGTTAGAAATGAAGACAGAATGGGTCCCCTCTTCGGGACCCTTATCCCATGAAATGAATAAATTTTATATTTTTATTAACAAGATTGAAACTCTTCGTTAATAATAAACGTTTATACTAGGTAACAAGAACAGCTAAGAAGCTTAATACATAGCACAAGGCTTGCGTTATAGAGCCGCACCAGAAGGAGAGATGCAAGATGAAGAATCGGCTATTTACATTTGTAGCGTTGGGTGTTATTCTTTCGGGAACATTAATATATGGGAATTTTAATATTGGAAATAGTACAACGGTACTCGCCAAGTCACAGGATATTCAGGATATGACGGTACAAGTACAGCATGAGACTGTATATATCAATGATCTTAGTGATCTTAATGGAGAGCTCCAGATTAAAGCGGATGAGATTGAATGGTATGAAGGTGAAGAAGCAAACACGGTCTTTGTGGAGCAAGAGCCTAACGCTGGAATTGACTATGCTCCAGATGGATACTATATCGTGAATGAGCAGGAGACAAACGAAACACTCAAAATCGCCGATGATGCAACCGTTACAGTTCAAATTTATGATCGTACTGGAGATATCAAGGATATTGACATCCAATGGGATGAGGAGATCAGCTTGGACAAATTCGCTGAGCTCTACGGAGACACAACGAATATGGACATGAGCGTATTTCCCTATCACCTAACGATTGAGAATGGTGAAGTTACACAGATAGTACAACAATATATTCCTTAAAAAATATGACATTCAGCCCTCTTGCTATAGTAAGAGGGCTGTTTATATGTTTGTTATAACATGTAGTTGCAAGATAACATGATGAGAACGCATAACTTGCTTATCATGCATTCATCTGAATTGAATATAGTATCGTATATCTAAAATTCATTGCTTAACGAAGGGGGATTGGCATGCTTGATTGCATCATTATTGGCGGCGGTCCTGCAGGGCTGAGTGCCGGACTGGTGCTGGGTCGTTCTCTCCGCAGAGCGGTCATCTTAGATCATGGCAGACCACGGCATGCGCGAACCAGACATTCTCATGGTTTTTTGACGAGGGATGGAGCAAGTCCTGCTGAATTCAGACAGATCGCTCATCAGGAGCTATCCGAGTATCCATCCATAAGCATGATGCAGGAGGAAGTCGTTGAGGTTCAGCCTGTATATGGCGGGTTTATTGCCCGTATGTCCAGTGGTAGAGAGACAGCGGGTAGAAAAGTGCTGCTAAGTACAGGGCTGCGTGAGATTCTTCCCTCGCTGCCAGGACTTGAGGAGTATTACGGACAGAGTCTCTTTAGCTGTCCTTACTGTGATGGGTACGAGCTAAGAGGGAAGCGACTTGTCCTTCTTGCGGAGACGATGAATGTCTTCAGTACCGCTCAGATGATCCATCACTGGAGTAAGGATCTTGTTATTTGTACAAACGGGAAGAGGATACTTAATGTAGAACAACACAAAAGACTTGTGAGCAGAGGGATACGCGTCGTAGAGCAGCCCATTAGCAAATTATCCGGCAGTAACGGAAGGCTTGAGGCCATATGGTTCAGGAATGGTCAAACCATCGAGCGAGAAGGTGGTTTTGTGACTCCGCAGCTAAGCCAAGCGAGTATGATTGGACCAAGAATGGGATGTCATATGAATGACAGAGGCGCCTTGATTACAGATCATTATGGACGGACGAATATTAGAGGTATCTATGCGGCCGGGGATAGTACGGTGACGTCACCTACACAGTTAATTATCGCTGCAGCGGAAGGGAGCAAGGCAGCAATAGGGATCAATATGGATCTCGTTTATGAAGATTTCTAAATGAGTTGAGCTAAAAAAGGCGATCTCGTACCCGAGATCGCCATGTGCTGTGCCGGTGTTTTTAAGAAGAATCAATTTCATCATTTATTGAATATGAGATCAATTCGATTAATATTGAAACGTACTAACGATGATCACGAGCAGAATGAACAGTACCAAGATAGCACCTATTGAAGAGTAACCACCATATCCACCTTCGCCACATTTACAGCCACGTTTTGCTTCTCCCATGACATTTACCTCCTCATCATTTAACTACAGTAATATATGAGATGAAGGCTGATGCTGATTGGGCGATATCATCATTTATGGCGAGGTAGCGATGTGACCCAGATCATCCATCAGATGCTGAAGCGTTAACCAGTCCTGAACAGAATTGATAAATTTATGAGATGCGGGCGACAATTCGGACAAGGACAATGCAGCCATTCCGATCATGCGATAGGGCTCCTCTGCCAATGGAACAATGCATATAGTATCGGGCAGATTACCAAGCACCATTTCCGGCAGTATGCTGATGCCGAGCCCATGCTGAACCATACCTATAATGGCTTGCTCTTCAGCAACCTCAAACCGGATGCTAAGCTTCACCTTGTGCGTCCGGATCATGGATTCAATCTCATCATCTCCTCCCCATTTCGGCATAATGAACGGCTCTTCTCGCAGCTGATCCAGATGAATGGAGGGTTCCGACGCCAGAGCGTGTCCTTCAGGCAAGATACATACTAAGCGATCCTTCTTCAGAGGGATGGTATCAAAGGTAGATCTGCCTTGCAGCGACAAGAATCCAAAATCAACTGCTCCAGAGGCAATCCAGCCCTTGATTTCACCGTAATCCCCTTCTTTAAGCTTGATATGAATAGCTGGATATTCATGTTGGAAAGATTTGATCACTCCGGGCAGCCACTGCGAGGAGACACTTGTGAACGTTCCGATTCGGACCGTACCTGTTTGAATACCACTGAGTAATTGGATCTCTTGATGCATCATTTCGTTCCATTTCAATATTTCTCTCATGTAGGGCAGAATTCGCTCCCCGCTCGCGGTCAACTGAATACCGGCTTTGGAGCGAATAAGTAATGAAAAACCGCAGCCTGCTTCAAGACTTGCAATGGCATGACTGACTGCGGATTGGGTTAGATTCAAGCTTTCTGCCGCTTTGGTCAAGCTTTGGAGCTCTACAACTGTCGTTAAAATTTCGTATTTTGCCAGAGACATCGCTCATCTTCCTTTTTACATGAAATAAATTCATGTATTTAATTATAAACATTCATTTTTCTTGTGAAAAGACTTAATATATACTGAATCATGCTGTTTGAGTTACGGAATTCATATTCATCCAAGTACATACAAACGAGAATTTGAAGGGAAGAACGATAGTGAAAGTAGAACGTATAGCAGATCTGCAGATGCTGCTTGTAACCCTATTATGGGGTTCCTCTTATCCAAGGGAGGAAAGCGAACTTTAATCTCTAGTACTCCGGACAAAGTATAAGTAACAGATGAGTAACAGATGATACTATGCTAGTGGTAGTTGATCGGGTCATTGATCTTCCGAGATTAAGTTTAAAATCTAATTTTTGGTTTCCGCTTGGCATATTAGATACAGTATCAATTTTTATATCACTCACATTGTAAAACACTTCAATCAACTTTCCACTTGCTGCAAAAGCTGTTAAGGAGTATAGATTTATCCAGATGTATCAGGCAGAAAAGTGTCCGTGGAGGTACATGTTGAAAACCATACAGGCGAGGCCATCAAGGGAACGCTGACATTCAGAGTGGAATTGAACGGTGAGGAGGTCTATCAAACCTTCAGGATAAGATCATATAAAGCGAGCTCAAAGAAGCCGCATTGGGCTTTTTTTGTGTCCAAAATAACTAAAACGATAAAGCGCTGGGGAGATTCCTCCGGCGCTTTTTTGCCTTTAACAAGGTCTTTTTGAATCCAAGCTTACATCGTAGAGGAAAAAACACTAGATATTCATGGGACAAGTATCCAATTAAATGGGCTGATCTAAGGAGGACTAACCCTAGTTTAATGAGGATTTGACTGGTAGGGAAATTGGTTTGAAGGTCTGGGTGAGCTCGTATCGATAGCAAAGCAGTATCCATTTTTGAAAGATAAAATACCTACGGGTCGGAAAAGAAATAAGGAAATGATTTTTACGATAAAAAGAAAAAATTTTACTACCATAAAGATTGATTGATGGGGAGATTGAAAAATACAATTCAAGGTACGAGCATGTAGATGTCCTTACTCCTGAAGGGAGTTCCCATCCCCAAAAGGGTAAAGTAGCAGGACGGAATATCAAAAAAGAAATGCAGTAAAATACCGGTCATCTCGGAATACAATGAGGAACTCATTTAAGAGGCTTTCTTTGGACAAAAATAAGCTGGACCGAAGGAACGATCTAGCTTAATGGTAAACTATTAAATTAATTGTTAGTAAATGTCAACTGATTTGCAACTTTTCATTTTAATGAAACGTTTATCATATAGAAAAGAAAGAAGTGAGTATATTAGCCCCAAGACGAAGGCGCAAGTGCAACCATGCTATATACAGAGTTTGTTTTACTATTTACATGGATTGCATTGAAACTGGAGTCTTTAGCCTTCATTTGAGACGATGTACCAGAATCAAGAAGAACACCAAAACCACAACCGAGTGCTTTTAGGACGTTTCTACAATCCCATGCGGAACCACTTTGTAGATATAACATTACGATTTTGTTGTTGGAACTCTTATAACCGATAGCAGTACGATTAATTTTGCCGCTATTCGTAAAGGAGTTAACAGAGTTAGCATGTTCCACATCGACACATTTATCGATATATGCTTGTTCATTGGCAAAGGAATCGTTTAAATATAGACCAATACCGCCAATTGCCCAGTTAATAATAGAAGTTCCGTATGGAAAATCGCTAATTCGACTGAGAAGGGCTACAGCACATGTGGGAGAACTGCCGCTGTTGTAACTTACCATTGTACTTCGGGTGTATGCACCATTTGCATTAGAAGCGCCATTTGGCCCTAACAGCTACTCCATCTTCTTTTGTAGCAATACCGACAAGGGTAGTGCCTGAGAAGAATGTACCATTAATACCTGGATAAGCGGAACTATAAACGGAACCAGAGATAGAACGAACCGAAACGTCAGCAAGGTCAGCACTAATATAGTGTACACCACTAACACCATTAACCGTTGTATTTCCGCGATATAATGCTTGTCCCATATCGAATTCCCCTTTTCTGTTTGTGATAATACAAGAAGAGGGTGTTATCTTGTTCTTCGCCCCTCAACGAATAAAAGATAACTTCTTGTATTGATATTATAATATATAGCGTAACGTTACGCAATATATTTATTGAGTTAAATTAAATAAAATTAGTTTGGAGATGATTTTAGTGAAATATAAAAAAGGTATTATTAGCATAGTTGCAGTACTGTCATTCGTAGTTGTTTCAGGATGCGGTCAAGCGTTAGATAGTACGAATGTCAGTAATGAAGAGGTTAGTAATGGGCAAAGTGTAGAAAATTCAAGTGAAAAAACCAATACAACCACAGATAAGATTGGTAGTACAACAATTTTGTATCAAAAGGAATTTAGTGAAAAAGATCCCGACCTTTCAGAATTTAAGGAAGGAATCTCTTTTGACTTAACCGAACATGTTAAGGATTTTTTTACTCAGGACATTGCAGATAAACTTCAGAATAATATGGAGTCAATTGTGGAGCACAATGAAGATAAATACAAAGAGAATATGTACGATGATGAATCAATTAAGTTTAATATGGATTGGTTTAATTACAAATATGAAGACGGCGTTAAATTCGAATTCAAAGAAGTTAACGAAATCAATTATGATGAAGATGCTGAACGAATTCAGTTAGTCGTTACATTTTATAGAAATAATCAAGATAAAGAGATTGAGCAGGGCATGATGACGTATTCATTATTAAAGAATAAAGAAAGTGGAGAGTGGTTAATTGCAACAATGGATGGAAACTAAAATAGTTAATTCATCAAATTTCAAAGGAGTTTATATATGGATAGCAGAGCTTCGAATAAAGGAGAAAGTTTTAATAAGTTTATCATAGCGACGATTTTTATCTCTGTATTAACTGTTTTATTATTGTATATATTTGATCGAATCAATCCTAACAATACATTTGAAGGGTACTTTAATTCTTTTAGTGGATTTATAGTATACTTCTTAGGTTATTTGATCCCTACATCTCTAATATTATTTGTCGTTAATTTTGTCATGTTAGTTTCATATGAGCGTTTCAGTGAAAAAGCCGTTTATGTAAAATTGACTTATTATTTAATTGTAATAGCAGTAACAAGTTTAGTTTTATATCTGCTCTTTAGACCAGACTGGCTTCCATACTATCTTTGTTCCATCATACCACCACTTATTTTAGAGAAAAAGTTTCTACTAAAAGAAAAAGCGCATTAAACAAATAACGGTAGCCCTAATATAGGGCTACCGTTTCTTTTTGTGAATGACCAACTTAAAAGGCATTGCGTAGACGAATCATATTGAAAATATGTCTATTCTCTCCATAGAAACTCTTAGAATATGACCCATCCACTTGAACTCTTAAGGAACTGGAACCAGATCCATCTAACACTACTGCATTTTCTGGATTTAGACCAATATATTCAATAGAACTTTTCAAGAGTGGAATATTTATAGCATCTGGAACTACAATTAGATGTGCATTATCACTGCTATCCCATGCGATGGCTGTTCTAGGTGCAGGGAGATTATAAACTGTAGGAGACCAGTCAGCTGAAGCAAAGCTATTTCCACCGATAACGGTTTTGATATTACTAAATCTTGAAGTGACTTCACCAAGAGTTGCTGCGTAAACATAAGCAGCTTTAGTACTACCACTACTGTTTGTATAGACTACCATAGTCTTACGTGCAATGGGGTTAGTGCTGCTGTTTCCGTTGTAATTGTAGTTTCTAGCAAGTGTTCTTCCCTGGTAGCTTACGGTTTTGTTTTCATCTTCAGGACAATATGCAATTGAACTTCCTTGAGCAGGTGGTACATTATATGCATCATCAGAGACAGGACGGAAAAATCCACCGTTTATACCCATGTAGGACGTCGTAGAAATAGGTCTCAGTATTGTTTCTGATTTAATATTGCTTAAATGTGTCTTTATAATCTGCATACGGGGACCATATGCCGCAAATGGTGGGGGTGAACCTAACTTTTGTGAATAAGAGTAATGAACTGCCATATAAAATTCCTCCTCGAAAGTTAAAATTTTGATTTAACTAGTCTGGTGGTGCCTATCAAGAAGAGGGTGTTATCTTGTTTTTCGCCCCTCAACGAAAATAAGATAACTTCTTGTAGTGATATTACATTATATAGCGTATCGTTACGAAATATAATTTAGTAAAATTTATTTGTTATTTTTAAGTGCCCTATTCTGTCAACTATTCTAAAATGGTAGAGTATGATCTTCTTCAGAGAAATTAATATTTTGTTTGGTCGTAGTCTATCAAGCAACATGTGTTTTTTTTAATAAAATCAGATGCATGTATACTTAGTAGTAGAACTAGAAATATAGGGGGCTTTTATGTCACATTGGCACGAGTTGAGAGCAGGAGACACAATAAGTAATGATCAATTATTCAGATTATTTAAATGCGCTCAAAGAGGAGGGATGCGAAGATCAATAAAGACGAATTCACTGGTTATTGTTTCGAATCATGTAGAATCTTTATATGATGATCGGTGGATTAGCGATATTTTACACTATACAGGTATGGGTAGAAATGGAGATCAGAGCAAAACTTTTTTGCAAAATAGGTCCCTTTACGAATCCAAAAGTAATGGGATCGATGTTTTCTTTTTGAGGTTTATAAGAGAATGGAGTATACCTATCGAGGAAAAGTGGAATTGGCAGGAGAAGTGTATCAGGAAGAACAACCTGATGATGAAGGAATGATAAGAAAAGTATGGATTTTTCCAATCAGACTCACAGGTGAAGAACGGGATTATCAACCTCCTGATACATTAGTAAGGGCAGCTAAACAACAGCACGAAAAAAAGGCTAGGAAAATGAGTTATGAAGATTTAGAAAAACGGACTAAACATGCTCGCAAAACTTCTATAGAAAGAAGAGGATTCAACACCACTTACAGTAGAGATCCCTATGTTGCTGAATATGCGAAGCGATGTGCACAAGGTAGTTGTCAATTATGCGAGAACCCCGCTCCATTTCACAATAAGCTCGGAGAGCCTTACTTAGAAACGCATCATATTGTTTGGCTAGCAAGGGGAGGAGAAGATACGATTTATAATACGGTAGCCCTTTGTCCAAACTGCCATAGAAAGATGCATATCCTAGATTTACATACTGATGTAGATAAACTTACTCAAATAGCGTTAGAGGAAGGAATCGATAATGAAGTAAGTTGATGTGGTTGGGCCAATCATTACTAATGAGAATAATGAGATCCTTTGTGCTCTTAGATCCAAACATATGTCCCAGCCTGTGTATTGGAAATTTCCTGGTGGTAAGATTGAAAATGGTGAGGATCATAAAGAAGCTTTAGTTAGGGAGATTAAAGAGGAGTTACTATGTATCATTGAAGTGGGTGAGTATATTACTGAAACTATATATGAATACCCAAATGTTAAGGTTAGATTGTTTACTTATTATGCTCAAATCATAAAGGGGATTCCTTCTGTAACGGAGCATGAGACAATTAAATGGGTTTCTCTAAAGGAGATACAATCCCTGAAGTGGGCTCCTGCTGACATCCCCACAATTGATTATTTAGTACAAGGAAGGATCTAATCCAGCAAGCTTATATTCAGATGATAACTTTTTGTTCTTGAAAAGTTATATCGTTACTCAATATCGAGTATCACTTTCTAAAGGCTTAGGTTGCTCATCAACCTTTTTTTGTTTTTTGTTCTTCTCTAAGGTTTCTGGAAGTCAGTGTCCATTTTTCAATCGAATTTTTCTCATATCTTCTGTGAACAACTTATTACTGTTAGACTGAATTTCTTTGATGTAGTTTCTTTGAGTATCAATTGATTCGAAGCGTGATTTAATACCATCTACACTCCCAATTTCCACCCCGATCCACTTTCTCTTCAAGACTTCTTTTGTGTAATAGAGTAATCCGTTCTGGAGCTAAGAAAGGTAACAGGAGAATGTGATTTGATAGAGAGCATTATAAACAGCATAAACAAAGTTAGAAAAATAAATGATGGTGAGGTATTACTTAACTTAATAAAGGAAGGAGGTTTTGTATTCCTATTTGATGGTTATGATGAAATACCTCTTCAAATCAAGGATAAAGTTACAACTCAGCTTATAGAGTTTATTTCAGCGAATAATATCTATTTTCTATCATCTCGACCAGATGTTGCATTAAGTAGTTTTGGTGACTTTCAGATAATGGTAATAAAACAGCTTAAACCACAAGAATCGTACAGCTTATTAAGGAAATATGATTATAAATCAAAAGTAAAGATTGCTCAACCTCTAATTGAAAAATTGCGTAAATCTCTAAATCTAAGGAATTCATTGACCTAGGACAATTTTTAGGAAATCCATTACTAATTTCGTTTATCTATATTACTTATAAATACAAAAGAGATATTCCTATCAATAAAGGAGACTTTTATAGAAAGTGTATGATGCTCTATTTGAAGACCATGATTATTCAAAAGGTGGTTGGAAGAGAGGAAAAGAATCAGGCTTGACGAAAGAAGGACTTCATAAGTTTTTAAGATCATTTGGATTTTTATGCTTAAGAGAAAACAAAAATGATTTTAGTAAGGATAAGCTTATCAAGTTGATTGATGAAGCTAAAGAAATATCGTATTCAAAAGAATTTGATACAAGCTTATATTTGAAGATATTATTAATACAGTACCATTGATAGTAAAAGATGGACTTACTTATAAATGGGCGCATAAGTCTTTTATAGATTATTTTTCGGCTTGTTTTATTTACCATCATAGTACTCAAAGAGAGAATATTTTAAAATAACATATTCAAAAGTTCACAGTTTGATTTATATAAAAACATGCTTGATATTTACTATGATATTGATGTAGAGTCGTTTGATAAAGTTTTTGTTTTACCAATACTAAATGATTATTTAGACTTTTTAGGAGATATAAGTGTAGTTCAAGATTTAGAACTACAGTATAAACAATATACCTATTTAAAAATAATGCATGTTGGAAGAACAAAAACGTATGAAGAAATACAAATTGACAATTCTTACGAATCGGTGCTAGAAGGTTCAAATCTATATGATGGAAACATAGTATTAATTTCTGAAGGTTATAGTATTTTAGAGGAATCAAGTAGTAGAAAAGATAATTATGTTAGAAACATCTTATGTACAACAAGGTACAATGAATATCAAGTTATTGGGTTGTTACTTAGTAAGAACTCAAGTTTACTAAAGTATATAGAGGTAACTACCATACTTTCAGTTGAAGATCATCCTGTAGATAAAGATATAGTAATGTCATACTTAGATGATGTTTCTTTATTAAAATATGAGGAACTTGAGGTTTTGGTGGAATTACTGAAATCATACTTCCAAGGTTTTAATTATTATAAGATTTTAGAGAAGCAATTAATTGTAGAAAAAAATAATGGGACATATTTCGCTAGTAGAAACAGAAATTTTTAATATATTTTAACTCCTCAATATAAGTAGTCTGAAGACAAAAAAATATCCTGAAAGCGACTCAAATTGAGTCGCTTTCTTCACATATTATTTATCAATCTCAAAAAATTTATTGAAGTGATCCTCTATATATAATTGTAGAGACATTCCATTGTTGTAAGCTTCTTGGATAAGTCTTTGTTTTGTTTGATTGCAAGTAATATACTTACATTTATTGTAAAAAAAGATGTACTAAATGAAACTTTTGAGTATAATTTGAGGTAGTTTAAGATGAAAGTTCCAGTGTATTAAATAATAGCTAAATAAATAAAATAGATAAGGAGAGGATCTAAATTTATTTAATATGAAGTGTGTTAGAATATGTTTAGTCTCCTAAGTTTGAGGTGGAATATCTAAAGTTTTTGGATAGATTGTTAGTAATCTTGAAGGGTAGGATTTTGATTTTAGATAGATCATCTAGACCATAGAAGTTACTTAAACTTGAATAGAAAAGTAGTTTATTTTTGGTTTTGAGATAGATCATCTAGAGCATAGAAGTAACTTAAACTTGAATAGGAAAGTAGTTTGTTTCTGGTTTTAGGATAGATCATTTAGACCTTAGAAGTAACTTAAACTGGAATATGAGAGTAGTTTATTTTGAATTTCGAGGTGATATATTCTGAATCCTCAAACTGGTTTTAGGATAGTTAAATTCGAATTTTAAGCAGCTAGATTTTAACTTCTTGCGACAATTTCTTGATTTAATAAAACATTTTTAGTAATTAATATTGCGTGGCGTTACATGGCGCTATATAACATTAAAATAAAAGGAGACTAATATGAAATACTCCATTAATTTATTTGGTTACACTTTAGATTGTAATCTTAGTTTTAAAGGCGAAGAGTTACAAATCGAGTGTACAGAAGAAAATCAAAAGCTCCTTAAAAATTATCTTTTGCGAGTACTTCCTAGGTATGGTGCGGAGGTAAACAACGAGCTATCTTTTGAAGAACTTATAAAATTTGCAATTGAAGCTGAAAAAACTATGGATGGGCATTTGTCTGAACCAAAAATTAAGTTACCGTATGAATTTCAACCTGAAATAAAGCAGATGTTAATTGAGGCGGCAGAGAAACAAGATTTATCTGCCACCCAACTATTAATACGTATCATTGAAAAAAAATATAGTGAAATTAATGAAATGGGAGGAGAAAACTAGATGGCATACGGTAATAAAGTAAAATTTCATTATGATATACCAGTTTATATAAAACAACAATTAGTAGAAGCTGCAAAGAAATCAAAAATGACAGCTACTGAGTATTTAAGTAGAGCCATAGAAGAGGAATATAATAGGATTAAATCGGAAGAAGTTAAAGAGTAATTTCTTTTAAGCTATTAGAAATTAAATTGAATTCTTCAAGAGGTATCCAGTAATATGTAAAGTCTTTGCTAAAGTAATCTCCTCTAAAAACGTGGCATATTTCTAAGGGTTCTTCAAGGTTTTTTTCAATCACTAGAAAAACATAGTTGTTTTTATCTGACTTAACATGCTTATAAGTAAGAAATTGGTCATCTGAGTATAATGTTCTATCTTTAATGAACTTTTTAACGCTTGCTGGAAGGGTTTTTAATGCTTCGCAATTTTCTTTAGTAATATCCATATAGATTTAGTACCTCCTAGGTAGTGAATTTTGCTTATTATACGAACTTACGTTCTCTTTTTGTTCTAATACTATTATAATATATAGCCCTCTTTTTGTCTTATTTTATATTCTAATTTTCAAATTTTTGATACGTAATGTTTCATAACTTAGAGCTTTTTAATGACGAGATTCAATGATTGAAGCTAATGCTAAAGAAAGTACATTATGAATTCTATAACAATAGGTGGTATTTATAGAAGAAGGATCAGATGAATAATTATCATCTGATCCTTCTTGCTTTATTATGGAATACAACTTATTTTGAACCTACTTTCTTTATACTTGAGGGATCATGATGAATAATTTCAACTAAGGAGTCAATTGAAGTGTTTAATTTATCAATGCGTTGTTCCAGACCTTCCATTTGCTTATTGAACTTAGTAAGAACTGTTTGTAATTGAATAAGAGAAACTGCAATAGGAAATCCTACACTTCCAATTAGCTGACCAATCACTTGGTAATCCATAAGTTTCACCTCCTTTTTTTATGGTGAATATATATTACTACATTATAATACGTTACGTAGCGCATTATTTTGAACAAATTAAATGACTGAGTGGATAATATAAAAAAGGTGGCCACTGCCACCATTCCTAGAGGGAATCTCTTATTAAAGAGCTACGAATTAAATTTCTTACTAAATTGAGATAGAGTTTTAAAATTATTCTCTGAAATACAGTTATAGGAATACTCTGGCGCTATATAATCGCCTGTGAAAATATGGAATAATTTAAGCTTATCATAAGGGTTATTCTCAAATAAAAAGAGGGTATAGTTCGTCTCGTTGTGTTCAAGCATAATTAGGCAAGAGTACTGTTAAAATGACTGATTTCTTGTATGAATTTTCACCAGAAATTTCGTTCATACAGTGTGATGGAACTGTAATTGTGGTTCAGGAAAATCTAAAAACAGTTATCAAACCAAAAAGTGGTATTAAGTTATCATCAGATGTTCTTAAGGCTGTTAACTGGCCTGATCTTGGGGTCAATATTAAATCGGAATCTCAAGGAAGAGGAAGAAAGATTGATTCTATACAATACGCTACGATACATAATATTATCGATCAAAGCTCAGACATTATTTTTGACGATGATGGATCAGGGGAAATTGCTGATATTGTTTCAGTTAAAATTGATATGCAGCATAAAAAAATAGTATTTCATCTATATCATTGTAAGTATTCACACGGAGAGCATCCCGGTGCTCGTGTCTCAGATCTATATGAAATATGCGGCCAAGCTGAAAAATCAATTATGTGGAATGATAATGTATTAGAAATAATACAAAGAATGATTGAAAGGGAAAATTCGAGGCAGAGAAGTTATGGTGAAACACGATTTGAAAAAGGTATCTTACAAACTTTAAATATGTTAAAAAAGATGGTGAGAGCTGGTTATGAAACAGAATTTGAAATCTCTATTGTCCAACCCGGGGTATCGATATTAGAGATCATAAATTCTATGAAACAAACTATTCTTGCAACAGATACTTATTTAAAAGATACGTTTGGTTTACGTTTGACATGCTTTTTTAGTAATTAAATGAATACTTTTCCTTATAAAAAAATATAACAAAGACATAATAGGGAGCGTGCGACTGTAAAGGGAAAACTGTAACCTAACTTGTAGAGAGTTTTAAAAAAACGACCATTAAAGACTCAAGCAGCTAAAACTTATGGGTATGGTTTTCTGCAAAACATGGTCCAAAATGACATTAAGTACAATGCGTCAAGGCTTTGTTCTAGGGGCTGTTCTGTTCGCTGCCTTTGTATTTATTACTTATGGGGTCAAACAAACAACCACTTCTCAGGCCGGATTTCTAATCAGCCTATCTGTCGTATTTGTACCGATCCTGGTATCAATTGTCCAAAGACGCTGGCCTGAAGCCAAAATCGTATGCAGTATTTTGTTAGCCATTGCGGGGATCGGGCTTCTTACGCTTGAGAACAGCATGCAGCTCAAAACAGGTGATCTGTTATGCATTATGGGAGCCCTGAGTTATGCACTGTACATCCTTCTATCGGGGCGTATGGTCCAGCAAGGGGATGGCAGGGCACTGAGCATACTGCAGCTTGGTTTTGCCGGAGGACTCGCACTACTCTTCAGCATCCTGTTTGAAGAACCGAAGTTCAAAAAACGAAACCCATCGCAACGGTTCGGGATATAATAGGTGCATTACAGGTATATTGAATAAAATATAGCTATGGTAACCAAGGTAATGAAAGTAATCAAGGCGTTTTCAATTGAGAAAACGTCTTTTTGGTATGGCTGTAAATCATTCAAACATTATAACGTTATATTTACCTTAAGCTTGATCTGTGTTAAGGTACTAGTGAAAAGCGGAAGGACATGGAGATGGAGGAGGCTGTAATGCATACGCGAGTACTTCGTTCAGTGAGGACCGTTCATTCGGAGCAGAGGTTTGATCTGGTGCTCAGGCAGGGACAAATCGCTGCCATAGAGAAATCAGGAACAGCTGCAGGGGATGAAATTATAAATTGTTCAGGTCAATATGTATCGAGCGGGTGGATTGATATGCACGTCCATGCGATGGATACCTATCAGCCTTATGGTGATGACGCGGATAAGATCGGCGTGAGCCAAGGCGTTACTACAATTCTTGATGCAGGAAGCTGCGGTGCGGATCATATGGAGGAGCTGTATCGCCTGAGCAGGACAGCAGAGACAAGATTGCTTGCCTTATTAAATATCTCTCGGATTGGCCTGGGCTTACGGCAAGATGAGCTGAGCAGAGCAGAGTGGATCGACCAGCAATTAGCCGTCGAGACAGCAGCCAGATACAGCGGTTTTATCGTCGGACTCAAGGCGAGAATCAGCAGAAGTGTAGTCAAAGAAGAAGGGATAAGCCCATTGAATGCAGCCCTTCGCATATCGGAACAAGTCCATCTGCCACTCATGGTCCACATAGGTTCCGGCCCTCCGGGCATCAATGAAGTGCTGAACGGGCTGAGAGAAAGAGATATCGTCACTCATTATCTCCATGGGAAGGCCAATAACATCTTGGATGACAAGAATGAGCTTATACCCGATTTGAAATCGGCTATCCGTCGCGGAGTACATTTGGATGTCGGACATGGAACGGCAAGCTTCTCCTTTCGTGTTGCTGAGATTGCCAAAGATTGTGGAGTCCATCCTGATACCATCAGTTCAGACATATATAGAGGGAATCGCCTGAATGGTCCTGTGCACAGTCTTGCCGATGTGATGACTAAATTTATGGTCATCGGCTATACTCTTGCCGAAGTTATAGATCGGGTGACCATCCGGGCAGCAGACTGGCTTGGACGGCCGGAGCTGGGACGAATTCAAGTCGGAGATGAAGCTAATCTCACTTTGTTTGAAGTGGTACCTGAGTCAAGAACAATGATCGATTCGAATGGAGATACACGTCTTGCCGAATCCGTTATTCAACCGAAAGGAGCAATCATAGGTGGAAACTTCTATTCTTCATAAATACGGATTAAAAAGAGTGATTAATGCAAGCGGCAGAATGAGCATTCTCGGCGTATCTGCACCGACTGACACCGTAATGGAGGCAATGAAGCAAGGTGGACAGCAGTACGTCGAAATTAGTGATTTAACGAACAAGGCAGGAGAGCATATTGCGAACCTCCTCGGTGCAGAGGCAGCCGCGATTGTCAATTCAGCTTCTAGCGGCATCGCCTTGTCAGTGGCAGCTATGGTTACTCAAGGAAACCGGGCCCTAAGCCTCAAGCTGCATCAAGAGACGATCAGCAAAAATGAGATTGTGATGCTGAAAGGTCACAACGTCCAATATGGAGCACCTGTAGAGACGATGATTTATTTGGGCGGAGGCAGGCTGGTAGAGGCCGGATATGCGAACGAAGGCAAGCAGGAGCATCTTGAGGATGCGATTACGGAACGAACGGCTGCAATTCTTTATGTGAAATCACATCATAGTGTTCAGAAGAATATGATCTCTGCTGCTGAAGCATGGGAGGTGGCAAGAGAGCATCAGGTTCCTTTTATAATTGACGCGGCAGCTGAGGAGGATTTGAAGAGCTATATATCCATTTCCGATCTCGTTATTTATAGCGGCTCCAAAGCGATCGAAGGACCTACATCCGGTATCGTGGCCGGCAAAAGCAAATATATTGAATGGCTTAAAGTACAGCTGCACGGAATAGGCAGAAGCATGAAGGTTGGCAAGGAGTCCTCATTCGGTCTGCTGCAGGCACTGGACGAATATTTGGTCAAACAGGATCGGAGCGAAGAAGAGAAGCAGTCTCTAATGGAGCTTGCTGCATTATCTGAACTCGCAGGAATCGAAATGAGCATCGTACAGGATGAGGCAGGACGACTTATTTATCGGGGACGAATCAAGGTGAATGCAGATGAAGCCGGCATAAATGCAGCACAAATGGCAGAGAAGCTCCGTACAGGAGACATTGCCATATATACTCGGGATTACGGCGTCAAGCAAGGTTACTTCGATATTGATCCAAGGTCGCTTAAGGGAGACGATATGAAGGTTATTTTCGATAGAATTATAGAGATCACTAAGGGAGGCCTAATTTAGAGATGAACAAAATCGCAGAGCGATTATATAACGGCCGTGCCGCACTGAACGTTCTGGCCGGAAGTGTGAACAATGCGAAGGAAATTTTTGAAGCAGCGGAAGGATATGTGCTGATCGGTGTATTATCCAAGAACTATCCGGATGCAATTTCAGCAGCAGAAGCGATGCAGGGCTATGGTGAGGTATGTGCGGATGCCATCTCTATCGGACTTGGTGCAGGAGATCCGAGACAGTCGGAAGTTGTGAGTAGAATTGCAGTTCGTTATGCAGGATCTCATATCAATCAGGTGTTTACCGGGGTTGGGGCTACTCGTGCGAACCTAAGCGGCAAGGACAGCTGGATCAACAGCCTTGTGTCACCATGCGGCAAGCCGGGATTCGTGAATCTGTCTACCGGGCCTGCCAGCTCCGTTCTGGCTGAGAAAGCGATTGTGCCCGTAGAAGCTGCGATTGCTCTCGTGGCGGATATGGGAGGAAACGCACTGAAGTATTTTCCGATGAACGGACTTGAAACAAAAGAAGAATTCATAGCAGTCGCTAAGGCTTGCGCCAAGGCGAACTTTGCTCTTGAGCCAACCGGAGGCATCGACAAGGACAATTTCAGAGATATCCTTCGGCTTGCTCTTGATGCAGGAGTTCCGCAAGTGATACCGCATGTGTACTCCTCCATTATTGATAAGGAGACAGGCTTAACTAACATCCAGGACGTACTTGAACTGACACAAATTCTGAAGTACGAGGTGGATGCGCATGCAGACACATAAGCGAATTACCGCTTTTGGTGAAGTGATGATGCGGCTATCTGTCCCGAATTATGAGACACTGTCCCAATCCAGATCACTTACTTATTCCTTTACTGGAACAGGGGTTAACATCTCTGCAGGGATGGCTCGCTTAGGGCATGAAGCATCAATAGTTACCACCGTCCCTGACAATTCCCTTGGAGATGCGGCTATGGCTTCACTTCGAGCTTTAAATCTGAACACACGCTTTGTACGCGCAGAGGGCAGCATCCTTGGGAGCTACTTCCTGGAAACTGGATATGGTGCCAGACCAACAAGAGTAACCTACGGAAGCCGGAAGAACAGCAGCTTCAACAGCACAGCTAAAGATGTTTATAACGCAGCAGCGATTGCTGAAAATACAGATTGTTTGCATTTATGCGGTATTGGTCTCGCTATGAATGCTAATGTTCGATACCAAATGAAATCACTCGCAGAAAAGGTCAGATCGGCTGGCGGGAGCGTTGTTTTTGATTGCAATTACAGGAGCACACTATGGGATGAAGAAGAACGCAAGCATGCAAAATCGTATTATGAGGAGATGCTGCATCTTGCAGATATCGTCATGATGAATGAGCGGGATGCAATTTCTCTGCTCGGATATCAGTCCAGTTATGAGGGGCGTACCGAGCAGCTTCAGGAGCTTATTCCTATGATTGCGTCAAAATACGCTATAAGAATTATTGCAGGCACTCAGCGTACTATCGGTCCAAACGATCAGCATATGATTACCGGATTTATGTACAAGAATGATATGATGAAGGTTGGAAGACCGATGAATGCAGCTGTTCTGGACCGGGTCGGTGCAGGTGATGCCTACACGGCTGGCATTATACACGGAGATATTAGCGGCTATGAGGCTCAATATGCGGTTCAATTTGCGACAGCGGCTTCCATTCTGGCTCATACCGTGCCGGGCGATACAGCGGCTTTATCCGAGCAGGATATTATAAAGACCATGCAAGAGCTTGCACCCGATATTGAAAGGTAGTGATATTTGTGTCCTTGTCAAGAAAGAAAGGACCGCTCTATTTACAGCTTAAAAAGATCATTCGAGATCGAATTGTGCATGGGCAATACCCCGTTGGCACATTGATCCCTTCTGAGCCCCAGCTGGAGCAGGAATTTGCGGTGAGCAAAATGACCGTTAGAAATGCGATTAAGGAGCTGCAGCAGGAAGGGTACGTGATGAAGCAGAGTGGTGTAGGGACAACAGTTCAACGAAATAGCGTAGCACCGCAACTATCGAAGGGCAAGCAGTTTACGGAGATATTGGTTGAACAAGGGGCGACGATACACAAACGGCTGGTTGGCAAGTATATGGAGCAAAATGGGCCGGGTAGCGAAGCTTATACGCTGTTTGGTGATCGTTGCTTGTGCTTGGAACGCTTATACCTGTTAAATGACCTGCCCTTTATCTATTATGAGCATAGATTGGCGTTAGGTCTTACCGAGGCAGAGGAGTGGACGCTGGGAGATGAGTTTTCCTTATATGAATGGTTAGAAGATCATGATCTGGTTGCCGAACAGTACCGTGATCAATTTACGGTGGCTCCTTTATCTGCCCGCATCGCCAGTGAATTGGGCATGTCTGAAGGAGATGTTGTGCTGAGACGACAGAGGTTTGCTTATACGAGTGATGGTCGTGCTGTAGAGTGGAGCACTGGATATTACAACACATCATTAAGCCCCTATATCGTCAATTATCAACTCTAACGTGGTATTTTTCACCCGAATTATGATAAGATGACCTATATCTTTACACTAGAAAACAGGTGAAAAAATGCGGAACAAAGTAACGATGCAGCAAATCGCTGATGCAGCAGGCGTTTCCAAGTTTGCCGTGTCCAGAGCTTTGACTGGAAAGAGCGGAGTAAGCGAGACGACACGGGAAATGATTATTCGAACAGCCGGTCAGCTTGGTTATTTCAAGAATGCAGCCGGACCTGGCAAACCAGTAAACGGAGAATTACTCAAAGAGCAACCTATAACTGATAACCGTAAAGGATCCGGAACCATCGTTGTTCTCTTTCCGAACATCCGATACCAGAACATGGATTCTCTCTATTGGGGGCCCGTATTTGAAGGGATCTCAGCTCGTTTGAATGAGATCGGACATGATATCTTAACACTGACCGAGCCTTCTTCTGAGAAGATCTTTTCCTTGCTGAATCCTGATGCAATTCAAGGGATTATTACGGTAGGAACCGTATCTGTCTCGTTACTGCTGGAATTTCAAAGACTCCAAATTCCTGTAGTTATGGTTGATCATATTGAGCCCGTATTTCACTGTGATACCGTATTCAGCGATAATATTACACTAATGCGAGAAATAATGAATGGCCTGATCGGCAGGGGTTATCGGAAATTCCAATTTGTTGGGAATATTAAGGAAGCGCCGAGTTTTATGGAACGATGGACTGCTTATCGTATGGCACTTGACGAGCATGGGATTGAATGCCCGCAGAATGAGTCTATGCTCGGCTATCAGGAGGATGTGGATATGATACACTCCATCCGTGAGATTCCGCCAGAAGAAATACCGGAAGTATTTGTATGTGTGAACGATATCACTGCACGTTTTGTTATTGAGGAATTACATAAGGCAGGACGAGCAGTTCCGGATAGCTGTTCGGTGACGGGCTTTGATAATGTGGAAACAGATCAGCCAATACTGGCAACCGTTGATGTAAACAAAGCTCTTCTTGGCAAGAGAGCAGTAGATCAATTGATATGGAGGTTAGCTCATCCTGATTCCCCTTATGAGAGACTGTTAATTCAAGCCGATCTCATCATTAGAGACAATTTTGCTGTATCTAGATGAGGTGATATTAAGCATATCTCTTTCCTAACCTTTTTTGGTCAAGAGAGATATGCTTTTTTCATAGAAGTTCAGTTTGTTATGATTTGTTATGAGTATTGAATAACAATTATTGTTTGGTTTAGGTTGATATTATGCTAATATAGAGCAGAAGTAGATTCTGTAGATGGAAGCATAGGTGATAGCATGCGCAAAAAGGTTACCATTCAGCAAATTGCCAACCAGGCAGGTGTGTCCAAATTCTCGGTTTCACGTACTCTGACTGGCAAACCAGGTGTTAGCGAGCGGACACGTGAATTAATCGTACATGTTGCAGAACAGCTTGGTTATTACAATCACATGCCAAACTCTGTTTCCGAGAGTAACATAGCTGGATCAGGAGACAATTTCAACAAAGAAAAGAGAAACCGAGGTACAATTCTTGTTCTTTTCCCCAATGTTAGGTTTCAGAATTATGACTCAGCCTACTGGGGGCCTATTCTGGAGGGAGTAACAACCCAGCTCAATGAATATGGACTTGACATCCTGACGGTAACTGAGCCGTCACATGATAATTTGTTCTCTCTGCTTAATCCAGAGGCGATCAGGGGCACAATAACGGTCGGGGCGGTCTCATCCGTAAGTTTGTTTGATCTGCACAAGCTCGAAATCCCGGTTGTAATGATTGATCATATGGACGCTTCGTTATGCTGCGACATGATATTCACGGATAACCAGACCAGTATGAGAGAATTGATGTATCTTCTTGTAACCAAAGGATTCAGAAACTTTCAATTTGTGGGCAACAAGACTGAGGCTTACAGCTTCTTTGAACGCTGGACGGTATTTAGGCTGGTACTTGAACAATATGGTATTGCCTGTACTCAGAATGATCTGCTGCTCAAGGGAACTTTCGAGGATATTGGGCAGGCCTTAACAGAAATGCGAGGTACGCTTCCTGAAGTGTTCGTATGCATGAATGATGCAACAGCGCTGGATTTAATCGAACAGCTTGGTAGACATGGGATTAAGACTCCAGATGAATGTTTGGTTACTGGATTTGATCATATCAATGATCTTCATAGTATTTCTGTAACAGTGCATGTGAATAAGAGGATGCTGGGCATGCGAGCAGTCGATCAGATGTTGTGGCGAATTGCTAATCCGGAGGCGGCAATGGAGAAGAAACAGCTGGCGGCGGATTTGATTATACGGAATCAGCTGAGTATTCCGATAAGAAGAGCCGAAGATGCGGCAGCCAGCACTAACTAATACCGAAATATGCAAATCCTGAACGAAATAATAATAAGCTGTACTGATGGAGTTCACCATTAGGACGGCTTTTTTGGTTTTTGTTCGAACGACGCTGTTCCCTGTAATAGCACGTGAAGCAAATCATATATTCATATTACTCAGCATAAAATAAAAAGACAAACAACCAAAATAAAATAACTTAAAAATAACAAAAATAAAAATAAATAAAAATATTTGACTGATATTACCAGATGGTGTTATTGTTGTTTTGTAAATTGATTGCATTAACATAACGGGTGGTGGTCATTTACAGCATGAAACAGCAGACACGTCAGACAGCGCATGCAGACAGCAAAATTGATGAATCCAAAGGGGAGGGTAATTTTCAATGAGAAAAATGAAAGCGCTTTTAAGTTTATTGATGGTGTTTACGTTCATCTTTTTGGCAGCGTGTTCTGGAGGTGATGCTGACGCACCAGCGACGACTCCAGAGACGAATACGGAAGCTGCAGGCAATAATGATACGGAACCAACCACCGAAACGGATACCGAAAATACTGAAGAGGCAGTTGCCGAAGACGTGCCCGATTTAGGCGGGCGAGTCATCAAGCTGTCATCCTGGTGGGATCTCACGCCAACAGATACAGATGCACAAGGCAAAGCATTGGTAGAGCAGCTGAAGAAGACAGAAGAGAAATACAACGTGAAATTTGAATTCGTTAACATACCTTATGAAGAATACATGGAAAAATTCACAGCCTCCGTATTGGCGGGAGAGCCTCTCGCTGATATCACTTACCTCGAATACAAAGCAGCACTTCCTGCCATTCAGAAAGGCCAGCTACACAAAATTTCGGAATTTACAACACCTGAATCCAGCATTAACACGGATCAGCGCTTAGCTAATGCCGGTCCGGCACTACTTGGAGAGCAATACGGGTTCTACGGCGGCATGCCAAGTAACGGCGGCGTAGGAATCCACTACAACAGAGATTTGTTCGAAGAGCTGGGACTGCCAGATCTCCAAGAATTATACGACAAAGGCGAATGGACCTGGGATAAGATGCTACAGATTGCCAAACAGGCAACAAAGGATACAAACAATGATGGAAAAATGGACACATGGGGCTTCTCCGGCTGGTCCGCTCAAGTTGGACGGAATTTAATCGTAGCAAACGGCGGCAATACCGTACTCGATCCAGAAGGCGACGAGACGAAGCCGAAGGAAGGCTTGACTGACCCTCGCACGATTGAGGCCATCGAATATCTGGTATCTCTGTACAACAATAACGTGGTCAAAGTGAAATCGGGAGACAAGTCACTGTGGGAAGAAACAGACACTTTCAAGGACGGCGATATTGCCATGTTCCACGCTGCACAATGGCAAATTGGAGATATTAACTTTGAGATCGGTGTTGTTCCTTATCCAATTGGACCTCAAGGAAATCCTGAAGTCACATATGGAGACACGGCCCTAAATGCCTACTTCATTCCTAAGGGTGTGAAGGACCCGGAACTTGTGTATCAGATCTTCGAAGAATTGTATGATGTTCCACAGCTGGAGGAGTATCCTTCACAGAACTACTTAGAAAGTCTGTACTCTTATGAAGATGACATCCGCATCATAAGAGAGAACATCACAGGAACAGGTTTGGTATCTCTTGATGAGGCTTATCCTGAGTACCCGTATTACAGCTTTGTTACTGACGTTCTTGTTGAGAACGCTTCCGTAGCTTCGGCAGCGGAAAAATACAAACAGCAGGCTCAGGCATCGATTGATAAGCTGGAAGCACAAAATAAATAATGGGTTCCGCAATTATCAGCTTGGAGAAAGAGGGGCAGGGATTTAAGATTCATAATGCCCTGCCCCTCTCTTTATTAAGCTTCGACCTAGATTGAATGAACTAAAGATTTCATTGTTCTATAGCTTAAGATCAACACAGATCGAGTATTTACCTATGATTTCTTATGTTCAATCTATCTGCAAAGGAAATGAACTATGCTGCCTATGGTAGTAGGGAGGCGTGCGATTTGAATCCGCTGATGCGTGTGCAAACATGGTTAAAAGTGATACTGGTATTTGCGGTCGGCTCCTCTGTGCTGTTCTCTTCTTCAGTCATAGGAACTGTCGCTGCCGATGAGAATACTTCGATACTTCAATCTTCGGAGCAAGCCCCCATGTTGTCACAAGATCTGATTCTGACTAATGATGAATCATATAGTGAATATGTTGAGAAGTTCGAGGGGGAGTCTTACCCTGACCAAGAGATCGTACTGGATGCAGCCAAGGTAAGCTCTCTTGAGGGGGAAGGTTCAGAAATCGTTTCAGACGTTGAGGGAGCCTCAGGGCCATCTATAAAAACTGGAGAAGACAGTACTTTGGAATGGACTTTTGAGGTCGAAGCAGCAGGCCTTTACTATATTTCATCCACCTATTATCCGACCGAGGGCAAGAGCTCAGCAATCGAACGAAGTCTGCTCATTGATGGAGAACTTCCATTTCGTGAAGCGGCATTCATTCAAATGGACCGGGTATGGGACAATCTGAAGCCCGAGGTTGAGCAGGATAATCGAGGCAATGATCTTCGTCCTCAGCAGCATGAGACCCCGGCTTGGCAAACGACATTGCTTAAGGATTCTAATGGCTATTATGAGGAGCCGTTTGCATTTTATTTCAGCCATGGCTCACATACCTTATCTTTAATTGCACAACGTGAGCCGGTGATCATCAAGGAGCTTGTGCTTCATAAATATGAGGAGCCGGCCGCTTATGAAGAATATGCAAGCCTGAAGACATCTGAAGGAATGGATTCACCCGCCGGAGTTCTTATTGAGCTGCAGGCAGAGGACGCTACAGCGAAATCATCCCCAACCCTCTATCCGCTGATGGATAGATCCAGCCCGGCAACATATCCATACAGTCCGAAGCTGTCTAAAGTGAACACGATCGGCGGCTATAACTGGCGTATCCCAGGTCAGTGGATTGAATGGGAGGTTGAGGTTCCGAAGGAAGGACTTTATAAACTTGCTTTTAACGCTAAGCAGAATTTTGTAAGAGGGATCTATTCGACTAGAAAGATGACTATTAACGGAGAAATTCCTTTCGAAGAAATGAGCAGAATTCCTTTTAGATACGAGAATGGATACGAAATGCGAATCATGGAAGATGAATCAAGCGAGCCTTATTTGTATCATTTGAAGGCAGGCACTAACACCATCCGCATGGAGGTCACACTTGGTGAGTTTGCTCCGCTCATTCGCGAAGTAGAGAATAGCCTTATCGAACTGAATTCCATGTATCGCAAAATTCTGATGATAACAGGTACTGCCCCTGATGAGGTGCGGGATTATCGAGTTGATGAACGGATTCCTGACCTGCTTGAAGTGTTTAGCCAAGAGAGCGAACGATTGAAGCAAGTAGGAGCACAGCTAAGAGCATTGTCCCAAGGCAGCGGTGACCAGGATGCACTGTTGAAAACAATGTCATTGCAGCTTGATGAAATGGTAGATGATCCGGACACCATACCTAGACGATTACAGGCCTACAAGACCAATACAGGCGGACTGGGTACATGGCTCCAGCAAATACGGGAACAGCCGCTTGAGATCGATTCTATCTACATAGCTTCATCAGACCAAACAATCTCTAATAAGGGAAGCAGCTGGTTCGCGGAAATATGGCATGAAATCGTAACCTTCTTCTACTCCTTCTTCATTGATTATGATTCCATCGGAAGTGTAGCGAGCGAATCAGAGGAGGGACGAACGGTCACCGTATGGATCGGAAGTGGTCGAGATCAGGCGAATACGATCAAATCGATGATTGATGAGACATTTACACCGGAGACAGGGATTCAGGTTAATCTGAAGCTGGTACCAATGGGCTCCTTGCTGCCTGCCACCTTATCAGGCCAGGGTCCGGATGTCGCCATGCAGATGGGAAATGACATTCCTGTCAACTACGCGATGCGTAATGCAGCTGCTGATATTTCTGTATTTTCGGACTACGATGAGGTGGCCGCAAGATTTCGTGACAGCGCCTTAGTGCCGTACTCCTATGAGGATGGAGTGTATGCACTTCCTGAAACACAGACGTTCAACATGCTGTTCTATCGCAAGGATGTTCTGAATGAATTGGGTCTCGAAGTGCCGCAGACATGGGATGAAGTATGGAATCTTCTCTCCGTGCTTGATAAGAACCATATGGATTTTGGACTGCCGCTCGTCGTTCAGCCAAGCTATCCAGGAGAGAATGTACCTCCGAACTCTGTATATTCGATGCTGCTCTTCCAGACGAACGGAGAGTTCTATCGTGAGGGAGGCAAGGAGTCGGACCTTGATTCCCAGATTGGTATTGATGCCTTTAAACAATGGACTGAGTTCTATACGGATTACAAGCTGGAACGGGAATATGACTTTGCAAACCGTTTTCGAACGGGTGAAATGCCAATCGGGATTGCTGATTATACGACGTATAACCAATTGACCGTATTTGCACCTGAGATCCGTGGAATGTGGGGTTTTACAGTGATTCCAGGTACGGAAAGTGAAGATGGGGGGATTAATCGCTCTGTGGCCAGCGGTGGAAGTGGTGTACTTATGCTCGAAGGAGCAGACGACAAAGAAGCCGCCTGGGAGTACATGAAGTGGTGGACCAGCGAGGAAACACAGGTCAAATTCGGGCGTGAGATGGAAGGCTTAATGGGTGCAGCCGCAAGATACCCTACCGCGAATATTAATGCACTTGAGAAGCTGCCATGGCCAGTCGAGGATTTCGATCAACTTCAGGCCGGATTTGATTGGGTTCAAGGTATTCCGGAAGTGCCGGGTGGTTACTTTACAGGACGACATCTCATTAATGCTTTCTATCGTACGGTTGACGGACAGACGGAACCGCGCGAAGCGCTGATGGATTACGTTCAATATATTCAGGATGAGATTCGTGCCAAGCGCAGTGAATTTGGTCTGACCGAATAGAGGGGGGATACAAGCGTATGTCCAATATCCAGATTGAAAACAAGACTCGCGCAGTCCCTCCACAGGGCGAACGGGCGCTTCGGGAGAACAACAAGGTCAGCAGATTGATCAAGGAAATCAAAGTGAAGAAACATCTGTATATATTGATGGCTCCTTATATGATTTTGTTTCTGATGTTCACTGTATTGCCCGTAGTTCTCTCCATTATTATCAGTTTTACGTACTTCAACATGCTCGAAATGCCAAAGTTTGTTGGATGGCAGAACTACACACGGCTGTTTCTAGAAGATGATATTTTCTTAATTGCGTTGAAAAATACACTGCTGTTCGCCGCCATTACAGGTCCAGTCAGTTATTTTGCTTGTTTTATCTTCGCATGGATCATCAATGAACTGAGTCCAAAATGGAGAGCCTTCATGACCCTGATCTTCTATGCCCCATCCATTTCAGGAAATGTATTCTTCATTTGGCTGCTCATATTCTCCGGTGACCGTTACGGGATCATTAACGGTCTGCTCATTGAGATCGGAATACTGCTCGAGCCTATTCAATGGCTCAAAACCGAAGACTATGTGCTGCCAATCATCATATTGGTTCAGCTGTGGCTGAGTCTTGGAACAGGATTCCTTGCTTTTATTGCCGGTCTTCAAACTGTTGACAAGACGTTATATGAGGCAGGAGCTGTTGACGGCATCAAGAACCGCTGGCAGGAACTATGGTACATTACTCTTCCTTCCATGAAGCCGCAGCTGATGTTTGGAGCTGTTATTCAGATTACGACTTCACTTGCCGTATCGGATGTGTCCATTCAGCTTGCCGGATTCCCAAGTGTCAATTATGCAGCGGAGACCATCGTAACGCATTTGATGGATTTTGGTACGATCCGCTTTGAGATGGGATTTGCATCGGCAATTGCTACGGTATTGTTCATAATCATGATCGGCTCCAACATAATCGTCCAAAAATTATTGCGTAGAGTAGGTGAATAAAGATGATGAACATACCCTATCGCCTATTCCGGAGAAATCGAGTAAAGAGAGTAAATCGCTCGTTTCTGGGAAGCTTGTCGCTGTTTCTCGTCTTGGGCGTTGTAGGTGCCTTCATGGTACTGCCGCTGGTATATGCCATTAATGCGGCCTTCAAGCCGTTAGATGAAATCTTTATTTTTCCGCCGACGTTATTTGTCAAGAACCCAACGATGGATAACTTTGCAGATCTGATCAACTTGCTGGGCGCTTCATGGGTACCGTTCACAAGGTACATTTTTAACACAGTATTTATTACCGGAATGGGAATCGTGGGCCACGTTCTGCTGGCTTCTGCTGCTGCCTATCCGCTTGCAAAGCATCAATTTCCCGGCAATAAGATCATGTTCCAAATGATCGTGCTGTCCTTGATGTTTACACCTGCTGTAACGGCCATTCCAACCTATATGATCATGTCCTGGCTGGGGTGGGTGGATACTTACTGGGCTGTCATCATTCCAGCCTTTTCTTATCCGCTCGGTCTGTATCTAATGAAGCAGTTCATGGAGCAGATTCCGGATGCTCTGATCGAAGCAGCGAAGATTGATGGGGCGAGTGAGTATCGAATCTTCTGGTCTGTTGTCATGCCGAATGTGAAGCCCGCATGGCTGACACTTATCATCCTGCTGTTTCAGATCCTGTGGGGAACGGATGGGAATGGATTTATCTATAGTGAGAATCTCAAGACGCTGACCTCTGCAACAACGAACATAATTCAAGGGGGCATTGCGAGAGCGGGTGTTGGTGCAGCAGTCGCGCTCATTATGATGAGTGTTCCGATTACCATTTTCGTATTTTCGCAAAGCCGTATTATTGAAACCATGGCGACTTCCGGGATGAAGGAATAGGGGGGACAAGAACTTGCATGCCTATAAAAAAACGTGGAAGCGATATTGGATTGGCTTTACCGCAGCAGCGCTGCTCTGTTCCGCTCCTTCGGCGGTAGCTGCCAAGGCTCCTTATGAGAGCTACACCTACAATTACTATGAAGAGGCTGTGCCTGCTCCAGATGCATTTCTGCCGGATAGAAGTATTTCGGGACACGATCTCGGAATTGGAAGCTTCGTATCTCCACAGGACATGTTCGTCAGCAGGGCTGGCAAAATCTATATTGCGGATACGGGGAATCATCGGATCATTGTACTGGATGACGATTGGACCGTAGAGCAAATCATCTCAAGTTTCATGAAAGACGGAGCTGAAGAGACTTTTAATATGCCCAGTGGTATCACGGTGAATGAAGCCGGAGACTTATATATCGCTGATACAGAGAATAAACGAATCGTCGTATTGACTTCAGAAGGAGATTGGATCAAATCGATCGAAAATCCGCAGTCCGAGGTACTTGGAGCTAATTTCTCGTTTGTCCCGTTGAAACTGACGGTGGATGATGCCGAACGGGTATTTGTCACATCCCGGGGAGCCTATGAGGGGATATTGCAGTTTGATGAGTCCGGTGAATTCATCGGCTACGTTGGAACGATTCAGGTACGGCGCAATTTTGTTGACTATTTGTGGCGGCTCATCGCTACAGATGCACAGAAGAATCAAATGGCATTATACATTCCAACGGAATTCTCCAATATTGATATGGGGGATAAAGGATTCGTTTATGCAACGAATATTGACCCGGGCTCCAGTACACCGGTTAAGCGTCTGAATCCTTCAGGTGAGGATGTGTTGAAGAGGTATGGATATTTTGATGTGAAAGGGGATATCCGATACCGGTCAATGGGAGTAAATGGAGGTCCCTCCAAATTAGTTGATATCAAATATCAAGGGAGCGGGATGTATAGTGTTCTGGATTCACTCAGAGGGCGTATCTTCACCTATGATCATGAAGGCAATCTGCTGTATATTTACGGCGGAATAGGAACACAGGTCGGAACCTTCAGTACGCCGGTAGCCATTGAGAAGCTCGGGAATCAGCATATCGTCCTCGATCAAGGTAAAGAAACCATTACACTCTTCTCTCCGACCAGCTATGGAAGTGCCATTAACGAGGCAGTCACCGCGCATTACAACGGGGATGACGAGTCTTCTGTAGCCAAGTGGCGAGAGGTACTGAGACTGAATGCGAACTATGATATCGCTTACATTGGGATTGGCAAATCACTCCTCTATGCCAAGCAGAATAAGGAAGCGATGGAGCATTTCAAGCTGGGTATGGATCGGAAAAACTACTCGGTTGCCTTCAAGCGGTATCGAAAGGAAGTGCTGCAGGAGCATTTCGGTACGATATTAACGATTGGAACTACAGTCGTTATTGTGTTTGCCGGATACAGATGGTCTAAAGCCTGGCGTAAAAGGAGGGAAGAGCAGCATGAAGCAGGATTTTATTAAGTTTCCTCTCCATCTCATCATCCATCCGTTTAAAGGGTATTGGGATCTGAAGTATGAGGGAGAAGGAAAACTTAGAGTTGCTATTACTATATTGTTTCTTCTATTTATAACCATGGTAATTCAGCGGCAGTTTGCCGGCTTCCTGGTCAATTTCAATGATCCCAGAACGTTAAACAGCTTGGCTGAACTCCAGTATGTAGTGCTTCCTTTTATCCTGTGGTGTGTATCGAACTGGTCCATTACGACACTCATGGAAGGTGAAGGGAAGTTTAGCGAAATCGTTAATGCGACCGCTTATGCGCTCATACCGATGATTTTGGTGTACTTGCCAATGACCTTAATCAGCCGATTTATGACACAGGAGGAGACCGCATTTTATTATTTGCTGAATACTGCAGCGGCCATTTGGTTCATATATTTGCTGTTCGTCGGCATTATGACCGTACACCAGTATACCGCAACGAAGACCATTGTCACGATTCTGCTGACTATAGTGGTTATGGCGATTATCGTATTCCTGGGTACGCTGGTGATGAGCCTCGTTCAGCAAATTATTGAATTTGTGATCAATATATACCGTGAGCTCTTATTCCGATCTTAAGGAGGCGTAAGTCTGGTGTCATCTCGTAAATGGAAATACACAACTTTGCTGGCTTGCGTTCTTATGCTGGTCAGTATCATCTGCTTCATCATCCTTAGCGGAAGATTGTCAGGTATTGATCCAGAGAATTATGTGACAGCGTCCGCTGATCCTGGCGCAGAGGCATTCGTACCCCTCCAGGATTCGTCAGAAGGCGTGCCGGGAATGGCTCTTGCCGCCAAGAATGACAGCTTAAGCTTGTACATTAATGAAGAGACGACCGTAATTGCGGTGAAGGATCAACGCTCTGGAGATGTCTGGTACAGTAATCCGCTGGATGTGGAAGAAGACAGTATTGCCACTGCCTTTGAAAAAGAATCCATCTCCTCTCAGGTTACCGTTTCATTTCGCAATACGCTTGGTGTACTAGATACTTATACAAACTACAAGTACAGCATTTCAAACGAACAATTTGAATTACAGAGCATCGCAGATGGTGTCCGCATTGAATACACGCTGGGTGATGCAGAGCTTGGAATTGATGCGCTGCCGAAATTCATTAGTAAACAAAGGCTGCAGGAAAAAGTACTGAGCCAGCTGGATGAAGTGACAGCAAGCTATGTCGAGACACGTTACCTCGAACAGGAAGCAAATCCGGAGGTCGTGGAGAGAGCGGATACGCAAGTCGAACGGCCTCTCGTGCTCCGCAAGATGCTGGCAGCCTTCGAGCAAGCAGGATATACGCCTGAAGATTTGGCTTATGACAATGAAGAGAATGGGATCGGCGGGCCAGGCGGATCAGCGGATAAACCGAAGTTCCTCATTCCTGTGGAATACCGTTTGGAAGAGAATGCCCTCTCGGTAACCGTTCCCCTGTCTCAGCTGGAGGAGAGCGAAGGGCATCAGATTCAAACGCTGGACTTGTTAAGCTACTTTGGGGCAGCGAAGTCAGGACAAGAAGGCTATATGTTCGTGCCGGATGGTTCCGGGAGTCTGATTCATTTTGATAATGGAAAAGTAAAAGAGCCGCAGTATGTTCAGCCCGTTTATGGACCGGACCCGAATGATAACAGCAGAACAAGAGCTCAAATTGCTGAATCGGCCCGCTTGCCGGTGTTCGGCTTGAAATCCGGTGATCGTGCCTTCTTCGCTGTCATTGATGGAGGAGATGGAAATGCCAGTGTCGCAGCTGATATCAGCGGTAAACAAAATTCCTTCAATCATGTGTTCAGCCGTTACGCTGTTCGTGGAGATGATGAGCTGGAGCTCTACACAGGGAGTAAAATCCAAGAGATTCAGCTGTTGTCGGATGAGAAATATAAAGGTGATATTCGTGTGAAATACCACTTCTTGTCAGGCGAGGATGCGAGTTATTCGGGTATGGCTCAAGCCTATCAAACGATGCTTGTCGAGCAAGGTGTGCTTCAGCCGTTAACGGAGGAAGAACAAATTCCTTTCTATGTTGATATTGTGGGAGCGATTGATAAACAGCAGTCTTTCTTGGGGGTTCCTTATGATGCTACCGTAGCCATGACCACCTTCGAAGAAGCACAAGGAATCGTAACAGAAATGCAGGCACAGGGAATCTCTAATATCCAAATGCAGTATCTGGGGTGGTTCGGAGCCGGGCTTGAGCACGAGCTTCCAGTCAAACTGAACACCTCCGAGTTAGGCACAAGCCGTGAGCTGACTGCCCTTCAAGAGCAGGTTGGCAGTACGGGTGGGGAGCTGTATCCTGATGTGGCCTTTCAGCAGGTATATGATACAGGCAGCGGTTTTCGTTCGGCAAGAGATGCTTCCCGCTTCATCACGAAAGAAGAAGCAGAGCTCTCTCCTTATGACAGATCTCTTAACCGAATGTCGCTCCTGCAGGATGAATATTATCTGCTGTCCCCAGCGAAGCTTCCGGATGTCACAGCACAGTTTATGGAGCAGTTCCGCAAGAAGAACTTGACGGGTCTTGCCCTTCGCGATTTAGGAAGCACGCTGCATTCCGATTATCGTAACAACAGTTTGATATTCCGGGATACAGCCAAAGCCATCGTCGAGGAACAAATCGGAGCATTGGCGGCAGAATATCCTAATCTGATGATTAGCGGAGGGAATGCCTATGCCCTGCAATATGCTCAGCATATTGTCAATGCGCCTGAAGGCTCCAGCCAATTTAACCTGACAGATGAATCGGTGCCATTTTATCAAATGGTTATACACGGATTTATTGATTATGCAGGAGAACCGGTCAATCTATCGGCTACAACCGATATGAAGCAGCAGGCTCTGCGGAGTCTGGAGCTTGGTTCTGCCCCGCATTTTCTATGGACGGCGAACACTTCTTCAGAGCTGAAGTACACCCGGTATGATTATATGTACTCAGCCCAGTATTCCAGCTGGTTAGATGAAGCTGTCATCTTGTATAACGAAGTGAATCAGGTATTAAATCCGCTTCGGACCGAGAAAATGCTGAATCGAGTTGTGCATGAGCCTGGAGTGGTAGAAGTTATGTACAGCAATGGAACTACTCTATTAATTAATTATAATGAGCAACCTGTCGTAGCTCACGGAGTAAGCGTTCCGGCACAGGACTATGTAATAGGCGGTGACCGATCATGAGAACAAGCCGTATAACCTTATCTCAAAAAAGATCATTTCTTGGCCTGCTCTTCATTTCACCGTGGCTGCTTGGATTTATCTTTCTATTTCTTACACCGATGATTCAGTCCATTCGGTTTAGTCTTAGCGAGCTGACGGTCGTCTCCCAGGGCTATACGCTTGCGTACGTTGGCTGGAACAACTTCAAAGAAGCACTGCTGATTGATGCGAACTATAACCGGATTCTGACAGAATCCGTCTTGCAAATGATCGTTAATGTACCCCTGATTCTGTTCTTCAGTCTATTCTCTGCAGTACTCCTCAATCAAAAGTTCAGAGGAAGAGGGCTTGCGAGAGCGATCTTCTTCCTGCCCGTTATATTAGCCTCCGGAGCCGTCGCTTCTGCAGAGGCATCGGGCTTAATCAATTTGATTGGGAATGCAACGGTAGCGGAAGAGACTGCAGGAGCTTCTTCACAGTTTAATACGTTGTCTATGATTCGCTTGTTAAACGAGGCGGGTCTGCCTCTTGTCATAACGGAGTACATTGTGGATGCGGTTATGCGAATTTACGAAATTATTCGCAGCTCGGGGGTACAAATTCTAATCTTCCTTGCGGCTTTGCAATCCGTACCAAGCTCAATGTATGAAGTAGCCAAAATTGAGGGTGCAACTGGTTATGAATCCTTCTGGAAGATTACGTTCCCGATGGTCAGCCCTTTGATCCTGACAAATGTCATCTACACGGTCATTGATTCATTTACGACAAGTCCGATTACACAAACCATATACACGACCGCATTTCAAACGCAGAATTTCGGGCTGAGTGCGTCCATGTCATGGATTTACACCATTGTGGTCGGCCTATTGCTGTTCTTGATTGGATTCTTTATATCGAAGCGCGTTCATTACAATTAATCCCCATTGTTAGGTGGTGAGGTATTCAATGCAGGAAACCAAAAGACTCGGGCGCAGCGAGGCCGTCGTATTCCGCATGCAGCGTACGAAAAACAAAGTGATGAACGTGCTCTGGGACATCTTTCGTTATATGCTCATTATCGGTATTTCCTTTGTCATACTCTATCCGATCCTTATGAAGGTATCCACCGCTTTTAAGGATAAAGTGGATATATATAACCCAACGATCTACATGATACCAGTTAACTTTACGATGGATAATATCAAGCTTGCTGCCGAAGTGTTAAACTATTTTCCACTGCTTGGAAGCACGATGGTGTATGTAGTCATTATGATGCTGCTCACTACACTATCGACCGCTCTTGCAGGTTATGGTTTTGCGAGATTTGAATTTCCCGGGAGTAAAATATTGTTCGGAGCAGTCATTTTGACCATTCTGGTTCCTTCGAGCACACTTATGGTGCCGATGTATCTTCATTTCAGGAATTTCGACGTCCTGAACATGATTACATTGCTAACAGGCAAGGAAGGAGTTAATCTCTTAAATACGTACTGGCCGTCTATGATTACCGCTGCTACCGCGACCGGACTAAAGGCAGGGCTATTCATCTATATTTTCCGACAGTTCTTTAAAGGCCTGCCGAAGGAGATTGAGGAAGCGGCCTTGATCGATGGTGCGGGAGGAATCAAGACGTTTATGCGGATTATGCTGCCTAACGCCATTCCTCCTATGATTACTGTCATGCTGTTTTCATTTGTTTGGACTTATAACGATACGTTCTACCCATCGTTGTTCATGAGTGACAGCAATCTCATGTCACTGAAGGTTGCGTCACTCCCCTCACAGGTCAATCTCATTATTCCACAGCTGATGGGCTTGTCCGGTACAGATATCAAAGCTGACCCAAATCATGTAGCCATGATTGTAGATACAGGTATACTGCTGGCGATTGCACCCCTCATTATTTTATATCTATTTGTACAGCGCTACTTTGTTGAAAGTGTGGAGCGTACTGGAGTGGTTGGTTAACATCGTTAAACGCAGACCAACCACATGCGCCGCATATGTAATATTTCAGTCGCAATTCTATTGAATAGGGTGTGATATATTCCATCTAATCGTGCAGTTATGTATGTACTGTCATAAGAATCTCTGTATATTGGAAGCACGAGCTTATCTGATGTTTTGTTTTGTTATCTAAAAAATAATATGTTAGGATAACAAAATGATTGAAGAGTTGTCGATTCCATGAGACAATAGGTTTTAGAAATGAATCCATTTTATAACTCATGCTTCAGAGTATTGTGAAATTGATTCGAATATAACATATATGGAGGGTTCCTAAACCATGCATGAATCGAAGCTGCTGTTAAATGACTGGACATTTAAATCGTGTGAAGGAGAAGAATGGCTCCCAGCTGTAGTTCCGGGATGTGTACATACGGATCTGCTGCGGAATGGCCAAATTCCCGATCCGTTCTATGGCACGAATGAAAAGCTTGTTCAATGGATTGATAAGAAAGACTGGGAATATAAAACCCTGTTTGATATACCGAGTGAACTTCTTGGGGAGGACCATATCGAGCTTGTATTCAACGGACTCGATACATATGCGGAAGTGTTCATTAATGATCAGCATGTATTGTCAGCCGATAATATGTTCCGCACTTGGGAAGTGGATGTGAAGCCATACGTGAAATCTGAAGGTAATAAGCTGAGAATTGTATTTCGTTCTCCAATTAATGAGGATCTTCCGAAGCTTGAAGCACTTGGATATCCTTTGCCAGCTTCAAATGACCAGTCTGAAGTCGGAGAGCTTGGTAACAAGAAAGTAAGTATCTTCGCTAGAAAAGCGCCTTATCATTACGGCTGGGACTGGGGTCCAAGATTTGTAACGAGCGGTATTTGGCGTGAAATCGAGCTGAGAGCGTGGTCTAATGTGCGCGTAGCGGACCTGTACATTCACCAGCAGAAAGTAACGAAAGAAACCGCGGATTTGACAGCGATCTTAGAAATTACAGCGGATCTAGCAGGTGACAAACTCATTCGTATTTCTACGGATCAAGGGGAGTGGAGCGCAAAGGTTTCCCTTGTACCTGGGCTTCAGAAAGTGGAAATACCTCTGAACATCAGCAATCCTAAACTATGGTGGTCCAGAGGTCTTGGGGAAGCCCACTTGTATACGTTCACTGCTCAGGTGCTGGATCATGAAGCAGAAACACCTCTTGCAGAAGCTTCTGTGAAAACCGGGCTACGCAGCATTCGTCTCGTCCGTGACAAGGATGAATACGGCAGATCCTTCTATTTTGAGTTGAATGGGTTTCCGGTGTTTGCTAAAGGGGCTAACCATATACCTAACGACAGCTTCGTTACAGAGGTTACCCGTGAGAGATACAGACACGAGATCGAATCTGCAGCAGCCTCCAATATGAACATGCTTCGTGTATGGGGCGGCGGCATTTATGAGCAGGACGATTTCTATGAGTTGTGTGATGAATATGGAATTCTGGTATGGCAGGACTTTATGTTTGCATGCAGTATGTACCCTGGTGATAATGCATTCCTTGAAAGCGTTCGCCATGAAGCGATCGACAATGTTAAGCGTTTACGCAATCATGCAAGTATTGCCCTGTGGTGCGGTAATAACGAGATTGATTCGGCATGGGCTCATTATAATGAAGAGGCTGGCTGGGGCTGGAAGAAAGATTATACGCATGAGCAGCGCGAGAAAATCTGGGCCGATTATGAAGCTGTATTCCATAAACTGCTGCCTGAAGTGCTCACAGAACTTGTTCCCGGCACAGATTATTGGCCTTCTTCACCGATTGTTTCGGTTACGAATGATATTAACCAGCACGCTTCAACCAGCTCCATCGAAGGGGATGTTCACTACTGGGGAGTTTGGCATAACACAGAGCCGTTTGAGAATTACAACATCAAATTGGGCCGTTTCATGAGTGAATATGGATTCCAATCCTTTCCTGAGCACAAATCCGTTCTTCGTTATGCAACAGAGTCGGATCTTGAGCTGACTTCTGAAGTCATGCGTGCTCATCAGAAGAATGGGGATGGAAACCGCCTCATTAAAGAATATATGGATATGTATATGACAGAGCCGAAGGATTTCCCTTCGTTCCTCTATATGAGTCAGGTGCTTCAGGCCGATGCGATGAAAATGGCAATTGAGGCCCACCGCCGAAACAGACCTTTTGTAATGGGGACCTTATACTGGCAAATGAATGATACATGGCCTGTCGCTTCATGGGCGGGAATGGACTATTACGGTAACTGGAAGGCGCTTCAATACTACGCCAAACGCAGCTTTGCCGACGAAATGATTTCCATTGATGGAACAAAGGATAACAAAGTTGATTTCTACCTGCTGTCTGATCTGCTGAAGCCGATTGAGGGAGAACTACGAATCCGTGTAGCTGATTTTGACGGTACGGTTCGTCATACTGAGACACATGCTGTAAGTAATCCAGGGAATGCAACGAATCTTGTTCTGTCACTCTCCCTTGCCGAGCTGCTTCAAGGGCATGACCCGGAACGTACAACGGCAGTTGCTGAACTCTTGATTAACGGTAAAGTCGTTGATGTACAGCGTCACTATTTTGTTCCGTTTAAAGATTTGAAGCTGGGTGCTGCGGAAGTGATGATAACTGAGGTAGAAGGAACAAATGGAACTCGGTTTACGCTTACGACGAACATACTGGCGAAGCAGGTATGGATCGATAGTGAAGCAGAAGGTGTATTCAGCGACAATTTCTTTGATCTGCTTCCAGGTGAAGTGAAAGAAGTATCGTTTGCTACCCGTACTTATGGGGATCAAGCTTTTGCAGCGGCATCACCAGGTAAAGTGAACGTGCGATCCATGTCAGATTTCATTAAAGCAACCCATCTATTGAATAAATAATTAACAGATATTTTTATTGCAATACGTTTTGTTATCAAAAAAGGCCGCTCCTATAGACATGTAAGTATCATGCATAGGGATGGCCTCTTCTATCTCACTGAAAAATTAGGAGGGAGAATAAATGCGTATTTCGAATCGTAAAGTCCTTGTCAATCAGATCGGATATCCAACAAAGGGGAATAAGCTCGTCATATTGAGAGGAAGCAGCTCTGCCTTTCACATTAGGGATACAGCAACTTCAGAGGTTGTTTATTCTGCTCAGACACATGATAGAGTGGAGGATCTCTGCTCCGGCGACCACGTATATCAGGGTGATTTTTCAGCATTTGAAGTGCCCGGACAATATAGAATTGAGGATTCGGAAGGGAATGTATCTTCTCCATTTATCATATCGGAACAACCCTATGCCGAAGTACATGGCGGACTGATGAAGGCGTTCTATTATTTGCGCTGTGGCGAAGACTTGGACGAGGAGTATGCAGGTGTATGGAGTCATAAGGCTTGCCATACGTCGCAAGGATCTGTTCATACCAATTCGAGTCAGCGGCTTGACGGCAATGGAGGCTGGCATGATGCAGGCGATTATGGAAAATATGTCGTAGCCGGCGCAAAGGCGCTAGTCGATCTGATGCTTAGCTGGGAGCTGTACCCGAATGCATTTGTTCATTCCATTCCCTTGCCGGAAACGGACGGAATCATGCCAGATGTGCTGCATGAATGCAGAGTAGAGCTAGAGTTCTTGCTCAAAATGCAAGATGCTGCCACCGGCGGATCCTATCACAAGCTGACAACCAAGCAATTTCCCGGGCTCGATGTCATGCCAGAGGAGGATGAAGCTGAGCTTGTCTTTGCGCCCATCTCTGCGACTGCAACAGCTGCCAGCTGTGCTGTAATGGCTGTGGCTGCAAGAATATATAATACCTACGATGCTGAGTTTGCAGATAAATGTCTCACATCGGCCAAGTATTCCTGGACATGGCTTGAGAAGCATCCGAATGAGCCGGGGTTTCGTAATCCGCCGGATATATTTACCGGAGAATACGGGGATGCATGCGATCTGGATGAACGATACTGGGCTGCGACCGAGCTGTATTTTTCCACCGGTGATTCGGTGTATCATGATGCGGTCAAAAGGTACGTACAGAAGGATTTCCCCAAATGTGAATTGGGTTGGGCAGATATGGGCGGATATGGCACCATTCGCTATTTGCTAGCTGATAAGCAAGAGAAAGATGCTGCCCTATACGCTGAGCTGAAGAGTCATCTCTTGAATGAAGCGGATCGCTTGCTGCAGATCGCGAAGCAAGATGGCTATGGCATCTCCCTTAAGGAAGAGGATTATATCTGGGGAAGTAATATGGTTGTCATGAACAGAGCGATGCTTCTTCTCTTGGCTCATAAATTATGCGGAAATGTGGAGTATGAACAGGCTGCACTTGGTCATGTGCATTATATATTAGGTCTTAATGTGCTCGATCTGTCTTATGTGACGGGGTTTGGAGAGTATTCCGTTATGCATCCTCATCATCGTCCATCTGTAGGCGATGGAGTAGAGGCACCCGTACCGGGCATGCTGGCAGGTGGACCAAATAAGTACCTAAATGATGAATGCATGAGAACTCATCTACAAGGAAAGCCGGCTGCTGCTTGCTATATCGACGATAAAGAGAGCTACGCAGGGAACGAAATAACGATTTATTGGAACTCTCCAGCTGTATTTGTCTTCTCTCACTGGAATGAATTTGCTTGATTCATAAGTCGTCGAATGAGGCAGGGTTTCGTCTGTTTTCAGCGAAAATATTCACTTGGAAACAGATAAAGGAGCGTGCTGACGATATGAATGAACAATTACAGCTGTTATTGGATCTGCCTAAGCGTCAGATTATTTTGAGTTTACAGCCTGAGCCTTACCAGCTTATTAAAGAAGGCAAGAAAACCATCGAATTTCGCCGAAGATTTATAAAAGAACCTGCAGCGGCATTTGTATATGTATCCTCTCCTGTGAAACAGATTAAAGCTTATATCGAATTCGGAATGCCGATCCAAGAGGATATCGATACACTCGTATCCATTGCAGAAGGGCACGGGCAAGGATCAGGGGCAGAGCTTCGAGAGTATTTCAGCGGAGTATCCTACGGGTATGCCATTCCCATCCTGTCCTGCATCGAATTTGCGCCGATGTCGCTTGAGCTGCTCAAAGGAGGCTATGAGTTTAATCCTCCTCAGTCCTATATGAACCTGTCTGTGAATCCACGCCTTGAACAGGCCTTATTGAATAAGATGATGACATAAGCAAGGAGTCCATAAGGTCGGACTCCTTCGTGGTCACATCTCTGTAAGGAGGTGATCAGTCTAACATGATGTAACCGCTTAAGCTGGATGGCTGGGTAGTTTTTCATGTCATTGAATGCATCACCATTTGGAAGGAGGATCAAGCAATGCATATAAAGAAAAGCTGGGCTGTATTTCTTTCTATATTGCTAATTAGCACGCTTATACCTTCTAATATGAAGAAAATGGAGGCGGCTCCCATTATATTTGAAGCGGAAGATGGATTATTGAATGGTGTTGATGTGATGACGCAATTTCAAGGCTACTCTGGTACCGGGTATGTAGGAGGATTTGATGCACAGAGTGATAAGCTGAGTGTACAAGTGACCGTCCCAGATACGGGTCTCTACAATTTAAGTATAGGATATCAGGCCCCGCACGGAGCGAAGAATACGAGTCTTGTCGTGGGAGATACAGCGCAAGGTGAGATTACGCTTCATGAAACAACCAATTTCAGTGAAGTGGATGCAGGTAAAATTATGCTACAAGCAGGTTCAACTCAGATCAGCTTCATCAGTAACTGGGGCTGGTATTACATTGACTATGTGCGGCTGGAGAGAGCGATTGATCCGCCTCCGCATCAAATCAATGCATCACTAGTCAATCCAGATGCCAGCAGTGAGGCTCAGTTGCTCTACAATTATTTGAGATCAGAGTATGGACAGCACATTCTGTCAGGACAGCAAACGCTGGCCGATGCCAACTGGATTCATAGTACGCTTGGCAAAAAGCCGGCTGTACTAGGACTTGATCTAATGGATTATTCACCTTCAAGAACAGAGAGGGGAACGGTGTCAACGGATATTGAGCATGCGATCGAGTGGGATGCTGGGGGTGGTATCGTAACCTTTGCATGGCATTGGAATGCTCCAAAAGATCTGATTGATCAACCTGGCAAGGAATGGTGGAGAGGGTTCTATACGGAAGCAACCACTTTTGATATTGAATATGCCATGTCACACCCCGAATCCCAGGATTACCAGCTGCTCATTCGCGACATGGATGCGATTGCTGTACAGCTCAAGAGACTTCAGCAAGAGGATATCCCAGTGCTGTGGAGACCGCTGCATGAGGCGGAAGGCGGATGGTTCTGGTGGGGCGCCAAAGGTCCGGAACCTGCCAAGGAGCTGTACCAGCTAATGTATGATCGATTCACGAACTTCCACGGACTTGATAATCTGATATGGGTATGGAATTCAGAGAATCCGGCATGGTACCCAGGTAATCCATATGTTGATATTATTAGCGTTGACAGCTATCCAGGTGCTGGTAATTATGGACCGGTAAGCAGCCGCTACGAGAATCTGAAGACGTTGGTGAACGATCAGAAGATCATTGCTCTGACTGAAAATGGGCCTATTCCCGATCCGGATCTGCTGCAGGCATATCATGCAGACTGGAGCTGGTTTGTTACTTGGTCCGGGGAGTTCATTAGAGATGGTGTGCAGAATAGTACACAGCATTTGACGAAGGTATATAACAGTCCATATGTCATTACGCTGGATGAACTGCCGGATTGGAAAAATGAGTATTAAAAATATCTCTATACGGTATAAACAGCGAGAAAAATCACAAAACCATGGATAAAAAGAGTATTTTCATTACAAATTGATGAACTTTCCCGTTTCAATCCTGGCTCTAAATATGTTAACCTTAGGTATAGGTTTTTTGAAAGCCCTCTCATTATTTTAGCAAACGGTTTCATTTCAAAGTAGAGGAGATGCGATATATGCCTAAGACACCCTTATTTATCGTAACAGGCGCAAGCTGTGTTGGAAAATCATCGGTTGTTCCTTATCTGCGAAGTTTACTTCCTGAGTTTGTTATTCTTGACATGCATCCAGAGGAGAGCCTGGATTCTTCTTTGTCATTAGGACCTGTGCTGCATATGGCTTATCAAATTTCAATGAATAATCGTGGCACGGTGCTTGTGGGTACCTTGACTCCGGAGGATGTAATAGAGAGCGGCTGCAGAGAGCTATTTAGCCAGGTGTATTTTATGAATCTGCATTGCAATGATGAAATAAGAGAACATAGACTTAGGGATCGAGGAGCGACTCAGGAAATGATATGGAGCAATACAAGACTGGCACACCGGCTGCTCCACAGCGAGAATTTCACATTCAGCCCTCCAATATCGACGATCGATACGACTGCCTACTCCCCTGAAGAAGCAGGCAAGCTTATTCGCAAGTGGGTAAGAAATTACTGGAGTTCACGTTATCCTTTAGAAATACGGGCATACACGAATTAACGCTAGAGTTTACGTAACATATTAAGCAAACGGTAGCGATTCGCTATCGTTTGTTTTTTTAGTATAGTAACCCTATTAAAAAAGGCATATAATCAATAATAATGACATCGTAAGCTTTAAATTCTGATTGTGAGGTTGATTATGTCGATGATTCTTGAGAGACTGGATTCAGAGGAAACACTCGAACAATGGAAAGAAGCTTTTGAGCGCCACAAAATCGTACGTACTGACTCATTCTATGAACAATGTCTGCATGAGAATAAAATTGGCCTTAGGGTCACACTTCTTGTGTATCTGGACGAGCAAATCCTTGCTGGCTGTGCACATTTGAAGTTTGAATCGGATTATTTGTATTTCAGAGCACAAGGTATACCTGAAATTAATGATGTGAACATTTTTCCTGAATTCCGGAGAAGAGGGATCGGCAATCAGCTGATCGAAGAGTTTGAAAGTATTGCTGCCTATAACTCCTATGACAGCATTGGGATCGGCATGGGGCTTTATAAGGATTTTGGGGCTGCCCAGCGCATTTATTGCAAGAGAGGTTATATTCCTGATGGGAATGGTCTGATGAATCATAATCGGGAAGTTGCTGTTGGTGATCAGGTGCAGGTGAATGATGATTTGCTGCTCTATTTTGTTAAAGAATTGGGATATACTGCCCCTAAGTGATAGAATTGAATTACATACTCGTCAGGACCGTATTAGCAGTTTAGGTTACGGTCTTTTTTGTTTTATCTCTAGATAAGGGAAGATTAGTGGGAGGACTACATATGGAGATTAGAGAGGTACAGGTACAAGATGCAGAACAGCTGCTCAAGCTGAATCAGGAGCTGGACCGGGAGACGAAATTCATGCTGTATGAGCCGGGTGAAAGACTTGCTACGTTGGAAACCCAGACCAAGCGTATAAAGGGTATGCTGGATTCAGGTCACTCTACAATGCTTCTGGCAGTGAATGAAGAAGGCAGTGTGATTGGACAGCTTGGCATCATTGGCTCTGAACTGCAGCGCAAGAAGCACGTCGTATACATTGTCATTGGCATCTTACAGCATTATACCGGCCAAGGTGTCGGCACGAAGCTGTTTCAGGCGATGGAGGAATGGTGCAGGCTGCACAGGATTCACCGGATCGAGCTGACTGTAATGGCTCATAATGAAGCTGCGGTAGGCCTGTATCAGAAGATGGGATTTGAAATCGAGGGCAAGAAACACCATTCATTGTTCGTGGATGGACAGTACGTAGATGAATTGTTTATGGCTAAAATGGTCTGATGCTGCAGCAATCTATCATCTTCCAATTATGGAAGGTATAATAGAGCTTACTCCAGCATAAGAGGTTGCTTGATAATAGGAAGGGAAGTGGCTGATCAAATGAACAGTAAAGAACGTTTCTCGGATCGGGTCGATACTTATGTGAAATATCGTCCAAGTTATCCGGTAGAAGCCATCGATTACATGTATGGAACGATAGGCATGAACCCGGCAAGCACCATTGCGGATATCGGTGCAGGGACAGGGATTATGTCGGAGCTGCTGCTGGCTAGAGGGAGTACAGTGATTGCGGTTGAGCCGAATATGGAAATGCGGCTGGCAGCTGAATCCAGGCTGTCTGGCAATGCTCAATTCAGAGTGCAGTCAAGCCCTGCTGAAGAGACGGGCCTGCAAGATCAGTCGGTTGACTATATTGTTTGCGCCCAGTCCTTTCATTGGTTTGATCAGAACTTGGCAAAAGAGGAGTTCAAGCGTATTCTGAAGCCGGAAGGGAAAGTGGTCCTGATATGGAATTCGAGACTTACCGAGGGTACGCCTTTCCTGGTCAAATATGATGAGCTGCTTCACACCTATGGAACGGACTACAATGAGGTCAAGCATACCAATATTACTTCGGACATGCTGCGTTCATTTTATAAGAATGGACAGCTTCATGCGGTGGAATTTCCCAATCGCCAAATCTTTGACTATGAAGGATTAAGCGGAAGACTTAAGTCTTCTTCATACAGTCCACCGCCGGGCCACCCCAATTATGAGCCAATGATGAACGCGCTATTAGAGCTGTTTGATTCCTATCAACAGGAAGGACGCGTGTACTTTGAATATACGACACAAGTCTTCTGGGGAGAAGTATAGGAGGTCTTACATGCACCTATGCGAAAGTGATGGAGTGAGCTTAAGGAGGCTTGCTCCGGAAGACAAGGGTTTGCTCCTGAAATGGCTGTCTGATCCTGTTGTCCTGGAGTACTATGAGGGAAGATCAATTTATTGGAGAGCCAGAATATTGGAACAGGGGGATCGGCATCAGATCATTAAGATGACAGTTCAGTATTTGACAGACAAGCTATCTGCAGAGCGTATTTCTTATGAAGGGGGATTACTATAAGTGACGGCAGGCAGAACAAGATTATATATGGTAAGACATGCGGAATCTCCGTTTATATTTGGAGAAGAACGCACAAGAGGCTTGTCTGACAAAGGAGCTGCCCATGCACAGGAGCTGGCAGAAATATTTGCTTCCATACCTGTGAACCTGGTTATATCCAGCCCTTATACTCGCGCCGTTGATACAGTTAAGCCTACTGCGAAGTCCAAAGGACTAGAGGTTGCGCTGCATGAGGAACTTAAAGAAAGACGGATTGAAGGGCTTGATTACAGAGCAGAATGGGAAGTACTGGAGAGAGCCATTCAAACTTCGTTTGAAGATTTGGATTATGCGCTCGAAGGAGGAGAATCGACGCGTCAGACACAGCAGCGCGCCATTCCCATCATTGAACAAATACTAGAGGAATATTCCGAGAAGAGCATTATCCTCGGTACGCATGGCAATATTATGGTGGCAATCATGAATTATTATGATTCACAGTATGGGTATGAATTCTGGGCAGGAACCTCGAAGCCCGACATCTATCTGTTAGAGTTTGAAGGCAATCGGCTTGTTCAGGTGGAGTGCTTGTGGGGGAAGAAGCTGGGTGAGGCAGAATAAGGCATTTTGAGTAAAATGCCAAGTGATTTGCAACGACAATGATGAATTACATATTATATCTGAATACGTACTAAGGAGAGAGTTTAGAAGTGAATTCGATCATTTCCTATTGCTTAGCCAAAAAGACTGCGAAGGAAGATTATCCGTTCGGGGCGGATACACTTGTCGCTAAAATCGAGGGGAAAATGTTTGCCCTGATTTCCTTGAACAAAGATAAGGAACCACTGAGCATATCGCTTAAATGCGATCCGGTGATTGCCGTGAATTTGCGTGAACAGCATCGGGCGGTCGTCCCGGGCTATCATTTGAACAAAAAGCACTGGAACACGGTATATCTGGATCAGGACCTTGGGCCCGAGGATATTCGGCCGATGATCGATCATTCCTATGATTTGGTATTCAAGAGCTTGACGAAGAAACAACGTGAATCTATTCAATGTCGTTTGGGTGAATAATAGTCATGGACAGAACACATGCTAATTTCTGTAATGACAATGGCAATTATAGATTAAACAAGTGACCTGGCTCTGGCGGGAGTTCTTGCATGAAGGCAAGCCTGCTTGGAGCCTTTTTGATGCTTTGAATCATTGCATTGACGAAATTTGAATGTTTTTGATAGAAAATGATTGTTTTTATTTAGATATGTGGTACTATAGAATCAGTCAGGAGGAAGATGAATGCTGACAGAAGAACGATATCGAATTATTTTAGAACGCTTACAGCAGCGTGGGGTTGTTAAACTTCAGGAGCTGATGGAGTTACTCCATGCTTCCGAATCAACAATTCGAAGAGACTTGGTGGATTTGGAGGCGAAGCACCTTCTCAAAAGAGTGCATGGGGGAGCTTCACTCGTAAGTCATAAGAGTACCGAGCTTGGCATGGATGAGAAAACGTTCAAAAACGTTCAAGAGAAAACAAAATTAGCCATCTTAGCAGCCAAACAGCTCCATGATGGAGAATGCATTTATCTAGATGCGGGAACGACCACGCTTGCCATGATTCCTTATATTGAAGCACAGGATATAACGGTCGTTACCAATGGACTCTCCCACGTAGAAGCGCTGGTTAGCAAAAAGATACGGAGTTATTTGCTCGGTGGAATGATGAAACCGCATACGAAAGCAGTAATTGGCAGCATAGCGCTTCAAAATATGGATAATTTCCGATTCGACAAGAGCTTCCTTGGAACGAATGGAATGGATATGGCCATGGGCTATACCACACCGGATCCGGAAGAGGCGCTGATTAAACGCAGGGCTCATCAGTTATCAGGTCAGACCTATGTCTTAGCAGATTCCAGCAAGTTTGGAGAAATTGCTTTTGCCAAGCTGTTTAATCTGGAAGAAGCGACGTTAATAACAGACAGGGTGCCTGGCGAATATAGGAAATGGCTTGGACCGAAATTTAAAGCAATTGAGGGATTAACATGATATATACGGTAACACTTAATCCATCCATCGATTACATCGTGGAAGTCGAACAACTGGAGCTTGGCAGCTTGAACCGAATGAAACGGGATTTAAAGCTCCCTGGCGGCAAAGGGATCAATGTATCCAGGGTGCTTGAGCAGCTGAATGCAGAACACGCAGCGCTCGGTTTTATCGGCGGATTTACAGGGAATTTTATTGACGCATTTTTAGATCAGGAAGGAATCAAATCGGATTTTGTTCATATTCAGGATGATACTCGAATTAATGTCAAATTGAAGCATGATCAGGAAACCGAGATTAACGGACTGGGTCCTGTCGTGACAGAGGACGAAGCAGCTGCTCTGCTTCAGAAGCTTAATCAGCTTGCAGAAGGGGATATTCTGGTGCTGTCAGGCAGTATTCCTCCTTCACTTGGCGGTGATTTCTATCTTCGTCTGATCAAAGCTTGCCAGAAGGCAGGAGCAGAATTTGTCATAGATACGACAGGTGAGGCATTGCTCAAAGCCTTATACTATAAACCGCTGCTGGTGAAACCGAATCATCACGAATTGGCTGACATGTTTGGAGTCATCATTGAATCACAAGACGATCTCATAACCTATGGACGAAAACTGCTGGATGAGGGTGCACAGCACGTGATCATCTCTATGGCTGGTGAAGGAGCCTTGTTAATTACGAATGAGGCCGTATACCATGCCACTGTTCCTGCGGGTACCGTAAGAAATTCAGTCGGAGCTGGAGATTCAATGATTGCTGGCTTTGTAGGAACGCTTACTCAAACAAAAGACCCGCTGGAAGCATTTCGTGCAGGTGTAGCTTCAGGCAGTGCAACAGCATTTTCAGACGATCTTGCTCAGCGTAAAGAAATTGACAAATTGATTCCTGAGGTCCAAATCACCAAATTATAAATAATAAAATGTTACACCTAATAGGCGTGTTAACGCACGCCTTATTATTCAGGGGAGTTGTTAGACATGAGAATTACGGATTTGATGATTGAAGAAGCAATGATTATGAATTTGAAATCCACTTCCAAGGATGGCGCGATCAATGAATTGATAGATCGTCTCGCTCGCAGCGGGCGTATCAATGATCCTGTCTTATTCAAAGAGATGATCTATAAACGCGAGGCTGAATCCAGCACAGGAATCGGCGGAGGAATCGCGATGCCTCATGCGAAAACAACGGCAGTGAACGAGCCAACGGTCGTTTTTGCGAAAAGCGAAGCCGGCGTGGATTTTGAGTCATTAGACGGTGAACCTGCACATGTGTTCTTTATGATCGCAGCACCGGAAGGAGCGGGAAGTACGCATCTTCGTACACTGGCTGCCCTTTCTCGGCTATTGATTGACAACGTTTTCATTGAACGGCTGCTGCAAACGAAGACTCCGAATGAGGTGACAGCCCTGTTTGATGAGAAGCAAGCAGAGGAAGCGGAAGGCTCAGAGAAGTCGGAGCATAAGACGGACTCATCAACCTCATCGACAACACTCATCGATAATTCATCCGAGAAGTCTGATGAAATTCCTTTCGTTGTTGCGGTAACTGCTTGTCCTACGGGAATTGCACATACCTTCATGGCGGAAGACGCCCTCAAGAAGAAGGCTCAGGAAATGGGCGTTCAAATCCGGGTGGAAACGAACGGATCGGAAGGTGCGAACAATGTCTTGACCGAGGATGAGATTCGCCGGGCAAAGGGGATTATCGTTGCGGCAGATAAAAATGTCGAGATGGCCCGGTTTGCAGGTAAGCCTGTATTGCAGCGCCCTGTCAGTGATGGCATTCGTAAGTCGGAAGAGCTTATATCCAAAGCCGTAAAAGGCGATGCTCCGATATACCAAGCAGAAGGAGGAGCGGTCTCACCTGCTGCCAGTGAGAAGAAAAGTGTCGGCAGTACCTTGTATAAGAACTTAATGAACGGTATATCTCATATGCTTCCGTTTGTTGTCGGCGGCGGAATTCTCCTCGCCATTTCGTTCCTCATTGAACAGGTGGCAGGAGAGGATCATCCGATCTTCCAGCTGCTACAAACGATAGGCGGCGGAGAAGGCGCGTTTCATTTTCTGATTCCTATATTGGCGGGATTCATTGCGATGAGTATTGCGGATCGTCCAGCGCTTATGCCTGGTATGGTGGGTGGTTTGATGGCTGTCAATGCCAATGCGGGATTCCTCGGCGGACTTGCAGCCGGATTTCTAGCAGGTTACACTGTTATTGGACTTCGGCGGGTATTTAAGCATTTGCCAAAAGCGATTGACGGATTAAAAGCTATTCTGTTGTATCCCGTGTTCGGACTGCTAATTACCGGATCACTCATGTTTTATATTTTGTCCCCCATCTTCAGCTGGATTAACACGGGATTAATTGATGTACTTAACAATCTGGGTACAGGGAACATGGTTCTGCTCGGAATTATTCTTGGCGGCATGATGTCTATTGATATGGGTGGACCCTTTAACAAGGCTGCATACACTTTTGCGATTGGTGTATTTACGTCGAGCGGAAATGAAAATGGGCTGATGATGGCAGCTGTCATGGCAGGAGGTATGGTCCCTCCACTGGCAATTGCGTTAGCAACGACATTCTTCAAGAACAAATTTACGGAAGAGGAGCGCAAATCCGGTATTACGAATTATGTGCTGGGATTATCCTTCATTACAGAAGGTGCCATTCCATTTGCAGCCGCTGATCCACTCCGGGTTCTGACCTCATGCATTGTTGGATCGGCTGTCGCTGGAGGCCTTACTCAATTGTGGGCGATTAACCTGCCAGCTCCCCATGGAGGAATCTTCGTAGCTGCGCTTGCGAGCAATGCTCTCATGTTCTTGCTTGCAGTTGCCATTGGTGCAGTGATATCCGGATTGATCTTAGGACTGTGGAAGAAGCCTTTGAAAGTATAATTAATCTAGCTTACGGAAGTTAACGTTAGCAGACAAAAATACAGAACGAATTTATCGTAATCTGACCATAGGTTAAGCCGACTCTGAATTAAAAAATTTCAGAGTCGGCTTTTTCTTTCGAAAATGTTCAATTTTGAACACTATTTTCAATACAGTGAGATTTAAAACAATTTTTGTTTAAATATACACATTTCTATGTACAATTTTTATTCAATTATGTAGAATGATAGAAGATTAATCCATTATATGGTTAGAAAGGAGTTGGTGGGATGGAAGTCGTGCTTAGAAATTTCTTTCAGGCCTTGGCCAAGAATACGACTGCCAATCAGATGGCGAAGAAGTATGGTCTGAGATTTGGCGCGAGCCGATTTGTCGCTGGGATTACAATTGATGAAGCGGTTAAGTCCGTTAATATCTTGAATCGTGATGGACGAGTCGCTACGTTGGATCATCTAGGAGAATTCATATCGACGAGAGAAGAAGCGCTGGAATCGACTAGGATGTGCATTGAGACACTGGAGGCGATTGCAGACAGCGGAATTAAGTCTAACCTGTCATTGAAGATGACTTCACTTGGGTTGGATATTGACAAGCAGCTGTGTGTGGATAACATGGTGCAGATTCTGGAGTGTGCGCGTCGTTATAACAATTTCGTTCGGATCGACATGGAGGATTACGCCCACTGTGAAGTGTCTATTGACATTTATCGTGAGCTTCGCAAGAGCTTCGATAATGTCGGGATTGTGCTGCAGGCTTATCTCTATCGAACGGAACAAGATGTAGCGGAGTTGAATCAATGCAATGCCAATCTGAGACTGGTGAAGGGCGCTTATAAGGAGTCGTCCAAGGTGGCTTTTCCTGACAAGAAGGATGTGGACGAGAATTATAAGAAGCTGATTTCCCAGCATCTTGAGAACGGGAATTATACCGCTGTCGCGACACATGATGAAGCCATTATTCAATATGTGAAAGATGAAGCAAGACAGAAGGGCTATGGCAGAGACCAGTTTGAGTTCCAGATGTTATACGGGATTGCTGAGGACTTGCAGAAGCGTTTAGTCAAGGAAGGATATAAGGTTCGTGTTTATGTTCCTTATGGACGTGACTGGTTTGGATACAATATGAGAAGATTGGCGGAGCGGCCCGCAAATGTGTGGTTTGTTCTAAATAGATCCATTGAAATGAATGAATGATAATAGGACAGCCCCGATCAACAAATATCGGACTGCCCCATAGTTAATGTGATTATTCTAGATTGTGTTTCTTCATTTTGTTATATAACGTTCCTCGTGAAATACCAAGCAGTTTAGCTGTAATACTCTTATTACCTGAAGCTTTCTGTAATGCCTCTTCAATAACTGCTTTCTCTTCTGCTTCAGTCACTCTTGCTTTCAGGCGGTTTTCGTAATAAATATTGCCTGGCAGGCCTTGATCTCCTTCATTTATAGTCGCAAAATGATCTTGAAATGAATCGGGGAGATGCTCCAGCTTAATTTGATCACCTTCACCCAGAATGACACTGCGTTCAAGAACGGCCCTGAGCTCTGCAATATTTCCCGGCCACTCATATTTCGAGAAGGCAAGCAGCACTTCAGGAGTAAGAACAGCAATCGGTTTTTGATATTGTACCGCGAATTCACGTAAGTACATCTTACTGAGGATTGAGATATCCTCTATTCTGTCACGAAGTGGAGGAACGGAGATCGAGACAATACTGAGCGTGTAATATAGCTCGGAACTGAAATGCTGGCTCGAAGCAAGCTCCTCCAAATTATGCTTCGTTGCTCCGATAATGCGTGTATTCAGCGGAATTTCGGTATGTCCGCCATACCTCCGAAAAGATTGGTTCTTCAAGGCATGATACAGTTTATCCTGGACATCCATAGGGAGCTTGTCGATCTCATTCAATAGCAGGGTGCCTCCAGCGGCCAGCTCAAGCTTGCCAGGCTCATGATGACTATTACCCGAGAAGGTACCGCCCTCAAAGCCAAACAGTTCGCTCTCCAGCAGGCCGACAGGTACTGCACTGCAATTAATGGACAGGAATGGTTCCTCTGCGCGTGAACTGGCCAGATGAATGACTTTTGCCAGCTGTTCCTTTCCAACGCCTGACTCGCCATACAGAATGACAGGTGTATCGGATTCGGCTACCTTTTTTCCTATTCGAACGACCTTGCTTATGCTGTTACTCTGACCATCGATATGGCTGAAGGGATCATCCTTGCGGGGAAGGTTATCCAGTATGCTGGCCTGAACGGATGTGAGCTCTTCATTCAGCTTCACCAGATGGGTAATATCTTGTTCGGTAGCAAGACCTCCGATAATATGTCCATTCGTATCCGTAACAGGTGAGGCATTAATAAGCACATGAGTTCCTTCACGTGATTTATGGTACATATTGCGTATAATGCGGCCTTCGTCAATACTCCGCAGCAGCATTAGTGATTCGGGATCAAAGTGTTCACCGATCGTCCTGCCCATAATTCGCTCGAAGGGAATGTCGTACACATTCACAGCTGCTTCATTCCAGCAAATTACGGTCCCCTTTCGGTCAACAGCCGTAACTGCATCGGTCACGGTGTCTAGCAAAGTACTCAGATAGGATTCGGCTATCCGCTTTTGTGCAGCTACTTGCTTTAACAGAGTAAAGGGGGAAAGGAATCCCGCGATTTGATCCGAATTGTTGACGAATACAATAGGGCGACATAGGTCTTCAGGCAGCTCGCTGACCCAATCTCCCCTGGAGAAACGTCGATCCTCGTAATTGACAGTTGGAGAAGGTGACCAATGAGCGAGTGCATCTCTAATGATGCCGTCCTTGTCTAACCAACTGTTCAAGTCGCTTGGAATAAACAAGTAATGTTGGTTGTTCCAGGCTATATGAACTGTACTGGAATCCCTGAGGTGCTGGATCATTAAACTAACCGCTTGGTCAGAATTTAGTGCGATATATTGGCTGTTAATCTTAATTTGTTCATTATTGAACATAATAACCTCTCACATTGTGTAATTTAGTATAAATTTAACATGGAAATAGCTATAATTTCAACCTGATCCTAGAAAATAAAGCTGTCTCACATGAAATTATGTCCAGAGTTAGACATATTGGTTGTTCAATTATATGAATGGGGGAATATCTCTATGGCGAATGTACAAACACAGCCTTCAGGAACAAATCTAGGAATAGCAAAGAAAACATCCACCAGAGCACTGATTGCAAGTCTAATCGGCAGCTCTATTGAATGGTTTGATTATTTCTTGTATGGTACAGCCGCTTCACTAGTATTTAGCAAGCTGTTCTTCCCGTCAGATGATGCTGTGGTCAGCTTGCTGCTGTCGTATCTAACATTTGCTCTTCCCTTCTTTATTCGGCCACTCGGCGGTATCATATTCAGTCATATTGGGGACAAGGTTGGACGAAAAAAGACACTGGTCATGACACTTTCCCTTATGGGAGGATCGACTGTCCTGATCGGTTGTTTGCCTGACTACAATGCAATTGGCGTGTGGGCACCTATTCTACTCATATTGATGCGATGTATTCAAGGGCTTGGTATCGGTGGTGAATGGGGCGGAGCCCTTTTGCTCGCAGTTGAATACTCTGGTAAAAACAATCGCGGGTTCTATGGGAGTATTCCTCAAATGGGCGTAACGATTGGAATGGTGCTCGGGACTTTGGCGCTGTCTGTGATGAGTTTGCTTCCGGATGATGCATTTATGTCTTGGGGCTGGCGTGTTCCGTTTATTATGAGTGCTGTGCTTGTATTTATCGGTCTATGGATTCGGAATGGTCTCGATGAGACACCAGCATTTAAAGAATCACAAAAAACAGGTGAAACTTCACGTGTACCTATCGTTGATACGCTGCGTTATCACTGGAAGTCTGTTCTGATCGCCGTAGGTGCAAAGGTCGTTGAAACTGGCCCCTTCTATATCTTCGGGACTTTCGTCGTTGCCTATTGTACGACATATCTTGGTTATGAACGTTCACCAGTACTGAATGCTGTACTGCTTGCAGCACTTGTGGCAACAGCCCTAATTCCGCTTGCAGGGAAGCTGTCTGACAAAGTAGGTAGAAAACCAATTTTTATCGGCGGTACAGTAGCCATTATTCTATACGCATTCCCGTATTTCTTACTGTTGTCCCAAGGCTCCATATTCTTGATGATTCTGGCGACGGTTTTAGGTCTTGGAATCATTTGGGTTCCGGTTACTGCAGTGCTCGGCACTATGTTTTCCGAAATTTTCAGCACAAAAGTGCGCTATACAGGTGTTAGTCTTGGGTATCAGATTGGTGCAGCTGTAGCGGGCGGAACAGCTCCGCTCATTGCCACGTGGCTCCTTAGTGAGTTTAACAATTCATGGGTACCTGTTGCTCTCTACATTATTCTTACAGGGGTAATCTCACTAATCGCAGTAAGTGCAACGCGTGAGAAGAAAAATACAGAGCTTGAAACGTAACAGCTAATGATTTAGCTTGTATAAATTTGTACACATTAAACAAATTTAGTGTTTAATGTGTACAAATTATTGAACTGACTGTATAATCCAAATATATACAGTTCTAATAAATAACATAAATGTTTTAAATTGAGAGGAGAATTGTTACGTGAATAAGACAGCGATTATCAGTCCTTTTGTCAATGAGCCTTTCGTAAATTTCGGTTTGGAAGAGAACAAGCAAGCGATGGAGAAAGCGATTAGCAAAGTGAAGTCTGAACTCGGTCAGAACATTCCCCTTCATATCGGTGAGAGAAAGGTCTTTACCGAAGATGTGATTACCTCGGTTAATCCGGGTAACCTTGATGAGGTCATCGGATATGTAAGCAAAGCGAACCAAGCATTGGCAGAAGAAGCGATGCAGATCGCGGTAAACACCTTCGAGACATGGAAGAAGGTATCTGCAAGCGAAAGAGCGGAATATTTATTCAAAGCGGCTGCGCTCATGCGGGAACGCAAGCATGAATTCTCCGCACTCATGATTCTTGAATCCGGAAAAAACTATGCCGAGGCCGATGCAGATACGGCGGAAGCTATTGATTTTATTGAATTTTATGCTCGGGAAATGCTGCGTTTGGAACAAATTAATGAAACACAGCCCTTGACCAAGGTGCAGGGTGAGGACAATCGTTTAACTTATATCCCGCTTGGCGTTGGTGTTGTTATACCTCCATGGAATTTCCCACTGGCTATATGTGTAGGCATGACAACGGCAGCGGTTGTGTCCGGGAACACGGTGTTACTGAAGCCGGCCTCAACGACACCTGTAATAGCTCATAAATTTGTTGCATTGATGGAAGAGGTCGGTCTTCCAGCGGGTGTTATCAATTTCATACCTGGGAGCGGAGCGGAAGTTGGAGACTATCTGACCTCTCATCCGAAGACCCGATTTATCAGCTTTACCGGCTCCAAGGAAGTTGGACTTCATATTAGCAAGCTGGCAGCGAATACGTCGGAAGGCCAAATATGGATTAAACGGCTTATTGCCGAAATGGGCGGCAAGGATGGAATCGTCGTAGATGAGACAGCGGGTCTCGATGCAGCGGCACAGGCCATCGTGGCTTCCGCCTTTGGTTTCCAGGGACAGAAGTGTTCAGCGGGATCGAGAGCAATCATTGTCGAAGCTGTATATGATGAAGTTGTGGAGAAGGTTAAAGAGCTGACTGAGAAACTAGTTGTCGGATCACCTGAGCTGAATTATCCAGCAGGTCCGGTCATTGATAAGGGCTCCTATGATAAGATTCTAGGCTACATTGAAATTGGCAAGGCAGAAGGGACATTATTAACCGGCGGAAGTCCAGCGGCAGGGAATGGTTACTATATTGAGCCTACGGTATTCGCGGATGTGAATCCAGATGCGAGAATTATGAAGGAAGAAATTTTTGGTCCTGTTCTTGCCATTTGCAAGGCAGCGGATTATAAAGAAGCGATTCATATATATAATGATACAGAGTTTGGATTGACGGGTTCCTATTTCTCCTCAGATCAGAAACGCATAGAGGAAGCGCTGGAGACGATGCACTGCGGGAACCTGTATATAAACCGGAAGTGTACTGGGGCTCTGGTTGGAGCTCATCCTTTCGGCGGTTTCAATATGTCGGGAACGGATTCCAAGGCTGGAGGATACGATTACTTACTCTTGTTTACTCAAGCCAAGCTGACATCCAGGAAGCTGTAGCTGTATGGGGATGGACGAAGATGACTTTGGATATTCCGAAGTCATCTTTTTTTAGGACAATAACCGTTATACGCATCGACGAGATCATCCTTCATCATATAAACTATCTAAATAGAATACAGAAGAGGTGTTAGCGATGGGACACATTATAGGCGAACGAATTGTACTAAGGGAATATCGAATGGAGGATTTACCTGCAATCCGGGACTGGGTTAACGATTCAGATATTACCTCTACTTTAAGCGATATATTTATGTATCCGCAAAGTATAAAAAAGACAGAAGACTTCATACATATGATGATGGAAGGGAAGTCAGATACTCACAAGAGCTTTGTCATTGCACATAAGGATACGCTCGAATATATCGGTCAGATCGATGTTCTGAATATCGGTTGGAAGAACCGGACGGGCTCGCTTGCAATTGTGATTGGTTCGAAGAAAGAACATGGACGAGGGTTCGGTTCTGAGGCGATCCGTTTACTGCAAAATCTAGTATTTAATGACATGAATTTAAATCGGTTAGAGCTCCAAGTGTATGATTTCAATCATACGGCCATCCATTGCTATAAGAAGTGTGGCTTTGTAGAAGAAGGACGAGCGAGGCAAAAGATCTATCGGGATGGAAAATACAGCGATATCATCTACATGAGTATCCTAAAGAGCGAATATGATACATTAGTGTAGGATATGAAGTCGACAGTTGAAGCATGCGATTTCAAAGACTGGCATCATTGAGCGGGAAATAGAGACTTGTAAGCAGACGAATATGCCAATCAATCTACAGTAAGCCATAGCTTTTGACAAAAAACAGACAAGTATTTGTCAAACTTATGCTAATTTTGCGATTACCCGAGAAATAAAAACTTAGATCTGATCAATTCCGGTTTATGAAATTGATTCAATCAGAGAGGGTCAGTGCTGATGGCAGATATTTATTTGGATAATATGTGTTTATCTACAGACAGAGAAGCGGCTTCGGACTATGAAGACATTTGCCGTAAGCTGCATGGATATAATATGCGGGCAACTGATGGATTGCTGAAAGAGCCTGGTGACAGCATTCATCTCTATTTGAAGAACGAAGCGAAAGAAGTTGTCGGTGGAATATTCTGTGAGACATGGCTATACGGTCTATACATTGATGTGTTTTGGATTGCTGAAGCCTATCGGAGCAAAGGGTTAGGACATCAGATGCTATGCGAAGCAGAGCGCAGAGGAAGGGAAGTTGGCTGCTTATTTGCACATACGTCAACTTTTTCTTATCAAGCTCCCTTGTTCTATGAGAAGAATGGATATGAAGTGTATGCAATCAACAATTTATTTCCCGGGGAAATCAAACAGTATTTTCTAAAAAAGAAATTCGAAACGGTATATGATTAGAGAGAGGGAATTAACATGGTCAATATTGAGCGAATCCAAATGAAGCATCTGCCGCAGCTGGCAGGGTTGTATGAAGAACTAGTCGGGGTCAGCACGAATCTGACGAAAATGGAAGAGACCTATCAAACGCTGTTAGAAGATAAGAGCTATTATGTACTGGGTGCTTTTTATGAGAATGAGCTGGCGGGGTCTGTAATGGGAATCCTGTGTAAAGATCTGATCGGGGAATGCGAGCCTTTCATGGTCATCGAAAATGTCGTTGTTTCCTCCAGGATTCGTAGACAAGGCATCGGCCGAAAGCTGATGAGTGAAATCGAAGTCATTGCAAGACAGCAGGGCTGCATTTATATTATTCTCGTATCTGGTGGTCAAAGAGTCGAAGCTCACCGAATGTACGAGTCAATGGGCTATCGTGAGGAGCACGTTGAAGGGTTCAGAAAATTTCTGAAATAAAGCCCGAAGATATGGTTGTGTATTAGGATGATGGACACCAGTTCAAGGTGTTCTTTTTTATGTGCATTGACTCTATAGTGGCGACCCAGTTACGATATAGAGCGGGAATGTAATATTATGGAATCTATCATTCATGATGTCTTCAGACGGTTCAATTGACAAATGAAGGAGGACTGAAATTTATGGAATCAGGCAAGATCCACATGGTCAATCGGTCTAAGGAAGCATCAGCTATTACGGGCATTCTTATATCTATAACATTCCAAATCGGACTCTTCGTTTTTAGCTTCCGTAAAGAATCAGAGATATTTTGGATCTACTATGTATACATATTGTTAGGTTTGTACTACCTCATCGTTCTGGGATGGTAACTCATTAAATACAAGCCATGGAAGCCAGTCGAGTTAGAAGTGCTTCCTGATTCCTATCGAGTCGGCCCACATACGTTCACTGCTTCTGAGATTCAGTTCATAATTATTAAGGGTTACTTTAAGCCATGTGTTGGATTGCAGTTATTTAATAAGAAGAAAACACCCCTATATATGCGTGTCAAATTTCAAGATCAGAAGCAGGAGGATATGATGATGAAAGAGATCAAGGCTATGGCTGAGAAGCATCAGATTCCGGTGAAGAGAGGGTATGGAGTTGTTCAATTATAAACCAGAGTTCGTGGTTAGCCATAGAAAAAGAGTCCGCACTTTAGTAATATTTGGAGCGGCAACGCTCTTCATGGGCCTGCTTAATCTGTCACAGTCTCGAGAATTGGTTAGTATCCCGTTCATTCTGTATAGTGCAGTTTTTGCTTTTGAAATTATAATCTTGGTTATACAGCTGTCCAAGAAGCCAAAATTATTTAAGCTCGTTAACAATTCTCTGCAGATCGGTGATCGTACTTATAACCCTGAGGATATCAAATCCATTATTATTGAGGAAGCCTACGGTCCAACCATCGCAATTAAACCAAAGGGACGCCGGATTGTACCTGTCATGAATGTTTACCGGGTAACGGAGAGTGCGGATGCTGATGACGTGTTTGAAACGATTCATGAATGGGGAGACAAGTGCAACGTTCCTGTTCTGACGAAACGAATATGGACACTCTAGTCATTACGAGCTTGTGTCTGAGGATTTTGTAAAAATCGAATTATGCAAAACCCTGATAACAAACTCTAAGTCTGCTTCATGCAGATTTAGAGTTTTTTGGTGTGCATTTTTTGTTTTTAGCCATCAACAGATCACGATTCACTCGCTGAATATTTCATAACATAAACTATTTTTGATTCTGATGCCGAATGGTTAGCCAAATGGACAGAATCAGAATCAACTCAAAAATGTTGGTTGCCCCCGAGCTTTCAATAGGTATAGGGATCAGCTGCCCGATAAACAACAGGCCCGTTCCAACAAGAAGCCAAGCCCATTTTTGTCTCATGAGGACGATGATACCTATGACCAGCAGTATGATGCCTACAATGATAACCATAATGGGCGGACCGGTCTGACCCTCTGCGGTGTATCGCAGAACTCCGTACTCGTATGTAGAAGTAAGATGCTGCACCTCGTATAAGGTGGAGGTTACGATCTGATAAACAATGAGACCGGCGGTGGTCAGCCACGCTGCGATTTGTGCAGCTCTATGCTGCCCCCATCTTGCGCCCGAGTGCTTCAGAATATCATATCCGACAAGGACAAGTGTAGGAGTAACAAAAGCATGCAGCCAAAAACGAAGACTGCTCAGCGTCACTAACAGCTTGCCTTCCCCAATCGTCTCCCCGGCTGCAATGATTCCGTTATCGTAAGCTAGACTCAGTGCGACAAGAAGTAGGAATACGGGATATTGAAACCATCCCTTCATTCGTGATAGATCGATCGCCATCCAGAAGACAAGGATGAGATAAATGATGCTAATGATCGAATATATCCATAAATCCAATCCGCTTCGCCCCTTACTATTCAGTATGTATTGATATATCTGCCCACAAATCCTATTCACTAGGAACTATTCATCCTGAAACCCCTGTTATTCCACGCCCTGTAATTTCATGAGTGTAGATCAAGCTCTACATGATAGTACAATTAATGATCATTTTCTACAAATTCCATGTATAAATTTCCCTGTGGTCACAAATGATATAGGAAAATACAGGGAGGGAATACAGGAATGTGTAAACGTTATTCACTGGCTGCAGATTTAGATGAGGTGCGTGATCACTTTGCGATACAGCGAGTTATGTACTATTACAAAAACCGTTACAACATTAGTCCGACGCAGCATGCTCCGATTATTCTCTATGAGGATGGAGAACGTATCATGGATGAGTATCGCTGGGGATTTATTCCTTTTTGGGGCAAGGATGCTGTTAATGCCGACTTAATGTCCGTTAGTGAGAATGTTACTTACCGCAAGATGGTGGAACAGAGACGTTGTGTTATCCCTTGCAATGGTTTTTATTATTGGCGCCAGGAAGGCAAGCGCAGATATGCGGTACGGGTGGTTATGCCGGATCGCTCCATGTTCGGCATTGCCGGATTGTACGAGGTATGGAAGGATACGAGGAAGCAGCCACTCCGTACTTGTACGATGCTGATGGCAGATGCGAACATGACCATTCGTGAGTTTGATTCCCGGATGCCGGCCATTCTAACGCCAGATCAGATCGATGCGTGGCTTGATCCGAATATGACGGAAATGCATCAGATGCTGCCAATGATCAGATCATTTCGAGATACTTTAATGGATGTATATCCTGTAACACCGCTCGCCTTCAATGATAATCATGATTCACTTGAATGTGTCAAGGAAGTGGATATGCAAAGAGCGTTGGTCAAAAGTTAACACGTTAACGTCAATTTCACACATACGATTACGAGGAGTCTGGTCTGCATAGTAATGCGGGTCGGACTTTTGATGTTTTTTGATTTCATAAGGGGATAAAAAATACAATAATAGCCGAATTTAAGCAAAAATGTCGAAGGTATAGTCCATTAGACTGGATCATGTGATCTCAGCGCAGGACCGAAGCAACTTGATAGAGTGAAATTAAGTTACTATACTTGTTTCAGTAGGATACTTGTAGTTGGTAAGCTCATTAGTGGATTTGCAAGTTCTTAAATGGGTGAATATCTTACTTATACGAAATGAAGATATAGATTAAAGGAGTGGGAGAGAATGAATTCAAAATACAGTCCAATTTTTGAGAAAGTGACTTTACCGAATGGCATTATTCTGAAAAATAAAATCGTCATGGCACCGATGACACATTCATCCTCTAATGAAGATGGTACGGTATCCGATGCAGAGCTTGCTTACTATGCTCGCCGTTCTGGAGGAGCTGGGATGGTAGTCACAGCGGTTACTTATGTGACGGAGAATGGAAAAGGGTTCGCCCACCAATTCTCGTCTACAGACGATTCCTTTATTCCGAGTCTGACCAAGCTGGCAAGTGCCATTAAAGAGCAGGGTGCCAAAGCAGTGCTGCAAATTTTCCATGGGGGTCGTTTATGCCCTCCAGATGCTGTTGGCGGAGATGTTGTAGCACCAAGTGCGGTAGCGAGTGAACAACCAGGCTCCCCTATGCCACGAGAACTCTCTGAACCCGAGATCGAGAGCATCATTCAAGATTTTGGTGAAGCGACGCGCCGTGCGATTGCTGCAGGATTTGACGGTGTGGAAATTCACGGTGCTAACGGATATCTCATTCAGCAATTTGTGTCACCGCATTCCAATCGAAGAGAAGATCGCTTCGGAGGAGATGCACATCAGCGGCTTACTTTTCCACTGGAAGTAATAGACCGCGTTCAGGCTGCTGTTCAAGAGCATGCCAAAGCTCCGTTTATTGTAGGATACCGTTTCTCACCAGAAGAGCCGGAAACTCCGGGGCTCACAATGGAGGAAACCTTTATTTTGCTTGATGCAATCAAAGAGAAGAATTTGGATTATATCCATGTATCCTTGAATGACTTCTGGTCGAAGCCAAGACGAGGGGCAGATGACTCCAAATCAAGAATGGAGTGGATTCTGGAACGAGTAGGCGGCAAAACGCCGGTTATTGGAATTGGGCAGATTCATACGCCAGATGATGCCTTGGCAGCTCTTAAGACGGGAGTACCTATGCTCGCGCTTGGACGTGAACTGATTATTGAACCGGACTGGGTGGAGAAGATTGAATCAGGCAACGAAGAGCACATCGCGGTAAACCTAACGAAATTGGACCAGGAAAGACTGGTCATTCCTGATCCACTGTGGAATATGATCATGAATGTACCTGGATGGTTCCCTGTCGTGGATTCGGAGTAATACAACATTACTGCAAAGGAAATAGCTTATTATCTGCCGGGAAGGACACTCGCTTGAGTCTTCCCGGCTGTTCATGCGTTAAGACTAGTTATTGCTCTTCCATAGACAGGCTATGGTATGATAGGAAGGATTGGAGGTTAACAATATGAAGCATCCCTTTATACTTAATGCTGTCTGGAATGGCGGCAGGAACAGCGATGGTACCATTGAGGCGGGTCAGTTGAAGACACAGATATCCATCCCGAAGGAAATGGGGGGACCTGGCGTTGGAACCAATCCGGATGAAATGCTGCTGGGAGCTGCGGCAACCTGCTACCTCATTACCCTGGCGGCTATGCTGGAGCGTTCATCTCTGGAAACTGAGAGCCTTACTTTGACCTCTGAGGCGACAGTGGATGTGACCAATAATATCTTTACCTACGAAGCGATTAGGCATGCTCCTGTCGTAACCTTAACGTCAACAGCGACACAGGACGATATGGATAAAGCAATTCGTATTGCACACAAAGCCGAAAGCTCCTGTATGATCTCAAGAGCTGTAGCTGGGAACGTATCCATACAAACAGAGCCAACGGTGCTCATAGCAAGCAATTAAGGAGGAAATATACAAAATGACAGCACAATCTAGACTTCTCGTATTTACGGGCTCTTATTCAGAAGCAAGTGATCCTGGTATTCATGTATATGCATTAAGTGAACAAGCGGGCGAGCTCCGTCTGTTATCTGAGACATCCGGAGTGAAGAATCCGACATTTCTTCATGTCGATACCGAACATCTGCGTGTTTATGCCATTGGTGAAATGACTACGGCAGAGGGAGCCAAGGCTGGGGAAGTGCTTGCTTATGCCATTCATCCGGAGCAAGGCGAGCTCACGTTAATGAACCGGACCCAATCGGCAATTGCTCCAACCTGTCATGTGCAGATGGACCCTCAACATCAATATTTGCTCATTTCCAGTTACCACGGCGGAGCAGTAAGTCTCGTATCGCTAAATGTTGATGGAAGTGTGGGACAAATGGTGGATTCCAAGCAGCATTCAGGCAAGGGTGCTCATCCAGAGCGTCAGGATCGACCGCATGTGCATTCCGCATTTTTCTCACCGGATGGGAAGTATATTATGGTTCAGGATCTTGGACTAGATAAAATATACGTCTACACAATTGACCGTGAACAACACAAGCTGGTTCTGCACCGTGAAGTAAGCACGCATGCGGGAGCGGGCCCACGACATTTCGTCTTCCATCCGAATGCAAAATTTGCATATGTGATTAATGAAGTGGATTCTACCGTTACTTTCTTTACATATGATGCAGAAGAAGGTTCATTGACCGAACAGCAAACGCTGTCCACACTGCCAGAAGAAGGGTTTGATGGGGAGAACACTTGCGCGGAAATTACCGTTTCCAAGGATGGGCGGTTCCTATACGGATCCAATCGCGGTCATGACACCATCGTGGTGTATGCGATCTCTGAGGACGGCACTCTGAGCACTGTACAGCATATTTCTACTGAAGGCGGGCATCCACGCCACTTTGCACTGACCCCTGCCGGCGATCAGCTGCTTGCAGCGAATCGTGACAGCAACAATATTGTTCTCTTCCAAGTAGACCAGGACAATGGTCAATTGAGCTATACAGGCAAACAGATCACTTCTCCGAAGCCTGTTTGTGTATGGCCTGTATATATGTAACATGTTCTGTTGGCAATACATGTAATACCTTGCTGTATACGTTGTATATGTTATAGAGCATGATCAAAAAAGGCATCTGATCCTTCCTCATACAGATGGAGGGGACAGATGCCTTTTTGACTTTCTATTCCTTTAGAGGGAGCTGCAGAATGTAGCTGTTGGATAAATGCATCAGCTCTAATGCATTATAGAATTCTTCCTCGGATGCTTGTGATTTACTGCTGTTCGTTCCATTCAGCTTGTGATGCCAGCCATCCTCAAACCCACTTCCAGAGATAAAGACTTCACTGCTGTTGACAAATGAACCGGTCGGCAGGTAATAACGCTGTGGAAGCAGGTTGTATTCTTTATTCACGAACAGATCCTGACCAAAGTGCAGATGTTCATCTAATGAGATGCCGAGCAGACCAGCTAGTGTCGGCATTATGTCTGCCTGGCCGCCAACCTGCTTCTGTTCTCCAGCCGGCATATCATCTGAAGAAGTAATGATGAACGGAATATTAATCATGTCGGGATAGTCATAAGGATGACCGAGCACCTCCTCCAGCAATACTAAATCTTCCTCATTTAGTGAGGTGGTAGGGAGTCCCAAGTGATCTCCGTACAGCAGGACAATACTATTATCCCAGATTCCGCGATTCTTCAAATCCTCAATAAATTTACCAAGCTCACGATCCGCATAGTTCTGTGAACGGATATAATCACCAACCAGAGTATTGTCGAATCGTTCAGGCAGGGTGATGCCGACTTTTTCCTCAGGCAAAGTAAAAGGGTGATGAGCCGTCATCGAGATGACATGAGCATAAAACGGGTTATCCGCCTGATCCATTTTCTCGAGTTCTTCCGCTGTTTTGCGATATAGAACATCGTCGGATGCTCCGAAGTATACCGTATCTTCTTCGCCGAAGAAGGATTTATCATAGTAGCGGTCAAATCCGAGAGAGCTGTACAGCTCGCCACGGTTCCAGAACTCTACGACATTCGTATGGAATGTGGTAGTCGTATATCCATGCTCCTTGAGCAGCCGGGGCAGACTCGGCAATTCCTGTTCAACATACCTTTGTACAGCCGCTCCGTCAGGAGGGATGTAATAAGACGTATTTACAACAAATTCGGCATCCGATGTGTTCCCTTGGCCTACTTGCTGATAGAAATTCGGGAAGTACGCGTTATTTTTGACCAATTCATTCAGGTTGGGCGTGATTTCCATACCGCCGATATTGAGATTGATGAGGAAATTCTGAAACGATTCCAGCTGAATGATAATGACGTTCTTGTCCTTGGCAATGCCTTCTAAACCAGAAGGTGCAGAAGTCGGGTCGATTCCTTTTAATTCATTGATTCGTTCTTGGGTGATGCTTGAGACAGGCTCCAGTTCAGGCTCTTCTTGATCCAGCAGGGTATAGGCTTCGTAATTGAATATGCCCATGTTCTCTGCCTTGACAACCTCATTAAATCCACCCCGATTGATATAAATATGGAGCGAAGAAACAATGAGCGATACACAGAATAAGGAGGCAATCAGCTTCTTGTTCACTGGTCTGAGAATCGCCTGCTTCCAGTCGGCAGCTGCCTTGCTGCGAATGAGCAGAATCCCGAATACGATGATATCCGTGAAGATCAGCAGGTATTGTGGATCAATAAGAGAGAATACACTATTGCTGACAGCGGTGACCTGATTCACCTGCTCAAGTGCCTTATACGTAGCGATCACACCATAGTATTTGTAATAGATAATGACAGCAAAAAAGATCGCGGTAAGCAGCAGGTTGAAAATCGTATAAACCATGAGTTTCCTCTTCGTGGCAAACCATTCAATCAAACAGAAAATGATAAGTACAAAGGGAAGCTCCTTCAGCATGGTGGTCCAGGAGGGTCCATTCTCAAATACTCCGAACCAAGCAATATAGCTCTTGAGCAGCATAATAAGAGAGAAGAACAGAAGCGATCGTGAACAGATCAATCGGATCGCGGCAACGCTTCTCTGATAAATCGAGGATTTCTCCTCAGGTTGATAGTGTGGAGAAGGCTCATTAAGAGCCTTCGCTTCTTCGACAGGTGGTCTCATGAATATTAGCTTGCCAACGCGCGTTAAACAGATGGCAAGTGTTTCCCCTCCCCATTACATTCTATGAATCTATTACAAATGAGCTATAACAAGACAGTAATGCAATTATAGTATAGCTGATTCTTTTTTATCAAATCTGACTGATTCGATTTCATTTCATGAGGTATGAAATGGATTAGCAGACCAAACAGAAAAGCCTGACATGACACATTAGTTACTTCGAGGTAACTACACCACTTCAAAGTGCGTACTTCCTCATTGGTAATCAACAGTTATAAGATATGGTTTGTAATCAATGATAAGGAGAGATGTTAGATATGAAATTACAGCTGGCACTTGATCTGGTAGATATTCCGCAGGCAATTGAAGTCGTTAGAGAAGTGGAGCCTTATATCGATATTGTGGAAATCGGTACACCTGTTGTTATTAATGAAGGCCTGCGCGCCGTAAAAGAAATGAAGGCAGCATATCCTAATCTGGAGGTGCTTGCAGATCTCAAAATTATGGATGCCGGCGGATATGAGATTATGAAGGCATCCGAAGCAGGCGCTGACATTATTACTGTTCTTGGTGCAACAGATGATATGACGATTAAGGGTGCAGTAGAGGAAGCGAAGAAGCAAGGAAAACAAATCCTGGTTGACATGATCAACGTCAAAGATATTGAAACCCGTGCTAAAGAAATTGACGAGCTCGGTGTGGATTACATCTGCGTGCATACAGGATATGACCTCCAGGCTGTAGGCAAGAACTCCTTTGAAGACCTTCAAACGATCAAAAAAGCAGTGACTCGTGCCAAAACAGCGGTTGCTGGCGGAATCAAGCTAGATAGCTTGCCTGAAGTGATTGCAGCAGGTCCAGACCTTGTTATTGTGGGCGGCGGCATTACGGGCCAGGAAGATAAAAAAGCAGTTGCAGCCGAAATGCAGCAGCTGATCAAGCAAGGCTAAGAGAATGACAAATAGAAACGAAGCACAATTGATATTGAATGAGCTTAAGCAAGTGATCTCTCTGCTGGATACTGCTGAGATGGATCAGGCTGTGTCTCTGATTCAGCAGTCGAAACGGGTCTTCGTCGCCGGAGCAGGACGTTCTGGCCTGATGGGGAGAGCCTTCGCCATGCGGTTAGCTCATCTTGGTATTACAGCGTATGTTGTTGGGGAAACAACGACTCCGAGTATAGATAAGGATGATTTGCTGGTATTATGTTCAGGCTCAGGGGAAACGAGAAGTCTTGCAGCTATGGGTGAGAAGGCGAAGCTGCTTGGTGCATCGCTGCTTGTGCTTACAACGAATCCGAAATCTACCTGCGGTCAGCTCGCAGATGGAGTTATTCATATTCAAGCAAAGGCGAAGGAAGAACAAGGAAACACCGAATCATTACAGCCGATGGGCTCACTCTTCGAGCAATCCTTATTGATCAGTCTGGACGGGCTGATTCTTACCCTTATGAATCAGCTGGGCATGAGTGCTGAGCAGATGTTCCATCGGCATGCGAATCTCGAATAGCGCCTCATGCACCTCTTTTGCTGAGTAATGTCATGATGTAGTACAATGCTTAGGAAGGGGGTATGCAAGTGGCATCCGAAGTAAAAGAGAGAATTAATCTAAAGGAAATTAACTGCGAGAAGGAGCTGACGCTTGCGGTCATCGGCGGCAAGTGGAAGCTGATTATCCTCTGGCATCTTGGTCTCGAAGGGACAAAGCGCTTTAGTGAACTGAAGAAGTTGATCCCGCACATTACTCAAAAAATGCTGACCAACCAGCTCCGTGAACTGGAAGAGGACCTCCTTATTCACCGTAAGGTATATGCCGAGGTTCCCCCTCGTGTAGAATATTCGCTCACAGATCATGGTCAGAGTCTTATGCCTGTCCTGCGATTGATGTATGATTGGGGCAAGCATTATGGAGATACTGTGATCTGGAAGGACGGCAAACCGGAGTAAAAAGTATAATTGAACAACAGTTTATGAATACAGTGGATTCTCTCTATGAATTTAGAGAGAATCCACTTTTTTATAGCAAAATTTAAGAGAATACAGGATTTTATATGATACAATGGGATTTATTGGTGCTATACAATGGTCAATAAATCGCTGAGGAGAGGTGTATTTGAGTGATGTCCAAAATTTTAACCCGGAAAGAAGTAGAGCTTGAAGCAACATGGAATCTGAAAGATATATTTGAGACGAAGGAAGCTTGGGAGAAGGAACTAAACGATGTACAACAAGATATTTCCTCTGTAACTCAATACGAAGGAAGACTGAATGAAGGCGCTGATGTGCTGCTGGCCTGCTTGATTGCTCAGGAGGAGATCCAAGTGAGAATTGGCAGAATCGGTGCATACGCCCAGCTGGATTTGGCGGGAGACAGCATTAATTCAGAGAATCAGATCAATGCCGCGAGAGCCAGAGATGCTGCTTCTGCCATTGGTTCGGCGCTATCCTTTGTGAAGTCCGAAATTCTGTCGCTTCCGGACAGAACCATTGAAGATTACATAGAGAAACAACCCGCGCTCAAAGATTTTGAACGCAGTCTCGGATTGCTTCTCAAGACCAAGCCGCATCGGCTTAGTGCGGAAACGGAGAAAGTCCTAACCTCCTTTGGAGAAGTAATAGGAGCCCCTTATCGTATATATGAACGAAGCAAATTGGCGGATATGACCTTCCGTACAGCAGAAGACGGACGGGGAGAAGAAGTTCCGGTATCATTTGCATTGTATGAGAATAAATATGTAGAATCCGCTGACACAGATTTGCGCCGGAATGCATTTAAAGCGTTCAGTGAAACGCTCCACAAATACCGCAACACCTTCGCTGAAGCATACGGTACAGAAGTAAAGCGTCAGGTTATCGAGTCCCGACTGCGTGGATATGATTCGGTTACCGAGATGTTATTAACGCCGCAGCAAGTGACAACGGAGATGTATCACAACATTCTTGACATCTTGCAGGAAGAGCTTGCACCTCATATGCGAAGATACGCTGCGCTTAAGAAAAGGGTGCTAAACCTGGATGAAATGACATTCGCTGATCTGAAAGCTCCGCTGGACCCTGACTTCAGTCCTGGAATTACTTATAAGGAAGCCGGAGAGCTCATCAAGGAAGCCTTGTCTATTCTTGGGCCTGAATATGGAGAGATCGTGGCGGACGCATTTGCAAACCGATGGGTGGATTATGCAGACAATGCAGGGAAACGAACGGGTGCCTTCTGTATGTCTATCCCGGGTGTACATTCCTATATCCTGATCAGCTGGGCGGATAATATGCGAGGTGCATTTACGCTTGCTCATGAAGTAGGGCATGCCGGCCATCTTATGCTCGCGAACAAGTATCAGCGTCCGACCAATTCCAGACCTTCACTCTATTTCATCGAAGCGCCTTCGACCATGAATGAGCTGCTCCTGGCAGATCACTTGCTGCAGCGTTCTCATGATCCAAGAATGCGCCGCTGGGTTATTTCGCAATTGCTTGGGACTTATTTCCATAATTTCGTGACTCATCTGCTTGAAGGAGAGCTCCAGCGTCAGGTTTATGACCTCGCTATGGATAATGTACCGCTGACGGCTGTTAAATTATGCGAGCTCAAAGGGAATATTCTGTCCAGCTTCTGGGGAGAAGATGTTGTCATTGATGAATATGCCCAATTGACGTGGATGCGCCAGCCGCATTACTACATGAGCTTGTACCCTTATACGTATGCTGCAGGCTTAACAGCTTCAACCGCTGTAGCTCAGTTGATCAGAGAAGAAGGCCAGCCGGCCGTAGACCGCTGGTTAGAGGTTCTCAAAGCTGGCGGTTCCATGAGCCCGCTTGAGCTAATGAAGCTGGCAGGCGTCGATATGTCACGGCCAGATCCGATTCGAAGTGCGGCAGCCTATGTCGGCTCACTGATCGATGAATTAGAGAGCCTGTATTAATTAAATAGAGAAAGGTCGTCGAGAAAAGGTGTTTAGTTCTAGACCGTTTATGAATGTAGAGCCCGTTAATATGAGGACTTTCTTTAATGAGGTTCCAGATATGCACGGTGATGGATTTTTTGGAGGCTTCCTTGGTGGAGCACCGCCGTTGTTCAATATTGTCTTTACAGTGATTTCACTTGTCATTGGAGGTTCAATATTATATGCCATCATTAACGGAATCAGTGTCTGGAGTAAGAATAATGCAGCCGAGCAAATGACAGAAGAAGCACGAGTGCTGACGAGAAGAACGTATGTGAGCGGCGGATCAGGAGATTCGAGTGCAAGAACGAGTTATTATATAACGTTTGAGCATGCCAATGGACAGCGTACAGAGCTGCAGGTGAAGGCTGAGGACTACGGATTGATTGTTGAGGGCGACCGCGGTATGTTGAGCTGCCAAGGAACAAGGTTTCTCGGATTCGAGAGATTGCGTCCGGTAAGCTCAGACCAGATATAATGGAAGAGGAGGCACATTCCCGACTATCGGGACGTCCTCCTCTTATTTTGTCTATATTGCTGCCAGGAATCATAAGAGAGAGCGATTTACGGATTAAAGTACAGCCTCGTGTGGCTCTGCTCCGATCCAGTCAAACATCCGTGATATGGCAGCCTGATGAAGCTCTCCCGGGAAATGATGACCAAGACCTTCATAACGATGAAAATCTACATCATCTCGTGAACGGTTTAATAGATCGAACAATTTCTCTCCTTGACGAAATGAGACTTGTACATCATCGGTTCCATGCACGATCAGAATCGGACAAGGGATCTGTTCTGCGATGGATAGGGGAGAGCGCTCCAGGTAAGCATCCGGAAGCTTCCAAGGAGGACCTCCAATCACTCGTTTAAACATACGTCTAAGGTCAACTCGATCCTCATAAGTCTGAGTCATGTCGGATACACCGCTCCACAAGACAAGCTTATGTATACTGGGCATTTCTAGAGCGGTATAAGCCGCATTGATTGCCCCTCTGGAGAATCCCATAATACTGATCTGTTCGGGATCAACGAAGGGAAGCTCTGACAATAACCGAACTGCAGCGTATACATCATGTTTATCCTCTCCGCCAAACAAATCCCGGCCTTCACCGCCTTCTGTTCCACGATACGAAGGGGCAAATACGATGTGATCGTGTTTCGAGAATTCCTCAACCCAATGGGTTCTCACCTTGCCGAAGTTGCCAATTCCGCCGCGACAATATATAAATACAGGCCATTTCTTTGATGTAAATTCCTTATTGTTTTCTTGGTGTAAGGTACTCGTCAGTTGAATGGCAGGCTGCTCATCCGAACTAAACCTGCCATGCAGCATATCTCTTGCCGCCGATTCCGATAACTGAAATCCCAAGGGCAGGCTGAGATATCCTTTGACCTGAAGTCCCTGGGACAGATACGTAACATGATAGATCATCGCTCTCATCACCTTTGGTCTAGTTGTTTAGCTTGTATATTATACCCTTGTTCTCATAGTGATTAAACGAAAGAACGATGATCTCTTCAGCGATTTTTCAAAAATGACAGCAAGGTGGAAAGAAATCTTTCCTTCTCATCATAAATGAGATGATGCCCACTTTGCTCAAATCGGTAAATGAGCGATCCGGGAATTTCCTGCTGCATGGCTACGGCTGCTGCGAATGGAACGACTTGATCGTGAATGCCGTGAAAAATACCAGTGGGCACATCTATATATGTAACATCTTCAGACAAATCCTCATCACGAAGTGCAACCGCTGTTTGAATAAGCGCATACGAGGCACTCTCCATACAATTGTGCAGAAACCAGTTTCGATATTCTGGACTTACATAACGGTGAAATAACGTTCCCGAAAAATCGGTTATCGCTTGCGGCAGGTCTTGATGCAGCTGCTCAATCAGCTGGTCAATCATAGGAACCGGGAGCCCGAAGGGGGACTCTTCATCTCTCTTAGCAAAGACAGGGGCAGCTGCGGATACCAGCAGAAGCTTATCAATTTTCGAACCATGATGATATTTGGACATATATCGGATCGCCACCGAACCTCCCAATGAATATCCGACGAGTATGACATTCTTCAGGTCCAGCGTATCAATGATGACGGACAGGTCTTCTGCCATTCGATCGTATTGATAACCATGCCAAGGCTTATCTGATTTGCCGAATCCTCTAAAATCAAGGCCGATACAGCGAAACCGGTGATGAGGCAGGATTTGATAGGCATAATCAAAGACCCGATGATTGCCCGGCCACCCGTGCAAGAACATGAGGGTATGTCCATTTCCGTCATCCTGTGGACGCAGGTCTTCAACATACAGTTTTACACCGGATTCCACCTCAATGAACATGCTCTTCGCTCACTCCTTCTAATGGAAATTTAGAACTATTCCTAATTTATGCGCAGCGTATGAGGACAATGCGGCAGAGTTACAGTTCCGCATTTGATATAGCAAGCTTTAGATTACGCCTGATGCTCTAAGCAATCAAGATGAATGAAAATCAATTTGAAGCATGCAAGTCCAATGAAGGTTTTCTTTGAAACAAACATTTGTTATGTTGTTTTTATTTGTTTTATACTATAAAAATCAAAAAAATAATCATATTCAAACCAAAATAAAAGTGATATACTCCCATTAAGCGTTTACAACAGTATAAAAACAACATTTCGGGAGGATCGATCATGGTTCAGAATCTGTGGGATGAATCTAATGCAGGACAATTAAACGAAGGACTCGAAAGGTTAGTATATCGTTCGAATTTGATTGGGTCGGATCGGAGGGTGTGTAACTGGGGTGGTGGAAATACTTCCAGCAAGACGGTTATCCAGGATTTTCGCGGAAGAGATGTTGAAGTCATGTATGTTAAGGGAAGCGGATCTGATCTTGCTACGATGAAATCTGGTCATTTTACCGGTCTCCGCCTGGACGATATCCGGCCGCTGATGGAGAGAGATGAGATGACGGACGAGGACATGGTCGCTTATCTAGCCAACTGTATGATTGAAGCGAAGCATCCGCGTGCCTCGATTGAAACCCTGCTGCATGCCTTTATACCATATCCTCATGTTGATCATACACACCCGGATTCCATTATCAGTATCTGCTGTGCGGATAACGGCCGTGAAATAGCGAAGGAAATCTTCGGAGACCGGTTCGTATGGGTTCCCTATGTTCGTCCTGGATTCACTTTATCCAAGATGATTGCAGAAGGAGTTATAAGTAACCCGCAGGCGGAGCTCGTTCTTATGGAGAAACATGGTCTTGTCACATGGGGGAGCACCTCGGAAGAAGTTTATGCGAAGACCATTCGTATCATTAATGAAGCGGAGAGCTATATAGAATCTAAAGTAGATGAGGCCAGTCTGTTTGGGGGAGCCCAATATGATGCGCTGCCTCAACAGGTCAGGAAGGATATTGCAGCGCAGATTATGCCGCTTATTCGGGGAGCTGTCAGCGATGAGAAGAAGATGATCCTGACCTTTGACGATGCAGAGGATGTTCTTCAGTTCGTAAATGGCAGGGATTCAGCCGAGCTGTCTCAGGTTGGAGCGGCATGCCCGGATCATCTAGTACATACCAAGGTTGTTCCGCTCTTCGTGAACTGGACTCCAGATGCGGAGGATGTGACAGGACTGAGGGAGCTTGTTGGTTCAGCCATTAAGGATTATAAAGAGAACTACAAACTATATTTTGAACGCAATAAACATGAAGGTGACGTCATGTTTGAAGCCGCTCCACGAGTTATTCTAATTCCAGGTATCGGTATGATTAATACAGGCAAGAGCTGGTCCAATTCCAAAGTAAGCGGTGCACTGTATCATCGTGCTATTGCTGTGATGAGGGGTGCTACCACGCTTGGGCAATTCGTATCACTCAGCGAGAACGAATCCTATAATGTAGAGTATTGGCCGCTTGAGCTGTATAAATTGTCGCTGGCACCGGCAGAGACGGAATTCTCAAGAAAGGTTGCGCTTATTACAGGCGGAGCAGGAGGAATCGGCAGCGAAACAGCGAGACTGCTCGTATCCGAAGGAGCCCATGTTATACTTGCTGATCTAAATTTGGAAGGGGCTCAGAAGGTAGCTGACGAAATAAACAGTCAGTATGGGGAACATCGAGCTATTCCTGTTCAGATGGATGTAACCAGTGAAGAGCAGATTCACAGAGCATACGCGGAAACCGCACTTACCTACGGTGGAGTCGATATTATTGTGAATAATGCTGGACTCGCCACTTCCAGTCCTTTTGATGAAACGTCACTCAAGGAATGGAACCTCAATATCAATGTTCTGGGAACAGGTTATTTCCTCGTTGCACGCGAAGCCTTCAAACTAATGAAGGAGCAGGGTATCGGGGGCAGCATGGTGTTTATCGGCTCGAAAAACTCCATTTATGCCGGCAAGAATGTCACCGCCTATAGCTCCGCCAAGGCGCTTGAAGCACATCTTGCCCGCTGCATCGCAGCAGAAGGTGGAGAATACGGTATCCGTGTCAATACCATTCTGCCGGATGCCATTCTACAAGGGTCAGCGATCTGGAATTCCAACTGGCGCAATGAACGTGCGGCTGCCTATGGCATTGAGCCAGATCAACTGGAGGAGCATTATCGCAAGCGTACAACGCTGCTCGTCAATATTTATCCTAGGGACATAGCGGAAGGCGTTGCTTTCTTTGCCTCATCTAAGGCCGAAAAAACAACAGGCTGCATGCTCACCATTGACGGAGGGGTGACGGCTGCGTTCACACGTTAATTATTGAATTTGACGTTCAATACACCGCGCATCTCGGAGGATTTATATTCGACTGCTTGAATGATCCGGTACATCTTCCGAGGGCGTGTTCCATTTTCTTTTATCACATAGGATCAAAGGAGAGGTCTATATGACGGATAAAGCTTATGCATGGTTTGAAGAGCAGCAAACGGCAAGGGGAATTAATGTTGAGGAAGTGAAGCGGAAGATTAAGCAGTTCAAGATTGAAACGCCATCGTGGGGATACGGTGATTCAGGAACGCGCTTCAAAGTATTTCAGAAGGAAGGCGTGCCGAGAGATCCGTTTGAGAAGATGGAGGATGCGGCTGTTGTTCATCGCCTGACAGGCCTTGCCCCCACAGTAGCCATTCATATTCCTTGGGATAAGGTGGGAGATTACGGCAAGCTTCGTTCCCACGCCGAGAGCTTGGGACTTAAGATCGGAGCAGTTAATCCGAATCTTTTTCAGGAAGAGGACTATATGCTTGGCAGTGTAACGAACAGTGATGCGGCTGTGCGCCGGAAGGCAACAGAACATCTGCTTGAATGCGTTGACATTGCAAAAGCAACAGGCTCTCGTGACCTGAGCCTCTGGTTTGCAGATGGAACCAATTATCCCGGACAGGGTGACATCCGCCAGCGGAAGAACTGGATGCAGGAAGCTTTATCCGAAATGTATAAAGCGCTTACGAAGGATATGCGGATGCTGATTGAATATAAGTGCTTTGAGCCTGGCTTCTATCATACGGATCTGGCGGACTGGGGCATGGCATACAATACAGCTTTAAAGCTTGGTGAACAGGCACAGGTGCTTGTCGATACAGGCCATCATTTGCCAGGAGCGAATATTGAACACATTGTGGCCTATCTTATTGATGAGAAGAGACTGGGTGGATTTCACTTTAACAGCCGTAAATATGCGGATGATGATCTGATTGTGGGTACCGTCAATCCCTATGAGTTATTCCTTATCTTCTATCAGATTCTGAACGGGGCTGTGGACACAGATGAAGGTATTCGGCAAGGTGTAGACTCCATTGCTTATATGCTGGACCAATCCCATAACATTGAGCAGAAAATACCGGCTATGATTCGTTCGGTGCTGAATGTTCAGACTGCTTATGCCAAAGCGCTTCTTATCGATCATTCAGAGGTTGCGGCTGCCCAAGAAAAGAATGACGTACTGGCAGCGGAGCATGCGATCCGCAAGGCATCTGAATTCGATGTAACTCCACTGCTGCATGCAGTTAGAGAAGAAGAAGGGTTACCGATTGATCCGATGGAGGCTTATCTTATGAGCAGCTATCCAGAGGAGATCAAGGCACGCGGTAAGGGAGGGGCGAGCTGGTGAACATCCTCGCCTATGATTTAGGAGCTTCAAGCGGAAGGGCAGTCCTTGGGCTGCTGAGTGACTCCCGCATCCAGATCAAGGAAATTCACCGCTTCTCTAACGATCCGGTGATGGCAGGAGATCATTTGCATTGGGATATACTTAGGCTGCTTCATGAGCTTAAGCAGGGGATGCTGAAGGTGAAGCTGCAAGGGGAGAAGATTTCCAGCGTAGGCATTGATTCATGGGCTGTCGATTATGGGCTCCTCAATCAGAAGGGGGAGCTGCTCGGAAGTCCATATCATTACCGCGATAAACGGACCGATGGTGTGATGGAGAAAGTGACCGCCAACATTCCGGCAGAGCATATTTTTCGGAAGACAGGAATTCAGTTCCTGCCCTTTAACACCATTTATCAGCTTGCTGTTCTCAAGCAGCAGAACTCCTATATGCTGAAGGAAGCCGCTCATTTTCTAATGATACCGGATTTGCTGCGGTTCTTCCTGACGGGTGAGAAATTGAATGAATTTACAAATGCAACGACAACACAGCTGTTTAATCCATGTACGGGCGACTGGGATTCGGAGCTGCTATACCGGATTGGCATACCGGAGGCATGGTTCGGCAAGGTACTGACCCCGGGATCGGATGCAGGTGAGCTGAGACCCTCTGTGATGCAGGAGCTGGGAGTACCTAACGTTCGCTTCGTTGCCGTAGCTGAGCATGATACCGGTTCAGCTGTGGCAGCGGTACCTGCGACGACACGATCATTCGCTTATCTTAGCTGTGGCACATGGTCACTTATGGGGACAGAGATGGATGCACCTGTTATTAATGAGACTTCTCAGGCTCTGAATTTTACAAATGAAGGCGGAGCTAATCATACGTATCGTCTACTCAAAAATATTATGGGACTCTGGATCTTTCAGGAGACGCTGCGACAATTTGGGCGTGCGGGCAAGACGTACAGCTATGATGAAATATTAAGACTTGCTCAAGATGCAAAGCCTTTCCAATACTTCATAGATCCGGATGATTCTTCCTTCTTGCCGGCGGGCAGTATGACTGACCGCATTGAGGCCTACCTGACCAGAACGGGTCAAGGATTGCCGCAATCCGACGGGGAAATGGTTCGCTGTATACTTGAGAGCCTTGCCCTGAAATATAGACATGTGCTGGAAATGACAGAGCAGGTATCCGGGCAGCAATTTGACAGTCTTCATATGGTGGGCGGAGGCATTAACAATAAGCTGCTATGCGCTTGGACTGCAAGTGCAATCGGTAAACCTGTATATGCAGGTCCCGTAGAAGCAAGTGCGATTGGTAATCTGGTCGTACAGTGGAGGAATCAAGGCATATTCAAGAGTGCGGCGGAAGCTCGGGCCGTCATACGCGATTCTTTTCCTGTTCTAACCTATGAGCCGGAACAGGCGGAAGCCTGGAGAGAGGCGTACGGCAGTTTCACCAAGTATACAGGTCTAGCTGCCTATGCCTAAATCTGGAGGATGCCTATGCTAGTTGCTGAACGTTATGCGGCGATCACCCGGCTCGTCAATGACAGAGGAAGTATTCGGGTATCCGAGCTGAGCAGCTTGTGCCAAGTAACCGAGGAGACCATTCGCCGGGATTTGGATCGGCTTGAGAGAGAAGGGAAGCTGAGACGTTCACACGGCGGTGCTGTACGTATAAGGCTTTCTGATGAACATATGGAAACCCCTTATAGTGAGCGTGAAATCACTCGTACGGAGGAGAAACGGCGGATTGCTCTGGAAGCGGTGAAGTTTATAGAACCTCATGAGCGCATCCTTCTAGATGCAAGCACGACCGCTTGGTATACAGCCCGAAGCTTACCGGATATTCCGATTACAGTTCTAACGAATTCCATTCGGGTAGTAACAGAGCTATCCAGCAAGAAGCACATCGAAGTTATTGCTGCTGGGGGTCAGCTCCTGCCTGAGTCAATGTCCTTTGTTGGACCACTTGTCGAGCGTTCTCTGGACACCTATCACGTGGATAAGCTCTTTTTGTCCTGCCAAGGTGTTCATGTGGATAGAGGCATCAGTGAAATGAATGAGCTTCAAGCGAGAGTGAAGCAGAGGATGATTGGAATGTCCGATCAGGTGTTCTTACTAGCAGATTCCAGCAAGTTTGGCATACAGGCGCTGACTCATGTCGCTGGGCTTGATAAGGTACAGCACATTATTACGTGTCAAGATGTGAGGGAAGAAACTGTAAGAGCACTTAAGGAACGTTCTATACATGTCACCATAGTTTAGTCTTGAATAGATAAGAGGTGTACTCAGATGAAGGTCTCTTTATTTATTACATGTCTCAGTGATGCGATCTATCCGAGGGTAGGAGAAGCGATGGTGCGCATACTGGCCAGATATGGCATACAGGTGGACTTTCCCAAAGTCCAGACCTGCTGTGGTCAGCCAGCTTATAACAGCGGGTATTTCGATGAAGCCAGAGCGGCCGCGAGAACGATACTGGATGCTTTTGATGACAGCGATTTTGTCGTATCTCCATCCGGTTCATGTACGTATATGGTCCACCATTATTCGAATTTATTCCAGGAAGAGCCGGAAATGCTGGAGAAAGCGAAACGATTGGAAGCGAAGACCTATGAGTTCACACAGTTCCTTGTCCATGTGATGGGAATTAAGGATCTTGGGGCTGTGTTTCCACATAAGGTGACCTATCACCCCTCTTGTCATGGCAGCCGGCTCCTTGGCGTCAAGAATGAACCGATGGCTCTGCTTCAGGAGGTAAAAGGCATAGATCTTGTACCCTTACCTTTTGCAGAGGACTGCTGCGGCTTTGGCGGCACCTTTGCCGTGAAGATGGCGGACATTTCCGGAGCGATGGTTACGGAGAAGGCGGAGCATGTTGTTGAGACCGAAGCCGAAGTGCTTGTAGGTCTAGATATGGCCTGTCTGATGAACATCGCGGGCCAGCTGCGTTATCGAAATCAACCGGTACGAGTCATGCATCTGGCGGAGCTGTTGTATGAGGGGGTGAAGTCTTCATGACCAGTTTGGGTTCAGCAGGTCCAAAGGTTCAGGTGAAGGAGCGTGCAGGCCTGGCGCTCAATGATGAATTTTTGCGAAAAGCAGTTAAGTTCACGACAGAGCGTCTCAGAGGCGGGAAGAAGCTGGCCTCCGAGGAGCATGGACGCTGGGAAGAGTGGCGTGAGCAGGGCAGACAGATCCGGCTTCATACGATTGCCCATTTGGATTATTACTTGAATCTTTTTGTGGAGAATGCCCGCGCAAACGGGGTTCATGTTCATTTTGCCGATACGGGGGAAGAAGCCGTCCGTATTGCCCTCCAAATCGCAGAGCACCGCGGAGCCAAGTCTGTCGTCAAATCGAAGTCCATGGTATCCGAAGAGCTGCATCTTAATCATGCGCTGGAAGAAGCAGGAATTGAAGCGATTGAGACGGATCTAGGTGAATATATTATCCAGCTGGCCGGAGAAATGCCTTCACATATCGTTATCCCCGCCATTCATAAGAATCGATATCAAATTGCTGAGCTGTTGTCTGAGGTTGCCGGAGAAACACTCCCTCCGGATACGACGGTGCTTGCCGGCTTTGTTCGAAAAATATTGCGGGAGCGCTTCCTTGATGCCGATATCGGCATGACGGGCTGTAATTTTGCCATTGCCGAGACCGGTTCCATGGTGCTGTTCGAGAATGAAGGCAATGCCCGGATGGTCAGCACCCTTCCGAAGACGCAGATTACGCTGATGGGAATGGAGAGAATTATTCCTTCCTGGACAGATCTGGAGGTTATGGCTACGCTGCTTCCTAGATCAGCGACGGGCCAGCGGATTACAATGTACATGTCCGGTATCACCGGACCTAAACGTGACGAGGATGCAGATGGTCCTGAGCAAATGCACATGATTATTGTCGATAACGGCCGTTCGCTTCAGCTTGGTGATCCCGAATTTCAGGAGCTGCTTAATTGTATTCGCTGCGGGGCGTGTCTGAATGCCTGTCCGGTATACCGTCACATCGGAGGTCATGCTTATGGAAGTACATACAGTGGACCGATCGGAGCTGTGCTCACCCCTGCACTGAACAAGAATGTAGCTGAATGGGATGATATCGCCAATGCATCGAGTCTATGTGGTGCCTGTTATGAGGCTTGTCCGGTTAAGATTCCTCTGCATGACATGCTTGTAGCACTACGTCGACGCAAGGTGGAAGGTGGACATGGCAACAAGGTCGAAACGGCAGGTATGAAGGCATATGCAGCTGTTGTATCCAAATCCTCCCGATTTGGCGCAGCTCTGAAGGCAGGTCAACTGGGACAGAAGCTTGTTGTGAAGAATGGAGAAATTACGTTAAAAGCGGGGCCTTTAAAAGGCTGGAATTCCTATCGTGTGACACCATCATTAGCCAAGACCAGCTTCAGGCAATCCTGGGAACGGCTCAAATCTGAAATTAAGGATGAGGCGCCTGAGATGGAGCCGAATCTCGTTGCAAGATTACAAGCGATTGTTGAAGCCAGGGCAGCAGGAGGGAGGAAGCAAATATGAGTGGCACGGAAGAAACGTGGCTTAAGGAGCTCACAGAACAGTCTATGAAGAAGCAGGAGCGTTTCATGAATCACATTGCTTCCCGTCTGAAGAGACCCAGACAGATATCCGCGCCTGCTCAGCCATTTCGGGGATCTCCGGGCTTCTGGTACGAAATGGAGTGGGATGAGCAGGAACGAATTGAGAAGTTTACAAACCATTTTGAAAGTGTAGGCGGTCATGTGGTCCAGGTTACAAGCTATACCGAAGCCGGACAATTCATTGCTGACAAAGCTGAGGAGCTTGGCGCCAAGCGGATCATCAGGCAGGATCAGCCTGAGCTGAACAGCTTGGGACTTGAGGATAAGCAGCCTGCCTTAAATATCTCTACCTGGAATTCAGAGGATGATGTGAATTGGAAAGCCGTAGCCGCAGAAGCGGATTTCGGTATTGTCATTGCAGATGGTGCAGCCGCTTACACAGGCTCGATTCTCGTGAAATCTGCGAGAGAAAAAGGCAGATCTGTGACTCTTCTGCCTACAGTGATGTTCATTATTATCCCTGTGGATAGGCTGAAGACGAGACTTGGTGAGCTGCTAACTCCGTTGGATGAGCTGGGGCGGGAGCGGCTTCCCGCAGGTGTCCATTTCATATCCGGACCGAGCCGCTCATCCGATATTGAGAATGAACTGACGATCGGTGTGCATGGACCGGGAATCGTATATGCCTTCCTGCTGGGATAAGAACAGAAGGAAGCTTTGAGCCAATTTAAAGTCTTTTTAAAGCCTGTCAGATTCCATTTGTCTTTGACAGGTTTTTTCGCTTTGTCTGGTTAATGACCAAGGTGTATTTAATGTAAGAGTAGGCTCGCTATGTAGAGTGGTAAAAGCATAAGTTCTCATCTTATCTTTACACTAAGCTTTTTAAATTTGGAATAAGATGGATAATTAGTCGTAGGTAAATATGACCTTGTGCCTGTTGAAGCTGCCATAATAGCGTGATACGGTATTTATAAGATTGGAGCTTATCATCACCCTAGAATCATTTTTTGAAAAAGTGAGGAGGATCGGTTCCGCTTTTTTTTACATCAAAATGACTGTTCTACTAAAATGGTCAATCAGTTCGAATGTCATATTATTCGCTGAAATCTTGCCAAGTCTGTCTAAAGAGAAAACATATTATTGGAGGGAATGTGGATGTCTGTGTCTGTAAAAATACCTCAGCCCAAAACCTACGGTCCGCTGGGGAATCTGCCTTTGCTTGATGTGCATGCTCCAGTGCAGTCTCTCGTCAAAATCGCTTATGAGCAAGGTCCCATCTTTCAAATTCAATATCCGGGCCGCAAAGAAATTTATATCTCAGGGCATGAGTATGTAGAGGATGCTTGTGACGAGAAACGGTTTGACAAGAGAATCTGGGCACCGCTCCAAAATGTGCGTCCATTCGCCGGTGATGGATTATTTACGAGTGCTACAGATGAGCCGAACTGGAAGAAGGCTCACAATATTTTGCTATCCAGCTTCAGCCAGCGGGCGATGCAGGGTTACCATTCCAAAATGCTGGATATCGCCGTGCAGCTGATTCAGAAATGGGCGCGACTCAATCCCGATGAAACGGTCGACATACCGGGAGACATGACCAGGTTAACTTTGGACACCATCGGTCTGTGCGGTTTTGACTATCGATTCAACAGCTTTTATCGTGAGGACTATCATCCCTTTATTGATCGTATGGTTAGAGCGCTGGATGAAGGAATGAGCCAGCTCCACCGATTGGGTATACAGGATCTGTTCATGGTACAGAAGAAGAAGCAATTTAATGAAGATATACAGGGCATGTTTGAGCTCGTCGACGACTTGATCTGGGAACGTAAGGCGCACGGGGGGAATCCGGGAGATTTGTTGTCCCATATGCTGGAGGGAACCGACCCGGAGACAGGTGAGACGCTGGATCTTGAAAATATCCGGTATCAAATGATTACTTTCTTGATCGCAGGACATGAAACAACAAGCGGCTTGCTGTCCTTCGCCATGTATTATTTGCTTAAGCATCCTGATAAGCTTACGAAGGCAAGGGAAGAAGTGGACCGTATATTCAAGAGTTCCCTTCCTACCTACAATCAGGTTCGCGATTTAAAATATATTCGTATGGTGCTTAATGAAGCCCTAAGATTATGGCCGACGGCTCCCGCCTTCTCATTATATGCCAAGGAAGATACTGAAATTGGCGGGAAATATCCGATGAAGAAAGGCGACAGTGTAACTGTACTCATTCCAAAATTGCATCGTGACGAGCGTGTATGGGGGATGGATGTTGATAAATTCATCCCAGAGCGCTTTGAGGATCCAAGCAAGGTGCCGCATGATGCATACAAGCCATTTGGTAATGGTCAAAGAGCTTGTATAGGGCAGCAGTTTGCCATGCAGGAAGCTACATTGGTGCTGGGAATGGTGCTGCAGCACTTTGATCTGATTGATTACGCTAATTATGAATTGAAGGTGAAAGAAACGTTGACGCTGAAACCGGAGGATTTCAGGGTTAAAGTACGCAGCCGCGGCATGAATAACATGATGATGTTGTCCGGTTCTTCTTCAGCATATCAAACAGAGGTGTCAAGCAAATCGGAAGAGCTTAGCAGTGTACCGGCTCATAATACTCCGATGCTTGTATTATACGGATCGAATCTCGGCACAGCCGAAGGGATCGCAAGAGAGGTAGCGGATACGGCTAAATACCAAGGCTTTGATGCAAGCGTCGCTCCACTCGACAATTACGCCTCCCATCTTCCTAAAGAAGGTGTTGTATTCATTGTAACGGCATCCTATAATGGTCAGCCTCCATCGAATGCAAAGAATTTTGTAGACTGGCTCGAGCAGGCTCCTGCCACTGAAATAGAGGGAGTCCGTTATGTTGTGTTCGGATGCGGAGACCATAACTGGGCAAGTACGTATCAGCGTGTACCCAGGTTTATTGATGAAACGCTGCACACGAAGGGAGCCATCCGCCTATTGGAACGCGGTGAGAGTGATGCAAGTGGTGATTTTGAGCAGGAAGTTGATGATTTTACGGAGTCACTATGGCCAGATTTAATGCAGAAGCTTCAAATTACAGTCGATGAATCGGTGCCGAAGCGACGGAGCAGCTTATCTATCTCATACGTAGAAGGTGTAGCTGCGGTACCGCTGGCCGAAACTTACAAGGCATATTCGGCAATGATCACTGAGAGCCGAAATTTACAGCACCAAAACAGCAGCAGAATAACCCAGCATATCGAGATCGAGCTGCCGGAGGGGATGACTTACCAAGAAGGGGATCATCTGGGCGTACTCGCTCATAATTCGGAGAAGCTGGTTAGCAGGGTACTGAAACGATTTGGCTTAACTGGTTCAAGTCATCTTGTTCTGAGAGCCGACGGGCGTAGCAGCGCTCATCTTCCAGTAGGAACAACGGTGAGACTGGATGACCTGCTCACACATAGTGTGGAGCTTCAGGCTCCGGCAACTAGAGCACAGCTTAGAGAGCTTGCCTCCTATACAGTGTGTCCTCCTCACGCCAAGGAGCTGCATGCACTTCTAGAAGATGAGCTATATAAGAGTGAAATCAGAGACAAAAGAATAACGATGCTTGACCTGCTAGAGAAGTACGAGGCCTGCGAGCTCCCGTTTGAGAGATTCCTTGAGCTCCTGCCTGCGCTTACACCTCGCTATTATTCCATTTCCAGCTCTCCGAAGCTTCATCCGCATACAGCAAGCATTACGGTCAGCGTGGTTCGCGGGCCTGCATGGAGCGGAAGCGGGGAATACAGGGGGGTTGCGTCAAACTATTTGGCGGAGCTTGAGCCAGGCGCGAAAATATTTATGTTTGTACAGACACCTGAGTCTGGGTTTCAGCTGCCGGATGCTCCGGATACTCCAATCATTATGATTGGACCTGGAACCGGGGTAGCTCCTTTCCGCGGCTTTGTTCAGGCGAGAAGTGTAATGAAGCAGCAGGGCAAGAAGCTTGGGGAGGCCCATTTATATTTTGGCTGCCGAACTCCAGAACATGACTTTCTGTATCAGGAAGAGCTCATTTCGGCTCAGGAGCAGGGAATTGTTACGCTCCATACGGCCTTTTCCCGCGTTGAAGGACAGGATAAATGTTATGTTCAGCATCTGATTCAAAAAGATGCCGATCAACTGCTTCAGTTGATCGAGAATGGCGCCAAAACATTTATATGTGGTGATGGTGTGTGGATGGCGCCTGATGTGGAGAAGACACTCATCTCCAGTTATCAGCGTCATACTCAGTCCAGTGAAGAGGAAGCCGTATCGTGGCTGCGAGCGCTGGAATCCAGTGGCAGGTATGTAAAGGATGTATGGGCAGGATCTAAGATCGAACAGGAGAAGACCGTCCCGGCCAAGGTACTATAGGTTCCTGAGACGTGAACTTATCTCCAGTATCGCGGTTCTCGTTAATACGATTAATCAAAATGGGGATGAAGAGCTTTCAAGTTCTTCATCCTTTTTTCTCGTAATGTGTTAACATATTGGTAAAAGGAGGTATATCATGAAGAAAATTGCATTATTGTTTCTTTTTGCGTTAGTTTTATCCGCATGTAGTAACACTGAAGAACCACCACCGGCTACTCAGGGAACTGAACTCCAAGATCTACAGGACGAAAATCAACAACTCAAAGAAGAGCTTGAGGCTTCTAAAAGTAGTGTGCCTTCAGAGGAGCACATGAATGTTATTCGAGGGACATTGAATGCATCTTTTAAAATAATCGATGCTATGAATAATAGAGATTATGAAGCCTTGAAGTCCCTTTCTGTTCCTAATATTGAGTTTGACGAACAGGCAGAAACATACACACTACAAGGCATTGATGATAAACAGAATGTTTCGCTCTTGACCTCCATTGGCATTGGTAATCTGGAATACAGAGGATATACTCAAACGAATGAAAATGAAGTTGAAGTGTTCCTGGCGAATTATTACGATGAAGGACATGTAGCAATTTATATGCATTTCGAGTTGGTTGATCAACAATGGCTTTATAAAGGACATTATACGAATTAAGATGTTAGATCGTCTTTAGGAAGCCTTTTATTTTTGATATGATGTTGGTAGAATTGAGAAGTACATATTCACAGAAGGAGGAGTTATATATGAAGATGATGCCATTGCGTCATAAAGGCATTAATGCCAGTCAAGTGGTGTTCGGTTCGATGTCATTGGGTGGTGGATGGAACACCAATCCGGTCACGCAAGAACATGTGCTTGAAGCAGAGAGAGCGGTAGATGCTGCACGTGAAATCGGGATTAATATGTATGATCATGCGGACATTTACACTTTCGGCAAAGCGGAAGAAACCTTTGGGAAGATACTGCAGGCACAGCCGTCCCTCAGGGAAGAAATCATTATACAATCCAAATGCGGCATAAGACTTCAAGACGGTGATCTTCCAGGAAGATATGACTTCTCCAAAGAGCATATTTTGAATTCGGTGGATGGGATATTAAGCCGTTTGGGTACCGAATACATCGATATTTTACTATTGCATCGTCCAGACCCTCTTATGGAACCGGAAGAAATTGCGGAAGCCCTAACTTTGTTGAAATCTGCAGGCAAGGTTCGTCATTTTGGCGTTTCCAATATGAATGTGGGTCAAATTGAATTTTTGCAGCGTTCGCTTCCGTATCCGATTATTGTAAACCAGCTGCAGATGAGCTTGTCTCACTTGCATTTTGTTGATGAGGTGGTCTTTGTCAATCAAGCTGCTGGAACGAAGGTAAACTTTGGCGCAGGACTGCTTGAGTTCAGCCAGATGCAGGACATTCAGCTTCAAGCCTGGAGTCCGCTGTCACAAGGAATATTCACAGGTAAGGACGTTTCGGATCAGCCGGAGCATATTCAGGCTGCAGCGAAGCTCGTTCAGGACATGGCCGAAGAGAAGGAAACCACTCGTGAAGCGATCGTACTCGGCTGGCTTATGAGACATCCTGCGATGATTCAACCGGTCATCGGTACGATCAATCCTGAGCGGATTAAGGCGACGGGGGACGCTGTCCGCCAAGGCCAGCTCATGACCCGGGATGAATGGTACAAGCTGTATGTTACAGCAAGAGGACCTAGACTGCCGTAAACTTAATGCTTAATCGGGCCGGCGATGAACACTCTAACTTAGCGCTGCTATCATTTTGGCATAAGCAGATGTTGTCGCTGCAAGGGAGAGTGGTGTGGCTTGGTATCCAATATAAGTCTTATTCTTTTTCTTTTCCTTTCATTAGCGGTCTTTTTCATTAGCATTCAGCAGCGCCGCAAGACGGGGAAAGTAAGGTTTAGTGGACTAGGTAAAGAAAATACGATGCTGATGGTGCTGATCTATGTACTTGGCGGTATTTACCTGATAACGAGTGAAGGATGGCTCAAATACGTTATTTTCATGCTCTCGTTTATTGTCTATTATTTTGTAAGTCAGTTTTATGTCGGGGAGAACGGTGTGAAGTTTGGCATTTATTTTATTCCTTATCATAAGGTGACCGGATACAGGCAATATGATGGTTCAAATGACGTGACATTATATATTGAAGGTAAATCCAAAGGGATCTATCTCAAACCCAAAATCGAATACCGCAGCAGTTTGATTCAATCGGCGCTTGAAATGAAGGGGATTTCTGAGCAGCAACGGTGATGTCTTCTCTGCAAAATACACAAATAAGCTGTCTCTATGAGATAGCTTATTTGTGTTGAAACCATTTTTATAACAACAGGAATCATACGTAATCCACACAAATAAAAGATTCTTATATGACGTATTATATATTGACCATTATCCATTTGTGACGTAATATATTGGCTAAGTTGGATTTGAAAAAAATGGAAAATAAGTTCTTGAAAAACGATGAGATGAGGAGAGATAGGATGACGGACAAACGTGTATTCATGTTCAGTGAAGGCAATGCATCGATGCGTGAGCTTCTGGGTGGAAAAGGGGCGGACTTGGCGGAAATGACAAGAGCGGGCTTACCCGTACCTTACGGCTTTACGATTACGACGGCTTCATGCCGGGATTATTACACTCATCTTGGACATATTCCCCTTTCCCTTATTGAAGAAATTGAAGAAGCACTTGTGAGTCTGGAACAGAAGACTGGCAAAACATTCGGCGATACAGAGAATCCTTTATTCGTTGCCGTGCGTTCCGGTGCAGTGACTTCTATGCCGGGAATGATGGACACGATCCTTAACCTTGGCATGAATGATGAGACAACAGAAGGGCTGGCGGCAATCTCTGGCAATCGCAAATATGCGCTGGAATGCTATGCCCGCTTTATACAAATGTATGGACATGTGGTGATGGGAATCGAGAACAATGCATTCTCGAAATTATTGCGTCACATCAATGGAGCTCAAGGGACAGAACATATCGGACAGCTCGAACCAACAGAACTGGAGGAGCTGATCCATAAATACAAATCACTTATTCAGCAGCGTGCCAAGAAACCGATGCCGCAAAATGTAAGAGAGCAGGTGATAGATGCCGTACGTGCCATCTTCCGTTCCTGGTCTAATCCGAGAGCGAAGGTATATCGTAAGGTTCACAAGATCTCAGAGGATCAGGGTACTGCTGTCAGTGTTCAGGAAATGGTATTTGGCAATCTGGATGAGTACAGCGGAACAGGTGTGCTTTTTACTCGAAACCCATCAACTGGAGTTCATGAAATACTTGGGGAGTATCTGCCTTCGGCCCAAGGAGAAGAAGTGGTTATGGGCATCCGCACTCCGTTTGGGATATCGTATCTTGCACAAACCATGCCGGCTGTTTATGAAGAGCTTCACGAAGCAGCATCCAAGCTGGAAGCATGGTATGGAGATATTCAGGACATAGAATTCACAATTGAGCAAGGTAAACTGTACATACTTCAGACTCGCGGAGCGAGGCGGACTGCCCAAGCGGCGATGAAAGCAGCTGTCGATTATGCGAAAGAAGGCATTATTACCAAAGAAGAGGCTTTGCTTCGAATTGAGCCTGAGCATCTGAATCAGCTGCTGCATCAATCGATTGAAGCTCAGGATGTGGATAAAGTCGTTGCAACGGGACTTCCAGCTTCTCCCGGAGCCGTGAGCGGTGCGCTTGTGTTTGATTCCGAAACGGCAGAAGCATGGACTTCTGTTGGCAAAAGAGTTATTTTGGTGCGCAGAGAAACAACGCCTCAGGATATTCATGGGGTTATTGCGGCTGAAGGCCTGCTAACACTGCGGGGAGGCATGACGAGCCATGCAGCGGTGGTCGCTAGAGGGATGGGGACACCCTGCGTTTGCGGCTGTGAAGAGATGGAGCTTCGTGAGGATAAGAAGGAGCTGATCTGCGGGAAATACACGTTCCAGGAAGGAGATCTGATCTCGCTAGATGGGGCAACGGGTCAGGTATATGCAGGAGAGATCAAGCTGAAGGATCCCGAAATTTCGGAGGAATTGTCTCTTGTTCTCAGCTGGGCGGATGAGGTTAAGCATATGAAGGTATATGCAAATATTGATCAGCCTGGTGATGTAAAATATGCACGTAAATGGGGAGCCGAGGGAATAGGCTTATGCCGCACAGAGCATATGTTTCTGTCTCCTTCCAGACTGCCGCTGATTCAGCGGGTCATCGTCGCCGGAAATGCCCAGGAGCGTCAAGAGGCGCTGTATCGTTTAATGCCTATTCAGCAATCCGATTTTGAGCAGATCTTTACGGAGATGGATGGACTGCCTGTTACGATTCGTTTGCTGGACCCGCCTCTGCATGAGTTTTTGCCGAAGCTCGAAGTACTTGAAGGCAGAAAAGAACATCTTCGCATGATTACGATGGATGGGGACACAGATGAGCTGGACAAAGTGGAACGAGTCATTTCGAAGGTGCAGGAGTTAAGAGAAACGAATCCCATGCTTGGATGGCGTGGGGCAAGACTTGGTATTGTATTCCCCGAAATCTATGATATGCAAATAGAGGCGATCTTCCGTGCAGCTGCGAACTGTATAGACAGAGGGATATCGGTTGTACCTGAGATTATGATACCTCTGATTGGGCATGCAAACGAGCTGTCCACGCTGAGAAAGCTTGTGGATGAAGTCGCGGAACAAGTGCTCAGAGAGAATCTGAGGCATTGTCCGTATCGGGTTGGAACGATGATAGAAGTTCCACGTGCGGCCTTGACCGCCGCAGAGATAGCGAAGCATGCTGATTTTTTCTCTTTTGGCACAAATGATTTAACGCAGATGACGCTCGGCTACAGCAGAGATGATGCGGAACGCAGATTCCTCAGCCAATATATGGAACAGAAGATTATTGAAGCCAACCCTTTCGAAGTGTTGGATGAGGAAGGTGTAGGTGAGCTGATGAAGCTGGCCCTCAGCAGAGGACGTACCTGGAAGCCGCATCTTGTGGCAGGGCTGTGTGGTGAGCATGGCGGTGATCGAGACTCTATTCGCTTCTGTCATCAGATTGGACTGGATTATGTCAGCTGTTCACCGTATCGGGTGCCCTTTGCCCGAATTGCTGCGGCGCAAGCAGAAATTCTGGAGCGAGATGTGTCGGCGTCTAATGTCGGCTCAGAGGTAACGAGCACTGCATAATCTTGAATGTTCATAGCAAGAGCGTGAGCGTACCATCTATTTTTACTGGAACTTTTTATGGGGGCATATTGTGATTGAACTAACAGGAAGACAACAACGTATTGTGGATATTGTTCAGGAGAGCGCCCCCATTACGGGGGATCAGATTGCTGATCGTTTGTCACTATCCAAACCGACGATCAGGGCGGATCTGTCTTTACTCGTAATGACGGGTTACTTGTCTGCCAAGCCCAAGGTAGGATATTTTCTGGGCCGTGCGATGACTGCATCAGAGCGGTATATGACTGAAATGAGCGATATTAAAGTGAAGGATGTACAGAGTGTTCCGGTCGTGGTGTATGGACATACCACCATCCATGAAGCAGTGGTGACCTTGTTCTTGGAAGATGTGGGAACACTGCTGGTTATTAGCACAGAGGGGGCACTGATCGGAATTATTTCACGGAAGGACTTGCTTAAGGTGACCTTAGGAGATCAGGATATTCGAGAGATCCCGGTCAGCCTGATGATGACAAGAGAGCCGCATATGATATCGGTGTCACCGGAGGATAGCGTTATTGACGCCGTTGGAAAAATGGTATTTCATGAGATCGACAGCTTGCCTGTTATTAAGCGGGAGACAAATGAGCTGGTCGGCCGAATATCGAAGACGACGATAGTTAGAGTGTTATATGCGGCGTTTGATTCGGTACATCACGAAGAGTGAGTATGAATGAAAAAGCCAGGGCGTTTGATTCGGTACATCACGAAGAGTGAGTATGAATGAAAAAGCCTTCGGTACATTAATTTCCATTTATAAAGCAGCAGGGGGAGAAGAGGATGCATTTCGTCGCCGTTTGTTCAGATTCTCTAGGGGAGACAGCCGATCTAGTTGTAAGAGCCGCTTTGCGACAGTTTGAGTCATTGAACATTCAGCTGAGACGGTATCCCCAAATCCGCAGTGAAGATGAGATTCGAGAATTGATGGAAGAGGTTCACCGCAAATCCGGTTTTGTCGCATACACACTCGTTCAACCTGAGCTGCGTGAAGCGATCAAAGAAGAATCCGTTCGATTAGGCATTCGAACCGTCGACATCATGGGACCGATGATGCAGGCATTTATTGATACCTTTCATGACTCGCCTACTCAGCGTCCGGGTGTGCTGCACCGTTTGGATGAAGACTACTTCAGACGAGTTGAAGCGGTCGAATTTGCAGTAAAGTGTGATGATGGCAAGGACACAAGTGCAATTGTAAAGGCGGATATGGTTCTGCTCGGCGTATCCCGGACCTCAAAAACACCGCTGAGTATTTTTCTAGCGCATAAAGGCTATAAAGTGGTCAATTATCCCATCGTACCTGAGATCAAGCCGCCCGAACCACTCAATGAGCCGATCAAAGGCCAAATTATCGGACTGACCATGGATGCAGAGCATCTCCTAAAAATACGCTCTGAACGGCTCAAGGTCATGGGACTTCCCAATGGATCAAAATACGCTTCGCTCGCCCGGATCGTTACTGAGCTGGAATATGCTTATGAACTGTTTGATCGGCTAGGTTGTCCGGTTATAGATGTAACAGATAAAGCAATTGAAGAAACAGCAGGCATTATTTTGGGATATCTATAGTAGAATCCAATAAGGTATACGTGTCTTCGTAATTAAGAGTTAGTGTAAGTAAATAAAGGAATAGATGTAGATGTATATAAGAGTCAAAGAAGCCTGAGCGGGCTTCTTTGTTCTTTGTTCTGTAAGCTATATAGTTTAGAATTATGCCTGCATGGGTTACATATCAGAAGCAGATGATGAAGAAGGAGATGTGATCGAGATGATTATAAGAGAACAAGCACAGCACTTCATTATGATTGAGCAGCATGAGCATGCCAGGCTGTCGGGAGAGATTGCCTCCAGACTCTTACCGGAATTGTTTATTAGGGATACATATAAGAAGGACGTATTGTATGCCATTTACGAGCATGACCGGGCCTGGATTCGGGTAGATGAGGTGCCGATATGGAATGACAAGGAGAAGAAGCCTTATTATTTCGTCAATTATCCTTATCCAGTGAAGCTTAGAATGTACCAGACCGGAATTGAGGAAGTAGAAGAACACAATTCTTATGCGGCCTACCTGGTTAGTCGTCATTTCACACACTTTCCCGATATACAGAACGGGACAGACGAGTTCAGCATATCTTTTTGCGAAGAGGAAGAGCATAGACAGCAGCGTTTGCGTCAACAAGCAGCGCCGCAGGAAGCCGAAGTTGTTGACCAGCATTATCGACTTCTTCAGTTCTGTGACGATCTCTCCCTCTATGTATGTATGAATGAACCAGGAGTCAGCAAGCAGGATGAACATCCTTGGTTCAAGAACGGATTATCTCAAGTAAGCGCAGCAGATACTGATGAGCCTTCCATTCAAGCAAAATGGCTGGACAGCCAGACAGTACAGGTGATGCCATCCCCTTTTGCCACACCGTTTCAGGCCCAGCTATCGTATAAGAAAGTGTCCAAAGAGTGGATTGATGAAAAAGGACTGAATGATGCCTACACACAAACGCCGGAGACGAAGCAGACCCTGCATTTTAAATGAGCGTGGTTACCATCAGCTCCAGACAACCATAACGACAACTTAATAGGAACGCTTTATGGTTACGAAACAGGAACGCTTGCCTTTAGGGAAGGTTCCTTTTTTTGTTTGTTCTACATGAATCTATACATCCTCTTGATTATAGCAAATCAGGGCATCATGAAATGATTTCGTATTAGAACAAATACAATATAAATGTTATAATGGATCACATATTTCGTAAAAACATTATAAAATTTTTGATTTAGAATGGGGTCAGTTCAATTGAAAGAAACAAAGACAGGGCTGGGAAGGTCTTTATTTGTTATTGTGTTTGTTCTCATGATGGCAAAGTTGACATTATTCCGCTTTTTTGTATTTAAAGACATATCATGGGACCGCATTGCTGTGGATGCGATTGCTGTTCTGGTCGTTTTATGCTTATGGGAGCTTCTCTTTTCAGGGAGATGGAAGGGTACAGCTTATTGGAGCTTGAACACATTGTTCTCGGTAATTCTGTTTGCGGCAACGATTTATAACGTCCAGTTCGGTTCCATTCCGACATATACGACATTGCTTAGTCTGAATCAAGTACCACAGGTAGCCTCAAGTATCGGTCTGCTGATTGAGCCGGAGCATTTCTTGTTTTTTGCGGATGTTATGGTGATGTCAATATGGTGGATCGTATACAGAGTTCAAGGTAAACGAAGCGTGTATTCCAGACAGTTGTCCCGGATCGGCATTTTATCGGTTGCCGTCATTGGTCTTGTAATGTCTGGAATGACCATTGCCAAGGATGGCTCGATAGAAAATGAAACCGTTCGTGCTGATGAGCTCGGATTTCTGAATTATCAGGTAGCTCAAGCGATTCTTGCGAATCAGCAGAATAAAATGATTGCTGCAGGTGATATCGAGGAGACCGTTAAGGAAATTAATGAGCATCAAGCCACCTACCCATATCAGCAGCAACCTGAAGAAGATGGTGTGGAAACGATGCCAGTTGGATTCGGTGCAGCAAAAGGGAAAAATCTGATTATCGTTCAGCTTGAATCATTTCAGAATTTCCCGGTTCGTCAGCAGGTAGAGGGACAAGAGGTCACTCCAGTGCTCAATGATCTCATAGAGGAGAGTATGTACTTTCCACATGTATTCCAGCAAATAGGGCAAGGGAATACCTCGGATGCCGAATTTATGACGAATACATCGATCTATCCGATTGGAACGATGGCGATGGCTACTGGATTTGGTGACCGTGTGCTGCCAAGTCTGCCCCGCCTTGTACAGAATGAAGGATATACGGCACAGACCTTCCATGTTAATAGTGTGAGCTTTTGGGATCGAAACAAGATGTATCCAGCACTTCATTTTGATCAATATTTTGATAAGCCTTACTTTACAAATGATCATTTTAACGATTTTGGTGCTTCTGATGAAGAAATGTATCGTGTCGGTCTTGAGAAACTGGTGGATCTTGATGCGCAGAACAAGCCTTTTTACGCACATTTTATTGCAACCTCAAGTCATGCGCCTTTCAAAGTACCGCAGGATCGTATGCAGATGGAGGTTCCGGCACAGCTTGCAGGGACTGCTTTAGGGGATTACCTCACATCATTGAATTATGCTGACTACGCCCTGGGGACATTAATTGATGGACTGAAGGAAGAAGGGCTGTGGGAGGACACCATTCTTGTCGTTTACGGTGATCATTTCGGCTTGCAGAACCAAAGTACCTCTCCGGAGCAAGTCGAGGCCGCGCTGGGCGTTCCATATCATGAGCAGATCAGCCGTTTTAATGTGCCGCTCGTCATTCATGTGCCCGGAATGGAAGGTCGTCAGATTGACACGGTCGGTGGACAAATGGATATATTGCCTACGGTCTCCAATCTGCTCGGCATTTCTTTAAAGGAATCGAAATTCACTGCATTAGGTCAGGATCTGCTCAATATTGATCAGAATGTAATTGGGATGAGATATTACATGCCGACAGGAACTTTCTTCAATAATGAGGTCATGTTTGTGCCGGGCAGCGGTTTTGAGGATGGACAGGCGATTTCTCTTACAACGCTGGAACCGGTCGCCGATATTGAGAAGTATCGCACGGATTATGATTATATCATGAAGCTGATGAAGCTCTCGGATGAATATGTGAAGCTGCTTCCTAAGCGTGGATTCTGATATTATAGAAGGGCACCGTTAACAATAACGGTGTCCTTTAACTTTGAAGCTGCAGTAGAACGGCATTTTTCTATAAGGAAGGTGAAGGTAATGATCAAACTAAGTGTATTAGAGCATGGTTACATAAAAGAAGGATTCACGGTCCACGATGCTTTAAGTGAAGCGACAGAGCTGATTCAATTTACGGAAGGTCTGGGGTATCACCGGTTTTGGGTTTCAGAGCATCATGGCATGCCTGCGCTCTCATTTTCCAGCCCGGAAGTGATGATCTCGCATCTGGCATCTCACAGCTCACGCATACGTGTCGGTTCGGGAGGCATTATGCTGCCGCACTATAGTGCTTATAAGGTGGCAGAAAATTTCCGTCTGCTAGAAGCCTTGTATCCGGGCAGAATCGATCTGGGAATCGGTAGAGCTACAGGTGCCATGCCGCTGGCGACAGCAGCCTTAAACGAAGGGAAAAGGATGAATTCGCAGCAATTTCCGGTACAGATTGATGATCTGATCGGTTATCTATATGAGGATCTTCCGGAAGATCACCGATATGCCCATCTTAAGGCTATTCCGCTGATCGACAGTGTCCCAGAGCTATGGGTGCTCGGATCAAGCAGCGAAGGAGGAAAGATCGCGGCAAGGCATGGCGTATCCTACTCGTTTGCTCATTTCTTTGGCGTACCTGGAGGAGAAGAAGCGATCCATCATTACAAAACCGGGTTTAAGCCTTCGATCGTGAGAGAAACCCCGCGGACTATGATTACCATTAGTGTTGTATGTGCAGATACGGAGGAGGAAGCGAGGAATCTTGCTTCAAGCAATCAGCTGTATTTTCTTGCATTGATGAGAGGAGGACAGCTGTCCGGTTTTCCATCGGTGGAGACGTCGCTTAATTATCCTTACACAGCAATAGAGAAGGAGCAGATCAACAGCAGAAGGCACCTCAGTATTGTCGGCGACCCTGAACAGGTGAAGAGAGGAATACTCAGAATCAGCGAGTTTTATAATGTGGACGAAATCATGATTGCATCTGCCATCCATGATTTTGAAGCAAGGAAGAGATCATTTCAGCTTATTGCGGAAGCGATGAGGGAAGGGGAAGCGTAAATTGATCAAGAATGAAAAAATCAAAGCAGCAGAAGTAGTGGTCACCGGCATAGATGGCGAAGATCTCGGTGTAATGAAGACAAGCGAAGCACTTGCATTAGCCAAGAAGCTAAAGGTAGATCTGGTATGCACAACACTCCTGAGCAGCCCTCCGCCATGCAGGCTTGTTGGAGCGGGAGTTGCCAAGCAGGAAGCGGCGGCCGAGAAGCGCAAGAACCGTGAACCAAAAGTGAAAGAAATCCGGCTGACTCCGCATATTGAGGAGCATGATTATGATACGAAGAAGACACAGATGGAACGTATACTTAAATCCGGCGATATGGTGAAGCTGGTCGTGAAGATTCAAAAGAAAGAAGGAGAGATGGCCAAATCACTACTCGAGAGTCTTGTACGTGATTTGAAGGAGTTCGGCGAGCCAAAGACTGGTATTCAGCTGAGCGGCAAACAGGCAGTCGTGGAATTAATGCCATAAAAAATTTTTTTAAAACAAGGTATAAACATTGGAATACAATTCATTTAACGCTATAATCGTATAGGGAAATACATCCTAACCGGATGCTCACACATGATGACAATAACATATTAACGGAGGTCTCAATAAAATGGGGAAAACATTGATTTTTGGACACAAAAATCCGGATACGGACACCATCTGTTCTGCAATTGCCTATGCTGATCTTAAGAGTAAGCTGGGTCTTGAAGTTGAAGCTGTTCGTCTTGGAGAAGTAAATGGTGAAACACAATTTGCTCTTGAATACTTCAACGTGGATGCACCGCGTTTTGTAGAGACTGTAGCAAATGAAACAAACAGTGTTATTCTGGTTGACCATAACGAGCGTCAACAAAGCGTAAGCGATATTGATCAGGTTCAAATTACGGAAGTCATTGATCACCACAGAATTGCTAATTTTGAGACAAGCCAGCCCCTCTACTATCGCGCCGAGCCAGTGGGCTGCACAGCAACGATTCTTAACAAGCTGTATAAAGAGAACAATGTTGAGATTACGAAACCGATTGCGGGTCTGATGCTGTCTGCTATTATTTCAGATTCACTTTTGTTTAAATCACCAACATGCACTGAGCAGGATATTGCTGCAGCCAAGGAATTAGCTGATATTGCAGGTGTCGATGCGAGCGTATACGGTCTTGATATGCTCAAAGCAGGTGCTGATCTTAGCAAAAAATCCGTTCCTCAGCTCCTTACGCTTGATGCGAAGGAATTCTCAATGGGCGGCTTCAAAGTGGAAATAGCACAAGTTAACACGGTAGATGTCAACGATTTGCTTGTAAAGCAAGCTGAGCTCGAGGCGGTTATCTATCAGACAATTGCTGAGAAGAATCTCGATCTATTTGTCTTTGTCATTACAGATATCCTGAACAATGACTCTGTTGCGCTTGCACTTGGACATAAGTCTGAAGCAGTTGAGCGTGCGTACAATGTCCAGCTTGTGGACAACAAGGCACTTCTGAAAGGCGTCGTATCACGCAAATCTCAGATCGTTCCTGTACTGACAGAAGCATTGTCTTAATATTCTGCTCCAAAATAATAGGGTTGTTCTAATCGCAGTCACACTGCATTAGGACAACCCTTTATTTTTCTTGAGAGATCATCTTTCTATCATTTCTACAGCTGGAAGGCACGGCACACGTTAAGTGCGCACCCTGTAATGACTGCGTCTTCTTTCAGGTTCCCTTTCGAGAATACAGGTTCATACCTTGGATAATAGAAGGTATTCTTCCTGGCGATATGAGTTGCTGTATCAAAGTAGAGCGAGTTGTAATTCACCAAGGTTCCACCTAATATAACAATCTCCGGATGAAACATATTTATTAAATTGGCGAGTCCAATACCAAAATAGACAGCAGACTGCTCAAATATTTCACGTGCGAATGGATCTTCTGCATCCAGTGCTTTGAGAAGATGCTCGAACTGAATTCGATCGGGAGACAATGGGCTGAGTAAGGGACCGAGCGCTCTTCCTGCCTTGGCTTGTGATCGTGCAGTTCTCTCAAGTGCTTGGATAGAGGCGTATGCCTCTAGTGCTCCATAATTGCCGATAGGACCAAGTCTCTGACCATCCATGTGCACGATCATTTGACCGATGGAGCCTTCAGTATCAACGGTACCATGGACAATTTGGCCTTGAGACATAATGGCGGATCTGAGGCTGACTCCGGCATGAACATACAGTGCATGTTGAATACCTTGATCACGCATCGCCCAAGCTTCCCCAATAAGCGCAGCGTTAACTCCGTTCTCCAGATAAGCCTTCCAGCCTGTGGCATTCTCGAGTTGCTGACATATGGGGATATTACGCCAGCCTGATGCCGGAAAGTATAATGGGTCCAGAATGGTCCCCTTGTTCCGATCAACCGGTCCGACGGCACCGATACCAATACCTAATATTTGTGAAGGTTCAAGCTGATGATCCTTGAGAAAGCTCCTCATATGCCCAGCAGCAAATTCAACAAAACGCTCGGGTGTCATTGATTCATCCATCCGCCAGCGCATCACGGATTTTGGATTCATAGCCATGTCAAACAGACCGAGTGTGGAAGAGAACCGGGAAATTTCCAGTCCGAATATGTATTTATAATCAGGTTCGATCTGATAAAGAATGGGACGACGACCGCCGCTGGAAGCGCCGAGGCTTGCCGCCTGAATAAGACCTTCGCTTGTCATCTCCTCAAGCATGCGGGTAAGTGTACTGCTCGTTAGTGAAAAAGCATCTAATAGTTCAGCTTTGGAAATAGGACCATGCTCAGCAATCCAGGAATAGATCAATTTTTTATTTGATTGTAATACAGGTTCTTTTTTGTTCATGAACGTCGCTGCTCCAATGAATGAGGTTATTTTTCACTCTAGATATGATAACGATTATAACTCAGATAAGAGACAATGACCATGTAACTTACATACGGTCTAAATGGATTAAACTCCAAAATTGGAAAAAGGTGATAGGATAATTAAATGGAGGTAAGCATGAGGCTATTAACACATTAATAGAAGGAAGTGACTAGAGACGATGCAGAATAAAGGCTGCTGTTCAGCCAGTAGTTCTTCACACTCGGTGCATAGTGAGGTAGATATTCAAGTTCAATATAAACAGAAGACTGATAAGCCCTCTTCAGCCATAATTCATATGAATTGGACTGATATTCCGGCAGGCTCTTTTGTTATGGGATCGGACACGTCAGAAGGTTTTCCAAGTGATGGTGAAGGGCCTGTTCGAGAGGTGTACGTCGATTCCTTTCGTATGTCAGCCTTTACCGTTACGAATGAACAATTCAGACAATTTATTGAATCTACAGGGTATGTAACGGAGGCTGAGAGATATGGCTGGTCTTACGTATTCCATCTGTTTGTCTCTGAGGAGACCAGACAGCAGGTGCGAAGCACGCCTCAACAGGTGCCTTGGTGGTATGTCGTAGAAGGGGCAGACTGGAAACGGCCAGAGGGGCCCGATTCAAACATTGTGGACCGGCTTAATCATCCGGTTGTACATATCACTTGGAATGATGCCATGGCTTATTGTGCTTGGTCAGGAACTAGACTACCGACAGAGGCGGAATGGGAGTATGCGGCTCGGGGCGGGTTGAAGCGGAAGACATATCCTTGGGGTGATTTGCTGAAACAGGGTGGAAGGCATATGTGCAACATATGGCAGGGGAAGTTCCCAGTCAAAAATAATGCAAGTGATGGCTATATTGGCACTGCTCCTGTGGACTCTTATGAGCCAAACGGATATGGGTTATATAACGTCGCAGGAAATGTGTGGGAATGGTGTGCAGATTGGTTCACTCCGGAGTATCATCGTGAAACGTCAGCCGACAATCCCCTGTATCAAATGGAAACAGGCAGAAGGTCGATGCGCGGCGGTTCCTATCTGTGTCACCGGTCTTACTGTAACCGCTACCGAGTCGCAGCACGTAGCAGCAACACGCCAGACAGCTCAACAGGAAATTTGGGTTTTCGCGTCATCCTAAACTAAAAAATACGGCAGGCCCTAAGCATACTTAAGGGCTGCCGAAATTCTCGATTATTATAATATTGTTAAATGTTCTCTAGCCTACCGCCTGAGGGGTCAATTCGAGCTCAATCTCCTCGGGTGCTTTTTTAAATTCGACCTTCTTGACGCGGTTGCGTCCTACTTCTTTGACGGTGAAGACCATTCCTTCGTGATAATGGGTATGGCCGACTTTGGGGTTCATTAATATGGTGAACAGCCAGCCGCCAATCGTATCGGCGGTTTCTAGATCGAAGTGCAGGCCTGTGAGGTCAGCAATTTGATCCAATTGAATCTTGCCATCTACAATATAATGCATTTCTCCGATCTGTTCGATTTCCTTACGCTCCTCGGAGTCAAATTCATCACGAATTTCGCCGACGATTTCTTCGAGGATGTCCTCAATCGTGATGAGCCCGGCTGTACCGCCGAATTCATCAACAATGACAGCCAGGTGCACCTGTTCTTTTTGCATTCTTTTTAATAGTTCATTCACAGGAGTTGCTTCTGAGACAGACAGTACAGGATGCATAAACTGCTTCAAATCAAACGTTTCATTCTCTCTATAATTCAGGAACAGCTGCTTCGTATTAATCATCCCTACGATCTGATCCTTGCCTTGGTGAGCAACAGGAAAGCGCGTATATTGTTCTCTGTGGATGATGCTCATGTTCTCTTCGAGTGTATTGTTGGTGTACAAGCAAACCATATCGGTACGAGGAATCATGATCTCTTTGGCAAGCTTCTCGTCAAAAGCAAATATACGGTTTACATATCCATATTCCGTATTGTTGATTTTACCGCTTTGGTAGCTCTCGGATAATATAATCTGAATCTCTTCTTCCGAGTGTGCATCCTCGTGCTCCTTCACAGGCTTTAGGCCAAACATTTGAACAAGCTTGTTAGCCGAGCCGTTAAGCAGCCAAATAAACGGATACATAATTTTATAGAACAACATAATCGGTCTTGCAACTAGAAATGTGATTGCTTCGGCTTTTTGAATAGCCAGCGTCTTCGGAGCAAGTTCACCTACAACGACATGTAGGAATGTAACGATCGCAAATGCAATAATGAAAGAGAAGAGATGAACTAATTCATCGGGAGCACCCAGGCGTGCAAACAACGGTTCAATCATAATCGCGACAGTGGGTTCACCTAACCATCCAAGTCCTAACGCTGTAATGGTAATGCCTAGCTGACATGCGGATAAATAACCATCCAGATTCGTCGTTACCTTCTGTACGGCAAGGGCGCCTCTGCGTCCTTCAAGCACCAGCTGGTCGACACGGCTCGGCCTGAGCTTAATGATCGCAAATTCGGTTGCAACGAAGAATGCGGTTAGTACAATGAGTATTGCAAACAAGAATAAATTCAGTCCTATACCCATTAGAGTTCTTCACAATCCTTTTTTATAAATTTGAGTTCATATGAACTAATATACAGAACTTATCCTGTGATTATCAATGGTCTGTAGAGTTTATAATAGACCGTATGAGGTTAATTTGGCCCCAAAAGGAAGTTAGACGCCATATTCCCTTAACCAGACCTCTCTTTACAAGGTTATACGTTCGGCGTAATATAATTCCATGTGATTTTTAAACGTACCGGAATCAATTTCATAACACACGCAAGGGAGGTCCATTAGATGACAGAGTTATTCTCACTTACTCGCTCTGAAATGGCACAATTGCTGCTGTCCATCGAAGGACAACATACAGAAACACCCCTGGCTATGCTTCAAAAAGCATGGAATAAGCATCATCCGTCGGAAGTGGAGAATGGCAATAAACTCCCCGCATTTCTGTCGACTTCTTTACCGCCTATATTAGAGAAGCTCATCAAGGGCAATCGTGCAGCTGGATTCTCATTACAGGAAATTGCTTCACTCGGTCAGCTTGTTGAATATTCCAACGTTTCTATTACATCCATGCAAAATTGGGTGAAACGGGACTTTAAAGAATATCTGTCATCTCCGAAGATCGGGAAAAAGTATTCCATTAATCAAGCCTCACTATTGTTTATCATTGATGATCTTAAATCTGTGCTTGATTTTGAGTCTATACGTCATTTATTTGAAGGCGTATTTAACCAGCCGGAGCGCGATGATGACGATCTGGTTAGTCCACTGAAATTGTACAGTACCTATGCTGAACTGTTCGAACAGCTTGACGGCCAATATGATCAAACGATCCATACGGATAAGACAGTGGAGGAAGAAATACGCTCAGCGGCCAATAAGATGGCGGGCCAGTTTACTCATTTGTCTGAGAAGCAGCATCTAATTGTGCGAAATATTTTATTCATCGCCACATTATCGATCCAAACCACTTATCTGTATTCTCTGTCCAGACGCTATTTGAATGCCACCTTATTTTTATAAATATACAAAAAAAGACAGTCCTCGTACAAAAGTTTAGTTTTTGTACACGACTGTCTGATTTTTTGGTAATTCATTTTTGGTTAGTTACCTTTCATTCCATCCGCCAATAATACTCGAGAGCAACATACACTCCTCATCCTCCAGCTCGGCAATAAAGATGAGGCTCTCATGATCCTCTGGATCGGAACAGTAAATTTCACGTCGTCCATCCTCATGATGAACAATGATGAAATTGGAACCTGCTTTCGTCTCCAATTGATACTTCATCCCTACACCAGGCAATTCAGATTTGAGAAGTTCCATGGGAATAATCCCCTTTCTTAGCTTTAATTCTTATTCTAGTTCATACACTCAAAGCCGTATTTTACTATCTGTGTACATGTAATGCAAGCCAAATGCATTATATTTTTTGTGAAAATACAAAAATGGCCATAGTCGACATATCCTGAGGAGATTAGGGGTAAAACGTCATAAACCTCTGTTTGTCAAGAGCTATTGCAATTGTTTATAATAAAATAGAAATGATTTAATTTTATAATACCTATTAATGTGTTATGAAATTAAATCAGATGTGTAAATATTCTTAAGATTCTTCACTCTCTTAGTTTAACCTCATGCATCAAGTGCTTACCGCTATTTACCACTTCTTCTGAGTTAACATCGTTCCTTACCTTCTTTACAAACAAACATACATTACATTACAACTTCATACCTGCGTATTCACTTCATTAGAAGCAGCTACAGTTACTCATACTGATCTTGAGGAGGCTCTTCCATGAATAAAAAAGAAGTGGTGGCCATGTTGCTGGCCGGAGGACAAGGTAAACGTTTGAAAGGTCTGACCAAAACTTTAGCCAAGCCTGCGGTTTATTTTGGAGGAACCTATCGTATTATTGATTTTCCGCTTAGTAATTGTGCCAACTCCGGGATTGATACTGTCGGTGTACTCACTCAGTATGAGCCGCTGATTCTCCATTCCTATGTCGGTATAGGCAGTGATTGGGACCTTAACCGGCGTAAAGGAGGTGTCTTTGTCCTTCCTCCGCATGAACGTGAAGGGAGCAACAGCTGGTATCGGGGAACGGCGGATGCGATTTATCGCAATATCCATTTTGTCGAACAGTTTGATCCCGAGCATGTTCTGATATTGTCAGGCGATCATATCTACAAGATGAACTACGACGCGATGCTGCAGTACCATAAAGAGAGGGATTCGGATTGTACCATATCCGTGATTGACGTCCCATTATCTGATGCAAGTCGATTTGGATTACTAAATACGAATGATAATTACGAAATATCTGAATTTGAAGAAAAGCCGGCGATGCCGCGCAGTACGCTTGCTTCCATGGGGGTGTACCTGTTCAAATGGTCTGTACTCCGTCAGCATTTGCTCGAAAGCGAGCAGGACCCGAATTCAACGTATGATTTTGGGAAAGACATCATTCCTCTTCTGCTCCGCAATGAGAAAAGGCTGTTTGCATATCCTTTTGACGGTTATTGGAAAGATGTCGGTACCGTTCAAAGTCTATGGGAGGCCAATATGGACCTCTTGGTAGACGATCCTCCTTTAAATTTGAATGATCCGAAGTGGCGGATATTTTCCCGTAATCCCAATGAACCTGCATGTTACATTTCGAAGGAAGCACAAGTACGCAGCAGTATCGTTAATGAAGGCTGTGTTGTTCACGGGGATGTGAACAGGTCTGTATTATTTTATGGCGTTGAGGTTGGAGAGGGAAGCGAAATTACAGATTCGGTAATCATGCCTAAGGTGAAGATTGGGAAGAATGTCAAGATCCATAAAGCCATCGTAAGTGAAAATATGATCATCGGAGATGGTACTACGATCGGTGGAGAGGATCAGGATGAAATATTGCTCGTAGATGAAGCTTACAGATCGTTTGAAATAATATGAACAGGGACGGTGGCCGATATATGCAACAGCTCATGGGTGTAGTGAACTTGGATCATGAACTCGATTTGATGAACGAATTAACTTATTTTCGCTGCGGCGCAGCCGTTCCATTCGCAGGCAGGTATCGTCTGATCGATTTTGTCCTGTCCAACATGATGCATTCTGGAGTTCATAACATCGCGTTGTTTGTCCGCCGAAAATATCGATCCCTAATGGATCATTTAGGGGAAGGAGCGCCATGGGACTTGGATCGCAAGAATGGAGGATTGTTCATATTGCCACCGGATTGGAATGATCCTACCGACAGGTCCAAGGGAGACTTACAGCATTTTCATAACAATCGTGATTTTTTCATGAGAGGGACTGGAACGCATATTATTCATACCGGCAGCCAGCATCTCTATACAGCTGATTATAGAGAGATGTTTAATAATCATATGGAGACACAGGCTGACATCACCTTGCTGTATAAAAGAGTAGATGAAATCCTCCCCGAACATGCTTCATGCATCCGGATGGATGTGGACAACGGATGGGTCACAGGGATGCATGGGGAAGGTGGACATCCTAATATCTATTTGGGTGCATTTATTGTGGAGAAGCAGCTATTCTTGAAATTAATAGAACACTGTATTGCTCATGGCCAGAACCATTTCTTTCGAGATGGAATTCAGAACAACCTGGCCAATCTCAAAATCGCTGCTTATGCTTATAACGGATATCATGCCGTGATTAACTCCGTAGACAGCTATTATCGCAATAGTCTGGAGCTGCTTCAGCAAGAACAATACAACCAGCTGTTTAAATATCATGAGGTGCATACCAAGATTAAGTATGAACCGCCAACTCGTTATTTAGAGCATGCAGAAGTCAATAATTCCTTGATTGCGAACGGATGCGTTATTGGAGGAACCGTGGAGAACAGCATCATTTTCAGAGGAGTTAAAATACATAGCGGGGCGCAAATACGCAACTCGATTATTATGCAGAAATGCGTAATTGAGGAGAATGCGGTGCTTGAGAACGTGATATTGGATAAGGATGTACACTTATCTGTGGATCGCAAGCTGATCGGTGATGTTAAGAAGCCTTATGTGATTGCGAAGAGCAGCCAAATCTAAACGCTATGCTTCATGCGGGCTGAGCAGGCGTACACAGCAGAAGGTCCAGGAATCATTCCTGGACCTTCTATCATGGCTATACGCTTATGTTGTTTGAGAAATAATAGATCGGGTAATGTAATTATAATCCAGCTCTTTTAGCAGAGGCCGGGCTAAGCATTCTTTTGGCGCCGTAATACTTGGAGCTCCAATAGCCTTTGTTAATAGGCGTAATAGCAATCCCTTTGGAAGAAGTAGCGGAGACAAATTGGTTATTGCCAAGATAGATTCCTACATGTGAAACACCGGATCCACTAGTATTAAAGAAGACGAGATCTCCCTTTACAAGCTCAGATTTCTTGATAGCCTGTCCTTTATGAAATTGCTGTTTGGAGCTATGAGGCAGATTTACGCCAAGCTGCTTATATACATAACGAGTAAATCCAGAGCAATCAAACCCAGAAAGGGTCGAACCGCCATATTGGTATGGTATGCCTACCGTATTGTTAACTGTTTTGGATAGAATGGAAGCCGATGCTTCTGTGACTCCTGCGGAGAATAATAGAGCGAACCCTAATGCCGCAGCTGTTAGTGTCTTTTTCAAAGTAAATAATACTCCTTCCAATGCCTGCGAGGTTAGCTAAGGATTCGGTTGAAGGTTCCCTATGATCACTTCATATTGATCAATTCACCCATAAAATGGTCGGGTCCCCCGCTTCTTGGTGCTAGAATTCGGCAGTTATCAGTCATTCACCTAAAGATTTCGACAACGAAGTGACATTAATAATTACGAAATTGTTACTTTATCTATTCTTGGATTTTATCACTCACTGGTATATTTATCAACTCTCTTTTCCGAAGTTTGGCATAGTTTTTTCGTTTTTATGTAAAATAACGGTTTAAACACTCGTTAATCCGTAGGTATAAGAAATGTAGAATGGATCATTTGTTCATAAATTTCTAACAAACTTGTAATTAGTTTTTGTCGAACTGAGTAGAATGAAGATTTTGCATAAATCCTAAGAATTAAAAATCCCTCCCTCTCTTCCTAAGAAGGAAGAGAGAGAGGGATTCTTATATCATGAAATATCTATTCCTATTCATCATGCTGCTCGATTACGATGATGTATTCATTCGAATTGACTTCCAGTGTATATTCCTCATTCTCAAACAAATAGGTGAATAATGCAGTGACATACCCTTTTAACAAATCGGATGGTAAGAGTCCGTCGATCTTCACACGAACGATATATTCAATTTCAGCATATTCTCCCGGCTCAAGAACACCGATGAAGAGTATCCCATTTATTAAATCTTGTGTATAGAAGACCCTCGTCGTCCCATCTTGTAAGCGCAAGTGACCTGATATAAGCTCGGTACCCGGTGGGGTAAGGCCTCTCAGCGATAGAGCTGCAGCTAGATTTCCAGTATTGCGAATTAAGATCTGAATGGTCACCTCGTCACCCCGTTCAACTCGGGCAGGGTATGAGGTAAGCACCGCCTGAATAACAGGAGCAAGAAATAATACCTGGACCTCTGCTTCCTCTCGAAGCGAGACCGTTCTGCTATCTGACAGTCGATACGTAAACTGAAGGGATGCTTGATTCATCAAATTCATCTGAGATATCCGGGAATATGGTGTAAAGGATATAAGGGCTCGATACGTGATGACGGTTCTAGAACGTGGAAACAAAGTGCCCAGCCGTATACCGATCACAGGATTTGCATTTTGAACTTCAACCCCGTTAATTCGAACAGAATGATCCTGGAAGATAAGACCTTGTGGAAAATTCATATAGTAAACAGCCTCAATCGGAAGATCTCCTTCATTCAGTATCGTAGCGGTAAACTGAGCAGCTCCTCCATAGGTGACTTGCTCAGGCATTACCGTTACGATCATGTTCACAACAGGATCAACCGGTGACAGCACAACTTCATTGGAACCAGTCTGAACAAGCACCCCGTCAGAGGTGTAAGATACGAGTACTTCACTGGATAAGGGACTACTAATGCTCAGCACACGTACCTGGTATGTCAGCTGTATAATTTCCCCGGGGTTAATGACCGGAAGTATAAAGCCTTGAACAGGATCTAGACCCGGAGAGATGATACCGTTAAGCACCACACTCCCCGGCACAAAGCTCATCCCTGCAGAGAGCAATACGCTTAATCTCGCATTGACCACTGGTACAGTGCCCGTATTTTGAATCGTTATTGTAAATGTAATGACATCTCCAACAAAGGTTTGCATAGTGTTTGCTCGCTGAGATATGATGAGCTGCGCATTCGCAAGTGAGATTCGTACACCGTTTGAAGTAATATCCCTCCTAATTATTCGACCATCCAACGTTTGAAAAGTATACACTGCGCTTGCCACATTGTAGAGCTCGTTAGAAGGCGGGAGGCTCGTGACGATTGTCTGAAAACGGATATTCGTGGCAGACTTGCTGGCAACGATGCCTATATTTAAACCTGAGGTTATGTCTGCCCCCGGAAGAGGCTGCCCATTTATAAGGACGCTGTTAGCAATAAATTGCAGGTTCTCCGGGATCGCATCCCGCACAATCACCTCTGCATCTGCATTTCCAGTGTTAGAAATATTCAGCTCATAAGTGATGATGCTGCCCAGTCCTGCTTGCGTAACCGAAGCCGATTTCTCGAGTGTAATTACCGGGCCCGTTAGTGGAATGCTCACCAAATTGGAATAAGCGACTCCATCCGAAGCTCCTGATATAAAGGTAACTGACGTTTGGTTCTGAAGACGGCGTTCCTGATTAGGATCAAGGCTCATATCATGACAACCTGCACCTGGAATGTGACGGTGACAGAGCTACCTTCTTCAATGGTCCCTACATTTATGCCTGAATTCGGATTTGCCGAAGGTCTTGGCGCACCGTCTACGGTAACACTGCCGGTGACAAAAACAGTACCTGCAGGTACAGGGTCAACCATGATGACATTGTTCACTTCAGTAATTCCGTTGTTGGTGATAACGACAGTATACGTGATGATATCTCCGACGACAGCATCAATAGCAGGTGAGCTCTTTACCACAGAGACTTCTGGCGAAGATACCGGAATTACCAGCACATTGGAGCTGACTGTTCCCGATAATACACGTCCATCTGGCGGAGAGTAAGTATAGTTACCGGTGGCCTGATTCACTAACTGCTGGGGATTCGGCAGAATATCCACAACGACTTGAAATGTTACGGTAATTGAAACGCTATTTCCAGGCTGCACCACACCAACCGGTATGCCCGTTTCTGGATTGACTCCCGGCTGAGGAACTCCGTTAATGAGTACGCTGTTTGGAACGAGTACCGCACCGGTAGGAATGTCATCAAACAAGACGATATCTGCTGGCAAGTTGCCGTTGTTCGTCAAGCTAAGGAAATACACGATCGTATCACCAACGGTGGCGTTGGATGAGCTTGCCGTTTTGACAAGATTAAAGATCGGCTGATAGATGGCAGTAGACACCGTATTGGAATAAGAAGCACCGGTAAAGGTCCCTGTTGTATAGCTGATCGATGATTGATTACTAATGATATACGGTGCAGGAGGCAGTGCATTGATACTGACTGCAAAGGTAACCGTTGCTGATGCTCCGGGCGCAAGTGTTCCGATGCTGATTCCTCCTGCAGGATTCGCATTAGGCTGGGTAACACCATTAATCGTCACACTGCCGGGAACAAAGCTGCTCTGGGAAGGAAGAACATCAGATAGAACAGCGTTGGTGACGTTGGTTATACCGTTATTGGTAACCAGAACGCTGTACGTTAGTGTGTCACCTACCACTGCAGTAGGAGCAGAGACACTCTTAACTAATGAGACGTTCGGCGAAGAGACCTGAATTTGCAGCAGGTTCGAAGTAAAGGAGCCATTTAACGTACGGCCATCCGGCAATGTATAGGTAAAGGTTGAATTCGCCTGGTTGGATAGCTGCTGACTTACAGGCAGGCTGTCTACAGTTACAGAGAAGAGGACAGTTGCTGTTGTGGAGATGACCCCGAGGTCAATCCCTGCTGCAGGATTTGCACCTGCTACAGGTGATCCATTTACAATGACACTGTTAGGAACGAGTGTTGTTCCGGCAGGAATATTATCCGTAAGGATGACATTTGCCCCATAATTGCCGGTATTCGAGTATTCGATGCTATAAACGACAGTATCTCCCACTGTCGCATTAACCGTGTTCGCTGACTTTACTGCAGTCAAAATCGGTTGAAATACAGGAGTCGTAACGGTATTGGAGAAGGCGCTCCCCGAGAAAGTACCGGAAGTAAAGGTAACCGTCGTCCGGTTTGTAACCTCTGCAGGTGTTGTAGGAGGCAGAGCGTTTACCTGTACCTGAAAAGTAACATTGACGCTGGCCCCTGGCGGAATGCTTCCAATGTTAATGCCGGTAGAAGGATTGGCTGTGGGAATAGGTGCTGCATCCACGGTTACACTTCCGGGAACAAAGGTTGTAAATGAAGGCAACGGGTCGCTCAAAATTACGTTATTTATCGCTGCAATGCCGTTATTCGTGACGTTAACACTGTAAGTATTTACATCCCCCACGGATAGCGCCGTCAGCGCAGATATTTTTACTACCGCCACATTGGGAGCGGACACCGTTATGACAGAGATGTTGGACACGGTGCTGTCACTTAAGGTTCGGCCGGAAGGCAGGGTGTAAGCATACGCAATAAAGGATTGGTTTGACAGAATTTGCGGATTCGGCAGTGTGTCGATAACGACCGAGAACATAATGGTTGTAGAAGTGCCGGGAGCCACGACTCCACTCGGAATGCCTACTGCCGGATCGGCTCCTGGAGCGGGCAGACCGTTAATCAATACACTGTTAGCGACCAGAGACGTCCCCGCCGGGATCGGATCGGTTAATGTGAATGATGCAGCATAGTTGCCTGAATTCGCTACACTGATGGTGTAGGTTATGGTGTCTCCGACGGTCGCATTGATGCTGCTTCCTGATTTGACAGCGCTAAGCACAGGCTCATATACCGGGATGATCGGAGTGTTGGAATATGTGGTACCTGTAAATGCGCCAGAAGAATAAGTGACTGCTGCCTGATTCGTGATTTGTGGAGGACTTGGCACAGTGTCAACACTCACGTTGTAGGTGACCGTAGTAGAGGTTCCAGGTGTAATGGTGCCCAGATTAATTCCCCCCGAAGGAAATGCGGTAGGATCAGGAATGCCGTTAATCGTCACACTGCCCGGAATGAAGGTCGTACCTGGTGTAGAATCTGAAAAGAGGACATTCGTGATCGGAGCAATTCCTCGATTAAGGGTGGTTACCGTAAAGGTGATAATATCCCCAACTGAAGCATCTGCCAGTGAGCTGGACTTTGTGACTTCAACATCCGGGGAGGACACCGGAAAGCTTACAGTATTAGATACCGCAGTACCGGTTAAAGTCCGATTATCCGGAGGCGTAAAAGTAAAGACAGAGGATGCCTGATTGGTAATTAACTGAGGTGACGGCAGGGACGTAACCACGACGGCAAAAGAAACGGATATGCTCTGACCCGCAGCAATGGTTCCGATACTGACCCCATCACTGATTACAACACCCGGAACCGGACTGCCCTGAACAATAACACTATTAGGCGAAAATGTGGTTCCTGCCGGAATGGTGTCGGAAAGAACCAAATTGGCTGCCAGATTGCCTGCGTTGGTAACAACAACGGTATACACAATGGTATCACCTACTGTTGCGTTACTTGTACTTGCTGTTTTTTGCAGAGAAATTTGCGGCTGAATGACAGGAATGGTGGATGTATTGGAGTTCGATGTACCCGAGAAGACGCCGGATGTGAAGCTTACGGTTGATTGGTTATTAATCTCTGAAGGCACTGCCATTGTCACATTCACCTCAAAAGTTACGGTCGCGATGGCTGCAGGAGCCAAGCTGCCGATTGGAATGCCTGATTGCGGAGATGCAGATGGAAGGGGGGTTCCATTTACAGTCGCGCTCCCAGGAATGAAGGAAACTTGGGATGGAAGCATATCGCTGAGCACGATGTTATTGATTGCTGCGCCTCCATTGTTTGTAACGACAAGCGTATAGATAATGGAATCTCCCACAATAGCTGTTGTTCTGGAGGGAGTCTTGCTTAGTGTTACATTTGGAGCAGAGACGTTAACCGTAACCGTATTCGATGAAGCTGTACCGGATAGTGTTCTTCCGCTTCCTGTCTGGTAGAAGTAGTTCACGTCGGCCTGATTGATAACCCGCTGTGATGCCGGCAGATCATTGACGGTCGCAATGAAGGTGACTGTCGTCGTTCCGCCAGCAGGGATGCTGGAGATGGTGATTCCTGTTTCCGGGTCTGCACCAGGTGTTGGCTGACCGTCAATAACGACGCTGTTCGTATCAAATACGACTTCAGGTGGAAGCTCATCGAAGAGCGTCGCAAACGATGGAGTATTACCTCTATTGGACAGAATGAATGTATAAGTTAAGGTCTGCCCTACAGTCACAGTGGACAGGCTGGCAGACTTGGCTATTGAAATATCTGCATTATAAACCGGTAAGACGACGGTATTGGAAACAGATGCCCCCGTGAATGTACCGCTGGTAAAGGCGACACTCGCCTGATTCGCGACAAGTCCCGATTCGTTAAGTGCAGCAACCTGCAGTTGGAAGCTGACCAGGACAGAGGACTGACCGGGTACGGAGCCGATGGCAACTCCGGCAGAAGGATTGGAAGCTTGAGACACTACTCCGTTAATTCTCACTGAACCCGGTACAAACACAGTTCCCTGCGGGATGGTATCCGAGACAATGACATTGCTGACCGGCTCTACGCCATTGTTGGAAGCGGTAAGGGTATAGGTGATGACATCACCGATGGCAGCTTCTGTTGCATTGACGATTTTATCTACAGTGACGTTTGGAGCCGATACAGGTATAGTGACGGTATTGGACAAACTTGAGCCTGTCAGCGTTCGGCCACTTGGAAGCACGTAAGAGTAATTAGCCGAGGCTGTATTTGAAATGGAAGGCGGTGTAGGTAGTGAGGCAACCTGAAGCTGAAAGGTAATGGTATTGTTGCTGCCTGCTGCCAGTGTTCCTATAAATATACCTGTTACCGGATCGGCCCCAGGCATACTGGCGCCCCCTACCGTGACACTGCCTGGGACAAATAAGGTACCGGGAGGTATAGGGTCAGTGACCGATACTTGTGTACCGATGTTACCTGTATTTTGCAGGCTGATGTTTACGGTAATGGTGTCGCCGATCGTTGCATAATTGTCATTCAATGCTTTCACTGCGCTGATGATCGGTTGATATACAGGCGTAGATACCGCATTTGAGACTCCAAGACCAGTTAAAGTCCCTGAACGGTATGCGACACTTGCCTGATTGAGGACTTGCCCGCTGGTAGGAACAGACTGAATGAGCACCTGAAAAGTTACTGTCGATGAACTTCCTCCTGCAATGCTCGGCAGTGAAATACCATTTCCGGGATTCGCATTATTACGAGCTACACCATTTACTGTAACGCTTCCGGGTACAAGAGAAGTTCCGGTTGGAATAGCATCCGTAAATACGATGCTTCCCAAGACTGTAGTGCCATTATTCGCGATAACCGTTGTATATGTGAGCACTTCACCAACTGCAGCATCCGTCAGATTCGCTGTCTTGCTGATGACTACGTTAGGCAAAGATACAGGTGTAGATATGGTGTTTGATACTGCTGACCCGCTAAGCACTCTGCCGTCCGGCGGTTGATAGGTGTAGGAAACAGAGGCTAGATTGTTAAGCGTCGGCGGGGAAGGCAGAGAATTGACAACGACTTGGAATGTGACCTGTGAGGTGCTGCCTGCAGCAACAACCCCGATATTAACTCCTGTTGCAGGGTTTGCACCGGAGATAGCAATGCCATTCACCTGGAAGCTTCCCGGCACATAGCTGGTGCCTGCTGGAATATTGTCTGTAAATGTTGTGGTCGCACCGATATTGCCTGAATTCGTAACCGCAACAGAGTAAGTAAGGGTGTCCCCAACGGTTGCATTTGCGATGTTCGACGATTTAGCCAGATTAAAGATGGGGGCATACACCGGCAGTGTTACAGCGTTGGACGGAATAACGCCGGTAATCGTGCTCCCACCCGCAATGCTTTGGAACGTAAAGGCGGCATTCGCGGTGTTTACTACTTGCTGTGGGCTCGGGATGGACGTTACTGTGGCACGATACGTGATTGTCACGCTGCTTGAGAGATTCAATGTGCCGATCGGCACGCCTGAGCGAATATCGAGCGTTGGTTTCTGTGTTCCTGCAACCGTAACGCTTCCCGTAACAAAGGTTAGACCCGCAGGAAGCACATCGGTAAGGACGACATTAGCAGCATTTGCCGTTCCTGTATTTCCAACAACGATGGTGTATATAACGGTATCGCCAACAACCAGGCCGGATACGTTTGCGCTTTTGGATACCGTTATATTAGGGGAATTAATGTTGATCTGCAGTGCATTGGCATTCACAATATAAACATCGCCGGAGGTTGTAAGATTAAGTACGGCTGAGGTCTGGTTATTGACGAGTCTGGCCGAAATATCTACATTCGTAATATCCCAGCCTTGACGTCCGGCAATGATATTCGTCCCTGGTGCACCATTCGTTTGATTCGACGTGCCAAAGCTGCCTGTCGTATTCAACTGACCCGCATCATTATTAATTTGTGAGGCAAAAAAGTTGTTCGCAAAGTTATTCGGCCCGGATAAAGAAACTAGTGAAGCCGAGGTCGGTCCGAACTGTGCAGAGTCACCGGTGCGGTTCGCATCGCCTTCCTGGGCGCTAAAGAGAGCTCTTCCGCCAAGCGCACCTGAAGTAGGTGTAGCAAACCCGGTAATCGTCGATTGATTGGAGGCATTAACCAGCAGGCCGCCAGCCCGAAGCGTCATATTGCGAAAAGGCAGTGTCGGATTGTTATAGATCACGGCGAGTGTCCATCCCGCGTGATTGGCAGTCGTATCGTTGTTAATCACGATTGTTCCCACGACTCCGCCGGTAATATAAGTCCCTGCTCCGCCTTGCTGAACGAGGGGAGTGACATTGGCTGATCTTACATAAGCCTGTGCTCCGTTACCTAGATCGAAGGCATTATAGGTTGTTGGATCAGGCGTCACACTGCTGGTGCCTGCAGGAGTTGTGAAGCTTACCGGATTGTTGATCGCTGAACTTAGATTGACATTGCCGTTGATGTAGGAGCCGCCCCATATGAGCTCGGCATATAGTACTGTACTTCCAGAGGGAAGTACCAGTACGGCTGATGAATTGTTGCTTTGGTATGAGCTTGTAGTGCCTAACGGGTATGTACCGAATCTGACTGCCGAGTTCGTTGTAATAAAAGCGCCTATGCTGTCCAAGGTACCAGGTACACCCTCCGTGTTGGAACGGCTTAGGCCAAGTGTATTCCCGGTAAAGGTTATTGCGCCTGTTGCATTGTACGTTGCACGTAAAACAAGAGGAATTGGATTCGCCCCCTTGAAAATATAGATTAAATTTTGTAAATGAATGAACAACTGAACGCTATTTCATCATGATGTCTTATCATTTGTATCAGCTTATGCCTGAGATCCTGTAAATTTGTTCTTTTTTTCCACAAGCTGACTGTTTTGAAATGGGGAGTCCATATCGTGTACAATGAAATGAGGAAAAGAGTGAGTATTAATCAAGTTATTTTCTGTAGGATCACCTGGAGTGAGGAAGGAAGAAATATACATGAATCAAATGAGTCAGCTAGACCAGATGAAGAGAATCAAGCATGAAATCACCCGTTTCGTAATGGTATACAAATTTGCCCTGGATGAGATTGAGACCAAGATCGATATTCTAAAAGAAGAATTCGAAGCCTTTCATGATTACAGCCCTATTGAACACACGAAGTCCAGATTGAAATCTCCTGAGAGCATTCTGAAGAAATTGTATCGCAAAGGATATCCCATTTCCCTAGGCAATATTAAAGAGCATATCAAGGATATAGCAGGTCTCAGAATTACTTGTTCTTTTATATCCGACATATATAAAGTCAGTGATATGCTTCAGAAGCAAAGTGACATTAAAGTGCTGGATGTTAAGGATTATATCGCGAATCCAAAGCCGAATGGCTATAAGAGTCTGCACCTGATCATTGAAGTGCCGGTATTTCTGTCGGATGGGACAGAGAACGTCTGCGTCGAAGTTCAGATTCGAACGATTGCGATGGATTTCTGGGCTAGCCTGGAGCACAAGATTTTCTACAAATATAACAAGGATGTTCCTGAGCATATGCTTAGAGAGCTCAAGAGCGCGGCTGATGCAGCAAATCATCTGGATCATAAGATGGAGAGATTGCATCATGAAATACAGGAGATTAAGGATCTGCAGGCAGAAGAGGAGGACCCGCGAAAGATTATTATCCGGGATCAGCAATTCATGCTGCCGAACGCCTTTATGGAGATTATTGATCAGGCTGCGGATCGATTCATATCCGACAATGATAAAGATAATAAATAATTAAAGTTATAATTGAAGCGACTGAACTGAAAAACTGGCCTTACTTAGTAATAGCATGAACTATTATCAAAAAGACGAGTTCCATTCTGTTTATTTAGAATGGAACTCGTCTTTCTCTAACTTCAATATTTCACATTATCGATATATTAAATTAAGAGGTATCTATCTAGTAGAGCTAGATTGTGCGGTAGCCAGGAGGTAATTCTCCGGTTCGTTTTATTTCACGAATCTGTGCCAGGGTTAACCGCTGATTGGATGCGATCAGGGACTCCACATCACCTCTGCGCAAAAAGTCATCTAGTTCGCGAATGCTGCGATTGCCACGCAATACAACAAAATTGTCTCGAAAGCGGGAACGATTAAACAGTACGAGTGTGGCGTTCGGATTAGTAGAGAAAAATTTCAGGCTTTCAATTCCTGTCAGTATGACGTCTAAATCAGGCATGCCGAGATTTCCACGGTATACTCTTCGAAATCCCCTGAAATTTTCTTCGCTATATACCGTCAAGCGAGGGTATTTTTGAGAAATAGAGACAGGTTTAGCCATAGGCATTTCCTCCTTTGTTGTACGACACACTGCCTGTGGCAGCATATATACATACGATAGAGTATGCTTAGGCGTGGATGAAGGATTGGATGATCGTCTTTATCTTTATTAAAAGAATAGGGGATAACAAAAAGAGACATGCTTCTCAAAAAAAGAAACATGTCTCTTAGAGACGCAATAAGGCCTTTTCAGTGGCTTCACTCACTAGGGGTTCTTTTCTTTTTCATTCTTTTTCTGACCAAGATAATGATAACTATAACGATGACGGCTAGGAGGGCAATGGAAACCATAAGAATATTTTGAATATTAGGCACGTTAACGGTAAGCTCCAAGTGGTTGTTCGATAACGGGTTGATGTTCCACGTCATCGTTTTGTTATCCTCGCTCGTCTGATTGGCATTACTGGATTCCGGCTTAATTGGCAGTGTAAGCTTAAAGACCAGATCCACCTCTTTGAACACCAGATTACGAACAAAGGATGGAATGGAATTTAGCCTGTCTGTCCAATCATTATCTGGGATGGCACTCATCAAATCTGCATCTGCCACAATGCGGTGGGTTGTATAGAAGAACTTATCGTCAGTATCGTGATTAAAAGTAACACTGTCCGGTAATTCCGGGTTCTGATCTGCTGAACTCATGTCAATCTGCTTCGAAGCCGTCAGTCCTTGAGTATCATCGGTTGCTGCCGATTCGGTCTCAAATCCCTGCTCTATGAAGGTGTCCTTTAATTTGTCGATCAGCTCTGGCTGACCGATGATTTCCAGATTTTGATTGTTCATTTGAATGTTAAATTTCACGTCTGCTGTACCATCTGTATTTACCGTTACATGGGCCTCACCTTTGGCACAGGCGGTAAGCAGCAGGATTATAGTCAGGAGAAGAAGAGGAACCATTGCATGTTTCAGCTTAATAGAATTCATGTAAATATAACCGACCTTTCACTTGTATAAATGGAGTGCACGAAGGACAGTGCTCAATTATTGAATAGGACAAGTATGACATTTATTCCATAAGAGTTACAAGTGCTTAAGCCAAGTGATGGTCATAATCGACCCGCTCTGTGCATACGTATAGTATGGGAAACGTATAGTTCACAGTTGGAATCATGTGGGAGGGAACCGGCTGAAGGAGCATTAGATAGCAGGAGGGGATTTGACATGAGTGCGGAATTGCTCATCCAGCTGCTTGTGCTCATCTTGATGATTATTCAGCTGAGTTCCAGTAAACGTTAGGTCTGTTTTGTTTATAACAACAGAAGAGGAGATCCTGTTAATTCATATACAGGTCTCCTCTTTTGTTATTTACATCACAAATACGAAATAAATGACTGCCGCGAGAATGATTCGATAGATCGCAAACGGTACAAGCTTGACACGGTTTATCAGCTTCAAGAAGAAGCGAATGGAGATAAGTGCAAAGATAAACGCAGCTACAAACCCAGCAATAAAGTATGGCAACGCATCAAGCGTAAAGTACTCCCAGTTCTTCACTAGGGACAGGAGGCTCGCACCGAACATGACAGGCACCGCCATAATGAAGGTGAAGTCGGATGCAGCGCGATGGCTCATACCTAGAAGTACACCACCTGAGATCGTCGAACCAGATCTGGAGAAGCCTGGCCACAAGGACAAGCATTGAATAAGTCCGATAGATAGAGCCTGCTTGTAGCTCATCTGATCTACAGTCTCTACTCTTGGTGTCTTCGGAGCGAAGAGATCTGCTGCGATCATGAAGAAAGCACCAATAACGAGCCCGATAAGTACCGTATTTACCGAGAATAGATGCTCATCAATAAAATCTTCGAACAAGAGACCAAGCACACCTGCAGGAATCAAGCCCACAATGACTTGCATCAGCTTCAAACGATTCGTTCCAGAGGCAGGTACAGCGGCAGCTTTGCTCTTGTCCCGCAATCGATCAAGCCCGAGCAAATTAATAAATCGGTCTTTGAAGACGACAACAACGGCAAGTATCGAGCCAAGCTGTATAACTACCTTGAACGTATTTGCAACATATTGAGTCAAGAACTCTTTGGAGTTCAGCCACATATCATCTACGATGATCATATGACCTGTTGAGGATACCGGAGCAAACTCCGTTAAGCCCTCCACGATCCCAAGAATGATCGATTTAAGTAAATTAATAAAATCAAATTCCATGAATTACTCACTTCTCCTTTAACATCTGGTAACAGCTTAGCATTATTTAGCACGTTTTTTGTTGCGGCGGAAGAACCAGATCAAAAAAGCAATACCGGCCACAGCAATAACGGCGTACGCAATATTGGAGTACACATCCATAAATTCGGTAATCGAGTGCCAATTCTCTCCAAGCGCCGCACCGATCATTACAAGAATGGTATTCCAAATGACTGTACCTATCGTCGTAAACAATAGAAATAGTCCGAATTTCATGTTTGACATGCCGGCAGGAATTGAAATCAGGCTTCGGATCAACGGAATCATTCGGCAGAAGAGAACGGTCCAGTAGCCGTATTTGTCAAACCAGGCATCGGCTTTACGGATGTCTTCTTTTTTGACGCGTAAGATATGGCCCCAGCGGTCAACGATCTTCTCCAGACGTTCAACATCGAGAAGCAGTCCAATTCCATATAGAATGATGGCACCTGCAACAGAACCGATGGTGGCTGCGATGATGACTCCTGGGACGGTAAGTGCCGTATAAGTGGTCATGAAGCCGCCAAAAGGAAGTACGATTTCCGAAGGAATCGGTGGAAACACATTTTCAAGAGCAATGATAAGAGCAATGCCGATATAGCCAAACTGCTCCATAAAATCAGTAATCCAGTTTTGCAAGATATACCTCCTGTAAATCCTATGAATTTTCTAGTTATATCCCTCATTCATTAGAGGAGTGTTTTCTTTAAGTTTCTTAAATAATGAAACCTAATAAAGAAAAAGTATAACACCTGAGCGAGCATAAAGCTAAAAAGCACAACTCCCATTTTAGTTGCAATGGACAAGTAGAACAAGCTCTGCAATGCAATGAACGCAAAAATGCTATGAATGACCGCTACGATCGTAGGCAAGAAGAACATCATCGCCAGCTGCCCGGTCACCATTCGTTTGAATTCTTTGTCAGTTAAGCCCAGCTTCATCAGTATCAGGTATTGCTTGCGATCTCGATCCAGATCAGCATACAGCCTGAAGTATAGAAAGCTGCCAGCAGCGATGAAGAACACGGCGGCAAGGAGCATGGCAATAAACAGCAGGATCCGATACATACTTTCTCTCAAGATATACAAGGTTCCACTGACCGAGATGGAGTATGGCTTATGAGCATCGTAACGAGTACGTCCATGATCTGCTAATTCACTAGCGATAAAGGCCGTTTGAGTAAAATCGTCCAAATAAAAGCCAGTATAAACATCTTGTCTCGCAGGCTGCTTGATTTGTTGATAGAGCTCATCATGTATAATGACGGCTTCGAAGCTCTCGTCAAAATCATCCAGTAAATTATCGGGGATAATGACATGATCCGTGAATCCTATCTCTGTAATAGTGATCTGAGGCTCCTTCAGCGTGTACTTTCTTTGGTTCAAATATCTTGTTTTACTTCGGTCATTCTGTGAGCTGATCATAAGAATGGCCTCATTGTAGCCCGGGCCTTGCTCTGTCATCCTAAATCCGGCCTGCAGTACAGCCTGCTTGTAATCTGAGAATGAAATGACAGGAAGTTCATTTCTAACGATGTCAACATGCTCAGAGCTCGGCTGAGCAGAAGCATATTTGATCTTGATTTGATCCTCAGTATAGACGAGCTTTCTCTCTGTCAGCTCTGCTCTGATATCAGCCAGATGCTCCTCCCGATAAGGATTGCCTGTCTTGGACACATATCCGACAGCAGCAGGGTAATCCTCTTCGAACAGTCCTGACACGATATTAATGGAAGCAAATACGCCAAGCGAGCAGAAGGAAATCGTCGATATCATGGTCACTGTAAAAAACATGCGCGAATGCTCCTTTAACCGGGAAGATAGCCCGATCAAGGTCAACAGATGCCTGCCATTCATTTTTCTGCCGCGTTTTTGCCGGAAATACTGGAGACAGTACACCCCAAGCTGCGAGTATAGCAGGTAAGTTCCTGCTGTCGTGATAAGTACGACGGGTACAACTCTGTCATAGATCGTATACGTGTCGGCTGTGACTGCGAATACGTACCCGATGAGCAGCAATGCGAGTGACAGAGCGGATAGAACAGGGGAGGCGTGCGGTGCCTTCTCCCTCTTAGGCATAGCTTGGAACAGCTCAATCAGTTTGCTTGTCCTTACCATTCTAGATGTGTATGCCGATATGAGTAAAAATAGCAGCACAAATGCTCCAATAGTAAGCAGCAGTGAGGACGGCGACAGATAAAAAGGCAGTGAAGCAATCTCAAGCGCTTTGGCACTGGCCATAAAGAACAGCTTGGCAAACAATGTTCCTGCAAAAGTCCCGAATATAATGGATAACACTCCAATAATCATGTTTTCCAGGAATATCATCTTGCCAAGCTGGGCCAGCGTCATGCCGTGCATCATGAATATGCCAAACTCCCTTTTTCGCGAGGTAAGAAAAGAGCTGACGGAGTACAGCACAAACAGAAAGGAGAACACAAAGATCATGCATTCAGCGACAACAAACGCTTGTATGGCCGTTTCCGAGCTGAGTCCATTTCGGATATCCGGATGAAAAATGAGCATCGCATTTACAAAAAAAACCATGACCGAGAACGAACTGCATAAAAAATAGGCCGCATACGTTCTGATGCCCCGGATCACGTTCCTCAAGGCAAGCTGTCTTACAGTCATGGGCGGTCTCCACCGAGCAGTGCCAGCATATCCATAATCTTTTGAAAAAAAGCCTGGCGGTTGTCTCCTCTGTAAATTTCGTTATACAGCTTCCCATCCTTAATAAAAATGACACGCTCACAGTAGCTTGCAGCATATGCATCATGCGTCACCATGAGAATTGTAGACTGCTCCTGTTCATGCAGCAGCTTCAATAGATTCATCACGTCTCTGCCTGATTTGGAATCCAGATTTCCGGTGGGTTCATCAGCCAGAACGACGGCAGGCTCATGAATAATCGCTCTTCCGATGGCAGTCTTCTGCTTCTGACCTCCTGAAATTTCATGAATCATTCGATTTCGTATGGACTCGATGCCAAGTCTAGACATCACATGGTTAAGTCTTCTGTGCATTTCGTCCTGCGGCACATTGTCAAAAGTCAATGGAAGCAATATATTCTCTTCTACGGTTAATGACTCTATGAGGTTAAAGTCCTGAAATACGAAGCCGAGTCTGCGTCTGCGAAACAGCGCCATTTCCTCGGCTGTCATTTGATATGCATTGTGACCGCTGATCCGAATTTCTCCGGAAGAGGGAGGATCGATCGTCGCTATGGCATTCAGCAGCGTCGTTTTGCCACTGCCCGATGGTCCCATAATGCCAACGAACTCCTCATCTCTTACTTGAAACCGAACATTGTCCAGTGCTTTATTCTGTGAGTATCCGTCATATATTTTGGACACGTTCTGTACTTCCAGCAGCGGCACGGTCACGGTCACCTCTCTTTCTCTATGTCATTGTCCTCATTATAATGAACCGCCCCAGGAGATGGCTAGTATGCTGGCTTACAGTTAGCTTACAGATTTGTAAGACAATCAAATACAGAAGCGGTGTTACAGCTAAAATATCAATTGAATCGTTGTTCCAAGGTGCTGTTCGGAGCTTAATGTGACGGAATGGCCAAGTCTGTCCGCCACTTCTTTGACCAGAAAGAGCCCCATTCCAGTTGATTCCTGAACGGTTCTTCCATTCTCCCCTGTAAAGAAAGGATCGAACACACGGGCAATGTCCTCCTTCGGAATCCCGATTCCCTCGTCTTCCACGGACAGGATGATCCGTTCATCCTGCTTATATCCGCGGAATTGGATCTTCTTGTTCGTTCCCCTTGAATACTTCACGGCATTGGTCAGCAGCTGAGTAATGATAAACTTCAGCCATTTTTCATCCGAGATTACTTGAAGCTGCGGGTCTATCTCCACATAAGGAAAGACATGATTACGAATAAATAAACGTTTTTGCTCTGAAGTAACGGCTCTGACCAAAGTATTTAGTGACACGGATTCAATGTATAAATCATGCTCGAATGAATCGAGTCTTGCTGCATACAGCACCATATCAAGACCCTTGCGCATCCGGTCAAGCTCATCTCCCATCGACGCGGACTCTTCATCGTCACGTCCTTGATTCATCAGGTGCAGCACGGACAGCGGGGTCTTCATCTGATGCACCCATTGATGAATAAAATGAATATGCTGATCGAGCTGTTCCTTAATACCATGGAGACGAGTTTGGTACACACGATTATGGCTTAGCGTAAGCTGCTGTAAACTCTCGGGTAAGGGAGCGTGCTCTGAAGTATAGGTGATCTCTTCAACAGAGGCTACGGGCTCTGATAGCCGCACATAAAACCGGCGGTGTGTTAAGTATCGGTATGTCAGATAAGAAGCAAACAGCGCACCGCTGAGCAGGACTGCATACAGAGCGATGGACCAGTTCTTGAAACCGCCAAGCCAATATACAAAAGTGATGACAGCCAGTTGAATGAAATAAATAAAGACAAGAGGCGTTTGTTCCCGCAAAAACAGTTTAAAACCCTGCTTCATGCCTTAGATTCCACATGAAGCTCGGGATGAAGGCGATAGCCGATTCCACGTATCGTCTCAAGTACACCCGGCAAACCAAGTCCGGCAAGCTTCTTGCGAACACGTGTTATGTATACATTCAGTGTGTTGTCATCTACATAGGAATGCTCATCCCAGATCTTCTCAAGAAGCCGGTCGCGGCTGACAACCTGTCCTGGTTTGTTCATGAATTCATCCATCATTTTGGCTTCGGTATGACTGATTTCGAGCTTCTGGTCCATATAAAATAACGCAAGTCGTTCCATATCAAGCGTAAGACCGGCAAGTGTAACTGTCCGGTCACTAGAAGGAGCAGCGTACGAGCCAAAGGCTCTTCTTAGATGACTGTTCAGCTTGGCAATGACGATATCATAATCAAAGGGCTTGGTAAGATAATCGTCGGCTCCATTCTCGAGGGCCATCACTTGATCCATCTTGCTATCCCTTGCGGAGATGAACACGATGGGACAGGTTGAAATACCGCGGATTTGCCGGCACCAGTAATAACCGTCATAGCTCGGAAGATTGACGTCCAGCAGCACCAGATGGGGCTGGCAGGTTTCGAACTCTCGAAGTACGAAATCAAACTCCTGAACAGCATAGGTTTCAAATCCGAATTTATGTAAGTGTTCAACAAGCAGTGATACAAGAGATCTGTCATCCTCAACAATCATAATTTTAAACATTTATATTCTCCTTCGTGGATTATGTCTATGATTGTACCAAATTTATAGGTTTGATAAAAAGAAGCAGTGAATGAGAGTTGACAAGTGAGAGAAAGAGAGGTATATTCGCTTTTATTAATCGTAATAATTACTATTAGTACATATTAGGGGGAACTAACCATGAAAGAACAAATACCAGTCACTGTACTTAGCGGATATTTAGGGTCAGGGAAAACGACCATGCTCAATTATGTATTGAACAATCGTGAGGGCCTGAAGGTCGCCGTCATCGTCAATGATATGAGTGAGATCAACATCGATGCGGCGTTGGTCAAAGGAGGTGCGAATCTGTCTCGGACTGAAGAGCAGCTTGTAGAATTATCTAATGGCTGCATATGCTGTACATTGCGTGAGGACTTGATGTATGAGATCAAACGGTTGTCGGAAGAGAAGCGATTTGATTATATATTAATCGAGTCGACGGGAATCTCGGAGCCTATGCCCGTTGCGCAGACCTTCTATTATGCAGACGAGGCTTCAGGCATTGATCTTACCCATTTGGCACGACTGGATTGTATGGTCACCGTGGTTGACGCCAATCGGTTCTGGCATGACTTCTCTTCCGGAGAAAGCCTGCTTGACCGTAATCAGGGAAGTGGAGAAGAGGATACACGAGATGTCGTGGATTTGCTTATCGACCAGATCGAGATGTGCAATGTGCTTGTTTTAAACAAGTGTGATCTTGTAAAGGAGGAAGAGCTCATTCGAATGGAGAGCATTCTTCGCAAGCTGCAACCGGAGGCACATTTTATTCGGACTGTTCAGGGACAGATCGATCCGAAGGAAATTTTAAATACAGGACGGTTTGATTTTGAGAAGGCGAGTCTGTCTCCAGGGTGGATCAAAGAGCTGCAGAAGGAGACGCATACACCTGAAACAGATGAATACGGCATAAGTTCTTTTGTCTACCGACGCAGAAGGCCCTTTCACCCCGAGCGTCTTGCAGAATTTATGGGATCTTGGCCAGAGGAAGTTGTTCGGGCAAAAGGACTTGCCTGGATTGCTGTACAGGAGGATATGGCGGCCAGCATTAGCCAAGCAGGACCTTCCATACAGTTTGGACCAGCCGGATACTGGGTGGCTGCATTGCCAGAGAAGGATCGGGATGTGCTGTTAGCTGAGGAACCCGAGATTCGGAGCAAATGGGATGACGACTTCGGTGATCGGATGAATGAAATCGTAATGATTGGAATTGATATGAATCAGGAAATGCTTGAGGCTGAATTGGACGATTGCCTGCTTACGGACGCGGAGATGAAGATTGACTGGTCCCAGATTCCAAATCCTTTGCCGTGGATTCAAGCGTAAAAGACTAGCAGAAGGGATTATATAAGAGCTGGATTTAGCTCAAGTGCTGCTATATAGTAATAAATAAATATAAATAAGAAGAGTGGTGGCTTCATCATGCTGGAAGCGGAGAAAGAGCTGCTCATCAGTCAGCAATCCCCCAAGCTGTGGACAAGACGGAGAAGAGAGCTGGCTGCCTGGATCGAACGTCCTAAACCAACAACCGCAAGCAAAGCGCTGTCTGATTTCAATGGTGTATCCGTAGATGCTCCGATATATCCTGCTCTGATTGCACTGCAAGAAGCTTCCATTCAAACCGAATTTTCATGTGCAGGAGTCAGTATACTGGATGAAGCGGATGATCACTCCTTGTATGCCTATGTCACGATGCTGGATGGACCTGCAACCGAATATTTTGTTCGATATGCGATGGAGCGAATGGGGCACCGGCTTCTCGTTACGTATGAACAAGACAGGGGAAGGTACGATGTCTCCTCCTTTTATATCGCTCACAATCGGTCATTTTGTTATCTGCTTGCTGCGGTCGCGCGTGATTTTAATCAAACTTCTTTCTATGAATAACGTTTATAGCTAAGAGGTGAGCTGATGACGATGAAACGTAGTAAATGGATTGTACTGCTGATGAGCAGTATTCTGTTGTCAGGGGGCTGTACTCCATATTCCAATGCGGTTACGCTTGAATATTCTGATTCGGGTGATTATTCCCAAACCTTTGACGACTTGAGACTGGGAACTGCGCGATTCTATGAGCTGACGATCCCGGAAGAGCTTAAGGATCAAGTGCTGAGAATCAGCCTGTGGACAGATGTTTATCTGGATGGGAAGCTGCAGGACCAAATACTGGGGCTTGCTTCTGGGTTTGACTCCAGTATGTCAACGGGAACCAAATGGGGATTTCTGCTTATGGATAAGGATCAGCAGCACAAATATGGCAAGATGTACGCTGGAAGCGGCAGTACCGGTCTTACAGAATTACCCTCCATCCTGATCAATAAAGACGATCCTTTTGCAACGGCATGGGATGATGCTTTCTCGGAAGAGGAGCGCATTGAACTACAGGTGGGTGAAGCTCAAATATTGGGTGTCCTGCGCATGAACACCAAGAACAGGATAAACAGCTTTAGCCCTAATGATGAGACAGCTCTGCAGGCAGAGATTGCATTCAATGATACAGTATATGTAATGTATGCTATGCTGGAACAGATGGATGAAGGAGAGTATTGAACCTTAATAAGAGCCGGTGTTAATTGGTCGTAGCTCAAATGACCAAGTAACACCGGCTCTACTGCTGTGTCGTGATTTTAACACACTATTTCATCTTCTATATCTTCACATACAAGGAATCAAGTCCTCTGAGCAGCAAATTATCCCGCCATACAGGAGATGTTCCACCCATCTTCATATGAGGAAAACGCCGAGTGAGCACTTCGAAAGAAATAGCAGCTTCCATTCTCGCAAGCGGTGCACCCAAGCAGAAGTGCGCACCGCTTGCAAAAGACAGATGCCGATTCTTGCTGCGTGTAATATCAAATACATCCGGGTCATGGAAATAATCTTCATCCCGGTTGGCAGCTCCCAGGTTAACGAGAATCTCAGCCTTTTGCGGGATCATCTTACCTTCATATTCTACATCGACAGAAGCCACCCGATTGGTGAATTGCACAGGTGACTCATATCTTAGCACTTCTTCAACCGCAGATGCAGTGAGCTCCGGATTAGCAGCGAGCATTTCATAGGAGTCGGGATGCTCCAGCAGCGTCTTCGTACCATTCCCAATCAGGTTCACGGTCGTCTCATGTCCTGCAACCAATAGCAGGATACAATTGTTGATTAGTTCTTCGTCACTGAGTCTGTGTTCTTCCTGCTGCACATGAATTAGTTGGCTGATGATGTCATCTTGAGGCGACTTTCTTCGGTCCTGTACAAATTGTTTGAAATAGTCTCTGATTTCTGCTGAAGAGCGGTCTGCCTCTTCGAAGAAATTATCATCCATTAGGGAAACATCAAGCAGCTTGGCGAGCGTGTTCGACCATTTCTTGAAGAAGTCCCGGTCTTCTTCCGGCACACCCAGCATATCCGCGATAACGACGACAGGGAGCGGGAAGGCAAAAGTTTGCATGAAGTTGGAGTCCGGATTCATCTCCAATTGATCGGCCAAGGATTCCGCAATGGAATAGATCTTCGGCTTGCTCTGCTCGAGCGTCTTTGGTGTGAACGCATACGCAACATGACTGCGAAGCCGGGTATGTTCCGGCGGATCTCGGAATAGCATCCAGTCCTGCACAAGGGACTGGATATTCTGATAGCGGGGAGGAGGTAATTCCTCTCTTTCCTGCTCTGTCAGGAGACGCTCTCTTTCACGTATCATACTGGGACTCTTGAGTATGGACTGCACATGTTCATATTTGGAAACGATCCACATCGACCGATCCTCCAAATAGATGACGGGATGCTCGCTTCGCAAGCGCTGGTAGAATGGATACGGATTGCTATGTAGTTCCGGATGGAAACCGCTGAAGAAATGAGCAATTTCCTGAGCCGTAAGCCGTGATTCAAAATGATGCATGGTTAAGAGCCTCCATTCGTATAATTAGGTTCATAAACCTTACCCGTTCAAATCTTCATCGACTTATCCTTATTTTCGGAACTTTGCTTGCTGCGGAAATAACGGTACATCACATAAAGGGCAAATAGAGTGATCAATACGATCAGGATCAGCATGCCGTACTGGTTAATAAGAGTGCCGATTTCAAGAATATGATCTCCAAGCGTTCGGCCAATCAGAAAATAAACTAGAGTCCATAGAAATGCAGAAGGATAGGCAAAGGCTGCAAAGCGGCGATAAGGCATTGAGTTCATGCCCACGACATACATGGTAACATGCCTCAATATAGGCAGACAAAGACTTAGGCTGATCGCGAATCCGCCGTATTTAGCAATCCATCTTTCAGAAATCAAGAAGAAACGCTCTGTTTTCTCCGTTCTTCTTAAGCTTCGGAAGATGCTGGTTTGAGTTAAGTACCGTCCGACAACATAACCTACACTCATGGCTGAACAGATTCCTAGGGCAGTCGCCAAAAAAGCAGGCATCTCGATCAGAACTCCTGAAGCTCCGAGCATACCTGCTGTCATGACGACGACTTCATTGGGAATGGGTAGACCAATCAGGCCAAGGCATAATACGAGGAATAAAGCAAAATATCCAATACTTCCTATAAGGTCTAATAAAATTTCATAGCCCATTTGATTTAAACATCCTATCTTGATCCAAATTATAAATCTAGTGAATCAAATTCATAACGATTTGTATTATGAAATTGATTCAGTTGAATCCGTATTATATTATACGGGCTTTGATGATCTCCATTCCGCTTGAATTAAGAGATCCGGGCTGCTTCGTATATGCAGCGAGGCTTCCCCGGAACAATTCCTGCAACATGTCCGCTCTTTCAAAATCTGAAGGCTTAACAAAGTGAGGGGGTTTCCGAACAGGAGAGACCCCGGCCTGACTGAGCACATAGGATACGAATTGAGAGCAAAAATATGCATTTTCTCTGTGCAGCTCAATCTGCAGCATAACTCCAATTAATCCCAATAGATGGTATTTGTAAGTATGCTGCTTGTTCATCATTTCCTTAACCAGATGGTGCATGGAATCATATTGTTCAGCTGTGACTTTCAGTCTGTATACCGCACACTCAGACGAGTGAAAGAAAGGCGAGCGATAATCCTCGCGGACCAGTCCTGCGTTGAACGGATTCGCTGCGTTCTTGCGGCCGAAGCTGTATACCTCATTCAGTTCAGCATCAAAAGCGATGGACGCATGGTTAAGCGGAGCTTTCGTATAATATTTAATCATTTTAGAAAAATACGTACCTGAAGAAGTCAGAACGATATAAATGTAACTATTCGCTGACATGTTACTTTTCCCCTCCAACAAATCGATAAACCCATTCTAGCTTGTTAGCAAGCATATAAAAACGTACTGGGGTATTGTTTTGTATCTTGACTATAGTCTATATGAATCCTAGTCCTAAGACTAGGATTATTACAATATTGTTTTATTAGCATTAACTTCAAGATGTGTGCGAATATGGAGATTACCACCATGTTATGAAGTACATGGAATGTATCTCTATATATACGGTTCTGGATGTGATCCTATGCGTTAGAACTGGGGATATTCAAAGAGGAGGAGTTAAATGGTGCTGCCTGGCTGCAATGGAATGCGAATCCGACCTCAGGCTCTTTTACTAGAAGCATGGTGTATGAAAATAGAATAATTACGATATTACAGCGAAAAAACCGTCTTTCAAAATAAGACGGTTTTTTTGTTTTTGTAAGATCAATGATAAAGGATGCAGGGAAGCTGGCAACAAACTACATAATGTTACATAATCCTCTGGATTAAGATTGTTAAATTAATCTTTATTTTACATATTGTACGATATTTTTTGTTAATCGAATGATAGAATAAATTGCTAGATGAATCAATCTCATAGAGTTATAGGTATTATGAAATTGATTCTGGCACCAAATATTTACTAATTAGGAGGAGAAGGATGAGAGAAGCTTCGGGAATGATCAGACGCAGCAGGTGGTTCAAAGCTGTAGCCGCATTTTCTCTTGCGGCGACAATTCACACAGGATGGGGGATTGACCTCCCTGCAGCTCACGCAGAAGGTCCGGCAGATCCGGCGCCGTACATCAATGCCAAGGTTGTTAATGAAAATGCCGGCAAGAAAATACTGTTTGATAACACACATGCACAGACGGCAGGTGCAGCAGACTGGGTCATTGACGGTGGTTTCTCCGATTTTGGCAATGCCTTGGCAGCAGATGGCTTCTATGTTAAAGAACTTCGCAAATCCACTCCGATTACACTCAGTGACTTGTCTGATTACGATGCCTTTGTTATTGCAGAACCGAATGTCCCTTTCAAACAAAGTGAACAAGCAGCTATGGAACAATATGTTGAGCAAGGTGGTAGCATTTTCTTCATAGGTGATCATTATAATGCGGACCGTAATAAGAACCGCTGGGATGGCTCAGAATCCTTTAACGGGTATCGGAGAGGCGCCTGGACGGATCCGACAAAGGGAATGAGTACCGAGGAGAAGAACTCAGCAGCGATGCAAGGGGTCGTCAGTTCGGACTGGCTGTCGGATAATTTTGGCGTTCGCTTCCGCTATAACGCGCTTGGCGATGTTGACGCGAATGTCATTGTTGAGCCTGATCAATCCTTCGGTATTACAGAAGGTGTTGACTCTGTAGCGATGCATGCGGGTTCCACTCTCGCTATTACAGACCCTGATAAGGCAAAAGGCATTGTGTACGTCCCTGAAACGAATGAGGCATGGGGCAATGCGGTAGATCAGGGGGTTTACAATGGCGGTGGGATTGAAGAAGGACCCTATGTTGCGGTATCTAAGGTAGGTCTAGGAAAAGCGGCCTTTATTGGTGATTCTTCACCGGTCGAGGATGCTACACCTAAGTATGTGCGTGAAGAGACGGGCAGCAAGAAGACAACCTACGACGGCTTCAAGGAGCAGGATGATGCCGTGCTGCTGGTAAATTTGATGAATTGGTTAACAGATCAAGAGAATTATACGGATCTGACAGAGGTGTCGGGTCTTGAGCTTGATCAGCCGACAGATCTGCTTGCTTTTGAAGTGCCGGCTGCATCAACTGAGCCTCAAGCAGAGCCTTGGTCCCAACCGGCTGCAGGTTACAAGTGGTGGGATCCAACGACTTTCAAGCCAGGATCTTATGGAAGCACAGCTCCAGCACCGTCGAATCCGGCTTACAGCTTTGTTCACCAAGACGAGCTCCCGAATGCAGAAACATTCCAGATTCGGGTTGTTATAAACAATCTTGCTCCAAACAGTACGGTATCAGGATATAGTGCGGGCATTTATTTAGCGGGCGGAACACAGGTTGCGATGGTACAGAATGAGAATGGCACGTGGCCGAGCGCATACGGCTATAGTCAAACCTTCAGTGTGACGGCTAATAGTCAAGGTACGGCTTACAAGGATTTAACTGTACAGATCAAACCGGGAACGACAGGTGCTGCCAACTTAAGACTTAGACAAAATGGCTCCAATCTCCTGACCTCCCAGGTGACGATTGCGAATGTATCAGCTGAGCCATTGCCAGATGAAGAAGAGGAATCTCCCCAGATCAGCTTAATACCGATCAGTGAAGCACGACTCCAACCTGAAGGCACCGTTGTCAAGGTTGAGGGCGTAATTACAACGGAGCCGGGAGCATTTGGTGGTCAGGCGTTCTACATTCAGGATGAATCGGCAGGAATTTATGTATATCAGACTCAAAGCGGATTTCATTCTGGCGATAAAGTACAGATAACCGCTCCATTAACACTGTATAATACAGAGCTTGAGCTGGCGGATGTTGTCTCAATTGAGAAAATAGGCACAGCTGATCTTCCACAAACGAAGGAAGTGACAGCTATCGATGATAGTAACCAAGGACAGCTCGTTACTTTATCTAATGTGACTATTCAGAATATCATCACTGCTGCTCCGTCCGGATCTTTTGAATTTGATGCCGTCTCGGATCAAACGAATCACATTCGGATTGATACAAGAACAGGACTGAGTCTGGATGAATTCCCTTATCAGGAAGGCGACAAAGTCAGCATTACTGGAGTTTCTGCTATTTTTCGTGGAAATTATCAGTTGAAGCCAAGAGGAATCGAGGATATTGTCCCGGCAGAGGAAACGGAAGAGCCTCAAGAGCCAGAAGTTCCTGAAGAACCAGAGGTTCCAGAAGTTCCTGAAGAACCGGTGCTTGCAGACGGCGTGCCTGGACATGCTTCGCTCACGAGCAATCACGGATACACTGGGCTGAGAAATGGAAATTATGATGTAACGATGAACTTGTGGTGGGGAAACAATGCAACAGAGTACAAGCTGTATGAGAACGGTGAACTCATTGACCAGCAGAAGTTCAGTGACAAGTCTCCGGAGAGACAAACCGCAACGACCTCAATTACAGGCAAAAGCAATGGTACGTACGTGTATACTTACGAGTTGACGAATACTTATGGAACGACAACTGGCTCTGAACTTGTCATTACGGTGACTGATGCGAATCCAGGCAAAGCAATGCTCTCGAACGACAACTGGGATCAAGACGGCAACTATTCTGTATTTATGAACTTATGGTGGGGAACGAACGCCAATACTTATCATTTGTACGAGAACGGTAAGCTCCTCGAGACGACTGCTCTGGTGCCTAACTCTCCTAATGGTCAGCTAGCAGTAATTGCAATCAAGGATCGTGCTGCTGGAACCTATGAATATATGGGTGAACTGGTTAACGATGCTGGTGTTACACAAACAGACAAGATCGTTGTGACGGTAAAATAAAGAGGTGGTTTACAATCCATAAATTTTAAATTAATATTATTTAGTAATTAAATAGAACGTGAATTTGACCCCACTTTTATTGTTTTCTGGATTCTAAAACAATAAGAGCGGGGTCTTTTTATGGAGGTAAACAGCTTTGTTACAACTTATGAAGAACTCGCTTTATGTGTTTTTGGCAGCTTGCTCGTTTGGCATTTTGTCAAGCATCGTTAAACTTGCCTACCAGCAGGGATTTACATTCCAAGAAGTGACACTTGGACAGTTTGGATCAGGCGGGCTGATTATGCTTATTCTCATGCTTTTTTTCTCCCGGAAAAAGGTGAAGCTGAGACAATTTATTCGTCTCGCCGGTGTAGGGGCTTGCACCTGTTTGACAGGAGTCTTTTACTATTTATCATTGCAGAGTATTCCTGCATCGATCGCCGTAGTGCTTCTGTTTCAATTTACTTGGATTGGTGTCGTCATTGAAGTCATTACTACACGCCAAAGACCTTCTAAATCAACGGTCATATCCATTCTGTTATTGTTCTTGGGGACTGTTCTGGCAGGAGGGATTATCGGGGCGAATCCGCTGGGATTGAGTGTGAAGGGAGTATTTCTAGGGCTCATGGCTGCTGTTATGATGGCGCTATTTATATTTTTCAGTGGCCGAGTCGAGACAGCGTTGCCTACCATTTCAAGAAGCTTCTGCACATCTTCAGGGAGTCTGCTGCTGCTATTGCTGCTTCATGTTACCATGTATGGTCCGTCAGCAGTGTTAGAGGTTTCCTTCAAAGATGGTTTATGGATATATGGTCTTATCCTCGGAATATTTGGCGTTGTCATACCGGTGCTTCTGCTAGCTCTGGGTGCACCGAAGATTAGTATTGGACTTGCTTCCATTCTGAGTGCAGGAGAACTTCCTGTTGCCATTCTTGCTTCCATATGGGTGCTGAATGAGAAGGTCTCCATCCTGCAATGGGTCGGTATTGCTGTTATTCTGGTTGGAATTGCCTATCCTCAGTTTGCAGGCCGGAAGCAGCAGGAGGGAAGCGGAGGAATTCCATCTGAAAGTTACTCCTCATAAGGAGAATTTATATATTTTATTGAAATGATAAAAAACCTTTGAGAGGTGTGATCCAAGACGGTTCACACACACTGATCTCAAAGGTCTTTTTAATCATCATTATTTACTTCGTAAGACTATTTACAATGTTATCAACGATTTGTGTATTGGCCACCGTACCCGTGTAGAGCCAGCTTGTGTCAGCACCAAATTCATATACATTGCCATTCTTAACAGCCGGGATGTTCTTCCACAATGGATCGTTTAACGCTTCGCCGCCCGCACCTTTATCACTGTTGATCAGGAAGAGGTGGTCAGTGTCCAGCTCAGCAAGCTTCTCAAGCGAGATTGGCAGCCAGTTGCCTGTACCTGTTGCCGAAATTTCTTTGACTACCTCAGGAACAGCAAGTCCAAGATCACCATACATTACTGTGCCGCTGGAGAGGTCTTCGCTTACCATATAGAATTGATCTGCTACGAGCCAGATGGCTGCAGCGGATTCATCACCTACAGCTTCACTAAGCGCAGCTTTGGCTTCAGCCGCTTTGGCATCATAGTCATCAATTGCTTTCTGTGCATCTTCTTCTTTGCCAAGTACTTCCCCTATCTTAAGGAGCTCATCTCTCCAATCATTGTTCTGTTCTGAACCAATAACATAAGTAGGAGCGATCTTAGAATATTGCTCATATTTATCTCCGCTCGCCATGTCAGCTGAATCCAGGATAATCAGATCAGGTTCAAAGCTTGCTACTTGTTCAAATGGAAGATCGTGCGGAATGGTTGGAACATCTTGCAGTGAGCCTTGCAAGTAATCTTGAATTCCGTTAGCAACAGACCATTGCGCTACTGGAGTTACACCGAGTGCAACCAGGTTGTCCTCCAGATAAGATGCGAGAACACGCTTTGGATTTGCCGGAATGGTAACTTCGTGACCCATAGCATCGGTTACTGTTCTCTCTGTAGGCTCTTCAGCAGATTCTTCAACCTCGGCAGCAGGTGCTTCTGTTTCGGTCTGGGAAGCATTGTTTGGAGCGGAATTACTATCAGTGCCCGATTCGCTGCTGCCGCAAGCGGCAAGAAATGTGGAAACGAGCAGCAAGCTCGCCAGAAGCGAGGCTATTTTCTTTTTGGAATTCAACATGTTGGTTCCCCCTTATGTATATGTAAATCACTTAAAGAATGATAACAATTCTCATTATCATTTGCAATCAATTTTTTTGATATTTAGAAAGGAATCTATATCAATAGTAGAAACAAGACAGAATTGATCTAAAAACGGCATCAAGTTTTATCTGAATTCCGGCCAATGTCCATGCTCTCAAGTCTAGGTAACAGGTAGGTCAAGGGTCACAGTTTGTGTATGCGTAACTTTCATCTTAGGAGGACCTGTTTGTACAGCACCTTCTGTTAACCGATATAGAGAGGTGCTGGAATTCAAGGTGATCCCGAAGTTTAAAGGCTGCCACTAGACACCATTTTTAGTTAAAGATGTATCCAAGGTCGATAATTTGATTAGGACAATAAATTAGTACTAATGAACGGCATGCGATGTCGAATATGACAAGAATCGCGTGCTTTTTTTATGGAAAATACCGTTGACAATGAAAATGGCAGCTTCGTCGTTCTGATTAATGATGAGTAACAGTACTCCATGTGGCCGGAAATGATAGATGTACCGCCAGGATGGACGATCGTATATGGTACAGATAATAAGCTGGCATGCCAGAAATACATTGAAGTTCAGTGGACGGATATGCGTCCCAAGAGCCTGAGATAAACTGAGATAAAGATTATAGAAAGAAATCGAGTGACAAAAATCATTCCGTAGAAACAATGAGCATCTAAAGTAACATTATTATAGAAACATCTAAAAAGCAGCAGGGACTTGTGATGAACAATCATAAGCTCTGCTGTTTTATAATAACAGTTCAATATAAAGATCAGAATCAACCTAACATATTCAATCGATGATATTATTTCAACATATGAAAAATTCAAATAAGAAAAACAAATCGCTGTCTATCTACCGCAAAGCATGATCCCAATATACTATACTAGCGACTTCTCATTTCTGAAGTAAAAATGGGGGCTAAACTCATTATTGCAGAATCAAATCAAAATCAGCAGCCTACCTGAGTAGTCTTGGGATCTTACAGCAATAAGTAAAATAGAGCCACCAATGGAGGTGGCTATTCATATAAGACATGAATATCAATGTCCTGATTATAGTTGCCAAAGCCTGATCCGAACAGACTGATTCCACCGGGATGCTCGGAGCTGGAGCTGCACTCGATCCGAAGACGGATATCATCTCCTTTTCTAATATTTAGCTGCTTAGCTGTCATATCAGACAGCCGAATTCCATCCAGGAAGGTTCCTTCTGCTCGGAGCATCACTGTCTTTAACAAGCCGTGCTGCGTTCCGAATGTCCACCAGCCAGGGGTAAATACACCAAGGGCGTGGCCGTAGTCACCAGGACAAGTCCAGGTACCCAGCTCGCTATCATTGATATAAAATGTGATATCCGATGGCCAGTCTTCATTATATCCAGGGGCTTCCGAACAAATCTCAAGTGTGACACTGAGGCTCTTGATCGCTTGATCTCCTACCAAATAGTTGGGAATGGAGTATTCAACATAACCGCTGCCAAACCATAAATGCTTTGCCTTCACATGCTCTGGATCGGCAAAATAGCGCGGATCGTCCATCATGCCTATCAGGCCGCTCTCAGAGGCCAGCCCACAGGTAGGGTTGACTTGATAGCGGGTATACTGACCCACTGGAATACTAACAGAGTAGCCGCTGCGATCTGCGACAGCTGGCGAGGTGAATTGCAGGGTGACCGAGTCCTGGATTAACCTGCATATCTTCTGTCTGCCACGAGCTCCGGACAGACTCTCGGTACCTACAATTCCTGCCTCTTCAAGCTTCTGAATATGCTTGGTGATCATTGCTGACGATAGTGAAAGCTCAGCGGCCATATCTTTAATGTTTCTAGGTTTTTCATTCAGCATCTCAATGATTTTGATTCGGGTTTCCGATGAGAAGGCTTCAAGAAAGGGAAAATGCTCCGAAGTTACACGAATATTCATATGTTATTTATCCTCTACATAAACATCATTTTGTACAGATTATATAACTTAAAAGTTAACTAATCAACTTTTGATTGACGTTTCCATACGTTAGGTGCATAATCTTGGTTGTATAAAGTTTCCTTATTAGTATTTAAATTAACTTTTAAATTAATTAATGGAGGCATAATCAATGACAGAGTGTTATAGAAATGATTATCCAAGACCTCAGTTCGTACGTAAGGAATGGCTGAATCTGAATGGAGAATGGGAATTTGAATTTGATGATGATGCGAAGGGAGACCAGGGTCAGTGGTGGAAGAGTAAGGAAGAGTATTCCAAGCGAATTCAGGTTCCATTTGCTTATCAGAGCAAACTGAGCGGAATAGCCGAGTCTGATTTTCATGATTTGGTGTGGTATCGCAGGATATTTCAGCTGCCTGAAGACTATAGGGGGAAGCGCATCATATTGCATTTTGGCGCCGTGGATTATGAGGCTTCAGTCTGGATTAACGGAAGTTTGGCGATGACGCACTCAGGCGGACATACACCATTTAGCTCTGATATTACGCCTTTCATTCAGGATGGAGTGAACGAGGTTGTCGTTCGTGCACAGGACTACAGCACAGATGTGACTCTTCCAAGAGGGAAGCAATATTGGCTGCAGGAATCTGAGAGCATTTTTTACACTCGAACCACCGGAATCTGGCAGTCTGTTTGGATTGAGCCGGTATCTCCTTCTTATATTGCTAAAGTGCGTATGACCCCGGATATTGATCGGAAGCAGATTGAAATCAAAGCATTTATTGAGCGGCCTGAGACGAAGACACGGCACTATCTAAAGACACGTATCGAATTCAAGGGCAAGCTGATTGCAGAGGATCAGTGTCTTGTCACTGCAGCAAGTGAAACAAGATGCATACAGCTTCATGACTTTAATGATCATGGCTTAGGCGGATGGTGGACACCTGAGAATCCGAATTTGTACGACGTTACCTTTGAACTGCTTCAGGATGGAAGTGTTGTTGACCAGGTGGATAGCTACTTCGGTATGAGGAAGGTCTCGATAGAGAACGGGCAGCTGTGTCTGAATAACAGGCCGTATTTTCAAAGATTGGTCCTAGACCAAGGATACTTTCCTGATGGAAATCTTACGCCTCCAAGTGATGATGCGATTAAACAAGATGTGGAGCTAACCAAAGCAATGGGCTTCAACGGCGCACGGAAGCACCAGAAGCTGGAAGATCCAAGATATCTATACTGGTGTGACAAGCTTGGACTTCTCGTATATAGTGAAGCGGCGAATGCTTACGAATTCTCTGAGCAATACGTGGAGCGGTTTACGAAGGAATGGCAGGAATCGATTGAAAGGGACTATAATCATCCTTCAATTGTCGGCTGGGTTCCATTAAACGAGAGCTGGGGCGTACCGAATATATGGGTTAATAAGCAGCAGCAATACCATGCACTTGCGATGTACTATCTGACGAAATCGCTGGATCCGACGAGACCGGTCGTCTCGAATGATGGCTGGGAGATGACAAAGACGGATCTGTTTAATATTCATGATTATGAATGGCGTAAAGAAGTGTTGGAGGAGCGTTACCGGACAATCGATCATGTACTGGCTTCAAGACCTTCTAACCGGGAGCTTGCCGTAACGGGATTCCCTTATGAAGGGCAGCCGGTTATAGTCAGTGAATTTGGAGGCATTGCATATAAGAAAAGTGATTGGGAGGGCTGGGGTTACTCTGGTGCAGAGAGTGATGACGATTACGCAGCTCGGCTTCAGGCTGTCATTGATCCATTGCTTCGTTCACGTGTCGTGCAGGGCTTCTGTTATACACAGCTTACAGATGTCGAACAAGAGATCAATGGTCTATTAACGTATGATCGGGTACCTAAACTGCCGCTAGAGACGATTAAAGCGATCGTGCTGGGAAAAGCATAGCTAATGACAACCGGACGATCTATCGTGATCATCCGGTTTGTTTGTACGATGGCATGAATACGCATTGACAAGCTTCTAAAGTGTCTATATAGTAGGTTAGTACAGTTTAGTTAACTTAACTAAACTTTTTTTGGTAACGTACTTATTATTATAGGAAGAGGATCGATTCGCTGACTCCTCCACAAAGGGGCTGATATTAAATACATGAATGATTATATTCAAGTGATTACACGGATGAATCAGGTGCTCGATGAGTTTAATGTTTTGATTACAAAAGAAGTGAAGGAACTGGGTGATTATAATCTGACTTCTCAGCAGGAGGTCATCCTCATCTACATATCCAAACATGAGAAAATTACAACGAGCGAGATCTCGCATGCTTTTGATATTACCAAAAGTGCCGTAAGTCAGGTCCTAACCAAGCTTGAGCAGGAGAAGATGATTCTGAAGCTGGTGAACCCGGATAACCGAAGAGAATCTTTTATTGTGCTTGATGAAAGAGGGAAGTCGTTTATTGCCAAGCTGGCTGATATTGACCAGCTGATGATCGACAAATATTACTCAAAGATCGATCTGCCCAAACTGATTCAAATGACAGAAACGATGGAAGAAATCAACAAGCTCATGAAAAAGAGCAAACTAAAGACGTAATTATACAGAGGAAATATAGACGGAGGAATTTAGACACATGTCACTGATGTTAAGAAACAGGGGAGCCATTCTTCTGTTAATGATTAATATTTTTATCGTATTTACGGGAATTGGACTCGTCGTTCCAATCATGCCCACCTTCATGAAGGAGCTATCGATGACTGGAAGTATTGTAGGGCTGCTCGTTGCTGCCTTTTCAATGACTCAGTTCTTGTTCTCGCCGCTCGCAGGTCGGTTGTCTGATGCCCTTGGCCGCAAAAAAATTATTATCCTCGGAATGCTCATCTTTGCCGTATCCGAGCTGATGTTTGGTATGTCCAATACAGCAGTGTTTCTCTTTCTCGCCAGATTTCTGGGAGGTATCGGGGCGGCGCTGATTATGCCTGCTGTCCGCCGGCTATAGACCCAAATGTGATAATAATCGCGATATCCCGTGTTGTAAATCCAAACTTCTGTGGTGCAGGTCACGATCTTCAGCTGGATTCTCAACAAATTCGGGGAGAAAAACGTGGTAGCCGTCTGTTTGTTTGGTGCCGGACTGTTCGTCATCTTGACGCTTTTCGTGCACAACTACTGGCTAATACTCGTCGTTACTTTTATCGTATTTTTATCCATGGATATATTGAGACCGACACTGAGTACCCAAATGTCCAAGATGGCAATGGAGCAGCAGGGATATATCGCGGGACTTAACTCGGCATTTACGAGTATGGGTAACGTACTCGGACCAGCAATGGCGGGATTCCTGTTTGATATCAATATTAACTTTCCGTATATATCGGCAAGCATTATTTTATTCTTGTGCTTTATCCTCGCACTTCGGGCAAGAAGAGATGTAAGGATTAGAGGCTGAGGCGAGTTTGATTCAAAACTGATGCAGAGCTTATGCAGAGCTTATGCAGAACAGATCGTTCCGATTCATGTTGGGACGGTCTGTTTTTGTATTGCCTAATTTATCGTGCGGTTAACTTAATTGAATTTCAGTATGTACCCGTCTGTTGTATATTGGAAGAGGACTTCATATAACGGAGGGATGAAATGTGGATTGGGAACAACTGCGCAGACTTGCCGAGAACTATGCTGAGGCTCCAGCGAATTTCAGATTGGTTATGGAGGATAGTATACCGAAGGAGAATGCAATGTACCGAGTATTTGTATGGGAGAATCCTGAAAATAGAGAGGAAACCATTGAGGTCGAATTGGATCTTCACAGCAAGGAACTCCTGAGATTGCAAATGTACAAGCAAGCGGAACCATCTTCGTTAAATTCTCCTTCTATAGAGAGTGCAGAGGTTAGGGCACAGGAAATGTTGGAGCGGTACTTATTAGAACCGAATCGTTATATGCTAAATGAATTGAAATATGCTGAAGATAAAGTGAAGGTGGATTATAGACTCCAGATCGGTGGTCTTCCACTACCTCATACAGGGTGTGAGCTCATCCTTACCAGAGACTTGGAGCTAGTCAGATTTAGATTTGAAGGCAATAAGGATATTCCTGAATTACTCCCTCATTGGCCGCTGAAAGTTATCGAACCAGATATTATCAGAGCGAACCTTTTAAGCTCAATTGACATGGAGTTAAGCCTCCGATATTTTTATCCTACGCTATATGATTACCAAGGTTCAGATTCCGAATTTAGGCTCGTATACACCGCAGTTCCTGAACGTCAATTCATATGTGCGGATACCGGAGCGGATCTATTTGATGAAGATCATTTTAGATTTCCTAGAAGTGAGCCTATGATACAAGCACGAGAAGATTTCTTATTTAATGCAGAGCCCCACTGTGAATCTGTGTCTGATTCTATTGATTCCGTGCTGAAGAAGTGGGAAGAACGATTAGGAATAGATTTGTCTTATTTTGAGCGGGATGAAGTGAAGGAAGAGGAAGGAGAGATCCGCTGTCTATATACATTAAGGAACCAGAGTAGAGAGAGGTATCAAGATCTTAGTCATGAATCATACCCGTTTCAAGCAGACGCCTACCTTAAGCACAAATGGGGGAATATACTTGATCGGATGTTCTATTCATGCAAGCTTTCAATGGATGCAGGCACAGGAAGTCTTCTATCATTTCAAGCCTTTGATAAGGAGGAGGATACGGAATCAATACAAGAGACGCTTAGCAGATCAGGGTGCAGGGAGATCGCTGAACAGTTTCTTGCCGATGTTTTTCCGAATTATGGTGCTTACTTGCATAGAGAAGTGGATAACGACTTTGTAGTTGGGGAGCGGAGAAAAAAAGAATTTTTCTTCTTTCCGTTATTTATATCCGGTATTCCGGTATCTCACGAGCAAGTTACTGTCGTTGTAAATACAAGAAACGGACGTATTAACGGTTACCGAGGGTTAAGTCCGCATCTGATATCGGAATTAATGTCCTTAGAGCATCAACCAAAGCTATCGGCCGAGGAAGCGTTCCAAAGATATAGACAGCAGATGGATGTACAGCTGAAATGGTTCTTACATACAGTGCCTTCAGGGAAGAAGGAGTACAAGCTGGTATATGAAAATGTGGTGAAGTACATGAGAGAGTCAGAAATTCTCCAAGCACGATCGGTATTTATAGATGCAAGCACGGGAGAATGGATCTATAGAAAAGAATAGGAATAACAATTCAGCCAGCGCCCTAATTCTTGTCTATAGGCACTGGCTGAATTGATGAGTTAATATACAAGCTCAATTTCTTGATCCTGCAGAATCTGAATCCATGCTGGGGCAGGCTCGCGGTCAGTGATGAGCATATCAATATTCGTGAAGCTGGCTAATTGAACAAAGGCTGTCTTGTCAAATTTGGTGTGATCTGCGAGTAAGATGATCTTAGCTGCCTGATGAAGCATCGTTCGCTTAAGCTCACTTTCCGGCTCGTTGGAGTCCATGATCCCTTTATTCAGCGAGAGAGCTTTGCAGCTTAAGATAAGCTTGTCCACGTGATATTTGCGGACGGTATCCTGTGCAACCGTTCCAGTCAAAGACATAGAGGAAGCACGGAGGGTACCGCCGGTTGAAATCATCTGATGTCCTGTGCTTGCCAGCTCATGCATGGAGATGGCGGAATTCGTTATAATTGTCAAGTTGCTTCGGTGCTTAAGCATCTTCATGAGCTCCATGGAGCTGGAGCTGGGGTCCATCATTAATGTTTCGCCGTCGTGTATATAATTTAATGCCTTTCGGGCGATTGCTTGCTTAATGTCCAGATTGGCCCGTTGCCGTGTAACAAAAGGCAGGTCTTCATTTGTATGCTTGTTAATGATGGCTCCCCCATATGTACGGGTCAAAATTCCTTCCTTTTCAAGCTTCTCCAAATCACGCCTTATGGTTTCTTCTGTCACATTGAATTTCTGGCTGAGCTCGGACACGAGCACACGTTTATCATTTTGTGCAATGTCCATAATGTATTGTCGTCTTTCTGCTGCAAGCATACAGACTCCTTTCCCCATGCTGTAACGCATGGTCCCTGACTTATTTCTAGGATTTATTATAAGACAATGAGCTTTAGAAAGTATACAAATGGATCTCTAAATAAAAGTTGCAGCCCTCAGCTACTTCGTATATAATCAATGACAACTTAAATTTGTCATGTTGAAGGAGATTGAAATTCATGATGTTATCTCGCTTACAACAATATTATCATTTTAATCAGCGTTAGCACACCTTTTACGTTATTAACAGGTGGGCTAACGCATTTCGCGTTCGGCCCTCCTGCGGCATAGATGAAACGCGCAGGACCATGGGTCCGGCGCGTTTTTTATTTTTGCCAAATGAAGGGAGACGGTGAAACGCATGCAAAGAGTGAAATCGAATGAACCAACGAATCCATCGAACGAACAACGAAGCTCTATACGTGAGGAAATGCAGAAATTCGGATTGGATCAACATACATGCTCGGTTAAACAAACTGGATACGAAACAGAAGCACAGCTGTTAGTTACTGCTCTGAATTTTTTCGATTATCTAAATATTCCTGTACAGCTGGTGTGGAATACGGGCTGGCTTCGTAGAGATGGCCTGTCTCTTGATGAAGCCGGAACGATCTTCGATAAGACAGGAATAGCGCATCTTGTTCAATCGAATTCTGAAACAGAAATTCAGAGTAGAGAAGGAGAAGAGGTAATCTACACTTTAATTGCCGATCAAGGTGAGAGTATGCTTGCCAGGTCTGTCTATGTTCCGAATACCACTGCTTCGACTGTGAAATTATATATTGACTTCGATGCTGTAGAAAAGTTGATCGCGGAACAGAATGTGACTATTCGAACAGAGAAGGATGCGGTTGTATTGCTAATCGCCGCTCCTCATCTAAAGGTCGCTGCGTCTAGAGCTTCAGCTGAGCTAGAGGAGTCAGGTATTGCTTCCAGAACAATATACACGAACGAGTCTAATAATGAGTTCACTCTTAAATATGCAATCCGCATCGAACCGTACCAAACGAATGATGATCTGACGGAGACAGGGCTTATTCCTATTACCCTAATCGACCATGCTCAGCGTATAGAGAGTAAGCTGGTGCTGAACCATGGCATTCATGTACTGACTCAGCTGTTATTGTAGAGCCTGTGGCAGAGAAGTTGAAATCACATTCAAAAAACGTTATTCTTATGTCAGTATTTTGCAGTTCATTCCAATTATAAAATGGGTTAAAAGAGGAAGCTGAATATGGACATGAAGAACGGCTCAAGTATTCAAAAGCATTTATTGAATTTGGAAGAATACAATGATCCAACCATGTATGACATGGAGAATGACGGATTTGATGATGATTTTGCATTTATTGAGAAATGGGCATCTTTAATGGGAGGCACCCTTATTGATTTAGCCTGTGGTACAGGTCGCACGGCTATCCCTCTCGCTGAGAAAGGCTATTCCATTATTGGTGTGGATTTACACGAAGGCATGCTGGAGAGAGCCAAGCTCAAAGCAGAGGAAGAGCACACGGACATCCGATTTGAACTGCAGAATTGTGAAGATCTAGAACTGGATATGAAGAGTTCAATGATTTACATGGTTGGCAATGCCTTTCAGCATTTTCTGACGAACGAAGCACAGGATAAGCTGCTGCAGTCTGTGGGCGTTCATTTGAAGTCAGGTGGTGTATTCATATTCAACATACGATTCCCCAATGCGGAAGAGCTGCTGCAGGATGCTGGTGAAGAGTACTGGAGAACCTATACAACGGATGACGGAAAACAGGTGGATATCTATACGATAAGCAAGTACGATGCGCTGACTCAAGTACAGGATTATGTCATTGTTCGGAAAACGAAACGGGATGATCATACAATCGAAAACGAGCTCAGGACGACAATCCAGCTGCGATATACGTACCCGATGGAAATGGAGCGTCTGCTCGCCAGACACGGATTCCGAGTGATTGAGCTTTATGGAGACTGGGAGGAGAATCCACCAGTTGACAGCAAACCTAAACTGATCTATGTGTGTCAAAAAGAGAAGGAATAAGATATTGTATTGATCTGGTTTACATTCGGCATGCTAAGTGATACTATATTAAAAATTAACTGACGAATAAACGCGATGAAGAGAAGAGTAAATGAACAGGATTCCTCATCAGAGAGCTCCGGAAGCTGAGAAGGAGCAGGAAGCCCGTCATTGAACCAAGCCTCTGAGCAGCGCATCGGAACCTGAAATTTCATGGCGATGGTGCGACAGGAGCTCCTGTTATAGAGCTAGAGTATAAGTATAATGCCAAGGCATTATGCCGTACTTGAAGAGGTGGATACAGTGATGTGTTCATGAAGCAGGGGTGGCAACACGATTGATAAAATCTCGTCCCCAAGACAGAAGTCTTGGGGACGGGATTTTTTTGTTTTTTCATTAATCGGAATCCGTTTCATATTACCATTGATTCCATCAATAGGAGGCAGAAAAATGATGAAAGAAGCAGCACACAAGAAGGAAGCTGCAAGTGATTTTTTAACCAGCCTGATTCAGCATGATGTGGAGGCAGGGGTATATCACAGACCGATCAACACACGGTTTCCACCAGAGCCAAACGGGTATTTGCATATCGGAAGCGCATATGCGATTCATGTCAATTCGTCGATTGCGAAGCATTTTGACGGTGTATTTAATCTTCGTTTTGACGATACGAACCCGCTTAAGGAGGATTTGAAATATGTTCAAGCGATTGAGGAGGACCTCCGCTGGCTTGGCCTCACACCAAAGGTTTATTTTGGATCGGATTATTCTGAGCGAATCTATGAGGCTGCTGTTACCTTGATTAGTAAAGGAAAGGCATACGTATGTGATCTGAATCCAGAACAACTAACAGAATATAGAGGATCGCTTACAGAGCCTGGTAAGAATAGTCCATATCGGGAGCGTTCAATAGATGAGAACCAATATTTATTTGAGCAAATGAGGAATGGGGAATTTCAGAGTGGTGCAAGGTGCTTCGTGCCAAGATAGATATGTCAGCACCCAATATTACGCTGAGGGATCCGGTCTTGTATCGAATTATTCATGCGGCGCATTATCGTACAGGGACGGAGTGGTGTATTTACCCGACGTATGATTTTGCCCATCCGATTCAAGATGCCATTGAAGGGATTACGCACTCGCTGTGCTCGGCAGAGTTCAAGGAACATCGCCCCTTGTATGAATGGGTGCTGCAGGAATTGGAAATACCGGAGCCTCCAATACAAAGGGAGTTTGGCCGATTGAATGTTACGGGTCTAGTGACGAGCAAACGATATTTAAGAGAGCTGGTCGAAGGCGGATTTGTTGATGGCTGGGATGACCCAAGGCTTCCTACGCTTATGGCCTATCGCAGAAGAGGTGTGTCTCCAGAGAGTATCTTTCGGTTTATGACCGAGGTGGGGATGCTTCGTCAGAACAGCACGGTAGAATCTGCTATGCTTGATCATTTTATTCGTCAAGATCTGAAGGGTAAAGCAATCAGTGCCATGGCTGTGTTAGATCCCCTGAAAGTCGTCATCACGAATTTTTCTGATGGAGAGGTAGAGATGCTTCCGATCAAAAACAATGAAGCAAATGAGCAATTAGGAGAGCGTCGAGTACCTTTTTCACGAGAGCTGTACATCGAGAGAGAAGATTTTATGGAGCATCCGGTGAAAGGATATTTTAGACTATCTCCCGGACAAGAGGTTCGGTTAAAAGGGGCGTATTATATCAGATGCGAGTCTGTCATTAAGGACCCGGTCACCGGGGAAATCACAGAGCTTCACTGTACGTATGATCCCGAGACCAAAAGCGGAACTGGCTACAATGGAAGAAAAGTGAAATCGACTATTCACTGGGTATCCGCATCCCATGCGAAGAAGGCAGAAGTCCGATTGTATGATTCCTTGCTTAAAGAAGATGCCGTTGTAGCAGAATCGGATAATCACTGGGAAGAGCTTGTAAATCCTCATTCGATTACGGTGATGAATGCGTGGATTGAACCGTATTTAACAAAGGCAAATCCGGGTGATACGTACCAATTTATACGGCATGGCTATTTCAGTGTGGATCCCAGATCTCCTGAATCAGCGGGTCTTGTCTTTAACCGGATTGTTGCCTTGAAGGATGGGTGGAAGAAAAACCAGTCGTAATCTTGGCTTTTCGTTTAATATACAATACAAGCTTTTAAATTAAATAGATCGGTCAATAAATTTAGCTTCGTGTTGTATTATGATTTTTCATACAGTCCTTCTGGTAGTGCCATTTATGCCGGAAGGACTATTTTTGTTGTGTATAATATATTTGATTCCGATATATAATTATGTTAAATTTATTTTATGGATAGAACAAATTTGATTAAAGGTCATTTGGAAATGTTTGTGTTATCAATTTTGTCAAAAGGCAAAAGTTATGGCTATGAAATTATGAAGGAACTAGAAGAGCATAATCTGAAGCTGAAAGGAGTAGGAAGTATTTATCCAATTCTTACGAAATTAAAGGAGCAGGAATGGGTTGAAATGCACAGAGAGATCACCGAGAGCGGGAAAATGAGGGTCTATTATCAAATAAATGAGGCAGGCGAAGCACATCTTCAATATAAGATTAATGAGTGGCTGGAACTACAACAGGATATCGTATCCCTACTTCGTAGTAATGGAAAGGAGATCAACTAATATGTACATTAAACTTAACAGGGGAGAACAACTGTTTTTGGACGAGGTGAGAAAAGGTCTTGTAATTAATCAAGTAGATAAGTATGATGTTCAAATTGTTGAACAACAAATTCTGGAACATATTCAAGAGTCACGAGAGGAAGGGAGAGATGCTCTGCACGAATTAGGGGATCCGAGAGAGTTTATTAAGGATTTCATGGATGTGCAAGGTATAGCTTCATTTGCAAGTGATACACGGACCGAACAGCCAGAGATAAGAAGACATTCAGTAGCATCTAAGATAAAGCACGCAGGCACGGCTGTGATAACCTTCGCTGCTGTATTTTTGGTGTCTCAGTTTCTCCTTGCTATGTTTCTGACAGATTCATTTGTTTCTGAAACCTTTAATTATAACCTCATTTATAATATAGCCGAAAATAACTGGTGGAACGCAATTTTAATCATGATCAGTATCATAACTGCAATCTCTTCCTCAATGCTCACATTGAAGATAGCTGCGAATAGGTTAAGTCAAGGAGCAAAGTAAATGAAGCTTATCAATCGGTTTATAATAATGATGTGCTCGCTATTTATTTTGTATTATTCCATTGGAGCGGAAGCAAACGTTACTGCAAATGGTCGCGATCTACAAATACGTCTGGACAGCTATATTGAAGAGTTTATGAATGAACAGAGGATACCTGGTGCTTCCATTATGCTTCTTAAGGGAGAAGATGTGATATATCAGAAAAATTGGGGAGTTACTGGTGAAGACGAACAACCCATTACTTCAAGTACACCTTTTACAATCGGTTCAATTAGTAAATCGTTTACTGGACTTGCTATGGTTAAGTTGGAACAAGAAGGGCTGGTCGATCTAGAAGCACCGGTACAGAAATATTTACCTTGGTTTACATTGCAAGATCAGCAAGCAGCAACAACGATGACGATTAAGCATTTACTTAGCCACACTAGCGGATTTACTACATACACAGGCTTATTGTTATCTGATCAAGAACTCGTAACATCTGTAACCTACAAATCAATGACTGAGAAATTATCAGAGGCAAAGCTCACCGCAATGCCTGGAGAGAAGCATCAATATAGCAATGCGAATTATATAATACTCGGAGCAATTATTGAAGAAGTGTCAAAACAAACCTATTCAGATTACATGCATCAGCGAATTTTTGAACCACTTGGCATGGATAATGCAGCAGCAGAATTAACTACCGCAATTCGTAATGGATATCGGACAGGATATCAATCGTTATTTGGTTATCCAGTAAAAAGCACAGTGGAATATGACAACAGCGGTTCATCGTATGGCTATATTACGGCTAGTTCGGAAGATCTCGCGAAGTTTCTAAAGCTTATCAGTAACACCAGTACAAATAGACTTCTTAATGATGATTACTTGAACAAATATTTGACACCTCTCGTTCAGGTAAGAGAGAACCGCTACTATGGTTACGGTTTACGCACGACATTGCCTGATAAGAAAGGTGGAGAGTTATCTCTATGGCATTCTGGTTCCACACCTGATTCGCATGGAGAATTGTTTTACTTTCCTGAAGAGGGCTTAGGTGGAGTGATCTTAACGAACAAGAATCATATCTTAGAAGAATCTGCGTTACCTGCTTTAAAAAAAGGAATCATACAGCTTGTAAATAATGAGCAGCCTGAGGACATTCCTGGCTTGTCTCGAAATACCCAGTTGTTCCTCACACTCTTTGTTTTAATATGCATTATACTTCTCTTATATATTATATTAGCCAGACGGAGAGCAAAGATCCGTTACACCGCATTAAGAGTGATAATAGGAACTGTTATGCTGCTTGCTTCGATTCTAACTGTTCCTCTGGTCAGATATTATACAGATTCCCCATTTCACTCGGTTATATTGTTTGCACCAGATGTTGCTATATTAATGTTAATGTCTGCATTGTTAGTACTGCTTAACGGGCTCGTTCTGTTATGGCCACGAAAAAAGATAAGCAAATGAAGGCTTGAATTGTATAAGTAGCCTGTGATTTACGCAAAGGTAAGTTGCAGGCTGTTCTTGATTATAGAATTGACACAGTATTATTGATCCGATAATATATATGCATGTACATACATTATCGAGAAGACATGAGTTACACGCAATATGCAGAAAATATTTAAACAGAAAACATATTTGCTGCGGTTCGGTGCATTATAAAACTCTGTGTAAGTACAAGATAGTGGCTTGAAACTTAGATGAATTAAAGGAGAGATATGCTAAATGATCGATATGTTCAGCGAATACAAACTTAAAGGACTTGAGCTTAAGAATAGGATTGTAATGCCTCCGATGTGTCAATATTCGGTTACTCAAAAAGATGGAATTGCGAATGATTGGCATCATACGCATTATGTCAGCCGTGCCATTGGTGGAACAGGGCTGATTATTATTGAGATGACCGATGTAGAGCCCGACGGAAGAATTACCGACTATGATCTCGGCCTGTGGTCAGATGAACAGATTGCTCCATTGGCTCGTATTGTAGAAGATGCGCACAAATATGGTGCAAAAGTAGGTGTTCAAATCGCCCATGCCGGACGTAAAGCAGAAGATGCTGAGGTGCCGGTTGCTCCTTCACCTATTGCCTTTGACGACCAATCCAAGACCCCTCGCGAGCTTTCTACAGAGGAAGTGAAGGGAATGGTAGAAAAATTCAGACTTGCTGTTCGTCGTGCCGTTCAGGCAGGTGTCGATGTCATCGAGCTTCATGGTGCACACGGCTATCTGATCCATCAATTCCACTCTCCGCTCACGAATAGAAGATCTGATGAATACGGACAAGATCTGACGAAATTCGGTGTGGAGATCATTCGTGCTGTGAAGAGTGAAATGCCGGAGGATATGCCGCTCATCATGCGGATCTCGGCTAAAGAATATGTTAAAGGTGGATATGGCATTAAGGAAAGCCTTGAATTCAGCAAGGCATATAAAGAAGCGGGCGTTGATATGTTCCATGTAAGCTCTGGAGGAGAAGGTCCTATTGGCGCGGATGGACGACCAGGTACTCACACGGCTTATCAGGTGCCGCTTGCCAGAGAAATCAAGCAGGGCTTGAATGTTCCGGTTATTGCTGTGGGGAGACTGGATGAGCCGGCATTAGCCAATTCCGTTATCGGTAATGAGGATGCCGATCTGGTTGCTGTAGGCAGAGGGATGCTTAAGAATCCGTACTGGCCCTTAACTGCTGCCGAATCGCTGCGTAAGCAAACGGATGTTCCAAGACAATATGCCGGAGGGTTCCGGTTAGGCTAATCTCTTTTGCTTCTTCGGGATGAATCGAACTTCTGTAATCTGAGGTAGTTTGTTATAATGAAGATTATGAGTAGTAAGATTTTTTGTTAGAGATTCATCTTATGAAGCTGAGGAGAATTACTTATGGACATGAATCAAGAGCATGACCTTATAACGAGCTGGTTATCACTGACTCACATCCAAATGAATATAGAGAATTTGCTTGATCAGTCACTGCAGTCTAAACATGATCTGTCATTAAATGAATTTTATATGCTGTACTTCTTATCTCAAGCTCCGCTAAGAAGATTGAAGCTGCAGCAGCTAGAGTCGATGGTAGGTCTTAGTCAGAGCGCCATGTCTAGATTTGTGGCTCGCTTTGAGGCCAAAGGATGCGGTGCGCTGAGAAGATCAGCTTGTGAAGAAGACCGGCGAAGTGTATATACTTCTCTTACGGATATCGGTCAGGAGAAAGTGAACCAAGCGTTTCATACCTTTAATGAAGTACTCATTAAGGCTTTGCCCTACACTGATATAGAAGCGCTGCTTGGATCTATAATTCGTGTTAAGCAGGGATAAACCTGAAACAAGCCAAGAAGGCAGTTAACCTTCTTGGCTTGTTTTTTGCGGCAGAACGGAACAATTATGCGCTCGGGCTGCTGTTAGCGATAGGACTGAAATAGGCTCCGCTGGCATAGGATATGTTAACGATTCTTGTCAGGAGGTAGTGAAATAATGGCTCAGTTCATTGATTCAAGAACATCGCAAAATGCGACTTCTTCCAACTCCATCGCAATACCGATTCTTGTCATCGGAACGCCACAGCTGTTTGGTCAGATTGGCTTACAAACAGCAGGTGTCGGCACAAATCCGCGTGTTGTATTCAGTGGAACGATCGGATTGCAGCTTCCACTGGCACTTGCAGGTATTACAATAACGGTAGTCAGAGGTACGCAGCCAACCGATCCTGTCGTCTATTCAGCCATTTCAACCTTTGATTTAAGCTTACTTGCACCGCAAATTATTAATTTCACGGCTACGGATTTTAACCCGCCAATTCAGCCTCAGCTTACCTATTCTGCGTTTGTCGCAGCTAACGTGCTTGGAACCATTCGGGTAGGCCCGGAATCCTTCAATGGCCAGTTGTATTCGGATTAATGTGCTAATAGAAGCAAGAGGACTCACACCCTAATAAGATGGTGGCTATGAAGAAGGGCTAGAAAAATGAATAACAAAAACCGGCTTGGAAGAAAAGATTCCATAAGCCGGTTATTTGTATTAGGCTGCTAGCCTTCCATGATCTTCACATGGTATTCTCGATCGCGGGGACCGTCGAATTCACAGAAGTAAATACCTTGCCAGCGGCCTAGAACTAGTCTTCCTTCTTGAATAATTACCGTTTGCGATGTTCCCGTCGTTATTGCCTTCAAATGCGAAGCCGTGTTTCCTTCGGCATGCAAGTATTTGGGATGATTCCATGGGAATACTTCATCAAGCCGGAGCAGTACATCGTGCTTGACATCGGGATCAGCATTCTCATTAATGGTGATCCCGGCGGTAGTATGAGGACAATAAATAATCGCAATCCCATCCGTAATACCGCTCTTCGCAACCACAGCTCTCACTTCCTGTGTAACATCCCTCATCTCATCTCTGCTGGATGTTCTAAGCTCCAATTTTTGCAGCATCTAATCCCTCCAAGAATAAGTATTCTATTCCTTAATATTGTACCCTCATGTCGAATGAGCGCAACTAGTGCTCCATGAATGCCGTAATCGGAAGCTGCAGCAACAGGGGGTTACGTTGTCGTCTCACTTGTATAGATCACAATACAGTTACATAAAAAGTCTGATCACGGCCATACATACAACACCCACGATAACCGTTGCAGACAAGCTTTTAGTCCACACAGCAACGGCAAGCGTAGGAATAAGAGCAATGAATGTACTCCAATCTATCGCAATCTGATCACCCGTCTCTGATATCATGCTCTCAATAACAAGAGCTGACAAAATACAGATTGGAATATAGGAGAGCCACTTCAATACGACATCAGGCATCCGGACACTTCGAACAAAAATAAACGGGATGATTCGAGGCAGCAGAGTCACAAGTGCACAGCCTGCGAACAGCCATATCATCGTCATGCTTGTATTCATCGTTCAGTCACCACCCCGATCGTTGCTACAATGACAGTGGAGAGTAATACCGCTACATGAGACGGAACGAAGTAAGACAACACGATCATGCAGATGACCATATATAGAACCAGTGAAAGGCGGTGCTTCAGCTTGGATCTCTCGGTACTGTTCAGCTGAAGTACAAGCAGAGCAGCAAACATGGCAACAAGAGCAAAATCTAGTCCCAATGCTTCCGGATCAGCGATCCACTGCCCTGATATTCCCCCGAGCGTACATGCTGCGATCCAGCATAAGTATGCCGTTAGGTTAAGTCCATTCATCCATTTACCTGATAGAGAGCCCTGTTCTGCAATGCGATTCGCTGCTACTCCGAACGTTTCATCGGTAAGAAGTGCGCCGAAGCCAATATTTTTAGAGATAGAATATCTTGTCAGATAAGGAGCAATCGTAAGGCTGAGCAGAAAATGTCTTAGATTCACAATAAAGGTGGTTAAGATAATAGCTGAAGCAGGCGTGTTTACAACAAGCAGGGCACAAATAATGAACTGTGCGGAACCGGCATAGACGAGAATGGACATAAGCGCAATTTCGAATATACTGAGCCCCGAGGATACGCCTACAATTCCAAAGGCAAAGCCGATGCTCATATAACCCAGCAGGGTAGGTACACAGTCTTTAATGCCTTGAATAAATGAATTTTGATCTTTGGACATAGGGATATTGCTTTCAGCTTGAATACTCATCTCTTTAAATCCTCCGATTGATGCCCTGCCCATTTGCCTGTTACAACATGATACAAATCCTTGTGTCCTCTCCATAATGCTTCTGCTTTATCGGAGCCGACTTTCTTGACGAGCTCTGAGAACATGATGTCGTGGCGAATGTATTCCATGGCAACCAGAACGAGTGCAGGATCTTCTGTTTTGATAGCCCAAGCTGTTGACCCCGGCGAGAAATTAGCGATCAGCACTTCCTTGTTATCTCTAGCAATAATGGTCAGTCTGCCGCCCATGCGTTCTTCTGCTACCTGCGGAGACATGTAGTTGTGATGGGTTGTAAACCCGAGCTTGATCTGATCGGGACCAAATACGATCGCGTATATAGGGAGCTTCTGCTCCTGCCTGTTGATTGCTTCATCTTGTATATACGAAAATTCATTCTCCCATATGGAGAACCACAGTTCTTCTTCTGCCTGCTTAATCATCGTGTTCATCTCCGCAATGACATGAGCATCACTATGAATACGATGAATCACGTCTACCTCCCGTTCTCCTTCCAAAGCGGTCAGTCTCGTTTCGAGATACTGAAAGGATTGTTCAAATTCGCTGCGGGTTCTATTGATGAGTTCTCTCGCAGGCAGAGGAGCATAGGTTACAGGATCACTTGGTACCGTGTGAACAGCACCTTTATCCAGGAGTTTCCCTAGCACTTCATAGATCATAGATCGTGGTACACCGGTTCGTTTGCTGATTTCGTAGCCTGTAATAGGTGAATGCTTCAATAGACCGATATATGCCTTGCATTCATAGGTGGAGTAGCCCAATTTTTGAAGTGATCGATAGATTTCTTCGTCCATGAGGTCAGATGGCTCCTTTGTTGTAGTAGTTAGTGTACCAATCACTATAGGTAAGGTAAGGAATATTGTCAATGTTTTTTCGCGATCGTGAAGAAGTCGATTAGTATCATTGATGAGAGCATTCGGGATTATGAGTCCAAATCTTCGATCTTCTTTCTGGCTACTTCCAGTTTGGAGCGTAAGGCAGACGTCTCACCGCGGGAGACGAACCGGGTTTTGTGAAGATATTGGACGAGAAGCATCTGGCATTCCCAGATCGGCCGGGTAACCGCACAGGTCTTGCCGTTGTATTGGAGGCTGAGAAGTGTTTCGTGCATTGCCCGCAGGCGTTTAAACAGGCGGGTATCTGTAGTCACGATCAATGGATTCTTAAGGAAGAGCATTCGAATACGAGCGAAATGTTCAAGGTGCACTTGGCTATCAACGGCTGGAAATGAATGAACGGAAAAGTTATAATGGAGTGACTGACGATTACATAAAAATTTAGATATAAATAAAGGAGAGAATCAACATGCAGGATCTTAGAGGTAAAACAGCGCTCATTACAGGTGCAGGCAGAGGGATAGGCCGAACAACCGCCATTTATTTTGCTAAGGAAGGTATTCATGTTGGACTGCTGGGAAGAAGTGTTGAGAATTTGGAGAAGGTGGCTGCTGAGCTAACAGAATACGGAGTTCGTGTTTCATTGGCAAGTGCGGATGTGGCTGATCTTGAATCTGTGAATCAAGCAGTGAATCATATTACGAGTGAGCTTGGACCTATAGATATTCTGATCAACAACGCGGGTATCGGCAAATTTGGCGGATTCCTGGAGCTTGAGCCAGCTGAGTGGGAGCAAATCATCAAGGTGAACGTGCTTGGCGTTTATTATGTAACTAGAGCGGTATTACCGCAAATGATCGAACGTAAGACGGGAGACATCATTAATATATCCTCTACAGCAGGGCAGAAGGGTTCCCCGGTATCGAGCGCTTACAGTGCATCGAAGGCAGCGGTACTGGCTATGACAGAATCTCTGATGCTAGAAGCGAGAAAGCACAATATCCGTGTGAGCGCCTTAACCCCTAGTACGGTTGCAACCGATATGGCGGTAGAACTGAACCTGACAGATGGCAACCCGGAAAAAGTAATGCAGCCAGAAGATCTCGCTGAGTATATGCTGGCACAGCTGAAGCTGAATTCTAGAATCTTCATTAAATCAGCCGGAATGTGGTCAACTAATCCATAATGTTGGCTTAGATACAGGGTGCGTTAGTCACCACATACCAACGACCAATATAAAACCATTCGTAATAAACCACGGATGGTTTTTTCGATGAAAAAATAATTCCTAAGCTCCATCCTAAGGAGTACAATGTATGGATAGGAAACTCTCTTACCAAAGGAGGGGCTGAGTGATCATGCTGTATGAGCAATATCTTGTACTAAACCAGAAGCTGCGTACCAGAGGAACAGGCGATGTCTCAATTGAGGTTACCGTTAAGAGTATCGCTGAGATCCTATTTTGCACGACGAGAAATGCGAAACTGGTTATACGAAAAATGACAGAACAAGGCTGGATCAATTTTGTATCCGGCAGGGGCAGAGGGAATAGATCAAGGCTTACATTCCTTGTCGATCGGGAAGAGATGCTGATCACAATAGCCAAAGATCTTGCCCAAAAGGGACAATTTAAACAAGCCTTCGAGATGCTCCATACTCATGGAGAACAGAATTCGATTGATCAGTTCTCTCTATGGCTGGATGGCTATTTTGGACTCGAAAAAGAACATAAAACGGGCAGTGAGACAAAGGATGTACTAAGAATACCAATCTATCGGCCAATAAATACAATGGACCCTGCGGATTGCTTCTGCAGCCTGTCCGCTCACATGATACAGCAGCTCTATGACCGGTTAGTGATCTACGATATAAATACAGAGCGGTTTATTCCGGCCCTGGCGCACCACTGGGAATCCAATGAAGATGCTACGGAGTGGACGTTTCACCTTAGAAAAGGAGTCTTGTTTCATAATGGAACGAAGTTAACCTCTGAGGATGTCCGTTTTACGATGGAGAGGCTTGCCTTAAATAGAAGAAATAGCTGGATTCTCAGGTCTCTTAAGCAAATTGAAGTCCTGTCATCTCATGCCATTCGCTTCGTATTATATCGCCCGAACTGGATCTTTCTCCGATTCGTTACAGCGGTATCCATGTCCATTCTTCCTAAGGATTATGCGGGGCTCTCAGAAGAGGAGTATTGGAAGCATCCGATTGGAACAGGGCCGTTTCAGTTTGCCGAATGGACGGAAGGCTGCTTCACCATGAATGCTCATCCTTATTACTACCAGGGTCGGCCTTACTTAGACAGCGTAATTGTTGCTACGTTGCCGGAGGAGGCAGGAATTATAGGAGGTTCGTCTAGAAAATGGAGCTGTCTGAACAGTTTGACTGCTGAAAGTGTAATGGACACTAGTGCTGCTGCATTGGATACTCAAGCTCCGGAGGACATAAAGCCGCTTGACAATATTGGTTCTGAGCATTACTGCACCGGACTTCTTACCTGGAACATGACAAAAGAGGGGAGTCAGCAAACGGCCCAGTTTCGTCATGCGGTTAATCTGTATCTGGACAGAGCGAGAATGATACAGGAATTAGGAGAGCATCGCTCCCACCCGGCCCATTCCTTTCTTGCAGACAACCGCTATTCAAGGCAAGCACATCATGTGGATGAGCAGTATGCCAGAGCGTTATTGAAGGAATCGGGATACGATGGATCACCCCTTGTTATTGGCAGCTATGGACTGCATGTGCGTGACGCAGAATGGATTAGGGGAAGACTTGCTGACCTGAACATTGAGGCGATTGTTGTTGCCAAAAACATGACCAATATTCTGGAAGACCATTTAGTAGAAGAGCTGGACTGTATTATTCATTCCGTCGTCCTGCCGGGTGAAGAGGTGTGCCTGGTCGAGAATTATGAACAGCACGGCAGTTATGTTAAAGAGTTGCTGGACCCCGGTATAGCGGATTGGGTACACGAGCGGATAGATCGTGCTCTGGCTTGCAGACGGGCTGATGAACGAATGGCCATGCTCGAAGAGGTTGAGGAATATTTGAGAAGAGAAGCCCATGTGCTGTTTCTCAATCATTCAAGCTTTCAAATACAATCCGATGCTTCCTTCAAAGGAGTAGCTATTAATTCGCTCGGATGGATTGATTTCAAGGAAATTTGGAAAGCATAGCTCAAAGGTAAATTGAGTTATACAAAATTCTGAAATAAAAGAGCAGGCTGCATTTTAGCAGACCTGCTCTTTCTTTGAATCCACCTGTTCATTTTTTAAGAGGATTTTGCTTTTCGTGACCGGCGTTTCCGGAAGAAACCATATAACAGGCTTAGATTAATAAATCCAACATGAGACCTTAATTTCATCCTTTTCTTTGCGCTGCTGCTTGAATAAGCTCTTAAAATCCCTCTGCGGTCCTGATGTTCCCAAATTTGTTGCTGATATTCATACAGCTTATGCTGTGTGTAATCATCCATAATAAAGACCTCCTTCTTGATGTCTTTATTATGAGGCTGAGAATAGCTTCTAAAAAGTGTAAACCTTACACCGATTATTTCCCCTTTTAACCATTCAGCTTCATTGGGAAGTATGGCTTTACATGACGATTCTTGCTGTGACGTTTTGGATACGGATGATGATTAGGATGCTTCTTGCCATGCTTGCTGCCCTTGTTGATGGCTGTGATCCTGCTCTATTCTTACATATAATTGATTCTTCTAATTCACTCGGCACACCTGCACTCTACGTTATGAGATCAAATCGTACATACCTATTGTATGCTTGAGAATGAAAGATCATCAGGTACGAATGTCAGGGCAAATGTCAATTTAACGAAATAACCTATGGCCACGCTCTTGAATTAAGAAATAAATAACGTGAATGGTTCATATGCTGAAATAGATGGGGCGTAAATAGCATTCGAAGGGAGGAGAACACTGCTATTGCTGATCCTGTTCTTGTTTGCCATAAGTGCTGCTGTTGCAAGTGTAGATACCACCTGTGGACTTAACGTATTGGGAAGTCTTGAGCATACGAAGGGGAATAAAGTCAAATATGCATTCATCTATATTATCTCTTGCATGGCTGGTGGGACCGTGACCGGCTTGATCATTAGTGGGCTGAATGCGATCATCAGCCTAACGGCAGTTTCTGCCTATTACGAGCCTATTCTGATCACATGTTTTATTATTGTTATGCTTCTTGAGATGTTCAACAAGTCCGCGATCCTGCCTTCAGGCAACTTTATCGTGCCTTCTTCCTGGATTAGCAAGGCGGATTATCGGACTGCAGCCTTGTGGGGAAATATACTGGGGCTGGGCTTCCTCACATTGCAGGCAGGTGTGCTGTTTCATACTTACGTCATTGTATCATTATTCACTTCACCGTGGTGGGCAAGTGTTGTCGCTGGATGCTGTTTCGGATGCATAAGAGGGACGGTGTACAGTCTCCCTGTGGTCCGTTCGTTGGTGTATCGATTGCTTGAAAAAAGAGCCGGACATTATACACTCCTCACGGCAATAAGGCTGACGCTGTCCTACTTGCTTATCTTGGGCTCTATTGCGGTACTGTTAGTCTCCTAATGTGACGAAGCCAATGGGTATTTCTAATCATAAGAATGATTGTGATTAGGCTAGTGTTCAAGAGTGATATGGAGATGGAGTGGTAGAGGTATGTACGAACTTCTTGCTATCCTTATGTCTTTCCCATTACTCATGTCGGCAGCCAGTTTCATTTGGGGAAAAGTACTTGGTGATCCGAGTAATTTTCCAGCGCATCCATCCCTCTATAAGGCACTCATCAGTGTACAAATTCTTGCTGCTCTTATCGTCTTCATTTACCAATCTTCCTTCAGCTTTATTCTTCTGTCACTGGTTTATCTGTCTCAAGCTATAGGGGTTCTGTTCATCATGCATACAAAAGGTAAGGTAGCTTGCGGCTGTCTAGGCCCTCAGGTGAGCTCCAATTTAAGCTATAAGCTCGTTCTACTGAACCTATTGTTTGTCTTTGCTGGGATATGGATCTGTTATTTTACTTACCAATTCTACGAACCCGTCATTATACCCGAAGGTGTATTAATTTATATGATTCTTGTACTGCTCGCTCTACTCATTGCTGTAGGCGTGCCTGATGCGCTGTATGCCATTGCAGCATACCGGTCCGTGGCTAGTCTAAACCGGCAAGTCATAAGCAAGCGGGGAGGAGGCGGAGGTTGAATATTTTATTTTGGCTATCGTATATCATACTGTGGCTGTTGGTCGTTCCGCTCGTTATTCTGAATCTAGTGCTGTTCAGGCAGCTCGGGATCATGATTATGGGAACGGCCCGGGGAGTGAATCAGTCTGGAATTCCTATTGGGAACAAGATACCTGCAGCTGCAGCCTTGAGGCTAGAAGGGGAGGAGTGGTCGACAGTCGAGTTGCTCGGCTCCCCCTCCTTGATGCTCTTTGGTTCTCCAACCTGTAAAGAATGTGCAGAGATAATGCCGGATTTCAAGCGCATAGCGGAGTTAAATGAGGTGAAGCCGATCCTTCTGTTATTCTCAACTGCTGAGCTTGCTTCTGAGTATGTGAGAAAGATCAATTATACAGATGAGGTGATGCTGGTAAGTCCGGATTTGGCGAATCAGCTCGATGTTCAGGTAACACCGTTCGCCTATGCGATTGACCGGGATGGCATAATCAAGCACAAAGGTCTAGTTAACAGCAGAGACCAACTGGAATTATATGTTAAGGCTTCAAAAGCTTCATGAAGAGGTGAAGTATGTGGCGAAATCCAAAAAATAAAGATGAAAAGATCCAGGACTTCATCAGCAGGCAAGTTAGAAAATGGAATTATGCTTATGGGGTAAGCAAAGCCTTGAATAAAGCTGCCGAGGCGATAGCGGTAGCACTAGCCAGGTTATTCATTCGTGATCGTAATACGGCCCAAATTTCTTATCTCTCGGGGGCCTGTTTTCCTCCACATGGTCAGCTGTGCCGCGGGTGTGGTTCAGACGGTGCCTGTCCTTCCACTTATGTGACATGCACAACATACAATGCGCTTATGGGCTGCAGAGGCTTGTGCCCGCATCCTTCGGGATGGTGGTATACCAGTGATCCTGTAGGGTTAAGGACCAAATGCACGGATTGTGTGACTCAGCAAATTATGCCGTATACGCCGGGAAACTGGTGTTACCAAGGTGCACGTATTAATGGAGAATATGTCATTTGTGGATGTCAATCGACCTTATTATATTAACATCTGCAATTAGCAAACACTTATATATGGGCATTTGCATATACTGCATAACAAAGAAGAGAACAGGGAGGAACGTCATGTCTACTCAGCGTGAACGACAATTGATGTTTCAATGTGAACATGAGACAGCGGATTATTTGAAGAAGTATCGGCAATATGTAAAAGAGTCCTGTGAGCAATTCATGAACCATGACGTCAGCATACAAACATTGGATGGCGAAACATTTGAAGGTACCATCGTAAATGTAGACCCTCATCATGTATATATCAGAGTTCATGAACAGCGGGGATTTGGCGGCCCAGGATTCGGACCTGGGTTCGGTCCCGGAGGACCTGGGTTCGGTCCCGGAGGACCCGGACTCGGAGGACCTGGCTCAGGCTGGGGACCCGGTGGAGGTAATGGGCCATATGGACCTGGTCATGGCGGCCCCGGATTTGGGCCAGGTCCTGGATATGGCCCAGGTTTCGGCTCAGGGCCAAACCCGAACGTTATTTTACCCCTCACATTGTTCAATTTGCTTACACTCAGTTTATTGATTTAGTTCGCACGATAAGGGATTGGAGGGATAATTCGAAATTCAGGATCATACATTAAGGAAAGTTGATCGGATAAAACTGCGGGATTCCCCGCAGTTTTTATTTTTTATTCAATGCAGTTTCTTCAATCATTCAAATTTAAGTTTTGAGGTATATTTTAGTTGAATGAAGAACATATGTGCTTACAAAGGGAGTGGTGTTTGATATAATATCCGTGTTATTCCAATATTTTACGGGAGGATGATAGGATGAAGGTATGGTTTAAGCATAATTGGCAGCTGAGAGAACAGTGGTATGAATGGTGCCGGGATGTTCCTTATGAGGAACTGGTCAAGGAGCGTATTGGCGGTGTCGGCAGCATCATGCGAACACTGTTTCACATTGTTGATGTGGAGTGGAGCTGGATCCAAATGATGCAAGGGAAGTCCCATGATGAGGAGAATTTCGATGAGTTCAATACAGTGGACAAGATTCAGGAGCTCGATCGACGTTACCGTCTGGACATCAAGGAGTTTATTGAGAATTGGAACGACAGTATGGAGGAAACTCCATTTTATTTTGACGAACCTACAGGTCAAGTGAACGTCGATGCATGGGGAGAGATTATGCGGCACACGATTGCACACCAGATTCATCATATTGGACAAATATCGTTGTGGGCAAGGGAGATCGGTAAGCCGCCTCTATCTCCAAATGTAATAGGAAGAGGACTCATTCAACCGCAAACCGTTCACAATCAAGGAATCTAGCTTTTGTCGATATACCTCTTCGGTTCATATATTTAGATGCTTACCTCCTATTAATCACCCATACCAAATCTGTCATGTAACATACTATATTATATCTTAATAGGATTGGGGGTAAGGTTATGTCAGAGTTTATTGATTCCAGAACCTCACAGAACGCCAGCTTTGCCAACTCCATTTCCATCCCGATTCTAGTCATTAATACTCCGCAATTATTTGGTCAGATCGGACTTCAAACCGCAGGGGCTGGTGCAAATCCACGTGTCGTTTTACAAGGGACGATATCATTGCAGCTTCCTCTTGCTCTCGTAGGGATTACGATTACGATCGTCAGAGGGACCGCCTCAACAGATCCCCTCGTTTATTCAGCGACTTCAACTTTTAATTTAAGTGTACTTGCTCCTCAAGTTATTACGTTCAACGCGGCAGATTTTAACCCGCCGATAGCACCACAATTAACGTATACAGCGTTTGTTACATCTAACTTGCTCGGAACCGTTCGGGTAGGGCCTGAGAACTTCAGCGGCATTCTTGTTTCTGATGCTGTATAATCTAGATATTTTTAATTAATTTTTCATTAGTATATTCGTAAGAATGGTATGACAGACTCTGCCACTGGCAGAGTTTTTGTCTATTGTTCTACCTGCCACATGAATCCTCCATGCGAATCAATTTCATATGATGAAATTCATTCATGATATAATAGATGGAAAAAACAAGAGTGGGTGCATGCATTGACATTTAAGAAAATAAAGCGGTCCTGGAGGGCCGAGAAATTATCATATTTGGGTTCGTCTATATTTACAGAGGTTGCAGAATGGAAAGAAGAAGCACGCTCTTCCGGCAATGAGATCATTGATCTGGGCATTGGAAGCCCTGACCGCGGGCCCACGGCTCATATTCGAAACATATTGAGTGAAGCCGTTCTTGATGAGAGCAATTATGCTTATCCGGGGACTTCCGGCAGCCAGCCTTTCCGTCAGCAGGCTTCTGCATGGATGAAGCATCGATTTGAGGTGGATGTAGATCCAAATACAGAGGTTTTAGCCCTTATGGGGTCTCAAGATGGGCTGGCACACCTGGCTCAGGCCATATGTAATCCTGGAGATCTAGCCATTGTTCCTGATCCCGGATATCCGATATACGCTGGTTCTCTTGCCATTGCTGGGGTGAAGCCTTGGTATCTTCCACTGAAGGAAGAAAACGATTTTCTACCTGATTTAGATAATGTCCCTGATCAAGTATGGGAGGAAGCTGTATTCATACTGCTTAATATTCCCGGAAATCCGATTGCGGTGACAGCGGATACAGAATTTTATGAGAAATTGATTCGAATCGCGACAAAGTGGAACGTACTCATTGTACATGACTTGGCGTACTCTGAGATGGCATTTGATGATTATCGGCCTATGAGTATTCTTGAACTTCCAGGCGCGAAGGATATCGCCGTTGAATTTCATTCCTTCTCGAAGAGCTTTAATATGGCTGGCTGCAGAATTGGCTTCTTAGCTGGTAACCCGGAAGTGGTAGCCGCACTTCGTGACCTGAAGAGCAACATTGATTACGGAGTATTCGAACCCATTCAGGCAGCAGCGATTGCTGCGCTGGAAGAGGCGATGAGTAAGGGGAAAGGAGATCGGGGAGTTGCTCCATTATATGAGGCTCGCCGAAATGCTTTTGTCGAGGCGCTTGCAGCCGAGGGCTGGAATGTTCCGAAACCAAAAGCGACGATGTTCTTATGGGCTCCGCTTCCTGCGAGTTTTAAAGGATCGGCAGAGGCCTCACGGAGATTTGCCCGTGAATTACTGCTGGCAACAGGGGTTGTGGTCATCCCTGGCGAAGCCTTCGGAACCGAAGGAGAGGGATACGTTCGGATTGCTCTCGTACAAGAACAGGAAAGGCTAATAGAAGCGGCAAAACGAATGGGCAGGTTTATCCGTCAGTACGAAATTTAATAAGTGAGATGTAAACATTATGGGAAGACGAGAAACACCTTCAATGCATACCGCACATCCTGACAAAATGCGGACATGTTCTTGAAGGTGTTTTTTTCATCCATTGCTCAGCTTATGCTCCTGCAGAACACGCTGTTTCCGATACGCACCAGGCGTCATGTTGGTCAGCTTCTTAAACGATCGGTTAAAGGAGGTGATATTATGATATCCAACGAGCTGGCTGATCTCGTTCACATTCAGGTCCGTAGTCACAAGCAGCTCGCATGCCTTGGACATGCGCACTCCCTGCAAATGCTCGCTGAAATTCATTCCTGTCTTCTCTTTAATATAGGCTGAGAGATAAGCGCTGGATAAATTGAGCTTGTCGGATAAGTAATCCAGCGAAATGTCCTCCATATACTTGTGCTGAATAATTTCGAAGAACATAACGACGATGGGCTCTGATGTTAAGTCCTGGCGTTTGCGAGTAAGCGCGCATGCAGCCGAGACAAATGGAAGGAAGCCTGAACGATACTCGGCAAAGGAATGACAATGCTCTATTCCTTCCATCCACAGCTTCAGTGCAGGGTAGGTATCCTCGCCGGGCAGAAGCTCCTTGGTACTCTCCAACAGTTTTACAGCAATGAGATGAGCATACTCCTGAAACTGCTGTATTCCGGCTCCTTGCTTATAAAATGGCACCAGCAGTTCTTCAATCAGCTCCATACAGCGTTCCTCATCCCCTGATTGTAGAGCTTGATGTAGATTTTTTTGCATGGCTGAAGAAATGGGAGGAAGCTCAGGAAGCGCTCTTTCCTCAAATATAATTTGAGTTTCTTCTATTAAATAGGCTTGTGATGACAGATTTCGTAAACGTTGATACGCCTCATTAAATCCGGAAGCATCAGCAACATGCGGACTGACGCCTACGGTCACAAGATAATGCTCTTGGTCCGCATCGAACGTTTGCTTGATTCGTTCTAGCAGCATGTTCAAATCCTGTGCAGAGGCTCCTTTCAATACGGAGACGATTTCATCGCTCTCCAGCTGGAATGTATGTGTATCCTGCACACATTCTGAAGAAATCAGATGGATATGCTCCAGCAAATGGCGGATAACCCGGATCTTATTTTCCTGAGCCTCCATTCCGGCTTGGCGCAAACGAATATCATAATAAACAATATGATATCGCCCCGAGCTGTTCAGGAAGTCTGACCACTCATTTATGTCGGTGTTGATATTTTTGAGCTGATTCATATAGGTATAGCTTTGGAGCGCTGCTTTTTGCTCCTTCATCCGCTGGATAACCATCTCTTTTTCTTTCTGAAGCTGTTGAATTCGGCTGTGGATAAGATCATATTCCCAGATCTGTCCCGCCGTATTGGATTCAATCCCCATAGGAGGTTCACTTTCGCCAGCATCGCCCTGAGTTCGATCCAACAGACTTGAGAGCATTTGCTTCACAGGGGAGTGAAGCTTTCTGCTAAGTACAACTGCAGCTATAATGGCGACCGCGAGTGAAGCGATAAACACCAGCAGTAGATATTTGGAGATATGCTGCAGCTGAACGGTGATTTGCGTGTCTGGAGTCGATGTAATGTAGGTGATTCCATCACTGCCAGTGGTCTTGAAATAATAAACTCCATTGTGCTTCACTATGTTCTCATCTTGAGTGAATTGGGGAATCTGATCAGCTTGAGCACTTCCATCCTTGCTGTACAGGATATTTCCTGTTTCATCCATCAGCATTAAATTTCCTTGACCTGTCGTCCCGTAAAATGCATCTGCCGCCTGCTCAATATCAATCATCGCTACAAGCTGATAAGAGGTGTCGGGATAGTGGAATATATATGGCATCAGCTTCTTGGACTCGATGTTCATCGCCGCAAGCTCGAAGTTAGAAGCAGTCAGCATTTGAAATGAATCTTGCTGATTAAGCTCTTCTTGCCAATCGGATAGGGTATAGTTCACATTATGATAAAAACGCTCAAACATATATTCACTGCTGCTGCTGCCGCTCTTGCCAAACGCAAGATCAGCCTGATCCAAATGGACAATGACATCTTGGATCATAAACAACGAATTATAGGCTTCTCGTCGAATCTCCTCAATAACCTCCTTGGCTTTCAAGAAATTCGCTCCGTCAATGCCATACCTCGTCAGTTCACTATTAAAGCTGATCAGATCCGGATTGTGATATAGATGAAAGAGCAGAATCTGTATTCTCTCAAAATGCTGGGCAAATCTCTCCGCTGTATTCTCCGTCTGCGTCTGACTGCTGCGCATAATTTCCTGCTCAAGTCCATTACGAAACATTGTATAGATAAGCACATAGAAGCAGCCAAACAACAGAATGAGGGTGAGAAAGCTCACAAATATTTTAAAGTATAAAGAACGCTTGCGGGCCCAGATCCACTTCATCGTACATTCATCTCCTAACGTTATTTCTGTGCTGCCAAAGCTTGACCGAATCCTTCTTAATCGGCTTATTGTAGCAAGACAGTATTAAATCGCAGGGGCACCATTGTAAATCAGATGTAAAATACAGCTGTGTATTTTTTAAGATTGTATTGTGTTTTTAAGAAAAGATGATTGGTTTTGTAAAGTTCTGAATAGATGTCTACAAACCAAAAAACGGTAAATACCCTTCTAGCAAAAGCTCTTGTATCATGTGACTTGGAAGTGACATCACAGTGCTTGCATTTGTAACTGTAAAAAGGGGGTGTTAAGTATTGGGAAGGATATAGCAACCAAGATGCAGGTAACTGAGAGAAAGAAATGGAAGCAGAGAAGCAGCCTGCGAGCATGGACCCGAAATTGGGAGCTGTACTTATTGTTTCTGCCTGTGCTCGCTTACTTCATTATCTTTCATTATATTCCGATGTATGGAGTGCAAATTGCCTTCAAGGACTTCATCGCGAACAAAGGGATCATGGGGAGTCCTTGGGTCGGTTTCGAGCATTTTGAGAGATTCTTTGACAGCTTCTATTTCTGGAGAATTATTAAGAACACGCTGGGGATTGGCATATACGAGCTGATCGTCGGGTTTCCCATTCCGATTATCCTTGCACTCATGATCCATGAGCTGAGAACAGGCAAGTTTCGAAAATTTGTGCAAACCGTCACGTACATGCCGCACTTCCTATCCACGATTGTCATGGTGGGCATGATCATGATGTTCTTGTCTCCCGCATCTGGACTCATTAATGTAGTCATCTCGTTATTTGGCGGGGAGCCAATCAGCTTCATGACAGAACCTGGCTGGTTCAAGAGCATCTACGTATGGTCCGGTGTATGGCAAACGATGGGCTGGAGCTCCATTATCTATATCGCAGCTCTTGCCGGGATTGATCCGCAGCTTCATGAAGCAGCCAGAGTGGATGGAGCATCCAGGCTCCGTAGAATATGGCATATCAATTTACCGGGCATCGCGCCAACGATTATCGTACTGCTCATCTTGAACATGGGCTCCATTCTTGGCGTCGGGTTCGAGAAAGTATTCCTGATGCAAAACGACTTGAATATGGAAAGCTCGGATGTGATCTCTACCAATGTCTATCGCAGCGGTATACTCGGGGCACAGTACAGCTTCTCGGCCGCAGTCGGACTATTCAATTCTGTCGTTAATTTCATTATGTTACTCACGGTTAACCGGATTGCACGTAAAGTCAGCTCAAGCAGTCTTTGGTAGAAAGGAGGCCTATAAGAATGGCAGAAAGCCGGGGAGATCGTTACGTCATGACTGCAATATACATTCTGCTTGGACTCGTCTCTCTCATTGTCTTATATCCGATATATTTTGTACTGATCGCCTCTTTTAGCAGTCCGGAGGATGTTATGCTGGGCAAGGTATGGCTCTGGCCGAAGAGTTTGTCTCTAGTCGGTTATGAACGGATATTTGAGAATAACGAATTGATGAAGGGTTACTTTAACACGATTCTATACACGTTCTTTGGAACCCTACTCAATGTGGTGATGACGATTGCTGCGGCATATCCGCTGTCTCGTCAGGACTTCAAAGGGAGAAATGCATTTACGATCCTAATCGTGTTTACGATGTTCTTCAGCGGAGGCATGATCCCATCCTATCTGTTGATTAAGGATCTGGGGATGCTGGATACGTTCTGGGCGATGATTCTGCCTACAGCGGTATCCGTGTGGAACATTCTAATTATGAGGACGTTCTTCCAAAGCTCCATTCCAAGAGAGCTGCAGGAGGCAGCATTTCTGGATGGATGCTCCAACCTGAAGCTGCTTGTCCGGATTATCCTTCCGCTGTCCGGGCCGGTGCTGGCGGTTATGGTATTATTTTATGCCGTAGGTCATTGGAACAGCTATTTCAACGCTCTGATCTATCTATCTGACAGGGATAAGTATCCGCTGCAGCTGTTTTTAAGAGAAATTCTAATTCAGAATCAAATGCAAAATATGGTGGACTTGGGCAGCGATACATATTCCAAAAGCTTGATGGAGGTTGAAGCCATCAAATACGCAGCCGTCATGGTGACGAATCTGCCGATGCTCATCCTATATCCGTTCCTGCAAAAATATTTCATTAAAGGTGTCATGATTGGCGCTATTAAAGGATAACTGAGGTTTTTACTAATATCGAGGAGTGAATTAGATGATGTGGAAAAAATGGGGGAGACCTTCTTTGTCGTTGGTTATTGCAGCAAGCTTAATGGCGGGCTGCGGCTCAAGTGAAGGCAGCGGAGAAGCCGAAGGAGAATCTGCTACTGAAGCAACATCCAATTTGAATGAGACGGGAATGCCGATCGTCAATGAGAAAATCACGCTTGATTTTTTCACCGGGAAGTGGGCAGGAAACAGCAGCAATTACGATGAAGTGCTCGTGTGGGAGAAGTATCAGGAGCTGTCCAATATTGATGTGAACTTTAATCTAGTTCCTTTTGAAACGCTGACAGAGAAGCGCAATTTGGCACTGGCCGGCGGAGATTATCCGGATGTCTTCTACTCCGCAAGAGTAGGCTCTGCTGAACTGACCCGATATGGACCGCAAGGGGTATTCATCCCACTGAATGATCTGATTAATCAGTATGCTCCCAATTTCAAGAAGCTGATGGATAAGAATCCGGGAATTCGTAAAGGTCTGACGATGCCGGACGGGAATATTTACTCTCTGCCTTCTTTCTATGATCCCAACTTCTTATCCATGCTTATCGGTACACCTTTATGGATTAATGAAGACTGGCTGAAGGAGCTGGGCATGGATGAGCCGGATACTATTGATGAATTCTATAATTATCTAACGGCGGTCAAGGAGACCGATCTGAATGGAAATGGCAAGAATGATGAAATTCCATTTGGAGGTACCGGTATTACATCAATCATCGATCAGGTCAAAGGGGCATGGGGTCTAGGAACGAAAGGTCTTGGACATAAATTCGTCGATGTGGATCCGGACACGAATGAGCTCCGTTTCACGAAGACGCTGCCAGAGTACAAGGAAATGCTGCAATTTATGAATAAGCTGTACACAGAAGGATTAATTGACAAAGAAATATTCACAATTGAGAGCAGTGCTCTGAACGCCAAGGGACAGGCCGACCTGCTCGGTTCCACCATCGTTCCGAACCCGGATACGGTAATGGGCAAGAATAACTACATCGGACTCGGCGCATTGGAAGGGCCGCATGGCGATAAGCTGTATTCCCATGTGAAGGTTCCGATGGTGCATGTAGGAGCCTTTGCAATTACAGATAAGAACGAGCATCCGGAAGCAACGATCCGCTGGATGGATCACTTCTTCGGACAGGAAGGTGCAACGTTCTTCTTCATGGGAGAAGAAGGCACCACTTATAACAAAAATGCGGATGGCGAGCTTGAATACATTGAAGAAATTACAAATAACCCAGATGGGCTCACGATGGATCAGGCGCTTACTCAATATTTCACCTGGACAGGCGGAAGTTATCCTGGTTATGTGAAAGGCGAATATTTTAAAGGATCAGAAACCTTGCCAAATTCGATGGAAGCCGCAGAGAAGGCTGAACCGGACGCAGTGGAAGATATTTGGTACAACTTTAACTTTACGAACGAAGAGACGGATTTTATGTCCTCGGTTGGTAAAGACATTCATGATTATATTGGCGAAATGGAAGCAAAATTCGTTAATGGCAGTGCCTCTTTTGATGAGTGGGACACGTATGTGGAGACCATTGACAAAATGGGACTTGAAGAGTATATGAAGATCTATCAGGCTGCTTATGAACGTTATAATGCAAGCTAAACAACCGATGAAAATAGCGATTAAGGGATACCGTGCCGGAGCTGCTAAATATGCACAGCGCTATGCGGAACACCCTGCGATTCAGTTATCTGGTGTGTGTGTTCCAAGTATGGGTGAAGCTGAAGAGTGGGCAGAGCACGTTCATTTGACCGTATTTCATAGCCTGCCAGAGCTGCTGGCAGAACAGAAGCCGGATATCCTTCATTTTACACTTCCGGTGAAGGAGCACTTGGCTGATCTGCACTCCGCTGCGGAAGCGGGAGTTCTTATGATCTGCGAGAAGCCCTTCGGCTTGTCATCAACAGATATGAATCAGCTTGTTGCGATGTGCAAACAGCATGGTGTAAAAATAATTCCTTCTCACGAGGCCTTGTTCAGACCGGATTATTCGGATCTGGCACGGCAGGTGAGAGCGGGAGTGATCGGCAGTCCAGGCGTCGTTCATGTGAGACGCATGATGACAAGAGAAGAAGCTGGCGGCAGCCATGTGCCTTCATCCTCTGCTTATCATAACGAAACCATCATGGCACTTTTTATTGAAGAAATTGAATTTATGTGTCATTTGTTAGGTGAAGTGGAGAGCGTATTCGCACAGCATATTCGTAAGGAGTGGGCTGAGTATGCGCTGTTGACACTAAAGTATCAATGTGGAACCATTGTGAATTTGGAAGGCATGTTAGGTTATCCGATTCCGGAATCATCTGAATTCGAGATGGCAGGTAATCAAGGAATTATTCGTTCTAGCCCGAAGATGAGCACATCGGTGGAGATCAGAAGAGTGAGCTCCCCGTCTGCAAAGTATGTGATTACAGATTGTGCTCATCCTAAGCACCGTTCCGAATTCAGCATGGTGAGTCCTGCCTTTGAGGATGCGGCCGACGGATTCATGCGATCTGTGCTTCATATTGCAGCTCATAAGGCTGACCCTGATATAACGCTGCTGGACTCATGGAAGGCGGCAGTTATAGTGCAGGCAGCTGCTTATTCGGCAAAGAATAGGCAAGCGGTGACGATGAAATCATTTCGTTTAACAGAAGGATGGTGGCGGGATGCGTAAGCTTCGTATCGGCATGATCAGCTTTGCTCATTCCCATGCTTTCAGCTATTACAGGCAGCTGCAGCATATTAAGAATGCTGAGGTAACCGCGATTGCAGATCACCAATATGATCGGGTCCAAGCGATAGTTGAACGCGACCATGTTCATTTCTATCAAGATCATCGGGAGCTGCTCCAGCTGCCGGATTTAGATGCAGTCATCATTTGTTCAGAGAATGTTCATCATGCCTCACTCGTTACTGACAGTGCGAAGGCAGGCATGCATATATTATGCGAGAAGCCCCTTGGAACAGGACGCAGGGAAATGAGGCATATGATTGATATTTGCCAAGAAATGCAGGTACAGTTAATGACCGCCTTTCCTTGCCGCTACCTTCCGTCTGTGATTCGGGTTAAGGAAGCACTAGATCAAGGCGAGATTGGTGAAGTCATGGCCGCTAAAGGGTATAACAGAGGCGGAATGCCAGGCGGCTGGTTTGTCGATCCGGTACGATCAGGCGGTGGTGCGCTGCTCGATCATACGGTACATGTTGCCGATTTGCTGAACTGGATGCTCGGAGTACAGCCCCGAGTTGTTCATGCTGAGAAGGGTACACTATTTCACCATATTCCTGTCGAGGATTCCGGTATTGTTCATTTGGAGTATGCGAATGGCGTGATTGGAGTCATCGATACAAGCTGGTCTCGTAATCCTGTGTTTCCTTATTGGGGAGATGTTAAGCTGGATATTATCGGAACTGAAGGAATAATAAGAATGGATGCTTTTGCCCAAGTCAATGAAGTGTTCAGCATAGAGCAAGGGAGGGCAAGGTACAGCTACTTTGGAGACAAGATGGATTATTACATGCTTCAGGATTTTGTGAACTGTATTCTTGAAGGAAGATCAGTAGCAATTACGGGAGAAGACGGGTACGCCGCAGCCGAGGTAGCTTTGTCGGCCTATGATTACCTGGAGAGAAGATCGTAATCTATAATTTGAAACAAGGTGCGCCTCAACGAAGGAGGCGCACCTTGTTATTTTTAAGTTTAAAGAAGATCGATACAACGAGCAGACTAATCAAACCGGAATCGATCAATCTGACGACATGAACACCTATGCTATGAATAGGTACCAAATCAGCGATAAACCAAATAAGGAAGAATACTATAGATAATAGACCAATGGAAAGCCAGTACATCCACTTTTGGTTAGAAGGAGTACTGCGATTGGCTAATACTTTATATTTTCTTGCTCGATAGAGTAAGTAAATAACAATCAATGATAGTCCGGCCAGCGTTCCGCCATGCTGTAGTATTTTGTAGATGGGAATCTCATAGCCCAATACTTGCAGGTCAGCGCTTAGGAACGGTATCCGATCAACAACAAATCCATGTTGATGCGTAAAAGCATCCCACACCACATGCGTTAACATCCCAAGCAAGGCAGAGTAGCAGAAGATGATTATTTTAGCTGGTAAACCGAAATTAGAGATGCGCTGATAACGGTCCTGCATAAATACAGGCAAATGATCGAATAGGCTGTTATGTATCCAATAATGATAGATCAGATAGACCACCGCGACCAGCGGCAAATTAAAATAGAAGAAACCGGCAAAGGTGTGTCCGGTCATCCCTGCAGGCTGACCTCGTAGAAAGTATTCAAAATCCGGGGCCATGCTCCCCAGCACCAGAGCTGTAAAATGAAGATACTTGCTCTTGCGAGAGAAAGGCAGAACAGCAGCAGGATGGGCGAAAGTAAATGGCATCGTTGTATGAAGTCTCCTTTTTAATGGGTCAAAATCAGTCTCTAGATGTATGTATTACCGAGCTCAGGCACGTTAAATTATAGCATAAACCGTTAGGCTATAAATTGGAGGCAAAGACGGATGGAATTAATAAACATTGTAAAGCTGACTGAGCTTACTGAGGAGCGGCTAATGCAGGCCGCGGACGTATACGTGAATAGTTATTATAACGAGTTAAGCTCGATGTCGAAAGATAAAAGTATGTTAAAGAAAATAATAAAAGCGTCATTGAATAAAGATCAATTCTACGCTGCTACCATTGATGGTCAAGTTGTCGGAATTATGGCATACTCGACGAGCATCACTCGCTCTCAGCATTTTGATAAAGGCTTCCTAAGAAGCATACTAGGTAAGGTTCAAGGCAGTGTAGTTCATTATTTCCTGGCAAAACAATTTCACGTACCCGCTCCAATTCTTAGAGATGAGTGCTTTTTGGAGGCAGTAGCGACAGACCCTAAGTATCGGGGGAGGGGCATCGCGACAGCATTGCTGCTCCATCTGATCCATCAGCTGCCATATCAGGTTTTTAAGCTGGAAGTGGTTGATACGAATTATGCTGCACGATCTATTTATGAGAAGCATGGTTTTCATATTTATAAGACTGTGCAACAAAGGCTGTTTCGCAAAAAACTTGGCTTCAATGAGAAGCTGTATATGGTAAAGACAGTGGAACGTACAAATATATAGCATAAAGAAATGAAATAGTTTTTACGGAATGACAACTTTTATTTAGTGTGCAAATTTCAAGTTTTAATATAGTACTTTTGTAATTTCAGCAAACCAACCGTCCACCCATTACGTTTATAGATTTAGAACATTGGTACGTGACTAGGTGGGAGGTAGACAATGAATTCAGATCACAGGAATGAAGAAAAATCTGTCAGTGATGAGCATTTGAATGATGAAGCTAAACATCCGGGGGATCGCAACAAAAAGAAACGCTTGTTTTTAATTATAGCTTCTGCGGCTGCAATGCTGTTAGCAGGATATTTGGTGATGGAGCATGTATTATCTGAAACTGATGCCGAGAGTCGTTATTCACCGAAAATGCAAAAGTATATAGAAGTCATTGATTATGATCAGAACTTCATGCTGGCTGCTCAACATGACCTGCTGCAGGAACTACATGTATCGGATACAAGCGGAGAGTATGAACTGGCTGTTGGCGGAATCATTGCCGATGAGGAAAAAGCTGTAATCCTGTATTCCGTGAGCGGTCCCGATCTTAAGGAACACCAAGACGCAACTGATGCTATTGAGTTAATTATCGACGAAGATGCTCCTCATTCGATTGGTTATGGTCATACTTCGCTAAACGAAGACGAGACGATCATTTATCAAAGTATTCAGCTAAATATGGAACATGGTGAGCTACTTCCCAATGAGCTTAAGCTTGAGATGAATATAAACGAGCAGCCTCTTGAAGTTACATTCCCAGTAGATCACTCTCAGTTTGCAGGTATGCGAGAACACATGGATATCAATAAAACTATTGTCATCGATAACCAAACTCTAACGTTTCATGATATGGAGATTACGCCGCTGCAAACCATGATCCGGATGGAAACGGATACGGAGAATACAAAGAATATTAACCATTTGAATGGGTTCAGGTTAACCGACAATAAAGGGAACCATTGGGCTGAAATCTCAAATGGAACGAACGGATCTGGGGATATAAGCTCAGGATCGTACATTGCATACATGGATAGTATTTACTTTGACAAGCCAGATCATCTATCCATAATGCTAGATGGCGTTAGTCTGTCTGACAAGAATTTAGAGTTTGTGCTCAATACAGATACTTTAGAAATGGTAGAGGCTCCTGATCATCGGTTGAAGATTGCAGAAATAGATCGGAATCAGGGTTATGTATATATTCAGCTTGAGTATAATGATCCGGAAGAATCATTTAATAAACCACCGTATCGAGTATTACGTTTGCTTAAAGAAGATAACGTGTTTACTGACGCTGCAGGTATAAAATACAAGATAACAGGCTCACCTCAATCCGCATTTAGTTTTGGAGATAATAGGACTACACTTCTATACATGGTGAACATTCCAAATGAAGATTATGAACAACCCTTAACTTTTGAGATTAACGAATATTCGGGAAAAGTAGATCAGAAGATTGAGATTCCTGTGTACTAACATTGTAGTGAGGATTCAGTTAGGTAAAAAATTGAAATGATCCGCAACATGAGATGCGTTGCTCCAGTTGCGGATCTCTTTATGCTTTTTACAATACATTAGATGCAGCACCGAGCTCCAGATTCTTCTCTAAAATGATGGCAATTCGATTCATCTTAATTAGTTCACTCCTATATTCATAGTCAGAATTACTTATGGAATTTTATGTATAGTATGATACAGTTTTATTTTCATATAAACTAGAGTAGACCTTAGATAAATCGTGAGTACTGCAGCATGGTAACTTTTCAAGCCGGCCCATAAAAGCTATAATATAAAGGATTGTTTAGAATCTCTATTGAAAGCGAGCGAATATTGATATGGGTCGTAAGTGGAATAATATTAAAGAAAAGAAGGCGTCCAAAGACGCAAGCACAAGTCGCGTATATGCGAAGTTCGGACGTGAGATTTATGTTGTTGCCCGTCAAGGAGAGCCTGATCCGGAATCGAACCGTGCGCTAAAGGTCGTTCTGGAGCGTGCTAAGACTTACAACGTACCGAAAGCGATCATTGACCGTGCACTGGAAAAAGCGAAGGGCGGATCAGAAGAGAACTTTGATGAGCTTCGTTACGAAGGCTTTGGTCCAAATGGATCGATGGTCATTGTGGATGCACTTACGAACAATGTAAACCGTACGGCTTCTGAAGTTCGTTCAACCTTTACGAAGAATGGCGGTAATCTGGGTGTCAGTGGTTCTGTCAGCTACATGTTTGACTCTACCGCAGTCATCGGGGTGGAAGGCAAATCTGCAGATGAAGTGCTTGAGCTGCTGATGGAAGCTGATCTGGATGTCCGTGATATTGTGGAAGAAGATGAAGCGGTTATCGTATATGCGGAGCCGGATCAATTCCATGCAGTACAAGATGCATTTAAAAATGCAGGTGTAACGGAGTTTACTGTTGCTGAGCTAACGATGCTGCCGCAAACCTTTGTATCCTTGGAAGGCGATGCACTTACACAATTCGAGAAGTTGATCGATGTACTTGAGGATCTTGAGGACGTGCAGCAAGTGTACCATAATGTGGAATTTGAAGAATAGGATCATACAACTTTCTGATGAAAGTTGAAATTTTGTCATCAGCCTCTCATTTATCACGGGATAAATGGGAGGTTTTTATATGAACGTAATATCTGTAAAAATGTACATTGCGTGAAGCTGTGCTGAAACCTGAACAGCAGCAAGGGAGTAAGGAATTTTCTATGTTATAATTTTATGGTTGTCTATTTAAGACTACGGTAAGAGCAAAGAAAATTTACGAAAAGGGGAGAGTTCATCTACAGTGAAGCTGGTATCTTGGAATGTAAACGGGCTGAGAGCCTGTGTAAATAAAGGATTTATGGATTATTTTCATCAGATGGATGCGGACATTTTTTGTCTGCAGGAGACAAAGCTGCAAGAGGGTCAAATTCAGATGGAGCTGGACGACGCCTACGAGGATTATTGGAATTATGCAGAGAAGAAGGGTTATTCAGGAACTGCTGTGTTTACAAGAATCAAGCCAATCTCTGTACAGTACGGCATGAGTGAGGATGATCCAGATCCGGAGGGTCGAATGATCACGCTGGAGTTTGAGCAATTTTATCTGGTAAATGTGTACACACCGAATGCGAGAAGGGATTTATCTCGTCTACCGCTTCGTCTGGATTGGGAGGAACGTTTTCGAGCATATCTTAATGAGCTGGACAAGTATAAGCCTGTGGTCGTATGTGGAGACATGAACGTAGCACACCAGGAGATTGACCTCAAGAATGCAAAATCAAACCGTGGTAATTCAGGCTTTACGCTCGAAGAACGCGAGAAAATGACTCTTCTGCTGGATTCAGGCTTCATCGATTCTTTCCGTTACTTTTATCCCGATCGGACGGATGTGTACACCTGGTGGTCTTATATGGCAAAAGTAAGGGAGCGGAATATTGGTTGGCGTATTGATTACTTCCTTGCTTCGAACCGGCTCGCACCGTACTTGAAGGATTCAGGGGCAGACTGTCATATCATGGGAAGTGATCATTGTCCGGTGTACTTGGAGATGGAGCTTGATGAATCTCTTCAAAGTGCTTAACTGCTAACCGTTATAAATAGTTTTTAGGGATGAGCAAGGCATTTTATATAAAGTCATATGGAAATTCATTTAAAAGTCTGATAAATGATTAGTGCTGTTTAATTGATTGTGCCCCAAGCACTATGTTGCCTTGGTTCATCCCTTTATACTGAAATAGATTTGTATAAAATAGATTTAGATTGTATTGTGTACGGTATATTTCCGAACATAGCTATCGTGATCGAGCACCTCAATGGCACCTGACCAATCAAGCACTTTTCCGACAAAACCCTTGATGTCCAAATCCTTCATCTCATACGTATCCGGTGTATTCCCCGTACCTGTTGCATCCTTAATCAAGGTCACTTTATATCCGCGGTCATAGGCTGATATCGCCGTAAACAAACAGCAGAACTCCGTCTCAAATCCTACGATGAATAATTGATTGACGCCTAACTTCTCCAGTGTCTCTGCAAGATTTGTATTAAAAAATGCACTCGGAGTCTGCTTCTCGACTACAGTTTCGGCATATTCAAGAAGTGAATCATGTATATTTGATCCCTCTGAATCACGGTACAATGGACTTTCTTCCTGATCGTCAATATGTCTGATGAAAATGACCGGTTTTCCGTCTCTTTTGAAATCTTGAATTACCTGTTCCATTAATGTGAGTTCCTTCGTGAAATCCTTTAGCCGGACAATGGCGTTCTGTACATCAATAACTAGCAGTGCTTTCATTAGATCACCTCCTGGAATTATGTAACAATTGGTAATTCTACAGATATGCGATAAATCCTCTTGATGAATGGAATCTAACAGGTAATCTAACAAATTAGTGATATATGGCGTTGCAAGTCCATGCTGATAGCGCTATCATAAGTTCAGAACTTCATATCATTTCTAAAGGAGCAAATATACATATGACACGGATTGAAGACCAAGCTACAGTGTTATTTATCGGAGACAGCATTACGGATTGTGGTAGAAATTACGATAATAGAAGTGACCTTGGCAGGGGCTATGCGATGATGGTTGCGGCAGAACTTAATCTGCGTTATCCCGAGAAACAAATTCAGTTTATTAATCGCGGCATTAATGGCAACCGTGTCACTGATCTTGAACAAAGGTGGGAGCAGGATTGTCTGGCGCATAACCCAACCTGGGTCTCTATTTACATTGGAATTAATGATACCTGGCGCTGGTACGATTCCAAGGCAGAGACCTCTGCAGATGAATTTTATCGTACATACCGTGAGTTGATTGTGCGGACAAAAGAACATACGAATGCAAATATCGTATTGATTGAACCATTTGTACTGCCTGTTCCAGAAGATCGGAAGGGATGGAGAGTAGATCTTGATCCAAAAATTCATGCAATTCGTGATCTGGCTCGAGAGTTCGGAACCTACTACGTTCCACTGGATGGCTTGTTCGCTCAAGCGAGCGCCAAGGCGGAGCCTGCTTTCTGGGCAGGAGATGGTGTGCACCCGACTGATGCGGGTCATGCTCTCATTGCAAAAGCATGGCTTGATGCAGTTAAAGCTTAACTTCATGTTTCAAACCAAGAAGACTGCTCCTCATTTCAATTGAAATAGGGAAGCAGTCTTTTCTTTGAAGCTGCAAAGTGAAATTTTTTGGATACCGAACGACTTTTGCGAAGCAACCGGAGAGAGGGAGCTCAAAAAATGCAACGACTGCATCGCGCGCAGGAATTCTTCCCCCAGCTACAAGTGAAATTTTTTGGATACCGAACGACTTTTGCGAAGCAACTGGAGAGAGGGAGCTCAAAAAATGCAACGCTAGCTTCACCCACAAAGAAATTCTTCTCCTACTTCTAAGTGAAATTTATAAAAATTCAAATCAACGGTTGCGAGCAACCGGAGAGCGGCGTCCAATTATGGAACGCCTATACGAGTACCTTCCGAAACTCCGCAGTCAACAGAGGCACAACATCAAACAGATCACCGACAATGCCGTAATCGGCAACCTTAAAGATGGGAGCTTCAGGATCCTTGTTAATCGCAATAATAACACGCGATTGGCTCATTCCAGCCAAATGCTGTATGGCACCGCTAATGCCGCATGCAATATAAATTTCGGGCGTAACGACTTTCCCTGTCTGACCAATTTGCAGCGAATAATCGCAATAGCCTGCATCACACGCTCCGCGGGAAGCACCAACAGCTCCGCCGAGCAGATCAGCGAGCTCTTCAAGTGGCTTGAAGCCGTCTACGCTCTTCACTCCTCGGCCTCCAGAGACCACAATTTTTGCCTCGCTAAGATCAATCTTGCCTGTCGTCTTCTGAACGACATCCTTTACGATCGTGCGTAGCGATGGAGATGGATAAGCAATATCTTCAATGGGTGAAGCACTACCTTCCGGTGCAGTCGCGGCAGCAACATTGTTCGGACGAATGGTAATGACGGCTGGCCCATTCTCAAACACACGTTTTTCAAAGGCTTTACCGGCATACAGGGGTCTAGTAAATACCGCATTACCTTCTTCTACCTCAATGGCAGTAATATCCGAGATTTGTCCCGCCGCAAGATGGGCTGCAACCAGTGGAGCCAAATCCTTACCCAGAGCGGTATGACCGAACAGGACAAGATCGGGTGCTGCCTGTTGTAAGACAGATTTTAATACTGATATATAAGCTTCGGGGTTATAGTGTTCAAGCTCTGGATGCTCAATGGTATAGATCACATCGGCACCATAGGGAACAAGTTCACTCACGGCGGACGTTATGTCAGACCCGGCAACTACAACCTGGATACGATCCTGAGCACCAGCTATTTGCTGCGCAGCTCCTAACGTTTCTAGTGCTACCTGACGAAGTTTACCATCTCGATTCTCGGCATATACAAGCAATGTTTTACTCATAACAAGAACCTCCTAGGGTCATCCGAAATAGGATGCATGATTAAATACTTGAAAAATAACGCATGTTGGACATTCTATTGACCATACACTTTAGGTAGATCAGCTGCATATTATTGAAACCGCATACAAAAGTATGGGTATGGCATGATAGAGTCCACCAATGCTCAATAAACTTACGATACCGTACGTATTATACCGTTCAAATGACTTTGGATTCGGTACGCAGTAATCCGACAAGTTCGCGGGCAACATCCTCGGCATCACCCTTAAGGATTCTACCCGCGCCGCGTTCAGGAGGAAGCGTCAGCTCAACTTGCTTCGTAGCAGGCTGAACTTCTGCTTCAGTAAGATCAAGGTCTTCCAGCAACAAAGTCTTGAACGGCTTCTTCTTCGCTTTCATAATGCCGGGCAGGGAAGGATACCTTGGTTCGTTGAGTCCTTGCTGAGCTGTAAACAGCGCAGGAAGCGATACGCTAAGCACTTCAAGATCCCCTTCGGCATCTCGATGAACTTCTGCTGTTGTACCTTCAATCGTAAGCTTGGTAATGGATGAGGCATGAGGAATGCGAAGAAGCTCAGCCAAACGGATAGCGACTTGACCTGATCCGCGATCTACGGAGAAGTTACCTCCAAGAATGAGATCCGGATTTTCCTGGGATAGATAGGCGTGCAGCACTTTAGAAACAGCATATTCGTCATCCGGAATTCGCTCATCCGAAATCAGAACCGCTTCATCTGCGCCCATCGCAAGCGCTGTTCGAAGTGCTTCTGTCGCACGTTCGGGCCCGACCGAGAGGAGAGTCACACTGCCGCCGTGCTCATCTCGAAGCTTGACAGCTTCTTCTACCGCATATTCGTCGTATGGATTAATAACAAATTTCACACCATCCTCAGAAACGACTCCATTCTGCAGAGTGATCTTTTCCTCTGTATCAAAAGTCTGCTTTAACAATACAACGATCTTCATATTCAATCTTCTCCCTTCAAAAACATGAGTTATGAAATTGATTTATTTGGAAACACCATGAAGAAAGAAGCCAAGGGTGTCGTCAACCTGATCCCGAAGCGAATATTTCTGTCCTGCGATCAGCCATGAGGTAACGGCTTCATCCATGGAGCCGAAGATGAGGTTCCGAACCAGCTTTAGATTAAGGTCTTCTCTAAACTGTCCCAGCTCTATACCCTGCTCTAGAATATTCTCGATCAGCTCAATATATGGCTTGAGTGATTTGCCAATCTCTTTGCGAAGCTCAATATCACTTTGCCTTAGCTCAACCTGCGTGACGTACGCAAGCTCGGGATTATTCTCAAGCTCTGTAAAATGAATGCGGCATACCGTGCGGAGGGCCTGAGTAGGGTCAGAGCTCCCAGCGACACTGTCATGGAATTTCTCCACCAGCTCGCCAAGCTTCTGTTGAAACAGATGAATCAGGATATCCTCCTTTCTCTTAAAGTAGAGGTAGATTGTGCCATCGGCTACGCCGGCTGCTTTGGCAATCTTGGAGACTTGGGATCGATGGTAGCCATTCTCGGCAAACACTTTGAGGGCGCCTTGAAGAATGAGTTGATATTTTTCTGTTTTTTTACTTGTCATATGTTCACCCCGGTGTTAGAATACAGTTAAATTTCTGAATGAATACTCATTCATTTCTTGTAACCACTATAAAATACGTTCAAGTCATTGTCAACGATTCAATCCCTGTTGAAGTGAGAAATCGTTATACAAAGGTTGAGACGATTCGTTAGGCGTTCATATCAAGGTTTGCAGCGAGTATGACAATCCAATTGTCTAAAGTCCAAACGATGTGGAGGTCTGTTTTTGCAGACGCATTGTAAGCGCTTAATTATTGAATCGAATTTGCCTTGTCAATGGCAAGAGGTGTTTTTGTCCGAAAGGAGTGAAGTTCAACAATCAGTGATCCGCCATGCAAGCTGAAATTTAAATCTTATGATTACAAGGGGCTTGATGAGGATGATTCTACAAATGATCAATGCGCTGCTCTTTACCCTCATTACCGGCTGGGCGGTTTATCTATTCGCCAGAGTTGTATACCACCGTTATTTATATATCAAATTAGGCAAACCTGCGAATCTTCGTAAGGATATTAAAGACAGGATTACTGCATTTATGGTGCAGGTCTTCGGTCAGAGCAAGCTATTCAAAGATCCGAGAAGCGGAATCATGCACTTTATCGTTTTTTACGGATTTATTATTCTGCAGTTCGGTGCGCTGGACATTATCTGGAAGGGGCTCACGGGGCACAGTTTGCCTATACCGGGCTACGAAGGATTTATTTTGACCCAGGAGATCACGGTCGTACTTATTCTTCTCGCCATAGGATACGCTGCCTACCGAAGATACGGGGAGAAGCTGCATCGGTTAAAGAGAGGCTGGAAGCCAAGCCTGGTTGTCTTTTTTATCACGTCATTAATGATATCCGTTCTACTCACTATGGCATTTGAACGTCTGAGAGAGGATTTGCCATCTTCATTGTATGCACCCATCTCATCAGGAATTGCTTCCTTATTTACATGGATGCCCGAATTTGCAGTGACCACAATGTATTACCTTTTTTGGTGGATTCATCTGTTGATCCTGCTCTCCTTTCTACTATACGTCCCACAATCGAAGCACTTTCATCTCATTACCGCACCCATTAACATCCTGTTTCGACGAACAGATTCACCAGGCAAGCTAAGCAAGCTTGATTTGGAAGATGAAGAGGCAGAGTCCTATGGTGTCGGCCAAATCGAAGATTTTACCCAGAAGCAAATGCTCGATTTCTATGCTTGTGTAGAGTGTGGGCGATGTACCCATGTATGCCCGGCGACGAATACCGGCAAGCTCCTGTCACCCATGCACATGATTATCAAGTTAAGAGATCATTTAACGGAAAAGGGCGAGGCACTTACGTCAAAGTCGGCCTGGATGCCTGCTAGTGTGTTCGGTTACGCCGGTGTACATGAAATGAGAGCTGCAGACCTATCTCTTACCGATTGGACAGGGGAAGGAATTACCGACATTCGTCCGACCATGGGTGTGCAAAAAAGAGCCTGGCATCAAGTTGAAGGTGTCAGTGCCAAGGATGTCCAGCTCATCGGAGGAGTCATGACAGAAGAGGAAATATGGGCTTGTACAACTTGCCGTAATTGTGAGGATCAGTGTCCTGTTGCTAACGAGCACGTTGATAAGATCGTGGATCTCCGGCGTCATCTCGTGTTGATGGAAGGAAGTGTACCTCATGAAGGACAACGAGCGATGCAGAATATTGAGCGCCAAGGCAATCCATGGGGCATCAGTCGTGCAGAACGCAGCAAATGGGTGAAGGAAATTGACCCAGACGGTACCTTGAATTTGACCATTCCGACGGTGAAGGAGAATCCGGACTTTGACATTCTATTGTTTGTAGGTTCAATGGGGTCATATGACAATCGGAGCCGTAAGGTTACGCGTTCCCTAGTTCATTTGATGAATGAGGCAGGTGTCAACTTTGCGATCTTGGGCAATGAAGAGAAGAATTCGGGTGATACACCGAGACGTATGGGGAATGAATTCTTGTTCCAGCAGCTGTGTACGGAAAACATTGAAATTTTTAATAAATATGGTGTTCAAAAAATCGTTACAGCCTGTCCCCATACATTCAACGTGTTCAAGAACGAATATCCCGAGTTTGGCCTTACAGCAGATGTGCTTCACCATACCGAGCTGCTGGATGAGCTGGTCAAGACCGGCAGGCTGATTCCCAAGCATACTTTACATGAAAAAATCACCTATCATGACTCCTGTTATCTCGGAAGATATAACGATGTGTATGATCAGCCGCGTGATGTGCTGCGCGCCATTCCAGGAGTCGAGCTCGTGGAAATGGAACGCAGTCGAGAGAACGGGATGTGCTGCGGTGCCGGCGGAGGACAGATGTGGATGGAGGAGGATACCGGCAAGCGTGTAAATCTAGCTCGGACTGAACAGGCACTATCTGTATCCCCGACGATGATCAGCTCTGCTTGTCCCTACTGTCTGACGATGCTGGAGGATGGTACGAAGCTTAAAGAAGTAGAAGCAAAAGTGCAGACGAAGGATATTGCAGAAATATTGGAAGCATCCGTCTTCGGTGTTGCCGAAATTAATGAACAGGAGGTCGTTGCGAAGTGAACAAAATGTTAAGTCCTACGCATACAACTGCGATTAAGAAGAGGTCCATATCAAAAGCTGCCGTTATTGGCTCCGGAGTCATGGGTGCAGGAATTGCTGCACATCTAGCGAATGCGGGACTGTCTTGTCTGCTCTTGGACATTGTGCCTGCTAAATTATCATCAGAAGAAGAGCAAGCGGGGCTGTCACTGGAACATCCTGCAGTACGTAACCGACTTGCTAAGCAAGCGATTGCTGCACTTCCTAAATCAAGTGCGGCTCCACTGTATGCTCCCCATTTTGCAGAACGCATTACACCAGGTAACATAGAGGATCACTTGAATCTACTGAAACAAGTCGATTGGATCATTGAAGTCGTTACTGAAAAGCTTGAAATTAAGAAGTCCATCATGAAACAGATCGAATCGGTGCGTACAAAAGGAACCATTGTCAGCACGAACACGTCCGGAATTTCGGTGAATGCCATGGCGGAGGATTGCAGTGAGGAGTTTCGGAGTCATTTTCTAGGCACGCATTTTTTTAATCCACCACGGCATATGAAGCTGCTGGAGATCATCCCAGGGTTCGACACAGATCCCGAGATCACGTCATTCATGAAAGAATTTTGTGAGAAAAGGTTAGGAAAAGGCGTCGTCATCGCCAAGGATACACCAAATTTTATATCAAACCGTATCGGGACTTATGGGCTGCTTGTCACGTTGAGGGAAATGGCGCAAAACGGTTACACGGTGGAGGAAGTGGATGCCGCAACAGGACCGGTGCTCGGCAGACCTAAGAGTGCAACGTTCCGTACGCTGGATTTGGTGGGGATTGATACTTTTGTTCATGTGGCGAAGAACGTATATGATTCCGTGCCCGATGGTGCAGAAAGGGACATATTTGAAGTGCCTGTCGCACTGCAGGAATTGTTGTCAAGAGGCTGGATTGGTGAGAAGAGTGGTCAGGGGTTCTACAAAAAAGTGAAAGGAGATCACGGCAGTAAGATTCTATCGCTCAACCTAGCTAATATGGAATACAGTCCAAGCGCCAAGATCAGCTCAGCATCGATTGAAGCAGCGAAGGCAGTCAAAGGTGCGGGGAAGAAGATCAAGGCCTTTCTGAATACGAAGGACCGATATTCAGAGCTTGCATGGAATGTACTAAAGCAAGTGCTGATCTATTCCGCCGAGAAGCTCGGAGAAATTGCGGATTCCATCGAGGATATCGATAATGCGATGAAATGGGGATTTAATTGGGAGCTGGGTCCGTTTGAGACCTGGGATCTGATCGGTCTGCCAGCGTCGGTTGACCGTATGGAAGCCGAGGGATTGGTCGTGCCTGCATGGGTGAAGAGCTGGATCGCTGCAGGGAACAACTCCTTTTATCGGCAAAAGGACGGAGACGTATTCCAATATCTTAAAGGGGAGTACCGAGCGGTAGAGAAACAGCCTGAGATCATATCCTTAGCATCGTTGAAAGCGCAAAATAAAATCATCCGTTCAAACACAGGCGCAAATCTGATTGATATTGGAGATGAGGTCGCCCTTCTGGAATTCACCTCTCCGAACAATGCCATTGGCGCCGACATTCTGGTCATGATTCAGCAGGCAGCCGAAGAAGTCGAAGCCAATTATAGAGGCCTGGTGCTTGCCAATGAAGGCCGAAACTTCTGTGTAGGCGCTAATTTGATGCTGATGCTCATGGAAGCTCAAAGTGGAGATTGGGATGAGGTTGATGACATTATCCGATTGTTCCAAGGAAGCATGATGAAGCTTAAGCAATTAGCTAAACCGGTTGCGGCTGCTCCACATCGAATGACGCTTGGAGGAGGCGTAGAAGCCTGTCTTCCAGCGGACCGTATTGTTTTCTCCGCGGAAACCTATTTTGGCTTGGTAGAAACAGGAGTAGGCTTGATTCCGGCTGGTGGCGGATGTAAAGAACTGGTGCGAATGACGAGCGAGCGTTTCCCGGATCAACAGGCGGACCTTCAGCCTGAGCTTAACCGGATATTTGAAATGATTGCACTTGCCAAAACTTCATCCAGTGGACACGAAGCACTACAAATGGGATATGGCCGCTCCCACGATCGTGTCGTGATGAATCAGGATTATCGCATCTATGAAGCCAAGCAGGCGGTACTTGAGTTGGATCGTGAAGGTTACACACCTGCTCCTGCAGGTAAGGCAAGAGTTGCAGGTCGTGACGGACGTGCGGTGCTTCAGCTGGGAGCGCTTGGTATGAAGCAGAGCGGATATATTAGTGATCATGATTACCTCATTGCGAAGAAGCTTGCTCATATACTGGCAGGGGGTGATGTACCGGCAGGTACCTCCGTGTCAGAACAGTATTTATTGGACCTTGAACGGGAAGCCTTCTTGAGTCTTCTAGGTGAAGTGAAAACACAGCAGCGCATGCAGCACATGCTTGCCAAAGGGAAGCCTCTTCGCAATTAGGAGGCATCTAAGCTGACTGCAACGTATCAACAACCAACAGAACTTATGAAATACACTCATTAAAACTATCAGTACCTATATCCTTTAAAGGTTGAGGTGATTTGTATGAGAGAAGCGGTCATTGTGTCACTTGCCCGAACCGCTGTAGGCAAGGCCAAGAAAGGGAGCCTGGCGGATACACGAGTAGAGGATTTGGGCAAAGCCGTGCTTGAAGCGGTCATTGAACGAGCACCAGGGTTGAAAAAGGAAGATGTCGAGGATATTATCCTTGGCTGTGCAATGCCGGAAGGAGAGCAAGGGTTGAACGTTGCTCGCATCATTTCCTTGTATTCCGGCTTCCCTGTTACCGTTCCTGCATTGACGATCAATCGGTTCTGTTCCTCTGGCCTGCAAGCGATCGCATTTGCGGCGGAACGGATTATGCTTGGATCTGCTGAAGTCATTGTTGCGGGAGGCGTGGAGAGTATGAGTCATGTGCCTATGACCGGATTTAAGCCTGCTCCACATTACCGAATTGTGGAGGAGATGCCGGAAGTATATATGGGTATGGGACACACAGCTGAAGAGGTTGCCCGTAGGTTCGGGGTTAATCGGGAGGCGCAGGATGCCTATGCCGTAAACAGTCATCGGAAAGCCCATGCGGCAATCGCTGCAGGCCGATTCAAGGATGAAATTGTGCCAGTTGAGGTTACCCATACGTCCATTGATGACAATAGCCGTATCAGGAACCGGAAGTTTACCTTTGATACCGATGAAGGCGTACGTCCAGATACCTCAGCAGAGGGGTTGGCTCGTTTGAGACCTGCTTTTTCGGTTAAAGGCACGGTTACTGCAGGCAATGCATCTCAAACGAGCGATGGTGCAGCAGCGGTTGCTGTAATGAGCAGGGAAAAAGCAGAGGCGCTCGGCCTTGAGCCCCTGGCGACCTTCCGCTCGTTTGCTTTGGCAGGTGTGGAGCCGGAAATCATGGGTGTAGGACCTGTCGAGGCTATACCGAAAGCGCTGAGAATGGCAGGTATTGAGCTGGATCAGGTGGCGCTGTTTGAAATTAACGAAGCGTTTGCTTCCCAATGCCTGCATATCATCCGTACCCTCAATATTGACGAAGAGAAGGTCAATGTGAACGGAGGTGCCATTGCTCTTGGTCATCCGTTAGGCTGTACAGGAGCGAAGCTTACCGTGAGCCTGGTCTCCGAGCTTGCCCGTAGAGGCGGAGGATATGGAGTAGTGAGCATGTGCATCGGTGGAGGTATGGGTGCAGCGGGTGTGTTCGAGGTGCATGGGCAGACAGCCAGCACAGCCTAGGTTGCATTAGACGACTTCCTTAAGACGAAGGAAAGGAAGCCGTCCCCCCTCTCACACCCACAAGGTTGAGAGAGGAAGAATTGCGCTTCACGTATTGGAGTGCAGCATCAGCGGAGAGGGCGAAATCGGGTGGAGAAGCGAAGCGTGCGTATTTGCCCTTGGAATTCACCATTAGAGTGGAATCAGAAGAATCCAAGGGCAAGAAGGCTCGGAACCCGATTCGCCATCGGAGCGCCCACAGCAGCACTCACATCACCATCGAAGCTCACAGTTTCCCCTGAACTTAAAGAAACAGACGACTTCCATAAACCAAAGGAAAGGAAGCCGTCCCCCCCTCTCAAACCCACAAGGTTGAGAGAGGAAGAATTGCACTTTACGCAAGGAGTGCAGCATCAAGCGGAGAGGGCGAAATCGGGTGAAGAAGCGAAGCGTGCGTATTTGCCCTTGGAATTCACCATTAGAGTGGAATCAGAAGAAATCCAAGGGCAAGAAGGCTCGGAACCCGATTCGCCATCGGAGCGCCCACAGCAGCACTCACATCATCATCGAAGCTCTACAGTTTCCCCTGAACTTAAAGAAACAGACGACTTCCTTAAACCAAAGGAAAGGAAGCCGTCCCCCCTCTCATACCCACAAGGTTGAGAGAGGAAGAATTGCACTTTACGCAAGGAGTGCAGCATCAGCGGAGAGGGCGAAATCGGGTGGAGAAGCGAAGCGTGCGTATTTGCCCTTGGAATTCACCATTAGAGTGGAATCAGAAGAAATCCAAGGGCAAGAAGGCTCGGAACCCGATTCGCCATCGGAGCGCCCACAGCAGCACTCACATCATCATCGAAGCACTCATTTCATCTTATCGCACACATGCACACTAACTTTCTTCATCGATCAACCATCACCTACCCCGAAAGGAGCTAATTCTCATGAGCGACAACCAAACCAAAGAACCAAAAATCAAAGGTGGAAGCTTTGTCATAGACAAGGCAGATCTTGATCGCATCCTGACGCCCGAAGATTTTACCGAGGAGCATCGCATGATTGCAGAGACCGTTCACGACTTCATCGATGGTGAAGTGGTAACAAGAGATGAGGAGATCGAGAAGCTGAATTATGACCTCACCGTAGAGCTGCTTCGAAAGGCCGGTGAGCTTGGACTGCTTGGGGCTGATGTGCCGGAAGAATTCGGCGGAATCGGCCTCGATAAAGTCAGCTCGACCATCATCAGTGAGTCGCTGGCAAAGGGTTCATCCTTTGCCTTGTCCTTCGGTGCTCATGTCGGTATTGGGACATTGCCGATCGTATTTTTCGGTACACGGGAACAAAAGGAAAAGTATTTGCCCGATCTTGCATCTGGGGCCAAAATTGCCGCCTATTGCTTAACGGAACCCACCTCGGGCTCGGATGCAATGAGCGCAAAAACGACCGCTGTGTTATCGGAAGATGGTGAACATTATATTTTGAATGGATCTAAGCTCTACATTACAAACGCGGGATTCGCAGATATCTTCATTGTGTACGCGAAGATCGATGGTGAGCACTTTACCGCTTTTATTGTAGAGAAAGAAATGGAAGGCTTTACGCTTGGACCGGAAGAGAAGAAGATGGGAATCAAAGGCTCATCCACCCGCCCCCTTTACTTTGAGGATGTTAAGGTACCGAAGGAGAATTTGTTAGGCGAGATCGGCAAAGGCCATCGAATTGCTTTTAATATCCTGAATATCGGTCGATACAAACTGGCGGCAGGCTCTGTGGGAGCGGCCAAGGAAGCGGTTGAGCTCAGCACGAAATATGCGAATACACGAAAACAGTTTGAGACACCAATCTCGAATTTTCCGCTTATTCGCAAGAAGCTGGCAGAGATGAATATTCGAACATTTGCAGTTGAGAGTATGGTATATCGTACAGCTGGACTACTGGACGAGGCGATGCAGGATATTGATTATACAGCGAATGATGCAGGAACACGGGCTGCAGCTGCAATCTCCGATTATGCGATTGAATGCTCGATCAATAAGGTGTTTTCTTCCGAGAACCTAGACTCAATCGCGGATGAAGGTGTACAAATCCATGGCGGCTACGGCTACATTCAAGAATACAAAATTGAGCGTTTATACCGCGATTCACGGATTAATCGGATATTTGAAGGGACCAATGAGATCAATCGGCTTCTGATTCCAGGCACACTCGTGAAGAAGGCACTAAAGGGAGAGTTAGCACTCCTCCAAAAAGCACAGGCTCTACAAAATGAGATACTGCAAATCATACCGAATCAAACGTTTGAAGGGATCTTAGAGCAAGAAGAGCATTTTCTAGATATGAGCAAGAAGATATTCTTACTAGCTGGAGGTCTTGCCGTACAGAAATACGGGACGAAGCTCGAGAAGGAGCAGGAAGTGCTCGCGGGTCTTGCCGATATGATGATAGATATTTTTGCACTCGAAAGTGTGCTTACCCGTACGAACAAACAACTAGCGAGAACCTCTGAAGAGAGAACGCAAAATATGATTGAAATGACAAAAGTGTTTGCTTACGAAGCATTCTTGAGAGTAGAATCTGTGGCAAAAGAACTGCTGACTACTGTGGAGTCCGGCGATATGCTGCGTATGCAATTATCAGTACTCAAAAAGCTGACGAGAAGCAATCCGGTGAATACAACACAGTATAAACGCAGCATCGCTGCTCGTGTTATCAATAATGAACGTTATACGGTTTAATCTGAAGAGATCAGATGGTTTTGGATGAGGAGTAGGTCAGCGAGGAAGCATTCTCGATGAAAGAGAATGAAAGGGATGATTGTCATGAACGATAAGCCCTGGCTGCCGTTTTATGAGGCCGAAGTGGCCCCATCTTATGAGTATCCGAATCAGAACTTGGCCGCGTTTCTGGTCACGTCAGCACAGAAGTTTCCCCATCGGCCTGCGATGTATTTTATGGGCAAGACGATTAGCTACAAGAGTCTGCTAATGTTGTCATATCAAATGGCACACGTGCTGCGAGGCTTAGGAGTGAAGAAAGGAGACAGGGTAGCCATTATGCTGCCCAATTGTCCCCAGGTGGTCATTGCCTATTATGGTACGCTGCTGATTGGCGGCGTAGCGGTGATGACCAATCCACTATATATGGAACGCGAGCTTGCCTACCAGATGAAGGATTCCGGAGCGAAGCTGATCATTACACTGGATACCTTCTATTCCCGGGTTGAGAACATTGTGCAGGAAACGGAGATCAAGCACACGATCATTACAGGTGTTAAAGACTACCTTCCGTTGATTAAGAAGTGGCTCTATCCTATAAAGGCCAAAAAGGAGGGACTATTGCCTGTAATTCCTTACAATAACCAAGTCCATTCCTTTACAAAACTGATCAAAAGCGCAGCTGCGGATCCAATATTGGAGTCGGTCGATGCGGAGGAAGAATTGGCGCAGCTCCAATATACGGGAGGTACAACGGGTGTACCGAAGGGTGTGATGCTCACCCATAAGAACCTGATCGCAAATACAATCCAGTCCGGGAACTGGTGCCACCAGGCCCAGGATGGCAAAGAACGATATTTGGCGGCACTGCCCTGTTTTCATGTCTTCGGACTGACATGTGTATTAAATCAGGCTATTTACAGAGCTGGGCTGATGATATTGGTACCAAAATTTGAAGTCAATATGATACTGAATCTAATTCGTAAGAAGAAGCCAACACTATTTCCGGGAGCTCCAACCATGTATATTGCCCTCATCAATCATCCCAGGATCAAAGAGTATGATCTATCGTCAATTAATGCTTGTATCAGCGGATCGGCTGCGCTTCCAGTAGAGGTTCAGGATACATTCGAGGAGATGACGAAGGGACGTCTCATTGAAGGTTATGGATTAACGGAGGCATCTCCCGTAACTCATGCCAATCCCATATGGGGCAGACGCAAGATAGGCACCATCGGCATTCCTTTTCCTGATACGGAGGCAAGAGTGATCCATCCCGAAACAGGAGAGGAAATGCCTGTCGGAGAACCGGGTGAGCTGATTGTCAAAGGTCCTCAAGTGATGAAGGGCTACTGGGGAAGACCGGAAGAGACCTTTGATGCGATCCGGAATGGCTGGCTCTTCACAGGTGATATGGCTACGATGGATGAAGAGGGTTACTTTACGATCATTGACCGTAAAAAGGATATGATTATTGCGAGCGGATACAATATCTATCCGAGGGAAATTGAAGAGGTGCTGTATGAGCACCCCTCTGTGAAGGAAGCCGTGGTTGTTGGGGTGAAGGACAGTTATCGTGGAGAGTCGGTTAAGGCTTATATTGTGCTTAAGGATGGAGCAGAGCCTGATCCGGTTTCTCTCGAACAGTTCTGTCGCAGTCAATTGGCGGCATATAAAGTGCCAAGGCAATATGTATTTAGAGAGTCACTGCCTAAAACGATGGTGGGCAAAGTGCTAAGGCGGAAATTGCTCGAGGAGGAAGAAGAGCAGCCAACAGCATAAATCAATGTCCATCAGTCCCAAGATAGTTACATGAATACAGAAGAGAGGGAGAGCAGTGGTCAGGATAGATCATGAACAAGAGGATGCCCGTGGTCAGACAGACGAACAAAGGGAGTACATTGAGTCGATTACAAAGGCAGCAGAATCCACGTTTTGGGGTTATCTGGGATGTAAACTTGAGCATGCTGGAAGTGATGAAGTCGTCGTGTCGCTTGATCCGCTTCCACATCATTTGAACCTCATGGGAATCGTCCACGGTGGTGTTCTGTCTTCCTTATTGGACAACACGATGGGCGTTGCCGTCATGCTGAAATATCCGAATCGTCCCAGTGTTACCAGCAATCTGAACGTACATTTTGTAATGCCTGCCAAGCAAGAGTATCTTACGGTTACCGGCAAAATTGTACATGAAACCGGTCGATCCATTACGGCGGAATCGAGAATTACTAATTCACGAGGAGAGCTGATTGCACTTAGCACTGCATCCTTTAGGCTGAAATAGGGCCGCAGAGGCATAAGCGAAAAAATAGATCATTCGTTAAATGACGAATGATCTATTTTTGGTGGATTCAAGTAATGACAATATCCGAGTATCCTGAGAAAATGCTTTGAGCTCCGGTACTGGTATCTGTCCACACTCCAATATAGCCCCCTGGAGGCACACTAATAATATCAATATAATCTCCAATTAATGGAACTGGAGTGGGGCTTGAGCCGTTGGGATTAAAAGAGACGTTCGTGATACGTGTATTGGTAAAAGTTTGACCTCCATTGATGGAGCGGGCAACGTATACATCGAGATTAAACCCATCAATTTGGTTGCTGTAATATATGATATTGACTACTCCAGTGAGTGGATCTACGTCAACGGAAGGGAAGAAGTTTTGTGATCCAGTAGGTGCCCCAGTAATACTTACGGGTTCAGACCATGTTTCTCCGAGGTCAGTAGATATCGACATGAATATATCCGAGTACCCAAGTCGATAATCCTGCCATACCGCATAAACTGCATCTGTGTAAGGACCTATAGAGCGATCAGTTGAAATACTGGCAAAGGTAAGAACGCGGAAGCCGTATCCGGTAACAGGAAGCACAATGGGTACAAGTGAAATCATCGAAACAAGCACTGGTGGTTCAAAAGTGGCTCCCCCATCCAACGAACGGCGAATAACAAAGCGTGCAGACGGATCAACTGTAATCCAGGCCCCATATACTATTCCAGCTAGACCTACGGCAACTTCCGGGCGCTCCACTTGATCAGCTTCACTAGATAGTAGTATGGGGGTTTGCCAAGTGTTCCCTCCATCTGTGGAGCGGCTGAAGAATGCCGTTGAGTTTCCACCATTGGCTACATTGAATTGGTGATTATATGTGACATATATATTTCCTAGATAAGGACTGGACTGCGCTGTATCGCATATTACATTGGTCTCATCATTATTAATATAGGTACCATATCCCTGATTTACAATTCTGGGTGCGCTAAACGTTGCCCCATTGTCGGTTGAAATATAAATGATCGCTGTCCCATCAGATGCACCAGGGAAAGCATGCGCAGTAATGACAAATGTATTAGGAAAGGCATAAGCAACGGCTGATGCCTCTGCTCCTGTAAATCCGGGAGGTAGGGGCAGGAGGGCATTGGACCAAGAAAATCCACCGTTTAAGGATTGGTACACCCCAATTAACGGGACTCCTGTCGTTGTATCCACTGCAGTAGCAACCATAATGCCAGGGATCAGAAGGTTTACTGCTACACTGGGTTCAAATTTAGGGTTACCAACAGGAGTTACCTGAAAGTTAAAATTGGTCAACTGTAATCCCCTCGCTTTAAATAGTTTTATCTTGTCTTATTCTATTTTCACATCCTAGCTTTTGTTTGAGACAACACCCATTTTTACTAAAATCCGCACATGTAAAGGTGTTTGTCTATAACTCTCTGAATCTTTTGAATATGAATGATAGTGTAAGATGAAAGGAGGAGAAATATATGCCGGTCTATACAACGGGACTAATTACAAATACAAGAGCCTCTGGTACAGCTTCTACGAACATTGTAGTTAGTGTTCGTAATGTAGGAACCTCCGTTGCCAATATCATCGTAGCGGTATTTGTTGTTCCCATCTCGACTTTGACACTGACACCATTATATGTATCCAGTTATTCGGTCGCTGCACGTAGTGCAGACATTCGCTCTTTTAATATTGCAGGAAATGTGGCGTATGAAGTGCAATACAATATTAATACGACGCTCACCGAAGCGGCAATTTCCACTTACGGATTAGATGAATTTGGTAATCTGGTAACAGAGCAAGGCGTCCTTCAATCGGAACTAACACCGATCAGTGCATTGTCCTTATAAATTTAAAGATAAATTCTGTTTTGTTCATGATTGGCCCATTGTTGATAACAATGGGTTATTTGAGTTTATCTGAATTATTGGAATGGGGATAGCCGCACAATCCATTGGTTGAACGATTCATACAATATAACTAAATGTGCGGAAGCAGAGGTGAGTGGGCTTGGTTGATTTAGGTGTGGTCATGCCAGTATATATACAAAAGCCCGAATTTCTCCAAGAAGCATTGGAATCCGTGTTAAACCAATCTTTTAGTAAATTCAAAATGGTGATTGTTATTGACGGTGCGCCAGAGATGGAACCGCTGGTCAAGAGCATAGTAAAGGGAGATAAGCGTGTTGAAATCGTAGCTTACGCCAATAATCAAGGTGTTGCGCATGCGCTTAATACCGGATTCCAGTATTTGTTCTTGGACAAACATATAGAGTACTTGACGTGGGTCTCAAGTGATAATGTGTACTACCCCTTTTTTCTGGAAACCTTGCGGAAGAAACTGAAAAAGGGTTCAGACGAACTGGGGCTAGTTTACAGCTCTTTCCAGTCCATAGATAATATGGGGAATCGTCTTTACAATGAACACCAGCTGGCAGCGCTCCGTAAATACCAGAGCAGGCCAAAGGAGAAGCTGCTAGATTCATCGATTATCGGTGTTTCGTTTATGTATAAAACAAAGTATGCCAAAATGATTGATGGTTATCATCTTGTACCTGTAGAGGATTATGATTATTGGCTCCGTTTGACGGAAAATTGCGAGATCCGCTACATTCCCGTCGAATTGATGGACTACAGAGTGAATTCGACCTTTAGCGTATCGGCGACACTTAAATCAAGTGAGCAGCATCGAAGATGGAGATACACGTATCATTTGGCTCGTCATTTGGCTCGATCAAGAAGAAAAATGAAGCCTCAAGTGACGGTATTGTTTCCCATAAGCATGGCAAACGAAGCATCCCTCATGAGATTGGAGAACTTGTACGAGCAAAGTTTCAGCAATTACTACTGTTATGTACTGGATCTTACCACAGATCAGAGTGTTCAAACGCTGTTGTCCGAAGTCCCCCATCCAATAACGGATTTCAAGTGGTATCCCACAGTGAACGAAAATGTAGCAAGTCTCATTGCCGTCCAGATGGTTCAAACGCCTTATACGATGATCCTGGGCAATGCTTGTACGACAGACGTTATGGAGATGGAAACCTTGCTAAATGAATTATCCAAGTCCGAGCCTAGCGTGATGTCCAATTATTACACACCAGATCATTCTCAAATCGGTTATCGCTTTTCCCCTTATTTACCACAGAAGCTTGATTACTATAATGAAATGTTCAAAACCGAGCATCTAGAACAGGCATTAAAATTTAAATATAAGAATGCGTGGTAGTGGAAGATGAAAATACTTTTTACATTTTTTAATCCGAGCGGCGGTATGGAAACGTTAAATCGTGTGAGAAGCAAGGCACTTATGGATCGTGGATATGAATGCCATCTATTATATGCTGTTGATGGTGAAGGCCGCAAAAATATAAAAGGGATAAAAACATTTGTAACCAACGATAATGAGGAAATTAAACGCATCATTGAGTCAGAGAATTATGACATGATCGTCGTTTGCACAGACATTCACCTGCTTCAAAAGATAAAAGAAATGGGCTTTCGTGGCAAAGCTGTCTTTGAGATTCAAGGTCTGGGTACAACAGATACTGCTCTTGAACTGCTTAAGGTATTCGATCCAAGTATTCGAGAATTTGCAGACGCGTTGTTATATCCCCGAACTTCGCACCTAAAGCAATGGTTTGAGCAAATCTTTCCTGAAATTCCGCAGTTCTGTTTTGATGATCCTCTCGATACAGAGCATTTTGGATATGTCTCATACCCTGTTAAACCCTTTCCGATTATCGGCTGGATTGGCCGTATCGAACAGAACAAGAATTGGACCGAGTACTTAAGAATAGGTTTTGAATTAAGAAAACAGATTCCAGACCTATATTTATGGATGTTTGATGATGATACACTATCTGATCCCTCGCAAAGAGATTATTTCGAATTTAGCGTACGTACACTAAACTTGTCTGAACGGTTAATTCGATATTCCAATATCCCGCATGAGCAAATGGCAGACTATCTATCGATAATTGGAGATTCAGGGGGATTCTTGTGTTCAACATCTATTAGAGAGGGCTTTGGTTACGCAGTTGCGGAAGCGATGCTATGCAGATGTCCGGTACTATCAACCGATTCGGATGGAGTAAAGCGGCTTATTACGCATAATGTAACAGGCAAATATTACAACCTCGGAGATATTATGCATGCAGTTGGTGAATCTCTGACCTTAATGAGAAATCGGGACTTGAGGAACCAGATAATTTCCGCTGCTGAGCAGCATATTAAAAACGAATTTTCTACCTCTATCTACTGCAATCAATTTCAGTCCATGGTATCTAAGCTAACGACATAGTTTCTGAACTGAATCGTGATACGAGATGGGGGATCGTTTCTCCCGTCTTTTTAGTCATGCGATGCTTCAAGATCTAAATTGGACAATCTAGAAAGATGGTAATAAGAAATGAAGTTAATTGGTTAAATAACTATATGGATTCGGGATTCACAAATTCAGGATCTAAGTTGTTGATATAAAAGGGGAGAATTGATCATGGGAAGAACAAACGGAAGATTAGCTCCATTCGCTAGAATAACTAAATTAACATTAACGTTGGCTCTGACAGGATCCATGGCTGTTATGGGTACTGTTTCAGCGGAGGATACGAGTGCACTCACGGGAAATAAGCCTGCAGGAGGAGAAGGCTTCTATATCAGTGATATTCAGTTTCTAAACGGAACGACGGGACGAGCAGCAGGCAATGGATATATGATCGGTACATCGGATGCCGGTGATCACTGGCAGAACATTTACTCAGGCACATGGCAGTTTACTCAGCTTGATTTCATCAACAATAGAGAGGGTTACGCGCTTGCGAAATCAGCAAGTGGGGGTCCGAACGCATTATTGTATACGGATGATGGCGGAAAATCATTACTCAAGATAAGGACAGGGTCAATGTATCTGCAGCGAATCGATTTCCGGGAGAAGGATCAAGGGTTTGGCTTCTCAAGGGCATACACTTACTACACCTCCGATGGAGGCAGCAGCTGGAGCAAGATTGCAACCCCAACTAACACAAGATATGCTGTATTCTCTGATCCGAAGAAAGGATATGCACTAACGGTTCATCCGGGATACGGATATAAGCTGCATCAAACGACCAATGGTGGCAAGGATTGGGATGTTCGGCTCTCCGCTGCATCCGAGTCAGTCAGTGGCGGCGAAATTGCTGTGAACGGTCAGGAGGTATGGGTGAGACTGAATGGAGGAGCTGGTATGTCTCAGCAATCCTACGCCTTGTATGCTTCGAGGAATGCAGGTCAGAGCTTCTACAAAGTGATCAGTCAAGATACAGCTGGAGCTGGACCTGCGCCGGGTAACTCTGCAGGGTATATCGATGTCGGTCCTGCAGCACCTGCCGGGCATCCTAGGAATTTATCACTGGTGAATGGAGCGGCCTATCTTGCTGGATTCTCGCCGGCAGGTGAGAAGATCGGTGTCGGAAGCTCATTTGATGGGGGAAAGACGTGGACTAACCAGCCTTCTATTGAAGGATATGGTAGTGTCATTTCATTCACGAATATTAAGTCAGGCTGGATGGCGGATACGAGCTTAACGCATCCTGCGATCTATCGAACGATAGACGGAGGTCAACATTGGACCGAGGTCTTGGTGCTGGAGCAGCCTAACGATTGATTCATCATACTCGGCAAGACAGATAAAGCTAATGAGAGTAATACGATATGAATTTACAGAGTGGATTAACAGAGGAGCAGATTGGGATTAATCATCCAATGTCTGCTCCTCTGTGAGGTATGAGATCAACTTTTTTAAGCGATCGGTGTTCCATTGGGCACTTCTTCATCCGGTCTGAGCAAGATAACATCGCCTGCCTCGGGAATGCCGCCAAGTACGAGTACTTCGGATACATATCCGGCGATTCGGCGCGGAGGAAAGTTTACAACTGCAGCGATTTGCCTCCCGATTAATTCATCGGGCGTATATCGTTTCGTAATTTGTGCAGAGGAATGCTTGATACCTAGTTCTCCGAAATGAATCTCCAGCTTGATTGCGGGCTTCCTTGCTTCCGGAAAAGCCTCTGCCTTAACAATGGTGCCGATACGGATATCCAGCTTTAAGAAGTCATCAATGGTTGCCATGTTATATCCTCCATGTTTAATTTTCGGAATCAAGATAACGATACAGTGTAGATTTGCTGATTCCTGTTTCATCTTTGATTTGAGCTAGGCTGTACTGATTGCTTTGATACATGACGATCGCTTTTTTGACATTTTCGTCCGGCTTCTTGGGGCGCCCAGGTCTTATTCCCTTCTGTTTTGCTTCATAGAGTCCTTTTTTTGTCTTTTCACTGATCACATCGCTTTGAAAGTCGAGCAGATGGTGCACCATCTCTTGAAAGATCAATCCCGGAGAAGCACTTGTATCGATGCCTTCTTTTGCTGAAATAAGATAGCAACCTTTATTGCTGAGCTCATCGAGCAATTCGGCAAGGTGTCTGGTTGAATCCGCTAGGGCAAATAATTTAGCTACCACGATATGATCGCCAGACTCGAGCTTGTCCAATAGACCATACAACCCGGTTCGCTTCTTGGCAGAGCCGTGCTCCTCGGCAATGATATAATCGCAGGCATATTGTGCCAATATGGCTTGCTGATCGTTACATAGTAAATCATCCTGATAAGGTCTTACATATCCGATTAACATGAATAAAACTCCTTGGACATTCACTAGTCTCAAAAAGGTTCCATTTTGGAACGATTCGTGATAAACTAACGAAGGTATTGATAGACTTGCTGTTTATCGTGACTTGACTTTTATGAGACTTAAAAGTCAGGCATTTAAAAATATACAAAGAGGTGTGGAGAAAGAGTGTTAGAAAATCTAAAGAGAACATGGTTTTTTAATGTAAGAGCTGATATTCTGTCCGGTATTGTTGTTGCTCTTGCCCTGATCCCGGAAGCCATTGCCTTCTCGCTAATTGCCGGCGTGGACCCTATGGTCGGTTTGTATGCTTCCTTCTGTATCGCTGTAATTATTGCCTTTGCTGGGGGCAGACCAGCGATGATCTCTGCAGCGACAGGGGCTATGGCCCTGGTACTCGCTCCCCTGGTTAGGGAGCACGGAATCGAGTATATGCTCGCGGCTACCATTTTAACAGGTATTATTCAATTTCTGCTTGGCGTGTTCAAAGTGGCTTCACTGATGAAATTTATCCCACGTGCCGTTATGATTGGCTTTGTCAATTCACTGGCAATTCTCATCTTTATGGCGCAGGTCCCTTATTTCTGGGGAATTAATGGAGCCACCTATGTATTCCTCGGAATCACGCTGCTCATCGTATACGTTGTGCCTCGATTCTTCAAGGCCATTCCTGCACCACTGATTGCCATCGTATTGTTAACTGTTGTATCCGTATTTACGGGATTTAGTCTTCAGAACGTAGGAGATATGGGGAACATCACACAGACCTTGCCGTCATTACTGATCCCGAACGTGCCATTTTCTTTAGAAACACTACAGATTATATTACCATATTCTTTTGCGCTCGCAATTGTCGGTTTGCTCGAATCTCTGCTTACCTCATCTATTGTAGATGATATGACAGATACTCAAAGTGACAAGAACCGTGAAGCAAGGGGCCAAGGAATAGCCAACTTTGTAACAGCCTTCTTCGGTGGTATGGCAGGATGTGCAATGATCGGTCAATCCATGATTAACGTCAAGTCAGGCGGACGCAGCCGATTGTCTACGCTTGTGGCCGGACTATTCCTCATGTTCTTGATTCTTGTACTCGGCGATCTAGTTGTCTTGATGCCGATGCCCGTTCTAGCTGGAATCATGGTGATGGTAAGTATCGGGACGTTTGATTGGTCTTCATTCAAATATTTGAAAAAAGCGCCCCGCTCGGACGCACTTGTCATGCTGGTTACAGTCATTATTGTCGTTGCTACTCATGATCTATCCAAAGGCGTCATTGCCGGTGTCATCTTAAGCGCTGTGTTCTTCGTGGCGAAGATATCCAAACTGGAAGTGATCGAGAAAACGGAGGGTGACAAGAAACAGGTGTTCAAAGTTAAAGGGCAATTATTCTTTGCTTCTACAACAACGTTTGAGCAATCGTTTGACCTGTCTGTACAAGACCGCGCCATAGTGATCGACTTTTCCAATTCTCATATTTGGGATGATTCCGCTGTAGGCGCGATTGATAAAGTCATCTTGAAATACAGGGAGAATAACAATGAAGTAAGACTGACCGGACTGAATGAAGCAAGTCAGCGTATGATTGATAAGCTGGCGGTATTTACAGATAGCAAGGGAAAATTGAGTACACATTAAGACAGGTGCGGTTTAAATGCTCTGCAGGAAATACGATGCGAATTCTCAGAACCATCTGCAGCCAGTAAGATCCGTTAGTACATTGATATTCCTCCTCACTCGTTATGTTACATCATAAGGTGCTTGGTCGTGTTAGTCATAAAGTAGTGAAGAATGTACATTGTCCCTTCCTTGTTGTGAAGTAGTTAGGATCAAGAGTGATATACTTGATGAAATAATAAGGAGGTCCTGCTCTGCTGCGTATGCAGAGCAGGACCTCCTTGCGTATATTCTAAGGCTCAAAACCCTGTTGACTAATAAATACACAATCTTCTGGAAAAATTTTTCTCATTCGAGAAAGGACGACTTGATATGCAGCTGAGTTATACCACTCTGTTGAACCGATTTCATTATACAAAGTATGGATTCCCAGTTGTCTTGTTCTTTTGCCGCCGCTGCCATCTCCCATGAAGTAATCATCAATGGTAACACGATTGGTAATATTATAAATCTTGGAAGCAAATGCCTCACTGCTGGGCAGAACTGGGGCGATGGCTGCTTGAGTCGGAATACCTGTCTCCGTTAATTCCTTCAGTGCCTTTAAACGAGCGGCAATAGGAGTAGCTGAGGGAGAGAAATGTTTTCTGACCTCATCAAGATCTGTTTCGATCGTAAGACTGACACGAACTTTGTCTCCTAGTGCTGTGAATAGATCTATATCCCGCGTGACGAGGGGGCTTCTGGTTTGCACCAGTAAAAAATCAGGCGGAGATTCGCACATCACTTCGAGCAGCGAACGAGTAATCTGCTCCTTATATTCGATGGGCTGATAAGGATCTGTACTGGATGACATAAAGATCGTAACTGGACCCTTAGCCTTAGCGCGCTTTAATTCCTTGAGAAATACAGATGACGCTTCCTGCTTAACATCTACCCAAGTTCCCCATTCCGACCCGCGAAATATAGATACAGGCATTCGTCGTACATAGCAATACGAGCATCCGAACGTACAACCTGTATACGGATTTAACGTATGGCTGTATCCGGACAGGAATCCCGTCCCTTTGTTCATGAGCGTCTTTGGAGTCTTATATAAATATTGAATATCTCTCTTCGGCATAGATGATCACCTCGATTCTTAAAGAACATACTCCATTATAATACATGAATCATAATATAGGAACATACATTCTTGTTATTTGATTTAAATAGTTAGGTTATAAGTTATGACATTCGGGTATAAAAGGCGTAGCCGGATAATCCACAATTACCTACATTATTTGAAGTCATATCACAGCATAAAAAGGAGATGTAATGATGATCAAGCGAAATACAATCAAGCTGGCAGATGGAACCGTGCTTCCTGCAATTGGGCAAGGAACTTGGCATATGGGAGATGATCCTTCTGTACGAAATGAAGAAATTGCCGCACTGCGTCTTGGTGTAGAACTGGGAATGCATGTTATTGATACCGCAGAAATGTATGGCGAGGGCCTGGCAGAATCCCTTGTAGGGGAAGCTGTTCAGGGCATACGGGAAGAAGTATTCCTCGTCTCCAAAGTATATCCGCATAATGCAGGACGAAACCGGATCATTACCCGATGTGAACAAAGCTTGCGCAGACTAAAGACAGATCACCTGGATTTGTATTTGCTCCACTGGCGAGGAGACGTACCACTTGCTGAAACCGTAGAAGGAATGGAGAAGCTTGTACAGGACGGCAAAATTGCGCGTTGGGGTGTTTCCAATCTGGATACAGACGATATGGAGGAACTCCTCTCCATATCTAAAGGCAGTAACTGTGCGGTTAATCAGGTATTATATCACCTCGGCTCGAGGGGAATTGAGGTTGATCTAATGCCATGGCAGACCGAGCGTCAGATCCCAATCATGGCCTATTCTCCACTTGCGCAGGGAGGTACATTGCGGCGTGAAATTATTGGCAATGGGACTGTGCAGGCAGTCGCAGAGAAGCATCGTATTACACCACTTCAATTGATGCTTGCCTGGAGTATTCGGAACGGCCAAGTACTCGCCATACCTAAATCCTCCAAGGAGGAGCACGTGAAACAGAACGCTGCTGCATATGAGGTGCAGCTAACTGAAGAAGATCTCAAGGACTTGGATTCAGCATTCCCGAAGCCAGATCATAAAGTACCGCTCGAGATGATCTAGTAAGGAGGCTTTTGTATAAATGATTCAACAAGAAGATATATGTTATTAAACATGACATAGATCTTCTTGTTTTGTTTCGAAGTAATTCAATCTACCTATAATCAGCCAAAATATTACTTAAATTCCCTTATTTACAATACTATCAGTCTAGTATATGTTAATTTTAATAACACAAATAGATTGAGAGTGAGGGATTATAAGTATGAGGAATGGCAAACAGCGAATAATGAGTGTTCTCTTGGCTGGCGGGCTGCTGCTCCCAGTGGCAGGCTTTCCCAGCGAGAGTGAAGCAGCAGCATCTGTAAACACGGAATTGACTGATTTTCTGAACCTAGACTGGGCTCCGAGTGAATGGACTGCAGAGAAAGAATGGGTAAAGACCATCAGTACAGAACAGTTTGCTGAGCTCATTAATCTAGCGGCGAAAGAAGCAGGATCGGAGCGCCTTATTACGGAAGTTCCGCAATCGGGCAAGATTAACCGAGAAATTGCAGCACTCTTATTGGATGAGATCATTGATGTACCTTACGTTGAAGAAATGATGTATCAGGACATTCCGATAAACAGCTATTATGCAAGCTCTATCGGTGTAATCACTACCGCGGGCCTAATGAAGGGAGTTGCTGAGTATACATATGGTTATGGCAAACCACTCACCAAGGAAGATGCAGCAATTGTTGCCCTCAGGCTCTATCAATATTTACAGCCGGTGAGTGTTGCAGAGACATCCATCTCGGATTTGCAGAAGGCTATGACTTCCGGAAGAGTCACCTCGAAAGAGCTGGTGGATATGTATCTGGAGCGAATCGAAAAATACGATGCACAGGGTCCGAAGCTTAACTCTATTATTTCCGTCAACGAACAGGCGGACGAGCTTGCTGAAGAGCTGGATACGGAGCGTGGACAAAGTGGAGCAAGAGGAGCACTGCATGGCATTCCTATTATTCTAAAAGATAATTTCGATACAGCGGATATGCCGACAACGGGAGGCTCGTTAGCATTAGTAGATAGTATTCCCGTGGATGACGCTTATCAAGTAGAGAAGCTAAAAGAAGCCGGCGCAATCATATTAGCGAAGTCTAACCTGCATGAATTTGCATTTGGGTATACAACAGTAAGCTCGGTGTCTGGTCAGACGCTTAATCCGTATAACCTATCCAAAGTACCAGGAGGATCAAGTGGGGGGACGGGTGCATCGATCGCGGCGAGCTTTGCCGCGGCAGGAATGGGAAGTGATACCGGGGGTTCAATTCGGGTGCCGGCTTCATTCAATAATCTGGTCGGTATTCGACCTACTATTGGTTTATCAAGTCGTGACGGGATCATGCCTTTGGCATTGACACAGGATACAGGGGGGCCGATTGCAAGAACTGTTGCTGACGCTGCTGCGATACTTGACGCTACAGTAGGTTATGACCCTGATGATGTGACGACAGCAGCAAGTATCGACCGCATTCCGGAATCATATCTCCATTATTTGGACCCCGCGGGACTCCGTGGTGCAAGAATTGGAATTGTCCGTGAAGTGTTTGGTTCCGATCCAGATATCAATTATGTAATAGATGAGGCAATTCAGGATATGAGAGATCAAGGTGCAGTATTAATAGATGATGTTCAAATTCCTAACTTTGAGCAGATCAACAGTTATGCGAGCCTCAGCGGATGGGAGTTCAAATTCCAGTTTAATGATTATCTCGAAACGCTGGGAGAGGATCGTGAGTATGAGGACCTTGCCGCAATTATTGATTCTGGTTTGTACGATGAATCTGTGAAGACACAGCTCATTGAACGCAATAATCGGGAATCCCTTGAAGATGAATCATACAAAGACATTGTTCTTTATCGTACGAAATTGGCACAGGATGCCGTACTTAAGATGATGGCCGATTATGATCTGGATGCCCTTATTTTTCCTACATCAGCCAATCCCGTTTCTGATATTGGGGATGAGCAAACGATTGGCGACGGATTTAAACTCAGCTCTTTCACAGGGTACCCGACAATAACGGTTCCGGCTGGCTTCAGAGCATCTGACCGCATGCCGGTTGGATTGGATTTTATCGGGAGGCCTTTCAGTGAACCTACACTAATTAAGCTTGCGTATTCCTATGAACAGCATACCAAGCATCGTACTGCTCCTGCGTTAACTCCCTAAAGATCGGTGAACGTGAACGAACGGCGGACTTTTGATTCCGCTGTTTTTTCTGTGTGTCAAATCAGGCAGCTGAGTCATTCCCTCAGACGCTGTGTTATAAATATGATGGATCAGGTAAAATGAGTTCTGATAGCTTCGGTCTTATATGAAATGGAAGGTTGAGGATGAGAGATGAATAAAATCGTATTCGCTGTTATTGGGGCTGGATGGAGAGCTGAATTTTTTCTGCGAATTGCTGCAATGCTTCCGGATTTGTTTGAAGTAAGCAGAGTGCTGGTCAGAAATGAAGCTAAGGCAGACAGATTTCAAAAGAAATGGGGCATACCAAGCGTAACGACATTGGATCAATTCTTAGAGAAGCGGGATTATTCGTATGCGATTATTTCCGTACCTTGGGATGCCAATCCGAATTACATAGCCGAGATGAGCAAGCAGGGAATTCCTGTACTCGCAGAGACTCCTCCTGCACCAGATATTGACGGACTATTGAAGCTGCATGAGGAGCTGCCTTCAAATGCTAAGGTGGAAATTGCAGAGCAGTACTTATATCAGCCTATGCATGCAGCCAGAATTCGTCTCGCCCGGTCCGGCATCCTTGGTGAAGTATCTCATGTTCAAGTATCAGCCGCCCACGGGTATCATGGAATAAGCCTGATCAGGGAATTGCTAGGTGTCGGTTATGAGAAGGCAAAAATCACAGGACATCAATTGACAAGTCCAATTGTGAAAGGACCGGACAGACAGGGCTTGCCTGAATCCGAAGAGAAGGTGCAGTCCGTTCAAGAGCTGGCAATATTTCAATTTGGAGTGAAAACAGCGGTGTTTGATTTTTCAAATGTTCAATATTTCTCATGGATTCGGGGGGATCGGATATTGGTTCGCGGCGACCGTGGAGAAATCGTCAATGATGAGGCGACTTATCTGAAGGATTTCAGAACGCCAATCACGTCCCTACTGAGAAGAATAGATACAGGGCATGGTGGGAATCTGGAAGGATACGCGCACCGTGGAATTCAGTTTGAGTCGGAGATGATCTATGAGAATCGATTTGAGAGTGGAAGACTGTCAGACGATGAGATTGCTGTTGCGACAAGCATGTATAAGATGGGTCTGTACGCGTTAGATCTGGGACCGTCATTCTATAGTTTTGCAAAGGCAGCGCAGGATCATTATTTATCCCTTATGATGAAGAGATCGATTAAAGAAGGCCAAGAGGTCGTCACTGAAATTATGCCGTGGTCAAGCAGGTGAGCAGCACTCGCCAAACAGACTCCGTTGTTCCCAATACACAAATGGTTCATTATTTCAACGAAAACCTCGTATTTTTCTGTCATTTGGGTAAATTACTTAAGTCAAGTTATATACCAGAATATAAATGACTGACAGGAGACATGCGAAAATGGCTAAATTAACAGACAAAGTGGCGATCATTACGGGAGGGGCCGGCGGAATCGGTAAAGTAACAGCAGAGCTTTTTCTTAAGGAAGGCGCAAAAGTTGTTATTGTGGACCTTATGCAGGATGCACTGGATACCGTGAAGTCGGAGTTGTCATCCCTCGGAGAAATCGTCGCAATACAAGCAGATGTATCAAATGAAGCGGATGTTGAGAAGTATGTAAAAGCGACTGTTGATCAATTTGGCAAAATTGATATTTTCTTCAACAACGCCGGGATTGAAGGAAAAGTTGCGCCGATCATGGAACAAAAGGTTGAGGATTTCGATAAAGTAATCTCTGTTAATGTCAGAGGTGTTTTCCTGGGATTGAAGCATGTGCTTAAGGTGCTTGTCAACCAAGGCTATGGTAGTGTAATCAACACTTCATCCGTTGCCGGCTTAAGCGGCAGCATTGGGGTAACGCCATATATTGCCTCCAAGCACGCGGTTGTAGGACTGACCAAGGCAACGGCGCTCGAAGTAGCCAGCAAAAATGTCCGGGTAAATTCCATTCATCCTTCACCTGTCAACACACGTATGATGCGTTCCTTGGAAACGGGGATGCATACGGATCAAGAGACGTTGGCGAAATCCATCCCGCTCGGACGCTATGCGGAATCCAGTGATATTGCTAATCTTGTATTATTCCTTGCTTCCGACGATAGTGCATTTATTACTGGTGTGCAGTATCGCGTTGATGGCGGTATGGGTGCGATGTAATTCATGTAACTACAATACACAGTAATCGATAACACTTTTCGGCTATGCTGCTGAGAAGGGTTTTTTGTGATGTAAGGTTGCCATTCTGTACCCTATGCTTCTAATTTATGCATTAATTATCAGAATAAAAATTCCAGTTGTGGAAAATATACAAGGGGTAGGCTTGACCTAACCCATACTATAGGAAAGTAGGTACATGAGTTGGATACAAATAATACGGATCCAAGAACGAACATAGAAGACGAGGGAACTTTAACGAATCGACAAGGCCATCCGATTACGAATAATCAGAATATTAGAACCGTCAGCAACCGGGGACCCGCTACACTGGAAAACTACGATTTTATCGAAAAGATCAGTCATTTTGACCGGGAAAAAGTGCCGGAACGAATTGTACACGCCAGAGGAGCAGGTGCACATGGTTATTTTGAAGCCTATGGTACATGCGGAGATGAGCCCATATCCAAGTACACTCGTGCTAAGCTGTTTCAGGAAAAAGGAAAGCAGACCCCGGTCTTTGTGCGTTTCTCTACCGTGGTACATGGATTGCACTCGCCTGAAACCGTACGTGACCCACGGGGATTTGCAGTTAAATTTTATACAGAGGATGGCAATTGGGACCTTGTTGGGAATAACCTCAAAATCTTCTTTATACGAGATGCGATGAAATTTCCTGATATGATCCATGCCTTCCGCCCAGATCCGGTGACAAATATTCAAGATGCGAGACGGTTCTTCGATTTCTGTGCCAATTCGCCGGAATCCTTTCACATGGTGACGTTTGTCTATTCTCCATGGGGAATTCCAGCTAACTACCGAATGATGCAAGGCTCGGGAGTTAACACATACAAATGGGTGAATCAAGAAGGTAAAGCAGTGCTGGTCAAATACCATTGGGAGCCAAAGCAAGGTATTAAGAACCTCACTGCGAAGGAAGCTGAGGAGATTCAAGGAAAGAACTTCAACCATGCGACACAGGATTTGTACGAGGCCATCGAGAATGGTAACTACCCTGAGTGGGAGCTGTTCGTGCAGATCATGGAGGATGGTCCGAATGCAGAGCTTGATTTTGATCCGCTTGATGACACAAAGCTGTGGCCAAATGATCAGTTCCCATGGAAAAAGGTTGGCCGCATGGTGCTGAACAAGTCTCCTGAGAACTATTTCAATGAAGTGGAGCAGTCTGCTTTTGGTACAGGGGTATTGGTGGACGGACTTGATTTCTCGGATGACAAAATGCTGCAGGGGCGAACCTTCTCCTATTCCGATACACAGCGCTATCGTGTAGGTGCGAACTATTTGCAGCTGCCGATTAATGCCGCGAAGAAGCGTGTCGCAACCAACCAGGAGGGCGGACAGCTTCGTTATTACAACGATAAGGCACCTGGGCAGAACCTGCATGTGAACTACGAGCCATCCAGTATGGGCGGATTGAAGGAAGCGGAGCAGACGGGCAAAGAGCACACACCATATGTTGAAGGCCATCTCGTGCGGGAGTCAATTGATCGCAATGACAATACGAAGCAGGCAGGCCAAACCTACCGTGATTTTGAGCAGTGGGAAAAAGATGAGCTGATCAGCAACATGGTGAATGACATTGCCATCTGTCCGAAGGATATTCAAGATAAGATGATTGCTCTTGCGGAGCAGGCTGATGAAGACTATGGCCGCCGCTTGAGAGAAGGCATCGCAGAGAAGATCAAAATGATGGGTGACAACAATAGTGTCTCACAGACACATCCGCTTGGAGCCAATGATGCACCTCAGGCAGTGGATGAGGCAATTCAAAAAGGACATGAACAGGATCCTTATTAAGGATTGCTTGCACATGTTAGCTGACTGAGTGCGGTCATCAGTGGTTAATGAAATACATAGGCGCAAGTTCTCTTGGGTCTGAAAAATAAAGTAACCCTCAACACATGAACCATATTCATGCTGTTGAGGGATTTTTTATGCTGTATGATAAGATGGAAACGTAGTTTCGTTAGATCACATGGAGGGGATCAAAATTCTAGCTTATCCTTATAATACATCCAGGGAAGAAAAGTGGAGATTTATAGAACAGATCAAAGACAGGCTTCTGGCTAAGCATGAAGACATTATTATAGCGATTGGAGTATATGGTTCCATTGGACAGCACTCAGATGGGGCGTATTCCGATATTGAGCTTCACGTTGTAACCAAAGATGGTACAAGCATTGCTGAGCTTGAGATCGTGTATCCGCCATTCAAACTGGAAATTGGAGTTACAGAACGGACAAAATGGCTGGCTAAATTAAGACGTGTGGATGACAGCTGGGCGATTTGGTATGGAGCTTTCGTTCATATCATTTCCTTGTACGACCCGGAAGGTTTCTTTGCTACAGTGAAGAAATTGGAATTATCGATATCTGATGAAAAAATAAAGACGATAATGCGTGAATTCATGATCTGGGAACCGTACGAAACGATGGGCAAAATTCGTAATTGCTATAACAATGGTGACCTTACTTATCTCTCTCGTGCAGCTTATGATATAACCTGGCAAACGGCAAAATTGATCGGTCTTGCAAATAAACAATATTACAGTACCAGGGCTGCGACATATAAAGAATCTCTTCTCATGCCATCTATTCCTTCTGGTTATCAAGCGCTCGTTGCGAAAGTAATCGAGGGGGATCTGCGGAACAAAGAGGGGCTTTATCATCTATGTGAAGACTTATGGACGGGATTAAACGAGTGGTATTTACAGCTGGGTATTGTATATGTCAGCAAGGAACTTTCGATATAATATAGTTCTTTAGATATATAATTTAATCACTGTATTGACCATATTTCCATTGTTTGTTATATTACTTACACAACAAATGCATATCTCAAGTAGTCTTTCCGAGACGGGGCTGCTACTTGATCGGCAATAGAGCCGCTTGCTTATCTAAGAAGATAAGGGAGCGGCTCTTTTTGTTTAATTATGCATTTTTAATAATCAATTAGAGGAGTGTTGTACATGTATCGACCTTTAACAGAGAAAGGCAAACCTGCATTTGGAGGAATCCGCACATTTATGCATCTTCCGCATATCAAGACATTGGATCATGTCGATTATGCAATCATCGGCAATCCTTTTGATACTGGCGCGGGTTACGCAGTGGGCACAAGATTTGGTCCGTCGGCGATTCGGGAAATGTCACAGCGAATTAGAACGACAAATCCTGCTCAAGGGATTGATAGCAGCGAGTATTTGTCTGGAATCGATTATGGGGACCTCTCCATATATCCTGGTTATATTGAACAGACGTATGAAACCGTTCAAGAGCAGCTTGCTCCAGTCTACGATAACGGTATTGTTCCCATTATTCTAGGAGGAGACCATTCCATATCCTATCCACATGTGAAGGCTGCTGCAGCCAAATATGGTCCCATCAGCCTGGTTCATTTTGATTCCCATTCGGATGCCTGGGAACCTATGGATGATACACGTAAGTTTTCTCATGGTAATATGTTTTATCATGGAGCTAAAGAAGGCTGGATCAATACTCAGACCTCAATTCAAATGGGAATGCGGGGGCATTCGAGCTTAACCCATTATGAAGAAACTCGTGCGCTTGGTTTTGACCTCCTTACTACAGATGATGTGAAGAGTATGGGGACGGAGCAGTTGTGTCAAACAGTGAAGGACAGAGTGAAAGACACGCCTGTCTTTCTAACCTTTGATATAGATTTTCTTGATCCGGTGTATGCACCAGGTACTGGTACGCCTGAAGTCGGGGGATTTACGACTTATGAAGCAATTCAGATGCTAAGAGGACTTGCTGGAATACATATTGTCGGATGTGATCTTGTCGAAGTGCTGCCCGACCGTGATCCAACAAGGGTAACGGCTCTTAACGCGGCCACGATTGTATCGGAGTTTATTACACTTCTAGCTATACATCGCCGGAGCCAAAACCGATTGGCTGCAGAATCTATGACTGTCTAACTTCGTGTTTTATAAAAAAACATCCGCTGAAGCATATTCAGCGGATGTATTAAGGTTGTTAGGGCTGCTTAATGTCATATCATATAGGCTGACTTAGTACAGAATCAGCGACCTCGATTAATTTTCTCCGTTCATTCATTGCTTGTGTGCGCATCATTTCATAGGCTTTGTTCTCACTTATATTTTTCTGCCTGCTAAGTGACAGCTTGGCGCTTTCAACACGCTTGATTTCATCAAGCTTGCTAGATAAGAAACGATACTCACGTTCCAAATGGACCCGCATCTGATAGTTCTTTACTCCTATGAGCAATGACCATTGAAGTTCATTGTCATTCATACCTGAGCAAAGCACGCCGTCGAGCTTCTCATGGGGAGCGGCGGTAGCTGGTTTTCGTTCATCGCACCACCACAGAATAGGGAAAGAAAATAAGGAGTTAGCAGAATGAAGCCATTTCTTCAGTCGGCAAGCAGGCAAATCGAGGATGATCATTTCAAACCTGTTCTGTGTAAGTTCTCCCATACATTCAGCTTCAACAGACTCAACACGATAACCTAGTTCCTTAAGCTTGACATCAACTTGACATTTGTTCGTCGGGATATCATGAACATGCAATAATCTTGGTTTCATAATTTACCCATCACCTCGAAGTAGGAATTGAGACAACAGCTTTCGTGTTTTGTGTATGTACAAAGATGAATGAACCTGATTAATGATAATTTATATAATACATCTATTTAAAAGTCAACAGATTAGGTAAAGTAACATGACATATTTGTACAAAAAACAATAATTTTCAAGATAATATGTTAAACATATTGACATAACTAATTCCTGTTTCTATAATTGCATTACACAACTGCATACAAGCATGCATCCTCTGGAATGGGATGTTTGTCTATGGCAAAGAGGCCGCTTAATCATAAGCGGCCTCTTTTTGCTTTTTTCTTAGAAAATAGAATGGAGTGAGATGAAGATGAAATATCGTCCACAGATTGAAATGGGGAAACCGTTGTATTCAGGAATCCATACTTTTATGCATTTGCCTTATGTTCAGAACCTGGAAGTAGACGTTGATTTTGCCGTAATCGGCGTTCCGTTTGACACGGGTGTCAGTTATGGAATTGGTGCTAGGTTCGGACCATCAGCGATTCGTAGCATGTCTCAGCGGATCAGGCCCATCTCTCCCGTACACCAGATTGATATTTCTGAATATTTATCAGGAGTAGATTATGGGGATCTAATCGTTCATCCAGGCTATATCGAACAGTCTTATCAGGCAATTGAAGATCAGCTGACTCCAGTATTTGGAGCAGGTATAGTACCGATATTGCTGGGAGGAGATCATTCCATATCATTACCCCACTTAAGAGCAGCAGCCAAGAAGCATGGTCCTGTATGTTTGGTGCATTTCGATTCCCATTCCGATACTGGACGATCCAAACATCCGGAAAGAATGTGGTCGCATGGAGCTGTTTTCAGTTATGCAGTAGATGAGGGTCTAATTGATCCTTATCATTCAATCCAGATGGGAATGAGAGGAACAACGTACCGTGCAGGAGGGCTGGAGGAAGCTAGAGCTATGGGTTTTGAGGTGTTGACGACAGATGATGTCAGAGATTTAACTATTCCTGAACTTTGTCGCAAGGTTAAAGAGCGTGTCGGAGATCGCCCGGTGTTCCTTACCTTTGATATTGATTTTCTTGATCCGGTCTATGCGCCTGGAACGGGAACACCAGAGGTCGGAGGCTTTACAACCTATGAAGCTCAGAAGATGCTGAGAGGCTTGGCAGGTATTGATTTTATTGGTTTTGATCTGGTAGAGGTTCTGCCTGACCGTGATCCAAGTCAAGTGACGGCACTGAATGCAGCTAATATTGGGTTCGAGTTTATCAGCTTGCTTGCGGTAAAGCGTAGAGATAACTCGGAACTGGTGACTAAGGTGGAAGGGGATGTGTCTTATGAGAAAATGGTTTAAAAAAATGGCATTATACCCCCTGTTATGCATGCTATTAATAACAGGCTGCGGCTCGCAGGGAGAAGGATCCGTAACCGCAGTGGGTGCGTCTTCCGGTGGTAGTACTTCACAAGCAAACCAATTGACTATCGGAATCACCAATCCTCCGCTTATGTTTAACCCGATTGATTCGGATGGCAGTGGGTCGAGCGGTGCTGTATTTACGTATCGTTATTTCTTTGACAGTTTGATCAAGACGACAGGACCGCTTCAATTTGACCTTCAGCTGGCAGAGTCTTTTGATACAGAGGATAATCAAACATTCAAAATTGCTATCCATCCCGATGCAAACTGGACAGATGGTGAACCAATCACAGCAGAAGACGTTGAATTTACGATCAATCTGATTGCAAATCCAAACACCATAACTACCCAGCGGAGTGCTATTTTTTCATTGGATGGTCTGAATGAGAAAGGAATGCTGCCGGAAGGAACGGACAAGCTCGAATCCATTAAAGTCATTGATGACAAGCATCTGGAGCTGCGCACCAAAACCCCGGTTGATCCCAATCTCGTATATGAACGCTTCTCAGATGTGCTGATTGTACCTAAGCATGTATTGTCTGACGTGAACCCTGCGGAACTGAACCAACATCCGTTTTGGCGTAGTCCCAATGTAACATCCGGACCGTATTCTTTTGTTAAGTATGAGAACAAATCTTATGTTGAGCTGGCTGCCAATCCAGATTATTACCGGGGAGAGCCGAAGATAGAGAAAATATTTATTAAAATTATGCCAGCTGCCAATATGGTCGCCCAATTAAAGTCAGGTGAGCTCAATATGAATGCTGCGCAAGGCGTCGGAAACATTCCGGCTACGGAGTGGAGCACGGTCAAATCAATTGATGGACTAAAGACGCTTGAAGAGCAGACCCGTAGATATAATTCCATCGAAATTAATACCGAACGGTTCCCCGATAAAAAAGTGCGCCAAGCTCTTGCCTACGCAATTGATCGTCAGATGATTGTAGATCAGCTGATGCCTGGAACAGGAGAGCTGCAAGACGGTCCTTATTCGAATAGCCATCCTTACCATGACGAGAATATCCTCAAATATTCCTACGATCCAGAACTTGCCAAACAAATGTTAGCTGAAGCAGGGTTCGACATGAATACTCCCATTGAGCTTATTGTTCCAACAGGAGATAGAACACGAGAAATGGCAGGGAATATTATTCAACAAAATTTTCAGGCAATAGGCCTGAAGGTGAATCAGGTCAATTTCGATTTTCCGACAACGGTATCTAAGCTTGTTTCCGGAGATTTCGATCTTGCGCTCAGCAGTTTCGGGAGCATTATCGATCCGGATGGGCCGGCAACGGTCTACCGATCAACTGCAGCTCTTAACGATATGCGATATAACAATCCGGATGTAGACAAGCTGTTTGATGCGGGCATGGCAGAGACGGACCCTGAGAAACGGAGTGAGATCTATGACAAGCTTCAGAATATCATTCAGGAGGATGTTCCACTCATCACGGTTTACTCAGAGTATAACCTCGTGGCAATAGGAGAGGACATCAACGGCAAGGGTGGTGTCGTCGATGGCATGCACTATGACGTCAACACATGGGAACGTAGATAAAGATCTGCAATAATCGAAGGAGGTGCAGCATGAACGAATTACTGACGGTTCGAGAGCTGAAAACCAATTTCCGTACAGAAACAGGAGAAGTGACTTCCGTTGATGACGTCAGCTTCTCTCTTCAAGAAGGTGAGACCTTATGTATCGTTGGCGAATCTGGCTGTGGAAAAAGTGTAACATCTCTATCCATCCTGCGCTTGCTTGGGCGCAGCGGTTATATATCGCACGGATCCATTCGGTTCCAGGATAAGGAACTGGCGGAGCTTCCAGAAGCTGAGCTAATTAAACTTCGGGGCAAAGATATCTCCATGATATTTCAGGACCCGATGTCCTCGCTAAATCCCGTTTTTACGATCGGAAATCAGTTAATTGAGGTTATCCGGATGCATTTGGGTTTGAACACTAAACAAGCCAGAGAGCACGCAGTATCCTTACTTAAGCAAGTTGGATTTTCGAGAGCAGAGCAGATTCTTGGTCAATATCCCCATACATTATCAGGTGGAATGAAACAGCGGGTTATGATTGCCATGGCTCTTGCCTGTAAACCGAAGCTCCTGATTGCGGATGAACCAACGACAGCTCTGGATGTGACGATTCAAGCCCAAATTCTCCAGCTGATTAAAGATATTCGCTCCGAATACGGTACTTCAATCATGTTGATTACCCATGACCTAGGTGTGGTTGCAGAGATGGCGGATCGAATTATCGTCATGTATGCCGGTCAGGTAGTTGAGGAAGCGGAAGTATTCGAGCTGTTTGATCATCCCGCTCACCCCTATACCAATGGCTTGATGGAATCCATCCCTCATATTGAGATGGATGACGCGAGGCTTCACTCTATTCAAGGATCGGTTCCTTCCCTGCAAGAGATGCCTACAGGCTGCAGATTCATGAAGCGATGCACAAAAGCTGGGGAACTGTGTAATTCACTTCCTCCACTTACAGAGATTAAAGCAGCTCACAAAGTAAGATGCTGGTATCCAATGATGACGGACAATTTGTCCAAGATCGAGGGGTGAATTCGATGTCTACCATACAGATGAATAAAAAGGAGAACATCAAGGCCGCAACGCCTCTGCTTCAACTAGAAGCTGTTCATAAATATTACTCAATCAAAAAAGGAGTGTTCTCCAAAACCATCGGTCACATCAAAGCGGTGGATGGGGTGAACTTAACGGTGTTCCCTGGTGAAACTGTCGGGCTTGTAGGGGAGTCAGGCTGCGGAAAATCGACGCTTGGGAGGAGCATTGTTAAGCTGGAGGAGGTTAGTAAAGGCAAAGTCCTATTTGAGGGAAAGGATATTGCTCCACTGCCTCTTGGTGCAATGCGGGGGGTACGGCGCGATTTGCAAATGATTTTTCAAGATCCATATTCATCCTTGAATCCGAGAAAGCGGATCGTGGACTTGATGACAGAGCCTCTCAAAGTTCTGCGGGGAATGACGGATGCAGAGGCAATACAGCAGACTTCCTGGCTGATGGAAATTGTGGGATTGCCTCTATCGAGTCTTGGTAAATATCCTCACGAATTCTCGGGAGGGCAACGTCAGAGAATTGGCATTGCTCGTGCTGTGGCCTTGAAGCCAAAACTAATCGTCTGTGACGAACCCGTCTCGGCACTGGATGTGTCGATCCAAGCTCAAATCTTGAACCTGCTAAAGGATTTGCAGCAAGAGTTTAGCCTGACATATCTGTTCATCGGGCATGGACTAGGCTCGGTTAAATATATGAGTGACCGAATTGCAGTCATGTATTTAGGGAAAATCGTCGAATTTGCTTCTGCCAAAGCCTTGTTCCATCGTCCGAAGCATCCTTATACCAAGGCGCTGTTGGATGCATATCCTGTACCTAATCCACATCTTCGAAATAAAGAACGCATCCTCCTGCAAGGGGATGTTCCGAGTCCATCAGCACCACCAGCAGGCTGTCGTTTTCACACCCGTTGTCCACTGGCAAATAATAAATGTAAGGAAGAGGAACCTCTGCTTACTGAGAATCGATCTGACCCGGACCATCACTATGCCTGTCATTATCCGCTTATAAGTAACGAAATAGAGAGGTCTAGTGAAGAGAGGTTGATCTATGTTTAATTACATTATTCGAAGATTGCTCATTGCACTCCCGGTGCTTCTTGGTGTCACCTTTCTTAACTTTGTGCTAATTAACCTGGCTCCAGGTGATCCGGTGGACATGTACGTGAACCCAGATGTAACGGAGGAGGACAAGCAGATTCGGAGGGAAGCGCTAGGACTGAATGATCCGTTCATGATCCGTTATTTTAAATGGCTAGCGAATCTATTACAGGGTGATCTTGGGCATTCCTTCAGTTCGTTCCAGCCTGTTACAACCATGATTTCAGAACGCATTGGCCCGACCTTGCTGTTAGTCGGAGCTTCCATATTGTTTGGTTATTTGATTGCTATACCTATTGGTATATACTGTGCTGTCAAATCCGGATCCAAATTTGATTACTTGATGTCAACCGGCTCTCTTCTGGGTGTATCCATCCCCAATTTTTTTCTTGGTTTAGGTCTTATTTATATCTTCGGTGTTCTGCTAGGTATACTTCCAACCGGTGGTATGAACTCAATGGGAGGCAGCGGAGGGTTCTGGGATACACTGACTCATCTCATCCTGCCTACGATTACTCTAGGGACCTCGATATCCGGAGGGATGATCCGTTATGTGCGATCAAGTGTCATTGAAGTGCTTGGACAAGAGTATCTAAGGACAGCTCGGGCTAAGGGGATGAAGGAATTCATCGTTATTAACAAACATGCACTAAAAAATGCGCTGATCCCTCTTATCACTATTGCCGGTCTTGATATTCCAATACTGATCGGCGGTGCAGTAATTACAGAAACTATATTTCAATGGAACGGAATGGGCCAGCTCACCATTCAAGCCATATTCTCAAGAGATTTTCCGCTGCTTATGGGTGTAAATATGCTTGCCGCCTTGTCTGTGCTAGCCGCAAATCTATGGTCTGATGTTATGTATGCGGTCGTTGATCCACGAATCAAATATAGTTAATGAAAGGAGTGAGATGAATGCCTTCACTAAATGTGCAGCCTATTGCAGCATCAGAAGATATGACATCAGCAGCCACGGCTCACGTGCCTTCCTATGAAGCGGATAGCTACTGGAGAATGATTAGACAGCGATTTATGCAGCACAAGCTTGCTGTAGCAGGACTTATTATCATGGGATTCTTGATTCTCGTTGGGATATTCGCGCCATGGATCGCGCCATACGATCCGAATGCGATTATAGGAGCTTTTTCTGCACCACCTTCTGGTGCACACTGGCTTGGAACCGATCAGGTAGGCAGAGATGTACTCAGCAGGTTGATTTATGCTACCCGAGTATCGCTTGCAGTGGGTGTTATAACCGTAATCCTGTATGTTCTAATAGGTACAGTGGTTGGGGCCATTGCTGGTTATATCGGTGGATGGGTGGATATGCTGATCAATCGAATCATTGATGTATTTATGTCATTTCCCAGCATGATGGTCATTCTTGTACTTGTAACGGTACTCGGCACGGGGCTCTCGAATATTATTATCGTGCTTGCGCTGCTTGGTTGGCCGGCGGTTGCAAGACTGGTGAGAGGCAGTGTGCTCTCGCTTCGCCAAACCGAATTTGTACGGGCCGGAATAGCACTCGGTTTTAGCTCACCGCGTCTCATCTTCGGCCATATCTTACCGAATGCGATTGGACCTATTCTCGTAAATGCTACATTTGGTGCAGCTGCCGCGATTCTATCGGAATCCTCTCTAAGCTTTCTGGGGATGGGAGTTCAGCCGCCGGCTGCAAGCTGGGGGAATATGCTGAATGCGGCACAGTCCATCACTGCACTGACGACTCAGCCTTGGCTGTGGATTCCGCCAGGTCTGGTTATAATTCTTTCTGTGCTATCCATTAATTTTATAGGTGATGGTATTCGGGATGCGATGGACCCACGCAGGACGGGGGCGTGAAAGTAGAGGTCATATGAAGAGTTCACTTGTTATCTTTCTCATATCGTTTACTAATCTCAATTTGCTGAAAATATATCCGAAAGATGCGCTGCTGTTTATTGCCGCCAGCTTCGTTAATTCAACGGGCAAAGCGATCATGTGGCCATTAACTACCCTATATGTTCACAACATCATGGGAAAATCCTATGGTGAAGCTGGATTAATCGTGCTGTATCAAGCGCTGTGCAGTGTAATAGGTGAAATTGTAGGCGGTAATTTGTATTACCGGCTTGGTCCGAAATTGCTGATTGCCGGCTCGTTTATTCTGTCCGCTTCCGCACTGTATGGTATAGCCTTCACTGACAGCTGGCCTGCGTATATCCTGTGCGTGTGCTTGCTTGGTTTTGTTAACGGAATTGCACTCCCATCCTTAAATGCCTATGTTGGGTTTCGTTGGAAAGAGCATCGAAGAACGCTGTATAACCTTATGTATGTCTGCAACAATTTCGGGTTGTCTATTGGAGCGATGGTCGGTGGTCTGATCGCATCCATTTCTTTCACATTGACCTATACGTTTACAGGGACGACAACTCTATTGTTTGCAATTTTTCTGCTTTTTTTTATGCGCGTGCGTGGAGGCGCAGCTTCAAATTCACATCCTCACTCAAGTCAGAAAACGGATAAGAAATCCACTGTAGCAGAAGAAAAAAATCCGTTTATTATGGAAGAGGCCCATTTGGATCGAAAAAGCTTATTGAAAAATATAAGCATATATTTGTTTATTTCTCTTGGTGCCATGTTCTTCTGGTTTTCGTTTTCTCTCTGGTCAACTGGAATAGCCCCTTACATTAACGAGAAGGGGATGGATCTTAAGTTCTACAGTCTGCTGTGGACGATCAATGGTTTTGTGATCTTGTTTGGGCAACCGTTTACTGCCTGGATTAAAAGTCGTTTTGCACAAACGATTGTCAGGCAAATGTTTGTAAGTGCGATATTCTCAGCTATGGCTTTTTCCTTCATTCTGTTCTTCCATGAACAGTACATTTATCTGGTCCTCGGTATGATCCTGGCTACAATCGGAGAAATGTTGCTGCTGCCTACAATCCCTACTTTTTTCTCTGAACGAACAGGCCATTACGCACCTTTCTATATGGGATTGTCAGGAGGGTTTTCAAATGTGGGAAGAATGATTGGCCCGTTAATGTTTGGTAATGTATATGATCTCTGGGGGATCATCCCGGTAATTTTTCTTGGCACGATGTCTTCATTTGCTGCACTTGTGATGTTTTATATCCATTCCAATTTAAACAAGAATGAAGAGCCTGTGCATGGCTTGTCGTTGAGGGCAGAGACCCTGGGGAAATAAGCTCACTGTTTCATAATGGAGCAGCACAAAACCGTCGTTTGTTTAAGTACAAATGACGTTTTTTTGTGCAGCTAGATTCGGCCCTTGTATTTACTGTTCAGGTCAATATATTGACCAATCTTCACCAATCTCCATCTAAAACACATACGAATGGTCAGAGCCTAAAATGTGTTTACAAGCAACTTTGTAGTATCCAATCGCGTCATAAACTAGAGGAGGTGCAGATGATGAAGATCCAATCCAAAATGATATTGCTGCTGCTGCTTACATTCACGATTGCAGGTTGTGCTCAAACTAATGAAGCAGACCCAGTCCCTGAACCCGGAGTTGACCAGGGAATCGTAGAACCGAATGAGCCCGAGGTAGAAGTGAAGGAAGCCAAAGGAACTCTTACAGGTCTTGCTGATCCGCACACGGTTGAGATTGTAATAGATGGCGAGCCGACAGCCTTTCAGTTAGGCGAGGGAATGCAGGCTGCCATTGCGGAGGTGGGAGAGAACAGCGTCCTTGAATTTAAATATGAAGAGCGGCCGATTGAAGGCGAGGATACGTTACAGCAGCGGGTTCTCATTGAGATTATAAGTTCTGCACAGGGAAGCGAGGGTCCTGATACGGCAGAGCCAAAAACGCCGGGAGACGAACGACCTTCTGTTACAGAGATTGAACTACAGCTTGAGGGTATGACTGAGCAGAAAGAAGCAGAGCTGGTAAAAGCAGCTGATGGATATTCACTGTATGTATTTGATATATTCACCTTCAATCCAGAGACAGGTGTGCTGTCCATGGATGTCGATCCAAGCTATGAGGTGAAGATTGGTCAGCAGAGCGGAGATACCGAGCTTGCACAGTTAAAAGAAGAGGGGATGACTAAGCTCTCAGCATTTGGAGCAGTTGAAGAGCTGGAGCATGATAGCATTCATGATGCAAGCCTGTTTCTAAAAGTTCGGGAAGAAGCTACTGGAGACTCTTACGAATATATCGTTAAGGATATGGATGGTACTTGGTTTATATATGAGGTTGCAATACCGCAAGGAGAACCGACGGAAGGATTTAAACCACATGCTTATGCTTCCATAAATACAATTGAGCTTGATCAGTAGTTTGTGTGAAGGTCCGATACCGATTAATGGTTCGGACCTTTACTCTTGGTGAGATGAACTCTATGAATAGCTCTGATCGATATTCTGGAGTTATCACTACATAAACAGACGCTTCCGAAAATTTCGTGGTGATATGCCCTCCTGTTTAGTGAAGCAGGATGTGAAGTATGCAGCTTGGTTAAAGCCGACTTCCTCAGCAACCCGGCTAATGGAGAGATCTGTTTGCAGCAGCAGCAGCTTTGCCTGTTCGATGCGGTAATGCAGTAAATACTCGACGGGTGAACGATTGAATTCCTTCTGCATGCATCGTGCGATATAGACAGGGTGAAAGTTGATACGTTCTCCCATGGTCTGCGCTTTAAATTCCTCACGATAATGTTTACGTATATAAGCAGCGGCCTTACTGGCACAGGCGGAGGATGGCGAGGAGATCGGCGGCTCTAGTGCCCCGGCCAGCTGCTCCATCAGCTCTTGAAAAACAAGCTGCTGCTTCCATAAGGATTGAGTATGATGACCATGCTGTACGAGTCCTGTTAATGTTCGAAGCAATGCCTCTGTTTTGTCTATGCTTGGCAGCGTGCCGAACTGAGGGATATTTACCGTGAAGTAATTCGGCACCATTAACTGCAGCTCGGAAGAATCATGGCTGGGAAGCTTCAGAGATGACGAATCCGTGCTCCACGAGCCAGACGATTGAAAGTGCAGCCAGTAATAGGTTGTATCCTCTGAGCATTCTTTCGTTCCGTAATGATGCGCATCCGGCCTTAGAATCAAATATTTACCTGTGCTAATGTGATAGGCAGTACCGTTCTCCGTGACGTCAAGCTCCCCAGAGATAACAACGAGCAAATCAAATATGCCGATGTTCTTACGGTTTGGGTGCTTACCCGCCATCGGTCCATTACAGATCCCGCTCATGATATATTCCGGCAGCGGAGGAACCGAAAAATGAAGAATAGTCATATTAAAAGCCCTTTCATATCCTTAGGTTTGAATATTATAAGTTTGAGTTCATAAAATGATATTATCCTTTTAGTATACCATCTATAATTTGAAAATGTTGAGGCGTTCGGATCGATTTTTAGATAAACGCTTATTTTGTTGTGGAGGTTGGAATATTAGATATGGATAATAAAAAGTTTACGTTATGGGTGCTGGCATGGCCCATATTTATTGAACTGTTTCTGCAGTTTCTGCTCGGAGCAGTTGATACATTAATGGTAAGCCGGATTTCCGATGATGCCGTTGCCGTTGTCGGTTTCTCCAATCAGCTGTTTCAGGCAATGACCGTGTTGTTTACAACGATCGCCAGCGGAGCAGGGATTCTGATTGCCCAGAAGCTGGGCTCAGGCAAGATGCAAGATGCCCGAATTATCGGTATTATGGCTTTTAGCGTGACTACGCTGATCGGCATTCTATGCAGTGTCGTTCTGTTTGTGTTTCCAGAACAGATTTCTTCCATGCTGCAGCTCCCAGCAGGATTGCTTCCGCTCGCAGGGACTTACATTTCGATCGTAGGCGGAGGTATGGTGCTTGTGTCCATGATGGCGACGATGAGCACTGTGATTCGGAATACAGGGAATACGAAGGGGCCGATGTATGTTGCAATTGGGATGAATATCATTCACGTCTTCTTTAACTATGGCTTCATATTCGGGGCCTTCGGTTTCCCACAGTGGGGACTCACCGGGGTAGCTATATCAACGGTTGTAAGTCGCCTTCTGGCTGTATTGTTGCTGTTCTACATGTACCTTCGCTCATTTGATTATAAGATTCAATGGAAGGAATTCCGGATTTTTAACAAGCCTTTGTTTGGCGAGATTATGAAGATTGGCTGGCCGCTGGGAGTCAATTCCTCTTGCTGGGTCTTTACACAGCTCATCCTGTACTCGTTTATCGCAACACTAGGATCTGCGGAACTGGCAGCCAGAACATACATGAATACACTGGAGTCATTCTGTTTCCTGCTCGGTTCATCCATTGCAATGGCAGCCCAAATTCAAATTGCTCATTTGTTTGGTGCAGGAAGAATTCAGGAGGCATACCGCAGCGCCTACAGGGCACTAGGCATCGGGGCGATATATGTTGTAGTTAATGCGTTCATACTCTTTGTATTCGGAAGACATATATTAGGCCTGTTTACCGATGATCAGACCATTATTGCAATTGGAGCCTCGTTACTAGGGATGAATCTAATATTGCAGCCGGGGAAAATGCTCAATATGGCACTCGGCAGTTCGCTAAATGCGATTGGAGATACGAGGTTCACGATGTATATCTCATTAGGATCGATGTGGATTGTAGCTACCGGTCTCTCTTACGTTCTTGGAGTTCACATGGGATGGGGACTGGTCGGAATCTATTCCTGCATGATCGCTGACGAATATTTGAGAGGCATCCTTTCTTATTATAGATGGAGGGGAAAGAAATATTTGAAGAAGGCAGAAGTGAGCAGCAACGAAGCTGTAACCCCTCCGTCTCTTGAAACGATAGCAGCAACATAATTGAAATGCTCGTTCAACGAAGAGTCCGTCTTAGTATAAGACAGGGCTCTTTATTTGTTTCGCCCACGATTGACATAAACATTGACATGCTGCTGTATAAATTACAAAATGCCCGTTTCTTCTCTAATGCCAGCGATCTAACTCTTTATTGATACTTATATGAAATATATATTGACATGATATGGTGTGTTCGGACTATAATAACTCAATGTAGGGAGAATGAAGTTAATTTATATGACGCAATGAAAAGTAAAAGTATAAATTCCGGGAGGTTTGCAAATGGAGTCATTTGTTAATTGGTTAAACGGTATTATATGGAGCGATGCATTAATTTATCTTTGTTTAGCGACAGGACTCTTTTATACTTTTGCAACACGTTTTATGCAGGTAAGAATGATTAAGGATATGTTTAAGCTGATGTTTAAAGGAAAAAGCTCTGATGCGGGAATATCTTCCTTCCAAGCCTTATCCATGGCTTTGGCGGGAAGAGTCGGAACAGGAAATATCGCAGGTGTAGCAACTGCCATCGCTTTTGGCGGACCGGGTGCGGTATTTTGGATGTGGCTGATTGCCTTCCTTGGTGCAGGATCTGCATTTGTCGAAGCAGCGCTGGGCCAAGTGTATAAGACGAAGCAGGATGGACAATTTCGCGGAGGCCCTGCATATTACATCGAAAAAGGACTGAATATGAAATGGTATGCGGTCTTGTTTGCAATCGTGACCGTATTGGCTACTGGTCTGCTTCTGCCAGGTGTTCAAGCGAATAGTATCGCTTCGGGAATGTCAACGGCATTTAATATTGATCCTGTCGTTACTGGCATCATTCTTGTAGTTCTTCTGGCGGTCATTATCTTTGGCGGGGTTAAGCGGATTGCCAATGTCGCCCAAGTAGCGGTTCCATTTATGGCGGCAGGATATATCATAATGGCAGTCCTTATTGTGATCGTGAATTTCTCTGAAATTCCAGCAGTATTGAGCATGATTTTCTCAAGCGCATTTGGAGCGCATGCTGCCTTTGGCGGTATTTTAGGGGCTGCGATTAGCTGGGGTGTTAAGCGTGGAATTTATTCCAATGAAGCAGGACAGGGAACAGCGCCGCATGCGGCAGCCGCTGCAGAAGTATCCCATCCTGCGAAGCAAGGCTTGGTGCAGGCATTTTCAATCTATATTGATACGCTGTTTGTATGTACTGCAACGGCATTCATGATATTGGTCACAGGAATGTACAATGTTATCCCAGAAGGAACAGCACCGATTGTGAATAATCTGGGGGATGTTAGTCCAGGTCCAGATTTCACGATCAAGGCTGTTGAGACCTTCATGCCAGGTTTTGGTGCACCGTTCATTGCGATTGCGCTGTTATTCTTTGCTTTCACAACCATCATGGCCTACTATTATATGGCTGAAACTAATCTTGCTTATATTAATCAAAAAACGCGCCGGATTTGGTTAGAATATGTGCTCAAATTGGTAATATTAGGCGCCACATTCTACGGAAGTGTGAAGACAGCGAGCCTTGCATGGGGACTCGGAGATATAGGCGTTGGCAGTATGGCATGGCTGAATATTATTGCGATTCTTCTACTCACCAAGCCTGCCCTCAAAGTGCTTAGAGATTATGAAGCCCAGAAGAAAGAGGGCAAAGACCCCGTATTCGATCCAGTTAAGCTGGGTATTCGAAATGCAGAGTTTTGGGAAAAGGAATACGTTCCAGACCCGCCTGCAGATAAGCCGAGCAACAACACGTTGAATTTCTAACTTATATCATCATGGCATGAGTGACATATGTTTGGGATCATTCAATGATCCACAGCAATCCTCGTTTCTCGAAAGAGAGGCGGGGATTTTTTTGCTATATATTTCAGGATCGTTCATTTTGGGATTTATGCAAAATTCTTATTTCTAAACATTAAATTAATGAAGTAAAACCTATAATTCATCGGGTATGTCGTGGAATCTCTTTGCGATAAGATGTTCCTAGATTAGAATCATGCCAAATCGGCAGAGTATTGATGGTTTAGACGCTATAGCTGATGGCATGAAAAAGCGCATAGCTATGTTCAGTCCGTGGTCTGCTCCTTATGTGGAGCAATTACTGTTCGAATATAAGCTGGCTGTAGACGATACCACACTTGCAAGTCCTAAAGGAGCTTTCATCCGTGCCCAAACCGCTGTTATGCTTAGGCTGCTCTTGGAAGGCAGTAAATTATATAAGAAGCTTACTATGTAGGATAGACCATCGCCTTTTATAGGGGGTGGTCTTCTCATTTCACCCATTTTCATCATATTTTTAATTTGACACTTAAATACATCGCTCATTACAATAAACACACCTATATGTAAACGCTACCATATAGGATAACGGTAAGTCAGCAATTATAAGGGGGGACTTTGGATGCAGTCTACATATACAGCTATATTAGTGGATGACGAGGTATTTACCCGCAAAGGATTAATGAAGATCGTTGATTGGGAATCATGTGGATTTCGTATCGTCGGAGAGGCCGACAATGGTGAAGATGCCCTAAGTCTGATTAGAGAATCGTCGCCTGATGTAGTTATTACGGATATTCGAATGCCCGTTCTTGATGGGATGGGATTAATCCGTCAGGTGATAAGTGAAGAGGAAAATGAAGGAACCAGACCATCCTTTATCATTGTGAGCGGCTATGATGACTTCAGTTATGCACAGCAAGCGGTCAGATATGGAGTTCATGATTTTATTTTGAAGCCGATTGATGAAGAAGAGTTCCACACTACGCTCAAAAAATTAAGTCTGCGTATTCAGCAGGAACGGACTGCAGAACATTTGAATCAAAGTTTGAATTCAAGTATGCTGATGGATCTCATCCTGAATGAGAAAGGAGAACCCGGTGCTTATCGAGAGTGGGAGAAGCGTTTAAATATGGACACGGGTGAAGAGATCTACTATGTGTTTGCAGAAATAAATGATATCTTCCATCTGTCTGCTGATAGACAGTCTGACATTATTCAACAATGCAAAGCACATATACTGAGATGGCTTCAGCATGTGACTTGTGCTGATCGTGTGTACTTGCAGGAGCACCGTAACCGATTTGGCTTCATTATAACGAAGCGAATGCTGTCCATGTTCAGTAACAATATACGAAATTTGCTGGAGCACCTTCAAACCGAAGTAAAACTAGAAGGACGATTGTTCTTATATACCGGTAAGCGTGTTCAAGGGATAGCGAGCATCCGTGAATCCTACGAAAGTGCTAAGCAGGCTTTGCTCTATAAATTTATTTATGATGATACAGGGATCGTCATCCTGGATGATAATCACCATTCAGCTTTAAAGTACCTGCCACTTGAAGAGCAAATGTATAGACGAGTCATGGAACAGATTGAAGAATCCGATATGGAGTCACTTCCTGTCACTATAGAATCCATGTTTCGGAGCTTCCAGGAGAAAAATTATGCACCAGAAGCGATGAAGATGAACATTCATCAATGTGTCAATCATGCTGTAAAAGTGCTGAAGGACATGGGAGGAGATGAAGACCGGCTAGATGCATGGGTTCCCATGACTTCCTGGTACGACCACAATCTCTCTTTGAAGGCAATCCGCGATTTATTCACGAAATTTGCTGCAGAGAGTGCACTCTATATCGCTGAGCTTCGCAAGGAGCAAGGAACACGGGGTATCCATAAGATCAAGCTATATATAGATAGTCATTTTCAAGACAATATCAGTCTCAAGAGCATTGCGGGTGTGTTCTACATGAATCCTGTGTATCTTGGTCAGCGGTTCAAAAAAACATATGGATTATATTTCAATGATTACTTGCTCCACCTTCGAATCCAGGAGGCAAAGAAGCTGCTTAGACAGACAGACTTACGAATTTACGAAATTGCAGAACGCGTCGGTTACGGCAATTCGGATTATTTTGTCACTCAATTTGAGAAGCTCATGCAGATGAGTCCTAGTGATTACCGCCAAGGTCTGCTGAAGGAAGGCAAGTCAGAGGAGAAACCACATGAAGCCAAGCCTGAATAATGTAAGGCTGCGGGACAAGATGCTGCTTCTTTATTTTCTGGCGGTATTCCTGCCGATTCTTGCAACGAATATCATCTTCTATACCAGGGTGACGGATAACGTAAAGAACCAGAGAATTCAAGATATCAACCTGACACTAACCCAGATAAAAAATGAATTCACCCGGGAGCTTCAAGATACACTCGAAATTTCCTCCGAATTCTACACGGATCACATGCTATACGAGATTATAGAAACATCATATCCCCATCCAGCCCAGTATATTACCGCATACGATTCTTACCTCAGGCGCATTTTGCATTCAGGAAGTGCAGTCTATAACACTGTTGAAGGAATAACGGTATATTCAGACAACCCTACACTCTTGTATTCCGGAGGGATTAGCCTTATAGATGATGCTGTGAAAAAAGAGCCCTGGTATGAACAGATCATGTCTGCAGAACAGACACAGCCGCTGATCATACGACATGGTGAGAATAACCAGCAGGGCAAGATGAGTGTTATTCGAAAGATGGATTATTATTACTCACAAAATGAATATACCAAGCTGCTCAAAGTCGATGTCCGAATGTCTACAATTCGTCAGATTCTTGGCAATCGTCAGCTTCAGGGGAATGTATATCTATTGAACGGCAGTGGGGAGATTGAGTATACGACGGATCCTCATGTCAATGTATCAAAGGGGGCTGTTTCCTATGCAGATATTGAGCTGCCGGATGAATATCTGGAGTTTCAGACGCCTTCATTTATGACGAATCATCTAAACAGCTGGACCATTGCAGCAGCAATCTCTAAAGATGTTGTTCTCTATGAAGTACGCCAATCCCGCAATTTTATCATTACCTTGACTTGCTTGAACTTCTTGCTGCCAACCATTGTGTTGATCTGGATCAGCCGTTCCATGAATGTTCGGCTCATTCGTATTCTGAAGCACATGAAGAGGGTCAAGAATCAGCATTATGACACCATTAACGATTCAGAAACGACCGATGAAATTGGTCAGCTTACATATGAGTTTAATCGGATGACGCTGCAGCTGAAGAGCTTAATTAATGATGTGTATGTGGCTGACATTCAGAAGAAAAATCTAGAGATTGAACGAAAGGAAGCTCAGCTTAACGCGCTGCAAAGTCAGATCAATCCGCATTTTCTGTTTAATACACTGGAAACGATTCGGATGCGCAGTCTCATGAAAGAAGAGGAAGAAACCTCAAAGATTATACACAACCTGGCCAAAATCTTACGTAATTCTCTAGTGTGGAAGCGTGACATGGTCACCTTGAGGGAAGAAGTGGAATTCATTCATTGTTTCCTGGAGATCCAGCGGTATCGTTTTGGAGACAGGATTAACTACGAGGTAAAGATCCATCCGGAGGATAAAGACCGATTGATCCCCAAAATGTCGATTGTCACTTTTGTAGAAAATGCGGCCCTTCATGGAATAGAGCCTGTCAAGCATGGTGGCACCATCAAGGTCAATGTGCAAGTGATTGACGACTTGATGTATTGCACCATAATGGACAACGGAGCAGGAATGCCAACAGAGCAGGTAAACCGGATTAATGCTTATATGTCGAAGGATGAGGATATGGGCGAGCGGATCGGGATACAGAATGTCATTTATCGAATGAAGCTGTATTATGGGGCGAATTTCAAATTCACGATCGAGAGCGAGCCAGGCATAGGAACATATGTATCTATAATTATTCCAGTAGATCCGTAAGGGATAGGATTTAAGTAAATTGAAAACAGTATGATTTCCTAAGTACTCACTATAGATTGCCTAGTAAAAGAGAAATTCTTTCTAAATTATAATGAAAGTGCTTACAAATTCATCGAGCTTTTCGAAAGGGGAAGGTCAGAATCGTGAAAAAGAAATTATGGATGAATTGTCTTACCCTGCTTCTCTCGGTCTCTATCGTTAGTGCTTGCAGCAGTGGGTCCAGCGGTACCAGCGAGCCCGGATCAACAGCAGGCAGTGAGGAAACAGGACAGGAAGAAAAGGTTACCTTCAGTTATTTCAATGCAGCAGCCGGTAAAGACAAAAATACGAATGAGACAACGATCGGCAAAATATTCGAGGAACAAACCGGTGTCAATTTCAAGATGGAGCATCTGGTCGGGGATGAGAACACGAAAATAGGAACCTTTATCGCGAGTAATGAGTACCCGGATGTTCTTGTTCCAGGTGCATCAATTGACAAACTGCTGGATGCAGGTGCATTTATTCCGCTGAATGACCTCATTGATGAATACGGCCCTAACATCAAGCGTGTCTATGAGCCGTACTACAACTTGATGAAAGCAGAAGATGGCAATATTTATTTCCTGCCGCTTAGTGCTGTGGTTGGTGATTACATATCTGCGCCAAACATTGAACAAGGTGCCTTCTGGATTCAGCGCCGAGTGCTCAAGGAAGCCGGGTATCCAGATATCAAGACATTTGATGACTATTTGGCCTTAATCAGAGATTATGTGAGCAAGCATCCAGAGGAAGATCTGACAGGCTACCTGTCACTAACGACACAAGATAAGTTCTTTGCCTTTACCAATGCACCGATGCATCTCGCGGGATATCCGAATGACGGCGGAGTCATTATCGACATGGAAACGCATCAAGCCAATGACTATGCGGATGATGATATTACCAAGCGATACCTGCAAGAGCTTAACAAGCTGAACAGCGAAGGGTTGTTTGATAAATCCTCATTTGTAGACAACTATGATCAGTATCTGGCGAAGCTTGCCTCGGGCAAAGTCCTTGGATTCTTCGATTACCGCTGGCAGGCAGGGCAAGCGATGAACAATTTGCGTGAAGCGGGCAATGATGATCTTGAATACATGGCACTGCCGATCGTTTATGCCGAGAGTATTAAGGACCAGTATTTGGATCCGCCTTCCTTTGTCAATAACCGCGGTGTCGGAATATCTGTCAGTGCGAAGGATCCAGTTCGTATTATTAAATATTTTAATAACCTGCTGACCGACGAGAACCAAGTGTTGTCTAACTGGGGGATTGAAGGCGAGACCTACTCCATTGATGAGAATGGACGCTTCTATCGGACAGAAGAGCAGATTGAGAAGACAAACGCGGATGCATTCCGTGAATCATACGGGTTCAAATATTTTGAATATAGCTGGCCGCGCTACGGTAATGGTTCTTCCTTGCCGGATGGTAACTCCGTAGGAGCAGGCCGTCAGCCGGAAGTTGCACAGATGTCTTACAGTGAGGGAGATAAGAAGCTGCTGGAGGAATACGACATTGCATCCTTCTCCCAATTGTTTGCAGACCCAGATAATCGTCCTTGGTATCCAGCGTGGAGCATTCAGATCGAGCAAGGCTCTCCTTCTCAGATCTTCACTCAGAAGAAGTCCGATCTGCAGAGAAAGTACTTCCCTCAGCTCGTGCTTGCGAATCCTTCAGACTTTGAATCCCTGTGGGGAGAATATATCACCGAGTTTAACAAGCTCGGTGCAGCAGATTATGAGCAGCTGATCACGGAAGAGGTAGCGAAGAAAATTGCGGTTGTAGAAGGTCAATAATCAAGGAAAGGCGGGCCGGGTTCTCTTGATACGTCTTGGAACCCGGCCTTACATTGTCTTCGGATCAGGATTTGCATAATTCGATGTGATCATTACATACCCTCACGGTGAAGAGGAAAGGAGCAGGGACCATGGAAAATGCCATCACTCCGTCGTTAGATAAAAAAACACGGCGCAAGCAGAGGGCAAGAAGAATGACTCCAGGCACATTTATGAGAAAGCTTGGACAGCAGAAAACACTCGTATTCATGTCGGTACCGTTCTTGATATGGCTCATTATCTTTAAATATCTGCCACTATGGGGCTGGAGCATTGCATTTCAGGACTTTAAACCGGCAAAAAAGATCCTAGATCAGGAATGGGTTGGCTTCCAGCACTTTGCCTTTTTGTTTCAGGATGAACATTTTCTAAGAGTTATGCGCAATACGCTTGCCATGAGTTTCATCAATCTGGTGCTCGGATTTGTAACAGCAATTACACTGGCCATTCTGCTGAATGAGCTTCGTAATGTGGTATTCAAGCGTTTTGTCCAAACGGTCAGTTATTTACCTCACTTTATATCTTGGGTGGTAGCTGCGAGTATTATCTCGACTGCATTATCCGCAGAAGGCGGTATTGTGAATGAACTCCTGATGTGGACGGGTCTAATTAATGAACCGATCTTATGGCTCGGCAAAGGTGAATACTTCTGGGGAATTCTAGGAGCTTCGGAGGTATGGAAAAATGTCGGCTGGAACACGATTATATATCTTGCTGCGATGACCATGATTGACCCTGCCCAGTATGAGGCGGCAGAAATTGATGGAGCAGGGCGGTTGCAGCGGATTTGGCATATAACACTACCGGGACTTAAGCCGGTCGTTATCATCTTGCTTATTATGAATATCGGTAATTTGCTGGAATCCGGATTCGAGCCGCAATATCTGCTTGGAAATGGAATGAATGTGGATTACTCAGAGAATCTGGATATTTTTGTACTGAAGTATGGGATTCAGATGGGGAATTTCTCTTTATCCATTGCTGCTGGAATGTTCAAGACGATCGTCAGCTTTATTCTATTGTTCTCGGCGAATTCCATTGCGAAAAGAATGGGTGAAGATCGACTGTTCTAGATCGTTCAATCTATATAAGGAGGATTATTGTATGGCTAAGTCAATGAACGTATCCAAAACCCATGCCCGGTTCAAATCGCCTTCAGATCGGATATTCGATACACTGAATATATTGTTCATGCTGCTGATTATGGTTGTAACCCTATATCCATTTCTAAATACGCTGGCGGTATCGTTCAATAATGCTACAGATTCGGTAAAGGGCGGGATTTATTTATGGCCGAGAGTATTCACATGGGAGAACTACAAATATGTGTTTAACGAAGCGACCATATTTCATGCAACCTTAATCTCCGTACTTCGTACTGTGGTTGGCACTGTAACTTCGGTATTCTGCTGCGCAATGGTTGCCTATACGATCAGCCGCCCGGAATATGTACTTCGTAAATTCATTTCGATCGCATTCATTCTCACCATGTATTTCAGCGGGGGACTGATTCCGAACTTCCTCCTGATCCGAGAGCTGGATATGCTTGGAACCTTCTGGGTATATATCATCCCAGGACTAATCGGAGTATTTAATGTCATTGTAATCCGTTCTTTTATCGAAGGGCTTCCCGAAGGAATATTGGAATCTGCGAGAATTGACGGAGCAGGGGAGTTCACGACTTTCATGAAGATCGTATTGCCGCTGTGTGTACCCGTACTTGCCACCGTGTCTCTGTTCACTGCGGTAGCACAGTGGAATTCATGGTTTGATGTATTCTTATATAACTCGTCTAACACTGAGCTAAGCACACTACAATATGAACTCATGAAGATATTGCAGAACTCGAATACTTCAATGAACTCCGGGCAGGATTATGCCAGCCAATTCTCGAATTCAGAGGCAGGAGCAAATCAAGTTACACCTACTTCCATCCGGGCTACGATGACCATCGTAGCAAGTGTACCTATTATACTTGTCTACCCTTTCCTTCAAAAGTATTTTGTAAAAGGGATGACCCTTGGTGGAGTAAAAGGATGATATACTCAGTATATGTGCAATGAAAACGCTTAACCAAACAGGAGGAATGAAGGCGATGAACCCTAATGATATCACAAGCACACCATCCTTAAAGGAAGCATTCTCTGAGCATTTCTTGATCGGCGCAGCCGTTAATCCCAGAACAATTATTCATCAGAAGGAGCTGCTTGCTCATCACTACAACAGTTTGACAGCGGAAAATGAAATGAAATTTGAAAGTGTCCATCCATCAGAGGATACCTATACCTTTGAGGCGGCGGATCAAATTGTGAGTTACGCTCGGGAGCATCGGATGAAGCTTCGGGGACATACACTTGTATGGCATAACCAAACGACCGATTGGCTATTTGAGGATAACCGTGGAGGATTATGCAGCAAAGAATTGCTCTATAGCAGATTACAATCTCACATTGATACCGTAGTCAAGCGATATAAAAATGATATCTATGCTTGGGATGTTGTTAACGAGGCGATATCTGATCATGAAGATGAATGGCTCCGGCCATCCAAGTGGCTGACGATTGCTGGAGCCGAATTCATAGCCAAGGCCTTCGAGTTCGCTCATGCGGCCGATCCCGATGCACTCTTGTTCTATAACGATTACAATGAGTCCAATCCGGTTAAACGTGACAAGATTTATAAGCTGGTCAGAACCTTGCTCGATCAAGGAGCTCCAATTCATGGTGTAGGACTGCAGGCACACTGGAATTTATACGATCCGTCGTTGAAGGAAATTCGTGAGGCGATTGAGAAATATGCAAGTCTTGGTGTTCAATTACAGCTGACCGAGCTGGATGTATCCATGTTCAAATTCGATGATCGAAGAACGGATCTCTTAGCGCCGACGGAGGAAATGCTTGAGCTGCAGGCACAGCGCTATGAATCGATATTTGGGCTGCTGCGAGAGTACAAGGATGTAATCAGCTCGGTTACGTTCTGGGGAGCAGCAGATGATTACACTTGGCTGAATGATTTTCCGGTGAGAGGGCGTAAGAACTGGCCCTTCCTGTTCGATGAGCAGCATCAGCCAAAGCCGGCATATTACAGTGTAATGAATAGATCATTAACGTGAAAATATGGTATTATTGCAGTGAATGAACAACATTGACTGTGGAGCTGACAGAATGCGTAACAATAAATGGAACAAATATGTAGGTATCGGCTTTGTACTGGTGGGCCTGCTCGTCATGACGTTAACAGGGAGAGATCAATTTATTGGGGTTGTACCTATGCTAATTGGTCTTGTATTTGTAGGGATTTATGCAGCAAGGACCTTTAAAGAAGTGCGGAAAACGATGAACAACCATGACGAGTAAGCATGTAGGATGTGCAAGGAACTCTTCCTGAGAATATCAGATAGAGTTCCTTTTTTTATTACTTATAATGAGCGTTCCTTCTGCTCCATGAGATAAGAAGAGTGAGGATTCATAAATAGATCCTCAGGTTCTTCATCGTATAGCCGAATGCTCAATACTACACCCATGCAGGCCATATTAATAAGCAATGAAGATCCTCCGAAGCTGAGAAAAGGCAGAGTAATTCCTGTCAGCGGCATCAAACCGATAAACATCCCAATATTCTCAAATATTTGATAGAGCAGCATGGATACGATTCCCACAATGATAATCGGACCTTCCGTGCGTTTACACTCCAGCGCAATAGTAATGAGTCTGTGAACGATAATGAAGTACAGAAATAAAATAACCGATACACCAATAAATCCAAACTCCTCTGCGGCTACTACGATAATGGAGTCGGAATAGGTGTAGGGGACAAAGCCTGACTGAATGTATGCACCTTGAAGGAAGCCCTTGCCAAATAGTCCGCCTGAGGCAATAGCCAGCTTAGCATTGTTGGTATGGTAGGTGGCATCCTTGCTCGCTTCATCGGGAAGGAGCCAAGCATCAAAGCGATCCAGCCAATGCTCTTTGTCTATATTCGTCAAGAAGCTGGTAATTTCATCATGAAAACCGATATACGATTTGATTCCTCCATACACGAGCAAGGCGATGAGCAGCATAATCAATAGGGTATGCATATTTTTCATATTGCCTATCCATAGAATACCCAGCAGAATAACAACATAGCAGAGCGCGTTTCCCATATCATTCTGCACCATAACGAATGCGAAGGGAACAAAGGTGAGGAGAGAAATCGGAACAACGTCTTTCCAGAATAAGAGCTCACGCTGCTTGGCTGCAACAATCGCGGCAAGACTAAGAATCAATATAAATTTAAATATTTCTGCCGGCTGTACACTGACAGGGCCTAAGTTGATCCAGCCTTTGGCACCATTAATGACATCTCCGTAAAAAGCGATATAGAGAAGGAGCAATAAGCCTGCGGCAAACAGAATCCAATGATATTTAATGAACAGCCTGTAATTAACAAACGCCGTCCCAAAGAGTACGACAAAACCAAGGATATAATAGAGCAGCATTGTCTTGTCAGAGCCGGCCATGATCGGATCAGACTGAATGCCGCTGTGAATGAGAAGAATGCTTGTGACCATAAAAAAGCATAAAATGATAACAATCGTCCAGTCTATTTTCTTGAGATGGGATAGCATTGTTTACTCCTCTCTATTTGTTATCTCTTCTATTAAATTATAGTGCAGACATCTAATCTTTACCAATTGCTAGAGTGCTTGCATCCAACCTTACTTACCTATATGAATCAGACAGGTCAGGATATTATAGTGGGAATTAGAATTATATAGAATAAAATTAGAAACTTTTTCCGTTACAGAGCGTCTAATACTATGAATTTTAGAGGAGAATAGAAAAATAGAACAGAAGGAGTCAAAGAATGAAACTGAAGAAACTATCCATGCTAACCGTCTTGGCCTTGTCACAGATCGCTTCAGCTATCCCGGTTAGTGCACAATCCAACGTTATTAATGCTCCACAAGAATCGGACGTGAGCGAAGTTCTCGAGCAGAGTCTGACATCTCAAGAGTCTGGAAACGAAGCTCCCATAACTGATCAACAAGGTGCTCAAGGGGAACTTGAAAATAACAGTTCTGCCGATACGGATGAGTCAGCACCATTACCAAATGCAGCTTCTGGGACTGAAACAGGTGAGGAGTCTGAGCCGCCTGCAGAAGTAATCGACAATACGGTTACGAACGAACCTGTACCTGCGGCTTCCGCTAATGAGCTGATACTGCACTTTAACAGCACGAAGATGGAGCAAGGCGGTCAAGTATATAACGCACCTCAGCCAATGCAAGTCAAGAAGGGCGTTTCGTATGTTCCGATTCGTGCGCTTGTTGACCGTGTTGGATATAAGGTGACTTATGACAAGAGAACCAAAGAGACTATTATCACGAGTGGAACCAACGAACTGCGTTTCAAAACCGACAGCAGCAAGTATACGGTTAATGGAGTTTCGAAGACGATGAAAGGCACCTCCTTCCAAACGAAGAATACCTTCATGGTACCGCTGACAGCGATTACTCAAGCACTTAATATATCTTACAAAGTAGACAATGTGGGCAAGCGTATCATTATGGATGTGTCGGTTAAGCCTGTTGCCAGGTTCACAATTCAGGAGAAGGAAATTTATGCAGGCCAAACTACACTCAATTATGTGACGGAAGCGATTTCACCTTCAGGACTTGAGATTGTTAACGAACGCTGGGAAGGAAGACAGGATATTTATGCTGAGGCAGGCGAGTACACCATTACATACATGGTACAAGACGAGAACGGTACCTGGAGTGATCCTTACAGCCAGACGATAACCGTAATCCAGCCTAATCTGCCTCCGGTTGCTATGTTCACGACGGATAAGGATGAATATCGAATGGGCGAATTCATTACAATTACGGACCAGAGTACGGATGACGGTCAAATTGTGAAGCATGATTGGAATAATAAAGCCTATGCGCATTTCACACCGGGACCCAAAACAATCAGCCTCACGGTAACGGACAATAAAGGATTGACGTCTTCCTATGAGAAGACGATTATTATCACTGGGGAAACACTCTATTCGGCGGATGACTTTAACAAGCTGCTTCTGCCTCCTGGCGAGAAATTCTCATTTGACGGGTCTAATGTGCCTGCTCTGCCAAAAATCAACTACTCATATTATGATGAGCCTAGCACACTCATTCGCAGTAACAGTCCCGAGACCGTTAACAGCGAAGGAATCGTATATAAAGAAACCTCTGTGGGCGACACCCGCTTTATGATTCACCATGTTAACAATGTGGGCAAGAACGTGAAGATGTATGTAGTGGCGACGAACAAGAATGCCACTAAGGCCACAATTACGACAGAGAACCTTGGTTTTGCTGGACCGACAGGTATCGCAACAGCAGCAGGTAAGAAATCCGTTTACAATTATTTCGAATCCATGCAGAATGGCTCCAAACAATCGATGCTGACGCTGGAACCAGGAGAGAGCAAGCTGGTGATGACAGAACTCAGTAAGACGAGAATGAAGCAAGGAGATGTCATCTCGTTGTTCTCCGATATGCACAGCGATTATCCGATTGAGTACAATGTCGTTATGATTGATGAGAAGCTTGATCCGCTTACAGTGCTCAGTGAGCTGCCAGTTCTCGATCGCGATGGTGTGCATAACCGAGGAACTTATCCGAATTCGACTCGTGTCATTCGTTATTCTGAGTATGTTGGAGATACAGCGCAGCGTTTGGCTCTAGGGGATAATCAGGACGATCCAAATCTTGCGGGCACAGATCCTATGCTTGGTGTTGAAGCATCCAACACGGGTAACTTCGGTGTACTGTACAAAATGACATTCGATAACGTAGCTGCCAATACCCTGATCTCCTTCAATCCGCGTGGAGGCAAATATTCCGGGTATGCGATGGTGAACGGTAATATTACGGCGATCTATTCTGCTGGACAGGTCAGCGCACCTAATGAGCAGGCGATATTATACCGTACAGGTGACTACAGCCAAAAAGTAGAAATTCTGTTGACCGCAGCACCAGGAAGTAATTTGCCTGTTAATCTGCTCTTTACACCGCTGCCAGAGAAAAAAGAATAGTTGAATTAGTTTCATAACTTAACAAAAAGCAACTAACGGTAGTATGAAAATGATTCAGTCAACTTGAATTAACAAACAGCCACCGATCCTAGAGTACAAAGGATCGGTGGCTGTTTAGCGTTATTGGATACCGAGCATCTAAAAAGAGTCTTAGCTAGAACACGTTTCTAGTTAAGACTCTTTTCTATTTTATGAAATGCTATGAGATGCTCTAGATCAATACCATTTGAAAGTTTTAGCGATAATGACCAGCAAAATGAATAATACGAGGATTCCTCCAATGGTAAAGCCGTGGTTTCCGCTTTCGTAGTTCATGCATCCACACCTCCTTTGCTGGTTTTAATAGTATTTTATGCAATTTTTGAAGATTTGGATTACGCTGGTATCTATTTTTAATAGAGTTGAATCTATTTCACTCCGCCACCGTTCTTATGATATGTTTAGATAACAGAGCTTGATGATTTCGATAATTCTACTACTGGAGGACGAGAGATGGAACAGCACAACAATATGACACTATCAGAAGCATACAACAAGAGTGAATATCCCATTTTAGGTAATGGTAGATGGAATATTCAGATGTTAAAGGATGCATTTGAGCATATGGATGGGGATATAGCGGGAGACCGCTATGGGACAGGAAAAGTGATTGAAGATTTTGAGCGTAAAATTGCTGATTTGTTAGGTAAAGAATCGGCAGTGTTCTTTCCTAGTGGTACGATGGCACAGCAGATCGCTATGCGGATATGGTCAGATGAGAAGGACAGCAAAATAGTCGCGTATCATCCGCTTAGTCATTTAGAGATTCATGAGGAAGATGGCCTCAAAGAGCTGCATCACTTGGAGCCTCTACTTCTCGGAGAAGAGAATCGTCTTATCCGATTGCAGGATGTCAAGCAACTAGGAGGAGAAGTGGCATGCTTGCTGTTAGAACTGCCGCAACGTGAGATTGGAGGTCAGCTTCCAGCGTTTGAGGAGCTCATGGAAATCTCTACCTATTGTAAAGAACAGGGAATTCGACTGCACCTCGATGGTGCTCGATTGTTCGAATCAATTCCTTATTATGGAAGGTCAGCTGCTGAAATATGTGCGCTGTTTGATAGTGTTTATGTATCTTTTTACAAAGGAATTGGCGGTATTGCAGGTGCAATATTAGCAGGACCTGAAAATTTCACGACACTATCTAAAGTATGGAAGAGACGGCATGGCGGAGACTTGATCGGGTTATATCCTTACATTCTGAGCAGCGATTATTATTTCAATAAACGGATAGATCGAATGACGGAATATTATAACCGGGCGAAGGAATTGGCCGAATTGTTCAATCAGTGCACAGGAGTTAGAGCCGTACCACAGGTCCCGGTGACAAACATGTTTCATCTTCATTTTCATATGTCTGCTCGCGAGCTGGAGACCATATTAATCGATATCTATACAAAAACAGGAGTCGGCCTAATTTCGTTCCTGCGAGAAGTTCATGATCAGGAATGCAAGACAGAGATTAGTATTGGGGATCGTTACGGTGAGGTGCCGAAGGAACGACTATACCAGGCGATTCAATTGCTTCAAGAGAAAATGATAAAGTAAATCTTGAAATCAATGTAAGTAGAGAATACAGTGACAGCGGAGTCGAATGAGCATTAATTGAACTGCTGATCAAGTTTGGAGAGCAGAAGGAACATAAAGCGAAGAGCATTGATGATTCTAGTCAGCTTGTTAGTCATCTAGAAAAGAAACGACATCTACAAGCTGCCGAATGTCAATGCTCTTTACTAAACAGCTAACAACTTAAATGCAACCAAGTAATACTATGGTAATAATTAAATACTGACCTGGAAATATGACTGCAAAACACTAAGGTCTAAATTTTCTCATTCGATCAAGGAGAAGACCATCAGTGGATGTATTTTCTCCCGTCACAAAATTCTCCATATAATAAGTCAAATATTGACCGTAAAGACTTTCAGTGCTTAGAAGAAGCTCATCAATAAAGTATATTCCATTCGGAAGGTCATCCTTAAGGAGTGTGCACAAGGCACCGTAAATACCGCAAGCGACTTGAAAATAAGTGGCATTCGTATGATAGATAGGATAGATCTCCTTACTGCTTAGTACGTTATACATATACCGTTCCTTGTCTGGATATACGAGCAGAACTCCGACTAAATCCTCACCGCCAAGTTCACCATCAGCAGGGTCCAGTACTACATGTTCCCAATCCCACAGATCATCCGCATTTTCCAAGTTATTACGAATCGTATCGATAACGTAATCGCTGACCCGATATATGAAACCTGTTTCCATATCGAATTCTTTTCCTAAGGTGAGTACCTCTTCGTGAGCCATTAGCGAGCCGTAAAACTGTTTGGCTCCTAACCTCACCTTAAATTCCAGCTCATAAACAGGAGCATGCATCGTTATTGGAAACTTGTATTTCATATACAATGGATAATTGATAAGTGCTTCATCTAGAAAACATTCCGGAGACCAAGTAGAATAAATCGTCTGTTCTTTAATATGGGATGGATCAAGATACATGGTATTATCATGCTCCACAATGTAACAAGCAAGCGGTTTAATATCCGGTGTTTCCTGGATCAATCGGATAGCCATCCATTGAACTACGCCAGGATTCATTCCAGAACCAATAATGGCCTTGTAGGGAGAGATGGTGCTCAAGCCTTCCATGAACTGCTTGTATCGTTCAAGCAGCGTATAACCGTTCAGAATTTCCAGTTCGTCAATGACCGGACTTTCCAATGCGGTATTGATATATGCTACCCCTCTAGCCTGACAGCAATTTAGCATATCAACCGAATCCGCCCAAGAAACATCAATCGCATGTGTAGTACCGGTTACATCTAAGTGTTCCTGGAACTTGTCCAAATCGGTTAAATCGAACTGATGGAGTGTAGCATGAATCAGCAGCTGCGGCATGAAGGATGCATAGTATGCCTTGTCTTTCTGCTGCAAATCTATTAAATGAATTTGACATTGGTGTATATAGGAATGGATAGGATCATTGGTATCGCTGTAGCTCTTCTCTAGTATAGATAATATAGCTCTGGAAACGCCTCCAGCACTGCCAAGAATGCTGATAACGGTTTTTATATTTTTCATGAGTATACCTGCTCCTTTCTATAAATTAAGATATTCATAGATTGCTAGAAAAGAGTGTTCATATACACATGCTAGGAGCGGATTTTTGGATACAAAATGGCTTAGTCTAAATATGTGTGAAGAGCAATGAAGATTCAATACAGATTGTGGATTCACCAGGATTAGCATCTACAAGCTGCCGAATTTCAATGCTCTCTATGAGTTTAATTATTCAATGTTGGCTTTAAAACGGTAAGTTTACTCAAATATCAGTATAACCACTGTACCCAAACGGCTAACAAGACCAGTGTAACCACTAAAGTTATTGGAATCGTTAGGAGGGTGACTCTGATATAATCCTTCCATTTAACCTTAACGTGATGCTGTTTAAGGATATGAAGCCATATTAACGATGCTAGGGTTCCCATAGGAAGAATGAGTGCACCTATGTCGCTTCCAATTACACTGGCCAGATAAGCAATCTTAAGTGTAAGCGGATCAAGACTCATTTCCGTGAGTGCCATCGTTCCTACCATTAATGCCGGATGATTGTTAAACATAATAGACAACAATGAGAGCAGTCCGCCCATCCATAGACTGGCGTTAAGCAAATCAGCTGCAACAATAGGCTCTATAAATCGAATCAATAGATGGGTAAGTCCAATATTATGAAGACCAAATATGATGACATACATGGCAAAGGCAAAGACGAGGATATGCCACGGGGTCTTTCTTATCAAATCCTTAGGTGTTATCTTCAATACAAACCATCGCCAGGTTAATAGTATGACAGAACCAAGTACGGCGACCATTTCGATTGGTATTCCGACATAAGAAGCAACAAATAAACTAATACGTACCATAAATACAAACAGTAGGACATTAATCATCAGTTTATTTCGCTTTTCTATGGAGCTATACTCCATTTTTGGACCCAGCGGGTGTTTCCCAATCCCACTGTGTTTAAATTCTTTAGGAAGTTCCTTCCTGAAAACGAAGAAGAGAAGAGTTACGAGCAGGAGCAGACCAAGTGAGGCTGGCACAAACATCATAAGAGTGTGCATATATAGATCCATATCAACAATCTCAAGAGCTATTAGATTCACAATATTGCTTACGCCGATAGGAGCACTTGAAGCTGTTGCGATGAGTGCACCGGATAGTAGATAAGGTATTTTTTCGTGGTTCTTAAAACCGAGACGTTTCAATAGGATCAATAGAATGGGGGTCGTTATCAGAATGCTTCCATCATTGTTGAAAAAAAGTGTCATTAGAAAACATAGCAGATTTACATACCAGAACAATCGAACCCCTGAGCCCCTAGCTCTTGCTGCAAGGCCTTCTGCCGCCCAGTTGAAGAAACCGAAGCTTTCTAAGATAATCGCCATTACAATGGTAGCAAGAATAGTTATAGCCGCACTGCTAATGGTGGTCGTGATTGTAAACAAATCTAAATAAGTTACACTTCCGCTCAAGACGACCAGCAGAGCACCAATAGAAGCGGGGATAGCTTCATTTAAGCCTTTTGGACGCCATATAATCAGCACCATTGAAAAAATAAAAGCAGCGATGGTAATTGTAACAGTTGCTGAACCGAGCAAGTTTATCACCCCTTTTTGGTCGGATTAGCATGGGAGTTTACACATCAGATTTCTCCGCAGCCATAACACTGATCAGGGCAATTTTCTCCTTCATTGGTTCTTCTGATGAAGATTCCAAGGATTCTATCTTGGGTGGTGCTAACAAGAAATATAATCCACAGCCCGAGATTAAAATAATAATGAATTCCATCAACCATATCACCTCCTAATAATTGAAACTTCATTCGATTAGTTACCTGTCAATTCAAAACCGATAGATACACTTTATCAGCTGCGTATCCACTCGGAGCTAGTAGTACAAGGAGCCCGTTCTCAAGTTGAGCAACGAGCTGTTTTGTTATACGATCACTTGTGCAGAAGTCAAACAGTTAGCTTCATATTATGGTAGATGAATGGTCTTGATATGATCCGTATGCATGATAATTGAGGAGCCGGCCGCTTCTACAATCTCCATAAGATTATTGTCTATTGCTTTGAGCAAGCCAGCTCTATGAGGACTATCTTGCAAATTGATAGTAACCAGCTCACCCTTCAGCTTCTTGAGCTGCTGATCCAGGGTTCTTGATAGGGACATTGAAGTAGGTTGTATAGGAAAATACTCCTGGCTTAAAGAGAATGGCCTGACATTTGGCGGGTAAGGGATAATGTATTTTACATGCTCCACAGAAACATAGACAGATCGGTGTAGAGGAGAATAGAATACAAAATAATCATTCATAATACTGGTCACATATCCATGTAGTGCCTTGTCCCCTACTGATATTTCACTGAAGATTCCTCTGGCATGCATTAATATTTTTCGGTATGAGATGTTACTGTGATCTAAGGAAGGATCCAGTGGTTCTTCAGTAACCGTTGAACTGTTATCTGATAGTCTTAAATACTGAAGGTGATGTAACGGAACATAAACATAGCGAAAATCCCCATATAGTACAACAATATCATTGCCAACATCAATAACTTCTCCTTGAATAAGGTTCTTGCACCCTGAAATACTGAGCTCAATTTGCTTGCCTAACCAAGAATCGATAACTTGCACGATATACCTCCTTTCGAAGCGTTTAACCTAATTTGATGTGTGAGATAGCATTCCTTTATTTGATGAAATGTTGTTAGGGAGGAGGTAACTGATATTATAAGGTACTAGAGCTGCACTGCATTGAAGTAATCAATAACCCTATGGTCAGTGCTGAGATATATATAGTTCGAGTAGGTCACCTCCAAGGTGTAGGGTATCTTAATAAGCTTATATTAATAGAAGAAATTCAGTGCATTTTATTTGTTGTACGATCGTTTGTTGTTAGAACCCTTCGATTTCGATTTATTACCGCGAGATTGGTTTGCACCTTGTTGGCCACGAGATTGATTACCGCGAGATTGGTGTGCACCTTGTTGGCCACGAGATTGATTACCGCGAGATTGGTGTGCTCCTTGTTGACCACGAGACTGATTACCGCGAGATTGGTTTGCACCTTGCTGGTTGCCACGAGACTGATTTGATCCTTGCTGATTACCTCCGGATTGATTGCGATTTCCTTGGTTACCACCAGATTGATTAGCCGCTTGCTGGCTGTTGCCGCCTGCTTGGTTTCCGTCACTTTGATTGTTTTGTCCTTGATTTCCTTGGGAAGAATTATTATTTTCACTATTCCCGCCACGTAAAGCAGATACAGATTTAATATGATATAGCGGGATTCTGACGATTTCTTGATTTTTCATCGTCAGAATCAATTGGTTTTGATTTGCATCTACAAGAACACCTTCTAATTTTTCAGGACCGCCACGGTTAATTTGTATCTGTTGAAAACGAAGTGCTTGCATGACACCGAGAAAAGTGTTAGCAAAGATTGGGGTAGCCAGGTTTCTTGCAGCTCCACTAGTACGACCTGTATCTGTGATGCTTTTAATATGAGAGTCTTTCACATAGACCAGGCCATTTTTGGTATTTATAACCATGTGGTCATTTCTCACATCCATTAACGTACCTTCGATAGCATCAGGACCGCCACGATTAATCTTTACGCCCCTTCCTATGAGACCTCTCATTCCTTGATCATAAAGAGCCATTGAAAATTTCCCCTTCCATTACATAAATTAATAGACTAGAAGAGCGGATGTAGGAATACTCCCCTTCATTTGTCATTCAAGTCTATCTGTAATTTAATAGTATGTAATTTCATATAGAAGGGGACTAGCCAAACATACATTTATGTCGTAAAAACGGCGCTTATCTATCAAATTGATGCCATATTTAATAGATAATGGTTCGTGATATCTGTACATCTGGGGTAACTTACCGTCATATTAGATTGCTTGCGTTGCTTGAGATATCTGTAACCTAGAGCATTTTCCTGAATATGATAAATGTTATATGCCTAGATATAACGACTTGTTTCAAGTGAAAGGCGGAGAACAATGGCACTTCCTATATATCGCATTACCATCCCCGATAAAGAGCATGAGGAGTTAAAGGCGGATATATGGTCAAACCGCTTTGTCAGTGGTCAGATGAATGTAGATCATAAGCAGTTGCCGATTCGAGTAAGGTATCGGGGAGGACATACCAGGGAGTATGAGAAAAAATCATACGAAATTCGTACGAGCAGTAGAACTTATCATTTTAATGCAGAGTTTGACGATCCTTCTTTGATTCGTAATGCCTTATCATTTCGTTTTTTTGAATCTATAGGTGTTCCCGCACCTTCATCCCTTCATTGTCATTTATATCTGAATGGTGAATATAAAGGGATATATTTACGGCTCGAGGGAGTTAAAACTCCCTTTTTTCGAAAGAGGAATTTGTCTGTACAAAGTATCTTTTATGCAATTAATGATAATGCAGGATTTTCGGCGGATTCAGTTTCGATTCTTCACAGTAGAGGAGAACTTCGAGGATACAGCATGATAAAGGGAACAGATGCGGATAAAACGAGATTAATAACATTTATCCAAAAATTAAACACGAAGTCCAAAATGGACTTGTTTCGATATATTAACAGCCGAGTCGATGTAAATCTTTACCTGCGCTGGCTTGTTGGTGCAGTGCTTACCGGAAATTATGATGGTTTTCATCAGAACTATACTTGGTATGAAAATAGGAAATTGAAGAAATATCGAATTATTCCATGGGATTACGAGGGCAGCTGGGGTAGAAATTGTTATGGAAACAAAGTGGACGTCGATTTGGTCAGAATTAAAGGCTACAACACGTTGACCGGAAAAATATTAGCTTACCGAGTGTTTCGAAATGAGTATAAGAAAATGCTGAAGAAGCAGCTAGTTCATTCATTTACGAAGAAGCAAATAATGAACCTGGTAAATCCCATTTATCAGCGTATTGAAGATGAAGTTCCATTAGATCCATATTTTAAATGGCCGATAAGCATGTTTTATTCTGAACCTGATACTATACGTAATTATGTAGAAGAACGCAAGGAATATATACTGGAGGAACTAAAGAGTTTATGATATCTGTGCCTTTCCTGTCTTTGATATAAAGGCTCTCGGGCTAACGGATTTGTACCAACCATAACATCGTATAGTGAAGAGGAGAACATCAACAACGTCTCCTCCATAATACATAAGCATAGCCCCAGTTTCTGCCTGTGAAATATGATGAGTGAAGCCGAAAAAAACCTCTGATGACAGCGAACCAGCTGAAGGGCATGAAAAAAACCGTCGGATATGCGCCCAGTTGAGGTAGTTGATTTATCATAGAAATGATGCCAATGAATAAGTCTAAGAATCGTCTGCAAACTCTAAAATGAAACCCATCCCACATTCAGTTATATATTTTCAACATATGAAAAATTCAAAATAGAAAGATCGGATTTACCTAGAAACTTCACATTAAATCAGATACTACAGCTTTACTTATATCAGATAGTTATTAGAATAAGAGAAGTGTCTCACTTCGGAGGTGGTAGGATCTATTGATTTCGGTGTGAACAATTACGCCTTTTTTGTAGCAAGAGTATATTATAAAGAATAAGAATAATAATGTTAGACTTATTTAGAATGTGAAAATCTGCTTGAGAAGGAGGCCGGAAGATGAAGGCGCATGAAATTATGATCAGCCCCGTATATAAAGTGAAGGAAAGTGACAATGTTGAACAGGTCATTCAGAGATTTATCGATCATCGGATCAGTGGTCTTCCGGTAGTGAATGAACGTAATGAAATTGTTGGTTACATAAGTGATGGAGACATTATGCGTTATATAGGCAAGAAGGATGATATGTTTATATATACATATTCCGTCAATTTGAATTATGAGGAATATGAAGATCGCGTCAAACAAATTATGAAATTGAATGTGATGTCCATATGTAAGAAGAAAGTGATAACCGTATCCTGGAATGAAGATATTGAGATCATAGCGTCGATTCTCGGAAAAAAACAAATCAAGAAGCTGCCAGTTCATCGTAATGGAGTACTTGCAGGTATTATCAGCAGAGGCGATGTAATTCGCCATTCCTTTCAATCCCTTTTGTAGTTCTGGGATTTGATGTAGGATAGACATAAGAAATCTCCTTATCTTATACTTATCCAAGCTAGAAAGGGTGAAGTGAACGTGAAAATAGGGCTGACGAAAGCAGGTATTGGTCCAATTGATGATGTCTTGTTCATACAAAAAGCGGCAGAATATGGCTTTGAAGCCGTTGATCTGGATGCCAAGCAGCTCGTTGATAAGAATGGGCTGGAAAGAGCCCAGCAGCTTCTCAAGGATCATGGCATGATCATTGGATCTATAGGTCTCGATGTAGAATGGCGCGGCACGGATGAACAGTTTAAGCAAGGATTAGAGGGTCTTACCCTATCGGCTGCTTGTGCTGAACAGCTTGGCTGCAAGGCTTGTACTACATATATTTTACCGTCCACAGATGAGAAAGCGGCTTCATTCATGGCTAGAAGCATCTCTCGACTAAGATTATGCGCTGAAGTGCTAGGGGCATACGGCATACGCCTCGGTCTTGAATTTGTTGGGCCTCATCATTTGAGAACCGCATGGAAGCATCCATTTATTTGGACTGCAGAAGAAACGCTGGAGATGATCGATGCGATGGGGATGTCCAATGTAGGGCTTCTTGTTGACTTTTACCATTGTCATACGACAGGCTTGACTCCGAATGATCTGCTCCGGCTCAAAGAAAATCAAATCGTTCATGTACACATAAACGATGCCTATGATCTCCCGGTAGAACAGCTTCTTGATAATGACCGGGCATATCCAGGGGAAGGTGTCATCGATTTGTCCGGCTATTTGAACAGCTTGGCACTAATCGGATATCATGGAGTTGTATCCCAAGAAGTTTTGTCTCCGGCACAGCCGGAAGGGACATGGGATGACTTATTAGCTCGCTCCCAAAGCGGATTTGGAAAGGTGTTCAAGTAAATGACAACTACAATAGATAAGATTGCATGGATTCACTTGCTTAATGGACAAATCTTGGGTGCTCGCAGTAGAGGCAAGGATACTTATTATTTACCAGGCGGCAAAAGAGAATCAGGTGAGACTGATGAAGAAACGTTAATTCGTGAAATTAGAGAAGAGTTATCTGTCGAAATACTTAAGGACCGTATTGAATTATACGGTACGTTCGAAGCTCCAGCACATGGCAAATCGGAAGGAATTCAAGTGATGATGACCTGCTACATGGCAGAGTACGAAGGTGTCTTAAGTCCTGAATCTGAGATCGAGCAGTTAAAATGGTTGAATTATGCAGATCGGAAACAAGTGTCAGCAGTTACACAGCTTATTTTTGACCAGCTTCATAAAGAAAATCTGTTGAAATAGTATTTTAAAGGCCCGTTCGGTAGTTTGAACATTACCAAAACCTTCTGGATCAACTATCCAGAAGGTTTTTGCCTCTTGCTTCAAATGAATTCTTTGCGATTTAAATGAGTCCCGTCCACTGCAGGCCATGCCTTATGCCATCCCGATCTGCACTTAATGTCACGTAGGGAGGCCAACTTTCGCACCGCTTCAAGGTTGTCATGCTCCTTCACCGCCGAAGGATGATAAGTTCAGGCTGACTTGTTCGTTCATGGAGAAGGGCAGCGGGGAGATAACCTCCCACCGGCCGGCCTCGCTTTGAATGTCATAATGAAACTCTTTTCCCTGGAACTGAACATTCACGATTTTACCGCCGATGCCCGGCTGCAGGTGCGGTTGCAATTGAAACTGGTCTGGTCTGACAGGATAGATGCCGTTCACTTTGAAGTAGTCGGCAACGTTGATCCCGGACCAAGACACGTTCTCGCTGCCTTTCGGCATAAATCGGTTCGCTTCCCAGTGACCGGTGACTAAGTTGGATTTCGATACAAATTTCGCTACAAACTCAGTCTGAGGTCTTAAATAGATATCTCGCGGCGTACCTGCCTGCTCGATCCGACCATCTTTCATGACGATGATGCGGTCAGCCATGGCTAGGGCCTCGCCTTGATCATGCGTAACATAAACAATGGCGGATCGGGTATTGCGATGGACTTGCTGGATTTCCCGCCGCATGTCCATGCGCAGCATGGCATCCAGGCTACTAAGTGGTTCGTCCATTAGCAGTAGCGACGGCTCAGGTGCGATGGCTCTTGCTATCGCAACCCGTTGTTTTTGTCCCCCAGATAGTTCGTGGGGCATGCGATTCGCCAGATGAGATAATCCAGAAATATTTAGTACTTCCTGAATACGGGACTGCTCATTGTTTTTGATATGTGGCGGGGTGGACTTATGCGTTCGGATCGGGAACCGGACATGTTCAGCTACGTTCATGTGGGGCCAGAGTGCAAAAGATTGGAAGACCATGCCGATCCGACGTTTTTCTGGAGGGAGCAGTGTGCCTGCCCCGGCTACAACGTTGCCGTCCATCGATACTTCACCGCTGGTGGGCTGCTCGAATCCAGCCAAAATGCGCAGTAGAGTCGTTTTTCCACAGCCTGATGGCCCAAGGATGGCCACGAATTCTCCATCCGCAATCGTTAAATCAATCGTGTGCAGTGCTTGAAAGTTGCCGAAGAATTTGCTTACCTGTTTAATCTGGATGCTCATGATTTCTTCACTCCCTTGTGTGAGGCCCAGCGCTGAACGAGCAACAGAATGATGCCTCCTGCTGCCATGAGTGCAACGATCAGACTGGACAATGCGGTAGAATACAGGGTGTCCCCTGCTTGTTCAAAACTGAAGATAGTTACGCCAATGGTCTGAGATCCGGAGGAATACAGCAGGGCGGACACGGTAAGTTCGGTCAGTGCGGTTAAAAAGACCAGCATGCCCCCTGTTAACATGCTCGGCAACAGTAATGGCAGCAAAACTGCAATCCATTTACACCAAAACCCAGCACCAGAAATCCGAGCAGCCTCTTCCATTGAGGAATCCAGCTGCATGAACGACGCAACGCTGGAACGAATTTGCAAAATCAAGAATCTGCAAATATACGCAATAAACAGGATTGACATGGAGCCGTAGATGCCCGGATTCCAACCGGGGATCGGTTCCATCCAAACTAAGATGATGGAGAGAGCAAAGACGATGCCTGGTAAGGTATAGGGAACTGCAGTAGCAAGTTCAGCTGTTTTGTTGAAAGCATTTGGCCTGCGAACCCTTATATAAGCGAATCCAGAGCCGATGACCAGGCAGATCAGCATCGTAAGCAGGGACAGCACCAAGCTGTTTTGGATGGACTGCAATACACGCTCATTTTCAAAAAGGATGTACCGATAATTGTCCAATGTCATGTTGGCACGCGTTAGACCCAAACCATAGGCTCTTTTCAAAGACATTGAAATCATTGAAGCAAGAGGAACGATGGTGATTAAGAGCAAACCTGTCCAAATGACCCAAGTCAGCGGTTTGCGCATGCGTCCCAAAGTGTATCTCGGTGTAAGGTCGGGTTGCATCGTATCCGAAGCGTGGCTTTTGCGTAAAAGAACCCATTGTAACAAACTGCCCACCACCGCTGCCGCGCCCAGTAAAACGGAGAGAGAGGCACCACGGGCAAAGGCGGATGGTCCAAATCCGATAACTTCCTCGTAAATCAGCGTGCTAAGCACCGAAATATTTACTGGCGTGCCCAGAAACGCCGGAATGCCGAAATTGTCGAGCGAAGCCAGAAAAACCAATAAACCCCCAGCGGTCAAACCAGGAAGGGCAAGCGGAAGCGTAATTTTACGAAACACTTCGAACCTGCTGGCTCCACCCGCTCTGGCAGCCCACTCCAGGTCACGCGGGATCTTTCGCAGTACATCCAGCGTGAACATGTAAACCAGTGGAAAATGATGAATGGCCATGACGAAAATGATGCCGCCCAAGCTGTACATGCTCCACGGGGCCAGGTCTGGGTGGATCCATTGAAGTAAACTGGCAAGCCAGCCTTGGGATCCAGTAAAAGAAGACCAGGACAATGTCAGTACATAAGAAGGCAAAATGAAGCAAAGCATGATGCCCATATGTAACGCCGATTTATTTTGGATATCCGTATAGGCAACGACCCAAGCCAGCGCTATGCCAAGCACAAGTGCGAACAAGGTAGATCCGACTACGATATACAAGGTATTGCGGATGGTCGTCCAAAAGCGCCCTTGCTGCAAGATTTCGCCGTAATGAGACAGCGTCCAACCATGTTCGCCCTGAAAACTAAGCAAAATTAATTTCAGGATGGGATAGACAAAAAAGATAAGTATAGCAGCGCCACCAAGCAAAGCGCCCAAGTGACTCCAGCGAAGCTGGCCAAGCAAGGCGGAAAAGGGCTTACGCCCTTTTCCGCCTTGCCACAAGATGGTGCTCGTCTTCGATTTTTCCATATCTAACCGCTCCAATCATTACTCACCGAATACTTGAATGAATTGTTGCTTGTCCGCTTCACGATCAGCGGCAAGTTTAACCGGGTCACCGGACAAAATCTTCATTTCGGAGACGCTCTTGAGTCCTTCAGGCGGGGCGATACCTTCCCGGATCGGGGAATAACCGATCTCTGCCGACAATTGTTGTCCTTCTTCAGATAAGATAAAATCAACGAAGGCTTCTGCAGCTGGCACATTGGCCGCATCTTTCATGATCCCAACCGGCTCGGTTATGATCGGCACGCCTTCTTCTGGATAGGTCAATTCAACCGGGGAGCCTTTGGCCTTTTCACGTGCGACGAGATAATCCACAACAACACCGTATGATTTTTCGCCGCTGGCTACAGCTTTCATGACAGCGCCGTTTCCTTTGATAACGGATATACCATTATTCTTAGTTTGCTGAAGAAAATCCCAACCGAATCCATCTGTGCGGCTGAATACGCCAATGTTGTACGCTGCTGCTCCAGAATAGAGCGGGCTTGGCATAATCGATGCGTCTTTGCTGTCTGCCGCAGTCAGTACATTCCACGACGTCGGTGGGGAGGCCACTTTTTGCGTATTGGTCGCTAGTACGGTAGCCATGACCTTGGTTCCCGCATACATGCCATCAGGATCGACAAGATCGGCAGGGATTTCGCTTAGTTCAGGAGATTTATACGAAAGTAGAAGGTCTTCTTGCTTCAGGTTTTCAAAGGTTACCGCGTCGGCGAGCAGTAAGACGTCAGCTTGTGTTTTGCCAGCCTGGCGTTCGGCCTGGATTTTGGCGGTGACTTCTTCTGTCCCGGAGCGGAAGACGCTGACCTCTACGTCCGGATATTTATCGTTAAAAGCGGAGATCAGCTTCGTAGCATCCTCTTCAGGCTGAGAGGTATAGAAAGACAACTTCCCCGATATTGCATTTGCTTCGGCGTTAACGTTGTTCATTTCTGAAGTGCCTTGTCCTTGTGTAGAGCAACCGCTAAATACGACCATACCTGCCAGAACGGGCAGAAGTAATGACTTTTTGAATGGAATCACGAAAGTTCTCTCCTTTATTAGCCACTTGTGGCGTCGTCTTATATTTCGATAAATTTATTCTGCAACCAATGTTATGGAATGGATATTTAAGCAGATAATTGCGGATCGCCATGGCGACGCCGTCTTGTTCATTTGTTCCTGTAATGACGTCTGCGCTCGCTTTGACATGAGGCTCAGCATTGCCCATTGCAATACCCAACCCGGCCCATTGAAGCATGTCCAGATCATTGTCGTAATCTCCTGCGGCGGCTACCTCTTGTCGATCGATGCCTTGCTCGCGGCACAGACGCTCAAGCGCACCGCACTTGCTGATACCGACCGCGTTCACGTCAAATCTCAAGCTTTCTGTTTTGGTACATTGGTACATAGCCGACGCTTTAAGTTGGTTATATATTCGATCGCGGGCGGCAAGGTCTGTGCAAATGACGGCCGCTTTGTAGATCATGCCAGGCATGCTGTTTACGAACGATTTGAAATCGGAACCGACTTCGACCAACCGGATCAGTTCGGTTTGTTCTTTGTAATGATCTTCCGTCCATGGCAGTTCTGGTCGCACGACAACATTATTCAATGCCCAGTTCCGATTCGTATCGTTGATTTGCCGTACATATAGGACATTGTAGCCGTAGAAATGAACGTAGGCGCTTTCTTCCTCAATTACATTCAGGTATGTATAAAAGGGATGCTGTATTCAGGGGGAATCCTTCAATCATTTGGCCGGTCTCTGCATCAACGGTTACCGCACCATTCAATGCCACTAAGGGAAAATTCAATGGTATTTCCCTCGCATGTAGCCATACCGAAGCGGGAAACCGCCCGGAAGCGATAGTGACAGCTACTTCATCCGCCATTAATTGCTGGATGGAGTTTCGCGTTTCCGGCGTAATGATTTTGTTCGGATTCAACATGGTCCCATCCAAATCAAGAGCAAGCAATCTATGCAACTATAACCATTCCTTCCTATTCGATGGATCATGGTATACATGCGCAGTGGCTCAGGAATGTCCACCGGTCCATGAAAGGTTCGACTTGCTTCATGACGCATGAATTCCAGATTTCCGTCGCCGGGCAGATGCACCAGTACGAGCTGTTTCACATTGGCTTGTCCGGCAATCATACCTGCCTGCAGCGCATTCATGTGTCCTTGGCCAGTGGTGTGCACGCTTCCCTCGCAGATCGTTGCTTCGCACAGGAAAATGTCTGCGTCACGGGCGAGCTCAATCAAGGCATCACAATAGGAGGTATCACCTGAATACACCAGCACCTTGCCTTTGTAAGAGATCTTGATTGCATAACAAGTAATCGTATGTTCGACATGCACGAATTCGATATCCGCTCCTGCAAGCCGGACTTTGGTGGAAGGATCGATCGGAATCACTTTGGTATGTTCGCTGAATAAGCTGTGCAGTATGTCAACAGGAGCATCTGGGGCATAAAGCTTCAGTTTCTCTTTCATGCGACCGTTGCGAATGGCACCTGCTGCCGCATATTGAAGAACGCCAAGATCTGCCATGTGATCATAATGCAAGTGAGACAGAATCACGCCGGATAACGCTTCTACCCTGGTTTCGGAAGGGAGCTTGTTCATTACGCCGCTGCCACAATCCAATAAAATTTGTCCTTCGTCGGTGGTTACCAGATATCACGCTGTTGCCCCGCCTGCTGCAGGGTAGCCTCCCCAATAACCCAAAATCCTTACATTCATCTTTTGCACCTCGGTCTGTCTTAATCTGAAGTCAATTACAAATGTTCTGCGTTGTTACAAATGTTCTGGACAGTTCTCATTGTAAGGACGCTTTATTACTCGGATATCAGATGAATGTCAAACTTGTGTAAAAATAATTTGGGAATATGTTCCTAACTTGACTCGGGCGTAAACGCCATTTTATATTGAGACATGTGTACGCACTATAAAGCAAAAGGCGGACTTGTATGTGAATATAGACGAGCGAAAAAATGTAGTCAGAGTATGCAAATTGTATTATTACGAATCTTGGACGCAAGAAAAGATTGCAGAGAAGCTGGGGGTATCAAGACCGGTCATCTCCAAAATGCTGCAACGGGCTAAGGACGAAGGAATCATTGAAATTGTTATTCATGATGACGATCGTGAAATTTCGAATCTGGAAAAAGAGCTTGAGCAAGCATTTCATTTGAAACAAGTTCTGGTGGTTCCAACCAAAGATTTAAACAAGGAATTGGTGTCAAGTGCGGTTGGAAGGGCGGCTGCCCAATTTGTGCAAAGGTTGATCAAAAACGGAGATCGTGTAGGCGTTTCCTGGGGCAACACGTTGTATCAGATGGTTAGAGAATTTCCGTTAGAGAAAAAGGAAAACGTCAAAATCATTCCGCTTGTCGGCGGAACGGGAAATTATCGCAATGAAATGCACTCCAATCAGATCGCATATGAGCTATCCAAGAAAATGGGAGTCTCGTGCGAGAGCTTATATGCCCCTGCTGTGGTAGAGACCGAAGAACTGCGTGAACAGATTGTTGGCATGGCTAACATTGCTGCGGTTTTGCGAGAGGCGGAACAAATCGATTTAGCACTGGTCGGTATCGGAAATCCATTTTCTATGTCCACAATGGAACGGTCAGGATACCTCAATGAGCAGACGTTATCTGAACTGAAATCCATGAACGCGGTTGCAGACATTAACTCCGTGTTTATCGCACGAGACGGATCAATCGCGAAACATTCCATTAACTGCAGAGTCATTGGACTTGGGCTCGAACAGTTGAAAAAGGCCAAGACGGTTGTCGGCATGGCCTTTGGTCTGCACAAAATCGAGTGCATACTCGCTTCCTTGCGGGGCAAGTACATTAATATGCTCGTTACGGATGAGTCGACGGCCCGACGCATACTAGACGGCCACCTTGTTCCAATTAAGTAACAGTATCATAATGACAGAAGCAGAAAATTAGAAACGCAAACCAAACAGATTCTACATCGAGTTGAAGCGAATCTACCGGATGATCGCCGTAATATATTGAAGAAGCTGTACAGCAATCAGACCAATTTTGATGGGAAGCGAATTCTTCTAGTTGACTATATTAACAAGCCGATTGATGTTGAGAAATTGCTTTCTTTATTAAAGGTGTGGCTCTATACGTAAAGGAGGCTGAGGATGATTTCTGATCGTGGAGAATATACGCAGCTTGCGCCTCTGGCAGGTCATGATAAGGAGGAGCTTGAGAAAATAGAAGTAGAGCTGCTTCTCCAGGCTATTTATCGGATGTATGGTTATGATTTTCGGAATTATGCTTATGATTCGATATATAGAAGAATTAGGTACGGAATGCAGTCTATAGGCGAAGAGTCGATCTCGGCTCTGATCCCTCAAGTACTCCATTACCCTGACCGGATGCAGCAGCTGTTTCGCTATTTTGTCGTTGGAGTGACGGAAATGTTTCGTGACCCGGATATGTTTTATTCGTTTCGCAAAAATATCATCCCTTATTTAAGAACGTATCCCCATATTCGAATATGGCATGCAGGCTGCTCAACCGGCGAAGAGGTATTGTCGATGGCTATCCTGCTTCAGGAAGAAGGATTATACGACAGGGCCAGGATCTATGCAACAGATATTGATGAGGATGCACTTGAAAAGGCTCAGATGGGCATATATCCCTTGAGAAATATGAAAGTGAACACCTACAATTATATTCGTTCAGGCGGTACAAGAGATTTCTCGGATTATTACATGGCCCGCAAGGATTCCGTTATTTTCAATTCATCACTGCTGAAGAACATTGTATATGCACGGCATAATCTGGTCACGGACCAATCGTTTAATGAATTTAATGTAGTCTTCTGCCGAAATGTACTGATTTACTTCAATCGGGAGCTGCAGAATCGGGTGCATCAACTCCTGCATGACAGTCTAGCCATGCTTGGATTTCTTGTGTTGGGAGATAAGGAATCCATGCTGTTTAATAGTCATAGTCACAAGTATGAAACAATTGACAAGCGTGAGAAGCTGTATCGAAAGATCCAATGAATAGATATCTATGTTACTGCCAAACCTGCTGAGATAGAGATAGCGGGTTCTTTTTTTGTAAAAGCTTAAACAATCTCATATCTTCTGGGTATATGAAATTGATTTAATTAACAAGTGATTTTCAGAAAAACTTGAAAAAAGACAAACATAGGGATAAAATTAATTTGTATACATATAATTTGTATAACAATTATGGAGGTAGAGTGATGAGGGCTGCAGGCAATGAAGAGAAATATGGATATGCGATAACAAGAACTAGCCGAGCGGTGCTTCGGTTCCTTACCGGATATCTAAGAAGCTATTCGATAACACCCGAGCAATGGACTGTAGTGAAGAGAGTGTTCGAGTTTGAAGGTATTACGCAAAAAGAGCTTGCTGTAATCTCAGATAAAGATCCGGCAACCTTGGCCAAAATATTGGACATACTGGAAAGAGAAGGGCTAATTGCACGTAAAACAAACGATGAGGACCGGAGATCCTATCTCATATTCATTACAGATCAAGGCGTCAAATTAAGAAATGAAGTATATGAACACCTCGAGCAGGTATTCAGCAAGGTTCTTGAGGGAATACCGCAGGAAGAACTGGCAGTGTTCAACAAGGTATTGTTCAAGATTGAAGAAAATGCAGCCATTCATGCAATAAATTAGTTGGAAATAGAGGTAACAAGTATGAATAATCACAAAAATCATAATATCAATAACTACCAAAAATCCACTGACAGACGCCGTGTACAACACAGCATTCCAGCGGTAAAGAAATACAGGGAGGCATTTACAATCAAGCCTATTCCTTTGAATTGGTTTAGAGGAATTGGATCAGCCTTAAGTGTAGGCGTACCTTCCTTATTAGGGTTTCTAAGTGGAAATCCGGATCTTGGAATATTGGCATCCATCGGCGGTTTTACTTTTTTGTATGTATCGAATGAAACCTATGCTCAGCGTGCGGTTCGTTTATTTTGGGTAGCCCTTGGTTTGACTGCTGCTCTAACACTAGGGGCCTTATGCTCCTACAGTGTGGCATTAATGGTCTTCATGTTTGGTCTTGTTGGCGCCTTAACGGTCTTTATATTCAATCTTTTTCAGATAACTGGCCCAGGAGGTATGTTTTTCGTCCTCGCATATTCTGTCGGAACGTCCATGCCGCATGACCCTAGTACATTGCCGTTAAACGCACTATGTGTTCTGCTAGGCGGTCTGTTCGCTTGGATTGTGGGGATGTTTGGTTATTTGATCGTCCCCTACGGTCCAGAGAACAAATCAGTGTCTGCAGTATATCAGAGCTTGTCCAAGCTGCTGTCAGCTATTGGGACAGAACGATTCACAGACCTTCAGCATCAAAGTGCCTCACTAATGAAACAGGCAGATCGTACATTATCGAATGGTAAAGTCATCGGTGCGAGAAATAATCAGTACTTAGACAAATTAAAGAGATTAAATCTTCAAGCAAGTGAAATATTTTTGTCCATCATCGATGTCTCCTTGGATAGCAAAAATACGGCTGAGGATGAGCTGGCCCATGCTCTACAAACGATAAGCAATGCCATCCATACAAGAGATGCAAGTGTCCGATTTGTCGTTTCCTTGGAAGAGGAATCACAATATTCGTTACGCAATTTGCATGATCAAATTCAAGCAGCTTATGATACCATAACGAGAGATACCGTTCATCTGGGTGGAGATACTGAGGCAGCAGGTAATACCAAGGTTCCTATTCTGGTCTTGCTTCGTAATGCGTTCACACCAGATTCAACGATTCTGTATACTTCACTACGATATGGTCTGGTACTGCTCGTTGCAGCGGCAATCGCCTATGGCTTTCATTTCGATCGCTCTTACTGGGTTCCCTTGTCAAGTGCAGCTGTGATGGCAGGAGGCACCTATATCGGCACGGTATATCGCGGTCTGCAGCGTTCGGCTGGTACGATGATCGGAATATTAATTGGTGCTGCTGTGCTGTGGTATGAGCCACTTGGAATAGTAATACCTCTCACACTTATGATATTTCAATTCATTGTGGAGCTTATTTACGGAAGAAACTATGCACTGGCAGTATTATTCCTGACACCAAGCACTTTGCTGATCGGTACAACCATTCAGCCCGCATTGACCGCAGGATATTTTATATCGGCCCGCATAGTAGATATTATCATCGGAAGTATCATCGCTATCGTGGGTTCATTGCTGCTCTGGAGAACAAGGGCATCAAGGAAACTGCCAGAAACATTGTCCAATGCAGTTCAAAAAGAAGGTGAAATGCTGCTTGCAATATTGAATGCTGATCCTGTTCATGATAAGCAGGTCCAAGAGCAAGACTTACGTAATGCGCTGATTCAATTAAGATTGGTTTATGATGATGCCTTTGCTGAGTCCATTAAAAAAAGCTCCCAAATCGCCGTATTGTGGCCTGCAGTGGCAGATTGTCTGCATTTGGGATATGTTCTGCTGGCAGCAGCAAACAAATATGAAAGCGAAGCGATATCAGATGAGGATAGATTAGAGTTCCGGCGTTACTTTGCAATGCTCGCACAATCCATTAAGGATAAAAAAGAACCCGCAGAAATGAATATACCTTGGCTTTCCAAGTTCCCAGCCATATATGAAGATATTGAACAGCTTCATTATTCCCTCCACATTGGCGAGAAGGCGACAGTTTAGTTCGAGTTAAGAGTAGAGTAGAGTATAGCTAATTGTGGAGAAAGCGAATCCCTTATGGGTATTCGCTTTTTTTATGTTGAGGGTTAAGGGAATAATAGAAAAGGGCCCCTAGCAGGGGTCCTTTTGATGTCTTGAGATTGTCTAGTATTGGTTTGACTGTCCACCGTCAATTGGAATAACGACACCGTTAATAAATTCGGATTCTCCAGACAGCAGAAACGCAACGAGACGGCCTACTTCTTCTGGTTTACCGAAACGTTTTTTTGGATTTACGCTGACAAATTGCTTGCCTGCTTCTTCCCATCCGTCTTCTCCGCCAATCTGCTTCAGGGAACCAACCACCATTGCTGTCATGATCGCACCGGGTGCAATGGCATTGATGCTTAAGTTGTACTGACCGTACTCGATTGCTGCATTCTTCGTCATACCGGACACTGCGTGTTTACTTGCAACATAAGCAGCCTGATTCAGAACTCCGCGAATCCCGCCAACGGATGCTACGTTCACGATTGCGCCGGATTGCTGCTCTTTCATTACAGGAAGGACATATTTCATGCCATAGAAGACACCTTTAAGGTTAATGTCAATGACTTTATCAAACACTTTGCTGTTGTATTCTGCTGTAGGAGCCTGGGTACCTTCGATCCCTGCATTGTTGTAGAAGCCATCAATACGGCCGAATTTTTGTACCGTATCGTCTACATATTTCTGTACAGCTTGCTCATCGGATACATCGGCAGTGAGAAGAAGAATCTCTGCTTCAGGTGCTGCTTCAATAATCAATTTTTTAGTGTCCCCAAGTGCAGTTTCATTGAGGTCAACGAGTGACAGCTTTCCACCTTCCTTAGCGATTTCAAGGGCTGCAGCTTGTCCTAATCCAGAGCCTGCTCCAGTAATCAATACAACTTTTGAATCAAAACGTTTATTCATGCTCCATTCTCCTTTTGTAAGTAAAATATACGGGATGCTCATCTATATAAATCAATTTTATACTTTTATCAAAATGGTGAATTGGAAACTATATGCTCTTGATAAGAGCTACGAATGGTAATACGAATGATTCATATAGATGATAATAGCGTTTTCAAGCGGAATTCATTAGTAATCATATATCACAAATAATTCACTTGCCAATAAACAAACCTTTTTCATCTGTCTTCTAAACAACAGCATACCCTTATATGTTCACACACGACATAAAACTTAAACATATGGATATGAAATGTTCGAATATCACCCAAATAAGTGGTTAACTCGACAGGGTTCATGACATTCATTGAGCAACGACATCATATGTTGATAAAGATGGTTCCTGACCTATTAGAATAAGACAGTTCATGAAGGGGGGAACAGTAATTGCTTGTCACTACGGGGCCTATTTTGAATAATGCGGTAAACGGCCTTCGGCCGGTCCATATGGTTACAGTCAAAATTATTAATAAATCGCTGACTCAAAATGCTTCGATCTCAATACAAGGATATGTATTGGATCAAGTAAGAACAAATTACGTGGCGGAGTTCTTTAATCTCGATCCAAATGCGGTATATACAAACACTTATCAAGCCAATGTCGAAGGTTATGAGTTTGAAGTGTCTGCACTAGATAATGATGCGATCGAAATATCTGTGTGGGGAAAAGATGCATCAGGTCAGATCGTGAGCGCGTATCGGTTGGTGTCTTCGGAATTGTAAGAAGTGAGGGGTATAACTAACAAAGCACTTCAAAATTGAGGGAGATTGGTAATATGGCTAATTACTCAACTGGACCTATTGAGAACAATGCGGTAAATGGAGCCAGGATTACACAGCAGATTACGATATCTATTGAAAACAGGGATACCGTCAATAGCGGAATTGTAACGGTTCAGGGATATGTATTGGATGCTGCTCGAACATTATATGTGTTGGATTCCTTAAGTATTGGACCTAATGGTGTGATCAACAGAACCTATTTCGCCAACCTGGACGGATTTGAGTTTGAATTTCTTACAAGCGGTCTTGCAGAGGGTTCAATAGAGTTATCTGTATGGGGCAAAGACGCGGCTGGAAATTTGGCAGCACCCCACCGGATCGTCTCTTCTGAGCTTCTTGGAGCAAATGCAGGAGGAGTTGGAGCCACCGGAGCCACTGGAGCCACTGGAGCAACAGGAATTACGGGACCAGAAGGGCCTCCAGGTGGTTCTACCGGAGCCACTGGGGCCACTGGGGCGGAAGGTGCAACCGGTCCGACGGGACCGACGGGAGTAACCGGAGAAGCAGGAGTAGCGGGTCCGACCGGTCCGACAGGGGTAACCGGTGCAACCGGTCCAACGGGAGCAACTGGTGAAGCCGGAGCAGTAGGCGCAACCGGCCCATCGGGGGCAACGGGTGACGTCGGAGCAGTAGGTGCGACGGGACCAACGGGAGTTACGGGAGTTACGGGTGAATCCGGAGAAGTAGGCGCAACCGGCCCAACGGGGGCAACGGGTGAATCCGGAGCAGTGGGTGCGACCGGTCCAACGGGAGCCACTGGTGAGGCAGGAGCAGTAGGTACGACCGGACCAACAGGAGCCACTGGTGACGCAGGTGCAACCGGCCCAACCGGTCCAACAGGAGCAACCGGTGATGCAGGAGCAGTGGGTGCGACGGGTCCAACGGGAGCAACGGGTGACGCAGGAGTAGCAGGTGCGACAGGTCCAACGGGGGCAACGGGTGACGCAGGAGCAATGGGTGCGACGGGTCCAACGGGAGCCACTGGCGAAGCAGGAGCAATAGGCGCAACCGGCCCAACCGGTCCAACAGGAGCAACCGGTGATGCAGGAGTAGTGGGTGCAACCGGAGCCACAGGTGACGCAGGAGTAGCAGGTGCGACAGGTCCAACGGGGGCAACGGGTGACACAGGAGCAGTAGGTGCGACCGGACCAACAGGAGCAACGGGTGACGCAGGAGCAGTAGGTGCAACCGGTCCAACGGGAGCAACGGCCGAAGTCGGAGCAGTGGGTGCGACCGGTCCAACAGGAGCCACGGGTGACGCAGGAGTAGCAGGTGCGACGGGACCAACGGGAGTAACGGGCGAAGCCGGAACAGTAGGTGCGACAGGTCCAACGGGAGCAACGGGCGAAGTCGGAGCAGTGGGTGCGACCGGTCCAACGGGAGCCACTGGTGACGCAGGAGTAGCAGGTGCGACAGGTCCAACGGGAGCAACGGGTGACGCAGGAGCAGTAGGTGCGACAGGTCCAACGGGAGCAACGGGTGAAGCCGGAGCAGTGGGTGTGACCGGCCCGACGGGAGCTACCGGTGAAGCCGGAGCAGTGGGTGCGACAGGTCCAACAGGAGCAACGGGTGACGCAGGAGCAGTAGGTGCAACCGGCCCGACGGGAGCCACTGGTGACGCAGGAGTAGCAGGTGCGACCGGTCCAACGGGAGCAACGGGTGACGCAGGAGAGGTAGGTGCGACCGGTCCAACGGGAGCAACGGGTGAAGCCGGAGCAGTGGGTGTGACCGGCCCGACGGGAGCTACCGGTGAAGCCGGAGCAGTGGGTGTGACCGGTCCAACGGGAGCAACGGGTGAGACAGGAGCAGTGGGTGCGACCGGTCCAACGGGGGCAACAGGTGCGACCGGACCGACGGGAGCCACTGGCGAAGCCGGAGCAGTAGGTGCAACAGGTTCAACGGGAGCCACTGGAGAGACAGGAGCAGTAGGTGCGACTGGACCAACAGGAGCAACGGGTGATGCAGGAGCAGTGGGCGCAACTGGCCTGACTGGTGCAACAGGAGCTACTGCCGCCTCACCTGTGCTGGCTTTTGCAAATGTTCCGGCAGCTACTGCGATGCCAGCAGCAACGGAAGTCACGCTTGCGAGTGTTACACAGGATACTGCAGCGGGACTTCCTCTAAAATTAGATTATACACTGTCTGCAGAAGTAGACACGACAGCCGATTGGTCTGTTCAAATGGAATTTAGATTGTATAGAGATGCAACACTGATAAATACTCAGATCGTAATAAGGAGCGGTGGAACAGCGGGAATTCAGCGTTTTACGATCGCGAATACCTATGTAGATACAGCTCCCACAACAGCAACAAGTACGTACAGTGTAAGAGGATTCCTCACTGCAAGTACAAATGTAACCTCTGTATCAGCAAATAATACGAACTTTAATATTCTTTCTTTCCCAACATAATTTCAGAGGAAGTATGCTGTAACTCCATATAAACTAATTTATTGTTTAAAACAGGACCTTTAAAAGAGTCCTGTTTCTTTTTTGTGTAATCAAAATTTAAAGCCTATAAGGCGGCTTTCTGAATTTATAAATCTCCGTTCACTTTTACATGCTAACCGAAGTTCGAAAGAGGGCTTATTAATCTCAGCAGCATATCTACCTTCGGCATCCTGTAATCCTCTATCCCGTAAGGAGGGCTTCAATATACGTATTCATCGAATATTGCTCCAGAAGCTGCTTGACCTGCTCGGGAACACCATCAGACGTCCGCGCTTGGTGGACTAGCATGAAGTAAGGGGCTCCGCTTTCATCAAGAATCTCCGTAGTCAACGCCCTGAGTTTCTGGATAGGCGTGCCTGGCAGCTCATAGATGCTGCGGATCGCCACCTCCATTTCGAACATGGCCTCTTGAACAAGTGACGTGAACAACTCGTCTTTCGATTTAAAATAATAGTATAGCAATCCGCTGCTAATGCCCGCAGTTGCAGAGATCATACTCATCTTGCTGTTATCGCAGCAACGGTCATTCCTTGACCAAAGATTGGGTCGTATGTACAGAAAACGTCTCCCAACACCAGTAAACAATCCCCTCTCCAGCACATTATCATTCGAATAAATCACAACTAACTGATCAATCTTGCAACTGAGAATTTACGCATATTTAAAAAACAACATTTCAAATTTCTGATATTCTTATATAATAATGCTGATCATCATTTTTCCAAAAACACACAACGATGTATTTTCAATGCAGCTTTTTAATATTTCAGGAGGAATACATGATGAGCATAGATAAAATTAACGAAGCCTCATTAATAGACTGTGTCGTCGTTGTACGGAGTAAGCTCCGCTCGGTCGGAGGTCGAATCTCTTATATAGAAGGCGATGTATTTGAAGTGATGTTTGAGGTGGAGGAGAACATCCCTATTCCTTTAGGTAATTCGGTGGGGATCACGATCTACTCGGCTGAAGGGTTAATTGTGTTTGATACTTATCCCATCGCAAGCTACCTGCAGCGGATTCTATGCATTCTACCACCTGATTTGCAGAAAAAGCTGCTGAATAGACGGAAGGATATCCGCATTCCGGTCAGGTACTTGAACTCATGCCTAGAGTCTTTGTTACCGCAAGCATCCTCAAGTCCTTATGTATTTGAGCAAGGTCTGCATTGCGATATTAAGAATATCAGCTTGGGAGGCTTGCTGTTTTCAATCGAAAGTCCGATACCCATTCAGGAGAAGGATGTCGTCCGTGTCAATCTCGACGGGAAATTCAAGCTTAATGCGATCATCAGACATCATCAAAAGCTGGATACAGAGTATAGATACGGTGCAGAATTTATGGAGATGTCGAAGGAAGATAAGCATACTCTCAAATCTCTCATTATTAATCAACAAGCAACGCATCGGCCGATGCAGATTGGAATTGAGCACTATTTAAATGATTGAAGAAGTTAATGATCCCGCGACAAAAGAAATGTAGAACACAAACTTATTGAATGCCTAAAGAACCCGGCGAAAGCCGGGTTCTTTGCATAGCTATAAAGTTAATTAACGGATTTCTTCTTGGTGATAGAAGGTAACCCGATTTTTTCCCGATTGCTTGGATTGATACAGACATTCGTCTGCAAGCCGGATTATACTGCCTACATCACTATCATGAGTCGGATAGAAGGATACACCAATACTGCAGCCGATCGTTACATGATTGAGGTCAATAATAAAAGGACTGTTGATTGATTCAATCATACGATAAGAAATCGTGTGAGCCGACTCCATCGCTTCATTCTTCCCGGAGCGCAAGATAATTAGAAATTCATCTCCACCTAAGCGGACAACGATATCTTGTTCTGGTATGGCTTCTCTCAAGCGGTTTGCCACTTTCTGTAATAGAATATCTCCAGTCTGGTGTCCCAAAGTATCGTTTACACGCTTGAATCCGTCCAAATCCAAATACATAAAAGATAAAGCCTCTTGGTGCATATCCAGATCCTTGATGGTGTTCTCCAGATAGATCTCCAGTGCTGCCCGATTAGGTAAGCCTGTCAGTTGATCCCGATGAGCTTGATTCTTCATATCCCCTAATGCTGTTTCTGTCCGAACCAGCGTATCCACCAGACTGCGTAGAGATAAGGAGAGAATATGCATATCTGAGAAACTTTTATATACAGGGATCTTAACATCTTTACCTTGTCTTAGCTGATTAGCCGCATTGGTAATTCCCCGGATCGGCTTCGTAATTCGTTCTGACAATAACCAGCCAATCGCAGCAAAGATAAGTGAGGCGGTAATACCTGCTAGAATAAACTGTCTTGTCAGTTCCTTAAGATCGATAAAGGCCGTGGCTTCAGGCTGTCTGACGAGTACGGACCATCCCAGTCCCTCATAATTCAAATAACCATCACCATATGCATAGCCGGTCAGATAAGTTTTTCCATCCGGCCATTCTTCGATTTCCCACGAATCTTCACCGTTTTGCACATTTTGAATCAATTGGATGTCTAGTTGACGACCCACCATATCATCTGGGCCTAATAGAATCGTCTTTTCATTCTTACTAACAATGAACAGCTCAATATCCTGCGTATGATTCTGCTGAGGCTCTAATATTGTGCGCTCTACCTCTCTAGACCATTCCCAGCTGAGATGGGCGGCGAGCACTCCCTTGACCTGACCGTTACGGTCCATTACCGGCATACTAATATCGACGAATTGCAGCGGTTCTCCGGTAGGATTGGGCAGGAGCTTGGCCAGAAGAACGGCATCGTGTACATCTCCTATAAATTTCCCCTTGATTCCTTCCTTAAAGACAGGGCGTTCAGATATATTGGACCCTACCAGAATTCCATCTGTCGCCGCCATTACATCTCCGTTCACGTTCATATAGCCTATCCATGAGAAGGAAGGGAAGCTCGTTTGCAGCTGTCCCATTAAATTTTGTATCTCAGAAATCTCGTTATTCTGAGCGAGTGTATATGTTGCAGCCAGCATTTCTACTTCACCTTGTCTTGACCACATAAAATTATCCAGCTTGTCCGACATCTGATAGGCTATGTTCGCGAGAGATTGACCAATCTCCCTTTGAAGGCTTCTCTCGGCTCGACTACTAAGTATGAATCCCATAATGAATGTTAGCATAATGACGATTACAGTAAACGCAAAAACAAGAACAGTACGAAGTTTAAACATGTGGCCTCCTAAGGATGTTGCAAAAATACTCGAATTTTGACGAACAGAGTGAATATAACATGAACAGGATATATATTCCATACAAAAAATCTTGTATACAAAAAAGTCCAATTGATGGAAAATCGATGATGCCGTATGCTGTTCAATATTAACGCCTATCTTCACTACATTCATTGATATGGAGGACCACTTATGATGCTTCAGCATTCTGATCCGGTTTGTCTTGCAACAGTCGATGTAAGCTCGGCTGGCCCTAATTGTAAAATGCTATTCGGGGATCTCAATAACGATGGAAGATTAGAAATGGTAATGATTCAGCCGGATAACCGGCAAGATGTGAGATATATCCCTCATCAGGTGCAGTGTATTACTGTATTTGATCTGGAGGGTAGAATGCTCTGGCAACGAGGAACTCCAGATGCTCAGGCAGGAACGCAGGGCTCCGATTATCCTGCGCAGGTGTACGATCTGGATGGAGATGGTCGATTGGAAGTTCTGTGTGTGATGAATGACCAGCTTCATGTCATTGACGGGCTTACTGGAGAGAGCTACCAGGCCTACGATCTTCCCTCGCCGGAAGCGCATGACTGTATCATTATCGCGAATTTATCTGGGAATGAACGGCCCACTGATCTATTGCTCAAAGATCGTTATCATCAGATATGGGCATTGAATTCACATTTTGAACTGCTGTGGACGCATCAAGGGAATCCTGGACACTTCCCATGGGTTTACGATATTAATGGCGACGGTAAAGACGAAGTCATGGCAGGATATGATATGCTGGATTCAGAAGGAAACGTCATATGGAGCTGTCAGGACTTGTCGGATCATGCGGACTGTATATGGGTAGGGGATGTGAACGGGGACGGAGAAATAGAGATTGTCATTGGTGGCAGTGTAACAGTCATGATGGATAAGCATGGAACAGAAGTATGGAGATATGCGGATTCCATTGAATCCCAGCATATAGCGCTTGGACGATTCCGAGACGATCTGCCAGGGCTTCAGATTGCTGGACTGGACCGAATCATTCGCGGGGATGGAAAAGCAGGTGTTAAAGGCAAGGATGGGATGTTCATGCTGGACGCAAACGGTCAAGAAATTTGGAAAGAACACCGCCAAACCGACGGGTGGTTAACCATTATTGATACAATCAGCGGCTGGGATGAGAGCGGGATGGATTATATTCTAGCTTATAGACGTGGAGGCGGTATATTTCCTACTCTCTATGACGGTGATATGAACGTCGTTGCAGCATTTCCGGTAGATGGGTATGTGGGACATGCTAATTTTCTGGGTAATGGCCGTGAACAGATTGCTATTTATGATGGCGACACCATTCACATCTATTCATCTCATGCAGATTCTATCGCTGCAACGCCGGGAGCGAAGCCTATAGTTCAAACAAAACGACTATACAGCTCCACGATCTATATGGGGGGAGAAGTCGTCAAATCATAGTTATACATAAGGGACACCTATTATTGTTGATTATAGCCAGCAATATAGGTGTCCCTTACGTTATTTACCTTTGCGTGTCATGCTGGCAAGCTGATCCCACTGTTCATGTGTCACTTCTGATAAACCGTTAAACTGTCCTGCTCCCTGCAGCCATTCGCCACCATCAATCGTTATAACTTCACCGTTAATAAAGGCTGCATAGTCCGAAACAAGAAAGGCCGCCAAATGAGCTAGCTCCTCCTTGCTACCGGCTCGTTTAAAGGGGATGCGCTCACGCAATTGCTGCTGGAGCTCCGGTGTAGGAGAGAGTCTTGAATCTGCACCGTCCGTTGGAAAAGAACCCGGAGCAATAGCAACTTGGCGGATTCCATAAGGCGCCCATTCAACCGCGAGTGAACGAGTAAGGGCAAGCACCCCTGCCTTGGCTGCTGCAGAAGGGGTTACGTAACCCGACCCTGTTGAAGCATAAGTAGTAACAATATTCAGCATCGTTCCGGGGTGACTAAGCTCAATCCATTTTTTGCCGACTTCAAGGGTCATATAAAAAGTACCATGCAGCACGATGCCAAGAATTGAATCTACTGCTCGATGTGATAGTCGCTCGGTCGGACTTATGAAGTTGCCGGCAGCATTGTTGACTAGAATATCAGCTCTTCCATAATGGGAATAAACCGCTTTCACAAATTCACTCACTTGAACAGGATCTCTTACATCACATGATTGTACATAGACTTCTTGACCTTTGGAGCGAAATACCTCAGCAGCTTGATCCAGCGCTGCTTGTCTTCTTCCACATATGGCGAGCTTTGCACCTAGCTCTGCAAATTGCTCACTCATTGCCTGGCCGAGGCCGGTAGCACCTCCAGTAACGATAACGACCTTGTCTTTTAACAGCTCTGGTGAAAAGGGATTCATTTTATCACTCCTTATGGAGATTTTACTTAACCGTAAGAACAGATTATCATGAATACTAACCGAAGTCATATGTAAAAAGACTCGCGACGGTTGGGTAATTGAAGCAGCATTATCATTCAAATAAGGGAGTGAAGATCATGGAGAGGCTTGCAACACAGGCCTACTATAAAATGTTACGTAAAATTGAAGGCATTCATATGGAGACGATTGCGGACGAACGTGAATTGATTCTATATTCTGATAAAATTGTTACGAAATATCGGGAGTTTCCATTGGAGAAAGTATTTGATCTTTCCTACAAAAAGGTTGGAGAGATGGATGGACTGTTATATCTGCATACACAGCAAGGAGTATACCCCTATACGGTCAAAGAGAATCCCGAAGCATTCATTCAAGCGGTCAAAGAAAGGATCTGAAGCGAAAAGGGTCTGGATATCATAATTGACGAATTGGATTGTTACTGATAAAATACATCGTTATGCGGTTGAGCATCGTGATATGCATAAGAACAAAGAACAACGGAGAGAAGCTTAATGAAGATAAATAAAAAGTACGAAACGATTATTTTTACATTTTTTATGGCGTTTGGAATGTCATGTCTGATGTCATTTGTCATGATGTCTATCAATTACGGCTTCCACGATTCCTTCTTATTAATATGGATGCGATCTTGGGGGATTGCCTTCATGCTGGCATTTCCACTCGCTTATTATCTTCCGAAAGGGATTCGCAGAGGGATGAAGAGAATCCAGTTTGTGGAGTATACAGGAGATACACAGCAAAGTGCAGAACTGAAATAAACGCTCTTGATGAGGAGGAGGATTCGTACCAAGAATCCTTCTTCTTTTTTGTGTAAAGATAGATGCTCATTTCCTTGAAATGATATAATGTAATTTGTGATGGAGGGAGGTATGTCCTATGAGTAACAACGATCGAATCCGGTTTGCGGAATTTGATCTGACAGGAAATGAACGGGATGTTCCCATTGCTCCAAGTGAAGCAAATTCCATAGATTATAACACTAATATGCTGGATGACAGAGAGACTCAGTCCAATAGCCCGCCTGTTCAGGAAGTTCCTTATAATGAATCCATCCGTCAGATCTATGCGCCACAGAACGCCATGCCGCAAGTGAACTGGGAGCAGGATTTTCGTTATATATCCAGGGAGCAGCAGTTTGTACATACAGCCAAAGAGCTGGCTGCGCGTACTGCTGAGCAGGTACCGTTTGTTCCATTTCACAGCTACTGGCCGACTTATGATCAGATGAGACCTGAACAATATCAATGGTATTTTTACTGGAGATCCGAAGTGCGGAACGGCCTTTATCCAGTTACGGATTTGTCCTATCTGTTTGTTTATATATATGAGCTCATTAACGGGATTGGTTGGGTTCACCCTTCCGATGGCTGGGAGCAGCTAAATAAGGTATGGCAGGCATATCGGAAACAGCACCTTAAGCTGGACAACTACATGAGGGAATGGCTCTATGATTTTGCAACGCTGCATCAGCTCGAATATGACCCGTCTCCCATGAGTAAGAAACTGCCTCGCAGCATGTCGAATGAACTGAAAGAGCTGGAATGGAGACGGAGATTTACCACAGAGCCCATTGAGCTGTCTTGGGACAATCTTTTTGTTATGCTGGATTATGACCCTGAACGAAGCAGATTTTATATAGAGAGCGGACGATATGAGATGATGAAGTTCACTCCTAAAGTCATTGCTCTCGTTGATCAATATTTGTACAGAGCCTATGGAACCCGGCTGATCCATCGTTATGAACCTCGTTCACAGCGTGTGAAACGGACGCTCTTCAAGAGTGCACTGTATGATAGTGACATCTATGGTCGAACGATAACCGTTGATTTTGTTTCTATCAGCGAGCATAAGCCTTTAAGAGCTTATATCACTCAGCTGGTACGGTTTACCGAGAATAAGCTGCGGGAATTAAAAGGCTTCAAGGGCCGGTTAAGAGGGATTGAGCTTGAAAAAGAGGTGGAAGAGCTCATCTCACGATACCTGGTCAAAGAGATGAGGGCACTCAAAGCTCAAACAGCCCGTGCGGTTCAGCCGGCAATCCAGATTAATTCGCGAAAGCTTGAGCGCTTAGCACGTGAATCAGATGAGGTAAGAGATATGCTGATCATCGGTGCAGCCAATGAAGAAGAGGAAGCGAATACCTCCCGTATAGCACATACTGCACAGTGCAGGGATATCAAAGTGATGGAGCACACCCGCTCTCAAGCGCATTCCCCGAAGCTTGGACAGGAGACAGGAGCATACCATCTTATTCAGACGGTGATGGACTTTGATTCTCCCGTACCTCTGCCTGAAGAAGAAACGCTGTTGGTTTCTCCTGAAATAGCTGAATCTGAAATATGGCCAGTATCATTGCTAGAATCTGGGCCTGTTCAGGATGAAGCAGATACGAATGCAGATGTGAATGCAGCATCAGCAATTATTATGGGGACGCAAGTGGAAGTACAGCCTGCCCTGGTATGGAACGTGGAGGGGCTTGATGAAGAATGGCGAGATTTTGCTGCTAGCTTACAGCATGCACATCTCGAAATATTGTTCTTACTTAAGGACAGCCATGGTGCTCAAGCGCTGCAGGCTGCTGCTAGCAGAGCAGGCTCCATGCCCGCTGTGCTGATCGAGGAGATTAATGAAGCCGCAATGGAGCATATCGGTGACTTGATCATTGATGAGGAGACGATTGTCGAAGATTATATGAGCATGATGGACAAGCTATGTTCCGGAGAATGAAACGGGGTAATAACGAATATGAAATCAATGAAAATACCAAAACGTCTGACGACGGCGCTTGTAAACTCGTTAACTGCAGGTGTAGTACCCAGAGTCGGACTTGAACATATTGCCGTTGGACGCAAACCTGAGGTCGAATCGATCTTAAGAGATATGGACAATATTGCCGAAGGCGGCGCTGCCTTCCGTTTAATTACGGGAAGATACGGGAGTGGGAAGAGCTTCTTGCTTCAAATGATACGCAATTATGCCATGGACCGTGATTTTGTCGTGGCTGACGCGGATCTGTCCCCGGAGCGTCGTCTGGTCGGTACGAAAGGGCAGGGACTTGCCACTTACCGGGAACTGATGACTCATCTATCGACCCGGACCCGTCCTGATGGCGGCGCGCTGGAGACCATACTGCAGAAATGGATCGCTGCGATCCAGCAGGATGTGATGATAAGCTCCGGACTAATGCCGGATGATCCTGCGATCAGTCAGAAGGTTGAGGTCCGGATCTATGCTGTCGCTGGTGAAATGCAGAACCTGGTGCACGGATTTGATTTTGCCAAAGTACTGGCTGCCTATTGGACTGGTTACAAGCTGGGGGATGATGATCTTAAGGGCGCTTCACTTCGCTGGCTGCGCGGTGAGTATGCGACCAAAACAGAAGCCCGCAAGGAGCTCGGCGTATCTGTCATTATAGATGATGACAATTGGTATGATTATATGAAGCTGTGGAGCGAGTTTATTTCCAAGATTGGTTATAAGGGTCTGCTGCTATTTATTGATGAGGGTGTGAATCTGTACAAAATTACGAACAGTATATCCCGGCACAGCAACTACGAGAAGCTGCTCACGATGTTTAACGATACGATGCAGGGAAAAGCGGAGCATTTAGGTATATATATGGGTGGTACGCCTCAGTTTGTTGAAGATGAGCGAAGAGGGCTGTTCAGCTATGAAGCACTGCGATCTCGTCTAATCGACGGACGATATGGCGGAGGCGTATTGAAGACATACACTTCCCCTATTCTTAAGCTAGAGATGCTGTCTAATGAAGAAATACTTATCTTGCTGCAAAAATTGCGTGAAATTCATGCGATGCATTTCCAATATGAAGCCGAGCTGTCCAATGAGCAGCTAATTGCCTTTATGCAGGCTGCAGTTGGCAGATTGGGAGCGGAACAGCTGCTAACGACACGGGAGGTGGTCCGTGATTTTATGGACCTGCTTCACACACTGCATCAGCATCCGGAAACGACTTTTGATGAGCTGCTGACGGATCGTGGACAGGAAAGTGGAAATAGTGCTGGATCTGGGTCCAGAACCCTGCCTTCAAAGGAACAACGTCCTTCTGATGCTCTGGATGACTTCCTCGCGGAGTTTGACCTATGAGCTTGAACCGATCACCCAATCCGTTTACACGTCTGGCTCCTTTCATTCAAGAATTTATATACAAGAAGCGGTGGGATACCCTTCGTGAAGCACAAGTGGAAGCCTGCCGTGTTATCTTTGACACACCGAATCATTTGCTGATTGCTTCCGGTACGGCTTCAGGGAAGACGGAAGCCGCTTTTTTTCCTGCACTAACGGAGCTGCATAATCGTCCTCCAGAATCAGTAGGTATTCTGTACATTGGACCGTTAAAGGCACTGATTAACGACCAGTTCGAGCGAATTAGCGATCTGTTGAAGGAAGGCAACGTGCCGGTGTGGCATTGGCATGGGGATGTCTCTCAGGCAGAGAAGACCAAGCTGATGCAGAAGCCTTCAGGTGTGTTGCAAATCACGCCGGAATCATTAGAAGGCTTGCTTATGAATCGGCCAAACGCAATTCCCGCCCTTTTTCATGATTTGAGATACATTATCATCGATGAGGTTCACGCCTTCATGGGAGCCGATCGTGGAATACAGGTTCTAAGTCAGATGACAAGAATAGAGCGGATGGCTTCCTGCTCGCCACGTCGTATCGGTCTGTCTGCAACCTTAAGCGATTATGAATCGGCTGCAGGATGGCTAGGCGCTGGGACGACAAATTCTACCGAGGTGATCTCTCCTCAAGGAGGGAGAAAGCTGAGGTTGTCTGTTGAGCATTTCTCCCTGCCGGATGCCCGGGATGAGAAGCAGGCAGAGCAATTGGAGCTGGCCAAGCAGGCATATCATCAATATATTTACGACGTGACTCATCTGAAGAAGGCGCTCGTATTCACCAATAGCAGATCGGACGCGGAACTCACTACCCTGGAGCTTAGGCGGATTGCCGCCAAACGGGAGCAGCGAGATGTATTCCACGTCCATCATGGCAGCATTTCCGCCATGCTGCGAGAAGAAGCAGAAGCTGCTCTAAAGACAGGGCAGGAACCCGCGGTTGCTGCCGCGACGGTTACATTAGAGCTTGGCATTGATCTTGGTGAACTGGAACGAGTGATTCAGCTCGGAGCTCCATACAGCAGTTCCAGCTTCGTTCAGCGCCTGGGTCGCTCAGGTCGTAGAGAGGATCAGGCGTCCGAGATGATGTTCCTTATTCCTGAGGAAGAAGATGAAGAAGCACAGCTTCCTGCCCGGATGCCTTGGACACTGCTTCGTGCCATAGCTGTCATCGAATTGTATCTGCGGGACAAGTGGGTGGAGCCCGTGGCCGTTCGAAAGAAGCCGGTCGGTGTCCTGTATCATCAGACGATGAGTACGCTAAAAAGCATGGGGGAAGCCACCCCGGCCGAGCTCGCTAGACATGTACTTACACTGCCCTCCTTTAGAGAGATTTCCACGAATGAGTATAAACAATTTCTTACGTATCTTCTGGAGACGGATCATATTCAGCGTACAGAGGAGGGAAGCCTGATCATTGGACTGGGCGGCGAGAAGATTGTGAACAATTACCGTTTTTACGCTGTATTCAAAGATGATGAGGAGCATGTTGTTTATAATGGCTCGGAAGAAATCGGTTCGATTACAACGGTGCCGCCTCCAGGCTATTGTTTCTCTTTAGCAGGTAAGCTGTGGAAGGTCGAAGAAGTGGATGCGAAGCATAAAGCACTTTATGTTAAATCAGCTAAGGGTAAAGTTGATACGCTATGGCTAGGTGCTGGAGGAGACATCCACACCAAAGTCATGCAGAAGATGAGAGAGGTATTGGCGGGCAGCACCATTTACCCTTATCTGGCGGCAGGTGCAGTGAACCGTCTGGAGCGTGCTCGAAGACTGGCCCGGGAGAGTGGACTACTAAGTAGCATCATTATACCTGCGGGAGGGGATTCACTCTTCATCCTGCCGTGGGCGGGCAGCAAGCAGTTTCGCACCTTAGAGCGGCTGCTTAAGCATAATTTATCGCATCGTTTGAATTTACGTTCCATCGTTCCAATGGAACCGTATTATATGGTAGTTTCCGGCAAGACAGATCCGATTACCACGCATCAAGCGATCATCGACGAACTGTCAAATCTTGAAGATCCCAGCTTATTGCTGGAGCCGGATGAAGCGCCTTACTTAGGAAAGTATGATGAATTCATACTTCCTCAGCTTGTTCGAAGTGCTTTTAGTGTGGATGGGCTTGATGTTGCTGGTTTAGCAAACACATTAGAACTAAATAAGAGATAGAAAGTTTAATCACAGCAAACGGATTTTATATATGTGAAGTATGTTTTTGGACAGTGTGATCTTATTAAGGTCACACTGTTTTAAGTTGAATTGGCTTGTGGAAGTAGTAGAGATGCAATGATGTTAGTAACGACATTTATTTTCCGTAATTAATATTATGTAAACTATCGTATAGTTGGAGCAAACATCTTAAACTTGAGGAGGCTGCCTGGTATACACCAGTTCATATTTTAAGCGGAAGTGTTGGCTCTGAACCCGAGTTCTTCGATTGCCTTGGTGAGCAGTAACCGGGAGCTCGCAGCCTTGAATGTGAACGGAGCAGCAGCTTGAAGTGGATAAGCCTGTGCTAAAGGCGAGAGGACATCGAATGGAGACCATTCGTGTAAAACTCCCAACATAACAGATGAGGGGTCTGTCATAGCATCCATCGTTCGTTCTTGTATCCATTACGAGCAGTGAGCCTTATAATCAAATCACCAGCACGAATTTCATAAAAAGGTATGATGACATAATCTCCATTTAGTGAAATTTTAGACTACTGAGGATGAGGTTATGTCTATTTTCATATCATGGCTTGAGTATAATTCAAGTTTTGTTTCATTGTTCTTCGTTTGATCTGCATAATTGATCATAGAACGCTCTGAATGGAGGATAGGAAAGGAAGACGCTTACAGGTATACTCATAGAAACCTGATATGCGTAATTCACGAATAAAAAAGGACGGGTGGAAAAAATGAGGATCGCATTTGTACTATTCAACGGTATGACAAGCATGGATTTTACGGGATTTTACGAAGCTATCACCTGGTTAGGGATACTTAAGGCGAAAGAGAACGTATCCTGGACCTTCTGTTCGGATAAGGAGGAGGTGACGGATGATCGGGGGCTGACAATGAAAGTGAATGAAATAAACCCGGATTTGGGTAAGTTTGATCTTGTCTTCGTTCCTGGCGGCATGTCTACAAGAGAGCTTCGTCACGATCATTCCTTTATTGATTGGATTCGGACTGCGAAGCATGTTCCATATAAGGTATCTGTCTGCACAGGTGCCTTATTGTTTGGAGCTGCGGGTTTCCTTGAGGGAAGGAGAGCAACCACGAACTCTTCAGCTTATGAACTACTGGCTCCGTACTGCAAGGAAGTTATTGAAGCGAGAGTCGTAAGAGATGAGGGAGTTATCACCGGTGGTGGAGTAACGGCCTCTATAGATTTGGGATTGTATATGATCGAGTGGCTTACGAATACAGAAACCGCTTTGCTTGTGCAACAGAAGCTGGAATATCCATATTATCAGGCAGGCAATCTGAGTGAGGTATATGGGAGTTAAAGGATGGACTTGACTTTGTAGAAGAAAGGGGTTTTATTATGTGTAAGTAGAGTGGAAAGTGGAATAGCAGTACTCATTGGAATATTCGGATATAAAAAGCATATCATTTGTACAAACCTCAGCAAGGACAATGATTTTTTGCTGCTACATTAACCTCCTTAGGTCCTCTAAAAAGGTAAAGATTTGGATCCTATATAAATTTTTGTTTATTATGGAGTAGATAAAAGCTATAGATAATTATAGAGATACACTTTTCTAAGATTCGATAAATAACGCTTATGTTTGATGCGCTTACAAACACGATACAATCTTCATTCAATAGGAAGGGGAAATATGAATGTTGGATGTATTATTGGTCGATGACGAGCCGTGGGTGCTAGAGGGCTTGCGAACCATGGTAAACTGGGACAAATACGGTTTCCAAATCTGTGGAGAGGCTGAGAATGGAAATGTCGCTTGGGCCATGATTGAAAAACTTCAGCCGGATCTCGTGTTCACGGATATTCAAATGCCTTCAGTGAATGGCCTTGAACTGATAGATCGTTCTAGACAAGTGCTCGACAGACCACCTCGATTTGTCATTTTAAGCGGCTATGATAGCTTTGAGTATGCGAAAATAGCTCTGGAGCAACGTGTTGAGGATTACTTGCTCAAGCCGATTGATGAAATCGAGATTGAAACTGTATTAGATTTGATCGGGCGTAAGATGTTGGAGGAGCACGTTTCAGCGGAAATGTATCAACGTGAACATGACTTATATGTAAATTGTTTGTTCAATCGCCTGCTTCAAGGAGATGACAGCAGTGATCTGCAAGACGAAGTGAGCAGAGCTCTTCGAATGGAGGGTCATGAGAACGTGGCCTGTCTTCTGATTTCAACGGATGCCAGTATTGAAGACGTGAAAGAGCAATTGCATAGTTGTTCTGGCATCCATTGTTCAAAACTTTTTGCAGATATGGAAGGCAATATCGGAGTGTTTGCTGCCGACATTAATGATTCTCTGAAGAGGCTTGAGGCGTTGGGCAAAGGTCTATCTGAATTATATTCTGATCGTGCCTCAATTATTGTGGCATTTGGACATAAATCAGGCGGAGTATACGGCATGCGCTCAGCATATGAAAAAGCTCTATTCGCATTGAAATGGAAACGCTATCATTGCGAGGCGGGCTTTGTCAATCAAGGGGATTTGCCACAGAATGAAAGCATGGCTAAAGTAAATCAAAAAGCTTTGACCGAACTAATGCAAGTTATTTTATTAGGCGAACAGGACAGGGTGGAAGGAAAGATGCAAGCGATGCTTGCTAATCCTGACTCCGAGCTAGCAGTGTCAAATATAGAACACGTCCGAGTTCAATTAATTGCTCTTGAAATGAGGATTCTAAGACATTTAAAGGAGCTGAAAGGAGATGTTGGCAACTTTTTGATATATGTTAAAAATATGGCATCCGACATTAATGGAATACACACATATCCTGAGTTTCGGGATTACGGGCTTAAGCTGAGCTTTAAAGCTATGGAGACGCTCCAGGAACAACGAAAACAAAAGGAATGCAACACGATTTTTCAGGTGGAACAGTATGTCAATCAGGAGTTCCGACAAAAGTTGCAGCTCCAGGAGCTGGCATATAAATTTCATATGAACGCCAACTATTTGGGGCAAGCATTCAAACAGCAGACAGGTAAGGCTTTTCGGGAGTATTTGAATGATAAGCGGATTGAGGAGGCAAAACGTTTGTTGCGTCAAACCAATATAAGCATTGCTGACGTTGCGGTACATTCGGGTTATCTGAGTGCCGACTATTTTATAAGTCAGTTCAAGCGAATGACGGGCATGGCACCTTCACAGTATAGAAAACAGCAATAAGACGTTGGAAGATAAGAAGCATGAACGAAGGATGTGATGACAAATATGTTCTCAAAACTCCGTGTCCGCAGCATTGTAAATGATATTCCATTGAACTATAAGTTCATGCTGATATTTCTAATTGGAATTTTACTTCCCATCTTTGCGAGCTATTATTTGTTCATGGATCGTATGTCTGAGCTAATCAAGGAACGAGAGGAGCAGAATTTGAAAATATCATTGGAGCGCGCAAGAAAAGACATCCATTCAATGATTGATGGTGGTATTGCTGTGAGTCATGCATTGATCACAGACAAATTATTGACCGAATCCATGGATCGGGACTATGATGGACAGCTGGATTTCTACAGCACGTTTGATGATATGCTCCGCCATCGAGTGACTTCCTATATTCCGACAAATAACCAAATTCAGCGTATCGGCATATACACCGACAATCCAACCATAGTCCCCGGTGGGGATTATTATTTTCTGGATAGTACAATGCATTCCAGTGGCTGGTATCAGCAGTGGAAAGCGGCGGGGGAATCTCTAAGAGTAGTCGCATATCGTGATCAGGCGGTCAACAATCGTGCTGCGACCTCCTCGTATTTAAGCATAATTGAAAAAATGGACTATTACTATGCACACAGCTCTTATCAGAAGCTGGTACGCATCGATTTTTACCTCAACCGATTCTATGATGTGATTGCAAGAGAAAAAAATTCTCTTGAGTTGTATCTTGTTAATGACCAGAATCAAATCATTGTGTCTGCGGATGATAAATTTCATGGAGAGGTTGACAGCCAATATTCATTGTTCGATGCAAGTAAGATGGCAGATAAAGATATACATATTGTTCCAATAGGAAGTGCCAGCTATATTAAAGGCTGGAAGTTGATTGGTTTGCCTCAGGGAACACATGTCAAGGAAGCGATGCTATCTATGCAGCTCTATTTCGGAATGCTGGCTGGGATAATTACCCTAATCACTTCCATTTTCATCTATGTCATGCTGCGTTCCTACAATCATCGCGTAAAGCGATTATCTAGACACATGAAAAAGGTGGGGAATGAGAAATTTGAGCTGATCAATATTGACGGTGGGCAAGACGAGATTGGTCATTTAATTTGCAACTTCAATATGATGACTGTTCAAATAAAGTCATTGATCAATAACGTATACAAGCTTGAAATCCAGCAACGAAGCCAGGAGGCTGAACGTATCCGTGCCGAGCTTTATATGCTGCAAAGCCAGATGAACCCCCACTTTTTATTCAATACGCTGAATGCATTGCTTGTGGTAAGTGCCAAAAATAATTATGTGGAGGTCAAGGATATAATTAAGGACCTGTCCAAGCTGCTTCGTCGCCTGTTGAATTGGAAGGACGATGTGGTCACTCTGGAGGAAGAAATGAGTTTTACAATCATGTACTTGGGGATTGAGAAATTCCGTTTTCGGGACAAGTTTGAATATCATATTGACATTACCGACGAGGCAAAGCTATATAAAATACCGAAAATGAGTATCCAGCAATTAGCAGAGAACGCATGCAAACATGGAATACAAGCCATTGAGGGCCTTGGCATCGTCACGATTCGGGCTGGAATCGTGAACGAGCATCTGCGCGTTGTTGTATCCGACAATGGTAAGGGGATGGACCAGGAGCGACTGCAATCGGTTTTGGATCATATGCGAAGAAAGGAAGAGAGTGAAGGATACAATATTGGGATGCGTAATGTATATCGCCGTCTTGAACTGTACTATGACGATAAAGTGAGGTTTGACCTGGTGAGCAGACTTGGGGAGGGGACTGAGGTGTCCTTCGAAATTCCGTTGCATCTGTTGGAACGACAGGGTGAAGAAGGAGGCGTGGAACATGGCATTTAAAGTACTGTTGATTGATGATGAGCCCTTGGCGCTCGAGGGCCTGCAGTTGTGGATACCATGGGAGAATCTTGGCTTTGAAGTGTGTGGGGTCTGCACAAACGGTGCTGAAGGCTTGCAACAAATGGAGAAGTTGGAGCCCGATCTTGTCATGGTCGATATACATATGCCTGTAATGAATGGCCTAGAGATGATTGAGGCATGGAGACTCAGAGGCAACCAGTCAACCAGATTCATTATTCTTACAGGATACAGCGATTTTTATTATGCTCGAAAAGCACTTAAATTTAGAGTTTCCCACTATTTGCTAAAACCACTGGATGAGGAACAGGCGGAGCTTGAAATCCGTCAAATGGGACAAGAACTGATCAAGGAGCAGGAGCAGCTTCATATTGAACAGATCGCTCGGAGAGAGCGGGAGCATTTGATGATGAAAGAGGCATTGAAAAGCAAAGATCTGTCCTCGGAAGCAAATTGCTTAATGGAGTCCCTATCACAAACATCGGATGTTTGGAATGTATGCCTGGTTCAGGTGTCTGGGGAAGATTATGGGCGATGGAGTAATATTGCTGCAGAATGTCTTAACGGATCTAAAACCGTGTATATGATTCGCTTGCGAGATGATTTGGTTTCCATCGTGTTTAACGATTCAGACTTTACAGGCCAGGAAACAGGAGGTATTGATAGAAAGCAACTAGAGGAAATGGCTCGCCGTCTGGCGGGCTTTCGTGCATTTATGGCGATTGGAGAAGCCGAAACCTCTCTCACTCGTATCAGCCACTCCCGAGCAACAGCGGAGAAAGCGCTCCTACATGCCTTTTATGAATCGGATAAGAACTTAATTATAGATTATAAGACGCTCAAGGATCATGATTTTCAATGGCATTACGATCAGGTACAAATAATGGAAAGAATACTGGGAGCACTTCAACTTATTGATCATGACGCTTACCAGTCCGTAGTGGTATTTATTGAACAATCCTTTCGGAAAATACGGCTCCATCCGGATGAAGCCCGTAAATTCGTCATTTACTTACTCCATGAAATTCGTGCATATATGGGGGAACAGCTGGCGGAGGATTCGAACCTTCTGTTCGAAATCCCAAATCTAGATGAAGTTCTGCTGACTCTCAACGATTTGATCGCTATTCTTCAATCATGCGGACGTGTCTGCTTCGAGCTGTTGCTTAAGGAGAACGCGTGCGAAGCACTAGGAATTGTCCAAGATATCAATGATTATATTCATACACATTACCGCGAGGGATTAACCATTAAAAAGCTGGCGGAACGTTTCTTTCTGCATCCTGCTTATTTGGGTCAATTGCTGATTCGGAAAAATGGAATCGGCTTTAATGAACTGCTTCATAATATGCGGATTAAGGAAGCTTGTCGCCTGCTTCAGATGAACCAATACAAAAATAGTGAGGTTTCGGAAAAAGTTGGATATTCCAGTTACCATCTTTTTTTAAAGCATTTTGAGAAACGGTTGAATATGTCCCCCAATGAATACAAGACTAAGAATACCTAAGCTTTTCTCGGAAAGAGCTTTAATTCGAATATAGTTTCATAATGGCGTGAAATTTATAATGAAATTGTTCTATTGAAAGGGCTTACATTACGAAGGATCAAACTTTGGAGGTGCTTTATGGGGGAAAGTAAAAAGAAGTTTTTCCGCACGGGAGCAACACTGTTGTTGTCGCTGATCGTTGTGCTGGCAGGTTGTTCTGGCGGTGCTAATGAATCAGACAGCGGAGAAAAAGGAAGTGAAGTAGGGGTTGATGATCCGATAGAAATCTCGGTATTCCTGAGCGAGGCCGGACAACAGCCTACCGCTGACAACAAGATTTATAAGAAAATGAAGGAAGAGCTCGGCGTTTCATTTAAATTCGAATTTTTGGCTGGTGACAAAAACCAAAAACTCGGCGTAATGATTGCCGGTGGTGATTATCCTGATCTGATCTCAGCAGATACCAAACTAACAGCAGCTGGTTCGGTTATTCCGCTTGAAGATTTAATTGAGGAACACGCACCCAATTTGAAGAAGCATTACGAAAAGTACTGGAATCAAATGAAGGACCCAAACGATGGACATATCTACTACCTGCCTAACTACGGTGCATATAACGGTGAAGTGGCTGACACCTACTACAGTGGTCCCGCATTTTGGATTCAGAAAGAGGTGTTGAAGGAGTTTGGTTATCCGACACCCAAAACATTGGACGAATATTTCGACTTGATCGCAAGATACAAAGAGAAGTATCCAACCATTGATGGCCAGCCGACAATCGGTTTTGAGGTTCTAAACTATGATTGGAAGAACTGGGGCTTGCTGAATCCGCCACAGCATCTGATCGGTCATCCGAACGATGGTGGTGTGGTAGTAAAAGACGGTATTGCAGAGATTTTTGCTGACAAGGAATATGCCAAAGATTACTATCAGAAGCTAAATGAAATCAATGCACAAGGCTTACTTGATAAGGAAGCGTTTGCACAGAACTATGATCAGTACATGGCTAAATTGTCCAGTGGAGCAGTGCTTGGTATGTTTGATCAACACTGGAACTTTGGCAGCGCGGAAGATTCACTTGTAACGCAAGGTAAAATTGAGCGAACTTATGTAGGGTTCCCGCTGGTTTATGATAGTAGTATAAAAGACTATTACCGTGACCGCGCAGCGCTGAATCTGAATAATGGCTTCGGTATTACCGTGAGTGCCGAAGATCCAGTCAAAATCATCAAAGTGCTCGATAAACTTATGGAAGAAGAATGGCAGAAAATACTTACTTGGGGCATCGAGGGCGAGGACTATTATGTCAATGATGAAGGACGTTTCATGAAAACACAGGAGCAGCGTGACAACGCAGCTGATGCTACATGGAAGCTGGCCAACAAAGCGGACGCATTCTATGCAACTGCACCGAAGATTGAAGGATACTTCAGTGATGGTAATGCAACCTCGGCAAGTAATCAGCCAGAAGAATATCAAGCCAGTCTGAGACCGTTTGATAAAGAAGTTTTAGATGCTTATGGATTTAACAGCTATGTGGATTTCTTCAGTGATCCACCTGAGAATCCAATTTATTACCCGGCGTGGTCTGTTGACCTTGTTGAGGGTTCTCCAGCTAAGATTGCGAACACGAAGCTGAATGAATTGTCTACCAAATATTTGCCGAGGGCGATTTTGGCTGCCAGTACATCAGATTTCGAAAGTGTTTGGAATGAATACATTTCCCAAATTCAAAAGCTGGACATCCAATCTTATGAAGACCGCATCAATGAAGTTTTGAAGTGGAGAGTTGATAACTGGACTGTGGAGTAAAAGAAATATCGTCAGGAAGGAAGTACTTCTTCCTTCCTGATTTTTTGTACAATTATAAAGATGGATAGGGAGCTTGATATTTATGGAGGAAATTGTAGTAAGAACCGATCCACACAGCCCGAAGAAAAAACCGAAAATTAGGAAAATAACCTGGCAGAATATCAAAGCACAGAGGCAGCTTATATGGATGTCTGTTCCTCTGCTTGCATACATTATTACCTTTGCTTATGTGCCGATCTGGGGCTGGACGATGGCTTTCCAGGATTATAAGCCTGCAAGAAGCTTTTCACAGCAAACCTGGGTAGGATTTAAGCATTTTGAATTTTTGTTTACAGATGATAATTTCTTGCGCGTGCTTAGAAATACGCTCGCCATGAGTATTATAAACTTGATTTTAGGTTTTGTTACTGCCATTATTTTGGCACTCCTTCTAAATGAGATCAAAAAGGTCATATGGAAGCGGACAGTACAGACAATCTCATATTTACCCCATTTCTTATCATGGATTATCGTTACTGGCATCGTCGCAACATCGCTCGCTTCGGATGGCATTGTCAACGATATATTAATGAAGCTGAACTTAATAAAGGAACCAATTCTATGGCTGACGGAAGGAAAGTATTTCTGGGGTGTCGTTGCGGGTTCACATATCTGGAAAGAAGTCGGCTGGAACACAATTATTTATTTGGCAGCCATCGCATCCATTGATCCGGCGCTGTATGAAGCATCCGATATTGATGGAGCGAATCGATACCAAAAAATGTGGAACATTACTTTGCCGGGAATTAAGCCTACCATTGTCATTCTGCTGATTATGCAAACGGGGCATATTCTTGAAGCAGGCTTCGAGGTTCAGTATTTGCTAGGCAACGGATTGGTTGTTGACTGGTCTGAAACGATTGACATCTTCGTACTCAAATATGGGATTGCGCAGGGCAACTATTCATTGGCTACTGCAGGAGGAATATTTAAGACCGTAGTCAGCATTACAATCTTGCTCTTAGCGAATTGGACCGCCAAGCGGCTTGGGGAAGAGAGGCTGTTATAATCATGAAAAAAACACCATTGTCAGGAAATTTTGAATCACTATCTGTCCGACGTCCGGGTAGCAGGGGCATTGAACCGCTCCTGTTCAACACTTTTAATACTATCTTTATGATTATGTTGGTAATGGTGACATTGTACCCGTTCTTGAACACGATTGTTGTCTCATTTAATGCTGGAAATGACACGATCCGAGGAGGACTATATTTATGGCCCCGTGAGTTCACTCTGCAGAATTACAAAGCAGTATTTGCGTCAGGTACAATTTACAACGCTTTTATAATTTCTGTTGCACGAACGGTTCTTTCCACTGTGCTTAATATTTTCTTAACCTCTATGCTGGCTTATACGCTGAGTCGCCGCGAGTATATTTTCCGCAAGCCAATTACGACCATCTTTGTGCTGACAATGTATTTCAATGCAGGGCTTATCCCAGGATACTTCTTGATTAAGGACCTGAATTTGATCAATTCCTTCTGGGTGTATGTCTTACCTTCGCTGATCAGTGCATTCAACTTGATTGTTATTCGTACTTATATATACACGATCCCTGAAAGCTTGATTGAATCAGCGAAAATAGATGGTGCGGGAGACTTTAAGATTTTCTGGAGAATTATCTTCCCGCTGTGTAAGCCGGTACTCGCGACCATTGCACTCTTCGTCGCAGTTGGCGCTTGGAACTCCTGGTTTGATGCTTTTCTCTATACGTCCTCTGTTCAAGAGCTGAGCACTCTCCAATATGAATTAATGAAGCTGTTGTCCTCAAGCATGAATGCCAACAGTAATCCTTCAGTAGCCAATGGTATAGGAATGGAGAATTCAACGCAGGTAACGCCAATTTCCATTCGGGCTGCAATTACGATTGTTGCTTCTTTACCGATTTTGTTCGTATATCCTTTTATGCAAAAATACTTTGTCGTTGGACTTAATGTTGGGAGTGTCAAGGAATAAATGCCACATCATCAATCACAAACATTACGCTATGCCAATCCGATCCTTCCCGGATTTTATCCGGATCCAAGTATCGTGAAGGCGGATGATTATTTTTATCTTGTTTGTAGTTCGTTCGAGTATTTCCCCGGAGTACCCATTTTTCGAAGCCGGGATCTCATTCATTGGGAACAAATTGGTAACGTATTAGACCGAGTCAGCCAGCTTGATTTGACCGATCGGAAGAGCTCGGACGGGATCTATGCCCCTGCACTGCGTTACAATGAAGGCACATTTTATATGATTACGACAGATGTGAGAGGTATCGGCAACTTCTGCGTTACGGCAAAGAACCCTGCTGGACCGTGGTCTGACCCTATCCGTATTCCTTATGGCGGAATTGATCCATCCTTGTTTTTTGATGATGATGGTAAAGTGTATGTTACCGCCCAACAAGGCGCGGGTTACGATTCACATGCCATTCAGTACGAGATCGACATTGAAACGGGGGACGCGCTCTCCGAACCACAAGTCGTCTGGCATGGGGATGGTGGACCATGGACCGAAGGTCCGCATTTGTACAAAATTAATGGGTTGTATTATATGATGTCTGCTTCCGGTGGAACAGCCAAGGAGCACCGTGAAATTATCGGCAGAAGCAATGATCCCTACGGCCCATTCGAACGCTATCCTGAGCCCATTCTTACCCACCGTAATTTGGATCATCCCATCCAGTACCTTGGACATGCTGACCTGGTGGAGGATCATCAGGGTGACTGGTGGGCCGTATTCCTTGGGGTTCGATTGACCGAGGATGGTTACAGTGTGCTTGGACGGGAAACGTTCCTTGCACCGGTCGTTTGGAATGATGGCTGGCCGCACATTGATAACAATGAAGGAACGGTAAGTCTGGATATGATCGTTCAGCGCTTGCCGATGACAGTGCCTACCATACCAGAGAACCATGCAGCAAACGTTCAGAGCCGGGAAGACTTTAATGAAGAGCTAGGCTCACACTGGATGTTCGTGCGCAACCCAACAACGGGTGCTTGTACTCTTTCGGAAAAGCCAGGGTTCCTGACACTCTATGGCCAAAAGGCAAGTCTTAGCGACGTTGGTCAAATTTCTTTTGTTGGGCGAAGGCAGCAGCATCTTCAGGCCATCTTTAGAGCTTCTATGTCGTTCGTTCCGGTCGCCGATGGTGAAGAGGCAGGGCTGTGCATTCGTAGGGATGAGGATGCGCACTATGAGCTCGGTGTAAGACAGTCTGAAGGTCGCAAAGTGATTTTTGCCCGATTGACGGTACGTGGAGAGTCAAAATTCGTGCATGAGAGTGAGACTGAAGAGGAGCAGCTAGTACTCCAAATTAAGTCAACAGAAAAGGAATACCAATTAGCCTGTTCGGTAGATGGAAGTAACTGGATGAGCTTGGGTACAGGCTCTGCTCGAGCTATATCTCCGGAGGATTTTGTGCATAAGATGTGCTTCACCGGCGCGGTAATCGGGCTATATGCCACCGGTAATGGGCAGGTAAGCCGTTCCCCTGCACACTTTGACTGGTTCGAGTATGGGATCTAGCTCACAGGCATTTAGTCGTACAGTTGTAGAGCATTTCGGGAATCGTGTCGTTTCCTGGGACGTTGTGAATGAGGCAATGAGCGACAATCCACAGAACCCTGTCGACTGGGAAAATGCACTGCGCAAGTGGTTATGGTATAACGCGATCGGTCCGGATTTCGTAGACAGCAAAACGATTATACGTGCGGACTTAATCATCAATGGAAGTTTGTTGCCGTCAGCAATTAAAACTTGTGCATTAAGAGGACTTCCCTGAATCGATGTTCAGGGAAGTCCTCTTTTCGCTTTATTATTACGTTTTATTCATTTGAAATAGATAAGGCCGTTAACTAGTTGAACTAATTCCCACGCTCATTGTCAATATATACGATATCTGCCGCTTAAGGCTAGAAGACTGAAGAAATATAGGCAATTATCATAATAACGACGCTCACCCTGACGCAGAGGAGTGTTCCAAAATTGGCGGACGAATAGGTCAGCATGCGGTCCGTCAGCAGCCAGTGATGCCATGGCATTGGTAGCAAGCAGACCTATAGGATGTAATGACGGTTCATCGAAGGGCTGTCCTTCAATGGTATATCGACGATAATCGGACACATCAATGTCGCTGAAGAAGGACTGAATCCGATTGGATTGTTCAACCTGCCACTGATCTTTGCGAAACCATTCCCAGTCCAATGCTATGTTCGCTGCAACCCGGTAGGCATCACTGTAGAAATGCCTAAAATCACCATGAGGTTGAATCGGAGCTGGTGAACCGTCATAGTTTGCATATTCAGGTGAAAGCCCGGTTAAGGGATGACAGGCTGTATGCAGGTAAGCTCGGCTTGCCGCCGCTGCTTCTTTCCAGAAGGGTCGATCACTTTCATCAGCATATAATGCAAATAGTTCATAGAAGTGAGGAAGGTGATAGGAGGGATCGGTGAATAACGATTCCGGTACAAACTTGATTAGTCGGGTATGTGGATCCCACATCGGATCACCATCTCCATCTTCACCTTGATGAACGCAAGCTCGAAGGATCTTTCTTGCTTGTACCTTGTAATCATAAGGAGCCACGCCATCACTCCAGCGGTTTGAGGCAAAAAACAGAGCCATGGCAAAAAACTCCTCGCCATCAGGTGCAGGTCCTTGTGACAGGCGGGTTCCGTCAGGCTTGCAATGCCACGCAAAATAATCCTTGTATCGCCCCTCAGTATGCTGCATATACGTGTGAGAGAAATTCCAGAGTCGATCGAATTCTTCTTTTTTGTCCATCTGTACTGCCATCATCATGCCATAGGACATGCCTTCAGAGCGAATATCGAGATTGCCGGTATCAAGTATATAGCCTTTGTCCCCATCCACAGGATAATAGATTCGTGTGTTCTCATCTCCATAAAACAGTTCGTTCCATGTATCCTCAAGCTTCATATTAATTTGCTGTTTGTCATAACCCAGCTTTTGAAACAGATTGGTATATGTACCTGTATCGTATGCGCCTTGACTCATAATCTTCACTGTATTCCTCCTTTGTATAGTTTGTTCATCCAATTATATCATGGCTGAAGTATATAAATTAAAGCGATTACATTAAAAATTACAGGTATTCTCGTTATTACATTACTAGATCAATTGATAATGCAAGCTGTGAAGGGTGTACATGATATCTTCAGCACCGGTTGGAAGTTATAAGCTGCAGGACACTTAGACTTTCTTCGTACATTCGATATAATGGAGACATTGGTTTATGAAAGGAATGTAAGCATGAAGAAAGTCATCGTCGTAGGAGCAGGAATATTAGGCGCTTCCACCGCTTATCAATTAGCGAAGCTGGGAGCAGAGGTCTTGATTGTAGATCGCAAAGATGAAGGGCAGGCCACCGATGCTGCTGCAGGCATTATATGCCCATGGTTATCACAGAGACGTAATCAAGCCTGGTACCAGTTAGCGAAAGGCGGGGCCCGTTATTATCCAGAACTTATTGATAGTTTAAAAAAAGAGGGAGAGACCGAAACAGGTTATGCTGCAGTAGGCGTTCTAAGCATTCATACGGATTTAGAGAAGATTAGCAAAATGGAGGAGCGTGCGCAGTCACGGAAGGGCGATGCCCCCGAAATCGGTGATGTTACGATCAAAAATGATACGGAGACTCAGGAGCTCTTTCCACTGCTTGCAGAAGGATATCAATCCGTTTATGTCAGCGGGGGAGCCAGAGTCGATGGACGAGCGCTGCGTGATGCGCTTCTTCGATCAGCGGAGCGGAACGGGGCTACACTTATTCGCGGAGGCGCCGTTCTGGAGTATGAATCAAATCGTGTAACAGGGGTTTCCGTTGATCAGACAAGTTACTCTGCCGATGAAGTCATTGTATGTGCCGGAGCATGGGCGAATTCCTTATTTGAACCACTAGGGATTCAATTTAAAGTAAGCTACCAAAAAGCTCAGATTATGCACTTACGGGTTTCGGAATATCAAGATACCGGTGCTTGGCCAGTCGTCATGCCGCCAACGGATCAGTACCTGCTGTCCTTTGATGAGCAAAAAATAGTGATTGGTGCTACACATGAGAACGATATAGAGGGCTATGATACCAGGGTGACTGCCGGAGGTATGCAGGAAATACTGAACAAAGGGCTGGAGCTCGCGCCTGATCTCGTCAATAGTACGGTTCTGGAGGTAAGAGTTGGATTTCGTCCGTTTACACCCGGCTTTCTTCCTGTCATCGGTACGGTACCAGGCTGGGATGGCTTAATCACTGCAAACGGTCTCGGTGCCTCTGGCCTTACGATGGGCCCATATATCGGGAACCAGCTTGCGAAGCTGGCACTTGGAATGGAGCTGGACATCGACCTTCAGCACTATGATGTTCGTAAAGCGATGGGGGAGAGCTAGACGAGGACAGCCTAATTTCTCAATCAAGTGGAGAGAAATTAGGCTATTTCTATTACTTACGATTATTTATCTGTTTGGATTAAGTGATAACATGCGTTTTAAATTGACATCTATAAAATTATTATCGACATTGTTAATTCCACGACCGGCAAAATGGCCCCAGATCGATTCAATGGGATTAAGTACTGCATTGGGTATAAGCATAGCCTCGTATTCGTTCTCGTCCGAAGTGCAAAAGAGATCGGTACTCCCTGGCATGACGTAGGCTAGTGCTTTAATGTTTCGAAGCGCCTCATCGAAATCTCCTTTATAGAAAGGATTTACACTAATATCTGCATTTTGGCCTGTCCATAACATAGCGAGAACATTGTGTGGATCCATCTTCATAAAGCTATCTTCCCAAACGCCAACCACAAATTCTTCTAATGAATCAAATCCCAGATCACGATACAGTTCCTCTCTGTAATACGTCTGTGATAGGCCCCATCCGGCATAAACACGTCCAACAGTGCGCATGTGTGCAGAGGTCAGCTGGTTTATTTTATTTGGATCGAAGCCTATCGCAGCCATGAGCGCCGCCCTCATTCCGTCAAGGACCACATACGCTTGCGGCCAAGTCTTTGCAGCTCCGCAGAAAGGTGCAATTCGTTCCACCATGTCGGGGTAACTAGCTGCCCATTGAAATGACTGGATGCCGCCCATGGACCATCCAACTACGAGTGCAATTTTTTGAATGCCGAATTTTTCAGTGACCAGCCGATATTGGAATTTAACGTTGTCGTAGATGGTGACTTGTGGAAAATGACCCCGGTCGAAAGGGGGAAGTGTGTTACTTGGAGACGAAGACAATCCGTTTCCCAGCAGATTTGGAATAATAATAAAATATTTCTGTGGATCTAGTGCCATGTCATTTCCAATTAACCATTCATTCTGATAATGTTGGTCACCAAAAGCTGTAGGATAGACAATAACATTATCTTTCTTCTCGTTCAATGTCCCATAAGTCTTATAAGCAAGAAAAGCGTTTGGTAGTGTCACTCCTGATTGCAAAGTAACGTTACCCAGATCAAAAACTTCGTAATCCATTGTATTACTGCTCCCTTCATCTTGAACCCTTAAATTACAAATGCATTTGTTGTTGTTAGTATAGGGCTATGGTAATCTCAATAAAAGTGAACAAAATTCAAAGCAGTATTCAATAATATTGAAAGTAAAGTGGGGGCTGGAGGATGGAATTACGTCAACTGAATACGTTTCGCACGGTTGCATCAACTTTAAATTTCAGTCGGGCTGCGGAGGTTCTGAATTATGTTCCCTCCAACGTCACGATGCAGATCAAAGCATTGGAGGATGAGCTTGGGGTTCGTCTATTTGACCGATTGGGCAAACAACTCATGCTCACAACAGCGGGTATGCGCTTCCTAACTCATGTTCAAAGTATTTTAGACAAATTGGATGAAGCTAGGAGTGACGTTCATGAAAATGAAAATCTAATAAGCGGCACACTGACGATAAGCGCCAACGAGGTTCTGTGCGCCTACCGGCTTCCCACTGTTTTTCAGCAATTTCGTTCGCGCTATCCAGGAGTACGTCTCATCTTCCGCTCTGTTCCTAATCAGGAACTTAAGCAAACGCTCTTTGAGGGAACTGCGGATGTCGTTTTTATGCTGGATGAAACCATTCTCTCAACGGGGCTAACAGTGGAACCGCTGCTGGAAGAAACTTTCCGCTTTTTCGTCGCCCCTGACCATCCTCTCGCGGAACGAAGTGTACTACACCTGGAAGATTTTCACGGAGAAGTATTCCTGGTCAATGAAAAAGGCTGTACCTATCGCACCATGTTTGACCGTTCGTTTGAGAAAAAGGGGATTGATGATATTACCTATTTGGAGTTTCAAAATGCCGAAGCCATTAAACAATGTGCAATGGCGAGAATCGGCATTGCCTTTCTTCCCGAAATAACAGTGGAAGCCGAAGTTGAACGGGGTGAACTTGTTGCTCTTCCATGGCAAATTCCGGACTTGCACGTATATACTCATATGGCATGGCATAAAGACAAGTGGCTTTCTCCCATCATATTATCTTTCATAGAAACAGCAAGGGAAGTTATAGCTATAGAGGAGGGGAATAAAACGTATTAGTTAGTAAACTTAAAATATGTACATTCCTACTGAGAGCGGGAAGGGCTGATAAGCTTGCTTCTTCACTATCTCAGAATCTGTTAACTTTTTTGGATCGTCCTAGTGCGGACCCGCATATTAGTTGATGTGAGAGGAGGGGTGGTGCCCCTCCTACTTGATTATTAGATTGCATGAGCAGACAGAGAATAGGCTTATTTTTTGTATACCCGTACCGGCAGTGATGATAGCATTTTGCCTGCAGCGGACGGCGTCAGATTCGCTTCAAGATTGAAGCCTGGAATCGGTTCGATGCGGGCAAACTTATCCATGAACATGCTGATCCCTGTATTGGCTTCCAGTCTCGCCAGCGGTGCGCCAAGACAGAAGTGAGGTCCATTGCCAAAGGTTAAATGCTGCTTGTTGTTCGGTCTATGAATATTTAAAGTGAACGGATCTTCGAATACTTCACCATCCATATTGGCAGCACTCATCCAGGCAACCACAACATCCCCTTCTTTCATCTCGACACCAAGCAGATTATTATCGACTTTGACCGTGCGGTCCATCTTCGCGATGTTGAACCGGTAGCGCAGCATTTCCTCAACCGTATTGGGAAGCAGCTCCCGTTTCTCTCGTACTTCTGCATAAATCTTATCGTTATCATAAAGGAAGGAATAGAACGTATTGGCTAGTAGATGACTCGTCGTTTCAATGCCCGCACCCAGAATAAACATGGTTGTCCTTACAATGTCATCATCGGATAATTGATCTCCGTCTACTTCGGCCCGGATCAAATCAGATATGATATCATCTGACAAGTTGGCTCTTTTTTGTACCACATATGGATACAGATAGGAATAATATTCAACGGCGGCTTTGCGTTTACGTTCATTTACCGTATCTTGATTCTCTTTGGGCATCGGAAGAAACAGATCATAAACCCATTGTTGAAATAACATTCGGTCTTTGGAAGGGACGCCTAGCAGATCCGCAATGACAATCGTAGGCAGGGCACTAGCAAAATCGTCGACAATATCAATAACGGGCTTGTCCTCCATAGAGTCAATCAACTCGCTTACAATTTCCTTGATTCGTGGCTCCCATAGCTTCAAACTGCGTGGCGTAAAAGCGGCAGCGAGCAAGGAGCGGCTCTTTTTGTGTTCAGGAGGATCTGTCATCAGATTGAATTTCCCGGAGTGCTTGCCTTCATCGACATCAGCGCCAACACTGATGGTCGTACGTACTCTGACGCTAGAGAAATGCTCATAATCACTAAGTACTCTCTTTACATCGTTATAACGGAATACATTCCACGTATTGGTCGCCTCATTATAGCTGACAGGATCGTTCATAAGCTTGTCCTTATACCAAGCATAAGGGCTGAATTCCTCTGATGACGACTTAAATTCGGTAATTTCCTCCAAGGATATAATTTCATTGTTCACTATTAATCCCTCCAGTCATTCAAATAGATATTTTATTGAATTGATTTAACTATGTTAGTTTAACATATATAAAAATGACGAAACACATGCGAACGACCCATGACCATAAGACCCTATCTCAGTTTTTTGTCGAATATGGGATTGAAGATGAAGCGGGTAATTGGTAAGCTTACAATACATTTGAGCACCAAGATACTAAACTATATAAGAGGTAACATTATGTACATAGAGCTGCTTATACTTATCCAGATTGAGGACTCACCTAAGCATGGTTATGAGATCAAGAAGGAAATCCAGAAGGATTTAGGATATTTGACCGATGTGAACAACAACATGCTGTATCCTGCACTACGAAAGTTTACGGAAGAAGGACTGGTCACGAAACGAATAAATGAACAGAGTGGAGGGCCTACTCAGTATATATATGAAATAACAGAGAATGGGAAGAGACGAATAACGGAGCTGGTCAATGCATTTACGGAGAGAGATGCGAGGCATCATTCGGAATTCTTGATCAGAGTGTCTTTATTCCGGTATATTTCACAGGATAAACGGCTGCGTATATTAAATATGAGAATGAAGGACCTTGAACAGCTCTTATTAAATCTAGAGGAAAGACTTGAGCAGCCTAACATTGATTATTACCGGGATCAAGTGTTGAAGGTATCTATCTCCAAGTTAAAGACGGAAATGAGCTGGATTAACAAATTAATTGAAACAGTAGGTAGAGAAGAAGAGTGAACTAATCTAAACATTCGTATTTTCTGTGTCAATCGATACAAGCAAAAGGCACGCATCTACTGCGTGCCTTTATTAATTCGTATGCCTTTAAGAATATATCCAATGGCTTGCTCCGAAGCTTCTTCTGGCGAATAATTCTTTACTATTGGATTTAGAAACGGATTGCTTAATGAGAATATCAAGGTTCCCATTACAAAATTAATGGTCATTTCTAATGACTCATATTCAACAATTCCGTTCTCCTTACAAGCCGTCAGAATCTGTCGAAGCTCATTCCATGAGGGGAGGAAAACATCGGTCATCAGATCGAGTCTCGGACTCTTCAAGAAGAGCTCTTGCTGAAGAATAGTGATCAGTTCGTGCTCCTCGTACCTGAATAAGACAAAGGATCTGCAAAAATCAGTCAGAGCAGCTAATGGCTTCGACAAGTCATATAGATGGTTCTGGGTTGTCTCCCTAATCGGATCAAACAAGGCGAAGAACACCTTCTCCTTACCGCCAAAATGATAGGACACGAGGGCCAGCGAAACGCCTGCTTCTTCACAGATTTGCCTGACCGTCGTCGCTTCATATCCTTGAGATGAGAACAGCTTCTTGGCTGCTTTTAGGATTTGCTCTTTCACATTTTTATTTTTTCCCTGGTCATCCTTCGCAAGGCTCATCAGATAATATACTCCTTTTAGCTTTTAAGGAAATCGGGATGCTCATAGCTTGGATTGGGATACTTGTAGAAGCCTTCTCCGGTTGCAACGCCAAGCTTGCCTTTGTCGATATATTCAGTCTTCAGCAGTTGAGCCACTTTTTCCAAAGTGGGATTACTCGTAGCCTTTGCTTTCGCAAGAACGATGTTATAGGCCGTATTTAGTCCAACCACGTCAAGAATCGCAAAAGGTCCTTTCGGTGCGCCCGTACCGACCATCCAGGTTTTGTCGATTGTTTCCGGATCTGCAATCTCTTTAACCAACAGGAGCTCAGCTGCATCTAACAATGGAACAAGAAGTGAGTTGAGTATGTAGCCGGGCTGCTCCTTATGAAGCGGAAGGGCCACCATGCCGATGGCACGAGCAAATGCAATCACATCCTCGAACACCTTTTCATCTGTACCAGGATGCTTCATAATCTCTGCTGTATTGTTCTTCCAGATCTCATTAGCGAAGTGAAGGGCGAGAAACTGACCTGGACGACCCGTTACTTCGGCAAACTGACTAGGCAGCAGAGTAGAAGAATTGGATGCAAAGATGGTATGTGCAGGTGCAGCTTCACCGAGTTTCTTGTAGAAATCCGTCTTAATCGGCACAATCTCTGGGATGGCTTCAATGACCAGGTCCGCGCTTGAAACGGCTGCACTGAGATCTGAGTTAAAGGATAAACGTTCGTAAGCAGCATCAACCTCCTGTTGACTCGCTCCCAAATCCTCCTGATAACGAGCTTTGAGCTTCGAGATCCGCTCCTTTGCTTTATCCAGGGCTTCATCATTAATATCATATACGGTTACTTGAAATCCATGGAATGCCGTTTGATAAGCAATTTGACTCCCTAATACACCACTGCCCGCTACACTAATATTTTTGTAGTTCATCTGAATCTCTCCTTCTAAGTTCATTCTAATTGGTTGATGGGACACATTATTTGAACATGTGTTTTGAACAAACGTTCAAATATATTGCATGGTTCTAAACTACTACTCTGTTCACAATTTGTCAACATTTATCGTGCTTCACTGTGATGAATTTAACTGGGAATACAACGCAAAAATCCAGAGGTAAACTTAATTTACCCTGGACTTCACGATTATAGTTATGCAGCATTTTATGTATAACATTTAGATTCATGAGTGCTGCTATTTTTTGGAATATGGTGTCGTTAAGTTAATAGCTATAGTCGATTGATTATTCTTTATGGAGACTATATAAAATTCTTGGTTTCATAATAAATAATTGCCTGCTCCATAAAAATGATCATTTCCTCTTTGATCGGATACAGATTTAGATCCGATGAAGCTTCCTCCGATCTCCTTGCTTCCCAGAACTTATCGGCAAGCTCCTTATTACCTTGAAACATTTCGTCAGATAGCAGAAGAGTATCCTCGGCAATGATTTGAGCATCGCGTGAACTTGGGGATTTATTCTCCTCCAGACAAATTTCGATTCGCTTAATCAAGTTAATCCATTTCGTCATATGAACAGGATCGTTCTCCATTTTTGGCAATTGATCTGTAAGAATAGTTTGTTCATCCGCTGTGAACCACCCCTCCATCACCTGTTTTTTTCTTCGTTTACGTTCCTCAGCTTCCTGTTCATTTGACAATAGTGGAAGCAGGAGGTCCCATTTGATCTCTGTTTGCAGCTTGGTCATGTTCATCAGCGTGTTCGTGTAATCGAGCGCCTGCTGTAAACGCTCAATATCATATTTAAGCTGGTCTCTATGAACATGCAGCGTTTTTTCGATGGATAGTTGATTAATCAATTTCTTGATATCTTCGAGGGACATAGATGCAGACTTAAGCAGTAATACTTTTTCAAGCAGCAGCAAGTTTTCTGGTGTGTAGTGGCGTTTGCCATTTTCGTCTTTGTATGATGGCTGTACTAGCTCAATCTGATCATAATAACGAAGGGTGCGTAAAGATACATTTAGCTTTTTTGACACCATACCTGTTGATAAATAATTCATTATGTAATTCCCCCCACATAAAAAAAGCTTGCAGGTTACGTAACGTCACCAATTAAGCTGAATTTAACACACTAAAAGTCCTAGGGGGAGTTTATTTTGAAAAAAGAAGCATTGGCATCTATGGAGTGGTCATTTAAGGAACTCGGTCTATTACTCTTTCTTGTCCTGGTTATTGTTCCTGTCACCATTGAGTATTTACTGCAAGACTTGCTATATGAATGGTTTCAAGACAGCTTATATTCTGGCACCTTAACCGGTCTGATCATGGCGATCATTTTTATAGCAGGCGTGTATTTCATTGCGCTTAAGCCTCATGGATTACAATGGGCTGACATTGGATTACAGTCTTTTTCCAATAGGTATTGGGGATTCATCGTGTTATTGTTGTTCGCATTAATTGCCTCAAGCATTCTCATATTGATCGTGATGGATCTATTACATATAGGTACAGAGAACAGCAAAACTGAAAGCCTTCAGCAGAATATGAGCTGGTTTACTTTAATGATCGGATTTGTCTCTGCGGCGATTGTATCACCGGTGTATGAAGAAATCTTTTATCGCGGATTTCTATACAAATGGTTTCGAGTTCAATGGGGAGTTAGCGCCGGATTAATTCTTAGCTCGATCGTCTTTACCATTGTTCATATTCCTACGTACAACACTTTACCCGTCAATTTTATATCCGGAGTCATTTGTGCATGGTGCTATGAGAAGACGGGATCGATTGTTCCTGCCATGATTGTTCATGGAGGGTTTAATGGGTTGGCTGTTATACTAACCGCGTTGTAGTCTGAATTGAAGTTTAAAAAATGTATAGTTTCAGCTTCATAATTTATCAATTGGATTCTGAAACCTTATAAATGAAGCGTTATCATGATAGAATTGCATGTATTACATAGTTACAGAATGTTTGGAGAGGGGGAATAGAAATCAATGCTGAACAGAATGAATTTAGAAGGGGCTTGGAGTCTGCAGCTGGATGAGCAGAAGCACGGGCTTCAGCTGCCATTTGAGGATAGCATCACACTGCCGAATACGACATCCCATGCGAGGAAAGGGAAGAAGAATACAGAGGTCAAAATCGGGTCATTAACCGATGAATATGCATTTGAAGGTTTTGCTTGGTTTGCGAGAGAGGTTGAAGTTCCAGAGGAGCTTCAGGACAAGCCATGTTTTCTATTCTTGGAGCGAACACGTGTCACTACGGTATGGGTGGATGGAGAAGAGATGGGGACACAGAACAGTCTAAACACTCCGCACGTATATGATCTAACGGGTACCCTAAGCGAAGGGAAGCACACAATTACGATCCGTGTGGACAATACGAATTACCCGACCAAGGGTGGACATATGACTTCCGAGGATACACAGACCAACTGGAACGGAATTACGGGGCGAGTAGATCTTCAATTTTACAGTCACGATTATCTAGAGAACATTCAAACCTATACCGATCCGGTGAAAAAGACAGTTACGCTCACAGCCCATCTTAACGGCAGATGGGATGCAGCACAGCTTCACATTTCGGCATGCAGCTCTAACACGGATATCAAGCATACGGTGAAGGAGCAAACATTTCAGTTAAGCTCGAATAACGTATCTGTCACTTATGAAATGGGTGAAGATGCGCAGCTGTGGAGTGATCTGAAGCCTAATTTGTACGAGCTGAAGGTTGAGCTGAAAGCGGTTAGCGGAGAGGTGCTGGATTCTCATAACGTCTTGATCGGACTTCGGGAATTCAGAGCAGATGGAGATAAGTTTACAATCAACGGTAATAAAACATTTCTTCGCGGCAAGCATGATGGCTTGATCTTTCCGCTTACTGGCTACGCCCCAACGGATGTAGAGGAATGGCTGCGTATTATGACGACATCGAAATCGTATGGAATCAATCATTATCGCTTCCATACGTGCTGTCCACCGGAAGCCGCCTTTATCGCTGCAGATATGCTGGGCATTTATATGGAGCCTGAGCTTCCGTTCTGGGGGACGATTACAGATGAGACACATGAACAGCATAATCAAGCGGAGCAGGATTATTTGATTCGTGAAGGGTATGCGATACTCCGTGAGTTCGGTAATCATCCGTCATTTGTGATGATGTCGCTGGGTAATGAGCTGTGGGGGAGCAAAGAGAGATTAAATGACATTTTGAAGCAGTATAAGGCCTACGATTCACGCCATTTGTATACGGAAGGTTCAAACAATTTTCAATTTGTACCTGTAATTCTGGAGGAAGATGACTTTTACTGTGGTGTACGCTTTTCCAAAGAACGCTTGTTCCGTGGCTCCTATGCCATGTGTGATGCTCCACTTGGACATGTTCAAACTGACTTCCCCGGCACGATGAAGGATTATGATGAACAGATCTGGCCGTCTGCAAAGCTTGATGATGGGGACAAGGAATCTGGTAATCAGTCGATCCAAATTCAATATGGAACCGAGATGCGTACTGTACAAGCTGAGACAGCAGAAGAGCAGCTGATCCCTCGCATTCCAGTCATTTCTCATGAGATCGGGCAATATGCAACCTATCCGAATTTTAAGGAGATCGAGAAGTACACAGGACCGCTCAAGGCGAAGAACTTTGAAGTATTCCGTACTCGTCTCGAAGCCAAGGGGTTAGGACATTTGGCCGAAGCTTATTTTGAGAACTCTGGAAAATTGGCCGTTGCCTGCTATAAGGAGGAACTAGAAGCCGCATTCCGGACCAAGAAGCTTGCAGGCTTTCAATTGCTCGATTTACAGGATTTCAGTGGACAAGGAACAGCTCTCGTCGGGGTTCTGGACGCCTTCATGGATTCCAAGGGACTTGTAACGCCCGAAGAGTGGAGGACATTTTGCTCGGATGCTGTTCTGTTGGCCCGTTTTGACCGCTATAATTATGAAGCCGGAGAGTCTTTTGAAGCTGATATCCAGCTGAGTTATTATAGGACTGACTCTTTAAATGGTAAGACGCTAAAATGGGAATTAATAAATAATGGAGATGTATTAGTCGAAGGAGAAATGGAAGTTTCGGTTGGACAAGATTTGAATTATATAAATATCGGCTCTATTCACACACAGCTGCCAAGCGTAACTTCTATGACTCAAGTCGTGCTGAAGCTCTCCATAGCAGGGACTGATATTTATAAGAACTATGATCTTTGGATATACCCGGTTCATCAAGAACTAGACTGGACAGGGACTCATTTGTTCCGAGAGCTTAATGATCAGGCAAAAGAGCTGCTTGAGCGTGGGGAAGATATTTTACTCCTTCCAGATCCGGCGTCATTGACTCATTCCATTGAAGGTACCTACAGTACAGACTTCTGGTGTTACCCTATGTTCCGTTCCATTTCAGAGAGTATGAATAAGCCTACGCCTGTTGGAACGATGGGATTATATATTGATAATAAGCATCCCGTGTTTGAGTCTTTCCCTACGGAGACACATTCCACCTATCCATGGTGGAGCATTGTCATGAATTCCAGGTCCATCGTATTGGACGATACGGTGCCGAAGCTCCAGCCCATCGTACAAACCATCGACAATTTCGAACGTAATCATAAGCTCAGCTTGCTGTTTGAAGCTCGTGTATTAAATGGCCGAGTTGTCGTCGGAACCTTTGATGATAAGGAGATCGCTCATACACCGGAAGGAAAACAATTCTTGAATAGCATCCTTCAGTATGTAAAAAGTGATGACTATCATCCGCAAATTCAATTACAATATGATGAGCTTGCAAGATTGCTGTAAGATTTACGAATTATTTCTTAATTTACATTCTATATCGATATGATCAAGGAATGAAGCCGCTCAAGCAGTGGCTTTATTTCTATTTATCCTTCTTTGCCTGTATTAATTGCTCATGTGCCTGACTCATAATCTCTCAAATTGAATAATCTATTAATATATCAAAATAGAGGTGATGTGATCATGAGCAGCCGATTGGTAGACATGAGAATTGCACAGGATAGTACTGTCGATGTGCCTGGTTTCACGTTAACTTCTTCAATGGGAGGATATGTATTTGGTAACATTGGATTACAGACCACATCGGTATCACCCCAAGAAGCCGGATATGTTAGAGTCATGTTAAACGCTTACTTGAGGCTGGCAGCACCCGGACCCAATGGACCTTTTACATCGGATGTTACCTTTCGAATTTACCGAAACGGAACACTCATATTTACAACTGTCAATCCAGGAACAGGGGACATAAATGAGATACGTTATGAAATGGTTGGCATTACTGCCGTCGATTTTCCCCCAGTGCAAGATGTACTAGCTGGTCAAATACAATATATCATCGTCGTTTCGACAACCCGGGATGCTACATTAGGTGCCCGTTCATTTGCTGGAACTGCAGTAGTGGGTTAAGGGAGAGGCATCTTATTTGGTTTCATTGACAAAGATAAGGTTTAATAGGTAAGATAGTTCTATGACTATCAAACTATTGACGATGGATGATGAGAAGAGAGCGCGAATATTCAAGGCATTAGCTGAGAAGAAACGCATCGAGATTGTCCGTTACTTGCTCGATCGTCCTCAATTCAATAGCTGTGGAGAGATTGGAAGGACGCTTGGCATGGACAAATCCAACGTAACCTATCATCTGAAAATTATGAATGATGCTGAGCTGATTAAAGTCGTTAGAGAAGGACAGAATAAGAAGATACATTTAGTAAAGGATATGTTTAATACGGCAGTACCGGGTTTCTTGGATAGCCTGTAAGGCAGAAGAGAAACCCTTTAATTTGGAGTTATAGTTTGAAAGTTTTAAAACTTTACATTTCCCGTATCTTTTTCACGCCCGGAGTTTAACGAACACTGGCTACAATACTTAAGAAATGAGTGATATTCATTATGATGAACCGAAAGATCTTACTCCATTCAAGACCCCAAGGAATGCCGACAGAAGAAACATTTAAATTCGAAGAAGCACCTATACAAGAGCCAGCACAAGGTCAAGTGTTGGTTAAATCCATTTATTTGTCCGTGGATCCTTACATGCGCGGGCGAATGAATGATTCCAAATCCTATGTTCCCCCATATCCACTTGGAGAAGTGATTACAGGCGGAGTTGTTGGAGAAGTCATTGATTCACGATCCGATAAATTCAGCAAAGGTGATAAGGTATTAGGCATGCTTGGATGGCAGCTATATAATGTAGTGGAGGCAGACAAGCTGCAACAGATTGATGAGAAAATCGCGCCATTATCTGCGTATCTTAGTGTCATTGGCATGACAGGCTTGACGGCTTATTTTGGACTAATGGATATTGGTCGTCCCAAGGAAGGTGAGACGGTGGTCGTGTCTGGGGCAGCTGGAGCGGTCGGCTCCATTGTCGGACAAATTGCCAAAATCCAAGGAGCACATGTTGTCGGCATTGCAGGCTCGGATGAGAAAACATCCTGGCTCACGAAGGAGCTTGGATTTGATGCGGCTATTAACTATAAGACCACGTCTGATTTGAAAAAAGATCTTCAGCAGGCGTGCCCTAATGGGGTCGATGTGTACTTTGATAATGTTGGCGGCGATATTTCCGATGCGGTGATGACGGAGCTGAACGATTATGCACGTATTCCGCTATGCGGTGCCATCTCTGCATATAATGAAGAAGAAGGCGGCGATGTAGGACCACGTATTCTGACGAAGCTCATCAAGACACGCTCCATGATCAAAGGCTTTGTACTCGGGGATTATGCAGATCGCTTGCCTGAGGGAGCCAAAATGTTAGGACAATGGTTAGCAGAAGGTAAGCTCAAATATGAAGAAACGATCTTCGAAGGCTTCGACCGTGTTCCTGAAGCATTCCTGGAGCTGTTCCAGGGCACGAATATCGGCAAGATGCTTGTAAAAGTAGATACAGCTGAGAATTAAGACAGGAGAAAATTCGAGTCATCTTTACTGCTTAAGTGAGCAGTGGAGATGGCTTTTTTTGTGAGAATACTTCTGATTGAAGAATTATAACTGCGTTGTTAGTTGAAAGATGGTTCGGACTTTAAGATGGTGACCAAGCTGAATTGAATCGAATGCACAGGAGAGACGAATAATAACTGTACAAAAATTCATCGAATGATTATTTTCATGAGGCCAATAAAATTGTATAATAATCGTTACGTCTGTTAAAAAAGGAGTACGAGCTCCTTCCGTAAATCAGGTGTAACTATGAAAAAGAAGACCGTCAAGAGGAGGACATATGAAAACAACAAAGGTCTCATTTTTTATTCTGACGCTGGTGCTGCTTCTAGTAACTGGCTTGTCCGGATGGGCGGGAGGTGCTTCAGCACAGTCGAATTCCGGAAAAACCTATGTGATTGGAACAGATATTACATTTGCCCCGTTTGAATTCCAAGATGTAAACGGTGAATTTGTCGGTATCGACATAGATCTGTTAGATGCGATCGCGAAGGATCAAAATTTCCAGTACGAAATTAAACCGTTAGGGTTTAATGCGGCAGTTCAAGCGCTTGAGTCGAATCAAGTCGACGGCGTTATTGCCGGTATGAGTATTACGGATGAGAGAAAACAGAAATTTGATTTCTCAGATTCCTATTTTGAATCCGGGGTTGTTATGGGTGTTGGTGCAAATAACGATACCATTCAGAGCTACGAAGATCTTAGAGGACAGAAAGTAGCTGTTAAGACCGGTACGGAAGGATACAGCTTCGCCGAGTCTATTTCTGAACAGTACGGCTTCAGTATTGTACCATTTGATGATTCCTCACAGATGTATGATGATGTAAAGACAGGCAACTCTGTTGCTACTTTTGAAGACTACCCGGTACTGGCTTATGGGGTAACTCAAAACAACGGTTTGAAGATTGTAACGGATAAGGAAGAGGGCGGTTCCTACGGTTTTGCGGTTAGCAAAGGGCAAAATCAAGAGCTGCTGCAAAAGTTTAATGCCGGACTCACGAACCTTAAAGCGAGCGGAGAGTATGATCAGATTCTCGCCAAATATCTGGGTGAAGGCGAAGGGGTACCTGCTCCAACCTTAAGTCGCGGCGAACTGATTCTGCAGTCAATCCCACCGTTGTTAAAAGGTCTTGGACAAACGCTGATCTATACGATCGTATCCTTGTTCATTGCGTTTATTCTTGGATTGATCTTCGGACTCATGAAAGTCGGACAAAATAAAGCTTTGCGATTCATCGCAACGGTGTTCGTTGATTTATTCCGTGGTATACCACTTATCGTACTTGCCTTCTTTATTTACTTTGGTATTCCGCAGGCGTTTGGCTTTACAATGCCGCTGTACCTGGCTGCCATTCTGACACTTAGCTTGAATGCAGGTGCTTATGTAACAGAGATCATCCGCGGCGGGATTCAATCCATTGATCAAGGCCAAATGGAAGCTGCGCGTTCGCTTGGGCTGCCTTATCGCACATCGATGATGAAGATTGTCATTCCACAAGCGATTCGTGTTATGATTCCTTCGTTTATCAATCAGCTGGTTATTACACTCAAGGATACGTCGATTCTATCCGCGATTGGACTTGTCGAATTGACTCAATCAGGTAAAATCATTATCGCGAGAACCTTTGCTTCCTTTGATATCTGGTTGATCGTTGCGATCATGTATCTGGTTGTTATCACCATACTCACTAAAATTGCAAGCTCGCTGGAGGTGAAACGTAGTCGTGGGTAAAGTTCGTGTTGAAGGCTTGAAGAAAAGCTATGGCTCAAATGAAGTACTTAAGAACATTGATATGTCCGTCAACGAAGGTGAGGTTGTGTGTGTCATCGGTCCTTCCGGGTCAGGAAAGAGTACGCTCTTACGCTGCATCAACAAGCTCGAAGAAATTACGGCTGGACATGTAGTAGTAGACGATCAGGATCTTAGTGATCCCAAAACAGATATAAATAAAGCTCGAGAAAATATCGGTATGGTGTTCCAGCATTTTAATCTTTTTCCGCATTTTAATGTGATGAAGAACATCATGTTTGCTCCGATGGAGCTTGGTAAGATGAATGAGCAACAGGCACGTGAGACGGCTACACGCTTACTGCAACGTGTCGGTCTGTCCGATAAAGCGGGTGCTTATCCAGCCGAATTATCAGGTGGTCAGAAGCAGCGGGTAGCGATTGCCCGCGCGCTTGCGATGAATCCGGATGTCATGCTGTTCGATGAACCGACTTCGGCGCTTGACCCTGAGATGGTGGGTGAAGTACTTGGCGTTATGAAGGACCTTGCTCGTGAAGGCATGACGATGATGATCGTTACTCATGAGATGGGCTTCGCACGTGAGGTTGCCGACCGGGTCATCTTCATGGATGGCGGTTATATTATAGAAGAGGGTACCCCGGAGGAAGTATTCGGTAATCCGAAGCATGAGCGTACGATCAGCTTCTTGCAGAAAGTGCTCTAATAAATATTAAGATCCTTCGAGTCTTGGCAGCAATACCGCCAAGTGCTCGAAGGTTTTTTTATGGACAGCGGCAGACCTTGCTTCACGAATACCTTAATTGAAGGAAGGCGTGTATAATTAAACAAGCATGCTGCGGCTTGCGGATACATAGCACAGCTTCGGAGTATCCCTTACCCCTGGACTGTGGTAATAAATAACGATCGACAGAAGAAAGGAACCGCCTATATGACGAAGAAGCTTTACTATGACTCCCCTTATCTGACGCAATGGGAGACTCGTATAATACATACATGGCAGCAAGACGACTGCTATTATGTTGAACTGGAAGAAACGGCATTTTATCCCCATGGGGGAGGGCAGCCATGTGACATCGGGACAATACAGGGGATTCCGGTGCTGGATGTTGCTACCCATGGAGATCAGATTGTACACCAGGTTGAAGCCTTGCCGGAATCCAAAGAGGTCAGCTGCATAATTGATTGGGACGTTCGGTTTGATCATATGCAGCAGCACAGTGCTCAGCATCTGTTATCCGCTGTATGCCTTGAGCTCTATGAATGCCCTACGCTAAGCTTTCATCTGGGAGTGGATTATTGCACGATTGATGTGGAAGCAGCTGAGCTGAGTAGAGACCAATTAAGCTCCATTGAGCAGGAAGCGAACCGTCATATCTACAAGAATCATCCTATTCATACCTATTGGGTGACCGAAGAGGAAGCGGCAAGGATCAAGCTTGTAAAGCAGCCCAAAGTGAAGGAGAACATCCGCATTGTAGAGATGAAGGATGTCGAATATAATGCCTGCGGCGGAACTCACGTATCCTCGACCGGTGAGATCGGAATGATCAAGCTGCTTAAGACAGAGAAGCAAAAAGGCAATATCCGAATTTATTTCATATCCGGCTATCGGGCTCTGAAGGAATTCAATATGTATGGGCAGATCATCAGCACTTTATCCTCCCGATTTAAATCAGGTAAGGAAGAGCTTACTGACCGTCTAATCCAGCTGGAGAACGAACATAAGCAGGTGCAGGCTGAGCTGGCTGTTCTTAAGGATCAGAATGATGACTATATGGCTCAGCAAATGATTCAGGATTTGGCAGATAAGGTTATTCATCACGTCTTCCCGGACAAGACACTTAAGGATCTGCAGAACCTGGCCAATAAAATAGCCGCGATGACGGAGCTGCCGGTTCTCCTTGCTTCAGTATCTGAGAACAAGGTCGTCCTCTGTCAGAACAAAGAAGCATCACCTTCCTGTGGGAAATTCTTCAAGGCTCACTTGGCAGGCTTCAACGGAAAAGGCGGCGGAAGTGACCTCATGGCACAAGCTGGGTTTACTAGCTGGGATGATGCAGCCGCATTCTATCATTTTGCTTCTCAAGAACTCACTGACCAGGGAGAAATCTAGCACTGTGCTGCTCAACTGCGTCAATTGCACATGCGTTTCTTTGCAGCCACACCGGACAATGGCGGCCGGGAATGAACTGCGTAGTGACTTGCGGCCCAGAGATTATGCTGCCATCTTCCGCGCTCCGGGCCTGTGCCCGGTAGTATTGATGGGCAGCGGTCTCGGCAGCGTTCCCATGGGTGATATCACCCGGGCAGCGAACGACTCGGTGCAAACCGTCGTACCCGCAAAATTACAGATCGAAACACTTGCCGTGCCTCTCGTCGATGTCGAGAAGACCTGGAACGAGAACACTGGAAAATCACGGGTTGTCTTTGTCTTGAATTGATACCGAGCGCCGAAACGATCAACGTAGGCGTTGTTGTGCCAGGCGCCTCGTTGACGAGGCAGGCATCGACTACTTCGCGGATGAGGAGATGCCTCCGTGTCCAGCCCAACGGCCAGAAGCTTGAGCGTTCAACAATGAAACGCAAGAGATCACCCCAATGTAATTCTGGTTCAATGGCGTGGTTGTTGAGCAAAGGAGGATTTTTACCTCGAAGCTGCCAAGCATCGCAGTACCATGATGTGGACCATACGCATCTCTGGCATTGCCATGTGCCAACACAAGGACGCTTGGTACGAAGAGACCGATCTGGACCTTTGAAGTCGTTGCTCTTGTCAGCCTGAGAATATCCTAATCATACATCTCTAGCGATGAGGATTTGAAAATTCCGGATCGTCATCGCTCCGTTTGTTATACCCAGGGGAAAATCCATCTAACCCCTTTTTTCGAACTCGAATGTTGAGAGGCTATGAATGGCGAACGCCATCTGCGAAACAGAAACAGAAACTATGTTTGCACAGAATCAGTATTTATGCTAAACTGATTCTGTGCTCAATCAGTAACAGGGCACAGCTTGTAGAAGACGAAATGAAAGGAGGAATGACTAAATATGCTGAAAATCGCAATCGTTACTGGAAGCACCCGTCCAGGTCGTGTCAATGTCGATGTTGCAAAGTGGGTGTACAACCTCACAAAGGAACGTAAGGATGCCGAATTCGAGATTGTCGACATTGCCGATTATAACCTCCCGATGCTAGACGAACCGATGCCGTCGTCTACCGGACAACAATACGTTCATGAGCATACAAAAGCGTGGTCGAAGAAAATCAAGAGCTTTGATGCCTACATTTTCGTGGTGCCCGAGTACAACCATGGTCTATCTGGTGCGCTCAAGAATGCTATCGACTTTTTAACTCCTGAATGGTACAACAAGGCGGCCGCTTTCGTCAGTTATGGGGGCGTTGGAGGTGTACGCGCGGTGGAGCATCTGCGAAACGTGTTGGCATCTCAACATGTTGCTACCGTTTCGGCACAAGTGATGCTCTCGCTCTTCACGGATTTTGAAAACTTCACAACGTTCAAGCCACATCCACGGCATGATGCTGAAGTAGGGCCGTTACTGGATCAAGTGATCGCCTGGGGTGGCGCTCTCAAGCCTCTCCGAACAGAGGCGTAACCGGGTTTCAAGCACCTAATTGAAGGAGCAAGGTAACCCCAAAAAGTGAAGAACAGCTAACGAAGCAAATTCCGAATGCTTTTCGGGGACCCTGGATAAGCTAGAAAAGGCTTGGGTGCTAGGAGCCGAAGAAGGACGCCCGCAAACGGCGAAATGCCTCGGGGAAGGTAGTAAGCACACATCGATCCGAGGATGAATGGGGGAACCCAGCAGCGATAACACGCACTGGAGGCCCGAACCCACGAATGTTGAAAAAATAATTCGAGGATGAGTTGGGGTAGGGAAGAGATTTCAATCGAACTCGGAGAAAGTTGGTTCTCCCCGAGATAGCTATAGGGCTAGCCTAAAATAAGAGTATGGAGGTAGATCATTATGACTTCAAACAAAACACTTGTCGCCGCCGTAACCGGTGCAGGAAGAGGGCTCGGACGAGAGCTCGCTCTTGCCCTCGCGGCGAAAAATTACCGCGTTTTCGGCACAGCAAGATCGCAGACCGAAATCGATGAGTTGAAGGAAGCGACCGACGGTGCCGTCCAGCTCTCCCTCTGTGACATCACCGATGAACCTGCCGTCAAGCGCTGGACGCAGTCCGTCGTTTCGCAGACCGGCGGCGAACTGGATCTTCTTATCAACAACGCCGGCATCCTTTCCCCGGGGCCGGTGGAGTTCGTGCCACTTGGCGAAGTCCGGCGGGAGTTCGAGGTAAATGTGATCGGCTCCCTTTCAGTCATCAACAACTTCCTGCCGGCGCTGCGTAAAGCGCGGGGACGGATCGTTCAGATCAGCACCATCACCGCGCGCCTGCCGTTGCCGTTCAACGGGCCGTCTGGGGCGTCAAAAGCCGCGATCGAAGCCTTTGCGACTGTTTATCGCGCAGAACTCAAGCCGTTCGGTGTGGATGTCGTGGTCGTGGCCCCCGGCAACCTCAATACGACCGGATCGGTGACGAGTGCAGCCGCCCTTGCAAAATTCTCGAAAGAGATGACGCCCGAACAGCGTGAACTCTATGGAGAGAATTTCGATAAGTACGCGGCCATGTTCAACGAGATGCAAGCCAATGGCCTCGACCCGGTCATTGCCGCGAACCAGATCATCGCCATTTCAGAGCAGACGCCTGCGCCTGCCTATGCGACTGTCGGGCCCGATGCGGAACAGTTCATTCGGGTCGTTCGCGAGAAATCCGACGCCGAGCAGGACAAGTTCCGGCTCAATCTGTTCGGGCTGAACTGAACAATTTTACCTCAATTTCATAAAAGGAGAAACTACCATGAATAAGAATACCATTATTGAGCTTGTCGATACGAACGATCCCAAGGCCGTTCGCAACAAAAATAACCTTCTCGATTGCTATGACATGATCATCAACAAGAAGCAGGCGATGGAAGGCGCCATGAAATACGTCACCGAAGACTATATCCAGCACAATCCGCTCCTTGCGGATGGGGCGAAAGGGCTCGGTGAATGGTTTGAGAACCTCCACAAGGAACGGCCGCATGCTCGTGTGGTGGTGCACAAGATCGTCGCCATTGGCGACTATCTGTTTGCGCATGTCAATTTTCTGAACTTCCTGAACGACGACCCGGACGATACGGGCATCGCTGTTGTCGATATGTGGAAGGTGCGCGAGGACGGGATGATGGTTGAGCACTGGGACGTCTTGCAAGTCATCGGCGATCCGAAAACCAACTCCGCTCCGTGGTTCGGACCGAACATCCCCGCCAATAACAACAACGGCGTGATGTAAGGCCGACCAGACGGTACGCAATATCCAGGGAAAATAAATCTAACCCCTTTTTTCGAACTCGAATGTTGAGAGGTTATGAACTGCGAACATCATCTGCGTAACAGAAACAGAAACAGAAACTACATTTGCACAGAATCAGTATTTATGCTAAACTGATTCTGTGCTTATTCGGTAACAGGGCACAGCTTGTGGAAGACGACACCGGGTTTCAAGCACCTAAAATACGTAGAGTTGAAGGTGGTCCTTGCTCGTTATTTTCGATCCACATGTAGTCTCGCAGAACTAACGTAAGCGTTTAAAAGTCCCCACCTATGTGATGGGGACTTTTGCTACGCTAGGACTGTGATGGTTGCGGTACAGAGGCAGACCGGATCTGCTCTTCGTACCATATCACCTTGGCGGTCAGTTCTGCGACCTGCGTGTGGAGCTTCATGTTCTGCTCCTGCAATTGTTTGATTGTATCGGGGATGACGATGTTCTTCATACTTTATTCATTCGACACATCCGGACAAGGATTCGTCCCGCTATTTTGATATTGGGTGATGCGCTTCATCCATTGCTGACGAAGTTTCTCTTTATCCATGCGCTCATCCTCCTATTTGAAGATGAGTCCATTTTCACAAGACCAGATGCGGATTAATAGTTGGGGGCTTTTTGACATTTACGAACTGCCGATGTGGGTTTCCTTGCATGGAGATGCCACGGTCGGCTTCAGGAAGGAGGGGGGAGAATGCAGTTGAACCCAAACAAGGTAGAAATCATCCCGAAACATCGATTTCGGATTGCAGCATTTGCTCTAACATGGCTGGCCATCAACCAATGTGTTCAGTCCAGTGCTGTTCTGGCAGAGACGCTTCAGATCAATGCATCTTTTCTAAGAAGAGTTTTGTTTCCGTTCGTACAAGCGGGTATGGTTGAGGCAAGGGAAGGGCGTGACGGTGGATATGTGCTCAAAACAGATCCCACACATATTACGCTCGCTGAAATTTTTCTGATCACAAACACTGAGACAAACTCAGATTTAAATCCAACGGATCAGGATGAAACCTGTAGCCTCTTCGATCAAGTTTTTGAAGAGATTACGGATGAGGTTGAGCAACAAATGCTTAAATCTTTACAGAAATACACCCTCGCGGACATAATGGGCCGCATGCACTGAAGTTTGTGGGGTTGAAAGATGGAGCAAGGTACAAGTACTTGAATAATACACAGGATGGAGTGAAATTGGATGCAACGGGAAATAACGCGAGTCTGGACAGTCACGCCGGTTAAACGGAGTTCAACACATACCGCGGGAATCGTACTTGAACCCGGGCACTGGCACGAGTATGACCCCTTTTTACTGATGGCAGAGGATTGGTTCGAGTCAGGGACTTTTAGTATGCATCCGCATCGTGGATTTGAGACTGTCACGTACATCATTGAGGGAAATCTAAGCCATTTTGATAATAAAAACGGGGCGGGCCAACTTGGGACAGGTGACGTTCAATGGATGACGGCAGGACGCGGCGTCGTTCACACGGAAGAACCCTCGCCGGGGGAAACCGTACACAGCCTTCAGCTATGGGTTAATTTACCAAGGGACAAGAAGATGACGGATCCGCGTTACCAAAACCTATTATCCTCTGAAATGCCTGTGCGCAAAGAAGAAGGAGCGCTCATTCGGGTCTTTTCAGGGTCTTCCAAAGAGGTGGTGGCGCCTACGCAAAATCACGTTCCGGTGACCATGGTTGAACTCAATCTTGAAGCAGGATCAACCGTAACGCAGGACCTTCCCGCTGACTATAATGGATTTCTTTATATCTTAGAGGGTCGTGGCATATTTGGTTCAAATGAAGTCTCAGGTGAAGCTTCTCAAGTGCTTTGGCTCGGTGAGGCTCCGGCTGATGAAGGCAGCGACGTTCTTGTACATGCAACTACAAAACTACGTGCTGTCTTGTTTGCCGGAAAGCCCGTGCGTGAGCCAGTCGTTCAATATGGACCGTTTGTCATGAATAGCCAGGCTGAAATACAACAAGCAATTAAGGACTATCAATCAGGGAAGTTCAGTCAGTGATTGCATTTTGACTTCCAGATGACTTGAGCGAACATCATCGGACACACGTACCGAATACGTAGATGATGACGTACCTTTAGAACGAATCCGATCTCCAGACTCTGATCGAGCTGCCGCCGAGGCTATGAGAGACATGTTCGATACAGTTTCCATGGACGGAACCGTAGTGATTGGAGAAGGAGAGATGGATGAAGCGCCAATGCTGTATATTGGCGAACATTTGGGAACAGGGGTGCACCCGCTGTGGACCCGCTTGAGGGAGGTCGTCGCGAGCGGTCAGGCGAGCTGCCCACCGTGGTCGCCCTTGCTCCTCGTGGAACGCCGCTGAATGCACCGGACATATACTTTTTCCGCGGGCGCTCAGTCCAACAGTGATCTTCTCCATAAGTAACAATAAAATACGAGCTTACGAACACTTGCCTCATAATAAAACTTAAATAGTTCGTATTTATAGTGTTACACGTATCTCGGCTGTACCCGGGCTTGATTCGCGCAAGCGGATCTGACTTCTTCAATTGACAACAAATCTTATATATGAAGAAAAGAGCTCATAATGGGCGGAAGAGGGAAAGCGTGGTTATCGCTGTAAGACAATGATATAAATGTACAGAGCCGTGATTCAGCGGCTCTTTTTCTTTTTTCTAAATGCGATGCTGGCAGATCCATGATATGAGGCTGGGCGAAATATGAATTGACAGTATTTAGTGAAAATCATATAATCATCTCAACCCAAAGTTAATCGTAATGTTTACAATTAAAGAGAGGGAAGTGTGGATGAGGCAGGAGATCGAATTTGTTAAATGTAATCCGACACAGAATATGACCATACTTGTTCAGACGGATCATGGGGATTGGAACTATGAGACCATTGCCTCCCAGATTATGTCCTATGATAGTATTCATGCGGAGCAGGTTGGATTCATTGAACAGCCAAGAGGCAGTGCTGCGGCTTATTTACATATGGCTGGAGGTGAATTTTGCGGTAATGCATGTATGTCTCTGGCCGCCTATATCGCATCCAAGAAGGGAATCGGACCAAATGAGGAAGACAGGATTAACATTGAGACCTCAGGAACTGATCAATTAATTGATTGTTTGGTTGTGAGTAATGGTGATCGGTATACCTGTGAGCTAAATATGCCTGTGCCGCTTCAGATTGAGCCCAAGACGATACATATAGGAGAACTTGACTATCCATGTTTCTTAGTACGCTACGAGGAATCCATTCATCTCATTATGGAAGTAGATGCTATCTCCGAGAGCATTCGAAATACCGCTCAAATGACAGCACATCTCATGGGCCTTACAGGTGATCACAAGCTTATAGGAATTCTGTTGTATGAGCCAGACGATCATAGGATGACCCCGCTCATCCATATACCTAAGCTCGAAAGCATGGTATGGGAGAGAGGCTGCGGCTCGGGTACGGCATCCATAGGAGCTTATCTGGCTTGGAGGAATAAGTCAAACATCGATATCGAGGTCGTTCAGCCTGGGGGACTTATTCATGTATCGGTTTTGTATAACAATGGTTTGTCGTATGTGATGATTAAGGGCAATGTCGAAATCGTGGCTGAAGGGAGAGCTTATATTGGTGACTGACGCACTTGGCAGGAACAAATCGATTACAGTGGATACACATGATTTAACTCTCGGATTGAAGGAGTATCTGGAACGATTTGAGGTCATGTCAAACAAGTATGATTCGACTACACGTTATTCACATGAACTCGAGCTATTGATCGACGAATATGCTGCATATATTACAAATCCAGCAAACCGAAGCATGTGGGAACGGCTGGAGCCAGAAGAAGAGCTCGGCGAGCTAGTGTTGAATCTAAGAAGAAGTTCGGCCTTCTGTGTTGCGATAATGGAGAAATATCGGGCACTTAAGCTGCTAAGTGGTTCTTCTGAACAATCTGCATATTTTATAAATATCGAGAGCTGTATTGAGCAGGAATTTGGAAGCTTCCAAGTGTCGCCCGGCTCCAACGTCTTATTGGTTGGCTCCGGATCTTTTCCCATGACACCGCTCCTTATTGCCAAGAGAACGGGTGCGCAAGTCGTAGGAGTAGATATAGACCAAGAAGCTATTGATATGGGCCGTTCTGTACTGAATATCCTGGGACCAGAGTATAATATTCGTCTTGCACAGACTCCGCCAGAGGAGCTTGAATCCTTAGAGGATTTCACGCACATCATCTTCAGCTCTACAGTAGAAGACAAGTTCAATATCATGGACCGGTTATATGAGCTGACGAGTGACCAGGTTGTGGTGGCGATGAGGTATGGTGAAGGATTGAAATCCTTGTTTAATTTTCCGCTGCAGGAAGTGGACAAGTTAAAGTGGAAGCTGGAGGAGCACGTATTACGCCCCGATCAGGTATTTGATATTGCTCTGTATAAGAAGGTTATCTCTTAGAAAAAGAAAGGTTTTATAGGAGGTTATATGAGCGTTTTCAATCGAGTTCTTATCTGTGGGACGGGCCCGGCGTCGATTCAAATGGCCGTGTATATGAAAAACCAGTGGAACAGCTGCATTGGAATTGCAGGGAGAGCCTCTGCACGTTCGGAGCATTTTTACAGCGCTTTAAGCAGTAACCATCAAGTTGTACGAGCTACCGTACAGAATGAGCTGCATCAAATTATGGAAGGCGAGATGACAGTTGATGAAGTGTTCCATAGCTATGAAGCGGTAACCGGCTTGTGGGATACAATCCTGCTTGCAGTCACTGCCGATGCTTATGGACAAGTGCTGCAGAACCTGGACGCAGAGCTGCTTCGGCATGTAAGCTGCATCCTGTTGTTGTCACCTACGCTGGGCTCAGGCAGCCTGGTTCACAGCTATGTGGGAGCCTTGAATCCAGCAGCTGAGATCATCAGCTTCTCTACCTATCTGGGGGATACACGCTGGACAGATTCTACTCCGTCCAATCAGGTATTGACCACGGCAGTGAAGAAGAAGCTGTATGTCGGATCTACGATTCCTGCATCTGATCATGTGAGCAGCCTATGCGAACATTTTACGAGCTCGGGCATCGCGCTTAAATCTATGGAATCGCCTATTGCCGCTGAGAGCAGAAACATATCCTTATATGTACACCCGCCATTATTCATGAATGATTTTTCATTAAGTCGGATCTTTGGTGAATCGGATACGCCGGCTTACGTATATAAGCTGTTTCCCGAGGGACCCATCACGTCGAGCTTGATTCAGGAGATGCTGTCCCAATGGAAAGAGATCATGAATATTTTGTCCTCTCTGCAGGTGGAACCACTTAATCTGCTTCAATTCATGATTGATGACAATTATCCGATAAGAGCTGAAAGCCTGGCCCGCAAGGATATCGATCGTTTTCTTGAGCTGGATGACATCCATCAGCAATATTTGCTGTACATAAGGTACACTTGTCTGCTCATTGATCCCTTCTCCAAGCCGGATAAGGATGGCAAATACTTCGATTTCTCCGCTGTGCCCATCAGAAGGACATTTATTAATAAAGAGGGAGAATGGGATATTCCGAGAATGCCGAAGGAGGATTATTATCGCATCAAAATCATTCAAGGGATTGCCAGGCATACAAACAACGCATGTCCCACCATTGACCGGTTTGTAGACAGATATGAGAGCACCATTCGAGAGACTGCCTTGCAGCACCCAGAGAGAATATTCTCGGAAGCCTATGAAGTACAGACCTTCGCAAAGGATCTTCAGCAAATTTGCAGCTCCTTAAGTGCAGCAAGCTCAAGATCATAGGATAGCAATACTGCATTACTGCATTACTGAAACTCTAAATACTGTAACTCTAAGAACTGCAATACTCTATAGTACCGGTGTTACGGATACTTTGTGTACTGAACAATATTACATGAAGCGTATCGAATGATTCTAAAATCAATGCATAATCGTGATGTACTAGCATATTCTGTCCTTAATTAATCGTAATATTTACGTATATATCATATACATTATAAATATAAAAAGAGAAAAAGGGAGAGATCAAGCTTGTTTAGCAAACCTTTCAAATCCATTTATATGTTTTTGCTGGTGGTGATCGTGATATCTGGATGTTCGTCCCAGTCCTCATCGGGAGGGGACTCTAACTCCGAAGCTGTCAGCGGAAATACTACTACTCAAGAGCTCATATACGCTTCAGCGAAGGATATTGGAGATATGAATCCTCACCTGTACACCGGTTCCATGCCCGCACAGGGAATGGTATATGAATCACTCGTTGAGAACACCAAGGACGGAATCAAGCCCTTACTTGCTGAATCATGGGAGATTTCAGAGGATGGCAAAACGTATACCTTTCATTTAAGAGATGACGTTGTATTTCATGATGGGGAGCCATTCAATGCAGAGGCAGTCAAGCTTAACGTAGAAGCCGTTCAGAGAAATGCGGAGAAGCATTCCTGGATTAAGCTATCGACACAGCTCGTTAGCTGCAATGTCATTGACGAATATACCGTTGAATTTGTGCTTAGTGAGGCATATTATCCGGCCCTCATTGAATTATCGATGACCAGACCTTTCGTATTTATATCACCAAATGATTTTATGAGTGGAGAGACGAAGGACGGGGTATCTGGCTATCATGGAACAGGTCCATATGCTCTAACAGAGCACAAGAAGGAAGAGTATGCCGTATTCACTGCAAATGAAGAGTACTGGGGCGAGGTACCTCAGGTTAAGACTATCACCTCGAAAGTGCTTCCGGCAGGAGAGACCACTTATCTTGCCATGCTTAAGGGAGAAGTCAACTTCGCATTTACGGATGATCGGGGAGCCGACAGCATGGATGTTGAGGCGATGAATCAATTAGTGGATACCGGTGACTATCAGCTGGTACGCAGTGAACCGGTCAATACCAAAATGATCGTAGCGAACAGCAGTAAAACAGGAAGTCCGGCAGGCGAAACGGCCGTGCGGGAAGCCATATGGTATGCAATAGACCGGGAAACGATTGCCAGAGATATTTTTAGCGGTACGGAGTCACCTGCCAGTACCTTGTTCTCATCCAATGTGGAATATGCGGACGTAGAGCTGAAGGAACGCGGCTATGACCTGGCTAAGGCAAATGAAATTCTGGACGGCGCAGGCTGGGAACTGAACGAGAGCGATGTGAGAACGAAGAACGGAAAGCCGTTATCGATTGGTCTGTACTATGATGTGAATTCATCCACTCAAAAGATGCAGGCTGAATTCATTCAGAGCACACTCGGGGAAATCGGTATCCAGCTGGAGATTATAGGGGAAGAATCAACATCCATTGCAAGCCGAAGATCATCGGGTGATTATGAGCTGCTATTTAATCAGACCTGGGGGCTTGCCTATGATCCCCAGAGCACTGTCTCTGCCTTTACTTCCGAAGCATCGTATTTATATACAACGCAAGGCATTGCACAAGCAGATGAGCTCTATTCCAAAATTAATGAAGTCATGATTACAACGGACGAAGAAGCACGCAAATCATTGTACGCGGATATCCTGACCGTCGTTCATGATGAAGCGGTGTTCATACCGATTACTAATGGCAGTGTAACAGTAGTCGCTCCGTCTGAATTAACAGGAATTTCATTTAAACAGTCTCAGTTTGAGCTGCCTTTCGATCAGATGCAATTCGAATAAGGAAGGAGATTGCAAGTGGGAAGTTATGTCGTTAAGAGGTTGTTAATATCTGTACCGCTTCTGCTCATTATTTCATTTGTTACATTTATATTCATTAACTTGTCTCCTGTAGGACCGGCTGAGGCCGTCCTCCAGGCACAAGGCGTTCCCGTCATTACAGAGGAATTAATCCTTCAGACTGAACAAGAGCTTGGCATGGATCAGCCGCTGTTCATCCAATTCTTCCATTGGTTAACTGCCGTCCTCCAGCTGGATTTCGGGCATTCCTTTGTTGACGGGGAACCAGTAAGCGCCTTAATCGGCCCTGCATTTATGAATACACTGAAGCTGACGCTTGTCTCGTCTGTTGCTATCATCATATTGTCGATTCTGCTCGGGATTATATGTGCGCTCAATGAAGGGAAGCTGCTAGACCAATCTATTAGAGGGGTCTCATTCGTGCTGACTTCGTTGCCCTCTTACTGGCTGGCCGCGCTTCTCATTTTTTATTTCTCGGTAGAACTGGATCTCTTGCCGACCAGCGGGATGGGCAGTTATCAGCATTATATTCTGCCTGTACTCGTGATCTCGGTAACCTATGCAGGGATTTATTTTCGAAATGTCCGAAGCTCCATGCTCAACAATCTTCATGAGGATTATATACTGTATGCGCGTGCCAGCGGCATTAGGGAGAGAAAGGTTATTATGCATTTACTGAGAAATTCGCTCCAGGTCGCTGTATCCATATTTTGTTTGGCTGTTCCCGTCATTCTAGGCAGTACAGTCGTCATCGAAAATGTATTCGCTTGGCCAGGACTGGGTTCGCTAAGCGTCAAATCGATTCTCAGCCGGGACTTTCCCGTCATTCAAGCCTTTGTCCTTATACTGGCGGTATCCTTCGTGTTGTTCAATACGATCGCTGACATTGTTAATGCAATGCTTAATCCAAAGCTAAGGAATGATCTGTAAATGAGAGTTTGGAGAAATCTGAGAAGAGACAAGCTGGCCTTTACAAGTATCCTTATCTTGGTTTCAACCATATTGATCGGTATTTTCGCGCCTTGGTTTGCTCCACATGATCCGCTCAAAGTGAATATGGCGCTTCGTTACAATACACCTTCATGGGAATATCTCTTAGGGAATGATCATCTCGGAAGATGCATTCTTTCCCGGTTAATATATGGGATTCGTCCAAGCGTGCTATGGGTGATTGCCGCACTCGCAGTATCTCTGATTTTTGGTGGAGCGATGGGCTTCCTGGCAGGTTATTTTAGAGGGAAAGTAGATGGTCTCATCATGAGGTTATGTGATGTCCTGCTCTCGTTCCCCGGATATGTAATGACCCTGGCGATCATTGGGGTGTTTGGTGTGGGACTGGAGAACATTCTCATTGCATTTATCGTGATGAAGTGGGCTTGGTTTGCCAGGATGATCAGAACGGCTGTCATGCAATACACAGAATCCAATTATATCCGGTTCTCAAAAGCAGCAGGTACGAGCAGTTCACGTATCATATTCAAGCATTTGCTGCCTCTGACTCTATCGGATATTGCCGTGCTTGCGAGCAGCTCATTAGGTTCGATGATTCTGCAAATCTCGGGTTTCTCCTTCTTGGGCCTCGGTATTCAAGCTCCGAGTCCTGAATGGGGCATGATGCTGAACGAAGCGAGAGAAGTGATGTTTACGAGACCCGAGCTTATGCTGGCCCCAGGTATCGCTATTATACTGGTAGTTACAAGCTTCAATTTCTTGTCGGATGCCCTTCAGAAAGCGATGGATCCTAAGCTGGCAGGAATGAAATTCAAGCATCCAAAGGCTCGCAGAAATATCTTCATGAAATTCAAAGGTGAAGAGGCGGTGAGGTAAATGGGGATTGTCCTTGAAGTAGAAGATTTGAACATATGGAACACCCAGACCGGACAAAAAATCGTTCACGATGTATCTTTTCAGCTAAGAAACGGCAGCTGTCTTGCAGTCGTTGGCGAAAGCGGAAGCGGCAAAACGCTCACCTGCAGATCGATTATGAGGCTAAATAAGGGCTGGCTTGGTCAAGAGGGAACGATCATTTTCAAGGGTAAGCACCTGAACAAATTATCCGAGAAGGAAATGAGAAAAAAAAGAGGGAAAGAGCTGTGCATGATTCTGCAAAATGGAATGAGCGCGTTCGATCCTTCCAGTGTGATCGGTGTTCATCTGCAAGAGACGCTGTCAGAGCATTATGGCTGGAATAAGAAAGAGATCGTCAGGCGCATGTCTGCGGCGATGGAGCAAGTGATGCTCAAGAATCCAACAGACGTAATGAATAAATATCCGCACCAGCTGTCAGGTGGCATGCTGCAGCGAGTGATGATTGCACTCGCCTTGGTTCTGGAGCCGGATCTTATTATTGCGGATGAACCTACGACAGCGCTCGACAGTATCGCGCAATATGAAGTCCTCGAGCAATTTGCGAGACTCAGGGCGCAGCTCGGCTGCTCCATGCTGTTTATTTCACACGATCTGGCTGCAGTGAAGAAGCTGGCTGATGAGGTGATGGTCATGAAGGATGGAAGGGTGGTCGAGCGAGGCTCTGTTCAGAAGATCTTTTACGGGCCTGAGCATGATTATACAAAATATCTGGTATCCAGCAGAATGACACTAAGCAATCATTTTAAAAGATTGATGGGGGCGAACACCATTGCTGAAGGTGGATCGAGTTGAGAAATCATATAAAAAAGGTGGATTATTCTCTGCGAGAAAGCAGCAGATCTTAAAGAATGTAAGCTTTGACTGTGCGGATGGAGAATGCCTTGGTATTATCGGTGAGAGTGGAAGCGGAAAGTCCACCTTGGGACGTCTAATATTAGGAATTGAGAAGCCTGACAGCGGAACCGTGACATGGAATGGGCAAAATGTGCTGGACCGAAAAGTACGCGCCGGCAGCATCAGTGCGGTATTTCAGGATTACACCTCCTCGATCAACCCTTTTTTCACGGTAGAAGAGGCCATTAGAGAACCATTAAGAGGTACGGGTGTACAGGATGAGGATGCGCTTATTGAGCAGCTGTTAACTCAAGTTGGACTAAATGCTTCCTTCCGAAAGATGTATCCCCATGAGTTATCTGGCGGTCAGGCTCAGAGGGTATGTATCGCAAGAGCATTATCTACATTTCCAAAATGTATCGTGCTGGATGAAGCCATCAGCTCACTAGATGTATCGATTCAGGTACAGATCCTGGAGCTCCTGCAGCAATTAAAGTCGATCTATCATATGAGCTATGTATTCATCACACATGACATTCAGGCAGCCGCTTATCTATGTGACCGAGTGATCATCTTCAAGGATGGGCAAGTCGAGGAAATGGTAACGGTGGATCAGCTGAAGGAAGTGCGTACACCGTACGCCAGAACGTTATTGCGATCATTAATTACGCTATAAGTTCGTTCAATAGTTGCAGTAGTATACAAGCAAGGAGGAGCATTCAGAACATGAAGGGAGCACTGTCTTGGCCTTTTCTTCGATTATATATTCTGGTACTGCTATATTTTAGTGCCAACGCCATACTTAATGTCATCATACCGCTGCAGGGAGACGAGCTTGGAGCCAGCAACACGACTATCGGGCTAGTGATGGGTGCCTACTTGTTTACGACGATGCTTTTCCGTCCGTGGGCCGGTTCGATGATTGCGAGGTTTGGTCCTATTAAGATCCTAAGAGTTATTTTGGTTACAAATGGGATCGCACTCATACTGTATGCCGTGACTGATTTTAACGGATATGTCGTAGCCCGTATACTGCAGGGGATATCCACGGCCTTTTTCTCAATGGCGCTGCAGATCGGTATTATTGACTCACTCCCTGAAAAGGAACGTTCTCAAGGAATCTCTCTTTATTCGTTGTTCTCTTATATTCCCGGGATTGTGGGCCCTCTGTTCGCACTGATGCTGTGGCAGACAGGTGACAGTCGATACTTTGGAGCGGTGATGATATCTATTGCCATTCTGACGGCTGTTGTCGGTTATACGGCTCGAATGACACAGCAGGATACGGCTACAGCTACAGCGAAGCCTCAAGTGAAGGAGCCAGGAGCTCGTATGCTCGGGTCTTTTCATCATTTATTTACAAACCCGCATTTATTTAAATGCAGTGTCCTGATGCTGGTCGCTTCCGTCGTATTCGGATCCTTTGCAACCTTCATTCCGCTCTATTCAGCTCAAATTACATATGGAAATGCTGCTGTATTTCTCATGATCCAAGCGGCTACCGTGGTCGTATCTCGACTCGTGCTGAGAAAGAAGATTCCATCCGACGGAAAGTGGCATCCGATGTTTGTCGCAGGCACCCTCTTGCTGCTGACGTTAGCTGCATTATTCGTGAGTCTGTCGGCAACAACCGGTCCTGTGTTGTTCTATATAAGTGCATTATTTATCGGAATCGCTCAGGCCATTCTATATCCGACACTGACGACCTATTTGACCTTCGTACTGCCTGAAGCGCATCGGAACATGTTGATCGGATTGTTCATCGCGACTGCCGATCTGGGTGTCTCGCTTGGCGGGGTGCTGATGGGACCTGTTGTGGATATGTCCTCCTATTCACTCATGTATTTGATATGTGCCGTATTAGGAGCAGGCTTGATCGTTATTGCATCGACACGAAGATTACGGACTGCATAGTCAAGACGAAGAAGAAGTCGCCATTCGGCGGCTTTTTTGTATATGATAAGAATGTCAAAATTCAGTCTAAAGAAGGAGGGGATCTGCAAATGAAGTTCGAGATCGTAAGATTTAAGGAATCGGATCTAGAGGAGATCGTTAATTTATTTTACGATACGGTTCATTCTGTTAATTCAAAAGATTACTCGGAGGAGCAATTACATGCTTGGGCGCCAATAGATGAGAAGGACTCCAAGTTGTTGTCATGGAAAGAATCGATGAGCAGAAATATAACCCTTGTTGCCAAAATGCATGATCAAGTGGTTGGTTTTTGTGATTTGACGATTGACGGGCACTTAGATCGATTGTTTGTTCATAAAGAGTATCAGGGGATGGGAATCGCCTCCTCTTTAATTAAAAGACTAGAAGTAGAGGCGATGAAGCTGAACCTTTCGGCAATAGATACTGACGCTAGTATTACGGCAAAGCCATTTTTCGAACGTCAAGGCTATGTAGTCGTCAGTGAACAAACCGTGGAACGTAAGGGCGTGCAATTAACAAACTTTAAAATGATTAAACAATTAAGGTAAAATGATCGGAGCATTTCGGCTTGAAGTCGGAACATGTATCTGCTTTTTCAATTCTTCCCCGATTATCATTGACCTCTTGATGTTCAAAATATTAGAGCCGTGCAGGCTTCTTGAGTCCTCATTGTAATTCTGAGTCAGGTTAAATGTGCACGAGAAGTAAGAGTAATATAAATTTAATGTTGAGTCCATATTCTAGAGCCTTGATCAATTCATAATTATTAAAGCTGCATCCCTTTCAAAGTAAAAACGAAAAACCAAAAAAGGAAGTACAAAATTCCGAATATGTATCCCATAATAAATTACCTCCAAATATCACGATTTCTATCTCATGAATATTTTGGACCAAATGAATTCATAATATCCTTGGTTTGAACAATGCTTCGATCCAAATAATCACGAGATACACTCGACAATATGAGGAGGATATGAAAATGCAATTCCAACCCAATCACCAGAATATGCAGACAGGTGCAGTACCGCCGCAAATGAACCATGGTGGCCATGAGATGTTCGATGTTCATGAAGTATTAGGAGGAGCTGTCACTGCGCTAAATACTTATACGTTGCTTAGTCAGCATGTTCAGGACCCGGAACTGAAGGACATTATGCAGCGCCAAAAGCAGTTTATGGCAGATGAGTACAACACCACGTTAGAGTGCTTCAAGTCAGGACAAGATCCGTCCAAACCGACGCAAAGCTACAAAATGCATCAAGGGAATGATTTTACTTACGGAGTACAACCGGGTCAACCGAACAAGCCAATTCAATCTGCTGCAGAGATCAATGATGAAGTCATTTCATGTAGCATGTTAAATGTAGTGAAATCCGGTGCAACGGCGAAAACGATGGCCGCATTAGAATCAACAAATCCGGTGGTGCGCCGTGTACTCGCGGACTCTCTTCCTAACTGTATTGAGATGGCTTATGAAATTTCGCTATATCAAAATAAGCATGGCTACTACCAAGTACCACAGCTTACACAGCAGGATATGACACATATGCAAAATGGATATGCTCCAGCACAAATCCAGCCACCAATGGGTGGAACAACTTCAATTCATTAATACAAGGAAGCATCGGTTCTTAGTTGAATCGATGCTTTTTACTTAAGTCATATCATAAATTCTTTGAATAGGATGAATGTCTAGCGCACACCTCAATCAAACTTGGAAGGCGGCACGTAATAATACTTCTTAAATGCCTTAGAGAAGCTGTATGGGTCTGGATACCCGAGCAAGCCAGCAATTTGCTGGATCGTATACTGCTTGCTGTACAGCAGCTCACGGGCACGATTCATTTTTAGCTGATAGATATAGAGCCCCGGCGTTATTCCCAATGCCTGTTTAAAATAGGAAATGAAGTACTTCTCCGACATGCCAGCCATCACCGCAAGTTCACGTGCACGGAGCGGCTGATGCAAGTGTCCTTGAATGTAATCAAGCACAGGCTGAATGGATTGTAGACTCATGTTTCTTTTGCGATCCGAAGCATGGTCAGCGAATTGGCCTACATATTCTCCTCTTTCATAACATTTCATGATCTTAGCGATTAAGATCGTAAGACATCCTTTTAAATGAATTCCTGACATCGAAGAGCCAAGCAGATGTTCTTCATATGCCTTCAAGAATAAGCTGATTTCCTCTGTGACAAGGGAGCTTGTCATAACACCTGCCAGTGGAAACTGGTCTAAGATCCGAAGCTGATCCCCCAAACCGAAGTCAAAATGTGTATATAGAAACCTGCAATCGTCTTTAAGATTCGAAGCGGTATAAGCTACCTTTGGATCAAACAGAATGAGATCTCCTGCTGAGGCCATATGCAGTTGATCGTTCGTGCGGATTTCAATCTGCCCCTCATGGAGGTACCATAAGTCATAATCGTGATGCTGCTTGGTCTCGATCCAACCACTCAAATGATGAACTTCTCTGCAGGAATTAATTCGAAGCACGACATGCTCTGATAGATCTCTGAATATATTCAAGCTATTCATTTCAAGAGTCTCCCATACTTTTAGACATACCATCTTCCTCTCAATATATCATACGCGGACAACGGATTTAATGATCATACTAAATGACATGTTTAGCATACTCTGAGGCATTCAGAAATCTAATTCTCCATCCTACAATATAGATAATGAATGGAGGAGATGATCATTAGTATTCAACATCCAAAAGTCGTTGTGCTCGGAGCAGGAAGCTTGTTTTTTGGAAGGCAGGCCATCTGGCAAATGGTTCATTCTGAACATCTGAACAAAGGTACACTAGCCTTGGTTGATACGAATGAGGAACGCTTGAACAAGCTGGTTCAGCTCGCCAAAATGGTTGTCCAGGCAAATAAGGCAGATCTGAAAATTGAGGGCTCCATTGACCGGAGGCAGGTGCTTAAGGACGCAGACTTCGTCGTGCTCAGCTTTGCAGAAGATACCGTAAAATACCGGGGCCTGGACTGCGCGATCTCCGAGAAATATGGGATACGGATGTGCTCAGGAGACACCATAGGACCGGGCGGTATATTCCGGGCCATGCGTGAGCTGCCTGTCATTATGGAATGTGCGAGAGACATTGAAGAGCTCTGCCCAGAAGCATGGGTGATCAATTACATTAATCCTTCTACCGTCCATGGCATTGCGTTAACAAGGTATGCGCCAAAGCTTAAGAGCTTTGCTCTATGCGATTCGCATCATATGCCTCACAAGAAGATCATTTATGCCGAGAGAGCAGGCATTATTAACAATAGAAGCGAGTATACAGCAGAGATCGACAATAAATTCGATCTGCGCATAGCTGGTGTAAACCACTTTACATGGCTGCTAAAGGCAGAATATGAAGGACGAAATGTACTGCCTGCTATTGCGGAATCATTGAAGCGATCGGCAGAGACAGAGACCGTTGGAGGAGACACAGGTGCCAAGGCGCTGTTTAATGACGCAATTAGTTACCAATTATACGATATTTTTGGATATGTTCCGACCTGTACCGCCCACACGAAGGAATATGTCCCTTACTATCAAGGTCTCGGAAAATTGAAGGATGCCATACCTCCACTATCCATTTGGGAAACAGAAGACCGCTACAAGCGACATGAGGAAATGTGGGAGCAGGTAGACCACTTCATAAGCGGTAAAATACCGATTGAGCAGTATATGACTTCATTTGGTCCTGACCATGCAACTGATATTATTGAAAATATGGTTGGTGGATTAGGAAAGCCATTCTACATTAACACACTCAACATGGGTGCGGTAACGAATATGAATGATGATGCTTTTCTAGAATTGTTGTGTGAAGTCGATATGAATGGAGTAAAGCCCCTTCCGGTAGGTGAGATGCCTCGAGGCATTCGCGGCATGCAGGAGCTCGTCCTGGATACCCATGAATTGACCGCTGAAGCTGTCATTGAAGGCAGCAGGGAGAAGCTTAGAAGAGCCATGCTTACGGATCCTTTGGTGAATTCGATTGCTGATGCTGACCAGATCATTATTGAACTGCTTGAGCTTGAAAAAGAGATGATTCCAGAGCATTGGTATACCCAAAGTTATGTATAATCTATCTTATGAAAATATGGGAACTAGCCGCTGAACACAGCGGCTTTTTTCTTTGTTAAACCATTTAGCTTACGAAAGAAAATGAGCACATAATGTACATGACTTCAGTCCATGTATCCGCAGGAAGGTTTGATTAAAATATCCACCAATTTAGGTTTGTATGCGCTATAATGACCTAGTGATCATTCTCTCAATTCATTACTTACATACTTGGAGGGCACCATGGATTCAAATTCAATTCGCCAATTGACTGGCAACGCGAAGGGCTGTCTCATCTATGAACCGCTGTTTCTGATTCCGTACAGCATGTTTGTGACGTATAGCTCGATCTTCATGTACGAGCTGGGGGTAACGGAGGCAGGAATCGGCTGGATTACTTCCATTGGACTGCTCGTCCAGGTACTCTCTTCCTTCCTTAGCGGATACCTTACAGACCGGATGGGACGTAAGCGTGCCTTGCTCTATTTTGATGTGCTCAGCTGGAGTGTCGCAACACTGCTGTGGGCGGTTTCCCAAAACTTCTGGTTTTTCGTTATCGCTGCAATCGTGAATGGTTTTCAAAAGGTTCCTCATACCGCTTTTTACTGTCTGCTAGTAGAGGATACAGCTCCTAAACAAAGAACGTACGTATTTACTCTGCTGCAGCTAATTAGTGTGGTGGGGGGATTGTTCGCTCCGATAGGAGGATTGCTGGTCTATCATTTCTCGCTGGTGCCGGGGGTTCGGATCATGTTCGTTCTGGCCTTCATCATGATGACCATTCAGTTTATCGGACGCCATTATGCGACGAAAGAGACAGAGATCGGCTACCGTAAAATGAAGGAATCGAAGTCGATGAGCATCAGAGAAGGAATGTCTGACTACTTGTCCGTGATGAAAATAATGCTTCGCAGCCCTATGCTGCTGCTTATATTTGGCGTCTACATTCTATTTAACTTTCAAACGACAGTAAAGACGACCTATGTTTCTATCTTCATGGTTGAATATTTGCAGCTAGGGAGCGGCCTGATCTCTATCTTCCCTGCGTTCTCCTCAATCATCATGCTCATGTTCATGCGGTGGATCATGCCAAGCATCAACGAATCTCAGGTGAATCGCATCATGGTATGGGGATTTGTGATTTCTGTATTATCCAATGTCATCCTCGTTGTCGCACCAAAAGGGGACCTTATTATACTCAGTATTAGCACCATCGTTGCGGCGATTGGCACGATGATGACTTATCCATATTTGGAGACCGCTGTGGCGAATGCAATTGATGATGATAACCGTGCCAAAATATTTGCTCTGCTCCAGGTGCTCATCCTGATCGTCATATCACCTTCCGGGGTCATTGGCGGCTGGACATACGGAATTGATCCGCGAATCCCATTCCTGCTAGTGGCCGGAGCGTTCGTAATCAGTATCCCGCTGATGATGGTTTATACGAAGAAACAACATCAGGTTCAGCTTGCTTCAGGCTCAAATTCAATGACGAATGACAGCTTTTAGCTCATCTTCAAGAGTAACTATTTGCAACATCGGCCGCTACCAAGCGGCCTTTTTTAGGTTCATTTATTGACATGCCTGCTGCAGCAAAGAGATCGCAACGCCTGAATTGATTGGCAATTTCTAGAGAGCCGTTCGCCCTGAGCAGCAGGAAGCAATGAAGGTAATGTTAGTCAACACACCACTAGGGAGAGAAGGGGATTCCAGCGAGATTGCATCTGCGGTTAGTTTCTTATGCAGCAGCGACGCATCCTACATTACCGGCACAGATTTGCTTGTAGATGGAGGAACGACAGCGAATATGAGCAGAATCGAAAGAGGATCGATGTTTGTATCTTTCTCGACTTAATTACCTATTATTTACATATTTGCGTGGTAAAATAAGGGAGTATGAATGAGATCCGTTATTAGGGAGGAACAAGAATGCGTGTAATAGAGTTTGATTATCCAGTGAAACAAGTTACCTGCAAAACAGTTGGAGAACGTAAACTGAGCCTGTACATATTTGAGCCTGAACATTCCAATGCTTCAGCTAAGAACAGAACGGTCATCCTGTTTTTTAATGGGGGAAGCTTCAAAAAGGGACCTTTGTCCCCGGCTCAATTTCAGAATCAAGCAAGGTATTTGGCTTCTCAAGGAGTCGTATCCGTCTGTGTTGATTATCGAAATGGTCATGATGAAGGTTTTACTCCGATCCAAGCGATCAGCGATGCAAAGACCGCAGTAGGATGGGTCAGAAGCAATGCAACGAAACTCGGCATAGATCCAAATCGGGTCGTCATGTGCGGCGCTTCCGCAGGTGGATATACTGCTGTATCATCCATTATGTTTGATGAGTTCAATGATGATAACAGTACGAATTATATCCCGAACGCACTGATTGTGTTCGCTGCCGGCATGGATGGAGTGGATATTATGGACCGATTATTTCCTCACTTGGCGGAGAGAGCGACTGATATGTCTCCCGTTCATCATATTAAGAAATGCCTGCCGCTTACCCTCTGGATGTGTGGAACTTCGGATGAACTTTACGAGCAAAATCTAATCTTCGTCGAGCAAATGAATAAGGCTGGAAATAACATTACTTTTCTTACCTATGAAGGCATGGGGCATGGATTCTTTAATTATGGATGGCATGACAACAATCCCTACAACGATACGACATTAAAAATACAGCAGTTCTTGGCATCTTTGTAACCGACTCTTGAGGCTCATAAACCTTAATGGTTGCTTCACTAAACGTTCATGCTAATTTAATCAAATGCCTGATTAGCGAAAATTTTCAATGTTTATACATTAAGGAGGGTAGATTCATCTTCCAATAAGTTATGAAATTGATTCTAGATGTGAAGGAATTGTGCCCTGTGCAGAGAATTTAAAAAATGGAAGAAATATTCCATTGCAAGCCGCGAAAAGTACAAATTTTTGAAGGAGGTTTTCATTTTGGCAGAGAACAAAGACAAGCATGCATCAAACGAGCAAGATGTACAGCGTGAGACACTAACGACAAGACAAGGTCATCCAGTAAGGGATAATCAGAACATTCGTACAATCGGTAATCGTGGACCAGCCACACTTGAAAACTATCATTTCATTGAAAAAATTTCTCATTTTGACCGGGAAGAGGTACCTGAGCGTGTCGTGCATGCCAGAGGAACCGGAGCATTTGGATATTTCGAAACATACGGAAAAGTGGGAGATGAGCCAGTAGAGAAATACACTCGTGCCAAAGTATTCTCAGGCGCGGGTAAGAAAACGCCTCTGATGGTTAGATTCTCCACGGTCGCAGGGGCGAAGGACTCTCCAGAGACCGCGCGCGATCCCCGCGGATTTGCAGTTAAAATGTACACGGAAGACGGCAACTGGGATCTCGTGGGCAACAATCTAAAAATCTTCTTTATCCGGGATGCCATGAAATTCCCTGATATGATTCACGCTTTTAAGGCGGACCCTGCTTCTAACGTATCTCATCCTCAGCGGATGTTTGACTTTGTATCACGCTCGCCTGAAGCGACGCATATGATTACATTCCTGTTCTCTCCATGGGGTATACCGGCTACATATCGCCATATGCAAGGCTCAGGGGTTAATACTTATAAGTGGGTCAATGAGAAAGGCGAGGCCGTGCTTGTAAAATATCACTGGGAGCCGAAACAAGGTATTCGTAACCTCACCCAGGAGGAAGCAGACTCTATACAAGCGAAGAACGTCGGACATGCGACTCAGGATTTGTATGAAGCCATTGAACGAGGCGATTATCCAGAATGGGAGCTGTTCGTACAGATTATGGAGGATGACTATCATCCTGAGCTGGATTTTGATCCGTTGGATGATACGAAGCTGTGGCCAGAAGATAAATTCCCATGGCTTCCGGTAGGTCGTATGGTGCTGGATCGTAATCCGGTTGATTTTCACGCGGAGATTGAACAAGCGGCATTCGGTACCGGTGTGCTGGTGGACGGAATGGATTTCTCAGACGATAAAATGCTGCAAGGCCGCACATTCTCCTACTCGGATACGCAGCGGTATCGCGTAGGGGCGAACTATCTTAAGCTTCCGGTAAACGCACCGAAAACGGAGGTTCGCACGAACCAGCATCGGGGTCAGATGGATATTCGAGATCCGAAGGAATCCGGAGACAACCCGCATATCAACTACGAGCCGTCCATGATTGGCGGGTATCAGGAAGCAAGCAGGGAAGGTCATCCTCAACACCGACCTACCTATAATGCAGCAGCCATGAGCGAACCCATTGACCGCCCTAATAACTATGGTCAGGCAGGGGATACCTATCGCAGCTTTGAGGATTGGGAACGTGATGAATTGATCAAGAACCTGTCTGATGCTCTTGCTGTATGTGACCCTAGAATTCAAACGGCGATGATTGAACATTTCACACAGGCGGATGAAGACTATGGCCGCCGCGTGAGCGAAGGAATTGAGAAGAAGGTAGAAGAACTGCGTAAGATGGAACAGGAAGGCAAGCTTCCTGGCCGTGAATCGGGTTCTTCTAAATATGGCCAGGGCTCTCTGGCAGCGAACAAAGCAACCGAGGATGCCGTGAAGAAGAGCCATGAGGCGGATCCATATTGATCTGCAATGGAATGTACTGTTGACTAATTTTTGACATGAATAATTAAGCAATGGTTTTAGAAACGTCATTTCCCTAGAAGGATTTAGGGAGGTGACGTTTTTATTTGTGATTCCTTCTTGTATTAAACCATAATTAGAGTTATTATAGACATATGATATCTATAATAAAATGACGCAAACAGACAGATAATAAAAAGCAGAAATAGCAATTTGCAACATCGAAGTAGTAACAGCAATACAAACTGTAACATAATATCATCTCTCGCGTGTCAAAATTCGTAAGTTTGAAAGGGGATTAAATATATGACTTATGATTGCATTATCGTTGGTGGTGGCCCTGCAGGTTTAAATGCGGCACTTGTGTTAGGCCGAGCAAGAAAGAGCGTCTTGGTCATTGATGCAGAAGAGCCTCGTAACAGAGTCACCCGTCACTCTCATGGATTTCTTACCCGGGATGGAATCACCCCACATGAGTTCCGGCGTGTTGCCAAGGAGCAGATCGAGGCGTATCCAAATGTTACGTTTACCACAGATACAGCGATTTCTGCGGGTGGCGCAGATGGGGATTTTACGATCACCACTGAAAAAGGAACCACGTATCATTCTAAAAAGCTGCTACTGGCTATTGGAAAGAGAGATCTCAAACTTCCAATCGATGGATTGGCCGAGGTGTATGGGAAGAGTGCTTTTGTCTGTCCTTACTGCGATGGCTGGGAACTCAGAGACCAGAAGCTTGTCGTTATCGTTAGTCATGATAAGGCTCTTCATATGGCAAAGACTTTATCCGGCTGGAGTCGAGATTTCACGATCTGTACGAATGGAGATGAGAAGCTGACGGAACAGGACAGGGAAGAGCTGAATAATCATAATATTTCAGTATTTGACACTCGTATCTCTGAGATTAAGTCGATTGGCGGGATGGTTGAGAGTGTTCATTTGGAGGATGGAACGATGATTCCATGTACCGGGATTTTCTTTGCCCCAGAACTCGGGATCGGCTCTGACCTTCCTCAGCTTCTGGACTGTGAATCATCCGAGGATGGAACGATTGTTGTAGATAAGTTTGGGAAGACGAGTGTGCCCGGAGTTTACAGTGCGGGAGATTCGGCAACTCAGATGTATCAGCTTATTATGGCTGCTTCGATGGGTTCCTTAGCAGCTGTAGGAATCAACTCAGAACTGCTGGCAGAAGCTTGGGAGCAGTCTTGGTGAATTCTTGACGCTGTCTTTCAATAAAAGGTATTATGGTCTCATAAAATCTTTTATTGAGGCGATGATAAGCATATGAAATACTCCAAGGCAACGAATTACGCTTTGCATACCATGCTGTTTCTTGCAGCAGCAACTCCGGATAAGCCTGTAGGTGTACAGCAGCTGGCTGAGCGGCAGAATGTCTCTCCTACGTATTTGTCCAAGATCTTGACGAAGCTGGTCAAGGCCGGGATGATTGAATCAGTGTCAGGTGCGAATGGCGGATATAGTTTAAGACGCGGCTGGGAGGAAATCTCCTTCCTCGATATCATTCATGCGATAGAAGGAACAACATCCTTGTTCGAATGCAATTTGAATCATGGTTCCGAATGTATGATTCAGCAGGTCGTGCTTGAAGCTGAGGACAGAATGGAACAACATCTGAGAAGACAGACCATATCCAGTCTTGCGAAGAAGTTGCAGGCAAAATGATGACCGAAGTTCATTACTATATACAAAAAGGATATGGAACAAAGTACGGTGAACATTGTACATGCTTTATAAGGTAGTCGGCACATGCAAGGCTTACTACCTTTGCAACATCATATATACTCTTACATCACGCTTCATTATAGACATCATCTATCTATAAACACTTTAAATAAAGGAGAAGAATCAATGAGTAATGAATCTTCTGCGTGTCAAGTTCATGCAGGACCATATTATAAAGATATTGTCTCTTTCCTGCAGCCTGCAGAAGGAGAACGAATACTGGATGTAGGCTGCGGCAATGGGAATTTAACCGCCAGAATTGCGGCTGCTGGTGCGATTCCGACGGGAATTGATGCTTCGGAGGAAATAGTAACGAAGGCTAGGCTAAAATATCCTGAACTGCAGCTATCGGTTGAAGATGCTCGGTATTACGCAACTGAAATTCCATATGACGCTGTATTTTCCCATGCAGTTCTGCACTGGATCAAGGACGCACCTGCAGTCACTAGCTCCATCTGGTCCGCACTTCGGCAGGGCGGCAGATTTGTAGCGGAATTTGCGGCAAGTGGCAATATCGCTATTATACTTACTGCGATCAGAGCAGAGCTTGAGCAGTTAGGATACGAGTGGGAGGGAAGAAATCCTTGGTATCATCCCACTATCGGAGAATATTCTAGCCTGCTGGAGCAGACGGGATTCAAGGTCATTTTTGCTCAGCACACGGACAGCAAATCTCCACTGAAAGGGGATAACGGCATTCGAAACTGGATGGATAACTTCTCTTCCTATTTATTTCAGGGGGTCTTGGCTGAACACCAAGCACTAATCTATGATGCCGTAGAGGATAGAGTACGGCGTGACCTATACAAGGATGGCAACTGGATGATTGACATCAGCAGACTGCGGATTGCAGCCATCAAGCAATAGATAATTATGTGAGAATTTCGCATAAATCCTTTATGTATGAAAGTCGCGGTTTCGCGGCTTTTTTCGTGCAAGAAATTTCTGAGAAGATGCTAATCCATGCATGAGGTCTTATTGAGCGAGGGCTTCTTTGGTGATTTGCTTGATATCGTAAGGGGAGGTCATGCACTCGTCGATAATATCGGGGAGGATCTGCTTCAGGAAGTAACGAACACAATGAAGGTCAATGTTCTTAATCTTGACAATCGCATTGCGATACATCGCAACAAATTCCTTCTCTGTATTGCCTCGCTGCAGTTCTACAAATGCTTCATAAACCTGATCCAGCTTGTCTGCCACCTCTAGAATAAGTCCTTCTACGGAATTGTCTTTGCCTTCACGAAGCTGTCTACGGAAGATAGATTTCAATTCCTCCGGAATATTCTCCTCGATAAAGTGCTGAACCATTCCTTCTTCTACTTGCTGCAGCATGGCGCGGAGCTCAAGAGAATAGTGTTTGACGGGTGTCTTAATATCTCCGATAAAGATCTCGCCATAGTCATGGCTGCTTGTAATTTCGTACAGCTTTTTCCAGTCAACCTGTACTCCGTGCTGTTCCTCAATGTCGGCTAAGGTCTTGGCATATTGTACTACCTTCCAGGAGTGCGCAGACACGCTGTGCTCTTCAAATTTAAACTTGCCGGGTGTCCGTATAATGCGCTCAAGATCGTTGAGTGTACGGAAGTAAGTGTGAATTCCCATGTGTCAAATCATCCTTTGTGTTATCAATGTGTGTACGTACAACCCAACAGTAACATCCATATGTCATCGCAGGATTATGCAGGGACTAGATTAATATTAAGTTAAGAGGACTTCGTGCCTTATTGTAAATATAGGATCAACTGCTGAGCGATGTCCATCTTGTTTAATTTCATCTTGATATCGGCCATCGTAATCGGTTTCGCGTGAAGCATGAGCTCATATATCCGATAAGTTCATTCGATTCAATCGTAGCTCTACCTGCTACATGCAGAAATATTACACCAACAATAACCAGGAGTAGAGACTTCCATATCCAATCCATATACACACCTGCTTTCTATCTGCAAACCATATTATTTGTTAATGATGCTAACTTATTCAGCTGCGGGTATTTAAGAATTTTATAACAAGAGAGCATCACAAGGCTCCAATATTCTGGACTTTTTCTTCGGTTGATGCATTCGATTATTATGGAAAGCCCGGCACGCAGGCCGATCTGTTAACCACTTTTTAATTCAATATAATTACACAAGTGAATCCTTCAAGAACAGCAGATTATTATTCCCTGCCAAAAATTTACATAAAACTGAATTTCGGAGAACATATTCAGAACATAGTTTAACTAGATAGCTATGATCCATAGCTTCAGGTGTACGGTCCGATCGATATCACTGGACGAGCTATCTTCACATTAAAAGGAGGTGTACTATGTTCGAGTCGAAAGCGTATAAGAAGACCGAGGGACGAATGAAATTATGGGTATCTCTTGTTATTGCCTACATGATGTTCAGTATGGCAGTATTACCTGCACATGCTGCATCACCTCAGAAGACAGTCAATGCATCAGCCAAGCTAGCGTACAATCTTAAGGGACTGAAGCACAACGTCGTTGTACAAAAAGCTTATATTGCTGACAAGTACCTGTATGTAACTCAGCGTTCAAAAGGCACTTGTTATCTATCCAGATTGCTAATCGATGGCACAAACGCGAATTACGTGGACGAAATGACGGTTACGAACACCGGCCATTGCCAAACATTAGACATGTATACTTACAATGGGGAGAATTACTTCTATTTCAGCTCAAAAGCGGATTCCTCTACGTCCTACTATTGGTCACTGCAAGTCGCCAGACTCCAGTATTCTGCGGGAACCACTGTGGATTATACGGATCTGCGCCGGTTTACTTACATGAATTATGCAAATAAAACCGGTTCTAGACTAGGTGACACTTATCGTGTTGACGGCGGCGGCAACAGTACGCATACGTTCTTCCGTGTCCAGACCGCTGAAGGTACGGTGACATGGTCGATCTATGACACTGCCAAATTGAACCAGCTTCTAGACAGTAATGAGCAGGTGCGGATGGATAGTGCTGCAGCGGTGGGTGCATGTGTCAGCAGCTTTACTCAATCGGGCAGCGGTATTATTCGGCCCAATGGATCTTTTCAGGGAGCGGATATGCTGGGCAGTACGGAGATTTATACATCGGGTGGAGCTGAGGGAGATACACCTCAAATTGCCATGATATCGAGCACAGGCTCTTTCAAAACACTCGTAAACATAACAAACGTAGGAAACCACGAGATTGAAGGGGTCCAGACGAAGAACGGTAATGTCTATTTTACGATTGTTCCCGATCCGGTTAACAAGACAAATACACAAAAAGTGTATTACGTTCCAGACACCGTGTTTAACTGACAAACGCAAATAGTACAGACCATTCAATAGGATTTATATTAGGGGTCAGTATTATTATGGGCTTTTCTAATTCCTCATATGATTTTGCTTTTAATGCCTTGGATTCACGCCGCCGGGTTGTTATGTAATGAGCATAATTAAAAATCATATTTCTTTTTTTGAGAAAGGTCTTGAATTAGTTTATCACATCTGTTATTGTAGTCCTTGCGTGAAATGGAAAGCTAATTATCGTAACGGATCTTTCCAGCAGATAATTTTGACCACTCCTACGAATGGTAGGACGTTAAGGCCACACGGACAGCCGGGTCAAATGCCGATCGGCAACTTTCGTTGCCTTATTGATTGAGTTAAAAGCTCAAATTTTATAAGTTGGTTACTTTACAACCTGTGCATTGCACATCAACTTGTGAAACGGTCAATAAGAGTGGAAAAAGTAATTATTTGCTGACAGACTCTGATCCATTATTGATATACTCATAAATATGAATGAGCCTTCTCATTTTCATGTGACCATCCCGGATGGTTATGGAGTAATTATGCTTATTTAATATTTACGATATATCTTAAGCAAGTGTGATGCGCAATTATGCGATTTTTACACTTGCTTTTTTGTTTTGAGAAGCTATGATTACCATACTTTTCTTGCAGATTTCGCAAGTGGCATATATTCAGCTGATTTGGTTGTACTGAATACGGCTTGAAAATTTAATTTGTTAGGAGATATGAAAATGGGAAAAGCACTTATTATTGGCGCCGGCGGCGTAGCATCAGTAGCAGTTCACAAATGTGTTCAAAACAGTGAAGTATTCGAAGAAATTTGCATTGCGAGCCGTACAAAATCGAAATGCGATGAGCTCAAAGCAAAACTGGATGGCGTAAAAACAAAAATCACGACAGCTCAAGTCGATGCGAACAACGTAGATGAACTCATTGCACTAATTAACGAAGTTAAACCGGATATCGTAATGAACCTGGCTTTGCCATATCAAGACCTAACGATTATGGATGCATGTCTTGCAACGAAAACGAATTACATGGATACAGCAAACTACGAGCCGGAAGATACGGCGAAATTTGAATACAAATGGCAGTGGGATTACAAAGAGCGCTTTGAGCAAGCAGGAATTACTGCACTTCTCGGAAGCGGCTTTGATCCAGGCGTAACTGGCGTATTCTCTGCGTATGCCCTTAAGCATTACTTTGATGAAATTGAATATATCGATATTCTGGATTGCAACGGCGGCGACCATGGCTACCCATTCGCAACGAATTTCAACCCAGAGATCAATATCCGTGAAGTGTCTGCTAACGGAAGATATTGGGAAAATGGCGAGTGGATCGAGACTAAGCCTATGGAAATCAAGCGCGTATACGACTTTGCTGAAGTGGGTGAGAAGGACATGTACCTTCTGTACCATGAAGAGCTTGAGTCCTTGGCGAAGAACATTCCTGGCTTGAAGCGCATTCGTTTCTTCATGACATTTGGTCAAAGCTACCTTACGCATCTGAAGGCTCTTGAGAATGTAGGCATGACTTCCATCGAACCGATCGAATTTGAAGGTCAGCAAATCATTCCGTTGCAGTTCCTGAAGGCTGTATTGCCAGACCCAGCTTCCCTTGGACCACGCACCGTGGGCAAGACGAACATCGGTTGTATCTTCAAAGGGAAAAAAGACGGCAAAGACAAGACTTACTATGTCTACAACATCTGTGATCACCAAGAATGCTACAAAGAAGTAGGCTCCCAAGCGATTTCTTACACAACGGGTGTTCCTGCCATGATCGGAGCAGCGATGGTGATGACAGGCAAATGGAATAAACCAGGCGTATACAATGTAGAAGAATTTAATCCAGATCCATTCATGGAAGAGTTGAACAAATGGGGACTTCCGTGGGTAGAAGACTTCAATCCGGTGCTTGTAGATGAATTGCCGGAAGAGACTAAGAAATCGGAGCTAGTTCGCTAAGATGAAGTTCGAGGAACTGCCTACACCTTGCTTTGTAGTCGATGAGGCACTCATCGAGCATAATTTGAAGATCCTGAATGGCGTAATGCAGCGCACAGGAGCCAAAGTTATACTTGCACAAAAAGCATTTTCCATGACTGCAATGTATCCCCTGATCGGAAAATATTTGAACGGTGCAACAGCCAGTGGTTTATATGAAGCACGTCTAGGCTATGAAGAAATGGGCAAAGAGAATCATGTCTTTGCTCCAGCCTACCGTGAGGATGAGATCGATGAAATTTTAGCGATTTGCGATCATATCATTTTCAACTCCTTCTCCCAGCTGGAGAAGTTCAAGGATAGAGCTTTGAAGGCCGGCCGACAGGTTGGACTTCGCATCAATCCGGAATGCTCTACACAGGAAGGTCACGAAATCTATGATCCATGCTCACCAGGTTCGAGATTCGGCGCGAAGCAGGAGGATTTCCGTGCAGAGCTGCTCGAAGGCGTGTCCGGTCTGCACTTCCATACACTATGTCAGCAGAACTCCGACGATTTGGAGACAACACTGAATGCAGTGGAAGAAAAGTTTGGACAGTGGCTGCCACAGATGAAATGGATTAATTTTGGCGGCGGACATCATATTACGAGAGAAGACTATGATATTCCAAGACTAGAGGCTTGCATTAAGAGAATGCAGGACAAATATGGCCTTGAGGTATATCTGGAGCCGGGAGAAGCGGTAGCCTTAAACGCGGGCTACTTGGTGACCTCGGTGCTTGATCTTCACAAGAATGGGATAGAAATTGCCATTCTTGACACATCGGCGACCTGTCATATGCCGGACGTACTCGAAATGCCTTACCGACCGCCACTGTATGGTTCCGGTGAACCGGCTGAGAAGCCATTCACCTATCGTCTTGGCGGGCAAACCTGCCTGTCAGGTGATGTCATTGGTGATTACTCCTTCGATCATCCGCTGAAGAGTGGTGACCGCTTAGTATTTGGTGATATGGCGATCTACTCCATGGTCAAGACCAATACGTTTAATGGTATGCCATTGCCGGCTATTGCAGTTAAACGCAAAGACGGTGATTGTGAGGTCGTTCGCGAATTCGGCTATCAGGATTTCAAGACGAGACTTGCTTAAATCACTTATAAATTTATATGAAATTTTCTACAAAACAAAAAGCATTAACCCCATTAAATCATGAGGTTAATGTTTTTTGTTTTGTTTCTGTTATAAAAATAATCAGGAACTATCCCAGATAGATCCTGATCAATTGAGGAATAGTCAACTTAATTAAGAATAAAATCTTCTATGCTTGTTATGATGTTTGTTATGACGACGGTGTTTACATACGACAAGTGCTTTTTCACCAGGCTTCAGAACGACAACTTTTACTTTTTTTCTTTTAAGAAATTCTTTAGTCATTTCATTCATATTTTTCACCTCCTCCTTAGGTTAACAGAAGGATTCAAAATTACATTTTCAAATTAAGACCATTTGAAAGCTCTAACAATAATTACAAGCAGAATAAACAATACGAGAATGACAGCGAGGGTTTTGGAAGAACCATTATCATAAGAAGTTCCTTGAAATTATTATTAATCACGCACCTCCCATCCTGTATCATATTTGCAATATATGCATTATTCTGCTGCTTTGATTAAACTATTATCTACTTTTAATAGAATTATACAGATTCACTAGACCTTACAGAAAATCAAACAACATTTTTAAGGGCTTCATAGCGATATTGCACCGGTGTCATATAGCCTAAAGTTCCATGACCGATCCATATTCAAAAAGCAGACGGCAGAGTCGTTACCAATCTTCAGGACAGCATCCACATCACGATGAATGATTTCGATTCCGATGGTGAGTATTATGGAGACGAATCTGACGATTATGAAAAGTAGAATCGAGGGGCCTTCAGGAGGAGGGCTCTTCTTTTTTTGATGTGAAATAACTTGCAGATATTCAATAATTAGACGCTTTTCCGTGACCTATAATCTATTTACGCCATAGTATGTAGAATAGAGTTTGAGATTCTTACGTGAAGTGGAGAGGAGGGGAAGTATGGACAAGCAAGCTATTCGTTTGCTTATGATTATTGACAAATTTGAGGTAGGTGGAACTGAAACCTATGTCTCAGCTGTCGTTGAAGAAATGTTAAAGCGTAATCTTACCGTCTTTGTCGCAGGGAAAAAAGGAAGTTTACTGTCTAAATTTCAATCGATTGGCTGTACTACGTATACAAATATGAGAAACCCGTCAAGATTCGAGAGCTGGATCAGGAAACATAAGATCAATATTATCAATGCTCACCATGAAACGACAGGAGTACTCGGCAGCCGTCTCAGCAAGAAGCTAAAGATCCCCTTTGTCTTCACTATTCATGGAACCTATTATCCACGTTCCTTGATTAGCAGGGTAATGAAGGGATGTGATGAGCGCAGCGCTGTGGTTAGTGTCAGTCTACCCGTGAAAAAGTGGCTGGAAGAGAAAAATATATCCTCCATCGTTATACCGAACGGCATAAATACCACTCAATTCACATACCGAAAAAACAAGGAGCTGCTCAATAAACTGAATATTCCACAGAGATCAAAAGTACTGTTGTATGTGAGCCGATTGGAAGACGAGAAAGGGGACATCTGTAAATTGTTTGTTCGCGCGGCGCAGCGATACATGGATACAAGGGATAACGTACATGTTATTGTCGTTGGCGGAGGTCCGGATCTGAATTCAGTCAGGAAACAGGCGGCAAGAAAGCATGATCAGCGAATCCATGTTCTCGGAGAACGTCTTGATACTGCATCCTTATTTTCTATAAGTGATGTTGTTGTCGGTACTGGACGTGTAGCCCTTGAAGCGATGTCGTGTAAACGCCCGGTAATCGCAATTGGCAGCAAGGGGATCTTTGGCATTTTAAGACCGGAAAATTTCAAAGAGGCATGGAAATATTATTTCGGAGATCACAGAGCAAAACAAACCGTGCACAGCCGGAGAATCGAGCTTCTTATTGCAAACGCACTGCGCTCAAGTAAATCATCTGCTCAATTGGGAAAAGAAGGACGTGAGTTTGTTATTGCCAAGTTTAATATATCAGCTATTGTCGATAAACTGATGACTTTGTACAACTCAATTTTGTAATCACTGGAGGGGGAGAAATGATAGATAAGCTTATGATTGTCGCCCATCCGGATGATGAAATCATATTCGGAGGAGCTGCCCTGATCGCGGAAAAAGGCTGGAAAGTGATATGTGTAACAAACGGTCAACATCAAGTCCGCTCCCGGGAGTTTAAGCAGGTCATGAAAGATATCGGAGCTGAGTTTGAAATGTGGGACTATAGAGATAGATGGGGAGGCGGTTTTGACCGCAAAGCACTAAAGAAAGACATCCTAAAAGTAATTAGGGCCAATCCTCAAATAAATATGATTGTTACTCATAACAAAAGGGGGGAATACGGCCACACACAGCATCAAGCTCTGCATGAAGTTGTAAAAGACATTGCACAGGAGAAGCTATATATTTTTAAGCGTTCTGAACAAAAGCTCGATAAAGAAGTGTTAAAGAAGAAATACAAACTGTTAAAACGATATAAGAGTCAGGACATTGGCTGGTTGAAAAAATATATTGAATATGAAAGTGTTCGAAAACATCGATAACAAATGCCTTGCCTATCCTTTTTAGATATCTTATGTATCGAGGCTGCTTATCGAATGATGAATGATATGCAGCCTGACACGTGCACATTCTATTGTTAATTTGATTCTATGACCACTTTAATCTAGTTCTTGGTTTCATACTGTTCGTCTCAAGTCTGGTTCCGTCATCAGAGAAATAAACGGTTGTTGGCTGTATGAAATCTTCGGTATAAACAATCAATTTACATTGTTTCATATAATCTTCCGTCTCTTTTTTTTGGGTGTGGGATTGGATATCCGTTCTGCGGATACAAACATAATTTTCTTTTGAAACGCAGTAAACTCTGTACCCGGCTTCATAGCACGCCTTCAACCATTTGGCATCAGATCCTCCGATTGTATTCTCTGGAAACTTTATATCTTTCCAGACCTTTTTACGAAAGAATAAAGTCCCTCCTTTAACCCTTGACCCTTCTACATTTTCTTTCCCTGGGCGATATTCCATGAGTGCTTTTTTCTCTTCAAAATATAGATAAGTGGTATGCTTGCCAACAATCGGCGCTTTTTTGGCCTTTAGGGCAAGGATTGATTCTTTCATATAATGGGCGCCATAATAGTCATCGTCATCGAATTTGGCTATAAAGGAACCCTTGGCCCGTGCAATAGCCCAGTTAAGGCATTTACCCAATGTGTATTTTTCCGGCAGCTTGTAGACTCTCACATTTTCATAATTTTTGGCTTTCTCTCTCCATTTTTTGAGGCTCATTTTGTTGTTATTCAGGATAATAATCATTTCCTTGTTCGGCCATTCCTGCCTTTCATAATTCGAGAAAATGTTGTCCATACACTCAGGTCTCATCGTACATGCAATGATGGAAGCCATATTAAGTTACTCAACTCCTTTATCCAGGCTGTTCCTTCTCGTATTCCATGTTGAGTTCTTCTTAATTTTGTACTCCTTATTTGTTAGAACTTTTCTGTACAGCTTTAAAAAATTGGTCGCCATCACTTTATCTGAATAACGCTTAATAACATATTGACGGCAAGTTCTTGGTGTAGGAAATTTTCTTGCGCGGACTTTCCGGGACATTTCATTTACATCATTACATAATAACTGTGGCAAGCCTCTTAGAACCTCAGGAACCGCTCCTGCTTTAAAACCGAGCACTGGAGTACCGCAGGCCAAAGCTTCGATAAGAACCAGACCAAAGGGTTCATTCCAAGTAGATGTGAATAATACACAGCTAGCCTCGGATAACAATTTCATCTTCTCTGTGCCGCCTACAGGTCCTACATATCTGATTTTGTCATTTAAGTGAGGCTTGATTTTCTCGTTGAAATATTGCTCATACTTTGGTTTATTGTTAAATGTTCCAGCAATAATAAGCTCTTTTCCTGTTTTTTGTGCGACTTCTACAGCTAGGTGAACTCCTTTTTCGCTCATGATTCTTCCTAGAAAAAGCAGATAACCCTTTTTCTTTTGCTTATAAGGGTAGTCGCTGACACGTATCCCGTTATGCACGAAGTATCCTTTTTTGTTTTTGTCCCTTATCTTTTTGCTGACGAATACGGGGATCTGGGTTCCTTTTGCTTTCTTAGAATGAGAATTTCGAATGGTGGGGATCGGAGGATTGGCTCTTGCTACAATTCCGTAATGATCATGGATAATATCAACATCGGAAGGAATATTTTGGATTATAAAATCCAATTGTTCATCCTTATCATCCGTAGGATACTCGAATGTCTTCGTTGCACGGCACTTCGATCCTTTTTTGGCAAACAGAATGACTTCATGGCCCCTTCGAATTAACTCTTCTGTAAGGTAATGAATATCTCGCTGTGTACCGCCGTAATCTTCGGGGGGGACGGGCAGGGAATTTGTTGATACTTGAACGATCTTCAAAGTATGAAGTTACCTCCTCAAATAACTCAAAATTTTCTTTTCACTATCTTATGCGGCTAAATTAGGGATGGAATGGGCCCCTTATGAGGCCATTTTTAATGCGATTATTATGTGCAAGTGGTAGATAGTAATCCAATCCAAATCTACTGTATTTACATAGAGTATAAAGAGAAAGTAATAGAGAGGAGAGAAACCATATTGAAGGGATTAATATTATGTGCAGGAAAAGGCTCGCGATTGTATCCCTTCACGATATCTTATCCGAAAACCTTGATTCCCGTAGCAAACGTGCCATTGCTTCATGGATGCATCGATAAATTAACGGAGCAAAATATATCTGAAATCGGAATCGTGATTCATCCTTCCCAGGAGTCTATCATCAAAGAGAGTTTACAAAAAATAAGTCACGAGAATATTAACATTACGTATATCTACCAGCATAAGCCGGAGGGAATTGCAAACGCACTGCTGCAGGCAAAGGATTTCATCGGTCAGGATTCATTCATTTTGCTGCTGGGAGACAATCTGATCTCCATTTCGTTATCGAAATTAAAAGAGCAGGTCGAACTGCAAGGTAATCACGCTGCACTGTTATTAGCAGAAGTAGATAACCCTCAGGATTATGGCATTGCTGAGGTGGTCGGTAAGAAGATCACTATGCTGGAGGAAAAACCAAAGAAGCCAAGATCCAATCTAGCTGTGCTCGGGGCTTATGTATTCTCTCCTTCTATTTTTATAGCGTCTGAAATGGTCAAGCCTTCGGCCAGAGGTGAATATGAGATTACGGACGCTATTCAGTGGTTGATTCAAAATGACTATCCGGTGTCCTTCTATAAAGCAGAGATTTCAAATATTGATGTCGGAACAATGGACCGTTGGATCGGGGCCAATCGAAAAATGCTAAAAGAGATGCCATCTGAAAATTATATTCATCCTTCCGTTATTCTAAAAAACACGAAAATCATTTCACCTGTCTCGATTGATCAAGGCAGTATCCTTGAAGATTCAGTCATTGGACCTTATGTCTCCATCGGAGAGGGATCTACAGTTAAGGACTGTGTAATTGAAGACAGTATTCTCCTTAGCCATGTTCATCTGAATAAACTTTCTCAGCCCATTTTGAAAATGGTGGTTGGGTCCGGCTCTGCAATTGTTGGAACGGAAGAAAAGGGAGGAGGAGAGGAGTGAAGATACTTGTTATAGGCACCGGGTATGTCGGTACGACGACAGCTCTGGTGTTTGCTGAGATGGGCTGGAAGGTTACGGGATTGGATACGGACAGCCGTAAACTCAATCAATTGAAGCAAGGAATCCTTTATTTCCATGAACCCGGACTGACAGAACTACTTCAAAAGCATAATCAACTTGGAAATATCAACTTCACCTCTGACAAGAAGGAAGCTATAGAGAATAACGATGTTATTTTTATATGTGTAGGCACTCCTTCTCGGGCGGATGGAAGTGCAGATTTGACTTATGTGAAGCAGGTCGCTCAAGATATTGGTCAACATATGAACGGGTATAAACTCATTGTGAACAAGAGTACGGTTCCCGTTGGAACACAGGAGAAAGTTACGGAGTGGATCACTGAGACTCAACAAGGCTATCCCTTTGATGTTGCTTCCAATCCTGAGTTCTTACGCGAGGGTAAGGCACTAGAAGATTCATTAAATCCCGATCGTATTGTAATAGGTACGACAAATGATGCAGCAGCTAAGCAGCTACGAACACTTTATTCTTCTATGAAATGTGAACCCATTGAAACAACTCCCCGGACTGCTGAACTTATAAAATATGCTTCAAATGCGTTCCTCGCAACGAAAATTTCCTTTATGAATGAACTTTCCAGATTAAGTGACAAGCTGGGCGTTAATATCAAGGATGTCGCTGAAGGAATGGGGTACGATACAAGAATTGGAGCCAAGTTCTTGCAGGCAGGGATCGGTTATGGTGGTTCATGCTTTCCGAAAGATGTAGCGGCATTGGTTCATAAGGCAGAAGAAGAAGGCATGGAGCTGCAGATACTCAAACAGGTGATGAGCGTAAATGAAACACAATATTTATATTTGCTGGACAAGGCTAAGGCTCAGCTTGGAGACTTTACGGGCAAAAAGGTGGCAGTATTGGGCTTGGCGTTTAAGCCAGATACAGATGACATTCGGGAAGCACCTTCTCTGCGGTTAATTCAGCAATTGATGGATCATCATGCTACAGTCCATTTGTTTGATCCGATCGCAAAGCTGCCTGCTGAATCGAAATATGACAAGGTTAATATTGCACAAGCACCGGAGGACGTCTTTAACGATGCAGATGCTGTATTCATATGTACTGAATGGCCGATATTTAAAGGCATTGATTGGATGATGCTACACTCGCACATGAAGCAGCCTAATATTTTTGATGGTAGAAATATGCTTGATGCACAAATGATGAAATCATTAGGATATTATTATCAAGGTATTGGCTATAAGTAACACTAGTGATTGATTATGACACAAAATATGATATAAAAGCTTAGGAGCAAGAGCCGCCTTTACATAAAAGGCGGCTTTTTTCCGTTGTTCTCCTACAAGTTAATTTCATTGGTATTTGCAGCTGAATTGCGTGAACTCCGCAGTAGATCCTTTACCACAAGCATACAAGCCAATGACTACACCTGTAAAACCTCCAGCGACCTCAGAGGATAGGTATTTTGTTTGAGCTGTTCCGAGTGGAGTCTGCTGGTGTCCGAGCTGAAGGAAGAAACTATAGCGTTCATGGTCAGCTTGAACCATAAGTGTAGCGCGATTGCTGTCTTCTAAAGGTATCGTCGTTTGAATCGCTTTGATATCCCCGATGTTAAGACGCTCAATGACCTCATAGCCTTGTTCACTTTGGCGAATTGCGAGGTCGTAACGATGATTCTCATCCATATAAAGTGTGATTCCCGCTTCACCGCTTGTAAGGCTAACATCACAAGAAATGGCTGCATTAAAATCTCTTTGTCTTAAGCCTACAAAGGTTGGAGATTCTGCTTGATCTAGTGTAACTTCCGTCCCTTTAAGTGTCAGTTTGTCCTTCTCCAGGTTATAATTCTCGAAGTGAGGATGACGAAGATAGGACCAGTCCAGGCTCCATTCTGTATTCTCAAAGGTATACTCTTTCTTCTCATCCTGTACAACATGCTCTGGGATACGGTCAGTTTCAAAGCTTGTTAGTGTCGTGCCGTTATGACCTGCTGTAAACCAGCCATCCTCGCCAAAAGTAACTGGAGTCAGGAATACTTCGCGTCCCAGATGATGATATGGAATCCACTTGCCAATCTGGCGGAAACCAAGGTGGAAGAGCCACCAGCTGCCCTCCTGATCTTGAATCAGATCACCGTGCCCAACGGCTTGAACTTCGTAACCACCCAGATTGCGGTTCGTTAGTACCGGATTATGAGCATACGGTTCAAAAGGTCCGTGAAGAGAAGAGGAGCGAGCATAGGTCTCCATATGACCAAATTCAGTTCCACCTTCAGCGGCTAATAAATAATACCAGTCATTAATTTTGTACATATGCGGGCTTTCAAGAAAGCGACCACCCGTACCTTTCCATATAGGGAGACTAGGAGATAATTTGCGGCCAGTTTCGATATCAATCTCACATTGAAGAATAACACCCGTACCGTCGTCGTCGCTTCCGTTGCTCATGAAGTAGGCCTTGCCATCCTCAAAGTACAGATCGGGGTCGATACCTCCTTGATCAATGTAGATCGGATCAGACCACTCACCATAAATATCATCTGTCCAGACATAGAAATTCTGATGGGTCGTATCATTTGTGGTGGTCATATAGAAGCGCCCATTGTTATGCCGTATTGTAGGTGCAAAAACGCCGCCTGAGCTGTTTACCTTATCCAGCATAATTTGGCTCTTTCTCGTTAATACATGTCCGATTTGCTTCCAATTAATCAAGTCCATACTCTCAAAGAGTGGGACACCCGGGAAAAACTGAAACGAACTGCATACAAGATAGTAGGTATCATCTACTTTACAGACACTCGGGTCGGGATAAAAGCCTTTGATAATCGGGTTGTTATATTTCACAAGTCACCTCTGGTATGTAATTGTATTAGGTTAAGAAAGCGCTATCGAAACCGTTTTAGTAATCCGGGTTCATTATATCATCCATTGTTTGTTTGGAGCAATCCAAAATCTTAGCAGGGTTTGAGTTGGTTCGATAGAAGTATTGAAACGGAGCACCATTCGTTACATCAAGATCTGATTATTTGTTATCGAAAGGCCGGGCGGCATTTCTGATCGCCGTATGTCACAGGCATTAGGCATGGAAAATGCAGCTTTACGTATTCCTCTTAGCAAAACTCCGGAAGAGGCCGTTGGACAACTCCGAAATCGTAGTTTGTCTTACAATGTGATCCATCAAGAACTCACGGGAAAAGGAATGCTTCTCTTCATGACAAGGCCAAGTCAACGAGGAAACAATAAAAATCTTCAGGTTGAATACGTCCGAAAAACGATGCTTGGGTGGAAATGGGTATGGGGTGGAAATTTCTCAAACAGTGAAGCTTCTAGTAAGCCGTCTGCTGTCCATTATATGAGCTTGCCTGAACTGCAAGGTGTTATCACTCCTTTTCCAGTGGTTTTTGGATACATATTAAACCCAGCCATCACGAGAATAACTGTTGAAACAATGGACGGTGATGCATATGAGGCTAAACTAACTGAAGTAGGTATTGATGAGCAATTGTGGTTTGTGTTGCTACCTTCATCAGTTGACGTGCCATATAAAATCAACGCATATGATGAAGCTTGAGAAGTCATAGCGAGCAAGAGTATAGATGACTCTAACGATAGTGGTTTCTTCGATATTGAGAAAACGACATCATCTAATTAACTAAATGAAAAGAGGTACTTATAAATGACAACTCTCAATCAGATACCAAGTGTCAAAGCAGCTATGTTGATTAGAAGCTCAATAGATAAGGTCTTCGAAGCTTTTATCAATCCGGACGTTACGACAAAATTCTGGTTCACCCAGAGTAGTGGAAGATTGGAACAGGGAAGTCATGTCCGTTGGGATTGGGAAATGTATGGCGTCTCAGATGAAATTCATGTCAAAGAAATGCATGAAAATAAACGGATTCTACTCGAATGGTCAGATCAGACGGAGACGGAATGGCTATTTACTTCCTCAGCAGATAACACGACCTATGTCACAATCACAAGCTCGGGATATACAGGTAGCGGGGATGAAATCGTGCAACGAGCCATTGATGATATGGGCGGCTATACGATAGTACTTTGTGGACTAAAGGCTTACCTCGAGCATAACATCGTCTTGAATCTAGTAGCTGACAAGGCTCCTGATGCGAATGTGTAGAAGAGTTAATAGACGAATTATCTAACTCGCTTTGCACACTAAAATAGAAATTATAGGATTATTTTATTAGTGAATGGAACTTTTTGCCGCTTAAAGCGTTTAATCGTCAGGTAGCACGATTATGTACTATTTGGGAGGGCGAAGGATGATTAGCTCTAAAAAGAATCACAGTAATCATAAATACAAAGAAAAGCGAATCAGGCGAATATTAGCGATCATAGCTGCTGGTGTACTGACTGTTCATGGCGCACACATTCTTCCATCTTCATACGTTAGTGCGGAACAGGCAGATGTATCTGTACGTTCCTGGTATTCCGGATCTGCAATCAAAGTGCCTGAATTAACGCCTGGTTGGACAATTCAGGTCGATAACTATTTGGAGCAGGATCAGGTTGGATCAGAACTTCAGGCTGTTGCTGAAGAAGGGAAAGTGTTTGCATTTTCGGGTAACAAGCTGATTGCTGTTGACGCACAGACAGGGAATCGGTTATGGAGTCACGGTAACGGTAAAAATTTGGACCCCATCATCACTTATGACGAAGGGATCATCTATGGTATGACGACAGGTAAGAAGCCTTATGCTGTTAACGCAAAGACGGGAAAGTTAAAATGGCAGGCTCAATCATCCACCTACGTTGATGCACGGGAATATACGGAAGCATTAATACCAACGTCAGACACGTTATATGCGATTAATGGCAGTTCTACCTTTGCTTATGATAAATCGACAGGCAAGCTTAAGTGGAAGGCGGGTGAAGGAAAGGCCGAAGGGAATGGCACGACTTATCTTGAAGAAGCCGATGACGTTGTTCTTAGAACCTTTTTCGTTCAAGGAGCGCTCACTTCTATTCAGCTAAATGCCTACGACAAGAAGACGGGGAAGCTGTTATGGGAGGATTTTGGCCAAGGTGATGCACTCAAAATACAAGATGGACTCGTGTACTCGATAGACCATTACTCGCCGATGCTGACTGATTATCAATCTCTGCCCGAACGCAAGTTGATCATAAACGCGTTTAATCTGAGAACAGGTGTAAAGAAGGGGAGCCGGGAATACGTTTGGAAGCTGACTGGTGAACCACCCTATAGCTACTATTCAGGCGGGGCATACCTGACAGGGGACAAGCTGTTCATTGAGCAAGGGGATAAGGTAGCAGAATATAAATTTAACAGCTATAAAGCCGGAGAGCCCCCGCTTCGCAGCTTTCAACGACCTTATGGTGACAGCTGGGAAATGCTCGGAATTGTGAAGGAACGTCTTATGTTCAAGGATAAATCGGGAAATTTAGCCGGAGTCAAGCTGGTGAATGGTCAACAGATCGGATGGCAAGGGGACGCGCCCATAGCTCATATCGATGTGTATGGGAATGCCATGTTCATGGCGCAGCGTAACGGAACCGTGCTCGGTATCCATATGATGACAACGCAGCCGGTCTTCCGAGTCAAGACGGATGCTGATCTGCATGCAGCAACCCTTATGACAAACGGAATGATGATTATACAGGCAGAAGGCAGGCTGATCGGAGTGAAGGTACCCGCGTCATTGCGATAATTGACTTGAATTTGCTTATATTGGGGAAATCCATCTTAATTACTAAAAATAGGATGAACAGGGCACTGCCGCATATGCGGTGGTGTTTTTTTCTTTATTTTGCATACTTCGATTTTTATTTAGTTGAGAAAGTCGCTTGATTGCTCGTTCTGGGATCTATACAACATCCTTATATCGTCAAAAATCAGTTCATTTGTGGAGACTCAAGAGGTTTTTCCACCATTTTATGGAATATAGTGCTCAACTGCAGGCTTTAAACTTTCTGGAAACAGCCACGTAGAGGGTTGTTCAATCATGGCCAAAGGGAGGAGTCATTGCTATGCCTACTTATTTAATGCAGCTCCTGCGCTTCAGTTTGTTTCTGGGGCTGATTCCCGTCCTGACAATGGGCTTCTTATCTTATTATATTGCCGCGGGTGATGTAGAACAGAAGGTATTAGCCAGCAACACGCAGCTGCTTCGGCAAAATGAACAGCAGATCGAGGATATGCTGAAAGGTCTGGAGCGTTCCACACTTCAGCTGGCAAACTCACTTCTTATGAAACAAGCATTACAAGAGAAATGGACACCGGCTCATTTTCAGGAAATTAGAGAGATGTCATCGGCATTGTCCAATTTGCAAACCCCTGTCATGACCTCTGAAGCTTATTTTATCCATCTCAATTATGGTACTGTCACAGGATTAGATCGATTTCAGAGTCTTAGTCAATTTAAGGATAAAGATCTGATCATGAACTATGCATCACATGCCAGCAGCCTGTTCATTGATACATCGAGTAGTGAATTATACACCACCTTGGTACAAAAAATCCCCTTGTTCCCGATGCGCACCGGTGCTAAAGGCCTCATCGTCGTAAAGATGCCAATCAAGCATATTGCTGAACGATTGTCGAAAGCTTCTGAACTAGGAACACAATACATTATTGATGACAAAGGTAAGGTGATCTTTGGCTCCATTCCGGCCCCATGGCAGGATGAGCTGAATTCAACTGTCAACACGGAGGTGCTCACTAGAATAAAAAATACTGGAATGAAACCGCAATTTGAAGCCTCTTCATTTCGAACAGAAATGGATGGCGGTAAATATAACGTAACCTATCTTCAATCAGCTTCCTATGGATGGACTCATGTCTCTGTTGCTTCTGTTGAAGCCATGACCCAACAAACGCAGCATATAGCGTGGATCACAGCAATGGTAAGCGGCATCGTTTTGATCGTCATTATTGTTAGCGCTTACATTTGGAGCCGACGCATGTACAAGCCGATTCATCGCTTGGTCGAATACTCCCGCCAGACGGATATTGAGCTCGATGAGAATGCTCGGCCTTCTAGTTCAAATGAACTCCACTATATAGAACAAAGCATACGCAGGCTCTCTTCCTCATGGTCAGATCTTCAAGCACAGCTGTCTACGCATACGGAGCATATGAGCGAATCGCTGATACTCATGCTGTTATCTAATCGAATACAGGCGGATGAATTTGTAAAGCGATCCTCCAGATGCGGTTTTCCACAATCCTGGCATGCCTTGTCGGTTATGAAAATACAAATCGATACCTTCCATCTAAGCAAGTATGACGAGCACAATTTGGAGCTGCTGCTATATGCCATTAATAATATGGTGGCAGAATTAATTAGTCCCCCACACAGATTCGCTCCTGTTATCCTGGATCATGCTCAAGTCACCCTGCTTATAGAGCCGTCGAATACAGATGAGGCCGCTACAGGGGATGATCTATTTTACCAAATGGCGGTACGAATTAAGGATCAAATAGAGAGTTACTTGCAGCTGCAAATCAGCATCGGACTAAGCCAATCCTTCTTGGACCTGTCTGCTGCTCCTGAAGCATATAAGGAATCTACCTCTGCGCTAAGGCAACGGATGGTACCTAGTGCAGGCTGTATTATTCGTTACGCTCCTCATCCAACAGATCATATAGACAGCAGAACTCCATACTCCAAGCTTCGGGAGATTGAAGAACATATTCTGTATGCTTTAAGAAAAAGAGAGAAAGACCAGCTCACGATGGCAATGGAGCTCTATCTGAAACAAATCACAGAGAATCGTGCTTATCAGCAGGAGCTCAATCTTCTGCTCATTAAACTGGCCATGAGAATCATTGAAACAGCTCAGTCACAGGAGCTGGATATTAATCTGGGCGACTCCCATAGCGGGGAGAAGCTGCTCACCAAGCTGACCAAGCTGAATACGAAAGAAGATATTCGTTATTGGTTCGAACAGCAGCTGTTTATACCTGTTATTCATGCGATGGAACAGCAGGCGGAGGAGCAGCAGGTAAGGATTGCAAGCCGGATGCTGGATATGATTCATTCCAGTTATGATCAGGACATAACGCTTGAGTCGTGTGCAGCTGAGTTAAACTACCATCCATTTTATCTAAGCAGAGTGTTTAAAAAAGATGTCGGTATGCCATTTAGTGAATATTTGGCTTCCTATCGGATGAACCGGGCGAAGATGCTGCTTGAGAACACCAGTATGCTCGTGTCCGATATTGGACGCAAACTGAAGTATGCCAATACGAGTGCCTTTATACGGACGTTTCGAAAATGGGTGGGAATGACGCCAGGACAATATCGGGATCAGTATGAACACAGCAGAGAGCGGCCGGAGCTGGAGCCTGGGTCAGAGCTTTAATGAAGAGCTGAATGAAGTCAGTAGTCCAATAGATTATATACGGCATACTGAAGGTTATGGAGAGATTACTGGACGCGATCAGGATGTACTCAATCAACAAATGAACGAAAGGTTATGAAATGATCATTTCCTGTCATCCCGTTGATAGGCATAATTATCCCTAATCTAATGCAGAAGGGGGAGGAAGATCATCAAGTACCGGTCAGAATCAGCGGATGCCAAGCCGGGTGCGGTCATGATGAGCATGCGAAAAGAGGGATCATTGTCCACAGCAGCTTTGTTACGAGATAAATGGCTGTATGTCATGCTTATACCGGGTATTCTGTATTTTCTTATTTTTAAATACGTTCCGATGTATGGCCTAATCATGGCTTTTCAGGATTTCAAGCCGCATCTTGGATTTTTCGGCAGTCCATGGGTTGGAGTGAAGCATTTTGAGCGATTGTTCAGTGATCCGCAGTTTCTCATCTTGTTCCGCAACACGTTTCTGCTCGCTTTTTACAATTTGGTATTCTTTTTTCCGGCGCCGATCATTCTTGCTTTGATGCTGAATGAGATTCGGCGGGAAGGCTTTAAACGATTTATACAAACCCTCATCTATATTCCGCATTTTGTATCGTGGGTCGTTGTGGTAGGGATTTGCTATATTTTGCTGACAACAGAGAACGGAATTCTCAATGAGCTGATATTTCAGCTAACCGGCCAAAAGATCGCCTTCCTGCTGGATGCCGAATGGTTCAGAACTGTCATTGTTTCTCAGCAGATATGGAAGGAAGTGGGCTGGGGAACGATTATCTTCCTTGCAGCACTAACGGCTGTCGATATGCAGCTATATGAGGCTGCACGGATGGATGGAGCAGGGAGATGGCGTCAGATATGGCATATTACACTGCCTGCGATTCGGAGCACAATCATTATTCTGTTGATTCTTCGGCTTGGCAGCTTTTTGGATACCGGGTTTGAACAGATCTTCCTCATGCTGGCCCCGACCAACCGGGATGTCGGAGAAGTGTTCGATACGTTTGTCTATACAAAAGGGCTGCTCCAAGGTCAGTACAGCTATAGCGCAGCAGTGGGCATGTTCAAGTCCGTGGTGGCTCTCGTGTTGGTCGTATCAGCCAACTGGCTGGCCAAAAGATTTGGAGAAGAAGGTGTTTATTAAAGGAGGGAATATAAGAGAAGGGGGTGTTCTCAAATGGTTCAGGATAAAACGGCAGCGAGTCGTATTTTTGATGTGATTAATTATATTTTGCTCACTATGGCCGCTCTAGCAGCTGTGCTTCCATTTGTTTATGTCATCGCTGTATCGTTTACAGCACCGCAGGAAGTGGCTAAAGGCGGACTGATCCTATTTCCTAAGGAGTGGTCGCTGTCTGCATACCAGTATATCTTCTCAACCAATACGCTGATTCGCAGTTTAAGTGTCACGATCTATGTCACGATTGTCGGTACTTTGTTTAATCTCGTGTTCACTTGCCTCATGGCCTACCCGCTCTCCAGACCCCGTCTTCAAGGACGAAGATATATTATGCTTGGCGTGCTGTTTACGATGCTGTTCAGTGGAGGGATGATTCCGACTTACTTTGTTGTGCAGAACCTGCATTTAACGAACTCGCTATGGTCGCTTATTATTCCAAGTGCAATCAGTGCATTCAACCTGATCGTACTCAAAAATTTCTTTCAGCAGATTCCAAGCGAGCTGGAGGACTGTTCCAAAATAGATGGTTGCACCGATATCGGCGTCTTCTTTCGGATTGTGTTGCCGCTCTCGGGTCCTGCGATTGCTACATTTGCCCTATTCTATGCTGTGGATCATTGGAACACATTTTTCAGTGCGGTTCTCTATATCAACGATAATACCAAATGGCCCATTCAGGTGTACTTGCGTGAGATCGTCATCCTTGCTCAGAGCAGTGTCGGGGATTCTACCGCATTCGAGGATCTGGATATTCAGCCGCTGACGATTCGAATGGCCGTCGTCGTGTTCGCTACACTGCCAATTCTGCTCGTTTATCCATTTTTACAGAAGCATTTTGTAAAAGGGGTCATGCTCGGTTCGGTTAAAGGCTGAGATGGATAGGCGTAGAATCGCCTCAATGAACATGTATCTTAAAATGAATCGTAAGGGGAGATTACTTTGAAAAAGGTTAAGCGCTTACTTTCGGGAGCTTGTATCCTGTCGCTGTCCACCACCTTATTACTTGCGGGATGCGGTACTTCAGATCATGGCAGTGCAGCTGTTGATGGAGACGGTCCATTTCCAATCAGTATGGCGATTGTCCAGGTGGGGGAAATTCCAGAGAGCGGCGATGTGGAGAAGGCCATCGAGGAATATACGAATACAGACCTAAGTATTCAATGGGTTCCGTCCTCTGCCTATGATGAGAAGGTCAGTGTCATGATCGCTTCAAATGAAATGCCCATGATCATGAAGCTGAATTACGTGCCAATCGTGATTAGTGCTCTGCAATCCAGCCTGTTTTGGGAGCTGGGACCTTACATTGATGATTACCCGAATTTGAAGGCACAAGATCCGAATCATTACAATAACATCTCCGTAGAAGGAAAAATATATGGCATTCCACTATTCCGTGACATGGGACGTGCTTCTTACAATTACCGGAGTGATTGGCTCGAGACCTTGGGCATGGAGCTGCCGGACAATTTGGAAGAATGGTATGAGCTGCAGAAGGCGATGGTAGAGAAGGACCCGGACGGCAATGGCAAGGACGATACCTATGGATTTGTACTGGACAAAGGATATAATACTGGTCATTCTGCTGTAACTACACGCCTTGCCGTTAGTATCGGGGGAGTAAATAAATGGGGGCTTGTCGACGATAAAATTACACCAGAGTTCATGACTTCTCAGTATGTGGATGTGCTTGATATGTTCAGACGGATGTATGCCGAAGGCCTGATTAATCAAGATTTTGCGGTGATGGACGGTACGGAAACTGGAAAGCTGTTCGATTCAGGCCGTGCCGGCCTTGGAAATGCGGTCGCTCAAGCCCTGAAGAGTCAATATGAGCGGCTCACTGCAACCGATCCCAGCTATGTTGTGGATAATGCGGCCTGGACAGGACCCGAAGGCATAAGACTTGCTGGTGAGCCAGGGCATAATGGATTCTTGGCCATTCCGAAGCAAGCGGTGAAGTCAGAGGAAGAACTGAAGCGAGTGCTTGAATTTATGAATGCTCTGCTGGATGAATCGTCTTCGACACTGCTGATGAGAGGCGTCAAGGATGTGCATTACAAAGAAACAGAGGACGGCCGGACGGAGTTCATCGATTTCGCTCTCTTCCAGCAGCAAGTGAAGCCATACCGGGACAATCTACTCAATATCGAGGGCTATCATGTTAAGCCGCTAAAGGATACGCCTCAAGGTGAAAAAGGGACCGCGATGGCGAAGGAGAACGCCAAATATGTGGTACCGAACATCAGTCTGACTCTGACATCCGCAACCTATATGGAAAGAGGCAATGAGCTTGATCTGCTGATCAGTGACGCACAAACAAAATATATTATGGGACAGATTGATGAAGCCGGCTGGCAGGCAGAAGTAGATAAATGGCTAAAAGCAGGCGGATCACAGGTTATCGAGGAATTCCAAGCATCTTATGATGCGAAATAGGAAGAAATAACGAACGAGAAGGGATTGCGATGGTACAGCAATCTCTTCTTTTTTCGTGCCCGGGGTGCTTATCTTTAACAAAGCAGGTTGCTTATTTCTAACGATAACGATACTTTTTCTGCTAAAGCGCGTTTATAATAGAAAAGCAAATTGGTATATAGGGAGGGGGAGATTTGATTGCCTGATCTAGAACAATTGAAATGGACCGTTGAGAAGATGAACGAATCCGAGCTCAGGACCCTGATGCTTCATTTCATGATTCAAATGCAGTTGACACAAGAGCATGACTCCATGAAGGAAGAATTGTATGGTCGGATGATGAACATTTATGATGCCGTATTGAATACTCGAAATGAGCAGCTAACGCGCAAGCAAAGCTGGTTGCCAGACGAGAACACGAAAAATATACATATCGTATTCGGCGCATCAGCTGCAGGAAGTGTGAAACAAATGATTCAAGAGTATGCCTCCCGGGAAATGGATCGGATTCTACTGTTTGATGAAGTGTTCTCTATTGGGCCGTTATGGCGGCTGCACGAAGAACAAGGGAGGGAACATCGAAGAGCCTGGTTCCGGCAGCATCTAGATCCAAAATTTGATGATGCAGGGGACAGGCAGCATCCTGCCATTGAGATCATACCTGAAGACGCGGTGATTTATATATGGTGCAGTAATAATGCTCACGAGCAGACCGGACTGCGTTATGTGAGCTGGCTACTAAAAGATTACTCTAATTTACTGTATATACTCGATGCTCCAACCGCTAATGAACAGAAGGAGGATCAGCCGGGTGTATTACAATTCTATTCCCATACTGGAGAGATCTCATCAGAGGATTTATCGAGAGTGTATCAAGATGCATCTAAGCATGTTCTGGTGACTACTGAGCAAAGGCGCTCCTACGAGCAAGAATGGCTGTCTCTCTCTGAGAGCTCTAATTTGCTTCGAATATGGGCGTTCGGTGAGCTGATCTCAGCAGAAGTTACCTATTTTGATGATTATATACTCGAGAAGGTTCGTCTACTTGAAAAAGGTATACCAAATGGGGAGTTCCTGAAGGCGGCTAGAGTCATTGGCGAAGTAATCGGACATTCCGGGCAGTATACAGGGGACGCGTTCATTGAATACCGACTAAGAGAGCTGATCTATGGCGGCAAGCTGAAGATCCAAGGTGTACCGAGAGCCATGAGATATTACAGTGTTCGAAGTAAGAGAACATAAACAAATGACATCAAGAGGAATGACAGCAGATGAAACTAATAGAGCTTTATACTTCCGAAGTGAATGTAGATACGACCGTATTCTCCATTTTTTTTATAGTCTTTGCAATGGGAAACGCAGTCGTCGTATCCAGACTGATTAAGTTATCCGAGCAATATGTATCCAGGCTCCGGTATATTACCGGGCTTATCCTATTGTATGCTGGGGGAGCGGCAGGCTTCGAACTCGTCATGAAATACTTACCTTTGCTAGGACAAGAGGTCCCTGGACCAGGAGCAGGGATGCTTCTGATCGGTATCGGGGGAGCCGCGATCCTTACAGCCATATTTATCGTTGTAGAAAAGTATGTCTACCGCTTTAATAAGCTGCTGAATCCGACGATGTTGTTTATTGCAGCACAGCCTGTACTATTTCTTCTGTATTTTGCAATCATTATCGTGTTAGAGAAACTGAATCTACTCCTTATTTGAATCATCGGGCATGGCTTGAACTTTTGAACTTATGAGTGAATCTATTTCATAATTTATCATAGAGAAAATAGGTGAACGTATGAAGAAGGTCGTTCTTGCAGGAGGGACTGGGTTTATCGGTCAATATTTCCAACATGGTTTCGAGCAGCAGGGATATCTTGTATTCATCATCTCAAGACAGCAAGGTCATATTTCTTGGCAAGATCACAAAGGTATAGCAGAGGCACTGAATGGTGCAGATTTGTTAGTGAATCTGGCTGGTAAATCGGTAAACTGCAGATACAATGAATCGAACAAGAAAGAGATTATAGAGTCGCGTACGCGTACAACTCGGATTCTTGGAGATGCTGTACTCCAATGCAGCAAGCCCCCGGCTCTGTGGATTAATGCAAGTACAGCAACGATCTATCGTCATGCTGAAGACAAACCGATGACTGAACAATCAGGCGAGCTTGGCACAGGATTCTCTGTGGAGGTGGCAAAGGCATGGGAGGAAGCCTACTTCTCCTACGAACTGCCTCATACAAGGCAGGCTGCTCTTCGTATTGCCATTGTGCTCGGACCGGGCGGAGGCGTAATGACACCTTATATATATTTGACGCGATTTGGGCTAGGGGGCAAGCAGGGGCCAGGCAATCAAAAATTCAGCTTCATCCATGTCGAAGATCTGTTTCGTATGGTGCAGTATATTCAGAGCCGTCAGGAACTCTCGGGTGTATTTAATGCGTCTGCCCCAAACCCGGTGACCAATCAAGACCTGATGCATGAGATGAGGAAGGTCATGCGTGTGCCTGTTGGCATTCCGACCCCCAAATGGCTGCTGGAGATGGGCGCAATCGTCATTCGAACAGAGACAGAATTGATATTGAAGAGCAGATGGGTTATACCAGAGCGGTTACTGGAAGAAGGCTTTGAATTTAAATATCCGACGATACAATCGACCTTGAAGGCAGTACTGGACATCAAATAATTTAGCATAAAGTGATAGGAATTATTGAATAATGAACGAACTTTTTATGGATTTTCTAACGATATTGCTTCCCACTTATTTTTTCTTATATATGGCCATCACCTTAATTCATCGTAACAAAAGGAGTATGTTGAACCGAATAGCAGCATTTCTTATGCTTGCGTTTTTATTTTATTTTCTGGGGGAGTATATCAAGACCTCCTTGCTCCCAGAGTATCAGATGCAGATTGTTCTATACGGAAATGCCCCGATGCTTCTGTTTGTCATCTGCTTCTTAGTACACCTGTGTATTCTGATGGGGGACTCCACAACGGAGTATTTAAAGCGGCGATTACCGATTATCTATGCTGCCCCTTTTACATTGTGGCTTATTTTTCTTGTGACCATGGAGCATACGCAATTATATAACGTTGAAGTAACCGATGGCCGCAGTCCCCTGGATCCGTTATTTTTGCTGCTGACTCTCCTATTTGTAGCCGGATATATTCTCCTGTCTGCGGTGATCCTGTCTATGATCTGGTATAGAACGAAGGAAAAGAGAGTAAGAAAGGCATCCCGTTCATTACTTCTCGGCTTGTTCTCACTGTTTGCTTGGTTTGTAATGGTTACTTTGCTGCTGCAATCCATGTTAATAACCACCCGATACTCCATGATTCTATATTTTGTCGGTTATCTGATGTGGGCAGTTATATTGAGGCATCAGATAGGGAAGTACAATATCATGCCGGATTATCGCAAATTGTTTCATATTCTTTTTAAATCTGCTCCAACAGCCATCATGCTGCTTGATCGAAAGGGGACGGTAAGAGAGCTGAATCCTAAAGCTAAGCATTGGTTCGAAGGAATTCCAATTCAGGAGATTCCACAATCTATAGAGTTCAATAATGGGATAAGCCTCCACGATGTTCTGGCTTCCTTAGAAGAGCGGCGAGAAGGAGCATCCCACTGGGAGATAAGAGTGGATCGTGATCGAATGAAGCATGTTGATCTCATCATGAACCTGGAGTTGGTGGAAGGTGCGAATGAAGAGCTATTCGTTATGCATTTGACGGACGTGACCTCTCTAAAGAATACAGAGCGAAGACTGTTAGAATCCGAACAAGAATATAAGCATCTCGCACTTCACGATTCATTAACTAATTTAAGTAACAGAGCAGCAATGGAGGAATATCTTGAGCAAAAAATAGCGCAACAGGAAAGGTTTGCTCTCGTATTAATTGATCTGGATAATTTTAAGCCGGTTAACGATAGTTACGGTCATCTCGTCGGAGATCTGTATCTCAAGCATATCGCTCGTATCTTTAAGAATACCGCCGGACCAAGTGATCTGGCAGCCCGAATCGGGGGCGATGAGTTTGTGCTTATCGTAAGCTGTGCTGATAAAACGGACACAGAGGTTATAGAAATGATTCATGACCGTCTATCTTCGTTATCTATGCATTCGTTTAGATACGAGAATACGGAAATTGCAATTTCATATTCCTCAGGGGTTAGCATATATCCAAGAGATGCATCCAATGTGACTCAATTACTGAAGATTGCAGATGAAGCGATGTATAAGGAAAAACGTACGGGAAGAGCTCTGTTCACTGCTAAGCTATAAATCATTTGTAGATAAGATAGACCTTGAAAATAAGTTGACAAAAATTAAATTTCGCATTATATTATTGTCGTTTCAATTTGTAATTATTATTATTACATATATTAGGGAGGCATACAAAATGACCCAGGATATACAAGCAGATTTCTTCAATTTGATTCGTGAACGTCAGTCTATTCGCAGCTACGATCCGAGGGTTACCATCTCAGAGAAGGAATTGAGAGCCATTCTTGAAGACGCGGTGCTTGCACCTTCTTCTTCCAACTTGCAACCATGGCGCTTTATCGTCGTTAACGATCCAGCCGTCAAAGAAAAACTCATGCCGATTGCAAATAATCAGCAACAAGTCGTGGATTCCGCAGCAACAATTATTGTACTAGGTGACAAAGAAGCCTATAAACGCGCAGATGAGATTTATGATCGTTCTGTAGAGCTCGGCATGCCTCAGGCATCCCGCGATGCTTACGTGCCACGGATGTTAGAATATTACCGTACGATGTCAGAGGAAACTGCACGCAGTACGGCTCAGATTGATGGAGGTCTGGTATCCATGCAGCTGATGCTGGCTGCGAAGGCAAGAGGTTATGACAGCGTACCGATGGGTGGTTTCTCACATGAAAGACTGATTGAAGAGTTTAAGATTCCATCTCATTTAATTCCGGTCATGCTCATATCAATCGGTAAAGCGGCGAAGCCTGGCTTGCCTAAATCTCGTCTTCCGCTGGATCGCGTAACGTATTGGAATTCGTTAACACAAGAATAAATAGAAGGATTATCCTGGCATGAGAGATATGCCTATTCAACAGCAGTGACGATTTTGTTGCTGCTGTTTTTTGTTGGTAGAGAAATCACCGGATTTTGATCTCCAGCTTGCAGAGCTGCGCCATCCTAGCGCTAATCATCAGGGGTTTATTCTTGCAAGATCTCAGTCATTTTAATACTAAGCGCTCTTGTCCTGTCTTCCACCTTGGTTTTGCCATCATCGAAATCGGAATACAGAATGATATCCCCGTCTGATTAGATCATCCGCTCTAACTGCTCTTGATTCATTGTTAATTCAATGTGCTCCTCAAGCCACTCACCCTTTTTCAGTATAGAGGGGATACCTATGCTTTCGGAGGAACTAGGGGGAAGAATAGATTCGCCGTCTATTTGCAGATCAATTCGGTGTATATCAAAGCTATGCATGATCTCTATCTTAGATTTGCTGCCTACATATCGGAGACCAGCTTGAAATTGCAACAATGGAGCTGAGTGATGATCTAATATGTCTGTTGTAAGCCTCAATTGATAATCACCGATTCTCTTGATTGCGGTAAGCGATTCCTCCGTCTTGACCATTTCATCTGGTGTATAGTCAGCAGCGGAAGAACAGGCAGACAGTAACACTATAAAGATTATTATCGTAATTCCAGTAACCAATACTCGCATTAGCGACCCTCCAAAAGGTTGTTATAAAACAACTGACGCAGGAGAATGGAGTGTCGTTCCATATATCTCAATAATCAAAGGCATCTTCATGCTTTTTAAAAAATTCATAGTATGTGCGAACATTTTCTAATTCTGTCCAGTGTCTTACCTTCACAGGATTTTCATCCAGGTTATAGATCTTTGCCTCCTTCATGGACAGCAGGAATGGAGAATGTGTGGAAATGATAAACTGGCAGCCAAAAAAACGGGCAGAATCTTCAATGAATTTCATCAAATCCTGCTGACGTTTTGGAGAGAGACTATTCTCTGGCTCATCCAAAATATAAAGTCCATTCTCTCCAATTTTTTCAGTAAAATAGAGGAAGGCACTTTCACCATTTGAATATTCCCTTACGTTATCCATTAGGTTATTTCTCACATACCGGGACTGTGTTTTACTTCTCGCTGTATTCATTTTCTTTAACTGCTCGTAATCTTCCATAGATCTCATCTGAAATTGCGAATATTTCGCATCCAAATATTCATCGAACAATTCTTCCCTTTTGTGGTCGATTCCCTCATTAAGATTCCGGATATTCAACATGTAGTCAAATACATCATCACTAGTAATGATCCTACTATTTTCTGGAATGTCTAATCTGGTATGCATCTCGCACATATTCACATAATCAGGATAGAAATTCGATTTATTATAAATCGAATCACGCTGGAGTCCTGTTTTCTCTGCGATTACGTTTAATGCAGTGGATTTTCCTGATCCATTTCCGCCATACAAAATGGTCACTGGCTCAAAATCAATGGTTTGTAAGCTGTTTTTTGATAAGATTTTAAATGGATAAAATGAGTCATAGCACGTTCTTTTTATCTCCATGAAAAAATCAAACTCCATATCTTCATTCGGAAATGAAAAAGTATGTAAATAAATCATGGTACTCCTCCTTAATCAGTATCTATTTTAAACTACTAGTTCCAGTGAAGAATGTCTAGGATCTATTAGACTTGGCTGCAAGAGAAATAATTCCCCATTCTGAAATGTGTATTCTTGATTCATGGGGCCACCTCATATGGATTGGGAAGCATGCAACTGAGTATGATGATGCTTTAATCTCTTTCTTATCACGTTCGTCTATTAGCTAATGGAGAAGCGGTAATGTTGATAAGCATTATAGAGACGCAATGGAGAGGGGGAGGTCCGTCAAGATATTCAACAATACAATTAACAACTTGACATAATTTATGTCAATTTATATAATCATGACATAAATTATGTCTTGGAGGGTATGAATTGAAAAGTCATATTGCCAAAACGGTCTTAGAATATTTGGTCATGATTAACGAACAATCCTATTCGGGAATAGGACGCGAGCTTAACATTACACCGCAGCAATTTTCAGATTGGATTAAGAAACGTCGCCCCATTCCGAAGGAGCGGTTACAGGTTCTTGCCAATTATTTTGGTGTTAAGGAAACAGTACTTGTAGATGAGCAATATTATGTAAACCCACTTAGCTCCATTGCGAAGATCGAATTACATTTACTTCTAGTGGATCAGAAAGTGGCTGAGCTTGAGGCGCAAGGAAGGGAAGATGAGGACATCGAGCCTTACTTAACCAAAAAAAAGGAGCTGGAGCGAGAGAAAAAGAATCAGATCCGTCTTAATAGGATGGCTGCTATTTTAGAACAAGATGATGAGCGGGTTGGAGACATCGTTGATTTAATTATGGATGAGTTAGATTCGGGAAGAATTAATGAATTAACCAACAAATTAATGAAATAGGGTGATTTTATGAGTACGGCACTATTTTTGAATCAAGATGGTGTTAACTTGCTAGGTAAAAATCAGGACGTACCTTACGACGGTGCCTACATGTTCTCCAATAAAAGAGATAGGTACAAAACGGCACTGATCATGCCGCCAGACCGCCCCATGAAGTGGATATCTAAGTACAATAGCGTAACCCTATCACAAGTAGGTAAGGAAATGCCAAATGGAGGAATGAACGAAGTCGGCTTAGTCGTGGAGCAGACGACTCTCTGGCAATCTAGTTATCCTAATAAGGACGGCAATCCTGTTATTGGTGAGCTGCAATGGATACAACTCATGCTTGATACTTGTGCAACAGTTGAAGAGGTAAAAGAGACAGCAGAATCTCTCCGAATCGTTAACCCATTCTCTCGTCTTCATTACATGATCTGCGATCGTACAGGAGCGTGTGCTATTTTTGAGTATTTGAATGGAGAATTAGCTATATATTCAGGCACCACTCTGCCAGTGCAAGTTATGGTTAATACCCCTTATTTAGAAACAATGAAGAGATTGAATGAATCAAACAAAGAATGGTCAGTTGTATTAAGCGATTATGATCTGGATTCGATCAAACGGTTCGATCGAGTAATAGAATATTTGGATAATGCAGTAGCAGAAGTAGATTGCTTATACGATATTCTTCGGTCGATCCAGAGAGCAGATACTGCATTTAGCATAATTTACGACATAAATGCTCTAGAGATTTATTTTTCATCCAATCGATTCCCTTATCGGAAAAAGCTTCGTTTCCAGGACATTGATTTTGTTCGTGATTCAGAAATTGCTGTGAACATTCAGCAGGATAAGGAAGTTTGTTTTGACCTTTATAGCGCTTATTTAAATCAAAAATTAGTAGAAGCTTTTTTTCGGAATCCCAATTTGACTGCTGCCTTTGGATCTACGATAAGTGATAAGATGATTACGTTCATGGCCAATTTTCCAGACTCCTTTCGGTCACAATAACCTTCACACCAAAGGAAGAAATCCTAATGGTTAATAACAGAGAATGATTCGTGGTATTCGTGTAGACCAGTACTCGACTCCAATTGCGCAATTGATAACAGAATACGACTATGATTGTAATCTCAGAATCAAATCAAAATATAAACAACGAATCTCCTCAATTAATGACAGAATCACAGCATATCGCTGCTTAATTGCACGTATACCCCACATAGGCTATAATTGACAGAAATAATTTTATTGATTAGTCACTAATTAAAAAGAGGGGTTTAATGTATGGCAAAATCTGAAAAAAACAGCGTGAACCGTAGAACCGAAATCATCTCTGCAGCAATTGAGGTTTTTGCTGAAACCGGCTATTATCGTGCTACGACGGCACAGGTTGCAGAACGTGCAAATATCTCCCAGCCGTATGTATTTCGTTTTTTTGCAACGAAGGAAACTTTATTGATTAGCGCACTGGAGCTTTCGTGGGAAAGGATCCAGCAATCCTTTCGGCAGGTCGTGGAAAGCGCAGCTACTCCGGAGGAATTAGAGAGTGATCTGATTGAAGCTTATAAGGATATCCTAGCTGACTATATAAATGAAACCTATCTGCAAATGCAAGCCCAGACGATGCGAGAGGAGCCAGTTCGGGAAGTAATGCGCAATGGGTTTCGGGAAGTGCAACGGATTGTGCTGAGTGCTTTTCAGCAGAAAGGGCTAGAGAAGCCGAGGGAACGAACCTTTATGTTTCTGGCTAGGGGGATGCTGTGCAATATTTCGTGGGCGCTCGATATGCCGGAGCTTATCGAAAGAGAGGTATAATATGGCGGAAGCCATATAGTGTATTTAGTTATTGACCAATCACTAACAAGATGGTATAGTTTGGATATAAATTAGTGATTGATCAATTACAAACTAATGGGAGATGACGAAAAATGAAGAAAGCGATTGTAATCGGTGCGACAGGCGGTACGGGTGCTGTTATTGTTTCTGAACTTGTGAGTCGTGAAGTGCCGACGATTGCCTTCGGGCGGTCTAAGTTAAAGCTGGAGGAGCTTGCTATCAAGCTAGGTAATCCTGCTCATCTCTCGCTGGCCATCGGAGATGCATGCCAGCCGGATGATATTACCGCTGCAGTACAAGGTGCAGATGTCTTGTTCCATAGCGCAAACGTACCGTATAACGAAATGGTAAGCAAGCTTATTCCTTTAGGAGAATCTGTTATGGAGGCTGCCGACCGACTGAGCCTAAAAGTTGTAGTTATTGATGGAATCTACCCATATGGAAGAAGCCAGATGGATCAAGTAACAGAAGAGCATCCAAAACAGCCTCACACGAAAAAGGGAAGAATTAGGCTTGCCTTTGAGCAAATGGTATTTAACAGCAGATGGGAGAACGCTCGACCGATGATTGTGCGTTTACCAGATTATTATGGACCGACTGCCAATCAGGCTTCATATCTAGGAGGAACGCTAGAAGCAATCGCAAGTGGAAAGTTGGCATTTTTCATCGGTAATATGAGGATTCCTCGTGAATATATATATCTTCCCGACGCAGCAAATATGATTGTTGAACTTGCGGGGCGCGAGCAAGCTTATGGGGAGAATTGGAATTTACCCGGCTCGGACATCATCTCCGGCCATGAGATTGTCCGCATTGCACAACAGGCAAGCAGCACGAAAAAGCCCGTTATTGCTCTGGGTAAAATGGGGTTGTCACTGCTTGGATTATTCGTACCTGTTATGAAGGAGGTTGTGGAAATGTTGTACTTAACGGAAGAGCCGCTGCGTTTAAGCGGTGAAAAGTATAAGCGCCTTATTGGGGAAATCCCAACAACTAAGCCAGAGGTTGGGATTGCAGCAACCATTCGCGAACTACAGAGAAAGAAAAATAACTAGTTTTATGTAATTGATCAATCAATAACAATTGTGTCCCGATAAGGATTTTTCTATTCACCATATGTAGGTTGGCAAGAAGATTAGTGCTTAAAAGTCGCGTAGCTGCGGCTTTTTTGTTTTAACGAAGCGGAATGTGTTCAGGATGAACAGATCATTTTCGTATCAACTTTCTCCGACTACTTTTATACTCATTAACTATCTCCCACCTTTTAATTCCAACATGGCTGCCACGGGGGCTTTTATCGGTGTTGAATTGTGCGTCGTTTTTTTCTCGCCAAGTATATAAAAGCCGGTAGAAATGAAGCAGAGCTGAAGAAGCTGTATATCGAGGAGAACGACGAGCGGAATGCAGTGATACTCCAGAGTGCCAGCTCACTCAGTATGGTCATGATTTTTGTAGGTCTTGGAATTGCCTCCATGATCGCCGGTTTCTTTAATGCAGTGATATTTTACACCTTGCTAGCTGCTTTACTATTCTCTTAAAATAACGTGAATGAAAAATTTAATATATAAGATTCCAACCTCCTATTTGAAGCAAACTAAATTTATAGTTTTATAGGAGGTTTTTTCATATTTATCTTTTGACGGAGCGGTTTGATCCCGATCAATGGAAGCAAGAAACTAATTGCGACTAACAACTGAAATTCGAGATTATTGTACGCTTTATTTCCACAGAAAAACTGCGTATAATATAAATTATACGTAGTTTTAAATTTGATCGGTTTTTATTTCTGCACTCGATCACTTGGTCAGTTTAATTGCAGCTAAGAAAGTGGTGAAGATGAGCATGATGACAGATTACATACAAGAAACTTATACTGAGGAGCTCGAGGCTTTTGACATCTGGCTGAAGGATGCGGGCTATACAGGCTATACCGTGAAATCTTACAAGAGTGATGTATTTGAATTTCTAAAAACGCTGGAAGGAAAACCGATCGAACGGGTAAAACGGCTGCAGGTGCTGTCATTCTTATCCAAGGCTCGTGACCGAGGCATCAGCGATGCGACAAGGAATCGGAAGCATGCTGCAGTGAACTGCTTTTTCAAAGCATTGATTGAGCTTGAACTCCTTACCGTTAATCCAGCAGCTGGAATCAAGAAGTCCAAGACGGAGAAGAATAGAGTCCCTGTATTTATGGATGAGCAGCATCTATCACGATTTATGGGATCAGTCGATGGGAAATATCGGGAACGGAACCTGGCGATCTTTTTGTTAATGGGATACATGGGACTGCGAGTGGGTGAGGTTCATTTGCTCAACTTAGGTGATTACAACTCAGAGAGAAAAACGCTGAGTGTATTCGGTAAAGGTCGTAAGTGGAGGCTGCTGCCTGTACCTGATGCCGTTGGTGAAGTGCTACAGGCGGTCATGAATAAACGGATTGAACCTCGAAAGTCGAGGGAGGATGCGTTATTCGTATCCCAGCAGGGAAGAAGGCTTTCGATTAGAACCATTCAACTGATTGCTTCCGAAGCCTTTGAGAGATTTCAACAAAATGTGTCTCCAGCCCAGAAGGTATCATACTCAAGCCACAAGCTCAGGCACTCTTTTGCTACGATGATGCTTCGTAAGGGAGCTGATCTAAGAACCGTGCAGGAGCTGCTTGGGCATTCTTCCATTCAAACGACGACCGTTTACACCCACGTAACCAATCGTGAGAAGGAGCAGGCGATGGCGATGCTGGATATTGTTGTTCCTGCTTATAGCCGTGCTGGAGAAAACAAATAATAAATATACCGTAATATATATTATGTTAACTATTATTTAAATCAACTAAATTTCTAACATTAAAAAAATGAGCCATGCCTTATTGCTTGATTGATATCCCATAATGAATCAGATAAAATATAGAAATTGATTATGATGACTAACATCTTGAAAAGTAAAGCATTTAAATCATATTTGACCGCGTAGGATAAGGGGACGACAGTAAGAATGCAGGAAAAGGCCGGATATAAATCCATTTCTCTTGATATTGCCCAAAGAATTGTGAGCGGAGAATTCCCTCGTCATAGCAAGATTTCCGGACGCTCTCTGTTAGCTGGACAATATCATGTTTCGCCAGAAACCATCCGTAAAGCGATTGGCTTGCTCAAGGAAGAAAATATCGTGTCTGTATCGCAGGGCAAGGAGATCATCGTTTTGTCAGAACAACTGGCGCACGAGTATATCACAAAACACAATTATTTGAAATCGGCATATTCACTTAAGCAGGACCTGGAGTCGCTTCTTGAAGAGAAGAAGGCAATTGACGAACGCTTTGAGGAGCTGTTAAACGAAATTATTAAGGCATCTGATCGTATGCAGAATTTGAAGCCTTACCGTCCTGTGGAAATTACGATCAAGACCAATTCTCATGTAATAGGCAACACGATTGGCAACTTGTTTTTCTGGCAAAATACAGGTGCGACAATTATTGCGTTGCGCAGAGGAACGGAAGTCACCATCTCGCCAGGACCTCACGTTGTATTAAGAGAAGAGGATGTCATCGTGGCGGTGGGGGATGAGAACATGTACGATCGAACGGCTCGTTTTATTAATCAAAAAGGACTCCAAGAGCAATAAATTCTATATCTAGATATTGAAAGTAGAAGACACATTAATGCAGACCTGTTCACTCATAACGAGAGAATAGGTCTGTTTTTTTTGAACCATTCCATGATCTGCAAACGAACAGAAGCTATATCGACTAGAGCTTCAACTTGGTACATGCTTCTTTGGTATATAGTATTCGTAATGAATATTACGTAAACCAATTATCATCTCAAAACACCCGAATAGACCATTAGGTCCATACGGGTGTTTTTTGTTAAATTAGTGAATTAGCGAGCGAAATCAACATTTTCCACAAAAATACATACAACTTATATATAATATAAAGGTTGTTAGTAAAATATATATCTGTTATAGTAAGGTCTAGTCCAAAAGCTTTCTTTTCTATATCTACTCACAAAGTGGAGCAGAGGAAGAAAAGCAGGCTTTTGGTTAAATGATTGTAGCAGGAGGTTAGAGAACGTATTTATGCTTAAATTTGATCAGGTTAGCAAGAAATATCCGAATGGTCTTGAAGCCGTCAAGAATATCACCTTTGAGGTCGGCGCCGGTGAAATTCTGGCATTAATCGGACCAAGTGGCTGTGGTAAAACGACGACCATGAAAATGATCAACCGGTTGATTCCGCATACGTCCGGTCACATCTATATCAATGGAAAGGATATTACAACAGAAGACCCTGTAACTCTACGCAAAAATATGGGCTACGTCATTCAGCAAGCTGGTTTATTCCCCCATTATACGATTGAAGATAATGTTGGCTTGATTCCTCAATTAAAGAAGTGGAACCCAGAGAAGAAGAAACAAAGGGTTAATGAAATGCTGAAGCTGGTTGGTCTGGATCCTGCAATATTTGCGAAGCGTTATCCTAAACAACTATCGGGTGGTCAGCAGCAGCGGGTCGGTGTTGCTAGAGCACTTGCCGCTGATCCTGAAATTATACTGATGGATGAGCCTTTTGGTGCACTTGATCCCATAACTCGGGAGCAACTCCAGGACGAACTGCTAAAGCTGCAGCTGAATCTGAAGAAGACCATTGTGTTTGTCACGCATGATATGGAGGAAGCGTTAAAGTTGGGCGACAAGATCGCCATTTTGAAAGATGGAGAACTGGTGCAAATTGATACCCCGGATCAGATTCTCAGCCAGCCGGCTAATGAATTTGTCGAAGGCTTTATCGGAAAAAATCGGATCTATCAGAATCCGGAATACATTCCAGTAACGAATGTCATGCGGGATAATCCGTCTACAGCTCTGCCGGAGCGGACACCTGCCAAAGCAATCACGATGATGAGACAGCGGAAGACAGATACACTGCTTGTCGGCGACAAGGAAGGGAAGCTACTCGGCATTGTGTCAGCTTATGACTTATCGAATCATATGGATGCGACTACCATCAGTGAGGTCATGCATCCGGCGGCCGTTGTACTTGAAGACTCAGGGACAGCAAGAGATGCGTTGGCCATGATCAATGAAGCTCCGTACGGGATTATACCTATTGTTGACTCGAACGGGGTCATTGTAGGGATCGTTACTCGAAGCAGCCTGCTTACTGCCTTTGCTTCTCAATGGGTTGGAGAAAAGGAGGTGCTGGCATGAGAGATCAATCGTTATTTTCACAGCTGATGTACCAGCTAGAGGCAAGAAGTGAGGACGTACTGAGCGGACTGCTCGTTCATATACAGCTTGTCGTGATTTCGATGCTAATTGCTGCGGTGATCGGGATTACCCTCGGAATTATCATTACACGTGTGAAGTTTCTAAAAGGGGTCACTCTCGGTACAGCAGGGATTCTGCAGACGATTCCGAGCTTAGCTATGCTGGGCTTTATGATCCCGTTCTTTGGTATCGGCATGAATACTGCTATTGTTGCTCTATTTCTATATTCTTTGCTGCCGATCATTCGAAACACATACACAGGAATTACAGATGTCGATCCTGCTGTCATTGAAGCTGCAAGAGGAATGGGAATGACGGATATGCAAATTCTGTTCAGAGTCCAGCTTCCACTTGCACTCAGTGTCATGATGGCCGGTATAAGAACAGCCACAGTTATAAATGTAGGTACAGCTACTCTTGCGGCCTTCATCGGAGCAGGGGGACTTGGGGAGTTCATCTTCCTTGGCATTCAGCGCAACATTGATGCATTGACACTGCTTGGCGCTATACCGGCAGCTTTGCTCGCACTCATCATTGATTATCTATTGGGTCTGGTTGAGAAGGGTACAACGCCGAAAGGTCTGAAGGTTTAACGGAATTTATACATCGCATATGGGACAGGAGAGAGAAGCAAAATGAAGAAATTCAAATTTGGTACAGGGATAGCAATGCTGCTTGCCACAACCTTAATCTTGGGTGCATGCAGCAATGGATCGGGAGAGTCCGGAGGATCAGGGGAGTCTGCAGGAGAAATTACGATTGGCTCGAAAAATTTCACGGAAAATGTAGTCCTTGCACATATCGTTGCATTGTTAATTGAAGATCGAACAGATATTACAGTTAATCGTCAATTAAATTTGGGCGGCTCCAATGTCGTCTGGACTGCACTTGAGAATAACGAAATTCAGCTGTATCCGGAATATACAGGCACCATTGTAGCCAGTTATTATCAGGAAGAGACTGGAACCGCGGAAGAGACGCTGAATAAAACACGCGAGCTGGTTGAAGCAGACGGGCTAAAGTTTTTGGAGCCTTATGGCATAAATAATACGTATACACTTGCGGTAACACAAGAAACGGCAAAAGAACATAATCTGAAAACATTCAGTGATTTGGCAAAAGTGTCCGAAGATATGGTACTTGGAGTAGAGTTCGAATTCCTGGACCGTGATGACGGGTATCCTGGAATCCAGGAGCTGTATGGCATGAACTTCAAGGAAGCTAAAGGGATGGACCACGGTATTATGTATCGCTCTATTGAAGCGGGTGAGACGGATGTAACGAATGCCTATGCGACGGATGCGCAGATCAAGGTGCATGACCTTGTAATTTTGGAGGATGACAAAGAATTCTTCCCTCCATATGATGCATCTACATTGATTAGACAAGATACGCTTGAACAGTATCCTGAGCTAGAGGGAATACTGAATGAGCTCGAAGGCTTCCTGACGGAGGAGGAAATGCAGGACCTCAATGCTCAAGTGGATGTAGATGCCATGCTTGAGGAAGATGTGGCTCGTGATTTTCTGATCGAGAAAGGTTTAATTGAAGAGTAATATGAAACAATAGAGGGATTCGCTTATATGGCGGATCTCTTATTTTGTTTTAAAAAAATTAGTATCTACATATTAATTATTATGTAAACTATATCGCGATTTATATAAATATCTATATTCTAAATCATGTAGATATTGCGCTGAATTAGTACCATCGGACAAAATATCTTATAATACTTGGAAGGTGCGTTAACAACTCAGCATCTTTATTATTATAAGTTCAACTGAAGGAGGAGTGTGCAATGCACGTCAGTATACTGGATCAGACACCGTTGAAAGTTAAAGGCACTCCTGAATTGGCTTTTAATGAAACGATCGAGCTGGCGAGGTTCGCGGATCAGCTGGGATATACACGCTACTGGGTAGCAGAGCACCATAGCACCGATGCGATGGGCGGCTCTTCGCCTGAAGTACTTCTCGGTTATATCGCTGCGATTACATCACATATGCGGATTGGTTCGGGCGGTGTGATGCTGCAAAATTACAGTCCGTACAAGGTCGCTGAGAATTTCAAAGTCCTGTCTGCGCTTGCGCCGAATCGGGTGGATTTGGGGGTAGGCAGATCCCCTGGCGGTTTGCCGAACTCGACCAAGGCGTTACAGGACTTGCAGCTTCGAGACCCGGATACTTTTACAGAACAGCTGCGTCAGCTGCAAGAATATCTGGGGCGCACATTGCCTGCGTCTCATCCTTTAAGAGGACTAATGACCACCCCTCGCACTCAGTACATTCCTGATCTGTGGCTTCTCGGGACAAGTCCCTCTAGTGCACGGCTTGCCGCATCCATGGGACTTCGATACGCATTTGCCTATTTCTCACCAGGGCAGGAGGAGCAGCTCTACTCTGCATTCCGGGAATATAGAAGGAGCTTTGTACCGCATGAAGGTCTCAATGATCCTTACGGACTTGCAGCGATTCGGGTGATCGCGGCAGATACGGATGAAGAAGCAGAGGAGCTCGCGAAGACGTCCATCCAGTTTACCTACTATTTAAAAAAAGGAAGGGTGCTGCGAATGGACACTCCCGAAGCTTGGAATGAAACCGAGCTGTCGCTGCATGACAAAGAGCTGGTTGATTCCATTAAACAGGCGCATATCATAGGCTCTAAAGAAACCATACAAAGAAAAATAACGGAGCTGAAAGAACGCTATCTGTTCGATGAGCTGATGGCTCTTTCCTTTATCTACGATCTGGATAAGCGTAGGAAATCATTTCGTATTTTGCATGAGGCAGTGCAGGCTCTATAGTCTATAGGCACGGATCATTTCAATATTGAATTCGGATGTGGTATTGTAGAGAATGAACCGGAACGCTTGGGTACAATAACAGATCTTATATCAAAAAGGTGGATACATTCGTTGAACAAGAAGAAAGACCAAAAATCACTGCTCTATATGTTGAAAGGAGATACAGCGGCTGAAGTGCCTGTCAAAGCAAAAGGCAAGCTGAATTGGACAGCTTCGTTCAAGCTGTTTAGAGTGTATCGACAGGTGAGGGCAAGCAAAATGCTGGCTCCAAGCCTCATTATTTTGTATTTTATCTTTGCGCAGATCATGCTGCTCTTTTTCTCAATAATCATGTCCGTGTCGCTCATTCCTTTTTTCCTGCTCGGCATTCTCCTATGGGCGATACTGAACAAATATCTAGTATGGGTACTTAAGGAAACAACGATTCGCACGTTAATTAAAGAAGGGTATACCGCGAAGGATCAAGAGGATCAAGCTTACGTAGACTCGCTGTACTTATAAAAAAGGTTGTAACCAATAATCAAGTTTACATCCGTATTTAATATCGATAGATGCCGTTCTTGCATCAGTATTTCAGTAAAACCAGCCATGAACATGGCTGGTTTTTTTCGTGTTAGGAGCTGCATCAGAAAAATGCGAATTTATAACATTAGGCGAATACAACATTAGTAATGTTTAGGGACCGATATTTTTATTTATTATCAATCAATTTCATAAATCATTAAATAGGTAAAATTATAAAATTGATTCCTATTCAGTTAAATAAGTGTTTTGGTCATTATAAAGTCAATTTGTTCTTCATCTCCCATAAAAAAAGAGTGGGCTCCAGTTTGAACAAACCCCATTTTCTTATAAAAAGCGATTGCATTATCATTTTTCTCCCAAACGCCTAGCCAGATCTTCTTTTTATTACTTTCGATTGCCATTTCCATAGCTTTATTTAGCAGGTGCTTTCCAAGCCCATGGTTTTGAAACTTATTCTTTATATAAATTCTCTCTATTTCAAGTGATTCCTCGCCCACTTCTTCAGACTGAGCATCATTTGTATTAACTTTTAAATATCCAGCGACGTCATTATTACAATAAACAAAAAAGAATTCTGATGAAATATTGGACAATTCCTTTTCCAATTGTTTAGAATGAAATGCTTTTTCCAGATAGGCTTTCATATTTTCAGATGAATTTTGATTTTTAAAAGTATCGTTGAATGTTTCAATACTTATCTCTTGGAGCAGCAGCAAATCTTCATGGTTGCACTTTTTTATTTTTAAAGTAACTGTCATTTAAAAATGTCCCTCCTTTATCTATTATCAGTAATCTCTTTTTTTACCTTTTTTTACATATTCCCAATCTGTTTCAATATTTTTTCTGATTCTTTGAAGAAAATTATGCATGATTTCTGTTTCTTTTTCAGAAAATCCCTCTAAAGCAACGTTATTCGAATAATCATTTTCTCTTTTAATAAATGGATAAACCGTCATTCCTTTCTCTGTTGGGAAGAGTTTCTTGATTTTTTTGTTATGTTCATCCTCTTTCTTTTCAATAAAGCCATTCGTTTCGAGTTTTTTTATAGCACGAGCTGCTGTTGTTCGATCCACTTTTATCATCTCAGCCAATTTTTCTTGAATGATTCCGGGTTTTTCGCAAATTCGCACAAGATACAAATACTGTCCTTTTGTTAGGTCGTATTCTTTAAATTCTATATTGCTTATGGAATCTAATGCTCTTGCTATCATTCCGATTACTCGTAGAATGTCCTTCATCGTTACCTCCTTTTATATTTTTGTTGCGAATCAATAAAATATATGATATTGAATTTAACTTAAAATTGTTGTAAATGCAACAAAAACAAAATAGAGTAATATAAAATGAAATATATTATATCGGTTAATAATTGATGTACCTCTCTGTTAATCTATCAAAAGACTGAAACTTATCAGATTAAAGAAAATTAACCTATTTTTTCTATTATTATAGTAAAATATGCAGCGTTGATAGAAACACTATTTACTAAATTGATGAGAATGGGAGACGAGCGAGAAATGAAGCAATGGGGAAAAATACTGCTCAGCTGCGCAATTGTATTAGGTTCAGCGGCAAGTGGAACTGTACTTACGTCTGCAAATGCGGCGAGTGCCAGTCAAGTAAAGATTATGCTGGATAACTATCCTTTGCCTTTTCCGGTAGAACCGGTTGTCATTAGCGGAACAACGATGGTGCCTTTCAGAGCCATATCCGAAGCGCTTGGAATTAATGTGATATGGAACCAGAAGGCCAAGAAAATAACGGCTTCAAAGCTCTCGGATGGCATTAAAAAGACAGTAGAGCTTACCCTTGGCAGCAAGACAGCAAAGGTAAACGGACAAAATGCAGCATTAACGTTAGCCCCTAGGACGATCAGCAATACGACGATGATTCCGCTTAGCTTCTTCAGCCAGCAGTTTGGTGCGGGTGTGGGCTGGAACCAAGCTTCTAAGACCGTATCTATCATATCGCCTCGGGAAGAGATGTATACGCTCGGCTATTATGCACTTCGTTCCTTTGATGAAATTTCCTACCTCCATCACTTTGACGCAGCCGCGTTTGGCTGGAGCCGCATCGATCGAGAAGGTAATTTTACATTAACCGGGGATGAGTACAGATGGCCAGCTCCATCCGGCGAGATTACTGGTGAGTCGATTATTAAGGATGCAGTATCTGAAGGAACAACACCATATCTAATGGTTTATTCTGTAGATGGCATGCTGGAGCTCACGAAAAACCTTGAGGATAAGGAGCTGCGAAATAAAACTATAGACAGCATTATGGAGGCTGCAGCAGAGAAAGGCTTCAAAGGCATCGAACTTGACCTGGAAGGACTCGGCATGACCGGCGATAAATCCAAGGTGAAGAGTGATTATAATACTTTTGTAAAGGAGCTGTCTTCAAGAGCAAAGCAGCAAGACATGAAGCTGACTGTCATTGTACATGCATTGAACAGTGTGTATCAAGGCTATGACTACAAGACACTCGCAAATCTAGCGGACGATCTTGTCCTTATGGCGTATGCCTACGGTGATGAACAAAGTCCCGAGCCCGTGGCAAAGGTGGATGAAGCCATACAGCTGGCACTGAAGCAGGTTGACAAGGACAAGCTCATTCTAGGTATTTCCCGCGGAAGCGAAACCTCGGCAAGCATTAATACGAAGATTGGTCTCGCGAAGCGTTATGATCTGAAAGGAATTGCTCTATGGCGCCTTGGGATTATAGGGCCTGATACTTGGACCGAAATGAACAAAACCATTGTACTTGATTAGTGAGGGGTTCCATTGAGAAATTTAAATTTGCTCGTTGTGCTTCTGTTCCTATGTATTGTAGGCTGCAGTGTTCCCAGTAAGGAAACGGACCTGTCTTATTTTCTATCTGATACAGAAGGGATGTACACCATTCATCTGTTCCGCGACGCGAGCACGGATCTCGATAACGAGCTGCTTGAATATATGAACTCAAGTGAGGAATTACTAGAGGTCATTCGAGGTATACAATTGTATAACGTTAATACAGTCGACAACCAGATAAAAGCGGATAAAGCAGATATTGATGAAATCCCAACGATGATGATTACCAATGACAAAGAAGTTGTCCTGCGTACCCAGAGCATTGAGGAAGTGAAGAAATATTTTGAAAATATAATTAACTGAATAAAGACGCCAAAATAAAGATTATTAGCCGCTGCTTTCATTTATTGTTGACAGCGGCTTATTTATATTTTGCTGGTACGAACCGGGAGAGAATAACTATAATAAGGTAATGTGATAAATGCGAATAGGAAAGGGTGGATAGAATGGGCGTGCCGACATTTCTTGAAACAGGTCATATGACAGAAGGTTTTCCTATCAGAGTTATTCATACTGGCGATCAATTCAATTATGCAGCTCATTGGCATGAAGAGGTAGAGATGGTGTTCGTCAAAGGGGAATACGGACGCATAGGCGTGAACAATTGTATGTATGAGCTCCAAAAAGGCGATGTGCTTGTGATTAAGCCGGGAGATGTACATTGTTTTTTGCCGGGTACACAGAATTTGACCATTATTTTATTTCGGATGGAGCTGTTTACGGGCAGCTTTATTGAAGATAATGATTGGCTAAGTATGAAGCAGTTATTTAATAAAACAACTGTTATTCCTGCTTCCACATGTAAAGAAAGAGACTTAGGGGAGTACGTCATTTCGTTGTCAGCCGAAGAAAGCAACAGGCAGGCAGGATACAAATGGGCAATGATAGCACGATTGTATGATTTTATTGTACAGCTCCTGCGAACTAAAGGCCTGTGCGAGGATTCCGATGCGCTTAACTGGCAAATTACAACCTCGAAGAAATTCGAGTTCATTGAGGGTGTATGTAAATATCTGGAAGAGCATTACTCCGAGAATATCAAGCTGGATCAAGTCGCTGACCATATTAAATTCAGCAAATTTTACGTCTGCAAGCTGTTCAAGGATATTAAGGGCATCACACTGATGGAGTACCTGAATCACTTTCGGATCATCAAATCGGAATGGGCGCTGCTGTTCAGTGAGGATTCCATTCTTGATATTGCTGTAAGCCACGGGTTTAACAATATTAACTCATTTAACCGTCTGTTCAAAAAATATAATGACTGCACGCCGTCCGATTTTCGAAAGAAGCACAAGACAAACAACACAAAATATGAAGGATGATGAACAATATCGGTGAAGAAAGCCCACTTCGAAATCAATATAATCGAATAAAATGTAAGCGTTTCCTTAAATAAAGGAGGGGGCTCATGAAGAAATTTTATTGTCAGCTGGATTCAAAGAGTAAACGTCATCATTTAGCGCTGCTTGTTCTACTATGCTCAGTCGTATTGCTGTCAGGCTGTCAGCTTCAGGCTATGGCCGAATCTAATGATAACGAGATCACGGTGTGGAGCTTTACGGATGAAGCCGGCTATGCGATTGAAAAGTTCGAAGAGAAGTACCCGGACATCAAGGTTAATTTTATCAACATTCCGGGCAACTTCTATATCACGAAGCTAAAGTCGGCACTGCAGACCAGCTCCAAGGCACCTGATGTCTTTATGATTGAAAACGCTAACATACGAGAGCTGATTGATGTACCTTACCTGCAAAATCTGTCTGAGGCACCTTATAATGCGGACGAACTGCTTCCTGAGCAGTACCCTTTTGTCCAGGCCAATGAGAAAGACAGTGAAGGCCATGTTAGAGCACTTGGCTATCAGGCAACTCCGGGCGCCATCTATTACCGGCGTGATCTGGCGAAGGAATATTTGGGGACAGATGATCCCGAAGAGGTCAGCAAGCAGATTGATACCTGGGATAAAATCTTTGAGATTGGCGAGCGGGTACAGCAGGAGAGTGGCAATCAAGTGCATGCTCTGGCGAACTGGAACGCGATCTCGAACTCCTATGACGGAATTCCCTGGGTACAAGATGGTAAGTTTGTCATGGACGATACTTATCTGGAAATTCTGGATCTGGTTAGGGAAGCGAGAGAACGCAAGGTGCTTGCTGAATATGAAGAAGGAAGCGCAGGCTCAGCTGCCTCCATGCAAAAGGGTACAGTCATGTTTTACCCAGCCGCCACCTGGGGGCTTCAATACACCTTCAAAGCTAATGCGCCGGATACTTCTGGCATGTGGGGGCTTGCTCAAGGACCGACAGGATTTAGCTCGGGCGGAACCTATATTGCCATGTACAGCAATAGCGACAAGAAGGATCTTGCTTGGAAGTTTATTGAATTTTATAACTTTGATCATGAATTTCTGTCTCAGCTTGCACAGGAGCAGGATTATTTTACGAGCAATATGATTGTGAATGATCAGCTGGCAAAGACAGTGACATCGGATTATCTTGGCGGGCAGAAGCATTTTGAATTCTTCTCAGAGGCAGCGAAAGACGTACCCGTCTATGAAAGAACCAAATACGATACCGTGATTAACAACGACATATTCAAGAACGTTCTTCAGCTGTACCTAAACAACGATATTCAAACAAAGGAGGAAGCGGTAGAGAGAATTAAACGCGACGTCAAATTGAGATTTCCAGAGCTCGAAGGATTGGAGTGAAATGCTGAATACGAATGAACGTCAATGTGAATCCGATGACGGGGGGTACAAATGAATGTTTGCTAAATCCATACGCAAAGACCACTATGGTTATTATTTTATTGCTCCGTTTTTCATCATCTTCCTCATATTTGGACTTTATCCGATTCTGTATAGCTTATACATCAGTTTCACCAACTGGGACGGGATTACGACACCGGAGTTCGTTGGTCTCGGCAATTATGTGGCGGTCGTGCAGGATCCGCTCTTTTGGAAAACACTGTTTAATACGTTGTTTATTTGGGGGATTTCGGTTGTTCCTCAGCTGACCGTTTCGCTGGTGCTGGCCTTTATTCTTAACGACAAGCTTCTCAGGGGAAGAGATTTTTTCAGAGCGGTGTATTTCTTTCCGAACATCGTCACTGCTGCATCCCTTGGCTTGCTGGTCAGCTTGATCTTTGATTGGCAGTCCGGGGGACTCAATCACTTTCTTGTACAAGTTGGTCTAATTGAGAACCCAATCAACTGGAAGAACGATCCTTGGATCATGCGGCTAATCGTATCTGCCATCCTGTTCTTTCAGTATTTCGGCTACTCGATGGTGATCTATCTTGCAGGCTTGCAGGGCATTGATCCTTCCTTGCAGGAAGCCGCTCAAATTGACGGAGCGGAGAAAAAGCATATCTTCCTTCACATCATCGTTCCTATGCTGCGTCCGATTATTTTGTTTCAGGTTATTACGTCCATTATCGGCGGAATTCAAATCTTTGATCAGCCCTTTACACTGACGAACGGAACCGGAGGACCCGACAGGGCAGCGATGACGAGCATTATGTACCTGTACAATGTTGCTTTCCAAAGCACGCGCTTTGGTTACGGAGCAGCCATCGCCTTCTGCCTATTCGTTATCATTATTTTGTTCTCGGTTGCATCGTTCGTGATGACTAAACGCAAGAGCAGCTCATAAGAGAGGGGAATGAGGATGCAAACGGCCAAACCTTTAGAGCAAAGCATGGCTTATGAGAGAAAAGCAAAGGCAAATCGGCTTACACCCGGCAAAGTGTTAATATACTTTTTCCTAATTGTGCTAGCCATTATATGTATCATCCCGTTCTATCTCATGCTGATCTATTCCACCCATAACAATGCTACCATCGCGTCGACCTTTACTTTTCTTCCGGGTTCATTCCTGCCCGACAATTATGTCAATATGGCTTCCAAGATCAATATCTGGCGGGGCTTTGGGAACAGCTTCTTCATCGCAGGAGCTTCTACGATCCTCTCACTGTACATCGGTGCCTTAACGGCATTTGGATTTGCCAAATATAAATTCAAAGGCCGCACGTGGCTGTTCCTGTTCCTGCTGGCGACAATGATGGTACCCGGACAGCTGGCGCTGATCGGGATGTATCGACTGTTCAGTACACTTGGTATGCTGGACAGCTATGCAGCCATTATACTTCCTGCAGCAGCGAATGCCTTCAACGTATTCTTTATCAAGCAATTCATTGAGAGCAGCATCCCGGATGAGATTATCGAGTCATCACGGGTCGATGGGAGCGGAGAGTTCAGAACCTTCAACCAGATCGTGCTGCCGATCCTTGGCCCGGCGGTAGCGGCGCTTGGAATATTCACATTCATTGGCTCATGGAACAATTTCCTAACCCCACTTGTGCTGTTCTTCTCCTTGGATAAATATCCGCTTCCCGTGCTCGTTGCTCTGGTACAAGGATATTATGGCATGGATTACGGGCTCTTGTACTTGGGTGTGGCGATCTCCATTGTACCGATCATTATCGTGTTCGCCGTGTTCTCCAGACAGATTATTGGCAGCGTTGCGCTTGGCGCGGTAAAGGGATAAAGAACGCAATCGCTATTAGGTAAGAAGACAAGGTTCATGTGAGTTCTACCGTACTCATGTGAAGCTTGTCTTTTTTTCATTGCTACCTAAATTCTGACTGATGGTACTGTAACCCTCGTGTTCGGCATCCAGCAATTTTATGGTGACTATGCAAAGCAAGTATACCGATCAACGTCAACAGTTACAGACTCCAAAACCGGTAAAACACAAACTATTCAAATGGTTACTAAATCCGATCTAATCGATCCGACTTTTAACAAACCAATCATTAATTCAGTAAATTATAATAACGTGCTGAACAATGGAGGTTACGGGGAGACGGAAGGACCTAATCTATTTGTAAAAGACCTTCCTGCAGCCATTGCAGAGACTCTCTCCAGCGGTACCGAAGAGGTACTTTATATCTCTAACGTTCAGTATGTAAGGGGAATATACTGAATATAAATTTAGGGAGTTGTTAATAGAAAAGATTGAATGTCAATTTCAAACATACTAATACATAAGCTATTACGAAGAGAATGGTGTTCGGAATCGCTATTATTATGATAGTAACCAGATCATAGCAGAAGCCGAAGTAGTTGATGGGAAGCCAATTCATAAGGCTACCTATATCCGTGGAAAAGAACTAGAAGCAATTGATTATGCAGATGGTTCAAGAGTGTATGTGTTATCCAACGGTCATGGAGATATTACTGAGTTGCAGGATAATACAGGTCAGACTCTAAACAGCTCTTATGATGTTTGGGGCAATATTCTTTCTCAGGAAGAACTAGTACACAATCCTTTCCGCTATTCAGGGGAATACTGGGATGATTCTACAAAACTACAGTACTTAAGAACTCGCTGGTATGACCCAAATATTGGTCGGTTTATTAATGAGGATACGTATGAAGATGAGCTAAATAATTCGCTTAGTTTGAATCTTTATACGTATGTGCATAATAATCCCTTAATTTATGCTGACCCGACTGGTCATAAAATTTGGCTTATTCATGGTACATTTAGTAATCCGGAAACTTGGACTCCAGAGTTTAAAGAGTATATTGGTGAATTGTATGATGAAGATGTTTCTACTCATCGTTGGACTGGTGGAAATGATAAACCTGCAAGAAAAGAAGGGTCTGAAGCATTAGCTGATGAAATAATTTAATGGAGAGAAGAGAATCTTGATGAACCTATTAGATTGGTAGGTCATAGTCATGGAGGAAATGTTGCGATTATGGTGGCTAATCTATTAGGTGATGAAGACATAAAAGTTGAAACTCTTGTGACGATCGCAACACCTGTTAGAGGATATCAGCTTAAACAAGAAGTAGGACAGCACCTTCATGTATATAACGAACGTGATGGAGTTCAAGTTAACGGAGGAAGTATATGGTTACTAGGGAAGGCACGTCGAACATTTAATAATGCAGGGAATGTGAAAGTAGAAGTTGATAAAAAGTACGATGGAATTGAGTCTCACTCGGTAATGCATTCTAACGTTTGAAAAAGTATGTTCAAGGACTATTAGCAGATTTCTATGTAAAATCATAATTATTCGTTGGTATATAAAGGACTGCAATTAGCAGACCTCATATATTTCAAATAATTATTAAAGGGGTGGTGTATTTGCTACAGCTAATAAGAGCTATATGGGTAGTGGCATTATTAATTAATCTATCTGCCGTTATATGGTTTATCTTAGGAACAACGGCAAATTTCCAACGAGGAATAGATTTGGTATCAACCGTAATTTTTGTCTATTTTGGAATACCATCAATACTGTTAATTAGTTTATCAATATTCTTATTTATCAAAAGATGGCTCCCTGCATCATCATGGGGCATAGTTGCTGTGTCTATAATAATTTTATGTATGCTATCATTGAGTCCAACTTTATTCAAAAATGTCAACAAGAGTGGTTGGTTAACAGAGAATATAGTAACGGACACGTTGCAAATAACAACGGATGGTCAGTATGAATATCAATTGGAATTAGTAAATCTATTTCAAAAAAACGGCAATGCTCGGCTCTATATTAAAAGGATTTCTGATGGTGAGGAAATGCATATCCCTTTAGATATGCATCTAAATAAAATTAAGGGATTATCAGAGGAAAAGGTGAATTATTGGGTAATGATGGATGGGACTTTTGAGAAAGATAAATATATTATGCATACGACATCAAAGTTTCCCTTGCCAGATAAAAAGTATAAAGTTGATTTAGAAAAAAGAGAAGCAGTGAAGACGAAATAAAATCGTTTTGTCTAGAAATCCATTGACTCAAGGTAATAATTAAGATAGCCACATGCGAGAATATTGCTCCATGTGGTTACTTATTGTCCTTTTGACTGAAACCCCACCCAGTACGGATGAATCTATTATGACTCAATGAACTTGCATTACCTATGTAATACCCCCGCTGCAACAAAATCTTAATAGCCTTGTACGCACATCTTATGCTTGAATTTTATACCCCAAATAACGCTATGCCGATACATTGGACTGGTCGATTATGGTCAGATACCACCATGATTGACCTGTTTTTTGTTTTCTTCGTTTTCTCATGTTTTTTTCAAAATTATTCGCAACTGTAGAAACTCTACAACGATATTGAGGATGAGAAGGAATTGAATCGCACCTTCTATGATGGAAAGAGCGACAATTATAGTGTAAGCGGTATTCAAAGGGTTTTGTTTGCAACCATGGAAGGAGTGAAAGTATCAATAGACCGTATTGTAGTTGACTTTACTAATGTGTTTTGGGATTTCTTTAATCCCTTTCAGCTGCGATTACGTCAGTACTTTAATGCATCTTTTAACGTGCATGAAAAAGGATTCAAGTACCATGTGCATGTAAGAGATGGAGGACATTTTTTGCACATTTCCTATCAACTTACCTTTGTTCCAAAGTCAAGGATTTTTGTCTTCTTACCCACTTAGTGTAACTTTATAAAATAGTACTTACATTACTATAAAACTTTACACCAACGGAGGAGAAAGAATATGGGATTTTTAGATGGGTTATTAGGAAATGCTTCGCAGGTGAATTTGACTGATGTTCAAAACATTCAATAGAACACAAATACGTGTTGAGCGATTTTCTATTCTCACTCCTGGCTCATTCATTCTTATCGGACAAATGATCAGAGATCTTACATGAATCCAGCAGGATTTTATGACTTGGCAAAGAACTGCTCAATATGTATAATGGTAAAAATATACATACACCTCATGCGATGATAGGGATTTGCTTCTGTAAGATGATGAAGAGAACTGCCGGCTGGTGCAAGGCAGGGATTCGAACAGAAGTATAGCTCACCCTGGAGCAGTATAGCTGAATTGAACTCTGAACTGATTGGAAGAGACTTCATTTAGGCTATGCCGGTTGACCGCCGATATTGGGTTATTCAAGGTTCGGGTGCATTTGTTGTTAGGAACAGCAATCGAACATAGAAGAGTGGTACCGCGAAGGAATTTAGCCTGTCGCCTCTTTAGAGGCGATGGGCTTTTTTGCGCCAAGCATGCATTTTAGCTAGAGATATATTACAGGGGGAAGGTCATATGAAAGAGATCATTGATTACTATTCTGCCTTTGATGAATGGGGAAGACTGGACCGTGAGCCACTGGAATTTATCGTGAATTGGCATTATATCAGCAAGAATCTTCCCCCATCCGGGCGGGTATTGGATAATGGAGCTGGTCCAGGTAAATATGCAATGAAGCTGGCGAAGCAGGGCTATCAGGTCACATTGTCTGATCTGACTCCCAGACTTGTGAGTGTAGCAGAGGAGCAGGCAGATCATTTACAGCTGACTTCACAATTTGACGGATTTCATGTGCTGAATGCGGCCGACCTCCATTTATTTTCAGATGAAGCCTTTGATGCATCCTTGATGCTCGGTCCTTTGTACCATCTGCAGGAGGAAGCGGAGCGATCCAAAGCTGCGAAGGAGCTGTATCGTGTTACCAAATCAGGCGGAGTTGTGTTTGTTGCTTTTCAGACACGAACCCGTATGCTGCTGAACTCATTACTGAATCCAGCGCACTGGAAGCCGAATCATACGATGGACAATCTTGAACAATTTTGGGCTACAGGCAGATTTAATCACGAGGACCAGGGACGGTTTACGGGAGCGTACTATTTCGACACAGCCGCCATTGAGCCTTTCATGGAGGAACACGGGTTTGAGAAAGTTAATCTCATCGGTTCTACAAGTATCGGTGCATTGCTTCATTCTGAACAGGTGGATTACTGGAGGAATCAAGGCGACGAGGCACACAGAAAGTATATAGAACTGATGATCACAACTGCAGAAGACCCAGCGCTGCTCGGTATATCCTCACATTTACTCTACATCGGACGAAGAAGGTAGCTTGAATCATCCAGCTTGATCATCAGCAAATAGCTCACCATTGGTGGTCAACTGGATTGACGGTGTTGATCATTCGTAATGTTCTTGGTATTAAGGTATAATGATGTCTATATAAGAAGGAGGGACAATCTAATAATGATCGCTCAAATTCAAAAAAATGAATCGGGTTATACAGCTGAATTCAAGCGGGAGTTACAGCATCCTGCATATAAGGTATGGGCAATGCTTACTGAGAATAAACGATTAAAAGAGTGGTTCCCAGAGCTTGAGGTAAAAGAACTCGGAACAGGCGGTATGATCCTGTTTGATATGCAGGATGGGACGTACGAGGAAATGCCGATATTGGACTATGTAGAGGGCAAAGTCCTTGAGTATGTGTGGGGAGAAGACAAGGTACGATTCGAAATTCATGCAGATCAAAATGGAGAAGCTTCCACACTTATACTGACCGAGAAGATCTCTGCTCTTACAGATCATACACCTAAGGATCTGGCAGGCTGGCATGTCTGTCTTGATGCTATTGAGACTTTATTAAATGGTAAGGCATTAATGGAGAGCAAAGAAGAGTGGGATCACTGGTATCCGCAATATGTGGAAGCGCTCAAGCCTTTTCGTTAGCTAGATGGAAGGAATGAACCCATTAAATTCTTCACTAAGACCAGCTTAGCCTAAAAAGGTCCTCCTTTGCGGAGGACCTTTTTGGTGTATCCTCATATATCCTCTTATCCCATCATAGTTGAAGTTAGAATAAGAACCAAAATGTTGGAAAAATATCCTAGGACACTTCTTTGAGAGCGTTTACAATACAGATGACACTTTCCAAGGAGAGTGAAATGGATATAGGAGGTCTGGTATGAATAAGTTCCGTAAACGATTTGGATTGATATTTCTAAGTCTCTCGATGTTATTGATGCTGCTCGGCCCGTCCGGTGGAGATCACAAGGCGGAGGCAGCACCTGCTTTTGCCAAAGGAGCGGATATCAGCTGGGTAGCAGGGATGGAGGCAGCAGGTTACAAATGGAAGGACAAGAACGGGGTTCAGCGTGACATCCTGCAGATTTTGAAAAATGATTATCAGATGAATTCAGTTCGCTTACGTGTATGGGTGAATCCCAATATGAGTGATTATGCAAACGGATATATGAATGCAGAGAAAGCAGCTGATCTCGCGCTTAGAGCGAAGAATCTGGGAATGAGTGTTATGCTTACCTTACATTATAGTGATTCCTGGGCTGATCCCGGACAGCAAAATAAACCTTATGCTTGGCGAAACTACACTTTTCAGCAGCTCATGGACGCGGTATGGTCCCACACAATTTATGTGATGAATACGATGAAGAACAAAGGGGTTACTCCGGACTGGGTTCAAATCGGCAATGAAACGAATGACGGCATGCTATGGAATGATGGTAAAGCTTCCGTGAACATGAAAAATTACGCGTGGCTTGTAAACACAGGCCATAATGCCGTGAAATCGGTCAGCCCGAATACGAAGACCATTGTACATCTGGCGAACGCTCACGATTATGCCGTGCTTGATTGGAATATCGGGGGACTGGTACAAAACGGGGCCAATTTTGATGTCATCGGTTTGTCACTCTATCCTTCAGCCTCGGATTGGTCTACGAAAGTGAACCAGACAATAACCAATGTGAATCAACTGATTTCCAAGTATGGTAAGGAGATCGTCATCTCTGAGATTGGTATGGATTATAATCAGGCATCGGCAGCCAAGAGCTTTATTACCAAGATCAAAAATGATGTGCGCAATATTTCTGGAGGCAAAGGACTAGGCGTATTCTACTGGGAGCCGCAGGCAACCCCGGGATATAATGGCGGTTATGCAAAAGGTGCTTGGAATGCGGATGGCAAACCAACGATTGCCCTGGAAGGATTTATTAATTAATTGGATTAGAGATAATGGAGCTGGCGTGTATTGTTCAAATACAGACCAGCTCTTTTTGCTTATAAGGAAGAGGAGATCTGTTAAAAATTGCTTGAAAGCTAGAGCTGCTTTGGATAAATAGCTGCGCTACAGTACGAAAATAGTGAAGCTGCAGAAGTTCCATTTATTTTCGCTCCTTTGTCTGTAATAACTACAGCTTAATATACTTGAGTATATAAGGATATGGCTAAATATATATTTTTCTTCCTTCATCTTTAAGAATAAACTGGAGAACAGAGAAGAAGAGGGAGGAAAAATTGGAATGGACGATAAAGTGGTTAGTCCGTCATCTCAACTAGGTGCAGCCGACACTGCTTATAAATTGATTCGAGTTTTGGCATTCACCATGGTGCTGTCCGTCATGAGTGTGACGATGTTTAACATCGCGCTAACTGACATCAGCATTGAATTTTCATTATCTGTAGCCCAGGTAAGCTGGGTCTCAACCGCGTATCTCGTCGTTTATGCGCTCGGAACCCTCACTTACGGGAAACTGGTTAACATGTTTCATCTGAGGCATTTAGTTGTGGTTGGATTGCTCATATTCGCTATGGGATCGTTAGTTGGATTTACAGCGGAGTCTTACTATATGGTTGTACTGGGTAGAATCGTACAGGCGGCGGGTGCTGCTGTAGTGCCGGCCATGAGTACCATCATCCCAGTCAGATACTTCAGTCCGGAGAAAAGAGGGTATGCACTGGGGATTACCTTTACAGGTCTTGCGGTAGGTAATGCAATCGGACCCGTTATCTCAGCAGCAGTTGTCAGCTTTGCCGAATGGAGATGGCTGTTTGCAGTGCCAATACTGACACTTACTACTTTGCCGTTTACTTGAAGTATCTGGGAAGGGACCAATTAAAGAAAGACGACAAGATCGACTACCTTGGGGGCGGCTTGCTAGCTTTATTTGTTATATTGCTTATGATGTCGATAACTCAAGCAAAAATACTGTATTTCGTAGCAGCGGCAGTCCTGTTTATACTATTTATTGTTCGCTCAAGGTTGACTTCAACCCCATTTATACCGCTTCAATTGTTTCATTCGAAAGGGTATGCGATTGGACTCGTTATCCTGGTTCTTGTACAAGGGATCGGTTTCTCGTTCCCATTTCTGACCCCGCTGCTGCTGCAGCAGGTCAATGATCTATCAGCTGGAATTGTCGGATTTATGCTGGTTCCTGCAGCGATCTGCTCTGCATTCCTTGGAAGAAGGATTGGAAAAATAGTCGATGCACATGGTAATCACTTTGTCTATTCGATATCGGCATCTCTCTTGGTCATTACTTTTATGGCGATGTCGATTTGGGCGGGTAGTCATCATTACTGGATTGCTGCAATTCTCATTGTCGGGACTGTAAGCCAGATGAGTCTTCAAATCTCGCTCATCAACAGCGTCTCCCGCTCACTTGCTCCAGAATATACCGGAGTAGGGATGGGTCTTGTTTCGACTCTTAATTTCATGTCGGGCGCAATATCGGCCTCCTTCTACAGTATACTCCTTGATCAAGGAGCAAGGACGGCATGGAATGGTATAAATGCCAACCTGGAAGCATCGGTGTTTAGCAATATGTATTTTGTTTTTGCCGTGATGCATATCTTACTGCTTGTAATATTTCACTACTTGTATAAGGTTCCCGTCCCGAAAGTACAGACAGCAAACAAGCAATCGCATTAATTCGTCAAATTGAAACAATTAGTATTATATTCCTATAAAATCATGGGCTACAAGCAATCAAGCCAGAAATAATCTATCAAACAGGACAAAATACATGCTTTATGAGCATATATAGTATTATTTCGATGATGAAAAACCATGTTCTGTGCGTCAAAACGCAATTATTCAATACAAAATACCTAAATCGTAATAGATCCCAAATCGTTCCTATATACGCCCCTATTTCGATGTCATTATCCAAAAAAAGCGGTCATACCAATGCTTCTAACAACATATTCCACTTTTCACATCAAGAACCGTGTTGATCACGGTTCTTTTTACATTTATAAGAATATTATCGAAAAATGCGGCAGGCATGTAATATGGCGTATCGGTCTTAGTTCTTAATTGACCTATGTAAAATAAGTATTAAGTACCAAATGTAAAAATATGCTAATAAAATGCTTGTAAGAGTCATTTTTTATGATTTATACTCTCTACACAAGTAAAAGTACTTACTTTAAATCTTCAAATTCACCTTTTTGTTAAGTTATAAAATTGATTAAATTTAACAAATCCTCTAAATGTTAATTTCGCATCTCATCAAATTCTCTCAGCAAAATGAAATAGACTAGCCCCCTGAATCTACTCGATTGAATCTTCTTTTTCCCATCTAAGATGCTTAATTCAAGGCACCTTCTTCCGAAGAGATTGTACAAGCATATCTGAACTGACCTAAGCCAATCATTTCATTCTTTGTTTTACCCTTTAAAGGAGGTGGTTGTCAAAATCATATTCTGAATCCTCGTCGTTTGATTTGTCGTGTATTGCTGCTCATGTTCTAAGTTGCTCGACTGTGCTATTTGTTCGCAGTTAGAAAGACAAGTGTTTGGAGGAAATTCAAACGGTTTCTATCTCGATTCTAAAGGAGTGTAGTAGACTTGGTCACAGCGAAAAATACGAAAAAAACCTTCTCATTAAGCATGGCTTTCCTCCTGGCAGTGTCCATCGTAAGTCCGGCTATGGCCGCTCCAACGACCTCGGTTTCCGACAAGATTGATTTGCGTTCAACGGCTCCCGAACTGATCACTGCAAAAGTAGACTCTAAGCTGAACAAGCTGTTTAATGAAGACAAATATGTCACCTATTTGGTTAAGATGTCCGAACAAGCGGATACTGCGCTTGCCTCACAGAAAGCAATGGAGCTAGCTTCCACTCAAAAAGCAACCCCTGCAGCTGCGAAGCTCTCTGCTCGTACCTCAGTAGTGAGCACACTGCGTGAAACGGCAACCCGTACACAAATACCGATTCAAAAATACTTGGATGAACAGAAGGAAGCTGGGGGAGTACAGGAGTATAAGAGCTATTTCATCGTAAATTCCCTGGCGGTAACAAGTACAAAAGAAGTGATGGAGGAGCTAGCCCTTCAGCCTGGCATTGAAAAAATCCTTCCGAACGAAGAACGGTTCCTGCAGGAAGTTACGGTTGATAAGAATGCTTCCACTCCTAAGGCGAGTGATCTAGACAGCGATTCCTCTGCTTCAGCAGCGGACAAGAACAAGAATACAGAACCTTCAGATTATGATCCGGCGAATATAGAATGGAACATTGCCCAAGTTAATGCTCCAGAAGTATGGGAGCAAGGGATTGACGGTTCTGGTATTGTCGTCGCTAATCTGGACACAGGTGTTGATTATACACACCCTGCCCTTGCAAGCAAATGGCGCGGTTTGGATGCAAACGGCAATGTCGTTGATCCAGAGCTAAGCTGGTACGATCCGCACAGTGGTGCCTCACTTCCAGCAGATACAGATGGTCACGGAACTCATACTATGGGAACGATGGTAGGTGCTGAAGAAGATGGTACTAACATTATCGGTGTGGCTCCTGGAGCTAAATGGATGGCGGTAAGGATATTCAATCCTTCCACTACCGATGCCATTATTCTAGATGGTGCTCAGTGGCTGCTAGCACCAGTAGATGAAGAAGGAAATCTTCATCCTGAGCTTGCTCCAGATGTGGTGAACAATTCCTGGGGTGGAGGACCAGGCATTGATGAATGGTTTAGACCTATCGTGCAAGCATGGCGTGATGCACAGATTTTTCCGGAATTCTCTGCGGGTAACACCACACTAACGAACCCTGGTGGACCGGGATCAGTTGCCAATCCGGCGAACTATCCGGAATCCTTCGCCACTGGCGCAACCGATATAAACGGAAATTTGGCTGACTTCTCTCTCCTGGGTCCATCTCCGTATGACGAAATTAAACCTGAAGTCTCTGCTCCAGGTGTGAATATTCGTTCATCGGTACCAGGGGGCAGTTATGAAGGAGGTTGGAATGGAACATCGATGGCAGGGCCCCATACAACTGCAATTGCGGCCATGCTTCTGCAAGCGAACAGCTCTCTCACTGTCGATGATCTGGAATATATTCTGACAGAAACGGCGACGGAAAGAACAGACAGTACCTATCCCGAATCACCTAACAATGGATATGGACACGGTATCGTAAATGCACTTGATGCGGTTGGCTCTGTCCTTCAAGGTGTTGGCTCTGTGTCGGGTCGTGTGACCATTGATGGTGATGATCTGACAGCACCTGAACTGGAATACACGGCAATGGAATCGGTTTACGCTGGACTTGATGCTGCCTTTTCCATTGATGCCAGTGATAATGTATCCATTACCGAGGTAAGTGTTTTCGCAAGAACAGAAGGAATGAGCCGCTATGTATACATACCAGCGGAACTTACTTCCGGTGATGCGCTTGAAGGTACGTACCAAGCCGTCATCCCTGCATCACTAATAGAGGAGCCTGGCCTTGAGTATTACATTCGTGTCAACGACTATGGCAATAATGGTTATAGTACGGAAGTACATTCAGTAGAAGTACTGGAAGGAATTGAGCCAGGGTATACCCAGGATTTCGAACAAGATTATGTCGGTTTCTTACCGGATCTTGAAGATCCGTGGGTCTGGGGAAGTCCTGAAAGCGGTCCTGGAAGTGCCTATTCCGGAGAGAATGTAATAGCGACAAATTTAACGGGTACTTACGCACCCAACTCAAGTACTGCACTTATTGCGCCGCCAATCAATCTAGCAGACGCGCCGGAAGGTGCACTGTTGTCCTTCAAACAATGGTATGACCTTGAAGATGGCAGTGATTTCGGCAGTGTGTACTTAGCGACAGAAGAGAATGACTATGAATTTGAACAGCTGCTAACTGTTACGGGCAGCAGTGAAGATTGGGTAAGTCAGTATATTGATTTGACAGCGTATGCGGGTCAAAAAGTATATCTTGCATTTGTTCTTAGCTCAGACAGTTCAGCCGAAGGAGAAGGCTGGTATATCGACGACTTCTCGCTGCAGCTTCCAGATGAAGTTGCTCCAGCAGCTCCATCCGAGCTGACAGGAACACCTTCTATCCTTGGTGACGTAACGCTTGAGTGGACTGCTCCTGCTGATGAGGATTTGAAGGAATACAATGTATATCGTTCCTTAACATCAGACACGGGTTACGAGCTGATTGGAACGAGTGCAGAAACATCGTATGTTGACAGTATTACAATAGAAGGAAACGCAACTTATTATTACGTTGTAAAAGCTAAAGATTACAGTGGCAACGAGAGTGACGCTTCTAATGAAATTGCTGTAGAGGTTGCCGTACCTGAGACCATCTTCAGTGATTCGTTCGATGGTGATAATGACAATGGTTGGACACACTCGGGAACGAATGATGTATGGGAGCGGGGTGCTCCTGCTGCGCCGGGTCCAGCTTCTGCGGTAACTCCTCCGAATGTTTGGGGAACGGATCTGAACGGAACCTATCTGGTAAGCTCTAATTTCTCTCTGGTATCACCTGTGATCGATTTGACCTCTCAGAGTACGGCTGCACTGACCTTCAATCACTGGTACGAAATCGAAAGAAACTATGATGATGCCTATGTGGAAGTCACCACTAACGGCGGAACTACTTGGACAGAGATTGGCTACTATTCTCATGCAACAGAAGGAAAGCAATGGTCACCTGTATTTATTGATCTGACGAGCTATACAGGCCAAGAAATTCAGGTCCGCTTCAGATTTACGACTGACAGCAGTGTACAAAAAGCCGGATGGTATCTGGATGATTTCCGGGTGCTTGCTGTTTCAGCACCTGAATCTACGGCTAGTGATCAGAAGACGGAGACGGATAAAGCCAAAGTAATAGAGAAGGCACCTGTATTAAGTGACTTTGTGAGCAAGCAAACGATTGCTACGCAAGGTGATTCCGTATCCAAAGACGGGGAAGTCGGACTGTTTAGTCTTCCAGTCTCCGCAACGGTGACGGTTGTTGAAACCGGAAGATCTGTTCGCACGGATGCTTATACAGGCCGCTACAGCTTTAATCATGTAGCCGGCGACTACAATTTGAAGGTTGAGTCTTACGGCTATTATCCACAGACGGTACCTGTAACCATTGAAGATGGCAAGACACGTAATGTTAACTTCCAACTGGATGAAATTCCTCAAGGCACGATTACGGGAACCGTTACAAACGAACGCACGGGAGAACCGATTGCTGATGCGGTAGTTATGGTCATGGAAGACGCGCAGGTATCACCGGTTCGTACTGACGAAAATGGAATCTACACCCTGCAGGTATATGAAGGAACATATACTTTGTCCATCTCTGCACTGGATTACTATAGTGAAACATCTGCAGTAACTGTTCCTGCGAACGATTCTGTCACGCATAATTTTGATATGAAACCGTTCATAGGCTATGCAGGTGAGATCAAATACGATGATGGAACAGCTGAAAATGCTCGTGCATGGAATGCGGCAGGGAATGCGTGGGCTGTGAGAATGACCCCTGAATCCGAAGCCGCACAAGTAACCGGTGCATCCTTCCTCTTCTGGAATACAGAGTGGCCAAATCCAGGTGGTACGGCTTTCAGTTATTCTGTATATGATGCAACCGGGCCTGACGGGGCACCAGGCCGTGAGCTTGCAGGGCCTTTTGACGGCACTGCTCTAAGAAATGATGAATGGACAATAGTGGAATTCCCGGAACCGGTATCGGTTACAGGAGATTTCTACATTGTATACGAGCAGACTGAAGCTAATCCATATTCACCAGGACTTGCTACGGATGAGAGCAGCACGGTTGCTGAACGGGCTTGGCAGCGGATCAGTGGCGCATGGTCAGCCTCACCTGTAGATGAAGGAAACTATATGATTCGGGCGCATGTCCAATATGCGATTGGCGCACCTGTCATCACCTCTCCAGCAGAAGATACCTTCACGAATGAAGAGTCCATTACGATTACGGGTACTTCGAATGCCAATGGATCCACGGTGACTATTTATAATGGGGAAGAAGTAGCTGCAACTGCAACGGTGGAAGAGGGGCAATTTGAAGCAGAGATTGACCTGAATGCGGGAGAGAATGTACTTGTCGCTGAAGCGTTGGTCGGTGATGAAGTAACAGATCCTTCAACTCCAGTTACGGTAACTCTTGATCAAGCTGCACCGGAGCTTATCGTTACTTCTCCTGAGGATGGAGAGACTACGAATGCTGAAGCTTATACCGTTAGAGGTACAGTGAATGATGAATTTCTTGATACCGTTACAGTGAACGGTGAAGCAGCTGAAGTTGCCGAAGATGGAAGCTTCGAGCACCGTCTTCTGATTAATTCAGGTGATAATGTCATTACTGTTATCGCTGCGGATTTGGCGGGCAACACAACAACCATTACTCGTACCGTCACTGTAAACTGGACTGCACCGGTCATTACGAACCTCATGCCAAGCTCTGATCTGCATATAGCTGCAGGAGACCCGGTATATGTATCCTTTGACAGCAGCCCAGGTCTGTCGGCATCGTTCCGTGTCGAACTGCCAGGCAATGCACCGTCAAGCATGAATGAAACTCCGCTCTCTGAGACATCACCTGGTCATTATGAAGGAACATATACAACTTCTGAATCCCTTAGGCTTGAAGGCGGAGTTATTGTAGTGAGAGTATGGGACCCAGCAGGTAACGAGACAGAAGTTACCGCACTCGGCAAAGTATATGTAACGCAGAGTGGGGAAGAGCCTGCTCCACCAAATGTGGCCCCAGTTGCCATCATCCAATCTCCAAACGCAGCTCAGCGCAACAGGGATGTTACATTTGATGCTTCAAATTCATATGACGAGGATGGCAGCATTGTTTCTTATGAATGGAATTTTGGAGATGGAACAACAGGAAGTGGAGTCACCGCCTCACATGCCTATACCAGAAGCGGAAACTATACAGTAGAGTTGACCGTCACAGATGATCAAGGTGCGACGAATACGAAAACATTCGTTATTCGAATTCGCTAAGGTTTAGGACGAACGATTTTTCATCGTGAGAAGAGGAGTACCGGCATATAGTCCGAGTACTCCTCTTCTTCATTTTCACGCCTGATATTTGGATAAATCGATTCGCCGGTCGAGTCCAATCTCTACACCTTCATCTTGCAGCTTCATCTCTTGGATCAATCGGTGCTCGTCCTCAACTATGGCTATTTCTCCGAACTTATTTACGACTCGATGCCAGGGAAGTGCATGCTTCTCACTCATGGAGTGGAGTACCCGGACGACCTGTCTCGCCGCCCGAGGGCTTCCTGCCATGGCCGCGACTTGTCCGTAGGTCATTACCTTTCCCTCTGGGATGGATTGAATGATTCGAATCACTTCTGCGGTAAAGGGCTGCATATGTATAATATCTCCTTATGTTGAAACATTCAAAATTGATTTGATTATATCAAAAATATATCGTTCTTAAGAACTGTTTATCACGGGGGATGGTAATTAGTGGTTGACGATAATTATGAAGCAAATGTAATATATTGATGCAAACGGTTTCATTATATTCAACATAAGGAATATGTTTCTAGCTAATGCCATGAGCAGACAATTAAAAGATTATTTGTGTATAACAGAACGGAGGTGCATAGTTACGCTTTTTCTGAGCATGAAGAAGTATACTGACAAAGCTCAATCATATTCGACTTTTTGTGCAAACGGTTCCAATTCAATGTGTATTTCAATCTATAGAATCGGAGGAATGTTCATGCGTAAGTTTCGTTCTTTTCGAATAGGGATGACGGTGTTCATCGTAATGGTTATGATCTTGACAAGTATATGGATTGTCCCTGCTCAAGCACAGGAGAATCATACCATTCAATCCGTACCGGAGCAGAACTTGAGGATTCATTATGAGGGTGCGGGAGAGAATTTGGGTGTATGGGTATGGGAAGATGTGGAGCTTCCATCAGCAGAGTGGCCTCAAGGCGCCATCCCTTTTACAGCTGAACAGCAGGATTCTTACGGCGCATTCGTAGATATTCCTCTCAAAACCAATGCCAAGAAAGTCGGATTTCTTATCGTAAATCGGACGACTGGAGAGAAGGAAGGGGGAGATAAGCTTCTAGAGCTTAATTCAACAGGTATGAATGAGGTGTGGGTTGAACAAGGATCCGATGAGATTCTGCTGTTTGAACCTGTACCTTTAGCTGATGATGTCGTACGGATCCATTATTCTCGCGCAGATCAAGATTACAATGAATATGGATTATGGTTATGGGAAGATGTGAAATCGCCTTCAACGGATTGGCCCAAGGGTGCGCTCCCTTTTACAAACAAACAGACGGATAAATATGGAGCCTACATTGATGTTCCGCTAAAAGAGGATGCAACTAAGCTCGGATTCCTAATCGTCAATCGCAATAATGGAGAAGAGAAGGATGGTGGGGATAAGAGCTTCAGCCTGCTTCAGCATTATAATCATCTATGGATTAGAGAAGGTGACGATCAGGTCTATGTCTCACCCTATGGTGAGATGGCTACAGGAGTCACGGCTGCCACAGTCACATCAAAGGATCAGATCGAGCTTCGATTTACTCGAACCGAAGGACTTACTCCCGATACGATAAGCAAAGAATTGATCATTGAAGATCAGGACGGTTCGCCAGTTGGGATAAGTGAAGTCAAAATAACGGAGGAGAATACAGCAGTGATTACTGCTGCCTTTGATCTGAACAGACTTCCACTTACAATTACCTATGCAGGTATATCGGTTAAGGCGGAGCTTCATTGGAGTGTCATTGATAAATTATATGCTTATAAGGGTAACGACCTCGGTGCTACATACAGTAAGAAAAAAGTTACCTTCAAGCTATGGGCACCGACTGCAAGCTCGGTAAAGCTAAATGTATATGACAAGAAGGATGCATCTGCTTATATTGGATCCAAAGAGCTGACCCTTAAAGAGCAAGGGGTATGGATGACGGTAGTTCGCCCGGAGGAGCTTGGCGTAAAGGATCTGAATAATTACTTCTACCAATATGAGGTCGTAAACAATGGGATAAGCAGAAAAGTACTTGATCCTTATGCCAAATCGATGGCAGCATTTCAGGTCGATACCTCAGGCGCTGCGGGTCAAGACGGTGATGTCGTTGGCAAAGCAGCCATCGTTGATCTGAACAATACAGATCCTAAGGGTTATAACTATGCCAAGATTGATGGTTATAAGGAGAGGGAGGATGCAATTATATGGGAGCTGCACGTTCGTGATTATACTTCTGATCCTTCCATTCAAGGTGACTTAACATCCAGATGGGGGTCTTACAGCGCATTAGAAGACAAATTGGACTACATGAAATCACTTGGAGTTACTCACGTACAGCTTCTCCCGGTCATGGCTTGGTACTATGGGGATGAGACGAAGATGGGTGATAGAGAACTTGAGTATTCTGCCGGAGGCAATGAATATAACTGGGGATATGATCCACATAATTACTTCTCTCCTGATGGGGCGTATTCCGAGGATGCCACGAATCCAGAGCTTCGGATCAGAGAGCTTAAGAACATGATTGACGCAATTCATGATGCAGGTATGGGCGTAATTCTGGATGTCGTTTATACGCATATGGCGAATGCCGATCTTCTGAATGATATCGTTCCGAATTACTATGCATGGAAGGACAGCAATGGTGCATACGTCGGTGGTTTTGGCAATAACCTGGCTACGAACCATCTTATGGCCGAGAAATTGATGGTCGATTCCGTAAAATACTGGTTTGATGAGTACAAAATTGATGGAATGCGATTCGATATGATGGGTGATGCAACTTCGGATTCCATTCAAAAAGTTTACGATGCAGCTGCCAAGCTGAATCCGAATGCTCTATTCATTGGTGAGGGCTGGAGAACTTTCAGTGGAGCAAATGCAGATCCTGAGCTTGCCGGACTTGGTGCGGATCAGGATTGGATGGACAAGACAGACGATGTGGGTGTATTTTCTGATGAGATTCGAAATGAGTTGAAATCCGGGTTTGGATCTGAAGGAGAGCCCAGATTCCTAACCGGTGGTGCCAGAGATATCAATCTGATCATGAGCAATATTAAAGGGCAGCCGACAAACACGCCGGCGGACGATCCTGGAGATATGGTGCAATATATTGAAGCTCACGATAATCTTCCGCTATATGATGTCATTGCGCAATCGATCAAGAAGGATCCGTCAATACCGGAAAATGATCTCGAAATTCATAAGCGAATCAGGCTTGGGAATCTGATGGTCCTGACTTCTCAGGGAACAGCATTTCTACATGCTGGACAGGAATACGGACGCACGAAGCAGTGGCATGGAGAAGGATTGCCGGAGCAGAAATATCACGCACTGTCAGATGAAACGGGTGAAGTGTTTGGCTATTTTATTCATGATTCTTATGATTCTTCGGATGCGATTAACAAGTTCGATTGGAGTATGGCACTGGACAGTAAGAAGTATCCCGTTAATAGTGTAACTCGTGAATATACGGAGGGTCTCATTCAACTTAGGAAATCGACCAATGCCTTCCGTCTGGGAGATGACGCTTTAGTGAATAAGAACATATCTCTAATTGAGACACCGGAAATGAACAGCGAGGATTTAATCATTGCATACAAGAACAAGTCAACGGATAAGACTGGAACGTACTATGTTTTTGTTAATGCGGATCAAACCACAAGAACGTTTAGTCTGAGCACAGACCTTACGAAAGGAACCGTTGTCGTGGATCAGGATGAAGCTGGAGTTAAGGCGGTTTCTGACAAATCAGGGTTTAAGCTGACCAAGACCTCCATTACGCTTGAGCCGCTGACAGCTGTTGTTATTAAAATGAAAGAAAAATCTAGAGACTAACCCATAGTCAAATCAGTATCTTTCTATAAAATTCTAGTAGCTCTAAGAAACTCTCCTTAATTTAAAGGGAGAGTTTTCTATTTATCAGAATAATTCTACATATTTAACCCTTATTCACGAAAAAGCACCTTTTATCAGAAAAGCTGATAGGTTTTATAAGATGAAACTAATTGACCAGTTTCTGGAGCTGTGATAGTTTCAGTAGAGACAAATTAATTCTGACAAACTTACTGAGAATTATTATCAAAGCATCCGAGGTGGATATTATTGGAACTCCAAGTGATTAACAGCCCATTTACTCAGGAACAGACAGAACTATTAAATCGACTATTACCGACATTTACTGAGACACAGCGTATTTGGCTTAGCGGCTATTTAACGGCGATTCAAGCAAGCGGTGTGGCTGCGACATCAATGGCAGAAGCTCCGGCTCTGAATGCAGTCGGTCAGCCTGCGGCACCTGCACCTGCAATCAGCAAAGAGATTACGGTGTTGTTCGGCTCTCAGACGGGAAATAGCAGCGGAATTGCCAAGAAATTCAGCAAGAAGCTTCAGGAGCAGGGTTTTGAAGTGACAACCAGCTCCATGAGCGATTTTAAACCGAACAATCTCAGGAAGGTTCAGAATCTGCTTATTGTTATCAGTACACATGGAGAAGGAGAACCGCCAGACAGTGCGATTGCTTTCCATGAATTTTTGTACAGTAAACGCGCACCTAAGCTGGATGACTTGAAATTCTCTGTACTGGCGCTTGGAGATACTTCCTACGAATTCTTCTGCCAAACAGGCAAGGATTTTGACAAGCGTCTGGAGGAGCTTGGAGGCAGCCGCTTGACGCCTAGAGTCGATTGTGACGTCGATTTTGAAGAGTCTGCAGCAGAATGGATGAATCAAGTCCTGTCCGAGCTGAGTACTGCAAGTGCATTAACTCCAGTAAATGTCAGTAGTGTAGGTGCGGCAGCCTCTACCAGTACGGAATCAGAGTTCACCAGATCGAATCCGTTTCAAGCCGAAGTGCTTGAGAACTTGAATTTGAACGGGCGCGGGTCCGATCGTGAAACGAGACATATAGAGTTATCTTTAGAAGGATCTGGACTCAGTTATGAGCCAGGAGACAGCCTGGGTATCATCCCTCAGAATCATCCTTTACTAGTAGAAGAGATCATTGCTGCAGCGGGGTGGAACGGTCAAGAGGTGATTCAAGTCTCCAAAAAAGGCGATACACTCCCTTTAAATGAGGCTCTAACGACGTATTTTGAAATCACCGTACTTACGAAGCCGCTGCTCGAACAAATTGTGAATTTGACCTCGAATGCTCAGCTCAGAAAGCTGGTCGAACCCGGTAATGAACAAGAACTTCGTAATTATATCAATGATCATGATTTGCTGGATTTGATCCAGGACTTTAATCTACGAGGTGTGACCGCATCTGAATTCGTTTCTTTGCTTCGTAAAATTCCGGCACGCTTGTATTCCATTGCAAGCAGTCCAAGTGCATACCCTGACGAAGTGCATTTGACAGTGCGCACGGTACGTTATCAAGCTAACGGCCGGGATCGCTACGGTGTCTGCTCCGTCCAGCTGGCAGAACGAATTGAACCAGGAGGTCAGCTTCCTGTATTTATTCAGAATAATGATAACTTTAAGCTTCCAGCTAACCCCGATGCACCGATTATCATGATTGGACCAGGCACGGGAGTCGCTCCTTTCCGCGCATTCCTCGGAGAGAGAGAAGAGCAAGGAGCCGGGGGCAAGAGCTGGCTGTTCTATGGAGATCAGCATTTCGCAACGGACTTCTTGTATCAGGTGGAGTGGCAGCGCTGGCTCGCAGATGGTGTGCTGACTCGTATGGATGTCGCTTTCTCCAGAGATACAGATGAGAAAGTATATGTTCAGCACCGGATGCTCGAGAGAAGCCGAGAGCTGTACGAGTGGCTTCAGGAAGGTGCTTACATCTACGTCTGTGGAGATGAGAAGAAGATGGCTCATGATGTCCATTCTACACTTGGAGCCATTCTCGTACAGGAAGGCGGTATGACGATGGAAGCGGCAACCGACTATCTCATTCAATTAAAGCAGGACAAACGATATCAACGCGATGTTTATTAAGGAAGTCTTTTCATACCGGAAGGAGATACTAGCATGGCACTAAATGAACTTTACCCGCCACAAAATGCACCCCACAGCGATGTGGAGGATATAAAGCGTCAAAGCAATTATTTAAGAGGCAGTCTTGTTGAAACATTGAAAGATCCGATTACAGGATCTATACCAGAGGATGATAACCGTCTGATGAAGCATCACGGCAGCTACATGCAGGATGACCGTGATCTTCGCAACGAACGTGCCAAGCAGAAGCTGGAGCCAGCTTACCAGTTCATGCTTCGCGTTCGGGCTGCTGGTGGTGTGGTGACGCCGGATCAATGGCTGATGATGGATCGTATCTCCCATAAATACGGGAACGGTACAATCAGGCTGACGACCCGTCAGTCCTTCCAGCTTCACGGTGTACTGAAATGGAATTTGAAGAACACGATTCGTGAAGTGAACGACGCTCTGCTGAGTACACTTGCTGCATGCGGCGATGTGAACCGGAACGTCATGTGCAATCCGAATCCTTATCAGTCCGAAGTACATGAAGAAGTGTATGCATGGGCTAGTAAGGTTAGTGATCATCTTGATCCCCGTACAAGAGCGTATCATGAGATCTGGCTTGACGAAGAGAAGGTCATTGACAGTCGTGATCATGATGTAGAGCAGGAGCCTATCTATGGTGAGGTATATCTGCCGCGTAAATTCAAGATCGGTATCGCAGTGCCTCCATCCAATGATGTCGATGTATTCTCCCAGGATCTTGGGTATATCGCTATCGTGGAGGATGGCAAATTGAAAGGATTCAATGTGACTGCAGGCGGCGGTATGGGCATGTCGCATGGGGATACCAAAACCTATCCACAGGTAGGTAAAGTTATCGGTTTCTGCACACCAGAGCAAATGGTGGATGTGGCAGAGAAAATTGTGACGATCCAGCGTGATTACGGCGATCGTGCCGTTCGTAAGCACGCACGCTTCAAATATACAGTAGATGATCGGGGACTGGATTGGCTGAAGAATGAACTGACCACACGTCTCGGTTATGCTTTGGAAGCTGCTCGTCCCTTTGAATTTGATCACAATGGTGACCGTTATGGCTGGGTTCAAGGCAGCAATGGCAAATGGCACTTCACCCTGTTTATTCAGAACGGTCGAATTGTCGACCTCGATGAATATCCGCTGATGACAGGTCTTCGTGAAATTGCCAAGGTCCACAAAGGCGACTTTCGTCTCACTGCCAATCAGAATTTGATTATCGGTAATGTGGGTCCGAATAGCAAGAAGAAGATTGAGAAGCTGATCGCTGAATTCGGGTTGACAGATGGGCTTCATTATTCAGCGCTTCGTAGAAATTCGATGGCCTGTGTTGCACTCCCTACATGCGGACTTGCGATGGCTGAATCAGAACGTTACCTTCCTACTCTTATGGAAAAAATCGAGTATATACTGGAGAGCAATGGACTTCGTGAGAAGGAAATCGTTATTCGTATGACTGGCTGCCCTAACGGTTGTGCCCGACCGATGCTGGCTGAGCTATCCTTCATCGGCAAGGCACCTGGTAAATACAATATGTATTTGGGTGGCGCATTTAACGGTTCACGTCTTAACAAGCTGTATAAAGAGAATATCGGGGAAAAAGAGATTTTGGAATCACTTGATGAGATCATCGCAAGATATGCTAAAGAACGTGAGGACGGAGAGCATTTCGGTGATTTCGTTATTCGTGCCGGTTACGTTGAAGCCGTTTATGACGGACTTAGATTCCACGCATAACATTCAGTCAGAAGAATTGCGGTTAAGAAGTACCTGCATTGTCAGGTACTTCTTTTTCCACATTTATTCAAACCATGACAACGTTATTTTTTCGATTGAACCCACCATAAATTTCTGAATGGATCAACAAATCCTGCCATGCATCCGCCTCCTCATTTTCCATAAATTCCATATAAAGTAACTAACCTACATTGATTATGCATTAGAAGAACAAATACGAGGAATAGCAGCATTACAGAAGCTTCTGGATGTTGTGTCATCAATACACTTAAGACGAGGAGAATTAATTACATGGCAGAACCATTAAAAAATATATACAGCCCCTCCTTTTTAATGAATTTGGGGCAAACGATACAAGCTGTCGATTCTTCCTTTCCGGTTGAAGCTTTCGTAGAGAAAGTGATGAATGATCATTGGGAGGAGCTTGCTCTTAAAGCCCGAATCCGTCACATATCCAACGTACTTGGAGCATTATTGCCTAATCGATATGAGGATGCGATAGATATTTTACTTGAAGTGAACCGGCATTGCTCTGGTTTTCCTTATCTGATTCTTCCAGATTATGTGGAGGTATATGGTCAAGCCAATGAGCATTTTGAGCTGTCCATGCGAGCACTTGAGGCATTTACACAGCAATCTTCCGCTGAATTTGCAGTGAGGCCGTTTATTATCCAGAATCCTGAACGGATGATGAAGCAAATGCGAGCTTGGTCTATGAGCGAGAATGAGCATGTTCGGCGACTCGCAAGTGAAGGCTGCAGGCCAAGACTACCATGGGGACAAGCACTGACTGAATTTAAACAGGATCCTGCTCCGATCCTGCCCATACTGACTCAATTGAAAGCCGATCCTTCGTTATATGTTCGCAAAAGTGTCGCTAACAACCTGAATGACATTGCAAAGGACCATCCAGAGATTGTACTTCATATTGCTCAAAAATGGATTGGACAGCATCCGCATACGGACTGGATTGTAAGACATGGCTGCCGTGGTTTAATTAAAAAGGCTGCCCCAGAGGTTATGGCCTTGTTTGGCTATACAGCCTCTTCCAAAGAAGTGCCACTGGCAGAAGACGCTGAGATTATCGTAACGCCGGATCAGATCCGAATCGGAGACGTTACAGAGCTCAAGTATAATCTCCTTATTCGCACAAGCGGAACCGCTCGTATCCGATTGGAATACGGAATAGATTTTGTGAAATCCAGCGGCAAGGTGTCACGTAAGAAGTTCCTTCTATCTGACAAGACTGCCCAGGAAGGAGCGAGGCTTAGTGGTTCCAGAATTCATCGCTGGGCTGACCTGACAACACGCCGTCATTACCCGGGCTTGCACCGGATCATATTGCTATTGAACGGCCAGGAGATTGCAGAGACCCAAGTGCAGCTGGAATTGTAGTAACTTGAGCCTGCTGGATAAGAGTGATGGAAATCGCGATTTTTTCAAAAATAAGGATGTCCAAAACAGTAAAATATTGGTATAATCTGCTCATCCTAATAGATGAGGTGACTTATGGCTCTTCAAAGCAAGCAAATATTTGTAAATCTTCCTGTCAAAAATCTAAAGAACTCCATCGCATTTTTCTCTTCCATTGGTTTCGCATTTAATGAGCAGTTTACCGATGAGAATGCAACCAGCATGATTATCAGCGATCACATCTATGCTATGCTGCTTACCGAAGAGCGTTTCAAGGATTTTATTGATAAACCGATAGCAGATGCTAAATCAGCAGCGCAGGCTATTCTATGCTTGTCGGCGGACAGCAGGGAACAGGTAGACGAAATTGTTGAGAAAGCATTGGCTGCGGGTGGAAGATCATATAGCGAGCCACAGGACCATGGTTTTATGTATGGAAGAAGCTTCGAGGATCTGGACGGACACCTGTGGGAGATCATGTGGATGGACCCGGCTACAGTGGAATAACTAGATGAACTAAGAGTGCCCTCTCTGAACCGCTTTTTCAGCGTTGTGATCAGAGGGCTTTTTGCTCATCGAGATTTTTCCACTATGCAATGGAGAACATATGAGATTGAAAGTAGGCGGTATTGAAGTACGTGGTCCTATGCCTAAATGCGATGCAAAATGTTTGGAATCAGATTTATGGGGAGTGGCTTCCTTCCAGTGGTTATGTGCAGTCAGGCTTTAATACAGTTCGAGTATTATACAGATCAAGATCCGTACAGTCTGGATTGTGATTCAGAAATCTGGATTCCGGTGAAGTAGCTGCAGCAGTGCTTGTCAATATATGAGCGCTGCTGCTCATTATTATGCTTAACTCTTCTTCATGTGCAGATGAGCAAAAGGACATTTACCTGCAGCCGGCTGATCATCATCACTGAGAAAATATTGCTTCCATTCAAAATTGTCCTCACTGCCATAGAAATTCAAGTCTGGATGAATACCCGTTTCATCAAACTCGGTAATTCTTTCTCGAATTTTCTTCTTGATTTGAGCAGCGGCTGACACGTTCTTGTTGAATTCAGTAAGCACCCAGCGAGGGGTAATGGCAAAAATAAAATAAGGGAAGTGCCGGCTTTGTCTTCTCTGATGAGCAGGAGTTGCACAATACATAAAATATTGTTCGTTACCAAAGCAATATTCCCACACATTATGATCCGGTTCTTGCGGAATATGAGCTGGCCATGGCTGTTCATCCAACGCACTCGTTTGACTAAGCACATCCCAGAACAAGGATCGGTACTCTTCCACTTGATATTTCTCGACAAGATCCGCCGGGGTTTCAAAAATGGCAATGAGTGAGGTGTAGTTACCGATTTCTTTTGACTGTTCTCCATAGACAGCAAGGCTGTTCGCCAATTGCTCTGAAGCTAGTTCAGATCTGGGATCACTAAGAAATACATAGCGGAAATGATTCAATTTATATCCAATTGTTGCAGGGATGCAAGGGAATTTATGCTCTGTATCAGACATTTTAATTGAGAAAAAACGATAAGCTTCTTCCATCCAGCCACCAAGTGATGCGTGCTCTATATATTCTTTATCAAATATCAGCATATATCTTAGGCCTCCTTATGATGCTATTACTGTATTAAAGAAGGCCAAAATTTGTGTATCCGTCTATATCTATTTTACAAAGGAATCGGTTAGCATCTTGTGAACCGGTTCCTTGTTCAATTTACGGACGCTTGATTTCGTTATCTTAGCGAACATATGTGCTATAATGTAAAAATGTTGAAACCACAGACGAGATTTAAAGGAGTTAATGACTGCCCATGAATAATCAATTAAAGGAACAATTACTTGCATTATCCGATGTGAAATATCAGCAGTTTACAGCCCGGCTGATACCCAATATCACGAATCTACTGGGTGTTAGGCACCCTGAGCTGCATAAGCTGGCCAAGTCTATTGCCAAAGGCGATTGGCGTACATATCTTAATCAGGCGGAAGATGAGTATTTTGAAGAAGTGATGCTGCAGGCGATGGTTATCGGCTACGTCAAGACAGATATTGACGAATTGCTGGAATACGTAGCTGTTTTTATACCCAAGATCAATAATTGGTCAATCTGTGACAGCTTTTGCAGCGGACTTAAGATAACGAAGAAGAACAGAGCACGCGTATGGGATTTTGTTATCCCTTATCTGTCATCCAAGGATACCTACCATATTCGTTTTGGTGTCGTGATGCTTCTTACTTATTTTGTTGATGAAGAATATATTGATCAGGTGCTGCACAAGCTCGACACAATACACAGCGAGGAATATTATGTTCAGATGGCTGTCGCTTGGGCGATATCTATTTGTTATATCAAAATGCCGGAGCCTACGCTGATATATTTGCAGAGCAGCTCACTAGATAGGTTCACTTATAACAAGGCACTGCAAAAAATAACCGAATCATATCAAGTAAGTGCTGAGCAAAAAGTGTTGATTCGCAGCATGCGAAGAAAATCATAGAAAAAGACGGAACATCAATAGGATCTTTATACTTCTATTGATGTTTTGTCATTTGAGTACACATATCCATTATATCTCTAATGAGTTTGAGGAAGGAAACGGACCGGGTATATATTGAAATAGACAGGCGAGTGGTTTGCTCCTTCGCGAGAGCGGATCGATGCGGAAAGCAGGAGATAATCATGAATTCGATAATATGGATCATTCTGATTGCTATAGCTGTAATCTGTGGCTTTATCATCCTTCAGTCGGTTTTACAGAGGAGAGCTCCTAAGATACCACTGCAGATTGTGATGACGATCCAAGGCGATCCGTCAACCAGCAGAGCATTTACCTGGCACAGCCGTGATACGAATGGCAGCGCTCAGCTGCAAATCACAAAGGGTAATGCGTTAGACTTCCAGCATAACTCTGTCGCAAGCTATGAAGCCAGCACTTCTGTTATCAGACAGGACGGTAACGAAATAGCTGTTCATCGAGCGGTGGCAGCAGATCTTGAGCCGGGTACGATGTACAGTTATCGGGTAGGAGACAGCAGCGGGAGACATTGGAGTGAGCCTCATGCTTTTATGACGGCACAGGAAGAGATATCAGAGGTATCACTTATCTATGTGACCGATTCCCAAGCTGACACAGTGACCGATTTTCGTCTCTGGGAGGATACGATGAAGCAGGCCTTTGCCCGCTATGCAAATCCTGACTTCGTTGTGCATGCCGGAGACCTGGTTGAAACAGCAGCCAAGAAGAGTGCATGGAACCATTTTTTTAATGCCAGCACCACCTGGATTGGAGAGACGCCGATCGTTCCGGTAATCGGTAATAATGATGTCAAAGACGTCGGAGCAGCCCGTTATGCTTCTTATTTTCATCTTCCAGAGAATGGAGCCCAAGCGCTGGCGGGAACACAGACGAACTATTCCTTCAATTATGGCTTCTTGCATATTGCGGTACTGAATACGGAGATGTGCATTAAGCAGCAAACGAAATGGCTCGAAGCCGATCTGGCGGGAGCTGACTGCGAATGGAAAATCGTGGCGATGCATCGTCCAATCTATGGCGGCAATATTACGAAAAAGCTAATAGAGTGGTCTAGAATCATTGATAAATATAAGGTTGATCTGGTGCTTCAGGGTCACAATCATGTGTACTCACGTTCTTATCCTGTGAAGGGCGGAAAGGTCACCGGGGATGGAAGCGATATGGTACGTCATCACGAAGGAGCCATTTATGTCGTGGTCAATGCCAGTGGTCCCAAATTCAATGCGTTGAAAGAGGATCAGTTCTATCACAAGCTGCATTTTCAGAACAATAAACAGATGTATGCCGGGATTTCGATCTCAGGAAAAACGCTGAAGTATGAGGCCTATGACGTAAATGGTCAGCTGCTAGATCAATTTACGATTCAACATTGAGTATTTAAAGAGGCTCGCATTAGAACCCAATTCTTTGTAGGAGAGATGGGTTCATACGAGCCTCTTTTTAGGTTTAACTCTTCACGATGCGGACGCCGGCGGCATGCATCAACGCACAGCCGGACAAATAATGTCCCAATTTATGACATGACACCGGCACAATTCAGAAATGCGTACCATCAGACTTTTGTGAACAATTTGTAATTAATCCATTGAAAGCGAATACAGATGATGCTATTATTTAACAAATAGTTAAATATATTTATATATATGTAAACTATTCATCGATATACATACTTCTTGTTCAGTCTTTTTCATACGTCGATCGATTCTTTGTGTAAGCGTTTTAAGTGACTCTAGGTTCATACTTTTTTTGGTGCAAAGGAGAGGGATGTTTTGCGTAATTTACTCAAAGCAAGCAAAAAAGCAGCCGTATTAACGACAACGCTGACTGTACTATGCGGCGTAATTGGAACTTCGGGATATGCAAGTCCAGAGGAGGATACGGCTAAGAAAGGGAAGCCTGCCAATAAAGCTCCAGTTTTTCAGGAAGGCTCCGTGCATGACCCTTCTGTTATCAAGGTAGACGATACCTATTATGTGTTCGGTTCCCATCTTGCTGCGGCGAAGACAGATGATCTGATGAACTGGGATATGGTCGCCGCTGGTGTAGCCAATGGCAACAAACTAATACCTAATGTTACGGAAGAGCTCAAGGAAACGCTTGAATGGGCACAGACAAATACCCTGTGGGCAGCCGATGTTATTCAATTGGAAGATGGACGTTATTATATGTACTACAATGCCTGCAAAGGGGATTCTCCAAGATCAGCGCTCGGCGTAGCCGTGGCGGACAACATTGAAGGACCTTATGTAGATCAAGGGATCATGCTGAAATCCGGCATGTGGGGCGAGCCGAGTGAGGATGGAACCATTTACGATGCGACCATTCATCCGAATGCGGTAGACCCGGATGTGTTTTTCGATGAGAACGGAAAGCTGTGGATGGTATACGGATCTTATTCAGGAGGCATCTTTATCCTGGAGTTAGATCCTGTAACCGGCAAACAGCTGCCAGGACAAGGCTATGGCAAGAAGCTGATGGGAGGTAACCACAGCCGGATTGAAGGTCCGTATATTTTGTATAGTCCGGAAAGCGATTACTACTATATGTTTGTATCCTATGGCGGACTAGATGCCGTTGGCGGATATAACATCAGGGTTGCGAGGTCCAAAAATCCGGATGGTCCGTATGTGGATGCTGAAGGCACAGATATGATTCAGGTCAAAGCAAATCCGGAGCTGCCTCTGTTTGACGATCGGTCTATTGAACCTTTTGGGGTAAAGCTGATGGGGAACTATCAATTCACGAGAGAGCTTGGAGATCCGGGAGCAGGCACGGGCCTTGGCTATATATCTCCAGGCCACAATTCCGCATATTATGATGAAGAGACAGGCAAGCATCTGCTGTTCTTCCATACCCGTTTCCCTGGACGTGGGGAAGAGCATGAGATTCGCGTCCATGAAATGTACATTAATGACAAAGGATGGCCGGTCGTAGCGCCTTACCGCTATACGGATATCCAGCAGAAGGAAGTAAAGAAGAACGAGGCGGCAGGAAGCTATAAAATTGTGAATCATGGCAAAGACATTTCAGCAGAGCTCAAAACATCCGTCATTGCAACACTAGAGAAGAACGGCAAGATCAGAGGTGATGTGGAGGGCACATGGAGCCTGGATAAAGACGGAACTGCCACTCTTAAGACAGATGGCGTTACCTATACAGGAGTGTTCACTAAGGAGTGGGACGAATCGTCACAGAAAAATGTCGTAACCTTCAGCGCATTGTCAGATACCGGAGTTGCACTCTGGGGCAGCCAAATGGAGGAAATGAAAGACAAGGAAGTCGTTGCTGCGGTGAAGAAGGACCTCAATCTAAGCAATACTTCGGCAATTTATCAAAATATGAATTTGCCTGTAGAAGGAACTAGGGACAGTGTGATTTCATGGACTTCTTCTAATGAAAATGTCATATCAAAGGCCGGAATCGTCACAAGACCCGAAGCTGGCGAAGACAATGCGGTAGTGAAGCTTACAGCCACCATTCAAAAAGGAAAAGTGCGAGATACCAAGACGTTTAATGTAACTGTACTTGCTGAAATCGAAGGGCCGAAGCTGGTCGAATATGATTTTGAAGGAATATCGGGACCATCGGTTCCTGACCTCAGCAGCAACGGATTTGATGGTACATTGATCGGCGGAGTTGAATCACAAGTATCTGGCAAACAAGGTCAAGCTATCAAATTCAACGGTACAGACGGTTATGTGGAAGTGCCTGAGTTAGTCACAGATGCAGAAGACTTCACATTCGCAGCATGGGTTTACTGGAACGGCGGGGGAGATTGGCAGCGAGTCTTTGATTTTGGCAATGGGCTCGGCAAGCATATGTTCCTGACACCTTCTCAGCATCTGGGAGTCATGCAGTTTACTATTCATAATGGAGTAGATCAAAGTCTTCTTGCACCTACGAAGCTTCCAGTGAATGAATGGACGCATGTTGCGGTTACACTCGAAGGGAACACAGGCAAGCTGTATGTGAACGGAGAAGTCGTAACGACGAGCGATCAGATTACTTTTAATCCGAAAGAGCTCACCTCTACCGATGCGTATCTTGGCAAGAGCCGTTATGCGGCAGATCCGTATTTAAACGGCAGCCTCGATGAAGTGAAAGTATACAATGAGGCACTTACGGATGAGGAAGTTAGAGCACTGGCTGAATAGAAAAATGTCATGGATCGTATACAAGAAAAGGATGGATCTTTCGAAGCCTTTTGGCCTCAAAGATCCATCCTTTTTTTAATACTGTATTGCGGATTTGTTCTGCGTTCAGAAATAAATGAACCGACCAAAGTGAGGAATACTCCAATCCCCATAGTCCAGGAAAGAGGCTCGCTCAATACCAAATGTGAGGCAATGACCGTAATGACAGGCACTATGTAAATATAAATACTTGTCTTGACAGCGCCTAGAATGCCTACTGCCCTATTCCAGGTCACGAAGCACAGTGCTGATGCGCCAATACCAAGATAAAGCAGATGCAGCAGACTCATAGGTTCGGTTAGTTTCGCCAAGCTCAACTCTACATCAAATAGGAACAATGCCGGCAGCATAAAGACTAAACCATAGAAGAACACTTTTCGTGTAGAACCGATAGTATGATAGCCCCTTTCGCTGATTTTTCTCATAAGCACTGAATAGATTGCCCAAAAAATAGGGGCGAGGAAGGCTAGAAAATCACCGAGAGGATTTAGATTGAGCACAAAACTGCCATTAAACCCGATCATTACGATACCGATAAGAGCAATGATAAATCCAACCATAAATGATACGCTAAGTTTTTCGCCTTCAAGAAAAAAATGTGAGAATACAGCCGTGAAAAAGGGGGCAACTGATACGATGACGCCTACACTTGCAGCAAGGGTAAGGGTCAGCGCGATATTTTCCAAGAGAAAATAAAGGGTTACTCCACATAATCCAGCGCCTGCAAACAGTAGTTCTTCCGTAATTGAGTTCGTATTTACAATTCGGGGATAGAGTAGCAACAGAACACAGTATCCTATAAGAAAACGTAAATACAACACCTCAATCGGATTGAAGTCAGACAGCAGAAGCTTAGTAGACACAAATGTCGAGCCCCATACAAAGATCGTGAATATTGCGAGTAGATGTCCCGTTGATGCGGCTTGCTTCTTTATCATCATGCCATGGCCTCCGTATATACGGGTGGTGATGTTTGATCGGTAAATATCCTCATATATTGTTTTGGCGTAAGCCCGATGAGCTTTTTAAAATGATTAGTGAAATGGCTCTGGTCACTGAACCCGGAACGAATAGCAACCTCAATGGGAGGAACGCCTTGCTCTAGAAGCTTTTTGGCATGGATGATGCGCTGTGTCTCTAGATAGCTGTAAGGTGAAATTCCTTTTTGTTTGGTAAACGAACGAAGCAAATAATATTTACTAAGACCAGTAAGCTTACATAAATCCTGAAGCGTAATGGTTTGATCAAAATGATTATCTATGTAATTACATACCGTTTTGATTTCTGTGCGAAGACAGAGTTCATATGAAGAGATAAACTGATCGGTATGTTCTCTTAAGAGATGTTCAATAAGAAATAAGAGCAATTCCTCTTTTTTAAAATCAGATTGACCTTCGGAGATCATCGTGTGCAAATCGCGCAAGGTATCCGCGATTTCACTATTACAAAGAACAGGTTCCTTAAAATAAGGCGTTTCCTTCTTTCCCGTAATTTCAAATACATATCTTTGCATGATGCTTGGCTGTATATTTATACAGCGGTAATCCAACGTTCGTCCATCAACTTGCTCACATGCATGGGGATCATATGGATTGAAAATAATAACATCACCAGTATTTATGATGTACTCTTTATTTTTACAAGCCAAGTAACGCTTCCCCTGTTCAATGAACCCGAATACATAATAATCATGAAAATGGTTGGGGAATTTTTGCATAATTCCTTCAAATCGATAAGCTTCCACTTGTAAATCCGTATCATAACAAACCATTCTATTCTCTTGAGCCACTAGCTGCACCTACTCTCCATGATCTATCTTTCTGCTGTCATTATATTATAAGCAAGCTTGTGATTCTTGTAAGATATTGCTCATCATAGTTAGAAATGAAAAGAGTCGTTAACCGTTTATATACATGGAATATGGTTTAAATAGGAATACTGTAGAGGTATTGATAACTAAATAGGTTAGAGGTGGGATTATTGATTCGTAAATTAATGAAAGACAAGGTATTCAGCATTTCAGCAATCATCATCACTCTCCTTGTTGTTCTTGGTGCTCTGATGCCAGTCGCATTCGGTAACACAACAAGTATGCTGTACAATTTTACAACCAATAATTTCGGTTGGTTTTATCTGCTGTCCATCTTTGTCATTATTGCGTTCCTCATCTGGGTGGCTGCCAGTAAGTATGGAACCATACGTTTGGGTGGCGAGAAAGGAAAGCCGCAGTATCCATTTTTCACATGGATAGGAATGCTGTTTTCAGCCGGTTTCGGTGTTGGTCTCGTATTCTGGGGCGTAGCGGAACCCATGAGTCATTTCTTTAATACTCCGTTTGGAGGTGTGGAATCACAGACGGAAGAAGCGGCACGCGTTGCAATGGGATACTCCTTCTTTCACTGGGGGATCAGTCAATGGTCCGTATTTGCACTGGTAGGTCTCGTAATTGCATTTCTTCAATTCCGCAAGGAGAAGGATGGACTCGTATCCACAGCGCTGGAGCCAGTAACGGGTAATAAACCTGCTGTTAAGAAAACGATCGATATTCTGGCCGTCATCGCTACGGTCATGGGAATTGCGACTTCCATTGGTCTAGGTGTTATGCAAATGAGTGGAGGACTTAGTACTCTTACAGGAACTAGCAACAGCAAACTTATTCAGCTGGGAATACTAGTCGCTATATTCATTGGGTACATGATTTCATCTACTACAGGTCTAGATAAAGGGATAAGGTATTTAAGTAATCTAAATCTCGGTGTAGCCTTATTGTTCCTTCTCTTTGTATTTACTCTCGGTCCGACGGTGTTCATACTTGAGACGTTTACACTGGCTCTGGGTGATTACATAACGAATTTTATTTCATACAGTCTACGGTTACAGCCTTATACCGAGGGAACCTGGGTTAGAGACTGGACTATATTCTACTGGGCTTGGGCAATTGCCTGGTCGCCGTACGTAGGTGCTTTTGTAGCAAGGGTGTCAAGGGGCAGAACGATCCGAGAGTTCATCGTGGGAGTTATGGTCGTGCCACCGCTCATTGCCTGTCTCTGGATCGCGACTTTTGGTGGAACGGCCATTTGGTTTGATCTTCATGAAGCTACTGGCATCGCGGCTGCAGTTAATGAGGATGTCACTTCGGCATTGTTCCAGCTCTTTAGACAGCTTCCATTGTCGACGATCATGTCCATATTGTCCATTCTGCTGATTCTCACTTTCCTCGTAACCTCAGCCGATTCGGCGACCTACATCTTGTCCAGCATGACAACGAAAGGTAGCCTCAATCCGCCAATGACGGCGAAGATCGTGTGGGGAACACTGATGGCTGCCATCGCAGGAGTTCTATTATACAGCGGCGGCCTGGGGGCTCTGCAAACAGCCTCATTAATAGCCGCTTTGCCTTTTACAGTTATATTGCTACTATTAATCATCGCTGTTGTAAAGCTGCTTAGAAAAGAACCTCTCCCGATTAGGAAGGCAGACTTGAAACGATATCGTCGATTGGAAGAAGCCGCAAATAAAACGTCAGATAAGTCTAGAAAATAAGTATGAAGAAGAGCAAGCGCCGTATGGTGCTTGTTTTTTTTGTGCGGAAGCTCGGTTGAATAACAGAATGGTCTCAGTGAATTGTAGAGATGGGACCTGTCTGGCTGGGATTAAATACGAATTAAACAATGAATTAATGGTTAAGCTATCTCTCGAATTTGATGACAAATACAGGCAAGGGGTAGGTACCTGTGAAATATAGTGAGAAATTGCCTCAGGTGCTGCAGCACATATTAAATATTTGCCTGCTGCTGGTGGGGCTGCTCTTGTGTATATCCTTATTCAAAGTAACCTGGGATATATTTGCATATGTTGTTCTCCCTGCGGAGAACGACAAATCCTATTATGAGTTTACGGATGATCTGCTCGTGTTCTTTCTCTATTTTGAGTTTATCGCGTTAATTATCAAGTATTTCAGCACAGGGTTTCATTTTCCACTGCGATACTTTATCTACATTGGAATTACGGCTGTCATTCGATTGATTCTGATTGAGCATGACCGCGCAATAGATACGTTCTGGTGGGCTGCCGCGATCTTGGTCATGGTAGGAGCATTGTTAATTGTAAACCATAGGCTGCTTAAGAGAGAAAGCTGAGTAATAAGTCACTGGATAAGTCATTTCATATCTCAAGTTCATACTCTATTGTATTTCCCTCCATTTTTGCACTATGTTATATTGATCTAGATAAGACATAGGAGGATAGAGATGGACAACTTATTCATGATCGGAGAGATCTCAAAGCTCTTTCAAATCGACATTCGCACACTTCGCTATTATGATGAAATAGACTTATTTAGGCCGGCATCCATCGACACATCTACGGGATACCGCTATTACTCCATAGATCAATTTGAACAGCTAAATACCATCCTCTATCTTAAAGCGCTCGGAGTTCCGCTCAAACAGATCAAGCAGTTTCTCGATCATCGCGATATCGATCATATCTTACAGCTGCTTCAGGATCAGTATGAGCGAACCGTAAATAAAATCAATGAGTTTACCCAAATTAAGCAAAAGATTGAAAGCCGGATTCATCAAATCAAGGATGCAGCGAATGTAAAAGAGCTGTATAAAATTCGTGAGGTTGAGCTGCCCGAAAGAGCGATTGTAGTTCTTAAGCATAAGATACATAAAAGTGATAATTTAGAATTGCCGATTCGTATGCTTGAGAATCAAACCAAGATGAAATCAACGATATTTCTAGGTAAAGTGGGACTATCTATTGCACTAGAAAGCTTAGTTGCCCGACGCTTTGAGGAGTATGATTCGATCTTTGTTGTTGTTGAGGAACAGAGCAAGCAACTTCATCAAGGGCAGAAGCTTCTTTCACAAAGTAGAAATATAACTATTCGGTTTGCAGGTACACATGAAGATGCGGCCCCGTATTATGAACAGCTTATCAATTTCATTGAAGATAATGGCTATCAGATGTATGATGATGGACTGGAAATAACCTATATTGATTATGGACTGACCCAGGATGCTTCCAAGTTCGTCACAGAAATACAGATCCCTGTAAAATAACATTGACTCTCCAGTAACTGGAGGGTTTATTCTGTGTTTAACAACAACTCAAGTGGGAGAGGAATTAGATGATTGGAACGATTGTAAATGTAGCAACGATCCTGGTGGGAAGTGCACTGGGAAGCTTATTTAAGAAGGGAATCGGGGAGCGCTACCAGGACATCTTGATGCAGGCTATGGGACTTGCTGTTACCGCGCTAGGCATAAACTCCATCGTTAAATACTTACCTGACAGTCATTACCCCGTCCTGTTCATTATCAGTCTTGCCGTAGGTGGTCTGATTGGAGAGAGGCTGAATCTTGAGAGCAGCTTCAAAAGCGCCGTATCCCGCATCTCCAAAGGGAATCTGGCGGAAGGATTATCGACAGCAATCATGCTGTTCTGTATCGGTACATTATCCATCGTAGGACCCATTGAAAGTGCATTGAACGGTAATCATACCTACCTGCTGTCAAATGCAATGCTGGATGGCATCACTTCTATGGTGCTGGCGTCCACATTTGGCTTTGGTATTGCCTGGTCAGCAGTTGTGCTGCTCTGCTGGCAGGGATTGATTTATATGCTGGCAGGTGCGGTATCTGGGTATATCACGCCCGAGCTGCTCACGGAAATTTCGATCGTTGGCGGGGTGCTTATTCTAAGTTCTGGGCTCAGCCTCCTGGGTATCAAGCATTTTAAAACGATGAATTTGATCCCGGCTCTGTTTGTCCCCGTTGTTTTCATTGTCATAAAGAATTTGCTCGGGCTGTGATATATTCATTAGTTCAGTTTAGGCTAACTGGTTGTAAAATATTATTTGAAGCGATAAGCTCTAGGTTCATCAAACCAGAAGCTGCCGTCTTTGGAAAAGTCGATATAAGGGCTAGGGGATATTTCATCAACTCGTCTTATATCCTCTTCTGTAAGTTTAACATCGAGTGCCCCAAGATTGCTGTTTAACTGTTGTTCGTTTCTTACCCCGATCACGGGGATTATACCTTGGCGATGAAGCAGCCAGGCAAGAGCAAATTGACCCAGTGTAATTCCCTTGGCCTCGGCTAGCTCAGCCAGTCTATCCACTTTAGCCAGCTTATCACGATTCACTGGAGCTTCTGTATCCATCCGCTCACCACGTGAATTCGAAGGAAGAGGTTGTCCGCTGCGATATTTGCCGGATAACCAGCCCCCATCTAATGGGGAGTACGCTAATGTCGATAATCCATGACGCTCGGAGGCAGGTAATATCTCCTGCTCAATGTAACGATTAAAAATGTTGTAGGAAGGCTGATTGGTGACAAAGCGCTCCAAATTCATCTTCTCACTGACCCATAAGGATTCCACGATACGCCAAGCCTCAAAGTTGGAACATCCGATGTATCGTACTTTGCCTTGAGTGACCAGATCATCCATCGCCCGAAGGGTTTCATCAAGCGGAGTGTATGGATCAGGACGGTGTATCTGGTACAGATCAATGTAGTCCGTATTCAGACGTTTAAGGCTCGCCTCAACCTGGCGCATAATTCGATATCGACTGGCTCCTTCGCCATTGACTCCTTCAGCAGTCCGAACTTTAAACTTGGTCGCTACGATGAATTGATCCCGTCTTCCCCGAAGTGCCTTGCCAATAATCTCTTCTGTCGTCCCTTTTCCGTATGTATCTGCCGTGTCAATAAAATTAATCCCTGAATCGAGCACCTGATCAATGATAGAGAGCGAGCTTGGCTCATCCATATCCCAAGCACCATATGTCATTGTACCAAGGCATAACCTCGATACTTGCAAACCACTTCTTCCCAAATAAGTGTATTCCATTTTGCATACCTCCCTGTATTCATGAATTTAAATATTACATCTTACACGATATCTATTATAGAGCAAGTTTGTCAAAATCGGCCAGATTTTAATAGATATGAAAAGCGCTGTAGCACGTATTGTTGTTACCCTTTACCTTTCGATGAAGTCAATTTATAATTTGTTTAGCAAGAGAATGCATGTTCTTATTATCTTATTACAGAGCACAGGATTCCTTCATACGCCAGCAGACATACATAACGGGATACGGAGAATAGGAGGAATTTAATGTTGGCCGTAATATATGCCATAGCGGCAGCCATCATGATTGTCATCGCCGCAAGAATAATCATCAGTATATCGAGACGGCGAAGGCATAGGGAGCTTAATCCCTATAAGATAACCATTAAAGACATTGACCGTATGGAAGACGGAAAAGATTTCGAGGAATATTTATTTCGGTTATTTCTTGCCTTAGGATACGAAGATGCTTACAAGACCGTCAGCAGCCGGGATTTTGGTGCTGATCTGGTATTCACTGATCGAAATGGAAATAGGGCAATTATTCAAGCCAAGCGATACTCTGTTAATAATCCAGTCGGATTATCTGCTGTTCAAGAAATATATAGTGCAATGCCGTTTTACAGGGCTCAGAAATCCATCGTGATTACATCAGGCATTTATACGGATGCTTGCTTGAAGCTGGCAGGATATAATGGTGTAAGACTGCTGGATCGCGAGGATTTAATAGACATCATGAACGATCTCCGCAGCAGGCATGAGGATGCTGCTATGGACTTAATAGAAGCAGAGCCGGTACGGCTGCTGGATTCATGGGATGATTATTTGAAGGACAAGCAGTATAAAAAAGAGCGCAAGGCAGTTGAAAAAAGAATTACAGGTTAGTTATTTTACGGACAAACTTCGTCCGTATAGGATAGTTATTTTTGTATCCATATGTTACTCCTTTGCCGTTCTTGATGGACTGACAACCGAATTCATGGGCGTAGTGGGCTTGCAAGTAAATAAAAATCACAATCATGCCGAGCTTGCTTACTGGATTGGCAAACCGTTCTGGGGAAAGGGATATTGTACGGAAGCGGCTCAATGTGTACTCCAGTTTGCTTTTCGCGAACTACAATTAAATCGGGTATGGGCAGCGGCTATGAGTCGTAATCCTGCTTCCTCTTCAGTCATGAGAAAGATCGGAATGAGACATGAAGGGACATTCCACCAGCATGTAGTGAAGTGGGGACAATATGAGGATTTGGAGTATTACGGAATATTGGCTTCTGAGTATAAGGAATGACTGTACAACAATTTTTCCATCATTTACAATAAGGACAGTCTATACACAAGAGGTGAAGAGGATGGCATTCCGTATCGTTCGAAGTAATTAATCATCGGGCTGGGTAAAACGCGTACCAGCCGCCAAGGGAGCAGTCTGCCTTTTGGCCAAAAGTTGATTAATTGTTTGAACGGTGCCCGGCATTGATCATTCTTAAGAACAGTCAAGGGACACCTGTATAAGGACAAAAACGCCTGTGGCCGGAGAGCCAGGCTTAATTGTCCTGCCCGGTGATTCCTTGGCTTTTTTACATTTCACTGATGGAGGTTAGACGCTCCTTGTTAAAGAACTGCATAAAGCATTTTAAATGGATGATTATGATATATATTCTGATTGGATTTGCCATTCAATATTTAGAAGCGCAAGGGATCAAAATGTTTCAAGAATTACTGGATACCATCGTAACCGTGGATCATATCGAAGAAATAATACCGTTAATTCTACTGTATGGCGCTGTGCTCATCGGATCGACCCTTCTGAATTATGTTGATGAATATCCAAATACCTACTTATCGATTAGCATTGTTGAGAAGCTTAAGATCATGGCCCTATCCAAAGTGTCCAAAATCGACTATTCATCTTATCAAAGCATTGGAACCGGCGAAATGATCAAGGTGATTGAGAACGGAGCTCAGGCTGGAGGAAAAATGCTGCATTCTTTCTACCTGACGATATTTCACGAATTATTACCGAAGATTCTATTCAGCCTGTTATTTATCGGTCTATACAATATCCATATTATGTTGATTATCTTAGCTGGCTATGTTCTTGTATTCCTTATGACGCATGTGCTGCTGCGGACACTCTATCGTGTTAAAGCCTCACTAATAGCGGATCAGGAGAAAATGTCCAGATATACTACTCGCGGGTTTATGGAGCTGGTTGTATTTCGACTAAATAAGCGGTATCAGAGAGAGATGGATCGTATGACCCGGACATCTGGTCAAATCATAAAGAGAAGCACTCAGATTAGACTTGTGCATGAAGCATTTTTTGCGATTTTCGCTCTGATTGTTAATTTGATTAAGATTGGGGTTATCCTCTACGGTGCGAACCAGATCATTTCAGGCCACCTGTCCATTGGTGTAATTGTTGCCATGATAATGTTTATTGATCAGGTGTACACGCCGATTGCGATCTTCAATGTACTGTATGTGGATCACAAGCTGGATCTGGTTACTTATTCTCGGTTTGAAGCTTTCCTTAACAAGCCAGAAGATCGAAATCTTGATTCCGGTATTACCATAAGCTCTCTGAAAGGGAGAATCGAGTTTGATAAGGTCACGTACGATTATGGAGATATACGAATATTAAATGGGGTTAGTTTTACAATCGAGCAGGGCACTTCTGTAGCCATTGTAGGAATCAGCGGGAGTGGTAAATCAACCATCGTCAAGCTGATGACGGGCCTGCTCAAGAAAAAATCTGGTCGAATACTCATAGATGGTTTGGACGTTGATGAGCTTCATCTCCATCATCTGTACGATCAGCTGTCCTATATTTCGCAGGATTCTCCAATCTTTGATACAAGCATTCGTAATAATATGCTGCTGACGAATCACTCCGATGATGATTTGTATGATTTGCTGGATAAGGTCGGATTAAAAAACAAGGTGAAAGCCCTTCCTCAGCAGCTGGATACATGGGTAGGGGAAAGAGGTACAAAATTGTCCGGTGGTGAAAAGCAGCGGCTTGCTTTTGCCCGGATTATGGGTCAGCAGCGCCCCCTTGTTATTCTCGACGAACCGGTATCCGCGCTGGACAATATTATGGAGAAGCAGATTATGCGAGAAATGCTGCGTTTGTTCAAGGAGAAGACAATCATTATTGTTGCTCATCGGCTTAGCTTCATCAAGGAGGTAGATAAAATCCTGTTAGTTAAAGACGGAGCGATCGAGGACGAAGGCAGTTTCGAGGAACTGATAGACCGAAGTGGATATTTCCAAGAATTATGGAACAAGGACCATCAAATCACCAAGTTAGAGTTTAATAAGGTATAGAAATTAGGAAAGGCTGCCTTCACGGGCAGCCTTCTTGTTTATTATTGCGTATCTTCATTCACTACGGGTTTACCGGCTTCAACCAGCACTTTATTTCCGACGAGGGTAAATGCCAGCGCCAGCAGCAATACACCAGTTCCCAACAGCAGCCATTCAATAGCCACCACATCGGCAACAGGGCCAAATATGAGCATTCCAAGCGGCATCATCGAAGTGGATATCATCGTCAGGACACCAAACACTCTGCCGAGATAGTCAGGCTCCACTTTTTCCTGAAGCAGGACAGTGAATGGGGTATTAAAGAAAGGCATTGCGAGGCCGAACAAGCTCATGAAGGCTAAGTAAATGGCGAATACCGGGACTACGCCAAGAGCGACTGTACAAGCTCCCATGATCAAGCCTGCCATCGTCATGGTGTGGATCTTGTTTTTGAATCCGCCCCAGGTTGCAAGCAATATTCCCCCGATCATCATTCCAATAGCAAAAGTAATTTCAATGGCGGTTAATCTCCATACATCACTGCCAAAGGTTCTTGTGACTTGCAAGGGTGTCAGGAATGCAGCAGGTGCGGCAAGAACATTAAATAATGCGACATAGACGAAAAATTTCTTCAGGAATGTGTGACCACTTATATATTTGAGGCCTTTTTTCAAATCATCAAAATAGCTGGTGTTCTGATCCTGCATCGCCTTGGTATGGGCAGGAATACGAAGGAAGAATAGCAGAGTAAGAATAGCAATCAGTGCCGTAACGACGTCGATAAAGAAAATAGCTTCAATGCTTGCCTTCGTAAGCAATGCTGCGCTCGCCATAGGAGATACGATCATGATAAAGGCTTGTATGCTTCCGTTGATTCCATTAACTCTGGTTAATTGATCCTCTGGCACAAATTGCGGAAGAATGGCTCCTACAGCCGGCATCTGAATCCCTGTTCCGATCGCTCGAATCGCAGACATTGCGAACAGCAGCCAAATGGCATCATAACCGAGCAGGAACAGCACAGCAAGTACCAGTGTTGATATGGCGATCAAGGAGTCTGCAAGGATAATCAAGAGCTTCCGGTTGAACCGGTCTGCCCATACCCCGGCAAATGGGGATAGGAAGAAGGCAGGAACAAATCCGCAAATAATGGAAATAGTCATCATAATGCCTGATTGGGTCTCCAACGTGATATACCACATGACGGCATACTGGACCAAGGAGGAACCGAATAGAGATATCGTTTGGCTGGTTAGAAATAGGACGGTGTTCTTTTTCCAGGCATTAGCAGCTCCATTCTTACTTATCATGTGTGCAACATCCTTTTATTTTATTTTGGTTTGCTCGACTAATAGCCAAACTGTGTCGTGAGTAAGTATACCTGAGTGTACTGAAAGGGCTGAGGCGCAAAGGAGGGAACAAAATTGAAGAAGATGCTGTTATTAATGATCATAAGTGCAGTGATCTTGTTTACAACCGTCTATGTAATTACATCATTAAGTCTTGATCGTTATCCTCCCAAACCAAGCATCCAAGCTGGCGAGAAGAAAGTCCCATACTTACAAAGTACCTATTGCTGGAATGAATGTGCTGATTATATGGCACCGCCTGATATGGTGAAGCATCAGCAGCTAGAGCCGGTCATTGTCTCACCAGAAGCAGAAATCTCAATCGAGTTTACACCCAAACCTTGGGAAGGTTCGATGGGAGTTACAAAGTGGACGGATGATCTTCAATCCGAAAATGTCCCATTGGATTATAACATAGTGACTGCACCGGGCATAGCAGGTATTTATATTTATAGTGTTTATGCTTCCTGGGATAAAGGAAGTTCCAGTTATGTGTTCGCAATCAAAGTCGAATAATATGAAATAATATGTATCATTTTTTGGATGTAAATTGTAACTTGCGGATAATATAACATCTAGAATCAATTTCATAACTCATTAATAAGGCGGATTCGAAGCTATATAGACAAATTAAATCATTTTGATCTATATATACTCTTGATTTAAGCAGCTAAAGGCATTATGAAATTGATTCAGAAAGGAGCGATTCATATCAAAAAAGAAATGGCGAAATTTCTGGCATACAGTGTGCTGGTAACAGGACTGCTGATGTGGCTCTCCGATGCTTCCTTCATCACTTCCTGGTTTGCCGCTTTGCTGATTGCGGCCATTGGCTTTTTGTTCGGCGACATCGTCGTATTTCGCAAGACCAATAACTTGATCGCGACCGTAGCCGATTTTATTTTTGTATTTGCCTCTCTTTGGATCTTCAAGGAGCTTATGTTCTGGAATACATCGTTAACCGACATTCTGATTATTTCTTTAGTGATGGCTGCATTCGAATATGTCTTCCATATATGGGTAGATCATGACAATCGCGAGCTGAGGAAGAAGCAGACCTACGGAACCAAAGAGTCCTAATCATCATTCTACAGCACGAAAAGGAGGTACTTAGTATTGAGTATGGAAGCTAGTCGATTGTTGATCGCAGCTCTTGGCGGCGTCAATGAAATTGGTAAAAATATGTACTTCATTCAATATGACCATGATCTGGTGCTTATAGATTGTGGCTCCAAGTTTCCGGACGAAAGTCTGCCGGGGATTGACCTTATTGTGCCCGACTTCTCATACCTGCTAGATCATCAAGAGGACATTAAAGCGCTGGTGGTCACGCACGGGCATGAAGATCACATAGGCGGCATACCTTATTTGCTGAAGCAGTTAAATATACCGGTGTACGGAACCGCACTAACCATCGGATTAATCAAAATAAAGCTGAAGGAGCACGGATTGTTAGACGAGTCCCAGCTGCATGTCATTGATGAGAATTCGGTAGTGGATGCAGGCTCCATTCAAGCCACTTTTTTTCCAACCATTCACAGTATTCCGGATTGTCTGGGCATCGTATTCGACACTCCTGAAGGCACGGTCGTCCATACAGGCGATTTTAAATTTGACATGTCGCCTGTAAACGGACCATACCCGGACCTTCACCGGATGGCAGAGATCGGCAAGAAGGGCGTTAAGGTCTTAATATCGGAGAGTACCAATGCGGAACGTGCAGGCTTCACTCCCTCGGAACGTATTGTCGGCAGCCATATCCTTGATGCTTTTTCCAGTGCCAAGCAGCAGGTGTTCATCTCCACTTTTGCCTCTAATGTGAACAGAGTTCAGCAGATTATTGATGCTGCGATTGAAACGAATCGCAAACTGGCTCTGCTCGGACGCAGCATGGTTAATGTAGTGGAAGTAGCCAATGATCTAGGTTATTTGCGAATTCCTGAAGGCCTGCTGATTGATGCGAGAGATTCCGAGAAATATCCGCCAGAACAGATCGCCGTTCTATGTACGGGAAGTCAAGGTGAGCCTATGGCGGCATTGTCCCGGCTCGCAAGCTCACAGCATCCGCATATTGAGATATTGCCAGGGGATACGGTAATTATCGCTGCCGGAGCGATACCTGGTAACGAACGTAACCTATCGAATGTAGTTGACAATCTGTATGGTATTGGCGCTAAAGTGTTATATGGCTCGGGCAGTGCTTCAGGTATGCACGTCTCGGGTCATGGAAGCCAGGATGAGTTGAAATTAATGCTTACGCTCATGAAGCCTGAATACTTATTTCCCGTACATGGTGAATTTCGAATGTTGTACAAGCACCGCTTGCTTGCCGAGTCTGTAGGTGTGCCTAGCGAGAATGTGTTCATCGTTCGCAATGGGGAAACCATACAAATTATGAATGGCGCGGTCTCCATGGGACCTAAAGTACATGCTGGAAACAATCTCGTGGATGGATTAGGGGTTGGGGATGTCGGAAACATTGTACTTAGGGATCGGAGACATTTGGCATCTGATGGTATGCTGATCATTGTTACCACACTAAGCAAAACAGAGAGAAAAATGATGGTTTCTCCCGAAGTTATCTCACGAGGATTCATATTCGTCAAACAAAATGAAGAGCTCATGGAGCAAATTCATCAAGTGATCTTAGACTCCATGGACAGTCTGTCCGAATCAGAAGTAAGTCAGTGGAACCTGATCAAGCAAATCTTGAAGGATGACGTTGGCCGATTCATATATAGCCAAACCAAAAGAAGACCGATGATACTTCCAATCATTATAGAAGTGTAGTTCAAATGGAAATGAAGGGACACATAAGTTATGTGTTCCTTTTTTTGTCATCCATTATCGCAATCTTCAGGGAAGTCCTTTATAATGGTCACAGAAGTGAAAGCCACAGCCTTTATTTTTTTGAAAACGGTGACAATTTGTTATCAAGGGAGAGGGTACATTCAATGTCGAAAACGATTAAGTGGGGAATATTAGGGACGGGATGGATTGCATCACAGTTTACGAAGGACCTTGCCTATGCAAGCAATGGAGAGGCATATGCCGTCGGTTCAAGACATGCGGAGAGTGCGCAGAAATTCGCCGCTGAGTATCGGATTAAGAAAGCTCACGCAAGCTATGAGAGCTTGGTAAACGATCCTGAGGTCGATGCCATCTATGTGGCTACACCGCATCCTTTTCATAAGGAGAATGTGCTTCTATGTCTAAGAGCGGGAAAAGCTGTATTATGCGAAAAGCCTTTTACCGTGAATGCCGGTGAAGTAGAAGAGCTGGTATCCTACGCAAGAGAGAATAAACTCTTCCTCATGGAAGGAATGTGGACGAGATTCCTTCCAGCAATTTGTAAAGTGAGAGAGTGGCTAGATGAAGGGAAGATTGGAGAAATCAAGCTGGTGAAGGCCGATTTTGGATTCCGTGCAGATTACGATCCAGAAGGCAGGCTCTTAAATCCTACACTTGGAGGCGGCGCATTATTAGATGCAGGGATCTACCCGGTATCCTTTGCGTCCATGATCTTCGGGGCTAAGCCTGAACACGTGTGGAGTACAGCACATATTGGTGATACGGGCGTCGATGAAGAATTTTCACTGTTGTTCTCCTACGGTGCCGGCAGAACAGCTCAGCTGAACGGGGCCGTACGACTCGGCCTAACCAATGAAGCTTACATTTATGGTACCGATGGATATATCCGAATCCCGTCTTTCTTAAATGCGTATACAGCAGAGCTCCATGTCGAAGGCAATGTAACAACCTTCGAGGATGATCGTGAAAGTATAGGTTACGCATTTGAAGCCGAGGAGCTTGGAAAATGCTTGATTGAAGGACGTACAGAGAGCTCGGTTATCCCACTTGATGAGTCTGTATCCATCATGAAGCTGCTTGATCAGATTCGAGGTCAGTGGGGACTCCGTTATCCATTTGAATAATAATCCAACTCAAGGAGTGATTAGGATGGAACAACAGCAAATTATACATTCCGTGGTATTTTCACTGAAACACGATTGTGGCTCTGTGGAAGAATCCGCATTTCTTCAGGAAGGTAAATCTGCACTGAGTAATATTCCTACCGTGAACAACTTTCAAGTGTTTCGCGAGATTAGTCCGAAGAATACATATGACTTTGGTTTTTCCATGGTATTCAACAGTCGGGAAGATTATGAGGCATATAATGCTCATCCGAAGCATGTGGAATTTGTAACTGAGCGCTGGGAGAAGGAAGTTGTTCAATTTATGGAGATTGACTACAGCGCAGTTTGAGATGAATCTGCTCATTGACAATGCAGTAGTCTATGTTTGCATCAACGAGAAGAGCGGCTCGTTCCCGAAGAACACCTGACCAAGGCTTCCGGCTGGGGCCAAATGGTAGGATCTATCACCAATAAACTGAGATGTATTGAACTCTCGAATGTTGCACTTCTCTTCATGACTGCTGGCGTTCTGATCGTAGCGAATGCATTGATCACAAGGCGTCTGAAGTAAAATAGTACCATAGATTAATACAAAACCGCGCATGTCACGATTCTGTGGCTTGCGCGGTTTTGTTGTTAAGTGATAGGAGAATAAAAAGGGAAACATCAAATTTCCCCATTGCCCTTTATTCCGAATTTCCTATATATTGAAAGTGTCATTTAACTTTAACTCTATTAGAAAATATGATCTTATGCAGAGAGGAAGCGAGAGTCCATGAAATATAGAAGAGTAGGAGCAAGCGGAATCAAGGTTAGTGAGATTGGTCTTGGCAGCTGGTTAACCTATGGTACAGCGGCGGAACAGCAGGCGGCAGATGCCTGTATTGATAAGGCTTTTGAGTGCGGGATCAACTTTTTCGATACGGCTAATGCGTACAACCGCGGAGAGGGAGAGAAAGCGCTGGGAACAGCTCTAAGATCCTATAAACGCTCTGACTATGTGCTGAGTACGAAAGTGTACTTCCCAATGGGAGACGGACCAAATGATAAAGGATTATCCAGAAAAGCAATCATGGAGCAATGTGAGGCCAGCTTGAAGAGACTGGGAACAGACTATATCGACATCTATTTTTGTCATCGGTATGATCATGAAACGCCAACAGAAGAGACCCTTCGAGCACTGGATGATCTCACTGCACAAGGTAAAATTCTGTACGCTGCCATCAGTGAGTGGACTCCAGTTCAAATCACAGAAGCTGCAGCAATATCGAAACAGCTGAATCTCCGCCCTATCATTGCGAATCAACCTATATATAATATGTTCGAACGATACATAGAGGACGAGGTGCTGAATGTATCCGAGCAAGCAGGAATTGGACAGATCGTCTTCTCTCCGCTTGCTCAAGGTATTCTTACAGGTAAGTACAAGCCCGGAGCTAATCCACCCGCAGGTACACGAGCAGCCGACAATTCCGTGAATGGCGTGATTCGCAGCTACCTTCGTGACGATGTGCTTGAAGTGGTGCACCAGCTGGATGGATTAGCTAATGAGCTTGGACTCAAGCTATCACAGCTTGCACTTGCTTGGACACTTCGTCTGCCGGGAATCAGTTCTGCATTGATTGGTGCCACCAGACCCGAGCAGATTGTAGAGAATGCCCAATCCGTGGATATCGAACTGGATTCTATAACTCTTGCGAGAATAGACCAACTATTAGATCAAGTCAAAGATTTTAAACCAATGAGATAGCCTCCGAGTGAACTTAGAAATTTATTTAAGATACAGGCTGCTGCACGGCGCGTAATGCATTAATGCGGCCATGCGCCCAGAAGGTGCCGGTACCTGCAATCGGATCACAGGTAAATACGATACAATCTCTAACGTTGGTATTGGATCTGCCCTGAGCTGCAAGCAGAGCTGCAAGTCCTGAAACGAGAGGTGTAGCCATAGAAGTACCGCTTAAATAGGCAAAGCTGCTGCCGAGATAAGTGGACAATATTTGGTCACCAGGCGCAGCTACATCGACCCATGCACCATAATTGGAAAAAGCCGACTTCACATCGGACGCATTCGTTGATGCCACCGCGACGACGCCAGGGAGATAGGCCGGATACATCGGCGTTGTCGTATTATCGTTACCGGCTGCTGCAATAACAACAGCTCCACGATCCCAGGCATATTGCACAGCAGCTTGAAGAAACGAATCATTGGCCGGCGATCCCAGACTGAGGTTCACGACATGTGCCCCATTGTTCGCTGCATACACAATGCCATTAGCGACACTGGATAATAATCCATTGCCACTGTTATCCAAGGAGCGGATGGGAATGATGGAGGCCAGCGGAGCCATACCGGCAATACCGACTCCATTGTTTGTTGAAGCGGCAGCGATGCCGGCGACATGCGTTCCGTGCCCATTCCCATCGCTGGTATTAGGATCCCAATCGACATAGTCATATCCAGGAAGTAATTTCCCGGCGAGCTCAGGATGGTCAGGCTGAACGCCAGTATCTACGATCGCTATTCTTATGGCAGGAGAGCTCTGGCTGATGTCCCAAGCAGCAGGAGCCAGTACCTTCTGCGGAGCATATTGATAACCTGGGAAGAAGGGATCATTCGGAGTATATAGGGCTTTGTACACATGATTGGGTTCAGCTGATTCAATCAGTTTATGCTTACTATATGTTTTGAGCATTTTACGCATTTTTCGTTTAGATGCAATTCGATAGAATCCCAGATCCTCGTAGTAATCTATAACCGTACATTTTGTTTTTTTGTACAGAGCGTTCATCTCATCCTGTGATGTGCCCTCAACAAACTTGATAATCAGCTCATTTGGCGCATGAGGATGGAATTTGCTGTCCGCCCGTTTATCCAGATATCGAAACGTGATGGTTGAGAGCACAATCACAGCGGCTGCTAATAATTCAAATCCTAGCCACATAATCATTCCTCCTCTATGAAATCAGTGATAGACTTGGAATATCATATGTGTTTATAGTGCTAAGGCTTGGACTTCACGGTAACTTGATATTTTAATCGTGTTAGGGATGGAGGACATAATTATGAAGAAGATCTTGATACTTGGCGGAACGCGATTTTTTGGAAAAAGACTTGTGGAATATCTGCTGCACGAGGGGAAATCAGAAATTACGGTAGCAACACGAGGAAATACGCCTCTTCCCTTTGGAGAAGAAGTGAGACATCTCATCGTTGATCGCGAGGTCGAAGAGCAGCTACGATTAGCCGCCGGAAGAGAAGCGTGGGATCTCGTATACGATAATATTTGTTACTCTCCAGATGCAGCCAAGGATGCGGTGAAGGTGTTTGATGGCAGAACGAATAAGTATATTTTTACATCCAGCTTATCCGTCTACGACGCAGGAGTTAAGGATGCTTTTGAGGAAGCGGATTTTGATCCTTCGACTTATACGATTCAGCAGGGCAGACACGACCGCTTTACATATCAGGAGGGCAAAAGGCAGGCCGAAGCTGTATTTATCCAGCAAGCTTCTTTTCCAGTCGTGTGTGTACGGTTTCCCATTGTACTCGGAACCGATGATTACACGAAACGTCTGCATTTCCATGTGGATCGCATTAGAGAAGACCGGCCAATTGGCCTGCCTAATCTGAATGCCCGAATGGGCTTTATACAATCAGAGGAAGCCGCACGCTTTCTGGCTTGGGCAGGAGAATCCAGCATTACCGGTCCTGTAAACGCGGCATCCAATCATACCATTTCTCTTGGAGAATTAATAAAGCTGATTGAAACGAAGGCAGGCAAGAAGGCTCTGCTAACGAAAGAGGCCGGTGAGGATGCTGCTTCTCCATTCGGAGTGGATGCCTCCTGGTATATGAACACGAATAAAGCGGCCGAAGCCGGGTTTGAATTTGAAGATTTGAATGAGTGGCTTCCTAAGCTGGTGGATCAGCTTGTCCTTGATTAATTCCGAATATTGAGTATAGGACGCTAATAAAAAGAACACTTCTGGTGCATATTGCAACCAGAAGTGTTCTTTCTTAACTATTTGATTTATTCGTCACCTGAAGACGCTTCTGCCTGAGCTTGCTCTGAAGCCAAGGCTGCCGCGATCTGATCTGTCGGCTGTGTTAACAATTTATAAATAAGAGCTGCATTTTCTTGTACATTCATCGGTTTCATGGACTGATAGTCGACAGAACCATCAGGATTAACTTCTACTTCCGGTCCATAAATACCAAGCCCGATCATCATCTTGACCGCAGGAGCTGCCCATTCGCTTGTGTTGCCAGACAGCTCAACCTCTGTAAAAAGTTCATCTGGATACTGTGCTTTATAGATTCTCCACAGCATCACAGCTGCTTCCTGGCGTTTAATGGCTTGATTTGGTTTAAATTGCTGTGCTTCACTCAGCATCCCAATTTCCAGAGCAGTTTGGATATAGCCAGCGGAAGGATGCTGTGACCAATCCGTTCCTTCTGCAGGTGTCGTTTTACTAGCTGGGATGTTGCTGACCTTCAAGATCTCCTCAACAAATTCAGCCCGTGTAACGATATGCTTCGGGTTAACAGACGTACTTGCGTCATTCGGATAATAGCCTAATGACTGAAGAGCGTATAAGGATTCAGCATAGGGACTGCTAGGACTTACATCTCTGAAACCAACAGGTGTTACCCCTTTGCGTTCATAACCCATTGGATTAAGGTAGGGCTCTTTCAAATATATGCTGCCAACCGTATGCTCTTTAAAAGCGGTAAACTGGCCGCTTATCTCATCGACAAACAGATGTTCCTCTACTTGGGTAAGAGTACGTGGTCCAAGAAAAGCATCCTCGATCGTCATCTTGCCTGCTTGCTCCTCCGTACCTGAGACGGAGCTGACGATTGTGCTTAGACGCAGATCGGCATACAAACCGGTATAACGCTGAAGCTCATCCGCGGATTGAGGCTCATAATCGTCAAATTCGGCTGCCTTGGCATATTGAGGGAAAAATTCATTGATAAAAGCAGGATAGAACAGGTTCCGAAGTGCGCCCGTCTGATTATAGGTAAGGAAGACACCAGTATTTTGCTCAGGAATCAGGAAGAGATAAGAACTGAATCCCATCAGATCTCCAGCCTTCGTAATAATCTTCGAACTGCTTCCCGCTCCAGGGAGCTGCATTGCAGCTTCAAATCCATAGGTTGTGTCCGGTAGAAGTGGATGGATCGCCGAACGATAAATCTCCATACTATTTACAGTCGATTCCGAAAGAATTCGGTTATCATCAGTTGTCCCGCCGTTTAGGAAGGCAATCATAAATTGGCTGATATCTTCAGCTGTCGTTAACATTCCCCCATGAGGCATTGGATTCGGAGATATCGCGTATACGTCTATTGGATTTTTCACTGCATCGTAACCGGTTGCAAGTTGTTCTTTGAACTTGTCTGTAAGCAGGAAGCTGCTATTCTCCATACCTAGCGGTTTAAAGATGTGTTCTTGCATATAATCCTCGTACTCTTGACCGCTCACCTCTTGAACGACAAGCCCCAATAAAAGTGAGGCGAAATTATCATACATATAAGAGCTCCCCGGTTCGCGAACAACAGGAGGCATATGCTCTTGAACATAATCCTCAATGGATATGTATTTATCAAAATCCGTATGAATATCTTCCTGCTGAGGATCCCGGATCTCAAATCCTGTCGTATGTGTCAGCAAATGCTCAATAGTCACCGGTTTGTCATAAGGGTTATCGAATTCGAGGTCCGTTACATATTGCTCAAAATCAGCTTTCAAGTCGAGCTTTCCTTGTTCAACCAGCTGCATCGCTGCCACAGCATTAAATGTCTTGGATACAGAGGCTACACGAAAAGCGGTTTCTTCCGGATCTACCTTCGTTTGTGCTGCAAGGTCAGAATATCCGTAGCCTTCTTGTGCAACGACTTTGCCGTCTTTAACAATAACAATGGAAGCTCCAACATATTGTGCCATTGCCTCAGGTGAATTAAAGAACTCATCCAGGAACACGGATGCTGTTTCCGAATTCAGCACCTTAACCTGCTGAGCTTGCTCTGCTGCAGCCGTTTGCTCTACAGCCAGAGCAGGCGGGGCAACAGACCCTAGTACAAGCACTGAAGCGAGAAATACGCTGGACAGTGATTTTACATGCTTGTGCAGGGTGAACTTGAATACCATGAAATCACTCCTTATTTCAATTTTTGATCATCTGGAAATATAAGGAATCCTACTCATTATAACAGAGCCATGTTAGAAGAAGGGGAGAATTATTTGAATATTGTTGGGTGCGGGATAAATAAAAAAAGGATAAACGCAATGGTGCTAACGTTCATCCTTTGTCAGATATACAGAACCGCATAACAGAATCATAGTGAAGAAGAACAGAAACATAATAAAGATAAGCAAGAGCGCAGGCCGATTCATATGCATCACAATCATCGGACCCATCAGTCCAGTCATCATCCCACTTGTTATACCGGTAATTATTGTTTGCATGTCGATCAGCCTTCCGAAAATAAATCCTGCCAGCATGGGAATTTGATTCGTTTTATACTATATTACGTACATTTCAAAATATGAGACCCGTTGCGGTTACCTTCACTGAAGTTGGGTTCTGTTCTGAATCTTTCTCATATTTCACATACACTCTTGATTAAAGCAGCTTAAGGAATTATGAAATGAATTCAGATTGGGATTATAATTATTTTTTACCTAGGAATGGATGTTCCTTTCATGTAGACTTATAAATGATTTAACGGCAAATGACCTTGGGTCAAATGAAAATAAGAGATACATATTTGTGTGTAGATGGGGGTGGGCACTGTGCCCAAGAAAGAGAAATTATCTATGTCATGGCTGCTGAGGTACCTCAAGCCAGTCAAAGGACGACTGCTCTTGCTGCTTGTAATGCTGCTGACATCAACCGGTTTGCAGCTAGTGAATCCGCAAATTGTGCAGCGGTTTATTGACATAGCAGCAGGAGGGGGAATGCTCACAGCTCTATTTCAGCTGGCAGGCATATACCTAGTTGTAGCTGTCGTAAATCAGCTTATCACCGTAGCCGTCAGCTATTTCGGTAATGATGTATCCTGGCGTGCAACCAATCAGCTGCGCGGTGATCTTTTGAAGCACTGCCTCCGGCTTGATATGAAGTTTCATAATGTGAGAACACCAGGTGAGATGATTGAGCGGGTAGATGGAGATGTTACAGCCATTTCCAATTTTTTTGCTATGTTTATCGTCCAGGTAGTCGGCAGCTTCGTATTACTCGCTGGAATCTTGGGATTCATGTTCACGATTAACGTGCCTATCGCACTGGTCATGACGGCATTTACGTTGTTATCGATCTTATTCATGGTCATTATCCGCAATCTTGGTGTCCGATCCTCCAAGGATGAGAGGGAAGTCAGCGCTTCTCTATTCGGTTTGATTGAAGAGCGGATTGCCGGAATCGAAGATGTTCAGGCTAATGGTCACGTTCCTTATGTCATGAATCGATTTCATCGGCTGATGCGCTCCGTGTTTCTTAAGGGAAGAAGAGCCTGGATGCTTCGGGTCATACCTTGGAATACAACGGTCATTCTGTTTGCACTAGCGGTGACTGCGGTCCTGCTCATCGGAGTGCATTATTACATGTCCGGAGCAATTACACTCGGTACACTGTACCTCATCTATCAATATACTCAGATGCTGAACGAACCTATTGAAATCTTGGGAGATCAAATTCAAGAATTTCAAAAAGCAAAATCTGGTATGCTGCGTTCAAGAGAACTGTTGTCCTTACGTAGTGAAATTATAGAAGGCGTTGAAGCTGAGCTTCCGGAAGGACCTTTGGGTCTGGAATTTGAGCATGTTCACTTCAGCTATAACGAAGACAAACCGATACTTTCCGACATTCATTTCGAATTGAAGCCGGGAGAACTGTTAGGGATTATCGGCCGGACTGGGAGCGGTAAATCCAGCCTCAGCCGAACACTGCTAAGGTTATACAATATTAACAGCGGCGTTATACGCGTAGGTGGTGTAGATATTACCAAGCTGTCTCTGCCTGCGCTGTATAGACGGGTAGGGATGGTTACACAGGATGTACAGCTGTTTGATGGAACACTTCGTGAGAACTTGACGCTGTTTAATCATGAAATCACGGACGATGAAATATTGCATAAAACGGAGCAATTAGGTCTAAGCAGATGGATTGAAGCTCAGCCTAACGGACTCGATACGCATCTCAATACGGGAGGTACATCTTTATCCGCAGGTGAGGCTCAATTGTTTGCATTAACCCGGGTATTCCTTACTAAACCAAGCTTAGTAATCCTTGATGAACCATCTTCGAGGCTGGATGCGGCAACAGAGACCATGCTTCAGTCCGCAGTAGATCAGATGATGAAGGAATGTACCGGAATTATGATTGCTCACCGGCTTGCTACACTGAGTCAAGTGGACAAAATTATGGTGCTGGGGGATGGCAGGATACTGGAGTTTGGAGAACGGGATGAACTCGCGAGAAATCCAGCCTCCCATTATGCAAGACTGCTCGTTACAGGCAGAGAGGAGGAACTGGCATGACAGTAGCGGGCTTTATCAGTAAGCTTTTTCGATTCAAGCCATTCTTGTTTATAATCAATGGCCTCTTATGGTGCATGTTCCATTCGCTTCCGCTTATTATCGGTCTTGCCATGCAGTGGTTCTTCGACCGGGCAGCTGCTGCGAATACGAACGATTATTTGTGGCTTGCCGTACCGCTGCTTCTTATGGTTGCTGTAAGAATCACGAGAGTAGGAACAATGCTCATCGCCTTCTATGAATGGGTAACTTATATTTTTCATATCCAAGCCATTCTGCGAACGAATATGCTGGCGGGAATTATGCGATGGCCAGGGCGGAATCTGCCTGCTTCCCCTGGGGAAGCGATGAGTCGTTTTCGTGATGATGTGAATGAGGTTGTAGAATATGTGGAATCCTGGGTTGATTTCTGGGGAATGTTCGTATTTGCTGTCGTTTCGGTTTCTATCATGGCAAGCATCAATTGGAAGATTACATTAGTTGCTGTACTGCCGTTAATCATCGTCACACTGCTGAACAATCTCTCTGGCAATCGAGCACGCAGATACGGCCAGCAGAATCAGGAAGCGACCGGACGAATTACAAGCTTTATTGCCGAAACCTTCGGGGCCGTTCAAGCATTGAAGCTGGGTCAGGCAGAAGATCATGTGCATGCACGATTTATGAAGCTGAACGAAGACCGCCGGCAGGCAGCGCTTAAGGATAACTTATTTAAGCAATGGATGAGATCCTTGAATCAGCACATTTTAAGTATTTGCACAGGATTCATCCTTCTGATGTGCGCAGCCGAGATGAGAAATGGCAATTTTACGGTTGGAGATTTCGCGCTATTTACAACCTATCTAACAAACATTGGATTTAGTATCTCGTTGTTCGGTTATATGGTGTTCCAGCACAAGCGCCTTAAGGTGTCCTATGATCGAATGCGTATGTTGTTCCGCCCAGGTGAAGAGGACCGGATTATGGATCATCGTGAAATATATCTGTATGAGGATCCTCCCGAAATACCCGTAATAAGCAAGGATCGAACGGAGAAGCTGCGAGAGGTCACGATCCGTAATCTCAGCTATCAATATCCGAATTCAAATAATGGAATCAAGGATGTAAATCTGCAGTTGAAGCGAGGTCAATTCCTTGTCATTACAGGTCGGATCGGTTCAGGTAAATCCACCTTGGTTCGAGCTATGCTCGGATTGCTTTCTAAGCAAGAAGGATCGATTCGCTGGAATGGAGCAGAGATCGATCCGGCTCAGTTCTTAACACCGCCAAGAGCGGCCTATACACCGCAAGTGCCGCGCTTGTTCAGCGATACCTTGAAGGAAAATATCGTTCAGGGAAAACGTACAAGTGTGGAAGCCTCGCTCGAGCGTGCAATGAATCTGGCTGTAATGAATAAAGATGTAGGTGATCTGGAGAAGGGACTCGACACACTTGTTGGACCAAGAGGCGTGATGTTGTCCGGCGGTCAAATTCAGCGGGCAGCCACAGCGCGCATGCTGATGACAGACTCAGATCTGTATATATTTGATGATCTCTCCAGCGCATTGGACGTTGAAACCGAGCAGCAGGTGTGGGATGGACTGTTTAAGGAAGAGGATGTGACCTGCATCGCCGTCTCTCACCGAAGAGCAGCCTTGTCTAAGGCGGATCATATTATCGTGATGAAGGATGGACGAATTGAAGCTGAAGGCAGCCTTAATGAACTGTTAGAGAGCTGTGAAGAAATGCAGCTGTTATGGCAGGGAGAACATACACCTGTAAAAGTATCATAGATAAAATCATTTCATATTTCCTACGAGTTATAAATTTGATTCGCTATGATGTGCAAAAACACCTTTGGAGGATTCCAAAGGTGTTTTTGATATCTGTACGTGGTTTCAACGTGCAGCCAGCAGATTCACACATTATTATCGTGCAGCTGCAAAAGGATCCGTTCCTTCAGGCAGCATATCTGCAAAACTGAATGTATAGGTTGGGAACCCATCGGCGTAGGATGCAATCTCATACAGTTGGAAGAACACCGTAAGCCCGCTCTCGGATACATAGAAATCGGGATCTTCCTTCAACCCATTAAATCCAAAGTCATATTTGTCCGCAGCTGTTTGCTTCTTCAGCATTTGATCCAGCTTCTTCTTGGCAGCATCTGAAGAATGAAGCAGATCGTCAATTGTCAGCTGCTGTCCATCCTTGAGAGAGAAAGTAAAGCCTTCACGGTAAGTCATTCCATGAGCACCACCTACATATTCATACAAGTCAGAGGCTATGCTGAGCACACCCTCCCGGTTAAAGGTGACGAGGAAGGTTCCGTGGAATTCGTAAGGCTGCTCAAACTCCGAATCCCGCTCTGTTGCTTTTTTCTTCGCTTCTGCTGCGAAAGCTTCTGCCTTATCTTTGAATGTTTTGTTTATAGATTCCTGCGCTTCTTTATTTGCGAGACCATTTAGTTTTGGATAACGGATGTTGATGGTTGCATTATTGTTACTGTCTGAGATCGTTTCCGAAGAGATGCTGACCTTATTCTGCTGCTGCTTTTTCAGCGTTAGTGTTTTGGCTGATGAGTTATAAGAGCCCTGAAAACCTAAATACTCCTTCAGCACTCTATATGGGACATACAGCTTTCCATTAATATTTTTGGCTTCATACTGGATACTGTTGTTGCCGATATAACGTTCATTTATATAGGTACTGATGCCGTATTCGGACACTTCTAATCTCATCTGTGTGACTCCACTTCCGACCGTGTAGGTTTTAGTCCCATTCTTACCAGCTTTATAACTTAACGCAAGTCCAAAATCATCTCTTAACACCGAGATTGGAATCATCGTGTTTCCGTTTACCAGCCTGCCTGGCGCAGAGAGAGTCTTGCCATTATATTTCATCACGACGTCTGAAGCTTTGACTGAAGTTGCGGCGGCAACGACAGCTTCGGATTGCCCACTTAAAAAGCTCGCATTACCTACCAGGAGACCTGCGGACAAAATAGCTGCGGACCATTTCATGCTTTTCTTATTCATTATTATTCCTCCCTAATCTAAGCTGTAGCTCTTCTTATTATGTATTACCCAAAAATTCCTTTTTCTTCTTATAAGAGATAACTCTTATGTTGTAAGACAAGATTTATTATAGGGAGGATATGAGGGGAAATGTTTACAGTCAGGGTTACAGTATTGTCGTCGAAATCAAGAGAATGGAGAGGATTTAGCAGTAATTAGTAAGCTCTGCGTGGATCGTTATTTCTTCAAACAGTACATTAATGTGCGAGAATCAGTGATCGAGCAGATGACAAACCTACATATTTTTGTAAGAATCACAGAAAGACAGGAAGGTAGGGGCAAGGTCAACCAGTGATTGAATGGCGTTACTTTGCTGACCGGCAGGCACATGACCGGGATAACGTACAATGAAAGGCAGCTTAATCAGATCTTCGTAGTGAAAACCGCCTTTTGCCTGTAAACCATGCTGTCCGAAGAAATGTCCATGATCTGTTGTAAAGACAACAATGGTGCTGTCGGCAAGTCCAAGCTCATCAAGCTTATCCATTATTTTGCCAATATATTTGTCCATGAGGCTTATCATTCCGTAGTAGACACCCACGAGCTTCTTCTTATCGTAATCTGTAAGCCTTGCACGCTTGCCGTATTCATAGTAATGATGGGAACGGTAACCGTGAATTCACTGACCTGTTTCCAACAAGTAAGAGAAGTCAGGATTATCCTCCTGCGTGTTACCAAACATGATCAAATCCATAGAAAGGACCATTGAACCCCCTCCAATAATCAAAATCATGCACGACAGGATGTGCTTCCAGAGAAGGGTAAGCCTCTGTGGACACTAAAGGCTGGAAGTGTGCTTTTCCAATGAGTGCAGTTTGATAGCCAGCACCCTTGAAATCCTCTCCATTTGTATGCCGATCTTCCAGCAGTTTGGTGCCCAGCGTCCACGCTCCATGTTGAATGGGTACATGCCGGTAATTATGGAGGCACGGCTAGGCGTGCATGTCGGGTTAGGACAGTAAGCTCTAAAAGTCGTTCCTTCTCTTACTAACCGATCGAGGTTAGGTGTATGCAGCTCATTATTGAATGCACCGATCGTATCCCAGTGCTGCTGATCGCTCGTAATTAACAAAATGTTAGGTTTCTTCATCGGACAGCCTCCTTCTTACGAAAATTATAAAAAAAGAACAGCACAGATGAAATAACTTAATGTATGATAGATTTATCATGTCTCCAACCGATTATCGAAATTCATATGCAGCTAATTTTGGAACATCCTGAGGTGAATTCATTGAGACCGATATTGTTAGGAATATTCGCAGCCTTCTTTTTCGCATTTACTTTCGTCTTAAACGCGTCGATGGAATTGTCCGGCGGCAGCTGGATCTGGAGCGCCTCGCTCCGTTATATATTTATGATTCCGTTTCTAATCGTGATTGTCATGCTTAGGAAGAATTTCAGACCATTGATAGCCGAGATGAAAAAACAACCGAGAATCTGGCTCTTGTGGAGCTGTGTTGGCTTTGGTTTGTTTTATGCTCCATTATGCTTTGCTGCTGTCTATTCTCCTGGATGGCTAGTTGCAGGTACATGGCAATTTACGATCATTGCAGGCATGCTGCTCGCCCCTTTATTTACGGAAACGATACATACTTCTACAGGTGTACTTCAGATAAAAGGTAGAATTCCTCTGAAGGGACTTCTGATGTCATTCATTATCTTACTTGGCATTGTGCTGATGCAGGCTCAGCATGCAAAGAGCTTTTCTCTTGAGAACTTGCTGCTAGGAGCACTCCCCGTATTTATCGCTTCTTTTGCCTATCCGCTTGGCAATCGCAAAATGATGGAGCTGTGCGAGGGAAGATTAGACGCCTATCAAAGAGTGCTGGGAATGACACTAGCAAGCCTTCCATTCTGGGTTCTGCTGTCTGTGTATGGCCTTGCTATGGAAGGCATGCCTAGTCTTGATCAGAGTATTCAGTCGCTGCTTGTGGCCTTATGTTCCGGAGTCATTGCGACGGTACTATTCTTCAAGGCAACCGATATGGTAAGGGGGAATATGCAGAAATTAGCCGCTGTAGAAGCAACGCAGTCCATGGAAGTGCTGTTTGCACTCGCAGGTGAAGTATTATTATTGTCCATTGCAATTCCTTCAGCTATTTCTTGGATTGGAATGTTTATCGTTGTGATTGGTATGGTGCTGCATAGTTATGTTTCTCGGATTGAAGATCATAGTGTAGAAAAAGGATATTCATTCAAGCATGGAGATCATTCCTAGCTCAATTGGGTAATAATATGAATATCTAGCTTCGAGCCTAATAAGACAGGAGAGATTTAATTTGGATCTAAGAATTCGTAATGCTATTGAAGGAGATATCCCATCCATTATTCAATTAAGACAGGAATATGATGAAGTCATAGCTGACAGAAGACCTGATCTGTACAAGCTTGCTGACAACTATACGGAGGAAGAAGTTCGAGGATTCCTCGGTGCTCATCATTCGGAGGTGATCGTAGCCGAGTCCACGAACAATGTGATCGCAGGTTATGCCATCGTAGATGAAGAGAAGGTGAATGAACACAAGATATACAGGGAAAGAAAGGTATTATTCATCCGTGATTTCTGTGTTCGTGAGGAGATTCGGGGAGCAGGAGTAGGTCAATCTTTAATGGAGTTTATCATAGAGCTCGGTAAAGAGAGACAGGCAAATGCAATTGAGATCGATGTACTTGCAGATAATGAGCGTGCAGAAGCCTTTCTGGAATCAAATGGAATGAGCACCAAATCGATAAGATATGAAATGGAGATTGATTAAAATTCGATTGGTCAATAGGTAATAAAAAACAGGCAGACATTTTTAGAATGTCCTGCCTGTTTTTTGATATGACTCTATTTTATTTCTGGGAACTAGCTTGACTCAATTGATTCGCGTGTTTATCTGCGAACATGATTTTTAGAAGCGGTGGCGTAACGAGCGTCGTTACAATGACCATAATAATAACCGAAGTGTAATACTGTGGATCCAATAGACCTGAAGCAAGGCCTGTTCCGGCGATAATCAAGGCGACTTCACCCCGGGATATCATTCCCGTACCAATCGAGAAGGAGGAATGCGTATTGAATCCTGTCAATTTGGCACCCAGTGCTCCACCCAGGAGCTTCGTGAGAATGGCTGCCACGCTCAGGACGATAATAAACCCGATCTGAGAACCAACGCCTTCGAAATTCACATTAAGTCCAATACTTACAAAGAATACGGGAACAAACAAGCTGTATGCGATCGGCTCAAGCTTATGCTCAACAGTGTGTTTGTACGGAGTTTGGGAAATGGCAATACCTGCTGCAAATGCTCCAATAATACCTGCAACGCCCATCCACTCGGCAAAATAAGAGAAGGCAAGTGCGATGATAACACCACCGGATATTACCGTCTCCGACACTCTAAGCTTACTGATCCACTTCATGACGAGCGGAACGACCCAGATCGCTGCTGCGATAATGACAACGAAGAACAATACTTTCTTACCGATAAGCGAACCAATACTTACGGATTCTCCTGTTCCTAACAGACTCATCATAACAGCAAGCAGTACAACGACTAGAATATCATCCACTACGGCAGCTCCCAGTATCGTCGTACCTTCGCGTGAATTCAGTTTATTCATTTCCTTCAGTGTTTGAACGGAGATACTCACCGATGTGGCACAGAGCAGAAGTCCAAGGAATAAGGCATGGCTTTGCTCAATCCCGAAAGCCAAGGCAGAGCTGTATCCGCCTACGAACGGAAGGATGATACCCCCAACGGCGACGGCCAGAGCTGCCTTCCAATTCTTACGGAGCTCCTCCAGATCCGTTTCCAGCCCAGCAATAAACATGAGGATCAAGACACCAATTTCTGAGAATTCATGAATAAATGATGTTTGATGTATCCATCCAAGCACAGCCGGACCCAGAATAACACCGGCGATCAGTTCACCAAGAACGGACGGCTGACCCAGCTTGAGGGACAAGTGACCTGCCAGTTTAGTGAAGATGAGGATGAGTACTAAGTGTAAAATAAATTCCATATCTTTCTCCTTTCGTTTCCACATTTATGTTGTTACATAATCGAAGGAAATATCCACTCTCAATTAAAAAAGGCGCATTTACGCAAGCTCTCCGTAAACACGCCTTAAAAATAAACAGAGAGGGGCCTTGTGTGGCAGGCTCCTCCCATGAACAACATATTTGGTTTTAACTGAATCATGCGTTATCAAATTGATTCAACTATAATCATTATTATAACAGTTTCAAATCATTTTGTGAATATGCTGCAACCATTTATTTTGTAAATCACATCAAGAAGGATGGTAACACGAAGAGCAATTCACACTATTCCTGCTCTAAGCCAAAGCTCCAATACCTCGGACATGATCTTTCACTGTGAGCTCTGACGAATCGCATGGTCTCTGAAACTGCTAACGCGGAAGCTTGGAATGATATCTGGCTCTTAGCTGCTGCAAATGTCTAAGCTTGCTGAGACTTTCTTCATTCATGGCAATGCCCACATTGAGAATCAAATTCTCAATTACAAACACAGGTCCAATCATGGAATGGAATTCCCATACTTCACCTCTACCGGCATACAGCACGAGATCCGCCTGACTTGCCCGAGGATATACCAAGCGGTCCGTAATCAGAATAACTCGATATCCTGCTTCTTCTGCATAATCCAATATCACTTCAATCTCCGGCTTTAACTGCACGAAACCAAAGACAAGCAGCACGTCATCAGGGCCGGCATGCATCAGCGATTCAAGCAATTCTTGACCACTTGGGGCCATAATCTGAATATGGAATCCAAATCGATGTAATCGAAACGCGAACAGTTCTGCGAGCGAAATACATGGACCTGGCGCAAAAATAAAGATCTGCCTCGCTTGCCGTATCGCTTCAGAGGCTTCGTTCAATACTTTTAGATCCAGTCGTTGACATGTCTCTTCTAAATGCTGATGAATTGTGCCCAGCAGGGTTTGTGGCAGAGGAAGTCCTTCGATCTTGCTTATCGTTTCTTCTAATTTGACCGCAGGTGCAGACTCCAGGCGGAAACGTAGCTTTGCCTTGAATTGTTTGGCATTGACGTAGCCCACCGATTTCCAGAACCTTGAGACGGAGGCAATGCTTATTCCCACCTCATCTGCAATCTCCTGTTCTGTCATATATAGAATCCGCTGCTCATTCCGCTGTATAAAATCAGCCAGCAGCCGCTGATTGGTAGAGAAATGTTTTTTACCCCATTCTTCATACATCCGATTGTATACCTCCACTAATTATGTTATCCCCGCGACTAAACACTCCTAAATATAAGGATTTATTGTTATGTAAATATTTTTACATCGTCAAAAATAATGAAAAAATGTTGATTCTGCGTTAATAAAACTGGAATTTAGCGATAATCAGACCTTCTTATAATGGTGTTATATTTCACGATTAGAGGAGGAACTTAACAAGATGAATACATTGTCTGCGCGGTACACACTGACCTCATCACAAAAAATGATGATATTTGTCCTGTCCATGTCTTTGTATGGTTTGTCCAACATGTTCACAGAACTGATTCCAAGCGTGCAGCTTGGGCCTATCGAATTATCGGTGGAGTACTTCGCGTTTATTCCGCTCACGCTGTGTATGCTGTTTCATCCGCTGTATGCGGCGGTAGGTGCATCGGTAGGAGAGATCATCTTCGGTGAGCTGATGCTCGGTCAATTCGGCGGCCTCGGAGAAGTGGAGAAATTCATCACTTTTTCCTTGGCGATGTACACAGCGGGAAGGTTGGTTACGGATCCGACGAACAAGCGTCAGGTAGGTATAGCAGCGATTACAGGGGTTGCCATTCATCAGCTGCTTAGTTCTATAGTGGATATCGTCAAGGTCTGGGTAGGTGTAGAAGAGCTTGAAGCGGTAGAGGGTCTCGCTGAAAGTATCGTCGTCATCGAAGGGGTCGGTTTCCTAAACGATGTGTTATTCTCAGGCATCTTGTTCGCCCTGCTTCCGACCCTTTATCTTGTTCCTCGGCTGTATGGAAAGATCGAACCGCTTCTAGGGATACGTCCCCGTCATAAAGGAATGAAATACGAAACAGCTGCATGGTTATCACCGAAATATGTGATCGTTAGTGTGATCCTTGCCGTCGTAGCTGTAGGAGCAGAGATTCTCTCTGAGACGGAATGGAATATTGCGGAATGGGAGGATGTCTTCACAGCCTTATCAGAACAGCAGCTAATATGGATCAGTATTGGAGCAGCTGCACTAATAACGGTCATTACGCTCATTGCAATGCGCAGCAGAGCAGGCAAGTCGGATAAAGGAACGGAGACAAAAAATGTGTGAACCCGTTATTCAATTATCCAATATATCGTTTACATATCCCGGTGATGTAATTCCTGTATTAGAAGAAGTATCGCTCACAGTGAACAAAGGTGATTTCATCGCAATCGTTGGAAGCAATGGGTCAGGCAAATCAACCTTGTGCAAGTTATTTAACGGTCTCATCCCTCATTATTATGCAGGCGAATACACAGGGGATTCAAAGGTCTGTGGATTGGCTACTGAAACAGCAGCTGTAGCAGAACTATCCCGATATGTAGGCTATGTATACCAGGATTTTGAGAATCAGCTGGTCAGGCCTACCGTCATGGACGATGTTATGTTCACACCACTGAATTACGGATATAAGGATTACGCAGCCCGCGGGGAGAGAGCACTTCGTATGATGGGTCTCTATGGTGTAAAGGATTCATTCATCTGGTCACTTAGTGGTGGACAGAAGCATTTGCTGGCACTCGCCGGTGCGCTCGCCATGGATCCTGAAATTCTGGTGATCGACGAGCCAGTATCACAGCTTGATCCGCGTCATGCCCGGCAAATATACGATATTCTAAAGCATCTGAATGAGGATTTAGGAAAAACAATTATTGTCATTGAACATCATGCAGAATTTATTGCTGATTATTGTAATGAGGTCGTATTGATGGATCGTGGTCGAATCAAGTGGAAGCGTCCTGTCCGCGAGGCATTATCTTCAGTGGAAACCTTGCTGGAGCTCGGGATCTTCCCGCCTCAGGTGACACAGGCTGCTTGGCATGTTGCCTATCCACAGAGTCCGGATTCACAGAGGGATCATTCGTCTAAGGAACAGCTTCTTCCCATAACACTAGAGGAAGCAATACATTGGTTTGCTGCTGAGGAGAGAACAGAGGTGAAGACTCTTGAGATGCCGCTTATCCACCAATCCGAAACAACAGATACGGCAAATACAATGATCCTGGCTGAAGATGTCCATCTGTCCTACCGAACAATCCTTAAAAAAATGCAGTCCGTATTAGACGGAGTTGATCTACAAATTCATTCCGGTGAATCCGTAGCCATCGTAGGTAATAACGGGGCAGGCAAATCTTCTCTCTTGAAATTGATTGCCGGAATCGTGAAGCCGACGTCGGGTTACATGCAGGTAAACGGGCAGGACGTAAGAGTAATGACACCTGAGAAAATGGCTAGGCATACAGCTTATGTATACCAAAATCCAGAGGAAATGTTCATCGAAGATTCGGTTGAAAAAGAAATTGCATACTATCTGAACGCTCATCGTGTACCCGATAAAGATCAGCGGCTTGCCGACATGCTTCAGCATTTCCGACTAGATGAGCTTAGGGACAAGGATGCCCGTCTGCTTAGCGGTGGACAGCAGCGCCGTACGGCTCTGGCGATTGGGGCAGCCATGGAGCCTGCAATTATGCTTCTTGATGAACCTACAGCAAATCTGGATATAGCGACCAAACACGAAATGCAGCAAGTATTAGCTTCGTTAAAAGATAAAGTTGAGACGGTCATTATTGCCACTCATGATATGCAGCTGGTCTCCGAGTGGGCTACGCGAATCATCGTTATGCATCAAGGGGTTGTTCTGGCAGACGGAACGAAGGAAGAAATCTTTGCTGACGGGAGATTGCTGGAGCGTGCAGGTCTAGTGTCGACTCAGCTCATGGAACTAAGCCTTGCTCTAGGATTGCCAAGGATCTGCTACACGCTTGATGAGTTTCTTGCATTTTATTCTCCTGCAAGCGGGCCTGAGCTAACGGGGGAAGGGGAGGTGAGCACATGGATATCGTCCGAAAAACGCTTGACCGCATCTCCGTAGAGCGAATCAAGCTGGAGCTGTTAGGGACTGCCTATGGCAGATCAACGACATTTATTGGAAGGCTGGATCCAAGAACCTTGCTGCTGTGGTATCTGTTCTTTGCGATCGTCCCTTGGTTTATACATAACACAACTGTACTGTTCGGTATGTTTGTGTTTATCGTTAGTATGACTGCACTCGCGCGGGTCAGCTACGTCATTCTCATTATTTTAACGCTAGGTCTCATTGGTCAAGTAGGGTGGATGTTTCTGTTCTCCATGCTGTTTGGAGGCAGCCTTGAATCATTATTGCCGCTTCTCACCCTTACACTGAAATTATCCGTTATTTCACTAGCGAGTATTGCTGTATTTTCCAGCATGGATCCAGAGAAATTGAGTGACGGACTTTCTGCGTTTGGAGTTCCTGAAGCATTCTCGTTCAGCTTATCGTATGGTTATCGGATACTACCTACACTGTTATCAGAGTTTCATCAAATCTTGTTGTCTTATCGGCTAAGAGGACGTTCGCCTGAAAGTCCTGGCGTTCTCTACATCAGGAACATCATTTACTATTTGCGCATATTGGTGCTCAGCTTCTACCCACTCATGCTGAATACGGCTAAACGTTCAAGGACGACCGTTGAGGCCCTTGAGACAAGAGGTTTTACGTACGGGATGAATCATCCTGAAGTAAAGAAGCTGAGGCTGTCCTATCTTAAGATTCAAGCAATCGATGTTTATTTTATTATTTTTTCATTGGCTTATGTCGGCTGGCTGTTCTGGTTTGGGGAGAGGCTTCCGAACTTGCTGTATTAACCGATTGACAGAATGATTCCTAACTCAAGTTATAACTAAGGAGAGATGAATACAATGTTCATAGATTTGCATACTCATGGGAAGCTATCCAAGAAATCTGATTTTTCCATTACCTATTTCAAGGAGATGCTGACAGAAGCTCGATCTAATGATATTTCGGGTATCGCACTAACCGAGCATTTCAATACTAAAAATTTTGAACGGATCTATGAAACACTTGATGAGGTTTATTCTTATAATGGGCATTATTACGAGGCTGAAGGGGTTCGTGTATTTCCGGGGATGGAGGTGGATATTAGAGAAACGGGACATATCCTTCTAATCAGTACAAGAGACGAGATCTTGGCTATTCGGGAACAGCTCAAGCCCTATCTGTCTAAAGATAACTTCATTTCTTTTGCCCAGCTGCTCGAGCTTGTGGAGGAACGGAATGTTTTGAAAATTGGAGCGCATCCTTATCGGTCATCGACTCCGCTTCATCATATTAATGTAGACCTGCTGAAGCGACTTGATGCACTGGATCTCAATGCTAAGGATCTATACAAACAAGGAGTGGATGTGTATCAAGAGAAAATCGATCCTTTTGCGAAATTGCTCGGGCTACCGATCGTTGCTGGAAGCGACAGTCATCAATGTCTTCAATTTGGGAGCGTCATGAATCGCATGAACGAGCCTGTGAACACCGTCGATGAACTAAGAGAGGCTATTAAACTTGGAGCATATCAAATTGAAATATCGGATTCATTAGAGCTGAGGGTTAAAGCTTCCGTGATGATGAAAAAGCTTCTTAAGCAGTTGCAGGGAGAGCCCCTAACAAGAGAAGAAATGGAACAGGAACACGTAGTCTTACCATAATAAGCGATACTAACTGCGGGAGTACCGCAGTTTTTTTGTATAATGAGCAACGCAAAGTGTGGATGATAACAACGGATTGATCCTAATCTTGTTGTTAAAAATACATAAGGAGTGAACGTATTTATAGATATTATAGGATTAATATTTTTTACATTCGGCATTTGCGTGTTATTATAATAGTCAAAGGAGTGTAAATGAATGGACGATAAATATTCAACTAGAGCCGGTTTTGTTAAACCGTCGGAGACAAGAGAAATTTTAAAAGTAACGGAAAAACCTGAGGTCATTTCCTTTGCAGGAGGACTTCCTGCACCTGAGCTATTCCCTGTAGATGCGATCAGAGCAGCTGCTGATGCCGTATTGACGGAGATGGGACAAGCATCGCTTCAATACAGTACGACTGAAGGATATATTCCTTTACGTACAGCCATTTGTGATCGAATGAGCGCGATTGGAATTCATTCGAAGGTGGAGCAGGTTCTCGTTACATCTGGCTCACAGCAGGCGATTGACCTGACAGGCAAGCTGTTTATTAACGAAGGTGATACTGTCATTTGTGAAAGCCCTACATATCTGGCTGCCATTAATGCATTCAAGGTATATGACGCTAAGTTCGTAGAAGTCGCTATGGATGATGATGGGATGATCATGGAGGAACTAGAGAAGACACTTCAAGCACATCCTGAAGCCAAATTCATCTATACTATTCCTGATTTCCAGAACCCGACTGGTCGGACCTTGAAGCTCGATAGAAGAAAGCGAATGGTTGAGCTGGCGAATAAATATAATGTTCTGATTGTTGAAGATAATCCATATGGTGCTGTTCGATTTGCTGGCGAATCTCTTCCACCGGTCAAGCACTTTGACACAGAGGGCAGAGTGATCTATCTCAGTACCTTCTCCAAGATATTTGCACCAGGGCTTCGTCTTGGCTGGGTTTGCGCAAGTGAAGAGATCATTGATAAGTACGTGGCGCTCAAGCAATCCGCTGATCTGCATACAGACAGCTTCGCTCAGATGCTTACGGCGAAATATATGGAGCAGAATGACATTAATGCTCATGTAGAGAAGATCAAAGCCGTATACAAAGAAAGATGCGAGACCATGCTGTCTTGTATCAAGGAGTATTTCCCTGCAAACATCAAGCACAGTGTACCCGAAGGCGGTCTATTTATATGGGTAGAGCTTCCTGAAACCGTTGATTCCAGCGTACTGTTTGTTGAATGTCTGAATAACAATGTTGCATTCGTACCTGGAGCGCCGTTCTTCCCGAACGGTGCGGTTAAGAATACACTGCGTCTCAACTATTCCAATATGCCAAATGAGCGGATTGTAGAAGGCATGAAGCGAATTGGTGCAGTGCTCCACCGCGAATTAAACGATGTTACTGTTCCGAATTAAACAACTGAATTAAACCTGCAGTATTCTTAAGAGGCATCTTGGTCAATCCAAGGTGTCTCTTTGTTGTCACTGAATGAAGCTTACACCAGTTTAACTTCCAAGCAGACTTAAATTTATTAATATCCGACTCCATAGATCAGCAGTTCCCTGTTTAAGGAAGGCTGATTATTTCTATCCAAATTATTACTTTCTGCTTTTTACAAGCGCAGTTAAGTCCATTATCAATTCAAGAGATAGAGAAGATCATCCCTTGTATAATGCAATGCGGGCTTCGTTGAATATACACTGATGCCACGGCAGATAGTCGGCTCTCGAACGTAATATCTGGACTGAGTATTGAATTAAATAGGAAATCCTATACAGCTACTGCTTACCGCAGGGCTGTATTTCTTTTTCACCTGTGATATGCCATAAGATGCCCAATCATGTACTAAACTGCGTCATACACTGATCCTATAATCCATTCTATATACATGTAGGAGGCTTCTATATGGCAATTAAGCAAACGAAGCTTAAGAAAATAGCTTATATTCCGGTGTCCCAAGTTCAATATAGTGCGAAGGTGATGCTCCCGTTCTATCGTGCGATTGCAGAGCATCGGAAATATGCTTCAGCATGGAGCCGAGCGGTGATCGCGGCAGACTTGGATAAGATGGGAGAGCTGCTCGGACTGGCTTCGAAGAAGGCCAGAGGGCTGCCACTCGGTTCCAACGGCATCGGATATTTTATTTCATTCCCTAAGAAAAATTCAATCACCGAGCTGACCAATGGGACAACAATTATACCAGGGTCTGTGCAATTTTATTTTAATACGAGAGTGCATCGTGAGATCGCTAGGGCGGTCATTCCATTGTATACTCAGATCGCTTGCAACCGTCCATTCACAGCAGCCTTATCGAGAGCAGCAGGAGCAGGAGATGTGAAATCTGTTAACAAAATGGTTCGATCTCTCGTGAAATCGAAAGCCTTGATTCGTGTTGAAGCCGGAATTGAAGAAGGAGGCATAGCTCTCAATTTCAAACCTGGCTGCAGCAAATACATTTATCGTAACCTGTTGTTCCTGGAATTACTGTAATCCAACACGGAATCACATCAAATAAATCCAGTTTATTTGCGTTACAGTCCATTGAGCTCCTGGCCGTAATGCGTAATAATAATTACACAAGAGAATCAATTTCATATTACCTTTAGCTACTTAAATCAAGGGTATATATAGCTTCAAATTTACATATTAAATTATTTATGAAATTGATTCAAGAACTCTAATAATGTGAAAAGGATGATGTGATCGTGCGTAGAATCAAAGTAGGCGTGATAGGCACGGGTGTAATCAGTGCTATATATCTGAAGAATTTAACCGGCATGTTTGATAGCATTGTTGAGGTCAAAGCGGTGTCGGACTTGGTACCGGAGCTTGCCCAAAAAAGAGCCGAGGAATACGGCATTCCTCATGTTTATACTGTAGATGAGCTCCTGGCAGATCCAGAGATTGAAATCGTTCTCAATTTGACAGCACCGAGTGCACATGCTGCACTCAATTTACAGGCATTGCATGCAGGTAAGCATGTGTACACCGAGAAGCCATTTGCACTAAACCGGGAGGATGCCGATCAAGTACTGAATCTTGCTAAGGAAAAAAACTTGCTTGTTGGCTGTGCGCCTGATACCTTCCTTGGTGCAGGGATTCAGACTTGTATCAAATTAATCAATGACGGATGGATTGGAACCCCTTATTCTGCAAGCGCAACCATTATCATGGGGAACTCGACAAGCGGTACGCATCCCAATTTCCGCAACTTCTTGAAGCTGGGTGGAGACCCCATTATGGATATGGGGCCATACTATTTGACCGCTCTAATCGCTCTGCTCGGACCAGTGAACCGTGTAACCGGATCTGCGCGTCAATTACATAAGGAAGTGATTATTCAAAATCCTAAATCTCCAGCCTTTGGTCAGTCTGTTCCAATCGAAGCTCCGACCAATGTATCGGCTGTGCTTGATTTTGACAGCGGAGCGGTGGCGAGCTTCACTGCGGCTAAGGAAGCATTTGGCTACTCTCCTCGAATGGAGATCTATGGAACCGAAGGTATACTGTACGTCCCAGACCCGAACTTCTTTGGTGGCACAATTTCCATTCAGTTTGCGAACGGCCAGACGAAGGAAATTCCACATTCTCACCCTTTTGCGGAAGAAGGACGTGGGATGGGTGTTGCCGATATGGCCTATGCAATCCAGTCTGGACGGAAAAATCGCGCCAGCGGACAGCTTGCTCGGCATGTGCTTGATATCTCACTGGGAATCTTCGAAGCTTCGGAGCAAGGAAAGCATATGAAGCTGGAATCGTCCACAGAAAGACCGGCTCCTATACCGATGGGTCTGAAATATAACACCTTGGATATGTAGTCTTTGTATGTATCGAGATTGACAAAACACTTGAATATAAATGAAGCTTAGAGAGGATGTAGGTAAGCATGAATACGTTTCCAATTGCGGTACAGCCCTATACCGTTCGTGAACAACTCAGCAAAGATTATGTGGGAACTCTAACCCAAATTGCGGAAATTGGCTATCAGGGAATTGAATTAGGTCGTCCGCCTGAAGGCATGTCCGTATCAGAACAGAAATCACTTCTGGATCATCTCGGTCTCAAGGTCATTGGCAGTCACGCTGGTTTTGATACATTTGATTTTGATCCGGATTATATTGCCGATTATTTGGAAGAAGTAGGTGGTAATAAATTTGTAGGTTTATCTCTTCGCTTTTCTTCCAAGGATGAGGTGCTTCATAAGTCCGCAAAGCTGAATGAAGTTGGGGAGAAGTTTAAGCAAAGAGGAGTTCAGCTGTTGTATCATAATCATGACTGGGAATTTGACAAGTTTGATGGAGAACTCGCTCTGGATATTCTCTTGCGGGAAACAGATCCTGAGCTTGTGAAGCTTGAGCTGGATACCTACTGGGCGAAGCGGGGCGGCGTAGACCCGGTTCAATATTTAAGCAAATTGAACAATCGCTGTCCGCTGCTGCACATTAAAGATATGGAAGCTGGTGAAGAGCAGTTTTTTGCCGAGATTGGAGAAGGCATTCTCGATTTCCATGCCATTGCAGATACAGCCAGGCAGGTTGGAACACAGTGGCTTGTCGTTGAACAGGATCAGAGTCGCAGAGATCCAATGGAAAGCCTTAGGATCAGCTTCCGGAACCTGCAGAAGCTGGGGATTAAAGCGTAAAAGAAAAGGATGAGTCGTATGTCTAACCGGGAACAACACACACATCAGGTCCAATTGCCGCGTATTCATATTGTCGGCGATATCGTCAAGAAGCCCGGTACCGCTCTCGGTCCAAGACGAATAGATGATTATGAGCTGCTGTTCTTCCCGGACAGCACTCATAGTGTTTATCGGGTAGAGGATCGCGCTTATGTGCTGAAGGAGCCGGGCTTTGTTCTTACCAGACCAGGTGAGCTTCATTCCTATGAATATGATCCGAACCAGCCGGCGAGGCACTTATTTATTCATTTTGGATTCGCCGATTCGTCTGAAATTGAACAGATCCTGCCTCTCTTTGCTCCTGGAGGTCCGAGCTGTGTTCCACTAAGTGAAGAGCTGCATATTGGATTAATGAAGCAAATTATGAATATCGCTTATGCATATCCTGGCAAACTTCAGACTCGTGGCAGCTCCTTGCTATGGTCTCTTCTTATGGAGATAGACGGACACCACTTTGACGAACCGATGATGAAGCTTGCGAATCGGGTTCCACGTCAGATCGTCAAGGCACTGGATTATATAGACCAGCATTTGGATGAGCCCATCTCGATTGAACAGCTATCACATCAGGTCGGCTGGTCGCATGAACATTTTACTAGATCATTTGTACAATTTATTGGTCGTTCTCCAAGAGAAACCATTATTCACAGACGCATTGATCGAGCGTGTCAGCTTCTTCTGTATGAAGCAGGGAGTATCAAGGAGGTTGCTTTTGCAGTAGGGTTCACGGATGAGAATTATTTTAGCCGCCTATTTAAATCGGTTAAAGGACTCACAGCCAGTCAATACCGCAAGGAATATTTCAATCCGGTCTATCGAGATCTCGTACCTGTCAAAGTATCAGAATCGCAGTATCCGATTAATCGAATTCTATATAACATTGGTTCACATTAGGGTATAGACAAACTATACCAATTTGATCCATATATACTCTTGATTATAGCAACTAAGGGTATTATAAAATTGATTCAAGCAGGTGATTAGCTATGAATACAAAAGTCCGAGTTGGAATTATTGGGTATGGCTTTGCAGCCAAAACCTTTCACGCTCCAGTTATAGCTTCTGTTAAAGGTCTTGAGCTAGCAGCGATTGTTCAGCGAAGCGGCAATTCCTGCCTGAACGATTATCCTTCGATCAAGGCTATGAAGCAGGTCGATGAGCTCTATCGTGATCCTGATATAGATCTGGTTGTCATTACGACACCGAGCACGAATCATTATACCTTTGCCAAGGACGCGCTTATGGCCGGCAAGCATGTTGTCGTTGAGAAGCCCTTCACTACAACGACCGAGGAAGCAGATGAACTGATATCCATCGCGAAGGAAAAAGGACTTGTGCTCAGCGTATTCCATAACCGCAGATGGGATGGAGATTATCTAACGCTGCAAGAAGTAGTTCGGCAGAAGCTGGTCGGTCCTATAACCGAAGCAGAATTGATATGGGACCGATACAGCCCGCTCGCGCATCCAGGAAGATGGAGAGATGCGGGAGGAGAAGGCTCGGGCACGTTCTATGACCTCGGTGTCCATCTGATTGATCAGGCACTGACTTTGTTTGGATTGCCAAGCAGTATTCAAGCCGATTTGAAGGTGCAGCGAGAAGAGGCTCAGGCCTTCGACTATTTTGATGTTACTCTTCATTATGACAGCGGACTGTCGGTGAGATTGAAGTCAACCTTGCTCTCGGTGGATCCAGCACCGAGATATCGCTTGTACGGCAAGAACGGATCTTTTGTCAAATATGGTGAAGATCCACAAGAGGATGCGCTCAAAGCAGGCGGAGTACCGGGTACACCGCATTGGGGAGAAGAACCGGCAGAGAAGTGGGGAACTTTAAACACCACGGTTGATAAGCTTCAATTCACTGGACGGATCAAGACGATTCCTGGCAGCTACGATTCTTATTATCGCAACGTATATGAAGCCATAGCAGGTGTGAGTGATCTTGCGGTTAGGGCTGAGCAGGCACGAATGGCTATACGTGTCATCGAACTCGGGATGCAAAGTCATGCCGAGCAGAGGAGAATACCGTTTACACCTTAACCATAATACATACGGAAAGAAGGAGATTTTGTTGTTGCCTTTTAAACTATGCTTGAATACATCCACGCTCCTGCCGTATCGGCTGGGTGTAAAGGAACAGATTCGGATCGCAGCTGAAGCCGGTTACCAAGGGATTGAGCTGTGGGTTAAAGATATTGATGCCTATCTTGAATCAGGTGGGAATTTATCCGAACTTCGGGGCTATATTGATGAGAACGGTCTAGAATTTGCGAATGCCATTGCTTTCTGGAGCTGGGCGGATACGAATCCAGATGAGCGGAGGCGCGGATTTGAACTTGCGGAAAAAGAACTGCATATCCTTGCAGAGCTTGGCTGTACTGCAGCAGCTGCGCCCCCTTTTGGCAATGTGAGTAATGTGTCTCTTAATGATTTTGCCACTTCTTTTGCAACACTTGCAGAGCTTGCACGGGGAATCGGTGTCGAGCCTTATCTGGAGTTCTGGGGTAAGTCCCAGCGACTCAATTGTGTTAGAGATGCCCAGTATGTAGTGAAAGGGAGTGGAGTCCATGAAGCTAAAATCTTATTGGATCCGTTCCATATGTATACAGGAGGCAGTGAAATAAGTGATCTTACAGACTGGTCCGGCGAACAGATTGGCATTGTTCATGTGAACGACTATCCTGGAGAACCTTCAAAGGAACAGATCCAGGATGCAGACCGTGTGTTCCCAGGTGACGGGATTGCTCCATCCCGAGAGCTCGCAGCTCTGTTAAGCAAGGCCGGTTACAAGGGGTACTTGTCGCTAGAGCTATTTAAGACAGAATATGGAGCATTAACAGCTCTTGAAACAGCTAAGCTGGGGATTGAGAAAATAAAGAGAGCATATGAAGTCTAACGAGAATAGCGTCCTGCCTGCAGGCGGGCTCACTCTGTTTGCCATTACCTGGCCGATCTTTATCGAATCGGCTCTGCAGATGCTGCTCCGTACTTCAGATACCTTCATGCTGAGCAGAGTATCTGATGATGCAGTAGCAGCCGTTGGAGTGGCGAATCAGATCATCATGTTTGCTGTGCTGATGTTTAATTTTGTAGCACTCGGCTCCGCTGTAGTTATCTCGCAGTACTTGGGAGCTGGCAAAAAGTCAGAGATCGGCAGACTCGCAGGATCTTCGCTTGCGCTCAATTTTCTATTTGGAATTATCGTCAGCCTCGCTGTTATTGCGTTCAGTGGTCCGTTACTCCGGTTGTTTTATCTGGATCCGGTCTTGTTCGAGCAAGCACAATACTATTTAATGATTGCTGGAGCAGGACTGGTTATACAGGCCCTTCTGAGTGCAGCGACAGCCATGATACAGTCCCATGGATTAACCCGCCAAACCATGGTTGTAACGATCTTCATGAATGTTCTTAATATATGCGGTAATTATCTGGTTATCTTTGGACCATTCGGCTTTCCCAAGCTGGGAATTGTCGGAGTAGCAATAAGCACTATAATCGCTCAATGTGCCGGTCTTATCATTAATTTAATCCTGCTGAGGAGAACGGCGGAAGTTCGTATACAGTGGAGTGATCTGTTGCAATGGCGCAGAGATCATATTGAGAAGGTGCTGCGTGTGGGAGTCCCATCTTCTGCAGTATCGTTGAGTTATTCTACCAATCAATTTGTGACGACAGCCTTTATTTCATTGCTTGGTGCAAGTGCGCTGACAACGAAGATTTACACACAAAATATTATGTTTTTTGTGATGATTCTGGCCGTTTCGCTGGGCAGAGGATGTCAGATCATCGTGGGTCAGCTCGTTGGAGCAGGAAAGTATGAAGCCACTTATAGCACTGTACTTCGTAATTTGATCCGAAGTCAGTTCATCACCTTAGGCGCAGTATTTATCCTCGTCTTATTTCGCGAACCGCTGATCCAGCTGTTCACAGCAGATCCAGATATTATTACGATGGGAGCTTCGCTGTTACTGCTTAGTTATCTGTTGGAGCCTGGCCGTAATTTCAATGTTATATTGGAGCGAGCTCTGCAGGCAACAGGAGATGCCAAAGCAGCCATGCTGGTGTCGATTCTAGTCACCTGGTGTTTCAGTGTCCCACTAACCTATATATTAGGTATCCATTTGGGTTATGGATTATATGGGATTTGGGCTGCGTTTATCGCGGATGAATGGTTGAGAGGCATTCTGCTGTTTATTCGCTGGAAGAGCAAGGCTTGGCAGCAAAAAGCATTGGTTCATACCAATCGCAATGGTGAAGCATTGTAAATCGCATCAACAGGAAGGAAGAGGAGTAGTTCGCTCCTCTTCTTTTTTAATTGGTAAGGTGACCTGTAAATAACCATTTCTCGTCCAACTTGACATTTTCCATATAAATCACTGAGTTACCTTCGCATAAACGTCATCTGCTTCTTCCATAATTTCAATCTCATCAATATCCCTCCTATTGCTAAATCATAATGTATATAACAAATTGAAGGGATGAAGAAGAGGCAAATTTCATTTTCTCAACTTTTAAACTCGTTTGACAAGCCATAGAATTCGCAGTAGGATGATTCCAACTGTATATTGTAAAGGAGAACACCATCATGACTATTCCAAAAACATTAACAATTGCTGGCTCAGATACAAGCGGAGGAGCGGGCATTCAAGCGGATCTCAAAACCTTCCAGGAGCTCGGCGTATACGGTATGACGGTTCTCACGACCGTTGTGGCTATGAAGCCTGATACGTGGGATCACCTTGTCTATCCTGTTGACCTTAGCATCGTTGAGGCACAGCTTCGTACCGTGCTTGACGGTATCGGTTTTGACGCCATGAAGACAGGCATGCTGGGCTCAGTGGAAATTATCGAACTCGTCGCTTCTGAATTGAAGCGTTCCCATCATAAAGGAATCGTTATCGACCCCGTAATGGTGTGCAAAGGTACTGACGAAGTACTTCAACCGGAAAATACGGAGGCTATGCTGAAGTATCTTATTCCTGGAGCAGATCTTGTAACACCAAACTTATTTGAAGCATCCCAGCTCGCAAAGACAGGTCCGATCCGTTCTCGTGAACAGATGCAGCAGGCTGCTGCCATTATTCATGAGCATGGAGCAAAGAATGTCCTCATCAAAGACCGGGGTGTCATTGAACCTGGACGAGCAGTAGATCTGTTATACGATGGCAAGACCTTTGAATGGCAGGAAGCCGATATCGTACAAACAAACTATACTCATGGTGCGGGATGTACAACTTCTGCGGCGGTTACGGCTGGTATTGCCAAAGGCTTGTCTGTAAAAGATGCGGTTCGTGAAGGGAAGTCCTTCATTACCAAAGCAATTGCAGGTGGTTTTCCGCTGAATCGTTTTGTAGGCCCTACACTGCACGCGGCTCACAGACTTAACAAATCGGTTAAATAACATAACATGATTCGTGGTAATTCATACGAAGAGGATAGGCGAAGAAGTTCGGCATAGCAGAAGTTTGATGTTCGCAGACTTTGTTATGACTGGAAAAGAGTAAAAATCAATATGAAGCAAGCGAAATAAGCATTTTAAGTGTTTATTTGGTATGTCCATTTGATTAAAATCTATTGATATGCTAAAGCTAGAAAAACAAATGTAAATTAAACAAAGAGAAGCAATATCATCGTTAACGCTGTCCGATGTATTGCTTCTCTTATTGTCGTGATCATATCCCACAAGCTGCAAGATTTAGAATGCTCTTTCCGTCTAGAACATGCTCCAGTTCATCTGCTTCGATACCGTCTCAAGCAAATGAACACCCGCTTGGCTGTTCCCCTTATCGTTCAGTGAAGGACCAATAACGCCTATACCGTATGATCCGGGAACAAGTGACAAGATCCCTCCGGATACACCGCTTTTGGCAGGCAAACCGACATCAATCGCAAATTCACCGGACGCATTGTACATTCCACACGTAGTCATAAATGTCTTCGCAATCTGCACGTACCTCTTGGGAAGCAGCCTGTTCCCCGTAAGGGGATCCACGCCATCAAAGGCGAGGATCAATCCCATTCGCGCCAAGTCTGCACACTGAACGAGGATGGAGCAATGCTTGAAGTAAATGTCTAGTACCTCATCCACGTCTCCAATTAGCACTTGATTACCCTTCAGAAAGTATGCAATCGATCGATTTAGATCGCCGCTTTCCAACTCGGAATTGAACACATCGATGTCATATGCAAGTTCCTTTTGTGACGTAAGAAGATGGAATAGATCTAATATCCTCTGCGATTTCTCCTCCATGCTCCTGCCATGAATCAAGGAAGTAATGGTGATGGCACCTGCATTGATAAACGGATTGAAGGGAATTCCCGGACGCACAAGCTCAAGCTTAAGCATGGAATTGAAATTATCTCCCGTTGGCTCCATGCCAACTCGTTTGAACACTTCTTCCTCGCCGTTGTCCATCAGTGCGAGAATGAGTGTAAACACCTTTGAGATGCTCTGCAGGGTAAACACCTGGGAACAATCTCCTGCAGATATGAGCTCTCCGTCAGGTGCAATGATGGTTATGCCAAGTGCATCGTGTGGAGCTTTGGAGAGCTCGGGAATATAAGAGGCAACCTTCCCGCTCGCAGAGCAGGGGATGCTGGCTTCCACCCAGCTCGGCAATGACTGCCGCAGGGTGTCTAATTGTTTATTGGACATTCGATTTCACTCCTTTATGCTGCTATCCATTACTTTTTTCTCTATAAGGAAATATCTAGATTTCTTAGTATTCCAGTTTACCTTATTTGGAGTTCAGTGGGAACATACGATAGGTGGGACAATATTCTTTTGAATGAATTTAGTATTGCCAGCCCTTGAAATTAACAATCTTACAATAGATACTCAGCAATATTATCAGAGGAATTGAACCGACCCAGAAGCTATTCTTATAAGCAATCTTATATGGCAAAGGGGCGGTAATGGAATGAAAATATTAAATGACCCTCGGTATTTCATACTTCTGTTTTTATTGAGTTTTACTATGGCAGGTCAGTTGTTATTGGGCTTTTTTCAAGATTGGACCGATGTTCTGGCTTCGGTTGTAACGGCCGTTGTGCTGGAGTTAATAATTGTAGGCTTTAGATACAAGACATGGAAATCCCCGCTCAGCGCATTAATTACGGGGTTAGGCATAGGACTTCTGTTAAGTTCCCATTTGACATGGCCTTATATCCTCACTTCTGTACTTGCTATTGGGATTAAGCATGCTCTACGAATAGATCGGAATCATATATTTAATCCCAATAATGTGGCCATGGTCATTATGCTGTTTTTCCTTCCTCAATATGCTGTCAGCACACCGAAGCAATGGACGAACGGATGGGAGATCATGTTTATCATCCTGTTTTTTGGCTTCCTGGCCGCATACAAAGCAGGGCGTATGGATACCGTTCTTGCATTTGCATCAGGGTATGCTCTGTTTGCCGGGATTAGACACTGGGGTCTCGGAGAGCCTTTCTATTACGCGTTTGGTCCAATGCTTGGAGCAGCATTTCAGTTATTTACCTTTTTCATGATCACTGATCCCAAGACAACTCCGTCTGGCAGGAACCAGCGGATATGGTTTGGTTTCGCCATTGCCCTGAGTGATGCCATTCTGAGAGTCGCTGAGGTGAATCACTCATTGTTCTACGCTTCTTTTCTAGTTACCTTACTTATAGGTCTCCCTCTTCGAATCTGGAAGGTGATGAATAATAGTAGACAAGCAGAATAAACCGAATACTTCCACAGATCCCACGAGCAAAATCTCGTTGAGTATCGCAATAATAAGTAATAAAAAGTATCTAGGAGGCTGCACATGAGAAATGAAGTTCGTACTAAACTGCGTCCAATTGTACATTGGGACGACTATAAGCTGGATCCAAGATATTTCATCCTTGTGTTTCTATCATTGTTCGCTATACTTGGTCAGGTGTACCTAGGTTTTTTTCAACGATGGGAGGCTGTATTCATATCCATTTCCTGTACAATGCTTACCGAGCTTGTCTTATCTCGTTGGAGGACAGGAACATGGTCGTTTCCATTAAGCGGTTTGATTACAGGTATCGGAGTAAGCCTGCTATTAAGCTCCAATGTGTTATGGATCTATGCCGTCACAGCAGTAATGTCCATTTCTCTCAAATATGTACTGCGATTTAAAGGAGGACACATATTCAACCCGAACAATGCTTCCATGGTGCTCGTGCTCGTGCTGCTTCCTCAATATGCAGTCAGCACACCGAAGCAATGGACGAACGGGATTGAAATTATGCTGTTAATTCTGATCTTGGGGATTCTCGTATGTTACGTTGCGAACAGGCTGGATTCGGTGCTCACCTTTATAGGAAGCTTCACAATTTTTGCGTTCTTAAGACATCTACTATACGGTGCTCCACTGTTTGCCGCATTAGGTCCTCTGATGGGAGCAGGACTTCAGTTGTTCGCTTTTTTTATGATGACAGATCCTAAATCCACTCCTACTACCCGTAAAGCAAGGATCCTGTTTGCTTTCCTTGTTGCATTGATGGACGCAGTCTATAGGATACAACGAATTCCTAATCCTCAATTTTATGCACTGTTTACTATTAGTCTACTTTTTATAATTCCTTATCGTTATTGGATATCAAGAAAAGAAAGTAATATAACACAGTAAAGCATTTTAACTTATATATAATATGATTTTTTGACAAGCCTCTTCTGAAAATGGAACAGGCTTGTTTATTTTTCAATTAAAGACAATTTAACCCTAATTATGATCCGATTTACAGCTGTTTCGTCAAATTATTGTTTGCTAGGATGTTATAAGACGTTGTTTTCAGCAGAAAAAATTAGAGGTTTAGCACCAGTAGCAATAAAGTGAAAAAACACTAAGAATAAACAATTTTTACATAAGAAGTATTTTTAGTTCATTGGTAGCATGTAAACAGGCGGATTATTAAGGCTCTGTTAACATAATTCAAGCGAAGAAAGGAGATTTACATGAATGTACTCGTTATTTTATGCCAGCACGAAGAGGAAGAGGCTGAAGAGATCAGATCAATGTCAAAAAAGGCAGTGATACATCTGACTACTGATTTTCATGATGCGATGCAAGCAGCTGAGTCTAACAGCTATCAATATCATGTCGTTTACACCGCGCAGGGATCATTCCCTTCTTCCTGGGATCTTCAACAATTCCTAAGCCTTGCTCCTACGTTAATCCTGACGGGCGGGATGGTTCCAGCTGATTTCCTGCTCTCCATCATTGATACGATGGAAGTCGAGAATAACACACTAGAGGAAGGCAGCACGATGTTCTGTAAATCTCTGGCTTACATTCAGAGCCATCTATGCGACCAGGATTTATCGCTTGAGAAGGCCGCTTCACAGATCTTTGTTAGCAGACACTACTATTCAAGAATGTTCCAGAAGCACGTTGGTATGGGTTTCAAGGAATACATCATTCGCAAAAGAATTGAAAAAGCGAAGAAACTGCTAAAAAGCGGTCATTCCGTTACTGATGTGTGCTATGCAATTGGTTATAACGACTTGACTCACTTCTCTAAAATTTTCAAGCGAATCGTTGGTGTTAACCCTTCGATCTTCAGGCAGAAATGGAGAGGGAGTGATTGCATTACGGAATGGGGGGGTGCTTCATGAAAAATCGATGGAAAAGAACTTTAATTGTTTCCTGTTGTACAGTAGTCGTCTTTGCGGTAATTGGTGCAGTTTCGTATCAGCAATGGATTAAACCATATGACTTGCCGAAGCTGGATTCCGGTTTGTCCATTCAAGATTACAAACTCGATTTCAAGCTGGAGAAGGAGACTCCACCTGTGAACTCGGAGCTGACCAACCGCGAGTTACTGGATTTGATAAAGCAATCTCCGGACAACCTTGTATATTCTACAGAGCTAAGGCTCAGGATGTCCCGCGAATCACAGCCAGAACAGTTTATTGATCTAATGAATCAAGTTGAGTTAACACCTGATATAGTACTGCAGCAAGCTCTAGCCTATGTTGATACGCTTCAGGATCTTGATTTAGGCACTGCCGCACTGGGTCAGAAATCTGCACAATCCATACATCTGCTGGATGAACTGCTGAGTGAGGACCCTTACAATGTCCCTGCTCACTATGCTCGTGGACTTAACAATCTTTATTGGCCCCAGGGTCTGCAACGAGCGGATAAAGCAGTTCAGGACTTCGCTTTTTGTATAGCCGTTGAACAAATGGACCCTTCTATCGATTTTGCCTTCTGGCCAGATATTTATACTGCCTTTGGTGATGCACTGGTTAAAGCGGGAGATGTCTCGGAAGGAATGACTGCCTGGAAACAAGGCTTTGAGAAATATCCGGATGACCAAGCTTTGTCTGAAAGAGCAGAAGCAGATGAGACGGAGGCATATGAAATTGTGAAACGTGATCGGGGAATTGATGGCTTCCAGCGCCCGGATCCTGCCATTTCAGATATCAGTAAATTGTGGAAGAGGTGAGATTATGGAGCCGATTGTAATCACAGGTATGGGAATTGTAACAGCTATTGGAAGTAATGTTCATGATTTTTGGCATAATATGCTGTCTGGGACACAAGGTACACGTGATATAGCTTCTTTTGACGTATCTGGGCATGCCAACAAACGTGGGTGTGAGGTGGAACATGTATTTCCCTATAGCGGGAGCATGAATCAAGGATTAGGAAAAGCTGTTGCCATGTATCTATCCGCAGCAGAAGATGCTTTGTATCAAGCCAAGCTATCGAATCCAGCTCAATTTCGAACAGGGATATGTGTGGGAACAACCATGGGCGAATCAACCCCCATCATCAAAAACGGATATCGTCAAGGTCCTCATGTTATCTCGGATCAAATTGCTGATTCCTTACAGCTGAAGGGTCCAAAATGGACGATGACCAATGCATGTGCTGCAGGGAATTTTGCGATTGCACAAGCAATGGATGAGCTTAAATATGGTCGTGCTGATTGTATGATTACTGGCGGGGTAGATGCTCTGTCTTGGACAGCGTTCACTGGATTCGGCAGTTTAAGAGCGATGTCAAGCGATTGGTGCCGGCCTTTTGATGTAAATCGAACAGGATTAATTCTCGGTGAAGGAGCTGGTGTCCTTATATTGGAACGGGAAAGTGATGCACGTGCCCGCGGAGTTTCTCCACTTGCATACCTGCTTGGTTATGGTCTTACCTCTGATGCGTACCATATTACACAGCCTGATCCTTCCGGGGTTGGTGCAATGCGTTCTATGCTTGAGGCACTGAGGATGGCTGAATTAACACTGGAGGACATCGGCTATGTTAGTGCGCACGGAACAGGAACCCCGGCTAACGATCGAACAGAAGCAAAGGCATTATTCGAGCTGTTTGGTGAAGATATACTTACCAGTTCGATTAAAGGACATATTGGACACACACTGGGAGCGGCAAGCGCCATAGAGGCAATTGCAAGTGTGAACATGCTCAGATACGGCTGGCTTCCTCACACACTTAATTTGGAGCAGCTTGATCCAGATTGCCGCGTTCGTGTTATCGCTAAGCGTCCATTACGCAAGCAGCCAAATTTCATCCTCTCCAATGCATTTGCCTTTGGAGGTATCAACTCTTCCATTGTTCTAGGAAAGGCGGGAGCATAATGGAGGCATTTATTCAAGGCAGCGCATGGCTATCCCCCATAGGCTTGCGAACAGAGATTAACCGAAGCCATGTACCTTCATCACCATATATAACGATTGAAAGCCTTAATTTATTGAATCCAATTCAATTACCTCGGATCCCCGATATCGCCAAGGCCTGTATTGCTGCAGTGCAAGAAGCAATTCATGATGCGGGTCTCTCAGATCTTTCCTTATCAGGAGTTCCGGAGCGGGCAGGACTCGTCGTTGGCAATAACCTCTCAAGTTTATTTTCGATTGAAGCCTTACAGAAGGATGCTGAGAAATATGGACCCAATCGGGTTAATCCGGCCATCTTTCCCAATACGGTGTACAACTCACTAGCCGGATATATATCCATGTACACCAATATCAAAGGTACCAACACCACATTGTCTGGAGGGGCAGGCACAGTTCCGGCCGCAATATTATATGCCTTACAGCTCCTTCAGCAAGGCAGACATGACCGAGTGATCGTATGTAATGTGCACCTAATACCGCCAGAGCACAGGATTGAGTCCGAACTATTATTGAAATCAGTTCAGTCTTCAGACCAATACTTGGAGGAACGTATCACAGTACTCCTGATCGAAAGGCCGGGTGTCAGTGCACGGCAAACGTATTCAATTCATGGACAGCTGAAAATATCCCCGATAGGACCAGCAGCATCTTTAACGACGGAGTCGGAAGATATGGATCTTGTACTGATTAAGTATGGTCAGGATAAGGGAGGTCTGGATGCATGCGAAGCCAATGGATGTTTGCCGAATAGAGATATACTGCAGCTCAAACTGGAAAAAAAAGATGATGAACGCAAGAAGGAGGCAGAGAGGATATGAATGCTCGTGTCTCTATTATCGGAGCCAGCGCGCTCGGAGCACCGGGGATAGGAAGAGAAGAGGTTTGGAAAGGAATGAAAACTTCCAGAAACAGTCCCAATCTTCGCAGATATGAAATGTATGATGGTACGACCATCAACTTCCCAGTGTACGAAATGCCTCCATTGGATTTGAAGGCTTGGCTTGCTCGAGCTGAACGCAGGTGGATTGAGCAGGAAGGACTGGATAAGGATCCAGACTTTGTGTTTATGCTTGTTGCAGCTCTTCTAGCCATTGACGAGGCTTGTCTCTCAAAAGCTGAACTGAGCAAGAGTGCACTTGTCATTGGTCATGAGAATCCAGGTATAAATCCATTTATTGATAAAATTCTTCAATCACAGAATCATATGCTGCAGCAAGGTGTATCTCCCCTTACTTCTTTTGAACAGCATAAACAAGATATTTTTCGGTTGCAGACATTCCCTTATCTATTCTATCTGGCCAAATTACTCGGTATTCAAGGTGTATCCTACATTACAAATAATGCTTGTGCCTCTGGACTCTATGCCATGGAGCTGGGCAGGCAGATCATTCAGCAGGGACAGGCTGAAAGTGTGGTTGTTGTATGTGCTGATTATGTACATGCGACCGAATATTTGTGGCTCGGGGACAAAGGCTTCCATTCACCCCGGCAAATATTGAAACCATTTGATTCAGAACGTGACGGTTCGGTGCTCGGAGATGGGGCAGCAGCGATTGTCATGACAAGTCCTGAGAAGGCAAATGCAGGTGGACGAGAGCTTGGCACATATCTCGGAGGAGCGTTTCAGCAGGATGGATGGAATCTGTCACTGCCGAATGTTGCTTCCCATTCCTATTCGAGCGTTATATCTAGAGCAATGCAGCACAGCAATCTTAAGGAGCTGGATCTGCTAATTCCACACGGAACAGGTATGCAAATGTGGGATGCTTATGAAGTGGCAGAAATAGCAAGGGCATTCGCTGATTTAAATATGCCTCTTCCGCAGATGACGGCCTTGAAAGGTTATTTCGGACATACGCTTGGTGCAAACACGCTCCTCGAAATTGTCTGCATGCTGGAGAGCATGGAGCAAGGTGTGATTCCTCCAGCGGCCAACTATAGCAGCCATCATTTCAAAATAGATTTACCTATGACGACACGATGGGAATCCCGGAGCATCAAGACTGCGGTCAAATGCGTGTCTGCCTTTGGAGGATTCCTTGCAGCTGGAGTGTTCGAAAAAAATTAACTCAGAAAGGGGCAGATACCTTGGGTTGCATTGCTTGGAATTTCAGTGGGGATCATGTATTGGTTACAGGAGGAGCTACAGGTATTGGCAGAGAGACGGTCATCAAGCTGGCTCGTGCCGGTGCGGTCGTGTACTTCACTTATTTCAATTCAGGTAAGAAGGCTCAACAACTGGTAGAAGATCTTTCAATGGAGGGGCATACAGCACACGCACTACACTGTGATTTCTCATCGGAATCCCAGATCAAGCAGTTGACGAAACAACTCGCAGATCGGATGGCTTATCCAATTAATATGATTGTCAGCAATGCTGGCATCACGGCAGACAGCTCACTATACAATATGTCAGAAGCAGAATGGGAGCAGGTGTATCAGGTCAATCTTCGAGCACTTTATTTTCTCTCAAGGTCTATGCTGAAACATCTCGCGGTAAACCGTGGGGTTATGGTGAATGTTACTTCCATCTCAGGGCAGATCGGGATGTCTGGACAGACCAATTATTCAGCAGCCAAAGCTGGAATTATAGGTTTCAGCAAGGCATTGGCCAAGGAGCTTGGACCGCTCGGCGTGAGAATCAACTGCGTAGCCCCTGGCTATATTGATACCTTAATGACTCAGGAGCTTCAGACTACGAGAAAAAAAGAACTGTCCAATTCTATTGCTTTAAAACGTATGGGTACTCCTGGCGAAGTCGCAGACCTGATTCTATATCTGTTGTCGGACAATGCGTCCTACGTTACGGGAGAAGTGGTTGGAATAAGTGGGGGACTAATATAAGGCGGAGGGTGATCAGTATGGAGGATATAAGGAACAGAATTATTGAGATTGTGGAAGAAATGACTCAGGAATCCTTGTCTGCGGATGCACTCAACAGCACCTTTGAAGAACTGGGAATTGATTCCTTGATGGCATTGGAGCTTGCGGTTCATCTGGAACGTGAATTCGGAGTTCAGTTGACTGAAGGTGAGTTGGGTACTCTACAGCATCTTCAGGACATTGTGGATATTGCCGACACAAGAAAGGAATAAGCAATGCTGAACGGTGGTCTAATGGTTGTTGTCTCAATCCTTGTTTTGGTCTTCTTGTTTATTTTTCTATATGCTCGATTAATTAGGCAAAATATACCTCAAATGTTAAAACGATTTACCGGTGGAGACGACAGCCCTTTCGGATGCCGATTCACACAGATCCTGCAAAGTTTTTTGACGGGTCACAATCTGGCATCGAATTGCGGTACTAGGATGAACAAGATTAAAACTGTGCTTGACAAAGAATTCAGCGATTTTTATCGCGGGTTCGCCTATGAAGGTGCAGGTATGGGTTTTGGAGCTCGATCGATGCTTCAGCTCAGCAATCGTGGACAAGCATTTGAGAGATATATTTATCGGCTCAATCCTGATCACATCTATCAGTACTATGTCGGATTAGGCTGGTGGCTGTATTCAGTTTATCGATTCAGAATGAGTTCTTACCAGCGCTGGATTCGAAATATGGATCCGTACTATGCGCCAATGCTCTTCGATGGAGTCGGATTCAAGGCAGGGTTGTTTGACTACGGCATCAACCCAGTCTTATTCAGCCAGCTGAGACATATGGGGACAAGCCCATTACGAGTAGGTTGCCAGGGTTATGGTCGATCATTGTGGTTTCAATGCCGATTTGAAATTTCAACCGTGCTGAATAATCTGAAGAATATGCCTGAAGAGGTTCGTCAGGATGTCATGAGCGGTGTCGGCCTTGCTGTTGCTTACAGCTTGTTTGACAATCCTGGGCGTGTTCAAGGCGTTTATCGGGTGATTCCTCAGAAGTATCATGCATCATTCAGACAGGGAATGGCTTTCGGATGGGAAGCAAGAAAGCTCCAGAATAGAAGGTATTGGGACGATATGACGAGTAAGATGGACCCGGAATGGCACAGCAAGATGGAAGAAGGCGTCAAGGTTGTTCATTTGGCACGTGAACTTGCCGGCTCTTACAATCCCGAATCGCATTATATTCGATGGATAGACAAGACAAGACAATTAATGAATGATTACGATGTGATAGGAGGATGGACATGCAGAAAAAGGTGAAAAAATACGGTTTACTGTTATCCATTATCATGATTGCGGGCTGTACATCGGGAGAATCAAGTTCGCTGGTAGATCGTGGATTTCAGTATGAGGAGATCAGTGTAAGCTCTGGCATAGAATTTACACATCTGACGGAAACATTCGATCCCAAGCTCAGTAATATTATGCCCTGGATGTCTGCAACTGGCGCTGCGGTAGCGGTTGGTGATTACAACGGAGACGGGTATATGGATTTATACTATGCCAATTCCCAACGAGGCAGCAAAAATATGCTTTATCGGAACAATGGAGATGGTACGTTCACTGAAGCCGCGGAAGAAGCCGGGATTGCAGACGTTAATCGGGAAGGAATTTCGGAAACCGTACTGTGGCTGGATATTGACAATAGCGGTCATCCCAGTTTATTTGTGGGAGCTTGGGGCAAGAGCCGCTTATATAAGAATAATGGAGACGGAACCTTTACAGATATTACGGACACCTCGGGAACAGGATATGAAGGCTATGTCAGCAAAGCCATTTCACTAGATTATAATCGGGATGGATACCTGGATATTTATTTGAGCTGTTATTTTAACGAGGAGCACGATCTTTGGAGCCTCCAATCGACCAAGATCATGCATGATGATTTTGAACGAGCTCGTAATGGCGGACGCAATGTGTTGTTAATGAACAATGGTGATCAGACCTTCACAGATGTATCCAAACAGATGAATGTTGATGACCCCGGCTGGACGCTGGCCTCCGGGGCTGCTGATCTGAACCAGGACGGGTGGCCTGATATTTATAATGCCAATGATTTTGGGCCCGACATGCTGCTGATTAATCAAGAAGGCAAAGGTTTTCAATCAGTGGTTCAAAAGAGAGGAGTAGGTGATGATACCTTCAAAGGAATGAATGTTGACTTTGCAGACTTGTTCCATGATGGCAGACTTGTCAACTTTGTCAGCAATATTAGTAAGGAAAAATATTTGCTGGAAGGTAATCAGCTGTGGCATGAGAATGAGGAAGGCCAGTTTGTAGACAGGGCCAAGGAGATGGGAGTGCAGCAGTCGGGATGGTCATGGGGAGCAAGGTTCTTTGATGCCGATAACAGCGGAAATATGAGTCTAATGGTGACCAACGGATTTATATCCGCTGACAAGAAGGATGAATACTGGTTTGATATGGGGACACTTGCGACAACCCCGGGTTATATCGTTGAGGATGCGACCAGCTGGCCTGCATTTAACAACAAGAGCATGTCTGGATATGAGCCCAAACCGCTGTATTTAAATAACGGTGAGAAGTTCATCGACGTATCGAAGGATGTCGGAATAACATTCACGGAGGACAGCCGCGGCGTGGCAGCAGTCGATCTGTTTAATAGAGGAGTCAATGATCTTGTATTTGCAAATCAGGGCTCGGAAACTAAAGTGTACAGAAATGAAATAACGAACGGGAATCATTGGATTAAACTCGACCTGATCGGTACATTTCCAAGCAATCGAGATGCCGTTGGTGCAAGAGTGACTTTCGAGGTTAACGGTGTCAAGACGGTGGTTGAAAAAGACGGTGGCAACAGCCATGGTGCTCAGAGTGACCCAAGGATTCATTTTGGGCTTGGCAAGCATGACAAAGTGGACAAGATCACGATTAAATGGCCCAGTGGACGAACACAAATGCTTGAAAATGTACCTGGAGATCGTATAATGCAGATTGAAGAACCATCAGAAACGGAGTAATCAACCTGTCCGTTTCATAGGAGCGAGATTTATTTCGCTCCTATTTTTTCGTGATGAGAAATAGAGGATTTAAAAGATATTTGTATAATATTGGTATATGACAAAAAAGGAGGGAACCTAATGGAAAGAAGACACGAGGTTTTATTTGAGCAATTGAATACATATCGGACAGAATTACTGGAGCTAGTGAAGGATATTTCAGAAGAAGAAGCAGAGATCGTACCCCAGGGCTTCAATAACAATATCAGATGGAATCTGGGGCATGTCATTATTGATCAGTACTTATGGTTAAGAGTGCTCACCAAAGAAGATCCGCCTGTATCCATGGCATTTAATGAATGGTTCGGTTATGGAACCAGCCCGTCTCAGTTCACAGATGACACTCCATCCTTGTCAGAACTGGTCACTTTGCTGAACGAACAGCCAAGGTTCATTCAGGAAACGTACAAGGATCGGATGGAAGAAGAGTTTGCCCCTACCGAGATGGGGATGCACACTATCGAGCAAGTGCTTATCAGAACTATATTTCATGAAGGGCTCCATGTCGGTGCGGTTACAGCAATAAAGAGACAAATCAAAGATAGATAGTTCGGGAGACGCTGCTTTCTAATGAAAGCAGCGTCTTTTTTTATTGCATTTTTACAGATCGTCAATTAAAGCCGAAAGAGCATTCAAATCAACAGAGTATTGAATCTACGTTCTCCTATACCATGATTATAGGCTGTATATAGTAAGCTATCACATGCATGGAGGTGAACTTATCATCTTTACTTCAACAGGAGTCCCTCATTATATTAACTTCATTCATACGGAGGGATAAACTATGGAACGATTAATCGTACTTCACGAATATTCAGAGTTCGAATGCTTAGCTTTCAAAGAAAAGATGGATTCCTACTGCGATGTAATCCTGTCCTCATTGCCGGAATTCAGTATCACTCCTTCAGCACTAAATGATTATCAAATGGTGTTTATCATTTCCAAAGCACGTGAATTGCCGGCCCATTGGGACCTCGAAGAAGTCATGAAACAAATCCCTGTAGTTCTTATCTTAAGCAGCGAATTACCGGATTTGATTATGTTTGTCGGCATGTTTGAAGTCATGGAGAGAGTGGATGCTGCTGTTCATTCGTCAGATGATTCGCAGCAGGCAAGGCTTTTTAGAAAAGCACTGATGTATATTGAAGAGAATCTGGGCAGCAATGAATTGGCGCTAGATGTGCTCTCGTCTTATTTATGCATTAGCCCTTCCTACTGCTCCCGGATCTTTCAGAAATACGCAGGAAAAGGGTTTAAAGAGTACACTATGGAGCGCCGAATACAACTCGCAAAATCCTTGCTTGAAGGCGGTTCTCTCGTCACTGACGTGTGCTTGTCAGTGGGATACGGGGATTTGACACATTTCACGCGTACCTTTCGGCGACTCATTGGAATGAACCCTTCGGAATATCGGGTTGCACACCTGCGCAAGACAGTTTAGAAACTGATATGAAAATATACATTACGAAAGGAGAGACGGCACGAATGATGGATCGTCTCGAGGATTTCTTCAAAGAAGATTATTTGCTGCTGTCACAAGCCATTATGACACCGGAACGAACAAAAGCAGAAGTGAAATGGATTCTTGACTTGCTTGTTCTCGACAAGGGCTCTTCCATCCTCGATCTCGGCTGCGGTCAAGGACGACTTAGCATACCGCTGGCACAGCAAGGATACCAAGTAACAGCCTTCGATTACTCTACTGTATCCCTGAAGCGGGCAAAAGAAGAGTCCGTGAAGTCAGGCGTTGAGGAGAACATTGAGTTCATTCAAGGATTAATGAGCAATCTGGAGGGAAGTGACGAATATGATGCGGTTCTCAATATAGGAACTGCTATCGGTTATCTCGATGAAGAGGATGATCATGCCGCTATTCAGCGGGTATTCCAAGCCCTCAAGCCAGGTGGAACCTTTCTCATTGAAACAGAGAATCGAGATTATAAAGTATCGCAATATCAGCCGCGGCGATGGGATGATATGAACGGTGTGCCGGTATGGTCGGAGCGTTTTTTCTACCCGACGACAGGACGCTGGGTAGAAAAGATTCAGTGGTTCAGGGAACGGAGTATGCGCTCAACGACACTTGATGTCCGCCTTTACTCCGCACCAGAGTTGACAACAATGCTGAAGAAAGCAGGATTTACAGATGTCTGTGTATATGGCAGCTTGCAACGGGATCCCTTGAACATATCCAGTCCACGAATGGTGCTGTCCGCTGTAAAGCCACATCGTGAACAATAAATCAAGGAGGGGAAGAAAATGAATCGAGAACATTTCATATCAAAAATCAGTGAGCGTGAGTGGAAAAAGGGAGTCTTTCACAATTCAGAATATCAGCCGCTATGGAAAGAGCAGACGGCAAAGAGCAGAACGGAAGCATTCATCGTCAAGCTGCACCCGGGCGGCTTCATTCCTGTTCACAACCATCCGGGCCGAGAATATGCTTACGTGCTTGAAGGCAGTATGCTGGCAGGCGGAGAAACGATGGTACAAGGGGATTTCCTTACTGCGGGTCCTGGTGAGCTTCACGACATCCAGACCGATACAGGAGTTATCTTTTTTATTGTCATTGAAGAACCCATCGAAATTATAGACTAGCGCCATGAACCATGTCGATTATGCAAGTTTGATTACTCAATTGCCCCAACAGCCTCCTTTTCGCTTCGTAGAGCAAATTATTCATTATGAGCCTGGCAAGAAACTAGAAGCATCGATTTGTCTGCAATCCGTTCATAAGCACATGTACGAGCTGCCCTTCTTTCCTGAAGTATGTGTATTGGAAGGACTAGCCCAATCTGCGGTGCTGCTCGTTCAGCTGGAGACGGGCCCTCTCTTAGAGGGAGAGATCCCCATTCTTGGTTCCTTGTTTATGCGTCAGTCGGAACCCGTTTCCTGGCAAGAAACACTTATATATGAAGTCAGCCCAATTCGCTTGTTTACTTCTCAAGCCAGAATTGAAGCCAGAGCATATGCAGCAGACCGATTAGTTGCTGAGGGTGAACTGAGTTTAGCCAAAATTCAATCGACTGTATAAGGGGGATAATCCATGCTGCACTCCTTGTCTCCTGAAGATCTGCTGCCCGGCTCCAAACCATGGATTCTTGTTGACAAAGTGCTGCAATCAGATGAAGCAGCCCGGATATCAACCATAAAGCTAATAAGTTTAAGCGATTATTTTTTGCAAGGACATTTTAAGAGCTACAGTATATATCCAGGTGTCTTGCTTATTGAGGGCATTCGACAAAGCCTGCATTTGCTTCTGAAGTCAGGCTGCTCTTCTAAAAATAATAATGTAGAGCTTACGAACATGCAGGTTCGATTTCTCATGCCTGTGCTTCCGGGGGATGTTATTAAATACGTGGTTCACATTCAAGAGCTTCAAGATGTAAAAAAGGACGATTTCTTTGACGTGTTCGCAGCCGGCACAGTTGAGAACAAGCCTATAATTACTTTCAAAGCAAAATGCAGGAATTGGAAATAAAAGCCGAACATTTGAGTGGATGAAGCAGAGCGCCATAGCACGATTTGGATGATAATAAAATTGTACTTCGGCCGAAGTAACAACCATTCCACGGAGGTAAGAAAAATGATTACAAAACTTCTTAAAAAAGCATCTATGACATTGCCTAACTCAAACAGTACCACGGTATTGGAGCTTGCTGACGGTCGTTCCGAAAAACTTTATTTCTCTCAAGTGAAGCCTACAGAATTTACGGTGTCTGACTCAGAATTCACAATGAAATCCGGCATCAGCGTTGAGCTTGACATCAAAAATGTTGATCTCGTAGCGACATCTGAAGTTTTGTGGCCAGGTGAAAAAGTCTATGTACGCGGAGGGAATGCATCAACTGGCAAAGCTTTGAAGGGCGAAGTGAGTATTCCACTGGGCATGAACATTAACAGCAATGTTCCGGGCGAAACTTGGCTTTACTGGGATATTGAAACACCGGAAGGTACATTCGTGAATCAAACTCCCATTCACATGACTGGAATGGTGAAAGGACTTCCACCGCAAGCTACTGAGTTTTCATCCCAGGATGTAATCTCGCTCTATGATCAGCTTGATGGCAAGTTCGCTGGCACAATCTATGCCTGCACGCAAGTTACCTAATCATTGATCTAAAGGCACATTGCAGCACAGAAGTTACAGCTCGACAAATCAGTCTTCGGACTGATTTGTCGAGATTTTCTTGAAGGGAGACGAATGAATGTATGATGCCGTTATCGTTGGGGCCAGGTGTGCCGGAGCAGCACTTGCCATTTTTCTGGCTCAAAAGGGTTACAAAGTCGCTATGGTAGATCGCGATACGTTCCCTAGTCATACGACTTCTACGCATGTGACGGGTGAGATTGATATCTATCAAAGGCTGGGTGTGCTGGAACAGCTTGAAGCCGCTGGAGCTCCTTCGCTCCGACGAATGCATGTTCATCTGGGTACCAGCAGCTTTGAATCAGATATGCTGGTGACACCAAGAGCTATTGGGCTTCGCCGTTACCATTTTGACCAAATTCTCATTCAAAAAGCGATGTCATACCCTACGGTAAGCTTTGAACAAGGGAGCTTGGTTACCGGGCTGATCCAGGATCGGGGAAAGGTTCAGGGAATAAGCATCAGAAAAGGAGCCGTTCAAAAAGAATTAATGGCAAACGTCATTGTTGGAGCAGACGGATATTTTTCCTTTGTCGCAAGCAGGGTGAATGCCGCATCGTATGAGACCTCTCCGTTAATGAGGCCAGCTTATTACGGTTATTTCAGGAATGTTAAACCGTTGCCTATACCGGCAGTTGAGTGGTTCTGGAACGAGGAGGATATCATTTTCTGCAACCCGACTGATGACGACCTTCATACCGTATTGGTAATGCCGCCTATGTCGGAGATGAAACGCTGGATGAGAAGTCCAAAGGATATGCTGCTAGAACGAATAACAAAAATACCCGGACTGCATGAACGGATGCAAGCAGCACAGCTGTCTGATCGAGTTCGAGGCATTGGAGCGAGACCCATGTATTTAAAGCAAGCATATGGACAAGGCTGGGCTCTTGTAGGAGACGCAGGAGCGTATGTACATCCGGTTACCGGTTCAGGAATGGATAATGCCGTAGGAAGCGCGGAGCTATTGAGCAAGGCACTCCATGAAGTGTTCACTGGACAGGCTTCTTGGGAAAACGCTTTGAAGACCTATCAGACCAAGCGTGATGAGCTAATCAAGCCGCAGATGCATGGGGCCCATGTATCCATGAACAGGGCTGATCAAGCCATTAACTACGAGAAGCTTCAATGGCTGCAAGCCTTATGCACTTTTCCTGGCTTGACTCATGACTTAGCAGCAAACGTGAAAGAGGTTGCCAGAATACTCGGCAATGAACGGTATGAACAGCTCGAAAAAATGATGATGCCAAATTAACGGAGGGGGAAGCGAACATGCTTAGCGAAGACAGAAGACATACGGTCAATGTGATTCATCTGGAGTCTACACCTGAAACGGTATGGAGGATGATTGCCACTGTTTCCGGCTCAAATGCCTATTTGAGCGATTTCGGAAGCAGCACCGGGGATCCAGACCATCCGCAGGCGGGTGACAAATTCCGTTTTACTTATGGGGATATCGAAAATGAAACGGAATGTATAGCTTCTCAATTTCCACACATGTACAAGCTATCGGATTGTTATGTCTCTATTCTGTCTAACGGCGATACAGTCGAGTATAATTTGCAAACTACTTTTTTGATAGAACAGCAAGGCCCTTTTGTGATACTTACCGTAGAAGTTGAAGGATATGGGAACGAAGGACATGGTTTATGGCTCAGGGAGTGTATGGAGACCGGGTGGAGAAGATCACTCACGAATTTGAAATGTGTGCTTGAACTTGGGCTGGATTTAAGGCTGAATTTGTTCGGCTACCCAAGACTCGGAGTCACCAATACAGGACACTCGGAAATTTATGAGAAAGAAACCGGATTACGTGCGGGTAAAGGTAATTACATCATGCAAGCTTTTTCTCAAGGTCCGGCTTACAAGGCAGGAATTAGAAGTGGTGATGTCATTCTTACTGTGAATGGAGCTGAAGTCAACACCCATAAAGCACTGGTTGTTGCTTTGTCCAAGCAATATAACAATCCGGCACCAATCAAGGTGCTGTACGCAAGAGATCGGCAGCTTTATGAAACGGAAGTTCATCTGTCCTACGACGAGAAATTCACAGGCTTTGTCGATGCGAAGACGAAGGAAGAGCTGCAAAGACTGAAGAGAGAACGAAGTATGGCTGCGGATAAGGAGGGAATATGATTGAACACGTCAACCCGCTTCCGAAATGAGATTCATATAATGGGAGATCAAGAGGAAATCTGGGGCTACTTGTCCACTTTAGAAGGGTACCTATCCTTCTTTGCAGACAGCGGTGTACAGCATGGAGATGAACTTGTTATGGAGTACGGAGGTATTACTAATCGGGTTGAAATCCATGTACTAACAACGAATCAATCACTCCAGTGGAGACATGCTTACGAGATTTCAGGGAAAGAGTATCCGCTCATCACCACCTTTTACCTTCAGAGCTCTAGCCCATATGTTATTGTCCGTGTCGAAGTCAGTGGATTCGGTCAAGAACCGGATGATTTGTTTGTTAAGGATCTGATGGATGAGACATGGACAAGAACGTTATTTAATTTAAAAAGTGTGGTGGAACTGGGAAGCGATATTCGCCAAGCCCTGTTCGGACATCGCCGTCTCGGTATTCTAAGCACAGGAATAAGTGATGGAAACCGGGTTTTATATTGCTTTGAAGGAAGCCCAGCGGCAGCAGCAGGTCTTAGAGCAGGAGATATCATTCGATCTATTGATGATCGTCCTGTCACGAATCACAAAGCCCTGGTCCGTGAATTGGCACGCAATACACTGCGGAAGTCAGAGATTGTCTTGAACTATGAGCGCGAAGGAATTCTTCATAATACCATGGTAAAATGGCTTGACGAATAATATAGAAATATTTCACAATTAAACTAAATATTATTGCTTCATCTCAAACTAATGAATGATAGAAGAGGGAGGTCGAAGTTTAATAATGGAATCTGCACGTGCTCCACTGCCAATCACGTTCCAGCTTGGAAGATTCTTTGCACATACCGTACTTGTTAATTTTTTGCTGTGGCTGCCCATGTGGATCATTTTTTTGCAGCAGGTCAGGGGAATGAGTCTAGGACTTATCGGGATCATGCAAGGAGTTGGTTTTGTCATAGCAGCCATTGCTGAAGTTCCTGCGGGAGCGGTTGCAGACAGATATGGACGCAAGGTGTCTTTGTTCATTGGATCAGTTGCCTTCGGTATCTTGACGATACTATATGGATTGGTTTCCTGGATTCCCCTGCTATTATTAATTCATATTTTGTGGAGTGTAGCACAGACCTTCTTCAGTGGGACGGATGTAGCAGTTCTGTATGACGGATTAAAGAGTGCCGGCCGTGAGGAGGAATACGCCAAAATTATGGGCCGCTATACGGCTGTTGTGCAAGGAACTCAGGCTGCAGCTGCACTAATTGGAAGCCTGCTGGCAGGCTATACGATGCTTCAGCCCTTCCTATGGAGTGGCCTGGCATGTATAGTGGGTGGATTTCTGTTATTTAAATTTCGTGAGCCTCCTGTAGGACAACCCTCCCAGGAAAATAAAGGAATTTCCGCTGATTTAAAGGAGGCATTCCATTTAAGTCTTCAATTTAAAACGCTGCGTAATTTCATCTTTTTTTCGACGGTTCTTTCCCTACCTACTTTTATGCTAATATTTTTCTTCATTCAGCCCTATGTTCTTACCAGTGATATTCCTATTGGCTGGGTCGGTGCAATTATCCTGCTCCTTCGTGTCGCCAGTATTACAGGGTCCGCCTTATCCCATCGATTGACAAAGAAACTCAAGGAATCTTTAATTTTGCTGCTGCTGCCCTTGATTATGACTTTGTGCTTGGCTGCCGCAGGATTGGCTCCTGTAGTATGGGGAATTGTTATTTTATTTGTGATGGGCTTCTGCTCTTCTGCATTGCGGCCAGCGCTCGCTGCCATGCTGAATCGGATGATCCCATCCAATCGGCGTGCTACGGTATTATCCATGCAATCTTTATTATTTACGTTAATGCTGGCCGGAACGCAGACCCTGCTTAGTACCGTTGTTGATTACTCAGGATTCCCTACATTCTTCCTCATTTTATCGGCTCTGGTCGGTATTACAGGAGCTGTGTTTCTTCTGTTTAATTTGCGGCAGGTGGATGAAGGCGCCAGTCAGTCCGCTACCACGATCTCATCGGACAATTGAGAGGAGAGAGTGTCAAGGAGACAAGCCAGCCTTGCTATTTGCACCAGTATAACTGAGCTCCTCTCCTCGGAGTTCAGTTTTTTTATGCCTTTCATTTCAAGGAGCTGAGATAAAATGTATAAATCAACCCAATTAACATATCCATTCCTGCATCCCTTTACCTATATGCCACCAGTGGATCAGCAGTCCCTTCCGCCATTTATGATGCTGGATAGAGGGGAGGGCTCGTGGGTATATGACGAAGCCGGGAACAAATTCATGTATCTAACAACCGCAGTTCCCTCAATCGGACTAGGAAATTCTCGGATCATTGATCGCATTTGCAAGCAATTTCAGCGTTTGAGCTATGCATCGACCTGCGAACAGAATCACGCTGCTGCTGCAACCCTTGCCGAACGGTTGATCTCGATTGCAGGCAAGCCGATGAGCATGGCATTCTTTACTATGGATGGATCTGGTGCAGTAGAGACAGCAATGAAGCTGGCCCGCCAATACTTCATCACTCAGCAGCAGCCTCAGCGCACGAAATTTGTTAGTATCGAAGGGAATTACCATGGGACAACCTTTGGGTCGGGGTCGGTAACTCATATGGGCATTCAAGCCTCCTTCGGCCCTGGTCTAGAAGGATGCTATTCTATCCCGTCTCCCTATCATCATAATGAGCAAAAAGAAGCAGAACGATCAGCAACCAGTCTGCAGGAGCTTCGAAGTATTATACAGGAGCATGGTGGTGATTCCATCGCTGCATTCGTTGTAGAGCTGGTTCAAGGGGTTAATGGTGCAGTTCCTATGCCCAAGGCATTCATTCAAGAGCTGGCAGCATTGACATCAGACCATGGTATTTTGCTCATTGTGGATGAAGTCACGACTGGGCTAGGAAGGACAGGAAGCTGGCTTGCTTCTCATGATTACCTAATCAATCCTGACATCATTCTCTTATCCAAAGGTTTGACTGGAGGCTACTTTCCCATGGGCGCAGCACTCTTCTCCGAACAGTTGAGAGACTCCATGTTTGGCAGAGGAGGAGTATTTCTCCATGGATCAACGCAAAACGGTCACCCGGTCGGCTGTGAGGCCGCATTAGCAGTGCTTGATATGATAGAAGAGGGACAGCTCGTGAGAAACGCTCAATTGCAAGGTATGCAGATTTTGACCCGGCTGCGTTCCGAGCTCGAAGGATACCCCTATATTTTAGACATTAGAGGGAAAGGCCTGATGATTGGCATTGAGTTTGTAGATCCACATAGCAAAAGTGGAATTACAATGGAGTGGGGAGGAAGACTCAGCGCAAATTTGAGACGCGAAGGAATATTAGGAAACTTTTTTAATGGGGCGTTAATTATTTACCCACCTTTGAATATCACCAGTACTGAAGCTGAATTCATTTGGAAAGGAATCGTCAATGCCATCCGTGCAATGTAACCCTTAATCGTTTGTAATTGACAAATGTTCTTGTCTAATGTATCAATAAATTGAATTAGCAATATTGAGATTTGAGCCAAAAGCAGGAGGATCTATGACGAAGCCAGTTGTAGCAGTAGACATGGACGATACGATATGTCATTTCATCAGAAGAGCAATATTTCATAACAACAACGATTTTCCGACACATCCACTACGTTATGAAGACATGATTGACTGGAATACGGATCACCTGCGCCATCCAGACAGTACCCATGATGTATTCTTTAACCGGCCGCGAATTTATGAAGAGCTGGAGTTATTTGATGATCATGTTGTCGCCGAAATGGAAAAGCTTGATGAAGCATACGATCTGATTATAGTGACAGCGGGGGACCCTTCATCGGCAGCTGAGAAGTGGAATTGGCTGCAGAAGCATATGCCCTTTATTTCATTGCAGCAGCTGTTTGTATGTAAAAGAAAGTCTTTGATTGAATATGATCTACTCATCGATGACGGTATGCATAATCTATTGCCCGCCATAGAGCGAGGGAAAAAGGTTCTATGTATCCCCCATCCATGGAATCTTAAGGCACTGGAGCAGTATAAAGTACCTGTTATGGAATCATGGGAAGGTGCTAAAGAAAGAATTGATGCTATCTTCAGTATGGATTGATCTTGAATGATTGAAAAAGCCTGACAAGTCAGGCTTTTTTCTATAGGTCTCGTCTTGATTCAGTCAGTCGCTAATCAAGAAGATCTTACGACAAAAACAGCGATGAAAAGATGTCGTTATTTATTGGTGCTGTGCTGCTTGGATGGGAGCTTATCGCCAGGAGTGCCTTTACCGTTGTTTTTGTTATGACGCTGTTTTTCGGCATTTTCGTTTAATTTCTTTACATAATCCTTCGTGCTGTCCATGAATTATTGCCTCCTTGTTAAGTTCCTCATCGATCATTTACCTAGCTTAATATAACCACGTTAGGCCCAATATATTTCGTGTTTCGACATAGTTATATCCATATTTTTGTCGTTACACTGCGCTTATTATTCGACAATTTCGATTAACATTACTTGACGAATAATGACTACTCTCTGCTGTTTGCTATAGCCGCAGGCTATAACCAGGTATAGTTTATTACAGTTACACTATAACCTCTTAACCGTGATATCTTTTGTTTAACAATTTGTCAGATAGGAGTGTTAAGAGATGGTTAAGAGCAGCATATTAGGATATCCACGAATTGGAGCTCAGAGAGAATGGAAAAAAGCACTGGAGGCTTACTGGGCGGGCAAGCTTGAAGAAGCAGCGTTTCATGAACAATTACGTGAGATTCGCTTGAGTCATTTGAGAAAACAAAAAGAACAAGGGATTGACCTAATTCCTGTCGGTGACTTCAGCTATTACGATCAAGTGCTGGATACGGCAACGATGTTTGGTATCGTGCCTCAGCGCTTTACATACGATGGCGGCACCGTGCCACTATCCGTTTATTATGGAATCGCTCGTGGAACGAAAGAAGCGACAGCGAGTGAAATGACAAAATGGTTCAATACCAATTATCACTATATTGTTCCTGAATTGGACGGAGCCGCTCCAACACTTACAGAAAATAAACCTCTCATCGCATACAAAGAAGCGAAGGAAGCTCTCGGAATTGAAGGGAAGCCGGTAATTATTGGACCCCTTACCTTGCTGAAGCTGTCCAAAGGCTATAAGGAAGAAGAGCTGGATCACTATCTCGATCAGCTGCTCCCCTTGTATAATCAAATTCTCCAGGAGTTGTCAGATGAAGGCGTGGAATGGGTACAGTTGGATGAACCGATTCTTGTGACCAAGCTGTCCTCACTAGATATCCAGCGACTACAGAAGATCTATAGTACATTTGCAGCTGCAGCGCCTAAGCTCCAAATCATGCTGCAAACCTATTTCGAATCCGTTGAGAACTACGAAGATATCATTCAGCTGCCGGTTCACGGTATTGGACTTGATCTGGTGCATGGATATTCAGGTAATGTGAAGTCGCTTGAAAAACATGGATTCCCTCAAGACAAAGTGCTTGGAGCTGGCATTATTGATGGGCGCGGAATTTGGAAAGCCTCTTTGCGTGACAAGCTTGAACAGCTCAAAGTAATCAACAAATGGGTATCTGAGGATCGTCTCATACTCCAATCTTCTTGCAGCTTGCTTCATGTGCCAGTATCGCTCGCAAGCGAGACAGCGCTTGCGAGCGAATTAAAAGGCGCTTTGGCCTTTGCCGACGAGAAACTGAATGAGCTGGTCCTTCTGACCAAGGGGATCAATCAAGGAAGCGAGGCCATCCAAGCAGAGCTTACCGATTGTGATCTGGCTCTAAATGCGCTGGAACAGTCACCAGATCGCAATCGTAACGATATTCGTCAGCAGGTCGCAGCCATTAGTTCCGTCAACCCAGAGAGAAGTCAGCCATTCTCGAAGCGTCACTTGCTTCAGCAGGATAAATGGAATTTGCCATTACTTCCGACAACTACGATTGGCAGCTTCCCGCAATCGGCTGAAGTACGGAAAGCTCGCAGACTCTGGCGTAAGGGCGAGTGGAGCGATAGCAAGTATGAAGGCTTCATTGAGGAGCAGATCGATACTTGGATCCATCTGCAAGAAGAGATTGGACTGGATGTGCTTGTACACGGAGAATTCGAACGGACAGACATGGTTGAATTTTTCGGTGAGAAGCTTGGCGGATTTGCCTTCACTCAGAACGGCTGGGTACAATCCTATGGCTCCCGCTGCGTGAAGCCGCCCGTCATCTTTGGGGACATCCGATTTGAAGAACCGATGACGGTAAAAGAAACCAAGTATGCCCAATCCAAAACATCGCGCCCTGTTAAGGGGATGCTGACGGGTCCGATTACCATTATGAACTGGTCATTTGTGAGAGATGACATTTCAAGAGAGCAGATTGCTTATCAGCTCGCTTACGCACTAAGACAAGAGGTTGAAGCACTGGAACTGGCTGGCATTGGGATGATTCAAGTGGATGAGCCTGCAGTTCGTGAAGGTCTCCCATTAAAGGAAGAAGAGCAAGCAGAATACTTGGCATGGTCAGTTAAGGCTTTCCGATTGACCACAAGTACGGTGAAGGACTCAACCCAGATTCATACTCATATGTGCTACTGTGAGTTCCGTGATATGATTGATTCAATTGAAGACATGGACGCAGATGTGATCTCGATCGAAACATCACGTAGTCACGGTGAGCTTATTCATAGCTTTGAGGATAATACTTACAAGCTGGGAATTGGACTTGGGGTCTACGATATCCACAGCCCGCGTGTTCCAAAAGTCGAAGAAATGACCTCCATGATTGATCGAGCTTTGCGAGTGCTGGATCCTAAATTATTCTGGATCAATCCCGACTGCGGTTTAAAAACAAGAGGAACTGAAGAAACGGTTCAATCACTTAAGCATATGGTTGAAGCGACCAAAGCGGCTCGCGATAAATATGCGGTTTCCATTAAATAATGACTTATACTTCATAAATGTTACGCAAGCATGCGAACCTGGCAGACAGCCAGGTTCTTTTTTGTATTTTCACGAAAAGGATGTTAATTTACAGTAAGTATTATTCCTCAAGTTGCTTACTTCATGAGAATAAATAAAGACATTTGTAACCCATCAGTCCGTAATACGTATAGGAACAAAGAGAAATGATGATATCCAGAGTTATTTTTATCTAAAAACAGAAACTGAGGTCATACAACAAATGATTAAGCAACATACAAGTCAAGCTGAAGCATGGTACCTGCAATCCGAACAGAAGGCGGCCGAGTACTTTAAACTGTTAGCACAGCAGGTATCGGATAAGAGTTATGTAACTGCGCTGACGGATGATTTCAAAGTATGGAAGAATAAACATATCCATCGACGTTCAATTTGGTCTTTTTTTGCAAATGACAAACAGAAGATGGACGCGAGCAATTATCATAAATACCTTGCTTATTTGAACATAACCGGTAAACTAGATGATTACTTAGATCGTAGTGTGTCGTATTTTTACTTAAGAGATATGGGTAAGTACCTTAATTCACCTCATACCGAGCGCAAGGTGCAGCAGATGGTCACCATGATTAAACGTCATTTGATAGAGCCTAAGCGCAGTAATGAGAAGGCGAAGACACAGCCTGAATTTGTGAGCCTGGCTTCTTTTTATCGTTGGGCTCAGAAGGAAGGGGTAGAACCGGCAGCCATCTGGGTAATGAACAAGCTGGGGAGCGTTTCCTCCCACATCCCTGAGCAGATGAATGCCGAGCAGGCTCAGCGCAAGCTGATTAAGATTATATTTGGCGTTGTTATGCATGTTCTGGATGATATAGGCGATGATACGCAGGCTGCAGAACGTGCACGGAGAATTGATGAGGCGATAAGACTTGGGTATTCCTATGGTCTGACTTATCCATATATTGACGATCTGCTGGATTCCGAGACGTTAAGCGCACAGGAGAAGGAAAGGTACTCTCAATTCATTCGAACGGCCCTGCTTACTGGAAAAGTCCCTGAACTCTCTATTCAAGAATGGTCCGGTGCGAATGCAGCACTGATGGAATTTATTCATTCTGAGCTTAAGGACGCATTTGAGTATATTAAGAATTATCAAAGCCCTGAGAAGATAAACACTTTTTTTGAACAATCCTATGTGTTCTTTGAAGCTCAGGACATTGACCGTATAAAAAGCCTTGAGCACACAAGCTACACCAATGAAGAGCTGTACCTTCCGGTTATTCTCAAATCTGCCTCCTCCCGGCTCATTGTACGTTCAGTCATAAGTGCACCTGAGGATGAAGGCTTTGATTATCGAACCTTCTACTATGGAATTTATAATCAGCTTGCGGATGATTTCGCGGATATGTTCGAAGACTTGGAGGATGGAGCAGTTACGCCCTACACGTACTATTTAACCCACCGGGATAAAAGACCGGATTTAGTTAATCCCTTTGAATTATACTGGGCCGTGATCTCGAACCTGATTCATAATGTATACGATTCTGATCCGAAGACTAGAGAAGTGATATTGGATCGTGCCATCAATGGTCTCAAACGCTGCAAGAAACGTGTCGGTCAACTTAAATACAACGAAATCATGCAGATTTTTTCATCCGGACATCCTGAGTTTAACAAGCTCATTCAGTATATGGTGGATAAAGCAGAGGACGTCGACTTCTTCGATAAATTGCTGCGAGATGAGATGCTGAACGTCATGAAGCATGATCAATCCGAGAAAGAAAAGTTTCTAGAGACACTGAAATCAGCTCAGAACGAGATCAACCGTGTGCTTGAAATTACGAAGCCTGAAGGAATCTCTTCGATGAAGGAGCCGCTTATCGATGCTGCCAACTATAGTCTTGAAGGAGGAGGCAAACGTCTGCGCCCGCTACTAGCCTGGGTTATGGGTGTAAATGAATATGGTCTAGAGTATCCATCCATTATCCCGCTCCTTCGATCACTGGAGTATATGCATACCGCTTCCTTGATCTTCGATGATCTTCCATCACAGGATAATGCACCAACCCGCAGAGGCCGGGCTACACTGCATGAGGTGCATAGCAGCGCTACAGCTGAGTTAACCGGTTTGTTCTTGATTCAAAAAGCCACCGAGGAGCAAGCCTCCCTGCATCAATTTGATCCAGCTTCGGTGCTCTCGCTGATACAGTATTCATCCCAAAAAGCAGGAGAGATTTGTATGGGGCAAGCGATGGACCTGAATTCCAAGGGGAAGCCGCTGACCCTTGCTGAGCTCGATATGATTTGTTTCTACAAAACAGGAATTGGATTTGAAGCCTCCCTGGTGATGCCGGCTATACTTGCTAAGGCGGATGAAGCCGAAATGAATCTGCTTAAAAAATATGCATACCATGCGGGTATTGCCTTCCAGATCAAGGATGATCTGCTTGATGCAGAAGGTGATGTGGAGGCTCTAGGAAAGCCGGTCCAACAGGATGTCGAGAACAATAACTCCACCTTTGTCACTGTCCTCGGCAAGGAGGGTGCCAGTAAAATGATGTGGGACCACTATTGTAACGCTATAGAAGCTCTAAATGAAATGCCGCGAAAGACCGATTTTCTGAAGCATTTATTGGACTACATCATTAATCGAAACAATTAATCTGATACGTGCTGCGGATAAGTTTTTTCTTGCGGCAAACAATACAGGAATATGAAATAACTTTCTTTTAAAATACATTAAGAATATAGGAGATATGATGACAAATATTAAATCAGGCAAGGACGAAGGCTGGAATTTCGATCATAGCTACTCTAGATTGCCGAATCTGCTATTTCGACCTACAGAACCTACTAAAGTTAAAGCTCCAAGCATGGTCATATTGAACAAGCCGCTTGCGCAATCACTGGGATTGAATACAGATTTGTTAAACAGTGAAGAAGGAGCAGCTCTACTGGCAGGAAATATCATTCCTGAAGGAGCTTTCCCCATAGCCCAGGCATATGCAGGTCATCAATTTGGACATTTCAATATGCTTGGGGACGGCCGTGCTATTCTGTTGGGTGAACAAATAACGCCTGAAGGGGATCGTGTAGATATTCAACTGAAAGGTGCGGGCCGGACTCCTTACTCCAGAGGTGGCGATGGTCGAGCGGCGCTCGGACCGATGCTTCGTGAATACATTATTAGTGAGGCCATGCATGGGCTTGGCATAGCTACAACCCGCAGTCTGGGAGTCGTCGCCACAGGAGAACCTGTATATCGCGAGGTTGTGCTGCCTGGTGCAATTCTCACCCGTATAGCAGATAGTCATCTGCGTGTGGGCACGTTTCAGTACGTAAGGAACTGGGGCAGTATTGAGGATCTGCGGACGCTGGCTGATTACACTTTACTTAGGCATTATGCTGATATTGAGCAGGATGAGGGGCGATATTTGCAGCTCCTAAAAAAAGTGGTGGAACGACAAGCTGAGCTCATCGCAAAATGGCAGCTGGTTGGCTTTATTCATGGGGTTATGAATACGGACAATATGGCAGTGAGCGGAATTACGATTGATTATGGTCCGTGTGCTTTTATGGATACATATGACCCCGCAACCGTATTCAGCTCCATCGATCGAGAGGGCCGCTATGCATATGGGAATCAGCCGCAGATCGGAGCATGGAATTTGGCGCGTTTTGCAGAAACGCTGCTGCCCCTGCTAGATGAGGATGAATCGACAGCCGTGAAGATGGCCGAAGAGACGTTATCAGCGTACTTCAGCTTATTTCATCAGACGTGGCTGTCGGGACTTCGATTCAAGCTGGGAATGTATAATGAAGAACAGGAAGATGAAACATTAATTGCCGAGCTGTTAGAGATGATGCAGCAGCATAAGGCGGATTATACGAATACCTTCCGTTCATTAACTTTGGATCAACAGGTCGGTCAAATGATGTTTGAGACGACAGAATATAAGGAATGGCATTCCAAATGGCAGAAGCGTCTTGAGCGACAAGATCAGATCCGCGAAGAATCTCTTGCTTTAATGAAGAGGAGTAATCCTGCTGTCATTCCTCGGAACCATAGAGTAGAAGAAGCGCTGGAGGCAGCCGTGGAGGATGAGGATCTGTCGGTGATGGAGCAATTGCTGGAGGTTCTATCTGACCCTTACGCCTATACCAAGGAACAAGAAGAGTATGCTGTGTTGCCTCCGAAAGATTGTTCTTATCAGACCTTTTGTGGAACTTAGGGACGGAATTATTTCATGAATAGGTTCAAAATGCCGATATAAATAGAATCAATGAGGAGCACGCATTTCACCTAATTGGTAAATGTGTGCTTTTTTATGTCCTGATCGCGAGAGGAAGGGTTAACAATGTTAATAGACAAGATCAGTGAATTTGTTCTATTGGAGAGTATGGTGATGATTCGGGCTCAGGATCATACATTCGGAGGGCGTATTACGTATATTGATGGAGATGTGTTTGAAATTGCACTAAATGAGAACAAGAACATCTCTCTCGGGGAATCCGTGGGCATCACCATTTATGCAGAAGGATTGATTACCTTTGATACCTATCCCATCGGGTTCTATCGTAAACATGTATTATGTATTCTTCCTCCGCCGGTTCAAAGAAGATTCTTTCAGCGTCGTAAAGAAGTGCTGCTGCCGGTACAGCATCTAACATGCACGATTGAAAGAATAAATAAGACAGATGAGGCTGGATCCCTGAATGAAGAAACAGACTCCTTATGCGAGGTGAAAAATTTGAGCATGAGCGAGATCTTGTTTGCTGCCGGATCAGTTCTCGGACTACAAAGAAATGAAAGAATCTACCTTCATCTTGGGGAAGATCTACAGCTTGAAGCCGTAATCCAGCATATCAAGCATAGCGGAGAACAACCACTTTATTTAGCCGAGCTTCAAGAAGTGACGAAGTCTGCAAAACAGAATCTTAAGTCCTTAATGATTAGTCAATTAGCGATACATAGAAATGAACAGATCAGATCAGAGCAGGATACGATCGAGCAAGATATCAAATCGAATGAGATCAATTCCTACATATTTAATAATTTTAGACCAAATAAGAAATGATGCATGGAGATCCAATACAGCAGAGATTAGACCAACCCTACTCCATCACATTTGTGTTCAAACTTCAAGCCGCGTTCATCGCGGTTTATTTTTATCCGTAATTTTTCTACCTTCTTACCGAGGTTATTCTCCTTATCAGATGTAAGCGCTTCTATTAAAATGAGACTAACATATTTAAGGGGGTTAGCCATACATGAAGAAATGGAGTATTGTCCTAAGCTTGTGTTTGCTTATCTCGGTAGTTGTCGCAGGATGCGGTGGAGGAAGTGGAACGAGCGGAAATAACGAAGACTCAGAAAAGGTGTCCATTACAATATGGCACAACTGGACAGGTCAGGATGCCAAGGCAGTAGCGATGCGCGGTATTATTGATCAATTTCGAGCAGATCATCCCAGCATTGAAGTCATCGATGAGGGTCTTCCATCGGATGGACTTCGTACACGTCTGCGTACAGTAGCTGCCGCCGATGAAATGCCCGATCTATTTGTAATGTGGCCGGATGCCATGACCAAGGAATTTGTTAAGGGCAATCTGCTTCAGCCCATTAACGAAGAGCTAGACAATAATCCGGAGTGGAAGGATAAGTTCATTCCTAATGCTCTTGACGGCTATACCGTGGATGGAAATATTTACTCTGTACCGATGAACCTGGCACCAAGCTCTTTTATTTATTATAACGAGGCATTGTTCAATGAGCACGGGGTCAAGGTGCCAACAACTTGGGCGGAATTGGAGACTGCAATTCAGACATTTAATGAGAAGGATGTTATTCCAATTGCGCTGGGCAATAAGGCCAACTGGGTTGTCCAGTCTACGCTATTCAGCACACTTGCTGACCGAATTACAGGAACGGAGTGGTTCTTATCAGCCATCGAGCAGGACGGTGCTGAATTTACAGATCCAGAGTTTGTGGAAGCACTACGCGTGCTTAAGAATCTCGGAGACTCAGGTGCTTTTCAGGATGGCTTTAACAGCATAGATGAGACGCAAATGATGCAGCTCTATTTTCAAGGCAAAGCGGGGATGGTGATCAATGGCGGATGGGCACTGGCTAACCTGGTGAATAATGCCCCTGAAGAAGTGCTGAACAATACGCATATCACGATATTGCCTCCGATCGAAGGAGGAAAAGGCGAGGAGAATGTGACCGCTGGTGTCGTCGGCACAGGCCTTGGTGTAAGCAAAAAACTGACGGGCGAGCGAAAAGAAGCAGCCATGAAATTATTCTATGAGTTAGCCGGGCCAGAAGGTCAAAAAGCAACCCTTGAGAGCAGCACACTCGTCAGCTATGACGTTGAACTGGATCGAAGTAAAGCTCATCCGCTTTTTGTAGAGCTGTACGAGCTGATGCAGGATGTAAAAATTACGCCTGTATATGATTCCAAGTTTGGCTCAGCCGCAACCGAAGTGGTAAACAATAGTTTGCAGGAGCTGCTGATGAACGGAAATCCGGAAGAGGTTGCCCGTAAAATTCAGGAAGCGCAGGCTGCAGCCATCGGAAAATAGAATAATCCCCTTCCCGAAAGGGGAGGGGTATTCTCATTTAAAGGGAGTGTCAAAGCCATGAATGCATTGCGAAATCGCCGCTTTATTCTTATAGGACTCGCTCCAGCGGTTATTCTATATGCTCTATTTGTGTTCGTACCCGTGATATGGTCAGCGTACTACGGTTTTTTTGACTGGTCTGGGATAGGAGACGCGGTCTATATCGGGGTTCAGAATTACGCAGAAATTTTTAGAGACCCGATCTTTTGGCGGGCGCTAAAAAATAACATTATCTTTGTCCTTGCCTCTGTCTTTGGTCAAATTCCCCTTGCGCTGGTCTTGGCCGTCCTGCTGCATAAGAGCAGCCCTTTGCAAAAGTTTTTACGGTCATCCGTGTTCTTACCTATGGTCTTGTCGACGGTTGTTATTGGTATGATCTGGCAGTATATCTATCATCCCCAGATCGGTATCTTAAACTTTCTCCTGGATGCGTTAAATCTGGAGGATTGGAAGATGGAATGGCTGTCAGATCCGGCAATTGCGATATATTCGCTCGTTCCACCATTACTATGGAGCTTTGTCGGACTGTATTTAATCATCTTCGTCTCGGCACTTCAGAATATCCCGAGTGAAATTCATGATGCAGCCAAGATTGACGGAGTAACAGGGATTCGAAAAATATGGAGTATTACCCTGCCCATGATAAAAAACACGGTGCAGGTGGCTGTCATCTTGTGTATATCCGGAAGCTTGAAATCTTTTGATCTCGTCTACATCATGACAAAGGGCGGACCCGCACATACCACAGAATTGCTGGCAACCTACATGTATAACTCCACCTTTACGACCTATCGGTACGGTTTCGGGAGTGCTATTTCCACAACGATTGTACTGATCAGTCTCTTATTGATTGGAACAAGCCAGTGGCTCACTTCTAGAAAGAGAGAATCATCGGTGTAATCTACATTTTACAGATAAAGAGTATAGGCCAAAATACATTTGCAAATTTAATTCATGCCAATAGAATTGAAGGGAGGCATACAAATGCAGCCGAACATTGCTGGTTCAGGACCTGCCATTTCCCAAGGTTCCTCTATGTTTCGTAGAATAGGAAGATCCTTATTCTGGTTCGTGCTTTTGCTCTATGGAATTTTGACGTTGTATCCTTTTGTATGGCTTGTTACCAGTGCATTTAAGACCAATGAAGATTTCTATAACAGACCCTTTGGACTTCCGGAAGTCTGGAGATGGGAGAATTTCTCTGTCGCCTGGGAGAGCTCCAACCTTGGAAATGCCTTCAATAATTCAATGATAGTATCCATGGGCTCCTTGGCACTCACTTTGTTTATATCCGCACTTGCCTCATTTGTTCTCGCTCGCTTTTCTTTTCGGTGGAAAGGCATGATACTTGCATTTTTTGTTATCGGTATGCTGATTCCAATACATAGCACATTGGTTCCTTTATTCATTCTGATGAAGCAAATGCTTCTATTAAATACGTATTGGGCTCTAATCTTACCTTACACCGCTTTTGCGCTGCCAACGGCCATCTTCATACTCACTGCTTATTTGACCAGTATTCCTCGCGATATTGAAGAAGCAGCCTTTATGGATGGAACAGGGCTATGGGGATTATTTTTTCGCATCATGCTTCCTATGTCACTGCCAGCCTTGTCTACGGTAACAATTCTTAGCTTCTTGCATGCATGGAACGATTTTTCTTTTGCCTTGGTGTTCATTAATAAGACAGAACTCAAGACACTTCCATTAGCCATCGCCAATTTTGCCGACGGTTATCAGACTGATTATGGACTTACGCTTGCTGCCATGACATTGTCTATTATCCCAACGGTTCTCCTCTACCTGTTGTTTCAGGAGCAGATGATGAAAGGAATGACAGCCGGAGCAGTTAAGGGATAACCAATAACCGCATTATGAAGGAGGGGTAGAACCTTGAGGAGCTGGCTACGATCCTCATTACAGCGCAAGCTGTCCGTGCTCATTGCTGGTTCGATCATTGTCCCCCTCGTGGTGCTTGGTTTATTTGCCTTTGATACAGCGGCACGCATTTCCGAAGAAAAAGCGACGCTGTCGGGGATTGACTATTTGAAACAGCTCGAAGCCAATTTGAGATTTATGCTGCAGGATGTAGATAATTTGTCTATCTATTTGATTGGTGAGCGGGATATTCAAGATTATCTTGTGCAGAACGAGGATCAAGAAGAAGAGAGGCAAGAGATCATAGGCAGAATGACCAATCTTGCCGCCTCTAAATCTTATATCGCAAGTATTGTGATTAAACCCGAACACTTCTCTGCTGATTTGACTACGGCTAATTGGTATGAAGCGGATACACCCGAGGAACAATTGACCCCAATAAGAGAAAAGCACTGGTCTCCCGTATATCGAATTTTAAATTACGCCGGAGAACAGCATGTGATGACTCTGACGCGACCCATCCGTAGCATCCATAACTATAAACATCTTGGATGGCTGTCTATCAGTTTAAGCGAGAAGGATATTTCTCATCGACTTGCTGAAAAGGACTTTGCCAGGGGCAGCGGTCGAATTGAACTCATCGATTCAAATGGTGTAATTCTATCTTCTCCTGATAAGACCCAATTAGGAATACGAATAGAAGATCAATATCCAGGACTCTTATCCATGCTGAACCAAGGAAATAACGGTTCTGTTGTTTACGGAGAGAAGCAAGAGAAGAGGACGATCATGTACGTGCGTGAGCCTTCTACGGGATGGACATTGATAGGCTCTATTCCGTATGACCTCTATCGAGAAGAGAACCGCTACATCTTAACCATTACCGCGGTTGCTGTTGCTATGTCGGTTCTTATCAGCGCATGCTTGGCCTGGGCGACCGTACGCAGAATTACTCGACCGTTGCTGCTTCTTACACGTCATTTGTATCGGATTAATCCCCACGAGCCGCTTCCCCATTTCACAGTTACGACCGAGGATGAGATTGGTAAGCTCGGACAGAGCTATAACATGCTCGGAGCACATATTGAGCAGCTCAAACAGGATCTGATTCGTGAAGAAGCACGTAAAAAAGAAGCGGATATGCATGCTCTTCAAGCGCAGATCAATCCTCATTTTCTATACAATACTTTGGCATCCATACACTGGATTTCACTAATGGCCCAAGAGAAGAGAATTGCAGATATGGTGGAGGGGCTGAGCCAATTTCTACGTATCAGCTTGAATCAAGGGAAGGAGTATTGTCCTGTTTCGCAAGAGATAGACCATATCCGCCAATATGTCCGGGTACAGAATATTCGCTATCCTGACAAATTTAAGATCCAGTATATGGTTGATCCGGAGCTAGAGAACAAATGGATGCTCAAGCTGCTCCTTCAGCCATTAATCGAAAATGCGATGATTCACGGTCTTAACAAGAAGGAAGGTCCGGGCTCTATTCTGATTATGGTTCGTCAGGAGCAGAAGCGAATGGGTTTTCTAATCCTAGATGATGGGGCTGGAATGTCCATGAATCGCTTGGCAGATGTCCGCAAAATGATAGAAGCTCCTAAACATGGGGATGAATCGATATCTGATCGTGTGAAGGAGGGGAGTTACGGATTAAGAAATGTGAACGAGCGTCTGTTGCTGCATTACGGACCTGATGCTCATCTCGAAATTGACAGCAGGGAAGGCGGAGGAACCCGAATTGCTTTCACCATACCGATTATGGAGGAAACGATATGAAAGTACTCGTCGTTGACGATGAAGAAATTATTAGAGAAGGATTAGCGTGTGTTATATCTTGGTCCGAGCTTGGACTTGAGCTGCTTCAGCCCGCTGCTTCAGGAGAAGAAGCACTTCTGCGACTTGAACAAGAGCGTCCAAGTATCCTACTGACCGACATTCGTATGAATGGAATCTCAGGACTTCAGCTTTGTGAACAAGCTAAAACCATTCTTCCCGATTTAGAAGTGATCATATTATCTGGATACGATGATTTTTCATATGCTCAAACTGCAATTCGTCAAGGAGTATCGGATTATTTGCTCAAAACTAGTCCTCCTGAAGATATCATTCGCACGGTTCTTGAAGCTAAGCGCCGGATTACGGAGCGCTGGGCTGAGAAGGGAAAGGATGTACAACAGGCCCGTGAGGAATTCGAAAGAAAATGCATTAGATGGATCATCCATGGTGATGTGACAGAAGGAATCGAGTCCTTAACAAGTGGTTTGCCAGTGAACAAAATAAAAGATCATTCAAGTTTAGGCTGTAAGGTATTCATCTTGGAAGCCAGCGGATGGAATGGACCCAACTATTCTTCGACACTACTGTTATTTGCACTTCGAAATTTGCTTCAAGATTTATTGCCGAGCTGTATCTATTTGATTCATCAACAAGCCTTGGTCTGCCTTATCCCTGCTGATTATGGTCCAGAGTTACCCCGGTACGGAACATGGTCAAGACTGCTCGAACGTGTAGAAAGCTTGCTTAAATGCACTATACGACTGGCAGCGGGAAGGTCCGTAGCTGACTTGGAAGATGCACATGAGAGTTACGAAGATGCTGCCTATGCTCTACGGTATTTCCCTCTCTTGGACGATAAGATAATCGATTACAGCGATATAGTACATCGTAAAGGTGGAAAAAACATTATCAGTCCAGAAGAAGAGAACCGGCTGGGTGTCATTCTATTGGATAATGATCCTGTCGCTCTAAAAGCATGGACCTCACAGTTATATGAGAATTTGATCATGGATCCGGAATGTACCTTTGAAACGACGCTGGCTTGTTTACGTTCCGCTGCCGTTGCCGGACATCGATGGATGGACAGGACATTTCGAATGCTCGGTTCAGATGGTGAGATCCATATCGATTCTAGCTTAGATGCAGATAGAGACGGGTTTATTAGGGAAGGAACATTATTCCGTTATCTTCATGCCATCATGTCCGGCTACCATGCTCAAGTCAGTCAAGGCCCGGAATCTCATGTGGATCGAGCAAAAGCGTTCATGGAAACCGTGTCATTGAGAGAGGTGAATCTTCAGCATGTAGCGAATCATCTGCATCTTCATCCTGGTCATCTTAGTGAACTATTTAAGAAGGTAACAGGCAGATCATTTGTGGAATTTGTCACTGATTTAAGAATGAAAAAAGCAGAAGAGCTCTTATCCGTATCTCCTGCCAAGCTAAGCGAAATCGCACTGCTCATTGGCTATGAGGATGTAAAATATTTCAGCAGGCTGTTTAAGAAGCATTATGGCTTAACCCCTAGTGATTATCGTGAGATGCGATCTTCTATTTAATGGAACAGCTTAATATAAAATTCGACGTATCTATATTGAGATTTACAGCCATCATAGTTTGATGGTTTTTTTATTAGAACCTGGCCTTTATTTACTTGATTGCAACAAGGATGGCCCCGAGAGCGATAAGAATGACACCCATACCATTTAACCAGGTTATTTTCTCACCCAAAAAGACAACAGCCAGGATGACTGCGACCACTACGCTTAATTTATCAATAGGACCAACCTGAGACACCTTGCCGTACTTGAGAGCCAGAAAATAAAACAACCATGACAATGCCCCAGCGACTCCACTAAGAACGATAAAGCTCAGTGCTTTTTTCTGTGTCAGTATTTCACCGACCTCAGCAAACTTACCTTGTACAGCAATGACACCGACTAAGAATATTGCCATAATGACAGAACGAATTGCAGTGGCGGAATTGGAGTCGATGTTCTCCAGGCCGATCTTGCCAAAGATCGCTACAAGTGCAGCGGTAATGGCAGACAGTATAGAATATAGAAGCCACACAGGCATTTTTTTAAATCCTCCTTAACAGAGAAGTTCCCTGTACCCTATCTTTTTCTGTATCCAGATTATATATAAATATCCTGGTATAATAAGTATGGTCTAACATTCCATTTTCTACGCAGCTTAGAGGATCATTTGGTGAACCGGCACTTGCATCTAGTTGCACCTCATACAGCTGCTTACATATGAGTCTTCCCCTTCACGTTCATAATATTGATAACGATTACAATTTGATTACACCTTTGGTTACATAATAAGATATAATTAATGTTTGTAATAAATCAGATCAGTACGTTTTAATTGATATCAAGCTGATTGATTATCTAACAGAGCCAAGCTCTAGATTATGATATACACGAAGTAGGAGTGAGAACGATGGAAGGTTTTTTTCAGCGCTATCTTGGTCTTTATCGGCCTATTATTACGAAACTCAATGAATTGATGAGCACTTATGAGCTCTCCTATTCGTTATGGCAGGTTATCTATTATTTGAAAAACAATGGACCCGACACGCTCATCGCAATTTCAGCGTATTATCAAGTAGAGAAACCCACGATCACAAGAAGAGTCCATCGACTTCAGGAGCTTGACATTGTCCGTCAGATACCCGGTAAAGACAAACGAGAGAAAATAATTGAGCTGACCGAATCAGGTGAAGCTATCTATCTAGAGTGCAGACAGAAAATAACAGCCTTAGAGCACCGTATTATGGATGGAATCACTCCAGCGCAGCAGGAAGCATTATTTGAGGCTGTCCCTCTGCTTCGTCAGAATATCGTGAATACGAGAGAAGATATGGAGTAATTGATGTAGACAAGCAAGATTGCAAGAAATGCGTTGAGAGATACACCGGAACTTAAGTACTGATAGAGGGCAGGCTTTGATTAAATTTTAGCATTCAAAATAAAAGGAGCGCAGAGGGAAATCTGTGCTTCTTTTTTTGTTAATCCCAAACCTATTAAAATCTAAAATCCAGATTATGGTTGACGGATGATCATAGCAGAGTGTATAGTGTGTATATTGATATGCACAGTTAATTCGTTTAACAATTGTTTTATTCAAGCAGGGTGAAGCAATACATCATTTTGAATTGAAGTTTGAGATTCGTATTCCGTTGTTTTCTTATAGCTGGTTTATCCTGCATCTGCAGGATTTCCAAATATATTATGATTGAGGAGAAAGTAACCTATGAAGAGAAAGAAATCATCCATTATTGCCTTATTATTATCCGCAAGCATGCTGGTACTTCCTGTAGTTCCCGCAGCTGCCGCCGTTCCTGCCACGGATATTGAAGTGAATGGACATGAGATTGATTTTACAAGCAGACTGCCATTGATTGAAAAAGGCGTTACGTACGCACCACAGAAGGATCTGCTTAAAGCACTGAATGCAACACTCGTCCAATCCGATACGACGGGAACGATCACCGTACTTGTGGACAATGAGCAGTTAACGGTGAATGCAAAGACGAAGATCGTAAACGGTACTACATATGTTCCTGTACGAGTGGTGAGTGAGCAGATTGGCTACAAGGTGGAATGGGATCCTGCAACCCGCACCATTATTCTAACTACAGGTGGCAAGGGCTTCTTGTGGGAAGTGAGCAACGGTGACAATACGGTCTATCTTGTTGGTTCGATGCACATTGCAGACGACAGCTTCTATCCGTTAGACCCATCATATGAAATTGCGTTCGAAGATTCGGAATATCTAGGAGTAGAGATTGACCTGACGCAAGCACAGGATGAAGCCCTGCAGAAAATGATGCTGGATCTCGGAATGTATCAGGACGGATCGACACTGAAGGATCATATCTCAAGCGAAACGTATGAGCAGCTTGGCGCTATCCTTGCTGAGAATGGGATGCAAAAAGACGCGTTAGATGGTTATAAACCGTGGGTTGTTGAGATGACGATGTCACAGCTTAAATCCATGGAATCCGGGTATCAAGGTGAGATCGGTATAGATCTTCATTTCCTGCAAAAGGCCGTAGAACGCAAGATGCCAATCATCGAGCTTGAGTCCTTTGAATCCCAGCTGGAACTATTAAGCGGATTCTCAAATGAATTGCAAGAAGCCAATTTGAAATCAGTCCTTGATAACTATCATCTGGTAGATGATTCTATCGATCAAATGGCGAATATGTGGAAGCAAGGCAACGATGAAGCTCTGCTCGAGATCACGAATAGCATGAAGACGAATGAAGAGTACTATAATGGCATGCTGGTGGACCGTAATCTGAAAATGGCAGACCAAATTATTGGATATTTAACCGCAGAAGATGATGCAGATTACTTTATCGTCGTAGGAGCAGCGCATTATGCTGGTGAAGACGGTATCGTGAAGCTGCTGCAGGATCGTGGCTATACTGTAACTCGTAAATAATGCAGACACTACGTAGATCATAATTAATGTGAATTGATTGGGAAACCATCCCTCAGCTGAGTTTGTTCTAAGCGGGATGGTTTTTTCATGTGTGTATCTTTTATATGAGTTCGCCGTGTGCATGGTTTTAAATCGAGAATTTTCGGTTACAAAGAAGAGAGCTGCACCTTTACTAAATCCTAATGTTGTAACTTAAGGAGGTACTAATAATGGCAAATCAAGACCAATATACGATGCAGGATCCCACGAAACAGTATCCAAAGGCTACACCAGAGTGGAAGCAGAAGCAGCCTGAGCCTGGCATTCAATCGAAGATGGAGCCTGTTCCCGATTGCGGAGAGACAAGCTATCGCGGAACGGGGCGTCTAAAAGGACGCAAGGCAGTCGTCACTGGAGCGGATAGTGGAATCGGACGCGCAGCAGCCATTGCTTATGCACGCGAAGGGGCAGATGTTGTACTGTCTTATCTTCCTGAAGAGGAATCTGATGCCAAAGAAGTGGTTAAGCTCATCGAAGAGGCAGGACAGAAGGCCGTCGCCATCCCTGGTGATCTGAAGGATGAAGCCTATTGCGTGAAGCTGATTGAGAGTGCGGTAAAAGAGCTTGGCGGTATTGACATCCTAGCGAATGTCGCAGGGAAGCAGCAATATGTGGAGCAGATCGAGGAGCTCACAACAGAGCAATTCGACGCGACATTTAAGACGAATGTGTATTCCATGTTCTGGCTGTGCAAAGCGGCTGTGAAGCATATGAAGCCTGGAAGCTCCATTATTAACACATCCTCCATTCAAGCATATAAGCCGTCGCCAATACTGCTGGATTACGCAACAACGAAGAGCGCGATTAATACATTCAGCAAAGCTTTGGCTCAGCAGCTTGGAAGCAAGGGGATTCGTGTAAATGTAGTTGCACCTGGACCGGTATGGACACCTCTTCAGATCGTAGGCGGTCAGCCGACAGAGAAGCTCGCAGAGTTTGGTTCAACAACTCCGCTTGGACGCGCGGGTCAGCCTGCAGAAATGGCTTCGTCTTATGTATTCTTGGCGAGTCAGGAATCCAGCTACATTACCGGTGAGACGATTAATGCAAACGGTGGATCACCTACACCCTAATAGATATATACAGAAAGAACGGGATCTTTATTGGATCACCGTTCTTTTTTGTGAAATCATAAGATAAACGTTTTATTTAATCCGAATGTAATCAGGAGATACCAGTAGATAAAACGTCATTATTCTTAGCCAAGCTTTTCAGCATATTCATCAAATTCTGCCTTAGACTGTTCAATCCATTCTTGGCGGTCTTCACTTTGGCATTCCCTTGGGTAAGCAGTGTACGGTTAATGGTGTACTTCGATAGTGCGCGCTTATACAACAGGTATCCTTCGAGCTGATTGTAGCTTCCACGAGTTAATTTGGTATGGATTTTTTGCAGCTCAGCATTTTCCGGTTTGATCTGCTTCAGCTGTGATACATATTTCGTATAGTTAGGCACTACGGTATTGTTAAATTTAAGGAACAGAGACTTACGATTGGAAGAGGATATGTACAACGTACTCGGCAGTGCTGAAGAAGCTTTTTCCTCGTATTGTGCAATCGCAAGCAATTGATCGAGATAGTTCTCATAATCCAGTTCATCTGCTGTTAATTCTACTTCTTCTTCCTCGCTAATCACAGGATCATCGGTTTGACTGTAAGGGTAGGGGACTAAGGAATGAGTTAAGCTAAGATTGAAATATAGTCGAGTTGTCTCATAAAAATATGCGTAAGAAGCCAAATGATGGGTTGACTATAACGATATATCGCTATATTATTACGATATATCGTTAATAGGGAGTGAGTGTCAGATGAAGTTTCAAGACAGACACATGGAGTGGAGACATTTTGCAGGGCACAGAGATATATCTCATTTTGAGGGAACATTTATAAAGCACCGGCATGGAGGATCACGCGGAGATCATCGAGGCGGACGAGGGGAAGGCAGGCATCGATTCTTTGGGAGAGGTGAATTTAAATTTGCTCTGCTGGAGTTATTGATCTCTGAACCTATGCATGGATATCAGTTAATTAAGGCTATGGAAGAGAAGACAGGTGGATTATATGTTCCCAGTGCAGGATCTGTATATCCCAATCTGCAGCTGCTGGAAGACATGAAGCTCATCACAAGTACGGATACGGATGGGAAGAAGCTGTATCATATTACCGAGGAAGGCATAGCTGTATTGGCAGAAAGAAAGATAGGTCAGGATCAACCAGGAGGACATTGGGAGGAGCGTAAACGTCATCTGCGTCCGGATAAAGAAGTGGGAAGGCATCATCTACGTGGATTAATGAAGGAGCAGCCAGATCTTTTGTTTCTAATGGCAGGAGCAGTGAAAGAAATCAAACTTAATCCCGAATCAGCACAATCTCTGCAAATCAAAGAGCTACTGGGTCAATTTGAGTCTCGTCTAAGTGAACTATTAGGAGCCCAACCGAATACACATCGTGAAGATGAAGCTGCAGGCTCTAACATTATAGACTCGGATTCAGATTTAGCTACAGATAAGGGAATGGATCAATCTCAAGAGTAAACATGAATAATACAAGGGGATTAATATCATTGCACAAAACGAAAGTTAGCGCTTTCATTTTAAGATGGTCATATAAATACATAAGGATTATAAAATCTAATTTTCACTATATGTTCACAAAACCCGTATTTTGTACATATGTATGCAGGTTAGAAAAATCCCCTTTTCTCAGGGCTCTATCGCCAGTGATCTGGCATCATGTGACCTTCTATGACTCATTATCACCAAAAGAAAAGCTAGGAACACCAAAATATTCTTCATGTATACTCCCCCATATTCTTGTTGTCTTAATATAGACGAAATAAAAATATTAGTAGTTCCGTAGCTTTTCAACATTTCAAGTTCTTGCCTTTCGAAAGCACTAGTTAATTACATAATCCATCTACTGTGAAAGGAAACAAGTAGTGTAGAATGATTAATTCAAAGTAACTTCTCTCATATATGGTGTAATAGAAAAACAATTATCAAGTTCTTCTTCAGTTAAACGACCAAAATATAATTGTTCCTCTATGCAAATTCATATCTTCTATTAGATGTTTCTTTATGTTTTTCCAAGTCTTTAATTCGTAATTGCCTTCTGTTATTGCGTCATCAATTGATGAAATTATTAAGTTCATTAAGGCGAATTTTTCATCTCGATCCAATGCAGCAGTTCCATAAAAAGAAATGAACTCATTCACTCTTGATGAATTTACAGCTTCAAATTCCCAATCTTGAGAGTTCTCATCTAATTCTGGAAGCCTTAATTTATTGTAAAGGGACTCAATCGCTTTTCTGGTAATAAAAAAATCATGCAAGCTATTCAAGCTGCTGTTACCTCCACTCTCATTAAACTAACCTGCCCGTTAGCTTAATGAAAAAGCTGTAAAATTTAATTAGATATCTATCTAATCGGTAATAGGAACATGTTCTTGTCCATTCCGGCAATCGGTACAAGTTCTTGTCCTTGACTCGGGACACGAACTTGTACCGATAACATAAAAAAGCCGCTAAAATAGCGACTTCAATGGGAATATGTTCTTGTCCCCCGACAATTAGGTATTATGAATAAAAGGCATCTAAAAGGTTAAACCAACCGCATAGCAAGAAAAGCCTTGAGGATTGCTGCCCTCAAGGTCATAACATGTTAATCATTTCTTATGATATTTATCTTCTTCGTGTGTTAAATATGATTTCCATTCACGAAATAATTGTGCAATATTTTCCTCATACAAATCAGATATAGGTTTTTGACTAGGCATATATCGTACAAATTCAGATATTTCAGTTGGATAATCAAAATCCGCATATATCACTTCGACCATGCCAAGAGGATCGGAATATTGAGTCTTATGCTCGTATAACCAACTCAAAATTAAATACAGAAACTTTTTCTTGCTCCCATTGTAATCTCTCTCTGTGGAGCTTATTATTCTGTCTAAATAATACAGCACTCCTTTATCATCTTTTAGCCAAGTTAAATCTATTACATCTTTAGAAGGATTGGGTTCTTTGCTAATAATTTCAAAGGCATGTTCAATAGCTGATATTCTTGACATGAAACCATTTTCAATAGCAAATGAAACATCATTCCAAGTTAAATTAGTTAACTTATCAACATATTCATAAGGTAAAACTACGTTCAGAGTATTCATCATTCACCTCTTTAGTTTGGCTTACCATTTATAATCCCACCTACTTTAAACAATTGGTGCAAATAGTGATACCCAATTCATTATTACATTTCTTTTCAATACTCTTAAGAAATATTGCATACCTCTCGCATAATTCTTGATAAAAAATTATGTCTTCAAGGTCCTCAGATTCATCGATTTTTTTAGATAGTCTAAGCAATTGTATTTTTATATCTTGATGTTTTCTTCGATAACTCAATAATTTTGACATAAATACCCCTCCTTTATATTAGAAAGTGTATCAAAACATAAATTTAACAACCTAAATTTAAAGTGAACTCTGGTTTCAATGGTGTATCGTGAATTTACTTGCAGATCATTAAAATATTTAAGGAAAGAAGTTACCGATAAACACAATAAATTGTGGCTCAACCCGCAACGGGTGTATCGCTCAATTTCCCGCCCATCCGATCTCCGTTCTCAATGCGGGAATCGTTGGCAATCAAATATTGAAGAATGGGCCAGCCCTAGACTATATAACCGGAAACCAGGTTGCGGGCAAGGCAGTGCTTTCCGTAAGTTCCGCAGGCGGTCCGCTGGGAGTTTAGCTCGCTGTCGCATTTGCAGACTATCGTATGCAATTTACACGGAATCAACTGTTCACAGTGGATTTCGATCGGGTATGGATTGAACACGTACGGTCCCGGTGGCGCTCCTTTAGAGGCTTCAAAGGGAATAGTTATTATCCCCCAACAACATGGGTTCTATCATACAAACTCTTCTTGTGCCATCAACGAAAATAATCGACAGTTTGGGTGGCGATAACCTTCCCAAGTGGTGAGAATATCCAGAGAATATGCCCATGCCCCTCTTCCAGATCATACAATGGATCAGAGAGAGTCGTGTGCCCGTGTATTAATATACAAGTTGCCTTTTAATCTATGATCAAATCTGCAGAAAACTTTACCAAGTTACACTGGGATCTAACAAGTCGCCAATTCTAGGAGCACTTCTACTCATAAGTTTTTGGATTAATTACCAATAGACTAATTTTATTGATTTTCTATATAATGGTATTGCTTATGTATGGCCATACATAGTAAATAGGGATGCCCGTTGCCCAAGTAACTAAAAAGTGGCAAATAAATGCAAAATAGTTCTACTATGAAAAATATCAACTGTATTTTAGAAAGGGGAGAAATTTTGAGAAAATTTATTAGTGCGTTACTCCTTATTATATTATTTGTGTCTATCTTCTTAAATGTTTCTATGTTGTATCAAGATTATAAATCGACTCCAAACAATGGTGATATAAAAGGTTCTTATGAGTTGTTTATGGTTGACATTCGTGCTGCGCAAACAAGTCTGAATACCTATTTTGAGGAAACGGATGAAAAAAAGAAACAACTAGCGCTTTATGACTTGCTAAGTTCCACTTACAAGATGGATTCGGATTTAAAACTTCTAGATGTAAAAAGTAAATTGTTGTACAAAAGAGGGCTATCCCCTCTTCAGAGTTTTACTTCAGATTTTGTAATAATTTCTTCACGATTATTTACTAGTTATACCATGGAAGGTAAAGATATTACGGGTGATGCGAAAAAATACAAATCCTACATTGATGATTTGAATAATGTGTTAAAGGATACAACCATGCAAGACAAGAAGTCCACCAAAAAAGTTTTCGACAAAGTAGATAATTACTCAAGAAATCATACTCCAATTTATTAGGTTAAAACATGCTTACCTCTCCTTGAGGCAGTGGTTCCATTTAAGAGGAATGTCCTGTATCATTGTATTTATCGTGGCTCAAACTACATGTGCTTCTATTTAGATATCCATCTAATCGGCAATCGGATTAAGTTCTTGTCCTTGGCTCGGGACAAGAACTTGTACCGATAAAATAAAAAAAGCCGCTAAAATAGCGACTTCAATGGGAATATGTTCTTGTCCCTCGACACCACTAGCTCAATATCTCTATAACCGTTGTGAAGATACAAGGCAACTTCATAAAATTTCATTATGTTTATCCCTCCCGAGAAACCCTTATAATCATCAAATACCATACCAACTTTACTTTCACTCGAATCTTACATTAATGTAACTAACCTGCCCGTTAGCTTAATGAATTAGCGGTCAGATACCGATTAGATATTTCATCTAATCGGTAATCGAATTATGTTCTTGTCCCCCGACAACCGTTCCCCAGTTGAATACCGATAAACGGTTAGTCTCGTTTGTTTGTAATCATTTATAATCTATAACACGTCTGTTCAAGTTTTCAAAGTAACGATTCAACTTCTGATTGCAGATCCACACGAGTCGCCTTGAAGTAAGTCATCGTTGTGTTCAGACTATCGTTCCCCATAATTTGCGCCAAACGGTGTAACGGCGTATTCTCTGCCATTACGTAACCAAACCGGTGCCGTAGATCATGGGCGCTTAATCCTTCGAGCATTGATGCTTTCATATATTTTTGAATCAAATGTCGTAAAGCGCGTTCAGTCAATCGATCACCAGTTTTCTCCGAAGGAAACAGATATTGACTGTCCGGAGGGAGTTCTTCCAAATATTTTTCTATAGCAACTCTGCATGTAGCGTTCAAAGGTACTTCACGCTGTTTATTTCGTTTTCCGGATCGAACTATAAGCTGGGCACTATGTGTTCCGATTTGAATATCCTTTGGAGCTAAATCACATAATTCCATTGTCCGCAAGCCGGTGTGAAGCATCACGATTAGGATAGTCTGATCCCGATGAGAACCGCCTTGCTCAGCTGCAGCGATCAATGCAGCTTCTTCTATATCTGTCATCTTGCGCGGGCTTACCTTTTCTTCGGGAATCAATTTGACCTGCTTGGAAGGATCGCGGTGAATCCTGGATTCCGACATAGCCCATTCAAAAAAACGTTTTAGAGTTATAAGCCGGCGGTTAATGGTCGCTGGTTTCAATTCCATCACTTTTTGCGCGGAATCTCGATATCGTATTATTGTTGAAGCGGCAACTTCTTCAATTCGGAATATAACTTCTTCCTCTTGGTTGTAGGCTTTCTCAAACCAACTAATAAAATGTTTTAAGTCGCTTGCGTACTCTTTTAATGTTTTAGGATTCAAATTTCCATGGGTGGTGAGAGCGAAAACAAAGTCCTGAATCGTTTGCTTACCCTGTTCTGAAATCCCGTTCGCTTCTTTCATTAGCAAAGCCTCCAAATCTTGACTTACATTAGCGGACATGGTATTCTTATATTAACCTAAACATTAGCGGACATCAACTTGTATGCATTGATAACACCTAATGATCGTTAATATATATTAGCTGTCAATGAAATGGTTATGGTTAAATTTATTTTAGGAGGAATTCTATGCAAACAGGTACAGTTAAATGGTTTAATGCTGAGAAAGGCTTTGGCTTTATCGAAATCGAAGACGGAAATGACGTATTCGTTCATTTCAGCGCGATTGAAGGTGATGGTTACAAGTCATTGGATGAAGGTCAACGCGTTCAGTTCAATGTGGCCCAAGGTAATCGTGGACCGCAGGCTGAGAACGTTTCTAAAATATATTAAAATCTTTTAAGCTGTCCTAAAAGTGGGATAGCTTTTTTGTTTATTCTTGGTTGCGTCCATACAAGAGGTCTTTCATTTTCATAATTTATAATCATAAAAGTGAGGTATCGCAAATGAATAATGAAGAATTAATAGAAGCAGTGTATAAGTCTAGTGGGTTTTCAAAAAAGAATGCCGAAAAAGCTGTAAGTCAAGTGCTGGACTCCATCTTTGAAGCTTTAAAGCAAGGAAAAGAAGTTCAACTAGTAGGCTTCGGGAAGTTTGATGTCCGCTATCGTGAAGCACGCATGGGAAAAAACAGCAAAACCGGTGAAAAGGTGCTGCTTCCGGCAGGTAACGTTCCTGTATTCACGGCAGGCTCTGCTCTTAAAGAAGCTTTAAATTAAGCTTAAAGTCACCAAATTCTTAGAATAAAAGATGTTACTACATCAGAAAAGTGGTTTTATATCGAAATAAGTACACTTGATTCAAATACAAATGTCCCATTTGCTACTATCGATGACATTATTAATTATTATTCCAAACAGGGCTTGCAAACAGAAACAGCTAATCTGGGCATTTTAAGGAAAGACATATGTAAGGAAGCTACTGCACTGGATTACGAGGAATATCGGCTGCCACTCTATTCATCATCTGGACCTTCAGGTGCTGAACTATAGAGCAACGCAGCCATGCACTACATTCCTGCGATCGGAATTCGTTTGAGCCTGCAGACGTTTTCAACCGGCATAACTGCTCCTTCCTGTTTTTGAACTAACGCTTCCCCTCAGTTTAATCATGACCGAATGTAGAAGTCACCTCTTCATTTTTCTTTCTTCCATATAGCAGTTACTACAAAAGCAAATGCATAACCAATCACTTTAAACACAGCGTTAATAATCTCCATCTTGAACCATCTCCTCTATGGAGATTGTATGCGAAACCCCGCGTTAACCTGACCGTTAGCTTAACGGTATATTACTGACTTCGTTAGATAATAGTTATTTAAATAATTGTGCTATTGTCTTCGGAACTAAGAGAAGTAACTCACCAATCGTCAAAGTATTCTCCAATTTATCAAATCTATCACCACATGTATCATTTTTTCCTCGGACATTAGAAATGGTATCATTTGAACAAAGCAAATAGCGGTAAAGATATGCCTTTTAAAATTTCCATATAATCGTCAAAGTTGGATTTGTTTCGCCACGTTCGATATTCCCCAGAGTAAGTTTGCTTACGCCCGTTAATTCAGCTAAGTCGTCTAAGCTAATATTTTTTTCTTTTCTGTACTTTTTCAAGGCAGCGCCCATTATAATACAATTTGTTTTGATTCATAGACTTCATCCATTTAATATTCACCTCAACAATAAACTGTTATAGCTAGTATATTGTCGTCTTACATCTTTCAGTAATCAAGGCTCTTCTACAAAATATTTAGTAATCCGGTTGAGCCACGAAGCATGCCTGGGTGTATAGATAAATTGAATCGCATTGGCCAGCTACCTACTAAAAGCTACCATCTAGCAAAGCGTTCCATTGCAGTCGCGTTGTGCGCTCCACACTGCCCGCTGCGGCGCAGAGACCGAGCGCGATGTTGATCCACATCGGCAGAGCAATGGGCGAGTTGAAGGTCCCGAAGCGCTGAGCTATCAAAGGCACCTGAGTGACCGCATCGATGATCTGAGGGATGGCGAGAACCATAGGAACGATGAGCATGATCAGCGAAATAAATCCGATCCATCGGCTCAACGACGGGTGCTCGCGATCAAGACGAGCGCGCCGCCCTTCGGCGGAACTCTCGTCCGGGATGAGCTGGTGCACGGCTCCTTCGTCGGTGACGTAGTGGCAACGTTTGAGGCCGAAAACCGTGGACGCTACTTCGATCGTTCCTCCAGCCACGGGGAAGTCCGCAGGGAGTTTGGACTCGGCGTGATGTTTGCCATCGAGGTATAGATGGGCCTTGCCCTTACCATCATCCGCCAGAAACTGTTGCCAATACGAGACGTCAACGGCGAAGACCAATTGTCGGTCATCATCGTTTGTCAACGTGAGGTAGTACAGGGCACGGGAGAGCGGCTGCCACCAGCGGAAGTCCTTTAGTGGACGCCCGTTCCCGGTCTTGACCCGTCGCGCGGCTTTACGTCGACTCCTCTCTTTGAACACTTCTTCACATCCTTTTTGTTTATTAAATTAACAAATTACCGCTATTTTTCAACAGAGGCGTAAGCCTGCCTCAACTCTTTCACCATGATCTCTCACTGACGGACACCTTCACCGGATCCGAATATCGCCCGAAGCTGCCCGTACCTTGATAACGTCCGTCGTCTCTTGCGGGGATTCGGGCGCCGTGATGTGTCCGGATGTGGTCTTCAGGTCGAAGAACCCATTGAACTCCGGATCGGGCGACAAAGTCACGTCACCGGTACGGACGGAGATGTCAAGGCTGTCCGAACGCTGCCCCGTCAGAGTAATGTTGCCAGAGGCCGATTTAAACACGCCGTGTCCGGTGAACCGGTCAAACTTGATATTGCCCGAATGCAGCGAGGTATCGGCCGAGCCGTCGACGTCCACGGCGGTAATGCTGCCGGAAGTCGACTGCACTGTCAGGGCGCCCTTCAGCCCATCCACCTTGATATCGCCGGAGTGCAGCTGGATTTCTGTATCCCCCTGGATCCGCTCCGCAGTAATATCCCCGGATTTTGAAGTTAAACTCAACCGTCCGGCGGTGATAACTTCCGCGCGCAGATTGCCGGAAGAAACGGACAAGTCGATCATTTCCGCCTTCAAGCCGGTAAAGCTGGTGTTGCCGGAGCCCGATTTATAACTGATCTGCTGCAGCCGGGTGTCATCCGCCAGCGCTACAATAATCCGCGTATTGATGGACTTGTAGTTGGGGGCGACTAATTTCACATCCTTCAGCAGCTGGAGTTCCAGCGCATCCCCTGTGATTTCTGTCGCTTTCAACTGATCGATCGTATTTTGCTGCATATTCCCGCTGATTTCCACGTAGTTGGTGTCGTCGGGGCTGGCGATGAACTCCATGTTCACGTCATATTCACTGTCGATGACGAGCGCATTCAACTCGTGCTGCGCAAACGTCCATTTCTGCTCGTGCGCGGGCAACTTGTCGACAAAATCGAGCGGCTGACAAGCCGTTCCGGCGAAGCTCAAGACGATCAGCGAAATCCCCAGGAAAAACCACTTCTTATTGTTCACGATTAATTCTCCCTTTTTAAAGGTTCGGATGTTCCAGCGCAGATAGGCGGCGCCTAGCCGGAGCATATCCGTAAATACATACTGCTAGCCAGCGCCAGCAAAATGCCCGTCTCGTAACAGTTGAACCTTCTTCCTGTTAAAGCCTCCGGTAGATCCTTGCGCCCTGTTCTCGATATTATAATCAGTAATCCCATGCCTGACGAACGTAATTGATGTCACCGCTGCAGCGACTGCAAAAAGAGTTCTAAGGCCGTTCATACGATTTGCTCGTAAGCCACACCACCGTTGTGTTCTCGCGCTATATCTAGCTCGCTTAGCAGCATCGACAAAGCACGGATGATTCGCGCTCGATTGGGCGATCGCTCTGCAACAGCTGCTTGCCTTGATCCATGAAGTGGTGTCGAAAGCGGGCAAAAAGCTTTCGTTCCTTATTCGGCGTCATCTCCAGCAGTGGATTGTCGCTTTGCCCAGTTGCATCAAGGCTTATCTGCCGATTTCAAGCTGCGAAAGTTGAGTTGCTTTCGGTTTATTATTTAATCATTTTTAAAAAGCTCTTTATTATCTTTTCACTGTAGTCTTCAAGGCTTAATTCATTTTGAGGCAATGACATTGACGCTGATAAAGCACCCCGAATGACAATTGCAATCACTTGAGGATCAAAATCACCAAATTCTTTAGACTCTTGTCCTTTGTAAAGAATCTCTTTCAACAAAACATTTAATTGATCTTCATCATTAATTTCTGCCAGATAATAAGGGACGTTGTCTGGCGTGCGAGCATTAAAAACAATTTCAAGTAAAGCAGTGTTATATCCACGGTTTGTACCCTGGTAGGCTAAACTTGCTTCTATAAAAACCATTAATTTCTCCATATACGTTTGTTTCTGTTCTACTTTTCCCTTAATAAACGCTCGCTCTTGTTCAACCAAATACATCAAAGTATTTTTCATCAAATCTTCCTTACCAGAGAAATGATAAGATATAAGTCCTGTACTTATATTTGCTTTATTTGCTATTTTGGAAAGGCTCGTGCTGAGATAACCAATTTCTGTTAAAACCTCTATAGCAGCTTTAATGATCTGTTCTCTCCGTGCATCAGCTATCAAAGATTGTTTGTTTTCCATTTATTCATCCACCTTCATTTTAAACTGATTGTTCATTTTTTATTTTGATCGTTCAATCAAATTTTATTTTAAGCACTTTTCAATTTCCTGTCAATGTTTTGTTCTTGGCCCTCTACATTTCTTGAAAATTCTTGATCAGTCTAATCATCTTTGCTAACCTCCGTCAATGAAATCATATCGGGAATGAAATAAAATTCTTGTCATTGTGTGTTGACTTTTAATTAGGTTTGTGACAAATCGGTAATCGGACCATTTTCTTGTCCCTCGTCACTTTTTTAAAATTGACACAAAGTTCCCTTAGCAAAACGGCTCGCCCCTTTCCAAAAAGACCTGGATCGTCTGGATAGCATTCCGGGAATCGCAGCCCGAACGGCCGAGCAAATCCTTGCCGAGATTGGCACGGACATTGCTTCTCGTTTCCCGAGTGCAGCTCATTTATGCTCATGGGTTGGCCTTGTTCCAGGTCACAATGAAAGCGCAGGCAAACGCAAGTCCTCCAAAACACATAAAGGCAATAAATATTTCCGATCCGCACTCATCGAAGCTTCTCACTCCATACGGGGATCAGATCATTATCTCGGTGCCCAGTACAGGCGAATTGCAGCTCGCAAAGGAAGGCAACGCGCAGCTGTTGCCGTAGCCCACTCCATCATGACCATTGCTTACCATTTACTAACCAGGCAAGAAGATTATAAAGACTTAGGTTCCGATTATTTTGAGAAACGGCACCAAGACGCGATCGTCAAACAGACTGTTCGAAAGCTAGAAAACCTTGGATTTACTGTAACTCTGGTCACTTCGGAAGCATCCTAATTAACCTTCTCAAACCAAGAGACGCAGCTTTTTTAAAAATCTTGTAAGCTGCGCCTAGTTTCGTATTGTTTTTTAGAGTTACGCTATGAGTTAATTTTCAGGGTAGCTTAACAAAAAAGGAGCAGCGCCGACTGGCAAACTGCTCCATTACTGTTTTGATCTAACGTTTCCCGTTATCTTAATCATAAAACCCTTTTGGTGCAGTTGCCTGGCGTCATTAGACCTATTTCGCTTGCGGTGAATGAATTATGCTTTTAGCATACCACACTTGAACCTTTGGCCACATCCACGCCTACAACAGGTTCCATTTCCTCACTCCTCGTCTTTGATTTCGCCGGCTAGTTCCACGATGGTTCCAAATCCATAGCTTCGCTTGTTATGCGAGGTCATCGTCCCTACCAGCTCAAACATGGAGTTTTAGAGGTCGTGGGAGAACCGTTTTTATTACGAGGTCAAAGCCCCTAAAGCCCCTGCGTTCTCCCGGCTTCCCCCATCGTAAAACGACCACAAAAAAAGGCCAACCAGTAATTACTGGCTAACCTGATAATAAGAAAAGCAGCTAAAATAGCGACTTTCAATGGGAATATGTTCTTGTCCCCCGACAAACGTTAATCGACACTACTACTGAATTTTCATTTAGTCCCCTTTCTTGCAGTAAAAAAGCAATTCGGATTTAATCCGAATTGCTTTTTCTTTGAATACTGTGCTCCGGTACCGCCAACGGAAAGGCGAAGCGATGTCAAACCCTCTTCGTTTGCCGGATTTATCATTCATCCTGGATTCCCGGCAACTCATAACGTTGTTACAAATGGCAATCCTAAAACATCAGCTATTGTTCCGCGTTCTGGAAATATTTATTAATTACTCCTTTAATCCTTCTAACTCCAGCAGCAGAAGATTGTTCTTTTTTAATACTGAACTTTCCTAAGTTTGTTGTATCTTCTACATGAGGTCCTCCACATACTTCTCGACTCCAAACTTTCCCTTCGTTATCTTTGATTGTATACACCTTAACGATATCCGGATATTTATCCCAAAAATTCCCTTCAACATTACTTTCTTTCGCTTCAATTTTAGGCATCTCTGAAATATAGGTAACTGCTTTTGATAAAATCGCATCATTCACATACTTTTCCACCTCAGCTATTTGCTCTGGCGTAAGTTTTTCATCATGATTGAAGTCAAACCGTAATCGTTCTGAAGTAATATTACTTCCTTGTTGATGAACATGATCACCTAAAACTTCCCTTAAACCAGCAAGTAATAAATGAGATACCGTGTGCAGCGCTGTTGTTTCTGTTGAATGTTCAGCTAATCCACCTTTAAATTTACCCGCAGAAGCAGTTCTGCTCTTTTCAGCATGTTTCTTTGCCGCCTCTATATAAGACGCCTTGCCCTCCACGCTATATCCATTTTCAGTTAGAAACTCTTCCGTCAACTCCAAGGGAAACCCATATGTTTCGTAAAAATAAAAGGCATCCGCACCTGTAACTTTACCCTTATTCTTAAGATGTTTTTGTATTTCAATTTCTCCTTGTTGTAAAGTTCTATAGAAAAGATTTTCTTCCTTATTTACTATTTCGATAACTTTCTTTTTATTACCGATCAAATCTTCATAAGCTGTTGCTTCATCTATATAAACTTCAGACAACTCACCCACAAAACTTCCTTGTATACCTATTTTTTTACCTGCACGAATCGCCCTTCTTAATAACCTTCTTGTTATATACCCTGCATCACTATTAGCTGGCTCCGCACCATCATTAATTAGAAAAGTAGCCGCTCTCACATGATCAAGTATGATTCTAAACGACTTTAAATCGTCAGTATATTGTTTACCACTTAACTCCATCAATTTTTTCTTGGGATTAAGGAAGAAAGCCGTATTATAAATATCCTTGTCACCATTAAGGGCTGTTGCAACCCTTTCTAATCCGCCTCCATAATCAATATTGGGATTTTGCATTTTTACAAATCCTGTGTCTTCTTTTTTGTAACACATAAATACGTTGTTCCCAATTTCTAAAAACCTCTCGCTTACAGAAGCAGGATGATCCAGTGAATCACCGCCTGGTTCAAGATCATAGAACATTTCACTATCAGGCCCACCCGGTTCACCAACAGGCATATCCAATGGACTTCCGGCTCGGCTCCACCAATTTTCTTTTTCATCGTATAAGAATATTTTCCCACCTCTAGATGCCCCATATTGATAGGGATCATCTTCAATGATAGGTTCTATACCAACTGATTTAAATTTTTCTGACCAGATTTGAATGGCTTCCGTATCTTTCTGTATATTCAAATCATCACTTCCTATAAAAGCACTGATATACAGCCTGCCAGGATCAATTCCTAATTCGATAATATGCCAATTCCAAATGGCATCGATTTGCTTTTTCTTATAGTTATTTTCATTTGCTTCAAACTCCCATCGACCTATCATTTCAAAAAATGTCAGATGCGACGTATCTCCTACTTCATCAATATCCACTGTCCTTAAACACTTCTGAATATTAGCAATCTCATTACCTATCGGATGCTTTTCCCCCAATAAATATGGAACCATAGGTTGCATTCCACTTCCTGTAAACAACGTTGAGGGATCATTTTCTGGTAACAAGCTAGAAGAGGGCACTTGGCTAGCCCCTATTCCTTTCATAAAATCAATATATGACTTTCTTAAGTCATCTGGTGTCATTTTCACCATGTTCAATACCTCCATTTCAATTATTATTTATTCTCGGAAAATTATTTTGCAAATAATTAAACGAGAAGAAATAAAACAAAAAAAGCCCTGAGCTGACATATTTCTTGTCAACTTAGGGCGAACTATTATGTCCGTGTTACCACCTAATTTCAGATTTCTCTGCACTCTATCAATACGGGATATCTCCGATATTGTTTCCTGAATAACGGTGGAACTCCGTTGAAGCCTACTAAGATTCCTCTGTTCGGTTCACAGCTCCGAGACTGCTTCACTATTAGATCAATGAAGATTCGCACCAACCATCTTCTCTCTGTGAGATCCCTAATACCTACTATTTCTCATCATAGCCTTTTCGTTTTAAGTTAAACCAATGGTATCACACCCAACTTGCTCCGTAAATTAACATTTTTGTTAAATTATGAAAAGGAAGAAATTAGTTGATCTGCCCTTTTCTTTGAAGGTTATTGCTTGTTAAAGAGATAGGATTCATTCGTTGATAAACTTCACAAATTCACTTTTCAGCCAATGCTGATTGGTTATTGATCCAGAAGGAATAGGTATCCACCAAAACACAATTCGTAAGAACCAAGAACTTTAAACCAACACTGGGTGTGCTTCTGAGAGAGGGAATTGCTGAACAATTACCTGGAAAGCGGTCAGCAGGAGGCCTTCCGTCAGCCTTTGATTTGTCCAAAGCAGTTCGGTAAGAAACTTGTTCGCAGTGGAGCCTCACTAGCCATAACTGCCGTGCTTTTATATTCGCAATTGAAAACGATTGAGAATCAAAATTATCTCTACAACATGGAATTTATCAATTTGACTTTCATAATAGCATTTAAAGGCATATTACATTATCAATTGTTTTCACTTTGTATTATTTCAAAAATTCTTTTTTTATATATGCCTCAACAGTTTTTTGAAGCTGCTTATGCTCATAATTGCCATTTTTTGTGGTGTGCAAGATTTCATTGATTGAATATTCATTTTATCTAATTCATGCTGATATGGGCATTCATAGTTAAAATGTTCCACTTCTTTGGCTGCTAAATGCTAAAACTCAATCCTGCAAGATGAACTGCTCTTTTTAAAGGTGTGGTAATCCATTGAAATTAGAGGAGCATTTCGAGTAAAAAACAATCAAAAATACAATAACTTTAGGATAAACACCCCGACGGATGCAACAATAGGGACAATCCACTGTACCGAGGAACTCATTTTCTGCTCTTTTTCCTTCTCTCCTGGCGGGTCAAATCGGCTTAAGAGCCATTTGCAAATAAAGAAGCAAATTATTGATGCACCCAAGGTTAGTAAAAGGATACCCGCACCGGGACCCTCAGGTCTCGAAATTCCCTCAAGCATATCTCCGCCCTGTAAATAGGAACTGAGCACATAAACCGAATTGGTCAACAAATGAACGATGATCCCCGGAATGATGGAGCCTGACTTGATCACCAGCAGTGAAGAGACAAAGGCCGCTCCGAATAATTCGATCAGCCTGTAAGGATTATCGTGGAAAATAGCGAACAAAAAAGAGCTGGCCGCTGCTGCAAACCACATTCCACGCCATGCATATCCCGTTATCAGCACTCCCCGGAACAACAGCTCTTCGCAAATCGGCGGGATAATTCCAATACTAACCAATAGGATAAATAAAGAGAGCAGGGAATCCGCAACCGGATAATGCGATGTCTGATAAGGAGCGCCCAACCATACAGAAAAAACCTCGGTAACCTGATGAAAAAACAATAAAATAATTTGACATAGGGCGTAGATTAGCAGTGAAAGCATAACATTTTTAAATGAAACTCTATGAAGTCTGAACACGGTAATAAGAGATATTTTCCGATACCGGCACCATAATACGGCGGGGAGCACGTTCAGTCCGATCTGCCCTACGGCAACATAACCCATAAATAAGTATAGGTCCTCATGGTGCCTATTCCCTTGCCCGCTCATCCATGCAGACAGAAGGATCCCGGTGACATAGGAAACAAAGAATATCCAGCCTGCACTCTTCATTGTTAGTTGGTTATTCATTTTATTTGTACCTTTATACGCTTTGTAGATAGTTCATCCTCCTTGCTGCAATACTGCAAGATCAAAGTGAGCTTGAAAATCCATATCTAAACCTTCTTTCTATTATTATTTGACTAGCATCTTAAAATCGTAAATATGAACACTATCTTTTCCGATTTGCTCTTTAATGCCCTTTACGGGTAAGATGGATTTTTTTTCACCATCCAGTGTATAAGTTTCGATTATATGATCTCCGCTCTCTTGATTTTTCCTGAAAAAGTACACAAGATTGTCGGTAAAATGAACTTGCTCATCTTGAAGCATAGAAGTTCTCGTATAGTTTTCAAAATGGAACTTTTTATTCAAGGACTCTGCTTCAGGATCATAAGCATAGACATCACCGTAACCGTCCGCATAATAGATCAACCCGTCGTGAACATGAATGCTGTCCTTGTTATAAAGGAAATAATCTGAACTATAGCCGGGGTAACTCTTTAATTCATGTATCTTGGCATCAGAAGGTTCTTCAGGGTTAATCTCCAATAACTTGAGCTCAGCATTACCTAACGACGAGTCTGAGAAAATACCTAAAAGCCGATCCTTATACGGTATAAAGCGAGTGAACATGATTCTTGCATCTGACTCCATACTGGTTAATTCTACCGGGTCGCTCTCCGTAATCTCGCCATCGGAAAGCGTCACTCTTCGGAAGTTTAATTTCTCCGGATCTACTGAATCTCCGCTGAACAAATAAATGAATTCATCGTCATTCCCAAATGTCTCAAAAAAACTCCCAATCTCCCCACAGTAGTTGCTCTTTCCATCGCCCCACCTGATTTTGGAGGTATAACCGCTCATATCCTCGGTGAAACCGACATTAAATAATGAATAATGATAGCCGGGTCCTTCCAATACGCCCGAAGATTGACCGTACCCGGACGGCGCATTACAATCTTGAAACTCAATCCGGTTGATTTCGCTATCTGCTTGTATTTCTACCAGTTCGCTCTTTTGATGAAGCAGCAACTTATCCTGATAAGGAATGAGCGAATTGAGTTCCAAACCTCTATCCTTGACCACAGATATGCTCCCGTCATCTTTAACAAGAAAAAGATAGCTAATTCCAGAGCCTAACCCCTCTCCAGCGACGTCCGTTGAGTATAGAATAGAAGCTACAGCCTCTGAATAGGTCACTTTCTCTGTTTCCGGAGCCTGATCTCCAGAACATGCCGCAAGCATGATGACGAGCAACAATAGAACGCATAAGAGTATAATTTTATAGCTTGGCAGGTTATACATTGTTTGAAATCTCCTTCGACTGTGTTAAGAGTGTGATTCATCCCCGGTAAAAGGTCCCGAACAACTTTGGCAAGTTAGCAACATTATGCATATGTACTGTATTGTGAATGGTACGAGGCCAGGACACATGTACTCCTGACCTCGTTATGGAAGTACAGCCTTTGATCCCGGCTGCTTCGATCAGTAAACTTGAATATCTTAAACCGAAGACGCCGAAACCGTAATCCTTGTCTAAATCAATGCCGGTAGGTGGATGTTGCTGTATCTTTATTCGGTTTTGCTTTTCTAACCTTCCGGGACATTTGCAAGTAATTTAAAGTTGTCATTTTCTTTTCCTGAATCAATTTCAAAATACCTTTAGCTGCTTAAATCAAGAGTATATATAGATCAAAATGATTTAATTTGTCTATTATAGTTTCGAATCCACCTTTTTAATGAGTTATGAAATTGATTCACCTATGTCTGTTTTTTGGGTGTGATGTAGAGTAGATTGCACTTAAGATGATTAGAGGTTATATAGCGGTTACATTAATACACTTTGATGTCATATACATTGGCATGATCACGAATGTCATTCGGGTAGACACCTGCTCCCTTATTCTTGTCTAGATCGATACCGGCTTTTTGTTTAAATGAACACCATACGAGCTGTGAGCAATTGTACTTAGGTCCACCGCAGGAACGGTTGACCGCAAAGTTGCTGTTATATCCGTTGCCTTTTTTGCTGTATGCCCAATTCGCAGCATTACTATCTTCGGTTAGTGTAGTAAGAGAAGTAGACATGACTCTGGATCCCTTCGCTACTTTGCGATTTGCAACTGAGGCTGTTCTTATTCCATCATCAGGATTGGCTGCCTCAATAATCGTCGTTGTAGTATAGTACATTCCGATATGGCCATGGGTGAAACCCCAAGTTGCCGCCGGCTGGTAGAAGAAGGTGCCTTTACGGCTTTGAATTAGTTGATAACTTCCATCATTTCCATTGTTAGAGAATGGATTGATTTGACTAGAATACAGGGAAACAGCCGCTTTATCTTTTTCAGGAATCTCCGTTATTGTTCTCATGGGCTCGATCGCTGCTTTACTAGTCTGCAATTCTTTCAAAATCTGGTCTGCTGCTTGATCCTGAGTAATTCCTTCTTGATCGGAATAATCTGAAAGGCTCTCTTTCAATTCTTCCTTGGTCAGTCCATTGCCATGCAGTGAAATGATCTGATCCAGCTTGTCTACCGATTCGGCTCCAACGGCTTGAAAAGGAACGGTTAGCATTAATGCCATGCTTAGCAAAAATCCTGCAATTCTTTTTCTCATAAATCCTTCTCCTCCAAACAATGTCATATTGAAAATCTTCTGGCCAGATCAATTTTCATACCTGAATATAATAGATTGATGACTAGAAGGTCAATCCTATTTTTACAAATATTTGTAAATTATTTCTCGTTCTGTATTAGTTATATTATATTAATGTAAAATCAATCAAACGGATGATCTATTTTATTCAAGGCAGAGAAAATGTAATTTAGTAGGGAAAATTGTAGAACTAGCATGAATAATGTCTTCAATCTTTATTTTTCGCATTTATGATATACTTATCGCATTATTAACAGATTAATAATCTCTTGTTTTTTTCATTAATGTGTAGATATCACTTCCATGCAATGATTAATTTACTAACTTTGAATACTAGAGAAAAGAACTAGAGAAAAAGTCTGCTTAGACAAGCCCATCCTCATCAAATCCTACGCGAGCTTTTCCCTCATTCCATGGTGTTTTGGAGGTCGTGGGAGAACCGTTTTTATTACGAGGTCAAAGCCCCTAAAGCCCCTGCGTTCTCCCGGCTTCCCCCATCGTAAAACGACCACAAAAAAAGGCCAACCAGTAATTACTGGCTAACCTGATAATACGAAAAGCAGCTAAAATAGCGACTTTCAATGGGATAATGTACTTGTCCTCCGACAAAAAGCCGTCCTTTTTTAATTTAATGTCTCCCATTTGCCTAATGACCTGGCATATATGATAAAGTTCATCTTAACGGGTCTATAAGCGAAAAAAAGGAGCCATCTTTGATAGTTTTTTTACAAGTCATAATGTACTCCGGTTAACTTCTCGGATAGTAACCAAAGTTTTTCAGCAAGCTGCACATCCAATGCCTTTTTGGGGAAGTCTACAAACTTCGGTTTCTTAGCCTTTAGAGGATTCATTCCTAGCCCTACATATATATCTCCGGTGATTGTCGAATCCGTCGCCGCAATAAGTGATGGCCAAGATGATTGATCAGGAGGAGTTCCGAATATTTTCATTAATAACAGTCCGAATGCTTTGGTTCCCTTCGGTGCGTTTCTCCCGATTCCTGTAGGACTTGTACCAGGATGTACTGCTATAGAAGTGATACCTTTCTTCTTCGCACGTCGATTTAATTCTCGGGCACACAGTATGTTTGAAAGTTTCGAGCGATTGTATCCTGCCATTGGTCTATATTTCTTGTCCATTTTTAAATCAGAAAAATCTATCTCAGATTAAATTGATCACCGAAAAATCCCATGACGAAGGATAAAATCACGAACAAAATTCCGCCTATGTAGTACCAGTTTCTGCTATAGAATTTCATAATAGCCTCTCCTTTACTTTAATGTTATCCAAGAAATCATTCCATTTTGTTTAAGGGATAGCGATCGGGAATTCCTAGTGGACCAATAAGGCCATATAGTAAAATCAAAAATAACGCCAATCCGACAAATAGAATGCCTCCGATGTAATACCAGTGTTTCAATAAAACCTCATCATTATCACTCCAACTAGTTTAATCCAACAACATGTCGTGTTATAATTTTCATTATAAAATACACCACGAATTCATCAACCGACAATAAAGCAACTTTTGTCGTTTTATTTACGAAAAGAGGATTTTGTATGAAAAAAAACCTGAAGTCACTGCTGTAACAAAAGAAAAACTGATGGCATCATTTTGGAAGTTTTATTGGGAAAAAAAGATTGAGAAAATAACAGTAAAAGAAATAACAGATGAAGCTGGGTACTATCGCAGCACGTTTTATGATTATTTTATTGATATTTATGATGTCCTTGAGCAATTGGAAACACGACTTATCCTTACACTAAAAGAAAACGTTCAGAATAGTCTCGTAATGAAACAGCAGAAAGATATAATTGAAATACTTGCGAATATGTATGAGACTCAAGGAGAATATTTAAGTATCTTATTAGGAAAAGGCGGCGACCCCAATTTCCACCAAAAATTAAAAGAATCGCTTCGGCCTATGTTGTTTCATGAGTTTGGATTATCAAAAAACGATGTGTACAATCAACTAATTTTTGAGTTTGGAATTGCCGGCATTATTTCTACCATTGGACACTGGTATGATAATGAGAAACCAATAACTAATGAGCAGTTGGCCATTTTAATTCGTTCAATGTTGATGAATGGTACCACTCCTCTCTAAGCGTTCCAAGAGTGATTTATTCGAACGATTCTATCCCGCCCAATAGCTGAACAAACTGCTGATCAAGCCGGCAGGGCGATTATAATGAGAACGCATTGTTATAATTCGAGTCTTGACATCACACTTCAAACTGCATGGATCTCTTTAAATCGGAACTAAAAAAATCAGGGTATCTCATCGTCACTTAATGACTTATGAAATACCCCAAACATTTATTTGAAATTTTCAAACTGAGATTTAAGCCATGTCTGATTCTGCACTGCAATAAATAAGCACTTCCACAAGTTCTAAGTATAGATCCGTATTGTTTTTGACGCTATTTGGGTGAATATGTGAATACTCTTTCCCGATACATCAAATTCCTTTGATCTTTCTGCAATATTTCGATAGGAAATTGTTTTTGAATCTCTAAGCAAAGAATGAATTGATTTAACACCAAGTTTAAAGATTCTACTTTTTGATTCCTCATTATTTTCTATTAACCATGGCATTCAGTTGTTGATCTTAATTTTTGTCTCATAACGATCATCCTTTTGAGTCTTTGTTTTGTTTCCATTTGAATCATACTCATAAACGTAAGAGTTACCTAAAACATCAGCTGCTTTGATGATATTCCCTTGAGAATTGTATTTTAATTCTCTGGTTTGGTCATTTGCATAGATTGTTTTGAGTAAATTACCGTTTGCATCATACTCCATCTTTGTTTCTTTACCATTTGCATCAGTAGCTTTAATTAACTTATACATAAAATGCCCCCAAATCGGGGGCATTTCCCCAAACAATGTTGCATTTTCAATGAGAATCGTCCCTCTTCCATCAAACATATGTACCTATCGAAATTGACTGATTTTTTAGTGGGACAATTATATGAAAGCAAAGCATCTTCTCTGCTGTATCTCCAACAAAAACATAGATGGATATTTGTTTATCTTGAAACCGACATTATGATATTCTGAGTATCGCTTAAAGAAACAAACCAGTTTTGTAGAACCATATTATGGTGTGAAATGATTTGATCTGCACTTAAAAAGGAAGAGTCCGCGGTACTGTGGGCATCTTTTACTAAAATAACGTCATATCCCAAGCTAAATGCTCTACGACATGTCGAATCAACACATATCTCAGTCTGAATTCCCGCCACAACCAGTCGATTAACGTTAAGATGAGTTAAATGTGATTCAAGGTTGGTACCTTGAAATGAATCTGGAAAGTCCTTTTCTATTTTCGTATCTTGAGCTAACAAGGGTAAGGCGGGATGAAGACACCACCCTGAAGATGTTTTTGAGGTAATCGTCCCTAATTTCCCATTATGCTGAGTAAGTATGACTGGAATCTTACTTATGTGGGCCCAAGTAATAAGTTGCTTGATATTGGTTAATAATTTTTCACTGTTATGAATAAAGAGAGGATCCATAAAAGATCCGGTTTGTACATCTACGATCAATAAAGCTGGCTTATGGATCATAACTATCCCCTCCTCATCTTCTTCATTAATTTCTAGAGGTTAGAATTGCCCGTAATCATAATTATATTCATCATTTTTCACACTGAAAGATCGACAGTGACTATGTAATCGAAGCAGACCACACAACAACGAAATGTTTCAACAGGCTAATACTCTTATTCCTCGACATTCAAGGTCATACATACAATTTTACTTAAGTACGGCAGAAAAAGCAGATTTTTCATAAACGGAAAAATTTAAATTGTCAGCATAATGGAAAGTCCCTAGTGACTTCTAAATGCTACAATGATGAACTCAATACAAATACCTAATGTCATCCGTTGTGTTTCCATTCCGAGTAAATTGGAAAAAGCTTTTGCGGGGGACGCTACGTCACCATCTATAAGAGGCTGTTCAAAAAGCACCATTTCAGTTTAAAGAGAGCAGCATAAAAAAATGTTGAGCGACCAATATTGGAAATGAAAGGGAGATCAGCATAGCGGGCAGTCACTTCTCATCCCGATTCCATTTCAGTCGCTAAATTTGAACAGACGTATCCCCTGTGCCGTAATGATCCTTTTTTCGATTATGCGTGGAGACAATTTTACGCTGCCAGAGGCAGCGAGAGTTGCTCGACCTGCATTTCTTGCAGCTGTTTGAGGGTTGCCACATGATTCGGGGGCAAAACTGTTTCCCATGCGCAATCATCCGTTCAATTAATCGAAACGCATCCCGCAGGATGAACCAACCTGATAACATTGCAGAAGTAACAACAATATCGCTAAGACTTAATTTGTTGTAAGATGTTGGAGGTTCATTTTTCGTCTGCCCTTTTTCAGAGTATTTTCTCAATTCCGAATTATATATTCTACACGCCTTCGTGCTGTCCTGATCGTTATTTTTAAAAAAAGAACAGCTGCCGATCGGCAAACTGCTCCATTCTATTTTGAACTAACGTTTCCTGTTAGTTCAACCTAAACTCCATTTTTCTACTCTTCGTTGTCATCCCGAATGATTCATAAAATAAAATTGCAGCAGCATTGTTCTCCGATACCCCTAATTCAATACTATCAACTTTCAGACTTCCTCCGAAATCAATTACATATTGCATAAGTTTCTTTCCAACGCCCTTATTTCTGTACGTTTCGGAAACAGACAAACTATTTATATATAAAATCTTTCTCGCATTAACAAAAGAATTTTCAATTATTTCTTCTTCTTTCGTCACAACCAGGCCGATTATTTCTAAGCCTATGGTAGCAACAAAAATATGCTGTTTGGGATCAATCAGCTGGCATAAGAAGAATTCCTTCCCGACTGGAGTTGAGTTTTTTTTGTACAAATCGGGTCTTTCAAAAACGTGGAGATCATGAATCTGCCTAAATAAAGGCAATAAAGACTCGTAGTCATCTTGATGAGCGTTTTTGATAGATATATCCATATATTAATGCCCTCAGCTAACGATGAATTGAGTGTTCGCTCTCGTCCCGATTATAATTTTCCCCACCCAAATATCGGCCTTAACATTTTGCGAATATAATAAGCAAATACGGTCGTGGTAGTCCATGAGCTGCGCTTATTCTGTATGTATTGATCGTTAATAATATACGTCCGAGTGGAAGTAGGATTCTTTAGACCGAACATTTCCCACTTCGCTGGATCATCTGAACCTTCGAGCTTTATAAGCATATTCGTAGACTCACTATTTACTTTAGCCGGAATTTGCTCGTATGCTCGGGTGATTTGCGCATGAAATTCGTCGATCGGATTACGGCTAGCAAGGCTCTCCAGATGAATACCTTCGCGAAGGTAAGAAACGTATTCTAGATGGTCAGCCCAGAACTGGTCGATATAAAATAGCCTTACCCGCTGCTCCGAAGGGCTCATCGGCTTCTCGCCTTTCAAAATTCTGAGTCTCTCCTCGTATAGAATTCGCCTCTGATCCTCCAACATATCCGAATAACCGTTCAGTTCCTTTTGTATATCGAAGTTTTGGCCCATAATAACACGCTGAATATGGGCGATTTTGCTGTGGAGTACCGGCTCTTCGAGAGCTTCATCCTGCCTGGGCTTGCGAATCATTTTATCAATGCCAAACCGAAGCAACAACTCATCCTCCAAGCTTACGAAAAATACGGAAGCTCCGGGGTCGCCTTGGCGGCCGGAACGCCCGCGCAGTTGGTCGTCGATCCGCACGCTTTCGTGCACATGTGTACCAATCACGTACAATCCGCCTAACTTGGCGACAACTTCTGCTTGCGTGGGTTTGCCACCCCCTAGCCGAATGTCGACGCCGCGTCCCGCCATATTCGTAGATACCGTCACCGCGCCAATTCCTCCTGCATTGGCGATAATCCTGGCTTCTTCTGCGTCATTTTTTGCATTAAGTACTTGACAAGGTACGTCGGCAATCGCTAGCGCCTTTGCTAGTATGTCAGACTCCTCAACGCTTGAAGTGCCAATTAGAATTGGACGTCCCGTCCTATGAACGGACGAGATTTCGTTTACAAGTGCCTTAAGCTTGGCTTCTTTATGGGTATAAATCCGGTGCGGATGGTCAATCCGTATGTTTGGACGGTTCGGTGGAATTTGCACTACCTGCAGCGAATAAATATCTTCGAATTCTATTGCGGAAGCGTGCGCAGTAGCCGTCATTCCGCAAATCTTCGGATATAGGCTTATGAAGTGTTGAAGGGTAATCGTACCGAGAATTTTCCCGCCGGATTTTAGCTGTAGTCCTTCTTTGGCCGCAAGCGCGGCTTGCAGCCCTTCCGCTTTGGTAGATCCCGCTTCATTCAAATATACATTCCGCATAAACTCGTCGAAGTCGTAATGCTCATATTGAACGATCTGCTTGGCCACTTCTGCGAAACAAGTGCCCTCGCTTATGGAAAAGCCCGGCTCGCCGGCAATGACTAGCGGCACCCGTGCTTCGTCCAGAAGAAGCGAATCCGCTTCGTCGACGATAACGTAGTGGAAGGGACGATGCACGGTTTGGGCTTCTCCCAGTGCAATCGTGTCGCGCAAATAATCGAATCCCGCCTCTTTAGCCGTAACATAGGTTATATCCGCGGCATACGCTTCTCGTTTCTCGGACAAGCTCATGCCCGCTTGGACCGATTTTACCGTTAATCCGAGAAAACGATAGATCGGACCCATCCAATCCGCATCCCTCTTTGCCAAATAATCATTAAAAGTCAGCACATGAACACCTTCGCCGGTCAGCGCATTTAGATAAGTAGGCATAACCGCAGAGAGCGTTTTTCCTTCGCCCGTATGCTGCTCAATTAAAAATCCCTCGTGCAGAGCGATGGCAGCCATGATCTGGACAGCGTAGGGCTGTAATCCAAGCGTTCTCTTCGCTGCCTCGCAGACTAGCGTATAGGCATCGACCAGCAGCTCGTCCAAAGGAGTACCCGATTTTGCTTCCTTTTTCAGCCTGAGAGATTCTGCTTTTAACTGCTGGTCGTCCCATACTTCCAAATTCCCTTTTCTAATGAGTTTCGCTTTGTCCTGATAGATCTTCAGCTTGTTCTGAGTTTCACGGTTATTGATTTTTTGTATCAACTTGGCGGCTAAATTCATCGGAATTTGATCCCTCCTCGTATATATACCCGACTCTAAAGTGGCTAAAGTATACTCGAAATCTATAAACAATAGCCTTTATATCTCATACAATTACAAAACTTTGCCCTTATCCTTTTCTAAATTAGATACGCTATCTATACCATAAAGTTCCAACATGGAGCTGTTCTACAAATACTGAGTTGTTAGCCCAATAAAGTTAACCTAACAGATAGCTTAATGAAAAAGAAGCAGCTGCCAACCGGCGAACTGCTCCTTCTATGTTGAACTAACGTTTCCCGTTAGCTTAATCTTTGCACTCTAATCTAATTTCATAGATAATAATCAATCATTTAAAACAACGTCTTCATTCCCATATCCACGTATTTAGAATCTTCTAATTTACTTTGAAATTCAGTTCTCCATTTATTAGGTGAATTAATTAATGGAGAGTCGGCTTGCCCCTGCCACATTTCTACATCTTCTCTAGATACTACATACGATAAGTCAGAAAATGTATAACGAATCTCCTGCAAGTTATCAATTAATGCAAAGGTTGCTGTTGCATTATATATTAATGAACGTTCCATCAGTTCTGGTGTGATGTCAGCAGTAGAAGATTTATATAATATATTTGCTGTCAGCGTATCAGGAAAGAGTTCAAGTTCACTCTCAATATTGCCTAGAGGAAGAGAATGAATTAAACCCGATAAATTCCCCGCATTACCCATGTATTTATTTTTATATCTGATGGATTCTTCAATATTGTGAGTTAGGGGGTCAGTCTGTTGAGCTGCATAGACTTGATCTTCGCGTTCCATTCTCGGCAATAAGATTCCATAAACGGTGACAAAGAGAATAACCCCTATCGTTGCGAGAACAAAAATCGCTGTGTTTTTTTTATTCATTAAGATTCACCTACCATATGTTTTTGTTTTATTTTCAATGAAGCTTGGAACAATAATGGAATAATACCAGTAATTAAGGGCCAAATATAATGAGTTGCAAGAACTGCAAACTGATAGGGTCCTAGTATCTGGATACCTCTTCCAAACCATATATCGCTTCCAAAATGGACAGCTGTCGTGAACAACGATTGGATAAGGAAAAATACAGTCCAAATAGCCCAAGCTATATTGCGATGACGCTTATTCGAGACATCATGAGAAATAGCTACAACTTTATTATTTTGATTTGAATTAGTATTCATAAGATAACTTATATAACAGACTGCTGCCAAAATCGGCAGAATGACGCTTAAGAGAATACCTGCTTGTTCGATAAGACTAAAAGGTATAGTTACAACCCAGGCAATTAAAAAATAGAGCGCTGCGGTTTGAAGAAGTTCCGCTTTGTATTTACTCACGTAATATGGGAAATGTCCTTCCACCAAGCCTTCTACACTCTTGATGCTACTTTTTGCTTCTTGTACTGCAACTTCGTATTCCACACCATGTGCTGTCAAATCATCTACTTTGGCTTGAAGATTGCTTAGAATCTCATTTCTAAGTTCTTGCACTTGCCGAGTCTTTTTATATCCGGTAAATAAATGGTCCACATATCTTTCTAATTTGTTCATTTTGCTCCCCCCTCTGATTCAATTAATTGATCAATTAGCTTTTTGGCGTTTTTCCATGCTAAGAGGTTATGTAAATATACTTCATGACCAGAAGAAGTAATAGTGTAATATTTACGCCTACCTCCATGGCTTTCATCTCCCCAGTACGATTTTATGTGACCATGGGATTCCAATCTTTTGAGGCTCGTATAAAGTGATGGTTCTTTTAATTCATACTGGCCATAACTATATTTCGAAATAGCTTTTATAATTTCATAGCCATAGTTATCTCCTTCGGTTAAAACACGTAAGATGATCGTATCCATGTTACCGCGAAGCAAATCTCGGCTGATACTGCTTTCCGTCATTTTGTTCACCTCCACATACATCGTACCACATATTACTATGTAGTACAATGTAATATGTGGCGAGATGCAATTTCATCTTAGAATAAACTATAACTACTACCGGTTTTCTGTTTAGTAATGACTGCCAACAAAAAAAGTAACTAATTGCTTTGATTGGCAGTCCTGGTGCAATGCTTTTTTAAACTAACCTGCCCGTTAGCTTAATGAAAAAAGCTGTAAACTTCAGTTAGATATCTATCTAATCGGTAATCGGTACAAGTTCTTGTCCTTTGCTCGGGACACGAACATGTACTGAAAAAACAAAAAAGCCGCTTAATTAGCGACTTTCAATGGGAATATATTCTTGTCTCCTGACATGTGTCAAATAGTGTTTGTACCTCTATTACAACAAACGTCTTACACAACTGCGAATCGACCGTTCAAGGTTACCGCCAGCAACCTCGAACAGCCGCCGAATCATAGATGGTGAACATGTTCGCATACGTAGTTAGTATAAACATAGGAGTTACTTAATTTTAATAACCACCTTTCCTTTGGCACTTCCGCCTTGGAGGTACGAGAATGCTTGCGCAGTCTTTTCCAAATGATACACCTTATCAATAACTGGCTTAATGTGGCCTCCTTCAATAAATTCTTTTAAAATCTTCAGTTGTGTTCCACTCGATTTCATAAAAAGGAAATGATATCTTGTATCGTACTTCTTCTCAAGCGCTGTGATCTTTCGGCTCACGATGGACAAAATGGCTGTTTTCATCCAACCTAACTTTGTTTCTTTGCCAAATCTTGCGTTTGGCATGCCGGAGATGGATACGATATGTCCACCTGGCTTTAGAACTTGGAACGATTTTTCCAAAGCAGTTCCTCCAAGAGTATCAAAAACAGCGTCATATCCGGTAAGCATTTCTTCAAAGTTATCTTTTTTATAATTAATGATCAGATCTGCGCCCATCGACTTGACCAACTCATACCCTTTCTCGCTGGCTGTTGTTGCAACAAAAGCTCCCATCAATTTAGCCAGTTGAATGGCGAACGTCCCCACACCTCCTGAACCTGCGTGAATCAAAATTTTTTGGCCCTTTTGGAGATGCAAAATATCGGTAAAGGCTTGGTAAGCCGTAAGTCCAACCAGTGGAATAGATGCAGCTTCTTCAAAGTTTAGATTCTGCGGCTTTAACCAAATATCTTCCTCATGTACAGCAATGTATTCCGCCAATGTACCGATACGGCTCTTGCGTGGTCTACCATAAACTTCATCACCGGGTTTAAATGCACTTACCCGTTCACCAACCTTAACGATGACCCCGGAGAAATCATTGCCTAATATTAGAGGAAAAGAGTAACTCAACAGGAGTTTTACTTTCCCTTCCTTAATTTTATAGTCGATAGGATTTAGGCTGGCTGCATGAATTTCTACTAACACATCATGTTCTCCGATATGAGGCATTGGTTGTTCAGTCAAAACCAAGGGAACATCTTTCCCATATTTCTCAATGGTTATAGCCTTCATTTAATATCTCTCCCGTTATGATCATTAGTTTAAACGAATGAACCAAAAGAACAAAAATAATCTGCTCTACAGTATTCACTTAAGTCATTTTCTAGTCACTGAGGCCAAGTGCACTCTGCTTCAATGACAGTAATCAAGTTTTTCAGTTGTTCCAGCGGTTTACGGACAGTTAATATATAATAATTTTCTACGCCCTTTTTCTCGGATTGAATAAAACCAGATTGTTTCAGCACCTTCAGATGATGGGAAACAGCTGGCCTAGATAAATTGATATGACCTGATATCGCATTTACATTAAGTCCCGATTTGTTCTGTGCCAGCACCATAATAATAGCTTGACGGTTTTCATCAGTCAGCACTTCCAACAACGGGATGGACTCTTTGAATTGTTGTAAAACTTGCTCGGTTCCCTGGCTCATACGATCCATCCTTTTCGCTCATTCGTTTAATCACTTAAACATAATTATAACTACCTGTATAAAAAAATCAAGCGTAGTGCCATTGCGACTGGAATACCACCCATTTCTAGTCCCACAAAAACCTCGGTTCCAGAGGGAATTAGCTCTGACAAATGTTCAAGTAAGGCGGGATTGGATTCAAACAGATATTTATCAAAATAATAGTTTGATTCTTTTCCAGATCTTACACGGATCCATCGTTTCCTTGACCAAGAGTTGGAGACTAATCTGAATATTATCTTAAGAGAAAAAGAAGCAGCAGCCAACCGGATAGACTACAACTTCATTCGATATACCCCAGCCTCACCAAGAAAATCTTTTCTGGTCAATCCATTTTCTCCAGGCAATATCCGATAATTTTATCGTACCATCATGTGAAATAATGAAAATTTTTTATAGCTTCCCCGATCCAATCTAATAACTCCTTAGCATATCCTTCAAAGATAAAGATATCTTGTTCTATCCTATTAATCCCTTCTTTCCAGCAATCCAAATTGAAATCAAGAATTTCAATATCTCCTCGGACCAACAAATGGAGAAATAATGAAGTCCACACCATTTTTTTATAATAGTTGCCGTCTCAATTGTACGTTTAGTTGGACTGACAAGAACTAAATCTTCAGGATCAATTTTTATTTCATTTCGTAGCTGCATTACTTGGAATTTACCGTACTCTGTAAGACTAGGATGCAGAGTATTTAACCGATTTGGATAATCGTTGAGAATTCTATGATTGTATTGAGCAATCCTGCCCGTTAGATTAATGAAATTCCATGAAAACACAGTTAGATACTTATCTAATCGGTAATCGGTACGGCTCGGGACAAGAACTTGTACCTATAAATAAAAAGCCTTCAAAATAGCGACTTCCAAAGGGCCTATGTTCTTGTCCTTCGACATTTTTTGAGGTGTTAACGTGTCAAAAGTAAGAAGATTGTAATCTTATAAAAGTTTACTTTCAATTAAAAAATGGGCAAATGCCCTCTTATTTCCCGATTAGCAAGGCCACAAAGAAAGACCATGCTGTCATTGTGAAGCTAAAGGAGATAAACATTCTGCTTCCTGTTGTTCTCTTCTCGCTCAATAGAAGATAAATAGAAATGAATAGAAAAATTGGCATGAAAATAAATCCATAAGCCACTGCCACATCTTGCATTCAATCACCCAAAATATTAGATACTTTGGACATGATACTGGAACTATTTATATAAGTCCATGGATAATATTATCAAAACCATTACAATATTAAACAAGTAGGAAAGGAGATGAGATTATCTTTAGTTGCAAATTTTTTCTATTAAGTCTCTTCTCACTTGAATATAATTTCTTTCCGTCTATACTTCGGGGTGAATACAATGTGGCATTTGCACATTACTTTGTGTGAGCTAGGCTGTAGCTCTTGTTTGCCATCTAAGACCATTCCTTTTTTGAGCCTGAACATCTAATGCCGTCTTTTATACCAAACGCTGCAGAATTCTATACCTGTACCGGACGTAATAAGGGCGTAGAAAGGCAAGCCAATCCGTTTAAGCTCCTTCTTGTTCATGCCGATGCTGTCTTAAGAAAATAAAGTCTTAGACTACCGCTGAATCATTGAACTAACGTCTCTCGTTAGCGGAATGATATCGACACATTCTTGAATTATCCTCCCATTTCTAGGATTGATTTTTCATTCCCCACTCACATAACTCTTCCAAAACGGGTAAGAGTGTTTTTGCTTTATCTGTAAGACTGTACTCGACTTTAGGGGGAACTTGAGGATACTCTTTCCGTTTTACCATACCGTCATTCTCTAGTTCTTTCAGTTGTGCACTCAATGTTTTATAAGTAATAGCACCTATCCGCCTTTTCAGGTCATTAAAGCGAACCGTTTGGTTTTCTGCCAGAAGGTAAATAATAAGCAATTTCCACTTGCCGCCAATCACAGACAAGGTGTAACCAAAAGGTGTCTCTTTAATATTACCCTTATAGTCAGCCACGCTCATGTTTACACTATCCTTTCGGGTAGTACCTATCAAAATAGTGCGTACTACATAATAATTTGTGCTCAGTTTATACTGATCTTACTTTGAAGTAAAGGGTGAAATAAATGACCAATATTAAAAGCTTTAATCACGATCTTTGGGATCACGGGATCACCCAAGGTTACAGTGTCAACGGTACCATCTACATTTCGGGACAATTTTCTCACGATATGGAGGGCGTATTCATTGGCGAGGGAGATATCGAAGTACAGACACGGCAGACGCTGGAAAATCTTGATCGTGTACTGGCGGGATTTGGTGTCACGAAGTACAATCTCGCTTATGTGGAGATATATCTAACAAACGCGCAAGAGCATTCCGAGTCAGTCGTCCATTTGTTCAAAGAATACGTGGAACAACATCGGCCGGCCGGCAGTCTTATCGGCGTGACTTACTTAGCGTCACCTGAGCAACTGATCGAAATTAGAGCCGTCGCACACACGGACTAACCCAGCACGGCTGCCGGGGAAATGTAGTCCAAAAAAACGAACAATATTTCCCCGGTCATTTCGGAATTAATTATAGACGAACTACCAGTTGATGATTTAACCAAAATTGAATATCTATTAGGTAACGCCATGATCATTGTTACAAGGAGAAGCAGTTGAGATTACAAACTAGCTCATATTCATTAAAGGAATATACTTTGTCGAACTGGGAATGAGCTAGCCAATTGCCCGATTCCCTCTAATTTGCTCTCTTCTCGTGAGTTCTTTTTCTTGAACACAAGTCAATTGCGGTATCGACGATGACATTTATCCCTGCCTTTGCGATTTACTCCGACAGCGTACTATACCCGGAGTAACACAGTTATAGAAATAAAAATACGAGTGATGAGCCCATATACCACCCCTCGACATTTGAAGAGTAGTTCTATCCTCTCAACACAAAAGTCCATATTGTTGATTGAATTAGGAATAACGGACGCACTAAGATTTAATTAGAACGACAATCAACACGTTGTTCAATAATTAATCCTATATCTGTTCATAAACATTCATAGTCATAGTCCTCTTCCCTTTCAATTAACGATGACATGCGAAAGTAAGTATATGCATTAGTTATTATAAGATCATTATAAAAATACACCCCCTTAAATTCATCGATTAGACCCGAGGGTTTTTCAATGTCTATTTTAAGGGGGGGGGCTTTAAGCTCATGTTACAGATCCAAACTTTACAGCGGTAAATCCTTTTTCATAAAGACACGCATTCCGAGTATATAAAGCGCAAGTCCAACAACCGCAAGAATGATAAATTGAATGGAGTAACTACCACCGGTCGTAATCGCATTGGTGTCGAATAACGTGTTCAGAGATACATATTTCAATCCTTCTAAGCTGCTATCCACATCTCCCATCAACTTCAGGAGGAAAAATGCCATTGGTATTCCCGCGCCAAAAGCCAAAGAGTTCTTCGTGAGATTGAATAAACAGGAGAAGAAGAACGAAATCCCGCTAGTTGCAAACATTAAGAGAAACAAACCTAAGTTAAGCATAAGATATTCCGTCATGTTGATGTCAATCTCACTTTGGAACACATTGATCGATACAATACCAGAAACAGTAACAATTAAAAACATGACAATAAGCGACATAACCAAGTAAACTGCTTGAGTCCGCACAACGGTACTTCTTTTGGTAGGTGTAGACAACAAGTATGCCATGGAACCTCGATCCACTTGTGATGCGATCAGACTGTTAGCGGTCATAATGATGAATACAATCGGTATGAGAACACCCTGAATGCCATAAAAGGTTTTGGAAAGCATCCCTAGGAAAGTGGCATCTCCAAGCAGACCAGCAAGCGGTGTATCCTTTACCATACCAGACATGTCCGTTAGGGTACTTGGATTGAATACCGCAATTAGAGCAACATGAAACACGGTCATGATCAACGTGAAAACAATCCACAATTTTAAGTTCGATTTGAGTGTTTGTTTGAAGATTGGTTTGCTAAACATTTGCTCTTTCCCCCTCATATAAACCGTTGAAATAATCAGCAAGCGTATATTTTTTCTCTACTATAAATTTGATGGGGTAATCTTTTAGTGTTGTAAACAGCAAATTGATATCCCGATCGTTTATTTTAATGAGTACTTGGTTCTGACTCTCTCGTTTCTCCGTGAACTGGAATGGTTCAGATAAGAAACGTTCATAATCCTTAGGCGTAAGAAATTCGATCTTATACTCTTTGTTTTCATTATGCTTAACCTCAACCGTTGGCTTGACCGCTATTAATTGTCCTCCCTTAATTAAGGCAACCTTGTCACACGTATGCTCTACCTCCTCAAACATGTGACTCGACATAAAGATCGTCTTTCCTTTCTTCTTCTCTTCATTGAGGATATCAACGAATTGTGATCTCATAAGGGGGTCGAGTCCCGTGGTTGGCTCATCCAAAATCAATATCTCAGGGTCGGCCATTAATGCTGCGACGATCGCCGTTTTCTGTTTCATTCCTTTAGACATTCTCTTTAAGTTGGCTGTAGGATCAAGCTGTAGCTTCTTTATAATGCTTTCAGCATACGACATATCTTTTAAACCCAAAATTTCTGCTTGTCTCTTCAGAAACTCTGTTCCTGTAGGGGCATCGGGAAATGCAATTTCTCCGGGTATATAGCCGATCATCTTTTTGATCTCAGCAGATTCAGTCCAACAATCCATTCCATTAATGGTCACTGTACCGCTTTTCGGTTTTAAGAAACCCATCATATGGCGAATGGTCGTCGTTTTACCGGCTCCATTGATTCCAACAAATCCAAATACCTCGCCTCTCTCAATCGACAGGTTTAGATTAAACAATCCTCGCCCTTCTCCAAAGTCTTTAGTTAGATTATTAATCTCGATAAATGGCATTAGGATCATCCCCTCCCGTCTGTGTTGGTGTTGCGATCATAAAACTTCATGAAATAATCCTCTAGTGAAAATTTTATCTCTGTAAAAAACTTCACTTCATAGTCTGCGATGAAAGAGATAAAATGGTTAATATCCGCATCGTGGATACGGAGTGTCGTTTGACGTTTACTTGGGATCAAAGTAAGCACCTTAATCTTGGGCTCAGCTTTTACTTCCTTATCAAAACGATGAAATGAGTCCTCTGTTTTAAATTCAATTTCATAGGTTTTTATTTCACTATGGCGTAAATCATTCGCCACGAAAGAAGAAATTAATCGACCATCCTTAATAATCGATATCTTGTCGCAGGTTGCATCGATTTCCGAAAATATATGACTCGATATCAAAATGGTTTTGCCTTTTTCTTTTTGCTCTTTAATGAAATCTATAAATAAATTTTGCATAATGGGATCCAAACCACTTGTAGGTTCATCAAGCACAAGCACAGATGGATCATGCATAAACGCTGTAACGATAGCTAGCTTCCGCTTCATGCCGAGCGACATCCGCTTCAAGCTCCCACTTGGATCGAGTTCAAACTTCTTAATCAAGGATTCCGTGTGGGACATATCCGTGATACCACGTAATTCAGCCATCATATTTATGAATTGAGTCCCCGTAAGAGACTCTGGTAAAGCAATCTCACCCGGTAAATACCCCAGCTCCCTTTGAATATCTCCCGCGCGTTCCCAACTATTAAGGCCATTTACTAAGGTTTTCCCTTGTTGTGGACGGGAAAAGCCCATGATATGCCGGATGGTCGTCGTTTTCCCAGCACCATTCGGACCTAAGAATCCGTAAACTTCTCCTTTTTCGATACTAAAGGAGACATCAAATATACCTCGATTATGACCATAATCCTTGGTCAAATGCTCAATTTCAATGACGGGCACTATGTTATCCACCCTTTCTGAATATAATAATCGAAAACAAACAACGTGTTGTTTATCTCTATGTATTTTATTATAATTACAAAACAAAGAGTCAACAATAATCAATAATGTCTATTGTGCTGGATATCCAACACCATTTGAGATTGTGTACGTTTTAAAAAAAGGAGTGAATTAGTTTTGCGAGAACAGGATAAGGATTTACGAATTATTCAAACGAAGGAACTCATTCGAATAGCACTGATTTAATGGCAAAATGCCAAGAAGAAATTTTGGCTGACATGGCTAATATTGTTGAACAGAACTTTACCAATATGAACCGTAAAACAACAACGGATGGAGGAAGAAGCTATTCGCTGAACAGCAGTAGTTTCAAAGATATTTTACTGCCTTAAGGCTTCAAAAGGTATAGCACCTACATTTAATATAGCGTTTCGAGCAGAGACCCTTCTCTTGCTGTGTATTCTTGAATGATACGTAGCAATTCTTCCGGGAAAATAACACAATTTCAGTTTATTAAAGTACCTGCCCGTTAGCTTAATTAATTTGATGTAAACTCCAGTTAGATATTTATCTAATCTGTAATTGGACCCAGTTTTACAAAAATATAATTTTTAACTGACAAAAAAGGCAGCTCCCTGATGAGGGGTAGCTACCTTCGTTTAAGATTATTATGAAAAGGTAGGAGCAGGGAATTGATCAATTCTCATACGAAGTAAACTATATGGTTTTTCCCGCAGGTCTCTTCCATAATGAAATCTCGCCTGCCGATGTAATTGATTCACAATGACATATAAGTATTGATCGGGGCCAATCGAGAAAGTATCCGGCCATAAAATTCTCGGGTCATGTGCGATGGTTTCCATTGCGCCATTCGGCAATATCTTCCGGATACTGTTGTTTTCATAGTCTCCCGCATAAACGGTTCCTTTTGCGCCGGTGATCATTCCATCAGACGCACCTTTTCCCCCCCAATACTGGACATATTGGGATAAATTCATGTCCTGTATCCTTCTGTCTCTTAGGGCTTCTGTTGAGATCGAGAACAGCTGACGGCTGGTTAGCGGAGCATAAAATAAAACCTTTCCATCAGGAGAAATCGCTAAACTATCGGAAGCCAATCTAAATGGGGAAGTCGAGCCGTCCGGGTTTCGATTCATCAAAATTTCACCTTCTACTTTCGGTAAAATATAGGGATCAGGTGAAGTTGATATTGCCCCATTTAACCGTCTAAACGCGTTCCCATTTTCTAAATCTACGACGATAATAGCCCCCGGCCCTCTGGAAGAAGAATCCGTTATATATGCATAGCCTGCTCTTCCAACCCGAAAATCCAAACGGACATCATTCAGATAAGTTGTTGGTAAGACAACATCTTCTGTAAAGGTATATATTCTCCTTATTTTATTCGTGCTTAAATCAACAGCAACTAATTTTGCTCCCCCTTGAATAGGTTCAGAAAAATTTGGTGCCCCTGTATCTAGTACCCAAAGTGTTCCTCTTCCATCAGCAACGATACTTTGGACACTGACGAAAGACATTGTAATATTATCATTATTAACCAAATTGGTCTTTAAACTGGGATAAGGCTGCAATTCACCCTCAACAATTTCCGCCACAGTAAATTGAACGTCGTCTCCCCATTTCGGAAAGCAAACAAAAATACGATCGGTTTCGGAAACGCTGACACCTGTAGGCATAGCCCCATAAAAAGCATGCACCAGTTCAAACTGCCCAAAATATTTTTCCATAGGTAACATAGGTTGCATGATATCCTCCTCATCAAATCCGAACGGATATCAAATATATATGATGAAAATTTTTATTAGTGCCTAGTTCTTGATAAATTTTTCTATCGTGATGGATGCTGTGGGTTTCAACTTTCCATTATTAAAAATGTTGGTTTTATTAACGATAGAATGAAATTATTTAAGAACCTCAATTAGCGTATCCGTACCAAGCGCTTTACGCAGCTCGCGAATGACCTCGACAAAGCTGTCGCCCGGCGTTTCGCTGCTTCATTATCCAGATCAATGCCGTCCAAGCCCGGTCAGTTCGGATTTCCGTTGATCGACATGACGACCTTCTGGTCCCTGGCTTTAAGAACGGCAATGCCGTTCATGATTTCTTCCCGAGAATGCTTGCTTGTAAAGAAATCCGTTGTAATCGAATCTTCGGGATATGTTACTCCGAACGCCAAAGTGACAATGTCTACCTCTGCAGGAACTTCCTCCAGCTTTGTTGCCTTCTGCTTCGTACCCTAAGTCAATACCCCAATAACCATTCCGCGCTCATAGTCCATCGCCTCCTTGGAGTTGATAGATTTTTAGCCCTCGGAGCCAAAACAAAGTGACCGAGTCGGCATTCACAATTAATGAAGTTGTGTTCGCGCCCGGCCGTAGAATCGGAATCGCCGCCGCGAAGTAGCTGTCAACATAACCGAATCCCGCGCCGGGAAACGTGTAATTGGCAGCAAGCGGCTGATCGTTAAAGCTGATTTCAACCGGCGCTTTTCCTGCTTGATTGCCGTTTCGGGAAACGAGTCCGTTATAGTTGACAACAATCGGGAAAGCGTAGCCTTGTTGAAATTCCATTGACGCTTGAAAAGTGCCGTTTCGGTAATAGACAAAATGATCCCCTGCGAACCTCCCGTCATTGCGTTGAACCGATACGTTGTGGGTAGCCGGCGGGTTTGTCGACAGATTGCAGCTAGCGGTTTCCTGATAATATGTGAGTCTTGTAATTTGCAAGTTATACAGCCAAAAGAACGTTCGTGCATCAGGAGCGACCTGCAATCGGGCTGTATTTGTCCCATTAGCCAGCTGTGACGAAGGGATCACAAATTGAATCAGATGCGGGGCGAACCCTGCTCCTGGAACTGTGAAGTTGGATATGATCGGCTGGCCGTTCACCGTTAACGTAATGGGAGAGTACCCTTCACTTTCGCTGCTTCTGGATACAAGCCCATAGACCGAAAACAAGATGTGGCCGAATTGATTCTGAAACTCGCCCGAACCGAACTCAACGGCAACGCTGTCGTTATTTCCAATCCGGATATGATCGCCAGCAAACTCGCCGCTATTCTCGATCAGCCGCAGATTTTGGTTCACTGCCGGGGGGTTTTTCGAGAAATCCGCGACATCGTTTTCTTGAACATAACGAAAGATTTTCAAGTTTAAGTTATACAGCCACAAGTAGGTTCGAGCAGCCGGGGAAGTCTGGATTTGCAACTGGTTGGCTCCTTGAAAGAGATAGACTGGCGGAATGATGAAGAAATTGGGATAAGCGCCGTAACCACCGCCCGGAATCGTGTAGTCGGTGATAACGGTATTTCCGTTAACCGAAATAGTAATGGGCGAATACCCTTCACCTTCCGATGTTCTGGATACGAGCGCGCTTAGAGATAAGGCTGCGGTGTCCGATGTATGGGCTGCGGCGTCCCAATTGAAGGAAAGAGTTACATTTTGGCTAATGCCTAGCTTAATATGGTCGTTTTCAAAGGCGCCGTCGCTATGGACCATGCCGAACCCATGCAGCTGAGGCGGGTTAATGCTGAAGTTGGCTTCCAGACCGGATTTGCCATTGGTAAAAGGAACCGGTGCAGACCAAGGTCCCGCTTGTACTTGGAACATGCCGCGCACTTGGGCGTTATAACGTGCAGGGCGCGGAAGAAGCGTCATATCTACTTTTCCTTCGTTTCCGGATATAGCGTACTTTGGCTGTAGATCAATCGGTTGACCCGCCTCGTTCGTAACCCGGATCTGAAAATCGGTTGTTCCCGCCAAGGGGCTCCAGGATAGCAGAAGCGTAGAATCCGATTGTACAGCGATCGCCACTTGCTGCGGCGGCTGAAGGCCAATAATCGTCACCGGGCTGCTGTGTGTGCTCCAGTCGCTTGAGTAGCCTTCCACTGTAACTTTCACTTGCGCTGAATATTGATCTCCTTCCGCAAAAGGCTGACCGTTATCCAGCGTTAATTGTGCTTCTGGATTCGTCAGGCCGTCCATTTGCGCAGCCGTCTGATCCGTGTAACCGGCCGAATAGAGCCGGATGGAATATAACGCGGTCTTCCCTTGTAAAGCCGGAGGAAGCACGGAGGCTTGCCATGTTGCTTCGACTCGCTGTTGAATCGCATCATACTGCAGGGATAACCCTGAAGGCGGCTGCAGCACGATCGGATCGGGATACAGCGCAGCGAGCGCTTCAGCGATTTCAGTATCATTGAACTGGGCCGACTGCAGCGCATTCTTCATTGCTTCTTTATCCAGTTGAGGAAATACATGCGCCGATTTCAGTACCTTCGCCGTATCTAACGCATGAGGGCATTCTGGAAACACGCCGGATAAATGAAGCGCTTGGGCAACAGCCGGCGGCTGGCCATAACCGACCTCCGGCCGAATCAGCACGGAAGCGGTGGCTTCCGGCGTCAAATCGGGGAAAACGGGATATGGCTCGCCATGCTTCAAAACCAGCGTCATCTGAACGGAAGTAAGCGAAGTGTAGGATACGTGAATCGCTTGCGCAATGTCGGCGGCTTCCGTCTGCGGAAACGCCAGGCGCAGCAACCATGCTTGGTAGGAGGCGGCTTCAACCGCTGTGTCATGCTCCGTTGAGATTGTGGAAGTATCGGCTTCAATGAGAGCTGCATACTCAGCACCGCCCGACGGCCGTATTAAGTGCCTGAATGCATCCGAGGCTTCGTTCAGCGTGATTTCCGGGAACACCTTACATATGTTAGCGGCAATTTCCTCGGGTCTCTGGTCAAGATTGTTCTTGACAAACTGTACGTAAAGGTTCATTCTCTCCCACTCCTCATGATTACGATTTGTTGAATGCCGAATCGATGGCGTTCCGAATGTCATTTGAGGCTGACTGTGGGAACAATGTGGCCAGCGCTGCCGACAGTGCCTCTTTGTCCTTGTACCCTGCGTTAAAGAAAGCTTGCGCCATCAGCAAAGGCGTATTGGAGCTGTCCGTAAAATAGACTCGCAGTAGGATGCCTAACTGCACAGGCTGAGTGTCGAACTGCGAATTGCTTTCTTTAATCGCCGCGACCGCCTCTTGAGCCGTTTTGCCTTGCTGCTGAAGCTGTAGAACTACTTGTTCTACTGGTGGCGCCGGAAAGGAGCCGATTGTGAGCGTAATAAAATCCTGCATGCTGATTTTGCCTTTATAAAATACGCCTAGAGCCGCGCTCGCGCGAGCAGCGGAAATACGTGCCGCGCTCAGCGACCAAGCCACTTGGGCGGGCTGTGCTGCAGATTCGGGAAACACCTTAACCAACAGTTCGATAAACGAAAGCGCGTTGGCGTGAAGTGAAGGCTGTTGGCCTGCCAAAATCGGAGCCGCATCGGGGGCGATTAAGCCGTTGTTCTTAAGCTGCTGTGCCAAAGCTTCCACCGTCGGAAGTGAAAAAGACGGGTTGGCGGCAGCCCAATATTGAAACGGCGACACGGCGTCACGGATGTTGGCGACGATTTCTCCAATGCCTATAGTAGGGGTTACGGAGCCTTGATACCGCTGCGTTCCGTAGGTGACCAAGCCGATGATTTTGTTGCGGTGTTCGGGAGGCAGCTCGGATTCCGGCGTCAGCAGGGAAAATTGCAACGCCTCGCTCACACCGGTAAAGGTCAAGCCGGTCACAGTCTCTTCGGCCGTCCCGCCTTCCGCAGCAAGATTGTATTGTAGACGATCCGAGTACACGTTGCATTTGAGCCCGGAAAACATCAGCTCGTTGGAGGCAAACGATACCAGCGTTTGCGGAAAGCCGATGCCCATCGAGTAATAAACATTGCCTTTGTCCGTCACGGTATGCAGCAGCCCGATCACGGTTCCCTCCTCTTTGCCGGCAGCGAGAGGGTAAGCTTTAAGACCGCTGCCGTGAGGCACGACAGCGACGCTTTGCGCCCAGTATGTTGTAAGCTCGGATCCGGTTAAGCCGCTTATTTTGTCCGCCGGAAGCGTAGGGATCCGGTCCGGACTTAGCGTGCCGGACACGATTCGGTCCGCGTCCAAGCCGGGCAGCCGTTCAACTGCAAATTGCCCGGAATCAATCTGATCCGCGCTTAATTTCGGAATCCGGGCAACATCAAGCACCCCCGACTGAATCATCCCGGCATCGAGAGCATCAAGCCGCCCGTCTTGCAACGTTACTTGCTTACGAACTGAAGTGTCGATGTCTAACGTATAGGCTGCGGGAGCGGACCCGTCTACAGCGTGAACGGTTAGCCTTGCAAGAGGAATTTGACAGGGTGTCAAGCTGCTACCTTCTTCCGTCAAGCTTAACAAGGGAACGCTTTGGAGCTGATTATCCGTCAATGGGATCGGCTCTTCATTCGGTTCGATAGACAAAATCCAAGTTTTCCCCGCATAGTCTGTCGTCCCCGCGTGAATCGTAACTACATTGGACTGCACGGTAACTTCTTGACCCGCAAAAGATGCCCGGTTGGATAATGGGATCAGTTTACCTGCCGCATTCAGCGCAACACCGGTAGAAATTTGGACAGCACCGGTATTGTCGTTCACAATCGTACTCACGGCCAAATCGAATAGTATACCGGCTTCCAGTAAGGCGCCGGCGAGAAGCTCACGCTCCGATACGTGATAATCCCGTTCTCTTTCAAAATCCTCGACGCCCAAAAGCTGGTTTGAATAATACCGTTCTTTAATGATCGTCGGAACGGTCGTTATAGCCATCGTTCATCATCCTTTTTCGCTTATCGTGAGTCGTGCTAAGGGATTCGGGTGTTTTGGCCAATCCGGCTTTGCCCGATGGTCATATAATCCGGAATGGCCGCCTTGGCGTAGACCGTATCCGTTATTACTCCGTTCGTGTTGTAAGACTTTAACTGCTCGATCTGGCAGCGAAGATCGTCGGCATATTCCTTGGCTTTGTCATTATCGATGCCCGCCAATTGGTCGATGGCAACTTCAAAGCCTTTAACGGTGTCCGGATATATAAACGTAAGGTTCTTCACAACCGCATTCACAGATGCGTTCATGCCATACTTTTCATACCGGGGGATGCTATCGAAAGGCACGTCGTACCTCAACTCGTTACACACTTTTATTGTGGTCCCGTCCCAGATCGGCGAATGGGAACCGATTTCACCTTGCAGCAGCTGGAAATTATACTGGATCACGGCATTGTCGCCCAAATTGTAACCGGAGTCCCCGTCCATCTTCCATTTAGCGTGAAAGTCGCCGTTTCGTGCAATGCCTACGGTTAAGCCTTGGACCTGAACATTCGACTTGACCTGACGAATAACGGCCATCACCTTGTCGATAGCGTCCTGAATTTTTTGCCTTGCCGCATCGAGCTGTTCGTTGGCTAGCTGCTCCTTCTCTTTGTCTTTCCCCGTAAGCCAATCCCACAGATCTTCAAACAAGTCTGCCAGTCCGCTGATTAATGCCGGGATCCCAAGCAAAGCTACGGCAGCTAGTGCCGCAGCCAATTCGGCCAATTCGGCGAGCGTTTTCGTCACCAATTTCTCAGCTACATCGGCCAGCGCCTTGGCGAGATTCTCGAGCCCTTTCCCCAAGGCGCGGCAGATGAAGCGGGCGAAGGCACTGCCGCCACCCTTCAGCGCGGCATATTCGGCAATAGCCTTATATGTATCTTCCTGCTGCAGCATTTGACCGATGACAGACTCTGAGCTGGAAACCAAGGAGGTCCATAATGCGTTCGGCAAATCATGCACACTGTCAGGGATGGCGAACTTGACTGTAAACGTGATTTCATTGTTTGCAATTTGGGAACCGACGGCTTTAATCGTATAGTTAAGCTTGAGCGGAATTTCCATCAGTCCGCTGTCATTTTTTCTCGGGCTGCCGTTCAGTTCGGGCTTCAACGACGTTTCCGTCAACCCGTCGAGCCAATCCGATACGATTTTCCGGCAGTCGCTTCCACTATTGAGGACAGACAGGTAATCATTGATCCAGTCCACGGTGTTGGTAGGCAGCCCGTCCAGCTTCGAAATGCGGAATCCGCTGTTTGAGCCGCTTCCCCGAGTCCATGTAAACTCTATGCCCAGCGTAACGTCCTGCCTGCTGCTTCCATTTCCGGTAGGCAATTCGACGCTGCCCAAAGAAACACTGACGCTGCCGACAAACGCGCTTCGGGACAAATCGTAGCTGGCACTGACGGTACCTTCGATCGGGGTGTTCATAATGACGACGGAGGTGCCCAGTCTGAAATATTTGTGTCCCGCCGTTGAGCTTATCTCAAGAAAGGCATCCTTAAGCACGATAAAATCGAAATCGAACCGCTGTACGCTTCGGGTCATCAGCTTAAACGTATGCTCCGTGACACCGAGAGATACGGCAAAGTCATATTTTCCGAAAATAGTCAGAAAGGCTTCGACATAGTAACCGGGCTTAAGCTGGATAGTCTGGGACGGGTTCTCGGGGTCGGTATAGGGATAGGTGTATGTATCGGGTGCATTGGGAGGAGGTTTTAGAGCGTATAAAGCTCCTCTTTTAAAAGCGAATTGATTCGTCACTTCATCTGCCCAGTCCCATGAACCGCCAATCACTTTAGTAATGAAGTCGGTTAAAGTCAACTGCGGATCGGCGGATAACTCTACCCGGACCAATCTCGGAGAAGACGCTTCAAACACAATAAGACCGGACAAGGTAAATGCATCAAGACTTGGGAATGTAGCGGTTGCCTTGAACGTCGTATCTGCCGTCACGCTGCCGTTAAGCTTATAGATCCTTGCTCTTACATCGAACTCGTTCAAGCGTACGCCGGTCATGTCCAGCGGATCGTCCACAGACGTTGTTATGGATCCCGGATAAAGCATAGACTGCTCAAAGGGTATTGTATTGGATACGGTAAAGAAAAGATCCTCCCCCGTGCTCACTTCCATGCCGCCGTAAAGGAGGACCGGAGAACCTAAATCGAATTCCATCAAGGATAACAAATATAACGTGCCTTGCGTCGTCGTATGGTAAGCCATTATTCTATCCCCTAACAAGGCTGAAGATAAAAAGAAAGGGCGGACTCCCACCAGATACATTGTCGAAAATCGCCCTTTGCTTTGTGATTATTCAGTTGTTGTTGTGTATGTACGATTCACGGAAATGCCTCCGCCTATTACGCTGAAAAGGCCGTCAATAATCGGAATCGGCTTCGGCTCATGGGTATCCGTATCCATTGAGGTGCCGGTTACAGCCAAGTTCAGCTTTATCGGCGGGTAATTGCCGTCGGTATCCTGCTTCTCCTGATCGATGGAGAGGCTAGTTACTTTAACGTTGGTATTAAGTATGCCGTTAAAAATATCTTTGATTGACTCCGGCCATTCTGAGCCTGCCTCTGTAGGAATGGTTTCATCTATTCCTATGTTCTTGAGCTGGTCGTTCAGCCAATCGATCAGGTCGCTCAAACTGCCGAGATCCACCTCTGTGTCGGGCGGCAGTTGGAAATGCAAGCCTCTCTCTTTCACATGGTTCAGATCCTGCGCCGTAATGTTAACTTCCTTGTTGTCCTTGCCGAGCCCGATCGTGATGTTGAATCCATAGCTCATGCTTGAGGCATACGTCGTTGTCATTTTACTTGGCCCCTCTCACATTATCAATTTGTGGAACGCTGACCGAACATGACAAAGCCGCCAGAAGCATGGAATCCGATGTTGTAGATCCCATAAGGACTGACGGCTCATAGTTGTAAAATTATTCTAAAGTCTATTATGCGGAGCAGTTGGACATCCGTCAAGTGGAAGTTAAGGAAAATATTATTAAATTTTACGTAGATTTACTGTATAACACGAAAGAGTATGGTCCGCGGAAAAGATCTGTTCGTTTTTAGTAATGCACCATATCTTCGCTGTTATCCTCTGCCTATATGTATTTTCTTAACTGCGAAATTCTTCCCTGAGTAAGACTCATCATTTTAACAATGATCACCACCATCTGCTTCTGTTTTTATTAAGGAACTGAGTGCTTCCAGCTCAGAATCCATCCCTTTACCTTCAACGGCTTAATGGGTTCAGCATCCTTCATATACCAACATATTTCCATACATTGGAACTATCCTGCCCGTTTTTAATAAAAGGGCGTCTACCGCCATCGATGAAATTATATCGGGAATGTAACAATGTTCTTATCATCGCATTGCCGGATTCCTTTATGTATGTTTCGCTTTGTCATCAGATATTATAGTTTTCTTGCCTTAATCACAAAAGTTACTGGAAACATCTTTGCTCTCTTTGCCAGATCGCTGTTATCGTCCCGCGATTGCATCATCTCATCGTCAGTTTGCTCAATCATTTGCTCAATTACAAATCCCGCTGTCGCCAGCGCGTTCACATAGGTTGATAGCTTGCGATCCGCTAATAATAATTCACCTTCATCAACAGCTACCGGATACCAAGCTTCATCGAAATAACTCTTTCTAAAAACAAACCTATCATTATCTTCAGTAACACATCTGTGTATAGGATGAGACCAGCTGAAGATAAATACACCATCTTTTTTAAGGTAAGAAGCGATACGGCAAAAGGTACCTTCAAGGTCGGTTGTCCAACCGATGGCATAAATCGAATAAACATAGTCAAAATAATCCGCCGGTATACCGCATTCTTCTTCCATGGGAGAACAGATCAATTTTGCCGATAGACCGAGTGACTCCAAATGCTGCGCTGCCTTTTCGATTTGTCTTTCCGATATATCCACAGCCCATAGTTCAGATGCGTTGCGTTCAGCTTGATACTGCAAAGATTGACCATTGCCGCAGCCGATCTCCAGTAATTTTTTTCCTGAGATATCGCCAAAAAGCTGGTATTTTTCTTCTGAGACAAACGCACCATAGTTAGGAAGCACGATTGCTCTTAAGAAGTCATTGCCTTGTGTATCCCAATAGAAGCTGTTTGTATTATGAACAACATTCATATCCATGTTTTCCGAAATGGCAGCACCAACTTCGCCAGCGCTAATAATGATTGGTCTATTTACAGACTTCTTGTCCATGAAGACACCTCTCCAGAAATGTATTTGTAGTTTATCAAACTGATAAAATATTCAAGAAATGATTCAACTATCCTGCCCGTTAGCTTAATGAAAAAGCTATAAAATTTTAATTAGATATCTATCTAATCGGTAATAGGAACATGTTTTTGTCCATTCCGGCAATCGGTACAAGTTCTTGTCCTTGAATCGGGACACGAACTTGTACCGATAACATAAAAAAGCCGCTAAAATAGCGACTTTCAACGGGAATGTGTTCTTTGTTCCCCGACATCTTCTATATAATTGTGCCGATTGCCGTATTAGGGCTCCCACTGCACGCCATATTCCCGTAAATTAACAAATTGTTATCTTTATCATAGATTAGAAAATGTCACTCTTTCGGAAATATTTTTACTTATTTCTTCAGGATTTTCAACACCAATGATTAACTTTGATATTTTGAACTTACCAACTTTAAAGTTATTCAAATCTAAATGAAGAGTTTCAAGCTCATTTTCAAAAAAGTGCAGTTGATAACCACCATTTGATCTAAATAATCCATTTCTCATTCCTCCTAATAAAGCACCATATAGTTTAAAAGCTTTTGGTATCGGTCTACCTGTTGTTATTCCCTTGATTGAAGAGTATGGAATTTGTAACCCTTTATCTAATTTTAAAAAGGGTGAGTTTCCAAAGTCGATATTTACGTAGGTTTCCATTAGTTGAATTTTACGTTTCATATTTTGATTCCCCCATTTTCAAATAATCCATTTATTTAATAACCCAATACTAGAAATACCTTTTTTATTCATAAAAGTCTAAGCTCTGCCCGTTAGCTTAATAAAAGGACGTCTACCGCCGTCGATGAAATCATATCGGGAATGTAACAATGTTCTTATCATCCGTCGGCTGACTTCACCCATGTCCGAAATCGTGAAAATTCCAGCCAGTTTACCCGGAAAACGATTTGTTCGTAAAGAAGGGTGCTGGGATGCTAGAAGAATCGAAGTAAGGTCACGCAGTTACATTTGACATAACGGAATATCGAATTTTATGAAATATTCTTATCAATATTTAAAAAATATAGATTTTGGTGTTACTTTTTTTATTGCAAAATGATGCATGTGTCATTATGATTAAAATGACACATGGATCATTTATTTTGCTGCAATGAAAGGAAGGAGTATATGTCACCAAAACTGACCGATCGCCGTAAGGAACAGAGGCGCCTACAAATACTGGATGCGGCCAAGTGCGTTTTTGCAAAAAAAGGTTATGGTGCGGTTTCACTGAAGGATATCATCGAGGAAACCGGTATGAGCCGAGGGTGGATATACCTGTATTATCAAACAAAGGATGAGATTTTCGAAGCTCTTTTGGATCATCAGGATAAGGAGCATGAGGGATTTGTTGAAGAGCTGATTGAAGCTTCGTCATCGATCTGGGAAGTCGTAAACACCCTTTACGCCCAGCAGTTGGAAGAGCTTCAGCTTCTCGACAACGGCAGTTTGCTGCCTGCTTTTTACGAGTACTTTTTGGTTGGTTGGCGTGACCCCTCACGTAGAAAAATGCTTGAAATCAGATACGAGAATGGAATCCAACGTTTCGCCGAGCTGCTACAGCTCGGAATCCAACGTGGCGAGTTCTCCCCGGTCATGGATATCATGGAAATCTCCAGATTGGCCTCTTCATTCCAGGAAGGCATCATGACGCACTCCATTACGATCGGTACCACGAAAGCGAACACGAGCAAACAATTTAACGCCCTACTTCGCTATCTAAACAATCTACTTCAACCAACATCCGTCAAAGATCCAAAGCGAGAGGGTTCAGAGGAGGAAATTTATTGAAAACGCTTCTTAGAAATCCTACGTTCTGCAGACTGTTTTTTGCGACATTTACATCCCAATTGGGAACGGTGGTTGGAAACATGGCCTTTGCATATTATCTCGTGGATCGATTTAGCGAGCGCCCTTCGCTTGCCACGACTGCCGAGCTGATGTATTCGCTTCCTACCCTAGCTGTCTTTTGGATTGTCGGAGCTGTGGCCGATCGTTTTGATCGTAAGATTATTGCTGTATACAGCGACTGGATTCGAGCAGGGTTGACCTTGCTGCTGCTGTTGTTCGTTCATTACGATCTCATCTTCCTTTGTTTTATAGTACTGTTTTTGCGTAGCTCAATATCAAAATTTTTCGGACCATCAGAGATGGGGTTACTGCAAGGAAGCATTGGCAAAGATCAATATGTTCAGGCCTCCGGTCTAAACCAGATTTTGATGGGTATGTTCATGCTCTTTGGCATAAGTTTGGGAGCAACAGCCTATCATTTTATTGGAATTGAAGGCGCTATCATTATAGATGGAATTAGCTTTCTGATTTCGGGGCTATTGCTTGTCTGGGGTGACTTCCCCGAAAAAGCCCGTATTCCTAACGGTAAGAGCTCCGTTCGCGAGCTTCGTTTCTCGGTACTCCTAAGTGATTTTTGGCAAGGACTTCGTTATATTGCAAAAAGCCGAATATTGCTTGTACTCATTAGCGGCTTCATGTTCTTCGGTATCGTTAATGGCGTTTTTGCCGTACTACCCATTTTTGCCATGAAATATAAGCTTAGTCCGGACAATTATGTTGTCCATTCTTCGTTGATCACCGTTTTTCTGGGCATCGGCTTCCTAGTGGGCTCAATTCTCGGGCCTCGTCTAATCGCTCGCTTCACGCGTGCGCCAATTCTGATCACTGGTCTGTTCGTATCTAGTATACTTATCGGAGGCTTGGGCCTAGCGAGCCAAGTCGAATCATATTTTGTAATCGTACTCCTCGCGGGGATAGCGATTGCGCCGATCAATATCGCATTGGGTAGCTGGATGCCCGAATTGGTTCCTCCTAAAAATATGGGTCGCGTCAATGCCCTGATTGAACCGGTAATGATGCTTGGGCATTCCATCGCGCTGGGCATAGTAGCCCTTGCCTTTCCTGCCTGGATATCAGTAACTGGGTTACATTACATGCTAGCTATATGCACGGTTGCCGTCAGCTTCTTCTATTTGATTTCACTGCCGCGTTTAGTAAGAAAACATTCGGTTCGAGCTGCCACGGAACGCTCTACAGAGAGCGGAACAGCCTAACTGGATTCAACAATCGACTTCTAATTGCTATAATCGGGTACCCGGGTCGAGTCCATTTCCTTCTTTGGATCAAACGCGCTCCAATGGTAAAGAAAATATCTGTACCTAAAGTCGCTAGTAGGCGACAAATAGCTGTCCCGATTCCCATTGATCTACTAGCTCCAGTCACTATGGCAATTTTATTTTTATTAAACTAACCTGCCCGTTAGCTTAATGAATAATCTATCAAATTAATTACTCACTATATCAAGAAAGTTCATACCTTTGAACTACTAAGAGGCACTGCTCCTTTTTTCATAAATAAACCAGATAATAAAGCTGAAGAACCAAAGAATAAATTAGACTGGTCTTGGTCGATTTCTCGCATTTCACGAAGTTCAACAACATCGTAATTATGGAAGACTTCAATTAATCTTTCTTTGGTATATCCCAAACCACCTCTTAAGGATTTTTGCCTGTAAACCTCCCAATCTGACATATCCGCACCACCATATTTACCACCGACTTTAAAACATGTGATTGCAAAAGCACCGGATGGTTTAAGTACTTTGTTTAATATGCTCAAGTAATTTATTCTCCGGTGTGGAGGCACATAATGAAAACAGCCAGAATCATAAACCAAATCATACTCTGCTTCATTAAAATTCAAATCAAACATATCACCTAAAATTAAATTCACCTTAACATTTGCTTCTGTAGCACGATCATTTGCCCATTGAATAACCTCAGAGGAAATATCAACTGCGTCGACCTCCCAACCTCGGTCTGCTAAGTAAATAGCATTTCTACCAGGTCCGCAACCTAGGTCAAGAGCTTTTCCCGGCTTCAAGAGACCAGTATCCATGTATTGTACTAAATTTTCATCGGGGGCATTGGCAAAGAACGGGACCGGTTGCTCCCTATTAGAGTAAAAAGAATTCCAACTAAACTTTGATTCTTCTCTTAACAACTCATCTAGCATAGTAAGCACATCTTCAACACTATGTATTCTTTCCTTCATACTTTGCCACCTCCAGTAAGTATTTCTATACTATTTTACCATTAAAGGGGGTATTTTATGGAAGGAATTACAAGACCTTATAATAGACATTGGAAAACCCCATAGGTTAACTGATGAAATTCTTGGGGGTGCAATTTTTATGGCGACAAAGGGTCAGGAGTTTAAGGTTTTAAGCGAAGTAAGGGGCTGTCAATAATTTTGTGTAAACCTCGCTTGCTCCGTTCTTGCCATGGTCCGACTGGTGCAGGGTTGTCCGCCTGATTCCTATTCCCCGAAAATCCTCGGGCGGACCAAGGAGCGTGGTAGCGTATCATAGCGTGAATGCATTGTTATGTGCTGCTTCCGACCTCTTTAAACCACACCCAAATCCTGTTAAGTTCGATCCCAGTCTCAAGGATCGTCATCATATAAACATCAGGGTTGGAGAGCCCCTTCCAATCACTAAATCCAAACTGTTTATCATAATGCTTTATTATCAATGACAGCAGGTTCCCGTGAGTAACAACTACAATATCCCGATATGTATTATCCAATAGTTCTTGTATGACTGAAACACCACGCTGCATTGCTTCCCTCGACGACTCGCCCCCTGGGAGCTTTTTATCTAGGTCGTCAAAGGACACTCTTAGTGGTGACATCCAGTCACTTAAATTCTCTGAAGACCAGGAGTCTACTAAGTTGATTCGATTGATTAATCCCTTCTACTGTCAATTGAGCATCCGGATCTTGTCCGGTTGCCTTACAGAGCCTTATAAGAAATATCCTCTTCATTGAAATCCCCTTCACTCGGCAATTGGCACATAACCTCTGTGTATTCACGAACCCGAGAACCTTAAGCCCCAACGGGGCGGCCGCAGCGCGGTTAGGTTCGCAGGGTTGCCCGCCTAAATCAACTTCCCCTAAATCCTCTGGCGGACCGAGCAGCCGTTCAGACTTTGATGCGTGAATACAGTGTTAGGAGATGTAAACGACATCTTCGAACAACACTCACCATTGTTATTCATTCAATTCTAGTAGTTCGGATTCATATCTTATAAATAGTTCTTTCAAAGTTTCTAAATTTCTTTGTTCTGTTGCATGGATTGCATCAATCAACGATCTAATTCTTGAAGTCATTATGATGATATAACGTGCTGTACCAGGCTTTGGGTTCCAAAAAGTATGTGGAGTTCCACGGGGTACCACCACTGCTTGGTTAGCGTTAACTTCAATTTCTTTATCTCCAACTTTAAAACCAAGTGCGCCTTCCAATATGTACCAAGCTTCATCATCGTTATGATGTATATGTAATGGTGCAATAAATTGAGGTGTATCACCTAGGGATGTACCTGAAGCAGTCCACTCAGCAATTGCCAACCTTGAATTTTTTGGTTGAAGGATGTATCCATTATCAAGTGATGCAATGAAGTCTACTTGTTTCATTATCACTGGCTCCTTAAATTGTCTTTTCGTTGATTACATCTAACGTTTCCGTGTTCACGAACCCCGAAGGGGTTGTCTGCTGAAACTCCTCTCCGAAATCCCTCTCGCAGACCTAGGGCTCCAAAGGAGCCCTAGCTTGAATATTATGTTATGTGAAGTATCTGCCTTCCTGGCAATTCAGAGTATATTCATTTCTTTTTCAGTTCTTTCTTAGCCTCATCTCTAATAATTTGAATACATTTCTTGACTGCACCATACCATCTATCAAAGTCTCCAACATAATCACCATTACTGCTCTCTTGTTCGATATTTCTTACAAGTTTCCTCTAATGCTTTCGTCGATCTATCAGAAATTATAAAAGCACCTGAAGCATAAGTTTTAAATATTTGTTGTTTTGAATTACTAAAATTCTTCCATAGTTCATCATGGACATCACTATTAATTTTCTTAATTTGTATACCCTCATCAAATAGCTCGCCAAAGTAATATTGTAAATAGGATAGTTCCTCAATAATTTTTGAGTAAGTATCTGCCTTTCTTTCCCACCACTATTGAGTATAAAATTGCTTCATTGATAATCTAACAGTAATAAATGAAGTTACAATAGATATTAATATTCCTGGGAGTATTTTAGAAGTTATTACATCAAAGATAACGGTCATCTCAATTCCTCCATTGTTTGCGGGTATTTCACATAACGTCTTATCTACGAACTTCGCAAATAACCCCAAAGTAAAGTATTCGCGTAAGCATTGTTTTATCCTTCCTGTCCTTAATGAATTAGGGCTAATCGGTAATCGGACCAAGTTCCTGTCCATTTCGGCAATCGGTACAAGTTTTTGTCCTTAGCTCGGGACACGAACATGTATCGATAAAACAAAAAAGCCGCTATAATAGCGACTTTCAACATAATTGACACTAACAAATCTTTACTGGAAAATAGTGTGTCAAATCAAGGTTTACATTAAAAACAAGGTTGAACATTGGTTCGTCAAGGCTGCATGGCAAAAAAGCCTCACATTCCATTTCAGGATTCTAAGGCTTAGGATTTATTTGATAAAAGCATGCATCGCATTTTTTAACTGATCTAGCGCCTGCTGATATTCAAATTTTTCTTTTTCGTTTAATGCAAACTGCTTACGTACAGTTAGATCATTCTGTAATTCATTTACCAATTCGGATATTTGATCTTTGGGTTTTAGTAGCGTTTGTTTGGGTAAGCCTTCTTTTCCAGACTGTACAGTGAGCTCTCCCTTGTTGTCTACTTGACCGACAAACACTTGGTCTAGTGTTAGGTCTAACTTTCGAAGCTCTTTGTAGAGCCATTTTTCATCGTAGCCTGATGCCCTTAGAGTATCGGGCAAAATATGTCCATCAATAATTATCGTTATTGGTTCACGTTCTGAAGAGAGCTGGTATCCGAGTATGTTAGCAGTAAGAGGCTGATGTTCTTTTTTGAGCATAACATTAATATCCCCACTCTGCTCCATTACAGCAAACTCCACATCAGCAACTCTAAAAACATTTTTTTTGCGAAGTTGTTCCAAGAATTCATCTATGGTCAGGCGTTCTTTTTTAAGGTTCTCCCCCAGCAATACTCCTTTTTCCACTAATACGGTAGCTTTTCCATCAACGATATCACGGAACTTTTTATTTTTCATTGTGTAATATTCTGCTCCTGTTGATACAGCCACCCATACAAAAAGTGCGATAAAACCTAAAAACCAAGTATTATCAATATCTAGAGAGATGTAGCCCACCAAGTTACCTAGGGTAATTCCTGTAATATACTCAAATAAAGATAATTCGGAAATCTGTCGTTTTCCTAAAATTTTCGTGATAATAAAAAGAGTAGTTACGGCTGCCAATGTCCTGAGTGAGACCTCTAGCCAGTCAGGCATATTTATTTGCCCTCCTATATCGTTTTTATTGAATTGATTTCTCGATCCGAATTGACTTCTATGTGTGACTCCATTAACTCTTGTGCATCACAATTGTCAGGGTGGGAAGTACATTCTTCCCCCCCATATGCATACTATATAGGAGGGATGTTTTGCGAAAATTGTGGTACAGCATAATGTTTTACTAAATTAATTCAACTTATTCATTAAGTATGATCATTAAAGCTCTACTCCATATAACTACCAGCTCTTCCCACAGCTTGTTGTACATGTGAAGCAGATACAACGCCAATCCAATAACGGCTTTGCTGGGTTATTTCATTCGGCATTTTCCGTCCCTTTCTTATTGGCAATTTTCTAAAAAATTTTGTAAACGTTCCAGTTGCAATAGATGATGCCTATAATGCATTTCTACCAGCAAAAACACCACTCTGTAGCGTTTAACGCGCCTAAACCTGGATGAAGGATTTTATTCCCTTCCACCGCCTGACTCAAAGCGATTTCAGTACGTTTCATCCGTTCCACTACGCCACGGAGTCCTTCTATCAGCTGCTCCTTACTCTCCGGCTGCTGCGGTGTGTACTGTGGTGAAGCCGGGACCCGTATCCGAATGGGCGGAAGACTCCCAAGTTCAAACGCGGCCCTGCCATTCTCCGTTTTTTCCCCCGTGCTCACCAACACATCTCCGCTTCCCGCCAAACATTGGTCAGCATTACGCAGCTGCACGAATTGAGCCGACTGAATCAAATGCATATACATTTGCCCAATCGACCATTCCTCCTCGTTCGGCTTTGCATGTAGTTGCTCTATATCGAGGTTTTCCAGTTCAACTAAATACCGACCAACCGTCGACTCAAACGCCTGCAATGCTTCTGCTGTACTTCTCATATAAACAACACTCCTCATTCATCTTGGATATAATCCCAGTATAAAAAAACGCTCCTGACAACAGCATGTCAGTAGCGTTTTAAAATTTTTTCGGCCTCTTCCCGAATCCGGCAGCGTAAAGACTCCGGTTCCACAACCTCGACGTCTCCTCCCCAACTAAGGATAAGATGCAGCAATTCCTCCGGTGTTCGAACACGAAAGTGGATCCAAACACTGTCTAACCGCTCCTCGACCGCTTCCATATAAAAATTACCGGTCTCGACGATTTTATCGGCTATTTCTGGAATGGCCCGAATCAGCACGCGTTCGTTGCGGTCATCTGGCGGACGGTAATCGCTCAAGTTAAAGCCATACGGCATAACAAAGTACTTATCTAACACGACTAGTTCAGTCATTCGCGACAAACGGAAATGCCGTATATCCTGCCGCAGGTCGCAGCGTCCGATCAAAATCCAATTGCCCTGAACGAGCGCCAGTCCGTACGGATCGACCTCACGTATACTCTTCCTATTGCCGTCCGATTCCGGCATTTTTTTCTGGTACGAAATATTTATTTTTCGCCGCTCCAAAATCGCCCGCCGCACTTGTCCAAGATAGTCTTTTTCTCTCAAGCCAGTTAACGGTTCACTAGCTTGAAGAAGCCGCATGGTTTCCCGAACGCGTGCCGACTCATCTCGCACTTGCTCCGGCAGAATAGCTTCAATCTTGCGTCTGGCGGCCTGAGCCACAGTTTCGTAATTACCATCCAACCTCTGTTCGATAAAATCTGTTCCCATAAGCAAGGCCACGGTCTCTTCCGCCGAAAAACTGACCGGCGGCAGGAAATATCCATCGATCAGGGAATAACCCTGACCGGGAGCCCCCAATATTGGGACTCCCATTTCGCTCAGGGCTTGAATGTCTCGATATATCGTCCGCACGCTCGTCTCAAATAAAGAAGCCATATCTTCCGCTCTCAATACCTTGCTCCGTTGTAGTTCAAGCATTATGGCAAGCTGCCGTTCGGTTTTATTCATTTTTCTTTTCCCCCGCTGATCCATCATCCAGGTCCATTTAATTTATTCTAACACAGCAAGCTACCTCGATTACCGATAAAAGGGCATTTGATCCGAGACATGGGAGCGAAATTCGTTAGGGGCATCGTGGATAATTTTATAGAAAATGGAATAAATTAGGTGTGGCTACCTCAACCTCTGTTTCCGCACGCCTTCTAACGGCTCAATTAGCCACTCTTTCTTATCAGCGGTGCTTCCGCATGTATGTTGTTATCTGATGGATTTGCCTGCTATGTAACACTAAACTCTCTTTTACTTAATTTCTTAAATGCAGAGTAACCCTGATCGGACTTAATAAAACGTAATACTTTATCGGCACATTCGGTTGGACTCAATTTTTCCGTGTTTACTTCAAGATCATATTCATTATAGGAATATACTCTGTCAAACTGGGAATGTGCTAGTCCAATTAATCGATCTCCCCTGCTCTGCTCTCTTCTTGTGAGTTCTTCTTTCGAGCATCGTACGCCTACAAACAATATAGGATGATCAACAAGTAAATCATAAAAATCATTAAACGACTTGTCATTAGCGATTATGGTATCTACTATTACATTAAAACCAAATTCTGATAACAATTTAATAGTCGAATGGTACACTGAGAATATGGAATGATCAACGATTTGTGAGACAACTTGGTGATCTATTTCTCTTGGAGGATCATCTGGAAATTTATTATTAATAAAATCATTGTAATTATTAAAAAAATCATCAATTGATAAATGATAAAAAGGAATCTCTTTCTGATTTATCAGTTCTGTCGATATGGAGGTCTTTCCAGAACTTGACGTTCCGTTCAAAAACACAATGAGTCCTTGCTTCACATGAATCACCCTTATCTATAAGATTTTCGTTTCATTCATACAACCTTATTTCAACAAATTTCATTAAATTATCCAACTAATAAAAAATTCGAGGAACGATTCAACAATCCTGCCAGTTAGCTTAACGGACGACAGCAGTTTATGCGGGGATGTAACGATTCCTCTCTGTTATGACAAGCTTATCTAGCGGAAGCCTGTGTCTTGCCGGCTTTGGCCGATACGGAAAAATACCTCATCTCGCTAGGTGTGACAGGCTTTGGTTTCGGTTCACCCAACATTTTCTCTGGTACGCCGTCTAGACCTTCATCCGTGCAGTCCTGTCTATATCTCCCCTCCTCCAACTTCATGTCGATAAAATCAACAACTTGCTGCAGTGAAGTGATCTGGCTGACAATATTTTCACGATGACTTCTTAAGAGTTCCACAAGCTCCGGATATTCCGCGGGATCAGTATCGGCCGAGACCGCCAAAAAAGGCCGAATTTCCTCTAGCGGCATCCCCGTTTTTTTCAGGCATGCTATTAGCCGGATCGTACTGATGTCCTCTTGCCGGTAGATGCGGTGCCCGTTATCCTTCCGCTCTGCACGAGGCAGCAGCGCGATCTTTTCGTAATAACGGATTGTATCCTCAGTAATTCCGGTTTGCTTAGCGGTTTGCTTTATCGTAAAGCATTGCTCTTCCTTCATCCTGTTCCCTCCCTAAGATCGATTTTTGTACATTATATATCTTGAAGCTGACTCCAAGTCAAATCTCTTATCCTTGGAAAAAAGCTTTATTTTCGCGTCTTGACTTGGAGTCGACTTCAAGTTTTAGAATGTGGACTATCGAATCAAATATCCCGATATAAAAGGAGATGTACAATGAACAAGGACCAACCTGAACATATCGCATTGATTACAGGTGCAAGTGCCGGGATCGGGCTGGAACTAACACGGAAATTACTGTCGGAGAACTACCATGTGGTTGCCGTAACCCGTTCTGATTTTCCAGCCGACGATAGGAGTATTCAGAATGCGGTCAAGAACGGATCGCTTCGAATTTATAAAACGGATGATCTTTCCGATTATGCCTGCTTGAGACTTACTATGGAAGAGATCAAAAGCAAGGAGCAGCGGATCGATATTTTGTTCAATAACGCTGGAGGGTCTTTTCCCGAGCTGAGTTATTCGAAACAAGGACGCGAGAAACATTATGAAACTGATGACTGTCGTTCCGTATATTATTCTGATGGAATTGAAGGAACTCATTGAAATCAGTCGTTTAAAAACGGTAATCAATACCTCATCTTCAGCTCTAAAATTTACAAAAGAGTTTTAGATCGAAGTCCTGGAGCAGCCCAAAACCTTTCGCAAGTTGCTTGGTCCTTACGCGACCTCAAAGCTAGCTCTTTCTCTGTGGACTCAGGCCATCGCTTCGCAGCTCGCCAAGAATGGTATCAAGATCCGTAGCGTTGACCCGGGTAGCAACAATACACTAAGAAAAGGGAAACAATCCGGACTGCCCTTTTTGGTTGAAGTATTGATGAAGCTATTTTTCTCGCCTCCTACCCTCGGCGCCAACAAGCTGTATGAAGGGGCTCTCGGTGAACACCGTCATGAAAGCGGCGTGTTTTTGCTAAAAGGGCGGGTAGCGGAATTAAAGTTTAGAGACCAGGCGCAGAACGTTTTGGAAAGGATTCAAGCGATTTATGAAAACGAATTTCTCGTGTCTTGAAGCCCAGACCTTGAACAGGGTACTCCTAACCTGCCCGTTAGCTTAACAAAAAGGAGCAGCTGCCGACTGGCAAACTGCTCCATTCTATTTTCACCTAACGTTTTCCGTTAGTTCAATGCCATATCATTAAAATTAAATTTCATTGTATATTCCTCTTCAACTAAATCGGTCTCACCGTTAACTAAAAGAGATGAGAATTCTTTAAAAAGCTGTTTTAACTCGGTATTATCATTAATTAAATTAATGCTTCTTCTATATTCATTTTCGTCCTTATATTTTGATATTTCAATCCACTTACTTTTATCTTGATTACTATTTATACAGAAGGAATGAAAATCTATGTAAGACGCATAAATCTCTGCTGATTTTTTTTGAATATCTAAGTACTCTTCTATTCTATCAGGCTGAATTTGATAATGATAAACTTTAACAAACACTGGCTACCACCCCTTTTTAACCACGAACCTGCCCGTTTGCTTAAGGTCCAAGTAATAACTATCAGTTCGTGACCTTAAGCTATTCAATTATAACTTCATTAAAATGCTGCTTTTCATACAATTCTTCAATCAACCTTACTCCAAAAGCCTGCCGAACCATTTCATACCCTTGATCAAATTATTTCTTTCAATAATACTTTTCTAATTCGCTCTTTCTCTTTCACTCATATCAGAAACGCGAACTTGATAAGTCATTTCAAAAATCATATTGCACCTCCTATTTCTACTGAATTAATTATAGAACAAGCGTTCTTTTATGTAAATATATTCAAATTCCTCGCTAAACTAACCTACCCGTTAGCTTAATGAACTGTTAGTTCGCTTATTTCAAATTCTGCCGGCTATTGTCTTTCCGCGGCACTCTCCAAACTACTAATGTATCAATGAAAGCAGGGTGACCAGCTATTGTTAATCAATATTGGACTCCCATCATTCCCTCTCTCAGGGAACCCACTTGATTATTCAAAGTAAGTGGGTTTATTATATAAATAATTTCTTTTGCATTACATAAGGTTTTCAAAATATTGATCTTCAATTACCGGCAATCTGAAGGGACTTTTTTCAAATAACCTATATATTAAAAGGAAGCGATAATGTGGATCAGATCGATAAAAACATCCTGTTCCATCTGGAAAATCAAGCCAGATTGTCCATGACCGAATTGGGAAAGCTAGTGGGGCTATCACAGCCAGCCGTCACGGAACGTGTGAAACGTCTGGAAGAAGGCGGGGTGATAGAAGAGTATCGTACCGTTATCAACCCCCAAAAATTAGGCAAACAAAGTACATCCTATCTACTTTTCCGGACCAGAGAATGCCATGCTTTCCTTGATTTCTGCCGTTCCTCGCCTGAAGTTGTAGAATGTTATCGCGTAAGCGGGGAACATAATTATTTATTAAAAGTCATGACAGACTCCATCGCGGACCTAGAAGCGTTCGGAGATCAGTGTGACAAATACGGGACCTACACGACGCTTATCGCGATGTCTTCGCCTATTGCACATAAAAACCTGATTGAAGGAGCCGATCTCCTCATATGAGTATTGCGCATTTATTCAAAGACCGGCCGGCCATCTATCGGTTACATGGTTTGGGTCGGTCTTTCTTATAAAGCAGGAAGCCGTTTTGCAACGGATTCCTGACAATTGGTCTTTGTCGATGTAAAATATGCTTTTAGCGAGTTCTAGGAAATCCGTGTTTTTTGGCAGTCCAAGCTACAAGAAGGGTAATTAGCAACAAGAGAACTAACGAAACTGGTAGGAATCTGGCTCCGATCCAATCAAGCAAGATAGCACCAACAATTCCTCCCCCACCTATTCCAAGATTCCACGCCGTTACAAGCATGGATTGAGCGATATCCGCACTTTTGCCTCCTGCATGTGCAATGGCTGTCTGTAGTAATGTGGCTGCTCCTCCAAAGGTCAATCCCCATGCGATGACACCGAAGATGATGACGGACGGCTGATTTATCCAGATACCCATTGTCGCTGAGGCAAGGGCAAATATCGCAATGCTTGATAAAACCAGTATTCTCAAATAACGATCAATCAGCAACCCAATTATCCAAATGCCGATCACTGAAGTCACGCCGAATATCAGCAGAATCAGATCAACTCTATGGGACAGCGCCGTCTCGGCAAGAAAAGGAGAAATGTAAGTATACAAAATATTGTGAGCCAGTACCCAGGCGAGAACCACAAATAAAATGGATCGAATTCCAGGTATGAAAAGAATTTTATACAATGGGAGTTGATCCTGAGCGGGCTCTCCTTCATAGTCCGGCACCTTCCAGAGCACCCATGCGATGAGGGTTAGCGTCAATATGGACACTATCCCAAAGATCAGGCGCCAGCTTACAAATGTTCCGAGAAAGGTTCCTACGGGAACCCCAAGCGCCAATGCCAAAGGAGTGCCCACCATGGCCACGGCCATGGCTTTTCCTTTTAACGACTCAGGCACCATTCGGCGTGCATAACCTGCAGTCATTCCCCACAACACCCCCGCAGCTACTCCTGCACAGAAACGTGCGATTAGCGTTAAAGCATACATTGAAGATAAGGCAGTCACCGTGTTAAATACCAGAAAACCTATGATACAGAGCAGCAAAAGCGGTCTTCGTCTCCAACCTCGTGTTGCCGTGGTCAGCGGAATGGCAGCCAGCAGGGAGCCCAGTGCATATAACGTAACCAGTTGTCCGGCCAGCGCCTGCGTTACACCAAGATCAATCGCAATCTGGGGCAGTAGCCCTGCAGGCAGACTTTCTGTAAGTATGCAAATAAATCCTGCCATGGCTAACGCCAATAGACTTGCCCAGGGAAGGCTTTCCTTTTTGGTGTCGGTGTCATCTTTGACAGAATACGATTCGTTCGAGATCACAAAAATTCTCCTTTTTACTGTATTTTGAGATAGCTCAAATGCCCACTTGCTATCTTTCATAAGCTTACACAAATGAGCTCTCATTTTGCATAACGTATTAAAGGTAGTTAAAGCTTATCACAAGGATAATCCATTAATTTTGGATTTTTTACTTTAAATTTAATGGTCTTCTATATTTTAAGCTACTATGGCTGCGTTAACCTTCCCGTAAGTTGAATAAAAAAGAAGCAGCTGCCAACCGGCAAACTGCTCCTTGCTGTTTTGAACTAACGTTTCCCGTTAGTTTAATAAAGATAACCTAATAAATCCAAGTCTCCCTCGATCCATTCTCTCTTACCTACTTCCTTTATCATTAATTCGTTCACTGACTCATAGCCTATTCCTTTAATAATCTGAGATTCATTATCAATTTTCAACCATCTACACTTGTTTTTAACTGTTTTATATCCATTATTCAAATATAAGGTCATGTTATCTGCAAATAAAAGTATAAAATCTATATTTCTTACTTTAGAAAACTTATCAACTTCTAATAGTAACGTAGTACCTATTCCTATAGAACGAGTGTTTTGCGAAACACACAAATCAATTATACCTAATACTTTTATCGGTTCTCCATTTAGACTCATCACTCTGTAATCTAAACCCACATGTCCCACGAGTTGATTTTCTTGGTTGAACGCAAGAAATCTCAAATGCGGCAATTGCTTAAAATAAATCCTATTCGTTGGATAAATTTTTGGAAAACTGTTGGTTAATAAATCTTGTATCATTGCCTCCAGTTCCCTATTAATATCATATTCAGGCACCTTTTTTATTCTCAAATTACCTCTCCTACCATTCATTTATTTGTATAAAAGGATGCTAAACCCTTTCTGCTAACTCTCCGCCAATAGATCAATGAAAGAGCAGATGACAAGCCTCTGATAAGCTGCCAGCTTATTTCATTAAGGTAATGTTTCCCGTTAGCATAATGAATACTGTTAGTTCGCTTATTTCAAATTCTCCCGGCTATAGTCTTTCCGCGCTACTCCAAACTACTAATGAATCAATGAAAGCAGGCCGACTATGCACCCCTACTCCATCGAGAAGGAAACTCCTCTTTATTACGTTCTGTGTTCGATGTAAGATGAATTTAAAATACACGCTCCTTTTATATTTATTTGTAATACATATTTTCGCATCTAATATCTGTTATACTTTGGATTTCCTTATCTTCACTTGATAAGCTGCGACCATGAAAAAGAAGATAATGCACATCAAACTAAGAATTGCCGAGCTCAAGGCACCCGTGGGTCCATCACTTGCCTGCAGCGACTGCACCGAAATTTGCGGCAAGGAACCTGGGCTGCATTTCTTTACGAAAAAACAATAAGAACTGCCTCACTATTGCACCACCTTCATAAATAAATCTTCGAGTGTGCTGTGGCCTGCTTCAAGTGAACGAACATGATGCGGTGGGATACAGCGTCGGTCATGATCGCAAGAGAAATGTTCCGAGTAATGGATGATTAGGCACTGCTAGAGCCTCGCGAACGTAATGTAATCGACTTGGACAGGCTCTGCTGATTCGATCCGAAGTGCCCGGTTGATCTGTCCTCGGTGATATTGCCCATGTAAGAGGACCTGTAACAAAATGTCCCGCACGGACGATCTGAACGTAACCCCGGTCTGGTTCGTATATTCGATCACCCCGTCCAACTCAGATTCTTCAAGTTCTTCGATATAGACGCGATATTGCTCGGCGTTTTCTTTGAACATCGTCCGGATTTCCGTAAGATCTTCCGCTTCTTCCCATAACGAATATTGTGCACTGTCCTTGCCTTGCAATCGGGACAGCCAGATTTGTTCTGCGACCGCGACGTGGCGAACCAGCTTCAGTAGGTCCCTGTTCTTCATCTTACTCTCCTCAAGCGCATCCATAATTTGCTCGTCCGCCCAGTACAGGTGATCCATCATGCATTTGATCGTCTTCATTTCGGTTTCCTCCTCTGCCCGTTAGCTTAACGAAGAAAAAAGGAGCAACAGCCAACCGGCAACTGTTCGATGGTTAAATCAATAGACGAGAAACTAGTGAGTCAGCCTCATGATTATACCCTAATAAACGAAGATCATTGGCAATTCGATCAATTAAGGTTTTATCACCAGAGCAAGTATGTTGAAGATGGCGAACGAGAGCTAACATGTCTATAATTTCATTAGACACTGCTGGCATGAATTGTTTGATACCTACTGAATCTAGAGTATTTACAGTTACTTGGAATGATCTTTCTATACGAAGATTGTTTATATAGGTAAAAGGCTTCCCTATAGGCAATATGTTGAACCTATTCTTTACTTCATTTAACACTCTTCCTTTTTCGAACTTCCACCGATCATGATCAAACCATTCTGAATTACTATCCCTATTTTGTTCTTCTTGGAGATGACTTAAGTACTGATCTTCATTTTGGAATTCATTCCATGCTAACGATTCATTGTAAAAGTGAAGTGAAAAAAAATCATTTATATTCTTCGCAACTATACGAACACGTTCATTATCCATAGGAGATACTCTAACTACTAAAGCTTCTTCTAAATCCTTAACTACTCCAAAATCCGTTAGGAGTGCAAAGTGTATTCCGTCTCCACCAGTGCTGGCAAATGGAATGCTGTCTACGGGAGTACAGAAGTAACCATCTTGACTATAATCTAATCCGAGGAAAAGTCCTGATGGTTTTTCTAGATATGCAACCTCATTTGCAAAATAACCTTCCCATTCCACAAGTTGTTGCAGCAATTTAGGTGCCTTGTAGTTGGAGTTCATATTACACCTCGCAGTGTATTTTTATTTGAATGTATGTAATTTATAATTAACAATTTAACAATAAAATTTTTGTAGAATTAATGTTTAGGAACAACATCTTATACATTCGCCAATTTGCCTATAATTCCCCTTTTTACTAGACAGGAAAATTACTTGTCCCCCGTAAACTGTCGCCTATTCACTAAATACATCTTCTCCCCATGTTAAAGCTACCGGAATCGTTAATTAGAACATGTCGAAAGAGTCCCAATAATTAACCCAATTTCGGTATTGGCTATACTCGATCTTAAAATGCTTCCCTTCAGGTATGTAATAGGCGGACGGACGCAATTTAAAAATGATGACCTCTTTTAAATTTGATAATTAGGTGAATCAATTTCATATCCGCCTTTTTAATGAGTTATGAAATTGATTCAGGTAAGTAGCGAATTTTATTATCTTGGAGATGGAGATGGAATCTTGTATCAATCGTATAATTTGGGCAGTCGTACCCTCACTAGTAAACTCAAATTTTAACGTAAATATAGAAAATGGAGCAGATGCCAATCGGCATCTGCTCCATTATGTTTTCAATCAACTAAGGTTTCCCGTTAGGGAGCGAAATGATACTAATTATAATTTGGTGCGTTGCAAACACTTTAGAAAAGTTTAATTCACTAAGATATTTCTTTGGGTTTTGAATTCTCATAGTAATCTTCCCATAGAGGGCTGATGTATTTTTCTAATGATTTTACGATATCATCTCTTCTGCTCTCTTCGACATTTACAGTGTCGTTTAATATATCATTTCTAATTCGTATGAGTACAAATAAAGGAGGTAATTCAGCCTCGCGGAGAGCCTTAATCATGATATCTTCTTGTGGAGAAATATCCATAACATATATCTTCCTTTCTATAGATAATACATACAAATATATACCAGTATACCAGTGATTTCTGCCATTTTCTATTTCATATACCTCAGTAAAAACTAGTTCAAGACGCAGTTTTGATCATTATCAAAACTGCAAATGGGGCGACGCTGCAGCCGATTCTTGAGGCAATGCATCAATGGGGACAGCGTAGACTACGGTAAACTTTTTTATTGTTCTTTTCACAGATTACTCGTACTTGCTTATTTAAATGACCTAACCCCAGTTTAAATACTGGGGTTGGTGGGATATTACGCCTGAAGACACCGTAAAGCAATACTATATCTATTCTTGCCTTGTAAAAATAATTACCGTTTCTATAACAATTTATAAATAAGGAACTATTGCTCGGTTAAGAACCTTTCTTGACGAAATTTATATTAGGGTGAATTTTTTAAACCACCTTTATTTTAACCCCCTACTCCTTAACTGTTTCCAAAAAACAAAACCCAATAGTAAGTTATGTTCATGCTGGAAATAGATCACTTGGCAAAAAATGCTTTTAAGTATGGGCAAGCGAAAACCATCCTGTCTTCCCGCACTCCTCATAAACATGACGTTCTCGCGGACGGCCTAATATTGAAAGGTGCAAATGCGGCAGCATTATCTAATTGAAATAAAAGGAGTAGTAAAAACCAAAAATGAACAGACGACAGTGTGCAAGATCTAACATAAATGAGTCCCTCTAGATACATATATTTTTCATTGAATAGGAAATGCTAATGATGTGAAGGAGGATTTTTATGCTTAATGTTAACAATTGGCTTGGACACCTCGCGCATAATTATGTCCTAATTGTGGTTGGAGCCATCATTTTCTTTGCTGTTAAATCAATCCTTGGAATAATGACGTACCATCACTACAACAAAGAATTAGAACATTTACACAAGAAGATAGACCTTCTCTTAGCAAAGAGATCTGACGAATGACAGATACTTACATCCATGAATTTTATTAATATCCGGTCGCTTAGATTTTGCATTTTGTTCAGTAGAATCTGCATCCTAGCACGTGCGGTCCTCTTTTTAGCGGTCAGCAGGAGTAAGATAACTTCCCGCGCAGAGAACCTGGCAGCCAAATCCATCCAGATTGCCATAGGTGTCGTTGTAGCATTAGTAGTGAGATTTGGTATAACTTGGCTCGCTGACAGCATGATCGGACTGCATATCCCGCAGTTTGCGGATACAGCGCTGTTCCTTTCCATTACCTTTTTCAGCTTTTTCCTTTTGATCTCCGCGGTGATGTCCTTGTGAGCATCAAAGGAATTGCCATTTTTGCCTTGATTCTGTTCTTGGGGGCACCCCTGCTTGCTGTAGCTCCGGAAATGATGTCTCCTTTCTACCGGGACTGGGTGTACACATGGCTGCCGATGCGTTTTATGGTGGAAGGACTTCGAGACCTGTTCTTCTTCGGCAAAAGACTGAACTGGAATCATGCTGTATCCACTCTTACTTGGATCGGTCTGGGGAGCGCTGTCGTCATCTTGGCTTCCGCATGGAAGCCGCGAGCGGCTGAACAGTCATATAAAATTGAAGGGTAGTATAAAGATGCATGCGACTGGTGGGACTGACCTCTTAATGTGATACAAATTAAAACACCTTCAAGAAAATTGAACCATTTCGTTAGATATGGAGACAATCTTGAAGGTGTTTTTGCATTGGCAGCAAAACCGGCTGTATAGCCACAGCCGGCTCTCTGCTAATCATGTGTGCTAAATATTATGGTGTGGGAAAGGGAATGCTCTGCGCCGTTTCAATCTGCTGCAGATCGACGCTGAACTGTTCCTGCACGCTGAAGGGATGATACAATCCCTTGGCAATTGCATATTCGGTGATCTTCTCATGCGTATCGATCGCCTGTTCCAATTGACGTTCCAGAACAACCTTTATTTCCGGGGTGACGCATTCCGTTACGGCCATTGCTAAATTCCGGACGCCGCTCTTGGCCGTAGCCAGAAAGTCCATTGCGATCACATCATCCGTCATCTTGTTCATGCCAGTCATGTATTTCAGTACGGGATTCATTGCAGCGTCTCCTTTCCTTTTGTCAGGATCTCAGCGAGCTCGACCAGCTGATCGGATGACATGGCGGCATCCTCCTGAAGAATAAGCTTCAGCTCGGGGTCCATGACCAGGGCCTGCATCGTCTTGGACTTCGTCATGCAGACCGTCTTGAAGGCAGCAATCTCATGCACCTCCAAGGCTTCATGCATTGCATACGTTGGATTCATCTAGATTTCACTCCCTCGTTTAATCAAGCTCTTTACGGCTTTAAAATAACTTTGATGCAGTTATCCGTCTTCGTATCGAAAATTTCGTAGCCGCGTTTGGCCTCGCTCAGCGGAATAACGTGCGTAATGATATCGGACACGTTGACCTTTCCTGTCGTTACCAGTTCATACATGTAGGGCATATAATGAATGACCGGTGCTTGTCCGGAGCGAATGGCTATATTGCGCTGCATGATATCACCCAGCGGAAATCCGTTGTAGCGGCCGCCATATACGCCGGTAATTTGAATGGTACCGCCTTTGCGGACCGCTTGGGAAGCAATAATCAAAGCGCTCATGGTGCCGCCTTGCAGCTTCAGACCGCTCGCCAGGTACTCGAGATCGCTCATTTTCCCGTCCATGCCCACCGCGTCGATGACCACGTCTGCTCCACCCTTGGTGATTTCCTTCAGGTAGCTACCGACATTTTCATGTTGCTCGAAATTGACGGTTTCGACGTTATTGTTCTTTTTGGCATGCTGCAGCCGGTAATTTACGTAGTCTACGGCGATAACCCGCTTCGCACCTTTAAACCAGCAGAACTTTTGAGCAAGCAGTCCAACCGGACCGCAGCCAAGCACGATTACGGTATCGCCCTGTTTCACGCCCGCATTATCAACGCTCCAAAAAGCGGTCGTCATCGCATCGGCGATCAAAGCAAGGCTTTCATCCGGCTGCTCGTTGCTTTCCGGAATTTTAAAGTGCGTGAAATTGGCGAACGGAACCCGCAAGTATTCGGCCTGCCCGCCAGGATATCCGCCGGTCGTTCCCGAGTATCCGAAATACGCTCCCATATCTCCGTTATCATTGGAATTGTCGCACTGGCTCTCCAGATGATTTTTACAGTAAAAGCATTCGCCGCAAGCAATATTGAACGGGATTATGACGCGGTCGCCCTTTTTCAGCTTGGTGACTTCGGGTCCGACTTCCTCTACGATCCCCATCGGCTCATGCCCTATGACGTAATCCTCCTGCAGGTTGGGAATCATACCGTGAATCAGGTGCAAATCGGAGCCGCAAATGGCGGTGCTGGTCAGCTTGACAATCATGTCATCCGGCTTTTGAATTTTCGGATCGGGAACGTCTTTGACAACGACGTTTTTGACCCCTTGGTACGTCACTGCTTTCATCATGCCTGACTTTCCTCCTTATGCTCATCCGGCGTCCTGTCAAACATCCCTTTGCGCGACGTATCTCCCGGAAACAGGTTCATTCCGGCGATCATCGCCGTATTTTTGGCGGACAGCTGGTCCAGCTGATATTGCTCTTGCAGCTCATACGGATGAAACCATTTTTTGCGAATCATGAGCTCGGTAATTTCCTGGTGCAGGGCAATGCCCTGTTTTAACTGTTTTTTGAGAAGCTCCCTGGCTTCTGGCGATACGGTCTCGGTCAGGGCAACGGCGGTATTGCGGACCCCTTCCTTGGCCCGGAGCAGAAAATCCATGGCGAATGTCATATCGGCCATTTCCGGCATGTTAAGTGAATTGATTGGATCTAAATAATCGTTGTTCATTAGGTCATCACCTTTAATTTAGAATAGGGGTAGGCTTGCTTTCGGGAACTGGAGCCTGAAATGGAGCTCTTTGATAGACAGCTTTCAGTTCATGGATAGCCACCGTGGATTGATCAACATCTTTTTGCATGAGCGCCTTCAATTCCTGATCGAAAACGATCCCCTGCATTAGCTTGGACTTTGCCGCACAGAGCGTCTTGAAATTCAGCACTTCATGGAGATCAAGCGATTCGTGAGGGGCGAGTGAATTATATTTCACGGTTAATTTGTACCTCCTTCATTTAACATGTTTGCAAGGATAGGTTATCCCTCTGCACAGGGCTTGATTCGGGCTCCTCCTTTTTTACCGCATTCCAAAAAATGCCATCTAGGGGGCGCTCACGAAAAAAGGCTTCGGAATGTGAGATGTTATTACCGTTCATCATTTGGTGGTCGGCGTAGATATCGCTCAAGAGACCCATGTAGCCAGGGCTGTCAGCTTTCGCGGGATGGCTTTAGGGAATCCGCTCCAATTTGGAAAATTTCGTGAAGGCTTCGAGCTTTTCAAGCATAGACTCTCCCTGAACGCGGATTAATAACCAGTTCATCCCGCAACAGATCACAGCGAATAGTAGTACCATGTTCTTGTCTTGGCTCGGGCCAAGAACTTGTACCGATAAAATAAAAAAGCCGCATATTATGCGACTTTGAAGGTATTCATGTTCTTGTTGTTGTCTGACAAATATATTTATTTGCTGCTACACTATCTTTCTGCTCAAAAGCAGACGTAGATAATCCAGCACTGAATTTGAAAGAAGGCTCTCTCTTAATTAAAACAATTATTGGTATACCGACAGCTCTTTTTCAATTTCTTTCTTTATCAGGATGAGACACTCGTTAGATGTTTTTGCAAAGATTCTTTTTCCATTAACAAAAGCAAATGGTCTTCTTCCACACATTCCACAAAAGGAGAGACACTGATTTGCTATTACGGCTACGTCTGGATACTCAGCTTCCAATATTCCTTCAATATCGATGTCTAAGATAAATCCGCTGCTACAAATTTCAACGATGACGATTCCCAAAAAATATGATCTCCTTTTCTTACAAATGCTAAAACCCAATTGGATGTAATTACCCTTTATGAAACATCACTTTAACTTCATATGGCTGCTGTGACCAGGAGAAAGCTTGGCTGTAGGATCTATATATACTTTAGCATTATTAATCGCTGTTGGAGCTTCTCCAAACCCTACTGCAATTAGCTTTAATTTCCCAGGATAGGTCGTAATATCTCCAGCTGCAAATATTCCGGGAATACTCGTTTCCATTCTTGTGTCTACTTGTATCGATCCATTCTGTATATCAAGTCCCCATTCAGCAACTGGTCCTAATGAAGAGATAAACCCGTAATTAACAATTAGTGATTGACAAGGTATCGCAATTTCTTCCCCTGACTTGGTTTTGATAGAAATCTCTTCAATCTGGTCATCACCTCGAATTTGACTTATATCTACAAGAGTTAGGATATTTACACTTGATTTCATCAGTTTTTCTACACTATGCTCATGTGCTCTAAATTTATCTCTACGGTGTACCAAAGTAACCTTTTTGGCGATATTCTCAAGCATAAGTGCCCAATCAACTGCCGAATCGCCGCCCCCACATACTACAACTTCCTGACCTTGAAAAGATTGTATATCATTGATAAAATAGTGGATTCCATTTTCTTCATACTTTCGAACTTCTGGTAGATCAAGCTTCCTAGGTTCAAAAGCTCCAACTCCACCCGCTATAATAACTGAACGTCCATAATGAATTCCTTTACTTGTAATAATTTTGAACTGACGCTCAGCTTCCTTAACTACTTGAAGCACTTTTTCATCCAGATTAGTATCAACTGAAAATAACTTCATTTGTTCTTCTAAATTATTTACTATTTCTTGACCTGTTACTTTAGGGAAGCCTGCAATATCATAAATTTGTTTTTCGGGATATAATGCAGCAAGTTGTCCACCTAATTGAGGCATGCTATCAATAATCTTTACACTTGCTTTACGCATGCCTGCATAAAATGCAGCGAACATTCCTGTGGGGCCTCCCCCTATTATTATCATATCAACCATTTGATTTTCTGGGGACGAATTCATTACATACTCCTTTTTAATCTAATTATCTTTAAATATATAAGTACTAAACAGAAAGTGATTTTGACAGATGTAACATCTCGTCCACTAACTTTTTAATACGTCGATGATAATCGGGATCATCGATTTGATTATCTTCGTCGAACAAGTCACTGTGAACAAATATATTTCCAGTCGGGACGATTCCCTTCAAAAAGTTGAGTATCGGCTTCAGCTGATGCTCTGCTACGAGAAAATGTTTGTCAGTTCCAGCTATAGTAACAATACCTGTTACTTTATTTTTAAATGCATCGACCGGTAGATGATCTAATAGATTTTTCAAGGCCCCTGTAATCGAGGCTTGGTATATGGGTGTAGCTATGACAATTAAATCAGCATTCAATAATTTCTTCACTACAGTAACGGTATCATTATTATAAAATTGGAGAGGCATTCCCTTAACAAATTCGATTTCATAATCCTTCAAATCGATTAATTCTGTTTCTACCTCAGGATAATTTAATTTTGAATGTTTAAGGACATCATTTACGATATTTGCTGTTTTTGATCCCGATAGAGAACCGGACAAACCGACAAGCTTCATTCTTACTCCCCCTAATTTCAATTCACTTTTTAGAGCTTCACTTTCTAAGTATTAAAAAAAATAGATTCAGATGTCAATGGTAAATATATTTTTTATATAAAAATATTGAAAAAGTATTTTCTATCGAGTATTATCAAATATATCAATGTTCAATCTTGATAATATATTTTAATAAAGAGTGGAGATATTATTCTACTTTTTATAGAGGGGGGTAGGATTTATGGCATTTGTTATAACAGAGGCTTGTCTAACTCAAAAAGCTGCAGATTGTGTGGATGTATGTCCTGTTGATTGTATACATGAAGGTGAGGATCAATATTTCATTGACCCAGATTACTGCATCGACTGTGGCGCATGTGCGGCAGAATGCCCTGTGGAAGCGGTTTATCATGAAGATGAACTTACTGAAGAACAAATGATATATGTTGAAAAAGCTACGAGCTTCTTTAAATAGCTTATTAGCAAAAGGATGTGGGGTTTTGAACCTCACATCCTTTGCTTCTCTCTAAACAACACGTGTCGATCAAGTATTCTTATTTTATCCATAAAATTTACTATAAATTTAACGGTGAGTGATATAAATGACGAAAGATGAAATTGAAAAAATACTGCAAGACATCAGAGATACGGATTCTGATAAGTCGATACTTGAAAAAGGACTTATTAGAGATATTGTTGCTAATTCAAATATGGTAGCCCTTACTTTACTTACTTCAAATTATGAAAATAAACAAACAGTTCCTTACAAAAAGGAAATAGAGAACGAATTAACTAAAGCAGGCGTCCATAACTTCCATATCAGGATAAAATTAATAAATGAACAAGAACAGCAGCTTCGCACTGATCAAGCTCAGTTTAGCCAAACCAGTGGCAAGAAAAGCGCATTATTAAACAACACCTCTTTGCTTGGCCAACCCGCATTAAAATTTATTGCCATTGCCAGTGGAAAAGGTGGTGTTGGTAAATCTACTATCACTTTAAACCTAGCTGCTGCTTTAAATAAAGCCGGAAAACGTGTCGGTATTATTGATGCAGATATCTATGGTTTTAGTATTCCTAACATGTTAGGAATTAAACAGAAGCCGAAATCCCTAAACAATAGCATAACTCCGGTAGAAAGTAATGGCATGCACATTATGTCAACAGATTTTTTTGTTAAAGATAATAATCCTGTCATTTGGAGAGGACCCCGATTAGGTAAGATGCTATCGACTTTTGTTAACAATGTTGAATGGCCGGTATTGGACTACATGATAATCGATATGCCTCCAGGGACTGGAGATATAGCATTAAGTTTACAATCTATAGTTCCTGAGTATTCTGAAATCATCGTCACAACACCAGCTTCTACTGCCAGTGAAGTCGCTGCACGTGCGGGTGCAATGGCTATACAAACCAAACATCATCTCATTGGGGTTATTGAGAATATGTCATTCTTTGAAGATAATTCAGGACAAAAACATTATCTATTTGGAAGAAACGGAGGAATTCAGTTAGCCAAGAAACTCCAAACCCAGTTCCTTGGTCAACTTGAGATCATTTCTCCAGAGCAAATGAAAGAAATCACACCTTCTCACTTTTCACCTATTTTTCCTAGCGAATCACGTAATGGTGACATGATTTCAAGTTTAGCTGACCACATTATTCGACTCTAACGCTTTGCATAAATAAAACAAGGACTAGCTCAAAATTAGCTAGTCTTTGTTTTATCTGAATGGATATGAATATCACATACGTTTACATTAATAACTGAAAATGATACCTTCTTTATTACTATCCACTTTTAGTATCTTATCTTGCAAAATCCATTCGTCACTTTTTTCAACAAAGAAATAGTAACCACCAATTAATTTGGTTATTGCCGGATCGATCGGTTCAGCGTGAGCATTCAATCCAAGGCTAAATGCATCATTTCCTCCACCGGTATACTTAGCATATATCCGTATAGAGTCACCTTGCTCTAAGGCCCATTCATCTTTAAAAGTTTTAATTGCTTTATCAGAAACTATAAATGTCATTGAATTCGCCCGCCTTAATCCATGTTATTAATCACATTTTTTCGCTTTCCCACGATAATTAGCTATTCTAAAACTAGCTCCGCATCCACAAGTTGCTCTTGCATTAGGATTGTTAAGAGTAAAGCCCCCGATCATGCCAGACTCTTCATAATCTATTTGGAGATCTTCAATATACATAAGACTGTCAGAATTTATTAGAATATTAAAATCACCTTGATTTACGACAATATCCCCCTCTCTTTGTTGATCATCTACAACTAATGAATAAGATAACCCACTGCAGCCTCCCTCATCCACACCTACACGGAGATATGCATTTGGAATATTTTCTTGTAAAATTTCATTAATCTTCTCCGAAGCAACGTCACTTACGTATATCATGCCCTTTCCCCCTATGTAATGATTTAAATGCGCAATAATGCACATGAATGCAATACATTATTGCGCAAGCTTGATTAATTGTTAATTTCAAATTTTTCAGATACTATATCCCAATTTATGATTTTGAAGAAGTTAGAGATGTAATCAGCTCTTCTGTTTTGATAATTTAAGTAGTAAGCGTGTTCCCACACATCTAAGCCGAGAATGGCAATCTTACCATCCATAATGGGATTATCCTGATTCGGTGTGCTTGTTACTTTAAGCTCACCTTTTTCATCTATGATCAGCCAAGCCCAACCCGAACCAAACCGAGATACAGCAGCTGCAGTAAACTCTTTTTCAAAATTTTCGTAGTTGCCAAAAGCCTGATTAATCGCCTCCACCAATTTACTGCTATGCTTAGTCACATCCTTTGAAGGCTTAATAATGTCCCAGAAAAGCGTATGGTTGAGGTGTCCTCCACCATTATTTCTTACTGCTGTTCTTATTTTTTCTGGTATTGCGTCAAGATTGGCCAACAGATCTACTAAAGGCTTTGCTGCCAAATCTGCATGTCCTTCAAGCGCATTGTTTAAATTCGTTACATATGTTTGATGATGTTTGCCATAATGTATCTCCATAGTCAATTTATCAATATAAGGCTCTAGAGCATTAAAATCATAGTTTAAAATAGGTAGTTGATGCGTCATCAATGAAAACCTCCAATATTTTAATTATACTTATTATATTATTTAGTATAATAATATAATATTCTCAATTTAACGAAAAAGCAACTTTTTCATAACACAGTGAGGATTTCACACTTACTAATCAGCTTTAAATTTTTTATACTTTATCTTATAATATATTGATAACCTAATTTACTCCACTGTATGGAGGTGTTTATAGTGGAAACCAACACACGAAGCAGTACTAAAGATAAAATACTTCATCTTCTAAAAAAAGAAGGAATCCTCACCGTTAATGAACTCACTGAGCTATTAGATATAACACACATGGCTGTACGTAATCATCTTAGTGCCCTTGAAAAAGAAGGCTTCATTGTGTCTGAGCTTGTCAAGCAGCCGATGGGAAGACCTCTTCAAACATTTTCTCTGTCTGAAAAAGCCGAGTCATATTTTCCTAAAAATTATGAAGGTATCAGCATTGAGTTTTTGCACGACATTAAGGAATTGTATGGTATTGAATCCATCAATCATGTCTTTAATAAAAGAGAAGAACGATTAACTAAAGAATACACTTCTCGAATGCAAGATAAATCGGTTTCTGAAAAAGTATCGGAAATCTCAAAAATTCAAAATGAAAAAGGCTATATGACAGATGTGACTCAAATTGATGACACTACTTTTGAATTGACTGAATACAATTGTCCAATACTATCTGTAGCAAATGAATTTAAGTTGGCATGTCACTGTGAAACGGCCATGTTTAAGAATGTGTTAGGATCTTCTCAAGTATTGAGAACACACTGTCGTACTGAAGGAGATAAGAACTGTAAGTTTCTGTTTAAATTTAATGAGATAGACTCCACATCTTAAAGATAAAGATAAATATGTTATTCAGAGTCAGTCCTTGTATAAGTACAAGGACTGTTTTTTTTAATTACTGACGATTAATAATTTTACAATTAGGGTACTGAGCATTTACCTTTTTGTACGGATCTACGATTCCTGTCCATATTACTAAGTAAGGTATAATTTCAGCAAGTGATAACCCTTTAGGTGTTAACTCATAAACGATTTGCAAAGGCCTATCCATAGAAACTGTTTTCTTAACAATTCCATCTGTTTGTAATCCTTTCAAACATCTAGAAAGAGAAGTATCAGATATTGAAGGTATGATATGAAGAATTTCTGAGAATTTAGATGGACCATGTGACAGAATGAAAAGTATATGAATATTCCATTTCGTACTAATAATTCTATGTGCAATGAAAATCTTCTTTTGATCAAAAGAAAATTCATTCATCCTATATTCCTTCTCTCATATGATTTTATTTATGCAGCCATGTTAGTTCAGGCTGTTGTTAAGCAATGAGACCTGAGTAAAAATTCATCCCATTGTTACTATATTAAGATATATTATATATTATTAAGTATATAAACTTTAATTGTATAAGCAATATGATTGTCACAATTTATTCATTTTTTTAGATAGCTGTGCTGCCATCGACCATTATAGTGGCTAACCAGTCATTTGCGGTAGTTTGACATGAGGTATTTTCGTTATTATAATAAAAAAAGTAACTTACTAAAATATAGTGTAATATTGAATAATATTGATTACACAGATCAATAATGATTAAAAAGTACACTTATTTATATACTAATTATAAGAAAAGAGGGTTAATATGGAACAGTATCGGATTAATGCAGATAAAGGTTTGGAGTTTGGACTATATACCTTAGGAGATCATTTAGCGAATCCGGAAACTGGAAATAGAATATCAGTCAAACAACGTATTCATGAAATTATTGAGTTGGCCAAATTAGCCGAGCAAGCGGGTATTGATTTCTTTGGTGTTGGAGAGAGTCATCAAGAGTATTTTGCCACTCAGGCGCATAGCGTTGTGCTGGCAGCAATAGCACAGGCTACAACGAAAATGAAAATAGGTAGTTCCTCTACAATTATTAGTACCTCTGATCCAGTTAGGGTGTACGAAGATTTCGCTACTATTGATTTAATATCCAATGGTCGAGCCGAAATTATTGCAGGTCGTGCATCACGAGTAGGGCTATATACATTGTTAGGCTATGATCTTAATAATTATGAGGAATTATTTGAAGAAAAGTTTGATTTGCTATTAAAGATAAATGAAAATGAAGTTTTAAATTGGAAAGGAGAATTTCGTGCTCCACTCAACCAGGCAAAAGTTCTTCCTCGGCCTAATGAAGGCAGTCTACCGATATGGAGAGCAGTAGGAGGTACTCCTGCTAGCGCGATTAAAGCAGGCCTTGCAGGTGTACCTATGTTTCTGGCTCAATTAGGAGGACCTGCTGTATTGTTTAAAAGATCTATTGATGCTTATCGAGAAGCTGCACGTCAGAATGGATTTGATCCGTCGACATTACCTGTAGCGACTGCAGGATTATTTTATGTGGATGAAACGACACAAAAGGCACAAAGAGCTTATTACCCATACATTAACGAAGGAATGAAATTAACCAACGGACGTAGTTTTCCTAAACAGGCTTTTGCACAAGGAGCCCACTCGCACGATGTTATGAATATTGGTAGCCCACAAGAAATTATTGAGAAAATTTTATATCAACATGAACTCTTCGGTAATCAAAGATATATTGCGCAAATGGATTTTGGCGGAGTACCTTTTGAGAATCAAATGAAAAACATAGAACTAATCGGAAATGAGATTTTACCAAGTATAAAAAAATATACAGCCAAAAAATAAGACATAGGAGTTGAGAGTATGAAAGTTGTTGCATTATCCGGTTCGAAAATAGGCTCAAAAACCAGAATCGCTATGGATTACACAGTGAACGCTTTTCAAAAAAAGTACCAAGACTTTGAAGTCACGCTTCTAGATCTGGCTCTCTTTGATGTAGAGTTCAGTGATGGTCGGAATTATCTGGAATACGAAGGAGACACTAAATACGTTATTCAAACAATCATGGAGGCAGATATAATCATAATCGGTACGCCTGTTTTTCAAGCTTCAATTCCAGCAACACTGAAGAATATATTTGATTTAGCACCTGAAAAAGCATTTCGTGATAAGGTTGTAAGTATGATTGTCACGGCAGGATCTCAGCGACACTACCTTATTGCTGAGCAGCAATTGAAACCAATTTTGGCCTACATGAAAGCACAAATTGTACAAACTTATGTATTTATAGAAGAAAAGGATTTTCATCGAAAAGAACTTGTAAATGATGATGTCCTATTCCGAATAGACCGATTAGTAGAAGATACCTTCATACTAGCGGAAACTTATGCTAGAGTCCGAAAGGCTGAAGAAGAAAAATACGGATTCTAAGGAGCTTTATTATGAAATATAAGGATACTACATCAAAATCCATGACTGTTTCTACCCCTACGGCCGTACGCTCATTAGTGAAAAACGGGGATATGGAGAAAGTTATACGTCTGTATGGACGCCCATATACCATAAATGGGACGGTGGTCCATGGTGATGCTCTGGGAAGAACTTTAGGTTATCCAACGATTAATCTGGGAGTGGATGCTGACCATTATGTGCCTCCTAAACCTGGTATATATTTGGGCACTGCGGGAATATTTAATGGAGATAAGGAGACTCAGCATTATAATGCCTTAATCAGCGCGGGTTACCGCCCGACAGTGGATGGGCAATCTTATTCCATTGAAGCTTATTTAATTGATTATTCAGGCGATTTATATGACAGGAAGGTATCACTTCAATTTTTAAAATTTGTCAGGGAAGAAATCAAGTTTGACAATCTTGATCTGTTGGTTAGGCAAATGAAGTTAGATGAAGTTTACGCAAGAGATTATTTTAGATTAAATTAGGTAACTAACCCCCACGGCATCTTATCATTTGTTCGTATTCGTCTCACAGTGTGTTTCAGCAATTGAGTGGACATTGAAAAAACACCTATCCAAACTGACGTCGATATTCTATCGGCGTCAGTTTGTTTAATTTACGCAACCAATTCCAAAATATCTTCTTCCTGAAAAGCTTCGATACACGACTACCTTCTCAATCGTCTAATCCTATCCCTTATTCCATGACAACCTCTCTAGCAAACTTGTCCGCATTCCCACAATGCTTCCCAACCCTTCGAAACGCAGCTAAATTAGCTGCTTTCAATGGGACGATATACTTGCCCCTCGACTACCTAATATAAATTCTGCACTTGCTGTTGCTTTCTTTCGTAAACTATCCATTTCAGAATTGATAAGAACTCCGCCACGCTTCATTGCTTTTCCTGCGATGTATACACTGTCCACATTTGATGGATTGGCAAATTGTACAGCAGCCCCAATAGGATCATGGATTGGAAACATATTTAATTCTTTAGTAGAAATCAGCAGGAAATCGGCTTCTTTTCCTGGTGTCAAGCTGCCTACCTTATGATCCAGGCCAAGCGCCTTTGCTCCTCCGATCGTGGCGAAGTTAAGTACATCGTACGCGGTCAGCTTCAACTGATCAGGCATACCCCCCTCTTCTAACATTTCCTGATTAACCTTGGCTCTCTCTGCTTGCAGTGCAAATCTCATCTGACCAAACATATCGCCGGCAGTAGAGGTTACAACATCAATACCAAGAGAGGGAACTCCCCCAGCCTCGATCATTTTACCGGTAACCGGATAGCCATGTCCCATCATCATTTCAATTTCTGGCGTGACGGATAAAGAAGCCCCTGTGTCAGCCATCATTTTAAATTCATCGTCTCCCATCATATTTCCATGCACAATGTTGATATCGGGTGCTAGCAGGCCTTCCTTAAACATTTTCGTTATGGAACGTTGCTGTGCGCCCCAATTTCCGACTCCTAGATGCATCGAAATGAGCGCACCGTAATCACGTCCTATGTTAATTTCTTCGACAAAGGTATCCCAATGGCTGTATTCTGGACCTCTTATCGCTAATCCCAGTGTAAGCAGCTGATCCTTTGAATTAAAAAAACGCTCACTTACTCGTTTTATATCTCCTATAGAAGTCAGCCTGCTTTCACGATCCAAATACTCTCTTTCGCCAGAGGCACCTAAAGCGTATACCGCTCGAATACCCGATCTTTGAAGTCCTCGTATAAATTCGTCCGTATGCTCCGAAGAATACGTCATGTTCCAATCCAGCAATGTTGTTATTCCTGCATTTATAGCCTCCATCGCACCAAGATAATTTGCAATGTAGCTGTCCTCTACTCTAAGTCTACTTCCGTATCCTCCATAATAAATATGCTGCATATATGTGTTAAGCGACCAGTCCGCACCGATATTACGAACCAATGATTCCCACACATGTCTGTGAGTATCTATAAAGCCCGGAATGACGATCATCCCACTAGCATCCACTATTTCGGAATTCTCTTCTTCATAGACGTCTAAATGAGCTCCTATCCTAACAATAAGAGAATCGCTGATCATCATATCCGTATTGTGCAGAGTACCTAAAGACGGGTCCATCGTAATGATAGTAGCATTTTTTATGAACAAATTAGCAGTCATTATTAATTTCTCCCTTCATTATTCTTCCAAATTATGGCTTACGCTGATAGTATAGCTTAAGTAAGTAATGTTAAATAAGTACGATCTTTAATGATACATAGTATCTTAGAACATACTTTGGAGGCTAGATATGACGATGGAGAATTCAAATCTCTCTGAAGAAAAAGGTGAGGTTGTGCCGGATCTATGTGAAGTGGATAAAACGATGAATGTACTATTTGGAAAGTGGAAGGTAATTATTTTAATACATCTGTTATATGGAGGTACACAGCGATTTAACGAGCTAAAGAGGAAGCTTCCGCATATTACACAAAAAACCTTAACCACACAGTTAAGGGAACTAGAAAATGAAGGTATTATCAACAGGGTCGTTTACGCTCAGGTTCCTCCCAAAGTTGAATATTCAATGACTCCCTATGGAGCAACTTTACAGCCAATTCTTGAAGCGATGCATCAATGGGGACAATCCCATTCAAAAGAAAGAGGACAACAAAATCTTACAAGCTATTCGAAATGATAATAATTTTCGACCCGGAACCCATGGCTTTTCGTAAAGAGATGCCATCAGCATATTCCGCACCGTGAAACTTTTGAACGGGGGTTGTCCTTCACTTGTCCCCCGCGAAAAAGATTCCGCGATCGCACCAACCGGTTCGTCCATACTGCCACAGATAGGGATACATAGGATATACCACGCAACAACGAAAGGAAGTGGAGCATCTATGGGAACCTTTCTTGACCAAAGAAGCTCGATGAACGCAAGCACGACCATCGCGATAGCCGCAACGACGACTCCGGCTCTATTCGGCGACATCGGCTTGCAGACCCAAGGGGTAACCGGCGACGGATTCGGAAACAACGGCTCTCTGATCGTCGACCTGGCCGGTACCGTCGGACTCTCAATTGTTGCGCCACACACAGTCACGATCAATGTTGTACGCGGCAGCACCATTGCCGGAGGCACGATCATCTACACGGCCGTTCTTCCGATTCTGTCGAACATCAGCACGATCGTCTCCTTCAACGCGCAGGACCTGCTCGCTCCCGCCGCTCTCCTAACGCAGTACACAGCCTTTATCAGCGGCACCGGCGTAGCGGGCGTTTTGTTGGGTACCCGTATCGGACCCGAAGCTTTCTGGGGCGTAGCTTCCCAAGGCTAATCGCATGGAAGCTTGCGGACGAGGACGAATATTTTCTCGTTCGCAAGCTTCCTCTTCTCCATAACGACTTTATTTCGGAAAGGATGGAAGTCTTGATCACTGTCAGCTTATGCATGATTGTCAAGAACGAGGAAGAGACGATCGGGCGTTGCCTGGACTCCGTCCGGAGCCTGGTTGACGAGATCAACATCGTCGACACGGGTTCGACCGACCGGACCAAGGAAATCGTATCCCGTTACACGAACCGCATCTTCGATTTCGAATGGATTCAGGACTTCGCCGCGGCCCGCAACTATTCGTTCGACCAGGCGACGAAACAATACGTGATGTGGCTCGATGCGGACGACGTGCTGCTGGAACGGGACCGGGAGCGGTTCCGCGAGCTCAAGAACACGCTCGATACGGGGTTCGATTCTGTGATCATGAGCTACGTGCTCTCGCGCGACGCAGCCGGCAACCCGCACGACGTCACCCGCCACAATCGACTCGTCAAGCGTTCGATCGGGCCGCGCTGGATCTATCCGATCCACGAAATCCTCGTCGTCCGCGGCAAGCTCCTCTTCTCCCCCGTCGAGATCACCCACAAGCCGAAGCTGGAAAAAAGAGACCGCACCCGCAACCTCACCATTCTTCAGGAGCACATCCACAAGAACGGGCCGACACGCCGAACCCAGTTTTACTTGGCCAACGAGTTGTTTGACAACGGGCGCCGGGACGAAGCATTGACCGTTTACGAAGCGCTTCTTGAGGGAAGCGTCGAGAACTTCGAGGATCATATCGCCGCCTGCGGCATGCTTGCCCACTTGTACCGCGATCGCGGCGATGCCGCCAAAGAGCTGCACTACTTATTCAAGACGTTCGAATTCGACGTGCCGCGGGCGGATTATTGCTGCCAGATCGGGCTTTGGTTCGAACAAAAGGGCGAATACCGGCAAGCGGCTTTCTGGTACGAAGTGGCCGCGCAGCAGGACATTCCCGTCGACTATTTCGGCCTGATGAATCTCGTCTGCTGGACTTGGGCCCCCCACGTGCAGCTGATGCTCTGCTACGGAAAACTCGGGGAATTGGAGAAGGCTGTGGCGCATAACCAAAAAGCGCTGGCTTATTTCCCGAACGATCTCAACCTGCTGGAAAATGAAAGAAGGCTGAAAGCCGCCGTGCGGCAACGGAAGCCGAAAATCGCCGAAGAGGATCCGCAATGACGATGAGCATTATCGTGCTGACCCATAACCAGCTGCGCTCACCCAAGCCTGCTTCGAGAGCATACGCCGCCGTACGAAGGAGGAATTTTCATGCCAGTATCAAATTTACTTCCGAGTGATGATACGTTTATTGCTTCAAGTTACCCTACAACCGTATTCGGCAGTTATCCCTTTTTATATGTAGGTGAATATGTAGCTCCGGGAGATAATTACAGGACTTTGTTAAAATTTGACCTGTTCGTTATTCCTCAAGGAAGTGACATCCTTGAGGCAATATTAAAACTTTATATATTCAGAAAAGACGTTCCAGGTCCGATCGTTATAAGTGTTTATTTAAATCAAAGCGACTTCAACCAGAATACGGTGACATATTTAAATGCACCTGCTGTTACGCCTACGGGCATTACTAAAACCGTTAATGACGCAGATGTAAACAATTTTATCAGTATTGATATAACTCCGCTTGCTCAACAATGGTATACGAATCCTGCAGCAAATAACGGTATTACAATAATTGGCCCGGAAAATACCAATTCATTAGTTGGCAGTTACAGTACGAACTTTTCCGACAGCAGCTTATATCCATATCTTCAGGTAACTTACCAGGAAGGCAGTAACACCAGTGACATGATCAATGAAGTAACTCAATCCGGAGATTACATCATTAACGAGTCAAATACGCTTTTGTTAGACCAAAGAATACTTGGTACTTTCAGTGTTGAAAATACCGAGTTTACCAATGGACTTGCCGTACTTCAAATACTGAACGGCAGCAGCATCTGGGTGGATGAGAAGTCGGCAGAAGTAAGCCCCGGACAGACAAAGGTGTTATCCACCACAGCATCCAGGCTTGATGAAAGAATATCAATTGTCGGTATCATTGATCCTATTATTTCCGGAGCTGTTGGTGATACCCTGAATGCAAACGACAACCTTTTCAATCCGAATAATGTACCGCTTACCTTTAGTTCAGACAATCCTGATTTTCCTGTAGACCCAAATACCGGCGTTATTTCAATAAATAATTCCGGCTCTGCCGTAATAACCGTTACCACAAAAAATATTGAAGGCCCCAGCATATCATTTACAGTCATCGCCATAGAAAGCAATTCGGTATATAATCAAACCCAGGGGACTTTCTATACTTCGATTCAACAGGCCATAAATGCTGCCAATCCAGGCGATGTTATTCAGGTCGGACCTGGAAACTATCCCGAAAACGTGACAATTGACAGGCGTATTATTCTAAATGGCTCCGGAAGCGACGTTGGCGGAACTATAATTAATCCGGCGTCAGGAGTCGGCATATCAATATCAAACGGAGGGTTGAATTCGACAAATCGGCTGGTAATATCAGACTTGCTGGTCACCGGCGCTTCCCAGGGTATTTCAACCATCGGAAACAATCAGCCCAGCTTTATTACTCTTTCAAACGTATCATTGCTGAATAATTTGAATAACGGCTTTAGTATTAATATCAGTTCCTCTTTTCCTCGTATGAACGATCTGATTATAACAGGCAGTAACTTCTCCAATAACGTTACAGCGGGATTCAGAGTCCCGACTTACGCACAGGTTTCAAATGTAACTATCCATAGCAGCATGTTTAACGGAAATGCCTTTGGAATACTTGTATTTTCAGGAACAGCAATATTTAACAACATTAATATTTCAAATTCCCAGTTCAACAACAACACCACAAAGGGAATGTATTATGAAGCGTTGAACAATGCATTTCTTACAAATAATACTATCGATAGCAGTGGTACAGCCGGGAGTTTTGCAGCCGGTATAGATATCAACCTCAAACACGGCAACTACCAGAATATCAACCTCATAAACAATATGGTAACAAACAGCGGGAACGGCGACCCTGTAAACGGTGCGGCTGCAGTAATAAAAGGCAGGGATGACGGTACCAACAACGGTACGCTTACTGATGTGACCGTATCCGGCGGCACTTACTCCAATGCCCCAGTTGGAATACGTTTTGGAGAGACCGGTCAAAACAACAATTATCCGACAGATACGATTGTAACCGGTGCAACTATTGAAAACAATGAAATAGGCCTGCAAAACGTTACAACAGTTACAATAAGCCAAAATAACAATACCTTTATCAACAATGGCATAGATATTGTAGGTAACTTCAATTAATTTCAATCGATATCAAATAAAACGGCTCTTTCGCATTTATTGAACTGTAACCCGGATTGTGCACGGTTTAAAAGAAACAGCCCTAAGCCTAACCAGCAAGCAGATGACCTCTGAATTCGTCGGGGGTCATCTTTTTTAATGTCCACTGATATCGCTCAGAGTTGTAGTTTCAACCTTACGGGAATCGATATTAATCCAGATACAAAATCTCAATCTCACCCGGAGCGTAGGATTGCTCTGCGTAATTCCCCCCCCAATCACAAAGCAATCTCAAAATGGGTTCTAGTGATTGACCCAGTTCCGTCGTTGAATATTCTACCTTAGGCGGTACTTGATTGTACATTTTTCTGCGAATTAATCCGTCTGTTTCCAGTTCCCGAAGTGTTTGGATCAGCATCTTTTGCGATATATTATTAACGAGTCGCTTAAGCTCCCCCGTCCGTTTGGGTCCTTTTATTAAATAATACAGAACAAGTCCCTTCCACTTTCCTCCAATAACCTCTAGTGTAACTTCCAGTTCACAGTAAAAAGTTTTCATATCAATACACCATCTCCCGACCTGAGAACATCCCCTTCATGTATCACTCGATCCTTCGAGAATCACTGAAAGAAAAAGTGAACGTTACATGAAGGGAATAATACAAGCCCGTTAAGTTGATTTAAAAAAATTTGTCGTTTTAGGAATTATTATATCCTTGTTAAACTTGAGCTACTCCGCCATCTACAAATAATTCAACGCCGTTCAAATAACTGCTTTCATTAGAGGCTAGGAACATGACAGCATTTGAGATCTCTTCAACCTGTCCGACTCTGCCGAGCGGAATATCATTTTTTGCCTGTTCTAGGAAATGATCTAGTTCGGAGCCAAATAACTCATCGTACGCCGGCGTTACGATTGTTCCTGGACTAAGGATGTTCATACGAACTTCGGTCCCTTTCATATCAAGAATCCAGCTGCGGACGAGTTGTCTGATCGCTGCCTTTGAGGCACCATAGATACTAAACGCTGGCATCCCCGTCGAGCCAGCAGTGGATCCCGTTAGAATAATCGAACCTCTTTTATTTGGAAACAAAGGTAATGCCTTTTGTACTGTAAAGATGGTTCCTTTCACGTTGACATCGAAAGTTTTGTAGTATTGTGCTTCTGTAATTTCTCCTAATGGAAGCAATGACCCTAGTCCGGCATTTGCAAAGAGAATGTCTATCTGTCCCTTCTCTCGCTCTACTGTTTCGAACAATCTATCTAGATCTTCCGACTTTGATATGTCACCTCGGACGCCTGTAACATTCTTACCGATCTGCTTTACTGCTTCATCCAGTTCACGTTGTCTGCGTCCCGTGATAAATACGTAAGCCCCTTCTTGTACAAACTGTTGTGCCGTCGCGAGACCAATGCCGCTTGTACCTCCGGTTACAACTGCTACCTTTCCGTCAAATTTCCCCATTCTATGACACTCCTCATATAATTTTTTATATTGTATAGGATGCTCTGTCTACCTCATGAGCTTCCTATGCACGATAGTATGGAGGAAAAGTTACAAGAAAAACAGTACCCACTTTTTGGTGATATAGTCACCAAAAGGTGATAATTGAGGCGGCACAAGCTTTTGTTTTTACAGCCTAGCAGATGGAAGTGAGTTTCATAGGCGAATTATAAATTTCAATTTTCATCATTCGATTCTCCTCTCAAATAAAGAAGCCGAGAATTTTCATCTCGGCTGGATTGTACACTTACTCGCCCGTTTTCGCGAACGTTTCAATACGTTGTCCAATTTCATTACGTACACGTTGGAATACTGACCATTTTTCATCGTCTGTTCCTTGAGCTTTTGCTGGATCATCAAATCCCCAGTGTTCACGGCGTACATTCGGTGGAGTAATTGGACATTTATCGGCTGCATCACCGCACAGAGTGACAACAAGATCAGCAGAGTTCAGAATAGCTGGATCGATAATATCCGATGTCTGATTGGAAATATCAATTCCCACTTCGTTCATTGCTTTCACTGCATTTGGATTTAATCCATGGGCTTCAATTCCGGCACTATACACATTCCATTCGTTTCCTAGATGTTTTTTAGCCCAACCTTCAGCCATTTGACTGCGGCAAGAATTTCCTGTACACAAGAAATAGATCGTTTTTTTACTCATTTTGATATTCTCTCCTTTAGAATCAATTTCATAAATCATTAAATAGGTAAATTTGAAACTATATTTATAAAATGAGGAGCCATAGATACAAACCTAAGAGTGTAATAAACAGAGTAGGAATCGTAATGATAATCCCCGTCTTAAAGTAGGTTCCCCATGATATTTTGATGCCTTTGGTTGAAAGTACATGCAGCCATAGAAGCGTTGCTAATGAACCGATTGGAGTAATTTTAGGTCCTAAATCGGATCCGATGACGTTTGCGTATACTAAAGCTTCTTTTATGACTCCTGTTGTATGAGTTGCATCAATAGCAAGCGCATTAATCATTACTGTCGGCATGTTATTCATAATGGATGAAAGAATAGCAGCCATAAATCCCATTCCCATCGTTGCTACAAATAGTCCCTGCTCTGCAACTGTTCCAATTGCATCAGCCAAGAGATCTGTCATGCCTGCATTTCGAAGACCGTACACAACAACGTACATTCCTACCGAAAAGAATACGATGTTCCAAGGCGCGCCTTTCACCACTTCTTTCGTTTGTACAGCTGGACTTCTTCTCGCAAGCATTAAGAAAGCTAACGCGATGATTCCAGCAACGATAGAAACCGGAATACCGACGAACTCACTTGCAAAGTATCCGATAACGAGGATGGCGAGTACGTACCAAGAAACCCGAAACATGGCTCTGTCCTTTATCGCTTCCATTGGAGCTTTAAGATCGGAGTCGTCAAATCTCTTAGGAATGCTTCTTCTGAAGAAAATATATAGAACAAGAATACTTGCCGCCAAAGCAAAAACATTCGGAATAATCATCCGACTCGCATACTCAGTGAAGCTGATCCCAAAGAAATCGGCAGACACGATGTTGACCAGGTTACTTACAACCAGAGGAAGCGATGTAGTGTCTGCAATAAAACCACTGGCAATTATAAACGGAAACACTTTTTTCTCATCAAAATTTAGGGCTCGTACCATAGCAAGCACAATCGGTGTCAGGATGAGTGCAGCTCCGTCATTCGCAAAGAAAGCAGCAACGATTGCACCGAGTACACTAATGTACACAAACATACGGATTCCATTTCCTTTGGCTGCCCGAGCCATATGCAGTGCAGCCCATTCAAAGAATCCAATTCGATCCAAGATTAACGAAATTAAAATAATGGCCACAAACGCTAATGTTGCATTCCATACGATTTGCGTAACGTCCCAAACATCTTGGAAACTGACAACTCCAACTAACAGAGCAAGAACAGCACCGCCACATGCAGACCAACCGATGTTTAAATTTTTCGGCTGCCATATGACAAGCACAAGTGTAACTAAAAAAATGATACAAGCTAAGATTGTCGATACCAACTATAAACCCTCCAACTTGACTATCTTCTAAGGTTTGGCAAGACATACAAACAGCATGCTCTTACCCTCTCCATAAAAACATCACAGAACCAGAGTACTAGCTCTAAGATTTGTCATCAACCGCCTCCTCTATTCCGAAATCATTATATAAGCATATACTTATATATACAACCTGCTTTTTATTTTCCTCCAATACAAGAAGATTGTAATCCTTGTTTATTAAGGTCCGTTAGAATTTGCTGAGCATTCGGTAAATTATGCAGAACCGCCTGAATATAAGGTTTGTCCTCCACATGTATTGAATAGTAAATCCACTGACTCCTTCTTGATTCTTTTACAAGATCCAGGGATTTCAGCTTCCGGATATGCTGACTTATCGCCGGCTGAGACATTTCAAAGATATCCACAAATTCGCATACGCACCATTCGCGTTCTTGTAAAAGCAACATCATCGTAAGTCTTGTTTTATCTCCCAGAAGCTTCAGACGATCCGCAGCGAGAGATAAATCAGATGTGGTTACAACTTCACTCACGGTCCTTCTCCCCTTTCTTCCTGTCGATTATTTCTTATGTATCCATCTTACATAACATCATTACATTTATCAAATAATTTTGATGTATTGATATAACACTGACTCTATGTTAATATTTAGTTAATCAAAAATATTTGATTTATAAAAAGGGAGTATGTTCTCATGACGATAGACGCGACATTCTTGGTCAGTTACGAGGCTAAGTTTAAAGCATTAGCTGATCAGAAGCGACTTCTCATTATCAATGAGCTTTGCCAATATGAAGAGGTTTGTGTTTGTGATCTTGTAGAAAAGATGGATATACCTCAGTCCAAGCTCTCTTACCACCTTAAAATACTTCTTGATGCCGGCTTTATACTCAAAGAAACCAGGGGTACTTGGAGCTACTACCGACTAAATGAAGGAGAAATTAACAAAGTATTGTCTCTGGAATTGTGCTGTATGTTCACAAAACCGAGTAGTACAACCAATGCTCAAACTAAATGCTAATTTGAACCCCCTCATTAGTGAAGCAGACGGGTTATTTGTCGCTATTGGACATACGCCAAACACCTCTTTCTTAGGTGAACAAATCAATACCGATGCTCATGGATACATTGTTGTAAATCCAGGAACGACAGAAACCAATATCCCAGGTGTCTTTGCTTGCGGAGACGTACAGGACTCTAAATACCGTCAAGCGATTACCGCTGCCGGATCAGGTTGTATGGCTGCTATGGACTCCGAAAAATTCCTGGAGGGTTCTGCCATACATGACTGAAGTGAGATTCTAAATCAATAATCTTTTTTAAAAAGCTCATCAAACACTTTGATGAGCTTTTGTTTTATATTAAAGAAAATAGTCTACAATGGAGGCAGCAAAAATGCAGATACGTATAAGACCTGCTATCGAAAATGATGCTCAAGGTATTATGGAAATCTATAATTACTCAATCGTAGTTGAGAGAAATGCAACCTATGAGACAACACCTAAGACGTTAGAAGATCGAACCCAGTGGATACGATCCCAAGGAGATCGGTATCCGATTTTAGTTGCAGAAATAAATGATCAGATTATTGGCTGGGCATCTGTCTCTAGTTACCGGACAAGAGAATGTTATCGCGGAGTTGGCGAATTCTCTGTATATGTACATAAAGACTTTAGAAAGCAAAATGTAGGTTACAAGCTACTCGATGAACTTCTTGAGGTCTGCAAGGATGCAGGTTATTGGAAGCTGCTCTCACGTATCTTCACCTTTAATCAAGGAAGCCGTAAACTGTGTGAGCGTTGTGGGTTTAGAGAAGTTGGGATATATGAAAAACACGCAAAATTAGGGGATGAGTGGCTCGATGTTGTTATAGTCGAGAAAATCATTTCCGAAAATATAATCTAATGAACATCAAAAAAGCCCGTCATCCGGCGGGCTCTTATAGTTATTTTATATATTTGAGTTTCGCTAGTTTAGCTACAGCATGAAGACACTTTAGTAGCAGGTGTTGTAGAACAGCAGCTCTCCTCAACTTGATCTGAGACATTATTTATACTGCACACACCCTTCTCTGGTAATTCCAACTCCACTTTTTCGGCTCCTTCGTAATCTCCTGCCAGATATGCAGCAATGGATCTCACCTGCTCGTAGCCTGTCGCCATTAGAAAGGTTGGGGCTCTGCCGTAGCTCTTCATGCCTACAATATAAAAGTTCTCTTCCAGATGCCGAAGTTCTTTCTCACCGTGTGGACGAACCGTTCCGCAGCTGTGTACATTAGGATCAATAAGTGGGGCTAGAGTTTCTACACTCTCCGTAGTTTGATCGATACTGAGCCTGAGCTCGCTTATGAACGAGAAATCCGGACGACTTCCTGTGTTCACAACAATTTCATCTATGCCCTCAACTTGCTTTATTTCACCAAGACTCATGCCGATAATGTTGATTTTACCCTCCACCTGTTTCAACTGATGAATACGGAATGGTGTAAAGACCTTTATTCTACCTTGATCTACAAGTCGATGAATTCGACTTCCGAGTGCTCCTCTAGCCTTCAATTGGTCATTGTCTTCCCCACCATACGCATTTCCTACTTTACTCTTCCGCATGATCCAGAAAATTTCTGTGTTTGGGTCTTTAGACAGTTCCAGCATTGAATTGATAGCCGAATGCCCTCCTCCAATTACCGCCACTTTTTTACCATTGAACCGTTCTCCATCTCTGTTTTTAATGTCAGGAATACCATAATAAATATGCTCTTTAAGATCTCCTTCTTCCTTCGTCCAAATCCCACTGCTATGGATCGGATTCGCTTTCCCCCAAGTGCCTGTTGCATCGATAACTGCTTTTGCCTCATAAAGGGTTGTTAACTGGTTTTCCTCCACGAAAACAATGAATGGCTGGCTTTCACGCCCTAAGGTTTTCATTTTATCCATATCTTTTCTGCTGACTGCTGTTACTTTTGCATTTAGCTTTAAGCTGGACTCTATTTCAGGCAATCTGGATAGAGGGTATAGATACTGCTCCAAAAGCTCTTTACCTGTAGGTAAATCGTCATCATTCGGACGTTCCCAATCCGTTTTCTCGAGTAATCTAGCTGCTGCTTTGTCGATGTTGTATTGCCAAGGGGAAAATACCTGTACATGCCCCCAAGCCTTAATATGACTTCCTACCTCAGATCCCGACTCAAAGATGATAATACTTTCTCCTCTTTCAATAAGGTGTGCAGCTGCAGCAAGTCCGATCGGACCGGCACCAATGATGGCCACAGGAAGATCGGTGGACGAGTTACTGTCCGGCTTAACTAAATCTCTGTTGATTTCAGGTGAACAACAACTGTTCTGAACTTGTTTAAATTGGATTTCCTTCATTTCACATACCTCACTTTTTTATTTGCAATTTGCAAGTATATGTTAATTATATAGGGTGACCTTGAAGATCACCCCATAGGAGTACAGCATTTGTCTGATTTAAGCATACTTTCATTTAATAATTTAATCGATCTGAGAACGGTTTCTCGCTCAAATTCATTCATAAAAGAGAAAACCTCATTTAAGTAACTGTTCATATTCTCATCAATCGTTGTAGCCACGAATTTCCCTTCTGACGTTAGATGTAGAATATATACTCTACGATCCTCGGGAAGTGTTGTTTTCTTGACTAAATTCTTTTTAATCAATGTTTGCACCTGACGGCTAAATGTGGTTATATCCATACCAAGCGTATCCGCGATCTGCTGCATAGATGGCTCATGCTGTCGATCAATTTCATAAAGAATATGGCTTTGGATCATTGATATATCATTAGTTCCTACACTACAGCAATTCTTATTCAAAAGGCCGAATCGGCGTGCAGTCACTTGTAGTAATTCTCTAGGACTTTCTTCCATCTAAGCTCACCTCTAGATTCAGTTTTACCATACATATTTGCATTTTGCAATTATTATGTTTAAAGAGTTCATTTTAATACAAATACACAATCACCAAGCCAATACTGAATTTATTCCCCTCAATTTTGGGTCTTCAAGCATTCTTATTACTAATACTAATTGCAATACCGCCCCAACTGGCAATATGAACTCAGATGTGGGCAAAAACGGGGGTTGAGAGGAAACAGCCGTTCTGCAGTACGCTCAGTGGCACAAGATGCTGCCTCTTGATGACAAAGAAGCAGTCTGCAATGGCAATCTGCTTCTTGAAGTAAATATTTTTAAAATTCTTTATCCGCAATTGGACGAAATTGGTCTGTGACTGTAATCAGTTTGCTGCCTCTCAGGTAAAACTCGTCATCTGCTCTCCATGTATGGCTCTTCTTGTTCTGCCTGCGATGATATACATAATTATAGGGTGTGGTAGCATACGTTTTGAATCCTTTCTTCCTGCACTGCCTCAGAAACGTAACATCTTCGCCTACAGAACGATCGGTAAATCGAACCTTTCTGAGCACTTCCTTCTTGAACAGTATCGTCCCCCCTTGTACAAATTCAACAAATTTACTAGCTTCTTCAGGGGACCTGACCAAGAGCTTCTTTGAAGCGCATAGATATACGAGACAGGAATGTTTACCTACGATATCACTGTTGGTTCTTCTCAGTGCTCCTACTTGTTCTTTCAAATAGTAGGCGGAATAATAGTCGTCGTCATCAGCCTTCGCAATTAACGGAAACCGTGCACGTTCAATCCCTGCATTCAAACATTGTCCTAATGAAATCCTTTCGGGCACTTGGAATATACTTACATTGGCATAATGTCGAACGCGATTTCGATATGATTCTAGATTCATGCTGTCATGATTCAGAATGATAATTAGCTCTTTGTTCTTATATTGCTGTCTATTAAAATTTGTCAGGATATTATTAAAAAATTGCGGTCGATTCGTACATACAACGATAGAAACGCCATATCTACTCTCTTTTCTCTTCAACGCTTAACCTCTCTTCTATCCATGATTTTTTATCATATGGTAGAAGGGTTGCGCTGGTGTAGGCAAATAGTATCAAATTTATAGTGTAGTCACTGGGTTGGTCAGTCGAAGAGTTAATGCAAGAATCACGGTTTTTGTGCCAAAACTTTCATAAGCTTAATGGCCGAGCGCATGCGGGGTCGCTTCAAATACTCCTCCACATAGCGGTAATCCGTCAGGATCACTTTGGCATCTCGCAGTCCATAAGAAAAATCATCGTCAAACAGCAGCTGGTACTCCCATACCCGCTTTTCCCAATGCGGAATGTTCGTCAGCATCCACTCATCTTCCGCTCCGGGGTGGACATAGGTTTCGCTGACCCCTTCAGGAAGTCTGTACAGCTTATCAATCAGTGATTGCTTAAAGCTCTCATAGGTCTCCCCCTCCATAACAGAAAAAGGATGCGAGAGCAGATAATCCGGGATGGGAACGCCAAACGTGTCAGCTAGGCCTGAAGCGAGTGCAACAGGACGCTCAATATTCGGCAGTGAGCTGAGCAGTGGGTCTTCAGGATCGATATAGCGGAACAATCGAGCCGGGAGGCGCCAACGCTTCGTCTTCCACAGCATCTGCGGAATGAGACTACGTCCTGTTTCCATACCGTACAGGCTACCCATGTGATTATCCACATGGCTGATTTGAATGCCTGCCTTGCTCGCCAGCTGGTACTGCGCTTCCAGCTCTTTTAACACGGCACTGTCCTCTGCCCCTCGTTCAAACTCACGAACGGTCCGGTACTGATGACCACTGTCATCGTGAAGAGAGGAATGCCTCGTTAAACTGCTCCATCGAAGGGCTTCGAATTCGCTCGTCAAGGTCAGATGCAGCCCGACATTCGGTTGACCTCGGCGTGCCGCCCAAGACGCAGCCTCTTCAAAGCCGGGAGCCACGGTCATAATGGTCGCCGAAGACACTTTATTCTCCTCCAGCAGATGCTGTATCGCCTTATTCATGGCCTTGCTCTGCCCAAAATCATCACAGTTGATGATGAGTCTTCGATCCAGTATCATGCCCGCCTCCTCTCATATTTTTTGAGAATTCGATTTTGGCTGCAAACGAGAACAGGAATGAAATAGCAAGTAAGCATAAGGGAACGATGCTAATCAAATACCTGAAGGTTGATTCCGGATTACTCCCCGGATTATCACCGCTTTCATATCCGAATATCATGCCTACAACAAAAAACGCCAGAGCAGAGATCAAACCACTGGAACGTGTAATAAATCCGCTGACAGCGGTATATATCCCCTCTCTGCGTTGTCCCGTCCGCTCCGCATCTTCGTCAATGATACTGCCGTTAACCATGGCCGGTGTTACCAGAAATCCTGCCAGACCAAACCCAACACAAATGCCTGCCAGAATTCCGCTGATCAGATCGTTGCCAAACCAGAGGGGAATAACGGATACACCGTATACGAAGAGCGACAATCGCCATGCCTTCACACCATCCATTCTACGAATGATTGAATACCAGACGAACACCAAAGGGATAACAGATACAAATACAGCCGCGAGCAGAATCGACACTTGATTATCTGGAATATTCAGTACATATTTTGCGTAAAAAGGAATCGTCGAGCTAATCAGTCCATTTACCGTCTGGGCAAATGAATTGGAGATATTAAATACCCAAAATTTCTTGTTGCGCAGGGTTTCGCGGAACGCTTGAATTAACTTGAGTGGTTCGCTTGTGCTGTATACATCTTGCTCCCTAACGCTCATCATGCAGAGAAACATAAATGCGCCGAACAGCAGCGCATACAGTATCGCCATATTTGAGAATCCCATTGCATTATAGATCACCGGAGTCAGCGCGGTACCGATCAATAGTGCCACGACCTGGTAGCCCTGCTGGATGGCAGACGCCTTCGCACGAATGCGGTCTCCGCGATACAATTCGGGAAACAGGGCTCCATAATTGACCCATAATACGGTTGCAGCCGCTTCATATAGAATAAGGGCAACCATGAACCACATAAACAATCCGTTCTGTGATAATCCTTCCGGTGGCGAGAACACCAGTACGAAGGTAAGCATAAACAGTGGAATAGCACCGAATACCCACGGTCTGCGACGTCCCAGTCGGGTTTTCGTGCGGTCGGACCAATATCCCATAAGTGGATTGTTTAAGGCATCCCAGATCAGAAATACGGTTCGTGCCAGAGAGGCAAGCCCTATGCCAAGGCCCAATGTATCCACGTAAAAAAAGATGTAAAACGAGCTGAACGCCTGGCTCGGGACCATCATGGCAAACATGCCAAGCGAATATGCATACGGTGAATTCACGAAGCTGCGCTTCATCCATTTCCCTCCATCCATGTCGCTCTGACAAAGCTAACATATTTTATTAGTATCGTTCCATTTTGTATCATCTCCCTGTCATTAGTAGTAATTATATTATACATTCTCTTCCTATCCGGGTCCTAAACATCAACCAGAATAGAAACGTCTTCGTCAGTTGACGTCTTTTGAGAAGTGCGTTTCATTCTTACAATTCTCATACATCCATCTTAATGTAATAAAAAAGCAGCTGCTGCTGGATATATGCAGCTACTGCTTTGATTTAGTTCAATTTAATAGATTTCTCATTTTGGTCACCAGATCTGTTAGGCGGGTTCGTACAGCGCGATGAATCGACTTGCTTACTTCTTCTGTTAATAGGTGTTCGCGTGTAGTATCGTTGATATAAATTTCAGCCTTTGTACCCTTAGTCATCTCAACTGATTTAGCCAAACCTCCAAAATACTCATAATAATGATCGAGATCGGTAACTTCATGCTCATGATTGCTCCTGATTTAGATACAATGTCAACGGCAGCTAGGTTCGCCCTGTACAAATCATGCATATCCTTGCCTCTGTATTGGGAGCTATACACATGCTTAAGGCTGTTTATGAAGGCTGCGCCAAGTTCCTCTTCTTCTTCCCATTGCTTCGTTTCAATCAGTTTGCCTACTGAGGTTCCGTATTCTCCTTCAGCCGGACCATATAGACGGGCTCATGCCAAGTCCCAAGCTTCATCATGCTCAGCGCCGGTACTGCGTAATTGATGATACAACTTCTCCGAATGCTGTTTAATCCGATTCTGATCCAAGGGCTCATCCAATTCAGCAATATCTTTAAACAATTGATGAAGCCTGGACAGCTGATCTGGAAACATATCACGGAAAAATCCACAGATATGGACTAGTATATTGAGTCTAACTGTACGCTCAGACGCATCAGACTTATCCAGATACGACAGCGCTTGTGATGTGGGGGCTGGAGACGGCTCGAACACAAGGAGAGACGATAGGTCAAATTCTGGGTTATTTAGGCGCCAGAGTTAAGCAGCTGAAGAATTTGCAAATGGAGTATGAAATTATCCCCCTTGCTGACCTAGAGAAAATATGCAGGCCATTTGGGATATAAGATCTGCGTATTAGATACAGCTCGGACTCTAATGTCTCCAAGTCGGAGGCTTCAATAAACAACGCTTCTGCCTGCTCCTGTATTTGGTCCCATAGATCCGGAAGCCGTGCAGAATTTATATGCCCCGCTTCACGGTATTGATGCGGCATCGCTTCCAGCCCAGCGTATTCTCCATATAATCCCGATAACGTAAACGGAGGGGATTGATAGCCGATTAAGGATGCATGAGATCTTCGTTTCGCAATCATCGCTTCGGAAGGATTGCCTACATAGTAAATATAAAAATGCGGGATATCTTGAATCAACGCATCAGGTATACAGTCACCAGACATTCCACTTTCTTTGCCACTCATAAATTCCAAAGTACCGTGGGTTCCAACATGCAGAATTGCATCCGCCTCAAATTCATTGTGAAGGTATTGAAAAAAGGCTAAATACTGATGATGGGAAGCAGGCTTTTATCATGATAAGCTGACATCTTAGTCATTCCTATATAATGATTGTGAAAGTATCTAGCTCTGATGAAGTAAGTGGCTACAAATTTACGTGGCACCTCTTTAATTCAAAAATTAGGTGACCCAAATCACTTCACTGGTATCCATTTCAACCTGCTCCAGTACTTCTTCAAAATGACGGCTGGGAGTAATCGTTGATAATGAACGCCATTCATTACCATCGGATTTGGTATACACTGCCCATGCATGATCCTCAAGGCGAAACTGAACAAACTCAGTTGAGTCCCACATTCTCTCGGTCCAATCGGGTCTTTCCTCGGACATGGTAACCGTTCTATCCCCAATATGGTAAGTAATACGAACTTCTCCGCGTAAATCGGCAGGGATTTTCAAGCTGATATAACCATCCAGAATGGAGCAGATTCTTTTTATAGTAAAATGATCCATATCTATCCCCCTTCTTTTTTAGAAAACTTATTGCTTATATGATCAACCAGGCGAGCAGCAGAGTGCTTCCCACAGACATAACGATTTGCCTGCCCGCTAACCGAAGTGCAAAAGAAGCTCCCATTTCCTTGTTGATTGTCCACAGTGTCACCAGACATGCTGTCAAGGTAGATGCTAAGTAGACCAATATAAAGAGCTCACCACCACTTAATGACTCCACAAAAGAACCTTGGCCCTGATTCAGCAGGAGTAGTCCGTCTTTTCTCAAGACAGAGAATAGAATGCCGCTGGCCGCTTGTTCTGGTAATTGGAAGACGGAGAGCAATGGACCGACAATTTGGACTAGTCCTGTGATAATTCCTATCTGATCGAGTATGGTAGCTAGCAGACAGATACCTATGAATATCGGCATGGCCTGTGTCAAGAATTGTTTAACAACAGATCGAACTCTCCAGCTTATGGATTTCCACGTTGGCATTTGTAAATATGTTCGATTATAGAGGAATTGCTGATCATCTAGCTTATCCCGATTCCAAATACGTGTATGAATAGCTCCCACAAGAACAAGAACAATAATATAAGGAACAAATAACCAAGGTTTGCCCCCTGAACTGAAAATGGATAATGATGCCCCTATCTGATAACTGCAGGCTGATCCAAATGAAATCATGGAAATACAAGCCCTTCGGGTACATGAGCTGCATGTACGACTTTGAAAAACGGCAACGACATTGCATCCAAAACCACTAAGTACCGGGATTAGATCCTTACCATTTAATCCAATCTTGATCATCCAACCATCTAGAGAATCGGTGATACGATCTTTGAGTCCACTTTCTTCTGTTATAGCGACGCTGATACCGATTAGCAGAACTACTGGAAACGCCCAGATAAAGGAGTACAATCCCAAGCTAATCATTCCATAGTCGCCCAAGAAGAATGATCTAACCGGATCACTTATACCCGATGTTATCCGATTTAAAGGATCAAGGATCCAGGATTCCATAAACGGCTGAATCCAGTCTGAGAATAAGTAGGCAATGTACACCGGCACTGCAAATAACAATAAAAGTGCAACTAGAGCTGCAATTCTCCCCAAGAAGCTGTGTTCAAACAGAGTCGATTGTGGTTTTACTGCATATGAAACGGGTGGATCATCAATCTCTGGCACTTTCTTCATGGGCCTGGCGACAGAAACTGCCTTTAGAATCAGCGATCTTTCATCTTCACTTAATTGTCTCGTATTTCCGGGAATTACAGATATGCCAAGACCTTTGCGATAGTAATCTACCTGCGAGGCTAGCTCAGGAGAACACTTATCCGCATATGATAGAACTAAGACTACATTTTTTTCTTTCAAATCAAGCATTTCAAGAAGCAAGGGTAACTCTTCATTGACATTCGTTCCACGTACGACAAGTACAATCGTATCTCCAACTGAGAGTTGCTCCAAGGCAAGCATTGTTGTAGCAGAATCATCCTTCAATTGTATTCCTGGAGTATCAATAACTTCTAATGGAACATCAAACAGTTGACCCTTGCGAACGGTAACGGTAGAACCGCGGTAATTGGATTCTTCTCCAGTGTCCTTACCGGTAATACAACGGAACAGAGCGGATTTACCCGCTGATTCAAAGCCTACTAATACTACGTTCTTGAGGGCATCTCTTGTGGTAATGGCTTGGTTTAGCATTTGCAATCTTCACCACAGCAAGAAAGATCATCGAGGAACATGCCTGCCTCACGATATTGTGAAAGAATCGAGACATCCATATCCAATCTCTGTGCAATAGCCTGTGCTACAACTGCAAATCTTTGTCTATATTTGTATATGAAGCATAATTGAAGATTACCATGTACCACTTGTGGACCCGTTATAAACAAACCAGGATTTATAGTGGATTCATCTGCAGTGCTTAATTTTAATTCGCCCTCTTGATTACGCTCAATCAGATGTTCAATTGTCTTCAAACTGCTCTGAAAACCGGTCGCTAGTATGGGCGGCTGCATAGTTTTTATTAGGCGTGTATCAGCAGATTCATTCTCACAATACAGCACGTAGCCCCCATCGTCTTCAGCTTCGATCCACTGTACCTCGAACCCGTGTAGTATAGTGATCTTATTATTTGCCATGGCTAATCGAAGTCTATCTTTTGTATAAGGGCTAAGTTCAACGCTTGGATCACTTGAACCTTTGGCCAAGCTTCTGTGATCCCGGTCAATGACTGTCACTTGTTTGCCTTGGCCGCTTAAATGGATTGCTGCGTCAATACCACTCTCATAACCGCCGACAATAATAAATTCCTCTCCTTGAACTTCAGCCCATTCGGTGAATAAGCTGCTGTGGATACCATATTCAGCACCCGGGAACGAATCCAATTTAGGATATTGAAACTCCCCTGCTGCCCAAATTACAAACCGTGAATTGATCTCACCGTGTGATGTCATCAGCTTATACTCCTGGCCCTGCGGAATTACTTCCGAGACAACGACCCCTGTTTTAACAGGTAATTTCTTATACTGCGCCACAGCCTGCAAATACGTTGCGTACTCCTTGCCGGTTGGATGCTCTGAACCGAGGGTATATGCCGGGGATGTGTTTAGAACAACCGCATTCAAATCTAACATTCCATACGCATTACTAGTGAACGAAGGAGTAATAAGCCTCATTTCCTTCGGCCATGCCATGAAGCTTGCGCCAATCTCGTGCTGCTCCAAGATAACAAACCGTTTCATACCAAGATCTTGTAAGACAGAAGCCATGCCTATTCCTGCTGGACCTCCACCAATAATTACGCAGTCATAATCTTTTAGTAATTTCATATTTTTCACCTTTCGAATTTCTAAGCTTCAATTCCATCACGTTATGTTTATCAATGTCAGACTGTTCGGTCTCAACAAACCCAATATTTTTATAGTAATCAATCAACCCATGAGTCAAATGATCTTTGGAATGAGAACAATGCGCGTTATCCACATGGGGTTGAGCAATTAAGAACACAATGCCATGCTGATTGGTAAATAGATTCTGAATCGAATGCTTGATTAGATGTGCCCCTAATTTATTCCCTCTGAATAAAGGATGAACGATTAAATTCTGAATATAAAAGAGACTCCCATGATCCAGTGAATTGGGATACTTATTCGTTTGCACAATCTCATCTGCTCGAACCCCAATAATGGAATGTTCTCCGTCTACGGAATCTAACCAATCAAACCAAGTTCCTCCTATTTTCTCTTTCCATTCACTTCGAAATTCTGATATGTCCAGTTTTGCAATCATCAGTTTCTTCTGATATTCGTCTACCCAATAGTTCTCACATGTTCTGTTGAACTCTTCTTCAAAAAGTAACCCTTGATCAATCTCATCGAGCGGAATAATCATTTGCATATGATGAAAAATGGGGAGTGTATCACAATTAAAATGATGACCTTCAAAGCTGAAAAAGCCACGAGATTCATATTGTAAATAGGGAGTAATCGTAACGGAAGCAGGATTGGATATATTGATTCTTAAGTTAATGTTCAGATGTTCCCCCCCCTGTTCTCCTGTATAAATCCCCTGCTCTTATCCTGAGTAGCTATGAATCAAAGACTCAAGCTTCTTCTTGCCATTTGGACAAATGCCGCCATGGTAGAAGAGAATTTGATCAAAGTCATAATCAAGCAGCTGTTCGAGCGATTTCATCGCTTGGGGCATATTGATCGTCAGCTCCTGAGGTGGAACTTGAATTTCACCGTTCGTATAAAAGAGTGCATCCCCAATGATTAATTGACGGCTTTCTTCCAATAGGAAACTTATATGTCCATCGGTATGGCCTGGGGTGTGAATAACTTGTATACCTCCGCATAGACTTAACCGCTCTTTATGAGCTAATAGCTGGTCTACTCTGCTAGATGGCAAAACTTCCAATTCTTTTTGCCGAGGTACAACGTTCTCCTTCAGTAGACGGTTCTCACCACGAATATACGGAGCATCAAATGGATGCGCACAGATCAGAACATTAGGGTTAACCGCCGAGATTTCTGGAAGACATCCGATATGATCCAGATCCTGATGTGTCAGTAATAAGTAATCCAGGCTCGCAGCCGAGCTTCCTGCACGAAGCATCTCATTCTCTAATTGTTCGAATTGTCCGGGCAATCCTGCGTCAATTAGAATTTGGACATTGTCATCTCGAATCAACATGGGATGAATCATGCTCTGTTCTCCCATGAAGAACATATCTAGTTCTAGTAAACTCACTCTATTGTCAATAATCTTCATTTATATAAATCCTCCGGCACAAATCTTTCCGAATGAGCTGATCACGCTCAGACAACCGCACATTCGCTGAATTGGGATCTAAACCAGTCTTCATCCAGGTTTTTCCCAATAATTACAATCCTGCTTGTCCTGTCCTCTCCTGCATTCCATTCTCTCTCCGCATCCACTCCGAACATCATGTGTACTCCCTGAAACACGACTCGCTTGTTCGTTCTCTGTACATTGAGAATTCCTTTGTACCGGTAAGTATCAGTGGCGTGCTCAACTAACCATGTATTGATAAATTTATTCACCTTCTCCAAATCCAGCGGTCTTGATTCAGTTAGTACAATGGAAAAAACATCATCTTCATGATGGTGGTGGTGGTGGTGATCCATAAAATGAGGATCAACCTCCAGCTTGTGATCCATGTCAAAGGTGTAAATTCCCAAAATCTCATTCAAGTCGATCACCGAATATTGTGTGTACAATAAGCGGGCATGACTATTTATGTTTTTTAATCTGGATTCTAATCGTGCGAGGTCTTCCCGGGTGACGAGATCTGTTTTATTTAACAGGATGACATCAGCGAAAGCCACTTGCCCCTTCGTTTCACGACTGTGGTCCAGGTGATACTCTGCATGCTTTGCATCCGCAACCGTAATTACTGCATCAACTCTGAAGAACTGGGAGATCAGGGGTTCAGCGAGAAAAGTCTGAATAACAGGAGCAGGATCAGCCAATCCCGTTGTTTCAACAACCACCCGATCATAATGAATACGCTCAGGAGAACTTACAAATTTGCGATGCAGCAGATTCTCCATAATATCTACGAGATCACTTCGAACCGTGCAGCATATGCAGCCATTATTCATCTCGATAATCTCTTCATCGGATTTCACAATCAGCTCATTATCAATGCCTACTTCGCCAAATTCATTTACAATGACTGCCATTTTATGACCATGATCCTCATTTAATATGTGGTTAAGCAAGGTTGTTTTGCCAGCTCCCAAAAATCCGGTAATAATGGTAACGGGAATACGCACATCCTTCTCCATATTCATTTCATTTCAATCCTCCTTTGTACTTAGAGATGAAAATGAGTTTATTCGTAATGATTACGATTAAACAATACTATAATCCTATTTTTTATTTGTGTCAATATAACTCCTCTGCAAACCAAAAAAGCCGCAATTAATAGCGACTTTATTCATCTGTTTTACGAACCGACTCATGATAGATTTCAGCGTACTTTTTCGAGTCCTTGATGAGGTCGTCGCAAAAAGCGCGGCATATCATAAAGAAAGGACGGAAGCCGCATTGTCCGTGCAGCTTCCGTCCCGATCTTAGAAAATTATAGCCATTCGTCTTAATTGTAAGCTGTACTGCCTTGCATTCATTTTGCTTCTATTTCTTCTTCGTTCTTTTCCTTAGGAGGAATTGATTTCAATTCCTCAGCTACTAAGCCTTCTTCCTGTGTTTGAACCATCTCAATTACTGCCGCAAGGAAAGCGAGACCGAGGCCTTGCCCCCAGCCTTGTGCCCACTTCCGGTCGATGAGGAGATATCCTTCAATGTCGTTCATAACGGCTGTTCCACCGGATACGTTCATAACTCGCCCGTTCGGGGAGATGTTGGCAAGCACACCGTCCAGAGCCTTCCGAACGTACTTAGCATGAAGCGGATTGCCTTGCATTAGCATTGCGGCAGCGATACCCGATGTAGCGGATACTTCACCATATGAATCCTGGTAATCAAGTACGGTTCCCCAGAGTCCGTCTTCCTTCTGCAGCTTTTTAATTGCAGCAAGCTGATCCCGAAGTGAACTCCATATATGCATCATCGGAGGATATAAATAGCTTTCCGGCAGTCCTCTCGCTGCACGTGACATCGTATAGGCGGCCCAAGCGTTAGCACGCGCCCAATGAATTCCTGACATGTGGTCTTTGTTAATATGATTATAGCCGTGATACCATAGCCCGTTGTCCTCATCCTGCAAATAGTTGATATGCCAGAAATACTGATGAAGTGCATCATCAATCAATTGCTTCTGCTTCAGCTTGACCCCAACACGAAGCATAAAATAGGCGGCCATAAATAACGTATCTGCCCAGCATTGCTCTGGAAAATCATTTTTTGAAGACACGGTATGCTGAAGTACACGATCTCCAAAACGCAGTGCTTTGTTCTCCAAATAATCCACCTTGCTGAGAATAAGATCGAGGTATTTCTGGTCATTTGTTTGCTCATATAAAGTAACCAGCATATGCCCCATGGCACAAGTGTTCACTGTCCATCGCGGAAGACCGGCTTCCAAATATTCATCAACCCAATCCGCCATCCGTTCCAAATAGCCCTGCTCACCTGTCACTTCAAATGCCCGGCTTACGCCGTAGAAGGCAACCCCGCCTGGCCAGTCCCAAGTTAAATCCATACCAAATGTGTAATCCACCACACGATCAGTAATATGCCTTAAATCCGCAGCAGAGTTAGAAATATTTAATTTCATAAATCCTCCATTTCCGGAAACTCAACATACAGTAGAGGTCCCTATATGATTACAATTTTACGATAGTACGAATATATTGCGGCTTTACACTCACCCGTGTATTTCTTAATACATTCAACAAACACTTTAGCTCAAAGCTCTTCACCTCAAATCTCAAGGGATTATTCCTGCAAGAACTCTCAGCATTTCAGAAAGAATGAAGCGCTTCCACAATTAAATCAATGCAGCTGTTTGGTTCCTCTCAATGATTATAATTGTACACTAATTATAGGCAAAACTAATGTAAAAAATCTACAATTAATTGTCCGATTATGTTGGGAATAAACATAAACACAGATAAACGAAGTAAGTCTATTTATAATCCAAATTAAACCGATTCCATCTCTGCTGCCAAGGGATATCGGCCCAGAACGGATGATGCGGTGCGCAGTTGGAGCATAGTGTCATCCCCCAGAAGCCAAGCGCCATTCCTTTGCGGATTGCATATTCGGCGATATACTTTCCGCCCGGTCCTTCTTCAAAGCTTGCATTTAGCGGTGTATAACCGACATAACCTTCTCCGATGACAACCGGAATACCGTTATGCCGTACCCAGTCATGTAAATATATTAGCTTCATCCCGACCGGATTGCCTTCCATCCGCCATTCTTGTCCTTTCGGCAGAGTCCAATCCTCGAATGGTGGCGCATCGTCTCTAAGCAATGATTGTACAAAAGGATTCGGGAACAGCTTATCATCGTTCAGACCAGCCAAATCCATTAGCTCGTTCAGCACGCCTTTTATGTATAAATGAAAATGAGCGACCTGAAGGTTGCGAGCAACATAGCTTTTTGAATATGCTTCATTCAGGGTATAGCTAGCCGTTATCAATATATCAGGGTGGCGCTCGCGTAGATAGCCTACTGCCTCTTCAATATATGGCTGCATCACTTCAACAAGCTCTGGGGTGTTTGTCTCTGGAATTCCTTGGGGCTTTGCTGATACTCCCAGGAGGATAACATAATATAACAGTTATGAGCTTGCGCCTGCTTAAACAGTTCCAGCAGATGAGCATGTCCGTCCCCGGCAATTGTACCAGCGGGTGCGCTGGCCGACCTTTCCTAGATTACCGAATTTCAAGTGACCTGGACGTTTCCCTTCACTCGTGAATAGCATGAATGGCATGGCACATATGCGAATCGTATTGTATCCTCGCTCCACCGCTTCCGTTATCCAGCTTGGTCAACGGCTGTATGGTAGCAGTTACAATCCCAATATCATGTATGATCATATGAAATGAGAGAACCGCCCCCATCCCGCTTCTCATCGTAAGAGTTCCTTGTCGAGGGAAAGCAGCAATGCCTCTGCCTGTGTCAAGCTCAATACGTACCTCGGTATGGTCCATCGTCTCCGCATGATCCTGAAAGTTATTCAAAAATAGAAAGCCGCTGCCATTCCCTTGACGTACACACCAGCGAATTGTTCTGTGTCCTCCGGCAGGATTTCGGATTAACCCGGCGGCAGCTCAGTTCCAAGCGGGGCGATACCCGCTCCAAAGGCTTCCAGCTTTCACCCTTTGGGTTGGTTCCCTTGCAATCCCCCAGCTTGCCCGAATGAATCGTCTTCACATCAGACTTAAGCTTCAATGTAAGCAGTTTCATATTTTCTCCTCCCAGTGGATCAATGCGCCTTGATGGTCTTGATCCAGATCCATCACCCTATTGGAAATCATCGGCAGCTTCTGGTAACCTCCCTCAATCCTAGCTACTCCAAAGCTTATTCCTGAATTTTCTTCGGATTTTAATCTGGTCGATGACTGAATGCGGATATACGAAGCATTCATGCCATAGCTCAAGATTACAAGATTCAGAGTAGGCGAACAATTGACAATTCTCTGTACTTAATGGACTATATTCTGATTTGACTATTCATAGCAAACTACGATTCTATTAACCAATGAGCAGGAAATTTTAAATAATGAGGTAATATAGTGTGTTGATTACCTATAGCCGAATTGACTTGTGCTTGAGTAAGGAAAATACATCCCGTAAGATTCGCACCTGATAAGTCAGCGTCCCTTAAGTCTGCGCCAATAAAATCTGCTTTTCTTAAATCAGCGTTCCTCAAATTAGATGCTATCAATAATGCTCCTCTCAGATTTGCACCTCTTAAGTCAACACCTTTCAAATTTGCACCCAAATAATCCAGACCCGTCCGCACTTTACGTTTTTTATTACGATGAATGAAATCTTTACGAGTTAATTCACTTGTTATCAATAGTAAATCATTCACATTTTTTCTATGTAAAGGTATATCTAATTTCAAAATTTCCTCTGGATTAAGATAGGTTAGAGCTAAAATTTGATCAAAAACAATTTGCAATTCATGATGTATGGTTTGAGCGTCTTCCAGATCTATAGCTTGATTTAGGTAATAAAGCATTTCATGTAGTTGTTGAACTATAGGAAACACGTCAAACATTGGCTTGGATAACTCTGTATTCGCTCTCCAATCATTGCCTTTAAAAATTTCCTGTGAAACATGTTGTCCTGCTCCAAAGCATTCATAGGAAACACACCCTTTAAACCCCTTTTCTCTTAGATGCTCATGTATGCTGCAGCGATGATCTGAATACAAGTTACGACAGGGGACTCCCCCTTCTTTATCAAAAGAAAAATCGGCTGATTGTGCATACGGTAAAGCCACGCAACATATCCCAAAACAGTTTTCACAATCTGATTGTAGTCTGCTATTCAAATTAAACACTTCCCATTAATTATTAGTACTCCCCAATTGAATATCTACAAACGGCTGATATTTGTTTGGTTCAACTTCTTTATATACGCGTACATAATTTACATCAAAGGTTGGATAAGGAGCTAAGTCATTAATTGCTAACCGCTTCATCTCTTGAATCTCCGTCTGGTTCATACCCCAATAGGTTTGTCCTAAGGTCAAATGGGGATGATATTTATCCATTTCAAAATAACGATCTATAAGTTCTTGTGATGGAGAAGCCGCTTTTACCAATCTTCTATGTAATTCGGTTACATCACTCGTATCAACACTAAGAAATGTAACATAACTTCCAAACGATCCTGGATCTGATAATGATAGTTGAAAACTTTGCATTAAAGAACATGTTTGTCTTACTCTTTCTAACCAATGTAGATCTGCTGTAAGGCCACCTTGCGCTTTTACAGTGATGTGAGGCTCCACTACATCGTTAAGACGATTACTGGACCAACGATCACGAAATGTCATTATTTTTTCTTTATAATCATCTGGAGGGGTAATTCCAATAAAATATCTCATTGTAGAGACACATCCTTTAGAAAAATATATGAATCATAGCCCACTTGCTCTTATCTTTATATTTCTTCGATTATATGCCCGCTAGCTTAATGAGTAAGGCAGTATAATGTTATTAAAAAATGCTTCCTTACCTTAGCCTCCTTAAATCAATGACATCGAAATCTGAGGTAGTATTTATTGATAAAAAATCCGTTCTCCTTGCAAAAAAGGTTGGCAGCGTTCCGCACACAATATCGGCATTCGCTCACGCATCCAATCATGCATCTTCACGTTCCCGTACTGAAAAACATAGAAACCGATGATCGCTGCGAGCATAAAACCTTCCAACTGCAACAACTCATTTTCTGAGCAGCGTCCACCATAATATGCTTCAAGGAAAGCATCCCGTCGTTTTGCAGGCAACATCATCGCATTCATAGCCGTGTCTATTTGTGCGTAACCCTTCCCATAGAAGCCAAAGTCGATAAAACGTACATCACCGTTCACCGTTAAGATCACATTGCCCAAGCATATATCGCCGTGAATAAGGTCTGGTCCGTCATTCCCACCTTCATCCGATAAACGAGAGTTTACCAATCGCAACGTGTCCTCAATGATTGCCGCATCGGCAGGCTTAAACAGACCTTGAGATATGCCTGAATATATCACCTGCGCCATTCGTTCGTTATAAACTTTCCCCTGGCTTGGACGTGATTCCATGCCGGATGGATTGTACTTCCTAAAAAAGGAATGGAGTTCCGACAAGTGCGTGCCCAATTTCTTAGCAACTTCTGCATCTTGGGTATCTTCCTTGCTCAGATCACGTCCTTCCATCCAAGTAAGGAGCGATGCATTCTGTCTGTGTCCATCTATTTCAAGAGTCGTGACAAGTTGACCGCTCTTGTTCCGTACTGGCATCTGCACTTCATCCTGGCTCCAGTGCCCCCATTGCTCCAACATATCCAGTTCTGCCAAAATACCTGCTTCAGTATGCTGTAATCCCTTCATCTCCTGCACAAAAGGTTCATGGATACGAAGTAGATACCGGTTGCCGTCGCTATCCTGCACCCGGTAAGTCCTATTCTCGTTATGCCGCAAAAAGGTCGGCTCCGGCCGATCCATCTCGTATGCATTTAGCAGATGCTTTATTTGCTCATTGGTCATCTCCATAAAGCTCCTTTTGTGTTCCTATCATGATGCACTTCCGTTACCTAAAACGTCCGATATTACATTCCTTATTTTAGCATAGATGGAAGTGAAGAGAAGCGAAAAAGGGCCGCTCTATAGAGCAACCCAGTCTGTTAAATGAAATATAGATAATCATCCAGTTTAAGAATTAAATAATCGAATATTTTTTTCTCCTTTTCAGACATAGAAGCTTCTAATACTGAACTAACTTGAAGGCAAATAAAATAATGTACGAAAAGCTCCCATAAATTTCACTTTGGTGTTTAGCAGGACAGCAAGCATATAGCCCACCACGAGTCCCAAAGGCACTCCAACAAAAGTGTAATAGAACGAATTCCAGAGAGATTTCCAAAAGATAAAATCCTGAGTTAACAAACGATAATTCTCCATTCCGATCCAGTCAGAGCCTCCAAATAGCTTCCAATCTGTGAAAGACATGTACAAGGAGTAAATCATCGGTCCGGCGGTAAAAGCCAAGAATCCAAACAACCACGGTGAAATGAAGAGGTAGAAGTGTTTGGTCCTATCAGTCGTATTACTTCTCATGTTCTTATCCACTCCTCGTCAAGATATTAAAATAGAACGCTTTCATATGCGAAGTGAAGCGGCTATAATCTAATAAGTCCATAGTTGCTGGCTCCTTCCTGTATATGAGATATGGACAATATATTTAGATTTATTATATAGCTATCGAATAAGTATATGGATAACCAACAAGGACTTCCAAGGCATTATTAATGAACAAACTGGGACATGAATTTTCGGCCTTATTAATGCAGAGTATTACGTTTGGGAGGAATGAATATGGAGAAAACGAAACCTCATCATCTCATATTTGAAGATAGACGCATGGAAATCTACTTACATGGCGCACATATGTCAGGATTTAATAATGCAAGAACGATATGTCAAAAACATTTGCATCATATGATGTTTGAGCTAAACATGGTGCTTGTGGGTTCACAGGTTGTGATGTTTAACGACTTCTCCTATGAACAACATGCCGGAGAACTGGTATTAATTCCACCAATGACAGTCCATCAGTGCAAAGCAGAGAAAGCTCAATATGTAAAGTATTTTGTTTCTCACATTAAAATAATTGATGCAGATTTCTTGCAGAAAATAGCTAACATTGCTCCCTTGTTTATTCATCAGAGAAATATGGAATTAACTGTTCAATTGAAGCCTCTGATTTATGATTTAATGAGCAAACTTGAGAATAACGCTTCTTATGTATCCATCTTCCAAACTATCCTGAATATCTCAGTTCATATTGAAAGATTCTGCGATGAGAAGGCTTCTGCACTGTTGTTGGGTACTGAATTGTCTTATAAGATCGCCAGAAAGATTGATGAATTGTTGGTAGATGCTATCAACACAGAGGCCGATCTGAACACCAATTGGTTTGAGGATATTTCCTTCAAGCTAGGACATAGCAGAAGGCACTGCAGCCGAGTGTTCAAAGAAGCCTTTGCCATGTCTCCTAGGGAGTATCTTTCTATTTTGAGACAGCAAGAGGCCATGCAATTACTTATGAGCAGTGAAGAAACGATTGAACAAATTGCATATCGTATCGGATTCGGCAACGTTCAAAGCTTTATTAGGCAATTCTCCAAATGGACCGGTCAGACTCCCGGAGCATTCAGGCGACAGGAAAGCAATAATCATATGTACTTGACTCCGCTTGAATTACAATACTAATAATAAGATAAGGCAGGCCATTAATGTAACGGGCTGCCTTGTTTTGTACTAATCTTATTGTACAACTAAGCTATTGAGATGGATTACAACTTGCTGATCTTGGGTTCTGTGGTCCGCTCTACCAATTCCAATAAATATGGGTACAATACGGGAGCAAGCTCTTCGCTCTGCAGCCCTATCTCTAATATGGCTTGCAAGTAACCAAACTTGTCTCCAATATCATATCTGCTGCCTGTCAATTCTAATGCGAGCAGGCCTTCTGCTCTGCTTACTTGATGTAGTGCGTCCGTTAATTGATATTCCCCTCCTGCTCCTTTCTGCAGCTTTTCTATAATTGGGAATATAGTCGGTTTTAATACATATCTCCCCATGATAGCGATATTGGATGGAGCTTCTTCAATAGATGGCTTCTCCACGAGTCCGTTAACTTCATGAATACTTCCTTTTTTACTGGTTGTCTGTACAATACCATATTTATTTACATGATTTTTCGAGACGGGTTTGACTCCAATTACCTGCTTGTCATACTCCTCATATGTCTGTATCAACTGTTCCATCGCAGGTGGGTCTGAAACGAAGATGTCGTCACCAAGAAGTACAGCGAACGGATCATCTCCTATGAATTGCTTGGCACATAAGATCGCATGTCCCAGACCAAGTGGCTCTTTTTGCCGAATATAATGAATAGAAGCCAAATTATTAATGGAGCGGACCTTCTCCAGAAGTTCCGTTTTATTTGTTATAGACAGCATTTGCTCCAGCTCAATTGAACGGTCAAAGTGATCTTCGATCGATTTTTTATTTCTCCCCGTTACAATGATAATGCTCTCAATGCCAGACTGCACCGCCTCTTCAACGATATATTGAATAGCAGGTTTATCAACAATCGGCAGCATTTCTTTCGGCTGTGCTTTTGTTGCTGGCAGAAACCGGGTACCTAATCCTGCTGCTGGTATTATTGCTTTTTTAACTTTCATGGGATTTACCTCCTTTAGCTTGGGAAACACGGAATACCCAATACCTGCTCCCTAAATAATTGATCAGGATACCAGCTGTGGTTGCAATCACTTTAGAAATGGTCAAGGATTGATTCCCAAGAGACTGCAGTTCAAGAAGTAATAAAGATACTACACCAAGTGTCAGTATATTGACGCCTATAAATTTCAGCAGCTCCTGCATGCTCTGCTTTTCAGTGCGCTGAAACGTCCATTTTCGATTTATTAAATAGCTGTTCACTAAGCCGCAACTATAAGATAAGCACTGTGCCAGTACAATCGGGAGACCTGCGATCGAGAGCACGAAAAAAATCGCAAGATCGATACTCGTATTTAATACACCTACCATCAAGAATTTCAGGGCTTGCATCGTAGTCTTATTCATATACTGACGAAGGATGGTTAGCGGGCTTTTCGTTGTTCTGCCCCGAATAAAATTCTCGTACGATGTATAAAGGTCTCCCTTTGGTTTCATCGTAAATTCGCCCCACATATTCTCCAACTATGCCAAGCATAAGCAGTATAAAGCCATTAAAGATCAGTGTAATGCTAATCATGGATGGCCAGCCTTGCATCGTTGCGTCGGTAAATAAAGCAAGGTAAATGACGTATAGTAAGTACAGGAAGCCTGTTCCGGACAAGGTTAATCCGGAATAGATGGCCAGCTTCAAAGGCTTATACGAGAAAGATAGAATTCCGTCCAAAGAGAGCTTGATCATGCGCTTGAGTGGATACTTCGTTTCTCCTGCCGTCCTTTCATCCCGTACATATTCCACAGCCGTTTGCCGGAATCCCACCCAGCTTACTAAGCCTCTAACAAAACGGTTATTCTCAGGAATCCTTTTCATTTCCAAGCACACTTTCCGATCCATTAAACGAAAATCTCCCGTATCTAATGGTATATTGATATCTGCGGATGCCCGCAGTACTCGATAAAACAGGCTTGCCGAAATCTTTTTGAACCATGTTTCCCCTATACGTTTCACTCTTTTTGCATAAACTACCTCGTAGCCTTCATTCCACTTTCCTATCATTTCAAGAATTAATTCAGGCGGGTCCTGTAAATCCGCGTCAATGATAATCACCGCATCTCCTACCGCGTAATCCATTCCTGCTGTAATAGCAATCTGATGACCAAAATTCCGGGAAAAGTCAATAAGCTTCACTGTTTTATCCCATTTGGCAATGTCTCTTATAATATCTAAACATTTGTCCTGACTTCCATCATTGATAAACAGTAACTCATAGGTATCATTGACTTCCTTCATGACCTTCTTCAGTCTCCGGTAAGTTTCTTCAATAACAGCTTCCTCGTTATACATGGGAACTACGATTGAATAGCGGACATTGTTCGTCATTTACCTTCCTCCTTATCACAGGGTCACTTTATATAAAGTATTTGATCGTCCGAAACCACCCATATTAAACGTTTGTTCGTCAGTATTCTGCATCGTCTGCCATTCTTCTGAAGGTATTTCCTCTCCGTTTTCCTGAATCCATTGTGTCAGTTCGGAACTTCCACCTCTCATGCCGTCTCCTGAAATAAGGAAGTATTTAACTTTCCCAGTTGAAATCAAATTTTCTAATTCGTCAATCGTGTACACGGGATCAGAACCGGAGAATCCCCCCATGATGATCACCGATTCTTTTTCATCTATCATATAAGGAGCGGCGGTTTGATAGCTTGTTGTGGCAAACAAATATGGCTCACCTGTATTGTTTTCGTTCAGATATGCCAGCGTTTTACTATCAAGACTCGCTTCATTACCCATTCCTCCTTGCATATTTCTCGGCATTACAATCGTTCGACCCTCAGCTGAGGGAACATCCGGGTTATCATCAGGTGGAGACATTGCAAAATTAGTCATATTTCCGCTACCTCCCGGACCTGCCTGCGGCAGCATACTGTTTCCACCGTACGTAATGGGTGTGAAAGCCCAATACAGCGGTCCAATCAAAAGTACAAATAATCCTAAAATGCTTGCGATATGATTGAATTCTACTCTGCGTAACTTATAAATGATGAGAGCAGCAGTGAAAATGACTCCTGATAAAACAATCCCTATAGACCATGCAGGCCCAATTACATCATTGTAGGGATGGATGATATACCATTGAAAACCGGCAGTTAATATTACAGCAATCGGTAATAACCACCCTTTCCAACCTGCATGATTTCTGTAGTCTTTGAAGAGCTGTATCCATCCAGCGCCAAACAGAGCTGCAATTGGTGGAGCAAGCATAATGAGATAGTAATGATGGAAGAATCCTGCAATACTGAAGAAAACCATTGCCGGGATTAACCACGCAAGCCAAAATATTGTTTCTTTATGCTTCATTGTGATACGGTTTCTCCGTAAACCGACGAGTAAGCATACGACAGCGAATCCTACAAATGGGAGCAGCCAGCTGGCCTGTCCAGATAAGCCTGATTGAAATAAACGGAGGGGACCTTGTTCACCCGTACCGAAACTTCCGCCAGCCATACCGCCCATACCTCTAATATCACCTGCTGGAAATCCTTCAGCTGAACTGCCAGGCTGCAATCCTTGATTAGTATCATTACGGTTTGGAGAAAGATTTTCGGTACCAGCGTCTCCATTGAATCCAGCCGAGGTGTTGAATTGAGGTGGTTGCTGCTGATCGTCTGGTCTATCCGATCCCGAAGGTCCTCCTTGGCCTCCTTGATTTCCGGTCAAACGTGACAGACCATTGTAACCAAATGCTAATTCCAGAACGGAGTTCGTTTCACTACTGCCAACATAAGGACGTTCGTCTGCGGGAGTTAAATCCACAATGACTGCCCAGGAGAGGGAGATGACGAGCATGCTCACTGTTGCTATGGAAAGATAATTCATTTTTTTCTTCCAATTTAAATTGCCGGCCAACCAATAGAATAGATAAAATGCAGGAAGCACCATATAAGCTTGCAGCATCTTCATATTGAAGGCCAAACCTATCAGCATGAAGGCTCCCAGGAGACTGCCTATGTTAGTACGTTGAACACTCTTAAACAACAACCAGGTAGCCAACAATAGTGTAAACACAAGCATACTATCAATATTATTTGTCCGGCTCACAGCAGCTGCTATAGGTGTGCATGCCAGAACTAATGCTCCAATCCTTGCTGCAGCTGTACCGAATGACGGTTTAATTAGAAAATAAATCAATAGCACCGACCCAACCCCAGCCAATGCCTGTGGAAGAATGACGCTCCAGCCGTGTAATCCAAATATCCAGGCACTTATAGTTTGAATCCAAAATGTGACAGGTGGTTTATCTACGGTTACAGAGCCTGCTGAATCGAGAGAGGCATAAAAGAAATTATGTAAATTTTCCAACATACTTGCTACTGCAGTGGTGTAATAAGTATTGGCGTATTGATCGTTCCAGATATTGAAGCAGTTTAATACGATAGCCAATATGGCGATTAATAGTAGAGGTATATCCAATCGGGTCCTGAATCGTGAAATCATAGAATACAACTCCTTAATTTTATATGTGGTTTTTATTTGACAAGTCGTATTATGAATCTTCTAACTGAAGCGGACTTGAAGGTAAGCTGAAAGTTTCCTGAATATGAAAGTATGAGTTGAAATTATTCAAGATCATCATTGATAATAGGAGCATGTACAACTCAGGGGGTATAAGAATTGAATTCTCTTAGAGGAATAAAAATATTGCTTGTAGATGACGAACCACATATATTACAATTTTTGGAACTCGGATTAACAAGCGAGGGCTATGAGGTTAGAACAGCTGCAGATGGAATAAACGCCATCAACCAAGTCGAAGAATTTGAACCCCATGTTGCTATCATTGATGTCATGATGCCTGGTATCGACGGGTTTGAAGTATGCCGTATGATCAAAAAGAATAGAACTAACATTTCTGTCATCATGCTCACGGCAAAGGATGAAGTAGATGACCGGGTCAAAGGGCTTACATTAGGTGCAGATGACTATGTAATAAAACCTTTCAGTTTCGAGGAACTGCTGGCTCGTATCCACGCCCGTCTACGTAATCAATTTCCAAGTTTATTAGGAGAAGTTGTGTACGGTCCTTTTAAGATTGATGAACGGAGAAGAGAGATCGTTTATAACAACAACGTATTAGAGCTCTCCCCCACAGAATACGAGGTTCTTATATTCATAGTCATTAATAACGGCATCGTAATGAGCAAAGGAAGGATACTAGAGAAGGTATGGGGCTACGATTTTCAAGGAGAACAGAACATTGTCGAAGTTTACATCCGTTCTATTCGAGATAAATTGAAAGACAAGGAGCATCGACTCATTCGTACGATTAGGGGAGCGGGTTATCGCGTGGATCTTCCATGATGAAGACGATTACTTCCTTTATACAAAGAGTGTTTTCTCCCCAATCCTTACGTAATCAACTCCTCATTCGAACATTATTTATTCTATCGTTTATTCTTGTCATCATCGGTTTACTGCAATATTGGGTAATGAAAGACTTTTTATATAACAATGAAGCCGAGTCTTTACGAACAAAAATGATGTCCTTGCCTCACGAGCTGTGGTCAGAATCAGAATTGTTGATGATCGTTCCTCCATTTCGAGGATTAGAGGAAGAGGTTCCTGCACCTGTTCGTTCCAGATTTTTGTTCTTACAAGATATTTCGGTCGCCGTTATCGGACAGAATGGCGCCTTTGAAGATCTTACTGGCAATACCGGTTTATCCTCCCCCCAATTGTCACTTGAAGAGTATACAAGCACTATGTCAGATTTAATGAATCCACAACAAATGGATTATAGAATCGCACATGATAAAAACGGAGAAGAGCAATTATTAGTATTCAGACCCATTGGCGGAATACCTAGTAGTACAATTGACCGTCCTTTATATTTTCTTCAAGTAGGAACCGAAACTGGCACTTTACGTGATGTTCTGTTTCAGCAGCTGCTCACCTTCATCAGCCTTTCCGTCTTTGCATTGTTTGCTGGTCTGGCGCTTTATTTAACAGTTCTAAGAAAAACGCTTGTACCTCTTTCTAACATTGTGGACGCTGTTGAAAATACAAACGCAGGAAATTTACAACAGCATTTACCTACACGTCAAGGTCAAGAGGAAATCGATCGCTTGTCGAATACCTTTAATGAGATGCTGAAGAGATTGGAAACCTCCTTTGAACATGAAAAGAAAACGAAAGAGCAAATGGGGAGATTTATCGCAGACGCTTCTCATGAATTGCGAACCCCACTGACGTCGATTCATGGTTTTCTGGAAGTGTTGCTGCGTGGTGCGGCTGAACGCCCTGAGCAGCTCTATAATGCATTAAATAGTATGCATGGCGAATCCAAGCGAATTATCAAGCTGGTAGAAGATCTCTTATTCCTGGCTAAGATAGACCGTGAGCCCGGGCTCCATTTATCAAAAACCAATATCACCAATCTTGTTCGGGAAATGAAATCACAACTTCGCGTTCTAGGAGGAGAACGGGAGATCATTTATGACCTCACAGAAGGCATAGAGGGTGAATATGATGCTGATAAAATAAAACAAGTGATCTTAAATTTGTTTCAAAATGCAATTCAGCATACAGATCCGGTAAAAGGAAAAATAACAATTGCTTTGATGGTCACTGACAAGCAATTTGTGTTGTCGATTCAGGATAACGGTCCAGGAATAGGAGCCGAGAGCCTTCCATATGTATTTGATCGCTTTTATCGAGTTGACAATTCTCGAACAAGACAGCATGGTGGAGCCGGTCTAGGTCTTTCTATTACTCAAACCATCGTTCATGCTCATGGTGGGACAGTGGAAGTGAATAGTCACTTAGGGGAAGGTGCCACATTTAGTGTCTACATCCCAATGAATTAGTCGATCTCTTTATTACGGTTTTAGTAACATATCGCTTCAATAGAAGAGTTCTAAAAATCAGCGAATAACACCACTCAAATTCCAGTTTCACATTCTCTGTCGCTTGTGTTTTGATTTAGTCTTACAACTGGTGTTGGTTCCCTATTCCATCAGAAAAATCAACATATGTTTCTGGTGTACCATTCGTTCGCATCAAAACGGCGTGTCCCCTTCTACGGGAACACGCCGTCTATACGTTTTAGGCGCAAGGTTTGTTTATTGCATACCTTGCATGATGGCATTAATGATGCCTTGTTGGGTAACTGTGTTGTTCGAACGGTTAAACAAAGCGAAACCATGCTGACCGTTATGACCATTGTCCCAATAAACCGGAACTGATTTGTATTTCTTGGCGGTTGCTGTTACAGCTTTGGCAAAAGCTTGGCGATATACATTATTACTTGAATCATACGCTGTTTTATCGATTGAGCCGAATTCACCAATGACCACCGGATAACCTTGGGTTACAAACTTATCGTGCATGGATTTGATTTGCGATTCCAGATAGTCTTCTTGTCCCCAAGTAGACTTCTTGGAAGGATTGGTTGCCGTTGCTCCCCACTGTGTAATGGTACCCGATTCCTCACCTGCAAAATCCCATGGTGAGTAATAGTGTGCCGAGATCATGATTCTCTTCTCCGAGCTAGGAATAGCTGAGGATCTGAAGTTATCCGTTGGAAGAACGAAGCCGTAATTACCTACCGTGTAATCAATATTGGTATTCCAGCCTGGAATAAGCAGCCATCTGGCATTGTTATTGCCTCCGGTCTTACGGACCGTATCCACGAAGATTTGATTGTAGGCATTCAGATTAGCGTAATATGCCGAATTCGGATTGCCGTAGGTTCCATCAAACACTTCGTTCATCGATTCGAAAATTAGACGTTCATTATAGTTGCTGAACTTGGTAGCAATCTGCTGCCACACCTTCTGGTATTTTTCCTTAATGGCATTTTGATTGCTTCCATTCACCAGTAACCATCCACCGGGCACGGAATTGTATCCATCACCGTGAATATTAATAATGACATAAAGCCCTTCATTGTAAGCATAGTCAACCACTGTTTGAATTCGATTCAGCCATGCAGCATCAATAGTATAGTTGGGAGCGCTTCCAATATGATTCAAATAGGATACGGGAATTCGAATTGTTTTGAAGCCGGCAGCCTTTACCTTTTGAATCAGCTGCGGGGTAATGACTGGATTGCCCCAGGCCGTCTCATTCGGTGTACCATTCACCGATGCTTCCAGCTGATTACCCAAATTCCATCCTGCACCCATCTCCGGCACTATTTGAGAAGCCGACAATGATCTGAAATTAGCTGCTGATACGCGGGTGTTCCACCCTGTAAGGACAACAGTCGCCAGCAATACTAGAGCTAAGCTGAGAACGCCAAATTTCTTCATTTGTGTGAGCATAACCAAACCTCCGCTTATCTTATTTTTGTCTTAATCAGCAGTACAGCTACTCTCGCTATATAGATTGATTGATTCGAGAATCCGCCCCTCCTTTCCTTTCTCTATCGATCAAACACAATACTGGTCTAACACCAACAGAATAACATATTTATGGAAAATATAGGTATTTAATTTTTAGTATTTTGATAGTTTGTTACTTAATATTTTCGTATATTTAACCTCTCAACCCGCCGACGGAGCCAAGTCTGTGTTGATGATTGTCGAACATAATGTCTGGATACCACAAACTGTGCGGCAGAGATATAAGATACTCCGAGGAGCACCTTCCGACAGCACGATAACAATAGAACTCCTGCACGATGAAATAAAAAAGCCGCTAAATTAGCGACTTTCAATGGGAATATATGCTTGTGCAACTGTAGAGCAATCTACTATTGAATAATCAATGCTTCTTTCTGGGCTAGGTTTACGCTATTCCAATGAAGGTCCGACCGTAATCTGTTGATCAGTGAAATTATCAATATGGGCGCTTTTCTCATAGAAATGAATGGCATTCTGTTTAACGCCTGCTTGTGTATAGAATGGATCCCCAGCAGCCAGCGGAAGACTGACACTCTCTCCGGTGCTGGCTGCTTTATAGATGGCCATTATCATTTCCAAAGTGGCACGTCCGCTAACTCCATCAATCAATGGAGGCTCGCCCGACTCAATGGCATACAGGACATTGTCGATTTGAGCAATATGTCCCTCATACCGCAGATTTGGCAGGCTGTCATACGCTTGCTGTAGCTGTTCTTCCAGTACAACATTCTTTTCAGGAAAACCGTTCGTTTTCGACGACGAAGCGGATATTTTCCAAGGAGCCGAAATTCGGGCATGCCGTCCCTGGAAAATAAACTGTTGATCTTCACCATGATGCACAACCGAACTTGTGATCTGCCCCAGTGTACCATTCGGAAAACGAAGCATCGCAATGGATAAATCTTCAACCTCGGCATTGTCATGTGCAACATTGCTCATGAACGCTTGAACCTGGCTCGGTCGACCCATCATCCAAACCAATGCGTCGATGTGATGAACCGCATGGTTCATCGTGCAGCCGCCCCCTTCCTTCTCCCAGGTACCACGCCACCAGAGATCATAGTAGCAATGGCCGCGCCACCAGAAGGAATCTACCTGGGCATGCAAGATCGGTCCCGCAAGTCCGGTGTCCAGCATCTTTTTTAGCTTCATAATCGGATTTGTGAATCGGTTCTGAGCCACAACCGACAGTACTTTGCCGCTGCTCTGAGCTGCTTCTATCATGAGGTCGCATTCCTCCAACGATGATGCCATGGGCTTTTCTACCAATACATGACATCCCGCGTTCAGAAAATCTATCGCTATCGGTGCATGCTCATATGGAGGTAAACAGATGGAGACGAGATCGATTCCCTCATAAAGCAGCTCTTTGTAATCGCTAACAATTTTAGCATCAAGTCCATATTCGTTTTTCTTTGCTTCAGCCTTGTCGGGATACATATCACATAGGGCTACAATCTGACAGCGATCCTTGAACTGTAAAAAACCATGAATATGAGCTCTGGATATTGCTCCAGCACCTATGATCGCAACCTTTTGCACAATAACTCCTCCCCTTACCTAAAGATGTTCTCAACATGATAGTACCTCAATAAGACTTTCCAATGTGATGCTGTAGTGTGGATTAAATAACGCTGGATTGCGGTTTTATAACAGGTCCGGTATATTGGTAACGTTGGATACAAACATGCCGGGAGGGTGAAGTACTATGCGATATGATCTTTATAATTTTAATGAACAAACCCTTCATTTCGCGTATAAACGCAAAAGTGTTAACAATGAACATATCGAAACATTTCACTCCCATCTAGGCATCGAATTGCTCTTAATCCACAAAGGGTGCGGAACAATGATCGTAAATAACCGGAGCTATGAGATTAAACCAGGCATGCTCTGTATTTTTCAGCCTTATCAACTTCATCATCTAAAATTGGATTATTCCAATGATCAATGTTTCGAAAGATCTTTGGCTATTTTTGAACCAACGCTGTTCGAATCCTATTTCGAAAAATGGCCTAAGCTTCATACCTTTTTTAAACATATCTGTCTGGGGAAGCTGCTCTTCCCATGCCTGTATAACGTTGACGAGCAGCATGCCCTGGTTCATCAATTTAAAACCTTTCAAGCGCGTATGCCTTATTTAGATGAATCAAATCGCACGGAGGAAATTTCACTGTTTCTCGTCAATATTTTTCATTTTCTTCATCCCCTATGGGTTGAACGGGAAGGAAATTCGGGGGTTCTTCCGGTCAAGCGCAGAAATCACCAGGTGGAAAAAATATTAAGCTGGATCGAAAAGAACTATCATGTTCCTTATCGTTTGGACGACTTAGCCTATTCCTTGCACCTATCCTCCTACCACCTTTCTCATGTATTTAAAGAAGCAACCGGGGTCAGTATTTCTCAATATATCGCAGCTCGCAGAATACATCAGTCTGTTCACTTGTTAACGACGACGAACAAACCGATTATGGTAATTGCAGAGGAGATCGGCTTGACGAATGTGTCGTATTTTTGCAAATTGTTTAAAGAACACATGGGTGTCACGCCCCTTCAATACCGCAAACGGTGGGTCGATCATTCGTTCAATTTACAGTAAACGAGTAAAGGTTTGTGAAATTTAGATTAAGACAGCGCTGTATTGATTTGGTCCGCGGTGATAGTCAGTAGAATAATTACAATAGGGAGCAGTTGCAAACGAAAAACGGCCATTCCCTTCCTATGCCGCGGGAATAGCCGTTTAGATGGTACCAGAACGTTTCGCTGTCAGCTCGCCTTCGCGAGTTTCGTGCTGCGAACCGATGCTATAGCGTATACGACGAGGGCTGTCCAGATGAGCGCGAAACCAACGAGCAGAACCGGCGAGACCGATTCCTTGAACACGAACACACTTAGAAACAGCATAATCGTCGGTCCGATGTATTGTACAAAACCTAACGTAGACAACGCCATCCGGGCAGCTGCCCGGGCAAAAAAGAGCAGCGGCAGCGCCGTTACTACTCCGGATAGCAGCAGTTCAACGAACGTAGGGGCAGGCAGTGTCCATGCCGTTGTCTTTCCTACAGCGGCCAAATAGACCCAGTAGCCAAGCGCGACGGGCAGGACTACAGCCGTCTCTGACAGCAGACCTACAGAAGCGTCTTGTACGATTTTCTTCTTCGCGAGGCCGTACAACCCAAACGACACAGCCAGTGAGATCGCGACCCACGGGAACCGTCCGTAGTCGATGGCGATGATGAGCACAGCAGCGCCAGCGATGGCAATGGCAAGCCATTGGCCTCGGTTTGGCTTCTCACGAAGGAAGACAACCGCTAGCAGCACGTTCAGTAACGGATTCAAATAATAACCAAGGCTTGTCTCAACGACATGCCCATTGTTAACCGCCCAGATAAAGATGAGCCAGTTAACAGCAATCAGTAGCCCGCTTGCGCCGAGCGACAGTAAGAGTGAGCGGCTAGCCGCAATTCTCTTCATGTCAGCCCAGCGGCGCTGGACGGTAACAAGAATACCCATGAAGACGAACGACCAGACAACCCGATGCGACAGAATTTCGCCTGCCGGTACATCTTCAAACAACTTCCAATAAAGCGGGAGAACTCCCCACATGATATACGCAATAATAGCGTTAACCAACCCATTGTTCATATTTAATTTCCTTTCTTCTCGCTACGATGTCTGAACGAATTATACGCCTCAATCCTCGCTCAAGTAAAGGAAATAATTGGTCCTCTTGCAAGACACTCACTTGGATTTTACCCTTTTCCCAAATTGATATCTTGCACTTTTGCCATGTCTCTGACTTTTATTTCCCGTATTATTCTGTACTTTGGTTATTAGACTCCTGATAGATATCAGCATATGTTTTTGAACCTTTGATGAGGTCGTCACAGAAAGCTGCTACGTCACTGCCCGTTACTTCGAGCACACCTTTGCCCGAGGCCGCACCTTCTTCAAAAAGATCGACAATCCCCGAGAGTAAATCCGTTCCTTCAGTTAGCTCGACAGGACCAACCTTAAAGAGATATTTTTGAATTTCTTTATAGACCATCTGATAATCTTGCGGGAGCGCTTTGACACGTGCAACGTGCGCTCGCCACTCCTTTTTGCCTTCGATGATATCTTGTATTCTCATTTTACCCTCCTATTTACCTAATTTTTTAGCAATATTATTGTTGAGTTGCTCGCGCCACTTGTCGCGAAAAGATTTTGCCCCTTCTTCGCCGGTCAGTGCTGAACAGAAACCTTTTATATCGCCACCCAAAACCTCTTGAACACTCTGACCGTCCGCCGCTGTTTCTTCGAACAGACCAAGTACACCGTCAAGGATTGGCATGAGGTTACGACCCGTGAAATCGGAGTGCGGCCAGAGATGGGCATTAATGTGATCCCATGCTGCTTGATAATCAGCCGGCAGCTTTTTGGCGCGCGAGTCAAAAGCTTTCATTTCTTTAGTCATGTCGCTGCCAGTGATTTTCTCCCAAAAGTTCATTATTAATTCTCCTTTAACTCATTGATTTTTGAAGATACGAACTCCCATTTTTCCCAGAACTTTTGCAATTCCTCACGCCCCGCGTCATTGATCAAGTAAAATTTTCGTGGTGGTCCCATGTCGGACGGCTTCTTAGTAATCTCCACCAATTTGTTCTTTTCAAGTCGGATCAGGATGGTATACACCGTTCCGACCACAACATCGGTGAAGCCGAGGGCGTTCAATCGCCGAGTAATTTCGTAGCCGTAGGTTTCTTCGCGACTTATTATTTCAAGAACGCAGCCCTCAAGCACGCCTTTGAGCATTTCTGTTAGGTTATCCAAGACAGTCTCTCCTTGTTATTCATTGCGACCGGTATAATGTAATACTTACTACCGCTATAAGGTAACACTTAGTAGCGTGTTTGTCAATATCGTTTGCTCTTACATTGAATTTATCTTTTCAACTATGCACTTCGATATACTTCATACATTGCAGTTCATGGATTTAATTGTCTAATCGAAAAGGACCGAGCTTCAAGAAGCTCGGCCTTAAAACAGTATCATTATTGAGAAGGTAGAATTGGTTTTATTTCTTGGGGATTCTATATCGTTAATGCTAAACATCAGATGCTATTAAGTTTATAGCAAACCTAAATACTGTATGCTTCCTGCTCCTCACGATGATCCAGCTCATCCAATACTAAGGTGCGCAGCTCGGTAAAGGCACGGCTGGTCCGTTTCCGTGGATAAGGCAGATCAATGGGCACGATAGCCTTGATTCGGCCTGGACGGCGGTCCATAACGACTACGCGGGTGGACAAGAACACAGCTTCATCAATATCATGGGTGACAAGCACCATCGCGGTCTGGTTGGTCTGCCATATATCGAGCAGCGCCTCCTGCATATGCCCTCTCGTAAAAGCATCCAAAGCACCGAACGGCTCGTCGAGCAGCATTACCTCCGGCTGTCTGAGCAGTGCACGTGCAATCGCAACCCGCTGTGACATCCCACCCGACAGCTCTCTTGGAAATGCCTTTTCGAATCCTCCCAATTTAACCAGTTCAATCAGCTCGTCGACTCGGCTTCGAATCTCCGGATCTTTTAGTGATAGATCAGCAGCGATGTTCTGCTCCACACTAAGCCAAGGAAACAGCCTGTGCTCCTGAAAGATAAAGCCTTTTTCCTGAGACGGACGATCTACCCGCTTCCCCTTGAGGAGTACATCTCCCTCATAATGGGTATCCAGTCCTGCAACAATTTTGAGCAGCGTACTCTTTCCGCAGCCGCTCGGTCCGATAATGGTCGTGAAGTCTCCATCCTTGACCGTAAGATTTATTTCATCTAGAACGTGGTTAGTGCCCTGCTCTCCCCTAAAGGTTTTATTCACTGCGTTCACTTCGAGAATCGATGTACGTGCTTCGGACATGATGGTTCCCCCATTCTTATTGAAAAATAAAAAGAGACTCGGCTGACCTTTGAAAAAAGGTGCTTAGCCGAATCTCCGGTGGTACCAGTCGATTCATAATGATCCAAGTTATTATTCGTTATTGTGGCTCATCTTAGCAGAGCTGGTAGGAAATTGTCAATACCCGATGAAACTAGTAGAATTACATGAATAACAAAATTACTAACGATAGGATAATTACCATCTATATAACGAATGCCATGGATTTGTTTCACAAAAAATACTTAGGAGTGAAAACTGCATAATGAATCGAATCGCAATCATCTTAGAAAAAAATCTCGAGATCGGCGCTGCTTCTAATGTTTCTGCTATCCTGATGGGACAAGCATCACGAATTGACTCTGATATCTATTCTGACAATCCTGTGCTTGACAAAGGAAATATTCGGCATGCGGGGATTAAATTCAGCACTGTTATTTTGAAAGCTGGAGAAGGTCAAATTTTAAATTTAGTACAATCTCTTAACTCCGACGAGTCTAAAATTAAAAGTGTTGTTTTTTCAAAGACGGGGCAATCGTTAAATAACGCGTTTGAACAGTATGCTCTGGAAATCTCATCACTAACTACGGAAGAATCAAGAATTTTAGGGGTCATTGTTTGGGGGGAAGACGAATTAGTCCGCAGCGCTACGAAAAAATATAGTGTATTCAAATAATATTTAGAGTTATGGACATAGTTTTCGTATCTTTTCCAGTTAGATATGGTCGAAAAAGACAGAGGTACCGCTTTTGCAGCCCCCTCTTTAGTAATACAAGTTCTGAAATGTCATTTAAGTAATCATTGTTTGATAATGTGGAATGCCACTCACCAAATTAATCCGTTATTCTCCCTTTAATTCATATTCGTTCGGAATTAATTCATACAAGGCACCAACATCACAACCGATGGAATCGGCAATTGATATGGCAATTTTGAGTGGCATCACTCTTTTGTTTTCAATAAAGTCATAGATTCGTTCCGGTTTGATAAGCAAATCCTTTGCCAGCCATTCCGCCGACTTCCCGGATTCCATCAATCGTTCATTGAGCAAGCAACGTCCCAGTTCATATTTCAAGAAGCGCTGACCTCCCGCGTAAGATAATATTTAATCTTAAGGGTTGTCGATTTCCAGTATGATTATACTGTATAAAGGGCTATTTCGATGAAGCTCAGCTCATTTATAAAATTTATTCACTGTTATTGTTTGAATATAATGATTGTTCGGCAACCTGAGCTAACTCTTCTGCTTTGACACTGATCTCTTGAATGGTAGCCGTAAATTCTTGAATTGTACCTAATTGCGTATCAGCTAATGTGTGAATATCTGAAAAAGCTTGATTTAAACGCAACAGAAGTTCCTGGATATTTTGAGTAATTCCATTAATTTGATCTACGTTGCTCTTGGAGCTCGTAGCTAGCTTTCTGATCTCTCCGGCAACAACTGAGAAGCCTCTTCCTACTTCACCAGCTCGAGCAGCTTCAATGGCAGCATTGAGACCGAGCAGGTTACTTTGATCCGAAATCTCATTTACTACCGTTGATATCTTGCCGATCTGCTGAGCACTTGAGCTAATGTCTTTCATTTGTGTAGTGATGTCTGTTACACGATCATTAAGGTGAGTCACAGCACGACTAATATCCTCAATAGAGGCCGTGGACTCCTCGACAATTGCAGAAAAGCTCTCTGCCATCTCAAACAGCCTGCTCGCTTTCTCAAGACTTGTCCCCATACCAATTCCACCAATTACTCTGCCCTCTTCGTCATGCAGCGGAATCGCTCTAGCCGCTAGCGGAAATCCAAACAGCTCTTTTGGCACAATCGCGGATAAAGATGTATTATTTCGAATTGCGTTTGTTACAATATCCCCTTCCAGCAAAGGGTCTCCCGGGTTTACATTAAGCGAAAATGTCTTTCCTGGAATATTTATGATCAGCTTCTCCGTATCATAGATCCCTATGGTAATGTCATCGTTTGAGAGACTGTTCAAGAACGGAGCCACCTTTATAAATGATTGGATAAGGTCATGCTGTGTATCAATTTCCATTGGTGTATTCATATCTTCACTCCTAGCCCTTCATATTAATAAATATAATATCGTCAAAAGACTCAAGTTAAATAAGATCTTTTAACACTAAACTGAGCAAAAACTTTGATAATTATTGATTTTGATATGTAAGACAATCCGCGAGGAAACAAGCCACTATTTGCCAAACTGCTTTAAATGGTGATCTAAGTGCTTGTATAGTCCCATACTCCATTCCTCAGACCCAAAAAAGGGATGCGGATTCGTAATTTCCAACCTCTCACTATGAACGGCTACCCACCAATATTCCAATCCAGCTTCGCCGAGGACGGGAGCTTCCTGTTGCAACGTCTTGGAATGAAGAGCAGTGAGCTAACATTTGAGCAGCGTTCATTTTACCCCAGAGTGGTTTTGAATCCGATTTAAGTTTGTCGATACGAGCTAATATTTCTTCTACATACGCTTCATTATAGATGCTTCCCATAATCACAAGTCCACCTTATTCTTTTATGAATAATTAACTATACTGCAGTCACAATTATTGGCTTATTCTTAGTAACTATAATAGTATGTTCATGTTGTGCTACAAAGCTATTGTCGGATACACCTAAGGTCCAGCCATCCGGCTGCTCAACAGCATATCCTGCTCCTGTAGATAAAAAGGGCTCGATTGTAATGACCATACCATCCTTCAATACCCGTTTATCATGTTTGTTGTAGAAGGGTAAAATCTCTGTCGGGGACTCATGCAGAGATCTTCCGATACCATGACTGCACAGATTTTTGATTATGTTGTAACCGCCTTTTTTAGCCTCGATTTCAATAATTCTTCCGATTTCATTCAATTTTACTCCATGCTTAAGTGAAGAGATTACTTTCATCATTGTCTGGTGTGTGTATTCACACAGACGCATTATAGATGTCTCATATGGAGGGATCTGAAAAGAATGTCCCGCATCGGCATAATATCCCCCCACTTCTGCAGAAACATCGATATTGATTAAATCGCCCGGTTGAATGATTCGATTGCCTGGAATGCCGTGAGCAATTTCGTGGTTGATACTAATACAGGTAATTCCAGGGAAATCGTAAGTTATCTTCGGTGCCGGCATTGCCCCATACCTGCTTAGAAACTGCCCACCCAGATCGTCCAGTTCCTTCGTCGTCATTCCTACACGTGCGTGACGTTTCATTTCTTTGATCGTCATGGCAACAATTCTGCCAATTTCCTTCAGACCATCAATGTCCTTTTGTGACCCTATTGTCATGTAAGCCCCTCCAAATTAACTGATGAATTTACTTTAACACATATATCGCTCAATTATATATTTAAGGATAACTATCGTAATGATATTTGATTATTTTTTTGCTTTTTATATGCTAACGGAGTCGTGTTCATCGTTTTCCTGAATTGATCAATAAAATAGCTGGTACTATTAAATCCGACCTGATAAGCAACATCAGTAACATTATATTCCGGCTCTTGCAGTAAGCTCAGGCTTTTTTGAATACGGTATTCCATCACATAACTTAAGGGTGTATCCTTTAGAAATCGTTTGAAATAACGGCAACACTCGGATCTGCTAAGCTGCCCCGCTCTGGCTATATCCTCCAAAGCAATCTTCTCAGCATAATGTTGATGTATCCAATTCAACATATTTTTCATTTTCTCGTTTTTTAACATCTCAGCTTCTTTGTATTCTAATTGAAAACGATTCACAATCAGGTTTCTCCATATCTGTGCCAGCTTGATAGAAATATCAATCTCATATATAGCTGGACTTTGCTGGATCAATCGGTCGATCTCCATGATGCCATCCAGAATGTTTGTCACCCACTGCTCTTTTGTGTCCAGGAGAATGTAGGATAAGTTTGTTGCTTTTATATAAGGGTATACATAAGTGCTAAATAACTCATGGGAAACCATAAATCTTGGAGAAACATTCAAACAAATATAGGCACATCCAGAAGCGTTAGTATCTTTGGCAAGGTGCAGGCAGCCACTATTAATAAATAAGCCTTCTCCCTCATCCAATAGCACTTTTTCTTCCTGGATCTGAAAGATGGCTTGTCCTTTAATAATAAGTACAAATTGAAGCTCTTCGTGCCAGTGCATAGGGATATATCCATTTATATTTTGCAGGATCGTTGTGTGATAACATGCTAGTGGTAATACAGTGGTTCGGTGCTCCGTAAGCTCTTTAAAATCCCGGTCAATTGTGAATTCTCTAAATTGCATTCATGAACCCCCGACCTCAATATATTTATATTTTTAAATCTGATAATTGTATATATTTATACACTTTTTATTTATTATGGTCAAAGTAGGATACAATTTTAATACTTTAATGGAGTGTTGAACATGAATAGAGGAAAAGGATTCATTTTCATTATTTTGGGAGCTATATTTTGGGGGATTGGCGGTACGGTTGCAAAGAAGCTGTTCCAATACGGCATCGATATGGGTTCGCTCGTTACAGTCCGTTTACTCATTGCAGGAATATTACTCCTTGCAGTTCAATGTTGTAAGAAGGGCAGCAGAAACATCTTTGAAATCTGGACAGATAAAAAGCTATCTCTCCAACTCATTCTGTTTGGACTCGTTGGTATGCTTGGAGTTCAATATACGTATATGGCTTCGATCGATCGGGGGAACGCTGCTGTAGCAACATTATTGCAGTATCTAGCACCTGTCATGATTATTGTGTTTCTGTTAATTCGGGGTAAATCAGCCCCAACGAAGAAGGATATATTTACAGCAGCGCTGTCTTTAATTGGATGTTTCTTCTTGCTGACAAATGGTTCATTGACCCAGCTCTCCGTACCATATGATGCGGTTGTTTGGGGAGTGTTATCCGGAGTTGCTCTTGCTTTCTATACCCTATATGCTGTCCGATTTCTCAAGAAATACGATTCATTAGTGATCGTCGGCTGGGCAATGATTATAGGAGGAGTAGCTATCAGCATTATCCATCCACCTTGGGATTTGATGATCACAAACTTGCCGATTGAAGCCTATTTATATTTAATATTTGTCATTATTTTTGGAACCATGTTGGCATTTTGGTTCTATATTGAAAGCTTAAACAGCTTGTCTCCAAAGGAGTCCAGTCTTATGGGCAGCCTTGAGCCCGTAGCCGCTGTATTAACGACTGTATTCTGGTTAAAGGATCCCTTTGGAGGGTTTCAATGGATTGGGACCAGCTGCATCATTATAATGATCATTTTCTTAGCTGTTCATAGAGATGCTTCATCAAATAATACGGACCTATAGACTCTGACGGATACTGATATTTCGTTCCAACCACTTGGTATCGAATTGTGGTTGGAATGGAATCGACGAATAGAGAACTCTATTTTCCGTTAACGGAAGTCTCACGTCGATCCACGATCTCTTCAGGAAGATGCTTGGACATACCTGGTACGTGCCGTGGCTGATACTCGATAAATTCCGAGGAATACACAGACACCGCAATTTGGCCGCCGCTGCTGTAAGCACGAATCAGGATCGGCTCATTATAAGCGTTCTGGAACGCGAAGTCCGGCCCTCCCCAGCTGACGGTTGCATCCCTTCCTGACAGAACATAAGGGACGTTCCGGCTATGAGAATACCGCTTCACGATTTGAAGTCCCGCTCTGTCAATTGCATTAAACAAGGTGGAGGATACTTGACATATGCCCCCGCCCACACCCTCGGACAGTTCGCCCCGAACAATGATGCCCGCTCGTTTGTAGCCCTTCTCTATAGTTCTCATGCCCACAACCTCATTGAAAGAAAACGTCTCTCCGGGAAAAACAACAGTACTGTCAATAGCCTTGGCCGCCAAGGCAATGTTATGCGAGCGATTTTTATTATTCGAATTAAAATAAGTTACATAATACCCGATCGGCTTCGTTCGGATGGAAGTCAGTATCTCGGCATCTACTTTGGGATGTAATATGTAGGTCGGCAGCTCGACCGTCGCCGGTCCCTTCCCATAGTAATAGTTGCAGAATAATATCAGCATTTTACGTCGATCCAAGCGATATCCGTTGTGCCCCTCTTCAATCTGGCCATCCGCCGCAATTCGTGCATTTTCTGGCTTCTTTATACTTATTTGATCTAATTGATCCACCCACTGGTTGTAGGTATCCATATTGATGAGCGGAAACACGCCAAGATTGTGCTCGCTCCGATCTATAGTACTCAGCGAGTTTCCATCTTGGGTTACAGTTAACAGATCCGCCGGGTTCGCCTGTGTCATGAGCAGTCCAAACAGGACCATAATGGATAACCATTTCAAATTGCTTCTACCTCCTACTCCAATCGATTCCATATAAGTCCTTCTGGTATTATGGTAAGCTTTTGAGAAAATCATGCATTAGCAGCAGAGAGGAAAAAGCTGCTGGAGATTGGCTGTGGAAACGGTCAATCCCTGCAATACCAGGGGGAACGCAAGAGGAATGCGGCATACCCGTGGATTATTTTGACTATGTATATTCGATATATCCATAGGCTGGACCACCGACCTTGAGGGTACTTTTAACCGGATCGCTTCTTATCTTAAAAAAGACGGTTTGTTCGTTTTAGCTGGTCTATGTGAATGCGCTCTCAAATGCAGGCTTTGTCATTGAGCAAATGATTGAGGAAACGGATGATGAACTGATGCAATCAGGGACGATAGCAGCGAGCTTGCACACAGAGCAAAGATGCTCCCTGTAACTTTTGTAGTCAAAGCAAGAAAGCTATAGTATCCAATTTCTTATTATGAATCCTCATCCATTGTACGGAGGAGGATTCATAATAAGATGATATGATCGAATCTCTACTTTTTTACAGCAATTCAATATGCCCTTCTGTACCATTCACACGAATTCGCTGCCCATCTTTTATCAATTTGACGGCATCATCCACACCGACCACAGCTGGCAAGCCGTATTCTCTTGCGATAACGGCTCCGTGAGTCATTAATCCTCCAACCTCGGTGACGAGACCTTTAACAGATACAAACAAGGGTGTCCAGCTTGGGTCAGTGAAGGAAGTGACTAATATATCACCATCCTCCAGATTTGCATCCTCTATATTCAGAATGACACGCGCACGCCCCTCTATAATTCCAGAAGAGACAGCCAAGCCCGCAATCGCTCCTGGAGGAAGATTATCACGGTGGTATCTGCCTGCAATCATTTCTCCATCAGATGTCATCACGCGTGGTGGTGTCAGCTTCTCATATCGCTGATACTCATCTTTCCGGTTCATAATAAGCTGTTGATCCAGTGTATGGCTACGCACAACCTCATGAAGTTCATCAAAAGTCAAATAATAAATATCTTCTTTATCCTGTATAACCCCTGCCTGTACAAGCTGTTCTGCTTCTCCCAACAGCGCCTGCTTATATATAAAGTAGCGATTAACCATGCCGTATTTCGGATACTCTCTAAATCCGCTAAAATCCCGGATGAGGTCAATCCGCTGCTTGGTTTCTTTCGCTTTTTGCTCACCATCCGGCAGCCGCTTTAGTTGATCCAACAGCTCCTGCTCTTTGCTGAGAGCCTCCTGCCGTCCTTGCTCAAATTTAACCTGGCTTGCGTTAGGCTCGAAGTTTCTAATGTTACCTAGAATTAATGGAACAAGTGTGATCGGCTTCTCACTCCAACGCGTTCGTGTCATATCAATTTCTCCAACACAGCGCATCCCGTATTTGTCCAGGTAAGCATAGATTGCATCTCGGGCCTTCTGTCCACCATCAAATTTAACGAGTTCATCCAAAAAGCGATTATCTTCAGCCTCTTGTAGAAAATGAATGATATCCGGATAAGGACGGATGACATCTGCAACATCGAGCAATGCAAGACCCATTTCCGAAGTAATATTGTGCGGTACCGATTGTGAGAGGGTATCCGCTGCATTTTTTTCTCCGAGCCATTCGTACATATGCTCATTGATCCAGGCTGAAGCATTCATCGTTTCCATAATTATTTTAGAACTTTGAGGATCGAACAAGATCTTCTTTAGCTGCTGAATATCCTCCAGAATAAAATCAAACAAAGCTGTGCCTGATTTCGCCTTTATCGTATGCTTCAGCTCGGCAATGGAATCCTGAGTTTTCTTAATCAACTCAGATACGATAGCCTTATCGTATTCTACCCATACCTCAGAAGCAGTTGTCGACTTGCCTTCCCTGTCCGCACTCCTGCTCTTCTCTGTATTCTCCGTATCTAATGTTGGAACAAAATCTCCGCGTTGAATAAGCGTCAATAGTGCGTCCTTAACGAGCAGATCGGAATGTCCCAGCGTGTTTATGATGTGCTCTCTCCCGGCATGTGTAGATAGCACCGGTGTAACATCGACGAACAATCTTCCCCCCGCTGGGCGCATGGGTGCAGGCGTCGTCAATAAGTAGAAGGACAGACCCAGCGGCTTGATGGGATCTGTCATCATTTGTTGATGGCCGACGGATACATACACGTGATTCTCTTGATCATTTGCGTAAGGAATCGGGTATAATGTCGTGATTGGTCTGCTCTGGACAATATAAAATTCATCATTAGCTAAACACCATTCAATATCTTGCGGATAGCTAAAATGAGCTTCAATTTGTCTCCCGATCCGAGCCAGCTCCATGATTTGCTTATCCGTCAGCGTCTGTGTTTTTTGCTGATCAGGATGAATGTCCCGAGTCACTGTACCGCCTTCAGGCCGTCCATACACCGCCAATTTCTTCGTTGCAATCTTCTTATCAACAATTTCTTCATCGCGCACTTTATAGCCATCTGCAGATACAATGCCAGAGACGAGCGCCTCCCCGAGTCCATAGCTGGCATCAATCGTGAGCAGCTTTCGGTTCGAAGTAACGGGATCCGCGGTGAATAAGATCCCCGAGGCTTCTGGAAACACCATCCTTTGGACGATGACGGATATTTTAACCTGGCTGTGATCAAATCCATTTTGCATACGATACATTACCGCACGATCCGTGTATAGAGAAGCCCAGCATTGTCTGATATGCTGCAAGATAGCTTCTGTACCAATTACATTTAAATAAGTGTCTTGCTGACCGGCAAAAGAAGCATGCGGCAAATCTTCTGCAGTTGAACTTGATCGCACGGCATAGGCATATTCTTCACCCAGCTTGGAGAGATATTGAGCTGTTGCTTCCTCAACATCGGAAGGAATTCCTGCAGCCATAATGGTGTTCCGGATCTCCTTACAGATTTCACCAATCTGATCCCGGTCTTCTACAGTTAGCATGGCAAGCTGATTCAGGAGAGCATGATAAACCTTATTCTGTGAGAGAGCTGTTTGATATCCTACGGTAGTAATACAAAATCCATCAGGTACTTTAACCCCTTGAACTTTGGTCAGTTCTCCTAGATTTAGTCCTTTTCCGCCAACAAGCCTTAACTGCTGTTCATCCATTTCCTGAAAACCGAGAACCAAAGGATCCATTTCATATCTCCCCTAACGATTAGATTGAGAAAAAAACATTTGACAGTCCGTATGCCGGCATGATAATATAAAATTATAAGATGTAATATTTATTCCTACATATTCGAACTGAAAATCTATATTATTATATCAGCGTATCTGTTTATATACAAGACGAAAGAACCCGGCAATTGCTGCCGAGGTTCTTTTTACATATTTGGTTATGCGCTTTTACAACGCTTTTTCTCCTGTTACATCAGAATTATCTACACTATTCATGCCACTATGCGTAATGAAAACATCGGATGTGCTGTATAATTTGATCCTGCAAATGCGTTGATACAGTGTTTGTAAAGCTCATGATTCTTATTAAGAACTGTCTCAAGGGAAATATAGATTACTTGTCTATCCTTTGTATTGCTCTCCTGCGGTGACAGCGGTCTAATGGAAGGTCCGACAAATGCATATCGCTCAGAAAAGGTATCCGCCATCGCAAACAATTTGAGAGGCATGACAACTAGGAATGATCATTGTCATTGCCAAAGAGCAATAAAAAAGCTTCTGATACCCATCTAGGTATCAGAAGCTTTTATTAGCTTATTCATTTGTTAGGCCGTTAAATTGCTCCATCTTTAATAAGATCGATTAAGTGTTCGAGCCAATCGGTGGTATGCTTCGCCCTGCTGGACGTATAGCTGGTCATGAAATCAACAAATTTTCTTCTTTGTTCATCCACTTCTATATACTTTTCAAATTGGGAAATATGCTCCCAACGATCTTGATATTTCTGCAATTTCTTCTCCAGAATAGTAACAACCTTGTCCCGATCCACGTGCTGCAAGCTTGCCATGCCAATCGTCATTCCACTGACATCAGCTGCATTTTCAAACAACTTATAGATTTTTTTGGGAAGCTCCTCTCGGCCTTTTGTTGTGATTGCAAATACTTGTTTATCCGGCCGGTGCTCTTCACGAACCACTTCTACGACTTCGATCAAGCCTTGCTTAGTCAACACTTCAAAATGATAATAAAGCTTGCTCTCGGTTAAGCCTGTAAACTCATCAAATGGAATCGGCTCCGACAAATGCTTCTTTAAGAGGTAAGGATAATTATTGCCTTCCATCAGCTTGCTCAGAATATAAATTTGGACTTCCATGCTTTAGCTCCTTCAGCATCATTCTCCTTATTGTAGCAGATCTTAAACCGTAATTTCAGCAGTTTTTTTAACATTTGGCTGTGTCGTGTCTTCGATCAGCGAATCTTGTATCGATTCTTCTGCTGCCTGAGGCTTGTGCAGGAATGCCACAATCAGCAAGTTGATGAGCAGAGCTCCTCCACCTACGGCCGCCATCATCCAGTGATGATATGCGGAGCTGTTATCCGTAAATAATAATTCAAAGTTTGCCTGTACGGCATAGTACATCGGTGAAATATAACTCATCCATTCATATGGCAAATACATCATATCTCGCGGGATGGTTGCTCCATTAGCTATCGTTTGAAGCAATAAGATCGGCATGTTCAGAATCATGCCCCCTTCACCTACCAGGAAGATCAAGATCGCAGTGAAGTTGAAGCAAACCATATAGTTCAGGATTTGATGACCCCACAAGGTGAAGAACATCTCTGATCCGTGATTGGTCACGGCATATGAAATACCAATTCCTGCGGCCGAGGATAGTGTCGCAATAAGTAAAGCAGTAATCTGAACATATAAGAACAATCGCCACTTGCTGGTTGTACCCCGATTAGCTTTATAGGAGCCGACCAGCTGCATAGCCCCAATCATTGCACCAACATAACCCGCCATAGTCAGGAACATCGGCAGCATATTGTTATGCATTCCTGCTGGGATTTCATTAATGGTTACGGAGTTGCCGACATAAGTCGTTTCGATCTTCTCGGCCATCTCAGCCGCTTGATCCTCCGGGACATTTAGTGTCATCAATATATTTTGTGCGGTTTGCGTCGAGAACTGAGTGCTTAATTGATTGTTGATTTCACTAACAATGGAGGACATGGACGAGGAGACGACCGTTGCTCCTGCACCATTCGTTGTAAAGTCAATGCTGGATGACACATCCCCGCTCTGCAAATCCTGCGAGAACGTCTCTGGAATATGAACCACCAACGCCAAATCATTATCTTCCAATTGAGCCAGCGCCTCTGAATTCGATAAATCCGTTGAAATCTCTTCAAATGGCAAATTCTCCTGTAACTGCTCGGCAATCGTTCCCCCATACTCTCCTTTATCTTCATTTACGATGGCAACGGGGAGTTTATCAATATTGTTCGGGATTGCGGTATATCCGGGGAGAAAAATCCCCAGCATCGCGACCGCGTAAAATATCCCCATAAAAATGGCGGCAATCGCTCCTCTTGTTTTTAAAAACGTTTTAAACTTCATTATTCATCTTCTTCCTTTCGAGCGAAATTTTACTTTTTTGAGAGTAGTTTTATAAAAGCACTTTAATCAAAGTATATTATATATTACTCTTACTTTTCAAGAAAATCAAATGACTCGGGGTTTATCGTATCGATGACTGGTGTAAAATATTTGAAAAATCAATATATCCGAAAGGAGCAAATCTATGTCAAGCCATCATAACCTAAAAGGTAAAATTGCTGTAATCACTGGAGCTGGCTCTGGTATTGGACGTGCCGCAGCGTTGCAATTCGCAAGAGAAGGCGTGAAGGTGTGCCTGTTAGATCTAGACCTTGAACATGTGAATAGGGTGAAGACGCAAATTGAGGAATCCGGTGGCGAGGTCATAGCCGAGAAGTGCGATATCAATTCATCTCAAGACGTCAAACAGGGAATCCGTACAGCAAGCGATCATTGGGGAGGTCTTGACATTGTATTTGCCAACGCAGGTATTGCCGGAGAAATGGCACCTATAGAAACGATGAAGGAAGACGATTGGGACCACACGATCCATACCAATTTAAGAGGTACGTTCTTGACCGTTAAACATGCCATCCCCTTCATGAAAGAGTATGGAGGCAGCATCATAATTACAAGCTCTGTTAGTGGAAACCGCATTTTCTCTCAAGCCGGATATACTGCTTACAGCGCCTCAAAAGCCGGACAAATTGCACTTATGAAAATGGCTGCTCTGGAACTCGCGCAGTACAAAATTCGCGTAAACGCGATATGTCCAGGTGCTGTTGAAACTCACATTGGACAATCCATTCACAACTCCTCTGATATTAAGGACATTGAGATCCCAGTCAAATTTCCTGAAGGTGATCAGCCTCTGGAACATGGACCGGGTCAACCTGAGCAGATCGCTGATTTAGTGACATTCCTCGCTTCCGACTTATCATCACATATCACCGGAACGGAAATATATATTGATGGTGCTGAGTCCCTTCTTAAATAAACACAGCGCAATAAATCTCGTGGACTATAATTTACATCCCCAAAATATATAAGCCGCCATATGGCGGCTGAACGTAAGGATACATAATGGTCGAAGTATTTATTCAACAAATGGATCTTACCAAAACCTATCTTGGTGTCCCATTAACAGCGAAATGCCTTCTGCAAAGTAATAATCCCCATAAATTAATGGGACATCAACATTGCTATTCCCAGGGTAATGACTCGTTCCATGTAAAATGAGACCTTCCTCTGTTTTCGATTCCCATGCTCCATAATTCGTATATAGGGAATAAAGGATTCGCTCTGCACATTTGCGGTATATATCCGCCTCCAGCCCGTTAACCTGATCTGCGATGAGCAGGAGTCCGCAAGCGGCACAAGCTCCGGCAGAGGAATCTCGAATCGAGGGAATTCCTTCCGGTGAACGGAAATCCCAATAAGGAACATGATCCTCCGGTAAATTAGCCATAAAGAAATGAGCCGTTTGCTTGGCGGCATCCAGATATTCCTGCTTACCTGTATAGTGATAGCTTAGACTCATTCCATAAATAGCCCACGCCGTTCCGCGAGACCATGCTGATTCTGGTGCGTACCCTTGTCCTCCCATCACCTCCAGCTTCTCTCCGGATTCCGGGTCAAATACAACGATGTGACTAACGGAACCGTCAGGCCGATAAAAATGCTTCAGCACCGTATCGGCGTGCTTAACGGCGATGTGCTTATACCTTGGATCTCCCGTCACACGAGAAGCCCAGTATAACAGGGGTAAATTCATTAAGCAGTCAATGATTGCCCAGCCTGCATTATTCTCTCCATTCCACGCTCGAATGTAACTGCCTTGAATGTTGAATCGCGCAGCCAGAAGATTAGCGGCTAGCACGGCTCTCCGTTTCGAGTCCTCTGCTCCTAGAAGCTTATATCTAGCCCCGCTTGTTAAGGTCCACATGAATCCGATATCGTGATCTACCAGATTCGCATCAGCAAGCAATGAATCGAGCTGACGTTCGCAGGATTCTGCTGTTTCCTTCAATGCATCGTCTTTGGTATCACGGTAAACAAGCCACAGTAAACCTGGCCAGAAGCCGGCGGTCCACCAAGAGGCTCGCTCCAGCTGATATTCACCATTCACACTTGCATGTGGAAAACGGTCTCCAATTCGATGATGAACCCGCTTCACTTTTGCTACCGTTTGATCCCAAGCTTCTTGTACCCAATCCGGTTGAATTGTCATATTAATGCTCCTCTCGAGAACGCTAATGGTTATCTCAAAATGGCTTTGTCCAAATGGACAGTCCCACCAGACCATGCCTTAAGTGCCGTCCACTCGGCCTGTCCTTGCCAAAATGCAGTGTCAGGCGACAGCCCTAATGGTAGAAATACCGTCGTACACAGATATAAGCTGCCTGTCGAAATGTAGGCTTCTCCGATATCAGGCTGACTTCCGGCAAATCCGATTCGCAGCCAGCCGGAATCATCAAAAGTACCCGGCATCTGGACCTGCCGCTTGATGACCGCCGTAAGCGCACAGCGAACTTGAGCCGGTTCCAACTCTTCCGGGAGCTCCTCCCTTAAGGCCATTAATGATAAATGCTGAAATGCGCCAAAGCGATAGGCCAAGGATCGTCCAATGGGCGGGAATGTGCCTTCTGGTGATATGAACCGTTCCAAAACAGCGGCATAGCGTTCAGCTCTCGTAAACACTTTGGCTCGAAGTTCTGCCCAATCTCCATACTGATCTCCAACAGCATCCAATATTTCCACCTGCATGGGCTGAATGACATAGCTGTTATAATAATCCCAATGAAATGCAGGCCCATCTCCATAAGCACCATCGCCCTTATACCACTGCTCATGCTGCCTTAGCGCATAATCCACTCGCATGCGATCCCAGTCTTCTACTCCCATTCGAAATAAAGCGGTTTCAATCATTGCGCTAAATAACAGCCAATTGCTGAATACAGGTCGTATAATACGGGTTGCCCGCAGAGCTGAGATCAAATTCCTTTTTACTTTCTCATCCAGCTGTGCATACAGCACACTCGGAGCGCGGAGCACCGCGTTCGCAAGAAAAGCCGCGTCGACTACAGGCTGTCCTCCAATCGTAAAATTCATATAGTCTGGAGAAGCCGGATCTGTAGCCATATCCATTGCCCGTCTTGCCAGCTCGGCCATCTGTGCCCGAATTTCTCCTTCTTCTCCTGTACGAGGACCGTGTTCAAGCCATGGTGCAATTCCAGCAAGCGTTCGCCCGAGCGCTTCTAGATAAGTGTAATCGGATCGATCCCCCACCCTTGCTTCAACAGGCATATCCATCTTAAGCCGACGTTCTGATAATGAATACAGTACAGGACGAACAATGCGAACCAGAGTATCCACCCAATACTTACGATCGACCGACATCGTTGCTGCCTCCTTTTTCATCTCCTTGCTTCCAAAAAAAGTATAGACGCTTGCCTCCGACCATTCAATAAACTTTTTTAATAGCAGAGCTGGTCAAAATCTTCATTTCGATGTCTACATTACCTATCTATCGTTAAAAGATCCGTAAGGAAATCAAAGAATCACACAGAAGGAATTCATTTGCCCACAAAGCAAGGATTGGATTTAGCTGTTTCTGCTAGAACAAAAGAAAATGACTCCGGATTTATTCCAGAGTCATTCTCTTTATATGAAACAACATCCAAAAATACTGAAATCTAAAATTCAATGACTTTTAATTTTTAATCAATCTCTACTTAATGAAAATAGAGGGATATTAATCTCTTTGACGGGAGCGCGCCTCTCCACCCTTGCGCCCTGCCTCTTCTCTGCTCATTTTACCATCATTATTGGAGTCATCACGAGCTTCTCCACCCTTACGGCCGATTTCTTGGTAAAATTCCTTGTCGTGGTTCCGGGAAGTCGCTTCTCCTCCCTTTTCACCAATTTCTTGATAAAATTCCTGATCATGATTCCGAGAAGTAGCATCTCCACCTTTTTTCCCAATCTCTTGGTAGAATTCTTTATCGTGATTGTTAGATGTTGCTTCTCCACCCATACGACCTGCTTCTTCACGACTCATTTTGTTGTCTCGATTGTTTGCCATTTGAATTCACTCCTTAGTAGATTAGTTTAGGAAGTCTTTCTTACTTCCGGTACGTTATTGAATTACCCGCCTCCAAAAATATTAAACTCCCTTTTAGTATAAAATCCATATTCATTCGAACAAATGGCTATACTTGCTCTACTTGGTGCTTCACCATCATTAACGCGGTGTCGTGTTGAATTATTAAGAAATAAAAATGGCTGCCGAGGTTTTCTCGACAGCCTGAGCATCCGCTCTTGAGCGGAATCTGTTGGCTATAAAGCAGCGCGGGAATGATATAAATCCGCTACTCGCTTCAATCTTTATTCAATAGTTATCATATCTAAACACATAAAATCTTCATCAAAATAACTTCCCGCATATTTTAAAGCTCTTTTTTCCTTGCCGAACACTCTAAAACCTAACTCTTCGTATAGCTTTTTCGCAGAATTATTATCTGACATCACAGTCAAATTAATTTGCTCCAATCCCTCTTGCTTCCCTGCTAATATGATCAGCTCTTCGAGTAACTTTTTACCAAGACCCATTCGGCGATGTTCGGATGCTACATACATTCCATAAATGTTCCCTTTGTGTGCGGTTTTCATGTTGATTTCGCGTAGGAAGGTCACAATAGCTATTAATTCATTTTCCATAAATGCACCAAGTGTAAACTTGTTACTCGTTGAAGTTATGCGCTGGGCAACCTGTTCTACTGAATAATTTAGTTCAAGCTCATAAGTTGATCCGAATGCTTCCGGGTTGGTTTGCAAGGCCTTAAGCCGGAGAGCCTGATAAGCCTCTGCGTCATTCTCAGTTAATACACGAATAATCAAAGAATAGGCCTCCTTTAAAACATCCCCATACATTTACATACTAAAATGTGAGATGTCATACTTTATGTTAGAGTACGACATCTAATGATGTAATGCAATTGTGCAAATTCTGCGGCACGCATCATTAAAGAAACATTTTAATTTTTTGGACTTGTTGATCGTAACATACGCTTATACCACGATCTATCCATTGTTATGTAAAATGAGGAGCTGGCTGTCAATTGACAGCTGCTCCATTTTTCGGGACATGAACAAGCTATCATTAAGGATTAATTCACTTGCAAACGTTTGCTCCAATGTACTATTTAACTATTAGATCGATGCAGCTCCAGCAGGTGCTCCTTTCTGAATATTCCCGTAGCTGCCGTAGGTCCAGGTTCCTGTATCAAAAAAGTAATTACTTTGATTGTTGCTGTCCCATGCTCCGTTCCCATCCGTGAAGCAAGCCTCTAATTGTGAAGCGCTTCCAATATTTATACTAAGCTTACTGTAGCCGGGCACCTCAGAAGCTTGCATTCTCACACCGGGAACAGATGTCCAGTTCCCTCCTACCGGCCGATAATGTATATAAGGAGTACTGAAGCCATGCTTGTAATAAATGGTCACAACATTATTAGAGCTTGGCGCGCCTTCTTCGACCCAGACGGATACAGATCTGTCAAGCACACTAAAGTTGCCGTACCCCTGAGCATTTATTGTGACTTTATTTGATATATTTCCAGTCATATCAGTCCAGGTCTCTCCAGCATTTTGTGTACCTACATACATGCTTTTACTTCCGCCAGAACCATCGGTTATAAGTGTTGCAAGGCCCGATCCGGCTTTCGTGTTCAGCCCTTCCCGCGTCCATCCGATTACATCCTGGTGATTAACGTAATCATGCTGAACACCATAGGCGTAATTCTTTCGCGCTTCTAGGAGTGGGTCTAGCACTTCTCGCATGGGCTGAATATTGTGGCTTGGAATTCCATAATAATCACCGTAGAATACAGATGGATATCCTTGTTCTCGAGTAAGAATATAAGCATATGCTTGAGGCTTGAACCATTCGTTAACCCAGGAAGCAAGTGATTGTCCAGGCTGGGTATCATGGTTATCGACGAATGTAACGGATTTTACCGGATCGCTTGCCACCAGCGTATTTTGTGCGATGGTTCGCATATCATATCCACCATTTCCGTTTGAAGCAGCTTGAAATCTATAATGCAGCGGGACATCAAATAGCGACACGGTGCGCTCTACTTTATTCAAGTAATTCTGAAGCTTCGCCACATCTCCGCTCCAATACTCACCGACACTAAACAATTCCTTCCCTGTGTCTGCCCGAACGCTCTGTACAAAATCCTTCATGAAGCTGAATTTGATATGCTTTACCGCATCAAGGCGAAGCCCGTCCAGATTCAAAGTATTTACATACCACTCGCCCCAATTCTTCGTTTCGTTCACGACATCCGGATGGTCAAAATCCACATCTTCTCCCATCAGATAATCATAGTTGCCATTCTCTGTATCCACTTCCCAGTCCCAATTCTTACCTGAGAATTTATAAATAGATTCCTTCTGGTTACTTTCATTCCAGCTTGTTCCATTAAAATGCTCCCAGCGCCACTTAAACGAAGAGTATGCATTGTTACGTGCCGGAAAGTCATATTTCGTCCACGCCTGTATGTTATATGCACCTGACGTCTCCTGGTTACGGTTCGTTCGCGAGACTTCAACGGCATTACCGAATTCAGTACCCTCTGCACCCATCTTGTGATTAATGACCACATCGCCGTAAACCTGAATGTTATTTTGATGAAGCTCATTAATTGCACTTACAAGTTGATTTTTGGTCCCGTATTTTGTTCGAGTCGATCCTTTTTGATTAAATTCACCCAAATCATAAAGATCATAGACACCATAGCCGACATCATTGTTTCCAGCCTGGCCCTTATATGCTGGAGGAAGCCAAACAGCTGTTATACCTAGATTGCTAAGATACTGTGCATCCGATCTCAAGTTGTTCCAATGTTCGCCCGTATTAGGCAAATACCACTCAAAATACTGCATCATTGTTCCATTTACTGGAGAGCTTGCAAGTGTCTGTTGTTCACTAGCCTGAACCGTGTCCAGGTTCGATTGTGTAATACTTATTGAAGATAGCAAAACTAAACAGACAAGGAATGAAATTAAGGTTTTGATGCTCTTGAACAAAATCATCTCTCCTCTACGACTATTTTGCCTTCATTTTGAAATTGAAATGAGCGCAAACGTTTGCGCAAATGGCCATAAAAATTCAAATTCAACACAATCTTTGAACTAAGAAAGCAGTCTTTGTATTTTCCCTCCTCTCCACGTGGCCCTTCGACTTTGCATGTATTAACTTTTATATCCTTTAATGTATATACACTCCAGCCGATGAGTGGATTCTACCATATTCCAATTGAAATTAACAAGATGTTTTTGGAAGCGCTTTATACATTGATTGCTGCGCAAATATTATCATCCATACAGAACCTTTGATACATGTAAATGTTTATTTATGCTTGGAGCCAAGATACAAATTGTTCAGATAGATCCTCCGATCGGACAATGAGTTGTTTAACAACTGAATTATATAAGCATCATTCGATATAAAAAAAAGCCGCATTTATTCATGCGGCAGCACATACAGAACCTAAAATTGTACCCAGGTGAGTCTTGCTACATCGAGTTAGTCATAGCTCGATCCCTTTATTTATTTCTCAATATCACATTTTCAGTCATATTCCAAAATAAATGATCGAATTGTATTGAAGTAAAGTTCCAGCATTTATAAGATTATTTGAAGAAGTTAATCCAATGGTACATAAGTCTCATCAATGATCAGGATCGGTTTAATGACCTGTCCAGAAAGTGACTCCTCTGCTGCTAAGTTAATATCCTCGAATTTATATAATTTTGCTAGCTTGTCAAAAGCAAAATTACCTGCTTTGTAGAATTCCACCATTTGACGAATGGAGAGCTGAGGAACTGCCTTGCCCATTCGGGCACCAACCAAATTACGGTTTTGCATTGTAAAGTCATTGGTTGTGTTAATCTCCATATCTCGCCCAGCAGCAACCGGGGCTACAGATCCACCGACAGCCAGAACTTCAATGGAGCTGCGTACGACTGCATTGACACCGGTAGTGTCCACACTGTAGTTCACACCTTTTCCATTTGTCAGTTCGAGGATGGCTTCCTTCACATCCACATTTTTGCTGTTAATCGCATGTGTCGCGCCAAGCTCCTTAGCCCGCTCCAAGCGATGATCATGAATATCGACCGCAATGACTTTGGTGCAACCTGAAATTTTGGCTGCCATCATTGCAGCTAAGCCAACTGCACCCGTACCGAAGATAGCTATAGTTGTTCCAGGTTCAGGTTTCAATCCATTAAACACGGTTCCACTCCCTGTCAGGAACCCGCAGCCCAGCGGGCCAACTAAACGAAGATCAACCGATTTATCCACTTTAGTTAAGCTGGACGGACTCACGATAGTATGCGTTGAGAAAGACGATTGTCCAAAGAATCTGGTTACCGGTGTACCATCAGCTTTGATCAGATAAGGCGTGTTGTCATCCCGTTTACCATGGAAGTTAATGTGATTCCAGTCATCGCATGATGCCGGCAGACCCGTAAGACAGCTGTCACAATGTCCGCAATAACCAAACGATATAACGACCTGATCTCCTGGTTCATAGCCAACAACATTTTTGCCTACCTGCTCAACAACCCCAGACCCTTCATGACCAAGCACAATCGGCATCGGATATTCTGTATAGCCTTTGCGTACCACATCATCAGAGTGGCACATGCCCGATGCAACGATTCTCACGAGTACTTCGTCGTCACGAATTTCGCTTAACTCTAGCTCCTCTATTTCATAAGGCTGGTGAAGTCCATTCAATACCGCTGCTTTAATCTTCATACAATCTCCCCCGTAATGTCGTTTTTTGAACACTATTAATGATACCGTTTACTTTCTTTTAAAAACACTTATCTTTATGTACAACTTCTTGAAATGTAAAAGTATAGCTTTTGGGAAATTCACTATACTTTAGGATAGTCAGTTGGATATAATCTATTATTAGGAGGAGATTAAACAGATGAAAAGTTGGAAAGAGCAGCTAATATCTATCCCACAATCCTATTCAGTGAATGAACGTCTTTTTGAGATGATGAAAATATTCTATGAGCATTTCCCTTGCCGTATCATGCAGTTGTTTCAATATTCGAGCTTTAACGGCACGTTCAGCGGGATCCTAACTTATGAGAACTCGAATGTTCAATCGATTGCACACATACACCAAGTCATCACAATTAATTCTTATGTTCACGAAGGTATTCTAGAGAACAAAGTGTGCTTCTTCTCGGACAGTAAATTTCAGTTGTCCATTGGTAATCAGTTTGTGCTGTCCGAGCCTGTCCACGATATGTTGATGATCCCTTTTTCGGTAAATGGCATTGTCGTTGGATTTATGACTGGTGTGAATGTACAGTATGAAGTGACCAAGGAAATGTTAGAAGAAATCCGCAGCTTCAGTGAAAGTTGTGTACATATGCTTAACATCACAAAATACGGGAAGACAACTCATTTTACGGATAAAGAGCTTATCATTATGCAATACATTTCCAATGGTTATACGACAAAAGAAATCAGCAGCATCCTTCATATTGTGGAAGCCACGGTTAAATACTTTTTAAAGAACGTCATGCTCAAAACCAACAGTAAAAATCGAACGGAAGCCGTGGCAAAATTGTTTCGTATGAAGCTAATCCAATAAGTATGTTTTACGTTCCATATAAGGACTAAATTGTGTTTATTGTTAAAAAAGCAGTTGATCATTCAGATCACTGCTTTTTTAAACTATTTCGTTATTTTATTCTATAATTTAATTACATCCATTATTAAATCTATCTTTTTAGCTTCGAACTCTTCTGGAATAACATGAACTACGCTACATATCCTTTTGTACGGTCGATAGGGAAACAATAACGGGTCCTGCGAAATCGGAAGCCTCTTCTCCTTTCGGATTATGAAGGCGGAACTCAAAAGCATCCCCTTGTTCTGATGTCCACACCATATAATCGCTGATCCCATTCTCCCCGGAAGCTTGAAGGTAAAGCTTAGCTGAACGAAGAGGATGTTCGACCAACTCACCGCTATAATCAGATACTTCTCCTATTTGACTCAACTCTTCAATCGCTGCAGCTTCAAGCTGATCCAAATCATAATCGGCTGGTAACGGTTCAATTTCCACGCTGTAATCTGGATTGCTGCTTAAACTCAAGCGGCCGGTAGCTGCATCAAATGTAAACTTCTCAAACACATACACACTAAATCCTTCACCGTGATTCAAGCGCCCATCAAGTGACTGATTACCTTCGGCCGTCATCATCTCAAAGCTCTTGGTTTCTTCGCGATTCATCTCTACCTGAGACTCCTGCTCGGTTGAAGGAGACAAAGATGGTAGATCTTCAGAATCTTCTGTTACCGGTTTCGTCACTGGTCCTGCTTCCCCTGAACAAGCGGTAATGACAATCACCAAGACGAAGAGTGGAACAACTATCCAGAAGGGATGCTTCTTTTTCAACTTCATCTCTCCTTTCGATCTCGATCTTAATGGACCCACAGGAAAGAGCTATGGTGTCTGAAACCTAGCCTTAAGCACTTTTGTGATTCCATAATATGTATTACACCATACTAAGGTTCAATACTCGCTTTTCACTCATTCCTCATATAAAGATCACTGCAGTATTCTGAATATGGAGATACATATTCAAAATCACAAATTACATATATTAACAATTTTTGGCAGTTATGATATGTTTATTTTGAAAGCGCATCCATGACCGAGCAGAGAATCAATTCTTCATCATATTATATATGGAGGGAAGATGGTAATGGTACAATTGTTCAAAAAGTCAAGCGCAATACTGCGGGCATTTACTCTGTTCCTTGGGTTAATGGCAGTCCCTACTCAGGCAGATGCTCCGCTCTTCACAATCGAAAGCGAAAACGCTCAGCTTAGCTCCGATCTTCAAGTGGTCACGGAAATCTACGGCCAACCTAAGCCTGGATACACGGGTGATGGATTTGTCTGGATGCAGGGTTCCGGGACGATTACCTTCAATGTGACTGTTCCAGAGACAGGCATGTATGAAATCTCTTCACGGTATATGCAGGAGGTAAGTCCTGACGGCAGCAAACATCACTGGCGGTGAATGGTGTAACGAAAGCAACTTTTATGCTGCCCTACGCGACTACATGGTCCGATTACAATTTTGGATTTTTTAAACTAAACGAAGGAAGCAATACGATTCAATTGAAAGCAGGCTGGGGATTTGCATATTTCGACTCCTTCACTGTAGATCATGCTGATCTTGATCCCCTGGATGTACAGCCTGTCCTCACAGATTCTCAAGCCACACCTGAGACTCAGCTTCTTATGAATTACTTAACAGAAGTGTATGGTAACCATATTATCTCGGGTCAGCAGGAGATATATGGAGGTGGTAATGACGGCGATTATGAGCTGGAATTTGAATGGATCAATGATTTAACGGGCAAGTATCCAGCCATCCGCGGCTTTGACTTCATGAATTATAATCCGCTGTACGGCTGGGAGGATGGCACAACCGATCGGATGATTGATTGGGTAAACAGTCGAGGGGGGATCGCGACAGCCGCTTGGCATATCAATGTACCCAAGAATTTCACTACCTATCAGCTCGGACAGACTGTAGATTGGAAGGATGCCACCTATAAGCCAACTGAGACCAATTTTAATACAGCAAATGCCGTTGTTCCCGGTACGAAAGAGTACCAGTATGTGATGATGACTATTGAGGATCTCGCAGAACAACTACAAATTTTGCAAGATAACAATGTCCCTGTTATTTTCCGTCCTTATCATGAGGCGGAGGGCAACGGTGGACTAAATGGAGAAGGTGCATGGTTCTGGTGGGCTTCCGCAGGTGCAGAAGTGTACAAAGATCTGTGGGATCTGCTCTATACTGAGCTTACGGAAACATATGAGCTTCACAACTTGATCTGGACTTACAACAGCTACGTATACAGCACTTCTCCGGCATGGTACCCAGGTGATCATCAAGTTGATCTAGTCGGTTATGACAAATACAATACAATCTACAACCGTGATGATGGTTTGTCCGGCGTCCCGAATGAGGATGCCATCACCTCGATTTTCTATAAGCTGGTTGATCTGACGAACGGTACGAAGATGGTGGCCATGACCGAGAATGACACTGTTCCAAGCTTACAGAATCTAGTTGAAGAGAAGTCAGGATGGCTCTACTTCTGTCCATGGTATGGCGAGTATCTGATGAGTTCTGCTTTCAACTATCCTGCCACATTGACAACGCTATATCAAAGTGATTATGTCATCACATTAGATGAGCTTCCAAATTTACAATTCCAATAATCCATCACCAAGCGCCTCCCTCTCACCTGTAAATGTGTCATTTGATATATTCAGCAGAATATTACCCTCTCCCAATGGCAAGTCAAGTTACCGGGTTTGTAAATAATGAACAGGTTCCGGTTATTTGAGCAATGAGCATAGTTGGGGCTTTGAGCCGTAATTGTAAAGTAAGTAATAAGGGCAGGAACAGGTTAATACCTGCTTCCAGCCCTTGTTTTGTATTTACTCGAAGATGAAAACGATTCAGTCATTTGAGATTGCATTCATCTCTGAATATACTTCTTTATAGGTTGGTCATCCCACCTGCGATAATGAGGACAGGTATCACAGTTGTACGAAGTGTTGATCCCTGTTATGTCTGCTCCTTTCTCTTCGGGTCGAGCATATACTCCTCGAATCGATCGAGCCGATCCTCCCACAGACCACTGAACAGAATCAAACCATTCATCCAAATCCTGAAATCGCTGTGCTTTAAATTGGCTGCCAATTTGTTTTAACTCAAGAGCATCCCGTTATAGCTTCATTTTTTGAAGACGCAGGGAATTAAGCACGACCGAAACGGAACTGAACGCCATCGCTGCACCCGCCAGCCACGGAGCCAGCAAGCCAATAGCAGCGATGGGAATACCTACTACATTATAGGCAAGAGCCCAAAAGAGATTTTGCTTAATATTACGCATCGTTCTTTTGCTTAATTGAATAGCGTCAGCGACACTATTTAAATCTCCACGCATGAGTATAACATCTGCTGCCTCTGCAGCTACTTCTGTACCTGTGCCTACGGACATACCCACATCAGAAACGGCAAGTGCGGGAGCATCGTTGATTCCGTCTCCTACCATGGCTACCTTATGTCCCAATTGCTCCAGCCTCTTCACCTCTGCCGCCTTCTCTTCAGGAAGAACATTTGCAATGACTTTGGAGATTCCAACCTGACTAGCAACAGCCAGAGCAGTGCGCTCGTTGTCCCCCGTCATTAATACCACTTTAATCCCCATTGCTTGAAGTCGGCTAACGGCTTGTGCGGAAGTTTCTTTCACGGTATCTGCGACAGCGACCATTCCCGCCCATTTGTGATCTATTGCCACTAGAAGCACCGTTTTTCCTTGGCCTTCAAGCTCAGACATTTGAACCAATGCTTCGGAAGGAATCCGCACTTTAGCATCAGTAAGCAGTCGGCGTGTTCCAACGAGAATATTCTGGCTGTAACCCCGAGCGCGAACACCGTAACCTGGAATATTCTCGAATTGTTCCGGCTTGAGTAGGATTCTTATGCCTCTGTCCTCAACACCTTCCATTATGGCTTGAGCGATTGGATGCTCAGAGCTTAACTCCGCAATTCCCACTCGTTTCAACATTTCGTTCGAGGACCAATCAAGTGAAGTTATCACATCGGTTAGGATAGGTCTTCCATGAGTGAGAGTCCCTGTTTTATCTAGTATGACGGTCTGGATGTAACCTGCATTCTCAAGGTACTCCCCGCCTTTAAACAGAATACCGTATTCAGCAGCGCGACCCGAGCCAGCCATGATGGATGTTGGTGTAGCTAGGCCGAGAGCGCATGGACAGGCAATGACCAATACAGCAATTGCCTTTTCCAGAGCTAAGCTAAAATTGCCTGAGCTTTCGAAGAATAAGGAAAATATAAATGTGATCGCAGCCAGGCTAATTACAACAGGCACGAATATACCAGAAATGGCATCAGCAACACGCTGGATTGGAGCCTTAGAGCCCTGAGCTTGCTCCACGATATGGATAATCCGTGCCAATGCGCTCTCAGCACCTACTTGGGTCGCACGTATAATGAGACGGCCATTTATGTTTAGCGTTGCTCCAGCTACGGGATCACCCAACTTCTTGTCCACCGGAATGCTCTCGCCCGTTAGCATGGATTCGTCTACGGAGGAGGCTCCCTCCTCCACGATTCCATCCACTGGAATCTTCTCACCCGGCTTCACAAGAACAAGATCATTGGAGAGCACATATTCGGAAGGGATTTCAATGATCTCACCGTTTCGAACGACTCGTGCAGTTCGCGGAGTCATTTGCATCAATCTACGGATCGACTTTACAGCTCTGCCTTTGGCCAAAGCCTCCAGCCATTTGCCGAACAAAATTAGTGTGATCAATACGGCGCTCGTTTCGAAATAGAGATGGACTGGAGCAAGGCTTGTCGTATTTACTGCCTCGTGATTATGATTAAATATACCGCCGGAGTTGCTCACGGATATTAGATATACACTATACAAATAAGCCGAGCTTGTCCCAAGTGCGACAAGCACATCCATATTAGCGCTTCGGTTTTTCAACGCTTTATAGGCACTTTGATAGAATGTGGCGCCTAAATAGAACTGTACAGGCGTCGCCAATAGCCATTGAACTAAAGGATTCGTAAACACGTCAGGTACCCATATCCAGGAGGTAAACGAAAAATGGGAAGCCATTGACCACAATAGAGGGAAAGTAAGCAGCGCTGACAAGATCCACTTCCATTTTTTTCGCTGTAGATCCAATTCTCGCAGGGCAAGTGCTTCTTCCTCTGTTGCTTTGACATATGCCTCATAACCCAATTGCCTGATTAGATGGATAAGATCTGAACCTTTGAGTGTTCCTGATATGAACTCAACATGCCCTGACTCTAATGCCAGGTTCACATTTGCACGCATCACTCCCGGAAGCTTACTGAGTCCTTTTTCGATTCGGGCTGAGCATGCGGCGCATGTCATGCCTGCAATCTCTAAGTCAATGGCTGTCGTCGCCGTACCGTAGCCCAGATTCTCAATCTTGCTCCGAAGAGTCTCCACATTAACCTCTCCTGGATTGTACTCAACCTTAGCCTCTTCCGTGGCAAGATTGACATGAGCTTGATGGACCCCATTTAATCGGGATAACGCTTTTTCAATACGCGCAGAGCATGCGGCACATGTCATTCCCGTTATTTTGAGATTCGTTCGCTGATAGTTGTCTGTTTGTCTAGGGTTCATAGAATGGCGTTTATTCGAAAGTTGGTCCATATGATATTGAGCTCTCCTTCACTAATCGTAATCATCTAAATATCATACGTTGTACTCTCGATCTTGATGATGGCTCGAAAGGGCTATGTGTGTTTATTCTTCCTTATATGTATGTATATTCGATCAATTAAAGAGCATTCGTTGCCTTCATAGGGAAAAAGAATAATGATATCAACCACAGTATCCCACATAGTGAAATCGATGGAATAACCTATCATAAAGATAAAAGGATTTAAATAAATGGATCCACCAAATATCGTTGATGCAATAATGACAGAACCGATGATTTGCCAACCACAGACCTTCTTGTGGTTGAATTGCAAATGAACATGAGGATCGTATCCAAGTTTTTGTAACCTATCCTGCCATGAAGAAAGGAATTTAATAGGCTTCTTAAACTTTTGTCCTGCCCCTATATCCGCCGGTTAGACACCAAAAAAACCTTACATTTGCAAGGGATGCAAATGCAAGGTTTTTTGTTAGTCAATGTTACTTTTTACTCAAATTATAGTTTGTTCTGTGGATTCAGATCATGATGGATGGCTTCTGGCGGAACAGCAGGTTTATATACTTGGCCTTTAGCGACCGGTTCTGCTACATAGACAAAATTACCCGTTCCGTCAGGAGCGCTTCCCGTAGCCCACAGTCCTTCGGAAGATTCATTGCCTTCAGACAGATTCCAGAATTCATAAGCCTCGGGCTGTGACTCTAACTCTGCCTCCGGAGGGAAGGTTGCTGGAACGACAACTCCATTTTTCTCCTCCAGCTCTTGGATAGCTGCCATCCATTGGTACTGATGGTAGCGGTCACGTGCAAGCATCTTACGGAATGTTGCACGAACACCTTCATCCGTTGTCATGTGGTATAGTCTCGCCACTTGAAGTCTGCCTTGGCTTTCGGCATGAAGGTTAGAACGCATATCTGCGAGCAAATTGCCGCTGGCTACAATGTAAGAACCGTTCCATGGTACACCATTTGAATTACTTGGTAGTCCACCAAGACCACTCACTAGCAAATGCTGTGGATTAACCCCACCCATAATTGCTGCGGTCACTGGATCTTTTGCTGCTTCATCCTGAGCCTCTGGGGATGCACCGTCAAGCAACTGACTGATTAATGCACAGAGCATTTCAACATGTCCAATTTCTTCGGTACCGATGTCCATCAGCATATCCTTGTACTTCTCTTCACCTCGGCAATTAAAGCCTTGGAACAAATACTGCATCATGACGGTCATTTCTCCGAACTGGCCTCCAAGTACTTCTTGTACCTGACGTGCCAGCATCGGATCTGGACGATCAACCTTTACTTCAAACTGCAATTCTTTCTGATGACGGAACATCCTATCACTCCTAATCTAAAGGTTTTTTACAATTTTCTAATTTGTAATTAAACCAATAGATCAAAATTAAACAAAATTCTAAAAATGCTAGAAAAATAGAACCTTGACGGCTTGTACTCCAAAATGAATTCCAAAGCCTATTAAAAACAGCCCAGATATGATGGATATTCCTCTCAGCAGCGTATTACTTAGAAATTTACGAAAAAAACTTGATGTCGCAGCTACCGTAAAATCCCATACAAGGACACCGATGATAATAGCCAGGCTGAGCAGTACGATCTGCGATGCACTTTTGGCGGCTGCTTCCTGTGCAAGAACGGAACCAAATATGCCGAGCCAGAACAGAATCGACATGGGATTAAACAAGGACATCCAAAATCCTGAACGAAACGATCTGCCAAGAGGCTCCCTTTCTGAAGTAACTGACTCCTTAATTTGAACGTTGCTCAGCAGACTTTCCACACCGGTATAGACCAATACAAAGAAGCCGAATAACCATAGAAACGTCTGAACAAACGGAGTATCCAGAAAATGAACCACACCTAAATACACAAGCAGCATGTAAGCTATGTCTGCAAGTACAGCCCCAAGACCAAATACCCAAGAATGAAAGAAACCACGCTTAATCCCAATATTTAATTGAGCTGCATTCAAAGGGCCAATGGGAGCGGCGAGCGACAAACCAAGCAGCATATAGGCAATATAAGCACTAGTTAACATATGCCTCCTCCTTAGATAGCAACATTACATCGTTATATACTATTCGTAGGAGGAAGCTTGTAAGACTATTTATTTGAAAGTATATATCGCAGCGACATTAAATTGACGAGCTTAATTAGAAGGTAATTCTCCCTTTTTTTCCTCCCATAGCTTAATTCGTTCTTCATGGCTAACCTGTTTATATACTTGATGCAGCATCCATACATAACCGAACGGATCTGTAAATATCGCATTAGATACGCCGTAGTCAGCCATCACTGTTACCGGCTGTATTTCTGTACAGCCTAATTCCATCGCCTTGGTGTAGGTCTCTTCAATATTGAGAACGGTGACATTTACCCAGCTCGTTTTAGGATGCTCAGGAGTTGGTGCAATCAAATGAAATTTCGGGTTCTCATCCAATAGATGAAAGCGGACGCCATATAGAGTAAAAACCACCTCATTTTCACCTCGAGGAAGCTTTGAAGCTTCCACAAGCTCGATATCGAATATACTCCCGTACAATTCCAGTGCTTTTAAGCTGTCTGTTACGACCATATCCAGTTCTACTCCAACCATCTTCTACACGCTCCTAATCTAAATTTTTTCATCTTATTATTTTCCCTAATCCTAATTTGAAGTATACTAAGCTCGCTAATTCACATTGGGACCCGGGTATACAAACCTCATTCCACGCGGGAAATACTTGTTAAAATATTGGTGACTGTGGACACCTCCTGGGTCGGTCACCAGGACAATTGCAGATTATCCCGTCCTACACCCTCCGTCTCGCCGACATACATGTATAATCGCACATCTTAAGAGTATAAAGGTACTACTCTCCACAAACACAACGAATTTATTATACCATAGAGATGCTGAACATCATGATGAATCGTCCAAAGTGGTCTGGCTCTTGAAAAGCAGCATACAGCGATATAATTCCAAGTATGTTTCCCCTTCTCCTCCGAAGACTTCAAGTTCTGCCTCCCATGGGGTATATTCGCAATCGCGCCTGTTCGGTTCGATCCCAATAAATAGTACCTCTTGTGTTGTACCACTAGCAAAATCCACCTCTAATTCTTCCATCGAGCCTGTAAACAAATAGTCGCCATCCTGTACAATTACCGCAGGAAACGCAACTGAATTATCCTTATGATATGTAGGCGGTGTATAGATATGGATGCTCCTGTTCTCAAGCTTGTCGGTTGATAGATTCCCCCGCCGTATTCTCATCTCCATGTACACTTTTTGCTCTGTTTAGTATATCAAACGGCCAGATTTAGCACGAGAGCAATTGTGTTCCTATTATCCTGATTATGGTAAAATATCTACTAACGATTAGGGGAGGAGCTAATTTATGAAAAAACATCGTTACATAATGCTTACTGTGCTATTTACACTGCTATTTGTAATCTCCGCATGCACTAATTCGAATGTATCGAACGCATTTGAAGTCGCAGAGAAATATAAACTTGCTGAGTTAGAAAGTCCTCAGATCAGTGAGGTTACAGATCAATTAATAACTGAAAAATATGAAGTAATGGAGCCTTTAACAACGGAAACCTTCCATGACAGATCGACTAAGACCCGATTATTTATCACAGGATCTCAATTAGCACAAAAGAAAGATAGTGAGGTTCATCTGACTAATCTTGAATTTACTGAGAGAAACGTAGCAGAGACCCAAATTGAACTTGATTATACGGGTACACTTTCAATGGCTGAAGATACCCTGGATCTGGAAGGAACAATTTATCTGTTAAAGGAAGCAAATGAATGGAGAGTTAATAACGATGTTTATAATATAGAGGATATTCTGAATATTTTAATGGAGCGATGAAAAGAGACCATGGTCCATGATCTCTCTTCGTTATAATCTTATTCCTCTTCAATCTGTGGCAGCTTCCATAACAACAGAATAATAAGTATAAATGCAGTGAATGCCAAGACCGGAATGGTAATAAAACCGAACCATACAAAATAATTACTCGCACAAGGCGTTGGGCCGCAGGCTACGATAGAATTATCCTCAAAGAAAGTATGGAAACGTTGGTACAGGATATGAAATAGAGATATGCATCCTCCTATCCATGACAGCGGGAGGACATAACGTGTAATGGAACGGTCCTTATTGTAACAGGCGATCGCGAGTATGATAGTCAATGGATACATAAAAATACGCTGATACCAGCATAAATCACATGGAGTATATCCTTTGATTTCACTGAAATACAAGCTTCCAAACGTCGCTGCCATAGATACGATCCAGGCACCATACAAGCGATGCTCACTCTTTATCGGTATTTTCAAGTATTATTCTTCCTCCCGTATTTGAGGGCAAATCCATCATATTGATTGAATTAGATATAGAATATAAATCAGGTGTTCTTAAAGTTAGAATATATCCATTTATAATATCTGTAAGCAGGAGAATTTCTGCTGGACTGTAAGTCTTCAGCTCTAATGTTGAAATAACCACATCCTTCTCAAAGATATGTGATAACCTTGTAATTAATTGATTCTGATCATCTTCACTCAAATGATGGAATTGGTGTACCAAATTCTCGATATCATCTTCGCTATCATTCGACTGGACATAGTGAGATTGGATGGACAACTGAGCGGGAGCCACAAACTTAACTGCAAACACATCAATAATATCACTAATCTTGTATTGCAGACTTCCGCCCTCTTCCGATTCTATGATCAAGGTGCTATTCTGCATACTTTTAGAAACGCCACGAATAAATTCATCCTGATCTTTAATCCTGAGAATGACAGACCGTTCCTCTCTCACAGTCATCTCAATAAACTGTCTTTTGTTCATTCTGGTAGTGATGATGGTACCTACCTTTCGCCAATAAATGTAAAATAATATATTTCTATGTTGTCATTGAACAATCCTGCATAGCGAATAAGGCTGCTGAATCATCAGCAGCCTTATTCGCTTATTAAGAAGATTATGCCCAGAATGTAAACTTGTCAGAGCCTAATCGAACGGATTCATAGCCCTCCTCCTTGGCCTTTCCAATGGATATCATCATGACCGGAATATAGCGTTCCTCATCTAGATCAAAAGCCCTTGCTAACTGATCTGCTTCAAAGCCTGCCATTGGATTCGTATCGTATCCATGTGCGCGAGCGACTAGCATAAGCTGCATGGCAAAAAGGCTACTGTCAATTTTCGCTATCTCCACCTTCATTTCTTTTGTAAGCGTAGGAAAAATGGACAATATGGTTTCAAGCTGACGATCTCGCACGTCAGGTGGCATTTTCCCTTGTTCTACCGCTGTGTTATATATTTCTTCGGCATACAAATAGCTTTGGGTATCCCCAAAAATCAATAGCATTGCAGAGGAACTATTATTTTGCAGTGTATTGAATTGTACTAATGGTGTAAGCTTATCTTTTCCTTCGGATGTGTCCACGATCACTATACGCCAAGGCTGCATATTCGCAGAGGAAGGAGCAAGACTAGCTTCGGATATCATTTCCTTAATTTCTTCTCTTGAAATTTTATAACTCTCATCATAGTTGCGAACAGAACGGCGTCCCTTCACGATATCCGTGAAATCATTATTTTGAACATGGTTGAACATATGACTCTCTCCTTTTAGATAACGTTAGATTTTTTTGACAATTTACATGTCGTTCGTTATCATGATCACATTATGAGCTATGAACCTAGGTTCATAGCAAGAAGTAAATGAGGGAGCATGATGCGAATAAATGATGTTTCAAAATTAACGGGTCTGCCGATATCAACCTTACGATTCTATGAACGTAAAGACCTGATCCCCGACAGATATATGTATAGGGATATGAATAATTATCGTGTATATTCTGAGGATGTTGTCGCGTATCTGAACGATGTGAAGGCACTATTAGCTGCGGATTTTTCAATAGAAGAGCTCAGTCTGCTAGTTAATGAGGAGATTAACTTATCATATGAGGACAAGCTTAAGCTCGTTAAGCAAAAAGTCAAAAAAATAGATGATCTCAAGAATCAATTAAACAGGTCTGAGCAGTATTTGAATACGATCCTGGAAGGTACCGCCAAGTTTCATAAAGAGTGCTGAAATGCCGAAAAAGCGCAAGGAGCATCCCCGCGCTTCTTTGGGTTATACATTACTCATAACATCATCCTTCATAGGATTTGTCTTTAAACGAAGTGTAAAAATGACACAAGATAAGGTGATGGCGGCTGCCAGGAAGTAGGTACCCATAAGATCCAACTGATTCACAATAAATCCTGAGGATGCACTTCCGAGCAGCATGCCGCCCATTAGGAGCGGAATCATAATTCCATTTTTTCTTCCAATATACTCCTCCTTGATCTCTTGGATCATCATCGCACTGAAGCAATGAGCTTCAAATTTGTATTACTCATTACATATGCAAACCCTTCTCTGATGCCACGTAAAGGCGATGTTCTATCCACACGCTCTACACGATGAGATGAAGGCAGGAATAGCTGAATAAAGGCCGCCAGCGTAAAGACAATAATCAATGCGGTGATCGAAGATGTGATTCCCAGTTTATCGCGGACCAAAATAAGAGGATCACGGGGCATGTGTATGAGGACGAACTGCTCAATTATGTTACAGAAAAGGATCATAATAACTTTATTATCCGAATTTCTGTCGGTATTTCTTAATTTAATGAAGTCGAGACAGATACACCTAAAAAATATGAACAGGTGAACCAGAATGGATTCTGTTTCACCTGTTCATCCTGATGATTATTTTGCAGATTCCGTGATTTGTTCTTTTTGTACTTTCACGGCTCTCAGAGCAGTAGCAAGGATGACTAACATACTTACAATTCCAATCCACACAAGGGCCGAGAGATCAGCGTTCCAGCTGAGACCTTCACCAAAGAACAACAATGGTCGAAGTCCTTCTACCATAAAGCGCATCGGCAGCCAGGAGTAAATGTAATCATGATAGAACGGAGACATCATTTCAGGAGCAAGTGATAATAAAGGTGCCCCGAAGAAAAGTAATAAGGCAAATATGGCAATTCCCTTAAAGCCAACTACAGAAATGACAGCCAATATCATTAACAAGAAACTAAAGGCCGTGATGGATAAGAATAGAGCGGTATCTGAGAAGTCCGGAATATTCAATCCAACCATACCATCGACAATCCAAGTTAGACCGAAGCCAATCACCAGCGCTGCAGCAGCTCCAATTAAGATCTGTCCGATTTTTAGCATGAGACTTTCTTTCTTGGTACGGAACAGCATTTGGCTAGAGGCCATGAAAATAATTGCAGCCGTTGCCAAGCTTCCGATCCATACGGGCTGAAACAGAGATACCGGAGCATTACCGTTAGCGCTGTTTTCACCAACTTCATTGACATTAATCACATTTTTGACAATTGGCACTGCTAATAGTCCGGCCTGTTCTGTTGTCAATGTCAGACCTTGTGCTTCAAAGCCTTCAAGTAGTTGATTGCGAATATTCACGTTCATGTTGTCAATGATTCCACTCAATATTTGACTCGCTGCAGAGGATGCTGCCATATGCATTCCTTGGTTGATATAGATTTGTAACTCAGGAGATGAAGGATCTGGTGACTGCAAAGATGCTTGTTTAGCACTAAAATCCCGAGGAATAACTAAGGCTGCATAATATTCTTGCTCATCTAATCCCTGCTGAACAGCTTCTTCATCGGTTACTTCAATCCATTCAACTGGTGAATCCTCTTCTGTACTTATCGAATTCTGAACATTGTCAACAATAGTTTGACCCATATTCATTTGAGGTTGACCTGGAACTTCCACCCCTTCGTCCTCATTAACAATCGCAATAGGTAAATGGGTAGCTTGTGGCTGTACAGTTGGAAATAACGTTAATGAAAAAATAAACACAACAACCAAAGCAATGACGGGTGCCATTATAAAAAGTTTGTTTTTAAACATAGGATTGAAATCCTCTCACTTTCCGAATAATATAATAAACAACGTGTTGTTTATCTGAACCTTATTATAGTTGGAGATGGATTCTAATCCAATAATCAGAATTAGCAGAAGCGTCGGTTAAAGTACACGAAATAAAAATGTGTCGGTTAGGAGGAAGGAACTTGAGTGATCAGAACATGGATCTTCGTGTTATTCGTACTAAAGAATCCATTCGAGAGGCGTTAGTTGAGTTAATGGAGGATAAAGGCTTTGAAGCCGTTACTGTTAAAGATATAACAACCAAGGCAAGAATCAATCGTGGGACCTTCTACGCTCATTATCAGGATAAGTTTGACTTAATGAGAAAATGTCAGGAAGAGATTATGCATGAACTGGCACAACTGGCAGAAGAGAAATTCCCGGATATCGTCACTGAAATTTCTAAGCCAACCACTCCTCAATTGCCGCTTACAATCGCTGTTTCCATTTTTGAATGTTTGCATAGAAACAAGCGGTTTATGAAAGCTGTTTTAAGTCCAAAAGGAGATCTAACTTTCCAAACCACACTGAAGGAATTTATGTGGAATAAAATATTTGGAAACCCTTCAAATCCACTGATCAAAAAGGAGAATTTACTTGTCCCAGCTCCCTATTTAGCTTCATATATAGCCTCTGCTCACATCGGAGTAATCCAGCAATGGCTAAATAGTGAAGGAGAAGAATCGCCTGACCAAATGGCTCGAATCTTATCCACAATCACCATCAATGGGCCATTTTATGCAGCGGGGTTAAAAAAGTAAAGCTGTCGTTTTCAACATCAATGTTTGGATAGGTCTGCAGACGAGTCTTCGAATAAAAAAAGGAAGGTACGCTATGAATATAGGTACTTTCCTCATTGAAATATATGATACTGAAATATAACTTATTCACTCTCTACATCACACCAATAGCAACAAGAATCCAGGCGATGATAAAGGAGATCCCGCCGAGCGGTGTAATCGGACCGAGAAATCGGATCTTTTTCAGACTCAGTATGTATAAGCTTCCGGAGAACAATATAATTCCCACTGCCATGAACCACCCTGCAGTCACTAGCAGCCCTGCTTCCGGATATTGACCCGCGAGAATACCTGCAACGATGATCGCTAACGCATGAATCAGATGATATTGGACAGCGGTTTCATATACCTTCTGTTTGCCCTCTTCGAATTTGCTCTTCAGTGCATGCGCACCAAATGCTCCCATGGCCACGGCGATGACCATTAGTATACTTCCAAGTACAATCAACATTTGCACTTTGATTCATCTCCCCCATTGATTTCAACGACAATGACCTGATTGTATCATATCCGGATAAGGAGTATGAAGTCTAACGCAGAATTAAGGAAGGATGTCTTAGCTATTTTTCAACCTGATGACCTTCTCATCGTACAGCTGCAGCTTTTCCTCAAAATGATTCCTGTTCTGTTCAAAATCCGTCGTCCATTGATACATCTTTCTTAACATGGACAAATCGGGGTTATAGTGACAGCTTTCCAATCCAAGCTTTTGTTTAACAATTCGTGTCATAATCCGAATTTTCCGCTTCCATAGTGGGGGATCCAGGAAAATGATCTTGTCCGCCAGCTCATACAGACTTTGATAGGAATCCCGGTCCGTTCCTTCAAATATCCATGTTCCATTAGCGTCAATTTCCCGGATCACCTCCATTTGTTCTTCTGGCGTACGTTTAGATCTGCCTGCAGGAGTCAGGTGATGGACAATAGAGTCCAGTTCATACCAAGGTATATTCAGTTGCTGGGATAAGTTATTGGCTAAAGTAGTCTTACCACTCGCGACAATTCCGATGATAAGAATTTTACTTCCGCCGATTTCGGCTTTGGTAGGAATGGAATTCTTACTGTTCATAGAATCATCCCTATATATCCTATCAATAGCATGCTGATGAGATACTTCATTGATTAGTATGGGCCTCGAATGAAATCAATGACTTTCTCCTGGTAGAAGAGCTGTATCTTGTGTTGCTCCTCTTCTGTAAAAGACTTGGTATCCAGTGCCGTGAGATTATCCTTCACCTGCTGGACATTCTTAAATCCTGGGATAATGGAAGTGATCTCCTTGTGATCTAGAATCCAGCGCAGTGCTGCACTAGCCATTGATGGCCGATCCTCTGCAATCCATTGTAACTGATCTGCAAGCTCCACTCCTTTCTTAAATCCCAGTCCGGCGAAGGTCTCCCCTACATTAAATGCATCTCCGTTCTCATTGAAACGGCGGTGATCATCTGCTTCAAACGTATAATCCGCAGTAAACTTACCTGTCAGCAGACCACTTGCCAGCGGCAGCCTTACGAGAAGTCCCACACCTTCCTCATAAGCTTTAGGAATGAGTTGATCCAACGGCTTCTGGCGGAACATGTTGAATATGATTTGCAGACTCTTAACATTCGGATGCTTTAGGCAGATGAGTCCCTCTTCTACCGATTCCACGCTGACGCCATAATGCCGGATTTTTCCTTGATCCTTGAGACGATCGAGCACTTCAAATACTGCCCCATCCTGCAAAATGTCCGTTGCCGGGCAATGAATTTGAAATAGATCGATAACTTCTCTATTCAGTCTGCGAAGACTATCCTCACAATAAGCAGATACTTGATCATAAGTATAATTATCTGGATCCGCAATATCTCCTTGGCGGCCGAATTTGGTTGCAATATAGATATGGTCTTCTTTGCCTTTGGTTGCCTTGGCTAATAGTTGCTCACTGTGACCATCTCCGTATACATCGGCTGTATCAAAGAAATTCACTCCTTGCTCCATTGCGTATTCCAGAGATCTCAAGGCTTCTGCATCACTGGTCTTTCCCCAAGAACCGCCAATGGCCCATGTTCCAAAGCTCACTTCACTGATCTTCATCCCGGTATTTCCTAATTCCCGATATTTCATAGCTGACAAACCCCTCTCAGAAAGAATTATAATTGGTGTATTCGAATCGGCACCGTTTCATAGAAGAAGTCTAAGCAGAATGATATAGCGCTTACATTCATCAAAAAAGATGTCCTTACAACACCTTAATGTTTTAGAAGATGTCTGTCAATGAGGCACCTCCTTTTCAGCGGAAGATACTCCCGAGAACTCATCCCATTTCTATGAAATTGTGCTCATTCCTTTCTACATTTGAATTGCATAACGGATCACAACTATTCTGTGTTACTAGTTAAACATGTCATCTGTCAGCAATTCAGTTAAACCATTAGGATACAATACCCTTTTTCCATGTTCAAATTCCGATACAGGTATCCACTTTGCTATGGTAATCTTATCTTGCTCGGTGACTTGAAACTGCTCCACCTCATAAAGATTCGGATCAACAAATTGAACGGCGTATACTTGTGTAATTTCATGACCGATATTCCCATCGATCGAGAATATATTTTCTACACATTTCAGATATTGCTTCACTTCGATCTCAACACCGATTTCTTCATAAAACTCTCTAACCAGTGTGTCTTGGGAATATTCCCCTAATTCAATTGTTCCACCGATAGGGCGGTAGTAAGTGCCTGTTCCTTTTGAATGACTTCCCGATTGCTCCTCAACAAGGATTTGCTTATTACGAATTACAATACCAAGAGCATTGGCACGCGGATACAAGGCATTCACCTCTTCGATTTGATTGATTTCCTATGTACTTCATAGCTCCACCCGGTATAGATCCCAAATTTTTTGCCGTACAAGCTCATGAGATGTGTTTGATAATCAATATGGGCTAACGCTTCTATTTTACTAACCTCAAACGTGACCGTCTCATTACCAGCCGAAATTTCTCGAACCGTAAACCCCGTCAGCGAAATTTCTTCTGCAAACCTACTCCCATTATCAAAAGGTATTTCAAAATAATGAGATAATCGGCAGGTGTTATCTTTACTAAGATCTATTTTGGAATCTGCTACTTTCTTGTCATTCACATTCTGTCGAAGCTCTCTCTCTTCCTCTGTTTCCATAATACCTGCCAGTCCTTCATTAAAAAGCTGATCGATGTCGTATCGGTCATAATCCAAGATCCATTTGCGATGCAAGTGATAGAGCTGTAACAAGACATCTTGATTTAGACTACAAACATCACATCCACGATCATCATACATATGAAACAAAATGCCGTTTCTCTTATTAAAGAGATAGATCTGACCATCAGAAGTCGGTTTACGGGCGAAATTCAGCACGATATTCCTCATCCTTAAAATACGGCAATCCAAGTTCATATCGAATACTTGTACCCTGGGCGATCATTTCTTCTACATTCATCATTCTGTTTCTTCACCTTCATTAAAGGAATAACATCGTTTTTTAGGTAAAACGAATACATTATTGTAAAAAAGGTGGATCAGATACCAAATCGGTAGTCCGCTCCACCTTTTTATTAAATTCTAGTTCCAGCTTCTCTTCTCTACTTCCCCGTAGAATGAATAAATCTTTCTAAGGAAGAACGATTTGTAATATTATGGTTGCAAGCTTCCCCATCCATACAAACGTACTGGCCTGTCGATGAGAAATTGTCTGGTGATCCGCCTTTTCTTGTCTTGACATTGAAGAATCCAAGCTCATGCTGCCTGTTACAGAACATACAGTATCCCTTCTTGTTTATCGGTGTGATTGAACCCTCGAGACCGACTAGCTGTCCTTCATACGGATACACGATAAACAAGCGGTTCGTGGCAATGTCAATCCATCTCAAGTAGGTTGTATGCTTGTAATCAATTGTTTTTAGATCCGGCACTTTGAGCTTCTTGACTTTCGGAAACAATTTCTGAATTTGCTTTAATGTTACGTTCGGAAAGGGCACGACATAGGCTTCCAGGCTGTCCAGATAATTTTGCAGCTCATGTGCCGCCTCGTACTTGGACAACTGCTCCAACAGATCACGCTCTTCAACCGTTAACTTGTCAAAAGCCTCGATCGCGTTGTTCACTGTCGTACTTCTGACCGTATCCAGCACCTTCCGATCCGCAATAGTACGCATCGTTTTCAATAGGAAGTTCGCTTGTTTCTTAATTTCATTGTATTGATGATTCTGAATAAATGGTGTTTGCATCTCTTTCAGCCCCTTATATAGTAATGAAAATGTATAAGGTGCAAAGCTGAACGCCGGCAAACGATATGTTAATAAGGGCGATCTAGCAAAGTTTCTGATCGCGCCCTACACAAAGCTCGCCCCATTCAGGCTTTGCGTAAGGCGTTCTAGCGAACGAGCAATCCAGCACTGCTGCCAACATTGCCACGGTATGACCCCCAATTCAAATAGTGTAAGGAAATTATAACTCCTAGGGTGCATGGAAGCAACGAATTTGGTCAAGACAAGAAGTATAGATTGAACTAAGAAACAATAATAAATAGTTGTACTGGACCTCGGCCCAGGCTCATTAACCAGCTAAGGTCTATTCCACTAAAGCGAAGTATCCATTAGAATATAGTCATGACTTTTAGAGGAGCGATCACGAATGAATTATGAGCTTAAACTTAAGAAGGAAGTGAAAGATTGGGAACAACAACTCTTTAAACCACCGGGATGGCTCGAAAAAACATCGAAAACGATCGGCACTCGAATTAATCACATCATTCCCCCGAAGGTGCACACCGTCATAACGACCACCATTAAATCCATTGTTCGTACGGCATTATTTGGCGCAGAGTATACACCGAGACGTTCGGTTCAGCATGGTTTGGATCTAGAGACTGCGGATGAGGAGGCCAAGGAATTGTTTAACCTCTACCAAAAAATCGCGGTTGCTGAAGGCGCTGGAACCGGTGCTGGTGGTATTATGTTTAGTATGGTGGACTTCCCTGCACTAATCGGCATCAAGATGAAGTACTTGTTCGAAACAGCCCATGTGTACGGTTATGACACCAAGCAGTTCTCCGAAAGAATATTTATTCTCAAGCTATTTCAGATGACCTATTCGGGTGCTGAGAACCGTGCCAGACTGCTCGATTCCATTAAGCATTGGCATATCGAGAAGGAGCAATGGATCTCTGATGCTGACTATTCTAAGAACATGGATTGGGACTCCTTTCAGAAGGAGTACCGAGATGCGATTGATTTTCGAAAAATGCTGCAAATGGTACCTGGGATCGGTGCTATCGCAGGGGCCTGGGCGAACTATACGATCCTTGAGGAGCTCCGTGAATTCGCTATGAATGCTTACCGACTGCGCAGATTACATGATGATGCTAAGGATGGGATTATTCCAGACCATGGTCAACCAATATAAGTAGAAACGAAAAACAGCTCGAATCTGTTAACCTACTCCAAGCAGTAGTTAGCAGGATTGAGCTGTTTTGTGTAAAATCTTAGACTCCTGATTATTCACTACGAACCACACGAAAGCCCTGATCAGGTCCGAATCCATTCGCATCGAATTTTCCTCGAAAGGTGATTTCATTATTACTAACGTCGCCGATCCAGCCTCCACCCTTGACCACTCGCAGCATTCCGCTCTTGAAATCCTGGCCTTCATACCAGTCCCAGCACCACTCTCTAACATTTCCTGACATATCATAAATCCCTAGTTCATTTGGCTTTTGTTTACCAATTGGTTTGGGTGTATTCTTATTGCTCTCTATAATAGGCCAGTTCCAGTCTCCGGATAAGTATTTGTCACCGGCATTTCTCCAGTACCATGCGACTTCGTCCGCATTGCTGCTTCCACTGTATGTGTACCCTTTACTTGCCTCTCCTCCGCTTGCAGCATACTCCCATTCGGCTTCAGTTGGCAGCCGGTAACCATCAGCACCTTCATTCACCGTTACTGTCCATTTTACATTATCGTGATCATTTATATTGGCTGTATCTTTGTGTTCTTTATCAATGTCGTAATACGGCGTTAAGCCTTCTTTGATACTCCTCTGATTACAATATTCTACGGCATCATACCAGCTCACCATCTGGACAGGTAACTGATCTCCCGTAAATGCAGACGGATTGCTTCCCATCACTTCCACCCATTCCTGCTGAGTTACCTCATATTTGCCAATGTAGAAGCTTGAAACCGATTCATCTTTATTCTTCAGACTCCCGCCTTCAACAAAAACAAGGTTATCGTTGTCTGACTTCTGCTCGGCGCTATTAGCGGTCTGATCCGGCGTACAACCACTGATCAAGATCATCGCTGCGCTTAAGAGAAATATGAATAGCTTAGTCATGGATCAGATCTCCTTTGATTCGATCGAGAGAATGTGGTTGCGATAGAGAAAAAGATTGACAACAAGCATCTGTATCCAGGCATGTTAGGCCGTTAAAACGAATGCGATTAACGGCCTAACATAGGCCGGGCCTATTCGAATGTTCATTGACATACTAGTATGAATTACAAGCTTAAGACTGGACCTCTATGGATTACCACACCGTTACATTAGAACTACCGCTGCTCTGATATCCCTCTGTTGCTAATACTTGATACGACCAGCTGCTTCCCAGGTTCATTCCTTTGCTCGCCCATGCATTCACATGGTTGCTGAAAGTAATTGCGGAATTGACGCCAGTTGGTCTCTTCGACTGTCTAACACTCCAATATTGGGTAAACGTTTGTGTACCGTCAATTGAAGGTGCATTGTAGCGCATTGTTTGATAAATGTCATATGTGCCCCCATCACTGGTCACCGTACCTTTATGAGTTCCTGTAGGCCGATAAGTACCCCAACTGTCAACCACATAATATTCAATGAGGGAATTTCTCGTCCAACCATACAGTGTTAAATAGCCGTTGCCCGATGGTGCCCATACGCCAGCATTGTAATTGACTGTTCGGTTAGGTGATCCCGTATTCCAGCCTTTACCTACAACAAAGTTGCCTGTGTTCTGCCATGTCACACTGTAATTTCCTCCTGAGCCATTCACAGCATTGACCGTACCTCCGCCATCCGTCCAATTTTGCCAGTAGTCTGTAGCAGCGCTCGAGGTTGCTGCAAATAAACCAAAACTCATGGATGCGGCCAATACGGCCGTTAACAATTTCTTTCTCAGTTTAAACATACTCTTCCTCCTCATAATTTTCATTTTTTACACAAGATCTGTTGTCTTGCAGTAATGTTGTAGAATTATGCTGGTCCTAGGATGATAAATATCTGTAAACTTTTTCCATCCCTCCTTTCCTGAAGATTATAAAATGGAAGCGCATACATAACAACATGTCAAAGTATAGATTAAACTGTAATATGTTTAGTTCAAGAATCAATTTTAACTCATTAAAATCCAATTCCTGTTCCAGAAATGACTCAATTGTTCCGTATTTATTCTTAATATTTGCAAAAACAGCCTCCATGAATTTCTGACGAAGGTCAAGATTGGCAATGACCTCTACGACTTCTACGACTTCTTCTGGAGTTAGAATTAAGGTAAGCTGTTCTTACGTCATCAGATTTATATAGGATTCATTATTAATCACCATCTGTATATACATTCTGTGGCTATTGTAATAGTTAAAAAAACCACTTACCTAATTTAACGTAAAACGAGAAACAGCTCAGACCCGTTCCTCTGCATTGAAGCAGACTTTGAGCTGAGCTGTCCCAGTAATATCTAATATTCTCCTTTTATCACAAAGAAAGATCCCCGAATGGTCCCTGCCAGTTTCGATTTTTGCCTCGCGAACTTAAATTTCCCTTCTAGCTCCTCCGGCACTTCGATCCCTTCAGACAGCTTAAATCCAACCGCACGCTTCTTGGGATCATCTACTGTATACATGACGTTGACCGAAAGACCGTTTTCGTAAAAAACATAAGCAAACTTAATATTCTCCACTTGGAAACGCGAAGTTTCTAAAGGCTTCGCTGCAAACTTAATATCGCGTTCTTCTCTCAATATACGGTTCACATAATCCAGAGTCTCTTGACTCTCGCTAGCAGGGATTACCGTAAACACATGCTTATATTTGTTCATAAAATAACGAGCTTCATTGGCTCGTAAACCGGCGAGCGCTTCAGCTGCAGCTGAAGACTCCAAGCCATTTGCAGACACATTGATATAATCTACAATATAGGTCATCTATTCCACCTCACCATTCTATTTTCTAACGACAGGAATCCACATCTCACCATAATAGACGCCCTCTCGCTCTCCCATCTCCACAGTGGCATTCGGTCCACCGACATAAGCAATATGATTCGCTTCCGGCAGTACTTGACCGAAGGCAATACCTGTGAGCATGTTGCTGAGTTCACCCGGCGTATTTGCTTCTCCTCTGACAATCAAGTATTCTCCTTCAGGAAATTGGATCACTCTGGTTTGTTCTGGCAGCGTTGCCTCTGTCATGACACCTGCATAGTACATCATCTTGTTATTTACTGCTTCGTTTACAGCGAATACATAGTCATTTTCAGCCACCGACTTTAAACGTTCAAATCTGCCATCTTGCTCAATGGTACGCCAGAAATCTGACTTTTCCTTATTAATACCAGCGTAGTCCGTGTAGTCGCTCGTTAGCTCTGTCCCTATCCCTAATACGATGAAGCTTTCTTTTTCCTCGATTACATAATTACTCATGATAAACACCCTTCCCTCTTCATTTCATTTTTCAGTATAATTTAAGTTTTCACTTGATGGGTTTATAATAACCTTAAATCATGTCAAAAAATGATACTGTTTAGAGGTGCCGGATGAAAAAAGTGGAACGAATTAATCTCATCATGCGATATATCAACAACCGTGCCCAATTTACAATTTCTGAAATCATGCGGGAATTTAATATCTCACGTTCAACAGCAATTCGAGACATTAGAGAGATTGAAGCCATGGGTATGCCGCTTGTGGCGGAAGTTGGAAGAGACGGGGGTTATTTTGTTATGAATAACTCTGTGCTTCCTACGATCCGCTTTACCGATAATGAGATCAAAGCTCTATTTATTGCGTTTATGGCAACAAGGAACCAACAACTCCCTTATCTAAAGAGTCGCCACTCTTTAACTGAAAAATTACTGGCTCTCCTCTCCGAGAACCTGCAGGAGGATCTTGTTGTGCTGAATCAAATACTACAATTTGAAGGTACGAATCCTCACAATCCTGACCTGCTTGATCTGTCCGATCTGCCGCATCCTATGTTAGAACAGCTGATTCAAATCCTGCTATTGGATAGTTATTTACTGGTCACCGTTAAGGAAGGGAGGGGAATAAGATCATATCCTATATACCTCTTGCATTTGTATCGTGAAAAAAGCGTGTGGCATATTGAAGCCTTTAATATGGAGGAGGAACAGAGGCAGACTATCCCTGTCGACCAACTGCTCGACGTGATCACCTACCCTGTGAAGAAAAGAGAAAGTAAGAAAAAAATCCTTCAGAGATTAAATAAGCAGGAAGAAGCCTTTAACCTTGTTCTCGAACTGGGTCCTAAGGCGATTGCTCAGTATAAAAAATATCATCCGTTCAAAGTCTCTCTATCCTATACGAATCCTTATCAAACAACGGCCTTGCTTAAGATGTTCGTAAATATAAATCGTGGGGAAGAGCTCACTGAAATAACGAATTGGCTGCTCTTCTTAGGCACGGATATTAAGCTGCGAGAAGTACCATGTGCAATTTCGAACGAGATAAAAGAGAGATTAGGACTATACCATGCATAGGCCATGTCATTAAATTCACTGCTCCAGATTTATACCCAGACTCACTATCCATCCATATGAGTCATGTATTCAAATGCGGTTAGTCCGTATACACTTTTGAAATGTCTGTTCAGATGCGTAAGATCAACGAAGCCGCATGCAGCTACGGCGAGATAAATATCCTTATTGATTTCAATAATATGCTTGGCGCGCTCTACTTTACAGTTCAGAAAATATTGATACGGGGATATTCCCGTATGCGCTTTGAACATGCGAATAAGCTGAAATTTGGAACAACCCAGCTCTTTACAAATATCATCAAGCATAAGTACTTGATCTAAATTCGCACGAATCATTTCTTTTGCTGTTGTGATGAGCTTGGTGTCTTTTTTGGCATTTGCAATTGAATCCACTTGAAATAGACGGTCGGTAAGCGATAGGAACAACTCATTGCTCTGCGCTTCATCCTTCTCGTTTAACACGTTATAAGATAGGTTCAATATTTGCTGTTTCAGCATGCGATCATACATGATCGGTGTTGAAAATCGCACAATGTCTTTTCTTTGAGCAGCTTGTAAGAAAAGACTTGGCTCCACATACAGCATTACATATTCCAGCCCTGAATGATCATGTGCCATTCCGTCATGGGCTTGTTCTGGATTAAAGAACATTACTCCATTTGGATGCGATAATTGCAAGGTTCCGTCCAGGTGATAATGCTGGATTCCTCGTAAGGTTACGCCAATGGCATACTCCTCATGTGCATGTTTCTTATATTTAAACTCCGTCATATTCGCGGATAGTACGGTTAAACCTGCCGATTTTTTATAAATAAATTGTTCCACAGCCTATACCTCCTCACTATCTTATATCCATATCATTAATGCTGCATAGATAAGACCGATCCCCATGACTAGGTTAACGATCTTCTGATGTTTCTGTAGAAATGTTTTGAATATCGCGCCGAAAATAAGCCATGTCATAAATGCCGCAAATCCAATGATCGTAATCACCATGATACTTAATGTCATGGCCGTTCCCGAGTTATAGTAAGGCATAATAAACGTAGGTATTACCGTTAGTGTAAACAGAACTACCTTTGGATTAAGAAATTGCATTATAAATCCAGACCAAAAGGTTGCCAGATGCTTGGAGTCGGACTCCGATGACTTCTTGATACAGATCAGATAGGTAAGATATAGCATATACAGGCTTCCAATGACTTGCATGATAATCATTACTCTAGGAAGCACCGTAATCAGCACTGAATTTAATATAGCAGAAATGAACAGCAATAAGGCAAATCCAAATGTCGCTCCGTATGTATATTGGATCGCTTTTTTAGTACCAAAATGATGTACCGTCGATAAGATGACAATATTCGTTGGCCCCGGAGTAAATGTCGCGATGATGCAATAGAGCAGAAAAGATGTCATATTCATAAGAACCTCTCTTTTAATATGTGGTCCTCAAATCATACATCTCGAGTTACAGGGTCTATAGTACATTATTGCAGAATTTTATGTTGACACATAGTAAATGTTATGTAAACTTTCCGCATTTGCTAAAACAAATTTGCATTTTATGATGTCTTCGTGTAGTGCTTTTTTTCTATGAAAGGGTGTAGATTCGATGTTAGGATGCTAAGGGAGAATGAGCTGAGTACATTAGGCTTTATTATTATGAATTTTTCATATATTGAAATTATAATATATTGATTCCGTTTCAAGCCCTTATATTACAAAAAGAAAGCGGCCATTATGGCCGCTTCAAGCTATTCATTTAATTTATTGTTAGCTGACCAGCTTCAAACCGACTGCAGATCCCAGCACCATGGCAATGAACACCATTCTTAATATATTTCTCGGTTCACCGTAAAAGATCATACCTAGTATGGCACCACCCGATGCCCCTATTCCTGTCCACACGGCATAGGCTGTCCCCATCGGCAGAGTTTTCATATCAAATAGCGTGATAATGCTTTAGGAATGAACGACAGCATGCCTCCAGCCGCCGGAAGACGTTATATTCAGCGCTTCTTGAACCGCAGCAGCTTCACAGACAAATCCGGACACCCATCTCCCATCCTCTAGCTCAATCTTACTAATGCCAAGAGGGGATGGAATGGAAGCGGTAAATGCTCCAAATGAAGCGACGGGCATTTTCCACAGCTCAAGCTGAATTGCCGCACCGTTATGATTTACTCGAACAAGCCCCGGTTTAGGCGGCATTGTATCAAGCTTAAACAGCTGATAATGGGAAGCGGTATGGATCTCTTCAACAAAAACGGCTCGCAGTGCGGTCATTTGCTTCTCAAACGGCATGCCTTTCATATGAAGACCACACACTGCAACAGTTACATGCTCATCATTCTTCTGATACCATTTCGCCGCTTCTACCATCCTCGATTCTTCTTCAGGCAGTGAGAACAATGTGATCCCAAACGGTAAGTTATCAGCCGCATTCCCTGCAGGTATAGCCACTGCACTTAAGTCGAGTAAGTTGCAGTGATTTGTATATAAGCCCATTTGACTATTGGTATGAACAGGATCGACGCGAACCTGCTCACGTGTCCACGTGCCTCCGCATGTAGGAAGAACCAAGACCCCATTAGTCATCATTCCTCGAGTTGTTTCTTTGATTTCGGCTAACCTATGCTGTGCACGGAACAAAGCGGCTGCAGTATAATCTTCCCTGGCTCCAGATCTGAGAATCTGCTCTGTTACAGGGAAGGCAGAGCCTGGTTTTTCTTCAATAAATGACTCAAGATCAGACCATCTCTCTGCTACCAACGGTCCTTCGTAGAGCAGTGCTGCAGCTTCCTGAAATAAGGAAATATCTACTTCCTCTACGAGGAGGCCAGAAGAAGTTATGCTGTGTCTTACTTCTTCCCAAGCTTTCTTATATTCTGCAGCAAAGGGACCGTAGAAGCTAACCTCCCCTTGAGGAAGCAGCCATTTCTCAGGCATTACGGAATTTCCAAGTGGAATGTCTCTTGAATAGGCGTCACCTTGTTTTTTTCCGCGAACCAATTGATCTATCATCCCGGCATCTTCCACGCTGTGCGCAAACACTGTAATGCAATCAATACTACGGCAAGCCGGAATCAAACCTGTTGACGGCCAAGCACCTACAGCTGGCTTATAGCCTACTAATCCATTCAATGCTGCTGGAACTCTACCCGAGCCGGCCGTATCTGTACCGAGCGAAAAAGCACATTGCCCAAGAGCAAGCGCAACAGCCGATCCTGAGCTTGAGCCACCACTAATCAGTTCATCCCGCAGCGCATTATGTGTTTCACCATAGGGACTTCTAGTACCGACCAGGCCTGTCGCAAACTGATCCAGATTGCTCTTGCCGACTGGAATAGCTCCTGCTGCAATCAATCTCGTAACCACTTCACTGTGCTCAGCAGGAATATAGGAATAGTCCGGACACCCGGCCGTCACCGGCCAGCCGGCAACCTCTATATTGTCCTTTATTGCAAAGGGGATTCCCCATAATGGGTGGTCCGCCATATCCATATCCTGTAGATGCCGTATATATGATGATATGCGCTCAATGGATGGTGGCATTATCCAAATATTTTTGTCTTTATCCTCTTCGGCTCTCTGAATAATGGCTTCGATAACATCAAGAGGTGTAAACTGCTGTTTCAAATACCCTGTTCTCAAGGAATCCAATGTCATATTATACGGTACGGCATTGATCGTCATGATGCTGTCGCCTCCTCTTCGATCGGTGTAATCGCAGCAATACAATCGCCGGAGCGTACCTGGTCACCGGAGGTAACATAAATAGATGCGATGATTCCGTCCAATGGAGCCGTCTGCGGAAACTCCATTTTCATACTTTCCTCTATTATAATAGTATCGCCTTTCTTAACCTGCTGCCCTTCTTCCACTAATACCTTCCATACACTGCCCGACATCGAGCTGTTAACTCCGAGACTTCCTTCTGGCAGATCCTCTTCTCCTAATGAGGCATTCACCTCAGGCTCAGCTACATACTCAGCAATACCAAGCTTTTTCCAATAAGCTCTTTCAGCCTGAAAGGCCGATTGCTGCTGATGACGGAATTTACTTGACTCGTTCTCAATGCTCTCCAGCCCGTGTAAATATTCCCCCAATTTAAAGGTTGTCTCCTCAACTTCTACTTTGAATTCGCCTCTCGGAAAATCCTCTCTCATTTGTAGCAGCTCTTCTTCGGATACAGGATAGAAGCGAAGCTGGTCAAAGAAGCGAAGCAACCATGGCTTGCCTTGTTCGAAATTGACTGTTTCCCGGAATTTATTCCACATTTGAACGGTTCGCCCGACAAATTGATATCCTCCAGGGCCTTCCATACCATATACACAGAGGTAAGCTCCCCCAATTCCGACCGCATTTTCCGGGGTCCAGGTTCTGGCCGGATTATATTTTGTTGTGACAAGCCGGTGTCTTGGATCAAGCGGTACGGCAACAGGTGCTCCTAAGTAAACATCGCCAAGTCCCATCACCAGATACGAAGCGTTAAATACAATCTCTGCAACCTCCTCCATGGAACCCAGCCCATTCATTCTGCGAATGAATTCCAGGTTGCTCGGACACCATGGCGCATCCGGTCTTACATTTTGCTGATAACGTTCAATCGCCAGCCTTATTGCTGGATCATCCCAGGATAACGGAAGCTTCACGATCCGGGAAGGTACTTCAATCGACTCTAATTCCGGGAGCTGCAGGTCAATATCCATAATTAGAGCTGCTGCTTCTTTTACCGTCATTATTGAAGCATCCAGATGAACCTGCAAAGAACGAATGCCAGGTGTCATTTCAATATATGGAATATCGCCTCGTTCTTGCAGTGCTTGCATGAGCACATATACCTGGAAGCGGTAGAGAAGATTTAGCTCACGCTCACCATATTCAATCAAGATATTCTCATCTCCGGAGCAACGGACCGTAATCGGAAAGCGTCTATGATCCTCAGCAAATGCCAAAATGGGCATGTATTCTCCTGTGGATTGCTCAGATAGCAACGGCAATACGGGACCTGCCGATAGAGAATGGAGGTACATCTCCTGCTCACTTCTTAACTGCTCCGCTTCTTCTACGGTAATCAGCTGAAACCGCACCTTATCACCTGGACTTAATTGACCGATCTTCCACAGCTCAGCTGATGCCGTTGTAACCGGGCAGACGAATCCACCGAGACTTGGGCCATCCGGTCCGAGTAATATAGGCATATCACCTGTTAGATCAAGCGCACCAACCGCATAAGCATTATCATGAATATTCGATGGATGCAGTCCTGCATCTCCTCCGTCTTCTCTCGCCCACATTGGAGCAGGGCCAATCAACCTTACGCCTGTTCTTGAACTGTTAAAATGAACCTCCCACTCCGTTCCTGTAAGCTGGTCCAAATAAGCAGGCAGCAGATATTCCGCAGTACAATGCGGTCCTGGAATAACGCCAATGGTCCATTCTTTCATATAAATCGGTCTTGAGACTTCAGCAAGCGCCGGCAGCGTTATTCCATCTGTCTGTCTGACTACACGAACCACGGCGCCGGATCTCAGAGCACTCCCCGTATGTCCTCCGAATCCACCGAGTGTAAAAGTAGATGCACTTCCTAGTGTGAGCGGCATATCAAGCCCACCTGCTACTAGCAGATAAGTTCGCATTCCCTTTTTAGCTTCACCAAATTTAAGGATGGCACCTGCAGGTGCTACCGTCGGTGAATACATTTCTACAGGCTTACCATTTAATTGAGCCTCCATATCCGCTCCAGTGATACAGAAGGTAATCTTATCTCTGAACAGATATTCTCCGCCTCGAAGAGTCAATTCGAGACCTGGGGCCTCTTCCCCGTTACCTAAGAGCTTGTTGCCGATCCGAAATGCAAGACGATCCATCGGTCCTGATGGCGGTACACCGATATCCCAATATCCAGTTCTTCCCGGATAATCCTGTACCGTCGTCTGTACGCCGCCGTCCAGCACTTCGATCGCATGTTCTTCAGGCATAAATCCACCGAGCATGCGAGTGTATACTTCGCCTTTTTGGAAGAGCTCGGTTTGGAGGAACGCTTCAATATAAGATTGATTTGTAGTTATTCCATATATACGAAGACGATGTAAAGCCTCTGTCATCTTGGCAATAGCTTCGGATCTTGTATTCGCATGCACGATAATTTTGGCCAGCATCGGATCATATAGCGTTGTGATCTCCACACCTTTTTGAATCCAGGATTCTACACGTACACCTTCCGGCCAGCATATAGCGTCGATCCGACCGTCACTTGGACGAAAATCATGAACGCAATCCTCGGCATATAGACGCACCTGAAGGCTGTGACCCTCGGACTGCGGGAGATCAGTATTCAATAAATTGAACTCATTCGCAGCCTCTCTTAACATCCATTCCACCAGATCTATACCAAGCACTTCTTCTGTAACACCGTGCTCCACTTGAAGACGTGTGTTCACTTCGAGAAAATAAAATTGTTCATTCTCCGGATCGTATAAAAACTCAACCGTACCTGCATTCCGATAACCTGCGGTCTTAGCAAGCCTTCGTGAACTGTCCAGCATCTCCGCTCTCACATGATCAGGCAGCTGTGGTGCCGGTGTTTCTTCGATGATTTTTTGATTTCGTCTCTGTACTGAGCAATCTCTTTCGCCAAGGGCAACGGCTTCGCCGCTTGAACTTCCGAAGATCTGTACCTCCACGTGTCGCGCTCTGGCAATATATTTTTCGAGAAAAACACCGCCGTCATTAAAATTACTTATCGCCAGCCGAGTTACCGAATCAAAGGCTGAACGGAGCACAGACTCGTCCTCGCAGATTCGCATTCCTATGCCTCCACCACCTGCTGTCGATTTCAGCATGACAGGATAACCGATCGCTGCTGCCTCCTGAGCGGCAGCTTCGACTGTCTCAATAAGACCGGTTCCCGGGAGAAGCGGAACACCGGCTTCCTCTGCCATGGCACGGGCTGTATGCTTTAATCCAAAGAGCTCGATATGCTCTGCCGTTGGACCGATAAAGGTAATTCCATGATCAGTGCAGGCTTGTGCAAAAAACGCATTCTCACTTAAGAAGCCATATCCAGGATGAATGGCATCCGCCCCAGCAGCCAATGCTGTATTTAAGATCATTTCGGCATTCACATAGCTTTCCTTAGCCGGTCCGTCCCCGATCAGAACCGCTTCATCCGCATGCTCTACATGAAGACTGTCTCGATCTGCTTTTGTATAAACAGCGACGGACGAAATCCCCATCTTTTTCAATGTGCGAATGATTCTTACCGCAATTGCACCACGATTGGCCACCAATACTTTATTAAACATCGCGTTGTTCCCCTTTCGCTTCCCAGATCAGTACTTTTGCCGGGGTAGGATTGTAGCCGTTACAAGGATTGTTCAGCTGCGGGCAGTTGCTGATCAGCACAGTCACTGGGGCAAGAGCAACCAGCTCAACATATCGCCCTGGACCCGAGATTCCATCCGCAAAAGTCAGCTCACCTTCTGGTGTAACAGGTACGTTCATAAAGAAATTCACGTTAGGAGCTAAATCCTGCTTCGTGTACTCACTGCGCTCAGATAACATCAGCATAAAGGTGTCTCGGCAGTTATGCATGGGAAGCTTGTCGTGCGCGTAACGAACCGTATTACTCTGAGCTGAGCATGCTCCGCCGATCGTATCATGTCTGCCACAAGTATCAGCAATAATAAGGAGCAGCTCCTTACCGGATTCAGCTAATAAGGTGGACCCTGTAGTCAGGTAAATATTGCTCTGATTCGATATGGTGCGTACAGCACTGTAATGATCACTTGGATCCTCGCTCGAATAAAAAAGAGTGTCCACTGCCTGATTGCCTTCCACATCAACAATTCGCAGTACCTGCCCCTGCTTGAGGTCGTATAGCCAGCCCTCACCTGCCGGAATGGTCTGTTCGTATGCTGCATCTTCTGGCTTGAGACTGCTCAGTACCGGATTCATTGTACTCATCATCAGTTAGCTCCCTTCATCAATGCGTAAGCATTCCAAGTATTTTCAAACGCTCGTCTATTCTCATCACAATGTGTAACACATAGATCGTTTTCATTGGCAGGTGCTGTATCAGCAACATCAATTTGAACACTTGCTTCAGGATAATCTGACGAAGGATCTAATGGATTAGGCGTATTCGACAATACCAGCAGCACATCCATTTCCGTTCGAATCGTCACCGCTTTACCTGCCGTGGGTTGAGGGACATATTTCATACTTCCGTCCAGCTCACAGATGACTTTCGAGAAGAAGTTGATGGGAGAGCTCATGTCTCGCGGGGATAAATTATGTCTGTACATTTCCACAATCAAGTTCTCTTCCCCATTTCGCAGTCGCTGGTTACGATCCTCCTGATAACTTGTTACACCATATTTTTCATCCGTCATTTGCTTTGTTGTATAACCAGATAGTGGATCATGCCAACCGACCGAGTCCTCAATAATGGAGGCAAGTACTCTGCCCTGGTCACTCATTAACACATGTCCCTGTGACAATAATGCAGTATGCTGAGCTTTCAGCGTATCTGGCATGTTGTATTTTTCAGATGGATAAGGTGCATGAAACAATAATGTGGACAGATTGGCCCTGTCACTTTGGGCCGTAAATGTAATGGCTTTACCTCTGCCCACATAAGCTGACCATTTGCCGCCTGGCTCTACTGTGATTGAGAATAATGCTGTCATGATTTCATTCCTCCTGTGTCCATATAAAAATAAAAAAGCCCGGGAGAAACATCAAAGAACACTTTGATCGATTCTCCCGGGCTTTTTTCCCGCCGTGTACATCAGAACAGAATATACTGATGCGTTTTCTCTCGGACCAGCCAGCCGGTGTATACGACCCGGAACCCTAGAAAACTTTGGTATGTAATTGTTGATGTCATAAATACTAACTCTATTTATCCGATAATGCAATAAAAAATACCAAAAAACTCAAAACATTCCGAATTCATTTGTATTAAACGACTTCAATCTGTGTATTTTCCACCAAAACAGAACATTAGTTCCTATATAAAACAAAAAAAGTGCTTGATTTTTGAAAAAAGCCCTGCAACAATGTGAGAAGAAATAACATTGATGAAATCACAGAATGAATGAGTTATTAGAGGAGGGATTGTATGTCACAAACCATAACATTAAAAAGAGACCTGTCACTCACTCATGTTGTGACCATGGGACTCGCCTGGATGTCCCCTATGATTTTCTTTACTAGCTTCGGTGTGCTTCATGAAGGTTCAGGCGGAATGCTCCTGGCAGCCTATGTAATTGCATTTGCAGCTATTCTATTCACCGCAGCAAGCTATGGTCAGATGGCAAGAGCATTCCCTGTATCCGGTTCCGCGTATACCTATGTAAGCAAAGCAATGAATCCTTTCATAGGCTTTATTGTCGGCTGAGTCATTTTACTGGATTACCTGTTCTCTTGCATTGTCGCCGTACTTATGTTTGGCATTAATCTTAATGCCCAGTTCACGAATGTACCCTCCTATGCATGGATCATCCTGCTGACGCTTGTCGTTATGACGATCAATATTATCGGTATAAAAACCTCAGCTAACATAAACAAAATTTTTGTATTAATGCAAATTCTATTTATCGCAAGCTTCTGCGCACTTCTTGTTTACAAAGCGGTAAGCGAAGGGTTTACTGCTGGATTGAATCCACTGAACACCACGAAGGGTGTTTCTTTTTCCTCTATTTTGGCCGGTGCCTCTCTTGTCTGTTTTTCCTTCCTTGGATTCGATTCAATTACGACAATGGCGGAAGAAACCAAAGAGCCTAAGAAGACGATTCCTCGTGCCATTATGATCATCGTAATCGCCGCTGGTCTCATGTATTTTGTAACGGCATACTTAATACAGCAGCTATATCCATCCCTTACATTTAGTGATATCGACTCTGCCGGTTTTGAACTTATGCAGGTGATTGGCGGGGGTTTACTCGCATCCATTTTCACATTTGTTATTATCTTCTCCATACTTGCTCAAGGAATGGCCTCTATGACTACGGTCTCTCGTCTTCTCTTAGTCATGGGCAGATCTTCCTTGCTTCCGGCCAAATTCAGCTCCATTCACCCTAAATATCGGACCCCTGTCTTTAACATCGTATTAGTCAGCATCATTTCCTTGTTCGCCATATTTATCAGTCTAGAGACGGCTATTATGTTTGTCAGCTTCGGAGCACTGACCGCCTTCCTGTTCGTGAACTTATCCGTAATATTTCATTACATTATTCGTAATAAGCAGCGAGAACCTAAAGATATCCTGTTCCGACTTGCATTCCCAATTATTGGCGCTGGATTCGTATTCTATCTGATTACGCTGCTTGAGATTTCTTCTCTGCTTCTCGGAATGGGATGGATCGTATTAGGACTCATTATGTATACAATAAACAGAGTGAAATCGGCGAAAGAAGGCGTAGTCTTAGGCGAGATTGAAGAAGCAGTATAGCTCAATATTATTAAGATAGAGATTACACATAAATCCTGAAATATAAAAAAACACACAAAAAAACATCTAAGTTCATGCCGTGAATATCGACATAAATTGAATCAATTTCATAAATCATTATTGATCTATATATACCCTTGATGTAAGCAGCTAAAGGTATTATGAAATTGATTCACTTAGATGTTTTTTCAAAACCATGTAATTTGAATCGGCAGACACCTATGAAGAGGCCTAGCACTTTCTATGGTAAGTGGCCATTTTTTAAGGTGAAATCATCTTTATTGAAGATAAAAACTTGCATATGAACTCCATCTCTAGTGATGCAACCCCGAACAACATCTGGTATTACTGTTTCGTTACATACAAATCCTCATTTAGTGATGGGATGAACGGTGTCCATTCTCCTCCTGAATAGAGAAGCAGCCGATGCATCGCACGTGTACAGGCCGTATAAAACAGCTTTCGCTCACTCTCCTGATGATACAGATCTGCAGATGCATCATAGATTAGGACAGCATCAAATTCCACACCTTTCGCCAAATAGACAGGGATGACAGACACACCTGCTTCAAAGGTAAGGGTGCTCTTCGTTACAAGCTTCACACCTTGACAGCCACTCGCATTAAGCAGCTCATATGCTTCTTTACTCTCGGCTGCTGTCTTGGTAATGATACCGATCGAAGTTAGACCTTCTTCCCTAAGTTCAGCGAGGTGCTCGGCCATACGGATCATCCGGCGCTCGTTATTTTCTATCTTATATAGTTCAGGCTTCTTGCCACTTCGGTTAAAAGGTATGACCTCCTTCGCTTCTGGCAGCAATGCTTTGGTGAATGCTACAATTTCGCTCGTGGAACGATAACTGCGAACCAGATGAAATAAACTCGTGTCTGCTGCACCATATAACCGAATAAGCGGTGAGTCCACACCATAGAGCTCCGTTGCTTGCGTATAGATCGCCTGGCTGAAATCTCCTAGAATGGTCATTCGGGCACGAGGAAACATTTTTTTGAGGTACTCATACTGAAACATTGAATAGTCCTGCCCCTCGTCCACAAATACATGACGTACATCGGTATTTATCCGCACACCTTCGATGAGCTCTTTTAAATACAAGTAAGGTGTAGCATCTTCATAAAATAGTTCAAGCTTCCCAAGCTTATCCTGCGTCTGCTGACAAATTTGCGGCCATAACGATGGAACCTCTGCTTCATCCGTCCTCTGCTTAAACACAGACTCTTCCTCAAATAGACTCGAGTATATCTGGATTAGATCAATGAAGGACAGCCGCTTTACACTTTGTTTTACAGGTGTGAAATGCTTCCTCACAACCATCGCACGCAGCAGCTCTTCCTCGCGATCAGCGTAATCGAAATCCCCTTCATCGGCCCTGCGTCTGTTATTTATTCTCTCTCTGACTTCTTCATACTGCTCAGCAAAGTCAAAGACGGCTCTCTCGTTGTGCAACTCGCTATATACTTCGGCATATAGATCCTTATCAAGATAATCAAGCTCATCTCGTACCCAGGAAGCTGTATGCTCTTTTTTCTCAACTATACGAAGTTCACTCAGCATCCACTCCTTCAACAGAGTAATCCGATTTGCTAGGCGAATAGAAGCATCATAGCTGTAGAATTTCGATTTTATTTGCTCAGCTGTGAATAAATCACGATCACGAAACCGGATCGACTTGAATTGCATACCTTCCTCCATAAGCCAATCAGCATAATTCTGTATAGCGCGCAGAAAGCCCTCGGAAGCTTTGTACTTTATGCCGCTCAACCTTGCCGAGTACTCTTCTTCATTTGATTGTTGTGCTGCCAATACATATTCCATCTGATCAAAAGGGTCCTCTAAACTAAAAGTGTCGCATAGCGAATATTCTAGGTATTCCTGGAAGGTCACTTGCTGCATGTTCTCTTCACCGAGCTCAGGCAGGACAGTTGATACATAGCTGTTAAACATCGGATTCGGTGAGAATAGAACGATTTGATCTGCGGTTAATCTCTCACGGTGCTTATAAAGCAGGTAGGCAGCCCGCTGAAGTGCAGCTGAAGTTTTCCCACTGCCTGCTGCACCTTGTACGATCAGCATTTTACTGTTATCATCTCGGATTATTGCATTTTGCTCCTTCTGTATCGTGGCTATAATACTCCTCATCTGATGGTCCGCACCTTGACCCAGCACCTGCTGCAGCAATTCGTCTCCAATCGTAAGGCTCGTGTCGAACACGTTCTGCAGCTGCCCTCCCTGAATCTGATACTGCCGTTTTAGTGTCATTGCACCTGCAATGTGTCCAACAGGTGTATCATAGCCGGCCTCTCCCGGCTCATGATCGTAATACAAACTTGCTATGGGAGTACGCCAGTCATAAACCAAGAAATTCATTCCCTCCGTATCCACTAAGGAAGAAACGCCGATATAGATCTTTTCCGTGAGGCTCATACCTTTTTCCTCAAAATCAATTCTGCCAAAATAGGGCGAACCCAGCAATCGCTTCATGTTTCTCAATTGCTGCAAACGCAGCTTGTGGCTTCTCTCCCGTTCAGACAATAACACTTCTTGCTGCCTTATGCTGTAAAACGTCTCTTCAAAGTCCTCATGTGTATTTGTGTTGACCGTCACTTCCTCCCAGAAGCGTCTCCGGATACCTGTAACTTGGTCATGTAATCCCGTAACCTCCGGCTCCAATTCTATAATTCTCGCTTCTAGCTCATTTACAACCTTATTTAACCGTTCCTGCTCTTGAGTCCATTCCTTAGCATCCTTCTTCACTTGTAGATTCGCTCCTTCATTCGTAATTTGACAATCTACAAGGCATATGATAAGATTATAGTGTGAGATAAAAAATAGGTTCATTATGCCTTGTGACAAGATTTGAGACATTCGTTTCAATATCGTATCACAATGCTTTTTTGTGTGCAATTCTATTTTTTTATATATGGTCAGACTCGGTGAACCTGCCGGGTCTTTTATTATGTACACCAGCTCGTATAGCACAGTCCCTATAGATAATTTGAAGCCACCCTATAAGGTGGCTTCAAATTTAAATAATTCATCAGATTCAAGCGTAACATCCTCAGCCTTCCACGATATCTGCTCGAAGATCTGCTGCCACTTCCATCATCATAGGTACAACTTCTTCTTGAGAAATGGCCACATACACATCACCCATATAGTGCCGAAATGGAACCCTCATCCCTCCAAGCTCCCACATGAAGAAATCTCCCTTGATAGACATCGTGCTCTCCGGACCTTTGACAGTCAGTACGGCCTCATAAGTAAAATCAGGCTTCCCGGCGAAATATTCCTTGCACTCATCTAATGAAATCGCTTGAGCTTCAGCAGCATCTTGCATTGATCTAGTAATTCGAAATCGTTGATTCATTTATATATCCTCCAGATGTCATTTAATACCCAAAGAAAGCATCCTTCTTAATATTCTGCTTGGTGATCGCATTTGATTGCAAGTAAGAAGACACAGAGTCTACCATCGACTTGGGTCCTGCCGCATAGTATTTGCCGTTATTGTTATACTCACTGATAAATCGGCTGATTTCTTGATCTAAGTGCTCTCTTGAATCCAGATAATTGATCTGGATCCAAGGGAGGTGGCTAGCCATCTCATCAAGCTCGTCTTTAAACAAATAGGAGCCTTGACTGTCCAAATAGAGCAACCGAACAGGTCTCTCCTCTCCATCTTCCACTGTTTCGAGTTGCTTCAGAATCGACCGGATCGGAGTTATCCCAATCCCCCCTGCAATAATTAAAGAAGGGCTCTCCTTATCAAGGTAAAATGCCCCTACAGGACCACTTACCTTGATCTTCATTCCTTGCCTCAGCTCTAACATTGCCTGCTTGTAGTCGCTGGGAGTATCTCCAATACGTGTCGTTATTTTGACAACCTTCTCGGATGGAATGGAGGCAATGCTGAAAGGCTTAGTCGCGTTCTTGACAGCTCTATGCGTAATACTGAACAACCCGTATTGCCCTGCTCTCCATGTTAAATCTTTATCTTTCTCAAATACGAAAGTATACACGCCGTCCGATTCTTTATAGCTCTCCAGAAATGAAAGCTCTCTTTTCTTGAAAATAGAGAACATATCTTTAAAAAAACTCATGTCTCTACCTCCCCCTTACTTCAGGTATTTTCCGGTTATCGACGCTTCTGCATGAAGGATCTGTGCAGGTGTTCCCTCATACACGATTTGACCGCCCTTGCTGCCTCCATCAGGGCCCAGATCAATAATCCAATCCGCTTGGCTGATCACCTCAAGGTTATGTTCAATGACAATTACCGTATTGCCAGCATCTACAAGTCGGTTCATAATCGCAAGCAAGTGTCCGATATCGGACATATGAAGACCCGTTGTCGGCTCGTCCATTACATAGATGCTGCCCTTCTTATGCAGCTCGCTTGCCAGCTTGATACGCTGACATTCCCCGCCAGACAACGTGCTGAGCGGCTGACCCAGTGTTACGTAGTTTAGTCCTACATCGCTCATCGCCTGCAGCTTGCGGACGACTTCCTTAAGCTCAAAGAATTCCAGGGCCTGCTCTACGGTCATCGCCAGTACATCAGCAATCGATTGGCCGTTCAGCTTGTATTCCAGCACCTCTTCCTTGAAGCGCTTGCCTCCACACACATCACACGGCAGCTTCACACTGTCGAGAAATGCAAGGTCTGTATACACCACGCCCAGCCCTTGGCAATTCTCACAGGCTCCTTTGGAGTTAAAACTGAACAAGCCTTGGTTTACTTTGTTTGCGGAAGCAAACGCTTTGCGGACATCATCCATAATACCTGTGTAGGTAGCGGGATTGGAACGTGTTGACACACCAACTGCCGATTGGTCAATGACAATCGCATCTGGATGCTCACTAAGAAATATGTCGTTTATCAGCGTGCTTTTGCCCGAACCCGCAACTCCCGTAACAACAGTCAGAATGCCTGCTGGAATATCTACATTGACGTTCTTCAGATTATGCAAGGATGCATCCTTGATCGAGAGCTGGCCTGATGGACGTCTAGTGTCCTGCTTCAATTGAAGCGGGAGCTTCATATGGTTGCCTGTCAGTGTATTCGATTCCAGCAGACCTTGGTAGCTGCCCTCATATACTATATTGCCGCCACGACTCCCGGCATAAGGACCTACATCCACAATATGGTCCGCGACCTTGATGACATCGGGATCATGTTCAACCACTATCACCGTATTGCCCTTGTCGCGCAGCTTCAACAGCAATTCGTTCAGCCTATGCACGTCACGTGGATGCAGACCCACACTGGGCTCATCGAAGATATAAGTAACATCAACCAAACTTCCACTTAAATGCTTGACCATCTTGACGCGCTGAGACTCGCCACCGGACAAAGTATCTGTCTCACGATCCAGTGTCAAATAGTCAAGTCCAATATCTACAAGATGCTGAAGCCGCTCTGTCAGCGATTTAACGATGGGCGCTGCAATCGGCTCTTCAATATTTTGAATGACCTTCAGGAGTTCGCCTGCTTCCATCGAAGACATCTCCGCAATGTTGAGCCCATTAATACGGCAGCTTAATGTCGCTTGGCTTAGTCTCGCACCGTGACAGCTGGAGCAAGGGCCTTCGGAGATAAAAGGAGCAACTGCTTTTTGTGTTCGTTCGGATTTGGTCTTTACATCTTGCTTGATGTATTTGTTGGTAAACTTCTCAATGACGCCTTCCACTGTCACATTCGTTGCTTTTCCTGCAAAATCCATCTTTACTTTCCGTGCTTTGGAATAGAGCAGATGATCCAGTTCTTCTTCTGAGTAATCACTCAGCTTCTTGTCCGGATCATAGTCTCCTGATTGTATTAGCATATTCCATTCCCAACCGTTTACCGAATAGTCAGGCAGCATAATCGCTCCTTCCGAGAGCGACTTGGACATGTCGATTGCCATCTTCATGTTAACACCCAGCTTCCGCCCCAAGCCGCTGCACTCCGGGCACATCCCTTGCGGATCGTTAAAAGAGAACATATGCGCTGCTCCAACATGTGGCTGTCCAACACGAGAGAACAGAAGGCGCAGGATCGGAGAAATATCGGTAATCGTACCCATCGTGGAATGGGACCCGCCGCCCAGTCGTTTCTGATCCACGATGACGGCCATGCTTAAATTCTCAATTGCGTCTGTATCAGGCTGCGGCACACGGGGGAGAAAATTACGCACGAACATACTGAAATTTTCATTTAGCAAACGTGTGGATTCTGCTGCAATCGTATCAAAGACGATGGATGACTTGCCCGAGCCCGACACGCCGGTGAAAATGGTGATCTTCCGCTTCGGAATACGCAAGGATACATCATTCAGATTATTTTCCCTTGCCCCGGAGAGTACAATGTACTCTTGATTCCATTCCTTCATGCTTACACTCCTTTATTATCATTTGCCTTAGCAAATTATTGTTCCAACATCTGCTCAAGCTTAACGACCCAAGCATTCCAGCCATGTCTTGCCCCTTCAAGTCCATGAATATTCGTGAATCCGGACTGCTCAAGATGTAGGTTTACTTCACCGTTCCCCAAGTCCTTCAGAGACAGAGTTACAATATGCTTCTCTTCTCCGGTAGCCCAAGAATAGGACAAACGGTTCGGTTCTTCTACGACGATGACTTCACCATCAACTATGCCGTCCCACCATTCAGAAGGCTGATGACGGAATTGAAATCGGTGTCCTACGATCGGCTTGAAATCATTATCCGCAATCCATTTCGCAAGCTTATTTGAATCTGTAATTGCTGACCATAGCTTCTCAATCGTTGTTGTGAACAGATAATCCATAGACAGAATTGAACTCATTCTTCTTCCTCCTCTAATAGGTCGCTTAGTCTCATCATGTTTGCACTCCAATACTTGCTGTAGAACGCCACCCAATCTTGTACTTCTTTTAATGGCGAGGGATTGAGTCTATACCTCGTTTCTCTGCCAACCTTGCGGTCATATACCAAGTCAGCCTCTTTCAGAATGGTTAAATGCTTGGACACGGCTGTCCTGCCCATTTCAAAATGCGAAGTCAATTCATGAAGCGGTACCTCTTCTGTATCTGCTAACAGATAAATCAGCTGACGTCTCGTCGGGTCTGCAATCGCGTTAAATACATCCCTTGACGTATCGTTCTCTCTCACAACACCCTCTCCTATGTATTATTACCAAGAAATAGGAAATCTTCGATAATATACGCAAACTTTCAAAAAGGACACCGTTTGGTGACGAAACGATTATAAGACACCCCACAGTGTCGTGTCAATACAGCACACATCGCATCTATTCTTACGAAAAAAGCCGCCCAAAAGGCGACTTCAGATTAAAAACCAATGACTACACAAGCACAGCACAGGATCCTTCATAAGAACTTTTAGAGGCAAACGATCCTCTTGTGCGACATCATTGACGTTGCGATCTTACACGAATTAGGTAATACCCTCTTCGCTGCTCTATATTAGCCCGAACCGTTCATGTTTTAAATATAAGATGATTACCGAACCATATAAAATAAGGACCCCTTGGTTCCGTCATCAGCCAAAAGGAGCGTCTACACTAAGGGCTGCCGCTCCTTGCTATGCAAATGTTCTTAAACCTATCGATTAAAGTACACCCGGTTGATGCTGCTTCGTCCACGTACTCATGGCAGGAATTTTGGAATAATCAACTCGATCGGCGTACTTCCTCGCGATCTCGGTGATTTCAGACAACAATCCTTCATTAAGTGTAATCGGCATCAGTCCCTTGGATAGAAAGAGACCATTCTCAACATGGAGATCATTCTCGGCCGCCTCTTGCCTTGGATTCGAGACGTAAGCAATCTCACTGCCCGTCAGCTGACTCACCAGCTTAGCCAGATCATTGACTCGATGTGTCTCTGTCATTTGATTCATGATGAGTACTCGATCTCCTATTGCGGGAGGATGTTCTACAGCAAGCTGCAGACATTGCACGGTATCTTGAATATGAATGAAAGCTCTCGTTTGGCCACCAGTTCCGTGTACGGTAATCGGATGTCCGATCGCAGCCTGCATAAGGAAACGATTCAGAACGGTACCATAATCTCCGTCATAATCGAAACGATTAATCAGTCTTTCGTCTAATTGCGTCTCTTTGGTATGCGTTCCCCATACGATCCCCTGGTGAAGATCGGTAATCCGAAGCTTGTCATTTTTGTTATAAAAAGCAAACAACAGCTGATCCTGAGATTTGGTCATGTGATAGATGGATCCTGGATTCGTAGGGTACAAAATTTGCTGTTGCACACGTTCTCCCTCTTCAGTTACCACCTCTATATCCAAATACCCTTCAGGTATCGCAATCCCTGCCGTTCCATAACCATAGACACCCATCGTTCCTAAATGAATCAGGTGGATATCTAAGCCGCTCTCTACGATCGCACTTAGAATATTATGCGTTGCATTAATATTGTTGTTAACCGTATACCGCTTCAAACGAGAGGATTTCATAGAATATGGCGCAGATCTCTGCTCTGCAAAATGGATCATTACATCCGGTTTTTCCTCCATGATGACATTTAACAGATCATCATAATCCTCGGCGACATTGAGCAGGTAATGTTGGATGCGCTTGCCTGTTACTTCCTTCCAGGCTTCAAGGCGAACTTCCATTGACTGAATCGGAGTTAGTGAATTGGTCTGGGATTCCTCATCAATTCTTCTTCTGGAGAGGTTATCAATGATAATCACTTCATGTCCCAAGCTGGACAAGTGAAGGCTGGTCGGCCATCCACAGAATCCATCGCCGCCAAAAACGAATATTTTTTTATGTACATGCATACTTGTCATCTCAACCCATCCTTTACGCATTCAATCTGTTCTTATTCTGTGATTTAAACAAAAATCGGAAGAGCGCATCCTTCTTTTGTTCTGTTTCTCGGTATCCCTGCCAATAAAGCTGCATAAGCACCTGTTTGTTGCGTTCAGTTCTCCCCGCGATTAAGGGTTGTTCAGGCTGGATGATGAAAACTTCGTTATCCCTTTCCATGCTTAACAGTCGCTTCGTCGTTTGATTGTAATCGTTATGCCTCTTCTTCAGCTGTTGCTGGAGCTGCGGAAATTGTCTGAACAAACCATAGTACATCCAGCCGTATGGCTCAGGCTTTTTTATATAACCTTTATTTCGAGTTAGAACAACAAGATGACGTTTGTAGCCTCGGTCAATAGAAGGCTGGATCGGAATTGGATCTGCTACTCCACCGTCAATAAGCTGTCTGCCCTGGAATAATACACTCGGGGAGAGCACAGGTAGACTGCTTGAAGCACGAATCAGGGTGAACAGATTTTCCGCTGAATCGTAATGATCATGATACAATGCAGAACCTGTTGCCATATCCGTCGTAGTAATGAGAAACAATGCACCGGACTCAGAAAAGGAGGGAAAATCAAAAGGCGCCAGTTGTGCCGGAAGAATGTTGAATATCAGATCCATATGAAAGAGCTCCTGATGGGTCAACATGCGCTTAATCGATACAAGACTTCGACCATCCAGCAGTTGATTAAAAACCTCGTAAATCTTCCCTCTCTGTTTAGAAATATAGTAACTTCCAATCAGAGCGCTGGATGAGGAAGAAACCACAATCGGAAAGTCGATGCCCCATGCCCTTAAGCAATCCAATACGCCTGCCGTGTATAATCCCCTCATTCCCCCGCCTTCCAGAATAAGTCCGATATCATTTTCTGCTGGATTCAAGCCGTCATCTCCCCTTCTAATTCGAATTCAAGATTTCCTCATTTGACTTAAGCTTCCTCTCTGAAATGGTCTGTTTATAGTACCCAAGCACCTGCTCCGCTGCTTCTGACCATCCCTTGCCTATACTCTCTTGATAAGCAGCTTCAGCCATCTTTTTTCTTACAGCTTCATCTTCGAACCGACAGACAGCGGAGATAAAATCCTGATGATCGTTAGGATCATATAATAATCCAGAGTGCTCATGTCTGATCTGTTCGCTTGTTGGTCCACTTCTTGCAGCAACAACAGGAAGACCGGATGCCATGGCTTCCAAGAGGACAAGTCCAAGCGTCTCTGTCGTGGATGGAAAAACAAAAACATCAGATGAAGCAAAGGCCTGCGCCAGCTCTTGACCATATAGGAAGCCTGTAAAGAGTGTAGGTGTGCCTTTAAAGTGGTCTTCCAGCGCCTTTCGATGCGGTCCATCCCCGATAATGGCGAGAACAAATTGATCAGAAGCGTCAAACAGATCTCTGAGCTTCTCTATTTCCTTCTCTACCGCCAGTCTGCCCACGTAGAGCAGTATTTTTTTACCCTCGTGTCCTTGAGACAACCTCACACGCATAACTGAATCGTAACGCTCGGGACTGAACATTTCGGTATCAACACCGCGTTTCCAGTGCATAACATTTCGAAAATGTCGTGAGGTTAGTTCATCCTTAACAGTAAGAGAAGTACACAAATTGACAGCTGCCCGGTTATGAAGTGATCGAATATAGGACCACAAGAGACCTTTTAGATAGGGGAGCTTGTAATAATCAAGGTACTGTGACAGGTTCGTATGATACGACGCCAATAATGGATAACCATACTTTCTCGAATAATATATTCCTGCAGCTCCAAGTAATGCCGGATTGACGACATGCACGACATCAGGATCATACTCTTTCAGTAGCTTTCCGACTTTAGGGCTCGGCATTGCAAACTTTTTCGTTCTGTATAACGGAAGTGGACGTGCTGGAATTCCATAGATTCTGGCTTCACCAAAACGGGTGATTCCCAAATCCGGAGCAATAATAATCACTTCATGACCTTCGTCAAGGAAATAACGAATTGAAGCCGTTAATCTGGTAACAATCCCGTCAGTCGAAGGCAGAAATGTTTCAGTTATGATTGCAATTTTCATGGTACACTTCCTCCATAGTTGATCCAACTCTAATGATACCTAATTTTTGTTAAGGCTGAATCAATTTCATAAATCCTTGCATTTCTCAGGTATTGAAATAAATGAGGTGAATCATGGTAAAGATATATTTTGGTTCATTATGTATATTATCAAATCATCCCTACATATGGTAAGATCTCTCTAGAATAAATACAAAAAGAGCCGCGTAATACGCAGCTCTTGGTTTGGCATGTCTTGTCAGCGACAATATATAGCTATCTGCTTACAATGGCTTAATCCTATATAATATCTTCTGCTGCCTGCTTCTTGTTCGATGGAGCAAACCAGCCCCATAACGCGATTGCAACCAGCACTGCATAGAATACAAGTGTCCAGCCCGTGCTATGTGGAAAATGATGATCCAGCACTCCGATATCCTCGTGAGCGAGAGTAATTACAGCTAGCTTAACACCGACCCACGCAACGATCGCATATGCTGTCGTTTCCAGTGCCGGGCGATCAACAAGCAGCTTAACAAACCATGTTGCAGCAAACTTAATGAGTACCAGTCCAGCAATTCCGCCGAGCACGACAACGATGAACTGACCACCATCCATTCCCCCGAAATCACCAAGCGGCGAATCTGGAAGTCCGAGTGCGAGAGCAACTGCAGCCAGTATTGAGTCAATCGCAAAGGCAATATCGGCGAGTGCAATTTTACCAACCGTAGCCCAGTAACTTTTTCCCGCAGCGTTTTTCTTGACATCCTCGCGAATTTTCTCGTTTTTCTTCCCGAATTTCGTTTTAATGACATGCTTCAATCCGAGGTATAGAAGATACGCTGCACCAATAGCCTGTATTTGCCAAACGTTTGCAATAAACGAAATCGCAAATAACGCGCCAAATCGAAAAACAAAAGCCAGAATAATTCCATAATTAATTGCTTTCTTCTTCTGTTCTTCCGGCAAGTGCTTTGCAATTACCGCCAGAACAAGGGCATTATCCGCTGATAATAATCCTTCCAGTCCAATAAGAATCAGCAGCGCCCATGCATACTCCAGCCATATTGACTCCAATCGTGTTACCCTCTTTCCATTTAGAATGAATACTTACATAGTTTACCTTATTTCCTTACGACATCAAGCTCCATCTCGTTTCGTTAGTGAAACAAATTTAACAAACATCGTCATATTGAAGCTGTCTAACTTTAAATAAACTCTAAAGAAGTAACCGTACCAGCTCTGTATTTCCATAAGGATGCAAAGTTACAGAAAGATGATGGTGTGAGGAATGATATTCCCGACGCAATGGCACTATAGAGAAGTGGTATACATCTCATTTGCCTAAAGGAGGAATACTGTAATGGCCGACCAGAAGAGAAGGAAAGAAGCAGCCTGGAAGTCACGAAAGCAAGAACAGCACCCTCATGGTAAAGTAAAATCGCTCAAGGAATTATCAAGCGAGTAAGAGATGAGCTTACTACGATAATTGAAGAAGACTGCTGGCGTATAAGGCCGGCAGTCTTTTTTTCTCGGATATATGCTCTCTCATTCATGCACTGCTTAACTTTATTCAACAGCTCCAGATGCAAGGATTCGAAGGTTCACATGACGATATCGACCAGCGAGAGCTGTAATCATCTACCGTTTCGTCAAGCAAACCCTCCTAACGGAGGGTTTATTTTATATCTCTGGACCATTGAACAGACGGTTAACTTATAGGCGATTTTTTATAAATCATCGAGATTTGATTTGCTATATGTTCCGAGCTAAAGTGAATTCCTTCTCTGATCCACCACATTATGACCCCGATAATTGAAGATGTCAGAATCTCGATTGATACTAGATGATCTGGCAAACCCCTCGTGATTTGCGCTTTATTTCTTCTCGTTTCGATCAAATGTTTGAAGAGATTGAATAGTCTGGATTCATAGTTTTTGTGCTCAAACAATACAGCGAACAGCTTCCTATTCTCATATATATAGTCCAAAAATCGTGTTAGGTCCTCTTCGTTATCCAGTATTTCCGACTGTACAAGAGGCTCTAATTTTATCGACAGCTCGTCGAACATTTCATTCGTAACCTTCGTCATCAGATCGTTAATATCTACATAGTGAAGATAAAATGTTGCCCTATTTAGTTCAGCGCGATCAGCAACCTTCTGTACTGTGACCTGTGAGATCGATGGTTCCTCTACCAGAAGAGAAAGAGCGGCCTGTTTAAACATATTTTTGGAACGAATTGCTCGTGGATCTTCCTTTTTTCTTATAGACATTTCTTTCTCCTTTGTCGATTAAATCCTTGTTTGTATGCAGTTTGCCTACTCCTTGTTGTATACACGACGCATTGAAACAAATTGCAAATTGGCAGTTTATTTTCATTATGATACCATCTATTTTATTGATACGGTGTTGACAAAGCAATGCTTGGAAGGAGTACCTTAATGGAACAAGAGAAGCCCAATGTAAAAAAAGGAATACTATTATTTATTTTAATTTTAGGTTGTTTTTTATCAACCTTGAATCAAACCCTGCTCAATGTAGCACTTAATGATCTGATGAATGTGTTCAAAGTGTCGGCTTCAACCATACAATGGCTAGCAACTGGCTTTATGCTGGTCAACGGAGTATTAATTCCCGCCACAGCTTATCTCATGAAGCGTTTCACCACTAGACAATTATTTGTCAGCTCCATGCTGCTGTTGTTGATCGGCAGTGTAATTTGTGCATTATCACCTAATTTCAGTATTTTACTTACAGGAAGAATGATTCAAGCCGCAGGTACAGGGATTATTACTCCCCTTATGATGAGCGTCATCCTTATCGTCTTCCCTATTGAAAAAAGAGGCAGCGTCATGGGCTTGATCGGCTTTGCTATTATATTTGCACCTGCAATCGCCCCTACTCTGGCTGGTTTCATTATTGAATATGTATCTTGGAGATGGCTCTTTATTGGGCTGGTGCCTTTTGCGGCAATTGTCATTTTGCTATCATTAAAATACTTGGCTAACGTTTCTCAAACCGTCAAAGCCAAGCTTGATGTTGTGAGTGTTGTATTGTCTACAATCGGCTTCGGCTTTATATTATATGGATTTAGCACCGCTGGCAGCAAGGGCTGGGATTCCCTCAGTGTGATCCTGTCTTTGATCATCGGACTCTTAATTACATCTCTATTTTGTGCCCGGCAAATTAAATCCAAAGATCCTCTATTGAACCTGGATGTATTTAAGAATAAGATGTTTACGTTCACTTCCGTCATAAACATTCTCATTACGATGCTTATTTATGCGGATTTGATCCTGCTGCCTATGTACCTCCAAAGCGGTAAGGGCTTTACCGCCTTTGAAGCTGGACTATTATTACTACCTGGTGCAGTGATTAATGCTCTTTTATCTCCAGTTACAGGCAAGCTGTATGACCGATTCGGAGCAAAACCTCTGTTTATAACAGGCCTGCTCTTCATCATCCCATCCATGTGGGCCGTGACTGACTTATCCAGTGATACTTCTTATATGTATTTAATGATCCGTACGATTTGTCTGCGCATTGGCCTTAGCTTTATTACGATGCCGCTGAACACTGCTGGTTTGAATGCATTGCCAAGACATTTGGGCACGCATGGCTCCGCAGTTAACAATACGGTTCGGCAAATTGCAGGAGCGATCGGAACAGCTGTTGTAATCACGATCTATACCGCTCAAGCAGCCCGTCATTCTATTGAAGTTCAAAGCCAAAATCCAACGGCTTCCTCCGAGTTCATCGCGACCCTTTCTTCCATATTAGGCTCAAGTGACGCATACTACTTTATGATGGTTATAGGGATAATTGCACTTGTGCTGACGCTATTCATGCCTGGCAAAAGGACGCAGAAACAGGCTGCTGAACAAGCCTTAGAGAAGAAAGAGTCCGTCCAATCCAAATAGTGATTTCTTTCAGAGTTAAAATTAAAGAAGAAGACAGCCGAATCTTGATGCTCGGCTGTCTTCTTCATTTATGAATACCTCAAGGCTTTGATAATTACTAGCCTATACATCTTTCCCTGTCCATAATTTAATACGCTCTTTCAGCCATTCTGTGTATTGCTGCTCCATCTCAACCGCGCCTGCTTTATCAATCTCCGCCAGCATGCTGTCATAGATTTGATCAAATTGATCCGGGCTTGAAACGATTGCTTCTGGAATCCGTTTGCGAATAATGTCTTGGGTTTTCTGGAAAATAACGTTGTAATTCGTATCCGATGGAACCGGCATATTGTATGCAGCTCCCCACTCCTTAACAGGGAAATCCTCTTCAGTCGGGAATAAGCCTTTCCAAGTCTCTACGCCATAAGCTGCAAGTGTTTCCTTCTCGACCTCGTTATAGTTCTTGATAATTTCTTCTGGGAAGTTGGTAGTATAATAATTCCCCGTTGAATCTTTTACTCCATCACCATAACGCGCACTGAAGATGTTGTACAGACCGATTCCGGATTCCTTCGTAAAGTTTGCATTGTCATTGTTCTTCTTCTCCTGAACCTCTGCTGGGATCTTACGAACGCCGTCTTCTACAACATAGTGTTCACCTTCAATCCCCCATTGACGAAGTACCTGCCCTTCGTCAGAGGCAAGCCAGTCTAGGAATTTAATTGCACGAACAGGATCTTCACAGCTCGTTGTGATCCCGATCCCGTATGCATCCAGGCCGATGCTTTGGAAGTCGGCGCGTTTATATGTCTCATCCAGAGATACAGGATAGTGTCCGTAAGTCTGCTCATACTTTCCGGCAGATTTCAAAGCATTCTCTGCGTCGCTGTATCCCCAATCTTGGTCAAGCAAACCAAGTACACGTCCACTTGCTATCTTAGCCTTGTATTGATCATCCTTTTGAATGAAGCTCTCTTTATCGAGCAAGCCTTCATTGTATATTTTGTTCAGCCAGCGGAAAAACTCTTTCTCCTCTGGACGCTTGTAATGTAACATCGCTTCGTACGTTTCAGGATTAATGTAGTATTCGCCATCATCCGGAGCGCCTGTTACACCAAAAGCTGGATTTGTAACCGTTATCATAATTCTCCATCCATCAGCACTAAGTGAGATCGGAATGGTTGGCTGACCATCGGCTGTTGTTGGATGCTTCTCATAGTACTCCCGAATTGCATTCTCAAAATCTTCTAGGGTTTTGATCTCTGGATAACCCAGCTCCTTAACCACTTGATGCTGTATTGAGAATCCGCCTCCTGCATCAAACAATGTCTGTCCAACACCCGTATTTGTTGGCAGCCAGTATATCGATTGATCTTCATTGCTGTATTTAAGACGATTCATCTGATCTCCATAAACCTTCTTCAAATTAGGTGCATGCTCTTCAATAAGATCCGTAAGATCAATCATCGCACCTGCATCAACCAATTTGGACAAATTCCCTTTCGGATAAATGAGATCAGGATAATCACCGCTTGCTGCCATCAGAGGGATCTTCTCATCTCCGCCCCCGCTGGATACATCATATTCGGCATTGATCGTTACACCGGTCTCTTCAATGATCTTCTGACCTATAGCATCCTGCATCTTATTCCAGTTCGGACTTGCATCCGCTCCGAAAAACGTAAATGTGATCGGTTCTGTTGAATTCGATTCCGATGAAGTCCCTTCATTTCCGGTACTTGCTCCATCATTCGTATTTCCACAGGCAGCAGTAAACAACATTGTGCTTGCAAGTAGAAGCATGGCAACCGTTTTTGGCGCTTTGTGTTTCATTTGCTGTAATCCCCCTTAGATAGCTTTTTATATGTATAACAGGTATCCCTGTATATACCGAATTGAACAGCGAGGAAACAAATCATCATCAAAACCTTAATATAAAGCGCTTTAGGAACAGAATAAACTGGATGAATAGAGAATTAGTTGATCTGAAGTGCAGTTTACTTGAAATAATGAGGAAATGTATTGGGAAATAAATTGAGGTAACGTTTTCGAATATAAAATGTAAGTGCTTTCATTGCATTCAGTGTATGAAATATCATTGAATAAGTCAATCCTATTTTTTTATTTTTTGCATTGAAATTTACATATCCTGCATTACGAAGAGTCAGTTGATAGATGACTCCGTGATCATCACAATTCCAGCTTATCAGACACTTTAGAGTGAATAAAAAAGGTATGCTTCCAGGATTCTGGCAGCATACCTTTCTATAAACTACATTTATTAATTAATGCATAGGGCCTTGCTCACTCTGTTGTCCAGTTACCTGAACCCGTTTAATGAAGAAAGAAATGACTAGACCGATGACGGCCAGGATTAATGCGAATACAAAGGCATTTTGTACACCGGTTGTAAATCCAGCGAGTTGATTCTCCGGACTTTCCGGATTGGTCACTCCACTCAAGAAACGCGCCTGACCTGCACTGAGAATACTTACCGCAACAGCTGTACCAATCGCACCAGACACTTGCTGCAGAGTATTCATAATTGCCGTTCCATGCGGATAATACTCCGGCGGAAGCTGGTTCAGACCATTCGTCTGAGCAGGCATCATGACCATAGAAATACCGATCATCATGAATAAATGGAGTGTAATAATCAAGGCCAGTGGAGTCGCAGGTTCAATTCCAGTATACATAAACAGAACTGCAGCCACTACAACTAATCCAACACGAACGAGCCATTTAGGACCAAATTTATCAAACAGACGCCCCATTACTGGTGACAAGAATCCATTCAGCAGGCTGCCCGGCAATAACACTAATCCGGCTGTCAGAGCTGTAACCGCAAGACCTTTCTGCAAATACATCGGCAATATTAGCATGGACGATAACATCATCATCATACAGAAGAAGATAAGAATGAGCCCAATTGTAAACATTGGATACTTGAATGCGCGCAGATCCAGCATCGGCTGCTTCATTCTGAGCTGGCGGATGCTGAAGATGAGCAAAGACAATACGCCGACTAACAGCGTACTTATAACAATGGGGCTGCTCCAACCACTGCCTGTTTCTCCGTGTCCACCCGCACTACTAAACCCGTATACGATACCTCCAAAACCAAGTGTGGATAGGATGATAGATGGTACATCAATTTTCGGTTTCGTTAATTTCGAGATGTTCGGCAGGAACATTAAGCCGCACACAAGCGAAATGATAAAGAATGGCAATGATATCAAGAAGATCCAATGCCAGGTCAGGTTAGCCAGAATCAATCCTGAAATACTTGGACCGATCGCCGGCGCAAACATAATGACCAGCCCGATCAATCCCATCGCAGAACCCCGCTTCTCGATCGGGAAAATAATCAATATCGTGTTAAACATCAACGGCAGCAATAGTGCTGTACCCGCAGCCTGAAGCACCCTTGCAATTAATAGCATTTCAAAGGTTGGTGCAAACGCAGCTACCAAAGTACCTGCAATCGAAAAAATCAGTGAAGTTGTAAACAATTGTCTTGTAGTAAACCATTGCAACAGCAATCCAGACACGGGTACTAGAATACCCAATACAAGCAAATAACCAGTAGTCAGCCACTGAATTGTTGTAGGCCCTACTTGTAGCAGATCCATCAATGGAGTCATTGCTACATTAAGTGCTGTCTCTCCAAATAGACCGATAAATCCACTAAGCAGCATGGCGAACAAAATGGGCAGCACCTTATATTGTTTTTGTTCTTGCCCCTCTTGCACAGTATCAGCTTTCATGGTAACCTCCACGGTTCCATCCTCCTCTTAATCCTTAATATATTTTCTCTCTCTACAAGCTAGGGAAGCCTACTTCGCATTCTTTGCGAGAACCGACAAATAATTTGCAGCCGTCAGCATCGGCTGTTTGTCCTGATTGGTCAGGCTGATAATCAATGCTCCCTCCAGCAAGGAAATGACCAATAACCCCGTTTCTCGTGCTTTCTCCTCACTTATGCCATCCTTAATGAGATTCCTGGCAATCACTTGCTGCCAATCTGCAAATACTCCTTGACAAGCTTCTCTCAGCTGATGACTAATGCAAGAGGTCTCAACGGCTGCCCAGAAGCTGAATGGCAAAAAACCGGTGAATCCAGCTGCTTCAGTCTCATCAGCAAGCTTATGAACGAATAATTGTATGACATCCCCCGTATTGTCATTAGCCGCAAAGCACGCTTCGAATTTCTGCAATATATCCTCATTAGCTTTTTGAATACATTCGTGTGCAAGCTCTTCCTTACCATGCGGGAAATAATGATACAACGAGCCTTTGGGTGTATTACTTTCCTTAATGATCTGATTTAGACCGGTCGCATGATATCCCTGTGAAAAAAACAGTCTGGCTGCTGTATTAACGATGCATTCTTTAGCGTTAGACTTCTCACTCAAGCAGAGTCACATCCTTATGCATTATAACGATTGGTCTATATAATTAAAACCATATCGCTGCATACTGTCAAGCATTATTTTGAGAAATCAGCTTCACATCGTCACAGTCAGAAAAAAATGAATTATTTAATCGCCATGCACCATCATACAAAGCCTATATGTACCTAATACATGATCATAATTAAATCCGTGTTAAATCTATAGTTCAATATAAAATTTTGAGAATTTCGTAGCCTGCTAATGCTTGATTGACCTCCTATTGCGCTTACTGTAATATATAGTAAATATTATGAAAATTATGGCGAGGAGAGGAATAAATGAGTGTACATTTTCCTTACGATGAGCCTCTGGATCTGGACTCTATAGTCAATTTGATTCAATCAAACTATACAATTGAGAACTGGGAAGAGGTTCTATCCTTATCTGATCAGCTTATGCAGCTAGCCAAAGAAGTTCATCAAGAGCTTATCGAGACAGACTCCACGTCACATGTTTATAAAGACCATATCATTTATTACTTTGGATACAGTCATCTTATGAATGGTCTCTCCTATCAGAAGCTGGGTGATTTCACCAAATCAAGAGAGTACATCTCCTTCTATGCCAACCTGGATTGGCTTGATGATTCCACAGAAACGGGCAAATATCTGATCGAACACTTCAAATTCTTCTCTACTGCTAATGAATTACAGCTCGATATTCTGGATGGCAAGCAGGACAGGCTGCCTGAATATGTACAATTCTTAGACGCTAACCCCGATCAAGTACTTCAAGGCTTAATCAATATCCTTCGTTCTGCTAATCAATTTAACTATGACGTCGATTCCATCATTACTCACCTATCAAATTTCGTAGAAGGCTACACGCATTACAACGATAAAGTAAGAGCAGCACATTACTTGTCCTACCAATATCAGCTCGCCCTATACCGTAATATGAAACAGGAACAATCAACCGCAATCGATATTACCCTTCATATTCTGGATGCAGCTGATGAAATGAGGAATGACAAGTATTTCAAAAAAGCAATCTCCTTGTTTGAAATTCTTAGAAAATTTGGTACTGTTTCTCAACTCAAAACGTGTTATGATATACTCAATAAAATTCTTATGAGAGGAGATCTCCCAAATGAAAAAAGGTATTCTAGCCGCTCTGACAGTGTTGGGTCTGTTCATCTTCGTAACTTATCCTGATTTTGTACCCAATTCAATGCAGCTTCTTGACCACGGTTCTGAATTTAGACCTAAATAATCAACAATTCCCTTGCTAACTATGACCTACATATGAATTGGCTATTCACAACACATGGTTCATGTGTTGTGAATAGCCTTTTTTCATTAACATATCAAGATTTAATGTTATTCTCTTCTCTTGCTATAAATAAAAAAGATCACTTGGGATTATTTTCTCACTTCCCAAGTGATCACGTTATTCTAGGGTCTCAGCAAAATTCCGCTTATTTTCCTGGAGTAAATTTAATCTTTAGCGCTTCTGCCATTAACACAGGCAAATCGGTATTCTCATGAAGTCCGGTAAATAGATCCGCACCCGGGCCATATGCATACAACGGTATGTCTACACCCGTATGGTTCAGACTTGACCAGCCAACATTTGCTCGTGCAGAGACAATTTCATTAATCGTAATTGACGGCTGTTCGGAAGACTTAATTAACTGAGCCTCATCATCTGTAAGATCAATTGCAGTGTATTCCTTCACAACCTCTTTTATATTACTGCGAGTGGAATCAAGCTTGGTTACCATATAATCACCGGTAGCCGTTACATTTCGAATCACCTCTAGATCTACATCTCCTTGACCGCTTCCGCCAACGGACATACCTCCTGTGTCATGATCCCCTGCTACAACGACCAACGTATTCTTGTCCTTCTTAGCAAATTCCAGTACAGATTCCAGAGCCTTCTCAAATGCTTCCGAATCCTTCATTGCCCAGGCTGCATCATGATCGTGACCTGCCCAGTCAATTTGGCTTCCTTCGACCATAAGGAAGAACCCATCTTTATCCTTGTTGAGTACCTTCAATGCCGTTTCTGTCATTTCTTTCAGGCTAGGCTGATTCGTCGTTTCACGGTCCAGTTCAGGCGCCAGTCCATCTTCCGCAAATAATCCAATCAGCTTGTTCGATCTTTCAGCACGCTTCAAGTCAGCTTTGCTCGAGATGTACTGATAACCATCCTCTTTTGCTTCATTGATAAGAGAGTCGGGGAAATATTTTTTCCCACCACCCATAATGACATCTACATCATTATCGATAAGCTGTGGAGCAATAGCCGCTTCATCCGCACGGCTGGCTACATGAGAGGCGAATACAGCCGGTGTTGCATGCGTAATGGTAGAAGTTGCAACTAAACCTGAGGACTTGCCTTTTTCCTCCATCGCTTCAAGAATGGTTTTGAGCTCTTTGCCATCAGGTGAAGTGCTGATCATACCGTTGTTTGTTTTAACACCAGTTGCAAAAGCGGTGCCCGCTGCAGCTGAATCCGTAATCTCTGAATTTGCAGAGTATGTACGATGCATCCCAACTAATATAGAATCCAGTGCTGTTTCTTCTCCTTTATACCAACGGTAATTCGTGACATATGAAGCGGAGAAGCCATCTGGAACCATAAAGATGACATTTTCGACTTGTCTATTATTATTTTGATTCCCCTTTGCATCTAAGATGGGCAAGTGACTTCCAGCGGTTATTGTTCCAAGAGCGATTGCAGAAACAGCTGTAATCGTTATAGCCTTTTTTCTAAATGTGTTCATTATTATTCCTCCTTTAATTTTCAATTCTAATAGAGTATAAAACACAAATATTAACCGTATATTTTTTTATCGTTTACTCAATGTAATATTATGATTTCGATACGGAAATCATAGTTATCCAAGTCAGAATGCAGAATATGAAATGGGCAGGCGACGTTCCTGCTGAACTCCATGTCAGACTAAACTTCATTTCTTGCAATTTACAGGTACGGTGAAGAGTCTCCAGCATATACTCGGACATAGTGTGAACACTTATGTCTGGAAGAATACACAAGGTGTACGCACTTACGTTAAATCCAGCTGGATTCCTATAACAGGGGTACAATATATAGATCGTTATGAAGCTGCATAGCTCGCATCTGAAAACCCTGATTATGCAGGAAAAAATCTCTATGATACGTTAGCCGCTGGCAAAACGGAAGAGTATGGTTTGTATGTGCAGCTGATGAATCCTGCTGACAAAGCGGTGCTGCCTTTTGACCCCCTTGACGACACGAAGGTAGGGAATGAACGGCAGTATCCTGTGATACCTGTCAGCAGGATGGTATTAATCCGGAATCCAGATAATTAAATTGGATAAACTTTATTCTCCTATCAGGTGGTTCTATTCTTCGTGTTTTTCGAAGATTTCGGCAAAGATATGCCTGTAAATCCATAGAATACAGTGATTAAGGGACACAGCAAGCAGAACAGAGCAAATGGCGCATATTCAACTACGGAAACACCCAGCACAGAAGTAATAAATACACCACACACACTCCATGGAACAAGGGGATTTACTACCGTTCCCGCATCCTCTAGCACACGTGATAGATGCTTTGGTTCAAGTCCTGCCTTTCTGTAGTAATCTTTAAATGCATTGCCGGTTAATAAGACCGACAAGTACTGCTCTCCAATAATAAAATTGACAGCTATGGCCATTCCAGCGGTAGAGCAAATAAGAATGGAAACACGGTTTAAGAAGCGTTGGACCATAGACAGCAAGGCAGGGATGATTCCAAGTCTAAACAGCAAGCCTCCCATACTTAACGCAAGCAGTATAACAGATACACTGAACATCATGCTCTCTATTCCGCCTCTGGACAGCATTGTATCTACATCCTCCACTCCACTAGCCGATTGGTAACCCGAATATAGCAGATCCAGCATACTCTTAATATCAATCCCATTCCCAGTCCATATAGAGATGACCAGCGCCGATAGCGTACCTGCAAACAAGGCAGCGATAACTGGCACCTTCATAAAGGCAAGAACTGCTAGGATCACAAACGGCAAGAATGAGTATCCATTAACAAGATTCAATTGCATCAGCGTATCTTTTACCAATTCAATTTGGTCTATACTGGTACTCGTATGTTGTGGAGAGAGCACTAAGAATACGATGAATGATATCGTAAATGCAGGAATTGTGGTCCAGGCCATATTTTTAATATGATCAAATAAATCTGCACCCGCTACTGTAGCAGCAAGGTTAGTCGTATCGGACAGTGGCGACATCTTATCTCCAAAGAATGCACCTGAGACAATGGCTCCTGCGGTAATTACCGGTGACATATCCAGTGCAGTACTCGCACCTATGAATCCAACGCCTAGAGTGGCTGCTGTCGTTAGAGAACTGCCAAGACTAATACCAATGATGGCGGTCACAAGGAACACGATTGCATAGAAGAACTTTCCCGATACCAGCTCGACAGATAAATAAACAAAAGTTGGAATGGTCCCGCTCGCCATCCAGCTGCTGATCAGCATGCCAATGAAGAAGAAGATCATCACTGCACCGATTCCCGATTTAGCTCCCTCTGCCATCGCTCCTTCCAGCTCTTTGAAGCTAACCTTCTTTATAGCACCATATATTAGCAGAAGTGCTATTCCGGACATAACTGCGATATGCGGAACCACCTCAACTCCAATAATCAGGTATCCCAGCAATCCCATTAACAGAGCAGTGATGACCATTGCTTCTGCTGAATGAATCTTTAATACCTTATTTTCCTGATCCATATTTACCTCCATATCATAGTCGTCATTTCGATTTGAACTATTTCAATCATTCCCTGTAAGACATCAACAAAAAAAGTCCCTTCGCTTTAGTAACGAAAGGACTCATCAGGCTCCGCTTTTATGGTGCGGGATAATTTAAGATTCCTACTCTCTGTAAGCTCTGCTGTTACCGTCTGGGTGCGAAATATTTCTATTTATTTACGACAATTTTTATTATCAACTTTTCTACTAAAATGCTAAAATGCTTTTAAGCGTTAAATCATGTATGCAGACATCACTTTACACTACTTCGTTCTTTCTGTCAAAGAATACGAGACCATTAAATTAATATCATACAAGTCATACATATATCTGGGGGTTCTATGAGAGAAATAAAGGTTTATCATTACGATGCATTCAGCAATATTCCTGGTATGGGAAATCCAGCCGGGGTGGTACTGGACAGCGATGAGCTAACAGAGGAACAAATGAGGCAGGTGGCTGAGAAGGTAGGCTTTAATGAAACTGCGTTTCCGATGAAATCGGACTTAGCTGATTTGAGGATTCGTTATTTTACACCTGGACATGAAATCAATCTATGTGGTCATGCAACAATGGCAACCATCTATGCGCTTCATTCAAAAGGTCTGCTATTGGCTCTATTCAAGAGCTGGCGAATTCAATTGGAATTGACATTAGTGATATCGATACTGAAACACCTATAGTATATGGCAGCACGGGGACATGGACTTTATTAGTTCCGGTAAGAAACCTTGATGCTTTCAGACGGATGAAGCCTGAGAACACTCTTTTTCCTAACATATTAAAGGAGATGCCTCGTGCTTCTATCCATCCTTTTTGCTTACAGACTTATGATGAAGCTGCACATATCCACGCCAGGCATTTCTCCTCACCGTATTCAGGTACGATCGAGGATCCGGTAACGGGTACGGCTTCTGGCGTGTTGGGAGCTTACTATGCAAAATATATAAATAAAGAATTGACTTCAACGTTCGAGCTTCTCATAGAACAGGGGCAGGAAATCGGAAAGGATGGCCGAGTACAGGTAAAAGTGATCGCAGGTGACACGATCGAAATCACGGGAAATGCTGTTTACGTCAATAAATTCCATGTGTTAATCTAAGCCAGCGGCTGATTCTATCCAGCGCTACCTCCAGCTGTACGAACGAAGATGCATACGAGCACCGAATGAAGCCCTCTCCACCATTACCAAACACATGACCAGGCACTACGGCTACCTTCCCCTCGCGGAGGAGCCTTCCTGCAAACTCCTGAGAACTCATTTCTGTCACCGTAATGTCTGGAAAGGCATAAAATGCACCCTTCGGTTGTCGGCATGACAGACCCAGTTCACTTAAACTCTGAATGAACATTTTTCGTCGCTCATTGTAAGCCTGCTTCATCTCTTCCTTTTCTTCATGTCCGTTCTTAAGACATTCAATTGCCGCAATTTGCCCCATGATAGGTGCACACAGGATGGTATATTGGTGAATCTTGACCATTTCCTGCAAGAGCTGCTTAGGTCCACATAAATAACCTATTCTCCATCCCGTCATAGCGAATGCTTTGGAGAAGCCGCTGACCACAAGCGTCCGATCTCGCATGCCAGGAAGCGATGCAATACTGTCATGCTGACCATCATAAGTGAGCTCCGCATACATTTCGTCCGTAATAACGATGAGATTATGCTGTATTGCCAGACGGACTATCGGCAGCCAGTCTTCTTTTTTCATCACTGCACCTGTCGGATTACTAGGATAATTGACGATCACGGCTTTAGTTCTTGAAGTAATGGCCTGCTGTAGTAATTCTTCGGTCAGCTTAAAGTCGTGCTCGTCGGACAGCTCCAGCTCAATCGGAACTCCGCCGTTTAACCGTACAAGCGGAGAGTATGCTACGTAACCTGGCACAGGTATGACGACCTCATCACCTGGTGTTAAGAGTGCACGAAGAGCCAAATCTATTGCTTCACTACCACCGACGGTTACGAGTATCTCACCAACAGGGTCGTAGCTCATCTTAAAATATTTATTCAAATATCCAGCAATTTCTTCCCGCAGCTCCATGAGTCCTTCATTAGGTGTATACATGGTTCGCCCATCGTTCAGCGCCTTTACACATGCTTCTATTGCTCGCTTAGGTGTAACGAAATCGGGTTCTCCTACGCCTAGAGAGATCACCTCCGGATCAGCTTCGGCTGCGTTAAAAAATTGGCGAATTCCGGACGGCGGCATTGTCTGTACTACAGGTGACAGGAAGCTGTTCTTAAGATACATAACGATTCTTCTCCCTATTGCACAGATTCTCTTTGCTTCTTTCCTCTAAGGAGGCTGTAATTATTCTATCCAGCAGTCCTTCGTACTCTATCCCATCTGCTCTGGCGCTCTGCGGAAACAGACTCGTTTGAGTCATTCCCGGAAGCGTATTTACTTCTAATACATAGACCACACCGTCCTTGAGCATCAGGTCTATCCTTGCATACACACTGCACTTCAGGGACGAATAGCACTTTAAGGCAGCTTCATTCACCTGGTTTTGGAGCTCATCCGTCAGTTGAACGACCTGCTCTTCCGCTTCCCCTGCCTCATATTTGGACACATAGTCAAAAAACTCAGCTTTGGGTTTAATGGATAGGATTGGCAGAAGCTTACCGTCTAATATAGAGCAAGTTAGCTCCTCTCCCTCTATATAACGTTCAATCATAACTTGACGGTCCCATTTCAGTGCTCTACATACCCCTTGCTCAAGAAACTCTGCAGACCGAACAAGTTGAGTTCCTATGCTGGAGCCGCCGCTGTTCGGCTTGACGATGACTGGAAATTCGATCGCTTCGGTGTCTACAGTCGACAGCTCTTCCAAGCTGCTAACGTTGATCCAGTCTGGTGTGTAGACACCTGCTTGCCGAAGCAGCCTCTTGCTCATGTCTTTATCCATACAAATGCTGCTGGATAGCACACCACTTCCTATATATGGAATACCCAAAGTTTCCAGCGTGGCCTGTACGGTTCCATCCTCACCGAAGGTTCCATGAAGAGCGAGCAGAGCGAAGTCGATCCCATTTGTCTTAGTAATCAGATCACGCTTATCCTTAATATCAATGGGAATTGGACTGTATTTGGATTTATTGAGATGAACCATCATTTGCTTGCCTGTTTGTAATGAGACTTCTCTCTCGGAGGATACTCCGCCCATAATGATGCCAACTTTCACAACACTACCTCCTTAAAATAATGCTGCGCTCTGATCAGAGCAGCTTCTCCGCACAATGACCAATCATTTGAATTCCCTTCCGAATATCCGCTTCTGATACTCGTGAGAAACCAAGCCGAAGCGTATTCCGACCACGGCCGTCCGTGTAAAAAATATCACCCGGTGTAAACAAAACCCCCTGTTCTGAACACAACTTCAGCAGCTTCCTTGTATCCAAGCCGGATGCAAATTCAATAAATACATGAAGGCCTCCATCACTTGACAACTGATGCGCAGGGAGCCAATCTTTACAACCTTTGACGACCAGCTCATATTTTCGTTTGTATTCCGACTTCGCCCGCTTTAGATATTTCTCAAAATTGCCATTATAAAGATATTGATATAGCAAGGATTGATCGAGTGTAGACGTATGAATGCTTCGTGCACGCTTTACGCTCTCCAGATAATGAATCAATGCTTTATCGGCCAGCACCCAGCCGACACGCAAGCCGGGAAATAATATCTTAGAGAAGCTCCCTATATAGATCACATTGTTATTTCCACTTCCCGCACTCACGACAAGCGGTGCTATATGCGATCCCGAATAACGCAATTCTTCATTAAATCCGTCCTCGATGATGGGAACCTGATACTCATTAAACAGACGTAAAGCTTCTCTTCTTTTTTGATGGGACATCACTATTCCAGTGGGATTATGATAAGAGGGTATGAGATAAGCCAAATCATAAGCATGAGATGCGAGCTCATGGGAAAGGTCCTTCAGACGGATACCATCCCTCTCCATAGGAACTCCTGTAATCTTGTAACCATGCATTTTAAATGCTTTGATGGCCGTATGATGAGTCGGATTCTCGCACAAAATCCGGCCGCTCCCTTGCTTGAAGCTAGACAGTACCAGGCTGAGCCCCTCCGTAAAGCCACTCGTCACGAGCAGGTCCTTACCGGTTAGGTCTACGCCTTTATTCTCCATATAACTCAGCAGATATTCGATCAGCGGTTGATAGCCTTTGGCGTATCCATAATTTAGAAGCACCTCTCCCTCTAATGACATTCGGTCCATAAAAGCCCTCTTTACATTTTGCAGATCAAACAACTCTTCATCTGGAGCAATACTGGTAAAAGAAATGGCTTGTTTCTGTCCACGAATGCCATGCTTCATTAAATCATGTTCTTCGGCAAGCCTAGCATAGTCATTTAATTTCGTACTCCAATCAATCATAACGCCGTGTGACTGAAATACAGAATCCGAAGGTGCGGCAGAATCAATAACGAAATGACCCTGACCTTTAACGGTATAAATATATCCATCCGCTTCAAGCTCTGAGTAAGCGTTTATTACGGTATTACGGCTAACGTGGAGAAGTACGCATAGTTCACGGGTTGAAGGCAGCTTTTGATCTCCTTGAAGTGCTCCTGTCGTTATAAGCCGTCTCATATAATCTTTGACCTGTATATAGGCCGGTCGGTCATTCGCTAGTATAAAATCCGAATACATTCTCAGCAGCCCCCTCGCCATCATCATCGCATATAATCATTTAGACCACTAGATCCACGAAGTCACGCTTTCAAGGCAGAAGTGGTTCCCCAGATCAGGTTAACAAAAAAATACCTTCCATCGATTTCGTTCCGTCCTCAGGAGTTACCTAACATACGTATTTACTACTCCAGCACATAGTGCTAGCTTTGATATCAGAAGCATAGTTGGAATAGAGGTGAGTTATGCATTTAAATGAGTTAATTCGCAGCAATATATAGAAACCAAATTCAGTAATTATTCGCTGAATAAAAAAAGCCAAGGCAAATGCCTTGACTCTTGTAGTGAACAGTTAAGCAGCTTTCTTCCTAAGAATGTAATAGATTGCGATGACGATGATAAACCATACCGGAGTTACAAACAGAGCGACTCTCGTGTCTTCAGCCAGCCCCAAGATGACAAGTACAAAAGCAAGAAAGGCCAAAATCAAGTAGTTAGAGAATGGATAAAGCGGCAGCTTGAACTTATTGCTACGTGCCAATTCCGGTTTCATTTTACGGTATCTCAAATGACTGATGACGATCATCGCCCAGATGAAGAGAAAACACACTGTCGAAATGCTCGTAATAAGTGTAAATACACCCTCCGGCATCACGTAATTCAGTATAACTGCGATTAATATAACCGCACAAGAGAAATACAGCGCATTAGAAGGCACTCTTCTTCTGTTCAACTTGCTTAGACGTTCAGGCGCATTCTCGTCTTTGGCCAGGGAATACAGCATACGGCTTGTACTAAAAATGGCACTGTTGCAGGCCGAGGCCGCAGATGTCAGCACGACAAAATTAACGACCGCTGCCGCCGCGGTAATACCTACAGCCAGGAACACCTGAACGAAGGGACTCTCATTCGGAATAATCGCATTCCATGGATAGATGCTCATAATTACGAGCAGTGCGCCCACATAGAAGATCAAAGTTCTGATGGGAATATTATTGATGGCTTGCGGAATAACTTTTTCCGGATTCTCCGTCTCACCCGCTGTCAGACCAACAAGCTCAATACCTACAAAAGCAAATACCACCATTTGAAAGGATAATAAAAAGCCGTTCACGCCATTTGGAAACATGCCTCCATGCTCCCACAAATTTGTGAAGCTCGAAGGACCTTGATCCGTGGAGAACCCTCTTACAATCATTACGATCCCGATGACGATCAGAGCAAGAATCGCGATAATCTTAATTAAGGCGAACCAAAATTCCATCTCCCCAAACAGCTTCACGGTTGCCAGATTCATTATTAGCAATATTACAAGTGCTATAAGACCAGGCATCCATTGGGGTATCTCCGGAAACCAGAACTCTGTATATAGTCCGACGGCTGTCAAATCTGCCATTGCGATCGAAATCCAGCAGAACCAATAGGTCCAACCCGTGACAAAAGCGGCCCCATTCCCCATGTATTCTTTAACAAATTCAACGAACGAATGGTAGTTAAGATTACTTAATAACAATTCTCCCAGAGCCCGCATAATGAAAAATAAAATGATACCCGTTAGTATGTATGCCAATAGTATCGAGGGACCTGCTAAATGAATGGATTTGCCGGCGCCCAGAAACAAACCGGTACCGATCGCTCCACCTATGGCGATAAGCTGCACGTGTCTGTTTTTTAACCCTCTTGTCAAATTATCATCCTGTACCATGGGTTAGTTTCATTCACTCTCTTTCTCTGATGTCAATTCGGTTAGACAGCTCCATCTCCCGTTTTTATATCATACTTGCTTCTGCCTTCGATTACATAGGTAAATAGAACGAATATGCTGCTTATATGGTCTTAACTCCCATACCCTGCTTATTATTGCACAATACGTTTAAGCTCATCCTTTCACTCGTTCATGAGAAAATGTAGGCTTGAATGCATAAGCAGCCCTGTGTTATGGAAAACTTCCTAGGTGAGGATTAAGCATAAATCCCAATACAACAGCATTATTTAAAGGAGGTATTAGGTATGGCTAAGCCAGATAATCGCAAGGATAATGTTCAACGTTTGCAAAATGCGGTACAAAACACTATTGAAAATTACCGTGAGGCTGAGGGCTATCTCGAAGAGTTCGGAGATGAAATACCTGCTCAGGAAAAAGCTCAAATTCAAGAGAAAAATGAACGCCGCAAGCATAGTATTTCCGGATTCCGTGAGGAAATTAAGGATGAATCCGATCATCAGTCACAATCCTAATGTGATTTGCACTTTGATCGAGGAGGAGGTTTGCTTCAAATGACAAAACAGGATCCACAAGAACTCCTACAGCAAAAACACAGTCAGGATGAGCAAAAAGAACAGTTCACCAAATTTGCACGCAGCGCATCAGGTCATGCTGAATTAGAAGCAGGGCAGGAATTCAGTCATGACAGAAAGTCGGATGACCAGAACCGCATGAAATCTGTCGAAAATAAAAGAGCCTGATCATTTCAATATCCGATTAACCAAGCCGATCCCATCATGGATCGGCTTATTTATACATCACGCAAGTCTTAGATTAACCAAGGGTTACATTCTCCGTTATATCCCCAACATAACTCATGACTTGAAATTAAATGTTGCAAATTATTCAGCAATATCATATATTAATTGACATATCAATTATTGACTTATCAAATATTGACTAATCAATTAAATAGATAAAAGGAGGGTCGTAATGACTATGCGCAAATATCAACAAACCAATGATTTCAACGAGATCGTTTACGGTCGTCGTTCCATCAAAGTGTATGATCCTGCCGTTAAGATCAGCAAAGAAGAAATGACTGAGATTTTGGAAGAAGCGGTTACAGCTCCCTCCTCAATTAATATGCAGCCTTGGCGTTTTGTGGTCATTGAAAGCGATGAGGCCAAAGCTACACTCGCTCCGCTAGCAAGATTCAATAAGGATAAAGTACTCTCCGCCTCAGCTGTTATTGCAGTGTTTGGGGACATGAATAACTTTGATTATGCGGAAGAAATTTATGGAACTGCTGTAGAGCTTGGTTATATGCCTCACGAGGTTAAAGACATGCAGCTTGGTGCTTTTAAACCTATTTATGAAAATATGTCGGATGAAGTTTTGCGTGATGTCATCTTGCTGGATTCTGGTCTTGTATCTATGCAGCTTATGCTTGTGGCACGAGCCCATGGCTATGATACTAATCCAATCGGTGGATTTGAGAAGGATCAGATTGCAGAAGCTTTTGGTTTGGATAAAAACCGCTATGTACCGGTTATGCTAATTACGATAGGCAAAGCAGCAAGTAAAGGATTCACCTCTTATCGTCTACCTGTAGATACCGTTGCCATGTGGAAATAATTGGTTTCCATGATTTAGAGCATGTAGTTAGTGCTGTCTTGTACTTTATGGGAATTTGCATTATATTAATTGATAGCTCAAATAATGAGTGTGTCATGATTTGGACATGACCATAGAGCGATTGTCCACCTGACAGCACTCGGGAGGTCAATTTATGAAATGTTCATTCTCAGAACAGGAGCAAATTCTGCATCTGCTTAAGAATCTGAATAATCAGATCAGCCCCAAGTTTGAAAGATGTACAGGAATCAGCTCTTCCCGATATGACTTATTATATCAGCTCTATCTTGCAGACGAGGTCAACCAAACTCATCTGCAAAGGGCGATCAATATTGATAGTGCGGCCATTACTCGTCATCTTAAACAACTGGAAGCAGACGGAATGGTAGCAAGAAGGCGAAACCCTTCAGATCACAGAGTAACCTTTGTTCGTCTGACCGAAGACGGTCGGAAACATATCGTTAACTACAAGAAAGAAAAGATGAATTTCGTGAGTCAAATGCTGAGGGATTTCCGTAAGGAAGAAGTCGAGATTCTTAATGATATGCTGCTTCGATTGCAGAACAATATAAGCCAATACTAACTTACATTTAGGAAAAGGAAGGTCATCATCATAATTATCATTCATGCAAACTTATTGATTAAACCGGAGCAGGAAGCTGTATTTCTTGAAGAAGTCAAAGCACTTCTTGCAGCGACGAGAGCTGAAGAAGGAAACATCAGCTATGATCTCATGAAATCAACCGAGCAAGAGCATAAGTACACTATGGTTGAGCTGTGGAAGGATATGGAGGCTGCGGGAATTCACAATACAAGTGCTCACTTCACTTCCTTCACTCAGAAAGCGAAAGAGCTTCTGGCCGCACCGATGGAACTCAAAATATTCAGTGGTGAACCTCTGAAAGCTTAATTTAAATTACAAGACAACCTTGGGATTGTGAAGTATATCCCAGGGTCTTCTCTTATTGATCACTTTGATATTTTAAATGATCCCAAACAGAATGAAACCAATCGTATTGATTGCGAGATTAGCACACATATGTACCATCCAAGAGGCATAGATATTTCCGTTTCTCTCATTGAGCCAGTTGAATAAGACGCCTGCGACAAAGAGGCTGACAATCAGCAATACAAATAATGAAATCGTAAACCAGCTCGTCATCATCGCGATGTGGTAGACTGCAAATGCTCCTGAGCTGAACAAATAGGCAAATCGGCGGCTGGCAAGTTTCTTCAATGTGAGAAATGCAAATCCCCTGAAGAAAAATTCTTCAAGCAATGAATTTACTATGGAAATGTAAATGGCTACTAATACAAAATTGCCCGCGTGAACCCCCATATTATCCTGCAACGCTCCAGTGACTTGGGTAAAATCAAAGTAAGGTCCAATGAGGAAGTAACTACCCAAGATAAATATGAAGACACCTATACCCAGTAATATGGCAAATCGGATACTTTTCTTATCAAATTTGAATAAGGCCCGGAAAGAAACTCCCTTGCTGTAATAGGCATACAATGCCGGTAAGGTGAGAAAAAGTATGATTTTGATAATGGATTTTACGGCGTAATCAGGTTTAAGTACGGCATCGACATAGCCCATGACAGCGCAGCTAAATACAACAATGAGTATGATGCTGATCCAATTTTTTCTTGTGTTTACCATTTAATGTTCTCCCAATAGAATCAATTTCATAATACCTTTAGCTTAGCAGGCATTTCGACAATATTCTCCATGCACGTTGCTAATATAAAAGGAATACAGCGCCATTTTGATAGCATCGAACTATTAATCTATTATGATCCATCCTATATAATTAATGCTTTGAAATAGTATCAATTTCATCAATAGACCATAGTACATACCATCATAACTCGTATCAAGCAATACTAACAACTCTAATCTAGATCGATAAGCGAGGAATCGAAATGAAATTATATCCAGAAATTGATGCTTGAGGAGATGAACTCTGTCTTTACAAAAACGTATGAGGGGATCAAACTGAAACCAGAGGATCGAATAGAAATAGACAGGTCCTATACCTCACTGCCGATACAAACCTATCGTTTTAGTTATCATACGCAACCGTAATAAAGAAAAACGCAGTCCAATCCGGCTGCGTTTTTCCTATTTATAGCTCACCATTTACGTCGTAGTCCTGTGTTTGTATCTGTCTTCCTTCATATCTTCTGGTACAGGGTCCTGTTGAAAATGGACGATAACGATAGAGGTTAATGATAGTGGAATCCCCTTTATATGGAGTAACTCAAGCCATTGAGCAACCCCTTTGTGATAAAAATCTATAATAGTGAAAACCACAAACTATTAAACCTTTTCACCAGCAAAATTTCCTTAATATCCTATTTTTTCTTAATGGAATTGATCAAATCAAAATTCATAGGTAAATTTATCTAGAAGTTATTTCGTATCCGCCGCGGGTCAGGTATAATTTGTCTATTAAATATTGCAAGAAGGTGAACGAAGCATGTCCCATGAATCCATTCTCGTACTGGACGACGAGCTTGAGATCAGTGAACTCATCCGATTATATCTGGAGAGAGAACAGTATAACGTAACTACCGTAAGTACCGGGCAGGCAGCCATTCAAGCCGTTTACGAGCTGCGGCCTGATTTGATTATTCTTGATATTCTGCTTCCCGATATGGACGGTTTGGAAATTTGTCGACAGATTAGAGATCATACTCCTGCGCCCATTCTCTTCTTAAGCTGCAAAGGTGAAGACTGGGATAAGATCAGCGGATTGAGCGTAGGAGCTGATGATTACATGACCAAGCCGTTTAGTCCTGGAGAACTGGTTGCCAGGGTCAAGGCACATCTCCGTCGGGTTCATCGACAGCCTCAGCCTGTACTCACCAGCAATGAAGTCATAAATGATACTCATATTCTGAACTTCGGTGATTTGATAATTAATGAATCGACGCATGAAGTACATATTCGCGGAACAGCCGTGCAGCTGTCTGCTACCGAATTCAATATCCTCCATAAACTAGCTTGCCAGCCGGGACGTGTATTCCCTACTGAACAGCTGTTTGACTTTATATGGGGAGCAGATCACTATGGCGACACCAGAACAGTAATGGTACACATCAGCAATTTACGCAAAAAAATCGAAGCAAATCCATCAATGCCGCAATATATCCAGACCGTGCGCGGAGTGGGTTATAAATTCCTCGCACAGCCGGCTGCTCCTAGTTCTCAAGTAATAAAGGGAAGTTTTACATAGAAAGTACTGCCTTGACCCAGTGAACTCTCTACCCAAATCTCACCGTCATGCAATTGAACAATTTCTTTGGCTATAGCAAGTCCAAGTCCACTTCCTCCATACTTTGAATTTCGGGATTTCGAAGCTCGATAGAACCTTTCAAATACATAAGGTATATCTGCTTCCGAGATCCCTACCCCTGTATCCTTCACCTGTACAATTAAATGATGCCCCTCCTCACTCATGACTGCCGACAAAGTAATCGAACCCTCTTGAGACGTATGATTGATGGCGTTACTGATCAAATTCGTAAACACCTGTCCCATTCGCTCCCGATCCACCAAAATTTGCATGTCTTCCCTATTTGATATATCCATCACAGTAGGATCAAGACTTATAATATATTGGATTCCAGACTGCTCAATATCAAGCTCATACTTCTGTGATAACCACTGTACGAACACCCCTGTATGCATTGGGGTCTTCGTCATGGTTAATTGCTTGGCTTCCATTCGGCTCAGCTGCACCAAATCTTTAAATAATCGTTGTATGCTTAGAACTCTGGAATGAATAACCTTTAAATACTTGCGCTGCTGTTCTTCTTCCGTTACGACACGGTCCAGAATAGCTTCAACATAGCCTTGAATTGAGGTCAGCGGTGTTCCAAGATCATGCGATATGTTAGCGAGCAGCTTCCGCCGGTCATTCTCCATCTGCATCAATTCTTCTGTTCGTTCTTTAACCTTATGCTCCAGTGTCGATATCAATTTTGCATGCTCGATGGATATCGCAGCCTGACCTGCCAGCATATGTACAACCATTCTCCGTTCATCGTTAAATACATGAGAAGTAAACCGATTCTCCAAGTACACAATCGCATTTAAAGTACCCTGATGCAGTATCGGAATGCACAAGATGGAACGTACTTCATTGTTTTGTATATACGGATCTTTGACAAACAATCCTTGCCTTGAAGCATCATCAAGCACTACGTCCTCACTTGTCCTCGCTGTATATTGCACTATGGACAATGGAATTTCCTTGTAGATATGGATCTCCTCGGCCGCTGTATGTCTGGCTGTACCATCTCCAACTCTGCCCCCACCTTCCCCTTCAGCTTCTACATAGAGACCCTCAGCTTGTTTAACAACGAGTACGCCTCTCGTTGCTCCTGATATCTGAATTAGGATCGTCATAATTTTTTCAAGCAGCGTCTGAAGCACGATTTCTTGAGATAGAGCTTGAGATACCCCCATTATGGCTTCCAGATCCAGAAAATCTGTCGATATTGTGGTGGTCGTGTTATACGAGCCTGATTTAAATTCTGGATAAGCATCTCCGATTCTTCTCACTTTGTTCACGACACCCCACTGCTCATATAAATGATAAGCCTCCGCCATGGACATTCTGCCAGCCGTCATCCGGCCTTCAGCTACATAGAAGCTTGCCAGGCGTTCAGCGGCGATTGCGTTAAAATGATGAAACCCGTTAACTCGGGCCCCCTCCACCGCCAATTCAAAATTTCTCTCGGCCTGCTTTAACTTTTTCTCAACACGATACCTTTCCGCTTTGACGAGCAGATAGAGGTGCTGATAGTTCTCAGGTGCTTCTAGCGCCCAGCGATATAATTTGCGTTCACACTGACGCGCTTCCTGAAGCAGCACTTTCCTTCTATCATTGGTTCCATGCTCAATCAGGGAGTATAGGGTTAATGCTGTGTATATTTCATGCTCTACTCTGTGAAACAAACCGAACGAAGCAGCAAGCGCTCCCTTTGATCTTCGTGACATCTCATACGCGGTTTCATAGTCCCCTGATAGGTAGGACAACATCATTTTTTTCATATAAAAGACCTGGATCACGACCTGGTTCTGAATCCCCTCAAGTTCTTTGATCCATGTTTCTTCCTCTATTTCACATTCAGAGAGCATAACGTTCGGTCCGTAGCTGTCTATGAGGCGAATATGTGTCTTCCGGACCAATTCAATCATATGTACCGTCTCTGGATTTCCCGTTTGTCTCAAGAAAGGCAGATGCCTGTCCGCTTCTTCAATCCAACGCTCAGAAGGGAGGCCGAGAAAATCATGAGCAAGTAGTATATAAGTTATTGCATAACCCGCAAAGACCAGATCCCCTGCTTCCATTCCGGCATGATAAGATGTCCATAAGTCGTCAACAGAGTTGCGCAAGTGACGTTTCCAAGGAGAAATAAATACGGCAAAGGTAAAATGTGTCTTGCAACGAAGTCCTGGATGCTTAAACTGGTTGCTAAGCTCTACACCATAACAACCAAGCTCATAGCCACGGCTATATTGTCCGTATCCCGATCCTAACAACAGACCCAATGCGTTATAAGCATTAGACGATTCTGTAAAATTGCCGTGATGGATCGAATACTTGACGATCGTTAGCATCATGTTCAAATATAAAGTCGGATTGACGAAATAAGCAGATGTCGCTGTGTCCATCAGCAGTTTCATCTGACTTCTGTTTTCATCCTGAATCAAGGAAGCGCGTGAGCTTCTCTTTTCTCTGCTTCCTTTCCTAACTCGTTGGAATATAATATCCAAGAGTGACAGATGCAGTGAGCCTTGACCTGGAGCAGAATTTAACTGAAGTCCAAATATATGGTTCAGCCCTTCCATACCCATAGATATCGTTCTTTCGTGTTGTCCGCTCTGCGTATATTGATTAATCATGACGGTGTAGACGTCTGCACGGTTGATTGGATTCTTCGCCAGCTTGAGCATATCTGCAAAGCCTTGTTCCGTTTCTTCAAATCTTCCTTGCAGGGAGTTTGATTCCCATCTTCCGAGAAATAAACTGAATGCCAATTCGTAAGAATGCTTCCAATCATGCTCTTCTAGAAGCTCGATACCGCATGAATACCATTCTGCTGCCGAATCGTATGCACCAGAAGCTTTGGCTTGCTCCGCAGCTAGCTGGAAGATCTGTGCAATGTGCAGCTTCTCCCGCTCGTCCATCAGTAATGGCAAGCCCAGCCGATAATGATGTGCCGATAGAAATAGTCGCTCCTCACCTTCTCCTGTTGTACTGCGCTCAATGAGTCTCGCAGTCTGAAGATGAATTTGCTGCTTCTCCTCCATATGCAAGAGATGATAGAAGAAATTCCGAATTCGATCATGAAGGAAAGTATATTCGTGTGGTCCAGACGGAGCAATTAATCTTAAGTCAACTAACGGATTCAATTGAAGTTGAAGCTGTGCCTTCTCAATTTGCAATAGATTGGCCAGGAGCTCCGAATCAAATCTGTCAGCGATACATGAAGCATATTTCAACGTTTCCTTCTCGCATTCTGCCAATTGATCAATTCGCTGCAAGAGGAAGCCTGACATCTGGTCAGATACTTTCGTCGTTAACAGCTGTTCTTCATTCCACATCCAGGTTCTTGAATCCTCATCCAAGCTCATCAAATTCTGCTCGATAAGACCATATATAAATTGTTTCACATCAAATGGGATACCTCCGGTATATTCCATCACGATCTTCTGGAAGCGATTCGATTGCTGTATTCCTGACCCAAATGTATCTAGCAGCAGTGCTTTCAATATGTCTTCATCCATAGGAGCCAGTGTAATAAGCTCGGTTCTCTCTATAGTTGAACTAAGCTCTCCCACAAACCATCTAAGTAAATGCTCCTTCTCCCAATCCTCCACACGATACGCACCGATCAGCATCAGTGAAGGAGCGTTTGACGCCGTCATCAAAAAGTGCAAGAGCTGCAGCGAGCCAGGGTCCGCCCACTGAAGATCATCCACGAACCATACAATCGGCCTGTGCTCTGTCAAGCATTCCAGCAGTTGAAATACCGCAAAATGCAGACGATTCTTCGCTTCTGCAGCTGATAGTGCCGTAAGGGATTCCGCTGCATCTTGAGGACCAATAATCCACTCTAATTCAGGCAGCATATGAACAAGCACACGAGTGCTCTCCTTAAGCTTCTGGGTAATTCGATCCCTCCATACAGCAAGCTCATCTTCTGTTTCGGACGATAGGGAGCGTAATATTTCACGCAAGCCTTGAAGTACACCACTGTAAGGAACCTGACGCTTTAAGACATCAAATTTACCGGATACAAACAGTCCTCCGCCAAGGGTAACATCCAGCATCAGTTCTTGGACCAAGCTGGACTTGCCTGAACCAGCAAGCCCGCTTACCATCGCACATTCACTACTTCCAAACTGAAGGCGTTCGTATAGTTTTCTAAGTCTGGCTGCCTCGGTATCTCGACCATACAGGCCGCTTGGTATGTAGAAGACGTCTTTCTTATCCTGATCACCAATGACAAATTCAGTTACGTATCCATGCTCCTCCAGTTGTTTGAGGCAGCAGAATAGATCATGCTCCAAGCCTTGTGCACTTTGATATCTGTCCTCTGGGTTCTTGGACAAGCATTTCATAATGATGTCGGACAAGACTGCAGGGATTCGAGCATCCAGATGAGAAGGCGGTATCGGTGTCCGCGCCAAATGACAATACACCCATTCCATCGGCGATTCTGCCTGGAACAGTGGAACACCTGTGAGCATTTCGTAAAAGGTCGCCCCAAGTGAATATAGGTCGGTTCTATAATCCACCATACGGTTCATCCGGCCGGTCTGCTCTGGAGACATATAGGACAGGGTTCCTTCTAATTGTCCATATGCAGTCGATCTTACATACTCGGATCGAAACCGGCTCGCAATACCCAGATCTGTAATCCACACACTGTAGCTCTCCGGCTCCACAATAATGTTTCTTGGTTTAATATCCTTATGAATAATTCGATGTCTATGCAATTGTCCAACGATGGATGCAATGGAGATTGCAATCTCAAGAGTAGCTTCCAGCGTTAGAGAATTTTCTTTTATTAATTGCTGAAGGGATATGCCCCCATTATCCTCAAGTACGAGTGCATATCCACTATAGTAGGGAATCAATTCAATAGATTTGACGATCCCTTTTATAGGAAGACTGCTGATCATGTCGTATTCTTGCTTCAATCTTTGCCATTCTTCTGCAATAGGAGGTTCTGTTCTTGGTACTTTAAGTATGTATTTCTGATCATTCTTGCTGGACCGCGCTCGAAAAACGCTTGCATACTTCCCGTCATTCAATCGTTCGTAACTGGAATATTCGCCAATTCTCATCTTCTTCACCTTTTCACTTATACTTATGGCAGTGGCTTTGAGATCATTATACGTAAAAGCGTTGTCAGTGAGAAGAAGATTACTTCCATTATTCTACAAAAAAATCTGTTTACATTACCCCGAGTTCGGACCACGACATCGAAAAATAATGATTGGACTCTCCCCTGAAAATCATGGCTTGGTTCGTTGGATTCGCCATGATATCGACAATATATCTCGCTCCGAACTTATCCCAACGTTTAATCAGGTTCCCATCGGAATCATACACGACAATGGCCATCCCCATTCGATGATCTGCGTAGCTAAGCGGCCAATAGGTATAGCTATTGGATCTCAATACAGGATAGATATCCTTGAGTTCATAGGTGTCCGGTGAAGACAAACTCAGTGCCTTCAGATCAGCCGGAATTGATGGCAAGGATTGTATTGGCACTTGTTCTATATGAAATGCCCGCTGAGGCTCAGGAGAAGCAGTTGGGATAATATCGTCCTCCGTCCATGAAGCACGAGATTGATCTGCTTGATTCAATTGATGCACAGCATCAGACAGCTGAATCGAGTTTGCCTTAAGGACTGCCGGCTCTGCGAAGTTCCGAATCATGTGCTGCACCGCGGTCTCAGTAACGGCATCACCTCGGTCCTGCATTTGATCTAATTCATACTTAATGTAGGTCATAGAGCGGATGATGATATCTAGTCGATTCAAGGCCAGTAGCTTCATTGCTCGAACCTGATTCAGATGATGAATGCTTCTGCGCAGTTTATTTCCCAGAACCATCTGCTCAACCCCTTTGAGTGCAGTACGAATTCCAGCGGCCGCAAGAGATACGACAGCACTTGCAATTAAAGTGCCTGCAGCCAGACCTACGCTAATCTCCCCACCGAAGACTGAGACCGCAGTCATATCAGCCATTTCAGAATCCAGTATCTCGGATCTGATGAGGAGAGCTGTAACTTCTGGAGCAAGGAATTGGATTGAGGCCATAACTGCAGCAGCGCTCACCAATAGGTTGGATATTCTTAATGTCTCGCAGCTCATCGCTGAATCATGTTTCAGTTCAGGCACCTTGCATATTTCATGAGCCTTAGTCTCAGGATAGATGTCATGATCTGTATATACCAGGGTTAGTTTATCATGGATCTCATGGCTTAATCCTTTGAAAAGCTCATGCTTCTCCTTCATTTGGTGAAGCAAGGATTCAATATCTGTATACAGCTCGATCCATCTAGCTTTGCGTTTGTGGTTGTTAGAGAATAAATTCGGCATATCATCATCCAACTCTTTCATTATTCTGATCGTGCTCCAACTTGGATTGAGCGATACATGATAGATACGTTTCAAGCTTGTGATATTGGGTGATTCCTCGTCCAATTGCGGGATTGTTCAAGGAATTCACTGGATATCCCGATTCAGGATGAACGTATCCCAGCTCGTAACTCGGCAGCTTCGGAACGATATCGGGCACATTATAAATACGAAACGTACGAGGGACTGCCTGTTCATAGGTCTCTGTGAACACCCGATCGCCCACCATAGGTGAACCAAAAGTGTAAACTTCTGTATCTATATCGTAAAAAGCGGCTGCAAAAGCAGTAAGCATGGCTAATGCACCACCAAGACTATGGCCTGCAACAGTCAATTGAGAAGCATTCATTTCCTCAACATATGTAGTGAGCATCTGCTCCTTATTTGTAGCGGTACAGCATACCTTCAAGGAACGATACATCCTTGCGAATCCTTCCTCCACCTTGCCAATTCCTCCCGGTTCAGTATAGGACAGCAGGAAGAAATCGAAAACATCAGCCCATTCCAGCGCCTTGGCTGTCCCGCGAAATACGATCGCTTGTATTGAAGGATCGGTGATCGACTGAGCGATACAACCGATACAACCGATACAACCGATACATTGTTCCGAATGCCATTGAAATTTGGAAGGCTCAAGCGTAATATTCGCAATGATGCGCCAGTTGGATGGAGTAGAAATTTTAGGAAAAGCACTCGCATTTGACGAACCGGCATCTCCTGTATATAAAGCCTTAATCATGTTCCCCCACCGCATTGCCTCATCTCGATTAAGCAAGGGCTTAACCATAATTTACAGCTCCAATATGAGCTTCAATGACTCGTATCGTTTCGCCCATCGTTGAAGAGATCAGCTCTATACGCTCGATCCACTCCCCGGTCATCTCCTGTTCAAGCCTCAGTGCAAATACATGCAGAACGAAAGGTGCTAATAATGCATTTTCTTTAACGGGAATAGGGATATATACCTCACTTGTTACCGTTATCGGAGAACCCGGCTCAACTCTCCAGTCGTATCCGGTTGAACCCGAATCGTCTCTGACAGCAACAAACGTTTCCTCCCCTTTCGCCAATCTGACGATGACTTTTGTCACAGGAATTGATGGGGTATGCATCATAATCTTCCTTTCTATAATGGGGATCATCACTTAGTACTTATGATCTTACAAGAATCGGTTAAAGCTACGTTCAAGCCAATCTAAAGATTAGTTAAAGATCGTTCTTAAACGCTCTTTAACATAAGTTAAACCATCACTTTAAAATGATGTGCATACTTTATCACGTAAAACGGCTAATTCTGAGTATAAAAAAACACCGTCTTTTACAAGACGATGCTTCGAGAATTAAGCAATTATAATTTTCCGTCCCATGGAAGTCCCTTGTGATATCGGTGACGGTCATGTGCATGCCATGGTGCCAAATAATCAACACCAAGAAGATCAAATTCATACATCTCCCATATCTTGCATTGCTTCTGGCTAGAGCCGGCTGCATGAAGAACGGCATTCACCGCTCTTCTCCCTGCCTCATTAGCACCTTCCATCGTAGCGAGATCTGTATTGGTCTTAACATAGTCGGATGCGAGGAATAGATTTGGAATGGAGGTATATGCATTCGGGCGAAGCTCCCAAGTCCCTACTTCATTTATTAAGAGTGGCTCCAGATTAACCGTATGATGTGGATTCTCAAAATGGATATCTGTATCCAAGAACCATGAATGAAGCACTTCATCATGCAAAATGATGCTGTCCACATTTAATCCTCTTTTTAACTGCTCCCATACTTCTTCTTTGATCTCCTCCGGTGTACAATCCATAGCCGGTTTACGAATATGTATTCCTTCCGTTTCCCAATCGGATATATCTACTGATAATACGCCTCTAACTTGTCCATCCCCATAACTGCTCCAATCGAATCCATCCCAGAATTGTGCCTGCGATATTGAGGTTAACGACCATGGAGAATCAAAATACATTACATGGCCTGGGGCCACAGGGACATCTTCCTTCAAATAGAATTGAATTCCGTTCATCCAGTCAATGGACTTCGATAGCACCCGGATGTTCGCTAATTCATGATGAGCCGCTGCCATTTCATTCGTAATAAATTCCGACATAATCTCGACTGGAAATGCAGCTACATAATAATCAGCTGTAATCGTGCTGCTCTCTCCATTCTTGATCACCGAAACTCCAGAGATTTGACCGTTCTCATAATGAAACTCTGTCACTTGCGCCTCAGTTTCGTACAACGCTCCTTTGCTCTGTATATAATGAACCCACGCGTCAATCCAGCGATTATTCGTAGGACCATCCAGTATACGTACAAACGACAAGCCTGGTGTCAGAACATCCAGTGTCATCTGTGCAGCAACTGTACCGACTGTTTTGGTATTCGCCTTGGTGGACTTACAGGCTACCAGCGTCTTCGTAATATTCCCAAACACTTTGCGGAAGGCTGGAGAAAATTGATCTGCTTCAATGAAGTCCCACCAAGGGATATCCTGATATTCATTCTCCCGTCTCTCGTCACAGCTGGTCATCACCTGCCATAGCTTGGATGTATATTGCTCCAGATCGGCTTCCGTTAAGCCAAGACCATTATCAAATAGCAATTTGATTAAATCTCTTAAATCATCAAGTGAGAATTTCATTTCCGTCACGAGTGGAACGAGTGGATGTGTGTCTGTTGAGATGTCAAGACGAGGCACTTCCACCAGATTATCGTACACCATCTTCCCATTTTCATAAGGGATTTTCTTCATTGAGTCTATGACATGTCTATAAAACTTCGGGAACAACCGAAATCCGTGCTCACCCGGAAGATCAGAACGATCCCCTACACCAGAACCGGAATATGGCATGCTGCGAGCTTTCCCCCCTGGGATTGCTTTGAATTCGTACACCTCAACTTCAAACCCCCGATCGACCAGCTCATGCGCTGCTGTTAGACCTGCAACTCCTCCACCTAATACTGCCACTTTCTTGCCCATACTTCCCCTCCCCATGTTATCTGAAGTTTCATTCTTCCTCATCATAGCAAATTTCGACAAAAAAGTGTTTCAAATATTTTGATGGATAGAAGCAGTCTCATCATTCGATCAGTTGTCTAAATCATGAGATGGTTTCATATTTTTCAGTAAGACTCTATTTCATTTAATGGTTATTTTTATCCTCGAGACCCTGCTTATTCTTATCCGGTTCTTTGGTCATCTTCTCGAATACGACCCTGCCTATCAAGATTAGTGCGATAATACCTATCGCAAAAAATACACCTGCATACACTAAACGTTCCTCCCCATTCCCTCATCATCTATGAGGTTGTCTACATTGTATTATAACCTTCTTCCCACTTGAGATGATTGAACACTATGTGAAATCAAACGATATTAAAAAAAGCACTCACGACAACTTTAGATTGTAGTCGTGAGTGCTCGTAATATGTTGAATCTACTTATTGCGGTGTATTATTTCGTCTCCAGAACCTTGTCAGCGGACTCCATCCATTGGAAATGGAAGGTTCCTTCCTTGTCCACACGATTGAACGTATGGGCGCCGAAGTAATCACGCTGTGCTTGCAATAAGTTCGCCGGGAGACGCTCTGTGCGATAGCTGTCATAGTAGGCTAACGCAGAAGCAAAGGCAGGAACCGGAATGCCATATTGAACAGCAATAGAAACCACTTGTCTCCAAGCTTCCTGATAGTTGTTCACAACCCAGCCGAAGTAATCATCCAGCAGCAGATTTTTCAGCTCCGGATTCTTATCGTAAGCTTCCTTGATATTCTCGAGGAAACGGGCACGAATAATGCAGCCTCCTCTAAAGATCATGGCAATACTTCCGAAATTCAGGTTCCAATTGTACTCTTCTGATGCGGATCGAAGCTGTGCAAAACCTTGGGCGTAAGAAGCAATTTTGCTCGCATACAGAGCTTTGCGAACGGCTTCGATAAATTCTTTTGCATCCCCATCATAAGGTTTGGTATCAGGACCTTTTAGAATTTGGCTAGCCTGTACGCGCTCTTCCTTCATCGCAGACAGGAAGCGTGCAAATACAGATTCCGTAACAATGGAGAGTGGAACTCCCAGATCTAGAGAGCTTTGACTCGTCCATTTACCGGTGCCCTTCTGACCTGCCGCATCCAGAATAACATCCACCATCGGCTTGCCCGTATCAGGATCTTGTTTGGAGAAGATATCGGCTGTAATCTCAATCAGATAGCTGTCCAGTTCACCGCGATTCCACTCGGTAAAGATCTCATGCAGCTCATCCGTACCCAGATGAAGAACATCCTTCAAGAGGTGATATGCCTCACCGATCAGCTGCATATCGCCGTATTCGATACCATTGTGAACCATCTTCACATAATGGCCGGAGCCACCTTCTCCAATATAAGTCGAACAAGGATCTCCGTTTACTTTTGCAGAAATTCCGGTAAGGATGGGCTCGACGAGCTCATAAGCATCTTTTTGTCCGCCTGGCATGATGGCTGGCCCTTTAAGTGCCCCTTCTTCACCGCCGGATACACCAGCGCCGATAAACCGCAGCCCTTTGGCAGCAAGCTCTTGATATCTGCGTTCTGTGTCAGGGAAATAGGCGTTTCCGCCGTCAATTAATATATCTCCCTCTTCCAAGTGAGGTACGAGCTGCTCAATAAGCGCATCCGTCGGCTCACCTGCTTTGACCATCATCATGATCTTACGCGGTGTTTCAAGAGATGCAACAAATTCCTCGATACTGTATGTGCCTACAAAATTTTTGCCTTCGGCTTCTGCAAGCAGTTCTTTCGTCTTCTCAGACGACCGATTGTACAGTGCTACAGAGAATCCTTTGCTCTCCATATTCAAGGCCAAATTTTTACCCATGACGGCAAGGCCAGCCACTCCGATTTGTTGTTTGCTCACGAATCTCTTCTCCCCCTGTATACTTGAATTACTTCACGCTTTTTTGCCAATCTGCTGCGAACTTATCAAGACCTTGATCCGTTAATGGATGCTTCGAAATTTGCTCAATGACAGAGAAAGGTACAGTAGCGATATGGGCTCCAGCCATAGCTACACGTGTTACGTGATCCGGATGACGAACAGAAGCTGCGATAATTTGTGTGTCCAAGCTGTGCGTACGGAACAATTCAGCTACTTTGGATACCAATTGAACTCCATCTTCAGAGATATCATCCAGACGGCCAAGGAATGGTGAAACATAAGTTGCACCTGCACGAGCAGCAAGAAGTGCTTGGTTCACCGTGAAAATTAATGTAACGTTGGTTTTAACACCTTTATGAGCAAGATAACGGCATGCTTCAAGACCTGCGAGGGTCATTGGCAGCTTGATCGTTATGTTCTTATCGTTATTGTTGATCTTAATGAGCTCATTCGCTTGTTCGATCATCTCTTCAGCAGACACCGCGTCAGGAGTTACTTCCGCAGATACAGATTCCACATCAGGTACAAGTTGCAGGATTTCCTCGATCCGATCCTCGAATTTCACGCCTTCTTTGGCTACCAAGGATGGATTCGTTGTTACTCCAGATAATACTCCGATTTTATAAGCCTTTTTAATATCCTGTACATTCGCTGTGTCAATAAAGAATTTCATTTGTATAGCCTCCTGTAATGTGTATTGGGATGGATTTGGTAATACTCGATGCGCTTGGGATTAATGAACAATCCCGATTTACAAAATAATCTGCAGCTGAATGAATCTCACATCCTATAATATACTGAAGATTATGAGATTCATTCAGCCTGAACAGAACTTACCCAAAATTTATCCTACAATAACTTGTGCAACGGGAGTAGCTGCTGAAGATTCATCTTCAGCTGTTCTCGCAGTCTCATTTAAGACAAAGGTCTCATCCGGCTCATCAAACCACCAGCGATAACCGTCTTGAGCAAGCATTTCGTTCGCTGCTGCCGGACCATGTGAACCCGCAGGGTACGGATGAAGCGGCACTTCATTCTCCGCAAAAGCCTCCAGTATCGGTTGAACCCACTTCCATGAGAGCTCCACTTCATCCCAGTGGACGAAGAAGGTGGAGTCGCCAATCAAGGCATCGTTGATCAATGTCTCGTAAGCTTCAGGCGCTTCGGTCCGGTCTGGGTACAGATCAATGTTGACTGGCTTGAATCCACCTTGATGTTCATGGTCCTTCGTATTCAGCTGCAGCGTGATTCCTTCATCCGGTCCAATATCAAAGATCAACAGATTTGGCGTAATGGATTGTTGTGTGCTTCCGAGTGATTTAATCGGATCTTTAAATTCGACAACCATGCGTGTGTGCTTGGATTTCAGACGTTTGCCCGTACGGATATAGAACGGAACTCCACGCCAGTAGTAGTTGTCAATGTTCAGCTTGGCTGCGATAAACGTATCGTTCATCGAGTCTTCTGCAATACCCGGCTCAGAAGTATAACCTTGAACTGGCGTACCATGGAGTGTTCCTGCAGCGTATTGACCGCGCACGATGCGTGTGGCTACATCCTGTCTCTGCAGTGGTTCAATGGCTTCAAGCACCTTTTTCTTCTTCAATCTGACATTCTCCGCTGTGGTGCTGTTCTGAGGTACTTGGATGGCCAGCATCATGAGCAGCTGCAGCATATGATTCTGGAACATATCCCGTACAGCGCCGACATGATCATAATAGCCTGCACGTTCTTCTACCCCAACGGTTTCATCAGCTGTAATCTGAACGTTTGCGATGTAACGATTGTTCCACAAGGCCTGAATTACCGGGTTCGCCTGCTGTAATGCTTCAAGACGCTGAACCATCGGCTTGCCAAGATAATGGTCAATTCGATATATTTCCTCTTCTGCGAATGCCTCGCTAAGCTGAGCATTGAGCACCCGAGCCGAAGCCAGATCATGTCCGAAAGGCTTCTCGATCACAAGTCTCTTCCAGCCCGTAACCTCACCAAGCCCGCTGTTCTCAATTTGGGATGAGATCGTTCCGAAGAACTCAGGTCCTACAGAAAGGTAGAACAATCGATTTACAAGGCCTTCATGACCTTGTTCCCATGCTTCAACGCGTCCTTTTAATTGAACAAAGTCCTCTTGTTTATCAATATTTAAAATATTAAAGCCGAATAAGCTTAGAAATGCTTGTAAGGTTTGATCTTCCTTCACTTCAAACCGATAAAAATCATAAAGAGATTGTTTAACATGGGCCTGGAAGGTTGCATCAGATAAGCTCCTTCTCCCAAGTCCAATCAGAGAAAATGCCTCCGGCAGCTTTCCGTTCAGGAACAAATGATAAAGTGCAGGATATATTTTTCGTTTGGCCAAATCGCCTGTAGCTCCAAACAATACAAAAGTTGTAGGATTCACTTCCATTATCTCCTTCCTGCTGAGAATGCACAGTAACCGAATATTTGGTATTGCCTGTGATCATCTCTGGTATCTATTTCTTAAATACACTATAATACAAAGCACAGTTATACATGTAATTAATATATTTCAGAGGAGATATAGACCACATCTATGACAAATAATTATGAACTATACAAAGTTTTCTATTGGGCTGCGAAAACAGGGAGTTTAACCCAGGCAGCAAAAGCGTTGTACCTTACCCAACCCAGTGTAAGCCATGCCATCAAACAGCTTGAAGAGAGCTTTGGTGTGACACTCTTTCACCGTACTTCCAAGGGAGTTAATCTAACACAGGAAGGAACAATTCTATTTTCATATATTGAACAGTCTCAAATTATGATCTCACTTGCTGAGGAAAAAATGGCTGCATTAAAAAACCTGGACAGCGGGGAACTCCGAGTCGGGGGCAGCGATTCGTTATTTAAACACTACCTGCTTCCATTTCTTGAGGACTATCACGCTAAATACCCGAGCGTCAAGCTGCATCTAAACCATGGAACTACACCCGAGGTGATCTCATACCTCAAAGAAGGCCGCATCGACCTTGGTGTCGTCAGAATGCCAATCGTCGATTCTCATATTGAAGTATCCGAAAGCATCCAACTGCAGGATTGTTTCGTCGCTGGAGAGCATTATGCGGAGCTCAAAGGGGTACAGCTGTCTATGGAAGAGCTGATGGAATATCCCGTCATTTTATTCTCCCGCAACAGCCGTGCTCGAATGGCAGTCACTGAGCTGTTTGAACGATATGGATATGAGCTAAAACCTGAAATTGAAGTCGGAAGCGTGGATTTACTCATTGAATTTGCCCGAAGAGGTCTGGGTATTTCATATGTCACACGTGAATTCGTGTCTAAAGAGCTGAGAGAAGGATCCTTATTTGAAATTGAACTAGACATCAAGCTGCCTCCATCCAAGGTAGGCGTCATGATTATGCGTAATATGCCTATATCCAGTGCAGCAACAAGGTTCCTTGAAATGGTGAGGTGAGTCAAGGCGGGTATAAAAAAGTATACTCAGCGTACAGGAGGATCTGATCTGGGGATTGGCATGAAGAACACATTTTCTGAATATTAAAATACCTTTATGAAAAAGTTAATAAGAAGTTCACAATTTATTGAATGAATTATTAAATATTTAACAAACAAACATTTTTACCTTAAAAATTGGTATGCTGTATACAGTTGAACTAAAGAAGATTTAACAGCAAAAATGTAACATTCAGGCTAGACAGTAGATCAAATTTAGTTCAATCTATATAGATATACTAATTTAATCATAGAAGTGAGTGGAATTATGAGTACAATTAATAATAGTTCAGGATCAAGTGCAGCAGCGGATGTTCAATCCCTGCCACAGGTTTTCTTTGCGACCATTAAGACAGGAATCATAAAATCAAATCTCATCGCGATGTTCGCCGGACTAAGTATGGCTCTCTATGTATTCAATGTTTCGTTTATTGACCATTTGGGCGCTATTATCTTGTCGATTATTGGTTCATCGCTCGTTATCGGTTCTGCCGGTACATTTAACAATCTGTATGATCGGGATATCGATGCCATCATGCAGCGAACCAAGGACCGCCCGACAGTAACCGGCAAAGTGGATACAAAGTCAGGTTTAATTCTCGGATTCCTAATGAGTATTCTCGGTATATTACTTCTCTATTTGAGTTCACCACTAGCCGCATTTTTTGGATTTCTCGGCTTATTCCTATATGTCGTGCCTTACACGATGTGGACGAAGCGGACAACCATTTACAATACGGAAGTAGGTAGTTTCTCTGGAGCAGTTCCGCCACTCATTGGCTGGTCTGTCATCTCGAACGAGCTCGGACACTTCGAAATCTGGGCCTTGGTTACAACAATGCTCATATGGCAGATGCCTCATTTTTATGCAATTGCTATCCGTCGTTTAGACGAGTACAAAGCAGCTGAAGTACCAATGCTCCCAGTCGTAAAAGGAATTAAACGAACTTATCTCCAAACCAATTTTTATCTGATCCTGCTCACGGCTTCAAGTGCCCTATTCTGGACATTTAACCCGTACATTGCTGGAATTGCCTTTGCTCTAAGTCTTGCCTGGTTAATCTTCAGCCTGGTAAGCTACCGCAAATCAGACATTACGAGCTGGGCTAAGAAGATGTTCATCTTCTCCTTGAATCATATGACATTATTGTTCCTGATCGTGATTATCTTCTCTCTGATTGCCCAAATGCTAAGATAGTACGAAATATCAGCTAAAATTGCTCCCTTAAATAGCAAAGCCCTAAGTTTTTTCTTTAACATAGAAGAAAATACTTAGGGCTTTTACATTTGGAATTTTATGTATTGTAATAGAAGCAAATTCATTGCTCAAGTGACTCGCATCACAGCTAGCTTAAATCTCTTTTCCTCTATAATTTCCTGAGCAAGTTCATCAGGTCGCTTAATGGTATTTCATCATTAATCCCGAATTTGCGATCCATTCCATAGACTCAGGATGATCGGTATTCATTTTTGGTAGTTTCGACGATAATTCAAGCTTATACTGATCCCGTCTCCGTTTGTCTCACGCCTCCAAAGCTCGTATTACTTCCCGGACCTCAGTTTGTAGTGTATGCAATCCATCCTTTTTCAAATTCTTGTAAACTAGCTTGCATGTTCAACATCCTTTCCTGAATCATCCTATGTCTTAGATATATTCAGTGAAGGTTCGTTAGGCAACTGCCCGTATGCTTGTTATGTTCCTATGACATGTGAGGATATTTACTCTTAAAGGATGTTTAACCAGTCAAGTCATATGAGATTGCATAGAATATAGCATGATCAGCAAGGAGGTGGATTACATGAGCGGATATGAATATGTTGGCGGTGCTTACAACGGAGGTTACGGCAACAGCGTTGCTGCCATTCTTGTATTGTTCATTTTGCTAGTCATCATCGTAAAGGCTTTTAAAGGATATTAATAAGTAAAACGATTCAAAAAATACGCCCATCCGATTGTATATCGGATGGGCTTTGCTATTGAGATATTCGGTTGTGGATGAGTAGATGAAGCAGTTTCGCTACTTCCTGTCATTTTTTGATTACTACTAGTCTCGTGATTATACTTACCGGTATAACGTTCAATATCATTCTCATGTGTATTCCTCTTATACTGATCCATACCCATATTCACATCATTCTTCACCTTAACGATCGCTCCCCAGCCTGAAATGAACAACAGGAGTACCCCCATTAATGCATATGCAATCGTAAAGTATATCTAGCTCGTATTTTATGTGCTCGTGGTAATACGACCCATTTAGTTGAAAGTTCCAATATTACATAATTTAAGTGAAGAGACAAGATTTCATCAAAAAACTGCACCTCTATTGCTGGTTAGGGTACCTAGCAATACGGTGCAGTTCCATTTTTTAAATAGCTGCTAATCAAAAGGAATCGGTACAATCTTATTATAGGTTTTAATATAATGATATCCACCAAGAATCAATGATTCTGGTTGGTCCGTGGTATTAAATGAATAGGTTCGCTCCCACAGGATGTTTCCATTGTTTAAGTCCCATGGACGCTCGGAAGAAATGGACGATACGGGAACCTCAGTACCGCCTGCTTGTACAAATATATTGTCATTTTCCAGAATCGTAAATTGTTTAGTAGCCATCACGATATCATAACCTGTATCCGTTTTGCTCACACTTCGAATCCATAGTTTCTCACTTCCCATTTTAATGGATTGATCGGAAGGTGAGACAAGAGAGATTGTTTCCTGTTGATTATGATAACCGCTGGAATTTTTAAGTATTAGCTCAAGACTTCTGATCTCGTCCGTTGGTAGCGCATCAAATCCAAGTTCAAATTCGCTAAGGCCAGTAGCTGCGTCATATTGTGACTCCATGAAGTCAAAATTCATTTCAATTCCATTTACGTAGAGAAGTGTCGTTCCAAAAAACCAAGGTTGCCGCTCCTGTGCCCATTCTTCATTCATTTTAATATGTCCTTTAATGACGGTAGAGGTTAGTGAAGCTGTAATAGACTCATAATATATTTCTCCCTGATCGACAGCAACTGATTTTGAGATTTTTTCTTTAACCAAGCTCTTCATTGCTTTGCTGGTATCAAATTTAAATGAAATCGGATATGTCTCACGTTCCCCATTTTTTTGGAATTCATAAAAAGTCACGGTTAATGTTCTAGACAAAGGACTAACGGATTCAAAACGTTGTATTCCATGGAGTACGGTTTCGTCCTCACTGTAATCATTACTGCCTTCTTCGGGAGATGAATTGGTCATGAAGCCTTCTATATGGTCTACGCCGAAACGAGATGAATCCCTTCTGATTATTTCTCCTTCTGGAGCCTTAATGGTGTAGTACATAGAGAACGAGTTATCATCGGCGATTACCCTATCCACTGTAATAAGCGTACCATCATCTAGTGTTGTACTCTTATTGACCTCCTGCCCGTATCCCTCTGTGGCAGCTTCTGAGAAGCTGGAGGCATTCAGCCCCATATTGAACAACTCGTTTCCATAATAGGTCAATGCCGGATATTGATAAGTTCCAACGATAAGCACTAACGCTGCTGCGGTGAGCCCAAACCACAGGACGACTTCATTCTTCTTCTTTTTGTTCGGAACACGGTCTAGTGCATTACGAAGTCTGTCCTCCAGCTCTGACGGTGCCTGCATTCTTTCAGAGGTCTGCTTGTGTTCTTGTAATCTCTCCTCGATCGTTCTCATAACGATCACCTCCGATCGTAGATTTCAGTTTAACTAGACCCTGTGAGATTCTTGATTTGATCGTACCAATCGGTGCACCTGTCATGTCCGCAATGGTCTGATAAGGAAGGTCATGTATATAGCGAAGCTCGATCGCTTCACGCTGACGTGGATTTAGCTTGGATAGAAGCTCTTTCATATCTGTCTCAGACTCAAAGTGAAGATAAGGATCAACTTCAGTCAGATTAGCTATGAAAGACTCCTGTTTTCCTTCAATGAGAATAAGTTTATCTTTTTTTCGAAGTGCTGATTTGCAGTGGTTTACAAGTATCGTTTTACTCCAGCTGTAGAATGCCTCCCTCTTCTGCAATTGCTCAAGCTTCTCATAGAGAGTTATGATCATATCTTCCATGGCATCCATTGCATCATGCTTATTTCCCATATACTTATAGGCAAGACGATAATAAGCGTCCTGTTCTGCTAAGATGAGCTGTAGTAAAGCTTCTTTGTTCCCCCTTTGGGCTTGTCTAACAAGACGGCTTATATTCATGGTCTCCCCCCTTTTCTAAATAAGAGATATTAACAGTAAATAAAGTTCATTTTGAAACAAAAAAACAAAAATCAGCCGATCCAGATTCATTTTCTCTTTATATAAAATTCTTGCTCCCATTGCTTTTGAATTTCTTCATCTTTATCCGAATGTTCCCTGTCATTAGGGGTAAACTACGGTCGAGGTGAAAAACATATGAGAAAATGGCTAATCATGCTCCTTATCATTTTATTGATTAATGGAATTTGTATAGCTGAAATTAACGCCACTCCCGATCCACCTGAAGAATCAAACCAAATGGAACAAAACAGCACTATAGAACCGTTTAGACGAGGCGGATTTCGATCACCAAGAGGAACCTATAACCCCGGAATCCGGAATCCCAATCGTACAAATCCATCTAGACAGGATAATAACGTGAATAATCCATCCCAACCAAGAACGACACCTGCAACAAGAACGGGTTTTGGTGGTTTTGGCGGCTTATTCGGCGGTCTGGCTCTAGGCACAATTATAGGATCACTGTTTAATCCGTTTGCCGGATTCTCACTTGGTGCCCCTATACTTTCCCTACTCAGTCTGGCTTTGTGGATCGTCGTAATTATCGCCGTCGTTCGTTTGTTTCGCAGGAAGAAAGAATATTAGGAATGACGGATTGTTGCCTATAAATTCCGCCATCAGCAAATTCATTAAAGAGAAACAATTAATATAACAAATTTGTACAATTAAAAAGGATGACTTCAGATGAAAACCGAAGCCATCCTCTATTATTTGATTAAATATATCCTTTATCCAGTAACTCTTGGCTTTGTTGGATCGCAATTAGGGCTCTGAATCTCACCCAGTGCAGCCAGCTTCGATAGATAATAACATTCTTCTCGATACATATGGTCCGGCATTAACGGATTTATTCGATCCAGCACTTCCCCGCGCAGCTCAAATTCCTCAAGCTCGGCTAGAAAGTGCATGAATACCTTCATTTCAAGGTCTACATCCGCATGAAATTTCGTCAATGCCGGGAAGTCCTTTAAATGGGTACGTAAATATCCAGCCATTTCCACGGATTTGAGATAAAACCCTTTGAAATTTTTCTGAAAAGCATTACTTTTTTTAATGAGCTGCATTTCTGCAAAATCTAAATCGGCAGCGAGACTGGCTGCATGTCCATATGCATCCTGTAACCAAAGCATATCATAATGCAGCGGATGAAATAGAGGAACACCTTGCCCTTCAAGCAATGATTTTAAGATTCGCTGATATTCCTCTAATTCATTCACCATGTGGTTAATGAAGGAGGGCGTCAGAAGTATATCTACTTTGCCTTCAAGCTGACGTTTCAGTAAATTCAGTTTGAAATTTCGAAGTTCTTGAGTGGCACCATTTGCTTCATGCGTTAGATTTGAGATATTTGTCGATGCATTCGAACGTCTCGCCTCATCGAGCAGCACATCAAATCGGTTCATCAATCGTTCAGCGATGGCGATATCAGCTTTTTCTTTAGGTGAGAGTGCAGTAAAAATAAACCGACAATGATCACCAAGAATTTGCAGCCAAAACCGATGCTCATATAAAGCATCCTCCATCCATTTCATCCTCCTCTCACAGCCGTTATTCACCAAATATATGCTGCTTGAGGCTATGTAGAACGCTAGTAGAACTGTAAATTATTTTTAATAGATCGTTAAAACCTCATATCCATATGCACCGTCTGCCAAACAGGGTCATTCTCGTACAATCGTTCACTGAAGCCTTTTGCTGTCCAGAATGGAATGGCCCCTGGTAAGAAAGCATGCGTATGTAAGTATAACGTTTCATAACCAGCTTCCCGGCTAAAGGCCGTCGCAGCTTCAAATAAGGCGGTACCAATGCCTGAACGGCGGCAAGTCGAATCTGTGTAACACTTGACGACTTCGGCGGTTGTTGTTAAGTCATAGACTCCTTCAATCTGTTTCAGCCTTCCGTCGTAAGGACAAATTCCGATTGTACCAAGCACTGAACCATCCTCGGATATAGCAGCAAAAACAGCAGCATTTTTTCTAAGCACATAATACTGCTCGAATTGATCCAAGTCCTGGGGAAGCTGTTCCGTTGACAGCATAGGAAATACTTCCTTCCTTATTTTCATGACAAATGCGATAACTTGATCATAGGGCTCTGCTTCAATCTTTTGTATCGTATAAGCATGCGCTAATCTGATCTTACTCATATATGCTCCTTCTGTTTGCATGTATTATTGCAGAGTTGTTGTATGCTATAAATTACTTACAACTATATATTAAGATAAAATATTTGCAGTAAAAAGTACAACAATTAAGGCAGCTATCTTTTTCCCATAAAAAAAGAAGCCCCTCAAAATTCACACTCTCAAGGACTTCTCTTTTGATTTATTGCAGCTTAGGGAATGGATCTTTAAATTCTCTCCAATTGGAATGAAGCTCTTCCTCAGTTAATAGCGCTGTATCCAGGCTCTTTTCAATTTCCTCACGATCCATATCAATTCCAATGAACACAATCTTCGTAATCCGATCTCCCCACACCTCATCCCAATCAGGAATGTCAGGGATCTTTCCGTTAAAATGAAAATCGATTTCTTCTTGGCTTAGTGAAGCAATCCAAACTCCTGCGGGAGAGAGTTGTTTCGATGTACCCGCATGACTATACGAAATGGCCATATGATTCCGAGTGGCTAACCACATTAAGCCTTTGGATCGAACAATCGAGGATGGATATTTAGAAATCCAGCGAAGCAGCCGTTCTGGATGAAACGGAACCTTTCGCTTGTACACAAACGAGTGAATCCCGTATTCTTCTGTTTCAGGCACATGCTCTTCCTTTAACATCTCCTTAATCCAACCCGCAGACTGGCTAGCTTTATCGAAGTTGAATCGACCTGTATTTAGTATTTCTTTGGGATCAATGCGTCCTTGTACTGAATGAATGAGCTTCGCCTCTGGTTGTAAGGCAGTCAGTGCCTTCTCAAGACGAGTCAACTCCTCTTCAGAAATAAGATCTACCTTATTAAGGATTAGTACGTCGCAGAATTCGACCTGATCCGTTAATAAGTGTACAATTCCACGTTGATCTTCCTCACCGACTGCCTGACCGCGGTCCCTTAAAGATTCCTTAGAATTAAAATCGATCCAGAACTGAGCAGCATCCACCACCGTAACCATGGTATCCAGTCTTGTATACTGAGTTAGATCAATCCCATTCTCCTCATCCACATAGCTGAACGTTTGAGCAACCGGAACAGGTTCTCCAATGCCCGTTGATTCAATAAGTATGTAGTCAAATTTCTGTTCTTTAGCAAGACGTTCTACTTCTACAAGAAGGTCCTCACGCAGCGTGCAGCAGATACAGCCATTGGACATCTCGACTAATTTTTCATCCGTACGAGATAATCCACCTCCATCTCGTATCAGATCAGCATCGATATTGACCTCGCCCAGGTCATTAACGATCACTGCTACTCTAAGACCCTCTCGATTGTTTAACACGTGATTCATAATTGTTGTCTTCCCGGCTCCTAAATAACCGCATAATACGGTAACGGGAATTCTACCATCTTGTGCTGCTGAGGTTTGGAGGTTCATATTATCGCTTCCTTTCCATTCATATAGCGCAGAAATAACTACACAAGGTCTATCTGAGTAAAAATAAGGCTCCTTTACAGGTAAGGAGCCCCATCTTAGCTAACATAAACTTCTTCTGCGGTTTGGTTTACCAGCTTGATTTTTTCACACCTGGGATTTGACCCTTGTGTGCGAGTTCTCGGAATACAATTCGGGATACACCGAATTTACTAATATATCCTCTCGGTCTGCCGCTCACCGCGCAGCGATTATGAAGACGTGTAGGAGAGGAATCCCGAGGCAGCTTCTGCAGGGCTTCATAATCTCCCTTTTCTTTTAACTCCCTGCGTTTATCCGCATACTTTTGCACCATCTGCTGTCTTTTCAGCTCTTTTACTACTTTTGATTTTTTCGCCAACGCAAGTAACCTTCTTTCAACAATATTCTGTGTTTTACAACTACGTATGGTTCATTTCGCAAATTCCGTTATGGAGTTGTTCCTTTTAGCGAGTTTCACGATGTAACGTGTATCTTTTCAATCTAGGACTGTACTTTTTCATTTCCAGTCTTTCAGGGTGGTTCCGTTTATTCTTCGTTGTTGTATAATTCCGATCACCTGTTTCGGTGCAAGCCAAGGTTACGATCACTCTCACTGAATTCACATCCCTTATTTCATTTTGTTATTTTGCCAAAGACCAGATTGGCACTTAAGCTCTGTTTAGATAATGCTTAAGATTACTGCTTATATTTACTTCTTGTGCTGTAATCTCTGTTTAAACTTATCAACACGTCCGCCAATTTCCGCATTCTTTAGTTTTCCTGTGAAGAAAGGATGTGACGCTGAGCTTGAGTCTACACGAATGACGGGATAGGTATTACCATCCTCCCACTCCATTAGCTCCGATGAGGTCTTTGTAGAACCACTGAGAAATTTATAGCCTACACTTGCGTCCAAGAAAATAACGGTTTGATACTTTGGATGTATACCATTTTGCATCATAATCCTGCCTTTCTATGTGTGTATTATTGTTCATTTCATTTATTCGTAATTATTACGATTAATAAAGATTAAATTACACCATAATCTCGCTTCTGTCAACCTTAGCAACAAGAAACGAAACTCGGTATTTCTATTGTTCTAGCTTTAGTGAACCATGGTGTGTGGAAAATAGTCATGAAATGCATTCTTTATTTTGGTATAGTCCATGCTGCACTCTTCAATAATGACTTTGCGTTTGGCTTTAATAATAACCTGCTCCATATCTGCAAAGCTGCAGCCCTTTAACAACTGAGCGGCCTGTTTAATCATAGAAGATTCAATAGGTTCATTCCCCAATAGCTTGGATAGATAGCTTCTGCACTCCGTCTCCTCAGGTAAATCATAATGCATCCGGGTATCAAATCTGCGCCATATGGCATGATCCAGCTCGGCCTGAAGATTCGTTGCGGCCACAAATATGCTGTCGCCATCGAATTCATCCAGACACTGTAACAGTGTATTCACGACACGAGCCATCTCTTTCACTTCGTCGATGGAATCTCTTGCCCTGGCGATCGCGTCCACTTCATCCAAGAACAGGACACAGGAGAGCGACTTCGCATATTCGAATATTTTGCGCAAATTACTGCCTGTCTCCCCTAAATGACTGTGAATAATCGCATCCAAACGAACCATGATGAGTGGAAGATCCAATTGCTCTGCAATGTAAAAAGCGGTAAGTGTCTTCCCCGTGCCCGGCGGACCAAACATCACCATCTTATTCGGCATCGGAACATCAGCAGCTTCAAATTTATCTCGTAATTGTTGAATATGGAGAAACTCATCAACGATCTTAGAGTTAGTTTCATTAAGTACGATATGCTTTACCTTTTTGCGGCATTCTGCAGCAGTGTATACGGAAGCAGCATCAATACCTTTTGATTTAGGCAGCATTTTCGATTTATTTTTCTGTTGACCCATCTTAATTCTCCTGTCTATTGCAAAGCCGATTTATTAGTAAATATTACGATTAACAAAGTATATATTATTCTTTTTCAATGAAGTTGTCAAAGAACTATCCAATATCTCTTAATTACATTTTTGCATTTCGTTCATATAGTGAAAAAACGAGCCAGCCATAGATAGCTCTTATCTTTGGCCGGCTCGTGTATCGTCTGATTAATATTCCATTATTATACATTAATTAATTAAATTTTATAACTCTATTGATTATGACTCTCTAAGTGTAACTTCATTAATAACCAAAGTCGTTATTGAGTTTGCACCAATATTCAGTGTCAGTTGTCCATTTGCTGGTACATGCATATCATCTAACTTCTCCAGATTATGTGCTGGAGAGGTTACATACATTTGAGCCACTGCAGTATCTGGATAGTTAAAATGAGTTAACTCAACCGCCTTGTCCTCAGCTGAACGTTCATTACGAATCACGAGCACGAGCTGTCGGCTCATCTTTTCGTATGTAGCAAGTGTACGACAATCACTCGTCGGTATGATCAGCGAACCCGGACGGATAAATTTACTGAAATGGGCCATACCGTAGTATTGCTTAGTGATGTCATATTGCTCTGACCTACCAAAGTCTGCATGGATGAATCCCCAATTATTATTTGCCCCCTCATCCTCCACCGCCTGCCAATAAATCCATGCTGAAGGCTGCATAATACTCAGATCCAGCATGATACGTTCTGCCAGCTCCTGAACCGAGACCATATCCTCATGATGATGTGGCTCTGTTCCGCCTGTTCCGTATTCAGACATCCATAACCTTTTCCCATGTCCTTTGGCCAGCGTTCTCAATTCCTCCATAGAGCTGCCATGATAGGAATGCGTGTTGATCTGAGCGATCACATTCAATGTATTGTCATCATAGTTATTTAAGCTTTTCACCGTTTCATCAATGCTGTTATCGTCGGCTGCACTGATGTTCGTGCCTATCAGCCCTTTTTGAACTAGAGAGTTCGCTGTTTTTTGAATAATCTCCGCTTGCTTGTCAACTGTAAAGTGACAGCCCTCCTGAATATTTCCTTTTTTCCACCAGTTTGAAGAAGGTTCATTCAGAGGGTTAAGCGTACGGAAAATAATGCCCCATTGATCACGATAATGCAATACCACCTCGGTAAGATAATCGGCAAAAGCGTCATATTGGTCTTCTCTCAAATTGTTTCCACCTTCGACTGCGCCTGTAACTGACCCACTAATCGTCATCCAATATGGCGGGGAATTCGAGAATGCTTCGGTAATGTTAACACCACGCTTCAGCGCACCTTGCAGTACATTAAGCTGACCTGTGTCCGCTTCCCAGTCCCATACTCCAGGCTCAGGTTGAAAACCAGGGACATCACCTCCGGGTCTCAGCTTCTGCATGTTTGGATTCTCTCCACCTCCGATATTATAACGGACGATGTTTAAACCAAGCCCTTGTTCCAGGTCGAAGACGAGATCCAGAACTTCATTTAACTTGGATTGATTCCCCCATTGACCTAATTCATGCGCCCACCAAGCTAATGAAGTTCCCCAGCCCTCAAAATGTTCATATGCGTCCTGCAGCTTCAAACGGACGGCATCACTCGAAGGCGCTATCCATGTATCTGCTTCGTAATTAGATTTGTTCATTAGATCTCCCCTCCAGCAGTATAAATAAAGTCAACTTACAGCAGTTCCCCGTTACTTTATACCACTGCTTCCACCAGTTATATTTGCTTCATATACATAACGCTGACCAAATAGATAGACCAGCACCATAGGCATCGTCAAGAACAACGAGGCGACCATGACTAAATTCCACGGAGGCATCTGTCCACCACCAACGGTAGTGAGCAGCTGCACACCCAGTGCGAGCGGCATTTTCTCAGGATCATTAATATAGATGAGAGGCCCCATGAAATTGCCCCAGTTCCAAGAGAACGAAAAGATAGCGATTGCAGTAAGTATCGGATAGGTTAGCGGCATGATGATTCTAAAGTAGATTCCGGGATGCCCCATGCCATCGATCATGGCTGCTTCATCCAATGATTTTGGTATACTCATGATGAACTGCCGGATAAGGAATACATTGAAGGCTCCAGCAAAAAAGCTCGGAACAATTAAGGGATAAAACGTGTTAATCCAGTCAAGATGTCGGAAAATGATAAACTGCGGTACCATCGTAACTTCACCTGGTATCATCATGGTGCTAAGTAGAACAATGAATAAGAGGCGACTTCCCTTCGCCTTGATGCGGGCAAATCCATACGAAACAACGGATGCAGACAGGACCGAGCCAATAATCGTAAAGAATGTAATGATGATTGAATTTTTTAGATAAGTACCTAAATTGTTATTTGTGAATATCGTTAGGAAATTAGACACCTGGAACTCTCGTGGGATAAATGTAAAGGCAGATTGTACGGTTGTAGACTCGCTGGCAAGGGCAATGGAGATCATGTACATAAATGGTGAGGCCAGGAGCACACCTACGAGTATCAAGAATATGTAGGAGACCGCTTTTTCGGTGGTAGATAGATTAGCCATTATCCTTTCCCTCCTCATAGTGCACCCATAGAGCTGATGAACGGAAGACCAACAGGGTTAATGCCATGATCATGATAAACAGCACCCATGCAATCGCTGAAGCATAGCCCATTTTGTAGAATTGGAATGCATTTTGAAATAAATAAGGAACCACCATCTGACTGGCATTGTCAGGCCCCCCTGATGTAACGATGAATACTTGTGCAAAAGTTTGCAGCGCCCCGATGATACCCGTCACTAGATTAAAAAAGATGACAGGTGTCAGCATTGGAAAGGTAATGTGGAAGAAGGATTGTGCGCTCTTCGCCCCATCGATCGCGGCTGCCTCATACAACTCTTGTGGAATCCCCTTCATTCCTGCAAGGAGCAATACGACTCCGCCCCCAACTCCCCAAAGAGACATCAGTATAAGGGCCGGTTTCACCCAATTCGGATCGAGCAGCCAGGCAGGACCTTGAATACCAAAGATGGATAAGGTCTTATTAATAAGTCCTTCGGTTGGAGCCAGTAAATGGACGAATAACAGGGAGCTTGCTACAACAGGAACGACCGAAGGAAGATAAAATAGAATTCGAAAAAAAGTGATCCCTTTAATTTTTTTGTTCAGATAATAAGAGATCCATAATGAAATGGCCATACCGAGCGGTATTGAAATCAGCGCATAGAAGAAGGTATTCCCCACCGATTTCCAGAATAGAGGATCATCCGTCAGCAATGTCTTGTAATTATCCAGTCCGATAAAAGTTGGTGACTGAAACAGATCCCAATTCGTAAAGCTCATATAGATTGAGAACAGAATCGGGCCTAGAGTCAGACTAATAAATCCGATCAGCCAAGGCGAGATAAAGAGATAGAACCATTTTCCGTCCTTTTGTCTCACGTCAAACCCTCCCTATAACAAGAGATAAGACGAAATCCGCACCCGGATTTCATCTTTCTCCCATCTCTGAACTACAAATATTACCGTATAATCGAACGTCTGTTTACTGATACAGTCTATCCAATCCGCTCTGAATCTGAGTAACCGTATCATCAAGGGTCGCTTTATCATTGAAGTATACGCCCAGCTTATCGTTAATCAGCTTCATCATTTCGTTCCACTGCGGATTAAGCGGTTCTGCATAGATCTCGGAATCACTAAAAGCAGCCATGTTTATCTTCTTGCCACCGTACTCTGCATTAAGGAATGCGTCACTTTCTAGTCCTGCCTTGGTTGCAGGAGCATCCTGGCCAGCATCGATCATAGGCATTTGGGCTTCAATGGTTGTCAGCGCTTCAATGACCTTAAATGCCTCTTCCTTGTGCTTGGAATCATTCGTAATTGTAAATCCGTTAAAGAACGCATTCGTTACACCCCAGACCGGTGATATGTCCCAGTTAATGCCTTCTACTTGTGCCAGTGAACCAATATTCCAGAAACCAGTCGTTTCCATTGCAATTTTTCCTTGTGCAAATAGCGGATCTGCACCGATATTCCCCATATCTGCGATTTCGGTTGGCGTTGGGCTTACCCCATACTTAAAAGTTAGATCATTCATAAATTGCAGTGCATTTCGTACAGGCTCAGTGTTAAAAGTAGGCTTGCCGTTCTCATCGAACAGTGAACCGCCATTCTGGTAGATCAGCTGCATCCATTGCGGCCACCAGCTGCTTGGATAATAGCCCCACTGCACCGTCTTTCCGTTCTCCTTGATGGTAAGTTTTTGAGCAGCATCGAGTAAATCTTGCTGAGTCCAATCCTTTGTCGGGTATTCCACACCAGCCTGATCAAACAAGTCTTTGTTATAAAAGAGCACCATGGCACCTGCACGATCCGGCATGCCATACTGTTTACCTTCATACTTCATTAGCTTCGAAATGTCATCGGAATAGCGTTCCGTCATATTCACATTGTTCGCTGTGATTAAATCATCGAGTGGAATAATCTGATTCTTGCTTGCATACGCTTGATAATTCTCTGCTATCATCATAATATCTGGGGCTGTACCTCCAGCAATCATGGTCTGTACTTTCTGGTCGTAGTCACCTGCGACAACATTCAGTTTCACATTAATTTCGGGATACTTTCCTTTGACAATGGCGAGCCGTTCCTCATAAATTTTCTTCTCATCCTCAGAACCCCATATGGTCATGTTGAGATTAACCTGGCCGTCGGATGCAGCTCCACTATCTCCATTGCTGCAGCCACTTATGATCATGACCATGATCAACAAAAGTAATGGAATGATTCTAAAGCCTCTCTTCATACTGGACGCCCCCTCAATATAATTTGGAGAATTTATGAAACCCATTTCATGAAATGGGTTTCATAACATTGAAACTTAAAACCCATTCCAGCTAATGAAAGGGGTTTCATTTACGGACCCATTATATTCCTCACGACCATTATATGTCAACGCTTTCTTTTCTTGGCTCCTTATATCTTAGCAGGGGCAGGACCAGTGCTCTGCCTTACAATCAGCTCTGGCTGCAAAGTTGTATTCCTTCTCGGTTTCTTCTGAAGAATTAACTCATGTAATATATCAACTGCGAGCTTGCCAAGCTGATAGGTATTCTGGGATACGGTGGTCAGCTCGGGAATAACGGCTGTCGCAAGCGGTGTATCGTCATATCCAACAATGGAGACATCCTTGGGAATAGAAAGGCCATGTTCAATCGTTGCTTTGATTGCACCGATAGCTGTATAGTCGTTTACACACATGACTGCTGTTGGTCGGTTATCCTGTTCTAGCAGCTCGGACATCAACCTTTTACCATCATCAATTGAAAAACTGCCCAGAAGTAAACGATCTTTTGGAATCTCAAGGCCATGTTCCTTCAGCGTCTTCTGAACAGCCTTTACTTTAAGCATGGTCGTAGACATTTTCTGCAAACCTCCGACAAAAGCAATCTCACGATGTCCCAGATCTAATAGATGCTTAACAGCCAGTACAGCTCCTGCAGCTTCGTCTGTATAGACCCGGTGAATTCGGCTCTTGGGTAAATTTCCATTCACCAATACAATCGGCAGTCGCTCCGCGATATCGTTCAATTCCTGAGCCATATCCTCCGGGCAATTCTGCAAGTTAACCCTGCCACCGAGAAAAATGATGCCATCCACCCTTTTCTCGCGAAGAATAGATAAGTATTCACTTTCTCGATCATGATCTCCCCCTGTGTTGCATAGAAAGAAGGTATACCCTAGGCCCCGAGCCTCATTCTCAGCCCCCGAAAACACTTCTGGAAAGAACGGGTTTGTAATATCAGGCAGTATAATTGCTATTGTCCCTGTCTCTTTCTTGATCAAACTTCTAGCGAGCGCATTGGGCTGGAACTGGTGCTTTTCTATGATCGATAACACCTTCTGTCTGGTGCTGGCGCGTACAGGTGCAGTATCATTCAGCACCCTTGAAACTGTAGAAACCGATACATCAGCTTCACGTGCAATATCATATATCGTGATTGGTGTCATATGTATACCCTTCCTTTAACTCTTAATTTCCAAATTATCATATCAAATTAGCAGGAATGATGATATGGGTTTCATTAATGACATTAAACTAATCCCAATCTCCACATAAGCTATTATTAATAATAGCTTTCGTAGATGGGAAACTCCCAATGCTATTACATTATCTTTTACCACTGCATATATTTCCCTAATATAGACATGACGAATTCTGGTTAAATTGTTTGTGACACTTAAAGGCATTACAAAGAGACCACCTACATTTGTCCGTTATATTTTACTTCCCATCTACGTACAAGCGTTCTTATATTTTGACTTTGCTAACGATTGTGTCCCTTCATAAAGTTAATCTGTATTGAATGAGTTGTGTGTCGATTCCTAAATACGCTTCACTACCCATTCTACTAACTTCTTTGAAGCCTATTCTCTCAAGCATTTTTCTGGATCTAATATTTGAGTCGTGTGTTTCTGCGTTAAAGTCTGTAATTCCTAAATTGTTTAACGCGTAGTCTATCATAGATATAGCTGATAAATATCCGATGCCCTTCCCCCACAATCTACTCTCACCGATTGCAATACCTAATTCAGCAGAATTAGCTTTAATACAGGCCAAGTCAGCATATCCAATTAACTCTTCATTAAATTCGATTCCCAATCGAATAAAATCTTCAGCAGCATTATTTACACAACTCAGCCACCATTTATATAATTCTTTAGGGCTTCTATTCTTCTCCCATCCATTTACTGAACAGAAAGAATCGTCCTTACTCCAATTTAGAACTTTGCTATAGTCATCTACAGTTAAACTTCTTAGCTTTATCGATACTGAATTGTTATTTCTGTTCATTTATTTCTCCTAACTTACTCGTCTTCTTGAACTTTTCATATTATCTTCTTCAAATAGAAATAGCCCTAACTTTATTGCTAGGGCCCTGAATTTATGTCTCCTCTAGGTCCTGTACGAAAGAATGCGTACTGGGATAACTCTGTCAATTTCCATAGGCGTTTTAATACTTCACTTGAAAATGGACTTTATATTCCGAGCTCACGTAATCGCCACTTAGTTATTTGCTGCCGAGTTGTTCCGCCAAACCAATTAGAAGTCCTTCGATTCCACGAATATAGCAGAGCCGATACGAGTCCTCATACTGTACCACTTCGCCAACGATCTCAGCACCATACTTACTTAGTCTGGTTACCATTTCGTCAATGTCTTGAACTGTAAACATGACACGTAGATAGCCAAGGGAGTTTACAGGAGCAGTCCGGTGATCTGATATTGCAGGTGGAGTGAGAAATCTCGAAAGTTCGATTCGGCTATGACCATCTGGGGTAACCATCATAGCAATCTCTACGCACTGAGAACCTAGTCCGGTTACGCGGCCAGCCCACTCGCCTTCAACATTGGCTCTCCCTTCAAGGATCAAACCAATCTCCTCGAAGAAAGAGACTGCGTTATCAATAGATTCTACAACGATGCCAACATTGTCCATTCTTAGTAATTTGTTAATTGTCATATATTTATCTCCTCGTGTACAAATTTGCTACTTCATCAATTTCGGTATTGTTCAAATCAAAACTTCAATTATTCTAAAATGATGCTGCTTTGTAAACAATTGTTGACGACAATTCAATATTCATTTCTTCTTTCGCTTAATTACAAAGTTCTTATCCGAGAACGGCCCTTAGCAAGATATTATGTTAGATGATGTCAACGCCTTCTCCGAACTTTCCATCAGAATACTTTAATAATCATCCTGATTTCAAAGGTTCGAGCAACGCTGCGATATTAATAAGACAAATCATTACTTTATTTTTATATTCATTTGATTAAGAATCCTACTAAGCAAACTCTCAATTCCTGATACATAGCTTAACACATAATTGTAATGGTGATATCTCTTGTAACCACTTAATCTAGTCGAGTCTCCTCTAGATATACCATAAACATAGTTTTCTTCTTCAAGAAGCACCTTAGATACTTCCTCACCTATACCTCTCGACGTTCCTGTAATAATGAAATGTTTCATCACTTACAATACATTGGCCATAATTATTATCACCCACAGCCTTTACCGTTCCGTCAGATTTAACACCAACAGTATGACGCCTACCTGCAACTATAATATTGTTCGATGAAATGGAGTTCATGTTTATCTCCATCAAAAACAAGTTCTATTCGAAAATCTTATCGATTTCACCCATTGAATGAAACATGGGATAGGAAAGTAGAACTTTCTGCTCTTGCTTCTTCTTGTTACAGGCTTTCCCCTGATTTCTTATAACGTTCTTGTATCTACGAACCCGAGAGGCTTAAGGAGCCTAGCGACAGGGTCCGACAGACTTAGCCTTGCAGAGTTGTGAGCTGAATCCTCTTCTCTGCTTACTACTTCTTGCGAACCAAGGACGTAGCCCACAACGTAGATACAGTGTTTTATAAGATGTTGACGCCATCTGTGAATAAGCTATTCATCGTAATGCACCATGTGGAAGTACAGCATGCACACCTTTAACTCCATTTACAACTTGAGTAATTCTTAAATCAACCACTGTACTTCCTAATGCAATAGCTTCAACACGATTAAGATTAAAAAGTTTACACATAAGATTTAACATCCCATCCATAGCTTGAACCGTAGCTTCATTTAAATCTTCATGAAATCCAAAACTAACCCAGCCATTAGGGGTATTAGCTATTGGCATTGAAAGATTCATATCTTTACGTACTGTAAAAGTTAGTTCAACAAACTCCATAGGACACTCAATCGCTTGGCAACTGATTTCTCCATCCCCTTGTACAGCATGACCATCCCCAACAAAAAAATAGGCACCGTCTACTGAGATGGGAAGATATAACACACTTCCTTTGGTTAGCTCTTTACAATCTATATTTCCACCACAAAACCGAGGTGGCCAAGTAATATGGACTCCCCCTTGTTCAGGAGGCATCGCATATATACCCATGAAAGGCTTGAGACCCACTGAAAATACTTGATCATTTATTGTTGTTTTTCCAATCATAGTTCTATGATCTAGCTCCCACTGAAGAACAATCTCTTTGTAATCGGTCAATCCCAGTTTTTGATTTTGCCAATTTGGATATTGACCCGCAGCTGTAAAGCCAAAGGGACCTGGAATGATTTCATTTATCCTAACTTCCAATGTCATCCCTTTTTTTGCATCTATTATTTCTATAGGACCACAAAGAGCATGTCCAGAATCAATTTCTTTTCGTCTTTCAAATGGTTTTATTCTCTTCCCTTCATTAGACGGTGTGCCCCAACCAGCATCAAATATTGAATATTGAACGGTATCTCCGGAACTAATTGTTAATATAGGATCAAATTCAGCAGATAAAGAGCCGTATAAATTACTTCGATCTGGATTCACTTTAAATACGGTCATGAAATAACCTCCAATATTATGCTTGCGTCAATTTCTTATAACGTTGTTGTATTTACGACGTCCGACGGAGTCGGATGTGTTCGGCTGCTAAAGCTTCCACGAAATCCCTCTGCCGGACCGAGGGTGTATGCCCGATGCGTGAACACAATGTTATAAGATGCTGGCGTCTTCTTCGAGCAATCTAACCTTTATCTTACCTTTTGATGCCTTTAAAAAATATTCTGTTTTCATGTATAGAGGATGTACTGGATAACTAACATCCAAGAGTGTACCTTTGTAGTTTAATTTATTTACCACTATTGCTTGTGGGTATTTTGTAAGGATGTCTCTTTGACGTTCTATCCCTATATCTAACTTGCCCCAAGCTATAAACACAAAATTATAATTGTCCAATAATTCTCTCGATTTAAACATTAAATGGTTCATTCCGCTTATACTTTTTGCATATCTTTTAGCCTTATCACTATTTTTTTCACGAATATTAAATATATTTTCAATATGAATTGAGTATTTATCTGGAAGTGTAATTCCATCTTGATAGTAAGCCTCCTCGATCATCCGCATAACCTTCTTCATTGTATTATCGGGTACTGTCAGAACCGGCTCGTTAGTTTCATATTCAAAATTTTCGAGCCGTCTATAGAGGGTTTCATTAATTGGTCTTGCGTCTCCTGGGTTCATCATGACCACTAATCCTATTACCTCCCCAGGACCATTAGTAGAATGAAACTCCGTATGGTGTCTGAATATCTTTATCTCGTTCTCTATTTTCTTCGAAACAAAGTGAGCGTAAGTTTGCATAATATTCCTCTCTCTTTGCACCAATTTCTTATAACGATTTTGTATCTACGAACCCGAGAGGCTTAAGGGAGCGCAGGCGACCGGGTCCGACGGACTTAGACTCGCAGGGTTATGAGCTGAATCGACACCTCTGCCATCCTCATCTTGCGAACCAAGGGCAGAGCCCGCAGCGTAGATACGTTGTTATGTGATGGATCGACCTTCTCTGAAATATCTGCGTTTTCATTTATACTCCAGTTTTCCTTTCCAAGTTCAATACGTGACTTGCTTTATCTATTCCTTCTGCTCTTAAGAAACCAATATTTCTATAAAACCTATCAGCAATTGGGTTCTCAGTATATAAAGTTAATATCCTAAAATACTTTCTTGCTTCATCTTCAATAATTCTTAAAAGTTTACTCCCTACTCCTTTGCTTCTGTGTATCGGTGAAACATATAAGTGTCTCACTCGACCAACATCATTGAACTTGAGATAGGGATCAATATTCAAACCACATACCCCTATGACTTCCTTTTCAATTATTGCTACAAATAACGATTCTCCAAACTTATTAAATCTATTATCTCCTTGCATGTATTCATCAAGTAATTTCTGAACAAATTTATATCCCTCAGACATACTCTCATCCAACAACAAATAAAAATTATACTCTTCTAGACAAGTAACTCTTTCAATATGCATCGTAGTGTTCACCTCATTTATTACATGGTTTACACATCTTTCACATAACATTCTTGTATTCACGAACCCGAAAGCTTAAGCTGCAGATCAATCAAGCACAGCGATTAATTCTTGCCGGGTGGCTCAGCCACTTAGCCTTGCAGGGTTGTCCGGCTAATTCCACTTCCTCGCCTCTCAACTTTTGCCGGACCGAGGAGCGAACCTGACAAAACGTGAACATGTTGTTATAGGATGATGGTGTCTTCCCCGAATCAGCTAATAATATATTCCATCCTTCTACTTCTAGTCTTCATTCCTATATTCTTATAAAATCCAATAGCTGATTGGTTAAATTCGGCTACAGTTAAATCTATACTTTGAACTTTAAATTCCCTTCCTTTTTTTATTACGAATTCAAATAGATACTTACCAATACCTTGTCCTCGGTATTTCTCGTTCACTGTTAGTTCATTCACAAATAGGGTTTTTCGATCTTACATGATTAAGCTTCCAGCAATTGTTTCGATCTTTAGTATTGTATAAGCTATTACCTCTCTATTATTTGTTTCCTCTACAACATAAATATAATGATTATCTTTGTTTAGAAGTTCTTGATAATACTTTTCTACAAGTGGTCTATCCGTCTGCATATATAGATCATTTCGAGCATTAGAGTGTAATTCTTGTATTTGTTTTATCAGTCCTAAAAGAGAATCAAAATCTGTTATTTCTGCATTTCGAATAGCCAGCTTCATGAATACCCCCAAAGATACTTATTATGTTCATTACACCAATTTCCTATAACGTTACTGTATCCACGACGTCCCACCGACTTAAGCCACGTTAGGGGCGGCCGCGATGCGGTTAGTCGGTGCGGATGTGTCCGCCTGATTCCACTTCCCTGCCAATTCCCTTCGGGCTGACCGAGGGAGCGTCAGGACCCGAATCTTGGATATAATGTTATCTGACGTAAACCTCTACTGCGAATTAGCTATAATCTTCTTTGTTAAGTTAAACTCATGACGGCATTCGTAGTAATAACTTTTGAGTTTATATCCCCCAGCTTTAAATACAGGCTTATGTTGATACCACACTATAATTAGCGTTCCTTCAAAAAGGATTCTACGAAGGATATAAACTATTCTGTTAAAGAGAACGCTTCTATTTTGAGCAAATTTATGAAGTGTTTCGGATTGAAACTGAACATGTTTCTCCTCATCACTTAAAATCTGATTACATAAATCTATTAATACTTCTGACTTTGTAGATTTTTGCGAGGCTTTATAGTACAACTTAGCAATGATCTCAGCAGTTAATAGAACAATGACTGATTGTTCTAGACTCGCATATCGACGTAATCTTCTAAATACATTGTCCACCCAATGTCTACGAAGGAGTGGGATTCCCTGTACCTTCATAAATCTGCCTAGATCTCTAGCGTGCCTCTGTTATTCTTTAATGAATTCTATAAGTGCTTCATAGTAATCCTGATCTTGTGTCTGGTGTACATATTCTTGCGCACGTTTAATTAGATGTTTACCTTCAGAGTTTTCTCCTAATTGAAACTGTTGAATTGACTTAATGATTATTTCTCTTTCATTAGTTGTTAATTTATAGTTGTCATCCCAATGAATATATTTGAGGTTTTGATTATTTCTTCGATAATATTGCACCCATTTCGAGAAAGTGATATTCATTATTTGCTCCTAAAATGTAATAGGTTTATGTCAGATAACGTTCCCGTATTCATGAACCCGAAAGGCTTAAGGGAGCGTTTAGAGATCGGGTGGCTCTGCCAGTTAGCCTTGCAGGGTTGTCTACCTGAATCCGCTTCTTCGAAAGTGCCGCGGGCAGACCCAGGGAGCGTCAGCGACCGCGGTATGAATACATTGTTATGCGATGTTCATTGACTTCTTTGAATAATTAATCAATTCTTTTAAGTCATAAGACGACGAACCACTTCACCGTCAATTAATTCTTTACTTACTCTTTCAAATCCCAGAGATTCATATAGATTACCTGCAACTGTATTCTCGGGTCTATGTCCAATCATAATTCTTTGGCAGTTCAATGTTTCTTTCATTAATTCTATCAATTCTTTCATCGATTCTTTTCCATGCCCTTTTCCCTGGTATCTTTCATCAATCATCAGTGCTGGAATCCAATAGTTACCCTCATTATCCGGTATCTTACAATACACAATAAAACCTATAATATCCGCACTAAAATAGATCGCCATCGGTTCAAAGTCAGTGACATACTTAGATTCAGCAATCCAGTATACTATTGGGGCTGGGAATACTTTCTTTTGATCTTTTGTTACTTCCAATTGGGTGCAGTTATACCAGTTATTAACCGATACAGGCTTCAAACTAATTGCCATTTTAGATTCCTCCTAGTCAAGTTACACAGAGGAATCACTTAATCGTTCCTCTGTGTTAAATCAAAACACCTCTTAAATCACTGTTGGTTTTACTCTTATTCGTATTATTCATATTACATCACTCCTTTCATGCTATTTGATTATTCATATTTTATTAGACTATTTCAATGAATTTCGTATAACGTTCGTGTATTCACGACGTCCTACCACCTTAAGCCCGAATGGCGGCCGAGATGCGGTTAGGTGGGGGGATGTGTCCGGCCGATTCCGCTTCCTGCTACTGAAAATCCTTCTTAGAGTTCACTTCTAACTTCTTGCCGGACCGAGGGCCGAATGGCCCGAAGCGTGAATATGGTGTTATAAGATGTGGGGGCCATCTCGAATATACTTTCAAATGTTTTTCTTGTTCATTAATTCATCATCAAATATTCTCTTTAATTGACTGCTCTCAATAATATATTTCACTTCTCCTCTTGAAACATAGATATTCTCTTTATCATATTGAATTCTTACTTCTGATCTATCCTTTAATCTAATTGCAATTCCTGATACAATGCTTGGATTTGACGTATCTTTCCAACTTGTTTCTTTTGGAGATAAAGAATTAAATGTTGTAATGATTCTGTGAATCTGGTCTTTACTTAGATCTATATCAATATGTTTAAAAGTCGAGTTAATAAGAACAACTTTACTCATTCTAATACTATCAATATCCTGTTCTTCTATCTTCTGGTGCAAAGATAGTTGTTCCATAAATTTCTCTTCTGAATCGTCTGTTAAAAACGAGTAAAGAACAACAGCAGTAAATATCATGAATACAGCAAGCAAACCTATTATTGCTTTGTTATTGATTGTATTCATCACTTGCCTCCATTTCTTATAACGTTTCTGTATTCACGACGCTCGACTTTGTTGGGTGTGTCCGGTTGATTTCACTTCCTTGCTATAGCCTCTGTCGGACCAAGAGCAAAAGCGACGAAGCTTGAATATGTTGTTATACGAAGCATACTTGAATTAGCCCACACTCTATTCATTCGATAAAAAAGACATCATGAAGTACAAACTAATAAATCATGATGTCACTTATATTCTTGTTTAATTAATCGTCTTGATTGGTGTAAAAAAGTAACCAATTCGATATTGGTTTCTGTAATTCTATAAATAATTCGATAACTCTTATAAATCTTTTCTCTTACTTCGTCTCTATTTAATTCAGGTACTAGTCGTCCCTTATAAGGAAAATCAATTATTGTACTCGTTTCATAAATCAATTCATTAACAAACTCTCTGGCTTGTTCAATTGAATCTTGTTTAATGTACTCATAAATGATTTCAAGATCTTTTAATGACCTTGGTGACCATACTAATTCAGCCATGATTTTATTTTCTCCATTACTTCTGTATGAGATATCCCTCGTCCTGCATCTAATTCATTGATTCCCTCTTCAATTCTTGCTCTGGCATATAGTTTATATAAGATGTCTTCAACTGTTACATTATCAGGAAGATCTTGAATCAATTTAATTACTTCGTCCTTTACACTCACGTTAGATCACCTCTCTAGATCTTAATGTCTTTCCTTATTATAATACACAAATCATTTCGTTGTTAGACGCTTATTGATCTTATGCCCTACTTCATGTTTCGTATAACGTTCTTGTGTTTACGAACCTGAGAGGCTTAAGGCGCAACGCGCCGGGTCGAAGACTTAGCCTCGCAAGGTTATTCGCGTGTACTACTTCCAGCTTTATAACCTCGGGCGAATCAAGGGGGCTTGACCCCCGCAGCGTGAACACTATGTTAGATGATGCCTGCGCCTTCTCGATTAAACCCACCATCTTCTCTGCCTTAATAACTTTGTATTAACGTTCAATTCCCTATCAATCCAACTCTTCATTTGAGTCTTCATAACAAAAAATTCAGATGCGGCATGTGATAATCCAATTAGGGACATTTGTGTTTCCGATATGTAATCTTTCATTAATTGATATTTGTGTCTACCATAATCGTTATCAATATGACAATGGATTTCACCAGTAATGTACGCTTGTGCACCTTTACTTTCTGCAATTCTCATATCTGACACCACATCACCACACCCAGCAATAATGGCTATTCTTGTTATCTCTTCGTGTTCTAATCCTTCAAAATCAACATACGGTATTTCACATAAATTTATTAAGCTTTCAATTATTTTTTTGTATTTGTTATTTGAATATCGCATATCAGCCCAGCATACCCATTCCCATATTCACAAAACTCATCGACAACTATAGCATTCAATGCTTCTGCTAATGCATCACTTGTGCCTACTTTACGATTGTAATCTAATGGAGCATGACAAGTATAAACGGAAAGTCTCTTATTTATTAATTCATCAATTAAGTCTACTGAAATTGGAATAAATCCTCTACCCCAATTTCCTCTTGGATCACCACATTCCATAGGGATTGGATGATGCATAAATAATAGATCACCTTCAGAAGCATCTTTAATAAATTCACTAACTACATCATCCGTTGGAAAAACAGTTAGATATATTGTATTAACCTCTTGGCTTCCTTTAATCATCAGGCCATTAAATCTCTCTGTAAATGCAACTTCAAATTTGCTCTTCCAATTAAAATGTAAGGGGTCATACACCATTGGGATAAATCTACTAAATGCAGGATCTTTATTTAACTTATTAATATCAAATAAAGAATCCAATTCAGTTTTAATTTGATCAAGTAGCATCATAATATTTTTCTCCTTTCAGTTTTGCGCCGGTTTCATCTAACGTTCCCGTATTCACGACGTCCCACCGACTTAAGGGACCCGCCAGGGTCCGGCCGCGATGCGGTTAGTCGGTGCGGATGTGTCCGGCTGTATCCACTTCCCTACAGCTGAAATGCTTCATCGAATCCACATCTAACTTCTGCCGGACCGAGGGCCGAATGGCCCGATGCGTGAATATAATGTTATATGCTGTGGCTGGCTTCTTAGATAATTCCCTCAAATATCTTATTAATAGATTCCCTATCATAATTTAATATCCAGTCGTTGTACTTAATAAAAATATTCTTTAGTACTGAAGTAGAATTGGAAACTACATCACATCCACGATCGTCGTAAATATGAAAAATAATGCCTTTACCAAGATTGATGAAGAAAACATCATGTTTAATTGATGGCTTAGTTCCCAAATCCTTATTACAGATAGCTTTAATTAAATTTAGATAATCTAAATCACTTACTTTACAAGCTATTTGAAATCGATATGTTTTATTGTCCTCGTCGGGAATTTCATCTGGTTCTGCAAAGATATCCGGAATTACATTTAGCTTTAGATTCCATAGAATTTGTCTATTCTTTATGTATCTTCGGTATAGGTTTACCTTTTTAATTTGGTTTTTTAATTTATAAGCGAAATAGGCATTTGTAACGAGTAAGAGATCATCATCTTTTACAAACAATTCTTTAAACAATTCAATTGATCTACTATATACTCGATCCATGTACTGATTTTTATCTACATCGTATAAATGTGGATCGCCAAGCTCAAATCGAATACCTATATCCCAGCTATAAAATAATGGCGGTCTTAGTATCAAACTTGGAAAATGATCTTTCATATACTGATCAACTGACAATTCGATTCACCTCTTTAATTTGCTTTCCAGCCATTGCACATAACGTTTCTGTATTCACGACGCGAGCCGGCCTTAGATAGCTCTTATCTTAGGCCGGCTCGTGTGTCGTCCGAGTTATCTTCCATGATTATACATCGGACGACCAAGGGGTGTAAGCCCCGTAGCGTGAATATTATGTTATGCGATGCCTCGGTCATCTTCGGTTTACTTTCATATTAGTCCTTTTTTAATTGCAATTTATAAATCTTTAATATATATTCTTTATCTTCTGAGTCATCATTATGTCCTTCTATTGGTAACCCATTATGAAATGGGGACCCTAAAAAATCATCAAGTATTTCTCTTGGATTATTCAATATTCGTATTTCACAGCTAAATGGTAATTTCTTGTTTATGTCAGATATCAGATTGAATCTTAATTGACTTGCCATAATATCAAACCATAAATATAAATACATACCTAGATTTGAACTAGAGCTTTCTATTTGATCTTTCCGATTCTGTATAACTTTATTTATAAATTCGTTGAAATCGTCAGTTGTAATTTGATTAATCAATTCAGGAGAAATCGAGATTCTCCACATATTTGTTTCAATTTCTTCTTGAAGATCAGCTTCAGAGGAACCGATATAAATTAAATCGTTTATTATATCTTGAAGATCTTCAAAATACTGTTCCTTATTCATTTGTTTTTCCTTCTTTCATACAATACCGAGGTTTCATATAACGTTGGTGTATTCGCGACGTCCATTCCCCATAGATAGCTCTTATCTTGGGGAATGGATGTATCTGCCCGATTCTTCTTCCTCGAAAACACTCCTGGCAGATCAAGGGACGAATGGCCCGCAGTGTGAATATTTTGTTATATGAAGGATATGCCGTTTCGAACAACTCACAAAATTACTTATTGCCTTCGTTAAAATATGTTATTTCATATCCATCTATTAATCTTCTTAATCCATCTTTATAGTAAGGCATTAATTGTTCAGCCTTCTCTATATCAATCCAAGCTATTTCAGAAATTTCATTAGGTCTAACTATTTCTTCATTTCCACCGATTATCTCACCTTTAAATGTTATAAATATTACATGTTCTCTTTTTTTCGGAAATTTACATTCATTTACTGCCACTATTCCATGAACTTTAATATCTAGTCCAGTTTCTTCTTTAGCTTCCCTTACTGCTGCTTGGTCTAATGATTCTTCTCTTTCAACAGCCCCGCCTGGAAGTGACCATCGGTCACTATAATCATCTACATTCCTTACCATTAATATTTTGGAATTGGTTGGATCAGTAATTAAGGAATAAGCTACATCGACTCTGATCATTATGTTTGACTTCCCTTCTGATTTAGATCTGAATATCTTTCATATAACGTTCTTGTATTCACGACGTCCCACCACCTTAAGCCCGAAGGGCGGCCGCGATGCGGTTAGGTGGTCCGGATGTGTCGGGCCGAATATGCTTCCCCGCTACTGAGATGCCTCTGCGAATAACATCGTACTTCTGCCGGACCGAGGGCAGGATGGACCGAAGCTTGAATATGGTGTTATACGCTGCCCTTGCCCCCTTAAGTGATTATCATATTGTTCTTTATTCATTCTATTAGGAGGTAATTATCAATGTGTTGATCTTTAAATACGGTTTTATTGTTCGTTACTGCATCTATCAATCTTTCTACTGTAAAATTTGAAATCGGTCTTGGTAAATTATCAATATCAAAAAATCCATATTCATCTATTTCTTTATTATCAACTTCTATGCGACCAACATATCCATCTGACTTAAAAGTATAAATGTATCCATTCCGATGAGACATAAAATAGATACCTGATAAATCCATTTCATTGACTTCAATATTGACTTCTTCCTTCAGTTCTCTTCTTTAACCATCCCACACTGATTCACCTTCTTCTACTACTCCGCCTAGTACAGACTATTGTTTCTTTCCATATGTTTGATGAACCAATAGCACTCTATTATGCTCATCAATAATGATAATTCCTGAGGCATCATGGGATCGCTTCATTTTGTACCTCTTTCCTTTTATTTACTATAGCAAGGGTTGCGTATAACGTTGTTGAATTCACGACGTCCCTCCACCTTAAGCCCCAACGGGGCGGCCGAGATGCGGTTAGGTAGAGGGATGTGTCCGGCTGATTCGCTTCCTCATAATGAAATGCCTCTGCGAATCCGCATCTAACTCCGGCCGGACGGAGGGCCGAATGGCCCGAAACGTGAATATGTTGTTATAAGATGTTGGCGCCTTCCTCGTGTAGACCTTAAACGATTTCCTTTATTCTTTGATAATTCTCTTTACTAAGTGAGAACTTAAGTAAATCAGAATTATACCCTACTCTTCTAAAGACATCGATTATGTTGGCAATTCTATCTTCAAGGTTTCTATTCAATTCGTTTCCAATTGAATTTCCAAAGGTAATACTGAAATAGTCGTGCCCTCAAGAATGACTTGCTTGATGTATGGCCAAATAATTGGACCACTCTCCCATATACCTGTTTCTGGGACATATTCAAAATCAGAAGTTGGACATATATTTGCAATTTCCACTTAATATCATTGATAAGTACACGAGCAAAAGTCCAAGTATTATTAAAAGGATCTACAAAATCTATAACAGCCCTTGATTTAGTAGAAAACCAGTCAGCAACATTTGTAATCTCAGACGCTTGCGACTCTGATAAGAAATCTTCAAATATAAATACTACTTTCTCTACATCTCCGGGATTCTGCAAAATTACATCAATATCGTTTGGTTTAATTGAAGTACAACCATTTATTGCTGTTGCAGTCGAACCTCCGATAACATAGGGAATGTCTTTTTGATTTATTCTTCTTGCCACTTCAATAAGTGCATTAATAATGTTCATTGAGATTTGATCCTTTCGCACTTGCACCAATTTCTTATAACGTTCTTGTATTCACGACGTCCTACCACCTTAAGCCCGAAGGGCGGCCGCGATGCGGTTAGGTGGTGGGATGTGTCCGGCTGAAATACTTCCCTGCTGCTGAAATGCCTCTTCGATTCCACTTCTAACTAATGCCGGACCGAGGGCCGAATGGCCCGATGCGTGAATATGGTGTTATCGGATGCATCCGACTTCTCGAACAACTCATAAATAGATCTCATTATTATTATTTTATGGTCCTGAATTGCCCTTTTTCGTCTGACAATGTAGAGATTAATTCTTCGTTTTTTACTTCAATAAGATATTCCCTGTATACATGATCTCTGCCCCCATATCTTTCATACCAATCAACGATCTTTTTATTATGTTCTTTGTCACTTCTTACAAGCCGTTCAATTTCTTCATATTTTTCATAGCTATCATATTCCCAAATAGCAAATATTTCAGTTGTATTCTCTGAATGTTGAGCCATCCATCTTCCTACTAGACGAGCTCCATTCTTCAACTGATTTGGTAAATTGGTTTCAATGAAATGTTTATTAAAGATGTCAACAAAGTCACTGTTGACGATATAAAACTTTCTGCGATAAAACATTGTGTAGCCTCCTGTAATTTAGATGTATTGTTCTTGGACCTTTCGCACTTCGGATGTTTCCGATAACGTTGTTGTGTTCCCGACGCCTTACCGTCCTAAGGCTCCGTAGGAGCCGGGTCCGCTTGCGGACTTGGGCGGTGCAGGTGTGTCTGCTGAATATGCTTCCTCGAAATCCCTCTTGCAGACCAAGGGGCGTTAGCCCCGCAGTGGGAACACGGTGTTAGCTGATGTTATTGCCTTCTTCGACCAACTTACACTAAGGGTTTGATCTGAAATCTCTTTACTGTTACAGGATCTATAAATTCAATATCCCTTATATTTCTCGACTCAAATTCTTCCATGATTCTTAAAAAGATTCGTCCAATTAATATACTGTCCCCTAATGCATCATGTCTTCTAAGATCCTTATCGTAAATCTTATAGTAGTGAATCAAATAGTCTGTCCATATAATGTCCTTTACTTCTGGGTGTAAATAGGAAAATAATGCTTTAGTATCTATGCATGGAGTCGTTATCATTGGTAAATGGTTTCTGACACATTCATTCTTTAGTAAAGGTAAATCAAATTCATATCCTGCATGAGTAACTAAAATACATTCTTTAGTAAATTTCACAAAGTCGTTATATACTTCTTGTAATACTGGCGCGCCTTCTATATCCGTATTATAAATTCCAGTGAATCGTTCAACCGCTTCTGGTATTGGTTTTGGAGATTTAATATATGTATTGAACGTTTTTCTTTCTTGTATAATATTGTTCTCTATTATGACGGCACCAATTTGAGTAATAAATTCTGTCTCATGATTTATTCCTGTTGATTCAAAATCAAACACACAAAACTTCTGTGAATGAATGTTTTTAATTGATAATCCTGAAACAAGATAATCTATATCCGAAATATTCTTAATCTCCATTGATTCCAACCCCCCAATTAAAATCTTGCAGTAATTTCAGCTAACGTTACTGTATCTACGAACCCGAGAGGCTTAAAGGAGCGCTAGCGACTGGGTCCAACGGACTTAGCCTCGCAGGGTTGTCTGCTGAGTGACCTCCTTGAAATGCCTCTTGCAGACCAAGGGCCGAACGGCCTGTAGCGTAGATACTTTGTTATCGGATGTTAATGCCTTCATTGAGATGCCTGAATCATGTAATTAAAGTGTTTCATAGTGTTCTTGAATATAGAATGTTGCTTTGCTTCAATTTCCCTTACTAAATTTCCCGCTGTATTCTTAGCCAGTATGTATTCCTCTTCTGTGATGTGATTACTATTTAAAGCTTCTTCTAGCTCATCCTCATCCTTCATATAAAAGTCACCGTTAGGAAAAACGATAACATCTAGATAAAGATCTTCCCAATATCGAATACCCTCCTCGCTTATACCGTTGCTCTTGGTTATATCGAAATACCATTGAACTATTTCTTTCTTCTTATTAAGCATTGTAGTAACACAATAATTTGCTTCCTCAGGAAAGTGCTGCATCCAATAATAACCTTCATCGACTAAACAGATTTCTTGATCCGCAATTCTTCTTATTAAGGGTTCCGTTACTTCATGGATACTGATTAAGGTAATATGCCCTTTGAAGACTGCCTCATCGAAAAACCTGCTTACAAAATCATTCTTTATTACTCGATGCCAGTCTAATCGATCTGCATGTTTTCTTTTCATTTCACACCTCCTAATTACTTTCATATTTTATTTTCTTTGCATTAATTTCCGATAACGTTCTTGTATCTACGAACCCTCACTGGTTAAGGCGCTATAGCGCCGGGTCCGACGGACTTACCCAGTGCAGGGTTGTCTGCTGAATATCCTTCGTCGAAATTCCTCCTGCATACCAAGGGGCGTAAGCCCCGAAGCGTAGATACGATGTTAGAGGATGTTATTGCCTTCTTCGAATTTACTATTTAATTGATCTATTAAGTTTGTTACTTCTCTTGGTGTTTTAAGTATTATTATTTTCTTTACTTTTTCATATTTTTGTAGTTTTTCGAGTACTCCTGGTCTTTTTTGTTTTCTGAAATTCCATACCCATTTAATGAACTCCCAATCTAATTGCTCAGGACATCCTTCATTTAAATCAGGTCTCGTTCTTCTATGGTATTTAATTCTTCGTTTAATGACTCTAAAAGTAGTTATCCACGGAGGTAAATCGAGGAAAATTATTGTATCTGCTCTCGAAATTCTAATATCTAATGTCCTATTATAGTTCCCATCAATAATCCATTCATCATTTAGAATGAGCTTTCTTTGAAATTCATCCCATTCGTGATTAGGGGTTGCAATCCATCCAGGTTTCCAATAATAGGAATCTAAATGGTACAAAGGTAATCCTAAAACTTCTGAGAGTTTACTTGAAAGTGTAGATTTCCCTGATCCTCCAGATCCAATTATCATAATTCTCTTCATTCGTGTTCTCCTGATTATTAATGGTTTAAAATCACTTCAAATGTTGCAATAATTTCCTCTAACTCTTTTATCTCTGAACTTCGTAAATATCCTCTCGCAACCAATATCTGCGAACCTCAAACAGACAGATTAGCTATTCAACAACACACCACCCAGAGTCTACTCATCAGATACAAGAATGCATGGTGTCTAACTTCCTAATTATACCACGATTACCTAAATCCAATAGCCTATCATTTCCCTTTCTCAAAATGCAGCTTAACATTAACTTCTGATCCAGGATGAAGCTTATTTCAGCCATACGGGAATGAGCGAACAGAAGTAGAACATAATCCAATCTGGCTTCCATACATCGTTCAGAAGTAATGCCACGCTCCGCTCAACAACAGATAATACGTAATTTATTTTGTACAGCCAAAATAACCTTCTCAGTCGGTCATGAAGCATCAGCATGATAAATAAGAGCAAAAACATAAATATGGATAATGGAACTATTAAAGCCATCATAAAACCTAAGAACCCACTGAAAGAAGTGAATTCCCGCTAAAATAAAGATCATACGGATCTATGGAGCTTAGAATGAACAGAACCATAATGACAGTAATTGAGCTTATCAGAACCCATAGCATGAATTTGCTGAATTATCTGTTGCTTCACTTTTGCAGAACTTATCACTTTTTGTGAATTCCTCAGCTGTTTCTCTGTTATTCATTACGCCCCCTCCTCCATCAGATGACGCATAAACCAGCTTGAAAGTTGTTTTACTAACATCCAAATGCCCATCATTCATATAAAAAAGACCACCATACTAGATGGCAGCCTGTCTATCACACAATTGAATGAAATCCTATACTCTTAGCTTAACTGCTAATCGTCTCTGGTACATTAAAATCTCTAACCCACTGCCCAATCCGCTCATTTTTCATCGGCTTTCCATAGTAATATCCTTGCATGACATAACAGCCGAGCTCAGTTAAGAACTCAATATGCTCCTCATTCTCTACGCCCTCCGCGATCACTTCTAGCTGGAGCTTCTCAGCCATCAATATAATGGCATGAACGATGGCGCGCTTACTAGGCGTGTCCAGATCATATGTAAACAACCGATCCAGCTTCAGGGAGTCGAGCGGAAGTCGATCCAGTAAACCTATCGAGGAGTATCCTGTTCCAAAGTCGTCCATGGAAACACGAACGCCTGAATTGCGAATCTTATGCAGCTGCTGAATGATGTCATTGATATTGTGAAAAACCATAGATTCGGTAATTTCAAGCTCCAGCATTTCAGGCTCAAGTCCTGTCTCCTCTAATACCCATGGGATTAACTCGGTTAGATTGTCGGTCTGAAATAATCGAACCGATAAGTTTACGGAGATTGGCTGATGAATCCCTTGTGTCTGCCATTCCTTACACTGGCGGCACGCTTCTAACAGGACCCATTTGGTCATCGGAATCACTAGCCCTGTCTCTTCCGCAATCGGTATAAATTCAGCTGGAGATATCTGACCTAATCGAGGATGCTGCCACCTAATCAGAGCCTCAAATCCGACCAGACTATTCGTTCTCACATTACACTTCGGCTGGTACACCATATAGAACTGCTGCTGCTCAATCGCAAGCAGCAAATCCTTCTCCAGCTCCATCTTCCTTACTTCATTGACACCCAAATCCTCGGTGTAGATACAATACTGGTTCTTACCCAGCCCTTTGGCCTTGTACATGGCGGTATCCGCCGTTTTGAGCAGACTAGACCGCTCTGTATGCTGAATGGATCCAATGCTGATTCCAATACTGCCTGTCACATACAGCTCATTTCCTTCAATACGATGGACCTTCTTAATTTCTTTGATGACCCTCTCCGCATAGGCTTTAGCTTGTTGTAAGCTGCAATTCTTAATAATAAACAAGAACTCGTCTCCACCAATTCGATAAGCCTGCAGATCAACATCAACAAATTGTTGTAAGCGGGAGCCTACCTCCTGAATGAGCAAATCCCCAATATCATGGCCGAGTGTGTCATTGATCGCTTTGAACTGATCCAAATCCAGGAATAGCACCGCCAGCTCTTCATCTCCTGCATAAGTATCAAAGAATCGATTCATCTCATTACGATTAGGCAGCCCAGTAAGGCTATCCTCATAAGCCATTCTCTCAAGCACATGACGGTCAAGAAATAAGGCCCCCCATGACACAAGTAAAATAACGAATGTAGCCACGGTCACTCCGTATAGCAAAAATAAATCCACGGAAGCAGCATGATCATCCATAGTCATATGAACATGTCCTCCATGGCTTAGATAGTCCTCATCGCCAGTAAATGTAGCAGCCTTCATTCCTGTGTAATGCATTCCGCAGACAGCAAAGCCCATCACGATGGAGGATATCCATTTCAGCCAGCTGACAGAAGCTTGATTTCGAAACTTCAAGAACAAGAACAGTGCTGCATAAGAAGCTGCATATGCAATAATCGCAGACAGGATCCAGAGCAAGGGATCATAGCTGATGTCCATCGGCATGATCATCGCTTCCATCCCTACATAATGCATCGTAATTATGCCGCTGCCCATGAAGAATCCGCCAAATGCGATTTTCAACCGGCTGACATTCTTGGGCTTAGTGATGTAAAACGCAACAAAGGATGAAAGGACACTCGCCACCATGGAGAGCACCGTAAGCCATACATCATATTCCACTATCGTATGTACATGAAAAGCCAGCATGCCAACAAAATGCATAGACCATATTCCAGCTCCCATCACAAGGGCTCCGGCAAATAACCAGAAGAGCTGCATTTTACCTTTAGAATTCGATATTTTAGACGTAATACTAAGTGCAGAATAAGACGCAAGAATTGCAATAATAACGGAGAGCACTACTATATAGTAGTTGTAATCCCCATGAATGATCATTTTTTCACTCCTAATGTGCTCTGAAATGTTTCACTCTGAGCTGTTGAATATAGCAGACTCTATATTATATCGACAGAATGAGAGATTCCCTTTAAGCAATTCATTATTTTGATCGGTGACAAGATGAGCAGCATCCAGACCAAACAAATAGCCCTCCTACTTCTCAAAAGAAGTAAAAGGGCTCTATTCTAGTTAAGCAGGGTTCGTACCTTTGGTCTTGGCTGCTGAGGAAGGAGTGCTCTCCTCTTGAACAAGGTCCATCGGATACATCTTTTGGAACAGCAGGGTTTGAAAAATAAGGAAGGTTCCTCCTGCCATCCAATATAGCGGAATCGCTGCAGGTGCGCTGATCGAGAAGAATGCCATCATAATTGGGGATATATAGCCCATTATGGCAAACTGCTTCCGCTGCTCAGCGGGCATGTTCTTCATCGAAATTCGAGTCTGCAGCAAGTAGATCGCAGCTACAATAATCGCCAGAATCACATCTGGCTCTCCGAGTGTAAACCACAAGAATGTATGGCTGCTCATTTCCGGCATAAGCCTTATGGCTGTATATACACCTGTCAGTATAGGCAGCTGAATGAGAATTGGCAGACAGCCGATATTGAGCGGGTTGAATTTGTGCTTTTTGTAGAGCTCAAGCATCTCCTGCTGCATCTTCTGTGCACTTTCCGGATCCTTCTTGTTCTCGTACTTTTTCTTGAGCGCATCCAGCTCGGGCTGCATTCCCTTCATCACACGCCTCATGTTCTGCTGAGACTTCGTCTGTCTGAGCATGAGCGGGAACAGCAGCAAGCGGACAACGATAGTCAATATAATAATCGCAAGTCCGTAGCTTCCCTGAAACCATCCCGCCATATGTGATATCACATAAGAAATGGGAAACACAATGTAATGATTAAAGAAACCAGGCGTCGTGCTCGTAATCTCCGTTACATTCGTGCTGCAACCTGATAACAATAATGCGATGAGCACACTTGCGATGATGCCGTATAACCGTACCTTCCGTCTAGGGAATCCTTTTGATATGTCCATCTATATCCTCCTCGTTGATCGATCTTACGTGTAATCAACGGGGACAGGCATTCATCCGAATCATCATCAGGTGAAATTTTTATTCTACGAATTAATCTGAGTATCGAGCGTACTGCCCGCTTTTTAAAGGTCAGGCTCTGTTGTGGAACGAACTCAGGCCATTCTGCTGTTCGCCGTATTCCAAATTCCTCGAGTCTTCCCATCAGATGAAGCAGTGAGGCGCATGTTACGGCAAATACCAAGCCGGCTGATGCCAAATATGGAATCAAATGTTGCAGATCTTGAAGCTCAAACCATAGCAAAAGGATTCACCTCCTTTGAATATCTACCATTATACGCTTTTTGTACGCAGGATATAAGGGTTAGATTTCGGCAGCAAAAAAAGCATAAAGTCGCAAGCATACGCCTCCATGCTTTTGATTAGCTGCTGTTCAGCTTCTGTATAGTTACGTCGCTCATTTTTGTCCATTCAATCACACATGCATCATCCGCAAATAATGCGGTGTATCCTTCGGTGCTTCATCCTCCCTATTGTCAAGCAAACCCTGCTCTGTCCAACAATTCAGACAAATCTTCTTCTGTAGTACATAATGCAGCATCCTCACAGGTATAACAGTGTTGTAAATACAAACGTGTCAATTGATCGGGCATGATGTCTTTCATTTGTCTCATCTCCTTCTGATCTCTTGAGTACAATGTAACATGAATGCTTCCGTTATATTGTGATTATTTTCACATATATTTTATCAGCAGCATTTATTTTCTTTCTCCCCGTAAACAGAGAAAAAGCCGGCTCGCGCCAGCTCCCATCTCCTTAATTTCACTTATAATGACCTATGCCGGCCGGCCTATACTTGCTCCATTACTTCGCTTGGTTTTGCAGGTCACTCCATACCTTCTTATTACTATACTCCTTGCTCGTACTAATATCTCGGCCAAACCATTCCGGTGCAATGAAGTTCTCTGCTTCCTCCAGGGTTAGGAACTCAACCTCCAGCACTGCCAGATGGATCTGATCATATTCATCGATTTCAATGACTTTGTTATTCCACGTTGCCGTTGTTCTCTTCTTGGTTAGAGGAATGGTGCCATGAGCCTTCATAATCTGTTTGTACAGCCCTTCCGAGATATTATATTCGACTTCCTCTCTCGCCAAGCCCCACCCTTTCTTGAAGGTATGCGTATACTCGACTTCATTCGTGCTCAGGTCGGTTATTTTCCGCGCTCTCAGCTCCTGATCCCCGTCTAAGGCCAAATACGTTTGTTCTATAAACTGCTCCTTCATAATCACGATATCTCCAGCTTGTATTAAGGCAATTGGATAGGCTGTGAGCATAAATTTGCGTTCGATCTCTACTCCCATTGTGATATAGCTCCTCTGTCTTCTAATCTATTTGCAACTGAAACAATTTCATAAATTAATTCAACTATTATACACTACCTTCCCATTCGTCAAAAAATTGCTCCAAGTACTGCTCCATGAAGGCATGTCTTTGTTCTGCCAGCTTCCGTCCCTCCTTGGTATTCATTAAATCCTTCAATTTCAGAAGCTTCTCATAGAAATGATTAATCGCGGTGCTTTCTTCATTCCGATATTGGTCCTTCGACATGACCTCTCTTGGCTTCACTTCTGGATCATAGATAAGATGTCCTTTTGCGCCAGCATACACAAACGCCCTGGCAATCGATATAGCCCCGACCGCGTCCAGCCTGTCCGCATCCTGCACAACCTTTCCTTCGATGGTGCGCATCGGCGGGTTATGACCACCGTTATAGGACATGGTGGAGATAATCTCCAGGATATGCTCCTGATCCGCAGTCCCTACCGTATGATCCTGCAGCCATTTCTCGACCTTGGCCATTCCCGCTTCTTTGGATGGATTCAGCTTCTCATCGGCGATGTCATGCAGATACGCAGCAAGCATACAGACGAACATGTCTGCCTGCTCCGCGGCAGCTATTTTTTCTGCTGACCGCACGACCCGGTGGATATGCCACCAGTCGTGACCTGTGGTCTCCTGCCCCAATTCATGCTTCACATATGTCTCAGCAGCTTTTAATATGTTCTGTTCAATTTCTGACAAATTCATCATCGGATGATATCCCCGCGATCTATATGGTGTAAGAGAAAGAACCGGCCTTACTCCTGCTCAAAATATTCTTTAAGTGCTTGGTGGGCACGATATTCGGCTAGATTAAAGGACCACCAAGCTTGTTCCCTCTCATTCAGTCTATTATAGTCTGCTCGAAGATCAATTTGAATCTCGGGATTTTCACGGCTGAATTCAATAAGCACAGGAACAGCATCCATAGAGAGTGAACTAAGAAAATAAGTATCCATCTTCTGATGGATGTGGTACCGCTCGATATTTTTCTCGGCGATATAAGTGTCCATCCCTGCATAGTTAATCGCAACATATGACGCTAGTCCGAAGACAATATAGCACTTGGCCAAGGGAATCCGCTCAAAATGTATTCGAAGTCCAGCGATGACCATCAGTACAGCAAGAAGCAGCATGAATGCATGCACCAAGAACCTGAGATAAGTGAAACCATAAGCTTCTTCATACATTGTCAGTCTGGAGAAGGCCGAATACAAAATAATGATTGAACAAATCACAAGAATGTAGAGCATCCCTTTTTGGAACAAGCGTAGCCTGGATGACCCCCTATTCTCGGTGTACAGAAGGATCGTCATGAGAATTCCGAAATTAAGCAGCGCGACCAGCATCAGCTCAGCAAAGCCCCTTCTTGCATAATCGGCGTAAGTCATCCCTTCTGGCAGCGCACCTTCAAAGGCCCCAAACAAATAAGTGAACTGCAGGATAACGAATACCAGATAAACGACATTCACCATGGTCAGAACTGTTGATGCAATAATCGGATCGATTCGCAGGCGCAGGGTATCTGAATTGCTCTCATGGATTTTATCCTTAATGACCGTTGTTCCGGTATCCCATTCGAATTCACCTTTCGAGATATCGTCCTCTTGAGCAGTACTTGTGTTCGTCTCTTTCCAATAAGCGATCTCCGGATCCATCTTTCTTGCGGACACAGGCTGAACAAAGCCATACACATAACCAAAGAAGAACAAAGTGAACAGGAAGATCCACATGAATCGAAAAAAGCCTTCACTATATGTAACCTCATCAAGCCACCTCGGAATACCGAACATTAGTCGCTCAAACATACCGTCAGCAGAAGATAGCAACGAGATGACAATAATGACGAGCGGTGCGGAAATGGCTAGACCGAACAATATTTTACGACTAACAGCTCTTGATCCTTCATTAACCCGCTTCGAGTAAGATGATGTAATGCTGGTAAAAGCGGTTGGGAAATGTCGAAGGTTCCTTGGGATCAAATGCAACAGCATATCTTTCATAATCCCCGCCTTCCACCAGGCCCGTGGCTTGTAACCCAGCAGCAGCGTCACATGATAGGCAATCAGGGTTGGTATGATGAGGATATTAAGCACATAAAATATCGGATTGTCAAACAATAAGTAGGTTATCGACAGCATGAAAATAACAGCAAACATAAAAATAGCAAATGGTGATAGTCCGTGCAGCCGATCCCCTGCAAATCCCAATATAAATCCATAGAACAGGAGGATAAATATAGGAATGGATAGTCCTGGCGCATGGGCGTAGAACAAATACTGGTGGATGATCGCCAGGATCACAGCACCGAGGAGTGTGTATAAGCTGCGAGCTGGTGATGTTATGACAGGTAAAATCAACTTCATTTGAACGTCCCCCAAAACTTTAGGTTTATAATCCTAATTTTAGGTGATAAAATATGAAAATAAATAGAAAATATAAATGTATATATTTCGTATTTTAATAAGGGGTTGAATGATGAGTGAAGCTTCATTCCCAATTTTTACGGCTGCATGGTTACTATGGAAGCGAGGCAAGCGTACAGATTACACTCGATGAGATGGCAGACACGCTGGAGTGCACACACCGCAATGCCCTGAATATTATTCGCAAAATGGAGGCAGAAGGCTGGATTGAGTGGCATTCACAGCGGGGACGCGGTAAGCGCTCTAAGCTTATTTTCCTGGTGGATCCAGAGGAAATTGCAGCCATCTCCATGATCAAGGCGATTGACCGCCACGAGATTAAGAAAGTCATGGATGATATTAAGGCGTATACGGATTCTGCGAAATTACCTGGACGGCTGCAGGGCTGGATGATGCAGTATTTTGGACACCACACCCAAATGAATGAGGATAAAGAGGAAATTGATATTCTCCGTCTGCCTTTGCGTCAGCAAATTCATACAATTGACCCGCTAGCGATGAATCTGCTGGCAGAGTCTTTTGTCGCAAGTCACGTCTATGATGGGCTTCTGACACGGAACGAGACGGGTGAGGTCATCCCTCATCTTGCTCATGATTATGATGTCAGTGAGGATCGAATGACATGGGTATTCTATTTGCGTAAGGATGTATACTTTCATCATGGAAAAACACTGACTGCTGACGATATCGTGTACACCTTTGAACGATTAAGACAGCATAGAGAGCCTCTCTTATATAATTTTATCGTTAAGTCCATCGCATCGATCACTGCACTCAGCAGCACATGTGTTCGGTTTACGCTGACATCTCCGAACGAGCATTTTGTGCCTTTCTTATGTACAAGCAGAGCCGTGATCGTTCCCTCCGGCCTGGACGAAGCAGCAGAACATGACGAAGTTAGATTTAGCGGAACAGGCCCCTTCAAGGTTACCGAGCTCAATTCAAGTATGTGTATCCTTGTCGCGTTCTCTTCCTATTTTATCTCTCGTCCGCATTTGGATATTGTGGAGATTATCCAGATTCCCTGGTCACTGCCTGAACAGAATACGGAGGCACAGGACGGAGCTGACCCGCTCTTTCACGTGCTGCTTGGCAACAACCATGTTCAACAGAACCCGGGCAAGTTTAATTCACATACCTTGGTACGCAAGCTGCTTACCTGCAATACGAGAAAAGACGGACCGCTAAGAGATCCAGATGTACGTAAACATGTATTTCAGTGTATAGCGTATGAGGATCAGATGTTATCCGCCCAAAATCCAGGGACTTCGAAGCCAGCTGCCGTTGATGGAACCTATCTTGTACTTATCACCATTCCCCAATATCGGCCGGACGCCATGGATATTGCCGAGCGGCTGGAGCAGTTTGGTTACAGCGTAAGAGTAAAGGTGTTTATGCCCGAGGATTTCAAAGGCTCTATTCGGATGGAGTCGGATCTGATTCTGTTCTCACTCCTTATGGACAGAGACGAGCCTCTCCGTCGTCATGACTTGTACTTAACCTTGTCATCCCATGTAGAGTCTTCTGTTGAAAAAAGCATATTACATGGCCTTGACCAGATATTATTAATACAGGACGCCGATAAGAGATTACGGATGCTGCAGCAGATGGAGCAACAATTGATCGAACAGGATCATCTGTACGTCATGTACGATCGTCCCTTTCAGACCTCATTCCTGCCCTCCGTCCGAGGGATTAAGCCCGGTTCTCAGGGATGGGTGGATTTGAGATACCTCTGGTTTCCACCTGCAGCGCAGCAGAATAAGTAGGCTTAAATTAAATTCAGCAGCATTTCAAGTGATAATGGATACTTCCCCTGCTTGAAATGCTGCTGTTTTATCTTCGTTACAAAAATAGTCGGAATAATGGCAAGCAGTAAAAAATAGGTCCAATCCGAAAGGTTATATTCAATCAAAGAATAACGATTAATCATGTTATAGATGAGCATTACCGTACCACCAATAAAAAAGACAATAATACTGTAAGCATTTGCATCTACTTTGTTGCTCACTTTTTGGCCTGCGAGTAAGTATGCAGACACGAAAATGGTGCCGATTAACGATAAGCCGTCTCCTATTAAGGCTTCTGATGAAACATTGATGTCTCCCCATGCGATTAAGACGGAACCAAAGAGAGCAATGATCAGGCAACAAACCGTCAGTAGACGAACACGTTCCTTGAACAAAATATAGCTTAAATGCGATTAGACTCTGCTTAAGTGATCAATTCCTTCTGCCAAACAATCTCCGATACTCCGTTGGTGTGACACCTTCATGCTCCAGAAACTTGCGGTTGAAATAGCTGCTGCTCGGGTAACCCGCTTCCTCTGCAATGTCACCAATGGTACGCTCTTCCTGCACCAATAGTGCCTGCTTCGCATACTGGAGTCTGCATTGGGTCACGAAATCCATCGGCGTCATATTGATCGCTTTGCGAAACAATTTGCAGAAATAATGGACACTCACCCCGGCTTTGCCTGCCCACAATTCTAACTCAAATGGCTTAACCGCCTCCTGCTGAAGCTCAGGGAGTAAATCCATAATGCGCTGGATGGACCCTCCGGATCTGCTGCCATTGCCTGTACGCGGTACAGCCTGATGTACAAACTCCGTAACGACAGCATAGGTAAGCGTAGACAGCACCGTAGGATTCAGCATCTTGTTATTCTCCGCTTCGGTCAATAGCTCGAGATGCACTTTTTCCCATTCCGCCCCATTTCGTAAGGTCCATATTCGATGATGCTGAAATCCCCGATCCAGCATATATTCCGTCATATTGCTTCCATAGAAGTGAACCCACCGAATGTCCCAAGGCTCCTGCTCATTACTGAAATATCTTTGCTCCTGCAGCGGAAAGTACAAGAAGGCATCGCCCGCCCCGAGCTCCTGCAGAAAACCATCGATCTCGATGTAGCCTTTACCGGAAGCAATATAGTGAATATTAAAATTGTTTAATGCTCCCTTCTGTCTCGTCACCGTATGTTTGGGCATATCGCTGTACATCCCTACCGATTCTGGGTAACAAAAAAAACGGGGATTCTGAGTTGTCACCAGGTGACTTTGCCGCTGCATCGCCTTCTCCTCCATTGTAGAACAATATTGTGTTATTCCAACACAAAATCGTATTATTTTAATTTCATTCCAAATTCAATACAATGACAATATCATCATAATATTTCGTCAGGAGGAATAAAAGCACATGAGTAAAAAACTTCGATGGGGCATTCTCAGCACTGCCAATATAGGAAGAAAATCCGTCATTCCCGGACTACAATACTCGCAGTTTAATGAAGTAACCGCAATTGCCAGCCGGAATCAAGCGAAGGCAGAAGAAGCAGCCAAGGAACTGAATATTAAGAATGCATATGGCAGTTATGAAGAGCTGCTTGCTTCAGACGACATCGATGCTGTCTATATTCCATTGCCGAACCATCTGCATATGGAATGGACCATCAAAGCTGCCGAAGCAGGTAAGCACGTGCTGTGTGAGAAACCTATCGCTCTGACGGCTGAGGAAGCTGAGCGAATGGTTATTGCTTGTGAGCAAGCAGGCGTTCATTTGGCTGAGGCATTCATGTACCGCCATCATCCCAGATATCAAATGATCAAAGATGTAATCGCTTCCGGCGAAATTGGAACGGTACGTGGTATTCATGCAAATTTCACATTCAATAGCGGGGACAGCACGAACAACATCCGCTTTAACAAGGAGATGGGCGGCGGGTCCATATATGATGTCGGCTGCTATCCAATCAGTGTTGCCCGCTTCTTGACAGGGCTGGAGCCGGAGGCCGTAACAGCACAGTCGTTCTTCTCACCGAAGCATGGGGATGTCGATATGATGACCTCTGGATTCCTTGAATTTCCGAATGACGTCTCACTGATCTTCGATTGCGGCATGTGGGCTACCTTCCGTAATCGGCTTGAAGTGCTTGGAACCGATGGAACCATTGAAGTCCCTTCTGCCTTCGTATGCAGTCATGACAGTGAAGCTGGATTTATCGTTAATGGCAAGCTGGGTAAACGTGAAATCGAGGTGCCGGTCATTAATCAATACTCGGCTATGGTCGATCATTTTGCGGATGTCGTGTTTGAACGCAGTACACCTGTATTCACACCATCGGATGCCGTCCGCAATATGAGAGTCGTTGAGTCCGCTCTTGTCTCTGCAACGAAGCGAGAAAGAATCACGCTTTAATTTAGTCAAGCTAAGACACATGAAACAGAATAATTCTGCACTTTACTCTCAAGGAGGAAACGGTTATGGAATATATATCTATTCAAGGATCAAAAAAATCAATTTCTCGTTTGATTAAAGGTTCCGATTATTTCACGCACGAAAATTATGATCAGGTCGTGACCAATATCGAAGCATTCTTGGCAATCGGCGGCAACACGATCGATACTGCACATATTTATACCGGGGGCCAGAGTGAAGAGGTTATCGGACGCTACCTGCAAGAGTCAGGCAATCGGGACAAGATCGCCATCTTTACCAAAGGGGCTCATCATGACAGACAAGGCCCACGCGTGAACAAACAGGCTATTGACCATGATCTGGCTGTCAGCTTGGAACGGCTGCAGACCGATCATATTGAACTGTATGGTCTTCATCGGGATGATCCGTCGATCCCAGTCGAGCATATCATCGATGCGCTGAATGAGCATATTGCTGCCGGCCGGATTGGAGCAGCAGGTGCATCCAACTGGACCTGGCAGCGCCTGACAGAAGCGAATGCATATGCCGAGAGCAATGGACTCGCCGGCTTTACATTCAGCAGTCCGAATTTAAGTCTTGCCAAGGCGAATGAACCCTTCTGGCCGGGATGTGTATCCGTGGATCAAGAAACCAGCAAGTGGCATGAACAAACCCAGCTCCCGCTGCTATCCTGGTCGTCACAGGCACGCGGTTTCTTCACAGGCAAATTCACGCCTGATATCAAGGATGATGCTGATCTTGTACGTGTGTTCTATAATGATCAGAACTGGGAGCGACTGAACAGAGCGAAGCAGCTTGCAGTAGATAAAGGGGTAACCGTTATTCAGATCGCACTGGCTTATGTGCTAAACCAGAATTATCCGACCTGTGCCTTGATCGGAGCCCGCAATCCAGAGGAATTGGCATCCTGCGACGAAGGGGCTAATATTCAGCTGACACAACAAGAAATAGAGTGGCTGGACTTGACGAGTGAAGGGGTCCAGTATTAACAAGAAATTGGAATCGCAATCAGAAGGCTGACCAGGCTCTATAATCAGTCCATTGAGAGCGATCGGGAGCACCGAAAAGACCTGCTTCGTAAATTGTTTGGCAGCGTTGGTGACAACATTTATGTGGAATCCACTTTCCGCTGCGATTATGGATACAATATTCCTGTCGGAGACGGCTTCTATGCCAACTTTGACTGCGTGATTCTTGATGTGTGCGAGGTCAGAATCGGGACGAATTGATGAGGATTTCGGCAAGCCGGTTACGATTGGAGACAATGTCTGGATCGGCGGTCGTGCTATTTTTAATCCGGGGATAGCGATTGGAGATAATGTCGTCGTTGCCAGTGGAGCGGTTGTCACCATGGATGGGCCGGACAATGTCGTAGTTGGAGGCAACCCTGCCCGCATCATTAAGCAGCTTGACGTATAAGTTTAATAGCGACTCATAGATTAGACCCAGGTGCTTTATCAAGCACCTGGGTCTATTTGTATAACAGAATCACTGGGGTAATGGTTCTGATCTTCGATCTAGAAGACGCAGTATCCGAGCCCGGTTATATCGAAGCGAAAATATACAGGGAAGGTTGGCTGCCAGTGCATACAGGATCATCATCCCAACCATAGGTGTATTCCATAGGAAGAACAATGGAGCCGGCAGCGGACCGGCATTTACAATCCTCGCTCCGCGTTTAGCTGCAATTTCAGCTGTACGATCTGTCGATTCGTCATCTACAACAATGATTTCATCGGTTGGATTCACCTGCTCTTGCAAGGACTTCAACAGCCTTCCAATATTCCTCTCTTCATTCCGAGCGGGAATCATCACACGCTTCTGGTCATTGGGTTCGCAGCTTTTGTGGAATGCCCCAGGGATTGCTCTTGATCGTTCAGCCCCTGATGCAGCCCTCTGTTTCTTGGCAACAGTCTAAGCTCTGACCATAGCAAGATGCCGGAAATCAGGCCAGCCAGTATCCAATTTAGTGACACCATATTGTGCCTCCTCCAAGCTCTCGGCAGGAAATCAAACCTCACCTGCTGTTTATTTCATCGCACTTCCGGTAAGTATGGTAATTAAGCATTTTTACTTCAATTATGATCCGTACATCACCCTATGTATACAGTGTGACGAGATCAGATAAGGAGAAGAGGAGAACGTTTATGCGCAAAAAAGTAATTGTCATCGGCGGAGGATTGGGCGGCCTATCAGCGGCAATGAGACTTGCAGCCGATGGTCATGAAGTTACAGTTCTTGAAAAAAACGAACGTGCCGGGGGCAAGCTGAACATCCGATCAGGTGCAGGTTACTCCTTCGATACAGGACCGTCTATTTTGACAATGCCTTGGGTACTGGAACAGCTGTTTGAAAGTACAGGACGCAAGCTGTCGGACTATATGAAGCTCGTACGGATTGAGCCACAGTTGAGAACTTTTTTTGAAGATGGGGTATCCATTGATGTGACCAGTGATTTGCCGGAAATGCTGTCTACGATCAAGGAGATTTCAACAGAAGATGCGGCAGATTTCCTGAAATATCTGCAGTACTGTCAGAAGCTGTACGATATGAATAGACGCAGCAGCTATACGAGAAGTCTCTCGGGTCTTGAAGAGCTTCGCGGCATGCATTCGATCAAAGAGCTGCTCGCGATGGACCCGCTTCGCACGATGGCGCAAAGCACCGACAAATTCCTGAAGGACAAGCATTTAAAACAGCTGTTTAATTTCTTCATTATGTATACCGGCTCTTCCCCTTATCGTGCTCCTGCTGTCCTGTCACAGCTTGTATATGTACAGCTCGGACTCGGGATCTATTATGTGGATGGCGGGATGTTCAACATAGCTAAGGGAATGCTGAAGGTCCTCGATGAGCAAGGTGTAACTATACACACCAATGCCAAAGTAACGAAGATTAACACGAAGGAAAAGGTAGCAACAGGCGTAACACTGCAAGACGGAACCGTGCTGGATGCAGACCTTGTGGTCTCTAATTTGGATGCCATTCCAACCTATCATTCGTTACTGAAGGATCAGAACGGAGCTCTGAATTCAGCTAAAAAGCTGAGTAAATTCGCGCCAACGGTATCTGGGCTTGTTCTGCTCTTAGGGATTAACAAGAAGTATGAGCAGCTGCTCCATCATAACTTTTTCTTCTCCCAGGATCCGGCGAAGGAATTTGACGACATCTTTAACAAGGGGATTCCTTCCGACGATCCAACCGTATATATCGGGGTTTCCAGCAAATCGGATGCCACTCAAGCTCCGGAGGGAAAAGAAAATTTATTCGTCCTCACCCACGTTCCGCCGCTTAAGCCGGGTAAGAGCTTCGAATCCAATACAGAAAGGTACCGGGAGCTGATACTGAATAAGCTTGAACGAATGGGACTTAAGGATATACGTCAGCATATCGAATTCGAGTACACTTTCGTTCCCGATGATCTTCAGCGGTTATATGGTGCAAATGGAGGATCCATATACGGAGTAGTCACCGACCGGAAGATGAACGGAGGATTCAAGGTTCCAAGTCGCAGTGATTTGATTGAGAATCTGTATTTTGTCGGCGGTTCTACACATCCTGGCGGAGGCGTTCCAATGGTTACTTTATCAGGTCAGCTAACAGCAGACCTCATCAAAGAACAATACACGAAAACAACGAAGTCAGGGAAAGCCAAAAAAGCGAACTAACCCTGTATTATGAACATATGATCTGATCCTGTGCAAGATCGTATGTATGCTATAACAAATAAGGCATGAGACTCTTCCCTGAAGGAAGATCACTCATGCCTTGATTTTTGGCGATTTAACTATTCCTTGCCTGTATAACGGAAATAAGAAAAGTCTGCATAGCTTCCCATGAACTGATTCATATCATGAGCTGCAATACCGACGAAGTTCCCAGTGAACCCTCCTGATAAAAATCCGATATGATGCGTCTCACCGAGCTCATTCCATTCGCCTTCACCCGTTCGGTAATAGAACTGTCCATTTACACCAGACACATTGACAGCGAGCTGTACAGCCTCATCTTCTTCCAGCTTTACAATGACTGGCTCCAATGTAAATTCATCTTTTTCACAGCGCATGAGCCGAAGCACCTTGCCATGCTCCAACTCTTTCGTCACATACGCAAACCAATAGTTGTCTTCGTTCAAATACAGCATGAGCCCCGCCATTTGAAGATACATCGCTGGCTCATACTCTACTTCCGTTTCGGCACGAAAATGAGTATCTGCCTGCCGAACAGCCAGGATGTGATGCTCGAACAGACTTTGAGCCGATTCTCCTGCATGAATTCTTAAATAACCCGGTCTCTCTGATAAATTGCACCAGCGATCGTCCGCCACTATACGCAGTGTATTCCACTCGGGTCTCAACTGAGCTCCTGTAAAATCATCCTGGAACTCCGTGCTTCGCTTCCCTCTAACAGCAACACCTTTCGGAACAGGAACCTCTGTCTGGGGAGAATGACCGCCAGTAGTTAATCGAAGCCAACCCTCCGAGTCCCAATACACTTGCTGTAATGCCGTTTCTCTGCCCAGAATGGGGAACTTTCCTTCAATCGGCCGAGTGCATAGATGAGCCATATACCACTCGCCTTCGGGTGTCTCAACCAGGCTCCCGTGCCCTGCACATTGCAGCTCAAGCTCTGGGTTATCACTTGAAGTCAGCATTGGATAGTGAGGATCAACTTCGTAAGAACCAAGCAGCTCCGTAGACCGGGCTACAGTAACTGCATGTCCGCTGCCCGTCCCACCTTCTGCTGTGATTAAGTAATAATATCCGTTTCGTTTATAGATATGAGGTGCTTCCGTTTTCTTAAGCGGAGTACAGTCAAAGAGCTTAACAGGATCACCAATCAGTTTCTCCTGCTTCGGATCATATTCTTGAATGACAATCCCGCTTGATTTGTTCCCCTCGGTAATTCGATAATCCCACAAGCAGTTTAACAGCCATTTTCGCCCGTCGTCATCGTGATATAGGGACGGATCAAAACCACTGCTGTTTAAATAGATGGGCTCCGACCAAGGTCCGCTGATAGACTTGGATGTAATGAGGTAATTATGGCTGTCTTTAAAGGGACGTTTCGTGCTCTTCACATCGGTATACATCAGATAAAATAGGCCGTCATGGTAGCTAAGCTGTGGAGCCCAGATACTGCAGTTCTTGGGATTACCCTTGAGATTCACCTGATTTGTTAAGACATCTGTGCAGAATTCCCATTCCGCCAAATTATCGGATTGATAGATCCGAACACCCGGAAGCCATTCGAAGGAAGATACCGCAATGTAATAAATATCGTCGACACGGATCATACACGGGTCCGGATTAAATCCGGGAAGTATCGGGTTCTGAATGGTCTTGGTATTCATTTCTTTCGTATTGTTTGTAATCAAGCTGCCGCCTCCCTATACAAAAATGTTTGTAGACTACAAGTGCTTGAGTAAAAATTCCTTCCAGTAATAGCGCATCTCTGCCGTTTCCATATGTCCCGATCCCGTCTCCATATGCTGCCAATGCTCAGGATACCCTGCCTTCTCATATGCTTCATGCAGGCCTTCAGCCAGCAGCATCACTCCTTCGTACGGGCATAGACGATCATCCCTCCCATTCAAGCTCAGTCTGGGGCGCGGGACGATCCTTTCCTGAATGGAAAGTGTTGTGAAATGCTTAAGCAGCCCGGGAACATAGGAGTAAAATCCGTGATGATCAAGGCCCCTCTTCTGAATCAAGGTATGGGCATCCACCTGACCACAAATATCGACGATCACCTTGATTCGAACATCCAGTGCCGCAAGCCACCACGCCATAAGGGCTCCCATAGACATGCCGATGGTACCGATGCGGCTTGCGTCTACATCCACTCGTGTGCAAATATAGTCAATCAAGCATTGATTATCACGAAGCATTCTGCCCCACAGCACTTCTCCCCGCCACAGCATTTCTTTGACAAGCTCGCTTTCTGTTCTGCCTGAGCGCTCATTGAATCCGCGCATATCCATACAGCAGGCGGCATATCCCATAGAGGTCAGTGTCTTGGCAAAGGAAGGCTGCTGCAGATAATGGCTGCTCGTTACAAATTCCTTGCGCCCTCCAGCATAGTTGCCGCCATGGGAATGGTTGAATATAACCATAGGAAACGGGCCTTCCTGTAGTAGCGGCAAGGCGAAGGATACAGCGACCTGCTCCATTCCATACAGCTCTAATCCTACCGTCTGCAGTAGATAGCCTTCCTTCTCTTCTTCTGCCAGCAGGCGCGAATTCGTTACTCCCCCTTCAGGCAAGTCGCCCAACAGCTGCCACAGTGGATCCACTGGTGATGACTTCATACCGGATTCTCCTGTGAAGGTAATACTGTTACTTCCTGAATGAGTTCTTCGGTTCTGCCCACATTCCTGGACTCACAGCCCTCAAGTTTAACGGCTTCTCCATTCTCAACGTAAAAAGCCGGTCCTTGATGATTCTCGATGGTCACATGCCGGAACCGAACATCCCTTACGTTCCCGAGGAAGAACCCGCGATTGTTCATTTCCTCAACACCTGCCATCATGGCAGGGACAGCCGGTGCTGCATTTTCAGCCATGGAAATATCAATCTGATCAAATGTAATTTCAGAGACATACTGCTCTGCCAGACCATAGATAAATCCGGCTGCTGCGTGAACGTTACGGGCGGTAATCCCTGAGAAATGAATCCGTCGAAATCGTGGAGTTTCCATCGTTACAGGATAGGGATTTTTGTCCCAAACATATTTGTCTGTGCCGCGAGGACCGCAGAAGTAATACAGATTTAATATGAATGGACAGATCACATCCTCCATAACGATATTGCTTACGCGAATATCTTCAACTGTACCGCCCCGCCCCCGTCTTGACTTGAGACGAATTCCCCGATCCGTATGCTTGAATACACAGTTTGTAATCACCACATTACGCACATCACCGCTCATCTCGCTGCCAATAACGACAGCTCCATGTCCGTGCACCATGGTACAGTTCGTGATTGTGATGTTCTCGCATGGAAATCTGTCTGCGGTATCCTCCGTGCCTGCTTTGATGGCAATACAATCATCGCCTACATCGATGTGGCAATTGCTGATTCTGACGTTCGAACAGGATTCGGGATTAATGCCGTCCGTATTCGGTGAATCGGCTGGATTAAGAATGGAGAGATTATCGATGGTTACGTCATGACATAGGATCGGATTCACGGTCCAGCTTGGCGAGTTGATTAGCTGCACATCCTTGATCGTTACTCGGTGGCAGCTGTCAAAGCTGATCAGCTTCGGTCTTGGATACGTCAGCTCTTCCGGACGATTCCTTTGCTTATCCCACCATTCCGCACCATTTCCTTCGATCCGGCCTGTGCCCGAGATCATTACATTCTCCAGCTGCTCACCATAAATACAGGAAGCGTGTACCTTCCGTTTAACACCTTCCCAGCGGGAGGTAACCACCGGATAATCCTCCGGTTTATCACTGAAGGATAGTTCAGCACCTGGACTTAAATACAAATGGATATTGCTTCTTAGAATGACTGCTCCAGTAGCATAGGTACCCGCAGGAATTACTACCGTTCCCCCACCTGCTGCTTCTGCAGCAGCTATAGCAGCAGCAATGGCCTTCGTTGACAGCTCACTGCTGTTTTTTCTTGCTCCGTAATTATCAATGTTATAGATGGTCATTGCTGGGCTCCTCTCGTTACAGACATACTTGACTCTCCTGTCTGTGCCAGCTCTTCATATTCAGCACAAGCTAAGAGGAATGCACCAAGTCCCTTCTGATCATTCGTAATAATGGGCTCGCTAATGTAATAAGCATAGGTGCCGTCACGACGGTCTGCGCCTCCGAGGCCTGCCACTTGACAAGTCTTGTTGAGGTTCAGCCAGCCTTCCTTGGTTTCTAATATAAATTCAGTAATGAGTCCCTTAAGAGCCCGGTGCAGCGGGTTGTTCCATTCGGAACCGAGAATCTCCAATCGTATTCCCTTCGCCATCGCGTAGGTGAACATGCTGGAAGCCGAGGCTTCCAAATAATTGCCTTTACGATCAGACTCATTAAGAACCTGGTACCATACTCCGGATGCATCGTCCTGAAAGTCTGCAACTGCCGTAAGCGTATCCTTGAATATCCGTTCAAGCTCGTTATAATCAGCATGATCCCTAGGCAAAATTTCAAGAACATCTGCTATAGCCATGAGGAACCAGCCTAGTGATCTGCCCCAGAAATTCGGTGATAATCCGGTATCAGGATCGCACCATGGCTGTACACGTTTCTCATCCCAAGCGTGAAATAATAACCCGGTTCTTTCGTCTCTCGTGTGCTTCTCGCATAGAATGAACTGCTTCGTTACATCACTAAGATCCCCCTCAGACTCGAAAGTGAGCAAATATTCCAAGTAGAACGGGGACCCCATATATAAGCCATCCAGCCAGATTTGATAAGGATATATTTCTTTATGCCAAAAAGCCCCCTCGGAAGTCCGGGGATGCGTCAGCAGCTGGTTCCGTAATGTTGAGGCGGCATGTTTGTATTTATCATCACCCGTCTCCTTATATAGGACATAAAGAAGCTTGCCGTTATTCAAGTGATCAATGTTATGCTCGTCTTGTCGATAGCCCCGAATCGATCCATCCTCCTGAATGAAGTGATCCATATTGCTCTTAATGTAGTTGAAATACTGCTGATCACCTGTAGTTCGCCACAAATGTTCAAAGCCTTTGAGAATAACTCCGTAATCATAGGACCACTTCTCGTTGTATCCTTTATCTTCATACAGCCTTGGTGTCCGTTCCATAATGGACTGTGCCATTCTCACTGCCCAGCTGATCTCGCTCATGCGCTGTCATCCTCCTATAAAAGTAGATTCCTTCATGATAGATAAGCCGCTCCGAGAATCAAATCGACCCTGTTGAAGAACGGAGCGGCCTTAATTAGTTAGTGAGTCATAAATCTAGTAAGATTAGCCCCTTAATGAGCATCTTGATTGATGGTCGTATAATCCCTCTGAGATTTTAGCGAGCTATTATTGACCGTGAACTGCCTGGTAAGCAGCTTCGTATTCAGTAATAATTTGATCACCGCCTGCTTTTCTCCAGCTGCTGACAGCTTCATTAAACTGATCAAGGTTAATTTTGCCTAGAATATATTTGTAAGTCGCATCCGTAATCGTTTTTTGCAGCTCAGATCCTTGTGATGAGAAGGTAGCTGATTCGAGCGAATACAGAGGGTTCAGCACCGCAAACGTTGAATTCTCCTCGATCAAACGGTCCGATTCCTTCTTCAGTGGATCGTTGTCATGGATTTCATAGCCTGTTTCGTTAGGACGGGAGGATGCGAATGGCTGAACCTCTTGCTGCCACAATTCGGTGTTGGTAATCGTTACCGCTTTTTCTTCGTTCACCGTGTAATGCGTTCCTTCAATACCGTAGGTCATCAGCGTGTATACTTCCTCGGACATGAGATCATCCATAAACTGCAGGAGACGTTTGAGCTCAGCTTCGTCCTTGACTTCCGATTTAGGAAATGCCAGCAATCCTCCAACCCCATTGGATATAGACCAGATTGCCCGATCGGCTTCATTGCCTGTCGATGTAATGTCATTTACAAGCGTAAGCTCCATATCGTCCTGAACGCCCTTGGCCATATTGAGCAGGTTCTTACTGTCAAATAGAGCACCTACATAAATACCGGCTTTACCTTGAGCAAAATTTTGCTGCTGATCTGTCTTCGCTGTTACAGCGAAGTCTTGATTGATGTAACCGTTCTCATAAAGCTCTTTCATGTAATCCATCGTTTTCACATAGCCCTCAGTTTCGAACTCAGGAGTTACCTTGCCATCCTCCCCTACACTCCATACACTTGGTGTGCCAAAATAGGAGCTCAAGGTCTTGAATGCGCCATAGATAAGATCACTGCGGTCCATAAAGCCAGTAGTATCCTTCACTCCATTCCCGTCGGGATCCTGCTCTGTGAAGGCTTTTGCCACCTCCATTAATTCATCCGTCGTCTTAGGAACCTCTAGTCCTAATTTATCCAGCCAATCCTTCCGAATAACGACACCATTTCTAGCTACTTGCTTCTGCATTGGAATTCCGTAGAGCTTGCCTTCAATGGATGCAGAATTGCGCATATCTTCTGAAATGGTGGCTAAATTCGGATATTCATCCAGGTAAGGACCGACTTCCCAGAACACATTCGCTTTGAGCGCGTTGCGAACAGCCGAGTTCTCCATGAGTGTAATCGTTACAATATCAGCCAGGGAATCGGAAGCAAGCGATGTATTAAGACGCTCTTCCTTCGATGCATCCGGAATCCAGGAGAATTCAATGTTGGCATTCGTTGCCTCTTCAATTTTGTTCAGTACGGTATCGGTTGGTGGAGAAGCCGTATGCAGAATATTCAGCCATGTAATATTTGTTTTGCCATCTGCATCAACGGACGGCTCTGAAGAACCGGACGTGTCTCCTCCGCAAGCACTAAGCACAAGTCCACCCGCAAGAGTAAGCGCTAACAATTTAGATAATTGTTTTTGTTTCATGTACATATCCCCTTTTTATATATGATAAAAAAAGATTAATACACACCGTCTTCTCCAAACTTTTTGGCCAGCTTGTTGGCAATGATGACGAGAATGAGTCCTACCAGCCCTTTAAACAAACCTACTGTGGTACTAAAGCTGAGTTGTCCATTCTTTAGACCGGCAGTATAAACATAGGTATCAAAGATTTCTCCGACTTCCCGATTAAGGGAGTTCAGGAGCAGAAACATATGCTCAAATCCCAGCTCAAGCGTGTTGCCGATCTTAAGAATGAGCAGTGTAATAATGACGGGGCGAATAGCCGGCAATGTAACGTGCCAAATTTTGCGAAGCCTGCTCGCGCCATCCATCTCAGCCGCTTCATAGAGCTGAGTATCCACTACTGTAATGGCTGCCAGATAGATAATTGTAGACCAACCGATCTCTTTCCAGATGATTTGACCGATGTACATGGGTCGAAGCCATTCCGGTGAAGTCAAGAAACTAATCTTCTGACCGCCTAGTGCAGCAATGATCTCATTCACAACTCCGCCGTCCACATTAAGAAATACATATGTAATGGAGACGATGATCACCCATGACATGAAATGCGGAATGTAAATAATCGTTTGGATGGAGCTCTTAAACAGCTTGTGTCTGACTTCGTTCAGCATAAGTGCAAGTATAATAGGTAATGGAAAGAAGACGACAAGCTCAAGTGCAAATAGAATTAATGTGTTGCTGAGGAGCATGGCGAATGTCGGTTCAGTGAACAACCTGATGAAATGCTTGAATCCGACCCATGGACTCCCTTGAATGCCAAGATAGGGCTGATAATCCTGGAAGGAAATAATGAGCCCGCCCATTGGCAAGTACTTGAATACAACAAAGAACAAAAATCCGGGTAAAATCATTAAATACAGCAGTTTGTATTTCTTCAAAAAATGAAAGGGTTGAAACATCTCTTTTTTCTTACGTGTGCCCACCTGATATGAAACGGCCGGGGTATCTGCTTCCTTCAATCGCTGTCGACCTCCTTGAAAAGTACTTCTTCAACATTCATGATGCTTGAATCGGTTGTTCGAAGCCAAGCATACCCTCTTATGATCCGTTACGTATATAATCATCAGCTATATTCGCCGCTGGAATGCAGGTTTATCAGGGATCAATGTAGCTCATGATCATTATTTAATATCAGGATTATCGGTGTGCGGAATGTCTTTTTACCGTGAAATTAAAGCCGTAGGACATGATTATATACGGAATTTTATCTCCTTGATAAGGTGTATATATCTCAATATTACTTACACCCGAAATAGAAGGAGGTCCTCATCCTATGGCTGCAACTGCCAAGAAACCCGCCTATAAAAAAGAGTCGCTTGGAAACCGAATATTCAATGTAGTCAATTACACGCTGCTTGCACTGATCGCTCTGGCTTGTCTGCTTCCCTTCATTAATGTACTCGCAAGCTCATTTGCATCTACGCAGGAGTTGGTTGAGAAGAAGATCGTATTATTCCCAACGACGTTTTCCTTGGATGCATACAAGTACATCTTCTCGACCTCGACGATCTTCCAAGGTCTTGCGGTATCGATCGGTACAACGATCGTGGGAACGGCTGTGAGTATGCTCCTGACTGCACTGATGGCTTATGGCTTGTCCCGAAAATATTTATATGGAAGAAGCTTCATCAACTTTATTGTTGTGTTCTCCATGCTGTTTAGCGGCGGGATGATCCCTACCTTTCTGGTCGTCAAAGCGGTCGGCCTGATTGATTCGTATTGGTCGTTGATCCTGCCAGTCGCTATCAATGCTTTCAACCTGATCATTATGAGAAACTTCTTCCAAGCACTGCCGGATAGTCTTGAAGAGTCTGCCAAGATTGACGGAGCGAATGATTTCCGAATTCTTGGGAGCATTATGCTGCCGCTCGCCCTTCCGTCGATTGCTACACTGTCCTTGTTCTATGGGGTTACGTACTGGAATACTTATACGAATGCTATTTTATACCTGACAGATTCGGACAAATGGCCTTTGCAGGTCCTTCTGAGACAAATCGTTATCGTCTCCAGCGGCATGGAAGGCGACAGCTCTGCAGTGGATATTATCCCGCCTGCACAGACCATCAAGATGGCCGTCATTGTAGTTGCTACACTTCCTATGCTGATTGCCTATCCGTTCGTACAGAAGCATTTTACAAAAGGGGCATTGCTTGGGGCGGTAAAAGGATAGATAAAGTAAAAGCAAAGAAGTTCGGCTTATGCGCATCATTTTCATGCTCGCGCTCTCCGAACTTCTTTTGTTTGACACAAGCCTAAATAGTCATGCCTGTAGCTTCATTTTTCGATAAGCCCCGGGTGTCACATGCTCTTTCTTGCGAAAGGATCTAATAAAATTTTGAGGGTTCTGATACTGTAACCGCTCGGCAATATCCTTAATGGTCATGTCCGTATCCACCAGCCATTTTCTTGCGATATCCAATCGATAGTTCATCAGGTATTCCGTAAATGTCATGCCGTATTCCTTCTTGAAGATGCTGCTTAGATAGTTAGGACTGTAGTGCAGTCTTTCACTGATGGATTCCAGCGACAGTTCCTGGTCGTATTCAGCCCGGATGATGGATGCTATACGATCGGCGATCGACCTGAATTGGTGGTTTGTCTTCTCCTTCATGCATTTAGCCATGGGCAGTATTACTTCATCCACCAGAATGCGTTCAATCTCCTCCGGATTGCGTATATTCAATAAGCGGTGGTACAAATCAGCGTTATCCGGCGTTAGCAATACTTCAGCGCCTATGTGCTGTTCAAGTTGAATCAAGTTATTTACGAAACGCATCAATGTTACTTCCAGATTCATCGGGTTCTTGCTGTGCTTCATCATATCAGCGAGCAGTGGATACAGTGCACGAAGAACGGCTCCTTCATCACCCAGCCGAATTGCATCAAATAGCTGCGTCTCATGCACTGCTGGATAATGAAGAACCATAGGGCCTGAGATGACCGTCGAAATATCATCAAAGAAGATAATGGACTCTTTTCCTAAATTAAGTCTCTGATGAAGGGCCTCTATGCTCATCTCACAAGCTTCACAGCTCTTTAGGAGGTCGTTATAACACTGACTTACACCGATACTGACAGGCAGTCTCAAATATTCCCTTGAGGATCGTATAATCTGCTTGGCATATGTCATGATTTTTTTACGGATCTCCTGATCGCTATCACCCTCGAACATTAGAATCGTTGCTTGAGTTCGCTCATTCTTAACAACAGGAAGCAGTCTCCCTTCCTGAGGGACAATATCCTGCACCAGATTGTTCACCGCGAGCAGCAACACGTCTTTATCAGAGAGCTGTTTGTCATGGTAACGGTCCATTTGAACAAGCATGGTCACAAATACGGTGTTTTCTTGGATTCGATACCCGAAACGTAACAGACTGCGCCAAGCCTCTTCAGATGTTAGACGGTTATGCAGCAAATTAAGAACAAACTGTGTTTGCAGCTTCGGTTTCTCAGCCTCCATTAAATGCTCCAGACTTTCCTTCTCTGACACGATCGAATCAATTGATCTGATGATCCAGTCTACCTCATCCTTCATCATTGGTTCAGAGCTATTAGCTAAGCTGCGCTGAATCTTGCGAATCGGCTTAGACAAATATACGGACAAGAAGTAAGCGATGATAAAAATTAGTATCATAATGATTAAACCCATGACAACGATACCGATTCGTGTAGCAGACATCGCTTCACTAACCGCCTTATCATCCAGCAGCGTAACAAAAGTCCAGTTATTATACGAGGATTTCGCATAAATCACATTCACTTCTGCCTCCCCCGGGATCGCTAACTTCCCTGTTTGCGGCCGATTGGCGGTTGAATCCATGATCTGTCTGATTTGGGAATCACTCAGCTGAGGGTGTTCCGTGTCCGCAGAATACAGAAGCTCGCCTTGCTTGTTCAGGATATAAACAGGTGTATTGGGTTGTGACTGGAGCGTGTTATTGAGCGTCTTTAACGATATCGATGAGAGTGCGATCGCTTGCTTGTTGTTCGAGAATACAGGCAGGGTATGTACAAATTGCATTCCGTCCTCAGTTTTTACCCAGAACAGATCCTCGCTTTGTTCGTTTATATATTTATTGTACAGTTCATTTTTTTCTTCTTCTGTTAATCGAGATAAGGAACCATTCGTAATGCTCCAGTCTTGCTTAAGGCTGATTAGAGAGTACTGAACCCCATCCAGCCCGAGTGAGGCGATGTAATTAAGCTGGGAGTTTACCTCCTGATAGGTTTGGAATTCCTGCTCTGTGAGCGGGTTGTTGATAACATCTGTGAAGGATTTGGTTGTACTGTACGTGTTAAAAGCATATTCAATCGTCTGGATCTTCTGTTCAAGTGTATTACGAATTTGTGATATCAGGCTCTGCTGACTGTCTCCGATCCGATCAACGACTGAATTTGTAGTCGACACATAAATATAACTGCCAAAGGATATCACGAGTCCCAAGCTCAGGATGAGAATAGGAATGAATATATTATAGAATGTCTTGCTCTTTCCCATTATTTCCTCTCCCTTAACCCCAGAGATTCTTTTTACATTAATTTCAATTATAGCGCTTTCATATCAATTTCGACAAACCTTTTTCCTCGGACTGCTGAAAATTAAGACTTCCAGGAGCAAAATCTATGATCTAGGCATATGCTGAAAAAAATATGTTAGCGAAATGAATGGGAGGAACAGCAGCTTATGAAGACCAATCCAGTCTTGCAATCTCCATCCCTCAATTTAAGCGGGGATTCCAATGCCGTCACTACTTACAAGAGAGATGCGCATAATTACATTACACAGATGTTTGCAGAGCAAATGCCTGCCATCGAAACCGGTTTTTTCAGTGCACATATGAGTAAGAATATTATAATTCAGCCGCACTGGCACACGAACGTAAATGAACTGGTGTATGTCATTAGCGGAGAAGTCGTAACCTCCGTGTTCGACCCTTTCACCCAAAAACTTATGTCTTATCGGCTAAAGCCCGGTCAAGTCTCCATGTTTCCTAAAGGATGGTTCCACTGGATCGTGTCCATGAAGGATAATACACATATCCTTACGATATTTGATGAACCTACACCTGACATCGTATACGGTTCTGATTTCCTACGGTTCACACCCAAAGAGATTATGAAGCTCGCTTACTGTGTGAATGAAGAAGAATATGCGGAAGCTGTCGCACCTATTCAAGAATCGGTTATTCTCGGTCCACCACCTGGCTGTAAAAAAACAAAGAGCAGCACACAAGGAAAGAACATCACCCATCGTACTGTGAATCAATCACAAGAAATGCTTGCACAGGGGAATAACATTCCTGCCCAAGGTGTTTTTCATCAAACAAGTTATGGTCCTCAGGGGTATTCGGACGATGATTACGAATGGGTAAAGGCCAGTCCATATCATTATTATTATCCACATGGTTCTTCGCACTATCAGCCGTAATCATTCGTAATCATCCAGAACCTTCACAACCGACATCAACCGCTCTTTCATTACCCGTAATACGGTGTGAAGCTGCGGTTTTTATAATTCCATTTGCACTGAGTCCAAGGTAATAAATAATTATAATGAGCTTATAGTCTAGATTCTTTCATCTAAATTCAGTAGAGTATTGATGTTGATACTACTGGAGAAGGAGCATCCCATCCCATTATGAAGCAAAATAAGTATGATGAATCGTCTTTTTTCAACGAATACAGCCGTATGCCCCGCTCTACAGGCGGATTGGAGGCAGCTGGGGAATGGCCTGAACTCAGAAGAATGCTGCCGAACCTTAAGGATAAATCAGTGCTTGATCTCGGTTGTGGTTATGGCTGGCACTGCCGCTATGCAGTGGAGCAAGGAGCTAAATCTGTGCTTGGCATTGATATCTCGGAGAAGATGCTGGAACGTGCAAGAGGTCTGACAGATCATCAGCATATTGAATATAGAAGAGTTGCGATCGAAGATCTGAATGTGGATGACGAATCTTTTGAAGTGGTGATCAGCTCGCTGGCCATACACTATATTGGAGACTTTGAATCCCTAGGCCATAAAGTACATAGAATCCTGACTCCCGGTGGCCATTTTGTTTTCTCCGTGGAGCATCCGATGTTTACAGCACTGGAAGCACAAGATTTCTATTACGATACCACAGGCACTAAATTACACTGGCCTGTAGACAACTACCACCTGGAGGGTGTACGTGAAGCTGATTTTCTAGGTCATGCCGTTATGAAATATCACCGCACCGTTTCCACCTACGTAAATGGACTCTTGTCTGCAGGTTTTCGGCTGACTCAAATATCTGAGCTGAAGCCGACAGCAGAGATGCTAAGCTCCAATCCAGCATATGAAGAAGAGCTACGAAGACCAATGTTTATGTTGATCTCTGCAGTTAAGGAATGGTGAAAATACATAGGAAAGGACCTCATATCTTCAATTAAAGTAAGAAATGAGGTCCTGATGTGTAAGTTGAATTATACTTTAAGTATTCCCGTACAAATTAATTTAAATGAACTTTAATAACACTTCCGGATTGTGCAGTTACGCTTCCAGCGGCTTCGTTTGGTTCTACACTCTTCACTGCATCAATACCAGCCGGAATCAATACAGGAGTAATCACCGGGTATCCTGCAGCCTGAATTGCGGCCATGTCAAACTCGATCAGAAGCTGACCTGCTTTTACTTCATCCCCTGTGCTGACATGAGCTTTGAAGCCTTCACCCTTCATTGAAACGGTGTTTACACCGATGTGGATAAGCACTTGTACTCCCGTTGTGTGCTCCAGAATAACGGCATGCTTGCTCTTCTCAATCAAATGAGCTACTTTGCCGTCAAACGGTGCTACAACCTTACCTTCTGTCGGCTCAATGGCTACACCTTCACCCATGGCCTTCGAAGCAAATGCTTCGTCTGGAACATTCGCAAGTGGAACTACCGTTCCTGTCAGCGGGGCTGCAATATCAAGAACATCCATTTTTTCTGCGGCCTTGCCTTTTAACCATTTAAACATCGAATCTCCTCCAATAACAAAACATTCATTTGTATATATTATATTTAGGTAAAAATCTCTCCGTCATTCATCATAACATAATTCCGAAAAACGTTCGAAAACAAATCCTGTCTTTATCATGAATTTTTCTTATAGTCATTGTAATCATTTCCAGATCAAGTGTAATGATTTCATTTACGGCTATCTCATACTCAAGCTGTGCTTGTTATTTGTGATAAGGAGCATAGTTCACCTTGTCTGCTAGGAAGCGACCGTCCTTATATTTGTACTCAATCTTTACATCTCCCGAAAAAGTAACGGTACTTGCCGAAGCCCCAAGACGAGCGGTAAGCTTTCCATTTTCGATGAAATAATAGACGACTGCACCGAAGCCAAGCTTAGAATAGAAATAATCCGGAGGATGTCCTGTATATTCCTCAAGTGTGTGCTTTATTTCCTCTTGTCCGTTTATTTTCACAGACACAGTGACCTGTCCATCCTGCGTTGTAATAGAGGAATCAATCCATTCGTTAGTAATTTCCTCGTAGGACTGAATAGAAATTTCCTTCAGTGTTTCCAGATCTACAGTATGGACTTCCTGCTGCATGAGTCCTGTCCCGTATCCCAATGTATTGATGACTGCAAATTCTGCCCGCTCGTCATTCGTGAGATCTTCTACATGAATAACAGGCTTGTAGCTCCAGTCCCACATTCCTTCCCATTCCATAAAAGGATGAGACTTTCCATTAACTATAAGGTTCATTCCTTCAACGTGATCATACTTATTCACCTGTGCCGCTTGTAATTGAATTTCTTCATGCCGGGGAGCAGTCATTGTGTAGTATTGGTTCGTGGTGAGATATAAGATTCGGTCCATCTTATCAAACCGCATTTCTGTGTCTGAGATCTCGCTCAGGAATGCAGCAGGCACCATTACGCGATGATTGATTAATTGAACCTCTTCTTTTAGATGGTACACATCCCCTGCATATGAAATCTTCGTTACACCCGGCTCGAGGGAAAGGAATTGTCCGTTCATCTGCACTGTAGCTGTCTTGTTTGTATTATTCCACTTGATTTGAACTTCCGACAGCTTATGAAGCATGGTGATTGGAACCATAATCGTACCCTGCTCAACATAAGAAGAAGTTGCCAAGCTTACTGGTTCGTCATCAATAAACACTTGTATCGAATTGTTAGCCTCTGCTAATGCCTCATGATGGGGAAATACGTGAACAGTAGACAGTAATGCAGTGATCATTCCCGTTAGGGTGATCCGTTTCCAGTTCATCAGTCCGCCTTCTTTCATTATAGAGGTACGGGGCTTCGACATATATGGATCATATTCTCTTCCCTCTAATTAAACCATTTTAGGAAAAGCTATTCTGTTGGTCAATGCTCATTGTAGAATTACCACCGATTCAAGGCTCGCATAAGCTTGAGAGCATGATAATTATGGATTTAAACATATTAAGTGTTATGTTAACTGAATCAATTTCATACTACCTTTAGTTGCTTAAATCAAGAGTATATATAGTTTCATATCCATAAAAAAATCAGCCGACCTGGTCAAGGCTGCACTCCTCCTTAGTCTTCTTTATCCAGGAGTAAGCCGTCAACGGTTCGACTGAAATTATGTTTCGACTGCTGTGTTGTCCCTCACTGATCTGCTTCTGCAGGCTCCTCATCACTTCGATACTCCAAAATATCTCCTGGCTGACACTCTAACGCCTTACATATCGCCTCCAGCGTCGTTAGTCGAATCGCCTTGGCCTTTCCATTTTTTAATATGGAAAGATTGGCCATCGTTATCCCGATTCGCTCGGAGAGCTCGGTAACACTCATTTTTCTCTTCGCCAGCATTACATCAATATTTATTATTATGGCCATGATATTCCACCTCAGATGATTAGGTCATTTTCAGATTTGATCTCGATCGCCTCTTGCATAAGCTTCTGAAGAACTGCGGCGAATACGGCAACCACCAGGGAAGCAAAAATTAATACCAAACCAATGATGATCACACCTGGCGCGTCGTCTTTCTCAGCCAACAGATAGATGAATGGCAAATTGATCACATATAGAATGCTTATTGAGAAAGCACAGATTTTTATCAACTTTAATGCATTAACTGCTATTATCGAGAATGCCTTGTTCTTGTCAATGTAGCTAAGCAGCCGCATCGCTTGATAGAGCCCAATACAGAAAGGGATCACTGACACATACATAATAATCACGATCGGATATAGAATATGTGCAAATTCTGGATTCACTGGATTACTTACCAACCAAGGCAGACCAACAATACATAATGCAAGCACTGGGATTCCGATAAGAAAAACAGCTGCTTTTAAAAATAATGTTGAACCTCGTTTCATACAAACACCTCACCAAATTTTTATCTTATTGAATCTAACATAACATTTATCGTTTTACAATAAATTTTTATCCTAATTTATTATATAATTATCGTAAATGAATTATTGTTTAATTTTAACCCGTCCTTATTCCGTATTTTAATTATTGATACATGTACATGTTGATTTGGTTGGAATGTGCTAGATACGAATTTTTTATTGTTATGAATTTTTCATATGTTGAAATAAATAGATTATGAAATTCAGAGGTTGTTCTATTGGGAAGTCATTCTGTTATTGAACCTTTTCACACAAAAAAACCGCTCCTCTATGCAAGGAAACGGTTTAGTTAAATATCATTTATTTTGATTTGTAATGATCTCCCAACGATTCTCGTACTTCTCCAAATTTGGATGCAGCTCTCTTGGCGTATCATTCAAGATTAATCGAACCTTCTTTATCCATTCTTCGAAGAAGGAATAAGAAGCAAACAGGTTGGCATAGAGTGGCGAGATGTACAGAAAATATGGTGCAGGATAATGCTCCGTTAAATGCCGCAGTGCAGCCTCCATCGGTGTATACTTTTTACGCTTGCCCTCCCAGCCTTCAACCATTATGAGTCTGTGATTTGACTGCTCACGCTTCCAATCATGCAGCCGATCCTCTCTCTTATAGAAGGGCTGTGTACTGTGCTTCAGCATGCGCTTAATGGTGGCATCGTGAAGGGGATAGAGAACCAGCTTCTTGAACTTTTTGGCTTCTGTTATATCTAACGCGTTTACCAGCTCCCTGTCCTCTATTCCGTCAAAGTCATCATAATAGATCAGGGTTCCTTTGGTCTCGTCCTCCTTTGGTTCATATCCGTATGGAACGGAATAGACTTCCCTTGCCATTGCTTCCCCTCCCTTCTACAGTTATATCGTTATTTTAAACCAATATCGAGCAGCTCAGTCATGTAGTGAAGAATAGTCTATACATGGATCGTTCCTCTCCATTTCTCGATCAGCTTGGCCATCCGAAACAGCAGTGCTATGAACAAAAGATAGAATACAAGCTGGATTAAAGTAAATATGAATATAACCGTTAACATCGTGTCATTCATATTAAATGCCAAGGGATACATAATCATGAGAAGGGCTTGAAGGCCGAGCAATCAGAGTCATTGATGTAAGGAACAGCATGAATAGCAATAAGATCGTGCTGTTTAACGAGGGAACGAGTTGTTAATATTGTGTGGCATGGTGCATTTGATATAAGACCTTTCCCCATATTGAAAAAAGGCCCGCTGACAGTCAGCGGGCCTTATCTATTCTACCAGATCGATATGATTTTAGTATGCCATCCATCCAGCATCTGCACTAATTACAGTTCCGTTCACGAAGCTGGCATCATCGGATGCGAGGAACAACGCGACTTGTGCGATCTCTGCTGGTTTACCGATACGTGGATTGATTGCCAGTCCCGCTTGGGAGCGACCCATGCCATACTGACTAACGCCCGTCATGGAAGCGCTGATATTCGTTTCTACTCCACCTGGAGCAATAGCCACACATCTGATTCCTTCTTTGGCATACATGAAGCCTGTATTCTTCGTGATGCCAACAACGGCATGCTTGGAAGCCGTATATGCAGCACCTGCACGAGCACCTTGAAGTCCGCCAGCTGATGCGATGTTGATGATAACACCACTTTGCTTCTCCATGAAGATTGGTAACACTTTGCGTGTCGCACGCATTACGCTCGTTGTGTTAATAGCGAAGATACGCTCCCATCTCTCATCTTCAACCTCACCAGCCGGTTCAAAGTTGTCCATAATTCCGGCATTGTTCACCAGAATATCTACAGTACCGTATTTCTCAACCGTTGTATCAATCAGTGTATTAATATCTTCTAGAGAAGCGACGTTCGTCTTGATCGCGAAAGCCTCTCCACCTGCAGCTTTAATCGCTTCAACCGTTGCATTCGCACCTTCTAGATTCAAGTCGGACACGACTACTTTTGCCCCTTCTTGAGCATACAGGATCGCCGTTTCTTTCCCCATACCGGAAGCTGCTCCCGTAATAATAGCTACTTTGTTTTGAAGTTTCATATTGAATTACCTCCTGTATTTTAGAATGCGTTTACATGAATATAACGAACAATTGTTCATTAACTTGTTACAATTATAGTATAATAAATGTGTAAACGATTATTCAATCATCAAAAAATCATTGATTTGTATACTAACATACAATTACATAGCTAGATGTCTATTTACACAATCTATATCTCGCAAGGAGGACAGCAAGATGAACGATAAGCATGATTCTATTGATCGTAGAATTATTAAATCCAAGCAAGCACTGAAGGATGCACTCATTCAACTGATGAAGAGAAAAGAGTTTAAAGAGATTTCGATCACAGACTTGGTACAGGTTGCTAATCTTAACCGGGGCACTTTCTACAAGCATTTTCAGTATAAGGAGGATATATTAGACGAAATATTAGATGACGTCATTCAAGACTTGATTGAATCTTATCGCGATCCCTACTTGCATGTTGAAGTACTGGAAGTGAGAAATATGACATCTGCTGCCGTAAAAGTATTTGATCATGTTTATAAATTCGCTGATTTCTACGTTTTAATCGTTAAGTCAGATAAATTATCGGGATTTCAAAATCGCATATGCAATGTGCTGAAGAATTTAGCTCTGGAAAGCATAGCAGAGCAAAGGCCTCATGCGAAGATTAATCCCGATATCCATGCCAGCTATATTGCTTATTCCATCTTCGGGATCATCATTGAATGGATTAATGGAGGACTTTCATTCAGCCCCGAATATATGTCCGAGCAGCTGCTTGAGATTGTAAGCTTGAGATAAGCAATGACTGGGGTTAATGACAGTAATGGAGCTCAAATAGAAGCTCACACGTTCCACATTTCTTGGACGGGGCTTCTGTTTCAACATGCTATATCAGAGGTAATGACGTACATATTTACGCTGACCAGCGTGCATACTATGTCAAGAATGGAAAGGGTGATTATTGTGACTCACGATAAAACCGATCGCGGAGCTGGCGTGGAACCGATCCCGGATTCTGACGAGAACCATAAGCCTTTTGACGTGCTTGATCAATCCGGTTCCATTACCAAGGCCAACTTGACCGAAGATATACTGGAGGCGCCGGATGAGGAACAAGAAACAAAAAAGCGATAAGCAGGAAGCGCGGGATATATGGCTCTCATCCGCTTATCGACGCAGCTATTCCGCGCTTCATCATTCTCATAAGACACACAAGCCTGCTGACGAATAGCAGGCTTGTGTGTTTTTTTAATATTATGAATATTTATAGCTGAACTCATACTCCCCTGAACCCGCTCTAAGCTCTACCCCTTCAGATGTACTTATGATCTCAAATATCCCTTCCACTTCCTCTACGGAAAGAACGCTCTCCATAAGCTGAGCGAGATTTGCTCCTTCAAGAATAATCTTAGCTTCTGTATTCACAGGGATCTGAATTCGGACTGTTCTATGGCCCTGATCCTCTTGCCATGAGGATTCAATAATTCCATAAGAAGAATCCAGCTTAGCTGAAGCATAATTCAGCTGTCCTGCTGCAAATCGAGGGTTGATCCGTATCTTCTTGTAAGCGATATCCGTATCCTCCATATCCAGACCCGCAAGATACCGATACATCCAATCGCCGATCGCACCATAAGCATAATGATTATAGGAGTTCATGTCATCACTCCAGAACGTGCCGTCGGACTTAATCCCATCCCAATGCTCCCATATCGTTGTGGCCCCTTGCGCAATGGAATACAGCCAAGATGGATAACTGTCCTGCAACAGTAATTTGACCGCTGTCTCATGGTAACCATTTTCAGACAACACAAAGCACAGATAAGGAGTCCCTACAAATCCTGTCGTTAAATGATAATCGTTCTGTACAACCATTCGGTTGAGTTCACTTGCCGTTCTTCTCTTCGTGTCTCCCTCAACGAGGCCAAACATCAGAGCAAGTACATGGGCAGTCTGCATTGGAGCAGCCAGCCGGCCTGCAGGAGTGACAAATTCATTCTGATAAGCTCTTCGCACCTGATACAGCAAATCACTGAATTCCTTCACGTCTTCTGTTCTGCCCAGAACAACAGCCGCGTTCCTAACAAGATCAACAGAATACGCGTAGAAGGATGTTGCAATCAGATCGAGCGGCGTTGCACCCACATAGCTGTTCTCCTTCGCATCAAGAGCAAGCCAGTCGCCGAAATGATGACCTGTATTCCACAAATATTCGTATTCACCTTCACCTCGAATATAATTCACCCAGGCTTTCATACTGTCATACTGCTCTGACAGGAGCCTGATGTCTCCATAGCATTGATATTGGGTCCAAGGACAGATGACAGCCGCATCTCCCCAAGCTGCCGAAGTATCTTGATTCCATTTCAGAATATTCGGAATCGTAAAGGGTACACTTCCGTCTTCCCGCTGATCCGCCGCCAGATCTCGCAGCCATTTCGCGAAGAAGGGGGCCACCTGATAATTAAATGCTGCTGTACGTATAAATACCTGCGCATCACCCGTCCAGCCGAGACGCTCATCCCGCTGTGGACAATCGGTTGGAATATCGACAAAGTTGCCCCGTTGTCCCCAAACGATATTTTGCTGAAGCCGATTCACCCGTTCGTCAGAACAGACGAATTGTCCCGTCTGAACCATATCAGAATGCATAACTTCCCCAGTGAAGCCCTTTATAAGCACCGAATCAGCAAGCTCCTCAAGTCCTAGAATTCGGACATATCTGAATCCCATGAAAGTAAAGGCCGGTGCGTAGTTGTCTTCGCCCTTCCCCCGTGCAGTATATTCTACTAATTGCTTGGCACTACGCAAATTGCCGGTGTAGAAATTCCCTTCCCGATCCAGCACCTCCGCATGATACAGGGTAATCTTTGTTCCTGCATCCAGGTTCATATTAATCCGGATCCGTCCAACCATGTTCTGCCCCATATCAAGCACCGTTTCACCACGGGGAGTATGCAGAACCGACACAGGACGAATCGTTTCCGTTACCTTCACAGGCCAATTTTCTTGTGCTATCAGCGGATTATAAGGCAAATCTATTGGAAAAGCATTCTCCCAAGCGCTATCGTCATATTCATATTTGCTCCACCCCGCGTCTTCAAGTCTTGCATCATAGATTTCCCCATCATATATGCTCGTGTAGCGAATAGGTCCTTCCGATGTCTTCCATGTCTCATCAGTCAGAACAACCTCCTCGCTGCCATCGGCATATTGAACATGCAGCTCAAGAAGTGCTGCGCGATGCGCTCCATAAGCGCTCCGAAATCCCTTCTCCCAGGAGATACGTCCCGAATACCATCCATCGGCTACGCGAATACCGATCCCATTCCCACCTGCATGCAGATAACGGGTCACATCGTATGTTTGGTACTGATGCCGATGATGATAGCTGGTCCAGCCCGGCGCGAGCAGCTCCTCCCCCACTCTTTCACCATTCAAATGCAAGTCGTATAACCCTGCTGCCGTAGCATATACTCGGGCTGATACGATATTTCCCTTCAGCTGGACTGTTTTCCGAAGCAGCGTAACAGGTGGCGAATCAGGCCACTCCTCACTCTGCGGGACAGTCGACCGCTGCATCGGCATAATCCAATCTGCCTGCCATTCATCAAAGTGAAGAAATGCCGTCTCCCACCATCCTATACTGCTCCAATCGGAACAATTGTCTTCCTGATCCCATACCTGAACTCGGTAATAGTAGCGTGTTCTGGACTGGAGAGTGGGACCGGCATATTCAATGTGAAGGGATTGATCCGATTCGACTCTCCCCGTGTCCCATAAAGATAAGCTGAAATCAGCCACATCTGAAACGACAAGCTGATACGCCTGCTGCTTGATCCCTCTTCTCTTTGAAATCAGCTTCCAGCCAAAACGGGGAACGAACTGATCGGCTCCGAGCAAATGCTCACGATACTCACAGGTCACTTGGCTCACTGAGAGTGCTGCTTGTTGATTCATCATGCTCTCCTGCCTTTCTTCTATTTAATCGTAGCTACTTCTAATCCCTTCCCTTGTGTTTTTCCCTCTTTCATTTTACGATGAATGATAGCGCTTTATATAGTGTAATCAGACAAATCATCCTGGCTGATCGGACATTATTGGAGGAGAGTCGATAAGATGAGTGCCAAACGGAGAATTGATTTGATGAGAGGCGAATCTTTTTTTTCACAGGGTTTACCGTTATATCTTAATCGCAGTGTAGAATCTTATGAGTTATCCGAGCATCAGCATGATTTTTTTGAAATCAGCTATGTTGCTGAAGGCAGCGGCACGCATATGCTGAGTGGCATCAGCCTTCCGGTTAAGCAAGGTGATCTCTTTCTCCTGCCTCAAGGTACGTCACATGTCTTCAGACCTCAGGGCATAACAGGCAGACAGCCGCTCATTGTCTACAACTGTATATTGGCAATTGATGAATTTAGACACACGGTGGCTCCCATTCCTGGAAGTGATATGCTGGACTCCCTGTTAACGATGGATGAGTATCGTCAATATTCTGATAAATATGGGGAAGTTCTAATTCTTTTCCAGCAATTACACCGAGAGTATCAAGTAAACCGACTTGGAAGAGAACTTGCCCTGTACAGCGGCATTTTACAGCTGCTCCTACTGATCCATCGAATGGAAACGGCAGAGAATCTTAGAGAAGGTGAAAATTCCATACATCTGGAAGCCGTGCTGAGTGAGCTGCATGAGAGATATAGCTGCCGAATAACCGTGCAGGAGATGGCTCATAAAATGGGGCTCAGCGAGCGGCAATTTCACCGGGTGTTTAAACGCCATATGGGGACGAACATGACCGATTATTTACAAAATGTAAGAATCCATGCGGCAAGGCGCTTGCTTCGTACAACCTCGCAAAAAGTCAGCAACATCGCAGCTGCTGTAAGTTATCAGGATGTGTCTTATTTCAATGCTCTATTTAAGCAAAAGACAGGCTGCACTCCACTTGAGTACCGTCGGATGATCTGAAATCCATCTTAAGCGAAATACAAATACAATCTAGCCGCAAAAAAACAGTGCTTGTACGGACAAAGGTGTCTTCATCCAAGCACTGTTTTATAAGGATCTTCGTTTGCGAAGCAGCTCGCGATAGGTCTAATTCATTCGGTCTCAAGGCTGACTAGTTCAGACTTGCTTGAAGTTCACCGAGGACTTGCTTTAATCGCTCCGGGTAATCCGTAATAATACCGCTTACTCCAAGCTCTACCATACGTTTCATATCCTCTGTCTCATTTACTGTCCAAGGATACACCGCAAGTCCTTTTTCCAGAGTCACTGCCAGTTGGTTGTCTGTGAGCTGCTTGTAGTAAGGATGAAGGGAATACGTATTCACTCCAACGGCATTCGGCAAATATTCAGGATGCTGAAAATCCTGATGATATAGAAGTCCAAGCTTAATTGAAGAATCAAGAGCTTGAAGTTTCTGCAAAGCGCCAAAGTGGAAGGAAGAAACAACGACCTGCTCGGTCCGGTCATATTCCCGCAGGAGGGTTACGAGCTTCTGCTCGATCCCCTGTTCCAGTCCCCCTTTAATTTCCACATTAATCATCAGATCCTTAGGTGCTAGTTCAAAAACTTCTCTGAGCGTAAGGATCTTCTGCCCTTGAAACTTTGCATCGTACCAGCTCCCAGCATCGAAGCTTCTCAGTTCATCCAGGGTCATATCCTGAACCGCTCCCGTACCATCTGTCGTGCGGTCAATCGTGTAATCATGAATCACCATGATTTCCCCATCCTTGGAGAGATGAATGTCCAGTTCAAATGCATTACAGCCTTGCGTAAGAGCAAGCTCGAAAGAAGCCAGTGTATTTTCCGGTGCAACTCCCGCCGCTCCCCTGTGTGCGATAATGATTGGCATTGTAGAATTCATTGGTCACACTCCCTGATTGTCATTGGATAAATTGGTTTATTGCTTAATTACAGACCTATGCGGACATGTAGTTCATGTTAAGTATATGGAGTTCAGGAGATGAGTTCTACCTTTTTGTGTTAAAAGACATTGGTACCTTCGGAGCAAACTTTACATTTCATCGATGTTATAGAACCGGGCACAATTCCCTCCCAGGATGCGGCTCCTCCATGAGTCAAGCTGCCCAAAATCCGGCTTCCATATCCGTAAAGGCTGATGGATGTCCATAAAGTCTTTAATCTCATGTTCCTCGAGCATGGAGCTTATATTTCCTCCATTCCGTTCATCCCAGCCCATTTCCCACATCTTCTGAGTGATACCTGACTAATATCCGTTAAAACAACACAAACAAATATTATTAATCTGTAAATTTCTTTACTCAGTAAATGACATTCAGAAAAAATAAACGTAAGACAGACTCATGTACTCCTGCAGTCCGTCTTACGTTATCTATTTTTTAAACCAGCTGTATTTTTTCAAACTTGAATTTATTCCAATATACCTTTAGGCTATTAAATTTAATTACCCTATTCCTGCTTCTTGCTTCGTGAGCCGATCCTGTGCAAAATTCCAATTCTTAATGCGTTCATACTCCTCCATGGTGATTGGCAGCACGGTCCCGTGCTTGAAGCCATATGGGAAGCTGAAGCTTTCATCGGAGCGAATAAACCTCCCGCTGTCGATATCATCCGCTAGAAAAGGAACATAACCTTGTCCTTCGCCTTCTACACCGAAAAAGTCTAGCAGCAGGCACCATCTGCCGTCCTTTACCTTAAATGCCGTTGGCGCTTCATAGGCATGATGCCCCAGCTTCGCCATTTCTTCATCAAACGCTTCAATACGGGTATGTTCACCAGTAAGCGTATTGCCCTTCTGCAGAATGATCCCCTCGGGATCCTTCTCGCTTTTTAGAAAACGATAAAAGGTCCCGTTCTCCTCATAAATTGCAGAATCAATAATCCCGCTGCCGTCTTTGCGGCACAGCATCTCCGGCTTCGAGAAGTTTACGAAATCTTTCGTTCGGGAGTAATAAATCGCCTTATGCCCGAAATTATTAGAGGCATGTGCAGAAGACCAGTGCAGAACATAGTCATCGTTCTTGTGGTCATAAATGACATCGGGTGCCCACAGACAACCAAAGTCCTCATCTCCAAGCTCAATCATTCTCTGTTCGGACCAGTTCACCAAATCCACCGATTCCCATAGAGACAAGCACTTGCTCCCTTCTCTTGAAATGCTGGCCCAGCTGCTCTTGTACTTCGTATTAAAGCCATTAGCAAGACTTAAATCCGTTGCAATAATGAAGAACTTCCCTTCTCTTGTCCTTACAATGGTATGATCTCTAACCCCTTTATCTCCCAGTTCGCTCCACAGCACAGGGTTACCATCGTTGACTTGCTCCCAGTTCAGGCCATCCGTACTCAGGCCAAAATAAATCTGTTCACCGTCCGGTGTTTTCTTCTCTTTGAAATGTACGAATAGATAAGCATCCATTATAATTTCCTCCTCTAGTGATTTAATAGAATGACCCAAATCGTTATTCTTAGAATAATTATTCCATGCTTAATTTCTAATCGGCCTCATCGTTCGAAGTACACCATAAATACCATTCAAATCTGCTTCTGGCTTAAACATAACGACAACTTGACTGCTCTTATTGATCATGCCTTGCGGAATCTGATATTCCTTGGTCACAAACTCTCTTCTACGTTCATAGCCGGTTTCTTCTCGCGCGAGAAGCTGATCGTTCACATAAATATTCATGGCACGATTATGGTTGATGAGGAAGTACATCACCTGAAGCACATTCACATCATCTGGATCGACAGCCAGCGTATAACTGAACCAGCCCTCCCCGTTTGCAAGTCTGCCATTCTGACCATCCCAAGCTCCGCTGAATGTATTCACGCCCTTGATCTCATGCTGGAGTTCATACTGATCATTACCTACCTGAACGCTATCAATGGTTGCCTCCTTCGTCAGGACCTCAAGCCTGCCAAGCTCCAAATGGCGTCTCAGCTCCTCCGAGTCTGATTCAACAATGTTCCAGTAGATGCCGTATCGTTCCTTATGCTGCTTATAATGAGGTGTAAAAATTAACCGTTCATCCTCATCAGTGTTCTTTAAACGAAATTCCATTCGATTCTCATCTTTAACAACATGCTCTTCGATGGATTGTATCCATTCTTTAGGAGTAATCCCGTTAGGAATGATAAAGTCCTTAACCCGCATTCGCTTCGTCGGCACTTGCACCATGATGCCCGTGCTTGACAGCGTCATATCTTCAATGCCTAGAGCTGCGCTAAGCACAAACGGACCATACTGGAAGCCCACCGCTGCCGGATTGTCAGGGAGTCTGCAGGCAAGCACCTTCATGGGTAGAACTAAATCCAGGACATCTCCACTGTGCCAGACCCGTTCTACCTCAAGATAATCATTACTAATCTGAGGTTCAAGCCGCTTGCCATTTAATAGAACAGATATTTCACCCTGAATCCAGTGGGGCACTCGAATATAAAGCTTCATCGCCTGGTCTCGTCCATCTGTCGTTTCAATGATAAACTGTACATCATCACGCTCAGGAATACTGGCGGTTTGCGTAATTCGAATATTCTTCTGTACATAATCCAGCCTGGAACTAATAAATTGATTCACGTACAGCTCATTGTCATTGTAAAAATAGATGCTGTCATTCAGCTTCGTAAAGCTCTCCATCCCCGTACCTGTGCAGCACCAGAAGTGCTCAAACGGAGAGCTGTATATTTTGAAATAACCGGTAGCCATCGGCTGAAAATACATTGTCATTCCCGTCTCGGGATTTTGTGAGGATAGAATCGCATTGAAGTAGCTCGTTTCATAATAATCGGCATACTTCTTTTCCCGGGTAAGTTTGAACAGCTCACGAGTCAGCTTCAGCATGTTGTAGCTATTACACGTCTCGCAAGTGATATCCGTCCGTCTTGCATCCAGGATATCTGGCTCTCCAAAATGCTCCGATTCACTGTTGCCGCCCGTCATATACGTGTGATGATATACTACGATATCCCAGAATTTCTTGGCTGCCTCAAGATAAAATTTCTCACTTTCACCCAGCGTACGATAACGGTTAAGCGCTCCCAGGAATTTAGGGATCGTTGTATTTGCATGCTTGCCTTTTAATATATCTACACCCTGAGCGATGGCTTCGAACAATGGAATTTCATCAAATTTATGTGCTGCCTCCAGGTGCTGTGGATCTGCTGATATTTTATAAAGATCATACAAGCAATCATTCATTCCACCGTATTCAACCGCAAGCACTGTCGTTTGCAGCTCCTGAGACCAGCGGGAAGTACGTGCTGCAACCCAGTCACCTAATTTACAGACAACCTCTTTGGCATCTGCCGACTCTGTTGCGTGGTAAACGGCTATGAGCCCGGCAATCAGCTTATGTATGGTGTACCATGGAACCCAGGCGGGCTGTCTCTTCTCTACGTTATCGATCAAGCTCTCCGGAAATGCAGACAAATAACCGCTTTCAAATTGACACACCTTAAGTTCTGATATGATGTAAGTCAATTTCTCAAGCATCGCCGGATTGCTTGTTTGCTCATAGGCCTGAGCACATGCACTCATGTAATGCCCGAGGGTATGTCCCCGAATCTCGGTATTCTCCCAGCCCGGATATTTGGCAGCCTTGGGAGTAAGGCCGCAGGTTTCGCGAAATCCAGCAAGCAGTCGGTCCAAGTCATAGCTATGTAAATAGTGGAGCTCCTTCGCAAATGCATTGGCATAATACTCCCCCGTCAAGCAAACCTGATCTAAGCGAAAATCCTGCAATACATGACTCTTCACTGCTTCTTCCCTCGTAGACATTCTCTTATCCACCTTCCACACTCTACTTAAATGGTTCAAGCTTGCTATTTCAGAATAGCCTGTTAAGCTGCAGGAGTGAAGTGGAGAAACGTTCGAATTCGTGTACAAAAGTCAGGTGATTGCGTATTGACGCAGATGAAACGTAAGTGATAAAAAATAGTATCAATCAACGAGTAGTAACTACTCTTGAAAATAATCTATAATAGGAATGTCAGATTTAAGGTGTTAAAAGGTTAGATATAGTCGGTCGGAGGATATACATCGATGGTTGGATACGCTTTTAATATAGAGAAACCCTTAATTTTGCAAATGACAGGAAAATTCGTCTCTCCTTCTCCAGACTGGATTCATATGAGCAGGATACTAATGGATTACGAGCTGTTCGTTCAGACCAAAGGCGAGCTGTATATCGCAGATGATCAGGAGAAGCATGTACTGCAAGAGGGAGATTTTCTGCTCATGCCGCCAAGAACGAAGCAATTCGGCTATAAGAAGTCCGACTGCAGCTTCTACTGGCTTCATTTTACTGCAGACCATCCGTCTTTCAATGCGATACCTGTTCGTGATTATCAGCCTGCCCAGAACCATATATTTATCCCGTCTAAAGGGCATTTGCGAGGCATGGACAAGATCGTCATTATGATGAAACAGCTGCAGGATTCTATGCGTAGTTATCAGAATACGACACTTGGCAATTACATGGCAACTACTATACTGTGTGAACTATACCATCAATCCTATGCTGCAGAGAATGTGCTCGGCAAGAAGCTCAAGCAGCTGCAGCTCTATAATGATGTTGTGGATTATATTAGCTGGAATCGGTTTGAGCCGCTCAAGGTATCTGAAATTGCCGATCATTTTGGATATAACTCCAAATATCTGTCTCATCTGTTCGCTTCTATTGCCGGAGTTACGCTCAAGCAGTATATCGTGCAGCAGAAGATGGAAGCAGCAGCCTTTCTCCTGACCGATACGAATCAAACGGTACAAGAAATTGCAATGCAGCTGGGGTACCATGACAGCCAGCATTTTATGAAGTCCTTCAAACAGATGACGCATCTAACACCAACGGACTTCCGAAACGCCGCTGCCAACCGGCTGTTGTATTACAGATGAATTAGTAGAGCTTGTCCCTTGAATCTATACACCCAGTTCAAATCCACGTACATGAGATGTTTAATCAGCTGGGCAGCACTATTATAGTAATTACTCGGCCCCCTGTAATCCAGCTCGTCTAGCGTCATACCCTGTGAAATCTGCCGAAGTCGCTCACAATTTTCTTCCACAGCCAAATACAACATACCTACGATCGGAGACATATCAAGGTCACTTTTTAAATCTTATAACATTGAATTATTCCTCCATTTCCAGTGATCATTAATATTTTTAAAAATTCCATTTCTCTAAAAAGCTCATATCAAAAAACACCTCCAAGATTGTCTCCGACCTAACGAAGTCGTTGAATGTTCTTGAAGGTGTTTTCATTTTATGCTAATCTTCTTATTCTTTCGTTGTCAATTTCAGTGGTGCCGCAATCACTTCTTCCACTTCATTGCCTTGAAGCACATCCGCTGCGGCTCGAACAGCGAGTTCACCTATAAGTGCCGGCTGTTGTGCCACCGTAGCGGTCAGCCCCCCAGCATTAATGGACTTGATCGCGTCCTCATTACCATCAAAACCAACAATGATTACATCTCGGCCTGAGCTTTGAATCGCTTCTAGTGCTCCGAGCGCCATCTCGTCATTATGGGCGAATACAGCCTCCACATCCGGGTTCCCCTGAATTAGATTCTCCATAACGTTGAGGCCTTTGGTCCGATCAAAATCGGCGGGCTGCTTAGCCACCACATCGAGCTGCTCATCGGCAATATTGTGGAAGCCCTGTCCACGCTCACGCGTCGCCGATGCACCTGCCACGCCTTCCAGCTCAATGACTTTCGCGCCTTCGCCCAGCTGCTCAATAATATACTGAGCAGCCATTTCTCCGCCCTTCACGTTATCCGAAGCTACGAGTGCTTCAACATCCCCTTGGTCTGCAGAACGATCCAGAGTAATGACCGGAATGCCAAGCGAATTCGCTGTTTGCACTACATTTGAAATCGCCGCTGAATCGGTCGGGTTAATGAGCAGTGCATTCACGCCTTGCTGAATCAGATCATCTACGTCATTGGATTGCTTCGCAGAATCATCCTGGGCATCTACAATTACAACCTCAATGCCTTGCTTCTCTGCTTCAGCTACGACACCGTCTTTTAAGGCAACGAAGAATGGATTATTTAAAGTAGAAATGGATAATCCGATTTTTATTTCATCTGTATTGCCGTTGTTATTCGGTTTAGCCCACTCCGGCGGCTGCATGGAACAGCCTGTCATAATGATCATGAGCACGGCGGTGAACAATAAGGTTAGTTTTTTCATCATGTCTCTACTCCTCTTATGCAGATTTCTTACGGTCAATCAGTACCGCAATGACGATCACGACACCTTTGACAACCATTTGATAGAATGAGGATACGCCAAGCAGGTTCAAACCGTTGTTAAGCACACCAATTATCAATGCCCCAATGAGTGTTCCTACAATGAGACCGCGTCCGCCAGTCAGACTTGTACCACCTAAGACGACAGCTGCGATCGCATCGAGCTCGTAAGATTCACCTGCTGTAGGCTGTGCTGAGTTAAGACGGGAAGTCAGAATGGCACCAGCTAGTGCAGCCATCATACCTGCAAGAGAATAGATCATTATTTTGACACGGTCGACTTTAATACCTGAGACAAGTGCAGCCTTCTCATTACCACCGATGGCATACGTTTTGCGTCCAAATGATGTTTTATGGAGAATGACCCACAGAATAGCAAATGTAATCATCATGGTGATTGCCGGAACGGGAATACCAAGGAAATATCCACGTCCAAACAATTGGAAAGCCATGCTGTCACCCAGTCCAGTAATTGGATTCCCGTTCGTGTATACAAGCGTTAAGCCCCGGAAGATCGTCATGCTGGCAAGTGTTGCAATGAAGGGTGCCATCTTACCCTTCGTAATCATGAGACCGTTCATCATTCCCATGATTCCGCCCAGCAGCACCCCGACAATGATGGCAAGGATCGGATCCAGACCCGACAACATTAGATTAGCGACTATTGCACTGGACAACGCAAGGATCGAGCCAACAGACAGATCGATACCACCAGTGAGAATAACAAAGGTCATACCAAATGCAAGCAGTGCATTAATCGATACCTGTCTGAGCAAATTCAATATGTTAAGCGGTTCCAAAAATCCCGGATTCATGATCGTCACGATGACGATGAGTAAGATTAGACCGAGCAGAGGCCCTAGCTTACCAGCAAGCTGAGACAACTGTAATCCTTTTTTATTACTCGTTTCGTTTGCACTTGTCATGTTATTGCCCTCCTGTTGCTAACGTCATAATTTTCTCTTGTGTAGCTTCATTGCGACTGAGTTCTCCACTGATATGTCCCTCGTGGACTACGATAATCCGATCACTCATACCGATTACTTCTGGCAATTCAGAAGATACCATGATAATGGCAACCCCGCGGTCAGTCAGCTCATTCATCAGCTGGTAGATTTCCCGCTTCGCGCCTACATCGACGCCGCGTGTCGGCTCGTCAAGGATCAGTACACTCGGTCCGATACCTACCCATTTAGCAATAACAACCTTCTGCTGGTTACCACCCGACAGATTTCTGGCCGCCGTTTCTGATGATTCTGTCTTGATCAGAAGCCGTTTGATGAGTGTATCCACAAATTCCTTCTCTTTCTTGCTGGAGATTAGACCTGCTTTGCCACTGAAGCTGAATAGATTAGGGAGCACCATATTTTCACGAATAGAAAAATCAAGCACCAGACCTTCATCCTTACGATCCTCCGTTATAAAGCCAATACCGTGCTTCACTGCATCATCAGGCTTACGGATATTCACCTTCTTGCCCCGGACCAACATCTCTCCACTATGAAGGGAATCAAGTCCAAACAGGGCACGCATGATTTCAGTTCTTCCTGCCCCCATCAGCCCTGAGAAGCCCACAATCTCACCAGATCTAACGCTGAAGCTTACATTGTCGAAAGCATCTTTGCGACCAATGTTTTTCACTTCCAACACGACCTCACCCGGCTTCGGGCTTCTAGCAGGATAACGTTCGGTGAGTTCACGGCCAACCATCTTCCGGACGACTTCTTCAAAGCTTGTTTCCGGTATTGGCTTGGTGTCCACGGTCTTCCCGTCACGCATCACCGTAATTCGATCGCAGATCGCAAAGATCTCCTCCATCCGGTGAGAGATATAAACAATGGAAACACCTTGTTTGCGAAGGGAGTTAATGACAGCAAACAGCTTCTCAATCTCACGTTCTGTCAGTGCGGCTGTCGGCTCGTCCATTACAATAACCTTGGCATTGGTCATAAGCGCTTTGGCGATCTCAATCATTTGCTGCTGTCCTACCGAGCACTCTCCCGCTTCCTGATCCAGTGGTATGCTGACAGCAAGCTTTTCAAACTGTGATTTTGCCAGCGTTTTCATTTGTTTCGTATTTAAAAATCCTACTTTACTGGTCAGCTCCTTGCCGATAAACAAATTCTCAAGAACTGTCATATCTGGCCAAATGTTCAGCTCCTGATGGATAAAGGCGATACCGAACTGCTCTGCTTCTCTAGGATTAGAAAAATAAGTTTCCTTCCCATCAATCAGAATCGTTCCTTCGTTCCGCTCATGTAAACCGATCAGGATATTCATCAGTGTAGATTTACCTGCCCCATTCTCCCCCATGAGCGCATGAACCTCACCTTCAACCAGATCAAAATCCACACCAGTCAGCACATTATTCGTGCCGAATGACTTATGAATTCCTTTCATTTGAATATGCATGTATGATTCCCTCCTCGATGTGGATCTGTCAGAAGTAAACACCGGACTGTAAAATGCAATTGGCATAAGGCTTTGCCTCACCTGTCCGAATAATAACCTTAGCATCCTGTGTCAGCTGCTTGAACAACTCATGCGAATGATATTCCACCAGCTGATTAGTAAACTTCTCTTCTATATATTGCAGTGCTTCCTTATTTTCAGATTTAATCTCTTCAGCCAGAATTACCTTCTCAATCTCCATATCTTCCGCAATGGCTTCAACCACTTCCATAAAACTAGGCGTACCCAGCTTTATGGAAAGGTCAATCTTGTGAACACCCTCTGGAACAGGAAGTCCAATATCGGCAATGACGATTTGATCGGTGTGTCCGAGATCTGCAAGCACTTTAGTAATATGGCTATTTATTATTCCTTGCTTCTTCATTTACAAGCTCGCCTCCACTTCCTCACGTGTCGGCATTCCGCCTTGAGCACCAAACTTCATGACAGAAAGGGATGCCGCACGATTAGCGAATTTAATACTATCTTGCAGGGATTGCCCTTCAGCCAGAGCAACAGCAAAGGCCGCATTGAAGGTATCTCCTGCACCGGTTGTATCGACAGCTTCCACAATATAACTCGGAACTACAATCTCCTCTGTTCCGTCGAAGAAACGAACTCCGTTCTTCCCTTCAGTGACAAACAGCTTGTTCGGATACTTGCGAAGCGAATCATGCAAGCTTGCTCCATCAAAAATGATTTTGGCTTCATGCTCATTAGGTGTAATATATGCTGCCTTCTCTATCAGTTCATCGCTCACAGGCCGGGCAGGTGCCGGATTTAATAAGAGTGGCACGCCAAGCTCAATGCACAGCGCTGCAACATGCTCCACCGTTTCTTCGGGAATTTCCTGTTGAATGAGCACGATGTCCGAGTTCCTGATTACTTCAACCGTCTGATCCACATAAGCGGGTGTCACCTCATCGTTCGCTGCTTTTACAAAGACGATACTGTTGTCACCTTCTGCCAAAATAATATGAGCCGTTCCACTTTCCATATCTGTAACCGGTTCCACATAGTCGACGATAACACCATTTTGTTTAAAATTGTTCAGGATGATTTCGCCGTAATGGTCATCACCCACACGCCCGATCATCGTAACCTCAGCACCGAGTCTGGCTGCAGCGACAGCCTGGTTAGCCCCTTTGCCTCCCGGCACGGTCTTGAAAGATTCTCCAAGCACCGTTTCTCCTGCACCAGGGCGTTTATTAGATGTCACGACGAGATCCATCGAGGAGCTGCCAATGACCGTTACTTTTGCTTGTTTACTCATTAGTTTCGTGCCACCTTTCGGGTTGTATTCCGTTCTATATACTCAACTGGAAACTGAATATAGTTCTCCATATTATGTTTGTTATCAATTAAATGGATTAACAGCCGGGCAGCTGCTCTTCCCATCTCATATGCAGGCTGTCTAATGGTTGACAGTGCCGGTGATAACAATCCGCTGATTGGAATATCATCAAACCCGACGATCTGCACATCATCTGGTACTCTCCTGCCTTGCTTTACGGCTTCATGAATCACTGCTATCGCTGCCAGGTCATTACTCGCAATAACCCCGTCCGTAGAAGGATAAGTATCAAATAGGTTCTTCGCCAGCACATCTACATTGTGAAAAGAAAAGGTGGAAGTCTGGATGACATGATAATCCATTCCTGCTTCTTCGAGAGCCTCTACTGCTCCCTGATATCGATCTTGAGCCGGTTTGACATGAGCAGGACCTTGCATGATCGTAACTTCTTTGCTGCCTCCGGCAATAATCGCTTCTGCTGCAAGTCTGCCTCCCTGTCTTCCATCTGCATATACCGAAGGTTTATCATGTGATGTCCTGTCAAGAAATACGACAGGCAGGCTGAAGGATGTGTACGTATTTGTATCCGGATTATTCGTCAGGGTAATCACACCGACCACATTATTTTGGGTAAACGTTTGCAAATAATCCAGTTCCTTCTGCTCATTCTCATCACTGTTTCCGATAATGATACGGTAATCATTCTCCCGCATTTCATCTTCAACACCTCTGGCTACCTGTGGGAAGTAAGGATTCGTAATGTCCGGAATCAGCAGTCCGATAAGCTTGGACTTTCGTTTATATAAAGATCGCGCTACTTCATTGGGAGAATAATTCAATGCCAGAATGGCATCCTCCACTTTCTTGCGTGTATCCTCATGAACATAGCCTGCGCTATTAAGTACCCGGGACACCGTGGCCACTGATACACCTGCTTGACGTGCTACATCTTTAATTGTTGCCATTTCTGTCACCTCGACTCTGTGTAACCGGTTACAGGTCTAAGATAACATAGATTATCTCATGTTGCAAGCTCAAAAATCTCCATCTATATTCTGTCATATTATTTCATGGTAAGATGGAGATAAGCTTTAAGTTTATGGATAGGAGGTTCTACGCCATGGGATTATTTAGAAAGATCACTTCCCTATTTGGTACGAATGAACACAAGCCTAATCGGAATAAGAGAATTGAAGCACCTGAATTTGTATACTCCCCCAACTTACCCGAACAATTAGGAATCGTCATGTCTGTTCATTCGTTGAACAGATTAGCTGCTCGTCTCGAAGAAGCATTAGATGATACATATATGAATCAGGTGAGAGATAGAGTTATGTCCAAGCATCGCTATACCGCTGAGAAATATAACTGGATGCTGCTTGAACTGAAGCGTTACTTTCTTCTCTGCTCTGTGCTCAAAAATGTGCCTATGTACAGTAATGATACAGACGTCATATGGCATGAAATGCTGATGTTTACACGAGACTATGAGGATTTCTGCCGGAAATTCACCGGTGATTTCATCCATCATCAGCCGCATACTGTACAGTCAAGCGAAGCCGAGCGTGAGAGTGAAAGAGCTTGGTATGATCTCATATACAGTCGTCTTTTCATAATTCATCCGGAGAATGAGCAGTTATCCAGACCTTTCTTCAAGCATCCTATGGAGGATAAGGTCCTTAAGAGACTAGAATATGATGCGAACGACGAAGTGATCACTTCCAGACTGCGAGTAACGAATGACCTGGATGTGAAGCAGCTTCAGGAGGAGCTGCTGCTTACGCTCAGCCACCAGATCAGAGAAGCCCATTTGCACATGGATGACTTGTTAAGACAAGATTCGCTGTCCGCAAAAAACAAACAGAATACCTCACCGAATTTGTTAAGAAACAATGCGGCGATGGACCCTATCCTCTCGATCTTGCTCGTATCTGCTGCTGCTTCTTATTTGTTCGAGGAAGCTCCGCCTTCTGAGGAAGAGCTTCGCAAAGCGCAGGATACCAGCGGTGGCGGAGGATATTACGGCTCCCATTCGAATGAGCATGAACGCTCTGACTCCGGTCACTCGAATGACACATCACCAAGCGATACCTCGGGAGGCGATTCGTCTTGTGGAGGTTCATCCTGCGGCGGGGGATGCAGCAGCTGAGTGCGTAGAAACACTCTTCTGTATTAGATGTAATATAGAGTTCTGTGTCTAAACAGTTATGTGCTTGTATAAAGGAGTGATGAGATGATTGGAAACAAAGATCAATTCATCTTTGTTCTGTTACGAAGAATTTTTTCTCGATACAAGGTTAGTATCTACATGTCACATAAACAAGAACATTTCTATTCAATCATTCACAAGCTAAACAGCCATCATGTTGATTTTAGAACACAAATAACGGATACCGGTTCCTCTGGAGTCAGTTTGGGCGGATTATCCGCACAGTATGAAATTTTCGTTAAGAGTAGCGACAAGCATTTAGCTGAAAAAGTGATTAATAATAAAATATAACTTCCGCATCAAAGCTTTTCTCTCGAATCAAAGGCTCCTCTCAGCTAAGTGCTGAAAGGAGCCTTTTGTATTTTTATTTAACATTAATAACTCATTTCAATTCGCACCGCTGTCGTTTTGAATCCCGGCATTTTACAGAAGGGGTCCAGTTCGCCGCGTGTGGCACGGTTCACATTTTGAACGCCTCCCCAGTGCATAGGCACAAACAGGGTGTCCTTTCGGATCTGTTCATTGAAACGGCACCGTACCTGGAATTCACCATATCGAGAAGTGATTCTTACCCAGTTCTGTTCTTTGATTATATAATGACGTGCCGTATCTGGATGAATTTCTACGAAATTTTCTACCTGTCGCGATGCAAGTCCCGGACTCAGCCTTGTTTGTACTCCTGTCAGATAATGAGACAGCACCCGGCCATTGGTCAGCATAAGAGGGTATTCCTTTGACAAACTTTCTTTGATCATTTTACTTTCTTCCGCTGTAAACACCGCTCTGCCATCGGCATGTGCAAATCGTTCTTCGAAAATTCTACCTATTCCCTCTTCGTCTACCTCAGGACAAGGCCAGTACACTCCTTCCTCCTTCCGCAGTCGATCATAAGTGATGCCGTAGTAATCGGCGATACCACCCCGGCTGGCGACTCTAAGTTCATTGAAAATTTCTTCTGCCGAAGTATAGTCGAAGTATTTGCCTTTACCCAGAGCCTTTGCGAGCTCCCGAAGAATCTCCCAATCATGTCTGCAATCTCCTGGGGGCTTCGTGACTGCTTCACGCAGGAGTACCCGTCCTTCCAGATTCGTGAGGGTACCTGTGTTCTCTATATAGGAGCTAACCGGAAGAACGACATCGGCCAAGCGCGCCGTTTCAGATAGAAACATATCCGCTACGGCCAAGAATGGTACCTTCTCCAGTGCTTCCTCAACGAGTGTTGCGTTAGGGTTCGAAACAATCGGATTTGAACCCATCACGAACAGCGCTTCAATGTCTCCCGAATGAACGAGCTCCATCATTTCATAGGCGGATACGCCTTTTCTAGGAATTTCACCTTCTTCAACACCCCATACGGAAGCAATGTAATTCCGATCCTGCTCATCCTCAATGGAGCGGTATCCAGGAAGCTGATCCGCCTTCTGACCATGCTCCCGGCCACCCTGTCCGTTCCCTTGACCTGTAATCGCTCCGTATCCGCAGCCTTGTCGGCCGATCTTCCCTGTAACGAGCAGCAAATTAATAAAATGTCTGACCGCGAGGTGCCCATCTGTCTGCTGTTCCACTCCTCTGGCCGTCAGCACCATACCTGTCTTCGCCTTGCCAAACATGTCAGCGGCAAGCTTCAGATTTTCTACGGATACTCCGGTGTTTTCCGTGATATACTCCCAATCGAGTTTATCAAGATAAGCCGTCAATTGTTCATAGCCGTTCGTTCTATTTGCAATAAATGCTTCATCCAACAGCCGCTGCTCCCTCAGCCATTTCAGCATTCCGTCTGCAAGCAGCATATCCATGCCCGGACGAACGGCAAGATGGAGGTTTGCCATAGCTGCTGTCGATGTTCTGCGCGGATCAATGACAATAATCACCGCACCCTTTTCTTGAGCTCTAGTAAAATACGGCATAAGTGTAGGCTGGCATTCCGCAATGTTGGTTCCCGCGAGTATGATACATTTTGCATGCTCAATATCGGCCAAAGGGAAGGTTAGACCCCGATCCATTCCAAACACCTTAGCACCTGCCGATGCAGCAGCAGACATACAAAATCGTCCATTGTAATCAATATACTTGGTGCCGATGCCAATCCGCGCAAATTTGCCGAGCATATATGCCGTTTCATTTGTCAGTGATCCACCACCGTATACGCCGACCGCATTCTTAGGAATAGACCTTATCTTGTCCGCAATACACTGAATCGCTTCATCCCAGGAAGCTTCCGTAAGTTTACCGTCCTTTTTGATTAGCGGAGCCGTAATTCGTCTTGCGCTTGTCGTATGCTGGTGAGCATTCATGCCTTTGACACAAATTCTTCCTTCGGAAGCTTTGTTCAGGGTCCCTTTGGATTCCGTCACATACTGCAGTACACGTGTTGTCGACTTAGAGACAAGCTCGCGAGATTCAATCGTCACCTCCGCTTTACACTGTACGCTGCAGAATGGACACTGCGTCGTTGCATGATGAACTGCACCTTGCAGCACCGAAGCTGTTTCTTGCTTAGAATTCGATACTCCTGATGAGCTAGCCATTGTCATGCTGACTCCCACTCCTTTTTTATCTGAACATCCAGATTCGTCGTTTATGCATATTCCAGCTGCTTATGTTCCATCTCCATGACCCGTTCTCGAATGCTCCCGATCCCTGTCCGCTCAACCCATTCCCACATTTTCTCGTTAAACCAGCCCTCTGTGCTATAGAGCTCCACTGTGAATTGAGCAGCACGTATGGCCCCTTCTCTGGTGTCCGTCAGGCATAACAGCTGTCCCTCCGCTACCGGATGCCGTGCATGACCTCCCACGTAAATCTCGTATCCAGCGGGACACGCTTGAATGGCAATATCATGAAGCTTTATCCCGAATACGGACTCCGCTTCCTCTGAGGCAGCAGCATATATTGAAGCAGGAACCCGCTGCTTAGAACACCAGCTTAGAAATTCCTCAAATGTATCTAACGGTAAGGAGCAATGCTGAGCTTCTTGAGATCGGTTTCGCTCTATGTAGTATGAAATCGTATCTTCACAGGTGCGGCATCCATCTATATGATCTGCAGTTAAATCAAGTGACTCACGCACTTCTGTAGATGATATAGCTCCTATAGTACTAATGAGTTGTATCAACTCCTCGTGTCCGGCTGACATGCAGGAGCAGATGCTATGATCTGTGACTGATTCGTGTTCTGCACCGCTGATTGGCATCGAAGCACCTGACAGCGTAACCTTCACAATCGCCTCCAGCATGGGCCTGCACCCACCGCATGATCCAGATGCCTTCGTCTTCTGCTTGATTTCATCCGCAGTCGTTAGACCTTCTTTTCCCATCACCTTCACGATCGCTGATTTGGATACTTGGTTGCAGGCACATACCGTCTCTCCTCCCGGCATCGAAGCAACAAGAGCCTCCATCCGGTTTTCGCCTGCAGGTGCAGATTGCATTGCCGTCAGCTCATGGACATCCGCTTGATGTTTAATGTATCCGAGCAAGGTCTGGGATTCGGTCGTATCTCCATATAAAATAGCTCCAATAAGTTTACCGTTACGCATCGTCACTTTTTTATATTTAAATTGCAGACGATCATATTCCTGAACTGCTACACTGATGTCTGGTCCAATCTCACCAACAGAGAATAGATCAACACCGGAGACCTTCAGCTTGGAGTAAGGAATCGAGCCCTGATAAGCTTCGGTTGTCATATGACATAGCTTACGTGAAAGGACTCTTGCCTGATCATATAGAGGCGCTACCAGTCCATAACAGATCCCCTGATGCTCGGCACATTCTCCGACGGCATAGATGTGCTTATCACTTGTCTGCATGTAGTCATCGACGATAATCCCCCGGCTCACTGCAAGTCCGCTATCTCTCCCGATGTCCACATTAGGACTGATCCCTACAGCAAAAACAATGAGATCCGCCGTCAGCTTACTTCCACTGGCAAGCCGAATTCCCTTGGCCCTGCCGTCTCCGATAATTTGAACGGTTTGTTGTCCAAGGCGGAATTTCATTCCTTGTGCTTCCAGCTCTGTCTGCAGCAGTCCTGCGGACATCGGATCCAGCTGTCTATTCATCAGATACGCAGCATTGTGAATAACTTCCGTTTCCATACCAAGGTTCAGCAGCCCTCTTGCAGCTTCCAGCCCAAGTAACCCCCCGCCAATCACAATGGCTTTCTTGAATTCCCTTGCGTAATCCATCATCAGGAGACAATCATCCATACTTCGAAAAGCAATAACGCCCTCCTGATCACTTCCCGGTATAGGCGGTATGAAGGCTGATGACCCCGTTGCAATCAGCAGATCATCATAAGTCAACTTCATTCCAGAAGAGGTTTCTATCTTTTTTTTCTTCCGATGAATCCGTGTGACCTTCTCTCCCGTGTAAAGTTTGATTCCGTTCTGTTCGTACCAAGTCCAGTCATGAATAATTATATCTTCAAATGAAGTTCCACCTTGCAGCACTTTGGACAATTCGATCCGATTATAGTTCGGTCTCGGCTCTGCACCAATCACCGTAATTTCATAAAGCTCATGATTTAGTTGAATGATCTCCTCTATGCATTTCATGCCTGCCATTCCGTTTCCAACGACAACCAACTGTTTCTTCATCTAGTAAGCCTCCATCCCTTGCCTATCTCTGTAAAGAAACCACGATATTGAATTCTGTTTCACGAAAATGAACAAAAAAGCCCCTTTTCCATGGTAAGAAAAAGGGGCTGCGCTGCCTCACGAAACAGCACTCCGTTGTGCTGAACTTATATATAAGAGAATATAGGACACCTGATCTCGTGTCAATATATTTAACACAAAATACTTTCAAATGATTACATTCATCTTTTTCAGGAAATTGCGTTAAGTATCTTGACATAATCAAAAGCAATTTCTATAATTCAGTGTACAGTCATTCAAACAGAGTACATATGTGATTCACAATGAAGTGAATCATGTGTCACGGCAATGAGGCCGCAACTCGAACCCTTGATTAGGGGCGAATTGCGGCTTTTTTTGATGTGGTTGAGTTTCGAGATTCAGAGCGGGTCTTAACAGCCTGCTGTTAAGATCCAACACTTTAATGGAACTTAACAGCCTGCTGTTAAACTCCAAACTTTAATGGAACTTAACAGCTACCATAATAGATCGATCCGGATAATTATACTGTTTATCCCCGATTTGATCTAAAAGAAAAAAAGGAGAGATTAGGATGGAGAAAAAAAGTTTCTGGAAAAGCGGGCATAACCCCACACTCTTCGGCGCATTTTTTTATTTTGACATCAGCTTCATGATCTGGGGTTTGATCGGCCCGCTTAGTGTTGTCATTGCAGGAGATTACCCCATGGATGCGGCTCAAAAAGCGAATCTGGTTGCACTTCCGGTATTAAGCGGCTCCATACTCAGACTGCTCTTCGGGTATCTGACCGACCACATTGGTCCTAAACTTACGGCGCAGATTGGAATGATCGTTACCTTAATCCCCTTGGTTCTCGGCTGGCAATGGGTCAGCTCACTGGATCAGCTGTATGTTGTTGCCCTGCTCCTTGGTGTGGCTGGCGCTTCCTTCGCTGCAGCGCTCCCGCTTGCAAGTCAGTGGTATCCAAAAGAGCATCAAGGCCTAGCAATGGGAATTGCCGGAGCAGGTAACAGCGGAACTGTACTCGCAACACTATTTGCGAATCGGCTTGCTACACATTTTGGAAGCTGGGAAGTCGTATTCGGACTCGCCATAATTCCCATCGTCATCGTATTTATCATCTTCACCATCTTCGCCAAGAACAGCCCGAATCGTCCTGCACCAAAAACCTTTGCTCAATATGCTAATGTCTTAAAACAAAAAGATGCAGTCATTCTCTGTTTATTTTATTGTGTTACCTTCGGCGGCTTTGTTGGTCTGTCCAATTACTTAACGATCTTCTTCAATACTCAATATGGTCTGTCTGCTGTACAGGCAGCCGATATTGCAACATTCTGTATTATTGCAGGCAGCTTCTTCCGGCCTGTTGGAGGCATGCTCTCTGACCGCTTCGGAGGTACTCGAATTCTGACATTCCTCTATGCAGGTGCTGCTCTAATGCTGGCAGGCGTTTCATTCCTGCCCCCGCTTCCGGTCGTTGTCGTACTCATGTTTATCGGCATGATGTGCCTTGGAGCCGGTAACGGTTCGGTGTTCCAGCTTGTTCCGCTAAGGTTCGGCTCCGAGATTGGTCTCATGACAGGAATTGTCGGTGCAGCCGGAGGACTAGGAGGTTATGCTCTACCGCTTCTTCTCGGAAACCTATACAAATCTGTCGGAAGCTACACTCCTGGATTCTTGATTCTAAGCATCGTCGCTGCAGCTGCTTGTATTCTTGTCGTTGCCATGAGCCTGCAATGGAGAAAAACATGGCTGCAAAAACAAGGCAAGAAGTCTGCTGCCATAGCTGCAGAAGTAAACGCATAGATTTCAAAGTTACGAATTAATTTCATAACTTATCAAATATTTTGTACTCAACAAGTAAATCATCATAAACATAATCAGCTGCAGAAAAAAGAAGCAGTAATCTTATCCTAAACAATAAGATACTGCTTCTCGCTTTTGTCATTTAACAGTCAACGTTCCAAAGGTCATATACATTCCGCAATTGAAATTGTAAGTCCCCGGCTCAAGTGTTGTATCAACGGTATAATAATTATCGCCTTTTTCCAAATATTGCAGCATATCAAAATCCTCAGAGACAAGGCTGGTAATATGAGTAAGGTTCGTTACCTTCTTAAAATTAATCTTCGTTGGTACCCCCTGCTTCACTTCAATGTGACTTGGAGAGAACCCCTGATCATTGATTTCAACAGTTACGACCTCATAATTGCTTAGATCCTCTTCTTCTTGTACAGTCTGTCCTCTGTCTAATGCAGACGGCACCATGCTGTTACCTTGGAAGAATATGATCAAACCACCTATAACAAGAACGGCTGCAAGCCCAATTGCCAAAAACGGCCACCATTTCACTAGCTTTTTGTTCATACGTAAACAAATCCTCTCGAAAAACATCTGATGTAATATGTCCTATATCTTAAGGATAAACCATATCTTCAATGATCTAAATAACCCTTTGTAGCTATTTCATTACATTCTTTTGTCTAAAATAAAAACATTATGTGAATGAAGCCTTAACATGAGGAAAAGAGAAGCGTCATCTAAGGACAGCTCCTCTTCTTCCTATTCCATATTATACACGTAAGTATTAAGGCTTAACCTAACTGATGCCAATCTGCGCTTCTTGTCACTGTTCGTTATTGTCAGTAATCCGCTTAGGGCCAGGTAGTCTCCCCGCATCTCTTAGAGCTTCTCTTAACAGAAACTCAATATGACCATTTACGCTTCGGAATTCATCAGCTGCCCAGCGCTCCAAAGCCTCATACGTAGCCTGGTCGAGGCGGAGAGGGAAGCTCTTCTTCTTACCTGCCATTAATGCGGCTCTCTCTCATTAATAGAGTGTGCTGGTGTTAATGACCGGCTGGGCAGAACGATCAGAAACGACAGCAACAAGCAGATTATTAATCATCGCAGCTTTGCGTTCCTCGTCAAGTTCAACAGCTCCTTCTTTCTCAAGCCGTTGAATCGCAAGCTGAACCATCGTTACTGCACCTTCCACAATTTTCTCCCGAGCAGAAATAATGGCAGATGCCTGCTGTCTTTGCAGCATCGCGCTTGCAATCTCTGTAGAGTATGCCAAATGTGTCAAGCGGGATTCACGTACATTAACTCCTGCAATCTCCAGCCGAGCCTGCAGCTCATTCGTTAACTCCATGGCGATCTCTTCCGCATTGCTTCTTAGAGAGAAGCCAGCTCCATCGAGATTATCATAAGCATATTTACTTGCCACATGGCGCAGAGCGGTCTCGCTCTGAATTTCTACAAAGGATTCATAATCATCCACTTCAAACAACGCCTTCGCTGAGTCCACTACGGAGAAGACAACAACGGCTTCGATCTCGATTGGGTTCCCTTCCACGTCGTTCACCTTCAGCATCGAGCTGTTGAAGTTACGGATACGAAGCGAAACCTTCTTCTGTACCAAGAGCGGAATTGTCATATAAAACCCACTATCGCGGATAACTCCCATATACTTACCGAAAAATGTAAGCACCATCGCTTGATTCGGCTGGACAACCGTCATTCCCGTAGCCAGCAAGACAGCAACTGCAGCAAGAATGGAGCCGTTAATATATCCGGCGGTTTCACCAGTAGCAAACGCATAAACTCCTGCAGCAATTAACACAAGAACAACAAGTAGGCCTACAAATCCATTTATACGAAATGCTTTTCTCTCCTGGAACAATAAACATCACCACATCTTTCCGCAATATTATTTTGATATATTTATGATATCACTTTTTACTTTAATTGTATACAAAACTTTATAAATTAATACTTTCGTAAAAACAAAAAAGCCCATCTCATTGATGGACTCAATATGTTATACTCGTTCCCCCAAAAATAAAACATCCAAGACTTGCTCATCCACTTCTTGCTGGTCGTTTATGGACACATAGTGGGACTTTGCTCCAGGCCTTGAACTGACTGTCCTTAATAACACGCCGTCTGCAAAGTGCAGCGCAGCTCCGTCATCCACACCATACCCCGGCTTCATCACTCCTTCAGATATGAGCTTGTGGTAGCCTGGTCTTCTGTGGACCTCCCCATCGTAGTGCGGACAGTGGCTTCCTTCTATGAAGCCCAAGCCATTCAGCTTATATACCGAAGCATGTAACGGATCTGTCGGACCCTCTTCAAACCAGCACATGGATCCTGCACTGAGCCCAGCGAGAATTAATCGATTTCAGCTCCCAAGTGCCGCACTAAAATAAGGAAACGCCCTTAGAAAAGCTTCTAGAGGCGTTTTTGATTGTCTGAGGACATGTTAATTTTCTATCAAAACTGAATTCAAGAAATTCATTTAGTAATGTAAATATGTTACAATAAATAGTATAAAATACATTAAATAGAATTTTAGGTCTTTTTATTCTTCAAAAATTTGGCATGAAGAAGCTATGAGTGGGAATACTAATTATTGAAAGGTGGTATTTTAATGATAAAAAAAATAGTTTTGACAACCTTTGTAATAACGATGATTTCTGGAGCGTTCATAACTATAAATTCAAAAAATTCAAATTCTGCAATCAATGCGGATAGTTCCTCCAGTTCAAAACCAACTGCTACAAATGAGACGATAACTACTACTGTTTCCTCGGGTACAGAACTAAAAACTCCAGAAGAGACTAAAGATTTTTATCCCTTAGATCTTAGTGACGTAGGTAAAATTACTACGCACCATGGTAGGTTTACCCGAGTAGTAGAGCAAACTATCTTCGATGAGTCTCAAATTGCACGAGAGATGAAGGAAATTGGTCCAAAGACAATGCAAATCATTCTTGATTACGGAATCTTTTTACGAGAAGAAGAATCAGAATACCGATCTAAATAAAGATTAAAGAAGGAGCAGTTGTCCTCGACAACTGCTCCTTCTTTTTTAGACTATTGTTACTCAACATATCCATTTCCAGATATAGGATCCGCACCTATAACATATAATAAAACAAACATATATGAACCATTTTCGTGGAAAAATAAAGTAAAAAGAGTGAATGATAAGCTCACTCTTCTGGTCGTATTATAACTGAATAATCATATGAATATCTTTGGGTTCCTTGCTGAACAGCTCGGCATCAACATTCTTCGTTAATTCACTCCCATTGCTTCGATAGAATGAAACGGCAGATCTTGTCTCTGTCGACGAGATGTACAGAGCTTTGGCACCTCTACGCTTAGCCTCTTCCCCCAGTCTGTTTAACAGCTCGGTTCCAATCCCTTGTCTTCTATATTCTCTGGTCACATACATCAGATCTACTTGCAGCTGATCCAGCTGTTCTCCTCTAGGTTTATGAGCAAGCACTCCGAACCCGACCAATATATCGTCAACAAATGCACCAACCGCCATCCCGCCTTGTTCAAGCTCGTAGAGGAATCTCTCCTCCATTTCTCGCAGTAATATATCGTCCCAATCAGGACACTCATGATCCGTCTTGATCTCAATCATATTATCATCGTCCATTTCATAGATGAGTTCAATATGTTCAGATCGATCAATTTCCTTCAATTGATGCACATCTTGGCATGTAAGAGCACGATAAGAGATCATGATTAATAGCCTCCGCATTTCCAGGATTAATAGTAACAGTAAATTGACCATACTGATTATATGATTCCAGCCTTTTAGACTGGTTGTATATGATCTAAGGTTAAAAAGTGGTTCAGTTCTTCAACGCTGTTCACGATATGAGTTGGCTCCGCTAGCCTCAACTCCTCTTCACTTCCATATCCAAATCCCACAGCAATGGAGTCGATCTTTGCTGAGCACCGATGATGTCATGTTTACGATCCCCGATCATTACCGTTTGTTCAGGTTGCAGATCGTAAGTCTCCATGAGATATCCGATAATTTCAGCTTTGGCAGATCGGGCTCCGTCCAGTTCGCTTCCACATATGTATTCGAAATATGAGCTAAGCTCGTAATGATCTAATATTTGCTTCGCATAAATTTCCGGCTTGGATGTGGCAATAAACAACCGCATCCGAGGATCATGGCTTAAACGATCGAGTATCTCTCTAACTCCAGGAAACACAGCGTTCTCGAAGAGTCCGGTAACACTAAAATATTCTCGATAATAATCTACAGCAGCTTCGATCTTCGCCTCATCAAATTGATAATAATCTTTGAAGGAAACACGCAGCGGCGGTCCAATAAATATGTCGAGATCATCTAAGCTATCCACGACAATGTTCATTTTGGCAAGCGCGTATTGAACCGACTTTGTAATGCCAAGCTTTGGATCGGTTAATGTTCCATCCAAGTCAAACAATAGATTGGTGTATGACATCTCTAATCTCCTTTTTCACACTCAAGTGTTAAACTCGCGTTGCAACCATTTCTCTAAGGTAGGAATTAATTCAATAAAGTTCTGGATTTCTTTAAGCGTTATAAGAACCTGCTCTTCTCCTCGCTGTTGTCCATGAGCATCCTTACATTCCATATACAAAGATCTTTTCAAGTTATACTCCAGCCAATCTAGCTTCCCTATCAATCCATTATACAGCACAGCACGCCAGTCTATCTCAGTTGAAACTGGGTGCTTTTTGTATCCTCTCATGAATGCTGTGAATTTCTCGGGTATCATTCTACCATTTGCATCTACAGACCAATAGAGTAACGTCTCCGTCATATCCTGCCATTGATTTATGTAACCTGCCGCTTCCCAATCAATTATTACAGGTATATTATGATTCCACATTATATTTTTTGGATCCAAATCTCGATGACTTATAACCCGATCCTTTGCACTTAACATCTTAAATGCAGCCGTTGCTAGAGCGTTCCACTCAAGAAGTAGATCCAAATTCTCTTCTAACATGTTGGCCCAAACTGCGCCAGTGGCCTTTCCTTTATCTGAATAGTAGCTCCAGTTAATAATGGAAACATCGGCAGAAGCAGGATCAACAATACCTATAACCGTAAAATCAACAGCATGAATCCTTGCCAGAAGATCCCCTACTATCTCACAATGACTCGGACGAATTTGAGCCAGGCTCAAACTTTTACCTTCAATCCAATTAAATACGAGCCAAAAGTTGGATCCAATTTGATGTACAGACTCGTCATCGACTGATATCACTGGCAATGCAGGTATTTCCTTAGCGGCAACCATCATAGCAATACGTTCAGAGTTTTTGTAATTCTGAAGTGCTGTAGGCCTCCGCATAATTTCAGGATTTAACATTTTTATAGCATACGTTCCACGGTCAGCCGCGACAGAATACATCTGATGCAGCAAACCGCCTGTAACCTGTCGTGGTTTCCCCTCAACTTTACCTAGTCGTAGACTATTGCATAGCTCCTGGATTTGAGAAAATATTTGTGCATCAATCATCGTCAAAAATTCTCCTGAGTTATATTAAAGTTTTGCAATACTTCGATCTGCTTTGGAGGAAACACTTTGCCTCTATGTAGATATTTTTCAAGAAACAATTGAACTTGAGTCAAGTGTTTGTTCATATCCTTTGTACAGATTAGACCTTGGCTAACCGCATCTGCATATTCTTCCAGGTCAATCAATCTGTAAGTCGGTCCATTGCCTTCAATAACTATATCTATGTATAAATCAGTTAACACGATCTCAGCGTCATTATTCATTTTGATATCAACTAAATCAACATACCATTCGTTTGTCCATCCCCAAGGTTCGTGAATTATTTTGACACCTTCATGGATAAGAATATAATGGCGAATGACTTTATTGGATAGTTCATCAAAGCGATCAAAGAATGCAACCTCGCTTGTTCCGTATCCTTGAAACTCACCTAATCGTGAAGTGACAGTGAGTGGTTTCAATATTGCCCCTCCTTATAATTTAGTGTAATCCAACTTGCTCATTATGTACTGTGTTATTTCTTCTGCATTGAGTGTTTCTGAATCAATATGTTCTGCGAACTCACTGGCTTTAAGGGCACTCAAGCATTTATCTGTCTGCTGAAACTGCCATCCGCCTACAGTATCTCCTCGAATCGTTAGCCTCTCATGTATCGATGCTTTAGAGGCCATTAGCGTGAAATGATATACTTTATCCAGCTTTTCAAACTCTTGTCTAATGTAATTGTAATTTTGCGGCTTGTATAACGTCATAGGAACAATGAGGTTTCTATCATACTTTAACTTGACCTGCTTCGTGACCTCCACCACGAGCACTCTCCACAAGTCCAAATCTTGAAAATCTCCGCTTCGCTCATGCTCCTGTCTCATAGAATCGGGTATTAACTCCCTCAGCAGATATCCAGACAACTCCGGATCGACAATCATGCTGTTAGGAATAAGCCTTGCTAAATTCTCTGCTTGTGTCGTCTTTCCTGCCCCGAATGCCCCATTGATCATGACGATCATTGCTTTTTCCTCCTGTTGATTATTTCAAAATTTAAGAGCTTATGATTTAGCTCTATTGTTAACGCTATTAATATCATCCCTTAAAATGGCATACATTTTTTGATCCACGAACTCCCCCTTTATTTTCAGCTGACCTCGTAATATCCCTTCCATTTTCATACCCAGCTTTTCCATCGCCCGTGCTGATCCAGCATTATTATCGCTGCACCTGCCCTCAATACGATTAAAACCGAGATGCGAAAAACCATATTCGATAATCAGACGCGTTGCTCCTGTAATTATGCCTTGATTCCAATATGGACGCGAAAGGGCAAACCCAATTTCGGTTCTCTCGTGAGTCAGGTCCCACTGTATAAATCCTGTTCTGCCGATCAGTTTATTCGCGTTCTTATCGATAACGCCCCAGTGATACGCTTCTTGAACATCATATTTGTATATTAATCTCTCTATAAATATCTTGGAGTCTGTAAAGGATCGATGCGTATCCCACAAGGTAAAAGTAGTCACAGCTGGATCAGAAGCCAGCTCATAGTATGCATCCACATCCGCCAGTGTTATTTTTCTTAATAACAATGTGCTCGTTTCAAACTCCGGTTCAGTCATAAATAGCTGATCTATGTTCAAGTTTGGTTCCCTCCGCTTCCCCGATCTGCAAAGATATTAACCTTCATATCATTCAATACTTCGATCGCCTCTTCTACAGGCAGCTTGGGTAATCGAAATTCCTCTTCGATTACTTGCCTTATCTGTTGCAAGGAACTTAAGAAATGAACTTCGATTTCTCCACTGCTATATTGAATACTAAATTTATTGTTCACTATAGAGACGCATCTCTTCTGATCCGTTTGATACAATTGACACCTGAATATGGATATGAATGGGGCAGCAGACATGTACGATTTTTTTATGACTTTACGAAAATCATTAATCGTTACTGCTTGGTTTGCATTAAAATGCCATGTCTTCCCATTTTGCTTCCCGTTCGTATAACGAATATATTTGAATTCATTATTATTCAGGTCCACCGGTAATAAGCATACTTCATCCTTACCAAAATGTGCTCCATTATCGTGTTTAGACTCAAAACGCACCGGTTTGAAAAAGGGAGCAGCAGCCCCGACATCCACATAATAGCGATGTTCATCAAGATCCACGATAATGCCGATGTGCTCTTTTCCAAGCATGATATGGTAACAGCTGAATCCTAACTCTCTTAATAAGGTTAACAAGCTGCTATTTAATGTATAGCATGTACCTCCGAAGTTATAGTCCGTATGATTAGTAGTAAACTGCTTTATGTTTGGAATTTCGCTATTCATACTCTTATTTTGATGCAGGGCGAGCAATTTGCTTATATTTTCAAAAGGAAACGTGTTCAAATGCACCTGACAAATCATTTCTAAAAACTTGTAGGACGGTTTCTGTAACGGAACATTAAGTATGGATAAATAATTGTTTACCTGATCACTTAATTTTAATTTTTCCATAAGCCTGCCCCCTTTAGATGAGCTATCGATCCGCTGAAATCTATTAAGTTGCCAGCCAGCTGCTTACAGATCACATACAGATTCTAGGGGAGTTGCTACTGGCTTTCAGAGTCATAACAAGTACTTTCAGCAATATGTATAATGCCACTAATGGTTTCAGCAATTTGATCAGAACGAGTTATATGATACAAATAATTAGCTTCACCTTCCAAAGGTGCTGCCACATCGGGATTCCTTTCCTCTGCTTGCTGTCTATTTAGCACCTCTGTAAAAGATGCTGCACTTCTGAATATGGCTGTATTCCGCTGACTATGAGCAACTCTCTCCTCAAGAACATGAGCTGGGAGATCTAAATGAACAATAACACTGATAAATCCCTCTTGATGAAACCTTGTCAGCAAACTTAATCGACTCTTATAGCTTCGATTCGAATTACATAGAATGAGATGATCGTCTGTCCGTTGAACCGCATAATCTACAATGGTTTGAGTGACTGCGAATTTGATATGGTTAGGGCCTTGCTTAGGCAATAAGCTTCTATAATATGTATTGATAAATGCTGCATGATTATCTTGGTCGATAACGAGGGATGGATGGAGCTGCTGCTCCAAAGCTGAGGCAAACGTCGTTTTTCCACTATGCGTCTTACCAACGGTGATAATGACTAACCTGTTCACTTGCATGCCTCCTTCCTAATTTTCCGAACATCTTTCGGCCCGAATTCCCGCATTTGTCAGCTACAAATATTTCTTAAATCCTCTACTCACTGACCCATTATAGCCGCAACGCTCAAAAAAGACATGGGCACGCTCCCTCTTTGAGCTGCTTAGAAGCATCAACTTGTGGCAATGAATCGTTCTACAGTACTCTTCTGCATAGTGCAACAGCTGTTGTCCTATTTTTCGACTGCGATGATTCTCATGAACAACGATATTTTCAATTAATCCGTAGGTCTTGAACCGTGTAATGCTTGCAAGCAAATATTTAAAGTTAAAGTCCCTACTATAGCCCCTTTTTCCTCATAAACAAGTAAAAAGTTCATAGGATCTTGTCTAATTCTATCAATTTGCTCTTCAACAACATTCATTTTCCTGCTGTTTGGAACAAGCATTCTATATAGCTCATACAGTTGATCCCTATCCTCTCGTCTAGCTTCAAGTATCATACTGAATCAACCCTTCATATTGTTATATGTGATTCGGCTCATCAAGGCCAGAAGTATCATATCCATTTTATTACAGAACAGCTTTACATTTAAAGCTCTAATATGGTCTAGTATTCTATGTCATAATTAGCGCATGAGTGATAGATTACAAACAATCAAAAGAACGACTTAGCATCGCTAAATCGCTCTTGTAGTAGCTATGGTGTTGTTATTCTGATCCGTCCTGATCATCAGACAGTAATTCCGCCCATTCCAGCAGCTGATCAAGTTCGGTTTGAGCGCCCTGCTGATCGGCCATTAGACTGTATCTGAGACCTTCCTCATCCCAGCTGATGATATTGATCTCTTTCATATAATCCCCTTTTTGACCTCTTACCGTGACCTTCTCTCCAAATCCGCCATCCTGAACATCATCTCCAGGAGATTTGAAAATAGACAGACTAAGCGGCGTCTTGCCTTGTACCAAGTAATTGATTGTGACTTCATTTCGATTCAGCTCTCCGCTTGCTTCATACATTTCTACGGATATTTGGTCAAAGCCTTCTGATGGCAATTGCAAGAAAGATTGACCTAGAGCCTCCTCTGCCTCTTCCACCGTTACCGGTTGCGGTCCCATATCGTCTAAGGCGATGATTTCGGCGTCCTCTGGAATATTCAGCTGAAATGTTTCTGGTGTAAATTCCGGTGACTTGTCCAGCAGAGTATAAGCGAATTCTGTCGTGATATCACCTGAGGTGACCTTGGATTTCACAACCATCCAATCTTTTGCATTCACCCAGTATTCCTGTGAACCGATCAAGGTGTTTTCATCCTTTTCTAATGGCGTCGCCTTAATATGATACACATCATTTTCGAGCCACTTCTCTTTGCCTACGGTTTCAATGGCATGTGTGCTCCGCATACGTTCGAGCTGGCCAAGCATTTTATCCTTTGGAGAGCTCTGCATCGCTTCGTTCTCAATAGATTTCATGGTGTAGGCTGTATTTTGGGCTTCCTCATACACGATAACTTGCTGTCCATCATTGACCGAGATGCTCTTGCCCGTATCCGGTGTAACGATCTCATTGCGGTTGTTGCCATTCTCTGCGTTATACCACTCTTTGATGGACATGCTCTCTGTTTCCTGTTCCCCATCAAAAAGACTCATCTCTCCTTCGGCATAATAAGACACGGGCTTATTGCTTTCTTGGATCGCTTTTTCCACCATTTCTTCACCCGTATATGCTAGTGCTTCTCCAGACTGACAGCCTGTTAAAAGCATCCCTGTAAGTAATACGGTTCCGAGTATCCCCATCGTTCCCATCGTCTGTTTCCCTTTACGTGTGTTCACCGTCGAATTCTTGATATATCTCATCAATCTCTCATCTCCTTATTGTTAAGAGGCAACCCGCATACAACCAGTGTTCCATACGGCTCCTCTGACAAAAGTTTGATCGTTCCTTGGTGCTGTTCAATAACTTTCTTCGCAATTGTTAAACCGAGACCAAAACTGCCTGAACCCGCTTGATTTCTGGAGCTCTCTCTTTGATAGAACGGCTCAAACAGCCTGTCCTGAATTTCAAAGGGGATCGACTCACCTTCGTTCTGAATAAGCAGCCATATGTTCTTAACTCGATCATCTAATAGTTGTTCAACTCTAGTTCTAAATGGCGGATTTATCCATTCCGGTACGCTGGAATCAGACGATAACGCTGCAAGATATAGCTTGCTTCCTGGCGGTGAATACTTGATCGCATTCGCGATCAGGTTATCCATCATCCGCAGGATCAGCTGAGGATCGAGTTCAACATTTCCACTCACTGAAATGGATGTTTCCAAATCGATGTTTTTTGTCGATGCCAATGGTTCATAACCGGCAAACAGCATTTCCATGAACTCCTCACTATCGACGAGAGCACGCTCTTTATTCAGTATTTTGGATTCAAGCGATGCATACAGGTTCAGATCATCCAGCATATGTCTCATGCGATCCACCTGACCCATCATGAACGCAAGATACTCCTGTCGTTCTTCTCTTGTTAGTCCATTCGTATCGAGCTCCTCGGCATATGCGCGAATGGAGGTGAGCGGTGTTTTTAGATCATGGGATAGAGCGGCAGTCATGAACGCTTTCTCTTCTTGCTGCTGTGAAAGCTTCTTACGAGAGGCTTCGATAGTTAGTCTCATGTCCTCAAAGTGGGTCATAAGCTCTCTCATCTCCCCGCCGCCTCGGTACATAGATGGAGGCACAGGTTCATTAGCAGCAAAGGAGCTCATCTGCTTCGTGAGTATACGCATGGGAAGAATCAGCTTGCGCCGGGTGAGGAGCAGAACAATAATAAATAAAACGGCTATAAATATGCCGAGGATTCCTGCGACCCATACCGTACGGCTTCGTATATCCTCTCTCCACTCCTGTCGAGCTAATGTAATCTGGTAGATTCCAGCCAGGCTGCCGTTCTCAAACACCGGTTTTTTCAATACATAGCTGCGGGGATTGATCTGCATTTCATACAAATTGCTATACAATCTTTCACTTGCTTGCACAAACCCTGTATATTCACCGTCTTCCATTGAAGAATAGATCGGCACACCATAGGGGTTAAACAGTTCAATCTTTAATGCGTCATTCGTGAGCAAATCAAGCTCTTGTTCATCCCATACCGTTCTCAAGCGAAAAAGCGCCGGGTTCTGCAAATAGGACTCCGCTGTGGATATCTCCGATGAAGCAGCCATATAATCAGTAAAAGAACGCTGCTCATCCAATTTACCAATCAGCTGAAACAGGACGATTCCAGCTGCGAGGGGAAGCAGCATAAGAATTAGAAAGGCAATCAGTAGCCATGTTCTCAGCTTCATTGGGGCTCACCGATAAAGCGATATCCGCTGCCCCATACGGTCTGAATATATTTGGGATTTCGGATATTATCCTTCAGCTTCATTCTCAGGCCTTTAATATGCACGGTTACCGTATTTCCGCCGTCTATCGCCTCCTGCTGCCATACATGTTCATACAGCTCACTTTTGCTGAATTGCCGTCCAGGATGCGAAGCGAGCAGCATGAGCAGCAACCATTCCTTGCTCGTGAGAGCGATAGGCTCATTTTCATACATAGCCTGTTTCAGCACGGGATCAATGGTTAGACCGCCATAATAGGTTAGAATATGTGATTTCTCCTCGGCACCCTTTTGATATTTACGGAATTTTCGCAAGTGAACATCCACTCGCAAAGAGAGTTCAGTCAAGCTGAAGGGCTTCGTAATATAATCGTCTGCACCGAGGCCAAATGCCCGGACTTTGCTCTCATCTTCGCTCCTCGCACTCATAATCAGAAGAGGAACCTCGCTCTTGAGCCGAATATTTTTGCATAGGGTAAATCCGTCCATTTCAGGCAGCATCAGATCCACCAGGACCAGATCATATTCCCCGCTGCAAAAGTCCTCCCAGCATTCCAGACCTGTGGTTGCCCAGGATACTGCATAATTCTCCCGCCGCAAATGATCTCTCACAATCCTTCCAATCCCGGGATCATCCTCTACCAGCAGCAGATTGCCTTTAGTTTCAAGATATCCATCGTTGTTTGTCTTCTCCATGCTGTATCCTCCCCTTGACATTCATTCTAAGTTGTCTGCCTTCAGACTTTGAAAAGTTAATAAATTCTTTATAAATTGAATCAATTCGTGTAAAAAAGTAAAAGGAGAGATAGATGCTATCCCTCCTTTCTTTATTCATATATTTTGTTTACCTAATAGCATATCGGGTTTGCTTCAATTAAAAATGAATTCAACTCTTGTACCGTCCGGGTATTCTTCTAACTGGTTACCAACCCAACTGCCCGCTCCCCGATTGTCAGACGGATCTATGTATTCAATGCTGGCTCCATCCCCGCCTTCCACACACATGGCCATGGGCCACTCATCACGATCATAGCCACTCTTCGTCGGGATCCCTTTTAATGACTCTTGTCTGTTCTCATCTGCCCCGCTGCGATCGATTGTACATGTATTAGACAACCCTTCTTCTATTGCGGCTTGGATATGCTCTGCTGTCTCGGGATATTTGTTTACAGGAAAGACTAACTGAACAATATCTTCTTCATTGGAAGCTGAATGTGGTAATGAATCTTCTCCAAGGTACTGTAATGCGCCTGCTAAAATAACCAGCCCGATGATGACTGAAATCGCTGATTGAATAAACTTCTTCAAAGCTCTGCTTCCCCCTAAGTATAATCTGGATGCAATTGTCTTGTTGGATGAGGAGTGTCATAAGCAATTCACTCTTTTTCCATATCCATATGACTGTTTCATCATATATCAAAAAAGTAATTCTTTCCATCTCTCGATGCTAACTGTGTTATATGTCCCTTTAAAATGGCATGTATAAACAACCCTTCATTAAATTGATCACCACGGATGTAGCTGGTCATTAATTTTCCAAGGGCTTCCAAGTCTAATTTCATGATATGGTCTTGAATATCGTGTTCCACATTTCTATAGATCTCATGTTCACTAATCCACGTTCTTTGCTCGTTATTACGGCATCATAAGGCATTGATCATATTCAACTCGCTTTGTTGGGATGTAGTCCCACACATTACTTCAGTACAATGGTTTTACAATCCAAAACTATTACTTAACACTATTATTATAGCTCGATCAATTCATTTATTTTCGTTGAGAAGCTGCCCCAATCCCCAGAGTACCCTATATGCATACCCCATCCGACTGACCTAAGATTGTTTCTGAGTTCTACAAGTTCATTCATTTCACTGTTCGTTAATTCTGTATTCGGATATCCGGAATAAGTCGGAAACCGTGAAAAATAACGAGACAAGTTCCATAAATCTTCTTCTTGCTCTTTGGAGATCAAGGCCATTTCCTTTCCCGTGTCCATCAACGTATTAATTTCCTCATTTATATCCTCTATCTTTTCAATCACGGTGTCGGCTTCTGTCCAATCATTCTCTATTTGATAACCGATGGTACCCTCTAACTGAATCAATTCGTACTGAAGATTGAAAGACATGCCGGAATAGACATCCTCCAAATGATCAGCCCTTGAATAAACATAGGCAATTAAACCTAGATTTAGTAAAACAGAAATGACGATAACAAGGTTTTTGATTTTCATGTTTATCCTTTCTTTTTCCGTATTACTAAATTTCAAATGAGCTCTTTATGCAAATGTATCGTTATCAAATTCTCTTTTCCAGAATTCATCAATTTAATATCGAACGGTTCGAACCCTTGCTTGGTATAAAAGGCTAACCCTCTCGAGTTGGTGCTGTGATATGCTTTATCGTATCCTATTATATCCCTGATGAATAGCGATACCAGCCACCCTAAAGTTAAATTTGAAGTTGTTTTGTTCAAATGAGATCCTATGTAACCTCTTTTCTTTTATGTATATCTAACGATTTGTGACTAGACAATGGAAAGTGTATAATCATTTTTTAATCTGACTTAAAATCTCTCTCATCGTTTCTTCCGGTTCTCGATTTTCCGTATATACGATTTGCTTGGCTAGCTTGTAATTCGATTCATGGCATACAAAATGGCGGTTAAAATCCAAACCCGAACGTTCGTACAAAATTTGTGCAGACTTCTCTCGATCCTGCGAAGGAATTAACAATAATACATAAGGTTCTTTTAGCAATACTTTCTCGACTTTCTCAAATAACACGGGATCTTCATAAACGGAATGACCTGCCTCCTCTATTGACTAATACGAAATTCGTGCAGCTATACTGCAAAATTCATGACGACCAACCTTAGATATTTCTTATCTAAAGCTGGTGTCATGATCTTTATTTATTTTGACTTTAATATTTGATCATTAACAAAGGCCTTTAAGAAGAACAGCTCGTCACCCTGAGGGCTCCTATGATTATTTTGCTCAAAACACTCTATAGCTTTATCCAATGATGTGGATTTGACAGCTTTATTGCACAACATTAGTTCATTCCAAAAACTGTTCATCTCTTCAAGATCACAAATGGATTCATGACCAAGTAGAAAATGATTCGCGTCGTATTTTTGAATATCCTCCATCATGGGTAGCAAATGTGATGCTTTGTAATGAAATATGGAATCCGTAGTCGTCCCATATACACAATCACCGAGAAAAATTACTTTTTCATCTGGGATATAAACGATTGTGGAATCATCCGTGTGAGTACTCCTGATTCGTTCCAATACACAAACCTTATTTCCCAAATCAATATGGAGAGACTGTTCAAACACCAAATCTGGAGTGCCTAATTTAAATTGTTCTCTTTCCGGTATTTCTAATTGAATAATCTCCATACAATGCGATGTCATATTATTAGATTCTACATACTCTCGAAGAGAGCGATCATCGTATGAGTACCTTCGCCAAACCTCCATTTTTTGATGGGTTAAGCTATTCACAATAATCGACGCATTAAATTCATTCATGCCTAAGAAATGATCCCAGTGGGCATGAGTGATCACCAAGTATTTAATAGGTGGTACATTTAAACGTTCGATTTCCTTCAAAAATTCTCTAGCATGTAAAGCAGAATTCCCACCATCGATAACTAGGCTGTATTTTTCTCCACAAACTAACCTCAATGTTGGTCTTTCTTTATCATTTTGATTAGATAGGTAATAGATCGATTCGTTCAATTTATTTAGCATGTCAATTCTCCTCTTCGGATTGATTTCAGATTAAATAAGAGAAAATCTGCATGCTAAATACTCACATCTAGATTTTCTCATCTTATTTGTTTACCAATGGAAACACCTCACTTTTCATATTCAAATTCCGCTAATTTGTCGCTTGATTTTGTATTACAATCCCTTGGACTTCGCACCAATTCCGTAAGACCCATCAACCAAATATCTCTGGTGGCTACAAATATAGGTACGGCTCTGATCTCAGTACTCGACGGGGGCTTGATCTTTTGGTAGGAATGTATAAATAATGTCCAATTCTTGTTCTCGAAAGCATCCTTGTCTTTAAACATCACTTTATTCCAAAGATAAACCGAAACGTCATACGATCTGTATCCATATCCGCAGCAATCGAAGTCGAACTGTGTTAGCGTATTCTCATGAAAATGTACATTTCCTCCGTGGAGATCGCCATGACATATCCCCCATTCAATATCATTTGATATTTCTTCAATACGACTTCGAAGTTCTACTATTAACGCTTCCAAATAATTGAAGTCCTCAGGTCTATGCGATAGAAACGGACGAATATTCTGCAACGGTTCATTCAATAGATGATTCAGATCGATCTCAAATCTGGCATGTTCACTTCTAAAATGATCCATCACGAGATGCATTCGAGCAACCTCTTCACCGAATATTTCACTTTTATCCTCTTCTTCAGAATACTCACCGTCAGCGTATGTAAATAACACCATGTGACGTAAGCCTTCGGGCGCCTGCAGGTCATAAAGATAATCACTATCTTTTGTTGGTACCGGGGAAGAAACAGAAATCCCCTTAAATTTCAAATCATTCAGAAGCTCCAGCTCAAACAAAATATCTGCTTTGGTACGCCAATGCGCTTTATAAATCCGTAGAACATATTGTATTGAGGAAGTTTTCACGACATATGTATCATTTAATCCATTTACAAGAAAACGGCACTCCTTCACTTCTCCAATCGAATACAACTCACTCACCAGCTCTAAGTAACGAACTTGAGGATATAACTGAGTGGTTATAAGTTACTTTCATCATATCTCTTATGTTCCTCCGTCTCATCGATACATTATGTATTACTCTCTGATTCGAAAGAATCATATCATACATTTACTGGTAATGTTTGATTATAACCAAACTTTTGTTCCTAGCTAATCAATTTCATATCCCATAAAATCCAATTAATATTTTGATTTTCTTTTTATCCTTCCCCACAAACTTTATTCCTTCCTTTGAATCAATAACCAGAACGTTCTTCTATACCCAAATTCGAATATACACCGATTTTAGCTTGAATGGTCGTACAAAGCCTTTAATTTCACTTTCCGATGCATCCTCGTGTTCAAATTCTGTTCTAATGAATCATCGATTCCCGAACCCAATTTCCGTATATTTCTTCAAAGTAACAAGCCTCCAAATTCAAAAAATACGATTATCTCTTATAGTTTTATTACAGGTGCCTTATAGTACTTCTAAGAAGGGATATATTATATTAACTTTAGTATCTATACTAGTAAAAATTGTCTTTTATCAATTATTAATATATGATACGATCCTTTAGTTGTTAATGAAGGAGGATATTTATGAACGGGTCCGTGGAGATAAGGAGTTTAAACTGACATGAGTAAGAAAAAAAATTATACAATCATTATTGTTGTCCTCATAATTCTTGTTCTACTATCGATTATACTTTTGAACGGATATAATAAGGCTAAAAGTGAGGCTAACGCATACTATACTAGTTTTATATCAAGTCTCCAATCTCTAAATCAGTCCTTAGCTCTTATTGAGGATAGTAAAGAACTGGATGAAACTCCTGTACTGATGGTTGATGTTATTGCTTATATTAATTTGGTAAACGATCGATTAGATCTTTTTGTACAAAAAAACACGAATAACTCTCTTGAACTAGCTGAGCTAGATAATGAATTTCATATACTAAAACATGAATATATAGGTATGGTACGAAATCAAGTTTCAAAGCCAAACGAATCAAACGTCCAAACGAATATTGAGTTAAGAAAACAAGTCCGGTTATTGATGGATGAATTACCAGATGAGCTCAACAATACTAGAGATTTTGCTCAGGAATTTAATAGAGTGGCCAAAAAGTTCAGACCTTTCATTTATTAAGAGATAAATATGACTACCCTCCAATTGAAATTAGAATTCAAACGATTGGAGGGTATTTTATGAGAGTCCTTCTACTTAACCATTAATAATTACGAGATCATCGCTTCATTCCATGCCTCATAAAATTCCTTTAGAGAGCTATATCTGTCTTGTCTGTCCTTGCTAGTTGCTGTCCGCGCAACATTATACAGTGCTTCACTTGCATCCCATTTCTCCAGGGATCGATCGAGCTCTCCACCTAATAACACAAATGCCGTTGCTCCCATGGTATACACATTGGTTCGACTATCAATCTCTGCACCTAATTCAAATTCTTCAGGAGACATAAATCTAGATGATCCCCATAGCCTTCCCATCCGATTGTAGAATGGTTTTCTTTGATAATAATCAATATCACAAATTTTAATCTCATCGTTCGCGAAATTATATAGCAGACTTCCATCATAAAAATCAATGGCTGTATAGCCCTTTTCCTCTACAAGAACATGAAAGTCAAATATTCGATCTAAGGACAGCAGTCTTTTCTCGATGGATAAATGCTTAAACTTATAGAATGGAGAGCCAGGATCTATATATTTGGCTGGAGGAGGATATGACCAATGAGAGTGAAGACATTCACCATCAAACCAATTGAATATGGCAGCATAGCCTGAATCTACTTCAAAGTGATCAATAAGCTCCACCAGTACCGGATGGCTTAGCTCTTTATACAACGAAATGGCATCCGCCAATGCAGCGACTGCATCTTGAGGATCTCCATCATATTCCATTGTTCTGACTCCGGCAAACTTCACAAACTTCTTCTGTCCCGCCTGCTCGATGCCGAAGCTAATATTACCTGAATCCTGCTGATCAAACACCGCAAACACCGTTCCTAGCTGAGTCAACCAACTGAAATCAACTTGTTCCTTGAGGTAAAAGGAAACCTGATCTATTTGATAGGCAATAGGACTGTTCATTCTACTCCTCCTGCTCGTGATTACTATTTATCTTCAAGCTTGTTTCCAAATGGATCAATGACGCAGCATTTCTTCACTGTCCGAAGGAGTGCTTTCTAACCTTAACTAACAACTTCTTTCTATTAAGCTAAATTTGTCAAATCCCTAATTGGAGGATACATTTCTCTTCATCATACGCTTGATTTATCATTCTTATCAGCTTATTCAGGTCCGTGATCAAGTCCTCTTTTACAAACCTTAATCTGTCATATTCTCCATATTCATCATTGCTATCCAACGTATAGCTTCCTTTGAGCTCGATCATCTCAGGAGCAAATACAAACAAGTCAACCCAAGCCTGAATTATTCCTCTGAACGTTATTAGATCCTGTTTATCAATAATTGTTACTCCGATTCGTGCTTGGATTCCAGCAAGACACCCAATTCAGCGAATCATTCAGATATAAGATGAACTCATCATCAAAAGAAACATGATCATCATCAGACAACCCCTCCCTATGTAGGTTTCCTTAGGAATCCCAGCTAAAGTTTAAATAGAAAGGAATTAAAGCATCTATATTAATACTCTCTATAACGAACTCATGCTTTGGCACGTGTCTAATAGCACCTCTTCTCACACATACAATTCTTCTACTCTATTAATTTTAGGTGCGTATTAAGCACCGGAGATCTCTCTTCAAATCTTCAAATACAGGCCTTTGCACTGAGCTTATATCCTCTATCAAAATTTCATCTATGAACTTAAATTCAAGAGTTATCGATTCTTGGTGGACATCGTTATAAATAAGCGTATTATTGTCCTCGGCAATCCTGCCTTCCAAGTCCGCTTCCGCATTAAAAATAAACATCACAAAAACGACTTCATTTCCATCCGGATACCTATACTTCATGCGTGCGCCGCTATAAACGGAATAAAGCTCATGCTGTTTCACCAGAAGGCCAGTCTCTTCAAAAACCTCTCTGATCATCGTCTCTTCAATAGACTCACCAGCCTCCATTCCGCCGCCAGGGAGGCCCCAATTTCCATAATCCGATCTTTTCTGCATCAATATCCGGCCGAGCTTGTCTCTTATAATGGCTCCACCTGTTACGATAATTTCCATCTTCGCTAATCCCTCTCGCATTTCAATTTTGCCCTTATGCTAAACCATGATTTTATTATTCAGAATATAGTTATTATAATAATGTATCGGGCTTGAGACATCACCGGTTAGATTACTTGTAAACACGTGCAGCCAACTGCCTCTGCTGATTAACGAATATGTATTGCCCTCCCATGCCCATAGCATAGAATGTCCGATCCTCGTCATTTAAGGTATTCATGTCTTTTAATATCCACCAATGATAGCCATATGACGTTTCTTGTGCCTCCTGATTTCTTGTTGATTTATCAATCCATTCGGCAGGAATCAGCTGTTTCGATTTCCATTCCCCGTTATGTAAATATAGCAGCCCAAATTTCAGCATATCTTCCGTCTTCATTGTCATGCTGAATCCACCGATCGCAATCCCTTGCGCATCCTGATACCAATTAAAATCTTCAATACCTAAAGGTACAAACAAGTTCTTTTTCGCATAATCGACGGTATTCATTTGTGTGGCCTTCTGTAATATAGCGCTTAACAGATGTGAATTACCACAGCTATATTTCATGTGCTTTCCAGGCTCCGATTCGACAGGCTGTTCAAGTACAAATTCGACCCAATTCTTTGATGGGATCATCGCTTCATTACCTGGCCATTTCAAGCCAGAGGACATCGTTAGTAGGTGTTTAATGGTTATGTTCTTCTTAGAGTCATCTATGTCTTCAAAATAATGAGCAATTGAAACATCCTCGTTCTCAATATAGCCCTGCTCCATCGCAATACCACACAATGCGGACGTTATACTTTTGGTAACCGAATTTATCTTGAAGGGTTTCTCTTTTGCTTTCCGGTTTCTGTAATATTCAAATATAACAGACTCGCCTTCATATACAACACAGCTAACAATCTTATCTTTCTGAACTGCTCTTTCAAGTTCCACCAAATTTCTCAATAGAACAACTCCTTTTAGTTCAGTCTATCAACTTAGCAAATCACTAAATTATACCAATAAAACATAAATATTGTAAGTCAAGAACTGGGCAACATCATAAATCACACCTCTAGCAAGTAAAAAAGCACACCTAGGATAGACGTTGTAATCTATCTTTCGGCATGCTTTATGAATTTATCGTTTCTCAACCAACCACTCTTCTTTTTTATCCGATCTGCTCCATTCGAGCTGGAAGCTCCTGCCGTAATTGCAGCAGTTCTTCCCTTACCTTCACAACCTCTCCAATAACGATGAGAGCTGGATTCTCAATACGCTCTACCTTGGCAATCTCCTCAAGCTGCTCCAAGGTTGTTACCATTACGCGCTCCTGCGACGTGTTACCTCTCTCAATGATGGCAACCGGTGTATCTGTTTTTTTTCCACAAATAATCAGCTCCGAGCGAATAGCAGAGATATGACTCACTCCCATATATATAACAAGTGTGTCTACTTGCTTGGCTAGCTGACCTATTCTTTGCTGACCAAGATCCACTTCCTTCCGGCTTGCCGTTATGCAAGCGAACGAAGTCGCTAGCCCTCGGTGCGTCAGAGGAATCAATGCTGAGCTGCCGGCTCCGATCGCAGAAGTGACTCCAGGAATGACTTCATAAGCAATTCCACGTTTGGCCAGTGCGAGAGCTTCTTCCCCGCCACGTCCGAAGACAAAGGGGTCTCCACCTTTTAATCGAACAACATAGCTCCCTGCCGATGCATAATCAATAAGCTTCTGCTGTATCTTCTGCTGTGTCATCGCATGAACGCCCGGTGCCTTCCCGCAATAGATTCTTCTTGCCTCAGGCCTCGCATATCCAAGAATCTCTTCGTTAACTAGACGATCGTACATGATAATATCCGCCTTCTCAATGCACCGAAGCGCCTTTAACGTGAGCAGCTCGGGGTCACCAGGTCCTGCGCCAACAATGCTTACATGTCCGCTGCTCTTCTTCATAGCGTTACATAAACGGCGCCGCTCGCCGGATCGACCTCAAGTGCATAGGCATTGACCTTGCCCTCATCCGGTGCTTGAACCTCTCCACTGCAGAGATGTACCTTCCAGTCATGAAGCGGGCAGTGCACATTACTGCCGCATACCATACCTTCCGAGAGCTTCCCTCCCTTATGAGGGCATCGGTTTTCGAGCGCCTTGATGGTACCGTCACTCAGCTTGAATAGGGCAACCTCCGTATTCTCAATCATCACGACTCTTGTACCGAGGACATCAATATCGGATTCGTATGCTACCAAAAATTTCTGGCTCATGGCTAATGTCTCCCCCTATTACCCCTAATCGTGTGACAGCTGATAACGATTCAGCGGCTCAAAATTCTTCCGAAGCTCTTTGTTCTCTGCAATCTCTTTCCACGGATCGACCGTGTTGGCTAATGTTTCATTAATTCGGGATACGAGCTCGGCTCTAAACTGTGCATCAGCCAATGCTTCCTTGATTGAATCGAGGCCAACTTTTTCGACCCAATCCGAAGTCCTTACTCCCCAGCTTGCTTGTTCTCTATAATATTGAAGGAATGCGCCAGACCATTCCACGACCTCATCCTCTGTCTTCACTGTACATAACAGCTCCCCGGCTCTAACCTTAATCCCGCCGTTACCCCCGACGTAAATCTCCCATGCTCCATCCAACGCAACAACACCAACGTCTTTAATTACAGATTCAGCACAGTTACGGGGGCAACCCGATACCGCCATCTTCACTTTGTGTGGAGCATTTAATCGTTCAAATGTCTTTTCAAGCCGGATTCCCATTCCTATAGAGTCCTTGGTTCCAAATCGACAGAAGGTTGAACCCACGCAGGTCTTGACCGTCCGAAGTGTTTTACCATAAGCATGACCTGAGGGCATATCGAGATCCTCCCACATACTAGGCAGATCTTCCTTCTTCACACCAAGCAGATCCAGTCGCTGTCCGCCTGTGAATTTCACCATAGGCACATCATATTTCTCCGCAACCTCAGCAATTCGTTTCAGCTCTCCTGGAGAAGTAACACCGCCGTATATCCGTGGTACCACTGAGAACGTGCCATCCTTCTGAATATTCGCATGATAACGCTCGTTCGTGAAACGGGACTCCTTCTGATCTACATATTCGGATGGCCATAGCATGCCAAGATAATAGTTCAGTGCGGGTCTGCATTTCGTACAGCCTTCCGGTTCATTCCAGCCCATGACGTTCATGACTTCCTTCACATTTTTCAGGCCCATTTCCTTAATGCCTGCAATAATCTCCTCACGATCAAGTGTTGTACAGGAACAAATCCCTTCCTTCATTCCTGTCTTCGCTGCATCCCCGGCATAAGCGGTAATCAGTTGTTCGACTATCGGTTTACAGCCGCCGCAAGAAGCGGATGCTTTGGTACAGCCTTTGACTTCAGCAACACTATGACACCCCTGACTAACGGCATCTACAATTGTCTGCTTCGTTACGCCGTTACATCCGCAGACGATTTCGTCCATAGGCACATCGAGTATCCTGGCCCCTGAAGATGCGCTGTCCAGCTTCATACCCAGGAGCAGCTCTTTCTCACGTCCCGCAATCGACTCTCCGTTTCGGATCAGTGAGAACAAGGAAGCTCCTTCATTCGTATCCCCGAACAATACCGCTCCCACCAGCCGATCACCGCGCAGCACAATTTTTTTGTAGACACCATCAATATCGTCTTGATAACGCAAGGAGCGGGTGTCGTCTGCATCGAGATAATCACCTGCTGAGAATACATTTACACCGGATACCTTCAGCTTCGTTGAAGTCACTGAACCGTGATACCCTTGATGCTCCACATTTGCCAAATGCTTAGCCAGGACACTTCCTTGCTCATAGAGCGGCGCAACTAAACCGTACGTTATTCCATTGTGCTCCGCACATTCGCCCACAGCATAAACATTCGGGATACTCGTTTCCATACTATCGTTAACGATGATCCCGCGTTTTACAGCAAGTCCCGCACTTTTGGCAAGTGTCACATTAGGAAGAATGCCGACAGCCATGACAACCAGGTCAGCCGCAAGCTTCTCTCCATCCCGGAATTTAAGTCCACTTACGCGCCTCCGTCCGATTAGCTCTGCCGTTTGCTTATTCAGCAAGAACTTCATGCCTTGACCTTCTAGCTCCATGCGCAGCATCGTTGAAGCTGGAATATCGAGCTGTCGGTTCATTAGATACTCACTGTTATGAATCACCGTAACGTCCATACCCAGATTCAGGAGACCACGTGCAGCTTCAAGACCAAGCAGCCCTCCCCCAATGACTGCGGCCTTCTTATAATTAGCCGAAGCTTCAAACATCGTTTCGCAGTCCTTCACATCCCGGAAGCCGATAACTCCTTCCTTATCTGCCCCAGGCAGTGGAAGAATGAAGGCTTTAGATCCTGTAGCAAAAATAAGCTGATCATATGACGCCTCTGCTCCTGATGCGGAAGTTACTGTCTTTTTCATCGTATTCACTTCAATTACAGGATCGCCTGTATATAGGCGGATATGATGTTCCTCATACCAAGACCATTCATTAATAATAATGTCATCTACAGAGGTTCCACCTGCAAGTACTGAAGATAACATGATTCTATTGTAATTCGGATAAGGTTCCTCCCCGAAGACTGTAATCTCATATTTCTCCGGCGCAAGCTTGAGCAGATGCTCAATGGTTCGAATACCTGCCATCCCGTTTCCGATAAGTACTAATTTGCTGCGTTCAGACATATTGTACCTCTCCCTTCCGAAATCCCTCTCTTTATGAACAAAAAATGAATAAAAAAAGCCTGCCGCGCTGTATCAGTGAACACAGTTGTTCCCTGAATTTAAGCGAGGTCAGGCTTCGTTGCCATTCCTAGACGAATACGCCATTGTATTCGAAGACGTTTATAAATTTGATGTTATTACTATAATTTGTTTTTTATTTTATGTCAATATACTTTACGCAATGATCCATATTACATTAATATATACGAATATCAAACCGAATCGACGTAAGGTTATCTCACAATTTTCATGATACAGTGCGATTTTTCACAAAATAAGAATTGCTTTTTGGAAACAAACAAGAGAAAATAAACAAAATGATGAAACGGAACCAGTTCATGGTATTACGATTTTTCAACATATAAGGGGGTGCCTAGGCTTCCATGCGTTCTTTATTACTTGTAGAAACCCATGTCCAAGATGCCCGCCTGTCAGAAGAGCATACTCGTCCCGAATCCCTGCTGGAGTCAAGTGGCTATCTTGTTCTCGCTGCGGGTAATGAAGCCGACATCCATACTCATATATCCAGAGCAGAAGCAGCCGTATTGCACCTGCCTGTATACGAGATTGAGTCGTGGAGTGAGAAGCTCATTCAAATTAAACCACTGCCTCTCTTGTGGTGGTGTAGCTCCGATGCCGCTAGTGCTTCCATTACTTCCTGTGAAGTCGAGGCGCCGATCGATGGAATATTGACTCCTACCATGAAGGAGCATGAGCTCGATTGGACGCTGCATTTTAGCGAGAAGCGCTTTTTCGAAAGACAAGAATGGGCAAGTGAACGCAAACAACTGCTCGCTAGGATCGAAGATCGTAAATGGATTGACATGGCAAAAGGAATCCTCAGTGATATTAATCGGATAAGTGAATCTGAAGCTTATGACCTGCTCCGCAAAAAGGCGATGAATGAACGTAAACGGATCGTTGACGTCGCTATCTCCATCGTAAAAGCTCATCAAATGCTTAAAGCTTAAGCTTCGTAAGGAGGTAACCCTATGAATATGAACCATTTTCTTAAAGAAGTGGGTAGAGGTAAAAGAGGCTCTCGTGATCTAACTTATGAGGAAGCTGCGGAATGTGCAGAGTTAATCTTGTCACAAATAGCAACTCCGGTTCAGATCGGTGCATTTCTTGCATCTGCAAGACTCAAAATGGAAAGTACGGATGAAATAAAAGCATTCGTTGACATCTGTCGTAAATATGCAAACCGCTCCTACTCCCATGAAGGCATTGATTTTGCCGGACCTTATGATGGACGTAGCAATTCTTATTACGCTTCACTAGCCGCGGCGTTTGTCGTTGCAGCTGCCGGTGTAAAAGTAACGCTGCATGGCTCTGAGCCGCTTCCTCCCAAATGGGGAGTAACCTATCCGGTATTGTTCAGAGCTCTCGGTATCAACACGGAAGCTGCTGATGACGATAACTGCCACCTTGCAGCAGAAGCCAGCGGCGTACGCTTCATACAGGCAGAACGGTATAGCGGTAAGCTGAGTGGGCTCCGTCAGCTCCGTGAGGAGATGGGACTGCGCACGATATTCAATACCGCGGAGAAACTGATCGATTACAGCCACTCCCCTTATCTCGTGTTTGGCATCTTCCATAATACCGTCTTTGAGAAAACTGCCAAAGTGCTGACAGATCTGAACTACCGTCGTGCAATGATCATTCAGGGCTCGGAAGGCTCCGAAGACCTGCATATCCATAGACCCACAAGGACTTACCTGGTCGAAAATGGTCAGACCACATTGCAAGTACTGGATCCCGAAATGTACGATATTGATTCTTATGTTCCTGATATCCAATGGACGGCAGCCAAGCAGGCTGAAGTCACCCTTGAAGTTCTGCAGGGCAAAGGGATGATGCCGTTTATGAATCAAGTCATCTTCAATGCAGCTGTCCGGTTATATGTCGCAGAGCATGCACCTTCGATCGAGGAAGGTATATATATCAGTAAATCACTGCTCGAGAATGGGGCAGCCTGGAATACGTATCAATTGTTCCGTGAGCATATCATCCCGAACCCGGAGCCAGCGAGTGTCGTGACGGAGTTGAATTAACATCGGCGTGTTAACACTACTTATCTATGTTTAGAATAATCCTAACTCAATGATAGAGGATCAAGACGAACAAGGAACAAGCCCTCTCTCCAGACGCACTGGAGAAAGGGCTTGTTTTATTCCATGCAGGTTTCTATTTATCATCATAATGGACTCAGATTAATGCTTCTATAAAGTACATAACATTTAATGAGATCAATCGTTAAGAGCACTTACACTAAGCTTTGACCAAGGCAAGGCTTCTCCATGGCGATGAGCTATGGATACCACTTTGTGCTCACCAGGAAGCAGATCAAAGTAGTTGTCACTGAATTTGACATTCCCCAGAGGCAGATCTAGCTTTACGAATCGAGCCAAATGATCCACAGCAGTAATTGTTACCGTGCTAATAATCTCATCCACCTGAACGCGAAGCTGCGCCTCTTCCAAACGAAGATCCTTCGGATCTCTTAAATAGTAACGGTTAGCAGGAGCTTGTATCTCTCTGGATGACAGCTCTACCATTACCTCTTCCGGACCGAATCCCTGCAGGATTTCCGCTTCATCAAGCTCAGCATACATTGTCGACGAGATCGGATCGGCCTGCGCCTCATAAGTACCTGAGTATACAACCTCTCCATCAAAAGTATACACCTTCAGGTCGATAACACCATTCACCGAATGAGGTGTATCATTAACAAGCCATAAACGAAGCGGTTCACCGGGTTCATATTCTACAGACAATAGCAGAGGGTGAAAGAATCGTTTACCGTAGTAGTACGAGGCTTTCGGAAGCAGCTCATAATCAATCATCGCCCAGCTCGTACCCGGCCAGCTATCATTTAACTGCCAGACAAGCGCACCACTGTTGCGGTCGTTATTTCGTCTAAAGTGTTCGATCCCATATTTCAGCCCTTCGGCCTGTGTGAGCATAGAGAAATTCATATACTCTTCAATATTGGACGGAATGCCTGTATAGCCTTCCATCAGCAATATCCCCTTCTGATGATTGGTGTCCTTGTTCCGGTAAGCCATTTCCTGGCTCCCCCAATAGAACTGGCCTGCAGGTATATTTTTCTCAAGTGTATACCGATTGGCTGAGGCATGCATACCAAATTCACTGCTGAACAGCGCATCATCATGCTTATAATTTTTGAAGGTTACACCTTGAATGCTGTAATCCAGCACCGGCTCTTCCCCTTGCTTTCTTGGATAGACTGAGCCGTGCCATACCTGCCAGTTATGCCGATCTCCTGTGGCGGGATCATTCGCATCCTGCTCTTCCTCAGCACCATAAGGTGACGAAGGCCAATAGGGGCGTGCCGGGTCAAGCTCCTCAAGCACTTCAGGAATGAGCTCATGATAGATGCTCGCCCCGTAGAAAGGACTCCTGATATCACCACTTGACGTCTTCATGTCATACAGCCAATCAATCTCATTATTCCCACACCACAATGCTAGAGATGGATGATTACGCAGCCGCAGAACATTATCAACCACTTCACGTCTCACATTATCCATAATATCCCGGTTAAAATCAGGGAACAGTGCATTGGCAAAAGCGAAATCCTGCCATACCAGTATTCCCCTGCGGTCACACGCCTCATAGAAAACGTCCTTCTCGTAAATGCCGCCTGCCCATACACGCAGCATATTCATCTGCCCCTCTGCCGCGAGATCAATCAGATCACGGTACTTCTGATCCGGAATCGATCCGATCAGATGATCGGCTGGAATCCAGTTGCCCCCCTTGGCGTAGACTTTGACTCCATTTAATATAAATGCAAACGAATTTCTCCCCTTCGAGTCCTTCAGGGCAAGCTCAAGAGTTCGAATACCCAAGGATTCTTCGTAAGCATCAAGCAAGTCATCTCCCTCAAACAGCTTAACCTCAAGCCTGTACAAATACGGCTCTCCCAAATCATGAGTCCACCACAGCTTCGGTGAAGAAATATCGAGCTTGAAGTCTACACCCGCTTGTTCGACTGGCTGCTAAGCTGCAGCAGCAATTCTGCCATCATGCTCTACTATATTTATAGAAAGGCGATAATTCGCCGGTTTGACATATCTTTTAATTGCTGCTGTCACATGAACTACTGCCTTTGTTTCCGATAGAACTGCGGTCACAGACGCGATATGTTCAATTTTGGCGTGACGGTATTGCTTCACACGGACTTTACCCCATACACCGACAGTAACCATTCGGGGGCCCCAGTCCCAGCCAAAATTCATTGCTGCCTTCCGAATCCATGGACGTTCTTTGGTATAGGAAGACCAATCAAACAATTCCTTGTCCTTGTTATGCAGTGACAGCGGATCAAACTTAATAGCTATTGAATTCCAGCCTTTACGGGCAATTCGAGTAATGTCAAAATGATGCGACATCAGCATATTGTCCGTCTTGCCGATCTCATGTCCATTCACATAGATGGTCGCGAAAGTGTCTAACCCTTCAAAATGCAGCTCGGTCTTCTCTCCTGCCTCACTGACTTGATCCAATGTGAACGTTGTTCGGTACCACCATTCTTTTTGCTCAATCCACCGGCTCTTGATGTCATTATGACCGTAATACGGCGGATCGATGATTCCCCGTTCCACTAGAGCCGTATGAACATCTCCCGGTACGCTGGCTCCGATCCAGAATCGATCATCAAATCCCGGGGCAGCAAGCTCAAGCGGATTCTTCTCCCCTACGTCAAAATGCATCAGCTTCCATATACCTGACAGTTCCATCCCCAGTATGCCACTCCTTCTAACTCCTTGTATGTACGTGATCAGTCTGCTAAATCTGTTGTTTCATTCATCTCTATCTGTTAGTGTACAATGGCATCCTATATAATGGAAGCGTTATCAGTGAAAATGGTCGTGAACGACTACAACCATACACTCAAAAAAAAGCACCCCTTGATTCAAGTGCCCATGTCAATACCACACTAAAAATTATGAACATTATTAATTTTACTATTTATGAACTACGTTTTTGTCGAAACGATGGTTGGTTGTCCAAACACCGGCTTATACGATAGGATTGGATTCATGCTGCAGGCAGCGCCTTACAACCTGAATTTTGATTTCATAAGGAATCGGGCTTCTTTTGGACATAACAAACACTCCCATCATGGTAGAAGTAGAGTTTTGTTTTTTCTACTGTCTACTATGATGGGAGCATATCAGATCGAATACTGTTCTCTACTACAATATGCTCTAATTACATTATCCTCTTACTTCTTCGCCAAAAATGCATCAAGCTGCTTCTGCTTCTCAGCTATAATCTTATCAATACCCGCAGCCTTCAGCTTCTCCGCGTACTTTGGAATCATTTCATTCGGATCCACGGCACCGGAGGTTAAGGCAGGCTTAAACTGCTTGTTAACATTGTTGACAGCTGCAATCTCGTTCTTGACCGGCTGGCTGTTGAACGTGAATCCAAGCGCAGGAGATTTCACACCTCTGGCATTAAAATCTTTGAATTTATCCCATTTTTCTGGATCTTCATTATCCCATAAGTAGTTTAGAAACTGATTACCAAGCTGCCACTGGGCACCAGGATTATAGGTCCGGTTATTCGGATCGGTTCCGTCAGGAAGACTGATAATGTTATCACTGCCTTCTTTTTTCACATAATGTTTGCCTTCTATTCCGAAATTAAGCAGATTGTTTACAACCGGGTCCGAGTGGAGCAAATTAATGACCTGCATGGCTTTCTCCGGATTCTCAGAAGTGCGGGATATGGCAAGCATAGCTCCTGACGTGTCACCTGTCGTTATAGTCGGCTGTGTCATCTCAATCTGAGTCAGCGGAAATCCGACATAGCTTTCTTCTTCCTTGTCCTTGCCCGGCTTCATCCCGTCTGTCCACATAAACACTTTCCCTGCCTTGGCCTGATCCTTAGGGAAGACGGTTGAAGTCGCTGCATCACTATTAATGTAGCCGGCCTCATACCATTTGCGTGCAAGAGCTGCCGCTTCTTTGAATTCCGGTGTTTCTACTTCATTCAGCACCGATGTTTCGGAACCCATCTTGCGTACAACACCCGGTACGGAAGCATCGCCAAGATAGTCCCAATCCAGATTATCGAGCAGACCATTTCCTGTAGAGTTGGACATATAGAATGGGGTCACACCCGGCTCATTCTCTTTAATCGTCTTAAGCAGCGGCTCCAGATCTGCCCAGGTCTTCACATTACTTATGTCCAGTTTATATTTCTCCAGCAGGTCCTTTCTAACAAGAACACCACGGGTAGCTGCCAGCTCTTTGTTACTAGGAACACCGTAATTCTTCCCATCGACTTGAGAGCCTTCGAGAAAGGCAGGATCCAGATTTTTGACAATGTCCTGCCCATGAGATTCCAGAAGATCGTTCAGCGGCAGGAATGCACTCTTCGCCACGTTTACGGTGTAATTCTGCCATGCTGCCGTAAAGATAATATCCGATTTCTCACCTGACGAGATCATGAGGTTCAGCTTGTTATCCCACTGCCCCCAGTCGATTGCATTAATCTTCAATGTTGCGCCAATCTTCGGCTCCATATACTTATTGATCTCTGCTTCCACAAGTGCAACGTCCTTCTGAGGTGTTCCTGGGTAGAATAGAGAGACTTCATAAGGTTTCTCTGCTTTCCCTCCCGAATCTGTAGCTCCACTGGTTCCCGTGCTGCTGCTCGTAGGCTCGGCTTCTCCTCCTCCACAAGCACTGAGCACCATGACGAAGGTTAGGATTGCAGCAAGAAATAAAGGCTTTCTTCTAACGCGTGTCCCCCGAATCCTTCTCTGTTGATTCATTTGCATAGACCTCCCAAATAATGGAATATGAACATATGAAACTAGCCTTTCACAGCTCCTACGGTCAGCCCCTTGATGAAATAACGCTGGAAGAAGGGATAGGCGAGCACAATCGGCCCAATCCCCACGACCGCCATAGCCATCTGCAGCGTTTTGTTCGGCAGATCCAGCATCCCGCCTTGTGAAGAGATCTGCGAAGCGACGTTGGAGTTGCTCGTTAAATACTGAATATCGAGCAGGGTCCGGTACATCAAATATTGCAGACTGATCGTTTTGTTATCCGAAATAAAGATCATGCTCAAATACCAGTCATTCCAATAATTCAGTGTGCTGAACAGCGCTACCGTTGCAAGGACGGGTAATGATAATGGCAGTACAATTCTGATAAATGTCCTCAGCTCTCCGGCTCCATCTACTCTTGCTGATTCGAGAATGGAGACAGGGATGGAATTGGCGAAGAAGGTCCGCATAACAAGTACGAAGAAAGGTGACATCAGCATCGGCATGATCAGAACCCATAACGTATTTTTCAAATCAAGCAGATTGACATAGACGAGATACCAAGGGACAAGACCGCCATTAAACAGCATGGTGAAAAATATGAAGAAGGCGAAAAAACCTTTGTATGGCAAATCCCGTCTGGACAGCGGATACGCGTAAAATGCGGTCAGTGCCACACTGATTACGGTTCCAACAACGGTAACGAAGATGGATACGCCGTAAGAGCGAACAATTTGCTCCATATCCTTGAACAAGAAGTCATAGGCGCTGATACTAAACTGCTCGGGAATGAACTTATATCCGTTTGCGATGACCGTCGTTTCATCTGAGAGGGAAATGGACAGTACAAGCACAAGCGGCAGAATGCATATAGCGGCATAGAAGATAAAAAAAGCATGTATAACCATCTTTGATCTACCCGATATATGCAGCGCTTTACTGGAACTCATATCAGGAACTCTCCTCCTTGATTAAAATAGTGCGTTATCTTTATCGATCCTGCGGACGATGGAATTGGACACCAATACAAGCACAAATCCAACCACAGCCTGGTATAGCCCTGCAGCTGAGGACATGCCGATGTCTCCACCAATCAGGAACGTACGGTATACATACGTATCAAGCACGTTAGTTACCGGGAACAGCGCACCGGATTCAAGCGGGACCTGATAGAACAGCCCGAAATCTGCATAGAATATTCGTCCGATCTGAAGCAGTGTCATTACAATCATCAGCGGATAGAGGAAGGGGACAGTTATATACCACACTTGACTCCATTTACCCGCGCCATCCAGCACCGCAGCCTCATAATACTCTTCATCAATGCCAATTACCGCTGCCAGATAAATGACCACATAATAACCAATGTTCTTCCAGGTATTGACGAAGGGCAGAATGTACGGCCAGTATTCCGTCTCCGTATACCAATCAATCGGCTCCTTCCCGAATAGCGGCAGGAAGCTGGTGTTCATAAAGCCCGAATCTTTCCCCAAGAAGGCAAGCACTAGATAACTTACGACGATCATGGACAGGAAGTAGGGAAGCAGCATGACGGATTGATAAAATTTGGATGAGAATCTTCCCTTCACTTCACTGAGCAGTATTGCTAGACCTGCACCGAGCACCAGATTAAGAAGTATGAATACCACGTTGTAGGCCAGCGTATTACGTGTAATCTCCCATGCGTCCGAGGTTCCGAACAAATACTTGAAATTGTCCAGTCCCGCCCACGGACTCCCCAAAATTCCATCCGCGTAGTTGACGTTCTTGAATGCAATAATAACCCCAAACATCGGCAAGTAATTGTTGATGAGCAAAAATATGACACCCGGCAAAAACATAAGGTACAGCACCTTGTATTTCTTAAGGTTGTACAGTATGGTCCTTTTTTTCTTTACTGTGTTCGGCATAGCTTACGTTCGACTCCCCCTTCTCATATGCTTCACAGTCCCTCCTACTGCAGCGGTAGCTTTATTATAAGAAGGAGAGGGTTCTGCCGAATATCAGGTCTCGTAACCCTTGGTATGTGTTTTAATGACATCAGCGATTGATATAAAAAGACGACCGTTCGTAAACGACCGTCCTTCATCCTTATTGCAGTTCTGTACGCTAACTATTCTGTCTTCGATACTGCTGAGGAGTCACTCCTGTGTGCTTCTTGAACATTTTCGTAAAATGCTGATAATTGTAATACCCGACTTTACTTGCAATATCGGTTACTGTCGATACTGATGTACAGAGCAGCTCCTTCGCTTTTGCAATCCTCGCCTGAGCAATATAGTCTGAAATGGACATGCCCTTTTCTTTTTTAAACAATCGTGATAAATAAGCCGGATGCAGCTCCGCAAACTCAGCAAGCTCCTCTCTGCCCAGATCCTGCTCTAGCCTTCCATCAATATAGAGACAGACCTTCTCAATTGCAGAATAGGTATGCTCCCCTTCCGGGTGGAGAAGAGAAGCTGTGCGTGTAATTAACTGATGTGCCCAATCTCTGAGCGTTTGGATTGAGCGTGTTACTTCTCTCTCCAAGGGCTCATCTTCTGAGTATAAGCTGTGTAGAGCAATACCGTTCTTGTGCAGAAGCGGGATGATGGTGTGGAGAAGCGCGTGATAGAAAGACTCCAGCAGCTCAGCGGACAACGGACTTAGGTGCTGCATCCAATCCATGAGCTCATCTGCCTTCTGCAGTACTTCCTTGATTTTTCCTGTTGCCAGCAGCACCGCAATATCTTCAATCCAAGGCAGCGGCACCAGCTCCTTCAGGCCTGTTTGTCCAGTGCGATCTGAGTGGAGATAATAAACATCCTCACTCCCGGCGATATGGTGCCGATGTTCCTGCATCAGCATCTTGTAAGCCTCAGGCAGCTTCCATATGCTTGTATAATTGCCGATACAGCACGAGATCCGGGCTGAGAGATATGTACTGCATCTGGCTATATAGTCTTTGCAGTGATCCAGTATTCGATGGGCTGCGAGCGGCTCCTGGAGCAGGATAAGGACATATCCTCTCTGATCTAAAATTACATGTCCTGCTGCACCGCTCAGCACGATCTCCTCGGCCGCATTACAAAGCCCGAACTCAAGAATGTCCAGGTCTTTGGCCGGGAATGTCCTGAGCCATTCCTCGACCTTAAATAGAATCGGCAATATGCTCGCACTGCCATCGACATCTGCGTGATAGATCAGCTTCAGCTCATTAAACTGAGATTCCGTGAGGGGCGATCGGCCTGAGTACAAATCCCTCCAGAATTTAGTGATTCGCTTCGTACTCCAGAATCTGTCTTCATTTAAATAGTCCATATACTGTTCTTTTAATCGGGCAAACTCATCGTCAAGACTCTTTTTCTCTATGGCACGCTTTACGGTTTGAACAAGATCAGCAGATTGGATCGGCTTCAGCAGATAATCGAAGCTATGCATCTGGATGGCTTTTTGAGCGTAAGAAAACTCGGCATGTCCTGTTAGAAAGATGGTCTCCAGCTGCGGGACATGCTCCCTGACCCACCATTGCAAGGATAACCCATCCTCCTCCGGCATCTCGATGTCACAGATCATGATATCGATCTTCTCTTGTATGAGGACTTCTCTTGCTTCGTCAGCCGACATCGCTGTATAAAACCGGTCGAATCCGATATCACTCCAATTCACGGCATGCTTCATGGCTTCCAGCGCGTAATATTCATCATCCACGATGAGCAAGCTGTACATTCTTATTCACCTCCCTGAACCTGCTCTCCACATAGTTAATCGTCAAGTACACAAGGGCTCCGCCATCAGGGCTGTTCTCAAACTGTATCTGAGGCTCTATTCCCTTCACTTTCTCAAGCCGGTGCTTGACATTCCATATCCCGATACTGCGTCCCGTTGCTTCTTCGGGAGGCAGCTCCCCCTGCTGAAGTCTTATTAACACGTCCTCTGCGAAGCCTGTACCATTATCCTGGATTTGTATTCTAAGCTTCTGTTCATCGGGGACCAGATACAAGGTAATATTCAGTTGCAGTGTGCTCCTCCCTTTTCGGAAGCCGTGCACGATTGAATTCTCTACAAAAGGCTGTATCGTGAGCGGAGGGATCAGCATTTCTTCTATATCTGAATCCACCGTCAGCTCGTATTGCAGACGCTCAGGAAAACGCAGCTTTTGAATTTCGAGATAATTTTTAATATGCAGGAGTTCATCTTTAATCGTAATGAGGCTCCGATCCGCCTGCATGCTGAATCGAAAATAGCCTGCTAGATGCTCCGCCATCTTCTGAACGAGCTCATGCTTGTGAAGTGCTGCCAGACTATGAATAATATGAAGTGAATTGAGATAGAAATGCGGATTGATCTGCATTTGAAGCTGCTTGAGTTCTGCCTCCTGTACACGAAGCTGCTCCTCGTACATGCCTATCTTCAGCTGCTGGACTTCTGCAGTCATTTGGTTGAAGGTATTTGTAACAAAAGTAAATTCAGGAGAAGAGGAGGGACCAAGCTTTACATTCAAATCCCCCCTGCTGACCTTTCTCATTCCGGATATTAGAGTATTCATCGGTTTAAATAGAACCTGTCTCAAGAAGAAGAGAACCGAGACGAGCAGTATAACAGCTACGACCGGAATAAACCGGATAATCTGCTGAAATACAGGCAGGTTCCGAACAATGCTCGCTTCTGGCAGCATGACGACATAATGAATCGCTTCATCATGTGCGGGGATGTCAATTAGCAAATATCGTCCTTCGCGTGCTGAATCACCCACGATTTCGTAGAGTGAATCCCTTTCAGACTTCCCCAATTGATAGGCCGATGCAAGACTAACCACCTCCTCAGGCACTACAGTACCAGAGAGTGCCTCTCCTTCTCCTGACAAAATAACCGCTCCTCCGTTTTCGCCCCAATCTGCACTGTGTACACGTTCATTCAAGCTGTTGATCGGTACCCATGCCCCGGCAATGAATTGCTCGTTAATACGAACGGTTTTTACTAAATGATAGGTTCCCTTGGTCTGTACAATTTCCCATTTGTGTGTTGGGACATCTACGCTCAGCGAAGCAGCTGCGGGCATAATGGATGTGATCGCAGTAATTTTCTCGTCGTATCCCCGCTGTGTCGCAAGCAGCGTATCCTCATGAACGGTATCATACAAAAATAAGCCGTCCAAGAGATCATAGAATCCGAGATCAGTTCTGAATTTATTTACGATCCGCTGCTTGGCAATCGTGTAGTCACCACTGCCATATGGCAGAAAAAACAACGAGATAATATCCGGATCCTGTTCCCCTAAGCTATATAAATAGCGATTCGTTTCTTGAAGGATGCGCTCGTTCTCCTCGACATTTTTAAGGACATAATTACGATTCGTCAGTGATACCTGGTCGCGAACCACACTCATTGCATACACATTGTTAAAGTATAGAAACAGCACGAGCGGAGCCATGATCATACAGAAGCCGGTAATGAATTTAAAACGCAATGATGATCTTGAACGGAGTTTCATCTGCTGCATTCACCACTTCCTTAATTTCTTGAAAACGTTATCAGAAATGACATTTACTGTAATTCGCTGGAATCGTGGAGAATCCTTTTCCTTTCATTCCTGAATAGAGGATTATTTTTTAGTTCACTTCATTTGTCAATCATCCCAAGTAAATTGTCATGAAGGTTACATAACAAGTTATAGAATTGCAATTAAGGTGAAATGAATCACAATATATCCTCTTCTATTTTATTATGATAATGACATAAATTACGGATACGGCTAAGGAAAATGCAGATGCCGTTCATAGGCATGTATCAATAGACGCAGATGCATCCTGCAACAATTGATTTAGCGTGCGAAAAAAATGGCTCTGCGGATCTTCCACAGAGCCATTACTATTTTTACTTTTTCTGGGTAAGCGTCACCGCTCTGCTCCCCGTGCTCTCATTATGAAGCCGATCTGCAGCCGTAATTACATAGGTGTAAGTTCCCGGCGTTACGTCCTTATCCTCAAATATCTGCTTCTTCTGATCCGTGCGCTGTACCATTATTCGTATATTTCCTGCTTGTTCCAAGTCACCTTCTATACTTCCCTCGAAACGATAGATGACGTAATAGGCTTCATCACCGCCTCCCGAATTCCACTCCAGCTTTACTGCTTTATTGGTGGAATTGGCTTTTACTTTTACCGGAGCCATCGGTGCCTGATTATCAAGCCATGGCATCTCTGGGATCAGTGCCGGAGTACGATAGATGTCATTTTGGAGTCGGTCTGTAATTCCCAGTGCGTTATTCTCAAACCACTTTGCACTAAAGAAGGCTCCCCCCTTCACCTGCTCGTAGTTCCGGTTATATGCAATCTGATTCGGAATTTCCTCAGGATTCAGCCATCCATCTACGGTACCATTACGATATAGCGCCTGCCCGATATACAGGTGTACATTCTTATCTGTGACGATCCCTTGCCACCAATCAATCAGTTTGTCGTATGCTGCTGGACCGTAACCCATGTACCAGTAGATTTGCGGCATAATATAATCGATCCATTCTTCTTCGACCCATCGCTTGGAATCCGCATAGATCGCATCATAACTACTGAGTCCATTCGTATCTGAGCCAGAAGGATCTGTGGACTTATTTTTCCAAATACCAAAAGGACTAATGCCATACTTCAGTTTACCCTTCTCTTCCTTGATCGCTGCACCAACTTCCTGAACAAAACGGTTGACATTATCTCTGCGCCAATCTGCGATGTTCGTGAACTCGCCACCGTATTCCACATACGTATCACGATCCGGAAATTCCCCGCTTGCCGCTGGATATGGATAAAAGTAGTCGTCGAAATGGACACCATCAATATCGTAATTTCTTACAACCTCCATAATACTGTTGATGATGTAATCCTTCGCTTCGGGAACACCCGGATTGAAATACAGCTTGCCGCCGTAGGACTCCACCCATTCAGGATGCAGTCTGGCCGGATGATCCTCTGTCAGCTTCGTTACATCGTTGTGCATGCTCACTCGGTAAGGATTAAACCAGGCGTGAAATTCCATTCCCCGCTGATGTGCCTCCTCCAGCATAAATTCCAAAGGATCATATCCAGGGTCCTGACCTTGCACTCCTGTCAGCCATTCAGACCATGGTGCATATTCGGACGGATAGAATGCATCCGCTGTCGGCTTCACTTGGACAATCAATGTATTTATACCTGTGTCTTCAAGACGATTGAGAAGCTCACGGAACTGTTTCTGCTGCTCTACCGGATCGGTTGTCCCTTTGACCGGCCAATCAATATTCTCCACGGTTGCAATCCATGCCGCACGAACTTCCCGCTTTGGCGCCTCCTGCGGAAGATTTGCAACGATATAGGTTGAAGCACTCATTCCATTGTAAGTTACCATGATTCGAGAACCACCAACAGCATGAGCTGTTAATTCACCATCCTCGGACACCGAGACAATCTCCGGCCGGCTGCTGGTATAGCTAAGCCCTTCTGTAATTGGCACCGCCTCTGGAAGCATAGAATAAATCCCATTCACCTGGAATTCATCTGAATTACCGATGGTAAGAGCCGTGGGTCCGATAAGTTCCAAGCTTTGCAGCACAGGTACAGGTTCGGATACGGTAACGGCAAGCTCAGCACTTAATCCGCCATACTCGGCCCTAATCGTCGCAGTCCCAGCTGCATGGGCTTGTACCCTTCCTTGTTCGTCTACCGTGAGCACTTCCGGATGATCACTAATAAGGTCAGCCCCTTCTGCGATCAGATAGGGTGAAGCATAATTCGGATAGTCGGCATACAACCGAACGGCTTCGGAAGCGCCTATTTCCAGTTGAGAAGGTCCTGACATTTCAATAGATATAGGAAGAACTTCTCCTTCCGTTACTTCGACTTCAATCTCTTCTGACACGCCGCTATGTTCAGCCGTAATCAGTACTCTGCCTGGTGATATTGCGGTCATCGTTCCATAGGTATCACCAGTAACTTTAGCAATAGATGAGTCACTGCTTGTGTAAGTGACCCCCTCTTCGAGCAGAATCGGGTGAGTCCCTCCTTCGTAGGTAGCATACGAAGTCAGTTTAGCTGAATTTCCTGCTTTGATCGGCTGACCTCCGGTAATATCAAGCCCATAGATGTCGTCCTCTGTATAAAAAGCACTCAGTCGATCGAAATAAAGGGCGCCTCTGTTCTTATTGGTGTCTTTTGTTTCTGCCACATAAATATGATTAAGTTTGAGCGGGGGAGTAAGAGCAGCCGGGATCTGGAGGGTAATGTATTTCCAGCCTGTCCAGCTTAATCCTGAAGCTGAAGTGAAATCTGCAGCGGTCTTGATTCCGAGTGAGTCTTCTATTTGTGCTCTGAGCCAGTGATTTCCACCATCTCCATATACCCATACACCGAGTTTGGATGGCGTTCCTGGCAGAGGTCTTCCGATACCTCCCTGATCATTCTTAAACTGCAAATAAGCAGCAGAGGTTCCTGTTTTCCCTGTGAAATCATAGGTAAGATTAACGGCGTGATGTCCATAATATATCGTTTGAGGTCTGTCTACGAGGGATAAGGAGGCGGAATTGGCTCCAGCATAGAAGCTGGAAAGCAGGCTGAGTGACTCGAATTCTTCAATCGTTTGCATACGAGGCTCTGTATGAATTTCCTCAGCGTAAGCTGTCATCGTTGTTGCCCTTAGGCCGGAACTTCCCAGCATTAGAAATAAAGAGATAATGAGTATGCATGACAGCAGCTGCTTCAAGGAACCCTTGTTGTACATTGACACGATTACTGATCACTCCTTCGTAAAGGTTGATTATTGTACCTACGTCACGATCGGGGCTCTTGTAGAGGGTGAATCTTGTACGCTCCTCTCTTCAATACTATTCATATGTTCTTCAATCTATTAATATATTATATTCGATAAAGAGTATGTTCTCCCCTAGCCTAAGTACCATTTTTAATTTTAATAGCGAAGAACGGCATATGCTGCATCAGGATGTTGCATAATTCGGGCAAACTCCTCAGCACAAAAAAATCGGCCATACTCGGGCCGACTCGTCAACAATAATTAATATATATAATCCTAGTTCAGATGTCGCTCATACATAAACCAGGAACAGAATCGAATAGAGGGAACGAGTAAAAAGATTGCACCTACGTACCCATTTATACAAATAAATGAAACTAAGGAGAGCAAGATTGACACAGCAGTCAGCCAATTGGACGCTGTTCCGTTTATAGGTTCATCACTGATAACAAAGGATTGACATCCCTTAAGAGCACTGGCATAGCAAGCGTTATGATAGGCAAGTAATGACATGAATGATAAACTGACGACCAGATCATCTCTAGTCTCAATTTCGGCATGACAGTGTACGCAGTAGATGGTTTTGGACTTCATCTGTGCCATGGGGTTGTGCCTCCCTTATTGGGTACAATTCTAATTACTATACCACAATATGGTAAATGAAGACATTGCTGACTTACTTCACTCTTAGAACTTGCCCTACATAAATGGTGTAATTCGCATCGAGATCATTCCATGTCTTAATATCCGCTATAGTACTGCCATATCGACGGCTCAACGCATACACCGTATCTCCGCTCACGACAGTATGATAGATAACATTCGTTTTCTTGACCAAGCTAAAATTTTTGACAAGTCCATTGACGTGACCACGAGCAACCGCATCTAGGTGCGCACTTGATGCGAGCAGCGCTGCATCTGCAGCTGTATCTATGAAACCATTCTCCGTTAAGATCGCAGGCATATCAGATTCTCTCAAGACGTGGAAATTGGCTTGCTTCCGTCCTCGATCGATCATCGAGTTCATCTTCATAACCTCTGTATGAATGTTTGTCTGATAGGTTGTCGTCGGAGCTGCCGAGCCGGGATAGATGAAATCCTCGTAGCCTGTGCCCCCGCCAGCATTAATGTGAATAGACAAGAAGTAATCCGCTCCCCAAGCGTTCGCAGCATCTGTTCTTTGAGTCAATGTTACTGTCTCATCGCCTGTTCGGCTCATCAGCACAGAGACGTTCTGATATTCAGCCAGCAGAATAGAGCGGACCTTGGTTGCGATCGTAAGGGTCAGTGCTTTTTCTTGAAGTCCGTTTCCCACAGCTCCGCTATCTGTTCCTCCATGGCCTGGATCAATAAATATTTTGACCATATTGATCACCTCCACTCGCATTCTATGAATTTGTGCTCCGATATGCTTGGACATTTCGAATCGATTCATAGAGAAAAGTTACTTCTGTAATTGGACTGATTCGCATATGCTATTTATTGATTCATATGAAGCTATACAAGCTATATGCCTTGTCTGAGGTTAGGAGTGACTCATGTGAAAGAAGCCAAAAAGGAATCCTTCATCGCCAAGTATTTACAACAGCTGTTAAACGTCATGCTCTTACTGCTTGCTATCATCCTGTCTATGTTTCTTGTCCGTAAAACGATGGTCATCCTTGACAGCTTATTGATTCAAAGCGAGCCAACCTCCTACTACTATCTTACCGAAGGAATATTGGTTTATTTTCTATATTTCGAGTTTCTATCTCTTATTGTTAAATACTTTACGCATAATTATCACTTCCCGCTGCGTTACTTCATCTATATCGGAATCACCGCCATCATTCGGCTCATCATAATAAATCATGAAGATCCTATCGATACATTTACGTATTGTCTAGCCATTCTCGTTCTTGTGATTGCCCTCTTTATTACGAATACGAGGAATTTAGATGCGAATTAATAAATATGGAATCCATGCCGTAAGGGATCCTAATCTCTTGGCAGGAATTTATATAGTCAAAAAAGCTAGGATTCCATATTCTTCCTTAGAACTCCCAACCCGATACTTTACAGCAGTTTCGTCATGAAGACGCTATATGGATCTTCTATGTAATCCGCAAAAGGAGAACAATGCTCGAAGCCACATTTTTCATACAAGATCCTTGCCGGAATGAAATCGTCCGTCGATCCTGTTTCCAGGGACAGTCTGCGGTATCCACGGTTCCCAGCTTCTGTCATAATGTGATTCAGCATCAGCCTTGCCACACCTTTTCTCAGGTGACCACTCGCGGTACGCATCGACTTCACTTCACCATGCTCAGTATCCAGTTCCTTAAGAGCCCCGCACCCAAGCAGCTCCCCGTCTTCCCAGACACTCCAGAATGTGACCCCCGGCTGCTTCAACCCATTCACATCCAGTGCATGAACGCTTTCAGGAGGAGATTGATCCAGCATGCTTGCAATATGCTGTCTAATTAAATGTTGAATCTCCACACCGCTTAAATCATCAATTCTAATCTCCATCCGTAACCGTCACTCTCCCGTTTAGCTCGCATTTTTCTCATGATCTGTATACATCTTAACAGGATTTGACGGTGTAAAAAAGGTGAACTTTTGCTAGTACAAGATAGTTTTAGCTCTTATCCCGGATAGGATTCCAGCTGTCATTCCCCTTTAGAACCTCAGCCGGTGAATAGGTATGAAGCATCTCTGGCTCAATCTTCTTCGTCCACTGTACTCTCTCTCCCTCTGCACCTGGACCGTGGCTGCCATACTCAGCATATCCGACCGTCTGCTCTCGTTCCCGCTTCCCCCAATTATGCCAGCCCGCAGGGTGAATATGCTGCCCGAGATCACAATTGACAAATACGGTTTTGGCATATTCTCGCCAAGGTCTGCCCAAGTATACGCTCCCCGAATCCGCATTCCCCGTTAAGGAGCAGTCCCAGAATACATACCCGAAAGTCACCTCTTCGGCGGTAGATGCAGCAGTTATATACCCAGGGGAGGCTGTACGGTCTGTGCTTCCGTTTTCATTGACATGTCTGCGCTTGGAGAACAGCTCACAATCTACAAATACTGCCGTCGCCGAACCAAAAATAAAATCAACATCTCCCTCGATGTAACAGCATTCATAATATTGACGCACAGGTCGCCTAGGGAACATGTCACGCGGACCACCGAATCTCCCACGGTCGATCGGCGCCTCTGGAAGCGGCCCCGTGAACAAGGTATCCTGATGTCCGAGCAATCGACAATGGTAGAAGGATACCCGATCTCCGTCTACATAGGCCGCAATGGCTTGTCCGATCTCCTTTCCATAGCCTGCGCTGTTCTCTATCGTCAAATGACTGACCGATACGTCATCACTGGAAATAAGCACTGTATAGGTATTAAAAGTGTGATAAGGACTGCCGTCCGGAAATAACTTATGAGCATAGTCTCCATATGTAATGATCGTGTCTTCTGCGGTCTCGCCGATTAACCGGACACCCGGCTGGTTCAGATGAATTTTCTCTTGATATATGCCTGATTTGATGAAAATTGTGCAGGACTCAGAGCTTCCGGCTCTAAGACTCAGGATCTGATCAATCGCTTCTTGAATTGAATTAAAGTCAGCCGTCCCATCTTGAGCTACGGTAATTTCAATCACATTAATCCCCCTCCTATTAGCAAAAAGAACCCGATCAATCCTAAGACTGAAAGAGTTCTTCTAACAAACTGTTATTAACTGATTACGATTTGCGTTTACGCGAACGAACTAAATATAATACAATTCCTATCAATAGTGCTAACAGAGCTGATTGCCGATATGTATTATTCAGTAACAGCAGCCTTCACGTCATACATGGAAACTTTAGTCTCCAGCAGGTAATCAGGCTTCTCTTGATTCCGGCTGTTCCGATGTCCGGCAATATGAGCGGGGCTCTTCTCCCAAGCCTTCCAGGCATCTTCCGATTCCCAGCGGATCATGACGACAACCTCTTCTACTTCTTCATCCTTCTTGCGATTCTTCTTCACCATCACAGTACGATCAATAAATCCTGGAATTTCCGTCATAGGACCGCCAGGCTGACCGAAACGCTCAACAACAGCATCGCTGAAGCCTTCTTTAACTGTAATTACTCTCATTTGAATCAACATGTGAACATCCTCCATATCATAGACAAGTATAAAAATATACTAAACGATAATGATTATCAGTGTCAATAAAGGAGTGTTCTACACATTATTCAAGATATTCAAATCCAGTCGATCTCCTCGCCATTCCCATCTTCAGGGATGATTGAAGCGCTTATCTCGTCAGCAATATTTTGAATATCCTCCGAATAGATAAGTGTTATACCATATCCATCCTCTTGGTGCTTTTTAAGCGCTTTTTCTTTTATATAACGCGGACTTCCGGGGCCATTTTCTTCATCGTAGACTAGTAATATATGCTCTGTCTTGCGAAAGAGAAGCTCGTCTCTTGCCTGAAACTGCCACGGACCGGCATATGGCTGCTTGCTGACCACTCCGTAGTAATCCACATTCCGCATGATTTCTTCGAAATATTCCTTCTTATCGTCGGACCATTTCTCTTCCGGATTCATAAATGCAGAAATAATGGACAGCTTCAGCTCCGGATATTGCTGCTTCAATTCAATGACAACTTCACATGCCCACAGATCTACACCATATTGACCCGGGGTGATGACCCACTCTGCTCCCTCCTCTATGAGAGTCAACAGCTTGGATCGGATCGCTTGCTTAATATAAGGAATACCGGGGTGCTTCTGATTGAAGATGCCGAGCTCATTGGCCCGGTATCCAGTAACTAACAGGTTTTTCATCATCTATCTTTGTAATACCGCCCTTCTAGTTCATCTTTATATCGTAACATATATGAATCAATTTCATAATGCCTTTCGCGGCTTAAATCAAAGGTATATAATTTCGAATTCACCTTATTCATGATTTATGAAATTGATTCACATTTTTATATTTTGTTCACAATAAGCAGTTCTGTTCTTCGTGTCTCATAGGTATGAGATATACCTTCTTCTGACAGGATTCCGAGTTTAATCAAGCTGGCTATTTTCCCAGCATCCGCCTTAGACATGAGTTTCCACACCTCTGGATCTGGTAAAGCTTGATATAGCAGCTCATCATCATATTCTTTCCTGCTTTGAACTACAATTTTGGCTTCATATTCTCCATGCACCATGCTGTCCGCATTCTGTGCAATAAGATGCTCAATCATCTCTTGACGCAGACTTGACAGCTCGTCTTCTATTTCTTTCTTCAACTTCTTAAGCTCATAATAACGCTCCATTTGATCTATCATCTCATCCTCACGCTCCTCTCCATTTAAGTGTATGCAGTAAGGCCAGGTTCAAGGACAGATCAACAGCTCAGCTGGTAGAAAACAGTTATAGTCAACGCATGCCCATTGAATTATGTATAGAGCTATGCTAAGATAGCGTTAACTTTAGGAACGGAGGGATACCGCTATGATTAATTGGATTCGAGTTAGATTTTCTTTTGCCCTTAACTAAATAGGCAAAGACTCTGCTCTTATGTGTAAGGCAGAGAACTCGGATTCGATCTATCCATATGCTGGTATTTCACAGAAGATAGACGAAGAGGACAGGAGTGAGATCCCTGGCCTCTTTTCTTATACGCTTAAACGGGTGTGTCCTTAACCAGCCGCATTAATTATGTATTTAATCATGCCTATTGTGCAGTGTGAGTATAGGACCCTTACGGTATAAGATGCCTGTAGAATATGCAGCTGAGCACTGGTTATTTCAGTTGCACCCCTGCATGTTCACAGATCTAAGTCCCCTACCTGGCTGTACCCCGTAGTTACTCCGAGTTCTCTTGAACCTGTACACAGGCAGAAGGTTTAGCCTGTGTTTTTTTAATTTTCAGGTGTAAACAGAAGGAGGACGATGGTATGACACAACCATTTATAGATAAAGCAGTTATTGTAGGACTACAGCTGAACAACCAAGAGGATTTCGAACACTCTATGGAGGAGCTTGGCAATCTGGCCAATGCTTGCGACATCGAGGTTGCCGCAGTGCTGACGCAGAAGGCAGAACGTGTACATCCCGCGCACTATATAGGCACTGGTAAGATTGAGGAGCTCACCGATTTACTGAAGATGCTGGAGACCACCATTGTGATCTTCAATGATGAGCTCTCCCCTTCTCAGGTTCGTAATCTTGAGAAAAGACTGGATGCCGCTGTCCTGGACCGGACAACACTGATCCTGAATATATTTGCCGAGCGTGCGAGATCTAGAGAATCTCAGCTCCAAGTAGAGCTGGCAAGGCTTCAATATGTGCTCCCAAGATTGTCCGGGATCAGCTCTTCCTCGGGCAGACAGCGCGGCGGGGTCGGTACCAAGAACAGGGGCTCAGGAGAAACCAAGCTGGAATTAAGCCAAAGACGGATTGAAGAGAAAATTACAGAACTGAACCGAGAACTGGAGCTGCTCGTATCCCAGCGCCAAACGCAGCGCAGACGCCGCCAGAAGACAGAGATGCCGGTAGTGAGTCTCGTCGGCTATACGAATACAGGCAAATCCAGTCTCATGAATGCTATGCTTGATAAATACGATGCGGCAAGCGAGAAAGCTGTACTGGCCAAGGATATGCTCTTTGCCACCCTGCAGACCTCGGTAAGACAAATCTCACTCCCAGATCGTAAGAAATTTCTTCTAACCGACACTGTCGGATTTGTAAGCAAGCTTCCGCATCATCTAGTGAAGGCTTTTCGTTCTACGCTGGAAGAGGTGCTTGAATCCGATCTGCTTCTGCACGTTGTAGATGCAAGTAACCCTGATGCTGAGCAGCTCATTGAAGTGACGAATCAAACGTTAAAGGACCTGGGTGCCGATAAAATTCCAGTCATCTATGTTTATAACAAAATCGATCTGCGCAGTGCATTATTGAATGAGATGCAGGTTCGTAAACCGGCCATATTCGTATCAGCCAAGACGGGGCAAGGATTAGACTCGTTGGAAACTGCCATCAAGGCGCAGCTGTTCGGACATTATGAACGAGTTGCGCTTAACATTCCATATGATCAAGGACATCTTCTCTCCTATTTCCATGAGCATGCGAATGTTGAAACCATTCAATATGAAGAGGATGGAACCAAGCTGACTATTGAGGCCTCCCCGGTTGAAGTGAAGAAATGGAGCCATCTGCAAGCAGAATAGAGGATTAAATAATTAATAGAGGGTGTCCGCCCGTCATCGAAGATGATTGTGGACACCCTCTTTTGCTTGAGTCCGATTGTCTAAAAAAATCCGGGATACTTCACTACGGGCCACTTCTCTTTGCGCAGCGCACCCAGTAATTCAGGACCCACATTCAAGTTACTGTGAACAAGTTCTTTAGGCGTTAGTGCCATCCACTGATTTAGAGAAACATCTTCAAAGCGGTCACTTTTGAACATCTCTAAGAACCACAATGTGTCAGTACCCGTATTCTGAATATAATGTCCCGTCACGAAGGGGACATATCCAACATCGCCTGCTCTATAATCAAATGTACGAGCTGCACCGTCTCCAGTAAATACGGTCATTCTTCCCTGTCCGGTAAGGTAATACTGCCACTCATCGTTATTCGGATGCCAGTGAAGCTCTCTCATTGCACCCGGTTCAATCTCAACGAGTGCTGCTGCGATTGTTCTTGATATTGGAAAGTTAGAGGAATCTACAATTCGTACACTACCACCAGGGGTTTTAATGGGTTCTTGTTCCATCAGCCCGTGCTTGAAGGTTAAGGGAACTTCTCCGTAAGGGGACTGGACTTCTTGACTTGTGATAGAACCCGGTACTTCTCCCTGATAGATATACACCTGTTCAGCAGGTATCGAGTCGAAGGCACTCTCTGGCACTCCGAAATTAGCGGAGAGCACCTCTTTTGGAGTATGGGCAAACCAATCGGAGATCGACAAAGTGGATAGATCAGAGAAATTTCCGTCATCGAAGACGAGCAGAAATTCACAATGCTCCAACCCCTGAATCGAATGCGGGATACCTGGAGGAAAGTACCACAGATCACCTGGACCAACGTCAGCAATAAAATTCCTTCCTTGCTGATCAACAGCCGTTATACGTGCTCTTCCTAACAGCATATAAGACCACTCTGCTTGTTTATGCCAGTGAAGCTCACGTACTCCCCCAGCCGTTAAGCTCATATTTACTCCAGCAAGGGTGGTCGCGATCGGAAGCTCCCGCACAGTGATCTCGCGAGACCATCCCCCATGATTTAGCTTCATTGAAGTATCTGAGAAGGAGAATTTCAGATTAGGAACCAGTCCTGCATCTGTAATCGGTGGGACGAGCATATCGGGATTTTGAAGATCTCGCATTATATTTCGCGGTCCCTTGTCAATCGCTCCGGCCCCATCACTGCGGATGGGCTGTGGTATATTTTCTCCTTTATTAGTGCGTTTGTCCATCACTAAGCTCCTCTTATAAGGGATTTTAATAAGAAGATTATATGAATTACCAAATCGATTATATTCATCAGCTTATTTCAGACATCAAATGTCCATAATTAAAAATAGCCAACCCCTTGTTCATTAAGGGATTGGCTATTGATCTTTTTATCGATTAGGCATACGTATTCGTTATATTTTCAGCCCTATTTTAATGGGTAAGTCCAGAAATATTCAGTCTTCAGTCGATCTGCAAATTGCTTGTCCTTAAGAAGCGACTCGCCTGATAGAATGCGGAACTGTGAACTGTGCGCTGCAATGGACTGTACCTTGTTCAGCTTGTAATCCTGAATGTCGTAGAACACATCCGGTTCACCGATCGCTTTCTTATGACCATTGGAGAACGCAAGACATTGTACGACGGGTCTTCGATCCTGATCCATCGCTTCAACCACTCTGACAACCGCTTCGCCCGTTGCATCATGGTCTGGATGTACACTATAACCTGGATAAAATGTAAATACAATAGAAGGATTTAATTCTTCAATCAGTGCAGAGATCGCTCCGTCCAATAGATTACGGTCTTCGAACTCAATCGTTTTGTCATGAAAACCCAGCATACGTAAATCTTGAATCCCGATGACTCTACAGGACTGCTTCAGCTCTTCCTTACGGATCTCCGGCAGCGTGACCCGGTTAGCAATTGGAGGATTACCCATATTACGTGCCATTTCTCCCAGTGTGAGACAAGCATATGTAACATGTGCACCTTCATTTGCAAATTTGGCTAACGTTCCCGACAAACCAAATGATTCATCATCCGGATGCGGAAGTACAACTAATATATTTTGCGTCATAAGAACCCCACTTCCTTAAAACAACGTTCTGCTGAGTAACAAAGATACGATCAAGCGGCCTTCTTTGTCATGACCTGCCAGCAGTATGCGTCCTTCTTCATTTTCTTCCCAATGAGTCAAGCCTTCCGTATAAACCCAACCATCCTTCATCTTCAAGCCAACTCTATAGTAGGTATCGCCAACAATGGTTCCTTTGCTGTATCTTACCGGCACATTCTTGATAAAATTCGCGGCTGGATGCTTCGAGCTATCATTATGGGCTGCATAGGCACCCATCGTCATTTCCATATGAAGATACAAATCTTCATTCGCGTACCGGTCAAGCTGCTCCTGCACCATTGCTATATTTATTAGCTGCATAACAATTCCTCCGTTACTCCTGCCATCTATGAACATCTACAGATCACAAATATGACTTCTCCTAGCCTTCACGATACTTCAGGTTCGTAATTAGGCTCTTATAGCAGTATAGCTCAAAAAAAAGCGAAAATAAATTATTGATTATAAATTTATTCCATCTAAACGAAACTAGTCAGACTTATGCTGCGTATATGGAAGAGGAATGTATGAATTTATGAGGAGGCTGCTTATTCTATGTCGTTCTTTAATAAAATGCTGGCCAAAGTGGGAATTGGGGCTGCAGAAATTGATACGCTATTGGAAAAAACATCTTATGTGCCGGGTGAGACGGTCAAAGGTGTTGTTCGCATAAAAGGTGGCAGCGTAGAGCAGGAAATTGAGAAAATTTATATTCAGCTGATGACCCGCTACATTCGTGAGCAGGACGATCGCAAAGTGGATTATAACTATACACTCGCCAAATTCAACGTATCCAAGAATCTTCGAATTGATAGTAACGAGCAACTGGAAATTCCATTTTCCTTCCCGCTTCCACTCGAGACACCTGTTACTTACAATCGTCAGCCGGTATGGCTGAGCACTGGTCTTGATATTGAGATGGCCATTGATCCGAAAGACCACGATTCCATTCAAGTCGAGCCGCATCATTATATGTCTGCTATCTTCGAAGCAGTAGAATATCTCGGATTCCGTTACAAAACTTCCTCCTGTGAGCATGCTTCCAAACTCGGACGCGGTGTTCCTTTTGTACAAGAGTTTGAATACTATCCAAGCAGCTCCTTCTCCGGACGAGTGAAAGAGCTCGAGCTCATGATGAATCTCGATCAGGATGGTATATATGTACTAGTAGAGGTTGACCGCAGAGCACGTGGGCTTGGCGGATTTTTTGAACAGGCATTTGATATGGATGAGCGTCATGTGAGACTGTACTTTGACCGAGCAGACATTGCCCAAGGCACAGAGCATATTGCACGTCAGCTGGAACGCGTTATTCATGTTCAATCCAGATAATATAAACCAAGAACGCTGGTTTATTTTCACTTCGAGTGAGATAACCAGCGTTCTTTTCATCTCTATGATGATTGAAGTACTCTTGTTACAAGAATCACTTTATTTTGATAACGATGTTTCGGGAAATTATTCGATGGAGGATGATGAACAGAGCAGCAAGGACCACGGAGGTGAGCATCGCCGTTGTCGTCGTCAGCTCTACAGGATAGATTGGAAGCCAGTCAGACAGCAGCTCCTCAGCATCACCGCCGCCCCACACCATATCAAGCAGTATTAGACCACTGAGTCCTACGGGGATCGATAGCATCCCGCCGAAGAAGCCGAGGCGGTAAAAGCTCATGGAGACCATCCTTCCTACTGAATAGTAGACTAGTAACTGCATTGTAAACATAATAAACGGCATCAAGCTGAACATCTCATATCCAATAACAACAGATTCTTGATGTGGGATTCCAGCCCATCCCAATATCAAGTACTGAACACCTGAAAGTATCCACATGAGAATAGGGAGAACGATGGATAGAAGAATCACAGCCATTGTAGAGCCTACAAAATAATCCTTCCTTGTTACCCCTTGATGAATATAATGCTTCAAGAATACATAGGAAGAGATAATCCCGATTACCAGCATATAGGTCTTGGATGGGGTGAATCCAAAATTCATAAAATACATGGAAGCTGGGGATTCCGACTCAGATACGTTCAGCTTAATGAAATCTGGAAGCAGCAGCAGCATAAACTGGGCCAGAAACAAGAATGAAACAAACCACAGGGTCCAAACCAGCTGGACATAAAACATATCAAATGTGATCTTCTTGCTGTTCTCAAAAGGCTTCATTTTCATGATTGCTCCTCCTCCGTTAATTGAATGAATAGATCCTGAAGCGGCACATTACCAAGTTCAAGCCCCAATTGCTGAGCAGCCAACCGCTGCTCCCGAGACAACTCGCCATAGATGACTGCTGATTTCGTACCGCCTAATTGCTGTACATTCAGCACTTTCATCTCATTCGTAAATGCATCAACAGTGGAAGCTGCCCCTGTAACGGTAGCCCCTCTAGACAAAAGATCCTCTGAAGTCTCCTTGAGAACAAGCTGTCCTTTGTTGATGATAATAACTTCTTCAAACAAATAATCCATTTCAGATACAAGATGGGTAGACATAATAATGGTCCGGGGATGCTTCGCATGATCTTCCAACAGCTCTTTATAGAACAGCTCTCTAGTCGGTGCGTCCATTCCTAAATAGGCTTCATCAAACAGAGTAACTGGAGCTCTAGCCGCGAGTCCAATGGTTACGTTAACTGCGGACTGCATACCCTTGGACAGGCTGCTCATCGCCTTACCCAGTGGAAGCTTGAAACGTTCTGCCAAATACAAGGCATAGTCCATATCGAAGAATGGCCTATAGCGTTTAGCTGCTTCCAGCATTCCTTTTACCTTCTCCGTTTCAGAGGAGTAATCCATCTCATACACAAAAGCCACATGACGCATAATTTTGGCGTTCTCATAGGGGTTCTCTCCATGAATACGAAGAGTGCCTTGTGTCTGGCGTCTAAACGATGCGAGTATCGTTAATAAGGTTGTCTTACCCGCACCATTTCTTCCTAGCAGTCCATATATTTTGTCGCTGTCCAAACTCATGGTTAAGTTCTCAAGCGCCATATGCTTACGGTATTTCAAACCGAGCTGATTCATCTCAATATTCATGAGTTCATCCCCCTTCCTCTTCGCTGTTCAATTAGATTGATTAGTTCCTCATCCGACATCCCGAGCTTCTCTGCTTCCTGCAGCATCGGCAAAATGTATTGATCTGCAAAGGCACCCTTTCGTCCTTCAAGCAGCTTCGCTCTTGCTCCTTCCGCAACAAACATGCCTACACCTCTCTTTTTATAAATGATCCCATCGTCCACCATAAGATTGATCCCTTTTGATACCGTAAGATGGTTAATCTTATAGAACTGCACGAGTTGGTTGGTTGATGGAATTTGCTCGTGTTCTTTAATCTCGCCGTTAACGATCTGGTCCTCAATCTTTTCCTTGATTTGCTGAAAAATTGGTTTATTATCCGCTAAGCCTCTGCTCAATTTACTTTCACCACCTGTTAACCATCTCTCCTTCGATATATGGTTATATAGTCATGTATATAACCATATCACATTTTTATGTCAAGTCAAGCTGGAATGTACCATTCATCTGCCTGTATGTAAAAAAAGGCTGGAAAAGAGCCCATCACTCTTCATCCAGCCTACATATATTTTATTGTTTGTGAGGGGCTTCTCCGATCATCAGCTAATAAGAAAGCTTACCGCTACAATGGTTCCGATGATGCTGATCAGTAAGAACCATGCCATCGGTCTAGCATGATTGATCGTCCAGCCATACCCCATTCTTTTCTCCACGAAAATTGCAGGGTCCTTCGGGTCAAAATAAAACATACCCAGCTTCCAGCTCTCATCGTTTCCATAGGGCTCTACGGAGGAAGGCTCTGCTTGAAGTTTCACTCGGCTTCCGCCTTGGCCTGTTGTGAAGTAAAGAATCGCCACACCGAGAAGTACTAGGAATACGACCGCAATAACGACAGCCATCATGACGCCTGCATCTACAGGATATAACATTGTAAATTGCATGAAATTGAACAACAGCACGAGCAGCAACGAAGTAATTAAATTAAATACAGAGTTTCTCATCCGAAATATTCTATTCTTGCTTAACGAAATCTCTGGGTTATCTGTATCAACCTGCTGTTTGCTTCGATAGATCATAGAGTTTATAAAGATAAACAAGAGTGTCATCATCGCCTGCATAATGACAGGCATATAGACTGTTCCCAGGCTCTTATCCCGAATTGTCGTCGGATTGCCTTGCAGATCATATTGAAACGGAATTTGATCCGGGAAGCGATCGTAGCTTATGGCGGTGAATATCGCGGTACCGATAATAATAACGGCGTGAATCCAATACCATTTGTTTGATATAACCAGCTTCTGCTTGCGAAAGGATGTGTCGATGCTCATCTTGGACGGTTTGACTGTGGCAGGGAGCTGCTTAGCCTTGTATTTTTTCATTTTGTTGTGGAAATAGAACAAGGCTATAAAATGAACAATCACTACTGCAAAAATATAAATAATCATCCATGTTGCTTGCTTAGCCGAATCCTGTACGAGGCTCGTTCCCCACAGACATATAGCGAGAAGGCCTACCTGCACAATGATGATGATAGCTGCGAAATTTCTTCTCATTCTCTTCAGCGGTTCGCTGTAGAACACCTCTTCACTCACCGTTATTCCGAAGCTTTCTGTCCTCCGGGTAAAGTATGGCGTGAAAGCAATAAGTAGGGTAATGGGTAAAAACATAACTCCAAGCATTACGAAATGAATCCATTGCATGCTCTTCTCTCCTTCCATTCTTATAAATATTGACTATGACTTAATATCCTTATAGATATCGTTCACTATCGCTTCTAATTCATCCTTGGTCATCCCCCGAAGAATGGCCTCCGCAATGATGGGACGAAGCTGCTTTAATTGTCTTGCTGCAAATTCATCATCCATCTTCGGCATCCCCTCTGGATTGACGACAACGCCCTTCTGACGATGTACATGAATGTAATTATCCTGCTTCAACAAATTGTAGGCTTTATTGACCGTATGAAGATTGATCCCGATGTCCTGCGCCATACTGCGTACAGATGGCAACGCTTCACCCGGTTGCAGCTTACCGCTTGCAATACCCTCAATAATCTGATTCGTAAGCTGGGTGTATATGGGTACATCCGACTCCATATCAAGCTCAATGATCATGATTTCTGCACACCTCCGATATGTTTATTATAACTGTTATATTTGTAGTATAACAGTTATAATAAATAAATGTAAATAGGCACTTCATTTTGACGTTCTATCTTTGGCTGTCTCTCTCCAGTTACTACGCGAAAGTCATTCATCATCCAAAGATTCCACTAATAGAGGGAGAAAACGTTCAGTGTTCACCTTTGGACGAAATTTGTTTAAAAATCGCTTGAAATAAAAAATCAGCAGTATCTCGATATGATCGAGATACTGCTGATTTTTTAAGATTAATATGACATTTAGCAAATAGTAATTTCTCCTGATATTTATTATCTTCTGCTAAAGACCTTCATTAAAGCGTAAAGTCAGGTCCGGTAGGAGGCAAATATCTAACTTACTCCATTCCGGTCGTTAACTATAGCGAGCAGTCCGTTAAAGGGTGCTTCAGGCTTTGCAACTTTCATATCTGCAAATTTAAGAATTGCTCCCTCTACATGAAGATCCGCGTTAAGCATCCTTCTGCCAATTCGGCTGAAATCCATTTTGCATATGACGACAAAGTGCTGAGATGTATTGACCATGCGATTCCGTAGTGCGGGTTACAGTTTACATTGTGAAAGGTTTCATTTATCAAGCCGTGGACAGTTACATAAGAGGCGGCACCAGGATTCGTCCTGATGCCGCCTCTTTGTGTTATCTAGTTCATTCTAGGAGCGGGTGCTGTACATCTCTCCCATTCCGTCAGCGTGCTGAACGCTTCATCATTCGTTTCACCGCACATTGTCGGCTCAGCCTTTAGTCTGCTGCATACTTTGGGTCTCTCCGGAAGGCCAAACAGCTTGCATTTGTTTTCCTCCGTCAGCTGGACGCATCTCACTCCAGCGGGTTTACCTTCGGGCATCCCTGGAATTGGAGAAGAAATCGATGCTGCAATACAACACGCCCCACAACCGGTTCTGCATTCCATCTTCTACACCTCTCATTATAGCCAGTTCATTGAAAGCCAAGGCTTATTTGTACTAGCTTATGCGAAAGACATAGCGCTTTATAACTGTTTTTCTATAGAGATCAAAACCTCGATTCAGCCTATTTTTACACTGTAACGATGCAGCTGTCCAGGTGCTCCCTTGAACTGCAGCTTCTTGGTCTCAATCAGTGACCGTAATCTAAATTCCAAGAAATCCTTGCGCAAATAATAACGATGAAGCTTAAGGAGTACCTCAGCAACAACCTTGGATGCAGGAACGTAATGATCCTCGAATTGCAAACCCATCTCCGATACGACTTCATCAATGATATCATCCAGTGCGTTCTCATCACTGCATTTAAACTGGTTGTTCTCCCATAATCGGAGAGGTAAATTCTCCAAAGAGAGATTATGCCAATCCTTGGTAAGCTGCACTCTTTGTTCTCCACTTAATGAGGCCTTCTGTTCCAGCCTATTGAGCATCGGAATAAAATGCTCCTTCTTAAGCTGAGCGAGATTCACCGGTAACATAACGGGCGCCGAATTTCCTGATTCTTTTTCTATAACATCACGAAGAAAAAGGGCCTGATATTCCGCTGCCGCATTATTTAATACGATCTGCACGTCCTGATCTTGTAATAAATAGACGGCAAACCGAAGTCCAATCTGATCATGTGCATGATCGCCATGCCAGATGGTAATTCTGCTTCCTTCTGGAATCGCCTTGATCGCTTTGATGACTGTTCCAATCTGATGGTCAGGATTGTACATATACACTTTGTCAAAATTGGACAATCGCTGGGACATCCAGGATATCCGATTACTTTCTCCATCCTTGAGGTCAATGCCCGACAGTGGGCCATAAGCAAACCAGTCATTAAACGAGAGTACTTTGTGTGAATGACGAATTTCCGCTTTATGTAATGCAGCTTTCATGACTCCCTGCTCTGACATCCCGAACATTAAATGAACATGCTGCTCCGTCATGTATGCCACCTCTTTCTAAATTGGGATGTAATTCAGCCATTCCCGCTAAGATGAACGTTATACCTTAGCAGGCTTCACATAATACTGATAGGTTAAATTTGGAACCCCCAAAAAGTCAAGCTCCTTTGTCGCAATTAGCGATCGAAACCGGTAAGAGATCAGATTAACACTCATTAATTCAGGATAACGTTCGAGTATCGGAACAATCAATAGTCCTGCTGACACATATTCCTTATGAAGAATATACTTATCCTCTATCTTATGAATATTTATATAGTGTTTGTGAATGACTTCCATTATTAAATGATCATAGGCATCTTCCGCCAAAAAGTGCAGCTTCCCCTCGGTTAATACTCGCAGCATTTCACTATGGCTTGAGATATCCAGCCATTCGTCAGCATACTGGGCTCTCTCCTCTTCCGTGAGTGTATTACCACTTGATTGTACCAGGATTTGGGCTAGCTCTTCCGTTGTTAGCTGGTTCAAGGATACGATGTCAGTATTTCCTTCGTTAGTCCGTATTCTATCTGATGCAGGCAAACGTTCATACTCTTCTGCAGGATTTATGATCTGAACTTCCACTCTTACCCCGCGAAGCAAGTGCAGTACTAAACGTACAAATATATAGTCATGTGTATTGTTTCCTGCCCATATCGTTACGATCTTGTGATCCGGAATGCTCTCAAGAATCGGCTTCATTGATGATATCTGATGTAATCCGTTAACAAAATAATGATCGTATCCCATATGATTCGTCATCCACATATAACGCTCAATCTCATACTGCGACTGATCAATATGACGCAAGGGTCCAACCGCATAGAAATCTTCAAAGCTATATACAATCGCTTCTTGCCGGATACCTGCCTTTGACAAGGAGACTTTAAGAGTTCCCGCATTGGATAGACTTGATGTGATATGAATATTCTGGGGAGCGTCTTCTTGGGACATTTTGTGAATTCTTGACTCTTCCAAGCATTCACGCCAAGCTCCCTTAATCGTGCGACCTAGCTCTCCGCTCTCCAAACTTCGATCTTCAATCGTGGAATCGCTTTGTTGCAGCACCCAATCTACGAATTTTTTTAATCTATAGTGATCTATCTCGTTAATTTCATTATTGTAATTATTCCTAATTGTAAGTCCCCATTTCTATTGTCGTAAAATAGCCCAATGAGAATGTGCATGAATATGTAGTACATACAGTGTATATTCATTATTTTTGAGATAATTCACATTGTCGCCCTCAAAGCCCTTCATTGTATCTTCTGGATGCACAATGCTCTTTAATCCGTTTATAATTAGTTAGTTCCACCACCTCAATAGAGCTTTTCGAATCAGGTGAATGAATCATTTTGCCTTCCCCTATATATATACCTACGTGATGAATGCGTCCTTTTCCTTCTTCATATGCAAAAAAAAGCAGGTCACCCGGATGCAGCTGATTACTCGCTACTTCTGTTCCTGCCAGAGCCTGATCTGAAGCATCCCGTGGAATGATAATTCCTTGGGACGCATACATACTATATGCATAGCCTGAGCAATCGTAGCCATACGCGGATAACCCACCCCATAAATAGGCTAGGCCCTGAAACCTGCTCGCTTCTGCTGCAATACGCCTGCCTGTGTCTATTTCAGCTCCTGAATGATATTGATTACTTGCTAAGTCCGTATCTGGTGCTGCTTCGGATGCTGCCAACGCAGTGGATAGAGCGGATGGAGTCGATAGAGCCAATGATGTGGAATCAATCCGCGTACTGCCGGATAACACAATGACGTCTTCTTTATTAATCATGCCGATTCCATGAGGAGATCGAACATAGACTTTTGTGCCTATCACCTCTATTAATGGAAGCTTTGTTAAGTAACTGAGTTCCAAGTACGGTGCTTCTGTACCTTCTGACAACAGGAACATAGGGGTGAATTTAGCATTAACTTGCACCTCGTTGTTCCGCACATGAGCATTGACTTGTGCAAGTTCATTATCTTGAGCATGAGCATCATTCTGCACCTGCAACTGAGCATTTAATAACTCATCGCTGTCAAGTGCAATGTCACGCTTCCATTCCGAGAGCTGAGCATAAGGAATCCAGCCCGGATATCCAATCGGATCTTTCCTGGTTGCTTGACTAGGAATGCGGACGTCTGCCCACCCGTCTCTCACCTCAAGGACAACAACCTCCTCGGCGTATAGAACCTGCGTCTGCGTACGGTTAGACGTACACAAATCCAGCCGTTCATTTGCTGTCAGCTTGCTAGCCCAATTTCCAATTTCAGCGGGATTCTGCAGAATGTGCATATCTATATCTCGCGGGGATTCAGGTGTAGTCCATACCGTTGCAACCGGAACACCGATCACCATCCTTTTCAGCCCAGGGCTGAGTTCGGATTGCTTCATCCTGTTACCCCCATTCCCTCTCGAATGTGTACATCACGAATGCCGAGTCCAGCTGCATCCGTAAATCGCATGACTCTCCCGTCATAGATTACTCCGCCTAATACATTCTCCTGATTCATCATGAGAGGCGCATCAAAGTCAAAGCGGGTTATATTCTTTTTACTTGCTGCAAAATGAGCGGCAGCGGTTACCGCTACCTTTGATTCAATCATACTACCGACCATGCACTCTACACCATACTCTTCGGCGAGTTGGTTGATCATCTGGGCTTTGTAGATCCCCCCCGATTTCATCAGCTTAATGTTGATGAGATCGGCAGCACGCATCTGCAGCACCTCAAGCGCCTGACCCGGAGTAAATACGCTTTCGTCAGCCATAATGAGCGTATCCACGGAGTCCGTAACCGTCTTGAGCCCAGCCAGATCACTCGCTCTAACCGGCTGCTCTACCAGCTCAATGCTCAGGTCCAGCTCCTCCAGCTTGCGGATACAACGGATCGCTTCCTTCACCTGCCATCCTTGATTAGCATCCAGTCTGATTCCTACCTGATTACCGACCCGTGCACGGATTTCTTGAATTCTAGTGATGTCCTCTTCGATCGGATCTTTACCAACTTTAATCTTGAGAACATTAAAGCCTTCCGCTACACACCGCTCTGCATCATCCGCCATTTCTGCCACAGATCCCACACTCACTGTAAAGTCCGTCTCAATCCGGTCCCGATATCCCCCAAGAAACTGGTATAGAGGCATGCCGCTGTATTGTGCCAGCAAATCATAGATTGCCATATCCACCGCAGCTTTCGCACTGCTTGAACCCACCATAACGGTATGTATAGTCTGTAATAGCTGCTCGTAAGAGAGCAGACTTCTGCCTTTTAAAGCAGGACCCAGTGTGTGGAGTATGGCTGACTCAATACTATCCAGGCTGTCCCCGGTAATTACGACCGTAGCCGGTGCTTCACCCCAACCGATTCGGCCGTCGCTAGCTGTCATTCGAACGAGAATAGATTCACTGCGTGTTACTGTTCTTAAAGCGGTTTTAAACGGCTTGATTAGCGGTGTATATTTACGCATGACCTCGATATTCTGAATAATCACTTTGATGTACCTCCTTGTTATATAAGCGGGGATTCTAGTTCTCTGCACCGTTTATGCAAAATCGTGATATAAAAAAGCATCACCTACCAAATTGGAGAAGCTTGCGATTCGTATCCAGCAGTGCAGGAAGACCTAAAGGAATTGCAATATTCGGTGAACAGTGACCGATCCGAAAGCCGGACACGGCAGGTCTTCCCGCCTTCGTCATGTAATGCCGAATCACCTCATCCAGTGATAGCGATGAAGCACGCTTAACAGGATCACAATGATGAAAATCACCCACGATGATGCCTGCTGCCTCTGTCAGCTTGCCCGCTTGCAGGAGCTGGTTCAGCATGCGGTCTATCCGATATGGCTCTTCATCAATATCTTCAATCAAGAGCAGCTTGCCTGTCGTATCGATCTCATATGGAGTACCGAGCGTCGTCACCAGCAGTGAGAGGTTACCGCCCACAATTGGGCCTGCTCCCGTACCTGGTATGAGCACCTCAAGCGGAGAAATGGCTTCTGTATAGGATGGTACGTCCTTACCAAACAATAATTTAAATCCTTCGAGTGTAAGTGGATCAACGAGATCAGAGGCTAAACAAGTCAGCATCGGTCCATGGAAGGTGATCAATCCCGTACGCTGAAATATAGCATTGTGCAGGAATGTAATGTCACTGTAGCCCCAGAAAAACTTCGGATGACGTTGAATAAGCTCATAATCCAGAAGATCCGCCATTCTTGCAGTTCCATATCCTCCTCGGGCGCATACGATTGCTTTGATATCCGGATTGGCGAACATGGCATTCAGCTCATCAGCCCTGTCTTGATCCTCTCCAGCCAAATATCCATATTCGCTATAAACTGTCTCCCCGAATTGAACCTGTAACCCAAGACCGAGCAAATAATTGGCAGCCTTCGTTATACGAGCTGCATCCCCTGGGCTTGCTGGAGCAATAATACCCACAGTATCCCCTGCGCCTAATGGTTCTGGATAAATAGGTTTAAGATGAACCCTCTCGAACTCTATGCTCATCTCCTTCACTCAACTCCTCTCTTCACGTATAGAAAGGAACTCCCAGTGACCTGTCTGGATCACCGGGAGAACTCGCAGCAGAGCCATCAGCTGCCTGTTTATTTTAATTCAGCGAACTTGAAGTCAATATAGCCGTATGCATGTCGAAGCACCCCAGTTAAATTCTCCTTCTGCATAAACACCGAATTATAAAAATACATCGGCATAATCGGCATCTCTTCCATAAGTATGCTCTCTGCTTCATGCAAATACGTAAATCGTTTCTCCACATCCGGCTCGTTATAAGCATCTTCGATCAATTTGTCATACGCACTGTTGCTCCAGCCTGTACGGTTATTAGGACTGCCGGTCACGAATATGTCCAAGAAATTAATCGGATCTGCAAAATCAGGGAGCCAGGAGCTTCTTGACATTTGGAACTGCAGACTCTTCTGCTCGTCTGTCAGCACTTTGCTCTCCTTGCTTGCCAGCGTAATATCAATACCAAGATTGGATTTGATCATGGCCTGCATCGTTTCTGCAATCTTCTGATGGAGATCATTAGTGTTATAGGACAAGGTTACGGCCGGGAGGGTATCATACCCTTCTTCCTCCATCCCTTCTGTCAGGAGCTGTTTAGCTTCCTCAATATTGAAGCTTACAAGCTCTCCGCCTTTGTCACGGAAATCTGCTCCGTCTCCTTCAAGCAGTCCGTAGGATACAAGTCCCGTTGCCGGCTTATGCTTCTGCTTGATCACCAGATCTACAATCTGCTGTCTGTCTACAGCCATAGTGAATGCTTTACGAATCTTCGCATTGGTGAACGGCTCCATCGTTGTATTAAAACGATAGAAATACGTCCCGGCTGAATCTTCAATCGTTGCCTTACCTTCATCGATCAGAGATTGAATTACATCCGGCGGCAAGCTTCCAGTAATATGCAGTTCTCCACTCTCATACAGCTGATAGGCTGTCGTTGAATCGTCCACCATCTTCATCGTAATGCCGTCCAGCTTGACGTTTTCCGCATCCCAGTACTGGTCATTTTTCACCATTTGAATCTCGGCATCATGCTTCCATTCCGTCAATTTGAACGGTCCGTTGCTTAGAATGGAAGTAGCCTCCGCCGCCCACTGCGCATTTCCTTCAACGGTTGACTTATGTACTGGGAAAAATGCAGGGTTCGACATCATACCGAGAAACCAGGGAGCGGGCTTGTTCAGCGTGATTTGGAGTGTGTGCTCATCTACCGCTGTAACCTGTACGTCATCTGCGGTGCCTTCTCCCGAGTTATACGCTTCAGCTCCATCAATGACATAGGCAAGCGTTGCGGATGCAGCGCCAAGATTTGGATCCAGCATACGTTTGAATGCAAATTCAAAATCCGATGCTGTAACCGGATCACCGTTAGACCACTTGGCATCCTCCCGTAGAGTGAAGGTATATTGCTTCTCATCGTCTGCAATTGTCCACTCACTCGCTACGCCTGGACCTGGAGTATGATCCTCTTGCAGACGCGTCAGCCCTTCCATAAAATTGTTCAGCACATCATTCGATACCTGATCAAAACCAACGGGCGGATCAAGTGACGTCGGTTCCTTGCCGTTATTGACGAGCAGAATCTTACTGTTCGCATCAGCAGAGTCTCCTTCTGCTCCACTGCCCTCTCCTCCACAAGCCGCCAGCACAAGACACATGATCATAATACAGTTCAAGAACAACATGGACCGGTGTTTCTTCATTGATTACTCCCCCTTAAGTTTATAAATGTATATAGAATCAATTTCATAGCTAATTCGTATGAAATTGATTCGATTTCCGGCAATGTATGTGTCTATGGATCGCTCAACCAATAGAAGAACGTATCGCCGGCTCAAGCACTTTTGGTGTGGGTACTGATTTCTTCGGGAACACACCCTTGGAGCGTTCGTCGAGCAGCCAGCAGGCGGCTGAATGTTCAGGAGCTCCGTCCATGCCCACGTTTGGCGGATCATATGAAGTGCATACTTCCATTGCATAAGGACAACGTGGCGCATAAGCACAGCCTTTTGGCGGTGCGAACAAATCCGGCGGTGTTCCGGGGATGGATGTAAGCGGCTTGCTGCGATCACCGTCTACACGGGGCATGGATGCAAGCAGTCCTTGCGTGTATGGATGCTTTGGATCATAGTAAATCTGCCTTACCGTACCGGACTCCACAATCTTACCTGCATACATGACACAAACACGGTGAGCTAGATTGGCGACAACCCCCAAATCATGTGTAATCATAATGATGGATACACCCGTTTCTTCCTGCAGCAATCTGAACAAGTCCAATATTTGTGCTTGGATCGTTACATCGAGTGCTGTAGTCGGCTCATCCGCAATAAGAATGGAAGGATTACCTATGGCAGCGATCGCAATCATGACCCGCTGTCTCATCCCACCACTGAATTCATGCAAGTACTGCTTGAGCCGAGTGTCCGGATTCTTAATTCCGATAAGCTGCAAGATATCGATGGCACGCTTCTTTGCCTCAGTCCTGGAGAGCTTCTGATGATGCCTGATCCCTTCCATGAGCTGTTCGCCTATCGTCATCGTTGGATTAAGTGCCGTCATCGCATCCTGAAAGATCATCGTGAGCTCCCGGCCGCGAAGCCCCCTCATCTGCTTCTCCCCAAGGCTGACCAGCTCCATATTTTTATACTTGATGCTGCCTTCGTTAATCGCAGCGGTCTGCTTGGGCAGGAGGCGCATAATGCTTCTCGCGGTCACACTCTTACCGCTTCCAGACTCCCCGACGATCGCCAGCGTCTCTCCTGTATGGAGGGTAAAATTAACCCCCCGCACGGCCTGGACCCTGCCGCCATACGTTGCAAACGAAACATGCAGATTATTCACTTCGAGCAGCGGAGCTGCTCCCTCATTCCTCATTGTCATCATGTGTTACCTCCTCTGCTTCGGATCAAATATCTGATGAAGACCGTCACCCAGTAGATTAAATGCCAGCATCGTCAAAGAGATAAATAATGATGGGAAAAGCAGCCGCCACCAATAACCGGATAATATCGTAGACATTCCGTCATTTGCCATCGTGCCCCAGCTTGCAAGTGGAGCCTGAATGCCAAGGCCAAGAAAGCTTAAGAAAGCTTCCGAGAAAATAGCCGACGGAACCGAGAAAGTGACCTGCACGATGATGACGCCAAACGCATTAGGCAGCAAATGTCTTCGAATGATGTTCCACGAACCTGCCCCCAGTGCTCTGGCAGCGAGCGTATATTCAGAGGATTTCAGCTGTAGAACCTGTCCACGCACGATTCGCGCCATGCCGATCCATCCAGTCGCAGTTAGCGCCACGATGATTGTAAGGAGGCCGGGACCCATGGCAACCATGAGCAAGATAACAATAAGCAAATACGGAATACCGTACAAAATATCAACAATCCGCATCATGACATTGTCAACTCGGCCGCCGAAGTATCCGGCGATCCCGCCGTAAATGACCCCAATCGCAAAATCGATGACAGCAGCGATAAGTCCAACCCCAAGCGAAATCTGCGCTCCGTATATAATGCGGGCAAACACATCGCGTCCAAGATCATCCGTTCCAAACCAGTGGGCTGCGGACGGCTTCTGATTGGCATTCACCAGATCCTGATCCGCATAGCCGTGTTCAGCGATGAGAGGACCGAATACAGAGAATACACTGAGTAGAACGATGACGATGAGTCCTGCAAAGGCAAGCTTGTTCTTGTACAGCAGTATCCATGCCCTTTGCCAAGCGGGAATCTTTGGTCTTACAATCGCTTCCGCCTCTCCGGCTTGGCGTTTCATGGGTACAAATAGATGATCAGGTACATGGGGTGCTTGCATAACCTAAGCCCCTTTCTTATGAAGTTTAATTCGCGGATCAATCAGGCCGTACAAGATATCAACGATAAACATCATGATAATGAGCAGCGCGCTATAAAATACGGTCGTTCCCATAATGACGGAATAATCGCGGTTATTGATGCCATCGACAAAGTATTTTCCCATTCCCGGAATGGCAAAGATCTTCTCAATAACGAAGCTTCCCGTCAGGACGTTAGCCAGCAAAACGCCAAGCAGCGTAATCACCGGCAGGACCGCATTACGAAGAGCATGCTTCACGACAATAGTAAAAGGTGGAAGACCTTTGGATCTGGCGGTATCGATGTAGTCTTGAGTCAGCACCTCTATGAGATTTGCGCGAGTAAGTCTTGCGATCGTAGCGATCGGTCCAGCCGCTAGCGCCAGTGCAGGGAGTACCATGTGCCTCCACGTTCCCCACGTGGCTACCGGCAGCAGCTTGAGTTCAACCGCGATATATTTAATTAGCAGCGGTGCAAGCACGAAGCTTGGAACAGCAACCCCAATAACAGCCAGAATCATTGCCATATAGTCGATGATGCCGTTTTTTTGCAGGGCGGCGATCGTTCCCAGAAGAATACCGATGAGTATGGAAATACTTATGGCCACAATGCCCAGTTGAAATGAAACGGGAAATCCCCGTTCAATCATACTGTTAACACTGTCGGGGTAATGAGATATGGAAGGACCCAGATCCAAGGTTAGAAGAGATTTTAAATATTCGAAGTATTGAATGTAGAGAGGCTCGTCCAGATGATAGAAGGACATCATGTTCTGGATTACATTGGCGTTCGCTTCCTTTCCATCCCGGTCAAACGGCGACCCTGGAATCGAATGCATTAATAGAAAGGTAATCGTAATGATCAGCCATAACGTAACGACCATAGATATGAATTTACGAAGAATATATTGTGCCATGACATGACTCCTTTATCAGCAAAATGCAGTTCTCATTGCAAGCTCAGTCATTACAAGCATGGCTTGGTAGGCTTCAAGGATGTCGTCTGCCTGATAGGATACGACTGGGGAATAACGTTCCATCTTCGTTTTGGGCATAAGGTGAGCCCACTCTGCCTGACCGTAATTGGCAAACTCTAGCGTCAGAAGCGGATTCGCCGGTGGAAGCAGCGGCTTGACGCGTTCTTTGTTCGCTAATGCTTCAATCGTCTTCTCCCTCAGGAGCTCACCACTCTGGGCGGGGGTCAAGCACAGCGCTGACGTGCGTGAGATTTGTTTTTTTACAATAGCGGTTGTGACATAAGGAATCAGCTCCTCGGCTTCCGCTGCGGTCTCATCATCCCCTGCCACAAGCAGGACGGGAACTCCAAAATGTCCTGCAACATAGCTATTGAATCCAAGCTCCCCTACAGCCACTTCATTGATGTACATATTCCGAATGCCGAAGATCATCGAGTGACTTAGCACTCCCGGCCTTGCAGCTCTTGAATGGTAGCCGAGAAATGCAGCTCCCTCATAGGTGGAATCGAGACCCTGCATCATGGAGTAGGGTTTCACATCTCCTGATATTAACTGTGCCCTTGGGTACAGCTCCTCAATGATCAAATTATTCATTTTGGAATGACTGTCGTTAACGACAACTTCACCAATTCCTTCACCAAACGCCGCTTCGATCACATGATTGGCCTCAGCCGTCATAATCCGCTGACCCCGGTTATAGTTCCGCTTAGCAGAATCAACGAAAGTATCATCCACAAGACCAGTAACGCCTTCCATATCAATTGAAATATACAGTTTCATTCAGAACGGCCCCCTATAAAATCGTAATTTGAATGCAAAGCTCTACTAGAGAATAAAAAAAACAGCAAACCATAACTCGGGCAGCTGCTCCTTACATGAGAACATGTCTGACCCTAGTTATGATTTGCTGGATTTCATTTACGATATGTTGTACGCAAGGCCTGATATATGACATAGCCGGTACATGTGAATAAATAAAGCAGCACATCTTCTATATTCAATTATGGTTAATGATCGAGCGATACTTCTTCTGTGCATCCTTAAAGGCGACAATAATTGCCTTCTGTGAGGAGCCGTGATATCTCGAACGAACCTGCTCACTTATCGTGTCCAGATCATTCATCGTCTTCCCTATAAACAGAGTTCTGACAAAGGCGGAGGTCAGCGGAATGGTCGAAGAGCAGCCGGCATCCACAATCTTATCATTGGTTGTATCAATAACCAGACCGATAAAAAAAGCACTAAACTGCTGTGTAATCGGATTATTCACCGAGGTCTGTGCATCGCCTACGATATAAATCGTATCCGGATTATAGTCCAATGGCTTGTCCTCCTGGATCAGCTTCAGCTTAAGCGTCGATCAAGGATGCAAGCGACTCTTGTCCCGAGTTCCTGCGACTTGATTAGACATCTGAAGTTGAATTATGTAATTTATTCTAACAACAAACTAACTTATTTGTAAATATCATTTATGAAATTGTTTCAACTATGTAAAATGATGTTCATTACACCCCTTATCCTCTTCATCTGAGCTTGAATTATGTCAGTTATATGTTATATAAGGACAGGAATTCATCCATTCAAATCTACTTATTTTACATTTCTTTTGCATTGAGATGAATTGGAATTTACAAACTCCGCTTATGCTTGTTTACATGAGGATTTGTCAAAATCCGACTGATAAATAACAAGGAGTGTGTTCTTTTGAGCGAAAAAACGATTGATCGCAAAACATTTCTATCCTATCTTGGTACAGGCGCTGCTGCCCTCGCCGCTGCTTCTGCCGGACTTGGTACGCTTGACGGTAAAGCCTCTGCAGCATCCAGTGCGAACCACCTCTTTGGATTTAATACCAATAAAGTTACGGGATTTTTCGATCCAATTGATCCTTCTATGGAAGACGAGCTCGTCTTGCCAAAGAACTTTAAGTATGACGTTGTTGCTGCCTTCGACGATATTATTAATCCGGCAGGAGAAAAATTCGGACAAGGTGCCGACTACAACGCATTCTTCCCTATCGAAGGATCGAATACGAGAGGACTCCTTGTTACAAATCATGAATACACGAATATCTTCGCCCTCGGTCCAGTAGCGGACAGTGGTCCTACCAAGAAGCAAATCGAGCAAAGCCTCTATTACCAAGGCATGTCGGTCACAGAAGTATATCGAGATGAGCAAGGTGTGTGGAAGCTTGATCCGACTTCGAAATATGCACGCCGTATTACAGGCTTCACTTCTTTTGATATTACGGGTCCTGCTAAGGGCACAAAGGTATTGGGAAATGCAACCAAAGCACAAGGGACATTTGCTAACTGCTCCGGCGGAGTCACATTATGGAATACGGTATTGTCCTGTGAGGAGAATTTCGAAGATCTCGCCGGTCAAGCGAAGCTGCCTGAGACACATTATGGCTGGGTTGTAGAAGTGGATCCGTTTGAAGCCTCTTTCCGCAAAAAACATACCGCACTTGGGCGATTCAATCACGAGAATACGGCGATGGGCATCGCCAAAGACGGACGGGTAATTGTATATATGGGCGATGACAAGAAGGACGCCTGTGTGTACAAATTTATCAGTAAAGGGAAATACAACAAAGCGAGCGGACGTGCAAATTCTGCCTTGCTTGAAGAAGGCACACTGTATGTTGCCAATCTTAAAGTTGGCAAGTGGGCTCCTGTAACCATTGAAGCCGTAAAAGAGGTTCTCTCTTCCGACAACTTTAAGAATCCCTATGGTGTATCAGGTACGAAGGAAGAGCTGCAGAAAAAGTTCACTTCCCAAGCCGATGTCGTAACTTATTGCCACCAGGCTGCTCTGCTTGTCGGCGGTACTCCAACCGATCGCCCGGAGGATATCGAAATCTCGCCATTTGACAGCACGGTATTTATTTGCCACACAAACAACGATATTCATGGCAATATTCACGGTCATATTACCCGTATTTTTGAGAACAACGATGATCTCGGATCACTTGAATTCAATTTCGAAATCTTTGCTGCCGGCGGCAGACAATCCGGCTTCAGCTCCCCGGATAATCTGGCTTTTGATTCGAACGGCAACTTGTGGGTCGTGACCGACATTTCAACAAGCAGTCACAACAAGGGCGTATATAAATCGTTTATGAATAACGGTTTGTTCGTCATCCCTACAAGCGGCAACAACCAGGGTCAAGCACTGCAATTCGCTTCGGGTCCTAAGGATTCAGAGCTGACAGGTCCATACTTCACACCAGATGAGCAAACTCTGTTTATTTCTGTACAGCATCCCGGTGAAATGACGACAGACCTGAAGAATCCAACGAGCACATGGCCTCACCGTAAAGGAGATAAGAAGGCGCGTTGCGGAGTTGCAGCGATTAGCGGATTTAAGCTGGGACTATAAGTTAGCAGTTGGTTTCGTAATCTAAATTCTACAGGAGATGATATTATGCCTGGAATCGGCAATATCGGAATCGGCGGACTTGTTCTGATTCTTATTATCGCGCTCATCATATTTGGTCCATCCAAGCTGCCTGAGCTTGGACGTGCCTTTGGACGGACACTCAGTGAATTCAAGGGGGCCACTCGTGGACTGATGGGTGGAGATCAAGATGAGGAAGAGAAGAAAAAACAAACCGAAGCGGGCAACACTGCTTCTGTTAGCAGCTCCGGATCTAATTCACAATGAGTAACAATCCAAACGAATTAAACATGATAGGGCATCTGGATGAGCTGCGAAGCCGGCTCATTCAGACGCTCGTCACCTTCCTGCTCTGGATGGTCACCGCCTTTATCTTTGTAAAGGACATCTATGATATTCTTGTATCGGATATGGAGCGCAAGCTGATCATTCTCGGTCCATCAGATGTCATGTGGGTGTACTTCATGATCGCAGGTGTGGTTGCTATTACCTTGACGATCCCTGTGGCAGCATATCACATATGGAAGTTTGTTCAGCCTGCTGTGCCGACCGCTGCCCAGCGTTCTACATTAATTTTTATACCTGTTTTGACCCTCATGTTTATATTCGGTATCTCCTTTGGTTACTTTATTTTGTTTCCGATGGTGCTTCATTTTCTGAATGAGATGGCAGCAGGTTCGTTCGAGACAATGTATACTGCGCAGAAATACTTTACTTTTATGATCCACATGACGGTCCCTTTTGGCCTGTTATTTGAGATGCCTGTCGTCGTCATGTTCTTGACCAAGCTGGGCATATTAAATCCAGCCAAGCTCGCGAAGGCGCGCAAGGTTTCCTATTTTATTCTTGTCGTCGTTGCAGTCACGATCACACCGCCGGATATCATGTCCGACATTCTTGTCATTATCCCTTTATTTTTACTCTATGAAGCGAGTTTAACGATATCAAAAATGGTATACCGTAAGCAGCTTCAGTCTCAGTCAGAGTCGAGTCTGGCCGCGTAAACTAACTAAGTTCCAATCCCGTAATAGCCCTGTTTATGCTCCTTCATTCCCGACGGAGCATAAACAGGGCTGTTTTAGTTTATTATCCTGTTCTTGACAAACAGCTGGGCATACAGGCTTAATAGATTAGGACAGGAGGAGAAGACAACTTGAGGATTTGGCAAAAATGGAATGCGGAAATTAGAAGCTGGCCCCGCAATATCCAGCTTTTTTTTCTTGCAAATATCCTATATCAAATGGGCGGAGGCATGTTCTCCGTGCTCTACAATTTATATATTCAGGATCTAGGCTACGACGCAACGATGAATGGTACCATTATCAGCGTGCAGTCCATTGCAACGGCTATCATGTTCATTCCTATAGGACTTCTCGGCGACCGATTAAGCAAAAAGCCGATACTCATTATAGGCGCGCTCTTCAGCGGACTAACCTTTATTGGACGGGCTTTTGCTGTAGGGGAACCTAATCTTTTATGGCTGGCCGTATCTTCAGGACTATTTGCTTCTTTCTTTCAAGTACTTGCTATCCCTTTTCTAGCCGGCAATGTCGGCGAGCATAATCGGCTGCGGCTATTCAGTATCCATGCTTCCCTTGTGCTGGCAGCCCAGGTAATCGGCAGCTTTGGCGGCGGAGTGCTTGCTGATGTGCTTGGTTACTTTGGTATCCATAGCCTTTCTAGTTTACAGATCGTTCTGCTCCTGGGCGGTATAGCCACATTTCTTGGTACGCTTCCGTTATTTCTAATCAAAGATTCTCCCGTAATACATCAACCTGCAGCTGCAATTCGCTCGAACACCGTTTCTGAATCGAATATGAACAGAAGCGTACATACCAATACGGCAGCAGAGCAGTCGAAATCTGACTTTCAGATCATTAAGCACTTTGTGCTGACACAGCTCCTGATCGGAATAGGATCTGGTCTGGTTGTTCCTTACTTGAATTTGTATTTTACAGACCGGTTTGATATCAGTCTCAGCCTGATGAGTGCCCTAATCTCGTTAGGTCAAGTTATGACCATTATATCGATGATGATTGGACCTACCCTTGTTAACCGAGTAGGACCGATTCGTGCGATCTTTATTTTTCAAAGCATGTCTCTGCCTTTCCTGCTGCTGACCGGCTTCACCCATTCATTACTTATTGCCTCCGTCAGCTTCTTGTTCAGACAAGCTCTAATGAATGCGGCAAACCCGATTTTTTCATCGATACTAATTGACCATGTGTCAGATCGAAGACGAGGCATCGCGAATTCACTTATGCAGACCGCCTTCATGATCGGCTGGGCTACGATGGGCCCTGTCCAATCCTATCTCGTTACAACTTACGGCAGCTATCAAGGGTATGCCATTACGTTCACCATAACAGGAGTTCTGTATGTTCTGGCTTCTACCTGGTTCTATATGGTGTTTCGAAAGAAACATACCAATAAGCTGGAACAACCTGTGCCAGGCAAATCTTCCTCCATCTAAATTCAATTACGCTGCGCAAAATACGGAAGTAAAAAAAAGCGATCACTATAAACTCATGTCACTCATGTCAGTTCATAGCAGATCGCTTTTTATATTCATTATCATTATAAATCTCTTGCTTGATCCCTTATTTCTTTTTTCGTCCTTTATTAGCAGAGCTGCCAGCGCTCAATGAGTCCTTATCCCGGTTCACATACGTATACGTCTCGGCCAGCTTCTCCGCTATATGTCTGACCACCTTGCGGTTCTTCATATAACCATTATGACAGAAAGGATTCCAGAAGGTCAGCGGATTACCCACATTCAAATCAATGTCCTGCTTTACCGCCTTCTCATAGGCGGGGTCAATATTTCGCAGGGGGTATCCCAATATATCATCCTTGTCAAAAAAATTAACCCATTCTCCTTGCAGACCCGGGAAAAGCTCCTGACCTTCCTTGGACGGCACGACAATCGGCTTGCTAAAATCGCGATATCTCAGACTCCATAACGGAAGCGTTGTACCGAGTGAATAAAAATGCGTCAGGGTATCTCCTCTCTCTAAGGGTGAGGTGGTATCGATAACTCCTGGAAAGTGCCTTGATGTATACTGCAAATCGTAGAAAAAGTTACTTGCTATTACGCTGCCCAAGCTATGTGACACAACACATAAGGGAGCATTATTCCCTACTCTTTGCGATAAGCTGTGCAGTGTATTACTGATCGTCTGGTGCACGGCATCATAATTATGTCCATTCGTGTCGACCGGTTGGTATGCGACAGCATCCGCCAAATAGTAGATAAGGTATCGGCGGAGATGCTTGTAGCGAAGCTTCTTACTTAATACCAGCTCCTGATAGATCCTCTCCTCCTCCTTACCGAATACATCGGCCCAGTAAACAGGCTCTACTTCGATGTATGGCCTAGCGGAAGGTACCTGCATGACACTTGAGAAGGCTTTATCCAGCTTCTTCATGAACCTTTCAGCGTATTCCTTCTTCTGAAGCCCCAGTCCATGCACCACAATGACCGCAATCTTCTGCACCTTCACCCTCTCCCCTCTATCATGTATAAGATAACAGAGCTTAACATTCACAAGTTTCATAAAACCGAATTAAACGAAATTCTGAAGTGAATACTCATCCATGGAGATATGGGTATGTATGTTCCCCTATTGTATACGATGCAGGTCCTTTCGAACATTGGTCATAAGTCCTTATTTTCCGCATAGGAAGTCGGATGTTCAATGAGATTAAATTTGCAGGACTGCAATCGTTCCCGTTACTGTCAGCGTACTCAATAGTGTCGAAAAAAAGACCGTTTGAGAAGAAAATTCCGGTTCATTATCGAACTGTACGGCGAGAATCATACTGCTGAGTGATGTCGGTACCGCAGATGAGACGATTAAGGCCTTGGCAACCAGCCCGTCGATCCCCATCATCCATACGGTAAGTGCGGCCAGCAGCGGACCTGCAATGAGTCTTAGAAACACAGAAATGGCTACATTCGTGCTGCCCTTTTTCGCGAAAGTCCATTTCATCGCTCCTAACTGCACACCAAGCGTCAAGAGTGCCATGCCAATAAATGCAGTATATAAATAATTGAGCGGTGTCTGAATGCTATTCGGAAGAGGCACTTCAAGGAACCTCAGCAGGAGAGCTGCGGGAATGGCATAGATCACAGGCTGTCCCGCGATCGTTCTCCAAATATCCTTCAGCTTGGCACGGTGAGCATTGACACTGTAAATTCCATATGTATTCGGTATGAAGGATTGAAGCATAAGGATAATGACTTGTACGCCAAGCGTCAGCGGATTACCTGAGAAGGCAAGCTGGTTAATCGGAAGTCCATAATTTGCGCTATTGGCGAACAGTACGCTGTTACGCAGTGCAGCAGGCATTCCGCCCTCCAGCTTACGGATTTTGATAAAGACAGAACATACGACATATTGCAGCAGCATGAAAATAAAGAAGAAGCCTATGACCTGCCCAAACAAAGACATGGTGATGTCTGTCGTATATAAGAGATTAAAGACAACGGCCGGAGACAGGATATAGAAGTTAATGTTTGATAACGTTTTGACATCAAGTCCTCTCGTTCGTCTGACGATAAAACCTACAGCCATGACTAGAAATAAGGGGATGACGTTGTTCAGCAAAATGTTTAAAAATAGGGTCATGATGTAAGATCCTTTCTATAGAAAAAGCTTCTTTACTCAGAGAAATGACGTTGTTTAAGAACATGTAAATGATTCATGAATTCATCGGTACTTGAATATGGCTCCTTCAGCTCAAGCAGCCGTTCGATAACCTTCTGTAACTCGGGCGAGATTGACAACTCCTCCTGCCAGCTCCGTTCAGAATCTGTGCCATCCGCGGACTCGTAGCTCGAATACAGCATGAACAGCATAAAATGTCCAATATCTGCAAGGTCGGATTGCTCCTCTGCCAGCTTGAACTGCGCTGCATAGGAATGGCTATTGCTGGCTGCCTTGGGCCGATTGGCCGTTTTTAACTCCTGTGTACACCTTGTCTTCCGTGTCTTCTTTAGCTTCATTCGGTTCTTTTGATTCTTCTGAATCCCTTGCGGCGGTGCTTCGCCGATTTGTCGTGCCAGGCCAAAATCAATTAAGCTAAGTCTCTCATCCTGAAATAGCACATTCGGAATTCGCAGATCCAGATGAACATACCCTTTCTTATGAATATACTGGACTACATCCAGCAGCATGAGTGTCATTTCAATACAAGAAGCTTCATCATATTTGCGGCCCTGCTCAAAGATTAGATCCTCGAGTGTATCTCCCTCTACATAGGTCATGACAAGATAGGTGTGCTTGCCTTCATTAAAAAAATCAAGCTGTTCAGGAATCTGCGGATGACGGAGCGCCTGAAGTATGTTCCTCTCTCTTGCCAGCAAATGCTGTGCATATTCCCCCTTGCTGGGTCTAGACTGCTTAAGTGCAACGATTGCTCCACTCTTCTGATCTAGACATTTATATGTCATGCCATAGCTTCCTTCACCAAGCAGCTGCAAATTGACATATCGATCCCCAAGCACCGTATTTATTTCTGCTGGATAATCTCGCCATGCGGACAGGAATGAGCCCAGGAATGAAAAAAAACGCATAAATCAACGATTCTCCTTTGATGAATAGACTGTGAACGCTTTATTCACATCGCCCATTTATTATAGCATCAATCTGCGAATGAGGATTTCACGAATTAACGCCATTTGAGTTCAGTCCGGTAGTTTATACCAATTTAGAATAAAGATTACTTATTTTTCACAAATTAATCGGCTTATAGTCGTGATAAACTAGCTATAAAAAGTTAATTAACCGCAAGTTAATTTCATTTTGACAAAAAGATGCTATAATGACGATATATTCAGTCAACAAGAGGTGAAGACTCATCATGACTTCAGGCGTGAAAAACACAATTAAACGATGCTTTCAATTATTTTGGCTTTTCTTTAAAATAGGACCTTCAACCTTTGGCGGTGGATATGCAATGATTCCCGTGCTTGAACGAGAGATTGTGGAGAAACGGGGCTGGATCAGCAGACAGGAAATGAATGATCTAATGTCCTTGGCTGGATCCGCTCCGGGTGGTGTTGGGGTTAATGCTTCCGCTTTTATCGGGTATCAAATAGGTAAAGTGCCAGGAGCTATAGCTGCCACTGTCGGGATCACGCTTCCGACCTTTATCATTGTTTTTATTCTAAGCAGCATCTATTCTGCCTTTCAGCATGAACCGAAGGTGCAGGCCGCTATGAAGGGAATTCACGGCGCGATTATCGGTCTGATTGCCGTCGCTGCATACAAAATGGGCAAGAACGCTCTGTTTGACCGCACCACGATCACCATTGCCGTCGCATCTCTGATTGTATTAATGGCTACGAGCATCAATCCGACTTTGATGATCCTGATTGGACTTGTACTCGGGATGGTCATCATCTCTGTTAAGAGAAGACTTGGAATGATGGTACAAACCGAGAAGAAATCGGCTTCAGAACATTCAGCAACGATCGAATATTACATTTAGGAGACTTACTATGCTGTATTGGGAATTGTTTATTACTTTTTTGAAGATTGGACTTCTATCCTTCGGAGGAGGCTACGCTGTTATTCCAATGGTTCAATATGAGGTTGAAAAATATAGCTGGCTCCCCGCAGAACAGTTTCAACGAATTGTCTCTCTCGCCGGAATGTCGCCTGGCCCGATTGCTACCAACAGCGCTTCGCTAATAGGCTATCATACCGCGGGAATGACGGGAGCGGTTACGGCAACAATAGGAATCATCCTCCCTTCTTTGCTCATTGTCATACTGATCGCTGCCTTCTTCTTCAAGATCAACAAGAATCCTCTAGTACAATCCTCGTTTTACGGACTTCGCCCTATCATAACCGGACTGATTGTTTACGCAGCCATCCATTTCGGCTTCAGTGGACATGGTGACAGCATTTTTCAATGGAGTACGTTTGCCACCCTGCTCACGGCGGCAGCAGCTTTCTTCGCTATTATAAAATATAAGCTTCATCCACTATTGGTCATCCTGCTCTCTGCATGTGTCGGAATCATCTTATTTTGACAAATCAGCGAATTAATCAATATGAAGTTGAGTATTTAATGGCTGGAAAGTACTATTAAGGGAAGAGCTATTGCATTCATTTCCGGTTTATATAGTCAGAACATGTAGAATAGGCTCAGCTAGGAGTGACTTTATTTTAATGTACACAACACTGGAATCATGTTTAATTGACTTGGAGCGACACGGACATCTTATTCGGATACGGGAAGAAGTAGATCCCGAGCTCGAAATGTCCGCCATTCATCTGAGAGTATTTGAAGCAGGGGGACCCGCTCTCTTATTTGAAAATGTAAAAGGTTCGCCGTATCGGGCGGTTTCCAACCTGTTTGGAACCATTGAGCGCAGCAAGTTTATGTTTCGCCAGACCTGGGATTCAACGCAGAATGTTATCGCACTCCGCAATGATCCCATGAAAGCACTAAAAAATCCGTTTCGTCATGTCGGCGCGGCGACTTCGGCAATAAAAGCCCTGCCCCTCAAACGGGGAAGCAGCATGTCAGGCTTCAAGGAAATTAAAATAACCGATCTTCCATTAATCAAGCATTGGCCCATGGATGGAGGAGCCTTCGTGACACTGCCTCAGGTGTACACAGAAGATCCAGACAAGGCCGGCATTATGAAAGCCAATCTGGGGATGTACCGTGTGCAGCTTACAGGAAATGACTACACCGCAAATGAAGAAATTGGCCTGCATTATCAAATTCACCGCGGAATCGGAATTCATCAGCATAAAGCAAATCGTAAAGGTGAGCCGCTTAAGGTCAGCATCTTCATCGGTGGACCACCAGCACATACTCTCTCTGCGGTTATGCCGCTGCCTGAAGGATTAAGTGAGCTGTTGTTCGCAGGTCTATTATCTGGAAGAAGATTTAGATATGGATATGATGCGGACGGATTCTGTATCAGTCATGATGCGGATTTTGTCATTACTGGAGAGATTCATCCCGATGATACGAAGCCGGAGGGTCCGTTCGGAGACCATTTAGGCTACTATAGCTTGATTCATCCGTTTCCACTGATGCGTGTTCGGAAGGTCTACGCCAAGCATAATGCAATTTGGCCATTCACTGTCGTTGGCCGTCCTCCGCAGGAAGACACTGCATTCGGAGAGCTCATTCACCAGTTAACCGGAGGTGCAGTTAAGCAGGAGGTCCCCGGAGTTAAAGAGGTTCACGCTGTCGATGCGGCAGGAGTCCATCCTCTTCTGCTGGCGATCGGTTCAGAACGGTACACTCCTTACACCAAGATTAAGCAGCCGGCAGAGCTGCTTACGATCGCGAACCGGATTCTTGGCACGGGACAGCTCAGTCTTGCTAAGTACTTATTCATTGCCGCAGAGGAAGAACAGCCGATCAGTACACATCATGTATCCGAATTTTTCTCATACATACTTGAGCGAATTGATCTCAAGCGAGATATTCATTTTCAGACCAATACAACGATTGATACGCTGGACTACTCAGGCAGCGGCCTGAATCAAGGAAGCAAAGTGGTCTTCGCCGCATGTGGTGACAAGAAGCGCTCGCTCTGTATGGAAGCTCCGGAACAGCTTCAAGCGCTCCGGAATTTCGATAATCCTAGACTAGTGTTGCCAGGTGTTGTGGCACTGGAAGGACCTGCTTTTAGCAGCTATGCAGATGCAGCACAGCAGCTCGATGAATTGACAAACGCGGTCCATATGCGCGGAGACATGCCGGGCTGTCCGCTCATTATTTTGTGTGATGACAGCAATTTCCTAAGTGAATCCATTGATAATTTCTTATGGGCCACCTTTACCAGAAGCAATCCTTCTCATGATATTTACGGAGTGAATTCGGGATATTCCTATAAGCATTGGGGTTGTGACAATGTCATCATTGATGCTAGAACCAAGCCGCATCATGCCCCTCCGCTCATTCTGGATCAGGCTGTTGAACAGCGAATCGACCGTTTGTTTGCTAATAGCGGCAGCTTATCTGGTGTTCTGTAGCCTTTTAAGATAATTAGATATAACAAACAGCCACTGTACAAATAAGTGTACCAGCGGCTGTTTGTGCTTCTCAGATCTATACAAAACACGACGTATCTTTCTTCGAAATGTTAATTTGAGCCAATAGGTCTAATTAGTAACTGCCAGATTGAATCTTGTAAAAAACCATTATACTGATTTAGCACCACCATGCCGGCTCTCACCATGCTAACATGAATGAATACTCTTACATAGATTGGAGATCAATCAAATGAACACCACGCTGCAGGATCGAATTCAACGATGGATGGAACAACATCATTTTTCAGGAAGCATCTACGTCAAATCAAACGACACGGATGTACTTAAGCTCAGACACGGTTACGCAAATCGTTCAGACCTTATATTAAATCAATGGAATACCCGTTACGGTATCGCCTCTGGCTCCAAATTGTTTACGGCCATCGCGATCTGCCAACTGGTGGATATAGAGAAAATTCAATTTAATACAACGATTAACGAGTGCCTCGGCTCTTACTCCTTTCCTCATTTTGATTCGGGCATCACCGTGCATCAGTTACTGACGCATACCTCTGGTATCCCCGATTATTTTGATGAAGACCTCATGGAAGACTTTGAAGAGCTATGGATCAAGCGACCCATGTATCATATTCGTCACCTTGAGGATTTTCTGCCCATGTTCCAAAATGAGCAAATGAAGCATTCTGCAGACAGTAAATTTCATTACAATAACGCAGGTTACATCATGCTTGGATTAATCGTAGAAAAGGTAAGCCAAATGGCTTTTCAGGAATACGTAGCAGAGCATATTTTTGCGAAAGCTGGAATGAATGATTCAGGTTATTTTGAAATGGATGCACTGCCTGATCGAACTGCACTTGGTTACATAGATACTGATCAGGGCTATCGGACCAATATCTACTCACTTCCCGCGAGAGGAGGTTCAGACGGCGGTGCTTATGTAACTGTTGATGATATGATGAAGCTGTGCGAAAGGTTATTGGGAGGGAGCCTGCTGTCTACCAAGCTTACCGAACTAATCTTAACTCCACATGTAGAAGTGAGTGAGAGCACGGCGTATGGATATGGTCTCTGGATGACGAAGAATCAAGATATGGGGGAGATCGAGAAGTATGTGCTTATGGGGTATGATCCTGGCGTAAACTTTCGTGCACTCATCTATCCGGATCAATCCTTGTATGCGGTTGTATGTTCTAATCAATCAGATGGTGCTTATGAGATCATTAGTGAAATAGAAAAAGAACTTACATCCAAGTAAAACGGATTAAATTATAAAGACGAACAAACAGCCTCCTATCCATAAGCACACAAGGGGCTGTTTGTCGTTTTTTATCGTAAAATTTCAATTATGCCGAGTATCGTCTGCCTCGTTTCTTCCCGTTGTCTTATCAGCTTATCATGGGGCCAGATGCTATCAGAGTCCTGCAAATCTCCTTCGATCAAGTGCAGCATCCATAATGAAAAAGCCGCAGCGAAGAGCGTATACTCTCTCTTAAAAGCTGTTTTATCATAGATTGTTCCATTGGATCTGGTCAATTCTAAATATGTATCAAGGACCTTTTCTCGAGTTTGGGGATCCGTCTTCCTTGGAAAGAGTGGATGCGGCATGTCAAGCAAATGATATAAATCCCACATCGGCGTACTTCGGTGGTTATGCTCCCAATCCATCACAACAATTCTGCCGGAAGAAGTTCTTCCAAAGTTACCGGGATGCAGATCTCCATGTGAATATACTACCGCTTGTGAGAAACCGTGACTCTCCAGTAGATGAAAAAAGTAGTCTATACTTTTCTCAACACTCCCTAACGCTCGCAGCAAATCCATACTTATACTTCTCTTCGACATCAGGTTGGACAGTATTGAAGCTAATCCCGGCTTCTGACCATAACTTGTTAGCTCAGGATAGGATGCTAGTGGTACAGCGTGCCATATTGCCATCCATTCCGTAACCTGTAGAAGCATTGCTTCATCGGCATTATGTTCCAGGGTTCCTACATCTTCGAAGAGGAGCCAAGGGATATCCTCCTGATGATCTCCTTCGGAATGAGCGATCAGCCTTGGATACATAGAAGGGAGATAAGGCAGCACACGAGCATATGCCCAGCTCTCTCCAGTAAATACTGTATCGGTAGGAAGCTGCTTCAAGATATAGCTTGTGGAGGAATCTGTGATCAGACGCTCTACCCTCCTGCCTTCTAGACCCATATGGAGCATTTCACGAGCGTGGACGTTTATATCAAGAGCAGCCAGCCCTGCGGGAAGTGGCCAGTGCTCATATTTCTCTGACTCTATCAAACTCTTACTTCCTCCTACTCGGTCAAAATGATCATCGTATCAAGTATAATCTAAATCCGATATTTGCGGCTATTTTTAGTATATTCTCCATACAGCAGTATACGCCTCATTGCACCGTTCTCCTGCCCTCTCTTAGAGACAAGGTCTGAGATACACCGGCAAATGAGGCGTTAACCTAACAGCATTTGATGTATTCATATGCATTACATATTACTAATAGAATGGCTACAAGCAAGATCAATTAAAATGATTCGCTGCGCTTCAGAACTTCTTTCAAATAAACCGCCAGGTCATCCTTCAATTCATCATTCTGCATGGCATAATGAATCGTGGTTTGAATGAAGCCCAGCTTCTCGCCCACATCATGACGAGTTCCGTCAAAATGATAAGCGATTAGATCCTCTTCGAGGCCTAGTTTAGCGAGCGCATCGGTCAGCTGAATCTCGCCGCCAACCCCGGCAGGAATATCACCCAGGATATCAAAAATACGCGGCGTCAATATATAACGACCGAGAATGGCCAGATTGGACGGGGCGTCCTCTCGCTTCGGTTTCTCCACCAAACGATTGGCCTTGTATACTCGTTCTGACAGCTCTTCACCATCCACGAGACCATAACGCGAGACCTGCTCCCAAGGCACCGGCTGTACGCCGACAATTGAAGATTCATGCTTCTCATATACATCCATCATCTGCTTGAGACAAGGCACCTTGGATTCAACGATGTCATCTCCTAGCATGACGGCAAAGGGTTCATTGCCAACAAATTTACGGGCACACCATATCGCATGACCAAGCCCAAGCGGTTCGCCTTGACGAATGTAGTGAATGTCTGCCATCTCAGACGATTTGCGCACTTCATCCAGCAGCTTCCATTTATGCTGTTCGGCCAGATTATGCTCGAGTTCAAATGAATTGTCAAAATGGTCTTCAATGGCCCGTTTGCTCTTCCCAGTCACAATGATAATATCTTCAATACCGGAAGCAACAGCTTCCTCTACAATATATTGAATGGTCGGTTTATCTACAATCGGGAGCATTTCCTTGGGCATCGCTTTGGTTGCCGGAAGGAAGCGAGTCCCCAAACCTGCTGCCGGAATAATGGCTTTACGAATTTTCATGTTGTTCTCCTCCTCATTGCTGCTGTTGTGGATGCAACTGAGCTGTATCGCTTAGTTCCTCAAGCTTTTTAAGCAGTGTTCTGAATTCTTTATTTGTTTTCAGTTGATATTTAGCATTTGTGTTGCCGGAACCGATCTTTATAGAGAACGCTTCTTCCGGAAGCGCATTAAACATGTCTTCATCTGTATAATCGTCACCCGCACCCATAATAAAATCAAAGGCTTCGGCCCGGGTTAGCAAATGAACCCCGTGTCCCTTATTGATCCGGCTGTCCTTCACCTCTAATACTTTGTTTCCTTCAAGCACACCAATACTCATGGACTGCGTGATCGATAGCAGCGCTTCTCTAAGCTCATCCCGCTTAAGCGCGATGACATCTGGCTCGCACTGTCTATAGTGCCAAGCTAGCGAGAATTCCTTCTCTTCAATCAGCGAGCCTGGCATCCGGTCTGTATACATTTCGAGAATGTGGCGAATTCTGTCCTTCCATTCATTATCAACATTAATGGTCTTGATCCATTCTTCACCAGCTTGCTTAAACCACAAACCATGGGAGGCAATCAAATGAAGGTTCAGATCACCGAGCCATTTCTCGATGACGCCGCGATCTCTGCCCGTAATGATGACCACCGTATTCTTCGGATCCTGCGACAGGTTCGCCAGCAGCTGTCTGAGTTCCTCATCCGGTTTTGCTTGCTCCGGAGTCGGCTTGAAGCCGACAAGCGTCCCATCATAATCGAGCAGGATCAGGCGACGCTCTGCATCCGTATATGCTGTTTTTATCGCAGAAGAATCAGAGACATCGAGCATCGGCTTGGTTTGCAGGGCCTCTGTCTCGCTATTCTGCAGAGCGGTAATAAATTCGTCCGCCCAGAAATTGATGTTATATCTGGAGAGACGATGATGCATCATCTTGTTGCGTTCAATCTTCTCATGATCTGGCATATCAAGCGCGGTCTTAAGTCCTTCAGCAATCGCACCGTGATCATTCGCGTTAACGATGACAGCCTCACCCAGCTCGCTTGCCGCTCCTGCCGTTTCACTCATCACCAGCATCCCTTTATAATCATTGCGTGAAGCAATATACTCCTTCGCCACCAGGTTCATACCGTCTCGAAGCGGTGTGACCAGCAGTACATCACTATGGCGATAGAAGGCAATTAGATCATCCTGACTAAATGTGCGGAAGAAGAACCATATGGGCATCCAATTCACCGTACCGAACTGGCCATTCACTTCACTGACGAGCACTTCGATATGTTTTTTTAACGTGTCATAGGTTTCCACTTCCACTCGGGAAGGTGCAACAATAAGATTCAGGCGAACCTTCTCGTGATATTCCGGGTATTTCGTCAAGAACCGCTTGAAGGCTTTGATTCGGTCAGGAATACCCTTGGTATAATCCAGCCGGTCAATAGACAGAATGTTCTGGATGCTGCGCGTGCTTTCTACAAAATTCACCAGTTCACTCGACAGCTCAGCTGTACTCGATTTGGAGAAATAATCATAATCAATTCCCATTGGGAATGCTTCGACCTGTACGGTATGTGTCTCATAGCTGAGTTTGTTCAAGCTGTGTTCCACGCCGAGTATTCTACGTACTGTACTGAGGAAATGCCGAACATAATCATAAGTATGGAAGCCGAGCAGGTTGGCACCTAGCAATCCCTGAAGTATCTCTTCACGCCAGATTAATAATCTGAATATTTCGAAGGAAGGGAAAGGAATGTGGAGGAAAAATCCGATTTTGGCATTCGGGTATTTCTCTCTAATCATTTGCGGCAGCAGCATCAGCTGATAATCATGCACCCATATCGTATCATTAGGCTCAATGACCTCATCCAGTGCATCAAAGAATTTCTGATTAACTCTCTTGTAGGCCTCCCAAGTATCGATGCTGTATTCCGTATGGCTCGTGAAGTAATGAAATAAAGGCCAGATCGTTTCGTTACAGAAACCATGATAATATTGATCAATCTCTGGCTCAGACAGAAAAACCGGAAGGCAGTTATATTGTTCTGTCAGTTCCGTGTTAATGGACCCTTTCTCCTCTTCAGACAGCTCATTGCTAGAGATGCCCGGCCAGCCGGCCCAAACGCTGTTTCCTTGTTCATGGTAGCTCTTGAGTCCTGTTGCCAACCCACCAATACTCTTACTGTAGGTGAGTTCCGACTCGTTCTTCTTGACAGTGACAGGCAGACGATTGGATACAAAAATAAGTTTACTCAATGGTGATCCCCTTTCCAGTAAAAGTTTCGCTGTTCTCTAATTTATATAGTTCTATAATGCTTGAAATTCCGCTCTTCCAAGCAAGTTACCTGTAACTTTCATACCCGCTTTCATCGAAAATGACTCAATTTCATGGGATAAACCTGATAATCGCGGTCTTTATCCGAACAATAGACAAGGCCTCAACAAGGATCTGAACATAGCAAAAAAACCTGGAAAATGTATCTCCAGGCTTTAACCTTTTACGATATGAATCTCATGTTATGCTTCCATTCCTGGAACCCTGCTGAAGCATTCGATCAACGTTTCAAGTGCCTCGAGCTCATCCTTCCCTCTCGTGGACAAGCGAATCTTCGTTCCCGCATGAATGGGCTGCAGGATCATCCCAAGGAGGCTCTTCACATCAATCACATGCTCATTGTCGTTGTGGTCTGTGTACGTGATGATAATTTGTGAGACAAAGCTTGAAGCCAAATTCGAGATTTGAATGAGTTCCTGCTGAACGTATTCAGATTGCACGATGAATTCATGTACCCTCACATCCATCACCCCTGTCTATTGATAATAGCTGTATGCAGATTCAAATCAGTTGGTGATACAGGCTTTCAGCCATCTCCAATTGTACAATTATTTTAAAGGAAACGAGCTTAATGGTAAACGGTTACAAAAAAACCGAAGTACGTGCTCATGTTATGAGCATCGCATTATTGATGACCGGCTACTCCTTCAATCCTTGCTTAAATGCAGATAGAAATTAAGATCAGCCTCAAGGTGAACTTTCATCAGCCTCTCGGCCTCTTCCCCATTATGGGCCATAATGGCATCCAGAATTTGCTGGTGTTCCTCGATCAAAAACGGGCGCTTATAATGGACGACCGCTCTGCGGAACAAATAGATGATGGATTGCATGCGCTCAATAATGTTAATAAGCTCGGGGTTGCGGCTTGCCTTGACAATGAGATCATGAAACAGCTTGTTCGCTTCCATCGTCTCGACCACATTACCGTGCTGTGCCTTATCAATACACTGCTGAAGTTGTTTCTGTGAGGCTTCATCCATGTAGATCGCTGCACATCGAGCCGAATACCCCTCTAGAAGTATCCGTACTTCAAAAATATGCCGCAGGTCCTCATCCGTCGGACTAACTACACGCTTGCGTTTAATTAACCCCTCTTGTTCCAGCTTCCGAATGGATTCTCTAACGGGCGTTCGGCTAACCCCCATCTCTTCAGCGAGTCTTTCCTCCACCAGCTTCGTCCCGCCAGGCAGATCCCCGTTTAATATTTTGTCTCTAATTTGCTCATAGCAATGGATGTACGCCGCTTGTAAACCTTGCTTTGCCATATCTAGTACTCATCCTTTTCATCCTCTTAAAACCCTCTATAAATGGGAATCTGACCTTCATTATAGGGGAAAATCAGTTCTAATAAAAGCAAAATCGCCAAAATCAAGCAAGTACGACTTAGATTTTGTATTCATTTTAGTATTTTTTGTATACAATTTTTATAATTATTGTGTACATTATTGAACTTTTTGTGTACAATACATTTGAAATTGTGAAATCTTAAGACCAACCTATTACAAAATAATGGTCAAATGATCATACAAGGAGGAATTCATCATGAGAATTGGCTTCATAGGACTAGGGATCATGGGTAAGCCGATGGCAGCGAATCTATTAAAGAAGGGGTACAACATCATCGTCAATGACCTAAATCATTCGGCTGTGGATGAGCTGAAGGGACTTGGGGCAGACACTGGGCTCACTCCTAAACAGGTCGCAGTTGAAAGCGATATCATCATAACGATGCTTCCGAACAATGCGATTGTAAAAAGTGTCATTCTAGGTGAAGACGGCATCATTCACGGAGCAAAGGAAGGCTCGATCGTCGTCGATATGAGCTCCATTTCGCCTGTCACTGCGACAGAAATTGCTGACGCTTTGAAGAAGCAAGGGATCGAAATGCTGGATGCACCGGTCAGCGGAGGAGAACCTAAAGCGATTGATGGAACCTTGTCTGTTATGGCGGGTGGAAATGAAAACGCATTTAATCAAGTTAGACCCATTCTCGCCTGCATGGGTAAGGATATTACCTGGGTTGGTCCGAGCGGCAGCGGCGCCACAGCCAAGCTGGCGAATCAAATTATGGTAAATGTAAACATTGCCGCCATGTCGGAGGCTCTCGTACTGGCAGCCAAGGCCGGCATTGACATTGAGAAAATGTATCAGGCTATTCGCGGCGGACTTGCTGGAAGCGCTGTACTAGATGCGAAGCTTCCAATGATTATCGAACGCAACTTCCAAGCTGGAGGTCGTGTAGACATTAATTTGAAGGATTTGACCAATGTGATGGAGACAGCTGATGCCTTCGAAATGTCACTTCCTCTTACTGAACACGTGAAGCATATATTCGAGTCCCTTAAGAAGGATGGCAAACAAGCTGATGATCATGGGGGAATTGTGCAATATTATGAGAAGCTGGCTGGTGTAGAAGTACGCAAGGCGTAGAAATTATCCTAATCTTCTAGTAAAGGTGGAAACAACATGTTAACAGGACCTATGCTGATCGTCGTCTTTCTGATCGCATTAGCATTTCTGTTTCTTCTTATTATCAAGTGGAAGGTTGAGCCGTTCCTGGCTCTCGCTTTCACTGCATTTGCAACCGCGATTGCCATTGGGATTCCGATGAAGGAGGTTCCCGGTGTCGTTACCTCCGGCTTCGGAAGCACACTGACAGGAGTCGGTATATTAATCGGTCTTGGTGTTATCTTCGGTCAATTTCTGGGGGCATCTGGTGCCGTCGAGAAAATTGCAAGCTCCATGCTGAAATTATTCGGTATTAAAAAATCACCTGCAGGACTGGCTTTATCCGGTACCGTAGTTTCAATTCCCGTCTATTTTGATGCTGCATTTGTCATTTTGAGCGGACTGCTTAAGAGTCTTGCCTCACGAACAGGAATCTCGATCGTTACCTTTGTAACCGCTCTCGGAGTCGGGTTAATTACCGCGCATAATATGATCGCGCCAACGCCGGGGCCGATGGTTGTGGCAGAGAATACAGGCTCGGATTTAGGTCTGTTTATTCTATACGGTATTATCGTAGCCATTCCAGCTACACTCGTTGGGGGCTATATCTATGGAATGTTTATTGGTAAAAGGATCAAGACGGAAGAAGAGATCACTATTGAGGAAGAAGTTAAGCAACTGCCACGGAAGGAAATCAGCACAGCGATGTCCTTCGGTATGCTGGCACTTCCCATCGTACTGATCCTTGCCAACACCATTTCTCAAATGCTGTTTCCTGGGACATTCATTGAAACGTTGTTCGGATTTCTTGGAGACAAGAACGTTGCCCTGCTGATCAGTGTATTAGCTGCAATTGTCCTGCTTCGGCCTTATATTGCAGAGGATTCAGGCAAATTGTACACGGAAGCCATCGCAACAGGCGGTATGATCATCCTGATTACCGGTGCTGGGGGCGCATTCGGTGCGGTCATTAATCACAGCGGAATTGGTGACTATCTGATTACGACCATGCAGAGCTGGAGCATTCCTGTACTGCTGCTGGCATTCATATTCACACAGATTCTGCGGGCATCACTCGGATCTTCAACTGTAGCTCTGGTAACTACATCAAGTATTATGGGACCTCTCGTTACTGACCTTGGTGTATCTCCTATCCTTCTTGGACTTGCGATCTGTGCCGGTGGTATCGGCCTATCACTCCCGAATGATTCCGGATTCTGGGTTGTCAACCGGTTTGGTAAATTGACCGTTACCCAAACGCTGAAGGTATGGACACTTGGTGGATTTATAGCAGGATTGACAGCGCTTGCGACAGTGTATGTATTAAGCTTGTTCAGCGGAATTCTGCCAGGCATTTAACTTAATAAAGACCCATTTTGCAAAAACACGACAATATATAGATAAGGTGTGGATACGATGAGTGGAACAACAGAGAAACGGAAGGCTGCCGAAATATTTGATCATCTTCCTTCACTAGATGACGAGATGGTACAACAGCTTCTATCGAAGGAACTTGCAGAGCTAGACCGTAAAATAATCGTTCTGGACGATGATCCGACAGGTGTGCAGACCGTCCACGGCATATCGGTATACACGGACTGGTCTTTGTCCACCATGCGGAGTGGATTTCGAGAGGAGCAGTCCATGTTCTTCATCCTGACGAACTCGCGTGCCATGGTGGCAACGGAGACGGAAGAGGTTCACAAGGAAATTGCCCGCAATGCGGTCGCGGCTTCTAAAGAGCTTAACAAGCCTTTTCTCCTGATCAGCCGGGGTGATTCTACATTACGAGGCCATTATCCACTGGAGACTGATACACTAAAGGATATGATTCAGGCGGAGTCTGGAGCAATACTTGATGGAGAAGTCATTCTTCCTTATTTCAAGGCAGGCGGACGTTATACGATCGACAACATTCATTATGTACAGTATGGTGAGGAGTTAGTTCCTGCTGGCGAAACTGAATTTGCCAAGGATCGAACCTTTGGTTATGCGAGCTCTCATCTAGGTGAATGGGTTGAGGAGAAATCAGAAGGCGCTTACCTGTCCAAGGACACCACTTACATTGCTCTGGATCGACTGCGTGCAGTAGACATTGATACGATTGTAGAGCAGCTAATGCAGGTCCAACAATTTAACAAAGTCGTGGTGAATGCCGTTGACGATGTAGACGTGAAGGTCTTTACCATTGCTCTGATTCGTGCGATTCGAAACGGAAAGAATTTCATGTTCCGCACAGCGGCTTCCTTCACCAAAGTCATTGGAGGAATCGGCGACAAGCCGCTGCTGAGCCGGGAAGAGCTAATTCCCTCTCCTTCTAATGAAGGCGGTCTCATTCTTGTCGGATCACATGTCCAAAAAACAACCGAGCAGCTTGAACAATTAAAAACACTGACGGATATCGCTTTTATCGAATTTGACGTACATCTCGTTACCGATGACAAGGCGTTCGCAGCGGAAACAGAGCGTGTCATCTCCGCTGCCGAGCAAGCCATTGCATCCGGCAAGACGAGTACCGTATATACTCGCCGTGAACGACTGGATCTCGGAGAAGGTATGAAGTATGAAGAATTGAAGCAGTCGGTAAAAATATCCGATGCGGTAACAAGTATCGTCCAGCAGCTGAAGGTTCGCCCCCGCTACATCGTAGCCAAAGGCGGCATTACGTCAAGCGATATTGGAACCAAGGGACTTGAAGTACAGCGTGCTACCGTTGCAGGTCAGATCAAACCCGGCGTTCCAGTGTGGATTACAGGTGAGGAGAGCAGGTTCCCACATATCCCTTACATCATCTTCCCTGGTAATGTCGGGGATAAGGATACGCTTAAAGAAACGGTTGAGCTGTTGGAGCACTAATAGATCTGATGTATAATCACGTGTATAAACCAAACAAGGGCTGGCGGAAAACCGTCAGTCCTTGTTTATTTTATCGAAACATCGATCTAAAATTCTCGTTCATCACGAAGGGATGTCCGGGTGACATGTTGTCTCTACTAATTCAGACAGGAACTGAATACATTGTGCACATGAATGTTGTCCACCGTTTTGGCCAGCTGCGCTGTCATCAGCACAAATGCATACCCTTGCTTCGGATAGACCCAGACCATGCAGCCGCCAATTCCGTTGTGACCAAAAATATCTCGTTCAATGTACCCTTTGTGACGAGCAGGCATTTTCCATACATATCCGTAATCTGACTCCACCTCGGCAATATGAAGTGTCTGCGGTGTAATCATCTGTCTGAAGGTCAGCGGCTGTAGAAGACGCTTGTCCTCCGCATATCTCGTTTCATTCAGCATCGCTTTCGCAAAGATCATCAGATCATCCGCCGTGCTGATTAAGCCGCCAAAAGGCAGCTTAGCACTCATCAGCTGGTCCATTCGCCCGGCTATAGCTTCAAAGCTTCCAATCGGTGCCATTCTGGACTGATTCTCTCCAGGTACACCAAAGCCGGTATCCTTCATGCCCAGCGGATCAAAAATATGTGTGTTCAAGTAATTCTCATAGGTCATTCCGCTGACTCTCTCAATGATCTCCGCCAGAACCGTAAATGCAATATTGTTATAGTTAACTGCCGTGCCTGGAGCCGCCGTCAACGTACTGGATACGAGTGATGTAAAGATCTTAGCATGATTCATCCCGTCTGCTTCCAGTTTCCCTTGAGCCCATCTTGCCATATAGGATTCATCGAGTCCTGACGTGTGGGTCAGCAAGTGCCACAAGGCAAGCTTGTCTTTACCCTGTTCACCGAACTCAGGGAGAAGCTCAGTTATAAGCTGTGCTGGATGCAGCAAGCCCTGCTCCCATAATTGCATAATGGCTAGTCCAAACATGGGTTTGGTAATGGAGAATACCGGATAAGTGCTGGTACTGTCTATTTTTGTTCCATTCTCATGATTACCATAAGACCGAAGATCAATGGTATGCTCTTTGTCTGTGATGCCAAGTACACCAGATGGCCATGCCCCAGCCTGTACTTTCTGTTCGATATACCGATACATGGGTTCAAATTGACTTAATTGCTGGCTCACTCCTGTTACCTCCATCTGTCTATGTATATTCGGGCTGCTTCAATCTTGCATTCGTTTAGCCCATATCATATCGTAACACGGAAATTTACAGGTATCAAAAAAAACCGTCCGCTCCTTAGAAGTTAAGAAGCAGACGGAAGATCATATGAAATTTCAGGAGTAAAACATTTAATCAGCCAGATCTTGAATCCGGTTCAGCATAACGCTGACCTCAGCACGATTTGCCATGTCATTTGGTGCAAATTTAGACTCAGATTTACCTTGAATTAATTTGTTGTTGTATAAATAAGAGATGGAGGATTTGGCCCAGTGACTCTGAATATCTGTAAATGGAGCGGATTGGACACTAGAGTTACTGTCTCCTTCAGTTAGGTATCTTGTTAAAATAGCCGCAATCTCAGCTCTTGTGATCGGTGAGCTCGGCTTAAACAGGATTGCTCCGCTCTTATTGGCTGACCCTTGAATCAGTCCGTAGCTTGCCGCCGTTTCTACATAATCATAATACCAATCGGTCGAGTTGATATCGGAGAAGGAAGGCACCATCTTCTGAGTCATATCCAGCTCGAGCGCAGTAACAGCCGCTTTCGCAAACTCCGCTCTTGTCATATGCCGGAGCGGTTCAAAGTTACCCTCGTTCGTACCGACAAGCACTTCACTCGCTGCCAGACTGATGATGGCATTCTCTGCCCATTTGACTTTAGTTAATGTTGACTGATCTTTAAACCCCGAGATAATCTCTTTACTCGTCGGCAGACTGACCTTTTTCTCAGCCTTATCACCTACAGTCTCAACCACTTCATTCACTTTACCTGTTCCTGCACCGTTTGCTGAGATCGTAATTGTAGGATGATTCACCTGATGGACAATGTTGATTCCTGGATTATCGGGCTGAATAATAATGGACTTGGATTGACTCAGCTTAGCTGATCCCGCCTTCACAGCACGGAATTTAACCGTCCCTACCTTCCCATATCCCGTAAACAGCTTGGCACTCTTCGATGTAATCGCCTCGGCAATTTGCACGGTACCTGACGAATTCACTTTATTTAGCAGGCTCATCGGATTGCTCGTTTTCTTAAATACACTTGGAGTAAGCTTGGTCTCCCCTTCTACAGGCACAAGGAGTGCTTTATCAAAATTTAAGTGAACTTCATAGCCCTGTACTTTGCTGTAATCCCCAGTAAAGCCTTGCAGCCAGATCGCAACTTCAACGATATCTCCTGACTTGACATGGTAAGAGGACGGAACAAGTCGAACCATTGGAAGCTCAAAGCCACTGCTCGCGGCTTTGGTGACTGCTGTGGATTCTGCAGCGAAGATCGCTGCAGCATTTAAAGTAAATACTAGACTGCTTGCCAGTAGAATCGTGGCTAATTTCTTCGATATCGGAGATTTGATCATCAAGAGTACAGCTCCTGTCTTCTTAATATGTAAGGAGAGAGGACTTGTGGTCCTCCCTCCAGCTTACTGCGGTATATATAGATCAAAATGATTTGATTTGTCTATATATAGTTTCAAATTCACCTTTTTATTGAGTTATGAAATTGATTATTACTAAGATTAACAATTACAGCTCGTAGTTACCGATGATATAAGAGATATCCAGTAGGTCTACTGCACTGTCGCGATTGATATCCGCAGCAGATGCCTTGGCATTTGCCCATGCAGTGCCTCTTGTCTTACCGAACTCTTTGGCTGTAAGCTGCAGATCCACGAGATTCACAGCACCGTCATTATTGATGTCACCGGCTGTCAGCGGACCAAAGTTCAATGTTTCGTTGCCATCTACGGTTACGCCTGCTGTTTCCGTAATGTGACCAGGAACAACAACGCGAACCGTGTAAGTTCCTTCAGGAACCTCAATGGTGTACGTGCCGTCAGCTCGAACTGTTCCCACTCCAGCTACAGTACCGTTGCCATCTACAGCTTCCACAACGACCTTGTGCACGCCATCCGCACCTTGGTACCAAGTCTCACTGTAATCGACACTGTCAGCAAAGGCTTCGGCATCTATGCTGCCTGTAATGGAGTATTGACCTGGTGAAGGATCACTTGTTACCGTTACAGACGCTCCGGTTACATCACCGACGGCAATATCTGCAGATGTACTGTTCAGTGCACGAACATTCGATAACTCGAAGTCGTACTCACCTTCACTTGCGCCAGCGAAGTTAAATGATGCGAGTGCTCCTTCACCGGTATATCCAGACTCCAGTCCGACCAGAGTAATGACATAGTCTGTTTTCGCTAGCCCATTACCGAGTGCCGTTGTTTCTTCATAGACGTAAGGTGTTACGCCCGGATTCTGCTCTTCCTGGTATGTTGATAGAACAACGCTTGGTGCCGTTGTACCTTTTATCAAATCCTCGTCATACGTCAAGCTGAACTGAGCAGAATAGAGATCCTCCACTTCAGAGAAATCAATGTCCAGATTGAAGGCTTCATTGACATCCACTTCATCTGCGGAAGGATCAACCGTTAAGGAGATTTCGCCCGGAGTTGGTTCGCCAGGTTCTTCCCCGTCACTTTCGTAGCTGACAAGATGGGACGGTTCAATAAACCCATTTCCTGTATAATCATATACGTAGACTTCAAATTCATTTTGACCTTCTACAATTGGCACTTCAATAGTAAACTCACCATTATCCGAGATCGAGCCAACTGTATATTCCCAGTCTCCATCTAGAAGATAACCTGCTTCTACTACAATACCTGAATAATTTCCCAAGGCATCTACCATAAGGTCAGATTCAATTCGCCCACGAATCGTTCCGATATTACCTTCAACAGTAATTTCTGGATCATTTAAAGATGACACAGGTGCTTCAGTATCTAAAACAAAGGGATACGCTTGATCTAATAATTCGATCCATTCACCATTAGAGAATGCGAATGGTGCAACAGCGTAGATACCATCTTGAAGTTTGAAATCTTCCGGACCATAATCATTTACCGTTCCATCCCATTGCGGGATCCAATAATCTCCCGGTTCAAGTCCGCCCTCCGTTTCATCAATGACCGCGACCCACTCACCAGTAGTTAGATCATAAACATCCAATGATACATAGCTATTTTCGGAATTAACAGAGAAATAGATATCTGTATAATCAGAAAGCATGTCTTCATTTGGAGAGAAGAATTGCGGGTCAACTGCAACATCAGATACGACAGGAATTTCAACAGGCTCACCAACGTATACATAGACCGGAATTTGGAGCTGGTGACCTCCTGCTTCTGTCAAGATAATCTCACCTTCGTAATTTCCATCTGCTATCCCATTATTCATTGCAATCGTTACATCAATCGAAGCTTGTCCGTTCACTGGAACAGTAATGCTGGATTCACTAACACTCAGCGTACCAGGAGCCGTACCGTACCACTCTGTGGATACAGTGTAGGAAGATGCTTCACCCACGATATCGCTAACTTCAATCGTTTTGGTTGATGTCGATCCTCCATCCAGTATTCCGTAGCTTAATAGTCCGGTTTCATAAGGAGTTTCATCTCCCGACTCTACTGCCGTTGTCTCCTCCTGAACCAAGGCTACTGACTTCGCTTCCAGGGTGCTCTCTAGATCAAGCCGGCCGGCCCCCTGAATGTTATGCTCATACCGGTTACCATTTAGATCACTCAGTTTAAGCGCATTATTGGTCATTAAACCTTTAATTTCAGATAGAGTTAAGCTGGCATCCTTATCCAACAGCAGGGCAGCTGCTCCCGCAACATGTGGTGTAGCCATACTTGTACCCTGGAAGTCCGCATAAGCTTCTGAATAATCCCCTCCGTAGGCTGGAATGGAAGATCGGATTGCAACACCAGGTGCTGAAATATCCGGTTTGATACCGTACTTAGGAAGAGCTGGACCTCTTGAGCTGAAATCTGCCATTAAGTCCTGCTGCAAGTCAATCCCGAATGTAATTTCATAACCAGGTGTAGCTTCGATCTTACTCTTTAAGGCTGTACCATCCTCAAGAGATATACTTAGAGTCGGGATATAATCCCCTGGTGCACCCAAGGTTCCACCAAAGTTCCCTGATTCATTATTATAAATAATGGCAGCTACAGCACCCGCAGCCTGTGCATTTACAGATTTCTCAGCAAAGGAAATACTGCCTCTTTGGATAAGAGCGACCTTTCCTAACAAATCGACCGCTTCTGTTTCATCTACTGTTCCAAGACCTGCATAAACGACCTCTATTGATTCTCCATCCAGTGAGGATAAATCCGGAGAGAACGTCATCAGGCTGCCATAAGAGGTGATAAGTCCTTCGCCGTCAACCGTTGGTACATTGAGAGGTGGAGTTGAAGCACCTACCGAGATTGGTATTTCGGCAGCTCCCGGCGAACCAAGCGTATAATCATCCGGTCCCGAATTACCATTGGCAACTACAGTTACGACTCCAGCCAAAGCTGCATTGTTAAGCGCAACGGAAGCGGGATCGAATTCGTTGTTCATTTCACTTCCCAGAGACAGATTTATGATATCCATATCATCTTCAACCGATTGCTCAATCGCCGCAATAACGCCTGAAGTCGGACCGCTTCCACCTGGGCCGAGCACACGGTATGCATACAAATCAGCTCCATAAGCTACACCCCTTACCCAGCCGGTTCCACTTTCTGGATCTAGCGGATTACCGCGGCCGGCAATCGTCCCGGACACATGTGTTCCATGATCTGTTGCAGCTTCAGGATCATTCGGATTGGGCGGAGTTTCATAAGGATCATCGTCATTGTCGATGAAATCATAACCGCCTTTGTATGCATCAGCTAAGCTTGGATGCTCATAATCGATCCCTGTATCCAGCACGCCTACCTTGATGCCTGTACCGTCATAACCGATATCCCAAAACGTATCTGAACCAATAAAGGGGGCACTTTCATCCATATTCGGAGTAATACTGTTTATTGGGGTAGCTTTCACTTCGTTATCCGGGTAAACGGCTTTGACACCGGGAATCGCTAGTAAGCTTTCGACCCGATCAGCCCGGATATCTACTGCATATCCGTTGAAAACCACGGAGTATGGTGTCTTCAGAGTGGCATTAAGCCTTTTGGCAGCAGAGGCAAAAGTCTGTTGCTGCTTCTGAATGAGGCTGCGCTGATTGTTATTTGCCGAACTTAAACTTTGAGAAGACTTAGATTCATAGAGAGCAATCGGCTCTTCTGATAACTCTACGATTACACTAATCGTGCTTGTACCGTCTGATTCTGGAACATAATTTTGAGGTACAATCACTGAGGAAGCTCGTTTGGAATTTTCACTCTGTGAATAGGATTGAATCTTTGAACCGTTACTAGCATTCTGACCAGCACTTTCTAATGCTTCTTGTTTTTTGCCACTATTCCATGTGACACCATCGAGAAGAGAATTCAGCTTGTTCTGATCTACATTAAACACGGAAGGGTCAAACTTTCTGGTGCTAGCCTCTGCTCCGGTGACTACTGCGGGAAATACAGTGGATAGGAATAACGTGGAGACAACCGATAGTGACATCAATCTGCGTCGAATGGGCTTAGACTGCATACTACTCCTCCTTATACTATTCAATGTAAGCTAAGTTTCTACAATGCTCTATCAATCTTCTTCTCTTCTGCTCATCGCATGTCTCCTTTTTCGATAAACTTCTTCTATGTAGCTTGAAGTTGTTCGAAAACTATTCTAATTCAACACTCTTAAAAACATTGTAGAATTTCCTGTTGTCCCTCATATGATGGTAGATTTGTTGTCAAACCCCTTGATTTTACACAAATCTCGAGCTATTTTCGCATCAAATCGAACATATCAAACCACTAAGGTGAAGTAATTTGACATCACATTCTATTCTACCAATGGATGAATGCTGTATAATCCATAGACCTTTTGTCATTTTGACTCGTAATCTCGAACCCTAATATTAAAAAACAGGAATTTAGTGCTACATATTGTATCAATCATGATATAGGAATAGTCGAAATGTACTAGAATAGGAAACACAGCATATTCATTTAAAGTAAAAAAAAGCCTATATCCCCCCTAGTTCAGGACAAATACAGGCTTCTTTCACTATTTTGTTGTATTTAAAATGTAGAAATCAAGTTCATGTTCGACAGTATAACCCACCCTCAAATATATCCCGAGTGCTGTACTATTCGAGCTCGACACACATAATCTGATCTCTTCAATAGGTCTGTCAAACAAGTCCGTTACCGCATATCGTATTAATTCAGTGCCAATCCCCTTATTCCGAGCAGCAGCAGATACCGCGATATATTCCACACTTCCTTCAGCATGTTCTTCATTTACTTCCGTGTAGATATAACCAAGGAGTTCTTCTTCTTGTAGATATAGAAACAACCGATTCTCGTCACTTAGACGTTCAAGGATTGCCGAAGAATTATAGTAGGTACTTGGAAAACACTGATCATGTAAGTTCGAAAAGGCTTCTTTCCATCGCTTATCCCAAGCTGCAATGGAGTTATTCAACTTACTATCTATGCGGGATCTCCCTTGCTCCAATTTTGCGCTGCTTCTTCTAATTACAAGAACAGATTCCTTCTGCTTATAAACAAAGCCTAACTGGTTCATGAACTCTCTAGCACGATCATTCGCGGTATTATAGAATCCTTTAAACGTATGTACACGGTTCCCTAGCTTCGCTACTCCTGTATTCCATAGATCTGTGGCAATTCTCTGCCATAAAGGTCCAGACTCCGTATCGATAAAAGGCCCCCAAATTTCAGCCGCTCCTTCTTCCAGGTCGACATCAAACCCGAGGAAGCCAACGATTTCTCCCTGCTCCATATAGACAATAATCGACTCATCAAGAGATAGATCAGAAAATTTATCAGTCAGACAAGCCTCGATTTCGTGTCTATTGCCCCCTGCATATCCAACGTTGCTGCTCTTACTCTTATTTATATTCGCGATAAACTTCGCGATCTCTCCGACTGGGGGCGTGCGAACAAATTCAGTCACGCTTCTAGTCCTCCTTTTTATCCACCATTATTAGATCAATAATTTTTGTTATCCAAAAATCACCTTACATTCTCTTCTTCTCTCCCACAAGGGTAAAGATTAATTATAGTTAATTAATTTCTTGCAGCATGTATATCTCGATAAAAACGCGAATAATCAAACAAAAAGGTATCGTCTGCATGCAGTTTTGCAGGGTGCGAATACCAATTCGATCATTCCCTGATGTGACTGTCCTGGTGAGCTGGAAATATGAAATCTGCTTAGAAAGTGTTTATAATCAACATAAAATATCGCCACCCTTACATAATCCTCTCGATGGGGATGAGCAGATTATATTACAACTTCACAGCATTGTTAAATAAATTTCTCTTTTGCCAATTCCACATCCGTCTAGATCATTTCCATTTTTCTGTCATACCCTATCTTATCTTCGATCAAAGGAGGTTTTTAGATGAGTGGAGTAGTAGAAAGTTGTGGCGTTGGTGGCTACGGCGGTGGAAATAAAATTGGTGCGATCTTGGTACTCTTTATTCTCCTCGTCATTATTGCCGCTTCATTCGGTTGGGGCGGTCTTGGCGGATTTGGTGGTTACTGAATTTGAGTCATTAAGACAGGGCCCTGATCATGAAATTAAGGGTAAAATAGTCCAGACCAATAGTCTCGATGCAACATAAAATATTCTATCTTGATAGTAAAGGAGGAATTTCTGTGAGCGGAGTAGTTGGAGGTTACGGCCAAGGCGGCGGATACGGAATCGGTGCAATCCTGGTTCTCTTTATCCTCTTGGTTATCATTGCTGCATCTTTCGGATGGGGCGGATTTGGCGGCGGATTTGGCGGTTACTAATTTGATTTAATGAAGAGGAGGCGTTCGACAAGAACGCCTCTTTTGTTGTTTCATTACACAGATCTGTAGTTTTATTCTTAAGTTCGCTTAAACCAAACCATCTTTAGACAAGCGATGGCGATGCCCTACCTGATTGACAATCTCATTTAGATTACTGCTTCTTATTCATCTTATTCACGGCGCTAAACAAAGCTTTTACAGAGGATTTGGCAATATCGGCGTCAACGCCGCAGCCCCAGAATACTGTTCCATTGCTGGAAGTAATTCCGATGTAAGAAACGGCTTGGGACTTAGAACCTGTCTCTAATGCATGCTCACGGTATACCAGATCTGTATACTCTAATCCACAATGATTTTGCAGCGCATTATTAATGGCATCCAGTCTACCGTTCCCATTTCCCGTAATTTGTTTAACTTCTCCTCCGGATTGGATCGTTACAATCGTATGGAAGTCCTCATCATCAGGAAACTGATATTTCACAAATTCGACAGGCGCAGCAATGTTTACATATTCTTCAATAAAGATATCGTAGATCTCATTTGGCATCAGCTCTTTTTGCGTTCGATCTGATACATTCTTGACGACATATCCAAAGTCTTCGCGCATCTTCGGTGGAAGATCAAGACCGTATTTCTGCTGAAGAATAAATCCGATGCCCCCTTTACCGGATTGACTGTTGATCCGAATGATATCTCCTTCATATTCACGACCAATATCAATCGGATCAATTAACAGATAAGGAACAGACCATTGAGCACGCTGCTCCTCCTCACGCCATTTCATCCCCTTGGCAATGGCATCCTGGTGTGAGCCTGAGAATGCGGTGAATACCAGTTCGCCGCCATAAGGATGTCTCTCATCCACATTCATTTTCGTCAGGCGTTCGTATACGGAGATGATCTCAGGAATATTGGTAAAATCCAGATGTGGATCAACTCCGTGAGAATACATATTCAGTGCTAAAGTAACGATATCTACATTTCCTGTGCGTTCTCCATTACCAAATAATGTTCCTTCCACTCGCTGTGCCCCCGCCAGCATCGCGAGCTCTGCATCAGCAACGCCGGTGCCTCGATCATTGTGTGGATGTACTGACAAGATCACATGTTTACGATGGTTTAAGTGTTCGCTCATATATTCGATCTGGCTCGCATAAATGTGCGGCATGGACATCGATACGGTAGCAGGCAGATTTATAATCACCTGATTGTCAGCTGTGGGCTGCCATACATCGAGTACACTGTTGCAGATATCCAGGGCAAATTCAATTTCCGTACCGGTAAAGCTCTCAGGCGAATACTGGAACTTAAAGTTCCCTTCTGTATCCTCTGCACACTGCTTCAACAGCTTTGCTCCAGATACCGCAATATCTATAATTTCTTTCTTGGACTTACGGAACACCTGCTCACGCTGTGCAAGGCTGGTTGAGTTGTACAGATGGACGACCGCTTTCTTAGCTCCTCTAAGGGATTCAAAGGTCTTGCGAATAATATGTTCTCTCGATTGGGTAAGTACTTGAATCGTTACGTCATCTGGAATAAGGTTCTGCTCAATCAAGGTTCTGAGAAAAGCAAATTCAGTCTCGGATGCCGCTGGAAATCCAACCTCAATCTCTTTGAAGCCAATGTGTACTAGGAGATTAAAATACTCCAGCTTCTCTTCAAGGTTCATGGGTACAACAAGTGCCTGGTTTCCATCTCGAAGATCGACACTGCACCAAGTCGGTGCTTCGGAAATATATTCTTTCTTTACCCAGTTCATGCTTGTCTTCGGGGGCATAAAATAACCTCTGGCATACTTCTCCACATTTTTCATCATAACGACCACCCTTTTCCCAATAGTATGTACATCTGATTTATGGATGCAAAAAAAGCCTTCCATCTCTTAACTAAGAGACGAAAGACTTTACATCTTACGTGGTACCACTCTAATTCATACCATACGGTATGCACTCAGGCAGATACAGGTCCTAATTGCGAATGAACTCATATCCCCTAATTGATAACGGTTAGGACTCCGGCTCCACCTACTACAGTTCAGCGAGCTACTTCAAGGTGAGTTCCAACATTCCCTTGCGGCTGTTTTGCACCGGCCAACAGCTCTCTGAGCGCTTGGAATGATGTACTATTCCTCTTCATCGTATTTAAATATTGATGTCATTTTATACTACAAAATTGAAGTTAGCAAGTGAATTAACGAAAAAACTTACAAGGTCCGTAAATTAAATCACGATATTGAGATCTCTGTTTATAATTATATTCGTGCTATTTCCGTTGTATCTACGATTTCACGATTACGCCACTTTGGTTTGAAAACTATGCACCAGGATAGGGGTTATCAAATTGTCAGTTGCAAAATATAACACCCCGAACACAAAGCTTGGGATGGCGATATTGATGTACATGATCGGTTTCTTGAAATATGAAAAATGAAAGGCTAAAAATAGTAAAGATGTTATTGTAATGGCCAGCCATTCCATATCAAAAAACATGTACAGCAAATTCTGAATGATTCCTCTGAACAGCAATTCTTCAAAAATTCCTGCAAGTCCCATAAATACAGTAATGTAGGGCAAAGAGTAATCCTGATAGCTCTTGTTGGCCTCATCGATGTGCTGCTCTACCTCTTTCGTATGTATTAAAGCCTAGCTGTATGCTGCAAAATATATGATTACCACCATGCAGCCTTTCTATAGGATAAATGGAAATATTCTCCGGCACAAGTCATCTATAATCCTAATTAATGAAGACTAGGTTACGACTTTCCTAACTAGTTAATCCCAACGCTGATCCAGCTTATCCGCATAGAAGGCAATAGCCTTTCTGTAACTCTGAACTCCGGAATTACTAGAATTCTCAGCGATTTCCTCAAGCAGCAGTCGCATTGCAACTGCATATTCTTTTAGATTATACTGGACCATCGCAAGAAAGACTCTAAACTCTTTATTCTCCGGAAATTCATCTATACCTTGCCTTAATACGTTCTCGGCAGCTTCATATTGACCTAAGGTTCGATACGTACTGCCCAGTCCCAACAAAGCCCCTGATCTATCTTCTCCCTGTATCCCCATCGATATGGCGTCCAAATAATAGGGAACAGCTTCTTTCTCAAGTCCTAAAGAATCATAAGTCCAGGCAATCTGATAATTTAATTGAGCCGCTTGCTCTGCTTCAATTGTATTTAATAATTGCAGCAATCGTTCAAGCGCTTCTTCCTTGTTGCCTTCATTTCTTAATTTAATGGCTTCCCCTATCAAATTCATGACCGATACTCTTTCTAGTAACTTGCTTGCAGTTTATATCTTAACAAGCACATAATCCACATTGAAGTCATTGATTAGTTATACTTGTTTTTTCCCTATTCATAATTCCATCTACCCATTCATAACACTCTGCAAGCTCTGCATCTGTAATACGGTCAGATCGGTGCTCAAACAAAATAAGAATGTCCGAATTCAGCTTCTGAATGGTCCTAAGATAGTCCTCAATCGGAGCCCAGCCATCATCAGGAGATAACTTCGGCAGTACCGGATGATGCCTTAGAACATGATGATCTGTGTAGCGGGCATTGGATAGATGAATTAGCTTAGCATAGGATGCGTACTTGCGAATAACTTTTATCGCATCAAATTCCGGATCAGTCAATGTTTGAAGGAACAACCGTGCCGTATCCAGACATATTCGAATACAAGGATACTTCTCCAGCAAACGAATCAGCAGGTCCGTATCCACGATGACACTCGGCACGGCATCAAATTCAAGAACCGGAGTAAAGCCGTACTGTTCGCCATAGCTGGATAACCTCTGGAATATCTCTTCACTGCTCCGTTCAAAAGATATCTGAGAGTGTTCATTCTCCCATTCATATTCCGCCTCATTGTCGAAATACCATAGATCCCACTCCTTCTGCGGATCCAGTCTTACCGGCTTCGGATAATGAAACAGCACATATTCTGGCTTTAAATGCTTATCACACAAATACTCCAGCTCTTGTTCAATGAAACGAAACGCTTCTTCTCTAGTGTTCTCATCTGAGGACATAAACAGCGCATCCCGAAATTCATGTTGCCCAGCACGAGGAGCGAAATGAAATCCATACTTGAATCCATCCTTATTGGACAAGGACAAGAGCCTGTCAAAATCCTCCTCAGACTCATATAAACAATTCTCAATCCCAAAAAAATGACTTCTGAAATCCCTTTCATATTTACCCAGATCAAAACCACCATATTGTCCGATTAGAAATTGGGCCGGCATCTAACGTCTCTCCTCTTATGTATAAGTGACATCCTCTAGTAATATATCATATTAAACTCTTGTAAATGGTGAATTTATTCCATACATTAATCAGGAAAATTCAACTCCTATGTTCATATTACGCCGCACAATGACCTCTTGTAAGAGATCATTGTGCGTACGTATGCTAGTTACAGAATTCTCGTCCACAATATTAATTTAAATCTCCCACGCGTTCTCTTCTCCACCGATGCCGCAAGAAAAGAACAACAATCAGTATAAATGCGCCATATAGAAGGGGCTGCAAAATCATCGGATCATATAGGCTCGCGGTTCTTAACAGCATCATATCGAAGAATGGACTAAGCAGCCAAATGACGCAGGGAACGAGGGCTGCAATAATCGTAACGTAATTGCGAGCCAGGCTTGAGATGAGCGCAGTCACTGTGGTGAACAACAGAAGCAATACGTACAAGAGCCCCATCGTAATCAGGATGAATTCCATGAAGTTTAGATCATACCAATACGGACCCACCCAGCTGTTAAAATAGGAGTTAATCGAAATGAAGTAGAACACACTCTTGATCTCATCCGAATAGAGCATGAAGAATGCGGAGAGCTGAACGGCATACAGTATCGTCACCGCCAAAATTGCCGCTGCCCATTTGATCAGGAAGTGTTTTCGACCTGCTTTGGATGAGTATTGTAAATAGATAACTCCATTGTTGCGATCCTTGATGTACAAGGGGATGATAAGGAACATGCTGCTCACCAAGACCAGGATTTGCAGGAACCCAAGCTGAATTCTGTAATTCTCCATTAACTCACCTGAGAAAATAGAAGTAAAAGTGCCGTCTTGTTCATACTGTTCAACCTTCTTCAGCTGTTCATCATTTAAATCACTGATTGCGGCAGTATTCTTACTCTCATATTGCTCAATAAGACTCTCTCTAGCCGCTATTTCCCATATCAAGTCGCCGCGCTCTTTGTGATTATAGATATAACTATTGACTTCAAATGGCAGGATTCCTTCGCCTGATTTTTGCTTGAATTCCTCAAAAGAACTGACCCTGTATTCCTTGAAGTAAGGATCTGATTTGATAAGCTGGTCTGCCGTCTGCTCCAGCTCCGTTAACTGCTGCTTAAAATCCTCAAATTCTTCTTTATCCATACGCTCTCCGTACTGCCCGAGCATCTGTATCGTCACATGGTGCATGTCTCCATCCGGTCTGCCATTAGGAAAATGTTTAAATGAAAATTCCAAGTACATGAAATAAAAAATCACATGGAACAAAGCAAGAAAAACAAGCACCTTACGATTAAAAATCTTCCGCAGCTCATACCCTATTAACTTCACGCATCACTCCTCCTTTCACAGCCCCTGCTTTCGAAATTTGAGCATAGATAAGAGAACCCCAAATGCCAGCAGGGTAGTCCAGCTCATGAGCGTAATAAGTTCATACCATTTGTACGTGCGAAAGATCGATTGACCCATGAACATATATTGGGCTTCCAATATCATATGGAACGGGTTAAATACAGTGGCCAGGATCAAAAAGTGATCTGACGGAATAAATGACCGCCATCCAACAATGATTCCTAAACATAGAGCAAAGACCGCAAATACAAAGTAACTGTTCCTTACAAAAATCGAAATAATGAACGCCAGGCTGCTAAACATCAGCTGAGCAATCACAAAAATAAGGATGACCAGCAGTAAATATTGTAAGAAGCTTAAATCCCACCACGGGATATAAGGGAAGTTCTTGTCGGATACAAATATGCTGCTCATGGACACATTCCACAGCCCTGAATAATCTGCCATTATAAAATAGACTCCCAAACTCGCTGTAATCAGGAGCACACCTGAGATGAACGAGCCGGTTAATGAGGCGGCGAGCTTATCTCGCATCAGCTTGCGGCCTCTGCGAGTCGAATAGACGACATGCTCGCTGCGATGCTCTGTTTCGTATTTACAGATCATGCCTGAGATCAGCACCGCAAGCACCATCATCTCAATGGCGATCCCACCAAAGAGAGTTTCGAACAACTTGGAATGCATGCGGTACATGTCCCCATCAAAAAACAACTGCTTATGCTCTTCATTGTCTATTAATTCCACCAGCCGCTCTCCAAGAGCAGCAAACTGTGTCCGTATATATTCAGCGGGACTGCCTGAAACACCATACAGCTCCATTGCGCCCTCCGCATAGGCCTGTACATCCAGCTGATTGTAGACGGTATCTGCGGTTTGTGACTTCGTATAATAATGCTCAATCAGCCTCGCTTGATGGAACATCTGCAGCTCTTCATCATCGTATAAACCAGGCTGATTGTATACATATTTCGTCAGATTATCCTGCTCGAAAAAGCTCGCTGCCGTTTCATAACTTTGCTCCGTTCTTGATTCAGTTACTGTATTCATTTCACCCAGCAATTCATGTGCCTTCTGACCCAGACCCGCAAGAGCGGCTTCATCCATTTCCACTCCGTATGCTGCCGCAAGCTCATTAACGAGCTTTAAATCCTCCTTAATATACGTCACCGGCCAGATCAGAAACACATTCCACAGAATGAAAATAACGAGCAGGATAGGAAAAACAGGCGCTTTCAGCACTTTTCTCAGTTCATAACCTTTAATGCCCCACATAGACTTCATCTCCTGCAAGGTTCACCTCATCCTGATAAGTGTATATGAATACATCTTCAAGGCTTGGTACCACTTTACTCGAGACTATATCCGGCTCACCTGCTTCATATAAGAAGCGAACCTTCAGCCTGCCGAGCTCCTGTTTCTCGGACAAGATCAAATATCTGTCTTTCAGTGCTTCAGCCTCTTCATAGCTCAGCTCCGTCTCGTAAACCTTGCCTTCAAGACGTCCGCACAAGGACTCAACGCTCTCCTTATACAGCAAACGCCGATCCTTGATCATCAATATTTCGTTTGCGATGAGCTCTACATCAGACACAATATGTGTAGATAAAATAATAATTCGATCACGCGCCAGCCGGGTAAGCAAATTCCGGAATCTCACCCGCTCCTTCGGGTCAAGCCCTGCCGTTGGTTCGTCCAGAATCAGAATTTCAGGATCATTCAGCATCGCTTGCGCAATACCGACTCTCTGTATCATCCCACCCGAAAATTTCTTCATCTTCTTATTTTTCACACTCTCTAGTGCTACAAGCGACAGTAATTCATTAATCTTGACGGCTGCTTGTGCCCTTTCCATCCCTTTTAGAGCAGCGATGTAGTGCAGATATTGCACAGGTGTGTCATTCTTATAGTATCCGAACTGCTGCGGCAAATAGCCGAGTATATCGCGGTATCTCTCGCCCATCTGCACGATATCCTCTCCTCCATACAGGATCTCGCCTTTCGTTGGAAAAAGAAGCGTAGTCAGCATTTTGATCAATGTCGTTTTGCCCGCTCCGTTTGGAGCCAGCAGACCGTATACCCCATTGGCAAGCTCACAGCTGATCTCCTCCAGCGCAGTAAAAGCGCCGAATTTCTTAGTAACTTGATTAATGGTTAGCATGAATTATCTATAGCCTCCTGCCTGCTGTAATTGAAATAATTGCTTCAGATGCCGAACATACAACAAGAAGCCCATAATCGCGATAAACCCGTAAACAAGGAGTGGAATTTGGTTCAGCACCTGCTCGAAGACTGGACCTAGCCCCAATGAGAGCAGCACATTAGCGCTGATCCAGCTCATCCCAGCGACAAGCCAAGACCATCTTGACTTCACATGCAGCTGGAAGGACATGAACAAGGCTGAAAATATAAACAGTGAGCTGGCTGACATGAGGATGCTTCTTGCTACATCAAATCCTTCAATCTGTACAGCAATCATCATAATCGAGAGCAGGTTAGCGGCAAGGCTGATCAGGCTGAATATGAGCATCCGAAATGCAGCCAGCTGATGGACACTGTATTTGCACACCATCTCTGTTTCGTAGGTGCTCTTCGTACGAAGCTGAACGAAAAACATTACCGCAATCGTAAAATACAGCATAGGCGACATCGTAAAAATGAGAACAGATATGGACCATGCTGAGGCTGAATTTGGCTGGTCCCCGGCGGCATAGCCGAACAACACCATGATGAGAAGTCCAAGAAGGGTGATCAGCGCAATCTCTGCTCGATCCTTGAACAGCACCCGCGCTCCCAGCTGACGCGCCATATCCATCAGCCCCCTCGCCAGGGATGGTTTGGGCATCAATCCTCTGGTTACGATGTAATCAACCTCGATAGGGATGGCTTCCTCTTCCGGAAAATCAATATAGAACGGCTTCTCATTATTAGACATCGCTATTCACCTCCAGCTGCTTTTTTATTTTGCGAATCATCGTGTAATATTTGGATTTCACCGTGGATTCCGGGAGCAGCAGCATGTCCGCAATTTCTAGAAACGTATATTCACCAAAGATCTTCAGCCTGAAGATTGACTGGCTGCCCGGCTCCAATTCACTGACAACTTGCATAATGTTCATGACTTCCTCTCTGTTCTCCACACGGATCGTAAAATCCTCAGGTTCAGGAATGACATATCGTTCCTCCTCTATCGGTTCTGTTGATCGACGATAGCGGTAGGCCCTGGACCGGTAATAATCAATCACTCGATTAGTGGCAATCCGATACAGCCAGGTACGAAAAGAAGCTCTCTTCCCGTCAAAATAATGAATGGACTGCAGCATGGAAATGAATATTTCCTGTGTCAGGTCCATCGACTGCTCCTTGTCCATCGTCTGTTTATAAACGTAGCTGTAGATTTCCTTGTAATAAGATGATACAAGCTTACCCGCCGCGGCTTTATTCGATTGTTTCTTGATCTGCATGATCCACTGTTTCTCAGATTCCATAAACAAAGCGCTCCATTCCTATCAAACCGGTTCGTTTTATATATGCGTAGTTCGTGTCCAGATAGTTTGACACAAGTTTATATATATTCTTGATTAAAGCAACAAAAGGTATTATAAAATGGATTCTCATGCACAAAAAAAGCTGTTCTCAAATATTCAAGACTACTTGAAAACAGCTGTATGAGTAACATTAGGTTGAGCGAGAACCTCACTTGCTTCTTATAGTAAGAATGTATATTCGATAGTTTCACCATCGAAATTAGACAAGCCTTACATTGAAGGGTTAATTTAATTCTCGGAGCCATTCGGCTAGCGTTTTGCCAACTTCATCAGGTGCGTCTTCTTGAGGATAGTGTCGGCCTGAGACGGTTACTTCTGTCTGTGATGGCCATGTGCGGCAATAATCGATGTGGGATTGTGGCAATAAGCCGGGGTCGCATTGGATGAATAGTTTGGGAACAGGGCTGTGCGCCATCCATTCTCCATTGTCAGTTACGATTTCGGGAACATCGGTTGGATCTCCAATAAACGGAAGCTGTCTGGCCCAGCTGAGCATGGGACGGCGGCTTTCGCCAGCTTCCAGAAACGGCCTCCGGTACTGAGCTGTTTCTTCATCCGTCAGCTTGCGCAATATGTTGACCGGCAGGTTAAACTCGATGAACGAATTTTGCTCGAGAACCATCTGCTCCCCTTCCGGCGTTCGGAGTTTTTGAAAAATTTGACGTCCAGTTTCCGGCATTTCACTCCAGCTGCGCGGTTTAATAATGCCCTCCATATGAGCGATACCTTTGACTGCGTCGGGATGCCGTCTACTCCAATCGAAGCCCAGCACCGATCCCCAATCGTGCACCACAAATGTTACACAATCGCTAACGCCCAGCTGTACGAGCAGCTCATCCAGGTAGCGGCGATGCTCGGCATAGGTATAAGCGTCAGGTCCGCTGTCTGGAAGCTTCGCGGAATCGCCCATACCGATAAGATCAGGCGCGATGCAGCGGCCGAACTTTCGGGCATAAGGAATAATGTTGCGCCAGAGATACGAGGATGCCGGATTGCCGTGCAGGAATACGATCGGGTCACCGCTTCCTTCGTCCACATAGGCCATCTCTAATCCCAATACTTGAATACGCTTTTTCTCATAAGGAAACACCTCATTAATCATGTTACATCTCACCCTTCCTTTTCATTTGATCATATTTTAATCGTGAGATTTCAATGGCGTTAGCCATGTCTTGCTCGGTATTTAAATAGACGGATACCCAGCCTGAAGCGGGATACATATGATGTGGACTTGCCTTGCCCTCTTCAATCCACCGATCACGTTCGGGTCTCGATAGCAGCAAGTCGTACAAGCGATTGCCGTGAAGATGTCCGATTTCCGTTCCGTCCAGCTGAAATTCCACACCACCGAATCGATGGGGATGCTCTGTCACACCAGGCCATGACAGCAGCACTTCCTTCAAGTCTGTTCCCTCATACCTGCTCATTTTATAGCTCCTCCTGCTCTGTCAGATTACGAAGCACGATTTTCAGCAAACTAACTAACAAGTCATATTCCTCGTCGGTAATGCCTTTTCGAGTTTTGTTCTTAACACGGCCTAGCGCCTCCTGAACCTTCGGCACCACTTCACGCCCTGCATCTGTTAAGTAAAGCAGATGATAGCGGTTGTCGGCGGGATCGACCTCCCTCCGAACGTAACCTTCTGCTTCAAGCTTCGCAATCGCTTTAGCGGTTGTGGTTTTGTCAATGAGCAGCTTCTCGCTTAGCTTCTTCTGCGTAATGGGCTCCTGAAAAGCAATCGCCATCAAAAAAATATACTGCCCGCTTCCAATTCGATATGGCGCGAGCTCGGCTGAAATCAACACCTGCATGTGCCGATAGATGGCGGAGATGTATTGCCCATGGGATTCCGTCGAGTTTTCATTTTGTTTCCAGTGCTCACTCACATGATCTCCCCCTTTAATAGGATGGTATTGCAACTAATTACATCATATGCGTAATATAATGGTATTGCAACTAATTTTTTTCTCATTTTTATATAATTTGGTTTGTCCGTTTACTGTACTATGTATTATTTCGAGGTCTGAAATCAGGGAGCCTTGTAGGTCGTTCCATTTAGTACTGTTTCTCTCAATAATCACTCGGAGTGTAATAACCTATTATAAAAAGAGACACAGCGATTGTGTCTCTTAAGTCTTTAGGTTGCCGCATTCGCAGCATTATTCTGCCTGATCTGAATAGAGTGAACACCCATCACGACTGCGATCCATTCATAAGAATCCACTTCATTTGATCGGTTATCCAGGCGATACGAGCCAGGACCGAAGAAGCCGGAGGTTATTGTAAATGTTGCAGCTACGCTCCCCGATTCATCCTCAATCGTATATTCTTTGGAGAAGGCTGGAGAAGTGATGGAATAGATTCCTCTTGAACCGGCATGATATTCGAATTTTTTAGTAAAGAAACTCATCTTGGCCCTAACGATTCCAATAATCTCTTCTCCCGGATCCATCACATTCCACTTACTCGAGAAGGCACGAAATTTGCCCGAATATATTAAATCCCTGGATGGTCCATAAATATCCAGAGAACTGCCAAAAGCACTCTTCAAATCAATGCTTCCGGCTTCCTGGCCTGTATCGTCCACAATTTCTGTCATACCCGAGCTGAAAAAGTTATTCCTGAAATAAAGCTCCATTCCGCTTCCCCCTCAGAACTCAGATTACTTAGATCCAGTCATACTTCTCACTCATCCGCTGATGAAAGGCATGGTCCGGATTCTGCTCGATCACCTTCTGAATGGCCTGCTTCCACGATTTTTGAATATCTGTGGGCTTATCCTTTGTAATGGACTGCTTGCTCATAACATTCTTGAGATAGACCAGATCCTCTTGCAGGCGATCCAAATCCTTCAAAAGAAGCTGATGTGATTTATGACTCAGGTGATTTGCCGATTCCAACGGCTGCAAGATGTCACTCTCAACATATTGATGATAGTCCTGCAAGAGATTTGCCATCACCCGGGTGGATGCACTGTCTTGCTGCCTGAAAAAGGGCTCCATCTGGGATAACGACCTGCCACCCTGTTCAAGATTACGTGCTGCCTGATCAAGCCGATTCACAACCTGATCTGTCTCCACGAAGTCACCTGTCTTAAGCTTCTCTGTCAAATAAGCAATATCCTCTAACGGCAAAGAGAACCCTTTGCTAACCGCTTCATTCCATAACCTTTCGTTCGTTTCCGTTTGCGCCTCCTTGTAGTCCATAAGGCTAATATTCAGCGCTGCGCTCGCAACGAGCAGGATCGATAGCAATCCTATGATCAGTTTACTCGTCTGTTTTTTCCAAAAATACTTCATATGACTTCCCCCTCACTTAAGACATTCCTGGATGTTTGTAGTACTCAATCATCTTAATGAACTGTATTGAATAAGCATTCTCCACCTCGTTAAGAGAATACAATTTCCCTTCCAACTCCTTAAGTGCAAACACATAATCATGTCTGACATCATCCATTGCCGGTTTGCCTATGTATTGGCCCTCGTAATCTTTAAATTGGTCCTTAAATGCGGTGTCAAACATCAATCGATGCTTAAATGATGCGTGCACAAAAGCGTTAACCAGCACCAAAGTATTGTCAGTCTTGTCGATGACAAGGTAAATATTGCCGCGATTATCCTCAATAAGATCTTTATTGATTTGAATATCCATCTTGTCCGCTCCCTTTCTTTCATCTATATTTACTCTTAATAAAGCAGCTAAAGTTATTTTAAAATCATTTGATTTAGTTAATATTAATCATCATACCAGTTATTCTCATTTAATTAAATACTTGAATTAATATGATTCTCATCAAAAAGCTGCTAAATTTTGATTCTTCCATGTCGAAAAATATAGATTTGTGCGATTGCCCGAGAAATAATTCATGAAGCCGCCTTTTTTAACCACCTCTACTCCCGTATTGCTGCAAAAATAGAATAAAAGATTTAGCTATTGGAGTCTTAATTGTGAATTGTCATCTATTTTGAATTTTTCAGATGTTGTATTTACCGAATAAATTCTCTGAAATTTATTACTCTAACACAATAAAACTACACCAATAACAAACCCAGCTTATTTATAAGACTGGGTTTGACTCTTCATGATAAATTTAGCGATGGATGCCCATTTCGGACAGTCGTGTCGCCTTAACGAGATAGGAAGCCAGGCTCGGAAACAATTTCGCTGCACCGGGATATAGACGATTGGTCTTGGCAAAAGCCAGCTTATGAATACGTTTAGCCCGTTTCAGCAGCTTGCCAAAATGATGATTAGCCTCCAAAGTATACTCGCTCTGCCACTCTTCATAAGCAATCTCAGATCTTAGGTATCGATCCGTTACAGCCGAGCAGATCATAGAAGATCTTAAGGCGATAGACATGCCGTCACCACATAAAGGAGGGATCACCATTAGCGCATCTCCAATATGGGGGAAGATCGACCACGGCTCGGGAACAGAAGATAATTTGACGGGAGCAATGGATACTTGCGTTCCTTCGACTGGGGAGCCTGCGCTCAGCCTGGCTGACAGCTTCTCATTATCCTGAGATGCTGCCTGCAATATATCGGATACGGACTTGCCTATACGCTGAACGGTTGTCAGCGGGAACAGCCCAGCGACATTCGCCTTCTCTCCTCCTTCAATTGGAGAAATTCCAACATAGCCGCCTTCACAGAAATACAGCTCGACCCGAGGTTCTGTCTTGATTCCTGTATAGTGGGATTTGACGCCGACATAAACTTCCGAATTATGGGGGGAATCCATTTCCACACCTTGAACAAACTTGGGTCTAGGAATTCCATAAGCGCCAATAACGGACTTGGCATGATAATGAACAACATCCTTTCCCTGTCTTACGGAAACACGATAGCTGTTATCATCAAGCTGTACAATATCCAGCACCACAGCTTTTGTTACAATGCTTGTACCGGCCTCGACTGCTTTTTGATGCAGCATCATGTCCAGCTCATATCGGCTGATTCCCCAAGCCTTGCCTGGAAGGGGTGAATCGATCTCGCCTCCATTTGCCATGATGATCTTTGCACTGTCCATCACGCTGGGCTCCACTTGAAATGCGAACGGATCAACACCCACATAAGCCAGCATCTCTAACGTTTCTGGTGACATGAACTCCCCGCATGTTTTATGTCTCGGAAATGCTTTGCGGTCTAACAAAACCGTGTCATGTCCCCTGCCTGCAAGCTGAACAGCACATGCACTTCCCGCAATCCCTGCTCCTATAACAATGACATCCACCTGTTTATCCACATGCCTCACCTTCCCCTTTTCTGTTTCGGCTCCCTTACTGTCTCGGGATAATTACGGCATATCGGAACAAAGGCTTCCAGTTATAGGACATGGAGTGATGGTTAAGCTGTTTCTGCAGCTCCTTCCAGTCCGAGCCTTTGAATCCTTTCGCAACGGATAGCGGTCCATCATGCCGTATATAACGATTTCTCGAGATGATCCGTGTTGTAATCCATACCGCAGTATAGGAAACGGTATGCCTGTGAATATCATTGATAACAACCCCGTATATGGACGCACGAAGCATATGGGATACGATCTCAACGAGCTTCTCTCCGTCAAAATGATGTACGAACTGGGAGCCTGTTACGATATCAGCTGATGCGTCCGGCAGTTCACATACATCGGCCTGCAGAACTGTTACTCTGTTCTCTTCCTTGAATAGGGCCCTCGCTTCATCACATGCCTCTGTTGTCATATCTACGAGTGTAATACTCAGCTGGACACCTCGTTCATCCGCCCAGCGAAGAAGCTTACGGTTCACGTCTCCAGACCCTGCTCCAACATCCAGAATCGACAAGGTGTCCGGCCTGCCCATCTCCTTCCACAGCTTCTCAACTCCATATTTCGTTGGACCTGGAGCCGCGAATATTTTATTTAATCTCCTTAAATGCTTAAGCGCTTCGGTCAGCTCCGCTCCGCCTAACGAGAAATCATCCATCAATTCTTCTTCCTTCGCTCTTCGATCCAGCCTCCTAAAGATAGACATGATCTGCCTCTACGGATGAAGAAGTGTACGATGGAACATAGGTGAACCTCATAAGCTCAGCGGTTAACCCGGGGCCAAACGCCATCGCCACGCCTTCTGCTGTCTCACGCTTCAGAGATCTCAGTTCGCTGCGCATCGCATCCAGCACAAACATAATGGTTACAGAAGACAGGTTACCGTAATCTTTCAAGATGTCCCTGCTGAATTTCGTCTGATCGTCACGAAGTCTGAGCACTTCCTGAACAGAATCCACAATCCCTCTGCCACCAGGATGAATTGCATATAATTCGGGCTGCTGTGCACCTTCCAGCAGATAATCCATTTCCTTGGCTAGATGGGTTCCGAGCAGTTTGGGGATTCGCGGTGAAAGATACAGATCAAAGCCAGTGTTCCCAACATCCCATGTCATATCCTCCGCACAATCCGGCAAAAGAACCGAGTACCCCTTACCTAGCTGATAGTAATGCTGATGCTGTTCTTCTGCCATCCCCACTACGCATGAAGAAGCTCCATCTCCGAAGAACGAAGCTGCAAACAGCGCTTCCCGTTCCATTACTGGCTGAAAATGAAGTGTACATAGCTCCACACATACAACGAGCACTTTGGCATTTGGGGTACCCTGCACTACATCCCTTCCAGCTTGAATTGCCCTCAGTCCTGCCGCACAGCCTTGAAAGATCAGAGGGATACGTGTCGTCCGGGGGGATAAGCCCAAATGCTTCATCAGCAGCACATCAAGCCCAGGTAAGAATTGTCCGGTACAACTGACGGTAATTAGATGCGTAATTGCCTCAGGTGTTGTATTAGAATCTTTAAGTGCTTTTTCCGCGGCCTGGATGCCAAGCGGTACCGCTTCTTTTTTATATGTATTCATGCGTTCTCCCGTAGTTGGAGCCTCACGATCCTGATTAGAAGGCAGATACTCACAATCTTCCGGGTTCCCTGTAAAGCCCGGTTCACATGTATATCTCATCTCAACACCGCAGGATCTAAATATTCTTCTCGCAAAACGAACCAGCTCTGGCTTCTCGCCTAGTGAAGATTCCATCAGCTTGGCTGCATCTGTCTGTGACAGAGAATGAGCAGGGAGTGCAGTCCCCAGTCCTATTATGGAAATTCGTGAGTTCAACACATCGTTCATACCATTTTTCCTCCTGATTTTTCATATATGCTTGAGAATTGAGTCGTTTTTTTCAAACCCAGGGTTTAGTACACGCCATCCATTAATCTATATTTTGTTGGCAACGTACTTTTTAACCAAATTTAATTACATTAAATGTTAATAAAGCGGTCATTTTTGTGGTATTTTTTATATTTTTATCCCCTGTTTTGAAACTATTTACCCTTACCAATTGATTTGGAATCTTTAAAATGAAGAAGTAGGAGGCGGAATTTGATCGCCAAACCGCACATTTTGAGGAGGGAATGGTTATGATGGAAAATGGATTGGTTATGAGGAAGAACTTCCACGTTCGTTTGCTGCTTGGAATCTTGTTCGCGTTTATCACTTGCCTAATTGCTGCAGAAGTTGCTTCAGCTCACGGTTACATAAGCGCTCCGCAAAGCCGGGCCTATCTCTGCAAGCTTGGACAGAATACAAACTGCGGCAACGTACAGTATGAGCCACAATCCTTAGAAGCAAAAGGTAACTTCCCAGCAGGGGGGCCTGCCGACGGACAGATCTCAGGAGCCGGAATCTTCCCACAAATGAATGAGCAGTCTCCTACTCGCTGGACGAAGGTCAACATGAACACAGGACCAAACACATTTACTTGGACGCTTACAGCCGCTCATGCGACTGCGGAATGGAAATACTACATTACTAAACCAGGCTGGGATCAGAGCAAAGCACTTGCACGTTCCGATATTGAGTTGTTCTGTTCCATTGATGACGGTGGTAAAAGACCAGACTATACTGTGACACATTCTTGTAATATTCCTTCGGACCGCAGCGGCTACCATCTTATTCTTGCCGTTTGGGAAATCGCAGATACAGGAAACGCATTTTATAATACGATTGATGTGAACTTGAATGGCGGCGGAGGAAACCCTGGCGATACGACAGCTCCATCAGCACCAAGCGGTCTTCATTCCATGGGTGTCACATCAACTTCGGTTTCCTTGATGTGGTCAGCTTCAACTGACAATGTAGGAGTTACTGGATATGAAATTTACAGAGGCACGACTTTGGTAGGCACCGTATCCGGCTCTACATTGACTTACAATGCGACCGGTCTTACGGCAAACAGCAGCTACACCTTTACTGTAAAAGCGAAGGATGCAGCGGGTAATCAATCAGCAGCAAGCAACGTATTAAGTGTAACCACTTCTGGTGCTGGCACTCCTGATACTAATGCGCCTACCGCACCAAGCGGATTGCATTCTATGGGCGTTACAGCAAGCTCGGTCTCCCTAATGTGGTCAGCTTCTACTGATAACACAGCAGTTACCGGATATGAAATCTACAGAGGTTCAACAAAAGTAGCTACAGTATCTGGTACAACATTGGAATACAACGTAACAGGACTCTCCGCTGGCACCAGCTATTCCTTTACAGTCAAAGCCATCGATGCTGCCGGCAATGTATCTGCTGCAAGCAATACACTAACCATCTCCACCTCTTCACCTTCGACGACAGCACCAGAATGGACGCCTGGCACAGCCTATAAAGTGAATGATCTTGTCACCTACAACGGGGTTGTATACAAATGCCGTCAAGCGCATACAGCTCTGACAGGATGGGAGCCAGCAACAACATTAGCTCTTTGGATCGCAAACTAACAAGGATTCTGTGAAATACTTGCTATAACATAACAAAGCTCCTGAGAGACAGGAGCTTTGTTGACTTTTTCCCTATAGTCCTTGTTCCTTCGCATACCTGCCCCAATGAGGACGACTACCATCCCGATCTATAAAGTCATACTCTTCTGACAATCCCCATGAGCTAAGTGCAAGACCAGTCTTCTCATGCACCTTGGGATCTGCCGCGAGACACGCCGCTGCCTTGCCTACATAATCAGGTGTTTCTGAAGCAATAAAATGAGGCTCTGTGCGTACAGCATCCCTCCAATTCTCTTCAGTTACGCCGAAGTAATCCAGCATGGCTTCTGAACGCAAAAAACCCGGGGTAAGCGCGAGTGCTGTTACGTTATGCGGCTTCAATTCCTCAGCCATGGCCTTTGCCAGATGAATAACTGATACTTTGGCTAAGCTGTAATATAGATTACCCCGATATCTATCATCGACACCGTCCGTTATTTCAATAATCAAACCCTGCTTCCTTGCCACCATAAGCGGTGCTCCAAATTTGCTTGTGATCATATGCGAATGGACTGCCCGCTTCTGCATCATTAATCCGTCCTCCAAGGAGTGCTCCCAGAAGGCTTTGGACCAATCTGTCAGCGGATCACCTCCCCATACGTCATTCACGAGTATATCGAGCCTGCCTTCTCTTTCACGGGCGACCCTCTCAAACAACCGCTCCACCTGCTCGGGATCTGTATGATCGACCTGGACCGCAATACCAATCCCGCCTGCCTGTGTCACCAGCTCCGCAGTTTCTTCAATTGTTTCCGATCGGTTCATGTCCGATTTATCCTGGCGAGTAGTTCTTCCCGTACAATACACTACGGCACCGCTCGCTCCTAGCTGAACGGCAATGGCCCTTCCTGCCCCGCGTGTGGCACCCGCTACAACCGCTACCTTGCCATTTAATGCTGTCACTTATCCATTCACTCCTCTGGTGTTCTTATCTCATCCTCAGGACTTATTCTGTCCTTCCTTCTTATTGTAAATGTGAAATATGACAATACCTGTCGTAGTTGCAAAAGAAATTGATTCAGTTATAACAGACCAAAAAACCGCTGTAAAGGATATATCATTCCCTTACAGCGGATTATAGATATCACACCTTACACGCGGCTTCTACTATATATCTGGTATTACTCTACTTCCAATTTTCTAGCCGCAGATAGATCAGTGACAGCCGGTGCAGGAGATACCCCCTCTTCCAAGATTAATCCTGACTTCATCACCTGTACAGCTTGTTTTTTATCCAGAAGTCCTTCCCATCTTGCAACGACAAACGTCGCAACGGCATAACCGATCAAGTTAATTGTCGTGCGAAAGTTCCCCATAATCCGATCTGGTGCCAGCATCAACGCAACAGCCGCGATCGGAATGAAGCCCGTACTTGCAGCGGTTGCAGATAAGGCAACAAATGCGGAACCTGGAATACCCGCCATGCCCTTGGATGTAAGCAGCAGCACACCAAGGAGTACCAGCTGCTCGTACAAGCCGAGATCCGTTCCTGTGGCTTGGGCCAAAAACACAAGCGCCAGTGACAAATAAATAGAGGCCCCGTCAAGGTTAAAGGAATAACCTGTTGGCACAACCAAGCCTACGACTGATCGCTCACAGCCCGCCTTTTCCAGCTTCGTCATCAATTGCGGCATAACGGCTTCGGTGGATCCGGTAGCAAATGAGAATATGATTTCCTCACGAATCAGTTTAATGACTCCCCACAACCCAATCCCTACAAAAAGTCGCATAATGACTTCAAGAACAAGCAGAAAAATGATACATGCCACCGCCATGGCCAAGAACAGCTTGCCGAAGGAGAGCAGAGTTTGCATCCCATATTGACTTACTGCATAAGCCATCGCTCCAAAGGTCGCAATAACGGTTAGCTTCATAATGAAGCCCATGATTTGAAAAATAACTTTGCTGACATGATCCAATAGATCAATCAGAAATTCCGATGTCATTCCTCCGATTCGAACGACTGCGAAACCGAATAAACAAGAGACGAGCAGTACCTGCAGCATGGCATTGTAAGCAAAAGCCGAAACCACACTCTCCGGAATAATGTTCATGAAGAATTCGGTCCCTGTTGGCAGCTCTGAATTCTTCGTTGCTTGGCCAACCTGGTCTACGGACAAGCTTGCTGGGTCAACATTCATCCCTTGACCTGGCTTCATGACATTTGCAGCTACTAAACCGATAATTAGAGCAATGGTCGTAACCACCTCGAAATAGATCAATGCCTTACCGCCAATTCTGCCAACCGTTTTAATGTTCCCTACCTTTGCTATGCCCAGCACTACAACGACGAACACAAGCGGTGATATGATCATTTTAATCAATTTGATAAAACCGTCACCGAGTGGCTTAAGTGCTATTCCAAAGGAAGGCCAGAAATAACCAACAGCAATTCCAAGTACTATGGCCATCATAATTTGAAAAAAGAGTCCTTTATAAAAAGGCTTCCGCTCCATCGTTTGTGTAATCACCACAACAACGCCCCCATATCCATCCAGTTATTTTTTTATAACTATAAGTTGAGCGAGATGTTGCGTCAATTTATCTAACACAATTTTGGAGGAATGCTGATTTAATGAAAATAAACTAGGCACGCCACACAAAAATGCAAGTATATTATATGTTTTATGGTAATTAATGGTACGTAATTGTCATTCGCGTTACATTCACTACCATCGTCAATTGCCACCAAAAAACCGGATCGCATATGCAATCCGGCTTTATCCATCAGATCTATATTTTCACTATTATTTTGAAGGGTGATGCTTCCTATTCACAATAGACTCCAGCTTCTGGGAGATCATGACTCGTTCATGTTTCAACTCCCATATTCGTTCCGTTACTTTAGCCTTCTCCGCTTCGTCCTTCTCCCAACTTAACTGCTTGAATAGTGACAACAGCTCGTCGTTAAGCGCATCAAATTGAATCCATAATTCATTTCGCAGCACCGGAGTATCCTTGTTCGTCTCCTGCTCTGTATAAGTCTTCATCAGATTTATGATTTCTTGCTGCCAGTCTTTGTCATCAATTCGGATCGCATAATTCAGGAGATCCAAATAATCATCTATTTGTAATGAATTTGACATGCGTTGTATTGTCATGATTGATCCAGCGTCTCCTTTACACTCTTTTACCGAGTATTATACTAGGTTTTATGAGATTTTCAAGAGGTCAATTGATCTTCTTGTAAAATTACGAATGAATCTACTCTGTGTGTCTGTTGTTCATTCTAATCTGATTTGATTCACTCCTATGTAATATACCTCACATATATGCCTGACGCCGGAATTCATTAGGGGTAACCCCGTATTCCTTTTTGAAGACGCGGTAAAAAGAACGAAGACTGCTAAATCCTGAATCAAAAGCGATATCCGTTACGGCATCTGTCGTTGATCGCAGCAGCATATGAGCAAAAGCCGCTCGCAGGCCATTGATATAATTACGGAAGGAAACATGGAACTGCTCTGAGAAGATTCGAGAAATAAGATACTTACTAATGACGAGTTCTTTTTCAAGAATATCTAATGTAAGGGGTTCCAAAAAATGACGATCTATATAAGCTAGAATTTTCTGAATTTCATCGACTTCTTTCAAATAATCCACCTTCCTTAACGACAGTAACGGCATAGCATGTCCCAGAATGACTGAGGTATACGCCTTCAGCAGGCGCTGCTCACCCTGTTCTTCATAAAGATGGTATAACGTCCACATGACTTGAGTCAGCAATTCATTCTTTCTAATCAAGGGACGACTCGGAGCATAATGAAGCAAATCTCCTGTATAGTCCCCCGGAAAAGCAGCATCGAAAAACATGAGCATCATTTCGCTATGCTCGGTGGTCTGGTAGCTGTGAGGCTGATTAGGAAAAATAACGATCAAGTCTCCTGCTGTGAGCAAATACGTGTCACGATTGACGTTAGCTTGAATACTTCCCGACAGAAGCATGGCAATCTCGACATTCTTGTGCAAATGAAGCGGATAAGTGTTATTCCTGGATATAAATGAATGGAATTGCTGGTCACGATGCTGATATTTAATCTTCATACACGATCCCTCCAAGCCAGTATAGAAGACGCAGCTGCACATTCTGCATTTCACGCTAAAAAGAACATAATATGTGTTTGCTCCTTTAGACAAGAGAAAAGATCAATTTTTGGCAAGAAAGTGCAAAATTGTGGCAGGTAAATATTTTCCAAAAGTCTTAAAGTATATAGTTGTAAGGATGATCCGTAAGGAGGAGTAAATTCGCATAGGTAAGCTGCTGACTATTAAAATGAATTGAAGGGAGAAAACAGGCAGATGAAATGGAATCATAAGCGATTCAAAGGAATGATGTCTATTGGTTTGAGTTTTTCGGTAGCGCTTTCAATTATGGGTGTCCAGCCCCCTTCTGCGGCCATGGCACTTGAGACGGGTAAGAAGCCCGTTCCTGATGCCTCTGTCCTCGCGTTTCCAGGTGCAGAAGGCGGCGGTGCCTATGCTACTGGAGGTCGGGGCGGAGATGTTTACATTGTAACCAATCTAGATGATTATAAGGAAAATGAAGAGCCGATCGCCGGTTCACTAAGATACGGTATTTTATCCACACCACAGGAAGGACGCACAATTGTCTTCCATGTATCCGGCACAATTGAGCTTGAGAGCTCCTTAAGATTAAATAATATTAAAAATTTGACGATAGCTGGTCAAACTGCACCTGGAAACGGCATTACCATTGCAGGCTGGGATACGAACATCAGCAATTCAGAGAACATCATCATCCGTTACCTATCCTTCCGACCGGGTGCTGCAAATGTATTTAATGGCAGTGATTCAATGGACGCCCTATGGGGCAGAGACAATAACCAATTTATTATCGATCATTGCTCCTTTAGCTGGAACACTGATGAGACCTTGTCGTTATATCGGGGTGAGAATGGTACTGTTCAATGGTCCATCATCTCCGAAAGTCTGACTCTATCCGGGCATTCCAAAGGAAGACATGGCTATGGAGGAATAGCCGGCGGTGACAAAACAACATTCCATCACAATCTGTACACAAGTCATACGTCCAGAAACCCAAGACTTGGCGGTGGCTATGCAGGTATAGCGGATAAAGAACACGTGGCCGTTGTTCAATTTGCTAATAATGTAATCTACAATTGGGGCTTTAATGGCACTTACGGTGGAGGCTTCAATTTCACAAACTTCATGAACAATATTGAAATCGCAGGCCCTGGAACCAGGGATAATGTAACGGATAGAGTCATTGATGCAGGCGAATCCGGCAAGCTGGGCGGTTTCTATATTTCAGGTAATCAGATCAACGGCAAGCTCACAGGCTGGCTGGACGGTTCATCGACTTATGTAAAAAGCTCGGGTGATCCAAGCGGAGATCAGTTAACGACATTTGTAACCGAGCCTTATTTATCCGCGGACAGCACCGGTGTTAATCATGGCGTTACAAACAATGGCTTTGACAACCATGTCCTCCATGGAGTCGTCGATGCCAATGGACAATTGCTGAACACCATTCTACGTCAGGCTGGAGCAACGTATCCCCGCCGTGATGCAATTGATGCTCGTATTGTAGCCGAAGTGGAACAAGGACTCGGAAGATATATCAATACGGAGCACGAGGTTGGCGGATATGTAACCGACTTTGGTGTCGTTGAAGAGCAGCATCCTGATCAGTATGACTCCAATCTTAACGGAATGGAGGACAAATGGGAGAAGAAAAACAAGATCTGGGGTATGAAGGATGCATATAAGACCGTTACTCGCTCAGGTTATACTTGGCTCGAGCTGTATATAAACAGCCTGGGCGATATGAAGCATGTTGCGGAAAACCCTGAAGCCAAGCTTCAAGCACCTTCAAATAATGAACAATTTAAACTGGGCGAACCCATTCAAGTTAGAATCAAGGCTTCCTCCAAATTCAAGAACAAAATCAAGAAAGTCGCCATATATAACGGATCTGAGTATCTTGGAGACGCAGTGAAGAGAGGAAATATGTATCAGTACACGATCAAGGGACTGGGCGATGCTTCTTACTTTATTTCTGCCCGAGTGACGGATTCAGAAGGTAATGAGACACAAACGACGGCTGCCAACATTCATGTGAATACGAGCGCTCACACGCTTGAGGAGGCGGGTTGGTCTTCGAAGGACATTGGTTCACCATACCTCAGAGGCTCGGGAAGCCTATCGGGTGGTACCCTAACGGTAAAAGGGAATGGGAAGCTGGGCGTAAGCGAAGGCAGCAGTGAACGGTCACCTGAGCGGGATGCTGCGAAGGATGATTTTCAATTTGTATACAAGAAGATGACCGGGGATATGGAGCTCACCGCAAAATTGGAAGACATCGGTTCAATCGATAACCATGCTTTTACCGGGCTCATGATTCGAGATGATCTCACTATAGACAGTTCGGCGGCAGCGCTTGGTCTGTCTTGGGTGAAGCTATCAAAAGACACCAGCTGGTCAGCTTATCTGGCTGGAAGAAACCAATCAGGAGCCGATTTTGATGAGCTGACAGAGACGCTGGATAGTCCGGCTGCAGCTGAAAATGCCGGTATTCAACTGCTCGCCGATATCCCTTTCAAGATAAATGGTGACTTACAAGGATACTGGCTCAAGCTAGGGCGTAAAGGAGATGCATTCTACGCATATGGCTCCACAAATGGAACCGATTGGACCAAGATCGGTGAGAAGACGGTCGTCATGCAAGACTCGATCTATGTTGGCTTTGCGGTAGACAGTAATGATGTTGCAAATGATATAGAACAGTTGAATTATGCAAAGTTCTCTAATCTTACTTTGACAGAGGGTTTTAATCCTCTAACTGACTAGTCGTTTACGTTAACCTATCCTCTGAAAATTGTCCTATTCATTAGCGCCGGGTGTGAGCTACAAGCCCGGCGCTTTTCTTGGTAGAGCAAATAGCCGCAGTTAAGCGGCTATCATGGACATATATTTTTGTAGCAGGATGATTAGCTATCCAGCGTATACAGCGGCAAATCTGCAGGAAGTGAAGCCGGACGTTTACAAGTGCTCTTCATCGTGTAGTGCTGACCGTCGTCCGAGGCGTCATGGAAGGCCCACATAGCTTCAAGAACATGATAGGCCAGTTCACCGCTGGCCCGGTGCTCACGTCCACTTCGAATGGCATACGCCATATCTGCCGGACCAATTCCCCGTGTGTTCTGATCGTATCCTGGCAAGAGCTCGACCTCTTCCCAATCCTTCTCTCCAATGCGCTTCAGCAATACAGGGCCGCCAAACGTATTCGGATCCGGCACACGAAGCGTTCCTTCCGTCCCGTAAATCTCGATATTAGGGAGCTGGCTTCCTCCAAAAATATCAAAGCTGGTTACAATGGTGCCGATGGCTCCTTGCTCAAACCGAAGTAGACCTGCTACATGGGTAGGAATCTCCACCTTGATCTTCTGACCGAATTTCTTCTCGCTGCTTATGGTGCGTTCGTCAAGTGCCTTGCCCGTCATCCCCGTAATACTCGAGATCGGACCCAGCAACTGAATAAGTGCAGTCAGATAATAAGGGCCCATATCAAACATCGGGCCTCCCCCTTTGGCATAATAAAACTCAGGGTCCGGATGCCAGAATTCATGACCGCGGCTCATCATAAAGGCTGTCGCAGCTACAGGCGTGCCGATCAGACCCTCTTCAATTAATTTTAGTGACGTTTGGATGCCCGTGCCAAAGAAGGTTTCGGGTGCAGAACCAACGAGAAGTCCCTTCTCCCTCGCCGCCTGCAGCACTGCGGCTCCCTCTTCCCGGGTAACCGCTAGAGGCTTCTCGACATAAACATGTTTGCCCGCTTCTATTGCTTGCAGACAAACATCCGCATGAACAGCAGGGATCGTCAGATTGATGACAAGCTCAATCTCGGGATCATTCAGCAGTTCCTGAACACTAACCGCTCTGGGTATACCGTATGCCTTGGCCTGCTCTTCTGCTCTTGACAGGTCAAGGTCGGCACAGGCTACCAATTCAAGACATTCGAATTTATTACAGTTTTCCATATAGATACTGCTGATTTTACCGCAGCCGATAATACCTACCTTCACTTTATCCATCGAATGTTGTTCTCCCTTCAACCTGTAAGTCTCGTATTAGATCTGACTATCACCCATACCTGTATATTGTATTGCCTTGCCCTGCTTAGCCGCGGCTGCTTGCTTACCCTCTGCAGCCCACATAAATCCGCGAACCATGATTTCTTTGACCGGTGCCATTTCCACAATATCCGCATGATGTCCAAGCGAATTGTAGAACACTCTGCCTTGCCCCCAGCGCTTCGTCCATACGACAGGCATGTCGACTGCGCCATTCGTAGAATGCGGTCCCTCCACAATTGGGAATCTTGTTGTAGCCAGCACTTCGACAGCCGGGTCAATGTGCAGATAATACTGCTCACTTTTCACTTGGAAATCTTCTATTCCGGCAAGCAGTGTGCTGGAGCTGTTCTTGATATTTACCGTATATTCCACTCCGTCATTGCCCGGGTGTGCTACCCACTGGCCTCCCGTCATAAACTGCCAGTCAACATTCGTGCGGAATGCATCACACATTCCTCCATGCAGTCCTGCAAGGCCAACTCCTGACATGACAGCAGCTGAAACGTTGCTTGCCAGCTCCTTCTCAATCTCGCCCATAGTCCAGCAGGGAATGATGAGATCAAGTGTCTTCAGCTTCTCCGCATCACGATACGCTTCAAGTGTATTCGCGACTTCCACCTCGAAATTTTGCTCGGTCAGCCATGCTTTAAACAATGCCGATACCTGCTCTGGCTCGTGGCCGTCCCAGCCGCCCCATACGATTAGCGCTTTTTTCATCCTGCAACACACTCCTTCATTATTATGGAATCTTACAGTTAACTAAGACATCTCAGACAGTGACACCCAGCGGCGTTCCTCCACCGACCGTTCTACCGCTTCAAGAACCGCCTGGCAGGCAACTCCATCATGGAAGTTCGGTACGGGCTGCCTATTCTCTTCGATCGCATTCATGAATTCAACGACTTCATGAGTAAAGGTGTGATCAAATCCAATCGGATGTCCTGTCGGCCACCAAGCCTCCGCATACTTGTGAACCCCATCTGTCGCCATGACTCGGCGGAAGCCCTGTACATCCTCTGCATCATTCACAAAGTAAACTTCAAGCTCATTCATCCGTTCAAAATCAAACTTTACGCTGCCCAGGCTGCCATTGATTTCAAAGGAATTGGTGCTGCGATGACCAGCCGCAAAACGAGTTGCCTCAAAACTGCCGATGGCACCGCTTTCAAACCGGGCTAAAAACAGTGTTGCATCATCTACGGTTACAGGTCCTTTTTCCGTATTACTATTGCCCTTCGCTGTAAGTCCTGTCATCTCTGATGCAATCGGACGCTCCTTAATGAAGGTCTCGCTCATACCGATAACTTCTTTAAATTCTCCAACCAAATAACGAGCCATATCAATCAAATGCGCTCCAAGATCGCCATGCGAACCGGAGCCTGCAATTTCCTTCTGAAGTCTCCAGACGAGCGGGAATTCGGGATCCAGGATCCAGTCCTGCAGGAAGTTTGCTCGAAAATGATAGATCTTCCCCAGTCTTCCGCTGTCCACAAGATCCTTGGCGAGCTGAACGGCTGGTGAGAAACGATAGTTAAAGCCAATCATATGCTTGATGCCCGCACTTTCCGCGGTCTCCAGCATTTCACGGGAATCCTTAAGGTTTAAGGCAAGGGGCTTCTCACAGAAGATATGTTTGCCCGCCTGTGCTGCAGCGATGGCAATCTCCTTATGAGCGTCACTTGGCGCATTGATATCGATAAGGTCGATATCCTCTCTAGTGACCAGCTCTCTCCAGTCGGTCACACTCTCCTGCCAGCCGAACTGCTCCTGTGCTTCCTTCACTCCCTTGGGATCACGGCCGCAGATGACAGCCATCTCGGGTTTAACGGTTTTTGGAAAAAACATAGGAACACTGCGATATGCATTGCTGTGTGCCTTACCCATAAATTTATAACCAATCATACCTACGCGAACAGAACTCATGAAATCATCCTCCTGTACGATTTTTGGATGAGGCTCGAACGATTAGTTCGGCTTGTAACAGATATCTGGGATGTTCCTTGAACATCTGGGACCAATTGGACGGATCTTCACATGCCGTCAGCATCAATCGTGCAGCCAGCTCCCCCATTTCATAGAATGGCACTCTTACACTGCTGAGCGGAGGTACACAGATTTCTGCGGAATCCGAATCATCGTAACCGACAATCGCGGGAAAATGCTGCTGATCCGGTAGTAACTCTCGCAGCCTCTGAAGCAGACCGACAGCCATCCGATCATTTGCCACAAAGACAGCATCTACCTGTTCAACCCTCTTCGCAATTTCGTCTCCTATCGCATAACCGCTCCGTCTGCCAAAATTCCCTTCAAATAGAAGCGATTCATCGAGCTCAAGACCTCGCTGCTGAAGCGCTTTCTGAAAGCCCTTGAAGCGATCCAGACTGTTCGAGTACGTGAGCGGCCCGTTCAGAAATGCAATTCTGTGAAGTCCCTGATCGATCAAATGCTGTACAGCCATTCGGCTTCCTTCTTCATGATCCACATCCACTTCCGGGAAATTCTCCCGATCAAAATGCTGGTTGACGACAATAAAAGGATGCCTTGCCTCCCGGAGCTTTCGAAGGGCTTCCCGCTCTCCCGGCTCATCCTTTGCACCGAGCACGATTAGAGCATCTACCTTCTGCATCCGGAAGAATGACACATATTCGGGTGTATCCTCTTCACTGCGAAACAGAACAAGAAGATCATAGCCTTGCTCCCGCACCGTATTTCCCATTCCGCTGAGAATCTCAGAGAAGTAATAACTGGAGAACAGTCGCGCCTTCGGAATATAAGGCAGAACTACGCCCATATTCCCGCTCTTGCGACGGGCAAAGCTGCGCGCGAGATTACTTGGCACATAACCAAGCTGGCTAGCAGCATCCAGTACTTTGATCCGCGTCTCTTCTTTGATAGGACCCACGCCGTTCAGTACTCGGGAGACCGTAGCTTCGGATACACCAGCTAAATCAGCAACTTCTCTTCGTGTTGCAATAATAGATCCACTCATTTCCATATCTAATGTACGCGCGTACATTTTCTCATGGCGAGCATAGAATGTCAATTGGTCTGATGCATTTTTTACAAAGAAATACGCCCATGATCTTCTAATTAGGATGAAGGAATTCTTCATCAAACTGTGTAGAAGTTCATGAGCGGATAAACGGCTAACGGTTTATACGCTGTTCATATCAGCCCTGCTTCAACGCTTCTATTACTGAGCCAGCAGCATGCTCCTCTTTGTTCGCTTTTGCCTGCTTCTTAAGCGTGCTGCCAGGTGCAGATTCTAAGGTCTGGGCCTGCCTGACTTTATGCAGCACCTCTTTGCCCGGAAGAAAATGCTGTGTTCTTATGTAGCGGATCGTTCGGGTCTTGGCTCTCATAACAATAGAATGCGTCTCGGCTCTGTCATCAGCAAGATATCGGACTCCACCAAGAATTTCACCTGGCGTGACTCCCGTGGCTGCAAAAATAACATCGTCCTTACCGATCATATCCTCCATTGTCAGCACTCTATATGGCTCTGTAATTCCCATCTTCAAACAGCGCTGATATTCATCTGCATTCGCAGGCATTAATCTGCCCTGGATTTCTCCACCAAGGCAAGACAGCGCTGCAGCAGCCAGTACTCCCTCTGGTGCTCCTCCTGAGCCTACGTAGATATCAATGCCCGCTTCCGGGAATGCCGGCGCCATCGCTCCTGCCACATCTCCATCACTCAGGAATTTGATTCGAACGCCCACTTTACGCAGCATCTTAATGATGCTCTCATGGCGATCACGGTCTAGAATCATAACGGTTAGATCAGAGATGTTCTTGTTTAACTCAGTAGCCGCTTTTCGCAAGGTGACATCAATCGGATCTTCAATACTTACTTTACCGACCAGCGCTGGTCCGACCGCAAGCTTCTCCATGTACATGTCTGGAGCATGAAGCAGATTCCCTTTGCCTGCAACGGCGATAACAGACAGTGCATTATTCAGTCCCTTGGCTACAATCTCGGTTCCTTCCAGCGGGTCCACAGCAACATCCACTTCCGGCCCCTCACTGTTCCCTACTTCTTCTCCGATATACAGCATTGGAGCCTCATCCATCTCCCCTTCGCCAATGACTACCGTTCCCTTAATGGATACAGAATCAAACATGGCGCGCATCGCCAGAGTTGCGGCCTCATCCGCACTATTCTTATCCCCCCTGCCCATCCAAGGAGCTGATGCCAATGCAGCTAGTTCTGTTACCCTGACTATCTCAAGCGCCAATTCACGTTCCACCTTGCTTCCACACCCTTTCTCCCGTTTGAGTCTTATCATAATAGAAGCAGAAGCATAAATCTACCAATTCATCCCTTATTTTATAATGAAATAGACGACTTTGAATGAATATTCCCTTTACTTTAGTGATGAATTCAACTGTTTCTTGGCCCCCATAGAATAATTGCAACCCCTGCAAGACAAATGAACGAGCCTAGCCAATCATAGAAGTCCGGTGTTTTCTTATCGACCCCCCAGCCCCACAATATTGCCATGATGACGAAGACACCTCCATATGCCGCATACACTCTACCAAACGTGGGAAATTGCTGCAGCGTAGGAATGATGCCGTAGATTACTAGAATTAAACTTCCTGCAATTCCATAAATATAATGTCTTCCCTCTCTAAGCCACAGCCACACTAAATATCCGCCGCCAATTTCAGCAAGTCCGGCGAGAATGAACAATATGATAGATACACCCATTGAGATTCTCTACTCCTTCTAAAATGAAATCATTCGATCATACCACACATTAAAAAAAGGCACAGAGCCTCATTCAATAATGAATGTACTCCGTACCTTGGTCTATCATTTTATTATCGTTATGGAATCCATTTCCACTTATTTGGCAGGCAAATATTCTGTCGTGAATACTTCGCTTACATCGAGGTCTTTCGTAAGCAAGCCGATCTCCAGCAGCTGATCCTTCAGCTCATTCCAGCGAGCCTCGGTCATATAGCCCATGCCATTCTCTTCCGCGTCGTAACCAAATACAAATTCTCTTTGTTGTTCTTCTCCAAAGGCAATCTCATCTTCTGCCAAATTAGTGTTAATCTCAAGGATCTTCTTATTAATCTGTTCAAAATTCTCTTTATAATCATACCAGCCTTCTACTGTACCGTTAACGAACGCTTTGACTGTCTCCGGGTTCTCCTCTAAATATTTCTCAGTGGTGTAAACAACGGCGGCATACGGTTCATATCCGGAATCGGCAATCAGCTTCGTTCCTACCTCAATGCCTTGCTTCTCCACAACATACGGCTCACCATTAACGAAGGACTGGCTTGCAGACTGAGGGTCTTCAATAAAGTTACCATGCTGGCCTGTATATGCTACTTCCTTAACCGTATCCAGACTGTATTTATGCTTCAAGAATTCCCAGTAGGGCTGGCCTTGCTGAATAAATACGGTTCTGCCATTCAGATCGTCAAAGTCCTCGATACCAGACTCCTCATGGAACATAAGAGCCTGCGGACTAATCTGAAACGTCGTTGCCAAGGCGACAATTGGAATTCCTTCCTCGCGTGCTAGCAGAATCTGATCCGCATGTGCAACTCCGAACTCCGCTTTTCCGGAAGCAACAATCTGAATGGAGGAGACCTGTGGTCCTCCTGGCTCAATCGTTACGTCCAGATTCTTCCCTTCATAAATCCCGTTCTCTTCGGCTGCATAGAACCCGCCATGCTCCGTCTTGGCGAACCAGTTAAGAACGACCTTAACAGGAGTTGTTTCTTGTGCACTTCCCGAAGCACTGGTATTATCCGTTCCTGCTTCTCCGCCGCCACATGCTGTTAAGGTTAAGGACACAGCGAGGAGCAAGGCGCTCATCTTCGATCTTTTGTTATTCCATTTTACCGACTTCTTCCACATACCCTTCACGCTCCGCTCATCATTTTTAGTAATGGATATCGTACGATTACACAAGTGATGTTCTTCTTGATTTTATAGCTATTCGGCGGGGCTCCAGTAACCTTCATGAACAGCAACAATCTCACTTGCCAGCTCAGGGAATGGCCCGATGACCTCAATTTCTTTTTGTCCTTTGGCAAAAATCTCGCGGCATGGCATGTCAAACGTCGGATTCTGAGGATCATTACCTGTCAGAGCCAACAGCTCCTTCTCCGAGATACCATATACGACACGCCCGATATTTCCCCAATACATCGCACCTGAGCACATGGCACAGGGCTCTGCTGTCGTATATAATGTACACTCCCATAAGAATGCAGGATCATATGTATGTGATGCTTTCTCCATCAACGCAGTTTCGGCATGACCGGTACAGCGATGCTCTGTAATCTCGACATTTCCCTGCTCCAGCAGGATGTGGCCTTCTTTATCCACGAGCACCGCGCCAAAGGGTGTATTCCCACTCTCTCTGGCCATGCGTGATACTTCTATACAACGCTTCAAAAATACAACATGATTGAGCTCCACTGCCTGACTCCCCATTTTCTTCTCCCCTTCACCTCTCTGAATATGACTTGATATTAGATGAACGCACTATATGCGTCAATTAATCTTACACAGTTTTATCATACTGAATAATATAAGTCGTTATTTTTGTGAAAAAGCACATATCTTCAAACTTTTTCGCTAGAAACTTAAGAATATTCATGATTTCCACAAAGTTTTTTTACATTTCATGTTATATCTATGTTCGTTTAACGGATAAATAAATATATATTTCAGCTCAGCTTTAGTTTCTATGTTAATTCAATCTTCTTGTCACACAAAAAAAGCTGCCGTTACATCGGCAGCTCGAAATCCGTGTTTGTTTTCAGCTGTGATATCCTATATGGATCATTTTTATATCAGCACCCTTTTTATTTGTTCCGCTATGACTTCATAATGCTTATGAATAAAGAAATGGTCTCCCTCATAAACGGAGAGCTGACAAGCTCCAAATGTTGTCTCTTTCCAGGCTTCCATTTGGTCTACAGCAATGACATCCTGATTCCCGGCAAGCACGGTGATATCCGTATGAAGCAGGTCTCTGGTTTTCCATTCATAATTCTCTACGAGCCTCATATCCGCCCTAATCAATGGCAAGAACAAATCTAACAACTCTTGATTCTCAAGCACTTCTTCTGACATGCCACCAAGCTTTATCATTTCTTCAAGAAACGTGCGGTCTGATAATTCGGAAATCCGCTTTAACTTTTCATTCAAGTGTGGAGCCCTGCGAGCACCTACAAATAAGTGTTTAAGCTCACGATCATGCTTCTCTCTAATATAATGAGCGAGTTCATAGGCTATTAAGCTCCCCATACTATATCCGAAAAAGGCAAAGGGCTCACTAATCAGATGTACCGGAATGGATAAGTAGGCATCTTCCACTGCCTCATCTATGCTGTTATAAAACGGCTCATTCATTCTTCGTCCTCGGCCCGCCAGCTCAATTGGATGGACCTCAATGAACTCGGACAGCTGATTACGCCAGCGAAAGTACATCATTGATGACCCTCCGGCATAGGGAAAACAGAACAAGTGAATCTTTTTCATTAGCTGCCTCCTCTAATCCAAAGCCCGACTAAGCTCTTGATCAGCTGGCACGGATGCCTCTACGGTGTCATTTTTGCTGTCAAACTTAATCTTGATTCCTGGAATTAAGCCAACAGTAAGCACAAGAACAGACAGGACATATGCTGTAAATAATGAAGTATTGCTCATTACGACACCAGCAAAGGAAGATCCGATGAGCATTGCGCCCATAAACATAGGCGTTATGGTACCATTAACGCGTCCAATCATTTGTTCATCAATTTTGGTAACAAGAAATGTGGAGATGATCACATTTACAAAAGCTAGACATAGAGAGCTTAAAAAGCTGATGACTAATGTAAGCCATAGCCAACCTGACATGACTTCTCCAAGAGTTGTAACCGCGAGAAAGATAACTCCTAATACAAGTGTACGGTTTTGATCCAGCTTGCTGCTTAATGCTGCTGCAACTCCCCCACCTATAAGCAAACCTAATCCCGAAGCTCCCGTTAAATATTGAACCGAGGTTTGATCAAGACCAAGTCGCTCCGTAATCAGAAAAATTTCTAGTGGACTGATTAGACCCGAAGACAATCCCAAAATAATAAATAACAGGGTTAAGAACTTTAAAGAGCTGGACTCCAGAACATACTTCCAGCCTTCTTTCATCTCGCCAAAAAGTGAGGTTGTGGCAGCAGGACTTGGTTCATCTTTTGGCAGAAGCGTTAATATTAGAGCCGAAGCAACGAACAATACAAGAAGTGAATACATCGAAGCTTGAATTCCCAATGTACTATAAATAAAAGTGCCTACGATGGGACCGAGAATAAGAAATAACGACTGAGAGCTCTGTGTAATCGCAATAGCGGACTGGACATGCTCCTCTTCAACATTTCGTTTAACGATTTTAACAGAGGATGGCTGGGAAAACTGACTAACGATGGACGATACAAAGGTGGCAGCATACAGCACCTGCCAATATCCTGATGCCATCACTGCAATAATGAGCACAATGGACAGCGAACTTAGAATGTCACCCATAATCATGGTCCGTTTTGGATTCCAGCGGTCAGCAAGTGCACCTCCAATAAAGGAAAAAACAAAGATTGGAACATATTCAAGCACTGTAATAAGTGAAACTGCAATCGGGTTCCCTTGTGTCTGATCCATAATGAAGTAAAGAATCGCCATATTTCTAATCCAAATTGCTAAATTTTGAAGCAGATCAGATAGGGTAATAACAAGGAAAGCCCTGTTTTTAAACAAAGTATTCATAGCCATCTCCTTTTTAAACCGACTATTCGGTCTATTAATTTATAAAAGAAAAACTGATAAGTTGATATCAGTCTTTCATTGTTTTACTTGTGTGTTGAATTCCCATCAGCAAGCTTGCGATTCCTGATTTATACAATCTGCGAATTTCTGTTAAGTCTTTCTCATAGTAGAGCGTACCTAACCCGTTAAATAATCCATTAATAATATGCATTAAATCTTGTGGGTCACTAGGCTTCAATTCCTCGCGTTCTATGCCTTGAATGATGATTCGCTCATAGGTTACATACGGGATACGTATAAGTGACAGCATTTCATCCAGCATTTCTTGACTGACGACTTGACCTGAAACAAACTCGTTAATTGCATGATTAAGTGGATTAGCCAAATCATCTACATAATGGTCGGCAAGACCGTATAACTTCTCGACTGTTGTTTCGTACTGTGATTCCTTCTCTTGCCAAGAATCCATCCACTCTTGATTATTCAGCTTGATCAAGAACATGAAGAGCTCCTCTTTGCTCTTGAAGTGATAATAAATACTGCCTTTGCTTCGATTGTTAACCGTGCAGATCTCTTCCATTGAAGTTGCGTTATATCCTTTTTGTGCAAAGAGTTCTTTTGTATTTCGAGCGATATCCTTTTTAATCTGAGCTACATCTTTTCTGCGTTTAACTTCGATCGGTAACCCCTCCAGAAAACTGACTGGTCAGTCTATTAGTATTATAGCCATAAAACGATTATTTTCAATATGTACCCTCTTACATATCACCATATTTGCTGGTGATTTGCAAGAGGGTATTGGATATTTTAAAGTTAACAATAATTATTTGTCCTCTTTTTCATTCTTGAATGCTTCATTAATTTCGTTAACAATGGTCTCCGGCAGTTTCTCCACTTCACGAGCTGCCTCGTTCACTTCCTCAGGTACATCCTCATTCTTAATGACACCGAATTTGAAAAATTTGTTTGCCATTTTTCTCCTCCTCTAATCATCTTTTTGTTAGTGTATCACAGCTTTTGTTGAGATGTTAGTATGTTCCAGCTGATTTATTATCGTATCCGGATCATACGCAATTTGTTTCAACAAATCCATATAATGCTTGGTGAACTTATTCATAAATTGTTTTTCGAAAATAGCTGTTCGATAATCAAACTGGATCATATACATCTCTTCAAGCTCCTGAGCAGTTACATATATATCATATTCGCAATAATCGTACTCGCAAGGATATGAAGAAATACAATAATCCCTTTCCTTACTTTCTAATGCGGACAGCATAAAGTTATTAAGATTAAACATGGTGTTAAATAACGGGTTCTCTCCTGGAGATAGCGGTATATCCAAATCCTCTAGCATCTTCTCATACGGATAATGCTGATGCTGTAAAGCAAGATTCATCATCTCTTGGACCTTTTGGAACATGTCTGTCATCGGATCTTCTGTATTAACTCGATATCTCAGCGGGATGGAATTAATGAACAATCCTACGATTTCCTGTACTTCAGCACGTTCACGACCAAATGCGTAGGTTCCAACAATGAGATCCTTCTCATTCGTTAACTGGCTTAACAAAATAAGATAGGTTGAATAGAAGATCGTATAATCCGTTACCTCTATATTCATCGAGTTCTTCATTTGTTCTATTAGAGCCTTGGAAATTTCTATTCTGACATGGCTTCCGTTATGATCAGATGCCCTCGTTCCCTCAAGCTGTAATGGAGATAGCTGAACAGGTCGATAACCGGCAAGATAACTCTTCCAGAAATCCGAAGCGGCTGTGAAATAACCCTGCTCTAGCTTCGTATGTTGCCATTCAGAGTAATCTTTATACTGCAATTCAAGAGATTTCAACTCTGAACCGTCATAGAGTTTAAATAATTCATCCAAAATAATCCCGAGTGAAGTTCCATCAGAGATGGCATGATGCATATCTAGTAATAGAATGTGCTCGTCCCGATCAAGCTTAAGAATCTTTGCTCTTAACAACGAAGCGGAATCTAAAGCAAATGGCTGGATGAATCTCTTAATGACTTGACTTAACTCGCTATAGGAGCCTAGCGGTTCTATCTCAAGCTGAAATCTTACTCGGGACCTAATGCGTTGAACCACATGATCTCCCTGAAGCTCAAATGATGTTCTAAGGGCTTCATGACGTAATATCAGTTTCTGAAAGCTGAGCTTGAGTCTATTCAGATTAAGCTCTCCTTGGATCAGATATGCCGTCGGCATGTTCCAGTCCGTATTCCCTAAGCTGGACAAATATCCATAAGATTGATACGGGGTTGCCCTGTAAACCTCTTGTATAGGGGCTCTCTTGATCGATTCGTAGTTCTCAGAACTTTGCACAGACCGTGTTGCTAAATACTCGGCAAGCAGCTTAATGGATGGATAATCAAATATCGTTTGTAATTCAATTGGCAGATTTATTTCCTTCTGTATTCGAGCAACCAACATCATCGCTTTAAGGGAATGGCCACCTGCTTCAAAGAAATGATCCTCTATCCCGATCTCATCAATACCCAGAACATCACACCAAATCTTATGAAGGTTTGCCTCCAGTGCATTCGTTGGTCTCTCACCATTCATACTATTCACTGGACTTGGCAATGCATGCCGGTCTACTTTGCCATTAGCTGTCAGTGGCAGCTTGTCCAGGAGGGCAATCGATGTCGGAATCATGTATTCGGGAAGCTCTTCTCTTAAGCAATCCCTGATGTACCGATGCACCTTGTCATGCTCTACACCTTCATCAGGAACTAGAAATGCTGCCAAGAATGAATGACCCTGTTCATCTCTTCCTGCTGTTACGGCCGCCTCTTTTATCTCCGGAAGTTCAAGCAGCTTGTTCTCTACTTCGGTCAGTTCTATTCGGTTGCCTCGGATCTTGACCTGCCGGTCCAGCCGGTCCATGAACTCCAGATTTCCATCCGGCAGCCACCTTACCAGGTCCCCTGTCCGATACAACCTCTCTCCCTGCTCAAACGGATGTGAAATGAACCGTTCCTTCGTCAGCTCTGGCTGCTTCAAGTACTCTCTGGCTAGTCCGTCTCCGCCAATATACAGCTCCCCTGGTAGTCCTACAGGCTGCCGCTGACCCCAGCGGTTTAACACGTACACCTTCGTATTGTGAATCGGTTTACCGATAGGAACACTGCTGTGCGCTCGGACATCCTCATCCACCGTATAGGTTGCTGCAAATACCGTCGTCTCGGTCGGACCATATCCATTAGCGATCCGATTAGGACCCACATAATCAAGCGCCTTAATGACATGCTTCTTCGAGCCTGCTTCGCCTCCAAAAAAGAGCTTTCTTACATGCTTCAGGCTCGTGACATCATAATCAACCAGTGTGTTAAACAAGGCTGCTGTCATAAATGCAGACGTTATACCATACCGCTTCATTACTTGAGACAGCTCTGCTGCATCCAGCACGTGCTTCTTCTCAATCAAATATAGCGTTGCTCCATTCAGCAAAGCGCCAAATATTTCATAGGTTGATCCATCAAAGGCATAGTTTGACAGCTGCAGCATCCGATCCTCTGGCTGGACATCCATGAATCCATTATTCACACTGGTCTTCACCACGTTCCGATGTGTGGTCACCACCCCTTTGGGCCTGCCCGTCGAACCGGACGTATACATGACATAGGCGGCAGACTCCGGGGATAGGGACTCTTGTCCATACTCACCTCCAGCCTGACTCCATTCTATGCCTTGACTGCTCCAGTCGATCTCCGAAAGCCACAGCACCGCTCCGTCGTAACCATCGACTCGCATTCCTGCCTCTGCAATGAGCAGCTTGGCTTCACTGTCTTTGAGCATGTAAGTCAGCCGATCGGACGGAAAGCTCGGATCTAGTGGCACATAGGCCGCGCCTGAGCCCAGGATACCCATAATAGAAACCATCATCTCAATGGAGCGGTCTGCCAGTAGCCCGATCCTATCTCCAGGACGTATCCCTTGCTCCTGCAGCACAGCAGATAAATGGGCTGCACGAGTGGCAAGTTCTCGATATGTGACCATCCTCTCTTCAAATACGATCGCAGGATGATCTGGACTCCGTTCAGCCTGCGCTTGAAACAACTCCATAATGGTGGATTCTCGTGGGTAATCTACAGTTGTACCCTCAAACGTGTTTATTTCCAGCTTCTCCTGCACAGTCAGCAGCTCAATGTCTTGAATAAGAAGCTCATTTCCAGCCACTAGCTGCTCTAATACATGTTCATAATGCCCCAGCATTCTCTCGATTGTCTTTGCTGAGAACAAATTAGCGTTGTATTCAATGGTTACGGCTAGTCCATCTTGTGTTTGTACTGCTCCCCATGTCATATCAAATTTGGGCTGTGTACTCACCGTCTCAAGTTGACTGATATGAAGTGATGTCGATTGTAAAGAATAGGTCTCCATATTCTGAAGTACAAACAAGGTATCAAATAGAGGCTGACTTGGATGAATCCGTGAAACTTTTAACTGATCCAATAGTTCTTCAAGAGGATAGGAGCCGTGATCAAATGCCGTTAATAGTTGATCCCTAACATGGCCAAGGTAATTTACTGCTGTAAGATTCCCGATCGGTTTTAGCCGAAGGGGTAAAGTATTCACAAACATGCCGACCATGCCCTGGGTAACGGAGAGCTGCCGCCCCGCCTCAGGCACGCCGATAATGACATCTTCTTCTTGCTTATACTTAGATAACAAGATGGAATAGGCACCGAACAATACTGTAAATAGAGTTGTCCGATGAGCGGAAGCTATGTCCTCAAGCTGTTGTGACAGACTAGTATCGATGTTGAGTCTTGAAATCGCTCCTACAGGGACCTTGGTACTCGCGTTGTTGAAGTCGTATGGGAGGCTTGATTGCGGCAGCTCCCCACTAAATTCCTTAAGCCAGTACTGTTCCTCTGCTTGGTATTGCTCGCTGCCTTTGTACTGCTGCTCCCACCAAGCGTAGTCCTTATACTGCAAGACTGGTTTTGGTTGAAGCTCTTTTCCATCATATTGTTGAAACAACTCTGTAATAATGATACTCGTTGATATCCCATCTGAGATACTGTGGTGCATGTCTAGAACGAGCACGTGCCTTGTCTCTGAAATGGAGAGCAGCCCTGCCCTGAACAACGGTCCTGATGAAAGGTCAAATGGACGAATAAATGATTTTACATATTTTTCTATACTAGATTGAGTTAACGAATGATCTTCAACACCTTTTGTCCAGCTTTTTCGTTCGATACTAAAGTCTGCTTCCCGATTTGGATCAATGCTTTGTCTAAGTTCACCACCAATCATGACATATGAAGTTTGAAGCGCCTCATGTCGTTTCGTCACGATGGAGAGCGCCTCTTGCAGCTTGCCATAATCGAGGTACCCCTTAATTTCAAAAGCGAGTGGCATATTATAGCTGGTTCCCTCTTTGAGCAGCTGCTGGGTATAATAGAGCCTCCATTGAGAAGAAGATACTGGATAGGTCTCCTGTACAGGAGCTGCAATTATAGCAAGCCGTCCATTCATGTCCGATTTCTTGTCATGTACTATAAGGGCTTGCTCCTCAATAGTGTCATGTGTAAAAATCTCTTGCAGAGACAGCTTGACTTGAAGTTCTTGCTGTACTCTGCCGGATAGCATCATGGCTTTGAGTGAATGACCTCCAAGTTCAAAAAAATGATCTCTAATTCCAATATTTTCGACTTTGAGAATTTCAGTCCATATTTGTACTAAGATGCGCTCAGTTTCGTTTGATGCTGTAATCCGGGAGTTGGTTTGATACGCGTAAGGCTTAGGAAGTGCAGCTCGATCTACTTTGCCATTAGCTGTCAGTGGCAGCTTGTCCAGGAGGGCAATCGATGTCGGAATCATGTATTCGGGAAGCTCTTCTCTTAAGCAATCCCTGATGTACCGATGCATCTTGTCATGCTCTACACCTTCATCAGGAACTAGAAATGCTGCCAAGAATGAATGACCCTGTTCATCTCTTCCTGCTGTTACGGCCGCCTCTTTTATCTCCGGAAGTTCAAGCAGCTTGTTCTCTACTTCTGTCAGTTCTATTCGGTTGCCTCGGATCTTGACCTGCCGGTCCAGCCGGTCCATGAACTCCAGATTTCCGTCCGGCAGCCACCTTACCAGGTCCCCTGTCCGATACAACCTCTCTCCCTGCTCAAACGGATGTGAATTGAACCGTTCCTTCGTCAGCTCTGGCTGCTTCAAGTATTCTCTGGCTAGTCCGTCTCCGCCAATATACAGCTCCCCTGGCAGTCCTACAGGCTGCCGCTGACCCCAGCGGTTTAACACGTACACCTTCGTATTATGAATCGGTTTACCGATAGGAACACTGCTGTGCGCTCGGACATCCTCATCCACCGTATAGGTTGCTGCAAATACCGTCGTCTCGGTCGGACCATATCCATTAGCGATCCGATTAGGACCTACATAATCAAGCGCCTTAATGACATGCTTCTTCGAGCCTGCTTCGCCTCCAAAAAAGAGCTTTCTTACATGCTTCAGGCTCGTGACATCATAATCAACCAGTGTGTTAAACAAGGCTGCTGTCATAAATGCAGACGTTATACCATACCGCTTCATTACTTGAGACAGCTCTGCTGCATCCAGCACATGCTTCTTCTCAATCAAATATAGCGTTGCTCCATTCAGCAAAGTACCGAATATTTCATAGGTTGATCCATCAAAAGCATAGTTTGACAGCTGCAGCATCCGGTCCTCTGGCTGGACATCCATGAATCCGTTATTTACACTGGTCTTCACCACGTTCCGATGTGTGGTCACCACCCCTTTGGGCTTGCCCGTCGAACCGGACGTATACATGACATAGGCAGCAGACTCCGGGGATAGGGACACTTGTCCATACTCATCTCCAGCCTGACTCCATTCTATGCCTTGACTGCTCCAGTCGATCTCCGAAAGCCACAGCACCGCTCCGTCGTATCCATCCACTCGCATTCCTGCCTCTGCAATAAGGAGCTTGGCTTCACTGTCTTCGAGCATGTAAGTCAGCCGCTCGGACGGAAAGCTCGGATCTAGTGGCACATAGGCTGCACCTAAGCCCAGGATACCCATAATAGAAACCATCATCTTAATGGAGCGGTCTGCCAGTAGCCCGATTCTATCTCCAGGCCGTATCCCTTGCTCCTGCAGCACAGCAGATAAATGGGCTGCACGAGTGGCAAGTTCTCGATATGTGACCATCCTGTCCTCAAATACAATCGCAGGGTGATCTGGGCTCCGTTCAGCCTGTGCTCTAAATAGCTCCATAATGGTGGAATTTCGCGGGTAATCTGCAGTTGTACCCTCAAACGTGCTTATTTCCTGCTTCTCTTCATCTGCTAACAATTCAATGTCTTTGATTCGCACCGGCACAGAATCAACGAGTTGTTCAAGGATATGTCTATAGTGAGAAGACAATCCTCTAATAAATGACGCTGAATAGATATCTTGATTATATTCAACCGTCATTAGAATGACGTCATCCTGTTCAGCACCAGCCCAGATCATATCAAACTTAGATTGACTAGACGGGACTTCTAATTGGTGTATATGAACATCCTCTATTAATAATTCTGCGGTGTTCATATTCTGCAGAACAAATAGAGTATCGAATAATGGACTTCTTCCAGAATCTCTAGTCACATCCAGCTCTTCTATCAATTCTTCTAACGGATAATCCGCATGCTTATAGGCCTCAAGCATCGTCTTCTTCAATTCATCAAGATACAGGTCAATGGATAAATCCGCTTTTGGTTCACTCTGTATCGCCAGTGTTTGGACAAACATACCGACGACAGGTTCCACTTCTGGAACATCTCTACCGGCAACAGGAATACCAACCACAATCTTTTCTTGCTCCGCATATTTGGATAAGAGAACATAATATCCAGCCATGAGAAGCATAAATAAAGTGATATCTTTTTCCTTCATCTTGTTCTTCATTTTGCTGACCAGCTCTGTATCTAAATAAAATGAATGCTTTGCCCCTCCTAAGCCCTGACTTAGATTTCGGCGTTCAGAGGTTGGCAAATTCAACTCGGGAACCTCATCCTTATACATATGAGTCCAGTATGTCTTAGCTGCGAGATACTTTTCACTCCTATGGTACTGCTCTTCCCAGACCGCATAGTCTTTATATTGAATAGTAAGTGGCGGAAGCTCCACTTCGCTGTATAACTTGAACAACTCATTTAGAATAATGGAAGTCGATACCCCATCTGAAATAATATGATGAATATCCATGAACAAAAGATGATGATCTAAAGTTTGCTCTCTAACGACAGCACGAATCAGGTAAGGCGACGACAGATCAAAGGGTTTAATCTGTGACGAAACCCATTGTTGGACTGCTTCATCATCTAACGGTGATCCTGTCTCCTCTTTCTTTATTTCCCACTGGACACTGCCCGGAGGCAGAATCTGTTGCTTAATCTCATCTCCCATGAGATGAAAAATCGTCCTTAAGGATTCATGACGCATGATCAACTGCTGAAATGCGCAGTTTAGTGCACGCAAGTCTAGCTTTCCCTCTAAACGAAGCAGCATGGGCATGTTATAGCTCGTTCCTGCATGCTCATACTGTGATGCAAGATAAATTCTTTTTTGTGCAGAGGATACAGGATAGAATTCCATCGCTTGCGCCTTCGGCAGGGTAAGCTTCACAGATGGAGCCTCCTGACGATGAATCAAGCTTGCTTGTTCTCTGATCGTCGGATATAAAAAGATATCCTGCAAACTAAGATTGATACCAAACTCATGTTGCACCTTCACGGATAGCTGCATTGCTTTTAATGAATGGCCTCCAAGATCAAAGAAATGTTCGAGCATACCCGGACCTTCAACACCGAGCACTTCGGACCAAAATTTTTGAAGCTGAACTTCAATGTTATTCTCAGGCTGTTCCTTATTCGTCATATGGGATAACCGAACCGGCTCAGGAAGCTTGGAACGATCTACCTTGCCGTTTGTTGTAAGTGGAATGGCCTCGATTATCATAAATGTAGAAGGTATCATATAGTCCGGAAGCCGGCTCTTTAACCACTCTCTCCATTCCGAATAGAGTAACCGCTCTGCTTCTTTATCTATGCCGGATTCATGACATACCACATAAGCGCTCAAACTAACCGTCCCTTGGGTATCAGCAACTGGAACGACAACAGCCTGGTTAATCGCTGGATTAGAGATCAGCATGCTTTCAATTTCTCCTGTTTCCACTCGGTTACCCCGGACTTTCACCTGTCCATCCATCCGTCCCAGATACTCTAATTCTCCCTCACAAGACCATCTGACCAAATCTCCCGTTCGATACATCAGCTTGCCTTGTTCCTGCGGGTTCGGTATGAATCTTTCTGTTGTCATACTCGTATTGTTCAAGTAACCTGCGGCGACACCATCGCCTCCAATGAACAGCTCACCAGGCATTCCAACGGGCTGTTCATGACCCCAAGCATTCCGAACGTAGAGTGAAGTATTATGAATTGGCCTCCCAATCGGGACATTGCTCTTCTGCTTCAGATCATTTGTAATCGGATACGTCGTTGCAAATACGGTCGTTTCCGTAGGGCCATACGCGTTAAATATTCGGCCTTCGCCAAGATAATCAAGTGCTTTATCTACATGCTGAATAGATGCAGTTTCACCGCCAAAAAAGAGCTTGTTAACATGTTTGAAACAAGTCACATCATAGTCCACCATCATGTTAAACAAGGAGGTTGTCATAAAAGCCGAGGTAATGCGCTGCGCTTCCATTATTGATGCAAGCGTTGCTGCATTCAGCAATTCATCTTTTGTTATGATATGGAGCGAAGCCCCATTAAGGAGAGCACCAAAAATCTCATAGGTAGAGCCATCAAATGCATAATTGGATAGCTGCAGCATTCGATCTTCCTTGCCCAATTCGGCAAATCCATTATTGATGCTTATTTTGACCACATTCCGATGTGTTGTCAGAACCCCTTTCGGTTGCCCTGTTGATCCCGAAGTGTACATCACGTATGCGATATCTTCAGGTGCTATTGATCTTCTGTCCGTTGTTCTTGTTAATTCAGATACGACCTTGCCTTGGCTTAACAGGTCACTATATGCAATATGTGTTATGCCTTCTTGATCATAAGCATTTCCACTTGTTGAGACGACAAATCTCGCTCCGCTGTCCTTTAATATATATTCGATTCGATGTTCAGGCAGCGCAGGATCAAGCGGAACATAAGCCGCTCCGGCTTTTAGAATGCCGACGATCGCAATAATCATCTCCATAGACCTGTCCGCTAGAAGACCAACTCTATCCCCTGGATTGACTCCCATTGAAATCAGAACTCTTGTGAAGTGTTCCGCAGCTTCATTCAGCTGATAGTACGTCATCACCTTGCTTCCGTGAATCAGAGCGGGTAACTCAGCTGATTCAACAGCTTGCTGCAAAAATAAGCAGGGTATAGAAGCCTCATGTGGATAATCGGCCTGCCTTCTGTTGTGGAGATTCAGCCATGCGTGCTCCTCTTCAGTCAGCATATTAATATCCATTAACAGCATATCAGGCGCATGGACCATTTGCTCCAGAATCGTCATAAAATGTCCGATCATTCGTTGGATCGTTTCTTCTCTATATAAAAAGGCTGCGTATTCTACGATAAAATCCAAACCATGCGGAGACTCTCGGCAGCCCCATGTCATGTCAAACTTCGCCTGGCTCCAATCCCATTCAGCTGAGCGAAATGCGACATGCTCAAGCTCAATAGGCGGTATATCCATGTTTTGTAATACAAATAACGTATCAAACAATGGATGTCGACTCATATCCCGGGAAAAATTCAAATCATTCAACAGATCCTCTAGTGGATAATCCCCATGGGCTTGCGCTTCCATGAATTGCTGCTTCACTTCCCGGATCCATTCGTGGACTCTAAGGCGACCTTTGGGCTGGGAACGTAAAGCGAGCGTGTTTACAAACATCCCGATCATCTGATGGGTATCCTCATGGGATCTTCCCGCTATCGGAGAGCCTACAACCACATCTTCCGTTCCGCTGTATCTGGATATGAGGATTTTGTATCCCGCAAGCAGCACCATATACAATGTTACTTCATTTGCAGCAGCCACTCTTTTGAGCTGATCCAATAGATCTACTTCAATATGGAATGACAATGTTTTCCCTGCAGCACTTCTAACCGAAGGCCTTGCATAATCTGTACTGATCTCCCCTTCAGGCAGTGCTGCGGCGAACTGATCTCTCCAGTACTTTTGATTCTTTTCATAGCTTGAGCTGGATCGATACTCTTCTTCATATACTGCAAAATCCTTGTAATGTAGCTCTAAAACAGGTAAAGACTTCGATTGATATAAGCGCGCCAAATCCTGATAAATAATACCCGTTGATACGCCATCAGAAATAATATGGTGGGTATCCATAAACAATAAATGGTGCGTTTCATCCAAAGTAATGACCATAGCCCGAATAAGAGGACCATTCCCTAAATCGAACGGACGAATAAATGAATCCAAGGCTTGATTAATCCATTCTTTTTTGGCCGTACCAGAGGATTGATAAATTGCAAAGTCTTCGTCGTTAATCTCTAAGTAATCCATGGACCAATTAACATCCTTAGATGCGATGATCTTCTGCCTCAGTGTCTCACCAATCCATACAAAAGAAGTTCTTAACGATTCGTGCCGCTCTATCAATTTTCTAAGAGCTGACTCCATTCTATTTCTATTAAATTCACCCTCGATTTCCAGTATCATTGGCATGTTGTAATTTGTTTGACCCTTCTCCAATTGCTGCGCGATATATACTCTTTTCTGTGCTGAAGAAACAGGATATGTCTCCTGTATAGGCGCTCGTAATATCGGCATATACTGACTTTCTTGAGACATTTGAATACATCTCGCCATATCTGTCAGAACCGGAGATTGGAACACGTTGTGTAATGAAAGTTTAACACCCAGCACCTTATGTATCTTTGCAGTGAGCATCATTGCCTTTAGCGAGTGTCCACCAAGTTCGAAGAAATGATCTAATGCGCTAATTTGTTGAATGCCCAAAACTTCTTTCCAAATTTCGGCCAGAGCAACCTCCGTTGGACCCGACAATGGAACGAATGTGCTGGATGTGATGTTCGGTTCAGGCAGCCTGCTTCGATCGACTTTTCCATTTGAGTTCAAGGCAAAGGGCGACTCCATCCTATGGAATACAGCAGGCAGCATGTAGTCAGGAAGGCTTTTCTTTAATTCCTCTCTGCATTTTGCTATATCTAAGAAGTAATTATCTTGCACAGGAACAATATAAGCACATAAATATAAATGTCCCTGTTGATCATGAAATGTTTTGACTATTGCATCCTTGACCTCACTCAAATCCTTCAATTTGCTTTCAATTTCCCCTAATTCGATTCGATGTCCCCGAATTTTGACTTGATAATCTGCTCTGTCAAGGTATTCAATACTTCCATCTTCATTTCTTCTGACGATATCCCCAGTCTTATACAGCTTCTTACCAGCATAAAAAGGATGTTCAATGAAACGTTCTGAAGTCAGTGCGGGCCGGTTACGATAGCCTTTGGAAAGTCCATCACCGCCAATATATAGCTCACCTGATACGCCCACTGGCATCGGCTTCAGATCCCGATTTAATATAAAGGCTGTCGTGTTGTGGATAGGCTTCCCAATAGGAGTGCTCCCAGACTCCGTTATCGTGTGACAGGTAGCAAAGACTGTCGTTTCTGTAGGTCCATACATATGTAATAGTCGACCTGGACCCATAACTGTCAAGGCTGTGTTAATATGCCTCGCCGATGCCTTCTCTCCCCCGAATAAAATATGACGTACCTCTGTCAATACGTCAGGGTTCCAATCCACCAATGTATTAAATAGAGCTGTTGTCATAAAAGCTACACTTATATCATATTTGCTGAATGCATTCCCTAGGGATTCAATATTGGAGGCTTCTTCTCTGCTAATCAGTACTAAAGCGGCACCATTCAGCAAGGCTCCATAAATATCAAATGTAGCTCCGTCAAACGCATAGTTTGAAATTTGCAATAGTCTGTCTGTTTTATCTATCTCGATATATCCGTTATTTATCATGGTTTTGATGACATTTCGGTGAGTAGCGGTCACCCCTTTGGGCTTACCCGTGGAACCAGAAGTATAGATGACGTACGCATCATAATCCGGATGCAGGTTAACGGTCGACTCTACGGCATAATTCATATTCTCTGATAACTGTAGATCTGTTAAGGTCACAATCTCGCCATTAAATTCCGGTAAATCCATATCTGTTAACAGCACAAGCTGCTGTACGTCTGCATCCTCCATCATATAGGATAAACGTTCAGACGGAAAAGTCGGATCAAGTGGAAGATAGGCCGCGCCTGTCTTCAATATAGCTAATATGGCAGTGATCATTTCACAAGAGCGCTGCGAGCATAGACCTACGATATCCCCTGGCTTAACTCCTTTATTTCTAAGTAGGTGTGACCATTTTTCTGAAATCTCGTTAAGCTCCCTATAGGTCCACTGCATGTTGCCCATAACGACCGCAGTCCTGTGTGGTTCTGCAGCAGCTTGCTGAGCAAAGAGATCAACTAGTGTTTGATCCATCGGATAATCTGCCTTCGTGTTATTCCAATAGGATAAGTGCTCTGTTTCTTGATAAGTCAGGACTGAAATGTCTTTCACCTTTATTTCAGGGTTTCCCGCGATTTGAGTACAAACCATTTTTAAGTGAGAGAACAGACGCTGAATAAAACGAATAGAGTACATATCCTCGTTATAATTCATCTTTATTCTGATTTCTGTACCCGGGCCAATAGAAATGTTCAGGTCATAATTTGTATGCTCATAAGCCTCAATGGAGCGGATCTTAAAGCCAAGACCAAGCTCTTCCGTATTGAACATACTGTCGCTAGCTGGGTAATTTTCATACACCAACAAATGATTGAATAGGGAACCCCCGCCCGCTTCCGCTTGGACATCGGCCAGTGATAGATAGCTATGTTCCTCCGCCAATACAGAGTTCTCATGAGTGGTTTTGACTAATTCTGCAAAAGTGGTTTCTGAACTCGATTGAATCCTGACAGGAGCGGCATTAATGAACAAGCCCATGATTTGATCAACATCAGGAATGGAGGTAGATCTTCCAGATACGATGGTTCCAAACACGACATCGTCAGAATCTGAATAATATTGAAGAACCACACCCCAAACCGCTTGAAATAGACTGCTCATCGTAACCTGATACTGACGAGATATGGCAGTAAGCTGATCGGTAAGTGATAATCCTAGATTAAACATGCTTTCTTGAATGTTCGAACGATCCTGGTTAGTAGGCGTTCTTTCTTGTGGAAATGAAGATTCCTCATAACCCGACAGATATTTATTCCAGTATGTTTTTGCCTGTGAAGCGTCCTTGGCTTCCAACCACTGAATATATCTCTTGTAAGGAATTACTCTGGAGAGCCTGACAGGCTCTCCAGAAATTTCTCCCCGATACAGTGCAAACCATTCTTGAAACAAAAGTCCGAGGCACCAGCCGTCTATCAAAATATGGTGATTACTCCATATCAATTCATAGGCATTTATATTGGTTTTGATCAACGTTAATCTCAGTAAGGGACCTTTGGATAGGTCAAATCCAATCCTTCTATCCTCAATTGCAAGCTGAGATACGTGATTATTTCGTTCCGTCTCATGTATATTCGTTAAATCCACAAGTCTGATTTTAATGTTCCTATTCTTCAGCACTACTTGCCTTGGCTTATTGATTTTGTCATACACAAAGACAGTTCGAAGTATATCGTAACGATTTATGACTTTATTTAAGCTGTTTTCAAGCGCTTGTTCGTCTACATGCCCTTCCAACGAGAAGATCATCTGCTCGAAATACATATCTCCTTGATCATACAATGAATGAAACAGCAGGGATTCCTGCATAGGAGATAATGGATAAATATCTGCTATTTCTGTCTTGCTCATCATCCCTCAACTCCTTCTCATCTTATCGAAATCAAAGCTCCTTGATGATATCCTCGATGTCGTCCAGCTCATCAAAAGTCAAATCTGAATCTGTGTAATCACTAGGTGTATACTCTTCCTCTCGATCAATACAATGATTGATTAAAGATTTCAAATGAGAATTAAATTGCTCCAGCCTAAGATTTGCCGTGTTCTCCCCGATTACTTCAGGATTGTAGCGATAAGTTAGTTTAAACTTGCTCTTACTGATCACACAGTTCCATTCTTCGTGATGTGTCATCCTGTTCAGTGGGCTGATTAGCTCACCCATAGGCATCGGTGAAAAATGGTCATCTCGGTTATTCTCATGATTCTCGAATTGACCTAGATAGTTAAATACAATGTCAGCGTTCGAGGCATTCAAGGCCTCCCCCATATCTGTAGTCAAATATTTGAGAACACCGTATCCCGCCCCTTTGTTCGGAATGCTGCGAAGCATCTCTTTCATGTTTCTAAGCGTATCACCCAAGTCTTGTGAGGAAGAGAGGATTACAGGATATATGGAAGTAAACCATCCAATCGTGCGACTCAAATCTGACCCATCTACTAAATCTTCTCTCCCGTGCCCCTCCAGATGAATGAGTATCTCAGTCTCGTAAGTCATAGCAAGAGCTGATAGCAGCAGATCATTCACTTCTGTATGATAAGCTCGATGAACCTCGGTTAAGAGCTGCAGGGTTACCGCTGCATCCAGTTCCATGCTTAATGTTGCGCTGTCTTTATATGTGCACGGTACCTGCTTACGACTATGAAGCGCTACAGCCCGTTCCTCTATTTCCTTCCAGTAAGATGCTTCTCTTTGATAATCCCCTCTCGCTGCTTGAGCAGCAAGACGATGACTCCAGTCAAAATAAGTGTCTGTATTATCCAGGATATAAGGTTCTTCTCCAGCAAGCATAGCGTTATAAATTTGCATTAAATCCTCGATGAGAATTCTCCAAGACACGCCATCAATAATTAAATGATGTATGGCAATGAGGAGATGATCTCCTTGATCTGTTCTGAATATCCCAAGCTTACACAGCATGCTAGCAATATCCATCTGCGAATGAATGGCAGTTGCCAAGTACTCCATTTGTGCATCGTAATCTGTATGTTCTTCAAGCTCAAACGTATCCAGCGTATAGAACGGCCCTTGGTCCAAAGGGCATACGATTTGTTTAGTGACCGCATTCTCCTTGGTGAAGCGAATTCGAAGGGCATCATGTTCGGCAATCAGCTGAGCAAAGGAATCACGAAGCACCTGCTCATTCCATCCTCGCGCGTTATACAGCATCATCGACTGATTAAAGTGTCCCTCATCAACAAAGTTCTGTTCGAAGAACCAAATTTGAATTGGAGTGAGTGGGATTTCGCCAACCATAAGTCGTGATGATTCTCTTTTAATCTCTGTCCGTTCAAGGTATAGGGCGCACTCGGCGATCGTTGGATACAGCATTAAATGTTTAACCTGCAATTTCCACTTCAGCTTAGCAAGCTTCGATACAATTTGAATCGACCTGATGGAGTCTCCCCCGAGCGTAAAAAAGTTATCGTCCACACCCATTTGGGTAACACCAAGCACTTCTGACCATACTTCAGACAGAACAATTTCCTCCTCAGTCTGTGGAGCAACGTAGCTTTCTTGAATTAGATCGAGATCTGGATCTGGCAAAGCGCGATGGTCCAGCTTTCCATTTCGCGTCAACGGAAGCTGCGCAATGAATATGAAATATGATGGTATCATGTACTCAGGGACTCTTTCTTGTAGGAATCTCCTGACTTCCTGTGTTGATAGATTTGCAGAATTAACGAGATACGCACAAAGATAATGTCCTGTATCCGCCTTTCGAGCAATAACTACGGCCTCTTTCACCAAAGGGTGCTCCATGAGCCTGGTTTCAATTTCCCCTGGCTCGATCCGATGTCCACGAATCTTGACCTGATGATCTATTCTTGAGATGAATTCCAGGCTTCCATCTGGCAGCCATTTTACCTTATCACCTGAACGGTACACTCTCGGTTCGTTTAATGATGGTATAGATGCAAATCGGGTATGCGTCATTTCGGGTTCCCCGAGATATTCTTGCGCAAGTCCTTCCCCTGCAATATATAATTCCCCTGCTATTCCGATCGGCTGCAAATGTCCTTCCTCACTGACTACATAGGTCCTTGTATTGTGAATTGGCCGGCCAATGGGTACGGAATGCATGGTGTGAAGTGTTTCATCTACATTGTAGGTTGTCGCAAATACAGTGGTTTCCGTAGGCCCATAACCATTTGCAATCCGGTTCGCTCCCAAGTATTCATAAGCACTCTTCATATGAGGCTTTGAAGTCGCCTCTCCTCCGACGAATACCCGCTTTATATGTTTTAGTGACGTAACATCATAGTCAACCAAAGCGTTAAAGAGAGTTGTCGTTATGAAAAAGGAAGCTACGTGCTCCTTCTCTATTATTTCCGCTAGCTTAGCTATATCCAGAACATCTTCCTTTCGAATGACAATAAGTGTGCTTCCATTCAATAGTGAACCAAAAATTTCAAACGTTGACCCATCAAAAGCGTAATTGGACAACTGAAGAATCCGATCCTCTGGTGTAAGAACAACAAAGCCGTTATTAATCGAAGTCTTGACTACATTTTGATGCGTTGTTACAACACCTTTGGGCTCCCCTGTTGAACCAGAGGTATACATGATATAGGCAGGCATGTCTGGGTGAATCAGCACTATATCACCATTAATTGCTTCACTGTTACTCCAATGAAGTGGCTCTAGAGGTGCATATACACCATTAAAACCATTTATGATGGTGCCACTAGGAGCCGCCAAGATCGTAGCACCACTGTTGTTTAACATATAAGCAGCACGTTCATCAGGATATGAAGGATCGATTGGTACATAAGCACCGCCTGCCCGCAGAATCCCTAATATGCCCACTATCATTTCTATCGAACGCTCTGCGCGTAATCCGACGGCTGTACCCGGACGCAGACCTTTATCAATCAACACTGCAGCAAACTGTCTGGTCAGTCGGTTAAGCTCCGAGTAGGTCAAAGACTCTTCATTAAAATGAACAGCTGCATGATCCGGTCTTGATAATGCCTGTTCCTCAAACAACTCTATAATATTTTTCGAGCGAGGGTACGAGGCGCCTGTATTGTTAAAGCATTCGAGAATTTGCTTCTCTTCTTCAACGGTAATTAATTTGAGCTGGTGTAACTGCCCTTTTGGCTGCGAAGTCATTTGATCCAAGATATGAACAAAATGCTGTGTCATTCGATCGATCTGTTCTGCCTGGTACAGCTCCGTACTATACTCCACGGTCATCTTTAACAGACCATCATTATCATGAACTGCCCAGGTCATATCGAATTTGGCCGTACGGGTCGCCCATTCTAATGACTCAATATCCAACTGACTTAGATGAGCTGCTTCGGGCTTAGCATCTTGAAGCACAAACATGGTATCGAATAGTGGATTTCTGCCTGGGTCTCTATTCATACGAAGCTTCTCAATAAGTTCGTCCAATGGATATGCTCCGTGTTCAAAAGCCTGCAGGGTTGCTGTGCGAATAAGTTTAATCCATTCATCGACCTCATAATGGCCTTCAACACAATTACGGAGTGCAATGGTATTAACAAACATCCCGGCAATAGAAGCCGTATCCGAATGATACCTTCCGGCAACCGGTGTACCTACCACAATATCTTTCTCGGCCGTATATTTGGACAGGAGAACGTTGTATCCGGCAAGAAGCACCATAAACAACGTGGAATTTGTCCGAGTTGATAACTCCTTGAGCCGCTTGTACAGTTGAGAATCAAGTTCAAATGAGTACACTGCTCCCTCAAATCCTCTTCTCACCGGTCTTCTTCCTTCGGTTAGAATGTCGATTACTGCTGGGGACTCCTTAAATTTGCTAACCCAGAACTGTTCACTCGCCAAATAATCCGGTTCCGAACGCCTATGATTATGCCAGGTTGCATAATCCTTAAATTGAATAGACATTGGCTCTAACGCTTGACCTTCATATAACTTAATTAAGTCTTGATAGAGGATACCTGTTGATATTCCATCAGAAGCAATATGGTGAGTATCTAATAGCAGTACATACTCATCATTAGACAAGTCATATAAACCAGCACGAATGAGTGGTGCTTCACTTAGATCGAAAGGACGTATAAATTCCCCTAAACAGGACTCGATATAAATATCTGAGGACAATCCTTGCGTATTTTCACCTCTAATAAGTTCAAATTCAATCTCATTTATAGAATGAATTCGCTGCCTGACTTCACCGTCGTCCATTCCATAGCTGGTTCGCAGCGATTCATGACGATGAATCAGCTTTCTAAGTGCAAGCTCCAAACGCTCTACAATTAATTTACCTTTCATTTTCATAACAATGGGCATATTGTAGCTGTTATTCGTCTCCTCAAACTGCTCTATTAGATACAGTCTTTTTTGCGCAGACGATACAGGATAGCTGACCTGTTCAGCTGCCATAGGAATCGGGTTATATTTTTGTTTGTGCCCTTTTTCTATAAGCCTGCTCATCTCCGCCAACGTTCCCGCGTTGAACAGCTCAGGTAAGGCAAGCTTAACTTCCCAGCGCTCATAGATGCGTGCTGCAAGCATCATTGCCTTTAGTGAATGTCCTCCAAGTAAGAAGAAGGAATCGGCAGATCCAACAGATTCTATACCCAGCAGATCGGACCAGAGATTAGCAAGCTCGATTTCAATGTCGGTGACGGGTTCGACGTATGAAGAAGAAGCTGTCATGGCGGGCTCAGGCAGTGCTCTTCGATCCACTTTTCCGTTGTGCGTTAGCGGAAGCGATTCAAGCAATATAAACACGGAAGGAATCATGTATTCAGGCAGAATAGTTCTGAGCTCCTGTTTCCATCCCATCATCAATTCATCTTCGCTGAACCCAAATCGGGGATGGCAAACAACATAAGCCACAAGCATTGAAGTCCCATTCCGATCTCTATGCCCCTTAGCGACGGCTTCACTTACGCCAGGCAGAGAATTGATCGCATTCTCAACCTCATCCGCTTCAATCCGGTTTCCTCTTATTTTTAACTGACCGTCAGCTCTGCTTATATAAGCCAGGTCTCCATTAGGCAGCCATTTTACGATATCGCCTGTTCGATAACTCCGCTCCTTCTCTTGGAAGACGTCTATAAACTTGCTGCTTGTCAGCTCTGGTTGACCTAAATATCCCTCTGCAAGGCCGTCACCTGCTATATAGAGCTCTCCCGGAATGCCTACTGGCTGAAGCTGATCATTTGCATTTACGACGTATAACCTAGTATTCTTTATCGGGCGTCCGATTGGTATATTTCTAGTGATCTTAATGTAATGATCCACCGAATACATGGATGCAAATACGGTTGTTTCTGTAGGTCCATAGGCGTTAATCATCCTATGCTCTCCCAGTGTATCAAGTGCCTTTAATACATGCTGGTAAGAAGCAGCTTCACCACCGAATATGATCTTGCGCAGGCTCTTCAAGCTATCAAGATCATATTCTACCAATGTATTAAACAACGCCGTTGTCATAAATTGTACGGTGATGTTTTCATTTCTAATCGTAGAGGATAGTACAGAAACGTCCTGAAGCATTGTGCTTGGCAATAATACGAGCGTAGCTCCATTTAATAGTGTCCCAAAAATATCAAAGGTTGATCCATCAAATGCATAATTAGAGAGCTGCAGCATTCGATCTTCTGGGCCGAGCTCCACGTGACCGTTATTACAGCAAACATTTACGATACTCCTATGAGTCGTGATCACTCCTTTTGGCTGTCCCATTGACCCTGAAGTGTACATGATATAGGCTGGGTCAGCGGCTGTTGCATATGTTCTCGTTGAAATGAATGAATCTTCAGCGTAGTCTGCCGGCTCAGACATGGATAGTACTGCCCCCATAAATTGTGGAATACACTTTCCTTCTTCCGCAATCAGCCACTTTGCCCCGCTGTTCTCCAGCATGAAATGGAGCCTTTCATCTGGGAAGCTTGGATCTAGCGGAACATACGAAGCCCCAACCTTCAATACCGCCAATATAGAAACGATCATTTGAGGATTTCGATCAGTGAGCAACCCGACATAGCCGCCATGACGTATACCTTGTCTCCACAAGTAGCCTGCCATTCGAATGACACGGTCGTTTAATTCCTTGTACGTAATCTGCTGTTCTTGATACTTCAGGGCTGTATGTCCTGGTTGTTCTTTTACTCTTCGTTCAAATAGATCGATTAATGACAGATTATCCGGATACAAGGCCTTCGTTTGATTCCATTGTTTGAATTGCTCATATTCTGGCGCCGACAGCATTTCGAGATCTTTTATTTTCGTATTTCGGTGGATAAGCATTTCGTTTAGAAGTCGTTCATAGTGAACGGCCATTCTCTTAATAGAATCCTCATTCCATAGATCGGAACAATATTCAATCTCTGCCATCATTCGCCCTTCTTCTACTTGCCATGCCCAGGTCATATCAAATTTTGCTTGCTGGCCTCGCCATTTCATTGGCCGAACATTTAAATCCGGCAAAGCCGTACTATTCAATTTCATATCCTGGAGAACAAAAAGCGTGTCAAACAATGGATTTCTACTCGGACTAAAAGGAATGTTGAGCTTTTCGGTTAGACTGCTAAGTGAATAATCCCCGTGTTCAAAGGCGTCTAGTATATAATGTTTAAGGTTAGTAATATATTCGACTGCTGTCTTTGCTGAATCCGCTCTAACCCGAAGCGGCAGTGTATTCACAAACATTCCTATCGTTTGTTGAGTATCCGCATGGTTACGCCCAGCAATCGGCGTTCCTACAACAATATCTTCTTCCCCTGTATACCTCGACAGTAGGATGTTATAAGCAGCAAGGAGCAGTGTGAAGGGAGTAGTACTATACTTTTCAGCTTCCTGCTGTAGAAGATGATAACTCTTCTCACCGAGCTCAAACCGATATATACTTCCCTGCGAGCTTTTGACTGCTGGGCGCTGATTATCCATTGGCAGCTCCGCTGTCCCTGCAAAATCCGAGTACTCCGTAAGCCAAAATTGCTCACTTTCTTCATAAGCTTTATCTTTAATCCGTTCGCTCTTCCATACCGCGTAGTCTTTATACTGAACTCTGACTGGTTTTAAAGGAAGCCCTTGATATAAAGTCATCAGCTCGTCGTATAGCAGCTCGGTAGAAACCCCATCTGAAATAATATGATGAGTATCGAACGCCAAGTAATGAAGCTCGGGATGGACGGTTAATAGAGATACCCGTAAAAGTGGGGCATTCTCCAATTGAAAAGGCTTTACAAATCCTGTCATCCATTTGTTTAGGTAATCCTGTATGTTAACTTCCTCTGATTGGTCTTCCACAATAGAACGGGAGATTTGCCAATCAAGCTTACTCATATCGTATATCTTTTGAGAAAACTGACCTGATTCCAAATGAATCGATGTTCGTAATGCCTCATGGCGTCCAATAATTCGAACAAAAGAAGCCTCCAGCCTAGCGATATCAACGATGCCTTCAAGCTCAAACAGCATTGGCATATTATAGCTGAGTACAGCTTCTTCATGCTGATATGCATAATAAATCTGCTTCTGAAGATCGGTTAAAGGATACTCTGGCTGCTCAGGTCCGGATTGAATAGCCATGTGAGGCTGCAGGTCTGACTGCTGAATCCAAGCAGACATATCTGCGAGAATCGGCATTTGAAAAATATCAGACAAAGACATTTTGACATTAAATGTTTGATGAATTTTGCCCACGAGCATCATTGCTCTAAGGGAATGACCACCAATCTCGAAGAAATGATCGTGAATTCCGATTTTGCTAATACCTAGAACTTCTTCCCATAAGCTGACCAGTACTTTCTGCGTTTCATTGGTTGCAGGGGCATAGTTATCACCTTGTTTCAGTTCCAGCCTCGGCAATACTCGTCGGTTCACCTTGCCATTGCTCGTTAGAGGAAGCTCTTCAAGCAGCATGAAAATCGTAGGAATCATATAATCTGGCAAGTAAGGTTTAAGTTCATTCTTCCAGCTGGCAATGGTAAAAGGTGTTAGTTTTAGCAGCCGTTTATCTTCAGCTACAACATATGCACCTAAATAGGAATGACCTTGTTCATCCGTATTGGCGACTACAATCGTCTCTTGAACTCCCTCTAGCATTCGAATTCGGGCTTCAATCTCACCTAGCTCAACACGATGTCCTCTGATTTTCACTTGCAGATCGATTCGTTCGACAAATTCAAGACTTCCATCCGAGAGTAATTTCACCCAATCTCCTGTTTTGTATAAACGGGACGACGATAAATTTGGGTCTACAATGAATCGCTCAGATGTGAGCTCTGGCCTGCCCAAATAAGCAAGTGCTACACCATCCCCGCCTATATATAATTCACCCGGTACCCCAATGGGCTGTCGTTTGCCCGATTTGTTTAACACATAGAGCAAGGTGTTATTTGTCGGACGGCCAATTGGAACGTGGGACGCTGAGCTGATCTCATGAAATGTCGAGAATACAGTCGATTCGGTTGGACCATACATATGAATAAGACGTCCTTCGCCAAGTACATCGAGTGCTCTTCCCACATGATTCACAGATACCTTCTCTCCGCCAAACAGCACTTTTCTGGTTCCCAAAAAGCAGCTCGGGTCGAAGTCAATAAGTGTATTGAACAAAGCTGTCGTTAGGAAAAGAACCGTGATGTGCTGACTCGAAATCACATCTGCCAAAGCTACAGCATGTAGCATCTCTGTACGCTCTATCAAGACAAGTGATGCACCATGGAGTAATGCGCCGAATATATCAAACGTTGCACCGTCAAAGGCATAGTTAGAAGCCTGGAGAAAGCGATCACTATCTTTAATCTGCAAATAACCGTTATTTATCATCGTCTTTACAACGTTACGGTGTGTCGCCAAAACTCCCTTTGGCGTCCCTGTTGATCCAGAAGTATACATAATGTATAGAGGCTGTGTAGATTTGATCTGACGGTAGTTTTCTAGATTGGAGCTAGATTGACCTGACCACAGCGCCGTATCGTAGTGTACGATTTCTCCTTCATAACCAGATACTTCATATTCATCAGATGCAATAACCAGGTGGGCTTGACTATCTCCGAGCATGAACAGTATCCGATCCTTCGGGAAGGTTGGATCGAGCGGAACATAAACGCCACCAGCCTTTATCACTGCCAGAATGGACACGATCATATCCATTGAACGATTCATCAATAGTCCCACACGCTCTCCTGGACGCAATCCTTTCTCAGATATATACCTTGCTAATCGATTAGCAGCTTCGTTCAGTTCTCTGTAGGACATTTTGCTCGTGCCCATGATTAGAGCGTCTGCTTCACTTCTGATCCTGCTTTGCTGCTCAAATAATTCAGCGATGTTCAGATGTGCAGGATAATCCACGCTGGTCTTGTTCCATTCGTCAAGCTGCTCTGCCTCAGTCGATGTCAGCAGCTCCACATCTCCGATACTTAGATCTGGAAATTCAAGAAGCTGGCTAAGAATATGGAAGTAGTGATGAGCAATTCTGTGGATCGTCTCTGCTGTCCATAGATCCGTCCGATACTCAATTCCGAGGTCCATCCCCTCCTCAGTTGAAGAACAAATCCATGTCATATCAAATTTGGAAGTGCCCTGATCCCATTCTGAATAGTGCACACTAAGCTCCGTATTAGCCAGCTGCTCCATTCCCTGGTCTTGTACAACAAACATCGTCTCAAACAACGGATGACGTCTATGATCAGTAGATAGAGAAAGTCGATTAATTAATTTCTGTAAAGGGTACGTTCCGTGCTCAAACGCAGACAGGACTTGTTTATGAACAGAATCCAGGTATTCCCGAACGAGCATTCCTGGATCAGGAGTCGTCCGAATCGCCAGTGTGTTTGCAAACATTCCTGTCAGACTCTCTTCTCCCACTGCTCCCCTTAACGAGAAAGGTGTGCCAACCACGATGTCATCTTCTCCTGAGTATTTGGCGAGTAGAACCTGGAATGCCGCCATCATTATCATAAATAAGGTATCGTGACGAGCGGCAGAGATCTGCCGCAATTTACTCTCAAGCTCAGCAGGCATTTCGAAGCGCAGACGCTGACCCTTGAAGCTCCGATGTACGGGTCTAACATAATCCGTAGGAATATCGATGACCGCTGGCTCATGCTTAAATTTGGACAGCCAGTAACGCTCACTGCTTTCGTAGCCCTTCTCATCCATTTCCGATTCCCAAACCGCAAAATCTTTATACTGAATACGAAGTTCTGGCAGCTGTTGATTCTCGTATAATGCGATCAAGTCCTTCAGTAGAATATGAATAGACATCCCATCCGAGATAATATGATGCATATCTAACAGAAGAACGTGATGATCATCGGCAAATGTCATAAGACCTGCTCTAAAGAGAGGTGCCTGTCCCAGATCAAAAGGAACAATGAATTGACTTGCAATTCGTTTAACTGCCTCATCCGATAATTCATGATGCCTTAACATTTCCTGTTGTAATACGAACGGTTCTAAAGCTTCCACTTGATGTACTCTTTGACATAGCTCACCATTTTGTATCTCAAAAGACGTTCTAAGCACCTCGTGTCTTCGAATGAGAGCTAGTAAGCTCTTCACAAGCTTTTCTATCTTAAGTTCGCCCTTTAATTCCACAGTGATGGGCATGTTATAGCTTGTCTCGGCATTCTCAAATTGCTGAACGATATATAGCCGTTTTTGAATAGAAGAAGCAGGGTAGAGATCCTGCACAGCTGCTGGCTGAATCTTTAATATGTCAGTTTTCTGTTTAGAAACCATCCATTCAGCCATTTCTCGTATCGTCGGAAGCTTAAATACATCCTGTAATGAAATATTGATTTCTAAGTTTTTTTGTATCTTTGCCGCGAGCATCATCGCTTTGAGTGAATGACCCCCGATTTCAAAGAAATGTTCATCGATACCTATTCTCTGAACATGGAGTATTTCTTCCCATAGCGAAATTAATTTCTCTTCTAATTCATTCGTAGGTGCTATATAACTGTCGTTTTCCAGTTTCTCAGGTGCAGGCAATGCCTTATGATCCAATTTTCCATTAGAGGTTTTTGGAAGTGTACTTAAAGTAATAAAAGTACTTGGTATCATATACTCGGGAAGCGTTTGTCGTAATTGTTTTTTCCACTTTTGCACACTGTAGTCGGTTCCTTCCGGAACAACATAAGCGCATAGGTAAGAATGTCCATGCTGGTCACGCTGAGCGGTAACTACCGCCTCTTTGATCGAATCCGTTTCGGCAAGCTTCCCTTGGATTTCTGTCAGCTCCACTCGATTACCGCGAATTTTCACTTGCTGATCAATTCTGCCTCTGTATTCCAGTAATCCATCAGGAAGCCATCTTACTAAATCTCCTGTCCGATACATTCTTTGGCCTGGTTCAAAAGGACATGGGACAAAGCGTTCGTCAGTTAGGTCTTGCTGGCTCAGATAACCTTCAGCCAGCCCGTCGCCAGTAACACAGAGTTCACCAGGAACACCTACGGGCTGAAGCTGATCCGCTTGATTAAGAACGTAAACCTTTGTGTTATGGATGGGTTTCCCAATTGGCACTGTATCGTAAGCCAACAAACTCCCGTCTACTGAATATGTCGCTGCGAAGACGGTTGTTTCTGTAGGTCCATATCCATTGACCAATCTGTTCTCTCCGAGTACTTCAAGCGCTCTTGCAACATGGCTTTTAGAGGCGGCTTCTCCTCCGAAGAATAGCTTTCTTACATATTTAAGGCTGTGAACATCCCAATCGACAAGTGTATTAAATAAGGCCGCCGTCATGAAGCAAGATGTAATTTTCTGTGTGAGCATTGTTTTGGCCAGTTCTTGAACGTTTAGCATTTGTTGTCTAGAAATAAGGATGAGAGAAGCACCGTTTAACATGGCTCCAAAAATCTCATAGGTTGATCCATCAAAAGCATAATTGGATAGCTGTAATATACGATCTGACTCCTGTACGTCCATAAATCCGTTGTTAACCGAGGTTTTGACAATATTACGATGGGTTGTCACTACCCCTTTTGGCTTTCCAGTAGAACCCGAAGTATACATAATATATGCAGGGCACTCAGCTGAAATGGAATAAGCCGGGATCAGAACCTCTGTCATCTCTTTTACATTATTTACGTCATCAATGGAAAGGATCTTTCCATCATAATCTTTTATAATTTGTTCTTTATCCGCAATAAGCCAACTTGCCTTGCTGTCGGTGAGAATATTGCTGATCCTTTCATTTGGAAAAGCAGGATCAATCGGGACATAGATACTGCCTGTTCTTAAGATCGCGAATATAGAAATGATCATTTCCATCGAGCGATCGGCTAACATACCAATCGTGTCTCCGGATCTTACTCCCTTCTTCAGCAGAGCCGAAGCCACAGATTCAATACGCTGATCAAGCTCTCTGTATGTTAGTTGCTCATCTCCCATAATAAGAGCTGGGTGATCTGGATACATCAATACTTGCTTCTTAAACAAGCTAACAATAGAATCATTTCTCGGATATGCTGCAGTTGTGGCATTAAACTGCTCAAGCTTCTCTTTTTCTTCCATGGTCAATATTTTTGCCGTATCTAAGATACTATCCGTCTGATGGATCATGCAATCCATAATCTTGAGATATACGTCAAAAAGCCGATCAGTGAAGTCCCTTTCGTACATGGATACCATCTTGACAGATAATTCGCCAAGCGTTACTGAGACGCTAAAATCTAGTAAAGTGTTTGTTCTTTCGAAGCTAAAGGGCATAAAATCAAACAAACCTTCATTAAGTGTTTCGTAAACATGGAAATCTATAAAATTGAAAGCAGTATCGAAGAATGGATTTTCCATGTTGCTTTGTTCTTCTTCCACAGCTTTTTGGATTTGAACTAAAGAAAGTCTTCCGTACTTTTTTAGTTCATTTTGCTTGACTTGAACGTACTGTACTACTTCTCCCCAACTCATACCTGGATGGAAAATCGTACGGAGCGGAACCGTATTTAAGAAGCATCCCAACATGCGAGCTCCATCTTGAGAGACTGGTCGACCATTTTCTACAAGGCCGATCAAGATATCATTTTCATATGAGAACATGTACAGTGAACTGATGTAGGCAGCTAAACATATGGATTTTACAGTGACTTTTTGCTGTTGTGCAGCTCTCTGCAAATGGTTATACCGATCTGAAGATAGTGTCTTGATGGAAGTGCTTGATTCATTAACCTTGCTTAATCTTGGCTGTTCAGGGAATTCATATTTGCGATAATCACTCAGCTCAGCACGCCAGTAATCGAACATCTCTTGATTCGAAGAAAGGGCCAGCTGTTCAATTACATAATCTCTGTAGGTTGACTTTATGGGATTAAGCAATGACTTCTTCCTCCTTCAACATGCCGCATAAATTTAATAACTCAGACATAAAGACAGCTACGCTCCAGCCATCGAGTATCGCATGATGAAAGATCCAGCCAATATACGTTTCTTCATTCGAAGTAAATAGTACAATTCTCCATAGAGGCGCTTGATGAATATCAAAAGGCTGCTCACGATCTTTTATTAAATAATTCGTAATTTCCGATTCCACGTCCGAGGAGGTTAATCGTACTTCCCTCACTTCAAAATTGACTTGCTCACAAACATATTGAACAGGCACAGGAAAATCAGAGATATTGAAGCCTGTACGCAAAATAGAATGCCTGCTGGCTAGAACACTCATGATCTCATGTAGCTTAGAGGTTGTTACTTGAAGCCCATTAATACGGTATATGAATTGGTCGTGATACACCCCTTCGCCTTGATGCTTTATGTAGTGAAAGACCATGCCTTGTTGAATGTCGCTCATAGGGAACAGATCCAGAACGTGTTGTGGAAGAAATGAACGATATAACGGGTTTTCCATCCATTCCTTTCTTTGTTCGATCAGCTTTGCTTTTATTATTCTTTTTTCTTCATCGATTGTATTCGTTACTTTACTGTTCCGAATCAAGCTTCTAATCGTTGGGTATTTATATAAATCAATGATTTCCATACTCGTACCAAGCTCTTTATTGGTCATACTTATAAGCTCGATTGCCCTGATCGAATCCCCGCCTAGTTCAAAATAATTACTTTCTACACCCATATTGGTGTGATGAAGAAGCTCTTGCCAAATACGGAGCATATTTTCTTCCATGAGGCTCTCTGGCAGGACGAGCTCGGCTGTCTTATTCGACTCAGAAAGAGCACCGGGGGTCGGTAGTAACTTCACATCCACTTTATTGTTTGTAGTCATAGGTATCTCTTGCATGTGGAAAAAGTGAGCTGGAAGCATATACTGGGGAAGATGCAGTGACAAATGTTTTCTTAGATCCCCAGCTTGGTGAGAGCGTTCAGATACATAATAGGCGCACAATTTATCTTCATTGAACCGGTCCTTTTTGACAGTTACGACTGCTTGCTGAACCCCATCGAATTGCAACAATCTGGATTCTATTTCACCTAATTCAATCCGATAGCCTCTAATTTTAACCTGATGATCCATCCGGCCAAGATACTCTAGTTCACCATCCATATTCCAACGGGCTAAATCTCCTGTCCGATATAAACGCTTACCAGGAAGGAAAGGAAGCGTTACAAAACGAGCTTCTGTCAGTTCCGGCCGATTTATATATCCTCTTGCAACCCCATCTCCTGCGACATAGATCTCTCCCTCTACACCGATAGGCACAAGTTCACGTTTATCATCTACAATATAGATTTGAAGGGTAGGAATCGGTTTCCCAATCTTACTGGCACGACTGTTTATTTCTATCATACCTATCTCTTTATATGTGACGTGAACCGTTGTCTCCGTAATACCATACATATTAATCAGCTTCGTTTTCGGAAAATGCTGATTAAAGCTGGCTAACATTGCAGGCTGAAGCGCCTCACCACCAAAGATGACCGTCCGTACTTTAAGGCTGCTATTCTTAACCGTTAATGCGATCCTAGCCAGCTGATAAAATGCAGTGGGCGTCTGATTGAGCACGGTTACCTGCTCTTCTTGCAACAAATGAAGAAATTTAGCCGGCTCACGGGACACAGCTTGTGGAACAATTACCAGAGTGCCGCCATACAATAGGGCTCCGTACATTTCCCAGACAGAAAAATCAAAGCAGAAAGAATGGAACAAAGTCCATACATCCTTCTCGCTAAAGTCAAATAAATTTCTATCATTAAATAGAAGCCGTACAACATTCCGGTGCTCTATCATTACTCCCTTGGGTTGTCCTGTTGATCCGGAAGTATAGATGATGTAAGCAAGGTCTGAGGATGCACTCGTATGATGTTGAACGGCTGGCTGACTATAACCTGGCAAGATGGTGACATCGTTTGGATTTACGACAGGGATATCCAATCCTTCTGGAACCAGCGAAATATCCTGAGCGATACATAGTACGGCTCCACTGTCCTTCAGCATGTAACTGATCCGGTCTTCAGGATACTCCGTGTCAATCGGCATATAAGCAGCGCCTGCTTTTAGTACAGCGAGAATTGAAATGACCATATCCATCGTTCTTGGACAGAGAATGCCTACAATTTGGTTTGGCGTTATACGTCTTGAACGAATAACCTCTGCTAATTCGTCCGCTCTGCTATTCAGCTCATCGTAGGTCAGCTGCTGATCTTCAAATTTGATAGCAATACGGCTGCCGGATTGTAGTACTTGTCTCTCGAACAAAGTCTGAATCGTCATCTCTGAGGGGTAATTAGCATGCGTATCGTTAAAATCATAAAGAAGTCTTCGCCTCTCCTGATCGGGCATGAAATTTAAACTAGACAGTTTGATAATCAACAACCCCTTCCAATATTGTTGTGTAAAAATCCAGCAGCCTCTCGATCGTCTCTCTCCGGTATAAATCCGTATTATATTCCATTCGCAGCTTGAGCACGTCAGACTCCTCATACACATGAAGTATTAGGTCATACTTTGAAGTATCGCCTGTTTCAATTTTCATATGGGCTGTGGTCTGTCCTAACGCATATTGATGCGTAAATTCGTTTTGCAGCGTAAACATCACTTGAAGGGGAGAACGAAGTGAACCTGACTCTCTCTCTGAAATGTTGTTCAGCACCATTTCCAAAGGCACATCTTGGTGTTGATAAGCTCCAAGGGCTGTGTTTTTCACTTGATCCAGCAGTTCGTCAAATGTCATCTCATCCGCAATCTCTACTTTCATAACGACTGTGTTCGCAAGGAAACCGATGAGTTTATCTGTATCTGGCCTGTTTCTATTCGCCATCACTGTCGTAATAGGTAGTTCTGCTTGTCCAGTGAATCGATGGATCAGGTAAGAGTAGGTCGCGAACAAGAGCATAAAAAGTGTTGTGTTCGTTCGAGCTACTTTCTCGTAAGCCAGTTTGGTAACACGAGGGCTAACGATTTTTTCGAGTGTATCCCCAGCAAATCTCGGATTTTCAGTTGATAGAGTATCAGATGGCACCTGCAAGGACATATTTTCTCCTTCTATGTGCTTTTTCCAATACTCTGCTTTACGATATAAAAATGAGGACGAGGTGTTCTCTAGCTCGGATTGCCATAAGATGTAATCAGAGTAGCTCACCGTTTCAGCCTGTTCCTCTATATTTCCGTGTAAATAGAGATGTATGAGTTCGTTCGTAAAAATCTCAACTGACCAGCCGTCTGACATAATATGATGCATGGACACAACCAGCGTATGGTCTTCTATGCTATTAGCTAATAAAGTACAGCGAATGCAATGGTCATTGATAAGGTCAAAGCGTCTGTTTGCCTCGTTCTTAATGTATGTGTTACGGTGCAGCTCTCGTTCTTCCTCACTCCACTCTTTCAAATCTACAAATTGAACGTAAGGCACGACATGATCCTCGATATACTGATAGGGACTATTGTTATCCACACCGAATCTAACTCGCAGTGCTTCATGTCGTCCGAATAAAGTTAGAAGACTTCCATAGAGTGTGTCATATTGAAGTTCACCTTGAAACCTGATAGAGAATGTGGAAGTGTAGAATGGGCTGTCCGGGACCATCATATGCAAGAACCATTGACTCTTTTGTTTAAGTGTCAGGGGCAGCCTCTCACTTTTATGAGATCGGACGGGTATCGTTAAGAACTCCTCTTGCTCCTCTGCGTCACTCAACAACTCTAACAAGCCGGCTACTGTTGCCTGTTTAAAGAATTGTGCAGCAGTGATCTGAATAGAATACCGTCTATAAATCATTGTGATCAGCTTGGACATTTTAAGAGAATCGCCACCTAGCTGAAAAAAATCCTCGTGTTCGGACAGTTCCGTTAAACCTAGGACCTTACAGAAACAATCAGCCAAAAAGGCGGCCTTCTCTTCTGTATTCTGGTCCTTTCCTACTCCTTTTGCTTGAATACGGTATAATTCGATCCGGCTTGGATTGAGATGGTTCTCTTCCAATAAATTTCTTATGGCCAAATAAAGAGCAGATTCCGAAATTAATCCTTCATCTAAGGAGTACTGAACCCTCACCCGAGTATTTTCATCGATTGTATCGGTAATAGTCTCCTGTTCTTCTTGAATTTTTTCTATTAATCTACTCTTCTGTACACGTTCTTCTATTAACTGTTCCAATTCATATAGCAGCTCGTCGTAACAACCCTGCATTAAATCACTCACAAGCTGCAGCCTCTGGATCTTGCCGGTAGGCGTACGGTGGAAATTCTCTCTCCTGACCGGAATTACATATCTCGGATAAACTCCAAACTGTCTTGAAATAACTCCTCTTAGATGTTGTATAAGTAAGATGCTGAAATCAGGTTCGTTGTGTATCGGACTAAAAAACAGTAATAGATGATCATTTCCATTCTCTCCTCCGGACATGCCAGCAGCAGCTACATATCCAGGAACGATTCCTTCGACTTCTTTCAAGGCAGCTTCAACTTCAAAGTTATATACATTCTTGGCGTTAATAATAAGAACATCTTTCTCTCTTCCAGTGAGGATAAGACTTCCGTTTTTTACAAAGCCAAGATCACCTGTTTCAAACCATCCATTCTCTGTAAATGCTTCCTTCGTTGCAGCCTCATTCTTGTAGTAACTGTCAATGACTGTACTTCCTCTGAGATGCACTTTGCCAACCACGCCTTCACCAAGCTCAGATCCATTCGGATCCGAGATACGAAGCTCTACTCCTGGGATGACATTTCCAACCTCAGCAAAAGCTACGGACGTATTGCTGTCATTCCCTTCACCAAATATTAAATGATCCTCCAGGCTGTCTTTGCGAACGAAATATACTCCCGTTGATGGAGAGTCATCTAGTTGTTGTCCAAAGCATAAGCTTCCTGAAAATTCGGACATTCCATAAGCGGGAATAATGCAGTGATTACTTAATCCAAAACGAGCTAGTTTTCTTAGAAAGTTTTTCGCTGTCATCACTGAAATGGGCTGACCTACATTTAATAGGATTCTTACTGAAGACAAATCCCAATGATCATCAATACTTTCTTCGTTGAGTTGATTGATCTGATCGTATCCAAAATTAGGAGACCAGGAAAAGGTCACCCGATGCAAGCTCATATCCTCCAGCCATACAGCCGGACGTGATAGAAAACGCTCAACAGGACTTAGAACTTGTTCGCTGCCGATCACCATGCCAAGAATATGGTTGGTTAGAAGACCTCCTGCATGATACAGTGGCATCCAATTTAAAGTGACTTCATTCTCAGTTAATTGTAAATGTCGCTGAATACCAATGATGTTGGATAATATATTTGAATTTCTGTAAGAAACGCACTTTGGAATGCCAGTTGTGCCTGAGGTGAATAGGAACATAGCATAGTCCTCGGCATTCGCTGGATGACGATATGAAGAAGGGATGGATTGAAGCAAATCGTTCGTTGATACGATTCTGTCCGTCGCATGATGAAGTGGTTGATCGGTTACGATCAGTGGAGATTCGAGGAGAACTTGCACCTTCTCGAATTTTTTTCTTTCTGCGTGATTAGCTGAGAGCTGCAATGTGTTTTTCATAGGTGCTGGGAGAAACCCGCCCATGATGCAGCTCCAGAAGAGGATAACAAAGTGATCAATTCTTTCGATCTGGAAAATGACTTTATCACCTGGTTTAAGCCCTTGAGCAACAAGTCCGCCAAGCATCCGCTCCGCCTGCAGTGATAACTCAGCGTAATTCGAAGTTATGATTTCGCCACTGTTTAAATAGTAATGAATTTTTTTGGCGGGAAACTTAAGGACCGTTCGATCGAAAGCTTCAATTAAAGTATGCGGGTCACTCTCGTTCCAAGTTAACGGCTTCCCTATTAGAAGAGATGAATGCTGCTCATTCGGTCCACTTAATTCCTCCCTCAACTTCACTGTCGGCTTGGAATATGTAAAATGCTCCCCCCTCGTTAGTAAAACGGAGGCTGGGTTACGGTTTGTATCATCTAAGCAGGCTAAACTGGTTTGTTTTTCATGGAGAGTTACCTTTACATTAGTTAGCTTATAAAGTTGTCGAATACGTTGTTCAAGCAAGCAGGCTAACATCATTCAATGCTTCCTCCTTCAACTCAGCGTATAATTGAGTTCATGAATAACTTGATCGAGGCTTTCTTGTGTTATATCAATGGAGATCCAGCCTCGAACACTATTAATAAGCCATATCTGCGATGCCTCAATTATATCCCGCATCGTAAGGACTCTTTCAACTACCAATCCGCTCTGGACAAGCTCGTTTCGAAGCGTACCTCCCAGAAGTCCACAATGAATCGGAGGAGTGAACTTCATATTATTGATTTCAAAAACGACATTCCCGGTTGTAAACTCTGTTATTTCCCTATTTTCGTTCCACAGAAGAACATCATAGGCTTGTCCTCTTTTTTCGTAATGTTCATTATAGATCTCCCGATACGTTGTTTTATGATAAAGAAAACGGTTAGCTGATGAAATCGGAGATTGAGCTAAAACGGCTTCATTCACACCATTTCTATTAGTAATAGGCTCGTTATTTATATTAAAGCTTCCGTTCTTGGACAGCAGCAGTCTTGTTTTCCAGATCCCATCCTTATGCTGGGTTGAATGCTGTAAGAGTGCTTGCCTAATTAAATCCCAATTTCCTTCATACTCAAAATAAGCAGCAGAATTCTTCATTCTTTGAAGATGAGGGTCCAGCAAATCATATATTCCATTTTCGAGTCGGATTGATTCCAACAGCTGAAATTCCGGTCTAACTTCAGTTAATAGCAAAGCCTTTGTTCTAGCCTCTTGATATTCTTCCTCTGCTGTAGAGTCCCAAGTAATACCGCCACCCACACCATATTCAGCTTGATCTGTCCGGTGGTCTATCCAAACCGTTCTAATTGCAACATTAAATATAACCGATCCATCTGGATTGATTACGCCAATGGACCCGCAATAAATCTCTCTGGGGGTATGCTCCAGTTCCTGTATAAGGTGCATCGTGCTGATTTTTGGAGCACCCGTGATGGATCCACACGGAAACAAAGCTTTAAAGGTATCAAATAGACCTGTATCTTCCTTTATATTAGCCGTTACCGTAGAGGTCATTTGAAACAGTGTGTAATACTTCTCAATATCAAATAAGCTGGGTACATCTACACTCCCTGGCTCAGCGATAACTCCAAGATCGTTCCTCAACAGGTCTGTAATCATTACATTTTCCGCTCGATTCTTATCAGAATTACGTAACCATTCAGATAAAACCTTATCCTCTTCCAAGGTAACGCCGCGTCTAACGGTTCCTTTCATCGGGCGGGTTTCAATCTGTCTGCCTTTTTTCTTAAAGAACAATTCGGGAGAGGCACTCAGAATACTAAAGTCTCCCATGTGAAGCATTGCTGAATAATCTGCTTGCTGGGCAAGACACAATCTTGTGTAGAAGTTATAAGGATTACCTTCAAATGAAGATCGGAGCCGCATGGTATAGTTAACTTGATATGTATCTCCACGTCTTATTGCTTCATGGATTTGACGTATGTGGTCATTGTATGTGGTTTCTTCTATGGTAGGACTCCACGCTGAGACCTCAAACTTCTCGCATTCAAAGTGAACTTCGCCGCCATGATCATGATCAAAAATTCCAAACCAGAGTAGAGGTAAAACGGTATTCTGATGAACCCTGAATGCTGAATCAAATGCAGGGGCGGCTTCATAAGAAACATAGCCAGCTGCATAATATCCCTCTTTTGTGTACTGCTCAACTCTTTGTAATGCTTCTTTAACTTCTGAAACGTTCCTTGCCATAATAACTTCTCGTGGATTGCTAAATACTTTCCGTTGCTTACACTTCTCTTCATTTACGAAATCCAAAATGATATAGGGATTGTCCTTATTAAAGTTCATTAAACGGTAGCCTCCTATAAGTGCCGGTTAGTATTAAACATACTTTAATTCTGTTGCTCGTTTCTGTACGGAATAGATTTGGAGAAAGTTGTTTAATATTTGTTTACCGTAGGGAGTAATAATGGATTCGGGATGAAACTGTACACCTTCGATATCATACTTCCGATGTCTAAGTGCCATGACTTCCCCTGCCTCAGACGTCGCCGTCACTTCGATATCATCTGGAACCTCATGATGAACGATTAGGGAATGATATCTTGCTACCGTCAGGGGGTTTGGAAGATTCTGAAAGAGACCTTTGCCCTCATGTTGGATAAGGGATGTTTTACCATGCATAGGTCGATCTGCAGGTCTGACTTCAGCCCCAAAGGCTTGTCCAATTGCTTGATGACCAAGGCAAACGCCGAGTATTGGAACTTTTCCAGCGAAGTAGTTGATGAGTTCTAGAGAGATTCCCGCATTCGAAGGATTGGAAGGACCTGGAGAAATGACAATGTAATCTGGATTTAAAATTTCTAATGCATTTAATGTAATGGAATCATTTCTATATACTGTGACCTGTTGTCCAAGTTCAGATAAATACTGCACTAAGTTGTATGTGAATGAATCAAAGTTATCAATTATAGCAAGCATATACATCCTCCTATAGTTAGGATACCAATTGGGAACTTAGACTGACCGTCCGGTCTTTTAATGGGTAGAAATGTTTATTTCCTCTCTAATACTCACCTCCTATAATTAGACTGACTATTCGGTTTGTTAACATTCATATAATTCTAATATACTTGATATTATGTACTAATCTACTACAAATTACCTGAGAATGGTATCAGTATAGCACAAGAAATGTGAATATTTGTTATTATATTTAGTTTTTTCTGTAAAAATGTTCAAAATGGTAACACTGACCTATTGTTTAATACAGCTTTCGACATGTTAAGACAAGTGGCCGATTTATCGTCCCGGCTTCGAACATGCTTTGATTAACGGATCTTGGAATGGAGGTTGGTAGATCCAATTTAGATAAGAGCTGATTTTCGGGTCACTTTTTAATGCTTCAATTGAAGTCAACCCAAGAACAACAAGCTCTCTTCGTAAATAAATGGTGAATTTGCTTATGGCATGGAATACAGAGATTCCCGTTTCCTTATGACTTCCACCCAACTCACGGGGGGTTAGATGATGCACCGTTGTGACTGGGACGACCCGGTTGCATAGTTCACACTTCCTTAGATGATCCTTCATTTTCTTTTCATTACACATACTATCCCTAAAAAAGGATGAAAAGGATGCTGGCGACAGACGAACTAGAGACGTATCGCATTTCATGCGGATAGATGAATTATACATTACATTGACTGTCAACGCTTGCAGACGGCAAGCAGATTAAAGAGAGATTGCTTCCTTATATTCTGGCAGTACAGCCTGCTACACTATCATAGCTTAAGTCCATCAAAGCTATGCTCTATGAATCATCTACGCATATCTTCACTATGCCTACACAATCAGAATTCTGTGTAATCAAGAAAGCACTCGATCAAGACTTGAGTATGAATATGGAAAAAATGCTTCGATCTGTTCAGCAGCAAAGATTGACCCGATCGGGATCGGTTCTATTGCTCGCTCAAGGGATCGTAACTGGAATGAGGAAGAATGGTCCCGCATCTATCCCACCGTGCAATTACAAGTCCATGTAAATTCCAACTTCGTCGGCGATGACATGTAATATGAATAGGCCTCATGCTGACGAATATTTTATTTAAGTTTTCCTAGATTTTTGTTGCGCAATAATTGATTAACACGCTCCGAGCTGACCAGCATGAGCAATATAAACAGCAATACGACAGCTGGGAATAGGCTGATTCCGAAGTTTGTTGCGATAAATCCGAATATAGGCGGAAGAAACGTGGTCCCTGTATAGGCAACGGCCATTTGGTACCCGATTAATTTTGCAGCATGCTCCTTGCCGAACCTCGCTGGCGTCTCATGAATAAACCCGGGGTAGATCGGAGCAAATCCGAGACCAATGAGAACGAAGCCTGCAAGAAGGAACACCTCAGGAAGCGGGAGCAATAAGCACAAGCCGCCAATAACCGCTATGAGATGACCGGCAAGAATTAATACACGGTTGCTTAATTTCATTGTTATAAATCCGGTAATGAAGCGGCCGATGGTAATCCCGCCATAATAGAGGGATATCCATACTGCAGCGGTATCTGCCGGTATATTTCTTTCACCTACCAGATAACTTGCGCCCCATAAACCAACGGTCATCTCTACACCACAGTATAATAAGAACGCAATAAGTGTATATTTAACACCTGTCATCCGAAGGGGATGTTGCGGTGTGGTAGGCATAATCTGATTTGAGGGAGACATTTCTTCAATATTCTCTTGGTCCTTCTTCCGGTCTGATTGATGCAGCTGGGCGACTTTTTTCCACAGAGGAAGTGTGATGAAGAGCAAGAGAACAAGACTAAACTGAATCATTGAAACGGCGAAATACCCATCTCTCCATGAACCCTGCTCAGCGATATAATAAGACATGATGATGGGACCGCCGGTTGCTCCAATTCCCCAGAAGCAATGCAGCCAGCTCATATGGCGGGCTTTATAATTCGCTGCTACATAGTGATTCAGAGCTGAGTCGACTGCGCCTGCTCCCAGACCACGGAATGGCCAGAATAATCAGCCAAGCAAGTGAAGGTGCAAAAGAAAAGCCGATCAGTGCACCTGCAGTCAGGATACAGCTGAACAGAGTAATCTTGCCTGTTCCAAAAGCCTGGATTAACCAGCCGCTCGCGAGACTCGATACGATTGTCCCTGCAGCAATAATCATCGACAGCAGCCCTGCTGACTCAAATGATGCTCTAATATCGGGCTGCATGACTGGCCATGCTGCGCCAAGCATGGAATCCGGCAGCCCCAGACTAATAAATGCTAAATAGATAATAATCAAAAACCAAGTTGCCATTTCACCATCCCTTTCTAAGCTGTCATTAGCTAAGTTCTGTGTACTTGGGCTCAAAGCTCGCTGAGAGCCAGCCATTTCAAGCCATCCGCATAATCTCGAGCCACAGATTGTTCAAAGACAAGCTCAGGACAAGTCGGAATCGAATGTCTTGTAAGATAGTTGTTCCATTCTGTCAGGAACGCTTCTTGATCGAGCTGCTCCTTGTATATAACAATCATATCGGGTGCCAAGACCGCGTTCACACTCTGTAAAATGCGGCACGCGATTTCATGAAAAGCTTCCACATTGAGCGGTTTAGTCCAATCCACATCTACAGGAAGATATTTAATTTCCCCTGCCATTCCATTCTTTCCCTTAATGACTCCTCCATTTAGATACGTACCCATACCAGGCGGATACTTCTCCGGAAAATAAATGCCTACAATGCACTGATCATCAGCTGCTTGTTCCCGGTAAGCATATCCGCTTATGGCTGCATTTACATCGTTCTCTACAACAACCGGTAGTCCATAGGTAGATTCAAGCTGCTCTGTCAATCGCATCCCATACAGCAGCTCATGACTTGTAACTGTAATCACCCCGTCAACCGATTGACCTGGAATTCCGATCCCGATGACTTTAATAGACTCAAATTCTTCTATCAATCGATCTATACATTGGAATAAGATGTCAGGGTTAAAATTCTGATAAACATATCTCTCCTGCTTTAATATTTCTTCATTAAGGTTCACGACACTAGCGTTGATCACATCTTCACTCTGCTCTTCCACCATATGAAGCACAAGTGCCAGACTATAGTTATAATTGTACCGATAGGTAAGAGCTGGCCTGCCGCCGCTAGATACCTGGTTCTCCTCTTCAAACAGCTCTCCGCAGTGTACCAAATGCTTCACAAGCGAGTTAATCGTGACAACACTTAGCCCTGTCTTATGGGCAAGCTGTGGCTTGGTGGCGCTTCCACTCTGTTTCATCACTCGCCGAATCATATTTAGATTCATCTGCTTCATTAAGTTTACACTCGCTTTTTCCATACTCTTCACCTGCCGCATACTTAATAAATAATCTTTATAAAGTCTCTTTATTTATAGACTGCTATTAAAGTCATGTCAATACTTATTATGTAATAAGAAGGCTATACTATAATCTCCGGCAAATAATCCTCCTCACCTCTATTAACTGAATGTAGTTTTTCTGTCTAAAATATCGCAAATAAAACGCAAATCCATGTAGAAAATATAACAAAATAAGCTATCCCTTCGTATGAACACTCGGGATAGCTTTGTATTCTGCCAATTTGCTGTTACTTTCGTTTCAGCTTATTGGTTTGACTCATCAAATATAACAAATACGGTGTTCCGAGTAATGCAGTTACAATACCGGAAGGCAATTCCTTTGGAATGATCACCACTCTCCCGATCAAATCTGCACCAGCCAGGAGTATGCCGCCGATCAAAGCAGCGATCACCATTGACTTCCGATGATTGGAGCCAACCAGCATCCTCGCCGCATGAGGTGCAAGTAAACCGATGAATCCAACTGAACCCACATTTGCGGCTGCAATAGAAGCAAGAAGTACAGCGATAATGGCGACATAGATGCGGGTGTTCCGCACATGAAGCCCTAGACCTGTTGATGTATCCTCGCTGAAGGTCAGCAGATCCACCCTTCTGCCCAGCCATGCTGCGAGCGGCAGTAGAATCAGGATTGCCGGAAGAATACGCATGACCTCTGTCCAGCTTCGATTGTAGGTGCTGCCTGCCATCCATGACAAGGCAGGTGCAACGTCAAGCTCTGCATGGATAATCATTAAATTAATAATAGCCGATCCAAAAGCAGCCACAGCGATCCCGACGAGTGTAAGTACCGTAGGATGAAGCCCCCGTCTCCAGGATACCCCATAGACAATCGCAGCAGAGATGATTCCGCCAATCACCGCACCGACTGGAATCCAATTCGCAGATAGAGCCGGAAAACTAACCATAATCAGCAGTGCTCCAGCTCCTGCGCCACTGGTAACCCCGACGACCTGAGGATCACCCAACGGATTACGAACGGCATTTTGCAGCAAGCATCCACTGACGGCAATCGCCATACCTGACAATCCAGCAGTCAGGAGCCTGGGCAGCCTGTTATCCAGCAGAATTGAGCGATACATTTCGTCACCGCCTCCGGTGAATAATGCTGCTGCTTCCGCAAATGGGATGTACAGGCTTCCATTCATCAGACTGACTATCCATACAAGCACCAACAATGCACTGAAAATACCAACAAGTAATGGATACGACATACGACGCAGGCTGGTCCCTGTCATCATGGAGCTGCCAGAACTATCACTGCTGCCAATCATGGATCGGGATACACGCAAGGCAAGCCAAATGAGACAAGGAGCTCCGATCATTGCCGTTATCGCGCCAACCGGCAATTCTCCGTATGCATCGACGAAGGTGCGGGAGATCGTATCAGCACCTACTAACAGCGCTGCACCCCATAGTGCAGCAAGCGGGATTAATCCCCCGTGCCGGTTCACTCCAGACAAACGCACAAGATGGGGTGCAACGAGTCCGATAAATCCGATTGGACCGACCACACTTACCGTTACACAAGCTAACAATACGGAAGCACCCATGGCAAGAAAGCGAATCGCCCCTACTTTTTGTCCGATGGAACGTGCGGATTCCTCATTCAGTGTTAGCACGTCCCATTGCCGTACTCCCAAGATCAGCACGATGAGTCCGCCTATAATCCAGGGCCATGTAAAAGCGACTCCGTCCCAGTCATTCTGAATCAGCGAACCCGAGCCCCATAAAAAAATACCTTGCGTTGTCTGCTGATTCAGCAGCAGCAGCGCACTTGTAATCGAGGATAACACAAGCGTTACGATCATTCCTGACAAGGCAATCCGAAGCGGTGAACCTTTTGTTTTGCCCGCAAGCGCAAACACGGACAGGGCAGCTAAAGTTCCTCCGATGACGGCAAAGGGTAGAGCATATAAATGCTGGAGTCCAGGCCAGAAGATCATTCCTGCGACGACAGCCAGATAAGCTCCGGCATTCACCCCAAGCGTCGTCTCCGATGCGAGCGGATTTCGTGTAACGGTTTGCATCAGCACACCTGATACGGCAAGTGCAGCCCCCGCAAAGAGTCCTATCACCGTTCTTGGCAGCCGAACACTGCGGATCATATGATGCTCTGCCAGGTCCTGAGGAGATAGCAGTGCCTGCACTACTGTCTTGACGGATATATCTGCTAAACCTTGAGTCAGGCTGAGAAATGTTAGTAATAACAGCGATACAACTCCTGCAATTAGCATCCATAACGGCTTCCAGCCCCTCCCCGATGAGACGGAGGGGACTGGATGAATGCTTGCAGGCTCAGTAGATTGAGCTTGATATTTCCCTAGATTCATTGTGTAAGCAAATCAGCTGTTTTCTGTGCCATAACCTGAGCGGATAAGGGGCCGCCGTATGGCCACATATCGCCGCCAAGCGCATATACACGATTTTCTTTAACGAAATTCAGTCCATTCCAGACCGGATTATCCTTCAGCTGATTATCGATGACATTATCACTCTCTTGAATAATATGAAGGAAATTGGCATCCTGTAGAGCTGGCAGAGCTTCTACATCCGTCGTTGTAAAGCCATAAACCTCAAATTGGCTAGGCTTATATGCATTTGTCAAGCCGATGTGTTCCAAAATCTTGACCGCAAGTGAATTATCCGTGGATATGCGGAAGGTCACTGCATTTTGGTTGCTGAAACCCATCGCAAGTGCAAATGGACGTTCTGTCATACCTGCTGATTCCAACTTGGCTTTGGAGTCAGCATAGGTTTGATCCAGCTCACTAAGTACTTTTTCCGCTTCGTCTTTCTTGTCGAGAACGTCTGCGATCGTATTAAATGTACTCAGCATCTCTTCATACTGATCTCCTTCACCTTCAGCAGGATAAGGGTCAAACACAAGTATTGGAGCGATTTTGGTGTAAGCTTCATAATTGGATCCGAGATTGGATTTGAGCCCAATGATGAGGTCAGGCTTCAGTGATGCAATAATTTCCAGGTTCGGCTCCTGACGCGTACCTACATCCGTCACATCAGCACCAATCTCAACAGGAATATCAACCCATGTATTCATTCCTTCAATGTCGGCAATCCCAACAGGCTGAACACCAAGCGCCATCACATCTTCAGCATATAACCACTCAAGAGCAACCACACGCTGTGGTACACCCGTAATTTCCGTTTCCCCAAGCACATGTTTAATCGTTCGCGTCTGCGGCTCGCTCGTATTGCTATCTGCACTCTGTGCAGGCTGGTTCGTCGACTCTCCAGACCCGGAGGTCTCATTGACAGCGGTGCCTGAACCCCCTCCACAACCAGCAAGTACCAGAGCAAACATCAAAACAATGAACACCAAACTCTTTGCATTATGCACTGCATTTCCCCCTATAACCTATATGTATTTTGTAATAACTGCTAGATGATAATCACTATTGATAATAATTATCATTATCATCATTGATTACAATAATAGATACTCCCCTAGATTATGTCAATAAAAATTCATATTGGTATCACCGACAAATGAATCGTATCCATGATCACTCTGATATCAAAAAGCAGGCCCCCCTCAGGAGTTTACCTGATGTTAGGCCTGCTTTCCCTATTTTTATTCCTCATTTTAGATATGTTCCAGCTCCAGCAAAAACTGAAATGTCGAGCCCTTCCCTTCGATACTTTGAACACTGATGCTGCCGCCCATAAGCTCAAGGAGACGTTTAGTTATGGCTAGTCCTAATCCCGTTCCTCCGTAATTACGGCTAATCTCGGGATCTAATTGAGAGAAGGATTGAAACAACAATCGTTCCTTATGCTTCGGTATGCCGATTCCTGTGTCTTGAACCTGTACCATCAGCAGCACTCGCTTGCGGCCAGGTATATGAATCGATTCAGCTCGGATCAACACCTCACCAGATTCCGTGAATTTCACACCATTGCTGATTAAATTGATGAGAATCTGTCTTATTTTTGCTTCATCACCGATCAAACTGTGCGGTATTCTGTTATCACATTCCTTCGTTAGCGTGATTCCCTTATTTCTTGCCTGTGCACTGAAGAGATTGGTCACTTCATCTAACACATCATGAAAACAAAATGAGGAATGCCGAACCTCTACCTGGCTGGTTTCCAGCTTGCTCAGATTAAGAATATTATTCAATGTTTGAATAAGTGAATCACTGCTGCTGAGTATAATTTCCATATAGCTGAGCTGTTCTTCATTAAGCTTCGTATCGGCGAGAAGTGATGCCATCCCCATAATAGCGTTCATTGGTGTTCGTATTTCATGGCTCATGATGGATAAGAACTCGGATTTTTCCTTCTCCGCCCTCTCTGCCTCATCCTTTGCCTTCCTAATTTCGTTGATTGAAGTCATATCCCTAAGAACCACGACAGAACCTTTTTTCTCCTGCTCTATAATGGAATGCACTTGATATTCAGCAATAAAGGTACTGCCATCTTCTTTTCCGAAGAGTGCCTCTTGAACACAAGTGTCCCCTTCATTTGACAGAATCGCTTTGTGGATCGGCATTTGATTCTTGTCGTATGGATAGTAATTCTCATTAATTTGAACAAAATAATCCGTCAGCCGCGATCCGATCACCGCATGCTCGTTCATTGTGATCAGCTCTGCACCCGCTTTGTTTAAATACAGTATCCGTCCCTCCGGATCAACACCGAAGATCGCATCCTTAACCGTATTAAGAATTAATTCAAGCTGTTTGCCCAGATTTTCAATCTGCTTCAGATACACGGTGCTCTCCGTCGTATCTGCGGTAATACCATAAACACCTACTACACTGCCATTCATCATGATAGGAACATTAATTACGTGCGCTTCGAAGACATGACCGGATTTGCGCAGCATTTTGATATTATATTCTTGGGGGATTCCTTTGGCTGCTTGTGAAAAATGATAGTGGGTTTTCTGCAAACTGTCTGTATGAATCAATACTGAAAAATGACCTGTCAACAGCTCCTCTTGTGTATGCCCTGTTAACGCACATTGACCCTCATTAACTCTAATCAAATTACCATTTAGATCCAATGAGGCTACACCGAGCGGATTGTATTTAAATAAAGATTTATATTCCTGCAGTTCTCGTTCCAGATCTTCAGGCTCTGTATGCTGTACCTTGCTCACTGGACTATTCAATGGAGAAGGGACAAGCTGTACGACGGCATAACCTTCTTCTGCTTCCAGAAGGCTGATCCACATTTCCGCTGTGCAGACACCCCCTTGCTGATTCACCACTTGAACACGGCGGCTTGCTGACGTTTCGTCATGTACCCTTAGCTCCTGAACAATAAGGTCAAAATTAAATTTAGTACGATCCGAATTTACGATGATATCACATAATGTCAGGGTTGATTCCTCGCGATCACTGCTTACACCCAGCCAGTTCTCCATGGCCTTATTCACTCTGACGAAAGCTCCATCTTTTTCCAACACAAGAGCACAGGGGATTGGAGATCTGTAGAACAGACTTTCCCAATGCTTGCTTTTTTTAAATAAGTCAGACATTAAGTTCCCCCTTATTTTACAAGAACTATACTATTAATAACCGGAAGCAGCGGAGTTCAAAACGAAGAAATACAAATGAATATAGTGATTTTTCATACAAAGACTGTATATAGGAAAAGACAGCCTATTCGGCTGCCTCACTCTTTATATTTACCTTATTCTCACCGGTTAGCTTCGTAAATAAGAATGCTCCCAGGCAGGCTGTAACGAATAATATAGCACCCATGGGTACTGCCGTCGTTTCATCAATACCGACGAGAGGAGATACGGCTGAGCCAATTAGCAACGGCACCAATCCTAATACCGCACTCGCGCTTCCCGCTCGATGTCCTTGATGCTCCATCGCTAGCGTGAAGGTGCTTGTAGCAACAATCCCGATGGTAATCATATAGATGAAGATACAAATAACAACAAGGAATAAAGGGCCACGAAGCGCAGTCGTGATCAAGAGCAGCAGTGTAGCACTAACAGCTATCCAAACCCCAATTCTAAGCAGTGTTCGCTCAGGAACAATACCGCCAAAACGGCCAATCAGAAAGCTACCGAAGATGATCGCAATCCCGTTAATGCCGAACAGAATACTGAACACCTGGGGTGACACACCATAGATTTCCTGGTAAACGAATGGCGTTCCTGAGACGTAGGCAAAGCTTCCGCCATGAACAAACCCAACGGTAAGAGCATATCCGATGAATACCCGGTCCTTGAACAATTCTCCCATCGTTTTCACAGAATGTCCAAGCGAACTTGGCATTCTTTTCTCTGGAGGCAGCGTTTCTTTGAGACGCATCCCTATGATCAGCACGATAAAGAGTCCAAACAAACTGAGAAAATAGAAGATCGATTGCCAGTTCGCTGATGGAATGAGCAGGATAGCTCCACCAGACATTGGGGCCACCATCGGAGCTACAGCATTAATGACCGATAGCAATGCAAAAAACTTCGTGAGCTCTCTGCCGTCAAACACGTCACGCACCACCGCACGTGAGATAACAAGTCCCGCAGCAGCGGTAAAGCCTTGAAGGAACCTTGCCACAATAAGCATTGTAATATTAGGCGCCAGCGCACAAAATAGCGAGGACAATGCAAATAAACTGAGTGAAATCAGGAGCGGGACCTTTCGCCCGCGGGCATCACTAATGGGACCCACGATAACCTGACCTATAGCAAGACCAATCAAGCAAGAAGTTAAGCTTAACTGGACAAGTGAAGCTCTCGCACCCAGATCCTCGCCAATCTCGGGGAAGCTGGGAAGGTACATATCGATATTGAATGGTCCTAATATTCCGAGCAAGCTCAACAGAAATGCTAAGGCTAGCCGCTCTTTACCGGTTGGATTGTGCAGCATGCGTAGTAAACACCTATTTTCTTAGGAAATTTAGCTTATGTTGTTTCGGTCTTAAAATAACAAGCCACTGGCTTGTCCCTCTGTAGATGCATGCACAAGCATGAGATTCCGAAAAAGACAAAGCTCTGAACATTATAAGCATTCCTTGCCTATTTGTTAAGTCATTTCTTTAACGTTGACGATTGATCCTCACAGGTTATCGTGTGATCAAGCATTGTAAATATAGAAAAAAGTCGCCAAAAAAAGGCGACTTCGTAATCCATTCATCGTATTTCAAACGACTAACAACCCTCTTATTTCCTTGTAACTTATTCTACATCCTTACCCGTCCATAATCTGACCCGCTCTTTAATCCATTCTGTATATTGCTGCTCCATCTCAACTGCGTCTTCTTTATCCAGTTCAGCTAGCATATTGTCATAAATCGCATCGAATTGATCCGGAGTTGCAATGATCGCTTCAGGAATGCGCTTCTGAATAATGTCCTGCGTTTTTTGGTAGATGACATTGTAATTTCCGCTGTCAGTTGGGATCGGCATATTGTATGCTGCTCCCCACTCTTTAACCGGGAATTCATCTTCGGATGGGAATAGTTCCTTCCAGGTACTGATTCCATAGCCTGCAAGCACTTCCTTCTCAACCTCTGAATAACCCTCTTGTATCTGCTCCGGGAAATTCGTCGTGAAATAGTTATCCGTCGAATCCTTCACTCCGTCACCATAATGCGCTCCAAATATATTGTAGAGACCAATTCCGGTTTCTTTGGTAAAGTTACTGTTGTCGTTGTTCTTCCGTTCCTGAATATCTGCTGGAATCTTGCGTACCCCATCCTCTACAACATAATGCTCACCCTCGATACCCCAATTTCTTAAGATCTGTCCTTCCTCGGAGGACATCCAGTCTAAGAACTTGATTGCACGCACCGGGTCTTCCGCATCAACCGTTATACCAATACCATATCCATCAAAGCCCATTGGCTGAAAATCCGCACGTTTGAAGGACTCATCCAACGTAACTGGATAAAATCCATAAGTGTTTTCGTCTAGACCCGCGCTTTTGAGCGCATTCTCTGCATCGCTGAATCCCCAGTTTGGATCGAAGAGAGACAGCACACGACCACTAGCGATCTTGGCCTTGTATTGATCATCCTTCTGAACAAAGCTTTCTTTATCAATTAGACCATCATTCCACAGCTTGTTTAACCAACTGAAATATTCCTTCTCTTCAGGACGCTTGTAATGAAGCTGCGCTTCATAAGTCTCAGGATCAATAAAATACTCTCCATCACCAGGACCACCGGTAGCCATAACCGCCGGGTCTGTCACGGTAATCATCCGACGCCATCCATCTGCGCTAAGTGTAAGTGGGATGGTCGGCTGACCGTCTTCTGTAGTTGGGTGCAGCTCATAGTACTCTCTAATCACATTCTCGTAATCCTCTATAGTCTTGATCTCGGGATACCCAAGCTCTTTGACAACACGGTGCTGAATAGCAACCCCATTAGTAGCATCAAAATACGTCTGGTCAATGGCACCGTTGGTTGGAAGCCAGTAAATGGATGGATCGTCATTGCTGTATTTCAAGCGATTATAATGTTCTCCATACGCCTCTTTTATGTTCGGTGCGTGCTCCTCAATTAGCTCTGTAAGATCGAGCATGGCTCCAGCTTCGACGAGTCTGGACAAATTCCCTTTAGGAAAGATTAAATCGGGATAATCGCCGCTTGCAGCCATGAGTGAAATCCGGTCATTTCCGCCACCGCTGGAGATATCATATTCCGCTTCGATGGTTACACCCGTCATTTCAGTAATTTTTTGTCCTACTGCATCCTGCATTCTGTTCCAATTGGGACTGGCATCTGCCCCGAAGAATGTAAATGTAATGGGCCCATTCTCATCTGAACTCGCGGGTGCATCACTTTCCGTGGAGCTGCCGCATCCAGCAGCTAGGAGTAAACTGCTTGCCAGAAGCCATGCTCCTATTTTCTTGCCATTTGGTCTCATCCTCTAAAATCCCCCTATTTCTTATGGAATTGCTCCTTCTACATTATTAACGACGAATAGCACCGTTTCTAATTCTGTAGATGAATGCGTTTACATCATTTCAATTAAAAGTATATGGAATTCTAAGAATGCAAACCTTGATTTTTCAGTCAGCAATATAGGATGATATAGACATGATAACGAACTGCTCGGTGGTGGTATTTTGAGTAAGGTCCAATTAAACTGGTTCACAAATGATGAAGAATTTCCCTTCTTTATTCAATATGGCGGTCATGACGAAGATACGTCCTTGCACAGGCATAACGATTTCTCAGAGCTGGTCATCGTCCTTCAGGGTCATGCAACCCATGTGGTCAATAATGAGGTATCCTTTATCAAGAAGGGATATGTTTTTGTAATTAACGGTGAGACCATTCACGGATACAAAGATCCTCAGGATTTCAAAATATGCAATATTATGTACAAGCCTGATTTGTTAACCTACATTGGTTCTGATCTGAACGCCTCTAAAGGTTATCAAGCGCTGTTTGTATTGGAGCCTCTCTATCGGAACATTCAGTCGAATGAGAGTAAATTGTACATGTCTCTCACCAATTTGGAATATGTCTCATCACTGATTACTGCCATGATGAATGAATATAAAAATAAACATCCGGGCTATAAAACAATGCTCACCTCCCGACTTATCGAGCTTGTTGTGTACTTATCCCGTCAGTATGAGAGCAGTGATACCGATACAGACAGCCATGTCATGCATTTGGCTACGGCTGTATCCTACATTGAAGACCATTATTTGGAGGCAATAACTCTTGAGGAGATTGCAGAACATTCTGATATCTCAGTAAGGCATTTAAACCGGATCTTTAAATCCTATTACCAAACCTCACCCATGGCATACCTGCAGCGTCTAAGGTTAGAGCGGGCCTGCCAATTATTAAGATTAACCCGACTCCCGATTACGCAAATTTCATTTCAATCCGGATTTAATGACAGTAATTATTTCGCTAGACAGTTTAAAAAAGCATATGGAATGTCGCCAAAAGCATTCAGGCAAAGTGAACCATCCTGATTTTTTAGAGAATTGAATAATGCGGATTATACAAATAGAGATAGCTCGACATCAGTTTTGATGTCAACCTATCTCTTTTGTCATCTTAATCTACAGTTTTACATTCAGTAGTGCTGGATGTTCTGCTACTAGAGTCTTCTTCCTTCTCTTCTCTATTCATCCTTCGGTTCATATTCATACCAATCGAAGTAGGAAGGTCCAGAATGACCAGCAAGACTTGCCGCGTACATAGCAATCATGACACCAGTAAAACCGCCAGCTACTTCGGTAGATAGAAAGGCCGTCTCTGCCGTTCCAGCTGTTACAGTAACTACACCATCCGCATCTCGAAAGGAAAAGGTGAAGGATTCTCGATCGGTTTGAATCTCAAGCTGAACAGGTCCTGGAGGGCAGTCATAGGACACTTCGACTTTCAAGGAACCTACGGTTCTTCTGAACAGAATCTTCTTGCATCCTTTCACCGAAGTAATCGCCAGCTCATAATGGTATTTCTCATTCATATAAACGGTAAGTCCTGACTCATCTCCATCTTCAGCCGGATCAAACTCAATTGAAGTGGCTACTCTGCTATTAAAATGACTGAGCCGGCGCCCTATGAATGCCGGAGATCCCACATTATCGAGTGTAACCGAGTCTCCTCGGAGCACCAGATATCCTGTCCGTTCTGACAATGACCAGCTATCCGGCCTCGGATTACGTAGAAAAATCCAGTCCACACCAAGCTCAGCCTCATCGAATTCATCCCTGATGGGCTTTCTTGGCAACGGCTCCCCTATAAATTCCGGTGCATCCATAATAGGTTCAATTCGTCCGCCTTCACCGATCATCGGCCACTGATCCTTGGTCCAAGTCACGGGTGCGAGGAATACCTCTCTTCCTAAATGATGCCGCATAGGGTAAGAAGCTGGCCTAACGCCAAGAAGCACAGCCCACCAGCTGCCGTCATGAGCTTCAATAATATCCGCATGGCCTGTAGCGTGAATGCTGCTCTTCAGACTGCGATGGGATAGAATCGGATTATGGGGACAAGCTTCGAAAGGGCCGTAAGGCTCCTTGCTTCTTGCGATCGTCTCCATATGCCCGTACTCCGTCCCCCCCTCAGCAAGCATCAAATAGTAATAATCGCCGATTTGATACAAATGAGGGGCTTCCGGGTATGCACCTCCTGTCCCCTTCCAAATTAGACGACTGTCTGTGAGCATTTCTCCTGTTTCTATGTCAATCTTACATTGATAGATTCCGTCTCCCTGATCTCCTGTACGGGTTGATTGAAAATATACGGTGCCATCCCTGTCAAATAAAAGGGAAGGATCAATGCCATCTTGGGCTACAAGGATAGGGTCAGACCAGCTGCCCGCAGGGTTCTGGGTCTTCACATAGAAATTGCCGATGCTGCCTACGTTTGTGGTCACCATATAGAACCAGCCCTCGTGATATCGGAGTGTAGGAGCAAATATACCGCATGAGCTAGGTACATCCCTCAATGGAAGCTGCTGCTCTGTAGTGAGCACATGTCCAAGCTGTTTCCAATTCACAAGATCATTACTATGGAATATCGGTACACCTGGAAAGTATTGAAATGAGCTAGTGACCAAATAGTAGTCTTCGCCCACTCTGCAAATGCTCGGATCAGGATGAAATCCGGAAATAACGGGGTTTGTGTACTGCATACGATGCACTCCAATCCATCTTTTTTACTTTGATTGTTCATATGTACACCATTTTATTTTATTTACATTTCATAAACCTTGATTAATAAGTCCTCACTTTAGCACAATTTAGACGAACATTAATTATTCCTGATTTAGCAGCTCCTTATAAAAAGAAATAATGAATATATTTTTATACCATGTTAGATTCATCAATGAACAAAATAGACTCAAGGAAAGGAAGTTATAACATGAATACCCTTATATCGAAAAAAGCGGATATCAAATAGATCATAAACCGGTTATAGAAAGATATGTTGGTTATATGATAATCAACGATCGATGTGAAATCTGTGTGCCTATAAGACAAAAGGCTTAAGAAAACAAAAAAAGCGGCCGCCTAAGCGAGCCGCCTTCTCTTACTATATGTTATTATGATTTACTAACTTCCATAACCGCAAAATAATTCTCTTCATCATCTGAGAAGTTAAACACTCTGCCCGTTGGCATGGTCACGATCTCACCAACCGTAATCTTATTGCTGGATAAATGTGAGTATAGATGATCTAAATCCTCTGTGAAAAACATAAGCGAAGGAGTGCCCAGATGTAGGCCGGGAGACATTTGAGCAACCGTTTCCTTATCATGCAATATGATGCTCGTTTCGGACTCCTTGGATGGTGCAATTTCAATCCATCTCATGCCGTGCTCATTATTTTGTTCTGAGATGACATGGAAGCCTGCTTTTTCAGTCCAAAATTTCACGGCACCATCTTGGTCATTCACATACAGCATAATCTGGCCTATTCTACTAATCATCGTACCGTTCCCGCTCCCTTATAGAAAATGAATTCAACCCTATTATTCGCCTTATAGGAATAGAATCCCTCTATCTAACCCAGCTAAAGAGATTTAATATACCATGCATCACAAGCAAAATGCTCCGTTTCCATCAGAGGCTTCGTTAAGGCTTTAAATCCGTTCTTCTGATAGAACTTGTTGGCAGCAACCATATTGTTAAAGGTTTCAAGATAACATTCATTGTAGTGCAATCTGGCGTACTCCAAAGCGACTTCCAGCAGCTCACTTGCTGCTCCAGTACCGCGCGCTTCCTTGTACGCATACATTTTTTGCAGCTCGCATATATGTGGAAATCCACTGATGGGTCCGATGCCGCAGCCAGCTATAATCTTGGAATCCACCTCAACAACCCAATATTTAGAGCCTTCGTGGTTGTATAGATGGTAGAAATCTCCCAAATTCGGATCCGTCCACGCGGTCCCCGGTTTGTTCGCTCCAAATTCAATCAGACAGGTTCTGATCAAATCCTCAACTTGCTTATTATCTCTCTCTTCAATCTCTCTTAATAACATGAAGTAAACTCTCCTATATGCATGGATTAATTGGATAATTCATTCTTTTCGATTGACTGCTCTGCTATGTATCATAGTGCAATTCGCATGATCAGACAATGCACCAAGTTATCTTCATGCCATTTTCAAGACCAATTGACCAGGACTACGCGGATAGGATAAGACGTCTTTCCAGTTTCCATTGCCAAACGCACCCAGAAAAAAATAAAGTCGTCCAGCTATTCTACTCGACCGAAGCTTGATCCGTCTTCGCAGCTTTCGCACAGGCTGCCTGCTGTACAGCTCGGACAATCCCCCCGTACCCGGTACAACGGCACAAATTGCCGCATAGTGCCTTCTCAATTTGCTCCAGACTCGGATCAGGATGAGCATCCAGCAATATTTTTGTAGTCAAAATCATGCCTGGTGTGCAATATCCACACTGGAATCCCCCTTCATCAATAAAGGCCTGCTGTATGGGATGAAGCTCATCCGCATTAGAAGGTGCGAGACCTTCAATCGTAACGATCTGCTGATGGTCACATTGATAAGCCATAAGCAGGCAGGAGTTTACCGGCTCATCATTCAAGAGTACCATGCAGGCTCCACAGCGACCGATCTCACATGCTATTTTCGTACCTGTCAACTGAAGACGATCCCGGAGGATAGTCACCAGTCTTTCGGTTGCCGGAACCGTCAGCTGAACATCAGTTCCGTTAATCGTACAGCTCCACTCGATCATTTCATTTCCCATCATGATGGCTGCACTCCTTCCTTCGTGTCGCTGAATATGGACCTGATCAGCTGCTCTCTCTGAATGGGCAGCCTATTGAGCCAAATCCCGGTTGCCTGATATATGGCACTGACAATAGCAGGTGCCAAGGCAACCGACCCGATTTCTCCGATTCCCCTAGGACCAAATGGATCATTTTCCGGCAAATTCTCAATAGCTTCTACATCCAGTCTTTTTTGCATATCTTGAATGGTTGGAATGAGATACGTGTCCAGGTTCGTCGTCATATATTCACTATTCTCCATGATCGTATCTTCCATAAGAGTAAACCCGAGAGCCATCCCGCTGCCGCCTTCTATCTGGCCCACATATCCCATCGGATTCATAACCGGACCCGCAGCTACGACATGTCTGATGTCTTCAACCTTAACTTGACCTGACAAGGTGTTCACCTCAACTTCGGCCATAACCGCTGCATACGTATATAAATAATGTCCACCGACGACTTCGTCCGGTGTTGTTGGGTAGTCAAATTTGGTATCAAAAGTGAGCTCTTCGGCTGACGCAAGTTGTGTAATTTCTTGAAACGATATGACCCTATGTTTATCCTGCTCATTCTCCTGGCCCAAGCGCCATATTCCCCCTGGACCGGTTACAAGCTCATGTGCAGGAATACCGATCGCTTCACTGGTTAGCAGAATTAATTTATCTTGGAAAGGTGTTTTTAACCGCTGCAATGCCATCCAAGCCATCGTTGTAGAACGTGACGCTGTACTGGAACCGCTATGTGGTACACGATCCGTATCCCCTATTACGATCTCAAGATCCTCCCTGATGCAGTTAAACAGCTCACACAGCATAATTTCCAGCGTTGATACGAGCCCCTGCCCAAACTCCTCGTAGCTAAAAGCAGCTTCGATCTTGCCTTCCTCATTCAGCCTTAATCTGCCTCCTGCTGGATCAGGTATGCCATAACCCAGACCCGCACCGTGCATCGCAATGGCAGCTCCCTTCCCTTTATGAATCCAAGGGGGAAGCTCTGTACGCTCCTCTTGTATCCATAGATCGGAATGATGAACAGCTTCCCATACTTCCTGTAGACCGTTTGTAACCAGAATTTGCTGACCCAGTGGTCCCGGATCACCGTTACTTCTGAGGTTCCGTCTTCTGAGCTCCCATGGATCTATTCCCAGCTGTGCAGCGGCACGATCCATCTGACCTTCCATAGCAAAGATTGCCTGATTTCCGCCAAACCCTCTGAACTCACCCGAAACCCCATTATTGGTATATACCGAGAGTCCTTCTACATCCACATGAGGAATCGCATAGGGCCCCATGGAATGCTCTGTCGCAAAGCTTAATACAGGTGCGCCAAGTGTCGCATATGCTCCTGTATCGGCCATAATTCGTACACGGTGAGCTGTAATCATTCCTTCCTTTGTAAATCCGGTCTCCATCTCAATCTTCATCGGATGCCGCTTCAAGCCGGCACGCACAGACTCTTTGCGAGAATTATGAATTTTGACTGGGCGTTTGGTTCTAAGAGCAAGAAGCGAGCCATAGGGCTGAACATTCAGCTCATCCTTGCCCCCAAACGATCCCCCGATTGGACTGGAGACGACCCGAATCATTTCCTCATCCATATTTAATATTCGTGATAACTGCATTCTGTCTTTGTAGCCATGCTGAGTAGGTGCATACACACTGAGTCTGCCGTTCTCCTCCGGAACGAACAATCCACCCTCTGTTTCCATATAAGTGTGCATTTGACGAGGGGTATAGTATGTCTCCTTGATGATATGCTCCGTCACTCTGAATGCAGCTGATGCATCCCCCCGCTTCACTTCTGTACGATGTAAAATGTTGCCATGCGGGTGTAGCTTAGGCGCATCTGGTGCAATCGCTGCTTCTGGTGAGCTGAGTGGTGACAGCACTTCATATTCGACCCTGATCAGCTTAAGGGCAGCTTCCGCAATTTGTGGAGTATCTGCGGCGACCGCTGCGATTGCATCTCCTGTATAGCGAACGAATTCATCACAGAAGACAGGCTGGTCAGGGGTAGCAATACCGAAGGCGTTCATTCCAGGAATATCTTTATGCGTAAGCACTGCTTGCACACCAGGGAGCTCTATGGCAGCGGCTGTATCTATACTCCCTATCCTTGCATAGGGATGTATGCTCCGAAGTACCCTTCCATACAGCATACCGGGAAGAGATTTGTCTGTTAAATATTGAAGCGTGCCTGTTACTTTTTCTTTGCCATCTGGGCGGGTATACCATCTCTTTCCGCTGTTTTCCTTGTTTAGCAGCATTAAGCTTCACTCCTTCTCCCATGACTACTATTTCAAGGACTTCCATAAGCCCGATACAATCAGATTAGAAGCCGACTGCTTGCGATAAGATTCTGAGGCGTACAGATCTGTGAAGGTCATAAATTCAGCTTCAATCGTTTCCGCAAGCTTGGATAAAGAGGATGCGTTCATCTTGTGGCCGCGCAGCAATGCTTCACTTTCTCTAAGCCTCATCGCGTGACCTGAGCCCCCGCCTGCTGCAATAGCTATGGAATCCCACTCCCCTGCCTCATTCATTAATCCATGTACAGCGACGGTCACAAGTGATGGGGTAAAGGCTTCTCTCCTGCCAATCTTGTGGAAGAAGGATACAGGCTGGTATTTCTGTCCGTTCGTATTCTTCTTCGTTTCTTTAGGTATATAGATGTTCAGCAGCAGATCCGATGCATTACGCTGTCCTGTTCTCCACTCCTCGAGCCAGGACTCAAGACTCTTTTCTTCAAGCCCGTTCTCGGTTATCCATAGCAGTGAAGCATCATAGACGAGAAGTGCTGGAATGGTATCCCCCACACCCGAAGCGACATTGCCGCCGATTGTGGCTAGATTCCGTATAGAGGGAGCGGCAATGACTTCGGCTGCATCTTGAATGAGCCGGAAGCTGTCCTGAATCTGAGGATGCTCGCTACATGTCCGGAGCTTGCACATGGCACCAATACTCAGCTTCTCTGGATCTTCTGATATATTACGGATCTCCTGAATTCGATCCAGACTGATCAGATGATCGGGCATCAGCGCTGTGCCCATCTCCCACTGTGTTCGCAGAAGCGTGGTTCCCGAAGCCCAGACATAACCTGCATGTAATTTTTCTGCCACAGTCCTCGCTTCATATATATTGGCAGGCTGCCAAACCGTCGGATACGTTATTGGATTATGCTCATTCAATGACATTGAAGTACCCCCTTTAGCTTCCTATGTATCTTTATAGAGAGATCACCTGAATGCAGAAATGTACTGGCTACCTGCCTTCAGTGCAGCTTTTGCTTGATTACAGCAAGCTCTTCCTTTGTATCCGCATCTAGAAACACATCCTTCTCAAAAGAAATGCCGATTCCTTGATAAGAGCTGCTTCGCAGCAATTTTCTGGCTCCTTCATCCCCTTTGAGCTGCATCATAGCTTCAAACATTGTACTGCTGAACAAAATGGGCGGCTTAAGCTCGTCAAGGTCTTTGGCTGCTACATAATCAAGCTCAGGAGAAGATATAAAGCATGCAATCAATTGATTGATGTGAACCTGTTGAATGAGGGGCTGGTCTGCTAGCAGTATCATCGCACACGCTGCCCCATATTCCTTCACGGTACAAATCCCTTGCCTAAGTGAATAAGCCATTCCATTCCGGGCTTCTTGGCACACGGATATATATACCTTCTGCTCTTCGGCTGTCTTCACCCATGTCAGCGGATCATCTGGTCTAACAACCACGACGATGAAGTCCAGCTCAGAAGCAATTGCAGTATGAAGTACCGCGGTTCCCATAGTCATCCCTTCCATCAGAGGAAGATTCACCTTGGGTTCACCCATTCGCTGACTGCTTCCTGCAGCCAGAATGATTCCTGCCTTCCGCATCTGCCTTCTCCTCCTTACCGGCCCCCCATTGTTGACCTCGCTTAACTGAAATAAGCTCTGCGGCAATGGCAATCGCAATTTCCTCAGGACCTTCTGATCCAATGGCTAGGCCCACCGGTGCGTGAAGACGAGGCAAGGCCGGTAGCCCTTCAATCAATTTGGAAGTTCTCGTACGGGAACCCAAAATACCTAAATAGGCGTAAGACATATTTATATTTGTATCTGTATCAGCAGCCGACAACAATTCAAGGAAGGTCCGTTCATGTGGATAGTGATGACTAATCAGCAAAATATAATCTTGGCTTGATACTTTGAGACGTGGATAGATGTCATTTGGAAAACCGACCAAGAGCTCTGCACCCGGAAATCGTTCTGCGGTGACTAACGCTTCACGCCAATCCGCTACCACTACACGAAACCCGGACGCCAGTGCCATGCGAACGACAGGAATCGTGTCATTCCCCGCACCGATTACAATAAGCCTAGGCTTCGGTGTGTAGGTATGAGAGTACAGCCACGCCCCACTGTGCCACTCTTGAGCTGCGGGGCTTAGATAGCTGGTTATTTTGGCACGTGATTTGGAAGGTTCGCTATTCATATGAGGGATGCATTGAACGGAATAGTCTCGAATTCCCCCCACTTCGCCAGAGCAGGTTCTACGCAAATCAACTTGGATTCCGCGATCTAGCAGCCCTCCCATTTCCAGCAGTATCTGCTTCAATGCAGCATCGACGGGCTCCAACAGAATGTGGAGCAAACCGCCGCAGCCCATATTTTCGCCCCAAGAGAGATCATCATCCGGGCGCATATCGTAGACGATTTTTTGTGGCAGTCCTGTAGACATTACATGCTCTGCATGCAAGGAGAGATCGGTCTCTATACATCCAGGACTAATGCTTCCATACATGAGCCCCTGTTCTGCGAACAGCATAGATACACCTTGCTTACGGTAGGCATGACCTTCTACATATACAGCGGTAGCAAGCACAAGCTTCGTTTCAGTGGACTGAACCAGCTTGCAGATATCATGCATATCCATACCGAATCCCTCCTAATGATATTGGTTGCACAAAGCTGACATGGCTTCAGAATGCATAAATACGAGCGGCAGCTGCCGCCCGTATTCGGGACAATCCATGTGGCTCTGGAGTTCGCATAATATACGAAATTGAATTATGCAAGCTCTGGAATTATGAAATATGCTTATTTCTTTTCAATAATCTGGCTATACTTTGATCTGCTTCTCTCAGAACAATGCCCCTGTCGATGGTCTTGACCATCCGATTCTCAAGAACAATCTGACCATCAATGATCACTGTTTCGACATTGCTTCTCGTGGCTGAGTAGACAACTCGGGAATAGATATCAACCTCATGAGATGGATACGTATGAAAATCATTCAGATCGAGCAGAACCAGATCTGCCTTCTTCCCAACCTCAAGGCTTCCAATCTCTTTGGCCAGACCGAGCACTTCAGCACCGCCCATTGTAGCCATGAGAAGCACCGTTCTCGCATCCATGACCGTCGGTCCATGCTCTACTTTATGGATGAGTGCTGTATATCGCATCTCCTGGAACATATCCAGATTGTTATTACAAGGAGCACCGTCCGCACCAATGCCTACGTGAACCTGTCGGTTCAACAGATCCGGTATATCAGCGATACCGGAGGACAGCTTCATATTCGAGCCTGGACAATGCGTTACCTTGACATCCCGTTTGCGAATAATCTCCTTCTCTTCTTCACTTAGCCACACACAATGTGCAAGGATTAACCTTTGATTCGCCAGTCCAATGTGATCCAGATATACGACGTTGCGCATGCCCCGCTCATTCTCGACAAGCTCAATTTCCCCTTGATTCTCCGAAGCATGGGTATGCACCTTCACATTATATTGTGCAGACAGATCACGAACTTCGGTCAAGAGCTCCTCTGTACATGACACAACAAATCTCGGGCAGAAGGCATATTGGATCCTTCCTCCGCCAAATCCGTTCCATTTCTCAAGCAAAGCGACGCTCTGCTGCACGGAATCCGCTGTTGTCTCTTGCAGCGGCAGCGGTACCTCATCACCGTGATCCATCATGACCTTTCCAGAGAGGGCTCTGATTCCACTCTGTGCAATGGCTTGAAATGCAGATTCTGTATGGTGAACGGTCTCCATATCCAGAATGGTGGTCGTCCCGCTGGCTATCAGCTCACCCAGCCCGAGCAGAGCCGAATAATAGACCGACTCCTCATCATGCGCTGCTTCCAGCGGCCAGATCCGCTTGCGAAGCCAATCCATGAGCTCCAGATCGTCCGCTCTTCCACGGAACAAGGTTTGGCACAGATGGATATGTGTTTGTATGAATCCAGGCAGAAGTGCTTTGCCTTGGGCATCAATGATTTGATCAGCTGCAACCTCAATACTTGCAGCAATTTCTTTGATCCGGTTATCTTCTATTAATAAATCACCTTCCAGCACTTCTTCATTCGGATTCATGGTGACGATTTGAGCCCCTTTAATGAGGATCGTTCCCATATGACGACCTCCCTTGATCTAGATTCATATGCTCGGGTGCTCTTCACAAATCAATTGATCTCTTACCATCCGATGGCAGCGCCGTCGCCGCGCGGATCAGCAGCCCCGCTTCGCAATCCGTTCTCTTGAATCAGAATTCCCTGGGCCTGACCCATCAGATCATCCCATGGACCGAGGGCACGTACTTTATGTCCCATCTCTTCGAGCTCACTTAATATGGCATCATCAAATCTCTGTTCCAGCTTCAGTTCATCCCCTTCTTCTCCCCAAGTGCGCCCATACACCCAGCGAGGCAGACCGATGGCTTCTTGAACGGATAAGTTGTAATCCAGCACAGCAGTGAGGAGTGACAGCTGGGTTTGCGGCTGTCCTTCACCGCCTTGGGTCCCCAACAGCAGGTATGGCTTATCGTTTTTGAATACCATTCCAGGCATCAAGGTATGGAAGGAGCGTTTGGCTGGTTCCAGTACATTTGCTTCACTTGGATCAAGAGAGAAGAAGGAACCTCTGTTCTGCAAGACGATGCCGGTACCCTCTGCCATATAACCAGAGCCAAAGTCGAAATAGAGGCTTTGAATAAAGGAAACTGCGTTTCCTTCACGGTCCACAACCGCTGCATAGGCCGTATCCTGACCCATTGCTTTGGAAAGTGTCGGCTCCGCCTTATTCGGATGCTGTTCGATCTCCTGCCATAGCTTATCGGCATATGGCTTAGACAATAATTTGTCCAGAGGAATCTCTCTAAAATCCGGGTCTGTTAAATATCGATCACGATCTCGGAAAGCCTTCTTCGTCACTTCTGTCATGAGATGATAATAAGTACTGGAAATGCGTTCGACAGAGGATAGCTCCGTATGCTCAAGCATGTTCAACATCATCAGCACAGAGAAGCCTTGCGAGTTCGGAGGCATTTGATATACATCAAAACCTCGATAATCTGTAGATACAGGGGTTACCCATTCACCGGCATGATTCTCAAAATCCTCTTTTTGCAGAAAGCCTCCATCCTTCTTCACGGCATTCGTAATCTGATCCGCAAGTGCCCCCTTATAGAAGACGTCCTTCCCGCCGCTTTGCAGTAATTTAAGCGATGCTGCCAGCTCTTGCTGAACAAGAATGTCGCCTTCCTCGATCAGTTCTCCATCCTTTAAAAATACGGATGATAGTCCTTGATCCGCCCGGATGAACTCCTCATCCTTGACCAGCCATTCTCTCAAATTGCGAGATACCGGACATCCGTTCTCCGCATAGAAGACTGCAGGAGCGAGCAGCTCGGACCACGCGAGCTTTCCGAACTTCTGAGAAACTTCCCACCAGGCATCCACCATCCCTGGCACCGTCAACGCACTCAGCACGCCGCGCTGCGGAATCGATTTAAGCTGCATTTGTTCAAACATTTCTCTGGTCAGCATACCAGGTGAGCGGCCTGAACCGTTGTATCCAGATAACTTCCCTGATTCTGCATTATAAGTCAGAAAAAAAGAATCGCCACCCAGTCCAGTCATATGTGGATACACAACAGCCAGGGCAGCACTTACTGCAATCGCTGCATCATAAGCATTACCGCCATCTGCCAACATTCTCGCACCCGCACTACTGGCTAGATAATGTGGTGAGGTAACCATAACTTCCATACCTACAGGCATTTGATTCAGCATGAAATTTCCTCCTTATTAACCACAGAGTATACATCCAGTGCGGCCTGAACCGCTTCACCAGCCGGCAAGCGATACCCTTCGCGGATGAGGACAGCCTCCAGAGCTCCCAAGGTGTGGAGCACATTTTTCTGATTACAGCTGAAGCCCATCGTTCCAATTCTCCATATTTTCCCTTTCAATGGACCGAAGGAACTGGCAATCTCGATTCCGAATTCATGTAGCAATCTGCTGCGAACAACTTCTCCATCAACACCCTCTGGGATATTAATGCAAGTTACGCATGGGAGCTTGCTCTCTTCATTACCGAACAATGTGAGGCCCATCCCTTTAATTCCTTGCACGAGAGCTCTGGCATTAAGTTCATGTCTTAGGAACCTTGCTTCAAGACCTTCTTCCAGCAAAATTCTGAGTCCTTCATGAAGAGCGTACAGCATGGATGTCGCTTCCGTGTGATGATTCAGCCTTGCAGCACTCCAGTAATCCTGAATCTGGCTCAGATCAAAATAGTTGCTTCGAATCATCTGTCCATCATTCGCAAGTTCAATATTAGCGGGGTCTCTTAGTCCTCGCTCAACTCGTTTACGTGACAAGAGCTTATACTCGATTCGGTCATTATAAGTAATCGGAGCCATGCCTGAAGGAACAGAGATACACTTCTGTGTACCTCCCATAACAGCATCGAGCATCCAGTTATCTGTCTCTACCGGTACGCCGCCAATGGTAGCGACCGCATCAACAACAATTAGAATATCAAGCTCTCTGCAAGTTCTGCCTATCTCTGCGAGTGGCTGCATCTGCCCTGTAGAGGTCTCTCCATGCACCATTGCAACAATACCTGGCTTATGCTCATGAATCGCTTGGATCACCGTCTCTGGATCAAATACACCGCCCCACTCCGTCTCTATATAGACGACGTCTGCTCCGCAGCGTTCCGCAATTTCAACCAGCAGGTGTCCGAATCTGCCATAGATCGGAACCAGCACTTTATCACCAGGCTGTATAATGCTTACAAGCACCGCTTCCAGTCCAGATCTGGACGTACCGTCTACCGGATAACTCCACTGATTATTCGTTTGAAATACATCCCTGACCAAGTCCATCGTTTCATTCATTAAGGACGTAAATTCGGGATCAAATTGACCCAATATAGGAAATGACATGGCTCGGAGTACACGTGGATCTACCTCCACAGGTCCCGGCGTCATGATTGTTCGAAGTGAAGGGTTTAGTTCCTTATATTTCTTCATCTGTCTTCCCCCTGTAGCCGTATTGATACAGCAGCTCTATGAGCACTTTAAATCCTTGATCGATCTGTTCGCGTGACGTATACTCCAGCGGATTGTGACTGATCCCGTCCTTGCTGGGCACAAAGATCATTGCAACATTGCATATGCTCGCAAATATCTGGGCATCGTGTCCGGCTCCGCTTGGCATTTTCCGATAACTGAGCTCTAATTGCTCACATATATCTACGGTTTTCTCTACCCATTCTGGATTCATTGGCGTCGGTTCAACAGATAGATGCTCCTCTGAACGGGCAATTAGCTCATATGAATCTGCAATAGCTTGAATTCGTTGTAAGATGAGCTCTGTAAATTCATGAAGGATAACTTGATCCGTATGTCTGATATCCAGTGTAAATTCGACCGTTCCCGGTACCACATTCACTGCTCCAGGGAATACTTCTACATTGCCGACGGTTGCTACCAGCGGATCACCATAAGCTATCGCAAGTTTCCTTACTTCGCTAATCATCTCGGCTGCTCCTGCCAAAGCATCCTTTCGATAAGACATTGGCGTCGTGCCTGCATGATTGGCCTCACCATGAACCGTGATATCAATTCGCTTCTGCCCAACAATTCCGGTCACGACGCCAATGGACGTATTCGTTCGTTCCAGTACCGAGCCCTGCTCAATGTGGAGCTCCACATAACCAGCAGGTGCTAGGATTCCAGAAGTGTGTCCTGAACCAGGTCCAAACCCCACTCCTTCAGCAGCCTGCTGCAATGTTATTCCGTCAGCGTCTTTAAGTCCTCCGGTTACATTCCAGCAGCTAAGCCCAGTTATGCTCCTTGATCCCCAAAAAGCAAAAGGAAATCGACTGCCTTCTTCTTCGCTAAGTGATAAGGCTACCAATGAACGATGTGGATCTCCGTATCTTTCCTTCAAATACAGCAATGCGGCTATGCCTGCTGCTACACCCAGCGCACCGTCAAACTTGCCGCCAGATTGAACAGTATCAATATGAGATCCGGTATACAGCGGAGCATCGTTCTCTGTTCCCTGCAAGCATCCATATAGATTACCAGCTTCATCAAACGATACAGCAAGCCCTCGTTCCTCCATGAATTTCGCCAAATGATGCTGCGCCTTCAGCCAAGAAGGAGAGTACAGCAGCCTAGTGCAGCCTCCCGCCTCACTGGCGGACATTTCTTCTAAATCATCCAGCAGTTTATGTAGAAGAGTTGAATATGCCTCGAACGCTTCTTCCTGAAGCAACGGCAATGATGTAATATCAGCAGAATCAGGCATATATATCTCCTCCTTTGCTTGCAATCGTCTTCCTTACTCCAGCCGGAAGGAATCTTCCCGGCTTCTGCTCTATTAATCCCGTAACATCATTGTAGACTAGAATGCCCCGGCTGAATGTACCTTTAATTCGGCACGAGAAGCTTCTGTTCAGATAGGGTGATTGCGGATGGCGGTAACGTATTTCCTCCTCGGAAAGTACATAACCTTGATTGAAATCGACGATAGCGAAGTCTGCATCTTTGCCAATCTGAATTTCTCCCTTGGTTCCAGCTAATCCGAATCTTGCCGCTGGATTTGCTGAGAGCAGTCTTGCAATTGTCGTCAGTGGAATGCCTCTCTTGACATACCCTTCGTCAAGCATAAGAAGCAAAGTGCTCTGAGCACCAGCGATACCTCCCCAGATCTCGAAGAAATTATCGGTTTCTTTCATAGAAGGAGGGCACGGTGAATGATCCGAGGCGATGATATCAATCTGTTCACGCTCTATAGCTTCCCACAGCTCTTCCTGCTCTGTAACGCTTCTCAGCGGAGGCGCACATTTTGCAATGGCTCCTCGTTCAAGCACGTCCTCCTCGTTCAAGACCAGGTAATGGGGACAAGTCTCTACGGTGACATCCAGTCCGTTCATCTTCGCGGTCTGTATAAGCTCAACGGCACGCCGTGTACTAATATGTACAAAGTGAAGTGGACAGCCGGTCTCTTTGGCATAGACTAATGCTCTTTGAACGGCTTCAATCTCCGCTTCGGGTGGACGCGAGTCCAGGTAATCTCTTGCAGAGACATAGCCCTGCGATTGCTTGGCGTATGACAATGCGCTGGTCATCTCATCACTCTCAGCATGAAGTGCTAACACCCCGCCGATCTCGGCAATGCGCTTCATTCCCTTAATCAGGGTCTGATCATTCGCACGTGTAAAGATTTCTTCCCCTTCACCACCCGGCTCAGACATAAAAGCCTTGAAGCCGGCCGCACCAGCGTTTGCAAGAGGTGCTAGTTCATCTAGATTACCTTGAACCAAACCACCCCAAAAAGCATAATCCACATAACTGTGATCCTTCGCCCGCGCCTCCTTCAGCTCCCAGCCACGCATTGTAGTCGTCGGAGGCACACCATTCAGCGGCATATCTATATAAGTTGTAATGCCACCCACTGCCAGAGATGCAGAGCCTGTCTCGAATCCTTCCCATGAAGCCAGTCCCGGTTCATTGAAGTGGACATGCGCATCGATTGCCCCCGGCATAACGACAAGACCTGCTGCATCATATATCGTCGTATCCCCATCTGGAATCAATTGCGGCTCAATCGCGATAATGACTCCGTCATTAATGCCGATATCCATCTTCTCTACTCCATGCGGCAATACAACTTGACCGCCTTGGATAATGATCTCATAATGTGATTTCATCAGAAGCCCTCCCTTAAAGACGCATAGCTTATCTATAGCTGAGGCATCTGCCGTCTTATGTTAACTCCCTCTATAAGTGCTGTAGCCTCCAGGTGAAACCAGCAGCGGGACATGATAATGTTCCTCTCCGTTTGCAACAAAGAATCGCAGCGGAATTACATCCCAAATCGAGCGGATTCCCGTTTCATTCAAAAATGATTCAAAATACTCTCGCACATAAAACCGGAGCTCATAAGTTCCGCTTGTCAGCTCTTCCTCGAGAAAGGGAGCATCTATTCTTCCGTCATCATTCGTTAGCGCTGACACCAGGTATTTCGCTTCACCTGTGCTCTCAATGAAATAGAGCTCAACTTTCATGCTTCTTCCCGGTATACCTCTGCTTGTGTCCAACACATGGGTCGTCAGTTTGCCTGCCATCTATACACTTCCTGCTTCTTGAGGCTTGTTCTCATAAGCAGCAAGATCCTCCTGAGTCATAGAGAAGCCTTGGAAGCCATAAGGTGGGCGCGGTTCAGTAAATACGGAACCAGGACCTTCATCTACGGTTTCTACAATCGTTTCCCATGTACGGTTATTGGACTCAAACGATACTGCTTCCAGCTGACTGAAGTTTTTCAAGATCCGAAGACCGATAAGATAGATTAGATATTGAATGGATGGAGAGTTATTCTCATGAAAAACGGTTGCTGCAATATCGCGGATTTGTTCTGCGTCAACGTAATTCTGACGGGTATCATCAAGTCCGTCAGCCGGATTCTTGTATTTCCAATGGATATCGAGGAAGATAAACAGCGGTCTGTCAGAAGTTTCGGGTAATGTTGTATATTCATCGCGGACAAAACCTGCAAATCCGCTGCCTTTCACTTTAATAAGCCGTAGATTTTTCACACTGCTCTGGGCGTAGGTTAATTCAATATTCTCGCCGCTTCGCTCTACCTCTACACTCGCTCCTGCACTTTCGTTGTGCGAGTATTTGAAGACGAGATCGCTTGGGGCAATGCCATCAGGAGAGCCAATCTGGACATTTTCGAATGGCACTTGTGTAGCGTTCATACGCACTCCGGTCATCTGCGGATAAGTCTCAATGAAACGGCGGCTTGCATACTCCAAGAAACCTTCTACCGTAGCTCCGGTGTAGTGAGCGGCATGTCTCAATATAAAATTCTTCATTGAATCCGTTGCAACAACGAGGGAATTGTCACCCTCTGTAAAAGAGGTAAGAAAATCCTCGCCCTTCACCGCAACTTTAATATTCATTCCGAACAGAACATTTTCTCTGCCGCGAAAAGGAGATTCAGGAACGACCGTAATCCCTGTGAGCGGTTTAGCATAGGAACGGAACACCCACACATCTCCCTTGCCGTAATACATCGTTCTGGATTCCAGCTGCTCTCTTGTCATCTTGATTACCTCTCCTCTTCCATATGTTCTTTCATCCATGCGTCAAGCCGGTACCAGCTGATGAGATATACTTCTCGAAGAGCTGTATCAAATTCCGTCTCATAGCTGTTATGAACACGTTCTTTGATCGCAGCGATGATCTCGTCCGCCGATTTCCCTTTCACCGCAATGATGAATGGGAACTCAAAGGTCTGCGTATACTTCTGATTCAATTCGGACAGTATACTGTGCTGTACCTCCGACAACGTTTGAAGTCCAGCTCCCGCTTGTTCTTGGACAGAATGATTGCTCATCGCGATTCTGGCTCCCAAATCCGGATGGTTTCGCAGAAGGATCAGCTTCCGTTCCGTATCCGCCGATTCGACGGTGCTCTTCATTTGTTCGTGTAGTTGAACCATCGAAGTGAATGGCTTCTTGCTGTACGACTCCTCTGCAACCCAAGGTGAATGTTCGAATAAAGTGCCGAAGGCTTCTGTGAACAGTTCTTTAGTATAAGAGTTAACATCATCTATTGATAATTTCAGAAAGACTCACCTCCGGATCGAATTTATATGAGCATTGTAGTGTGCGAAGTAGCCATGTGACAATATAAATCACGCGATTTTGTTATATAAAATAACGCAAGCCATATCCTTTGTGTCTCATGCACGTATGGATTGTTACATTTTCACAACAGTTACTTATGCACTCCCTGATCCTGAAGAAATTTGCGGAAGGTAAAAACAAGCTTGAGCTTAAGCAGATCATTCGATTTTTTGAAATCCATTTGCAGCAGACTGCTTATTTTGTCCATTCGGTAAGTCACGGTGTTACGGTGCACAAAGAGCTGCTTCGCAGCCTCATTGATAAGTCCGTCATTCTCAATAAACGCTTCAAGAGTGTTCATTAACACCTGTGTCGGATCTCCATCCTTCACTAAGAGAGGTTCGAGCACTTTGTTGCAGTATGTCTCCATAATGGATTCAGGAACATGCTGAAACACATAGGCGAATTCGAGCATCTCAAATTGCAGCGCTGTATCCTGCATTCCGAACCGGCTGGCGATCGCCCGTGTATCGAGGCACTCCTGGAATGCTTCACGCAGTGATTTGGGCTCATGCTTCATCTTGCTGATCCAGAATCTCGGTCCTGCACCTCCCGGCTTCCTTCCCCCTATCAAATCTTCAAATCGCGAAGTTAGAAACCTAGAGAGCTCTTCACCGTAATCTTTGTCCGCCGGACATGCATAAATGGATAGAATTCCCTCATCCATCTGAATATGGTGTGATGCAGTCAGCTGCATCATCGGATTATACTGAAGCTCCCGATGCACCTGCTTGATCAGCTTCCCTTCCACATATCCCTCAGACTCGATTGTCGTCAGCACACATTGATAGGTCCCCGAATCCTGAAACAATTGAACCCCCAGCCCTTCCGACCTGCGGATCAGCTCTTCACAGCCCAGCTTGCGGTCCAAATACTGCTTCACGATTACTCTAATCTCATCCTGAACGGTGGGATTAATGTGCTCCCGATAGGTCATATCCATATAAAATGCAAGCACCTCGGAAGCCTGCTGGAACAGCTCCTCCTCAGCCTTAAGTCCGTACGCCCCATCTGTGTAAATTAACAAGAATCCATAATCCTCGTCCTTTTGCATAACAGGCACACGATAACAGCTTCCATGGTCCCATTTGACGCGGTGCATTACATTTTTGAAGGGCCAGCCCTGCTGGATATTCGTATCCTTCATTTCTTCGCTAACATACAGCATATGGCCACGGGAACCGATCACTGCAATGGGGTAATTCAGGACGGCAGCTAATTTCGAGAAAACATCGTTCTTCTGGTCCTGTTCAAGCGCAAACTGCATAAGTCGCTTCTGCTTATTTACAACGGTCTCCAGTGTTCGTGTATTCCGTTCATATTCGGCCTTAAACAAGGCATTCATCTGATCTGAAAAAGTAAATTGAAAGGGGAGTTCAAGCAGCGGTAGTTGAAGCGCATCCGCTTCCTCAATGATCTGTGCAGGAATGTTCTGCCAGAATCTGCCCAGCTTTACACCGAGTCCTGCACAGCCTCTATCATTCAACCGGCGCAGCAGCTTAACCGCATCATCCTCGCTGTCCTTCATGACAAAAGCGGTGGTGAATAACATCTCGCCCGACTTGATCCAATCTGCAATATCAGGTGCATCCATGACATTCACTGACTTGAGTGTCCGCATGGTCCCTTCAGCACCCGCAACAAGCTTTGCTTCCGAAAGCGGATATATGGATAAGGCTTCTTTTACCGTTAACTGCATTGGAACACACCTCTTTCATATCTAACATATTATGTAATGTTAAACCGAGTATTGTTAACTATTATAACATCAAAATGCACTTTGGGAATATACAACAATAAATATTTTTCTCCAAAAAAAAGAACGACCCTCCATCCACATCTAGAGTCGTTCCTGTTCTATATTTATTTTGGTTCTATGGATAACAGAACTGTTATTCGGATACCCTGCCCCTCTTCTTATCCCCCAATCGTTCACCGTATTTAAACAGCAGGATCCCTCCGATGATGACCAGAACACCCAGCATTTTGTTTACTGAAAAATCGATTTTTTCCAGTCCGAACAGTCCTAACGAATCAAACAGCACGGCAAAGCCAAGCTGAGAGGTGAGTGTAATCGACGTTGAGAAGGTCGGACCGAGCAGCTTAACCCCTTGCATGAGGCTATACACAACCGCTACTCCAATCATTCCACTGAACCAGTACCAAGGCTTCATATGCTGAAGCTCGAACGTATCTGCCCCTTCAAAGATGAGGCTGGCAGTCAAGGCAGCGATCGCTCCAAGTCCCAGCACAATGGTAGTTGTCAGCCAAGAGCCGGTGTGCTCGTTCATTTTGCTATTAAAGATCACCTGCAGACTTACGAATGCTCCGGCAACCAGAGCCAATATAATTCCAAGTGCCATAATAATATAATTTCCTTTCTGCTTTACAGCTTTAATATGATGACACCCGATATCATCATCGCTATGCCTATTAAGCCGGGAAGCGTAATTTTCCGTTTCATCACACCAAACCACCCGTTTGTATCAACAAGATAAGTAAGACTAAGCTGGGCAATCAGCAGTGCTGATATGGTCAACGTAACCCCTACCTGTTGAATGGCAGATACTTCACTAAAAATGATAATCGCCCCCATAGCTCCACCGGTTATATAGAGCGGCTTCACATTCTTCAGCTCTTTCCAGCTCCGATCACGTATGAGCATAAGAATGAATAAAGCTAGAATAAATCCAGTTAGCTGTGTAATGGTTGCAGCCTGCCATGTCCCTACATCGGTACTGATCTTTGCGTTGGCGATTCCTTGCAGTGTAATACAGGCTCCTCCCAATGCTGCATATAAAATACCTTTCACTTGCCGTGTTCCCCTTTCGTCGTTACGTGTAGCTTACTTTGTTGAAGCTGACTGTTACTATTAAATAACACGGTGAAGCATTAGAAAAGGACATATGTCCTCAAAATAAAAAAACACAGATAACCGTATCGTATCTAGGATACCGTTATCTGTGTTTTTCGAACCCTATATATATCTGCTCTCCTCTATACACTTAGAGATGAGTTCTTCGGAGTCTTCTCCATTTGCTTCTTGCTGACCCCTACCACAAGCACTGCTGCAAGTGCCAGTACCGTACAAACAGCAAACATCGCTTGGTAAGATAGAGACTGGATTACAATCCCCATAACGAGCCCGCCTAAAGAATACCCAAGGTCATACGAGGACATGAATAGCCCCATTAGTACGTATCTTGATTCCACAGGCAGCACAAAAGACAAATATGTCGTCAGTGTCGGATAAAGCAGTGCAACAGCAATTCCGTTAAAGATGGCAGAGATGTATACTAAGCCTCCAATTGAATCCATCAGCACGAGCAGTAGCGATCCTGCGGCGGCACATAGAAGCATGGATGAGATCAGAGCCGTATTCCAGCTTCCATCAGAAGGGATCTTTTTGCGCAGTACAAATCTGCAGCCGACAACGACAATACCTTGAATCATAAGATACAGACCGGCACTGCCTGCTCCACTTGACACCATGTATAGCGGAAGAAAGGTTGCCGTCGCTCCAAAGATACAAGACCCTAGAAGCATGACGATTGAACTGACCAGAAGCGGTCTGCTCTTTCCAATCATCCCAAATGACTTAAACATCTCTGTTAACGTATAAGATTTCTTGTGTTTCGTCTGCTTTGGAAGTGAAACGCTGAAGCCGACCAAAAGGGTTAGTGCCCCGATAGAGATGACAACGAGTGTATAGATCCAGCCCATTCCGCTCTCCCATACCTCCATTGCTACGATGGGTACAAACAAAGAGGGAACCATGGTGAAGAGTGTGTACATGGACATGCCCTGAGCACGGTCTTTGTCTGCAAGCTGTTCAACAATGCCTGTCTGCATCGTCATGGAGAAGAAAGCCGTTCCTGCTCCTTGCAGCGCTCGCAGCCATATAAACCCTTCTGCTCCACTGAAGGTATACAAGACGAGACATAGAACGTGAACAAGCAACAAGCCTCTCATTACAGCCAAAGGTCCATATTTTCCCATGAGCTGTCCCGCATAGGGACGCAGAAACATACATGTCAGCATGTATGCCCCCATCATAAGACCTATTTCGGCTTGTCCGATGCCTTCGGCTTCACTTTGAAGCGGCAGAATAATGGTCAGTAAGGAATTAGCTGCAAAGAATAGAAACGCTAAAATATAAAAACGAATAAATGATATCGAAAGAGGCTTAAGCTGACTCAAGTGCCTGTCTTCCTCCTTTACACATAAAAGACCTTAAAAAATTGAAATCAGCTCTTTAGTATAGTCATGTCGTTCCTCAGAGAACAACCGATCAAGACCGAAATGATCAACAATTTTCCCTTCTCTCATTACCATAATACGTTGACTCATTTGGGCCACAGCAGCTAAATCGTGAGAGATAAATAGGTAAGACAGATTTAAGGTCTGGCGGAGTTCTGTCAATAAAGAAAGAACCGCACCTTGAGAGATGACATCAAGACTTGCGGTAGGTTCATCTAATACAATCAACTCCGGTTCGATACTTATGGCACGTGCAATGGTCACACGCTGACGCTGTCCGCCACTCAATTCATGCGGATACTGATTGGCAAGCTTCTCAGGTAATTCGACTGCTTCGAGAAGCTGCTTAACATAGGCTTCCTTAGAAGTATAGGTAAAATGCTGAAGATTAAGCTTTTTATGATATTGCTCGTAAGGATCTATTAGCGAATCTTTTACTTTTATTTTTGGATTCAAAGCAGCAGAAGGGTTTTGAAAAACGATCTGCATCTTTTGCCGAAAAGGCTGCAGCTTGCGTTCATTAAGATTCTCAATAGCTTCATCCTTGAAATAGATTGAACCATCGCTGATTGGTTCAATTCGAAGCAAACAGCGGGCAAGCGTACTTTTACCACAACCGCTTTCACCAACCAAGCCTAAACATTCCCCCTGATTCAGCTCAAAAGAGATGTTGTCTACTGCCGTTTTTTCTCCCTCATAAGATTTAGTTAATTGTTTAACAGTAAGCAGCTTCATATGATGACCCCCTCCTGCAAGTGATTAGAAACGCTGCGCTGAAGTGTCGGAGCGGCCTTGATTAGTTCTTTAGTATATGCATGCTGTGGTTCAAAAAGGATCTGGTCTTTCTTACCTGATTCAATGATCTGCCCTTCCTTCATCACAGCTAGATGGTTCGCATATCGTCTGACATGACGCCAATCGTGTGTAATAAATAGTATGGCGAATCCGATCTCTTTTTGTCGTCTTGCCAGCAATTCAAGAATTTTATGTCCAGAGATACTATCAAGTGCCGTAGTAATTTCATCCGCAATAATTAAATCTGGTGACAGCAGAAGTGCTGTTGCAATAGATACACGTTGAAGCTGCCCACCGCTTAATTGAAATGGATATCGCTTCAAGAGAGAACCATTTAAACCAACAGAATTTAGTGCTTCCAAGGTGTTATTCATCCGAGTGGATGCATCTGAAATTCCATGAATCTTCTGATATTCTTCAAAGTGCTGCCCGATGGTTCTAAATGGAGTGAAGGAGCCTTGATAATCTTGAAAAATATATGATATTTTCTTACCCCGAAGGGATCTCATCTCTCTATTTGTCAAAGACATAAGATCCTGTTGTTTAAAATGAATATTCCCATGTACCTGCAAGTTAGCCGGAAGCATTCGACCAATTGCATGAGAGAGCAAAGTTTTTCCACTCCCGCTTTGACCAACTAGTGCAAACCATTCCCCCTCACGGATAGAAAGGGATACATGATCGACAAGCTTCTTTTCTTTGCTGCTTACTGAAACTTGCTTAATCGAAAGCATATTATCCCACCTCTTTCTTCACGTCGAAATAGTCGCGCAAATAGTCGCCGAGCATATTGGTTAGCAGTACCGCAAGTACAATCGATAAACCAGGAAACAGCATAAGCTCTGGTTTGGATTGGAAATAAGGCCGTGAATCATTTAACATAGCTCCCCATTCCGGAATAGGAGGCTGAGCTCCGAGTCCGATATAAGAAAAAGCAGAAATAAGCAAAATGATCTTACCCAAATCAAGACTAGCAAGGACGAGAACATGTCCCACAATGTGAGGGAACAGATGCTTACGCATGATTTTGGATGATGACAGCCCATTCGTTTTAGCAATGAGAATATAATCTTTTTGAGACTCGGATAATACTGTACTTCTTACGAGGCGAGCGTAGCTTACCCATTTTACCATAACAATTGCAAGAACAAGGTTGTTAATGCCTGCGCCGAGCAATCCACTAAGGACAATAGCGACAATCGTGTCTGGTAAAGCTAGAAATCCATCAGCTATCCGCATAAAAATACGATCAACCATTCCACGTTTAAATCCTGAAATAAGTCCAAAAGGAATTCCGATCAAAAGGGAAACCAATAATGCGAGGAGGCTGAATCCAATCGTTTGCTGAGCACCTAGTAATATCCGGGTAAGAACATCCCTGCCAAGCTGATCTGTACCAAATGGATGCTGTAGACTCATTCCCTGTAGACGCTGATCCAGGTTGGTTAATGTAGGATCATGCCGTAAGAATAAGAAAGCATAGATGGTAAGAAAAAGGATGAGGAGTAAGCTCACTATTGCTACTCCCCCTTGCCACACACGCTTTTTAGATCTTGGCAATTGTAGAGTCAAGCCTTTCATTAGTAAGTCTCCCTTTCTTTAAGCTTCATTTCAGGATTTAAATAACGATAAGATAAATCCACGAATGTATTCACAATAAATACAGTGACCGCCATAATTAAAATGTAACCTTGAATTAAGGGATAATCACGCTGACGTATCGCATCCACAACAAGCTTACCAACCCCTGGATAGGCAAATAATACTTCAATAACGACAACTCCTCCAATCAGACTTCCGAGACTAACTCCGAAAAAAGTGATGACTGGAGGGAGACTATGGCGAAATGCATGCATAAAAAATATTCTCAGCTCCGACAATCCACGCCCTCTTGCTGCACGGATAAAATCCTGGCTGAGCGACTCTAGCAAGCTCGAACGAAGCAGGCGTACATATACGCTAGAGATAGCTAGACCGAGAGTTAGTGAAGGCAGGATCAGAGTGATCCAGCCGTCTCTTCCCATGGTCGGAAGCCAGTGAAGACGTACACCAAACAAATCAATGAAGATGAGACCCAACCAAAAACTAGGAACAGCTGCTCCAAGAATGGAGAGAACCCGACTTAAATGGTCAATCCAGCTATTCCGGTAAAGTGCCGATAGAGAACCCAGAGGAATGGCAACAATCAGCATTACAATCAAGGCTCCAACAGCTAATTCTAGTGTTGCCGGAACACCGGTTAGAATGACCTCCATTACGGGTTGACCGGTAATATAGGAGTTGCCGAAATCAAGCTGTATGAAATTAAGCAGCCATTGTCCGTATTGAACAAGCAGCGGTTCATTAAATCCCATTTCCTCTCGTAAAGCGTCAACCTGCTCCTGGCTTACAGATAATTCATCCACATTGAGGATGGTGAGTACCGGATCGCCAGGTGCAAGCCGAATAAATAAAAAGCTGATAAATGTAATAAATAATAAAAAGAATAATATCTCGGATAATTTTCGAGCTAGAATTCGAAGCATTTAATTCACATCCAACTTGTTTGTAATCATGTAGTATTCACTCCGAGTAGTCACCCAATTTTTCACTTTATCTTCGTTGTAGGCAACGATCGTCGAAGGGTGCAGTACAAACGAATTTATCACATTCTCGTGGACATAGTCAGCAGCTTGCTCTGCCAATGCCGCACGTTCTTCCTGATTGACCGTTCGGTTAAGTTCATCAATAATAGCCGTCAGCTCAGGCTCCTCAGTACCGCTAAAGTTGAGGGCGCCAGTAGGATGATAGGTTGCATTTAGATAGTACCCAGCGTCCCCCCGAGGGGCTGTAAGATTACTATATGTCGCAAGATCCCAATCTCGGTTTGAAGCCATATATTCCTCAGGAACATCGATTTGACGAATTTCAACCTCAATTCCTATTTGTTTGGCGTCAGATTGAAACACTTGAGCTATTAACGGCAAGTCCGCTCTTGCACTATAGGTTAGCAGGGTGAATTTAAGCGGTTCACCGTCTTTTTGCATAACACCATCAACGAGAGAATATCCCGCTTTTTTCAAATGCTCGACCGCGATTTCTGCTCCTGTTTCACTTGGTTCGTAGGTTGGGGCAAAAGGCAGTGACGGTAAAAATGGTCCAACGGCTGGTTCTGCATGACCTAATAAAATACTATCGACAAGCTTTTGGCGATTAATCAGGGCATCTACGGCACGTCGCACATTGATATCCTGAAGACTCTCTCGCTCCATATTCATTGTCATCTGATGAACACGGAATGTTGCAGTAGACTCAACTTTAATTCCACCCTGAGCCTCAAGTGATTCTAAACTTTCCGTCTCCGGACGATACACAATATCAACTTGACCGGATTGCAAAGCTAGTGTTCTGGCATTAGCATCCTCATTAAACGAAAACGTAACAGAATCTAGCTTTGAAGCACCATCCCAATAACCCTCAAAGCGCTCTAGCTCAAGCTTGCTGCCTGGAGCAAAGGATTGTAATACAAATGGGCCGGTTCCTACAGGATTGTTAATAAAATCTGTCTCTGTTACATCAATGATCGAGACATTAGGATTTACTAGTTCAGATACAAACTCTGGGAATGGCTCTTTGGTTGTAATCTCGAGTAGGTATCCTTCAGCTTTGATTGTATCTATTTTAAGTGCATTCTGTATTGCAACATTTTCATTCATTGCCCGCTCAAGGGAAGCCTTCACTGCTGCTGCATCCATTGGATTACCATTGTGAAACTTAATATTTTCTCTTAGCTTAATTGTCCAATGCTGACCATCCTCGCCTTCCCAGCTTTCAGCAAGCCAGGGAGCAACAGTCAGATTTTCTTCATCAAGACGCACTAGAGTTTCTGTGATTCCCGCTCTTAAAGGAACGTAGCTTGAATCCACATGAGGATCTAACGAGTTCGTTGAAAAATTGTATAGAAAATGGAGATGTTTGTCTCCCTCGCTGCTGCTTTGTGAGGTGGAAGAACAAGCACTGATCAAACAAATACATATTAACAACATACTTATCTTAAGAAGGTAAGTTCTTGTATTAGTTTTGTATTTATTAGAATTCAGATGATTCAAATTGCTCTGTTTCGGTTTCATAGAATGATTCTCCTTTTAGTATCGGTATTATAATTGGGAACTGCAGCACGCTTATTGACCTACTATCCTATTGAACAGATCGTGCGTTATGTATAAGAGGTGACTGCGTAAGATACCTCCTTATTAATGCATTGTATCTGTAGCAGTTCGTGTTATGCCATTTCGTAACTATTACGAACAACAGAAATTAATTTATCGTAATCTTTACGATTTGTCAATTACTATTTTCTAAATCTTCTCCTGTTCCCATGCAAAAAAAGCCAGAGAACAATTCTCTGGCTTTGGTTCGATGATATCAATGATTATGCTTTTGGTGCGATCATTTTGGCTGGAACGACATACTCCTCGAACTGTTCTTCTGTCAGCAGTCCTGTTTCCAGAGCTGCTTCCTTTAAGGAGAGGCCTTTCTTATGCGCCAGCTTGGCAATGCTCGCCGCGTTCTCATATCCGATGTGTGGATTAAGCGCGGTCACCAGCATTAGTGAGTTATTCAGATTATGTTCAATCTGTGAACGGTTCGGTTCGATTCCGATTGCACATTTGTCATTGAATGCAATAATCGAGTCCGCCAGCAATTGAACAGACTGCAAGAAATTATAGATAATGACCGGCTTAAATACATTCAGCTCAAAATTTCCTTGGCTTGCAGCAAAACCAATTGCCGCATCATTCCCCATAACCTGAGTTACAACCATGGTCAGCGCTTCGCTCTGTGTCGGGTTCACTTTACCTGGCATGATCGAGCTGCCCGGCTCATTCTCAGGAATCGTAATTTCACCAAGCCCACTGCGCGGACCGCTCGCAAGCCAGCGAACATCATTAGCAATCTTCATCAGATCAGCCGCTAAAGCCTTAACTGCACCATGAGTATATACGACTTCATCATGACTCGTCAGGGCATGGAATTTATTCGGAGCTGAGACAAAATCTTTACCCGTAATGCTGCTTATTTCGGCAGCTGTCATTTCACCAAATTTAGGATGAGCATTAATACCCGTACCAACAGCTGTTCCGCCGATGGCCAGCTCTTTCATGGATTCAACACTGGTCTTGATCATTCGCTCGCTCTTTGCCAGCATCGCTTCCCAGCCGCTTATTTCTTGACCTAATGTTATTGGAGTTGCATCCTGCAAATGAGTTCGGCCTATCTTGATAATGTCCTGAAACTGTTCCGCTTTATTGCGGAATGTTTCTTTAAGCACGGAGATGGCAGGAAGGAGCTGATCTTCCACTGCCAATACACCTGCGACGTGTAGTGCTGTTGGGAACGTGTCATTAGAGCTCTGAGACATATTCACATGGTCATTCGGATGAAGCCTTTCCTCTTTGCCCTGCTCAGCAAGCCACTTATTACCTAGATTGGCAATTACTTCGTTTGTGTTCATGTTGGATTGTGTACCGCTTCCGGTCTGCCACACAACCAATGGGAAATGATCATCAATGCGCCCCGCAAGAATCTCATCCGCTGCATAACGAATCGCCGCTGCTTTGTCTTCAGACAATTTACCAAGCTTCAAGTTGCTCTCAGCCGCACTTTTTTTCAATATGGCAAAAGCCCGGATCACTTCTATTGGCATCTTCTCTTGCCCGATCGGAAAGTTCTCCTTGCTGCGCTGTGTTTGTGCGCCCCATAATCGGTCAGCAGGCACCTTCATTTCACCCAATGTGTCTTTCTCAATGCGATATTCCACTTGCAACTCCTCCTTAGGCATATGATATAGGATGTTTTATCATCTTGACATATAAATCGGGCGTTACTTTGGATTCACAATATACAGACGGCTTGTCTCCTCAAAGATCTCTCCCGGTTCAAGTGAAACAAGTCCAATCTCCTCTGCAGAGCGTCCTGATACATTGGGAGCATTAACCAGGTTCATTTGAGGTTCAGGACAGAAGAACTGCTCACACGCATTGTTGTTCCAGATCATCCAGTGCTTGTAAGACGTGCCTACATCATAAACGAGCTTGGTTCCGGACTTCCTATTCGTCAGCTCCATGTAATTGCGTCCGTTCTGAGGTTCTGCGGTGTAGTGGTTGTCCATCGATGCAAAATAAGGGCTGACTCCTTCCGTCTTCAGCAGCACTTCATCGTCGGTCAACGGCTGTGTGCTGCCTGTAGGAAGATTGCGTTCATTCAGCTCTACTCGCTGACCAATGGTAGCTTTGGCTATATAATCGGCCGCTGTGCTGTTCGGTTCAAACGGCGCATTAATGGCTGTATGGAATGCAAGAAGACCCGGCATGGATGTCTGACCTTCATTTTGAATCGTAATCTGCTGCTGCAGACCTGCTCTGCTCAGTGTATAGCGCAAACGAATCGTATATTCAAACGGGAGGTATTGATAGTACTCATGGCCCTCTCTAACCACCTGTTCAACAATGACATAACTCTCCTGATCATTCGCACCATAACTGACTACATTCCAAGGGATGTAGTGCAAAAATCCGTGCAGATGATTCCCCGTCGCTTCTTCATTTACGGGAAGCTGATATACCTCACCGTTCCATGGAAACTTTCCGTCCTCATATCGATTCGGCGGGAATAGTACAGGGATACCATAAATGCCAGGATTCGCTTTCAATTCCTCCACATGATCTTCCCCGGGCTCTCTGAGATAATGATGATTACGCTCTACATCTCGAAAAGAGACGAGATTGCCTCCGATTTCTGGAATGAGCGCAGCTTCATATGCACCGTGCTTCAGCTTGATTGCAGCTAGCCCACCATACACGCCTTCAATTGCGGAATAAATTTGTTCTAATGCCATTCTCTCATCATTCCTCCTATTATGTAGCGCTTTCATATCTAGTATTGAACTAGTACCCTGAATCAATTTCAAACTTGAAATTGGTTTACCTACTGAACGAATATACCATGTTATTCAAAAAAATTCTATCGTGGACAGAAGAGCAGTTGCACCTTTACACACGAGAATTTGCATAAATTCTAAAAAGAACAATCCATCGGCTCCAAACGAAAAAAAGATTGCAGCCCCACATATATCGAGGCCGCAATCTTCGCTAAAGCTTTATTAAACCAATCAGCCAATTCCTGTTACACATATCTCCCGTGTTTAGGCACAGCCAGAATCTCAAAATTACGGGCCAGCCTTTCGAGCTGATCACTCATTTGGGCGCCTTTCATTACATGACCATGACCCGTAACGAGCAGATCCGGCTGTAGTCGGGTCAAGCTCTCTACAGAGCGTTTCGCTTGATCCCAATCCGTTGTGAAATAAGCAGGGGGTCCATTCAGTTCCTTATCCTGAAACAATACATGCCATAGTGACTCTTGCTGAACGGTAATGACTGCATCCCCTGCAATAAGAGCATGATCCAAGTCTCGAAACAACGAAACATGTCCCGGTGAATGTCCTGGCGTATGAATCCAGCGCCAATCCGGCGCTCCGGGAATGGAATGATCTGTGGGCAGCTCAGCCACCCGATCGTCCAGATGAATGGCTTCATTCGGATATGCAAAAGAAAGCTTGGCAAGGAGTCCTCCGCTCGCTGACGGGTCCGCAGGAGGATAATCACTTACTCCGGTCAGAAAGGGAAGTTCCATAGGGTGGGCATACACAGGAGCTCCCCAATGCTGCACCAGTTCTATAACATTGCCTACGTGGTCAAAATGGCCATGCGTCAAGATGATCGCCGTCGGCGGCCCCATAAACCGCTCCTCAGCAATATGGATAATGTCGCTCGCAAAGCCTGCAAGACCTGTATCAATCAGTACCCATTGTCTAGCACCCGGCAAGCCTACAAACAAGATATTGACAAATAACGTGCGCAAACTCAATATATCGGGTGCAACCTCTTCCAGTGCCGTCTTGCCCTCAGTAATCAGATTGTCAGATTCCATATGACGGATACCTCCCATTAATATATTGGAATGCGCTCCTTTATGTAACCAGATTATAGAGTACCCCAAGCCTTCTTCAGGTATACATGGTTAGACAACAGAGAACTCACCTTATTAAATATAGTCAGCATGTCATAGGAATAGACCAAGTACTAACTGACCAAGACTTAAAATATGATAAGGCTGATGAGTTCTCTTACTCTGGAATCGTATCAATCGCCGCATCCAGCAAATCGTCGAACAGATTATCGTCTTCTTCAATTCTGGCATCCAGCTTCATAAATTCCTCTTCTTCTCCAGGCTCTCCGGCAAAATGAAGACTGTAATCCCAGTCCTTCCCTTTCTTGCTGTAGAAAGAAATTTCATATTCCACTGGACTCTCATCCATAGTAAATACTGTACTGCCCAGCCATTCGTTATCCTCATTCTTACCCATAGAGGCTCTGATTACTTTATAACTCACTTTTCTTCTCTCCTTATTAGACTGCTATTTTTGAATTTAGCTTGTTAATGAAATTTTTGATGGTTTTTTTCATGAATACCACGTATATTGTACAATAATAAAATAGATATACGAAAGCAACCCGTTTACGTTAAACTGGGTATGCGTTTCACCCATCTTTTTTACCATAGGTAAATTATTATTGCGCTGTGTATGTACAAGCGTGTATTGGAGGATTATTAAATGAATGATTTTGCACACAAATTAAAAGCTTATGCTGAGCTTACTGTAGAAGTTGGCATCAACATTCAGCCAGGCCAAACCCTGATCGTTCATGCCCCGGTCGAATCCAAGGATTTCGTTCGTCTGATCGTCAAGGAAGCCTATGATGCCGGAGCGGCCCTGGTCAAGGTCCAATGGAATGATGAGCAGATTACCCGGATGCAGTACGATCTTGCTGCTGATGAAGTATTCTCGAAAGAGCCGAAATGGTATGCCGGAGAGATGACAGAGCTCGTTGAGCAAGGCGCAGCCGTGTTACATATCTTGTCTGAAAATCCAGACCTGCTAAAGGGAGTCAAGCAGGAACGAATCGTCGCCTCTCAAAAAGCCCGCGGCAAAGCCATGGCCAAGTACCGCGCTTATCAGCAGGCTGACAAATTCAGCTGGTGTCTCGTTGCCGTACCTTCTCCAGAATGGGCAGCTAAAGTGTTCCCTGATGCTCCACAAGAAGAACAAGTATCGCTGTTATGGGACGCTATCTTCCAAACCGTGCGTATTGGCGAAGCCGATCCGGTAGCTGCTTGGCAGTCACATCTCTCCACACTTGAGAGCAAGTCTAAAACCCTTAACGAGAAGAAATATAAGAAGCTGCACTACAAAGCGCCGGGTACGGATCTTACGATTGAGCTTCCGGAAGGACATCTCTGGGCTCAAGGCGACAGTATCAATGAGAAGGGCTTTACTTTTGTAGCGAATATGCCGACAGAAGAAGTATTCACTGCACCGCTCAAGACCGGTGTTAATGGTACTGTATCCAGCACCAAACCACTCAGTTATGGGGGCAACCTGATCGATAAGTTCTCCCTCACATTCGAGAACGGAAGAATCGTTAACGTAACTGCCGAAGAAGGACTTGAAGCACTGCAAAACCTGGTAGAGATTGATGAAGGCTCTCACTACCTTGGTGAAGTCGCACTTGTACCGCATAAATCTCCGATCTCGGACACGAACATTCTGTTCTACAATACCTTGTTTGACGAGAATGCGAGTAATCACCTTGCAATCGGAAGCGCGTATGCCTTCTGTCTCGAAGGCGGCAAAGAAATGGATCAGGAGCAAATTGCTGCTGCCGGACTGAATACCAGCCTAACTCATGTGGATTTCATGATTGGCTCTGGTGAGATGGACATTTATGGCATCACAGCTGACGGAAAGGAAGAACCGATCTTCCTCAAAGGAAATTGGGCGTTTTAATCGAATAAATACATCAAAGAGCTCAGGTCCTAAGACCTGGGCTCTTGATTGTGTTCAATGTTGGGAATTGCCGTTCAGTTCAGGGTCGTACGATCAAGCTTCTGCTCGGTCAAGGCTTGAGAATAACCTTCATGCAGTTTTCTTCCTTATTATTGAATACCTCGTAAGCCCGCTCCGCTTCTTCTAATCTCATCTGATGCGTTATGATATCAGTCGGGTCAATTTTGCCTGACTTAATCTGTGCGTACAGCTCTGGAATCAGGTGAATCACCGGTGCCTGTCCCATCTTCAGCACTACATTTCGTTCGAACAAATGACCGAGTGGGAACATATTGTAATTGGCCCCATATACACCGATTAATTGAATCGTACCAAACTTGCGTACAACCTCGGATGCAGTTCTGAACGCACCGAGTGACCCGCCTTGCAGCATCAGTGCTGTCTCCACCTTTTCTACAGCTGTTCTCTTGGCATCCATACCGACACAATCAATGACGACATCGGCCCCGCCATGCGTAATTTCTTTCATATATCCTTCAAAGCCCTTAATTTCTTCAAAATTATAAGTCTCAACCTGATTCGTCCGCTTGGCATGATCAAGACGATAATTCAAATGATCGACAGCAATGACTCGTTTGGCACCCGCCTGCCAAGCAAATTTATGAGTGAGGAGGCCCACAGGACCACAGCCGAGCACGATCACCGTATCGCCAGGCTTCACTCCGGCATTCTTGACGCCCCAATAGGCCGTCGGGAGAATATCGGATAAGAACAACAATTTGTCATCTTCCAATTCAGCGTCTTCTGGAATAACAAAGGGCATAAAATTACCATATGGCACTCTGAGGTATTCCGCTTGACCTCCCTGATAGCCTCCATAAGTATCCGAATACCCTAAGTAACCACCACTATCCTTGGTTTCATTGGCATGGTCACATTGACTTTCCATTTCATGCTTACAGAAGAAGCATTCACCACAGGATACGTTAAACGGTACGATGACACGGTCACCTTTTTTGACATGGGTTACGCCTTTGGCAACTTCTTCGACGATCCCCATGGGCTCATGCCCGATCACATAATCTTCATGCATACCAGGAATCAGACCATTATAAATATGCAGATCGGATCCGCATATCGCACTGGAAGTGACACGTATAATGATATCATTATTGTCCTGCAAGGCTGGATCAGCGACCTCTTTCACTTTTACCTTCTGTTTACCTTGATATGTTAAAGCTTTCATTTAAAAATCACTCCTTTCTCGCATACTTTAACCACATGACTAGATTAACTATCAGAATCATGAGATTTTTTATGGAATGGGTCCAATGTCAATAGAAACGTTCAAAATTATGGAGTAAACTTTCAAATTATAGTAAAATAATGGAATGATTGTCCAAAAATAGAGAAGCTTCATGATAGAGAGGGGATATTTATGTCAGACCGGATCCAACTGCTGTTGGCTGCGGACTATAATGATCTAGGCGAATCCCTGCAGAGAGAGATCTACTATGAATACTATCAGATGATGTACGGATTTATCGTATATATGTTGAAGGATCACTCCGCCGCTGAGGACATTATTCAGGAAGCATTCATCAAAATTATTAAAAAGAAGCCCGAATTTGAAAATGAAGCCAAGCTGAAAGCATGGCTCAAAGTCGTTACCAAAAACACGGCAATCAATTATTTAAGAAAAAATAAAAAATATCGTAACCAACTGGACACTGACAGTGTTTTCTTAGATGTAGAAACTGTGCAGCAGACGTCAGCTTCTATAGAATCCGTAGTGGAAACGAAGCTGATGCAGGAATCCATAGAGCGCTATATGGATCAGCTCAAGCCCGAATACAGATCTCTGATCGAATTACGGTGGAAGGAAGGACTCAGCTATCGTGAGATGGCTGAACTGCTGGACACGAGTGAAGATATAATTAAGCAGCGTCTCTTCCGCGCCAGAGAACGTATCAAAAAATTGTTGCATAGAGAGTGGGGTGCAGCACATGAACAAAGAAAAGTCAGATGATTGGCTCGATGAGCAATTTGACGAAGCCTATGAACGAGAGTTTGAAGAGGCCTTTGACCTCGCTTTCGAGAATGCTGCAGCTGCCTCCACATCGGTGAACAAGGAAGCGATGGCAGCATCTTGGGACAAGGTCAATCATGAGGTTCAGAATATAAAGAGACGCAAGGAAAGAATCAAACGTTGGCAGCTTGTAGGTGTTATCGCTGCTTCCATTACGATTGGCGCAACCATATTCAGTATTCCAATTGGAACCTATGCTGGCACGATTATTCAAAAGCTGCAGCAGATCGGCGATGATTTTATTCTTGTTTTTGAGGGACCTGAACAGGATTACTCTGGTGCACTAACTCCTCCACCTCCAGATATTTTGAGCAATCCAGACTACAAGGAAAATGAGGAGTCTTCAAAATTAGATAAATTTTTGATTTCTTCAGACCACACTTTGTTTTTTGTGGAGGTACCGGAGGAAAAAGCATTGAACAATACCACATTTGTCGTAAATAAGTTCGAGGTTCCTTTTACTCCGACTAACATCAAGCATTATCTGCTTCTAGATGAAGAGAATCCAGTATATCCCGAAAATTCTTACAAATCCGATGAAATTAAGATCGAGTTCTACGAGAGCAATGAACGAAAAGTCACCGTCAATTTTAATAAGATGTTCTCAGAGAAGCCGGGTTTTACTGAACAATCCCCTGCATTCAGTGGAGTTCCTGAGGAAATACAGCTCAAAGATGGATCTTATGCCGTATATTACGAGAATGGAAAATTCGATCAACTCATTTTTAGAAAAAATCTAATACTCGTGACTATCTCTGGCTCCATTTCTAAGGATAACTTAATATTTATTGCTGATTCTATTCAACAAACGAACCACTTTCAAATGAAACAGTAATACGAAAAAGGTGTCTTACATTTCTGTATAGACACCTTTTTCACGCTTAAACATAGTTATAAATCAGTTGTTAAATGAAATTCAACAATGACGCACTCAGTTGAAAACCTCTAATTCTCAGCCTAATCAAATAATTGGGATGATGAATTGAAAATTGCCTTTTCGACCGTCCCGTCCATTCTTACGGTATGCGTTGAAGTTGTTCTGTAATAATAACCTTTTTGAAGATTACTAACGGTTAAGCTTTTATCAACACCGCTCGAGTTATATGCTGAATTCGTAATAATCCTAACATCCATCCAGATTGAACCAGTCCACTTCTGAAGTGTAACATCCACACTAATAAAGTCAGCAGCAAGATTTGCACGTGTATTTCCCGAGACCAAGATCCCGTTACCGCTCTGTGAAGCACTTGAATAGTAACTCGTAATATAATTATACGTTGCAAGTGGAGCAATTAAGCTTGTTTCTTCAGGCGGCTTCGATGTTAATGCTCCTGGTTCAAGCAGTTCTTCAGCACCTGCGATGCTGGCCGCAAATAGGGAGAAAACCAGCATTAGAGGGAACAGCATTCTGATTCTTTGATTCTTCTTAGCTTTAAACATTGACATCACCTTTCCTCAATATGTAATTGTAGATAAATCTAACAAATAGTACGGAGTATATCGCCATAAGGTTACATAGTTTCAAGGAAAATAAAACACCAAAAAAATCCTACATGAATAATCCTGCTATAGAGGACTTCTGTAGGGTTAAAGAACGTGATTTATATTTATTGTGATTCGAATAAGATACGAATTGGAGTCCATCGTCTTATTAGATATCTGCTCCCTCCAACTATTCTTGTTGTGGAGATTATCCGGCTCATATTTATAGGCAACCTCTAATTGATTGCTCTTTGTATTTGCACCATAGAATCAAGCCCCAGTTTCCTCTCTTTTATCCAAAGTCCAATAACGGGCAAAAACATGCCAATTGCTGATATATATGCTGCTCAGAATGATTTAATGGCAAAAAAATAGTCTTTGATATCCAGACTTCTTAACTCCCTGGATAATCAAAGACTATTCCTTATTTCTTATTTTGAGTAACCCTTATTACCGTCTTCCTCCACGAGGCGCTGTTGGTGCATACGGATATTCATAATTCAGCGGCTCATCGAATGTGGCATAATCAAAATTAACCATCAGAATGATGATCCGTTGACCAGTATTAGGATCACTGATAATAATGTGGTCGCGGCCTGCCGCTTCAAGAATGCCTTGGAATATTTTAGCGTTCCACTCTCTGTTACCTTCATATGTCGCATAGAAAGTACCAAATTTCCCAAGATTCAATCTAAGTATATTTTCAACAAAAGATTGTTCTGTAAACGGAATATTTTGTTGAATGACCGTACCATTCGGAGTCATTACACTTCCGCTGGAAACTTCCGGCGGAACAACAGTCATTCCCCCCTGCATCCCTTGCATATTTCTCGGTGCATTTGCAGGCCCTGAATTTCCGATCCTATACGATACAGGCTGATATGGTTGGTTAAACATTTAAATACCTCCCTAATAATAAGGTGTACAGCTTAGAGCTAAAAAACCGCTGGACAATCTGCCCCAGATGGGCTGAAGAAACAGTGTGCACGGTATCTTCCGGTATTCTGTTGATTATACCAAGTTGCCGGACATGCACCAGCTGGTCTGAAGAACCAGAGGGCATTGCTTGCAGGCCATATTTTTTCGCCGTTAATTACACGTCTGGCCAAGCGAAGTTCGGACTCTCTTGCCGCTTGATAAAAGTATCCTTTTTGAACTGCCTCAAAGCCGCCTGGTGATTGAAATACCATATCGTTGACGGAGCGAATGTTACGAAAATCAAGACATCCGCCGAGGATCCGGTTGACACCCACGTTACCTACCAGAAGCATCCCGGTCTCTCCATCTTCCTCTGCTTCGGCTCTCATAAGTCTTGCAAGCACTTTTACATCCTCAGAATTTGCTTTAATAACCGCCAAATACGTTCCCTCCTCCCTTATATGTCGTTAGCCTCATGCCTAATACCATATATCCTATTGTGCATTCACCCAGTTCGTGACACTTCTCTACAAAAAAAAATACAAAAATATCCTGTATTCGCATCAATCAGCGATATACAGGATATGTAGAACCTCTTTCCCATATCAGCATGCTTCCAAAAGAAGTGCGAATATTCGTCCAGCAAATCTCATCCTCCACATAAAATTTCTAGTAAATGGTGTAACAGAATTGTCTCTTTTTATGAATCCTAATTATGTATAATCATCTATGGATAAAAAAAGAGCCGCCCTGGTTTGGGCAACTCTCTAATTACTGTCATGCTGTTCAACTCTTGCATTACGGATTAGCAGTAATCCAGTAATCATAGGAATGGACAACATAACCTTGGTAAGCAGCATAGTTAGCAAGCAAATCCGGTAATTTAGCTAGCTCTTCTTCCATGTAAGCTTCTCCTTCTTCGTAGAAGGTGATATGATCGCCTTCATGGCTTTGTTTCATCTCAACAGAGACGAGAAGCGGCTTACCTAAACGGTCTGCGATCTCCATTTCTTGTGCCACAACTGCTGCAATTCCGTTTGATCCCTCTGCTGTGTCACGGAAGGCCATTAGTGAAACATGATCAAGTGTTCGAATCATCCATTCACTTACCGTCATATTCTTCCCTGGAAGCTCATATGCGTCAAGCCATACAGCGAGATCGGCACTCGTCTCCAGATCAGAATTCTTTTTGGTCTCGCGTGCGAAATACTCCATATTGGCAGCCCATTCTGTAAGTACACGGTCACGGTCAATATGCCATGCTTCATTGGTATACGGCTCTACATCAACATGGATTCCATGGAATTTCTCCAGCTCCGAAGCATGTTGATTATATTCCTTTACATAATTGATTAACCGGGTAATACGTGGTCGGTTTTCTTCAAGGCCCCATATTGGGTGACCACCCATTGCATGGACCTCGATACCCATGGCTGCTGCCTGACTTACGAAATTCCGATACAGCTCAAACGGCTGCTCCAAATCAAGTCTTACATACAAATAATTCACATTCTTCTCATCTACAAATTGTAGAACGCGCTCACTGTCATGAATCACTTGCTCTGCTTGCCAGATGTACGTCCCCCGAATGGAGCCAGGTTCTGGCGTTGGCTCTGGATCCGGCGTTGGCTCAGGTTCTGGCGTTGGCTCAGGTTCTGGCGTTGGCTC
>NZ_FPAC01000001.1:2173134-3018705 GCF_900116105.1 Paenibacillus sp. 453mf
GGTTCTGGCGTTGGCTCAGGTTCTGGCGTTGGCTCTGGATCCGGTGTTTGCTCTGGATCCGGTGTTGGCTCTGGATCCGGTGTTGGCTCTGGTTCTGTACCGTTTTCGCTAAGGTTGGACCAGTACACATAATCATGCACCGCTACGCCTGCAAAATTGCGGTATTCCTGCAGAGATATAGACACCTCGTTAAGTACGGCTTCCATTTCTTCTGGTGACTTGCCTGCGAAGGAGGTGTACTCTTCTCCTGGCATCGGTTTCGTGTTAACAGCAACTACGATCTTCGCGTCATACGATTCCGACCATTCCATCTCTTCCTCAATCACATGAGAAATGCTGTCGTCACCTGTTGCTTTATCACGATAAGCCATTAAAGTGATTTGATCAAACTCGTTCATGAACCATTGAATTAGCGGCATATCTGTTTCTGGTACTTCATATTGGTCATACCAAAAAGGCAAATCAATGGCCCTGATAAGGGAAGCATCCTGATTAACAACGTCCAAAAACAGCTCAAGATTAGATAGATAGGACTGAATTATTGACTCGCTATCCTCGTCCCAACCATTCAGAACATACGGTTCGATATCCAGATGAATACCTGCAAATCGTTCCGATTCCTCAGATACAGCATTGTAATCAACAACCCAGTTAGCAAATTGAAGCAGCCGTTCTCTTCCACCTTCTGTCGCCCAATAAGGATGGCCGGCGAGTGCATCAACCTTGATTCCTTGCTCCTGGGCGTTTCGTACGAAAGTCTGGTACATTTCCTCTGGCTGATTCATATCAATTCTTAAGTAAATATGATCAATATTTTGATTGTCGGCATATTCAAGTACTTCTTGGCCGCCATCTGCGATGGTCTCTGCCTGCCATAACCATGTTGCCGTTGCCCGCGTGGATGGATTTGTCGATTCAAAAGCGGTCATTAATATAACACTTATGAATAAGACAAACCATAACAAACCGCGGGAATGATTGCGTTTCATATCCTCCCTCCAATTCTCCTCTCTTTTTTGAACCAACGTTATTATAGCAGTGGACAATAGTAAAAGAATGAGCCCAGGTGCTCAACTTGGACTCATTCTTCTGTATTCGGTCTTATGCCTGATTATTCAATTACAGTCCCAGGTTTAGGGCTCATATATCATTTTTCTTGTCATGCCGCCATCAATGACCAGGTTCTCCCCCGTTACAAAATCATTGTCTGGTGCCGTTAAATACAAACAAGCTCTTGCAATATCCTCTGGCTTGCCGACTCTTCCCGATGGATGCTGCACATGATCTATTTCTCTAAGTTCACTATAGTCCCCTGTTTCAATCCATCCTGGACTGATACTATTGACCCGAATCCGTTTATCTGCAAGAGAAACAGCCATCGCATGAGTAAGTGCAACAATTGCTCCTTTGGAAGCAGCATAGGCTTCAGAGTTCGGCTCGGACATCGTTGCCCTCGTTGAGGCCATATTAACTACAGCTCCGCCGTGTTCATTATCTCCCATATATTTTGCCGCTTCTCTTGTTGTTAAGAAACAGCTGCGGACATTGGTATTCATGACGTCATCCCATTCATTCAGAGACAATTCAAGCGGAGACTTCCAAATACCATAACCCGCATTATTAATGAGGACATCGATTCTCCCGTAATCCTCCACGACAGTATTCATTAAATGTACAATTGCTTCTTCAGACCTAACATCACAGGCGATAAATATGGCAGTTTCACCCTTTTGACGAATGGCAGCGGCTGTAGCAGCTCCTTTTTCCTCGTTGTGATCGGTAAGGACAACCTTAGCTCCTTGCTCAGCGTACGCTTCGGCTATACCTTTACCAATACCTTGCGCTGCGCCTGTGACGATGACAACATAGTCTTTGAATTTCATGATACCTCTCCTTACGACTATAGATTGAGCAATTTTACTCTAATGTCTTTATACTACACAATTGAGGTTATTACATTGCATAAATCCGAATCAATTTCATAAATCATTAAAATGGTGAATTTGAAACTATATATACACATGATTTAAGCAGCTAAAGGTATTATGAAATTGATTCCCCCAACAAAAATAATTAATCGACTATGTCTTGTTTGAAACGGTTTAACTCAACTAGAAACCGAAAACAAAAACCGCCCATTGAATGGACGGATGGTTAATCAAATTCTACCCTCGAACACGTTCGGTATATACCCTGTTATAGCGCTTAAATCCAAGATATCTAGTTCCTTGAAAAGTAAGCTGGCCCTCATCGCCTTCAGAGCATAGACCATATTCATCTCCACCGACCTTGAACTCAATCCGATCGCCGCTGTCCACTTCAAACGTAATAAAGTAGTTCGTTCGAGTACTCTGCCCCTCGTTTTGACTCTGCTGCGATACCTGAATCCTTCTTCCTGTAATCCGTGAAGGGACAGTCAATACCGGCTGCTTATTGTTCCGTCCCCATGCAAGGAGCTCTTTTCCCAGGGTCAATGCGATAATACCGAGAATCACGACAAATACTGCCGGGAATACCGTTCCGAAAAAATCAAACATCCAGAAAGATTCAAATCCCATGCCGTCTCCTCCCGTCCTCTGATTATTGTCTGTAAATAACCGACTACTTGTTTATGTATATGCTGTAGGGCGGTCAACTTGTCAGTTAGGGGAAGAAATACTTCATGGGATTAATTTTAAAGGACATTCCAGCTTGTCCCGCCATCCATTGTCTGCATTAATATCGATTTTTTCTCACTTGCATTCTCAAGCAGCACCCATCCCACTTTAGGGCTTACGAACTGCAGCTTGACAACCTCTGGATAATCTACAAGCTTCTCTGATAAAACTTCACTTACAGGCAATACGTCCCAATCCTCACCTTGATTTATCGTATGATAAACATAAGACCCCTGCAGTGCCCAGCCTTCAGACTCACTGAGAAAAGTAGGATACAAATCCTTGTTCACACCGCTCTGTGAAGGCAGGTTAAACTGGATATGCTCCCAAACGGAGCCTCCATCTGTCGTAAACAAACCGCTGTACTGTACACCGCTGCCTTCCGCACAGCCTAGTGGAAGATACATCTGCTGATGATCTGTATTCAAACTCTCTATTTCGCCTAGAGAATAAGAAGAACAGGATTCGTACAAAGCTGATGACCTGTTGAAATAGGACTCGTTAATAGACCAGGCCTTCCCTGCATTCTTGGTTAAATAGATCTTTGGAGCACCAAGCTCAAGTACGGATACGACACCACGATCACCACTCATGAACTGCATACCCTCGGCATATCCGCGATGAGGTATTGCGTGATCCGTTTGTTGAAGCGGTGAGCTAGTCATCACTTCAGACCAATTCATCCCGCCATCCAGCGTCGAGAATATTTTTTTCTCCTCTTTGCCGGTACCCGCATTGTCACTTGTCATTAAGAACCCTTCTTTGGCCGAGGCAAAATGAAGCGCGGTTACCTTCTGAGTTTCCTCGAGCGAAGATATCATCCAGCTCTCACCGCCGTCACTCGTGCGTAGTACCACATTGTCGGTTCCGTCAGTCCCGGAACGCACAATCCAGCCATTCATGCCGTCAAGGAAAAATATGTCTTCTCCATAAACCGGATTTGTCGCAAATTTTACATTAGATGATGGAGAAATGTTAGTCCATGTCTCCCCATTGTCACGGGTATAGTATAAACGCAGTTCGCTTCTCGTTACTCCCCAAGCTAGACCGCCATAACCATGGATTAATTGAAAGTCCGTTAATCGTGTCTGAATTTGATACTTGTTCACTTCAGCTACTTCATAATTGCTCGGTTCAATAAGCGTAATCGTCTGGCCATCCTCCAGCTGCTCTTCCTTTACAACTACAGGCTGAGCCTCCTCGGGTTCCGAAGATGTACAAGCCGTAAGCGCCAGAGTGAGCATGAGTATACATGCTAGAGCCCGCTTTGTCGTTTCTCGCATGCTATTCCACCTCTTTGTGCCTTGTTAAGGGCTGTCCTCTAAGTTAGACATTATAGCATACTTTGTTTTGAAGGAGAGTCAAAACTGTTACCTGTTCCTGTTTATTCTGTAACAACATTCGCCCTTCTGATATTAACCAGAAGGGCGAATGTTTATTTTCCTATTCAAGTTACTACTTCCTGGTTTGCTTGTCTCCAAGCTCACTGTGACGGTATCCATAGAAGAAATAAATACATAGACCGATGAGAATCCACACGGCAAATCCACCCCAAGTTGAGCCGTCCAGCTGAAGCATCAGCAGCACACAGAATGCTGCACTCAGCAAAGGAAGAAACGGCACCCATGGCACAGAAAATCCTCGTTTAAGATCTGGCCTGGACTTGCGCAGACCAATAACACCTAATGATACGACGGCAAAAGCGAACAGTGTTCCAATAATTGTCAAGCTGGCAAGCTGCTCCAGCGGCAGCAATCCACACAGCAGTGCAATAATGATACCAACCATCCATGTACTGCGGACAGGGGTGTGTCTTTTCTCATCTACTTTGGATAAGAACTTGGGCAGCAGTCCATCCCGGGAAATCGCGAACAAGAGCCTGGTCTGACTAAACAAAAGAACGAGCAGCACCGTTGTAATTCCGACGATCGCTCCAATCGAAATAAGCCCTGCCACAAAGTCTTGTCCTACAAAGCGGAGTGCAAAAGCTACAGGATCTGCAACCCCAAGATTCGTAAAAGGTACCATCCCCGTCAGGACAACGGCGACAAGTGAATACATAATCATACATACAATAAGAGATCCAATGATGCCAATGGGGAGATTACGCTGCGGGTTTTTGACTTCTTCTGCTGCTGTGGCCACCGCATCGAATCCAATATAGGCAAAAAACACAACTGCCGCTCCGCTCATCACCCCTGTAAAACCAAATGGCATGTATGGAGTCCAATTGTCGGGCTTAACATAAAATGCACCGACCAGAATGAAAATGATGATGACTGCAATTTTGACGAAAACCATCATTGCATTAAATCTTGCCGTTTCTCTCGCTCCCTGGGTGAGCAATAAACAAATAGCCAATATGATGAGAACGGCCGGCAAATCTATGATTTGTCCCTGCGACAAATTAAAAGCACCAGATATAGCGGTAGGAAGATGTATACCGAAGCCTTCCAGCAGCCCTTGTACATACGCAGACCAACCGCTTGCCACCGATGCGGCAGCAACACCATACTCTAATACCAGTGTCCAGCCCATTAACCATCCGATCACTTCACCGAATGCAGCATAGCTGTAAGCATAGGCACTTCCGGATACTGTAACCGTGGAAGCCAGTTCAGAATAACACAACGCTGCCAGAATACAGACGATGGCCGCAATAACGAAGGATATCATTAGTGCGGGTCCAGCATGTTCTGCAGCTGCTTGTCCGGTAATTACAAAAATACCGGTACCAATAATTGCACCGACCCCAAGCGATATGAGATCCAGCGCCCCAAGCGTCTTCTTGAGGCCTGTTCCCTTGTTCAGGTCAAAATGCTTCTTACGAAATAAATCCATAAACTCACTCCTAGATGAATGTTGCAACGCTTTAGTGCAATTAAGCACAAACAATTATTATGTTAAAGTTAGTATGGGTTGTCAACTTTAATCATCGAATTAGAATCATTTGGCTCATGCCTTGCTAACAGATTGCCCTAGCTAGAATTTTACCCAGAAACAAGAAAAAAGTTGGTTGGTATTACCTGCGAAAAAAAGTATTGCTACGATAGCGCTTACTATATTATTATGTCTGAGTAGGTTACAACTAATTATCTGCTTACTATTTTATACTATCTTAACAAATGAATATTGGATCTTCGGGGTAGGGTGAAAATCCCAATCGGCGGTGACGTTCATGCAAATGAAGAACGAAGCCCGCGACTCGCGTGCTCAGCATTCCTTGAGCACGCGACTGACTTGGTGTAATTCCAAGGCCGACGGTTATAGTCCGGATGAGAGAAGATCACTGATTACATGCTGTTGTTATAATGAGACGCATGTTTATTTGATCACCCCTGTTGAAAGTGCATGGTTATATGTGCACAATCACTGGGGTTTTTTTGACAATCTGAAGATACCATATTCAAATTCTCACTTACGAAGGAGTTTGGATTATGGAACACACGAACAAAAAAGCATCACCTGCGGCGGGCTCAACCGGCTTCTGGCTCGTCGCACTCGGAGCAGCACTATGGGGTATTGGACCCCTGTTCCGTATTCATCTATTGGACTACATGACCTCGACGCAAGTGGTGCTGATTGAGCACCTCCTTGTCTGTCTCGTTGCTGTACCGATTCTATGGATAAACCGATCTGAATTAAAAAGTCTGCGTTTGAAGCATTTATTCGCACTGCTTGTCATATCCTGGGGCGGTTCTGCACTAGCTACCATTATTTTTACGATGGCCTTGTCGAGCGGTGATCTAAATGCGGTTGTGCTGCTGCAAAAAATGCAGCCGATCTTTGCCATACTGCTCGCAAAGCTGATTCTTAAGGAGACGCTGCCCAAACGATTCGGCTTCTTCTTTACCATCGCAATCCTGGGAACGTATTTGCTTACCTTCGGATTTACAGTCCCTTTTGGATCGAATAATGAATGGATTAAGGTAGGAAGCCTTCTATCTCTACTCGCTGCAGCATTATGGGGTGGATCTACGGTGATGGGACGCTTGCTTCTTGGCCAGGCGCAGTACAAGACGGTGACCTCTCTTCGATATGTACTCGCGCTGCCGTTGCTCCTCGTCATGACCTGGTTAGAAGGAGCAGCGATGAATCTTCCCCAGGCAGGAGCTGCACTGACGAGTATCGGAGTTAACTTGCTGGCACAAGCTTTGCTGCCCGGGCTGCTGAGTCTGCTATTGTACTATAAAGGATTGTCTTCTACCAAAGCATCGATGGCTACCCTTGCCGAGCTCAGCTTCCCGATGATGGGTGTGCTCGTGAACTGGATCGCTTTTGGACAGTTGGTCACTCCTGCTCAGCTCATTGGTTTCGTGCTTATTTGGACATCTTTGTTTATATTCGCGCGTCAGCAGCAACAGAGTAGCGAGCAGCTGGTCTCACACACGACATGAGAAACGATGGAATCAATTTTAGGTGGAAGTTTCACCGATGAGGATATAACGAGTTGGAAAGAGGTTAAAGCTTGACTATATAATTAGAGTCATATTAATGTGTCGCTGTCCATTTGGACGGCGATTTTTTTATATTTGCAGGTTTTCACTTTCCCTCCTACCAGACGGAATTATGCGTTATGATAGAGAGAACGATTAGAAAGGATGATCAATAAGCCTATGACTTCTTTTCCTTATACATCTTATGACGCAGTAGGACTCGCACAGCTGATCAGAGATAAACAAATCTCTCCAGTAGAGCTTGTATCTGCTGCCATTGAAAAAATCAATCAGTTGAATCCTAAGCTTAATGCCGTGGTCCGTACTCGCTACGAAGCTGCACTGCAAGAAGCGCGCGAGGTAAATACAATGGCCCAGCCTTTTGCAGGTGTTCCCATCTTGTTAAAAGACATTTCACAAGCGATCGCCGGCGAGCCTCTTACATCCGGTTCCAAATTATTTGCTGAACACAAGCCACTCTACGATTCTCATTACGTAGCCAAGCTTCGGAGAGCCGGGTTTATTCCGATTGGACACACGAACACCCCGGAATTTGGTCTCAAGAATATTACCGAGCCTAGACTACACGGCCCTTCAAGAAACCCTTGGAATACAGACCACTCTCCCGGCGGCTCCAGTGGAGGATCGGCTTCAGCCGTTGCCTCCGGTATGATACCTGTCGCCGGAGCAAGTGATGGCGGCGGTTCGATTCGTATCCCCGCTTCCTTCAGCGGGCTGTTCGGATTAAAGCCAACACGTGGACGGACTCCCGTCGGACCGGGAGTTGGTCGGCAGTGGCAGGGTGCTTCCATTGATTTTGCCTTATCAAGAACGGTGCGGGACAGTGCGGCACTCCTCGATGTACTGCAGGTGCTTCAGAACGAAGCTGCCTTCCAGGTACCGCTTTACCCGGGAAGATACTTGGAAGACATGTACTTAACGATTGAACGGAAATACCGAATTGCCTATACGATGGATTCTCCAGTAGGCACGCCTGTCAGTGAGGATGCCAAGGAGGCAGTGCTCAAGGTCGTCAAATACTTGGAATCCGAAGGACATATCGTTGAAGAAAAACAAAGTCCGGTAAACGGCGTTCATCTCATGGAGAATTATTACATGATGAACAGCGGTGAGATGGCCGCCATGGTACTGAAGATGGAGCGCGGGCTTGGAAGAGCCATTACTGCTGAAGACATTGAAATCGAAGGCTGGGTGCTCCTCGAGGCAGGAAGAAAATTATCAGCAGCTGAATTTGTACATAGTCTTGCAGAGTGGGACGTTGCTGCAGCACAAATGGCCGCCATTTTTGATCGATATGACTTCTATATTACACCTACAAATGCTTATCCGGCTCCGCAGATTGGTGAACTGACGCCTGGGCCAGAGAAGATTCAGCAGCTGCTTAGGGTTAGTGAGTTATCTAAAGACAAACAGCAAGAGCTCATCTATGACATGTTCGAGCCTAGCTTAAAGTATACGCCGTTTACACAGCTTGCGAATTTGACAGGTACACCTGCGATGAGTCTCCCTCTTCATCTTAGTAAGTCCGGGCTGCCCATGGGCGTGCAATTCATGTCTGCTAAAGGAAGAGAGCATGAGATGCTCCAGCTGGCGCACCTGCTTGAGAATACAGATTTGTGGATTACTCCATTCACATCCGGAGGTGAGCATTAAACACCAATGGACATTCTTGGGGTCAGATTGCATACCGCCATTGAGCAGCCCATTGATGTGAATCAATGTATAGAAGCTCTGCCGTTCGATCAGCAAATGAAGATCCGCAGGTTCAGACGTTATGCTGACCAATTAAGATCTCTATGCGGAGAGCTGCTGATTCAGAGCTACGCAGTCGAACATTGGAAGCTGCCCCGCAATAAGATGGACAGGCAAACGAATCGCTTCGGCAAACCCGAATTCGTTCATTATCCAATGTATCACTACAATATCTCTCACTCAGGTTCCTGGGTGGTAGCTGCTTTTGATCAACGCCCTGTCGGCATTGACATTGAGGAGATAAATGACGTGGATTTGTCCCTGGCAGATCGATTCTTCACTCGGAACGAGGGGGAGCTGCTGCGAAACCAGGCAGCATCAGAGCAGAAGCAGCTATTCTATAAACTGTGGACGCTTAAAGAAAGCTATGTGAAAGCGAATGGTGCCGGACTTTCAATCCCCCTTGATTCTTTCGAATTTCGCATAGCCAGTCCGGGAGAAATTACATTCTCCAGCTTACACGAGGTGGTGGAAGAAAACTGGTCGTTTAGAAGTTACGATATCGATCCCGACTATTCGCTCGCCGTTTGCAGCCGATCCGGGAATGCTCCGGAATCTATAGAACTAATAGACTTACATCAGCTTTTGGCGGGTCATACGGTGCTCCGAGGCAAGTAGTGAAACATAAAATAACGACAGCAGGGCGGTTGCCCTGCTGTCGTTATTTGGGTTGAAAATATAAATGAACATGAACATCCTTCCTATCAGCTAGCAGCAGGCGTCTGTTTGTCGGCCGGCTGATCGATATTCAGATCACGCATTTTCCAATGAGCGAGTAACAAGAATGGAATGCCACATGCCGTCATTAAAGCCAAAGGTAAAAATATCATCAGAGGTTGTTCTGCAGATAACGAGGTCAATAACCACCCTCCAATGACCGGGGCGAGTACATTTCCCATATTGTTGAAGCCGATCATGCCGAAATAGGTGCCTCGCAGCTCAGGTTTAGCGATTCTGTCTACCAATAGATCCATCAGGGTAAACATCAACACTTCTCCAATAGTAAAAATAATGACGCCAAGCATCATCGTCCATCTAGATTCAAACAAGCCGAATACAAGTAAACTGCTGGCCACAAAGGCATTTCCGACAATTAAAGAAACCGCAGGAGGAAAGTTCCTGAACCATCTTACCAGCGGATACTGCACGATCAGAACCACCACTGCATTCATGGACAGCATATAAGTGAACATTTCGGCTCCATTCCCAAAGCTCGGACTGAGTTCAAGATATTGCGGGAGTGTTGAGCTAAAGTGTCCATATCCTAGCACACAGAATATAGAACCTACTAACACATACATAAAGGTACGATCACGGCTAGTCACTGCAAAAGCTCCCTTTAGAGATACGGACTGTGCAGTGGTAGCACGACCAAGGTTAATATCACTTCTTCTTCCGAACTGGAATATAAGAACCAGCCCATATAATATGTATACAAATCCCGCGGCTATGAATGGGGCCCCGCTCTGCGACGTTCCAAACTGCAAACCGAGCAAAGGACCGATCACGACACCGACATTGATTGCCGCATACCTCAAATTAAAGATTAACAGCCTGTTCTTCGGATCTGTAATATCCGACAGCATCGCTCGCGAGGTTGGCTCGAATACAGCTCGACACAGCCCATTTAATGCGTTCATAACAAAAAACATCCAGATCTGATTGGCCATGGCAAAGCCGATAAATACAAGTGCCCAGCTAAAAATCGAGAATAACAATACTTTTTTACGTCCAATTCGATCCGATATGTATCCCCCATAAAAACTGGCAAATACGCCGATCAGCGAGCTGACAGCGACAACCATACCTGCCTCCGCTGGACTTGCTCCCATCGATTTAATGAGATAGATCGACAGAAAAGGAATGCTCATCGATGTGGCCATTCTTCCGAACATCGTTCCAACAATAATGGTCCAGGCGAGCGGGTGAATCTGTTTTAAATGACTGTTCATAATGCCTCCATCTGTCTCTGCTAATAAGTAAGTTAGTACATATCATTTCAGCTTAATCGCTATCTGTCAATACATGTAAACACTCACTCAATTGGCAGGACGGACGAAAGAAAATAGATACCTGCATGCTTTACTATTATGAATTTTTCATATATTGCAATAATCTTATTCAAGTTAATTGCCATAAAAAAACCTTAGGATATATGTTCATCCTAAGGTTCTGATCAAATACATCATTATGTTCTTCCTGTCCAGTCATCTGATGCGATTTCTCTCCAGCGGTCACGGATCACCTCATAATCTTCCTTGGCAAGTAACCGTTCTCTTAACAGGTCCGCGTTCTCCTGCCAACGATTTGGCTTCTTGGTACCTACAATCGCCGTATCTACACCCGGCACGGATAAAGTGAAACCAAGCGCCTTGGCAATAACCTCCTCATTGCTCTCACCTAGGAATCCGTAGTTCAAGTCCCGTAACCGATTCCAATACACAAATGGATAAGCCGTTTCTTCAAGCGTATCATAAGTCCAGGCCACGTTGGCTAGCGGACGCTTCGCCGTCACACCCATTCCCCGCTTCCGCGCTTCAGGAATGGTCAGGTCAATGGCCTCTTGGTCCGCTATATTCACAGATGTTTCAAGACTATCGAACACACCGGTTTGAACAGCGTATAATGCATCCTTACTATCTCCACTGTAGCCAATAAATCTTGTTTTACCTGCTTCCTTGGCCCGGTTCAATACCTCAATGACAGAGCCTTCCCGAAGCACTTCTTCCGAACAGCTGTGCAAATGAATCATATCCACATATTCCGTGTTCAGTCTTCTCAAGCTGCGGTCTATCGAATTGGACAGCATGACCGGATCCCAATCTGGTTGATTATATCCGGAAGCATGTCCACATTTGGTGAACAGATACACATCCTCTCTTTTGGGACCAAGCACCTGTCCAATTAATTCCTCACTATTTCCATAACATTCCGCAGTGTCGATCACATTCAATCCGGCTTCGATCGCACTTCCAAGCAGCCGATCCACCTCTGGCTTCGATATGCCGGACCCGATTTCCGACCCGCCGAATCCAAGCACGCTGACTTTCATTCCTGTGTTTCCATAAGAGCGCTGTTCCATAATTATAGCCTCCTTGGGTAAAAGTCAATTTCATAAAGTATCTATCATGTTCGTATTACCACCTCATAAAAAAGCGAAACAATAGATGAGCCGGGTCCATATTTTCTCTCGCATACTAAGCTTCATCCTCAGCTATGCCGGATATCAAATATATGCCAGATCATTTATTAACTAGCTCTTCAAACTATTGCTTTAAATCAACGCTAACCTCGAGACCCTCTAGGTAGTTCGTATTGAATTTGTAAGTGCTAATATAGATGGGATCTATGTCACTCACATTGGAGAAAGTAAGCTGATACTTATTCGTGCCATCAATACGAGTCGCTGTATCGTTCTCATGATATTGAACCCCTTTACTATCTTCGAGCCAAATCCGATCAAGTTGTTCGAATATGCGATACCCTTCAGCTTCATAAGTCAGTGTCAGCTTGTTGTGTTCCTTGGTCTGATCCAGAATCGTCAGAGATCCTGCCTTCCCTTGATCAATGGTTATTGGCTTCCCTTTCCACTCACCCCTAATTTTTGAACTAGGATTTAACATGTAAGGTTTGATGAATATCTTATTAGGAATCATCTCGAAAGGCTCAAAATAAGCTTTAAAATGGTTTTTATCCTTGTATCCGCCTCCACCTGAACTTATTGGTTGTAAAACGCGTCCTTGATCGTCATACACATGGAAATCCCAAAATAATGTTGTTGACTTCGGTAGACTGAAAGAGATTTCAGTGGTGGTTGGGTATAAAGTAACAGCATCATAATCAACTTGAAACACTTCATTATCATCCCACGTTTTGGTTTGTCCGATTGTATAGGTTTGATATTCACCTTCTTGAACGATGGGGATATTGGCGTATGTAATAGTTTCATCTGTAGACATAAGTCCGAGCACGAAGGACTCTGGCAATGAATGCTCATCTCCCCTGACATCTATACTAATTGTCCCTGCATACATACCATTATCGAGCTTCTCATAGGATATGTTCCCACCATAATCTTCTATCCTCTTACCATCAATCGTAAACATGATATCTTCTGTAAATGCCCACGGATCACGATCATTCGAAGGTACAGTCCAGCCCAGGTTAATTTTAGAACCATCATACAGACTCTCCGTGAATGTGATTTCTTGGTCATTGATTTTAACTTTCTGACCAAGCTCCGTTGTAAGCTGAAGCTCGCTGCCTCTCTTTACATCCACTCCGCCGACTAATTCAAATACTGACTTAAGCAATGGAAGAGATTTAAGGGATTCCGCAAAGCTTGGAGATAAAGAGGACATGCCTATGGTGATGAGCAGTATTGCCGCTGTTAAGATGCCATAACGTTGCTTTAATAATCGACTACGCTCTCTCTTTAATCCTTTAAGAGTCAGGTTTACACGATCTTCGATCGTTTCAGGCATAGCTCCGTTTACCTGCTTCATGATTTCCTGCTCCCATTTTTCCATTCTAACTCCTCCTGTTCTCCCCAGAGTGACCGGGCATTTTCACGAGCACGGCGCAGCCATGTTTTTATGGTGTTTTCCGGTTTTTCATAAATATCAGCTAAATCCTTAATCGAAATATCCTCAATGTGATACAGCTTTAGTAGTCGGCCCTCCTCTTCAGGCAGCGTCGCCAGCAATTGTTCTAGCTCCACTCTTTCATATCCTTTCTCACTGGTAGAAGGGAATGTTAGTTCATTGAAATCAATTACGTTTTTGTTTCGCCTGTGGATTTGATTACATTCATTGATAACGATTCGTAGCAGCCATGTTTTAAAATAACTGGGCTCTCTCAAGCTCTTTAGTTTGGAAAAAGCCTTTAAAATTGCTTCTTGAATGGCATCTGCACAATCAGCATCGCTGGCTAGTAATGTTCTTGCTACCTGATACATTGTAACTTTGTGAGCACTTATCAAGTGTTCAAATGATCTAAGGTTACCTCGTTGGGCCTTTTTCACTTCCTTTGCAACGTCCATAACTTCCCCCCTTTCAACTCGTATGTTAGATGCAAGAGAATGTCAATCAGGTTTCAACTATTTAAAATTTTTTATGTTAAGTGAAAGTAAAAAAGCAGCGAATCATAAAGGCTGCTTTTCTGCAAATCTATGATAAATCCTATCACCAACCAGCCAATGACATTAAAAATATAAATCGCTGCCATTCCATCTAGTATATCTACAAATTTCATTACTAATTGTAAATTCTTTTTGAAATTCGACCACAGGTATAATAACGAAATTTGCTTCTCAGAAGTCCAATGTTTTTACATTTCACTCGAAAAACACCACGAAACATGACTCATTTTGTTGAAATCGATGGAAACCTATCCAAATTTATAACCCCGCTGACATCACGTTTATAAATTATTAACATTCCAAAGGTACAATAAGCTTGTCTTTCAAGATAGGGATACGTGCCTTGCCTTGAATAATCAAATTTATCGGGGGTTATGAATTGAAAAAAAGAAACATGCTTCTTACCACTTTTACTCTGGTTACCGCTCTGATTGCAGGCTGTGGCTCTAATGCCGGCACTTCATCACAGGAACCAACGCCTACGACTTCACAGGCTTCTGATAACACAGGAACATCTGGCGAAGCAGCCAGCACAACAAAAGAAATTGATCAGCTCAAAATCAGCTTTGTTCCTTCCAAAGACCCGGAAGATATTATTACTGCTACTGACCCGCTCAAAGATCTCTTGAAGGAGCAGCTGTCTACACAAGGCTTTGAAGTGGGAGAAATCAGCATTGACGTTGGTACGACCTACGAAGCCGTCGGTGAAGCACTGTCCGCAGGAACGACAGATATCGGTTTTATTCCCGGTGGAACTTACGCGCTGTACGATGACGGAGCCGATGTAATTCTGACTGCAACACGTGCAGGATTGTCCAATGACTCTGATGCTCCAAAAGATTGGAACGATAACAAACCAACTGAACCAACAAGTGAGCAAGCAACATATTATCGCTCCCTGGTCATCGCAGGTCCTTCCGCTAAAGGACAAGAACTCGCAGAGAAAGTCAATAACGGCGAAGAACTGACATGGGAAGAATTGAATGACGCCAACTGGGCAGTCATGTCAACGACTTCTTCTGCAGGTTATATTTATCCAACACTGTGGTTGCAAGGCAACTATGAGAAGAGTATCACAGATCTGTCCAATGTCGTGACATCCGATTCCTACGGCAATTCTTTTGGCCGTCTGGCTGCAGAGCAGGTCGATGTGATCGTTGCCTTTGCTGACGCAAGACGCGATTACGCGGAGCAATGGACCAGTGAATTCAACCGCACGAACCCAATCTGGGATGAGACGAATGTCATCGGTGTAACCCAAGGGATCTATAATGATACGATCAGTGTGAGCAAGAACAGTGAAGTAATTACCGATGATCTCAAAGCCGCTCTTCAGGAAGCATTTATCGAAATCGCCAAAACAGAAGAAGGCAAGAACGTCATTGCTGTTTACAGCCACGAGGGCTACCAAGAAGCACAATCCTCTGATTATGACGGAGAAAGAGAAGCGCAAGAGCTTATTCGCAACATGAAAAACCAATAAGATAAAATGAATCAAACTTAAAATGATATGCTTTTAAAAAAGTGAGAGCATCAGGCTTCTAATGATGTTCTCCTTTTTTCATCTCGGCAGCAAAAACTATAGGAATGGAGCTTGACCCATGATCGAGTTTATCAATGTACAAAAGACCTACCAGAACGGCACAATCGCACTACAGAATATTAATCTCAAGATCGAGCAAGGTGAATTCGTTGCGGTTATCGGTCTGTCCGGAGCAGGTAAGTCTACCCTCATTCGATGTATTAATCGCATGCATGATATTACGGACGGGCAGTTGTTCGTAGATCAAGTTGATGTATCCAAGCTAAGAGGCAGGCAGGTACGGAACTTTCGCAAAAGAATTGGCATGATTTTTCAATCCTTCAACTTAGTCAACCGAATCAGTGTCATGAGCAATGTCCTTGTCGCCTTTGTCCCGCATCTGCCGATGTGGCGCAAGCTGACAGGAACATTTACAAAAGATCAGAAAATAAAAGCACTAGAGGCTTTAGATAAAGTAGGCATACTGGATAAGGCTTATGTTCGGGTAGACCAGCTCTCCGGCGGACAGCAGCAGCGGGTTGCGCTCGCACGGACACTCGCCCAGAATCCTGATATCATCCTGGCGGACGAGCCAATCGCTTCCCTTGACCCGGTTACCTCCCGAATTGTGATGGATGACTTTAAGAATATCAATGAAACCTTGAATATTTCGGTCATTATGAACATCCACCATGTGGAAGTTGCACTAGAATATGCCGAGCGCATTATCGGAGTTCGAGCAGGAGAGATTGTCTTTGACGGTCCTCCGTCTGAAGTTACGAAGGACACCCTGGATGAAATTTACGGCAGTAAGCTAAGCGATGTTCCCCTCCCGGAGGAGGTGGCACTTACCCATGTATGATAAATTGTTTCCTCCGAAGAAGATGGTGCTGAATAACGGTAAAGTCGTTATGCAAAAAAGAACACGGCTTCCGCTTGTTCTCGTTATTCTTGCGATTCTGACTGCAGCATCTGTTCAGTTAACCGGCTTTGATCTTCAATTGCTCTTTTCAAGAATCGAAAATTTCTTCAAAATATTAGGCCAAATGGTTCCTCCGAATTGGAGCTACTTCCCCAAGCTGTTGGAAGCACTTCTCGCGACACTTCAAATGTCGCTGTTAGGATCGATGATTGGAGCGATACTCGCCCTGCCATTCGCCCTGCTCGCTTCTTCCAACGTGATGCGGAACAAGGTGATTACCTCTATATTCAAGATCATTATGAGCTTGTTAAGAACACTTCCGACACTGGTAACCGCCTTGATCGCAACCTTTATCTTTGGACTTGGTCCTATGGCGGGTCTAGTCGCAATTATTTTATTCACGCTTTCCTATGTCGGAAAATTGTTGTACGAGCAAATTGAGAACGTCGAAATGGGTCCGTTTGAAGCCATGGAGTCGATTGGCATGAACCGGGTCGAAGCTTTTCGCTATGCTATATTTCCACAGGTGCTCTCCCGTTATCTATCTACCTCCTTGTTCTGCTTCGAGGGCAACGTTCGCTATGCAGCCATTCTTGGTTATGTAGGGGCGGGAGGTATCGGTCTACTGATTAAGGAGAATCTCGGCTGGCGTGATTATTCGAATGTAGGCATGATTGTTTTTGCACTGGTCATCACGGTTTATATCATCGAATCGATCAGTGAACATTTCAGAAAAAAGTTAACATGAGGAGATCCATGCTATGACAACCATTGAGAAGCAATTGAGTGCTTCCCCTCGGAATCATCGATATATTTTGACGGTTACCATTATTGTGCTCATTCTATTCATCTGGTCCCTAGACACCGTAAGCTTCGAGGATGTGAATCAAAAAGGAATCTCGATAGCAATGAATATTTTGACAGGGATTGTTACTCCCGATCTTGAACTGCTGTTCAGTCTAACGGAGCAAGGGGTTCTTTATCTGCTGCTTCAAACGACAGCCATCGCCATACTGGGAACACTCGTCGGGGCAGTGCTGTCTGTTCCGCTCTCTTTCTTGGCAGCATCCAATATAGTGCCAAAGCCTATCGCTTGGCTTACAAGACTGCTGCTTATTATGATCCGCACGATTCCCGCACTCGTATATGGACTCATGTTCATTGGTGTAACTGGACCCGGACCGTTTGCAGGGGTGCTGACCATCGGATTAACCTCTATCGGCATGCTGTCCAAATTGTATGTTGACTCCATCGAAGAACTGGACAAGCAGGTACTGGAGTCGATGACCTCTCTAGGCTGTAACACTTTTGAAAAAATCCGCTACGGTATAATCCCGCAGCTATTTTCACTGTTCCTGTCGGTGACGATTTACCGGTTCGACATGAATATGCGTGAAGCCTCGATCTTAGGGCTTGTTGGCGCAGGAGGAATTGGTGCTCCTCTCATCTTCGCGATGAACAGCTACCGCTGGAACCAAGTCGGCTCCATCCTGATCGGCTTAGTCATATTTATCCTGCTCATCGAATGGATGTCCAACAGACTTCGTTCCAAGCTCGTTAATGGCTAATCTTCTGCTCTCGGTTTGTCGATGAATCACACTAAATATAAACAACACAAGCAAAAACCTCCGAATACGTTCGGAGATTTATCTATGTTCCCAATTGGAGAGTGAAGATTGCTTAGTAAATAACCCTCCAGTTGTTATTGCAGGAAGCATGTATGATTTCCCGCTTCATAATATAGTTTGCCAGAATTTCTGTCATATCTGTCGGGATCTCCCGTATTACCGGCTTGTTTACCAGCATGGAGAAGTTACCTCCACCTCCTGCCCGATAGCTATTCATGACAACCTCATACTCAGTGTCATCTGCTATAGGGGTGCCTCTGAACAGTAGCTTGGTGACCCTACTTCCCTCAGGTCTTGAAATATCTAATTCATATTCAATACCTTCCCACATGTCATAATTAAAATGCTGCGGCTTCGGCTGAAGATAACTCTCGGAAGTTCTAAGCCCCTCTCCATTCTCATTTAGTCGAAAATAACAGGCATTCTGCTCCAGTGCAGCCCGGATATCGCTGCCGGACAGTAGAAGCACTTTGAGTGTGTTCGGATAAATATAATTGGAGACGACATCTCTCATCGTAATGTGCTCAGTGAACCCTCTCGCTTCATTGGTAAATATCGCAGCACAGGAAATTTGCGCCCCTGTTGCCTCCATTTGTACCTGGTTGACGAACTCCGTAAAGGCATGATCCATCTGTCTGGCAGCCATAGGGTCTACAATCGTCATGTCCCCCTCGACTCTGCCGATCGGCTGATCCAGCCATGCCTGAGTTCTTCGCTCACCTTCTGCAAAGATCTCAAGGATCTCAGGATCTGCCGCTGCATCCACTGCATACAGGAGCATCGCATTTCTATCACTAATTACCCATCTACCTTCGGGATTGCGGCTAAACATCAGCTGTACCTTGGATATAGCCTGTCCTGCAGAGCCTGGCTGCACATAGATTACTCCGTTCAGCTCTCCGGCAAGCAGACGGTGCTGATGACCCGTGAGCAGCACATCGATGCCTTCAAGTCGCATGCACATTTCATAACCCTGATTCTCTCCTGTTAGAGGCTCGGTAGCGTCTCCGGTGTGAGGGTCACGCTCAAACCCGCCGTGATAGCTTACAACGATGGCATCCGGGTTCTCGGTATCCCGAATGTGAGTTACCCAGCGCTGCGCAGAAGCAAGCGCATCCTCGAATTCCAAGCCTTGAATGTTGGAGGGTTCCTCCCAATTCGGAATATAGTGGGTAGTCACTCCCAGAACGGCTACTCGAATACCCTCCTGCATCTCAAATATACGATAAGGCTGTCCAAACGCTGGCTGACCATCGGTCTGATTAACGATATTAGCCGACAGATAGGAGCAGTTCGCATCCTTAATCGTGCTGTTTAACAGCCCCATCCCGTAATTAAACTCATGATTGCCAATAATTGCTGCATCGAATCTCAGCGTATTCAGCACGGCCGCTGCAGGGTGAACACCCTTTCTATCGTACTTGGCATAATGATACATGAAGGGAGTTCCCTGCAATAGATCTCCATTGTCCAGCAGCAGAAGAGACGGGTCGTCCATCCTTTCTTTACGGATGAGTTCTGACAGCTTGGCAAAGCCGAGGGGCTTATCCCCCGGTCCCCGATAATCGGTTGGATAGATATGCCCATGTACGTCACTTGTCTGGAGCAGTGTAATCGTAACTGTATTTGTCGAGTTCATTATTTCATTTGTCCTCCCGTGCTCTAAATGCGGCTTACTCCCATCCTATTGTAAAAGAAAACCAACAACTCATCGTAAAGGTTTGTTTGATTAAGGTTAATTATCGTTTATAATGCGCAAACCCGTAAGGGAATCTAGATAGGGAGGAATGCGGAATTGCCTCGTGCGATCGTAACTGAAGCTCAGGTGACGAAATGCTGGCTTGGATTACCTGACTCCGGATGGAACCTCTCACGGAACTGCCCGTCCGTATAAGAACCAATCACCTTTCTCCAGAATGCTTGCGCAACGACATTCGTACGGACCTGCGACACCTTCCATTCGCCTGAGAAACGACGAAACAGTTCCTGGGCTGCCCAGGTGCCAACACCGCTGCGACGATATTTTTGCATAACAAAAAACTCCGTCATATAGTAATCGCCTTCTCGCCGTTCAGACAATCGTTCAACTAAGGCAAATCCGGCTGGCGCTTGTCCACTTCGAATGAGAAAGGGGAACTTATCCGAATGGATAAAATACTCATTCAAGTTCGGATATTCGGGGAATACCCCGTCGCTGTTCACATCAATATCTAAATACTTGGTAAAATCATATAAATAAAATTGCATCAAATGCCTTATAATCTGGCTCTCTTCCCTGGATATAATGGTGAGGCTTAGTTCCAATTCATATCACCTCGCGCTCGTTCTTTTTTTTTGTATACTCTCCGTCTATTAAACACTAACACCTTTATATAAAATATAAAACTTTCAATTCGGACCTTCAAGCGTACTTTCTAGTCCTCATCCTTCTTCTAAGCAGGCTTGTTTTTCCTTTGAAAAATCAATGTGGTAAAATAAGGTCAATCCATATACAAATCCAAAAAAACCGGGGGTTACATTGCTATGAATATACAAAAAGAAACCGACCGTAAAAAGCTTGATGAACGTGTCGTAACCATGCCCTGGTTCGTTCAGCAATTCATTGACTACAAACTGCCGGACCTGTCACCCTCCACCCTGCTGGAGTATGTCAGGGATTATGATACGTTTTTTACATGGCTTCGTGCAGAGGGACTCTCCACGGCAGAGAAGAATTCAGATGTCACCTTGAAGGATCTGGAAGTACTCCGAATGGACAGCATTACAGGCTATCGGATCTACTTAACGACGAAGAGAGAAGGCGCAAATTCCCGTATCACGATATCCCGCAAGCTGTCCTCTCTTCGCTCACTCTTTCACTATCTCAGCCAGATTGCCGAGGATGAGGAGTTTTATCCACTCTTAAAGCGTAATATTATGGCCAAAATCGAGATCAAGCGGGTTCATAAGCCCAAGGATACAGCGGCCAAGCTCAAAGGTAAAATACTGGAGGAAGATGAGCTCCTTGAATTTATCGGATACATATTAGAGGGCTATGCAAAGGATGTCGAGAAGAATAAGCAAGCCCTGTATTCCCATGAACAAAATAAGGAAAGAGATGCGTGTATCGCCAGTCTCATTCTCAATTCAGGACTGCGGGTATCCGAAGTCGTCAATCTAAACGTCGATGATCTTGATCTCAATAACAAGGTGCTCTATGTATATCGCAAGGGTAACAATGATGAAACATTCAAGAATCCAGTCTATTTCAGAGAGCAGGCAAAAGACGATCTTCTAACCTATATGCAGCTGCGGACATTACGCTATCATACACCCAAGAAAGAAAAGGCACTCTTCGTCACGGTCCCCAATGGTCAAAAGGAAGGGAAACGCATGACAAAACGTGCTATTCAAGCCATGATTATCAAATATGCCAAACGCTTTGGGAAGCCCTATCTTACTGTTCATAAGCTTCGGCATTCCTTTGCAACCGACTACTATTTACAGAATGATATCTACAAGACCAAGGAACAGCTGGGGCATGCCTCTACAGAAACGACAGAGGTTTATGCCCATCTAACTGATAAAACGATGTCCGAAGCTATTGAACGCCGCACTGAATCATAAAATTTGCAATTTTCGTGACATGATCACGATCATAACAGGCTGCCGAGTCAGGCAGCTGTTCTTTATCCAGCCTTTTTGAATCGACAGCGATAACTGCTCTTATCCGCTCTAGCTGAAGTAGAGCGAGGTCCTCTTGTTCTTTCACCATCAGGAGTTTAGGATAGGGAGCTCTCTTGAAGCCCTCCACCAGAATGTAATCATAGGCAGAGAATCGTTCGATGATCTCTTCAAGAGATGTGCTCCGCTTCTCAATGACAGCATGTCTGGAATTCGAAATGACAGCAACGGCTTCAGCACCAGCTTGACTATACTTTCCACTGTCTGTATTCGGATGATCCATATCAAAGTGGTCATGTCCATCATGCTTAATGACAGCCGTCGTATAGCCTCTTTCTCGCAGCTCCCGTACCAATCTTGTAATCAGCGTCGTTTTTCCTGCATTCTTATACCCGATGACTTGCCAAATCCTCGATTGATCGAAATGTGTATGCCCAGAATTCATCCTGCTCCCCCTTCAGCTAGCATCCGGATGCTGTATTTAGCTTAAGCAGTTCTATAGGTTCCCCTGCCTTAAGTCCCTTGGATTCAGGACGAACAATAATGAGGCAATCACTGTCTTTAATCGTGACCATAACACTCGACTCGTCCACTTTTGCCGCAGATGCGTACACTTTTCCGTTCTTAATGCTTAGTTTACCCCGGACATATCGGGTAAAGTTGTTAACCTTGGAGTAATCTTCTCCTAAGGTTGCTGTCCACTTCTCCAAATAAGGCGAATCCGAAGCCTGCATCATCCGAAGAGCTGGTCTTACGAACAACTCGAACCCGACATAACATGCACCTGGATTACCAGACAACGCAAATAACAATTTATGTTGTACGACAGCTGCCGTCGTCACACTGCCTGGACGCATCATGACCTTGTTAAACAGCATTTCCACATCGTCCTGTCGCACAAGATCTCCCATAATATCATAGTCTCCCACGGAGACTCCACCGGTCGTTATAATCACATCGTATTTCTGGACGACTTCCTCCAGCATATGCCGTGCCAGCTCAATATCATCCACGATCGAACCCAGCAGATGAGGCTCACCACCGGCCTGCTTCACTTGAGATACGAGCATATAGCTGTTACTGTTTCGAATTTTGCCGGGCTGCAGCTCTTCATCTACACGAAGCAGCTCCGTTCCTGTTGCGAAGATAGCGACCTGCGGCTTGCGATATACCGGTACCTCGTGAAATCCGAAGGTAGCGAGGACCGATATTTCTCCTGCAGACAACAGTGTTCCCTTTTTGATTAGCAGCTCACCCTCTGAAATTTCTAAACCAATGGATGTAATATTGGTGCCTGCTGTGATGGGACGTTTGAAACCGACAGCTGTAGCTCCAGCTTCATTCCGGACCTCAGTTGCTTCGATCATGACGACGGCATCGGCTCCATCCGGCACCTGTGCTCCCGTCATAATTCTGGCAGCTGTTCCAGCGTAGATGACTTTGTCCGATGCATATCCACATGGAATCTCGTCGACGATTTGGAGCCAGATTTGATTCCTGCCAGAAGCCCCATCAAGATCGCTGCTCTTCACAGCGTAACCATCCATCCCCGATCTGCGAAAATAAGGATAGGGATGCGGTGCGCGAATATCTCTGCTGATCGTACGGCCATGCACTTTATCAATGCTTACGAGCTCTGTGTCCATCTCCTGTACATGCCTGCTGATCATCTGCTGAGCAGCTTCTACTTGCATCGCTTTGCGGTTGAACTTTGGATCCGTTGATATATTTGCCATCATATACTCCTTATGTTTATCATCTTTTTCCAAAGTGTAGCGGCTTCTTTCTGCCCCTGCAAGGTCTGTACAGCCTGATTCCAGGATTCTGTTCAAAAAAAGAGCTGGAACTAAAGTTTAAATCAACTCTAGGTCCAGCTCTTATAATTATTCCCCTGCTTACCTTCGCCTTGAAATTCGCCCTGAACCCATTTTGATTTTGGGCCGGCTGCTCTTCTTAGGAGATGAGAATATGCTTGATCCGCCGCTCTTCCCTCGTTCAATCTTTCCTTTGCTAGAAGAGGATGATGAAGATCCTCGTTCGAGCACACTATTTCCTGATGTTGACTTGCTTGTGTCGGCTGTATCTCCTAGCCCTCTCCTGATAATGGATCCGCTCTTATTCGTTGTCAGTGGAGGTGCCATCGACTTATCGTTATCCGTAGGCGTCCGATACGTTCCTTGGGACGGTTTATAAGTCTTCTGAGTTGTATAACCCCGATATTTCCCCGCGCCTTTTAAGGAATCAAACATACTGTCGAGAATCGATGCCGTTATATATCCCTGGAGAAAGGAGGAGCTGTAGTTCTGTCTAACATATTCTTGTGAGTCTACTTCAATAAGCGTATCTTCCGGTGTCTCTGGATCTTGCTGGAGATGATACAATTCATCAGGATATACAAGGAACATTCGCTCTATATCCTGTGGAGATACTTCTTCCGGTGATCTCTCTTCCATCAGCTCATCCGCAACTTCAGGCACCGTCATACCCGCAGCACGATACACATAGGAAGTTGAATTGCCGCTGCCATTCACAGATTCGAGCGGGTAGTTCTCTTTGACCGCAGATGCTGTTCCGCATCCACTAAGTACAGAGACGAATAAACTGAGGACAAGTACAATTTTGATCGTGTAAAAAAAACGCTTGTTCATGGTTTACCTCTCCTAGGTTGCCCGAATAACTTTAACATCTGCTGGAATGATGTGCTCTCCCTCGTACAGCATGAAACGCCCATTTTGCCATTCAATCCTGAGCAGATGATTGTCATCAGACTGATACTGCCAGACATGCTGCTCTCCGCTCTGGGAGAAAGGAGTTCTTCCTGTTGTCAGCACATGCCCCGCGTATTGTTCTTCCATATGATAATCTCGGTCATCAAGCTCTATTGTTGTCGGTACTTCATCCGGGCTGTCGAGCCGTCCATCAATCGGCTGATACAGTCCGTATGTGAGTCGTTCTCTCTCTTCAATATGCAAGTATGCAAGCTGATTTCCGTCTTGAATCGTAAGCACGACTGCATTGCGTCCACGATTCTGCACTCTTCCTACGACCTCGTAAGTAATGAGTGAAACCTCGCATATATCTCCAGGAGCCAGCTGCAGCATGCTCTTCTCTTGCGGCTCCGGCTTTGGCTTCGACAACAGACTCGTTACTCTTTTCCATATACTCATTATCTATCAATCCCCTACGTCTTCTCGATCTTAATTATAGTGAAGCCGAAATGATCAGTGCCCCAACCATATGCAGTGTTCCGGAGAACAACCCATATCCGATCTTGCCCTGCTGCATGCCTCCATCAATATCAAAGGCAGCAAACCTGCGAATAATAAAATGGACCACGGCTTCGATCACAAGCAGAATGATAAAAGAAATAACCGATACAATTAATGCGTCCCCTAAATGATACGAAACAGATATTGACGAAGACAAAATGTATCCTTGTGCAAACAGCTTCATAATCAGTCTCGTTGTAACCGCCATATTGCCTGCCTTCACTTCTGCAAAATCCTTATACTTCGTAAACAGCGAATCGATATACATCAGTATAAAAAGTAATACAGCTCCCGATCCTGTCCATACCAGCATGCGTAAAATATCCATAAATTCCATCTCGGCTTACATCCCCCACTGTTCAAGATAACTCCTCAAGAAAAACGAAGGAGAAACTGTAAAGGTCTCTCCCTCGCTTATATATGTGCTGATCATGTTATCCATTCATCTCTTCATCAATAAAATACTTATTTATTGTCGTACTGCTTCATCAGTGCAGCGAGTTCGTCCTCAACAGCCTGGTCTTTACCAATATTCTCAAACTCTTCGTCGAGAGATTTATCCTTCTTGTTCATTTCATTGCTTGCTTCTGCCAAGGCTTCAGCCTGCAGCATTTTATCTTCCATCCGTTTTAGACCGGCTGTTGCGGAATCCGAGCTAAAATCATTCATCGCCTTGTTAATTTCAGTTTGTGCTTTGGCTGCGTTATATCGGGCAACCAGAGTTTCACGCTTGCTCTTCATTTCAGCGAGCTGCTTCCGCATCTCCTCAAGCTTACTGCGGAGATTGTCAGCTGCTGCCTTGTTCTGCTCATAGCTTACTTTGTACTCAGCAAGCTTCGCTTCAACATTCTTCTTCTCTTCTAATGCACGACGAGCCAGATCGATGTTCTGGGCTTTGGCAGCGGTATGTGCCTGCTCTTCACGCTTCTTAACCAACGCTTCTTGTTCCTCGTACAAAGACTTGAATTTTTTCTCTAGGGCAATTTGAGATGCAACAGCCTTCTCCGCATCTTCAAGGTCTTCCTGCATATCACGAATATATTGATCCGTTAATTTGATCGGGTCCTCAGCCTTGTCAATCAGTGCATTAAGGTTAGACATGGTAACATCACGCAATCTTTTAAAAAACGACATTTCATATTCCTCCCAAATTGGTTTTCTATAAGCATCAATCTTCATAACTTAGCAAGTTGCTTCTAATCCAATATTACGGATCACTTTAAATTCCGTTTCAAATATTTATTAAACCTAAACCTTTAACACAAAAAATCCCTGCCTCAATGGAGCTGTAGACAGGGGCGGCACATTAAAATCCTCTTAAATAAGGTTTGGGTACAGACTGCTTGCCGCCAATGGCTTGAGAAGCGTGCAGCGCCCAATATGGATCACGCAGCATTCCCCGACCGACTGCAACAAGATCGGCTTGACCCGATTCAATTACATTTCTCGCATCCTCATAATCTTCCAACAGGCCAACAGCAATCACCGGAAGATCCAGCTCACTCTTGAATACATGCGCGAGCTCCACCTGATATCCGGCTCTGGCAGCGGGGCCGCCATCCGAACCGATCGGACCTTCTCCTCCCGAGGTAATATGGAAGATATCCACACCCGCGTCCTTGTATTTTTGGCCAAGTTCAACAGCATATCGAACATCATAGCCATGCTCTACATATTCCTTCGCGGAAATACGCATGATGATCGGCATGTCACTTGGAATCACCTCTTTAACCGCTGTGATGATCTCAACACCAAATCGTGATAAGTCCTGACCGTATTCGTCCTCGCGATTATTCGTCAAGGGAGAGTGAAACTGGTGAATCAAGTAGCCATGTGCTCCGTGGATTTCAACTGTGTCAAAACCTGCCTCTACAGCTCTTCTCGCCGCTTCTCTATAGTCGATTACCAATTGCTTCACTTCTTCGTACTCTAGCGCTCTTGGCACCTCATACCGCTCGCTGAATGGAATCGCTGAAGGTGCGACAGGCGGCTTCGCATCCTGAGCCTTACGGCCTGCATGGCCGAGTTGTATCCCGATCTTACACCCATAGGAATGTACGGCATCAACCAGCCTTCGATAGGACGGGATCTGTTCATCACTCCATAGACCTGTATCCAGATTGGTAATTCTTCCGTCCGGATGAATACCGGTCATTTCTACGATGATCAAGCCCGTACCGCCTACAGCTCTGCTGACATAATGCACATAGTGCCAATCGCCGGGAATTCCGTCCTCCTCCGTAACACTGTATTGACACATCGGCGGCATGACAACACGATTTTTTAATTCCATGCCCTTCACCTTAAAGGCCTCGAACAATTGACTCAACGCATCTCAGCTCCTTGTCCTTTTTTCTAGAATAATATCATCCTGCTAAGGTAATAACAAACAAGTAACCCCTTATTCGTATCCCGGATTTTGCCTAATTCGCAGTAGTTATGCCACCAAATACATAACAGAGGAGTTAATTATATTGAAGCGTTTGTTAAACTACATTTTTATTTTGATGCCTTTTATTGCCATAGTAAGTGCTTTCACTTTCACAGACATGTCAGATGCCTATATTAGTACAAAGCAAGTAGCAGCCATAAACAAACCGGATTCTTCAAAGGCTTCCTCAGAACAAAATTCACCAACTCTCGGGCAGCTCCGCAAGAAATACAGCCATTACTTTCTGACCAATGGACCAAGGGTTAACAAGGTTGCTCTCACATTTGATGATGTTCCTGATCCCAGGTTTACTCCGCAAATTCTTGATATTCTGAAAAGCCATGGTGTGACAGCCACCTTCTTTGCTAATGGTCATCGGATTGAGAAATACCCTGAACTGTTTAAAAGGATTCACGAAGAAGGTCATGCCATCGGAAATCACAGCTATTCACATCCTGACTTTAACCGACTGACTTTAGATCAATTTATTAAAGAGATTCAAAAGACAGAACAGGCTGCATACCCATACATTCATTATTATCCAAAGATGATTCGCCCCCCCTACGGTGAGATTACCGAGGAGCAGTTACAGTGGGCTATGGCCCATTCTTATCGTGTGGTTAATTGGAACGTGGATTCACTCGACTGGAAGGGAATTGGCAAAGATAAGGTGATAAAGAATATTATGTCGGGCATAAGGCCTGGAGCGATTGTCCTTCAGCATGGCGGGGGCGGAGTAGGTTCCAATCTCAGCGGTACCATTCAGGCTCTTCCTGAGGTAATTACTAGGCTCCAAGCCTTGGGATATGAGCTTGTCACTGTCCCTGAGCTGCTTGGGATTAGCCTGGAAAAATAAAAAACCCGTGAAAGCAGAGCGGCTCTTCACGGGTTACAAAGTTCAATAATCGAATCTATTTCACAACTTATTCTTTAATGAAATATAATTTCACGTCCTGAATTCCAAATTTGCTTACAAAGCTTGGGCTTCCAGGAATAAAGATATCAATCTTGTTACCTTTAATCGCTCCGCCAATATCCGTCGCCGTGGCTACAAAAGCCTTGTCAGGCAGTCCGTCATGAGAATGTCCTGTCACGAGTACCTTGGTACCGAGAGGGATGATATCGGGATCGACAGCAATGGTACCGAGCTCCAGATCATTACCGAAATAATCAACGGCTCCGTATCCACCGTTCTCTGCAGGATCGGAGGAGTAGGCTGTCGCTTTGACATTAAGCGTTTTGCTGTAATCGAAATTCTTACCCCATGCTTCAACCACTTTGTTCGAGCTGTCTACATTTAAGCTGGCAGTTACTGCTGGGTTGCTGCCAGCTGCTTGGGCAGTAAGCTTGGAGGTTGTCGGGATTGTAATCTTTAATCCGCCGTAGATGTTGTATGGCGAGATTTTTTTATTTGCATTCATAAGCTGCTGTAAATTCACTTTATACTTTTTGGATAGTGTGTAAAATGTGTCTCCTTCTACAGCAGTATGTACTTTGTCTGCGTGTGCAGGAACTACCTGAACCATCAATGCCGCACCTAAGACGACCGCTGCAGCAATGCTAGTCTTCTTGAAAGATTTAAACATAATGTCCTCCCTCATGAATTTGACTGACGTAAATATATCACAATTTTGTAACCTTGTATTATGTAAATGTTGGAAACAATCTGATCAACTCCTATTGATACACAAAAAAACCCCAGACACGAATGTCTGGGGTTAATCTCTTTACAGATATAATAGTTATAATACCTTGCTAAGAAAATCCTTTGTGCGCGGATGTTTAGGATTCGCGAATACTTCCTCTGGCGTTCCTTCTTCGACAATTTTACCGCCATCCATGAATAGGATGCGATCACCGACTTCGCGGGCAAAGCCCATCTCATGTGTCACGATGACCATCGTCATTCCGCCTTCGGCAAGCTTCTTCATCACATCCAGCACCTCTCCAACCATCTCGGGGTCCAGCGCTGAGGTTGGTTCATCGAACAACATAACATGCGGCTGCATCGCAAGAGCTCTCGCGATCGCAATACGCTGTTTTTGTCCGCCTGACAATTGGTTAGGATAAATATTCTTTTTATCAGATAATCCCACTGTCTTGAGGAGATCATCTGCAATTTTGTCTGCTTCTTGTGCAGCAATATTCTTCACCGTGACCGGAGCAAGCGTTATGTTCTCTCCAACTGTCTTATGAGGGAACAGATTAAAATGCTGGAATACCATGCCCATTTTTTCACGGGTAGAGTTAATGTTATGCTTCGGATCGGTTATGGAATTGCCTTCAAACAATATAGTGCCATCTGTCGGCACTTCCAGCAGATTCAGGCAGCGTAGAAATGTACTTTTGCCAGATCCCGAAGGACCGATCACGACGACAACTTCTCCTTTGCCAATCTCGATATCGATTCCCTTCAGAATATTTAGATCTCCAAAGGATTTATGCAAATTTTTAACGCTTATCACTTGTTCTCAACTTCCTTTCAAATGCACCTAGCAGCTTGGACAGCATGAAGGTAAGGATAAAGTAGATGACCGCTGCAATTATATACGGGCTAAGACCTTGATACGTAATACTGCGAACCGTATTAGCCTGGTACATAATATCCATCATACCGATGACTGAAATAATAGACGATTCCTTAATAATGGTAATGAATTCATTCCCGATGGCCGGAAGAACCGTCTTCATTGCCTGTGGCAAAATGATGTGTCTAAGCGATGCTCCACGAGTCATACCGAGTGAACGGGCAGCTTCCATCTGTCCTTTGTCCACGCCCTGAATCCCTGCTCTGAAAATCTCAGCAAGATAGGCGGAGCTGTTAATGGATAGTGTGATCACACCCGATTGCAGCGGAGACAGATTAATACCGAACACGAGTGCCAATCCATAGTGAATGATCATAAGCTGAACGAGCATCGGTGTTCCGCGCAGCACTTCAACATAAGCAGTACCCAGCCATGCAAGGATCTTAAGTCCCGACATGCGAACCAGTGTAATGATAAGACCAATCAGGAAACCGAAGATTACACCGAGAGCAGACAGCAATAAGGTATATCCGATCCCTTTTGCATAGTAACTGCGATACTCCCAAGCTACTTCCAAAATATTCTTCTCACCTGTCTTGCCTGCTGCCAGAAGACTTGCTTCCTCCACCATTTCCGTAATTCTGTCGTCAGCCTTAAGCTCAGCAAGCGTTTCATTAATGACCGCTAGCAGCTCTGTGTTCCCCTTTTGAACACCGATCGCAGCATCGGATTCGGATTCATCCGGTACAGCATCTGCGAGCACAATATCATCGTTGAGATAACCGGCAGCAACCGTATCCTCTACGATCAGTGCATCTACACGCTCGGTTTCAAGCTGCATTACGATATCGCCGATCTTATCCAGTGAGGTTATACTCGCATTCGGCACACCCATCGCGATATCCTCTTGAATAGAGCCTTTCTGAACACCGATCTTCGTATTCTCTAGATCAGCCATTGTCTGGTACTTGTCCTTATCTTCCGCACGAACGATGACAACTTGTCTCGCTTTATAATAGGGATCCGAAAAATCAATGCTCTGACGACGTTCTTCCGTCGGCGTCATACCGGATATTACGAGGTCAACACGGCCGCTCTGCAGCGCTGGAAGCAGGCTGTCAAAGCCCATGTCCTGAATAACCAGCTCGGCTCCCATCTTCTCAGCGATTGCCTTCGCAATTTCGATATCAAAACCTACAATCTGATCTTGACCATCTATTGTTGTATGAAACTCATAAGGGGGAAAATCTGCACTTGTTCCCAATATTAACTCTTGTTTGTCACTATTTGCATCCTGTGCATAAGCCGCTTGAAGTCCTGCAGGAAGCAGGATGATCATGCACATAAAGAGGATTAGCAACCGAAATGTTTTCTTCAACCTTTGTCTCTCCTTAACTGACTTATAATCATAATTATTAATAATCGAAACATCATTATAAGTGAAAATGTATGAATATGCAATGAACTTCCAATAATTTTCACAGATATCCGATACTAATCGACTCTACCTGCTGAAATGCGACAAAGTTAAAGACGTTCACGTGCTTACAATGCTATAATGCTTGTGTGATGAGACCATTCATCAATAGACGTTTGTTTTTCTTTTGGGGATTTATGTAAACCTTCATTTATAAACATTGCATTGCATACAAGAGGAGAGCGATTTGAATTGAGCAAACAGACCATTAATCAAACCATTGATCAATATAGTTCCCGTTTCAAAGAGATTTCATTATATATTGGTCAGAACCCGGAGCTCGGGAATGAGGAGTTCCTTGCATCCGCTAGACTTAAGGAAGAGCTGATCTTCCACGGCTTTGAAGTTGAGGCACCTGTGCTTGGCCTTGCGACAGCATTTATCGGCACTTATAACGCAGCGAAGCCCGGACCGCGAATTGCACTGCTGTGTGAGTACGATGCCCTTCCTGAACTAGGACATGCCTGTGGACATCACTTAATCTGTATGATGAGTCTGGGCGCTGCAGTGGGTCTCAAATCGGTCATTGATGAGATCGGAGGTTCCATCAAAGTATTCGGTACACCTGCTGAGGAAACAAAAGGAGCCAAAGTACCCATGGCTGCTGCCGGATTATTTGATGACTGTGATATTGCCATGATGACACATCCTTTCTATGCGTATGAGAAATCAGGCACTTCCCTGGCCATGGACGCTATTCAATTTGAGTTCTTCGGCAAGTCCTCACATGCGGCCGCAAGTCCCCATGAAGGGATTAATGCACTCGATGCTGTTATCCAAACTTTTAATGGAATAAATGCACTTCGTCAACAAGTGAAGAGCACCGTCCGCATCCATGGCATTATTAACCATGGCGGTGAAGCTGCCAACATTATTCCGGATTACGCCTCTGCCCAGTTTTATGTCCGGGCATCTACACGGAAAGAGCTTGAAGTGCTAACTGATCGTGTCATCAAAATTGCAGAAGGATCTGCTCTGCAAACCGGCTGCACGCTGAGAACCTCCAATTATGAAACTTCATATGACGAGATGAACACGAATGAGACTTTGTCTGATGCCTTTAGCGCCAACTTAATAGAGCTTGGAATTCGTGAGGAAGAGATCAGTACAGGAGATGATCACGGCTCCATGGATATGGGCAATGTGTCTGTAAAAATTCCAGCCATTCATCCCTACATCAAAATAATTGAAGAGAAGCATGCGCTTCACTCAAAGGAATTTAGAGATTTGGCGATGCAGGAACGAGCACTCTCAGGTATGATTCTCGCTGCCAAGGCTCTTGGGAATACGGCATATGATGTTATTACACAACCAGAGCTGCTTAACCGCATTAAAGCGGCCCACCGTGTTACGAACAACAACTAATTTCACGTCAAAGCAAATAGGGTACCGAGTTCATTTCTCGGTACCCTATTTATAATTATTTATAGCTCTTTACTAAACCGTAAATGCTTGAATGATATGGAGTTAATTCTTCATCAGACTCTCGTAAATATCGATATAGGCTTGTGCAGAAACTCCCCAGCTATAATCTCCGCTCATGGCATTGGACATCATCTTCTGCCAATGATCTTTGCGATCATAGAACATCATTGCTCTTCTTATGGTATACAGCATGTCATGTGCATTGTAATTGGTAAAGGTGAATCCTGTTCCTTCTCCAGTGAACTCGTTGTAAGCCTGTACCGTATCATTCAACCCACCTGTCTCCCGGACAATCGGGATGCTTCCATACTGCAATGCGAGCAGCTGGCTGATTCCGCAAGGTTCAAACATCGAAGGCATAAGAAACAGGTCGCTTCCGGCATAGAATCTTCTGGACAAGCCTTCATTAAACCTTATTTGTGCTGACATCTTCTCAGGATGACGAAGCCCTGCCTCATAGAACCAATGCTCGTATGCATGTTCACCTGTGCCCAGCAGAATAAACTGGACATCGTCGTAATACAATAGTTCATCAAGTGTTCTGCATACTAGATCAAGACCTTTGGACTCCACAAGACGGGTAACCATCGCGATGACAGGAACCTCAGGTCGAACCGGCAATCCAAGCTCCTGTTGAAGAGCAGCTTTGTTTTTTTGTTTTTGCTTCATATCTGCTGGGGAATATACCGCTTTAAGATCCTTATCATTTATAGGATTATAACTGTCCGTATCAATCCCATTAACGATTCCCGACAGCTTGCCGCCAAGTGATCGAAGCAGCCCATCAAGGCCATATCCATAGTGAGCTGTCTTAATCTCCTCAGCATAGGTCGGACTAACGGTAGATACATGATCGGAATAGACTAAGCCCGCTTTCATAAAGTTTAGGTTACCGTAATATTCTACACCTTCCATCGTAAAATATCGGTCATGCAAATTTAACAAGTCATGATGTACCTCGTATGGGAATATACCTTGATACAACAGATTATGAATCGTGAACACCGTTCGAATAGATTGATACTCTGGAAGATGATCATAGTGTGCCATCTTGATTAACGGAATCATTCCAGTATGCCAGTCATGACAATGAATCACATCCGGCTCGAAATCCAGTAGAGGTATCACTTCCAGAACTGCACGATTATAGAAGGCGAATCGTTCACCATCATCCATATAACCGTATATCCCATCTCTGCCGAAGTAATATTCGTTATCGAGGAAATAGAATGTGACGCCGTTATGAACAAGACGCTCTACTCCGCAATACTGCTTACGCCAGCCGACGTATACATCGGTCACCGTTACAGGCTCCATCTTCTCACGGTAACGGTCATGAATGCCTTTATATTTGGGTAGTACAACTCGAATATCAACCCCATTTTTACGCAATGCCTGAGGCAAAGCGCCGATGACATCGGCCAGCCCTCCCGTTTTGATGAATGGATGCCCTTCTGCTGCGGCGAATAGTACATTCATTTGTGCTTCCTCCTTGATCAATGCTTTCGCTCTACATATACACTGCTGGTGTGTTTATACAATCGGAACATCCTGCAGTACTTTCTTCGATTGTCGTTTTTTGGGCTTGACCGCTTTTTTCTTATCTTGTGTAGCCTCATTTTTGAGATCTACGGGTTTAGCGTCCGGCTTCACCTTGCCACGGGTTGTCTTTTTCAAAATCACGACACTAAGTGGCGGAAGCTTGAGTACCAGACTGTTCGGCTGTCCATGCCAGGAAGTTTTCTCAGTGCGAATTTCGTTATTTACATGCAGCCCTTCCCCGCCGAATTCCTGAAGGTCACTATTAAAAATTTCTGTATACGAGCCAGGCCTTGCAATACCTATACGATAATCCTGTCTAGCTACAGGCTGAAGATTAATGACCACGATCAGCGTATCACCTGGCTTCTTGCCTTTTCTAAGATAGGAAATGACACTTTGCGAGTGGTCATCTGCTGATATCCATTCATAGCCTTCACCAGCATGATCCAGTTCCCATAGTCCTTTTTCCCGGATATACAATTCATTTAGCGCTTTGGAGTAAGCATGAAGCTTACGATGACTCTCATAATCCAGCAAGAACCAATCGAGGGGCTCTTCATCCTTCCATTCGATAAACTGACCGAATTCCCCTCCCATAAAGAGCAGCTTTTTGCCAGGAAAGGTCATGAAATAACCGAGTAAAGTACGAAGACCTGCAAATTTCTGCTCATAGTTGCCCGGCATCTTGTCAAGCAGCGACTTCTTCCCATGAACAACTTCATCATGAGAGAGAGGAAGCAGGTGGTTGTCCGCCTGTGCATAAACGACAGGAAAGGTAAGGAAATTGTGCTTATGAGGCCGCTCGTTAAAATCTGTTTTGAAATACTCCAAGGTATCGTTCATCCAGCCCATATTCCATTTGTAATTGAATCCAAGTCCGTCAGCGAATACAGGGCTTGTCACACCGGGCCAAGCGCTTGATTCTTCAGCCATCATGAGTGCATTAGGATAATAGTGATAGATCGTCGTATTTAACTGTTTAATAAAATCGATGGCTTCCAAATTTTCAACGCCGCCAAATTCATTCAATGTATATTGACCATTACTTTTCTCAAAATCCAGCCTTAGCATACTCGTTACCGCATCAATCCGCAGACCATCAATATGATATTTTTCCATCCAGTAAATGGCGTTTGAGATCAGAAACGATCTTACTTCAGGCTTTGAATAATCGAAGCTCAGTGTCCCCCAGCCCGGCTTATCGGATTTGAGTGGATCCGCATATTCGTAGAGCGGTGTACCATCAAACATACGAAGTCCGTGTGCATCTCTGGCGAAATGAGCAGGTACCCAGTCCAGAATTACGCCTATACCGGCTTGATGAAGCTGATCAATCAAAAACATCAAATCTTTAGGAGTACCATATCTGCTGGTTGGGGCAAAATAACCTGTATTCTGATATCCCCAAGACAGATCGTATGGATGCTCACTCAGCGGCATGAACTCGACATGAGTATAGGACATTTCAAGAAGATAAGGGATGAGCAGCTCCGCCATTTCACGGTATGTATAGAAACTCATGTCATCTTTTTGCTTCCATGTTCCAAAATGCATTTCATATACATGGAGCGGTTTGTTATATGGCTCCTTCTGTTTACGGCGCCACGCAGCATCATGCCATACATATCCTTCGATATCCGTTGTTACCGAAGCCGTTGCCGGTCTTACTTCTGCCTGGAAGGCATACGGATCCGCACGGAGTAAGGATTCACCATGGGGAGAAATTATATGATATTTGTAAAAAATTCCTTCTATAATTTCAGGAAAAAAACGAGTCCAAAGTCCTGAATCGGGTATCTTATATAAGAGATCAGACTCGCCTAGGCCGTGATAACCGTTACGATCGTGAGCAAGACCCACTTTTATCGCGTTGGGAGCCCATACCGTAAATCGGTAACCCTTAACTCCATCTTCCACTACGGGGTGAGCCCCCAAAAAGTGATGACTGAAATGAGATGTCCCTTCATGAAAATAATAAATATCTTCAGAAGAGATGGATTGTTCCAACCATTTGTTCTCGATCAAAAGATCACCTGCTTTTTCAATTAGAATTTCAATCACATTATTACCCCATTTTCACCAATTTGAATAGCAAAAATAGCTCAAACACAATTTTTTTATTTATTTGTCATGTTTTCTGAAAAGGTTGTTTCACGGGCGAAGGTCGCCGTTTAATAATATCTCAACGTCAACAATTACATTCGGGAGGGAAACGAAATGGCTAAGAAAGATTGCATCGCCATGTTGCTCGCAGGAGGAGAAGGAAAGCGCCTTGCGCCTTTGACATCGAGCATTGCTAAACCTGCTGTTCACTTTGGTGGAAATTATCGAATAATCGATTTTCCTCTCAGCAACTGCGTAAATTCAGGAATTGATACAGTAGGAGTATTAACACAATATGAGGCTGAATCTCTGCATCAACATATTGGTGAAGGAGAGCCTTGGAAGCTGAACCAGACTGGAGGAAATGGTATATCACTCCTTCCTTCATGGAATATCGGTTGTGAAGAAGGATATTGCGGCACTGCGGATGCCATATATAAAAATATTGAATTTATAGATCAACATGATCCAGAAGATGTACTTATTCTCTCCGGAGATCACATTTATCAAATGGATTATCGTGAGCTGTTGCAGTACCACACAGACAAAGGTGCTCAAGCAACGATTGCTGTTATTGAAGTGCCATGGAATGAGGCGCATCGCTTTGGTGTGATGGGTGCTGATGAAGATATGCGTGTTACCGAGTTCGTAGAAAAACCAGCGAAACCGGAAAGCAACCTGGCTTCAATGGGTATTTATGTATTTAAGTGGAGCTACTTGAAGGAGCATTTGCTTCGTGATGCTGCGATTCATGATTCTGGACATGATTTCGGTAAAGACCTTATTCCAGCCATGCTGCAGAGTGAGGAGCCGCTGTACGTATACAACTTTAACGGGTATTGGAAAGATGTAGGCACTGTTCAATCGCTGTGGGATGCGCATATGGATCTCTTGAACGGAGTAACCTTGAATAAGGAATCTGAACAAACATGGCCGATGTTCACTCGCAAATGGCGTACTAAACCAAGTGCACATAAACCGAGAACAAGCAGCTTTGACAGCTGTATGGTTCATGAAACATGCGCCATTGAAGGTGATGCAGACCGTTCGGTCATCTTCTACGGTGTCGAGATTGGAAAATCCAGTTCCATTAAAGATAGTGTAATTATGCCGAATGCAAAAATAGGCCGTAATGTAACGATTGAGCACGCTATTATTGGCGAAGGTGCCATTGTTAGAGATGGCGCGGTCATTAAAGGCAAAGTGGACGAAATTGTGGTCATTGGACCACACGAGACCGTCGTTTCTAAGCCTGCTGTTCGTACTCAGCCTAATCGACTGCTCAAAGAAGTATATGAAAAAACGGGCCGCCTTCGTGCGGAAGGCTTATCCTCATAATAACATTTTCAAACGAAAAGAGCACTCCTTCTTCTAGGAGTGCTCTTTTCACTTATCATATAATGTAGCGTGAATTTTACATTCTATCGTTCGTACAAATTTACGACCCGGACACCCATGTCCGTTACACCTTGATGCTTAAATCCAAGCCCTTGATAAAAAGCATTTAGCTTCGGACTGTGTGTAATACAATCCAGCCTTAATGCCTTCTTACCTTTGGAGAGTACGATTTCTTCTGCAGCATCAAGCAGCCATTCGCTAATGCCTCGCTTGCGGTACGCTTGGCGGACCGTGAGTCGATGCAAGTAGCCGTAACGATCATCATTAAGAGGACCCCAATAAGAAGGATCACTTCCTTGCAGTGTGAACATACCGACAGGTGCTTGGTTCAAGTAAGCGACATATACTTCACGGTCATCAAAATAGGAGCGAACGGATTCTGAAGTAAACATATCCGGTGTCCAATGCTTCAGAGCGCTTGCGACCATCCATTCAGCTGCTTCCTTCAGCAAGAATACAATATCATTCGTTTCTTCAGGGGTAGCTTTGACCAATACAAGCTTGCCCTCTTGTTCTTCTCTTTGCTTAATAAGCTCCAGATTGTCTAACATGCTCTCTCTCCCCTCCAATAGCCATCATGCTTCAATGGTCCCTTGCTGATCCTGCTCCTCATGAGCCTCTTCTTGTAAGGCAGGCAAGCGAACGGTAACTGTCGTACCGTTGCCGAGTTCACTATGCATACTCATTGTCCCTCCATGAAGCTCAATGAGCTGCTGACTAATAGCAAGTCCCAGACCTGTACCCCCATGCTGGTGATCCACTTGATAGAAGCGGTCTTTTACCTTCGCCAAATGCTCTTCACTGATCCCGATTCCCGTATCCTGTACAGACACGATAATGAACTCATCTTCGCGTTGAAGGATAATGTAGATCCAAGAATTCATATGGGAGAACTTGATTGCATTATCTATGACATTGAGAAACACCTGTTTCAGACGATTGCCATCGCCCAAAATAAGATATTCCTCTTCCTCTGCATCCAGCTTAAGCTGGATATGCTTCTGCTCTGCCTTCGCCCAGACATTCAGCATCACTTCCTGCATGACTTCACGTACACTGACCGAGCCTTTAACCATTTTCATTTCATTTTGCTGCAGTTTAGAGAAATCGAGCAGCTCCTCAACCAGTCCAATTAATCGATTCGTTTCGTTAGATATAATCTTCAGACCCATCCGTGTCTCATCTGGATCATAGCCGCCGGATTCAAGAGTTTCATTCCAGCCTTTGATGCTGGTGAGCGGAGTCCTGAGCTCATGAGATATCGAGGAGATAAAATCATCCTTGACCTGATTGCTGCGAACAATTTCTTGGGCCATATAATTCAGCGTCGAGGCAAGCTCGCCAATCTCATATTTGTAATCCCCCTCGATCCGGACATCAAACCGGCCCTTCGCCATTTCAGCGGAGACTCCTGTAATGATGTTGATGGGCCTTACAATGGAATTGGCAAGCCCGATACTTATCGTAAAGACAAGCACCAGTACACCAATGACAATAAGACTGGACCAGATGAGAATATCAATCAGTGCTTCGTTTACACGCTCAATGCTTGTCACGTAACGGGCAATGTATACATTGTCATTACCGTAGTCGATCTTCGTTGACACCGCCATTACGGACTCACCTGTTACCGAGTCTTTCCCGATCCAGCGCCCTGTGCTTCCCTTCAATGCCTGAGGAATATCACTCGTCTGAATGGTCCGATCGGACTCGAAGCCCGAGGACAATGCAAGCACATTGCCTTCTGTATCGAGTATTTCAAGTGATGTATTGTCCAGCTTGAGATAGTACATCAGATTGGAAATAAACGAGCTTTCGTTGCTGCTGTCTATAAACGAAGAATTATAGTATCGGATTACATTTTTCGAATTGGATTCGATGTAATTATAGATACTGTCATAATAATATTTCTGCATCGCAACCAGAAAAATAGATTCGATCAGCAATAGCGCAAGCAGAACGAGAATAAAATATTGCAGAACTATTTGCCTGCGTATGCCTTTCATCATTGAGCTCTACCCTTCCACTTGTAACCATGTCCCCAAACCGTTTGCAAGTATTCCGGCTCTGAAGGATTGTCTTCGATTTTTTGCCGCAGACGCCGAATATTCACGTCCACGATTTTGGGATCTCCCATATATTCTTTGCCCCAGACATGATCAAGAAGAACATCACGGCTGAGCGGCGTGTTTTCTTTCTCCAGGAAAAATTGCACCAGTGAAAATTCTGTCGGAGTAAGTTCAATAGCCTGACCGTTTCTTTTGAACTGCTTGGAAATAAGGTCTAATGAGAACGGACCTGATTCAAATGTGACCTTGGCAGCTGTTTCACGATGAACGTTCACTCTCCGGAGCAGTGACTGAATTCGTGCAATAAGCTCAGTAGGACTAAATGGCTTGCTAACATGATCATCCGCTCCGACAGACAAGGCATATACTTTATCTTGCTCCTGCACCTTAGCTGTCAAGAAAATAATCCCGATCCGCTCGTTCGTTTCCCGAATTCGGCGGCAGACTTCAAAACCGTCAATTCCAGGAACCATGACGTCGAGAAGAGCAATATCGATATCATTAACAGAATTGATGATTCTCATTGCCTCCATTCCGTCTCCTGCTTCAAGCACTTCGAAGCCGTTACGCTTCAAGTTCAACACGATAAAACTGCGGATCGATTCCTCGTCTTCCATAATCAAAACCTTACTCATTTATTCACTCATTCCTTCCTCTTCCATCTCTTGCGGAATATTGTCCGGTTCAGTTACACCTGCCTGTTTTGGTAAACGATATCCAATCACCTGATTACTTGACCGGACGATCTGTTTCCATTCATCTTTTACTTTCTCCCATTCATCAAGTGAGAAGAAATTAATCTCTGCTACGGTCTCATCCGTATCAATCAGCTTGAAGCGAAGGTATTTATCCTTGACCGATTTCGTATCCAGTGTAACATTTCCGTGCTGCTCAGGCTTAAGGTTGAAGTAAAAACGATCCTGGTCATCCCGGTATTGCTGCATAACAAAGGTCATGTCATCCTTGCCGTTCCACTGATAGAAGGAATAGAAGTAGAGCTTCTCGCTGTCGACAAACATCTCCCAGCCTGGTGGGATTTCCAGCAGACCAAATTCAACAATACCATCGTTGTTGATATCTTCACTCATTATCTTTCTAGGCTTGAAGGTGATATCAATTCCTTTAAAAGCCTCAACAAGCTGGTTGTTCTCCATATACACAACATCCGTATAGGAATTGGATGCATCTAGACCAATATCTAGCAAAATACCTGTATGATTGGGTGAAATTTTACCCGCAGATACGTTGTAGAAGTCCCTCATACGAGTTTCGATTGTCAGCTTGTCAATCGGCTCGAAGACTTCGTCCTTATATTGGTAGACCGTTACGGTTCCTTGACCGCTTGTCGGCAATATATTCATGATGGTCAGATCATTAATCCCATCACCATTCATATCCATCGGATTACGGGACTCATCTACAATGACATACTTGGAGTAAGGCATTTCCAGTATCTTTTGAAGTGTGCTGCCGTTATAAATATAAGAAGCAAGCCAGTTCTGGGCATTCTGCTCTACACTGTTGGAGAAGCCGGCGATAATCTCCAAATCGTCATCTCCCGTTATATCTTGCAGGCGGAATGAATTGAGTACGGATCCGAGACCATCAAAGGTTAATTTCTTAACCCAGGTTACCCCTCGCTTCTCAAGCACCATACCATGAATTTTCACTTCTTCATCGGGTGTGTCGTAGAAAACAACTGCCTCCATCACACCATCATTGTTCAAGTCTTTCTGAATAATCTTGTTGGACATCTCTCTTGGCTGTGTAATCGTAGAGCCTTCAGGCAATTCACCCTGAATGACGCTGAGCAGATTCTCCCGCTCCGATGTCAGTTGCGGCGTTTTCATAAGCGACTTTGGATCATTGAATGAATCAAGTCCGTTCGCGCAAGCAGTAAGAAGCATAAGTACGGCAAATAACAGCGCTGCATGAATTATCCTTTTTATATGTTGTGCATTTAACACCTGATCACTCTTTCCACTCGTTAAATCTTGTTTTTTTCGTGCATGGTAAGACGCCGGCCCCGGATATCAAAAGCAATTCTTCCTTCGGAAAGCCCCCATATCCTAGCCGCATGACGTTCTGCCAGCTCGATAGGAAGTACGGCAATCACAGTAACATTTTCTTCCGAGCACAGCTTTTTGAAATTCTCAAGCACACTGTCCGCTGATTTGGGATCCAGTCCAATGACAGGCTCATCCGCCAAAATAACTTTGGCCCCATGGGTTAGCGCTCTTGCAATAGCCACACGCTGCCGCTCTCCTCCACTGAGTTGTCCTGCCTTCATATGGGCTTTATCGAGCAAACCAACATTTTCAATAATGTCCATGGCTCCCATATAGTCATCCGAACGTACCATCCCAGTCACCATTCTCCACCAAGGCGTTTGCCCAGAACGACCGATGAGTACATTCTTGAGCACCGTTTTGTTCGTGAACAATTCCGGATTCTGCTCCAAATAGGCCCATTCGCGCTTAATTTGCTTTTTACCAGCATAACCAGCATTAAAAATATCAGTACCATGTACCGTAAATTTCCCTTTATCCCATTGATCCTTCAGGGCCAAACAACGAAGAAGCGTACTTTTTCCGCTCCCGCTGCCGCCCACAATCCCGATAAATTCCCCTTGCTGCATGTCAAAGCTTATCTCTCGAAGTACCGGAAGCCTGTCCGGACCTACGCTTTTTGCTAGATTCTCTACTCTGATCATTTACGCTTAAACTCCTCTTATCCGTAGATTGTATATTCTTAGTTTATTGGAAAAAGAGTCGATTTACCATATGAGAACAAACATTCCTGAGATCAGAGTCGATGTGACTGCTCTTTCGATCGAAAAAAGAAGCCCGCTATTCCAAATACGAGGTAGCAGCCGCCAAGGAGCCAGAACATGGCTCCCGGAGCACCCAGCCCCAGCATGATTCCTCCAAGATTCGGTCCCAAAATGCTCCCTATATTAAATTGAAAAGAAGCAACGACATTCGCAGATGGAAGGAGCTGCTTAGGGAGAATATCAGCCGCATACGCGAGCCCCAGCGAAAAGAACGAACCAACGAGTCCGCCGGCAAAAGTAAGTAGAATCAAAGTGTACCAAAAGTGAGTGCCGACTGCCGGAATCATCAGAAAGAACAAACCACCTAATATTCCTGCGATCATCAGTATCTTTTTACGCCCATATTTGTCACTAAGTGCACCTAGCGGGAGCTGCAGCAGCAGTCCGCCAATACCCACAAAGGGCAGGAGTGTCGAGATGTCATTCTCGGAGAATCCGATTCTAAGCCCATATATTGGGAAGTTGCTGTTCATTCCCGACTCCATATAGCCATACAGGAAGGCCGGCAAGAGTGCATACCAGGCAAGAATGAAGCCTTTTCTGTACCGTCCCTTAACCTGGTCCTTCGTACTCATTTTCTCAGGACGTGTATCAGGCAGTCGAAGAGCAAAGAACAGTACAACAAGCATAATGAGGAACAATATTGCAAACGGCAGCATTTGATTGTAATCCAGCAATTTAATGCCTAACGGCCCAAGACTGAATCCAATCCCATATGACATTCCGTAGATGGATATATTTCGTCCTCTTGAACCAGCGGGGGTCACCAGTAGAACCCATAGCTGTGTTGCATAGTGCAATGCACTGTCTCCAATTCCGACCAGGAGCCGAAGCAGAAACCATAACCGCAAATCCGGGATGATTGGAAATAACATTAATGGAATCATGACGACAATAATTCCTGCGACAATCAGCTTTTTAAATCCGACTGCACCAAGAATTCGTTCTGCAACCAAAGTCATGGCAAAAGAACCGACATACATGACTGCGGCATTCATGCCGTTGACACTTGATGAAACTCCCATCTTCTCAATAAATATGGAAAGAACGGGCAATAATAAACCTTGACTTAAGCCTGCTACAATAATAATTGCGATTAAGATCAAAAAATGCCTTGATGATCCTTCTTGGTGTATTCCCTTCTGCAATGCGAACCTACCTTTCACTCGAACAAAAAGAAAAATCGTCATCGCTGACGACCTGTCACTGTCCTCTATTATAGTCCTCCGGGTGAGGAAACGGGTTACAAAGTATTCAACATTATAGTGGACAATACGCCCAAATACAAGCGATAATGAAATGAACGCTTACTTTTCGTAAAAGTTAAGCTGAAACCTGTGATAGGAGGTCTGTTTATACAGATGAGTTATCAGGTGAAAGTTGACGTTTCTCCCATTTATGAACTGCTGAACAGCTTTATGGTCTATGTGACGAGAAGATGGGTTCGCAGTCTTGATCTCGGTCCTGAATGGATTGAGGACATAGACAGCACACTAAGCTTGGATGTTCGAGAATCCATTAGAGCTGCCGCTTCATGGCCTTTCAGCGATTATGACGTGCTATTTGCATGGACGGCGCTGCGAGAGCAGACAAGCGAGGTGCAGCCATTTCTTGCAGAAATGTCCGAAAGACCGATCGAGGAGCTTTTTCGTATGGTCCATTCCGTGCTTCCAGACCTGACGATCGAAGAAGCTTCCCGCATACGGGATCATTACATTCCTCTGCTTCAGTTATGGGATAAGCATTATTATCAATCGCTTCTTCCCGAATACCGTAAGCTAATAGAGGAAGACAGCTCAGAGAAAGAATTGCTATTGACCAAGATGAGTCCTGACCGACTGGTTGACTATGCAACAGCAGGCCTCATTGTGGAGGACATTCCGGGATTAAACAAAATCATATTGTTTCCAACCGTTCATAACAGACCCATTAATATGTATTGCTTCTACGAAGGTATGCTATTGATTCAGTATCCGGTTGATGTGCCTGTTGAGCGTGATGATGAACCGCCTGTCAGCTTGCTGAGACTTACGGAAGCCATTTCAGATCCCGAGAGACTACGCTTGCTTCGTTATATATCAAACCAACCTAAATCGATTAACCAGATGTCAACTGAGCTCGGTCAGTCCGCGGAATTTCTTCGCCCCCATCTAATGGCTCTACGTGTATCAGGCTTGCTGCAGACACACCTAGGCAAGGATCAGAATGAGAAATATAGCCTGAGAACCGACGGACTATCAGAACTTAATATGTATCTGGAAGCTTACATTCAAATATGACAACTTTAGAACAGCAAGGAGTGAAGATAATGAAATCATACGTGCCGCAGCAGATTATATTCGATCTTGACGATACACTCATACACTGTAACAAATATTTCAATTTAACGCTCGGTGCGTTTTACGAACTCATGCAGGAATGGTTTTGCGATTACAACATTACGATTGATGAAGTGAGATCGAAGCAAATAGAAATCGATGTGTCCGGGGTTAACATTTTCGGGTTTGCCTCCCAGCATTTTCCGCAATCCCTGATTGATACATACGTATTTTTCTCCAAAAAATATCATCGTGCCATCAACCAGGATGAGCAGGCTCAGCTTCAAGACCTCGGCATGAGCGTATACGAGCAGGAGGTTGAAGCATACCCAGGAATGGTTGAAACATTGGAGCTGCTTCGTGACCAGGGTCATACGCTGCATCTGTATACAGGTGGTGAACATATAATCCAGCAGCGCAAAATCGACCAAATGAAGCTTGGCGAGTACTTTGATGATCGAATTTACATTACGAAGCACAAAAATATTGAGGCACTCGAAGCCATCATACAAAAAGGGAACTTTGACCGCTCCATCACCTGGATGATTGGCAATTCACTGCGGACGGATATTGAGCCTGCGATTTCTGCAGGAATTCACGCGATCTACATCGAACAGGATGTGGAATGGCAATATAATGTAATTCAGCTGAACAAGCCGGAGGACTATTCCTTATACACAATTAAGCAACTCGTCGACGTTCCCGATGTAATCCAAGGATACTTATCAGGTCTTCAAAATTAATGCCCCGGTTTATAAAAAGAACTGTCCTTCTCCCTTAGATATTAACGATTCATGGGAGTGAGACAGTTCTTTTTCTTATTATTAGCTGCTAATTGTTAATCTGTAATGTTCCGGGGATTTACGTTCGGGTTAATGCTCTCGCTCTAATGTTAATTTCCCCGATGCACGGTCGGTCAGCACAATTCTAGCTTTGTTCACAGCCCCTGTATGGGTCTTGAATGACAAGAGTTGTGTCTTGCCTTTGGACAGTAATGACTCAAGCATCTTCTCGGAGATTTGTTTGCCCGCAAAATCCTTCCATATGACAAACCCGCAGCCTTGTTTAAAATGACTGCAGCCATATCCTTTCCTGCCTTCGATGATCGTCCCGCCGCAGCCTGGGCGCGGGCAGCTGCCGAGTGCTGTTCGTACACTGGAAGTCTTGGCAGCGCTCGATGTACGGCTAGATGCCGCAAGGGAAGTAGATGCAGATGATGCGCTAGAGACGGTACTTCTTTTAGATGTGTTAGTACCCGATGAGGCCGACCCTCTTGTTCCTCGCTTACTGCCCTTTGTACTACGGCTTCCTCTGCCTTTTTTTGTCATGTCCTCGTCACCAAAGGCATCCTTCGCCGCAGGCTGCTGTACGCGGACCTTTTCAATGATTGAGATTGTAAAGCGTTTGACATTGTCCATGAACTTGTCCTGAGCAGCTTCTCCCTTGGATATTTGATTCAGCCTGCGCTCCCATTGGCCTGTCATTTCGGGAGAGGCGAGCAGATCGACTCCTGCACTTCGTATTAATTCTATAGCGGTGCGGCCTTTTTGCGTGATCGTCATCTTCTTGCCCGTCAGCTGGATGTAACCAACCTGCTTAAGCCGTTCAATGGTCGCCGCTCTTGTCGCTGGTGTTCCGAGGCCTGCGTCCTTCATCGCATCTCTGAGCTCATCATTCTCAATCTGCTTCCCTGCGCTCTCCATCGCTTTCAGCAGAGTTCCTTCCGTATAGCTCTTTGGCGGCTGAGTTTGCTTCTCTTTCATTTCGCTCTTCTTGCATGACACCGGCTGCTCCTTGTTCAGATGAAAAGGTTCAGACGTATGTTCCTCCTGCTCCTCATCTTCCCCGTCTTTCTTGCTTCGACGCTTCTTGGCAGCTGAATCTTCTGGTGGCAGAACAACCTTCCAGCCTAATGACAGCAGCTCCTTCACATTCGTTTTGAATGTCTCTTTTTCCACTTCCGTAAAAACGGTGTGCTGCTTGTACTCTGCCGGTGGATAGAAATGTGAGAGAAAGCGGCGCACGATCAGATCATAGATCTGATTCTCATCCTTACTTAAGGTGCCTGCTTTTTTGAGTGTTGGCAAAATGGCATGATGATCCTCGACCCGCTGCGGATTACAGACACTTCGATTGCCTTTGTGTACGAGTGAGGGATTAGCTCCTCCCGCCAGCTCGGCGTATGGACCATTCTTCAGGAGCTGAAGTGTCTTCTGCATGCCATCAATATTTTGCTCGGTCACATAATTTGAATTTGTCCGCGGGTAGGAAATAACCTTGTGCTTCTCATATAACGCCTGAGCAATATCCAATGTTTTTTTGGCAGGGAATCCGAATTTAGCGTTGGCCTCTCGTTGCAATAGCGTCAGGTCATACAGCTTAAACGGATATTCCTTCGTATTCTTCACATCGTATTTGTCGACGCGACCCGGCTTGCCTTTTACCTTGTCGGCTATATTCTGGGCAATTTCACTAGACGTCAGTCGATCCCCTTGCCATACGCCGCGATATTCCGTTTTATCCTGCTTGAAGGTGGCTGCTACTTCATAGTAGGTTTGCGAGTCAAAGGCTTCAATCTCCTTCTCCCGGTCATAGATAAGGGCAAGGACAGGAGTCTGTACTCTGCCGACAGATAAAAGGGCATTATGTCTGGTAGTAAAAGCTCTGGAGGCATTCATCCCGATCAGCCAATCTGCCTCGCTCCGTGCTCTTGCCGCTTCAGTCAAATGATAGAAATCCGACGCATCATGCAGCTGGTCGAAGCCACGCTTAATGCTCTCTGCTGTCAAATCCGAAATCCATAGCCGCTTAACAGGCTGGTTCAGCTTAAGCTGCTGCTGAATGAGGTCAAATATGTACTGACCCTCACGCCCTGCATCACATGCATTAATGATCAGATTCGCTTTTCGCGCAAGCTCTCCAATGGTTTTGAGCTGATCTTTAGTCTTCGGATTCGGTACAATCTTGAATCGATCCGGTATGATGGGCAGATCATCAATACTCCATCTCTTATACTTGGAATCGTATGCCTCCGGCTGAGCCAGTCCAAGCAGATGGCCAATCGCCCAAGTAATGATATACCTTTCTCCCTCCAGATACGTTCGGTTGTTTTTTGCACGCGGTTCCACCACGGCTGCTATCGTTCGTCCCATGTCGGGCTTTTCCGCGATAATGAGCGTCTTCATCCGTCCGTTCCTCCCTATTTTAGCCCTGTACGAGCCAAAAAGGAGCTTCCCTCATGATTTGACGGAAGCTCCTTGCTTCTAAGTAACCTCATTATAGCAGAAAACTTGATGTTTCGTAAGTTTCAAGCATTCTTGTTGATGCTCGCATGACCGCTTCGTCCATGGATGGTCCTTCCGGGCGAATATCAATAAACAAAAACGCACGCTTCGCTCCTTCAAGTTAAGGGTGGGGATACAAAAGCCCCTATGAACCAATTCCAGTTCATAGGGGCTGATATTAGGATATAGATAATAACGGTATCGCTATTACAAAATTATAAGTTATACGAGAACGGTGGAGCCCATCAGGTATTTGTCTACTTCACGAGCGGCTTCGCGTCCCTCGTTAATTGCCCACACAACAAGACTTTGTCCACGTCTCATGTCACCTGCTGCAAATACTTTGTCTACGTTCGTCGTATATTTGCCATAACGGGCTTTCACGTTGGAACGACGAGTCGTTTCAAGACCGAGCTGCTGAGGAATCGTTTGCTCTGGTCCATCAAATCCGATGGCGATAAAAGCCAGATCCGCTTCAAAGACACGCTCCGTGCCTTCGATCGGCTGATAGATTTTGCGGCCAGTTTCATCGACAATACGCTGAATTTGTACGGTATGCAGCTCCTTCAGGTTCCCCTGCTCGTCACCTACAAATTTAGTTGTCATGATGGAGAATTCACGCGGATCATTGCCAAATACGGCTTTTGCTTCTTCTTGTGCATAATCCAGCGTGTACACGTTAGGGAATTGCGGCCACGGATTTGTAATCGGATCACGTTCTAGCGGTGCCTTCTCATGAGTACCGAACTGAGTCACACTTTTGGCGCCATGACGCAGTGAAGTGGCAACGCAGTCAGATCCAGTGTCACCGCCACCAATGACGATTACCTTCTTGCCTTCTGCAGAAATATAGTTGCCATCTGCAAGATTGGAATCAAGGTAGCTCTTGATCGTTCCATTCAGGAAGTCCATCGCATAATGAACTCCGTTAAGCCCGCTGCCTTCAATATTGAACTCACGCGGCTTCGTCGCCCCTCCGCACAATACAACCGCATCGTATTGTTCAGTAAGCTCCTGTGAAGAGATGTCCTTGCCAATCTCTGTATTCGTAATGAACGTAATCCCTTCCGCTTGGAGCAGATTCACACGGCGTTCTACAACACCTTTATCCAGCTTCATGCTTGGAATACCATAGGTCAACAGTCCGCCGACACGATCCGCACGCTCATAAACCGTCACGAGGTGTCCAGCTTTGTTCAGCTGTGCTGCTGCTGCAAGTCCGGCAGGACCTGATCCAACGACTGCTACACGCTTGCCCGTCCGTTTTTCAGGCGGGTTAGGAACGACCCAGCCTTCTTCAAACCCTTTTTCAATGATGGCTTCTTCTATCGTCTTGATCGTGACAGGCTGACCAATCAAGCCCACCGTACATGAACCTTCACAAGGGGCAGGGCACACACGACCTGTAAACTCAGGGAAATTGTTCGTTTTATGCAAACGGTCAAGCGCTTCCTTCCAGAGACCACGGTAAACAAGATTGTTCCATTCTGGGATCAGGTTATGCACCGGACAGCCGGAAGTGCCGCCGATCATATCAATCCCGGTGTGACAGTAAGGTGTTCCGCAATCCATGCATCGTGCACCTTGAGTACGGAGTTCTTCTTCTGACATGTGCTTGTGGAATTCCTCCCAGTCCTTAATCCGCTCTTCGGGAGGTCTGTCAGCCGGCAGCTGTCTTTTATACTCCATAAATCCTGTAGGTGTAGACATGTTACATTTTCCCCCATCCATTCTCATCTGTCTCAACGATACGGGCTATCCTATAAAATCCGAACAATAGCGATATAGTTGACACTTCGTGTAGAGTTTTTGACTATTGTATCACAAAAAAGCACAATTTGTACTTATCCGAATAACGAATTTTAAATCTTATTGTACAATCGGCTTATATCCCTTAAATAGTACAACATTCAAAAGCTCGCCTAAATCTATATTTCAACTATAGTAGCATCTGCAAATCCTGATATTAAATGGACTATGCGCATAATAATTTGTATTATTCATCACAAACCGCGTCAACTTATGATCGATTTTATTTATCGGAGTTTTCATAAAAAGTGTTTGTTCAATCGTGCTGCTCAAGCTGTTTACACTATTTTTCTGAAAAACTGGAACGTGAACTCATATGGATTTTTCTCATCTTTCTCACCCTGGATCTCTTCCGTCAAAACCCACTCATCCCACTTGATATCAGGCATATAGGTGTCCCCTTCCATCGTGTCATGGATTCGTGTGACGATGAGCCGATCCGCGTAAGGAAGAAATTCCTCATACACCTTGGCACCGCCAATGACGAACAATTCCTCATTCTTTGCAATCTCAACACCCTCAATAACCGAATGAATCACCTCTGCACCTGGAAGCTCGAGCTCTTGACGAGTAAGAACGATATTTCTGCGTTTAGGCAGTGCTCTCCCCTTGAGGGATTCCCATGTTTTGCGGCCCATAATGATGGTGTGCCCGGTAGTTTGCGCTTTGAAAAAATCCATATCCTTCGGAAGCCGCCAAGGCATGCCATTGTCTTTGCCAATTACACCGTTAGCGCTCATGGCCCAAATCATTGTAATTCCCATGGTACACCTCCTTATATAATCAGACAGATACCTGTGCCTTTATAGCGGGATGATGCTCATAATTCTCAAACTCAAAATCTTCATATTTATAATCGAATATAGAATCTGGCTTGCGTTTAATAACGAGTGTCGGCAATGGGTACGGCTCACGTGCCAGCTGAGTGTTCACTTGCTCCAGATGATTAGAATAGATATGAACATCTCCTCCTGACCATACAAAGTCGCCGACTTCCAGGCCGCATTGCTGTGCTACCATATGTGTCAGAAGTGCATAGCTTGCAATATTAAACGGCAGCCCCAGGAAGGTATCCACCGAGCGCATCGTGAGCATACAAGACAGCTTTCCACCAGCTACATAAAATTGAAACACAAAATGGCACGGTGGCAGCTTCATTTGTTCAATCTCGGCTACGTTCCAGGCACTGACGATATGTCTTCTGGAATCCGGATTATTCTTGATTGAATGAATGACGTTCGCAATCTGATCTATAAACTTTCCATCAGGTGTCTCCCAAGCTCTCCACTGTGAACCATAAACAGGTCCTAAATCTCCATTCTCGTCAGCCCATTCGTCCCAGATACGGACTCCGTTTTCTTTGAGATAGCGAATATTCGTTTCACCACTAATAAACCATAGCAGTTCATGAATAACGGATTTAAGATGGATACGCTTTGTCGTTACAAGTGGAAATCCTTTGGACAGGTCAAATCGCAGTTGACGTCCGAATACAGAGATTGTACCTGTTCCAGTGCGATCTTCTTTTTTGACTCCATGATCTAAAATATCTCTAAGCAGCGCTTGATAGTCTTTCACAGCAAACCTTGCCCCTTTCTGAGTAACCATTCCATTAAAAGAGAAATTCCATAAGTAAAGTAATTAACATCATGGTAAAACTTGAATCAATTTCATAACTCATTAAAAAGGTGTATTCGAAACTATATAGACAAATTAATTCATTTTGATCTATATATACTCTTGATTTAAGCAGCTAAATGTAATATGAAATTCCCTATTATAATAGTTTACCATGCTGAGCATATGTCAGTCAGCAGAAAAAAAGAGGCAAAGAGAACGAGTTATCGCTCTCTTGCCTCCAAATCAATGCATGCTGTTTAATGAATCAACTCAATGTAAGTAATTAACGTACCATTGCGTGGATTGGATGACCCAGAACCATTTCAGATGCTTCCATTACGATTTCACCGAGTGTTGGATGCGCGTGGATCGTCAAGGAAATATCCTCAAGTGTAGCCCCCATCTCAATAGCAAGACCGATTTCCGCAATCAGGTTAGAAGCTTCCAGACCCACGATTTGTCCGCCCAGTACCAGACCTGTTTCTTCATCAGCAACAAGCTTCACGAAGCCTTCAGGATGTCCAAGGGAAACGGCACGACCGTTACCTGCATAAGAGAATTTACCGGATTTAACTTTGTATCCTTTCTCTTTTGCTTCTTTTTCAGTGTAACCAACGCTGGAGCACTCAGGATCAGTGAACACAACTGCTGGCATTACTTTATAATCAACAACAGACGGCATTCCTGCGATAACTTCTGCTGCTACTTTACCTTCGTAAGAAGCTTTGTGTGCAAGTGCAAGACCTGCAACGATGTCGCCGATTGCGAAGATGTGCTTATGATTCGTACGACCTTGGTTGTCAACTTTAACGAAGCCGCGCTCGTCTGTCTCAACACCAATCAGATCAAGACCAAGCTCACCATCCGTATTAGGACGACGTCCTACAGTTACAAGCAGGTAGTCAGCCGTAACTTCTTTGCTCTCGCCGTTTACGCTGTATTTAACAGTAACATCTTTATCTGTTTGCTCAGCGCTTTCCGCTTTTGCATTTGTTACGATTTCGATGCCTGTTTTCTTCATGTTCTTCGCAACAAGCGTAGTCATATCTTTATCAAATCCAGGAAGTACTGTATCCATACCTTCGATGATGGTTACTTTCGTTCCGAATTTGGAGTACATTTGACCAAGCTCAGCACCAATGTAGCCGCCGCCGATAACGATCATGCTGCCAGGTACTTCTTGCAGGTTCAATGCTTCAGTGGAAGACAGAATGCGTCCGCCAAACGGGAATGGCTTAAGTTCGATTGGACGGGAACCTGTAGCGATGATTGCATTTTTGAAACGGTAACGCGGAGATTCATGATCATTGAATACACGCGCTTCGTTTTCGTTAATGAACATGCACTCGCCGTTGAATACTTCAACTTTGTTGCCTTTAAGAAGGGAGCTTACGCCGCCAGTCATCTTTTTAACAACGCCGTTTTTGAATTCTTGAGTTTTTGCAAAGTCTACTTTGACGTTTTCAGCAGTTACGCCGAATTGATCTGCGTGTTTTGCGTTCTCATATGCATGTGCCGCAGAGATCAAAGCTTTAGAAGGAATACAACCGCGGTTCAGACACACACCGCCAAGCTCGGATTTGTCAACGATAAGAACTTTTTGTCCAAGCTGTGCCGCACGAATTGCAGCAACATAACCACCAGGGCCAGCACCAATGACTAGAGTATCAATATCGAGAGAAGCGTCTCCTACTACCATGTTTTATACCTCCATTACCAGCAGCTCGGGATTAGCGAGCAGGGATTTAATGTAGTTCATAAAGTTTTGAGCTGTTGCACCATCAATGATACGGTGGTCGAAGCTTAGGGACAGAGCCATAACAGGAGCTGCTACAACTTGACCGTCTTTAACAACCGCTTTTTCACTGATACGTCCAGTTCCGAGAATTGCAACTTCAGGGAAGTTGATGATCGGAGTGAAGAACATACCGCCTGCAGAACCGATATTCGAGATGGAAATTGTGCTGCCCTTCATTTCGTTAGGAGACAGTTTGCCGTCTCGGCCGCGTGCTGCAAGATCACGGATGCTGTCTGCGATCATCCAGATGCTCTTACGATCTGCATCATGGATAACTGGCACGATCAGACCGTTATCTGTATCTGTAGCGATACCGATGTTGTAGTATTTTTTGTAAACAATTTCGTTAGCTTGCTCGTCGATCATTGCGTTCATTACAGGGAACTCGCGAGTAGCTGCAATAAGCGCTTTGACGATGAATGGCAAGTAAGTCACTTTCGTGCCTTTTTTCTCTGCAATTGGTTTCATGCGAGTACGGAACGCAACCAGCTCAGTTACATCGACTTCGTCCATGATTGTAACGTGTGGTGCTGTGTAAGCAGATTTAACCATCGCATTGGAAATTGCTTTGCGGATACCTTTAAATGGTACACGCTCTTCTTCAGCACGAGCATTAGCTGCTGCTGCCGCCGGTGCGCTGGCTGCTTCTTTTGTTTCTTCAGCTGCAGATGCTGCTGGAGCTGCTTGACCGCCGCCGTTCTTGAATGCTTCAACATCTTCTTTAGTTACTTTACCGTTGTTGCCAGTTCCAGTAACTTCAGCGATGTTAACGCCTTGCTCACGAGCAAATTTGCGAACGCTAGGAGTCGCAAGAACTTCTTTTGCTGGTGCAGAAGAAACTTCTTTTTCTCCGCCTTCTTTTGCTTCGCTTGGGCTGCTTGCTGCAGGAGAAGAAGTCGTGTCTGCTCCGCCTTTAGCTGCATCCGCTTCTTGAGATGCTTGTTCTTCCTCTTCTTGATCAGGAATATCGCCTTCAGCATCAATTACAGCGACAACAGCACCGACAGTGAAGATGTCGCCGTCTTTAGCGAATACTTCTTGTACTGTACCGTTGACTGGACAAGGAACTTCAACGACAGCCTTGTCATTTTGTACTTCCATGATGATATCGTCGTCTGTAACTTTATCACCTGGTTTGATGTGCATTTTGATGATTTCGCCTTCGTGTAGACCTTCACCGAGCTCAGGGAATTTGTAATTAAATTTTGCCACTTGTATTACCTCCTACTTTGGATGACTACATAGAAGAACTGTGCATAAGGAGCTGAAGTTTCAGCTCCTTATGCTGTTTAGGACGAACGATTCGTCCATCGTTCATTCTATTTATTAGAATTCAAGTACTTTGTTAACCGCATCAATTACACGATTAGGAGTTGGGAGCCAAGAGTCCTCAATTTGTGCGAATGCATATACCGTGTCAGGAGCAGCAACGCGTAGCACAGGTGCTTCCAGGTGCAGAATTGCTTTTTCATTGATTTGGGCAATAACTTCAGCTGCTACGCCGGAGCTCTTTTGAGCTTCTTGAACCACGATAGCGCGGTTTGTTTTCTTAACGGACTCAAGGATTGTATCGATGTCGATCGGGCTGATCGTACGAAGATCGATAACTTCTGCCTTGATTCCTTTTGTTTTTTCCAGTTCTTCTGCTGCTTTAACAGAAGTGTGAACCATCATGCCATAAGCGATAATCGTTACGTCAGAACCTTCACGCACCACGTTCGCTTTACCAAGCTCAACTGTGTAATCTTCTTCTGGAACTTCTGCACGGAATGCATGATACAGGTTCAAGTGCTCCATGAAGAATACTGGATCGTTATCACGGATAGACGCAATCAGAAGACCTTTTGCATCGTAAGGGTTAGAAGGAACTACTACTTTAATACCCGGTGTTTGCGTAAGCAAACCTTCAAGGGAATCTGTATGAAGCTCAGCTGCTTTTACGCCGCCGCCGAAAGGTGTACGGAACACGATCGGGGAGTTGTAGCGGCCGCCGGAGCGGTAACGCATACGTGCAGCTTGAACCGCCATTTGGTCCAGTGCTTCAAAAATAAAACCTACGAATTGGATTTCTGCAACTGGACGGAAGCCAGTTACACCAAGCCCTACTGCCAGACCGCCGATAGCGGACTCCGCAAGTGGAGTATCAAATACGCGCTCTTCGCCGAATTCTTTTTGCAAACCTTCCGTCGCACGGAATACACCGCCGACATTACCCACGTCTTCACCGAAAATCAGGACATTCGGATCGCGTTTAAGCTCGACGCGCATGGCGTCGCGGATTGCTTCTTTCATGTTCATTTGTGCCATTGCTTCATATCCTCCTTAAACATTTAACAGTTCGTGCCTATATGAGTTCCGATCAGCGGAACAATTACTTACACCAAAGTTTTATTGAAAATCAGCTTTTTGCTCTTCCAGATGTTTTGGAGTATGCTCGAACATGCTGTCAATCAAGCCAGGGATTGTCATTTTTTCTGTTTTCTCAGCGCGTTTGATTTCTTCGTTCACTTTCGCTTTTGCTTCATCTTTCACGCGAGCTGTATCTTCTTCAGTCCAAAGACCTTTTTGTTCCAGATATTTAGCAAGGCGGTTGATTGGATCTTTTTCGTTCCACTCGCCTTCCTCGTCTTTTGTACGATATTTGGAAGCATCGTCAGACAGGGAATGCGGACGGTAGCGGTAAGTCACTGCTTCAATCAAAGTAGCGCCTTCTCCGTTGCGAGCACGTTCAGCAGCTTCTCTAACAGCGGTGATTACTGCGAATACGTCCATTCCGTCAACTTTGATGCCTTTGATACCAGCTGCTACTGCTTTATGTGCAATAGACAGAGATGCAGTTTGTTTGGAGAAAGGTGTTGTAATGGCATAGCCATTGTTTTGCACGAAGAAAATAACCGGCAGTTTGAAACGTCCTGCAAAGTTCAGACCTTCGTAGAAGTCACCTTCGGAAGAACCGCCATCACCTGTGTAAGTGATCGCAACGTTCTTTTGGCTTTTCAGTTTGAAGCCCATAGCAATACCCATCGCGTGCAAAATTTGAGCACCGATGATGATTTGCGGCATCATCACGTTTACACCGTCAGGAATTTGACCACCATGTTGATGTCCACGGGAGTACAGGAATGCTTGATACAACGGAAGTCCATGCCATACCAGCTGTGGAATATCGCGGTAACCAGGTACTACGTAGTCTTCCTTCTCAAGCGCAAACTCACTGCCGATCATGGAAGCTTCTTGACCGGATACTGGAGCGTAGAATCCAAGACGTCCTTGGCGGCCCAGGTTAACTGCGCGGTCGTCCCAAGTACGTGTAAATACCATACGGTACATAATTTCTTTCAATTGCTCATCGGACAGCTCAGGCATCTTGTCTTTGTTAACGATTTCACCGTCAGGAGACAATACGGAGAGAGCCTCTACATCCTCTGTATAAACTTCATAAGGAACCTTGCTCATTTTTTTCTTCACCTCAACAAAAAATTTGAATATCAAGTTCCGCTGTTATAGAATTATTATACACCTGTTTTGTCACATACGTCAAAGATAAACGTTGATTTTTTTAAGCTTTTCTTATGTTTGTATGTATAACAGTTGTTTTATATTAGTATAACAGTTGTGGAAAATACCTGCTGCTTGTACTAGCCGAGCAACTAGGGTTAATCTTATCTTATTGTCAAAACGAATGCAAAACATAGACGAAGAAAGGTGACGATTTATGACGGATTCTCGCTACTTGAAACGAACCATCCTTAAGGATGAAATTGAAAGCCGGTTTTTGAACGCAAAAAGAAATCTCCGGGTTTACCTCCCGCCGGGCTACAATGAAGTATTAAGCTATCCTGTCGTCTACTGTCAGGACGGGGAGGAATTTTTCAACTTCGGCCGCATAGCCACAACTGCCAATCGCTTAATTTTGGATGAAGGCGTAGAGCCTTTTATCATTGTTGGCGTTGAAGTCGACGTGAAAATTCGTACTCAGGAGTATGCGCCTTTTGGACAACAATTTGAGGCATACACTTCTGCCTTTGCGAAAGAAATCATTCCCTATATCGAAGAAAAATATCCGGTCCGCCGCACAAAAGAGGAAAGAATTCTTGCAGGTGACTCCCTTGGCGGCAGTGTTTCACTCCACATTGCGCTTATGTATCCCGAATTGTTCAGCAAAGTTATCAGCTTGTCCGGTGCCTTCTATCCCCAATCACAGGAGCTGTATGCTAAGTCCTCGGATCTGTCCTGGCTAAATGTGTGGATGATCGTGGGACTTCAGGAGGACAGCTTCGAGACCGATTATGGCATCTTCAACTTCGTAGAAATGAATCAGAACACTCGTGACTTGTTAGAAGCGCGTGGTGCCAAAGTGAAGTATGCTGAAAAAGACGGACGCCATCAGTGGGGATTTTGGCAAAATGAGCTTCCAGGCGCGCTCGAATACTTCCTGGATAAACAATAATACAGTCACTTCGGGTATGGGGATGAGGTAGTTCACAACAGCTGTTCTAAACAGATTAAGCTCAGCAGGAGCACTCTCTCCTCCCCGGTTAGCCCAATATTGGTGTTAGCGTTTACATCCAGCTTCTATCATACACCAATTTTTGACACAAAAAAACCGGCTCTGCTTGAGCTTGAGCCGGTCTGTTTTTTTATTTCAGCTTCTCTATCGTAATTTGATCCAGCAGCGCGTCACTTCCCAGATCAATCAATCTGTGCACCTCATCAAAATTTCCGGTGTAATAGGGATCGGGCACCTCTCTGTGTATTTCATCGGGGAGTAGATCCATAAATTTTAATATGTTCGCTTGTTCTGCACCGGGTAATTTTCGGACATTGCGCTCATTCGAATCATCCATGCACACGATATAATCAAAGGAACCAAAGTCACTATCTGTTACTTGTCTTGCTGTCATACCTTCAAAGCTTACCGAGTGAAGGTTCAAAATTTTCTGTGTTCCTTCATGAGGAGGCTTTCCAATATGCCAATCCCCTGTCCCAGCTGAATCAACCAGAATGCGCTCCTCCAATTGCCGCTCTTTCACTTTGTGGCGAAAAATGGCCTCCGCCATCGGTGATCTGCAAATGTTGCCCAGGCATACGAATAGTACGCGAATCATCTCTTCCACGCTTCCCTTCCAGCATTCTATCTAATCTTCTTCACTTCATAACTACAACTCCCCAATTGTGCAGGAGGATATAGCCAGCAAATCAATTATTTATTCAAAGTGTGTTGTTTGTTTGGTGCTACCGAAGTTTCTTTTTCTACAGTCTGTAGCGTACGCTTCGGCAGCCTCCATCGATAGTGAACGGACAGCATACGGAAAAAGACAACCGCACCGAACAAAATCAGCAAGCTCACGGTGCTGTCCGCAATATGAAGTCCGATCATCAGCCCTGCCAAAATAGCCCACACCGCATATATTTCATCTCTGAGAACCAGCGGCTTGCGTCCAGCCAGCAGATCTCTAATAATTCCTCCACCAATCCCGGTCAACACTGCAGCTACAATTACTGCACTGATGGGATGATTCATATCAGCAGCATAGAGTCCGCCCTGAATGGCAAAAGCCGACAATCCAATAGCATCAAAGAATATTTCTGTCTTCTTCCAATGGCCGATCCATGGATTTGGGAGAATGAAAGCAATCGCAATGGAAAACAAAGCCAGCATAATAAACGTTCCTTGACTCCATAATGTAGTCACGGGTACGCCAATCAATATATTTCGTATGACTCCGCCGCCAAATGCCGTCACCATACCGAGAACGATGACACCTAATATATCATAATCTTCCTCCATTGCAACGAAGGCACCAGACATTGCAAAGGCGATCGTTCCGATAATACTAAAAATCTCAAACACATTCATTTCCACTTGCCATCTATACCTCACTCATTAGGTCATATTTACACTTGTACCATTGTAGTCAAGTGCCGTCCATTTGTGCAACTATTATTTGTGGACTATACTCAATAGAAATGAACAACAAGTAGCAAGGAAGTGGCCAAATGCCCAACACTAGAGTTGCCATCTTTACAGGCGGGGATCTTCATGAGGAATATATTGAGAAGCTGAATGCAGATGACATCTTAATCGGTGCGGATTACGGTGCTTGGTATTTAGTAAATCAGCATCTCACACTTAATTTAGCTGTTGGAGATTTTGATTCTGTATCAGAAGAGCAATATAGATGCATTGAAGAAAATAGTCATCAAGTCGTCAGGTGTGATCCCATCGATAAGGATCTGTCTGATACAGAGCTTGCCCTCAAATATGCCTATTCCTTTGATCCAGCAGAAATTGTTATTTTTGGTGCAACAGGTTCAAGACTCGACCACACGCTGGCGAATATACAGATCTTATCCAAAACTCTCAAGCAGGGTGTACGCTGCAGTATTCTAAACAGAAACAACCTGATTACTGCAACGGATTCTCGTATTACTTTACATAAGAGTGAATATGACTACGTATCTATACTCCCTTTAACGACTGAGGTTCGCGGTATTGATCTTGATGGTTTTATGTACCCTCTATCCAATGCTGTTCTGTCAATCGGGGACTCACTCGGTATCAGTAATCAAATTGTGGACACAACAGGGACAATAACAATTAAGGAAGGTATTCTGCTTGTAGTACAGAGCAAGGATTGAGTTCAACAACAAAAATCCATTCGATAACGAATGGATTTTTGTTGTGCAACTCCTTTTTATCAGCCAAAATATCGATGGTAAATCGTTCTTGCTTCCGATATATCCTTCGTTCCGTGAACCAGCGCTCTTCCATCCTTGAATATGACCAGTCGAACCGTTTCTTTTAGCTGAAAAGAGACAAGAAAAGGATTCACCTCAACTTTGCCTTGATCTAGGCTGCGTAAACGATCAGCCGTTTCTTGAAGATCAAGCTCTCTTCTACGTGCAGGCCTAATCTGTACGGTATCCCGCCCACATAACACATCTGATCGATCCGTGTTTGCTGCACTAAGATAAGGATAAGTTCGCTGATGCCCGCAGGATAGGCAGTTCGGATTCTTCGCCAAATCAACACCTATCGTGGTATATTCATTACGCCACATGTCAAAACTGAGAAGCTTTCTCCTTAGCGCATCATAGTTTCCGGTAAGGAGCTTAAACGCCTCTGCTGTCTGATTCGCTGTAACCATCTGGACTGCTTGTGGAAGAATTCCTGCCGTATCGCAGGTATCACCACCAAGCGGGACCTCACCCAGCAAGCAATTCAAGCAAGGGGTTTCTCCAGGTAAAATGGTATATGTAATACCGTAGCTGCCGACACAACCTCCGTAAATCCAGGGCTTGTTGTTCTTCTGAGCAATATCATTGATGATCAGCCGAGTATCAAAATTATCCGTGGCATCCATTATCAAATCTGAGCCAATGATGAGTTCTTCTAATTCCTCTGCGCCTACATCCATAACATGAGCATCAATATTTACTTCAGAATTAATATGACGAAGTCTGTTCTTGGCAGCGACTGCCTTAGGAAGACGGGATATTGCATCTGCTTCACTGTACAGCTGCTGTCGCTGGAGATTGCTCCATTCAACATAGTCTCGATCTGCTATAGTTAAACGACCTACACCTGAACGAACCAGCGTTTCTGCAATTCCAGTTCCAAGCGCCCCGGCTCCTATAACGACCACATTACTGTTACTCAGCTTCTGCTGTCCTTCTTTGCCGAATGGCACGAATAGCTCCTGTCTCGAGTATCGATCAGGTGTTGCTTTTGCAGCTGCGCTTAAATCTTCTGTACTTTGCGATCTATTCACTTATGAATCATCCCTTCCATCGGACTGCTTGCCGATGCGTAGCGTTTGACCGGGATCATTCCAGACTCGTAGGCTTTCCTTCCCGCCCATATGGCATATTTCATCGCTTCCGCCATTTTCACAGGGTCTCCTGCTCCAGAAACTGCGGAATTCAGCAGCACAGCATCCGCCCCAAGCTCCATTGCATAGGAAGCATCACGAGGAGATCGAATACCTGCATCAATTATAACAGGAACAACCGCCTGTTCAATGATCAGCTCCAGTGCTCTTGGATTATTTAAACCTTGACCTGAGCCTATTGGGGATGCACCCGGCATGATCGCATGAACACCTAATAGCTGTAATCTTTTTGCAAGCATCACATCATCTGAGATGTATGGCAGTACAATAAATCCTTCTGCAAGCAGTATTTCGCAGGCATTATAGGTCTCCAGTGGGTCTGGCAGAAGTGTAATCTGATCCCCGATCACTTCTACCTTAATCATATCACATAGTCCAGAAGCTTTTGCGAGTCTGGCTATTTTTACAGCTTCCTCCGCCGTTCTTGCTCCAGCAGTATTGGGCAGCAGCGTATACTTGGATAAGTCGAGATGATCCAGAAAATGCGGCTCATCCTTCTTGTCTAGATTCAGTCTGCGTACCGCAAAAGTAAGCACTTCCGACTCAGAGATCTCTACCGCTTTGCGCTGAACATACAGATCATCGAATTTTCCAGTACCTAATAACAGCCGTGAACGAAAATTATAACTTCCAATGTTCAACATCATTAACCGCCTCCCACAAAATGAACGATCTCGATCTTATCACCATCTGCAAGCTTTGTAGTGGAATGTAAATCTTTCGTTAATATTTGATCATTCCACTCAACCACGACCGTTTTGACACCTAATTCAAGGGAATCTATTAGATCGCTAACTGTGATAACTGAATCATCAATTGGTTTATGTTGTCCGTTAATGACTAGCTTCAATGAACCAACCTGCCCTTCTCCAAGATTCGCATAGGTGAGAACTCGGTAATTCCGAGCTCTTCTTCACTCTCACCTGCTACAAGTCTGCTAATAATTTCTCCTGTTACTGCGCTTAGAAGAATTCCATTACGATAATGCCCGGCTGCAATGTATAGTCCTGTAACTCCTTTGTATTGTCCGATATAAGGCAAACCATCTATCGTTTGCGGTCTGAGTCCTGCCCAGGAACGAGTATAAGCAGCGTGTTCAAGCTGCGGAATCCACATGCTTCCCTCGTGAAGCAGCCGAAGCATTCCTTTTATGGATACCCTCTTGTCATGATTAAAAGGAATGCTCGTCGCCCCAATCCATATTTCTCCCCCTGGCTTTGGCACAAGATAAACATCATGCGTATAAATGGTATAATCCAATCTGATCTCAGGTAAGGAAACGGCAATGATTTCACCTTTGACAGGCACTGTAGGAAGATTTATTCCCAAATTGGACAGCACATCCCCCATACCCTGTCCGAGTCCTGATGCGATAATGACGTTATTACAGGAGTAACTGTCTGTTAATGTCTCAACCCCACGAACGGTGCCACACTGGATATCTAGTGAAACCACTGGCTGTTGTTCCAGATAACGCGCTCCTTTGGCTCTAGCAGCATCAATGAGAGCTCTGTTTAATTGGCCCGGTAACAGCTGAAGCTGATCGGGATAATAATAAGCGCATTCGGCTTGGTCACAGATCGCTGGAATTTCACTTCTAAGCCTGGATCGATTCCAATATTCTTGTTGACCTATGTTCATTGATTTCTTAGGAAGATCCTTAAACGGTGAGACAAATCCTGCACTGCATAGAGCGACATCGATAGGAGTTGAAATGGATAAATCATCTACAAGTGATCGGATTAGCTCAAGACTGCGTTCAGCCAAGTTTTTCAGGGCAGGAGTCGAGAAGGATTCTAAATGCGGGGCCAGCATGCCTGCGGCAGCTCCTGAAGCTCCAGATGCAATACGTTCTCCCTCCAACAGCAGAACATCCTTACCATCCCGCGCCAAATAATAAGCGATGGCTGAACCGATAATGCCCCCGCCCACCACGATAAATTCTGACCTGCGACTGGTATCGACGTTCTGTTCGTAATGTTGCATATCCGTCCTCCTCATTTACTTGACCTCTCTATAACGACATAGTGCATTATGATATTCGAGCACTGCACCAAGTGGATCGGCTGCATTCATCACTCCTGATATCACAGCAATACCTGATGCACCCGCATTAACAATTTCATGAATATGTGTCGGCTTGATCCCTCCAATAGCAATGACCGGAACATGTACCTCTGTACAGACCTGCCGTAATGAGGCAATTCCTCTTGGAGCAGCACCCGGCTTACTAGAGGAAGGATAAACATGACCGTACATTATGAAATCGGCTCCTTGGTGCTCGGCCTGTTGTGCCTCCTGTAGGGAATGGACAGAAACCCCAATTCGTGTTTTTGACATCCCCCTGTTTGTCATTGAGTTCTTGAGATACTGGATCTGATGAAGCTCCTTCACCCCGATTTGGAGAATGGCTGCGCCATACTTGCATACCAGCTCCGCTTGACGATTCAGTCCCAATCTACTCATTGGAATCTGATTAAGCGCCAGGATATCAATAAACTGCTCGATTTCCTTAACCGTGCACTTTTTATCTCGGATATGTACGGCGGTCGCATATGGCCATATTTTAGAGAATACTTGAATCCAGTCAGCGGAGGATGGGGAGTGAGATGAGATCACATGCAGTTCAAATTCAGACACTAATATGACAGATCAACTCCTTTTTGGAACAGATGAATAAGTGGTGGATACAAGCCTCACATGTTTCCTAGCGCAGCCGTAGCAACAAAAAAACCACTCCCAAAAGGAAGTGGTCATGATTACATTTAGAAATGCAACTACTGATGGATAAGATTTACGCAAAATATCGCATTCGTCGAATTACGAAGCCTACGTACATGCCTCCTATCAGTTCCCACTTCCCTACGCTGGTATAATCCAGATCAGGTACAAAGAGTCCGGAATCGATTCATTCCATCTCAGCCGCTTACGCGCGGCCCCCCTAGTGAAAATACTATTCAGTTGTAGAATTACGTTGAATATGTTAGCACATAAGCAAGGATTTGGAAAGCAATAATCCTAAGACATTTATTATCTAAGACTCTCTCTTGAAGAAGTACTTAAGAAAAAAACCTTTGATCCTCTTCCTAAGTCTCAACTTTACTTATGATTTAAACTTTAGCTGACCATTCTTCTACATTCCAGGTCTTGGTTACCCAATCCTCGTAGAAATCCGGTTCGTGGGAAACGAGCAATACAGTCCCTTTGAATTCTTTCAGTGCACGCTTCAACTCTTCCTTGGCTACAACATCCAAGTGATTGGTCGGCTCATCGAATAGAATCCAATTCGTCTCTCGCATCATGAGCTTGCATAGACGCACCTTCGCCTGTTCTCCCCCGCTCAGCATGTTCAGCGGTCTTGTAATATGTTCATTCTTAAGACCACAGCGCGCAAGATGAGCACGCACTTCATGCTGGTTCAAATGAGAAAATTCATTCCATACATCATCAATTGGCGTAATTTTGCCAGGACGGACTTCCTGTTCGAAATAAGCCGGGAATAGGAAATCTCCTAGATAGGTCTTCCCGCTGAGCGCAGGGATTTTTCCGAGAATCGTCTTAAGAAGCGTAGATTTACCGACGCCGTTACATCCGACAATCGCAATCTTGTCTCCCCGCTCAATCGTCATTGTCATTTTGGGAAGCAGCGGATAATCATAACCAATCTCAAAATCGATGCCTTCAAATACGGTTTTGCCGCTTGCGCGAGCATCCTTGAAACCGAACACCGGCTTGGCCGCTTCCTCAGGACGATCAATGCGATCAATACGATCCAGCTGCTTCTCACGGCTCTTCGCCCGTCCTGAGGTTGAATATCGAGCCTTATTGCGTTGGATAAAATCTTCTTGCTTCTTAATATATTCCTGCTGCTTCTCGTAAGCATCAATATGCTGATTCTTGTTGATATCCGCCATCTCAAGGAACTTGTTGTAGTTCGCCGAATAACGTGTCAGCTTCGCAAATTCGAGATGATAGATGACGTTCACGACCTGATTCATAAACTCGGTATCATGTGAAATCAGCATAAATGCGTATGGATAATCCTTCAAATAACGAGTCAGCCATTCAATATGCTCAACGTCCAAATAGTTCGTAGGCTCGTCCAGGAGAAGAACATTCGGCTTCTCTAGGAGCAGCTTGGCTAATAGTACCTTCGTCCGCTGTCCACCGCTTAGGGCAGACACATCCCGGTCAAGACCTATCGCATTCAGGCCGAGCCCATTGGCCATCTCTTCTACTTTTACATCAATTAAATAAAAGTCGCCAATATCCAGCTGCTCCTGAATCTCACCCATCTCTTCAAGCAGCAGCTCTAGTTCTTCTGGAGATGCATCTGCCATCTTCTCGGTAATGACCATCATCTCTTTTTCCAGCTCGAGCAAAGGCAGGAATGCATCCTTCAGAACATCACGAATCGTGTTGCCCGGTGTCAGCTTGGTATGCTGATCCAGGTATCCATAACGGACTTTCGGTGTCCACTCCACTTTGCCGCTGTCCTTCAGCAGCTGTCCTGTCAAAATATTCATCAGCGTTGATTTACCTACGCCATTCGCACCGACCAATCCCACATGCTCTCCTGCCAGCAAACGGAAGGAAACATTCTTAAATAATGTGCGATCTCCAAAATTGTGGCTGACATTTTCTACAGTCAATAAACTCATATAATGCAGTTACCCCTATCTTGTATGGCTTTAGCCTTTAGTCTCTGTTATTTAATCCAAAATTCAATGAGGACGAGAACTTAAGCAATCATTGCTGCTTGCTGTAATATCACAAGTTCAATCCATCTAATATGATATATTAGCATAATTTGAAGACTCACTGATACTAAGATTTTGGGAGTGAGAGCAAAAATAGAATACTCTCTCCATTTTAACCAACGCTCTATGTTAGAAATGAAGCTAAATGGAGACAGCCTGAAGGTGGATATGGGATAATGTATGAAAAAAAGACCCGGGATCGGGTCTTCTCCTGTTAGAATTAATGCGGTACCTGTGGGCTGAAATCATCCCGACTCGATCGATCCGCATGATAAAACACAATATCTCCGTCCAGTAAGGTAAAGGCATGGCCGTATGCATCGAAGACCCTATTCTGGTATCCTTCCATCTCCCACTGATTCATTAGAGGAGCATGAATATATTGCAAATGCGGATCTCCGACCTTTCCTGCCTGAATCGATTCAAGATTAAAGTTTACAATAATATACCCGTCCGTAAGGAAGAGTGGTGAATTCTTGTCTAATCCTCCATTAGTCCGTGCATATTCAGCGATATTCGTTCCTTGTTTCACCACATATGGCTCGGCAGGGAGGCTATACTCACCATACCACTGCTGAATGGAGGCATTTGCCCGAAGCACATCACTACTAGCGCTTGTCGGTATATTCGTCTTAGGGCCAATAAAGGTCCGCAGCTGTTCTGGAAGCATCAGCAGATCCCATCCGCCGACGAGCGTCTTCATTTTGGTGGATACCGTTTGATAATAGTTCTGGTATGCATTCTCGGTAATCATTTCTGTATGAATGCTTCCATCATGATAATATTTATATCTCGCCGTATCCTCGAGCTGTACTGCTGGCACATTCCGCAGTCGTTCGTTTAGGATGACATAACGCTGAACCTGATCTTCATCTGATCCGATCTGGACGAAGTTCTGTTCCTTCGTATGGTAATAGAGATCCACAGGAACTCTATTCTGTCCATCCTTCGTTACGAAATAGAAACTCGGAGTAATCCGAATCCCATCTTCAGGGCCAAACATGTTCCCTTTGGTCTTGAAGTCAAATTTGAAGTGATATCCTGTCTTGATGGCCACATTTCTGTGCCCTTCGATGGGATGGCTTCCCGGACGAATTGGTGTCGTAAACCTCTCCTCAATACCTCTCGGATCACCATCAATACCCAGAGTTCCTACCCAATAAGAGACGCCTGTTGGAGTGCTGCTCCCTTCGGTTGTTCGGAACACATTTTCCCAGCTGTAATCTGCAATATCGGTTATTCGAAAATCGTACAGCCGGCCAATGACTTCAACAGACACCTCATCACTTGCAATATGATGCACAAGATTCAGGTTGGCATCTGGCTCATCTTGAGCATTATAATTCGAAGGTGCATTTTCCGCGATATTCCTGAATTCAACCTGATAGTCACCTTCGTCTACCCATACAGGAAGATAAAATGTAGTATCCAGCTGCGTTACCGGAACATTGATCCATGTGCCTTGCGGATAAAAGTGAGATTTGTCCTGGCTAAAGACATCGAATGGAAACTTCACCTGCTTAATCCGATAATACTTCGCATAGTTGCGATCGCCGTATCCAGGATAACTCGTGTGCTGACCTTCCGTTGGAATTCTCACACTAAACGGACGTTCCAGAATTAAGGCCGCACGATCATTGTTCGGTTCCGTCTTCTGATTATGCGCCTGATCGTCCGAGACTAAGGAGTAGTTCACAACAGGAGTATGTACGGTCACATCATTGATTGGGTTAATGGGAAAGCTCTGTGTTCCTCCACCTCCCACCGCAGGCTGAATGAGTGTATAGTCGATGGTTCCAGACGATGGGTTATCTGCTTCATTCAGCAAGCTCTGGCTAATGAGAAGCTGATCTTCATACAATATTGTCTCTCCGCTATCCTTGTAGGACCTGATCTTGGGTGCTTGAGGTATTTGGGTCGGGTTAGGTCCATCTTGACTCACAGTACCCCCATCCATAACATTGGTGGTTGTCCCTTTCCAAGTAAAATCGAGAGAATCATTTTTCACATTAGGTGGTCCAGTCTGAGCTTCAGCCAGTCCAAGCAGTGTAGAAGTATCATCAGGCGGTGAAGGTTTACTGTCTCCGCCATTCACTACATCTGGGGTATAGCTAATATCGCCGCTGTCTTTTGGAATGACATGTTCCTCTACATTCTCGGACCTCTCCAAGCTTACAGAAGGTAGAGTATATCCATTGGGACTTAACGTAACAGTCTTTCCCGGTAATGCATAGTTGGACATTGTCGCTTGATTAATTCCATAGACTGCTAGGTTATTCACAGTCCAATAAGAATAATTCCGTTCAAATGAGAAATCATAATTGACCGTTTCTGATACGGACATTGGTTCAGGAGGTACTTCAACCATATTCCCTTCCTCATCAGGCACAGGGTCCTGAGCCTCCTCCCATTTTAGAACATAGGTAACCTCTGCGTTACAATCGTAAGTAATCGTACCTCTCTGCTGCCCAAACGTATGCTGGTATAAATAATGATAAGCCCATGCATTGGCGTATAAGTACTCTGAAGTGGGAATTCCGATGGTTGCATCAAAATGCATACCGTTCGCGTCGTCATCCGCTAGAATATGACCTTGAGCCCCAGGATCCATAAAAGTCGTTGTCGGGGTGGAGCCTTGTGAAGGCGGATTAATCGTATATGTACACGCAGCTTGACCCCCTGGTTGCTCAGTCTCATTATCTGGATCTTCACCAACCGTTACTGTGGCATAATCATATAGATGATATGGGCCTTCTTCACTATCCCAAATCGCTGTTATTCGAGCAGTTCCTTCACTGATTGCGGTAACCCTGCCAGCAGCGTCTACAGTTGCTACACCTTTATTATCCGAGCTCCACTTCACACTGTCACGATAAGAAACATCCACCCAGCTTGATTCCGAACCATCATATTGGGTTGTTTTAACTTTGGCGTAGAGTGGCTTCTTATCGTCGACGGCCATGGTCATGTCTTCTTCGACTTTTAGTTCTTTAATTTCTTTGATGAATCCGGTGTAATCAATGAGTAAAGGTGTTTCGTATAGAACTTGATATTTCAAGCTTCCGTCTGGTCTTCTACCATAATCATGTCGTTCTGCATGTTCATAGTAGCGTGAATTCTCAGCTAGCTTACCTGTCTTGGTACTAATAACAGCAAACAGACTTCCTTCTTCCCATGTAGGTTCACCTTCATATGCGTAGCTATCTGCATTGACATAGGAAACATCCTCTAGCTTTAATTGGTTCACATAATCTATTTGATAAGGATTACCGTTAATATCTTCTAGAGATCTTGGTGCATAGTCTCTAGTATTAATTTTGTCTGTCACGAATTTTTCAGCGAAGGGAAAAGCTGTATCGCCTTTCCCCACTGTTGTAGTCTCTACTCTGTCACCTTGGTTTCTTACCGCAGACCACTTTTCTCCATCCCCTTGAGTCCACCATGTTCCTGGATTGGGTTCACTAGCTCCAGTAACCTTTACCTTTAGTGTTTGTTCCCTATAGCTTGGTTTATCAGCATTGTCAGGAACCAGGGTTGCCTCAACACCGTCGACATCTGGATAACCTTTCTCCCATATAGCAAATGCAGGGTTAGTATTTATAACTGAGATAAGAAAAAATGAAGAAAGAAATATTAGAATTTTCCTCATAATAATGCCCTCGACTATTTCTTATTGACCAATCTAACATACGTCCTATCGTCCATTCTTACGTTCGTTAATGTGTCATCTGTTAAATAACGAACAACCCATATAGTAATGCCGCTTTTATGCTTTGCAAAATATTGAGCTGTTTCTTCATTTGGTAGGGTTTCGTATCCATATTTAGATGGCAATCCATTGGAAATGGTCGCTCCTCTTAACAATAATGCACCTGAGTTACTATAATGTGTCGCATTAAAATTATTAGTTTTCGGATAAATTGTTAGCTGCATATATATTGGATATAATCCTTTTTTATTGACCATCATTTTATCTTCTTCTGAGACAAAAACATCTGAGTAAATACTTTGTTTATTGCCCCAGTTTTGAGCGTTAACTGCTATTGCCCTATGAAAAACTAAACTTCCTGCTCCATTCTTGAAAGTGAATTTTTTACCAGATGCATCCGCAAACGTTTCGTTACCAAAAGTAAACGGAGTTACTAATTCTAAATTAGACTTCTCAGTACCTACAGCGCGCAGCTCTGTTAAATCTGCGAACGAATTTGCCGATTTGCTAAGCACATTTTCCAAACGAAGGACAATCGCAGATACTTCTGCCCTGGTTGTCGTCTTTGTAAGTCCAAAGGTTCCATCGGTGTACCCTTTCATTAGGCCCGTCCCCATTACAATCGCAATGAATGGAGCCTTCGTCTGACTGATCTGACCTTGGAAGTATTCTTTCACTGGCAGAACGGTAGTCTTGGTATCTGTCCAAGCCTGCTTGTATTCTGTATCATTAGCTGCTAGTCCGGAGCTCAGCCATTTTGCCATCTCTTCCCTGGTCAAAGCCTTTCCAGGCTGAAATCCGTTAGGATAGTCAGCAGCCTTGATAAAACCCATACCTACCGCTGTATTTACCGCAGATTCTGCCCAGTGACCTTTCATATCCGAAAAATCAGCTGAACTCTGAACCCCTTCATAGTCAGCCACTCTTGCAATCAACGCTGCGAATTCAGCACGAGTAATATTGGCTTTAGGACGAAACGTACCATCTGAATAGCCTTTGAAATAACCTTTTTCCACTGCAGTATAAATGGATTGATTTGCCCAATAAGTAGAAGGAACATCCCTAAACTTACTGTTAGCTGCACTGACTGGCAGTGAGCTCCCTAATATACTAACGGAGACAAGGGCTCCCGCTAATAATGAGCTCATTAGCATTTTCATTTACACATCACTCCTATTATGTATTGTTGTCATCATACTCCAGCTGCCTATACTTGTTCCGATTTCTAACTATAAATAGCTATGGTTCTAGTATTTTATCGGAAAACTGATATACATTTTTTATAAAAAAATCCATTTTTCTACTTGTCTACCGATATGCATTATTAATGCATCCATGTTCAAAATAACCCGCAGCTGCCGCTTCCTTAGACGTTGTAAATCGTTCCATCGGCACAAAAGCAAGATTACAGGTGCTTGGATAATAGTATTTAATCCCTGTCTCTGCATCAATTCCCCCTACGATAGGAGTCGTCTTAACCAGCCTTCCACCCGAAAATGCATAATTGTTATAATATCCGGTTCCAACCGGAATTCCTTGAATGAATGCCATCACTCCCACATCATCAATGGTGTTATACCATTCCTCTTGCGGAATAACCGGTAAAGTAAATTGATATGCGTAACCATTGTTCAAGGCTTTCTCATTATGAATGTGGATGGCGTACGCAAGCCCATCCTGAATCTCACTGACAATCGTTTGTCTTCTTACTTGATCAAAAGCTTCAGCATCCTGTAGAAGTGGAATACTGGTAAGAGCTCGTATTTCATCCAAATATCCTTCTACCCACTGGCCCGTCCTGTGCTCATATGCATATACATAGTCATCCAAAGTAAATCGGACCGTATTCCCCAGCTCGTCAGCATATATGTACATTTTTTTCTCAGTCCATAAATGTTCTTCTGCATTCTGGCCTTCCTGATTCGTGTAGGGAGCACTCTGATAGATGTAATAGCCGTCATAATCAATGACTAGCAGGGCCGGCAAATAGGTCAAGAAAGCTCTTTGTGCTGATAGATCCTCATCCAGACCAAAATTAATGGAGATCGTATGCATGAAGGTATCTAGCAGGAGATCTTTATCTACTCGTGTAAATTTGGATGAGGCATAGCTAGTTTCAAACAAAGGATCTTCATTTAGATTCATCACGCTGCTTGCATCCTGAACCGCTGTCTGAACAGCCTGAGTATATTGCTGCTCCAGCCTAACAGCATCAGTTTCCTCCTTAATGCCCAAGCTATAGAACCAGAATACGGGAAAGAAAATGAGGACGAAGAGGATGGCATAATCAGTAATCCTCATTAATGACCATCCCTCCGTAATTTACATGAATCGAGCTTCCATTTCCATGATCCAGCAGTAACCATTCCTTGAATAGGTCAGCTGGCGTTCTGTTCGTATTCATACAAGTTACACGAAAAAAATCTCCTGCTGTAAGTTTGTATATTCTGGCTGGGTCATTCCTAGACAGCTCATTATCCGGAAACAAAACTCCCATGATCTGTTCATCATAATAACCATCAAGCACTGCCTCGAACTTTCCTGTAAACGTCCCTTGATTCATTGGGTCTGTATATTCAGGAACGTACTTTCTATGCATATGCTCAAGCTTAACCTCAAACGTGTTCCCGGTAATCGCCAATTCTTCTTGGAACTGCTCGTACATGGTCGGCGTAATATACCCTTTCGTCCGCACGGCATCCACAAATTTGGTCACTGTGTTATATGTCGTCAGCCGGGACAGATCATCTTGTCTTCCAGCTGCTTCAACTGCCGGGTACACATAGAGAAGCAGAACGGCAAGCAGAGCTGCAAGTATTTTGGAGACACTGTTAATCACAAAGCATCTGCCGCCTTTCGATAATGAATTTGCTTGAGTTCGCCTGCAGGCCCTCTTATATATTCCACGCTATATTGATCTCCGGCATTCAGTTGAATGACCTCAGCCGGAATCTTCCCGTCAACATATAGCATAACGTTCTCCTGTGGAAACTGTATTGCGCTACGTACATAAGCACCGCTTACCTTGGGCATTACCGCTTCTCCAAGAATGGTCCGTATCCGCCCATCCTGCTCTGATTGATGAATGTGTCTTGCTGAAGCCGCTGTTTCCATAGTGGATATTAGAGATACAGCAAGCACGCAAGCTCCAACCCAAGTCGTAACGGCTACAGCTACATGCAGCATCGTCCTCGTATGTTCTCCAAAGATCACGATCCCTTCTTTCTTCCTGTGATTAAACAACTCCAAATACTTGCTCTAATCAAATAATGCAGCTGCTTAGGACTGTACAAATAACAAGCCTCTCACTACGTTGGAGTTGTCCTTAACAACCGTTGCTTTAAATCTGCCGCTAGGATTAACATATTCGTTCAAACGCTCATTCAACGTGTCGTTTAATATTCCGCTAGTTCCGCCCTCCGGATTAACCACTTCCCCGTATCCATTATTCGTGTCGGAGTTGATATTTAGAGGATAGCCATACCATTGACCTTGTGGATTCTTACCTGTTCTAATATAGATACCAAATTGATCTTTACCTGCAAACTTGCGAAGCGCATTCGTCACTTGGGAACCGCTGATTGTTGTTCCGTCATACACTGTAAAAGCAGCCTGTGACAGCTCGGTCTGGATATCGGCAAAATTGTTCTGGGCCGTCTTCGTTGCTTCCTGAGCTGAAATAAACAGAATAACGACAATCGTGATCAGTGCAATGGTAAGAAAAATACCTGCAGCTACTTTAAGTGCAGATGATGCATTTTGCATGGTTATACCTCCAATATAATTTAATTTAATGAGTTATGAAATTGATTCGGGATTGAGACTTCAGCTCAAATCTTCTGTATTTGCTCATAGTAGATATTCATTTGTGCAAAGCTTACCGTGATAAGCGGTATGACCAGATATAGAAAAATGAGCGAGTACATCGGCGTAAACCCGATCATTTTTCCCCACTCCGCTTTCTTGTCGATCATTTGTGCATACTCTTGCCTTCGCTGTTCGAAATAAAAGGACATCTGCCCTTCCAGATCATCAAAAGCTTCCTTGATCGTAATTGAACCAAGAGACAGTATGAGCTTATCTATCATTCGTTGAAATTCAGGCAAAGTCACTTCTTCTTTAAGCAGTTCAAGTGCTGTTTCTGGTCCGTGTTCAAAATGAAGCAGGCATTTTTGAAGCGGTGTTTTGAATATGACGGCAAAACGGTTCAGCCACTCCAATATTTCTTCTACCGACATTCGATCCATCTCTCTTAGAATTGAAATGACGGTCTGATATTGATATATTTCATGCTTCATATCCATACTTCGAACTTTTCGCTGCATGTATAAGAGCAGTAACGGAAGTTGGAATCCTACATACCCTAAGCCAAAACAGAGAACCAGTTCCCACCACTTGAAAAATTCGTTATTCCATGCTTGGAGCTTGTCTATAATACGAGGTACGGCAGTGAGTACTGTTTCGCGATCCTGCTCCTTCTCAGAATTTGAAAGCAGTGAACGCTCAACTTCTTCATAGGAGCTGTCAGCATCCATATTCAGATCACGCATCACCTTCTCATCAAGCTCACTCCATTCGCGTGCTTCATCGAGCTCATGATCAGGCAGCTTTCCAAAGATTGTCGTTTGGGTCACCGGCTTGGTCAGAATGTGCTGCTTCTCAACATGATGCAAGTACAGAACACTTCCTAATGCTACAAAAAAGCAAATGCTGGAACATATAAGCCGCCGTACAACAAACCACTCAACTTTCAAATGCGTACTGGTTTCGCGGAGCAGCTTGACCATCGAATGATATCGTTTCGTAGCTGGCTGGGGAACAAAGCTTGAAACTAATAGTCGAATCCATTTCCAGCGATATATCTGTTTTTCGACGATTCTTTTTTGCTGAGTGACCCGAAATGCTGTCTCCTGATTACGCTGCAGCTGCTGAAGCATGAGATAACAACCAATAATGATGACGTAAATAGATAATAGAATGACGAACCCCATCTTGCTGTCATAGAATTCATTCATGGTCGGGAAGCTGCTTCTGGCCCAATTTTCGATCGGCTTTGTAAAAAAGACCGGAACTAGACTTATCATATTTAGTCCTTTTAACAGATAATCAAGCTTATCCAGCCGCAAAATCTCAAGATGGATCTCTTGAGTCAAACTACTGATCCCTGTTAAATATATAGAGCTCTGATCCGCATGCTGATCACCGAATTCCATGACCATATATGAAATTCCGGCAAAAGCTTTCAAGAAGCGATTGGGAGCTGTTTCATAATAACGCTCAAGCGCTTCATCCGGGTTAACAGAGGTTAATGCCGCATAGATATGCATCGCATGCCGGGCAGCTTCTCCATTCATGAATTCTGCAGCTTCATACAGTGCTTCTTCAACCATGCCGTGCTGATGATACCTGTGACGCACATCTGCGAACAATTCAATCATTTCAGACAGCAGCTTCCTCTCTTGCCTTGCTACCGTCATATCTAAGAACAAGCTGTTAATGATAACTCCAACAAGGCAGGACAATACCAGAAAGCTGATGCCTGGCTGTAGGGAGAACAAGATGCCTCCTACTGTAAGAAATGAGATCCATATTGTCCATGTAAGCTTCATCGTCTGACACCGAAGCAAATACTCGCTCATCCCCTGCTGATAGCTTAATTTCTTCCTCACCAGCAGAATATACCCCGATAGCACAGGAATCTTGATGCATACCAAATAAGATTTAGTGAAAAAAACATTAAAGAATACGGTTAGCTGAGCAGATGTACTTGTTGTATTGGAATTGTATGGAATCGACCCTGTTCGCTGTTCTTGCTGACGCTTGGCACGAGAAATCAATCCGATCACAGCCAAAAATGCGGCTAGAGAGATAAACAAGAGAATAAGCAGCCATTCCTTAAGAGACATGAGCTTCACCTCGGTGTGACAGAAGCCAGCGTTCAAAGGATTCAGCATCTTTCTTGTTCATGTGCGAGAGCATTTCTGTTCTGTTAGCCTCAGATATATCCGATGTGATGAAATATCTTCCTGCTCTATACTCAACAATATTCTTATATGTAAAAGTGGGATGCCCCGAACGCAAATGTCCGGGAACAAGCACACATTCTGTGATCCGCTCGATATATCTTTTGCCGTCTCCGTCCTTTCTCAGATGAATATCAAAATTGATAACACTTGCTACCTGTTCCTCGGCTATGGGCTCCTGGCTGAACATTCCGGCCTTTAATAGTGAGTTTCTTAAGGAGAAGATAAGGTCAGGGAATGTCTTCGCATGGTGAGTAAAGATCGTAAACAAGCTGGCAACCTGAGACATCTGTATCATCCATGCAGCAACCTCGTCGCTCGCAACTTCCCCAAGAATATTGACCGTTCCATCCGTCTTCTTCTGAAGGTCAAGACCTTCTTGCCCGGGAATATAATCCGTTTCCCTGAAGGTTAATATGTTGCGCCTGCTGTATAGTTTTCTTAGATGCAATTCAAAGGCCATCTCTTGTACACGAAGCGTGTGATAAGGATAGATATGCTTGATCATCGCCATTAATAGTGTTGTTTTACCTGATCCTTGTGCTCCAGTAACGGCGGTAATTCGGCTACCCTTCATGAGATACTCGATGAATTCAATAACCGGTTCTGCATTTTCACCTACGATCAATTTAGATAGAGTTGTATTCTGCAGATCAAATTTACGGACAAAGAATGCCCAAGACTCGGAAAATGGCGGACGAACAACGACCACCCTTGAGCCGTCCTTCATCTCGTTTACTTTGTAGCCTTTTGATTCCGACAACTGTCCCGGATGATTATATTTATAAATATTTTGGCAGACCCTTCTCAGTTCCCGTTCTGTTCCAAAAGACAGAAAAGATAGATGGATAGATTTGCCTTTGTAAAATATCCAGACACTCTCAATGGACTTTAAAGGATCAGGATCTACATCTTCAACATCCGTTGTTATCGGAATATTTATATGGAATCCATCTGTGTTTAACGACGGCAGATCTGTACTCAGCATCCCGCTTACTCCTCCACTTACGCCGTCAATCCGTTGGTCGCGAATTTCGTCAACTACAGAAAATCCCTTATACTGCTGATAAATACGCTGAACGACAATATTCAGCTTATCGGTAAAAGAGAGTTCCCTGTACTCACATGTGAAGATGTGTCTTATATCTTCATCTGTTATCGCGTAACAGCCTGCGGTTTCCTCCTGATCCCATCTCAGTTCAGCCAAATCATATGTATCAATCAGGGTAGAAAGTGCCTCGGTTCCAAATTGCTGTTTATACAAATAAAATACGATTTCGAACTGATCCTGAACGGTTAAGTTTAGAGTGAGATCAAAAGGGATCGCTTCATTGATATTCTTCTCGTTTATTCCGTAGCTGTGAAGCAATAGATCCTTAATTAAATTTTTGACAAATGCTTTATCACTGACACTTCCGGAAATACACTCCTTTAGTGCGCGTCTCATCTCAGCCCGCTGATTTAATTTCCGCTTGTATTCCTCTTCATGCAGTCCTGCATCTGCAAGCTGGCTATGACTGAGTTCATGGAGCGACTGCTTGATATACTCTGTCAAATATTCGATTGTACTTGCTTCATGACGAGCTCCTAGCGATATTCCAGAATAAGCCTTGTTTCTCGTTCTGATTCGTAACATGATGAGTATCATACATATGCAGACCAGGCTAATAAGAAGAGCATTAACTACTGCCTCTCCTCGCATTTATGCTCCCCTCTCCAGCTGCTTCAAGATGGTGCGTAACCCCGCATTGTCCATAATGCATTTGGCCAGCTCTCTAATGCTCGAGGCATGCTCTCCTCGTTGACCGTTTTTCTTGTCTAAATTCATGTTCTGCTGCAAGTAGGAAGGTACATCACGCCGATTCCAGGCATCCTTGAATTCAGTGCAGTAAGGTACAGCAACTACGGGATGTTTGTAATTAAAGCGTCGCTTAATATTATTGACGGTACAATGGGAATCGGCGTCGTATTGTCCAACCGTAACAATAACTTTTTTGCTCTCCAGCTGTTCTTTTAATTCTGTATCTCCAAAATAGTTTTCCAGCACTCTCAAATTTTGATCCAGGTTAACTACGACCACATCCGCATCCTTCATCATATCTCGCTCCATTCTGTCTCTATTTCCAGCATCCAGCATCACAAGATCGTAGACCTCACTTGCCGTTTTTAATACAGAAGGTATATATTTTGCATATTCCTCATTTACATCTAAACTGCTCTGCACTCTGGCTCCCGGCAGCAAATCCAGCTGTCTTGACAAAGGCACTGTATAATCTCTGAACTTGTCTCTCGTAAGGTTGCCGCTTAAATGAAGTCGTAGAAGCGCGTCCCACCCAGTGATTGCAAATATGTTAGTCATATGGTCCATGCTTTCCTCTCTAACCGGCAGTGCTGCTTCTATACTGTCTCCGTTCTTATTCATATGCATGGACAACACACGTACATGGTGGGTAAGCGTAATCATCAGCGCAGACAAAATAAGGTGAGAAGATGTACCTCTTCCGTTTACCGGGCTCCAAAATACAACAGTACTCATGCTCTCTTCCTCTCTCTCGATTGTATTGCCCGCCTCGTTTCGGCAGGCTCAAAGCCAGCAATCATTTCCATTAGCTCGGCAAGTGACTTCTTGTAATGTCTAGAGTAATGCTTAAAGCTTCGTCTTCGATGATGCTCGTTCTCGAGTCGGACAGCCGTATCCAGTTCATCTGAGCGAATCCATACCGGGCTGCCCTGAAATTCAATCGGACTGTCGTCATAATAAGACCAGATATACGGCTCGATATGCGTTTCTACCGCATCTATATACAGCTTGTAGAACGGCGGTAGATGATTCACAGACAGCTGGCTGCATAGTTCTTCGATCCATGCTTTGCCGCGCTCGAGAGTCATACGCGAATAATCCGTGGCCCACACTCTTGCAGAAGCGGATAACCATTGATCCATATTTATGAACTCCTTAAGCTCTATGTCAAAGATCGCAAAGTCATAGAAGACATCTTCATTCATCTCAAATAAGGCCTGCTCTACCTCGTTAAATTGCCGATATCCAATTGCTACATCAAAGCCTTCGTACTCTATGACAGCTGGGGCTGAATGACCTTCCTCAATACAATATCGATATCGCCCATCTACAGTGCCATCGACTAAGATGACCCGAAACCCGCTGACAGACAAAATTTTGCTCAAATTTAACAGCAGATCGGTTTTGTTGCACGGCCCGGCAAATACATAGCTTTTCACTCGGTTCCCCCTTCTAGTCCTATACCTGTATTCGAATCCTTCCATATGGTCTCCTCATCATTCGATGAATTTAGTAAACTATTGCCACTGTCTGCTTGCTCGCCCAAGGCATTGTTCCAGGTCGGATTTCTGTTGTCATTCGTACGAGCAAGCCCTTCCTCAATGGATTCAGACACCATGTAGTTTGATGAGGAAGGCTCACTTAATACCCTTTCCAAGGAACTGCGCAGCTGAGTAGAAAGTGCTTGTTCGGCTAGATCTACGATATTGGGATTGGATTCAATCAGGGTCAGCACTTCCTCATTGGCCGGGTAGGTTGGAATTGCACGATCTTGAAATTCAGGTTCTACGTATGTAAGAGAATATAGTGAGGCTTTATGAAGATAGGCATCTACCATTGCACTGGATAAGGTGAGAATCTCTGCTTCGGTTAATGTCATCCACATGGTTGCCCCTTCTAGATCGTGAACCTTCTTCTTGGATAATACGATGTAATCCTGTCCTGTCGGGAACTGAATCCGGACATCGATCATATCTCCTGAATTCAATAGTGAGGGTCGTGATATAACGGAAATCTCACGATTCCTTAAATCATCCGGTGTCGGCTCCTCCTCATATAGCATTGCGGCAGTAAGCGAAGTTCCGGCTTTTAGCTCAATCTTCGTCACACTTCCTGCAATCTCGTCTAGCTCACTTATCAAATTGACAGGAGCTTGTCCTTGCGGTACCTTCACCGCTCTTACATCTGTATCTTTGATTAAAGTACCTGCTGGGATATCGTGTACTATTACATAGCCTGTCTTGCTATCCTTCTGTTCGGATACGAGCTGCTTTTTTATCTCCAGAAGCTCCAGCTCATGCCTCGACTCAAGTGAATCTGCAGAGTCCTTGTCCATTTTCCAGTCGTACAACAGCAATCCGCTAAACAAAATACTTGCTGCTCCGGCCCCGATTAATCCGGCAACTATTTTTTTCTTGCTCTGTTTACGAAGTTTAGACACTCATGGGTCTCCTTTACTGAACTCTTCTTGTGCTTATTTGAATAGAAACCTTCTTCTCTTGCTAATGGGTTTAATCGTGTTTAACAATTCATGCAATACTACATCCATATCCTCAGTACGGTCAAAAGGATCAAAATGTGGGGGAACACTGTATACTCTTGCTGAATTCATCCTTTTTCTCATTCTGTTCACTGTTTCCTTCGAGGCGAGCGGCAGCAGATAAGTCCATTTCATTTTCGGCTGATTAGGATACGATTGCATAAACGTTGCCATGTCGTCCTGCTTCCATTCAGCAGCAGCATTTACGACGATAGGCAGATCACTTCTGAAGAACTCTTCCATCTGACTGTAGTCCCTCTCGCTCCCCAGATCTAGAACGACATATTGATAGCTGCCTCCCAGCAGCTCAACCATCTCGTATTTGTTGCTTCTCTGAACGTAATGAACCCCTTCAAGATCGAAGCTCTTTGCCTGATTCTCCTCAGAATCACGGTAAGCAATCGACTTTATCCTGGAAAAAGCAACAGACCGCTTCGACATTTCGACGATCGCCACCTTAGATCCAAGTCTGGCTAAATAATGGCTAATCGCAATTGCAGTATGGGTTACACCTGCTCCAGCTCCTGTACCGACGAGAGCGATAACTCGAGTTCCTTGCATCATCCCATCAGACGCTCTTGTCTCATTCCTACGCTCATAGTGTTCAGATATTCTGTACATTTCTTCTCTAAGCTCTTTAATCGATTGATATCTGGTCTGTGGTTCATACCTTAGCAGCCGTCTCATAACGGGTATATATTTTCGAATGCTGTCGTTTCTAAGCAGCTGCTCTACCCCAGAGATCCATTCACTATGTGCACCTCTTGTGGTCATGTACAAAAACAATGCTCCCAGGCTGTACAAATCGGACCTGGCATCTGTCTGACCCGCACCAAACTGTTCAGGAGCTGCGAATCCGATGGTTCCCAGCTTGACCGTATCTTCAATACCAGAAAGCTTATACTTTCTCGCGATTCCAAAATCAATCAATCTAATCTCATCATGCTCGACAATCATTATATTGCTGGGCTTCAAATCACGATAGATCATCGGTGGTGTAAGCCCATGTAAATAATCTAACACCTCCATAATCTGATGAATGATTCTGATCAGCGTGTTCACCGGTATCTGGAATTGCTTGTTATGTAGATATTCCTGAAGCGTTATTCCATCAATGAAGTCCATAACCAAATAACTGTATCCAGCCTCATCCGGTGCAAAAAAATCTACAATTTGCGGAAGTCTGGGATGCTGCAATGTAATCAATGTCTCTGCTTCTGACACGATACTCCCATGGAATTCCGGGAGGGTCACATTTTCTTTGATGGCCCATTTCTTGCCGAGCAGCTTCAGATCCTCAGCTAAATAAACATGGCTCATACCGCCGGTTCCAATTTTTCGGATCACTCGATATCTCCCTCCGAGGACAGAACCTCGTTCTAAACAGGAAGGTTGCTTCATCAAAAACCCCCTAACAGGCACAAAAAAAGGAAAGCCCCTATAGCGATCTGCAGTGTCCTGCTGATCCTTCGCTATAGGGATGCTTTCCCATTTCCGTGCTGGTTAATTTTGGATTAATTATATGACATAGACAGGGATATGTAAAGTGTTTTTTTGCTTTATATAGCAAAAGAGGATCACGGCTATATTAGTCGGACCCTCTATATAAGATAATGCGGTCTTAGTACTTAATCATGTAAAGTGTGATTTCATCACGGTTATGAAACAGCTGCTTGGCTCTCTGCACCTGCATTCGAGAATCCTCGAACACTTCGATGACTTCCCGTATTAGGGCCATCGGTTTCTTATGCATAAGTTTAACGGTTACGACCGCCGTTCCACCTGATTGAAGACTATCCAGTAAGCCTGTAACCAGTCTGGCCATCAGTTTCGGACTCCAGCTCATATCACAAACGAGCAGATCAAACTCGTTATCTCTGAATTTGACGTCACCCGCATTCTTGGAGATATAGTTCAGATTCGGATGATCTAGCAGGGAGGGATTCATCTTTGCCGGATCGACCGCCGTGACATGAAGGCCTCTTTCCAGAAGAAATGAAGTCCAGCCTCCCGGAGCTGCGCCGATATCGAGTGCGCTATGAAATGACGAGAAGGGAATGCCAAGCGTTTTTTCCGCCTCCAACAACTTGAACTTCGCTCTTGAGATTTGTCCCTCTTCCTTCTGAAAACGAACTGCGCCTCCATTCCAGTCAGACAGGTTATCCTGCGGAGCAGAAATACCGGCATATAGACGATCTCCTGTTAGATAAACAGATACAACCCTGTCGGCATCTTGAACCGCATGCTCTGCATGCAAACCTTCAATGCCAGCAAGAATATGCTGCTTTAATGCACCCGAGGTTTCCGTCCATGCGCTTTCTTCGGTCTTACGAACTTGCAAGGCAAAAGTCCCTTCTTGAAGGTCAGAATGCCCCAGCAAATAGCGATACAGCTGCGAGAATGACGCCTCTAGATCCTCAACATTCTCTTCAAACTGAACAGGAAACACATGTCTCAAAAATATGAGCGGCTCCCTCGTGAGCAATTCGCTGACTGCTGACTGCTCCCGTGGAAGGGTCGCCAGGAAGACTTCACTCGATACAATGACCGAGCTTTTTACACTGCCGAATACTCTTCGCAGCTCCTCTTGTGCATATGGGGCAAACCCATGATTTGCGGTACAAATGAATCTTGCAGAATGTGCCTCTGCGTATTGTTCTTGATTCGTCAAAATATGTTAACCTCCACTGCATACCCGTATCCATGGTCTGTCCTCGAACCAATCCAGCTCTACAGCAACACCATAGGTATGCATTATTGTTTCTTTTGTCAGTACTTCCTTCTTAGGCCCTGCAGCCGCAACCCTGCCATCCTTAATAAGTGCAATATGAGTAAATAAGGGCATAATTTCTTCAATATGATGAGTGACGTATACGACCGAAATATCTTTTTTCCCGATTTCATCAACCGCTGACAGCATTTTTTCTCTTTCGAATAAATCAAGACCTGAGCACGGCTCGTCCATAATTAACAATTTGGGCTTTGCCATAAGCGAGCGGGCGAGGAGCACTTTTTTTCTTTCCCCTTGGGACAGTGTCCCAAAAGGCTGCTCCGCTAAATGAGCAAATCCAATCTCAGCAAGCCGAGCATGCGCACCAGCCTTTACTTCGTCAGGAATATGCTGATAGAAGCGCAAAAACGCAAATGCACCGGTGGCCACAACCTCCCATACCGGATCCTTCAGTGCGAGCTTTTCAATCAGCGTCTGACTGATGTAGCCAATCTCCTTGCGTACCTCGCGCACATCGCATTCACCATACAAGTAATCCAGCACTTTCACCTTGCCCTCAGAGGGGAACATATATCCCATGATCATCTCAAGTATGGTCGTTTTTCCGCTGCCGTTTCTACCAAGAATGACCCAATTTTCATCCTTCTTCATCTCTAGATTAACATCATTCAGTATTTGCTTGTCTCCCCGGCGAAGACTGACGTGCTCCATTTCGATCATATGATTACCCTCCTGATTTGAGAGAGCAGATGCTCTACGGATTCCATTCGATATATCGATTTAGGGAGTTCTTTGGCACCGCTAAACAGCAATACGGCCGGTACACTCCTGATCTGGTATTGCTGCACGAGGCTTTGAATCTCGGTTATATTCGCTTCATATAGAACGCCTGAAGGCAATAAATGCTCACACACCTCCAGCATACGGCGAGCTGCTTGACATGTGCCGCATAGCGGAGTATAGACATACAAAGCGAAAGCCTGTCCCTTCCAAGCCATCTTTAAAATTTCCTGTTCAGTAGCTTCAATCATGTCTAATCCTGCCCAACTGTCCGCCCAATGCGCTCAAGCAATTCATAAGGAATGGGGCCGTTATGCACTTCCACATCTTCTGGCTTGTTCAGATACAGTAATTCATACATGGCTCTTCTTCCATAGTCACTCGAGGTGTGAAGGTATATTTTCTCGGGATACAGCTTACGTTCGACAATAAAAGAAGCGATTTCAAGCCCTGTTGGATTGCCATAACCTAGATCATAGTCTAATGACAAAATGTTGACTCCATATTCATTTAATAGCAGCTTACATTCCTCTGCATCGCGGGCGAGTGTGAATCCTGGAGGGCAAGCCCGGTAATCATCCAAAAAAATGTTCATGAACTGCTCTCCTCTCCTCGTTAGTTCATTAGCCAGGAACGAATCTGCTTAATATCGTCCTTGTGACTGCCATCGTCTCCTTTTTCACTTTCGAGAACCCAGATGCACTCTGCGAGCTCCTTGCGATTTAACAACCATGACAGTCCTTCCACGCCGATTTGTCCTCTGCCGACCCGTTCATGCCGGTCTTTAAACGACCGGAAGCCATATTTCGAGTCATTGACATGGACGGCAACCAGCTGAGTCCAATACCCCGTATCATGCCCTTTTTGAATCATAAGATGGTCTGCGGCCCCGTTCCATAATCCGCTCGCAAAAGCATGGCATGTATCGAGACAGAAACCGATCGCTTCCGCATGTTTCGACAAGCTTCGGATCTGGACGATTTCTTCCATCGTCGTGCCCATGGGACCATGATCCCCAGCCTGATTCTCAATGAGAAGCTTGGCCTTACCGGACCAGCCGGACAATACCTCATCCATAAACTGGATTACATTGCGGTAGGACTGAAGCGGATCTTCTGTCTTGGCATGTCCAAAATGGACAACCACGCCTGCTGATCCACAAGCCTCTGCAATTTCAAGATCATTCTTGAGAGAAGCAACCATCGTTTCGTACAGATTCGTACCTTTTAACTTTCCTACAGCTGGATTCGTAGGATAAGGGGAATGTGCGATAGACTGGATATGATGTTCGTTACAATACAATTTACACCTTGCAGCTTCCGTCTGATCGTATGCCTTGGTCCCGAGACTACGAGGGTTCTTTGGAAAATACTGAAATGAGGTTCCTCCCATGTCATACGCCCTCATTGCAGCCTGCTTATATCCTCCCCGCGTGCTTACATGTCCCCCTATATACAAATCAGGCTTCTTCCTGCTGACATTCCGGACAGTAAAAAGCCTTTTTGCCCGTAATCAGCGTTTTGGTGATAATCCCCTTACTGCAGCGAGTACACGTTTCGCCTTCGCGATCATATACTCTGCACTGTTCGTTATATTTACCGGTGAGTTCATCGCCTTCATACAGCGGCATTTCCATATATCCGCCACCTGCAGTCGCTTCACGCAAGACAGATTGAATCGACCGGTACAGCCTGCTTGTTAATTCCTCGGATTCCAATACCTTTTGAATCTTCGTGCTTGGTGTGAGACTCGCTGCGAAAGCAATCTCATCCGAATAACAGTTGCCGATACCAGCGATTACCTCCTGATTAACGAGAGTAGATTTTATTGTTCCTCTTCTCCCTTTCAGCACAGCTCTGAACTTATCCTCAGTGAAGCGGTAATCAAGCGGTTCTGGCCCAAGTTCTGACATGGCCTCATCGGTTTCCTTCGCACTTAGCAAATGTAAGTACCCTAGTCTGAGCCCGATAAAATATAAGGTTAAATTGCCGAACTGAATTTCAATCTGAGTATTACGATCCGGACGCTGATCTTCTGTTCCTAAATATAAAACACCGCCAAGCATGAGATGCAAGACCAATCTGCGGCCTGTGCTCAGGTGAAAAATCAAATGCTTAGCCCGGCGCTCGATATATACGATTCGTGTATTTAGAAGTGACGCAATGAATTCATCTGAAGTGACATTTATGGATTTTTCACGATTAATGGTCACTTGTGTTATTGGAATATCTAATATTCGATCAGATAATAGCTGCTTGTAATTCTCCATTTCCGGTAGTTCCGGCATCTTTGCATTCTTCCTTTCACTTGTTGCTGTCCATGTTACATTATACGTCATTCACTAGATGCTGCTCACCAGTTTGTACAAATCTTCATAAATTTCATCAGGCTTAATGCCTGTCGCACGAACATGGGCATCCAGATTCTCTCTCGTCGTTACACCCGTCAGCACTAAAATTGATGAACAGCCGGCTGCTGCTCCAGCTGCAATATCCGTACGCATATTATCTCCAATGACGGCAACCTCAGTTGCGGGCAGTCCTAATCTGTCAATCGCATGCTTCATCAAAATACTTGAAGGCTTACCAATGACAATTGGCTTCACCTGCGTAGCCGCCTCAATCGCAGCCCCTATGGTTCCAGCACCTGGAGTCAGACCATCATCGGCAGGAAGCTGCAAATCAGGATTAGTCAATATAAACCGGGCTCCCCCGTTGATCCATCGCAGTGCCTGTGTAAGCTTATCGTATGTAAATTCACGATCAATACCTTGTATCACATACTGAGGCTTCGACTCCGTAATTTCAAGACCCGCAGCTTGGATGGCTTGATACAATCCATCCTCTCCGATATACGCTACTCTGGCTCCTGGTGATTCCTTAGCTACATACTCAGCTGCAGCCACTGCCGAGGTACATACTTCTTCCCCGATCGCCTCAATCCCCAAGGATCTCAGATGCTCAGCGACTCCTTCCGGAGTTCTTGAAGAATTGTTTGTTACATATAAGTACGGAATTGCCGAATTTCGCAAGTGCTGAATGAGCTGATCTGCTCCATCAATCCGGTGCTTCCCATGGTAAATTGTTCCGTCCAAATCCAGCAGGTAGGCTTTCGGTTGTGACAATTTATTTCACTCCTTCCAAAAAAGAATAAAACCCTTTGTATGTACGCTGTTAGATAAGCATTATGCCCATCGTACAACCTTTTTAAGTAGATTGCAAAACGTGAATAAAAGGGCCTTTTCTTACTTTCTAATTAGACCTGAATCAGTTCGTGCTCGGCTGCCAGAATCGTGTTTGGAAATAGTTCACGCGCTTCGCTTAATAGGGGTTGAAGTTGTTCCTCATCCTTATATCTAGAACTGAAATGCGTTATGATCAGCTTCTGCGCTCCTGCTGCTTTTGCCGCTTCCGCTGCCTGTCTAGAAGTACTATGATAGTATTCATGCGCTGTAGAGGCCAAGTCATGCAGAAAAGTCGCTTCATGGACGATGACATCAGCTCCAGCCGACAAGGGCACTACATGAGCGTTCGGCCTAGTATCCCCAAGAATAGTAACGATTTTCCCTCGTTTTGGCGCACCCAAAAAATCATGGGCATGGAGCACCAGACCGTCGCCAAGATCCACACTTTCACCACGCTTCAGCTTGCCAAATAGCGGACCTGGCTTTAAGCCATGAACTGCCAGCTTATTCGGGTCGAGACTGCCCGGACGATCCTTCTCCATAACCCGATAGCCATAACTATCGATTCTATGTTCAAGAAGAGCAGATTCCACAATAAACGTATCGTCTTCGAAAATAATACCGCCCTCATGCTCTATAATGCTCAGCTCATAATTGATCCGAGATTGACTAAGCTCAAGTGATGTCTCCACATATTTTCTAATCCCCGGGGGGCCGTATAAAGTGAGCGGGGTCGTTCCTCCCTGATAAGCACGGCTGGATAAGAGACCCGGAAGTCCGAACAGATGGTCGCCATGCAAATGAGTAATGAATACTTTCTCGAGTTTGCTCAATTTGAGGGGAGATTTCAAGAATTGATGCTGTGTACCTTCTCCGCAATCAAATAGCCAGATGGAACGCCGCTCCTCCAGCATGCGAAGCGCAACAGCCGTTACGTTTCTCTGCAATGATGGAACACCCGCATTGGTCCCCAAAAAATAAAGTTCCACGATCTATCACCTCGTTATATTTAAATAGTGATTCAATCTCATAACTCATTAGAACGATGAAATTGATTCTAGTATAAAAAGAAAAGGAAGGAACCATGCATGAAGCACATTCTAGTTATAACCTTTAATCCTATGATTATAAATGAAAATCCTCCGATTTTGGAATCGGAGGAAAAGGTCATTTCAATACTTTATTATTACGCCTTCTCTACGTTAAAATATTGAGCCTCTGGATGACTGAATACCATTGCCGATACTGAGGCCTCTGGCTCCATCATAAATCCTTCCGTTAGTTCCACACCAATATCTTCCGGACGCATCAAGCGAAATAACGGTTCTTGATCCTCGAGATCCGGACATGCTGGATACCCAAAAGAAACTCGAATTCCTTGATATCTAGCCCCAAGACGCTGCTTCATGGTCATATCTGCCGGATCAGGGAATCCCCAGGTATCTCTCATCATATGGTGAACCCGTTCTGCCAAACCTTCAGCCACTTCAAGCGCAATGGATTGGAGTGCATGAAACCGGAGATAGTCCCCCTTCTCTTTCCACTCTGCAGCCAGCTCTGAAATGCCATGTCCTGCGGTAACCACTAAAAATCCTACATAATCCATAACACCCGATTCAACCGGTTTCAGGAAATCGGCTAAACAAAGATAGGGATTGACATTCTGTCTAGGGAAAGTGAAGGTATGCAATACCTGAGTATGATCTTCCGGATGATATATGATAATGTCATTTCCTCTGGACTGCGCTGGGAAGAAACGATACATTGCATTAGCCTTGATGATTCCGTCTTTGATCGCCTCATCCATAATTTGATCGACGGTTTCTTTGAGCTGAACTGTCTTGAAATCACCTGATTTAAGCAGCTGCTCTACGTTCCCTTTCACTCCCAGATGATGCCCAAGCAGCATCTGCATGTTTACATAAGGAAGAATATGACTAATTGGATAATTCCGAATGGTATGTCTTGCTAGATCAGGTGGCAAATATACAGGTGCCTCTTGAGAAATTTTGGAGCGTTCCACTCTTGTCAACTCAGGTAAAGGAATTACCTTATTATCGGCTGCTGCATCCTTTTCCTTCTCGAGCTCCATTTCCTTCAGCATCAGCTCTCTGGATTGCGGATTCATTAGCTTGTTTGCGATGTCCAGTCCGTCCATGGCATCCTTCGCATATACAACCATTCCGCTATATTCAGGTCTAATTCGAGTCTTTGTGAATTTCCTCGTCAGTGCTGCTCCACCTACCATAATGGGAACGTCAATTCCCGCATTCCTCAAATCCTGTGCGGTGAGCACCATTTGCTGCGCTGATTTAACTAATAGGCCGGATAAACCGATTGCATCTACTTTCTCTGCACGATAAGACTCAATGATACGTTCTGGTGGTACTTTTATACCCAAATTAACGATCTGGTAACCATTGTTCGCGAGAATGATCTCTACAAGGTTCTTACCGATATCATGCACATCACCTTTCACCGTAGCGAGCATGATCTTACCTTTCACCGAGGATTCATTCTTCTCCATGAATTGCTCCAGATGTGCCACAGAAGCTTTCATTACCTCTGCACTTTGCAGTACCTCAGCAACAATGAGTTCATTGTTGTTGAATAGTCTTCCAACCTCTTCCATCCCTTTCATTAGCGGTCCGTTAATAATTTCAAGTGGACTGTATTTCTCTCTCGCCAGCTCCAGATCAGGGATGAGTCCTTCCTTGCTGCCCTCAACAACGTAAGCAGCTAAACGTTCTTCCAAGGTCAGAGTAGAGATTTGGACTTTTTTCTCCACTTTTTTATTACGGAATGCCGCCACAAAAGCAGCTAAGGTTTCATCATTTGTTCGATAGATTAAATCTTCGGCAAGTTTCCGTTCTTCAAGCGGTATTGAGGCGTAACGCTCTACTTTTTCCGTATTAACGATCGCGTAATCTAGTCCTGCCTTGGTACTCTCATATAAAAAGACTGAATTAAGCACTTCACGTCCTGCCTCAGGCAGACCAAACGAAACGTTACTGACTCCAAGTATCGTATGTGTCCCTGGTAATGCCGACTTGATCATCCGAATGGCTTCTATCGTTTCGGCAGCAGATCCAATATACTGCTCATCACCTGTACCGACGGGAAATACAAGCGTATCGAAAATAATATCTTCGGGCTTAAGACCATATTTATTCACGAGAAGATCATAGGATCGTTTGGCGACCTCAAGCTTGTCCTCCCTGCTGATAGCTTGGCCTCGTTCATCTATCGTTCCGACAACGACGGCTGCTCCATATTTGTGAATGATCGGCGTTACGTTCTCAAATTTATCTTCGCCATCTTCCAAATTGATGGAGTTGATTATCGCTTTTCCTTGAGAATATTGCAGGGCAAGATCAATGACTTCACTATCTGTTGTATCTATCATTAACGGTACTTTAACTTTCTTAGCTACGAGCTCCAGGAACTTGCGCATATCCTCAGCTTCATCCCGATCAGGGTCTTGTACGCAAATGTCAACAACTTGAGCACCGTTCTTGACCTGAGCACGAGCAATTTCAGAAGCCTCTTCATACTTGCCTTCCACAATAAGACGTTTAAATTTACGGGAACCCAGCACGTTGGTTCGTTCACCAACCATATAAGGGCGGTTATCCTGTTCTACATACACAGGGTCAATACCCGAAATAGCCGGAGGATGTTCCCCAGTAAGCGGACGAGGCTTCATTGTACCCAGCTTTTCAGCAAGAGCCCTGATATGATCCGGTGTAGTCCCGCAGCATCCCCCTGCAATATTGATCCAGCCTTGTTCAGCAAAAGCAGCAATCTTGGTCGCCAGAGAATCTGGTGATTCATGATATTGACCATTCTCATCCGGTAAACCTGCGTTGGGATAACAGCTGACCGCCGTTCCTGCCATGGAGGACAAGGAACGAATATGATCTCTCATAAATTCTGGACCTGTTGCACAGTTTAGCCCGACCGATATCGGGTTAAGGTGTTCTAAGGAAACATAAAACGCCTCAATGTTCTGACCTGCTAGCATTGTTCCCATCGGCTCAATCGTCCCAGAAATCATGATGGGGAGCTCAATGCTGCGTTTGGAGAATGCTTGTCTGATCCCGATGCTGCCAGCTTTGACATTGAGTGTATCCTGAGAAGTTTCTAGCAGTAGTACATCAACACCACCGTCGATCAAAGCCAGAACTTGCTCTTCATAGCTGTCAATCAGCTCCTGAAAAGTAACGCCTCCTGTAACTGACAAGGTCTTCGTCGTCGGTCCCATAGCTCCTACGACATATCGTGGAGATTCCGGTGAATTATATTTATCCACAGCTGCTCTAGCCAGTTTCGCTGCAGCGAGATTAATTTCTCTTGCTCGATCTTGGATATCGTATTCTGCTAGCACGACAGAAGTGGCTCCAAAGGTGTTCGTTTCAATAAGATGAGCGCCAGCTTCGAGATAACGTTCATGTATATTTTGAATCAATTCCGGTTTCGTAAGCACAAGTATTTCGTTACAGCCATCCAGCTCTTCACCGCCGAAATCCTCTGCAGTCAGATTCTCTTGCTGGATCATGGTGCCCATAGCGCCATCTAGAATTAATATTCGTTTATTCAACGCATCCTTTAAGTCACTCTTGATCACTGTCATACCTCCCGCAAAACGTTAAGTCTTAGTTTAGCAGAAAGGGGCCCCATTGGGAAGGTAATTCATTCATTAAACCAATTAGAAAAGAGGGAATAATTATGCCAGAAATTTTGATCAGAAACACGAATGAAAGAATTAGCGGAGTCGAGAATGTTCGTAATTATTTAAAAGAGTATAATGTGCTTTATGAGCAATGGGATTCAACCAAGCTGCCGACAGAGCTTAAGAAAAACAATCTGCTGTCTGACGAAGAACAACAGAAGGTCTTGGACCTCTATAAAGAAGAAATTTCTGATATGGCAGGACGTCACGGCTATCAACAATGGGAAGTCATTTCACTGTCAAATGCCACTGCCGACCTTGAAGCCGAGCTGGCTGAACTCGAAGAAATGCATACACATGGAGATGAAGGTGCGCATGCAATTCTGTCAGGAAACGGTATTCTCAGCATGAAGGCTGATGAAGAAACAGGCTATATTGATATAGAGCTAACAGCAGGAGATGTCATTGCTATTCCTGAGAATACCCCACATTCCTTTGCTCTAATGAAGAACAAGGAGGTCATAGCCGTTCGGCTAACTGTTAAAGAAAACGGTTGGACCGCATCTCCCTACCCCGACCCCGAATACATTAAAAATGGACAACCTCATTGAGGTTGTCCTAGCTTGTCTGATATTCATAATTGACTCTACTCTTTCACCACTATTTGTACTGATGGCATCGAGTGGAAACCTCTTGCTGAGACATGGGAAGTGACTTTGTATTTTCCTGCAGCTTTAAACTGATAGTCAAATACGTATACCCCCTCTCCTTGGTTTGTCGCCTCAAACTGCATGCCGACACCGTCCAATGTAGCAATCTCGAACATCACTTCATCTGCATCATCTACGACATCTGCTTGTTGAGTCACCACAGCCTCCATATGTACGGTTTCGTTCAGGTTTATCTCTTCACTTGAAGCACTAAGCTTGACTTCAATCGGTTCCATGAGAACTACCGGCTCTGAAGAAGCATCAGATGAGCAGCCTGATATTAGAATACATAATGTTATTATAATGAAGCCCATCGAGATCCGCTGCCGGTAAAGATTTGATCCGTTCAATTTCAAGAAGGGTTTCAAGATCTTCAGCTTCCTCCCTTAACTCTGTGTAAAAAGAAAACCGCCGCTGCTCTGCAGCAGATGCGGTTATATGGGAGATTATAACATTTCTTTGATTTCAGATAAATGCTTAATTTCTACGTCAGGAGCGTAAGCTTCCTCGTTCAGCTTATTATTTCGGTTAATCCAAACCGCTCTGATTCCTGCTGCAAGGGCTCCCTTAATGTCAGTGGTCAGCTTATCACCAACCATCAGTGCTTCATTTGGAGATACATCCAGCAAATCCAGAGCATGCTTGAAGATTGAAGGATCCGGCTTCCCTTTGCCAAATGTACCTGAGATTACGATGTGGTCAAAGAAAGGAACAAGATCAGGAACCCCATCTAGCTTCTCTTGCTGCAGAGAAGGACAACCATTTGTCAGTAATAGAAGCTTCACCTTACCTTGCAATTCAGCTAGTGTCTCAATTGTTTCATCGTACATGTAGGGACGGCTTCGGCGCTCTTTACCGAAATGTTCTGCAAGTTCCGCTCCGAGTGACGGCTGATCAATACCTAGAGCAAGAAGACCCTTGGTCCAAGCATCTCGGCGGTACGCAGGAGCAATCTGTTCGAGCTGCTTAAATTCAGCCCTGTCACTCCCGTTAAAATTAGCCCATAATCCTTCAAAAGGGTTAATGCCAATCATTTTTGTAAAAGCAAACGTTTCATACGATTCATACAGCTTCCTTGCTTCATTGCGAACAGAAGTCTCCAGCTCATGAGGATCAACTCCTGTTTGATTTGATGCAATTAGACATGTTTCATAAAAAGCTTCCTCTACACTCCGTTCATCCCATAAGAGTGTATCATCCAAATCGAATAGCACTGCTTTGATTGACATACTTCTCTCTCTCCCCCGAATGTATGGTATCGTATGTTAGACTTCTTACTTTACTCTCTTATCTTCGACAGGTATTTGATGATTTTGGGCAAACTGTACAAGTCGTGCTCCCATCGCTTCTACATCATATAGGTTAAGCAATTTGCTGAACACCCAAGGACCACCTTTACCATTGCGCTCAACAATGACAGATCCCTTTTCCAACACAATTTTCTTAATATCCTCTACACCCATGGAACGTTCTCTGCTTAGCTTAATCGTCTTGATACGCTTCTTGCCGACTTTCAGATAAGGTCGACGCATAAAATACATTATTGCCAGTCCAAGATAAAGCGCGAATACGACCCAGTCAAATGTACCTACTCCATCTGTCGTCAAACCACTAAGGGTCAGGAACATAAATGAAAGCACAACAAGTACAAATGGGAACAAAAAGGCTCTTCCTTTAAACACATCTTCTTGTTCAACACCAGATCCGATGGATGGCTGGCCTCTCTTTCTACGATCTTTATTAATTTTCTGCTGGTTTTTCTTTACCGATCTTTCAAATGAACTCGCCATGAGTATCCTCCTTCAATCTATAACAAAAGCATTAACCTATTTAATAAATCATTTTCCTTTTGAATAAGTGTCGCCGCTTACATCATCCACAATTTCAATGGATTCCAGCTGCTGACGGAAGTTGCTGCGGATGTTATTCAAATAGATCTCTCTAAGCTCAGCCCGTTCAGCCAATTCTTCTTCAGTAAGCCCGGATTCCTTCTGCTTGCGTGCAAGCTCATTAATCCTCGCAACTAGACGTTCAATATCCAACTGTTGTTCCCCTCCAAAATGCATAGTCTCTTTAACTTTGACATGATTAGAAAGGGTTGTCAAGGTAAATACCTGTATAGCCTGTATTTAATACAGAACAGAAAAAGGACGCAGATCAAGCCGCGTCCTTAGCATGTTAAATAATATGAATGAATTATACATATCAATCAAAGTAAGGGAGATTCAGCATCTGGCCCACTTGTATGTCGCTGCTTGATAACCCATTAATTCGCTGAATTTGATTCACATAATCTCTTATATCCATACCTTCCGGTTTGTATTCTGTGCCGATTGCCCATAAGGTATCGCCCGGATTTACAACAACCTTCTCATATGTCATCTCTTGTCCCGCATCTGCAAAAACAGTCATGAACCCAGTCAAGCTCAGAAACAGAATCGCCACGATCAATATCAAGCGGATTGTTCTCTGTTTGTTCTTCTTCATTATAATATGTATCGTTTCACCCAAGGTATTGTTAGTCGATTCATCTGTTCTAGGATGTATGCTGTTATAAGTGCTGTATCTAAGCATTATTCCAACCTCCAAACGTTTGTTCTCATTTCTTATAAACTCACTATAACACGAACATGTGTTTTGGGCAATAGTTTTTGAGAACAATTGTTCTGCATTTTTTTAGAACTAATGTTTGTACGAACGGAGGTTCTATGCTATAATTTTCCCAAACGTTATTATGTGGAGTTGATACGGTATGTCGAAGGTATCCAGCAGACAGTTAGCCATTCTGGAGTTTATACGCAATGAAGTCCGATTGAAAGGATATCCGCCGTCCGTAAGAGAGATTGGTGAAGCTGTTGGCCTAGCCTCCAGTTCAACCGTTCACGGACACCTGGATCGTCTGGAGAAGAAGGGGTTAATTCGTAGAGACCCTACCAAGCCTCGGGCTATTGAATTGCTCGGTCAAGATGATGATGATAATGTAGTTCAATTTACTCAGACGGTTGCTCGCGTCCCAGTAGTAGGTAAAGTTACTGCAGGTATTCCGATCACAGCTACAGAGAATATTGAAGATTATTTCCCACTGCCGATGCAGTATGTTGGTGATGAGAAAGTGTTTATGTTGTCCGTTGTCGGAGATAGTATGATTGAAGCGGGAATTTCGAATGGTGACTATGTCATCGTCCGCCAGCAGCAAACTGCGAATAACGGAGATATCGTCGTCGCGATGACTGAAGATGACGAAGCTACCGTTAAGACTTTCTATAAAGAGAAAGACCATATTCGCCTGCAGCCAGAGAATCCTACATATGAACCTCTCCGGCTTACGAAAGTAACAATTCTAGGTAAGGTCATAGGCTTGTTCCGTGACTTCCTTCATTAATTAGCCATTTTTTTATTTTTTGTATAGTAAGTAATAAGCAGAGATCTTCGCGAGAAGACCTCTGCTTTTTTGTAGTCAACTGACTTATATTTTGTTGCAACAATCTCTTACTCAACTGAGGTTTGTATCCTGTTTCGGGGCACGTTGGTATAAAGAGAGTGCCTTACCTGCAGATAAACTGGTAAGCACTCTTTCGAACTTAGAACTTAGAACTTAGAACTTAGACTCTAATTATGTAATCTGGCCTTTATTTTAAACCCTAACTTAATTTGCATACTTAAACATACAGACTTCGCGCACATAATGTCCTCCTTTTACTTTAACGCTTAACTCTGTTATATCCTTCAATCGCACAACTACAAACAAGCTCCTTATCAATAAACACCAAGATAGGGTCTTCTCTATCTTTGCGGTATAAAGAAGGACGTAAGAATTCAGCGATTGCATAAACCGTTGCTGTCCCCTGTAGAAAAGCCTTTTTCGTTTTAGTTAGAATTTTACCACGTTATGCAATATCAAATTGCAAGAGAGCCCACTATTTAAAACTATTCGTATGGTCGATACTTTTCACGTAATTCCCAGCTTCCTTTTTTCTCGCTTCAACATATGATTTAAGGAAGAGACAAACTGACCCAGATTCCTTAATCGGCAAAAGCTTTTGACGCTTCATCAAGGAAGAAAGATTCTGTTTTGAACCTCCAAGCATTTCCACTGCTTCAGCCGATGTCAGCACATTTTCGTTAATAATACGGATCAGTTTCATCCCGTTCCATCAAATCACCCCATAATTAATATTACGATTGTACAATGCTGAATCCAATGAAAGTAAGCTAATTATCAAAGTTGCTTTAGTTTTTTTTGACATACTCATGATTAACATGCCCTTTTCGCGGTATGCTATAAATTGAAGAGAAAGATTAAGGAACTCACACGGTCGGTCGTTGAGATTAACTGACCGTGTGGCTCTCAAGTCCTACCTATCGTTAAAGGGCTACGAGGAGGTTGACTATTGCGGTGGCTAAGCTGACCAAGGCCGTGAGAAGCGTAACCCGCTATTTCCGAGATAATAGATGATGAAATAGAAATGAAGACCTGTCCAAGAAAATAGGGCTTTTCCATAGTCAGTAATCTTCTTTTGTGCATTATTTTGCAAAACTATATGGATATATATTCCTATATCTGTTAGACTATGTTTTGTTTGGAATTGATACTTTAGGAGGGTATATCTACATGTGGGCAGTTATAGGCTTGTTTAGTTTTGTAGGATTTATTATTTACCTAGTGTTAGGCTTGATTTCGGTTGCCAAAAAGAATGGATTTGCTAAGAAAAGATTCTTAACTTGCTTGGTGCTTTTCATAATAGTAGTTGTTGCGGTATCTGCAGATCCAAGCACTCAAACCGAGACAGCTGAATCAGATGAAACATCTACTGAAGTCGTAGAAACAAATGTTACGACAGCGTCTTCAAACGCTCCTACTGAAGAAGCAGAAGAACCAGACGAACAAGAGAAGGCCGCACAAGAGGCTGAAGCAAATGCTGCTGAAGATACAGCTAAAAAGGAAGCAGAAGCAAAAGCTACTGAAGAAGCAGCCAAAAAAGAAGCAGCGGCAAAAGAGGAAAGTATACCTAGAGAACATAAAGCGGCATTAATAAAAGCGGAATCATACGCAGAAACTATGAATATGTCAAAGGCAGGAATTTACGATCAGTTGACTTCTGAATATGGAGAAAACTTCCCAGAAGAAGCCGCTCGATATGCTATTGATAACATTGTATTTGATTGGAAAGAAAATGCATTAAAAAAGGCACAAACATATGCAGAAACTATGAGTATGTCAAATTCGGCTATTTATGATCAATTGATTTCAGAATACGGGGAAAAATTCACCGAGGAAGAAGCACAATACGCTATTGATAATTTAGAATAAGAACGAAGATATTATATATTCAAAATAATTAAAAAGAGGATGAATTAGAAATAAAGCCCTGTCCATGAGAACAGGGCTCTTTCATTTAGTCAGCTGCTTCGATCTTTGATAGTCTTTGTCTTTAATCAAATTTAGCAATATCTTCCGAATTGTTCGCGATTAAAGTCAAAAGCGAATTTACTGGTAATAGCCATTCATGCTTTGCAACACACATGCAGTACTCCTTTTTAAAGCTGGTGCTGAGATACGTACAAGAAAGAATAGGTCATCGTAGCATCAGTATTACTTTAGATGTGTATGCTCATAATCCTACAATATGCTCCCATAAAGAAAAACCCTTGAGCTCTTAGAGCGCCAAGGGTTTCCGGTTTTAGTAAAGCGTCAAATATTGATCGCGTTCCCATTGATGTACTTGTGTGCGATACATGTCCCACTCGATCTCTTTCAGCTCATAGAAGTGAGCCAGCGCATGATCACCAAGCGCCTCAGTAATAACTTCGCTGCGGATCAGCTCATGCAATGCTTCCTTCAGGTCGGCTGGGAGTGAAGGAATACCTTCTTCAATACGCTCTTCTTCGGACATGATGTAAATATTGCGGTCAATCGGAGCAGGAAGACTCAGCTCACGGTTAATTCCGTCCAGTCCGGCTTTGAGCATCACAGCCAGTGCCAGATATGGATTCGCAGCAGGGTCCGGATTACGTACTTCTACACGAGTACTTAGCCCACGGGAAGCCGGAATACGGATCATCGGACTACGGTTACTTGCAGACCATGCAACATAGCAAGGCGCTTCATAACCAGGAACCAAACGTTTGTAAGAGTTCACTGTCGGATTCGTAATTGCCGCCATAGCGCGTGCATGCTTGAGAATACCAGCCATGTATTGGCGTGCTGTTTTGCTGAGACCCAAAGTATCGGATCCATCATAGAATGTATTCACATTGTCTTTGAATAGAGATTGGTGGCAGTGCATACCCGAACCATTCATGCCGAAGAGCGGCTTAGGCATAAATGTCGCATGCAGTCCATGCTGACGAGCAATCGTCTTAACAACCAGCTTAAACGTTTGAATCTGGTCAGCAGCCTTGATTGCGTCTGCGTACTTAAAGTCAATTTCATGCTGCCCTGGAGCAACCTCATGGTGAGAGGCTTCAATCTCGAAGCCCATTTCCTCGAGCGTCAGTACGATCTCACGACGGCAGTTCTCTCCAAGATCCGTTGGAGCAAGGTCAAAATAACCACCTTGGTCGTTCAGTTCTTCCGTTGGGTTACCATTGGCATCCGTACGGAACAGGAAGAATTCGGGTTCTGGTCCTACGTTCATAGAAGTGTAGCCCATTTGCTCTGCTTCTGTAAGCACACGCTTCAGGATGCCACGCGGGTCCCCAGCAAACGGAGTTCCATCTGGCATATACACATCACAAATAAGACGCGCAACACGATTCTCTGTTACCCATGGGAAAATAACCCATGTGTCCAGATCCGGGTACAAGTACATATCTGATTCTTCAATACGAACATAGCCTTCGATGGAAGAGCCGTCAAACATCATCTTGTTGTCGAGTGCTTTTTCCAGCTGGCTTACGGGAATTTCAACGTTTTTGATTGTTCCAAGCAAATCTGTAAATTGCAAACGAATGAAACGTACATTTTCTTCTTTCGCTATGCGGAGAATGTCATCTTTTGTATAACTCACTATATCCTCTCCCTCTTCTTCTTAAAAGTATCAGCTTCAACAAGTATTGCTATTGCAGGTTAATCGTATACCGCAGATAACGCCACTACAGAGCTGCAAGAAATGATGGGTCTCATTCATTGTCACAGGCAAAGGATAAGATGTCAAGAAAGCGATTACGAGCTCTTAAGCCATTCCTATCCTGTTTTTCTTATACCCGCTCCCCTTCGTTAACTAACATTACTTCTTGTTAAAGAACCTCGACAGCTCCCCTTGGATCAGAGAAACCTGTCCCGGGCGTTTGCCGCCAGATACCAGCTGCTGCTTAAGTAAACGGTGGAGCTGTGAATCTGACAGCTCTCTGCGCTTCACTTCTGTGTCCGCCGTAATGATCGTTGCTTCCTCTGACTCTTTCGTGACAGGATTCATTACTTGTTTGATTCCAGCTATGTTTACACCCTTCTCAATGAGGGCTTTAATCTCGAGCAATCGTTCGACATCATTAAAAGAAAACATTCTTTGATTGCCCGAAGTACGTGCAGGTACGATCAAATTATGCTGTTCATAGTAGCGGATCTGGCGTGCAGACAAATCAGTAAGCTTCATCACAATACCAATTGGAAATAAGGCCATATTTCTGCGTATTTCGTCACCCATCTCGTTCATCTACCTTCCAAGTATTCTAAGATATCATCATTGTACATTTTTATGATACTAAGTGTCAATGATGTGTTAGGTAAACTTACAGTAAATTACGATTTTTCATCGTTTGTAACGCCATGAGCACACCGTATTTCACATGAGAATAAGTAAGTCCGCCTTGCATATATCCAATATAAGGCTCACGAATCGGCGCATCGGCGGAGAGCTCCAGACTGCCTCCTTGAATAAAGGTTCCTGCTGCCATAATAACCGGATGTTCATAACCCGGCATATCCCATGGCTCCGGCACGACATGACTGTCCACAGCGGCGGCACGCTGAATACCTTGTACGAACGCAATCAGATGTTCTGGTCCGCTAAAGGAAACAGCCTGAATCAGATCTGTTCGTATTTCATTCCACGCCGGCTTCGTTTCAAAACCGACTGCTTCAAACATAGCTGAAGCAAAAATGCTACCCTTTACGGCTTGTCCCACGGTAGATGGAGCAAGATACAAACCCTGATATATCCCTCTTGTCGTACCCAGCATTGCACCTACTTCTCCCCCAATACCGGGTGCAGTTAAGCGGTATGCAGCCAGCTGGACATATTTTGCTTTACCACAAATGTAGCCCCCTGTTTCAGCAATACCTCCACCAGGATTTTTGATCAGAGAGCCTGCAATCAGGTCTGCCCCTACCTCAGTTGGCTCCTGCTCCTCCGTAAATTCCCCATAACAATTGTCTACGAATACAATCACATCCGGCTTGATTGCTTTTACTTTTTCAATCATTTCTTTGATCTGCTGCACTGTAAAGGATGAGCGCCAGTCATATCCTCTTGAACGCTGAATGCCGATAACCTTGGTATTGGAATGAATGGCCTGTTCTACCGCTGCAAAGTCCACCAGTCCTTCAGGAGTCAAATCCGTTTCACGATATGTAATACCAAAATCATACAGTGATCCCGTTCCATCATCCGGCTTGCCAATCACCTTATGAAGCGTGTCGTAAGGCCTGCCTGTAATGTACAGGAGCTCATCTCCAGGTCTTAGCACACCAAAAAGAGCGGTGGCAATCGTATGCGTTCCCGATGCAAAATGTGGACGCACCAAAGCCGCCTCCGCTCCAAAAACGTCGGCATACACTTCATCTAACACTTCTCGGCCGCGATCATTATATGCATAGCCTGTAGATCCAGCAAAATGGAAGTCGCTTACTTGATGTCTCTGAAACGCATTAATTACCTTCCATTGGTTGCTGTCAATGACAAGGTCTACTTCTCGCAGCCGTGATTCAATCTTGTGCTCGATCATATGCTGAAGCTTAACAATGTCTGATGAAAAAACACCCATTTCTCGTTTTTCTCTCCTCACAAAACTAACACCAACATTACTTTAGTGCGTTACATTATTAGTATACAAAATCACATCAATCTGACGAATCAATAAAATCGTTTAACAAATATCCATGCTTCTCATATTCACCTTTTTGGACCTGTACTTCATAGATAACATCGTTCTCATCATATGCCGTTTCGATCACATCGCCGATTCGATAAACGACAGAGGTGATATCACCGCGATCGGCAGGAATTCTAAACTTAACCGTATCTCCTGTCAGTTCCTCCTGTATCAATTCACGGATACTTAGCAAATCTGGCTCATCAAAGGCACTGATTTTTCTGTATCCCTTGCCTGTAGGAAGCATTTGCAGCTGTTCCGGAGAACAAGCGTCTTTCTTATTAAACAGCACGATTTGTGGTTTATCGGAAGCACCCAGCTCCTGCAGCAGCTCTTCAACGACATTCATTTGTTCCTCTCTCATCGTAGAAGAAGCGTCAACGACATGCAGGATCAGATCTGCCTCATTCACCTCTTCGAGCGTCGCTCTAAAAGCAGCGACCAGCTCATGCGGAAGGTTTTGTATAAAACCAACCGTATCTGTTAACACAATTTCTTTACCACTTGGCAGTTCCATCGTTCGGGAAGTGGGGTCAAGCGTTGCAAACAACTGATTCTCAATGTAAACATCAGCATAAGTCAGCTGTTTAAGCAGTGTAGACTTGCCGGCATTTGTATAACCAACCAGCGCCACTTGAATAACTCCGCTTTTCTTACGACGTTCCCGGTGTAGCTTGCGGTGACGGGTTACCTCTTCTAATTGCCGCTTCAAGTCGTTAATCCGTCCGCGAATATGTCTGCGGTCCGTCTCCAGCTTGCTCTCACCGGGCCCTCTTGTACCAATTCCCCCGCCAAGACGTGACAGGTTCTTGCCGTGTCCAGACAGTCTTGGCAGAAGATAAGAATGCTGTGCCAGCTCAACCTGAATGATACCCTCTCTCGTATGAGCACGCTGTGCAAAAATATCCAAGATCAGCTGGGTTCGATCTATAATTTTCAGATCAAGGCTTTCTTCGAGATTACGAACCTGTGCTCCAGACAGCTCTTGGTCAAATATAGCGGTAGTCGCGCCAAGCTCTTCTGCTGCTGCTCGAAGCTCTTCCACCTTTCCTTTACCAATGAACCATTTGGAGTCCGGTGTCTCCCGATTCTGAGATATCACGCTGAGTACTTCAACACCTGCTGTTTCAGCAAGCTTAACGAGCTCTTCTAACGAATACTCAGGATTTAAGCCTGACCGCTTAACTTCATCTGTCACTAAGCTGACTAATACAGCCTTATCTTTCATCTCCGTGGATGTCTCGTGTGTGGAGTTCGTCATTTCTTAAGCTCCTTCAAATATAGGTATCGTCTACAATTTCAGTCCCTATGGATTGTAAGTGAATATCTATTATCGCTTATTTCTTGTCTAGCTTCAAATCCTCGACCCGAAGCGTCATCAGCTCCAATTTGCCAGGATTTCCTGAGGAGTACTGATTTAGCAGCCGGACCGCTTGATGTCTAATTGATTTCTCAATCAAATTTCTAACATACCTTGCATTGCTGAAGGCTTGTGACGTTTCGTTCTTCTCATCAAGCAGATGCTGCTTTAACTTGAGTATGGTCTGAGGCATCAAAATATAATCTCGATCCTTTGCCATAAGCTCTGAAATCTGAATCAACTGATCAATTGAATAGTCAGGAAATTCGATTTGGATCGGAAACCTGGACGGCAGACCAGGATTGGTCTGCATAAAGAAATCGATCTCGTCTGAATAGCCGGCAAGTATCAATATAAATTGATTTTTGTGGTCTTCCATCGCTTTAACCAGCGTATCGATTGCTTCTTTACCAAAATCCTTCTCACCGCCGCGTGCCAGGCTGTAGGCTTCATCAATAAACAGAATGCCGCCTAATGACTTCTTAACCAAATCCCTTGTTTTTTGAGCAGTGTGACCAATATATTCGCCAACCAGATCAGCTCTCTCCACCTCAATGAGATGACCTTTAGCCAAGACCCCCATCTTCTGGAACAGCTTGGCGACGATACGAGCAACCGTTGTCTTGCCAGTACCGGGATTGCCTTTGAACACCATATGATACACATGAGAACCGCTCATGAGTCCCGCATCAGATCTCATCTGTGCAATTTGCAGAAATGCATAAATTTCAAATACAAAATCCTTAATACTCTCCAGGCCCACCAACTGATCCAATTCCTTCTGAATATCCAGATACATCGCAAACTGGGGATTGTTCTTCAAAGAGGCGGCAGTCTCTTCCGGATCTGATATGGACTCTTTATTCAGACCATAGCCTTCTGTCTGATTACGCAAAACAACATTAATTTGCCTGGAAGGTCTACCTTCCGGCCGCTCTCCTGCTGCCATCGCTCTTCCGTTCATATAAACGCTCACCTCAACTCCATAAGGGGCTAACTTCTCTATCTAAAGTATTCTAGTTAGTTCAATGTTATTAGAAGTTTCCCTTAAAAAATATTACTGAAGGAACAGGAGTGCGGCGTCCAACTTCCATTTGGTATAAGCAAGCGTTTCCCGAATTTGGCTTGGCAAAAAAGGCATCACCACGGATTCAGCAAGTGAGACTGCGGGTGCTTCATAGTCAAGAAACTCGGCGATTTCAAGTGATCGCATTCCGTGAAAATCATGCGTTATAATGATGGATGAGGTTAAGCCCTCATCTGTCATAATTTTCTGACTGAACAGCAAATTCTCGTAAGTACTGGTAGCTTCGTTCTCCAAAAAAATACGAGAGGCCTCCACACCGTGCTCTACAAGATAGCGCTGCATTCCTTCGGCCTCGGTAAGTCGATGCTGAGGACTGTCCAATCCACCTGTGACGATAAAGTATCGAAAGCTTCCGGCGTTGTATAACTCAAGTGCCTTGTCCAATCGTTCAGCGAGACCCGGGCTGGGCTCGTCGCCCCACAGCGACGCCCCCAGTACAATGCCCACGTCAACAGGATCAGCTATTTCAGTTGTCTCATTCGGATTGAAAATCTTCCACTGTACATAAACGACCCAGATCAACCCAATAATCACTACTGCTGCTAATATTCTAAATGCATATCGAAAAAAATTCGTTTCCCTTGGTCTTTTATTCATAGGTTTTGCTTGCTCAAATGTCATAGCTCACTCCTTGAATTCTCCATTCTCGAACAAAGTGGAACGTTGTTCCAATGACATTTGGAAATAAGGGAACGAATGTGCATCAATCGAATGCAATAAGTATTGTGCTGTCCGCATGGACAATTCGTAATCAGTGGTCGTAATATGCCCCTTATCCAAAGCGTCGTCGAGTTCATCCTCGTCCAGCAGAAATACTTCTCCATCCTTGAGAACAATAACATCCAAATATAAGTCATCAAACCACGGGACCCCCTGGTCTGTGACTCCCTGACTGCGGCAAGTATCAATATACCACTCAATTATCCGTTCCTGGTCATCAAACATCGCCGTCACCACAAAGTGTTCATCTTTTGGAAAATACTGAAGCCAGGAATACCCTTTATCCGCTGTGCAGAATGTATACCCTCCATAGGTTTTCCATAGTGGTTCCTTTAACTCATGGATGGTATAAAGGGATAAATAGCCAGTAAACTCCTCGCTCTCAACATATCGACAGGTGAATTGCCGGTTCGTAATCCGTCGCCAGTTCGCCCTATCTCCAAATTTTCTCTTCATCCTCATCCCTCTTTACTCATCCAATATCCGCTTTATTAAAAACAGCTTACCATATTTAAGTTATACACTCAAAATTTACGTATATACAAAATAAATCAGTACCAGTACGCAAAAAAAGACCTGCTGCCATAGTTGTGACAGCAGGCCTTTCATTAAAATACATCAGGGTGAAGTTGTACCTGGAACTGTTGTAGTCGGAGGGCTTTCTTCACCTGGAGGTGAGATTTCACCAGTTGGAGGTGTGGTCTCCTCAGGCGGAGATTCTCCACCTTCGTTATTACCTTCCCCTCCGCTTGAAGGAGGTTCCGTACCATTACCACCATTGCCAGTGTCGTTACCTCCTTGACCCTCGCCATTTCCATTTCCATTGCCAGAGCCATTTTCACCATTACCTTCATTACCGGAGTCGTTACCTTCACCGGTACCAGATCCGTTCCCTTCTCCATTACCATTGCCGCTGTTGTCCGGATTCTCTTCGCCTTGACCCGGATCTGTACCAGGTTCCTCAGGAACTTCCGGCTGCTCAGGAGGCTCTGGGGCTTCCTCTTCCGGTTCGATGAACAGTGACACATGGTTGGACTCACTTGCGTCTTCCCCATTCTCCGGATTAATAACGGTAACATAATATTCATAGGTCAGACCCGGCAACGCACCCGTATCCGTTGCCGATGTGCCCGAGATCTGATCCTGGATTCGACTGAAGCTTCCTTCCGACGTCTCCTTACGATAGATTCGGTATTGCACGCCTTCGGTGGATGAACCACTCCAGCTAAGTGATACCGCCTGAGCCTCTTTATCATAAGAGACACTTAGGCCACTAACGGTCAGATCCGTTTCCGGTTCCTCTTCTTCTACTGGCGGTTCGGTCACTTCTGGAATTTCACTATCCGGCACAAAGAATTCCTTGCGCTCCACTCCTTCAAGCGCCTTTTCCATAACCGTCTTAAAGAATGTGGCTGCAAGACGACTGCTGTTCTTCAGAAGATGCTGCTGATCCGGATTATCATATCCCATCCAGACTGCGGCGGTATATTCAGGTGTGTAGCCCACAAACCACACATCACGGTTTGCGCTGTTTCCTTCGTAACCACTCTGTGTCGTTCCTGTTTTACCTGCCACAGGACGATCCAGACTGGCACTTGTACCTGTACCGCTATTGACAACTTCCTTCATCATCTCTGTCATTTGATACGCAGTATGCTCGCTCATTACTTGCTCAGCATCTGACTCGTATTCATAAATGACCTTGCCATCGCTGTTCTCAATTCGCGTAATGGCGTGACCTTCCTGATATTGACCACGATTGGCAAAAGCACTGTATGCCGCAGCCATCTCAAGCGTATTGGTTCCTTTATCCAAGCCACCAAGCGCCATGGACAGATTTCGGTCACCATCCGTCATAGAAATACCCAGCTTCTCGGCAAATTCATATCCCGTATTTACACCGATTTCATTCAGAAGCCACACGGCAGGAATATTCTCAGACGTCGTAATGGCATCAGCCATCCCAATCGTATTCGAATAACCATGCAGATTTCGAGGACAGTAATCACCAAAGCACTGCTGTGAATTGCTGAGCGGTGTATTCGCCGTAAATTCACCGGTTTCAAGAGCTGGTGCATAGGAAGCAATCGGCTTAAACGCGGAGCCCGGCTGACGATAACTGCTTGTCGCCCGGTTCCAGCCTTGACGCTGATAGTCACGGCCTCCCTGCATCGCAACGATACCGCCTGTTGCATGATCCATGATAACCATCGAACCCTGTACCTTCTGATCAGATGCGCTTTCTTCGAACAATTCGTCATTCTTAAAGGCTGCTTCTACAGCTTCTTGTGCTTCAGGAGCCATCGTTGTAAAGATCTTATAACCACCGATGTTCAGATCGTCCGTCGTTTTGCCTGTTACACGCTCCGCCTCTTTCAGCACGTAATCGACATAAGCAACGTATTTCTTCTCCTCTTCCGGGCGTTCATAAGCGTAATCCACGGCTTTCGCCTCATCCATCTCTTCCTTCGAAATGTATCCTTGATCATACATTAACTGAAGGACAACCCCTCTTCTTTCCTTGGAGTCGTTGGGATTACCAGCCGGATTGTAAGCAGATGGACCCTTAGGAATCGCGGCTAGCGTAGCAACTTCCCATAATTCCAGCTCATTCAGATCACTCTTGCCGAAATAAAACTCCGAAGCGGTTTGAATACCATAGTTCTGGTACCCGAACCAAGTACGGTTTAAATACATCGTCAAAATTTCATCTTTTGAATAGTTCCGTTCAATCGCGAGCGCGATAGACATCTCTGTCGCTTTGCGGAAGAACGTTTTGTCCCGTGTCAGGAAGACGTTCTTGGCAAGCTGCTGAGAGATGGTACTTCCGCCTTCAACCAGAGAACGGGCCATAATATCCGTTACTGCTGCCCGGCCGATCGCCCACAGGTCTACACCATTGTGTTCGTAGAACCTCTTATCCTCTGTCGCTATAAACGCATCCTTTAATATTTGAGGAATATCCTCTTCGTCGACAGGATCACGCTTCTCAATCGACAGCTCACTGATCTCCTCACCATTTCGGTCATATACCTTGGATGTTTCATTTACTGACATTTTGTCAAAGTTGGCCTGTAAGATCCGTTCACCGCTGACCATAATAAACAGATAGCCGGCAAGCGCAACAAAGATGGCAAAAGCCGCTGTAAAAAATAATGTCCAAGCTACACGTTTACCCGATATTTTTTTCTTTTTCTTAGGTCCTGGTTTCTTCTCTTTTTGATTATTCTTACGATTCCCAGACCTAGATAGTGTATCGTTTGACATGGTACCTCCTGACTCCCTTTTAGGTGTAGCATCTTTATGCTAGTCTTTAAGTCTTTTTTAGTAGATTTGAAACCAATTTGAAAACTTTTCTCCTGAGAAGTAAAAGAACAACCTTTACAGGTTGCTCCGCCTCAATCCTATACGTATTTAACGAAATGGACTCTTTAAAAGTTTCATTGATAATTTATTCTTCACCACTGCCATTTTGCATAAGAGAAATATTCCGTTGTGGTGTAAAGGTGGATATGGCATGTTTGTAAATCATTTGCTGGCGTCCGTCACTGTCGACAACAATGGTATAATTATCAAATGCCTTGACAGTCCCGCGAATTTGAAAACCGTTGACGAGAAAAATGGTGGCTGGAATATTTTCTTTGCGCATTTGATTCAAGAACGTATCTTGGATGTTGATGGACTTGGTCATTAGCCGTACCCCCAATAAGTTCAATTAGATTGATTTGAAGAATAATCATGCTCCAAATTCAGCTTATCTGCTATTATATCACGTATAGTAGCGAAGTTCGTAGAAAAATTTGCTGTGTCCGTCATATCCACCCATTGAATATCCTTCATATGACGGAACCAGGACAGCTGTCGTTTGGCGAAGCGACGCGTATCCCTCTTTAGTTCACTTACTGCTGTATCCAGTGGTGCCTCTCCACGCAGGTATGCAGCAATCTCTTTATAACCGAGGCCTTGCATGGAAATAGAGCCGGGACCCACCCCTTGGCTAAGAAGTGAAGCAACCTCCTCTACCAGCCCTTCCCTCATCATTTCGTCAATTCGGTCTTCAATACGGTTATATAGCATTTCTCTATCCATTGTCAAACCGACGATACAGAGATCATAGGGAGACTGCTTATTCTGAGCAGCCAGCTGCTCTGATTGTTTGACTCCGGTCATGTAAAATATTTCAAGGGATCGCACCACTCTGCGTACGTCGTTTGGATGAAGTCTTGCTGCACTTTCAGCATCTACTTCAAGCAGCTTATTGTGCAGCGCCTCCGCTCCATTTGCTTCCGCATAATCGAACTGGGCTTTTCTAAATTGTTCATCGGAGCCTGCTTCAGAAAATTGAAAATCATAGCATACCGATTCTACATAAAGACCGGTCCCTCCTACAATAAATGGCAGCTTGCCTCGCCCATGGATCTCTCGAATCAGCCTGCGGCTCTCCTCTTGGAATTCCGCAACAGAATATGGGTAATCCGGCTCATGAATGTCGATAAGATGGTGAGGGATGCCTTCCATTTCCTCTGGCTTGATCTTTGCCGTCCCAATGTCCATCCGTCTGTAGACCTGCATGGAATCTCCCGAGATAATTTCGCATTGAAAGGTCTTCGCCAGTTCAATGCTCATTTTTGTCTTGCCTACGGCGGTAGGTCCCACCAGTACAAGCAGCTTAGACTTTTGAATTTCTGTCAAGTTCAATCACTCCGTACACTGTTTTTGAATGGGCACGATTCACGGCACTAAAACCGAGTCTGGCAAATTCGCCACTGTCCCTTTTTTCTTTCAAGATGACTGTCTTTCTAGCTACTCTCTTGGCCTCTGTGATGCTCTCCAGTGCCAAGGGCGCACTATTCGCGTATCTGCGCAAAGGACGAATCGCGTTCGAATCCATAACAGGCTCACGGAACATCGGGTCAAAATATACGATATCGACACTATTGTCGTTCATGCTGCGAAGCAGCTCTAAATGGTTACTGTGCTTCACCTGAATTGATCTGAGTGCCTCATCCACACAGCTGTTCCCGCTCTGGTAATACCGCATACCTTCTAGCAATACGGTGTACAAAGCATGAGAGCTCTCGCAAGCAGTGACATGTCCTTCTCCTCCTGCAGCTACTGCGAAGACCAGCGAATCCGTACCAAGACCTGCAGTGCAGTCCAGCACAGAGTCGCCCTTTTGGAAATTCGCAGCTTCCAGCATAGGATCGCTTTCTCCTTTTAATACGCGCTTAGCCCGAACGAACCCCATGCTTGGATGAAATTCAAGCACAGGCTCCCCTGGACTAATCAAACGAACGCCATTTGTCACTACCACGATAATGTCTTCATCGCCATATTGTTCCGATAGCTTGGCCAGGGAAGCTTTATTTCTCTGGACATAGCTTGAATTGGTAAGCTCGGCGAGACGAACAGCACGCTCCGCAAGCGTCTTTGCATTCGTATCGCCAGTTGTAATTATCATTTAATTTCTCCTAATCATAAGCATCTGATTTCGTTCAACTACTTCATGTTGTTCCACATTACATCACTCTTTTAAACATTTTTTCAAGATCATAGGTTGAGAAGGAGACGACAATAGGTCTTCCATGTGGACAGGTGTAAGGCTGCTTACAGTTCGCAAGCCGCTGCAATAGCACGACCGCTTCCTGCTCTGTCAGTTTCTGATTGGCTTTGATTGATGCCTTGCATGAGCACATAATGGATGAGGCTTCTCGCAGCTTGGACAAGTCAATCCCCCGCTCTGAAAGCACCCATTCGGCCATTTCCAGAATAATTGACTCTTCATCGCCCTTAGGTAGCCAATAAGGATACGATGTAACACGGAAGGTTTGTCCACCGAAATGCTCCAGATAGACCCCCGCTTGTTCAAACCAATGAAGCTTGTTCTTCAGCTGCTCCGTCTCTGAAGGTGTAAACTCCAGAGTGATGGGGAGCAGCAGCTCCTGAGAAGCTTCAACCGGATTTCCGAATTGGTTGTAGTAAAATTCATAATTAATTCTCTCGTGTGCAGCGTGTTGGTCAATCAGATACAGCCCGTTCTCATTTTGTGCGATCAAATAAGTCCCGTGATGCTGACCAATCAGCTCCAGTTCAGGGAACTGTGGCAGCTCCGCCTTTGTACCAGCAAGCTGTGCATAATGATCTCTGCTCATTCCTTGTGCATTCCTTGCCTTAAGCGCAGCGCTGTCCCGGTAATAATCCCCATTTGCAAGGTTCGATCTCGTTTCTCGAATAACCTGCTGCTTGTCCTTCTCACTAGGCACATACGTACGACTGTCCTGAGTACGATTAACATTTCGCTGATCCGGTCCATAATTCTTGGAAGAATCGGACGCAGTGTAATTTTCATCCATATCTTCAATTGGAACAGTGGAAGAACTTCCTGCCGTATTCCCTGTAACTGAAGTATTCCAATTCTCGGCACCGGATGGCCGGGGCTGCATCTTGGAGCTATTCATCCCATATTCTGGCCGGTCACCCCCCTGCTTGTCCCCTGAATAATGCACGTTCTTTACAGGGCTCGATAACGATGAAGTTTGCACCGTTCCTGCAGTTTCAGCGACTCCCGAATTCGCTGAACCGACCTGCTCCTCATGCGACTTCGATTTCGAAAAATGGAATTGCTCCTGAATAAACGATTTGCTCTCCGGCTTCCCAATGCTCTGTTTAATTACTTGGGGAATGAGCACTTCCTGCTTAAGTGCAGCGCGAGTGTGCTCCTCCACAAAAGTATACAGCTCAGGCTCCTTGCTGAATCGAACCTCCAATTTTGCCGGGTGGACGTTAACATCCACTAATGACGGATGCATGTCCAGCTGCAATACGGCAAGTGGAAACCGGTTGATAGGAAGCAGCGTATGGTAAGCCTTAAACAGCGCTTGGTTCAGCCCATAATTTTTAATATAACGGCCATTAATGATGGTGGAAATACCATTGCGATTAGCTCTGGTAAGATCAGGCCTGCTTACATAACCGCTGATTCGGTAGTCCAGGCTTTCACCTCTGATGGGAAGCATTGATTTGGCAGCTGATGTTCCGTAAATCGCAGCAATGACCTGAAGCAAATCTCCATTGCCAAGGGTTTGCAAGATCAGGTTGCCATTATGCCTTAACGTAAACGCGATATCTGCGTGGGATAACGCCATTCTGTACAGGACATCAGAAATATGCCCCAGCTCGGTCTGGATCGTCTTCATATATTTCAATCTGGCCGGGGTATTGTAGAACAACTCCTCAACCAAAAAATCAGTCCCACGAGAGGCAGTAATATCGTCATGCTTAATCAGCTTGCCGCCCTCAATGACAATCTCACGGCCACGTCCATCGGATTCGGTTGCACTGATCAACCTTACTTTGGATACGGCAGCAATACTCGGTAATGCCTCTCCCCGAAAACCAAGACTAGTGATTTCAAATAAATCTCGACCATTTGCAATTTTACTCGTAGCATGGCGGTAAAAGGCGGTTTCCATATCCTCTGCATCAATTCCGCCTCCATTATCGGTGATCCGGATGCTATGAAGTCCTCCTTCATGTATGGATACATCGATTCGAGTGCTTCCTGCATCAATGGAATTCTCCACAAGCTCCTTAACGACAGAAGCGGGTCTCTCCACCACTTCACCGGCAGCGATCTGATTGGCAATATGCTCGTCCAGCACATGAATTCTAGCCACCTTTTACCCCTCCCTTTATATAGGTTCAGATCATATTACATATCCGTTACTTTCATTTTCAGTTCATTGACAAGCTGCATCGCTTGAAGAGGCGTCATATTCATTAAATCCGCACTCTTAAGCCGTTTAATCAGCTGTTTGACAACAGGGTCCAATTCACGACCTTCCTGAATCCCTTTCTTCTTCGGCTCAGGTACTTCATCACCAAATATTGATAGCTGCACAACTTCATTAGAAGAAGCTGCTGTCCCATCCGCTTGTGCTTCTTCAAACGACATCTCAGCCAGCTTTTTATCCTTCGTGATCATTTCATCTGACGCAGCTGCTGCTTCCTTCTCGGCCTGATGATAATCTGCCTTGAACGGCTCCTTGTGTCCTTCAGCAACCATGTCAATCGAGTGCTCCTCAATGGTATGGATCAGCCTGCTGGCACGGTCAATGATGGAGCTCGGCAGTCCAGCCAGTCTTGCGACATAAATACCATAGCTGCTGCTTGCCGCGCCAGGTATCAGTTTGCGCAGAAACTGCACTTCATCTTCCTTCTCCTGCACTGCCATCGAATAATTTCGAAGGGAAGGAAGACTATCCTCCAGATGGGCAAGCTCATGAAAATGAGTGGAGACCAGAGCTTTGCATCCGATATGATCGTGCACATATTCAATGACAGACTGAGCAATCGCCATGCCTTCACTCGTTGAGGTTCCGCGCCCCAGCTCGTCAATAATAATCAGGCTTCGCGGGGTTGCTTTTTCCGTCATGACCTGAATGTCAGCCATTTCTACCATAAATGTACTCTGACCGCCGATCAAATCATCACCGGCACCAATTCTCGTAAATATTCGATCCATGATCGGAACCTCTGCCTCCACTGCTGGAACGAAGCAGCCAATTTGAGCCAGAATGGATATTAGCGCCACTTGACGCATGTACGTGCTCTTACCCGCCATATTCGGCCCGGTAATCAAAAGAATTCTCGGATCCTCCTGTGTTAACACCGTATCATTTGCCATGAATGCACCATCACGCATGACTGATTCTACAACGGGGTGCCGCCCTTCAATAAGCCTCATGTCAAATCCATCTGTGATGCTTGGTTTGATAAAACCGCGTTCTGCACTGACAGCTGCAAGCGAATGGTACACATCAATCTCTGCGACCTGCTCAGCCAATTTCTGCAATCTTTTAATTTCCTTGCCAAGCTGATCACGAATCTCGATAAACAATGAATATTCAAGCCCCACCATTTTATCTTCGGCTTCCAGAATAAGAGACTCCTTCTCTTTCAGTTCAGGAGTAATATACCTCTCTGCATTAGCCAAAGTTTGTTTGCGCTCATATCTGCCCTCAGGAAGGGAGGAAATATTGGATTTGGTCACCTCAATATAGTAGCCAAACACTTTGTTATAACCGATCTTGAGAGAGCGGATCCCCGTAATTTCGCGTTCCTGTGCTTCCAGCTCCGCGATCCAGCGTTTTCCATTCACACTTGCATAACGAAGCTCATCCAAGTGCTCATGATATCCTTCACGTATCATTCCACCTTCCCTGACGGATACAGGCGGTTCGTCCACGATGGCATGCTGAATCATATCGCGCAAATCACGACAATCATCCATCGATTCTGCAATATGGCGCAAGGTACTTGATGGAGAATCTGCACACAGCTTGGCAAGCGCAGGGATCATACCAAGGGACACCTTGAGCGCATTTAAATCTCGTCCATTGGCATTGCCGAATGCAATCCGACCAACGAGTCGTTCCAGATCATAAATTTCTTTCAGCTGCTCACGAATGTCGCTTCGCAGAATAAACTGATTGTACAGCTTGTCTACCGCTTCAAGACGTTCTTCAATTTTCTGTCGTTGGAGCAGAGGCTTATCAATCCAGCGTTTAAGCATTCTCGCACCCATGGAGGTCTCTGTCTTATCTATGAGAGATAGAAGAGAGCCCCTCTTGGAGCGGTCACGTACAGTTTCCACAAGCTCCAGATTTCTTCTGGTGAAAGGATCCAGAATCATATAATGATCCGGCTCATACGTCTGGATTTGAGTCAATTGCCCCAAAGAACGCTTCTGGGTCTCATGCAGATAGGCAAACAGCGTCGCGAGGCAATGTCTGCGCTCTTCCCCTAGACGCGCCCATGCAGCTTCACCAAATTGGGTTATAACAAGCTCAGCTTTGCTCTTATCAAAAGCCGTATAGGTTATCTTTCGGTTGCCTGCCAGCATTTCGGCCTGCACCGTTTGAAGGAGATCAGCATCTCCGAGCAGCTCGGAAGGCTCATAGATCCCGATTTCATCCTTCAGCCACTTTTCTGAATATGGAGCAGAGGTAATATACAGCTCTCCTGTGGATAAATCACAGGCAGCAATAGCCAAAATACCGCTTGTTTGCGTCAAGCAGATCATATAATTGTTCGTCTTCTCGCCAATCGTCTTGCCTTCCATCACGGTGCCAGGCGTAATCACCCTCACGATCTCTCGGCGTACCATTCCTTTGGTTGCGGATGGATCCTCCATTTGTTCACATACCGCAACCTTATACCCTTTCTCAATCAATCGCTGGATGTAGTTATCGGCGGAATGATAAGGCACACCGCACATCGGAATACGTTCTCCGCCACCGCCTTCACGGCCGGTTAACGTAATTTCCAGTTCCTTTGCAGCAAGGGTTGCATCCTCAAAAAACATTTCATAAAAATCACCAAGTCTAAAAAAAAGAAACGCATCCTGCGCCTGTTCTTTTACCTTCAAATATTGTTCAATCATTGGCGTGTATTGAGCCATGAATTATACCACTCCTGCCACACATTTTACTTCGAGTAAAACATATATTAAGTTTAACCGAATCCATGTCTTAACTCATTATTGCAAATGTAATGGATTCATCCGCTTATTATATCAAAAAGAGACCTCATATTCATGGCTTTTGCTGAATATTCCATAGAGGTCTTATATCCTTGGATTCATCCCACGTCTTCCCTTGATAAAGCGCCGTGATCAAGGGATTCACATATTTATGATGCCGGTTGTAATCAGGCAGAGCTGTCAATTCCTGCAGCAAGGGATGAACCAGTCCGCGAAGAATTTCTTTGTTCCCCTTATAGAATGCTTCATGATTCTCGGTGAGATCAAGCGGTCTACGTCGGAGCAGCCGGTAATTTGCAGCTACGAGATAAGCAATGGAGACCACCCCTTTGGCGATCATTGGGGATACCAAGAAGCTCGGAAGTGTTCTATATTCGAATCCGCCATAGGGCTGAATTCTAAAGTCACCCAAGTAGCCGTATTTCGGTCTTCGTCCACTGCTGCGAGGATCTTCCAATATGGCAATCGGGAGCGCCAAGTAGTTATCCAGTGCACGTAAGAGATCAAAGGTCAGCACCACTCTGCTGAAATGGACATGTCCGCCCAGCGGAAGCCCCTTCACAGGAAGTCCGCCTGCTCTCCATAACAGCGTGTGATCGGTAATAAGCGTTGAAGCGGTTAAGAATGCGTGCATCAAATGAGCAAGCAGCTCACGAGGTTCTGAGCTTGGCATGGGTCTAAGTTCCGCGACAGGATAAGATCTTCTACCGCCTCGCGTTATGGCGTCACACCCCGCCTCGCCTGTTCGTTCCAGAAATAAGGAAGCAGGAACAACTCTGTCCTCCTGTTGACTCACAAGCAGAAATTCGGGATCCATACCGAGTACGGGAGACGTGTGCAAATTTCTCTCCGCCTCGAGTGCAAGATGCTTCTCCATCATCGCCTGTTCGTACAAATCAGCTACTCCTTCTCTAATTAACCATGGCTGTGTATGAACGCTGCTTACGTTAATTCCTTGCTGCCCGCCTGCCTGCAGCACAACCTCCGCATGCTCCAGATTCAGTGCATATGCCGCACGAACTGCAGCTCGTTCAATCCGATTGTAGAGCGAAGTGTTGTCCTCTCTATGCAGTACAGTCCTGTTGCCTTCCCGAATTCCGGTAAAGCTTTTTTTGACGATTCTTAACGCACGTAGCTGGCTTATCAAGACTTCGTAAGTCACATGGAACTGAAGCATGTTCTCCTTAGGACGAATTAGGGAAGAACGAAGTCCTGAGCGGGTCAATCTTGCCTCACGCTCCTCCATTGTCATTGACTCATAATGCTCTGGATTTCGAATTATAACCATGGCATCTAGACCGTCCTTCCGCCAAAAAAGAAATAAAAAAAAGGAGGGCTGCCGCCCTCTACGCCGAAGGGTTCGGCGCATATATTGCCATATAAGTGAAGCTCACCATTTAGATCTCGTCATCCAGCAAGTCAGGATCAAGCTCATCAAAATCACCGTCAAGCGAGCCGAAATCATAATCTTTGTCTGCATCTTCACTGCAGTTGTTCGTGCACACGACGACACGAACCTTGGTTTCGGCAACCATTTCAGCTGCAAATTCACGTTCCACGCGGATGACAACACTGCCTCCGCCCGAAGCTACCGTCGCCTCTACACAGCTCGGCTCCTGCGTTGCATCCGCAGAGACCTCTACAGTGGAGGCACGATGCTTAGGATCCAGATAAGATAGTGGAATGTTCTCTACATAGGATATCGTCTTCTTTGCAACATCGGTTTGAGAGTTTTGGTCATAGGAATACCAAATGTTGATATCGTAAGTACCAATAACTTCAATTCCGTCTCCTGCCGGGACCGATTCGTACTCGTGGTTAATAATCCATGCCCCCAAAATACTGGTAGGATTATGTGGCGGAGTCACGGTATGTGTTACGGTAGAGAACTTACGACCCTTGCCGCAGATCGCCTTTGTTATAATCTCTCTACATTGATGTTTATGACTCAATGACATCTTTGAACCTCCTCCATACAATCATTCCATTTATATGTATGCAGGACATGGGCGTTTGTTACCAATTTAAAGATAAATATAATTGAAAAAGATAACTTTTAATTTAAGACGGCTTAGATGTTAATCAAGCTAATTTCCTTTAGCAGGGACAGGGAACGGAGCCTTGTCCTTTTTCGCAATCTTCAAGTACAAAGCGAGTTCTCGGCACAGCTGCCGGATCGAAGAACGAATCTCGAATTCTTCTCTTGTTGTGGGCAGATCCATTGTTCTAAACTCTTGCTCTACCATGCTTAGAAGTTTCTCGGTCCGTCCAGTATAGAATTCATTGCGTACATCATCACTTAGCTGCTCGAACAAATCGGCCACCATTTCCGCATGCGGCATGGTCGTATATACCTGAGATATCAGATGCATCATATGCTGAATAGAATCCAGCTGGGTTTTGCGCATATAAAAATACGCAGTCCACTCCTCATTCGGATGGATCACTTGATTCTCAAGATACAGCTTAGAGGCCGCGACTCCCTTATCAATTGACTTCTCAGCTTCCATCAATTCAGCACCGGTCCACACGAAAGAGGGATCCCTCAGCGTTCGTCCAAACTGTGTGAAAATAACCGAAAACAGCTCATCAATCTCATGACGGATGTTCGAGAGCATGTTATCCGATTTAGGCATATAGGCTAAATTGACAACCATGGCCGAACCAAGCCCAACAATGAGCAGCAATATTTGTGTCCAAATCACTTCAAGGCTCATCTCTCCTCCGCTAAACACGCGGAATACGACGACAGACCCTGTGACAATACCTTCCTTAAAGCCAAACCGAACAATGGCTGGAAATGCCGTCAGAATATAAATCGCAAGCACCCAGTAATGAAATCCAAAGAGAAAAAAAAGTACGGAAGCAAAAAGAAGCCCTACTACGGACGCAAAAAATCGCGCCGAGATCGTCTTAAGGCTTCTTTTACGTGTAACATCGACACCCAGAATAGCAAGCAACCCTGCCGACGTCGGACCTTTCAAGTGCATAGCATCAGCTATTAGCACGGCCATTAAGGCAGCAATAGCTGTTTTAATAACGCGGAAACCCATGTATGATAACCCTCTCTTCTCTCTATAAGGCGAGTACAATAAATAACAATTACATTATATTAGTGCCCAATCAGATCGTAGGTATCAATCGTACACGATTTTTCCTTCTGGAACAATGTGACATGTCACAGACATATTGTTTTGTGCCGGGATACACTAATAGTTCAAATAAGAATGAATTAATGCTCCCTGCCACTCATCAGCTTACGCTCGAGCCAGGCAACCACCTGATACATCACCGTCGCCACTACAGCAATGACAATGAGACTCGACATAACGAGTGTGAAATTAAACACTTGAAAACCATATATTATTAAATATCCCAAGCCTTCCTTCGCGACCAGAAATTCTCCCACAATGACCCCGATCCAAGCCAAACCTACATTCACCTTAAGTGTGGAGACAATCGCAGGGAAGGATGCAGGAAAGATCACTTTGCGAAAAATATGCTTCCGGTTTCCTCCAAATGTGCGTACAACCTTTATATAGTTAGCGTCCACTTCATTGAAGCTGTTATACACAACAAGCGTTGTAATAATAACGGTAATCGATATGGTCGTCATAACAATCGCTGTGAAGCCAGCACCAAACATTACGATAAATATCGGTCCAAGTGCCACCTTCGGCATACTGTTAAGTACTACCAAATAAGGGTCAAGCACCTTCGATAAGAAAGAGGACCACCAGATAAGCACAGCGATGAGCGTACCAAGCAGTGTGCCCAGCAGGAAGCCGACAATGGTTTCAAACACAGTAACTGAGGTATGAAGCCAAATTTCGCCGCTGACCATATCCTTCCACAGCTGTGCACCAATCTTGGAAGGATAGCTGAACAGGAGCACGTCAATCCATTTTAATCTGCCCGCTATTTCCCAATACAAAAACATCATGATAAGAATCGCAATCTGCGTTAGGCTGACATATCTTCTCCATCTTCTTCTCCGCTTCTTGTGCTGAAGATGAATATTTTGAATCCATTGCTCTTCCTGAGCCTTTTCATGAGTTGCTTCCCACGGTTTTGCTTCCATTATGCGTGATCACCCCTTTCCTCCGGAGTCATCAAGCTCTCCCCAAATTTCGTTAAACAGATCGTTGAATCCTACCTGCTCCCTTGCATGAAACGGCTTCGCATCCCTGATCGGTGCAGGAACTTCAAAGGTCTTGCGGATTCGCCCAGGATTTTTGTCCAGCACGATAACTCTGTCGCTTACCGCAATAGCCTCTGACAGATCATGTGTAACCAGAATGGCTGTCTTTCCCTGCTTCTTCAGCGTTTCTGAGATCAGATCCTCAAGCTGCAGTTTCGTCTGATAATCAAGGGCTGAGAAGGGTTCATCAAGCAGCAGCAAATCGGGGTTCGTTGCGAGTGTCCTTACGAGGGCCACACGCTGACGCATCCCGCCTGACAATGCCTGCGGATATGCATCCTCTGTGCCTGAAAGACCCATTTCAGCTAGCAGATTACGTGTTGCTTTCAGCGAAGCTTCGCTAAGCTGACCGGTAAGCTCAAGTCCAATGGATGCATTTGCCATAATCGTACGCCATGGATACAAGTAGTCCTGCTGCAGCATATAGCCGACTTGGGAAGAAGGTGACGTTACCTTTTCTCCGGCCAGACGCACCTCTCCCTTCGTCGGCTGCAGCAGGCCTGCAATCATGGACAGAATGGTTGTTTTGCCGCATCCGCTTGGACCCACCAGGCTGACAAATTCGCCAGTCGCAACTTCCAGACTAATGGAATCAAGGGCCAGTTTTGCCTCCCGCTCCGTTACATACACATGTGTAATTTGATCCAGTTCAATCCGTGTCATTTGTTCACTTCCTTTTTCTGAAGGGCGAACCTTACTTTCCAGCAGCTTCTTCAGCAAAAGTATTGTCTACAATCGCTGACGCAGGAACTCTCTCCTGCAGCTCGCCAGCATTCTCCATTACATCGAGCAGGTTATTCCATTCGTTATCATCAATAATCGGGTCCAATGCATACGTACCTTGATCCTTATAGCGCTGTACACTGCTCACAACAATGTCACGATCTGCGTCTTTGAAATACGGCATGATCACGTCGGCTATTTCTTGTGCTGTATGCTCTTCCACCCACAATTGCGCCTTGTGAATACTTCTAGTAAATTTGCTGACCACGTCTTTATTGTCTTTGATGAAGCTCTGTTTGGTCATAAATACGGTATACGGAAGATTGCCGCTCTCTACTCCAAATGAAGCAACGACCTTGCCTCTGCCCTCTTTTTCAAAGATAGATGCTTGCGGCTCGAACAGCTGTACATAATCGCCTGTACCCGATGCAAACGCAGAAGTAATATTGGCAAAATCAATGTTCTGAATCAGTGTCAGATCCTTATGTGGATCGATCCCCTTCTTACCTAGTGCGAACTCACCAGCCATTTGCGGCATGCCACCTTTTCTTTGGCCAAGGAATTCACTCCCCTTCAGCTGGTTCCAATCGAAATCGGCCGATTGATCTCTGGCAAATAAGAAGGTGCCATCCGTTTGCGTCAGCTGTGCAAAGTTAATGACCGGATCCTCTGCCCCCTGCTGATACACATAGATTGACGTTTCTGAACCTACAAGTGCAATATCAATGGAGCCTGCAAGCAGTGCTGCCATCGTCTTGTCTCCGCCTGCTGTCGTTTGAATCTCCACATCCAGACCTTCTTCCTCGAAGAAGCCTTGCGCGTGAGCGACATACTCGGGTGCATAAAATACAGAGCGGGTCACTTCGCCAACGTTAACCTTAACGTTACCGCTGCTGCTTGAACTGCAGCCGCTTAGGACTACGCTGAATAACAGCAGAAGAACTGCAGCAGGCATCCACCAAGCCTTTCCTTTCATTGAATAGCCCTCCCCTTAAAAATAAAGAATGTATGAAACCATATTTATGCAATCAATCGACATTTGGTTAATCAGCTCGATAAGGACTCTCGTAAATCACCCTATTATTCACGCAAAAAAAAGCTGAAGGACTCTTGTAGAGTCCTTCAGCTTGGCAAGATATATTGAGCGATATCTTGTCATCTCTTTATAGTTTATAGATTTCTTTATATTTATTCTCCAGATAATCTGCAAGGTAATCCGGATTCAGCTCTTCACCCGTAATAGCAACAATCAATTCGGAAGGCTTACGAGATTTGCCATATCGGTATACCTTATCGGTCAACCACTCTTTGAGTGGAGCCAGGTTCCCTTCCTTTATATAATTCTCGTATTCCGGAAGCTCCTTGGCCAGTGTATTCATCATTTGGGCTGCATACATATTTCCAAGCGAGTAGGAGGCAAAATAACCAAAGTCTCCTCCTGACCAATGAACATCCTGGAGAACTCCTGCTCCATCATCAGGAGGGGTAACGCCTAAATACTCTTTATATTTCTCATTCCATACCTGAGGAAGGTCCTTCACGTCCAGCTGTTCGTTAAAAAGCATTTTCTCGATCTCATAGCGGATAATAATATGAAGATTATAAGTGAGCTCATCGGCTTCAATACGAATAAGCGAGCTTTCCACCTTATTAATGGCTTCATAGAATTGATCCAGTGAAACGTTCTCCAGCTGAGCAGGGAAATAATTCTGTAATACCGGATAATAATGTTCCCAGAAAGCCCGGCTTCTGCCAATCATATTCTCCCACAATCTCGACTGCGACTCATGAATTCCCATGGATGTTCCTTCAGCAAGCAGTGTACCTGCCAAGTTCGAATCAATATTTTGCTCATAAAGAGCATGACCGCCTTCGTGCAGAGAGCTGAAGATGGCGCTTGCCACATCTTTGTCATAATAATGTGTTGTAATACGAACATCACCGGGATTCAATCCCATTGCAAAAGGATGTACACTCTCGTCCAATCGACCTGCCTCAAAATCATATCCCATTTCCTTCAATATATATTTACTGAACTCTGACTGCTGCTTAACATCAAAGGATTGATTAAGGAAGGAAGTATCCGGCTTATGTATAGATTGACTAATTGCTTCCTGCAAGGGAACAATTCGAGCTTTTAATCGGTTAAATACTTCATCCAGCTTCTCGACCGTCAAATCAGGCTCATACATATCCAGCAGCGTGTCATAACGCGTATTTTTCACACCGTAATAATCAATAAATTCACTCTGCATGGCAACAATACGAGATAAGTAGGGCTCAAAGGATGCAAAGTCGGCTTTCTCTTTGGCCACTTCCCATTTAGCTTGAGACTGGGCCGTAAGAACACTGAATTCGCGAACCTTCTCTGGTGGAACAGATTGTGTGCGGTCGAGCTCTTTCTCGCAATCATTTATCAATCGCTTATGCACATCTGACAGAGCTGCAAATTCATTCTCTTGTTTCAAATATGAGATCAAAGCTTTCATTTCTTCTGATGTCTGCAGTTTAAAAGCTTCCGATGACAGCATTCCTATCGTTTCTGAACGGGAATCAATCCCTTTACGCGGTGCACCCGTGCTCATGTCCCAGTGCAGGAGTCCAATCGCTTCATTATAGCTTTTGATTTTTTTGTTAAGATCCAGAAATTGCTCTAACTTAGCCTGTAATTGCTGGCTCATAATCGTCACCCCATCCATATATAATTCACCTTCCTATTGATCATACTTTTTGCTAAGATTATAATCAACATTTAAGAACGTTAACTAGGGCGTATCTTAGAACTCTAAAAGAAAACAGATTTGACTCCATTTTGATTATAAGCAAAGGTGCCTTTTCAGCTTTTAGCAGGCTTAGCAGTGGATGAAAGGTATTGAAATCTGCCTTTATGTGAGTTTTAAGACACGCCCTAAATGACCAAGCAAAGGAGTGGGCCTACATTATGAAAATCAATCTTAGTAAGGCAGCTGAAGAACTCCTGACCAAAGTTCTCGGTAACAGGCCAGGCTTCATTCGACTGATGTATGATAGCGAGGGGTGCGGCTGTGCGGTTAGCGGAGTTCCTTCATTTCGTATCGTAGATGAGCAAGAAGATGCGGATATCGTATTGGATACGAACGTTCCGGATCTAACGTTTATTTTGGACAGCCAAAAGGCTGTTTTTTTTGAAGAAGAGCTGAATTTGGCAACCGATCCGGGAGACCTGTCCTTACGTCTATCCAGCAGTGGTCAGCACTATGGCTTATACATTTTTCCACGCGATGAACGTACAGTCAATGCCTGAAAAAATTACTTATTAACTGGGGGTATGAACCATGAACAGTATTAGTCAAATTATGGAGCATAATCGTAGCTTCGTTGAAAAAAAAGAATATGAAGCCTATATCTCCGATAAATTCCCGCAGAAAAAAATGATGATCGTAACTTGTATGGACACCCGTCTTGTCGAGCTGCTTCCCAAAGCCATGAATTTCAAAAACGGTGATGTCAAGATCGTTAAGACGGCAGGCGCTATCATCTCACATCCATTCGGAAGCGCGATGCGAAGCGTACTAGTCGGCCTATATGAGCTGGGTGCTGAAGAGGTTGTCGTTGTCGGCCATCACGAATGCGGTATGGCAGCGCTGAACAGCGAAGCGATGCTCTCTCATATGGTGGAACGCGGCATCGACGAGAAAGTCCTTAAGACGATTGACCACGCAGGAATTAAGCTCGAACGCTGGCTGCGCGGGTTTGACAATGTAAGTGAAGGGGTAATGGAAACTGTGGAGTTGATTCGTAATCACCCACTACTGCCCCCAGGTACTCCTGTTCACGGCATGATCATTGATCCTAAGACAGGCGCTCTCGATCTTGTTGTGGATGGTTATGAGAACCAGGCATCTCTCTAATCCCTTGGGTCTGGATTGCTATATAGCAGTCCAGGCCATTTTTTATTAAATTTCTGTGACATTTATAACAACAGTTTATCCGTCATACGGCAAAAACGGTTGTCAAACCATACAGTTGTGGTGTACACTTTTAAACATATATAGTCCTGGAAAACGCTTTTACGCTATTATTCAAGGCTATAGTTTAGTAAAGGAGACATGTCCACTTGAACATACTGTCTTATGGTTTGCTCGGGTTATTGACACGTGATGAATCATCTGGCTATGATCTCATGCTGAAGATTCAGCCCCACTGGCCTGCTAAACACAGTCAGATCTATCCGCTGCTATCCCGTATGGAAGAAGATGAGCTTCTCTCTTCACGCTGGATCGAGCAGACAGATAAGCCGGATAAGAAGATGTATACGATCACGGATAAGGGAATCCAGGTATTACTGGAATGGATGTATACACCCGTGTCCACATCGCCTATTCGGGACGAACTGAGTCTTCGGCTGATTTGTTTTCAAATCACGAATCCGGAGCTGCTCAGGCAATGGATTGAAGAACGCAGACAGTGGTACCAGATTCGTCAAGAGTATTATGAAGATCTTCTCAAAGCTCTTCCAGACGAAGCAGTGCAGCCCACTCATTCCTATTTCGGTGATTATATTGTCAACACGAAGGCAGCAATGAAAGCCAAGGCAGGAATGGAATGGTGTGATTGGGTATCCGGATTGATCAGTTCCGGTCTTGCTGAACACGAAGCATCCAATTCACATTAATTTATGATTTCTTAAAAAATATGAAACCAACCTATTTTTTAAGCGTATGTAAGTTAGTAAACACTAAAAATCACTCTTAGGAGGAACATTTTACACATGAAAAAATGGTTCAGCTCAAAACGTCTTCTTATGGTCATGATGGCATTTACTTTGATCTTTTCAACGGTAGCCATTCCAGATAACGCAGATGCACGCCGTGGTGGCGGCGGTTTCAAATCCGGTACTAAATCTTATACAAATACACCGAATCGTTCCACTGATAATAATAGCAATGTTTCTAATTCCACTACGAATCGTAATAACAATGCAACAAATTCGACAACGAACCAAAACCGCGGATTTTTCAGCGGCGGATCACTCATGAAAGGTCTAATGATTGGTGGTCTTGCAGGTATGCTCTTCGGCGGATTATTCGGAGGTATGGGCTTCTTCGGAGAACTTCTGGGTCTTGCGATCAACCTGCTTGCCATCTTCGTGTTAATCAGCCTAGGTGTTGGTATCTACAGAGCGATTAAGAAACGTCGCGAAGAGAAAGAGAAATCCCGTAACATCTATGACGGAAACGGACGGTACTAAGCTTTATGGTTATTACAATGGATGAGATTGTTAATGCAATATGTCTTCACATCGCCGAACGTAAGCAGATCAAACCTACAGATGTACAGGTGGAGCTTAGTTGGGAAGAAGATACAGGCTACTCAGCCGAGGTTTGGGCTCAAGGCCGCAGCCAATATCTCATTGAATCTAACATGATTGAAGCTATTCTGCGATATGTTCATCAAGAGTATAATATCCGTGCATACCGTGAGGATGTCACACTGGAGCTTGATGAAGAAATTACAGCCAGAATTCGTACGTAGATTATTAACCATAACAACGAAACCGCCTCGAGCAATAAGCTTGAGGCGGTTTTATTTATTTTTATTCATCAGTTTACAGGCTTGAACTCTTCTCGAAGTTGTTCGGTTGAATTTACAGGGGCACTCCAGGAGAAATTTTGGCCAATGTACACGGTTCCCTCACCATTTATGGAGGGTTTGTCGTCTAAACCAGGAATAAGTTCTGACAAGGCATTCTCTGATTTGCCTTCATAATTAATAATAATGGAAGCATCTGGCGTATATGACTTATGGATGATGGAGATCATCTCCTGCATCTTGATATCATTCGTTCTTCCACTGATTATAATTTGGCGTCCTCCTTGACGTGCATAGGATATTCCAAGCAAATACATTGCATGACTGTCAGCATTGGAACTCGCAGCCCCTGCTATAGTATGGAGCCATTGTTCTCCCCTCTGCAGTAGTTCTTTATCCTGAGTTATAGCTGCCCATTTGGTGATATGGAGGAAGAGCCCCCTGCTACCTGGAGGCAAACCTTCTTTATCAATCCCGTTACTGTGAGTTTGTGGCTGCTCTTGACCTTCTCCTGACATATGGAAGCTCGCTTTTTCGGAGTCCAGGTATAGTCTGAACAGTACATCCTTAAGCTCCAGCGCTTGAGCCAAATAAGCTGGCTGCCCGGTAGCTTCATACAACTCCACTAGCCCCCAGGCCAAATAGGCATAGTCTTCTGCATTCACTGCATCCGTTAACTCTCCATCTTGATAACCAGAGAACAGATTGCCCTCATGATCTCGCAACTTGGTCCATATGAAATCTGCCGCATTCGCTGCAGCATCTACATATTTAGTTTGCTGCAAAGCTTTAGCACCCTTGGCCAGAGCTGCAATCATCAGACCATTCGAGGCTGTAAGTATACGGTTATCATTAACTGGGCGCACCCTCGTCTCACGATATTGGAACAGCTTCTGTCGATCTTCCTCCAGCAAATTGCGTAAGCCAAGCGGGTTTATTCCTCTCCGCTCCGCTTGCTCCTCAGGAGTTCCTTTCATCAGGCTAGGAATGCTCTTCCCTGTGAATTCACCCTGAGGTTCAATTCCGTATACATTACAATATCGATGCATCCCCTCTACACCCAGAACATCTGCAATCTCTTGCCGGGTAAATACATAATATTGCCCTGTCTCCCCTTCCGAATTTGCAGCTTCTGCGCAATAGAAGGCACCTTCAGACGAAGTCATATCTCTTAACACATAGGAGAAAATGGATTCTGCGACTTCCGAATACAGCTGATGTTCTGTCAGCTGATATGCTTCAAGGTAGGCCATTGCGAGCAGGGCATTGTCATTTAGCCTTTTTTCAAAATGCGGGACATGCCCTCTCTCATCTGCCGAATATGTGAAAAAACCGTAACCGATATGATCATATACACTGCTCTGGTACATGCGACGCAGCGTTTGTTCCACCATTTCCATCGCTTTGGGCTGACTATATACCTTGGCATAGTTCATTAAGAACATGAGCTCAACAGGTGAGATAAGCTGGTGCACCGCTTCGGTTCCTCCAAATGCGGAATCAAAGGCATTCTCCAACGAACGGTAGGCCTCGTGCAGAAGTTCTTCGTCAGCTGTAGCCGTGAATTTTTGGTTTTCGTGAAAGAATCGATTTAAATGATGACTTTGCGTTTTTCTAATCATAAAGCTCCTCCATTTCTGCGACAATTAGATCCCGTTATGATGAGTATTAATACGCTTATTCATTCTTCAACAGAAAGTCACAGCATGAAGCATTTAAATTGATACTACAACCATAATTTGAATCCCGCGCTCCCGTACTAATTAGGAACTATAACCCATGACTTCTGATGTTTCAAATCATAGTGGTACGCCGTTTACCTTCGTTATGTACCCTTTGTATCCCATGCAGCAGGAACAGAAATATATTTTTATCATAGTGTTTTTATTTCTAGTTAATAGTTTAATAGTATTTACATTCCATATACAAATGGATATTCAATAAACATCATTCGCCCTAATTAATTCAGCTAAACTAGCTTAACAGCTGAGTAAAGAGGTATATATCTAGTTAAATTGAACCATTTCAATCTAGATATAGTTGACTAATTGTTTTTCTAAGGTATTATGCAAAATCCTTATCTAATTAACTAACAATTTTCACGAATATATTGACCTTTGGTATACCTAAATGTAAAATAAAGTAAATTTGTGAGACTGAGGAGAAGGTGAGTATGGTCGAAGAGCCTGATATACTTGTTAGAGCTAACAATCTGGATTCTCTTATTAAAAGTATCGAAGCACGCTGTGCACACGAGGACTGGGAGGAAGTAATCACTTTATCCCGCGCTTTGTTACATGCTGCTGAACAGGTACATTTTGATATGGTACATCGAAATTGTCCCACCAATATATACAACAAGCATATCATCTACTATTTTAGCTATAGTCACATGATGACCAGCATATCGTACCAAAAGCTGAAACAGTACTCTGAGTCCATTAAATATATCTCTTTCTATTCGGATTTGAGCTGGCTTAGCGACTGTACCGAGGAGGGAGAAGCGGTAATTGAGGAATTCAAATCATTTGCTGCAGTTCACTTGTTAACATTGAAAATATTACGCGGGAATATAAGCAAGCTGTCCGAATTTGAAACTTATCTTGAGAACAATTCAAGTGATGCGTTGCTGATCGGTCTCTCGACATTGCTCGAGTCTGCGATTGAACATGAATACTGTATTGACCGACAATTATCGCTCTTTAAGCAAAATATCAACAGTTACAATTATTATGCAGACCGTAATATGGCGCCTCAATATTTATCTTATCAATACTTGCTCGCTCAGTATGAACAGCTGAACAATCAGCATTCTGAGGCGCTATGCACAGCAGTTTATACATTATGGGCAGCTGACAGACTTAATAATGACAATTATTTCAAAAAGGCAATCCACTTATTTGAGTCCTTGCGCAAAAATGCTTCCGTATCTCAGCTAACGGCATGCTTTAATCAGCCATTTTATTAAGCTAAGTGCGATTGCCATAGATAATGATTACTGATGACAGCAGATGGCTGTCATCTTTTATTTTGATTTCGCACCTGAATCAATTTCATAACTCATTAATACCCTTGATTTAAGCAGCTAAAGGTATTATGAAATTGATTCACCTACCTCTTTAAATACAAATCATCAGGAGCGATTTCTCTCAACTGTTGTTCATTCAACAATATAAGCTCACCTCGCCTGCGTTCGAGTATGCCGATCTCCGTAAAATGTTTGACCACCCTGTTTAGATGCCGATAGCTTGTACCAAGCAAATCAGCAATTTCGTTCAGGCTGCGGCTTGGTATTTTACTTAAGACAACACCCGACTCTGAATCCAACATCATGGATGTCAAATACCCCGCAAATTTCTTATCTAATGGATACAACAAATTAACACTGCTCGCACGATTCAGACTCGTCAGCTTATAACACATTTGTTCCAACAAGAAATGCAGAAATGCCGGCTGACTGATGTAATGCTGATTAAGTGCTGTATAGCTGATCCCAATCAGAATCGCGGGTCTTACACATTCCACTGTCGTACTCGCTTTATTCTTCGTAACCAGCTCCACGTCTCCGATCAAGCTGAGCGGATCGTTGAACCGGAGAGCAAGTGACTTTCCATTCGACATCGTCGTATAGACCTTGAGCCTGCCCTGTACCAGGAAAAACAAATGGTCGATCTCGTCTCCGCTCGAGCATACCCGATCCCCATGCGTAAGCTCATATAACTTCATGTCGTGAACACTTACGGTGTTCAGCAGTATATCCAGTTCATATGTTCGGATGAACTTCATTAGCAATTCTTCGCTATGCACAAGTTTCAAATTCCAGAAGCTCCTCTCGTGTATATGTGTAGGTTAACTATCATAATGCTTGTTATTCATGACCGGACAAACGCCCTTTCTTCTCTAAATAGCCCAGGTACAAGGTACTTATGAACTCGTTCTCCCGTACATTATGCTAAAAATAATAACGGGACGTATTAACGAACAGTACCCAAAGAGGTGAACGATATGCCAATTAAAAACGGTAAACAGTACATTGAACGAATCGATCGCCAAAACATTAATCTATGGTATAAAGGTGAACGAGTTACGGGTCCATTATCTAAGCATCCCGTATTTAGTGGACTTATTCAGACTCAGGCTAAATTGTATGACATGCAGTGCGATAATAAATATAAAGATCAAATGACTTACTTATCTCCTGATACTGGAGAATCCGTCAGTCTATCTTATCTACCTCCACGCAGCTTGGAAGATTTGCAGAAACGAAGAAAAATGATTGAGCTATGGTCAAGGGAGCATCACGGTTTTCTTGGAAGATCACCAGATTACATGAATACGGCCATAATGTCCTTCTATACCGCTGCACATACGCTGGAAGAGCATAACCCGGTATTCGCTCAAAACTTAAGAGACTACTATGCCTACTGCAGAGACCATGACATTACCCTGTCCCATGCCTTTATTCAACCACCTGCAAGCAAGTGGTCCGGACAATTCGATCAGCTCGAGGATTCTATCGCTGCAAAGGTTGAAGAAGTTACCGATGAGGGTTACATCGTCAGCGGAGCCTTTATGATGGCTACACAAGGAGCAACCTGTGACGAAATGATCGTCTTTCCTACCCCTTCCCTTGCACCTCTAGATGAAGTAAACCCCTATGCCTTTGCATTTGCCGTTCCGAATGATCTTGAAGGAATGACCTTTATTTGTCGTGAAAGTCATGCTTCCGTATGCACTTATGATCATCCTCTGAGCTCCAGATTTGAAGAGATGGACACATTAGTTATTTTTGACAGGGTACTGGTACCCCATAACCGTATGTTCTATTATGGGGATGCAACGATAAGCTTCAAGCTTTTTCATGAAGGCCACTTCCATACCCATATCGGACATCAAATTATATCACGTTACATTGCCAAAACTGAATTTCTCCTTGGTTTATTTGAAACTTTGGCAGACGAACAAAATGCTGGGATGGAGTCTCTTTCTATTGCAAATGTCTCAAAAATCATGACAATGCTGGAAAATTTCAAGGCTCTCCGACTTGCTTCTGAGACTTCTGCTGAGCTGGATGCACAGGGCATCTTGATCCCTTCAAGCAGTCCACTACTCGCTGCAAATGTTCAATTCCCCCCATTTTATCTTGAGGTAATCAATATGCTCCAATTGCTTGGATCCAGCGGCATCATTATGACCCCTATGAAGGATGATCTTTCGTCAGAACCAGGTCCATATGTAAATCAATATTTAAAAGGCCACACATCGGACGCCAAGGATCGTATTGCATTATTCAGAATGGTCTGGGAGCTTACTGCTGGCCCCTTTGGAGGAAGACAAAGTCAATTTGAACGCTTCTTTTTTGGAAGCGCCCAAACGGTTCATAATCGTATGTACAACAGCTATGATAATCATGAAGATTATCGCCAGCTGGTTCAAACCTTTCTAGCCCAGCAAGATACATGATCTCTGAGCTGTTAATTGACTTTGCTTGGAGCGTCGTATAGCGGAATATCCGACGCTCCAGCGGTATCTAGACACAGAGGCATAACGAGCTTAACATAGTCCAATGCCTCATTATATCTGTGCTCATCCGGGATTAAGGTTATCTTTCGCCGATCCAGCAAACAATTGACTTCAATTCGTTCCGGAATACGTCCAAAAGCATGGTAGCAAAATACAATCATCATGTTCTGGTAAGCCCGAATGACCTCTTCGTGATAATTGACGATATACTTTTGGATATACAGCCCTTCCTGACCCATTCGATCAGGCTGCCATGCAACCTGGTAGATAACAGACAGGTCCATATCTAAGTCTGATATATAAGCTTTGTGTTCTTCATTCAACAGGACAGGCTGCAATAGCTCGGTATACTGTGTCAGCATCCGGACAAGCTCCTCCGTTACGCCCCATTTCACATTCCAAAAATGATCGCTCGATTCAAAACCTGTAGGGTGTTTAGGCCATCTTTTTTCTAACAAATATTGAATGGGTACTTCTCTGCGCACCTCCGGAGTCAAGCTGTAGTAATCGTTTATCGTATGACTGACCGCATACTGAACACGATGCCTCCACTCCAGAACCTGCTGCTTGCCCTTAGCTAAATTTTTAAGTCGGCTAAGGGACCTTTCAGACCATAGCATTTCCTCCAGCTTATAAGCGGTTAATATCCTTTTATACGGTATCGCTTCAGAAGGTCTCTCCATTGATATCTCTCCTTCTCGCTTAAGCTCTTCTCCCATTTCTGTCTCTATCTAATTAGAGTCTAATTGATTGTCAACATTCAAAGAACGACAGCCTGATCCGCTACTCTACGACAAATGTATGACTATCGCATAGTCTCTTAAATATTCGACACCAAATAAGCCGCTTTCTCTTCGGAGAACACGGCTCAATTTGTCGTCGCCTCTTCTAATTTATTTATATTTATCCATTTATATCCTCTATATCAATACCATTCGCCACAGCATTAAACTCGTTCAGCGGTCATTTTTTGTTCTTTCGTCAGCAGAGGCTCAAATTCGTATACCCAGGTTCCATTCTCGGCAACCTTGATCTTCACAAGTCCTTTTTTTCGTAAGCTCGCGATGATCTGTTCTGCTTCCTTACTGTGAAGGTCAGTGTAGAGCGATATTTCAGATATCGTCAATAAATACTCATGCTTCATGGCAAGCTTCATGAGATCCTTCTCAAGGGCAAGCTCCCGTCTCTTCTTCATGGAAGAGAGCTCATACAGGCCATAAGCAAGCGGTGCAGCACCGAAAAGGAGAAATCCGAGGTCAAATCCGGATTGCATTGAAACAAATGAGTATGTATACAACACGATGGAGAATAAACCAAGGGCTACAAGAGTTACTGCGATCCATGTTCTGCTATTGCTCATCATTTAACCTCCCTTATCTTACTTTACCCCAAAATAGACGTTTAGGCACATTTCCCGTGTATCCAATCCTCTCCGATTCCATCTAAAGCTAATATAACGTAAAAAACGGGGAATACTGGCATGAAAACACGTAATTGTTGTACAATAGAACCTAATTGTAATTATTAAAAGCAAATGAACTTGAAGGATGGATTATTACATGTACGCATCACAGCAATGGAAAGATTATGAACTCATAGATACAGGCGGCGGAGAGAAGCTCGAACGCTGGGGAGATATTATTCTCCGTAGACCCGATCCACAGATTATATGGCCTCTTGAGAAAGAAACCGGAGCCTGGAGAAACGTCCATGGCCACTATCATCGCAGCTCCTCTGGCGGAGGAAATTGGGATATGAAAAAACCCATTCCTGAACGTTGGACAATCTCTTACGATGAGCTCAAATTCTATATTAAGCCAACCAATTTTAAACATACGGGTTTATTCCCTGAGCAAGCAGCGAACTGGAGCTGGATGATCGACAAGATTCAAAATGCCGGCAGACCTATCTCGGTTCTGAATCTGTTTGCTTATACCGGTGGTGCCACTGTAGCTAGTGCCTATGCAGGTGCCAGCGTCGTACACGTTGATGCAGCGAAGGGTATGGTTCAATGGGCTAAAGAAAATGTACAGCTCTCGGGCCTTGGCGACCGTCATGTCCGTTATATTACAGATGATGTATTCAAGTTCGTTCAACGCGAGCATCGCCGTGGTAATCGCTACGACGCTATCATTATGGATCCTCCGTCCTATGGACGTGGACCGAACGGTGAGACGTGGAAGCTGGAACAGAACCTTTATCCGTTCCTGGAGTCTTGTACAGGCATTCTGACAGATAACCCGCTGTTTGTCCTCATCAATTCGTATACAACCGGAATCTCACCAACCGTGCTATCCAATATGTTAACGATGACGATGCAAAACAAATACGGCGGCAAAATTTCAGCTGGTGAGATCGGGCTTCCGATTACAGCATCCAATATGATGCTGCCTTGTGGAATCTTGGGCCGCTGGGAGTCTTAATCCAATGAGTGATTTACAGCCGCTATCTATATTATACGAGGACAACCACCTGCTTGGTGTCGAAAAAATTGTCAATGTGCCAACACAGGCCGATGCATCAGGCGATATGGACATGCTGTCCATTCTAAAAGAGGATATCAAAGTCCGATTCTCGAAGCCGGGAAATGTTTATCTCGGCCTCGTTCACCGTCTGGATCGACCTGTTGGAGGAGCCATGATCTTTGCCAAAACATCGAAAGCTGCATCCAGATTATCAGACGCGGTCAGAACTCGAAAGTTTGAGAAGACCTATATGGCAATTGTTCATGGAGCCCCTCCTGCAAAACAAGGCAGACTTACGCATACACTTCTCAAGAATGAGAAAACGAATACGGTGTCCGTTGTTCCTGAAGGTACGTCAGGCGGAAAAAATGCGATTCTGGATTATTATGTACTGGGACAGACAGACAAGCTGTCACTCGTTCAGGTGGTACTGCATACAGGGAGATCACATCAAATACGAGTTCAATGTATGGCTATGGGCTGTCCTCTATATGGTGATCAAAAATATGGAGCTGAATTAAACAAGCCAGGACAGCAGCTTGCACTCTGGTCGGTGTCCGTAGGCTTCCCTCATCCGGTAACGAAGGAACACGTGCAGCTGATTTCCCTTCCGCCACGCCAGTTTCCCTGGAGTGAATGGCCTGAGAAAATGTATAAAAGTGCGGCTAGTCAGCCTTTTGTATAAAAAACGCATATATTAAAAATCCCGGTCTGCTTCTTACGCAGACCGGGATTTTTTTATTATTTCATTATTTATTTTCGCTCGTGCTGACTTCTGCCACTTTCATTGCCACGCCTTTTGCATCCTTCGGTACGGATCTCTTAATAAAGAAGGCGAGAACCAGTGCCACCACGGTAACCCCTGTCGCAATAATGAATGAGAAGTTTATACCGTTGATTTGCGCCTCATTTGCCAGTTGAAGCATCGCAGCTTGATCCTGTGGATTAATATCTGCCATATGCGTATCAAGAAAATGAGTCGTACGGTTGCTGAATAATGTGATAAAAATAGCAGTTCCGATTGCACCAAATACGGTACGCAGTGTATTTAACATGACCGTTCCGTGCGCATTCAGATTTTGAGGTATATCATTCAAGGCAGCGGTTTGAACTGGCATCATGAGAAGTGACATCCCGAACATCCGCAACGTATACACGATAATCAGCTGTGTATAAGATGTATCCATCGTTAACGTGCTGAATTCCCATGTCGTAATGATAGTAATGACCAGACCGATAATGCTCAGCCATTTCGCTCCAAATTTATCAAACAAGGAACCGGTGATTGGGGACATGATACCCATAACAATTGCACCTGGAAGCATCAGCAGACCGGAATCAAGAGCACTGATTCCACGAATCGTTTGCAAATAAATTGGCAGTAGGATCATGCCTGAGAACATCGCCATTGTTACAACAATGAGAACCGCTGTATTCAGCGTATACATTGGGTTCTTGAACACTCTGAACTCCAGCAGTGGAACATCCATCTTGAATTGACGAAGAACAAACAGCAGCAAGGAGATAGCACCTACGACCAAGCAGGTGATAACGATCGGATCATTCCAACCGTTGGAGCCTGCATCACTGAAGCCGTACAACAGTCCTCCAAAACCGATAGTTGATAAAATGACCGAAGTAACGTCCAAGGTTGGATTAGATACTTCTGTAACATTTTTAACAAACTTCATCCCAACAAACACCGCGATTATAGCAATTGGGAGAATAATATAGAATAACAATTTCCAGCTGTCAAAGGTTTGGACGACCCATCCAGATAATGTAGGTCCAATTGCCGGAGCCAGAATCATGGCAATACCGATCATACCCATTGCACGTCCACGCTGCTCGATCGGGAAAATATTAAGAATAACAACCGATAATAGCGGCATGATGACACCTGCACCTGCTGCCTGAATAACACGTCCGGTCATGAGCACAGCAAAGGTAGGGCTTAATGCACACAGAAGAGTACCTATTGTAAATAAACTCATTCCGGTAATAAAAATTTGTCTTGTTGTAAACTTCGCCATCAAATAAGCGGTAATTGGAATAAGAACCCCGTTCACAAGCATAAAACCAGTGGACAGCCATTGGACGGTGGTTGGGCCTACGCTGAGGTCCTCCATAATCTTAGGCAGAGCAACGTTAAGTAAGGTTTGGTTCAAAAAGGCAACAAACGCGCCAAGCAGCATCGCAAATAAGATTGGACCTTTTTTGAATTCTATCGTCTTCCCAGACTGATTTGCAGCAATACTACTCATATTAATAAATCATCTCTCTTTCTCCATCTTCTCAAGCATCAAGGAATGAATACGAAGCAAATTATCGATATCTTCCCTGGGTAAATCCATCATATGAGATACTTTCGACATCCATAGCTCATAGACTCTCTTCTGCACTTCTCTCCCTTTCTCCGTCACCTGAAGCACCAGCGACCTCCGATCATGCAGGCATCTTGCTCTCTCCACGAGTTCAGCTTTGACAAGACGGTCAACGACACCACTCGTTGTACTACTACCCATATGGCAGAGCTCCGCTAATTCAGCCAATCCAATGTTAGGATGCTCAATTAGAATGGATAATACCAGCATTTGAATACGTGTAATCTCCATCTCCTCTTCCTGTTTCCAGAATAATCGATGAAAGCTCTGGTTCACTTGACGAAAGGATGAAAATATCTGGTACATCTCATCGTATTCCAGCATTGTACTCACCTTTGCTACAAAATGATTATTTTACAAAATATTTCGTATACGAACTATAAGGACTACAAAGTATTATTATAGACCGATTTTAAAAATAGTCAACACCTTCTATATGTAATTATTTTCGTATCACATATATTGCCCAAACAAAAAAGGAATACGCAGCACGTATTCCTTTAGAAGGTGGAAATCGTTCAATTTCTATTAAGAGGTTTGCTTGGTTGGGGAGCTTTGGGAAGTAATCTTGGTCAGCAGGTACACGAGCAGCTGTTGATTGTGTGAAGAAATCTTGCCAAGGGTACCGCTAATAAAATCTTCACGGATAATCATCCCTCGCAGCGCCTCTTGCTTTCCTCTCTCTGTTAAAGTGACCCAAACAATTCGGCGATCGCGATCATCCCTGCTGCGAAGTATAAGTTCATTCTTTTCCATTCGGTCGAGCAGCATCGTTATAGCTGCAGGTGTTGTAGACAAATAAGGAATGAATTCGGACGGCTTCATACGGGGCTGCTCAGATAACAGTTCAAGCACCGTGAGCTGAGCCTCGGTTAATGCAGGAGCAAGGGCTTGATCCATATGGGCTTTGTAGTCCTTCGTAAGCCTTGCCCATAGTTTGGCGAATTCAGAAGAATGCATCTGTTCTTCTCCCCTCTCATGTAGAGAATAAGTGTTGGATCATTAACTATTTAGCTGATGAATCATTTCGCTCTTTTTGATGCAATTCCTTCCCCGTTTTGGCGACTCGACCGGTATCGACGAAGGTTCTTATACTTTGCATTGTAACGTCAAAAAAAGCCCCTGATGCCGTTTCCTGGCACATCAGAGGCTCTTATGACGTATTTTAGGATGTTGAGTCATCCGCCCGATTATATATTACTCGTACAATCGAGTCGTTCTTCTCTATGCTGACCAAGGCTTTGCCTATACTTCTCTTATCAGAGATCGGTGCCGACTCTGTAGAAAATCCAATCATTTTGCCTTGTTCTGTCAACGCGAGCAATTGCAGTGGTTCTTTAACATGGTATGCAGCGACGATACGGCTGCCATTCGGTTTGACACGTTTGCCCTCTTTGAATTCAAAGGTGGCAACACCTTTGCCGCCGCGGGACTGCAGTGGATAATCAAGTAGAAGTGATCTCTTCCCATATCCAAGGTCCGATATTGTAAAGATTTCTCCTTCATCCTCATCAACCCATACAGCGGAGACGAGCTCATCCTCGTCCTTTAATTGAATTCCTTTCACACCGCCGGATACACGGCCCATTGTGTTCACTTCATCCTCTAGGAATCTTACACTTTGGCCCAGCTTGGAGACAAGCAGGATGTGCCTTCCTCCCGTACTGAGATGGACACGAATAACTTCATCATTCGCTCCGACCTTGCATGCGGCAACTGCCGAGGAACGCTTGGTAATATAATCTTTCAGTGCAGTACGCTTGACCTGCCCTCTTCGTGTTACGAACACAAGGCTTGCTTCTTCTTGATCGAAGCTGCGTATCGGTATGATGCTGACGACTCGATCTTCCTTCGATAAGGGAATGACGTTAACGATGGCTGTCCCCGGGTCCTTCCATTTGAATTCCGGCACCTGATGTACAGGCAGGAGGTAGTATTGTCCCCGCTGTGTAAACACGAGCAAATTATCGAGAGTATTTACATCATAGTAAGAAGAAATCACATCGCCTTCAATCACACCCGAACTGCTCCGGTCTCCCCCTGAACGGGTAAAGGAGAGCATACTTGTGCGCTTGATGTAACCTTCATTGGACAATGTTACGAGCACATCTTCAGAATTGACGAGAACCTCAAGATTCACCTTCAGTTCTTCAACCTCTTCCTGAATAGAAGAACGGCGATCTATTCCGTACTTCTCCCGGATTTCTTTGAGTTCCTTCCGAATGATACTGATGAGCTTCCGATCACTTTCGAGAATACTCCGCAGTTCGGCGACTTTCTTCTGGATCTCATCCAGCTCTTTTTGCAGTGTCGTGATCTCCAGGTTCGTTAGACGATACAGCTGCAACGTAAGTATGGAGTCTGCCTGCCGGTCGGTAAAGCCAAACATCCATTCCAGATTGTTCTGGGCATCCTGACGATTCTTGGACGCTTTAATTGCTGCAATAACTTCATCCAGAATATTAAGTGCTTTTACAAGACCTTCCAGAACATGAGCCCGATCCTCGGCTTTTTCAAGATCGTACTGCGTTCGATGGGTTACAACTTCGCGCTGATGTGCAATGTAAGCATCAAGTATCGGCTTAAGTCCAAGCTGATGAGGTGCTTTATTAACAATTGCCACCATATTGAAGTTATACGTGACTTGAAGATCGGTTTTTTTGAGCAGATAGTTAAGAATGCCTTGGGCGTCCGCTTCTTTCTTAAGTTCAACGACGATACGCAAGCCTTCACGTCCGCTCTCGTCTCGAACCTCAGCGATACCCTCGATCTTCTTCTCCAAGCGAATCGTTTCCATCGCGGTAACAAGCCGTGACTTAACGACCTGATAAGGAATTTCGGTAATAATGATCTGCTGCTTACCGCCTCGCAAATTTTCGATATCGGTTTTGGAGCGAATATATATGCGGCCTTTTCCCGTACGATAGGCGTCCAGAATTCCGCTTCCGCCCATAATGATACCGCCTGTAGGAAAGTCCGGTCCTTTGATAAAAGTCATAATCTCTTCAAGAGAGATTGAAGGCTTCTCCATTACAGCAATACATGCATCAATAACTTCCCTTAAATTATGTGTCGGAATCTCTGTTGCAAAGCCGGACGAAATTCCGCTCGCCCCGTTCACGAGTAGATTCGGGAATCGGGATGGGAGAACTACAGGTTCTTTTGCCGTATTATCAAAATTGTCCTTAAATAGAACCGTACGCTTCTCAATGTCGCGCAGAATCTCCATGGCAATCGGTGACAAACGTGCTTCGGTATAGCGCATCGCTGCCGCCGGATCATCATCCTGTGAACCCCAGTTTCCGTGTCCGTCAATGAGCACATGTCCCATCTTCCAAGGCTGTGCCATACGCACCATTCCCTCATAAATGGAGGAATCTCCGTGAGGATGATAATTACCCATGACATCACCGACGGTTTTTGCAGATTTGCGGTACGGTTTGTCAGGCGTATTGTTTGAATCGTACATGGCATACAAGATACGACGCTGAACAGGCTTAAGTCCGTCACGCACATCAGGTATCGCCCGATCCTGAATAATGTATTTTGAATATCGACCGAATCGATCGCCTACGATTTCTTCCAGAAATGCCGGTAAAAATTGTTCAGATAAACTCATTCAAAGCACCTTCTATTCTTCGTACTCTGTAAAATCTACGTTTTCAACGATCCAGCGCTTACGCGGATCAACCTTATCACCCATTAATGTGGTTACTCTTCTTTCGGCTTTGGCTGCATCTTCAATCTTCACCTGCAGTAAAGTCCGGGTATCCGGATCCATCGTTGTTTCCCACAGCTGATCCGGATTCATCTCTCCCAGACCTTTATAACGCTGCAACTCGTAATTTTTGCCGAATTCCTTCAAGTAAATTTGCAGCTGATCCTCAGTAAATGCGTAACGAACCGTTTCAAGCTTGCCTGTCTTGCGGCTAATCTTATAGAGAGGCGGCTGTGCTATATACACCTTGCCTGCATCAATGAGCGGCTTCATATAGCGATAAAAGAACGTCAGCAATAATACCTGGATATGTGCGCCGTCTGTATCCGCATCTGTCATAATAATGATCTTGGAGTAGTTGCTGTCTTCCACTGCAAACTCAGTACCAATACCTGCACCGATAGCGGACATAATTGCCCGGTATTCCTCGTTCTTCATAATATCCGCCAGCTTCGCCTTCTCCGGATTCATGGGCTTGCCTTTGAGCGGCAGAATCGCCTGAATTTTGGAATCCCGCCCTTGCTTCGCCGAACCGCCTGCGGAGTCACCTTCGACGATGAACAGCTCATTACGAGAGTAATCTTTGGACTGTGCCGGTGTCAGTTTACCTCCTAGGTTAGAGCTTTCACTCCGCTTCTTGCCGGATCGCATATCATCTCTGGCTTTACGTGCCGCTTCTCTCGCTTTGGAAGCCTGCACTGCCTTTTTGATCAAGGTCTGTGCAACCTGTGGATTCTCTTCGAGAAAACGCTGCATGCTCTCTGTAACGACCTGATCCACTGTACTGCGGGCAGACGCACTGCCCAGCTGATCTTTGGTCTGGCCGACAAACTCCACTTCGGACATTTTAACACTGATTATGGCCATCATGCCCTCGCGCAGATCATTTCCTTCGAGATTTTTGTCTTTTTCCTTGATCATGCTCGTACGACGTGCATATTCATTCATGATTCGCGTATACGCCGTTTTGAAGCCTGTTTCATGTGTTCCGCCGCCGCGTGTAGGAATAGAGTTAACGAACGATACAATCGTTTCGGTATAACCCGCATTATACTGGATCGCGATTTCGACTTCGATATCCTCTTTTTCCGCATTAAAATGGATGACATCTGTCAGAAGATCCTTGCCTTCATTCAAATAGGCTACGAATTGACTTGCTCCTCCTTCGTAGTAATACTCATCTTGATTCCCGCTGCGTTCATCCTTAAGCAGTATACGAAGCCCTGAGTTCAGGAATGCAATCTCCTGCAGACGCTCAGCCAGCGTATCGTAGCTAAGAGAAATACCGGATTTAAAAACTTTAATATCCGGCTTGAATCTTACCTTGGTGCCGGTTTGTCGAGTATTTCCGATGACCTCAAGACCTGTAACCGGCTCGCCAACATGCTCGGTCCCTTTCTTATCCACCCAGTATTCAAAGCGCTGCCGATGAATTTTACCTTCCCGATAGATTTCCACCTCCAGGAACTCGGATAAGGCGTTCGTTACCGAAGCGCCGACACCATGAAGGCCTCCGGATTTTTTGTAACCGCCTCCGCCAAACTTGCCACCTGCGTGCAGTATCGTGTACACGACCTGAGGCGTAGGAATACCTGTCTTGTGCATTCCTGTCGGAATGCCTCGTCCATTATCCTGCACCGTAACGGATGCGTCTTTATGTAGCGTAATTTCAATCTTGTCACAGTATTTTGCTAAATGCTCATCGACAGCGTTGTCGACAATTTCCCAGACTAAATGATGTAAGCCAGAGCTACTTGTGCTGCCAATGTACATACCCGGTCTTTTTCGTACAGCGACAAGTCCCTCCAGCACTTGAATGTCGTCTGCTTCATAACCGGTATTACCGGATACGTCAGCAGATAGATCCATCTCTTGGGTCATGAATGCTCCCCCTCTTATGCCTTCACTCTTCATGAATGATCACACTGTTAAAATTTATTTAGATAAAATGATGAACTAGAATCAATTTCATAACTCATTAAAAAGGTAAATTTGAAACTATATAGACAAATAAAAATCATTTTGTTCTATATACCCTGATTTAAGCAGCTAAAGGTATTATGAAATTGATTCTAAAGAACGAATAAAGTTGTCTTCAAGCTATGCTGTTCTCATCCTAAAAATGCAAACAGATGTTTCTTATCCTTGTCCATTTTAATTCAAGATATCCCGTTTCGTAAAGACAAGGAATGAAACAACAAGCGAGACGATGCCCCACATGGTCAGCACACAGAGCGAAAATAGAAGCGTCATGCCTTCTATAGGCGGCAAATTCCCGGCTAAATAACCGGTCAGATTCAAATTTACCATGAATAAATATTTTGCGCTGTCCCATGAGGATGCCATATTAGTCAGTATGGTGCCGGCGATAAGAGCCGCCATCATAACGACGATACTTGCGGAAGTGCTTCTCACAAGAGTAGACACCATAAAGGACAGCACCGCAACTATGATACTGACAAACCATATCAATCCGGACTGCATAAGCAGGTACTCCCACTGCTCCACGACATGAACTCTGCTCATATCCACATCAGAGCCATTGATCAGAAACCCGGTAAAGATAGGGAAGGTAAAGCCCTTAAATCCGAAAAACAGACCTGCAATAAGATAACAAATAACAAATACGGCAAGGACAATAAGTGAAACAAACATAAGCAATGTTATTAGTTTGCTAAGCAATATCTTCCACCGTTTGACGGGCCTCGTCAGGAGCATCTTAATTGTCCCAGTCGTCCTCTCGCCCGATACAAGATCAGAAGCCATAGCGACCACGAGCAGCGGAATAAACAAATTGATTGAATTGTTCATGAACTCTCTCGTAAATGTAACGCCGCTCGGTTCATTCGGATTGATATCGTGATCCAAATAGTACTGAAGCTGTTGAATGTAAATTCGCCGATACTGCTTCCACTCTTCCGGTACACGATCACTGCCTAGTGAATTCTGATTATCCGTGATTGCCTGCTGCATTTCAAGCCGCCAGTCATTACCGAACTTTTCACGTTTTGTTTCAGATTCTCTCATCTGAGCATACGTAAACATCGGTGTTAGTACGACTAATACCAGCAGAATGACATAAAACCTCTTTTTCTTGATCATTTTGATCACTTCATTTCGAACAAGAGGCAGCAAACTATTCAAACCTTTCACCTTCTGTCATCTTCAAAAATAATTGTTCAAGCGTAGGGTTCACCTTCTGTACTCCTTCTACCTTAATCCCTGCGCGAACCATGGTTCTTACCAGATCCGGAATTAGTCCTTCGGGCATTTCAGTGATAATTGCGTTATTGCCCAAACTCGCTGTCAAAGTATCATCCAGCATGCTCGCATCCTCAAGCGCTCTAACCTGCGGATGGCTGAGAAGCCAGCGGACTCCCTCGTCCTTGGGAGATAAATGCCAGATCGTGATATTGCTATGATCCTCAATCAGTTCATCGACCTTGCCTACCGTGAGGATCTCACCGTTGCTTATAATTGCAACTCTGTCACACATGAGCTGGATTTCGCTTAGCAGATGGCTGCTGACAAACACAGCAAGTCCTTCATCCGCAAGTTTTCGTATAAAAGCTCTGAGCTCCTTTATCCCTTTCGGGTCAAGGCCATTGGTAGGCTCATCAAGAATTAATAGCTTCGGATCACCAAGAAGGGCTTGTGCAATTCCCAGCCTCTGTCTCATGCCAAGAGAATATGTACTGACTTTCTCGTGAATTCGCTGATCAAGACCTACAATCTCAGCTACTTCATTTATCCGTTCTTCCGTAATGCCTGGCTGCATTCTCGCAAAATGCTCTAAATTTTCAAATCCGGTCAAATAGGAGTACATTTCTGGATTCTCCACGATGGAGCCTACATATTTCAGCGCTTGCTCCGGTTGTCGATGCACAGGATATCCGCATACTTTAACAACACCGTCTGTGGGCTTGATCAGGTCAACCAGCATGCGGATCGTTGTTGTCTTACCCGCCCCATTGGGCCCTAGGAAGCCGAATACTTCACCAGCATGAACTTCAAATGAAACATCCTTGATGATCCACTTTTTCTTGATTCTCTTCTTCAAGTGCTCAACTGACAACACAATCTCTTTAATATTATTCGTCATCTGTTTCCACCCTCTGACCATGTACATCATTAATTCCCAACACTTCTACGATTCGTTCAGCAATTTCTTCATATCCCTGTGCATTGGGATGAAAATGATCGGAAGCCAGCAATTGGGGGACACTATGCTCAAATAGATCAAACGTTTCAGCCATCATCATCTGATCATCCGTATTAATGAGCTGCAGCGCCTGACTATTCCAAGCAGACACCACCGTATTGCCAAGCACCTTCATATCAGGCAAATCACTGAAAGGATTATACAAACCTACATATACAATCCAAGCCTCTGGATTAATCTCCGCAATTCTGCGCAAAATTTCTTTGAGACTAGCAGTCGCCCCCGGCAAAGTGTCATACAGCTCTTCGGCATCAGGAAGCTCTGTCACTCCCTGTTCATACGCCTGCGCAGCCTTGAATAGGTCATTGCCTCCGATGGACAGCAGAATCAAATTTGATTGTTTTAAAACGTACTGTACTCCCGTCTCATCGAGCTGAGGCAGAAGCCCTTCAGTAGTCAAACCATTGATGGCAAGATTGGCAGTAACTCTAACCTCGTTCTCTTCATCCTGCAGCATGCTGACCACACGTCGAATAAAGCCTTTGCCATCGTCATCTCCCGTCCCTTTAGCAAGAGAATCTCCAATGGCTGCTACTTTTATTTCTGTAGTTTGCTCCATAGGCGCTGCTAAGGGTACTTCTCGATCCGCCTCTTCAACTTCCGTAAGTACGGTATTCCCTGATGGAGCAATGATATCCTGCACAGCAAGGACAAAACCGGTAACGAGTACGATGGTCACTATAATCGAAGCAGTACTTACAATTGCCCATATTTTTGTTGAAGATTTCACAAAGGCATTCCCTCCACAACAATTTATTCATTTAGATTCCTCGACAAAGTACTATATAAGGTGAACAGTCAGAGAATGATTTTGTATCATTCGATTTTGATTATTAGGATTGTCAAATTTTACTCCGATTTAACAACCCTATAATGATAAACATAAAACTTCAAGCTTCTATTTGCAAATGACCGCTTTAGTCATTACTAATCAGCCCTTCTCTAAACTCCAAAAAAAAGAACCTCCGGTTACGGAGATTCCAAAACAAAGCATAATATGTTTGCACCTAAAAAATATGGCATTTTGCTTGAGATGACTTAAGGGTCATTTAAAGCCTTACTAACTGAATCCATTTCATAATACCTTATTAATGAGTTATGAAATGGATTCGACAACAACTTAATTTCCGATAAATTCCTGAGCCCAGTAACCATTCACATAACCTACACCAATGAGTGTAAAGTTCTTGTTCATGATGTTGGCTTTGTGTCCAGGACTGTTCATCCATGCTTTAACTACCTCAGCAGGCGTTTTTTGTCCCTTGGCAATGTTCTCACCAGCATAGCTGTAAGAGATTCCGAAAGTTTTCATCATATCAAATGGAGAACCGTAAGTTGGAGATGTGTGACTGAAGTAATTGTTGTCACTCATGTCCTTCGCCTTCGCTACTGCCATTTTTGTCAAATTCGTATGAATGGAAAGTGGTTTGAGGCCACCTGCTGCACGTTCCTTGTTAACCAAGGCAACTACTTCCTTCGCGTATGCCGAAACAACAGAGTTAGAATCTGTAGAAGTGTTACCAGAGTTAGAGTTGGAATCTGAGTTGGATCCTGTGTTAGATCCTGTGTTAGATCCTGTGTTAGATCCTGTGTTAGATCCTGTGTTAGATCCTGATTCAGAACCTGTATTTGAACCTGTGTTTGATCCAGTATCCGGTTTTTGAGTTGGGTTACCACCAATGTTGATTACTTTCCCGCCAATCGTAATGGTATTACCGTCAACCTTCACGTTATGACCATTTTCCTTCAGAAAATCTAAAATCGATTGCTGATAGCTTTCGAGCTTATCCTTAGCTGGAGAAGCGGAAGCTACACCAGCGCCTGGCAGAAGCATTCCTGCTGCAAGAACTGCACTCAAGCTACCAGCGATGATAGTTTTCTTCATAGACGATCTCTTCACAAATATCAGCTCCTAATCTGAAATATTACAATTTTGTAACTGGTACGCTTAGGATTATAACAGCACTTTTAAGATTTGTTAACCCATAAATTTTGGAAAAGGTTAAATTTAAGTAACCAAAATGTAATAATTCCGACAGCTTGAACGTTTCAATTCCATCCATTCAACTAGATCCATATCTCTACCTTAATAGATTCCAATATGCAAAATTGTGAATCAAAAAAACCTAACGATCAGAGATCGTTAGGTTATATTAGCAGTATCCTATTTAGGGCATACCTGGCATATAAATAAATATAACTTATATAGATTGCAGCTTCTTGCTGAACCGGTATCCATGTTTCGTAAAACCGAGATGCTCATAAAAACTGTAAGACGGCTTATGCTGTTCTCGATTGCCTTCGATAATCAGCAGTTTCTGACTGCCGCGCTCGCTTGCCCAAGATTCCGCATATTCCAAAAGTCTACGGCCAATACCTTCTCCGCGATGCGCTTTGCACACAATCAAAGATGTAATTTGTGCCGCTTGTTCTGGATCCGAATGCGTTTGAACACACTGCAGACCTAGCATTCCTACAACCTCTCCATCCATTTCCGCCACCAGCATACAGGTAGTATCATTCACCTGGGCAGATTCAATCCTCTCCCGCATAACTCCCGGCGTCGTTGGATAGCTGACCTCATGCATGAGATGTGTAACACACTCTGCATCCTGCTTCTCACATGAGCGAATGGTCAGAACTGGGGCTTCTACATTACTTAACATGGTTTACCTCCACTTTCAGCAAATTTGCGGCTTGTGTTGCCGTTTGGCGTGCTTCTTCAACACTGCTAGCTGCACTAAGTGCAACAGCCATTCTTCTTCCGGCCTTCGTCTCAGGCTTGCCAAAAATACGAACCTGGGTACGAGGCAAGGAGAGTGCTTCCGGAACACCTTGAATCGTATAAGATTCTGTAATTTCATCTGCCTTTAGCGTTGCAGACGCACCTGGTGTCAGTAGTTCAACACCTGTCACCGGAAACCCGAGAACTGCTCTTACGTGAAGGGCAAATTCCGACAAATCTTGAGTAACCATCGTTACCATCCCCGTATCATGCGGTCGAGGCGAAACTTCACTGAATACGACCCCTTCTTTCGTCAAGAAGAGTTCTACGCCAAACAAACCATATCCACCAAGTTCATCTGTAATTCGCTTAGCGATACTCTGTGCCTGGACCAGTTGTTCCTCGTTCATGAAATGGGGCTGCCATGATTCTACGTAATCTCCATCCTGCTGTATGTGTCCAATGGGAGGACAAAATACAGTTCCGGATGATGAACGAACCGTAAGCAACGTTATTTCGCTTTCAAATTCGACAAAAGCTTCCACGATGACTCGTGTTGTTGCAGCCCTTGCTCCTTCCAGTGCAGCATTCCAGCTTGCTAATGCATCCTCTTGCGCGCGGCATACAGTTTGTCCCTTGCCAGAAGAGCTCATAAGTGGTTTGACAACACAAGGCGCGCCGAGTTCTTGCAATGCCTCCTCTAGTTCCTGAAGACTATTTGCAAAACGATAGGCTGCCGTAGGCAATCCCAGCTCTTCAGCTGCTAACCTGCGAATACCTTCACGGTCCATCGTAAGTCTAGTAGCTCTTGCTGTAGGTACAACTCGAAATCCCTCTTGTTCAAGCTCTAGGAGCGCCTCTGTGGCGATCGCCTCGATCTCGGGAATGATAAAATCAGGCTGCTCCTTTCGAATCAAATCTTTAAGAGCTTCTGCATTCAGCATGTCAATACAGTAGGACCTATGGGCGACCTGCATAGCAGGAGCATGGTCATAGCGATCGACAGCAATCGTCTCTACACCCAGTCTCTGTGCCTCTATAACGACTTCTTTGCCCAGTTCACCGCTGCCAAGCAGCAGCATTTTTTTGGTTTCTGCCGAAAAAGGAGCACCCCACATTTTCTCTCTAATCCCCCTACTTGAGAAATCTATATCTATTTCTCTATTTTCGGGGAACTTGAGACATAATGCAAGAGTGCTCGACTTATTTCTTGTGAATATTACATGGAAATTTTAAATTTCGCGAATAAAATTTACAAAAATCTGAATTGAGCTTCAATCAAGCCATTGTAAATCCCTTGTTTTTGGATAAGCTGTTCATGATTTCCTTGTTCTTTAATTTCACCGTGATCAAGCACAATAATGTTGTCTGCATTACGAATGGTTGACAAACGATGGGCCACCATGAAAGATGTTCTTCCCTCGAGCAATACCTTCAGTGCATCTTGAATCTTGAGCTCCGTTTCGGTATCGATGCTCGCAGTAGCTTCATCGAGTATGAGTATCCGAGGATTCGCAAGGAGTGCCCTGGCGAATGACAGCAGCTGTCTCTGTCCCATGGAGAGAATGTTGCCTCGCTCCTCCACCTCGGTTTCATAGCCTCCAGGCAATTTCATAATGAATTCATGTGCATTTACGGCTTTGGCAGCGGCCTCGACTTCCTTGTCTGTCGCATCCAGTCGTCCAAACCTGATATTGTCGCGGATCGTGCCCGAGAATATAAAAGTATCCTGCAGCACGATACCGATTTGACTGCGAAGGCTGCGGATCGTAATATCCCGGATATTGTAACCGTCAATGGACAGCTTACCATCCGTTACATCATAGAAGCGACTCAGCAGATTGATGATCGTACTCTTCCCCGATCCTGTATGACCAACAAGAGCGATCGACTGACCTGCCTTGACATCGAGGTCAATACCTTTGAGAGCCTGACGTCCCTTCTCATATTCGAATATAACGTTCTCAAACTTGATATTTCCTTGAATCGTCGGAATCGGCTTCGCGCCTTTTTTATCAGCAATGCCCGGCTCCTCATCCATGAATTCAAAGATACGCTCAGAAGATGCCATCGCTACAAGGAGCTGGCTGTACATTTGACCCAAGCGGTTAATCGGATCCCAGAAGTTGCCGACGTAGTTGGCAAACGCCACAAGAAGTCCGATGGTAAGCTGATCTTGCTGAATCAAATAGGCACCAAACCAGAACAAGATAAGGGAGCCTACTCCGCCCGTAATTTCGATCAGTGGACCAAACGATTGGTTCATCGTCGAAGCACGGTTCCAGGATTTACGGCTCGTCATGTTCATTTTGTCAAAAAACTTCATGTTCTCTTCTTCTTGTGTGTACGCTTGGGTCACACGAATTCCTTGAATGGATTCGTTCAAGTGCGAATTGATACGGGAGTTCTTCATCCGTACATCCTGCCAAGCCCGGCGTATCTTCACCCGTAATTTGGTTGAAATAAAGAACATAAGCGGTACTGTCAGAACTACGGCCAGACCCAGCTTCCAGTTAATGAACATCAGAATAACAATAATTCCGACGAGCTGAACACAGTCAATCAGCAGATTGACTACCCCATTCGTAAACAAATCCTGCAGGGAGTTAATGTCGTTTGTAATGCGAACCATAACCGAGCCTGCGGGTCGTTTATCAAAAAACGAGAATGAAAGCTTCTGAATATGCTTAAACAGATCCGATCTTAGATCGTAAATGACGCGCTGTCCAATAATATTCGTATATTTGATGCGGATTGTGGCTGCTCCCCACTGGATAATGTAGAGAAGTAAGATTCCTCCAGCGATCCAATAGAGCAGCGTCAGGCTCGGACTACTTCCATCCGTCGGTGCGATCGCTCTGTCTATCGCCAAACTGGTAAGATACGGAACGGTCAATTTTGTGATTGTTCCTAATACCAACATGACAATAACGATGGGAAGCAGCTGCTTGGCATAAGGTTTCATGTAGGAAAAGAGTCGAGTAAACTGACCCCAGTTAAACGGTTTTTCAATGATTTCATCGTCCTGATAAACAAAACGCTCCTGAGCTTTTTTCTCATTCGCGCCCGGAATGTTTTGTTTCTCGACAGCTATATCGTTACTCATGTGTCACCTGCTTTCCAGGCGCCCGTTTAATACGGGCAATATGATCTGCGTATTGGATATGATATACATCTTGATATTGTCCAGGACTGCTGATGAGCTCTTCATGTGTGCCCCGCTGAACGACACGGCCTTCATTCAGGACAAGGATCTCATCCGCATGACGCAGTGAGGATATGCGATGGGCGATAATAAAGGTCGTTCTTCCCCGCATCACTTCCTGGAATCCGGACTGAATTTCATGCTCTGTCTCCATATCAACCGCGCTGGTTGCATCATCAAGGACAAGAATCTTCGGATTCAGCAGCAGAGCTCTTGCAATGGCGATCCGCTGTTTCTGTCCTCCGGACAATCCCATTCCGCGCTCACCAACAACGGTATCGTAGCCTAATGGCATCTCCATGATGAAATCATGGGCCTTTGCAAGCTTGGATACACGAATAATTTCATCCATAGACACGTCCTTCATGCCATATGCGATATTGTTACGGATACTGGAGGAGAACAGGAAGGTTTCTTGAAATACCGCAGCAATCTGACTGCGCAGGCTTTTGATGTTCATGTCGTTAATGTCTATTCCATCAATCTTAATCGTTCCACTCGTAATGTTATAGGCCCGCATAAGCAGCTGGATAATCGTCGATTTACCTGAGCCGGTGCCTCCCAAGAAACCGACAACCGTTCCAGGTGGTGCATCCAGATTGATATCAACGACTGCAGGAATTTTGTTGCCATAGGCGAACGTGACATGATCGAAGGTAACATGCCCTTTAACTTGCTCCGGCACAAGTGTAATAGGATCTTCTCCATCCTGTACGTCGATTGGCTGGTTTAGCAGTTCAAGCACGCGCTCACCAGATGCTTTGGACTGAGTATAGTTATTGATATGAAATCCGATGTTCCACATCGGTCCGATTATGTACCAAATTAAACTAAAGAAGGCAACAAGCTCACCTAGTGTCAGCTCCTGATGGATGACGAGTCTTCCTCCGATCACAAGCAGAAGAACAACGCTGAGGGATGCCAGCAGCTCCATTATAGGGAAGAACTTGGCCCACAGTGAGGAGGCAAAGATTTGATTCGATTTGTAGCGTTCATTGCGAAGCGAGAACTTATCTACTTCATGAGGTTCTCGGGCAAAGGATTTAACTGTACGTACCCCGGTGATATTCTCTTGGACAGCGGTTGTCAGAGAGCTCATGGCCATCCGCATTTCCTGAAATGCGGGATGAATCTGGGTTTCAAATTTCAGGGCCACGAATACCAGCACAGGCATAAAAATGAGGGTAAGTAATGTCAGCTGCCAGTTGATGGATATCATCATAATGGCTCCAAAGACCACCATAAGCACCATATTGAGAAGCTGGGCAAATCCAAACCCAATAAAGTTGCGAATGGCCTCCAAATCTCCGGTTAAGCGTGACATCAGATCTCCCGTTTTGGCTGTATCATAGTAGCGGAAAGACAAGAACTGCAGTTTCTCATAACATGCATTCCGCAGACGATACGCCAGGTAGTTCCCTAGTCTTGCACCAAAAAATCCGTGTAAAAATTGAAATGATGCTTTGATGATCACTACACCCAGTACCGATAGGGCAAGCATGGGAACGTATTCATAATTCCCTGGGGTAATGACATCATCAATCAGCACGCGTAGAAGGTTCGGGTACACGAGCCCGAGTGCAGTGGCAATGGCCAAACAAAGAATAGACATAAACATCAAATTCCGTTTTGACCAGAAGAAGCCCTGCAGCTGCCTGAGAACATCCATGTTTCTCCTCCTCAAAAGTCTTACTCATCTTGTATAAAATCTTATGAACATTAATGAAGTTTATCACCGGCTTAAACCCCCGGCAAAGCGAAAAAGACCCCATTTTCAGGCTTCTTTTGGTTTAAAAGGGCAATATCAGGAAATAATGGGCAACTCTCAATTAAATAGTCGGATATTCTCAGCTTAGCTAGGTGATGTCAACATAAAAGCATCCCTTTTCGGTTGCCCCGAAAGGAGGGATGCTGTTCAAGGTAATAAACAGTTTAAATTAAACTATCCTCGACATGAGTTAATCGAGAGGCCAGCTCTTCCAGTGTATGAATATCACTTGCATATTCCAGTGCACCGATAAGGCCTGCGATCTCCTCTGACCACTGCTCTTCCATTCGTTCTTGATGATCCAGCAGTGACGCACGAGTTAACTTCTGAAAATAAGTAATCAGATGCTCTTCGTTGTATTCGAGCTCCTGAAGAAGAAGGGCTTTTAATTCCGGCTCTAAAAGAGCCTGCAGCTGTTTTCTTCCAGGTCCTTCAAAAAAATGCTTTGGATTTTTGAAATATTTCCAGACATTTTTCCATGCAATCGGTTCTCTTACATCGGTTCGTCTTAGAGTTGGCGTGTCCCAATGACCTGAAGCTTCGGAATATACTTGAATTCCATCCGATATTTCAGCGAGTCGTCTGCTTGTTCGTTCTGCTTCCTCTTGCGTGAGCCGCTGGCCCTTGCTCTCCATCCGCAGGGTTGTAGCCAGCAATTCCTGCTCAATTTCGAGATACAGCATTCGAAGAAGCTCTCTTCCCGATGCAAGGAATATCCCTTTAAGATCTCCCTGGTCTTCTCTCAATACAGACGGATGAAACGCTTCAGACATAAACTCTGACATCCGGTAGCTGATACGCTGTCCCACATGGAATAGCAGCTCTTTCATTTCCTGGGCAATTTCCGCATCCTTGTTAGAGGAGCCATATGCCGATAACAGCTCAAGTCCGTGCTGTTTGATTTCAGTCAGCTTCTGCTTGCGGGCCAGGCGCTCCGCTTCTCCCTGACGGGCATCACGAATCCACTGCTCCACACGCTGCCGAACATGACCAACTTCCTTGCTGGCTGCATGGATCGCTAGATCAGGGAGCTCATCACCGGCAAAATGACTGAAGGCACGTTCAAATGCCGTGAAACGGGATGCCTCAAGCGCAGCTTCATCGCCTTGTTGTTTGGCCTGAAGCGCCAGCAGACTGGATACCGGATATACTTTAGGAACACGTACACCATTATGCTGCAGCTGGTTTGTTACATGCTCCTTGACCATTCCGAGCTCTTCTTCCGACGATGCCAAGTCTGCTGCATTGATAACAAAGAACATATTATCGAGTGACTTTGCATCCTTCACTCTTCCAAGCTGGTTCAGAAACTGCCTATCACCTTGCGAGAAAGCATGGTTGTAGTAAGTAACAAATACGAGAGCATCCGCATTCTTCATATAATTAAATGTTACTCCGGTATGTCTTGCATTGATGGAATCCGCCCCAGGTGTATCGACTAATATGATTCCCTGCTCGGTTAATTCACAGTTATAGTACAGATCAATTGAGTCCACGAAACAGGACTTCTTCTCCTCTGCCACGTAGGCACGATATTCGTCCATGCTGGCAATCCATGCACTTCCAAGCCTAGGCTCCGCTGCATCATATCCTGCAGCCGCTGCCTTGAGGAAGCTGTAATGCGGCCTTCCTGCCGGGTGTACCTGCTGAGGAGTCAGTGCTGCGACTTTCTCTCTCCAGGAATGCTCTTCTGCCTTCCCTAATCCAAGCAGATCAAAAGAGAAGGCCAGATCCTGCCATAAGGCATCGCGGGTCTTCATTGTGACCCGTGCCGTCCGGTGTGCCGCCCCTTCGGCCGGCGCCATAATCCGGTTGATCGCCGCTGTCGTTGGATGCGGCGATACCGGGAGCACAGCTTCGCCTAGCAAGGCGTTGGCGAAGGAAGACTTCCCGGCGCTGAAGGCACCAAACAGCGCCAGGGTAAAGGTACCGCCCGCAAGAGATGCCGCGCGGGCGGTGAGCCCCCGTACCGCCGATTTCATGGCGGCATACGGGGCTGCAAGGGCAGCCGCCTGCGTAAGGCCGGCTGCCGCTGCGGCTAGCCGCTCGTGCCTGCGAGCGGCCAAGGGCGCATGCGCGAGCCTCGTGCGGGGCTCGCGCCCTGACGCCGGGATAACATCAGCCATGTTCACTGAGGCTGATGTTATTCCGGCAGTGGCTGTGCCGAGGTCCTCAGGCACAGCAGGGGCCGGGACCGCAGGCAGGGCACCTGCGGTCAGCTGATCTTTCGCCGGCAGCAGAGCCTGCACGGCTCCAGACATAGCGGCGATCTCCTGCTCGATCGCCGCTAACGCCTCAGCTGCAGCGGATTGCTTGCGAAGCGCTTCCAGCTCGCTCTTCAACACTTCAAGTTGATCTGCAGCCCGCGACGTTAGTCCCTCCAGCAGCTGTTCGGCAATCTCCAGCGCAGACTTGCGATACCTTGCAGATAGCTCGGCTCGAAGCTCTTTACAATAATTCAAAACATATTCACCCGTCACCGCTCCGTCTGGCGTACTTTTCGAGGTGATTAGTGCTTGTTCGATGCTGTATAGCTGCTCATCAAGCTTGCGATCCCAATCCTCACTCCATAGCCCATGAGCGTTTCCTAATTGACGCAGCAATGTCTTCAAATGGAATGCTGCCTGGCCTTCTGCCTGCTTGCTGAATAATGACCAGAAGTGATTGAAGCGTTCCTGCTTCTCCTGTTCCGTCTTGCCCGCCGAAAAGAGAAAACCCACCTTAAAGCCAGGGCGCCGGCTCTCGATATACTTCCCAGCTGCCTCTCTTACATCAGCAGGAGTCAAATTCGCGTTATGAAGAAGACGATCTACTTCATCGCGAATCCGCTTGAGTTCAAGCTGCGGGAGTTCCCTGACTGCTTCCATTTCCTGTTCAATCGCTTCCTTACAGGCGGCAAGTCTGGCGGCACCCTCTTCTCCACCGATCTCTGTCAGTAGCCCCGCTTTACGTTCCTCACTTCGATCCTCAAACCTCATAAGAAACTGCTTCGAAATATGAATCGCAGAAGATGCCAGACTGTGATTCAACAGCTCAGTTCGAATGGATAGCAGCTCATTTATAATGTCCGGAAGGACACTTATCTGGTTGTATGGGTGCTCAGGTTTCCGTAACGTTGTAAACAGCAATCCAGCGTAAGAAACTTCCCATGCTTTAAATGCAGCTTCTACCGCAGCACGGTACTCCCCAAAAGACAGCTCCTCATCTCGATGCTTGTCGATTTGAGTTACGATTAAATAGAGCGGCTTGCCCCAATCTGACAGACTTTTCGCAAAAGAAAGATTATTCTCGGATTGGACATGGTTGTAGTCCATGACATAGAATACCGCATCGGCCAAATGTAGTGCTGAATCGGTCGCTTGCTTGTGAGCACCATCTGTCGAATCAACCCCGGGGGTATCCAGCAGTACTGCCTGTTCCTGAAGCAGCTTCACCTGCTCCCACACTTCAATAAAAGCATACTGCTCTCCGTTCTTGCAGTACTCGTCCAGCTCATCAGGTGACACTGTTATGGGACCAAGGCTTGCTCCACCAAGATGATTCGGCTGATCTGGAGAATCGACGCGATTTGAACGCGGCGCAGTTCGATAAATCTTCGCTTGCCTTGGCCCATTCCGGATAGCTACTACATTCGCACTTGTAGGCACCGGGCTTGAAGGCAGTACTTTTTTGCCGCATAAACGGTTAATGAGACTCGATTTCCCTGCCGAAAAATGTCCACAAAAGGCCAGGGTCAGTTCACCCGCCTCCGCCTTTCCTTGAAGATCAGCAATAGACGCGGCAGCCTTCGAATCTTCATGGTCCAGGAAGAGCTTCTGCAAATCTTGTAAACGCATACGTAAATCATCGTTCTGTCTCTTTACACTCGTCAGCATGTCCTCTAAAGACTCCTTCTCTTCATCTCGTTAAATATGTATATTTTATCACTGACCTTGGCAGAATTGAACCTCTACGTCTCAAAATCTTCTTCATAACAAATAACCGGGACCTAATGAAAGGTGCCCGGCTATCATATGATCTGTTCCTATAATTGCTCAGCCATAGAATAGCTTAAGCATCAATCGTTAAGTTATACCGCATTTTCCATCGCAGGAAGCAAGATTTCAAACACTTGTCCATGCTGAAGAATGGTAATATTTCTACTCTTATCTTTCATAACAACCACTTCAGGCTTCTGAGACATGCGCTCCAAATAATGCTCAGGTACATCTCCGGAGTGGCTCACCGTAATGCCCTCGATCTCTTTTTCTTCATTCTCGCTCATTTCAGTTGAAACGATCTCTTCAAAAATATCAGAAAAAGCTTCAAATTGGTCAGTATACACGGAAATACATTTCATGGTTAACTCATCCTCTACTATTCATTTGCAATTTTTTTAGGTAAAGCAGATGAACTACGTTCCTTATCTTTCCTGATTTGGGACGTTTTCATACGCTTCTTGCCCTCACGACATACATCGAGAAGCGGGCATACCTGGCATTTGGGAGACTGCGCTTTGCAATGGTATCGACCGAAGAAAATCAATCGATGATGCGTAATCGTCCATTCATCTATTGGAACTCTCTTCATCAGCTTCTTCTCAACCTCAAGCACAGAATCTTTCCAATTCACCAACCCAAGCCGTTTAGATACACGTTCTACATGGGTATCTACCGCTATGGCTGGGACTCCGAATGCGTTTGAAACGACCACGTTCGCTGTCTTGCGACCCACTCCCGGGAGCAGAACCAGCTCATCATGCTTGCTTGGAACTTCTCCTCTGTACTGTTCAATCAGAATCCGGCACAAATTTTGTATATGCTTTGCCTTGTTCCTGTACAATCCGATTCTCCGAATATCCTGCTCGAGCTCTTCGAGCGGGACGGAGACATAGTCCTCCGGTGTTTTGTACTTCTGGAATAAATCGGCTGTCACTTTATTCACAGTCTCATCCGTACATTGTGCAGATAACAATACAGCAATGGTGAGTTCAAACGCGTTGCTGTGGTTTAATTCACAATGAGCGTCTGGAAACATATTTGCGATCGTATCAAGAATGTGACGTACTGTCGCTGCATTCATGAAGAGCTTACCTCCCACAAAAAAAACGTCTTGATACGTTTGGTCCGTATCAAGACGGTCATTCTTTCGCTTGCCGTTTAAAGAAATGACTACTGTTTAGAAATCTCGATAACTACGTTATTGAGCAGATACACTACAATATTATCATTATCTTTGAGAGATTGCACGCTTAAAGTCGTGTCACCTTCATGAATGTAAACATTTGGTGACAAATTAAAGCGATAGTTGTTATCTGACATGGATGCACGCTTTACCTGCAATTCATTTGCTGCAGCATTGTACTTCCAGAACGTTTTGCTGAGCGGAGTCAGCACTTGGAATACAGGTGTTCCATCAGCATCCTTAGTGACAATCACATGGTCTCCGTCAATCAGTGTACTAATGCTATTCGATGTGCTTCCATTCTTGACAATTTTCACTTTACTGCCCGCATTTATCGTCTCATTTGAACCGGTCGTCGTCTTATAGGTTACAACTCCACCATTGATGGAACTGATTTCACCCCATGTTTGCTTGACTACAGATACGGCAGTTGGTGAAGTACCATCAAAAGATACGTTAATCAGCATCCCCTTCTGGAGATCGGAAGGCTTGATAACAGCTCCGTTATCATTGGTGATTGGAAGACTTTCCACATAAATGGAACTGGTCACCCCGTCTTTTTTTACTTCTGCTCGGTAATTTGAACTATTCAGTGATACAAGCTCAAACTGAGCAGCCGATTTGACATACAGTTTGCTTAAGTTATCCTGGTTGCTGCTAAGCATTGCCGTCACTTGATCTCCGATACTGACATCAGACAAGGATGCCGAAGCTTTGCCATATAGCTCAACCGTTGGTGTCGATTGATACGGGATGCTGATGCTTTGCCCATTGGGCTGAATCAGCTTTACTGTTTTGGAGGATGTATTTATCTCCGACACCGTACCTTCATATTTGTACACGATGCTAATGGAAAGTGCTCGAGTTCCAATTGTGGTCAGGTTCACCTTTCTTCCATCCGTCAAATAAGGCTCAATCCCGGATAATGTCGGCTTGGTGCTGTTATAGTCTACTTTGGTTGCATCGTTCAGTGTAAATACATGCGGCTTCTCGCTAGAGTCAAGCACAGTCAGCAATTTCGTCTTGCTGTTATAGGATACGACCGTAACCATATTCAGCGGCTCCATTTGGCGGTTAAGCACTTCTATTTTGGTTACTTGATCCTCTGCATTCAGTGTAAGCTCTACTTCATCGCCAGAGGTTTTGTCAGCGAGTAAATCTGTAAGCTTAGGAGCGTCCATCCCACTAATTACAATTTGCGGATCTGATGCAAGCAGCTTCACTTCAAGTGATCCGTTCCGATCATAAGTAATGGTTGAAAGATTTGAGCCCAGCTCATATAGGGTTCCACGTACCGTACGTTCAACACCAGCTGTAACCTCGATGGTTTGGGTAACACTGTCTTTTATCGAATATTTGATGACAGTGCCTGCTTTAAGCTCAGATAAAGCTACGATCTCGTTATGATAACGAATGACAGTCGTTCCTTCTTGGATCTTTAACACATCCGTTGTACCGGTACTGTTCGTCACTGTTATAGTGCTGGCAGATGGATCAATGGATTGAATGGTGCCCTCTGCCGATTTGTTTACCATACCGGATTTAACTTGTACAACGACCGGGTTCTTAGCTGAAGTAAAGGTTTCACGCTGTAGTTCCACGATGCTGCCGGCTGTCATGTTTTCCGGCTTAATCACTTGTCCATTCTGATCATAGAAAACGGTACGATCCGTATATGCATACTCTTGATACGTATCTCCGGTGAACATCCATAATTTGTTGCCTGATAGACGTTCAAAGCTGCCTTCAATGACTTCGACTTGAGGAGTATCGCTTGTGCTCTCTACATACGCTGCATTGAAATTTGGACCCGATACCATTAATTCTGTGTACAGCTTAATGTCGGATGGCGCAATTTTGGATGATGAAGAATGAGTATAGAATGGTGTAGCTGAATTAATTGTAAAGCTGACATACTCGCTTCCTGTGTACAAAGTTAATTTGCTGTCTGTTCGTTCGGTTATGTATCCTTTGTACTGATTGTCATATTGATAATCGGTGTATTCACTTCCGCGGTTGAAGAACGCAGTTATTTCAGCTCGAGTTACAGTTCCTTGCGGATTAAATTTATTGCCTGTTGTTCCTTGCGCAATTTCAAGCTCTGCTGCCAGATTAACATAAGGCTTGTTGGCTGCAGTGATCTGATTGTCATCGGTAAAGCTTGAGCTCACATTTCCTGCAGCTTTTGCTTCCGATTCTTTACCAATGGCTCTTATGACAAGCTTCGCGATCCATTCTCTTGAAGCTGCCTGTTGTCCCCAGATCCCTTTCTCTGATGAGCCTTGGGATTCCTCAGCTTCTTCTAACAGACCCAGCTCAAAAGCAAGAGATACATAAGATTTAGCATACTCACTCGTGCTAATGCCCGCAGGCAATTTAACACTGCTGCCAGCAGGGAGGCTGGATTTCTGGTTCATGAATCGAATGGCTATCGTTACAGCTTCCTGCTTGGTCACCGCATCTCCTGGCCTAAACAGACCTCTGTCTCCAACCAAGATGTCCAAGGATGCAAGTTTGTATATGTGCTTCTCTGCCCAGTATCCACTCTTCACATCACTGAATGCGCCTTGAGCCGCCGTCGTGACAGCAGCGGGAGCTGTGTCAGCTCCCGCCACTCCCGCACCGGCACTAAGTGCCATCAGACTGGCGAGCATGGCAGATACCATTTTTTTGGAGTGCTTGGTATTGATATCGCTAGGTTTGAAAGTCAAAATTACTTCTCCTCTCTGATTCGCCTAAGTCTATTCTCTTGTCATGGGATGCTCTAATTCAACATGTCCCATTAAACTTTCTTTTTGCTGACCATCGACAAGCAGCTCGAGTGATTCCACTTCCTCAAACTGGAAGAAGGTCTGCTTCAGTGCATCAATGGCAAAGGATTCTCCACTTGAACCCAGATTTGCGGTCGCTGGAATTTTTAGATCAAGAGTAATTTTCCCTCCATCGACTTCCAGCTTATTGATGGCAATCTCTTCAGACCACAACGGAACAAGCTCTTCGCTGTCACTCTTCTGAAGTGCCTTGAATGCAGCTTCATACTTACTCCAATCCGTTTTGTAAGAGATCGTTTGAGTTGCAGACTTCATCTCAAGCAGCTCCGGATCCGTATAATACACCTGAATGCTTGCTTCCTTAGTCTCTACATCCTCAGCTTGCTCACCAGAGCCTCCATTCGCGCCGCCAGAGCTTGTCCCTCCATTTCCAGGGGTATTGCTCTCTTCGGGAGGCGTTTGATTATCAGACGGCTCGGTTTCCCCTTGTGTATCATCGGTTTGCGGGTCAGTTTCACTGCCTGTTTGCTGTTCCGAATCGGAATTCGGTGGAGAGGCGGTTGGATTGTTACCGCAGGCTGCAAGTGTAGTCAGTGATACAGCCAGTAATGCGACCATCCACCATTTTTTTCTCATCATCTCTATCACCCTTTTTTGTCAGCTATTAAATAGTTTGAACGAAAATTTACTGTCTGCTTATTGTAGAGACGTATAAGGAGTTTCATTTCTTCCATTCATTCGATCTAGTTACTACATACATTTGAATTTGATTACTATCTACTGTGAATACTACAACCCCAAGTATTCTTTAATACCTTTCACTACACCTTCAGATACACGATTCTGGAAGGTCGTATTAAAAAGTGCCGCTTCATCGTTCTTGTTGCTGAGGAATCCGACCTCCAGCAATATTGCCGGCATGGTCGTATCTCTGATGACTGCAAAGTTCCCCGTTTTCACTCCCCGGTCTTTAAGACCAGCCGCCTGTACCATGTACTTGTGCACCGTATTCGCCAGTGACTTGCTGTTGGAACGGTTATAGTATGTTTCTGAGCCGGTAGCAGCGGCCGGTCCAGCGTTCGCATGGATAGACAGGAATAGATCAGCCTTCGCATTGTTCGCTACTTTGACTCGCTCTGACAGCTCAAGGAACGTATCATCATCACGTGTCATAATGACGTTGATGCCGGATTCCTTCTTGAGCAGCTGTTCAATTTTTAATGCCATCGACAAGTTGAAATCCTTCTCTCTTTTGCCCGTTACGCCGATTGCACCTGGATCCTGATCACCATGTCCTGCATCAATGACGACCGTTTTCTTCTTCGTTGTCGGTGGTGTCGTTGTACCACTGTCCGTATCAAGTGAGACGGTAATCATACCCGCATTCGAAGATGTCATCTTGTAATTCATAGCGTAGCCAAGATCGATGACAACTCGAACGGTAGAAGGATCATTGCTGAAGAGCGCATATCTTACTTTCTCTACCCCTTCATAACCGTCGACAATAATTTGACCAGCGATACTCTTGGTAATGTCGAGCGCTTGAGTATCTGCGAACAAGCTGCTGAATTCAGCATTTGGTATGTCTACGACAATGCGGTCTGGTGAAGACATTTTGAATGCAGTAGGAGCTGCTCCTCCACTAGTCGCGATCATGAGCTTGCTGTCCGTAAAGCTGATACCGTTGACCTGAATCAAGTCCGTATTACTGCCATTACCGCCTGCAGGAGGTATTTCACTCCCGCCTGAGCCGCTGTTTGAATTGAGGTATACAGTTTTGGTTTGATTGTTCCAACTCACCTGTAATCCCATGGTCTCGCCGACGAAGCGGATCGGTACAAGCGTTGTACCATTTTTGATGATTGGCGCAGCGTCAAGATTGACGGTAGAACCATTGACGGTCGCCGACTTCTTGCCAGCTACCATTTTAATTACTGTTTGATCTTGCTTTATAGTAACCGTCTTCGTCTTCTGCTCCCAACCGACACTGTAACCTAACTTTTCTGAGACGACACGAATGGGTATCATTACTTTGCTGTTAATATTCTCTGCCTTTACGCCAGAGGGAAGACTCAACTGACTGCCATCGAGAACGATCTTGATGTCTGTCGCTGCTTGTCCTAGACCAGGGAAGATCCACATGAAGCATAGCAAAGCGACCCATACTTTTAACTTTTTCATCCGTCACCCTTCCAATTCTGCATTTTTTTGAATTTAGCCTGCTCTCTATCAAATATAGAAAGAATCCAGCTATTAACAAAATATTAGACGACAGAAATGGATAAAAGTTGCGGATCTATCTCATCATATCAAAAAAGTATCCACTGTGGTGCTACGAATTTGTCATATTTTAGTATGCCAGCTATCAACTATGTTACTTTGATATGACATTAACGAGAAATATTGTTCAGATGTGTATAAAAAAACAAGTCCGGATATCTCTACCCAGACCTGCTTACTGAAATGATTATTCTATTAAGGTATTAAGAAAATGGATTCTATTATGCAAACAATTTGGCAGCATGTTTCTGCTCGTATGCGGAGATTGCGTCCTCATGCTGGAGCGTCAAGCCGATATCATCAAGTCCTTGCAGCAGGAATTGTCTGCGGTGCTCATCCAAATCAAATGAGATCGACAAGCCTTGTTGATCTGTAATGGTCTTGTTCTCCAAATCTACATTCAGTTCATAACCCGGGTTCGCATTTGTACGCTGGAATAAATCCTCTACTTGCTCCTCAGACAGCTTAATAGGAAGGATGCCGTTCTTGAAGCAGTTATTATAGAAGATATCCGCGAAGGAAGGTGCGATGACACAGCGGAATCCGTAGTCCAGAATTGCCCATGGAGCGTGCTCACGAGACGATCCGCAGCCAAAGTTGGCTCTGGAAATGAGAACGGACGCCCCCTTATACTGATCTTGGTTCAAGGAGAAGCTGGGAATTTCATTTCCCTGTTCATCAAATCTCCACTCATAGAACAAAAACTGTCCAAATCCCGTACGCTCAATTCGTTTTAGAAATTGCTTCGGAATGATCGCATCCGTATCCACATTCACTCGGTCTACAGGTGCAACACTGCCTGTTAATTTCGTAAAAGCCTCCATGCTTGTATTCTCCTCTCGATTCAAAAGATAGCAATTCCATCCGATTTAACTGCTGATCACTAGCTCGTTACTTCTTCTTTGATCTTCCAGTCACGAACATCGACAAACCGTCCCTCAACAGCCGCAGCTGCAGCCATTGCAGGAGATACCAGATGTGTTCTTCCTCCGCGCCCTTGACGGCCTTCAAAGTTCCGATTGGAAGTTGATGCACATCGCTGACCCGGTTGAAGTACATCCGGATTCATCGCAAGGCACATACTGCAACCCGCTTCCCGCCATTCAAATCCGGCTTCTTTAAATATAACATCAAGTCCTTCACTCTCTGCTTGAAGCTTAACTCGCCCAGAGCCTGGAACAACAATTGCCGTTACCCGTTCAGATACTTTGTAGCCGCGTGCGACTTCTGCAGCAGCCCGTAAATCCTCGATCCGTCCATTCGTGCATGATCCGATGAATACATAGTCGATTTCAATTTCAGACATCGGCGTGCCTGGCACTAGACCCATATATTCAATTGCCTTCTCCGCTGCTTTGCGTTCATTCTCCGTCGGAAGCTCCGCTGGAACAGGCACACGGGAAGTAATATCCGTACCCATACCTGGGCTGGTTCCCCAAGTAACCTGAGGGATAAGGGATTCAACATCAAACTCTACAACTAAATCAAATTCAGCGCCTTCGTCTGTTGTTAGAGCGCTCCATCTTTGTTTTGCTTCTTCGAAGCTTTCACCTTGAGGAACATACTGCTTGCCCTGAAGATAAGCATAGGTTGTTTCATCGGGAGCGATCATCCCTGCTCTAGCGCCGCCTTCAATGGACATGTTGCAAACGGTCATTCTCTCTTCCATGCTGAGACTTCGAATGGCTTCTCCCGTATATTCAATGACATAACCTGTAGCGAAATCCGTACCGTACTTAGCGATAACGCCCAGAATCATATCTTTAGCCGTTACTCCAGGCTTACGATTGCCTACAAAGCGCACTTCCATCGTTTTGGCTTTGGACTGCTGAAGGCACTGCGTTGCCAGCACATGCTCAACCTCACTGGTACCGATACCGAATGCAAGTGCTCCAAAAGCGCCGTGTGTAGATGTATGACTGTCACCGCACACGATTGTCTTGCCCGGATGAGTAAGTCCAAGCTCCGGTCCCATTACGTGCACAACCCCTTGATCAATCGTATCAAGGTCAAACAACGTTACCCCAAAATCACGGCAGTTCTTGGACAGAGTATCAATCTGCTGCTTAGAGATCGGATCCTTGATGTTGAAGCGGTCTTGTGTTGGCACGTTATGATCCATCGTTGCAAAAGTGAGCTCTGGGCGGCGCACCTTGCGCCCGCTGAGACGAAGGCCCTCAAATGCTTGCGGGGAAGTTACTTCATGTACAAGGTGCAAATCAATATAGAGGATGCTTGGTTTTCCTTCCTCCTGCGTAATGACGTGATGATCCCAGATTTTCTCGAACATCGTCTTTTTGCTCATTATTCTCACCTCAAAGTTATTATTCGATCTATTTGTGACGGCAATGTCATGCCGTTCTTTATTAGACCCAATATAACATGAGCAAGACATATTGTTCCAAGATATAAAAACTATAGATGTGATAGGATTGCCCTATAGACAAATTCCAGATCCATGCACTATTTCCACATCATTTCCTTATTCGCTGAATTGTACATCGATAAGCTCATTGCTGCTCGAATTAAATTTTACGATAACCGTAACTGGAAACTCTGTGCCGTCCTTTTTTACTATTAAACGGAACCTTTCTTCCGCCATTTGGTCAGTCAGTACCGTGCGCCCTAGATGCTGATATTCGGTAATCGAAGCATTATAATGCTTCTTTGCCTCCAGAACGGCTAGGTTACCCCACTTCGCGTACTCAGGTACGGATGCTTCTGCCGTTGAGGGACTGATCATAACGTCCGAATAGGCAGTAAACAGACTTATAATCAAGATCCCCGTTACCATGCAGGAAAAGATCATTTTCATACTATATAACCCCTTTGTCAGCTTAATCAGATTATCTGGAAATAATCTACTTATTGTTCTGCAAGGATGAAGATATTATGCCTTATTGATTACAGTGATTAGTTGATTATCGATTTAGAGGAAATTCCTATATAATAGACTTGATGGTATTAGAGATTCGGAAATTTCATTAAGGACGTGACCTTCCCATGGAACTTCGACAATTACAATACGCCTTGCAAATCGCATCCGAAAAAAACTTCTCAAGAGCGGCTGAGAAGCTGCATATTGCCCAGCCTTCACTTAGTCAGCAGCTGTCTAAGCTGGAGAAGGAGCTTGGCGTACTCTTATTTCAGCGCAATACAAGCTCGGTGGAGCTGACACATGCGGGAGCTTCTTTTGTATCCAAGGCAAGCGATATTTTAGATGCTGTGGAGCTGCTCAAACAAGAGATGGCTGACATTTCCCAAGTTAGAAAAGGCAAAGTCATCTTTGGCAGCATGCCGATTACAGGGTCTCATCTATTACCTTATGTTCTCCCGGCTTTTCGTGAGAGTTATCCGGATATTGAAATTACGCTGCTGGAGGACTCTTCCATGAATCTGGAAAAATTAACAGCGATCGGCAAAACTGATCTAAGCCTGCTCTCTCTCCCGCTTCAGGAGCCCTCCCTCTCTTATGTGGAAATCGCGGAAGAACAGATTGACCTTGCCGTTCCGAAGGAGCACCCGCTTGCACGTAAATGGAAGGAACATCCTGACTTAACGGTCGACATCGCGGAGCTCATAGATGAATCGTTCATTGTACTTAAGAAAGGACAAGGCTTTCGCAAGCTGACCTTTGATCTGTGTCAGCAAGCGGGCTTTGAACCCAAAGTCGTGTTCGAGAGCAATAATATGGAAACTGTTAAATCACTGGTCGCTACCGGAATGGGCATTACGCTCGTCCCTCGCTTTATCGCAAGAGCGCCCCGAAGTGAATTTGTTCCAGCTTATCTCCCTCTAACCGCACCTGCACCGAGCCGCACACTCGTTATTGCTTATCGACAAGGCCGCTACTTATCAGGTGCTGCAGAAGCGTTCATTCAGACTTTTAAGGAGACAATGCAGGAGATGTCGGACTAACGCCCCGTACTTTAAGATGATGTGCTAAGAAATTGCAGCATGAAATCAGCACAGGCGGCCCGGGATACATTCCCGAGCCGCCTGTCTATTTTGTTACAGCATATTTACTTACTAAGGACGAAGAGCGTCAATCATCATTTGTAGGTTTGAAATCTTTTACCGGAATCCAATCAGTTTGATTGATTCGAATCCGGCGGTTCAAAGTATTCACGGGGGTGATAAATCTCCCTCACGGCTCTCTAAGAAAGGCCTGTGCCTATCATCTCTTACGAATTTGTGAACCTGTCGCCTGAGTTTGTCTTCCAGATGGTTAGCCTTGCGGTAATCCATGGTGATCATCCTCCTTTGGTGACGGGATACTATTCATTAACCTCTCCCTAGGAAAAGAAACAGCTTCAATCAAACTTTTTTATACAAAATCCTCATTTTAGAAATAGAGTTCTGGTCTTCTATCCTCAAATACGGGAATGCGTTCTCTCACTTCGTCTACCATAGCCGGATCTATGCTTCCCACCAAAATCTCTTCATCCTCATTTCCTTCAATAACAATTTCTCCCCACGGGTCAATAATCATAGAATGGCCGAAAAAGGAAGTGCTGCCGCTTGATCCAACCCGGTTGCAGGAAATAACATACATCTGGTTTTCGATAGCTCTCGCCATAAGCAGAGTCCGCCAGTGATGCAGTCTTGGTTGAGGCCACTCAGCCGGTACAAATAGCATTTTCGCCCCTTTAAGAGCGAGCGACCTTATAAGTTCAGGAAAACGAATATCGTAGCAGATCGATGCTCCGCAGGACCATTTTTCATCTAAGGTAAAGGTAACGTGTTCATCTCCTGCAGCAAGATACTTCTCCTCATCCATTAGTCGGAACAAATGAAGCTTTGCATAACGTGCAATCTGTTCTCCATTCTTGTCAAACACGTACATGGTGTTATATATATTCCCATCCTTTTTCTCCGCAATGGAGCCTGCGACAATGTTCACTTTGTAGCTTGCAGCATATTCGCTAAGCCATTTACGTTCGATTCGTCCCTCATCATCGACGATTTCACGAATTTCGGTCAAGGCATAGCCGGTATTCCACATTTCAGGCAGAAGGATAACATTCACATCAGGTTGCTTTTGCATCGTTTCATGAATCAGATGCTGCATTCGTTCCCGATTAGCTGAGGTATCTCCGATCGTAATATCACACTGCAGCAATGCCAGTTTTATTTTGTCATCCTGCTGTGCTGTCTGTGCTGTTTCTGTATCCAAACTTAGAATATTCATCTTGCACCCCTTCCCAGCTCCCTGAAAACTCTTCATCTCTGTACCGGAGTGATGAAATGAATTCTGCCCAAGAATACTTCACTGCCTCAGCATTTCATTCATTTCATATCGAGCCTCAAGGGTAATGAAGAACTTACCTACTCAATTTTTTGCTGCGCTCGTTCAAAAAGTCAACCAAGAAATTTCTGCAGGACACGATATCATTAATTCAGATTTTTTTTGCATCATGTAAGGTTCCATGGTATTCTATCATTAATTTATATTGCGAAAACGTGTTGACAGGGACCAGTAAGAAAAACGAATTTCGTGAATGCAGAGAGTAAATTCCAGTAGGCTGAGAGAATTTACCACGGATTTTTCTGAAACCTACCCCTTGAGCGGCCTCATTATACAGGACGTTGCCTTAACGTTATAAGGTCTAAGAGTCGGATGATACCCTCATCAATAAAGGTGGTACCGCGGAAGAATAAACTTTCGTCCTTTGCTAAGCAGCCAAGGATGGGAGTTTTTTTATAATACAGAAAGGATGTTGATGCTTCTTGTCATCTAGAATTGTCGTCAAGATCGGCAGCAGCTCACTCACCACCGAGTCCGGATCACTGAATCACAAGGCCGTGTCATTTTACGCTTCCGAAATCGCGGCTCTTCATCAAGCCGGGCATGAAGTTTTGCTTGTCACCTCCGGCGCGGTTGCTGCAGGATTTGGACATATCGGATATGAGAGCAGACCTAAGCTGCTTCATGAGAAACAAGCCGCGGCCGCTGTCGGTCAGGCACTGCTTATGCAGGCATATCAACAGGCTTTTGCGCATCACCACATCAAAACGGCACAGATTTTGCTTACACGTACTGATTTTACGAATCGAAAACGAATGGGTAATGCCGGAATGACGATAGATGAGCTTCTCAAACAGAACGTGATTCCGGTTATTAATGAGAATGATACCGTGTCCGTCGACGAGCTCAAATTCGGGGATAATGACATGCTGTCTGCCCTGGTTGCGGGCCTAACCAAAGCCAAGAAACTGATCATATTAACCGATACGGACGGATTGTACACAGCAGATCCAAGATATCAAGCTGATGCGAAGCGCTACGATCGCATTGATGAAATAACTGCTGAAATTTACGAAATGGCCGGAGGAAGCGGCTCTGCGGTAGGCACTGGCGGTATGCGTTCCAAAGTGGATGCAGCCAAAGTCGCTACCCGGGGCGGTGTCCCTGTATTCGTAGGACGCGTAAGCGAGCCCGGCGATCTTCTCGCCGCTACAGCGGCCCATGGCAAGGGTACTTATTTTGACACGCGCCTGAACTCACTTTCTCGAAAAAAACAATGGCTTGGGTTCATTTCCTCACCATTAGGATCAATTCACGTCGACCAAGGTGCTGAAGAAGCTCTCATCTATGGCGGACACAGTCTGCTTCCGGTGGGTGTCAGACGGGTCGAAGGACAATTTCATGCAGGTGATGTTATCGAGGTCGTTAATCTCCAAGGTTCGCTGATTGGACGTGGTATCGTCAATTATGATGCGGAACAGCTGCGGAGCATCCTCGGGCTGCCAAGTCCTGATGTGCTTAAAAAACTGGAGGGAACTCTTCACAGGCTTGAGGTCGTTCATAGAGATGAGTGGATTACTTTGAAGTGACCGTACTGCTTAGGTACTAATATCTACAAAATGATTATATTCATTTAATACAGTTAGGAGTGTAAATGTGATGAGTGAAGTAAATGATAAAGCAAGACTTGCCAAAGAAGCTTCTCTGGTGCTTGGCCGCTTGAGCTCAGACAAGAAGAACGCCGCTCTGTCGGTGATGGCCGATGCTTTGATTGCTGAAAAGGCATCCATAATAGAAGCGAATGCAGAGGATCTTGAACGAGGCAGACAGAACGGAACTGCTGTACCGATGCTGGATCGGCTCTCCCTCACAGATGAGCGCATCGAAGGAATTGCATCAGGACTGCGTCAAATCATTGATTTGCCAGATCCGATAGGTGACGTTCTGGAAGTCATCAAACGGCCTAACGGGCTTCGCATTGAGAAGGAACGTGTTCCTCTGGGACTCATCGGCATCATCTATGAAGCCCGTCCCAACGTGACGGTTGACGCTGTCGGTTTATCGCTCAAGACGGGAAATGCTGTTCTGCTGCGCGGCGGCTCCTCTGCCTTGTCATCCAATAAGCAGATCATCAAAGTGCTTAAGCAAGCCTTAGTTAAAACAGATCTGCCTTCTGATGCAATACAGTTAATTGAGGATGCGAATCGATCTTCCGTGGATGAGATGTTGAAATGTAATAAATATCTTGATGTCATCATTCCAAGAGGTGGAGCCTCCTTAATACAAAGTGTCGTGCAGAATTCGACAGTTCCTGTCATCGAAACCGGTGCTGGTATTTGCCACACCTATATCGATGCTGCAGCTGATCCAGAAATGGCATTGCAAATTGCACTTAACGCAAAAGTTCAGCGGCCCTCTGTGTGCAACGCTATGGAGACACTGTTGATTCATAGCGATTATGGTAATGACTCTATCATAGAGCTTGCGGAGCGATTCAAAAACGCCTCTGTCGAGCTCCGAGGCTGTGAATCTTTCGTTAAACTGGTGCCTTGGGCAGTAGCTGCAACCGAGGAGGACTATGCTACCGAGTATAACGACTATATCTTAAATGTTCGAATCGTCGATCATATGGAAGAGGCGATTCATCATATCCGAAAATATGGGACGATGCACTCCGAATGCATTGTGACTAGAGATCCTGATGCAGCAGCTAGGTTCATGCAGGAAGTGGATGCCGCTGCAGTGTACCATAACGCCTCCACTCGTTTTACAGATGGGTTCGAATTTGGCTTTGGTGCAGAAATCGGCATCAGTACTCAGAAGCTGCATGCACGAGGTCCAATGGGTCTTCCGGCACTGACATCTACGAAATATCGAATCTACGGTTCCGGGCAAATCAAACATTAAACATAAGGGATTCAGATGAAATGGATACCCACTAGATACGGCAGCTAGAACACTTGCCCAAAATATCGAATTTATGCTGGAGGAATTAATATGAGTGGAACCCAATCTTTGATCAATCGTAAGATTACTTTTTTTGGTGCAGGAGCTATGGCTGAAGCCATAGCAAGAGGTCTCATCGCGCGAAAAGTGGTCTCTCCTGAGAAAATAACGATGTTCAATCGCAGCAACCAAGACAGACTTGTGGAGCTGCATCGTAAATATAACGTCGCAACGGCGGAAGATGCCGCAAGCAAAGAAACTGCGCTTACACAAGCTGATCTAATCATCTTGTCCATGAAGCCTAAGGATGCGGCTGAATCGCTTCGATATTTGGGACCTTTGCTATCGAATAAACAGGTTGTTGTTTCTGTAATAGCCGGGCTTACCATAGAAACAATTCAGAACCTGCTTGGACGTACAGCAGCAGTCGTTCGTACGATGCCCAATACATCCAGTTCCATCGGACTCGGTGCTACAGGGATTGCCTTCTCTCCTGAAGTTACGGAGGAGGATCGTCAAATTGTAAACACTGTATTTGAAGCGATCGGAACGATTACCTTAATTGAAGAAGAACACTTTGAAACCTTGACCGGAATTTCGGGCAGCGGCCCAGCCTATATCTACTATATGATGGAGGCGATGGTGGAAGCAGGCGTAAAGGGCGGCCTGACAGCAGAACAAGCGCATGACCTCACGGTTCAGACCGTGCTTGGAGCGGCTCGCATGGTACAGCAGACAGGCGAGGCACCTGCTACACTGCGGAGGAATGTGACATCACCTAATGGTTCGACCCAGGCTGCCATTGAAGTTCTGGCAAAGGGTCATTTTAGTGAAACGGTTATTGCAGCAGTCCATCGATGTGCAGACCGTTCACGTGAAATGGGAGAAGAATTGAAGGAAGCCGCAAGGTAAGATGCAGAATAAATAAACAGATCATCTTCATGAATCATTACTTGAAGGCTACCCCTTTTCTGGCCTGAATAAATGGAAGACCGGAGGAAGCATCACCATAACACAAGGTGATATTTCCTCCGGTCTTTTTTATTTCTCTCTTATTTGCGATCATCAGAGAATGGCGATGCTTCCAGATCACGTTCCAAATCTCTAAGCAGCTGTTCCCCATCATACTCTCTTCTGCTTGGCTTAAACAACAACTTTATACCTCCTCCAATCAGCAGCAAGGAGACGATAATCGTGTTCATATGCGACTGGATACGATCAATGTAAAATCCAAACTGATCTCCGAACTCAGGAACGACAAGCCGAATTAGTATATAGTAGACACCCAGGAACAAGAGTGCGATCCCGATCCATCTCTGATACCTGGTCCAGCTCTCAATAACCGGTTTATCATACAGAGGCTCTCTTCCGTACTTGCTCGATTGCTGAAGTCCATCAAAAAAGCTATAGAACCATATGATTGGGATGAGAAAGAGAAACAAGGACAAACCTAGTAAGTCTAAAACATAGATGCTTCCCAGGAAGATCAGCATCAGCTGCAGTCCTCTTTTTTGCAGTCCAAGATACATATGCCCTGCTCCTGGAAATGCTGCCAGCAGATTTGCAATGACTTTGCTCTTCTTACCTGTGCTTCTGCCATGTTCAAGCTGTTCAAACAACGTCTTATCCTCCAGAATCTCACCGGCCTGCTTCCGGTTCACATGCTGGACCGCATCAAACATACAGTACAGCCACATGATCGGCAGCAGCAGCAGGAAGAGAAGAAAAATTTCCTGTCTCGTAATAGCAGTGACAAAAAACAGCATAATTCCCAGTCCAAAGAACCCGATGAGGAAGGATAACCCCCTCTGCAGCAGACCGAGATGCAAATGACCTAAGCCTGGAACAAAGGATAGGAGAATGGTGTAGAACCGCTCACTTTCCTTGCCGCGTCCCCTTCCTTGATCCGGGTATACATATCCTTCACGCGGCGGAAATCCGTATGGTGCTGAGGCTTCCGGATCTTCTGGATTATGAAATGGAAGATCTGGTTCACCTTGTGCTCCTGCATGTCCGTAGAACATTTTCTCATGCGGGATATGCCCCTGGTATCCAGGATAATGAGCATAATGCGCCGACGGATCCGGCTCTCGGATGAGCTTGATGACAAGATCAAACATACTAATTAACCATATCATCGCTGCTGCAAAAATAAAGAAGAAAGAAATCCCCTCTTCACCCCCAACGAGCGAAAGAAAACCGATCCCTAACAGCCCGAAAAATATAAATCCATAAATAAATCCCTTCACCCGGCTTCTGTAGTAGTAATACCCCAAGCCAGGTACCATGTTAAGCAGAAAAGCCAGCAGCTTGCTGCGATCTTGCTGCACATCCTTCATTCCTTTCACATCTAATTTTTGTATGGGTCAGGTTTAATTTCATCAAGCCAATGGGTTGCTTTCTTCACCATTTGTTCGCTGTATGGCGGTTTAACGCTTGAATCTACGTTTAGCTGTCCGGGTAACAATCGGTCAAATATGCCTGTAGATAAGAACAGCATCGTAAAGGAGGCGGCAAGGGTATAATGGACCAGCTTGTTATTCAACCATTTTCTAAACTGGATGGTTTTGCGACTAGAACTTGTTTGTACTTTCTTGTACTCACGCTCAATATGACTCATCACTTGCTTCTCAAAGACTTCTGCATCCTGAAGCCTTGCGTCTGAGATGTGTTCAAGGACTGCCATATAAGCCTCAAGAGCTTCACTATCCTCAAGCAGCCGTTTGTCCATGGCTTCACGCTCGTAGTCCGGCAATTCGCCTTGAATATATCGTTTCCAGTCCTGATGTTCTTGTTTATTCACGCCATGATCCCTCCTTCCAATGCGATCTAATCCACTGACGTGCCCGATACAGTCTGGATTCTACTGTTTTTATTGCGATTTGTGATTCTTCTGCAATTTGTTCATAATTTTTTTCTTTCAGATAGAAATCAACAATAATATCACGATGCTGAGGCGGAAGAGAAGATATCTTATGAAGAAGAGTTTCTCTTCTCTCCTTCTTTAACAGCTGATGTATAATATCTGCCTGGTGATCAATAATTTGAACAACCTCATTCTCACGGACGATCACTTCCGCTTCCCTACGATTCAATTTTCTTTTTGCATCAATTGCCTTATGTAGAGCAATGCGGGTGATCCATGTCTTGAATCCTTCTGATCGGTACTGGGGGAGAGATTTAAAGACTTGAATAAATGCTTCTTGTGCTGCGTCCTCCGCATCCTGTGCCTGGTGAAGCACGGAGTAAGTTACCTGATATACATGCCTGCCATAGCGGTCAATAATTTCGCGAAACTTGGCATGGTCGCCCTTCAATATTTGATCGATCAAACTTGCTTCATCAATGGCTTCTCTCCTCCTTCCCCACTTTAATAGACGACCGCTATTTATTTAACCCTGCATGTATTAAGAAAAATGATTTATACCATTTATTTCTCTATGGTTGTTATTCTGAAGTATTGCAACAAAAATAGACACCCCTCAAAATAAGGAATGCCTATCTCTATAAACAACTTGATTAACGGCCTCCATTGCGGAAACGAGCTGCATAAGCCTTAACATCCTGTGGAGTTCTAACCCGGTTGCGGCTCCATTCAAGCAATATACGGTCGATATACGTAAAGTGGACTTTGCCGGCAAACACCGCTTCTTTTAGCGCCAGCAGAATTAATTCATCAGGATAACGATCTTGATCCAACCAGCTGGAAATCCGTTCAAGCTCCATTGGAGATAAGGGTCTACCGAATTCCTTCTCAAAAATACGGAAGATGTTCTTCTCCTCATGTTCTTCAGCAGACGGATTCAAGGCATTCTCCATAGAGCGGCTGCGAACAGATGACTTCGGAAGAGCAGCTGTTCGATCATCTGACAAACACTGAGCCAATATGGTATATAATCCAATCAGATTATATCGTTCATACTGAATGTCTTGCACCGCATCCATGCCCTCATCAATCCGGATAAATCCTTCCTTCATGAGCCGCTGAAGCCGTTTAGCTACTTCATCGGGCATGATGCCCATTCGATCGGCCAGCTCTTGAAGTGTTGGAAATTCATTTCCTTCCACCTGCTGAAATCCAAGCAAATGCTGTATAAGCAGCATTTCTCCTTCTGATAATCCCAGTCGGGCATGATAACGAAGCAGTGCATAGGGAAGCTGGACGCTTCCCATTGCCATGCCGTAAGCGACACCGTCCGCCCAAGTTCCTACGCTAGGTTCGCTCATTCACATTCCTCCTGGACTTAAGGGTATAGACGATACAGCATCCGTGGGAACGGAATCGTTTCACGAACATGATCAAGTCCGCAAATCCAAGCCACCGTCCGCTCAAGTCCAAGACCGAATCCGGAGTGAGGCACTGAGCCGTACGTGCGAAGATCCAAGTACCACTGATAGGCTTCCCGTGAGAGATTATGCTCCTCAAAGCGCTCTTCCATCAGCTTCGGATCATCAATCCGCTGGGAGCCCCCAATGATCTCTCCATAACCTTCAGGAGCAATCATATCGGCGCATAGAACAACCTCAGGCCGATTTGGATCTGGCTTCATATAGAATGCTTTGATTCCAGCCGGATAATGCGTAATAAATACAGGCTTGTCATACTTCTCTGCAATCGCAGTCTCATGCGGTGCACCAAAGTCTTCACCCCAAGGAATATCAAAGCCTTCTCCTTGAAGGAAATGAATTGCATCATCATATGTGATCCGCGGGAATGGAGCTGTAACATTCTCCAGCTTGGAAACATCACGTCCAATACTTTCCAGCTCTGTACGGCAGTTCTTCACTACGGACTGAACTACATGGGAAATGAATTGCTCCTGGATACGCAAACTTTCTTCATGATCTACGAAGGCCATCTCCGGTTCAATCATCCAAAATTCAATCAAATGACGGCGTGTCTTGGATTTCTCTGCACGGAATGTCGGTCCGAAGGAATACACTTTACCAAGCGCCATCGCTGCAGCTTCCATGTAGAGCTGACCGCTCTGCGTTAAATATGCATCCTCATCGAAATATTTGATATGAAATAGATTCGTTGTTCCTTCTGCAGAAGAAGGCGTCAGAATCGGAGGATCGACGATCGTAAATCCGTTCGTATCAAAATACTCCTGAACCGCACGAATGATCTCCGCACGGATAATCATAATCGCACGCTGCTTGGAAGAACGAAGCCACAGATGGCGATGATCCATAAGGAAGTCAACCCCATGCTCTTTTGGAGTAATCGGATAGTTCTCCGTTAGATGAATGATTTCAATATCCGTCACGGTCATCTCATATCCGGATTGACTACGTGGCTCCTCGCGAATCACACCTGTTACATATAGTGAGCTTTCCTGAGTCAGGCTCTTCGCGTTATTCCAGATTTCCTCAGAAACTTCGCTTTTTACGACAACCCCTTGGATATAGCCCGTACCGTCCCGAAGTTGCAAAAACTGTATTTTGCCGCTGGAGCGCTTATTGTTAATCCAAGCACCGATCGTTACCGCTTCTCCAACGTGCTGACTGACATGGCGAATGTCGCTCTTTGTGCTCATGTCTTATCTCTCCCCGTTCTATTAAAATTCTAATTTCGATGTTACTTGGAAGCTTCTACAATACGATTCGTGTCGCGAGCAATAACAAGCTCTTCATTCGTCGGAATGATCAAGACTTCGACTTTGGAATTCGCAGTAGAAATACGGCGAGGCTCTCCAGAACGAATCTTGTTCAGCTCCTCGTCAAGCTCTACACCCAGATAAGTCAATTGCTCCAGAACTCTTTGACGAAGGATTACAGAGTTCTCTCCAACCCCTGCTGTGAAGACAATAACATCTACTCCATTCATTGCCGCAGCATAGGAACCGATGTATTTGCGGAGACGATATTCATACATGTTGAATGCAAGTGTAGAATTCGGATCTCCGTTCTCCATACCCTCTGTAATTTCACGCATGTCACTGCTGATTCCAGAGATGGCAAGCAGTCCGCTATGCTTGTTAAGCATCGAATTCACTTCGTTCAGCGTCAAATCCTCTTTGTTCATAACATATGGAACTATCGCAGGGTCAAGATCTCCACTGCGCGTACCCATCATAAGCCCTTCCAGTGGGGTCATTCCCATTGATGTATCGACAGACACGCCATTTTGAACTGCTGTAAGACTTCCCCCATTACCTACATGGCAGGTAATGATCTTCATGTCTTCGATCGGACGCTCCAAGAATTCTGCAGCGATTTGGCTAACATAGTAATGGGACGTACCATGTGCTCCGTAACGACGAACCTTGTACTTGTTATACAGTACACGTGGAATCGCATATAGATACGCAGATTCTGGCATGGTTTGATGGAATGCTGTATCAAATACGACCACTTGCGGTACACCAGGCATATTAGATTCAGCGGCATTGATACCCATGATCGCAGCCGGATTGTGAAGCGGTGCCAGATCAATCAATTGACGGATTTTAGCTTTGACTTCATCTGTTACGAGGGCAGACTCATTAAAGAATTCGCCGCCATGTACAACACGATGTCCAACAGCTTGAATCTCTTCAATTGAAGACAATACTCCATGCTCAGCATGTACGAGCTTGTCCAATACTTTGCGGATCGCTGTCGTATGTTCAAGAATCTCGCTTACTTCGGTCACTTCTTCTTTGCCTGTCGGCTTATGTGTAAGGATGGAAGAATCCATACCGATCCGCTCAACCAAACCTTTTGCAAGAACAGACTCGTCAGTCATGTCATACACTTGATACTTCAGGGAAGAACTTCCCGCATTAATAACTAGTACTTTCATATCCGGTCACCATCCTTGTCGTACTTGAAGAAGCCTTCGCCCGTCTTAACACCCAGTTGCCCAGCGCGAACCATTTTCTTAAGTATGGTGGAAGGTCTGTATTTCAGTTCACCGAATTCACGGAACATGCTGTCAAGGGCTGCATGAACGGAATCGAGGCCAAAGCGGTCAGCCATTTCAAATGGACCGTGTTGGAATTTGTATCCAATCCGAACTGCTTGATCGATATCCTCAGCCGATGCCACTCCTTCTTCAAGCAGATGAAGAGCTTCATTGATATGAAGGCAAATAAGGCGGGAAGTAACAAATCCAGGGGACTCATAAACCATGACGCCTTTCTTCTCCAATACTTCCTCAGCAAAATTCTTCGTGAATTCAAACGTATTATCTGATGTTTTAAGACCACGGATGATTTCAACAACGTCAATACTCGATACCGGATAAATCCAGTGCAAGCCGATTACGCGTTCAGGATGATTTGTAGCACTCGCAAGCTCAGTCAAGCTCAGCGTAGAAGTATTACTTGTCAGAATAATATCTTCTGACACAATCTCCTCAAGTTGTTTGAACAATTTGACCTTCGCTTCCAGATCCTCAGTAATGGTCTCTATAATCAAATCACAAGCAGACAGATCACTAAGATTCGATCTATGAATTCTAGATAAGATCAATTTCTTCTCTGCTTGGGTAATCGCCCACTTCTCCAGCTTTTTATCTAACCCTGTCTCGATCATTCCGATGGAATAATCAAGCTTATTCGGGGAAAGCTCTACCAGCAGAACGTCGAGGCCTTTAGCTGCCAGCATTTCGGCAATACTTTGACCCATCGTACCTCCGCCGATAACTCCTATCTTTTTAAACAACATGGTTACTGCTCCATCCCTTCCTGGTCTCTTCTAAGTAGTGTGTATCCTTCTTTGTCGAAAAATACATTTTTATGACCCAACATATAATAATATCTTAGCATGAATCAAAAGTAAAAAAAAATAACCAGCATAAATAATTTATGCTGGCAAAAGTGCATTTTTCTTAAATAATTCACGGAATTGACCACCGGACAATACTTCCTCCTTCATGAGGATGTCCAGTGACTTATCAAAAATGTTAGCATGCTCATGCAGCAGCTCTTTTGTACGGGCAAACAGCTCATTCAAAATGTAGTTATTCTCTCGCATCAATTCTTCTTGGGATACCATGTCGAGGTTAACAATCCCGAGCGAAGTCAGTCCAGAGCTGATCATGGTTTTGACAATATCAAGCGATTGTTCAAAATCATTTCTGGAGCCGGTACTGCGCCCTCCATAATAGATCTCTTCCGCAGCCGCACCACCAAGTGCAATCATAATCTGAGCTTCAAGAAATTCCTTAGTATATAAATACTGCTCTTCCTGCGGATTATGTCGAACATAACCCAGAGCCTGCCCTCGCGGACTGAGTGCTACCTGGCCCACGCTGTTCGGTCGAACCGTTTCTGCTGCAATCGCATGTCCCAGTTCATGAATGGCAACCCGCTTCTTCTCATCTTCATTTGACTCACGATCTGTCTTCTCACCCATCATAACCTTATCAATTGCCATGGATAAGTTTCTCTGCGTAATAAACTCTAGACTATCCCGCATCGCATATATTGCGGCCTCGTTCATTAAGCTCTCGAGCTGGGCGCCGGAGAAACCGTATGATTCCTCTGCAATTTTGTCAAGGCTTACATCCTCGGCAAGCGGTTTATTTTTGGCATGAAGCTCCAGAATATGCTTACGCCCTTTCTTGTCCGGCAGCTCCACTTGGATATGCCGGTCAAAACGACCCGGACGAAGAAGCGCACTGTCGAGCATTTCCTTACGGTTTGTCGCCGCGATGATCAGAATCCTTGGTGCATCTGAATTGTATATACCGTCCATCTCTGTAAGCAGCTGGTTCAGTGTCTGGTCATACTCGCGCTGCTGACCGCCTTCTCTTTTGCCGCCGATGACATCGATCTCATCAATAAAAATAATCGCATTTTCTTTATTTTCCTTGGCAGCTCGTGTTCTGGCATCTTTGAATAATTCACGGATACGTCCTGCCCCAACACCGACATACATTTCAACAAATTCACTGCCGGCAGCAGCTATAAATACGGAATTCGTGTAATGTGCAGCCGCCTTCGCCATTAATGTCTTCCCTGTACCCGGAGGGCCTGTCAGCAAAATACCCTTCAGTGGGCGAATGCCAAACTTCTGAATTTCATCGTGCCTTACCAAAAAATCCAGCGCTTCACGAAGCTCCTGCTTGGCGCTGTCCTGTCCTCCAATTTCCTCGAAGGTGAGCTTGGAAGGTCCCGCCTTTTTGCGCTTCTTCTCACTGCTAGCACCTACGGCTAGTCCACCGCGTGTCTGCATCAGGAAGACTACACCGCCTGCGAGCAGGGCAATGAGCAGTACTGGAATGATATTAACTCCTATAAAGACTAGAAACAGAAGTACGACCGGAACAACCCCGATTAAAATCTCCTTTAACCAATTAGGCATTAGGCCACACTCCCATCGTAGCCGGCTGTCTCGGCAGAATAATATACTTGCTTGCTTCTCCATCTGACAAGCTTACATATACGTTCTCATTATCAATATCGTAGTCAACCTGAATGCTGCCTTCACTCATTTCCTTCAGCTTCTCAGGAATTTGCGTATACTGTCTAGTCTCCATTGCTTCGGCGACGGTAAATAAAGCACTGGACCAGAAATCATCAAGCGTTTCCGTCGAATGATCCTTAACCTCCAGCTTCATCGTTCTCCCGTTCAGAAGTTCCTTGCCATCTGTGCGGATATAATCAACAAGACCTCTTATATTGGTATTCGGTTCGAGATCGAGATTCAAAGTAACCTGATTCTGTTTAATATCTAATTGAACATCATTTACGCCGTCATACTCGGCAACCAACTTTTCAATTGGCTTCTCAAGAGCCACCTGACGGTACACAAACCATCCTCCAAACAGCAGCGTAGCCGTAACCATAACTGTAATTGCTATCCGAATAGGACGTAATTTCAAGTGACAACCTCCTCATCTATTTTGCCCACTCTATTACAATCAAAATGGGTATAGATATAGCATACCATATACAGCCGTCCAAATCTAAACTATGAATTATTTTTCAAAGTTTCCAATCCAAATAACCCCGAAATGGCCAAAGACGACCACTTCAGGGTATATTTTATGTGCTTTATTCTGTGACCGGCAGTTGAAATCCGTCATCTAGTTCAGTTCCATCACTAAAACGATAAAAACGATAGTAGTAACGATTATTCTCTTTATAAAACAACTGCCAGACGTATGTCTCATCATAAACTGCGGGCTGAAGTCTGACGATTTCGATACCAGGCAGCTGCGAGCTGATCTTGGACCGCATTTCTTCCTCAGATGTTCCTTCTTCGATCTTCTCACTGTGTACACTATTTTCATCTATCACTGGCTTCTTGTCCATACCGTATCGTACCCACACCATAATGGGTTCATTGTCAGCATTTATACCTTCGATTGTCCAATAAATGGCATCCTCAGACCAAACCGATTTTTGTGTCTTGGTTACCGTAACCAGATCTTCTTTTTCCTTGGCAATGGCTATTGCAGCTTCCTCTTCTACCCATGTATCCTTCATTACATATTCATAAAATAGATAAATGCCTAACAGCACGAGTAAGAAAGCCACAATGCTGATGAGTATCCACTTTCTTTTTTTTCTCAAGGCTGAGCTCCCTTCTTGCCCCTATCTCATTCAGCGGGACGTCAGTCCTTCGAAAGCAGCTTGTGCTTCGTGTTTAATCCGTTCTTCATCCATCGTGAGCATCTCACCGTTCTTAACTAACTGCTTGCCATCCACCCAGACATGCTGAACATCCTTGCTGCTCGCAGAATAGATTACATGTGATATCAAATCGGTATAAGGCAGGAAATGGGCCTGATCCAGATCAATTGCAATAAAGTCGGCTTTTTTGCCTGTTGCCAGCACTCCCGTATCCTTGACGTAGATGGACTGTGCACCATATTCTGTTCCCATACGAAGCGCTTCTGTAGCAGGCACTGCCGTCGGATCGCCGCTGACTCCTTTGTGTATTAATGCAGCTAGGCGCATCTCCTCAAACATATCCAGATTATTATTGCTTGCCGCACCGTCTGTAGCAAGGGAGACGACCACCCCGGCTTTCAACAGCTCAGGTACTCTAGCAACGCCGCTTGCCAGCTTCAGATTGCTTCCAGGATTATGGGCAACCCCCACATTGTATTTGGCAAGCACCTCTATTTCTTCATCCGTTAAATGTACGGCATGAGCCACGAGAGAAGGTCTGGAGAAGAAGCCGAGTTTCTCTAGATGAGCTACGGGACGCAGCCCATACTCTCTTACATTCTGTTCTACTTCAGCGGCCGTTTCGGACATGTGAGTATGGAGGGGTAAGTCCAGCGCATGCGCCGCTTCTACGAACTTCTCAATAAACTGTGGTCCGCATGTATATGGCGAATGCGGTGACAGCATCGTCGTGATACGTCCGTCAGCCTGATTATGCCATTCCCGGGCAAAGGTCGTTGCTTCCTTCAGCTTGAATTCGCGCAGCTCATCTGAACCGAAACCGATTGCTCCCCGCATGAGACTTGCGCGAATGCCAGACTCCTCTACCACTTTTGCCACCTGATTCATCTGATCATACATATCTAGGAAGGCTGTAGTGCCCCCTTTGAGCATTTCCAGCACAGATAGCGATGTTCCCCAGTACACATCCTCAGCTGTAAACTTTTCCTCCATCGGCCACATTTTTTCTTGAAGCCAGACTTGAAGAGCAAGATCGTCTCCATAACCTCGGAGAAGGGACATTGCCGCATGACCATGCGTGTTAATAAGGCCAGGAATAAACAGCTGATGCTTGCCATCGTGAACCGGGAGCCCTTCTGCTCCTTCGGGCAAATCTTCACCTATATAAGAAATACGGTCACCATCAATCAGCATATAGCCGCTGACAATTCGCCATTCAGGATCGCTTACCGCAAATTTACCATTCTTGATGAGCCACTTATGACTTGACATCCTCTTCCTCCTCTTTTCCTGCTTCATTCTCCAGATAATAAGCCAGACTAAGCAGATCCGTAGTGAAATCCGCTGTATGAATCCGGATATGAGCAGGCGCCTTAATAATAATCGGGGCAAAATTAAGGATGGCTTCGACTCCCGCCTCAACCAGGTAATCCGCCACACGCTGTGCTTCCGAATCCGGAACCGTTATAATGCCGATTCTAATGTTCAGATCATTTACTGTCTTAACCAGTTCTTCCATCGGTTGAACAGTTAGCGTATTGATCTTGGTGCCAATCTTTGAGGGCTGAGAATCAAACACGGCGACAATCTTCATATTGTCTTTTACGTATCGGTTATAGTTCGACAAGGCATGTCCGAGGTTACCGGCACCAACAAGTGCTACATTGATCTGTTGATCCAGCTTCAATATTTGTCTGATCTTATCAATGAGATAAGCCACATCATAGCCGATGCCCTTGCGTCCAAAATCCCCGAAATAAGCTAGGTCCTTACGGATTTGCGCCGGATTTAAATCGAGTCTGAGACCAAGCTCCTGTGACGATACCGTGGTCACTTCTCTTTTATACAGCTCTTGTAAATAACGCAGATATACAGGCAGTCTTCTTACGACAGCCTCTGAAATTTTCTCCGACTTCAATTATTATTCCCCCTCACACCTGCAAGCAGTATCCGTGCTTTCTATTACTTCTCTTCATATGTCACATGTTCCTCTAACCACTCGCTTATACGCGGAACCATCTTGTCCGTTGTCATATGTTCCATTTTAGGACCTGGCAGGGAATATAAAAAATACTTGCCATAATATGATTCAATCACTCTTGTATCATACACGATAACGATGCCTCGATCCTTTGCGGTCCGCACCAGTCTTCCAAAACCTTGCTTAAACCTTATAACCGCCTGTGGTACCGAGAGCTTCATAAATGGATTCTTCTTCTCCTGCTGGAGCAGCTCGCTCTTTGCCTCCACGACCGGATGATTAGGCGGCTGGAAAGGCAAACGCACAATGGCCAGACAGGATAAGGCTTCACCAGGAATATCGACACCTTCCCAGAAGCTGCTCGTTCCAAGCAGCACAGAAGCTTTGGCCTCCTGGAATCTTCTCGTCAGCTTTGTCCTACTCCCACTGTCCACTCCTTGTCCAAATACGGAAATATCACTTGAAGCAAGGGCTTCCTTCAGCGGCTCATGTACTTGTCTCAGCATCTTGTAAGAGGTAAACAGGACGAGCATTCTGCCCTTAGTAGCCTGTGCGGCCTCTGACAAAGACTTGACGAGCATACTGACAAAGTGATCATCACCTACACTGCCCTTCACACTCGGGAAATCACGTGGAACCACAAGAAGTGCTTGTTCCCGGTAATTAAAAGGAGAAGGCAGCTGTGAAGTGAGTAATCTCTGCTGCTCCTGCGCCTCGGTTAGTCCAAGCTGATCTATCATAAACTGGAACGATTTATCTACCGATAAAGTAGCAGAGGTTAGAATAACGCTTCGTTTCTTGTCAAAGAACATTTCCTTCAGCTGAGGACTTACATCTACTGGTACTGCATACAGCTGAAGCGACTTACTCTTGAATTGTCCGCTAGCCTCAAGCCAGTATACGGTGCCTGCATCATCTATGCGCATGAAATGTCTTAATTGGTCTTTGAATCCAGCCAGATCCTTAACAAGCCCGGTAACGTCGGTTATTAGGCTGTCCGCCGTATAATCATCGAGTTCTTCTCTTACTTCACCAAGGACCTTATCTGCCTTCCGAACCAAATCAGAAACGGTCACATAGAACTGATTCTCAACCGCTGCGAGCCTATCCCACTTCTTAGGTTTGCTCTGCGGCTTCAGTCTTAATGTGAACTGTCCTGCTTCGCCAGGGGCAGCATCACTTCGTTCTGGAAGTAGACTAAACAGCATCTCACTGAGCTGATCCCAGGTTTCCTTCGCTTCAAGCGCTGATGGAAACAGCTGATCAATTGCAGAGGTCCATTCGACCATCTGCTCATGGCTGGACTGCGCTATTTTTTGACGCAGAGCAGGGAATTGACCGTTCCGACTATCCTTGAACAACCGGGTAAGGGCATGAACCACCGTGAAATATTTCATATGAATTCCAAGATGCTTACCGGCGACCTCCTCGAATTGATGGGCCTCATCTATAACGAGATGCTCATAGGCGGGGAGCAATTGATGACTCGCCTTGACGTCCGTGAACAGCTTGGAGTGATTGGTAATGACCACATCAGCAATTCCTGCCTCATGTCTTGCACGATGGTAGAAGCATTTCTTAAACCAAGGGCAGCTTCGCCCCAGGCAGGAATCGGAATCGCTTTGGACAGTCTCCCAAAAATCACCGCCGCGATGACTCAGATTGAGCTCCTCATCATCTCCGGTTTCTGTTTGCGTGAGCCATACAAGCATCTGCGCAGCAGTAAATACGTCTTCCTTCGGAGTTACAAATTCCTTGTTGTTCAGCTTCTGTTCAAATTTGCGCAGACACAGGTAATGCCCTCTGCCTTTAAAGACAGCTGCTTTGAACGGAAAAGGAACCACCTCCGTAAGAAGCGGGATATCCCGCTCACGAAGCTGCTCCTGAAGATTGATCGTATGTGTGCTAACTGTTACCTTCGTCTCCTGCCTGACGCTATGATAAATTGAAGGCAGCAAATAACCGAGTGACTTACCGGTGCCTGTCCCGGCTTCAATCAGTAAATGCTTATCCTCGTCCATCGCTTTCGTCACTTCTGTGAACATCAAATTCTGGGATTCGCGTTCCTCATAATGAGGCAGCGTCTGTTTCAGACGGAGCTGAACCTCATCCATATATTCTTGAAAGGTCAATTTTTCTAATGGATTGGGTTCATGCTCATCCCTAGGCGGAGCAATCTGTGACCAATCGTCAATCTTGAGAGCGAGCTGTCTATAGTAAGTCTGATTGTCCAGATCGTGAATAGGCTCCATTTCTTTCTCTGCAAGAATCCCATCAAAAAACCAGCCCAGATCACTATCCTCTGCAGCAAACAGATCAGTAAGCCGCTGTAATGTGATCAAAGGCAGGCTCTTCAGCTCCTCAAGACTCTTTAAGAAAATATGCGCTGTAGCAAGAGCATCACTATCCGCCTGATGAGGACGGTCATGAGTAAATCCGAATTCGCTTGCTACATATCCCAGCTGATATGAGGATAAAGAGGGAAAGCAAATTTTCAGTAAATCCATGGTGTCCAAAATCCGGCCTGTAAATGGCAGGTAACCACATCGGTCAAGCGCATTCTGTAAAAAATGAAAATCAAAGCTTACATTATGTCCTACAAGTACCACATCATCCAGCAATGGAACGAGCTCCATCATCGTTTCTTCAAGCACAGGAGCATCCTTTACGTCCTCGTCTGTAATTCCCGTCAAACCCGTAATAAAAGGTGGAATGGAAGCGCCGGGATTTACATAAGAGCTGAACGTTTCTTTAATAGTAAAATCATGATCTATGATGGCAAGTCCAACTTGGATGATTTCACCAAGTGACTGAGTACCTGTTGTTTCAAAATCAAGCACAGCAAATTTCATGATGAGTAAACGTTCCCTTCTACAGTCTCTTTAGTAGCATAGCAAAAAAAAAGACTTTTGAACATGAAACAGACAAAAAGGCGATGTCTTATCAGGACATCGCCTTTTGCGATTGCGCTGTTTCAGCATGTACTTAGGAGAGGGCAAGCAGCTGTGTTCCATACTGCAGCACAGCATTTTTGGAGCGGCATGCTTCCAGATTGTAGAGCGGCTCAGGCAAGGAAGGATCATGTTCCAAAGCAAGTGCAAAACAGGATTGGGCCTGCTTGAGCTCCATTTGCTTCGCATGAACACAACCTAGGGCATTGTACGCCATGGCTTTCATTCTGGGCTGATCACAGGTTAGAAGTATCCGATTCAGCTCCTCAGATGCGGTATGCATCTGTTCCAGGTTGAGATAGCACATGGCCAGGTATAGCCTCGACAACAAGCTTTCCGGATATACTGCTACCACTTTGCCGAACTCCTCTGCAGCATGCTGGTACATGAGCAGTTTGAAATATCCAAGTCCTTTAACAAAGGCATGAAGTTTCAGCTCCGGAATGGAAGTAAAGGGATCTGTGCCTCGGAAAATTCCACTTTCGCGAATTTTGGCCATTTTTTCTTCAAATGACATCCATTCATCGATAATGCCGTCGCTCATTTTCTTAAGCAGGTTCCATCGCTGTCGCATTTCCTGTTTCTTCTCGACTGGTGCGGCAGTGTAGTAATTGGCAATCTCATCAAGCGATTGATTCATTTCCGCAAATAGATGTTGAAACATGGCATGCATCCCACCCTTAGCAAAATGGATTAGTGCAGTAACCTAATCACATTTTTTGCGCTTTGGGCACTTTTCATTCTTCATTCCATGGATTACAAGATTGTCGCGTGAACTTCCTCACGCATCGTTTGAACCGGCTTATTCTGTCCATCTACGAATACAACAGTCGGTTTGTGCTGAACTGCTTCCTCACTCGACATCATCGCATAAGAAATAATAATAACCGTATCTCCAGGCTGAACCAGCCGTGCGGCAGCACCATTAAGACAAATCGTACCTGTACCGCGTGGTCCAGGGATGACATAAGTCTCCAATCTTGCCCCATTGTTATTATTCACAATTTGCACCTTTTCATTTTCCAAAATATCTGCAGCATCCATCAAATTGCGATCAATGGTTATACTACCCACATAATTCAAATTTGCTTCCGTCACCGTTGCACGGTGAATTTTAGATTTCATTAATGTTCTAAACACGGGAGAGCACCTCCGTTTTTTGGAGCCGATGGTTATCGATCAGCCTTGTCTTTCCAAATTTAACAGCCAGAGCAATAATAACATCTTCCGGCTCAGTAATCCGCACACGGTCTTCAATCGGCTCAAGTGCTGGAAACGTTAGAATATCCACATAATCAATAACAGCCGTTTCTGACGTGTTGATCTCATCTATAATAAGCTTGCGAATTTGACCCACAGTAGCATCTTCCTGCTCCTCGGTCTTCATTTGGGCTAGCTTAAGTGAGCGGGATAATGCAAGAGCTTCCTTACGTTCCTTCGAGCTCAGATACACGTTACGTGAACTGAGTGCAAGCCCATCCGCTTCGCGGACAATCGGGCAAGGCACAATATTTATCGGCATATTGAGATCTGATACCATCTGCGACAACACGGCCACTTGCTGAGCATCCTTCATTCCAAAATAAGCGTTGTTCGGCTGTACAATGTTGAACAGCTTCGCTACCACGGTGGTCACACCATCGAAGTGACCTGGGCGTGATGCACCGCATAGGCGGTCTGTAATATCAGCTACTCTGATCTTGGTCTTCGTGGGATGAGGATACATGACTTCTACTGTCGGAATAAACACGATGTCTATTCCTTCTTTGTCTGCAACTCCCAGATCCCGCTGCTCATCGCGCGGATACGTTTCAAAGTCTTCGTTCGGGCCGAACTGAATAGGATTCACGAAGATGCTAAGAACAACAATATCATTATTCTTTCGAGCTTCGCGCATCAAGCTCGCATGTCCATCATGCAGGAATCCCATCGTTGGAACGAGCCCGACAGCCGGTTCTTTCCCACGAATGTTCTTTTTCATGGAGGCTATTTGTGCTCGCAGCTCTTCAATATTTCGAACTGTTATCATGATCTATTCTCCACCTTTGCTTGGCTGCTTCCGTATAAGGAGTCGACTACACCGTCTTCAGCAGTGAACACATGCTCCTCAGCAGGAAAAGATTTATTTTTGACATCCTGTACATAATTCCCGATGCTATCACGAATAATGGTTCCTACATCTGCATAAGTCTTCACAAATCTTTTAGGCATATATGGAGATGCATATTGCAGAACATCGTGGAAGACCAGCACCTGACCATCTGTACCACGCCCTGCGCCAATTCCTATGGTTGGAATTGACAGGTCGTTAGATATTGCCTCGGCAACTGCCTCGGTAACCAGCTCCAGAACGATGGCAAATGCTCCGGCCTCTTCAAGTGCCTTCGCATCTTCAAGCAGTCGTTTGGCATCTGCAGCATCCTTCCCTTGTACCCTGAAACCGCCGATTTGGTTTACTGATTGCGGGGTAAGGCCAATGTGTCCAAGCACGGGTACGCCAGCCTTCACGACGGCTCTCACGGTGTCTGCTATTTCGGCTCCGCCTTCAAGCTTCACTGCATGGGCATGGCCTTCCTGCATAATACGTCGAACGGCTTTTAGGCTCTCATCTATTCCGCCGTGATACGTCATAAACGGCATATCCGTTACGATAAATGTATTCTGTGCACCTCTTGCAACGGCACGGGAATGATATACCATATCATCAATCGTAACCGGGATGGTGGAATTATATCCGAGTACAGCATTTCCAAGAGAATCCCCTACCAGGATCATGTCTACGCCAGCTTCTTCAGCCAGCACAGCAGAAGGATAATCGTATGCTGTGAGCATCGTAATCGGATCTTTATTTTCTTTCATTTTTTTCATTTTAACAATGTTAAGCGGTTTTTTGGTTGCTGCCATACAAGTGGCTCCCTTCTGTTCTGAAATACCGTAAGTATTGATGCCATGTCTAAATCTGTGATCCTACGGATGCTCTTCAGCCAATTTAACGGAGATGGCGCCTAATAAGACTAACGAATAACCAGACGCACAAAAAAACCTTTTAGTATCAAACTAAAAAGGTCCCATAAGTCAAAAAAGAGTCACTTGCGATCGTCCCTTCTGTCTCGGTCCTCTTCGGCTCAGAGCAGAATCCAACAACTTGGCATAAGATTCAATTGTACAAAGCTTAGGTAATCTGACTGACGAGTGCAGTTCGATACAGAATCAATACCGCCTCATCAAGAAAGTATACCAAAAATAAAGGAATTGTCTATGCCTCGAATGAATTTCATAATACCTTAAGATTCCAAGCAGCAGACTTAACAGCATACTACTGCTTTATAATCTCAATCTCACCGGAATAAACTACCCTCTCCTCGCCACTTGGCGCGGCAATAACCAGTCCTCCGCTCGGATCAAGTCGTTTGGCGACACCTTGTATCGTCTCCGTCAATGTCTCCGTCCGTACGGCTTGACCAATAGATACGGAATGCTCCTCCCATTCCACTTGGATAGGTGTGAATCCTTCACTTGTATAACGATCGTAGAGAAGCTCCATTTCGTTCAGAATTTCGGCTATCAATAACGCACGATCTATAGTATGTCCTGTCTCCAGCTTGAGCGAGGTGGCAATCTCCGTTAATTCTTCCGGGTAATCTTCTGTGGAGAGATTGACATCAATCCCAATTCCAGCAATACAGTATTTTACTTTGTTATCCTCGGTGGCCGATTCTAGAAGAATTCCGCACACCTTCTTCCCCTGAATCAAAATATCGTTTGGCCATTTGATTGCTGCTTCCGCTCCTGTAACGCTGCGAATTGCCTTGCAGACAGCAACTCCCGTCAGAAGTGTAAGCTGAGGCATGTATCTGATAGGAAGCTCCGGCCGAAGCACCAGACTCATCCAAATCCCTTTGCCTGAGGGAGAGAACCATTTTCTGCCGAGTCTTCCTCTTCCGGATGTCTGTTGTTCAGCAATGAATAGTGTTCCTTCAACGGCACCGCTCTCGGCCTGGGTCATGGCGTCCACTTGTGTAGAAGAGGTCGTCTCAATTATATAGATCTTATTACCCAATATTTTGGTATTTAAATTCGCCTGAATATCTGTCTCTTTATAAAAGTCCGGAATAAACGTCATTCGATATCCCTTCCGAGATACCGCCTCGAATTCATAGCCCATGTCTCTTAATTGGTTGATTTGTTTCCAGACAGCCGTCCTGCTGATTTTGAGTCTTCTGCTAATCTCCTCGCCCGAAATAAAGGTCTGGGATGAATGCAGGAATAAATCAAGCAGCAATTTATTTTTCATCCGATATCACCTTCTTTGCCGCATCAAGCAAAATGTCATGTTTGTTAACTAGTTGTCCTGTTACTACCTGCCGCAGCAGCCAATTCATCGTTTCACCAAGCCAGGGTCCTCCCTTGCGCCCTGTGACACGGAGCAGATCAGAACCTGACAGCTCAAGCTCCTTCAAGCTGTAGACCCCCATCTCATTCCTCCATACCTCTGCGTGCTCCACCAATTCCTTCAGCAGAAGATATTCTTCCCCAGACATCTCATAGAATGACTGAGGCAACAGACGATGGATGACATGCCAGTCTTCACTTGCCGGAACACCGTGCTTTAGAAGCGATAGTTTCCATTCTTCTCTTAAATGTCTACTGCGAAGTCCTTGCTTGTGATCCTTCGTAATCTTTGAAAGATGGTTCATCACCTCTTCATGAAGTCCAAGAAATCTCGTCATTCTGTCCTTCACTTTTCCGGAATAGGTCCAGGCTCTAAGCTTATGATCCGCATCCGCAGAATTTGCGCCAAGCAGCAATAGCAGCAACCCTAATCGGTATTCCGTAGTTTGTGGCAGTTTATCTAACAGGCTGAGAACAGAACGGTCCAACCTGGATAAATCTACTGGAGCCTTAATATAATGGAGCAGCTCGCTATCCATAAGCAGACCGATTCCTCTTGCGGGATAAGGACCAGCGAGCAATTTGTCCATTTCATTCCGTACTCGTTCCATTGCGATGTGAGAAAGCTTGTCTCGCTCCGCTAGGAGCCCGTCCCAGGTTAAGGAGTCAATGTCAAAATTAAAAATGGATGCAAAACGAACGCCTCTTAACATCCGAAGGGCGTCTTCTCTAAATCGTTCTTCAGCAAGACCGACAGAGCGAACAATGCCCCGTGCGATGTCAGTTACACCATTAAAAGGATCAATGATATGGCCTGCATAATCACGAGCAATGGCGTTCATGGTAAAATCTCTGCGCTTTAGATCCTCTTCTACCTGGTCTACAAAGTGAACCTCAGATGGCCTGCGAAAATCTTCATAACCGCTCTCCGTACGAAAAGTCGTCACCTCAAAATGATAACCGTTCATTCGAACGGTTACTGTTCCATGCTGCAGCCCTGTCGGTATGGAACCCTCAAACAACGCCATCACCTCTTCAGGCTTAGCCGAAGTCGTTATATCCATATCCGTTACAGGCCTCTTCATCATCTCATCTCGAACACAACCACCTACAAAAAAGGCTTGATGGCCATGATCATTAAGCCTTCTAAGCACTTCTTCACCCTGAATAGCCATGGCAGGATCGACATGCTTCCAATTGTTCATTTCCGTTACCCCTTTATAAATCTCCCGATCAATGCTCGAGGCCAACCCCTACATTTTGCTGTGTAAGGACCCGGCGGTATATTTGCTCATACTCAGCTGTAATTTTATCGATATCAAAATGAGAGCTTGCTCTGTCAAGACAAGCCTGTTTGTAGCTCTTCATCATTTCTTCGTTACGCAGCAGCATTAATGCATATTCTGCCATTTGCTTCGTATCTCCAATACCTGAAAGGAGCCCGGTGCTTCCATGCGTAACAAGCTCAGGTATCCCACCGGCTGTTGAGCCGATGGTAGGAATTCCACAAGCCATGGCTTCGAGTGCTACAAGGCCAAAGCTCTCTTTTTCTGATGGGAGCAGCAGCAGATCAGCCATAGAAATGACCTGAGCAACATCATCTTGTTTGCCTAACAAATGTACTCTGTCCGTCAGTCCCATCTCCTGAATTCTACACTGAATCTTGGGCAGATCAGGGCCTTCTCCGACCAAGATAAGCTTTGTCGGAAGTTCTCTATTTACCCGAGCAAAGATGTCAACGACATCCAGCGTGCGCTTCACAGGACGGAAGTTGGAGATATGCATCAGCACCTTCTCTTCCTTGGAAGCGTACTCTGCTCGAAGTGAAGTGCTGTTGCGCGGATAATAAGTTTTGCTATCTATAAAATTGTAGGTCAAGTCAATTTTTTGTTTGATATCAAGGAGTTCATGCGTCTCACGGATAAGATCCTGCGATACAGCTGTCACCGCATCGCTCTTATTAATAGCGAGCTCAATCAAGTCCTTCAGCGACTCATCCTGGGCTAGCACGGTAATATCCGTGCCATGCAGCGTTGTCACTACCTTCAGATCATCAGGCAGCATTTGTTTAGCCAGGTATGCACAGACAGCATGGGGAACTGCATAGTGAACATGGAGCAAATCCAGCTGCTGTGTTTTGGCAACCTGTGCCATCTTGGTAGCTAATGATAAATCATAAGGTGGGTAACGAAAAACGTAATAGTCATTTACTTCCACTTCATGGTAAAAGATATTGCGATGGAATTTGCCCAGTCTGAAAGGTATGCTGTTCGCAATAAAATGAACTTGGTGCCCTTTTTCGGCGAGTCGCTTTCCAAGCTCTGTTGCTACAACTCCGGATCCGCCAAGTGACGGATAACAGGTAATCCCGATTTTTAGATGTTTGCCCGCTTGATTCAAAGGGAAGGGCCTCCTTTATGATAATGTATATAAACAATGCTGGTCATAATTTAATGTGTTAGTAATGAATTAGACTTCTATATCTGAACCTGGTTTATATTTATGTACAAGCTCGCGCCAACCAAAATCACCACGTTCCAAAGCCTTAACAAGTATTTCAGCCGTTGCTACATTTGTAGCCAGCGGTATTCCCTGCACATCACACAGTCTCAGAAGGGCGTTAATATCCGGTTCATGCGGCTGTGCCATTAGCGGATCACGAAGGAAGATAATTAAATCCATCTCGTTCTTCGCCACAAGCGCCCCGATCTGCTGATCGCCGCCCAAAGGTCCAGACATAAACCGATGAATCTTCAAATTAGTGCCTTCCATAATACGTTGACCGGTAGTTCCTGTAGAAAACAAGTTATTGCCTTCAAATGCTTTTTCATAAGCCGTTACAAAGTTAACCATTTCGTCTTTCTTACGATCATGAGCAATAAAAGCGATATTAAGCATATGCATGTTCTCTCCCTTTTGATATCTATATAATGACATATTTATACCTTTAAATGAAGCAACTAAGGGTATTCTAAAATTGATTCAGTTAGTCAATAAAATGATCAAAACCGTAAATCATCCCGGAAAAACCCATGACCTTCTGGATACCTATCTTAACGCCAGGCATGTATCCGGCCCGTTCATAAGAATCATGTCTAATCTTCAGAGTTTGTCCGAAATCGCCAAAAATCACTTCCTGCTGTGCAAATACCCCTGGCAGCCTGACACTATGAATCCGGAATCCGTTGTAATACCCGCCTCTTGATCCTTCAATCGTTTCCTCTTCCTTCGGGTTACCTTGGCGAAGCTCCTCTCGGTTCTGTGCAATCATCTCGGCCGTCTTAATCGCGGTTCCCGAAGGTGCATCCAGTTTCTGATCGCCATGATACTCAATGATTTCGAGATTAGGCATATATTTGGCAGCTTGTGCTGCGAATTTCATCATTAGAATAGCCCCAATTGAAAAGTTTGGTGCAATGAGCCCGCCAATTCCTTTATCTTGGCATTGCTTGTCCAAATCTTGAATTTGCTCTGGGGTAAATCCCGTTGTCCCCATTACGGGTCTTACACCGTATGAAATAGCGAGGGAGGTATGCTCATAAGCATATTGGGGTGTAGTAAAATCAACCATCACGTCTGCATTAGAGTCTCTCAGCGCATCCTCCAACTGATCTGTAACAAGTACGCCGCAGGGCTCTAGACCAACCAGCCTGCCTGCATCCTCGCCTGCTCTGGAACGATTGACTGCTGCAGCCAGTTCAAGTTCTTCATCCAGAAGAACAAGCTTGACGACTTCACGCCCCATACGCCCTCCCGCGCCTACAACTACAACCTTTAACTTCTCTGCCACTTAAGAAACACTCCTTATATTCTAGGTTGATGATTTATTCTTATTAGACTTCATTCGTTTGTGAAAATCCTGCAACAATTGTGTTAATTGATCATTCTGTGGTTCCAGCGATATGGCCTCTTTCAGTACAGCGATCGCTAGGATGTATTCATCCAGTTCGGCATAAGCAATGGATAGCCATACGTAAGCATCTGTGAAGAGCGGATCAAGCTCAATAGACTTCTTCAGCTGTGCGAGTACATCTTCTCTGACCTTAGACAAATTAGACGCAGATGCTTCGATGAGCAATCGTGCACCTGCAGTCAGCTTCTTCGCCTCAAGACTCCCTAGATGCATTATATACTCACCATGGTCTGGAGAAAGTTCTGCTGCTTTTTGAGCATGAAGTAAAGCTTGCTCCAGCTTCCCATTGCGTGCATAGGTAATGGAGCAGCGATAATGGATTTCAGCATTGTCGGGTTCCTTCTCAATTGCAGTCTCGAACCAAAAGACCGCAAGCTCGTAATCACCATGCAAAATAGCTTTGTATGCTTCTTGGATATAAGGATAAGATTTCATGCTTGCTGTCCCTCCCGAATATCGGTTAGTACAGCATATGTAAGGATGGATTATTCGGTGTCCTTTTTGGTCCAGCGATTCGCATCCCTCGTATTAAATTTATGCATCACTTTGTTGTGAGCCTCCGTCAGATCAATGCCGAGTGAATTCGCAAAACAAAGGGTAATAAATAAAATATCCCCGAGTTCAAGCTCAATGGAGTTGTCAGCCTCCGTAGATTTCTTGGGCTTCTCTCCATATTCGTGATTGACCTCACGGGCGAGCTCGCCTACTTCCTCTGTCATTCTCGCAAGCATCGTCATCGGGCTGAAATACCCTTCCTCGAACTGTGAAATGTAACGGTCCACTTCCCGCTGGATTTCTGCAAGACTTTTCTCCATACAAGTTGTAGCTCCTTACCGATAAATTTGCTTTATTCCAATGTTAACGTATTGAGATAGTGAAAACAAATCATTTTTTTAATCTGAGGTTGAAACAGGCATACTATGTTAGTACACCATTCTGTACATGTTTAAAGCGTAAAAATTGCTCTTTAAATGAATGTAAAAGAACAATCATCTAGCGAGGTATATATGATTATGAAGAATAAATGGATTATCCAATTGAGAATCATCCTTCCGATTATGCTGGGAACCGCCATATTTGCTTTTGGACTACTGTACTTCATCATTCCAAATCAGCTTATGGAAGGCGGAGTAACCGGAATTACCGTTCTGCTAAATTATGCGTTTGACATCTCTCCCTCCTTGTCAACCTTGGTGATCAATATCCCGCTATTCATCCTGGGATGGAAGGTTCTTGGGGGAAGACAAATCCTCTATACCGGTATCGGAATTGCCCTGCTTACTTTCTTTCTTGGTCTATTCGAGAGACTGATTGAAGCAGGTTATATTGTACCCTTTAAGACAGAGCATGATTTCCTGCTCGCGGCATTGTATGCAGGCGTCACTATTGGAACAGGTCTAGGAATCGTTTTTCGCGCGGGAGGCACAACAGGCGGCTCAGATATCATTGCAAGAATCTTATCCCGCAGATCGGGGATCAGTATCGGAAAAGTGATGCTCGGTATTGATATTATCATTATTGGTTCTTCCCTTTTTTTCATTCCTCTGGATAAGATCTTATATACGCTGGTGTCTGTCTTCATCAGCTCTAAGGTTATTGATTTTATTCAAGAGGGAGCATACTCGCTTAAATCCTTTACCATTATAAGTGATCAGGCAGATCAAATTGCACAGACCATTACGGTTGAAATGGATAGAGGGGTCACATTGGTGCCTGCTGTCGGGGGTTATTCTAAACAAGCAAAGCATGTAGCCTATTGTGTTGTTGCGAGACAAGAGGTACGACAGCTGCAGGAAATCATCAAATCTGCAGATGCCAGAGCATTTGTTATTATCTCAGAGGTGCACGATGTATATGGCGAGGGTTTTAAAGAGGAATAGCCCGGATAACCGGGCCATTATTAGATGCTAAGTACAGGACAGACATAAGACGGAGTACCGAAATCCCGCAACTATCGTCTTGTAAATGGAGTCGTTTCGGTGCCTTGAAATTTGCGATATCCTACATAAGCCAATACCGCCATAATTGTAGAACCTATAAACAGCTCGGCAGCCCAAGGCTCAGGACCACTCGCAAACGGAGTAAAGGCCGTTTCATCCTTTTCCTTGCCGAACAGGGCATTTACAAATTCATCTCCTTGCTGTAAGGCTTCAGCAACCGCTTCATAATTAGGCTCTGAACGCATGGTCAGTCCTTTTAAATAAGACATCCAGGAGTCAAACCGTTCAATTTCATAAGGCTGCTTCTTTATGATGGCCGCTGGACGAATGGTTTCGTAATGCTGCTCAAACTCTCCATATGTAACCATGAGTGAATCAGCTCGATGATTCAGTGCTCCTTCTTGAACAGCTGCGATATCCTCTTTCAATATTTTATAATATTGCAGCCACAGCGGCTTATCAGGATGAGCAAGACTATCCACAGCCAGCCTTAATTTAGCTGAAGCATGCTGCAGCGAATCAGCAGCTGCATCCGTACTGGCGGATGCCTCCTTGACTTCAACGATCGTTTCGGTCAGTGCGTGCATCCCCTCCACACTTGTCACCCCGTCATAGGACAATTGCCCAACCTGGGTTGTTATTAACTGCACATCCTCCCGAACTCCTACTAAATTGTTCTCGAGGGATTTCCGGTACAATGAAGTTGCTGTATCGTTCAGTTGCTTCATAAGCTCTAGATCAGATTGTGTCTCTTGAACACTTGCAGCAGACACGTTGGATACAATAGCACCACTGAACAGCGTACAGCAGAGCATAGCCGTAATCACACAGGAAGATCGTTTGATAAACGAAAACATGGACATCCCCTCCTACCTTATCGTATGAGGGGATGTGGAAGCCTAGTACTATATTCGTTTGGTTTGTTTAAGTGCGATGAAGCCGGTAAGGATGGAAGCAAGTGAGAGCGCTACTGTAAAATTTCGAACGCTGTTGATGTAGACGTCAATAGCATCCGGAAGACCAGGATATATGCCTTTCGTGTAATCCAACGTATCATTAAGTAACGTCCATACACCAGCAAAGATAAGACTGCCCAGTCTAAAGCCGAAAAATCGAGCATACAGCAGCACTTCAACAGCCATGGCAAGGTGAGAGGCAATCAGCATAAAATCCGACCAGATCATATCTACTCCGAGAGACCAGCCTGCTACAATCATTACAACTGCCCATATACCGTATTTAAATGAAGTGACAAAAGCCAAAGCTTGAATCACATGTCCTGTATTCTTTAACCAAGACGATGAAGCAGGATACAATAAGAACAGAAGTGATATGGTAAAAAATAGGCTGGCTGTAGGGCTGTCAGGAACAAATACAATCAGCCATACCGGATAATTGTCCAATGTGGACTCTAGCTGCCCTCCATACCATATATAACCGTAAACCGTTCCTAATAAGTTACACCCGAATAGTAACCAGAGAAAGCCTCGATGCATGAGAAAGGCCCGGCTCCATAACATAGAAATCGAAAACACCTGTATCCTCCTCTTACAGTTGCAAAGTAAAAATAGTATGTACATTAATTCTATATTCCGAAAAAGCCTGACTGCGGCTGCAGTCAGGCTTTCAGCTATAACCTATATTTTACTGTTCCGCTTTCTGAAGTGCAAGCCACTCTGCCAAGGTGTTGATATCTTCGTCCGTGAGACCTTGGGCAATGTTAGCATCATACTGTGGCTGCATTCCGCCTATGCCTTCTTTAATAATCGTGAGAATTTCTTCCTGGCTATGCTTGTCACCGATTCCAAGCAGCGCCGGAGCACCCTGTCCTTTCAGATCTACCGCATGGCAGCTCACACAGGTTGCTTTCTTATAAATTTCTGCACCCGCAGCATCAGGCTCGACAATCGCGATCTCCTCCTCCTGCTGTGATGGAGCAAATGAGGTGGATTCTCCTGCTGCATGCCTTTCTTCCGCTTCCTTCTCCCGCTGAATATGCTCCGGCTCCTGTTCAGAAGCTTCAAGCTCATGCTTGTAGTGTGTCCAGGCAACATTCGTCAAATAGATAACCGACACAATCGATAACAGCATGAGTGAGGAGGCAATCGGTCTTCTATAGAAGCGGCGTTCCTTACCCGTGTCAAGAAAAGGGGCCAGAAGCAGCGCGCCGAATGCAACCCCGGAAACACCAAGGGTACCAAGAACGACATAATCCCCTGAAGCATACGGATATTTCAAGTATTGGTATAAGAATAAGAAGTACCAGTCCGGCATCGGAATGACGTTAGCGCTTGGATCAGCTGGATATCCGAGTGGAGCAGGCTCCGAAATGGTAAGTACTAAAAAACCAACCAGTACGACAACGCCTACCATCCATTCTTTCAGCAGAAAGTTAGGAATGAACGCTTCGGACTTTCCCGGATATGACGTATAGTCAGGTGGAGTAATAAAGCCCTCTCCCTTGCGAACCCGAGAATCACCAACATACACAACCTTCTCATCAGATTTCTTCCCGTGTGCCATAGGCCTACCTCCCTTCGATTATAGTGGTCCGGAAATTCCTTGTCTGCGAATCATAATGAAATGCCCTACAAGCAGTATGAGCAGAACAGCCGGTAGGAAGAATACATGCAAAGCAAAGAATCTAGTCAAGGTCTCCGCTCCGACAATGGACCCGCCTTGTAACAGTTCTTTGATTACCGGGCCAAGTACAGGTACCGTGTTCGCGATCTCAAGTGTAACCTTCGTTGCAAAATACGCTTTGTTATCCCATGGCAGAAGGTATCCTGTTAATCCCAGTCCAAGCATGACGAAAAAAATCAGCATCCCGACGACCCAGTTCATTTCGCGAGGCGCTTTATATGAACCTGTAAAGAACACCCGCATGGTATGTAGAAACATCATAACTATAACTAGACTCGCTCCCCAGTGGTGCATGCCCCGTACAATTTGACCAAACGCAACCTGGGTTTGCAAAAACTCTACGCTCGCATAAGCGTTAATGATGTCCGGTACGTAATACATCGTGAGGAACATGCCGGATAGAATCTGTATTACCGTAATGAAAAACGTAAGTCCGCCGAAACAGTATACAAAAGCCGAGAAGTGATGGGCGGGATTCACGTGTTCAGGAACTTCATGGTCAGCAACGTCACGCCAAATCGGGGTAATGTCCAGACGTTCGTCGACCCAGTTGTAAATATTCTTAAACATCTACTCACGCCCTCCCTATTGGACTCTAGTATTTGGAACAATGGATCCGAGGTACACCCAGCCTTCCTCTTCCTTAACGGTGTATTCATCAAGCGGCGCTGAAGCAACCTCCAGCTGCTTGCCTTCCTTCGTATAATGCGCACCATGACATGGGCAGAAATATTCGTCTGGATATGTCGGGTTGTTATTGTATCGCACGGTACAACCCAGATGCTTACAGATCGGTGATAAAGCGTAGATAACTCCATCTTCCCCTCTCCTGATCCAGGCAACCAAGGACGAATTGCTTAGATACCAGCCATCTTGCTGCTTAAGCTCAAAGTTCACTTCCTGAGGCTCATCGGTGACCTTGCTCACTTCAATGACTTTCACAAAATCGCCTTCGTCGTCCTTCTGCAGTATCGGGTCTACAGCAAAACGGATCATCGGCAGAGCTGCACCCGCAGCCATATAAGCCGTCGCACCGCCCAAAGTGTAAGTTAGAAACTGTCTCCGTGACATCTCTTTACGACCGGGTGGTTTAGGCAGTTGGTGCTCTTTGTCTTTGTGATTGCTCATCCTCTTCCAACCCCCTTTTTCATCCAAATATTTCATTGTTCATTTAAAATATTCCACAAATTACTAGGACATACATAATCATATATTAGCCTCCATTGACCGTCAAGAATTTGTCACACATTTTAAATCAAAGAATGGAAGCGTTATATTGAAAATGTTGGTATTTTGTCACAATTAATTTAGATCTACTGTAATCCCCATAATCGATACACCTCACGATGTATTTTCTGTGACAATTGATTGATTTTTTCTGATGCCTCCTCCTTACTCTTGCTCACTAAAATTTCACATTTGGGGAATGTAAATATCAAATCTGAAGCAGAAACCGAAGAAGGCTCTATCTCTTGTCCAGTGCTCATTATAATGACAAACCTAAAACCGCTGGACTTCAGCTGTATACATATATTATTCAAGGAATCCAAGCGGTCTCCCGCAGTATAATGAAATGCCGGATAAGTGACAACTCGTCCTTTGAATGGAATTTCTACAATATCAAGAAAATCTCTCAGATTTTCTAAAGCGACTACAGCTTCAAGAGGAGATTCCTGCCCCGTCAGGCCGGTATATGGGATAATACATGTATCCAAATAAGGCTTCCATTCCATCCATTCTTCTTGTCTGATCTCGCTGAATTTCAAGCCTGTATTCCTCCTTCTAACTCTATATTTTTCTATATTATAATATTTGTCTTCCTCTGTTGGAAGAAGATTCAAGTGAATGAATCAATTACATATAAACACAAAAAACCCTCTTATTTATATGGTGGAACTCCAGCCATAAATAAGTAGGGTAATTTTAGAATTTATGCAAAATTCTCAGTTGATTAATCTCAGTTCATCCGTCAGGTTACGAAAAGCCACTTCATCCCCCGATGCCAGTGCTTTATCAATTTCATCCAAGAGCTTTTCACTTCGATGTTTCTTTAATGCCTCGTCCCACACCATCTCAGCAGCCAGTCCTAACATGACCTCGTAAGTAACTTTCATTTTATCCATAGGATGCACCTCCAACCAATTGTTTGTTTTATCAAATTCTTTTTCCGTTAATTAGGGAAGGATGATATAGGAGCTGGATATTTTGCTCCCCCAGGCTGTTATTTGTATAGCCTGCCCTTCTTGTTCGGAATCTCCGCATCGTATCATCCCCAGATGCATTAGCATCTGTAAAATACGCTGCTTAAAAACGACTTCCTTGGAATCATAGTAGAATGGATGTACCAAATCCCCTATACTTTCCATTAGCGAGGATACTGTGACCCACCTCTCAGCACACCTGCCAATCCAATAAACGACGGATGCTACATTTGGTATAGCCCCTTTATACTGTCTTAACCAAAAGCGGAATAGCTGTATCATCTCTTCTTCTAGAGCTTTCTCCATCGAGGCGCTGCCCTCTGCAGTCAGTTCAACCAGTCCATTATGTTCAGATACATAACGATGATGGAACGCATAGTCGTACAGGAGAGCCAATCGGTCCGGGTATTCTTTATAAGTGCGGCCATATCCAAAGCGCCACCCTCCCTTTCCGAGCAGAGATTCCTGAATGTTCAGAAATTCCATCAGCTGTTGTTGAGTACGCTTGTACATAAATCCTTCCTGGTTCAAAGGAATCTCATATTGAGAGATGAACTTTAACATCTGTCTAAGATCCTGGGCCAGCAAGTGATGTTCATCTCGATAAGCAGAAGGTTCATTTATGATTACCATCATCTGTTTAAATCTTTCCTGCAATATGCGAAGAAATTTAACTTTTAAATCGTTCGGTACTTGATATAAATACCGGGTCTGATGAGTCGAGCCATTAAATAACCATCCGGATTTGGTAAAATAGACAATGATCTCTCTAAAGAAAGAGACGGGTTGTCCGCCTTTTGGATCAATAGCTTGTCTGGCCAACGCAGTCAGTTCTTCCATACTGAAGCTGGCTCTTGTGTCGAACAACAACGCATTCAATAAACAAAGATGACTAATCGGAAGCTTCTCCACCTGTTCTTCAACAAAAGATGTGCTGCCGAGCGTAATTAGAATGCTCTGAATCAATTCATGTTTTGAATTGGTCTTGCTTGAGCACTCATAATGGTTCGCAATGCGGTTCAGCTGACCGATATCGGCATATGTGAGAAGATCTGCTAAATTCATTGTTCCATCGCCTCGCCGTTTTACTACCATTATGGGAATTATTACAACATTTATTCCAAATCCGCAAAAAAAATAACCCGAAATATGATCGGGTTACCGTTTAAGCTATTTCTTGTTAACTGAATCTGCTGCAAGTAAATGCTTAGTACAATTATACAATAGTGGATTCCATTCCGACTCCGCCTTCTCCAGAATCGTTAGTGACAAATTGCCAATCCGCTCGGAGTACTGATCTTCATACAAAGCTCTGTACAACTGCGCAAGCAATGCACCATGTGATATCACGAGAATTTGATGATCAGGGTATTTCTCTGCTAAGTCATTCATGAAAGACAAGATTCTTGCCTGCATTGCGGGTTCTTTCTCTTGTCCCAGATCCTGCAGGTTCCAATCCATGCCCCATTTCTCTTCACGCTCTAGAGCAGTAAGGCCTTCAGCCTGCCCAAAAGCTGTTTCTTTGAGTCGCTCATCTGGAGGCAGCATAGGCGTATTCAAAATGCCAGAAATGATCTCACCAGTCTCCTGCGCCCGTGACAATCCGCTCGTAATAATGTAATCCCACTTGTAAGGCTCTTCTAATAGCCTGCTGCCGAGCAATCTTGCTTGCTGCCTGCCTTCCTCGTTCAGCGGAATGTCACTTTGACCTTGTATGCGGCCGAGTAAATTCCAGTCAGTTAATCCATGACGAATCAGACCTATTCTCATTGCTTACTCCCTTCTCTAGAAGTTATCGCCCGTCCATTATGAATGCGGCGAAGAGAGAATAAGGCCACTCCCAAAGCAATTAGAGACAGAATCATCCAATGTTCAGGATATGCCTTCATTCCAACCACCAATGGATCCATTATACCGCTGGTTCTACTCTCTTCATGTTGCCAAATAGATAACGACGGAGAAGTACTTGCTACAGCCGTCGGAACAATACCAGATTGCTGGTTGGCGACTTCGCCCAAGCCAGAGTCCAAACTTGAAGTCATAAAGACAACACTGCACAGAAACAAAGCTAGACATGCAGAAATCCAGATCGACAACCGATGATTAACGGTCTGTGACATTAATGGATAGTTTCTCACAACACTATTCTGAATATTCGGATTGTCCTTATAGATCCGATCCATGACTTTGGTATGCATGGATTGAATCTTCTTCTCAGGTATTTGATCAGCAGTCAAAGGGATCAGCTCATACAATTCAGTCCATTCCTCATACTCTGACCCGCATGCTTTACATCCCTTAATATGCTGCATAAATTCAAGCCTTATTGGGTGATGTGCAGGCAGATCCCAAATCATTGCCATATGCTCCCGGGCATCGCTGCAATTCATTGATTCTTCATCCCCTCGTATTCCTCGTAAATCGGTTCAAAGAAATAAGACTGCAATTGATTCTTGACACTCATTCGAGCACGAAACAACAAGGATTTAACAGAACTTACCGTCTGTCCTAAAATATTTGATATTTCTTGATAGTCTAGTTGGTCATACTCTCTTAAAATGATTGCAGTACGCTGCTTGTCAGGCAAATTGTTGATTGCTTCACGCACCTTAACAACACGCTCACTCGTAAGCATCGCCTGTTCAGGGGCAGTGTCTGCCGAAGCGATTGGCATAAAGCCGCTCTCTTCCAGAGGAATGTTTGCAGTTCGTTGTTTGCGAAGCTCGCTAAGAACCGTATTTCTAGCAATAGTATACACCCATGTAGAGAAGGATGCATCAATTTCACGGAAAGAATGCAAGCTCCGGTAAGCTTTGTAAAAAGTTTCAGATACTAGATCTTCAGCTAAATGTTCAAGCCCTGAACTTCTCAACATGTGATATACAAAAGCATACATTTTGCGCTCATAGCGTTTCATTAATTCTGAATATAAATCAATGTTCCCCTCTTTTATCTCCTTGATCAGCTCTGAATCATCCATTAGGCCTAAGCTCCTCCTTGCCTATCCTTAGCCTGCTCCCATGTAAGGCATCTAAGAACAACTTATAAATGAATTGGGATCACGCATTTCTATAATTACGTCTAACAATTAGTTATGAAGATAGACCGCTTGAAACGGTAATGCATATGACCTTGAAAGGAACTTTCACACCTTCATCTAAATTGAAGAATTATAAATAAATTACAAAAATGTAATGTCCGTAAGGAGAGCCAGCATATTCTTGCTGTATATTTCCATCCCATATGTAGTAACACTTTCCTAAACATGACTTTATGACCAAGGAACATTATACCATACAAGCGACCATAGTTTCCCAATAAAATAGTTAAATTTTTGTAAACTTCGTTTACTACCCTACTTTCAGCCTATGTCAGTCCTTTTCTTGTTATCCCTTCTATTGAACAGTTACTAAATAAGAGACGGAAATCAATTGGAAATAGTTGCAGGTAAATTGGAATTTAATTTTTATCAAGTAAATCAATTTCATAATACCCTGAGTTCATGAGGAAGGGATGTCATGATGATAAAAAAAGCCGCTCGTTATGAGCGACTCTTCTGTAATACAAATATTCAGCTTCTCTTACATGCGACTCTACTTACATTTTCTATTTTATGTGAGGTGTCATGTGTTAAAATGGCGTGTTTATATAGGGAGTTCACTGAAGCGAATGACAACAAGCTCTTCTTCTAAAAAAAGAGGTCGTGAACCGAGTTCACGACCCGTTGCCCATTTTCAGAGCAACTCAGTTATTGGATAGGAGTGGAGAGAAACCATACTGTACTTTTATTATATGTATACGTTTTCATTTTGTCAACCATTATTATACATTAATTTATTTTCCTGTTCATTTGCTCAGTTAAAGCGATTTTATTAGGTTTAAAATGCACGAAAAGATAATATAAAAAGCTAGAAAGCAGCTACACGCTTCCTAGCTTCTAACGGTGTAATTCTTGGAGATAAGCAGCCGGGCTGCACGCTCCATGTCTTCTTCCTGCCTGAATGACAGTCTTAAAATCCCCGGAACGTCCTCCCGGCTTTCGATAATCTGCATATTGCTCAAATTGATAGCCGCCGTGCCTAGCTCAGTTGCAATTTTACCAATAATCCCCGGCGTATCCGGCACATCAATATAAATATCAAACAAAGAGATGATGACGCCTTTTCTTCTCTCTGGAAGCTGATTGCGAAACGCGCCTGCGGTCCGGAATGACTCTTCAATCGCTTCACCATTTTGATGCTCAAGAATATCGGTAAACCGCTGAATTTGCATGTTCCAATCCTTGAATAATCGAAGAAGCACTTCCCGGTTACTCAACAATATATCTCTCCATACGAGAGGATCACTTGATGCAATCCGGGTAATATCCCGGAAGCCTCCGGCAGCAAGCAGCTGATACAACGGTTCTGTCTCGTTATACTCGCTTACCTGATTGACCAGAGCTACCGCGATAATATGCGGCAAATGACTGATGGCCCCAACGATATCATCATGATGCTTCGGATCAACACGAATAACCTGTGCCTTCGTATGAGCAAGTAACGCCTTCAGCGAATTATATACATGCTCAGGAATCCCTTCTAAGGGGGTTAATACGTAGTATGCATTCTCAAACAGCAAGGCAGAAGCCGCTTCAACACCAGATCTTTCTGATCCTGCCATGGGATGTCCGCCGATAAAGTATGCATCCTGAAAATCAAGTGAGTTGGCGGCCGAGGTGACCGAAGCTTTGGTGCTTCCGACATCCGTAATGATGCAGCCTTTCTTGAGTGGAAGCTTGCTAAGAAGTTCAAGATAATAATTCAGCATTCCTACAGGTACGCTTAAAAATATATAATCAGCATCCATTGCCGCTTCTTCAATCGACAACGTTACTTCATCCAATACTCCGCTCTGAATGTAGCGTTCTTTGAGTTCGGGTTCGTGTGCATATCCTACGACGGTAATTCCGGGTTTTCCTCTGAAACACAAGGCAAGGGACCCACCAATGAGTCCCACCCCGAAAATGGCTATTTTTTGTGTATGATTCTCTGATTCATTCATGGGCAGCGTTACACTCCAGTAGTTTCAGCCTTCAGCACATTTTCCAGTGCCCTGATGAAAGCCTCATTCTGCTCTTTAGTACCCACAGATACTCGGATATATGTCGGATATATTTGAAAGCCAGGACGAACAATAATCCCTTGTCTAAGCAAGGCATCAAACATCTCTCCGGCAGGTCTGCCTGCTTCAACCATGATAAAGTTGCCATGTGTAGCAAAATAGTGCAGTCCCAGACGCTCAAATTCGCCCTGCAAATACGTTACTCCTTCACGGTTCAAATCACGGCATTCGGTAACAAAAGCCTGATCACTCAGAGCTGCACGGGCCGCATACTGTCCCAGTCGGTTCGTATTAAACGGCTCTCTTACCTTATTGATGAGCGAGATAATCTCCGGCTGTGCGACACCATAGCCAATGCGAAGCGCAGCAAGTCCATATATTTTAGAAAATGTACGAAGCACCACAAGATTAGCGTATTTAGCTAGAAGAGGAATCGTTTGCGGATACGCTGTATCCGTTACGTACTCATAATATGCTTCATCAAGCACGACCATAATATCCTGCGGCACTCGGTCCAGGAAGGATACGAGCTCGGCTTCCGTTACAATTGTTCCTGTAGGATTATTCGGGTTACATACCCAGATGATCTTCGTATTTGAGGTTACTTTCTCCAGCATTCCTTCAAGATCATGCTTACCGTCGACTAGGGGAACCTCAATGCTAACGGCGCCTTCAATATCAGCATTGCTCTTATAAACGGAGAAGGTTTGATCAGCCATGATTGTCTCATCACCACTCACAAGAAATGCTCTTGTAATAAGCGCAATGACTTCATCCGAGCCTGCTCCAAAAATAATCTGTTCCCTGCTCACGTTAAGATGTTCAGCAAGATCAGCTGTCAAATCTCCGGCACTTCCATCGGGATAAATACTTAAATTCATCAGCTCAGCCTGAATCGCTACTCTTGCTGTGGGTGAAGTGCCATAAGGGTTCTCATTGGAGGCAAGCTTGATAACTTCGCTTAACCCTAGTTCACGTTTGACTTCTTCAATAGGCTTCCCTGGTTTATAGACGGGTATATTAACGATCTGTGATTTAGGTTTCAATGTTAAAGCCCCTCCTCTGTATGCTTAATAAGAATAGCTGCAGCATTCGCTACAGCTTTAATTGTGCCACAAAATTCCGGATTTGCAAAAGCCCCTCTTGCTTGGTCGTAGGGTCTGTCAATAATGGAATACTCGTCTCAATCTGTCTAACGATTGCACTCCCTACAACAACGCCGTCACATAGCTTCGAGAACCTCTCCACCTGCTCACGGCTCGAAATACCGAACCCAACAGCAACGGGGAGACGAGTGTACGATTTTACCGTGTCAATAAACGCCTCGACTTCTTGATGGAACGAGGATCTTTCACCAGTGACACCGAGAGATGAAACACAATATATAAATCCTCTCGCTTTTTTGACGATGTTCTCTATTCTAGTCTTAGAGGTTGGCGCCACCAAAGGTATGAGATGTATATTCGCCTTGTCTGAGTAGGCCCTAATTTCTTCCGATTCCTCAATTGGCAAATCGGGAATAATGATGCCACTGATATCATGCTCTTTCAACAATTCAAAAAAAGTTTCAAATCCGGTTTGAAGAACAGGATTATAGTAAGTGAACAACACAAACGGTAGCTTGGATCCTGCTTCTCTGGCTCTTCTTGCCGCCTCCATGCATGTGCGAATGGTAATATGCTGCTTCAAGGCACGCTCGGAAGCCCGCTGTATAACAGGTCCGTCTGCAAGAGGATCCGAGTATGGAACACCAAGCTCGATGACATCAGCTCCCGCTGCTTCCAGCTCAAGAATAATTTCGATACTCGTCTCGATGTCGGGATCACCAATCGTGAGAAAAGGAATCAGTGCCGTTTGGTTTTCAGATTTGAGTCTTTCAAAGGCAAGATCCATTAAATTTAATTGTATGCTCATGAGAGATGACCTCCCGTGTATTTCATGATGGATTCGACATCCTTGTCACCACGGCCGGATAGACAGATGACAACGATCTGTTCCTTCTCCATGCTTGGAGCAATTTTAGCTACCTCGGCCACCGCGTGGGCTGATTCCAATGCAGGAATGATCCCTTCCGTCCGGCTGAGCAATTGAAGTGCATCCAGCGCTTCCTTGTCTGTAATCGGCACATACTGAGCACGCTTAATCTCTTTGAGATAAGAATGCTCAGGTCCTACCCCTGGATAATCCAATCCGGCTGAGATCGAGTGCGCTTCCTGAACTTGTCCGTATTCATCCTGAAGCAGGAAGCTCATCGAGCCTTGAAATACGCCATGTGTTCCTTTGCTCATCGTGGCTGCGTGAAATTCCGTTTCCACACCTTTGCCTGCAGCTTCACAGCCAATGAGCTCAACGGAGTCATCATTTATAAAAGGATAAAACATACCGATTGCATTAGAGCCTCCACCGACAGCTGCCACGATCTTATCAGGCAATCTTCCTTCGGCTTGGACAATCTGTCTTCTTGTTTCGTCTCCAATGACACGCTGAAAATTACGAACCATCAGCGGATAAGGATGGGGTCCCACAGCTGAACCGAGAATGTAGAAGGTATCCTCCACATTGCTGACCCAGTACCTGAGCGCCTCATTCCCCGCATCCTTCAGCGTCCGAGTTCCCGATGTGACCGGAACGACCTCGGCTCCCAGCATATTCATGCGAAATACATTAAGCTGCTGACGCTTCGTATCCTCTTCGCCCATAAACACCTTGCATTCCAAGCCTAAGAGTGCCGCAACGGTCGCCGTTGCCACCCCATGCTGTCCTGCGCCCGTTTCAGCGATGACTTTTTTCTTACCCATTCGTTTAGCAAGAAGTCCTTGTCCAAGCGCATTGTTAATTTTATGGGCGCCCGTATGGTTCAAATCCTCGCGCTTTAAATATATTTTGGCCCCGCCCAGCTGCTGGGTTAAATGTTCTGCATAATAAAGAGGGGTTTCCCTGCCCGAATACTGCTTCAGCAAATAGTTCAATTCCTCATTAAACTCAGGATCCTCTGAAAAACGCTTGTATTCCTTCTCCAATTCGATTAGTGCATTCATTAGCGTTTCCGGCACATACCGCCCTCCAAAAGGACCAAAACGACCATATTCATCCGGTAATTGCGTCATGCCTTCTTCACCCTCTCCACAAAAGCTGTCATTTTAATGATATCTTTATGTCCATCTGTCTCAACACCGCTTGAAACGTCCACTCCATCCGGAGCATAACGGCGAACAAGCTCTGTTACGTTATCTGCATCAAGGCCGCCGGCTACAAACAGCGGAATTCCCGTATCTTCAGCCCACTGCTGGTAAGGCAGGCTCTTATCCCAAGCAAAGGTCTTTCCAGATCCGCCGCCGTATACTCCATCATAGGTATCGAGCAGAATGGCATCTACCTTACCTTTATACGGGTTCAGCTGATCATGGACGCTAATGTTTGGAGTCTGGTTGTCATGAATCGAGAAAGCCTTAAACACCTGTACACCAAGCTCTGCTCTGACTTTATGACAAAATTCCGGGGATTCCTGTCCGTGCAGCTGAATCACATCGAGTGGAGCTTGATCAAGTATGGCTGTAAGCTCTTCCCATTCAGGATTAACGAACACTCCTGCTGATTTGGGGGAAGGTGCAGCTTCCCATTCACTCAGTACCTTACAGAGCTGTGCAGCATGATCCGCAGATACTTGGCGCCTCGACTTAGCGAATACAAAACCAATAAAATCGATAGTTAAGTGCTTCATTGATTTTAGCACTTCAACGTCCTGAAGTCCACATATTTTTAAAAGCGGTTTACCTCTTTGTATCGTCATTTTCTCACCTATTTCCCTGCACCCATAAGCTCAAGAACAGCCTGGCTCACATTATCCTGACGCATAAACTGCTCGCCTACAAGGATTCCTTTCGCACCTGCCTGCTTCACATAATCCACATCTTGCGGTGTACGAATGCCGCTCTCGCTAATTAAGGTTACATACTCAGGCACAAGTCCTGCGAGCTCAGCCGTCGTCTCCAGGCGAGTTTCAAATGTGCGAAGATTTCGGTTGTTAATCCCGATCAGAGATGCACTGCCGATATCCAGAACGCTTAATAACTCTTCCTTATCGTGGACTTCGACGAGTGCATCTAGACCCAAATCCTTGGCGTAGCTAATATATCTGGACAGTTGTGCAGAACTGAGTATACTTGCAATCAGCAGAACGGCATCCGCTCCAATGATGCGTGCTTCCGCGATTTGTATCTCATCAATTATAAAATCTTTGCGCAGAAGTGGAACGCGCACTTGCCGGCTGATTTCCGTTAAATACTCGGGTTTCCCCTGAAAATAGTTGACATCTGTCAGCACCGACATACAATCCGCACCTGCATTTTCATAAGCCTTCGCTATATCAACAGGATCGAAATCACTCCGAATTAGTCCTTTTGATGGAGAGGCTTTTTTTACTTCAGCAATCAGACCCATTCCTCTTACATGTTCCTTGGACAATGCTTTTTCAAAGCCTCTCGTCGCCGGCAGTGCTGCAATTGTTTTTTCTGCCTCAGTCCTATTAAATAGGCTGGATAAAGCCGCAACCTCTTCCTTCTTCGTTGCCACAATTCGATCAAGATACATATCCATACTCTCCCGTCTTCTGAATAAGCTGCGTCAATTTATCGGATGCTTTACCAGAATCAATGGCATTTTTGGCCAAGTGAACCCCTTCTGCGATACTTCCCGCAAGTCCTGCTACATAGATGGAAGCCCCTGCGTTCGCAAGCACGATATCCCGATATCCTCCCTGCTCCCCTGAGAGCACACGTTTAATAATGTCAGCATTCTCGGCAGCCGTTCCTCCGAGTACCTCCTGCAATGGATGCACCTTGAGCCCCAAATCATCGGGGTGAATTTCGTAGGTTTGGACAGCTCCGTCCTTTAATTCCGATATCTTGGTTCGGTCTGAAATACTGATCTCATCCAGTCCATCATAGCTTGCAACAACGAGTGCTCTCTTCAGCCCAAGTCTGCCAAGCGATTCTGCAATGGCTTCAGTTCGGGATACGTCATATACACCAAGCACTTGGCGGTCTGCTCCAGCTGGATTGGTAAGCGGTCCAAGTAGATTGAAGATCGTCCTTACACCCAGCTCTTTACGCGGTGCAGCCGCATACTTCATGGAAGGATGATATACCTGAGCGAATAAAAAACAAATGTTGATGGCATCCAGGCAATCTCTCGCCTGTTCTTGATTCAAATGGATGTTTACACCTAATGCTTCGAGTACATCAGCACTTCCTGCTCTTCCGCTTGCAGAACGATTCCCGTGCTTTGCAACCCTTACCGATAAAGAGGAGGCGATGATTGCGGAAGCCGTCGAAATATTGAATTTGCTGATCCCTGATCCTCCTGTGCCACAGGTATCCAGCAGATTGTTCTGTTCTGTGTGTACTCTGGCACAGGATTCACGCATCGCTTCAGCAAATCCGGTGATTTCGTCAACCGTTTCTCCTTTTAGCCGCAAAGCCGTTAGCAGTCCGCCAATTTGTGCAGCAGTCGCTTCTCCGCTCATAATGTGACCCATGACATTCCTAGCTTCAATCTGCGTCAGATCTTTGCCTTCCATGATATTCATGAGTCCTTGCTGAACCGCATTTCCTTTTATGATGGTGCTCATCGTGATCTCCTCCTTATCAATTAGGTGTATAAATATAATCTTGATTCGTGTAGCTCTGTATTACAGCCGCTTTAGGAAACATTTGCTCAGCATAACGGATTGCCGTTAGAAGTGCCTTCGCTTTGTTTACCGTCTCTTCATATTCCATTTCGGGAACCGAATCCCATACGATTCCTGCCCCTGCCTGAACATAGGCCTTGCCTTCCTTGAAAATAATCGTTCGAATCGTGATGCAGGAGTCCATATTCCCGCTGAAACCTAAGTATCCGATTGCTCCAGCATAGGCACCGCGCGCTTCACGTTCCAGCTCAGCAATGATCTGCATGGCTCTCAGCTTCGGCGCACCAGATACGGTGCCAGCAGGAAGACAGGATAGAAAAGCATCAAAGAAATCTTTGTCCTCTCTTATCGTTCCGGATACATTTGTCACCATGTGCATGACGTGAGAGTATTTCTCGATCTCCATAAATGAGTCACATTTTACGGTACCAAACTGACTGACCTTCCCGATATCATTACGGCCCAGATCAACGAGCATCAGGTGCTCTGCACGTTCCTTCTCGTCCTGAAGCAGTTCTTCGGCTAAACGTTCATCCTCCGCATTTGTTGCTCCTCTCGGTCTCGTGCCCGCGATTGGCCTTGTCTGTACCCTTCCGCCGTCGACCTTGACAAGCGCCTCTGGCGAGGTGCCAACGATCACTTCTTCTCCCAGCTTTAAATAATACATATACGGCGAGGGATTCAGCGTTCGGAGCACCCGGTATACCTGAAGAGGAGATACCTCGGTCTCAATATGGAATCGCTGGGACAGCACCACTTGAAAAATATCACCTGCACGGATATACTCTTTCGCCTGTTCAACATTGGAAATAAACTGATCTTTTGTCAGATTCGACTTCACATCACCGAGTTCAACTCCACTTGGCATAGCATGGCGATTAGCATTCTCCTTCGGTCCCTCATCTGCCAAGACCCTTGCGAGCTTCTCCAGCCTCTCATCCACTTGTTGATAATTGCGCAGGATATCCTCATCCCGATCACCTGGTGCAACATGTACGTTTCCAATTAAAAGCAGCTGCTGCTTCACATGGTCAAATACGATGACCTGATCACAGAACATAAACTGAATATCATCCATTTGGAGATCATCCACCGCATGCTTCGGCAGCTTCTCGTAATACTGCAGCAGATCATATCCGAAAAATCCGATGGCTCCGCCTGTAAACGGCGGCAATCCGTCCACCATAGGACTGCGATACTGTCTAAGCAGCGCCTTTAGCTCTTCTATCGGTTTACCTTCCATTTGTTGTCTTCGTCCATCATGTTCTACAGTAATGACTCCATTCTTACCGGATATCGTAATGAAAGGGTCCGTCCCGATAAATGAATATCTCGCCCAGTTGCTCCCGCCTTCCACACTCTCTAGTAAAAATGCGTATTCCTGCTCTGCGAATCGGCTGAACAATCGGATTGGTGTCTCCATGTCAGCGAGAATTCGCTTAACGACAGGAATCAAATTATATTCCCTGGCTTGCCTTAGTACCTCTTGTGCTTCTATATTCAACATCCTTATAACACTCCCTTGAGCTTAAGATGGGCGCAAGATGAAGTTCAAGAAGTATGCGTGTATGCAAAAAAACCTCTACGAGATTGTAGAGGTTCATTAACGAATATATGAGTAAGTAAGCATAAGAAACCTAAAGAAAATATACTTACCCCATAGAGATAGCCGAATAATAAAGTACTAGAATATATTCTCAATCCTGTACTTACAGCTAATAAGGGTATCTATATCCTTCATGCTTCTCAACTTTCAAAAGCCTTGCCTTATGCTTAAAGGCCAAGGACTTCTCCCATCTCACCAGCCATGCTACCGTCATGCCTTAGACACTACCGGCCACAGCCTTCTGAAAATGGCTAAGCTCTGCTCTACTCATCAAACGTCTTAACTCTTCTCATCTCTGCTACAGTTCACTATACATAGTTTAATCTGTTTTGGCAAGGTGCTATTTGCCCCTTAGCTTCCAGAGGAAGCGGCCAAATCTGGACGCAATGCCTTCGCGCCATTTAAATATACATGCAGAATATCTTTTTGTGATTTCTCTGTATTCACATGGATCATAAAGCGAATACACTTCTCCAGCGCACCTTTGACCGGAACCTCCAAAGAACACATTAAGGGTACGAGCTCCCATCCAGCCAGTTCACGGATCGCCTTTGCCGGAAATGCAGCATCAAGATCTTGGGTAAGTGTAATCCATACACTGCAAATCGCTTCCGGCTCAAGCCGATTACGTTCTACGATCTCTTGAAGCAGCTTTGAAGTTTCCTTCATGATCTCCACTTCGGTGTTGCTCGTTACCGTCGTTGCACCTCGTATACCTCTTGTGTACATCATGCGTTTACGCCTCTTTCCTTCAGCCCGTCGATAACATCCCTGACGTCCTGTACCCGAACATCATTCGCTACTACAACTTCACCGATCTTGGTCGGGATGATAAAGACCATCAGGCCTTCTCTAAATTTTTTGTCATGCATCATGGCTGCAAGAATATCATCTGTACTCATGTCTGCTGGAAGTGAGGTAGGCAAATTCAATGATTCGAGCATGCGCTTTGTCGTTGTGTATAGCTCCGGATCGGCCCCTCTTAATACACCAAGCCGAGCTGCGCCAACCATCCCGATTGAAATTGCCTCACCATGCAGAAATTTGCCATAACCTGCAATCGCTTCAATCGCATGTCCGATCGTGTGACCCAAGTTAAGCGTTGCCCGAATTCCATTCTCTCTTTCGTCCTGGGATACGATATCAGCCTTGATCGAACAGCCGCGTAACAGACCATACACAAGTGAATCGTTATCTAAGGAGAGCAGTTTATTCGCATGCTCTTCACACCAAAGGGCAAAAGCCTCGTCTTGAATTAGTCCATGCTTTAACATTTCTGCAAGGCCAGCAGAAACTTCACGTGGAGGCAGCGTCTTCAGCGTGTCCACATCATACAGAACGAACTCGGGTTGATGGAATGCACCGATAATATTTTTGGCAAGTGGGTGGTTAACCGCTACTTTGCCCCCTACACTGCTGTCATGAGCTAGGATTGTTGTCGGAATCTGTACAAAGCGTACTCCCCGCATATATGTAGCAGCGACGAAACCAGCTAAATCACCGACTACGCCGCCGCCAAGCGCCAGAATAGCCGAGCTTCGGTCAAGGCCGCCTTCGATTGCCATTGTCATCATTTCCGTGTATACGGAGAGAGACTTGGACGTCTCTCCACTTTGAACTACGGCGGATACAACCTTGTAGCCTGTTTGCTCCAGGGAATCCTTCACGATCTGCAAATAATGAGGAGCTATGTGATCGTCAGTAATGACCATGATCGGACTCTTACTACTCACCCCATGCTGAGCCAGATGGCTTCCTGTCATAGCAAGCAGCCCGCTGCCAATATAAATAGGGTAAGAGCGCTCACCCAAGTCCACATTCAGCGTCTTCATGACTAGTAACGCTCCAATTGGGCGTTATAGTTCTCCAGGTTGGCTCTGATCTCCTCAATGGAATCACCGCCAAATTTCTCCAGAAATGCCTTAGCAATTTCCCAAGCAACCACATGCTCCATAACTACGCTGGCAGCAGGAACCGCACAAGCATCCGAACGTTCAACTTGAGCTGTGAAAGGCTCTTTTGTATCAATATCCACACTTTGCAGTGGTTTGTATAACGTAGGGATCGGCTTCATTACACCGCGTACAACGACAGGCATACCGTTCGTCACGCCACCTTCAAACCCGCCCAAGCGATTGGAGGCACGATGGTATCCTTTCTCCTCACTGTACAGAATCTCATCATGGACCTGTGATCCCGGAATCGTACCCGCTTCAAATCCAATACCGATCTCGACACCTTTGAAGGCATTAATCGACATGACGGCTTGCGCAATACGTCCATCAAGCTTACGATCATATTGCACATAGCTTCCAAGTCCGACAGGAACACCTTCCACGACACATTCTACAATACCGCCGATCGAGTCCCCTTCTTTCTTGATCTGATCAATGTAAGCTTCCATCTTCTTTTCTGTTTCAGGATCGGTTACACGAACCGAGGATGCTTCTGTGCGGCTGCGAAGCTCTTCAATAGACAGTTCCTCATAGGGAGCTTCTATCTCACCAATTCGCAGCACGCGCCCAGCAATCTGTATGCCGAACTCAGCCAGAAGCTGACGTGCAATGGCTCCTACCGCCACTCGTACCGTCGTTTCCCGAGCACTGGAGCGCTCGAGAACATTCCTGAGATCCTTAAGGTTGTATTTAAGTCCGCCATTCAGATCAGCATGTCCTGGCCTTGGACGATGAACTCTGCGCTTCTCTTCATCAGTACCTTCAATCGGCTCAATGTTCATTATGTTGCGCCAGTGCGTCCAGTCTTTATTTTCCACGACCAGTGCAACCGGTGCTCCTGTTGTATATCCATGGCGAATACCGCCAACAAATTCAGCTGTATCTTTCTCAATTTGCATACGACGCCCGCGTCCGTATCCCTTCTGGCGGCGATGCAGCTGAAAATTCAGCTCCTCAAAATCCACTTTCATATTACTTGGAAGTCCCTCTACGATTGCTGTCAATTGGGGTCCGTGCGTTTCCCCTGCGGTTAAATAACGAAGACTCATAATACGTTCCCCCTTTATACTGTTAAGCTTTAAACTGCTAAAATGTTTAATCTTTGCTCATTATAGTATAGCATGTGTTGTTTGACAAGAATGGATCTGATATCGCCTGTTCCGGCTAATCGGATGACGATTACAAAGAAACGCCTATCCTCACATTAGGACAGGCGTTTCTTTGTACGCTCATGACTTGCCAGCAGATAGTCCAGCCCGCCATGACAGCTCATGACGATCAGAGTCAGGCTGAGGCTTGATCTCACCAAGCATCCGCTCCATTTGAAGCGTATCTAGCCCAATGATTTGGGCACATTCCCGGATATTGATAAGCCCTTGTCTGTATGCAGCAATTACAGTTCGTTTATCCAATTCTTTTACCTCCAAAAAGTCTTCAGACAGATAGTTCCAGTATAGGGCAATTCATACTCGAACTATACTTATATAGACTTTTGGTAAAAAAAGGTGTCCACCGAAACGAGATCATATTGGCTGGGAGAAAAGATCTGCTCTGTGCTTCCCACAAACAATATCCCGCCTGGCCTAAGCGCTCTGGCAAACTTCTGATACAGCAAATGCTTGGCCTCTTCCGTAAAATAGATCATCACATTACGGCAAACGATAAGATCAAAGCCTTCTTCAAACGTATCAGACAGTAAATTCTGCTTACTGAAGCGCACCGCCTGTTTAAGCTTACCATCAATATGATACTGAAGCCCATCCTCGGTAAAGTAACGTCTGCATACGGACTCAGGAACCTCTCTCAGTGAACGCTCCAGATATGCACCCTTGCTGGCTCTATCCAATGCACCTTCATCAATGTCAGTAGCAAGCAGATCTGTCTGGCTTAATAAGCCCAGCATATCAACAATCATGGCCAATGTGTAAGGCTCTTCGCCTGTAGAACACGCGGCGCTCCAGATCTTGAGCTTCTCATGATTCCGGCTCAGGCTGGGCAGGATCGTATCCTTAAGTACTTCCCATCTGTTCCGGTTGCGCCAGAATTCGGAGACATTGATTGTCATTCGATCCAGAAATTCAAGAAATAAAGCTTTGTTGCGGGTCATTTCCTCAAAAAAGGATGCAAAGCTCTCATGCCCGTGCTTGTTACGAAGCGTCGTAAGCCTTCGTTTCATTTGGGCTTCTTTGTATTGCGATAGATCAATACCAGTGGCCTGTTTAACATTACGAATAAATAGCATGTAATCGGATGGTGTTGTTGAAACCTCTAGATTGGACACATGAAACCTTCTTTCTTAGGAAAAGAACCGCACATTTTATGTCCAGACAGCAATCGTTTTGTCATACGCAACAAGTTCGTCTTCTTCAAAGAAATTACGGAGTTCTCTGGCCGCACTCTCTGGTGAATCAGAGCCATGAATCAAATTATGTGGTGTGATCGCCGCGAAATCTCCCCGAATTGTCCCAGGAAGCGCTTCTTTCACATTCGTCTTGCCGATGAGCATTCGCGATAGAGTGATGATGTCCTCACCTTCCCATACCATGGCAAATACAGGTCCGGAAGTAATGAATGACACCAAATCATCAAAGAAAGGTTTGCCATCATGCTCGGCGTAGTGACGTTTCGCTTGTTCAACGGTTACCTGCACAAATTTCCCGGCCACCAATTTAAATCCCTTGTCTTCAAACCGGCTCATAATTCGCCCAATCAGTCCACGCTGAACCCCATCTGGTTTCACCATTAAAAAAGTACGCTCCATCGTCTATTCCCTCCAGGCTTTGTTTAAGAATCAGGGCGTGTCTTAAACTCTAAAAAACAGATTTCACTGAGTTTTAAGACACGCCCTAGCTACCTGCATAATGACTTTCGACTTGCTTTCTTGATGTTCCTGCCAGGTTAATATGAACGTTTTACAACAAAATGAGCGATATCCCGTAGATTTTTCTTCGTCTTAATGTCAGGAAGTCCTTCCAGCGCATCAAGAGCTTTATTCATATATCGGTCAGCCAGCGCCTCTGCTTTAGCCATTCCATCGCTTTCACGAATCATGCCCACTGCAGCTTGCACTGACCCCTTGTCTCCATCTTCATGGATCCGGTTAATAAGCTGGAGCAAATCCTCACGAATGCGCTCTTCCTGCAACGCGAAAATAACGGGTATCGTAATATTGCCCTGAAGCATATCGCTTCCCGGCGGTTTGCCGAGCTGCTTCTCTGTGCCTCTTAGATCAAGCAGATCATCCTGGATCTGAAAGGCCATCCCTACGTTGTAGCCGTAGCTGTAGAGTCTCCTGCACACCTCTTTATCCGCACCGGCTGCCACCGCCCCAAGCTGACTGCTGATCGCGATGAGGAGTGCCGTTTTGCGGCGTATTCGCAGCAAATAGTTACGCACACTTTGATCGGTGTTAAAGAAGTCCCTGATCTGTTCCATCTCGCCGATCGTCATTTGTACCATGGCCTTCGCCATCGTCTGATGGATCAGTGGGTTGGGCAGCTCCGCTATAATTGACATGGCACGTGCATAGATATAGTCACCGGTATACATTGCAATCCGGTTGTCCCATTTCGATTTGACGGTAAGCTGACCTCGTCTTGTTTCCGCATTGTCGATTACATCATCGTGAACAAGCGACGAGGAGTGGATCAGCTCGAGTGGAACTGCCACGTGCTTGAGTACCTCGATATCATAGTTTCCGAACTTCCCCCCAAGCAGCACAAAGACCGGTCTGAGGCGTTTGCCGCCTGCTTTGAGTAAGTGCAGCGACGTTTCAGCAAGCAGAGGCTCACTCGTTTCTACACCACGGTATAATTCTTTTTCTATATAACTAATATCCTTCTTTAGTGCTGTCAAAATATCAAGTAGTTTCATTCCGTCACCCGTATCAGCTTATTCTCATTCCAGAGATCCACCTGGACCTCGTGCTCCATGAGACCAAGCTCATGTGCATAACGGAAATACAGTTGCAGCCCCTGCAACTCATTTTCACCAAAATCGTAAACCAAATTTCTGAAATATGCATACCAGTATGCTTCAGAACCGCCAATTTGCTGTATTGCCTGTTTAACAACAGGTGCCAGATCTCGCAGACTTGCTGTCTTACTATTATAAAATGCCTGGACAATCTCTTGAACAGCCTCTCCATTGTTATCCGCTAAGCTGCGACTTACAGCCCACACTGCATAAGTCATGCTGTGTCCGGTATACTGGTACCATAACTCTCCAAGATCGTATACAAAATAATGATGATCTGCCCAGGATGCTTTGATAGCATGGTCTCCAATAAGCAGAGCAGCATCTGCATTCTCCATCATGTGCTCAAGTTCAGGCTCCATCGTAATATAATCAGGTTTACCCTCGTAGAACTTTGTCATAATCACTTTGAGTAAATTAACTGAGGTTGCTGAAGTGTTGGTCAGAGCAATCGTCCGGTTTCCAATGGAATCAATGGGCTCCTTGCTAAATAGCAGGATAGACTTCACTTCTCCCTGGCTGCTGACTGAAATATTCGGCAACAGGAGCAATCGATCAGATGCCATCCCATATGCAAAAGACGACATCGCGCTTAAATCCAGCGTTCCTTCTTGTATACGTTCATTTAATCTTGCAGGCACCTCGGTGATCAGCTCTGCCGGATACGTAAGGGCAGCCGGCTCGAAGAAGTGATAGATCGGCCATGCATTGGTGTAGCTTATTTTCCCGATGGTGGTTGCGTGTTGTAATTCCTTCAATTCTCCTCCCCCCATCTCTTAAACAAGTTATGCTCGATGTGAAGAACATCCAGTACTTTTCCCACCAAGAAATAGATAAGATCATCCAATGTTTCAGGATGATAATAGAATGCCGGCATAGCTGGAATCATTTTGACACCAAGCCGGCTCAGCTTAAGCATATTTTCCAGATGAATAGCATGAAGCGGCGTTTCGCGGGGCACCAATACGAGTGGACGCCCTTCCTTCATCATGACATCTGCTGCCCTGGCTATCAGGTTATCCGAGGCCCCGTGCGCTATCGCTGACAATGTCCCCATTGAACACGGCATGATGATCATTCCGTCCATCAAGAAGGACCCGCTTGCAATGGAAGCTCCTATATCGCTAACAGGATGATATATAAGAGAACCGGGACGGTTCCCGAACTTCTCGTTCAAAATCCCTTCCCGGTCCGAAACATTCCAGCCTAGTTCTTCTTTTAACACACGCCAGCCTGCATTCGAAACGACAAGGTGTATCTCGTAATCCTGATCAAGCAATGTCTCAATCAGTCTGACTCCGTATATGCTACCGCTCGCGCCGGTTATGCCGACAGCGAGTCTTCTTAATCTATTCATAGGTTAGATCACCACCGCGTCGATCAGAGTAAACAATAGAATGACCATGCTGACCCAGCTGTTCAGCGTAAAGAATGCCGTCTGTACTCGGCTCATATCGTTTGGTGACACAATCATATGCTCGTATATAAGAAGTCCGCATGATATTAGTATACCGATTGCATATATCCAGCTCAAATCGGTCATGAAAAATAAGGAAATAAATCCGATAGCCGTTATAATATGAAAATATTTTGCGATATTCAGCGCACCTTGGGTTCCAAATCGCGAAGGGATGGAATACACGCCTTCCTTCTGATCAAAATCGATATCTTGGCAAGCATATATAATATCAAAGCCGGCCGTCCAAAAAGCGGCAGCTAGGTATAGCACAATGGCATCGAGATTAATTTCTCCGGTCACAGCGACCCACCCGCCGAGCGGGGCTAGTCCAATCGTCAATCCAAGCACAACATGGCACAGCCACGTAAAACGTTTGGTGTACGAGTAAATAACGAGCATAAACACCGCGATAGGCAGCAGCTTCACCGATAAGGGATTGAGCTGTGATGCGGCCCAGAATAACAGAATAAAAGATATGATTACAAAGATAACAACCTCACTTATCTTAAGCAGCCCTGCAGGTATAGCTCTTCCAGCCGTACGCGGGTTTTTGCCATCGATAACTCGGTCAATCATTCGATTTAACCCGAAGGCTGCACTCCGAGCTCCCACCATCGCGAGCAAAACCCAGCCAATCTCGGCCCAGAAGGGCAGCCTTCCATTAATCTCTGTAGAGCCAAGAATGGCTCCCATAAAAGCAAATGGCAGAGCAAATAAAGTATGCTCTATTTTAATCATTTCCAGAAAAATACCGATCTTCTTAAACATGCTGACTCTCCTTGCTCCCAATATGTAATGCTGCGATTCCGCCAGTCAGCGGATAGGACTTTACATCCTTAAGTCCAGTTTCTCTGAAGATTTGCTCGAGCTCTTCTCTTCCAGGAAACATCGCTAGAGAGTCAGGCAGCCATTTGTACTGTTCGTAGCGTTTAGCAAGAAGCTTGCCCATAAAAGGCAGAATACGTCTAAAATAAAAATAATAAATCCCCTTGAAAGGCTGCCAAGCAGGCTTAGACAGCTCCAGACATACGACCTTTCCACCTGGCTTGACGACCCGCTGCATCTCTGACAGCACTTGTCTTAAGTCTGGCACATTGCGAAGACCAAAGCCAATGGTTGCATAATCAAACGTATGATCTTCATAAGGAAGCTGCATCGCATTGCCCTGAACGAGCGTTATTTGCTGATCTCGGCCTTGCTGTGCTACCTTCTCCCGTCCGACCGCAAGCATATTGCTGCTGAAATCCAGACCATTGATGTGACCTGTTTCACTTGCTTCTGCAAGGCTGATCGTCCAATCACAGGTTCCGCAGCATACGTCCAGTGCCGTTTGCCCTCGCTGCACATTCATCTTCTTCATTGTGAACTTTCGCCAAGCTTTGTGACGCCTGAAGCTGAGCGTATCATTCATAAAATCGTATTTAGTAGCAATGCTTTGAAATACCGAATGAACGTGCTGCTCCTTCGGATTCTCCCCTTCATGCTGCATGTTCGAACCACCCTTTTATTCACTTATCAAACAACTTTGCCAGGTGCTCTATATGTACGGTACACTTCCATCATCTTCATGATTTCCTGTACAACCACCTGATCAATAACTTCATTCTGAATCAATCGTTCCGTATCACTCACAGCATGACTCAGCTTTTCCGTTAGATATTCCTGTATTCTGTGCTTAAGCGTAAGCTGAATCCATTCATTAGGCTCAAGCTTATTCCCGTAAAGGGCTTCCCTAACACTGGAATCCGTATGGCTTAGAATTTGATAATAAGCGAGACGATAGCGAGAACGATCCATATCCTTCACATGTTCAATCTCCTCAATGAGCATATCAAACAGACTGAATGCACTCAGCAGTCGATCAAACAATGAGACTTCTTCAGCTGCAATCATGCTCTGAAAAGAAAGAAACAGCTGCTTCTTCAGCTGCACTGATTCGTTAACGTATTCCTCTGCTGTAACCAGCTGTCGTCTCATGCGGTTATACAAATTCATTTTCCGTTCGTTCACGATACAAATTCCTTCACTAAGTGATGCGACAACGGAGATTTGCCCTGCTGCAGCCAGCAGTTGATAGAACCTTGCACTGAAATAATCTCCACCGAGTACTTTGAGCTGACGAGATCGCATCTCCTGCTCCTTCAGCTCTTCCTCATGAATATCAATCATCTCATGTGTATCCAGACCCATTTGCACAAGGGCAGTAACAAGGGAGTATAACTCACTATGCTCCGCTGACCGAACCGGTCCGCGATTCAAAAAAAACGCAAGCAGCCGTACACGGCCATCAGGAAAATTCGGAATTTCCGTATGCCGCTGAATCATATCGTAGTTTGTATATTTTTTTGCAAGATTAGGTACGCGGTATGTAGTCATCCTGATCCTCCGAGCCATTAAATAAGTAGCGAATCAATTTCATAACTCATTAAAGGTATTATGAAATTGTTTCAAATAGAATATATTCACAATCTTATCTATTATAGCATACGATCGAAATGATCGCACAAGCATCATTAACCCTTTTCAGCGTAAAATGAACTGTCTGCGCCATAAATTCGTTTCCGACATATGAAACCGTTGTTTGAGGTCGTCAGGAAGCTCAGCGCTTTTCCATGTTTTGAGCAATTGCAGTGCTTCAAGATTCCACTCGCTCCGCCTAATATCTGCCGATAACAGCAAATGACGGCTTCCCATCCATTCATCCTCAGCCATTACCCGAAGCATCAGCTGCTGCACATTGACGGTCTCCTCAAAAGAAAAAGAAGCAACCGTCGCTATATCTTCATAAATATCAGATGGATCACTCGATTCATCTGCTGCTCTCAAATCAATAGTCAGAACACCGCTGTTCCACTTCACTTTGCTGATCTGTGCCGCAAGCTTCAATTCATGCAAGTAATCGACCAGATTATGATCCTCCAGCTTGACCGGATTGCTGCTCTGCAGAACCTCGCGGGAGACCTCCTGCATGGAGTCTTTTTGAATGGTGACAAAAGTGGCCAGCAGCATGAGTGTACTTAATGAGATGGAAAGGACTATGAGAATGACTTTTTTCTTCTTCAAAAAATTCGCCTCCCATTTCCTGTTGTGAGCTCGTGAGACAAGGCCCATACCTCATTGTACAAAGAAAAAAAGCAGGCTATGCCTGCATTTTAAAGTTGAGTGAAAATAAGCCGTTTATTGATCCGTTTCGATCTTCCCATGTTTTGTCATCACTTCTGCTTTGCCCCGTACTTTGATCGCTGAAGTGTGATCTGTGAATTGGGCAATCATGACTTCACCTTTATCCAGCTTCTCGGTGTGATGAAATCTTGTATCATGTCCTCGGGTCAGTCCAATGACGTGCACACCGTTCTCTTTTGCCTTAATCACGATATAATCGCCGCCTAATGGAATTTCCATGCTCACTGCCCCTTTTCAATTAAATGAAAAAAGCCGTGAACGTATTCACGGTCTTTTTGGTTACCTGGTCGTATGTAGAAATCTTATTTGATTCCGTCTTTGAGCGCTTTGCCTGGTTTGAAAGCAGGAATTTTGCTCGCAGGAATTTCGATTTCCTCACCTGTCTGCGGATTACGTCCTTTACGTGCAGAACGCTCGCGTACTTCAAAGTTACCAAAACCAACGAGTTGAACTTTGTCTCCGTTTTGCAGAGCTTCGGAAATAGCTTCAAATACAGCATCCACTGCTTTCGTAACATCCTTCTTCGACAATTCAGTTGCCTCTGTAACTTGTGCAATCAGATCAGATTTATTCAAGTGTATTCACCTCCTGAAATATCTTAAGTGTTATACTGTGTTTCCGTTTTACCGCAAAATATACGTGGCTAGGCTATTTTTATACTAATAGGTTTATATGCCCGGCTCATTTACATCCGCTGCCAAGAGGAGTAAGCATCTAGTCGCAGGACTATATTTCTCTTAAACGGACAAACTTTATAGTAATACAGTCAGAATACAATTTCAAGTGAATTCAGCGCTATATATAGTTAAAATTGATAGAATCTTATCCTTTTTAAGAGTCAATGAGCAATCATACCATTTTTGACAAGCAAAATAACCGAAAAGGATATATCCTTTCGGTTATTTTAGTAACTAGCTCAGGTATTACAGTATGATGGCGATCAGTCCGCCAGAGCCCTCGTTAATAATGCGGCCAAGCGTTTCCTGCAGCTTGTATCTGGCGTTATCAGGCATCATGGCAATCTTGCCTTGAATGCCCTCACGCACGATGGAATGAAGCGAACGGCCAAACATATCTGAATCCCATACCTTGATCGGATCATTTTCAAAGTCCTGCATGAGATATCGAACAAGCTCCTCGCTCTGCTTCTCTGTGCCTATAATCGGTGCGAATTCGGACTCGACATCCACTCGAATCATATGGATTGAAGGCGCTGTTGCTTTCAGTCTGACGCCAAATCTTGTTCCCTGACGGATCAGCTCCGGCTCATCAAGCGCCATTTCAGCAAGAGAAGGTGCGGCTATGCCATAGCCTGTCGTTTTCACCATCTCGAGCGCTTCGGCAAAGCGATCGTATTCTTTTTTCGCATGAGCAAAGTCCTGCATGAGCTGTAACAGATGGTCCTTACCTCTAATCTCAATGCCAACCACTTCATATAGAATCTGGTCATACAATTCATCTGGTGCGTAGAGATCAATCTCAGCAACGCCCTGCCCCATATTCATGCCGCTGAGCCCAGCTCGATCAATGAATTCATATTCCATGAACTGAGAAACAACACGATCCACATCTCTCAATCGGCGAATGTCCTTGACCGTGTCACGCACGGAATTTTCATAATTCGAACGCAGCCAGTGATTCTCGTTCAACACCATGACCCAGCTCGGCAAGTTGACATTCACTTCATGAACCGGGAACTCATAGAGCACTTCTCGCAGTACGCCGGTTACATCATCTTCCGTCATGGTCGCTGCGCTTACAGCCATCACCGGAATATCATATTTCTCTGCGAGCTCGGCGCGAAGCTGCTGTGCTTCTTCACTTTTTGGCTTGATGGAGTTGATGATCAGTACAAACGGCTTGCCGACTTCTTTGAGCTCTGCAATGACTCGCTCTTCGGATTCCACATAAGACTCGCGCGGAATCTCGGCAATTGTTCCATCTGTCGTTACGACAACACCGAGTGTAGAATGCTCTTGAATTACCTTGCGTGTGCCAATTTCAGCAGCTTCCTGAAAAGGAATAGGCTCTTCAAACCATGGCGTGGATATCATCCGAGGTCCATTCTCATCCTCGTAGCCTTTCGCTCCTTCTACGGCGTAGCCTACGCAGTCTACCAGTCTCACATTAACATCAAGGCCATCAGCCACTTTGATCTGCACCGCCGTATTTGGCACAAATTTCGGCTCTGTTGTCATGATAGTTTTACCTGCAGCGCTCTGCGGCAATTCGTCTACTGCACGGACACGATCGGAATCACTCGTAATGTTTGGCAATACGATCGTTTCCATGAAGCGTTTAATGAATGTGGATTTTCCTGTTCGAACTGCGCCGACAACACCAAGATAAATGTCCCCGCCAGTGCGTTCGGCAATGTCTTTGAAAATGTCTACTTTTTCCAAGTGAAATCCCCTCCTAAAAATACTCCGAAGGAAAAATGCTAAAGAGCATCCGCTTCGTTTTCAATCAGACGTTAAAACCCTGTAAGCGGTAGAACAGCTTATAAAAATTGCCCGGAAGTCGTCCGCCGCCGACAATCACATTCTGATCAAAGAGAGAAGATGAGCGGCGTAACTCGTACATGCTTTTGGACTAGTATCATAGTATGTACATGACCACTGCGGTATGACGCCTTTTCTAAAATTTCTATTATCAGACCTGATCGCCCTGATGATAGACGTCACCCTCTGCAGTCCATCCACACTGAATATATGAGTCTCGGCAGCTTTTTAGAACGTTCGGCAAAGTTCCTTCGGGCCACAATAAAAAAAGACCGCCAATCTGGCGGTCATCAGATATAAACTTATTGAAGTACGGCAATGGGGGCAGAGCCATCCCAATGATAAGGCAGTGATTTCACAGGCACATGATGTGATCGCTCCGTGAGCAGCTCTCTGAGATCCTCAGTTTTTGAAGGGGCAAGCTTCTCCCGCTCAATTACCTGCATGATATCAATTGCATAATCGGCATATACGTTTCCATTTTCATCGAGCAAATATGGAAGGGCTTCACCAGAATATACGCTCTGTAATTCCTGCAATTGACTGGCTCCGCTCTGCAGCTTGTCTATATCAACCCGAGATACACCGGGTGATACCTCCTCTGACACAGGCCATTCATCATGTGTAGACTTGTACGTCTGAGCTAAACGCTGAACATCGTTTACACGCTGCACCGTCGTAAGATCCATCACCTTCACAACAGGGTCTGATTCTTCATTCTGAAGCAGATAATACACACTGCCTCCTTTTTCAAAGGCGGTATTCGGTATATCATCCAGGTATCCCTGCTGCTCCAGCTTGTTTAAATCGATTCGAAACTTTTCGTACCTTGGAGTCTCATTGCCTGCAGTAATCATAGGTAATATATGCTGGTCTGTCTGGAAGGAATCAATTGCATGCTGTATTCTGCTAACACTATCATCATAGTTTACAATTACAGGTTCTGATTCACTGCTTGTCCCTGGATACATACAGCCTGTCAGCATGACCAAGACCAAGAAAAGTGTGCCGAGAATTACATATCGAAGCTTACCTATACCGAATCGTACTTGACTCTGTGACATCGCTAAGTCCATCCCATTTCTAGATCATTATAATGATGTACCAATAAGGCTTACCACAATTCATCACGTTCCGCCTGCTGTTTCTCAAGCTGCTTGCGGATTGCGGCCTTTAATTTGTCCTCTGGAAGTTCTACGACGACTGAATCATGGATGACCGCCTGACAAGCAAGCCGGGTTCCATCATTCAGCCATGTTCCCAACTTGTTTATTTCAGCCGTACTCGGCTTACTCAAGTTCTTGCGTTCCTGCTCTTGAACCTTCACCTTGCACATCAGGCAGCCTGCCTTCCCCCCGCAACGGGTAGGAATATGGACTCCTGCTCTTTGCCCAGCTTGAAGCAACGTTGTGCCCTGCTTGACTATAATTTCTTTGCGCGCCGGCAAAAACGTTACCTTCACACTCATAATTAACTTCCTTCCTGCAGCAATTTCATTCCCGAAAACTCGCTTTTAGAGTCTAGTATTCAGGAGCTCCTCTACCCTACTTAAATCTTGATCAGACCATACATTCCTCGCAATGAGCTCTCTAATGAGGGGCAGATGCTCCTTCAAGTCCTCAGTGATTTTTGTTGCAATGGGGATGTAACGATCCTCTCTTTGGCGCAGTACATTGAACAGCAGCTCATGACTGAGCGGAGTTAACTTCACCTTGCCTGCTGCTCCCTGGACGCTGTAAAGCGCTGCATATGAGCTTAGCAGCTCGACTTCTGTGCGGTAAAATGACCCCTCAGTACATATCTCAAACCCTCCGGACAGCTCGATAGCGGAATCCTCGATACGATAATGGCTTAACAGGGAAGTGTAGGTGCCGCTGCGGTCCAGGACCTGTTCGTCTATTTGCCTGCCTGATGCAAGTCTATGCAGTAATTTGGCAACCCGAAGATCAGCATAGATATCAATATCATTGGGTGGTTTAGCGAGTCCAACACCTTGGAGCATTAAACTGCTGCTGCCTCCCAGTAACCAGAGATGGTCATTTGTATTCCATATGTTGATCAACAATCTCAAAGATCTATCCAACACCTCATCATGACTCCAATCATTTGGTGAAAATAGCCCTGCCAATCGGCTCACCTTCCCTTTATCCTCTAAGTACAAATCTTGATGCTTAAGTAAGCTTGCCGCATATATGTTATAGCAGGGATAAATATCATTCATAGCTGCTACATGATTGACACTACGCCGCTAAAGAAACCAATTAACATAATAATAAAAGCGATTACGGATAAAACCCCTTTTATTATACCCTTAGTTTTGGCTCTGGCAAAAGTAATGAGAAAAACAGATACTCCCATAATTAAAATTGCGATAATGGACAGCCACATTTTATCCATTGCACTCATGATCTGCTCCCTTTCACTGCAACATTATTTAGGTACGTTTGTCCATAAACACGACTTATTATATCATGAAAAACGGAACTGAACTTCCAAATAAAAGAAAAAAACAAAGAAACAGGCTGCTGCCTCTCTCTTTGTTTTATATTGATTGTTAGAACTTATTTCTTTTTCATCATCATTTTCATGAGTGCTTCCATGTTGCTTGGATTCATACCGCTTTTTTTAACCGCATTAACGATATCTTTAATTGTTTCTTCACTGACCGGTATATTGGCCATTGCAGAGACCTGCTTGATTAATGTCCGCAGTTGGGCTTCATTTTGCATTGTAGAAGGCTTAACCGTGCTGGCCAATTTTTTGACGGCCCCTTCGGATATTTTCTTACCGGTCTTTTTGTTAATTGCATCCAAAGCATCCTTAGAAAAATCTCCCATTTATTCCCCTCCTTAAGACAAAAACTCAACATATCATATGAGCTGTCTTAGAGAAAGGTGATGACTCCACAATTCAAGAGGCTCCAGCCTACGGAAGAGAGCGAGCCAGCTAAATAATTCAATTATTTATGCCATTGTTCCCAGGTCTCTAGCTTCATAACTTCCATCTCGGTCTTCGGATCACGCCCCATAAGGGCTTCTACCGCCGTACGACTGTCTTTGCCTGTGAACAGCACTTGATAGAGCTGATCGGCAATCGGCATCTGTACATTAAATTTGATTGATATGGCATGAGCGGCCTCCGTTGTGCGGATACCTTCCACAACCATCCCCATCGCTTCAAGCACTTCATTAAGCGGTTTGCCTTGACCAAGGGCATACCCCGCCCGCCAGTTCCGGCTATGCTTACTTGTCGCTGTTACGACAAGATCCCCAACACCGGCAAGGCCAGAGAAGGTGAGCGGATTTGCTCCCATCTGGACGCCTACTCTCGCTATCTCGGCAAGTCCCCTTGTTATAATCGCGGCTTTGGCATTATCTCCAAAGCCCAGACCGTCCGACATACCGGCACCGAGAGCAATGATGTTCTTGAGTGCTCCAGCCAGTTCAACACCTACTTGATCCCGGTTGGTGTAGACTCTGAAGTTAACATTCATGAACAGATCCCTTGCGTAATTCGCCTTCTCATCGTTTAATGCTGCCACAACAATTGTTGTAGGATTCCGCTTCACTACTTCTTCAGCATGACTCGGTCCTGACAAGACGACAATATCGCCCTCCGTACATTCCAATTCTTCTGCAATCACTGTGGACATCCGTTTGAGACTGGGAAGCTCAAACCCCTTGGTTGCATGAATAATGAGCGTATCCTTAGCGTAGTGTGGCTTCAGCTGCTGAACCACAGCCCGCATTGCAGAAGAAGGTGCGACTATAATAATAGCGTCGGTACCCTTTACTGCTGCTTTCATGTCACTGGTGGCTACGATACGATCTGACAGAGTAATGCCGGGCAGGTAACGGCTGTTTGTACGCTGCAGATTGATTTCTGCCGCCTGCTGTTCACTTCTCGTCCACACAAATACATCGTGCCCATTATCAGCCAACACGCTTGCAAGTGCAGTTCCCCAGCTTCCAGCTACCAATAGCGTTACTTTTTTAGACAACCCGGTTTCCTCCTTTCGCTGAACTCGAACCTATCTTATTCTCCTTACCTTGAATTAACTTCATAATATTTGTACGATGTCTCCAAAATGCAAAGATACAAATAATTAGGCTTGACCAAAAAACAGGCCATGGATATAGAAGAATTAGCAAAAATAATGGTGTCAAAAAGACGAAAATTAATGAGCCGAGCGAAACGTATCTTGTGATGAAAATAGACAGAATCGCGATAATCCCTGCATACAAAGCAGGCAGAAAGCAGAGGGTAGCTAGCACACCAATGGCAGTCGCGATCCCCTTTCCACCACGAAATCGGAAGAAAACGGGCCAGTTATGACCTATAATTGCACTGATACCGCAAAGTGCAGGCACCCAGGCTGAATCGCCGCCCAGCGATCTGCCAATCCATACGGCAGCAATCCCCTTTGCAATATCCAGCGCTAGTACAAGAATAGCCGGCCATTTGCCAAGCGTTCTGAGCGTATTTGTAGCTCCTGCATTTCCACTTCCATGATCACGAATATCGATACCCTTCATCATTTTGCCAAGTAAAAAGCTGAAGCTTACCGATCCCAGAAGATAGCTTACGATTACAGCTGTGATTGACCAAACCACATTGATTCTCTCCTAACTCTCATCAGACTTGCGCCGAGTATATATCCTGATCGGTGTACCTTCAAAATTAAAGGCAGCACGGATTTTGTTCTCCAAGTAGCGCTCATATGAGAAATGCATTAATTCTGGATCATTCACGAATACAACGATTGTCGGCGGTTTGACGGCTACTTGTGTTACATAATTAATCCGCAGCCTTCTGCCTTTATCCGTTGGTGGTGGATTAATCGCTACCGCATCGGATACGACATCATTAAGCAGATGTGTTTGTACACGCATAACATGCTGCTGAGATACATGCTGTACAACAGGAAGCAGCTTTTGTAAACGCTGTTTCGTTTTGGCAGACAAAAATACGATAGGAGCATAAGTCATGAAAAGGAAATGATCGCGGATCTTCTTCTCAAATTCATGCATCGTTTTGTCATCCTTGTCTACAACATCCCATTTATTCACAACAAACAAGGAGGCTTTACCTGCCTCATATGCATACCCTGCAATATGCTTGTCCTGCTCGATAATGCCTTCTTCACCATTAATAACGATGAGAACAACATCTGCTCGTTCAATGGCACGCATAGCACGCATCACGCTATATTTTTCGGTCGTTTCATATACCTTCCCGCGCTTGCGCATTCCCGCCGTATCAATCAATACATAACGTTGTCCATCTTTTTCAAACGGAGTATCGATTGCATCCCGGGTTGTACCCGCAATGTCACTGACAATAACTCGTTCCTCGCCCAAAATAGCATTAACCAGTGATGATTTCCCTACATTCGGACGCCCAATAAGAGCAACGCGAATAACATCCTCATCGTACTCATCATCTTCAAGTTCAGGCAGATTGTTCGTAATTGCATCCAGCAGATCGCCAATCCCTGTACCATGACTTCCTGACACACCAATCGGATCACCGAAACCTAACGAGTAAAACTCATAGATCAAATCACTTCGTCCAATGTTGTCCACCTTGTTTACCGCTACAATTACCGGCTTGCCTGAGCGATACAGCATTTGGGCTACTTCTTCATCTGATTGTGTAACACCTGTCTTGGCGTCACACATAAATACAATAACATCCGCTTCTTCGATAGCTAGCTCTGCCTGCATACGGATGGATCTGATAATAACATCCTCACCGTCAATTTCGATACCTCCAGTATCGATGACGCTGAAAGGCTTGCCGTTCCATTCTGCAACACCATACAGTCTATCACGTGTGATGCCCGGCTTGTCTTCCACAATGGCCAGCCGGTCGCCGATGATACGGTTAAAAATCGTTGACTTCCCCACATTCGGTCGCCCGACTATAGCCACAACGGGTCTTGCCATAAATACACTCCTCCTGTCACATCTTACGCTCATATCATAGCAAAAAATAGTTCATTTATATACATAGAACTAAAGATTCAAGACAAAGCGTGAATATTTTAAATTAAAAAACACGTTTCGAACGACAATCGGCGAACCCCGGAGGGTTCGCCAATTCTATTAGCCATTATACACTGCCAGTTATAAATCTTATGTTAAAGTAATGATCATTTAAATTTGCTTAATTTGTCGCCAAAACGCTCACCAAGTGTAATGCTAAGGCCTTGGTTGCTCAGTGATACGTTAGGGTTGTCAATTTCCTCACGAGGTGCATTTTTGGATTTTTCTGCACGAGGAGCAGGAGCAGGTGCTTCTTCTGTTTCCTTGATGCTCAAGCTAGCACGCTGTTCTGCAGTGCTCAATTCCAAAATTTTCACTTGTACTTCTTGACCTTCTTTTAGAACTTCATTTGGAGTTCCGATATGCTTATGGGAGATCTGGGAGATATGAACTAGGCCCTCTACGCCTGGAGCAATCTCTACAAATGCACCAAATTGCACGAGACGTTTAACAACACCAGACACGATGTCACCTGTGTTGAATTGTGCAGAAGCCGTTTCCCATGGACCCGGTTGGGCTGCTTTGATACTAAGGCTGATCTTGCCTTTCTCAGGATCCACTTTCAGAACCTTAACATTCACTTTGTCGCCTTCAGAAAGTACATCAGCTGGTTTATCCACATGATTCCAAGCAATCTCAGATACGTGAACCAGACCATCAACGCCGCCTACATCAACGAATGCGCCAAATTGAGTCAAACGCTGTACTGTTCCTTCAATTTCTTGGCCTTCTTTCAGCTCAGCGATAACTTTTTGTTTGTTCGCTTCAAATTCAGCTTCCAGCACATCTTTTTGGGAAAGAATAACTTTGTTCGCTTCACGATCAAGCTCTTTAACTTTGACGCGAAGTGTGCGTCCTTTGTAGTCGCTGAAATCTTCTACGAAATGGCGCTCCACCATCGAAGCCGGAATAAATCCGCGTACGCCTACGTCTGCTACCACGCCGCCTTTAACAACGTCGGACACAGTAACTTCGAATACTTCGCCAGATTCAAAGTGTTTCTCAAGCTGCTCCCATGCATTTTCGCTGTCAATTGCACGTTTGGAAAGAACAAGTCTTTCTTTCTCGTCATCGATGCTTACAACCTTGCACTCTACCTCTTGGCCTACTTGTACAGCATCGCCAATGTTATCCACATGCAGTGAAGAAAGCTCGCGAACTGGAATCACACCGTCATATTTATATCCAATGCTCACATAAGCCTGGTTATCCTCCAATTTGACAATGGTTCCTTTAACAGTATCCCCTTTTTTCAAAGATACGAATGAATCCAGTTCATCTTGGGTTGCAGCTTCTGTTACTTCTTGATTTTTAATCTCTTCCGACATATCAATACCCTCCTCAATTCAAAAACCCCATTTATTTAAACCTGCCAAGGGCAGAGTTCAAAACAATTACAGCATAAACCTGATCTTTCGTAGCTTTCCATAAAATATAATGAATCATGCATTTGCGTTTATTATGGCTGAGAAGGTATGCCCGTCTTGGTCATCTCGTCAATCTTGGACATGATCTTCTCTGTAGCCCTTTCCAGCGCATCCCCTGAAGGATCATCTTTAAATTCATCCAGATTTACAGGTTTACCGTATACAATTTTCATTTTGCGGAACAGCTTATATTCACCAATAATTGCGGCTGGCACTACTGCTGAACCGCTGCGTAAAGCGAAGCTGGCTGCACCTTTCTTGCCAATTCCTCCATCATTATTGCGGCTGCCTTGAGGAAAAATGCCGAGCACTTGTCCGTCTCGTAAAATTTTAAGGGCAGTTTTGATGGATTCTTTGCTGACGCCTCCACGCTTTACAGGGAAAGCACCGACAGCCTTCAGGACTGGACCGAGCACTGGAATATCAAAGAGCTCGCTCTTTGCCATAAACCTTACCTTGCGTTCAATTTTAATCCCAAGTGTAGGCGGGTCATAATTGCTGATGTGATTACAGCATAACACTACTCCACCCTCTCGGGGAATATTTTCTCTTCCTACAGCTTCTAAACGGAATAATACTGTATAAATGAATCTCAGCAAACCCCGACAGATTGAATAAATCATAAATCGACCTCTCTCCCGACTTCGTAACAGCGTGATACAATATACTCAACGACTTCATCAATACTCATCGAGGTCGTATCTAGTACGATGGCATCATCTGCTTGACGGAGTGGAGAAATCTCCCGTTCCTGGTCAAGCTTGTCCCGAGCAGCAATATCTGATTCAAGCTGTTCCAATGTCAGGTCATCGGTCTTCTCCAATTCATTGAACCTTCGAAGTGCACGTTCCTTAACGCTGGCAGTCATAAAAATCTTCACTTCTGCATCTGGCAACACGGTAGTACCTATGTCTCTGCCATCCATAACCACTCCTTTGCGGAGTGCCATAACTCTTTGCAGTTCAACAAGATGCGTTCTCAAATCTTCAATCTGAGAATATAGAGACACAATCCCGGTTACTTCCCTTGATCGTATAGGTCCCGACACATCTTCACCGTTAAGGAGTACTTTCTGCCCATTCAAATCCGGGACAAGCTCTATGCTGAGCTCCCGTAAGTGCTTGAGGACCGAATTTACATCTTCCGGTTCAATTTCATGGCGAAGCATATAGTAGGTAACCGCTCGATACATTGCTCCGGTATCTACGTATATGTATGAGAGTTCACTCGCCACACGTCTGGCTACAGTGCTCTTCCCCGCACCTGCCGGACCGTCAATAGCCACATTCAATCTCCCGTTCTCTGCTGCTTTCTGGCTTGTCAACGGGCCATTCCTCCTCAAACTTAAGCCTCAAGAAAAAAGCAGGCATTGCCTGCGACGTGAAAATTATACCACACAACCTACGCTGATGCAAAAGCGTTCAATCTTCATTACCCTTTATTTCAGAACGTAAAGCGGGATGAAGTGGAATTCCTTCCATGTTCAATACAGGGGAAAATAAAGGAGCAATTCCGGGAATATGAAGCAATATTTGGATAATAACCAGAAGGGTTATAAGGCTGATGATTACCCTTTTGATAACACACTCCATTTTATTGCTGAATTCGGCAAACAACTTCTCATATTCTTGACTGACTTCCTGATCGCGGCTCATCTGCTATCCCTCCGACTTAAGGTTTGGTAAATTATCCCCTAAGAGAGACAAGCTTATTCCAAATTCTCTTTTATCTTCCTCGAAAATCCAATTGACGTTCAAAGCAGTATTTGATTACTTTTTGTCGCTCCATATTCGTAATTTTAGTAAACTCTATCATTACTAAACGGCGCCCGCTCTCCAGATCTTGGATTCTTACTACTGCAGCTTCAAAGGGAACATGCTCGATCTCTCCATTTTTGTACGGAAGCAATAACCAGCACGACAGACTCTGTCCTTGTTCTACGCTGTAGCTGCTGTGTTCAAAAAACGAAAGTCCGCCTCCGCTCACATCATCTGTATAGGCTATGAATCTTGTGAAGTCATATTTAAATTTGACAGCGATCTCCAGCTTCGCCTGAACGCGTAAATAATTGCGCCGTTGAATTTGAGAAATCTCATCTTTTGAAGGTCTGCGTATCTTGATTAGTCGAATAACATCCTCTTTAAATCCAGTTACATATGTATTAAAAAAATGCTTAACTCCGCCCTCTGTTACAAAACAGGCAGCCAGTTCATCTCCTATTCTAAGTCTGTGCAAATATTTACCCTCAAGCATGGGAATTTCCATACAAATATGGTCTTCTTCAACCTCTGCGATTCTAGACTTGTATTCCAGCTTCTTCTCTTTGTTATCTGTTGAAGGGATTTGAACATATAAAACTTCATTCACTTTCGGATTCAATGCCGATCTCCACCTTAGGTCTTATTCATATCACTAAGGGATATTATACCATGTGATGAAGATCATACGTATATGCAAATAAGCTCCTCTCATTTGCAAGAGAGGAGCTTATTTTTATTGTAAAGCTATAAGCGGCCGGTTTGTCCAGGCACAACTTCTACTGCTTCTTCTAGACCTGTATCACTGTTTAGGTAGATCCGATACTGCGAACCATTGATCTTGCCCACAAACTGATAGCACATCACTTCATCACTAAACTCATTTTTAATGAGCGCCTTACGAACCATGCTAACTTTGAAGTCAGGATTCAGCTTCGCTTTTGCATCCTTCATTTTCATCTTCGGCGCAGGGAATTCCCGATCTTCCTGATGCTCATTTAGAAACTCTGTGGCCTGCAGACCAATGACTTCACCGTTGTCAAGAGCAACACGCACTGTAATTTTCTCTGGATATACCAGTACATCCTCATGCTGACGAACATACGTGAAGTTCCCAAGATTATCGTATTCATTGTAAGCAACGGCCTGCATCTCTCGGTAGCCCTTATTCTCCAGGAATTGATCTGCCTTATTCATTGCCGTCTCACGGTCTACCTTCTTTGGACCCACTTCTCGTTCATCATTGTAAGAAATGAGCAAGCCGCCGTCAGCTGTGAAATCCATACTAACCATATTTCCTCTCGGGTGAACGGCAGAAGCGGTATAAGATCTGTAATCTGTACCCCTCCCGTTCTCCGTCACCTGAATCTCTTCTTGATTTAGGTCTGCGAATTTTTGCGCTTTGCGTTTGACATCGGCGGTTGTTACCGGTACTCCGCTCAGTTTGCGAACCTTGCGCTGCTCATACAAGCTCGATACCGAAGGTCCCCATTCAAGCGGCGGATATTCACCGACTTTTTTATTGACCGAGCGGAATCCATCAACAATTCCGTTCTTGACTTCCTTTTCACTCGTCATTGCCATTTCAGCATCCGACCACTTCAGGTGATCATTCAGAACGCTCATTTGTACATTATCCAGATCCTTGTTAATCTCTTCTGTATTTTTGTACAAGGTTTGCAAGTTCTTTTTCTCTTGATCCGTCAGCGGGTTTTTGGTTAAATCACGAATCGATGCTTGGTAAGCAAATTTGGAGATTCGAGATAACAGCTCCTCTGTTTCATTAAATGGAACCATGCTGAGCGGTAGCTGTGCTATTTCGTTCTGTGCCTCACTGCTCAATCGCCAAACATTCATCAATCCCTTACGGTGCATTCCTTCCGATGCAGAGCTTACCGCAAGCGTATTTCCCAGTTCGGAGTGAATACGATCCATATTATAGGATAAGTCGTGAAACGCTCTTTGATATTGATTTTCAGATTGAATCATGACGCTGTTCCTTTGCTGGTTTATCTGATATCCCCAGATGATAGTACCTATGAGCAGCACTGTCACAATAGGAAACAGAACCGAGCTTAATCGTCTGTACATCTTATTCGTTACTCCTTTCTTCAAGTAAGATGTCCTTATTGTGACAAGAAGAAAGGAAGCTTATGCATCATTGTGCTTAAAATTCAAATAATGTCTTCTTCAATTTCAAACCGATCTTGATTATCGCAAATGCATTGCTTGAAGCCTGTTTCGATCTTCCCCCGTTCCTTCTTTCCCCGAAGTACAAATCTTTCACCACACTGCTTGCAGCGGATTCTCACCTTTACTCTCATTAGTAAGCCTTCCTTCTCATCATGATTAGATAGTTTAGACAACAAAAAAACACACTCATTGTAAGCAGCTATAAAACCGCTCGAATACAACAAGTGTGTCCATATAAATTACAGATTAACCTCTTCTTCTCGCTTAACGAATCGAAACGGAGAGCGATTGTTTGCCCGGTATACCTTGCCCATCCCTCCATACCAAAGAATAACCATAATGGGAACGATAAACCAGTACCAGCCTCCGCCCTTATTAAGCACGATATCATATATTGCATGCCAGAAAACAGGCAGGATGAGAGACATAGCAAGGAACTTATTTCTAAGTTTCTGTGAATCAGAGAACTTGGCTCTACCTGTGTAATATCCCATGATAACACCAAACATCGCATGTCCCGAGACAGGTAATAGAGCGCGAAACAGCATTAGTCCAAATGAAGCATTACCAGCCCATGAATACAATACATTCTCAACTGTAGCAAATCCGAGAGAAATGGCTACCGCATAAAGAATACCATCGTAAGGTTCGTCAAACTCCGTGTGGTGATAAATAAAATGAAACATAACGAGCCATTTAAACCCTTCTTCCACACCTGCTGAAATGAGCCCAGCATGAAGGTACGGATTATGACCAAGCCATAGTTCAAGACCCCGCTGGATAATCATAATTGGGAATACGGTCAGCAGACCGAAAAAGAACATCCGAATAACGATATGAAGCGGCTCTGCATCGTAACGGTCTTTGAGATAGAAATATGTCAGCAAGGCGAGTCCCGGAGCAATTGCTGCGGTTAAGACCGAAAACAGAAGCACCGTTCATCCCTCCAAATTGTTTTCCTTAACATTTATTTATTATGCGTCATGACGATTAAAATGCTCACAAATTGTGGCGATCGCATTCTCCGCCATAACTAGCTTTCCATATTCCTGAAGGACTGCCGTCGTAACTGAGCTTCCTTCTCCAAATTCAGCAAGCAGAGCAATTAACGCACCGTGCTGCTCTGTGTCAACTTCATCCGGTTCAAGGTGCAGGAACCATTTGTCCTGATAATGATACAATTGACCGGCTCCAGTCACTTTATTGCGAAGCATATGGGCTGCTTCAATCAGAACTTCAAAATCCTTGAAAGTGTACATGACTGAATCACTCTGTTCCAATGTCACTTCCATTTCGTAAATTTCATCCGCGATGTCATCCTCATGCCCTGCGCCATAACGTTCGCGATCATATTTCCCCCTGGTCACAATAACGACCATTCCTTGAGCAGGCAAAGCAAAAACTTCAACAGCTAGTGGGCCTGTAGCATCAAATCCAAGTTCTGTATATGCTTGATCCATCATTTCTGTAAACAGTTCGTGAACTTTAGGCTCCTCTTGCCACATATCTTCCTTTTGGATGCCTCGCTCGCTTAAATCATCAAAAGTAAGGAAAATCCGTATCTTATCGTGGCTTAAGCGTTCTATTTTCATACAGGATCCTCCCCTTGTATCATGCATGTGTTAAAAATAAAATATGTTGCTATTTATTGTTGTGTGCTGAAAATGGATTATGTAAGTATGTTATCATTTTATACCCACAATTGCACGCAATAAAAATGACAAAAAAAGAATCATTAGCAGCCCTAATAAAAAGGATCTGTAATGATTCCATGTCAAATCCCTTGCTTCTTTTTACATGCCTGGAATCACAGTATGTGATTCTTTAAGCACTTGCTCCACTTCATTCTTGACATCCGGGTTGGATCTAATAAAGGATTTGATCAAGTTCATGTTCTCTTCTCTTTCCTTCGGTGAAACCTGCTTCTTGACGACTGTGCTGTGGCTGTTTTTTGCATCAATGACATGTGAGTCAATCCCTGCTTTGCTCAGCATGCTTCCCATACCAGGAAAGGACATGTCCATCATCTTTTCCTTCGTGTTGTTCAGCATTCTGCGAGCATCCTTAGACGTAGGCATGTGTACATTTCTTGCGAGCAGCGAGCTTGCGACAGCACCCAGTGTAATACCGAGCAGAAAAGAAGATGTTCTCATATTGATAAAAACCTCCTTGTATGATTGATGCACTTCTATTGTTCGCTTAAGGCGACAAACTCATGCGTAATAAAAACAGGAAGTTCTACAAATTTTAAAACACCATAAGTCAGAACAACGTTCGAAGCGGAGGAGCACCAATAATTCCCCAATACACAAGGGCTCCGGTAAGCAATATAAAGATAATAATCAGTGAATTAACAAACCATTTGCTTAGACGTACTCGTTGCGAAGGAAATACATCAGATCTTGTAGGGAGAATTCCTGCTTCTTGTGTCTGATGCGCTGATTTTTTTGTATTCGACTGCTGTTTTTTCTGCACTCTTGATAGTGTAACTGGCGCAGAAGCTGTCTTCTTTGATAAGTTATGCTTTGTGCTCTGCTCCTTGTCCTTGCTGCGGAGCGTTTTATCAGACTGATTGTCCTTCTTGCTCCGCTGCTTTGTCTCTCTCTTTTTACGATGGCCGTAAGTTTCCGCTCTGCTTAGTTGATTAGTCATTTTCCCCTCCGAAAACGAATGGCGAGTCCGGATATCAAATCGATTAAGAAATGGCACAATATTGGAGCCCATAGTGTTCCGGATTGCTCATAGATGTATCCCAAACCATAACTTGACAAGAATACCCAACCTGTTGGGAGCCAATGATTAAGGTATCTGAAATGAATCAATGCAAAAATAATACTTGTCCAATAGGGACCAAAAGCATGCTGAATTGCTCCTCTGAACAACAGTTCCTCGCAGACGGAGACAATAGCTGCAATGCATACAATATGCCAAATCGGCCTGTTTTGAAATAGCATATTATTAATTCCACCATCATCCATACTGTCCTCTGGCATGAAGGATGACAAGAGAAAGTCAATGACAAGCATGACCGCAGCAAGCCCTAGGCAGTATATTACGAATCTCCACCCATCCGGTAATGCAAGGATATCGAGCGGATTTCGCTGCTGAAAAAAGATCCATACAAGTCCAATGATTAAGGTAAGTCCCTGAGTCAAATACAAGTTGATGAGCAAAAGGCGATCTGTCAGTTGGTGAGGCTCTATCCTTTGTAACCTAAATTTCCTACGCTGTTGTTTCTTCATATATCGCCTCTTCTTACTCCTATTCTAGAAATTGAATATATCAGCTTAATTAAATGATAGCCAAAATAGATGAGAGATTCAAGAAACACATCCAATGAGCTGCCTAAACAAGAGGCAAATCGTCGTTTAAGCAACTTCATTTGATTCGCCCGTCAACTATTGACATGGTGATGTAACCATGATACATTATGAAAAAATTCAATATGAATGCGAAATACGAAGACGGAGAGAAGGCCCGGGTAATATAACAGAGAGCCGATGGCAGGTGGAAATCGGTAATTAATCGGAAAACCTTTAGCACTCCTGAGTTATTGCATTGAACGCTAACGTAGATGCAATCGAATGATTCCCGTTACGAATCCGGTCATACATAAATGACCATTGAGGCTTTTGCTTGTGAGAGCAATTGCGAATTAGGGTGGTACCACGACAACTCTCGTCCCTTACTACGGAGATAGTATGAGGATTGGGAGTTTTTTTGTGTATCCGGAATCTATCCAAATGTTCAAATCCGTGCAGCATGATACTCTATTACTGCGACGCATTACTATTTTACCGAGTTTATGAAATGGCCCAGCTCTAGATCCATATGAGAGCGCCGCTTCTTAATCTATATTAGTTACAATGATCAAGGAGGAAGAGATTCATGTTAAAAGTATTGGTATCTGATCCGATCAGTGATTTGGGAATTCAGCAGCTGGTGGATGCTGAAGATGTAACGGTTGACAAGAAAACGGGACTTAGCGAAGAAGAGCTCGTACAAATTATCGGTGATTATGATGCACTTCTTGTCCGCAGTCAGACGAGAGTAACACGTAAAATTATGCAGGCAGGAAGTCGCCTGAAGGTTGTTGGGCGTGCAGGTGTAGGGGTCGATAACATTGATTTGGAAGCTGCTACGGAAAGAGGAATTATCGTTATTAATGCACCTGACGGCAATACGATTACCACTTGTGAACATACCTTTGCAATGATGATGGCTCTGGCCAGACATATCCCTCAAGCTTATGCCAAGACCATTAACGGGACCTGGGACCGTAAAACCTTCCTTGGCGTTGAACTAAGAAACAAGACGCTTGGCGTACTCGGCATGGGCCGAATCGGAAGTGAAGTCGCGAAGAGAGCAAAAGCATTTGGTATGAACATCCTGGGCTATGACCCATTCCTTACTCAAGAGCGTGCTGAGAAGATGGGAATCACCCTCGCTACCGTGGATGAAATTGTGCGTCAGGCCGACTTTATGACGGTGCATACACCACTGACACCTGAAACCAAGCATATGATTGCCCGTCCTCAATTCGAGGTAATGAAAAGAGGCATGCGTATCATTAACTGTGCTCGCGGTGGGATTATTAATGAAATGGCACTCGTTGAGGCGGTTGACGAAGGCATTGTGGCAGGTGCTGCTTTTGACGTATTCGAAAGCGAGCCTCCTCAAGCGGATCATCCGTTCTTGACTCATCCCAAAATTATTGTAACTCCGCACCTTGGTGCATCCACTGTAGAGGCGCAGGAAAATGTAGCAATTGACGTATCGGAGCAGGTGCTTCATATCTTGCGTAACGAACCGTTCAAAAACGCGGTAAATATGCCTCCTGTTGCAGCAAGTGTCATGAACGTAATCCAGCCTTATTTCAAACTGGGTGAAACTCTGGGTAGTTTTGCTGCTCAAATCGCAAATGAAGCTGTACAGGAGATCCATGTTGATTATGCAGGAGAATTGTCTGAGGTGGACACTCAGCAGTTGACACGGTACATCCTAAAGGGGATTCTTGAGCGTCATCTTGGAAGCGAAGCGAATATCGTTAACTCCCTGCACCTTGCCAAGACTCGGGAGATTAATGTAGTAGTATCTCAAGCACCTCGTACAAAAGGATTTACAAACCTGATTACTGTAACGCTCAAAAATCAGAAGGAACAGGAGCGTCGTATTGCCGGAACCTTACTGGCGGGATACGGCGAGCGGATCGTAAGACTTGATCATTTCCCTGTCGACTTTGCACCGGAAGAGCATCAGGTCTTCATCTCACATAATGATAAACCGGGTATTATCGGCCGGGTTGGTACTCTGCTTGGTGAAAACGATGTTAACATCGCATCCATGCAGGTAGGACGGAAAATTGTGGGTGGAGCAGCCATCATGATCCTGACTGTCGACAAAGAAGTTCCTAAAGAAGTCCTTGAGAAACTAACTCAGTTGCCTGAGCTGAACTCTGCAAAAGAAATTGTTCTCAAAAAATAGGACTAAGCTGTCATATTCATAGATTATGTAGTAAAAGAGCTGGCCAATCGGCCAGCTCTTTTTTTAGATATAACCTATACTTATAGGATGTTACGAAATACGATGAATGGACCAGACAATTCCTGGAGTACCTGCTCCACCAAGATCCAAAGCAGCAGTTAAACCATTGGCTGCGTAGAAGAGCCCTATAACGTCCCCTGCCGTAAGCTCTAAATCTCCTGTTAGTGTGACAGTTCCATTTCCAAGAATAGCTCTTAACGTAAGAACTAAAGCCACGTTAACGTTGAGAACAGGGAACAATCCACTAATGAGCTGTGTAGTTGTTGGTGAGGTTCTTTGTACAACAAATGCGGGATTAACTCCTTCTTCTAAGGATATGGAGAGAGATGCAGCTGTAGAATAATTGATGGTCGCATTAATCGTATAACGACCTGTGGTTGGAACTGTAAAGTTTCCTGTAGCTTCATCAAATGTGGCGCTATCATAATAAGGGGGAGTGACCGTCCAACCTGCCAGCTGAATACTAGTTGCAGTCGACAGCGCAGGAAGAAACGCTGAGAATCCATCTATACCAACGATTGTCCCTGTTGCTCCTGTTGCTCCTGTAATTCCGGTAGCTCCCGTGAGACCCGTTGCTCCGGTTGTACCTGTAGCTCCTGTTAGGCCTGTGACTCCTGTCGCTCCTGTTTCTCCAGTTATTCCCGCTGTCCCTGTTGCTCCTGTACCTCCTGTTAGGCCTGTGACTCCTGTTGTACCTGTCGCACCCGTAACGCCTGCTCCCGTTGCACCTGTACTGCCTGTTGCCCCAGCTCCCGCAAGCAGCGTGTAGTCCGGTGACATACCCGGTATACCCATCGGTGCGGTCACATTGGTTATATACGTACTTCCGAGATACGTAACCACCTGACATGCTGGGTATCCCGGTGCCGCGAGTGGATCATACGTTATTACTCCACTCAAACCTACTCCTGTTGCTCCAGTTATCCCAGCCGATCCTGTGGGTCCGGTAGCTCCGGTTTGACCAACACTTACGAAGAGCGTAAAGTCAGGTGAAATTCCTGGTATACCCGCTGGATTCGCTGTGTTTACAATATATGAGCTTCCTTCAAAAGTAACAATTTGATCCGACTCATAAGAACCAGAATCTACTGGATTAAATTCAACCGTCCGAGTTAAGCCTGGAGGCCCTGCAGGACCGACCGGTCCCGGAATACCTTGCGAACCTGCAAATCCAGGAGCGCCTTGAGGACCCGCAGGTCCTGGAGGCCCTGAAGGGCCGGCAGGGCCTTGACCACCACCGCCGCCTAATCCTTCCGAAGCTGTGGTCAGCGCCACACCTGTGGCTCTTATGATTCCGACCAAACGGTCCTTCTCTTCAGGTAAAATGAACAGTAGCAAAGTAATTTCTAACAAGTCATCCAACAAATCTTGAATATTAATTATGGTATTCAGTTTAACGAAGGGTGTTACCTCTGAACTGGCAATGGAAAGCTCCAGAATGGACTGTAATTGTGCTTTTATGACTCCAGGTAATGAGGAATTGTTGACAAATTGCAGCAGATCCCTCAAATTTCGCTGAAGCGCAGTGATGTTCAATATAATCGACTGTGATATGGCAGCTGGAGCTGTTTTTTGTAAGGCGGTCAAGAGCTGACTGTAACGTTCCAATTCTTCAAGCGGAATCGGGATTCCTACAAATCGGTCATTTGAGGAGTTACCATCAGAGCCTCTCCCTAGAAACGATCGAATACTGACTCGTTTTCGTTTTTTTGACATCATTCTCAACCTCCCTACATCATGACGATGTCGTATTAAATCCAATATTTACCTTCACATGCTGTTCTGAATATATTCGAGAAAATTCAAAAATGTTCCACGGTGAACAAGATTTATCTCTATTGTTCAACAAAAAAAGCACCCCTTAAGGGTGCTTCATAAAATGCATGTACTATATTTCGAATCTAATTGACCTAAAGATCTAAGCTTTGTGATGTAGAGCAGCCTGAACGGGAAAAATTAGACGAAATTCTGTACCTTGCCCTGGGATACTGTCGACCTCGATCGTTCCTTGATGCGCGTCAACAATATGCTTAACAATAGCCAGTCCTAGACCTGTACCTCTGCCCACATCCCGCACTCTTGCCTTATCTGCTTTGTAGAAGCGTTCAAAGATAAAAGGAAGGTCATCACGCGGAATGCCTTTGCCTTCATCCTTGATTCGAATTTCAATGAAGCTTGCGTTGATCTGTTTTGCAATAATTTGAATCCTTTTGTCTGAAGGTGTATGTCTGAATGCATTATCAAGCAGGTTCGTAAATACTTGCTCCAACTTATCTTCATCCGCCGCTTCTAGTACGAGGCTCTCATCTTGATGTGGATACTCTAAGATCAATCCTTGCTCCTTGGCTGCTACACTGAACTTCCGATACACTCTATCCAGCATTTGATTCAGATCAACTCTCCGCAAATTAATATCCGTATGTCCTGCTTCCATTCGGGCCAAATCCAGCAAGTCTTTAACCAATCTGCCCATCCGCAGCGATTCATCATGAATAACCTGTAACAGCTCCTCACTTTCTTTGGGAGAGGCCGCCATGCCATCCAGCAGAGCTTCACTATAGCCCTGAATCATGGAAAGGGGTGTTCGAATCTCATGTGAAATGTTTGCGATAAAATCACTCCGCATTTTTTCCAAATGCGCTTCTTCTGTCACATCTCGAAGCACCGCAACCGCACCTCTGCTTCCCTGTTCGACATGTAATGGCGCCATTTGGATCGACCATACGCTTTGCTTGACATGAAGCTCTGCACTCTGGTCCTGAGCCTCTGTAACTACGGCATAGAACAATGGCCTGAGCGGTGGAGGTACATCCTGAATGTTTGAAAAAGATTGGCCCTGTGAAGTATATTTCTCATCAGATTCATTCCAGTCGATGCCTTGCCATATCGACATCACTTTTGCTCCAGGAGGGTTGGTCGATATCAGTCTTCCTTCTCCATCGAAGGATACGACGGCATCCGTCATGCTCCGTAGGACACTTGCTACACGTTCCTTCTCATGATTCAGATTCCGGATCGTATCCTCCAACTCATCAGCCATATGATTAAATGTACTGGCAAGTTCGCCTATTTCGTCGCTCGTTACAAGCGACAGTCTTGTTCCATAGTTCCCTTTTCGGATTTCATTCGTAGCTTGGATAAGCTGCTGCATAGGCTGGGTAATTTTGGTGAACAAAAACAGCGCAAAGAACGTCGTCAAGCTGAACCCAATAATACATACAAGCACAAACATTCTTTTGATTTCACCGGATTCATCCGCTGAAAAATTAATGTCAATATAAGGAAGTAGAAACACCCCTAAAGTCATTAGAACACAGGCGACGAGCAAAATAATCGTATACCACAGTTTTCCAACGAGTGATTTCCAAAAGTACACTTATTTAGGAACCTCCAATTTATAGCCAACGCCCCAAACGGTTGTAATCATGGAAGCCGCTTCCGGAGATACACGATTTAATTTTTCGCGCAGACGTTTAACATGGGTATCTACGGTACGCAGGTCGCCGAAAAATTCATAATTCCAAACATCCTTCAAGAGGTCTTCACGTGAGAACACCTTGTCCGGAGAAATGGCCAAATAATGAAGCAGCTCATATTCTTTGGGTGTTAAGCTGATCTCTTCTCCGTTCGCTGTGACCCGGTGGGCATCATGCTCGATCAGTAAATGTGGAAACACGATGTTATTGCTGGAGTTATTCTCCTTAGATAGATAAGCTGTTTCAGATGAACGGCGAAGAATCGCCTTAACTCTGTATATGACTTCCCGGGGACTGAATGGCTTGACCACGTAATCGTCTGCACCTACTTCAAATCCTTGAACTCGGTTAATCTCTTCACCCTTTGCTGTCAGCATGAGAACCGGGGTTGATTTGGCTTGCCGCAGCCGGGTACATACTTCAATCCCGTCAATACCAGGCAGCATAACATCAAGCAGAATCAAACCATAATCTTCAGTTGTCGCTTTATGCAGCGCGGTTTCTCCATCCTCAGCTTCGTCGATCTCATAGCCTTCCTTCTCCAAATACATTTTCAACAATCTTCTAATTCTTTCTTCGTCATCGACGACCAATATTCGGTTCTCATGTTCTGCCATTAGCAAGATTCGCCCCACTTTCCCAAAATCCAGTCTCCGTAGTATGCGCTAGTTGAATGTACAATAAATAGAATATGACGGTGATTGCATTATTCTGTTCCTGCATAGGAGTGGAGACCTGAGATAATTAAATTCACGCCAACTAATGTAAACATCACAATTAAAAATCCGATGACTGCAAGCCACGCTGAATTTCTTCCCTGCCAGCCTTTCGACAGACGCAGATGCAGATAAGCACTATAATACAGCCATGTAATTAAAGCCCAAACTTCTTTAGGGTCCCATCCCCAGAAACGTCCCCATGCGATTTCAGCCCAAATCATAGCAAATATGAGTGCCCCGAGCGTAAAGATCGGGAAGCCAATCGCTATAGCACGGTAACTGATTTCATCCAAATCATCCGGATCAATATCTTTCAAGTGAGGACTGATCGTTCGGCCTAGAGTCTTGCGAACAATAAGACGCAATAATCCATATAAAACAAGACCAGAAATAACGGACCATATCACTGTATTAAGCTTGCGGCCTGCATTAACACCATCCATCCAGGAAGGAGCTTCAAATATAGGTTCCTTCATACCGAGGAATGAAGTGTAGCTTTCGGTTTCACTATTGTATGGTGCCACAATCGGCGGCATATGATAAATCACTTTTTCTATTGTACTATTATCGGTCCCCCCAGTGTCAACGTTAGCCGCTTCCTGCTGCGTGAAGACCGCTTCGTATCCACTTGCCCGAAATGCAAACACGGTACCGATAAAGCCTATTACAATAATAATAACAATCAGCGTGAATTCAACCCATCCTTGCTGTCTCTTATCAGATTTCGCAGAACTGTCAAATTTGACGGTCCGCAAAAGATACATAAGACCTGCTGCAAAACCAACGGCAAAAAAGGATTCTCCAAGCGCCGCAAGAGTAACGTGTATATTGAGCCAAATCGACTGCAGAGACGGAACAAGCGGCTGGACCTCCTGTGGAAATACTGCTGCATAAGCCATCAGGATAATGGTAATCGGAAGAGCAAACAGTCCCAGAATTGGTGTTTTGTATATCGCATACAAGACAATAAAAGCGATGATGACCATCATTGACAAGAAAGACATAAACTCATACATATTACTCACAGGAATATGCCCCGCACCAATCCAGCGAGTAAAGAAGTAGATCAATTGACCAACAAGCGCGATAGAGGTTGTAATCAGTCCGATTTTACCCCATTTCTTGACATGGACGATTGGATCTCGATTGCTGAATTTACGGCCCATAATTGCTATCGCATATACAATAAAGGCAGCACAGTATAAGAAAAATGAGATCATAAACGCATTGCTGCTAAGATCGAGTAAGTTGTTCACGCTTTGTTTCCTCCGTTATCCAAGAGTTTTTCGTCAACGATAATATCTAGCTGCTGTAGCACATCCGCTACTTCTCGCCTTAAACCAAACCAGTTCTTGTTCGTATGTGCACCCAGCACGAGAGTTCCGTTATCCATTCGAATCCATACTCTCCGATGCTGCCAGTAGAATCCGAGAACTAGACCAAGCATAACAATGGAAGCTCCAACCCATACAAACGGCATCGCCTTGTCAATTCGTATATTCAAATATGAGGTCGATTCGATAATATCCACATTCTCCATCCCATCCACGTTCAGCTCCAGAGGCATACGGCCTCCGTTAAGACGTTCATTGATAACATCTTGCTGGAAACGCTCCTTATCAATTTCGAGTGGAAAATATAAATATTGAATTCCTTCTTCCGGCAGGTCAGGTCCGGTAATGGCGAATAAAAAGGCTGGTGCATTCGGATTTGGTGACTTAGACACAGGTATTCCTTCATCATTCAGACCAAAATCCATGTACTTCTCTTTCAGTGTTAGTGAATAGGGCCCTGCCTCAAAATATTGTTCCGGATTCTGCATATCCAATTGAATCTTGCCATAGGAGGTTCCTGACGCAAGATCGATGACCTCAGGAGATACGGAGCGAAGGATCGGCGTAAGGTCAAAATCATACTGATAGGCCTTCAATCCCTCATAATCCAGCGGGTCGTTAACTCGAATAAAGTGATGCTTCACCTCTTGAAGCTGAGGCATCTTGGACGGATCTGTACAATCCGCAGTACACTCGTACAATTTGGCTTCCGTTTCAAACAGCTTAGGTACAATCCTGCCGAGATTTCTAAATTCCTCCGGAGTTTCCTCTTCCGAATAATACTCCACTCTAAAATCAATGTTCTCCAGATACAATGTGGTATCAGGAATATTCTTGATCTCTCCTTGCGGAAATGAAATATGCTTGTCCATGTGCAGCCCAGGCAGCCCTCTGGCAAGAACGGCCAGCAGGAATATGATCAGACCAATATGAATGACATAAGGTCCCCAACGGCTAAATCGATATTTCTCAGCAAGCAATGCGGTACCGTCTGTTTTTACCCGATAACCTTTCTTTTTGAGCGGCGCAACCGCTTTCTTAATCCACTCTTCTGCTTCCTCATCAGGAAATTCAGTTTGGTATGTAACACGCTGTCTGGTTAAGAATTGAATATGCTTGGGGATACGTTGTTTGCTCAGTGCCTTGTATAGCGGCAGTACCCTGTCCAAGCTGCATATGACTAGTGAAGCACCGATCATAACAAGCAGCAGGATGAACCACCAGGATTCGTATGTATGAGACAAGCCTAGTAAATAATAAATATGCCCAAGTGTTCCGTATGTCTCTTTGTAATAAACAGATGGATCCATATTGATAAAGGCATTTTCCTGCGGATAAATGGTACCCAGCATCGCTCCGAGTAAAGTTATTACAATGAGATAGATGGCCACTTTGACCGAGGAGAAAAAATTCCAGACGAGATCGACGATGTTCGGATTACTCTTCTGTGAACGTCTGGCTATCCCGTCATACCTCATTTCCAGCGGTTCGCTCGACTCAAGATCCTCCTGCAGTTGAGGTTTGCCGCATGCTTCACAGAGTACTGTCCCTACTGGATTTTGATGGCCGCATTCACATTTTGTATTTTGGATCATGATGTCTCAAATCCCCCTGTTTGCTCAGTTTGAATTCACCAGTTGCTGGATATGATACTCGAGCGTGTCTAAATTCAGCTGACCTTCAAATATTTCGGAGATCTTCCCATCCTTGGCAACAAAGAAAGTGGAAGGCATCGGACCTACAGCAAACCGACTTGTCGCGATCTTTTTTTCGTCGTACATAATTGGAAAATCAACACCAACCTGACGCACAAAATTGTTAACCGTCATCTTGTCTTCACCTACATTGATACCGATAAAAGCAACGCCCTGCTCTTTCCACTTCTCCCACTGCTCCTGCAGCGCTGGCATTTCATCAACACAAGGCTCACACCAAGTCCCCCAAAAATTAATGACCATCGGCTGACCTTTAAATTGATCCAGTGTATGAACAGCCTCATCGATGCCTAACAATTCGAATTCAGGAACAGAGTCCCCTACAACGGGTTTGCCATCCGATTTGGCCGTAGAAGAGAATATTGCATATGCGCCTAAAATGACAATGAATATCAAAATAATAACCTGAACGGTTCTCTTTGATCGTCCCATCGTAAATACTCTCCTTTTATGACAATCTTGTCCAATTAAACTTCTAGCCTAATTATAACGAATATTGTCACAAATCTGCGTCTGTTTTTTGAAAATTATGTGTCTTGGATTTGTTATCCTGGAACGAATACAAAAAAGAACTAAAGCATCAAGGTTAGCTGCACTTTAGTTCTTTTCTGTCAATGTCTTTATTACCGGCTATTTCATTGTTATCTGCGTGATTTCTTCTTCGAAGGATCGGATTTGGCAGCCTGAAGAAGGTTGTTGATCTCCTCTGCTGTCAAGTGGCGGTATAAGCCCCGCTTCAAATTCTGTAGCAGCAGCCCTCCGAAGGAAATCCGCTTCAGTCTGGTCACGGGATGATTGATAGCATCAAACATCCGTCTGACCTGACGATTTCTTCCCTCATGAATTGTTATTTGAATAACAGCCTCATTTTTCTCCGTATCTACATCCTTATACTCCACTTCTGCTGGAGAAGTCATCCCGTCTTCGAGCATAATTCCATCGCGGAGCTTGTCCAGTGATGTTCCATGCGGGACTCCCTTAACCGTTGCAAGATAGGTCTTCGGCACATGGTGCTTTGGATGTGTCAGTAAATGAGCAAACTCACCATCATTCGTAAGCAATAGAAGCCCTTCTGTATCGTAATCAAGTCGGCCTACAGGATATACGCGTTCCTTGATTCCCTTGAGATAATCCGAAACAATCTTTCTCCCTTCAGGATCAGAAGCGCTTGTGATGACACCCTTTGGTTTATTCATGACCAGGTATATCTTCTTCTCGCTTCGAATCGGTTTACCATTCACTGTAATGATATCTTCATCGGGATTCGCCTTCGTACCGAGCTCTGTCACGACTTCACCATTCACTTCTACTTTGCCGGACAGTATGAGCTCTTCGCTCTTGCGTCTTGAAGCAATACCCGCCTGTGCGATAATTTTCTGTAATCTCTCCATTTTAAATAAGTCACCTCAGGGATTAATGATACCCATCAGACAGAGAAATAACAAGGTCTAGAGCAGGAAAATAGCCCCTGAACCTCTCACCCGGTGTGTGAAATGTATTCAGAAGGCCATTTATTGGGCAATTCTTATCCAAATACGAGAAGACAAATCATAATTGCAGCCACAAATCCAACGATATCGGAGAATAATCCTACCTTTAAGGCATATCTGCCATTCCGAATTCCAACGGCCCCAAAATAAACAGTTAATACATAAAGTGTCGTGTCGGTACTGCCTTGGACGGTGGAAGCGATTCGGCCAATCATGGAGTCGGGACCATGAGTTTGGATGAGGTCTGTCGTAAAAGCAAGGGACCCCGTCCCCGTTAACGGTCTAAGAATACCAAGCGGAAGCACCTCCGGTGGAACGCCCATCCATTGAAAGAGAGGTGCTACAAGTCCTATAAAAAAGTCCAATGCACCTGATGCTCGAAATACACTGATGGCTACCATCATAGCGACCAGGCTCGGAATGATCGATATCGCCGTGCCAAAGCCTTCCTTTGCCCCATCGACAAATGATTCGTATACTGGCACTTTTCTAAAATAGGCATATACTGGAATGAAGGCAATAATGACAGGTATTGCCCATGTTGAAATGAGATTGATAAAGGACAACATGATTGCTCACCCTTTCGAGGATGATTCAATGATCGGCTTATTAAGGTGATTTTTTGGGGGCGCTGGTGCTTTAGGCGTTGGAGTTCTGCTTCGGAAATATCGATCAGCTGCGATAGCCGCAAATGTAGCAATGGCTGTCGCCATCAGTGTGGTGCCTACGATTTCAGCTGGATTAGCCGAATGGTAATTCAGCCGAATCGCAATTAGGGTGGTGGGTATAATGGTTATACTCGCTGTATTCAGTGCCAGCAATGTGCACATGGCTGGACTGGCCGTCGTTTTGTCCGGATTCAGCTCCTGAAGCTGCTGCATCGCTTTAATCCCCATGGGTGTTGCCGCGTTTCCGAGTCCAAACAGGTTGGCGCTCATATTGGATAAAATATATCCCATTGCAGGATGCTGTTTCGGAACATCCGGGAACAGATAGGATACAATCGGGCCTAGAAGCTTCGCCACTTTATTCAGCAGACCGGAATCTTCCGCGATCTTCATCATTCCCATCCAGAACACCAGAACGCTGATCAGTCCAAAGCATACCGTAACTCCCGTTGCTGCCCCATCAAAAGCCGCCTGGGTAACGAGCTCAATATTACCCTTTGCTGCGGAAAATACAAAACCGATAACGATCATGGCAAGCCAAATCAGGTTTATCATTCGCGATCCCTCCCACTTCGATCACTTGCTCATTCTAATTAAAGAGCTGGTCAAGCACTCTCTTTAGAGAGCTGAACAGGGAATTCCCTTTTAACTGATCAAAAGGAAGAGCAATAGTTTCTGCTGCTTTGTCCTTTGGAATGAAGCTGCCTTTTTCATAGACTGGAACTTCACCGATCTTAGCTCCATCTAATAGAAATTCAATTCTGCCCCTCAGTCCAAAATTGTTATCCGCCGCTTCGTCCCGAGGGCCTGATTCCTTCTGCTGATTGTAAAGTACCAGCTTGGTTCGGACATCACTCGTTTCAGTCTTGAGAAGCGGATATTTAAACGCATTTCCTATAATGTACTCATATTGCTGAATGGATTGCCCCTTCGCTGCCAGCTCGTTCAGCGGATAATGCTCAAAGCCGTAATCCAGCATATTCGCATGATCATTCCAATCATTCCCGTCATTTAGCGTAACGGCAACTAACTGCTGACCATTTCGTGTTGCAGAGCTTACTAGACAGCGAAAGGCTTTTTTGGTATAGCCGGTCTTCACTCCATCTGCACCTTCATACAAACGAAGCATCTTATTTTTGTTGTGCCAATCGTAGTCCCAGGATTCCTCGGGATTGGGGGCCTTGTGTTCCTGTGTAGCTACAATCCGTTTAAAGTCAGCGTTACGCAGTGCATAAGCGGTCAGCTTGGCCATATCCTCAGCGGTCGAATAATGACCTTCAGCATCCAGTCCATGCGGATTCCTAAACTGGCTATGTACAAGTCCGATCTCGTCAGCCTTCATATTCATCAGATATACAAAGCCTTCCTCCGAACCACCGATATGCTCTGCGATGGCCGTTGCCGCATCGTTGCCTGAACGCAGCATTAATCCATAGAGCATATTCTCAAGCGTCATCTTCTCACCCAATTTCAAAAAAATAGACGAGCCTTCCTTACCGGCTGCATTTTTACTGACCGTAACGGTGCTCTTCAAATCGCCCTGCTCGATCGCCACAATGGCTGTCATGATTTTGGTCAAGCTGGCTATTCGCATTTCCTTTTCTCCGTCTTTGCTGTAAAGAATCCGGCCTGAGGTGACATCAATGAGAGCAGCCGTCTGTGCATGTGTATCGAGCATAGGCGCTTCATGACCAGGTTTATGGTCAGCATGGGCTGTAAATGGAGCAGTAAATAACGATAAAACCAAGGGCAATACAGTCATTTTTTTTAAGAGATTCATTTGCTTCCCTCCGGCTCCTTCGAGTCATCTTGTACTATTCTATGTATGGACAGGCAGATGTATGTCCAACAAAAAGTCCCCTCCAAATGCATGAGCGGCGGAAGGGACTAATCTGATTACACTTCGTAAGTTGGAGCCGTAGACGTTGCCATCCCTGAACCCGCATTGTTCTTCTGGAAAATGCTTTGAATTTGATCAATGACCTGCGGTGCAGAATCAATGATCTTCTCAAACAGATGGGTTTGATTATCCAGAGGTACAATGTGAACACCCTGATTGCCTACAACAAGAAATGCGATAGGTCGGATAGATACACCTCCACCGCTACCGCCCCCGAATGGGTTAGGCTTGCCGTTGCTGCTCTTTGACTCAGCTTCAGCATCGAGATGAAAATCGCTTCCTCCTGCTGCAAAGCCAAATCCAACACGGCTGATCGGCAGTATTACCGTACCATCCGGTGTCTCAACTGCATCACCTACTATGGTGTTGACATCGACCATGGCCTTAATGTTTTCCATGGCTGTTTTCATTAATCCTTGAATTGGGTGATCTGACATAATGATTCCTCCTTTGTGCGATATAGATAAGGACTTACCTACTTTCTGTATTGTGCGCACCGATGAGAAGGATTATGTATTGATCACATTACTCTTGCTGCAACATCGCAATGCGACGTAATTGGTGTTTTAATTAGCTGGATCTTTTACCAACTACACAAATGTTATCAAATCTAAATATGTGTTACCTATGTCATCTACAACAGTATTAACATCTATTACATTTCAGACATTGACTGAATATCCGATCTTTGCTTCGCTTTCATCATTGTTAAGATCTTTATAAATCGTTCACATGCTTCTGGAGATGGACTACCGTTTACAACAAGGATGGAATGATGAAACTCTATAATCGTAACATTATTGATTTCATCAATTGAAACCAAAGCCCCTTTCATCAGTTCTTCCATAAATATAAGTAAGCATTTAATCTATTTAAACTGTAACTCCAATCTCTCTCTCTGCCCATAATTAAATCCCTTCTATTATCCCCATCCCCATGTAATATTCTAGAAAAACGTTCGATAGGATTTTACCCAATGATTTTCTTTATTAGGTATTTCCTACTATGTTAATATAATACAAGAGTAGATTACAGTAGAGGGGTCAATAAGATGATAAAAAAAATTGTCAAAATCAACAACACAGGTAAATTTAGATCATATGCATCTAAAGGTGAAATCCAGTTTAATAAAATGAATCTTATTTATTCTGAAAACGGACGGGGAAAAACTACACTTTCGAATATTCTAAGATCACTTCATGATCAAAACAACGATTTGATATTGGGAAGAAAAACTTTGGGATCCAATGAAGAACAAAGCATAGATATCCTAACAGACAAAGGAATGATTAAATTTAAGGGTAACGTGTGGTCAGAGAAGCCAACTTTCGATATTGAAATATTCGACTCACATTTTGTAAATCAAAATGTTTTTTCAGGATACATTGTTGAACACGATCAAAAGAAAAAAATGTATTTATTCACTATTGGAAAAAAAGGAGTTGAATTCGTAGATCAGCTTGTACATGTTGACGAAGAATTAAAAGTGGCTAACAATTTAAAAAAGCAACTTGAAAAAGACATTGTATCAGGAATTCATAGTGTTATCACATGCTCAGAATTCATATCTTTAAAACCTATGGATAATCTTGATATCGAGATATCAAAACAAAAGATGATTCTCAAGGGAATCGAGAAAGAAACAGAAATCAAAGAGACGCCTACATTAAACCTCATTAACCTCCCTCCATTCGATAAGAAAAGATTTCTATCCAACTTTGAAAGAACAATTCTTAAGCATCTAATGCACGATGCGGAAGTTTTAACAAAAGAACATATACATAATAGGTTAGACACTTCTAAAGGAGAAAAATGGTTAGAATACGGTGTCAAGCAAATTACTAATGATGCATGTCCTTTTTGTGATCAAGATATAAGTCAAATTAACATCGTAAAAGCATTTCAAAGCTTCTTTAGCCAAGAATATAACGGAGCAAAAGAAATTATTGCAAATTTAGAATCATCATTTAATCAAATATTTAGCTCAGAGAAAATATTCGCTTTACAAAATGCTGTTAGTGCCAATATTGAGTTATCAAATTATTGGAAACAATATATTCCTTTTGATAAAAAACCTAATTTCAACCTAGAATTTTCACAAACAACTTGGAGAGCATTCACTGAAGAAATTACTTCATTAATCAAGGCTAAAAAATCAGCACCATTAGAAGAGATAACTATACCTGAATCATTAACAATCCAAATAAGCAATTATTTATCTTTACTTGATGAAATTCAAACATACAATAATGAAATAAATGAAATTAATGTTCAAATTGAACAAAAAAAGAAGAGTATCGATACCATCAACATACAAAACACTAAAACGAAATTAAATTATCTTCTAAATATCGAACTACGATATTTAGAAGATAAAGTAACCATAATAAAAAAATATCAAGAACATCTAGATATATTACGCTCTTTGGAAGAAAGAAAAAAACAAATCAAATTAGATCTTAATGCATATACAGAAACTATTTTCACAAAATATGAGGAAAGAATTAATTTTCATTTAAATAAATGCGGGGCAAGTTTCACAATAACAGGATACAAATCGAGTTTCTTAGGGGGAAAACCAAGCAGTAACTTTGCACTCACAATTAATGGTTGCAAAGTTGATCTCGGTAACGAAAAATCACCAATATCAAGGCCTTCATTTAGCAATACCCTGAGTGAAGGGGACAAGAGTTGCCTGGCATTTGCATTTTTCCTTGCTAAATTGGAAACTGATTCAGATGTTCAAAGTAAAGTTGTGATATTTGATGACCCAATATCGAGTCTAGATAATCACAGAAAAAACTACACCGCTGACCAAATTTTAAGATTTAGTAACTTAGCTAAACAAGTTCTCGTTCTAACACATGACTCTTATTTTGCAAGAATACTATGGCAAAAATTTGCTGATAAATCATCACTGCTTACGCAACTATGTATACGAAGGGATGGGATAACAGATAGCAAAATAGACATCTGGAATATTGAAGAAGAAACAAAGAATGATTACTATCAGGGTTATTTCGTTTTAGCTGACTTTTTAGAAGGGAATTCTAAACTCGATCTTCGAGCAGTTGCCAGATGCATCCGTCCACTAATTGAAGGAAACCTCAGAATTCGCTTTCCAAAAGATTTTAAGAATGATGAATGGTTAGGTAACTTTATAGATAAAGTTAGAAATGGAGCTTCTCCTGCTGTCATTCAAATGCAACCTCAATTATCGGAACTTGAGGAAATCAATGATTTCAGCAAAAAGTACCATCATGATAAAAATCCGTTTGCGGATAGTGAAACATTGAATGAAACTGAATTGCAAAGTTATGTTGAGAGAACTCTAAATGTAATTCGTGGAGTTCATACAATATCTGCATAAAATAAAGGGACATGCTTACTTTTGGCATGTCCTATTTTTTTGGGGTTTAGCACCGCATACTGACTCTTTTGCAGACGACACACCCATCCGGTGTCTCAACTGCATCACCTACTATGGTGTTGACATCGACCATTGCCTTGATGTTTTCCATAGCTGTTTTCATTAATCCTTGAATTGGATGATCCGACATGATGAATTGCCTCCTTATAACAATGGTTTGACATCTATAGGTTTCCCAAGATACAGGAGCAGTATGTGCAAAAAACAAACTGGAAAATAAATTACTTTATTAAGCCTCTTCCTCCAAATCTCTGCGCCAGGATAGAATACCTCCATGAGCGTCTGCTAAACGCTTGGTGAGCATATTGCTGAGTCGCATCGCTTTAACAAAGCGGATACAGGCTTTTATTTCAAAATCCGTCTTCAGATCCCATTGCTCTGTCCAATTCGCCGCGACATTAACCTGTGGTATTTCTAGAAGCCTCACCTTGTGGGACAACCAGCCAAACACGGTATTCTTGATCCCCCACAAGATACCTGTTAATACAGAAGTGAATACAACATCCTCTGTCCCTATACGGGTATTCCATTTCAGTTCCAGAATCCGAATCGAGGCAAACGGAGCCGTATCCCATATCTTCAAAGCATAGGCACTCTTGAGCAAAGCTCCGGACTGATACAATATCCCTTTCTTCCCATGCTTCTCATCAGGCGATTCCTCTTCTTGTTCCTCGTTGCTGCCGGCCAGCTGGCCTGATAATGCACCCTCGAGCTTCTTGAGCAGCTTTGCTTTGAACTCCTGAATTTTCTGTTCTGGGACTTCCTTGGTTATTCTGAGGATCCCGTACATCATTTTAAGCTGAACATGTACCTCCTGCTTATGATTTGTAGACTTCACAACGAGATGGATATGTATTCTTGATACAAGTACGAACACAATAAGTAGAATTATAACGAGCAGTATACCTGCGCTAATCCAGATCCACACGAGACTTCCCCCTGGTATATGTAAAATTAAAACTCCCTTTTAGTATGTTCTCAAATATGGAAAACATGCGAATCCTTTGGCATAAAAAAAACGATGCCCTTTAAAGGGCATCGATTCTACAACTACTCAGCTCTATTACGTTCATTGTCAATTGGAACTTCACTCGAAGACTCTTCCTCAAACATATTCTGCCCCAGCTTGCTGAACAAGAGCTGTGTCTCTTCTTCGAGCGGGTCAGAATCTTCAAATACGGACGGTTCTGGCAAATCTTTGATCGTGCCGAGACCGAAATAATCAAGAAAGGCCTTCGTTGTCCCATATAAAATAGGACGGCCGATGGCCTCTGCTCGTCCAACCTCTTCAATCAAATCCTTACTCGTCAAAGTATGGAGTGCCCGTTCTGCCTTAACTCCGCGGATCTCTTCAATCTCCACTCTCGTTATCGGCTGCCGGTAAGCAATAATGGATAACGTTTCAAGAGCGGCTTGAGAGAGTGAGGATCTGGAAGGGGAGTAAGCAAGCTTCTCAAAATAGACGGCGTGCTCAGGCAAGGTTCCCATCTGATAGTTTCCTGCAATCTTTAATATCTGCAGTCCTCTTCCCTGCTTGGTATATTCCCTTTTCAGTTCCTCTAGCGCATCAGTTACGACTTCTGGACGCTGATCGACAATTTCGGAGAGCTGCTTGACACCTAGTCCTTCTTCACCCGATAAAAATAACAAGCCCTCAATAATCGACTTCAATGCCGGAAAGTCCATCGCTTTCGTTTTCCCCTCTCCACTCCATCACGATATCTTCAAACAATCGTTCCTGGTAACATACAATTTGTTTCATTTTCATTAACTCCAAAATAGCCAAAAAAGTGACGACGATCTCTTGGCGATACATATCCTCATTGAACAGCTTGGAAAATAGCATTTTGCCGCCATATCCTTTACGTCCTAGCGTACCGGCTACATCCCGAATCCGATCCTTAACCGATATTTCATCACGGTGAATCCTAGCCACCGTCGTATTTCTCGAAGCCCGGCCGAGTGCTTTTTGAAAAGCCACAATCAAATCTGATGTATGCAGCCCTTCAACCGGATTCGACGGTTCATGATGAACATAAGGCGTTAAATCCTCAGGCTCTTTGGAGAAAATAAGACTTCTAACCGATTCGCGTTCATGCAGATGACGCGCGATGCTCTTGAATTTTCGGTATTCAATGAGCTTCTGAACCAATTCGGCACGAGGGTCTTCATCTTCTTCCTCCATGAAATGATCGTCTTCAAATTCATGAAATACAGGAGGCTTGGGCAGCAAAATTTTACTCTTGATCGCCAGCAGTGTAGCTGCCATCACCAAAAACTCACTTGTAATATCAAGCTCCAGCTCTTGCATGGTATGAATATAATCCATATATTGGTCCGTTATTCGGCTGATCGGTATATCCTGGATGTCGATCTCATGTTTGTCAATCAAATGTAATAGAAGGTCCAGTGGGCCTTCAAACGATTCAAGCTTATAAGTCACAACCGTCAATGGACGCATCCTCCCGCAAATGTTACAAAATACGTAAAGCCCTGCCCCGGCTAAGAGAAGCCTGAGTACAGGGCTTATATTAACTAAGCACTATTTCAGCTGTTTCGTCAAGTTTGCCATCTCAATTGCTGCAACAGCAGCGTCCCAGCCTTTATTTCCTGCTTTCGTTCCAGAGCGTTCGATGGCTTGTTCAATATTCTCAGTAGAAACAAGACCAAATATGGTCGGCACGCCTGTCTTCAAGTTAATTGCAGCAACGCCCTTAGCCATCTCATTACAAACATAATCATAATGGGTGGTAGAGCCGCGGATTACAGTTGCGAGGGTAATGACCGCATCGTATTTGCCGCTCTCGGCCATTTTTTGAGCAATCAGGGGAATTTCAAAAGCACCAGGCACCCATGCAACATCAACCTCATCATCTTGTACACCATGACGTTTAAAAGCATCCAGGGAAGCGGACAGCAGCTTGCTCGTTAAAAATTCATTGAAACGTCCAACCACAACACCATATCTTAATCCTTCAGAGACTAAATTACCTTCAAAATAGTTAGCCATTATTATTCATCTGCCCTTCTTAACTTAAGATTTGATTTCCTGCTCGTTCTGCTCAATATCATCAAATTTCAGCATATGCCCCAGCTTGGACTGCTTGGTATGCAAATAGGATGAATTATCTTTATTTTCTGTAATTTGAATCGGTATTCTTGACACGACTTCGAGACCATATCCCTCTAGCCCTTTAATTTTTCGCGGATTGTTGGTCAGCAGGTTAATCTTGCGAATTCCCAAGTCTTTGAGAATTTGTGCGCCGATTCCGTAATCGCGAAGATCAGCAGGGAATCCCAGCTTCAGATTCGCATCCACCGTATCAAGTCCCTGCTCCTGCAGCTTATAGGCCTTGAGTTTATTAATCAGCCCGATACCCCTGCCTTCCTGACGCATATATAGCAGCACGCCGCTGCCATTCTCATGTATCTGACGCAGGGCAGCTTCGAACTGCGGACCGCAATCACAGCGGTGAGAATGGAATACATCTCCGGTCAAACATTCGGAATGAACACGCACGAGAACCGGCTCTTCCGTATTAAGTGTGCCTTTGACAAGAGCCACATGCTCTTTGTGATCCACTTCATTCGTATAAGCTATCGCTTGAAACTCGCCAAAATCAGTCGGCATTCTCACCGAAACCTCACGAGTAACCAGATTCTCCTTGGCGTTGCGATACGCAATCATGTCCTTGATGCTGATAAGTTTCAGATCATGCTGCTTTGCAATTTCCTTCAGATCGGGCAGTCTGGCCATCGATCCGTCTTCCTTTATAATCTCACAGATCACACCTGCAGGATAAGATCCACTCATTCTGGCAAGATCTACAGCAGCCTCCGTATGTCCTGCCCGCCGAAGCACTCCGCCTTTCTTGGCGATCAGTGGAAACATATGGCCGGGCTTTCTGAAATCCGCTCCGGAAGCTTCCGAGTCGATCAGTGCTTTGACCGTAATTGAACGTTCATGTGCTGAAATTCCAGTTGTGGTTAATTTATGATCGACGGACACGGTGAAGGCTGTACCATGAAAATCCGTATTTTGGTGAACCATGGGTTTAAGGTCAAGCTCTTCTGCCCGTTCTTGCGTAATCGGCACACATACGAGTCCTCTGCCCTCTGTAATCATAAAATTGATGACTTCCGGAGTAGCTTTATCCGCCAGAGCCACGAAATCACCTTCATTCTCACGGTCTTCATCATCAACGACGATGACCACTTTGCCTTGCTGCAGATCCTGAAGTGCTGCTTCTACTGTATGAAAAATGGATTCCTCATCCATGTCATCACCCTCCTTGTTACTGCTCATTTATATCAGTTAAATCCGTGTGAGCTTAGAAATTCAAAGCTTAATTTCGACTGTTCACCTGTTCCGTCCGCTGGTGAGGCACCTTGTCCATACTGCAGCAAATGATTCACGTACTTGCCAAGAATATCGCACTCGAGATTGACAATATCCCCTGTATTGCGATGAGCAAGCACCGTCTCACCTAATGTATGCGGTATGATGGATACGGTAAATGAGGAAGCCGTCGTATCGACAACAGTCAAACTAATTCCTTCAATCGTGATGGAGCCTTTCGGAATAATAAACCGGAATACATCACTGTTAACCGGTGAAATTTCGAATACGACCGCATTCTGGTCTCGGGATATCGCAGTAATCTTGCCTGTTCCATCCACATGGCCCTGTACAATATGTCCTCCAAAACGGCCACTCGCTGACATTGCCCGTTCGAGATTAACAGGACTGCCGCTCCCCAAATGACGAAGGGTCGTATGACGAAAAGTTTCGGGCATCACATCAGCCAGGAAGCCGCCGGATTCTATGGATGTTGCAGTCAAGCATACTCCGTTGACAGCAACACTGTCTCCAATCTTAAGATCATCCATGATTCGCTTTGCGCTGATTCCAAGGACCATTGCTTCCCCTTTACGGCCAACGCTGCGAATTCTTCCCACTTCTTCAATCAGCCCAGTAAACATGGCATTCACTCCTTAATCAGCCTTACGGCCACACAGGTAAACCTGTCACACAAATATTATCTCCAATGGTCTCGACTTCAAGTTTATTTAATTGAATTGCATCATTCATTCGGTCCACGCCTTCAAATCGGAAGCTGCCTGGTGTCTCGTATCCCCCAACGATCTTAGGTGCAATAAACATCAGCAGCCGGTCGATCAGTCTGGCCTCCAGCATTGCGCCGTTCAAAGTGCCGCCGCCTTCAAGCAATATAGAGCCAATCTCCATTTCACCTAACAAGCTCATAGCTCTTAATAGATCGACCCTCGGTCCCGGACCACACCGGATTACTTCTACACCATAACTTGCCAGCACCGCCTCACGTTCAGCCGCTGCTTCATCAGTCGTCAGGATCAAAGTCATGGCATTTCCATCACGAACCAGCTTGGTATCTATAGGGATTCTCAGTCTCGAATCCACAACGATCCGAATCGGACTAATCCCATCTATAGATAACCGGGTTGTTAACTCGGGATTGTCAGCAATGACGGTCTCCACCCCGACCATAATACCTTGGTGACGATGTCTGAGCATATGAATATGTTCTCTCGCTTGCTCGTTAGAAATCCATTTGCTGTCTCCACTCTTGGTTGCGATCTTTCCGTCTAATGTTGAAGCCGTCTTGAGCGTTACAAAGGGTAGACCCGTCGTAATATATTTGATGAATTTCTCGTTGAGCCGTCTAGCCCGGTCTCTCAGTACACCGACTTTGACTTCGATTCCGTGTCTGCGAAGCATATCAAATCCCTTGCCTGCTACCTGTGGATTAGGGTCTTCGCAAGCGACAACCACTCTTTTGACCTTCTCACTGATTAGCCTTTCGCTGCATGGAGGTGTCTTGCCATAGTGACTGCAGGGCTCAAGCGTGACATAAACGGTGCTTCCTTCCGCCTCACTGCCAGCCATGTTCAAGGCATGAACCTCGGCATGCCCTGTACCCCTTTTCAAATGAGCTCCAAGACCAACCATTCGTCCACCCTTCACGACGACACAGCCGACAACTGGATTGATACCCGTTTGCCCCTGCGCTCTTTCTGCCATATCCAGAGCAAGCGACATGTAAAATTCATCATTCATCATTTCCATCATGCTTACCTCTTTTCAGCAAAGACATTGAATAAGAAACATTTCATTAAAAAAGCCCTTAACCGGTCGAAATGCCGGACAAGGGGCTTGAGAGTTTAATAGAAAGTGCAGCAGAACACTACCGTTACCTCAGGTTTGAACCGTTAAAGGTAAGGCAAATAACCATGTGCATCATCATCACTGACACACAGGCAGAAGTTCCGCTGGGTACGCCAACAAATAGAGTCATCTGTTATGTACCTATTCTCCTTCTCTCATCCAGACTATACTGTCGGTTCTGGAGTTGCACCAGATCCACCGATAGCTTCCAGCTAACGGGTCACGGACTAAGACTTGAGTTCAAGTCATCACCGCCGGTAGGGAATTTCGCCCTGCCCCGAAGGATTACAGCATATGAAACGAAGTAATAGAAAAATAGTAGCATTCCCATTATGAAAAATCAACAGCTGAGCTTAACACCCGCTGTCGTGCAGGCGCTTTTTTATTTGAATTTATTCTTCCTCCTGAACCGAATTCAGCTGCACGCCCCAAGGCTCGAGATCCATCGACTATGTAATAGAACATCCCACATATAAAATATGCGGGATGCCGTAATTTGCTATTGCAACAATTCTAGCAGCCTAAACTTAAGCGTCAAATACGGATACACTCTTCATTTTGTCGCCTTGCTTCACGCCATCAATGTATTCCATACCTTTGACAACTTTACCAAACACGGTATGAACTCCATCCAAATGCGGCTGCGGCTCATATACGATGAAGAACTGGCTTCCGCCTGTATTTTTGCCGGCATGTGCCATAGAGAGTACGCCTTTTTCATGCTTCGTTGTGTTTGTTGCCGTTTCACAATCGATGGAGTAACCAGGGCCGCCTGTACCATTGCCTACTGGGCATCCGCCTTGTGCTACGAAGCCTGGAATTACACGGTGAAAGCTAAGACCGTTGTAAAAACCGCTGTTAGCCAATTTCTCAAAGTTTGCTACTGTATTTGGTGCTTCTTCTGGCAGGAATTCGATTTCTACGGTTCCGCCATTTTCAAGTTCAATAATTCCTTTTTTCATATGCGTCACTTCCTTTTAACTATTTTCTAAGGCAGACCAATGGTATGTACATAAGCCTTGTCCTTAATTCATGCATCACTATCTGATTGTATCTACTTTGACTTCAATTTGCAATTATTCGTAGGCTTCTGAGCAGGAACCATGTCAGCCCGATGTAAAAAAACACTCCCCCAAGCCGTTGATCTAGACACAGCAGCTTGCAGAGAGTGAATAAAAATGTTAGCTGATTCAATGAGTTATAAAATGGATTCAGCTGTTAATTGTTTGTTTGCTGATTCTCGCCGGAATGATATCGTTACGCACGATATCTTCATGACTTTCGCGGCGAACAACGAGATCACATTCACCGTTCTGAACGAAGACAACGGCTGGACGACGTATCCGGTTGTAATTGCTAGACATGGAATAGTTATAAGCACCTGTGCAGGATACTGCCAGCAGATCACCTGTTTCCACCTGAGGAAGCTCTAAATCCCAAATCAGCATATCTCCGCTCTCACATGCCTTCCCTGCAATAGAGACGGTCTCTTCTGTTGCTTCATTCGCGCGGTTAGCCAGTATCGCTTCGTATTTGGAATCGTAGAGAGCTGGACGCGGGTTATCTGTCATGCCTCCATCCACCGATACATACTTGCGTACACCAGGGATGTTCTTAACTGCTCCAACCGTATACAACGTTGTACCGGCTTCGCCTACCATGCTGCGGCCCGGCTCAACCCATATTTCCGGAAGCTCTTCGCCAATACCTGCAAAATGAAGCTTAACTCCATCCGTAATTGCCTTGACATACTGGGATACCTGAAGTGGTGTATCTCCTTCGAAGTAACGGATACCAAAACCGCCGCCAAGATTGACAACCTGGAACACAACGTTCAGTTTACTCTTCACTTCTTTGGTAAAAGAAGCGACCCGCTCTATGGCCATTTGGAAGCCTTCCACTTCGAAGATCTGGGAACCAATGTGGGAGTGGAGTCCAAGGAGCTTAAGGTTCGGCTGCTTCAATGCCTGTTCTATGGCTTCAAAGGCAGCTCCGTTTCCGATATCAAACCCGAATTTCGAGTCGGTTTGTCCAGTGGAAATATACTCATGCGTATGAGCTTCAACACCCGGAGTTACGCGTAGTAAGATATTAACCTGTTGATTCTTCTCACTAGCCATCGCTTGAAGCAATTGAAGTTCTACAAGATTGTCCACGACGAAGCAGCCGATGCGCGCATCTAGCGCCATTTCAATTTCATTCGGCGTTTTGTTGTTCCCGTGAAAGTGAATGCGCTCCGTCGGAAATCCAGCCAGCAGCGCTGTGTAAAGCTCTCCATCCGAGACAACATCCAGAGATAGACCTTCCTGCTCGGCAAGTGCGCACATGGCCGTTACGCTGAACGCCTTGCTCGCATAAGCTACCTGAAATTTCAGACCTGAGGCTCTGAATGCGTCCATATATTCTCTAGCCCGCTTGCGGACAAGTATTTCATCAACGATATATAGTGGAGTCCCATATTCTTCTTTGAGTTGAACTGTATCGCATCCACCAATTTCGAGATGTCCTAAATCATTAATTTTGCTAGTACCGTGTAAATACATAATTCGCTAGTCCTCCACTTTTCCTGGAATGAAAAAAGATTCCATCGAACTTTACATCAGTATAGCAGACTCTTGTTTTTGATAGAAATGGATTATTCGGCAGATCATTTGTATTATATTCATGGACACAAGCCTTATAGCTGTTGGCTTTAGGGCATCTTTGTATTATCCCTAGGCTTGTTAAACGAAGGTCTCTTCTTATTTGTTAGCACTGGGGAACGAACGAATGTGGCAACCAGCCCCTTTGCATTAAAGGGTATAAATGGCCACAGATAGGACGAATTGTAAGATCGATGCAGTGCTAGTCCAATAATGATCGCAGTGGTCCCAACCACCAGCCCAGGCACTTTAAAGATAGCCACGAGTACGAGTAGAATCAGTCTGACCATACGATTTGCCAGCCCAAGCTCATAGCTTGGGGTTGCGAACATCCCAATCGCTGCTACCGCCATATACAGCAGAACCTCATTAACGAACAAGCCTGCCTTTACCGCTACATCCCCGACTAATATAGCCGCAATAAGACCCATTGCCGAGGCAAGCGGTGTTGGTGTATGGACGGCGGCCATTCGCATTAAATCTATCCCCAATTCTACGATGAGAAATTGCAGTATGATCGGAAGCTTTACATTTTCCTGAGGACCAATAATGTCCAGTCCCTCCGGTTTCAATCCAGGATCAATCACAAACAGCATCCATAAAGGAAGCAAGAACAACGAGGCTAATATCCCTATGAGTCTTACTATCCGCAAATAAGAACCCATGAACGGTGTCTGTCTATTCTCTTCGGCATGCTGACACAGATCAAAGAAGGTCGTAGGCATAATCATAACACTAGGGGAAGTATCCACGAACAGTACTACTCTGCCCTCAAGCAAATGGGAAGCAACCGAATCTGGACGCTCTGAATAACGAACAAGTGGATACGGATGCCAACCTCGATTAATGATGATTTCCTCAAGCTGCTTATCGGCAAGCGGAATACCATCAATATCAATGCTCTCAATTTTTTTGCGGATCGTCTCAACCTGAACCTTGTCCACGATATCGTCAATATAAGCAAGGCACACATCTGTTTTGGTTCTTTCCCCGACTCGAAACAGCTCCAGTTTAAATCCGGGGTCATGCAGCCGTCTGCGGACAAGAGACACATTGGTCAGCATCGTTTCTGTAAACCCGTCTCTGGCTCCCCTGACGACTCTCTCTAATGAAGGTTCTTCAGGACCGCGCGAAGGATAACTACGGGTGTCAATGATCAGCGCTGTTGTTTCGCCTTCCACAAAGAAGACGCTCATGCCGCTCATTGCCTGGATGAAGGCTTCGCTAAGTTTCGTTACCTTGGATACTTGGATATGGGGAATGTAGAACTCAAAGTACTTTTCCAGAGCATCAGAAGACATCTCATCCTCGGGCACATAGGACAGCCTTTTTAAAATTTCAGTCAGAATCGTATCTTTGGAAAGTCCAGTTATGAACAAAAGCCCGGTATGACGCCCACCAAAGGTCATCTCACGGAAATTGACATCAAAGCTTTCTCCAAAGCCCATCACATACTTGAGCGTGTTCCGCAGTACGTCAAAATCCGGATCAATGACGTCCTCATTCTGCCAATATTGAATCGATTCCTCAATGGAATCTGACATTTCTCTTTCCTTTTTTTCTTGGAGCTGCTTCTCTTCTTCAGTCATTTGTTGCGATTCATCTGACATTTTATTCTTGATGCCTCCTACTTCTGTTGTATGCATTCAGCTGTTATCTGGTGTACACAAACCAATCAAATAATGAACCGGCTACCTTACCGAATACCATAGCCATTAGTAATCCAAATAAATAAGATTTCATTCCCAGTCTCTTGGCAAGTATGGGCAGGACGTTCAATACCTCAGTTAAGGCTGCCGCCAGCAAACCGATAAATATACCGCATAGCAGACCTACGAATATCGAGATAATCGGGAGACCATATACTTTCAGATTCCATAAGTCAGCGACTGTACCAATGAATGAACCGGCAATCATTGCACCTTCATAGGCGTAAGCCTTGTCATACGAGCGTGTAAGCTGTGCTAAGCGCGGGATCATGTCCAGCACGATGAAGAGAGCAATGACTCCACTCCCTACAGCGATTCCTGATGCAATACCCAGTACAATCAGTATGCAGCCGTCCAGAACCGTCATCATTATTTTTGACCTGAAGGAGCATGCTCTTTTTTGATTCGCTCGTACTCTTCATTAACTGCATATTGATCAACATTTTGCTGATACAGGTACATCTCGACCTCCAGCGGAGTAGGCTCATCATTCCATTTCTTCTTGAACAAATGATTAAAAAAAACAGCCATGCCAAAACCGATACCAATGGAGTATGCTGTCTGGAACAAGTAAGGATTCTCATCCCGATATCCCGTCAGCATTTCAACAATTCGAATATGCACTTCTTTCATGTTTACATCAGCGTGAAAATTCATAATGGTCAGCGCTGAGCCAAAAAAAAGCAGCAGCCAAACAAGCACAAACAGCGATTTGGACGGCGGCCGATCATGAGGGATCAGCTCAACAAGCGTATGGCTGCTGCCTAGTGTTTCAATCGTTGCTCCTGGCACAATCTCCTTTATTCGCCCAATGATCTGAAGAACATCAACTAGCAGCAGGCTCCCGTCCTTTTTCTCAGTCTGCAGCAGCTCCGCTTCCAGCACCTTGTCTTCTAATCCAGGCGGATCTGAGAGCACATGTGCCACATGTCTGATCGTAAGTGTTATACCAAGCTTTATTTTGATCCGGCTATGCAGCCTTACATAAATGATAGGAGTGGATGGTACGGTCATCCTAACCTCACCCCTTTATACTGTGAAATTATTCATAGTATGGAGACTCCTCCTCTTTTCTATTCCCTCTGAGATGGATATCAAGATAAATCAAAAAAAGAGCCTTTTCTCTGACGAGAAAAAGACTCTTATATCATGTTTATTCATTGTTATATGCATTTTGTATTTACTGAGCAATTTGTTCACGGATAATCTGCAGTATTTTCTTCTCCAATCTGGACACTTGAACTTGCGAAATGCCCAGCCTTGCCGCTACTTCAGATTGCGTCTGATCCTTGTAATACCTCAGATAGACGATCAGTCGCTCCCGCTCAGACAGATTTCCAATGGCCTCATTAAGTGCCATCTTGTCAAACCAACGCTCTTGTGATTCATCTGCAATTTGATCCATAAGCGTAATCGGGTCCCCGTCATTCTCAAATACCGTCTCGTGAATGGAAGTGGGAGGCTTATTTGCTTCCTGAGCGAATACAACCTCCTCAGGGGTAATTCCCAGCTCGTCTGCAACCTCCTTGATGGTGGGCAGCCTGTCTAAATATTTAGAGAGCTCATCTTTCTTCTTGCGAACCTTGTTGGCGGTCTCTTTCAGGGAACGGCTGACCTTCAGCGTTCCATCATCACGAAGGAAACGCTGAATCTCGCCGATAATCATGGGAACCGCATAAGTCGAAAATTTGACATCGTAGCTGAGATCAAATTTATCTACGGATTTGAGGAGCCCGATGCAGCCGATCTGAAACAGATCCTCCGGCTCGTATCCCCGGTTCATGAACCGCTGAACGACAGACCATACAAGACGTATGTTACAATTGACAAGCGTGTCACGCGCCACCTGGTCTCCGCTTTGGGAAAGAGCGATAAGACGCTTGACTTCCGCATCTTCCAGATACGTATGTGAAGTTTGTTTCGCTTCTGCTTCCATAGGTCCAACCCCTAATTATACAGTGCTTTCTTGGATTCTATCCGTTTCTTCATCATGATCGAAGTACCTCGCCCAGGCTCGCTCACCACTTCACATTCATCCATAAAATTTTCCATTATTGTGAATCCCATACCAGAGCGCTCCAGCTCAGGCTTAGAGGTGTACAGAGGCTGCTTCGCCAGCTCCAAATCCTCAATTCCCTGACCCTGGTCTTCAATGACAAGTGTGATCATGTCTCCAACAATTTCAGCCTTAATGGTTACAATTCCCGCAGAGTCATTGTTATAACCATGGATGATGCTGTTCGTCACGGCCTCAGATACGACCGTTTTCAAATCACTCAGCTCGTCCATCGTCGGGTCCAGCTGAGAAATAAAGGATGCCACCGCCACTCTCGCGAACGATTCATTCTCCGACTTGGCAGCAAACTGCAAATTCATAAAATTCGATAGCTGCTCGCTACTCATGAGACCACCTCCAGATCCGAGAGGGCGCTTCCCTCGTTTTCGAACACCGGCATGATTTTGAACAAGCCTGACATTTCAAGCAAACGATATACAGCAGGATTTGCTCCAGATATGACCATTTTTCCACCTTTATGATGTATCAACTTATAGCGTCCAAGAATGACACCAAGTCCTGAACTGTCCATAAAGTCAAGGTCTTTCAAACTGAGAATCAGATGCTTGCTGTTCTGCCTTGCAATCGCTTCATCCATCTGAAGGCGAACCAGATCTGCTGTGTGGTGATCGAGCTCCCCCGATAATCGTACAATAAGCACCCCGTGTGCATATTCCATACTGACCTGTAAATTCATGCTTGCTCACTCTCCTCCCTGTCATGACCAACCATTTCTACGCCGATTTACAGCTTTCCTGCACTCCGACAAAACTAGAAGAAAAGTCTCATGAATCAACAAACTTGCTTATTTTAGCGGAAAAGATCAGAGGTTGTCCGTTTAAAGAGCTTCCAGAAGCCTGCTTTTTCAACGTCTACCGCGGCTGTAATATCAAATTCCTTCAGCACCTTGCTATCCTGGGATACAACGAGCTTGCCCAGCACCTGGCCCTTTTTGATCGGGGCCTTGATTTCGGTAGGAACGGTCAGCTGCTGCGTGGTCTCTCCGGCGCTGCCTTTTCTCATAAGCACACTGTAAGGTACTTCGGCCACCAATTCCAGCTCTTTGATGTTTCCTTTCTCAATGTTCACTTTACCGATAACGTCCCCTTGTTTATATATAGGCTTCATCGTATATTGTGAAAAGGCGTAATCGAACATATTCGACACTTCGCTGTTTCTCGTCTTCGTGTTAGGCTCACCCAGCACAACGGCTACCACACGCATACCATCCTTCATCGCTGTGGCGGATAAGCAAAATTTGGCTTCAGAGGTATAGCCCGTCTTCAGGCCGTCGGCACCGGTATAGAAACGTACAAGCTTGTTGGTGTTCACGAGCCAGAACGGCTTGGCAGTGTCTTTCCGCAGATAGTCCTGATAGGCTCCGGTATATTTGGTAATGTCTTTATGTTTAAGCAGCTCTCTGCTCATAATAGCAATATCATGTGCTGAAGAATAATGATTCTCTACCGGAAGACCATTGCAATTGGCAAAATGAGTATCATTCATGCCCAGCTCTTTTGCCCGATCATTCATCATCTGCACAAACGCTTCTTCAGAGCCGGCAATTTTCTCAGCCATAGCTACAGAAGCATCATTTCCAGATGCCATGGCAATGCCCTTTAACATCTCATCCACGGTCATCTCTTCGCCCGATTCCAGGAAAATTTGAGATCCACCCATGGAAGAGGCATATTCACTCGTTCGAACCTTGTCAGTCCACTTCAGCTTACCGGAATCAATTGCTTCCATCGTTAACAGCATGGTCATAATCTTCGTGATACTGGCAGGAGGCAATTTCTCATGGCCATTCTTCTCATAAATAATGGTTCCAGTATCCGCATCCAGCATGACCGCTGATTTTGCATTTTGCGCAAGATCCACTGCCGGAGTCGTATTCTCCGTTTTCGGTCCTACAGGCTCTTCCGCATATGCGCTGCTTGGAACGATCAGTGCGGCCGATAGCATCATAGCGGTCAGCAGCCTTACTCCTTGTTTCATGGCAATATTATCCTCCTCATGTGAATGCTACATTGTAGCTTGAATCGTTATACTGCTAATCATTGTCGTCAAGAATCCTCCAAATTATTCCTAGTCTGTATAATGAAAAATAGCAGTGCCTTCAATTACAAGATAATGAACTGGACATAAGGGGTAAGTACAATGAAGAGGTTCGCACTAGGTGGTTTGAGGGCTCATAACACAAAGCCTGACCCTCCTTGCTGACGCAGGACACACGCTAAGCGCCGGAATCGCGCTGGCACTCGCTCTTTTTGCACGAAAGATGCAATTGAAGGTTAAATGTGAAGACAGAGCTTTTTAAGTCATGAATGACTCACGATATCAAAAAGAAGCTGGAGGGACAGTAATATTGCCCTTCAGCTTCTTTTTGCGTTTATATCTAATTATCAGACAAAATATATTCAATCTAACACCTCCTTAACATTTAAACAAATTAGTTTACATTCTATTGACCTACTGAATTTTGTAATGTAAAATAAAGTAAATTATATGAAATTATTGGTAAGGAGAGGGAGTAATGAATGAAATTTATCCTATTAATGAACCTCTGGACTTAGACACATTAGTACAACATATTAAGGTAAGCTATTCTGTTGAAAATTGGAATGATGTCATTTCAATATCTAATGAGCTCTTGGAACTAGCAAAAGAAATCCACAAAGAGCTTCTTGAAAAAGGTTCAACTTCTCACGTATTTGGTAAACATATAATCTACTACTTCGGATACAGTTACCTAATGACTGGTCTTTCTTATCAAAAGTTAGGTGTATACACCAAGTCCAAAGAGTATATTTCTTTATATGCAAATCTAGATTGGCTAGATGACTCAAGTGAAACTGGAAAACTCATCATTCAAGACTTTAAGTTTTTTGCTTCTGCCAATAGCCTTCAAATTGATGTGCTGGACGGAAAGCAAGAGAAGATAGCTGAATATGTAGAATTCTTAGATAATAATCCCGATCAGGTGCTTCCAGGTATGATAAACATTCTCCGATCAGCAAATCATTTTAACTATAATGTAGATTCAGAGATTTCTCAGTTATCTAAACATATAGATGACTATACTCAATATACTGAAAAAATTAAGTCCGCATATTACCTCTCATATCATTATCAGTTAGCACTTTACAGACACAAAAGGGAAGAACATGAATCTGCAATCGATATCACTCTACATGTCCTTGTTGCTGCAGATAGATTGGGTAACGACAAATATTTCAAAAAAGCTATTTCTTTATTTGAAATTCTTAGAAAATTCGGGAAAACCTCCCAACTTAAGACATGTTATGATATACTTAATGATATAATTATGAGGGGAGACCTATTAAATGAAAAAGACCACACTTTCACTAATGATCACACTGGGTCTGTTAGTTTTTATAACTTATCCTAGTATTATCCCAACTCAGATGTACATATCAGATCATGGTGCTGATTACGAAGGTCGTTAAGCAGCATTTTGACATAATTTAATTACATAATCTGAAACCAATCATTCTTCATTGTGATTGGTTTTTTTGTTTCACTCAACCCATTTCCTATAATTCTTATCCAATACGCCTTTCATCTGACAACAGCTAGCATTTTATTGCCATATCAACCAAATAATCCGTGTTAATTTTTCTCTTCGGTGTATGGTTCATAATATCGAAGCAATTCTTCTTCTGTTATCGGACGAGTAAAGAGTGTCTTCTAATTTAATTTCCATATTAGCTCTCCCTTTTTAATAAAATCTCACTTTCACTTAAATTCTCTTAAATGCACATACTCCATTGTTACAACTTCGTCCGAGGATTTTAGTTGTTGAACGTCTCCTCCAGTTCGCTCTTTACCTTATCTAAGTAAATTCGATTCTGATTATGATTCAAGCGGTCGGAAAAGTATTTGGCTTGGAATTGACCGCAGAGCAATATGATGAGTTGATGATTGCTGCAAATAGTGTTCTAGGTTTTCTCTTGGCTGCAGGTATTATCAATAAGACTGTTAAAACTAATGCCGCTAAAAAAGCAAATACAGACGAAAATCAGCCTTCTGAATAATTCAAATGAATTAGTAATTATATAAAGAAAATAGGCTTAAAAAATGTTGATATGACGCGTTTTTTTGAAGGTTAAAATTGAAAAATGAGTAGAAATACAACTATACCCCTCTTTAGGAAGTGATTTTCCTATTGAGGGGTATTTTTTCGTTTTTTATGAGATTACATCAAAAACAATGTCTTTACTTTCTATTTGCTCATTTGAGATTTCATAAGCATCCAGAATTAGAGTCTTACTCTCGCTGTCCTCGCTGTTGCAATGGAGAATTGCTAAGACATCGCCTTTAGCTACTTTGTCACCAGTTTTTGCTTTCAGTGTAATTCCAACTGAATGGTCTATCGGATCAGCCTTAGTTTTACGACCAGCTCCTGCCATCATAGCAGCGAGTCCAATTTTTTCAGCATCAATGAAACCGACATAACCATCTTTAGGACTTACAATTTCAAAATGGTTCTTAGCTTGAGGTAGTTTGTCAAGATTATCAACAAATTCAGGATTGCCGCCTTGTGCAGTAATAAATTCTTTGAACTTGTTAATGGCTTGTCCATTCTCAATCAGTTTTGACATTTCAGCATATGCCTCATCATAAGAATCGAACTTTCCACCTAAAACAGCCATATGTGAAGCCAATGTTAGGCTTAATTCGGTAAGTTTCTTCTCGCCCTGACCTTTTAAGACTTGAACTACTTCCATAATCTCGTTCGCATTCCCAACTTCATGACCAAGAGGCTCATCCATATTGCTTAATACAGCAACAGTGTTACGATTTAAACTCTTACCAATGGATACCATTATGCTACCAAGTTTTCTAGCTTCCTCAATTGTCTTCATAAAAGCACCTGAACCAACTTTTACATCTAGAACAATTGCATCTGCACCTGAAGCTATTTTCTTGCTCATTATTGAACTTGCAATCAAAGGAATAGAATCAACCGTAGAAGTTGCGTCTCTCAGCCCATACAGTTTTTTGTCGGCTGGGACTAAATTTGCTGTTTGACCAACAAGAGCCATTCCAACATTATTTACGTTATCTATAAACTCTTTATTAGTGAGTTCAATTTTAAAGCCCTCTATTGCCTCTAATTTGTCTAGAGTTCCTCCGGTATGTCCTAAGCCTCTCCCAGACATTTTAGCCACAGGAACGCCCACAGAAGCCACCAAAGGAAGTACGATTAGACTAGTCTTATCTCCCACTCCTCCAGAAGAGTGTTTATCAACTTTAATTCCCTTGATCGGAGACAAATCCACTGTTTCACCCGAAAAAGCCATAGCATGTGTTAAGTTAGCCACCTCATCATCGTTCATACCGTTGAAAAAGATAGCCATCGAAAGTGCAGACATTTGGTAATCAGGAATATTGTCAGACACATAATTTGAAATAATAAACCCAATTTCATCTTTTGACAGTGACTCGTTATTCCGTTTTTTATGAATTAAATCAATCATTCTCATTACGCTTTCACCTCAGTGCTTTTAGCCTTGTACAGGTTTTTGTTCTGCCAGTTCTCGACCATTTTATAATGTCAAAAGTGAGATCTAGTTCTGTAGTTATCTTCGCATACTTTAAAAAAACATCCGGTGTTTGATTTAACCCATTTATAATTTTCAAGAAGTATTCTTTTTGAGGAGCTACATTATAAACAAGATAGCTCTTCATTGAATACTGGCTAACCCCTGTAATCAAAGATAACCTTTTAGGTTTCTGTTCTAATCCTAAATCATTTATTGTATGCATTAGCCATGGTTTAAAGTGTGCCCTTATAAGAGTCGTAGATATTCGTAGCCCATTCTTTGAAGTTTATACCTGCAATAGGAGATAAATCTACCTGATCACCGGATTAGCCATAGTTAAATCTCCGGTTTCCTTGGCTGTCATGCCCTGAAAAAAGACAGCCATCGCCCAATACAAAGACTTACACTCGGCTCACAAAGGCACGCACCAGTCCAATGAATTTCGGCTTCGTCCGGTTTGCTACAGCTACGACTTGCTCATGAGTCAGCGGCTCAAGTTCCTCGCCAATTGCCATGTCGGTAATACACGAGATACCGAGAACACGCAGCCCGGCATGACTTGCGGCGATCACTTCGCCCACTGTAGACATCCCGATCGCATCCCCGCCAAGCAGGGCAAACATCGTGGATTCTTTAGGGGTTGAATACGTAGGTCCACTGATGCCACAATAGACACCTTCCTGGAGCTCAAGTACGGATCCATCCTCACCATGTATATCTTTAGCCAGCTCCTTCGCCAATATGCGATATTCAGGATCATATGCGGCTGACATATCTGGAAAACGAACACCCAATTTTGGATCATTTGGTCCGATGAGCGGGTTAGCGCCTGTCATATTGATATGATCGGATATGAGCATGAGATCCCCTGCCTTAAAGGCACGGTTCATGCCGCCGGCTGCATTTGTTAATACGAGTGTCTGAATGCCAAGGCTCTTCATTACATATACGGGCATAACAACCGTGCGCATGTCATATCCCTCATAGTAATGAAAACGACCCTGCATAATAATGACATCCTTGCCTTCGAGCTGACCGATGACAAAGCGGCCTGCATGTCCCTCAACTGTAGATTTAGGAAAATGCGGTACTTCATCATAAGGAATATATACAGCATCTTCGATTTGATCGCCTAAATCTCCAAGTCCTGAGCCCAGCACCAAGCCAATTTTTGGGGAGTATTTACCCAGCTTGCTTGTTATGTATCCAGCAGCTTCTTCAATATTTCCAGCATACATCGTCGTATTCTCTTGATTCATTGTCATTTTCCCCTCTTCGTCAAATTTACATGTATGGGATCAGCGCCATAACTAATCCGAGGAATTTCCCTTTTACTTGTTCTGCCGTTTCCATAACCTCATCATGCGAGAGAGGCTGATCCAGAATTCCGGCTGCCATGTTCGTAATACAGGAGATTCCGAGCACTTCAATACCTGTATGACGGGCTACGATAACTTCCGCTACGGTTGACATGCCAACCGCATCAGCACCAAGTCTGCGAAGCATCACGATTTCGGCTGGAGTTTCATAGTTGGGGCCGAGAAGTCCTGCATACACCCCCTCCTGAATGTTGAAGCCCTGCGCTTCAGCTGTCGTTTTAGCCAGTTTGCGCAGTCTTTCACTGTAAGCTTCTGACATGTCAGGGAAGCGCACTCCAAATGCAGACTCATTAGGTCCAACCAGCGGGTTGCGGCCGGTCAGATTCAGATGATCGGAAATAATCATAAGATCCCCAGCATTATAATTGGTATTAACTCCACCTGCCGCATTAGTCACCAGCATTTTTTGAACCCCGATCTCCTTCATAACCCGAACCGGAAATGCAGTCACTTCCGGGCCGTAGCCTTCATACATGTGGAATCTGCCCTTCATCATGACGACTGGGCGGCCTTGTATGTTACCAATCAGCAGCTCTCCCACGTGACCCTCGACCGTCGATATCGGAAAATGAGGGATTTCTTCGTACGGAATAGCTGCCGCATCCTCAATCAGCTCGGCTAATATTCCAAGTCCAGAACCAAGGATCAGCCCAATTTCGGGCTTTACACTTGTTTTTTCTTTAATAAATGCTGCTGCCTCTTGTACCATGCTTTGTGTTAGTATTCTCACCATTTTGCTAAATAGCCCCTTTTGCTTGAATTTCAATCCATCCATATTGCGTATTCTACAAGCAGCCCTACTTCAATTCATTCAAGAAGCTTGCCCCGTGAAGCGGTGCGGAAGCACCGAAATTATCGGAGATCGTAGCACCCAGATCCGAATAAGTCTCCCGTACTCCAATCGTGTCACCCTGCTGCTTGAGAGCCGGGCTGTAAATAAGAACCGGTACATACTCACGCGTATGATCCGTTCCGCGATGAATAGGATCATTCCCATGGTCAGCCGAGATAATCAATAGATCCTCTTCGCTGATACGTTCCATAATCTTAGGAAGCTCCTGATCGAATACTTCCAGTGCGCCCGCATATCCTTCCGGATCTCTGCGATGTCCGTATAATGAATCAAAATCGACCAAATTCGTGAACAAGAGACCATTGAAGTCTCTTCCTAGCTGCTCAATCGTGACTTCAATGCCATGCTCATTGCTTTTTGTCGGATAAGCTTCCGTCACACCTTCACCATCGAATATGTCGTTAATCTTGCCAACCGCAATAACATCATACCCTGCGCTGTGCAGCGCATTCATGACCGTAGGCTCTGGCGGCTTGACTGCATAATCATGCCTGTTGGAAGTCCGTTTGAATGCACCCGGAGTTCCGATGTACGGACGTGCAATGACGCGCCCTACTGAATGCTCAGGAGCGAGAGTCAGCTTGCGGGCAATCTTGCAAGCCTTGTACAGTTCCTCGAGAGGAATGATATCTTCGTGAGCCGCGATCTGGAATACACTGTCCGCCGAAGTATACACTATCCAAGCCCCCGTCTTCATCTGCTCTTCACCGTATTCATCAAGCACTTCTGTTCCCGAAGCGGGCTTGTTGCAAATGACCTTGCGGCCTGTCTGCTTCTCAAACTCGGTGATCAGATCTTGAGGAAATCCATCAGGATATGTATTGAAAGGCGTGTCAATCTTAAGTCCCATAAGCTCCCAATGGCCTGTCATCGTGTCTTTGCCTGCCGACACCTCTTTCATCTTGCCATAATAAGCCCGAGGCTCGTCCACTGGCTCAAGCGGAGGAATTTCAGCTATATTACCAAGCCCCAATTTCTGCATGTTCGGCAGCTTCACATGGGGAACACGTTCAAGAATGTGTCCTAATGTATGAGCACCTTCGTCGCCAAATTCGGGTGCATCCGGCAAGGCCCCAATACCAACACTGTCAAGTACGATAAAGCATATGCGTTTGAATCTAGGTTTATTGTTTGTCATGATGTACGTAATACCCCTTCCTCTATTATCAATTCAATCTCAAATTCAAGACATCAATTACGCTCTGGGATGATAATGATCATATACGTCCTTCATATTTCGTTTCACCACATGGCTATACATCTGGGTCGTCGAGATATCTGCATGTCCCATCATTTCCTGTACCGATCTTAGATCAGCCCCATTCTCCAGTAGATGAGCAGCAAAAGAATGCCTTAACGTATGTGGCGTAATCCTTCCTTCGCCAAGTCCAGCACCGGCTGCATACTTCTTAATCATCTTCCAGATTCCCTGCCTTGTCAGCCTTGCCCCATTCGTATTAACGAACAACGCCTCTTCTTCTCCATTCGCCTTCAACAGCGCACTTCTGGCGTTGTTCACATATTCCGCGGTCGCTTGGGCAGCGATACCTGTTATAGGGATTACCCGCTCCTTAGCACTGTTGCTGCCGGTTCTCAAATACTTCAGCTGCGGATTTAAATCCTTCACATTAAGCTGTACCAATTCAGAGACTTTAATCCCCGTGGCATACAGCAGCTCGAGCATGGCTTTGTCTCTGGCCCCAGAGGGTGTTGAAGAGTCAGGCAGGGATAGAAGGCTGTCCACTTCCGCAATGGAAAGTATCTTGGGAGGAGACTTCTCTAATTTAGGTGAGTCCAAATGATACGTGGGGTCTTTTTGTACAACACCCTGATACATCAAATAATGAAAAAAAGAACGGATCGATACCACATTACGAGCAATCGTTGAAGCTGCCTTCTTCTGCTTCTTTAAATATCCCATGTACAGGACAATCTGATTGCGGGTAACGTCCTGAGCCTGTGTTATTTGTTCATTATCCATATACCCAATAAATTGCTCTATATCACGTCTGTAGGATTCCAGTGTACTTAAGGAAGATCCCTTGTCTTCCTGTAAATAATTCATGTAAGGCTGCACATAATTCCTCATCGGCACATTACGCTCCCTTACTACAAATTTTCATTATGACATTAGATAATCGCCTTTATTCACCATACCAATAAAAGAAACGCAGCCGTTCAATCATACTCGTCTTCTCCATAATAAGACCTGCGCCTTCCTCGTGATGAAATACTTTAAGCGCATTTCCCTCTGGAATTTTGTAGTGGTCAACAGGTGTAATCCATTCCGAAAATAGATTGAACACATTATAGAACATGTATACAAGTGCAGCAAATACGATAAGAAACCGAAATAGTCGAAACATTCTGCGGAGTGAAAAAATCATGAATTATCCCGCCTTTCATTCACGTCTTGTCCTTTGTTTACACGGATAGTCTTCCCAGCATACACTTATGCTATGTCTAAGCTATGACCGATCCGCTTGCTTTATGACGAACATGAAATTTCAAGGAAAAACAGGCTTTGTATCACTCTATCTCCATCTTACCTAACGGCAAACTAAATGTATATCTCAGAATAGAAGCTTACCACATATTTATGAATAAGAACGCTAAAAAGCTCCCCCGAACAAAAGCCGGTGAGAGCTTGTCTGATCTGCTAGTCTTTATGTTATTGATTAGGCTTCTGGTCGTTCTTGTCTTTACAGCGGAAGCAAATCCCCTGAAAATCAAGCCTATGGTCGAGAACTGTAAAATTAAACTCACGTTCCAGGCGTTCTTCAAGCGGTCCGAGCCAATCTTCGCGTATCTCATCCATGCTGCCGCATTGAACGCATATCAAATGGTGATGATGATGCTTGTTCGTATCACCGCGCAAATCATAGCGTGCTACTCCGTCACCAAAGTTAATCTTCTCAACGACATGCAGCTCATTTAGCAGCTCAAGGGTTCGATATACGGTAGCAAGACCGATTTCGGGAGCTTTTTCCTTGACGAGCATAAACACGTCTTCTGCGCTCAAGTGATCTTCTTCATTCTCTAGCAAGACTCTTACCGTGGCTTCCCGCTGGGGCGTTAATTTATAGCCTTGGGATTGTAATTGCTGCTTTATTTTCTCGATTCGTGCTTCCATCTTCTCCCTCCCCCTAGGAAATCACTGCATCATGATCGAAAACTCACTTGTATTATTATAGGGTCTCATCTTTAATAAAGTCAACTATATCAAGCGATGAGAGAGAGGGCTGTTCAACTTGTCACATTATACAAACAAAGGTGCAACCCACTGCATAAGCAGTGGCGTAATCCAAGTCTCAAATGATGAGATGGCAAGCATTAATCCGGCCATGGCAACCGTTAGCCCGATATAGCTTGTCAGTGGTCTCTTGACACCGCCGTTTCTGTTCATGAAGAAACGACTCTTGATCATATGAAGCGAGAAGGTGATTGCTGCCACACTGCATATAAGAATAACGGGTATGACGAGCAGATTATGCGGTGCTACAGATACCATGGCGAGGAGAAGCCCTTTCCAGGAATACTGTCCCACCATATAGCCGACGGTAAACCCGATAAGTACTCCCTTTAGAAAATCCAAAATAAGTATACCCGGTAGTCCGATAACGGACAGACCAAGCACCCAGATCAGACCAACCCATTTTAAATGAAGCATCGCAATATCCATATATGTGCTGCCCGAACTATTTCCTTGATTCATCGTAACAAAAAAGTTGTCCAGATACCCTGCCAGGTCTTGCTGCTGATCAAGGGTAAGTGCACCCACCATTAATGCACCAAAGATGACCCCGACTAAAAACAGAACAGCGACAAATACATAGAGCGGAGTTTGATCCCGGAAGGTATGCTTGAGAAATAACATCGTTAAGGTCGTCCCCTTTCTCATTACATACCTTACATTATGAACTTGTCCGTTACTCTATGACTCTAAAGATGAAATCTATAGAGAGACTCTTCCATAGGTTCCTCCGCCACCAGCCGATAAACCGAGCTCACCATTCCTTGCCATGACGATAAGTCTGGCTAACTCGTTACCCACTACGCTTGCCAATTCCAGCTCGGATACACGGTGCAATATAGCCATCTCAGAACCAAAGGCCTCGAGCAGCAATCGGAGCTTCACCTTGCCAAGGCCAGGAATGAACTCCAGGGGAACCTGATAATGATATCGAGGTCTATGATCGGATGTAAGAGGGACTTCGCGGTCCGAGATCGATAGAACACGGTCCAATACCCCGTGAATCAATTTGGTGCTTCCGCAATACGGGCATCGTTCTCCCGAGATTTGCTCTTCATCTAATATACTGCTGCAGAGGCCGCAGTAGGTCCTGTGATATTTACCAAGGCGCGGATTCAGACCGTAGTTTGCTTTAATTCTGCGTCCCGCTTGTGACTGAAGCGCCAGCTTAAATTCATCGAATGAAGCCTGAGCCAGAGCCAGCTCATTATACTCTCTTCCAATCTTGGCAAGGGAGTGGGCATCCGAATTCGTCAAGAAGGGATAACGGTCCAATTCACTAATGTAGCCGGCCATTTCGGTATCCGCACTGAGTCCCAGCTCAACTGCAGAGATCAGGCTTAAATCAAGCACCTCTTCCATTCGATGCGCCGTACTCCCGTAGATCCCTTTATGAGGAGTAAAAATATGTGCAGGGATAAATATCCCACCACGAGATATAATTTCCTTCTGTAATTCAATCGCCGGCACATACACACGCTGCGAGCTGAGATTCACATTTTTCATATAACGAGAAATATAGTCTGTGAAGGATTCCATCTCCTGCAAAGTTCTGAAATAAGCTAGGAGATGAAACTCTTTCCGTCCCGGCTCCCTCACCTCAAGCTCTGTTCCCAGCAGAATCACTGTATCCTTATAACCAATTCCTCCGCCATCGATCTCTGTCATTTCACCCGAATCCAGCGCTTCTCTAATATCCCGCTGAACGACTGGAGAATGGGCATCAATAATGCCAATTAGATCGATGCCCTTGCGGTCAGCTGCCTCCTTGGCAATGCCCACAAAGGTCAGATCACGGCTTCCACTAATCTTTACAGCATCGCCATAACGGGTCCTCCCGATATGAATATGAAGATCAGCATAGTATGTAGTCAGCGCAGGATCAGTCAATGTAACTTTCTGATTCATGATTTATATCTTCCCTGTTAATTGATACAAGTGCCATGCATATACAGCAACAATGGTCTTGGCATCACTAATGCGGCCTTCCCGGATCAGCTCATACGCTTCATCGAGAGTCACCTCGAGCACTTCCAGAAATTCATCCTCATCCGGCTGCATACTGCCTGCTTCAAGCTGCTCTGCCATAAACAAATAGATGATCTCATCTGCAAAGCCTGGTGATGTATAGAAAGCCGGTAGAGGCTTCAGCTCCGGAGCATGATAGCCTGTCTCTTCTCTCAGCTCTCTTCCTGCAGCTTCCATCGGATCTTCTCCAGGATCAAGCTTGCCTGCTGGAATCTCAACCTGGGTTCTTCCAAGCGCCTGTCTGTACTGATCCACTACAAGCATCTTGTCACCCTTGAGCGCAAGGACTGCGACAGCCCCGGGATGCTTAATAATTTCACGTGTACCGGTTTGTCCATTGGGCAGCTTTACGGTGTCTACTTGGAGTGAAATGATCTTGCCGTCAAAAATTTCTTTGCTTGATACGGTTTCTTCTACAAGTGAGGGATTCGATTTCGGATGTTTGATATATGGATTTGAGTTCAAAATAAAGACCTCCCTGGAATTAATTCATGTGTATAGTTCAAGGGCCGTGGGCATACGGTGTAATATGAATCCCAATTCGAAGGAGTGGCCCACCTTATGAAGAGCTATAAGACAAATAATGGCGTGTTTATGATTGGACAAGCGGATGAAATAAAAATGACGCTGAAACACTGGATTTCGGATCACGGACCTGACACTCATCTCAAGGAGCTGATGAAGGGCGGACAAGCCGTATCTCCGCTTATACAAAAAATAAAGAAATCATGATTTCTTATGATTTTCTTTTGTGTTTTCAAAAAGGCCTGGAAGGAAACGCCCCTTTCCAGACCTGCAGATGAACAAGATATCAATTTATCGCTTAGCAGCTTCCTGCACGATGGATACAACGACCTTCGCTGCATCAACAAGGCTGCTTACCTTAATTCGTTCGTTTGTCGTATGGATATCTTCATATCCCAAAGCAAGATTGACGGTTGGAATTCCAAATCCGTTAAATATATTGGCATCACTGCCGCCACCGGATGGGAAAGTCTCCGGTGTCAAACCAACGCTTGAAATCGCTGCTGCCGCAAGCTGTACCACCTCATCTTGTTCAGTCAGCTTGAACGCAGGATAAGCAATTTCGCTCTCAAATACACCTGTTGCACCATACTCGCGGCAGGTATTAAGCAGTGATTCCCTCATGTGATCCACCTGATGCTCCACTTTCTCCTGTACAATGCTTCTCGCTTCGGCAGCAATTTCCGCATAATCACACACCACGTTCAGCGGGCCGCCGCCCGAGAAGCTGCCAATATTGGCTGTTGTCTCATGATCGATACGCCCCAGCTTCATGGCTGCAACGGACTTTGCAGCGACTTGAATGGCACTTATTCCGTCTTCCGGATTAACACCCGCATGCGCGGATTTGCCAGTGATCTTCATCTTGATTTGAGCCCTAGCCGGTGCAGAGACACAAATACCGCCTACTTCTCCGGTTGAGTCCAGAGCAAAGCCCAGCTCCGCATCAATTGCATCACGCTCCATACCTCTTGCACCGATAAGACCCGATTCTTCTCCGACCGTAATGACGAATTGAATCTGTCCATGAGGAAGTTCATTTTCTTGAATGACGCGAATAGCTTCAAACAAGGCAGAAATTCCTGCCTTATCATCTGCACCGAGAATGGTCGTTCCGTCGCTGCGAATATAACCATCTTCGGATACGACAGGTTGAATGCCTACACCAGGCGCTACAGTGTCCATATGGCAGGTGAAAAATATGTTCGGTGCTGACTGCACGCCTTGTGCCTTCCATGTCACAATCAGATTGCCTGCTCCATGTCCTGTACGCCCTTTGGATTGATCCTCTGTAACTTCGAGTCCCAGCTTATTAAATTTGTCTGTCAACACTTTAGCAATGTTTTGTTCGTTTGTAGTAACGCTGTCTACTCGAACAAGCTCTATAAATTCTTCAACAATCCGTTCTTGTTTAATCATGGTTAACTTCCCTTCTTCAATTACTTCCACATCGAGTGCAGATACGTTACAATAGAATTTATTATACCTCATTCGAAATATAAAGGAGCTTTAATGAATGCAACAGAAAAAATGGTTCAAAATCATTGTCTATCTCATGCTCATCGCTATGGTTGCATCTACTCTATTGATTGTCATTGAGCCTCTATTATATGGATAATCAATACCGTGTTCTCATTAGAAAGCTTTCTTCTCGCACTTAGGGGAAGAGAGCTCTTTTATGCGGTAATAAAACTCGGACCCATCTTATCATGCGTTACTCATTTATTTTGAAGCCATAACCTGCACCCAAGTCGGCTTAAATGAGAACAAGCTTGCAAAGATGGTTACCAGCTCATCCGCAACTTTCTTTACTGAGAAGGTTTCGCCTGTGCAATCCTCGAGCGAAGTGACACCATACTCCTCAATTCCGCAAGGAATAATACCCGAGAATCCCTCATTCTGAATCCCTGATTTAATATTAAATGCAAAGCCATGACTCGTAATAAATCCTCTGGTCCGCCTACTACGATTAAATTTAACCCCGATTGCGCATATTTTATGGTTGTCCACCCACACTCCTGTATACTGCTCCTTACGGCCTGCAGCAATACCATATCGGCCTAAATACTGTATGATGACTTCTTCAAGGAGCCGCAGATAACCATGCAAGTCAACATTCTCTTCTCTACCGAGTCGAAGAATTGGATAACCAACCAGTTGTCCGGGTCCATGATATGTAATATCGCCGCCGCGATCGATTTGAAATAAAGCAATGCCCCTGTTCGCAAGCTCTTCTGAGCTATACAGTAAATGCTCTGGATGACGCTGTGTTCCCATTGTATATGTCGGTGGATGCTGCAGGAGCAGCAGATGTTCCTGCTGCTCCTCTTCACCCAACGCATTAACCAGCTTTTTCTGCAAATTCCAAGCCTCTTCGTAATCCATCAACTCTGTGTAGTTCACAACAAGCGGTCTGCTCATGCGCATTTACACCCTTTCGAAAAAATTACGTTTCTAGAATTGCTGTAAAAAGTTATATTGAAACAAATTAATAAAGCTTCGTTTCGAGCGAGTAGCTCTCCATTTTAGTAAAGCTTGGTTTCGAGGGAGTAGCTCTCTAAATTTTCTTTAACCCGCTGCAGGAAACGACCGGATATGACCCCGTCCAGAATCCGATGATCCAGCGATAAACAGAGATTGGCCATTGAACGTACCGCAATCATGTCATTAATGACCACAGGCCGCTTCACAATGGACTCAAATGTTAGAATAGCCGCCTGCGGATAGTTGATAATCGGGTAGGATAGGATCGATCCGAAAGATCCTGTATTGTTTACCGTAAAGGTTCCTCCCTGCATATCATCCAGCTTCAATGTTCCTTCTCTCGTTCTTCTCGCCAAATCGTCAATCTCGTGTGCTAGTCCTGCAATATTCTTCGTATCTGCCCGTTGAATGACCGGTGTCATCACGGAATCTTCTGTTCCTACCGCCAGAGCTATATTGATGTCTCTCTTGACGATAATCTTATCCACTGCCCACACGGAGTTCATAATCGGATAATCCTTGATTGCATTAACGACTGCTTTGAGCAAAAAGGCCAAGTAAGTCAGATTAATGCCTTCGCTGCGCTTGAAATCGTCCTTCAGCTTGTTGCGAAGGGTCACCAGGTTAGTGACATCTACCTCAATCATCGTCCAAGCATGCGGAATTTCAGAGACACTCTGGCGCATATTCCGAGCGATGGCATTGCGTACAGGTGTAACATCAATGTACTGCTCAGCTCTGCCTTGAGGGAAGCCCTCCATCTCGATTTTTGGAATCCTTGGTGTCTCAGACAAGTGAATTCCAGAATGACGAACAGGCATCTCCGATTCTGCTGAATATCCGGTGGTATCGGAAGCAAGACGCGTATCCTCTTGTCTCACGTTAGTCTCTGCTTGGATGGATTGACGGTTCGCATGATTAGATATAGCCGCCTTCTGATTCAGATGCGAACCTTCTTGAATATAACGCAATACATCCTTGCGAGTAATTCTGCCATTCATCCCTGTACCAGGCACATCCTCCAAATTCAGACCATGCTCTGCAGCAAGGCTCTGCACTGCAGGTGAATAGCGTCCACGCATAGAGCCGTTTGATTCTTGATGTTCGGAATCAGACGGAGCAGTATGGCCGCTTTCTTTTGTCGAAGAATCTGCAACAATCCCTGTACCAGCAGCCGCGTGGACCTCCATACGACAGATCAGCTCGCCTACAGCCACCGTTCTTCCTTCCTCTGCTGCAATCTCGCCCATTATTCCTTCGACCGTTGAAGGAATTTCAGCATTAACCTTATCTGTAATCACTTCGCAGATCGGTTCATATTGCTCAACAGGATCGCCTGGCTTTTTCAGCCATTTTGCGATGGTAGCTGACACTAATGATTCAGCCAGCTGAGGCATCACGATCTCAATCCATTTTTTTTGTCCTGCCATATTGTTTCACTCCAATCAAGTCACTTTACCTTAAATGGCCTGCTCATCGAAACCGAGAGTAGGCCATTTATTTTAATACATCGCCAGTTTAAGCATTGCGTCCTTCACTTTGTCTTTACTAAGCATATAAAATTTTTCCATCGGAGGGCTGATCGGCATGGCCGGGACATCCGGACCACATAGACGCGATATTGGTGCATCCAGATCAAATAAGCACTCCTCATTAATTATAGCAGAAACTTCAGCGCCTACCCCGCCGGTTTTGTTATCCTCATGAATAATGAGCACTTTTCCTGTATGCTTGGCGGCTGCAGTAATCGCTTCCTTATCGAGTGGCTGTAATGTACGAAGATCCAGAACATGGGCTGTAATCCCTTGCTCCTTCTCCAGCTCCTCTGCTGCCTGCATAACAAAATGCAGAGGCTGGGAGTATCCGATCACGGTAATATCTTCCCCTTCACGCAGCAGATTGGCGACACCGATCGGTACGATGTAATCGTCCTCAGGCACCTCTTCTTTTGTTAAGCGATACATTTTTTTATTCTCAAAGTAAAGGACAGGGTCGGGATCGCGCACTGCCGCTTTCAGCAAGCCTTTGGCATCATATGCCGTAAAAGGAGCTACAATCTTGAGTCCAGGGGTTCCAAAGAAAATGGATTCTGGACATTGAGAATGATACAGTCCTCCAAATATGCCTCCACCAATCGGGGCACGAATAACAACCGGACAGCTCCAATCATTATTCGAGCGATATCTGATCTTGGCAGCTTCACTGATGATTTGATTCGTTGCCGGAAGCATGAAATCTGAATACTGCATCTCGGCGATCGGCTTCATTCCGTACATGGCCGCACCTATCGCAACACCTGCAATCGCTGATTCGGATAACGGGGTATCCATTACCCGCATTTCGCCGAACTGATCTTGTAGACCTTTGGTCGTGGTGAACACGCCGCCTTTAACGCCTACATCTTCTCCGAGCACAAATACGGATTCATCCCGCTCCATTTCCTCTTTCATAGCCAGTCTAATTGCATCAATATACTCCATAACCGCCATCTTATTGTCCTCCTCCCAAATGATCGTCAGCATACACATGAAGCAGTGTATCTTCCGGTTTTGGATAAGGGGCCGCGTCTGCAGATTCAGTCGCTTCTTTTAATTCGAGCGCAAGCTGTGCCGCCAGATCAGCATCACGCTCTTCATTCCATATACCACAATCAATGAGGTATTGCTTCATTTTGACGAGTCCGTCTTTCTTCCAATTTTCCTCAACTTCCTCTTTGGTCCGGTATGCCAGATCATTATCTGAGGTGGAATGGGGAGAAAGTCTGTACATCATGGCTTCAATTAAGGTCGGACCTTCGCCTGCAACCGCACGCTCTCTGGCTTCCTTGACGGCTGCGTAAACTTCAAGGGCATCGTTGCCATCAACTCTGAACCCAGGGAATCCATAACCTAGAGCACGATCGCTTACTTTACCGCTCAACTGCTTATGAACAGGCACAGAGATGGCATACTGATTGTTCTCCACCATAATAATGACCGGCAGCTTGTGTACGCCAGCGAAATTGCTTCCTTCATGAAAATCTCCCTGGTTACTGGAGCCTTCACCGAAGGTAACGAAAGAAACGAAGTCTTTGTTCTGCATTTTTGCAGCCAGTGCAACGCCCACTGCATGCGGGACTTGTGTAGTCACTGGACTCGAGCCTGTTACAATCCGCAGCTTCTTGCTTCCAAAATGGCCCGGCATCTGCCGTCCCCCGCTGTTCGGATCCTCAGCCTTGGCAAAAGCCGACAGCATCAGATCGCGAGGCGTCATTCCGACGGCGAGAACAAAACCATAATCACGATAATAGGGAAGGAAGTAATCCTTCTCACGATCCAGAGCAAAGGCAGCTCCAACCTGCGCAGCCTCCTGACCGATTCCGGATACGTGGAAATTGATCTTCCCAGCTCTTTGAAGCAGCAAGCAGCGTTCATCGAACTTCCGTGCAAGCAGCATATATTTGTACATATCAATGACTTGACCGTCTGAAAGTCCAAGCTTCGTATGTTTGTGTTGTTTAGATGTCGTGTCTGAATTCAAACTTCAAACCTCCTTTTGAGAGCAGTTCAAGATGAAGTACCGTCTTGTCTTAAAACCTGGTACTAAGACTTGGCTTAAATTCATTATACTCGTTTTCTTTCCAAAAAGAAAAGACGTTTTGAAGTATGTTGATATTTCATTTTAATACAGGTACGAGATGTTACATCCCAATTGCATTACCATCCACGTTCAGCATGGCTTCGCCAATAATTTCGGACAAGGATGGATGCGGGTGAATAAGCTGCCCGACTTCCCATGGAGTAGCATCTAGCAGTATGGCCAGCGCAGCTTCACTAATCATATCCGTCACATGCGTACCGATGAGATGGACCCCTAAAATATCATTTGTGACTTCGTCTGCTATAACCTTGGCAAAACCGTCTCGGTTGCCGTAAACAAGCGATTTTCCAATCGCTTGAAAAGGAAATTTCCCTGTCTTGACCGAGAAACCCAGTTCCCTTGCCTGCTGTTCCGTGTAGCCCACACTCGCCGCCTCTGGTCTTGAGTAGATGGCACGCGGAATGAGGTGGTCAGGTGAAACATGCATGGAAACACCTGCGATGTGATTGACGGCACGAATGCCTTCATGGCTCGCAGCATGAGCAAGCTGAAGTCCTCCTATGCAATCACCGATTGCATAAATATGCGGTTCTCCTGTCTGCAAATGGCCATTCACTTGAATATATCCATTCTTTGTCTTGATATCGGTATTCTCTATACCAATTCCTTCCACATTTGCAGTACGTCCAACCGATACGAGTATTTGAGAAGCAGCAAGCGTTTCCGTACCCTTCTTGGTCTTTATCTCGATAGTAGCTTGCCCATCCTGAATACCATATGTAGCGGGATCGACGGCTGCGCCGGTAATAACCTTCACTCCACGCTTGGTCAAAAGACGCTGCATCTCAGCAGCGATGTCTCCATCCTCCTGCGGCAATATTTGATCCGCAGCCTCCACCACGGTTACCTTCACATCAAAATCATTCAGCATAGAAGCCCATTCAATCCCTATAACGCCTCCGCCTACGATCATTATCGATTCTGGAAGCTCTTCCAGATTCAGCGCCTCGTCACTGCTGAGGATGTACCGACCATCCGGCTCTAATCCTGGTAATATTCTCGGACGGGAGCCTGTCGCAATGATAAGATGGTTGGGAACCACATTCTCCATCTCTCCATTATCCAGCTCCACTGCTACAGCTCCGCTCTTAGGAGAGAAGATGGATGGGCCAACAACTCTGCCTTTTCCTTGCAGCACTGTGATTTTATTTTTGCGCATCAGATACTGAACTCCTTGGTGAAGCTGTTCCACCACCGCATCCTTGCGTTCCTGGACCTTCGAAAAAACAAGCGTTGCCTCTGAGGTCTCTATACCGTAGCTGGCACTTTCTTTAATCTCTGCATAAACTTCAGCACTCCGCAGCAAAGATTTACTCGGTATGCAGCCCTTATGAAGGCATGTTCCGCCTAATTTGTCCTTCTCGATAAGAACAACCTCTTTGCCAAGCTGTGCAGCGCGAATCGCGGCTACATAACCGCCCGTTCCCCCGCCTAATATAGCGACATCGCAATGAATTGCCATGATTATAAAATCCTCCAATCATATCGTTACTAAACATTATTGTACTCTTCCTCTTATTGAATAACAAAAAACCCGTTTCCAATAGACAGTAACTAGAAGACAAGGTATCATATAGAAAATACGTACGTATGAAATGGGGTATTTCCTTATGCGGCTAATGCTTTCCCGATTTATCGCCATTATCATTCTTGTCATTCCAGGTCTTGGAGCCATGAAAGGCTTCCTTATGATGAAAGACTCCTTGTTTCACTATTATGCCGAGCATGGCAATGAGCAGGTAGCGAGACCTGCCTTTGAATGGCTTTCTTTTTCGCTCGGGCTTGTACTATTTGGCTGCTGTATGACGTTTCTTGGCGGCTGGATCTTGTTCCGTGACCGTAAACGTAATTATGTAGGCCCGCGCTTCAAAAGGAAACAAAACACCGATGCTACCTCATAATGAATACATGGCTTAACCTTCTCCTCGTACTCCGGTATAATGTTCTATTAACATCTTATACGGATAGGAGACCGTGTTTACATGATATCCTTCATACTGACCCTCAAAAGATTGCTGCAAGGTATTTATCACGGTTGCAAGGACAAGAAGTTCCTTGCACTTTTCGTTGTCATGCTCGCGACTTTGCTCTCGGGCACCATTTTTTATTCCAGCGTGGAAGAGTGGGACTGGATTGACGCTTGTATTTCTCCGCTGTTACATTAACAACGGTGGGTCATCCAGAGCTTTCTCCACAAACGAACTTTGCCAAAATCTTCACCATTATTTATATGTTTGCAGGCATCGGTATCACATTTGGAATGATCGCGCGAATCACCCTTGGCATCATCGTTCCTGATCGTCTATCCAGCGAACCCAAAGAAGCCGTGCCTGATGAATCTCTTGATGAAAAATAAGTCACACTCCATCTCTTCCACAAGGAAGAGATTTTTAATTGAACAGCCCTATTCCATCAGAGCATCCCGCAATTTCGAATTCATTCTATTGCTGTTCGAGGATTGCTTGAGAATCACTTTTCGAAGCCGTTCATTCTGACCTGCAGCGTGCTCCAGCTCGCCGAGTATCACTTCAAACAATGTTGATGCCTGCTCTGAGAGTTCGCCATGATGGAGCAGCTGTTGATACTTTTCTCGTAACTTCTCTACATTATTGTCGTTATTCATTGTTATTTCACCTCAACTTTAAAACAATACCATGCGGCATGCTTCACTTCCAAGTATTACTTTCTAATTGACTATAAAATAGTGGATTCAACACATTTGGATATGTTAATCTTGATAGATTGAATTAAAGAACTAACAATGCCTTAATTCATTCTATCTTGATAGATTGAATTAAAGAGCCAATAAAACTTTAATTCATTCTATCGGGATAGATTAAATTAAAGAACAATGATATCTTTAAGCATTTGTTCTATCTTAAATGTCACTTTTTATCATAAGTAAATCAATTTCATAGCTCAATAAAAAGATGAAATTGATTCAAGAAAGTAGAGTTTCAAGCGGAATAGTAACAGAGAGAGGAAGATTATTACCGTGCCCAAAGGTCGCATTACTGTCATTACAGGTCCCATGTTCAGTGAGAAATCAGGTGAGCTTATTCGACGCTGTCAAAAATTAATCAAGTATGGCCGACGCAAAGTAGTCGCTTATAAACCCGCAGAAGATGATCGTTTTGAAGTCGATGAAATCGTAAGCCGAATTGGTTATAAGCTGCCTGCCATTCCCATTCCTAAACAGCTGACTCCTGAAATTGTAAAACAAATCATGACTGAAACCGAAGATGCTGATGTGGTTGCTTTTGATGAAGTACAGTTTTTCAGCCGTGAGATTATGGATATCGTGGAGGAACTGGCCTACTGTGGAAAGCACGTCATTGTCGACGGATTAAATATGGATTATCGTGGGAAGGAGTTCGGCTATATCGGCGGATTGCTGGCCATCTCCGATGACATTGAAAAATTAACAGCCTTTTGTGCTGTATGTGGAAGTTCTGAAGCCGTATTCACACAAAGAATTGTTAATGGAGAGCCCGTGACTCTCGGACCCGTCATTATGATTGGTGATTCAGAAGCGTATGAGCCGCGATGCAGAAAATGCTTCGTACCTCCCCATAAGGTAAAGTGCTAGATACCCTTTAGAAAACAATATTTATCCGCTCTTCTTCAAGCCTCGGCAGCGATCAGAGCCCTAATAAAAAGGAGTGTCCGTATGAATGTCGGTCACTCCTTTTTATATCTCAGCTGTCAGACAAGCGTAAGCACCATATTGGCCTCGCATGACTAGTCTCTGGTCACAAAATATTTATTGGTCATGTAATATGCATCTCCCCGCGAGGTTTCCACCATGCCCTTCTTCATATCGAGGAATACAATTTCCTTACATTTAGTGCAGTACCACTTCGTTCGCTTATAAGGAGATTCCGTTACATAAGCGGTTCCACATTTGCAATCAATCTTCATCAGAATTTCGTTCGCACGATATGCGGTAGATAAACGATCCATGTTGTCTTGCTGTACCGGCATGATCACGTTCTGATAATCTGAAAATTGATTATGCACTTTAAAATCCGATACGAGTGTCGGATTCAATCCAAAGAACTCTTTGCCAATCTCTGCGATAAATTTCGTATCACTCTTATAGCAATGGAGCCAATCCTGGATTTGTTTGCTAGACAAAGGAACGGTTCCCTTGATACCGCTGCTTAGTGTGTATGTCATGATGTATAACGTATCGTCTTGTCTACTTGAGTACATTAGAATCCTCCTTATTCTCTGCTAATGTACTACAATTGTAAATCGAAAGCAAAACAAAATGTAATGTAATAACCACCAATAATACCATAACGCTCCTTATGTGGTTAATTGTCATAGCGGAAGCATTTTTTGAGTGTTCATATTCCCTTCACACTCTTTACATATACCGGAAACATTTCCACTTGAATCTGAGTAAAATTGAAGCTTACTTTTTTTGTTACATTTGGAGCACTTTTGTAATGTACGCTGTTTTCGAACATTTTTCAAGTAAATGACATTGTTCTTTTTCTTGGATCGCTGTCTGCTCTTCCATCTCAAGGCAGTAATGATCATAACAACAGCCGCAACACCAATCATCATATACATCATCAGCGTACCCTCGCTCCCTTCTGTCTTTTCCCTAGAAAAAGCGCCTACCTACAATTTCGGCAAGCGCATGAATATTTATTCATTTACGTCTCTCGGTTTCAGAACTAGGGAAAAATGATAAATAAACAGCCAGTGCTTATTTATCTCTATCCTTTCAAGACACTTTATGTTCGATTCTCAGCTTATCAGCTACCATCGCAATGAATTCGCTATTGGTCGGCTTGGATTTACTGATGTTGATGGTGTATCCAAATAAATGACTTATAGAATCAATATTCCCTCTAGTCCAAGCCACTTCAATCGCATGACGTATAGCGCGCTCAACACGCGATGGAGTGGTCTTGAATTTCTCAGCGATGGCTGGATACAACGTTTTGGTGATCGCACCTAGGATCTCAATATTGTTGTAAACCATTGTAATGGCTTCACGCAAATACTGATAGCCCTTGATGTGAGCCGGTACACCAATTTCATGAATAATGGATGTAATGCTTGCATCCAGATTTTTTGTTTTTCCAATTGGAACGACATTTGACTTGTTGGAGGAGGAGATTACTTGTGAGCTACCGCTGCTTGTAATAGTTTGAGTACCAATGAGCTGACGAACACGATTTGCCAACACTTCCATATCAAATGGTTTCAGAATGTAATATGAAGCTCCTAATTGAACAGCTCTTTGCGTAATGTTCTCCTGACCAAATGCAGTTAACATAATGACTCTAGGCTGCGGTGACAAATCCATTTCGCGCAAACGCTCCAGCACACCAAGGCCATCCAAATGCGGCATAATAATATCTAGTATCAAGACGTCAGGAACGGCTCTTCCGTCACTAATCAGCTGAAGAACTTCCTCGCCGTTATAAGCGATTCCTGTTACCTCCATATCCTCTTGCTCCGATATATATTCAGCTAGCAGATTCGTGAACTCCCTGTTATCATCAGCCAATAATACTTCGATTTTTTGCAAGTGTATTTCCTCCCTTAGACAATTATTGATTCGTCATTCCCTTACCCCTTAGATTTTCGACATAGGGGAGGAAATTCCTTCTGTCGAAAATTATTTTTCTTTATTTTTTATATCCGTTGATTTATAATATTGTATTTTATTTCAATTTATGATTAAGTTCTTATTATTTCGACAAAAAAATCTTAAGGCTCTAACTGGCCTTAAGATTTGTTGTTTGTTTTTTCTGAGGAATGACGACTCCAGCATCCTGCAGCATCCACTCAATAAAACATCCATATCCTGACGTCGGGTCGTTAACGAATACATGAGTGACCGCGCCAATTAATTTCCCATTTTGCACGATCGGGCTTCCACTCATACCTTGTACAATTCCACCCGTTTTGTTAATGAGACGTTTATCTGTAATTCGAATAACCATCCCTTTGGTTGCCGGCTGAGACTGATCAGATACATGAACAATATCAACAGTAAAGCGTTCAACCTTCTGCCCGTCGACTACGGTAAGAATTTCTGCCGGTCCTTCCTTTACTTCATGAGCGAAGGCGACAGGAATCGGTTTACCATACAGGCTGTGCTCCGGATTATCTGACATTTTGCCAAAAATACCGAAATGAGTATTGCGCTCAATGTTACCAAGGATTTTGCTCTCTTTGAAGAAATGAGCTCTCTTCTCTCCAGGATCCCCAGACTCACTCTTGGATATAGAGGTAACATTGGATTGTACGATTTCTCCACTTCCTACGACAATCGGTGTTTGTGTGTTCATGTCTGTAATAACATGACCTAATGCTCCGTATACACCTTGATCGGGAGCATAGAAGGTTAAGGTCCCCACACCTGCTGCTGAATCTCTAATGTAGAGTCCGAGTCGCCATGTTTTATCTTCCTCGTCAAATGCGGGGGAAATCTTGGTATTTATGACTTTTCCCTGACGAGTCAGCGTAATCTCAATAGGCTTCTTGGACTTTCCAGCTTCGAGCACTGCATCTGCTACTCCACTTACCCCAGTTAACGACTTCCCATTCATATGAGTGATCAAATCACCGAGCTTGATACCTGCTGTTTCACCAGGAGATATCGGTGTCTCATTAGCGGAACGAACCAAGTGATGACCTACCACTAATATTCCTGCTGACTTGACTTTGACACCAATAGTTTGGCCACCTGGCACAACCTTGAGATCAGGAACGACCGTGACATCCGTTGTTTTGAACGGAATTTTACCGAATAGCTTCCAGGTAAGTTTAGTGGCTCCTTCACGCTGCGGATACAGATGAACAGAGTGGGACTTGGATTCATCCTTAAGACTCTTGCTAAGATTAACTTGCAGAACTTCAGGATGTTCAGACACGCTTGGATCGACTGGAGCAGCTACTTCAAGATCTGTTTCACGTCCGGCCAACAGATGAAGCTCATCCGGCAATGATGCGTAACTAAATACGGGCAATAGGGTCTGTCCAATGAGACAGATAGAGAAGACAACAATAAGACCGATTAGTTTCATTCCAAGGCTAGGCTTCAAGTGGCTGTCACACTCCCTTTGCTTCGTTCGCCTGACGAAAGGTGGTCGCCAATTGCGTAACTATAACATAACCTTGGCCAGGTCCTTTTATTACTGTCAATCATTGTTCCGAACAGCAGTTATGCCCCTTTTTTGGCTTCAGCAAGTTTCAGCATTTCTTGAGCATGATGCAATGTCTTTTCTGTAATTTCAACACCACCCAGCATACGGGCTAGCTCTGTCACTCTTCCCTGCTCTGATAAGGACTCCACCTGAGTCATTGTCCGTTCATCGTGAACATTCTTCTCAATTAGATACTGATGATCTGCCATACATGCAACCTGAGGCAAATGGGTTATTGAGAATACTTGGCAAGTTGAAGACAGGAGAAACAGTTTCTCGGCAATAGATTGAGCTGCCCTGCCGCTGACACCTGTATCCACTTCATCAAATATGAGCACAGGTATTTGATCATGGCGTGCAAATATACTCTTTAATGCAAGCATAATTCTGGACATTTCACCGCCGGATGCAATTTTGCCCAATGGACGAAGGGGCTCTCCAGGGTTGGGTGAAATAAGAAACTCTACATTGTCAATCCCATGCTTAGTAATTCGAATACGCTTTCCTTTCCATTCCACACCTTTTGGATCTTCCATAATGGAGATCTGGGCACGCATTGAAGTTCGCTCCATCTGCAGATCCTTGAGTTCTTGTTCTACCTGATTGGATAGCTCTTCAGCACAAATCTTGCGTGCCTCGCTCATTTCTTCTGCTGTTTCCAACAATCCCTCTAATAATTGATTACGCTCTGCGATCAGTTTCTCCAAGCGTTCATCCTTATTCTCCAGATGATCGGTTTCTCGTTCAATTTGAACATAATACTGAAGTATGGATTCTACACTTTCGCCATATTTGCGCTTCAATCCGGTAATCATATTAAGGCGCTCTTCGACCTCGGATAGCCGAACCGGATTAAATTCAATTCCATCCCGGTAGCTGCGAAGCTGAAAAGCCGCATCCTCCAGTTGATAAAATGCAGATTGAAGCTGTTCCAGAATTGGGTGTATTCCTTTGTGATCGTAATCATTAATATCTTCCAGCTTCGAAATGGCATAGCTCACTGCTTCGAGTCCCTGTGAACCGTGAAGCAGCTCATAAGCACCTGATACCGAATCCATCATCTTTTCACTATGGGATAGTTTGACCCTTTCTTCGGCAAGGGATTCATCTTCACCAGGAACAAGACCTGCAGCTGCAATTTCTTCCAACTGGAATCGGTACATATCAAGCATTTGGTATGCTTTTTGACTGGATTCCTGAAGCTGCCTAAGCTCCTTCTCCACTTTGACAAAAGCACGGTATTGCTCACTATATTTTATTTTGATAGGTCGAATTATCGTTTCTCCATATGTATCGAGCAGACCTAAGTGCTTCTCTGCTCTAAGTAAACTCTGGTGCTCATGCTGTCCATGGATATTGATCAATTGTTCTCCAATTTCGCGAAGCATTGTCAGATTCACGAGCTGACCATTGATCCGGGATACACTCTTACCCGAAACTGTAAGTTCACGGCGAATAACCAGATGTTCATCCGCCTCCGCCTGTATTCCCAGCTCCGAAAGCGTGTTCCATACGGGATGTTGAACAGAAAGCTCAAATAAGGCCTCCATCTCTGCCTTGTCACAGCCATAGCGGATTAAATCTGCTGAGCCTCGTCCTCCCGCTATCAGTCCCAAAGCATCTATTATGATTGATTTACCTGCGCCCGTCTCCCCGGTCAACACGTGAAATCCTGAATTAAAATGTACATCAACTGCTTCGATAACGGCTAAATTTCGGATTGATAATGTGGAAAGCATGTTCCAACACCTCCAATGATAACTGTGTCACCCTTCTACAGCTAGAAGGGAACACTTGTTGCTATTTTCATCTTCGATGTATACTTTACACTATTTCTCACCAAAAAGAAACATACGTTCGTCTGTTTTTTTGAAATTATGATTAAGAAATGTAACTCATGATTTGATTAATGACGGTCTTGCTGTTCTCTTCTGTTCTGCATATCACCAGGATCGTATCATCACCGCTAATTGTGCCCATAACCTCTGGCCACTCAATGCTGTCTAGGAGTGCGGCAACTGAATTGGCTGTGCCTGGCAAAAACTTCATAACCACCAGATTCGTCGTATAATCCACGCTGAGAAAATTATCGACCAAGGCCCGTTTCAATTTCTGCCCCGGATTATATCGTTGATCCGTAGGCAGTGAATACTTATACCTTCCATCATCGGTTGGAATTTTAATAAGCAGTAATTCCTTGATATCGCGTGATACCGTTGCCTGAGTTACCTGATAACCCGCTTGTCGTAAAGCTTCGACAAGGTCGTCCTGCGTCTCAATGTCATTCTGACTAATGATTTCCCTGATTTTAATATGTCGTTGTCCCTTCATACCTGCCTCCATCCAATGATCTATAAATTAATATTCATCTTCATGCTCCCAAATATAATCATCTTCATCAATAAGCGTTATTAGCTTCAAGTTATTATCGTCTGTATCAACATACAATAAACCGTTACAGTTCGGGTACAGCAGCAAATAAGGTAGAAGGCGATCTCTAAGTCCAGAGCCTGTCCATTCTTGCGGCATCCGGCTTCTCGAGGTCTTCACAATGAATACCTCATCCTCCTTCTCAGCTACATAATCAATAAACAGCCGGCTGTACAGCGTTTGCTTGTCGACCTGAAAGGTCAGCGGGACTTTGAGCCTCCCTCCGATCACCTCATAACCCTCTCTTTCCAAAATTTCGAGTGCAGGATGTTCTTGAATTTCTTCATTGAGTACAAGTTCTGGAAGCTGTTCAGGAACCGGCTCCTGAAGCCATCTGCGAATCCCATACAACACCCAGAATACAATAATGATCCCAAGAAACGCGATAACAATTTTATCATATTGGCCTTCCATGCATCTCACCTCTCACAAGGAGATATTCGTTAGCCAAAAAAAATATCCTCTTGAGAAATATGGGAATCAGATGGTTTTATTTATATCCAGCAAAAGAAACCCATCTTTATAAGATGAGTTTCAATGAAAGGTATGGTTCGCTTCGTTAACCACGGACTCAATCAGATGATCAAAATCAGGCTCAGCGGATTCCACACGATCTCCGTTCAGACGCCAATGGGCCAAAAACTCAATATTTCCTTCTCCACCTGTAATAGGCGAAAATGTCAGATCAGACAGTGTAAGACCAAGCTCATGTCCGTATCCCAGAATGGAACGCAGAACCTCCGCATGTACCTTTGGCTCTTTGACAACCCCTGTCTTCGGTACTTTTTCTCTTCCCGCTTCAAACTGCGGCTTGATCAGGGCTACAATATCAGCCGGCTGTTTAAGCAGTTGAATTAGGGGAGGAAGAATTATTTTTAATGAAATAAAGGATACATCAATGCTTGCGGTATCCGGCGTAGGACCCGTCAAATTCTCAGGTGTCACATATCTAAAATTTGTTCTTTCCATGACAGTGACCTGTGGATGGTTGCGAAGCGACCAATCCAATTGATTGTAACCTACATCTATCGCATAAACATGCGCAGCACCATGCTGAAGAGCACAATCTGTAAAGCCGCCCGTTGAGGAACCAATATCAAGCATGGTTCGACCTTCCATTGAAATATCGAACTGCCGAATTGCTTTTTCCAGCTTAAGTCCTCCGCGTCCCACATAAGGATGTACCGCGCCTTTCACTCGAATGGCAGCCTCGCGCGAAACCTTCATTCCCGGTTTTTCAATTCGTTCTTCATTAGCATAGACCAGACCGGCCATAATAGCTGCCTTTGCCTTCTCACGGCTTTCGTAATATCCCTGCTCTACGAGCAGGACATCCATTCTTTCTTTTGGGACTGACATAATTTCTCCTGTCCTAAACCAAAAAGCTATAGAGTCCAATATGAGTATATCCCATCCCATTTGTTGGACTCTATAATTCTCCGGACTTGTAATTTATTCATCTTCTAAATTTTGACGTATTCATCATGAAGGTGTGCTGGTCTTTGGAAGATCATAAGCGAACGTAAGCTTCAACTTACGCAGCTCTTCACTAACCGCCTGCACAGTAAGTCCAACTTCCTCACGCTGCTCCTTAACACTTCCATGCTCAATGAATTCATCCGGAATCCCCATAATATGAATCTTGGTATCGTATAGCGCTGCTTCTGAATAGAATTCAAGAATGCTGCTTCCGAGGCTTCCCGCTGCGGATGCTTCTTCAAGCACAATCATTTTCGTGTCTTTCGCATGTAAGGATATAAGCATTTCATGATCCAGCGGTTTAAAGAATCTGGCGTTAATGACACTAACCTGCATTCCTTCACGTTTCAGCAGCTCTGCCGCTTCTTCCGCAATTGGAATCATAGGCCCTGCTGAAATGATGGCGTAATGCTCTCCTTGCCGCAATGTCTCCCACGAACCTATCGGAATAGACTTAAGCTCTTGATCAAGCGGCACACCTAAACCATTCAGTCTCGGATAACGATAAGCAATTGGACCCTCATTATAATCCAGTGCTGTCTTCATCATATGCCTCAGCTCATTCTCATCCTTCGGCATCATCACAACGATATTTGGAATATGACGTAAGAATGCTACATCGTAAACACCTTGGTGAGTTTCGCCATCCGACCCAACAAAGCCTGCGCGATCAATAGCAAATATAACGTTCGCATTATGCCTGCAAATATCATGAACGATCTGGTCATAGGCACGCTGCATGAAGGTGGAGTAGACTGCAAATACCGGCTTTAATCCTTCCATTGCCAGCGCTGCGCACATCGTAGCCGCATGCTGCTCGGCGATCCCAACATCAACCATCCGCTCAGGAAATTCCTTGCTAAATGGAATGAGACCTGAACCTCCCGGCATGGCAGGAGTAACAGCGACAATCCGCTCATCTTCTCTGGCGAGCTCAATGAGTGTTTCTCCAAATACATCGGTATACATCGGATTGCCTACAGATTTGAGCACTTGTCCAGATTCAATCTTATACGGTGAAATACCGTGCCATTTGAAGGAATCGGCTTCAGCCGGTTTATATCCCTTGCCTTTGGTTGTTAGAACGTGAACGAATACCGGGCCATTAACGTTGTCCGCCTGTCTGAAGGTTTCGATCAGCTTAGGCATATCATGACCATCAACAGGTCCAAGATAAGTAAAGCCCAATTCCTCAAACAATACACCCGGAACCATCATATATTTCAAGCTGTCTTTGAGTCGGCCTGCAGACTTCGCAAGTGTACCGCCGATAGCAGGAATCTTGCGCAATACAAGCTCAACTTCATCCTTGGCTTTCAGATAATGTCTGTCAGAGCGGATCTTGCTCAAATAGTTATGCATGGCTCCGACGTTAGGAGCAATGGACATCTCATTATCGTTTAGAATGACCATTAACTTCTTCTGTTCATGTCCAATATGATTCAACGCTTCAAATGCCATTCCGCCAGTCAAGGCTCCGTCCCCAATAATTGCGATGACCTTGTTGTCTTCGCCTTTGAGGTCTCTTGCATAAGCCATTCCCATGGCAGCTGACAAAGAGGTACTGCTATGTCCGGCTTCCCAAACATCATGTTCGCTTTCATTACGCTTAACGAAACCAGACAGCCCCTTATACTTCTTGAGCGTATCAAATTTGTCCATTCGTCCGGTTAATATTTTATGAACGTAAGCCTGGTGGCCTACATCAAATATCATTTTATCTTTAGGGCTGTTATAAGCGTAGTGCAGGGCGATCGTGAGCTCTACCACTCCCAAATTGGATGCAAGGTGCCCTCCTGTACGAGAAATTGTTTCTATCAGGAACTGACGAATCTCCCCCGATAACGAAACAAGTTCATCCACAGACAATGATTTCAGATCGTTTGGTCCCTTAATTTGTGGAAGGAGCACGTGAACCCCCCGCTTTCCTTCATAAATTTTTGTAAATTAGTTATTCTCATAGGGTATATTATACCACAATCCACTTTAAATCATAAATCTCGCCAACTCTAATGATCTCTTTTCATCAAATAATCCGCCAATTCCAGCAGCCGAGATGGATCAGGAATACGGCCTGTTATCAGTGCTTCTTTTGCGGAAGCCGTTAAACGCTCTACTTCAGCCAGGGATTGGTCCATACCTATAAAGAACGGGTAAGTTACTTTTTGCTGATTGACATCACTCTGTGTCTTCTTCCCCAGCTTCTGCTCATCTCCAATGAGATCAAGAATATCATCCTGAATCTGAAAGGCAAGACCGAGATTTCTGCCGAACGAACGGAGAGCCTCCAGCTGTACATCATCTGCACCGCCAATTCTACCTCCAGCCATAAGAGAGAAGATGATTAGGTCACCCGTCTTATGGAGGTGGATATATTCGAGCTGTGATAAGGATGTCATCCCCTGCTCGCCCTCCATATCTGCCACCTGTCCTCCAACCATGCCTCGTGCACCTGCATGCAGAGAGAGCTCCTCAACAATGGTAAGCACGCGATCTGATGGAATATTGAACCTGCGAGCTGTTTGGATTACACTGTAAAAGGCGTGAGTGAGCAACGCATCACCCGCTAGAATAGCCATCGCTTCCCCGTAGACCTTATGGTTGGTTAAACGCCCCCTGCGATAATCGTCATTATCCATGGCGGGCAAATCATCATGAATCAACGAGTATGTATGTATCATCTCTACAGAAGCAGCAACCGGCAGAGCGGCTTCCCGCTCCACACCAAATGCTTCACATGCTGCGATAACAAGCGCTGGACGAAGCCTTTTGCCTCCGGCCATAAGCGAATACTGCATTGACTCTTTTAAATGTTCAGGAATATCCCAGGCTTCGGGAAATACGGTTCTCAACTCTCGCGCCATTAAGTCAACCACATCCTGAATATACAATTCTATGGATGGTCTAGTCACAAAGAGACACCGCCCTCATCTTCATTACCTCCAAAAGGCTGCTTCCGAAACTCTCCATCTTCTTCTACGATCATTTCAATCTTACGTTCCACTTGTTCGAGCTTTTGATTACAGATCTGAGACAGCTTCATTCCTCTTTGAAACAGCTCGATTGCCTGTTCGAGAGGAACGTCTCCCCGTTCGAGCTGGTTCACGACTTCTTCTAGCTCTGCCATCGCAGCTTCAAAATTCAGCTCCTTCTCATTTGCCATCTTCGTTTGCCTCCTTTATCTCCCAGACCTGGCATGCAAGCTGTCCATCGACCAGTTTAATTTTGACCAAGTCACCAGGAGCGACCTCTTTGGTTGATTTCACTAACTTTTTATCCTGTTCATCATACACAAGACTATAGCCTCTTGACATTACTTTTAGCGGACTCAATGCATCGAGATGCCTCATATTCGCGCCTAACTGCTGTCGACTTGCCTTAACAAGAGAGGCCATCGAGGTCTCGAGCTGCTTTCTATACGAAGTAATCTCCCTCTTCGCAGAAGACACCTGTGCAGAAGGGTTAAAACGAACGAGCGACATACGCATCCGTTCCTGCTTCTCTCTTGCAAACCTTTTCCTCGAATCCATTGACCTTGATAACCTCATATGAAGCTGATCCAATCTCTCGGTATGCTGCACCAAACTTCTGCGTGGATTGATAAGAACGGGTGACTTGGATAAACGTTCGAGCTTATCACGATTGTGCTTCGCTCTTGTTATCAAGCTCTGATTCAGCCTACGCTGGTAACCAGCAAGTTGTTCCTTCAGCTCCATCTGATGAGGCACAGCAAGCTCTGCCGCAGCTGTCGGCGTTGCTGCCCTCACATCTGCAGTAAAGTCAGCGATCGTAAAATCCGTTTCATGACCGACTGCAGAAATAACTGGAATTTGTGATCTTGCAATCGCTCTTGCTACCATTTCTTCGTTAAAGGCCCATAGCTCTTCTAAAGAGCCGCCGCCACGCCCAACAATAATGACGTCAACTTCTGCCATCTCATTGACCAGATCAAGCGCACGTACTATTGAAGGCGCGGCCGTCTTCCCTTGGACAAGCACAGGGTATAAATAAACCTCAGCCAGTGGATAACGGCGAGTAATGGTCGTAATAATATCTCTCACTGCCGCTCCAGTCGGTGAGGTAATCACGCCTATGGATTTGGGATAGCGGGGCAGAGGTCGTTTGCGTAGAGCGGCAAACAAGCCTTCCTCGTCCAGCTTTTGTTTTAATTGCTCATATGCCATGTACAGGCTGCCGACACCGTCAGGCTGCATATGTGTTGCATAGAATTGATATTGTCCATCCCGTTCATATACGGATACATTTCCCCGTGCAATAACACGGGCACCTTCCTTCGGAATGAAAGGGAGCCTGCGATTATGTGTCGCAAACATAATAGACTTAATCCGACTTCCTTCATCCTTAAGTGTAAAATACATATGCCCGCTGGAATGATGCGTGAAGTTGGAGATTTCACCACGGATCCACACATCAGTCAGTACAGAATCGGATTCCAGCTTCATACGTATATAACGATTCAAATCTTTAATTGAATAAATTCGTTCTTCAGCCAGAGGAATCACTCCCTTTTTAGACGAGACCGTGAGCACGCTTAGCAGACAGCAGAGTATTCTGCATCAGCATCGTAATTGTCATAGGGCCTACTCCGCCTGGAACAGGGGTAATGGGTCCTGACACCTCACTAGCACTCGCAAAATCCACATCACCTGCAAGCTTTCCGTTCTCAAGCCGATTCATTCCTACATCAATGACAACGGCACCTTCCTTGATGTAGCTTGCATCGATGAAATTAGCCCGTCCTATAGCCACGACAAGAATATCTGCCTGACGCGCAATTTCTTTCATATTTGAAGTACGAGAGTGGCACATCGACACCGTAGCATTTTCACGCTGAAGGAGCAGTGATACCGGTTTGCCGACAATGTTACTGCGTCCGATGACGACAGCGTGCTTGCCTGCAATCTCAATCCCTGTACGTTTGATCATTTCTATAACGCCTGCAGGTGTACATGGAAGGAGACTATCGTCCCCAATTACCAAATTACCCACATTTACAGGATGGAACCCATCCACATCTTTTTCAACCGCAATGGCATTAATCACTTTCTTCTCATCAATATGACCAGGCAGCGGCAATTGAACCAGAATACCGTTAATGCTCATCTGACGGTTCAGTTTGTCAACAAGAGCAAGAAGATCCTCTTCACTTGTATCACTTGGAAGACGATGAACCTCTGAATAGAAGCCCAAATCATGGCATGCCTTTTCCTTATTGCGAACATACACTTGTGATGCAGGATCTTCGCCTACCAATACAACGGCCAGACCAGGCACAATATCTCTTGCCTTCAGCTGCTGAACTTCTTCTGTAATCGAACTGCGAATATCTTCTGAAATTTGCTTTCCGCTAATAATTGTTGCCGTCATGTCTCTTCTCTCCCTTGAATCCAAACTTTATAAACAACCGTTATTATTTAATAAAGAAATCGTCGTAACTAAGAAATTATTTAACACGAGCCTTCAGAGCTTCAACATCCTGAATCATTTTTCCTAATACACCATTCACAAATTTCCCTGATTCTTCTGTCCCAAAATGTTTAGACAGCTCAATCCCCTCGTTAACAGCTACCTTCGCAGGGACGTCTTCACGATACAACATCTCGTAAGCAGCGAGTCTCAGAATTTGGCGATCCACGCGGGACAAGCGGCTGACCTGCCAGCCCTTCAAATAATCAGCCAGCAGACCGTCGAGTGCTTCTTTGTTCTCCCAAATGCCGCGGACATGCTCAAGTACATAGGCATGCATCACCGGTTCATTCTTAATGACAACTCCACTCTCGTTTTCTTCTGCTGCTTCTTCAAACAGCATATCTACTGCAGCCTTAGCCTCAACCTCATTCATTTCCATCTGATACAGACTTTGAACCACAATTTCCCTTGCCAAACGTCTTTTCATTTCCTGCCTCCTGCTTTCATATCTAATCTATCCCTAATTTGCAATTCATTCTTCACACAAAAAAACCTGTGCTTATGCTATTCTTCCCAAAAACGGGCATGAAGACTGCAGCTCTTTTTTGGAGTAAGAAAAACATATCACAGGGTTCATTTGAACGGACGCCAAACATTCAGCAAATAATCAAGCCAGCTTCGCCATGGAATGACGCTACTAAACTTCTGATCGCTTCTTCTGCCAAGCGTATATCCGATAAACACTACGAGTGCAAAGAACAACATATCCCAAAAACCAACAATCAAATAAATGATACCTAAAAAAATACCACCGGAAATGCCTACAATCCGGCCTTTATAAGTGTCCCAGATTTCCTTCCACGGCATCCATCAACCACCTCTATTCCACTCGACTCTTATAGTTCGGTGATTGCACAAGATTGGCGATGTATACCGATACAACTGCTACCGGAATCCCAGTAATGTCTTGTACATGATCATGTACTGCCTTTTGAAGCTCGCTTGTCAGCTCCGGAATGGAACTTTCACCGTCAACTACAGCACGAATTGTAATTTCAAGACCGGACTGGGCGACCTGGATACGCGACTTCACCTCACGCACGCCACGGAATTTGGATGAAGCTTTCAGACATAGATTTTCAATCGTCTCCATGGATATTTGTATATCCCCATATTCCGTCTTCTGATCAACCGAAGGATAAACGTTATGATCCCTCCGTACAGAAATATAGAAGAAACGGATACTAAGCAGAAACAAGATAATCGCCACCGTCAGGATTACTACCATCAGCATCTGTTCATTCTGAATATATATATCCAAATTAGGTACAAGTCCGCTAAACAAGAGAATGATAATTACTGATACCACACCAACAACCAAGCTGTATATAAATAACAGAAGCCTGTCCAGTATTTTAGCCACGAACGTATTCAACCTCCAACATCAACAACTGAGTATTAAAAAGATGGACTAAACCCCAGGCGCATGACGCCGGGGGTTTATAGTTAAATTATTTTATTTCACGCGCTGAGGGCTGATCTCAGGTTGATCGTCAAGCTTCTCCTGAGTCTTGAATTGAACATCGTGAATTTGAACGTTCACTTCCACGACCGTAAGTCCAGTCATATTCTCGATTGAGCGTTTTACATTTTGCTGAATTGCAGAAGCTACTTCAGGAATACGATGCCCGTATTCAATAATTACGGAAACATCAACAGCAGCCTCGCGCTGGCCTACTTCAACTTTGACGCCCTTGGAGAGGTTCTTACGTCCAAGCAATTCCGCAAATCCACCTGCAAAACCGCCGCTCATGCCTGCCACGCCGCCAACCTCTAGGGTTGCAAGTCCAGCAATGACTTCAATGACTTCCGGCGCAATCTGGATCTCGCCAATGTCAGTTCTCTCAAATTCAGTCGGCACTGTGCTCATCTCATTTAACACACCTTTCATAGTAAGTTTCCTCTCGTCCACAAGAAAGACATGCGCACTTATTATTCATACTATAGCATTCGAGGGACATTATGACAAACAAGCTCAATATGAATCCATTTCATAACTCATTAAACATCTAATTTGTAACTATATAGTCTTGATTGAAGCAACTGAAGGTATTATGAAATTGATTCTTGCCAATTAAATCTCATTTTCCTCCAAAAATTTGATATCAAAATCACCTTTGGAGAAGGCTGGATGATCCAGCAGTTTTAGATGAAAAGGAATCGTTGTAGGGATCCCCTCTACAGCAAATTCGGACAAGGCGCGCTTCATCTTAGCGATCGCTTCCTCACGAGTCGGCGCCCACACGATCAGCTTGGCAATCATGGAATCATAGAAAGGCGGAATGGTGTAGCCTTGATAAGCTGCGCTGTCTACCCGAACACCAGGACCTCCCGGAGCAAGGTAGAAATCAATCTTACCAGGGGCAGGCATGAAGTTCCTGCTTGGATCCTCTGCATTGATTCTGCATTCGATCGACCATCCGTCAATGATGACATCCTCCTGTGCAAAGGACAGCGGACTTCCTTCAATGACCGAGATCATTTCCTTAATCAGGTCAATTCCTGTGACCATCTCGGTTACCGGATGCTCAACCTGAATACGTGTATTCATCTCCATAAAGTAGAATTCCCCGTTCGGACTTAGCAGGAATTCCAGTGTACCCGCTCCAGAGTAATCGACAGCGAGTGCTGCACGAACTGCGGCGTCGCCCATCTTCGTGCGTGTCTCTGTGTCCAGTACTGGACAAGGAGCTTCTTCAATGAGCTTCTGTCTTCGGCGCTGGATTGAGCAATCTCTCTCACCTAAGTGAACCGCATGCCCGTGCTTGTCAGCAATGATCTGGATCTCAACATGCTTCATTCCAGTCAAAAATTTCTCCAGATAAACACCAGCATTGCCAAAAGCCTTCTGAGCTTCCTGCTGAGCTGCCACGATCTGCTTCACCAGATCTTCCTCGTCTTCAGCAATTCGGATCCCTTTACCTCCGCCGCCAGCAGTAGCCTTAATAATTACAGGATAACCGATATCTCTAGCGATCATAACCGCTTCTTCGACACTCTCCACTAGACCATCGGAGCCCGGAATGACAGGAACACCTGCATCCTTCATCGTTTGTTTGGCTACCGCTTTATCCCCCATCTTCGTGATGGCATTAGCGGAAGGGCCGATAAAGGAAATATTGCAGGATTCACAAATCTCTGCAAAATCTGCATTCTCAGCCAAAAAACCGTAGCCAGGGTGAATTGCATCACATTCAGTTAATGTGGCTACGCTCATAATATTGGTTATGTTAAGGTAGCTGTCCTTTGATAAGGTCGGACCGATACAATAAGCCTCATCAGCAAGTCTAACATGGAGTGCGTCACGATCCGGTTCTGAATAAACAGCCACCGTTGCAATACCCATTTCCCTGCAAGCTCTAATAATCCGAACGGCGATTTCTCCGCGGTTTGCTACCAATATTTTTTGAAATTTCATTAATACCACATCCTCCTTTGGAGCATTGACCTGTTCAAGCTGCTTTTTATAGTCATTTCACCAACAGGAGCTTACTCCGGTTTGACCAAGAACAAAGGCTGACCATACTCAACGAGCTGTCCATTCTGTACAAGAATTTCAACAATCTCGCCTTTCACGTCAGCTTCAATTTCATTCATCAGCTTCATCGCTTCCACAATACAAACGGTAGTCTTCTCTGTTACCTTGCTGCCAACATTGACAAAAACGCCAGCTTCAGGCGAAGGTGCAGAGTAGAACGTACCGACCATCGGTGACACAATTTTATGTAAATTGCTGTTTGCAGTCGCTTGTTCCTGTACAGACGAAGAAGCCGGTGTTTCGATAGCTTGTGGCACGGGCTGAATCTGGTTCGTTACAGGATAAGCATTGACAGAAGCCGCAGCTTGGACAATTTCAGTCTTGCCTGGTTTGCGAATGGTCAGTCTGGACCCTTCATTCTCAATTTCAAGCTCCTGTACGGAAGACTCGTCAATGACTTTAATTAATTCTTTGATTTCATTCAATTTAAACATTTGTTATTTTCACTCCTTCGGCATACTGCCTTATTCACTCGGACAGTCATAACTTTATGTATTATATCACAAACGCTAAAAATGGAAAGAGCCCAAGAATTAAGGGATTCTGGGCGCTTCCCAACTTGCTTGCAGCTTATTTATTCTTTGACATATTGAACGCTGACTTTGTCCTGTGTTACATCAAGCTCGCTGATGACCAGATCAACAATATTTACAGCGTCGATCGCCGCAAGCTTCTCACTGATGACAACTACCTTGTACTCATCTTCTTCCTCTTGAACAATCGCGTTTGCATACTGCTGGGAGAGCTGTTCCTCAATACCTAGTATTTTCTCATTTTTTTCCTCTAATATACGCAGTTGCTCCAAAGCTTTTGCATTTTCTTCCGGTGTCTTTGTCGCGTCGGATGCCGCAGCCGTCAGTTCATTCTCAAGCTTGCTATTCTCTGAAGAACGTTCCCATTGATAATTTTCGAAAACAGTGATTGCTGAATTCGCTTCATCTTGAGATTCCAGCTGGTTAAGCACATCCTCGTCAGTCTTGGCTTCCTCCGTTGTTGTGTCAGCATCTGTGCCTTCAGTGCTCGGTACGGACGCATCCGTTTGTTCACCACTTGCAGCTGATTCTTCCGCAGGATCTACCGGTGCTCCCATTTCGTCCGTCTGCTCACCTGTTGCTTGTTCTTCCGTTACAACTTCGTTCAATACAAATCCTTCCAGCGGATTTTGAGCAGAAGCTTCTTCGGCATTCCCCATCTGTCCGGACTCTGCTGTCTGATTGGATGATCCTGAATCATCAGTGAATAAGTAATAAGCGGATAGAACAACCATCAGACTAAGCATCGATACGAGCCATATCGTTTGTCTTTTGTTTTTCATTTTTGAATTCCTCCCACATTGGATCAAGATTAAGGTCAAGCATTAGATGTATACTTTATTGCTGTTTTCTAGGCACTACTGAAATTCTGTACGACGGAACGTTCAGACCTTTCTCCACTGCTTCCACGATAAGATCCTTAACAACTTTGTTCTCTGCACCCTTGGCAACAACGAGCACTCCTCGCACCTGAGGCTTGATCTTCTTCGTAATGATCGGTACCTCATCACCGGATTCGTTGTAAGTAACAATTTCACCGTTGCGGGTATATTGTGTGATATTCCTCTCTCCGCCATTTGCGTCGGTCTCCTCCGTATTTTGCTGAGAGTCCTGCATGTTACGTTGAACGATAATCTCTTCGGTAGAATCAATGGTCACCATAATATCCACGGTTCCCACACCAACGATTTGCTCAAGGATTCCTTTCATTTTATCCTCAAACGATCTTTCGATCGTATCAAAAGGGGTGGCTTCATTAACGGCAGACTCAAAAGCTGACTGTACACTGGTCTCCTGCGGCGGTTCTCGTCCAACGTTCTCTGGTTCAATCTCTTTGACATTAACAAATGAACTGAGGATCACGATGGCAACGCCAATCAGACCCACAATGATTAACCAGCGAAAAGTCTGTCCGCGCTTTGCCGTTCCATCCTCGCCTGATCCAAGCCATTTATTTACTTGATCTCTTAGCTTTCCCATTCTCTCACCTCGCTTATATCATCCTAAGTTCAAAAATCAATTATCTGTAGAAGGAATAAGGACCCGAACCCGCTCAGGATTCACTTCCCATTCCTGTTCAAGCAGCTCTTCAATGAGGTTGATTTCTGTCGTTGTCATGGCCGAAATAACCTCGTCATCCGTAGTTGTTTCTTGGTCAGGCGTACTCATTGTCTCCGATGCATTCACTTGAATATCACTCGTCTCGACAGGCTGAATATAGATGGGTCCAAGCTCATTCGTCTCTTCTAGAGGATTTTGCTCCCCTGTATTGCCCTGCTGTCCTTGCTCTGCCTCCTGCTCCGAATAGGTCTCAGCAATGACGACTTCCACGCTTGTAATCCCTGTCTCCTCTGACTTCCTTCCGGATTTCTCAAGAGCTCCGAGCTGCACAGTAACAGACTTTACGGGCATCTGCGATTCCTGCTCAATCTGTGCCTTCATCTGATCCGCAACTTCGGCGGCTGCCCAGTTCATGGCACTCATTTCATGCTGCTGTGTTAACTCTCTACCTTTGTCCATAATCTCGGCAAGTGTCATGTCCTGCTCCTCTGTAGAGCCTCCGCCCCAATCCGTTAAGGCGGCACTTAATCTCTCATTTGATTCCCGGTTAAATAAATTGATGATCGGTGAAATCAGTGTAAGCAGAATAAGCAGACTCAGCACTAATTTTACATATCGTTCCATGGATTTGTTCGGTAGAAGCATATCCACAAATGTGGAAAGAAGTACCACCAATATTATTTCCCTGAGCCATCCGCTGAGCCATTCCATCATCTCACCTCAACATCACCGTCATATTTCCTGCTGTCAGCATAATCGTAATGGCCAGAAAGAACATGAGACTCACCGCCGCCAGAGCAGCGAATACGTAGATTAAGCTTTTACCTATGGCCTGGAGGCATCCAACGATCGGAGTATCGCCAAGAGGCTGCATGATCGCTGCCGCTACGTTATAAATAAGTGCCAGTGTCAGAATCTTCAACGCTGGAAAAGCACATATGAACAAGATGATAATGACTCCCGCCAGTCCAATCGAGTTCTTCACGAGAAGCGAGGCAGAAATTACAGTATCCGTTGCATCGGCCAGCACCTTCCCCACGACAGGAACAAAATTGCCGGACACATATTTGGCAGCTCTAATCGTCACGCCATCGGCTACTGAGCTGGTAGCCCCCTGCACTGAGATGACACCTAGAAAGATCGTCAGGACCACACCGAGTAATCCTACTCCGATCATGCGGAGCAGATTCGCCAGCTGCGTAAGCTTGAATTTGTCAGTTAATGAGCTGACCAGATGTAAAACCGCTGAGAAAAACAGCAGAGGAAACACAATTTTATAGATCACCATACTGATGGTGTGTATCATGAACACAATCAGTGGATGAGTAACAGATACGGTAATGATATTTCCCATGGAAGCCAGAAGCGCAAACAACAGAGGAATCATGGCAAGCATGAAGTCTATCATCTGATCGATCGCACCTTTTGCATACCCTATAGCAACGTTAAAGCTGTTGATCGAGATCACAACAATGACCATATAACAGATTGCATAAGCCACCTTGCTGATCGTGCTCTTCTCAAAAGCCGTCTGGAGAGTTTCTAGAATCATGCTCATAATGTTCAGCATAATAATGGTGACCAGCAGCTTTCCGTTAAACAAAATTTCATGGAGCAGAAATCTTCCGATAGCGGTAAATATATTTTTAAGGCTTAGTCCTTCTCCGCCGGGAAGAAGCATGTCCATGAAGGAGGGCAGCTGTCCCTCAGGAAAAAAACCGCCATAGTCATTAATTAGGGACTGCCAATATTTCTCGACCTGCTCAGTGGGCAGCTGTTCCAGTTGTTCTCCAGCCCAGTCCGTAACAGGTGAGCTTGCGAATACATTCGTACCCAAGGCAAAGAAAAAACAGATGACAAATACGATAATGATTCGTTTATCCTGACGGTGATGGGTCTTGTTTATCACATCCTTTATCCTCCGCCTCTATTTCAAACCGGCAGCAGCTTCATTACCGTTTCGATAATAATGCTGATAATCGGCACAGCGAGTACCAGAATCAACACCTTGCCGGCAAGCTCGATTTTTGAAGCAATGCTTTCCTGGCCTGCATCTCTTACAATCTGTGCTCCAAACTCTGCAATATAAGCAATGCCTATAATTTTGAGAATGGTCTTCAGATGCACTTCATCCATTCCCGAGGATTCAGCCATTCGTTCCAGCACTCCGATGACGCTGCCAATCTTGCCAATAACGAACAGAAAGATAAGAATCCCGGCTGTGGTTGCAATCAGAAAAGCAAACATTGGCTTTTGCTCTTTAACAATCAAGATCAGGATGGTCGCGACTAGTCCAAGTCCTACGATTTGTATAATTTCCATGTTTTGATCACCTTTTGTTCACCTTAAGCCTGCTTTAATAGAACAAGAATATAGACTTGATCTCCTGAAGCAAATTGTCGAGCATGCGAACAACCATGAAGAGCACAACGACAAATCCGATCACGGTAACCCAGTGTGCCATATCTTCTTTGCCCATTTGCTTGAGCACCGTATGGATCATCGCTATGATAATACCGATGCCTGCGATCTGAAATATTGCGTTTACTTCTAAATTCATTTGAGTATGGCACCTCGCTATAGGATCAGGATGACGATCAGCGCCCCGACCAGAAGTCCAAGACTGCGGCTCATCTTTTCATACTTTATTTGATCGTTTCGGGCCGATGATTCCTCATGATTCAGCTGCTGGATTGCAAGGGTGATATGTTTGTTCTGCTCTTCCCGGTCGCTCGTTCCAAGGCTGTAGCTGAGCTGACGAATCGCTTCTTTTTCCGGCTGCTTCATCGCCGTTCGGCTCCAGTAGCGATTCATCGCTTGCTGGAAGCTTTCTTGGGCTGACAGACCTTGTGAAGAATTCATATATTCGGCAGCAGAGATAAACAAACGTCCCAGCGGTTCACTTGCCTGATTGCCAATTTTGTTCAAGGCTTCTGCAAGCGGTCTGTAGCTGTAATTGATCTCTGTCAAGAGTCGCTGCAGCATCAATGTCAGCTCCCTGATCTGCTTCGGTCGTGATGCAAATTGATTCGCCTGATAAAATCCTGCAAGTGTCCCTGACAATAAAATGAGGACGGAACCTACCAGCTTAAGCATAAGTGCCTCCTGTGGTAATCCCTTGCTGATGCATGCCTTGATGATGCATACTCTTCTGCTTCGTATCGGAAATTTTGTACTGAAACCTTTTTCCTGTTCGATCTAGAATGACGATTAATTGGAAATAATCTTCGCTCATCAGCTCCTGCAACGCAGGTCTGCGTTTAAGCTCGGAAATATCTCTTCCATGGGCTGAAGCGATTATGGATATCCCTGCACCCAGTGCTTCCTTGATCGCCCCTGCGTCTTCCTCCCGTCCGATCTCATCCACGATGAGCACTTCCGGTGACATGGAGCGAATCAGCATCATCATCCCCTCAGCCTTCGGACAGGCATCCATCACATCAGTTCTTGGACCAACATCAAAAGTCGGGACCCCTTTATAGCTGCCTGCTATTTCTGAGCGCTCGTCCACAATGCCTACCTTAAAGCTCTTTCGTTCATTGCTTCCCGCACTGATCTGCCTTGACATATCGCGAAGGAGCGTTGTCTTTCCCTGCTGCGGAGGAGATAGGATAAGAGTATGCTTGATTCGTAAGGACTGTCGGTCCAGAATGTGCGGCATCAGCCTGTCAGCTGCTCCTCTGATTTCCTTCGCAATTCGAATGTTGTACCCGCTAATATCTCTCAGATGCTCAACCTTCCCTCCCTTTAAAACGGTTCTGCCAGCTAGTCCAATCCGGTGTCCTCCTGGAACCGTAATAAAGCCTTTTCTCAATTCTTCTTCCAATGTATAAAGGGAATGGTTGCTGATCAGATCTAGAAAACGATAGGTGTCATCTCTTGAAGGCTTGTACGCTTCACTCGGATTTTTAGACGGCTTACCTTGTTTCGTAACGAAATAATGTTCGCCATTTGTATTGATCTCCATCGGTCTGCCTTCCCGAATTCTTATTTCTTCAAGCGTTTCTAGCAGCTGCTGAGGAATATATTCCAATATTGTTTTTAATGGAGTCGGGAACAGGTCCAACCATTTCATATAAGCACCCCCTTAACTCGTACACTTTTCTGAGAGCTACTCCGGTTCGTTTTTGTTGGTCTTAACCCATATGTATGCCTGTATCTGTTTTTTATGACGGGAATCTATCAATTTTTTATACATTAGTTAAGAGGAAAAATAGCACTGTCTATATCACCTCTATTAATCCGGGAGACATTCTTAGATCCACTGATATAAATAACGAGCAAGAGCTGAGACTCCATAGGCACCTGCCCTGTTCATTGTGCATATGGTAAGTTAACAGACTCCCATTTCATTGACTGAGGTGGAAGAAGCGCGTAAGGGAGGTGATTTTTTTGCGCATTGATGTCGTTGCAAGTGTCAGTGAGATAAGATCTGAAGATCTGGTACACCGAAGCGCCGTCGTTATTGATGTATTTCGAACTTCCAGCACCATCGTTACGGCGCTCGCCCACGGGGCAGCCTGTGTGATTCCGGTTGAAACGGTGCCACAGGCCAAGCAGCTTCAATATGAAGATATGTTTCTTGGAGGGGAACGATTCTGCAAAAAAATAACGGGTTTTGATGCGGGCAACTCACCTTTGGAATATACGAAAGAATTGATACAAGGAAAAAATGTGATTCTGACGACGACAAATGGAACAAGAGCGTTAATAAAAGCCGCTAAAGCTCTAAACGTCTTCTCTGCATCCTTTCTCAATGCAAAGGCGTGCGCTGACGCTTTGGTTCATCTAGATCGCGATGTAGTACTATTATGTGCAGGAAGCCAGGATCGATTTGCCCTTGAGGATGGATTATGCGCCGGAATGCTTATTGATGATCTGAAACATATGACCCAGCAGCAGGTGCGTTCTAACGATCTCGGTATAACGGTCCATCAAGCATACCTTCACAACAAAGATCAGCTGAAGAAGGTACTGTATGAAGGCAACGAAGCAAAACGTCTTATCAAGCAAGGCCATGCCTTGGATGTGGATTACTGTTTGGAGACCAATATCTGCTCTATCGTGCCTGTACTTGAGAGCGACCAAGTGATCAGACCTTGGACAACAAAAAAAGATCTGCACAATTAATGTGCAGATCTTCCAGGCTGTCCGATAAGTTCTTGACAGCTATTAATTAACATGTAACAAGTAAAACGTTGTGCTTCGCACACTTCGTTATCTGCGATCCTGCGGACCACCCACAAATGCCTTGACATCCGTGTCCAGATTATAAGCCGTATGCAGCGCTTGAATGACTTCGTTCAGCTTGTTGCCTTCAATGACACAGGATACTTTAATCTCAGATGTACTCACCATTTTGATGTTGACGCCCTGTTTAGAAATAACATCAAACATTTGAGCTGCAACTCCTGGATGGCTGACCATACCTGCTCCAACGATGGATACTTTAACCAAGTTCTCTTCAAAAGTAACTTCACGGTAAGGAAGCACCAGCTTCATTCCATTGATGACCTCAATTGCACGCTCGCGATCATCCAGGGCTACAGTGCAGGAGAAGTCGGCTTTGCCGTTACTGATACCGCTCTGTACGATAATATCAACGTCAATTTGGGCTTGAGCCAATGCACCGAACATGCCGGCTAGCACACCCGGAATATCCTCTACTCCTAGAATACTGATTCGTGCTACGTTTTTATCATAAGCAATTCCGCTTACCACTACTCCCTGTTCCAATGCAGCTTCCTCCTTCACAACCGTTCCTTCATTATAGTTAAAGCTTGAACGTACAACCAAAGGCACCTTAGAATGCTTCGCATACTCTACTGCCCGCGGATGCAGAACCGCTGTACCGAGGTGAGCCAGTTCAAGCATTTCATCGTATGAAATTTCTTTGAGCTTGCGAGCTACTTTGACGATCCGAGGATCTGTCGAATATACACCATCTACATCGGTATAAATCTCACAGGCATCCGCCTTAATTGCAGCGGCTAGAGCTACAGCCGTCGTATCCGAGCCGCCTCGGCCTAGTGTCGTAATTTCACCATCTGCCGTAATACCCTGGAAACCTGCCACAATAACGATCTTGCCTTCATCAAGTGAACGCAGAACCTTCTCCGGATTAATATCCGTAATTCTCGCTTTGCCATGTACCGGCTCCGTCACAAATCCTGCCTGCCAGCCTGTATATGAAACCGCTTCTCGGCCGAGCTGCTGTATAGCCATGGACAGCATCGCAATTGAAATTTGCTCACCTGTCGTCATCAGCATATCCAGTTCCCGTGCCGGAAGCTTGTTATTTAACAATTTCGCTTGATCAATTAAATCGTCTGTTGTATCTCCCATTGCTGAAACGACAACTACACATTTATGCCCCTCATCCTGTTTCTCGGCAACACGTTTGGCTACCCTCTGCATCCGTTCTGTATCTCCAACAGAACTGCCTCCGAATTTCATTACGAACAAAGACAAACCGAACTCACTCCCTACAGTATGTAACGTAAGATTGTAAACCATAAGCAAGCCTAAAGCTTACCTTGCTTCTAAACAGTATAATACGAATAGCGCTATGTTGTAACCCTTTTTTACGGTAAATCAGTAAAGATGCTGCTGTAAAAATATTGAATTCATCATAATAAAACAATATCCCCTGCCGAATGAATCTTAAGCAGAGGATAGTGCCGCATTATACTAATTGATTAACTTACAAGTGTCCATCATTTACGCGCGGGAGTTATATTTACCTTCGCGAGTATCGATGATCAGAACATCGCCTTCGTTAATGAAGAGAGGAACCTGTACGTTCAGACCTGTTTCCACTTTTGCATTTTTGGTAGCACCAGTTGCTGTATTACCTTTGATTCCAGGCTCTGTTTCAACAACTTTCAGCTCAACAGAGTTAGGCAGGTTAATACCCAGGATCTCACCTTGATAGCTGATGATGTTTACGTTCATGTTCTCTTTGAGGAAGTTGAGTTCCCATTCGAGCTGATCGCTAGTCAGTGTAAATTGGTCATATGTTTCGTTATCCATGAAGGTATGCTCATCACCGCTTGCATAGAGGTAAGATACACCGCGGTTATCGATTTGAGCGCGTCCAATCGTTTCACCAGCGCGGAAAGTTCTCTCTACTGTGTTGCCGTTACGCAGGTTTTTAAGCTTAGAGCGAACAAATGCCGCACCTTTACCTGGTTTAACGTGCTGGAAATCAAGGACCGTAAAGATATCTCCGTCAACCTCTACTGTCAAGCCTGTTTTAAAATCGTTTACTGAAATCACTAAAAAACCCCTCCTAATAATAGTTACAGCTTCAAAAGTTCCTTTTTGGAATGCGTGAGCAGGCGAATCCCTGATTCTGTAATCACGACATCATCCTCAATTCGTACACCGCCGATACCAGGCAGATAAATACCCGGCTCCACGGTAACGACCATACCAGGCTCAAGAATATCATCGCTCAGCTTGGACAGCCTAGGAGATTCATGAACCTCCATGCCTAGTCCATGTCCGGTACTGTGACCGAACTGGTCTCCATAGCCATATTTCGTAATAATATCTCTTGCGAGAGCATCCGCTTCTCTTCCTGTCATACCCGGCTTTATATGTTCCAAAGTATGTAATTGGGCTTCCAATACAATATCGTAGATCTCTAGCAGCTTGTCTGCAGGATTGCCGATTGCAATGGTCCGCGTTAAGTCCGAACAATATCCGTCAAGAAGTGCTCCAAAATCAAAAGTAACAAAGTTTGACGTTTCAATCACTTTGCCGCTGGCAACCCCATGTGGCATTGCCGAACGTTCGCCAGAAGCTACAATCGTATCGAACGAAGATGATGCTGCACCATTTTTGCGCATGAAGAATTCCATTTCCAGATCCACTTCACGCTCTGTCATTCCCGGCTTGATCACATTCAGGATATGTGAAAAAGTCAAGTCAGCCAAATCCGCAGCACGCTGCATGATGGCAATCTCGTTCTCATCCTTGTATATCCGCAGCTTCTCAACCAGGCCGCTGACAGGCACAAGAGAAACTGGCTTCAGCTGCTCTGAATACAACCCATACGTAGAGAAAGTGACCAAATCCTGTTCAAAACCGAGAGACTTAATCCCTTCTTTATCCAGCAGCTCTTTAACTGTAATCATCGGCTTCGCTGCATGTTCCACTACCGTGTAGCCTGCCGCCTGCTGAGGAGCTTGTGTCATGTAACGGAAATCCGTAAGCAAATAGGCTTGCTCAAGCGTAATTAATACATATCCTGCTGAACCCGTAAACCCGGTCATGTATCGTCTATTAATAGGACTGGTGACCAAGAACGCTTCCAGCTGAGACTCTTGCATCGCCTTACGCAATTTCAACACTCGGTTGTTCCCCATGATTATACCTTCTTTCTTCGCCACGTTCCTTCGATCGATCTAACAGTCTTGGATCTCCAAATAGCGGTACATCGCGTTTAGAGCATGTTCATAGCTGTAAGCCCCGAAACCGGAAATTTGTCCGATCGTTACCGGTGCAATGACCGATGTATGTCGGAAAGACTCACGCGCATGAATATTAGACAGATGAAGTTCAATGGCAGGAATTTTAACTGCGCCCAAAGCGTCGCGAATAGCGTAGCTGTAGTGAGTAAAGGCACCTGCATTCAGCAATATTCCGTCAACTTCCCCCAAGGAAGCATGAATTCGGTCGATAAGTTCCCCTTCATGATTCGATTGATAAAAAGTAATGGATACGGAAAGCTTCTCTGCCTGAGCACGAAGCATCTCTTCAATGGATTGAAGACTCTGCTTACCATAAATACCAGGCTCACGCACACCAAGCATATTCAGGTTCGGGCCGTTCATGACCAGAATCCGCTTCATACCCCCGCGCACCACCTTTCCTGCAAATAACCATCTGCTATTTTACCATACCGGATATTGGATTGAGAAGCTTTTTTGCTCCACGTCAGCAGTGATGAGCGTTCGGTGAATAGCATATTACCTACTCGTTTATCATTAGACCATTTCTGGCTCTCTTTTACGTTCATCCGTAAACTCCATCGCGACGCTGTAACCTATGAACAATCCCCACAGCAGAAACAAGCAGACTTCGCTAAAAATGGAATCCCAGGTCAGCTGGTTTAAAGGCTTCATCATCCCTGTCCAAGGGCCAATCCATACAAAGAGAATGATCCACCAGGCAAGTCCATAGATCAGTCCGGGAATAGGCCCCTTCCGCTTTCGGAACAGGTACGTATAAATAATGGAGGCAAGCAGTGAAAAGACGATGAAAAATAACCACCCGATAAAATGTCCCTGAACTTTATATATATAAGCATGCTTAAAGAAAGGCTCCGCCAAAAAACCGATCGGTACGACAGTAAAATTAAAATAGTAAAATATCCACTGAATGCCTCCCCATATCAAGCCTGCAAAAAAGCCGATCTCCAAGGCAAAAGCAAATGGATTCGTAATTTGTCTTCGCTGTTCTATGTGATTCATAAAATCCTCCCGCAGCTTATGTAATTATATATCTTCGATCTAAGAGACCCGCAACTTTTTGTGCTGCAGCTCGTACATAAACACAACCACACTATTGCATCTGATAACCAACAGCTATGTATGACTCGAGCTTCAGCAACTGACAAGAAATACGCTCTCGTGAAGAACCTTGTTACAACTTGTAGTATGTTCAAATTACTGAAGACTAGTCAGAACTAGAAATTGCTGGCGGAATTCGATACAATGTAAACAATCGAAGTTAAGAATAGGAAGGTGAGCTCTTTGCCTCAAGAATCAAAGCCAATGGCTTATGGCGGTCAAGCCGTAATTGAAGGGGTCATGTTCGGCGGGAAGCACGTGAATGTCACTGCAGTACGTCGCAAAAACCAAGAAATCACTTTTCTTGAAGTGCCTAAGCAAGACAAGTCCTGGGTCACCAAATTGCGGAAAGTCCCTTTTCTGCGGGGAATTGTGAGTCTGATTGATTCCAGCGCCAAGGGAACCAGGCATTTAAATTATTCGGCAGATGCATACGCAGACGACGAGCTGACACCAGAAGATCGTGCGAAGTCTCAAGAGGATGAAGATTCTGGCTGGAGTTTGTCGATGATTATCGGCGTTGCTGCCGTGGGTATCTTATCCTTTGTATTTGGCAAAGTGGTATTGACGGCGGTTCCGGTATTTATAGAAGATTTTCTATTTGGCAGCCTGTCGATCAGCCGGTTCGGTCATACTTTTATTGAAGGAATTATTAAGATCCTGCTTGTCTTTGCTTACCTCTACTTCTTATCCATGACACCAACCATTAAGCGATTGTTTCAATATCATGGTGCGGAGCATAAAGTAATAAGTGCATATGAAGCTGGCGCTGAGCTCACACCGGAAAGTGTGCAGAAATTCAGCCGTCTCCACTACAGATGCGGAAGCAGCTTCTTGGTACTCAGTGTTATTGTCGGTGTTCTTGTCTATTCTGTATTCTCGATTCCATTCCCTTACGATAATGTATGGGAACGTGTAGGACAGCGGCTCATGCTCTTGCCGATCGTACTCGGTGTTTCATTTGAAGTATTAAAGTTTACAAACGCAGTAAGAGATATACCGGTTCTTCGCTTCCTTGGTTATCCGGGTCTGTGGCTTCAGCTCCTGACAACGAAGGAACCAACGAATGAGCAGGTTGAAGTATCGATTGCTTCCTTTAACCGTATGCGCGAGCTTGATGCGGAATTTGAAAAATCACCCGCAACGTTCAGTGTAACTAGCGGTAATCTTGATCCTGTGAAAGGATGAGGATCTGACATGATTAAGCATGCTTTGGTTTTTTGGACCATCATCATATTGGCGGTCTTCGGTTTATATGAGCATTTTCAGCGGGGTGAATGGGCTGCCTTGATCTTTCCCCTGATTCTGGGCGGACTCATCTTCTGGTTTTATAAGAGACCACCACGGGCATTGACTGGCAGACATCCCAAGGTTAAGCCTTCCAAGGCAACGATGGCAAAGCTTGAACGGAACAAGTCAGGACATAGATCCGGACCGTCAGCGAATAAGCGCAAGAGCTACCCATTTCATGTCATTGAAGGACAAAAGAAAAGCAAAAATGACGATGAGCTACCAAAATATCATTAGCATAAAGTCCTTTGACCTTAAGCAGGTCAAAGGACTTTTTAGGTTGGGGCTCAAATTTTTAGGAATCCAAAATATCAGTTCATTTGCCGTAATAGTTTTGCAGGGCCTCAACCAAGCCGAGCGGATTCTTGGTCAGATATTGTGCACTAAAGTAAATATCGCCATCTACTTCTGGATATTGCTCATTGTATTTGAGCTGATTAATAATTTCATTCGCTGTATGCCAGCCTGCTTCTGAAGTTCCCAGCTTATATGGTGAGTGACCAATATACAGATCTACGTCCGTCCCTGTCACCTCATCAACCCACCAGTCAACCAGAATATCGTATCTCGCAGCTGGAAGCGACAAGCTCCAATAGATTTGCGGAGCAACATAATCAATCCATTCCTCCTGTATCCAGGTACGAACATCGGCATGCATGTCATCATAAGCTGTCACGCCAGCTTTCGTATTCGAGCCTGTCGGGTCGTCTGCGATATTTCTCCACACGCCGAAGGGACTAATCCCGTACTCGACTCCAGGTTTGGAGGCTTCGATTTGTTCCCCAAGTGATTGAACGAACCTATTAATGTTATCTACACGCCAGTCATTAATATCTTTATAGTTGTTGATATTGTACGCTTTGAAGGCAGCAGCATCATTAAAGGTAACATTTGATGGATAGAAATAATCGTCCAAATGAACCCCATCAATGTCATAGCGATTCACAACTTCCATAATGGCATCAATAATATGCTGTCTTGCTTCGGGAATGCCCGGATTAATGTACATCTGATTCTTTGCTGTAACGATCCATTCCGGATGCTGGTTCACTACATGCTTGGCTGCGTTCTTGCTGCTGTCGGCTGTCGTATTAGCTCGGAAAGGATTAAACCAAGCATGGAATTCCATCCCCCGTTTATGTACCTCCTCAATCATAAAGCTGACAGGATCATATCCTGGATCTACACCTTGTGTGCCTGTCAATACCTTGTTCCAGGGAACAAGTGTGGAAGGATATATTGCATCGGCAGCGCCTCTCAATTGAACAAATACGGCATTGATGCCCATAGATTCCAGCTTATCGAGCTCCTGGATAAAGTCTCTCTTTTGCTTCTCGACATTGTTCACTGAGCCTGATTTCGGCCAGTCACCGTTAATGGTGGATATCCACGCGCCTCTCATATCATGATCCTCCGGTTCTCCAGGTACAATCGGAATTTCCGGATCAGTCGGCCACAAATTTGTAGAAGTGAGGTGAATGGTCTTGGCCGATTGATTCCATTTCACAATAAGGCCCAGATGCTCGCTGACAAAACGAATCGGCACCATCACACGGTTTTGAGTGTTGGTCACATTCGCGGTCAACTGCACCGTTCTTCCATTTACAATCGCCGTGGTCTTCCCTTGTGTCAGCGACAAGTCATTGCCAAACCCCTGAATCCGAACTGTTTTGGACGCCTGATTCCACCCTACCGAAGCGCCAATGCCTTCACTAATTACACGAAGCGGCACCATCGTGACATTGACTTTAGGCACAATATAAGGGGCAACGTCCGTCTCCAGCTTCTCTCCATCCAAATAGATTGTAATTGCTGACGTACTGGCTGCGAATGTTACAGTTCCCCCTTGAAATGCCAGCAAACAGACTAGCAATAATGCGATGCATTGTTTCAATCTCCTCATACAACCCTTGTCCTCCATAGCATTGGTATTTAGAAAAATAAACCATTTCCTATGAATATAGACGCGGGTTATATTCGGTTAGTTGCGGATAAAAAGAAAAACACCGGTCCCGGAATTTAATCAGGACGGTGTTCCTCTATGATTCGTTTGTCAATTCTTTGTGCACATTCTGTAAATCCTCTAACCTGGCGTTGTCTCTGCGAAAATACTCGACAAGTGTTTCGATGCATGTAATGGAATCCCAGCTCAAATGATGCTCTATCCCTTCAACATCTGTATAGATATTCTCTTTCTTGACGCCAATCATCGTTAAAAATTCCTCAAGCAGCTCATGACGGTCCATTAGACGCTTGCCCATCTTTTTGCCTTTTGGCGTCAGCACGAGTCCGCGGTATTTTTCATAGATCAAATATTCGTCTTTATCCAGCTTCTGGATCATCTTGGTTACAGAGGAAGGATGGACTTCCAGCCCCTCAGCTATATCGGATACACGCGCATAGCCCTTCTCGTCAATTAACTTATAAATTCGCTCCAAATAATCTTCCATACTGGGCGTTGGCATTTGCCTTACCTCTTTTCATTTATGAACTAGCGTCTGATTCGATCGCACAACTTTGCTCTTGTAATGATACATGTTATCACTTGCGATTTGCAAGTCTTAAAGCCTGACAAGCGCTCCTTACATGACTTAACTTACCACGCTTAATGTGAACACACCGATGGCACAATAACAAAGAATTGAATATAGGGAGAGGAGCCAACAACCCATGACGTTACTCGTTCCGGAAAAGCCTAAACGCAAGCTTAAGCCTACAGCTCCCTTTGTTCCTGATTTAGTTTATTTTGAACCACAGGCACTTGAATATGATAAAGGCAAACGCATTATGGAATGGGTCAAAGCTCATAATATTGAATATCGAATGACCACTTCGCACAACCGAATTACGAATCTGCCAGGGGAGACGGATCAGGAGAAATACCGTATTGCCAAAAGAACCCTCGTGGTTGGCCTCCGCAAAACGCTTAAATTCGATCAATCTAAGCCCTCTGCCGAATATGCGATTCCGATATCTACAGGATGCATGGGACATTGTCACTACTGCTACCTGCAAACCACGCTTGGGAGCAAGCCCTATATTCGTGTATATGTGAACACAGAGGATATACTGCATGCGGCGAAGGATTATATTGAAGTACGCAAGCCGGAAATTACCCGGTTTGAAGCTGCTTGTACTTCCGACCCTGTCGGGCTTGAACATATTACAGGGAGCCTTGGCGATCTCATTCGCTTTATGGCTGATGAAGAGTTTGGACGACTTCGGTTCGTTACCAAATATCATCATGTAGATCCACTACTTAACATTAAGCATAACGGCCATACGCGTATTCGATTCAGCGTGAATGCCGAGTATGTGATTAAGAATTTTGAGCCTGCCACTTCCCGATTCGAAGAACGTATTGAAGCCGCAGGAAAAATAGCTCATGCCGGTTATCCGCTCGGATTTATTATCGCCCCTATTATTTGGTATGACGGCTGGGAAAAGGGCTATAGCGAGCTGCTGGAACGGCTTAAAGAAAACCTGCCACAGGATGCGACAAAGGATTTAACATTTGAGATGATTCAGCATCGCTTTACCAAGACAGCCAAAAATGTAATTGAGCAGCGCTATCCCAAATCCAAGCTGGAAATGGATATAGCCAAACGCGAGACCAAATGGGGGAAGTGGGGACAATATAAATATGTATACCCCAAAGATCAGCAGCAGGCTCTCCGTGAATTTATTACCGAACGCATCTTCGAAGCTTTCCCTCAAGCAAAGATCGATTATTTCACCTAAGTTCATGGTAAAAAGCCGTTGAATGCATGATCAATCCGCAAATGCAAAAAAACCATCAGTCATCGACTGATGGGCTTCTATACATACCTAAAGTACCATTTAGAAAATCATCCACTCTGGCGTAATCCGTTGCAGCCAAATCGTAATTTGGGTCATTCGGTCTGTAAAGAGCAATATGCCCATCAGCACCATGACACTGCCGCCGACTTTCATCAGTACACCTGAATATTTGCTGATAAACCTTGTTGTTCCAACAAAAAACGCCAGCAAGAAAAAAGGGAGCGCAAACCCTATTGTATATCCTGTAATAAGGGTAACCCAGGTGCCCGGCTCAGTCGCTGCCATAGCAATAATGGCAGTAAGAATAGGACCAATGCAAGGGGACCACCCTGCGGAAAAGCCAATGCCGAAAATAAAGGAACCGAAATAACCGGCTGGCTTCCATTTGACATCAAGCTTTCTTTCCTTCATTAATAACTGCGGCTGAAACAGCCCAATTAGAAATAACCCCATCACCATAATAAGAATCGCGGACAGCATCCGAATCAAGTCCTTATACTCGTGAAAAAATTCGCCAAAGATGCCGGCGCCCAGTCCGAGTGTGTAGAATACGACGGAAAAGCCCAGGGTAAATGCCAGTGTATGGCTTAATGTACGCATACGGACCTCACGCTTGTTCTGCTCATGCTTCAGCTGTTGCACCGATAAACCCGTTATGTAGGACAGATATGATGGATACAGCGGCAGACTACAGGGCGATAAGAAGGAAGCGACCCCTGCTAAAAAGGCTAATAATACGTTCACATCAGGCATGACTACAACGCCCCCCTAAGAACGAATGTAAGAATTCGGACAAGATAATATCTTAAGCCCGAATTCCTTTTTTACCGAGCATAATGACAATAAGCATAGCGATAAGCAAGAGAACAATCGTTGCTCCAGGGGCAAGGTTCCAGACACCTGCAATGACAAGTCCTGCAATGACGGCAATTTCTGAAATTATGACAGATAGTATAATAGAAGATCTGAAGCTTCTCGCAATCAAGAGACTGACAGCAACCGGAATGGTCAATAGTGCCGATACAAGCAGCGCACCAACGATCTTAATTGCTGTACTGATCACCAGTGCCGTCATCACGGTTAGCAGCATGTTCAAAATCTTGGTAGGAAGACCGGTAACAGCTGCCGCATCCTCCTCAAAGCTAAGCAGGAAGAACTCCTTATGAAAAATAGATACTACCGCAATAACAATAACGGTTACGATTCCAACAACCGTCAGATCGGTTGTATCCAGCGTATAAATACTTCCAAATAAATAACTCATTACATCCCCATTATAGCCTTTACCAAGAGTAAAGAATAAGGAAGCAAGCGCTACTCCCCCGGACATAATTATAGCAATTGATAATTCAGCGTAACTCTTGTAGGCTTTACGCAGCTTCTCTATAGCAAATGAAGCCAAGACCGCAAAGATAAGGCCTACTGCAATCGGGTATACACCCAGTAAAAAACCAAGGGCCACCCCCGCAATCGTTACATGCGACAAGGTGTCCCCGATCATCGATAATCTGCGAAGCACAAGAAACAAACCAATCAGCGGGGCTGTGATACCAATAAGTATCCCGCCAGCCAGCGCCCGCTGAAAAAATTCACTCATTAGAATTTCCAATTTCCACGACTCCTTAACCCTTATAACAATGAATGCTGTAAATCTGTCTGAGCACAGTTCTCCAGATCATGTGAATGACGAGCATAGAACTTGATCTTGCCGTTCTGCTGCTCGGGTTCTTTTCCAAGGTATCCTTCAATCATATCAATATCATGAGATACCATTAAGAAAGTCATATGATGATGCTGATGCATGTGGGTAACGAGCTCGAAGAAGCTCGCCTGTGTCTCAGCGTCAATGCCTACTGTAGGCTCATCAAGGATAAGCAAATCTGGACGGTTAATCAGCGCCCGGGCCAAAAAAGTACGCTGCTGTTGACCACCAGACAATTGACCGATCCTCTTATCAGCCAAATCCTGAATCCGCATGACTTCAAGCGCATCATCGCATTGCTGCTTATGCTTTTGACTCATTCTTCGGAATATATTTTTGTTGTTGTACAGCCCCGACTGTACGACTTCTCTAACCGTAGCCGGAAACAATGGGTTAAAGGCGTTCTTTTGCGGTACGTATCCAATGCGTTCCCAATCCTTGAATTTTGCGATTGGTGTGCCAAACATTCGAATATCACCAGACCCTTGGGGCAACAGTCCAACGAGCATCCGCATCAGCGTCGTTTTCCCTGCTCCGTTTGATCCAATCACGCCTACGAAATCCCGTTCTTTCACGGTCATATTCAGATCCTTGATCACTTGCTGTTCACCGTATGAGAAGCATAAATTGTTAAGCTCAAGGACAGGATCATGGCATAGTGCTGTAGCTGGTTGCATCAAGAGTTCCATCCTTTTAATTTATATTAATATAATCCTATCATTTTCTTAGTCTATTTTAAAGCTGTGACTAAATTTTGTAAGTTTTTCTCCATCAAAGTAACGTAAGTTTCACCGTTCTGCAGCTGCTCCTCTGTTATGCCTTCTACCGGATTAAGCACCATCGTATCAACACCCGCTTCAGAAGCAAGCGTCTTGGCCAGCTTATCAGATACCATCTCTTCAAAGAAGATATATTCGATCCCTTCTTCTTCAACCAGATTAGCTAAATTCATAATATCTTGTCCTGTTGGTTCTGCATCAGGAGATAATCCCATAATCGGGTGCTGGGTCAAGCCGTAATCACGGGCAAGATAACCAAACGCTTGGTGAGATACTACGATCTCTTTGTTAGGTACTTTTGAAAGTTCCTCTGTAAATTTGGCATCCAAATCCTCTAACTGCAGTCTCAGTGCCTCATAGCGTTCTTCATAGCCTGCTTTGTGCTCAGGATCTGCTTCAACCATGCTGTCCTTGATATTTTCTGCCATAATCATTGCTGATTTAGGGCTTACCCAAGTATGCGGATCGGTGGAACCATGGTTATGTCCGTCGTCCGATGCTGGAGCTTCTTCTTCATGAGTGTGCTCCTCTTCATGTGCATGTTCATCTTCTTGAGCGTGCTCTTCGCCTTCATGAGCGTGCTCTTCACCTTCATGAGCATGTTCATCTGCAGCTTCCTCTTCACCTTCATGAGCATGTTCATCTGCAGCTTCCTCTACACCATGATCATGTGTATGACCTTCCGAATCAATAAGCTCGATCCCTTCGGTTACTTCTACGGATTTAACATTAGAATCGCTGTCCAATCCCTTCAAGAAGTTCGGTACCCATGCTTCAAGTCCGGCACCATTGTAGAGAAACAATCCTGCATTGGAAGTAGTTACAATATCCTGACTACGTGGAGTCCAGCTATGAGGTTCAACCCCCGCTGGCTGCAAATTAATAACGTTGGCATCTTCCCCGCCTATAGTCTTAGCGAATTCATATATAGGATAAAAGCTCGTAACGACATTAAACTTGCCCTCTTCAACTTGCCCTTGTGATCCGTTGTTCGCTTCATCGCCGCATGCCGCTGTAAATATCATCACAGCGCTAAGCAATATTCCCCCGGCTAAATTCCGTACTTTTTTCCCAGACAAACTATATTTCATAATAACCTCCGCATCGAATTAATCGTAATCATTATGATTACTAACAGATAGTAGTATAGGCATACCTCCTAAGTTTGTCAATAACTATTTAGAACAAAAAAAGAGCGTCCACAAAAGGAACGCTCTTCACATTTATAAGCTTTAAATCCTCTTTTTATGATTATGTGCAGGATGAATCGATTTCATAACTTACGAAAATATAGGCCTCTTACTTCACAATTGCTCCATTCGGCATATTTTCAGGCACCGTAGCCAGCGTCAATTGATCTCCATGGGAGGCAGCAAGAATCATCCCTTGCGACAATTCGCCGCGCAGCTTCACCGGCTTCAAGTTCGTAACACAGATGACTTTCTTGCCCACCATTTCTTCTGGTGAATAGAACTTCGCAATACCGGATACGACCTGACGCTGCTCGTAACCAAGATCAAGCTGCAGCTTCAGGAGCTTATCCGCCTTTTTCACCGGCTCGCACGCGGTAACCTGAGCAACACGCAGTTCTACTTTGGCAAAGTCCTCAATTCCGATCTCCGGCAGATCTTCCGGTGCTTCCACGCTGGCATCTGCTTCTTTGGCCGGCTCAGCTTTGGTCCCTCCGGACATGGCACCCGCAATATAAGCAACCTCCTGCTCTACATCCAGTCTCGGGAAGATCGGCTCGCCCTTGCGAAGCTCATTCCCTTCTGGAACAAGTCCTGCTTGCTTGGTGCTGTCCCAGCTGGTAAGTTCTCCTTCCTGAATGTTGAGCTGCTCCCAGATTTTGCGCGGAGCCTGAGTTAAGAACGGCTGCAGCAATATGGATGCTACACGCAAGCTCTCCACCAGATGGGCCATAACAGAAGCGAGCTCCTCACGTTTCGCCTCATCCTTAGCAAGCACCCATGGCTGAGTTTCATCAATGTACTTGTTGCAGCGGCTGATGAATTGACCAATTAACGTCAGTGCCACAGAGAATTCCAGATTCTCCATTGCCTCTTCCACTTTTTCTACAGTACTCAGCGCAAGCTCTTCAATGGTGCCGTCAAATTCAGTCACTCTGGATTGGTATGCAGGCGTCTTGCCTTCAAAATATTTGTGCACCATCGCCACTGTCCGATTAAGCAGATTGCCAAGATCATTTGCGAGATCCGAGTTGACACGCTCTACGAAGCTCTCGGGAGTAAATGTTCCATCAGATCCGAACGGTACCTCACGCAGCAAATAGTAACGTAGGGAATCCAGTCCGTAGCGATCAATCAGCGTCACTGGATCAACGACATTCCCTTTGGACTTGGACATTTTGCCGTCTTTCATGAGCAGCCATCCGTGGGCGAATACTTTTTTCGGCAGGGGAAGATCCAGCGCCATCAGCATAATCGGCCAATATATCGTATGGAAGCGTACGATTTCTTTACTCATCAAATGAACATCTGCCGGCCAGAACTTATCGTACAGGGAAGCATCATCACTGCCATATCCCAGAGCTGTAATGTAGTTCAGAAGCGCATCAATCCATACATACACCACATGCTTAGGATCACTGGATACTTTGACTCCCCATTCATAGCTAGTGCGGGATACGGCCAGATCCTCAAGACCTGGCTTGATGAAATTGTTAATCATCTCATTCTTGCGAGATCTCGGCTGGATGAAATCCGGGTTCTCTTCATAGTATTGAAGCAGCCGATCTGCATATTTGCTCATTTTGAAGAAGTAGCTTTCCTCTTTGACGAGCTCTACCGGATGACCACTGTCCGGGCTTTTTCCCCCAATAATCTTGCCATTCGCATCTTTTTCGGTATCCACCAGCTGTGTCTCCGTGTAATAGGTTTCATCAGGGATACTGTACCAGCCTTCGTATTCACCTTTATAGATGTCTCCCTGCTGAACCAGACGCTCAAACACGTCCTGAACGATGGATGTATGTCGCGGCTCCGTCGTACGAATAAAATCATCATTTGAGATTTCGAGCTTTTTCCACAAATCCTGAATTCCTGCGACAATATGATCAACAAACTCCTGCGGCGTTTTACCTGCTGCCTTGGCTTTTTGCTCGATTTTTTGTCCATGCTCGTCTGTACCTGTCAAGTAACGAACCTCGTAGCCTCTTAGGCGTTTGTATCTTGAGATCGCATCCCCCGCTACGGTAGTGTAAGCATGACCGATATGCAGCTTATCGCTGGGATAGTAGATCGGTGTTGTAATATAGAACGTTTTCTTGTCTGTCACTTTTGTATACCTCCTAATGTTTAATATGTAACTAAGGGATTACAGCACCATGCAAAACAATACAAAAAGACCCTCATCCCATATGGGACGAGAGTCTGTTAAACTCACGTGGTACCACCCAAATTCCCTGATCCCTCCCATTCAGGTAAGAAATCAGGCTCACACCAGTCAAGATCCATTGCTTAACTGTGCCCGCTAACGCTGGCATGCGCCGCTCCCTTACCTGTCAATCTTAATAGGATTGATATGGCTCGAAAGCAGTTCCTCCAGGACCATTTTCCGAATCTTGCTTCAGACCGGTTTGCAGCTCCCCCGGCTCTCTGTACTAAAGCATATATGATCGTACTTATCCCTTCATAGGAAAAATATGCGTATAAGTTACATCTATAATATTGAGCTTATTCACAAAAATCATACAAAACAGCATCATTAATGTCAAGGCGCAATAGCCTAAGAGGAAGTATTACCTTCGCTGCCCTTCTTGGGAGGTACCAGATCAACTCCCCCTGGGTGCAGAGGATGACACTTTGCTATCCGTCTCGCCGCGAGCAAAGACCCCTTCACAGCACCGTGCACCTCAATCGCTTCGAGTGCATAAGCAGAACAGGTCGGATAAAAACGACAGCTGGGCGGCTTCAGCGGTGAGATGAATTTTCGATAGAATTTGACCGGTGCCTTCGCGATCAATCTAGCAGGCTTCATTATTAATGACCTTTAGAAGCAGACTTTTTCATATTTTTATCGGCTTTACCTTCTGTCTGACAGTCTCTGCAATATCCAAACACTTCAAACTTATGTTCAACAACCTGAAACTGGTCTGGTGTGTCTGTAAGCTTCATTGGACAGAACTCGATCGGCAGTGTCTTCTGACAGTTCAGACATATCAAATGATGATGATGATGACCACTGCTGCACGAAGCTTTAAATTTAACCCCGTCTTCAAAGATGACCTGCTCCAATACGCCGAGTTCCTGCATCACTCTCAAATTGCGATAGACCGTATCAAAGCTTAATCCGCTGTATGATTTGCCCATATATTCGTAAACATCTTTTGGTGACAAATAACCTTCTGATTCGGCAAAAAGTCTTGCCAGCGTCTTGCGCTGATCTGTAATTCGAAGTCCTTGACCGGACATAGCTTCAATAATTTGATCCGTGGACAGCATGACTCTTACCCTCCTGTCATACCTATTTGTGTCATACCCTTATAATGCCTGAAATCAAGAGTCACGTCAACGAACACGTCTTTCGTGGTTCATCTAAGAACAATTCCGTTAACAAAAAAAGAACTCTGATATAGAGCTCTTTCCTTGTATGAACGAATTCTTATTCCTCAACCTGCGGCAATGCCGTAAACAACAGGTTGATTGGAAGACTGCTTGCTGGCGCAGCAGTAAACCAAATTTCGACCTTTTGCTCATAATTGCCTGTCCGATATAATACAACCTGCTCGTTCGGAGCACTTACTCCTCCGCTCTTTGCGAGAGGAATGGGCATTCCATTTACCATCGCATAACCGGAATAGGTCCCTCCGCGTGGATTAAAGGAGATCAATGTATTCGGAGCTACTTTATCCAAAGTGATCTTGTACAGGACACCAAAGTTACCGGAGTTTGAAGCCGTTACTCCTACCATGGGATCTACACCGGACACGTTCGGATCATCCTTGTTATCGCCGATAACAAGACGCTGTGACTCTTCACCAATCGTCTCGCTGTATTTGATAATGCGAGTCGGATTATCATAAGTACCGCGGTTGTGGACACCATCCCGATCAAGAACAGGCAGCTTCTTCACTGCAGTCAAAGGATCCAATTTCTCATCAATCATAATGACCTTATAGTCTATCGGATAATTGCTGTAAACATCAGAAAATAGTGAAATAATTTGACTCTGACCCAAGCTGGACAAGCTTAGATCTGTAAGGATCAGCTTACTTTCACCCGGCTTCAGCTGAGTAGTCGACCATTTTGTGCCATCCTGCATCGTTTCAAAATATCGTTGTACCGCTTTTTTGCCTGCAGCCTGAGCAATGTTGGTCGGACCTGCAAGACCTAGATTCTCAGTGCGGAGTGTAGCTGTTGCCGAGTTGTTATTGGTTGCAACCACGTACATCTTCACTTTTTTACCGGTGTTATTTAGATGGTGGAGCAAAAATCGAGTACTGCCGACTGCACTGTCCTGATATAGAATCCCTTCACGATTGACCGTTTCAGGACTATTGCTTCGTATCAGTGTACCTGGTTGATCCGTGTAAGTATAATTTACTTTGTCCCAAGTAGGCACGATCGAACCGTCAAAGGAGAATTCCTCTCCAATCGGTGTAAAAAGACGGTTAAACTCATTCAATGTATACAGCGTTTCATTTGTGATAATGATCGTTTTTTCGTAGGTGCGGCTTGCACCTTTATTATCCGTAACCGTTAAACGAATCGTCTTGGGTCCAGGTGTAAAAAATGCTGATGCGTTATTGTCCCACTGCGTATCAACAATATACTCGTCGTCGGTGCTCTCGTCCTTGTACGTAATCAGTTCGCCCATCTTGTATTCTTCTTTGTCCGTTGTAAACATCGGGATCGGCGGCTGATTTGGTCGCTCTACATTAATAGTAATTGTATATGGATCACTCCATGTACCGCTCGAATCCTGAACATAATAGCTAACCGTATAGTTCCCTTCCGCTTCAAATACATCCTGTCTGCCTTCCCAGCGCTCATTGATAATGGCAAGGCCCTTTGGAGAATAAGGAGCCGTTACATAAGTTACCGTATCTCCTGCGTACACTGTGCTCGGCTGAATGCTGAATTTAGCAACCGGCTTATTCGACAGATTTAGAATAATCCGTTTATTGATGTTATCCACACTGTAAGTAATGCCAAGTGCTTGGGTGATCGATGTCAGTGGCACCATAAACGTATTGTTCGTCTGGTAGGAAGCACCCTTCATGCTCTTCGAAACGCCGTTAACAGTATAGCTGCTGCTGTTCGTTTTGAAGCGAAGTTCGTTGTTGCCCTGAATAATCAGCGTTTCTTTGGTCGCATAGTTGTACGAAACCTTGTATCCAACACGATCAACCAATGCGCGAATCGGCACATACGAAACACCGCTCTTCACAACCATCGGCTGTGGAGCGTAATAAGTTACACCGTCCTGAATCATCTTGCTGCTATTATAAAATAAGATAAGCTGGCTTGCGTTGACAGCTGTATTCGCTGCTGTATTAGTCTTAGCCGAGCTTACCTGCTGAGATACCGACTGCTGCTCTACAGCTTCTGACTCCGTGCGATCCTCTTCGGAAGGTGAAGTCTGCTCCTTCTTCTCTGTAGATTCTGCAGCTTGAGACTCATCTAACTGCTCACCGCTGTCCTTATTACCAGGTTCAGCATTATTGCCTGATTCTGCTGTATTCCCAGAATTGGCCACATTGCCCGTTTCGGTGTCACCTGATATGTCTTGAGCTCCGCTTACGGATTCTTCTGCGGGTTCTGTGTCCTGATTCACTTCAACATGGGTATCAGAAGAGTTCTCGTTATTCTTTACGTCATGAGACAGGCTTCCTTGCACACTTTCTGTTTGTTGATCAAGGGCTTGTCCCTGCTGAAGTCCGGCATTGTCTGATTGTGCACTCACCGGAAATGCCATCAGTACCTGTGAAGCGGCAAAGACGGTGAGAATAGATAATTTCTTGAAATTCATTCCTCGACTCCTTCTAATCGCTTAGTTGTATCACGCTACATGTCTCATTATTAGACGCAGTTGTAACTAAAAAGTTGCTCTCCACATTCTAAAAAATGACAAAAAGCAACATCCCCCAAATCGGAGAAGCTGCTCTTATGTCGTCATTTACTTATGTTTTCAAAGATTTCAGTTTGTCTTGGCTGCCATCTCACGATATTCAGAAGGCTTCATCCCATAATATTTATGGAACACTTTTGAAAAATATCTCCGTTCCCGATACCCGACCGCCGCTCCGATGGAAGCGATGCTCCGGTCTGTTCCGGTGAGCATCGCTTTCGCAGACTCCATTCTTTCTCTCGTTACATATTCAACAAATGTGACGCCAAAATGGCTTTTGAACAACTGGCAGAAGTAGCTTGAACAGATTCCAAGCTGATCTGCCATCTCTTCAATCCCCAAATCTTTATCAAGTCTTGCCGCGATATAATCTCTTGCGGATGCAACCAGTTCTCCTGCCGTGCGCCTCGGCAGCTCGCTGACGCATGCTTCTGCCAAGGTGAGAGACAGCTCATAATACTCGCGGAGCGTAAGCGTCTGTAACATCACATTCCATATTCGTTCTTCTGCATCTGTCTGGAGCAGCTTCATTTCGTGCAAATCACGGAGCATGAGAACGACAATGTAGTGAAAATACTTAATGGCCTTGCCGTTATTCCCACCATTATCGGTGCACATCAAACTGTAAATCTGCTTCAGTACCGCTATAACCTCATTTTTGTTTTTCTGGCGAACAGCCAGTGTCAATCGATCCGACCACACACGGGACATCCATTCCAGCTCCTCGCCCGACTCCTGCTCATCCCTGATTTCATGCCGTGTGCCGGATTGCTCAGACATCATCATCGCTCGCTGAGCATCTCTGTATTCTTCGGCAAGCATGTAATCATAGACGATCTTGCCAGAAGCATACAATTCCGCGGCCATGCCGGATGCATCTGCAAACTTACGCTCCAAATCTTCAAGTAGAACAGGAATCATAGATCCTGTCTCAGGCAGTAAGGAATCATGTTCAATGACAATACACCATTCCCCATCCCGTGTCTGGATCACTTCTCCTGCTGTCCCAGAGGAGGCCAAATGACTTTCGATTACAGCGCCAACAGACTCATGCCATTCCTTACGCTCCTCCTCAGGCCATAGCAAAGAATTCAGGAAATAATCCTGTGCATCAAGTCGTATTAGAGAATATCGAGATCCATCTGCGGTGGACTTCACATCCATACAAGGATTGGGACTAGGAGACTCTCCAAGCAATACTTCCTGCAGCCATTTTCGACGAATCCACTTGCTCATGTGGAGCTGTCGCACCGTACCCTGCTGCTCCTTGTACTTCTTCTTACTGATACTGCTTGCAAGCACACCAATCTTTGACTCCAGCTCCAAATAATCGATCGGCTTGCATATGTATTCACGAACGCCTTGCTGCAGCGCTAGTCTGGCATATTCAAACTCCTGGTAGCCGGTAAGCAGCAGAATCTCTGCTTCCCCGCCTCGTACACGGTATTGTTCAATGAACGTTAAACCGTCCATGACAGGCATTCGAATATCACATAAAATGAGATCAGGCTGAACATGGGCGCTAAGCTCCAAGGCTTCACTTCCTGTACGGGCAACTCCAGCCACCTTGATTCCGAGCGTTTCCCAGTCGATAAACTCCTTCAAATTATCAAGTATAGGCTGTTCATCATCAATCAGCAGCGCACTCAGTTCCAAGACGAATCCCCCCAATCGTTTTTGGGTAGTACACACCGGATCATCGTTCCTGCCCCACTCGCAGAGCAGATAAATATACCGTAATGATCTCCATATTGAATGCGAATTCGGTCGGCTACACTCCGAACACCAAGACCGCGACGTTCAGACATCGCCGGAGATATAGGTTCATCCTCCATTTCCGTCGTCTTCGCCATGTATTCAAAGCGTTCAAGGACGTTGTTATCCATCCCGATCCCATTATCCCGCACTTCAAGCACAACTTTACCCATATCTTCCCATGCAGTTACCCGGATGACTCCTTTGTAATCAATTCCTTCAAATCCATGCTGAATGCTATTCTCGACAAGGGGCTGCAGGGTGAGCTTAAGGATGGGAAACGTTTCGAGCTTCTCCGGAATATCAATCTCATATTCAAATAGATCAGCAAACCTGTATTTCTGAATCGCCAAATAGTTCTCTAGATGCCTCACTTCCTCCTTGATCGGAATTTCTTCCACTTCCTGAATGCTGATACGTAAAATACTGGCCAGCCTGTTTACCATCTCACTGACCTTCCTTCTTTCGCCACGAAGAGCAAGTCCATTAATGGACTCCAGTGTATTGAATAAGAAATGCGGCTTAATCTGCGCTTGCAGCACCCGAAGCTCAGCTCTTGTCTTCTGCATCTGCTCTGCCTTGACTCTGCGGAACAAGCTGCTGATTTTGTCCATGAGATCATTGATGCCTTGTGCTAGCAGCTGGAGCTCATCGTAGCCTTTGCCCTCGATCCTTGCACTGAAATCTCCGTCTTCCACTCTGCGCATAAACCTTACAAGTACCGCGATCGTGCCTGTAATCCGATTCATAAAAAAGACGTTGAACATAAGAGCGGCAAATAGACAGCAAATAATAATAATCACATACCAGCTGACAAGCTGATTCGTTTCTTTTGCCAAGGTGTTCCATTCGGTTACAGAAACAAGCTGCCATGGGTATCCCTTCATTTGGTACTGTGAAAGTATGCTCTCTCTTCCGTCGAAATTCAGCCTGGTGCTGTTGTATCCTTTTTTGCTTGCAAAAGTTTCGCTCATCAGCTCCGACATATACCGCCCAATATAAAAACCGGATGGATCATATACGACAAGCCCATCTTGGTTTACCATCATGAATTCCGTATCCTGATTGCCGCTCATGCTGAGATTACGGAAGATCCGGTCAATTTCCCAATTCTTTATCTGTACAACCAGAACACCGATGTTTTGAAAAAAGCTAAGCTCCTTTACAAGCCTAATTTGTGTAAATACAGGCTCATATCCTGTGAATTCTGGATGCTCCAGTGGAGCAATCCACAGGGGAACACCGTTTAATTCTTTCACTTGATTGTATAGTGGATGATTGGTGAACTCCCCGAAGGGAAGTGCCTTGAAGTCTTCTTTTGTAAAAATGGAGACGATCCGCTCGCTGGTGGAATGCTCCAAATTATAGAGAAAGGCATAGCTGATCGCAGGGTAATTATAGAGCAGGCTGCGAAAATTCCGCTGACTCGCATTCAGATAGAGCTGATCGCTTTCACCGAGGTTCACAGGCTTCTCAGATTCGAGAGCCATCTGAAACACAGACGTAGCAATTCCATTGTCCGTTACATTGTTCATTTCCTGAAACACGCTTTCGATGCTGTAGCTGATCGACTTCAGCGCATACTCAGCCTGCTCGCTGTATTTTTTCTCAATTGTACTCGATGTCACGAGAAAGGTTCCGAAGCCCATGACACACATTGGGATGATGATCAATGCCAGAAACGCCACAACAAGTTTGCTACGCAAGTTCAAGAACGCATTTCTCCCCGGTCGAAGAGCATAAGCGTAAGTCTCGTCACCCTTTGACGCTACCTGCGGTTACACCTTCAATGATCTGCTCTTGCAAAATGGAATAAATAATGATAACCGGCACGACACTGTAAACAATACCCGCTGACATCTGAGCGTAGTTCATCTGGTACTGATCTCTGAACTGCACCATTCCTACAGGCAGGGTACGAAGTGTGTCCGTGGATAAAAAGTAATTGGCTAGAAGAAATTCATTCCAGTTGCCAAGAAAGTTAACAATGAATACCGTAACGATCGCTGGAATGGTTAGAGGTAACACTATTCTAGCAAAAATACCCTGTGCCCTCAACCCGTCCATAACGGCAGCTTCCTCAATTTCACTTGGGAGCGACCGCATAAAAGCAGCCAGAATAATAATCGTAAACGGAAGCGCATTTGCAATATAAGGAATGATGAGCGCAAGATGCGTATCCAGGATACCAAGCTTGCGGACAAGCAGATAGATGGGCAGCATGAGGGAATTGTTCGGAATGAGCATGCCGATCAGGATCAGGCTGAAGAAGGCAGCGTTCCATTTTCCATGCTTCATTCTTGTTATCGCAAAGGCAAACATCGCTCCGAGCAAGATTGATACCACCGAGGCCAGAATTGAAATATACAAGCTGTTAAAAAAGTAGGTTCCGATCTTGGCATTAACCCAGGCTTCCACATAATTTTCAAATGCAAACTCTTGGGGGATGCCAAACGGATTAAGCGCAATTGCATTGTTATCCTTCTTGACGGACGAGAAGATGACAAAAAGAAATGGAAACAAAATAACAAGCAAGTAACTGAGCAGAAATACATGGGGGATTGATTTACTCAAGCTTCGCATCATTAGTATTCAATCCTTTCACTGCGGCGGGCAATCAGCACTTGATAAAGAGCCGTCAGAATGAGTGTAAATACAAATATGAGGACAGCAATGGTATTTCCGTAGCCGTATTTAAAATTTGTAATCGCATATTTAATCATATAGGTTGCAAGCACGTCTGTTGATCCGGCTGGTCCGCCTTTTGTCATAACAATAACGATATCTGCCGCCTTCATGGCACCCGCAATGGACAGCATGATGACTACAGAAATGATAGGCTTAATCAGCGGCAGTGTAATGGACAATGCCCTTTGCAGCCGGTTCGCTCCATCGATCTCAGCAGCTTCGTCCAGATCACGCGGGATGGCGAGAATCGCTGCGAGTACCATAATGATGTAGAAGCCAGTCCACTGCCAGGCATTCGTCAGCAGGATGGAGAACATGGCATATTTCTCGTCTGACAGCCAGTAGATCGGTTCGATACCGAACAGACTGAGAATCTGGTTTAACAACCCGATATTCGGTTCATAGATGAAGCCCCACAATATCCCAATAACTGCTGTAGACATAATTGAGGGAAGGAATACCGCCGTTTTGTACAGACCCTTGAGCCGCTTCACATTCGCAATAAGAAGAGAGAAGAATACAATCAGTGGAACCTGAATACCGCACGAAAAAAGAATAAACCATCCATTATTCAATGCCGACTCCCAGAACCTCTCATCTCCAAATGCTTTAGTATAATTTTCAAAACCGATAAATTTCGGATTTTCAGATACGCCATTCCAGCTGGTAAAGCTGTAGTATATCGAATTCAAGATCGGATAAATAAAAAACATAATAAACAATATCAAGGCAGGTAATATAAACATCGAGTATACCCAAGGGTTCTTGAGTGATTTGTTCATGTGCCAACAGCCTCCCATGGAAGAGCCAATAATGTACAGCCTCATACCCATTTAGTGTGTAAAAAAACCCCGGACGCTGTCCGGGGTAAGCAGTCCTGTTATTTCATCGTAACGATTGCTATTCCACTGCTGCGTTTGCTTCCTCTTGCACTTTCTGCAGATCTTCTGCCATTTGCTCAGGGGTCGTTTGGCCGCCGATCAGCTTCTGAATCTGGATATTACTGATTTCTGTCGTTACATCGGCCTGAACAAGCGAGTCAAATGCAGGGAAAGAAGTAGCGGAAGCATTAAGTACAGCTACAATCTCCTTCATCAAATCATCCGTAATACTTTCGGTCAGAACAGCTTCATCGAATTTCATCGCTGGCAGCACGCCGTCTTCAACCAAGCCTCTAATTTGCATTTCTTCATTAAACATATTCTTAATGAATGATTTGACTGCTGCCAGCTTCTGTGGATCGTCTGCAATCGAAGCCGCAAATCCGTATCCATTATTCACATCACGCATCAGAGAAGTTTGATCTCCGACTCCTCCATCTACCGGTGGCAAGTTGAAGAATCCGACCTTTCCAATCAAGCCCTCTCCGGACTGCCCTTCTTTGAATACCGATGATTTCCATGTTCCATCATACATCAGAATGGCTTCACCGCTCGTAAATTGAGTCGTATACTCCGCATACTCAAATCCAAGCTCGCCTTTCTTGAAGTATTCCTTATCAACCCATTCCTGGTGTTTAGCAAAGGCTTTGACAACTCCTGGATCGGTCCATGCCGCTTCCCCGGTAACAAACTTGTTTGTAACATCAGAGCCTGCGTAGCGGGACCAAAGATGGTTCGTCAGCATAAGCGGTACCCAGCCTGCCTTGGAAGCTCCTGCCAGCGGTACTTTACCATCTGCCTTAATATCAGCCAGCTGCTGCTCAAACTCGGCAAAGGTAGCTGGCGGCTGCCAACCCTTCGACTCGTAATATTCCTTGTTGTAGAAAAATCCTTCACCCGATCCCCCGACAGGAAGACCATACACATTGCCTTCATAAGTGAATGGCTCAAGCGAAGAGAATTTGTCTTGAATGCCCAGCTCTTCTAGAATTGGCGTCAGATTAAGAAGCATGCCTTCTTTGGCATATACCTTAGCATCCGGACTGCCGAAGAGGTCGAAGATATCCGGCGGATTGCCTGCGGCCATTTCCCCCCGCAGCTTTTCTTTGCGGTTTACGTCTGAATCAACCCCATCTAGCGTAAATGATGCGCCTTCGACTTCCTCCTCCACTTTCTTAACCACGTCCTGCAGGATCGCAAGCCTGCGTTCCTTGTCCGCACCGACCTGGGTATGCCTAAGCGTCATTTCAAACGGCTCAGCCGAAGCTGCCGGCGGCGTTTCACCAGAAGTTCCGGGCTCCGCAGCAGGTGTTTCTGTATTAGAGCCACCTCCACAACCTGCCAGTGTTAGTGATACAACCAGCATTAACGACATCATAGAACCAAACTTTTTCTTCAACATCCGTTTGCCCCCGCTTTCTATGAGCTTGTATTGTATGTAACTTACTTGCTTTACAATTTACATTATAGAAACAATGCTGTTCTTCCGATAGGACCACAATTTAAAGATCGAGGGATAAAATCCTCGAAAAAATACATAAAAACTCCCTTCGCATGTAAGAAGGGAGTTCGTTATCACGACAACATATCAAATTTGTTTTTTGCTTGCTCCTTCCGTCCAGTCTCAATTAGATGGTAAGCACGGTCTATTTCATCTTGTTCAGAAGAGGGGACACCCTCAAGCGGATATTCTTTGCCTAGCAGCTTCCATTTATAGATTCTTCCATTTATAGATTCCCATTTGATGATAAGGAAGAATCTCGAATTTATCTACCCCCTCCAGTGTCCCTATAAACCGGCCCAGACTCAACAGATCGTTCTCATCATTATGAATGCCAGGGATATATACATGTCGGATCCACATCTTCTTGCCATGATCAGACAACCGGCGTGCCCTGTAGAAATTTGCAGAATTTAGAGCCTATACAAAAAAGCCGACTTTCTGATTAAGAGAAAGATTCGGCTTCTTTTTATATATGAAATGATATAGACCATCCATTGATTCATCCAACAACAATATATAATTTGCCCTTCATGTTATGCACCCTATATGTTTGCACCTTGGTAATATTAAAAGCTTCTCTTATGACATCTCCCGTTTCCAGGTCAACCTTCCAATCGTCAGAAGGATCATAAACCGTATGTCTAGACACAATCCCCTCCGTCAGCCTTATTCCCTCTGGATTTATGCGGACATTATCGAGAGCAAACAGACCACCGTCACTTGTTCTGAACACGCCAATTTCTCGGTCATTTAGAGTAACCTTACGTCCGATCAATGAATAGAAATCCCGCTCGTTTCCAATTGGATAAGCCCTGGCCTTAATGAATTCAGACACACTAACAGGCACCTGTTGTTCCTTAATTCTCCCTTTGATCACACCCATAGGTTAACCCTTCTTTCCAAGATACGGTAATGTCTTCATTTCTGAAATGAAATTGATTCACCTAATTATTTTAAATTAAAGATTCTGAAATGGGAATCAAATTTTGACGAATATTTCAAAATGATACCATGGTAGGATGTTTTGTTATGTGAATATTCTCACTATGGATGTTTTAGGTCTTTTTATCGACAAAAAAAGCCTGCCGACGACTACTGTCGTTCAGCAAGCTCTAATCTAACTTCATCCCTCGGACTAAGAACCATATCTAGTCCATATTCCATTAGTTCTTTATTATTCACTTCAATTTTCCATTTTTCCGTAATTAGCGGGACATAACCATCAATGGAGTGAATGAATCTCTTGTTATCTGTCAGCTGGACCCGCTCATTCTTCTCGAGAATATCTCGTACCGTCAAATTAGGAAAATAAAGACTTGCAATCGAACCCCGCAAATCTGGCTGACTTACTCCACCATAAATCGTTAATGTCACAGCCGATGGCTCCATATTTTCAATCTGGACAATAGGTTGAATGTATAGAATTAGTGAATCTTTGCTATCTAAAGAATGTCCCCATGCATCAGAACCAATATCTTCATCATTTAATTTTAATCTCCACTCAAGAGACTCATCTAATACATATGAGCCAACTGAAGCAATTGCATTCGAACCTTCAGCAAATTCAGCGACTCGATCGATTGCTTCATGTACTGTTAGTCCTTCATTAATTCTAATTTGTACAGGTTGAGTTAGTGCGGGTATGTAGTTGCCGCCTTCTACACGGAGTTCAACAGATCCCGGAGTTTGGTCCTCCGCCATGCTTGTCCCCTTGTCTATCGAACTGCAGCCCGTAAATATGAACAAGAGTAGAATTATTGCTGAAATTGTAAATGAGTACCGCACTTTCATGCAATCACCGCCTTACTTTTTTTTGCATTATTCTACAATCTATTTATATAGCATACTATTTTCTTATGTTTAACTTCAACTCAAATAGAAAAAAGCCCAAAATTGGGCTCTTCTTATTTGACCTGTCTGACATTACTGAACTGCTGCTTGCATATATATTCGTTTACCGCTCATATTTTTCAAATATGGACCAAGCCCCTTAAATTGCAGACCTGATACATAAACTCCCGTCATAAGCTTACCTTCCATCGTTCCCCACTCTGAATCAAAAACGACAGATGGGGCAGGCACATCCTCTTGATAAACGGTAACTCCGTTATCTCTTCTTCGATAATGGATTCCACTCTCGTACAATGGTCTCTCCGTCAAATAAGTCGGCACAAAGTAGGCTGCAATGACATCCATCTCTTCACCCGTATAGAATGATTCATCTCCAAGAAACGGATGGAACAATTGAATCTCTTCATACTGTGACCATATGAATGCCTGAAGAATTAAGCTGGCAAAGGAGCCGCCAAGTCTCGCAGACAATGCTGTAGACTCGCCAATGCTTGTATCCGTTTTCAGATCAGCTAATGAAGGATGGTCTTCTGCTTGTTCATACTGATATTCACTTCCGATGAATTTCCATCCTTTGCTCGTGTGGATCCACTTTTGAAAATATGAGCGCTGGGACTGCACTGTTGCCTCAAGCTTCTCTGCTGCTGCTGGAGAAAAATACTGCTTCACCATTCTAGCTGCCTTCTCATAGATAGACTGAACGCGGAGGGATGCTTGCTCAAGCTCGGCAACATCTTGTTTAAAGTAATTCACTTTACGAGACACGACGATTTTGTTCAAGTAGATCGCCCTCCTTCTATGCCTTTTCGACCTTTCTGCAATTATACTACGAAAAGCACCGACTTGTGCAAGGACGATCCTTTATCTTTCTTCAGAAAAATAAAAAGTTTGGTCATTACTTAAGCATATCGTGGTCAACATACCGTTCACCGTTAAGCTCACTGAGCACCTCAATGGCCACCCTTGCTCCGTCACCGGACGTCACGATCGTATGGACACTGACTCCAGCAATGACACCCGCAGCCCACACACATGGCATACTGGTTCTGCCGAGACGATCCACCTCAATAACTGATTTTATTCTTGGCTCACGTCCTTCAATCATACGAATCCCGCTATTTGCCGCCAGTTCAGGATTAGCACCGGTCGTTAGAATCGCATGCCGTGCCGTGTATTCCTTGCCCGATTCTGTTGTAAGCCTGACCTGACCACTCTCAGAAGTAATCAGAGTTACCTTCTCATCGTAGAAAACAGCGCCAAACTTCTCCGCCTGTTTTCTGCCTGATGTTAATAGATCCGGCCCTGAAATGCCCTCGGTCCCATAGTGGTTCTCTATCCAGGCGCGTTTCGTCATACTTGCACCGCTATCAAGAACGATCGTTTCTTTGCCTGCCTTAGCCGCAAAAATAGCTGCACTGCCTCCTGCAGGACCTGCACCAACAACAATAATATCTGCCATGAGTTTCATCCTCTCCACACAAGATTCATGACGCCACGAGCTTAGCTTCGGCTATTCAACCCATTGTTCCGCCCACTGCTGAATTCCTTGCATTACAGGTTGGAGTGCCTTTCCTTTGTCGGTAAGCTCGTATTCAATTCTCACAGGTGTCTCTGGATATACATGTCTGATCAAAATGCCTTCGCTCTCCAGATCCTTCATTCGCTCTGACAGCATTTTATCACTCATTTGAGGTATGAGATTCGAAATATCTTTAAATCGTTTAGGACCATTCATTAATGTTTGAATAATGAGACCATTCCATCGTTTGCCCAGGAATGAAAAGGCCGACTCAAATCTTGGACACATCTTCAGATGTTGACCTTCCATTATATTCACCTCTTTAAATAATTCCATTAACCCAAACTTACAATTAGTTAGTACATATCATAATAGCACATTTCGTGGTATATGGAAAGAAACTATACAATATCCCCTGAAGTATACTATAATCATTAACCAAAAATGAAGCTAATGACATGTAAAATCAGTCAACCGTTTCAATTAAAAAAGACCATCCTAAGACAGTCCATCTACCTCTGTGCGTACTTTGAATTTTCCCTGCAAAATCGGGATTCATAAGCATTTTTATTATACCACGCTGATTTTTGAATAACCAGTTCTTTATACCTATATAATTTTTATAAAAAAACCATGGACTCACTTCACTGTAAGTCCATGGCACGATATACTGAATTTTCTTATACAAGTACGTTACCTAATGCTCTGACGGGCTCGCTGTTTCCAAATACAGGTTTGGTATGATGTAGAGGATAAGCCCATCGGATGGAATTGCTGATGACTCTTAGAATTTCCGGACGGTAGTAGGTTGGATACGTTTCATGTCCTGGTCTGAAGTAGAAAATCTTGCCTTCGCCTCGCTTGAACGTACATCCGCTTCTAAACACTTCCCCACCCTGGAAATTACTCAAGAATACTAGCTCATCCGGCGTTGGAATATCAAAGAATTCACCATACATTTCCTCATGTTCCAATATAATATGGCTGTCGATCCCCTCTGCAATCGGATGACTCGGATTTACAGTCCATATAATTTCTTGTTCGCCTGCTTCCCGCCACTTCAGGTCACAGGAAGTCCCCATCAGCTCTTTGAACGGCTTGGAGAAATGTGCTGAATGAAGAACAACAAACCCCATACCGTTTAATACTCTCTTCACAACCTTGCTAACGATTTCGTCGCTTACTCTGTCATGAGCCATATGCCCCCACCAGATTAATACATCTGTCGTATTCAAGACCTCATCCGTAAGACCGTGCTCCGGCTCATCAAGGGTCGCTGTACGAATCGCGTATCCTTCTCCAGAAAGACCATCAGCAAGTGCTTTGTGAATGCCTTCCGGGTATACTTCTCTAACCTCATCATGGATTTTTTCGTGAACAAATTCATTCCAGATGGTGACGTTTATCATTCTTATTTCCCCCTATTGATGTTAGACCCACCACATATCGCCAAGCGGTTCCTCAATAAGAACTTGCTTGAGATTGTGGACGGCTTTTGAAAAACCTTCCTCAACGGACATCAGTCCGTCTTCATGTTCGATACTGACAACATAATCATATCCGACAAGTCGAAGGGCGCTGATAATATCTGCCCAGGTTTTGATATCATGACCAAATCCAACAGTGCGGAATTGCCATGCGCGGGTTTGCATATTTGTATAATCCTGCATATCGGTAAGACCGTGCATATTTACATTGACAGGATCAATCGTTGTATCCTTGGCATGGAAATGGTGAATGGCTCCTTCACGGCCCAGAATTTTAATGGATTCCACAGGATCAATACCTTGCCACCACATGTGAGAGGGATCAAGGTTTGCCCCGATGACTTCACCAGCTGCCTCACGCAACTTAAGCAATGTAGCTGGAGTATGAACCGAGAATCCGCCGTGCAATTCGAGTCCGATTTTTACATTGTGGTCAGAAGCGAATTTACCCCATTCCGTCCAATATGGTATCAGTTTATTCTCCCATTGCCATTTCAATACTTCCTGGAAATCATTGGGCCATGGGGCGACAGGCCAGTTCGGATATTTAGCATCCTCATGATCACCAGGCAGGCCTGAGAACGTATTAACAACTGGAACTTCAAGCTTCTCAGCCAGTTTCACCGTGTCAACAAAATCATCATGGAACTTCTTAGCAATTTCCTTTTGCGGATGAAGCGGGTTACCATGGCAGCTGAGCGCACTAATGATCAGGCCACGGGATTCAACCGCCTTCTTGAATTCTTTCAATGCTGTTTCATTCTCCAGGAGCTCAGCCGGTTTACAGTGAGCATTACCTGGATGTCCTCCTGTACCGATCTCAATAGCACCCAGACCTTTGGACGCGATGTAATCTAATGCATCTTCAAACTTACGACCACCGAATAGTACTGCAAATACGCCTAATTTCATAAACTAAAACCCCTCCTGTATTGTAATGTGTACTTCAACTTCAACTATAATTAAACTGCTGCTTCTAAATGAATAAGGAAGTTTGCTTATTACTCGAAATATACCGCTTTTCCAGTACGTGCTGATTCATAGATAGCTTCAAGTATTTGAGTTACGACGTAAGCCTGTTCTGGTTTGACAAGAGGTTCCTTATCTTCCTGTATCGCCTCTATCCACATTCTGGCTTCCCGATCTGCGTCACTCTCGCTCTCACCTGCAAAGAAGGCAACTCCACCGGCGTTAAGGTCAATATTCTGCTCATAAAGCCTGCTTAATTTCTCACCATTCAAACGAAGACCATTCTTCATATCGGCTCCGCCTTCTGTCCCTGCAAGTAGGGTCTGTGCCTCGCCTGTCTCCACCACATTAAGAGCCCAGCTCGCTTCCACCTGAATAGTAGCCCCGTTCTCCATCGTCACAAAGCCGAAGGCTGAATCTTCAACGTTGAACTCCTTAGGATCCCAAGGACCAAATGCATTCGCTGCATTTTCCCGTCCGCTCAGCTTGTGGAATACAGAACCCATTACACTCTTAGGTTTGTAGTTATCCATCAGCCATAAGGTTAAATCAAGCGCATGTGTGCCGATATCGATCAAAGGTCCGCCGCCTTGCTTCTCTTCGTCCAGGAATACGCCCCAAGTCGGAACACCTCGGCGGCGAAGCGCAATCGCTTTGCCATAATAGATATCCCCGAGTTCTCCGGTTTCTATAAGCTCCTTCAAATAGAGACTGTCATTGCGGAAACGGTTCTGATAAGCGATCGACAGCTTCTTGCCCGTCCGTTTCGCCGCTTCGATCATTTCAAGGGCCTGCTCCGATGTTTTGGCCATTGGCTTCTCACACATGACATGCTTGCCTGCTTCTAGTGCCGACACGGTAATGACCGAGTGGGAATCGTTTGGCGTACACACATGGACAACATCAATGCTCTCATCCTTGAGGAGCTCTTGATAATCTGTGTATACCTTCGCTCCCTCGGCACCAAATTTGCTTGCTGCTTCTTCTGCGCGGGATTCGACAATGTCACAGAATGCAACCATTTCAGCATTCTTTTGTTTAAAAAGGGATGGCATATGTTTACCGTTTGCGATACCTCCACAACCGATAATAGCTACTTTTAATGTTTGGGTCATGAACTTTACCTCCGCCTGCAGCTTGTTAATTTAATTTTTGTTTAGCAAGTCCTCTAGATCATTGAGCCGGTGTAAGTTAGTTGTTTGATAAAAGCTCGGGTTCCTTATGAACTTCGATCGTACTCTCCAGCAGTACATGTCTGCCTTCAATTGAAGAGCACTCAAACGCATGCATCGCTTCAAGCACATGGTATCCAAGCTTACCACTCGCTTCAGCCTCGCTTCCGTTACGAATCGCTTCTACCATCTGGTTCAGACCGAGACCACGCTCATTCTGCTCACTTACCGTTACAGGCTGGATCACTTCCCAGACGTCCGATCCAATTCGCTTCACTTTAACATCGCCGTTAAAGAAATTCGGATCTGGCACTTGTAGCGTTCCTTCTGTTCCATGGATCTCAATCAGCGGCAGTCCTGAACCTGCGCGAACATCAAAGCTTGCGATCATGGTACCGATAACTCCACTTGCGAAATCCATGGTTCCTGCCAGATGGGTAGGAGTTTGTACCTGAAGTTTCTGCCCTTGCTTCGGTCCTGACCCAACAACACGGTCTGGAATTTGAATTCCGGTTGAAGCGCTTACCCTACGGATTGGTCCTAACAGCTTAACAAGTGCTGTCAAATAATACGGTCCCATATCCAGCATCGGTCCCCCGCCGTAGGCATAGAAAAATTCCGGATCAGGATGCCAGGACTCAGGCCCGCCCCCCATGAAAAAAGCGGTTGCAGATACCGGTCTTCCAATGACTCCGTCTTGTATGGCTTTGATTGCAGTCTGAATACCCGATCCCAAGAAAGTATCAGGGGCGGTTCCAACATAAAGCCCTTTTTCTTCTGCCAGCTCAAGCACTCTGCGCCCATCTTCAAGAGAGATGGTGAATGGTTTCTCGCCGTATACGTGCTTACCAGCCTCAAGTGCAGCTATATTGGTTACGGCATGACTGCCGGGTACCGTCAGATTTAATACAAGCTCAATTTCATCATTTTGCAAAAGCTCGTCAACAGTGTAAGCGTTTGCTATCCCGAACTCGGCTGCTCTTGCTTCGGCGCGTTCCATAATCAAGTCCGCTACCGCCACAACTTCAATTACAGGACTCTTCTTCAGGTTCGTAAGGTATATGCTGCTGATATTCCCGCACCCGATAATGCCTGCCTTCATTTTTTCCACTGATCTTGTCACTCCTCTGGTGATTGACCTTCAAGGTAATTCTTAACTGGTACTATAGTATTCGATTCGTTTATAAATTAAAATGAAGTATATGATCAAAACATGAACAATCTGGTCAATATTTTTATTTCAAGGAGTCAGTACTTATGTCAGTCGAACAATCCTGCCAAGTTCTTACAGCCGGCTTTTCATTTCATCGGAAACCTTACTATTTCTCACAGCCTGAAGGAGTTAAAAATTATTTGTTCCGTCTTCAAACCGACGGGAGGTGCAGAGCCCGGGTCGATGACCAAATGACCTTTATAGAATCAGGTGATCTGCTGTTATTTCATCCGACAGAACCGTACGAACTCAAGATTGACAATGAGGAGAACGGTGCCGGCAATTCACTTGTCGAAAGTGGAGATTATCATATTTTTTTCACAGGAGATTGGGCGGATGAATGGTGGCATAAAAAGAAGCGTCCGACGCGGATCAAGGTTGATCTGACCGAAAGCCTACTTAGCCTATTTCGTCAAATCGTTCTCGAACAGCGCCGGATCGCAAATCCATTTCCGGAGATCCCAAGCTATTATATGCGCATATTATGCCTTGAAATTGATCGTTTACTCTCAGAGCATCCGACAACGACACAAACCAGCTATTTGGCTTATCAAATTAAAAATTACATTGTAGAGAATGCTTCTACCCTGTTTAAACTTGAAGATGTGGCTTCCAGCATAGGCATCAGTGTCTCCAGAGCCGTTCATTTGTTTAAGGAGGCATTTGATACAAGTATCATGCAATACACACTGGATATCCGGTTAAATATGGCGCGGGAGCGCATTATTTTTAGTCCTATGTCACTCGAGCATGTCGCTGAATCCTCAGGCTTTAACAGCTATACTTACTTCCATCGCGTGTTTAAGGCCCGATTCGGAATGTCGCCGAGGGAATTTCGCTCAATTCATCGAGAACAACTTCTCTAACGCTTGCGCTGCTCGATAACCTCAGCTACAACCATAGCAAGATCGTCATTACCATATAATGACAGGACACCAAGGAGTGTATCGTCAGCAATATCGCCTGCTTCCTCCTTAGGAACGACGAGGTTCAGCACATGCTGAAGACGTTCGTTGTTCTGTTGGGCAGGATACGCTCTGCGATACAGCTCCTCGGGGTTCTGTTCATTGTTTGTACACCACTGAGCAAAGACGAGAATCATCATATCCTCATCCTGTCTGTAGCTTTCAATGATTTGTTCTTCCATTTCCTTTTTGTTCAAGGCTCATATCTCCTGTCTTGTATGATTTATCATGAATGGTTCTGTATCAGAAGCTCTTCACACAGCTCATGGCTTGCAAGCACACGGCCGGCATGAAGCTCGCAGCCTTCCGGATCTTTGCCGAGAAAGTCCAGAAAATGCTGTACGCAGCCAGTGAATCCTCTGCGGGTGAGGACCGATTCCCAGCTTCCCGGTGTTCTAATGATGGCTGGTGCACCTGCTGCATAGAGTTGCAGCGATTCCATTTGATAGATAAGTGCCGTTCTTCCTGCTCCATGAAGCTCTATCGTCTCGGTGTCAGCCCCTGCAAAACGCACCATGCCAAACGAGCCGACTCCTCTATTTCCTGTCACAATACTGCCCGAAGCCTGGAGCAGCGCACCCTGATCGTTCATCCTCAATTGATGTGATACGAGCTCACAATCCTCACCGCCAAGCCACAATAGGGTATCAATCATATGAATTAGATCATCATAAACGGTAATACGGCTTGAGCGGCTGTCAAGCTTCATGCGATGCTTATTGCAGACGATGCTCTCAACCTCGCCAGATTGGCTGATCCAATCTCGTGCCTCTCGGTATAGTGGAGCAAACCTTCGATTGAAGCCGACCGCAAGCAGAACACCCATCGATTCGGCAAAAGCCGCCATTTCTATGGATTCTTTAAGATTATAGGATAAAGGCTTATCCACATATACGGCAATCCCCCGCTCTATACAGTTCATCACAATCTCATGGTGAGATTCTGTTGAGGTATGTACAAAAACGGCATCCGGCTCCCAGCTGAACAGCTCGTCAAGATGGGTTGTTCCCCGATCAAGCCGATATAGAGAAGTGATCTCCTCTACCTTAGACAACGATCGGTTCATCACTCCGACAACCTCCACTTCAGGATGAGCCGTAAGCAGCGGCAGGTATACTTTATTTGCGATGTCACCCAAACCTGCGATCGCAATTCTTTTTCGATGTGTTATTTTCATCTGGATCTTGACTTCCTCCTGTCTCCCTGATAATCACCTGCTCTAGTGTAACAAGGGCCGGTACAACTAGCAAAGTGAAGTTACATTTGCGCATGGCTTCGTTATGTAAGTCTTGCACCATCCGGTATAATAAATGAACAATGAATTTTCCGAGGATGATATGATGAAAAAATGGCTTCTCCTTACGCTGCTCTATTTGCCAGCGCTTGTATTTCTTCTATTATATCGCAATGAAGTCATGTCATGGGCACAGGACCATGCTAATTACATGAACTTGACGCTGATTGCAACCTTATTCGCTCTGTTTCCCGTTCTTCCCTATAAGCTTGTGATCGGGCTGCTGGGGTACTCCTTCGGTGCTGTTATGGGCGGAGTTGTTACCTGGCTTGGGACAACGATTGCCTCCATTGTGGTGTACCTGATGTTCAGATGGTTATTTCAGGACAAGGGCCGATTATACCTGGAGCGTATTCCCGTCATTTCCAGGCTCACCACACTGTTCGAGCAGCATACCTTCAGTACGATACTTCTCGCTAGAATGCTTCCAATCGTTCCACAGATGGGGGTCAATATCTACGCGGGAACAGCCTCACTGCCCTTCTGGAGCTATCTGCTGGCAACCTCCGTTGGCAAGCTGCCCAGTATTGCTCTGTATGCCTATGCAGGAGGGAACTTGTTAGAGCATCCGCTTCAAACCGCAGGCGTAGCTCTGATTTATATTATGATGCTCGTTATCGCGTTTGCCGTTTATAAAATAAGGTTAAAGCAAATACAAGGACCATGTTAACCTCTCTATTTGGTTAATATCGTTTTTTTAAGATATAATACTTCAAGGACAAGTTGATCTAATTATTCTTGTAGAATGGAGTGAATATAGAATGGAACCACTATTTACAGAAAAGGCTACATTTGCGGGAGGATGCTTCTGGTGCATGGTCTCTCCCTTTGAGGATCTTCCCGGCATTTTGAAAGTACGGTCCGGCTATACCGGAGGTCATACGGAAAATCCGACCTACGAAGAGGTATGCTCCGAAACGACAGGTCATGTGGAGGCTGTTCAGATCACATATGATCCTAAATTATTCCCTTATGAGAAGCTGTTAGCGTTGTTCTGGCAGCAGATTGATCCAACCGATGCGGGAGGCCAATTTCATGACCGCGGCACTTCGTATCAAACTGCCATTTTTTATCATACAGAAGAGCAGAAGGTAAAGGCAGAAGTATCCAAACAGGCGCTGGAAGCAAGCGGAAGATTTGATAAACCGATCTTTACCCCTATTCTTCCTGCCCAGACGTTCTATGAAGCTGAAGAGCATCACCAAGATTATCATAAGAAAAATCCAGGGCATTATAAGCGTTACCGCAAAGGCTCAGGTCGCGAGGATTTCATCGAGAACCATTGGTCCCGTCCTATGAGCAAGGAACAGCTGAAAGAGCAGCTGAGCCCGATGCAATATAATGTCACTCAAAATAATGGCACCGAGCCTCCTTTTCAGAATGAATTCTGGGATCATGAAGGAGAGGGAATCTATGTAGATATCGTATCCGGTGAACCTCTCTTCAGCTCACGTGACAAATACGATGCAGGCTGCGGCTGGCCAAGCTTTACGAGGCCCCTTCGGGACTACAGTATTAAAGAGAAGACGGATTTGTCTCATTTCATGATCCGTACAGAAGTCAGAAGTCGGGAAGCTGATTCTCATCTGGGGCATGTGTTTGATGATGGGCCTGGAGAGAATGGACTGCGATACTGCATCAATTCTGCAGCGCTGAGGTTCGTTCCAAAAGAGGATCTGGAGAAAGAGGGCTACGCTGAGTATGTCCATCTATTCGAGAATACAAATAAATAAGCCATCAGGCTTGTTAGAATTAGAAAACGCAGGAGCTATCTATATAGCCCTGCGTTTTTGGATGTTCCGCTTTTTTAACGGCCCTGTTTGACTAGCACCTGTATATTCTGCTGTTCTAGATCCAGCCAACCACAAGACTAATCCACAGGGCAAAGGGTACTAGAAGCAGCTGGGCTAGCAGCGTACCTGCAAGACGTGACATCAGCATGCAGCCATACACTCGGTTCATCTGCTCCAGACGAATATCTCCACGTAGTGAGCGATCACTTAGAAGTGCAATCCGAGGGTCAATCAACAGAGTCAGCAGAATCGTTGCCATACCGTTAATTAAGCCTGACGATTGCGAAGCAGCCATCGCTTGCTCAGGATTTAAATAGGCTGCATATAAAGTGGCAAGAACTCCAACCGTATAAATAGCCGTAACCGACATGTTAAGGACCATCAGCCTTCTCGGTAAATTTCCACCGAAACATGTCTGGAGCATGGAAAATCTAGGCCAAGAAATATAGTGGAGTGCATTTTTCATCGTGTTCTTAGAGCACAGAGAAGCAAGCATGCCAGGAATCGAGCCTGACTTCTCCAGGTGAACCACCAGCCTTGAGGACCATCTTACCATGGTCGGAAACATAAGAATTGCGATGAGTGTTCCCACTGCTGCCGCTCCTAATATCAAATGAAGCTGAGTTTGAAGCATGCTGCTGTCTGTACCATTGGCTTTATCAACCATTGAACCAAGAAGCGGCCCCTGTGCCATATTAGAAGTTCTTGAGACGAGGAGCAGCACACCAGATAAAGACAAAGCGATCGTAATCCGCTTCGTTCTTAACCCGCCCAGCCTCAGTGCATAGGACAGGCTGTCTGCAGCATGAATAATCATCGTAAACAGAAACGGCAGAGCAAGTTGCAGCAGCATGATCTATTCACTCCTTATGTTTTTGATATTTTGTTATCGGGTAATAAATAGATGAGACATCTTAATGAAGGGAGAGAAACATTATGCCATGGAGCAAACACGACTACCCTCCATCCATGAAAAATCTTGACCCCAGAATCCGCGAGAAAGCTGTTGAAATTGCAAATGCTTTGCTGGAAGACGGATATGAGGAAGGCCGGTCCATTGCCATCGCTACTGCTCAAGCCAAAGAATGGGATGAGAATCATCCTGAAGCAAATAGCAGCTCTGACAGCAGCAATGACAGGCCTGTTCATTCTTCTGGTGATCACCGGAATCTTCATGTTGTTCCCTTTGAAGATGGCTGGGCAATCAAAAAAGAAGGCACAAACAAGCCAGAGGATACCTATCGATTAAAAAATGAAGCAGAGGATGCGGCAAAAAAAATCGCATCAGGCAAGGAAATGAGAGTCATCATCCATGATAAACAAGGTAAGATTATGACCTCAAAAATATATAATTGAGCTTGTTACTTGAGCAGCTAAGCTATGTAAGAATCAGCTTGGCTGCTCCTATGATTCCTGCCTTATTTCCTAATATGGCTGGTAAGATAGGGAGCGGCGGATGATCTGCAAATCCATCCATGGTGTACCTCTCTATTTGTTCGCGTACCGGACAGAGCAAGGCATCCCCTTGTTCTGAAATCGCACCCCCGATGATAATAGCCGCTGGATTATAGAGATGAATGAGATTCGTCAAACCGATAGCGATGTATTCGGCATAGTCACGGATAAGGTTCTTTGCAGCTTCGTTTCCTGCCTTGGCTTCTATAAACAGTTGTCTGGGATCATCAGCCCAAGCAGGCTGTCCTGCTTCCAATACCTGTCTTTTTAGTGCTGTAACTGATGCATACTGCTCCCAGCAGCCTTTCGAACCGCATGTACATGGCTTTCCACCCATTTGGATTACCTGATGTCCAAAGGCACCTGCATACCCGCTTCTTCCCCGGTAGGTACGGCCATTCGTTATCATGCTGCCGCCTACTCCCGTTCCAAGACTAACACATAGAAATTCGGACAGACCTCTTCCTGCACCCTGCCACATTTCCCCAATCGCCAAGACGTTTACATCATTCTCCAGCCTTGTAGGCAGGTGAAGTCTTCTCTCCATTTCTTCTCTTAGCGGAGTTCCTTTCCAGTCTGGCAAATTCGCTGTCGCACTGCCAATTGCCCCGTCTATGGTAATGAACCCTGCCGTTCCCATTCCAATGCCTGCTACTTTTATATTTAGACTCTTAGCCTTGCTAGTACAGCTTGCAGCAGCTTCGGCAATGGAGGCAAGCAGTTGATCCTTGCCCTTATCTGCATTCGTTGGGACAATCATATCGTATAGAATGACTCCATCATCTCGTACAAGCCCGGCCTTGATATTCGTTCCCCCAATATCCAACCCCACTGCGCCCTGATGCATGACTGTCTCCCCCTTCTTTTCATGCATTTATCCCAATAGTCTGTTGTATTTTGTTAGGTCTGCAATGATATGATCAACGTAATACGTCGTTTGTTCTGTTTCTCCATACTCAGCAAGCACAGTTGCCGCTCCCCTTATCAACCACAGGATCATATTTTCTAAAAGTACGGACTGATCTAGCTGTAGACCGCTCTGTTCATAACCTTTTTTAAAGTCAAAAATAGAAGCAGCAGCTTGTTGATCTGTCCATGCCTTACCAATCGACGAAGTTAATAACGCAGCTGCATCGAAGTGATAATCACCTGTTCTTGCTTCTCCAAAATCAATGATATACACCGAAGCTGCATGAAAAATGACGTTCCAGATGCCCAAATCAGCATGGATACATCCTTCCATTCGTTGGTTCATCTCTAGACAAGCCGTTACATATTTTTCAAGAGACGCGTTTAAATTATCGGACATGTTTTGAGTTGCTTCGTTCCAGCTGTATTCCAGAGAAAAACGATCTTCTTGATCATGAACTGTCGTATTTCTCAATACGGTATGTAGGATGCCTAGTGCTTTGCCCATTTGCAGGAACATGTGCTGAACAGGAACCTTGTCCGGCTTCAAATAGTGCTGAAGATTGTATACGTTGCCTTGAACCTCTATAAATCCGTTTTCATTACGACCTGGAAGAATATATGGAGTAACGTAATGCGCTGCAGCTGTACTAGAAATTTCATATTCGCAAGCCGCTTGAAGCTTGCTTCTTAGTCGTCTTAAAACGAATTGATGTCCTTGCATCGTTTCTAACCGGCAGGCATGAGATGTATGCCCCGAGGATATAGGAACAAGCCCGCTGGCTTCTCCAATCTCATAGTGCTCTTCTAAACTTCTAAGCAGGAACCCTTCTGAAATTTGCACATTGTTTCTCCTTTATGGAATTCTAGCAAGACTTCGCCCTTTATCCCCTCTATGTTATCCTTTTTATCCAGAATAAGTAAAGTATTTAAAGGGAAAAAGAAAAGCCGCACATTCAAGAATGTTACGGCTTTTGTGGGGATTTATATGCATTCATTGCATTTTTCAGCTGATCTAATGCCTGCTGGTATTGCAGCTTGTCTTTCTCTGAAGCCGATAACTGTCTTCGCATGGTCAAATCATCCTGCAGCCGCTTGACCAGCTCTGCGATTTGATCGTTTGGTTTAGAGGTCGTCGGTTTAGGCAAAGATTGTTTTCCTGTCTGTACTGTAAGCTCTCCTCGGCTGTCCACCTGTCCTACAAATACCTGCTTCAGCGGAAGCCCCAGTCTGCGCAGCTCTTTATGAACCCAATCTTCATTATGGCCCGAAGCGTTTAACGAATCGGGTAATATATGTCCGTCGATGATAATTGTTCTTGGCTCTTGCTCGGAAGACAGCTGATATCCTAATAGATCCGCAGTAAGAGGCTGATGCTCTTTTTTGAGCATTACATTAATCTCACCACTCTGCTCCATTATCGCAAACTCTACATCGGCTACCCTGAATACATCTTTTTTACGCAGCTGCTCTAAAAATTCATCCACCGTCAGGCGTTCTTTTTTCAGGTTATCTCTGAGCAAGGCGCCCCTTTCAACCAACACAGTTGCTTTCCCGTCTACGATGTCCCTGAATTTTTTACTCTTCATGGTAAAATACTCTGCAACAGCAGATACGACAACCCATACAAACAGGGCTACAAATCCTAGATACCAGGTATTATCAAGATCAAGAGAAATGTAACCCACCAAGTTTCCCAAGGTGATACCTGTGATATATTCAAATAACGATAACTGGGAGATTTGACGTTTTCCTAATATTTTCGTGATCAGAAAAAGGACGGTTACTGCTGCCAATGTTCTGATCGAAACCTCCAGCCAATCAGGCATGTTCGTTCGCCTCCTAATCGATGGTCGTTTAGTGATTCTTTTTTGCTTAATTGCTGAATTATTTACCCTTTGTTTTTGGGAAAATAATTCAGCATACCTCAACAATTTTGATTAAATTCGTCGTTCCCGATCTTCCAATCGGTACCCCTGCTGACAACACCACAGTATCCCCCGGCTCCACAAACCCCTTCATTGCCGCGTTTCGAGTCACCGATTCAAACATCTCATCTGTTGTTGTTACCTTTTCACCCAAGTATGGGAACACTCCCGAGTACAAGCATAATTTAGGCAGCACCTCAGGATTGGATGTGATTGCCAGGATAGGCGCTTCCGGACGATACTTCGATATCATTCTTGCGGTAAACCCGCTGCCTGTGGATGTAATAATCACCTTTGCTCCGAGCTCAAGTGACGCACTTACCGCGCTTTGGCTGATAACCTCGGTTATTTTGGTCGCATGCTGCTCTCTCTTCTTAAGGAAGCCACTTCTGTAATCAATAAGTGATTCAGCCTTCTTGGCAACGGCAGCCATGGTGCGAACTGATTCCACCGGATACTTCCCGGCAGCAGATTCTCCCGACAGCATCACAACATCGGCTCCCTGCAGAACTGCATTGGATACATCGCTGACCTCGGCACGGGTGGGACGAGGATTCACTTGCATGGAATCCAGCATATGTGTAGCCACAATGACAGGCTTCCCTGCCAAATTGCATTTTTGGATAAGCTCAATTTGAACCATTGGAACATCCTCAATCGGCACCTCGACACCCAAATCACCCCGAGCTACCATAATTCCATCCGATGCTTCAATAATCTCGTTGATCCGATCTACGCCCTCTTGGTTCTCAATTTTGGCATAGATTTGAACATGCTCTGCCTTGTTTTGTTTGAGGATAGACCTGATTTCCTCAATATCTGCTCCTTTGCGCACGAAGGACGCTGCAATCATTTCCACCTTGTTCTCGAGCCCAAAAGCAATATGCTTCTTATCTCGTTCTGTTACCCCTGGCAGTGTCGTTTTAATTCCTGGGAGATTAACTCCTTTTCTAGGCTTTAGCACACCACCATTCAGGATTCTGCAGTGTATATCCGGCCCAGTTACCTCCATCACTTCCAGTCCAATCAGTCCGTCATCAATAAGTACGATGTTTCCCGATTTAACAACCAGATTCATCTCCGCATAATTCACACCTATACGTTTGGCATCACCCAATACTTCTTCTGTTGTTAATATGAGTTCTTCCCCGGTCACTAGCTGGACAAAAGCTTCCTTAAGTTTGCCGATTCGTATCTCGGGTCCTTTAATATCTATCATAATCGGTACAAATGTGCCCAACTCCTCTGCTGCCTGACGTACTTGCTTCATTCGCTGGACATGCTCATGTGGTTCGCCGTGTGCCATGTTCAGACGTGCCACGGTCATCCCTTGCTGAATCATTTGCTTTAACCGATCAATGGAGTCGCAAGCAGGCCCCATCGTACAAATAATTTTCGTCTTAAGCATTCTTTCTCCTCACTTGTCGATAAAATTTAACCGTCACAAAAAGGTTCCTTTGTGAAGTATGTGTTCTCTCTTTATAAATCATGTATAAGGACGTTCCATTTGTCCGTTTCATTTTTGGCTCCCTCTCAGTCGTTCCATTTTTGGCCCCCTCTCAGTCGTTCCATTTTCGGCCCCCTCTCAGTCGTTCCATTTTCGGCCCCCTCTCAGTCGTTCCATTTTCGGCCCCCTCTCTCCGGTTGCTTCGCAAAAGTCGTTCGGGCTCCAAAAATTCCACTAAGGTCTAAACTACTGCGTTCCATACTGGTGCTGAGCTAAAAACAGACAAGACAAAGAAACCGATACATCACACCTCTGTATCAGTCTTTGTCAAAATGATAACGATATTTAAATTACATCTGTCAGCTGTTTTCTACTATGCTGATCAAGCTCTCTCCAATCAAGAATTTCGCAGCGCTTACCATTTATATCCGTTAATATCAATCGTCCTTCTTCAGGATATTGCACATGCTCGTGCAAATTACGCATTGCCATTCGTGTAGGGCCAAGCGTCGTCTGCAGCTCCCATACCCAGAGCTCTGATTTTTCTTTAACACTGTCAACTCGGGTTACTCTCGGCAGGAAATAACGAAATTGCAATTCTCTCCCCAATTCCTCTACACTTTCAGCATCCAGCTGACTTATATCCCTAATAATTCCGAGCTCATCTCCCTTCGCATTACGAATGGAAATATACTGAGAAGTGTACTTAAAAGGAAAAGTTCGATAGACTAGAATTTCATCATACAGTGCGCCTTCTACAACTCCCTGCAATACGCCTCCCGGCCCCCGACTAAACATGACAGCAGGCGGCTGAAGAAAATGAATATCGTAAGGATCCCGTTCCATTAGCCTTCGACCCCCTTGATCTTCGACAATTCTTGCTGTGCATCAACTAGCTTACGATAAGCTCCCTCTTCGATCGCGAGCAATTCTTCATGTGTACCCACTTCAACGATTTTCCCTTTGTCCAATACTACCAAACGATCGGCATTTCGCAGAGTTGACAGACGATGTGCAATGGCAAATGTCGTTCGTCCCTGTATAAGTCTCGAAATGGCTTCTTGAATCTGACGTTCGGTCTCTGTATCGACGGAAGCCGTTGCTTCATCCAATATCAAAATTCGTGGGTCATGTATAATTGCCCGGGCAATAGCAACACGCTGTTTTTCTCCTCCAGACAGCCTATGCCCTCGTTCACCAACACGTGTATCATATCCATCCGGCAGACGAACAATAAAATCATGTGCGTTAGCAATCTTGGCTGCTCGCATTATTTCATCCGGTGTAGCATCAGGCTTGGAATAAGCGATATTATCTGCTATTGTTCCATCGAATAAGAACGTCTCTTGGAGCACCACCCCGATCTTATTCCGAAGATCAATTTGAATAATCTCTGTTAGCGGAACTCCGTCGATGAGGAGGCTTCCTTCATCTGGATCATAGAAACGGCAAATCAGATTAATGAATGTCGATTTACCTGCTCCTGAATGTCCAACCAGCCCAATCATTTCTCCCGGCTGAACCTCCAGACTCACCCTCTTTAATACGGGATGATGCTTCTCATAGCCATAGGTTACCTCATTGAACTGGACATGTCCCTTCATACTGCCAATATCACGCGGGTTCTGAGCATCAGGCACATCCGGTGTCGTATCAAGAATTTCGAACACTCGGTCTGCAGCAGCCAGTGCATTACTGGACCAGTTAATCATCTGGCTAATCCATTGCAGGGGACCAAACAGCATACCAAGATAGGATATTAGAGCCATGAGTACACCTAGCTGAAGCTCGCCTTGTATAACCGATGCTCCGCCATAATACCAGATGAGAAGTGTCCCAATACCAGCGATCAAGGAGAATAAAGGGAACATTCCCTGCCACAATCCCTCAATACGAATGTTGTGCTTCACAAGCTGTTCATTTACTTCACTATATCGGGATATCTCTGCCTTCTCTTGTCCAAAAGCTTTTACTACTCTTATCCCCTGAAGCGAGTCACCAACAATGACGTTCAGACGAAAAATAGATCTCCACTGCTGATACCAACGCCGCCCGAACTTCGGCCATAGAGATAAGGACACGAACACCATTACAGGCATAGGCAATAGCGCAAAGAGAGTCAGCTTCCAGTCGAGTCCAAACATAATAGCAAAGATGGCAACCACTCGAAGAGATTCCCCGGTTACCCAGATAATACCGTCTGTCATGAATTGCCGCATCGCCTCCGAGTCACTGTTGACCCGGCCAATAAATTGCGAGGTTTGTCTGCGGTCAAAGAAGGACAGGGACAGCTTCATTAATGCGTGATAGATATCCTTTCGAATGTCCCCCATTAACTTGGAACCGACCCATACTCCCAGCAATCCGCGAAACGTTTGCATGACCGATGTGACCAGCATCGCAGCTCCTAAGCCGACGACTAGCCACAGTAATGAGTCTGCTATTGAATCCGGTTTCAAGACATCATCTATCATAATCTTCGTTAAATAAGGCGGGATTAGTTCGACAAGAGTAGTTAATACAAGTAAGATTCCAGCCACAATCATTTGTCCTTTATACGGCTTTGCGTACTGGAGCATGCGAAGAAGAACTTTCCCATTATCTTTGCAGACAGGACATGTCTGCGTTCCTTCCGCCAGTGGATGCTCGCAATTCGGGCAATATCGCGGAATTTCTTTTTCCGAAGCAGTTGGCAGCTCTTCCTGCTGAATCACTGCACATATCAGCTTAGCTGCGAAACTATAGACCGCCGTAAGGGCGGCCGTATATCTCGCTATAACAACAGGACCTTTGGAAGTATCGGCAATTAAGGAGCCGCCGCTTATTCCGCTGACGGCTCGGGCTTCTGTCATTTGCTGTACTTCCAGCCTGCTTATATTGACTCCTTGTGGAGTCCAGACCGTGACCTCTTCCCTGGTCGATCACGATCCACTGTTCTCCAAAATGTCCATTGTGTAATAAATCTGTCCGTGCGCTGAATAACAATGGATCTTCAATTTGACTTCCGATCGAACTCGGAAGCCCTTGGACTATCGACAATGAAGACACTCTCCCATCCTAAGCATCCTAGTTACCTGGACTTCACAACGATTTTGCGAATGCTCTCACTGGATAGATGATACTTCTGCTCCAGCTCCGAAACAGACCATCCTTTGGAATAATACAGTGAAATCTCTGCGTTGCGCTGAGCTAGCTGCTTGCGGGCTCCGCTCTTTTCTCCCCAGCGTGCACGCTCTTCGGTAGCTTTTGGGATGTAGATGAGATCTCCTTGAATATACTTTTGAATCTCTTTCAGCAAGCTAGGGGGAAGCGCATCTCTTCCATTTTTGTACATCACGATAAATATCCTCCTCGAATACGGTTCTCTGGCCACTCACGTCATCACTTACAAACACATTTAAAATCATGTTCGCATCTCCTTTCGTTCATTTTTTGGTTGTTGTAACCTTCTCACGGAAACTATGCCCTCAAAAAAATAAAAAAACCCTGAACGTTTACAAATGTCCATAGGCAGTCCTCTTGATTATTCATAAGCTAAACATTACACACATCATCCATCTCACGCTTCATTCAAAATTCCTTGTCATGATCGCGTATCGGTATAGAGGTACCTTGCTTTGAGCATATTCAGTTGTTCCTGTCGTTGAAGTTTGAATGACGGCTGCATTGTACTTTCTCCTCTCTTCTTAAGATTAGATTTCGCCTGATATTCAGCAAGTTAGCATGTGGCAAAATCTTCAATATGTAAAACTAAACTTATTATAATGAAAGCATTGTTATATAGGCAAGAAATAGTTTTTAAAATTTACAAATTTTATAACTCCGATCAAATGGAATCAAAGAATTCCGATACACACGTTTCCTAAGAAGAATGACACTTTCGTAAGCTTCCATGCGATCTATAGTTAATTAATGAGAGGAGACATTAGCCTCCTCCCATGCTAAACGCACAACTTCCGCACTTAAGCGAAAGTCACCTCGCGCTCATTGATCAATTGGATCATCTCCTTTCCTTGTATTTCGTCGGCCCCGACAACTACATTATATAATCCGTGATTTCCATCAGGGTAGAGAAAGAAAAGTTATAACTAATCTTTACCGTAGTCGATTCTAAAGACCTGATTTCCATATAAATCGTAAACCCGCTAACAGCGAAAATCCTGATAACGAAAGCGGTTCCAGCTTGGAACTAGCTTAATCATCTATTTCTCCATCCAGCCACCCTGATTGAACGTTTTTTTCATCTGCTAAATTCAAGAAATTCAATTCTGTTGCCAAATGGATCATGGACATAGAAACGTGTGATACCTTCTTCTGTACGTGCCTCGTCATGAATAATGGTTACATTTTGCCTCGCTAGATGCACCTTTAAAGCTTCTATATTGTGAACATGAAATGCAGGATGGGCTTTGGTAGCGGGGGTAAAATCCTTCTGAACCCCAATATGTACTTCATGAATACCACATTTAAACCAAACACCACCTCGTTTCTGTAATGGCTCCGGCTTTGGAATTTCGGTCCACCCTAATATCTCTTTAAAGAAATGACGTGCTTCTGATTCACGGCCTTCCGGTGCAGCAAGCTGAACATGATCAAGACCAACAAACCTAAACGACATCGTCCTTCTCCTCCTTATGAACGCAATTTACGTTTCATTAGATGAAACTGAGTTTTAATTAATATCGTAATATTATTTTACCTAATTCGGACGGAAAGAGCTATCGCGTTTTTTGGTCTTGCAGTGCTACCTCAGAGTAAAGATGAAAAGCCTCGGACTCTTGTTCGTTATAAGTTACTTTGTAGGCGATAATCCCTGGAAGCAAATCGGTTATTCTAAAAGAATATAGACTGATCCTCAATGACATTTATGGATCAATTTTGAGATTTGTGGAATTGGTTGGTGAAGACAACGCAAAAAGGACCTGCAAACATGCAGATCCTTCTATTCTTTCGTATACTGTTCAACTGTATCATCAATACCAAATAATCTTCTATCCTCCGGCAGCACTTGACTTCTTGACCCGGGTGGTGGATACGTGATGCTTGGTATCCTTAGCGCTAATAGGTAAATACGTTACGTACGCAGTTGCAGGCTTCGGTATCGGTAATAGCCCAACATCGGTCTTTGCCGGCTTCGGCTGCAAGATTTCCCTCTCATATTCGGGCAGCTTCTTCTTCGCTGCTGCTTGAGTAATCAGAGTTATGAACTTACTTGCAATCCATACAGCTAGCACCGTATACAACGTTTCTTTGAGTGGCATAAAGAGAAGCGACAACAGCAATACAATTCCGTCAAAAATAAAGAACACTGATCCGATCTTCATCCGGCTCCATTTGCTGAGGATCACCGCCAAAATATCATCTCCGCCTGTCGCGCTTCCGCTCGCAATAACAATCCCTGCTCCCACTCCGGTTAAAATACCGGAAATGAGGGCCGCTGCCAGCAGACTTCCCTGCAGATCAATGACCAGGGGTGAATACCGTTCGCACCATTCATAAAATAATGAGAAAGATAAGGCTCCGAGCATGGCTTTGAGCATATACTTTCGGCCCATAAAATACCATGCAATCAGAATGACGGGAATATCCAGCAGCAAGCTGGTGAGCGCAGGAGACCAACCGGCAACATAGCTGCCAAGCAGGGCTAATCCTACAAATCCGCCTTCCGACAAATGATTTACATAGTTGATGTGATAAAAAGCAAACGCCATCAGCATCGTCCCAAAAAGCATCATTCCGATACTTTTCAGCTCATTCCGATTAAACATCGATCTTACGGCCTCGGTTACAGCCGTCCTTTTTCTGTTTTCGAATGAAACAGGTTGTTCTTGTGATATTACAGCCGCCTTATTCCAAAACAGAAGTTTTTGCTTTGTCCTCATACAGATTCCCTCGCATTGTTTGTAGTTTGGTCAGAAACAGACCGAAACTAACGCGTAAGGAAAGCTGAGAGGAGTTCATCCTTCGAATATTCATTTTGCTTACCTCTCCCTACGCATAGTTGGTCATTTTACAAGTGACTTTTTACTAATCGCGTAAGGGAAGCTACGTATACGAGGAATCATTTCGTTTCCAAATTGTCCTTTGGGGCTTCATCCTTCGGGGACTCATGGTATCCAGATCCTTTCTGTTAGTAATCATATATTCGTGCATATAGTCAGTTCTTTAATATATGATTAAACTAATTATAACATACCAGAAACGGTGCCTGCTTGGTATTTTATACTCACTTTATTACATGCTCCATGTCCATTTCATGTAGCGGCGAATAGACTATTAATATTCAACCCATCGTCTTTAGTCGCATACCTCTAGTTCTTACGGCTCTTTCTTCAGGATGTGGTGCTTTTCGGTTCGTCAAATTCGGGTAAATGGTATAATATAGAAAAAGATCTTAAAAAAACATATCCCGTAAGCGAGGCGGAGCGGACTATGAAGACGATTAAGCCTAGAGCGTTCATCGGATGTTCCCTTGAAGCGAAGCCTATTGCCGCAGCTGTACATGAAAATTTAAGGTATGCTGCTGAAATCACTCCTTGGTATGCCGGCGTATTTAATCCGAGCAGCTATACGATGGAGGATCTGGATAAGCAGGTTCGAAGCAGCGATTTCGCCATTTTTATTTTTCACCCGGATGACATCACCAGGATTCGGGGAAAAATGTACGCAACGGTACGGGACAATACCCTGTTTGAAATGGGTCTTTTTATGAGCCGATTGGGAAGAGGACGCATATTCTTTATATTACCTGAACATGTTAACGAGCTGGATAGCAGTATGGATATTGAAGGCATGCGAATGCCCAGTGATCTTCTTGGTCTAGGGTCCCTGACTTATGAAATTCGTTCAGATGGCAACTGGGCACCCGCTGTATCGGTAGCGTGTCACAAAATTGCTGATATGATGGAAAGATTAGGCCCTTGGTCAGATATGTATTTAACAGAGAAAGTGAATAAAGTAAAGCAGGAGGAAGAGAATAAACGCATTCAGCTGCTGAAGCTGCTTCGTTTCTTTCGCGAACTACTGCGTTCCCGCAAAATTGATGATCAAATGCTCCACCGTATGAGCGATACACTGCGAACGGCTTTTGTATCACGGCCGCATTTTCTCGTACGCGGTACCACGGTGCACCGGGTTTCTCTATCTGGATATATTGAGCAGGTAGCTGGAAATGTCGGTGAGATTGGAAGGCGTTACTCCATGAATATCAATGACGGCAAACCGCCGGATGATCCCAGTCGAATCATGGTCGTTGATGCGTACAAGGAGAACAAAATCAAGGTAAATCTGTATGATGATTATCTTGAGAAAGAGTATATGCTGTGCTATCCTGTAGCAAGTGGTTATGTATTTACCGTACATCTTGTTGGACACCTCGAGGCAGGTGATGATCTATTCCAGCAAATTGACCGTGATAATCGCCAACTATTTAGTGCTATTCACGACCTGTTAGGAGGAGAGTTGGGATGAAACCAATCAGACAGAGGCTCAACAAAAAAAGAGGAGCCCCAAAGGTACGTCTGAGTGCCGCGCGCGAAACAACCGGATCTGTACCGGAAGGTGACAGCGGCAACAGTTTCAAGAAGCCCGAGGTGCCCATTGTCACGCTTGGCCCTTCCTTGAAAGGCAAGGAACGCCCGTACAAGGTCATATTAGAGAAGGACGCACTCTACGATAAACCGCAATATATGACATAATTTTAGGCAGCATCGATCTTCAATGATCGATGCTGCCTTTCTCTTATTTAAGAGAGCGTTAAATGTTTGTACTCTCTGATGGTGCTGTAAGCTCTACCTTAATTCGGTCAGGATCTTCAAAATATACAGCGTAATGCTGCTCTCCTCCCGCATAGGGGTGAAGATTCTCGTATAAGATTAGGACTCCTCTATCCCTCATCTGACTGGTGAGCGAATCTACATGTGCTCTAGATTCGGCGTAAAAAGCAAGATGATTAAGCCCTACCCTGCACCTGTGATACGGCACATCAAGGAATCGTTCTTCTGCCTGTACAAATACGAGATAAGCCGTTCCGCATCTCCAGCTGATTCCCCTCTCCCATTTCTGATACTGCTCATACCCCAGCTCCGTTAGAAGCCATCCCCAGAATTCAGTGCTTCTCTTCAAATCAGAGACATAGATCTCTAGATGATGAATCATCGCTTATTTCAAGCTCCTCTCCCCATCTGTATACAATTTCCATTTGTCAGAAAGCATAAACAGATCTTATATTGAATATAATAATACAGGAACGTATGTTCTGTAAATATGACAGAAACTGAATCAATTTCATAACTCATCAAAACGATAAATACGATAACTATATCCTCTTAATTAAAGCAACTTAAGGTACGATGAAATGGATTCAATGACATATCATTTAAGGAAGTGAACGGGATGTCTACACCATTCACTGCCCCGATCCCCAGTGAAGCAGACCATTTGCTGGTCAAAAAATATATGATGCTCATTCTCATGCTGGATGTGCTTGAGCAGGACATCCACACCATACAGCATGTGTCTCTGCATATGCCACAGCTATATGTCCATCATTTAACCCGGATCCAGATGGATGTAACCCGAAATTTAACGGACATCCGAATTCTCATGCGTAGAAGCGGCATCCGCATCTACGAGGAGAACAAGCAGAAGGAAGGTTTTGAAATGCGCTACCTGTGCCGGGGATATCACCGTCGCTTATATTTACTGTGGACCTTCTGCAAAACCGAAGTAATGAAGGAAATGAGCGAACGACTGGGCATTGAGCTGACGGAACTGTCTTGACTGGGCAGCCGTTCAATTCGTATGATGTTAGGAAGATATATTCCTAGTAAAATTATAGGTTATTAAAATAAAGGGGACTTTCACATGCATGCTCAAAATAATCCTGCCGCTCCTCATGCTGACAAGCGTCTCGTTGTAAACAATGTAACCGAATTGATCGGTAATACTCCGATCGTCAGGCTGAATCGTCTACCGGAAGCTTACGATGCTGATGTATTCGTCAAGCTTGAATACTTCAATCCTAGCGGCAGTGTAAAAGACCGCGCCGCAGCTAATTTGATCAGGCAGGCGGAGCTCAGAGGCCTTCTTCAGCCTGGCGCCACCATTATAGAGCCTACCAGCGGAAACACAGGTATTGGTCTGGCTATGAATGCTGCCGCCAAGGGCTACAAAGCGATTCTTGTCATGCCTGATAACATGAGCAAGGAACGAATTAACATACTCAAAGCCTACGGCGCAGAGGTTGTGCTCACTCCTGCTGCGGGGCGTATGCCCGGTGCGATTCAGAAAGCACTGGAGCTAAAAGAAACAATACCGGGAAGCTTCATCCCCCAGCAGTTTGAGAATCATGCCAATCCGGATGCACACCGAACGACAACTGCACTCGAAATCATGACCCAGATGGACGGGAGACTGGATGCTTTTGTAGCCACTTCGGGAACCGGTGGAACCATTACAGGAACCGGCGAAGAACTCGGCCGTCAGGTCCCCGGCATTCAGATATTTGCGGTTGAGCCTGCCGGATCACCCGTGCTGTCCGGTGGCGAACCCGGTCCCCATAAACTGGTCGGAACAAGTCCCGGGTTTATTCCTTCCATTGTGAACACCGATGTGTGGAATGAGATTATTCAAGTAACGGACGAAGATGCTCTTGATACCATGCGGCAGCTGGCGGCAAAGGAAGGACTCCTGCTCGGTCCGTCGTCCGGCGCATCGGTATGGGCAGGACTGCAGATCGCCAAACAGCTGGGAGCTGGACACAAAGTGCTCTGCATCGCACCGGATACAGGTGAACGCTATCTCAGCACAGGCTTTTTTGATAAGTAAGAAGCTCATATCCTATACAAAAAAGATCAGTAAACTGCTCCTAACCCGAAGTCTGCAAGACTGGCGAGGAACAGATTACTGACCTTTATTTTGTTCAGGACCGTTTCAATCCAGAAAGAGTCGATGGATTGCAGCTCAGTTACATTAGAGCTTCTCTACTCTGAGTACCGCTCCTTGAGGGAGCACGGCTTCCACCCGTTCTCTGACCTTCGAATCAGCGACAATTTCAGGATCAAGCACAGCGGCAATTCCTTGATCTGACGACGAACGAATCAATCGCCCGAGTCCCTGCCGCAAACGAAGAAGCATATAAGGCATGTCCACTTCCTCATAGCTGGATTCTGCTGCTTCCCGCTTGGCCATAAATACTGGATCTTCCGGCGGATAAGGCAGTGACCAGATTATGACATTGGATAAGGAAGGTCCCGGTACATCAAGTCCTTCCCACAAGCTCGTTGCACAGAGTACGGTTTCCTCATTGTTCTGGAAATCTGCAATCAGACTGCTGATCTCCCCGTCCCCTTCGAACAGCATCTTATATGAAGTGAAATAAGGGTGCTGGGCTGCAGCTTGTTTGAATCTGCGCAGCTCTTCCATCGTGGTGAACAGTAGGAGAGCACGTCCTTCAGAGTGTGCGAGCAGCTTGGCGGCACTCGCCAGCTTTTTGGCAAAGAGAACTTCGCTTCGAGGCTCTCCCGCATCGCAGAGCTCTTCTGGAACGATCAGTCTCATCTGATCGGCATAATTATAGGGTGAATTCACAGAGAACGCTAAATAATCGGTAATGCCAAGACTATTAGCTACATAATCAAAAGACTGTCCTACCGATAGCGTTGCAGAAGAGAAAATGATCGGCATGTTTAGCCCAAATACTCGCTGCTCCAACACTTCCTTGACCTTTTGCGGCATGACGGCTAACGTTACATCCCCATCCTCGCTCTCCTCTGCCCAGCAAATATAGCTGCCAGGCTGCCTGAACAGCTGCAATGCGGTTTGAATCATCTCGAGATGCTCCTCAACAATTCGAAGCTTATATTCATTGAGTGTGTGCAGGCCGCTCTCGAACACCAGCTCCTCGTCAATCGCCTCCAGCGTATCATTCCAGCGATTTAACTGTATCAGCAGAGCCTCATTTACGCCCACTCTTTTTCGATCTGATCCCGGAATGCTGGTGCTGAGCTCTTGAACCAAGCTGAATACCACTTTACTCTGATCAATGGCGTCCTCCACCCGCTCTGCAAGCGTTTCGCGGATTTCCCCATCCAGGAGTCTTGTAATCATTTCTTCGAAGGCAGTGTGCTTCAGCTTGTAGCTGAGGGCATGCTGTGCAGCAGATTCCAGCAAATGACCTTCATCAAACACGACAGAGCTTTGCTCAGGAAGCAGTGGAAGCTGACCTTCCCTCTTTCTCCCTTCATAGGTCCAGACATGCTCCATATAATAATCGTGAGAGCAAATGATGAGATCCGTCGACTTACGGTAATGATCCCTCGAGAGGGTCATCCCGCAGCGGTGCCTTTTGTCGCATACAAAACAATCCTGGAAAGAGTCCCAGCTGATTTTGTCCCATTGTTCATCGTTCAGATGGGGATATTCCTTCCTGTCCCCATAAGGTGAGAAGGACTGCAGCGTTCCAGGCGAATGGACGAAGTCCGGCAGACTGTCATATACTTCTTCAATGACGTTGGCATCCTCATCCTTAAGACGGGCGCCGTCCATCTTTTTAAGACAAATATATTGATCCGGGGATTTCCCCAATCTCGCGTCAATATTCAATCCCAGGTAACGTGCAAGCTTGGCAATGTCACCTTCCGGCTTGACGAGCTGTTCAATTAACGACTCGTCCGCACAAGCAATGACAGCCGGCTTACGGGTATAACGGGCATAGTTCACCGCATACAGCAAATATACAAGCGTCTTCCCTGTACCCACACCTGCTTCTGCAAAAATCGTCTTCTTGTCGGCATAAGCTCTTTCCAGCTGATACGCCATATAAATTTGTTCATCCCGCACTTCAAAACCGTGCTCGGGCAACATATCATAAAATACATCCGCCACCCAATCGCCCACTTGCTTCACGAAAGGCTCGGTCGGATTATAGGAGAAAGGATATCGCTCCATGGTTACTCCCCCACATTAACATTTTTCTTATAAGGCGAAACTGATTCAGGCAAACATTGATTATCTCATAAACACAAGCTGATAGCAATTCTTTATATTTGTTATTCAGATGCATTAAAATGAACTTGCTAGCTTAAGCTATGCTCAAAAGTAACCAGGCACTCTTTGATATAGAAATGGGGCGCTATAAACAATGAATTGGACAATCCGCCAAGAGTATCCGTCAGACTATTATGCCATTACAGAACTGCATGCCCTCACTTTCTCATACAGCTACGGAATGGGTGAAGCCGTTCTTGTCAATATGCTGAGAGCACGGAGCACTTTTGATCCGGAGCTGTCTCTCGTTTGCGAGCTGGATGGGCAAATTGTAGGCCATATTTTATTCACTCCCCAGTCTATTCGCATCCAAGGCAGCACCTATCATGCCCTTATTCTGTCTCCGCTGGCGGTTCATCCTAATTATCAGAAACAGGGCATCGGCTCCGCCTTGATTCATGCCGGCCATCTTCGCGCATCACATAAAGGCTTCGTCTTATCCGTTGTGCTGGGTCATCCACATTACTACGTCCGCTTCGGTTATCAAGGAAAGGCGTGGATGGACGAGCAGATCCGTATTCCTTTGGAGAGCATCTATACAGATCATACTGCAGTAGTAAGGGAACGCCGTATTGAACAGGGAGATATTCCGTCTTTCGCACGGATGTGGGATCATATGCATGTATCCTCTTCGCTGGCACTTATTCCGGGACAATCTATTCTGGATTGGATCAGCCCCGGTGCAGGTACGATCAGCTCTGCCTTGTTAATTGATGAGAAGCTTGGCGGCTATATCAGGTACTCTAAAACTGACCCCGAAATAATCAGCTTCATTGTGGCACAGGACAGTCATTCCCTGCTCCTCATTGCAAATTATTTAAAACAAAAACTTAATCCGCTTACCGCTTCTCATTTATCCCTGCCGTTACCGGCAGCCTCTTTTTTGCTCGAGCGGTTTGGTACAACCTTTGATGTTAACATCAGCACTTACGCTGAATATATGGTTAAAGTAATGGAGGGTCCCGATCGCTCCAAGCTGCACAATCATTTCTCTGCTGTTGAAGAAGGTAATATACCGCGCGGCTCCATTATTTGGCCTGTTGAATTTGATTTGTGCTAATAACATAAAGAAGTAACATCTGATGCAATGATTATGATGATGTGGGATCTGTAACGATGGAGTCGCTATTTACTGCTATAGTCTCTATCCCTTATGAACAGTGGAGATGATTATTCCAGCACCCCTCCATATCACGTATGATTCACATTGCAACCGCTGCCAACACACGGGTGCCAATTTAAATCATAGGAGGAATCGTAGTGACGAAATTGAACCTGCATGACCACTCAACAAAACGGAAGTCTATCGTCTTCCGAACGCTTGTATCCGGTATCAGCTTGTCCCTTGCACTTCCCTTGCTTCCCCTAACGAGCTTATCCGCCGAGAGCATCCCTGCTGTAATGACTGCCGAAGCTGGACCACAGAATACACAGGCTGTTACAGCCGCCGGGAATTTATATGTAGCTCCGAATGGGTCCGCCAGCAATCCTGGGACACTTCAAAGCCCGACGACCCTTGAACATGCACTGACCCAGATTGAAGCAGGCTACACCATCTATCTACGCGGCGGTACTTACAGCTATTCCTCTACCATTACGATTGATCGAAATAACAGCGGAAATTCTGCGACTGCAAGAAAAACGCTGGCCGCCTACGGAAATGAAAAACCAATCCTTGATTTTTCAGCCCAGTCCTTTGCGTCAACGAATCGTGGTCTGCAGCTGTTTGGCAGTTACTGGCTTGTGAAAGGTCTGGAGATTAAAGGGGCGGGAGATAACGGACTTTATATAGCCGGAAACTATAACCGTATTGAGAATATAGAAGCGCATCATAACCGGGATACGGGAATTCAGCTTGGCCGCTATGCCTCCACTGCCGGATACAGCGAATGGCCCGCTTATAATGAAGTCATTAATTCATATTCCCATGACAATTACGACCCGGATAACGGCGAAGATGCAGACGGTTTTGCTGCCAAGCTCACGGTCGGCCCGGGCAACGTATTCGATGGATGTATTGCCGCTTATAATGTCGATGATGGCTGGGATCTCTATACGAAGGACGATACAGGCGCAATTGGAACGGTAACGATTCGCAACAGCATTGCCTATAAGAATGGTCAGACCTCGGACGGAACGTCCACTACGAGCAGTGATGGCAACGGATTCAAGCTGGGTGGTGAAGATATTGCGGTGAACCATACCGTGGTGAACAGTATTGCTTTTCAGAACAAAAAGCACGGCTTTACGTTTAACAGCAATCCCGGCTCCATCAACTTCAAGAACAATACATCCTGGAGCAATGGACGAAGCAATTTTGCATTTGATGAGGGTACGCACATCTTTACGAACAATTTATCCTTTGCCGGAGGAGCAAGTGATAAAACAAGCGGAACGGATGTAGCATCAAGCAATGTATGGTGGAAAAACAAAATAAGCGTCAATGCGAAGGGACTTCTTGCCAGCAGTGAAGATTTTCAGTCCCTCGTCCCAACTGTTACCCGTGACACAAACGGAAATCCGGTACTGGGCAATTTCTTGAAACTGGCTGCAGGCAGTGATTTGGTCGGAGCCGGGACACCAAGCGGCACCAATATTGGAGCACGTTGATCGTCTAATGGATACATGCAAGAAGGAGCCAAAGCATTCATTCGGCTCCTTCTTGCATGTATTTACTGATTTCAAGCTTCAAACAGCACTTCCCCTGTTCGGGTTAGATCATATCCCGATATCGAACCCAGCTCACGGATAAAGGACTCGGAACGCAATATATCAAGAACGGCGTGTATAAGCCCCTCATTCTCCGGCTTGTTCATAAGTACAAGATCGTATCTTTCTATCGTTAGCGGAATAAACTCCACTCCTTGCACAATGGTTGCCGCCTTCTCGATGCCTACTCCAACATCTGCCTGCTTGGATGCGACCCTTCCAGCTACAGCCAAATGATTGGATTCCTCATCATGGTACCCCATCAGTTCTCTAGCAGCGATTCCATGCATGCGGAGCTGTTCCTCGAGAAGCACCCGTGCTCCCGCCCCCCGCTCCCGGTTCACCATACGGATTCCCGGCTTAGCCAGATCCTTCCACCCATGCAGTTCATGAGGATTGCCAGGCTGAACATATAGCCCTGCTCGTCTGCTCATTAAGTTCACAACTTTATAAGAGCAGCCTATCAGCAATTTGCGTATATAGGGAATGTTGTATTCTCCCGTATCCCCGTCCAGCAAATGGGTACTGACAATATCGGAATGTCCCTGATACATGGAAATTAAACTGTCCAGGCTCCCTACGTAAGATCTAAGCGGCCTGATACCGGGCGAGCGCTTCTCTATATGCCGAACCAAAATATCGAGGCTCATATCTTGTCCTGTGATCACCACTTGCCTAGCCCCTTGAGTCGTCCCCTGAACAGCCACAGGAACCGCAGGAGCATCGATCACCGGACTTAAGGACCTTATCTCCTCACTCGAATGCAGGCCAACACCTTTGGAGCGCTGCTTGTACACCTCAAGATCTGAGTGGTCGATCCGCATCTGCTTGCCGACCCGATAGGCTGTAAGCTGCCCCTTCTTGATTAAATCGTACACCGTTAATTTTGATATTTTTAGTAGCTGGGCGATTTCCTCGGTTGTATAGGAGATATCGGTCACATTTGCCACCCCTCTTGTCAGGTATGCAATAACGAATGATTGATGCAATTGATTGTACCATACTCTTTTCATTCCATTGGATTGTAATTGCTTCAAGAACCAATATAATATATTTAATTATATCTAATTATAATCAAATATAACGATTGGATGGAGATTATGTTAAAACAAGCGAAGCTTAGTATGATTTCTTTCTTCCTTCTCGCCCTGATATTCATATCTGCCTGTGCATCATCGAACGCTTCGTCACCGGACGATGCCGATTCGGCCAGCAGTGCATCCTCACTCCCGCCTTCCGAACGCACTGAGCTAACGATCTCAGCGGCTGCAAGCCTAACCGATGTGCTGGAAGAATTACAGCCCATCTTTGAAGAAGCTCATCCCGCCATACAGCTCAGCTTCAACTTTGGCGGTTCCGGCTCCCTTCAGCAGCAAATCGAGCAAGGGGCTCCGGCTGATCTGTTTCTGTCAGCAGCTGAGAAAAATATGCAAGCCCTAATAGATAAAGGTCTCATTAATACAGAAAATACGACTACACTGTTAACCAATGAGCTCGTCCTCATTACATCTAACAACAGCGACCAACCCATCACCTCTGAGCAGGATCTCACTGCTGAAGATATCAAGATCGTTGCCCTTGGCATACCTGAAAGCGTACCTGCCGGAAGCTATGCACAGGAGGCTCTGACTTCGCTTGGCTTATATGAACAGCTGCAATCCAAAATAGTCCAGGCCAAGGATGTGCGACAAGTATTGCAGTATGTCGAGACGGGGAACGCCGATGCCGGCTTCGTGTATAAAACAGATGCACTTACTTCCAGCAAGGTGAAGATTGTACACACCGTCAATCCGGCAAGCTATACATCAATTACATACCCTGCTGGTGTGGTATCGGACAGTAAGTATCCCGAAGCGGCAGAAACTTTCTATGACTTTTTGCAGTCTCCTGAAGCACAAGCCGTGTTTACTAGTTACGGATTTTCGGTGCCTGAATGATGGCAGCTTCATTTGACTGGCATAACTTCTGGGCACCTGTCCGCTTATCCTTACTTGTTGCATTCTTGTCCAGTATAATCACGATTGTACTTGGCGGGCTTACTGCGAGATGGATGTCCAAGAGCAGGTTCAGAGGAAAGTTGCTGCTTGAAACGGCATTTATGCTGCCGATGGTCCTTCCGCCCACGGTTGTAGGCTTTCTACTGCTCGTCCTGCTGGGGAGAAACAGCTGGATTGGAGCTTTAATTGAGACCATCTTTGCCGCACCTGTCGTATTCTCGTGGACAGCCTGCGTTATCGCCTCTGTTGTTGTCTCCTTTCCACTGGTTTATCAGACAATGAAGGTCGGCTTTACGTCCATTGATTCCGAGCTCGAAGCTTCCGGACGCTCGATCGGTGCTAATGAATGGCAGGTATTCCGGTATATTACCCTTCCGCTCATCTGGCCTTCTGTTATTACTGCGTATATTCTCGGATTTGCACGGGCACTTGGTGAGTTCGGCGCAACGCTGATGATTGCAGGCAATATTCCAGGTAGAACACAAACGGTCCCTACTGCCATTTACATTGCCGTTGACAGTGGGAATACGGTCATGGCCTGGGCCTGGACGATTGCGATCGTACTTATTTCGTTCCTGTTGCTGCTTCTAACAGGGCGCAGAAAAAAAGATTAGCATTGGACTTTTGCCCATTTGGAACCAATCAAGTTAATAGGCTGGACGCAGTTGCAGCAGCCTTGATCATTTATCAAACCAAACCCTTATGTGATTTTAAAATAAGGGTTTTTAGTGTTCGCTTAATTAATATATTATTGTTTTGATATTTTTACAATATATGGATATACATACGGTGTTCATAAGGATTTATTTAGTTACAATATTGTTACTTTAATACACGCCTGTTTCAAACCAATGACAATTTATTATCCGACTTAGCGGAAATTTCGCAAAAAAATCCGGTTCTTTCTACGTTTTATTCCAGTAATTGGTGTACAAAAAGTAAAACAATGATTACATTTTTGATACTTATTAACCTTGTTTTGATATATATTAATTACAGTTAATTCATATTAAAAAAGTGTGCCGAATCTATCAGAATAGTACGGGGGACGATTTACAACATTTGGGGTGAATGCAGCAATGGAAAGATGCTAGAGTACCTTCTACTCGAACCCGACAGCTAACCTCGGAGGCAATTGGAGGAAATTTTAAGAATGAAGAAGTTTGGTAAATATATGTTGTTCTCATCTCTGCTCGCAGCTGGGTTAATTATGGGGAATGGACAAGCAGATGCCTCCTCATCAAGTACAAATACAGTAAATATTCAAGTGAATAGCAATCTGATCGATTTCCCAGATGCGGAGCCATTCTTAGATCAGAATTACAGCACTCAAGTACCAGTCCGCATGCTTGCTGACGAAATGAACTATACGATTAAAGTATTTAAGAGCGGTAAAGAAACGGTGGTCAAGCTGTCCAAGGGCGGTACAACCATTCGCATTCAAACCAATCAGACGACAGCGGTCGTCAACAGCAGCAAAGTAAGCCTCGGCACACAAGTGTTTATCCGAAATGACCGTACATATGTACCCATTCGTTTTGTATCAGAAGCAATGGGCTATGACGTAACTTGGAAAAAGGATCTTATGCTGGCCATGATTAGCACAACCGGTAAAACATACAGTCCCGCACTTGTTCCAAACGACCATGTCAAAGGCACAAGCATTGTAAATGAAGCGATGAAGCATATCGGCGTTCCTTATGTTTACGGCGGTTCGACAACAAGCGGGTTTGACTGCTCTGGTCTGGTTAAATATGTATTCGATAAATACGGAGTGTCCCTGCCGCGTACCGCAGCTACCCAATATAACCAAGGCTCATCCGTATCCAAAGGGAACTTGCAGCAAGGCGATCTGGTCTTTTTCAAGACCACAGGAAGCTCTATATCCCATGTCGGCATCTATGTAGGAAACAATAATTTTATTTCAGCTACCAGCTCCTCTGGCGTAAAAATCGATAGCCTGGACAACACCTATTGGGGTCCTAAGTACGCCGGCGCGAAGAGAGTTCTATAAATAAACATATATCTAATAACCCCCCTTTGCTGCTTGCCGGCAAAGGGGTTCTATCTATGATGGGTGTACTCAGAAATATTCTCCATGTAAAGAAAGAAGCTGACACAGATATTTGTGGCAGCTTCTTTCTTTACATATATGATTGAATTAGTTCGTAAACAGATGATTACCAATCTTCTTGATCGCAGGTCGCTCCATGCTCCATTCGGAGGTCGCAATCTCCGGATTATAATAGTACATAGCTCCTCCAGACGGATCCCAGCCATTCAGAGCACTCTTTGCCGCCTTTAGCGCGGTCTCATCGGGAGCCAAATTGTATTGACCGTCATCTACTGCAGTAAATTGTCTTGGCTGCAGAATCACCTCTGTGATCGAGTCCGGGAATTCATCCGATTGCACTCGGTTCAAGATCACAGCTCCGACGGCTACTTGACCTTCAAAAGATTCTCCCCGCGCCTCACCATGGATAGCCTTTGCCAGTTGATTTAACGCGGTTTGGTTAATTGGTGCTTTTTTCTCCAGCACACGGATAGTCTCTGGACCGGCAATCCCATCTACCTTGAGTCCAAATTGCTTCTGGAATGAGCGGACAGCCTTCTCAGTTGCCTGGCCATAATATCCGGTTGTTCCTGTATTCATGAAACCAATGCTGCTTAGTCTTTCTTGCAAATTAAGCACATCAGCGCTCTGAATCCCCTGTTGCATGATTGCAGCACTTGCACCTGCAGGTGCTGCAGTCGCCGTTCCATAAGCACCCAAGAGTGCGGCACATATCATAAGTCTTTTCGTCAGTTTTCTCATTGATGTCATTCCTCCAGTTGTGATTGAATGGTCAGCGATGTAACACCGTCATAATGATGCATTCAATCAAATATATCTATAAATATAGATTAATGTATATATAGATTCATTTGGATGCAAATCACCTATGATAATTATAATGTCACATTATATTTATTGCCGATATATTTCATCAATCCGCTGAAAGATACCTGAATGCGTATGATCTCCTTCAGCGGATGATTCCTTTTCATTACAGTACAATATCAATCTTTACAGTAAGCTGTTTCACATTATAGAGAAAGCGAATTGTGTCTATCCGCTATTTCGTAAACACATGATTTCCAAGTCTTTGCGTCACAGGTCTGGATTTCATCCACGACGAGGATGCTGTTGTCGGATTATAGAAATATAGAGCACCCTTGGAAGGGTCGTAACCTGTCAGCGCCCTGCGGGCAGCCTCATAGGATGCAGCCGTCGGACTGCTGAGCTTGCCGTCCATTGCAGGTGTAAATTGATTCTTCTGGAATATGACATTCGTTATGGAGTCCGGAAAAGCATTGCTTTGAACCCGGTTCAGAATAACGGCACCCACCGCAATCTTACCTGTCAAGGATTCACCTCCGGCCTCATCCTGTATGATTCCTGCCAAATGCCGAAGCACTTTGTTGTTAATTGGGGCAACAGCTTCAAGCTTGGACTTCGTATTAGATCCAATAATACCATCCACACTTAGTCCGTAAGCTCTCTGGAATGATTTGACGGCAGCTTTCGTACGGTTACCATAGTAACCGCTGATTCCAGCCGTAAAGTAACCTTTGCTATGCAGTCTTTCTTGTACTTCAACCACCTCTGCGCTTTGACTGCCAAGCCGAAGTGTTGCTGCGTTCGCTGATGTCGCTGAGCCCAGCACGGAAAGCGCACAGGCACATGTTATTAATAGTGTTGTTATTTTCTTCTTCATTAAAATCAGATATCCTCCAGTTTCATTCATGTTAGTCTGTATCATCAAGGACGACTGACTTCATTACGTGAAAAGGCGGAACAAAAACGTTCACCTACGAATTACACTATATCACAGGTTACAAATTTGTCATATCTGACAATGGTCCTAATCTTCGAGCTCAAGCCCTTTTGTCTCTCTTCCAAGGAAGAGAACGGCCGCTGCACCTATTAGCACGGTAACAAAAAACAATACGAAGATGGACTCCACGGCAACCCCGTTTTGCACCAATAGTCCTACGAGCAGCGGTGCAAGGATTCCTCCGACGCGGCCGATCGAGGCCGAAAGACCGACACCTGTTGAACGTGCCTTAAGCGGGTACAGCTCCGGTGTGTAGGCGTACATTCCTCCCCAGGCTCCAAGGTTAAAGAACGATAATGACATCCCTGCCAGAATCAGGCTGAATTCCGATTCCGCATTACCGAACCACAGCGCACTTACTGCGGTCATTACCAAATATACAACGAGAACAAATTTGCGCCCGAACTTCTCGATGAAGTAAGCCGCTGTAAAATATCCCGGTAGCTGGGCTAATGTCATAATCAGCACATACTGAAAGCTCTTGACCAGCTCAAAGCCCTTGATCTGCATAATGCTCGGCAGCCACAGGAACATGCCATAGTAAGAAAACACAACCGTAAACCATAGAATCCACAGCATCAGTGTTGTCTTGCGATGCTCAGTGGACCACACGGATGTGAATTTTTCGCGAAACGAAACTTGGCGCAGCTCCTGCTTGTTCTGAAGCCGTGGCGAATCCTCGATGGCTCTTCGCAAGTAGAGCGCATATAGTGCAGGCAGCGCTCCAATCAGAAAGGCTACTTGCCACCCGTATTCGGGAATAACGAAAAAGGAGATCAGCGCAGACAGAATCCAGCCCGCTGCCCAGAAGCTCTCCAGCAGCACAACCGCTCGTCCCCGCTCTTTGGCCGGAACAGACTCCGATACGAGCGTAGAGGCTACGGGAAGCTCTCCGCCAAGACCGACTCCGGCAATAAACCGGATAATGCACAGAAATACGTAACCTGTAGCCAGTGCCGAGATTCCACTTGCTACAGAGAAAATAAGCAGTGTCCACATGAGGACTGCCTTGCGTCCATACTTATCCGCCATCGTTCCTGCCAGCAACGCACCCACAGCCATGCCGATGGAGGTCGAGCTCGATACGAGTCCAACTTCACCAGGAGTAAGCAGCCACTCCTGCGCCAGAGCCGCAACGATAAAGGACATCATGCCGACTTCCATCGCATCGAACATCCAGCTGAGCCCTGCACTGAACAGCAGCTTGCGCTGCTTCGGATTTCGCAATACTTCTAAATTACTCATTATAAGGTTCTGCTCCCTGTTTATGTATTTGGAGATTAGTATCTTACCTAACCCATCAAACTATTTATAATGGATTCTGCCAAACTGTCAACCTTTTTTTAATATAAAAAGGAGAACAGTCAGCCTCTTAGCTACTGTTCTCCTGTGCTTGCTCATGCAAGCCTGCTACTCTTTTTTTTGCGCAAAGGTTAAATCCCCTGTTATCTTTCGGTACCAGGCCTCGTAGTGATGAATCGCCAGCCCTGCGAAGGAACGGTGGGTCGTGCCCAGCTTGCCTGCGATTTCAATCTCCGATTCCATGTTCGTTACCGGCTTTCGGAAAAAGGTTAAATGCTCGCCTTCGTCGGTATGGCCCAGCTCTGCACCGATCCACACCTTCTTATCGAGCTCGTCCGCCTCGGCAAGCTCCTCCTTGGACAGCTCATACATCTGCTCTCCGCTGTCCCTATAAGACATAATGGCGATGGCGTCAAACCGGTCAATAACCCAGCGGCTGAACGTTCCGCTGCCATCGGGAGCTTCCTTGGAGTCAAGCCAGAACGGTACAGCTGCACTCATGTACAACCCGGCTTCCGTACCTGCCTGGCTCCATTCCTCCATGTTCTCGCTCCATTCGGCAATGACGGCTGCTTCCTCCCGCCCCCATCTTCTTAGCTGGTAGGGCTCCACATCGAATTGAATGCCGTCGAACTTCTCTTCAGGTGCTGCATCTCCATTGTAGGACTTCACCCATTCAATCCATGCTGTTCCTTCACTACGCTTTTCCGTATAAGCCCAATCTGCATGGCCGTTCAGCGCATGAATCGTAATTCCTGCAGCATGCGCTGAACGGTTGAATGACCGATAAGCCTCATCACTTACTTCTTTTTGAGTCTGGAGAAAGACCGTGTCCACCTCTTGTTCATCCAGGAATTGCACGATCTCCTCCGTATGCTGCTCAATAAGTGAGGCATCCCAAAGCCAGGTTGCTTTTTTCTCATTCATGACCGGTGACTTCAGCATAAAATACAGAATGAGTAAAAATACAACGATGACCATCATGAAGCTCCATTTTACCCATGCAGGATATGCATTCCATGCTTTTCCTCCTCTAATCACGGCAGGTTTTATGCGAGTACCGCTTCTTCCTGCTGTGTCACCGGATGTTGTACGGAATGGCCAATTTTATAAATGTGAGGCAGCGGATAATCCTTGAACGCATTCCGAGTATCCAGCACTGGCACACCAAGGGATGCAATAACGTCGTATTCCAGATCCTTGTGGTTCGTAATCAGCACGATGCAGTCGTATGACTTGAACTTCTCTGGATCATATTTCACACTGTGTACGGTGGAACCATGTTTGTCACGGAATGTGTCTGCAAACGGATCATAGTACTCGACATTTGCTCCTGCTTCCTTGAACAGCTCGTACACTTCAAGTCCAGGGGACTCACGCAGATCGGCAATATTCGGCTTATAGGCCATACCGAGCAGCAAGATGTTTGATTTGCGAACCGATTTGGCATACTCGTTCAAGATCGTCGCTGTCTTGTTCGTTACATAGTAAGGCATATTATCATTTGTGTTTTGTGCAAGCTCAATGAATTGACTATAGAATCGGAAGCCCTTCGCTTTCCAGGACAGGTACATCGGATCAAGCGGGATGCAGTGCCCACCGATTCCAGGACCCGGATAGAATGGCATAAATCCGAATGGCTTCGTTGCAGCCGCATCAATGACTTCCCAAATATCGATGCCCATACGGTCACACATCATAGCCATCTCGTTTACAAAGGCAATGTTTACACTGCGGAACGTATTTTCCAGCAGCTTGGACATTTCAGCCACCTTCGGATTGGACACAGGAACGACTGTCTGTACATATTTGCTGTACAGGGCAACACCCAGCTTCAGACATTCCTCCGTCGTGCCGCCGATAACCTTAGGTGTATTGAATGTCGTAAACCTTCCATTGGAAGGGTCAACGCGCTCCGGCGAGAAGCACAGGAAGTAATCCTCACCTACTGTATGACCGATCGCCTCAAGCTCCTGCTCGATCAGTTCCTCGGTTGTACCTGGGTAAGTTGTACTCTCTAGTGTAATCAGCATGCCCTTCTTCATATGCTGCTTGATATTATCTACAACAGTCTCGATATAAGATGTATCCGGATCCTGATTCTCGCTAAGCGGAGTCGGAACACAAATGCTCAGTGCATCAATGACACGAAGCATGCTGTAGTCCGTTGTTGGTTGAAAACGTCCGCTTTGCATCACGGTCTTCAGATCTTCGGAAGTAATATCATGGATGTAGGAATCTCCTTGATAAATTCGTTCCACTTTGGATGGGTCCAAATCAATACCGATGACGGTAAAACCTTGTTTTACCATTTCTACGGCCAGCGGCAGCCCAACATAACCTAATCCTACTACTCCAAGCACCGCTTTCTTGTTCTCAATCGCATTCATTAAAGTATGGAATTGCTCTGTCACAGTACTTCACCCTCCAGATGGAAATTTATGATATATATGTTTGAATCCGTGTTACCTAATTAAGAAACTGCATTATTGGAAGCAGCGGCGAATGCGCGCATCCAGCTCAACCGGAGAGTACGGTTTGGTAACATAGTCGTCTACTCCTTTTTCGAAGCACTTGCTGATCGTGTCTTCAACCCGCTGGTCTGTCAGCACGATGACCTTAGGCTGTGTCTTCAGCTCAAGGCTCTGAATCTGATGGATAAACGACAGTCCGCTTACCCCATACAGATTAAGCTCCGTCAAGATCAAATCCGGGTTAATCTGTTTTGCAAGTTCTATAGCGGAGAGACCGTCAATCGCTTCAAAGGTTTCATAGCCCTGCAAGGATAGACGTATTCTCAAAAACTCGCGTGTCGTCTCGTCATAATCAACGATCAGAATCTTGCCCGGTGCTGTCATAGTCTCGTTCTTGGTATATAGCTGAATGTCAGTGCTTTGACTAAGCTTCGCTGACTCTGCCATATTTTTGAGCATGTGCTTGCTTGGGCTGCCCATCTCCGGGAAGCTGGCAATCGTCAGCCGCGGATCCGCCTCGCCGAGACGTCCCAGGAGCTCCTGCTTGATGAGCAGTGCCTGATAATGTGTAGCGTTCAGCGTCAACCCGGGAAGAAACACGGCGATGGTGCTCGTCTTGCTGTCCTTCCATAGCTGAAATTCTGTCTCGCATGTACGTTCGAGAGCTTCATTCACTTCAGCCTCCGGCTGCTGCTCCATGTCCTTGCAATGTACAAACACGACACCGCTGGGCTTGCTCACCATCCCTTTCAGCTGCTCCTCTAGAATGTCGTACACATTCACCGTCATTTGACGCTCAAGCGTGACCGTATTTGCCAAAGTTATTCCATCCTTTCATCTGTTATTACTGTGATATTCAAGCCGCCTCTTCCACTTTCGGCTCTTCCCAGCTTTGTCTTGTCATCGCGCCCCAGGAGTTGTTGTTCTGCATGTATTGGATATGCCCCTGCACCCTCCACAGCACGCCAAGCTGGTGATAGCCTACGAATTTCAAGGCGGAGAAGGTTAACATTTTTACAAGATCAGCCGGCTTCGGATAACGGCGGAAAGCAATCTCTTCAAGGATCAGCGCAGCTACACTGAGAAGATATCCGCTTAAGAAGTTCAGCAGCCCGAAGATAACAAGTACAGGCCAAGCCGTCATATCCAAGGCTACATAACCGGCTAGAGCGAGCAGCCCTGTAATCCGGAAATAAGGGTTGAGCGCTTCAAAAAAGATGTTGTAAGGCATCGTCAGCAGACCCATGGTTTTATATTTTGGTCTAAACATCATATTGCTGTTCTCAATCATATTTTTTAAGTTACCGCGGCCCCAGCGCTTGCGCTGGTTGGAGATGATCTTGTACGTGTCAGGCGCTTGAGTCCAGCATACCGCTTCTGGGCAAAAAGCAACCCGGTATTTGATCTTGTTCTCCAGCATGTAACGATGAAGCTTGATAATAATGTTCATGTCTTCCCCAGGATATCCCCCGCGGTACCCGCCGACAGCGATAACCGCCTCTTTACTGAATAAACCGAAGGCTCCTGATACGATGATGAGTCCATTTAACTGGCTCCAGCCAATCCGGCCCCCCAGAAAAGCTTTCAAATACTCAATCGATTGAAACATCGGCCACATCTTCCTAGGCAGTGACACTTCCTTGACTGCACCGTTCTCAATCTTGCAGCCGTTTGCGATTCGTACATCGCCGCCGATGGCCACCGTTTCTTCCGGATTCTCCAAATACATGCGGGCCATGCGAATCAGTGCGTCCTTCTCCAGCAGGGAATCTGCATCAATGGAAGAGATCAGCGGATAATGTGAGAAGTTAATCCCTGCATTAAGCGAATCCGCTTTTCCTCCGTTCTCTTTATCAATCAGATACAGGAATGGATATTCCGGATTGTGATATACCCCGCGGACAGGCTCGACATTAATGGTGCCGCGGAAGCTTGGATTTTTGATTTCCTTAAGGCCAAATTCTTTGACAAGCACCTGAACGGTTCTGTCGCTTGATCCATCGTTGATGACGATAACTTCATAAGTAGGATAATTTAAGGTCATCAGACATTTTACATTTTCGATAATGGTCAGCTCTTCATTGTAAGCCGGCACCAGCAGCGATACCGGAGGCACCACGTCTGATCCTGCAAGGCTCTTATAGCTTGAAAATTCAGACCTGCGCCGGATGGACCATATATCCTTGTATGAGAAGCAGAGAATACCAAAATACAGGACAGTAACGAATACGACGTAGTATATAATGATTGTGCCGTAACCCAGCAAAATATCTCTAAGCAGTGAAATCTCCTCCAATCACGCCGGACATCCGGTTTGCATTTGCTTGCGGCGCCGTGCCGAAGTAACGATTGTAGATCAGCCTTTTCTTGTTGAAGGTCATCATCTTCTCGATCTCCTCATGCTCGTTCGTCTCTTCTATTGCACGTTCCGCATATTCAAGTGCAGTCTCCTTGGCGGCTCCTGTTCCCTTCAAGGCGGTCTCGCATAGAGCCTCATAGCCTTCCTCACCAAGCTGCATAAGGCTGTTCGCACTGTTGTGTCTCACGAGCCAGTCCTCATCTCCAAGTGCATTTCTCAGGAGAGGGATGCTGCCGGCCTGATGGCCTGCCCCTAACGTCTTCGCCATTTCGGCTCTGACTTCTGCCACAGGATCTCCCATCCACTCTACAATAGTCCGTTCCTTAAGCACTGGATTCGTACCGAGATACAGCTTGACCGCTTCAGAACGAATATGCTGATCCTTGGAGCTAAATAGCTGTGTTACTGCCGGCATCACTTCTGGAATCGCATGTCCATACATTGCGACAATGCCGACTTTGATGAAATCCGGATCTTCAGATTCCAATAATTCATATAGCAGCTTGCTTGGTTCAAGACTTGTTTCCATCAAAATATCTGCGGCTATGCGGTGTACAGGCTTGCCTTTATCGAGCAGAGAGCCCAGCAATTCCTTCAACTGCGCAGGACGCTCCGCACATCTTGCTGCCGCTCGGGCGTAGATAATCGCGTAGTTCACCTTCTTCTCTTCTTTTAATAGCTCTAGAATCGACTCTGCCGCCTCGGTGCTTCGCATGCCGCCCAGCCGGTAAGCAGCCTGTATAGCCTTGCCTGTCCAAGAGCTGTTCAGCAGCTTCAATTGCTCATCTACGAAGCCCGCCTCCCGGGTCAGATCACGCAGCTTGTCTGCATGCTCTCCCTTCAGCTGGTCAATCCATGCAATACACTTGTCCATAATGACTTCCCTCTCAAGCTTAGTAAGCTTGGTCGTCGGAAACCTGATGGGTTCACTGCCTGTCAGATTGGCTTGAACATATACGAAGTAATCTTGGTGCTTCTTTGTGTACAACTCTTTTTTTCTAAGCTTTGAATTGTGAGAATTTTTTAACGCGAACAAAATGATGATGCCTGCTACGATCAGTCCTGCGCACAGGTACAAGAACGTGTACGCTAGGGCTATATTTGAAAACATGAGTATGTGTCCTCCTTTATCGTTCCTGCTCCGAAATATCCACGAAGGCCTTCTGTATCGAGTAGTAGCTCTCTTTGAGGCGCTCACTGTACTGGACAGCTTCCCACGACTTCCATGTATATGGAGTAATCGTTGTCAGATCAAGACTCTCTTCTGCACCACCGGGCCAGGATACTGCCTCTGTCTTTCTCTCTGTAAGCCAAGGGATGAATCTTATTCCTTCTGTAGTAACCGTCTTGAAGACACGCTCCTCGCCTACCGAACTGTAATCAACCACCTGATGCGAGCTCGGATCGCCAAACCCAAGCAGCATCCACGGGATACGCAGTTCAATTTCTCGGCCTTCATACTGCCATAAGGTAAGGGAATCGAAGTCTTCGGACGCTGGGTCCGAGTTCCCTCTATTCAGCGTACCTATCACTTCATCCATGTAAGGATGAGCAAATTTGGTGTCCGGTGGTGACATCTTCAGACTGATGGCCAGTCTCCATGGGACAAAGGAAGGCGTGTTTGTGGGCTGTTCCTCGAGCATCCAATATCCTTCAGGTCCATACAGCCGCTGATTGAAATCATAGCTTTTTGCGATGTTAACAGCTGATTCCTCATCCTTGCCCACCGTAATGACCGTTTCCAAATCACCGCCTTCAATCGTTTTGCCAGGCAGCTCCTCAGCAGGCTGATTTCCACCGACTAGTGTGTCGGTCCCAATACTGAGCTTTGTTTTATCCGGATCAAAAGCTTCATTGAGCGTAATTCCGATATATACGTAAGCTTCATCGTGAGTCATCTTCATGCTTTCGATGCCCTCAACATCTCCCTGCCACTGCTGGACCTCTCCTTCGACAACCGAGCTCCAATCGTCGAGACTGCCATCGATAAGCAGCTGATTCTGCTTCCCAGCTTCCATCGCGAGAACGCCAAACATCTTCTCGTTCGTCAGCACGTTCAGCCAGAACGATCTTCGGTCTGCAGGAATTTCAATCGGCATCGTGTTCCACGTTTTCTTGAACCACTCATCCTGCCACATGAAGAGAATGGCTCCAGAATACCCCTGATCATATATATCCTTGGTGAGTGATGCATTGATTTCGCCCTGCTCCTGCTCGTTGTGTCCGCCTTGATCCTTCCCGCCTGATCCATAGTGGGATATTCCCAAGGAAGCCGGAACACCGTATTCTGTAATCATTACAGGCATATCGGTAAACTCGGATTTAAGCTTTTGCAAATAGGCTTTGTAGGTGTTGTACTCCCCATTATCATCCTTAATTGTCTGAAGTGTTTCATCGGTGCGGAAGAAGTCAGGGTAGTACGGGTACACATGGTATGCCGCAAAATATCCGCCCTGCCAATCCAGCGGCTCGATGTGTCTGGCATCCACACTGACCAGATCCTCTTCAAACAGCGGCTCACCTGGATGTGAGAGTACATCGGTGGTGACCCAGTTCGTAAAGGTCATCGGATGCTCCCAGCCATATTGCTGCTCTTCGCTCGCTACGTGATCGAGCAGCTCCGCAAGCCAGTTCTCAAACGGAGTTGCATCTTCCGTACCGGCAAAATGCTTGCCGACATAACGAGGATGATCCTTATACTGCTTGTTGGTGTTATCCACCATATGTGGGTCCCATTCCGTTCCTAGATGCCATGCCATCAAATATTGTCCCGCATTCGCTGTGTACTTTCCGCTCGACTCTCCTTTTACAGGGGGGATATCGGCATTACCGTATACTGCCGAAACGGCTTTTTCAATCTCTGACTTGAACTTCTCCTGAATGCCTTCCGCATATGCATCCCGCTGCTCGATAAGCTGTTCCTCAGGCGACCAAATGCCCTGGATAAAATATAGGGGATGCTCTTCCCCTTTGTTGTATTCAACAAGTGCGGAATAAAATACAGGCTGATGGACAGTGTATACACGAATGACATTTGCACCCATTTCCTCAATCTGTTTAAACCATTTCAGGTAGTCCTCTTTCTCTAGAGGAAATTCACCCGGATAATGCCCCGGCTTGGTAGAGCCCAGATTAACTCCTTTGACGAACAGCTCCTCCCACACTCCCTCTTGGGTGTACTGCAGGAATCGATCGCCTTCCGTCCTGAATTTCATTCTCGTCCCATCTTCAGCAGCATAGGTAAGCTGAGTCGGTTTAAGCAGAATATATCCAAGCCCTCCTCCCCCGCCGATCAGCAGGACGCCTGCCAAAATCCATAGGGCAAGACGTTTTCTCTTTCGTTTGCTCATGGCTTTTGTTTCGCTCCATCTCTCTAAATTTGTTTCGCTCCATCTCTCTAAATTGTGAGTTCCCCGTATCAAAACATGTATCTCATGCTGATCGTTCAACTGCCTTAAAAATTTTTGCTTACTTTTTTAAGATAACGCTCGAATGCGTTTCTCTTAAATCCAGCCCGTGACACCTGCACGGTTCATAAATAACTATATCGTCATGCTTTCACTTTTGTAACTAGGCTAATGGAAGGAAAGATGGAGATGGATACTAATGCCCATTTTGCTTGATGTCTGCCTAAGACCTTGCCTCTTCCTCCCCAAGCTCCCCCTCTGCCTATAGCCCATCCCATGTCCCAGGATATTTACGAACCCTGCACCCTTCTACGATTCGCAGCGAAAAATCGTCTGAGCGCCTGTGTTTACTACGCCGACCCGTTCCATATCACTTATGCAGAACGATGATTTTAGGAATCGGTTTACGCTGTCCTCCTATAGTTTAACGCATAGCATTACCCAAAGTTACTTACTTTTTTACATTTTTAACCATAGTTATTACAAAATTGATACAATAGTCCGATAAAAAAACGGCGAAAAAGCCTGATATATCAACATTTTTGATTTTTTTCGTTTTTATCAAAAAAGGACGTGAGTCCTGCATAGGCATGGTCCATATTTAATATTAATTTACATTCCTATTTTTGTATGCCTTTTCATAACTCAAAGGTCTCAAATAACTAACATGATATGTAAAAATACAAGTCTATTTTCCTAATTCGCTGTTCTGTTTGACAAACTTTTGAACTTTCATATGTTTTCAAAAAAATTCCGGTTGCTGTATGTATATTTCTCCGTTATCCTAATAAAATAAGAACATGTGTTCCGTATAATCTGAACTCTGTACTACTAGTCACGTTCCTTGGTTCAAGTTATATGCAAAATGGAGGGGAGCCTGCGTTATGGAACGAATTAAACGCGTTATTATGCTGGCAGATTGCCAATCCTTTTATGCGAGCGTGGAGAAATCGGCCCATCCCGAGTATGCAAACCGGCCGCTTGTCGTAGCAGGCGACCCTGCCCGGCGTTCCGGAATTATACTGGCAGCCTGCCCTATTGCGAAGTCCTACGGAATTACAACGGCAGAACGCCTGTCGGACGCGCTTGCCAAATGTCCGGATGTGGTGGTGGTTCGGCCCCGGATGTCAGAATATATTCGCGTCTCTCTCCATATTACGGATATTCTCCAGTCTTATACTGATCTCGTTGAGCCCTATAGTATTGATGAACAGTTTCTTGATGTTACCGGCAGCCTCGGCTTGTTCGGCAGTCCTGAGGAGATTGCTCTCCGTATTCAGAAGCAGGTCATGCAGGAAACCGGCGTATATGTAAGACTGGGCATCAGCGATACAAAGGTTGTGAGCAAGATGGCTTGTGATCTTTTTGCCAAAAAAAATAAAAACGGCATCTATGTTCTTCCCAAAGAACGTATTGCGGATAAGCTGTGGCCGATGCCCATTCGGGAAATGTTTATGGTCGGCTCCCGGATGTCACGCCATTTTTACAAGATGGGGATCCATACGATCGGCGACTTGGCCCGCACTCCTCTCCCGAGACTCCGTGACCGCTGGGGAGTTAACGGCGAGGTGCTGTGGCGCATCGCGAACGGCATGGATCAATCGCCTGTCATGCCCAGCACCTTCCACCAGCAGCAAAAAGGTATCGGCCATCAAATGACGCTGCCAAGGGACTATACGACCTGGTCAGAAATTCAGGTGGTACTGCTCGAGCTATGCGAGCTGGTAGCCAGACGCTCCCGGGAGAAAAGCCTCATGGGAAGTGTCGTTTCTGTAGGCTGCCGGGGCATCGACTTTGATAAACCGACCGGCTTCTCGCGCCAGATGAAGATTGAAGAGCCTACTCACATTACCGATGAGGTCTATGAAGCGGCCAAAACGCTCTTCCTGCGTCACTGGGATGGTGAGCCTGTACGGCGGATCGGCGTATCACTGACAGACCTTGTACCTGATACAGAATATCAGCTGACCTGGTTCGATGAACGTGAACAGAAGCGGGAGCTGGAGAAGGCAACCGACGAGATTAAACGAAGATTTGGAGACACCGCTATCATGCGTGCTTCCTCTCTGCAAAAGGCCGGGCAGGCACATGATCGTTCTCGTAAAATTGGAGGTCATTACCGATGAGTAAAAAGTTAGAACGCAATGGATTGTTTGAATCCTCACGCATGATGCTTCCTGAGCACCGGGAAGCCTATGTTTCGCATCAGCAAAGGCTCGCGCCCAAGGCTCGCCCTCAGCTCGATCCTCAAGCAGCTGAAGAAATGTCGCGTTTGCTTGCTGAGTCTCTTATGCTGTATACAGAGATAACCGTTGTCCTCTTTGACGAGCTGGATGATATACTGATCAGCGGCATCGTGGTCAAATTCGATCAAGCTTCACGCTCCATCCGCCTTCAGGATGAGGAAGGCATGCTTCATGAAGTTCGAATGCGACATATTATCGAGGTGCGCTCTGGCCGTTAAATACGTTATACTCTAATCGTATTCCATAGTCAGAATACTTAGTCAGAATGCCTAAGACCCTTTTACAGGAGATTTGGACGAAGGATAGACAGCGATTGCTGCTTGGAAATATAGGAGGGCTTCACCGATGTGCGGACGATTTACGCTTGGAATATCACTTGAGGAATTGATGCTCCGCTATATGCTGGAGGAGATTCCGGATTATATTGACTATAGACCTCATTATAATATTGCGCCGACACAGCGAATTATGGCTGTGATTCATGATGGATCACAAAGACGTGCCGGTACGCTAAGGTGGGGACTGGTTCCACATTGGGCCAAGGACCTCAGCATAGGAAGCCGAATGATCAATGCTCGCAGTGAAACTGTGCTGGATAAGCCTGCTTTTCGGGAGTCGTTTCTTCGCAAGCGGTGCCTTATTCCCGCAGATGGCTTTTATGAGTGGCTGAAAGAGGAGAACGGCACCAAAACGCCTTATCGCATCATTCCCCGGACGGGCTTGTTCAGCTTTGCCGGGCTGTATGATACATGGGTTGATCCTGAAGGACAGCGAATCAGCACCTGTACCATTCTGACTACAAGCCCAAATGCGCTTATGAGCCGTATACATGATCGGATGCCGGTCATTCTCCCTCCTGGCCTAGAGCAGCTGTGGCTGGATCGCACCGTTCAGCAGCCAGGAGAGCTCCTTCCGCTTCTCCGCCCTTATCCGGAAGAAGAGATGGAGGCTTATCCCGTATCACGTGCCGTGAATCGGGTCGCTAATGACAGTATTGAATTAACACATCCTTTGGCTTAGACCCAGCTATAGGACCAGTTTGAAGAAAAACAAGGGACCTCGCAGAAATTGCGAGGTCCCTTGTTTTTAACGAAACATCCCCCACAGCTTGATTAAATGCAGGGTATTATTCGGATCAATTTTTTGATCAATCACGAATTTAACGAACTTATCTTCATCTGCCGAAGTCATTTTTTCATTCAGTATGGCTGCAGATGATTTGACCAACCGTCTGACCTTCGCACTATTTTGCAAATCGGCCTTGGTCACGCCATCAATCAACACTTTAATTTTTTCCTTCATCACCGGGTTCTTCATTTTGGTCTTCACCCGTTCCACCAACTGTGAACTAATACCATATTTTTGATAGCTCAACAGAACATCGCACCTCCCCCGCCTAAATCGTAGTCCTCCACTACTATATGCCGGGGGAGCTCGTACACTTGACCTTATTTTTTTATGCTAATCCATCACTTCGCCCTGGAATATCTGCTCTCGCTGCAAATAATCGCGTAGCGGTGCATAGGCAGGCGAAGTCCAGAACGCTTCATTGCCAACAAGCGAGGCTGCATCATCTCTGGCCATTTCAAGCACTTCGAAATCACTGACCATGTCCGCGAGCTTGAAATCGGGCAGCCCGCTTTGCTTCGTACCAAAAAAGTCACCTGGACCACGAAGATCCAGGTCACGTCTCGACACCTCAAAACCGTCCTCCGTCTCGGTCATGACCTTCATTCGTTCTTGGCCCACCTCCGATTTCGGATCAGCAATCAGAATACAATAAGAGGCATGGGAACCCCGACCGACACGACCGCGAAGCTGGTGCAGCTGAGATAAGCCAAAGCGCTCTGCATCCATAATGATCATAAGCGTGGCATTGGGAACGTCGACTCCAACTTCCACGACCGTTGTAGATACCAACAGCTGGGTTTCATTTTCATAAAACAGCTTCATCGCCTCATCTTTTTCGGATGGAGTCATCCGGCCGTGCAGAAGACCCACCTTATATTGTGGAAGCGCCTGCTGCATGGCGACATGCAAATCTATTGCATTCTGAACATCCAGCTTGTCCGATTCCTCTATAAGCGGGCAGATCAGATATGCCTGGCGTCCCAGCTCCAGCTCCCGGGTAATAAAGCCGATGACCCGATCCATCATGTCATGCTTGACCCAATACGTCGAGATCGGAATCCGGCCCTTCGGCCGCTCGGAGATGGTAGAGACATCAATATCCCCAAACGCCGTAATAGCCAGCGTTCGCGGGATCGGCGTTGCCGTCATGGTCAGCACATCCGGGTTATAGCCTTTGCGCCTGAGAACACTTCGCTGATTGACGCCAAATCGGTGCTGCTCGTCTGTAACGACAAGTCCAATATTTCTGAAGTACACATCCTCCTGAATTAGAGCATGTGTGCCAACGACGACATCAATCAGCCCCATTTGCAGGGCGGACAGAATTTCTTTTCGCTTCTTCCCAGGCGTGCTTCCTGTCAGCAGAGCAACTTCAATTCCGAACGGAGTGAACAGCTTCTCCAGGGATCGCATATGCTGCTCAGCCAAAATTTCGGTCGGCACCATCAAGGCTCCTTGAAATCCGGATCGTACAGCGGCATACAGAGCAATAGCAGCAATCACCGTTTTGCCTGAACCCACATCGCCTTGAAGCAGCCGGTTCATACAGTGGGGAGAACGCATATCCTGCAAAATTTCAAGCTCTACCCTCTTCTGGGCATCTGTCAGCTCAAAGGGCAGGCTGCGTACAAACTCACGGATCGTTGCATTCGAAGCGGTATGTACGATTCCGTCGGTTTTCCCACGATTGATGGCCCGAAAAGCCTGCATTTTTAACTGAAACAAAAAAAGCTCTTCAAACACCATACGGCGACGAGCTTCTTGTCCCAGCTGAGGATCACCTGGCTGGTGAATCAGGGCAATTGCCTTTTTCCGGGGCATTAGCTTGTACTTCCTCAGCAGCTCCTCTGGAAGCAGTTCGGGCACCATCTCTCCAAACTGAAGCAGCGCCTGGTTTATCGTCTTGCGCATCCAGTTCTGCGTTATCTTTCCCCCCACAGAATAGACAGGCTGAACGGAGCCCGAGCGCACGGCCCCCTTATCGGGAAATTCCGAATCCGATACCGTCATTTGCATACGCTTTTGGTCCCATTTGCCGGTAAGCGTAATCTCCCGGTTCGGCGTCAGCTGATCCTTCAAGAAATGCCGGTTAAACCAAGTCGCCGTAAACATAAAATCCTCTGCCATCATTCTGCAGGTCAGTCTTGATTTCTTACCGTATCGTTGAAGCACGGGCACACCCATGATTTTGGCCTGAACCGTAACCCGGTCCCCATCCTTCACCTCTGTCAGTGATTTCAGACGGTAATCCTCATAACGAAATGGAAAATACTCAAGTAAATCCTTAATCGTATAAATGCCAAAGGCGTGAAGCTCTCCTTCCTTAAGAGCACTCACGCCGCTGACCTGCTTCACCGATGTTTCTTCTAACAACATAAAGCATCCCTCATATCTTATGCCGGCCACACAAAGATCGCGATGGTTCCGAATCCGACATGACTTCCAATGACGGCGCCGATGTTCGGATACACCACTTCGTTCAGCTCAAACCGGGTCTTCATCAGCTCCACGAAGGTTTCTGCCGATGCCGGATTTGCGGTATGACCGACAGCTATATTGATTCGTTTCCCGGCAAAATCACTCTCGAACATTTGGACGATGCGTTCCATTGCCTTCTTCTGACCTCTTACCTTCTCAACGGCATAAATCACGCCCTCTTCATCAATAGAGAGCACAGGCTTAATGTTCAGCAATGTACCAAGAATCGCAGAGGCTTTGCCAATACGTCCGCCTTTTTGCAAATATTCCAGTGTATCGACTAGAAAATAGAGCTTGCGTTCCTTATGAAGCTTAAGAACAGCTTCTGAAATCTCAGCCGCGCTCTTCCCTTCCGAGGCAAGCCGGGCAGCATGCACCACAAGCAGCCCGTATCCATAGCTGGCCGACTTCGAGTCAATTACGGTAATATCTGCTTCACTCTCGTCTTCAAGCATGGATTTGCCAAGCATAGCAGATTGGTACGTACCGCTCATCCCGGAAGATAAATGTATAGAAACAATCTGACAGCCCGGATGGGTCTCGTTGAGTTCCTTGTATACATTCATAAATTCGATTGGGGAAGGCTGGGAAGTTGTCGGCAGCTCCTTAACTCCCCCAAGCTTCTCATAGAACCTGGATGCACTCAGTTCAATTCCGTCGAGATAGGACTCCTGTTCACTAAACACGACACGCAGGGGCACGATCTTAATTCCGTACTGATCCACCACCTGATCTGGAATATCAGCAGTACTATCCGTGACAATAAATACTTTGCTCATGAAGCGCAAGCCTCCTTATCTAATTTCAGGCTTCAACAGCGAACAGATAAGAATAGACAGGCTGTCCTCCCTGATGCACTTCCACTTCCGCATTAGGATATTCAGCAGCAAGCCATGCCGCGAGGCGTTCCGTTTCCGTCTCTATCGCTTCTTCACCTGCAAGGATCGTAATGACTTCATCACCGCTTACAATCATCTTATGGAGCAATTGCTCGCATGTATCCAGAAGTCTTTCCTCGGTAGCCACGATCTTGGAGTCATGAATCCCTATGAAATGGCCCGCTTTGATCTCAAGATCATCAAACGTAGTATCTCTCACCGCATAAGTCACTTGTCCCGAACGGACATGTGCAATGGCTTCAAGCATATTTGACTCGTTTACTTCTGCACTTTCATCTTCCTGGAACGCGAATGCAGCCGAAATCCCTTGCGGAATCGTCTTGCTAGGAACAACCGTTACCTCACGCTCGCCTTCCAGTAGATCTCGAGCCTGCTTGGCCGCCAGCACTATGTTCGAGTTGTTGGGAAGGATAAAGATGTGCTTCGCATCAATAGAATGGATGGCCTTTACAAAATCCTCTGTACTCGGATTCATCGTTTGTCCACCGGACAATACAATATCAATCCCTAGACTCTTGAACACATCAGATATTCCCTGCCCGGATGCAACCGAAATGAAACCAAACGGAGCAAGCTCATCGGCAGGAGGAATGGACGGCTCAGGCGCTTCCTCGCGTTCTGGAGGAATATCAGCAAACAATTCGGGTGCCGGCGCAATGTCCATTCCAGCCGTAAGCAAATCACGGTGCTGCTCACGCATGTTCAGAATATGGATCTGTGTGATCTCACCATAGCGAAGCGCCAGATTAAGCACGTCTCCTGGAGCTTTGGAATGGACATGGACCTTAATCACTTCATCATCAGAAATAATAATGATCGAATCTCCATTTACTGACAGCGCTTTCCTAAAATCTTCCTCATCAAAATTCGTCTCACCTGCATCTCCGAGCTGACGATTGATAAAGAATTCCATGTCATATAAGAATTCAATATCTTCTGTCTCAAGTCTTGCCTGTGCCGATATCGGCATTTCAGGAGAAATCGGAGTCTTTGGTGCCGGAGCCGGAATTACAGGCGCTGCAGGCACTTCCTTCACTGGCGTGGAAGCCGTAGTTTTGCCCTCCGTGTTCAGCAGGTAGTCCATGAAACCTTCATAAATATATACAAGACCTTTTCCACCCGAATCTACAACACCAACCTGCTTCAGCACAGGCAGCATCTCAGGGGTCAAGGCAAGAGTTTCGTTTGCTTTCTTAAGCACTTCGCTCATGAGTTCCGTAATGTCGTTGGTCCGTCTCGCATAATAACCGGCATGCTTCGCAGCTTCCTTCGCGACAGTAAGAATCGTGCCTTCTACGGGTTTAACTACTGCCTTATAAGCTGTATCCACACCGCTTTGCAAAGCAGCAGCAAACTGAAGAGTATTCAGCTCCTCATATGGGGCAGCGTAACGGCTAAAGCCCCGGAACAACTGCGATAGAATAACACCGGAGTTTCCGCGTGCCCCCATAAGCAGGCCTTTCGATAAAATACCTGCACAGCTGCCGATGGAGCTTGCGCTGTTTCTTTTTAATTCGGCCACACCGGCACTCATCGTCAAATTCATATTCGTTCCTGTATCACCGTCTGGGACAGGGAATACATTAAGGGAATTGACGTGTTCAGCATGCTTCTGCAATTGATCCGCTCCGGCCAACACCATTGCGTTAAAATCTGTTCCATTTAAAGAACGTTTACTCAAGTGAGAATTCCCCTTCCTAGCATGATGCATAAGTGCACAACCAATACCAAAGACTTAGTATGCACTTAACATCCGTTGTTCCCGTCATCCGACGGGCAGCGGCTTTCTTCCGCAGTATTATGGACTATACATCATTGTACTATAATCAAGTATAGAAATAAATAAAGTTTTTGTTTTTATTGACTAAGCTTTTTCCTATATGATATTATATTTAAGTATTGTTTTATGCAGGTATATTGGATTGATTACAACCATTGACTTGCGGATAACGGTTACTTTCAGAATAGGAGGTGTAATCTATGTCTCGCAAATGTTATGTGACAGGTAAGAAACCTGGTAGCGGTAACCACGTGTCTCACGCTAACAACCGTAACCGCCGTTCCTGGGGCGTAAACGTTCAAAAAGTCCGCATTCTGGTGGACGGTAAACCAAAACGCGTTTATGTTAGCACTCGTGCTCTGAAAGCCGGTAAAGTTACTCGCGTATAATTGATTTTGAATACAAAGCAAAAAGCACCTTGCCATTATATGACACAGGTGCTTTTTTCGTACCCGTATTCGCCTGCGATCCTTCAACTGCAGCCTTTTTTACGTTATTAGAAACCCCTTTTTGAATCTGTTATTTCTGGAACGTGTTAAGGATCGCTTTTACAAAACCCCCCAAAAACTTCGGAAGCTTAAATGTGTAAAATTTCATAGTTCACCCTCCCATCATCCTCATGCGCTCCACCTTTTATCGTGCCAGAAGCCTCTCCTTCTTACCGCTATCCCTAACTGCAACGATGCAAACGAAAAAAAGGCTACATGAGAATCGCGCTCATGTAACCATGTTTATGCAGTATGTGTTCAGCCTATTCCATAGAGACTAGCTTAATCCTTCTGAAGGATTGGTCATAAAAATATAAGCAGATAAAACAAAGATAAACAAAATGAAATATAGTACGGTGAACACAATAAATGAAATTCTTACTGACTTCTTATCGAACTTCTTAAAGAACCATATGACCAAAATAACACCAAGTAAGGAAACAACTGCATTGATTGGAGAAGGCAGCAGTGTGAATGACCCCAGCAGAATTCCTGTGACCAGACTGGCAAGCGAAGTCCATAGTGCTTCTTTTAGTGTCATTGGTTAGTTATCCTCCAATACTTTGCCGGATCTCATTGATGGCCTCTGCACGGTCTGTACGGCCAAATACCGCGCTGCCGGCAACCAGAACGTCAGCCCCTGCCTCGACGACCAGAGGAGCTGTCTCCTTCGTAATGCCTCCATCTACTTCAATATGAACGTTTGAACGTCCCAATTCATTAAGCTCATTCCGAATTTGTCTGATCTTCTGGATCGTTCTCGGAATGAAGGCTTGTCCTCCGAAGCCCGGATTGACTGTCATTACAAGGACCATATCAACATCCCCCAGCACTTCGCTAATCGCGCTTGCTGGAGTTCCTGGATTAATGGCTACTCCAGCCAGGATACCCTGCTCTTTGATCATATGAATGACTCTGTGCAGATGGACACAGGCCTCGGCATGAACTGTAATCATGCCTGCTCCTGCCTTGACGAAGTCAGCTATGTAATTCTCGGGATTCTCAATCATCAAATGGACATCCAGCAACAAGCTGGTATGCGGCTTGATGGACTGTACAATGGGAGCTCCCAGCGTAATGTTTGGAACAAAATGGCCATCCATAACATCAACATGAATCCAATCTGCGCCGGAAGCCTCCGCTTCGGCAACTTCTGCGCCCAGCCGGGCGAAATCTGAGGACAGGATAGATGGTGCAATTAATACTGACATGTTTAGTACCTCCGTTTCTTATCTTTCATTTCCTCCAAGAACTGCACATAGTGTGTGTATCTGCTCTCGGCAATGCGGCCTTCTTCTTTGGCTCTAATCACTTCGCAGCCTGGTTCATGTGTATGAGTACAGCCGCGAAATTTACACCCTCCGGCATACTCACGGAATTCTCTGAAGCAATCGCTCAGCTCCTCTACGCCAATCTCCAGGAAATCAAGCTGACTGAAGCCAGGAGTATCTGAAACAAACCCGCCGTTATTCAGCGGGATGAGCTCTACATGACGGGTTGTGTGCTTGCCTCTGCCCAGCTTCATGCTTATAATACCCGTTTCAAGCTCCAGCCCTGGAAGCAGAGCGTTGAGAAGCGAGGACTTGCCTACACCTGATTGACCCGAGAAGACACTGATCTCTCCAGCCAAGCGCTGCTTCAAGCGATCCATTCCAGTGCCTTGACGTGAGCTGGTAATTATAACTTCATAGCCTATAGACTCATACAGACGGACAAGCTGGGCGTAACGATCATCAGACTCGTCAGCAAGGTCCATTTTCGTAAGGCAGATTACCGCTTGAAGACCCGCCTGTTCAATATGAACGAGGAACTTGTCCAACAGCTGAACATTCATTTCCGGTTCCTTGAGCGAGAATACCAATACGGCGAGGTGCGCATTGGCCACGGGAGGGCGGATCAGTTCGGTGTCTCTTGGTAGAATTTCTTCAACCGTTCCTTCCCCGTTTTCGGTAAGCGTATATTTTACATAGTCACCTACAAGAGGAGTAATCCCTCTTTTCTTAAAAATGCCTCTAGCCCTGCATTGAACAGCAGATACATCTGTATCCGGTGTTCCGCGATCGAGAGCAGGTTTAACGTAATAATATCCGCTTAACGCTTTGATAATAACTCCCTCCAGCATAGTTCACCGCCCTTATAGGTTTGAAAAAAATTGATCTCTGATCTAATGAAGAACAGGCGCCCTTAAGGCGCCTAGAATGAGGGATGCAGCTAAATTTCCAGTAGCCAAGTCACTCTTCACCGTCTTCATCTTCATCTTCATCTTCATCTTCATTCTCGTTATTTCCCCGGCCCTTGCCGTTATTGCCATTGTTATCGTTGTTTCCATTGCCTTCATCATTATTGCCATTGCCATTACTACCGTTATTGTTCTCGTTACCCGAATCATCTGGATTAGGTTCCTCATCTGGACCTGAGCCTTCCTCGCCATCTCCTGCATTGTTATCAGGAGTGACCGCCGGGCCAATCTCAGGTGTTGTAACCGTTCCGTTCTTCGCATCAAAATATCTGACTTCAAACGTATCCATGAGCTGGTCATCACGGTACACAGATACAACTCCATCCTTGTTCGGAGCCAGAATGAGCGGTACTGTCAGCGTCTTTGTCTTGTTAATCGTCTTCGTACCATGCTCTTGATTCTCTCCTCTGGCATCCGTGAAGGTAATACGGATCTTGCTGTCTTTGCCTTCTTCATGAGGAGCTACCGAAATATTATAATTATACTCGATCGTCTCTGGTGAAAACCCCGTGCTTACATAGATCGTAATCTCCGTACCCGGAACAACCGGGGCCCCAGCTTCATATGGCCACTGCTGAGTAACTCTGCCTTTCTCCACCTCAAAGCTTGACTCTTCTTTGACCGGTGCGACAGTCAGTTTGTTCGCTCGAATCAGCTCTTCGGCTTCTGCACGGGTCTTGTTAATCAAATCAGGCATTTCGACCATTTCCTGGCCTTTACTTACTCTCAGTGTAATTACATCTATTTCTGGATCGAAGGGCTGTCCTGCCGCAATGGACTGTCCAATAACTTCATTGACAGACTCATCACTGAATTCCTCAGATGTTTTGATTCGATCTTCACTCATGCCAAGTGCAAGCAATGCCTGAACTGCATCTTCATAGTTTCGACCCGTAAGCTCAATCATGTCTTCCGTCGGCTTCTCTACACTTACCGTGAGGTCAATTAGCGACCCCTTCTTCACCACGGCGCCTTCAGGCCTGCTCTGCTCGTAAACGATTCCCGGATCGACACCTTCTTTATATTCCTGAAAGACCTGGTTTACCTCTATTCCCTGGTCCGCGAGCAAGGTTCTGGCTTCTGCTTCGGTCTTATCTATAACCCGAGGTACGGTTACTTCCGGCACGACAAGCGCACTCTCGACGTACCATACGACACCAGCCAGTGCAACTAGAATAATCAGCGTCAGCGTGACCCAAAAAGCTGCCCGCTTCTTCGATTTTTTCTTCTTGGACTTGCCATCTGTCACCGCTTCGTCCGGAGCCATTTCAGGCGCATCCGTATAGGCTGTCCCGCGTGGTTCCGGTTTGATCGCAGGAATGATACGAGTTTGATCTGTATCAAACTCATCATCGAATATGAGCTTCTCCTCATTCAGTCGATCCGGCAGCAAGCAGGTCTCCAAATCGCTGAGCATTTCAAGCGCAGATTGATAACGCTCATTCGGATTTTTGCGCATCGATTTAAGAATAATATTCTCTACGCTCTGCGGAATAAGCGGGTTAACGACACTCGGCTCCTCGAATTCCTCCTGCAGATGCTTCAGTGCTACACTGATTGGACTCTCCCCAAGAAACGGTAGCTGTCCGGTCAGCATTTGATAGATGACAATACCCAGTGAGTACAAGTCGGATTTCTCACCCGTTACAACACCCTTGGCATGCTCAGGGGAAAAATAATGCACCGAGCCGACAACCGAACCTGTCTGAGTAATCGTCGTCGAGGTCACAGCACGTGCTATTCCGAAATCTGTAACTTTGACCCTTCCATTTTTGCCAATCAGAATATTATGCGGCTTAATATCGCGATGAATAATTTGATTATGATGGGCATGATCCAGTGCATCCGCAATCTGTGCAGCAATTCTGACAGCTTCATCGACTTGAAGCGGAGCACGCTCTTTTATAATTTCATTCAGGTTCTGACCTTCAATGTACTCCATCACAATGTAATGGATGTCTTCTTCCTGACCTACATCATAAATACTAACTACATTCGGATGAGACAAGGATGCAGCCGATTGGGCTTCTCGTCTAAACCGACGAATAAACTCCTCATCATGAACGAATTGCTGACGAAGAACCTTGATCGCTACATTACGTCCGAGCAAAATATCGTGCGCTTTGTATACCAGGGCCATTCCGCCTCCGCCGACGCGCTCAATCACTTCATAACGTCCGCTCAGCTGATGTCCGATCATGATTCAACCCCCTCTTCCGCTACGCTTAAAGGGCCCGCTGGCATTTCAAACAGAGCAACTGTAATATTGTCGTCTCCTCCGGCCAGAAGTGCAAGCTGCAGCAGCCTGTCTGCCCGTTCAGACAAAGGCAGATCAGCTTGGCCAATCACTGTTGCCATCTGCTCACTGCTGACCAGATTGCTTAGGCCATCACTGCACAGCATAAGCACATCCCCGGCTTCCAGAATGACAGGGTATAGATCCACGGACACATCTTCATCCGTCCCAAGCGCTCTGGTAACGACATTTTTTAGTGGATGTACATGAGTCTCTTCTTCACTGATCTGCCCATTCTTGTACAGCTCATTAACTAGTGTATGATCCTCTGTCAACTGTAGTACCTTATTGGCTGTTATCTTGTAAGCACGGCTGTCGCCAATGTGGCCAATGATGCCGGAAGCATCACTCATGAGGAGAGCAACGACAGTCGTCCCCATGTTGTGAAGCTTCTCATCCCCAGCCGCTGTGCGATAGATGACTTCATTCGCGTGCAGAATGGCATCGCTTAGTGCAGCGCTCAGCGATGCACCTGACAAACCAGGCTCAAGCACCGCGAGGTCTTCGGACACCGTTTCTACGGCCAGTCTGCTTGCTGTATCTCCGGCAAGATGTCCACCCATACCATCTGCCACAATACCTAATATATATCCCTGGTCCAGATGCCTGATCCAGGCGGAATCTTCATTTACCGAACGAACTCGCCCTATGTGGCTCACATGCACTGTATTCATCACAGTCATATTCTCACCTCAAGCTTCCTTGTGCTTCTCCATATGCTTCGCACGCAGCTGACCACAAGCGGCTGCGATATCATGACCCTGCTCTCTGCGGATCGTAACGTTCACTCCATGATCAGCGAGGATACGCTGAAACTGGAATATATCCTTGCGAGCGGTTCTGATATACTTACGCTCCGGCACATAGTTTACCGGGATCAGATTGACATGGCACAGCATGTCCTTCAGAACTCCAGCAAGCTCTTCAGCATGCTCCGGCTGATCGTTAACGCCGCCGATCAAAGCATATTCGAATGTAATGCGTCGTCCCGTCTTGCCTTGATAATAGCGAAGAGACTCCATTACATCATCAAATGGGAACCGGCGGTTAACAGGCATCAGCTTCGAGCGCAGCTTGTCATTCGGTGCATGGATGGAGATGGCCAGGTTAATCTGGGTATCCTCATCTGCAAATTTATAAATATTGGGAACAATGCCGCTTGTCGAGACCGTGATATGGCGCTGACCAATATTCAGGCCTTTCTCATGAATCATAGTTCTGAGGAACTTCATTGTCTCATCATAGTTCTCAAACGGTTCACCCGTACCCATAATTACAATACTGCTCACACGTTCATTGCGTTCATCCAGAATTTGCTGTGAGCGCACGACTTGAGCAATGATCTCACCGGCAGTCAGGTTCCGCTTCAAGCCGCCAAGCGTTGAGGCGCAAAAAGTACAGCCGACTCTGCAGCCGACCTGTGTCGTCACACATACACTGTTGCCATAGTTATGCTTCATGATGACCGTCTCAATCGCATGGTCGTCATGCAGTCCGAACAGAAACTTCACTGTACCGTCCTTGGACTCAAACTTCGTAATTTCAGAAAGCGTCACGAATTGGAACTGAGCATCAAGCTTCTCGCGCAAACCTTTCGAGAGGTTCGTCATTTCTGAAAAGTCATTCACTCTTTTTACATAAACCCAGTCGTAGATTTGAGCAGCACGAAACTTTGGCTCCCCATTCTCCATTGCCCACTGCTCCAGCTCTTCGAGCGTGTAATCATATATAAAAGGCTTTGTCATTTCATTCACACCTGTTCTTTCCAATTGATCTATAGACATATTATTACTCATTCTACCCATTTTAGCACATAATTCAGTATTCATCTATGCAGGTCTTTAGGCCACCAACTGCAAAAAGCCGCCAATACCTGACGGTTACTGGCGGCAGTCTTGTTTATTAATCCACTTTTTACGATGATTCAAGCCGTGTCAGTCTTGCAATGTAGAATCCGTCGCTATGAAACTGGTGAGGCAAAATTTGAACTCCGTACTCGTCCATTGTTGCAGAGCGCTGCAGCTCTTCTCTCATCACCAGATGACCCGCAGGAGCAAATTGATCATTCTCCTTCAAGAAGCGTTCCACGACACCGCCATTCTCCGCATGCTCTGTAGTACAAGTACTATATACAAGCGTGCCTCCAGGCTTCAACAGTCTGGATACGCGGCTCAGCAGCTCATATTGCAGCGCGCTGATGGCTTCAACATCCTCTGGGGATTTAGTCCACCGAAGATCCGGCTTTCTGCGAATCACCCCGAACCCAGAGCAAGGCGCATCGAGCAATATGCGGTCAAACGAAGCTTCCTTGTAGCTGGCAGCCAAATCAAGCGCATCATGACATACGGTCTCAATGCTGGCGAGCCCCAGCCGTTCCGCCTGTCTATGAATAAGCTCTACTTTGTGAGGATGAATGTCATTGGCAATAATATGTCCTCGATCCTCCATCTTCTCACCCATATGCGAGGTCTTGCCTCCGGGTGCAGCACAGCAGTCCAGAACGGTCATGCCAGGCTTCGGGTCCACCGCTCCTGCCACAAGCATGGAGCTTTCGTCCTGGACAGAGAGCATCCCTTCCTTATACCAGTCGGTAAGAGCCATATTCCCCCCGCTCTTGACGATAATCCCATCATCACTGAGAAGGGAAGGCTCCACTACCAGTCCTTCCTCCTGCATCTCATTCATCAGCTTCTCTCTTGAGATCATGGTCGTATTCACCCGAACACTGACCGGAGGCGCCTCGTTATTCGCCATACACATCGCTTCAGCTTCCTGCTCCCCGTACTGCTCAATCCAGCGCTTAACAAGCCATTCAGGATGGGAGTGCGTCAGTGCGATGCGTTCTGCTGCAGGAAGGTTCTGAGGAATCGTCAGCTTGTCCCGATTTCTCAGAATATTGCGCAGCACCCCGTTCACCATTCCGGATATGCCCTGATGGCCCTTGCGCTTGGCAATATTTACCGCTTCACTTACCGCCGCATGATCCGGCACCCGATCCAAATATATAATTTGATACAGACTCAGCCTAAGCAAACTTCGAACCCAGGGCTGAAGCTTGGCAAGACCTTTGGCTACATAGGATTCAAGATAATAATCCAGTGTCTTTTGCCGTGCAATGGTGCCATATACCAGCTCCGTGGCTAGTCCCGCATCAGCGGGATTGAGATTCGCCTGTTTCAGCACTTGATTCAGAAGCAGATTGCTGTAAGCCCCTTCCTGCTCCACAGCAGCCAAGATTTGAAGAGCCGCCTCTCTGCTGGATACCTTGCGCTTACCAGAAGCAGCAGACTGAGCACCGCCCTTACCTTTATGCATACTGGATGTATTGCTGTGGCGAGGATTTTTGTTGTCTCCTGACTTCACTTCAGCACCGTCCCTGTCTTAAGTGATCCGCCGCGGGCAAAATCACCGGCAGCCATCGCCTTTTTACCCGCAGGCTGCACCTCTGACAGCCACAAAGAGCCGTCACCTGTCTTCACTTCAATGCCCAGCTTGGACACCCCAAGCACCGTCCCCGGCTCTTCATTCATAGTAGCATCAGACGCCTGAAGGTATGGCTCAGGGAGTTTAGAAGGATTAATTGTGCCCCAGACCTTAAATACCTGCTCGTCCCACAATGTAAACCCGCCAGAGTATGGAGTGAGTCCCCTGACCTGGTCGTAAATTTGACGTGATTGACGAGACCAGTCGATCTTCTCATCCTCTCGGGATAAGTTCTTTGCATAAGTCGCCTCATCCTCATTCTGGGGAGTGGCCTGCACTTTTCCCTTAATCAAATGAGGCATCTCGCTCATCAGCAGCTCCGCTCCAGCAAGACTGAGCTTCTCAAACATAGTACCCGAAGTATCCTCGTCCTCAATAGCGACCTCTACCTTGGAGATCATATCACCGGTATCAAGACCTTCAGCCATGTACATGAGCGTTACACCCGTAACCTTCTCTCCATTAATGATCGAACGCTGAATCGGTGCACCTCCCCGATATTTCGGCAGTAACGATCCGTGCACGTTAACACAGCCAGAGTGAGGCATATCCAGCACTGATTTCGGCAAGATTTGCCCAAAAGCAGCAGTAATAATGAGATCCGGCTTCCATTTGGCAAGCTCAGCTACAGATTCTTTATCACGAAGCCTTGCCGGCTGAAACACGGGAATACCGTGCTTCAGCGCAGCTTCTTTGACAGGAGGCGGTGTCAGAACCTTTTTTCGTCCTTGAGGTTTATCCGGCTGAGTGACCACAAGGCTGATGTTGTATCCTTCCTCAAGCAGTCTTTCGAGCGAAGGCACAGCAAAGGCCGGTGTTCCCATAAAAACGATGTTCATTTTCATACCTCCTTATTTACCGCGGTTCGGTTCAGCTCCAATTTCATACACTTTTTCTGCGAGGTCCGTAAACAAAACGCCGTTCAAATGATCGATTTCATGCTGGAACGCTCTCGCGAACAAACCACTGCCCGTAACCGTAAATTCTTTGCCATCGCGGTCAAGACCTTTTACCGTAACCGTTTCGGCTCTGCGAACATCCCCGTTATAGCCTGGAATGCTCAGACAGCCTTCGGGTCCAAATTGCTCTCCTTCCGAGCTTACAATCTCAGGGTTGATCATTTTGATCAGACCGTGATCATCCCCTACATCCACTACAATTAGTCGTTTTAAAATGCCGACCTGCGGTGCAGCGAGACCCACACCATCCGCATCATACATCGTCTCCGCCATATCATCGAGCAGTTTCTGTACATTAGGTGTGATCTTCTTTACTTCCTTGGCTACTTTGTGCAATACTTCATCCGGTTCTTTTACAATCAATCGAATTGACATGCTGCTAAACACCTTCCTATGAACGTAAATATTTCAGGATTTCATCATCCTGCTTCATGTTAATTTATATGTTATGAATCCCGATCCTGAACTACATCAGCATCTGTGGATCGACATCAAGGCTTATAAGCAAATCCTTACCCTGAAAATCCTGCTCCATCTTGCTCGCCATATTTTTCACAAGGCCGATGGCATCAATTTCCCCACGCCATTTTATCATACATTGAAACCTGTATCTATTTTTTAATCGCGGCATCGGTGAGGCGACCGGACCCAGAACATCAAAGGCATCTGAACTAAATCGATCCAGACTGCCGAGCAGCCCCATCTTCTGTGCCTGCTCCTTGAGAAGTCTCGTGTAATTCTCGGCTGCCCTCACAAGGACAGGAAGCTGTTCATGTGAGAATGTCACCAGGATCAGCCGGCAATACGGCGGATACTGCAGAGCACGCCTGTGGCCTAGTTCATCCTTGATAAACGAGAGATAATCATGGCTCCCTGCATGCACAATCGAATAATGATCTGGTGTATAGGATTGCACGAACACCTCTCCCGGCAGCTGATGGCGGCCCGCACGACCGGCAACCTGAGTCAGCAGCTGAAATGTTTTCTCAGCAGCCCTGAAGTCAGGCAAATTCAGCGCTGAATCGGCGGTTATAACACCAACCAGCGTCACGTCCGGGAAATCAAGCCCTTTGGCCACCATCTGTGTTCCAAGCAAAATATCTGCCTTTTTCTCACGAAAAGCTTTGAGCAGCTTCTCGTGGGAGCCTTTTTCGGTCGTTGTGTCCACATCCATCCGAATCACCCGCACGCCAGGGAACAGCTTCGCCAGCTCTTCCTCTACTCGCTGAGTCCCCGTGCCAAAATAACGGATATGCTCGCTGCCGCAATCGGGACAAATCTCAGGAGCGGCCTCCGCATAGCCGCAGTAATGACATCTTAGGTTATTGCTTCGCTGATGAAACGTAAGAGAGATATCACACTCCGGACAACTTGCAACATAGCCGCAGCTACGGCACATCACAAAGGTTGAATACCCGCGGCGGTTCAAGAGAAGTACGGTCTGCTCTCCGCGTTCAATCCGCTCCGCAATTCCTTGATGCAGGGCTCTGCTGAACATCGACCGATTACCGTCCTTCAGCTCCTCCCTCATGTCAATGATCCGTACCTTCGGGAGCTCATTGCCCAAGGCTCGGTAGTTCATCTCCATTAGAACCGGGGCAAACTCATCACTAGCTTGTGACCTGGCAGCATAGTAGCTTTCAAGTGATGGCGTTGCGGAGCCCAAGATAACTGCTGCTCCGTGCTGCTTGGAGCGTTCTACTGCCACATCTCTTGCATGATATTTCGGCGTCTCCTCCTGCTTATAGGAGGTCTCATGCTCTTCATCAATGATGATCAGTCCCAGTTGATCAAACGGAGCAAACACAGCAGATCGTGCACCGATGGCCACTTTAACCTTGCCTTCACGGATTTTTCGCCACTCATCATATCTCTCTCCGCCTGATAGCCTGCTGTGCATAACGGCAACCTGGTCACCAAAACGTCCCTTAAATCTTTCAACCATCTGCGGTGTAAGTGAAATCTCAGGAACGAGCACAATGGCCTGACGGTTCTGCTTAATGCATCGCTGAATGGCCTGAAGATATACTTCCGTCTTACCGCTGCCTGTCACGCCATGCAGCAGAAATACGCCCTGCTCACGTTTATCCAGTTGTCTTGCAATCCGGTCATAGACTGCCTGCTGTTCCGCGGTGAGCGGAAGCGGCTCAGTTGGCTTGAAATCACGTCCACGGTATGGGTCGCGGAACACTTCCAATTCAGAGATCAAGATCAATCCCTTGTCTTCAAGCCCTTTCACTGTGGCGGCAGACACTTGGAGCGCAGACAGCACATCTTTAAGCGGCATTGGGAGCAGTTCCTTCGCTTCAAGCAAAAAAGATAAGACCTCTTTTTGCCGCTTGCCTTTGGCCGGAAAGTCAGCAAGCGCCTCCTCAGCCTCTCTATCGCTTACAGCAAGATTAACCGCCTTGAGCATCTTCTTCTGCAGCTTGTCCTTGATCATCTGTTCCTCATGCAGGAGGCCGCTGCGAATCAATCGCTTGATTTCCTTTGAATAATCCGGATACCGATGACTGAGATGATCCAGTGTCACCTGTTCCTTGCTCCGTACATATCGAATGATTTCATCCTGGATGGATGGTTCCTCCTGCCGTTCCGGGAGCGCAAATAATACAGGACTGTCATTTGCAGCCTGTGATACCTGCACGGTCTGCTCCTGTAATGGCTCGAACCCTTCTGAAACAGAGATATAACGCTTGGATTTACCCTTCAGCGCAGTCGGAATCATCGCCTGCAAGGCCATAATGGCACTACAGGCGTAATGCTGGCTCATCCATCTGCCAAGCTCAACCAGATCAGGCGACAGCGGCGGAACCAGATCCAGGAGCTCGGCAATCGGCTTCAGCTTGAAGTCTGTGGTTACTGCCTCTTCCAGCCCTACAACAAAGCCCTGAACCGTTCGATGTCCAAAAGGAACACCGACACGACTGCCTACCTCTACCCAGCCCTGAAGCGATTCGGGAATCAAGTAATCAAAAGTGCGGTCCACGTCTTTGGCTGGCACGTCTACTATCACTTTTGCAATATTCACAAGCTCACTTCCTCCCATCCATTCGGGAGGCTGCGATCAGCAGTACTTGTCGTGCTACTTCTTCTTTGGCAGTCACAGGAATTTCTTTAACCAAGCCCTGCCTGTCAAAAATTTTAACCGCATTTGTGTCTGTCCCGAACCCAACACCCTCTTGGGTAACGTCATTAGCAACGATCAGGTCCGCATTTTTACGCTCCAGCTTGGAAGCCGCATGTTGCTCCAGGTCATTCGTTTCTGCAGCAAAACCGATCAAGTATTGATGCGTTTTGGCTTTTCCCAGAGATTCGAGAATATCAACCGTCTTGACGAGCTCAAGCGTCAGTGTCTTGCCGCTCTTCTTGATCTTCTGCTTGGCCGCCTCCAGCGGACGATAGTCAGCAACTGCAGCCGCCTTAACTACGATATCACTCTGATCCCAATGCTCAAGTACTGCTCGATACATATCATCTGCAGACTGGACAGGAACAACCGTTATTCCTTCTGGATACTTTACTTGCATATTTGCCGCTATTAGCGTGACCTCGGCTCCCATGGCTTTGGCTGTTTTGGCAAAAGCAACCCCCATTTTGCCCGAAGAATCATTGGTAATGTATCTAACAGGGTCAATTCGTTCAATGGTACCGCCTGCTGTAACTACCATTTTTTTGCCAGACAGGGTCTTGCTCGCTTCATCCTCTTTAAAAAAACGCTCAATTACATCCACGATCGTCTCAGGCTCTTCAAGCCGCCCTTTTCCGATATAACCGCAGGCTAGCTGACCTACCCCCGGCTCAATAAAATGCACACCACGTGAATATAAGGTATTCATGTTCTCGATCACGGCTGGATGCTCATACATGTGTACATTCATGGCTGGAGCAACCATCACCGGAGCCGTCGTTGCGAGCAGTGTTGTTGTCAGCATATCATCTGCAAGTCCATGAGCCATCTTGGCAATCACATTCGCTGTTGCCGGTGCAACAAGGACCAGATCTGCAGTGTCTGCCAGGTGAATATGTGAGACAAACGATGCATCACGTTCATCAAAGGTATCTGTATATACCGGATTTCGTGATAAGGACTGAAGGGTCAGCTCTGTAATGAACTCCTTGGCGGATGCCGTCATGATGACGTGCACCTCTGCCCCCTTCTGCACCAGCTTACTCGTCAGCGCAGCCGCCTTATAAGCTGCAATCCCTCCTGAAACACCGAGCACGATTTTTTTACCGTTCAGCATATGTGCTCCCCCTGTTCTTATTAAGATTTGGGACTTATGCGAATTACGCGTCTAAAGAAAAAAATAACAACCTTGCGGTTGTCACTTTTATTAGGGCTGTACATTATTCGTATTTCGAATATAGGTTATGACTGGCTGTCTTGTTCTACTTCTTCTGGCTGTCTTGTTCTACTTCTTCTTCTTCGTCATGGCCTTTCTCTACACGTATAAAATCACCATAAATTTCTTCAAGTGCAATACCGACTTGTTTATGGGATTTCGGGTTTCTGAGCTCGGACTTCTCACCTTCGCGCAGCTGTCTGGCACGTCTGGAAGCTGCAACCACCAGAGAGTATTTACTGTCTACCTTGTTCATCATTTCATCAATAGATGGATATAGCATGGAGCATTCCTCATTTCGATTTACTATTTATTTTACAATGTTCGGCGATGATGATCGATTCTATTCGTTTGCAGGCCAAATCAATTTCATCATTGACGACTGCATAATCATATTGCTGCAGCAAACTGATCTCCTGCTCGGCAACGGACATGCGGTGTTCAATTGTCGCTTGATTCTCGGTGCCTCGGCCTTGAATTCGATCCTTCAATTCATCAAGAGATGGAGGCAGCAGGAATACGAAAATACCTTCCGGGAACTTTTCTTTTACTTTTAGAGCTCCTTGGACTTCAATCTCCAAAATGATATCTTTGCCGGAATTAAGGGTCTCCTCTACGAAATCACGCGGGGTTCCGTAATAGTTGCCCACATACTCCGCATGCTCCAAGAGCTGATCCTTCTCGATCATATCAAGAAACTGCTCTTGACTCTTGAAAAAATAATTGACTCCGTTCTCCTCACCAAGTCTTGGTTGGCGAGTTGTAGCTGACACAGAATAGATGAGTTCAGGAACTCGTTTTCTTAGAGCCGTGCATACGGTTCCTTTTCCAACACCGGACGGTCCTGATAATACAATTAGTAATCCCTTAGACATATTACACTCCATTTTATTCGTCGTTGTCATCGTCTTTAGAAGATAAACGATGGGCAACCGTCTCCGGCTGCACTGCAGACAGGATCACATGATCACTGTCCGTAATAATTACTGCACGTGTTCTGCGTCCATATGTAGCGTCGATCAACATGTGACGATCCCGTGCTTCCTGTATAATTCTTTTGATTGGGGCGGATTCAGGACTAACAATAGAAATGATGCGATTCGCCGAAACGATATTACCGAATCCTATATTTATGAGTTTAATTGCCATATTCAGGTTCGTCCCCCTATTACTGGTGTAATCTTTGCAAAACTGAATCAATTTCATAAATCATTAAAAGGTGAATTTGAAACTATATATAGACAAACAAAATCATTTTGATCTATATATACCCTCAATTGAAGCAGCTAAAGGTATTATGAAATTGATTCAACTAAGTGTTCATTGCCTATTCTAAATTCGCAGCTTGTTCTCTGATCTTCTCCAGCTCGGCCTTCATCTCGACCACCAGATTAACCAGCCCCAGGTGGTGAGCTTTGGTACCGATGGTGTTGACTTCACGATTCATCTCCTGGATCAAGAAATCAAGCTTGCGCCCTATAGGCTCACGCATGGTGAGCAGCTCTTCGCACTGAGCCATATGACTAGAGAGACGAGTCAGCTCCTCATCTATGTTGGATCGGTCGGCAAAAATCGCGATCTCCATGCCAAATTTATGTTCATCGAATGGTGCATCAGAAATTTCGGTTAATCGCTGTTTCAGCTTGCTTCGATACTCCGTCACTACAGCAGGTGCTAATTGGATCATCGCTGCATGATGAGCCTGCAGACTCATTATTCGCGACTTCAGATCAGCGGCGAGATGATTTCCTTCACGAGAGCGCATATCAAGCAGCTCGTCAAGTGCAAGTGCAAGACCTTCCTGCAGCGCAGTCTCCCAGTTCTGGTCCTCAAAGACCGAGAGACTGCTCATCTCCTCAGAATTCACAAACACACCAGGCAGCTGCAGCATTTCTGAAATGGTCAGATTCCCCTTCATCCCGAAGCTGGACTCAAGCTCCCCTGAGGCCTCGAGATAGGAAGCAACCATCTGCTTATTCAACACAGTGCCTCTGCTGCTGCTGTCATCAAATTCCCTCGTAATGAATACATCAATCCTGCCTCGTGCAAGTTTACGCTGTACCATCCTGCGAAGCCCGTCTTCGAAACGACTCCATTCCCTTGGCATCCTAAAGACGACTTCACAATATCTATGGTTTACGGATTTGACTTCAAATTGTACCTTATACCCGCCATAGCTGAGCAAATATTGACCGTATCCGGTCATACTGAATGACATCGGCATCACATCCATTATACTATTGTATCGGATAATACAGGCTTAAACAAGTACGATAATCAAGGGGGATTAGCCATTAATTCATACCATTATTGCCTAATTCAGGGCTTCCTATTAGAATCTACATACATTATTTATTTGCACTTCATGCACGGGCATCCTCTAAATGACCCATCAAAAACTTAAACAGGAGATCTGCATATGAAAACAGAACTGAAACTTATTGTTCGTCCTACCGAGATTGATGTCAACGGCCACGTAAATAATGCAAAATATCTAGAATACCTGGAGTGGGCACGAGATGAATGGTATGAAGCTGGAGAGCTGTCTTACAAAACGCTGCTTGAGCTTGGCTGTCAGACGGTCACCGTTAATATCAATATTAACTATCGCAAGGAATGCCTTCAAGGTCAGCTCCTTACCGTGACAACAGAACAAGACAGCGCCCGGAATTCAAGTTATGTGCTCAGGCAAACGATATTAAATGAAGCCCAGGAGATCTGCGCAGACGCTCTCATTACAAGCGTAACCATCGACCCTTCCACTCGAAAAAGCAGACCGATACCGGAACAGCTGCGGAACCTTTTCTCTTCATGATCGAGCATGTACTGGATCTTACCATTTATATGATGATTAAAAAGCAACAGCACAAAAGCCCGTACCTGCTATATTCAGCTCAGCAGGCACGGACTTTTTTCTCACTCGTGATACTCTATTTGGTCGTTCTTATAAATAAACTGGCAACGTAAATATCGGCTGTTGCTGTATATCTAAATCTGCTTATTTTTCTATGCCTTAATCGCGCGGCCTGACTTCTCCCACACATAATGAGTCAGCTCTTCACTCATTCCATAGAACATGAACGGAGTCATAATATAGATTCCATTAAAATGCTCCATCGCCACATCCAGCAGTTCCTTCGCTATCGTCGTACCCACCTTGCGGCCCTCTTCGCCTTCAAGCCCTGCCATTCTCTCTCTGACTTCATCCGATAATTGAATCCCTGGTACCTCGTTGTGCAAATATTCCGCATTCCGTCCACTGGCAAGCGGCATAATTCCAATAAATATCGGAATGTCCAAATGGCTCGTTGCTTCCTTGAGCTGTACAATCAGCTTAGGATCATAGATTGGCTGGGTCATAATATAATCTGCACCGGCAGCAATCTTCTTCTCCAAACGCTGTACTGCCTTCTCCAGATACTTCACATTGGGATTGAATGCGGCACCTACAACAAAGTCTGCCTTCTGCTTAAGCGGTTTACCGGAGAAAGCTATTCCGCTGTTCAGCTGCTTAATCATCCGTATAATTTCAAATGATGTCAAGTCATACACCGAGCTTGAATCCGGCAGGTCTCCGAATCTGGAGGGATCTCCGGTAACCGCAAGCACATGATCAATGCCCAGGGCATCAAAGCCCATAAGATGAGACTGTGTTCCAATCAAATTCCGGTCCCGGCAGGCGATATGAATCAGCGGTCTCAGTCCAATCTGCTCCTTCGCCAGATAGCCGAGCGCCATATTGCTCATCCGGGTTACTGCCAGAGAGTTGTCAGCCAGCGTCAATGCATCGACACCAGCCTTCTTCAGGGTTTTGGCCCCTCTTAGAAATTTTTGAATATCAAGATCACGCGGCGGATCAAGCTCTACGATGACGGTGTGGCGTTCTTTAACCAAATCTACAATCGTAGGCTCTGTTCGAATCGTGCCTGCTGAGCTTCCATCAGCAAGTATCTCGGTGACAGAAACCGGAATTGGCAGAAGCTCTTCATCCACTACGGTTAGTGGAGCTGGCACATAATTATCAAGTGCTGAAACCATTGCCTTGATGTGCTCCGGTGTCGTACCGCAGCATCCGCCGATAATCCGTGCATTCAAGTCAGCAAACCGGACTGCGTTCTGACCAAAGTACTCCGCAGAAGCACCATACCGATACACCCCGTCAACATACTCCGCCAGACCGGCATTCGGGAATACCGACATCGGAATCCCTAGATTCTGAACCGATTCCATTACCCTCATAATGCTGCTCGGGCCTGTCCGGCAGTTAAATCCGATCACATCCGCGCCTTCTTTATATAGAATGGAAAAAGCTTCGGGCATCGTGAATCCGTCAAACGTGCGACCGATATCGTCAATAGCAAACTGGCAAATAATCGGCAGCTCGGTTAATTTCCTGACCTGTCTTATTGCAATTACAAGCTCCTCCACGTCATAGAACGTTTCCAGGAGTACACCATCGATTCCCTCATCAACAAGAACAGAAATTTGCTGTTCAAAATTAAAATTCAGCTTAGCAGCCGAAATGTCTGCTCTCTTTCCTGCACGAATGGCTCCGACAGCACCTACAACAAAACCTTTATCGCCCATCGCTTCTCGTGCGACTCTCACACCGGCTCTGTTAATCGCTTCAACTTGATCTTCAAGACCATACTTGGATAAGTTAACGTAGTTAGCTGAGAACGTATTTGTTTCAATAAGTCGTGCTCCTGCCTCAATGTATCTGGAATGAACATCACGAACCATATCGGGCGATATCAAGTTCAATTCTTCGTATGAAACTCCGACCGGAACGCCCATTTTATAAAGCTCTGTCCCCATGGCGCCATCGCCTATAATGACTTCATTTTTCAACACCTCACGTAAATCCGCCATCGTTCTCCTCCCGCCAATTCCAATTTGTTCACACTAATGTAACACATATGGGAGGATTGTTTAAGCAATGATTTTGCATAAATTCCAAATACAACAATAAAATCGACTATTACGATAGGTAATTAATGAATTAATATTATTTTATAAGGCCCAAGGTAACAATTTCACATGCCCCAACTGGCATGTTGATCACAGCGGATCTCTCGAAATTCTCCGGAGTAACCTGTTCTTCTCGCTCTTCAAGAATATTTCTCTTATAGCAGGAGCTATAACTATTACTCTTTAATTCCAGTGCTGTTTCATTGGCACTCATGTTATACCAGCGAAGCATCAAGTCATTCGACTCTTCATTTACCTTCTATAGAAGAAAAGGCCAGGTTCGGGCTGTCCCAATTGATCACTGCATGGCTGGGTGCAACTGTACCTGTATGCACATCGGTTTGAACCGCTGTCCATGGAATCTGAAACTGGTCAGACTTACTAAAGATTGCTGATGCTGCGTATTGCTCGGATTCTCCCATTCTGCAGCAGGATGGTTATCCCGCTCAGCAATTTCAAACATTGAGTCGGCATGATGAACAGAGGACGCATATCCGTAGGAAATAAAATCCGCAGCCTGTGATCCTTTGCCTGATTATTGAAGGTGGTCTCGATCTTCACTGCTTTTCCACTTCGTTCAAGTGACAGAATCGTACGGATCGCAAGAGGAATCATCTGTTCTGTGCGTCCTGATGTCCGATTCGGATAATAGATCAGCTCCCGTTGTTCTAAATCCAGCGTATCCTCTGCAGAGGCAGGGACTTCCCACTCATGCGCAATTTCAATGGATGCACGATAGGATGTATCCTCCAGCACGCATACTTTCGGCTCAGCAGTCGACCTCCAAGAGGGCTACTGCCCATACTCATGGATACAGCCCGAGAGCGCCTTAAGCTCGGCTGAATCGATCGGCTGTAGACCAGACTGATCATGGCGTACCCCCGAGCCGAAGTGAATCTCAGTTACACCCGTTTGCTCAATAAAGTCCATGATCGTCTCCCTCTTCAAGCCACTGCCGGCTAAAATACGGAGCTGGCTGGCTGCTGTCTGTTCCACAAGTCTGCGAATTTGCGGAATCGACTGAGGAGCAGGATTTGGACCACCCGAGGTCAGTACTCTCGTTACTGCAGGATACTTCGCAAGAGTACGGAGGCCTTCCAGCTGATCCTCCAGCTCATCAAAGGCGCGATGAAACGTCACCTGCATATCACCAGACGAGCTCAACAGCTGTTCCAGTGTTTGTTCGTCAATCTTTCCATCTGGCGTCAATGCACCAAGTACAATACCTGCCGCCCCCGTCTGTCTAATGGCTTCAATTTCGGAGACCATCGTTTCCACATCGGACTTACTATAAACGAAGGAACGGCTATGCGGACGCACCATGACATGAACAGGAATGCTCACAGACTTCACCACTTGTGAAACAAGACCGATTCCTGGGGTCAATCCGCCCTCAGTAATGGCCGTAATCAGCTCCAATCGATCTGCACCGTACTTCTCGGCCGTAACAGCATCATCCACCGTCGTTGCTATAATCTCTAACAGCATCAATATCCACTCCTTGTCTAACACCACTATTTAATATAATTCCATAAAAAAAGCACGCCCATCAACCAAAACGATAAGTTGATGGGGATGCCTTCAGATTTACAAAGTAATTCGATTACATTAGTTCGTAGTTCCTGTATATACAATCTCAGCAGGTCCGGTCATGTACACGTGGTTATTTGCCTCACTCCATTCAATATACAGGTCTCCGCCCTTGAGACTGATCCATGCTTCACGATCCGTTACTCCGTTCAGAACAGAGGATACCAAGGTAGCGCAAGCGCCGGTTCCACAAGCAAGCGTAGGTCCAGCACCGCGTTCCCATACACGCATATCTACATGCCTGCGATCCTTCACCGTTGCGAACTCAACATTCGTTTTGTTAGGGAACAATGGATGTACCTCCATCTTGGATCCCCAAGCGGCCAGATCAAAGTTGACTGCGTCATCAACATAAATAACACAGTGCGGGTTACCCATAGATACTGCAGTGAACCGGAAGCCGCTGCCTCCGACCTCAATAGGTTCATTCACAACTGGGTTAGCATCAATCGTCGTCGGCACCTTAAGGCCGTCAAGTACAGGTTCTCCCATATCAACCCGCACCGTCTCCACTTTGCCGTCCTTTACAGTCAGCTGAACGGGCTGTACACCTGCACCGATCGTAAGGATCGTAATCTCTTCCCGGTCTATATGCCCGTTATCATATACATATTTGGCAACACAGCGAATAGCATTGCCGCATTGTTCAGCCTCCGTACCATCAGAATTAATGATGCGCATTTGGAAATCCGCAGCATCGGAAGGCAAAATATATACAAGGCCATCTGCACCGATCCCAAAGAACCGATCGCACCATTTTATCGCCAGCTCTGCCGCGTTTGCGGGAAGCTCTTGTTCTCCATAAATGACAACAAAGTCATTTCCTAGCCCATGCATTTTCGTAAATTCCATGAAGTAACTCCGCTCCTTTTGGCATTCCAGATCGAACTAACCCCTATTATAAATGGCTCATTCTATCTAGCCAAGCTGTTCATCTCAAGCATCCTCCTAATATAGGATAAGCATTCGACTTTTTTCTTCAGGATAGCATATCTCAAGGAGCGAAGGAAATCTACTTTATGCTGAAAACTTTGTACTTTTCGGTGTGTAGCCTCCGGTTGTCAGTCTCCGGCGATTACGGCGTCCACCCCATACACTGCCGATTCCAAGCAGGAATGTAGGAATCCCGGCGGCAACGATGACGAGAGCCCATTCTCTGAGGTCAAGCGGTACCGTTTTGAAGATCGGCTGTAACTGAGGTGTGTACATCACGACAAGCATGAGAATGACAGATGAGAGAACCGCAAGAACCAAATATTTATTCTGCAGCGGATTGCGATGGAATATGGATCTTGAGCTTCGGCAGTCAAATACATGGATAAGCTGTGCCATAACAAGCGTTGCAAAAGCAACGGACTGGGCCTTAACAAGCTGCCCTTCACTATCTGGTGCGGCCTGCAACGTTAGCCAGAATGCCCCCAGCGTACATAATCCGATCAGCACACCACGGCTAATTATCTTCCAGCCCAGTCTTCTTGCAAAAATATTTTCTTTAGCAGAGCGCGGCTTATGCTCCATTAGATCTTTTTCCGGCTGGTCAACACCTAGCGCCATAGCTGGCAGACCGTCGGTCACGAGATTGACCCATAGAATCTGAATCGGCAATAGTGGCAGCGGAAGACCCGCCATCATGGCGAAGAACATCGTCAATATCTCTCCGACATTGGAAGCCAGCAAATAACGAATAAACTTCCTAATGTTCTCGTATATATTTCGCCCTTCCTCAATAGCTGAGACAATGGTAGAGAAATTGTCATCACTTAATATGAGAGCAGAGGCTTCCTTGGTTACATCCGTACCTGTTATCCCCATCGCAATCCCAATATCTGCGGCTTTGATCGCAGGGGCATCATTCACTCCATCTCCTGTCATAGCAACCACATGACCTTTGCGCTGAAGTGCTTTTACGATTCTAAGCTTATGCTCCGGAGATACTCTTGCATAAACATAGGTTTGCTCGACTTCATTGTCCAGCTCATCATCACTTAGTGAAGCAAGGTGCTGACCTGTCAGTACCTTGCCATCCCGCGGCAATATCCCAAGCTGATGCGCAATCGCCTCCGCTGTCATGGAATGGTCTCCCGTAATCATGACCGTCTTGATTCCGGCTCTTCTGCATGTTGCGATGGCATCGCGCACTTCCTTGCGTGGAGGATCAATCATCCCTGCGAGACCAACAAAGATCAACTGGCTTTCCGCTTTATGCTCACTATCTACGTGTTCCTCCGGCTTCACGTCACGATAGGCCATGCCAAGCACCCTCAAAGCTGAGCTTGCCATTCTCTCTCCCTCTGCGGTCACTCTCTGTCTCAGCGTCCCGGTAAAAGGCACCACCTTGCCTTCCCACATGATGTAGGTGCATTCCTGTATTAACACATCCGGTGCACCTTTAGTAAAGATAAGCCTTCCGCCTTGATGCCTCATCATCACTGACATCAGCTTCCGTTCCGAGTCGAATGGGAACTCCTGCACACGCTCATATAAGCCAGACAGGCTTTGCGGAGATACACCCGCTTTGGAGGCAAGCGTAACCAGTGCCCCTTCCGTCGGGTCTCCCTTCAGCCTCCATTCCGTCTCCTCCAGCATCTTCTTGCCGTTTCGCATATCTCCCGCCTGAACCTCTTCAATCTGCGCATTGTTGCAGAGCGCACTGATTTGGAACAGTCTGCGAAGAGATTGATCACTCTTGAGATCTACGAGTTGGTCTTGATACGTAATTTGTCCGGAAGGGCTGTAGCCTTCCCCGGACACCTTCAGATGACGGCCGCCCTGCCAGACATCCGTCACCGTCATTTTGTTCTGCGTCAGCGTTCCTGTCTTATCCGAGCAAATAACCGAAGCGGAGCCTAGCGTTTCAACCGAAGGAAGCTTGCGGACAATCGCCTTTCGTTTAATCATACGCTGTACACCCAGTGCAAGTGCAATCGTTACAATCGCCGGCAGTCCTTCAGGGATTGCAGCGACCGCAAGACTCACCCCTGCCAGGAACATCCCTATTGCCGGTTGTCCATGCAGAATACCTGCCACAACAACCAGAACAGTAAGCACCAGGGCAACAACGATTAATATTTTGCCTAGCTGCTCGAGTCTGCGCTGCAAAGGCGTCTCCTGCGCTTCGGTATTCTGGATCAGATCAGCAATTTTACCCATTTCGGTATCCATACCGGTGCGAATCACGATTCCCTTTGCTGTTCCTCTGGTCACCATCGTGCCCATGAAACCGATATTCTTCTGATCACCGAGCGGAATATCCTCTTGCTGAATGATTCTGCTATGCTTACTTACTGGCACAGATTCTCCCGTAAGCGCAGATTCTTCAACATCACAGTTGCTGGCTGCAACAAAGCGAATATCTGCCGGAACGCGATCCCCGCTCTCCAGCATGATAATATCTCCCTGGACCAAATTTTTGGCCGGTATCTGCAGCACCTTGCCGTTTCGCAGCACTTTAGAAGTCGGCGCAGACAATTTCTTCAGCGCGCTGAGCGATCGCTCGGCACGAAACTCCTGTACAAAGCCAAGGATTCCATTCAGCAGAATAATAGCGATAATAGTGATTGCATCCAGATATTCGCCCAGCAGCCCGGATACAAGCGTGGCCCCAACCAGAACAAGCACCATAAAATCCTTGAATTGATTCAGGAAAAGGGTGATCGGTGAGATCCCTTTCCCTTCGGACAGCTCGTTTGCTCCTGATTTTTTTTGCCTCTCTTCCGCATCTGCCTCTGTCAGACCTATCTGCGGGTCAACATCCAGGCTGGCCCCAAGATCCTCTATGCTCATCTGATGCCAATTCTTATGCTCCATCACGTACAGTTTCCCCTCCCGGTCTTTAGTCCTGTGCCTGTCCAGTGTCATGACGTGCCCGAATCAAAATAGGATTCATATACTTCATAAGCAGTGCCAATCCTGCCGGACAAACTTCTAACATTACTGTATTCGGACAAGGGCTGAATTATCACATCTAAAGAGCTCTTAAGTTTTTATCAAAACTATGGCATGATAGTAAGAAGTGGATCTAGCCTTATCTCGGCTACGAACCAAAGCTTAAGATGGGAGAACACTAAATTATGGCACTAGACGGAATCGTCGTCCGCGCTATTGTAGACGAACTGCAAGCCTGTGTTGGCGGACGCATCAATAAAATACATCAACCGAATACGCATGACATTGTGATCAGCCTTCGCGCAGGTCGGGAGAATGCCAAGCTGCTGCTGTCGGCAAGCCCAACCTATCCTCGCGTTCATTTTACAGAACAAACATTCATTAATCCGACGGAAGCCCCCATGTTCTGTATGCTGATGCGCAAGCACTGTGAGAGTGGAATTATTGAAAAGATCAGTCAGGTCGGTATGGAAAGAATTATTCACATCGACGTAAGGCAGCGAGACGAGCTGGGGGATGTATCTGTAAAACGGATTATTATTGAACTGATGGGACGGCACAGCAATATTATATTGCTCGATCCTGCATCAGGCACCATGATGGATGGGATACATCATGTCACTCCCGCCATTAGCAGCTATCGAGTGATCATGCCCGGATTTTCTTATACCGAGCCGCCTCAGCAGAACAAGCATCATCCATTAACAGCCGACTCATCCGTCTTCGAGGCCTTCACAGCCTATGAAGGGACAGCTGCCAAGTGGTTTGTCGACACCTTCAGCGGTATAAGTCCGCTCATAGCCGAGGAAATTGTGTTTCGCGCGGGGCTTAGCGGAGAGTCGAAGTCTGAGGCGCTGCCAAGATTGATCCAAGCCTTTGGCGAGGTGATGTGCCTTGTCTCTGCATACCAGTTCAGCCCCGTCATCGGTCAAAATACGAAGGGGAAGATGGTCTTTTCGGCCATTCCTCTTACACATCTGAGCGGAGAGTCAACCCCGTACTCATCCATCAGCAAATGCATGGAGGCCTATTATGGTGAAAAGGCTGAGCGAGACGCGGTCAAACAGAAGGTGAGCGATCTGCTCCGCTTTTTGCAGAACGAGCGCAACAAAAATGTGAAGAAGCTGGACCACTTACAGAAGGATCTTGCCGAAGCAGATGATGCTGATCAATATCGAATCTTCGGTGAGCTTCTATTCGCATCTCTGTATGCTATTCAGAAGGGGGACAAGGAAGCTGTACTTCCTAACTTCTATGATGAGGAGCAGAAGGAAGTGAGAATTCCGCTTGATCCGCTTCTTACACCTTCGGACAACGCACAGCGCTACTTCAAGAAGTACAACAAATATAAGAATAGTCTGCAGATCATCGAGGATCAGCTGAAAAAGACACGTGAAGAGATTGATTATATGGACAATTTACTGCAGCAGCTGTCCATTGCCTCCATGAACGATATAGAGGAAATTCGCGAAGAACTGGTGTCGCAGGGATATCTACGGGATCGCAGCAAGAAAGGCGCTAAGAAAAAGAAGAAAAACAATTTGCCAACACTGCATGTGTTCACTTCATCGGAAGGCATTGAAATCTGTGTGGGCAAAAACAATCTGCAAAACGAATACTTGACGAACCGTCTTGCAAGCTCAGGAGATACCTGGCTGCATACGAAGGATATTCCCGGCTCGCATGTTGTCATCCGGTCGAGTACTTTTGGTGAGGTGACTCTTGAAGAAGCTGCTCAGCTGGCGGCATATTACAGCCAAGCCAAAGAATCCAGCAGTGTTCCCGTTGACTACACCCTCGTCAGGCATGTGAAGAAACCCAGCGGCGCAAAGCCCGGTTGTGTTATTTATGATAACCAGAAGACGTTATTTGTTACGCCTGATGAGGAGCGAATCAAACAGCTCCCGAGTGTTATCAAGAACGGATCCTGACTTAGATAAGCTAATTTGAATAAGTGAAGATTAACAAAACACCTTCAAGAAAATGTACCCTTTTCACAAGGAGCGCACTCTTGAAGGTGTTTTTTAATATTTGAGATGATTCAGATGCTTCAGGTATTTTAGGTGCTTCAGCTTCACGTTACGCTGCAGTTTACTTCCCGCTTAACTGTTCCAGAACTTCTGCATCCACGGTCACGCTGCCCAGATCTCCATGGAACACGACACCTTGTCTCTCCCCATGAAAATCTGACCCGCCTGTCATGACAAGGCTGTATTTTTCAGCCATAGCTCTGTATCGCGTTTCTTCCGCAGGGCCATGATCAGAGTGATAGACCTCAATGCCCTCGGGCTTACCCTGCTCAATCATTTGGTTCACCAGCTCATCGTCCCCGTACAGTCCGGGATGAGCAAGAACAGGCTTACCGCCGGCCTCTCTAATCCATTCCATAGCTTCAGCAGGGGATATACGCGGAACACTGACGAATCCCGGCTTCCCTTCAGCCAGATAGAGATCGAACGCTTCGCGCATGTTCTTTACATAGCCTTTATGAACGAGTGTATCCGCAATGTGTGGACGCCCAATCGTCTCATCCTTATCCAAAGGTCTATTCATTACGCCGATCACATCATCCATCGTCACCGATAGTCCAAGCTCCTGCAGCTTCTCTAGAATACGCGTATTCCGCTCTTCCCTGGTGCGCCTTAGTGATTCGAGCCGCTCAAGAAATTTGGAGTTGTGTATGTCAACAAAATAGCCAAGAACGTGAATATCCTTACCTCCGGCCCGGGTACTGATCTCAACGCCTGGAATGACCTGGATGCCGTATTGTACTCCAGCTCTCACGGCTTCCTCCACACCGGAGACAGTGTCATGATCCGTAATAGCCACAGCAGCAAGACCTCTGGCTGATGCAAGCCGGACATTGTCTGTAGGTGACTGCATGCCGTCTGATGCCAGCGTATGGGTATGCAAATCGCAGCGATCTGTTCTCTTCTCCATAGACATATTAAGAATACTCCTTTCAATTAATCCGCTCATTAGAAACGTTTAATCGTAGCTCTCGTCTAATGAATGAGCCTGCTTTTTTAAGTAATTCAAAAAGGTCACCGCCGAAATGGGCAGCATGGATGATTTAGAATACACCTCATAAAATTCTCGTTTGAACTCAATGTCCTTCAGCTCCAATATCTTTAAGAGACCGAGTGTGACTTCATGCTTCACAGAAGAAGGAGAAATAATCGTAATTCCCACACCGGCCTCGACAGCTGATTTAATAGCTCCAGTGCTGCCAAGCTCCATCACGGTGTTCAGCTTTGCCGGGTCCACTCCATGCTCACGGATTGCATCCTCCATGACTTGCCTTGTCCCAGATCCCTTCTCACGCACAATAAATGGATATTCAAGCAGATCATGCAGCCTAATCTCTTCCTTATACGTCAATGGATGATTGCCTGGAACAATCAGCTTCAGCTCATCATGCATGGCAGGCTGAACGATCAAATCCGGGTGAGAGAGCGGCGCTTCAATCATTCCAAAATTCAGCTGATGCTTCATAATCCCATCAATAATCTGAGTTGTATTCATCACATTCATGACAATAGATATGTCAGGATGCTTCTTGCCGAAGGGTCCAAGCAGACGGGGCAGGACATATTCACCAATCGTCAGGCTGGCGCCGATTAACAATCTTCCCTGCAGCTTGTCCGTAAAGGAAGACATGGCTTCATCTGTTTCACGGAACAGCTCCATGCTGCGCAAGGCATAAGGGAGCAATGCTTCTCCTGCCTCCGATAATTCGATCTTCTTCGTTGAACGATGAATCAGCTTCGTTCCGAAATAATCCTCCAGTGATTGAATTTGCATCGTCACTGCTGGTTGTGTCATATGTAAAGCCTGTGCCGCTGCAGAGAAGCTCCCTTTATCCGCAACGGTATAAAAAATATGTAGCTGGTGAAAGTTCATCTTGGTTTACTCCCCCTTAAACTCTTCCCTTATTGTAACCGATCCACAAAAAAAAGTGTGCAGATCTGATCTGCACACTTTTAAAACGAAGCTATTATTCAAACGAAGCTATATCGTCTAGGCTCACTGCTACTTTCTCTTACGACTGTTCTTCACTAGCGTCATCCGTCTTGAATGCCGCAGCCAGGAATAGTAGGTCTTCAAGTCGCGCAGTTCAATCGTTTCTGACATCCGTCCAAGGAAAGTGACAATGATCATTTTGTGAAGCGGATTCCCTGTAATATCATACTCACCAGGCAATTCAGAGAATTCAGCAACCACGACCAGATCGCCATCAATGAGATAAACGTCTTGCTCATTCCGATAGTAGGGTGAAATCCTGTTCTGCTTGAGGCACTCCCAGAGCCATGCTGCGATGTTCTCAATATCGTTATTATCCTGTCTTACTCGGTCTACAAATCTTAGCTTAGCATGGTTCGTAATGACAATATCAGCTACTCTCTTATCACCTAGAGCCACATAAAAAGGTTCGTAAGTGCTCCAGCGCTGCATCAACTTGTCTCGCATGGGATATCACTCTCCACAAGATAGGTCTTTCTATCTACATATTTATCCAATATATTACAACATAAGTCCCGATAGCTCAAGGCAAAATTGCTTCATTTGATGAGAAATTTGAGTTATTAGTATGTCAATCGAAAAAATCATCCGACGACAGCCCTATCTGACACCCAAAAAAGCGTTGTTTCATCAGAAAATTATAAAAATAAAGAGCGGCCTATTGGGCCGCTCCGCCGGATTGTATATGAAATTCCCTCCTGATGTCTTTAACACCAGGTTAAATCCCGCCATAAAAGCTGGTTTTGTCCGGAATGTCTTTACTGTACTCCGTTTTAATCTCATTTCGGTATGAACGTTCAATCTTGCGAACATAGGAGAGTCTTTTGACATTCTTCATTGTATCCTCTGCACGTTCTGCGTTCACATACATTACTACGTAATGCATTCTTCTTGAGATGTAATGTACTGTTCCATATTTTTCAAGATTGCGAGCAGCTTTTAGATCACTGACCCATATGATATATCCTGTTCGCTGTGCAAACATGCGAAATTCCCCTCTTCTTCAGATTTTGCAAGTCTTATGAATCAATTTCATAATACCTTTAGCTGCTTCAATCAAAGGTATATATAGATCAAAATGATTTTATTTGTCTATATAGTTTCAAATTCACCTTTTTAATGATTTATGAAATTGATTCAATATCTGTCTATTGCAAAATCCTCCCTATCCCGGCATCGGCGTTCATCAGAACAAGTCAGCCGCAGCCGCAGCTTCCGCCCCCGCTACAGCCGCGCTTTGGTGAAGGATCGTTGCTAGGAACTTTAATGGAATTTGAAACGGAAAAAGCGATCGTTTCAGACATCTGATGCAGCATATCGTCTAGCTGTGCCTCAGCTTCCTTAAAACGTCTAACCTCTTCAAAAGCTTCAAGCTGATCTTCCACAGCCTTAACTTCGTCTTTGGCACTATGATAATTGGGGTGGAAATGCCCAAAGCGCTCCGTTTCCGCAAATAGTTCCTTCTTGTCAGAAAGACGTCGGACCCATTCTTGTATTTCCGGATTCTGCCGAACCCGCTCTTTCCAATATAAATAATCTGTTACTAACGTAGATTGGTTAATCATATCGCCTAGTTCATAGGCGTATGACAGCACTTGGGCCATATCAACCGTATTTAGCTCAGATACGCTCATGAAAATTCATCCCGATCTATATCAAAGTTCCATTTCTCTTAGGAAAAGGACTATATATATCATAACATAAGAGCCTATACATAAGAAGAGTTTTGTCTTCATATTGCTGGCTAATTAACTTATTTTGGTAAAATAAGGGACATTTTTGTCCATTCTGACGGTACAAGTGTACTCTTCTCAGCTACGTTTATCGCTCGACCCGGTGCAAAATAGCCGTTTACAGACCAAGGTTTTCCTCTGCCAATGGACTCAGGAATAAATTCTCTTCGTGTTCCTGCATATTCTAAGCCTAGTCTGATACGCCATGAAATCGCCTGCTGAACAATTTGCTTAGCCGTTGAAGGATGATATTCCCTCCATTCCTCATACCAGGATTTCGGGATGGACTTGAAGTCAGGCATCAGGCTTGAAATGTCGGGTGTATCCTCCACCATTTCATAGTAGTGTAAATTGTTTCCGGTATATACGAACCCTTGTTTGCCTGTTTCTGTATGAAATCTCATAGGGAGCTCCGCCCTCTCATTCGTCAGCGGATAGGCGCGTGTATCAGGACTAAGGCCTTTAATTCCCTTCGCAGGGGCGAGACCCATGGAAGCCAGATTTTTTTGTATTTCGCTCAGCTTGTCCTTGTTTATAATGAAATGATTCGGGCCAATACGTTCCACATCTGTACCCCACATCGAATAGGAGGGATGAGCTTCAATAGCATCCGCATCCTTCTGATTGGCACAGCGCAGCAGAATAACAGCTTCCAAAGTCGTCTTTCCGAGCTCTGCTCCCCATTGCTCAAGCGCTAATCGAACATGTTCTGGTACACTGGTCTCGCTGTATTGTTCAAGCCACTCCATTACCGTATCCGGGCCGAGACCATGCTCAGCCGCCAGATGAAGCCGTTCCTTCGTCAATTTGTATATGGACATTCGATCCCTGGACCGGAGCTCTGCACAGCCCTCCAGAATCCACCTTAAACGTTTGGAAGTGTTTGGCGGCACCATAACTTCATAGTCGGGTTGTACGAAGATCCCTGAACGATCCTCTTCTGGATCCTCGCCCTGTCCTTCTTCATAATCAACAGGCTCCTCGAATCGAAAATAAGGAGTGCCGTTCTCAGAGGAACCAAATTCTCCATAGCCAAAGGCAGCAAGCAGACGTACCCAGCCTTTGGCAAAATCAGCAAGCTGAGTGTATGTCATCTGCCCTGCAAATCCGTTATCCACTATGCATGTACAGAGCATATCCAGACTCAGCCATGACAGTCCAGCCCCCCTTCTTCCACAGCAGGTAAGCAAACTGCGAAAATGCTGAGCTCCTGGGCTTGATGATCCATATCTCTCCACCGCAATATGATAAATGTTCTGCCTCATCTGCTCATTAGACAGGTACAGCCAGCTGTCCAACACATGTTCATCAATAGTGATCTGCCCTTCCTCCTTTCGTACCAGACCCAAGCTAAACAGCAGATCCATGATGACTGCGATATGCACCGGATAGACATCGGGATGGGCATACGATAGAGAAAGCTCTTCGAAATCGGAAGATTGAAAAATGGTCATTTCCCCCAGCTTGCCCAGCGTCTTCTTATGTATCGTCCCTTTTGCAGTCAGAGGCATTCCGTGAATCGCAATATAGGACAGAATATGAATGACTTCACCTGTAATATCCGATTTCGCTTCAAGAAGGACATGCTCCACTATCGAATCATGATCATTGGACAGGGGCAGCATAGGCAGTAGGGTTAGTTCTGTCAACCATATTAAATACGCAGAAGGAATATAGTAGATTTGCTCCCCCCACGTTTTTTTCACCGTCTTCAACAAATGAAGCTCTCTTAACCGAAGGACTGCGAGATCCAGCTCCAGTCCGCTAAGCTCACTGGCCAGCTCCTCCCGTAGAGTATCCAGCTGCAGCGCTGAACTGCCAAACAGCTGGAAGGCTGTCAAATACAGCTGCCTCTCCTTCTGCTTCAATTGCTTCATATTTTCCTCAAACGCAATTTGTTCTGGATTAGGCATTTTATAAGGTGGCCTCCTTCTCTCCGGCTACATGATATTCATACCCCTGCTCAATAAGGAACATCTGCCTCTTTAACGCAAAATCCTGCTCTCTTGAATCCTTGGTTACCAATGTATAGAAATAAGCTTTATTAGCCCCTTCCTTGGGCCGCAGTATTCTTCCAAGACGCTGTGCTTCTTCCTGACGTGAGCCGTAGCTTCCTGATACCTCAATTGCGAGTGCAGCATCAGGTAGATCAATGGCAAAATTAGCGACTTTTGAAACAATCAGCGTAGAAATTTTTTTTCTTCGAAAATCGGCAAACAAACGGTTTCTCTCCTGCTGAGAGGTAGCACCCGTTATTAGCGGCACCTGTAATTCTGCGGCAAGAAGCTTCAACTGACCTACATATTGACCGATAATGAGGGCAGGCAGATCTGGATGACTCTCAAGCAATCGCTTCACTACAGGGAGCTTGGCTGGATTCTCAGAAGCCAGTCTAAATTTCTGTCTCGGCTCGGCATACAAATATTTTTGCTTCAGCTCGTCCTCCATCGGCACCCGTACCTCTCTGCAATCCACCTCAGCGATCCAGCCCTGCAGCTCAAGCTCTTTCCAGGGCATGTCATAACGCTTCGGACCAATGAGGGAAAATACATCCTGCTCGCAGCCGTCTTCCCGGACCAAAGTTGCGGTGAGACCAAGTCTTCTCGTAGCCTGGATGTCTGCCGTAGCCCGAAATACAGGAGCAGGGAGCAAATGCACCTCATCATATATGATGAGCCCCCAGCTGCGCTCCCCGAACAATTTCATATGTGTAAACTCATCATTTTGATTTTTTCGATGGGTCATAATTTGATAGGTTGCCACGGTAACAGGCCTTACTTCCTTCGTCTGCCCCGAGTATTCGCCTACAGAGGCTTCCGGAATGGTTGTCTTCTCATTAATCTCCCTGATCCATTGTCTTACAGAGGTTGTATTGGAAGTCAGAATGAGAACCTCACATTGCAAACGTTCCATGACTGCGATTCCGATAATGGTCTTGCCTGCGCCACAAGGGAGAACAAGCACACCACTTCCTCCAAGGCCATCTGTTCCTTCAAAAGCATTTGCAGCTTCCATCTGATACTCGCGAAGATGAAATTCATTGTTGTCCTTGCCCTGTTCCATGGATTTCCACGAGAAGGCAAGCGGACTGCCATGCTTATACCCAGCCTGGTCCATAACAGGATAACCGATACGAATAAGCTGCTGTTTGATCAGCCCGCGGTCCTTCTTCGAAATTTGAAGCTTCGTATCGGACAATCGTTCAAATGAATATGAGGATAACGACTTATGTGACTGGATCTGGTCAATCCATTTGGCCTCTTCACTAACAAGTATGCATTCTCCGGTTTCATCATCAGATTGCAGCCTTAATTTTCCATACTTCTTTACAATGTCTCTAATATCCTGAATAAGCGAGGCAGGAATATTCCATCTGGACACCATCACAAGGCTGTTCAAGACATCGTCAGCGCTGTATCCCATAGCAGCAGCACTCCACAGTGTGAGCGGCGTCATTTTATATGTATGAAAGGCAGGAGGGCTCTTCACCAGCTCCGCATAAGGTGCGATTAATTCTCTAGCGGTTTCATAGTTTGGATGGCCCGTCTCAAGTAAAATGGTGAAATCCCGCTGCACAATACAAGCTTTGTCTGCGTTCATATCTCTTCTCCTTCCAAAGCAAGAAAAGTCCAAATTCGCATGGGCGAAAATGAACTTTTCTGGCACATTTCATGCAAGTGGATGCTGTATCAATGTAAATGCTCCGAAATCTGTGTCAATGCCTCACCAGCATTATCAGTAAGCAGATGAGTAACCGCCAAATCACCCAAAGATACGATACCAATCAATTGATCCTGCTCCATAACCGGAACTCTTCGAATCTGGTATTTGGCCATCAACTCAGCTGCTTCATCTGCTGTTGTATCCTTCGTAACGGTATGAACCTTCTTCGTCATGACCTCTTCAACCCCGGTTGACCCGGAATGCTTGCCCGCATACCCCCGGAGCACAAGATCGCGATCTGTCACGACACCCACCAGCTTATTGCTATTCTCGGTTTCTACGATTGGAATAAAGCCTGTATCCTGATCCTTCATCATAACTGCGACATCATAGATATGTTTATCTGCCGAAACTGTCGCTACTCCGGTAGACATCACTTCGGACACCATTTTCTTCGTCATCATAAGCCCTCCTAATTATGAAATTCAAGCCTTCTCATCATTAGGTTAACCAGAATAGGCAGCCCTAATTCCCGCATATCCGAAACAGCAACTTAAGGGTATTATGAAATGGATTCGTTCTATTAAACATTATGCATGCACGCTTGTTGTAATATACTCCTCAGAATAGCTTTTTGTCATTTGTATGAATAATTGCATGGCATGAAGCATGGCTTGCTCGTCAAAGTCAAACTTGGGATGATGATGCGGATAGATTGCTCCGGTATTATCGCTACCCGCCCCCACAAACATGAAGCAGCCTGGAATCTCCTGCAAATAATAAGCAAAATCCTCAGCTGGCATAAGTTTGGGAGTTACACTTACTCGCTCTGCACCAAATGCCTTCGTCGCTGTATCAAAAAAACGGGCTGCTTCCTTGTCATCATTAACGACTGGCGGGTAGCCCATCAAATAATTAATGTTGCAGCTTGCTCCATAAGCAGAAGCAACCTGTTCCGTAAGCTGATGGACGCGCTCCTTCATTACGCAGCGTGTCTCGTCATCAAAAGTACGAACCGTACCACTGATCGTGAAGGTCTCTGCAATCACATTTTGCGCAGAGCCGCCTTGAATTGTACCGATTGTAAGTACAGCAGGCTGCAACGGATCCACCGAACGGCTGACAACGCTTTGCATCTGAAGCACGAGTGATGCCCCAGCTACAATGCTGTCAATGCTAGTATGCGGCATTCCTCCATGTCCGCCTTTTCCGGTTAATTCTATATAAAAGTCGTCCGCCGCCGCCATCATTGCCCCAGGAGTACTGGCATATTTGCCAAGAGGGATGGGTGTCCATAAATGAATACCGTAAATGACGTCCACATCATTTAATGCCCCGTCCGCTATTACTTTTGCAGCTCCTCCCGGCAGCAGCTCCTCCGCAGGTTGGAACAAGAACCGTACTTCGCCAGTGAAATCCTCTCTGTGTTCGCTCATATATGCTGCAGTAGCCAGCAATGTTGCCATATGCCCATCATGTCCGCAGGCATGCATTGCTCCGTCCACTTGAGACTTATAAGAGGTCTCCTTCTCATCCTTAATGGGGAGTGCATCCATATCTGCACGAAGCATAATGACAGGTCCTGGCTCATTTGTTTGCAGGATACCGATTACACCGTGCCCACCTACATTTTTCACAACATTAAGACCAAAGGATTCGAGCTGTTCCGCAATAAATCTCGACGTATTCACTTCATGAAAGGAAAGCTCCGGATTCTGGTGAAGATAACGTCTCCAGACGATCATTTGTTCAAGCCATTCATCTAAATTACGCTCTCTCATAAACGCTCTCCACCCTTTCTAATGTTTTCCTATCATTGTATCAGAAATTATGCTTAAACGATATGAAATGGCAGGTTATGGAAAGCTTGCACATGCTGAGGAAACATACTATCATGATATTTGTGAACATTATGGAGCATTGTATAAGGAGGGTTCATCTTCTATGATATTTGAGAACACGGGCTTGGACGGTCTCAAAAGCGACCTTGCGTACTTAGACGAAAGCGCGGAGAAGGCTGGTTTTGTTCGTTGGCAGTGGGAATACTACCGTGCTACATACGACTACAAAATTGAAGATACCAAATCAAAAAATGAATATTTCTTACGGATCAACACGCGTGTAATCGAGGGCAAGCTAGAGAAACCAGACACCATTTTATCTGTAGAAGCTGTATATATCGGAAGAGCGACTTTTCCTCACGGCCTGGAGTACGAAAGTGAAATTCCTGCCCCTGTGATGAGCCTTGCTAACGAGAAGATTAAGCAGCTCAAGGAACTGCTTGAAGCATAATCAGGAACGGCCTATGAAGACCAAAGAAACAAGGCCCGTGCGAAGAGGTTTGCCTGATTTTCAGTTACTCATCCTCACCTTGTTATTAGTAGGCTTTGGATTGATCATGGTTTACAGCTCGAGCGCAAGCATAGCCCTCGTCTCAGACAAATACGACAATGATGCTCTTTATTTCACCAAGCGACAAGTGGTCTTTGCAATACTCGGAGTTATCGGCATGTTCGTAGCCATGAACATTCCTTTTGCAAAGTACAAGCAATTATATATCCCTTTGTTTCTCCTAACGGTCATATTGCTGTTAGCCGTGTTAGTTGTAGGTGTTGAAATCAACAATGCGAAGAGTTGGTTCGCCTTGGGGCCGATCAACCTTCAGCCTTCTGAAATTGCTAAGGTTTCTCTCATTCTATATCTATCCGCACTGATTACCAAGAAGGGCGAACGGTTCCGCGATCTGCGAACCGGTTATATTCCGGTCATGATCATTGTCGGCTTTGTCGCCGGACTGATCATGCTGCAGCCCGACTTTGGTACCACCTTTATTCTAGTTGCTACCTGCGGCCTCATTATCTATGCGGGCGGCGCAAGCATGAAGCATATTATGGGTTCAATCGGGCTGCTCATTGTAGGTGCAGGCATTGTCATCGGTACAGGATATCTTATTGACTTGATGACAGGCAATACATCCGGCAATTCCGGCGGTTACCAGCTCGCACGGTTTACGTCATTCCTGGACCCGCTCTCTGACCCTACCAACGCATCGTATAACCTGCTTCACTCCTTGACTGCAATTGGACAAGGCGGGCTGACGGGGACAGGCATTGGTCAAGGCATTATTAAGCTCCACTATTTGCCAAATGCCTTTAACGATTTTATATTTGCTGTTATCGGAGAGGAATTAGGGCTGATCGGAACGATACTGTTCCTTGGGATTTATATTTATTTTATCTGGCGCGGCTTTATTATTGCATTGCGCTGTAAGGACTCCTTCGGGACTCTTGTAGGCGTCGGCATCATGGGACTTATTGCAATCCAGGCCTTCATTAATATCGGAGGAGTAACACAGACTATTCCTGTAACTGGAGTTACCCTTCCTTTTATTAGCTATGGAGGAACGTCCCTGCTCATTTCCATGACCAGCATTGGAATCATGCTAAGTATTTCCCGAGAAAATAGTCTCGATATGACTCAGGAAAGAGTCAAGTCCGTTCGCACCATAACGGAGGAGCAGCGAACATCGCCTGCTCTCGTTAATCGCAGAACGCAGAAGAGAACAACATCGAAATAAATGTTGTCATAACGACAAAAGGACAGTGTTGGTCATATTTATTGACCAAACTGTCCTTTTTTTGTCATTATCCGATTCCATTGCAGAAGACCAGAAAGTTGCCGCTTCGTTACCTGTAACAGACTTACTGCTCATCTCCCTTGAATGACACGCCTTCGACTTTCACATTAACTTCAACTACCCGCAGCCCTGTCATGCTCTCTACGGCTACACGTACATTCTGCTGAAGCATCCGGGACACCTCGTGAATTGGTGTTTCATAAAGGACGATAATTCTTAGATCAATTGCCGCCTCTGTGGAACCAACTTCGACGGTTACACCCTTCTGTACATTCTTACCGCTGAAGCGCTTGGCCCAGCCTTCGGATAACCCTCCGGACATTGCTGCAATTCCCGGAGTTTCCAGTGCCGCAAGACCAGCAATTTTAGCTACAACATCATTGGATATACGTATGTTGCCTGTTTCGATTTCGAGCTGTTCTGCCATGCCGAATCCTCCTTTGGCTTCATTACCCATATTTTAAAGCCTTTCACCCCTAAAAAGCAAATCTATATATCTCATCCCTTACATATGCTGGCTGGCTCCTATTTTCGCGGATTGTGGACAATTTATGTAAAACGGATTCAAGTAAAACTGAGATTCAAATGAGTATTTGCGGCACGAAAAAAGCATGCATCTCTCTATGCATGCTTCTATAGATACCTTGAAGCTTATTCCACATTTCCTTTATTATTCAACGCTTCATAGAGAACTGCCAAATTCCGTTCAAGGTTATTCACCAGCTGCTTACCTGTTTCTGCTGGAAGAAGTCCTGCACGAACAGCAAAATCAACTTCTTTGGAGAAACCAAACACTTGGGTATCTAATACTTCCTCATAGAGAGGGCAGTAACGTGTTGCCAAGTTCTCCATCTGTACTTGAATAAGCTTCTTTATTTTATCTGCATCTTCTTCAAGAAGACTAATCGCTTTGGAACTCAGATGTTCTTGCAGATTTGATGAAGTCATGCACTCTTCCCCCCTATGTCCAGAATCTTGTACGACCATATATCATTAATATTAGACGAAAACCTCGCCCAAGACAAGAACCTGCTAAAAAAAGCACCTTTACCATCAAGGTAAAGGTGCTTTCAATCGCTGCATAAACTGTTATTCGGCGACAACGTCCACCGTCAAACCATGCTTAGCAAAGACTTCAGAGATTTCACGTTTCGCTTCATCGGCATCCGGTCCATGAACATGCAGTTCATAAGTCTTATTGCCCACAAGCGTAGTAAACAATCCAAGAATGCTTTTTACATCAATGTACTTGCTGTCTGAGTGAAGTACGATAGAAGAAGTGAACTTACTCGCAGTTTGAGCAATTTCTACAACCGCTGCATTGTTACTCGACATAGGAATCCCTCCGTCTAATATCAGATCTCTAATGTAATATAACCAGCTTTATGATACCTTGAATCCGCTTTCTTAGCAACTGATTTTTCCATTACATCCATTAAACGAGATTTTCCGGATTCAAACCTTCAAGCTCTGGAATGACAAACAATCCGTCCTTGCGAATGAGGATATCATCAAAGTAGATTTCTCCGCCACCATACTCAGGACGCTGAATCAGAACGAGATCCCAATGAATGGATGAGGAGTTTCCGTTATCCGTAACATCATATGCCTGACCTGGCGTAAAATGAAGACTTCCTGCGATTTTTTCATCGAACAAAATATCTTTCATCGGATGCAGTATATGCGGATTGAAGCCAATTGCAAATTCACCAATATAACGTGCTCCTTCGTCCGAATCCAGAATTTCATTCAAACGCTTCGTGTCATTGCTCGTTGCTTCAACAATCTTCCCATTCTCAAAGCGGAATTTGATGTTCTCAAACGTTATTCCGTTATACAGAGTTGGAGTGTTGTAGCTGATGGTACCATTTACAGAATTACGCACAGGCGCGCTGTAAACCTCGCCGTCAGGGATGTTTTTCTCCCCTGCACATTTCTCTGCACCGATGGATTTAATCGAGAAAGTAAGATCCGTACCCGGTCCTGTAATGCGAACCTTGTCCGTTTTGCGCATAAGCTCTGCCAGCGGATCTTGAGCCTTGTCCATTTTGGCATAATCGAGATTGCATACATCAAAATAAAAGTCTTCAAAAGCTTCTGTACTCGTATTAGCCAGCTGAGCCATACTTGCGTTCGGGTAACGCAGAACGACCCATTTGGTGCGTTTAACACGTTCTTCACTATGTACGGGATGGGAGTACAGTGAATTATACATTTTCATTTTATCCTCAGGTACATCGGACAGATCATTCGCGTTCTCGCCAGCTCGAATACCTATGTAGCAATCCATCAGCTCCATACGCTTCAAATCAATCTCTGCCCATGTCTTCAGCATTTCTTCTGTAGCATTCTTAAGCATTGCCCGTTGTACGGTCTTATCTGTAAGCTGAACGAAAGCATTACCACCTGCCTTGCCAACCTCTTCAATAATGGCGTTAATAAGATCTCGCTCAGAACCGATCATTTCTACAAGTACGTTTTCGCCTGGCTGTACATTTACTGAATAGTTCACCAAATTTTGCGCCAGCTTTTGAATTCTTGGATCTTTCATTAATATTGCTCCTCCTTCAAGTTGGTTCATGTCTATTGTAGCACCCCATTGTGATTTGGGGTATCTCCCTTTAGCCAACTTGGAATTCATCCACATTCACTAATTTAGTGATACTTACTGAAATAGATGTCTGTAATGAGCATCTCTTTCTTTTCCCTATTATCCTTATAGCTGACCTCATTTTCAGCAGAGAGCCTGATCGGCAAGCTTGACTTCTTATTCACTGTAAGATGATAAACAGATTTGACTTCTATGTTCTTCACTCTTTCGTTTAGTCCATCATTCTCCTCGTTCCATATCCTCTCCAGCTCCTTCATGCACTGCTGGCGTTTGCTATTGTCCACCTGATTTACGAGCTCCGGCAGCTCATCATGCAGAATCTGCATTTCTTTCTTCAGTTGATCGGCTACCCATTTACTGGCCTCAACTTTCTCAAGCTCAATCCGAATCATATGAGTCCCCCGAGGGGTTCCTGATTCACTGCTGAACGTTTTCCCTTTCATATAACCGATCTTCTCCAGCTGTTCTACCGGGTTCAATCGGGTCAAGCTGCCATATGAGCTGTCCTCCATACGCTCCGATATCCTCCACATGCCGGCCTTACGCTCCATATTGACAGGATGAGAGTCTGTCTCGGCCTTATTGTTGCTGCTCGGCTCAAACGGGTCGTATTCCTGACTTGATACGACCAGTTTGTTATGGTTAGATAAAGTACCCTTGTATTCAAAGTGCTCAGTAAACTCACCTTGATCAGAGGTTCTGAGTCCTGCATGTCCTTCGAAGGTCATTTCTTCCTTCCCGGCAAGTCCTGCAAGAGCTCGATGAAATGTTTCCTCAGGATCAAGCGGATTGTTGAATACGCCGCATCCACTGATATGAAATAGGGATAAGCTCAGAATCGATATTAGTATAGTACGTAATCTTAATCCTCGCATGATAAGTCACTGCCCTTCAGGCTATTAGTATCGTCGGTTGTTAGGTTTGCCTAGAAACATCGCTAATATCCAGCAAGAACGATAAAAAACATCCGCCGTTTTGCTTACAGCGAATGTTCATTAGCGATCCATCATTTTATGCTCCACTACGATTCGGTTCCGGCCTCCATTTTTGGCTGCATAGAGCGCCATGTCCGCACGATAAAATAGTGATTCCAGGCTAACCTGATCATCAAGCCAGCACCATTCCCCAATCCCAATGGATACTGTTATGGAAGGGTTCGTTAATTCCGGAACCCGCTGTCGGATCGTTTCTGCCATCATTTTGGCCTGCTCACTGCTTACCTGAGGCAAATAGATCGCAATCTCTTCGCCTCCCCATCTCGCACAGAGATCATTCGGTCCAGCCGCCTCTCGAATAATATTTCCTACCTGCTTGAGAACGGCATCTCCGACCTGATGACCGTAGCTGTCGTTCACTTGTTTGAATTGATCAATATCAATAACGATAAGGGAGCCGCAAAAGTCTGTGCTCTGTCGTTCCTCTATCATTCGGTCGACATAATGTCTGACGTATAATCCTGTCAGTGCATCAACAGTAGCAAGCCGCTTTACTTCAGCGTGCAGCGTTGCATTTGTAACAGCCAGTCCAATATGAACGGCAAGCATGTCCAGAAATCGAAAGTTGTTATAAGAGAAATATTGCTTCTTCTGATGAGCTACGAGCACCGTGCCTTCCACCTGCCCACTGATTCTCAAAGGAACCGCCATCATCGACATCGAGCCTGTTGTCTCCATGAAGAAGGAACTTGGGCCGTTGTAGCTCTCATAATTAAATAATATAAAAGGCTCACCGCTCTTGTATACTTGCCCGCTGATTCCCGATAATGAAAACGTCTCGTTCCGAAGTGCAGGAACATTGGAGAACATCACATGAAAACGCTGATCCTCTTGGTCCAGCTTAAGTATACAGCAGGATTGGGCTTTGAATATGCGGATCAGCTGGTGAACTGCATACTCATATATATCCGTGAGCTGCAGACTCTGGTTCAGACGTTTGGTCAGCTCATCAATCATTCGCAGCTCTTGAATAAGGGTGCCGGATTGTTCATGCAGCTTGGCATTCTCATAAGCAGTCCCTGCCGTGTCCGCCATCATGGTAATCAGCTGCAGATCTACATCTTCAATCCATTCCTGATTGGCTTCAATATGAAATACTCCATAAGTGCCTTGCTTGCCTCTGAATGGAATACCGATCTCATATTGATGCCGAGTGGAAGGCTGGGTAATGATCCGTTCTTCCGTATAGGCACGAAAACATACAGAACTGTTGTCTCCATTCAGATACAGAGGCTTGACTCTCGGGTCATCCATGCCTCCATCCTGGGACATGTAAAGCGTCAAATTTACCGCTGGAAAGAGAAACGCAACACTGTCGAACACTTCTTCTAGTACTGCTCTCACATCCATCTTTTCCTGCATCCGCTGCACAATTTGAAGAAGAATCGATCGGCGCCGGTTCTCATTGTCAGACAGCTTGTGAATATGAAGCATATCCGCTAGAAAAAGATGTTCAAACCGCCGGTAAAAACAAGATCGATAGTGATACTTGGAGGATAAGAGCAAGTCTGCAAATCCCTCTGTCACCCTTTTCTTTGAGACAGCAATACATAACACCCCTAATTGTTTCTGCTCGCTCCGGGAATGCAGAGAAAGGGTAAACAGACTGTATTCTTCAGCAAATGATTCTTCTGAGCAGCTATGTTCGATTACCGCTTCCGAAGGCTCCAAATCCCCCATTGGCTCCGATAAAATTTGATTAACCTTCTGCTTAGCCGCCTTCTCTACAGAAGATACCCTTTCACCCTGGGCAGCAAGACATATACCACTTCCGCTCCATATAGAAAAAATGGCTCCTTGCAAGGAAGGTATCGTAATCATATGATTAAACCATTCCTCAAAAGCATCCTTAAGAATCCGTTCGATGTGGTTAGTATCAAATACGTTCACGTCCAAAAATTCCAGCCAGTGTTGTTCTATATGGCGAACGTTAGAGTTATGGTCATACTTCCCCCGTTCAGGTCCCTCCAACAAGAGATCTTCCAACTCATAGGCAGATTTATAAAGGTGTTCTGTCATAAAAGCGGCACTCCTTTGCACCTTTCAGTTCACAAACTACAACGAGATGACCAGCATTGTTTTAATGTACATGACTGTTTAATTAAAACACAAATCTATTTTACCCTCTTTTATTACAATTTGCACGGAGTTTAAGAGAAATTCGTCCTATTTTTTTAGGTCCTAAGCCCTATCGACAAATTTAGACAAATTCCAGATAATCTTTTTCTTTGCTTCATTGACACATCTTCTTGACTTCACTAGTACATTTAATATAATATATATTGTTGAATGAGACCGATATGGTCTTTAAATTTGGGCGTAACGTTGTGTCACCCTCACAGCTATTTGTAACTGAACCGGACAGCGGCTGAACTTTCTGGATCTGAATGTATTGCCTTACAAGGCTTGCGATACAATTAGCGGCGCAAATAGAGCCCCATCATATGAAATTTATTATAAAAGGAGTTACTATAACAATGGCACGTTACACTGGTCCTAAATTTAAATTGAGTCGCCGTCTCGGCATTTCCCTGAGCGGAACTGGTAAAGAATTGAAACGAAACTTCCCTCCGGGTCAACATGGTCCTAACCAACGCAGAAAAATCAGCAACTACGGTATGCAGCTTCAAGAAAAGCAAAAATTGCGTCATATGTACGGCTTGGGTGAAAAGCAATTCCGTACTTTGTTTGCAAAAGCACAAAAAATGCAAGGTATTGCCGGTGAGAACTTCATGTTCCTCCTGGAAAGCCGTCTTGACAACCTTGTTTACCGTCTTGGTTTCTCCAACTCTCGTGCAGGCGCGCGTCAGCTGGTAGCTCATGGTCATGTGACTGTTAACGGTAAAAAAGTAGATATCGCTTCTTATGCAGTAAGCATTGGCGATGTAATCGGTCTTCGTGAAAGAAGCCGCGGTCTTTCCTCTATCAAAGAAGCTTTGGAAAACCGTGCACACCTTCCATCTTACCTTGAGTACAACGAAGCAGCTCTTGAAGGCAAGTTCATCCGTCTTCCAGAACGCGCTGAGCTCTCTCAAGATATCGATGAGAAGCAAATCGTCGAGTTCTACAACCGTTAATATTTAACTGGAGAACAATCATCCCTCGAAAGCAAGCTTTCGAGGGATTTTTAGTTGTTCCTGTAAGCATAAAAAAGAGTGCCCGTCATGCTAATATGACGCAGGCACTCTTTTTTTATAATCCAGCTTTTTATAATTCAGCTTATAACCACTCGCTTAATACTCTACAGCTTGATTTTGGCAAACTTACGTTTACCAACCTGAACAATATCGCCGTCTTGCGGAGTGTAATCACTGTTCGGGTCGCCCCATTTTTCTTCATTAATTTTTACTGCGCCTTGTTGAATGCTCCGTTTAGCTTCACCGTTAGAAGCGGCAAATCCGAGTGTAGTCAGCAAGCTGATCAGACGTATATTCCCATTCTCCAGCGATTCAGCCGGAATCACGACCTCTGCAATATCATCCGGCAATGCGCGCTGCTGAAATACAGTAATAAAGTGCTGCTGAGCTGCCTCAGCCGCTTCTTCTCCGTGGTACATACGGACAAACGTGTAGGCAAGCTTCATTTTTGCATCGCGCGGATGAACACTTCCGTCTGCAATGCCCTGCTCCAGCGCATTCAGATCCTCGGTACTCAGATCTGTAGCCAGCGTGTAGTATTTCAGCATAAGCTCGTCTGGAACAGACATCGATTTACCGTAGATTTCGTTCGGCTCCTCGTCAATACCGATGTAGTTGCCAAGGCTCTTGCTCATTTTCTGGACGCCATCCAATCCTTCCAGAAGCGGGAGCATGATGGTCGCCTGCGCTTCGTCTCCATTTTCTTTTTGCAGCGTACGCCCCATCAGGAGATTGAACTTCTGATCCGTACCGCCGAGCTCAATATCGCTCTTAAGAACGACAGAATCCGTTCCTTGCATTAACGGGTAGAAAAATTCGTGAATACTGATTGGCTGGCCGCTCTGGAAACGTTTAGTGAAATCGTCACGCTCCATCATCCGGGCAACCGTTACCTTCGCAGCCAGATTAACGACTTCAGAGAAGTTCATCGGCGCAAGCCAATCGGAGTTGTTGTATACTTTTGTTTTGTTCGGGTCCAAAATTTTGAACAGCTGCTTCTTGTATGTCTCCGCATTGCGAATTACATCTTCCTCGCTCAATTGCTTCCGTGTCTCGGATTTACCTGTCGGGTCACCAATTCGGCCTGTGAAGTCCCCGATGATCAGCTGCACTTCATGACCAAGATCCTGAAATTGACGCAGCTTGTGCATCACTACAGTGTGACCAATATGCAAATCGGGTGCGGACGGATCCATTCCAAGCTTCACCTGAAGCGGTACCCCGCTGACAACCGATTTCATGATCTTCTGCTTCAATTCCTCTTCAGGAACTATTTCGGATACTCCTCTTGATATCACATCCAGCTGACGGTTCACTTCCTCCTGCTGAGTCTTGCTCAATTCTTCCCATTTCATCCTAAACGTACCTCCTATAATATATTCGATCCTGCTCGATCGATTTGGACACAAAAAAGCTCCTTCTCATCCCAAGGGACGAGAAGGAGCACTCGCGTTACCACCCTAATTAAAGTACCTGCTCGATAATTACAAAGATAGGCACTTTCACTTCATTGACATAACGGGATTTCAACCCGGTACCAGACTAATCCTTCAATAGCTTATGGTAATTTCAACCTGCTATTCCTGTTCATCTGGACAGCTCCGGACGGTAATTCGACAAGCGGCACATTCCGGTTCACACCACCCACCGGCTCTCTGACTATGTGTTATCCGCCTCCTACTGGAGTCCTTCACAGCTTTTTTCGTATCAAGTTTTGATTTTATATATAACATATTCCGAGAAGTGATGTCAATTTCCGACCCTTGCCACCATTTGCGGGGATTCAAAAGAGTTATTTTATGCTATAATAATGCCTGTTAAAAGGAGGAAGACATTTGATGGTTGATGATAAGGATAAAAAACCTGATGAGCAGCCTTCCCGCAAAAGAAAATTCTTAAGCAGGTTAGGTAGTTTTGTGAAATGGATGGTCGTTCTTGGCTTCGTAGGTATCCTGTTTGTCGGCGGTGCACTCACAGGTTACATAGCATCCATTGTTAAAGACGAGCCTGTCCGATCCAGAGCTGCAATCGAACAAGCGGTGAGTGAGAATGCACTGACGGGTTTTGCTTATTTTGCAGACGGTTCAGCAATCGGTCAACTCAGGACAGAAGAAGACCGGCGTATTGTGGAACTGGAGGACATTCCTCAAATCGTACTTGATGCAGTGACTTCAATCGAGGATGACTCTTTTTATGAACATAAAGGCGTAGACATAACAGGTACTCTAAGAGCTGTCAAAGAGAGGGTGCTTAACGAGCCTGTACAAACCGGCGGAAGCACGCTGACTCAGCAGCTGGCAAGACGGGTCTTCCTGAGTCTAGACAAGACGGAAGATCGAAAAGTGAAAGAAATTTTATTATCCCTGCGTTTAGAACGGTTCTTGACCAAGGATGAAATCATTACGGCTTATTTAAATAAGGTTCCTTTCGGGAACGGCTCCAGCGGATATAACGTATACGGAATCAAAGCTGCAGCTAAAGGCATTTTTAATGTCAACGATCTGAATGATTTGAACATCGCACAGGCTGCCTATTTGGCAGGCCTTCCTCAGCTTCCTTCCGCCTACTCCGCTTTTAACGGAAAAGGGGAGTTTAACGAGGACAATTTCAACAATGCGATTGAGCGTCAGCAGCGTGTACTCGGGCGTATGCTTGCTTTGGGCAAGATAACGCAGAGCGAACATGATGAAGCTATGGCATTTGATCTGAAGTCATCGCTCGCACCAAGAGTAGCCAAGGCATACAATACGTATCCTTACCTTATGCTTGAAACGGAAAGACAGGCTGCCAAAGCGCTGATTGATGTCCTCTATCCTGAAGGAGAAGTACCGGATAAATCAGACAGCGAGCTGACAGAGGAAGCGCTGCAGAAGCTTCGTACCGGCGGATATCGCGTCTATACGACAATTAATAAGAATGTCTACAAGACGATGCGCGCCATCGCCGAGGATGACAGCAACTTCTCAGCGTATAACGAGAGCAAAGGCTTAGAGCAGACTGCTGCCATGATGATTGATCACAAAACTGGAAAAATTCTCGGCATGATCGAAGGTCGTGATTTTAATGTTGAGAATATGAACTTTGCAACACAGATGGTGAGACAGCCAGGCTCGGCCATGAAGCCGATCGCTGCTTATCTCCCGGCGCTTGAAGAAGGAATCATACAGCCTGCCTCCATTCTTGATGATTCGCCGATCATTTTGAAGGACGGTCAAAAAGGCTATCATATTCCGAAAAACTCAAACGGAAATTATAACGGGCTAGTAACCGCAAGATACGCGTTAAATCAATCTCTTAATATTCCAGCCCTCAAAATCTTCAATGAAAAGCTGGGACTTGAGAAGGCTTGGGATTTCGCGAAAAGTCTTGGCATCACTACCTTGACAGATGTGGACTATACGAATGCAACGACTGGTGTACTTGGAGGTCTTACTTACGGTGTATCCGTAGAAGAGCTGACCAATGCTTATGGTGCGATCGCGAACAATGGTGTATTTAACGATGCCTACATGATTGAGAAAATTGTTGATTATCAGGGAAACATCGTATACTCCCATGAAGCAGCACCGAAGGAAGTCTTCTCTAAGGAAACAGCTTATCTGATGACAGACATGTTAAGTACTGTTATTTCAGACGGTACAGGTAAGCTCGTTAGAGACAACTTCAATAAGTATGGTGAAATTGAAATTGCCGGGAAGACAGGAACGACTCAGAACTATGCAGACGTATGGTTCCAAGGATATACACCGGATGTGACTCTCGGCGTATGGGTGGGTTATAACAATAAAGAGACTTTATCCACACTATCTAAAGGTGCTGAAAGAGAACGGGCCCGCAGACTCTGGGCTAAAATATTGAACGACGTAAACGAGGCTGAGCCAGACCTGTTCCCTACGAAGACCTTTACGAAGCCTGAAAATATTACAACCAAGACGGTATCAGCATACAGTGGCAAGCTGCCGACTTCGCTTACCGACAAATTTGTAACGGATATATTCAATACGAAATATGTACCGACCGATAGCGACGATGCAGTTGCTAAATCGAAGTACATTACTTACAACGGTGTGAATTATATTCCTAGAGACGAAACACCTTCAGATATGCTGAAGGAACAGACGGTTGTGAAGCGTGAGCGTCCAATATCTGAGCTGATTAAGCAGCTGCAGGAAGCATTTAAAGTAATGGCCGAGCATGAGCCATTATCCTACTATATGCCGGACGATGCCGATGAAGACATGCCTAAGGAAGTTGATCCTCGTAAGGACGATGGAGCGAATCCAGATGCTCCTGGCAATGTCAGAATGACGGTGAACAACGGAAATGCTGTCATCACCTTTAATCCAAGCGCAGCTGGCGATGTCGTCGGTTACAGACTATATCGGAGCACGAACGGTGGTCCGTTCCAGAATCAGGGTAAGGTCGTGCTTGCAGGCAATCCGACTTCATTCAGCAGCTATACCGGCAGCAGCGTTCAGTTCTACATTGTTTCGGTTGACGTAGCTGGCAGAGAATCAGCACCTAGCGCGATCGTCAGTGGTGGAAACGGCCAGGTTCCACCTCCAGTGGAAGAAACACCTGACACTCCTATTGAGGTTCCAGGTACGGTCGTTGATCCGAATGAGAGCCAGGACGGTGATGTTGGAACTAACAACAACACCGACGCGTCAGGTGCTCCTGCAGCGCCTAGCGGCGTTTCTGCCCAGATTACAGAACAAGGCATTGTCATCTCATGGGCTGAACAGGAAGGTGTAACTGGATTTAATGTTTACTATAGTGAAACGGGCCAGGAACCTTTCCAACATGTTGGAACCGCTGGTTTCACGGCATTCACTTACAATAATGCGGAAGCCAAGGGCGCATTCAGAGTGACTGCGGTTAACGAGGCTGGAGAATCCACTCCTTCAGCTCCAGTAAGTCCTTAAGATAGGATATAGAAGCAAAAAAAGCTAACGTAAGTTCTATACTTACGTTAGCTTTTTTATATGTTCACTTGAATCAATTTCATAAATCATTAAATAGGTAAATTTGAAACTATATATACCCATGATATAAGCAGCTAAAGGGATTATGAAATTGATTCACTTAATAAAAATTAATCTTCTATTGTAGACAAATCACCAGCAGGTAAATCAAGCTCCCACGCTTTAAGTACCCTTCTCATGATCTTCCCTGATCGAGTCTTCGGCAATTTATCCTTAAACTCAATTTCACGAGGGGCTGCATGAGCTGACAAGCCTTCTTTTACAAAACGGTAAATATCGTCCTTCAATTCCTGCGTAGGTTCATATCCTTCCCGTAAGGAGACAAAGGCCTTAATAATCTCTCCTCGAACGAGATCCGGTTTGCCGATCACGCCCGCTTCTGCAACTGCCGGATGTTCTACGAGCTTACTCTCTACCTCAAAAGGACCGATTCGTTCGCCTGACGAATTGATGACATCATCAATTCTGCCTTGAAACCAAAAATAACCGTCCTCATCCTTATAAGCTGAATCCCCAGATATATACCAGCCAGGAATACGAAAGTATTCTTCATATTTGGGTTGATTGTTCCATACCTGTCTCATCATGGAAGGCCACGGCGTCTTGATCGCCAGATTGCCCATGGAATACGGAGGAAGCTCCTCCCCTTGGTCATTAATGATTGCAGCCTCAATACCCGGAAGCGGCTTGCCCATTGAACCTGGCTTAATCACCATACCTGGATAGTTACAGATTAGCTGAGCCCCGGTCTCTGTCATCCACCAGGTATCATGAATTCGCTGATTGTAGGCTTTAGTTCCCCATCTCACCACCTCAGGATTCAAGGGTTCTCCTACGGATAGTACATGACGCAGTGTAGACAGATCAAACTGCTTAATCAGTTCGTCTCCTGCACTCATCAACATTCGAAAGGCAGTAGGAGCACTATACCACACCGTTACTTTATTGCTGGCAATCGTTTGATACCAGTCCTGGGGACTGAATCTGCCTCCTCTGATCACATTCGTTACTCCATTGAGCCAAGGAGCAAATATACCGTAGGAAGTACCCGTAACCCAGCCAGGATCCGCGGTACACCAATAAATATCATCTTCTCGTAAATCCAATACGACTTTCCCTGTATAATAATGCTGAATCATTGCGTTGTGAACATGATAGACCCCTTTGGGCTTGCCAGTTGATCCGGAAGTATAGTGCAGAATCATACCATCTTCAAGACTGAGCCACTCCAGCTCTAGCTCATCTGAAGCTGCTGCCATCTCTGCATCGTAGTCAATGAAGCCCTCTTCCTCCTGTGCTCCGCCGCCTACAACAAAGATATGCTTCAGCTGGGGCAGTTCGTCACGATTGATGCGTGGCAGCAGCTGCGGAACGGTAATCAATGCTACTGCTTCACTATCAAGCAGACGATCCTTCACTGCCGTTTCCATGAAGGCTTCAAATAATGGACCCACAATAGCTCCGACCTTCAAGGTTCCAAGCAGACTCAAGTACAGCTCAGGGCTTCTAGGCATAAAAATAAAGACCCGATCACCCTTGGATATTCCGTACTTACGAAGCACATTACCAAATCGATTGGAGCCTTCGCTAAGATCCAGGAAGCTGTAGCCTTCCTCTCTGACTGCATCACTGTACAACAGCGCTGTACGTGTTCCATTGCCCTCGTCCACGTGACGATCAATGGCTTCATATGCCATATTTACTTTGCCTGTTTCATACCACGTAAAGTGCTTCTTCACTTCTTCCCAGCTAAATTGTTTACGAGCCTGTGTGTAATCTCCCAGATTACTACGATCTACGACAGTTGCGATAAATTCATTTTGATCATGACTCATTGCCTTCAGAGCCTCCTCAGTTACATTTTCACAATGTACAGGTTAGTTAGCGCTTACAAATTTGTAATTACCTGAACCAAATTTATAACTCCCTATAATGAATTTGATTCACCTTACCATCGTATCCGAGTTACTGCGGCTGTTGCTGAAAATGTGAAAACTATATGTCTGGAATATTATAGCATAATTTGCGATTGTGTTAATATTTCCTTTTCATTTTTTTGTATATTTGTTATAAGTAGAGAGAACACGCTATGACACTCCAAAAGGAGCACTGATGAACAATGAACCATACCAAACATCACCACGCTCACTTACTTGTTAAGAACAGCAGGGAAATTGTTATAGAAGGCCCTGTTCCTGCTGCGCTGCTGCAAGATCTAGTCATGCACCCGGATCTTGATGCGTTTAGAAGACCTCATGAGCAGCAAGAGGCACTCATTCAAATATCTGAGCTTCCGGAAGGAAGAATTGTCATTGCCAGAGAGCAAGATACGATTATCGGCTATGTTACTTTTCATTATCCTGATGAGATGGAACGTTGGTCTGAAGGAAATATGAAGGATCTTATTGAGCTAGGAGCGATTGAGGTTGCAGATGATTACCGCTCTTACGGGATCGGGCGTGCACTTATTCAACATGCTTTTGTACATGAACAGATGGAGGAATATATCGTCTTTACGACGGAATATTACTGGCATTGGGATTTGAAAGGAAGCGGACTAACCGTGTGGGACTACCGTAAAATGATGGAGCGCCTTATGAAAACGGTGGATATGGTCTGGTACGCTACCGATGACCCTGAAATTTGTGCACATCCTGCTAATTGTCTCATGGTGAGAATCGGCAGCAAGGTCCCCCTTGCCTCCAAAGAACAATTCGATCATGTACGGTTTAAACAGCGCTATATGTACTAATAAGACAGGAGCTTGGTCCCGGAGAAACCCGGGCTGCTTCCTGTCTTTTATAATTTAATCATCTGATCTCTTGTTACATATACGCCAGCATGTGTTCCACGATACGATGGGATTTCCGTGAGGATTCAACTGTAAATTCGGCGAAATTCACGTGGGCGGAGCCATCTGCCTTATCCGACATGGCACGTAGAATAACATAAGGGACTTTATTCATGAAGCAGACCTGTGCAACCGCAGCCCCCTCCATCTCTGCACACGCCCCTTGGAACTCATCGCGCAGACTGCTCACGATTTCTTTGCTTGCAATAAACTGGTCTCCAGACAACACGATTCCTTGAATATATCTCGCTGACAACTTCTCACACGCTTCAGCCGCCCGTTTGATCAAATCTGCATCTGCTGGAAAAGCCGACGTTTCCTGGTAAGGAATTTCTCCCCGCTTGTAACCTAGAGGTGTAACATCTATATCGTGATGAATACATGCCGTCGAGATGACGATATCTCCAATCTCCAAATCCGGGTGGACTGCACCAGCTACCCCTGTAAAAATAATATGAGACACTCCAAACTTCACGATCAAAATTTGAGTAGTCACAGCCGCATTCACTTTTCCTACACCTGATTTGCATACGACTACATGCTTGCCATAGACATCACCTTCGGTATACGTTATGCCTGCATAATCTGTACGTACGATATTCTCCATATCGGACAGCAACAGTTCAATCTCTTCATCCATCGCTCCAATGAGTCCAATCGTTTGCGCCATAACTTAACATCCATCTCCTTTGGATCGGTATATGATCAGCACATTATATATTCAGCAAAAAAGCTCCGCAACACGGAGCTTTCTACCGATAAACTTATGCTGTTTCTATTTTACACATGGCTGACTGACAAACGCAAAATCGTTTCGTGTGGCAGAATAACGCGTGGGTTCTCCACGTTTTCTTTTTTCATCAGCTTGGTGAGCAGACGCATCGCTACCGCTCCAAGATCGTACATTGGCTGAGCTACAGTTGTCAGCTGTGGACGAACCATGGAAGCCATTCGGATGTTATCGACACTGATGATCGAGAAGTCGTCTGGAACTTTGAGTCCTTCATCCTGTATACTGTGGATCGCGCCAATCGCCATTTCATCTGTTGCACTGAATATTGCGGTTGGTTTTTTCTTCAAACCAAGGAAGTACTTCATCGCTTCCACACCAGACTCGTAACGATAGTTGCCAATGCGCACCAAATCTTCCTGGTACTCGATACCGGCTGTTTCAAGCGCACGCTTGTAGCCCTGGAATCTCGCATAACCATTCGCCGGGTCCTGAAGGGTCCCGCTAATCATCGCAATTTCGCGATGACCGTGGCGAACCAGTGTGCTTACCGCATCAAAAGCCGCTGCTTCGTGATCAATATCAACGGAAGGGAACGTCCCCTTCTCATCACTCGTCGCACAAAGAACGATCGGCACTGCCGCTGTTTGAAAAGCTTGAATATGCTCATCTGTTACTGTACCGCCCATGAACAGAAGCCCGTCCACTTGTTTTTCAAGAAGGGTGTTAATAACACGAATTTCCTTCTCCTTCTTCTTATCGGCGTTACATAGGATAATGTTATAATGGTACATATTTGCGATGTCTTCGATTCCCCGAGCAATTTCGGCAAAAATAGAATTCGAGATATCTGGAATAACTACGCCGACTGTTGTCGTCTTCTTACTAGCAAGCCCCCTTGCTACTGCATTCGGACGATACCCGAGTCTTTCTATGGCTTCATATACTTTTTTACGCGTTTGTGGCTTAACGTTGGGGTTGTTGTTCACAACCCGCGAAACCGTTGCCATAGATACTCCGGCTTCACGTGCTACGTCGTAAATGGTTACCGTCACATTCCTTCTCTCCATTTGCAATAAATTTTCATTCCCATTTTCATGTTAAAAATTATGATACGACATATTATTGCGACATGCAATAAACAGGCTTTAAGTCGAGCTCAAAACGGAACTAAGGTCTCTTGAAGTGATTCCGGAGTGCGAAGTATGCCAAACTGGAAGACCATTTTTCACAAGAATCGTCTGCGGAGACTCGTGCCTAATTCCCAAACGTTCTGCTGCTGCTGTAGATACGGCCCGGTCCTCGATGACCAGTACGATTGAATAATTAACTTGCTCATTAGGAGCCGCTTCCAGATAGGCTTGTACCTCTTCATATGCATGTGCACTGATGGGACAACGAGTACTATGTTTAAATAGCAAAAGCGGATTCTCTGAAGATTGTGTAACCGCTTCTTCAAGCTGTTCTATATTTATCAGTCTTGTCATCGTTTTCATTGCCTATACATCCCCCTTGTCACTTCAGCCTTTCGTTTTCATACTTTTCAGAAAAACTTACACTCCCAATATATTAACAAAAAACGAGTCGAAAAGCCAATTTTCATAAGATTTGGTACTGACAGAATCAGCCTGCCTCTGAAAAGTGCTCTTCCCAACGAAATTGAGAGAGCTGTTCAAGTCTTCGCTCGACATCACTCATCCAATGTTCATCGCCGGCGTTTAGCGCATATTGATACAAATCTAAGAGCAGATTGATCCTCTCTTGTTTGGCTAGTTCAATCTCCTTGCCCATTGCTTCTATGTCGATATCAGAATGATGCTCTAAAATTTCTTTAATCAGCTTGGCAACTTCATTCGAATCTGCAAAGGAAATGGAGTCATATTCCCTTCCAGGCACTAAGCTTCCTATCAGTTTAACCAAATCCGGTTTGACAGGCTTAAGGACCTCATAGGTTGAACATGTCATGCAGGAAAATACGGGGACATCTCTGATCTCCACACTTTTAGCATAGATTACGCTTCGGAGCTCTAAGTTCATTGTCAATTTACATTTGCACCATCTACGCATAACCCAAACCCCACCCATCTGATCCAATCTCAATATTCACGTTTTTTCGACTTCATCTCATCTTTTAACTTCTTTACTTCGACTAATGTAGCATAAATCCTCCCATATGAGGGATGTACTATTTTCCATAATGTATTTATTCCTCTCCCCTGACAGCATGATTTGGTTTCACGCTTCGTTTCAGTTACAATGTCACTGTATACGATAAGGAAGGAGTGTTACGACACATGAGATTAGCAGGCAAAAAAGTAATTGCCCTTGTGGATGAAGAGTTTGAAGATTTGGAATTATGGTATCCTGTTCATCGGGTGCGTGAAGAAGGAGCCGAGGTTCATCTTGCCGGAGAAGTAAAAGACAAGACCTATGTAGGCAAGTACGGTGTCCCCGCCAAGGCGGAGTACAGCTTCAGCGAACTGAACAGTCAGGACTACGACGGTATACTTGTTCCCGGCGGATGGGCACCAGATAAGCTGCGGAGATACCCTAAGGTCATAGAGCTTATTCAGGAAATGCATCAGGATCACAAGATCATCGGTCAAATCTGCCATGCCGGCTGGGTATTGATCTCTGCCAAAATATTGCAGGGGGTTACTGTCACTTCGACACCAGGAATCCGTGATGATATGGAGAATGCGGGTGCGATCTGGAAGGATGAGCCTGTGGTCATTGATGGAAACATTGTATCTGCTCGCAGACCGCCTGACTTGCCACCATATGGAAAGGCCTTCTGTGATCTGCTCGCAGATGAGTCTTGATACTCATATGAACGACAAAGAGGATGAATTCAGGCAGTGTGCCTTATATTCATCCTCTTTTTGGTATAGCTAACTGCTTGATCGTATTGTATCTGCATGTAGTTACAAGGGCTTGTCTCTCATATTAAGACAGGGAGGTGCTTTATGTCGAATTCCGTTTATACTTTTCAAGCTCTGCCTCAATTTCTTTGCCGGTCGACATGGTTAGACAAGACTTCGCTACCGTTACAGCCTCCGCTGCCTCAGTATTAAGCACACGGTGCTTCACTCTCAGAAGAGATTGGGGAGACATGCTCAGATTGTGAATGCCCAGCGCCAGCCAGATCGGAACCGCTCTTTCATCACCCGCCAGTTCTCCGCAAACACTGACACTGATCCCTGCTGCATGCGCAGCCTCTGCCGTCATACGAAGGAGTCTTAACACGGAAGGATGAAACGGCTGATACAAGTGTGCAATTTGTTCATTCATGCGATCAACAGCCAGGGCATATTGAACAAGGTCATTTGTACCAATGCTGAAGAAATCCACCTCTTTGGCAAGCAGATCAGCGATGACTACGGCAGCGGGCACTTCAATCATAATTCCAACCTCAATGTTGGGATCATATGAAATTCCTCGCTTCGACAGGTTTGCCTTTGCTTCATTCAAGATCTGATTCGCTTCCCTAATTTCATCAAGTGATGAAATCATAGGATACATAATTTTAACCTTGCCATGTACGCTGGCCCGCAAAATGGCCGTTAGCTGCGTCCTGAACAGATCCTTAAGCTCCAGGCTGATTCGGATCGCCCGATACCCAAGGAATGGGTTGTCTTCTTCCGGAAGAGGGAAGTAATCGAGCTGTTTATCTCCGCCAATGTCCAATGTTCGTATGACTACAGCATTTCCGCCTGTCTTCTCCACTACACGCCGATAAACTTCGTACTGCTCCTCTTCACTCGGGAATGAATGACGGTCCATATATAAGAACTCTGTACGGAATAGTCCAACCCCCTTAGCTCCGGATCGAAGCGACATGTCTAGCTCTTTGACAGAGCTGATGTTGGCTGCCAGATTCAGCTGTGTTCCGTCCTTGGTTACAGCATCCACTTCCGCCAGCACTTGAAGCTGCTCCTTCTTACGAAGCTGCTGGTCGCGGATTTGTGTATATTTCTCGATAATAAGAGAATCCGGGTTAACGTACACAATTCCCTCATCGCCATTAATGACAAGAACATCCCCTGTTTGAACCGGAAGATTAACGCTATTCTCAAGCCCTGATACCATAGGGATTCCGAGAGCTCTGGCCATAATTGCCGAATGTGAGGTCTTGCCGCCGATCAGCGTCACGATGCCCAGCACATAACTCGGATTCAAGTGGGCCAATTGGGATGGAGACAGCTCGTTCGCTACCAAAATATAAGGCTGTGTATCAAGAGGCAATGTGATCTCTGGAGCACCCAATAGATGCTTCAAGAGACGGTTTCCTACATCCTTGATGTCCATTGCCCGTTCCTTCATATATTCATCATCCAAGAGGTCAAACATCGTTACAAAGTGATCAATCGCTTCCTTTACTGCCACCTCTGCCGCTTTATATTGCCGCTCAATAATCCCCTGAATCTCGTTCATGAACACAGGATCTTCTAATATGGCCAAATGAGCGTCAAAAATACTCGATTCTTCAGGACCAACCACTTCATTAAATTCCTGCTTAATATGCTGAATCTCATCACGGGATGTCTTAATCCCCTCGTACAGCCGTTCGAACTCCCGAGCCATGTCTACAGCGTCCATCTTCTGATCCGGTAAATCCCACTCCCAACTTGGAAGAACAAATGCTTTGCCGATGGCTACACCAGCCGCTCCTGAGATGCCTTGTATCATGCTTCTACCCCTCCAACATTCCTATCTTCATATAGTACGACTGACATGACAGATGCCTGGCCTTTTCTAACGTGCTTAAACGGTGCATAACTCCATGACTTCACCCGATCCGGATTGGTAATGACCATTGGAGTGACGAGAGACGGTGCTTCCTTGAGCAAGGCAGCATAGTTAAAGCGAATGAGCAGCTGACCTGGCTCTACGGTATCTCCTTCACTGACGACAGCTTCAAAATTTCCCTTGAGCTGTGAGGTATCAATACCGATATGAAGCAGAACTTCAAGCCCCTCTGGAGTTTGAATACCAATCGCATGCATGGTCGGATACAAATGCATTATCGTCCCGTAGACCGGTGACAGCAGCTCTCCATTCTCCGGCTCAAAAGCGACTCCGTCCCCTACCAGCTTGCCGGCAAATATTTTGTCAGGCACCTCTTCAATGGGCAGCATCTTCCCTTGCACCGGACTGCTGAACAGTACTTGAGGCAAATCACGCTCAAGCAGCTTGGCAATTTCTTCACGAATTAATTCGGAGTAGGTACCGAAGACGACCTGCACATTGCCTGCGCCCAGCTTGATGAGACCGGCCGAACCGAGTGCTTTCATCGCGCTGCTGTCAATAAGCCGATCATTATGCACCGTGAGCCGCAGCCGTGTAATACATGCCTCCACCTGAACAATATTCGTCTTCCCTCCAAGCGCCTCGACAATAAGCGGTGCTTGATTAGGTATACTTCCTGCCCAGTCCTCAAGCACTGAGCCTTCCTCTCGTCCCGGGGTCGGGATCTGGAATCTGCGAATGGCCCACCGGAATAAAAAGTAATATACCAGTCCATAAATGATCCCGATCGGAATCAATAAGAGTGCATTTTCAGACAAATGGAAATTCAGTATGTAATCAATAACACCTGCTGAATAAGAGAACCCATGCCTTATTTCAAGTACATAGCTGATCCATAAGGCAAGTCCTGACAGAACGGCGTGTACAAAAAACAGATAAGGAGCCGCAAATAAAAAGGCAAACTCGATCTGCTCTGACACCCCTGTTAGAAAACAAACGAGCGCAGATGTCATAAAGGTCTTATGTATCTTGGGTTTCAAATCTTCCCGTGCTTCCTGAATAATGGCAAATGCAATCGCAGGAATGGCGAACATCATGATCGGGAACAATCCCGACATAAAGTAACCTGCTGAAGGATCCCCAGCAAAAAACCGCGGCAAATCTCCAGTCATGATCTGTCCTTCCGGCGTCTCATATGAACCGAGCTGAAACCAGAACACATTATTGAGCAAATGATGCAGTCCGAATGCGACAAGCACCCGGTATAGAATACCGTACAAGAACAAACCGAATCCGCCAAGGCTGTATTCCATGGATGCAATTAAATCCAATAGCTGCTGCAATAGAGGAGCTAAGCCGAGCATAATGCAGGAGAACAAGGCCGAGAACAAGCCAACAATCAGTAGAACAAATCTGGACCCGCCAAAAAACTGCAGAATCTCCGGCAGCCTAATGCTTTTGAAACGGTTATGAGTAAACCCGGCGATCGCGCCGAGAATAATTCCGATCAGAGATGCGGGCTGGACAGCCCCGTTACCAAAATTGCTTACGACTTGATCATAAATGATCATGCCTGCAAGCGCTGCAAGTCCTGCTTGACCCGCCTGATTGGACAGTCCGAGCGCAACACCGACAGCAAACAGATAGGGCAAAAAATAAAACAGGCTCTGTCCTGCGACGGTAGCTATTCCGCTTACACTTTCAAATCCCCATGATTCCCAAGGAAGACTTCCTAAGCTTAGCAGAATCGCCGCTGCAGGCAGTACCATCGTCGGAAGCATGACAGCTCTTCCAAGCTGCTGCAAGGATCCGAGCCAATTCATGGCGATCCTCTCCTTTCTATCATTGATGGTAAGCGTTAGGCGTCTTTTTGTCAAAATGAGAAATATACTTGAATCGATTCATACTCGCAAGGTATTGTAAATGAATTCCTCCGTTTGAATTAAGCATATGAAGAAGGCTGTCTCCACAGTCTTCTTCGTGGAAACAGCCTTACTTAGGGTTAGACTATATTGTTCTGGGTTGAAGAATTGAATCCTCTACTTTAATGCAGCGGTCCATAATAACCTTCATTCCATGCTCTTCTCCGATTTGCCCAGCTTCTTCATTAACAATGCCTAACTGCAGCCACAATACCTTGGCACCGATCTCTGCCGCCTCTCTTGCCACATCCGCACAGTATTCGCTGCGGCGGAAGACATTCACGATATCGACAGGCTCTGGAACACTTTTCAAATCGGGGTAGCATTTCTCTCCCAAGATAGTTTCTGCTCCAGGATTTACGGGGATGATTCGATAACCTCTGGATTGCATCGCCTGCGACACCATATAAGAGGTTCGGTCCGGTTTATCAGACAAGCCAACGACCGCGATATTGCCTGCAGAAGCCAAGATTTCTTTGATCTCTTCACGTGAAGGATTAACAAAAGTCATTTGAGCATTCGCTCCTCTCATAACAACTAATAATACATATATCGTATTATACCCATTCTACATTAGCGCCAAGCGTCTGCAAATGGTCAAAATAACCCGGATAGGATTTGGCTACATGATGAGCATCCTTAATGCGAATCGGCTGCTTTGCGCGAAGCCCAACAATCGTTAAGGCCATAATAACCCGATGATCATAATGGGCATTGATTTCCACTCCGCCTTCTACGCCTTCCGGTCTTCCATGCACAATAATCTCGGCCTGCTTCTCTTCTACTTTGGCTCCGGCTTTTGCCAGTTCAGTCAAATAGTCTGTAATCCGGTCACATTCCTTATATCTTAAATTCTCAACATTATAGAAGCGGGATGTCCCTTCTGCAAATACAGCAGCGGCAACCATAGCAAGCACAGCATCGGTTGCAGCATCCCCATCAAACTCGACGGCCTTCAATTTGCCGTTGCCCTTGATGGTGACCGTATTGTTCTCATGCGTAAGTGGAACCTCCATCATACGAAGCACATCAACAATGGCACGCTCTCCCTGTTTACTCTCTTCCATCAGTCTTGTTACCGTAACCTCAGACTTCGTAACCGCTGCCGCAGCCAGTATGGCGGCTGATCCCGGGTAATCACCTTGCACCGTGTATTCAGCAGGCTTGTATTTTTGTCCGCCCTTCACTTTGAAGAACGTATAATCCTCATCTGCATGAATTGTAATGCCAGCCTGCTCGAGAACCTCCAGTGTCTGTCCAATGACTACTTTGGACTTCAAATCCCCCAGAACTTCAATCGTACTGTCCTCAGGCAAGAGCGGTGTCAGGAACAGTAATGCACTCAAATATTGAGAGCTGACAGAACCAGATACCCGTATGGCCCCGCCTTGAGGTTTCCCTCCGCGAATCGTAATCGGCAGTCTTCCATCCTGGTGCTCCACTTCCACGCCAAGCTGCTCAAGCGCATCAATGAGATCCTGATGTGGACGTTTCCCTAGTGATTCGGGGTATGTATTCACAAAATGAATTTCTTCACCAAGCGCTGCTATACCCATAAGAAACCTTAGTACAGCCCCCGCGTTACCTACATTAAGTTCAGCAGCCTGCCTTGGGGAGGCGCCAAAACCGGTGATCGTTATTTTCTCCTCATCCTCAATCAGCTCAGCACCCAGCTCTTGTATACAGCGGCGCATCGCATCACTGTCCTCACTGTGAGCCGGATAGTAAATGGTGCTGGTTCCTTCTGCAAGCGCACATACCAGTAAATACCGGGTCGTATAATTTTTGGAGGAAAGTGCATTAATCTCTCCGGCGAGTGAAGGGGTATTGTTTACTAGAACATCCATCGTGTCATTGCTCCTTTTTATGACAGAATATATCGGGTGTGGAATCCATCAATAAATTGACATGCTCCATCTGTCTTCGTTATCATTGAATTGTTGTGAACTCGTGAACTAGCCTATCGTTAAATTACATAGAAGAGAGGTTTCTACCTTATGAATCAAGTACCTGAAATTACACCTTCTGAGCTGCAATCCCGTCTTCAATCCGGTGAAGCTCTCCAAATGATTGATGTCCGTGAAGAGGAAGAGGTCGCAGCCGGTATGATCTCCGGAGCCAAGCATATTCCTCTCGGCCAAATTCCGGACCGTCTCTCTGAGATCGAGAATACGGGCGAAATTATCTTCATCTGCCGCAGCGGCTATCGCAGCGAAAGAGCCTGCGAGTATTTGGCTCAGCAAGGCTTCGACGGATGCACCAATCTGGTAGGCGGAATGATCGCCTGGAACGAACAACAAGGCTAATAAGCTAATGGGCAGGCATTCAAGCCTGTCCTTTTTTACTTATCATACAACAACAGACCTTAAAAGCACAACAGCTTAAACGCGGTAATGCGCTAAAATATGACGAACAACCTCTTCCGGCTCCATCTCTGATGTATCAACTGTAATATCTGCAAAAGAATACTTCGACTGGCGCTCCTGCATGATCTGATGCACACGCGCTTCCACATTTCCTGCTAACAACGGACGATCACGATTGGCAGAAACCCGTCTTATAATTGCCTCTGCGCTCGCTGTAAGTGCAACCACCCACCCAGCCTTCTTCATTGCGTCACAATTAAGCGGCTTCAGCACTGAGCCACCGCCTGTGGATATAATCTGTGAAGAGCGGTCAAGTACACGAAGTAATACACTTGTCTCTACCTCACGAAAATACGCTTCTCCTTTTTGTTCAAACAACACCGGAATCGGGCAGCCTTCCTGCGCTTCTATGTCAGCATCAATATCAACAAGCTTATATCCCAGCCTATCCGCCAGCAGACCGGACACTGTTGTTTTCCCTGTTCCCATCATCCCGATAAGGACGATATTCCCATTTTTCCTGCTCAAAGACCTCTGCCACCCCTTTAATAGAACTATCAGTCGCTATTTTTCATTTAAACATAACACAGATAAAAACATCCGCCAAGAAGTCATAAAAGAACATCCTTTCGCGTACTCATGATAAAAATGAGTTGTCTATAGCATACCTGTGGGGAGTGTGAACAACATCCAAATTACAACAAGCCTCGAAACAGCTGTCAAAAAGCCTTCGTCCAGCCGGATTTCTCGAATTTTCCAGACAGGTCATGTCATCTGCAGAGATGACGTTCTATTCGTGCTTTATTATGTACAACAAAAAGTGGCTTCGGAGGATCCACTTCTCGTAGATCTCCCAAAGCCACGTCTTATCCAGAGCTTCCAATATTTCAGTGAAGCTTCCCTGCTGCTGTTAGATGGGCATGCTTCCCATCACTGCACACAGGAAAGGTTAAGGAAGTGCCTTAAGGAAGCACTGTTCGGCCTCTATGAAGAACACAGCCAATAGCCTCTATAACAGAATTGCTCAGACTCAATACAGATTCAAGACGGACGGACGATAATCTTAATTCCCCATCCAGTTGTAATGGAATGTACCTTCTTTATCCACACGCTTGAAAGTATGCGCACCGAAATAGTCACGCTGTGCTTGCAGGAGGTTTGCTGGAAGTCTCTCCGTCCGATAGCTGTCATAGTAAGACAGCGCGCTTGCAAAACCAGGTACCGGAATCCCATTTGCTACGGCAACGGAGATGACTTTACGCCATGCATCCTGATAAGACTCAACCACATTTTTGAAATATGGATCGAGGAGCAGATTTTTCAGCTCGGCATCCTTGTCATAGGCATCTTTAATGTTTTGCAAGAACTGTGAACGAATAATACAGCCACCGCGGAAGATCATTGCGATATTGCCATATTTCAGGTTCCAGCCGTATTCGTCAGAAGCAGCGCGCATTTGTGCAAAGCCTTGAGCATAAGATACGATTTTACTTGCAAATAGTGCTTTGCGAACATTCTCAATAAATTCCGTTTTGTCGCCTGTGAATGCTTCAGTCTTAGGACCGCTCAGCACTTTGCTTGCTGCAATACGCTCTTCCTTCATCGCAGACAGGAAACGGGAGAATACGGATTCTGTAATCATGGACAGAGGTACTCCAAGATCCAGGGCGCTTTGGCTTGTCCATTTGCCCGTACCTTTTTGACCCGCAGCATCGAGGATAACATCGACCATCGGCTTGCCCGTCTCTTCATCATATTTCGAGAAGATATCCGCTGTAATTTCGATCAGGTAGCTGTCGAGTTCCCCTTTGTTCCACTCGCTGAATATTTCGTGGAATTGTTCAGCGTTTAGTCCAAGCACATCCTTTAACAGATGGTAAGCTTCACCAATTAGCTGCATATCGCCATACTCGATACCGTTATGCACCATTTTTACATAATGGCCTGCACCGTCAGGACCAATGTACGTTGTGCAAGGCTCGCCATTCACTTGAGCTGCAATCGAAGTCAGAATCGGCTTCACGAGCTCATATGCACTTTCTTGTCCACCAGGCATAATGGATGGACCTTTCAGAGCGCCCTCTTCACCACCGGAAACACCTGCACCGATGAAACGGAAGCCTTTTTCTTCAAGCTCCTTGCTGCGGCGCTGTGTATCAGGGAAGTAGGCATTTCCTCCATCAATAATAATATCGCCTTGATCCAGATGCGGAACGAGCTGCTCAATCGTCGCATCCGTCGCAGGACCGGCTTGTACCATAATCAATATTTTGCGAGGAGATTCCAAAGATTGTACAAATTCTTCTATAGAGAACGTTCCTACCAAGTTTTTGCCATCAGCTTCTTTTACAAGATCTTGCGTTTTCTCCGGGGAACGGTTGAATACGGAAACTGAGAAACCTTTACTTTCAATATTCAAGGCCAGGTTCTTGCCCATTACGGCGAGGCCAATTACACCAATTTGTTGTTTTGCCATTGGTTCTCCATCCTTTGCTTCGTATTTTTTGACTTCAACTGTTTATCGCCTTCATCAGGAAGCAATGCGTCTGCAGTCCTTATCTATGTAGTATAATGAAGAGCGCTTCAATTATATCCCTATTCTACCGTGTTTGGATTTGGAAGTAAAACTCCGATGCCTCCGAAGCAAGGGTAAAACACCTCTGTTCACGAGGTGTTCATTAAATGCTCATACTCTTTGTTCTTACCTTATAAGATTGTGACAGTCTCACCATTCAAGCATCAGCATTCGATCCTGCATTTGAAAAAGTTTGGCGCGGCATTTGTCTGCCCTTGTTGTATCGCTTGCACCAATTGCCTCATACAGTCGTTCTAGCTCATCATCGATCTCCATTCGAAGCAGTGTAAGTCTTAATTCCCCCTCGATCGAAGTGTACATTTCTTCCATTTCCTCGAGCGTCGGCGCCGGACCCTTCTGATAGATCACCTTCTGCTTGAAGCCTGACACTTCGACAAGCCTGATGACCTCACCGAACAAAATATTTTCTATAACGATAATATGATCCTTGAATCTGCGAACGACAGCATGCCCTCTCGTGTCTCCGATCAATTTCTCCATATATTCTGCAAGCTTTGCATCCTTGATTATATAGTCACCAATCAACTTATAATCACCGGTTCTCATTTGTTGAAATTTCAGCTTTACCAATTTGCGGCCTGTACGTACGGACAAAATAAAGTAATCTTCATCCTCGCTCCAATATAGCGAATATCCTTCCTGAATGAGATCCTTAATGAGCTGTTGGATACGAAGGCGGCTAAACCGGAGCTCTAAATTGCAGTATTCCACTTCATAGCTCTTGTTCATGGCACTTCCTCCTCCATTTTTTTACGATCATGTAATCCGGATCATACTTATTGGAAATGTAAATTGCAGCCTTGGTATTCTTGCCATTCTTCGCTCCACCATAAGTCTGCTTACCCTATTTTATACTGACTTCAAGGGAAGCGTACTTAGTCGTTTGACCATTTTTTCACCCGATAATCTTCATAAACAATCCAGCAAAAGTACAAACTTGAAGAGAGGGAAGCGGGTACTCCTGTGTTATAATGAGTCGCGTAATATTGTGTATACTATTATATTGGATAGAGTTTAGGTTCATGCTTACCTATAAGGAGGATTACTTATAATGTCACAACTCACATATCCCTCACTAAATGAAGCGGATTTTGAAGTATTCGAAGTACCCGGACTGGAACCCCGTATGGAGCTGCTGATTGAACGGATTCGGCCGAAGCTTGAGGCCATTGGGACGGCTTCTGCGCCATTCTTAAGCGAGCTGTGCGGTGAAGACATGTTTGTTCACGTCGCAAAGCATGCACGCCGGAAAGTTAATCCGCCGAACGATACCTGGGTTGCAGTAGCCAACAATAAAAGAGGTTATAAGGCTTACCCCCATTTTCAAGTTGGCATGTTCGGTACACACGCGTTCGTAATCTTCGCCATCATATATGAGAGCAGCAATAAGGAAGTGTTCGCTGATGCATTGTCCCGTCAGTTGGAAGAAGTGGCACAAAATATACCTGAATATTTCTATTGGTCTACCGACCATATGATTCCGGAAGGAACAAATCATGCAGATATGACGAAGGAAGATTTCCAGCGTATGGCGGAACGTCTGAAAAATGTGAAGAAATCCGAGGTTTTATGCGGCCTTCGTATCGATAAGGATGATCCGATCCTCCAAGATGGCCATAAGTTTGGCAAGACGATTGAAGAGACTTTTACAGCGCTGCTTCCGTTGTACAAAATGTCTTTTTAAAGCGATTATCTTCCATTATTTACAAATAAAATGCCGGATCATAAAAAATCCATTTTCATTCCCTTTTCATTTTGCTATACTCATCTAGGTTTAATTATTCTTAATAATGAAAGGTTGTGACAGCATCCATGGATCACCGTCGTACGCCGCTCTTTACAGCAATTAAGAACCACGCGGCTAACAATCCGGTACAGTTTCACATCCCTGGTCACAAAAAAGGACTTGGAACGGACTCAGAGTTTCGCGAATTCATTGGGGATAACGCCCTTTCCATAGATTTGATCAACATCGCGCCGCTTGACGATTTGCATCAACCGACTGGAGTAATTAAAGAAGCACAAATGCTAGCTGCCGATGCATTCGGGTCAGATTACACCTACTTTAGTGTACAAGGGACAAGCAGTGCGATTATGACCATGATCTTGTCCGTCTGCGGACCTGGCGAGAAGATTATCGTGCCGCGGAATGTGCATAAATCAGTCATGTCTGCCATCATCTTCTCCGGAGCCAAGCCTATCTTTATTTCTCCGGTCAGTGACGAAAATCTCGGCATTGATCACGGAATTACGGTTGGTTCGGTCCGCCGGGCATTGGAACGCCATCCTGATGCGAAGGGTGTGCTTGTCATTAATCCAACGTATTTCGGCGTTTGTGCGAATTTGAAGGAGATTGTAGAGCTGGCTCACAGTTACCAAGTGCCCGTTCTTGTGGATGAGGCGCATGGTGTACTGATTCATTTCCATGAGGATCTTCCTATGTCTGCTATGGAAGCTGGTGCAGATCTAGCTTCTACGAGTGTGCACAAATTAGGCGGCTCCATGACGCAAAGTTCGGTCCTGAACCTGAATACCAAGAACGGATTCGTTAATCCAGAGCGTGTACAGACGATTATCAGTATGCTGACTACAACCTCTACATCTTATATATTGTTGTCTTCACTGGATACGGCAAGACGCAATCTTGCACTCCATGGACACAGCATGGCTCAAAAAGCGATTGACCTTGCAGAGTATGCTCGCCGGGCGATCAATGATATCGAAGGGCTATACTGCTTTGGTGAAGAAATACTAGGCGGCGAAGCAACCTATAGCTATGACCCGACCAAGGTCACCATTCATGTTCGCCATCTGGGTCTCACCGGCTATGATACAGAGAACTGGCTTCGCAAGCATTACAACATCGAAGTGGAAATGAGCGATATGTACAACATTCTTTGCCTGATCACACCAGGTGATAATGATGATTCCGTTAATACACTCCTTATTGCACTTCGCGAGCTGTCGGATACCTATTATAATGTGAACCAAGCCAATGAGCTTGTCGTCAAAATTCCGGAAATTCCACAGCTGATGCTGACGCCACGAGAGGCTTTCTACGGTGACACCGAAGTGATTCCGTTCAAGGAATCGGAGGGCCGCATTATTGCTGAATTTATCTATGTATATCCGCCAGGTATACCGATTCTATTGCCTGGAGAAGTCATCTCTCAGGATAACATTAACTATATCATTGAGCATGTTGAGGTCGGTCTGCCCGTTAAAGGGCCAGAAGATCGGACGATTCAGAATGTTAAAGTGATTGTCGAAGCGGAGCCCATTTTTTAATAAGTGCTGCACAAGCAAAAAAAAGACCAGACAACTTGTCTGGTCTTTCGTCTATGACAGAACGTGTCAATTACTCGTTCTCAATCATTTCGTTGAAAGCCGCTTCAACACGGTTCCACTCTTCTTCGTCTTCGATTTGATACAACGCAACCTCTTCGTTCTCTTCTTCAAGGCGGAGAATCAATCCGTCAGCTTCAGGATTGTCGCGCTCCAGTAGTACCGCGTACTCTTTGCCGTCTACGTCAAAAGTTTGTGCCAAGATCATTTCGACTTCTGCACCATTCTCGTCAGTCAGTGTAAGAACAGCCATTTCGTGTTCATGATCGTGTTCATGATCGTGGTCATGGTTGCAATGTTCGCCGTGAACATGGTTGTGATCGCTCATGAGAATACCTCACTTTTAAATTTATATTGTAATCATACGATAGGCATTTGTAACATCATAGTACGGTCGCACTTGTAATCATACGGACGTATCGTAACACTATTACGGGACAAAATCAATGAAACTCTAATTCAATGCCGTAATCACTTTTTCCGAAACGAGGAAGAACGAATTACTGCCTGACGGTTTCATATAGAACCCTACTATATAATTCCCGCTTTTCTTAAATTCATAAGTAAAATCATTCGTTTTGAACCAGAAATTATCCTTCGAGCCGCTGCCGAGCTTCTCGGATTGTATATTTTTCACGTTTCCGGAAGGGTCGGTAATCGCTACTTTGACCTCGGAAATCTTCCCATCCAGACTATCGACCTGACTTAACACGTTAAATTTCAATTTACCCACATTAACATTCCCAAATACCGTCTCGCCTTTAAACAAAGTGATGTGCACATTCGGCTTAGTGACGGTAACCTTGCCATTTCCTGAATCCCATGAAGCAAGTCCGCTGATCTCACGGACAGGAGCATATGTCGTACCATTTATAAAGTAACCACCACCGCTTACTTCTTGCCCATTAATAATGACACGAATTCGTTCGGTAACCGAGTCAGCAAACAACATGGAGCCGCTGCCCAAGAGCGAGAACACAATCGCAAGGGCAAGCGTTCTTTTCCACTTCATAAGCTCTTGTTCCCCTCCAGCTATGAGAATATAGTATGTCTATTTATACTTCATCCCAGAGAACAAGTTGCGGTGCGTTTGGAAAATTTTTCTGAAAAATTTACGAAATATGTAACAGAGGCTTCTTCTATGCCGGGTTAAACATGCACCGTTCCTAGAAAGGGTCCGGTGCATGGTACTTTTGTCTAACCTTTGGGTTTGGTCAAGATGCAAGGGACGCCCTTCCCTACAGCTCCCGGTTCCCGCATGCGCTCTGCGTATGCCATTCCACGTTCACACGGTGTTTTACAGACTTCACACACGTCGGACGTCACCAGTTTCATACTTGTCCGTACCTTTTCCTTGCTTGACCCGCCTTTGCTCACCTTCCCTTTTGCCATTTGTGATACCCCTCTTTCTTGTAGGTGTTCAAGGCATGCTCATCTGCAGCTTCGTGCCTGGTAATGCCATTGTATGGGGATTTGCGGTGAAGGTGCATGGGGCGTTCATTTGATGCGCTCCAATTTTTTGACTCCCTCTCGGGCGCTCCATTTTTTGGCCCCCTCTCTCCAGTTGCTTCGCAAAAGTCGTTCGGGATCCAAAAAAATTCCGCTGGGGTGGTAGGGACTAGACTATGTCCTGCAGAAGACATCATTTTCGTTAGAATTTCTAATAAACCAAAAAAAGGGAAGCCCTGTACTCGGGCTTCCCTTTGAACGCTCAAGATATTTTATTGGAAGATAGGCAATTGATCCAGGTTATTCGTCGGATCTCCATCCGCATCTCCGCGAATGCGAAGGGAGCCATCTCTTGCTTTGAATACATTGACTCCTGCAATGGAGCCCGTTTGAATCTCATTCAACGCTTGATTGTAATCAAGCACTCTGCCTGTTGACGTCTTAAATGCGGTCAAATCTCCGTCTCCGTTTTTCTGAACGGCAACAAATTGCTCGCGTGTGTTATTTTCCATAAGAACATACACTCCTTTTTGCAGCCATAGTTTGTAACCTGCTCGGATTCAGGGTAAGCTGATCTCCGACACCTATGATTATGCCCAATTGGATGTCTTCTTATGAAAGATACATCTCTTATAGCTTTTTCTGCATCCGTACGTGCAGTATACCTGCATCATAGAAAGGCTCGTCTGAGATAACTTCATATCCGAGCTTTTTATAAAAACCTTCAGCCTGACACTGTGCATCCAGCAAAGAATAGGCTAAGCCGAGGTCTTTAGCTCTTTCTTCTAATGCCATAATCAGTACACGACCATATCCGTTAACCCGATAAGGCTTCAGGACAGCTATTCTTTGCAGCTTTGCTGTATCTTTTTTATAATAAATCAAGCGGCCGGTCGCCACCATCTCTTGTCCATCCTGAATTAATATATGGTGTGCATCCGGGCTCAGCACATCATATTGGTCAATTTCCTCTTCTTCTGGAACGTTCTGTTCCTCTACGAACACCGTTCTGCGAATGTTCAGCCCAGCTTCAAGCTGTTCTTGTGTTGTAACATTAATAATCTCGGCTGGCATAGTCTCCTCCTCTTACTATCCAAAAATGCAAAAATCCAAACCATTATACACTACATAAGCAGTGATCGTATAGTCTGTCTTAGATATGGATAATTAAAGCAAGCATTTGTGCCTTTTCTACGGTAATAATGTTTCTTCATTTGATGGTTTGGAGTAAACCTCATCTCCTACGGATCTCCGATATACATCATCAATAACCGGAAGATCCGATTCTGAAGGCTCAATCAGCTGCAGATTAATTGTTTCTTGCGATGGAGCTAACGTGCATCCCGTTATGTTGGCAAATACAATCCCGCAGATCATAAATTTGCTTAAATTATTGACTAGTTTATTATTCATAGAACCCCCACCACCCTACGGTTGTTATTTTCATCCTTTTAAGGTTGCTCAAATCAGGATAAATTAAACATAGGACAGGGATTGACATCACATATCAAAGCCTGATAATATAGGATTATTCCTTTTTTATAATTATTCCATGATCTGTTAGCTCAGCTGGGAGAGCACTATCTTGACAGGGTAGGGGTCAGTGGTTCGAGCCCACTACAGATCATCACTGAAGACCCTTGAGGCGTAAAGCTTCAGGGGTTTTTTCCTGTTTTATTGCTGTCGAATTAATTAATTGGGGGAGGATTGGGGGAGAACAAAAAAATCTCGGAGTTTTTCTTTCCGAGATCTCTTTTTGACATTATCTTAGGTTTTTACCTATCTCGATTCCTTCTGAAATAGCTAATGGATAAATGTATTCTGTATCAATTCTTGTTTTGGTGATGAACAAGTTTTCTATTTGATCAGTTACTGTGGCCAGATCGGGATTTGATTTCTTAATCTCCTGTAATAAATTAACAAGTTTTGAATAGCATTCTTCAGTACTTTCTTCGCACTGTTCAGCTACCTCTTCCGTTCGTTTTTCTAATGCTATTTTTAGCCAATTCTTAATTACACTTTCTTCATCGATCATAAGACAGCGGCGCCCCCATTCATCCCAATAAATTGATTTACTTTTAACATTTGTTTACCATAAAGTTAGAAGAGTGATATAATTAGCTCGCCATACCACCCACCACATAAAGGGGTTTTAGAGGTGAAAATCTCCCGAGGGAGATGCTTACTTCTCAATCTCATAAAGGCACAAGGATGGACTCATGCTGAATATGCTGACCGAGTTGGCCGACATCCTAGAGTCATTTCCCATTTTTGTAACGGCAAGCGAGTAATGCAACCCGAGGATATATACATAGCCACCCTTATATTTAATTGCGGTATTGAAGACCTTTATGAGTGGATCATTGAGAAGTAGGGCTGCGGATTTTCATCCGCCTCTCCGGTTGGTTTCAGACCCATTAGTTCCGAAGCTTATACATTAAACAGAACCACCGTTCTGTCCTTGTATATATTTTATAGTCTTTAGCATTTATTGTAAAAGGGAACTAAAACTTTCGAATTTCCTTGCATCAGCACGAAATTATGACAGACTTTGACATTTAAGTTAGTGTATAATCCCGAAAAAATGGAGTAACTTAGTAGGCGCTCCATTTCGTGGTCTCTAAACTTAAACGTATGCTCGGATTTATACTTATAAGGGCTTCGAGTGTTTCCTGGTACTTCTTTGTAGTATTCATAGGCAATAAAGCTTGTCATCAAAGCCGATCCTTTTATAAGATCCAGTATCAATCCATTTTACATTCTTAGCATTTACAAGGTTGTAACGATCCACCTCATAAAATGTATCCCCGTGAGATTTCACTAGCGCCTGCGACCAGAATTTAAAAGGTCCAGTGAGATAGAATTTTCTCCCCCAGACTGTATGCACAATGATCCGCTTGATTCCAGCAGACCACTCCAGGAATAACACGTAATCAAAGGGGATTATCTCTACACCTGCTTTACCGCTTTTGTCTTTCGCTGCGGTTATTTCCATGACGAAATACCTCCAAGTATTTATTACTTGTACATTTCTTCAGGGGCATTTGCTTCGTATACATAAACTATACTTCTTTTCTTAACTACCGACTTTCCAAATTTGGACAGCATAGTAGCCAGTGCATAAATAAGATTTTGTTTAAATGTCATTTCCATGGAATCCTCACCTCCTTTCCTAGAATTAAGGAGAAGGCTTGTGTAAGAAAACTGATGGCTAAGGTGTCGGATACAATGAAGAAATTAATCGATACTAATAAAGCAGAAACAACTCTCAAAAGGGGGTAGTATTTCTCTGGTACATTTCGTTGATTCTCAAAATTAGAAGGGGCATAAATTAAAACGATCAGCAAAGCAAGAAATGTAAGAGAATGGATAATAACTATTTCTGTAAGATCGATGAAGGATAACAGGGTGAACAACGCACTTGTATACAATGCACAACTTGTGCCCGATTTTAAGTGGAACCCTCCTGAGAATCGCCTTAACAGTGGAAATGAAATAAGTAGTATAATTACTTCTTTTAGATTCCCAGTAACTAGTGTAACTAGTGATCCCAGCAGTGTTATTAAAACAATAGAAGCTACATTTAAAAAGAGTCCGATGGATGTTTCAAGTACTGCTATTGAACTAGGGTGGTGAGGAACTTGGTTTTTGATATAGACACTTATCTTTTTGGCCGCTGTATCAATCATGTATCTTCATTCTCCCTCTGTATAGCAAAGTATGTAAGGTACCCAGCAATTAAGGCGAAAAAGACTATGTTTATCCAAAGCTGATTTATGTAAAAAATTGTAGTGATAAGACAAAAGAAAACAATGATCAACAATAAAACAGTTATATCTTCAAACTTAAATCGCCGTCTCTCGAAAGGGAAGGAGAATCCTTTACCAAGTCTGTATAAGACCTGAGCTAGTACAAGAAAGGTAACACTGCTTACAGTCTGCAGCGCATACCCATCTGCTGCAGTTTCCATTCCAGCAACTGACCCAAACATGACTTGGAGTAGTACTGATTGCAAAATCGCATAAAGACCGTACCTTAATATCGTACAAATAATTGACCAGATAAAAGGTATTCCCACCATTACACTAAAGAACAGAATGAAGATAATGACAACTATTAATGGAACAAGGTAAGGTAAGTGCAATTCTGTTCTTAGAACAAAACTCTGAAGGCTGATCAGTAAGATTACAAAAAGAATACGTAGGGCAAACTGGGCAGCGGCTTTTCAGATAAGAAGAAAGAATAGATATCTGTAACCCTCCCGAATTGGGAGGGGGTTCTTTACATAGAAAAAAAGCCCTAGCGTTCCAGGGCTTCAGATCGGTCCTTCATATATTTGATTGCGGCCGCTAACAATCCGAGCTGCAGCCAGAAAAAAGATAAAGTATGAGCTGTCGTGAAGCAAGTTGCAATTATAGCCATGAGAGATCCGCAGTATATTGATATTATGTAAGGACGATTCTCGCCTTTTGCTGTAATAGATAATTTGAATCCCGTGACGATTAGAGGAATTAGAAGACCTAATGCAATGATCATCCCGATGATACCTGTATCATGAAGAACTGCTAATGGGCTGCTCACTATCCAAGCGGTAGGGCTTGTTTCTTTTAGCGAGAAGTATCCTCTACCGAAGAACGGGCTTTGCTCCCACCGGCTCATCGTTATGTCAAAAATCATTGCCCTGAATGAACCTGATCCATTTTCAGTACTTGCAAAGTTTGTAATCTTACTCATGAAGTCCACGCCGTTTGCATTGAAGGATTGGATCACAATAAAGCCAACTGGCACCAATAAACAAACCATAAAGACAAGCTTGAAGATAAACCTGGGGTGAATAACAACTTTCTTCTGAAATAAGACGATTAGTGGAATGACAATAAATAAGCATATGGCAAGAGATAACCACACAGCCCGAGTCCAACCTAATAGGATTGCTGCAGCAAAGATCAAAGCGGTAATAGGATTATATAATTTTGACTTGTATTTTGTTTTCTGTGCCATATGAGTAAGGCAGAGTATGAAGCAGAATCCCATTAGCACAGAAAACAAGTTAGCTTCAAAGAATAATCCGCGTAATGTGAGAGACGTGGATAGTTGTCCTGTCATGATCGGAGTGGAGAACAGTACATTGTCAGGATTGTAAAAAATGTAGCCTAGAAAGCCGTACAGAGCCTGAAATAGTCCGACCACAACTAAAACATCCGTAAATGCTCTGACTTCCTTCATCGATCCAACCTGAGCAATTATGAACATGGTTCCTAATGAAGATAGAGTAAGCTGCAGGATACCAGGTTTGGACCAGACCCATGTATGATTGAATAAGAAATAGGAGACAAACAAAGTGAACATAATATAGAGCATTACGAGTATTGTTTCTTTATTAAGTACTATCTTTCGCCTTTTGACTAAAGCGTGAATCAATAAAGATGCGACACTAATCAATAAGCCTAATGTCTCTACCCGTATAGCGTATGGCCCGACTGCAAATTCAAAAAGGTTCATTGTGCAGGCTGCTATAAAAATGCCTAGGCTGAATTCAAAATACTTCAATGCAAAGAATGCTACGACTGCAATAATCAAATAGGTTGCTAAATCAACAGGATCGAATGATGATGCTAATGTAGCAAGTGCTGCTGTTAATAATGCAAGCCCAGCTACCATAATCTTTCGTCTTAGTTCAGAAACATCCCAATCTATCCTAGGCTTTTTCTTTTCGGTTCTTTGTACCAGCATGGCCGATCAGTCCCATCCTTCTATTTTTTATATGATACAAATTGTATCATAATCCTTATCTAAACGGCTAGGTCGTATTCTTATTAGTGTAAGTAAGACCATGATCTCGCAACCATAACTCGTGGCGAGTAAGTTCAATGTACCCTCTCCCACGGCAATGAGTACAAAGTGCTAATGAATTATATCTCTCTCCGAAGCATTCTTCGCACTCTATGTGTAACAATGGATTAAAAGGAGGGATCACTTCTGGGTGGAAAATCTCATCAAACATAGCTTTTAAATGTTTCTTAATATTCATCATAATGCCACTCCTTGCAGGGGGATGTTTTTGTTGAATATATATCAAAAACCATTTACTGTAAATACATATTGTATCATTTCAACTTAACTTCTAAACTATCCAGCGGTACTTCTGGATAGCCATACAGATAGTAGTCACCTTTGTGCTCAATCCGTGTTCGTACCCATTGTTCTCCGTTAAGGAGGAATTCAACATACGTGTTCGGTGTTAGATTATAACCTAGACCTGGTATTGTAAAACGACCTGATGATGTGCGTTCAAGTAGCCCTTCGAATTGCCGGTACAACGCTTGGGAAAATAATATATCCAAGCCTGATATTGATATGATCAGGCAGCTGGCTACTTTCCATAAGGTGTCAACAGATTATTTACTTCTGGGTCATGACAATACTGAGAATCTCATTCCTGATTGGGCAACTTCAAGAGATAAACGTGATTTTAAACGGATGCTCGAGGAAGATTCTGAAATTATGTTTGATGGTGTTCCAATTTCAGATGATGAAAAGGAAAAGATCATCCGTGTAATGGAAGCCATGTTTTGGGATGCTAAGAAGAAAAAATAAAAGAAATCCTGTAGATAAGTAGTACACCTGGGGGTCGCTGCGTATAGACACGTTTGTTTCCAATCTAATCCAAAACATAAAACTAACGATCCATTCATAATTGCACAAAATCTTAACATAACAATTATGTTTGAAGATTTAGGCGAAAGAACCAGAGGATTTTACTATCGGAAATTAAGGCGAAGGTATATCTGTATCCATCACGATCTATCTGATGAATGGAAAAAGTTTGTTTGTGCTCATGAACTTGCTTATGACAGACTACACAAAGGAGTTAGCCGTTTTTGTATAGATGAAAACTCTTTTTTCTCACCAGGTAAGTTCGAAAGACAAGCAAATGAATTTGCTGTTCTGTTGCTGCTTAAAAACGAAAAAATAGAGCACGATGAATCGATTTATAATTTCTTGAAGCGAAACAATATCCCAGTCAAAATGGCAGAGTATCTAAAATCTTATAACAGTGTATTGATAAAAATAAATGGAGACTTGTCGTCATAACTGGATATAACTCTGACAATACCCAGAACAGAGAACGTAAAAATATAACAATAGACGATCCAGATATTTTGAAGTCGTCTAAAAAAATAGAAAAGTACTTGCAGAGGGAACTTGTTTCGTTTGAGAATTTGGTATTATCGGGAAACTACTCAACACCTGAGAAAATGCTCTTGTCCAAGTTTATTGATGAATGGCGCGAAAAGTATGCCAAGGACAATCTTTCCCCATCTACATTAGTGTCTACGAAAATCACATTGAATCACGGATAATCCCCCATTTCGGTCATTCTCGTATCGATCAGATTAAACCTCTTCATGTATTGAGTTTCTTTAAAGAACTTGAGAAAACTGGAGCACGCAAAGACGGATCGGACAAGCCATTAGATGGCGGTACTATAAATTACATTTATCGAGTTTTGAAAAACATCTTCAGTCGTGCTACCGAATTGAAGGTTATCACTGAGAATCCTATGGATGGAGTTGCCAAACCAAAAGAGAAAAACGCCAAGGAAAAACTACTTGAGAAAAAGTCTAATCCTCAATTTTATGATGAAGTTGAAGCTCAGGAAGTAGTTAATGCCTTATACAAAGAATCTAGGAAATGGAGACTGTTGATTTTCGGATCTATGTTTGGTGGCTTTCGTCGTGGAGAACTTCTCGCATTAGAGTGGCATAATGTGAACTTTGAAGAACAAACACTCATAGTTGAGAATAACATCCCTATAACAGTCAAAGGAGCTGCAATTGAAAAAAGCCCTAAATCAATTGCTTCGTATCGATCGGTGGACATGCCTTCATGGTATATGGTCGAAATGGAGAAGTATTATGGTGAGTGGCTGCGTGAAAAAGACAAACTTGGAAATAAATAGGCTGGGAAAGATAGAATGTTCGTCTTCCATAACGGAACTGGAACTCCATACTATTATCAGCACCCGTACAAATGGTGGAAAAGATTTTGTGCACGGCACGATATACGGTTTATAAAATTTCATGGCTTAAGACATAGCTCTGGCACTCTTCTTCTTGAGGATGAGGATGAAAGCAATTTCGATTCGATCTTAAAGGCAATTCAAGAAAGACTTGGGCATTCCAGGCTTTCGACTACAGCTGACATTTATGTCCATTTAACCAAGAAAGTCAAAAAGAGAACGGCAGGTAAGTATGACAAATTCGGCATAAAACCTTCAGAAAAAGAGGGGGAGGAATTCGGGGGAGAATTGGGGGAGGAATCAAAATTAAGACGCATCAAGTGAGCCTATTCAACCCTAATGCAATTCAAAGAAATCCTAATCTACCAATAATTTACCTAATCCAACAGAATGTACCGGATACACAAATTGACTTTGACAGGGTAGGGGTCAGTGGTTCGAGCCCACTACAGATCATCACTGAAGACCTTTGTGTATCAAGGGTCTTCTTCTTTTTTCAGCGTCTGTCTCCTACTCCAAATACCCATCGACACGACTGTCTCTTCCCATTACACGTACAACTGAAAAATATTGCCGTTTTCTTTAAATATATGTACTCCCCGCATCTCGCCAATCCCATCCAGCGTTACTCTTTCTCCAGATAGAACTGGCCTTTTCTCCACAACCACATGGAGTTTTGATGCCTTCCAAAGATCTGTCTCATAGTAAGAAACAACAGGCTGCTGTATCAAGAATTCGTCGATGCCGAGGGACACTTTGACATAGTTATGATGAAGAAGCCTGCCAGGCAGTGCATCTATATTTTGCGGATCGATGCTCTTCACGGCAATAATTCCTTCAATAATTACGTGAAAACCTGCACTCTCTTCAAACGATTTGAAGGCAGCGATCCTGTTCGCTTTAACATATTCTACGGTTGTCTCTGTCTCTTCACTTACATTAATATCCATTATCCTAGCTTGCTCTACCTGGGTAACATGGGATTTTAGAAAATCATACAGACAATCCTCCGATTGTAAAAAATCCTGCTGCCATCCTTCTAAGAATTCATCTAGCAACAAGCATATCCACAAGCCCGAGTAGTAACAACTTCTTCTTAAGTGAAGCGAAGCGGCTTCTGAATGAATTAATTTTCGTCCATATTGATCCAATAATGATCCCCATGAAAGAGGTGACTCTTCGGCATTTGCCTTCAGCTCCACATAATATGCAGGCCCCTCTATGGTCTCTACCTTTGTCTCGTATGTAAAAAAAGGACCCAGCAACTCTTTTCTCATATCCCGAAGTTGAATAAATTTGTACAAAATGAGACTCCCTTTCCTGTAGATCCCTTGCCTCCAGCGCATCAAAAAGACACTGCCTTTCTCGACTTCTTAGCTCCACGTTCTCTTCAAGAAGCGGGTATGTTACCCCCAGGAGTTCATCTGGAAACCTCTTTTCTTCACGAAGATACTGAAATCCATGAAATAGCTCATGAACAAGAAATGACTTGATGCTCGCCATATCCTTAATCCCTTCAATGTTTACTATTGCTGTAGGATAGTGTTCATACATGATTACGGTATTGCCCGCGAATGTTCTGTCCCACCCTAATTTATGAAACGTCTGGTTTTGAAATTTGGGATGGTGGAATAGGAAAACTTCGCTCGAGTTATATATCGCGTAGGCTACTTTTTGAAACCCATACCAATAGGGTTCTATATCTAGCCCAAGCAATTCATCTGCAGCCGATTGAATGTTAATTTCCATCCTTCTTCCTCCCCATTTCCTACTCGAGGAGATTATAACAAAAAAATAAAGGATCCGCAGGTTCCTGGGATCCTTTATTTTCGGTAATTAGTAGAGGATGGTTTTGGAGATGATGACAAGAAGAATGAAAAGAACAAGGATTGCTCCGATGGAAGACCAACCATTGTATCCTCCACAAAATCCGGATCTAGATACTTCACTCATGCTGCTCTCCTCCTTATCTCTAAGGTATGAGATAGTATATGAATACCTAGATTAGATGACAGGGCGAGTATCCTGATCTTTTAAAACTGCTTATCACTTTTCTCCAAAATACATGGTTTACTGCCTTTTATTTCACGTGATGAGGTGTTCCTTCATGCTTCTCTTTGCGAAGACCAGCGAGACCGAACAGACCTAATAATCCAAGCCATCCCCAGCCATTTCCGCGATTTGTTGCAGCGTTCGCTCGAATGTTATTGGTGCCGTAAGTACCATTGTTATAAGCATTGGTATTGTAGGTACCCGTTCCAGTGCCTCTGCCATCGTACATGTTATTGTTCATGTTGTTCATTGTGCGAGTACGATTCATGTTCGTAGTGCCATTGTCTGTCCCATCAATGCCTAGATTTTTTTCCAGACGATTGACCGAATTTTTAACCGGATTACCGTTCATTTGGTTTGCGTTCGTATCAGCCATCGCTGGAACGGCAATTACCATAGAAATGCTTGCAGCAGCTAATGTGGCTGCCCATTGTTTTTTCATCATTATTTCACCCCTCATTTTATTGTTTATGGCCTGTCGCTTGTATAATCCCCTCCTTAATTTAAAGTTATACAAGCAGATACTTGGGTGAAAAAAGGGGTTTTATCCAATATTTTATATACAGCAAAAAACCCACCGTTTGCAGCCGGTGAGTTTTTATATATAGAATCATCTCTTGAAGGGACGATTACAGATTACTGTATGATTATTAACACAGGATGATACAAACATAAAATTTTAATTAAAATTAGCGTTATCCTCGCCTTGACCTTACAACGAACGTATACAACTCCTTATCAAGGACTGTCCCATCTTCAAGCACTACATTATTGTTATCATGTGAGCTGATCGTTGTCCGGTACGTAATAAGCTTAACCCCTTTCCACACCGTTACCACAGAATTAAAGTAGATTGCATTATCAAATTGAATCGGCTGCCGCATTACGTATCCGACCGTATGAACAGAGGATCTTGCTCTTTTCTTGCCTTTTCCAAAGGCATCCTCTGGCAATGGATGGATTCGTACAATTTGGCTAAACGGAATCTTGACTCTTTTCGCTCCAACGACAATGATTTCGGCATCTGCATCCCACTTTAGCAATATCCCTTGAACGGGATCTTTACGACCACCTGCTCGTTCCACCAGCACCCTTTGGCCTACCCAGTGCTTCATTTCTCCCGTTCACCTCCGTGTTCGTTTTATTAATTGTCCGAAATTGACCAGTCCACTTGCTTGATTCCTTCTGATTCCAAATAGGCGTTCGCTCGAGAAAACGGATGGCTTCCAAAAAAACCATGCCGAGCTGCAAGCGGACTCGGGTGAGATGATTCAATGACCAGATGACGAGATCGGTCTATGAAAGCTCCCTTCTTCTGCGCATGGCTGCCCCATAACATAAACACTACAGGCTGCTTCCGGACATTCAATTTCTCAATCACCGCATCGGTAAACCACTCCCATCCAATATGGCGATGTGAAGTCGGCTCTCCCTCTCTTACAGTTAATACGTTATTCAGTAAGAGGACACCTTCTTCCGCCCACTCTTTTAAAGAACCATGTGAGGGAATGGGTACTCCAAGATCACTATGTAATTCTTTATATATATTTCGCAAAGACGGAGGTATTCTAACCCCTTTTTTGACGGAAAAACTTAAACCTTCCGCCTGACCCGCTCCATGATATGGATCTTGTCCAATGATTACAACCTTTGTATTCGCATAAGAGGTCAGCTTCAATGCATTGAATATATCTTCCTTCGGAGGATAGATCGTTTGCGTCTTATATTCAAAGGCCAGCTTCTTTCGAAGCTCCTGTATGTAATCCTTATTCATTTCGTCCTGCAGCAGTACATCCCAGTCATTATTAAACATATATTTGCTCTCCTCATCCCAAACTCGCTTTGCTACATGAATTCTACATATAGATATCTAAAAAAATAAGCTGGACTCCTATTAGGAGCCAGCCTATTTCATGTAATGTATGCCGAGGACGGGGGTCGAACCCGTACGATGGTCACCCATCGCAGGATTTTAAGTCCTGTGCGTCTGCCAATTCCGCCACCCCGGCGTATGTGTATAGACTGTCTAACCAAACTCGCTGTAAAGTTAAAGAACAATCCACGACCACTTCTGGATTTCCCAGTAGATCTTCTCAAAAATCCGGTATCTCTTATTATACATGAACAGCCACGTTTTGACAAGCTTTGCGTATACTTTTATATGAGAATTTTGCATAAATCCTTAACAGAATGTGCAAAATCCTGATATGAAATCTTGATAAAACTTAGCATACAAACTAAAAATAAAGCCCACCTTTTCGAGATGGACTCCCTAACGTATACATAGACCTCAAGAACAATTTATTCTTCCTGGTCTAAGCGCAGGCTTGGTACAGTTTGCCTTCATGTTCAACATGGATAAGCCAGCCTTCATTCTGGTTTATTCTTCCTTATACCCTTTTTTTCTGCTCGCCATTCGCATCCACCAAGCGATGCCTCCAACACCCGCAGCAATAATTACGGAAAATATAACGATATACCATCCATGAATATTCATTGTGCATTCCTCCTATGATAGTTATACCCATATTATCCGCCACATTAAACTTTTTCACTTATTTCTTAAGATTGTCTCCAAATGTTTAGGCTTCATCCGAATTGGTTTATTTAACTTTAAGATATTTTTTGGATTATTGTAGAAATTTAGAACTAGTTCTGATAGACTACTTGTAGAAATGAAAGTGAAAAACGTGTGATTAAACAACCAGTTTGCAATGTAATTAGACCTGTTTTATTACATTAATTACTGGCATAGGGAGAATAGGCTTATGAATAAAGAAGCGATTATAGCGATGAAACGCAATCAGCAGATTATGGTAAGAAGCAAAGATGGAGCTACATTGACTGGGTTTCCTGTTCCTACAGACCATGCATCCCGGCTCGTGTTAAGAACAACCTGTGGTCCGGTTTGGATCCCTTATGAGGAAGTAGAGCAAATCACCCGAATTATCAGCATTAACCGCTCGAGAAAATTAGCTTTATCTTAACAGCTCTATATAATGTTATCTTACAATGTACGGTTCATAAAATTATAATGAAATGCAGATCATAGATATGGATTAGCTGGGGCTTGGCATCATGGCTCTGGCTATTTTATTATTCAATGAGGTGAGCAAAAGAGATGAACAATATGCCGAAGCTTCTAATATTCCTTGGTGTTGCACTAATTGCTGTCGGATTGATCTGGATGTTTCTAGGAAGATTTATTCAACTTGGTAAACTACCAGGAGATATCTATGTAGATCGAGGAAATTTCAAATTCTATTTCCCCATTGTTACTTGTATCGTTATCAGCCTTATCCTTACGCTTATCTCCTGGATCATCCGTCACTTTATGAAATAAAGCAGCAGTTAGTATTTCGTCCAATAATCCATCCCATCTGATAAAGAGGGCATCGAACGCACCGACTTCTGCTCTTCAGGCTCCCAACCCTTGAGAATCACGATGTGTTCCGTAGATGATTGGTCCTGCCACGTAATCATCCCTAGTCTTTCTAACTCTCTCAGCGCCTTCCGAATCCCCCCTTCTGTTCTCCCTGTCTTGACTTCCAATTCAGTCATTTGAGGCATACGTCTCCGTTGTCCACAAAAATTGTATAGTATTCGCAGCAGCTTGCGTTCAAAATCAGGCAGCATCATCATCACTCCCTAAGCTGTTATTGCTGCTCTAACAGGTCGCCAAGCCAGTACATTCTCCTCGTTAAAAGTTCTAGGAGCCCCTGTATGAAGACATGTGGAATATATTCTGCCCTTTATTATTCGATGAATTTCAATATTACGCTGACTAACCTTACCTGCTCGATCCAGATACACGATCTCTACAACCTTGCCTATATATTTACGCGGCATTTTCTCACCCCAAATAAGAACGTTTGTTTGTGTTTATTATATACGAACAATTGTTCTTTCATCAACTGTAAAATATGGCTACTCTCATGAATTCCACCCTTTGAAAGATACACCTTGCAAGCCGTACAGCAAAAAGACCCTTGCATCATAAGATACAAGGGTCTGTCTATCTGCTGAATGTCAACTATTTAACTTCCAAGTAACATAACGTTCTTAATGGGCAGGAACGCTATTCACTGAGACATTATCGTATTCATCATTGATATCTCCCACGATTTCTTCCAGTATGTCTTCCATCGTAACGAGCCCTGTAACTTGGCCGCTGGCATCTGTCACAACTGCAATATGAACACGATTCTGCTGCATTTTTGTAAGAACATCCTTAATTGGTGAGGTCTCCTTAAGACTTGGCATTGGATGAATAAAACCGCTCAGATCAAAATCTCTGCCTGCAGCAATGCTTGTCAGCATTTCCTTTGTATTAATAAAACCGAGATATTGCTCATTATTCCCTTTATTAATTACAGGGTAACGGGTGTACTCATACTGATGAATGACATCAAGTATGCTCTCCAGTGACATATCACTACTAAAGGTAGCTATTTTACCTTTCGGGATCATAATTTCCTTCAGTATGCGCTCATCAAAATCAAAAATATTTTTCAGATAATCAAGCTCTGTCTGGTTAATTTCTCCGCTCTCATAGCTGTTGTTTACGATTAGCCTCAGTTCTTCTTCTGAATACACGATATCATGACCTGCAGGCTTCACGCCAAAAATCTTTAGCAAGAGGCGAGCAGAATTGTTCAGCGCAGTAATAACAGGATACATAATCTTACCGAACCAATACAGCGGACTTGCCAGAAGCAAAGTCATTCTCTCTGAGAATTGAATGGCCAGTGTCTTGGGAGCAAGCTCACCGATGACAACGTGCAAGAAGGAAACAATCGACAAGGCAATGACATAGGACAATATCGTCGAGAGGGCTGCCGGCAGATTCCAGCTATCAAATACCGGATGAAGCATCTTCTCGACCGTTGGTTCACCCAACGCTCCCAGAACGAGCGCCGTAATCGTGATCCCTAACTGACACGCCGATAAATAATAATCCAGGTCATGGGCGACCTTTTTGGCCAGAACAGCCTTCTTGTTGCCTTCCGCAATCAATTGGTCGATTCGTGACATCCTTACCTTCAGAATCGCAAATTCAGCTCCGACGAAGAATGCCGTCAGTCCAATGAAAACAGCTATTAAAAACAAATTTAATGCAATTATTCCGTCCAATGATTTCCCTCTTTTAGAGGGATTCACCTCCAGAGTGATATAGTATTTTTTATTTTATGATCAAAAATAGAACTATTTAAAGTTGGATTTTACGAAGTACGACCTGCTTAATTTGGAAATTATCCATTTCCTTGACCTTCCATACCTGCTCATCTTGTTCTACGATATCGCCTTCTTCGAGGGATGCACCTCGTTTGGATTGCATCCAGCCGGCAATGGTATCTACCTCATCAGCCCCGTCAAAGATGAAGCCGAACTGCTTCTCCAGCTCATCCAGCAAGACACGTCCACTGATCAGGTACTCATTGTCTCCGAGCTGCTGAATATCAGCCTTTTCATCACTATCAAATTCATCGCGAATCTCGCCTACGATTTCCTCTAGAATATCCTCCATTGTAAGAATCCCGGAAGTACCGCCGTATTCATCAATAACGACTGCCATATGCACCCGTTGCTGCTGCATTTTGATCATCGCTTCCTGAATCGGTGTAATTTCTGAGACATAAGGTAGTTCACGAACAAATTCTTCAAGGCGATGCTCACGTCCGTCCACGATATGAGGGAGCATCTTCTTCACGTTAACCACACCGATAATTTTATCCTTATCTCCAGCTTCAACAACCGGATATCGCGAATAATTATACTCGTCAAAAATAGGAACAATATCCGCATAAACCATGTCGATATCAAGCGTTACAAGATCCACGCGCGGAACCATGATGTCTTTGGCGTCTCGTTCATCAAAGGAAAAAACATTCTCCATATAAGAAAGCTTCGTCTGATTGATCTCGCCGCCTTCGTAGCTTTGATTCATGATGATCTTGATCTCATCCTCGGAATACGCCTGTTCATGACCTGCAGGCTTAACCCCAAAAGCACGCAGCATAACACGGGAAGAACCGTTCAGCGCCCAAATGAATGGAGACATGATCTTACCGAACCAATGTAGGGGTGCTGCGAGCAGCAAAGTCATCTTTTCCGCGAATTGGATCGCCAATGTCTTAGGTGCCATTTCTCCTACAACAACATGCAGGAAGGTAACCAAGATAAATGCAATCGCATAAGAAGCCACAGATGAAACAGCCTCTGACAATTCAAAGTAGTTAAACACCGGGTATAGCAAGCTCTCAACTGCCGGCTTACCCAAGGCACCGAGACCAAGTGCAGTGACCGTAATACCCAGCTGACAGGCAGATAGATAGTAATCGAGGTCAGTCGCCACTTTTTTGGCAACCACCGCTTTCTTGTTCCCTTCGGCGATCAGCTGATCGATACGCGACATCCGAATCTTGACTACAGCAAATTCAGCAGCAACGAAAAACGCAGTAAGCGCAATTAATATGACAAGTAATATTAAATTGGTAATCGTGATAATGTCCAATAATTTCCCTCTTTAGAGGGATTCACCTCCAGGAATATTTACAGCATCTCTAATGAATACTGTATTTAAATTTAGAATCAAATTAAATATTCACTTAAAAACGTCGGCCGATGAGGGGCGGTGTTCATGAGAAGAACCCTGTTCATTTCATCTTGGCCAGCCCGCGTCCGCTTGAATATTTCCCCAGCAATTAATTCCGTCTGCGGTTCAAAATACAATAACGCCTTCCCAATGTGTCCACCTCCCTCCGTAATATTCCTGTAAGTATATCATGATTGATTGCTAACCATCCAGTTCTACGTTATGGTTGAAACGTTATAATTGCAGCCGATACCTTATTCTCTTATAAAAGAGAGCCTATTAAAGGTACTTGGTAAGAGTACAGCCTGTTAGTTTATATAAAACTCAATAACCACAATATATTGAAAAGTCTAAATAATATAAACCATATATAGCCCTTTTAAACAGTGTATTACGAAGGCTGGAACTAAATGCAGAGCCCCTTATTTGTAATGTACTTAATTGTCTTCTTCCCTGCTATGTGGAACGCTTACGCTTTACTTACAATATTGTAAGAGAGAAAAATGAAATAAAAAAACCTTTGCGTATTACGCAAAGGCTGTTCAGGAATGGGCCCTGAGGGACTCGAACCCCCGACCAATCGGTTATGAGCCGACCGCTCTAACCAACTGAGCTAAGGGCCCTGAATCAATATTCTATTACACATATAAGTACGCTGTATGTAACAATTGCGGGGGCAGGATTTGAACCTGCGACCTTCGGGTTATGAGCCCGACGAGCTACCGAGCTGCTCCACCCCGCGTCAGCAAAAACTTAAAACAGCGACATCTAATAATATACATGATGCGTAATAGAATTGTCAAGGCACTTTTTTGGGAGAGAAAAGAATGTTACTCATTACGGAATGAAACGGACGCCATACCGCCCCTTGCGAGATTTGTATACCTCCACCTGCTGCGGCTCATCATGTCCATAGATCCATCCGTCCTGCTCCATTCTTTTCGCGAAGCAGCCCGCCTGAAATTTGCTTCCATATAATCTTGAATAATATACCCATTTCACTCTTATTCATCTTCCTTTGACTCCATAATGGATGCTGTTTCCTTTCTAAGATTAGGATACCCAAAATGCACAAAAATAGCCGCAAGATGAAATTTAATCAAGCGGCTATTCTGATAATTTTATTTAATTTGCGCCTAATTTATCTTCGAAGCTCGCATTTGGATCTGTCTTCAGCTTCTGCAGCATTTCATTTCCATCCTGCTCCCAGGCTTCCAGTGCTTCCTTCGGTGTCTTCTTATTCTCTACGACTTCATTGAAATATTTCTGTCCCACGGAGTCCACCTGCCATAAATTCGGCATCTTCTGAAACAGTGTGTTCATATCTGTACTTGTCGGCGGTACTGGCTTTAATGTGTAAAAAGCAGCGATGTTATAGTCCAGTCCATCCTTAGGCTGGATATAACTCTTACGTGATACCATCTCATAGCTGCTTCTTGCCTTGACTTTGGCCCATTCTTCACCGTTCAGGAACTTGATGAATTCCCATGCATCCTCTGGATTTTGGGCGTTGCTATTAATGGCCATTAGGCTGCTTAAATATACATTCCCGCCAATACCCGGTTTTTCCTGATGCACAGGAGGAGTCACTACATCCCAATCGATCGGGTCAAACTGGTCATCCGTCTCTGCATATTTGTTGTCACTAATTAGCCTTGTGACATAACTGTAGTCCGAAACAACCATAGCGAGCTTTCCTTCCATAAACATATTGCCTTGAAAAGGATTAAATTCAGTTTGATCCGTCTGATATTCAAAAACCTCCTGACCAGGGACAATTTGGTCCCGAGCCAGAGTGGCCACGGTATCCCATACTCTCTCCCAAGAGTCATTGTTGACTGTCATGGTTTCGGCTTTGTCATCAAATGTACGCAGCTGCAATGGGGAAGCATACATTTGGACATTGTAGAAAGGATCTCCGGCATATTGACTGAAGGAGAAGCCATATACCCGATCCTCTCCTTCTCCACTCGTCGCTCGTCTTGCTTTATCAAATATATCTTCCCATGTCGCTCCATCAGTCGGTGGTTCTACACCTGCTTCTTGAAAGATCGCTTTGTTATAAAATAAAGCAGAGGATGAGAATGTTGGTGTCAGTGCGTACAGATTGTTGTCTCCCATATCCTTGATCCCGTCCAGCACGGTCGGCACAATATCTGTAGTATCAAACTCATCCTCGGCAATAAGCGGATCAAGCTGTGTCAGCATATTTTCCTGAATAAGCGACTTGAATAGTGAGGTATCTCCGACAATAACATCCACCGGATTCTCGCCTGTCATCAGCTTCTTGACTGCTTCCAAGGTATCTGGCTGCTCAGGCTGTTCATTCTTGGTATAGTCAAAATACTGATACTGATTCTGGTCGACTGCAGGTACGATTTCAATCGTAATATTGTCATTCAGTACCTCAAAAATATCTGTATACTGCTGTCTAAAATAGGTGTCATCGTTACTTCCATACACGGTACCGATTCGAAGCACTCTTTCCTCTTGATCATCAGATGGTTCGTTAGAAGTACATGCTGCAAGAAGTGGAGTCAGCAAAGTCATACATGTCAGCATCGCGATGACCCGTCGACTAAATACAGATTTCTTTATCATTCCCATTCTCCCTTTCTATGGTTACTTCGGCTGCGTAATGACAATTCGCTCACCATCAAACTCAAGAGTGGCCCGATTATCAATAGACAGCGCTTCTAGATACTCTCTCGGCACCTGAAGACGACCTGCTCTATCAATAATGACAAAAGCTTCATGCACCTCGCCCATTCCCGGAACAACCTCTGTGTCCAAATTTGCGTTGCGTTTAACAAATTCGGTGCTTGTAAGTCCGTCACGAATGGCAACTATTCGGTCCACCTTATTGGCTAGTGCCAGATCATGGGTGACGATGACAACGCTGACGGCCAGTTCTCGATTCAGCTTGCGAAAAATAGCCATGATCCGGTCGCTTGTCTCGCTGTCAACAGAACCTGTAGGTTCATCAGCAAGGAGTAGGCGCGGCCGATTGGCAAGAGATATCGCAATGGCAACCCGTTGCTGCTCTCCCCCAGATAATTGGTGAAGTCTGCTGTGCATTCGATGCTCAAGCCCTACCCATTCAAGCAGCTGTTTTGCATAGCTCCGATCATATTTCCCCCCAAGCATCATCGGTGTTTCAACATTTTCGAGAGCTGTCATATAGGGGAGCAAATTCCTGCCATTGTTCTGCCAGATAAAGCCGACGGTATGTCGCTTGTAATCCACAAGCTGCGCTTCCGTCATTTTGAGCAGATCCCAATCACCTACGACAGCAGTTCCAGCAGAAGGGCGATCCAGTCCCCCCAAGATGTTGAGCAGTGTTGATTTGCCACTACCGCTGTTGCCGATAATTGCCATCATCTCACCATCCTCAACAGTCAGGTTCAGACCTTGAAGAGCAACCACTTCAACCTCGCTGGTTTTATAAATCTTGACCAATCCTTCGCAGTGAATCATATCAGCGCTCCTCTCCCATCTTCACAGCCTGGTGTACTCTGAGTCTGCGAATTTGCCATAACAGCATCACTGCTCCAATGAAGAGCATCACTCCGGTTACGATGTACAGCTGATAGGTATCACTGGCTTCGAACACGATCCGAAACGGAGGGACCTGAGTCTCTACATTATCGGTCGTTTGCAGGAATGGAAGAAACAATCTGCTTGCCAGCTGACCTATACCGATCCCTAATGCAATGGATAATCCTGCCGTAAATACCTGTTCAAGCAGCAGCATTCCGCTGAGCTGACCTCTGGATAGTCCCATGGCCCTCAGCACACCAAACTGAACCACCCGGCCAGACAGGTTAAAGAACCAATACAGTACATAACCAATTAACGAAATAATAATAGAAACAAGAAATCCAAGGCTTAATATTCCAAAAACTCCGCCTCTCGAAGGATGCTTGCTCTCTGCCACGAGCTCGGTGCGGACATCCTTTACTGAGGACAATTCGATCCCTGCATCGGCTAATTCAGTCATTAACGGAGCAACTAGAGCATCCGGCTCCATCTTGAGCCACACCTCGTATGGAATCATCGGCACCTGGTCGTAGATATAATCCAGATTTGTAATAAAAAACGGGGTCTGATCCGGGTATTGTGCCGGCCAGTAGGGCAGAACACCAAATACCACAAATTCAATCATCTGCTCCTGCAGAGCAATGGATATGATATCTCCACTTTCCAGCTGGTATTTCTCTGCAAGATTGGAAGGGATAATGACGGCCCCTTCATAATGACCAAGCAGATCAAGATAACGATGAGGATGAGCTGGAAACAGATCATTACGGAACCAGGCCACCTCGGCAAAATCTACATTATCGATACCTACAATCATTCCCTGACCTGCTGATTTACCCGATACAATGACATTGCCTTTGGTTTGGAGGACTCTGGCAGCATGCTCCACGCCAGGCAGCTGCCTGAATACTTCAAACGGCGGCTCAGAGTAGATCATTCTTCCGGGCGCAGCGCCTCCACCCATGCCCGGATTCCCTCCACCACCGGGATTGCCCCCGCCTCCTGGACTTCCTCCGGAATTGCCGCCTGTATTAACTCCATTGTTATTTCCTCCGACACCAGGGCTGCCTCCAGGCTCGTTCGGATTGCCTCCTCCTCCTGAATTCCCTCCATTTACTGGAGTCAATTCAGGAGAACCTTCCCATACGGTCTGCATAACGACATCCGTACCATATTCATACAACGTACGTTCTGTTGAATTCAGATCAATGGTTCTTGCAGCCGATGCATTGTAAACGCCAAGTCCCAGAGTCAAAACAAGCAGGATCATAAGCGGGTAATAAGAAGATGAGGACCGAGAGAGCTGAGTCAGCGTCAGATAGAGCGGAACCGGAAAAATTTTGCGGCCGATCCACTGGATCAGTTTTAGAATCAACGGAAATAACCGGAGAAAGAACAGACCTAATGCAAATATCGCGATTGCGGGTACAAAAAATAAAAAAGGCTGCACCTGCAATTGGTCGGTTGTCATTCCCGTTTGAAAGGTAAGCATTTGGCGTTCATAGAACAAATAGTAGCCATATCCTGAAATGCCAAGCAGTAAAATATCGAGATACCATCGCTGCCATATCGGCTTGCGATCACTTCTCGCCTGCCGGCGCTTGGCATCCACAATCGTCGATCTGGCATAATTAATTGCCGGGATAACCGAAGCGATCATGGAGGCAATTACCGCAACCAGCCCCAGCCACAGGGCATCCTGCGTCACCCCTACAGGTATGGCTTTTCGATCGACGAACTCCAGAAATCCACTGGCAGATCCTATGCTCTTCGCCATGAACCAACCGAGAAATGGACCTGCCATCATAGCCAACGTGCCAAGAATCAGACCTTCCAGCAAGTACAATAGAATAATCTGTCTGGCAGAGGCTCCCCGGCTTCGAAGAACAGCAATATCACTTTCCTGCTTCTGAAGCGATTGTCTGGCGTTCATAACGATAAAATAGAAGACCATTGCAATCATCGGAACCGCAAGCGTAAACAGCATAGTCTGCAGCTGCAGGCTCTGGGCTCTAAAGTTAGCAAGCAAATCACCGAAGGAAATATCGACTTTGGTATCCTTCAATCGTTGATACAGCTCAATATCCAATCGTTCGAGCGTTCTCCCTAGACCTGGCAGCTGGCTCGTTTGAATCTCACTCAGATCAAAGGCGTAATACCATCTGGAGGTCTGAAGCGGAACTCCTTTTTCACTCAGCAAATAAGCGCTCATTACTTCTGGATCGATGTACAGTCCATTCATCATTCCTTCAAATCCTTGAAACCAATAAGGGGCGGTCAGATCATCCGGAGTAAAGACAGCTGTAATCTTGACCCTCAGCGTCAAATCCAGTCCACTGTATACGGGATATTCCAGTATGTCACCGACATGCAGATCATTTCGATACATTCCTTCTTCAAGCATCGCTGCCTCAATCACGTTATCCCGCACCTGATTCCCTGGCATGACACCTTGAGTCACTGTTACATGATCTGTCAAATCGGTCATTGAGCTAACGGTCATCGTCCTGATTCTGCTGGCATCGACTTTCGTAGGGTCTTCAGGACTCACTTCCGTGCTGCGAATCGTGCGGACATTAAGATAAGTACTGTGATCAAATCCGATACTGCTCGAAACGTCTTCCCTGATATATCGATCAACTTCGTTCAGCGAGACAAGGTCTGTCTTCGTCCCTCCTGCCGCCTGATAGCTCATGAGCAGAGAACCTGCAGGCATACCACTGCTCTCTTCCTCCAAAGACTGAGCGACGACACGCTTCAACGCTCCATCTGCATACATGGGAATGCTGACGGTGAAACCTACAGCCACAATAAGACCTAGTAAGGTACTTAGCGTAAGCCATCTTGTGTTCCATATTTTTCGAAACAAGAGGCGCAACAAGGGCATTCCTTTCATTACCTTCCGACCACCTTCTGTCCGGGTGTCAGACCTTTGAGGATTTCAACATCCGTAGATGTCTGCTGACCTACCTCAACGTCAACCTCCCTCTTGCTACCATCCGCCTCTACAACTTGTACATAAGTTCTTGATCCGATAGATCGAAGTGTGGAGATCGGTATTAAGACGGCATTCTCCTTGCGCTGTGTTACAATCGATACGGTAAGGGGTGTACCGCGATTTAACCCTTCAGGCCAATCATCCAGCTCAACAATGACAAATTGGTCGAGTGATTCCTGAGCAGGAGGCGTGCCTGTTCCTCCTTCTCCTCCGGAACCCGTGTCTTCTGCCATTTCCACAGGCATGACCTGAATGGTACCGGTATGCGTTCCAGCCGCGTTGATATCCACATCTGCCTTCATTCCTTGTGCAATCACTTCCAGATCCTTCTTGGCAAAAGTAGCGGCGACAACCAGATTGGATGTGTCTGCAATGGTTGCAATCGGATCGTACGCCTTCACAGCAGCTCCTTTTTCCACCTGAACACTTAGCACGGTGCCCGCGAAAGGAGCTGACAGCGTAGATTTGCCTACCTGCTCCTCAAGATCCGCCAGTTCTTGTCTTTGCTCTTCAAACGTGATTACAGCCTCTTCATATTCAACAGGGTCCATCTCGTCTTTTTTGCGAAGTGTTTCCTTCATCTGAACTTCCGCTTTACGAATCTGCAGCTTCTTCTGGCGAATCTGCTTCTCCAGCTCCTCAACATCCAGCACAGCAATTTGCTGTCCGGCCTTCACCTTGTCTCCCGGTTTGACGTACAGCTCCTTGACATGCATGCCATCCAGTGTAAAATAAACCTTCTCCTCTCTCTGACTCATCAGCTTGCCGGAACCCGAAACCTTGGTTTCGATCGTTTCTGTACGAACCTCATATTCCGGCTTCTTGGATATGGTCGGCGGTGTAATCGGAGGCAAGACCTCCTCTTCCGGTTCTGCTGGCAGCAAGGAACAGCCGCTGAGAATAAGACCTGCCGCACCTATTAGTGCAATGGCTCGAAGACGTCTCTTCCAGCTGGCATAGGATTCGTTATGTAATGAATTTACCGTCCACCATCTCATGAACATGGTCTGCAACCTCCAAAATCGTAGGATCATGTGTCGTCATGCAGATCGTCACTTGCTCTGTTGCAATCATATTTCGAAAAACCGCCATCACTTGTGCTCCCATCTTGGAATCAAGCTCTGCCGTTGGTTCATCAGCGAGCAGAAGCTTCGGACGATGAGCTATGGCCTTGGCTATTGCGACTCTCTGCTGCTCTCCACCCGACAGCTCAAAAGGTCTGTGCTTCGCCCGCTTGCTGAGGCCCACCATATCAAGGCAATATGCCACCCTCTCCTTCCATTCACTCTTTGGAACATTCGCCATCCGCAGGGATAGCTCTACATTCTCCCATGCAGACAGCAAGGGCATCAGAGCATATGCTTGAAAAATAAATCCAATATCCTGCCTTCTAAGCTTTGTCCGACTTCCATCTCCTGTATCGTGCAGAGGCCTGCCATCAAAATAAATCTCACCGCTAGTCGGCTGATCGAGACCTCCCAGCATATTTAGCAAGGTTGTCTTCCCCGAACCTGACCTCCCTCTTAGCATAACAAGCTGCTCAGCATTGACCTGCAGATCAATCCCTTTTAGGACATGGATCGCCTTGCCTCCCGTCTCAAAACTGCGATGAACATTACACACCTTAAGAATGGGTTCGCTAGAGTCCGGTCGGGATGGATCCGAATCCGGGCTGCCTATAGCCTCGTTCTCCTGTTCTATGCTGATCATCTCAAGAGCAGGCTCTCTCTCTGGCAGTACATCATCCTTCTCCTGCACAAATATAGAAGAACTCTTATGCTCATCCTGCTCTTTTCTGCTGCGAAATGGTATTCTTATAACAACTCGCCCCCAAACATTACAAGGAAATAACTAGAATATAATTACAAATATTTCTACCTGCATTATAAACGACATAAAACAGAAATAAGTTACAACCTTTTAAAGATAATTTTGATTTGTTCTCATAGAGCTGCCAGATGATGAATTAAACTTAAGAACATAACAAAAAACGGCCCTCAGCAGGGCCGCCTGTCTATAGAGACTTTTTATATTACACTCCAAATGAACTCGGATCTTCACGCCAGGAGCGAAGCAATTCCAGATCAGCCTCGGCAATTGCTCCTTCACGCAGAGCAACCTCAGTCAGCGCTGTATAATTGGACAAGCTTTGCAGTGGAATTCCCGCTTCTTCAAAGGCCTGAGCTGCACGATCTAGCTGATAGCTGAAGATCGCAAGCACGGCAAGCGCCTCTGCTCCAGCTTCTTGTACCGCCTTCGCGGCTTTTAACGAGCTTCCTCCCGTGGAGATTAAATCTTCAATGACGATTACCTTTTGACCTTCTTTAACGAGACCCTCAATCAGATTCTCTTTCCCGTGCCCTTTGGCCTTGTCCCGAATGTAAATCATCGGGAGACCCAGCTTCTGTGCAACGAATGCGGCATGCGGAATGCCTGCTGTTGCTGTTCCAGCGATCACTTCTGTATCTGGATACTGCTCGCGGATAACAGCTGCAAAAGATTCGGCAATCAGATCACGAATTTCGGGATACGACATCGTGAGTCGATTGTCACAATAGATCGGAGATTTAATGCCGGAGGTCCAGGTAAAGGGCTGATTCGGGCGCAGTGCCACTGCCTTAATTTGTAACAGTTTGGATGCCAGCTGTTCAGGAATTTTCGTTAATGTTGTCATTGATTCATCATCTCCTCAATAATTTGCTCTGCTGCCGCTCTCGGGTTCTCACTGGCTGTTATAGGCCTGCCTACAACGATATAGCTGCTTCCCCCTGAGATTGCTTGTCCGGGCGTAAGTATTCTGGACTGGTCGCCTACTGCGCTTCCCGCAGGGCGAATCCCGGGTGTAACCGTATAAAAATCATGACCGCATGCTTCTCTAATTGCGGTTACCTCCAGCGGTGAAGCAACCACTCCGTGAAGTCCCGCTTCCTTCGCGAGTGAAGCATAACGTACAACAACCGCTTCTACATCGCCTGGAATGCCAATTTCATTGTTCATCGTGGCTTGATTGGTACTTGTCAGCTGTGTCACTGCGATAATCGTTGGAACCGTAAATCCTTCCTCTTCCGCTGCCTGTTTGGCTCCTGCGAGTGCAGAGGACATCATCTCCTTGCCCCCAGCTGCGTGAACGTTGAACATATCGACACCCAGCCGGGTTACGCTATGTGATCCACCCTTCACCGTATTCGGAATATCATGCATTTTTACATCCAGAAATACTGAGTATCCTTTCTCCTTAAGCTCTTTCACAAAGGACGGCCCTGCCGTATAAAACAGCTGCATTCCGACTTTCATGTAACAAGGTATTCCCTCAAGACGGTCTATCAGCTGTCTGGCACTGTCTGCATCGGGATAGTCCAAGGCTACCATCAGGCGCCCGGCCATCTCTTTATATTCAGAAGTCAATTGCATTTTCCATTCTCCCCCATTCCATTTCTTTTGTTCGTTATAAAGGACATCGGATAAAGCCCTTTGATTCCGAGCTTTATCGATGTCCTTCAAGATATTGTTTATGAGGATCAGCGGCTGAACGTTGGCATGGATTCTGAGGAGAAATTAATCGTCTCCAGCATTTGCAGAAGCGCGCGTACCGTATCCAGAGAAGTCATACATACAACCCCGTTCTCTACTGCTTCACGGCGGATACGGAATCCGTCACGCTGCGGTGTTTTACCTTTTGTCAGCGTATTAAATACGAAGTTGGCTTCACCTGTACGAATCATATCCAGAATGTTTGGCGTACCTTCGCTGAGCTTGTTGACCGTTTGGACCGGAATTCCCGCCTTAGCCAGTGCTTCGGCGGTACCGCCTGTTGCAATGATTTTGTAGCCCAGCTTGTAGAAGCCGCCGAGCAGGGATACAGCCTCGTCTTTGTCTTTATCAGCAACAGTTGCGATGATGGCACCGGAAGAAGGAATCTTCATGCCCGCTCCGATCAGTCCTTTATACAAAGCCTTAGCGTAGAGCACATCACGGCCCATAACTTCGCCCGTGGATTTCATTTCAGGTCCCAGAGTGGGTTCTACACGGCGCAGCTTCGCAAAGGAGAAGACCGGTACTTTAACCGATACATGATCGCTCTCCGGCCATAGGCCATCCACATACCCTTGATCAGCAAGCTTGTTGCCAAGAATCGCCTGGGTAGCCAGATTCGCCATTGGAATACCGGTTACTTTGCTTAGGAATGGAACTGTTCTTGAAGATCTAGGGTTAACCTCGATGACATACACATCATCTTGATAAATAACGAACTGAATGTTAACGAGCCCGATCGTTTTGAGTTCCTTCGAAATTTTGATGGTGATATCTACAATTTTTTCTTTCAAATGTGCTTCCAGGTGCTGTGGAGGATATACCGCAATCGAGTCACCGGAGTGAACCCCTGCACGTTCCACATGCTCCATAATTCCCGGGATCAGGACAGTCTCACCATCACAGATTGCATCGACTTCTACCTCTTTACCCAGCATATAGCGGTCAATCAGAACCGGATGCTCAGGATTAATCTTGACAGCCTGCTCCATATAGCTGAGCAGCTCGCTGTCGGAGTAGACGATCTCCATCGCACGTCCGCCAAGTACGTAGGAAGGACGTACCAGGACCGGATAGCCAAGACCATGCGCTGTTCCAACAGCCTCATCCACTGAAGTAACCGTGCTGCCTTGCGGCTGTGCAATTGACAAGCGGGATAGCAGTGCCTCGAACTTCTTGCGGTCTTCGGCTTCGTCAATGCTTGCCAAGTCCGTACCAAGAATCTTCACTCCTGCTGCCGCAAGCGGCGCAGCCAGATTAATCGCCGTTTGTCCGCCGAACTGTACGATGACGCCAATCGGATTCTCCTGCTCTATGACGTTCATTACATCCTCGAAGAACAAGGGCTCAAAGTAGAGTCGGTCAGACGTATTGAAATCCGTGGATACTGTTTCAGGGTTGTTATTGATAATAACCGCTTCGTATCCCGCTTTTTGAATCGCCCATACGGCGTGAACTGTTGAGTAGTCAAATTCGATGCCTTGGCCGATTCGGATTGGACCCGAACCCAGTACGACGATCTTCTCCTTGTCGGAAGGCAGAACCTCATTCTCCGTTTCATAGCTGGAGTAGTAATAAGGTGTTGTTGCTTCGAACTCCGCTGCGCAGGTATCTACCATTTTGTATACTGGACGTAAATTTTGCGCTTCACGCATTTCACGGACTTCGCTTTCCTTCGTATGCGCAGTTCCTGGTTGACTCTCAGCACGCAGCTCGGCAATGGCGCGGTCTGTAAAGCCCATACGTTTTGCTTGATACAATGTTTCCCCAGTCAGTTCACTCTCCGACCGGATTTGGTCTTCGAATTTGACGATTGCTTCAATCTTATCAAGGAACCACCAGTCGATCTTCGTAATATCCTGAATCTCTTGGAGCGTGTAGCCGCGACGGAACGCTTCAGCTACTAAGAACATACGCTCATCATCCGGCTTAGCAAGGCGGGTTCTAAGTACCTCATCTTCCAGTGTTGCCGCTTCTTTCAGATAGATGCGGTGTACACCAATCTCGAGAGAACGGACTGCCTTATGAATGGACTCTTCAAAAGTACGTCCAATCGCCATAACCTCGCCGGTTGCTTTCATCTGAGTACCCAGCTTGCGGTTGGCGGATGTAAATTTATCGAATGGCCAGCGCGGGATTTTGCTTACGATATAATCCAGTGTTGGCTCAAAGAATGCATAGGTTTGACCTGTTACCGGGTTGATGATCTCATCAAGTGTGTAGCCGAGTGCAATTTTGGCTGCCATCTTGGCAATCGGGTATCCCGTTGCTTTGGAAGCCAGAGCAGAAGAGCGGCTAACGCGCGGGTTAACTTCAATAACGTAGTACTGGAAGCTTTGCGGGTCCAGTGCAAATTGTACGTTACACCCACCCTCAATGTTCAAGGCGCGGATAATTTTTAGTGATGCCGAGCGAAGCATTTGATATTCGCGGTCAGACAACGTTTGACTTGGGGCAACAACGATACTGTCGCCTGTATGCACGCCTACTGGGTCAAAATTCTCCATGTTGCAGACAACGATACAGTTATCGTTAGCATCCCGCATCACTTCATATTCGACTTCCTTCATTCCGGCGATACTCTTCTCAACGAGACATTGTGTAATTGGGCTGTAACGAAGACCCGAAGCTACGGTCTCAAGAAGCTCTTCTTCATCTGCACAGATACCGCCTCCAGTTCCACCGAGCGTATAAGCAGGACGAACAATGATTGGGTATCCAATCTCATTAGCGAAGCTTACTGCTTCTCCCACTGTTGTTACAATCGTGCTTTCTGGTACTGGCTGCTCCAGCTCACGCATCAACTCACGGAACAGATCACGATCTTCTGCTTTTTCAATGGAAGTCAGCTGAGTTCCGAGCAGTTTGACATTTTCACTTTCTAGTACGCCGGCACGAGCCAGCTCAACCGCCATGTTAAGACCGGTTTGGCCGCCAAGCGTCGGAAGCAGTCCGTCCGGACGCTCCTGACGAATGATTTGAGTTACAAAGTCGAGTGTGATCGGCTCGATATATACTTTGTCCGCCATATTCGTATCCGTCATGATTGTAGCTGGGTTGCTGTTGATAAGAACAACTTCCACGCCTTCTTCTTTGAGCGCTTGGCACGCTTGGGTTCCAGCATAGTCAAACTCAGCTGCCTGACCGATGACGATCGGACCGGACCCGATGACAAGAATTTTCTTGAGGTCGTTATTAATAGGCATGTTAGCGTGCTCCTTTCCCTGCTGCGGCAAGAACGGCTTGGCGCGGCTTCTGCGGGTTGTTTTGTTTATGTTCGCGGATCATGTCAAGGAAGCGGTCGAATAGATAGGAATTATCCTGTGGACCTGGTGCCGCTTCCGGATGATATTGTACTGAGAAGGCAGGGTATTTGGTATGCTTCAGCCCTTCAATCGTTTTGTCATTGTTGTTGATATGTGTAATTTCCAAATCTGTTCCCTTAATGGAATCTTCGTTAACCGTATAACCATGGTTCTGGGAAGTAATATAGCAACGTCCTGTTTCAAGCTCCTTCACCGGATGGTTGCCACCGCGGTGTCCGAATTTCAGTTTTTCTGTATTTGCGCCTGCTGCCAGAGCAAACAGCTGATGTCCCAGGCAGATCCCGAAGATCGGATATTCACCCAGAAGCTCAGATACCATCTCGACTGCATGAGGCACATCTTTTGGATCCCCAGGGCCGTTGGAGAGCTGAATTCCGTCCGGATTCAATCTGCGAATCTCATCGGCTGTAGTGTCATGAGGAACGACCACAATATCACAGCCGCGCTTGTTCAGTTCACGCAAAATCCCTGTTTTTGCGCCGTAGTCAACAAGTACGATTTTTTCGCCGATGCCAGGGCTGTTATACACATGCTTAGTTGATGTCAGAGGCACCTGGTTGCGAAGCTCATCAATCGTTATGTCACTCATCATTTCGAGAAGCTCTTCAACCGGCTTGGAGCCAGTTGTCAGAATCCCCTTCATGGTTCCTTGGTGACGAATGCGGCGTGTCAGCATCCGTGTGTCGATATCGCTGATTCCGATAATTCCGTGTTCTTTAAGCAGCATGTCGATGCTGTATTCTGCGCGCCAGTTGCTTGGCACGGGTTCGTAACGGCGGGTTACAAACCCATGCACATAAGGACGAATGGATTCAAAGTCATCCCGGGTAATTCCGTAGTTTCCGATCAGCGGGTAAGTCATTGTTACAATTTGTCCGCAGTAAGAAGGATCAGAGAGCACCTCTTGGTAGCCCGTAATTCCTGTATTAAAAACGACCTCGCCTGTTTGCTCACCTTCAGCTCCGAATGCTCTGCCTGTGAACAATGTGCCGTCTTCTAGTAATAATCTTGCCTGTGCCTGCATCCAACTCACTCCTTCGTTGTATCTCTTTCATATTTAAAATGTGCTTGTATAATGAATTGATATTATAAAAGTGCGTTAACCATATTGATTATGCTTGATTAGCTTAATGTTGGATCGGAATATACCTTCTTGCCGTCTACAAAAGTCATAACCGGCCAGCCTTTCAGTTCCCAGCCTGTGAATGGAGTATTGCGTCCTTTGGTCGCAAAAACGTCCGGATCCACAGCGCGAAGTCCTTCGAGATCAATGATTGTGACATCCGCAATGGCATCCTTCTCAAGGCGGCCAGTATCCAGTCTGAATACTCGGGCAGGCTCAGCTGTCATTTTGTCGACGAGAAACTTAAGCGTCCATTTGCCCGTTTCCACAAATTTGGTGTAGAGCAACGGGAAGGCTGTCTCAAATCCGACGATTCCGAACGGTGCGAGCTCCATCCCTTTGGCTTTCTCTTCCTCGCTATGCGGCGCATGGTCTGTAACGATCATATCGAGTGTTCCGTCCTCAAGCCCCTTGATGCAGGCTTCAACATCACGGCGGGATCGAAGCGGAGGATTCATTTTCCAATTCGCATCCAGACCCGGGATGTCTTCATCTGCCAGTATCAGATGGTGCGGGCACACCTCAGCGGTTACTTTTATTCCGATCTCTTTGGCCTGACGAATCAGTCTTACCGATTGCTCTGTACTTACGTGGCAGACATGGTAGTGAACGCCTGTTGCTTCAGCGAGCAGAATGTCGCGTCCTACATGAATGGCCTCAGACTCGTTTGGAATTCCTTTGAGTCCATGCTTTCTTGCAAACTCTCCTTCAGCTACACATGCACCTTCTACCAGTGAATTGTCCTCACAATGTGCTATCACCGGCATATCCAGCGAAGCTGCCAAGGCCATCGCATCCTTCATCATTTGCGCGCTTTGCACACCAACGCCGTCGTCTGTAAAACCGATCGCCCCTGCTGATTTAAGTGCTTCAAAGTCGGTCAGCTCACGGCCCAGCTCATTGATCGTAATGGCTGCATAGGGCAGCACTTTTGCCAGATTCGCTTCCTGTGCTTTTTCCAGCACCAGCTGCACCGTTTCCGGGTCATCCGTTACCGGTCTTGTATTCGGCATGCAGGCGATGGTTGTAAATCCACCTTTTACAGCAGAACGGCTGCCGGTCTCGATCGTCTCTTTATGCTCAAAACCCGGCTCTCTAAGGTGTACATGCATGTCAATCAGGCCTGGTATAACCAGCTTGCCTTCAGCGTCAATCACTTCAACATCTGTATTTTCCGAAGCAAACACGCCCGCGTTCTCATCCATAATGTCGAAAATTTTGCCATCCGCTATCATGATGCTTTTCTGTCCAAGTTCCCCTTCTTGATTCAGCACACTTGCATTCTTTATAAAATAGGCTTTCATTTATATCCTCCGCTCCGGTCTGTTTGTACCTGTTTAATGTTCAAAGCTTGAAATTTTGTCTGTCTCGTCTTCTATTCTCAAGCCTAATTATAGAAGCAATGCGCGTTCCATAACCGCCATCCGGATTGGAACTCCGTTCGACATTTGCGGGAAGATCCGGGAAGCCGGACTCTCTACAACCGCGTCATCAATTTCAACATTCCGGTTTACCGGAGCAGGGTGCATAATAATTGTGCTTGGATTCAGCTTCGCGGCACGTTCTACGGTAAGTCCGAACCGCTTACGATACTCATCTGCCTTCATATCAATGCCTTTATCATGTCTTTCCAGCTGAACTCTGAGCATCATTACAACATCTGCCTTGAGCGCTTCATCGATGCTTATATAGGGTGCGTGTATTTCAAGCTCTGGAGCCTTCATCATGTCTGGAGCACAGAACGTGACGTTCGCGCAGAGTTTTTGTAAAGCCCACAGATTGGAGCGAGCTACCCGGCTGTGCTTGATATCGCCGATGATGGAGACATTCAGTCCCTTGAGACTGCCAAAGCTCTGTCGCATTGTGTACAGATCCAGAAGCGCCTGTGTCGGGTGCTCGTTGTTCCCGTCTCCTGCGTTAACCAGAGGCACTTTCACTTTCTCAGCAAGCTGTGCGAGTACCCCTTCCGGCTTCAAACGGATCACGCCAGCGTCAATCCCCATCGATTCAAGCGTACGTACCGTATCGTAGATCGACTCTCCCTTGGCTACACTTGAAGCCGCTGCAGCGAAATTCAACACCTCAGCACCCAGGCGTTTCTCAGCCATTTCAAAAGAGAATCTCGTTCGTGTGCTGTTCTCAAAAAATATATTCGCTACAAATTTGGAAGCAAGAACCGGGACAAGCTTCTCTTCTTGTTTATCCCAGTGTGATGCCCGGTCCAAGATCGACTCTATCTCACTTGCAGCTAGTTCCTTCAGTCCCAGCAAACTGCGCTCTTTAATACTTTTTGCGGTTAGTATCATGCTTCATTCCCCCGGTTCTGATTAATGGTGACTTCGTCTTTACCATCAACTTCGATCAGAGCAACCTCGATCGATTCCGATCTTGAGGAAGGAACATTTTTACCGATAAAATCAGGTCTAACCGGCAGCTCGCGATGTCCGCGGTCTGCAAGTACTGCAAGCTGTATCATTTGAGGGCGGCCGATATCCATCAAGGCATCCATTGCAGCACGAATCGTTCTGCCTGTGTAGAGGACATCGTCGAACAAAATTACTTTTTTATTGTGAATGTCAATGTCCAGCTGCTTCTTCATGCTTTGTCTTACATCTGCCTCCACATTCCGGTCATCCCGATAAGGAGTGACGTCGAGGTCAATGCAGGGAACCTTTGTCCCTTCAATTTCCTCAATCTTTGCTGCAATGCGTTCTGCGAGATATACACCGCGTGTGCGGATGCCGACAAGAATACAGCCTTCAATCCCTTTATTTCTCTCCAAAATCTCATGTGCAATCCGAGTGAGTGCTCTGCGAATTGCGATCTCATCCATGATGACGTGTGCTTCACCGCTCATGTGTTTAACCTCCTCCTGGGCTTCCTTGCTTTCTTATAGTCCCGTGACGAGATAAAAAAAACTCCCTGCCGCAAAACTTAGGCAAGGAGTCTCAAAACCGCGGCTACGCACGCCGGGTCTGTAAGCTCTAAAGGACATACCGAAACAGTAGCCGCAGCTAAGATCCGGGTCCAATCACGTTACCTTGCCAGTCTCACGGGACTGATTTAAAGGTGCTATTCATGTTATTGCATGAGCGTGTAACCTCTCTGGATTACTCATGTACCCAAGCAATTTTTCATCGACATGAATTATGACAGAAAGCTTATCCTCTGTCAACACCTTAACCAAATAGAAGCAACAAGCCTAGAAGTAAACATTACACAGCGATGAGATTTATGCAAAATCATCAGAGAAATATACATTAAACATTCAATATTTTTAATAATTATACAATAAGTTCGTATATTTATCCACTGTTGTTTTTGATGCTTGAATCCAGAAGAAATTCAAACACCACAATATATGCAAAATACGCAAAAAAAGAGACCCTGCATAAAGGGTCTCCTATCGTCCGTATTTATTAATTAATGGTCATCCTTGGCAAGTCTGAGGAACATAGCTGTAATACCGATTCCGCCCAAGACCATAATAACTGCGATCAATGCGACAAATTCCATAAAATTATGCCTCCTTCATGGATTACTTATATATCTAGTCTACCTCAATTTGGAGGACTTTTATTAGACAATCCGTGACAAAACTATGAAAGATATGATTTGGATCAGAATTCAAACTGAACATCACTTAGCCGGCGTTTCATTTCACCGATCACGCGCTTCTCTTCTTCATCACCGTTCGCTTCAAATGTAACAGAAAAACGGACAAAATGGCCAGCATCGTCCCACGGTACAGAAGAGATCAATTTCTCACGAATGAGGAACTGGGAGAAATCTTCACCTGATTCGAAACGCCGCCCCCCGGCAACTCCTAACGGAACCTCAACGTACAAGAAGATGGAGCCTTTTGGTTTCTCCACTCTGAAGCCCAGCTCATTCAAGGCTAGTACAAGCATGTCATGACGACGGGAGTATTTCTCTACTAATTTCACTGTAATATCTGGATGAGCAAGTCCATAAGCCGCTGCTTTTTGAATAGCAATAAATTGACCGGAATCATTATTGTCCTTAATTTCGCTGAACGCCTTAACAACGAGCGGATTACCCGCCACAAACCCAATACTCCAGCCTGCCATATTGAAGGATTTGGAGAGAGAATGAACCTCTACGCCCACATCTTTGGCACCCGGTATAGACAAGAAGCTGAACGGCTTGAGGCCATCATACGTCAGAGCTGCATAAGTTGCATCATGTATAACAATCACGTTGTATTTCTTAGCCCACTCGATCACTTCACTAAAGAATTCCGTCGTTGCACTTGCGCCTGTTGGATTGTTCGGATAGTTCAAATAGATTAGCTTCGCACGAAGGGCGATTTCCTCTGGAACAGAAGCTAGGTCAGGCAGGAAGTTGTTCTGTTTAGTCAATTGGACATTGTAAACCTCTCCGCCTAGATACTTCGTATGTGTACCCATTACCGGGTAACCCGGAACGGTTAGAATCGCCACATCACCTGGGTTGATAAATACAGAAGGGATCATGGCAAGAGCCGGCTTAGAGCCGCTGGAATGAACCACCTCATTTACAGGATCAATATCCTCTACACCGAATACTTCTGCAAGGTATGTTGCAGCCGCTTCTTTAAATTCCGGTATTCCATTATCCGCATATCCCCGATTCTCTGGCTTCGCAGCCTCTGCAGCAAGTGTCGCAACGATCCCTGTGTCAGCCATTTCGTCAGGAGCATAAGCTCCAAGGTCAATCAGTTCAATGTTCGGGTAATCTTTCTTGGCTGCTGATGTAGCACGTTTGATTTTTTCGAATTTATTGCTGTTTGCCCCTTTACCATAGTTAGCACCACCGATACGATCAGCAAAACAATTCTGAATATAAGTTTCTTGATATTTGTCAATGCTCATGAGTGTCCAACATCCTCCCTTGTAGCCAGTTTTCATATTGTAATCCTGTCCACACTTATTACCCATTCGGTACAAGTTTTCCACCAGTTTGCATTCAAACACCATGAAATATTCAGCATTGCTCAAGTTTCTCTTCCCGGAATGAACAACAAAAAAAGAGCCGCACATCACCTGCGACCCTTTTGATTTCTTTAATACACTACAAGCTTATCGACTTCTAAGCGAAGCCAATACATCTTCCATATCTTGAGGCAGAGGAGCATTAAATTCCAATGTTTCTCCTGAATCGGGATGAACAAAACCAAGCGTTGCTGCATGCAGTGCTTGTCCATTCATCTTCACACCCTTACTTCGTCCATACATCGGATCTCCGACAAGCGGATGACCAATAAATTTCATATGCACCCGGATTTGATGTGTTCTGCCCGTCTCCAGCTTGAGTTCCAGCAAAGTGTAGTCCCCAAGACGTTCCATCACCGAAAAATGAGTCACTGCATGCTTGCTGTTGCGCTCCGTCACGGTAAACATCTTCCGATCATGCGCATCACGGCCAATCGGTGCATCAATGGTCCCTTGGTCATGCTGAACATGTCCGTGGACTAGTGCAATATAACGCCTGTTTACACTATGGTCTTTGAGCTGTGCCGCAAGCGATGCGTGGGCTTTATCATTCTTGGCAGCCATTAGCAGCCCTGACGTATCCTTATCAATCCTGTGCACAATGCCGGGACGCAGTTCACCGTTAATGCCAGAGAGGTCATGGCAATGATACATCAGCGCGTTCACAAGAGTGCCGGAGGCGTGTCCTGGCGCGGGATGTACAACTAGACCTCTCGGCTTGTTAACAACAATTACACTTGAATCCTCATAGACAACTTCAAGCGGGATGTTCTCCGGCAATATCTCGACCGCGGCGACCTCGGGGACAACTAGCTCAATCTTGTCTCCAGCTGCCAGTTTATAGTTTGACTTTACTTGGTTACCGTTCACTGTCACATGGCCATCACCAATCCAGATTTGGACTTGAGATCGTGATACGTCATCCATGCTGTCAGCTATATATTTATCAATTCGTTCCTTAGCAAAATCCGCCTCGACGGTCCATTCTTGAATGTCCTGGCTAGATTCCTGTTCGGACCGATCTGTCATAAATTTATTCCTTCCCTTCGTCCTGACTCTGTGTCAGCTGCTTCTCACGTCTTGATTCAAGCAGAGTATCTAATATGATTAAACCTACACCGACGACTATTGCAGAGTCGGCAATGTTAAAGATCGGAAATGTGTAGCTTCCAAAATTAAATTTAAAAAAGTCGACCACCTCACCCGTCAGCAATCGGTCGATAAAGTTGCCAAGCGCGCCGCCAAGCACCAGAGCAAGAGCTACCGGCAATATTTTATCCGGTTGTGATTTAACTTTGTTGATATACCAGATCAAGGCTATCACTACAATCGTCGTTACTACGATAAAGAACCAAGTTTGACCCTGCAAAATGCCGAAGGCTGCTCCACGATTCCGATGGGAAGTAATCAAGAAGAAATCTCCTATGACTGATATTTCCTCCCCTAGGGTCATCCGAGTTGCAACAAGCCATTTTGTACCCTGGTCCACTAGAAAAACAATTAGTGCAATGACATAATATATCACCTTTTTTGTCACTCCGATCCATCTCTTTTACCATTCCATGGGTAATGCCTTGTATATTGTAGCACAAGGTCACGAACAGCGTCTATTTTAAGCTGGCTCAGCAGAGGAGGGACGCTCATGGAGAATATTTATGCAAAATCCTCCTTCTCTAAAATTGAACAAATCAGCACACTCTATACAGACAACCGATGAAGGAAAAGTTCAAGTAAAGGAGTAGACCGCCATGACGCATCTGACGAAGCAGGAATGGAACAGCTTGAAGAAACAGCTTCTTGAGCAGCAACACGATATCGAGCAGCGCGAAAAGGAATCCGACCATTACGGGCTCAGCGGCTCAACACGATACGAAGCCGGAGAGTTGACTACTTTTGATAATCATCCAGGTGATGTTGCAACCGAAATGTATGAACGCGAAAAAGATATTTCTCTAAATGAACACGATGAATTTATGCTTGAACGAATCAAGAGCGCGCTGAATCATATGGAAGAAGGCGATTACGGAAATTGTGCAGTATGCAGTAAGCCCATTCCTTATGAACGCTTAAATGCGGTACCGTATACCATTTACTGCAGAGAGCATGCTCCTGAAACCTCGGTATCGGAGGATCGTCCGATTGAGGAGGAATTTCTGAGTCCACCATTCGGAAGAACAAGCCTTGATGAAAAGGATACCCAGAATGGATTCGATGGTGAAGATACCTGGCAGATTCTTGAGAACTACGGAAATTCCAACACTCCCGCACTTCAGGAAGGCAACAATAACGATGATTACGATGCCATGTACATGGAGGCTGCCGAGGAGATTGATGGCTGTGTTGAAGCATATGAGAGCTTTCTCGCAACCGATATTTACGGGCAGAATGTATCCGTTGTACGCAACAAGCAGTACAGAAGGTATCTGGAGAATCATGAGGGCATGAGCATTCTGGAACCAGATGTTATCGAAGATGATTTATAGAATATAGATCTAAAGTAAATTCATTCTAACGATTGGGTTCTCTAATAAGTATCCAATTCTAATTGTCTCTGTACAATGCGAACAATATCGGCAATGTAATCACCGACAATCGGCAAATTCAGTGCACCAAGCAGCTGAAGAACATAGACGATCGTCGCAGCAAAAAAGGTGAATCCGATCGCAATCCCAACTCCTCTTGCTGTACCGGATAACAAATTAAGCCAGATCAGTCGAAAAGGCTTATGCAGCAGTCTTGTATAATCTGCAATCCTTGATTTCTCCAGATCGAGAGCAAGCTTCTGGAGAACACCATGCATCTCATCCATCTGTTCATCCATTTGCTTCACTTCTGCGGAGTAATGCTGACGAATGCGTGATCTTCGCCGAATATTGTTCATAAAGTAAAAGGCCTCATTCCTTCAATTTTCTCAGAAATATGAAACGAGCCGTTAGACGAGGGAGTACACCTCGGCATTATCGGCTCGCTTTCACATGTAATTCTTTGCTATTATGTCCGCTTTACCTGTATTTTAGCCGGCAAAGCTTCCTTATTTTTTCTAGTGAATCTTAACGCCAATCGTTCTGGAACCGGCTTCGACCTGTTCCATATCCTCCGATGCACCAAATGCCAAATCTGTAACCAATACGTTCTCTCGAAGGACCGATTCAAAAGCCTCGATAGCTGCTCTCAGCTCACTATCGACATCCAGAGTCAGGTTTACGCGCTTCTCAATCGGAAGATCAAGCTTCTTGCGAGTGTCCTGTACTGCACGGACCACCTCACGAACCAGCCCTTCCTGTTCAAGCTCAGGCGTAATTTCCGTGTTCAGCGCAACGGTCAATCCATAGCCGGAAGCTGCCGCAAAGCCTTCTTTTGCTTTTTTCTCAATCAACAGCTCTTCGCTTGTTACTTCAAGCTCAGCTCCGTCCGGCGATACGATATTGAACTGGCCTGCTTCAACAACAGAGCGGGTATCTTCTGCACTCATCGCTTTAAAATGATTTTGCAGGAAGCCTACATTCTTGCCGTATTTCTTACCTGCAACTTTCAGATTAAGTTTAAGTGTAAAGTCTACAAATCCGCTATCGCTCGTCTCAACCTCAATACTCTTGACGTTGATCTCATCCTTGATGATCTCTTCATAGCCAGGGAGATCAAAGTCATGGCTCAGCGATACAATTAGGGCTGATAACGGCTGACGGGTCTTGATGCCGGTCTCGTTACGGACATTCCGTGCAAGCTCAACAATGTTGCGTGCCGTTTCCATATCCTGCTCCAGCTTCTCATCAATCAGCGATTCGTCTGCTACTGGATAATCGGTCAGATGCACGCTTCCTTTTCCTCCAAGATTACCGTAGACGTCTTCGGACAGCATCGGTGTAAATGGAGCCATCAGCTTAGACAGCGTCAAGAGGACCTCAGTCAGTGTGCCATAAGCTGCAAGCTTATCCTCGGTCAAGCCGCTGCCCCAGAACCGATCGCGGGAACGGCGGATATACCAGTTACTCAATTCATCGACAAATACTTCTATCGCTTTGGCCGCATTCAGGAAGTCATTCACCTGAAGTCCTTTGCTTACTTTTGCAATAAGTGAGTTCAGACGCGACAGCACCCAGCGATCCAGTTTATTCTCCGAACCTTGGAATGGATGATTCTCTGGATCATATCCATCAATGTCAGCGTATAGCGCAAGGAATGCATGTGTATTGACAATCGTGTCAATCACCTTGGATTTCGCTTCTCCGACGATGCCCTTGGAGAAACGCTTGCTGTTCCATGGAGCACTGTCTGCAAGGAGAGCCCATCGGAATGCATCCGTACCATACTCTTCAATGATTTCCCAAGGATCAATCACATTTCCTTTGGATTTGGACATCTTCTGCCCGTTCTCATCCAAAATATGACCTGTTGCCATAACCGCCTTATAAGGCGCTTTTCCTGTAAACAGGGTAGAAACAGCCAGCAAGCTGTAGAACCAGCCGCGTGTCTGATCAATTCCTTCACAGATCATATCCGCAGGATATTGCTGTTCAAAGGTCTCTTTGTTCTCAAATGGATAGTGGTGCTGTGCATACGGCATTGATCCGCTGTCAAACCACACATCAATCACTTCTGAAGTGCGTTCCATAACACCACTCTCACAGTGTGTACAACGTACCTTCACTTCATCAACATAAGGCTTATGCAGCTCAAGCTCCGGGCTTACTTCAGAAACCGCATGCTTACGCAGCTCTTCGTGGCTGTGAGGAGCGAACTGCCCTCCACAATCCTGACACACCCACACGTTAAGCGGAGTACCCCAGTAACGGTTACGACTGATATTCCAATCCACCAAATCTTCAAGGAACTTACCAAAACGTCCTTCACGAACGTGTCCTGGGTACCAATCCACCGTATTATTGTTAGCGATCAGTTGATCCTTCACTGCCGTCGTTTCAATAAACCAGCTGTCCATGGCATAGTACAGGAGTGGAGATTTGCAGCGCCAGCAGAATGGATAGCTGTGCTCAATTTTTTCTTTGCTGTACAGCAGTCCCTGCTCGGACAGATGCTTCACAATATCCAGATCGCAATCTTTAACAAACCGTCCTGCAAAATCGGTAACTTCCTCCGTATACTTCCCTTCCGAATTCACGACACTGACAAAGCTGATTCCATTCTCACGGCAAGTCTTGTAGTCATCCTCACCATGTGCCGGAGCCATATGAACAATCCCTGTACCGCTTGCATCCGTAACAAAGCTTGCCCCGACCACGATATTGGCTTTTTCGGCTGCAATGTAGTTAAACGGCGGAGTATAAGTTAAGCCGACAAGCTCGGAACCCTGCAAGCTGGACAATACCTCGTAGTCACCCTTCATCACTTTCTCGACGAGATTTTTGGCAACAATATAGATTCCGTCTTCCTGCTTAACACGTGCGTATTCCATCTCCGGGTTAACAGCCAGCGCAACGTGAGATGGGAGTGTCCAAGGGGTAGTTGTCCAAGCCAGGATGTACTCATCACGATCATGAAGCTTGAATTTCGCTGTTGCACTAAGGTCCTTCACATCCTCATAACCTTGCGCTACTTCGTGAGAGCTGAGTGTCGTTTGGCAGCAAGGGCAGTAAGGGCTTACCCGATGACCCCGATAGAGCAGGCCTTTGTCATGAATCGTAGCCAGAATGTTCCAGACACTTTCGATATATGTGTTATCCAGCGTTACATAAGGATGATCCAGATCCGTCCAGTAGCCGATTGCTTCCGTTAGCTCACGCCATTTATGCTCGTATTCGAATACACTCGCTTTACATTTCTTAATGAATGCTTCCACACCATAATTCTCAATTTCTTGTTTGCCGCTGATGCCCAGCTGCTTCTCGACACCAAGTTCAACCGGAAGACCATGCGTATCCCAGCCCGCCTTGCGGACAACCCGGTATCCGTTCATCGTCTGATAGCGACCGACAAAGTCCTTAATTACACGGCCCAGCACGTGGCCAATATGTGGCGCCCCATTCGCTGTAGGTGGTCCCTCGTAGAAGACATAATTAGGTCTGCCTTCACGATTCTCAATTGATTTCTTGAATGTATCCTCCGCTTGCCATTTTCCCAGGATTCGCTGCTCACGAGCGCGAGCCTTCTCCTTGATGTCAACTCGTTTCATCCATCTCTTCCTTTCATCAGTTACCTATCGTGTTGATTTTGCTCCAAGAAAAAATAAAAAAGCCTCGCCCCTAATAAGGGACGAGACTGTTCTCGCGTTACCACCCTAGTTCCGCAATTTGTCTTACGTGTGACAAATAAACGGCGCTCTAATCCTTATGTGACTACCATAAGGAGCCGATATAACGTTCGGCATACGGTTCGGCTTAATTGCAGCTGCTATAGCATGCTTTCGGCTTCACTTCTCCGGGATGATATTCAGCCATGTTCCGTTTCATTGGCTCGCACCCACCGCCAACTCTCTGTAAACGAATGCTCATGAGCTTACTGGTTCCCATCATCAAACCTTTATTATGAATTACATATAACAATATTTATAGCCTCTTTACAGCAAAAAGTCAACCTGACAGATGACCCGTTGTTTATGTTAGTAAATTTCCTTCATTTCGCGTTCGCGCTCACGAACCTCCTGCTCCCGGTTCTCAAGAGCTTCCCAGCCATCCACATTCAACAGCTCCAGCTGAGCTTCAACAAGAGTGCGGAAACGAGCACGGTAAATGGAAGCCTGCTTCTTCAGCTCCTCAACTTCAAGCGAAATTTTGCGCGACTTGGATAGAGCTTCGTTCACGATCCGGTCTGCATTCTTCTCTGCTTCCTTCACAATCAGCTGTGCTTCCTTCTTCGAATTGTTCTTTACTTCATCAGCAGCTTCCTGCGCAACAATAATAGTCTTGCTGAGAGTTTCCTCAATATTTGCAAAATGATCCAGCTTCTCCTGCACGGACAGCAACTGTGTGCTAAGCTCCTTGTTCTCACGGATAACAGCCTCGTAGTCTTTGATTACTTGATCCAAAAACTCATTGACCTCATCCTCATCATAACCACGAATACGGCGGGCAAATTCCTTATTATGTATGTCCAGCGGCGTTAGTGGCATGCTGTCCACCTCCTATAGTATTAACCTCTTGATAAGAGAGGCATTAAACTTCATTTTATTTATCGGTCCAGTACATCATTTCATAAACTCTGACCTAAAGATTTCGACAAGAAAACATGAATTCCTGCATATATATCTATACAAATTTACCCACTTTCACACGAAACCGACCTTTTTTGGTCATTCCATCGGTTTCCATCACTTTAAAACGCCCCAAGCCTTGAACGGATACCACATCCCCTGCCTGCAGCATTTTGGATGGGTCCTCTGCCACCTTCCAGTTCACTTTGCAGCGTCCTGCCTTAATCGGGGTAAGTATCTTGCTCCGGCTCAGTCTGTATACATCACTTGCAATTCCGTCCAAACGCAAAGAAGCCACCGTCAGATCCATCATCTGGAGAGCTACATCACTCGTCCGCAGCTGATCTACCGGCAGTATGTCAGTAAATACATTCATTCGATGCACCTGGTGAAGGTGAAGCGAGAAATAGTCTGCAATTTCCTTGGCAACAACCGTGTGGCATCCATCATCCAGAACATGAATGTCACCGAGCTTTCCCCGTTTGAGCCCAAGGCTTAGCAGTGCTCCCATATAATCCCCATGATCGAGCTGCAGAAATTTTTGATCCGCCGAAGTTATGCTCAGAACTGCAAGTCCCATATCCTGATCATCCAGATAAGCATAGTCAGGGGCAATCAGTGCTCTTTGACGCTCCGCATTTGCAGATCCGCCCTCCATACGCACTTGTACATCCCCTCTACGATTCGCAAGCGTATCCAAAATATAGGCCTGGCGCGGGTCCAGAAAGTCCGTCAGTTTCATCTCATGATACTGTCCAGCATGTTCTACCCACTCCCAGGCCTTATCTACAAAATCCCGTTCATCGGGGTGAAAATGTTCATAAATGTCTGTACGCATTTCATAATCACCCTGTATATAATATTGAACTTGTCTAAGTGAAAATCCCTTCCAATATTGCGCTTAGTCCGGTCGCAGCATACCTCAAAGCAATGATGGCTATGATCGGTGAAATGTCGAGCATTCCGAAAATAGGCGGTATGAATCTGCGGAAAGGAGCAAGATAAGGCTCTACAATCTTGCCTAATATTTCTCCAAACTTAGACTCTCTAGCATTAGGAAGCCAAGACATCAGGATGTATATAATAATCATCCAGTAGTAAATGTTAACCAAGCTGTTAACCAACTGTAATACAATTTCCAAAAACCTGTCACCTCATTCTGTTGTAATCTGCTTCGCTGTCGTGATCTGTAAGTATTTCCGCGATGGTTCCTTGTATTTCAACGGTGTCGGGTGTACAGAGAAAAATGTTTCCACCGATTTTGGAAATGCCTCCGCCAAGTGCATAGACGGTACCGCTTAGAAAATCAATAATGCGAAGAGCCTGATCCTTTCGCACACGCTGCAAATTGACAACAACGGTCCGATGGGATTTAATATGATCGGCGATCTCCTGTGCTTCATCGTAACTACGCGGCTCGTACAGAACGACCTTTACATTTTTTTGGGAATGAATGCTTACCACATTATTGCCCTTCTGGTTTCTACGTTTATCAAAGCTCGGCGTTTCAACTTCTTGTTCGGGCTCATCTACGCGTGAATTGACTTGCTCACGTTCTACAACCTCTTCTTCTTCTTGAAGACCGAAAAAATTCATAAATTTATTCACTACACTCATCTCCTTTAGCCCTCCTCTTTACCTACGAGAACACTTCCCAGCCTCACCCAGGTTGCACCTTCCTGAATCGCTATCTCAAAATCATTGGACATCCCCATCGACAAATCGGTCAACGGTTCATGGGTCAAGGCTTGTCTATTCAAGTCGTCTCTAAGTTCACGAAGTCCGCGAAATACGGGACGCGTCCGTTCCGCTTCTTCTTCAAAGGGGGCCATTGTCATAAGTCCGGCGACTTGAATATGATTAAATTCACGAATTTCTTTGAGTAGCGGAACGACTTGCTCTGGCTGAAGACCATATTTCGATTCTTCACCTGAGATATTAACCTGCAGCATACACTGTACCTTAAGGTCCAGCTGTGCCGCCTTCTTCTCGATCTCACGAGCGAGAGACAGTCTGTCTAATGAATGGATGTATGGAAATTTACCGATTACATCCTTAACTTTGTTCGTTTGCAAATGACCGATAAAATGCCATACACCCCGATGTCCGAGGGCTTTCCATTTCTCCTCGGCATTTTGCCATCGGTTCTCGCCAATATGTATCAGTCCGCTGCCAAGCACTTTCTCTGTCATTTCGACAGAGACATACTTGGTTACCGCGATTACATTGACACTATCTTTATTGCGGCCGCTTGCCTCGCAAGCAGCTTGGATGCGTTCATCCACATGCTGTATTCTCTCCTCCAGTGACAAGGAGGGTCACCTCTCTTCCAATCCAATCCAGCTTGCCATTCTGCCTGTAATGCCACCTTCCTTACGATAACTGAAGAAAAGTTCAGGGTGGCAGCTTGTACACCATGATGTACATTCGATATGATCCGGCAATATTCCTGCTTTCATCATAATGTGTCGATTGACTTCTTTCAAGTCGAGCATGCATTTTCCTTCTGGTGCAGGCTGATGTGCCTTCCTGTATGCAGAATCTTCATATTCATCTTTACCCTGTTCAAGTTCGTACAAAACCTTCACACGGTCCATCACATAATCATCAACCTCATAGCAGCAGCTTCCAATCGATGGGCCAATCGCCGTCAGTATATCACTCCGCTTACATCCATAATGCTCTTCCATCTGCTCAATCATACGTTCTGCAATCTTCTGAACCGTCCCCTTCCATCCGGCATGGGCCAAGCCAACCACTTCTTTGACCGGATCAAAGAAATACAGCGGAACACAATCCGCGTAAAATGAAGTCAGCAGCACACCGCGAACGTTCGTCAGTAATCCGTCTGTATCCTGGATCGCCGACTCGCGATCGAAGAAGCCCTTGCCTCGATCTGCTTCAGTTACAATGGCAATCTCGCTCTTATGTACTTGCTCGCCGCAAGTCCAAGCCTCTGGCGGTATTCCAATCTTCTCGGCAATGCGTCTGCGATTATTAATTACATCTTCAGGGTTGTCACCCACATGAAAAGCACAGTTGAGACTGCTGTATGGCGCATTTCCGACACCTCCAGCCCGGCTTGTATATCCCGTCATAAGTCCCTTACTCCTCGAATAGGAAGTCCAGGGCTCTATTGCAAACAGCTTCGGTCCACTGTCATTATCATTCAGCACAAAAGGTTCCATGCTTGTGTATCACCTCGTTCTTCGTTAGAAACATCTATACACCAGTGTACCAAAAAAACATCCCTTAGTCTCTTTAGTGGAGACTAGAAACCCTTTCGTTCTCCTTCACGCCGCTCAGTACGTTCGTTATATACATCCTCGGGCTTCGCTTCCTTCACTTCATCCATCTTCACTAGCACGACATCCGAACCGATCTTGACGATATTGCGCCAAGGGATAATCAGATCTGCTCCTCCTCCGAACAACCCCATGAATCGGCTGTAGCTCGGTACAACAATGGCCTCAATGCGCCCTTGCCGAAGGTCCAGCTCAAGATCACTGATCTGACCCAGTCTTTTCCCATCCACAATATTAATGACATCCTTGGTTTGAAAATCCGATATTTTCATTGCTCTCACCGTCAGATCTCCTGAGCTCATCTTATCCTCACATCCCGCTCTTATGAATTGAATCCTTATATCAATATCAATATATGTTCTGAACGCCCAAAATGTCCTTTTTTTTATGAGAGCTTGGTCACTCCGGACAATAATAAAACCTCTAGTTCCGCGCTGCTTACGCGAAAGTAGAGGTTATTTTGAATGATGATGCACCACTAACCATGTTTGAATCAAGATCTTATTTCTTCGGTTTAGATTTTAACGTGTTTTTGCATTTGCTGAATGGCTGATTTTTCAAGTCTTGATACCTGCGCCTGGGAAATACCGATCTCATCAGCCACTTCCATCTGAGTCTTTCCTTCGAAAAAGCGCATGGATAGAATCATCTTTTCCCGCTGCCCAAGCCGCTGCATTGCTTCCCTAAGCGCGATCTCCTCGATCCACGACACATCCTTGTTCTTGTCGTCACTGATCTGGTCCATTACATAGATCGGGTCACCACCGTCATGATATATCGGCTCAAACAAGGACACTGGGTCCTGAATCGCATCAAGTGCGAATACAACATCCTCTTTAGGCACATTGAGCACTTCGGAAATTTCAAAAATGGTCGGCTCACGCGAGTTCATATTGGTCAGAGCATCTCTGACCTGCAATGCCTTATATGCAATATCCCGGAGGGATCTGGAAACTCGAATCGGGTTGTTATCCCGCAGGTATCTTCGAATTTCACCGATAATCATCGGTACTGCATAGGTGGAGAACTTTACATTTTGAGACAAATCAAAGTTATCAATGGCTTTCATGAGGCCTATACAGCCAACCTGGAATAAATCGTCAACGAATTCTCCCCGGTTATTGAAACGTTGAATGACGCTGAGCACGAGGCGCAGGTTCCCATTCACTAATTTCTCTCTAGCTGAGCGCTCATTATTTTGCTGAAGATTCGTAAATAACTCACGCATTTCTACGTTGGTTAGGACCGGCAGTTTCGACGTATCCACGCCACAAATCTCGACTTTATTACGGGTCATCGTGATTTACCTCCCAAGGAGAAACATTAATGTACATTATCTCCGGGAGAGGTATTTTTATTCCATTTCCATGAGCTTACCAGTTATACCCAAGACTTGATTTTACACCATTTTGTTGAACTCCTTGCGCAGTCGCTTAATGATTCGTTTTTCAAGTCTGGAGATGTAAGACTGGGAGATGCCCAGCATGTCTGCGACATCTTTCTGGGTCTTCTCTTCCCCATCCTGAAGACCGAAACGAAGCTCCATTATCATCCGTTCCCGTTCCGTCAGCTTGTCTAATGCTTTGTGCAGCAGCTTGCGGTCGACCTGTTCCTCTATATTGCGATAGATCGTATCATTCTCCGTACCGAGCACATCAGACAAGAGCAGCTCATTGCCATCCCAATCAATATTAAGCGGCTCATCAAAAGAAACCTCGGTTCGTATCTTGCTATTGCGGCGAAGATACATTAGTATTTCGTTCTCGATACAACGAGACGCATAGGTTGCCAGCTTGATTTTTTTCTCCGGATCAAAAGTGTTCACGGCTTTAATTAAACCGATCGCACCGATCGAGATCAAATCTTCAATGTTAATACCCGTGTTCTCAAATTTGCGGGCAATGTAGACGACAAGTCTGATGTTGCGCTCGATCAGCATCGCCCGAATGGCTGGATCTCCCGTCTTCAGCTTTTGCAACAAATAATCTTCTTCTTCCCGAGTCAGTGGCGGCGGGAGAGCTTCACTCCCCCCAATATAGTATATCTCCTCACTCTTCAGCCCGAACAAAAACAGGAACCGGTAATACTGAAGCTGTGCGGCGAGTTTCCATTTCACAAGCATGTACGCTTCCTCCTATACCACGTTCAGCGGCTTTTCTGTTTGACTGGATGATGGTTTGACAATGGGGTCCTGCACATATTCCGGATGAATGATCGCCCTGTATTTCCCTTCAGATGAGAGCGTTCCACCATCAAGACCGATCAGTGTGCGAGCCGGAGTATAGCACGTCCCATTCATCTTGATCATGACCGAGTCGGGTTTAATTGCAAGCATAAACGACGTTCCTTTATTGATTCCCCGGAAGGGGATAAGCCTTAATCGATCCTGCCATTCGAATCCATCGCCCAGCTCCATAACAAGCTGATCAGCGGGAACCTGTGATATCCTTCCTTTCCAAGTCTCCGGCAGGTAAGAATCCCATAACGTGGCTTCCATGACCATGACTGGCGTTCGGGTCAACGGATCTGTGAGCTGATTGCCTGTATCCACAAGTCCCGTGCAGCTCACTTCGACTTCCCCAATGCGTACGTTTACTTCACCGAAAAACACTGTCATTTGATCTGCTTTTTTCTTGCTCTTATGAACCGCTCTAAAGATGAATAGAACACAAAAGAAGACAATAAACATAAACCAGAACCCTATTTGCAGTTCAAACGACACGCCGCCAGTTGTAGTGAACAATATTCCATTGAATAACTCACCTGAGCTTTGGAGTAAATAATGCAACCCGAGTATACCGCCTGCAGCCACAAAATTGATTACGTAAAAGGAACCTATCGTCTTCATGAAGCTCTGCAGGCTATGGAATCCGAAGGAGGTCCAAATCATCAATAATGACAAGCCGAACTTAATGAGAAAGGTGTACAAAAAGGTAAGCTCGGGTACGAACATCATGACAACATAAAGCGCTCCAATGACCGCAGCAATAACCATTCGCCACCACTTTGGCCTCTGACGCTGCATCCAAGCTGTTAAGAATAACAGAACCCAGTCAATCAGCAGGTTGGTCAGAAAAATCAAGTCGATGTATACAACCAGTTTTTCTCACCACCCTTATCTTATATCTTCGAATCAAAGAATATAACCAGTATAAGGAGGGAGACTTTCAAAGTCTGTCTAAACTTGGGAGGAGGATTGCAACTTTTTTTGTCGGATTTTTCAACTTATTCAAAGTGGGAGTGACAGGAAACAAAAAAAATGCAGCCTTATGCAGGCTGCATTAATGAATCGTATTATTCGTTGCTATTGCCGTTGTTTCTAGTGCGATTCCGCAGGAACGTCGGAATATCCAATTGATCAGAGCTAGGCTGATTACCAAATGGCTTCAGGTTAGTAGAACGATTCTCCTGCGCTTCCGGCTGAGAAGGCTTGCGTGCAGGCGGTGCAGCTGCAGCAGGCTTATTCTCGAATCCTGTCGCAATAACCGTAACCTTAATTTCTTCCTTCAAATTCTCATCGATAATGGCACCAAAGATCATGTTCACTTCTGGGTCCGATGCAGAGGTTACAATCTCGGCTGCTTCATTCACTTCGTAAAGTGACAGGTTAGCCCCACCTGTTATGTTCATGATTACACCGCGAGCCCCTTCAATGGAGGTTTCAAGCAGCGGACTCATGATGGCTTTGCGGGCAGCCTCAGCTGCTCTGTTCTCACCTGTTGCCATTCCAATTCCCATCAAGGCTGAGCCGCGTTCAGTCATAATCGTCTTCACATCAGCAAAGTCAAGGTTTATCAATCCAGGAACAGCGATAAGGTCGGAAATACCTTGTACCGCTTGGCGAAGTACGTTGTCTGCTTCACGGAAGGCTTCCAACATAGGAGTCTTCTTATCCACAATCTCAAGCAAGCGATCATTCGGAATAACGATCAGCGTATCCACTTTTTCTTTCAGCGCTTCTATACCATGCTCTGCTTGATTGGAACGCTTGCGTCCTTCAAACGTAAACGGGCGAGTAACCACACCCACCGTTAGTGCTCCACATTCTTTGGCGATCTCTGCGATCACAGGAGCTGCACCCGTTCCTGTACCTCCGCCCATACCTGCCGTCACGAATACCATATCCGCGCCTTTAAGTGTGTTAGCGATAAGGTCACGAGATTCCTCGGCTGCCTTCTTACCAACTTCAGGATTAGCACCAGCACCAAGCCCTCTTGTCAGCTTATCGCCGATTTGCAGTTTGTGTTCAGAACGGGCAAGATGCAATGCTTGAGCATCCGTATTCACCGTAATGAATTCAACTCCCTGCACACCATTCTCAATCATTCGGTTCACAGCGTTGCTTCCGCCGCCACCGACACCTATTACTTTTATCTGAGCCAAGCTCTCCATCTCGAAATCAAATTCCAACATACTTTTCCATCTCCCCCTCATGTGTGCATGGATGGCTCGTCCACTTATCAAAAATGAATCTGTCCATTTCATATATCGACGAACAGTCTATATCAATTCACTGAACATATTTTTTATGCGTTCGAAAAACCCCGGTTTATGTTCTTCTTCCGGAGCCGGATTCGGCTTAACACGATTCGTAGGTTTCTTGTTATTGCTTCCTCCGCCGCTCGTTGGTGCTGCGGGTCTGATTTTAGCACTGCGGATCACGTTATGCAAGATGCCCACACCGCTAGTATAACCCGGGTCGCGCACCCCGATAAAGTCTGGTACAGCCACTCTTACTGAAGCCGCAAGCTCATGTCTAGCAACTTGCAAGACACCCGGCATAGCCACCGTACCGCCCGTTAATATATAACCTCCAGGAAGCTCCGTGTAACCGAGTCTCTTCATTTCCTGATGAATCATCTGGAATATCTCTTGCACACGAGGTTCAATAATGGCTGCCAGATCTTCCTGAGTAAACTCCTTATCCACATTGCTGCCGATCCGAGTTACTTTGAATACGACATCTCTGGCTGCATCATCAAGCCAAGCACATCCATACTTCAGCTTTACTTTCTCTGCTTGTTCAGTCAATGTACGGAGACCGTAAGCAATATCATTGGTTACAAACTCTCCTCCGATCGGAAGTGTAGAAGTGGCGACAATCGAGCCTTCCTCAAACACCGCAATCGTAGTCGAGCCTGCACCGATATCGATCAGTACAGATCCCATACCCTTTTCATCTTTGGACAGAGACAGCAGCCCTGCTCCGAGAGACATGAGTACAAGGTCCTTCACTTTCAGACCCGACTTCTCTACGCAGCGAAGCAAGTTATGTATGGCGGTCTTGGCACCTGTAATAATCGTCGCTTCAACCTCAAGTCTTACACCGATCATGCCGCGCGGATCCTGAATGCCTTCAAGACCGTCCACAACGTACTGTCTTGCCACTACATCGATGATCTCACGTTCCGGCGGAATAGCAATCACTTCAGCCGCTTTCAACACCCGTTCCATGTCTTCTTCACCGATCTCACGGTCTTCATTCGATACTGCCACAACGCCGTGACTTGTCATAAGTCCGATATGATTTCCGGAGATACCGACATATACTTCGGATATTTGAATACCAACCATACGCTCCGCATGATCTACTGCATTACGGATGGACTGTACAGTTTGGTCAATGTCTACAATTGATCCCTTACGAATCCCCTCTGAGTCGGCAGATCCAACTCCAATAATATTAAAGGTTCCATTATTAATTTCCCCAATAATAGCTCGAACTTTGGATGTACCGATGTCCAAACTAACAATGATGTCATTGTTGCTCAAGTCTGTGGCACCTCCTGACTCCGATAGTAATATACGTTCTCAAGTTACAACACTCTCTACATATTCAACACGTTTAAGGCTTTCCCTCTTTTTTCTACAAATTTTTTAGGTGCCACCATCTTAGGTGTAATTATGAACTTTACGCTTGTTTTCAAGCCTAATAGCTGCATGATTCACTCTCTTATATGTCTATATCTGTTAACGGTATAAACCGTCTCGATGATTCTATTAAATTATGAAGAAAAAAGAAGGATACGTTAGCAAGATGCACATAGCTTAAAGTGTAACATTTTTTTAATCAATCAGAAAGTGCTATCTTCATAGGCTGTCAATTCAATTAATTTAGGGTGTGCTTCCCGCCTCGTCTTCTCCTGTTTCCTCTTCGTCCGGCTGAAACGGTTCATAGGAATCGGCCTCCAGCATTATGATAAGACCGGGTTCTTCTGTTTCAATGACTTGGTTTAGATAACTCACCTTATCTCCAAGCAAAGAAATCGTTGTAATGACCTCAAACTGCGATTTGGTATACAGCTTGATCCGGTCGGGAAACGAAGGTGTTGGCGAAGGGAGAATCTCCGAAATATCTGTTGTCAGCTCATTCGGAATTTCTTTGAGCACATTAGAGAGCTCTGTCTTCAGCGGATCGTCTGCTTTCCACTGGGTAAGAATCGGTTTTTCCACTGCAATGCCTCTTCCCTCCAGATTGACGCTGGTACCGCTGGATAGTATGGCTTGAATTTGACCGTCTGACGCTAATTCATAGGCCACAGTATCATATTCTTTAACATGTATGGATATCTTGCCAGGGAACTGCTTGTCCACCGTTGCTTCAGAAATAAGAGGACTGTCCTCCAGCACCCCTTCAATATCAGATGCATCGGCACCGAAAAAAGGACTACCTACCTCTAGACCGCTCTTTAATAAAATTTCTTCTCTAGTACTAAACACATTCCCTTCTATCTGAAACTGGGAAATTTTGCTCACGGGAGATCTAAAAAAGATAACAGCAAAAATAACGGTAAATAACAACACCAAAATAAAGATGATTTTCCGGCTTGTTTTCATTTTTGGCGTGCTCTCTTTTTTGAGAGCTGGAATTTGACCTTTTGGCATTGACGTTCGCTCCATAAAAGCCTTAAGGTCCCCTCCAAAAAGAGGGGACTTTCAGGGCAATATTGTGCTTAAATCTGATTTAGCATGAATATACTTGAATATAATCACCATGAAGGTATTCGAATCTACGGCGCAACGAAACTTACGGGCTGGCGTTCTACAAAAGCACCCAGGGACTGAAATAATTGTTCAATCCGGTCGTATCCGCGATCGATATGGTGTACCTGCTCCACCACCGTTTTGCCCTGCGCTGCCAATCCCGCTATGACCAGTGCTGCACCTGCTCGCAAATCTGTAGCTTCTACCGTTGCCCCATACAAACGAGGCACGCCGCGGATAAATGCGGTGTTCAAATCCACTGAAATATCGGCTCCCATCACGTTAAGCTCATCCACATGCTTGAATCTGGCCTCGAAGACTGTTTCCTTCATAATACTGAATCCATCTGCCAAACTAAGCAGAACCATAACCTGTGATTGAAGATCTGTTGGAAATGATGGATAAGGTGACGTAACGATACGATCGACTGCCTTGGGTCTTCCCATGCAGCTCACGGTTATTATATCATTGCATACACTTGTTTGAACACCGGCTCGCTTCAGCACGTGTATAAGCGAAGTGAGGTGTGCTGGATTGCTGCGCGTTAATGTAACATTGCCCCGTGTTGCAGCCGCAGCAATCAGCACAGTACCTGCCACGATTCGATCGGGAATAATCTCATACGTGCAGGAAGTCAACCGATCAACCCCATGAATGGTAATTGTACTCGTGCCTGCTCCAATAATATGAGCGCCCATCGCATTGAGGAAATTTTGAAGATCCTGAATTTCAGGCTCTCTAGCCGCATTTGTGATTGTCGTTGTGCCGGAAGCCGTTACTGCAGCCATCATGATATTCTCTGTTGCACCTACGCTTGGAAAATCAAGCTGAATATCTGCACCAATCAGTTTCTTCGCACGACAAGTAATCTGTGAATCCTTCTCCTCAATAACAGCTCCAAGTGCTTCGAGACCCCTCAAATGGAGATCAATCTTGCGTTCTCCGATTGCGCAGCCACCTGGCTGATAAATTGACACTTCGCCAAATCTCGCCAGCAGCGGACCCATCAGGAAAATAGATGAGCGCATTTTGTTCATCAAATCTTCCGGAACTCTTGATGAGCTAACCAAAGAAGTATCGAGCGTTACAATACCTTGTTCATGTCTCGTATTGCAGCCGAGCCTTTCCAGGATTTGCAGCATTACTTCAATGTCGAGCAAGTGAGGAACATTGTGAAGCTCGGTGTTCCCTTCCGCCAGCAGGCTTGCCGCCATGATGGGCAATGCAGCATTTTTCGCTCCGTGGATACGTATGGATCCTGATAGGGGGTTCCCGCCTTCAATCACCAATTTGTCCAAGTGTATCACCTCCGAGTTTACCGCTCCCCTGACTATTAACGCCTATAAATTCTCTTGCGCACACCGTCCGATTAATATGCGTTTTGATTAGGCAGTTATAGGGAATGAACGTCCTTAAGCGGATAAGAAATTTTGTTGTAACACACTGTGGACTTTTCTTAGCCCAGAGTGATTGTCACATTTGATAAGGTATCTTATGTAAAGAGGCCTCTGTGTGTGACAATCGCCCACTGGACTGTTTCTTGCGTATCCATGAAAACGTTAGGTTTATTTCTTAACAATCCTTCTCATCTCCGCGACAAGTACAGCCGCTGAATCAGGCTTCCCGAGTTGCTTAGAGATGCTGGACATTGAGCGCTTGCGGCCCTCATCGCCGATGATGGCCTCAATCGAATGGAACAGGGTATCTCCGTTCATATCCTTCTCCAGAAGCACATGCGCCGCTCCAGCCTTCTCTAGCGCCCTTGCATTGGCCTCCTGATGGTTGTTTGTTACATTCGGAGACGGAATCAGAATAGCCGGTATGCCAAGGGATGTAATCTCGGCAAGAAAGGAGGCCCCTGCCCGACTCACAATCAGCGAGGTTGCTGCAAGAACCTCAGGCATATTATTCACATATGGCAAAATGTGCATATGGCTTGGAATGTTACCCAAACGTTTTTTCACAGCCTGAAGTGTAGATTCGTAATAGGAATCTCCCGTAACATATACCATATGGACGTCCTTAAGCTCTGATACACGTTCACTCATGTCGATCATAGCCTCATTGATCGCTTTCGCTCCCCGGCTTCCGCCTACGACAAGCACTACCTTACTGCCCATTGGAACCCCGAGCGAAGCAAATCCGCGTTCGCGGCTCGCATGTTGCACGGTAGTCGCACGCGGATTGCCTGTGTAGATTACATTTTTCACACCGGGAAAGTGCTTCTCTGAGCCCTCAAAGCTTACAGCTACGGTATCCACATAACGGCTCAGAAATTTATTGGTCAAACCTGGAATCGCGTTCTGCTCATGAATAATGCTCGGAATGCCGAGCTTCGCTGCGGCATAGACAACGGGACCACACACATATCCTCCTGTGCCTATCACCACATCGGGTTTGAACTCTCGCAGCAGTTTCTTGGATGTGCGAACCCCCTGCAAAAAGCGGATTATGGTTCTTACATTGTCCATCGACAGCTTACGGCGAAAACCAGTAATATCAATGGATTCAAACCGAAGCTTTTCCTCGGGAACGAGTTTGCTCTCCAGTCCCCTTTTCCCCCCTATATATAAAAACTCAGCGTTCTTGTCCTCAGACTCCAGCTGCCTTGCGACAGCGACAGCCGGATAAATATGTCCGCCTGTCCCGCCGCCTGTAAGTACAACGCGCATATAAGTCACCTCGCATAACGTGATAAATTAAGTAGTATTCCCAGTGCTGTAAGCATCAGCGTCAGAGATGAGCCCCCATAACTGATTAAGGGAAGTGTGATTCCCGTTACCGGCATAAGGCCGATAACAACTCCAATGTTAATCACAACCTGTACGGCAACCATACCAACGATCCCCACGCCCAGCAAGCTTCCGAACGCATCCGGCACCGTCATCGCTACCCGCATCCCTCTCCATACCAGCAGCAGGAAGAGCAGTATTACAATCAAGCCACCAATAAAACCGAGCTCTTCGGCCAATATGGAAAATATAAAATCGGTCTGCGGCTCAGGCACATAGCTGTATTTCTGCCTGCTCATGCCAAGACCAAGTCCTCCAAGTCCCCCTGGACCGATCGCATATAACGACTGAATAATTTGATAGCCTGTACCCAGCGGATCAGACCACGGGTCCAGGAATCCGGTAATACGTCTTAGACGATAAGGAGCTGCGAGAATCAAGCCGGCAAAACCCAATACACCGCCAAGCGCCAGGAACATTAGATGCTTCATCCTTGCCCCTGCCGTAAATATGATCAGCATTGATGCGCCAAGCATAACAGCACCCGTTCCCAGGTCCGGCTGAAGCATAATAAGGCCAAAAGCAAGGCCAATAAGACCTAGCGGAGGAAGTAAGCCGGTAGTGAAGTTTTTAATAGCGGCAGGATCCTTGCTGAGCCATTTAGCCAGGAACAGGATCATGCCAAGCTTCATAAACTCGGAGGGCTGAATACCGAACGAACTAATGCCGAGCCAGCTCCTTGCGCCGCCACGAACGACGCCGATGCCTGGTATCAGTACGATGATGAGTAGAATAAAGCAGAGGATGAGTACAAACTTTGCGTAGTTGCGCCATATCCGATAATCCACATTTGCCGTAAAGAACATGGCGAATAGCCCAAGCCCCGCGAACAGCAGCTGCCTCTTCACAAAATAGAAAGAGTCGCCGTGTTCACGAAAGGCAAGGACGGCACCTGCACTGTATACCATCACGATTCCGATGGAGAGCAGCGACACAATGCAGATAACGAGCCACAAATCAGGCGCCGGTCGGGTCTGTTTCATTAGGAGGCCACCTCTTACATTAGTAGTAGGGGCTTATCCACCCCCCTACTTACAGATTATGCACCGCCTCTTTAAAAATGCGTCCACGCTCTTCATAGGAGCTAAACATATCCCAGCTTGCGCATGCAGGAGATAACAGAACGACATCACCCGATTGTGCAAGCTCGGAAGCATATTTAACCGCTTCGACAAGCGCTGCGGCGGCATCCTCCCCATTATCGACAATCCGAATATCCTTTAGTCCGGCAAGTTTCGCAACCTCAGAAAGTTTATCTTTGGTCTGCCCCAGCAAAACGACAGCTTTTACTCTCTCTTTGAACACTTCCAGCAGATCCATATAATCGGATCCACGGTCAAGTCCCCCTGCAATCAGCACGATAGGCTCTTTGAATGAGGTAAGCGCCATCAGCGTAGCCTTCGCATTCGTCGCCTTGGAATTGTTGTAGTATGCTGCACCCGCATGGTTCCGTACATATTCCAAACGGTGCTCCACACCGTGGAAAGTCGAGAGAGAAGTCGAAAGTGCTGTAGGAGCCGCACCCGCTGCTAACGCAATAGCACAAGCTGCCAGCGCATTATCGACGTTAAACCGGCCCGGAAGTCCAATCTCATTGACAGGAATAATAGGATGGATACCTCCATCCATATCACGGTACATGACTGTTCTCTCAATGTCATCTTCTACGTCCGGTATGTAAGGAGGGTCTGCGTATACACCGGCTTGCAGTGTTTCTGTCAGTGAGAATGGCAGGATTCTGCCTTTAATATAAGGCACAAGCTGTCTGCATACGGGATCATCCCAGTTGATAACCGCATAGTCCTCAGCTGTTTGATTGTTAAACAGTTTAGCTTTGGAAGCAATGTAGTCCTCCATCCCGCCATGATAATCAAGATGTGTCTCTGAAACGTTCAGCAGGCAGCTGACCGCAGGACGAAAATCCGTCGTTCCTTTGAGCTGGAAGCTGCTAAGCTCAACCACCATGATATCGTCTTTCTTTGCTGCTTGCGCTGCCTCGGATAACGGAGTACCAATATTGCCGGCAACAATGGGAGACAAACCAGCATGCTCGAGCATAAGCCCTACCCATGTCGTTGTTGTTGTTTTACCATTAGAGCCTGTAATACCAATGATAGGCGCTTTGCAAATATGATAAGCCACTTCAACTTCAGTGACGACTTCGATGCCCAGCTCCAGCGCTTTTTGAATCGGAGCAACCTTATAGGGTATCCCCGGATTCTTGACCAGAAGCTGCACCCCAGGATGAATCAGGTCATCAGGGTGTCCTCCGCATATAACAGAAATTTCCAAAGCCTCCAGTTCGGATGCTTCGGGACACTGTGCTCTGTCCTTCTGATCGTTAACGATAACATGGGCTCCAGCCTGATGCAGCACCTTAGCCACCTGTACGCCGCTCTTGGCTAGGCCAAGAACAACGACGTCCATTCCTTTATAACTCTCCGGATGATTCATGAACTACAACCCCTTGTTGATATAAAGTCCGAGACCAGCGAGCAGCAGTCCTACGGCCCAAAAAGTAATTACTACACGCCATTCAGACCATCCCGACAACTCAAAATGGTGATGAATCGGGCTCATTTTAAACACACGCTTGCCTCTTGTTTTGAAAGATACAACTTGAATAACGACAGACAGCATCTCAATAACGAATATACCGCCGATCACGAGGAACAAGAGCTCTGTCTTCGTGACAATTGCTATAGCTCCGATGGCTCCCCCGATCGCAAGTGAACCTGTATCCCCCATAAATACTTTGGCTGGATGCGCATTGTAGACAAGGAAGCCAAGTACTGCTCCAATCATCGCTGCTGCGCAAACGGCAGCTGGAAGTGAAGTAGCCTGCATCGCTACAATAGCAAACGCCCCAAAAGCAATGGCACTTACGCCGGATAAGAGTCCGTCCAGACCATCCGTGAAATTCACGGCATTACTTATAGCAAGCATCATAAGAACAATAAATGGATAGTAGAACCACGGTCCAAGGTCGAATGCCCAGGATGTTCCGGGCACTGCAATCTCCGTACTGTGACCATTCTGAATAAGCAAAAAGCACATAATTGCCGCAAATAGCAGCTGGCCAAACAGCTTCTGCCTTGCGGTTAGACCAAGTGAACGTTTAAACACAATTTTAATATAGTCATCCAGGAAACCGATCAAGCCAAAGCCTAAAGTTGCCACGATCAGCACATAAAAATCCGTATTCTTCGCAGGAGCAAACTTTAAGAAGGCAAGCGTAAAGGCAAGCACGATGACGACGCCGCCCATAGTCGGCGTACCCGATTTCTTAAGATGGCTCTGAGGTCCATCTTCTCTAACCTGCTGACCGAATTTCATACGGCGCAGGAGTGGTATCAGAATCGGTGCAGCAATCACCGCTAGGATGAATGATACACCGATCGTTAGCAGCATTAATTGAAAATCCATGATAACACCTCTCTAGTCAACTTCGATCTGTAATGGTTCATTGATTAGTGCGTTAGCAACTTCCTCCAGCTTCATGCCCCTGGAAGCCTTGACAAGAACAACATCCTTCGGTGTCATTGTTGCCTTCAAATGGGCAGTTAAAGCAGCCTTATCCTCAAAAGCAAACACCGCATGGTTCGGCATATTTAGTAACGCGCCTTTCGCGATGTTCGAAGACAAGGAACCATATGTGAATACCAGATCAAGCTTGGCCGGTGTCAGATAGTGTCCAATCTCCTCATGAAGCTCTTCTTCTCTTGGTCCAAGCTCCAGCATATCTCCAAGGACAGCCGCTTTGCGTTCATAGCCTGCAAGTCCGCTAAGTGCGTCAATAGCAGCCTTCATCGCCGTCGGGCTTGCATTATATGCATCGTTCAGCACCGTAATTCCACTGACGCCCTTGGTAACTTCGATGCGCATTCCCGTCAGCTTCACTTCCCCCAAACCTTTGCGCATATCATCATGAGATACGCCATAATGCCTTGCGACGGCAAGCGCAGCTAGTGAGTTAACCACATTATGATGACCTATAAGCGGTATTTGCATTGCCTCCTCGCCTGAGGAAACCGAAGTAAAGATCATCCCCCCGGCATGATTCGTAATTCCCGTCGGGAAATCATTGTTTGTCTGATTCATTCCAAACGTAAATCGTTTGAATTCCTTCGGCTTCTTCGTAGTCGGCTCGGCAAGAACACGGTCAGCAAGTGAATCATCACCATTGTAGATGAGCAAACCGTCGTTCTTCAGTCCGCTTACGATTTCGAGCTTGGCACGTGCGATTTCCTCCCTGGAACCGAGCTGCAGCAAATGAGCTTCTCCGATGTTCGTAATGACCGCAACATCAGGACGTGCAATTTCCGCCAGTCTCTCGATTTCATGTCGACTGCTCATTCCCATTTCCAGGACTGCAATCTGCGTATCTTGAGGCATGTCAAGTATCGTTAGCGGCAGACCAATATGATTATTGAAATTCCCTTGTGTCTTATGCACCTTATAGGTGGTGGATAATAGTGAGTACACCATATCCTTGGTGGTTGTCTTGCCGTTGCTCCCCGTAATTGCCACTACGGATGCTCCACTTTCCCTCAAATATGCCGCAGATAACTCCTGCAGTGCAAGAAGGGAATCCTCTACAACAATAACCGGCCCTTCAGGAGGTGTACCATGATCCTTCTGCCACATGATACCGACCGCACCAGCAGCCAGACACTCTGCAGCATACTCATGCCCGTCAAAACGTTCACCAGCCAAAGGAACAAACAACCGTCCTTCAGCAGGCATCCGTGAGTCTGTATATACACCATTTATATTCAATTCACTGTCTTGATCTCTCAAGAGTGTGCCGCCGCACATCTGTGCAATTTGATATAACGTTCTTTTTATCACTTTGCTATGCCCCTTATCGCTTCTTTCGCCACCAGACGATCATCGAAATCCGTTTTTGTCGTTCCCAGAATTTGATACGTCTCATGACCTTTACCCGCAATCAATACTACATCGCCAGAGCTTGCCTGCTCAATAGCACGATGAATAGCCGCCTTTCGATCCACGATAAGCTCGTATTTATCAGGCTGGGTGCCGACGTCGATCAGTCCTTGTTTAATATCTTCAAGAATGGCATCCGGATTCTCTGTACGGGGATTATCGGAGGTAACAAATACCTTGTCACTGTATTTAGCAGCAATCTGCCCCATAATCGGACGCTTTGTACGGTCACGATCTCCCCCGCATCCAAAGACGCAGAGCACTCTCTGTTCAGCAAACTCATTGACGGTTCGAAGCACATTTTCAAGTCCATCCGGTGTGTGGGCATAGTCAACGATAACTGCAAAGTCCTGACCGCACGCAACCGCTTCAACCCGTCCATCCACGCCCGGAATGGATTCAAGACTTTGTTTGATCGCTTCAAGTGAAATGCCTTCCAGAAGTGCAGCCGTTGTTGCAGCCAGTGCATTGTACACATTAAACTTGCCCACCATGCGAAGCTCAATATCTGTACTGCCCTTGAATGTATCTACATGGAAAAATGTGCCTTGTGCTGTGATCTTGATATGGGATGCTTTTACATCGGCTTCTGTATCAATGCCGTAAGTCACTACTTCCGCTGCTGTCAGGCTGGCAAAATACTTCGATGCCTCATCATCAGCGTTCAAGACTGCATATTTACGCTTCGAGATTTCCTCTGTAAACGCGTTGCCCAGTCTTGCAAACAAAAGTCCCTTGGCACTTCGATAGGATTCCATCGTGAGATGGTAATCCAAATGGTCCTGCGTAAGATTAGTGAAGACCGCTGTGCGGAAATCCGTACCCTTGACGCGTCCCTGTTCAAGCGCATGTGAGGAGACCTCCATAACACAGTTCTTAACCCCTTCCTGCACCATATGGTGAAGGCTGCGCTGCAAATCCAGCGCTTCCGGTGTCGTTCCTGACATAGGGAACTCTTTGCTTGCGTAACGCATTTGTATTGTACCGATGAGTCCTGTACTTTGGCCTGCATCGTTTAATATTTTCTCAATAAGATAAGACGTTGTCGTCTTGCCATTCGTACCGGTTACTCCGATCATGTTCAAGCGCTGGCTTGGCGATTCGAAATAATAATTTGAAAAGACGGCCATCGCTAAACGGCTGCTATTCACGATAATTTGAGGAACTGGAGCTTCGAGCTCTCGTTCAACAACAAGCGCAGCAGCTCCTTGATCCACCGCTGTCTGAGCGTAATCATGCCCATCTACCGTGTGACCAGGCAGACAAATAAACAGATCTCCTGTACCCACTTTTCTAGAATCTGTTTGTATTCCTGTAATCTCCGTATCCCCGTTGCCTACGACTCTACTTGTCTGCAGCAAGGAAGCAAATTGTTTTAAGAGCACATGTATTCCTTCTTTCCCTAAATTAAAACGTCATCCTTCCCTATTGTATCCGTTACCTAGCATTATGGTCCATAGGAAGCGAAGTAAAAACATCAACTTCCTTCTTTTTCACTGCCAGAGGATGTATTGGTGTCATGCTCATGAGCGTCTTCCGGATGACTTCCCATATAAATCCGTATGGTGGAGCCTCTTTCCACCCGGGCTCCTGGTTTTGGTGCCTGACTGATGACCGTATTGCCAGTTCCTGATTTTACGAGCATAAAGTTCATATTCAAATCTTCATACAGATCTTGTACTGTTGCTCCTGTGAGGTCTGGTACGGTTACAATCGGTGTTTCCCCATACTTGTAATTCTTCTCAAGCTGATCCTTCCGCTGCGGGACCTGCAAATAGTGTAATGAATCCTCTAATATGTTCTGGACGATCGGAGCCGCAACGACGCCCCCGAATTGAATCCCCTTCGGATTGTCTACCGCGGTATAGACCACAATTTGCGGATCATCCGCTGGAGCAAAACCGATAAATGAAACGATATGTTCTGTTGTTGAGTAACGACCGTTAATTACCTTCTGAGCTGTACCTGTCTTGCCTCCTACCCGATAACCGTCGATAAAAGCAGGGCGTCCTGTCCCCTTAGCAACCACACTTTCGAGCGCTTCCCGAACCTGCTTGGAGGTCTCCTCCGATATGACCTGTCTTACCATCTCTGGCTCGGTTTCATTGACAACTTCGCCGGTCACGGGATCGACCCATGCTTTGGCAACAAACGGTTTGTATAGCTTTCCGCCGTTTATCGCTGCAGAGACCGCGGTAATCTGCTGAATCGGAGTTACAGAAACACCTTGACCAAAGGCGGTCGTCGCAAGCTCTACAGGTCCAACCTGGGAAAGCTTGAATAGTATTCCAGAAGCTTCTCCACTAAGGTCTATTCCTGTCTTTGCACCAAAACCGAAGTTTTTAATATACTCGAAAAGCGTCTCTTTGCCAAGTTTGTTCCCTAAAGCGACAAAACCCGGATTGCATGAGTTTTCCACAACCTGTAAAAAGGTTTGGCTGCCGTGTCCGCCCTTTTTCCAGCAGCGAAGCCGGGCTCCAGCGACCTCAATATAGCCTGGGTCAAAGAAATGATCATTAACGAGATCAACCTTCTTCTCTTCCAGGGCTGCGGCCAGCGTAATAATCTTAAAGGTAGAACCCGGCTCATAGGTCATCCATACGGGTAAATTGCGGTTATATATTTCTGCAGGATATTCCTGATAATTACCCGGCTCATAGCTTGGACGACTCGACATTCCAAGAATTTCTCCGGTCTTTGGATTCATCGCGATCGCGAGGGCAGAATTCGCCTCGAATTTGACCATCGCCTGATCCAGCTCACGCTCGATAATAGATTGGATCGGCTGATCGATGGTCAGCTGAAGGTTTAGCCCGTCCTTTGGCGCAACATATTCATCTGATGATCCTGGCATCAGCCTGCCTGCTGCATCCGACAGGTACTCAATTCCTCCTCCAATGCCCTTGAGGTTATCATCGTACTTCTTCTCTATTCCGGTTAACCCCTGATTATCAATTCCTGTAAAGCCAAGAATATGCGCCGCCAAAGCGCCGTAAGGATAGAACCGCTTATTGTCCTCAGCTACAACAATGCCCGGAAGCTCCAAATCACGAATTTCCTGTGCTTTCTCCATCGTAATTTTTCGGCCCCCGGGCTTTATCTCGACTATTCTTTCGGTCTTGGAAATGATGCCAAGCACCTTCTCCTGCGTCATCCCAAGAAGCGGCGCTAGGGCTTCAGCCGTTTTTTCCTTTTCCTTCACCTGAACCGGAATAGCCATAACGGTCGGTGTCGTAATATTATAAGCAAGTGCTGTTCCGTTACGGTCAAGAATCTCACCGCGCTTTGCAGTATATGGAATTTGCCTCCGCCACAGATTCTCGGCTTCCTCCGCCAATTCCGGTCCTCTGGCAAGCTGAACATACGCTAGACGGATGGCAAGCGCCGCAAAAAGAATGAGCAGTATCAGCATGCACCACAGCAAGCGGCGGCGAAGCGTCACGCTGGATACTTTGGCCATATATATCTCCCCCCTACTTGTCTTTCGTATTCACAATGACATGCTTAATCATGAATATTCGGGACAACCAGGGAATAGAACAAGCTTTATTACTATTAAGTTACCATCTCATTCTTCTGGGCTGCCTGCATCCGTGCTATATGTCTCAGCATCTTCTGAACCGGAACGGTCAGGCGTCAGGACTGTCTGCCTGTTCATCGGCTGCGCTTCCTTCTTCATCTGCTAAGCCGTCGGTGGATTCACCAGTTACGGCATCCTTCGCCGTCTGAAGCGTAAGCACTACTGTACGATTCTCTCCTGTTACTTCCACTTTCTGCTTGGAGACATACCCCTCACCCTCAACTCTTACTTCCACTTTCAGCAAAGTTAACACTTCAAGCGCATCACGCAGAGATTCGCCGGTCAAATCCGGGATTTCCATGGTGTCACTTTCCTCGGTGAGCAGGTAGATTCGCTGACCTGTCGTGAGCTCGGCTCCTGCTTTTGGATACTGCTGGATCACTTTGCTTCCCTTACCGAGTGTCTCATAGGCGATGCCCTCTTCCAATAGCTGTGTACGAGCATCCTTGCCGGATTTGCCGACCATATCAGGCGCTTTTTTGCGTACCAATGGCTGTGTATTCTCTGCTTCATCCTCGCTGGTTACCGCTTCCTTCGGAACGCCGAGATAAGTGAGGGATTTAGACATAATTTCTTTGAATATCGGGGCCGCACCTGAACCGCCTCCCAGGTTTGGATCATTAGGTTCATCAATCATGACCAGCATTGCAATTTTAGGATCATCCACTGGTGCATAGCCAATAAAGGAAACGACGGACTTCGTATGATCATATTCCCCGTTAATGTATTTAATTGCCGTCCCTGTTTTGCCGGCTACACGGTAACCATCAATATAGGCATATCTGCCTGATCCATGATCCTGATCCGCAACAACCTGTTCCAAATAACTGCCCACTGTTCTTGCTGTTTCCGATGATACCACCTGACGTACTTCTTTTGGCTGAATAGACTCTACCTCACCGCTGTTTGGATCCGATATTTCTTTCACCAGGTGCGGCTCGAGCAACTTACCTCCATTAGCTATGGCTGAAATGGCTGCCACCTGCTGAATAGGGGTTACCTGTACAAGTCCATGACCATAGGAGGCAGCAGCAATATCTGCAGCATATACCAATTCCCTAATTGGCGAGGCGGACTCAGTTGGAAGATCGATGCCTGTCTTCACACCGAAACCAAATTTATCAATATAATTGCGAAGTTTCTCTCCACCAAGCATTTTGTAACCGAGGTTGACAAAGGCAACATTACTGGAACGTTTTACACCCTCCAAGTAGCTGATCGTCCCCCAGTTGCGGCTAATATCACTAATGGTTCTGCCACCCACCTGAATACTCCCTGATTCAAAGGTCGCATTCGGATTAAACAATTTCTCCTCAACCGCTGCAGCCAGGGTCACAATCTTGAACGTAGATCCAGGCTCATAGATGGATTGAATCGCATGATTATAATAATTGTCCGGTGTTTCCCAATAGGAGTTCGGATTATAATTCGGCAGATTTGCCATACCCAGGATCTCCATCGTCTTCGGATCGGCTGCAATGACCGTCATACTGATCGGATCATATTTATCGTAAGCTTCCTTCATTGCTTCCTCGATGTAATATTGAATCGTATCATCAATAGTCAGCTTTAATTTTTTTCCATTCTGCGGAGCCGTATAGGTGCTGTCCGAGTTGGCCAGCTCTAGTCCTACACCGTCCTTCTGATATAGAAGCTTGCCTTCCGTTCCTTTGAGCTCCTCATCATAGTACAGCTCCAGCCCATAAACCGGGTCTCCCTCTTTATTCAAGTAACCAAGCACATGGGAAGCCAGATTGTCTCTCGGATAAAAACGCTTGGACTCATCCATCAATACGATGGCATTCTTCGCTCCGTATTCCTTGTCCAGCTCATTTCGAAATTCTTCAACCTTATCCTTCAACTCCTGATCAATCTTGTATCCTTCGCTCCGTACTTCTCTATGAGGCCTGAGGCTTCCGTTCTCCCTCGTTGCAGTGACATCCTCCCTCAGTCCAGCTTCATCCTTGCCCAGCAATTCATGCAGGCCCTGAACGACAACGTCCTCGATCTCCTTCTCATGAATAAGCTCAGGATTTACAGCTACCGTATAGGCAGGTGCATCCGTGGCCAGAACATTGCCATTGCGGTCTGTAATTGTCCCCCTCTTCGCTGGGATGGTCTTTGAATTCTCTATCAATTCAGCAGCGTAGTCCTGCCAAAAGCCTGCATTGACCACTTGAATCCAGAACACTTTGCCCATAAGTACAAGAAAAAAGAGGGTGATGATCCCTCCAATGAGTAACGTGCGAAGTTTTATTCTTTTATTCATTTTCCCCATAGACCAAAACCTCACATTCCTTACTTGCCGTCTGATGAACCTTGTTCAGATGAAGTAGGACGAACTGTAGTTCTCGGGACTCGAATCACTTCGCGATCCGAAGTTGGCTCCACGTATCCAAGCTCGCGCGCTTTCGCTACAATTTCGTTCTCCAGCTTCTCCTTATGAACGTCCAGAACAGCAATTTCTTTATTGGCTAATACCGTTGCTTGTTCGACAGCATGTGTCTGCTTGTTGAGATCATAGATATTTACATATCTGCCAACCATAACACTGACAATAATGACACATACGATCACAGACATCAGATACAGAAACTTCTCTCTTGTCGGCAGACCTGTCCTGCGAGTAACGACTTTCGTCGTCTCTTTATACCGCTGGGGCTGTGCTTGCTGCTCCTGCACTCTTTCCTTAACTGCCAGGTTGCCACGTGTATAGGCCATATTCGACTCTCCTTACGTTTCTTATTACAATTTTTCCGCTACACGCAGCTTAGCTGAGCGCGCTCTGGGGTTCTGCGCAAGTTCCGACTCGCTCGGCACAATCGGCTTTCGATTAACGAGCTTGAGTGTTCCTTTACCGCCGCATACACATAACGGGAAGTCAGGTGGGCATGTACATTTCTCCAAATAACTGCTAAAAATCTGTTTACATATCCTGTCTTCCAGGGAATGAAACGTAATAACAGATACTCTGCCGCCTGGTTTCAAGCAGCGAACTGCTTGATGCAAAGCCTCCTCAAACGCACCGAGCTCATCATTCACGGCGATTCGTAAAGCTTGGAAGCTCCGTTTGGCAGGATGTCCACCCGTTCTTCTGGCAGCTGCCGGAATACCTTCTTTAATGATATCGACCAATTCGCCCGTAGTTTCAATAGCTGCAGATTGCCTTTTTTCAACTATTACCCTAGCAATCCGTCTAGAAAACTTTTCTTCGCCATAAACATACAAAATTCGAGCAATTTCTTCTTCAGTCCACTCATTTACAATGTCTCTTGCTGTCAGATCACCAGACTGATCCATACGCATATCAAGTGGCGCATCGTGATTGTAGCTGAATCCCCGCTCGCCTTCATCGAACTGTGGAGAAGATACTCCAAGATCGTACAGAATGCCATCGACTTGAGGAATCCCTTCGGTCATTGGAACATCCTGTTCACTTAATACCGCAGTGAGGTCTCTGAAATTGGTTTTGACAAGTGTAACCTTGGACCCAAATTCTCCAAGCCTTTCTTTTGCATTTTCAAGTGCCCAGTCATCCTGATCGAATGCGATCAGTCGTCCCTCGGGTCCTAGTCGTGAGGCAATAAGCGAGCTATGTCCTGCCCCGCCTAATGTGCAGTCCACGTAAATCCCGTCCTGCTTGATGTTAAGGCCTTCGGTTGCTTCTTCTTTGAGTACGGTAATGTGGTGAAACACTTGTTTGTCCTCCAGACATTTTTGTGATGTGCATAAATCCTAAAACTCAAAATTGAAATCGACCAGCTTTTCGGCAATGTCGTTAAACGTTTCTTCAGATTGGCTGTAATATTGTTCCCATATGCCTTTGCTCCAGATCTCTACCCGATTGGATACACCGAGTACGACGCACTCCTTGTCCATCTTGGCGTAATCCCGTAAATTCATCGGTAAATTTACCCTGCCCTGTTTATCGAGCTCGCATTCAGTCGCTCCTGAGAAAAAAAACCGGGTAAAGGCACGCGCATCGGATTTCATAAGCGGCAGAGCTTTCAGCTTCTGCTCCAGAATGGACCATTCATTCATCGGATACACGAACAAGCACTGGTCCAATCCACGTGTGACAACAAAGCTCGGGCCGAGAGCGTCACGGAACTTGGCCGGTATAATCATTCGGCCTTTATCGTCAATGCTATGCTGGAACTCCCCCATAAACATTGTCTACCACTCCTTAGCTCCTGCTCACCACTTTGCTCCACTTTCCACCACTTAAGCATAATTGATTCGCTTTGAAAAATCAAAACCCTTCTCTCCATATGAAACTTTTTGGAAGAGATGTTAGAGAGCTACCTTGACTCATGGCGAAAAATAGGGTTAGTTGAAGCAAAAAAAGAGCGATGCCAAAAGCCAGATACGGCTTCTATAAGCATCACTCTTCGGCGTTACAATTTAGTTTAATCATCCATTAAACATTCCAGCCTATATGCTAGACGTTCCAGCTGTCCAAGTATTGAATTTGCTCTTCGGTTAACGTGTCTAGCTCAATGTTCAAGCTCTCCAGCTTGTACCTGGCTACCTTCTCATCAATTTCATAAGGAACGTTAATCACAGCAGGGTTGAGAGTTTCATAATTTTCCCTTACATACCGGAGCCCCAGTGCTTGTAGGGCAAAAGTCGTGTCCATAATTTCAGCCGGATGCCCATCTGCCGCGGCCAGGTTCACGAGACGCCCTTCTGCTAACAGGTACATTTTACGTCCATCTGCAAACCGATATTCCTCGATATTTTTCCGCACCGTGCGTACCGATGTAGAACGCTTCTTCAGCTCAGGAATACTCACTTCCACATCGAAGTGCCCTGCATTCGCCAGCACTGCGCCATCCTTCATAACATCAAAATGCTCACCTGTAATAACAGCTTTGTTTCCTGTTACCGTGATGAAGAAATCACCCAGCTTGGCCGCCTCGACCATCGGCATGACACGGAATCCATCCATGTGAGCTTCGACAGCCTTGATCGCATCCACTTCAGTTACGATTACATTGGCACCAAGTCCCTTGGCGCGCATCGCTACTCCTTTGCCGCACCAGCCGTAGCCGACGACAACGACCGTACTTCCGGCAACGACAAGATTTGTCGTCCGAATAATCCCATCGAACGCCGATTGCCCTGTTCCATAACGATTGTCGAATAGATGTTTGCAATATGCGTCATTAACAGCCACCATTGGCAGGTTCAACACCTTCTGTTTTTCGAGGGCCTTCAGCTTAATAATACCGGTTGTCGTTTCTTCTGCTCCACCGCGAATCGTCTCTAGCAGATCCGGACGCTCGGAATGAAGAATGGTTACAAGATCTCCACCATCATCGATAATGAAGTCAGGCTTCGTTTCTAATGATCTCAAGATCAATTGCTTGTATTCCACCGGATCAGGATTATATTTGGCGAACACCGTAATACCGTCCTCCACCAGTGCTGCACATACATCGTCCTGAGTAGACAGCGGATTGCTTCCCGTAATGGTTACTTCAGCTCCACCCGCCTGAATCACTTTTGCGAGATAAGCCGTTTTGGCTTCTAAGTGAAGGCAAATCGTCACTTTAAGTCCTTTGAATGGCAAATCTGCTTCAAACTCTTTGCGTACCCGGTTCAATACCGGCATATGAGCCTCCACCCAATCAATCTTAAGATGTCCTTCCGGGGCCAGGTTCATATCTGCGACGATACTGTTCTTAATCACATCCGTGCTCATCTTGTTCCTCCAATTATATATACAGAATATGATGGATGCCGCTCATATCAGCAGGAACCTCCATTAACTCTTTCAACCAGTCCGTTCCATACCGGTTAACGTAATAGTAAACATTGTAGACTCTTTCCTGCGGGCGTTTTGAAGGAAAAAGCGATCTTTCTACATAATCCCATTGCTTAAGCGAAGCTTCATGTCTCTGTGCTATGGCCTGCTTCGTTCTTTTTTGCATATATTCGATCTGCTCTTCTATTTTCTCGCTGTTGGTTATTCCTAGGCGACCCAGCCCCGACTCCAGCTGACCGAGCTGTTCAAGTAATGGCGCATATAGCTTGCGGAAAGAAGTCTTAAGATCTTCAAACTGTCCGTTCACATCAAATTCATCCAAGCTGAGCAGCCAGGTCTCTTTCTTCTCATCAAAGGAGAACTGGATATCAGCGAAAGTCAAATCATATTTATCCATCAGCTTCTGTATATGATGATCCAAAATCGTATATGACAAACGTGGCATAAGTATTGGCATGCGAAGACCCATTCGATGAAATGCGTCTTTGGTCAGCGCCCAGTAAGCAATCTCGGCATGCCCGAGCACCGTTGACAGCACCGGGAATATAGAATCCTGCATTAAAGGCCGGGTCAGAACATTGTTACTGAAGCGTTCCGGATGCTGATGGAGAATTTCAAGCAGCTCTGTTTTGGAAAAAGAAACATAGCCTTTGCGATCGACAAATCTACCGTCTTCCTTAAACAACAGCAATCTGGATCCCTCATGGATATAGAACAGATTTGCTCCTCCGGAGGCGACATCCGCCTGCATCGTAAAGCCGCTTGTTACAACTCGGCCGGAAGACTCGTGGTAACATTGTTCAAGCATGTCGTTATCTTCTATAATACGCTCAAATACAGGCACTTCGAGCTTTCTTAACTCCGGATCTGCCGAGTCCATAAGTACGAGTCCATATGAGCCGAACAATTGCCCTAGCAATTTGGCGAATACATCACTCAAGCTTATATACTCGTCCTGAACCGCTTCTCTAATAGAAGCAATAATTTCCGGTTTGTTCTCCGAATCAGGTAATAGCTCTTCCAGCTCCTGAATAGCAGCAATCCAATGCTCCTTCTCCACGGCAACGTCACTCACGGAAGAGCGCCCTTCATATTTTCCAGGCATTTTGACTTTAGTTACCGAGAGATCTGAACTCATTAAGTAAGTATGGTCCACCTCATCCCAATCATGGTCCTCACCGGCAATCCAGAATATGGGCACAACAGGACGTCCAAGCTTCTCTTCTGCGGTCTTGGCCGCTTTAATAATCGTTGCTGCCTTGTATATAACAAGCAAAGAGCCGGTGAACAATCCGCTCTGCTGACCGCCGGTAATAACTAAAGCGTTCTCCTGTGCCAGCCGGTCCAGAGATGCCTTAACTGCAGGATGCGGATTTCGACTTTCATTATATAAACGCAAGCAAGTAACCATTGCCTGCCGGTCTACTCGTGTGTCTCCGGTTCGATCAAGCCACTCGGCACGCGCTATGTAGCTGGAATAATCGCGAAAATTATATTCGTACAAATGATGCACGGTTTCATCGTAACGCAAATAATGTTCCGCTAGAGGTGATCCACTACGCAGCGCCTCAGGAATTAGATTCATGAGGTCATCCTCCTATTCATTTAAAGCCTTATTCGATTGTACCGAATGCTTTATATTCCGTCAAAGTAATAATTGTATACATTGAATCAATTTCACACATGTTTAGGTAATGGAATTGATTCAGAATCAATTTCATACATGTTTAGGTAATGGAATTGATTCAGAATCAATTTCATACACGTTTAGGTAATGGAATTGATTCAGAATCAATTTCATACACGTTTAGGTAATGGAATTGATTCTCCGAATCAAAAAAACCGCCGATTATAACATCGGCGGCACGAACTAACATATCTTGATCAAGCGTAAGGTTCAGCCACAAAATGGCCTTTGGATACTTCAATCAGCTTGGCATTATCCAGGTTAAAGGCGCTCTTCGCTGCCTCTCCCTCATTACCTGAACTGATTGGGCCCGAATTGTCCTCAGGCATAATAATACGCTTTTTATTCGCTTCAATGTCCGGATCCGGAATCGGAATCGCGGATAGAAGCATTTTGGTATAAGGATGGATCGGGTTTGCATACAGCTCTTCACTGTCCGCAAGCTCTACCATTTTACCCATATACATTACAGCAACCCGGTCACTGATGTGCTTAACCATGGAAAGGTCATGGGCAATGAACAAGTAAGTCAGACCCAAACGATCCTGAAGATCCTTCAGAAGGTTAACCACCTGTGCTTGAATGGATACGTCAAGTGCGGAAATCGGCTCATCACAAATGATGAATTTAGGATTTACGGCAAGAGCACGGGCAATCCCGATCCGCTGACGCTGTCCACCGGAGAATTCATGCGGATAACGGTTCGCATGGTCTGAATTAAGGCCTACAAGATCCAATAGCTCCTCGATCCGTTTCTTGCGCTCCTTGCTGCTTCCAGCCATATTGTGAATATCCAGAGCTTCACCAATAATATCAGAAACGGTAAAGCGCGGATTGAGCGATGCATACGGATCTTGGAAAATCATCTGCATGTCACGGCGCATGGCTTTCATCTTGTTCGGTGAGAGCTTGTAGATATCTGTGCCGTTAAAGCGCACACTGCCTGCTGTAGGCTCATACAAACGAAGGATTGTACGTCCAGCTGTTGATTTACCACAGCCGGATTCTCCTACCATTCCGAGAGTCTCGCCTTCACGAATATAAAAGTTAAGATTATCTACGGCTTTGAGCGTACGATTCTTCCCTACATTAAAGTATTTCTTAAGACCTTCAACCTCAATTAAGTTCTTGCTCATGAAGAATGTACCTCCTTCGCCATAGGATGCAGCTCCCAGCAGCGTGCCATGTGAGTGTCACTGAATACCGTAGCACCAGGATCAATACGCTCGCAGATGCTCATTGCACGATCACAACGCGCTGCGAATGGACAGCCAAGCGGTGGCTTGATCAAATCCGGCGGTGTACCCACGATCGGAATGAGCGGCTCGTCCTTCTTCTGATCAAGACGAGGCATGGAACGCATCAAACCTTTGGTATACGGATGCTGCGGATTTTTGAATATTTCATATTTCGTACCTGTTTCTACCACTTCTCCAGCATACATAACGATAACGCGGTCTGCAATACCGGCTACTACGCCAAGGTCATGTGTGATCAGGATAATGGAAGTGCCCAGCTGTTCCTGCATGTCTTTCATAACGTCCATGATCTGAGCCTGGATCGTTACGTCAAGAGCCGTTGTCGGCTCATCGGCAATCAGCAGGGCCGGCTTACAAGCAAGTGCAATTGCGATCATCGCACGCTGACGCATACCGCCGGAGAATTCATGTGGATATTGATTGAAGCGTTCTTCTGCATTCTTAATACCGACCATTTTGAGCATTTTAACCGCTTCTTTAGCTGCCTCATCCTTGGACATGTTCTGATGCTTGATCAATACCTCAGTAATCTGTTTACCGATCTTGATGGTCGGGTTCAGCGATGTCATCGGATCTTGGAAGATCATGCCGATATCTTTACCACGAATGGATTCCATTTGCTTATTGGTCTTCTTCAGCAAATCCTGTCCTTGGAAAATAATTTCACCTTTATTAATGATGGACGGTGGAGAAGGAATCAAACGCATAATGGTTTGGGCTGTTACACTCTTACCACTACCGGATTCACCGACAATAGCAACAGTCTCACCCTTGCCGATTTCAAAATTCATGCCGCGTACGGCCTTTACCTCGCCGTCTCTTACTTTAAATGAAACGTTAAGATCTTTAACCTGCAACAACGGATCCATTATGTCCACCTCCTATTTTTTCAGTTTTGGATCTAGTGCGTCACGGAGTCCGTCACCGAAGAGGTTGAACGCTAGCATGATTAAGCTGATCAGACCTGCCGGGAACAACATCCGCCAAGGGTAGTACATCCATCCTGTAAGTGCGTTCTCAATCATGGAACCCAGGGACGCTCTTGGAGCTTGTACACCAAGACCAAGGAAGCTCAGGAAAGCCTCACTGAAGATCGCACTCGGTACGGATAAAGTCAGTGTTACGATAATTGGCCCTACTGCGTTTGGCAGCAGGTGTTTGAAGATAAGACGAGACGAGTTTGCACCCATGGATTTGGAAGCAAGCACGAATTCTCTGTTCTTGAGCTGCATAATTTCGCCCCGTACGATCCAGGCCATATTAATCCAGCCGGTTATACATAGGGCTATAATAATCGTTCCCACGCTAGGCTCGAGGACGACTAGAAGCAAAATAGTGACAAGCAGATAAGGGATTGCATACAGGATCTCAGAGAATTTGTTCATGATTTCTCCGACACGTCCACCGTAGAAGCCCATGATTCCGCCGTAGATAACCCCAATACAAAGGTCAATCAAGGCGGCTGCAAAACCGATAATTAGTGAGATCTGCGCACCTGACCAGGTACGTACCCACATATCGCGGCCAAGATCGTCCGTTCCAAACCAGTGCTCTTTGGAAGGAGGCTGATTGGCGTTCATCAGATCATTCGTCTGATAGTCATTGCTGGACATCAATGGAGCAACTATCGACATAATAATAATGATAACGAGGATGACTAGGCTGGTCATCGCGAGCTTATTTTTAAGAAGCCGCTCCCATGCATCGCGCATAGCTGACACACTTTGACGCTGAATGACCTCTGCTTGCTTCTCATCCGTCCCGATTCTTCTAAAATCTTCAGGTGTAAGCTGAGTGTTGTTTGGATCGATGCTAGATTGATTTGCAGACACTACCTAGCCCTCCTTTCCATTCGAAAGTTTGATACGCGGATCAATAAGAACATATGCAATATCCGTTAGAAAACGAGCAAACATGAGAATAATGCCATAGAATATGGTGATTCCCATAATCATGGTATAATCACGTGTCGTAATACTTTCGACGAATACTTTACCAATACCGCCGATACCGAATACACGCTCGATAACAACAGAACCTGTAACCACGTTAGCCGTCATTGGTCCAACATAAGTCACAACAGGCATGATGGCATTACGGATAATATGTCTGAACATAATGGTGAAGCTGTTCAAGCCTTTGGCTTTCGCCGTTTTAATATAATCGGCGTGTAATACCTCAAGCATGTTGGAGCGTGTCAAACGCGCGATATAGGCAATAGGCTGGGCAGACAGCGCCGCAACCGGCAGGACATAATCGAGCGGACCGTTAAGTCCCATTACTTTGAATATTCCCAGCTCTTGCGCCAGATAGAATTGCAGGAGTGATGCGAGCACGAAACTCGGGACTGCGATTCCAATAACCGCAAGCACCATAGCCACGTTGTCAATTATCTTCCGATGGTTCATCGCTGCAACCATTCCAAGCAAAATACCTACGATAACAGCTACAACGATAGCAACAAGTCCAAGCTTAAGTGACACACCAAAGGTTTGGCCGATAATATCGGTCACATCTTGGTTTAGTCGCTTCATGGAGATTCCGAAATCTCCTGTGATGATATTACCGAGATAATCAATATATTGCATGAACACCGGCTTATCGAGGCCGTATTGTTCCATAAGTCTGGCTTGAATTTCAGGTGATGTCGCCTTCTCACTCATAAACGGGTTACCCGGAATCGCCTTCATTAGGAAGAACGTAGCGGAGATGAGAATAAATAGAGATATCAGCATGAAAATCAGCCTATTGATCACGTATCTTATCATGATCCTGGACACCCCCCGCAAATTAAAATAACAGTTGTACAATTACAATTTTATAAAAACTAGAGGATTAAATCTATTCTAGTTATTTGCGAATTTTACTATTACTTTCCAATTATGAACGACATACAAAAAAATCGGGATATATAAGGGTTAGCCCGCATATATATCCCGAAGCTTCTATACAGTTATATCCTTACTTACCCTCAACAGAAGCTCTAGTGAAGTCAATTGCTCCACTGAAATCAAGGCTAACGCCTTTAAGGTAAGGCTTAGTTAAAGAAACATTTGTATAGTAGTACAACGGTGCAATAACCATGTCCTCTTCAACGAGCATTTTCTCAGCTTGAGCAAAAAGATCATTACGTTTAGCTGCATCTTGCTCTACAGCTGCTTGCTCGATAAGCGCATCGTACTCAGGGTTTGCATAACCAGAATCATTGTTACCGTTGCCTGTAGTCCACATATCCATGAATGTCATTGGATCATTGTAGTCAGCAGACCAGCCAGCACGTGCTACTTGATAGTTCAGGTTCTTACGAGTTTCAAGGAACACACCCCACTCTTGGTTCTGAGTGGCAACTTCTACGCCAAGAGCGTTTTTCCACATATCCGCTACAGCTACAGCCAGTTTTTGGTGAGCTTCACTGGAGTTGTAGATCAGAGTAATTTTAGGAAGCGTTGTGTAGCCTTCTTCCTTCATACCTTCTTCAAGCAAACGTTTTGCTTCTTCTGCATTCTCTTGGAAGTATGCATCTTCAACTTCGGTACGGAACTCATCAGAAGCACCTTTGATACCTGGAGGTACAAATCCAAATGCTGGCAGCTGTCCGCCAAGAGTTACATTGTCAACGATCGCTTGACGATTGATAGACATTGCAAAGGCTTTACGGATTTTAGCATTTTGGAAAGGCTCAGCTGTTACGTTAAACATATAGTAGTACGTACTAGCGATACCTTTTACATTAAATTCTTCAGGCAATTCACTTTGAACACCTTTGATTTGGTCTGTAGGGATTTCACCGTTAGGTGCACCAGCATAATCGATTTCACCATTTCTATAAGAAGAAAGTTCTGTCGCACCGCTGTTTGTCAAAGACATATCTACACGAGCAAGGCTGATGCTGTCTTTGTCCCAATATTGTTCATTCTTCGTAACTTGAATCTTTTGACCTGTTGTCCATTCAGTAAGCGTGAACGGTCCGTTAACAACCATCGAATCTTTGTTAGTCGCCCATTTGTCATTACCCTCAACAGAGGAATGAACTGGGTAGTAAGTGTAGAAGGAAGTCAGACCCAAGAAGTAAGGAGTTGGGTTAGCCAGTTTTACTTTAAGAGTCTTCTCGTCTACTGCTTCAACGCCGACTTGGGAGAAATCTGTGATTTCGCCAGTGTTGAACTGTTCTGCATTCTCGATGTAGTACAGCTGATAAGCATAAGGTGGAGCCGGTGTAGAAGCGGGATCAAGGACGCGCTTCCACGCGAACACAAAATCGTTTGCTGTTACTGCATCGCCATTGCTCCATTTAGCATCTTCACGAAGTGTGAAGACGTATTCTTTGCCATCTTCAGAAATTTCCCAAGATTCCGCAACACCTGGAACTGGGTTACCATCTTCGCCCATACGAACTAGGCCTTCATACATAAGCTTCAATACCGTGTTAGTCTGGCTGTCTTGAGCTTGAGCCGGGTCAAAAGTCGGCGGTTCAGCACTCAAATTAATGTTCAAAACCTGTTCTGCTGGTGCATTTCCTTCACCAGATTGACTGCCTTCATTGCTATTGTCAGAACCGCACGCTGCAAGTACGGAACCAAATGCAAGAACTAGCGTCAAAAGGACTAACAAACTCTTCCTTTTCATCAAGCATTTCCCCCTAAAAAGATGATGTGGTATATATGTTTATAGATTATACAACCAGCGGTCAAAAAAATCTACATAACTTTTTCTGAAAAATGACTTTTTTTCACCATTCGACACATTCGACACATTTTGCACACAATTCGCGTTATGTTTCCTTACATTAAATCTAGTATGTAGCTGAATAATCCAAAGGCTAAAAGTACTATATAGCTGAATCCCATTGCGACAAAAGCCATGCGCCAAACGGCTTTTATCATCCTTCTGTAGTTAATCTTCCCCTTTAGACGAGTTTGTGCGCTTCCAATTAAACCCAACGAGATGAGCAGAACCAGCAAGATCAGATAGAAGCCGAAACGTAAATCAAAAGTGCTATTAAACAACGCGGCAACAGCTGCGATCAAAAAGATTGTCGTTACATCCATTGCCGTATGAAGAGCCGTCTTCTTCGGTTTCTTAAAATAAACCATTCCGTAATACACGATCAAAAACGGAAAAAACGGAAGCATGCTAAGTACAATAAGAAATGATCCGATAGCGTTCAATTCCCTTTACTCCCTCCTTAGTGGCATTCCCTCAATAAGTTTCCATACGAGCTGATGACCTTCCGCACGCATTTCCGCCTCTCTTGCCATAGCGACAATACTGCCGTTAATAGCAGCAATCTCGGTTGGCCTGCCATGGAGGACATCCATACACATGGAAGACCAGTTGCTCGAGGTCGATTGACAAACAGCAACAACTTGTTCCCATAGATTTGCATCATATTCAATCCGATGAGCATCATAGACAGCCACAGCCTCAGTGTAGAGCTGCTTCATCGCCTCCATTCTCTCTTGACTTGCCAGTAATTCCCCGTTTGGTATTTTCCAGAGAGAAGTCAGTGGATTAATTACCGCATTAATGACCAATTTCCGATAAATCAATCTATCGATTTCATTCGACGATTTTGTATCAAATCCTGCTTTAAGCAATTTATGGACTAAAGTGTCCACCTCTGCCTCAATAGGTGCTCCTGCGCGATATGACCAGCCGATGTGCGTCTCTCCGTAACCAGCCCTTGTCACTTCGATCTCATCTATTCGTTTGGCACCCTCCGTTGTAATTGCAGCATACACCCGGGCTGAAGGAAATGCTTCGGTAATGACAGGGATATGTCCCGTTCCATTCTGAAAACAAAATATAGCCGTATCCAGCTTGCTGACCTTAGTCAGCATCTCCATTGATTCCTGAAGACCTCCTTGTTTCGTCATAAGCATGATTATATGTCCGGGCTTCTTCCTCCATTCCTCTGGTAGGGATACAAGCTCTCTCGCTTCAAATCTCCCAGCTTGTACGCTCCATACTTGTCCGTCCGGCTGGTTTATAGTAATTCCATTTTCAAGTAAACGTGCAGCCTGTGCTCTCGTTCTAGTCCAGAACCTTACTTCTTCTCCTGCATATACGAGGGCTCCGCCATACATAAGACCAAGAGAGCCCGCACCAATGACATCAATAACCAAATTCGTTCCACCTCCAAGCATACCTTTCTCTCTTACTATATATTAGTTAGAAGCATATGACAAAAGCCCATTTGACCACGCATTACGCGGTCAAACAGGCTTTGAGTTCCACAATCCCACTTCTAGACTTGTTACTGGATATCCAAGTTTATTCAATACGTTCTAGGTTACCATTCGCATCCATTTTGAACCGAGTTTTATCTTCTTCTTCCTCAGATAAAAAAGCGAGTCTTCTGGCACGATCCATAATTTGAATGAGCGCTTTATAATCATCGTTTACTACCCGATAATCGGTTTGTACTTCGCTGACTTGCTTGGATAAGCGATCATTCTCAAATCTAAGCTCGTTCAATTCTTCTTCTTTTTCGCGCAATTCCTTCTCGATAAGCTTCAGCTGTCTAGAATTTTCCTGAACAATCCCCTTCCATTGCCTTAAGAAGCGGATTACAGCGTCAATAGACAAGGTTTCCTCAGAGAACCCCTCTGTTCTGTACATAAGCTCATCGGTTTCCATTACCGATAATGCTGCAACTTGAGGCTGAACAGCAGCATCTCTTTTCGAATAGCTTCGTTTTTGGCGCTGAGCCTTGGCAATGCCTATAGCTTCATCGTACTTCTTGCGAACGAAGCTGTTCCAGCGGAAACCGCATGCAGCCGAAGTTCTACCGATTTTTTCACCTACTTCCTCAAAAGCGGCAAGCTGAGTGCTTCCTTCCCGGATATGGCGAAGCGTAACATCAGCCAGGATCAAATCATCCTCCGCGCTCCATGCATCCTGTCTAACTGCAGTCATGCTATAAACCTCCTAACGACATCCATAATCACAGCCTCACCTTACAGCACAAATCAAGCTATGAGATGAAAAGCCGGTTATAAAATTCAGCTTTAATCATTCTTATGCCCTTCATAGAGTTCATAGAATCTATTTCATACTAAAATGTATTTCCAAATTGCTCCCTGGACATACCCTAAAAGATTTCGCTTTCATATCCATTTTTTATTTACATCATTTTCCTTAACAGATATAATGTTACTTAGTAGTTAGACGAGCGTTCTTAAGAGAGGGGGTAGTCATCGTGGCGCGCATGTTTCGTGTGCTGGGATTTTTCACTCTAACGATTGGTCTTATGGCCTTTGCAGGTAATATGTTGGAGATGGCTTTGTTATTTTTCCTTCAAACCGCTTTTTTCGTCATTCTCGGTTATTTGAAATTTACGGAGAGAACCTATATTTTATTGTTCTGGGCTTACATGATTATCACCTTTTCAGGCTTCAGCTACTGGACTGTATTCGAAATGGGCAAACCTCTATAGCACATCTCATTAAACAAATAAAGAACGGATCAGCCAAGTTAAGCTGATCCGTTCTTTATTTGTTTTCTTTTTCATATGTATGTTTTAAGTATATGATACAGGAAGTTTGTAACTTGGTGGCTATCTCAATGCTATCAAGCTTTAGACCCATTTTACTAGTACAAGCTATAGGGAGGAAATATATGAGAAACCGTTCTATATATTATGTGACCATCTGCTGTTCTATTCTACTGTTATTTCACCATATCTCCCCTATCCAGGCTGAACCCACCTTGGACGAGAATACGAGAGAAGTTCTGCAGAACAGCCTGTCTATCGTTGAAATTGATCACGAGATCGAGCGCATAGAAGTACAGCAGCAGCAAATCGAAGAAAGCCGAGGGTCACTTGAAGCCGAAATGTCTGTACATAAGGAAGAAATGAAAGATCATCAGGAACGTGCTGCCTCTATTGTGAGGTCCTATTATATGGGGGAGCGGGATCAATTGCTGCATATTTTTTTGAAGGCAAAGTCGCTGCGCTCCATTCAAATCGTGGCAAGCTATTATGAAATTATCATAGGCAGAGATCATGAGGTACTTCATGCTTATCATTCGAGGCAGCAGGAGCTTGAAGAAATGGCAGTTAGACTGGATCAGAATGACGCAGAGCTTCGCATGCTTAAACATAATTTACAGAGTCAGCGGGAAAGAGTACTCTTGCTGGAGCAGGAAGTTGAGGATACGCTGGCGAGCAATGGTAACCGGGAACTGATGGAGAAGCTGATTGAGGAACTGAACACTTACTGGAACAATGTAGGCATTCATGAGGTGAAGCGGTACTTCGGCGCACTTGCCTCCGCCATGAATCATCTGCCCGATTTCGTCCAACAGGAAAAAGGCATCATTTCAACAAATGGCCGAACCTATTCGATTCGAATCAATGAAGAGCAATTAAACAATTTTCTGAGAGCGGAGAATGAAATATTCAACGATTTTGCTTTTGAATTTACCGATGATTATATCATCGCCAGTGGAAAAAGAGACAATCTTGAGCTCGCTGTACAAGGTCATTACACCGTCATTGATGAGCCGACTAACGGTCTTCTATTTCATGTAGACAAGCTCGTATTTAACGGCTTTGAACTTCCGGATACAACGCGGAGCATGCTTCAGCAAGAATTTGATCTGGGATTTTACCCGCAAAAGCTCATGTCTTTCATCAAAGCAACCGATGTCTCGACAAAGGACCAGACGCTGGAAGTGACGCTCGAATTAGCCTTGAAATAATACACCCGCTCATGGCTGTGGATTCTGCACAGACTCACTCGGCATTTCGTCCTCTCCCTGTTGTGAGAACAAGGACTGCACACGTGAATAATATACCTCAGCAGTTATATCGCCACGCAAAAACTGTGTGATCAGGGGCTGTGCACTATTGAGCAAGTCTCCATTAAGCAGGTCATTACGATAAGCAGCCTCAAGGCTCTGTTCTAGAGCCTGAACAGGAATGGCTCTTGTAACGTCCCGCATCTCCAGCTCTTCATAAACGGATCTATAAATCGGCAGATTCCCTGTTTCTTCAAACCAGTCTTGTGCAGTTTCAGGGGATGTCATTGCCTTAATCCATTCGGAAGCCAGGTCCATTTGCCCTGTTCTAGAGGAAATGGCAAAGCTGCGGCCCGTCACCGTAAGGGCCTGTGTTTCCACATCATTGTTAATGTACTCGGTAAGTTCTCCACGATACTCAGGCAGCATATCAGACAGCTTAACAATTCCAGATATCCAGTTCAAATGACCGGAAGCAGAATTCTTGAAGTCTGTCTCAATATAAGGAAGGAGCATCTCCAGTTCTTGAAGCCTTGACTGCATTTGTTCATTCTGCTCATCAGGGTTGAAGAGATCTTCTGTTTGACGGATAATTCCTCGAAATTCAAGCCAGGAGGCAAAGGCCAGCGGATCTTCCACATCCAAAAAGAATGGCTTGTCGTCCGTCTCTGACCATGCTGTCATTCGGTTCATCCAATCCTCATCAGTGCTCATTGATTGCAAGGGTGGTGACGACGCATTGTCTCTGCGGGCTTCAGCATAGATATATGGATCAATATCAAGAGGAACAGCCCAGCGATATTGATTCCATTCATTTACCGTAATCACCTGCGGAAATGGATCTGCAGCCATTCCATTCAGGTCATTCCCTATGAACGGTCTCAAATAGCCTTGCATGGCAAACAACCGAACATGACGATTATTCAGCAAGGTAATGTCTGCACTGTCACCTAACATAAAACCTTCACGTATGGCTTCATACTCATCGCTTTCACTAGTTTCTTTCATATTATGTACTTCAACGCCGGTACCGATCCTATTTCCGATCTCCACAGCGAAGCGCTGAAAAACTGCAAATTCCTGCTCCTTCATCGACACCGTTATTTTCAATGGCTGCTGCTCCTGTGGAACTTGAGGAGCTGGACGATATAACGGATCCGTGCTCTGATCGTCCTCATCCGTTACAGGGTCACGAGATATTTCAAGGCTTGGAGACAATATGGTCAAGGACAACAATAACACGACAAACAGTATCCACTGGTTTCTTCGCTTCACAGCTTCGGTACCTCCCCTAGAAATATCCAACCTTTCCCCATTATTGTACCAAATGGATAGTCTGCTTGTCCTACTAACTTCTCTTTCATTCTCCATTCTGGTTACTAGTCTAGTCAAAGAAAAGAACCGGAATGATATCCGGCTCTTCTCAGCGATTTCTTCATTTTCCGGGAAATATATAGCCTACAAGAGATCAGCTGCCAGCTGAGCGAGCTTGGAGCGTTCGCCTTTTTCAAGCATAATGTGTCCGCTGATCCCTTCCTGACGAAACCGTTCAACAATATATGTTAAACCGTTGCTTGCTGAGTCAAGATATGGATGGTCTATTTGCTCTGGATCACCCATCAGAATAATCTTACTTCCTTCACCTACACGAGAAACAATGGTCTTTACTTCATGCTTCGATAAATTCTGAGCCTCATCAATAATGATAAACTGCCCAGGAATCGATCTGCCTCGAATATAAGTGAGCGCTTCTACTTGTATACTGCCGAGTCCCATGAGTATTTTATCGATGTCACCCGCCTTTTTCGTATCGAACAGAAACTCCAGATTATCGTATATCGGCTGCATCCAGGGACGAAGCTTCTCCTCTTTCTCCCCTGGGAGGTAACCAATATCCTTGCCCATCGGAACCACCGGTCTTGCGATGAGAAGCTTTTTGTATTTATGCTCATCCTCGACCTTCAGAAGTCCTGCTGCAAGGGCGAGCATTGTTTTCCCCGTTCCGGCCTTACCTGTAATTGTTACCAGCGGTATATCATCATTCAACAATAACTCTAAAGCCATTCTCTGTTGTGCATTGCGTGCGACGATTCCCCAGACCGGATCATTACTGAGATATAGAGGCTCCAGCTTGGTAGCTTCCTGATTCACCTTAAGCAGGGCAGATTTACCCGTGCCCATCTCGTCCTTCAATATAATAAATTCGTGTGGATACAGATTATAATTTAGCTGCAATGGTTTAATTGGCAGAAAACGATACGTATAAAATTCATCGATTACGGAAGGATGGACTCTAATCGCAGTATACCCCGGATACAATTCACTTGGATCTGCGGTACGATCAGACAAATAGTCCTGAGTGTTAAGACCAAGCACATCTGCCTTGATTCGTACGAGTACATCCTTGCTGACTAAAACAATGTCTCGTGGTACCTCCTTATGCTCCTGCTCAAGCTGATAATTGAGCGCAACTGCCAGTATGCGATTATCATTTGTAACTTCACCAAACATCTCCTGTACTCTAATGAAACTGCGGTGATTTAGTTCTACCTTTAAGTTTCCGCCATTCGGTAAAGGTACTCCACTGTGCAAATGTCCGTGCTCCCTTAATCCATCTAATGAACGCGAGACATATCTCGCATTTCTCCCTATTTCATCTGCATTACGCTTTTTGGAGTCGATTTCCTCCAGCACTACGGCAGGAATTACAACTTCATGCTCGTCAAAAGCATAAATGGCGCCCGGATCATGAAGCAGCACATTCGTATCCAACACAAAAATTTTTTTCATTGGTATCCCCTCCAAGGCGGCGTCGTTTAAGTACAGCTAGGGCAAGCTATGGGCAGCGATAAGGACAATCGTGTATCCCATATCTAAATGTATTCGACCGGGAGCAAATAATTGTACAATTTCCTGAAAATATCCGTGGAATATGCATCGTTCATCACATTAAATACAAAGAGCCCAGTGAACAGGGTTCACCGGGCTTGTATTCATGACAAAACAGTGCATTTGTCAGCATATTCATATGAAGAGAGCGATATTCCATTCGATTAGCATAGTTGGACATAGACAGGACCTCCGCTAATGAATTCCATCTATGGGATACATCCACATTATATCACTACTTCTTCAAGGTTTGAACAGATATTTTGCAGATGATTTAATTTCCAGAAGCTTCAGCTGCTCCAGAAGAATGCTCGCCTGCAAGCTCTTTCGCTAGTGCTTGCTTCGCTTGGTCTAACTCCCCTTGATTAATATATACATAGGGGCTATTCCATGTTCCTGTCACCGGCACAAAGTTTACACTTTCCTTCGGAAGATTCCAATAGGTTGAAATGAAATTCTTAACCTGATCACTCTCTACCGTTGTCGTCATATTATCATCTACAGCACCGACGACTTTTCCAATCTTCGTAACACCGCCAAGAGACTTCATTTGATCCATTAACGAGTGAAGAACTTCACTTTGACGCTGGTTGCGGGAGAAATCGTCCGAAGCTGGCGTCTTAGGTTCACAGTTTGATTTGCGGTAACGAACATACCCAAGCGCATCCTCGCCATTCAAACGCTGAGGACCGGCAGTCAGATTAATGTCGGTATCATCCGCGGTATCCTTATAGCACATATTCTGATTCACATTAACTTCGACTCCGCCCAGGGCATCCACAATCTCTTCAAATGCCTTGAAGTTCAGCACGGTGACGTAATCAATATCGACATCCAGGTATTTGCCAATCATAACCCGCATTTCTTCCTCTGCAGAGATGCCTGATTCTTTCGCCGCAGCTCTAAATCGAGGATAGAATTCATTCAGTTTCCTCTCGGTATAACCTTCGAGCTGAACCAGAGTGTCACGTGGCAGAGATACGATGGTCGCGGATTTCGTCTCCGGATGCAGCGAGGCTACCATCACGACGTCAGACAGGTGGGTGCCCGTCTCCTCTCGATAGTCCGTTCCCAAGATCAGCATCGTCTGCGGCTTCACTTTGGCTGAATCCTCAGCTGCCACAGGATTATTATTCCCCGTGTCAATGACATCATTAAATACCATATACAAATACCCAATACCCGCGATCAAACCAATAACAATTAGAGATAGTACCCATTTCATAAATGTTTTGATCGGACTTTTCTTCTTTACTTTCTTCTTGGTCGTTGTCTGCGCTGCGTTGTTATCGCTGCTCTTGCCACCTCTGTTGCGTGGAGGCAGTCCGTTAGATCCACTCATATTATAAGTTCAACACCTTTATATATTTCTTTGGTTGCTCTTTACATATTACCGCCACCGCTGATGCATTTCAAATATGGGTATATGTTCCACATAAATAAAAAATTTAAACAGCTCCAAAAAAACGGAAAGACCGCTGATTAGGGCGGTCTCTCTAATGTGTGCATTTGAAGTTATCTTTACTATAGCTACATTTTACTTGTCTCTCCAGAAGACTCCGCTTTTTTCTTTTGCCGAGCCTCCACAAAATAGCGGATTCTGACCAGCAGCATTAGTGCCACCGCGACAAGTAAGCATTGAATGATCGGTAATTTATCAATTTGGAAAACGAGCAGCATGAAGGAGCCGATGGCCATCAAAATGTACAGTAATATCTCTTTTAGTAACGGCATTTTCTGCTGTGGGCGAAATACCTTATTGTAGACATAAGTAATCAGTACAAATATAACCACATAACTAACGATCGGGTGTGACGCAAACCATGCCTGCATGGTGGCGTTCATCTCCTTTCAAGTTCGTGCTCTCTTTTCCACATTCATTATTTGGATGAATCAATTTGATTCAAATTATTAAAGATTAGCTTGGGACATCTTGCGATGCTTCTCAGCACGCTCGCGCTCACTCTTATTCAAGAGTTTCTTACGGAGACGAACGGACTTCGGAGTAATCTCACACAGTTCATCATCATTCAAGTACTCAAGAGCTTGCTCCAAGGAGAAGATTATAGGAGTCTTCATCTTAACCGTATCGTCCTTGGTTGCGGAACGTACGTTAGTCAATTGTTTCTCCTTACAGATGTTCACGACGATGTCATTGTCACGATTGTGTTCACCAACGATCATTCCCTCATAAACTTCCGTTCCTACATCAAGGAACAGCATTCCGCGGTCCTCAACACCAATCATACCGTAGAATGTTGATGTTCCATTCTCACTGGATACGAGCACGCCCTGATGACGTCCGCCAACTTGACCGCCTACGAGTGGACCATAGCTGTCGAATGCATTGTTCATTACGCCATAGCCGCGAGTCAGAGTCAAGAAGTTCGTACGATATCCAATCAAGCCGCGTGCAGGGATCAGGAACTCCAGACGAACCTGGCCGTTACCGGAATTGATCATGTTGACCATTTCGGCTTTACGGGAACCCAGGCTTTCCATTACCGCACCCATGCTTTCTTCAGGAATATCGATCATAAGGCGCTCAATTGGCTCCATCTTCTTGCCATCAATCTCCTTGATGATAACTTCCGGCTTGGATACCGCAAGTTCATAGCCTTCACGGCGCATGTTCTCGATTAAAATACCAAGGTGAAGCTCACCACGGCCAGATACGACATAAGCATCCGGGCTGTCTGTTTCTTCAACACGAAGACTCACGTCAGTTTCAAGCTCTTTGAACAGACGGTCACGAAGTCTGCGGGATGTGACCCATTTTCCTTCTCGTCCGGCAAAAGGACTGTTATTAACAAGGAACGTCATTTGAAGTGTCGGCTCATCAATCTTGAGAACCGGCAGAGCTTCAGGATTCGCTGGATCGGCAATCGTTTCACCAATATTAATATCCTTGATCCCTGCTATGGCAACGATATCGCCTGCACCCGCTTCAGCTACTTCTACCCGCTTTAGTCCTTGGAATCCAAACAATTTCTCAATACGTGCAGATTTATTAGATCCGTCACGTTGAATAACGGTTACAGCCTGTCCTTGACGAATTACGCCTCTGTTAACACGTCCAATTGCGATACGTCCCAGATACTCATTGTAATCCATCAGTGTGACGAGGAACTGCAATGGCTCATCAACACTTTCAATCGGATGAGGAATGTGATCAACGATCGTCTCATACAGACTCATCATGTTATCATCTTGTTTCTCCGGATCCATGCTTGAAGTACCGTTGAGTGCAGAAGCATATACAACTGGGAAATCAAGCTGCTCATCATTGGCTCCAAGCTCGATGAACAGGTCAAGCACTTCATCAATAACCTCAGCCGGGCGAGCTGCCGGACGGTCAATTTTGTTAACAACTACGATTGGCGTCAGGTTATGCTCCAGAGCCTTGCGCAGTACAAACTTGGTTTGCGGCATGCAGCCTTCATACGCATCGACAACTAGCAGTACGCCGTCAACCATCTTCATAATCCGTTCTACTTCTCCGCCAAAGTCGGCGTGTCCTGGTGTATCAACAATATTGATAAGGAAATCTTTATAATTGATCGCAGTATTTTTGGCAAGGATCGTAATCCCGCGTTCACGTTCCAAATCATTGGAGTCCATGGCGCGTTCTTGTACGGCCTCATGTTCGCGGAAGGTTCCGGATTGTTGAAGCAGTTTGTCTACAAGTGTCGTTTTGCCGTGGTCAACGTGGGCAATGATCGCAATATTGCGAATATTCTCTCTTACATGCATGGTTTATATCCATATCCTTTCCAAAATCATTTTCTATTTGAATCAAATTCATATTAACAAGCCATGAAATTGATTCTTGAATCAAATTCATAGTAACAAGTCATGAAATTGATTCTTGAATCAAATTCATTATAACAAGTCATGAAATTGATTCTTGAATCAAATTCATAGTAACAAGCCATGAAATTGATTCTTGTTATATATAACGACCTTACTCACAAAAGAAGCGCCGGGTGATAACTCCGACGCACATATATCCCTTATATTATAGACGAAAAACGCTAAAAATCAAGTAGCTTATCGAAAGCGCCGCCGATTAGGTTTAGGTCTTCCGAAGATAAGCCAAATACCCACGAAGATAAGTATCGCAGCAATAACATATATAAATCCGGTTGTGAGCATGGTTATGAACAGGAGAACGATAGACACCCCAAGCAAAATAATGGACGTCCGGTAGATCACCGCAGGCCGTGGATATTCGAATAAGGCATATTCAAACATGCCCAGTGCAACCCCTATTATAAAAACAGGCCAGAGAGATGCAGTCAGATGCCATCCCCAAATGCTGCATATCAGGAAGAAAATACCATACACCGTCATTATTCCTGCCGGCACCAAAATAACCGCACTCGTATTTCTAAAGAAATACAAAAGATGGAGAATAATTCCTGGAATGATTAATATCAGAGGCCAGAAATTTCGCCCAAGAAAGCTGAAGAAACCCAATTGACCAAGTAAGATGACAAGACCGGCAATGACGATAAAGATGCCAACCAACCTTTCATTTCTTCCCTTCACTTCACACTTCACCCCGTTTGTATGATTATCTGCTTCTATCCAAGGTAATCCATGATCTACGTTCACTGGGAACTGTATTAGCATGTATAATTCTAGTTTATCCGATGTTTTTGCAAAAAACTACTGTCATGCTTCATATTTGACAAGAAGATCCTGTCCCCCACTCCGTGCCTTGCATAACTTGTTCCAACAATACTAAAAAAACCGGCTTCGAATTGCCGGTTTGTGATTAATCCATTTATGTATCTACCCGATATCTTAATACTTTGAAAAATGCACCGCCAAGCATAACCAAAATAACACAAAGTGCGGGCAGCAATGTCTCATAACCTGCAGAAATCTCTTGAAGCCATAACCCCAGCTTCGGATCACGAAGAACCATCTCGCCGGAAGTATAAGCTAATATGGCTGATCCGGCAAAGACCAGAATCGGAAAGCGGTGCAGCAGCTTAACAACAATACCACTGCCCCAAACGACAATGGGAATGCTAATCGCGATCCCGATCACGATAAGTGCTAGATCACCGTCTGCGATGGCAGCAATGGCCAGAACATTGTCCAGACTCATGACAAAGTCTGCGACGAGTATCGTGTATACAGCACTCCATAAAGTTGTAGATTGTTTAATATTAACATTCCCGTCTTCTTCAAACAGCAATTTAAACGCAATGTACAGCAGCATAATACCACCAGCCGCTTGTATAAACGGAATGCCAAGTATGAGCACCGCAATAAAGGTTAAAATACATCTTAATAAAACTGCACCAAAAGCCCCCCACCATACGGCTCTATTGCGGCTCTGCTCAGGCAAATTACGGCTTGCCAAAGCAATGACGACGGCGTTATCGCCGCTTAAAACAAGGTTAATCATTAGTATCTGAACTATAAGCCAAATATCATCCATGAACAGGGTAAACACCTCCATACCCTAGATGTATGCCCTGGTTGTCCGAGCTATGCTTGACGCTGAGAAATCAGAGGAATATAATGAACTCCGATTTATGCAATCGAACGATTCGGAATCATGGTTAGAGTAAAGGAGTGACAAGACTTGGATATCGGTCAGTTTTTAATCAGCTTGCTGCAAATTGTTTTTATCGATTTAATCCTTGCCGGGGACAACGCTATCGTGATTGGACTAGCTGCCCGTAATCTGCCGCAAAATGTACAGAAGAAAGCGATTGTGTATGGTACTGGCGGTGCAGTTCTGATTCGTATTTTTGCAACAATCATCGTACTATGGCTGCTGCAAATTCCATGGCTGCTGCTGGTTGCCGGGCTGCTGCTTGTAGGAATTGCGTACAAACTGCTGGCTGACCAAGGTGCCGACGAACATAGCGATATCAAAGTCGGGAGCTCTTTATGGTCGGCTGTACGCACAATTATCATCGCTGATGCGGCTATGGGGATTGATAATGTAATTGCTGTTGCTGGCGCAGCGGAGCAAAATCTTATTCTCGTTATTTTGGGTCTGCTGATCAGTGTTCCTATCATCGTATGGGGTAGTACCTTGTTTATCAAGCTCATTGATCGTTTTCCTTGGGTTATGTATATTGGCGCTGCTGTACTGGCCTATACGGCCTCGAATATGATTACGGAAGAACAAAGATTTGAAACCTTCTTTATCTCGCATCCCGTTCTTCGGATCCTATTTATTATTCTTGTTATCGGCGGAGTTTTGTTCGCCGGCTATCGGAAACAGCAGAATATGAAGAGGGAACACTCCTACTCTTAAGACAAGAGCAAAAAGATTTGATAATTGGACAAGCTTCTAGCCGTCACATTCACACTAAAAAAGCCTATCGCTGACAATAACAGCGATAAGCTTTTTTTAGTTTTATCAAAATAACACTATATATCTATGGAATCCTTAGAACCAGTCTTCCTGTATCGAATCAGGCATAGCTGTATCGTCATTGCTGCGTAGGACCAGCGTCTCCGTCTGCTCTACCGCACTCGCAATTAATTGAGGAAGCTCCGGAAGGGATGCCTCAATCTTTTCGACAATTCGCAAATTCGGGTTCGTTGTCGGAGACTTGGGTACAAACAAGGTACAGCAATCTTCATAAGGTAAAATGGATGTAGAGTACGTACCGATGTCCTCAGCAATCTTTACAATTTCACTCTTATCCATCATCACAAGCGGCCTTAACAACGGAAGATCGGTTGCCCTCCCAATAACGTTCATGCTTCCAAGAGTCTGGCTGGCTACCTGACCAAGGCTATCTCCGCTTACAATAGCCAGTGCCCCTTCTCGTTCCGCCAGCTGAGTTGCGATTCGTAGCATCGAACGACGCATTAGCGTAATCATTAGATTATCCTGCCCCGTCTTCGTAAACGAGGTTTGAACGTCTGTAAAAGGAACCAGATGAAGCTTGACTTCACCTGCATGATCAGCAAGAATTTTTGCCAGATCAATAACTTTGTCCTTTGCCTTTTGGCTTGTAAACGGGAAGCTGAAGAAATGAACCATTTCCAGCTCTAATCCGCGGCGCATGGAAGACCATGCGGCAACGGGGGAGTCAATCCCTCCTGACAACAGCATCATGGCTTTGCCGTTAGATCCGCGTGGAAAACCTCCGACTGCAGGAACGGATTCATAATACAAATAAGATCTCGCCTCGCGAATTTCAATCTTAAGCTCAATATCCGGATTTCTCACATCCACTTTAAGTGCGCTGAATTGTCTTAGAATGGGGGCCCCGACCAAATGATTCATTTCATGAGAAGAATGCTCGAACGCTTTCCAGACCCTTCTTGCATTTACCTTGAAGGTCGTTCCTTGCTGCGGATCAAGCTCTTCCATAAAACTAAGGGAGGCTGCCACAATCTCATCTGCTACAGACGGAGTTACCTTAACAGGACTAATGGAGACAATCCCAAATACTTTGCGTAAACTATCCGTTATAGCGAGGTGATCATTGCCACCCAGGTCTACGTACATTCTCCCGTATTCCTCAATAATGGAAGTTCCCGGATAGGCCTTCAATTTGGACTTAACATGCTTAATGACGGTTCGCTCAAACCGCTTTCGGTTCTTACCTTTAAGTGTAAACTCTCCAAAGCGGAGCAATAACATATCGTATTTCATCGGTTTAACTATTCCACCCTTCAAAAGAAGCAAGCCTTTCCTTCATCTGTCTCATCGCCTGAATCAGCTGTAATATGTCTTGCTCTGTATGTTGATCTCCGAGACTAATTCGAATTCCGCTGTCCGCAATCGCCTCTGACTTGCCCATTCCCAGCAGCACCCGGCTTGGAATGGCTTGTTTGGAGGAGCAAGCCGATTGAGTAGAAACAATGATATCCAGCTGCTCTAATGTGTGCAGCATCACTTCAGCTTTCATGCCAGGATAAGAGAAATGGACAATATGCGGAGCACCTTCTTCCGAGCTGTTCAGTACCCACTCCGGATGTTGGCTTATTTCCTCAAGAAGCAGGATTTGCAGCCTTTCTAGGCGTGCTTTTAGCTCAGGTTGACGTTCGCGGGCAAGGCGCATGGCTTTGGACATACCTACAATCAGCGGAATATTCTCCGTTCCCGCACGTCTTCCCTGTTCCTGAGAACCACCTGACATTAAAGGTGTCAGCTCCAGACCAGAACGAATATATAAGAGTCCCACGCCTTTGGGACCGCGGATTTTATGTCCCGAAATACTATATAGATCAACGCCTGACCCTGCTAATTGAACAGGGATTTTGCCATAAGCTTGAACTCCGTCCACATGAAACACAATCTTTGGGTGCTTGCGCTTTAGAGCCTGCCCTATTTCAACCACAGGATGAACAGCACCCGTCTCATTATTTACATGCATCAGACTTACAAGAATTGTCTCTTCGCAGATCGCATTTAACACATCCTCTGTCTTCACTCTGCCCATCGCATCTACCGGCACATAGGTAATATCATAACCGATTTCGGACAAAAACTTGATACTTTCATACACGGAGGCATGCTCTGTCCTGGTCGTTATAATATGACGGCCTCTGGAACGGTAACGTAACGCAGCTCCTTTTAAAGCAAGGTTATTGCTCTCGGTAGCTCCTGATGTGAAAATAATTTCATCCGGTTTAACATTCAGAGCCTCGGCACAAACCGAGCGAGATTTGTTCAGCAGTCGTTCTGCGTTTTCCCCGTAAGCATGAATAGAGGAGGCATTTCCATAATGCAGCTTCATTACCTCTGACACCGTTCGGATTACATCTTCATATGGCGGTGCTGAAGCCGCATAATCAAAGTAAAGCATATTGTATCAACTAACCTCCTTTCTTAAACGTGAAAAAGACCAAAAATGGACAAGTCAGCTGGTTCATTATACCGCCTGTCCAAGTTGATCTTTTGTTCAGATCCGATAACTATACGTCTTTTCTTGTCGTTTATGCTCTATATACCGCTTCTGCTTTTTCTATTTTAGCAATATAATCTTGAGTTTCCTTAGGTAATAAATGGAGTACACTCATCAGCTGTTCATCGGTCGATACCTGCAGCTGGCCTACACGGCCTGGGCCCGCATTGTAAGCCGCGAGAGCAAGCTTCACTTGTCCGTCAAACCGTTCTAGCTGGTAAGATAAATATCTGGTGCCTGCATCGATATTCTGCGCAGGGTCGAATGGATTCGTCACACCTAAGCCTGCTGCGGTTCCATCCATGAGCTGCATGAGCCCTTTGGCTCCGGCTCCAGATACTGCATTCGAATTAAATGCGGACTCTGTATCAATGACAGCCTTAATGAGGGATGCAGGTACGCCATACTTCTCGCTCGCTTCCTGGATCATCGAATCATAGGCAGTTCTTCCAAGCTGTGAAGACTTCACTGGTGAAGATGAAGAGATGCCTAAGTCCGAAGAGGATACGGAACTCGAATTCACCGTCCTGTCTGAATTTATATCGCTCGGACCGCCGGAGACTTTACCGGTTCTAAGATTGATCCAAAGCAGTCCGTCTGTGGACAAGTAAGAGCTATTACTGCTTCTATCTTCTTGGCTATCTGTTGATGGATCACGCTTAACTTCAGCCCATATCTCTGAGAATTCAGGCGTAGAAGCCGTTGTTGATGCTAAGGAATCTGCGGATTTGGAATTGACCCCTGAAGAAGAGGAGACATCGTACCATAGCGATTTTCCTACAGGATCGATTTGCATATGTAAACAAGCCCTCCAATTATACTAGCGATCCAAATCAATTTTATAATGAAATTGATTCATTCATTGATCTATTGTAACAATTGCCTTCCTGCATGCCAAGTCTTGTTTTTCATAGTCGAATACACTAAACAGGCAGCCCCGCATTATGAAGAGCTGCCTGCATTACTTTTTTCTAATAGTAAGTGAACATTACTAGGAAAGCGTAGCTCACCAGAGCTGCAATCCCGATGCCCATTGCCCAGCCGCCAGCTGTACGTCTTCCTTTGCTGAAGGCGTAATACCCGAGAACGATACCTATGACACCTACCACATAAGACCATAAAAACAAGGACACAATAGATACGGCAAGAGCCAGATAGCCTATTCGCTTAGACGTTGTGTCTTCATCTCGCTCACGAGCCCTTGAAGTTGCCTCAGTAGAATCTACCCTTACTGAAGGGCTGATCTCGGCTGCGTACTCCTCCTGATGCTCATGATGCTCTTTCCGAGGAAAATCGATACGGTCACGACTTCCCTTTGCTTTGTTTTCTTGGTTTGGTTTGTCCATTTTTCGCACCTCCGAAGCATTAGAGTGCCTGTCAGGTTATGAAGCCGCAGAATGCTGAAGACTTAAGCCTTTGGTTTGAACGTATGACAACAAGTCGCTGAAGAAGTTTTTGCATGATCATGATGTTCGGAATCGAATGTTTCTCCTGCATACTCTTCCTTGAGATGGTTTCTGGCATGCGCATCAATGTCAATCATAATTAAATCCGCTTTGCATTCATTTTGTTCTCCCCAATAGCTGCAGTTCGATACGCTACATTTAACGATGGGTACAGTCATTATTATCACCTCAAATGGTATGATACCCTCATCGCCTATACCTTATACTCCAGCATAATCATGCATTGATGCCTTTTGTTTGCAAATAAAAAAGAGGCTGTCCCAAAAGTAGGTTCGTTCGCTTGAGGCGACAGCTCTCATTATGTCTAAATCAGTAAAAATAAAGAAATGGCGGTGCTAGAGCTGTTATCCCTGCATCGCCATTTTGGTTTTCGGTCTCTAGCTGCCTTCTTGAGTAAATTGACTCTCGCTTTGATAATGCCGTTTCCTTACCACATATCTCAGCGTGGACGCTTCGCCGAGTTTATGCAAGGTCTTGCCCCGCTTGGGCCTGCTCTATGGTAGCTGTCTCTACCTCCACCGGGGTAAGTTTCCTTGAAGATCTTGTCGTCCAAGCGATTGTGAGCCCCGTCACCCGTCGCGCTGTCATAATGATGGATCGTTCCGTCGATAATGTACGAGATCGTCTCGAACCCGCGGGTGCACGTCGAAAGCTTCTTTTTGAAATTTATCCTCCGCCATCAATAGAAACGGATCGAAGTCCTCCCAGTGACCTGGCTCCAAAAGGAGCGCAGCAGTATGAATAGGGCTGTTTCTCCATTCATGTTAAAAACCGTATTCCGCTTCTTTGGCTTCGCGAATTTTGGTATAGGTCTCTGTTAAAACGAATGTATCTTCCACCAAGCGCCGGATTCGAAACAGGACATCATCATTGGTAATTTCTTTGCGGTAGAAATCCTTTTCCTCGATAAACACGTAGGTTTGGACAATTTGTGCTTTCATATAGGTCAAAATGGGCTTGAGTTGTTGTTCTGCAACCAGGAAATGTTTAGCAGATCCTGCAGTTACCAGTATACCGACAATTTTATCACGCAATGCCTGAGGAGCAAGCAAATCAAATATATTTTTCAACGTGCCCGGTATGGAGGCTTGAAAAATGGGGGTTCCGATAATGATCGCATCGGCCTCCATGATCGTTTGCGCCACGTTTCGGGTATCACCCTCGTATTCCATGTAATTGCGCCCGTCGCTGAACTGAACGTTGTAGTCCGCCAAATCAATCAATTTCGCATCTGCATCGGGATATTTTTCAGCGATGTCTTTCATGGCGTATTCGATTGCCGTTCTTGTCTTCGATCCTACGATGGATCCGGATAAACCGACGATCTTCATTCCGTTTCCTCCTTGTGCTTCTTAGCGGTATACTTTTTAACAACCGGTAATATTTTCGTTGCAATCAACTCGATGTTTTTCTTAACCCTGTCGAAAGGTACGCCTCCGAAATCGATTTGAGCGATATACCGCTGATGGCCGAACAGCTCATGCTGATAAAGCATTTTCTCGATGATCTGATCGGGACTGCCGACGTTCATGACATCGTGCGTATCCGAGCCTTGTGCGAAATGCTGTTTTGGATAGCTGCGCCCGTTAATGAGCTCCAAGAAGACATTCGCGTGAGTATACGCTTCTTTAAGCGCCTGTTGGCTCGTGTCGGCGGCATGGAACATACCTGCTGTCGCAATCGGCAGTAGGGCCGGATCGTGTCCATTTTGCTTCGCAGCTTCGCGGAAAGCATCGATCGACAGTTTAAACGAGGTTGCTGGGCCCCCTAAAGTGGCCAAATACATCGGGACGCCCGCATAACCGGCCTTGATCGCACTGGCGGGAGGTCCGCCGACGGCGCGCCATATCGGCATCCAGCCGTTTTTCGGCCGCGGAAGCACTTTCGCGTTTCGCAGAGGAGCGCGGTATTGTCCGCTCCAATTGACGACTTCCTGTTCGTTAATCTTTAACAGCAGTTCAAGCTTTTCCTCGTACAGCTCTTCATAATCGCGGACGTCGTATCCCAACAACCCGAAGTTTCCGACACGCGAAGCACGGCCGGCGATGATCTCAGTTCGACCATCGGAAATCAAATCGATTGTCGCGAAGTCCTCATACACCCGTACCGGATCCAATGTGCTGATGATGGTCGAAGAGCTGCCTATCTTGATTTTCTTGGTCGCCTGGGCAATCGCCGATATCACGACAGAGTGCGCCTGCGTCGTGAAATAGTCCTGATGGCTTTCCCCAACGCTGAAAAAATCGATGCCCGCCTGCTCGGCCAGCTGGGCATATTCAATGATTTCATGAATTCTTTGCTGTGCCGAAATGCGCTTCCCGGTGTGCGGGTCCGGAAGATGATCGCCTAACGTATAGATGCCGAATTCCAGCCCTGCATCTGGATTGATGCGATATTTCTCCATTGCTTATCCCGACCTTTCCCTTAGTCTTCCTACTTGTTAGCCCGTAGCTACAAATATATTAAAGTTACTTATAAATCTATTGAAATCCGACGATCTTCATTCCGTTTCCTCCTTGTGCTTCTCATTGTGCTTCTTAGCGGTATACTTTTTAACAGCCGGTAATATTTTCGTTGCAATCAACTCGACGTTTTTCTTAACTCTGTCGAAAGGTACGCCTCCGAAATCGATTTGAGCGATATACCGCTGATGGCCGAACAGCTCATGTTGATAAAGAATTTTCTCGATGATCTGATCGGGACTGCCGACGTTCATGACATCGTGCGTATCCGTGCCTTGTGCAAAATGTTGCTTCGGATAGCTGCGCCCGTTAATGAGCTCCATGCCGATGTTCGTGTGAGGATACGCTTCCTTCAGTGCCTGCTGGCTCGTTTCGGCGACATGAAAAAGACCGGCAGTTGAAATCGGCAGCTTTGCCGGATCATGTCCGTTTCGCTGCGCAGCTTGGCGGTAAGCATCAATCGACAGTTTAAACGAGGTTGCTGGGCCCCCTAAAGTGGCCAAATACATCGGGACACCCGCATAACCGGCCTTGATCGCACTGGCGGGAGGTCCGCCGACGGCGCGCCATATCGGCATCCAACCGTTTTTCGGCCGCGGAAGCACTTTCGCATTTCGAAGAGGGGCGCGGTATTGTCCGCTCCAATTGACGACTTCCTGTTCGTTGATCTTCATAAGCAGCTCTAACTTTTCCTCGTACAGCTCTTCATAATCGTGGACGTCATATCCCAACAAGGCGAAGTTCCCTATCCGAGAAGCGCGGCCGGCGATGATTTCGGTCCGACCATCGGAAATCAAATCGATCGTCGCGAAGTCCTCATATACACGTACTGGGTCCAACGTGCTGACAATTGTCGAGGAGCTGCCTAGCTTGATTTTCTTGGTCGCCTGGGCAATTGCCGAGATTACGACAGAGTGCGCCTGCGTCGTAAAATAGTCCTGATGGCTTTCCCCAACGCTGAAAAAATCGATGCCCGCCTGCTCGGCCAGCTGGGCATATTCAATGATTTCATGAATTCTTTGCTGTGCCGAAATGCGCTTCCCGGTGTGCGGGTCCGGAAGATGATCGCCTAACGTATAGATGCCGAATTCCAGCCCTGCATCTGGATTGATGTGATATTTCTCCATTGCTTATCCCAACCTTTCCCTTAGTCTTCCTATTTGTTAGCCAGTTTCCATAAATATATTAAAGTTACTTACAAATCTATTGAAATCCGACAATCTTTATTCCGTTTCCTCCTTGTGCTTCTTTGCGGTATATTTCTTAACGGCCGGCATGATTTTTGTCACGATCAGCTCGATGTTTTTCTTGAGCCTATCGAAAGGCACGCCTCCGAAATCGATTTGAGCAATATACCGCTGATGGCCGAACAGTTCATGCTGATAAAGAATTTTCTCGATAATCTGCTCGGGAGTGCCGACATTCATGACGTCGTGCGGATGTGCGGCTTGTGCAACAAGTTGCTTGGAAAGCTCCGTCCGTTAACGAGCTCCGTGCCCGTATTCAAGTGGGGATACATTTCTTTTATCGCCTGCTGGCTCGTTTCGGCGGCATTGAACAAACCGGAGATCGTGAGCGGCAGCTTTGCCGGATCGTGTCCGTTTCGCTGCGCAGCCTCACGGTAAGTATCGATCGACATCTTTACGGTGGTTGCCAGGCCGCTTAACAGGCCCGTAACGATCGGAACACCCGCGTAACCCGCCTTGATCGCGCTGGCGGGAGTTCCGCCAACGCCCGCCAGATCGGCATCCAGCCGTTTTTCGGCCGCGGAAGAACTTTCGCGTTCCGAAGAGGAGCGCGGTATTGTCCGCTCCAATTGACGACTTCCTGTTCGTTAATCTTTAACAGCAGTTCAAGCTTTTCCTCGTACAGCTCTTCATAATCGCGGACGTCGTATCCCAACAACCCGAAGTTTCCGACACGCGAAGCACGGGCGGCGATGATCAGTTTGACCATCGTAAATCAAATCGATCGTCGCGCGGACCATTAAGTCCGCGAGGGTGTAATTCTGTAAAGATCTAAGCAATTGTTGCTCAACATCATGCGTAATCTCTTCAAAAACTTGATCGAAGAGGCTACAGGTTTCTCCGTGATCCGTTGGATTTAAATTTGAGATTGTCTCAGTGTTTGTGATCAGAAAAATCTCAGCGAGCGTAATATGTGTGGGATCTGTTTTGAGCACATATCCACCGTCACGCCCTTCCCTTGCCTCAACCATTCCAGTTTGAACGAACGGAAACAAAACTCTTCTCAGAAAAGATGCATTGATCTGAAAGCGTCCCTGCCAGAACAGCACTGGACTGAACATCTTTAAGTAGGAGGATGAGCGCATGGATAAGGAGAAACTTCGTCAGCAATGGATGGAGCGTCACTCAATATCGAAATAGCGGGTCGACCATGAAAGCTTGGTGTGAGCAACATCGTGACGGGAGGATGGATTTGTTGTCGCAACAAAAACTTGATTAATCGCTGTCTTGCACGATGTAAGTCCTCCCTTGCATCGGATCGCGTTCGAATCAGATCTCGTAGTGCTTCATCCTCACGAGTTGGGACGTAAATAGATGTTAGTTCCCCGGCACGAAATAGCTGCGCCAACTGCAATGCATCACGGCGATCCGTTTTAATGCGATCCCCTGCACGCTTGGGAATCAGCGTAGATGCGATTACACAACATTGTGCTCCCATCGACGTAATCCAACGGTAGGCTTCATAACAAAAGGCCAGCGTTTCTTTATTTCCCAGCTGTTTAATTAATTTTCGAAGCGCCTTAGCGGTATGTGGAATCGTACCGTACCATCTAGGCTCTTCTCGACCTGCTTCAGCAATGGCAATAGCAATTTTTTCTTTTGAGACATCTAAACCAATGAATTTTGTGGCAGACTGTATACTAACAGCTCCTTTTGCTTAGTAGCTCTGAAATGGTTGGTTTCCCTATTTTCCATTTTAACCTACGATTTTCAGCAAATAGGAGCTGCTTCACGTTCATCTTAACTTACGGCAGTTCTACGAGACTACTTGTCGATCGAAAATAACGAGCAAGGACCACCTTCAACTGTACGTATTTTAGGTGCTTGGGACCCGGTTACGCCTCTGTTCGGAGAGGCTTGAGAGCACCACCCCAGGTGATCACTTGATCCAGCATCGGCCCTACTTCAGCGTCATGCCGTGGATGTGGCTTGAACGTTGTGAAGTTTTCAAAGTCGGTAAAAATCGATAGCGTCACATGCGCCGAAACAGTAGCAACCTGTAGAAATGCCAACACGTTTCGCAGATGCTCCACCGCGCGTACACCTCCAACGCCCCCATAGCTGACGAAACCAGCTGCCTTGTTGTACCATTCAGGAGTCAAAAAGTCGATAGCATTCTTGAGCGCACCGGATAGACCATGGTTGTACTCGGGCACCACGAAAATGTAGGCATCGAAGCTCTTGATTTTCTGCGACCACGCTTTTGTATGCTCATGAACGTATTGTTGTCCGGTAGACGACGGCATGGGTTCGTCTAGCATCGGGAGGTTATAATCGGCAATGTCGACAATCTCGAATTCGGCATCCTTGCGTTCCTTTGCCAGGTTGTACACCCACTTTGCAACACCGACATTGACACGACCTGGACGGGTACTTCCAGTAACGATTGCGATTTTCAGCATACTTAATCATTACTCCTTATGTCGTATTCCACAAGCTGTGGATTCCTCACTTACTGTTACCGAGTGAGTACAGAATCAGTTTAGCAGAAATACTGATTCTGTGCAAATGTAGTTTCTGTTTTGCAGATGACGTTCGCGATTCTGTAATGTCCCCCCGTTGTCAAGACACGAAATCCAAAATGCTAAGATAAATCCTCCTTATAGAGCCTCTCCCATTTGTAGCTGCGGAAAAGACGTTCCGTCCTGGTATTGTCCTTGGCACGGCCTTTTCCGTCCATGCTGATCTTAATATTTTCATAGCTTTTGATGCAGTTGATATAATCGTTTGAAGTAAACTGACTGCCCTGGTCACTATTGATGACTTTAGGTTTTCCATGCGCCCTTATCGCCTCTTTGACGGCTCTTACAATGAAGTCGGACTGCATGGTATTGCTATCGGCGTAGCCGACGATATACCGAGAATACCAGTCGATGATGGCAACCAGGTACACAAAGCCTGTGGGGGTTCCACAGTAGGTGATATCTATGCCTCAGACCTGGTTCACATGCATAATGGGAACGCCTCGGAGCAAATAGGGATACGTGCGTGCTTTCAAGTCCCGTTTGCTTAGATTGGGACCGGGGTAGAAGGCGATGATCCCCATCTCCTCCATTATTTTTCAAGGAGCGATTATAAATGAAGGAAAACTTTAAATACAACGACATTGTGAATTCTTTGTGGAAAAAGACGAAAAACTGTTCGACATATAACACAAGCTTGTACATGGATAGGGATTTCACGCTACTTATTACCGTTGGAAAGTTAATTATGGTCAAGAGAAGAAGGATTCTGTAGTGGAAAAGATTCATGAACTCTGTGTACAGCATAAGTTTCGCTGTGGATATCGGAAGATTACGGCATTATTTCGAGCAGAGCATAAGGTAAATCACAAACGAGTGCAACGAATTATGCAACAGGAACAACTTCAGTGTCGTGTCAAAGTGAAGAAACGGAAACCAACCGGACAACCTATTTATATTGCAGAGCACCTGTTAAAGCGTCAATTTCAGGCGGACAGACCTATGCAAAAGCTCGTTACTGACATTACTTATTTGCCATTTGGAGGGAAGACATTGTACCTTTCGATTATCTTAGACTTGTTTAACGGAGAGATTGTAGCGTACAGTATAGCAGACAAGCAAGACACGTCATTTGTTCTAGACACGTTAAGCCAACTGCCCATTTTACCAGGCGCGATGCTTCATAGCGATCAAGGCAGCGTCTACACGTCACAGTTATATCAGGAAGCTGTAAAAGGAAAAGGCATTGTCATGAGCATGTCCCGCAAAGGTACGCCTGCTGATAATGCCCCCATCGAATCGTTTCATTCCACACTAAAGTCTGAAACGTTCTATCTCGAAGGGGCTAACCTGCACAACGACGGCAATCGTTGAACAGACCGTTCAAGACCATATTACATACTACAACTCAATTCGGATTCAAACGAAACTAAATAACCAGTCGCCGATTCATTATCGACGACTGGCTGCATAACTTGAAAGGTGTTTTGATCCCTGTCTCAATAACGGGGGTCAGTCCTACCTCCATTTTACCAAGGGAAGGTTTCTTTTTGTTATACAAATTTAAAAAAAGGGCTGTACCAAAAGTCTCTTACGAGACTTTTGGTACAGCCCTTTTAGCATGACTTGTATTAAAAAAATCGACCCAGCAGCGCTTAAGCTCTGCTCTTCATTCTGCGCTGAGTCAGATAATCACTTTCGTAATAGTTCAGGTCATCACGCAGTTCTTCATAAGTCTTAGTAATTTCCATGATGATATCGCGAGCAGGTCTTACCGGCTTAATCCGGAAACGAATGGCATCTTGACCTGTATATGCGTAACGCCCATCCTCAGAGTAGCATTCATTCTTTGGATAGAAGAAGCTGTTAATACCCTGATGATAAAGGTTATATAATGCTTTCTCCGCAAAATCAACGTCAAAATTCGCACGACGAAGTGCCGTTCCGAGCTTCTCATACGATACCTCAGAAAAAACGAGCAGGTGCCGAAGGTCGGAAAGAAATCCTTTGTAAAATGGAATGGTCTCCTGATCCTGGTCAGCGGCAAGCTGAGCAAGTGAGTTTTCGTTTAGAAATGTTTCCAGTTTTTCAATTGCGGGTTTCAATTTCTCTCGTGCCGATTCACACAACTTCTGCACATTTGCTGACATAAAGGTAGTTCCCCCTTAAAGAATAAGTCCCTCATATAGACTTCTTATAACCGGCCAAGATTTAACTGCATCTACTGACCATTATTTCTCAGCTACTATCCTACCATAAAAATGTGACGAGCGGTACTTAAATAACCCTAAAGCCGGTAATTCCATCCCCTGTTTATTCTCGTCAGGATTGCAAAATCCTCTCGTATAAAAATAGCCTTATCTTCTCACGCTATAGATATTATATAGACAGCAGGAGGAATACAAAAATAATGGCTAGAAGCAATTGGACATACTGGGCTATTGGCGCCGCCGCTGCCGTTCTGGTGATGACCACCATCTTACTACCTGGGGAAGAGAATACGGCTGAACAGCAGCAGACCCCTAATAAGCCACAGCAGGAGCAGCTGCTCAAACAACGAATCAAAGCACAGGATGTTCGAGCAACCGATCATTTATCCCGTATGGATGCCCAAATGCATCTGCAAAAAATGCTGGAGGAATTGAAAGCTTCGGATAGCAAAGAGCTGTCAGCTTATATGGATCAACTGGAAACAACGCACAGTCACATTCACACCTTGCTGTGGATGGATCTGGAGCAAGATAAGCAGCAGTCCTTCAGTATTCAAAAGGATGCGGAAATGCTTCAGAAGAACAAACAGCTTCAATCAAGCATTGGCTCCGCTAAGCAAGCTCTTCAAAAGCATAAGTCCTATGAATCTACTTCGCTTACGCTCGATAAGGATAAGTATTTTGTCCTTGGCGAACCATCTTCTGACGGTAAGCATGCTGTTATCGCGGTAATGAGTCAGCACATCCTTAATGATGTGGAGGAGCATCAGCGCCGGAATTTAAGAATGATACCTTATCCCAAAGAAGGCAAGTACAGCGTAGAATCTGTTCTGCCCAACACATTACAGGATATTACAGTCAAAACGGGTCACGATAATCAGAACGCAAGTCATTATTACGAAGATGAGATCGTCGTTAGATTTAAAGAGAAATTAACATCAGAGAAGCTTACCCAGATCGAGAAAGATATTGATCTGGATCATACGCATCAAGTTGGCCAGGCGTATGTTTTTCGATCCAAGAAAATGGATTATCCTAAGCTTCAAACTTATTTTCAGAAAAAATGGAATCCCGAGTACTCCGAACCCCACTATTTATATTTAACCAACGAAACTGCACCTGAAAATGAGCTGGCTAACAATATTCCGAACGACCTGCTCTTCTCTCGTTATCAATGGAATCTGCCTGCGACAGAAACAAACAAGGGCTGGGCATTGTCCAAAGGCAGTGAGGATGTTATTGTAGCCGTTATTGACACAGGCGTAGATCTTGATCACCCTGACCTGGAGGGGCAGCTGGTTGAGGGGTACAACGTTATTGATGGGGAAGCAGAACCTTATGATGATGTCGGCCATGGTACTCATGTTGCGGGAATTGTATCTGCCAAAGTGAATAACAATGAAGGCGTCGCAGGCATGACCTGGTATAACAAAATTATGCCTGTTAAAGTACTGGATCAATCCGGTTCCGGCTCGAGCTATGCCGTAGCTGAGGGAATCATCTGGGCGACCGATCACGGTGCAAAGGTTATAAATATGAGTCTTGGTAATTACGCAGATGCTGAATTCCTGCATGATGCCATCAAATACGCCTATGACCATGATGTCGTTCTGATTGCGGCGACGGGTAATGACAATACGGAACGGCCGGGCTATCCAGCTGCCTACCCCGAAGTATTTGCTGTATCTGCCACAGATGCATCCATGAATCGGGCTGACTTTTCTAATTATGGTGATTACGTTGATGTGATGGCGCCAGGTGCAAGCATCGCCAGCACTTATCCGGGTAATCAATACGCCGCACTGTCGGGAACGTCTATGGCAAGTCCTCATGTTGCCGCACTGGCGGGACTGATCCGCTCATATAATTCTGATCTGTCAAACGAAGAAGTGATGGATTTGATGCGCAGCAGTGTAATCGACCTTGGAGACCCCGGATATGATAAATACTTCGGTTATGGTCAAATCGATGTATATAAGGCGCTGGAAGCTGCAGGAGCTTCTGGAGAGCAAGCACCGCTTCAATTATGGCCTCAGCATGTTCGCGACAAGCTGGAGGATACGATAAACAAATTTATGAAATAAAACAAAAAGAGCAGACGAGATTAACTCGGCTGCTCTTTTTGTTGTTTAATTATCTGCGGCCTCTTTTGCCACGGTCAAGATGGTAGCCTTTACCGTACATGCCGCCTACACCGTTCATCATGCTTGTTCCAGCCACACCGTTCATACCATTCATGCCAGTGCTCATGCCGCCTACACCTTCTTCAGTTTCAGCAACTACCCACTCATGAACTGGTATAGGTACAGGATGATGCTTGTTGATGATTTGTACAGGATGAATTACAGGCTGAATTTGTGGATGATAGTGTTCTTTTACTACATTAACAGGAGCACAAACGATTGGCTTAAGAGGAGGAAAACATTTTTTCATGTGGTGACCACTACGTTGAGACATACTGAACAACTCCTTTTCAAGTGATAGTATAATCTATTCCCTGTTCACTTAATGGCTTGGATGTTCGTCCATAGTTAAAATAATTAAGAAAAACGTCTATTCGATAAAATTTGGCATAGCAGCAAGGCGTTCTGCCCAACAACAAAAAACGGTAATTTGTTCTGCACTAGGCAGGCAAATTACCGTTATATCATTTTCATATGCTGTGTTGCAGTTTGGAAAGTTTTACGTAAGCCGGGTTCTGTGCTCTTCGTGGTCATAACGGGAACTACCCTCCCACCACAAGCGACAATCATCTATCTAGGCCATTCATTGCTGAACAGCTCAAGCGACCAACCTAGACACACCTCGGGCTAAGGCTGCCTCCCTTACGAAAGGCGGTGTCCCTTTAGGTCTTGCTCCAGATGGGGTTTACCAGGAACGAAGTCACCAGCGTTCCTCGGGGTCTCTTACACCTCGGTTCCATCCTTGCCTGTGCATAGCATATAGCCAGCCATCGGCGGTCCATTTCTGTGGCACTATCCTTCAACTCGCGCTGACTGGACGTTATCCAGCATCCTGCCCTATGGAGCCCGGACTTTCCTCTCGTGGCAACAAAGGCCACCAGCGATTGTCTGTCAAACTTTCCGACAACATTCATATTATACTAGGACTCGCTCCATCATTCAAGTGAAATTACTGGGATCGACTATACAAATTGGAAAGGCTCCGTGTTAATCGCAGATATATGAACCTCTGTTGCATAACGGCCTTTCTCCAGCTTCTCTATGAGCCACTTTGCCGTGTTTGGCTTCATGATCTTTTCGATATTATGACCTGGGTCAATAATAGCAATCCCCGCCATCAGCGCATCCTGAGCGGTATGATAGTCAATATCGCCTGTAACAATGACATCCGCACCTCTAAACAGCGCATGTTTCACATAACGGCTGCCGGAGCCGCCAAGCACAGCTGCCTTCTTGATCTGACGATTCATATCGCCTACAACCCGCACATGATTCACATCGAACTGCTTCTTCACTGTATTCACTAGGTCCTGGAGCAGAATAGGTTCAGACAGCTTGCCGACACGTCCCAGCCCAAGCGTTCTTCCCTTCATATCCATATGATACAGATCATAAGCAACCTCTTCATAAGGATGAGCCTTCAGCATCGCCTGTACGACTTTGTTCCGAATGCTATGTGGTACAATTGTTTCAATTCTGACCTCTTCCACTCGCTCCATTTGTCCTTGCTTACCGATGAACGGCGTTGTATCATCTCCCGGGACAAAGGTACCATATCCGTCAATATTGAAGCTGCAGTGACTATAGTCCCCGATTGAACCTGCGCCCGCGCCAAGCACCGCATCAAGCACCTTTTGGTGATGGGACTTCGGTACAAATACAACCAGCTTGTACAGATGATCTGTATGCAGATCTTCTAGTGGAGAAACATCTGTTAGTCCAATGGCTTCTGCCATCCAATCGTTTATGCCGCCTTCTGCCACGTCAAGATTCGTATGGCTGATATATACCGCGATATCATGTTTGATCAGTTTCTCATACAGCTTGCCCATTGGGGAATCCGTATTCAGCGATTTGAGTGGCCTGAAGATGATCGCATGATGTGCAATAATGAGGTCTGCTTCCATACGGATCGCTTCTTCAACGACCTCATCTGTCACATCAAGAGCAACCAGCACCTTCTTTATTTCTTTCCCCAGCGTTCCCAGCTGAAGACCGATACGGTCATCAGGGACAGCTAGATGCTTGGGAGCAAGCTCCTCCATATAGGAGATTACGGTTTGTCCTTTTGCATACATGAGAGCACCTCCTCAATTCGTTTCAGCTCCTGTTCGAGCTCCCCGGCCTTTCCCTTTGCTTCAGGAAGGTCAGATTTAGATAAAGAAGCCAGCACCTTTTGGATCTTATCTATTTCCCACTCCCATTTTTTTACGAATACAGCTCCGCCCTGTTCCACCAAGAAAGGCCCCATCTTCAGCAGTTCGTCAGAAGTCAGCTCGATTACATGGTCAGCTGTCCCGATCAGTTTCGGTTCATATACTTCATCATTCGAGATATGGCTGAAATACCCGGGTACAGCAGCGATTATTTCATAAATTTTGCCATCTTCCTCAAGAATTCGTTCTGCTTCAATCACATAGTCATTATCGAACAGCCACTTTCGCAAAATATCCTCTCCAACATTAGGCTGCAAAATAAGACGTGTGACCCCCTTAAGCTTAAGCTTGCCGCGTTCTAGTATATTTGTGATAAGCGCGCCGCCCATCCCTGCGATCGTGATCGTATCCACTTCGCCTGCCTCGATTACATCCAGACCGTCTCCCCGTCTGACTTCGATCTTGGCCTGTAAACCACTGCTTGCCACTTGTCTCTTCGCTGCTTCATAAGGACCTTCATTCAGCTCTCCGGCAATTGCCGTGGCCGCCTGGCCGCTCTGAATACAAGCTACTGGCAGGAGCGCATGGTCTGAGCCGATATCAGCGAGATTCCGTCCCGGATCCATTAGATCATGTAATAGCTGCAATCTTTTCGATAATTTCAACATGCATTGCACCGCCCAACTTCATACTAAATGTGTACATTGCAAAGAATCTCACGACGATGACTTCGTGCACAAGTCAGGCACTGCGTCGTTTCGATGTTTGCAATCATCATAAAAAAAAGCTAAAATAATGGGTAATAAGAAATCGAAGGAAATATATCCAAAAAAAAGAAAAAACTATCCTCAGATTAAACAAAAAGACCTCCTGCCGCAAGCACAGCAGAAGGCCCTTAATCTAACTATTCAAGGAAATCTTTAAGCCGTTTGCTGCGGCTTGGATGGCGCAATTTGCGAAGTGCCTTCGCTTCGATCTGACGAATCCGTTCTCTCGTTACACCAAACACTTTACCAACCTCTTCAAGTGTGCGTGTACGACCATCATCAAGTCCGAAGCGGAGACGAAGGACGTTCTCTTCACGTTCAGTCAGTGTATCAAGTACATCCTCCAATTGCTCCTTCAGTAATTCATATGCAGCAGCATCAGCCGGAGCAAGTGCTTCCTGATCCTCGATAAAATCTCCGAGATGAGAATCATCTTCTTCACCAATTGGTGTTTCAAGCGACACAGGCTCTTGTGCAATTTTCGTAATTTCCCGTACCTTTTCCACACTTAGATCCATTTCTGCCGCGATTTCCTCCGGTGTCGGTTCACGCCCAAGTTCCTGCAGCAGTTGCCTGGAGACACGGATCAATTTGTTAATGGTCTCAACCATATGAACAGGAATACGAATCGTACGAGCCTGGTCGGCAATAGCACGAGTGATCGCTTGACGAATCCACCACGTGGCGTAGGTACTAAATTTAAAACCTTTGTTGTGGTCAAACTTCTCAACCGCTTTGATCAGACCCATATTACCTTCCTGAATGAGGTCAAGGAACAGCATACCACGGCCTACATAACGCTTGGCAATACTGACGACGAGACGTAAATTGGCTTCAGCGAGCCGACGTTTTGCTTCCTCGTCTCCATTCATAATTCGTTTAGCCAGTTCAACTTCATCGTCTGCCGACAGAAGCGGCACACGTCCGATTTCCTTCAGGTACATGCGGACCGGGTCATTAATCTTAATTCCGGGAGGCAGACTGAGATCATCATCAAAATGAAAATCGTCCCCGTCATTATTCTCGGAATCGTCATTAGGCCGAAGTGGATTATCCTCATCACTTTCATTTACCACATCAATTCCTAAATCACTGAGTTGTTCATAGAACTCATCCATTTGTTCAGGGTCTTGATCGAATGGAGACAGTTTCTCCATGATCTCTTTGTAATTCAAAGACGACCTCTTTTTGCCCTGCTCAATCAGTTGGTCCTTTGCTTGATCCAGCGTCAATTCTGTTTCTAGTTCAGCATGCTGATCATTCGCCATACTTCGACTCCCTCCTCCCTAGAAACATGGTATGATAATTACAATCATTGTCTCTCTAGGGTTATAATCTCACTTGCGATTTGTGCTGCACGCAAAAAGTCTCCGGATCGTTCGGCAGCAATCATTTCCTCTTTTTTAGAATCGATCTGCTGTAATACCGGATACTTTAATACCTCTTTAATACAATCATCCAGTGCTCCGTGATCCCACTGCTCAGGCGTATCCATCATGGAAATGGAGCTTACCGTCTTCTCAAGACGATCGTCTTGAAGGGACAGCATAAACATCCTTAGATCCGGAGGTTTGCCTTGAGCGTAATAAGCATATAGATAAGCAGCGATAGCTGCATGATCGCTAATGTTAAAGGCTTCACCAAGACGTTCACCAACATATCTAGCCGCCTCATCATCTTGAAGCATCCAGGATAGAAGCCTTCGTTCGGCCGTATGATAGGCAGGGAGTAAATTAGGTGTAGGAATCTGCCTATTTTGTTGCCTACCATTATTCCACCTTTTGTCGTTATTATCCCCATAACGCTCGTTTTTTTGCATTTGCTGCCTTTCGAGATTGCATTCCTGCTTCAGTGTCTCAAAATCCACATGCACTTCGGAAGCTAACTCCCGCAAGTACACCTCTCTCTCTGTAGGAGAAGAAAGTGGAGCAATCAGCTTGATGGCCTCACGCGAATAAGCAATCCGGCCACCTTCTTCTAGCAGTATATGGTTTTTTTTCAAGTTTATAAGTCTAAATTTTAACGGTGGAACAGCACCTTCAATGATTTGATGAGTGAAGCGGTCTCCACCATGCCTGCGAATAAATTCATCAGGGTCTAAACCATCTGTCAGGAGCGCAACCTTTGCTTGAATTCCTGCCGACTCCAGGATCGGTAAATTTTTGAGTGCGGCAGCTTGACCGGCGCGATCACCGTCATAACAGATAATTACCTCATCACTGAGAGATTTAAGCATACGGGCTTGATTTTCCGTCAGGGCAGTCCCCATCCCGGCAACCCCATTTTGTATTCCATGCTCCCAGGCGGAGATAACATCACCGTAACCTTCGAACAGAATCGCTTGTCCTTTTTTGCGGATAGAAGCCTTTGCATGATCCATATTGTAGAGGACACGACTCTTGTTAAACAGCCTCGTCTCCGGCGAGTTAAGATACTTCGGCTGGCCATCACCCATAATTCGGCCTGCAAAGGCGATGATTTTGCCACTGCTATTCTTAATTGGAAATATAACACGGTCTCGAAACCGATCTACGTACCCCTCACCTTCGTTCCGGGCCGAAATTAATCCGCCCTTCTCCATTTCAGCGAGCGGGAACGATCGTTTCGTTAGAAACTGTACAAGTGTATTCCAACCGGCTGGAGCATAACCAATCTGAAAATGGTCAATCGCTTTATCATTCATTCCCCGATTACGTAAATATTCGATTGCTGCCTTACCGTACTCCGTATTCTTCAACAAATAATGGTATAATTTAGCAGTAAGCTCATAAGCCTGCAGCAAACGCTCCGTTTCAGGATTATGATGTGCGACATCACGCCCTTGCCATTCCCCAAGAGGAACATGGCTCTCTTCTGCCATCGTCTTGACAGCCTCGGGAAAGGTTAATCCTTCGATTTCCATCCTGAATTTGATGGCGTTGCCTCCCTTGCCGCAGCCGTAGCAATAGAAGATTTGGCGTTCTGGTGTAACCGTAAAAGAAGGGGTATTCTCTGAATGAAATGGACAAAGCCCTTTCATATACTTGCCCTGCTTGGTCAGATGTACAAACTTGCTTACCGTGTCGACGATATCATGTTGACTCAGCACTGATTCGATAACACTTTCCGGTATATTACCCTGCCCCGCACTCATCTTAACCACCTTCATCTCTTTAACACGTAAATAATTATTCGCTAAACTTACACAATCTCCTGCAAATCCTTCAAAAGTTTTGTCAGTTTATGTTGAAATAACTTCCTGTCCTCATCTGTCATGGGCTTTGGACCCTTGCCATACTGGCCTCTCTTCCTAGCCTTAGCGTGCGAATGCCGAGTATCAAGCAAAAAGTCAATATCCTGATTGTCGATAATTCTGCCTCGGAACGTAATTACGCTGCAGGATTTGGCCAGAGCTAATGCAGCAAGTCCATAATCCTGGGTTACAACAATATCTTGTGCCTTGATATGATTAGCAATATACAGGTCAGCACTTTGATCACTTCGGTCAACATGCACGATCGTGGTCCCTTCTGCGCCTTCTAGCCGATGGTCGTAGGAAGACACCATGAGTACATGAATCTGAAATGCTGCTGCGACAGTCTGAATTTCACGTTTTACAGGACATGCATCCGCGTCCACCACAATTTTCCTATGCAATATTCATCACCGGTCCGGGATATTATTATATACGCCTTCATGCATCGTAATTCCTGCTCCAATCTTCACATGGAAAATAAAGGACAAATACGGAACGGAGCCTATTCCCCGTTCCGTATATATATTTCTAACCAAATTACCTTTTTAAGCAAATATCAGGCATTAAATTACCAGACGAGCTTGGAGAAATCTGCAAAAGCCTTCAAGTCTTTGTCAATGGATGCGAGAAGACCCAACCGATTTGCTCTAATTGCTTCATCTTCAGCCATGACCATGACCGAGTCAAAGAAGGAAGTTATCGGCTCTCTCCATTCAGCTGCTATGCTTAGTGCCTTCTCCGCATCCCTCGCGGTCAATGCCTCGCGATAAGCCTGTGCTGTGGAGCTCCATGCTTTATACAATGTACGTTCACCTGCTTCGACAAAGACCTCCTCAGTCACAGAGGCATTCGACGCCTTGGCTGCGAGGTTGCCTACACGGTTAAACGAATCAACGGTAGATTTAAATTCACCAGCTGTCTCCACCGTGCTCATTAGTGCCATACCACGGTTCACAACAGATACGATATCATCATACCCTGCGCTGATCACCGCATCCACAACATCATAACGCATCGTTTCAGACAAGAGCTTCTTAACACGCAATGCGAAGAACTCCTGCAGGTCCTTACGGATATCATCCTTGGAACGCTTCATCGCCCGCATGTTCTCATGGATTTCAATTCCGATCTCGAAGATCTCATCAAGTGTGATCGGCAGCTTATGATCAAGCGCGATTTGTACAATGCCTGCAGCCTGACGACGCAGTGCATACGGATCCTGAGAGCCGGTAGGGATAATGCCGATAGAGAAGCATCCCACAATCGTATCTATTTTATCCGCAATGCTTACAATTGAACCAACAATAGAAGCAGGTACTGTATCCGACGCGCTTCTTGGCTGGTAATGCTCAAATACAGCCTTTGCTACTTCAGGGCGTTCTCCTGCGCGCAGCGCATAATCTTCACCCATGACACCTTGCAGCTCTGGGAATTCATACACCATCTGTGTGACAAGATCAAATTTGCAAATGTCCGCTGCCCGGCTTACCAGATCCACTTGATCCGCAGAAACCTGAAGCTTGGCTGCAAGCGTATCAGCGATCTTGCGAATGCGGCGAACCTTATCTCCTACCGTACCGATTTCTTCCTGGAATACGATGCTTTCCAGCTTCGATAGCGCATCTTTGATCTGCAGCTTTTGATCTTCCTCGTAAAAGAATTTCGCATCAGACAGACGAGCACGTAATACTTTTTCATTCCCTTTTGCAATGACGTCAAGAGATTCCGCTCCCCCATTACGAACCGTAACAAAATAAGGAAGCAATTTGCTGTTCTCGTCCAGTACCGGGAAATAACGCTGATGCTCTCTCATGGAAGTAATCAGCACATCCTGCGGGATGTCCAGGAACGATGCTTCGAATGAACCGTAGAGTACAGTCGGTGTTTCAACGAGAAACAGTACTTCTTCCAGCAAATCCTCTTTAATAGCAATCGTCCAATTCTTCTTAGCTGCCAAAGCTTCGATCTGGCTCACGATAAGTGCACGGCGCTCTTCAATGTCAACAATGACATGCTGTTCACGAAGGGCCTCTACATAGGCAGACGGCTCTGAGATCGTCGTGTCTGAACCGAGGAAACGGTGCCCTCTCGATATATTCCCCGACTTCACACCTGCAATCTCAATATCGATAACATCGGAACCGAACATCGCCACGATCCAGCGAATAGGTCTAACAAATTTCAAGTCATAAGCAGCCCAGCGCATAAATTTAGGGAAAGTCATCGCATGCAGCACCTGAAGCAGTCCGTCTGCAAGCACCTCTGAAGTCTGGATACCTTTACTGCTCTTCGTAGCATAGATGTATTCTACGCCGCTCAATTCTTTGAAGGTAAACTGCTCAGGTTCTACACCTTGGCTTCTGGCAAAACCAAGTGCAGCTTTACTCCAGTTTCCGTTGTCATCGAGTGCAATTTTTCGGGAAGGACCTTTAACTTCCTCTTCAATATCCTCCTGCTTCTCAATGACATCCTTGATGATAACAGTCAATCGGCGTGGAGTGGCATAGGCCAGAACTTCGCCGTGAGTGACTCTTACACTGTCCAACCATTTAACAAGCCTGTCTTCGAGCTGCTCTATCGCTCCCCGAACAAAACGTGCAGGCACTTCCTCAAGACCGATCTCAAATAACAAATCTTTAGACATTATAGTGCACCTCCTTGTTTGAGCAGCGGGAATCCGAGCTTCTCGCGTTCCTCCAGATAGGTGGCCGCTACTTGTCGAGCCAAGTTACGCACTCTGGTAATATACCCCGTGCGTTCTGTAACACTGATGGCTCCTCGTGCATCGAGGAGGTTAAATGTGTGGGAACATTTAAGAACATAATCATAAGCAGGGAATACCAAATGCTGATCCATCGCTTTTTTGGCTTCTTCCTCGTACATGTTGAACAGAGTGAACAGCATGCGCACATCAGAAACCTCAAAGGTATACTTGGAGTGTTCATATTCCGGGTGTTTAAATACATCACCGTAAGTAATGCCGTTAACCCACTCTAGTTCGAATACGTTGTCCTTGTCCTGTATATAAGAAGCAAGACGCTCCATACCGTAAGTAATTTCAACGGAAACCGGATGAGTTTCAATACCACCTACCTGCTGAAAATAAGTGAATTGAGTGATTTCCATGCCATCCAGCCATACCTCCCAGCCTAGACCTGCGCAGCCAAGCGACGGGTTCTCCCAGTTGTCTTCAACAAACCGGATGTCATGCTTCTTAGCATCAATACCAAGAGCCTGAAGGCTCTCTAGGTAGATCTCCTGAATGTTATCTGGCGAAGGCTTGATGATCACCTGGAATTGATGATGCTGATACAGCCGGTTCGGGTTCTCTCCATACCGTCCATCCGATGGCCGTCTGGAAGGCTCTACATAAGCTACCTTCCATGGCTCAGGACCAATTGAACGCAAGAAAGTCATCGGATTCATCGTTCCGGCGCCTTTTTCCGTGTCATAAGGCTGAACAATAATACAGTTATGCTTTGCCCAGAAATCTTGCAGCGTCAATATCATTTGCTGGAAGTTCATTTTCATTTCTCTCCTTTGCAAGGTAAACTATTTCAAGTGCGCGAGGACAGCAAAAAGCCCCCGTCCTACGCCTGATGTTCAGACGTAGGGACGAGAGCTACTCCCGCGGTTCCACCCTACTTGACTGCACTCTGAAGAGTACAATCCACTTTTCCGTATCCATTTCATGCTCACGAGTGCCATTTCCTAAACCCGACCTGCCGGACTTTCACCATCTCCGACTCGCTCATTAACCAAAGGTCCTTTATTTAGTACTTTCTCGATCAACACATGTCTCATAAAGAGATATTACTATGAATAATAGCTTATATGTCATGTCATTGTCAAGCTGAACTCCCGGCATCGCAGCTTCTTCACTTTGAAGTCCAACGAAATAGTGCTATTTTCAATTAAAAGCCGTATTTGTCCATTTGATCGAGAAAATTACGAGATTTTAAATTCAAACCAAGCTGCTGATCCATGAAAGCTCGCATGATCTTCTTTATCTCCAGTTTGGTCTCATCACGAACAGAGACGTTTCCCAGCCGCTGCAGATCGACCAAGGCAAATAAACGAAGCAGCTTCAGCGCCCTAGGTGAAATGGACAATGCAGGCGGATCGAAATGCTTGCAGGCCCTGCACAGTGTTCCTCCGAGTCCTGGACTTATAAAATATTCCTCATCCGGTCTTTCCCGGCCGCATGATATGCAGGTAGTCAATTCAGGTGCATAACCAGCGGATTGCAATATTTTCATTTCATAAAGAGAAATGATAACAGCAGGATCTTTGTCTTCATTAAGTGCCGTAAGGCATGCTTTTAATTGCTTAAACCAAAAGCTTCCCGTCTCCTCATCCTGCAGCACGCGGTCGAGCAACTCACAAGCATAAGAGGCATAGGCAGCTTTAACGATATCTTCGCGCAGCAAATGGTGAGATTCAATAATCTCACCTTGGTTTAACGTTCCGAGCCCCTGATTTCGAAAAAAAACATATTCTCCGTGAGTAAAGACCTGTGTCAACCCGGCATGACGGCTTTTCGGTTTCTTGGCTCCACGAACCAAAACTCCTATTTTGCCTCCACTTTCGGTGCAAAGCGTAATAATTTTGTTCCCCTCACCGTAGTCCATACTGCGGATGACGATGCCTTCCAACCTATATAGCATGTCTCATCCCCCAATAGAAAGTCATGCTGTACTCTTTTAGGATTCGGTCTGTAATTCATCATAAGCCTCTCCCTCTGCGTCAGCATCTGCCCCTGCTTCACCCATGCTGCACGCACAGGATTCCTTGTATAACAGATAGGCATCGACATCTCCTGTCTTTGCAAAATACGTCCACGAAAAATCTCGCACAAGTATTCATCCTCTCTCTTCGGAAATGACGTGATAAGCATCTACGAATAGGATGTGCAGGGCTGTTGTTTCTATGCGATACATTAACTGGAATTGCTTGCTCACGAGAGGTTAGGCTGTTCATGTTTATTGACCGAAATTATGCGTCCCGATGGAAACCTAAATCTTTAAGTACACGCTCTTGATTACGCCAATCCTTCTTAACCTTTACCCACAGCTCCAGAAAAATTTTGGAACCGAGCAGTCTTTCAATATCTTGTCTGGAACGCTTTCCGACCTCTTTAAGCAGCGAGCCCTGTTTGCCGATAATAATCCCTTTTTGGGAATCGCGTTCTACGAAAATGACGGCAGATACCTGCACCGTTCCATTTTCTTGCACACGCATATCCTCAATGGTGACCGCGATGGAATGCGGCACTTCCTCACGGGTCATATGCAGAATTTTTTCGCGAATGAGCTCTGCAATGACAAATTGCTCCGGGTGATCTGTAATTTGATCATCAGGATAATATTTCGGACCTTCTGGCAAATACTTTTTGATCTGATCCATTAATGTATTGACATTATTTCCAAATTTGGCAGAGATCGGCACAATTTCAGCAAAATCAAGCAGATTGCGATATTGATCAATAAGAGGCAGCAGCGCTTCAGGCTCCACCTGATCAATCTTGTTCAGCACAAGGAACACAGGCGTCCGGACATTTTTGAGCTGTTCGGCAATAAAGCGGTCCCCGCCGCCCATTCCTTCAGAAGCATCGACGAGAAATAATACGGCCTCCACTTCGGAGAACGTATTAAACGCCGTTTGATTCATGAAATCTCCAAGCTTGGACTGGCGCTTATGAATTCCGGGTGTATCCAAGAATACGATTTGATTATCTTCTGCCGTATAAACCCCATGAATTTTGTTGCGAGTGGTTTGAGGCTTATCCGACATAATTGCAATTTTTTGTCCGATGACTTGATTCATCAGTGTAGATTTTCCAACATTGGGTCTGCCAATAATGGCAACAAATCCGGATTTAAAAGCTGTTTTAGACATATTTTCCTCCAAAAAGGGTCAATACCCTTATCCTTTTTATGCTTTCTCCAGAGCTTCCGGCCCAAAAGCGCCGGGCAGCAGATCGGTGATCGTTGTCTCCCGAATTTCTCCCTTGAGGTTGCCAAGGTATACAGGCATGCTGCTGTCACATAGTTCAAGTATAACTTGCCGGCACACCCCGCACGGTGCAATAGGTTCTTCCGTGTCGCCTACGACTGCCAGTGCCTTGAATCTGCGGGGGGCATGACCACTCGCAATGGCACTGAACAGTGCTGTACGCTCTGCGCAATTGCTCGGACTATAAGCTGCATTTTCAATATTGCATCCATGATATATATACCCATCTTCCCCTAAAAGCGCAGCGCCTACGCCAAATTTGGAATAAGGAATATATGCTTTTTTTCTTGCTTCGATCGCTTCCTGCATGAGCTGATTTGCATCCATATTTGTACCTCTTTTCGATTATTGTAAACGTGTATATAACGATGAGTTAAAAAATCCATCTAATGAACGGTTTAAGGTAGACAAAAATGCCGATGATGACGGCAAAAACCGCCGCCAGCAGTACAGCTCCGGCAGCGGTATCTTTGGCGGCTTTGGCCAGCGGGTGAATCTCGGGGGATGCAAGGTCAACAACGATCTCAATCGCTGTGTTAAGCAGCTCTGTCACAATTACAAAACCTATTGCCAAACTAATGAACATCCAATCCGTACGTGAAATATCCAGAAGCCATCCGGCAGCAACGGCCACTAGAGCAAGAACAGCATGAACCCGCAGGTTCCGTTGTGTTCTAAAGCCGTAAATCAGCCCTTCCATCGCATTTCGGAATACATCCACTATGGACCGTTGTCTCATTAGCGTGTCAACCCGACGCTTGCCAAGACAGCTTCTTGTTTACCCATCATTTCAGCTTCGCTTGTTTCATCCTGATGATCATACCCCAGCAGGTGGAGAAAGCCATGAACGAACAAAAATCCAAGCTCCCTTTCCACAGAATGACCGTATTCCTCGCTCTGTGCGATAGCCGTAGGGACAGAAATGATAATGTCACCGAGTACATCCGGAACGTCCACCGATTCGCCTTCCTCTAATTCATATACAATGTCAAGCTCTTCATCCAGCGTTTCATTCATTGCAAATGAAAGCACATCGGTAGGGCGGTCTATTCCGCGATACTCCTTGTTCAGTTCATGGATCTCTTCATCATTGACGAATGTAAGTGCAACCTCGCCTTCGTCTACACCTTCCATTTCGGCCGCTTTTTCAAGCAGTTGAGTCAGAAGAGAGATAAGCTCATCACTGATATTATATTGTTCTTGATTATTATCCCATGCAAGCTGCACACTCATATGGCATGCTCCTTTGTTTCAATAAATGTGATTTGAATTAACTATCTTTTGGTTTCTTGATCTCTTCAGGATACTCAATTCTCGAATGAAAAATCCCCATGACCGTCTCTTTCAGTGTCCTGGAAATAATGTCGAGCTCCCTCATGGTAAGATCACAATCGTTAAGCTGATGATCGTCCAGTCTGCTCTTAACGATCTTCTCGATCATGGATTCAACCTGTTCCACAGTAGGCTTGCGCAGTGATCGCACTGCAGCCTCTACACTGTCAGCGATGCCCACAATCGCTGCTTCTTTGGACTGAGCCTTCGGTCCCGGATATCTGAAGTCTTCTTCCGTAAAATCCGGTTCTACGCCTGCTTCTTCAGCCTGTTTCAGCGCCTTATGGTAGAAATAATGGAGGAACGTTGTACCATGATGCTGCTCCGCAATATCCCTTATTCGTTTAGGAAGCTTGTAATCCTTCTGCATCTCCACACCGTCTCTGGCATGTGAAATGATGATGGACTTGCTAAGCTTGGGATCCAGCGTATCATGCGGGTTCTCCATATTGTTCTGATTCTCGATAAAATAAATCGGTCTTTTCGTTTTGCCAATATCATGATAATACGAACCGACTCTGCATAGCAGTCCGTCAGCACCAATTGCTTCTGCAGCAGCCTCCGATAAATTCCCAACCATGACACTATGATGATAGGTACCTGGTGTTTCTGTCAGCAGCTTACGCAGCAGCGGATGGTTAGGGTTCGACAGCTCCACCAGCTTCAGAGCTGACAAAATACCGAATAATGATTCGAAGAATGGCATCAGCCCAATGGCAAGGACAGCCATCAAAATGCCGCCAGCAAAAGCAAAGCCTACACTATACATCGCTGCAGTTCGATCCCATTCCCCATTGCCAAGTATGGCCAGCATAAAGACTACGAGTGAGCCGATCAGAGAAACGATGATACCGCTCTTAAGCAGGGTCGAACGCTGACTAGCCTTATCCGTTGCGAAAATAGCCGCAAAGCTGATGATAATCGTAAACAGTCCAAAATTAAAGTCAAAGTTCTCGTTCAGCTGCGTGTTCAGGATAATGCTGCTTAGTATGCCGAAGATAATAGCACACACGTAAGCGAGGGGAATATCCAGCAGCTGCGTAATCAGCATGACACCAATCCCTACGGGAGCCAAGTAGCCGACATAGGCTCGGTTGTCATTTTGTAAGAAGCTGATGAGATGCATGCATCCGATCGTGATCGCGAAGATGCAGAACAGCATCAGGAGCTGAGAATTATTGTATTTGAACTCTGGACTGCTGATTTGTTTCATGTACATCAGAATTCCAATCGACAAACTGAACGATAAGAGCAGCAGCCCAAGCTGAGGCCAGTAGTTAACCTCGTCGCGAAGCAGCTTGTTGTCTTCCAGCAGCTTGTACACTTCTTCAGTAATAATCTCACCTTTGGCTACAAGTGTTTCGCCCTCTTCAATGAAGACCTGAGGTGTGTTCTCTCTTGCTCTTGCCTTGGCTTCTTTCGTTGCTTCCTCATCATAAAATTTGTTTGCCGTTATAACAAACCGAGTAAGCTCCTGTACGACCTCACGTGCAGTTCTATCCGTCAGGGAGCTGGTATTGACCATCTCAGCTACCTTGGCTCTTGGGGTTGAAGCATCCGTGATCTGGTCAACCATTAATCTTGATACGAGCTCACGGGCAACAGGCTTCATCTCCTGTATCTGTTCAGAGGACAACCGGGCGATCTTGATATAGGTCTCCTCCGGAATTCGGTAGGATTGCTCCTGTGTTACTCTATGAATCTCATCAAGCAATGCATCCGAATAGGTGCCTGTTCCCCGGTTGTTATTGATATAATTCGTAATCGAGTCACTTAGTCTTTGGGGAATTTCATCCTTATAGATCTCAATCTTATCTTCTCGGGAAATATCATCCTGATTGAGTCTGTCAATCCGATCCAATATGGAGGTCACCAAGTTCTCGTTTCGTAACGATACAATCTGATACACCGGCTGAACCGCTTCAGCAGCTTCCTCTGCTGCAATCGCCCTTGCCTGATTATCCTGTATCTGCATAGGAGCCTTGATTTCTTTTTCGCTGCGAGTTCCCTGCACAATATCATATCGTTCAGGCAGAAGACCTGGCGCCAGGCTGACGTAAAACAGAATCATCAGAAACAAAAACAGAAGATAGCGGACTCCTCTGCTATTCTTCCATCCAAGCTTTCTATTCTGAATAGATTTGTCCTTCGACAATTCCTTAAGGGTCATCCCACGACAATCCCTTCCTATTCTTGATTTTCGGCGGCTCGGTCATACGCGGTAATAATTTTTTGCACAAGAGTATGCCGCACGACATCCTGTTCTGTAAAATAGACAAACCCGATCTCTTCTACACCTTCGAGGATTGCCTTAGCATCAATGAGTCCAGATTTTTTCCCGCGGGGAAGGTCAATTTGCGTCACATCACCGGTAATGACCATCTTGGAACCAAATCCAAGCCGTGTCAAAAACATCTTCATCTGTTCTGGCGTTGTATTCTGTGCCTCATCCAGAATGATGAATGAATCATCAAGTGTCCGTCCGCGCATATAAGCAAGTGGAGCGATTTCAATTAATCCGCGTTCAAGTGCTTTGGCTGTCTGATCAGGACCCATAACGTCGTACAGAGCATCGTACAGCGGTCTCAGGTACGGGTCCACCTTCTCCTGTAGATCACCTGGCAAGAATCCGAGATTCTCTCCCGCTTCCACCGCTGGACGCGTCAGCACAATCCTTTTGACAGAACCTTCCTTCAGCGCTGCAACAGCTAGAACTACAGCAAGATACGTCTTACCTGTACCCGCCGGGCCGATGCCGAACACAATATCACGTTTTTTGATCGTCGTCACATAATGCTTCTGGCCAATCGTCTTCACTCGAATCGGCTTGCCGCGATATGTATTCGTAATCTCACCTTTAAATAGATCAAGAAGCTGATCCGCCCGCAGATCCTTAGCCAATTCAATGGCATACTGGACATCTCTTTCGGATAGGATATGGCCGTTACGGATAAGTACGAGCAGCACCTCAAACAGCTGACCCATGATCTCTACTTCCTGTTCCTTGCCTCTAATCGTTATTTCTGCTTCCCGGGAGTCAACAGTCGCCGGAATCTGCAATTCCATCATTTTAAGAAAAGCGTCCTGTGGTCCAAATAACGACTGCCCTTCTCCCGCGTTCTGAAGCGAGATTCGAATGCTGTAATTATTATCTGACAAATAGCCTCATTCTCCTTGACTTGGACTTGGGTTATGAACGAGCGGAAGCTCTTCCGCTATACTTTCTTCTACTTCGAAAAGCACTTTCATATAAACTTTACCATTCTCTTTCTTCTCATGCAAAATTTTTTCACTTATAATCTTTGTTCCTTTCCCATTTTTCGCTAAAATATCGTTTTTTGCTGCTGTAATTCCATACTGTTTGGCTTCTGCCTCACTCGGAGTAAGCTCCCTATAGTTCGTCTCCCTGTCTGTCTCCGTCATCCAGCCAATCGGCAGCTTAAATGACCTCCACGTGAGCGGCTCAACATCCGTTATGGTCTCGTATTTACTGAACGGTGTTTTATCATATCCCCAATACTGAATAGCCCAGTCTCCGATGACGATATACCTCCGCTCTTTCGATTCGCCTGAATAGGTAACCTGCTTCTGAACAAGCGGCACTTCAATGTTGTATTCGTGCCATACCAGTCCCTTTACGTTACCTTTGGCTACGACCAATTCACTGTTCTCCTCGTCACCCAATATGCCTGAGATAAGGATTGAGCCCTTTTTAACACGTGTATTCTTCTGCACTACAGGTCTTCCCTGTTCAGCATAAATTTCCGTAATTACCGCATCCGCTTTGCTCACAAGATGTCTCGGATTTAACAAGGGCTGCTTCTCAGGCTCGTCTGCCTCGACAACTTGAATTGTAAATTTTGTTCCTTCCCGGTTGACTCCGATCCATGCCGCAGCCGGCAGCTGCTTGATCAAATCTCTAGCCAGCTTGTCCTGTGTTGGCAGCCGAAAGGACCATTGAAACGGATATAACCCCTCTTGTTTTGCTGCAGCCAGAATCTCCTCCTCTGTTATTTTGACATTTCCCTTCACCTCTACATCCCATACAAGCGAAGTCATCGAGAATAAGATGGCAAAAAACAGAAATGCGCCCGCAACAAACATTTTTCTTCTCAATAGACGAGCTAGAAAAAAAGGAAAGCCGATGCGCTTCTTTACACGAACACGGCAGCCTGTCCGCCGCAAGAGCGGGCGCAGCTTGAAGAAATCTCGAAGTAAAATGTTCAAGCTGGCGCTGCTCTCACCTATCGATTGAATCTCCCAAACCTGAAGACCTCTGACAGCAATCTGGTTAATCATCGCTTCAAGGTCTCCACCCAGGAGAACAATATGAACACTTCCTCTCAAATTGGCTAGACTCGGTGTCTTCACTTTTCATCCCCCGTTCCCAGGTACTGTATATTGGTAATCCGCCCTTCCACAGCTACTTCTTCCGGGAGAATGGTGCGAATCATCAGATTGTTTCCGCTGATCTCGAGCCTCCCGATGGATAAATCCAGTACGAGCCGTTCTTCGGAGAAGTGAGCCACACCGCGATGATTTTCTATGTATAGTTGATTACTTCCAATCAGGGTTAGCCTGGGCGTGTCAAAAAGAACATCCTGCGGCAAATCGAGTGCTTCGCTGGTCCATTTGCGCAAATTGCGGCTGATTCGGGTCATTGGGCTGGTCTTCCCCCTTCCTGTACTTTAAACCATATGCAGTAAATTTCTGTTTTATGAAAGCATCGAAACACAAAAAAAACCGTCTTTTCTCATAAGAGAAAAAACGGCTTCAAATAGCTTATTTCCGCTGCCTCGTAAAGGACTGCTTCGCACGTGGCGGTCCTAATATCTCGGCCCAAATGATTCCTTTACGAATCTCATCTGAGCTTAATGGGGCATGGTTCGCACTAGCATCTGTTGTTGTTTCAAGAGGTTTCACCCTGGAGGCCTTCTGCCGCTGAGCCTTATGCTCAAGTTTCAGCCTTGCACGCTCCGTACGCATCTTCTCCACTTCAAGCTCCCGCAGCTTTTGCTCCAGCGCCTCGTTCTGAGCTGCAGCATATGCAGGCTGAGGCTGATCAGAATAGGAAGACGAATCGTCCTCGTAATTTTCATTTTCTTCCTCGTCATCCTCATACCTCGTGTCATAAGGCCGTTGCTGCTGACGAGCGTCCTGAGGATGATTACCGGGACGCGGAGCCCTTTGGGAAGGATGCTCGTCATTCGGCTTCTTGCTCTTTCCTATAAAGGACACCAATGCGAAAATAGCACCCAGCACAAAAATGAAGTTATTCATCACCCATTCGATAAGGTTCATTGACATCCACCACCTTATTTATTAGGGTTTGATTCGTCGTTGTCTCCCTGGCGATCATCAGGTCTTGCGATGGAGCCACGCATTTGAGTATCTGCTTCAATGTTGCGGTAATTCATATAATCCATGACACCGATTTGACCATTACGGAAAGCTTCAGCCATCGCAAGCGGTACTTCAGACTCGGATTCAACAACGCGCGCTCTCATTTCTACGACGCGAGCCTTCATCTCTTGTTCCTGAGCAACGGCCATCGCGCGGCGCTCTTCCGCTTTTGCCTGAGCAATCCGCTTGTCTGCCTCAGCTTGCTCTGTTTGCAGATCCGCACCGATGTTATTGCCTACGCTGACATCGGCAATATCGATAGACAGGATCTCGAATGCTGTACCGGCATCAAGTCCTTTTTCAAGTACAGTACGAGAAATCCGGTCTGGATGCTCAAGCACGTCTTTGTGAGAATCTGAGGAACCATTTGTACTTACGATCCCTTCGCCTACACGGGCGATGATCGTCTCTTCACCAGCACCACCGACGAGTCTGTCAATGTTCGCACGAACGGTAACTCGCGCTTTAACCTTCACTTCGATACCATCTTTTGCTACGGCAGATACTACCGGTGTCTCAATGACACGCGGGTTAACGCTCATTTGCACCGCTTGCAGAACATCGCGCCCTGCAAGGTCAATCGCTGCAGCACGTTCAAATTCAAGCGGAATATTCGCACGCTGAGCAGCAATAAGGGAATTCACGACACGGTCGACGTTACCGCCGGCCAAGTAATGGCTCTCGAGCTGATTAATATTGAGTCCAAGACCTGCTTTGGTCGCCTTGATCAATGGATTCACAATACGGCTTGGTGTTACCCGTCTAAGTCTCATGGCTACAAGTGTGATAATGCTGATTCGTACACCGGATGCAAGAGCTGAAATCCAGAGCATAACCGGGAAGAAGCTGAAGAATACGCTAAGAACGATGATCACGACGACCGCGATCAGAAGAATAGGTACGATACCTGACTCCATCATTGATTAAATTCCTCCAAGAACTTATTATTTTGACTTACGATATTGCCTTTCGCATTGTGTATAAACGCAGCATAACCCTTAATTAGGGATTTAAACGCTTGACGACAACCCGTGTTCCTTCTACTTTATGAACTGTTATCTGCTCATTAGCCGAAATAAAGCTGCCTTCTGTGACCACATCTACATTCTCTCCATCAATGACAGCGGTACCGGAAGGGCGGAGTGTAGTCAGACTGATTCCATTCTTTCCGATCAAATCTTCTCTAGTCCGGATCGAAGAGTAGCCTTGGTCTGCTGTCATGCTATCTCTGAGAATAAATCGGTTCCATATCCCGCGCTCCTTGAACATAATCGCGACAATAATAACAACCGCTATCGCTGCCGCTCCCGCAATACCGAGGGAGAACAGCGCTGTTCCCGTGTCGTACGCGGCTCGAACTACACCTGCAATCAAGCTTACCGAGCCTAATATCCCCAGGATACCGAAGCTTGGAACAAACAGCTCGGCTACCAGCAGCGCCAGACCGATAATGAAGAGGAACCAGGTCTCGGAACCACCGATGCCTGCCACATAGCTGCCTCCGAAGTACAGCGCAAAGCTGATAATGCCTATAATACCCGGAACGCCAAAGCCAGGAACAAACAATTCGATCAGAATACCAGCGATACCGAGAAACAACAGAATGGTAGATACCACCGGATGTGTGAGGAATGTGGATATCTTCTCAAACGTAGTTGGCTCCATCACATATAGGTTATCTGAGGAATATTCAAGCCATGCAGCAACTTCTGCAGGGGTCGAGGCAATCTTATCCGCATAACCTACCTCAAGTGCCTCATTCGCGGTCAAAGAGATAACCTGTCCCTGTTGCTTCGTCTTGTTAATCTCCGGCATTTCAACAACCATGTTAAGGTCTGTCATGCCCTGCGCAATCTCACCGTTCCGGTCGTTCTTCTCCGCGGCCGCCTGCATATTCGCCTTCCATGTAGCAACCGCCTTCGGATCCTCAATATAGTTGTTGCTGGCATCAACGAGTGCTGCAGCACCGATTGTGCTGCCAGGTGACATCGCGATATGATCAGCCGTTAATGCAATATAGCTGCCCGCCGATGCGGCATCACCATGTATAAAAGCCGCCACCGGGATACTGCTGCTCTGAATCATATCACCGATTTCCTTCGTCGTCTGGACCAATCCGCCCGGCGTATTAATTTGCAATACAATAAGCCCTGCTTCCATTTCTCCCGCTTCCTTGAACCCTCGTTCCATAAACTTGTGGAGCCCGCGTTCAATAGGCCGATCGACCGGTATCACATACACCGCTCCGGATTTCGCAGCCTGTGCGGATGGCATGCCGAATAATGAGGAGAACATTGTGAGCAGGACAATAGCGATCATCACAACAGAGAAATTCCACTTTTTCAAGGTGAATGCCAAATTTATAACCTCCCTCCTGTATAAGTCTATAATGTCACCATATGTCGTATATTACGCTTCATGCAAGCCTTACGTTTCAAAAAAGAAAAAACACCCCCTGAAATCAGGGAGTGTTTACGGTTTATGTTAGTTCAGAAATTGTTGAACTGCTTGGCTCACCAGCTTGCCATCCGCTTTGCCTTTGACTTTAGGCAAAAGGGCTGACATAACTTTACCCATCTCGGCTTTCGAAGAAGCACCGGTTTCCTGGATGGTCTGCTGTACAATGACTTTAATTTCTTCTTCGGTAAGCTGTACGGGTAGATACTTGCTGATTATATCAATTTCCGCTTTGGCATTCGCCGCAAGTTCTGTGCGACCCGCTTTATCAAATTCTTGGAGGGCATCTTTGCGCTGTTTGATTTCACGACTGAGGATATCAAGCACTTCGTTGTCATCCAAAGTTCTTTTCAAATCTATTTCAAGATTCTTAATCGTCGAACGAACCAATCGAATGGTGGAGAGTGTGAACTTGTCCTGACTCTTCATCGCTTGCTTCATATCTTCGTTCAATCGTTCGCTAAGATTCATGTTGTTCTAATTCCTCCTAAAACTTTCTCTTACGAGCAGCCTCGGACTTTTTCTTGCGCTTTACGCTTGGCTTTTCATAATGCTTGCGTTTCTTCACCTCAGCCAAAACACCATCTTTAGCGATGGAACGTTTAAAGCGACGAAGTGCAGCATCAATAGTCTCGTTTTTGCGAACTTTAGTTTCAGACACCAGTTTTCCCTCCCTCCGACCAGACCGTCCAAGAGCATATAACACGGTTCATCAAACTTAATTATAGGTGAAAATTCGTTAGTGTGTCAACCTCTATAAGAACACCCGCTAAAAAAGTATATTTTGGGGTTCATTGGATCAATTACTTACCTCATTAAAACGAGGGATTTGAAACTATTTTTGACATAAACCATACCGTTTTTGAGCTTCATGGACTCTCGATTACAGCAACTTATAGTATTAATGAAAGGGGGGCTACCGATAGCAAACTCAGCTGTGAGATTTGGAAATACCCGTAAGAGCTCCGAGACGTGCACCGCCGAGAACATGGTAATGAAGGTGATGAACCGTCTGTTCACCATCCTTGCCACAATTGTTGATAAGGCGATATCCCGATTCAGCGATACCCAGCTGTCTAGCCGCTTCTTGAGCTGCCTTATGTATCTCCCCGATCAGAGCAAAGTCTTCCCCTTCCACCTCATTGATTGAAGCGATATGCTTCTTCGGAATCACGAGTACATGTGTCGGTGCTGCAGGCTGGATGTCATGGAACACAACAACCTGCTCATTCTCCAGCACTTTATTTGACGGAATTGTTCCTTCAACAATTTTACAAAACAAACAGTCCATAATTGTAACCTCCAAATAGGATTGAATTGGACAACCAAAATCCTTATGTATCCGACCAGATTGAACTAAAGAAACTATCAGTGAATATTCGATATAAGCTGAGCTTGCGGGATCGAAACCATGAGATCTTTAGTCCATTCTATCGAACAGACAAGTTTATCATACAAGTTCATGTCTCCCGTTTCAAGAATAGTTAGCAACAAGCTTGTAGACTCCATAATGTAGAACCTATATCTAGTTTTAATAATAAGATTCAACAGACTACTTTAACGAAATACTCAAATTTTATCCTGAAAATATTCGTCTCTTCCTACTAAGAAATACCCCCTGCTTAAGCAAGAGGGTATTTCAATGACTATATGCAAGTTAGATCGAATAGTGAGATTTTTAGTAAAAAGGCAGTAAGGAAATGGCTGAGAGTGCGAACAGAGGAAGAATCAGCCGATTAAAGCGGCGGCGTCTGCCATAACCAAATCCACCGTATGGAAAAAAACCTCTATAATCGCCGCACGGGGAAGGCATGCATCCACAATAAGCATTCATTCCATGAACAGGTGCTTGCTGATAAGTATCGCAGGTCATCGGTACGGCCAAATATACATTTTCATCGTCTACACTTTCCACGATGCCATCATGTACAGATCCATCCTCCATCCATACCGACACATAACGATATAGATGATCGGAACACATTTTCTTCTTATCTTGTTTCTCCATGTGATTAACGCTCCTCCTTAAGACATTGGACTCATACCCACAACATATTCAGAGCTGGGCGAATTGTCACTGATTTTAAGGAGAAAAATGAACATTTTACATAGATGAATCCATCCCATAACTTATCAAAAAGTTGAAATTTATTAATGGAATCAGATTACAGCTGTTCAATAGCCACTTTGGATCCGCTGCCGGCCTCCTCCGCCGGAATAACAATCAGCTTCCTCGCTAGTCTCGCCCGAAGCTCAGGTACGTGACTGATGACGCCGACGGCAAGCTGATCATTGTGAAGCTTCTCCAGAGACGTAATAACCGTATCAAGCAGCTCGGAGTCAAGCGTTCCAAACCCTTCATCGAGGAAAAAGAATTGGAGCGGATATTGTCCGCGGAGCTGGATCTGTGCTGACAGTGCTAGCGCTAAGGACAGAGAAGTCAGGAACGTCTCGCCTCCAGACAAAGTGGATACCGGACGCTTCACTCCGCCATTTGCATCATCAACAATGACAAAGCCACCGCCTGAATCCACTTCAAGCGCATAACGCTGTTTGGTCAAATAGCGCAGCCTTGCTGACGCATCTCTGCAGACCTGTATGAGCTGTTCTTCGGCAACATATTCCACGAATGTATTACCCCGGAATACCGATTGCAGCTTGGACAGCTGCTCGCCATACTGATTCAGCTCGCTGCGCCCTGCTTCAAGCTCCATCCAGCGCGTATGACGACGTGTAATATCCTCAAGATCCCGCTCTGCTCTGGCTTTTACCCGCATCGCTTCTTCATCCTGTGCTTTGGCACCGCGCAGCTGCTCACTCATGGACAGCCATTCTTCTTCTGTCAGCATGCTACCTTGCAGCTTATGCTCCAGATCTTTCAGCCGTAAAGTTAGTTCTTTCTCCCGTTCACGAAACTCCTGAACGGTATCTTCTGTTTTTTGAACCGCATCGGGAAGCATATAAGCTGCTCTTACTTCCCTGCCTTCTGTAAATGGTGAACCGCCAAGCTCTGTTTCGTACTTCTTCGATATAACTGCCAGCTGGTCCTGAATGGAGTCCGCTGCCTGCCTTGACATGACTGCCTGCTTCATCGCCTCCTGCTTCTTCAGCTCTGCTGCGACGAGCGCAGATTTGGCGGACCTCGCAGCCTCACGGATGTCAGACAGCCTTGATGCAGCAGCCTCTAGAAGAGACTCTACGCGTTCTTCCTGCACCAAATGGCGTAGACGCGCTTCCCGTTCCAGCAGCAGCTCCTTCTTGCCTTGCCATTCGGCCTTGAGCTGTACTCTTCGTTTATCAATGGAGGCCAGTTGCTGCTGAAGCTCGTTCATGGTGGATGCTTTCTCTTCAAGGAAGGATACGCTCTTATCCAGTCTGAGCTTGATCTCCTCCGCTGCAGCATCCCTCTCCTGAAGCGATTCGTACCTCTGCATCGCTTCCTCCGGTGCGATGCCAGGCCATTCACGCGCCCAATCTGCGCGAATGGCCTCGTACTCGGCGGTGTGCAGCTCGATGCGTGCTGCTGCCTCCGCCTGCTGGCTGATGCAAGCGTCATATGCCGCTTGCGCCAGCCATTTGCGCTGCCGCGCCGAGGCAGCGCGCGTCTCCTGCTGCGCGGCTTCCGTGCGCAGCGCAGTCAGGGAGGCGGCGAAGCGATCCGCCGCCTCGCGGTAAGTGCGGGTGCGCGCAGCATAATCGCGCACCACCGCATCCGGCGCCGCAGCAGCAAGCTCAGCTGCGGCGATCTCTGCCGCAGGCGCGGCTTCCGCCTGCGGGGCATGGACCGCGTGCACGTCCGCGGTCCCTGGGTCTTGCTGCGCGAGAAGTCCGCGCAGCTCATGCAGCTGCTCGCGCAGGCCGAGGCGGAGCTCGTAGAGCTCTGCCGAGATGACGCGCAGCTGCGCGAGGTCCTCTTCACGAGCATCGCCCGGCTCGTGAACAAGCTCCTGCGGGTTCGGGTGATGCACCGAACCGCAGACAGAGCATGGCACACCGTCTGTCAGCTCAGCTGCCAGACGTGCCGACAGATCCCTTCGCTCATTCTCTTTCAGTTCATTCCGCAAACGTTCTTCAAACCTACCTAGCTGCTCAAGCTCCCGATCAAGCTGATGTCCGCTGAGAGCAAGCGCCTCTTGAGCCTCTCGCAGCCGGATAGCCAGCTGCGCTTGCTCTTCAGCGAGCCTCACTTCCTCAGAAGTCGTCTGTTCCTGCTCTTCCTTTGCTCTGGTCAGCTTGAGATCGACCTGCTGGGCTTGCTTACGCGATTCATTCAGCCTCTCGGCAGCCGTATCGAGCTTATGCTTCCCGGATACGGCCCCCGATACTTCCTTTCTTTCCTGTGCTTTCACTTCACAGGATGCAAGACCGTCCTGCAGTTCCTTTCGTCTCTGCTGTCCGCGTGCATGAAGGTCTTGTTCTTTCACAAATGCCTGATGGGTTTGTTCATATAGAACCTCTTCAGCATTTCTCTGCTGCTCAAGCTTGGCTAAAGCTTTCTTTGCCGCATCTGTTTCCCGCTCCAGCTCCCGTGCTTGTTCAAGCTGCTCCAGCCGAACAAGCAGCTTAGGCTCTTCCTCAGTCAAGACTCTCGCAGCTTGGTGCTCTACTTGTGAACAGTCCAATGCGGCCTGCTCCCACTGATCAAGCTGTACCTTAGCCGCTTCCGCAGCTGCTTGACGTTTAACGGATTCAGTCTGTATCTTCTCAAGCTCCTCCAGGATTGGAATGAGACCTGCCGCTTTGGATGACAATTCAAGCTGCTTCTCAAGCTCTGTAATGTGAGCTTGCTGCTGGATCATTCCATCTAGAAGCTGCCGATATTTACTGCGCTCCAGCATTTGCTCTCTTATTTTTGCCATGCCTTCAGCTGCTGCTGTCAGCTCCTCAAGCTGCTTCCGGGCATTCTCGGCCACTAATACTGATTCACTGAGCTTGCTCTGCACCTCTTCCAAGGCCTCCTTGCTCGCAAGACCCAGTCCTTGCTGCTCCGCTTCCAGCGCTTTCAGTGCACTGTCGTTCTCTTTCACCTTGCGGCTCAGCTTGATCGCAAGCTGATCTCCATACTTCTCCAGATGAAACAGCCGCTGCAGCATTTGCCTGCGCTCCGCTCCTTTAAGGGATAGAAATTCCGCAAACTTGCCCTGAGGAAGAACTACAGCCCTTGTGAAATCATCCATTTTCAGACCAATCATCTCTTCTACAGCTCGATTGACCTCCGCAAGCTTGTCTGCCAGTACTTCCTCGCCTTCTTCCGTAACGGCAACAAAACGGCTCACCGTATTGCTGATCGATACTTCACCCGTTCGCTTGAACCTTCTGTCCACACGAAAATGCTGTACACCCTTCTCTGATTGCAGTTCAAAGCTGAAGGAAACATATAGCGTGTCCTCCGCCTGATTCATAATCCCCTGTGTTCCGTTCACGGCTCGTTCCACTTTACCGTACATAGCAAGAGTGATCGCATCGAGAATGGTAGATTTACCACTTCCCGTCGGGCCAAAAATTCCAAACAGCCCTGTTTCCGTTAATGTCCTGAAGTCAATTTCCTGTGCTTCACGGTAGCTCTGCAAACCAGACAGCTTCAATTTGACAGGTCTCATGACACAGCCCCCTCTTCACCTTCCGCTGACAACTCCTCCTCATTGACCAGTTCGAGAAACAATCGAACCAGACTGTCATCGGGTACTGCTCCCCCGGTTTGGCGCTGGTAAAATCGGCGGAACACCTCATGCACAGGCAGCTCAGAACGAGCTGCACGCAGCTCCTCAGTCAGCATTTCCGGGTATACCGGACGGATATGGATAATTCCCTCTCGCGCCTTGCGAAGCTTTTGAATCTCTCCGAGAGACATCGCCTCACTCAGAGAAATCTCCAGATCGATATAGGCATTCGCGTCTCTGCCCTCCTCCAGCCATTGATACACTTGTGCGAGCCCTTCCTGGGCCTTCCATCGTACAAGTGGCTTGCCGCTACTCAGATAAACCTCTCTAGCTGAGGGCATGCCTCCGGGAGCAACATCAACCATGACAACGGATTTGGTCTGTCCGGATTCAGAGAAGCTGTAGGCGAGCGGAGATCCGCTGTAACGTATCATCCCTTCACCCTTGACCGCTTGCGGCCGGTGTAAGTGTCCGAGCGCAGTATACTGCGCGCCTATGGCAAGTGCTGAAGGATCCACCGTGTAAGCTCCGCCTACCTGAATGGGTCTTTCCGAGTCGGATTCAAGGCCGCCCAGGACATAGATGTGACTCATTGCCAAATTAACAGTGTCCTGCCGAAATGAACGGCCCAGATGCCGCATCAGTTCGCCGACACGTTCACTATATGCCTTACGCATGCCTTGCTCTTCAGCGTCATCTGTGAGCAGCTCGTTTAACCTTGACTCAGAAGGATAAGGGAGTGCCGCGACTTTTGCGACTTCCCCCGTTCTCGCGGCATTAACCGTTATAATCTCGGATGTTGGCAAGCCAACCAGCGTAATGCCTCTATTGTTTACCAAAGGAGAGACCGAAGCGACACGCTCCGGCTGATCGTGGTTCCCCGCAATGACCACGAGAGGTCTTCCTCCTGACGTAAGACGGGCACAGGCATCGTAGAACAGCTGCTCTGCAGCCGCCGGCGGATTGACGGAATCATACACATCTCCCGCCATTAGTATGACGTCCGCCTGCTGATCATCCGCAAGAGTGACCAGCTCGTCTACAAACGCCTCCTGCTCTTTAAGCCTGCCTCTGCCTTCCAGCATCTTACCGAAATGCCAATCCCCCGTATGCAATATCCGCATATTGTATCTCTCACTCCTTTACGCCGCATTTCTAGAGCTTCACTGCCGTATCCGCATCAAAGAAATAAAGCCATTTTTCATCAATTTCGTAATCCAAAATATCTTTTAACGCTCTTGCATAGAGATCAAGCTGAAAACGGTAGCCATCCGCCAGCTGTGCAACCCCGCCCCTATGCTCAAGCACCTTGTCTGTCTTATAGTCCAGCAGCACACGCTTGCCATCCACCTCATACAAACAGTCAACGATACCACGAATCAATACCGTTTCCTGACTGAGCTCGCTCTGCAGCCTCCAGTCCTTCTCATGTGAGATAGGCATGAACAAACCTTCATCCGTCTCATCCGCGGGAAGTCCGTAGCTGAACGGCATCTCCCTTCTGATCCATGCTGCTCTTGTCAGCTGTAGTCCGGGCTCACTCTCGTAGAACCTGAGTATTTGTTCAGGCTCAACGGCCTCTGCTTGATGGGGCAACAGAATATTCATCTCAATCAATCTTCCGATCGTCTCCTTAATCAGATCAAGACTCATCCCTGTCAACATCGGCATATGCTGCATAATGGTGTGATACACCGTACCTCTTTCGGTAGGTGTGAGCAGGGTCTCGCTCATAAATTTCGGCCGCCGCAGATGGAGTGTTTCTCTGGACTCTGGGCGAGCACCGTAGAGCTCCATTTCGTCCATCCACTCCAGCGAAGGACGATCCTGTGCTGCCAGCAGTGCCTTCATCTCGGTAACAGACGTGCTGGCTGGTGTCTTCGCTGCTGCCATATATGGATACGTCCATGAGAGAACATGATTAATCATCTGAGCTGTTTCGACCTTCTCTTCCAGCTTGGACAACACAGGTCTGCGCTCCATAAGTGCGGTTTTGCGATGCATCCGTTCCTCATCTATTCCTTCTTCATCAGGGAGAACTCCACTGCTTAAGCCTTGAACCGCATAGCTAGGCGTGATAGAAACGATCCAACGCGACGGATCATCACTGAAGATCCGGTGAGGCATACTGCCCACATTCTCCATTCCAGCCATTTCCCGAAGCGGCTCCCCGTCTGGATGACGGAATAAGGCCGGGCCTAACCAGTCCATATAGCTTCTTCCTGAAGCAAGAAGGGTTTCCGGCAGCAGCATGGTTGAGAGATCCTTGATCTGGGACCAGGCAAGTGCCCGGGCAGCTGCATCCTTGACTGTACCGATAAGAATCATCTTTTCCTTGGGACGAGTCAGCGCAACGTACAGCACTCGCATCTCCTCAGCCAGCAGTTCAGCATGCGCACGACGGCGGATCGCCAGATTGGCAAGTGTCGGATAACCGACCCGATGGGCTTCATCAATGAATCTCGGACCAAAGCCAAGCTCCTTATGCATCATGAAGGGAGAGTTCAAATCTTGCTGATTGAACATTTTGGACATCCCTGCTACAAACACGATCGGAAACTCGAGACCTTTGCTTCGATGGATCGTCATAATGCGCACGGCTTGATCTGTATCCCCCGTACCACTGACCGTACCGAGATCACCGCCATGGTCCTTCAGCCTGGCAATGAACGTAAGAAAACGGAACAAGCCCCGATGGGAAGTCGAGTTCTCGTATTGCTTGGCCCGATCATATAGCGCCTGTAGATTGCGGCTGCGCTGCGTTCCGCCTGGAAGACCCACGACCCAGTCTAGATAACCTGTGTCTTGGTAGATCCTCCAGATCAGCTCGCTCAAGCTTCCATTACGTGCATCATGCCGCCATTGCTCAAGCCACCCGCTAAACTCCCGAAGCTTACTTACTAGCGCTTCACTAGCCGCAGGCTCACCTCCATGCAGAGGATGATCTTGAATCTCTTCCCCAGCCTTAGTTGTATCCTGCAAAGCAGCTGACAGTTCGTTTACTAATCGTTCTGGTGATGGTTCTGCAATAAATCCATCTGTAAGATCTTCAATACGATCTTCTGTATCATCTATCGTCTCTGTCGCTGCACTAGCCTCTCTGAGAGCGAACTCCATTTCCAGCTGTGCTGCTTGCCGTTCACTGCTCTCACTGATGTCAGGATCCGAATAGACTGTAGACGACGTACCGGCCGAATTGCCTGCATCTGTAATGGTCTTCATCATTGCATCGTAGAATGACATATTTTTACCGGACAGACGAACCAGAGCAAGCTCCTCTTCATCCAGCCCTACAATAGGAGATCGAAGAACGGAAGCCAGCGGAATATCCTGCTGGGGATTATCTACGATTTGCAGAAGTGACAGCATGATTTCTACTTCCGTAGCTTCAAAGAAGCCCTTGCTCTGATCACCGGTTACGGGAATTCCTTCCCGTTTCAGCACTTCCATCATGAGAGGTGTCCATATTCTGGCTGATCGCAGTAAGATAACGATATCTCCGTACTTCGCGGGTCTCATGAGCTTGGTATGCTTGTCATAGATTTGCGTAGCTTCTCCCGAGCTGCCGACCATCTGGTGAATCCGAGCGGCAATATAGGAAGCCTCCAGCTCCGCCGTTTCCATCTCCAGCTGTTCAACCTGTTCAGATGCATCTGCCAGCTCGCCTTCTATTGCCTCAGCGTCTTCCGAGGAGCCTGTTCCAGCACGATCAATGAGTACAAGCTCTGGTGTATAATCTTCTGCCGATTCGGATGTCTCTGGAAACGAGGCGCCAAAGGACAGTGCGGCTGCATCATCGTATTCAATCTCAGCTACACCGGCATTCATAATCTGCCTGAACAGCATATTGACTGCATCGACTACTTCCTTGCGGCTTCTGAAATTGCGTGCCAGATCAATTCGCAGACCTTCCCTACCTCCGTCATGGTCATACCTTCTGTATTTATCCAAGAACAAGCCTGGTTCTGCCAGACGAAAGCGGTATATGCTCTGCTTGACATCACCGACCATGAACCTATTCCCAGGATTCTCACGGGAAATGAGGCTGACAATATCCTCCTGAACCGTATTGGTATCCTGATATTCATCCAGAAGCACTTCGTCAAACTGCTGTCTGTATTCCATAGCTGCATCAGAAGGGTACGATTGCTCCGGAGTTGAATCCACATGACGCAGGATCCGGAGCGCATAATGCTCCAGATCACTGAAATCAACGACTCCTTTTGCTTGTTTTTCTCGAGTGAATCGTTCGCCGAATAAGATGACGATCTCGGCAAGCTTTTTCATAAGTGGCGCTATCTTCGATAGTTCGCTAAGAAATTGCTCTGGTGTTCTGCCGAACATGACCGATTTCAGCTCGGTCACGGTCTTCTTCACCGATTCTCTCAGATCCTTCGCCCTCTCCTGAAGACCCGGATCAGCCTGACCTTTACGCACCGATTTGAGCTTCCCGAAGGCGGAGCTGCTAAACACATCATATAATTCTGACCATGATCCGTTTCGAACGTGGTTTAATAGCCGCTCTACCATCTCCAAATCCTCGGTAAAGGTCTCGGCGTAAGCTGCCGGTCCCTCTGGCTCCTGTGCAATATCAAGCGCCTGCTTGAGCTGATCTGACGCTCCGCCCAGAGCCAGCTCCGCATCTCTCATAATGCTTGCGACCCACTCCGTCTTGCTCAGCTCTTCCAATGACCGAACCTCAAACGCGGCTGCCATCTCCGACAGCCAGTGTTCGGGCCATGAATGACTGCGGGCAAAATCATACAGTCTTTGGACAAGTCCATACATGGCATCATCGCTTCGTTCTCCGCTGAACCAATCAACAAGCCTGCGAAAATCGCTTCCTTCCCCTTCTTCTCCGTACTTTTCTTCAAATAGTTCCATCAGCAGCTCCTGACGCATAAGCTCTGCTTCGTATTCGTTCAAAATTCGAAATGTTGGATCCAAGGGAATCAGCTGATAATATCTCCGAATGATCTCCATACAGAAGGAATGGAGTGTGGTAATCGGTGCTCTACCAAGCAGAGTCAGCTGTCTGGCAAGATGCTCGCTGCCTGGACTCTGCTCAAGCGCCGTTTCCAATGCATCACGAATCCTCTCCCGCATCTCAGACGCCGCTGCCTTGGTAAACGTCGCAATCAGCAGCCGGTCCACGCTGTACCCTGCTTCAGGATCTGATATTTTACGAATGATCCGCTCGACAAGCACAGCGGTCTTACCTGAGCCCGCGGCAGCAGCCACGAGCATGTCTTCTCCGGAAGAAGCAATCGCCTTCCACTGATCGTCGCTCCAGAAGCTTCCTTCCGGCTTTGGAATCATGTTCATACCGGTTCTCCTCCTTCCCTGTTAAATAAATCCCAAGCCTGGTTCTTGCCCGGTCTCTTGAGTAAATTGTATTCACTGCCTGGCATGCTCTCATCAAACTGGCATACCGATTTTAATGGACAAAACGTACATGCACTTTGCTGCTGCATGCGATAAGGAGATATTGATACATCTCCATTTGTTATCCGTGTTCCAATATCTTGAATCGTTCCGCGTACGGAGCTCAGCAGCATGTCCCACTGTTCCTCTGTCGCGACAGACGAGCTGCTGTAGAATCCACCATCCGTCTTCACAGCTACCGGAAGGATTGAGGAGTATCCTTTTTCCAGGGAGGTATCCATCTTCCCGATAACTTCACGATCAGCGAGCAGTAGTCCCTTCATCTTAAAACGCTTAAGCAGCTCCTGTTCGGCTTGTTCGGCTCCCATGCCATTGGCAGATTGAAGGAGAGGATTATGCACATGAAAATAGAGCACGCCCGCAGGATGAGCCTCTGCTCCGATCCACTCCTCCGCGTAAGTCAGCAGTACATCCAGATAAGTGAGCATCTGCAGCGACAGACCATAAAACACCTCATGCAGCTTCAGATCGGTCTGGCTGGATTTATAGTCAATAACCCGAAGTAATATTTCGCCATCTTCTCCTTCGGCTACATCTACCCGGTCAATTCGGCCGACAATTTGCATCACAACGCCGTTATCCAGTGTAAATGACAGCGGCGGCAGCGGCTTGTCTGGACCAAAATCCAGCTCCAGCGCCAGCGGCTCAAAGCTGCCCCTTCTGGACTGCTCGCCCAATATAATGGAAGCACGGCTTACGATGTTTTTGAGCTTGCGATAAATATATCCATAACGCTGTGTACTCAGCAAAATTTCACCTTGCAGCTGAGGCGCTAATACATCGACCGTTTCCTCTGCATAGGAAACGCACTCTTCACGGCTGAGATTAGCCCAGCTTAAGTTCTGCTCCTTCAGCTTCATCGCCATTTTGCTTAGAGCCGCATGGAACAGCTGCCCGATATCTGGCGCCTTAAGACGATATACTTGTCTCTCTTTCAGCTTCAGCCCGAACGAAACAAAATGAGAGAAAGGACATAACGCAAAGCGTTCCATACGGGAAACGCTGGTCTTGAGCTGTGTTCCATACAGCTTGAAGCTCGTTTCCTTCGTAAGATTGCGGGTACGGTTCTTATAGAACACGGATTCGAGCATTCGTTCAAGTCGAAGCTGCATTTCCGGATGTGTGAGGTACCAGTTATATACTTCCCACCAGGACTCCTCAATGTTCTTTCCTCTGCGCCATTCCCGAAGCTCGCCAATCAGATAGGACATCGTCAGTTCAGGACGAAGCAGGAAACTTGCCTGCTCCTTCCAATCGGGGGCTTGTTCTGGCCGAGAGAGGAGCAAGCGCTCCTCCAGCCCAGGAAACATCCGCTTCAAATGGCGAATCATTTCTGAAGGATGGAGCGACTTGCCGTCTTCATCTGCAAGAGGATAGCTGATCCATAGTCTGTGGCTGGCCTGGGTGAAGGCAGCATATATTAAGAAGCGTTCATCCAGCATTTTACGTGTCACGTCTGGCCCGAGCTGCATGCCATAGTCCGTAAGAACAGCTCTTTCAGAAGCGGTTAGAACCCCTTCCTCCTGCTGGATTTGAGGCATGGCGCCGTCTGTTGCGCCCAGGATAAATACATGACTGACCTTTCCTGTTCTCGATCGATCCAGACTTCCTATAAGCACTTGATCCAGTGCCGGAGGAATCAATCCCAGCTTCAGCTCGGCTAGTCCAGTCTCTACAACCCCTGCAAACAGCTCGGCATCCAAATGCTCGGTGCCCATCATTTCAACGACTTGATCCAGCAAATCCAGAACGGCGGTCCATATCCCGCGATGCTCGCGCGCCTGCTCAGGACTTCCTTCCTCAAGCGCCTTGCTGCTCAGCGCATCCAGCTTACGGGCAATATCTGCATCCTCCAGCAGCTTGAATAGAGCGATACATTGCTCCTTCGCGTTCTTTGCTTTTTTGAATCTCTTCTCAAAGGTATACAATGGAGACACTATCGTTTCACGACAATTCTCCATTAATTGCAGGAACCTGCTGCGATTACGTTCAGAACCGGTTGGTTCATCTTCTTCGAGGGACAAACTCGGCACTCCCTTCCACGGCTTGCCATCTGTCCATCTGTAGCCGGAAATTCCGGTCGCCAGCACGTAGTTCTCCAGCATATCCATGTCGTATCGACTTACGGTCCCATCCAGCGGCAGCAGCAGATCCGTCTTCACCGCGCGGAATACATCCTCATACTTCCATCGTCTATTGACGACATCCAGGGCCGACCTTATAAACTCGGCAAGCGGATGATGCAGCTCATCCCTGCGCTCATCCAGGAAGTAGGGCACTTCGTAATCCTTGAACAAGGGTGCAACAATATGCCCATAATCGCCCAGATTTCGGACAAGGACTGCCATATCCCGGTAACGAACCCCTTCTTCTCTTGCCAAACGTCTGATTTCTCGCAGCACTCCTTCGACCTCAGCTCTGCTGTTCTCGGCTGCGAAAATATTAATCCCTTCATGACCTGCATCCTTCATAAGGACGCGACGAGCCTCGAAGCCAGCTTCCAAATGCGCAAGCGCCGAAGAAGCATAACGAGGTGAGAGCGCCGGAGATAAATGAGTTGTACTAAATCCCGCTGCTGTATCTTCAGCGATCCCTTTTAACTTGACATAAGACATACCTGCAGAATAGAACAAGTTCATTTCATTCGGCATATGCAATGCATCATAAGGCTTGTCCAGGGTGAGCGATATGGTCACGGAGCTCGCGTTCAACAGCAATTGTCTGATGACGGTGAGCTCCTGTGGCGTAAAGCTGCGGAAGCCGTCAATCCAAACGTCAGCCTGCCTCACATATTCCGAGGAAGGAATTCTGTCTGCCAATTTGTCCAGTGTATCTTCTTCATCCATATATAGTCTCGATACTTCTTCCTCGAAGTCCTGGTATACAGTCAAAATATCATGCATCTTGTGGTGCAGAATTGTACCTGCTCCGGGCACCTCTCTCACTCGCTCAAGCTCTTCCTTCAAAGATTGTTCCTGGGTTCCGTATCGCTTCATTTCCGCATACAGAGAACTCAATTGATGGGCAAATCCCATTTGTGTACCCGATGCAGAAAAAATCTTAAGCTCATCCTTGCGCTTCTGCATTATTTTGTAGAGCAGCATTTTCTTGCCTTCTGCCCGAATTGGAATGAGTGCAGATCCTCCTGTTTCCTGCATCACTCTCAAGCTGAGCCTGCGAAAATCAAGCACTTGGGCCCGGACGGAGCCATTCACGCCATGAGAACGAATCATTTCGGTTTCTGCCTGGAAGGATGCCTGTTCCGGAACGATAAGAATTATAGGGCTACCTGCAGGGTTCTCACGAAGCTGGGCTGTAATTTGATTGATAATAGCCGTGCTTTTTCCACTACCGGCTCGTCCAATCATCATATGAAGCGGCATTTATTGAATTCCTCCCTTTTAATTCTCGAACTACATCATCAGCATACTGACATGTATGTATTTGAAGTCAGACTTTTCCTCCTAAAAAGATCAACAGAGGCTTGTAAATGACCAATATAACTAAGATATACAACTTATAAATTTCAAAATAAATGAAACAAAAAACCTTATAGAGTCTAAGCACAAGTATAACATATCTCATTCTACAGGAACATGCGTTTGGTAATTCCAGTAAGTCAAACCATGCTAAAATTCTTCCAATACAATCAAGCTTGCAATCTTCTACCAGCATCCAATTAATCATCGCTCCATCAACATACGTATAGTAAAAAAGCATCCGCACACTCTTTCTTCAAAGAGAATACGGATGCTTCATGCTGCAGCTGGTCTTAGCTTAATTTATACCGGATGGCGTTTTTGATCGAACCTCGAAGATGGCAAATTTCAAATAATGCCCCTCTTCCACACCCAAAATTTGAGGATGGTCTTTACCGGCAGCGCGCCAATCTACGAGCCTTAGTACTTTCCCTGCATCGGCTGCAGCATCCTGAATCGTTTCAAGGAACAAATCGGGACGCATATGGTACGAACAGCTTGCCGTTACAAGATAACCGCCTTCATTAACGAGCTTCATGCCGTGCAGATTGATATCCTTGTAGCCGCGAACAGCTCCTTTAACTGCCCCTCTTGTCTTGGCAAAAGCAGGAGGATCCAGGATGACAACATCAAAGGTACGTCCACCTCCGGCCGTCATGGCAAGCGAGGTATCTACCTTCTTGTCTCCTTTTGCCCTTGCAGCACGTTCCTCCAAGCCTTTAACCTGATTTCTCAGATATTGAAAAGCATCATCAATTACAAATTCAACACGGTCCTCAAAGCCGTTCAGCTTCACATTATCCCTGGCACTTTCAATCGCGTGCTCCGAAATGTCAAGACAGGTCACCCGCTTAGCTCCAAACTTGCAGGCATTTAGTGTAAAGCTGCCTGTATGGGAGAAGCACTCCAGTACATTTGCACCATCCCAATAAGGGAAGGTTACCACTTTACCACTCTTGTTGATCGGAGCGAGCGTCTTCACACCGTCTTGCTCCACCTCTTGGATCGTAATTCCACTTCTGCCGCCCCAGCCTGTCATCAGCGGTTCTATCGCTGCCCGGTTCTCCCGCTGATCGAAGAAATAGCCCGTCTTTTGTCCCTGCTCTATATCAACCTTTATTTTAAGTCCGTTTTCCGTCACCGTTACATGTCTTGGACATTCTCCATATAGCAGTCCTTTGACTTGATCAAGCCCCTCGAGTTCCCTTACACTGACATCGCTTCGCTCATAGATGCCCTTGGGCTGTACAACTTCGACCAAAGCCTCGACAATTGCCTCACGGCACAGATCCATACCCAGAGTCAGTATCTGAACGACAAGCACATCGCCGAATCGATCCACAACTAGCCCAGGAACAAAATCTGCCTCTCCGTAGATTAGACGGTAAGCATCTCCGCCAGTAACAAAGCGGACACGATGCCGCAGAGCTTGATCAAATTTGCGAACAAAAAAGGCTTTGTCCATTGTCGTGACCGGTTCATAGGAAACGACTCGAACGGTAATTTGGGAAGCCGGATTATAGTATCCGGTTGCCAAATAACGGCCTTGATGATTCTTTACCTCCACCAGTTGCCCTGGTTCCGCATTTCCTTCTACCGACTCAATCTCATTTTTGTAGATCCAAGGATGTCCCTGCTCCACTCTTTTTTTACGGCTCTTTGTAAGAATAACCGATGCCAAAATGCTTACAACTCCTTTTTATAATCAAGTAATCTGGTCTCTCACATGAAAGTCATGGTTGTCCCTTCACTAACATAAGATGAACAGTAGACAAGTCATGGAAGAGAGAGAAGGTGTCCTTGTAATATCATGTTACATTCTATCGTGTTCCCTCTAATATATGGATTAATCATTTTCTTCCTGGGCATGAAGCTGATGGAGGCCTCACTCTATAAACTCAGTGGCCCGCTGCTATTAAGCTCGCTGAATCGGGCCACCGCAACCCCGTTAAAAGGCATGCTGTTCAGCACAGGAATGACCGCTGTGCTGCAGAGCAGCACAGCGGTCACCGTACTGACCATCGGCCTCGTAAATGCGAATTTGCTAGGGTATGCCCGCACCCTCGGCATCATTCTGGGCAGCAATGTGGGGACTACGGTAACCACAGAGCTGCTCAGTCTGAAGATTGGCAAATACTCAGTTCCCATGCTGCTCTTCTTCATCAGCTGCTGGATCGTCTGTGTCATGCTCGGGGAATTAAAATATGTCATGCACAGCCGGCATTCGAAGGCCGTTCATACGGCAGGATATATCAGTTTCGCGGGAGCCGGATTCTCCATGGTTATGCTCGGCATCCTCATGATGCAGCGTATCGGGCCCGCCTTAGAGCAAGGCGGGGTATTCCCCTGGTTTGTTCAGCAAGCCAGCCACAGTGTATGGTGGGGCATGGCTGCTGGGGCATGCCTGACTGCGATTGTGCACAGCAGTGCTGCGGTTATCGGCATGGCCATCAGCCTTGCTGCCACCGGCGCCCTGCCTCCCGAAATCGGGATCGCCATTGTACTCGGCTCTAATGTCGGTACCTGTGTTACCGCTTGGATGGCCGCCATAGGAGGCAGCAAGGCAGGTCAATTCGTAGCATGGTCCCACATTATCCTTAATGTTGCAGGAGCTCTGCTGTTCGCCCCGCTTATCTCATTGCTCTATCAGGCGGCTGCCTTGTTCACAACCGAACCAGGCGCACAAATCGCACATGCGCAGACCATTTTTAATATCGTCTGTTCCTTACTGGCTCTCCCGTTATGCTATCTTAAAATTTGGAAGCGGCTGGAGCCTTAATCAGAGTTAAAGTTAAACCGCTTCTCTTCGTAGAAACTGAATTGCAAATTTAGATCTAAACTTGAATCCCGAGCTGCCTTAGGGCTCTTCGCAGTATCCTATCGTTGTTATCGTAGCCTTGATGCTGTTGTCTACTCCATGCCTCAAGGGGAGAATACCATTCGACCGCTTTAATTTCTTCGATCTGTGCTCTGTGCTTCCCGCCTACAGCTTCAACCAGATAGTAATGCACTTCTTTATTTACTTTGCCGTGTACAGCATGATAATAGGTATATTTTATAATGTCCACAGGTGCAACAATTCTTCCCTTAAGACCTGTTTCCTCTTCAATTTCACGAAGCGCCGTTTGTTCAACCGTTTCACCCGGCTCCATCTTGCCTTTTGGAAGAGATATTCTAGCATAGCGGTCCGTAATAAGCTGAACCTGAAGCTCATCACCCATATGCCGGAATACGACGCCGCCGGCGGAAATCTCTTTTCTTGCCATCTGAAACTTAGCACCTCTCCCTCTAACAACAAGGATTCCGAATTCTTTCCTCAGGGAACCTTAACCAATACCCCTCCAAAAGAAAACGAAATCCTTGTTCGTCTCCGTGATCCTATACTGTCCGTATTAACTTAGAGGGCAGCTTTTTGTGGCCCATTCTCCATCACCCGAACAAGCTGTCCTTCACTCGCGTGAAGTCCGGCCTTCGTCATCTTCACACGGCATACCTCACCAACGAGATGATCGGCGCCTTCAAATTCAAGCTGGATATAATTATCGCTATACCCATGAAGATGGCCCTCTGCTCGATCTCCTCTGCCTTCAGGTATAACCTCCAGAACTTGTCCAGCAAATTTCTCAGCATAGCTGAGCTTCATTTGATCTGACAACGCTAGGAGCTCTGTTACACGCTCGTTCTTCACTTCATCATCGACTTGATCCTCCATGCGTGCTGCTGGAGTCCCGGTCCGCTTGGAATAAGGGAAGACATGCATCTCTGAGAAATTAATGGCTTTCATAAGGTCATAGCCATTTCGGTACATCTCATGCGTTTCCCCAGGGAAGCCGACAATCACATCGGTTGTAATGGCCACATCCGGCATTGCTTGACGGATCAGTCCCATTTTATTATAGAACTGCTCGGTCGTATACTTGCGGCGCATCCGCTTAAGAACCGTATCATCTCCTGCTTGAAGCGGAATATGGAAGTGACGGCACATCTTCGAGGAACGGTTCAACACATCCAGCATCCGTTCATCAATTTGGCTTGCTTCAATGGAGCTGATGCGAATTCTCTCTAATCCATCCACTTTATCCAGATCCCACAGAAGACTCGACAAGTCATAGTTATCAAGATCATCGCCGTAGCCGCCGGTATGTATTCCGGTCAGGACAATCTCCTTGTAACCTGCCTCGACCAGCTGATGCGCTTGAGTAATAATGCTCTTCGAATCACGGCTGCGAGACAGTCCGCGCGCCCATGGAATAATACAGAAGGTACAAAAATTGTTACACCCGTCCTGAATTTTAAGAAAGGCACGCGTCCGATCGGCAAAGTCAGGTACATCCATCTCTTCAAATACGCGATTCTTCATTATATTGCGTACCGCATTTACCGGCTCGCGTGTCTCTTTGATCTGATTGACAAAAGGAATGATCTTGTCCCGATCCTGATTACCTACAACGAGATCGACACCAGGAATGTCCATAATTTCTGCCGGTGAAGTCTGTGCATAGCAGCCGGTTACTGCAACGATCGCATCCGGATTCTTGCGAACTGCACGCCGTATAATTTGACGGCTCTTCTTGTCTCCTGTATTCGTAACGGTACAGGTGTTGATCAGGTACACATCAGCGGTCTGTGAATCAAAGTCCACCTGCTCATATCCTTGTTCTTTAAATTGCTGCCAAATGGCTTCTGTATCGTAGAAGTTTACTTTACATCCCAAGGTGTAAAACGCCACGGATGGCATAATTACATTCCTCCCATTTCATCAGTTTCATATAAAATACAAGTCAAAGCGACCATGCCTGCTGTTTCGGCACGAAGAATACGTTTGCCAAGACCGACGGATCTCGCCCCTGCGGTCTCAGCCGCCTGTACCTCCCCTGTTGTAAATCCACCTTCCGGACCCACAACAACAAGTACAGAGGCACTCTCATCCGCAGACAATCCGGCTGCTAATGGCTTAATTACATCTCTCAGCTGCAAGCCGTCTTCTTTCTCATAGCAATAGCAAACGAGATCATAACTATCAAAAGAAGCTAGCAGCTCTTTCCATGACCTCGATTCATATACGGCCGGAATGCGATTGCGATGACTCTGTTCAGCAGCTTCCTTCGCTATTTTGCGCCACCGCTCCAGTCGTTTCCCCTCTTTTTTAGCGTCATATTGGACAATGGTACGTTCGGATAAAAAAGGAATAAAACCGACCGCACCGATTTCCGTACATTTTTGAATAACAAGCTCCATTTTGTCGCCCTTCGGCAAACTTTGTGCAATGCTTACCGATACTCGCGGTTCGTGATCCATAGGAAGCCACTCCACGACCTCTGCCTGCACCTGCGAAGCTTCTATGTGTGTGATCTGGACCATAGCCTCACGGGAAACTCCGTCACTCACAATGAGCTTATCCCCAGTCTTGCCCCGCATCACCTTGGTAATATGACGAGCATCATCTCCATGAATAATGGCTGTCTGTCCGTCGAATTGATCCTGTTCAATAAAATAACGCTGCATGGATCGATATGCCCCCTGCTTAACCAACTATCATTCTCAGAACTACACTTCTTTTAAATAGAAAATAACCACATAACATCTTACAACTTTTTACCGTCTCTGACTAGCCGCCAAGCAAGGTCATCACCATCTGGGCTATACCTATGTACCAGCTCATGGACAATTCATAAAGAGGAGTTATTGTCCACCGGTTCAGCGGAGTAATGACGATAATTAGAAATATAAGGATTGACCATTGCTCAAGTGACTGCAGCTTGATCCGAATACGAGTCGGCACAAGCTCCTCTACGATTCGGTATCCATCAAGTGGAGGCAGAGGAACGAGATTGAAGAAGAATAAGAAAAAGTTCGTTACATTAAAAATAGAAAAGAATGTCGAGATCGCAAATACAACACGCTGATTCTCAATAGAGTCCATGACTCCGAGCTGGATCATGGCTGCATAAGTAATCGTTCCGATCAGTGCGAGCACCAGGTTGCTTACAGGCCCTGCCGCAGAGACAACCACGCTCATCATCCGTCTGCGATCAAAATTATCCCGGTTTACCGGAATCGGCCTTGCCCAGCCAAAGCCGGCGATCACCAGCAGTAGCAGGCCGAAGAAGTCGAAATGCACCGCCGGATTCAAGGTCATTCTTCCCAGCATTTTCGCGGTGGGATCACCGAATTTATTGGCGAAGTAAGCATGAGCAAACTCATGCACTGTAAACGCAATAAGAATCGTCAGAATAAAAAAGGGCAGCTGGTCTAATGGATAAAAGAAAAATTGATCCATACTCATCCCTTATTTCCTCGAAACAATCGCTAGCCAGTCTTCGTCGCGTTGAATATCCATAATTTCGAAACCTGCTTCTCGCAGTGCTGTAAGGACAACTTCCTCTTTGTTCTTCCAGATGCCTGAAGCAATATACAGGCCGCCCGGCTGAAGTGCTTCATAAACATCATTAATAAAGAGAAGGATGACCTCTGCCAAAATATTCGCGACAACGATTTGAACTGGCATTGTGACACCAAGGGAACCGTCCTGCTTGTCCAAAATGGACAGAAGATCACTCTCGTATACCGTAATATGATTAGTAAGCCCATTTAGAGCACTATTCTCCCGCGCGCTAGACACCGCTACAGGATCAAGATCAAGTGCAAGCACGTGCTTTGCCCCAAGCTTCATGGCGCCGATGGCCAGAATACCCGAGCCTGTTCCTACATCAATGACCTCTTCGCCGCCCTGAACATATTTTTCCAGCGTACGAAGGCATAGAGAGGTAGTTGGATGCGTTCCTGTACCAAATGCCATCCCGGGATCAATTTCGATCAATTTCTCCGTTGCGCTTTCTGGTGTATACTCTTCCCAAGTCGGTTTGATCGTCAGCGTCTCAGATACTCTAAGCGGCTTAAAGTACTGCTTCCAAGCCGTAGCCCAGCTCTCTTCATCCACTTGCTTCACCGTAATTTCGGCCTTGCCTGCATCAATTCCATAACTTGCAAGCTCCTTGATTCGCGGCTTAATCTCAGCAATCACGGCATCCATATCCGTCGTATCCGCAAAATAGCCCTGGATAACGGCTTCGCCCTTAGGAATATCATTTAGAGGGTATTCGTACCATTCCCCATACTTTGTCGTTCTGATCTTGTCCTGTGTACCTGATTCTTCGATAGCTACTCCGCCCGCACCCGCTTCATGCAAGAAGTTCGAGATCATCTCTTGCGCTATTTCCGTTGTATGTATTGTTATTTCATTCCATATCATAATTTGCTGTTTCCTCCCCTGTATTCATACCCTCTATTGTACTATACAAACAATAGTGAGCACAAAGAACGAGAGAACTCCCATCCTTATTTCTCCACAGTTATTTCCATATTCCACTGATAATATAGTGCCCCTCCAACCAAAACCGTGCAAAAAAGCATCGGCGCCCTCTACCCGGGACTCCGATGCTTCCTTGTATTTACTCATATCTGTAATCATCCAGCTTTCTCGTCTGCCGCTCATCTGCCGCCTCACTACGGCGAAGCGCTTCAATATCCTCTTGATCAGCCTCTGCACTGCTGAATTCAACATCCTCATTCTTTGCTGAAGCGAGCTCACTGATCTTCTCCGATTTTTTTAATACTCTATCTTTTCTGCGGTTAGAAGACATTCTATATTCCTCCTCGGTTTCTGAATTAAATTAGACCACCGGATTCCTCAATGATCCGCAGCGCCTCATGATGCACGGATTCATCCACAACGACAGTCAGCAGAATGTCCTTGCCTGTCGGCCCTCCTGCGCCTCCATCACTCATACCGCTGGCAGATGGGTCGGCAGCTGCCAGTATTCCAGAGGATGCACTTGTAAAGGAACCATGTAACGTCGCAGAGGATAAACTGTCCATTGCACTGTTTAATATTGGCTCATTGCTTCCTTCGCCTGGATAGCGGCTGAAACGATCGATCGAAATACTCTCGAGCTTCAAGCTGCCCAGCTTGGCTGCAACCTTCTGTGCCTGCTCCGGGGAATTGAAATAAGCAAGGATGTTCTTATCCATAAGAAAACACCGCCTTTAGTCACTTCTCATTTAATGAAATCGATGCAGCTCCAGGCTGCTCTTCGAGCCTTAACATAGAATGCCGCAAATGGATGACAGCTATTCAGATGACCACGCAAAAAAAGGACTGCCCATGAACCATGGACAGCCCTTCTTGCATAGATCAGTCACCTCTAAATGCACGTTTAACCCGATCAAAGAACGATTGCTCGTGCTCATCCATCTGTTCTCCGCCGAGAGCGGCAAATTCCCGAAGCAGATCCTTCTGCTCATCGTTTAATTTGGTCGGTGTAACAACGACCACTTTAACATGCTGATCTCCCTGACCAGAGCCTCTCAAATGAGGAACACCTTTGCCTTTTAGACGGAAATAGGTTCCTGTCTGGGTACCCGCCGGGATTTTGAGCTTCACTTTCTCACGAAGCGTTGGGATCTCAATCTCATCACCGAGTGCTGCTTGTGCAAAATTAAGCGGCACTTCACAATAAATATCATTGCCTTCCCGGTCAAAGAAATCGTGAGATTTCACACGGATAACAATGAACAGGTCCCCTGAAGGTCCCCCGCGAAGTCCCCCTTCGCCTTCACCGCTCATACGCAGCTGTGCACCATCGTCCACTCCTGCAGGAATCCGAACATTGATCTTGCGCTGTTTACGGACTTTACCGCTTCCTTGACAAGTTCTGCACTTATCCTTGATGGACTTGCCTGAACCACCACAGTTGGAGCAGGCACGACGGTTAACCATACGGCCAAACGGGGTGTTCTGCACCACTTCTTCTTGCCCGCTGCCACGGCAGACAGAACAGGTTTCCGGATGAGTTCCTGGTTTCGCTCCTGAACCATGGCACGTATCACAGCTCTCTGTGCGAGGAATAGTAATATCCGTCTCTTTGCCAAATACCGCTTCCTTGAATTCAATCGTCATCGTATATTGAAGGTCATTCCCCCGCTGCGGAGCATTGGGATCGCGCCGACCTCCGCCACCGCCGAAGAACATATCGAAAATGTCGCCGAAGCCACCAAAATCCTGACCGCCAAAGCCGCCGCCCATTCCTTGGTTCGGATCCACATGACCATATTGATCATAGCGGGCACGCTTCTGTTCATCACTCAGAACGTCATAAGCCTCTTTAACCTCTTTAAATTTGGCTTCAGCATCTGCTTCTTTGTTAACGTCCGGATGATACTGCCGTGCAAGCTTACGGTAAGCCTTCTTGATTTCATCATCGCCGGCACTTTTGCCAACACCAAGCACCTCATAATAATCGCGCTTATCTGCCACTCTTCCACCCCCATAACTTTATAACAATACCGCATATACGTGACAAAAGGAAGGATCAAAGCGCGAAGAACTCCGGCTCTGACCTTCCCATGCTTGTCACTTGTAAGGCTTATAACTTCCTGTCATCCTTATAAAGGATTATTTATCTTTTTTGTCCTCGTCAACCACTTCGTAATCTGCATCTACGACGTTATCGCGTCCGCCTGCACTTGCACCTGCTGCGTCTCCGCCTTGTGCCTGTGCATCTTGTGCAGCCTGCTCATACAGTTTGACAGACAGCTGTTGAACGATTTCGGTAAGCTCTTCCGTAGCAGCCTTGATGTCTTCCACGTTGTCAGATTCCAGCGTTTTTTGCAATTTTTCTTTTGCAGCATTCGCTTTCTCTACTTCACCTGCATCTACTTTGTCGCCAAGATCCTTAACCGTCTTATCCACAGTGTAGATCAGCTGGTCAGCTGCATTTCTTACTTCAACAAGCTCTTTGCGTTTCTTGTCTTCCTCCGCATGCAGCTCTGCATCCTTCATCATTTTCTCGATCTCGTCTTCGCTCAAACCGCTTGAAGAAGTAATCGTGATTTTTTGGGATTTGTTTGTTCCTTTATCCGTTGCAGATACGTTAACGATACCGTTCGCATCGATGTCAAATGTAACTTCGATTTGCGGTACGCCGCGTGGAGCTGGAGGAATATCACCAAGCATGAAACGTCCGAGTGTTTTGTTGCCCGCAGCCATCTCGCGCTCCCCTTGCAGTACATGGATTTCAACGCTAGGCTGATTATCCGCGTAAGTAGAGAATACTTGAGACTTGCTTGTAGGAATCGTTGTATTGCGATCGATCATCTTCGTGAATACGCCGCCTGCAGTTTCAATACCCAGGGACAATGGCGTTACATCAAGAAGAACGACGTCTTTAACGTCACCAGTAAGGACACCGGCTTGAACTGCAGCACCCAGTGCTACCACTTCATCCGGGTTAACGCCCTTATGTGGTTCTTTGCCAGTCAATTTCTTAATCGCTTCCTGAACGGCAGGAATACGAGTAGAACCGCCGACCAGAACGATCTTGTCGATATCGTTAGCAGTCATACCTGCATCGCTAAGCGCTTGGCGAGTAGGACCCAGTGTGCGCTCTACCAGCTGAGCAGAGATCTCTTCAAATTTAGCACGAGTTAAGTTTACTTCCAAGTGCTGAGGCACGCCGTCAGCAACAGTGATAAACGGAAGAGAGATCGTCGTCGTCAGTACGCCGGACAATTCTTTTTTCGCTTTTTCCGCTGCATCTTTCAGACGCTGAACAGCAGCTTTGTCTTTGCTAAGGTCAATGCCTTGCTCTTTCTTGAATTCATTTACAAGGTAATCGATAATGACTTGGTCAAAATCGTCTCCACCGAGGCTGTTGTCCCCGCTTGTAGCTTTTACTTCGAAGAAGCCGTCGCCAAGCTCAAGGATGGATACGTCGAAAGTACCGCCCCCAAGGTCATACACGAGGATTGTTTGATCTTCGGATTTCTCAAGACCGTAAGCGAGAGCTGCTGCCGTCGGCTCGTTGACGATACGCAGCACTTCAAGGCCTGCAATTTTACCAGCATCCTTCGTTGCTTGACGCTGACTGTCATTGAAGTAAGCCGGAACTGTAATAACCGCTTGAGTTACGGTTTGTCCGAGATAAGCCTCTGCATCGGATTTCAGCTTTTGCAGAATCATTGCTGAAATTTCTTGAGCAGAATAATCCTTGCCATCAATGTTTTCTTTGTGGTTCGTACCCATATGACGTTTAATAGAAATAATGGTGCGGTCAGGGTTAGTAATTGCTTGGCGTTTTGCTGTTTCACCTACGATGCGCTCACCGTCTTTTTTGAAGCCGACTACGGAAGGGGTTGTACGCGCACCTTCCGGATTCGGAATAACCACTGCTTCGCCGCCTTCCATTACGGCAACGCAAGAGTTTGTAGTACCAAGGTCGATACCGATAACTTTACTCATGGAAAATATCCTCCTTCTTAATCTATACAAGGCAACACAAGGCCTGTTCTAAATTCATGTGATATCATGTAAAAAACGTAGTGTTACTTATGTTCGGAATTTTTACATAATTCGATTTATGCAAAATCCTTATATGTTACATACTTACCTTAACCATTGCAGGACGGAGTACCTTGTCTTTCAGCATGTACCCTTTCTGCACTTCTTCCACAACGACGCCTTCTTCATGCTCTTCGCTCTCGACCTGCATGATCGCTTGATGGAATTCAGGGTTAAACGCCTCGCCAACGGTTTGCATCGCTGTAAGACCTTCTGCCTGAAGCACGCTTTCCAGCTGACGGAAGATCATCCCTACGCCTTTGGCAAAGGAATCGGTTTCTGTGTTCGCCGGAGCTGTCGCAATTGCACGCTCGAAGTTATCAATAACAGGTACTAGCTCTGTAATCAGCTTTACCGATGCATATTTCGCTAGATCTTCCTTCTCCTTCTGAGTACGGCGACGGAAATTATCAAAATCAGCCTGGGCACGCAAGTAGCGCTTCTCATTCTCTTCAGCAAGTGCCTTCAGTCTGTCTAATTCTTGAGTAGAAGCATGAGGTTCAGCGGCAGCAGATTCCGTATCATTCACGGCTGCTTCCTGCGCTTCAGCGGACTCAGCCTGTGCAGCCTCGTTCACCATTTCCTCCTGCGGAGTGTTCTCTTCTGTATTCTCCATTGCTTGTTCATCTTTCAAGATGTTCACCTCCTTAAACAGAACTTATACTTTTCTTCCTGATCAGAACATTTCCTTACGTATCATTCAACATTCATAAGGTTCAGCCCTTTGTTGCATCTAGATTTCATTATTAAGCTTAAATTGCCCATCTTAAACTTTAACATGATCATTGTCCTTGATGGGCAGTGAATTATGTTACATGGGTAGGAATCTATTTATTTGTAACGATGTGTCAGCATCGTTGTCAGATTCTTGGACAGCATATTCAAAATATTGATCACTTTGGCATATTCCATCCTTGTCGGTCCTAAGATCCCAATCGTTCCTAATGCTTCCCCTTCAACCGAGTAGGAGGCAGTAATAAGACTGCAATTGGCAAAGGCCTCATGATCATTCTCTGTTCCGATCTTCACTTGGACACCCGTTCCTCCAATGGAGGGTGTCATAATCTTCATTATGGTCGATGTTTCTTCAAGCAAATCAAAAATATCCTTGACCTTGTCGACATCCTTGAATTCTGGCTGGGACAGCATATTCGTCGTACCGCTAAGATACAATCGATGATCCGGCTCCCCATCAAAAGCAGTATCCAATATTTTCATGAAAGCTTCGTACTCAGAGACATTTCGCTCCATTTCTCTCGCGACCTCTGAATATAGTCTCGCCTTCAGCTTATATAGAGGTACTCCTACAAGTCTCGTATTTAGTAGATTGACGACTCTCTCCATCTCAGACAACGAGACATTCGACGGTAAGCTTACCGTCTTATTCTCTACCTGACCAGTGCTCGTTACAATAATCGCCACTGCCATATTCTCTCCAAGCGGGAGCAGCTGAAAATGACGGAGCGACGTATGAAAAACTTCCGGTCCAAGCAGGATGGAAGTATAGTTCGTCATATGCGACAAAATGGTGGAGGTATGCTGTATGACCTGCTCCATCGCGTTTAATTTCTCAGCGAGCAGCCATCTGAGCTCCTTGAGCTCAGATGGCTCGGTAAACTTGAAAGGAACCAGATGGTCTACGTAATACCTGTAGCCCTTATGTGAAGGGATTCTGCCAGCCGATGTATGCGGCTGTTCCAAATATCCCATGTCCTCCAGGTCGGCCATCTCGTTACGAATCGTTGCCGGACTATAGCCGACATCACCTCTTTTCGAAATGCTGCGGGATCCAACGGGTTCAGCCGAACGGATATAATCATCAACAATAGCATTCAGTATCAGTCTTTGACGCTCGGTTAACATACGTGTCTCCCTCCCTAAAGATGTGATCATCATTAGCACTCACAACTAACGAGTGCTAACCAGTAATACAAAAATACCAAACTGACCTGAGCATTGTCAAGTCAGTTCAGTATCTTAAGAACTGCGATTTCATCACATGCATGCTGCTTGCTGCAGTTCACGCAATCGGTCCATACTTTTTCCGGAAAAATCTCTTTATTCACAATGGAGAATCCATTCTTCACAAAAAAGGATACCTCATAGGTTAATGCCATTACCTTCGGAATTTGCTGTTCTCTTGCCTCTTCTACGAGCTTGTCCAGAAGCAGCGACCCGATCCCTTGCCCTTTATGGCCATCGGATATGCCTAGAGACCGGATCTCGACCAGATCCTTGCCCAGCATGCATAAAGAACCGCATCCCACTACATTTCCGTCAACTTCTGCGACGACGAAGAGATCAATCTGCCTATACAGTACGTCTCGTGAACGAGGGAGCATAATCCCTCTCTCTGCATAACCCTTGATCATCTCGTACAATGTCTCGACATCCTCATGAGATGCCTTTCTGCAAACCGCAGCCATGACCGCCTCTCCTCCTATTCACGCCCTGACAAAAAGTAACATGTGTATAAATATACATCAGAGCGCATAAAAGTTCAAGGGATTATTTGACGGTCAATACACCAATAAATTCAGCAAAAACTTCGTTCCCGTACAGGACTCCCTGACTGCTCAAACGGTATCCGTCACCTGTGGCATCAAGGAGACCTGCATGCACCATTTTATGCAGCGGTCCAGAGAATATGTCTTCGATTGTTTCACCGAACTGTGCTTCAAAGCGGCTGCTCGATACCCCATCAAGCATACGCAGACCCACCATCATAAAGTCTTCCATCGCTTCTTCTCTTGTAATTTGAGCGGTTTCGAGTCTAGGAAGACCTTGTTCCGCTTTTTCTATATAAGGGTTCACACCTTTGACATTCATGTGACGTTCACGACCCACATATCCATGTGCTCCGGCTCCGAGTCCGTAATAATCTTCATTTCTCCAATACGTCATGTTATGACGGCTCTGCATTCCAGGCTTCGCGAAATTGCTGATCTCATATTGAACATATCCGGCATCCTTCATTCTCTGCATCAAATGCTTATACATCTGGAGCTCATGATCTTCATCCGGGAGAGGCAGCTGATTCTTCTGAAAAAGCGTATGGAAGAGGGTATTCTCTTCTACTTTCAATCCATAAATGGAGTAGTGAGGCAGATCGAGCTCAAGGGCTCTTGTCACACTCTCCGAGAGCATATCGACCGTCTGATTCGGTAGGCCAAACATCAAATCAATAGATAGATTGGTAAGACCCGCCTTGCGTGCATTTTCCAGACTGCGGTACACATCATCCGTATTATGAATACGGCCAATGCCTGTCAGCAGCTCATTCTGAAAAGCCTGTACGCCGAAGCTGACCCGGTTGACGCCTCCCTCTTTCATGACGGACAGCTTCTCCAGATCTGTTGTTCCGGGATTAGCCTCCATGGAGAATTCGATATCGTCTGCCCAGTCTGGGAAATAAGTCCGAACGGTTCTCAGAAAGTATTCCATCTCATCAGGCTTCAATACGGTTGGTGTTCCTCCACCAACAAAAATGGTCTTAATTTTACCTGGAGGTGTCTTCTTGACGGTGTACTCCATCTCCCGTTCCAGTGCTTCTAAATATTTCATTACCGGCTGATCCTTCAGCACATAGGAATTAAAATCGCAGTAGAAACATTTATTGGTACAAAAGGGAATATGAATATACACCGCTTCGGGTGCTTTGGTTATTAATTTCGGCATCTCTGCTGCCATGCGGGTATACCCCCTCTAATATAAGTTGTCTTGCAAAAAATATGCATGATCATTCATCGCTTACAAGAAGCCATTGTATCGTTAATGAAGAAAAAAGGAAAGCCGATACGGCTTCCCTTATTCTGTACATTAATTATCGTCAATCTTCAGTACCGCCATAAATGCTTCCTGCGGCACCTCTACATTACCTACCTGCTTCATCCGCTTCTTACCTTCTTTTTGCTTCTCTAGCAGCTTCCGCTTACGTGAGATGTCACCGCCGTAACATTTGGAGAGTACGTTCTTGCGCATCGCCTTAATCGTCTCGCGGGCAACAACCTTCGTACCGACAGAGGCCTGGATCGGCACCTCGAACATTTGTCTTGGAATAAGCTCGCGCAGCTTCTCACAAATAATCCGTCCGCGCTGATACGCACGCTCGCGGTGTACGATGAAGGAGAGTGCATCGACCTGCTCACCATTAAGCAGAATGTCCATCTTCACCAGATTTGAGTGGCGATAGCCGGAAATCTCATAGTCGTAAGATGCATAACCCTTGGTACTGGACTTGAGCTGATCAAAGAAGTCATATACGATCTCTGCAAGGGGGATATCATAAGTAATCGTTACCCGGTTGGAATCGATATATTCCATATTCAGATACTCTCCGCGCTTGCTCTGGCACAGCTCCATTACCGTTCCGACATAATCATTCGGGACGATAATGTCAGCTTTGACGTATGGCTCCTCTACGTTATCAATACGTCCAACCTCCGGATAGTTCGACGGGTTGTCAATTTCAAGAACTTCTCCGTTCGTTAGGTTAACGCGGTAAATAACGCTTGGCGCTGTGGTGATCAGCGGAATATTAAATTCACGTTCAATCCGCTCCTGAATGACATCCATGTGCAAGAGACCAAGGAATCCGCAGCGGAAGCCAAAGCCAAGCGCACTTGACGTCTCCGGCTCAAAGCTGAGCGAAGCATCGTTCAGCTGCAGCTTCTCAAGCGCCTCACGCAAGTCATTGTAATCTGACGTATCAATCGGATAGAGTCCGCAATATACCATTGGGTTAATCTTACGGTAACCAGGGAGCGGTTCCAGCGTCGGATTCTTCGCATCAGTAATCGTATCCCCGACCCGGGTGTCGCCAACATGCTTGATCCCAGCAACCACGAAGCCTACATCGCCGACGTTCAGCTCGTCCACAATTGTCATCCGCGGCATGAACGCACCAACCTCGATGACTTCAAATAATTTGTTTGTCGCCATCATCTTGATCTTCGACCCGGCTTTGATCTTCCCGTCGATGACACGAATGTATACAATAACTCCCTTATAAGGGTCATAATGCGAGTCAAAAATAAGCGCCTTCAGCGGATTATTCGGATCGCCGGTAGGTGCAGGCACACCTGTTACAACCTGCTCCAATATTTCTTTAATTCCGATGCCTGCTTTGGCGGAAGCAAGTACAGCTTCACTGGCATCAAGACCGATAACATCCTCAATCTCCTGCTTCACACGTACAGGATCTGCGCTTGGAAGATCGATTTTGTTAATAACCGGTAGAATCTCAAGATCGTTATCGAGTGCAAGGTAGACGTTCGCAAGCGTCTGAGCTTCAATGCCCTGCGCAGCATCCACCACCAGCAGCGCGCCTTCACAGGCCGCCAGACTACGGGATACCTCATACGTAAAATCGACGTGTCCCGGCGTATCGATCAGGTTCAGAATGTACTCTTCACCATTATCTGCCTTGTACGTCAAACGTACGGCCTGAAGCTTGATTGTAATCCCGCGCTCACGTTCCAGCTCCATTTGGTCGAGCACCTGCTCCTGCATCTCGCGTGATGTCAGCGCACCGGTATATTCCAGAATACGGTCTGCCAATGTAGACTTACCGTGGTCTATATGTGCAATGATACTGAAATTTCTAATTTTCTTTTGTCTTGCCTGAATGTCTGTCATGCCTTACCCCCACAAACAGCCTAATGTCAATCATCTCATTATAGCAGTTAGAGGTACAGCCTTCAATATTTGGATCAGCTATTCCGTTACACCGTTAAAAAGGGATACCACCCAGCGGATTCCGCTCTGCGATACCTGCTGGAGCAGACCTGCCGTTTTTTCGGCAAGGACATCGACGGCAGAAGCTTTAGCAGGCTCAGTGGCAAGTACATCCCGCGGGGTGATAATCTGAGGCTGTGCTTCAGGTAAGGAAGCAGATACAGTCTGCTCATAATCATTAGCCTCCACGGTCTGTTCCTGCCGCTGTCCCTGCTGTAATTGCTGCTGCACAGTTGCACCCTGACCTTGCTGTTGGCCCTCGAATGAGAATCCAGTTCCCGCGATTTGCATCCCCATCAGCATTCCCAGAATGAGCAGAATTGCAAATATAATCAGCCTTTTTCCAAATGCAGCCATTGTTCTTCCCCCAAATATCGAATTTGCTCCTTTGAGAGCCTATTTGTCTACCCTTTATTTGCTGATGAGGAATCGTCGGTGCTTGCCTTCTCCACATTCTGATCTTCCATGTACACTTCAGCAATAATATCCGCCAGGGCTTCCGATGTGCGCTTTAGTTCCTCTTCCGTGTTATCAATTCCGCCGATTTCAACCAGGATGCTGTTATCTGACAACGACTGGTTATACTCGCCGTTATTTCCTCCTCCGCCGTCCTTACCCCATACGCCTCTCGATACTCCGGGATACTTCTTCTCCATTTTCTTATGCAGCTGTGCGGCGTAAGCCTCATTTTTTTCCCAGTTTGGATTGTCATGGCCTATAATGAAGTACACTTTGGCATAAGTTACTCCATCAATCGCAGCTGTCGTCTTGCTCTTACGCTGAGAGTCGCGATGAATATCGATCAGATACGTCAGCTCGTCATTTTCCGCCATCGCTGCCTTCACGGTCTCTCTTGAATATTTATAGGAATAATTCCAGTTATAATCGTCCTGTGTGGTTACATAGTCTTCCTGTGCGTGAACAGTGCCTACACCCTGCTTCTCAAGCTGCTTGCTGACAAAAGAACCCACCCTGAACACATTGGCACTGGCTTTTCCGGACGAAGGATTCGTGCTGTCCGTGCCGAGCAGGGGATTATAGGCTTCATGTGGATGGGAATGATAGATGAGTACTGTTTTTTTAAGAGCTTCCTCCGGATCTGGCTCATCAATGACCTGGCCAGGCACCTCCGTAGGAGGATTTGCTTCTGCGGGTGGTTCCTCTTCCTTATTGCTCTCTGATGGATCAGAATCCGTCTCGTCATCCTTTCCTTGAACTGAAGAAGCGACAAAACCGGGGTCAGGCTGATAATCCTGTGGAGCTTCTGCCATCTCATTGCCTGAACCACTTCTCAATAGTACTGGCTTATTGCTTGCCATTCCGGGAACCTGACTTGCGATCAAACTCTTGGGATTCAGCGGATCTACACCTGTCAGCAGTTCAAACACAAATGATGTCACCTGTTCTGAAGTTAAAGTGGACTGCTGCTTGCCTTGGGCCAAATGTGGAATCTCCATACCAAGCACATCCATAAATATTCCGCTTGATATCGACCCGGCAAAGCCCTGCATGGAGGAGACCGGTGAAGTATTCAGCTTTCTCTCCGCCATCCCTGATAGACCAAGCAAAACAAAAAACAATGCAGACACCAGTATAAGCAGCAATAGTGCACGCCCTGTCGCCAAAATACGAAGAACACGTGCTCTCATTCTTGAAGCATTCCAGGTTTGGATCTTATTCATAATGTGTCTATTCCACCTCCGCGAGAGAATCAGCTTGATTCTTGTAATCTCTCATAATTCAAAACTATGAACTCTCACGAAGAAGTAGAACCATGAAAATAGCAAAAAAAAGAAGACCGATAGATTCGGCCTTCTTATGTGAGGTGGAAGTTTTGCTGGTATATCACTGTATAGCTGTGTTCAGCGCTGTTTAATGCGTATAGGACGCTACATTTTCCAGCTTCACGGCATCATGCAATGCTGCATTCAGGCCGCTTGCGATAATATTTGCGATATCTTCGATAAATTCGTCAATTTCCTTTGGCGTCACAATCAAATCATGTCCAAGCGGATCAAGCACTTCTTTTACCAGACCCAGTCTTTCCTGCTCGCTGATCTCATTCAACACCCCGAGAATCTGGCTGCCTGCCTCCGTTTGCTTGTTAAAGTGAGCCTGCATCAGTTCAAAAGTTGTGTTGACAATGGTTGAAGCGTAGCAGACGGTCGGTACACCGATGGCAATACAAGGCACGCCCATAATTTCCTTCGTAATCCCTTTGCGCTTATTCCCGATGCCGGAGCCTGGATGGATGCCAATATCGGCAACCTGTATTGTCGTGTTTACTCTTTCAAGCGATCGGGATGCCAGCGAATCTATGGCAATGATCAGGTCCGGCTTGGTAAGCTCCACAATTCCCTGGATCGTCTCACTGGATTCAATACCGGTAATGCCCAGAACACCCGGAGCTATGGCACTGACCTCGCGGTATCCAGGCGATACCTGATCTGGCATCAGCTCGAAGTATTGCCGTGTTACGAGCGTATTTTCTACAACAAGAGGTCCCAAGGAATCGGGTGTCACATTCCAGTTTCCTAATCCAACGATAAACACCTTCGATTGTTTGTTAATGCCAATCTTGGCGATGAAATCTTCCATCTCTTTGGTAAATACAGCAGTAACCTGCTCTTGAAGAGTCGTGTCGCCATTCCGAAGCTTGGGTACTTCAAGGGTCACATAATGTCCCATAATCCGTCCCAAGCGCTGCGCTCCTTGTTCATTCAATACATCAAGCCTAGTCACTTTTACGTCACCTAACTGCTCCACGTCCTCCTGGATGCCGGAGATCTCTTGTACCCCGGCAAGCTCGCGGGCTTCGATGGCAAGATCGGTGCGTACGGCATACTTTTGCAGATCTAGTGTCATGCTGTGTAGTTCCTCCCTCAGTAAGTAACAAGTTTATCGTAGTGTGCGCCGAACAAGACCTTTTTTATGCAAAACTGCCAGCTGATCCTCTATTTTCACAAGAACATCACATATGTTATTGTTGCTTTTTGAGGGTGCTCATGCTAGAATATTTTAAGTTGTGAAACGTTTTGTATTTCATAAGTATTGCCTTAACAGGAGGTGAATGTAATGCCAAACATCAAATCCGCTGTGAAACGCGTTAAAACTAACGATAAACGTCGTGCGCTGAACGCTTCCCAGAAGTCCGCACTGCGTACAGTTGTTAAAGCTGCTGACCAAGCGCTGACTACGAACGAAGTTGAAACAGCTAAAGCTGCGATTCAAGCTGCTTCCAAAAAATTGGACAAAGCTGCATCTAAAGGTCTTGTTCATAAAAATGCTGCAGCCCGTAAAAAATCCCGCTTGGCTAAAAAATTGAACGCTCTTACTGCTAACGCATAAGATTGCGTTTCTTATAATGACTAAGCAAAAATCCTGACCAGCCCAGCTGATCAGGATTTTTTAGTTCTATTTTTTATTTCAGGTTATTATTTAAACCGCAAGGCTGCACTATTCTCCCCAGTTAGAAACCAGGCTTCAAGCTTCGCCGCTGAGCTGCCAGGTAATTCCGTACTTGTCACGAACCATGCCGTACAGGGGACTGAAGAAGGTGGACTGCAGTTCCATCAGCACTTTCCCTCCGTCATCAGCCAGTCCTTCGTAGATCCCCTTCAGCCGATCGAGCTCCGAGGTTGTAATGGCAATGGTGACCTGATCACCTAAGGTAAAAGGCTGTCCATACATTGAATCAGAGAACAAGATTTTGTTGCCGTCCATCTCCAGCGCTCCATGCAATACCCGATTCTTCAAATGCTCCGGCATGGGCTCAGGTGAATCAGGAAGCTCACCATACGTCTGTATACCCAAATTCTTCGCCTGCAGTACCTTCTCATAAAAAGGAATTGCTTCATCACACTGTCCATCCAAATAAATATACGGTGATATAGCCATTGACATTGTTCAGCCTCATTCCGTAACAAGAGTATAGGCAAAAGACATATGCACCTATCGACCCAATTATATCCAAATTATGGAGTGGAATCTACCAGATTAGGCACCTAACTTCAGCAGGAACAATTCGAGGCCAAGCACCTTATCAATGGCTCCCGTTTTCATTTGGTAATCAAGCTCTGCCAGATGCTTCAGAATGACGCGCAGCCGATCCGCCTGAAATTTCTTCGACTGCTCCCCGGCAATCTTGACCGCATAGGGATGAAGGCCCAGTTGACTGGCAATTTGCTGCTGGGAATAGCTCTGGGAAGCCAGCTCTTTCACCTGCAGTATAATGCGGAACTGCCTGGCGATCAGCGCCATAATCTTGATTGGTTCTTCCTTCTGCTTCAATAATTCGTAGAAGATTTCAAGTGCATTGCTCAGCCTTAAGCGAGCGATTTCCTCAATCATGGCAAATATATTCTGTTCGGTGTTTCTTGCTACCATTGCCTCAACGTCAGAGACCGTTACCGTTCCACCCGAACCTGCATAGAGACACAGCTTATCTACTTCAGCAGATAAGGTCTGCAGGCTTGTCCCTGCTCTCGATACAAGCGCATCTGCTGCAGGCTTCTCGAGCACTACTTTCTGAGATTCGGCCTTTTTCACAATCCAGCTGATCAATTCATCTCCTTGCAGTGCTCCAAAGGACAATACCGTCGCTTGGCTTTTCATCGTTTTTACGATCTTCTTGCGTTCATCCAGCTTCTCGCCCTGGACCATAAATATAAGTACACTGTATTCAGCCGGATTGTCCAGATAGGACGTCAGCGACTCCATTCGATGCTCAATCTTAGAATTATCTTTGCCTGCTGTAAACAGCTGATGATCCCGAATAAAGATTAGCTTCCGAGGCACCAAAAAAGGAACCGTCTCCGCTTCCTCGATCACTTGTTCAATAGGCGTATCGGCTGTATCATATGTTGCTATCGCAAAGTCACGATGAGCTTCTTCAATCAGCTGCTCCTTCATTAAATCTGCAAACTGCTTCATCTGGTATTTCTCTGTTCCATACAGCAGATAGACACTAGCCGGACTACCCCCACGAATTGCTTTTACTGCTGCCTTTACATCACTCACGAACACACCTCCATCCCTACTATCCTAACAGAAAAAAAGAAAGACAACAAAGGGACCTTTCCGTCTGTCCTAACAGGCGGCAGGTCCCTATTGTTCAAGCATCTATATAAACACCGGAGATCCGAAGACTGGCTCTAGAAACCATTCGGCCGGCGGTCATACGACGCCTTCCATAACTTAATCGACTCATCATAAACGATGAATCATCATATACTTATTCAGATGCTGCTCAAATGGTGTGGGCCAAGTCTTATTTATTCGATTCAGCATTCTCTGTATTTTTGCTAGAGCTTGGTGTGCTGCTATTTTGTGTTGATGTCGGAGCTGTGGTGCTGCCGTCCGACTTCACAGGTACAGCATAGCTATGCTGCGTCGTTTTCCCTTCATTCTCTAGTTCATAGCTATACTTCAAACTATCCTCAGACCAGTTTCCTTTAATCCAAGTTCCCTTTAACTCAATGGCTTGTAATAGCTTCTTCTCTTCCTTATTTGCTCCATCCAGCTGATATACGTTAAGCTTCGCATCCTTAACTTCGACCAGGTACTTACCGTCAGGCGAGAGCCAATTCGGAGAAATCGTCATGACCATCCCTGGAAGGTCCATGCTTCTGAAGCCCTGGCTCTGAATCTGTGATTCATCTCCTGTACCTGGAAGCTCGCTTGCTCCTGGTGCACTGCTCGTTTCTGAAGAAGAATTCGACTGAATACTGAACGTTCCAGTGTCCGTTGAGCCCTGCTCACCAGCAGAGTTCTGCCCACTGGTATCGTTTTGCCCTTCAGCATTATTCTCTGCACCCTGCACATTCCCCGTTTGGTTGCCTGTGTTAGGCTGTGAAGATGATGAGCTGCTTGAGCTCGGGGCCGGTGTTTGATCCGTAGAAGACTTCGACGGTGATTCCGATTTATCTTCTCCATTACCATTCCGAGTGCCCTTACCAGAGTCAGCGGCAGAAGAAGACGGCTTCTCCGGATTATTCTGAGCAGATGTGTTGGGTTCAGCACGGTTGGTATAAGAAACAGGGGGGTCCGTGACCTGAGCGTTGTCGTTCCCTGCATTCGATTGTGACGGCACTTCTTCCGTTGGAGCTGTATCCGCCTTATTAGATCCAGTCTCGCCCGTGTCAGTGCCTGCTGCCTCAGTCTCCTCAGCGGCGGCTTCCTTCGGCTTCTCACTTGCATCCGCTTCTTCCGATTGAGAAGCGTGGCCCCCACTGCCGCTTGCAGGATCTGATTCCTGCTCCGTTTCACGCATCAGATGCGAGTCCACTTCGGCCTGATCCAATTGCTGTGGTTCATAATTATATACGGCAACACCGAGAATAACCGCTGCTGCTGCAGTACCCATGATCATACGGCCAACACGGGATTTCATCCATCCCTTAGAAGCTTTGGTCGAAGGACGACCAGGTAATACAGTGAGTTCAGGCTCCTTCTTCATCTCTTGAAGAGTACTTCCCTGTTCTTTTTTAGCACGATCTAACGCATCCAGCTGCGGCATAATTCGATCTACCAAGCTGAATGGCGGGGCTACGTCAGGTAATGCTTCTAAATCCCGCGACAATGCTTTTAATATTTGAAATTTCTCGGAACAGCTTGGACAAGTCTTCATATGCACAAAAAGCTGCTCTTTTTCCTTATCGTTCAGATCATTATCGATATATCGGTGCATGCTTTCCACCACCTCTTGGCATTTCATCTACGTTACACCACCTTTCTGATACTCCTGTAATAGATTCTGCAATTGCTGCCTGGCTCTAAACAAATAGGATTTCACCGTGTTTAACGGCAAGTCGAGACAATCGGCAATCTCATTATAAGAGAGATCCTGCAAATATCTTAATACGATCACGGCCCTGTGATGCTCGGATAGCTGATTAATTGCGGACTGGACATCCTTCGTTACATAAGTCAGCATGACTTCATGCTCGACATCCTGCCGATCTTCAAATATCATTTCATGCTCATCAATAGAAACGGTCGGTTTGGTTCTTCTAAATTTATCTATACAAATATTGGTAACTATACGCTGAACCCAGGTTTTGAACTGTGCTTTTTCTTCATACGAATCGATCTTGGTGTAAATGCGAATGAGCGCTTCTTGGGCAGCGTCTAGTGCATCCTGCTCATTATTTAAAATGTAGTATGCCGTTTTGTAGACGTGCTGTTCGATTTGTTGCAATAGGGTAATTAAAGCGTCGCGATCGCCTGATTGAGCGGCTCTGATGAGTTCCTGCTCTACCACAAAGGATCCCCCTCTCCTTGTATCTTTACAGACGCAAGTTATGCTCCATTTGTTGCATACATGCGTGATTAATACTCATCTAATTGTTAATACAGAATTTATGTTGGACCGAGTTATGCAAATCCTTATATAGAAAATATAGGTTTTTAAAATAAAAGCTTCCTCTACAATATCAAAATTCTGGAACATCGTCATCCAAATTTACCTAGTTCATTCATTTATATTGTTTGCAGAAGTCATTAGTTCCAAGGTTTGGGATGATAATGGGTATATTTACACTTCACGAAGGAAAACAGGAACCTTTATTCCCTCGCGTCTAAGTTCACACTACTCATTCTGAAGCATTAAAGACATGGAAGAAGTGCTCCCTCCTTAGTGCTTCCTTCGTGTCTCTATCCTTCAGGAAAAATATGTTTTTGCATGTCAGAAAGGGATAAATATAATATATCTATCGTTTGAATCAAAGCTTTTTGATAAGTCACAAAATTGATTAATTGAAAGAAACATATATAAGATAATCGCGTCTAACCTAGAGGTACAAAACGGAAGCTTGGAGGATATTCAGCATGAAGATCATTTACTCATTACTTGGAAGTATAGTTACTGCTCTAGCACTCTATTTATGTGTATATCAATTGATGGACGTATTCTACTATAACTCGCAGCCTGATGCAGGTCCCGGCAGCTTCCCGGGTCTATCGGCAACACTTGCCGGTATTTACTTATTCCCGGCAGTTACTCTTGTTATCTTTATTTTGTTTCTGTTCGTGTATAACAAGATGAATGTAAGAGGGATCGTATTTGGAGGTATAGCAGGTTTATGGCTTTACTCTCTGCTGATGACACTTGCTCCATCGCAAGTAATTAAGTACCTGCCTATTATTGCGATCATAGCGGGGTTCATTCTTATCAAACCTAGGATGTCCGACCGTGTTCTAAACTGGACACTACTGGGCGCCGCTTGCGGCTGGCTTGTGACTTATCTGATCATTATTGGAGGACGTGCATTTCAAAATACACACACCTCGTATTTTAACTTCAGTCCATCACAGCAAATTGTCGTGCTGGCTGGTATTTTAGTGCTTGGTATTGTCGGATGGCTGATCGGGATCAAAAAAAGCAGGGTTCAAACTAGATACTAATTCAAAGGCTGGTCTCATTTGAGTCCAGCTTTATCCGGCTTATAAATCCAAATTCTACTCGTGTTCCTGCTTCTGTATAATCTTTGATTTCTGCGATACGAAACTCTCCTTTTTCAGCCTTTTAGACAGCTCGTTTTCCCCACAAAAAAACGAACAGAAAACTAATGCGTTGTCTATTCGTCGTTAACATTGAACTATTCAATTATACCAAAGTCTAAAGTACACATAAGACTGAATGAAAGTCCGGCAACCTGTCCCTCCTATCAGCCTTCACTGATTGTAATTCCAGCAAGCAGTTCGTCCCAGGTCGTCTGGTCATTCATGTCGGGAGGAACATTCAGGGAACAGACCCGATCCAAATTCCATCCGGCATCAGTAATGCCATATTGACCCTTTACCGGATTCAATACCAATATGTGAAAATCACCCGGAGTCATCTGGGACAAAATGGCGCGTAATTGATGAGTCTCCTCATAGCTCGCGGACCATCGGATAAATAAGGTAAAAGAGCTGCGGGCTAGCTTGTCATAGAAACGCTGAATTCGCCTTTGCAGCTTCTCTTTATATTCCGGATAGACCACTGACCAATGCTGACCGGGAACAAGGGGAAAGTCATGTACGGAAATGATGTTATACAATGTATCCTTGATCATATAGGACTCCACAAGTCCTCCACGATCATGGAACACTGGACTTCCGTCATCCAGCATAATATGGGTATCTTCCAAGACTTGCAGATGGTTCAGCTCCATGAAGCCTTGAAATCGGTACTGCAGCAGTCTGTTCACATCGGATAGCTTCGTGGATATCATCCAGTCGAGCGGCAAGGATATTCTCCTCAGGTTATGCGTTGCTCTTATAATATGGAAGAGAGGGAGTGACTTTTTCAAGAAAAAGGGTGGAGGAACTTGAGCGTACAGGAACTGAAAAAGAATTATGATCTCATCGTAAGTTTAGGTATTTCCTGTGCGCCTGCAATTCAGTTGAGACGCCGGCTCATACTCAGCTGCTCAGCAAGGTCGTTCTCGGAGAGCAGGGTTCCTGGCAGATACTCTGCAAATATGATTCGGCGGCGCAATTCCTGATATGCTCTTGATTCTAGCGTAGGGGGAGACATTTCCTCACAGTTCCTTTGCTTTATTTATTTTATGTTAGCAAATAGACCATTTTTGAAAAGAGCAGACGGTTTGGCTAATATTACATTACAGCTTTCTGTTTATACTTCAATCTAATCATTTAGACGATGGATTGTTCTTAAGTTCAAATCCCCCCCAGCTTACTCCGTATATCCATCACTCCGTCTCTCACCCGGAACTGAACCTCGCCCATTGTATCTGTGCGGTAAATTTGCGAGCCGTATTGATCCAGTCTGTCCGTCACCGTAGGGTGTGGATGCCCATACGTATTGTTCACTCCTGCAGAGATGACTGATAGCTGAGGCTGCCAATAAGCAAGCCATTCCTCTGTAGTGGAGGTCTTGCTTCCGTGATGTGCGACTTTCAGGACGTCCACCGGACCCACACTACTACTCTTGCTCGTTAGATCCTTAGCCTCCTCATCTCCTCGTGATGAAGCCGCAGAAAGTTCCTTAGCATTCCCATTTAGAGCATTGTCCTCATGACTAACAGATTCACTCTGATTTCGCAGCCGATCCAAAATGTCCAGCTCAGCAGCCGCATCAATATCTCCTGTAAATAGGAAGGAACGCCCCTCCATATCCAGCTTGAATACAACCGAATCATGATTCTGCTCCTCCGATACCGGCAGAGGCGTCTTGTGATCTATACCAGGCAGCATCTCTTCAGGAGGAGCCGCCGGAGCCATAAAGGTAAGCCTCGTATCCTTGTCAGGCTCGTAAACCATACCATCATATGCTTCATATAACCGTATCCCCTTATCAAGTGCTGTCTGCAGCAGCTCATGGAAGGCGTCTTTGTCAGTCATCCGTCCATTAAACATAAATGTCGAAACCGGAATATCCTCTAGCACGGCCTGCAATCCCCCAGCATGATCATGATCACCATGGCTTAAGATGACTGCATCGAGCTGCTGAATCCCTCTTTTCTTCAGCAGCGGCACAAGCAGCGACTCCCCCACCTCATAAGGATCCCTGCGCTGCTTCCAGCTCTCTTGCTCTCCAAACTGAATCGTGCCCCCGCCATCCACCAATATATGCTTGCCCGCCGGCGTTGAGATAAGAATACTGTCCCCCTGCCCAACGTCCAGAACAGCTACAATCCCTTCGGAGGCCCGGTATGGACCTTGGTAAGATACGAACAATCCTGCAGACAATATTACACACAAAGCTGCTAACAACACCTTATGAAAAAAGTGAAAAGGTGCACGTGCATAATATCCCGCCCCTTGAGGTCCGAACACACTCTCCAGCTCTGGCCAGGCAGATGAAATTTGCAGCGCATCAATCGCGCCTTGGAGACGGGTTTCCCCACGAAGGAAAAATGTCCCTTGTTTTCGTGGCATGAAGCCGACAGCATGCTGTCCCTTAGAATGAATGACGTGATCTACCGTTAGTGGAATGGTATCATCATCACGCGGCGTTAACGGCTGTCTGCTGGCTCTCCATTCTTTTAGTAACAAGCAAATAAAATACAGCGCTAAGTAATAGGCAGCTACCGCCATATAATGAGGGGTTGACCAGATAAGAACAAACGACTCAAAGGTATTCAGCCAGGCTACAAAGTCAAAGGTCAAACTATTCAGCCACTCCGTAATCCATACAATAGGCTTCGTCGCAGGCTCCCACAAGTAGACGAGAGCCAAAGCAAGGGTGCCTAACGGCAGCACAAGGAAGCTGATAAAGCCTACGAGCAGAAAATTAGCTCCAAATGATAATAACGAGAATTGGTTAAAATAATAGACTGTCATCGGGAATGACAGCAGCTGAGCAGCGATAGTTACAACCGCAGTGCCGGACAAGACCTTTGGCCATTTGGTAAAATGCGGAGTAAGCATAGGGACGAAGATCATCAGACCTGCTGTAACCAGAAACGACAGCTGAAAGCTCACATTGACCAGCATGTAAGGCTCCACCAGCAGCATAATAAGAGCCGTCAGGCAGAGAATGTTCAGTCCATCTTTCATGAGGCCTTTTCTCGCCATATATAACCCCAGCATTGACATAATCCCAGCCCGAACGACAGAAGGTGAAGAACCGGATACAAGCACATAGACAGGCACTAGAAATAACGTAATCGTCAGTGCTGTCTCCTTACTGAGCCTGCATTTGGTCAACACAAATAGGAGAGCAGATACATAAATGGCGACATGCATGCCAGAGATTGCAAGAATATGCGTAAGTCCGAGCTGCGAGAACTCACCGTAGGTATCCGGGTGGATTTCGTCCCCGATCCCGATGACAAGCCCTTTCATATAGCCCGCATTCGGCTCCTTGAACATCGCCTCCATCTTGCCTCCGAGTTCTTCCCGTGCTGCATCGCTCCATCGTAATATGACATTTTTATCAAAAATGCTATCCAGCACAGTATGCTCTATGCCGTCTATCCCTTTGGCTTTCAAGAGCCAGTGAATTTGGTGTGTATGTAGATACTTTCTATAGTCAAAGCTGCCAAAATTGCGAGCCTTCCCGGGAGCCTCCAGTGTCCCGATTATAGAGAGCGTATCTCCTCGCTGCCACGAGTCTGCAATGTGTTGCTCCGATTCCTCAAGCAGTCTGATCTGGACCTGAATTTTCTCATTGAGCAAAGAGTCCGTTTGAGCTGCTATTTCATTTGCTTCTTCACTTGTTGCTCTGTCTGTACCTTCATTCGTATTTCCATTCGTACCTTCGGGGACTGGAGCTCCAATCTCTCTTGCATCATGTGCATGCAGTACAAACTGTACTCTGTCGCCATCCACCTCTACCTTGGACGCGATCGTTCCATGAAGCTCCACCGTCAGCCCGGTGATTTCGCCCTGTGGTTTTTCTTCTAAATAGGCGGGAAGCTCTGTTATGTTCTTCAGATCGTTCCATTCATAATAGGCACAGGACAGAACGATACTCGTCATTAGTACTGCAAGCAGGACTCCTCTAATATGCAATAAGTAAAATAAAATACTGAGCAGCATCATGACACCAAGCACAATGGCATAAAGTCTTAGCCCATCGTACAGATAAGCCGCAGCACTTCCAACAATCCAGCAGGCACAAAATAAGGCAAGCGGTCTTCCTTTCAATGGCTCCTCCCTCCTAAGCACAAAAAAAGAACCTCAAAGTACAAGCCATATTCTCATGGCTGCCTTCGAGGTTCTTCCTCTTGTTATTCGTTATTCGTTCTTATTCCGACACGGTCATCAATGTTTCTCTTGGCGGTTCATACCCGCTGAGCGATCGGAACGTAATCCCTTTATGCTCCATCATCTGGCGGACCTTGGTCGTATCCTTCGGATAGGGTCTATGGAATACAATTTCCGTAATCCCACTGTTGGCCAGCATGTTGGCGCAAGTCCAGCAGGGCTCATCGGTTACATAAACAGAGGATCCCTCCCGATCGGCCCGGTCTGTGAAGAGCAGTAGATTCTGCTCGGCATGAATGGTGCGAACACAACGCTGCTTCTTCACCATGACCTCCTTGCCATCCTCGATCGTAAGCTCATAGGCCTCGGAGATCATACATCCCGCCTCTGAACAATCCGGTACACCCATCGGTGCTCCATTGTAAGCTGTACCTAGCAGCTTCTTCCCCTGTACGAGTACGGCTCCTACATGTCTGCGGGGGCATCTTGAACGAGTAGATACCATATAAGCGATATCCATGAAGTAAGTATCCCAGTCTTTTCTTATGTCTGCACTCATCGTTCCTCACTACTCCTTAGACATTGATTACGCTTTATATTAATTTATATATAGATAGGGAGACATTTTCTCCAGCATCTTCATACCAATCCCTTTAACATTCGTCAAATCGCTTGGTTTCTGAAAAGGTCCATGCTCAGCGCGATAGTCCATGATGGCCTGTGCTTTTGTCTCACCTATACCAGGAAGCTCCATCAGCTCTGCCAGCGTAGCCGTATTAACGGCTACCTTGCCTTCAGCAGCAGAACTCACCTCTCCTGACACTACAGCGTCATCGGCCGGCTCTGTATCCTGAACTGCTTGGATAACAGCTGATTCTCCCTGAACATTTCCGCCACTGTTTCCCTCAATCTTTGTTGGTAATGATGAAGTCATGTTCTCTTCAATCGTTCCCTCAGGAGCAGTCTTTGAAGAATCTTCTGAAGTTACATGAGTATTGGCAGAAGAAGTATTCTGGCTTATAGCCTGCTCTTCTGCAGTCTCCTTCTCCTTGCTCTCAACAGCTTCTGTCTCCTTACTCTCATTAGCTTCCTTCTCCTTGCCCTCAGCTGATCCAGCTCCAGCTCCAGCATCTGCATTCCCTTCATTTACTGATAGAGCAACTCTGTCACTGATTTCGGTCCATTCTTCTGTACCTGAATCGCCAGATCCTCCAAACAATATGAGCGCGCTTGCAGACAGTGCTGTCAAGGCTATGACAATCGTTCCTCGCTTCACCTCATAAACCTCCTAAACTATTGTGACATTGATGTAAAATTTGTCGTCATGTAGTCCAAGACCTGGTGCATACACTAAGAAGAACGTAAGCCTGCGTAAGTACCGTAAAGCAAGAAAGGGGGAACCTCAAGATGTTGAAGGTTGGATTTATCGGAACCGGCAGCATGGGAAGTTTACTCATTAATGCCTTCCTTGCTTCTGGAGCACTTGACGCTAGACAAATTGTGGCAAGCAATCGGACACATGCCAAAGTTCTTAAGCTTTCATCCATCTATCCAGGTCTGAAAGCCGCTGAAACCAATCAGGAAACGGTCATGAAAGCGAACTTTATCTTCTTATGCGTAAAGCCGCATGAATTCAAAGAAGTCGCTCAGGATATCAAGCCCTTCATTAAACCGGAGCATATTCTTATTTCAATTACAAGTCCTGTTCAGATTCGGCATTTGGAGTCTGTGCTGCCTTGTAAAATCACGAAAATCATCCCTAGCATCACTCATTTGAGAGGAAGCGGGGCATCTTTATGTATTCATGGAAATCGAATGAAGGATGAAGATAAAAAACAGGTCGAGCAGCTGTTCTCTTATATCAGCCGACCGGTCCAGGTAGAAGAGTCCTTTACCCGGATCAGTTCTGACCTTACCAGCTGCGGACCCGCATTCATCGCTTATTTTCTGGAGCAATGGATCCAGGCAGCCGTGCAGCATACCGGAATTGATCATGAGGATGCCACTTGCCTAGCCAGTGAAATGCTCCTTGGAACAGGAAAGCTGTTAACAGAAGGAGCCATGACACCGTCACAGCTCCAAAAACGTGTTGCCGTCCCGGGTGGTATTACCGCCAAGGCACTCAATTTACTGGACTCAAACCTGGCTGGCGTATTCGACCAATTGATCCAGGTGACTCACGCAAAATACGAGGAGGACCTGGAACATCTGGATGCCGAATTCGGAGCGGGTGAGATTAACCGGCAACAATATTAACAAGCTTGCCTGGTACAGCAATCACTTTACGGATTGTTTTGCCAGAAAGTAATTCTTTGATGGCAGGCAGCTCAAGACTATGCGCTTCAAGTCCTTTGGCATCAAGATCAGCTGCGACGTGTGCACGCTGTACAATCTTGCCATTAATCTGAATAACGATCTCCACTTCCTTGTCTACCGTAAGGGATTCATCATAGTCCGGCCAAGCAACATAAGTAACGCTCTCTTCATGACCAAGGCGGGACCACAGCTCTTCTGCAATGTGCGGAGCGAGTGGTGACAAGAGCTGAACAAAGTTCTCCATTGCTTCGCGCGGAAGACGGTCTGCCTTGTAAGCATCATTAATGAAGATCATCAGCTGACTGATCGCTGTATTAAAGCGCAGATGCTCCAGATCGTCCGTTACTTTCTTGATTGTCTTATGCCATGTACGCTTGAATTCCTCGGTGCCTTGATCGCCGATCTTCTCGTTCAAAGTACCATCCTCGTTGATAAACAGGCGCCATACGCGAGCCAGGAAGCGGTGTGCGCCTTCAACGCCATTTTCGTTCCAGGGCTTCGTCGCTTCAAGCGGTCCCATGAACATCTCATAAATACGCAATGTGTCGGCACCAAAGTTGTCAACGATATCATCTGGATTAATGACATTACCACGGGATTTACTCATCTTCTCGTTGTTGGTTCCGAGGATCATGCCCTGGTTCACCAGCTTGTGGAACGGTTCCTTCGTCTCAACTATGCCCAGATCATACAGCACTTTGTGCCAGAAACGAGCGTACAGAAGATGAAGCACCGCATGCTCCGCTCCCCCAATATACAAGTCTACCGGCAGCCACTCACGCTGCTTCTCCTTCGAGACAAGCTCTTTGTCATTGTGAGGATCAATGAAGCGCAGGTAATACCAGCAGCTTCCGGCCCATTGCGGCATCGTATTCGTCTCACGGCGAGCCTTCATGCCTGTCTCTGGGTCAACCGTATTAATCCAATCCGTCACATTAGCAAGTGGAGATTCACCGGTACCGGAAGGCTTAATTTGCTCTACATCAGGCAGTACTAATGGCAGCTGATCCTCAGGCACAGTCTTCATTGTTCCGTCTTCCAGATGCAGAATCGGAATCGGCTCTCCCCAATAACGCTGACGGCTGAACAGCCAGTCCCGCAGGCGGTAAGTCACTTTGCCTTGACCTTTGCCGTTCTCTTCAAGCCATGAAATAGCTGCGGCAATTGCTTCTTCATTATGCAGACCATCCAGGAAGCCGGAATTCACGTGAGCTCCGTCGCCTGTATATGCCTCTTGTGTCACATCGCCCCCGGATACCACCTCGATAATTTCAAGGCCAAACTCCTTGGCGAATTCCCAGTCGCGGCTGTCATGACCCGGAACGGCCATGATCGCACCTGTACCATATCCAGCCAGAACGTAGTCTGCAATCCATACAGGTAGTTTTGCCCCGTTAACAGGATTGATGACATACGCCCCTGTAAATACACCCGTCTTCTCCTTCGCAAGATCGGTGCGCTCCAGATCGCTCTTCCGAGAAGCCTTCTCGATGTATGCTTCAACCGCTTCACGTTGTTCAGCTGTTGTGATCTCTGCAACCAGCTCATGCTCTGGAGCGAGTACAGCATAGCTTGCACCGAACAAGGTATCTGGACGGGTAGTAAACACGGTTACACCTGCATCATGACCTTCGAGAGGGAAAGTCACCTCCGCACCTTTGGATCTTCCGATCCAGTTCCGCTGCATATCCTTGATGCTCTCTGCCCAGTCCAGTTCGTCCAGGTCATCAAGCAGACGATCTGCATATTCCGTAATCTTCAGCACCCATTGGCGCATCGGCTTACGTACAACCGGGAACCCGCCGCGCTCACTCTTGCCGTCGATTACTTCTTCGTTAGCAAGGACCGTTCCAAGCTCCTCACACCAGTTCACCGGTACTTCGGATACGTACGCCAGACCGCGCTTATACAGCTGGATAAAGATCCACTGCGTCCATTTATAGTAATCAGGATCCGTCGTGCTGATCTCACGATCCCAGTCATAAGAGAAGCCTAGGGATTTGATCTGACGACGGAAGTTATTGACATTCTTCACGGTTATATCCCGTGGATGCTGCCCTGTATCAATGGCATGCTGCTCTGCCGGAAGTCCAAATGCATCCCAGCCCATTGGATGGAGCACGTTGTAGCCGCGCATTCTCTTGTATCGGGACACGATATCTGTTGCCGTATAGCCCTCTGGATGTCCTACGTGCAGACCTGCGCCTGAAGGATATGGGAACATATCCAGAGCGTAGAATTTCGGTTTATCCGAAGTTTCCTCTGTCTTAAATGTCTTGTTCTGATCCCAGTACTGCTGCCATTTCGGCTCGATTGCCTGGGGATTATAGCCGTGCTTCGGCTGTTCTTTCTGACTCAATGTGCATCCTCCTCGTCATCATAACCAACTTCTCCACGCGATTACAGAATGGTTCAGCTAGCCATGTAGCTTGCAACTTAATGAATTCTATAATCAAAAAAACCTCCGCATCCCATAGCGTGTCATCGCTAGGGACGAGAGGTTGTAATTCCCGTGGTACCACCCTAGTTAGCGGACATACGTGCTTCGTCGTCCACTCCCTTAAGCACCCTGTAACGGCGGTGAACCGATGAGGCTTACCAAATACTGAATAATTAGCTTAACCTCATATCTCCAAGGCGAGTTCATAGTGCTCCGGCAACCAGCTTGCACCGACCGCTGGCTCTCTGAAATACACAGGCTCTACTACTATTCCTCTTCATCGAAATTTCAATAATAATCGGAATCATTATACAAGAAGGACAAGGATAAAGTCAAATTTTGACGCTTTACAGTGCCGTATCATCCACATTGTCAAGCCATTCCTCAATCGTTCCGATCACCGAGGTGACACAGCCTTCTTCAAATGGAGAGATCAAGCCCGCAGTAGCCACCAGCTCTGTAAAGGATTTGCTTCCTCCTTGACGACATAGATTCAAATAATCAGACCATGCAGCAGCATAATCCTCTCTCGAGCGCTTCCAGAACTGGAACGCACAGATTTGAGCTAGCGTGTAATCAATATAGTAAAACGGAGAGCTGAAGATGTGTCCTTGTTTATGCCAGAAGCCTCCTTGCTCCAGATAACTGTTGTTCTCGTAGTTACGGTGCGGCAGATACTTCCGTTCGATCTCACGCCATGCCTGCTTCCGTTCTGCTGGAGTCGCATCTGGATTAGCATAGACGAAATGCTGGAATTCATCGACCGAAACACCGTAAGGAATAAAGATAAGGCCGCTTGCGAGATGCTCGAAGCGGTATTTGTCCACTTCATGCTCGAAGAACAAATCCATCCATGGCCAAGTAAAGAATTCCATACTCATGGAATGAATTTCGGCTGCTTCATGTGTGGGGAACATATACTCAGGAACTCCAAGCTCACGGCTCTGATACACCTGGAACGCGTGGCCTGCCTCGTGGGTCAGAACGTCAATATCTCCGGATGTTCCGTTAAAGTTCGAGAAGATAAACGGTGCTTTGTAGTCTGAGATGAACGTGCAATATCCGCCGCTGCGCTTTCCTTTTTTGCTGACCAGATCCATCAGCTCATTGTCCAGCATAAAGTTGAAGAATTCACCCATCTCCGGTGACAGCTCATCATACATCTTCTTCCCGTTCTGGACAATCCATTCCGGATCACCCTTAGGCGTTGCATTCCCTGTAGGGAAGACTACATTCTCGTCATAGTAATAGAGCTTATCTACGCCGATCCGTTTACGCTGACGCTCCTTGAGCTTGGAGGCTACGGGTACGATATGCTCCAGCACTTGAGCCCGGAATTTCTCCACCATTTCAGCGTTATAGCCTATTCGACTCATGCGAGCATAGCCCATCTCCACAAAATTGTTAAAGCCCAGCTTGATAGCCATGCTTGTTCTTACCTTAACCAGATCATCATAGATCCGGTCCAGTGTTTCCTCATGCTCGCTCATAAAGGCGGTACGTGCTTCCTCCGCCCGTTTGCGCATGGAGCGATCGGTCGATTCCCCAAATGGGACAAGCTGGGATAATGTGCGCTCCTCGCCTTCAAATTCGATCTTGGCTGATGCAATCAGCTTGGAGTATTCCGTTGTCAGCTTATTTTCAAGCTGTAAATCACTGATGATGTCAGGGCTGAACGTCTTGATCTCGAGCTCGGCGAGCTGAAACAGCTGCTTCCCAAATCGGGCTTCGAGCTCTGGACGAAATTCGGAATGGACTAGAGCTTCATAGTACTCAGTTATGTATTTCTGAAACAGGGGGGTTGTCTCATCGGAGAAATCCTTCTCTGCCTTGTAGAACTCATCGTTGGTATCCACTGAATGACGAATGGAGACAAGTGTCAGCTGTGTGGTTACGGCTCCTCTGAGCTTGTTGAGCTCATTCATTGCTTCGGCTTGATCGTCAGCATTCTTCGCTTCGCGAAACGACGTAAGCAGAATGCCAAACTCTTGTTCAAACTGAGCTACATCAGGTCTTTCATAACGATATTCACTAAATTTCATCGACGTTACACCTGCCCTCTCTTGATTTTACTACCCATTATATCCCAATTAGTTGTCCAGTTCTATGGAGTAAATGAAATTAATTGATAAGTGGTTAAAAAACAAATGACCTAACTCTCCTTGTCCACATCTGACTTCGCCGAAAAATATAAAAATAGCACCGCCGCAGCTCCTCATCTCAAGATGACCGCACTGCAGCGATGCCTACTATTAGAAAATATAACTTACCTGTTCATGCAAGCTCAGGCTGCCCGGCTATAGTCCGAAACATCGACATCCAGAGGAAGCTCATTGGCACGTGCTTTTTGTGCAGCTCTGAAGAAAACAACAACCAATACGACACTAATGACGCCTCCTGCTATATACGAAGCATCCATGCTCATACGGAAGCCGATCTCTGCATTCAGAATATAAACCATTGTTGTGTACAGCATTAACGCTCCCGGAATGAGGGCCACCCAGAAGTTCTTCCGTGCGACATACAGGTACATCGCTCCGACAAACAAGGCAATCACACCTGTTGCTTGATTCGCCCAAGAGAAATATCTCCACAGAATGTTAAAGTCGATCTGAGTAAGCACGATAGAGATAATAAAGAGCGGAACAGCGATGATCAGCCGTCTCTTCATGCTAAGCTGTGGCAGCTTGATGTAGTCTGCAATGATCATTCTTGCGCTTCGGAACGCTGTATCGCCTGAAGTAATCGGCAGTACAATAACGCCTAGCACGGCAAGTGTACCAACGAAAGCACCCAGCGTCACCCTCGCTACCTCGCTTACAACAAGCCCGGTGCCACCTTCTGCAAGCAGCTCATTTAAGCCAACCGGACCTTGAAACAGGCTCATCGCTGCTGCAGCCCATACCATTGCGATAATTCCTTCTGCAATCATCATGCCATAGAAAATTTTACGTCCCTGTCCTTCACGCTGTGTCGTCCGTGAGATAATCGGTGTCTGTGTCGCATGAAAGCCTGATAAGGCACCGCATGTAATCGTCAGGAACAACAGTGGAAAGATTGGCAGATTATCCGGGTGGAGGTTCGCCAGCGTCAGCTCAGGGATTGGGGCTTGCTTAAAGATCAGCATAGCTCCTACACCCACTGAAGATATCAGCAATAAAGCACCGAAGATCGGATAGAACCGGCCAATAATTTTATCAATCGGCAGCAAGGTCGCCAGAATGTAGTAGGCAAAAATGGCGACAAGTATATACCACATGCTGATTTGTCCATCCATCAGGTTATGAATCAGGCTCGCTGGAGAGGTGACGAACACGGTTCCCACCAAGATCAGCAGTAAAATAGCGAATGCGTTTACAACATGCTTCATGACTTTCCCGAGGAACTTGCCTGCAAGTTCTGGCAAATGAGCTCCGCGGTTTCGAATCGAGATCATGCCTGTCAAATAGTCATGTACTGCCCCGGCAAAAATACAGCCGAATACAATCCATAAAAAAGCGACTGGGCCGTATAACGCGCCCATAATCGGGCCGAAAATCGGGCCGACACCTGCGATGTTGAGCAGCTGAATCAAGGAGTTCTTGCTTGTGCTCATTGGCAGATAGTCTACTCCATCCTGATTTACATAGGCAGGGGTCGAACGTGAATCTTTAACCCCGAACATCTTTTCAATATATTTTCCATACGTGAAATAACCGAGTACTAACAGCAAGATTGATATGATAAAAGTAATCAAAATTACCGCCTCCTTATGAAATCGCTTACATTAAGTATAAATAAATGAGTAAGCCACGGGGCGATTTACGATTAACATGTCGTAATCTTGAGATAAGATGCATTAAATGTGCCATGAAGTGCATCAGATATGTGATGTGATGCAGGAATAAAGCGCACAGTTCTGTTATAATTCCATTGCTTCGCGGAACGCTTTTGCATAATTGCGGCTTACGGCAAGCAGCTCATTACTGCCTTTCAGTTCAAGCTGATATGCCCCGTTAAACCATGGAACCAGCCTTTTTACATATTTCATATGAACCATATAGCTCTTGTGAATGCGAAAGAACGGGTAGAGCCTGAGTTTTGCCTCCAGGTTCTTCAGCGGCGTTCTCACATGATGGACTTGATGGACAGTGACGATCTTCGTATAGGACTCTTCACGGGATAGATAAATGATGTCATCCGGGTCAATAAAGTGAATTTCTCCTTCTTCCTCTATGGATAGCTTCCCACAAGACTTGATTTGCACTGGGGAAGACAGCTCCTGACGTGGAGCAAGAATTGTTCTCTCCAATCGCTTGACGGTCTCTGCCATGCGTTCTTCGTCTATCGGCTTGAGCAGATAATCGAGCGCTTCCACTTGAAACGCATCAACCCCAAACTGAGGGTAAGCCGTTGCGAACACAATCTTTGGCGGACTCTTCATCTTCATCATGGCTTCCGCGGCCTGCAATCCGTTCATAATAGGCATTTCGACATCCAGGAATACCACATCAGGCTGCAGCTGAATTGCCTTCATGACCGCCTGCTCTCCCGACTCTGCTTCTCCCACCAGCTCGACTGAGGGATATTGCCCCAGCAGATACCCAAGCTCTTCCCGGCTATACCGTTCATCGTCAACAATTAAAGTTCTGATTCTCTCAGTCATTAGGTGTGATTCCTGCCTTTCATGGGTCTGATCTTCCGCTTGTAGTCACGGATGGAATGTGGAACTTCACTTCCGTTCCTCTATGCTCACTGCTCTTAATCTGTAACGAAGCTCCACTACCATACATCAGAGTCAATCGACGGGATACGTTGAACACTGCAAGCCCTGTTCCCGATGAGGATTCTATCCTCTGTATGCCTAGCTGCTGAAGCCGTTCCTCTTCAATTCCTTCTCCATTATCCCTGATCAGCACTGATACGCCAGTCATCGGGTCACCTGTGATCTCAATGTGAATTACACAATGCTCTGTCCGGTTACGGAAGCCATGTCGAATGCAATTCTCCACAAGCGGCTGTAAAGTAAGCGCGGGGACCATTGCCTGCAGAGCAGACTCTTTAACATCATAATGAATTGTGAGCTTGTCCTCGAACCTTATTTCTTCAATATTCAAATAGGAGCGAAGATGCTGCAGTTCCTCTAGAAGTGTTGCTCTTTCCGCAGTGGCTGCTGTCAGATTCTTGCGAATATAGTCAGACAAGCTCCGAAGCAGCTTGCGAGCCTTCACCACGTCAATTCTCGTTAATGACAAAATGGTATTCATCGTGTTGAACAGAAAGTGAGGATGAATCTGTGCCTGAAGTGCCTTAATTTCCGCCTCCCGTGCGAGCTCTTTCGCTTCGACCAGCTGGGCAGCTTCGAGCTGGTAGCTTAGCAGCATGGTGAGTCCAGACATGAGCTCAGTTGTTACATGTGTGATCTCCTTTTTGCTGCGGAAATAAAATTTCAAAGTCCCCACCGTCTGGCCTCCCTGTTTTAGAGGTCCTATGACAGCTGCCCCGAGCGGACAGCCCTGCTTCTGACAATGTATCTCCTCATTGTCTACAATGAGCATTTCGCCCTGCTCAATTACGTGCCGGGTTACCTCCGTCTGCAGCGGTCGCCCCGCAACATGATGATCGTCCCCGATCCCGATATGAGCCAAAATAACACGTTGATCCGTCATCGCAATGGCACTCGCCCTAACCTCTTTGAACAGAATTCGGCATACCGCTTCAGCCGATTCCATCTTCATGCCCTGGCGCATGTATCCAAGCGTCTGGCGGGCAATGCGGAGTGAAGTCTGCGCCTGCTGAGCGGCTGCCTTCTGCTCCTCGTTAACGACAGAACGGATAATGAGTACAAAGAGTGCACACCCAATTCCATTCGCAACGATCATCGGAAGACCGATATACCCGACTAAGCTGAGTGCCTGCTCGTACGGTCTTGCCAGCAGCAGAATAATCAGCATTTGCAGGGATTCCGCTAACGCTCCGAGAAAGAGTGCTTTTGAGAACCGGATCTGTCCGCCTTTCTTGCGAAACACACCTGCCAAAATTCCGGCCAATATACTCGCAAGCCCGCACGCAAGGCTAGTAAAGCCTCCCAAGGTAAAACGGTGCAAGCCAGCGATTAACCCGGCACCGAGCCCGATCTTCCATCCGCCAAAAAGTCCGGCCATCACGATGCCAACCACTCTGGAATTAGCAATGGCTTCCTCCTGGGATACCTCAAGCATCCACTTGTTAAGCGCCAATGAATCAGGATGGACCGTAAGCCCGGTATAGGTTCCGATGATACCCAGTACACCAAAGACCAGTACCGCGTGCACCTGTTGAACGGAAGTTAACTTGTCCCGGCTCAGCATCGTCCGAAAAAAACGCAGACGGGTCACGATAAACGCAATCGTTACGATGATACCAATGCGCTCCGTCATAGTAATTAGCAGTTCAAACAAGGGTTTCCCTCCATTTCCGTATTACATCCAGCCAGCCAAAAAAATACGAGGACTCCTGTAGTAGGAACCCTCGGTTGATGATCTAACACTCCCCAATTTATCATAGAGGCTTAACTGCAACGAAAAATAACCGTGAAGCGTCTTCTCCCGCAGGCTTCCACTCAAAATCCGCATAAATCTGTACATCAGAGAAACCTGCCTTGTGCAGCTCTAGCTGCATCCACACCGGATCATACGCCCTTTGATTATGAATTTCCTCGAATCGACGGTACAGATCCTTTCCACCCTCTTCGACTCGTGTAAAAATGCTGAGATGGTGCTCAATCTCATACGTCGGACGATGAAAGTCACAGGTCCATATGTAAGAAATCGATTTTTCATCAAGCACAAAGGGCTGCTCCTCATCATAACGAATAAACGTATTAGGATGGTGCACATCAAACAGGAACACACCGCCCGGCTTTAGGCCGGCATAGGTTTTTTGGAATGTCCTTACAATATCTTCTTCTTTGAGCAAATAATTTATGCTGTCACAAAAAGAGATGACCGTATCTGCCTCCTCAGGCAGCTCCCAATCCCGCATATCCTGCTGAACCCAGCGAATGGTGCCTTCTCGGAAAAAGCGGTTTCCTTGCGGCGACTCGTCCAGCTTCTGCCGAGCAACAGACAGCATATCTGCAGATAGATCGATGCCTGTCACTTCAAAGCCCGATTTCACCAGCGGGATCGTAATCGAACCGGTGCCGCAGCCGAGCTCGACAATGCTTTTTGGTATGCCATGCTTCTCCCAAGCCGTTCTAGCAAACCGCAGCCAATCCGGATATGGCATATCTTCCATAAGTTCGTCGTATACATAGGCAAATTTCCGATAGGACATGTTTGACACCACTTTCATAATAAAACTTAGTGTAAAAGTTGAGGTTAATAAGCGATTGCCTGGCTGATTACTCATGAGGGAAAGCGATTCTGTGAAAGAAGCACAGATATGTAAAATGATAGGCTCGCGCTGCGTTCGCTTTTTGGCTGAATCTCTCCGGTTGACTAAAGTCAAAAGTCGTTCTTATCCAAAAACCTCACGATCACGTAAACTCATTTTTCATAGACGTTTGCTCTCTCATAGAGGAATAAAATTCCCCTTATTCTGAATCCGCCAACATCAGCCTCGCTTATTAAAAAAACCTTTTTGCACCCAAGTACGGGGCAAAAAGGGGTTGCTCCTGCCTTACAAAGTGACGGCAGGAGCAACAGATGAAAAGCTTACATGATTTAGTGTGAGAGCTTTCGCTTCACTCAAATCATGCACAGCCAACAGCTTTAATGTCTCAGATAAAATTCATTCAAATAAATTAACTTCATCAAGAGAGCTCCAGCTTCTCGTTATTCCGACGGCTTATCTTCAGGGCCGGCAAGATACGTCCAGTTCTCTTTCTGCGTCACGAGACCGTCCTTCATTAGCTTGCCAAGTGCACGCTTAAAAGCTGACTTGCTGATGCCGAATTTGGACTTAATGATATCCGGTGGCGTCTGATCAGAATAAGGCATCCCTCCATTCGGGCGCTCCTTCAGGAAGGCTAGGATCCGGTCAGAATCCTCCGTTCTTCCGATCTCTTTGCGCGGAGCCATACCGAGGTTCACTCGGCCATCCTCTCGCACCAGCGTAACCCGAGCTCTCACCGTCTCACCGAGTCTTAAGAGACGGCTTCGCTCGGATGAATGGATCATGCCGATTGCACCAAAGCCAAGCACACCGCCATGCACCAGGACGAAGGTTCCCATCTGCAGCGGCTTGTACACCGTAGCTTCTACCCACTCATTCATCCAGGTTGTCGGGGCATGGAAGGCCAGTGGTGCAAGCTCACGCTCCCCAGCCAATTTGGCACGAAGCCGGCCCTGCTTGTCATGCTCCATAATAACAAAAACCTCATCGCCAACCTGAGGATGAAGTTCTTTCATTTCCGGCAATTCGCGGATTGGCAGCAGCAGCTGGCGGCCCAGCCCCATTTCAAGAAAACAGCCCAATCTTGGATGAACGTCTGCCACAACCAGCTTGGCCATCTCACCTAAGGTTAGAAAAGGTTTCTTCATCGTAGCCGCCAGGCGATCCTCAGTATCGTAAAAAATAAAGACTTCCAGCTGCTCGTCTACCTTAATCTCGCGTGTCAGCTCTGTATAATGCAGCAGCACATCCTCACTGCCCGTTGTCAAAAAATAACCGTACGGCGACACTTCCCGAGCGACCGGGAGTGTAACGACTGTTCCTGCAATTAAACTCATACCGTATTCACCACTTTGGCATCGGACCAAAGTCTTTCAATATTATAATACTCGCGTTCATCGCGATGGAATACATGAACAACGACGTCTCCAAGGTCCATCAAAACCCAGCGGGCAGAGTCCATGCCTTCAATTCCGTTTATTTTTACATTTTTCTCTTGCGCGCGTTTACGAACTTCTGTCGCGATCGCCTGAACCTGTGTATCTGAGTTCCCGTGACAAATGACAAAATAATCAGCGACTAATGAGATACCTCTAAGGTCCAGAGCAACAATATTCATCGCTTTTTTATCGTCTGCTGAATCAATCGCCATTTGAAGCAATTCGTTAGATGATACTGTCATGGATCAACCTCCAATTGGATTTGCAAAATTTTGTGATACTTTTAATTGGGCAATAAGATCATTACGCGTAAATAAGGTTAAAGGGTAAATCACTTTTTTTAATGTAATCAGATGTGAAATGGTGCCGTCAAAGCCAGCGAGAAGTGCTTCCTCAAGGCTATGCTCCGCCAATTCTCGAATATTATGCACACCTGGAAAATCACGCCCCGGCTCTATATAGTCCGCTAGGCAGACCACCTTATCCAGGAGAGACATGTTCACTCTTCCGGAAGTATGCCATCTGATCGCATTCAGCACCTCTGAATCCGTCACCCCATAGTCCCGTTCGGCCACAAATGCTCCAACCTCAGAGTGCCACAGCTGTTTGTCGTGCAGCAGAAGGTCCTGATTCAACCCGTTTCCCCGGATAACCTTCTCCATTTCATTTACCGGCCAGTACTTTGCAACATCATGCAAAATGGCAGCCAGATCGGCTTTGAGGGGATCAGCACCAAAACGTTCTGCCAATATTACCGCTGTTTCCATGACTCCTTGTGTATGTTTCCAGCGCTGTGGCGGCATTTGTTCGGATACGGCCTTGATCAGTTCATCTCGGCTCTGCAGCATACAACCCGCTCCTTGTAATATAATCAAGCACCGCTTTGGGAACCATAAACCGAACCGATCTCCCCTTCGCCAGTCTGCGTCTAATGCCTGTTGAAGAGATTTCGACCTGCGGCATGTCGGCATGGAGCACATGCTCCTGTAAGAAATCAGGCAAATCATCCAGATGCAGCTCAAAGCCCGGGCGGCCTACTCCAATAAACGTGACCAGCTTCGTCAGATCCTCGATTCGTTCCCAGCGCGACAAATAGTTAACCATATCCGCTCCAATAATAAAATACAGATTGATGTCAGGATGCTGTCTTCGAATAATCTCCATTGTATCTATCGTATAGGATACGCCGCCGCGTACGATTTCGACATCGAGCACTCTATAATCCCCATACTCTTCTGTCGCAAGATTCGTCATCTCGAGTCTCTGCTCTCCGGTAGCACCCGCTGCATGCTTATGCGGCGGAATATGAGATGGCATAAACCAGATCTCATCCAGCTTATACACATCCTTAACCGCCTCCGCTGCCATCAAATGTCCCATATGAATGGGATCAAATGTTCCGCCCATAATTCCAACTTTCATGCAGTGAACTCCTTTTTATACTGTACTCGTTACCTTCGTATCAGTTATGGAAGTACGATTTGCTTGTTATCACGCGATTCTTTGTAAAGTGTAATCGTGTTGCCGATAATTTGTACAATTTCGCTGCCTGTATGTTCTGCCAGCTCTTCCGCGATTTCATGCTTGTCATCCAGATTGTTATTTAGAATGGAGATCTTCATCAGCTCGCGCTTTTCAATCGCTTCTTCAATATGACGGAACAGATGTTCATTGGTACCGCCTTTGCCGATTTGAAAAACAGGGTCCAAATGATGAGCCTGTGAACGAAGATATCTTTTTTGTTTTCCAGTTAACATGATTATATTTGCTCCTTAAACTTTCATTTCGTTATTCTCAATTCACGAGGTAAAGCTGGCAAGAACTGCTCTGCGCATCGCTTCTACTGGTGCCTGTACGTGCAGCCAGTGCTCAAACGCAATGGCACCCTGATATACAAACATGCCGAGACCACCGTGAATAATACAATTTTTGTGCTTGCTGTCTGTCAGCAATTTGGTTTCCAATGGGTTATATATCAGATCACTGACAACAATACCTTCAGGTATGTGATGAATGCTGACCGGCGTTTGATCCGTATGAGGGTGCATACCTACCGATGTTGTGTTAATTACGATATCAGCCTGGGCCAATACCTGTTCCGCGCTATCTATACTATACCCATTTACATTGCCGAGCACCTTAAAATCTTTGGCCAGCTCCTCCGCCTTCTCCGCTGTGCGATTGAGAATGGTTAAGGACTGAGGTTGTTCCAACAGGAGGGCATAGACAATCCCGCGTGCAGCTCCACCTGCTCCAATGACAACCACATGCTTGCCTTCAATCGTAGAAACCGCTTCTTCCTTCAAGGAGCGCACATAACCGACACCATCCGTATTATAACCGATGAGTCGGTCATGCTCGATGACCACCGTGTTCACAGCACCGATGAACCGGGCACTCTCATCCAGTTCGTCCATATAGGATAGGATATCCACTTTATGCGGAATCGTCACATTGAATCCTCGGAAATTCATCGCCTTCATTCCCATTACGGCTGCCTGAAGATTCTCGGGCTCCACGTGCAATGGAACATAAGCACCCTGCACTCCAGCTTCCAGTAGTGCGGCATTATGCATCGCAGGAGACTTACTATGAGCAATAGGGTTCCCAATAACACCGAGAAGATAATACCCGTTGACGGGGCGGGTAACCTCTGTCGTCAAGTCCATATAAATCCCTTCCTCCCATGAAGCTCTTAAGGTGCTCCGTTGTAGGCTTTCGCCTCGATTAGATCAAGGATGGCCGAACCATTACACGAACTCCGCGAGGGGCATGAACAGCGACAAGTGCTCCAGTCTGTCCATTCACTTTAATCCAGCCAAGACCAGAGATAAATACATCGCTGCGGCTGCCTTTCGCAATTCGGATATCATGCCTCGTCCATTCAGGTAATTCCTCAAGACCTTCACGCGTTGGAGGCGATAACAATTCACCTGCATGATTCTCGAACAGCTCGTCCGCTTTCTCAAGCTTCGTCCGATGAATCTTGAGTGTATTATTCGTGTATAGAGTGAAGGATTGGTGTTCTCCTTCAATGAAATCAAATCTAGCGAGTCCCCCAATAAACAGGGACTGGCCGCTGTTCAACTGATAAACACTCGGTTTGAGCGGTTTGTCCGGCATAATCGCCTGCAGATCTTTACGGGATACAAGCTCACTGTAGCGCCAAGGATAAACGATACCCGGGGTATCAATAATAGAAGCTCCATCGTCGAGTGGAATATGCACCATATCGAGTGTCGTGCCAGGGTATCTTGATGTCGTAAGTTCCTGCTCCAGATCACTGTAATCACGGATCAATCTATTGATCAGCGTAGATTTCCCTACATTTGTTGCACCCACCACATATACATCCCGATCTCCACGATGCGTATTTACCGCTTCCAGCAATCGATCAAACCCTTGATTCTGTTTCGCACTGCAGAGTACGACATCCACAGTACGAAGCCCTTGAGCCTTCGCTTGCTGCTGTACCCAGTTGCGTACTTTGTTCCAATTCGTCACTTTTGGCAGCAGATCTGTTTTGTTCACCGCGAGAAGCACAGGATTATTCCCTACAAAACGCTGTAACGCCGAGATCAAGCTTCCTTCGAAATCGAACAAATCCACAATATGAATGACAAGCGCATCCTTGTCGCCAATCTTGCTAAGAAGCTTTAGGAATTCATCCTGATCAACGGTAACAGAAGAAGCTTCACTGTAATTTTTTATACGAAAACAACGCTGGCAGATCACAGGATCACGATCCAGCGCTTTCATCGGTGTATATCCCGGCAATTCAGGGTGTTCTGTTTGTAGTAGAATTCCGCATCCACTGCATCTCCCTTGGCCGTCATGCGTATGATTCATTTTTTCTTTTCCTCCTCAAGCCATAAACCTTTCCTGCGCAGGCGAGACAGTGCAATCCGCTCGACCCGTCTATTCAATTTCGTCATCCATCCTTCATCCGCTATTGCGATGGGAAGCACGAGGACGGTATACAGTCCCAGACGATTTCCACCGAACACGTCCGTCAGCATTTGGTCACCAACTACGACCGTTTGATCCTCAGCCAAATTCATCATTTTCATTGCTTTACGAAAAGGTATATTGGAAGGCTTTCTGGCCTCGTGAACGTATTCAATTTTATGGGGTGTTGCAAAAGTGGATACACGGGTCAGCTTGTTATTCGATACGATGACCAGCTTGAAGCCGGCATCTCTAACCTTCTCAAACCAAGCGATCAGCTCAGGCGTTGCTTCAGGAGCCTTTGCACCGACAAGTGTGTTGTCAAGATCCGTTATAATCCCTCTATAGCCCTGCTCATAGAGCGCAGCCAAATCAATATCAAATACCGTGTCAACCCGCAGCTTGGGCATCAACATTTCAAACAACATGTTCACCTCGTTTTTTCATACGACAAACTATAACATAATCTTTGCGGTTAGTAAAAAGGCAAACGGGCACGGGGCGCTTACGCCCGTGCCGTTCTCAGCCTTTTTTTCATTTGTCCGGCAATCCGCTGGACGTCTTGCCATTCCTTCTCTTCAACATGACCTGGGCTGTACCTTGCCAGCTCAAATTGCTTCAATAAGGAATTAAGCTCACCCGCTACATGCGGAGCTTCGGACTCCCATCTTTTTACCGATTCCCTCAGCGTCTCGTGCTCTGCACGTTTGAATCCCTTGCGCCTAAATGAACGTATCCATCGTTCTGTCTCAATGACCACCTTCTGATCGGGTGTCAGCGGCTTGCCTAATCGAAGTCTTAATAAATAGAAGTGAAGAGAAAAACGATTACGCCATAGCATGTAACCAACCCAAGCGGCAAGTACAGCACCCGCAGCCCAAATAATAGCCGGGCTTACCGTAAAGTCAGAGCTTTCTGTATTTTGCACAGGCTCTGCGAGCTCTTCTTCTTGCTCTGCTTCTTCGACCTCCGGTGTCTCTGCAAGATCCGGCTCCACCTGTTCCGTCAGCAGCGGCATATTGAATCCTGGAGTGGCTTCAACCGGAATCCACCCATATTCCTCTCCGAAGTACACTTCTGCCCAGGAATGGGCATCCGCATTGGTCACTGTATAAGACAGGGTTGGTGTATTACCCGTTGCCTGGGACAACACAGTATCCTCTCCAAAGGCTGCTTGACCCGGAGCATAACCTTTCACCCATCTTGCCGGAATATCCAGAGAACGTGCCATCATCACGAGAGCTGTCGAGAAATAATCACAGTAGCCTTCCTGTATTTCGAACAGAAAGCTGTCAACAAAATCTGTACTTTGTTTCAGCGATAAATTGGGATTGTTTGTGTATGAGAAATTAGTTGTTAAATATTCTTGCAGTAAACCGACTTTTTCATACGGCGTTTCGGCATCAGCCGTTATTTCTTCGGCAAGACTCACTACACGGTCAGGAAAATTGTTCGGGATCTGCAGGTAGTTATCGTTCACCGGGCTGCTATATAGGTCTTCCTGAGTCTCTTCAATCAGTCTCTCAACAGGAACGAGGGGAACCTCGGATACAATGGTATATGTCGAAGGGTAGCTTAATTCTCTTGGATTAGAATCCCAGTGAAGTTCTGCTTGTCCGCTCTTCCAATCCAGCTGATTAAACTCGGTCCCGCCATTAATCGCCTGAACCTGACTAATTGCATAAGCCCCAAATAGCACGGGGTAAACATCATCATTCAGCATGCTTACCGTCTGGGTTACCTCCCTCGTCTGGATCGAGCCCCCATCACCATTCACTAAATCATTACCCGAATCTACCTCATCAAACTGCCTTCTAGAAGTCGATGGCTCTTCCCATCCCGTACCGGAATATTCATCACGTGTCTCCCCGCGCCAATAGCTTCGCTCTGTCGTTGTGATCGTCATTACAGGAGAGTAGTCATAATTGAAGCCCCTGCCCAGACTGTTATCCTCTCTGCTGTATCCGGATTCTGAGGCGGACTCAAGTCCTCCTTCTCCCCCAGCAGTATTGCTTGCAGGAATGATATCCCCTCGGTAGTTAACCCAAGCCGTATAAGGGTCCGTTAGGACTGGCGGAACTTCAGGCATATTTACACCTGCTACAATAATAAGTGCAAAGATAACGACAACGTTAGCGATTACTTTGAGCGGATTACGTCTAAGCCTTTTCCACCCTTGTGGAAATTTAAGCTGGAACCTGCGCAGATGAAGGCACACGAGCCAGCCCATTGCAGCAAATACTATCCAAGCAACCTCTTCCCACAAAACAGCGAAAGTAAAAGAATCCAGAATACCCATTGCAATAATGTTTAGCCCGACAAACACGAGAATTCGCTTGGCATTCACTGCTAACCGAATAATGCACTCCAACATCACCCAAGTGCTTAATGAGAACCAGATATACGGATTGATCGTCAGCACGAATTCAACAAGCCAGCTCGACTCTTCGTCAGGAATAAAGATCGAGTACGACGACAGCACATAATATAAAATAAATAGCAGAACGATTGCTTTAATAACAAAGCGGTATCCTGACTTGATTGGAAAAATAATGTCTACAAGACTGATACCGATCAGTGTCAAAGCGACCAAGCTGGTCGTTTCCTGAAACCAGATAGGCTCCGTGTAAGTTACCCATTGCATTCCGATAATGACAATCCATAACAGGGCGAATGCATTGTACCAGGACCCTACAACTTTGCCGGCCCATGTTCTCATAGACCTCCACCTCCCATCGCTGAAGGCAGCTCTTGCAAATCAGACACTGCATACCCTTTGATTCCACGTGCACGCAGAAGCGACAGCCATTCACTCTTTTGCGTTTGGCTCGCACGCTGCTCGATACGGATATGGGAAGCGGTCATCCCGCGTGTACCCGCATATCGAAGTGATTCCAGTACATTTGCGTTATCCAGCGGCGAGATGAGAACAAAGAACGCTCCTTGCGGGAAAGTTCGAATTGTATCCTGAATGCTCGGCAGAAGATCACTCGTGCCTGTATAATCCAGATCGACAAGATGCTGAATCATCTTCTGTCGCTCGTTCTGACTGTCCGTAGGCAGGAACAGCTTGGTCTCATCGCTGATGGTGCATAGCCCCATGCTTAAGCGCTCGCGATTGCCATATTCAAGGAGCGAGGCTGCAGTAGAGACAGCAAGTTCAAATTGCTCCGAGCTCTTGTAGCCCTCTTCAGTCGCATCCAAGACCAAAATCATCTTCGGCAGCGACTCATGTTCAAATTCTTTGGATTTCCATTGTCCCGTCTTGGCCGTTGCATTCCAATGAATACGAGATAACCGGTCACCGTAGACATAGTCTCGAACTCCATTAATTTGCGTTGTCTCTCTGCGGGACCGTGTGAGTGCAGCTTGCGGACCAGACAGCCGGGAATTTTGATCGTAGAGCTGCCAATAAGGAATAAATACCGTTCTTGGAAGTACTCTGAAACTGCCGTAGGCGTTAAACGTCCCTTTATGCTCAATAAGACCGAAGATATCCTCGCTAATACATTCTGTTTCCATAAATTTGTATTTGCCTCGCTCAAGCGGAGGGGTAAGAAATACCAGATTTCCGCTGCCCCGCATATTCGGAACGAGACTTTCTTCAAATGACCACGATTCTCCATTATGACGCTTAAGCACTTCTCTCACGATGACGTAAGGCAACGGCAGCAGCCCTGGAATTTGAAGGCCGAGCTGAACGTGCACCTGATCTCCTGCATGAAGCAGCTCCGTATGTTCTCCACTGGAGGTTAACTGCCGTGTTCCCACAGCTCTCCTCGCACCGCCAAATTGGCCAATTAGCAAGTAGATGCTAAGCAAGGTCACCATGCCAAACAACATGATGGAAGTCTTGCCTCCCTGAAACAACACATAGAATAAACATATGATCCAGATGAATAGCACGATCCATGCTCTCGATTTCGTATATCGACCTGTGCGATAGCGAATTGGCTTCAGCATAATATTCAGCGCTCCATCGATACAGGAACGTGCTTCTGTTCAATAATTTGGGCAAGAATTTCTTCCTGGCTCATACGATCCAGTCTTGCTTCAGGCTTCAGCACAACCCGGTGTGAAATGACGTACGGCGCAAGAACCTTAACGTCATCAGGAATGACATAGTCTCTGCCGTTCAAGAATGCGAACGCTTTGACTGCATTCATAAATGCAATGGAAGCACGAGGGCTAGCCCCAAGCAGAACCGAAGCATGCTCTCTTGTACTGCGTACAATTCCAAGCAGATAATCGGTCACAGCCTCATCCATATAAACACTTCGAATTTCTTGCTGTACTTCTGCAATTTGTTCCATGTGGGTAACAGGTCTAAGCTTGTCCACAGGTTGTCCTTGCTGATGCCGTTTCAATAGATACTTCTCTGTTGCGGCATCCGGATAACCAAGGCTGATCTTGAGCATAAATCGGTCCAACTGCGCCTCTGGGAGCATATAAGTCCCTTCAAAGTCAATCGGATTCTGTGTTGCGCACATCATAAACGGTTTAGGAAGCTCATACGTATCTCCATCGACCGTGACACTTCGCTCCTCCATGACTTCAAGCAGTGCGGATTGCGTCTTTGTTGTGGCCCGGTTGATCTCATCGGCGAGCAGTATATTGGTCATAACCGGACCCGGTCTGAAATAAAAACGCTCATCCCTCGGATGGAAAACGGAGACACCCGTAATATCACTCGGCAGAATGTCAGGGTTACATTGAATCCTGCGGTATTCTCCCTGCATGGAGCGGGCTAACGCCTTGATTAGCTGCGTCTTCCCCGTTCCGGGAACGTCTTCTATAAGAACATGCCCTCCAGCCAGCAATGCTGTGAGCAATAATTGAATTTCAAAAGATTTGCCTAATATAGTAGATTCGAGGTTCGATTTTACTTCGGATATGATCTGTATCGATTCCTTACTTACGGGCATGTACGTATGTACCTCCTAATAGGCAGTATATTTTCCTTTTATTGTACATGAAGTGAGTAGGGAAAGTACAATGTTTGCTCTACCTTTTTTCATATTATGATTGCTAGATTTGAAGCTATAGGGTTTTCTTGTTTTCATAAACCCTTACTCTGAGCTTTGATAGTGTAACTTACTCAACCTTCTTAAGCAACAAAAAAAGGAGAAGCATTCTTACTTATGCTCCGCCTTTTTTAATGACTAACCATATTTTATTAACTCAGCCCTTCGGCTTAAAAAACAACGCTGCCAGAAAGGAGAAGATAATAGCCGATGATATACCTGCACTGGTGAGGTTGAACACCCCCGTGATTACACCGAGCCAACCATCTCGCTCCAGTTCGGTCAGAGCTCCATGAACAAGCGAGTTGCCAAAGCTCGTAATCGGTATCGAAGCGCCGGCGCCGGCAAACTTCACTAAAGGATCATACCAGCCTACCGCATCCATAACCGCACCCGATACGACCAGCGTACTCATCGTATGTGCAGGAGTCAGCTTGAGCACATCGAACATTAATTGTCCGATCACGCAGATCAGTCCACCAATAATAAAAGCCCATAGAAACTGCATGTTTTATTCCTCCCCTCTCTCAATTGCTACGGCATGAGCGATACAAGGTATCGTTTCGCCCTGCTGATAAGACAAAGGAGATAATAAAGCGCCTGTGGCAACAACCAATACTTTATTTAATTCCCCTTTTTTGATTCTTTTTATTAAATGACCATACGTTACTGTAGCAGAACAGCCGCAGCCGCTGCCCCCAGCAAATACATACTTCTGTGTGTTGATATCATAAATCATAAGTCCGCAGTCGTTGAACTCCGTCTGCTCCATCGGTATCCCTTCCTTATGAAGCAGCTGCTTGGCAATAGGCAGTCCAACTGAAGCGAGGTCGCCAGTTACGATCAGGTCATAATATCCAGGCTCGAGTCCTGTATCCCGAAAATGAGAAATGAGCGTGTCCGCTGCTGCAGGCGCCATCGCTGCTCCCATGTTATACGGATCTTTAATACCTAGATCCATAACTCGTCCAATCGTCGCGCGGCGAACGACAGGTCCGCTTCCCGTCTTGCTGATAATGGCGCAGCCAGAGCCTGTTACTGTATTTTGCGCAGTTGGGGGCTTTTGAGCCCCATATTCCGTTGGAAAGCGGAACTGCTTCTCAACCGTGCAGTTATGGCTTGAGGTACCAGCCAGAACGTAGTCTCCGCCTCCTGAATCCACAATCAAGGAAGCCAGCGCAAGACTCTCCATGGACGTCGAGCATGCACCGAATAAACCTAAGTATGGAACACCAAGTTGCCGCGCAGAAAATGAACTGCTGATGATTTGATTCATCAAATCACCACCTACAAAATACTGCAGCTCACTTTTCGATATGTTTGCGTTTGCGATAGCAATCTGCGCAGCCTGCTCAAACAGCCGGCGTTCCGCTTTTTCCCATGTCTTCTCGCCGATTTGCAAGTTGTCATAAATGTAATCAAAATCCTCGGCCAGCGGTCCCTCTCCTTCTTCAGGTCCCACAACGCTGGATGTACCGATTATCCGCGGCTTGTTCTCAAATTCCCAGGTTTGTCCTCCGACTCTTTTCATAGATGGTATCCTCCGAATCCAAGGCAAGCGTAGATTATACCTATAATAAATGCAGCAACGACACCAAACACGATGACTGAGCCAGCCAGCTTGAACATGTTGGCACCAACCCCCAGCACCAGTCCTTCAGCCCGATGCTCAAGTGCAGCGGAGCACATGGAGTTCGCAAATCCTGTAACAGGAACCGCGGTGCCCGCTCCCGCAAATTGCGAGATCTTATCGTATACACCGAAGCAGGTTAGAATAATGGAGATCAGAATCATAACCGCAACGGTCGGGCTCGCTGCTTCCTTCGTGCTCATATCGAGTCCGGCAACAAAAGCCTGCTGAATACATTGACCGATGAAGCAGATAAAACCACCTACAAAAAAAGCTTTAATACAGTTTGTCAATACTGCTCTTGGCGGTTCATGATTTTTGGCAATTTTCTTGTATTCCTTCGTATCAAGGGATAACGATGGAGTATTTGAGCTAGTATCTTGAGATTGAGATTGATCTGGAATCGTTGACACCCCCTCTAACCGTCTTAAATTTCGCTCGGGTCTTCACATTGTTTACCGAGGATAATTTAATTATGGTTAAAGCCCGCAAATGTTATGAATGGTAAATCATCCTTTCTTGTAGCCTTATGTGCAGCAGAGCCTGGGGGAGTCACATTTATTTTGCTGAAAATTGATTCGATCCAGCGTTATTTATAAAAAAGCAAAAAAACAGTTAAAATAAACAATACGCAGAGCATAATTATTCCTTTTCGTACATGAGGGTCCATATCGATCGCATACTCCCTTCATAAGTCCGGCTGATTTTATGGTTTCATAAAGCTATGCATTTCAGTATATGCACTGGGCGCTAGTCATGTGAGTCAGCTTCATCATTCCTTATTCTTAATGGATGGACAACAGGAGATCGTCAGTCCATAATAGAGTAATTGAACAGTGGTACATAAAGAAGGTACTTAACAATCAGAAGGAGAGATGAAGATGGAAAACAAAACCAAAGAATTGTTTAAGACACTTACCGAATTCCCTTCGGCTCCAGGATTTGAGAGAGAGCTGCGTGCATATGCCAAGAACCTGATGTCACAATATACGGAAGAATTCGTACAAGATCGGCTTGGGAGCTTGTTTGGCGTACTTCGCGGCGACGAGCAAGGCCCGCGGGTTATGGTGGCTGGACATTTTGACGAGGTAGGATTCATGACTTCTGGCATTACAGAAGCGGGTATGGTCAAATTCCGCCCGATTGGGGGCTGGTGGAGCCAAGCTGTTCTGTCGCAGCGTCTGCAAATTATTACTCCGGACGGCCCGATCGTAGGTGTCGTAGGATCAACACCAACCCATCTCTTGTCACAAGCTGATCGTGCTAAGCCCGTAGAGATGGACTCCATGTATCTGGATATCGGCGCGGACAACCGTGCAGAAGCAGAATCGTGGGGCATCAAGCCAGGTATGCAAATTGTACCGATTTGTGAATTTACCCCACTCAAAAACCCCAAGAAAATTATGGCAAAGGCCTGGGATAACCGTTACGGTGTAGGACTTGCAATCGAGCTGCTGGAAGCTCTGCATAAAGAGAAGCTGCCTAACATCCTGTATTCCGGCGCAACCGTCCAGGAGGAGCTCGGACTGCGTGGTGCACGCACTTCCGCGAATTTGATCCAGCCGGATATTTTCTTTGCTCTTGATTGCAGTGCTGCCAATGATATGACCGGAGATAAGAATGCTTTTGGACACATCGGCCAGGGGGCCTTGCTCCGTATCCTTGATCCCGGCATGCTAACACATCGCGGTGTTGTAGAATACGTACAGGATACCGCCGAGACGCACAAGATTAAATATCAATATTTTATTTCACCAGGGGGAACGGATGCAGGTCAGGTGCACTTGAGCGGTATTGGGGTGCCTTCCACGGTGATCGGTGTGTGCGCAAGATATATTCATACCTCATCCTCGATTCTTCATACGGATGATTATGATGCTGCGAAGGAGCTGCTCATCAAGCTGGTGAAAGGTCTTGACCGTACAACGCTTAATACCATTATTGAAAACTCTTGATCGTATGGCTGCTTAGCCAATAATTAATTGAGCAAGTGAATGACATATCACATAAAAAGAGGTGTCCTGTGACCGGCCTGCAATGGCCCACAAGACACCTCTTTTTATGTGAAGAAATAGTGTTAATTCATTGAGAGAGATTAAAGAAACAGGGGCGAGAATGCAATCCACGCAATAATGAATGTAACGCCTATGAAAAAAATCTCTACCCAGGCTCCCTGCTTGGACCCTGTACTCATTAATTTAAACTTGATCTTCCACTTGAGGGGTGGAAGCGGCTTGATTCCCCGATTCGTTAAACTATCTGCTGCCAAATGCAGCAAATAAGACAGACCACCGGCCATCCAAACCGCATCGCCGTATGATTGAGTTGAGCCATAGAGGAGAAATGTCCAAACGCCTACGCCATAAAGGGTATGGGTTAACCCACGGTGAGGCACCAGCGTTGTCAATATGAGCAGACTTCCGACGAGCAAATTCCAAGGAAGAAAGCTCCCTCCATAGATGATAAGCCCCAGTCCAATAAAAAACATAACCCACTGTCTCAGCGATCTTGAGGGCATAAAGGATACAATGGCGATTAGCGCTGCAAGAATTAAATTCCATGGATAGTTCTCCATCCCGTAAAAGCCCACGACAGCTGCCGCAACAATAAGAGCTGCCTGAACGATCCGAAGAAGCCAATTCGGAATGACCCGAGTGACCAGCAGTGAATTCGGTTCATCAATGTCAGGCAGCACCGAGCTGATCAAGGCAACGGCTGCCGCCGGGATTGACAAGCTAATTCCTCCCATATGCAAGAGTGAGAGCGAGACACCCGTCCCGACGATAATATGGGTTCTACCCATCATGATTCCTGTACTTCCTTTCTCTGCCCAATCTGTAGTTGTGAAATAGCCCCAGGTGTGTATACAAGACGGAGCAACTTACTTAAGGGAAATATGGAAATCATTATAGCACATACGTTCGTACTCGTACACCCAATATTATCCTCACATTAATATTCATTATGTAATTTAACCGCTACTGAATCCATATCATAATACCGTTAGCTGTTACAGCAAAAGCATAAAGGGAGCGAAGTTCGCTCCCTCTAATTTTTCCAAGCTGTTATATAAATAGGGTTAATTCCATACCTCATCTGCAATTTCTTTGACAAAACGAAGCTTGGCCCATTGCTCTTCCTCAGATAAGATATTGCCTTCCTCTGTCGAAGAGAAGCCGCATTGTGGACTTAAGCAGAGTTGTTCAAGCGGCACATAGGTTGCTGCTTCTGCGATGCGGGCTTTGATCTTCTCTTTATCCTCCAGCTCACCTGATTTGGATGTGATTAACCCCAGTACAATTTTTAAATTTGGGCGATTAACGTATTGCAGAGGTTCAAACCCTCCTGAACGCTCATCGTCAAATTCCAGGAATAACCCGTCCACATTCAAACCGCCAAATATCGTCTTCGAAGCATAATCGTATCCACCGCTTGCGAAGAAGTTGGATTTATAATTGCCCCGGCAAATATGCATAGTAATGACTAAATCTTCTGGCTTATTTGCAATGGATTCATTGATCATTCGCTGCATGACCTTCATCTCTTCAGCTGGATCGAGCCCCTTGGCACGAAGCTTATGATGACCTTCCTCTGAGAAGAGATCTGCCCAAGCAGTATCATCTAATTGCAAGTAACGGCAACCAGCATCATAGAAAGCTTGAACCGCTTTTTGATAACCAGCAATCGTATCCTGCAGGAAGGCTTCACGATCCTGATAAATCTCTTCATTCTGGTCCATACGGTACACGAGCATATTAGGACTTGGTATCGTCTGCTTAGCTACCGCTTCCCCTGCGTGCTCATTAAGGAATTGAAAATGTGCAATAAACGGATGTGATGAAAAATCAATCTTGCCCAGGACGTAACAGACTTCCTACATGATCATGATGAAATGGTATCATAGTTGTCTCTCCCTAAATTTGAAGTACCGAAAAGTATAACATAACTGAATAGAAAGATATTATTCATATAGTAATCATTTGCTAAAACTATTAACTATAACAAGTGAGTCTTTACTATCACATGAAGGCAATGATAGCAGATGGGTCTAGATTTATAAAAAAGACTACTCCTATGAGTAGCCTTAATGGATAATTTTTTCATTTTTTTGCCTTGTAAAACTCATGATACAGCTTCATTAATGCCCGCTTCTCAATCCGGGATACATAGCTGCGGCTGATGCCGAGCTCCTTCGCAATCTCTCGCTGCGTACGTTCCTCTCCGCCTGCTTCTAGCCCGAAACGCCCGACCACAACTTCCTTCTCCCGTTCATCCAGAATGTCGAGGTTCTGATATATTTTGCTCTTCTCGATCTTGAGCTGTACCTTATCCATGACCTCATCCGCTTCCGTGCCAAGGATATCTATTAAGGTAATTTCATTGCCTTCCTTATCCGTTCCGATCGGATCGTGGAGTGATACGTCCTTGCGAGTCTTTTTTAATGAACGAAGGTGCATCAAAATCTCATTCTCTATACAACGGGCTGCGAATGTCGCCAGTTTGGTACCTTTTCCCTGCTGAAAGCTCTCGATTGCTTTAATCAGTCCGATCGTACCGATCGAGATCAGGTCTTCCAAATCCTCACCGGTATTATCAAACTTCTTCACAATATGGGCAACCAGCCTCAGGTTATGTTCGATCAGAAGATTACGCGATCTTGCATCGCCTTCTGCCATCAGCTTCAAATGTTTGGCTTCGTCTGCCTCTGATAACGGCTGAGGAAATGCATTGTTCTTCACATAAGAGACAAGCAGTGTCAATTCCTTAATAAATAGAGCAATGGCCGTAAAAATACCAGGCACAGGTGACACCTCCTACAATCTTCAGAGTCTACATTCTTTGTCGTCTAACTAATGTATGTAGGCATGCACCCATTCGTGCCTGTACGAAGGAACTGCAGCGTTGTTTTTGACCTCAGCTCTTTCGTCATGACACCCCACATTCCTGCTTCGTATCGTCGAAGGACAAATTTGATCAAGAACAGGCCAATTTAGCAACAACTGTGTAGAAAGCTTACCTTTATTTGTACTATTCTGACAGTAGTTTATAGAGGAGGCTGATTATATTGGCAGTTAAAAAACGCTATGCACACGTCGGTACAGGAGGACGGGCATCCTTTTTCTATGAAGCGATCGTGGGCAGTTATCAGGATAGTGCCGAACTGGTTGCTTTTTGCGATTCGAATCAGACCCGCATGAACTATGCGAACAACCGGCTCGCTGAGAAGTTTCCGCACTATCGCCCCATCCCTACCTATAAGGCCGCTGATTTTGATGAAATGATTCGCACGGAGAAACCGGATGTCGTTATCGTAACGACTATAGACCGTACCCATCATCATTATATTATTCGGGCGATGGAGCTCGGCTGTGACGTCATTACCGAGAAGCCAATGACCGTTGACGAGGACAAATGCCAGCAGATTATTGACACCGTCGAACGGACCGGGCAGAAGGTACGCGTCACCTTCAACTACCGCTATTCTCCTCATTCGACCAAGGTAAGAGAATTGATCCGCGATGGCGTAATCGGTGATGTGCTGCATGTCAATTTTGAATGGCTGCTGGATACGAGACACGGAGCTGACTATTTCCGTCGCTGGCACCGGGACAAACGCAACAGCGGCGGGCTGCTTGTGCACAAATCAACTCACCACTTCGATCTGGTCAATTTCTGGTTGAACTCGGAGCCGAAGACGGTCTTTGCCATGGGAGATCTATTATTCTATGGAAAGGAAAATGCCGAAAAACGCGGGGAAACCTCCTTCTATCAGCGTGCATACGGCCATCCGGCAGCCAAGGAAGATCCTTTTGCCCTGGATCTCGAGAAATCTCCTTCATTAAAAGGACTGTATCTGGACGCCGAGCACGAGGACGGTTACCAGCGGGATCAAAGTGTATTTGGGGACGGCATCTCCATTGAAGATACGATGAACGTGCTTGTCAGATACAAGAATAATGCCATGCTCAATTACTCCCTTCACGCTTACGCCCCATGGGAAGGCCATATGGTATCCTTTAATGGCACCAAAGGACGCATTCAGATGCGGATTGGTGAAAAGTCCTATGTAAATTCCGGTGGCAAACAGACCGATGAAGGAGCAACCCGGCTCAGACAGATTCTAGTTCAGCCGATGTGGGAGGATGCTTATGAGGTTCAGCTGGAAAATAAATCCGGTGGTCATGGCGGAGCAGATCCTATTCTGCTTGAAGACTTATTCGGAACACCACCGGAGGATCCATTCCACCGTTCCGCATCCCATTTGGACGGAGCCATGTCCATCCTCACTGGTATAGCGGGCAACGTTTCTATGAGAACCGGGCAGGCTGTTCAGATTGAGAACTTATTAAAGTTTCCTTCAAGAGCTTAAATGAAAGCGTTCCCTATCCAGATGAACCTTAACGGTTTTTATCTCAAAATAAATTAAGGTTAGTAGACTGAATTGCATAGCATCTCGTTACTTGCATCAACCAATGAAGAAGCCGCATCTGTAAGGGATGCGGCTTTATTTATTGAATACAACTCTTGGTTCTATTACAGCTTACTCTACTCCAGTATCCGTAATCTTCTGGTTGGATTCCTCTGCGTATTCTCTAAAGATCGTATTGTAGTCGCCCTCGAGTACCACTCTTGGAGCTGCCTTGGCGTAAGGTGTATTGATCGTACGGTCATGATCGGATTTAAAAGGAATCTTGGCAAATTCATTATAGAACGCCGCGCCGTAGTTCTTGCCTTGATATACGCTGTCTGCTCCATATTGCTCGATAATGCTTTCATCATTCAGAACCGGCATGATTCCATTTCTGGACAGCTTCGTCTGTACCTCTTTCGAAACGAGGTATTTAATGACCTCCATTGCCGCATCTTTATTCTCTGTCATCTTCGTTAAGCTGAAGTAGGTAGGGTAGGCCTGCGTTCCGATCCCAGGTGCATCCGCAAAGGTTGGCATGGCGACCATATCCCAGTTCATCTTCGAGAACTCATCAGGAAATACCGATGTGATGGAAGACAGCCATCCGAACATTGCGAGCTCCTGAGCTTCAAGGAATTCTTTGCGATAAGGCAGCTTGTTCTCATGGGCCTGCATATATTCGCGGTAGCCGGATACATCTGCTGGTTTGGCAAATACGGTTTCATAGAAGGTTTTCCAGCGCTCATCCTGATCTAGCGTAGACTTTTTCGTGTCAGGGTCGACATACGGGATCGATAGATGATTCATTAGCAGAAGATGGGTCTCCGAGGAAGACAAGCCGACATATGACTTATCGCCTTCGGAACGGGTCAGCTTCTTGGACAGCTCAGCGGCTTCGTCCCATGTCATTCCGTCGACGGGATAATCGACACCAAACTTATCGAACAAGTCCTTGTTATAATACAGGACCATCGTGTTGTTGAATACGGGTACGCCCCAAATTTGGTCTCCCGAGATTTGCTTGATGGCATCGACAATGGTCGGTTCAAATTGGGTCATATCGATCTCATGCTGTTGAATCAGCTCTGTCATATCGTACTGAAGATCGAAGTCCGTGAGATACGTCGAGAATCCGCCAATGGATTCCCAGTAAATATCAATGCGCTGTCCTGCTGTAATCAATTCCTTCAGACCGACCTCATTGGTCTTCGGAATGTATTCAATTGTATAATCCGGAAATTTCTCCTTCAGCAGATCCCCAAAACGCTCGTTCCAGCTCTCTACAGAATCTCCACTGTTGGAATACACGTACAATGTATCTTTCCCTTCCACTTTGTTGTCCACGACAGGAGTTGTCGCCGTTCCGCCAGGGTCTTCCCCTTCGCCTGTGTTTCCTGCACTTCCGGTTCCCCCCGAGCTACATGCACTAAGTACCCATACCAAACTTAAGCATAGTGTTAAGAGCACGGAGTAAAATTTGCGACTGTTCATAATGATCCCCCTTCAAATTATAGAATCATGAGAGGTATTAAATCTTACTGCTGTAACAGCTGCACTTCGGAAAATACAGAGGTATTATAATTCTCTACCGGATTATTCTCATCTCCCGCGTCAACGGCCATTCCAATATAAAAGGTATCCAGGCCTGCCATGGTGATAGATGATACTTCCGTCCAGGCTGTACCATCCGATGAGTGATAGCCAGTGATGGTATCGCCTTCCTTAACCAGCTTGAACCAGTAAGGAGTGCTCAGCGATGGAATCGGGGGTGTCTGTACCATCTGCCCCCCTTCTTCTTGTCTGCTGTAGAACACGGAGCAGTACTGGTCGCCTCTAACCGAAAATCCGATCATCGCTTCTTTGGCGGCTGGATTCAGGCTGCTGCGGATCATCAGTCCTGAACGGTTATGAGGAGCCGTTTCGGACAATTGATCCAGTCTTGCAACGAGCTCTGCATCGCCTTCGAGCTGCTGATATACGTAATGAAAGGACTGATCCTCATTCGTCCTCCCACTATTACCGGCAAAGAGCGGATCAATATTCCCTCCTCCTTTCACTGTAAGTACACCATTCCTCAGGTCTGCATGCCCCTCTATGCCCGTCTCACCGATATCGGAAGAGCTCCAAGCCCCAAGCTCACCGTCAGCATTAATATGGACGACAACCGCATCAGAGTCCGTCTTCGTGCCGCTATTATCTACCGCTCTAGCTGTAATATAGTAACTGCCTTCCGGCAGGTCATCCCATTTCCATTGATAGGGAGCCGTTGTATCTTCTCCGAGCTTAACACCGCTTGCCAAAAATTCGACTTTGGCGATACGGCCGTCCGGATCATATGCCTGTGCATTAATCATGATCTTGCCTGGCTGGCCCTTTAATTCATTCATCTCAGGTGAGACAATGTTAACCACTGGATTTATGGAACCGCTACCAACTATGCTGTTCAAATAGTTCTCCAGATTGGTATATCCGTCACCATTCATGTCTTCATTCCGGTCAGCTGCCTCATTCGGATTCAGGCCTTGCTCAAGCTCCCACGCATCCGGCATTCCGTCCAGATCCATATCATCAGGTGCTGCCCCGCTTGCAAGCTCGGTCCATCCACCCACTTCCTCCGGATGATTGATGTGTCTTCCTGTCCGGTTACGCACATCGTTAACAAGTCTGGCATCAATGGAATCCCGTTTCGGCAGAATTGCCCCTGCCTGTTCCAGCACCAACTCATAAGCGTCTGCTGCAGATTGCAGAGTAACCGGGGTTACATGAAGTGGTTCGTATACAAGCTCCTTCCCCGTATCCGGATTCACTGCAAGCCAGTTGTCTTGGGTTGCTGCCTCATCCCCGTCAACTACATTGCCTGACACATGAAGCTTGCCATTCGCCCCGGTCTGACTGAGGATGATGCTTCGTTTGTCCAGCAAAGTATCCGGTCCGTACTTGTAGTAGTTGTTCACCATGTTAATATCCGCCTGGTCTCCGCCATAACCGCTGAGGTAATTCCAGTTATATACGATGTTGTTGCTGAAATCGAAGTTCTTATTGCTATCTAGTGTTCCCTTTACTCTGGGGTTACGGCTTGAGTTATGAAGCAGAATGTTATGGTGATAGCTGGCATTCCCTGATCCCCACAGACCGCCAAAGCCATGTCTTCCCTTCGAATGGCTCGACATGTGCAGCGCTTCGCCGACAATGGACCACTGTACGGTTGTGTTCTGATTCTCGTAAGGAGACAGCACTTCATCAACGCCCCATGTGACGGAGCAGTGATCTATCATGATATTGCTGTACCTTCTGGCCGACATGCCATCACCAGTCGATCCGGTGTGATCTCCCATCCTAAAGCGCATATAACGTATGATCACATTATCTGCCTCGATGTAAGTCGAATGGTTGTTGACACTGATTCCGTCACCTGGTGCGGTCTGCCCCGCCAAAGTAATGTTGTCACCTCGGATACGAAGCGGAGAATCAAGTGTAATATTGCCTGACACTTTGAATACGATCGTCCGGTTCCCCTGACTAACCGCTTCTCTTAAAGAGCCGGGGCCGCTGTCATTCAGATTCGTCACATACACGACATCGCCGCCGCGTCCTCCGGTAGCGTACATCCCTCCTCCTTCAGCTCCCGGAAAAGCCGGGAGAGCTTCGCCGTCTGTCGTTACTTGGACGGGTGAAAGAGGTTCATCCTGTGCGTAAGCTTGATAGGGGACTGCAATGACTGCAAGCATAGCAGTCAGCAAAGTCACTGAAACTTGGCGTTTCCACAGACTAATCATCCATTATTCCTCCTCATTTGTGATATACAGCACTTGGCCTGGCTCCATCTGAATGTCATAAGTATGGGAATAGACGGTTGAGGCATGGACATCAAGGTCTACTCCGGTAAGACGATATTTAGCTGCAAAGTCCGGAAGAACAAGCGTAATATCCGTGGCTCGTTCCGCCTTAATCTCAGCTGCAAAGCTCTTTGTCCTGCGGTCCCACTGGAGTGAAATGCTTCCGGTACAGAACCGGAACCCTCGAACGCGTCCCGCTTCCAACCGATCGGGAAGTGCTGGCAGCAGCTTCACCATCCGGGGGGATACATACAGCAGCATCTCTTGGATTGCATTCGTAATCCCGAGGCTCGCATCGAGCTGAACCGGTGCCTGAGCTTTATTCATGCTGACTCCCATATCTCTCCAGTCATTATGAACTGTGAAGAGATTAGTAAGCAGACAGGAGCGGGTCAAGATATCCAGCGAATCAAGTGCCTTCTCTCCGTCTCCCAGCCTTGCATAGACCGCAGACATATGTGCCAGCGACCAGCCGGTCTGTGCTCCAAGAACACGCATATGAACAGCCCGCTCCAAACCGTGAAACAGTTCTGGACTTTCCTCACGTGCAAATTCCTGACCCGGAAATACAGGATAGATATGGGACAGATGCCGGTGATTGTATCTGTCATGAAATTCGGGATGAATCCATTCCTTCAGGACCCCATCCTCGTTCAGCTTATAGGCAGGAAGACGCTTCAGAATGTGCTCCCAGCGAACAATATCCTCCTCACTGTGTCCCGTTCTTCGGCTACCTTCTATAAGATTCGTGAACAACTCTCTGATGATGGCAACGTCCATGGTAGCATCTATCGCAGTCGGCATAGGATGATCCAGGGACTCTGCCATGTCGGGTATATAATTGCCTGGCGTATTCTCGGGAGAAACGGATGGATATATATGGAGCAGTCCATCCTCACCTTCCGTCAGAAAGTCCTCGTAGAATAAGGAAGCCTCCGTCATGAAGGGCAAGGCCTCGTCTCTCAGGAATTGCTCATCTCCTGTGTACAGGTAGTATTCATAATAATGCCTCGCCAGCCATCCAGCTGCGCCGGTCCAATTCAAGATCACCGGAACGATCTGGGTCGGACTTCCGATACCCGGCGTCGTTCCTGCCGGAATGAAGATGCCTCTGGCACCGTATAACTTACGGGCATTCTCCCTAAAGATCCCCAGCAAGGAATCATAATGACGAAACAACGGTTTCATCAAAGAGGATAGACCTCCAACGGGTGCATGCCAATTCATCATCTGTACATTCTCATTGGCCATGTAATGACACCACATCAGTCTGTAATCTCCGCCCCATAATCCATATAGAGGCATTGGCAAGCCTTTCTCCTCGGTAGAGGAAATATAGAGATACCTCCCATAAGCCCACAATTTTTCAAGCAGAGATACAGAAGCTTTTCCGTCATAAGCAGTAAGAAGCAATTCTTCCGTCGATCTGTTCTCGTCATTCTCTGGCTCCTCAGAGCTGCTCAGCTCAACGGAGGCAGAAGAAAACAGTGCCTTATGAAGCAATACATGCGCTTCAAGCAGTTCTGTATAGGAGGAGCCCACTTCTGCCAATTCTTTTTTCAGACGGGGCCACGCCTTGCTCCTTGCATCCTCTGTAAATACCTTAACGAGAATGAGAACCTCGTTCGCTTTCGTAACCCGAAGCCGTTCACCTTCTCGCCTTACCTGTCCGCCGCTGTCTGTCTTCACCCTCAGAACTGCACCGTAGTCCGTTCCATTCTCATACCTTGCAGCAAAAGACAGAAACTCCCCCTCAACTGCCCAGTCTGCCGTCTCTTTCAAAGCTTGCAGCTGCTCAGCTCTCGAAGGATTATCACTTGGATGGATATCAAATGTAAGGGAGGCATCCACACTGGAAACACTAGATTTCAGTCTGTATACGATCATGTGATCCGCACGCGACACAAACAGGCTTCTATTATATGCCTCCTCCCCGTCCAGCCAGGATACGACCACTTCTCCCGTCTCCATATTCAAGCTGCGCCGGTAATGCCTAAACGCCTCCTGACCTGTCATGGAGAGTCTTAAATCCGCAAGTGGCAAAGGAGCAGACAGTGTACTGTTATACCCTTTTTCCTTGAGCGCGCGGGTTAGAACCCAGCTGGCCTCCTGGAACCGTCCCTCATCCATAAGCCTCCGTGTATCCTCAAGCGTATGACTGACATCGGGAAGAACTCCGATCTGCCCGCCGTGCCATAGACCGAGGTGGTTGATCAGGATCGTTTCATCCTGCACGCCTCCATACACGGATGCCCCGATCATCCCGTTTCCGGAAGGCAGTGCCTCTCTCCATTTGCTCTTCCACCACGAAGAAGGATACCTCGTGACCAGCCTGTTTTTGCTGCTTACCTTACCGCCCTTCATTCCTGCCGTCATCACGTACATTGTCTCCTTCCCTAAAGTAGCTGCATTCAAGTATGCGTTTACATTTTGCAGTTCATGGCGGTTGATGTGATGCACTTCACCCATAAGTCGGTTCTTCTTAGAATTATTTCTTGATCTTATTTCAGTTTTACCACGGCTCGCCGCACTGTTCTAATCTTTTCTTGCCTTAAGTATGCTCACCTTGATCTTTTTTGCTCTTATTTTATGGCTTTATTTACTATATTTTCTATCTATCTCGAACAAGGAACGCTATACTATAACCATCCTCAAAATGTTTACACCTGGAGGTGAGATAGGTGAAGGATTTTGCTATTTATCCGGCCAAGCGCAAAGGAAGCTATACGATGCCGAAATATCATTATCATGACTATTACGAGGTGTATTATCTTCTCTCGGGACATCGCTACTATTATATTGAGAATAAACGTTATTCGATTGATAAAGGAACCATTTTATTTATAGGCAAAAACGAAATTCATAAAACCGTTGATTCTGATAATCAGACCCCGGATCATGAACGACTGGTCCTCTATTTTAGCAGCCGATTTTTGCGTCGCTTCTCCGAAGATCAGCTTGAAATCCTGCTGTCCCCGTTCGACCAGGATAATCGCAAGCTCCAGTTCAGTATCAGGGACCAGAGTTATATTGAGCGTCTGATGTTTCAAATGCATCACGAATTTAACCAGCAGGTCTCCTTCGGACGAGAGCTGTATTTGGAATCTCTGCTGGTTCAGCTCCTGCTCTTCTCCACTCGTAAAATAGAACAAGACCAGCCCGCAGTTCCGGAGGATTCCATGAACGCAAGGATGGCCGAGATTATAGTGTATTGCAACACGCATTTTCGTGAGGAGCTGGGGCTCGAAGAGCTCGCAGCGCAATTTCATTTGAGCACGTTTTATTTGAGCCGGTTGTTTAAGCGAACGACGGGATTCACATTCAAGGAATATATCAATACACTCCGCATTCGTGAAGCCGAGAAGCTGCTGCGCGAGTCGAATCACAAGATCATTCATATCTCCGAGCAGGTCGGCTTCGCGAATGTGTCGCATTTCAATCGTAAATTCAAACAAGTCACCCGAATGGCTCCCAAGGAATTCAAAAAATTATTTACTGGCGATCGGCCGTTTCGTGGGTTCTAGCTGCTCAGCTTGCTCTCCACTGATCCCGGTATTCACTTGGTGTCATCCCCTCATATTTCTTGAAGATTCGATTGAAATAGCTGTGTTTATAGCCGACGCCCTCTGCGATCTCATTAATCTTCATATCTGTCGTCCGCAACAGCTCCTTAGCCCGCACAACGCGATAATCCGTTAAGTAATCGACAAAATTCACGCCGGTCACCTGCTTAAACAGGCGGCTTAGGGTATAGGGTGTGGTTCCTGCTGCACGGGCACAGCTGTCCAGGGATAAGTCCTGCATGTAATGCAGATGAACATATCGAATGGTCTCTTCGACCATTCGTTTCATTTGAATATTCGTCCGTTTCTTGAGATGCTCCATATACGGATGAATGACAGCTTCCTTCAACCAGTGCGAGAGCATGCGGGGCTCCCGAATCATGGACAGCTGCTCATACATGTTCTTTCCCTTGAACAATTGGTGAGGCTGAATTCCTGTCTGCAGGATGACATATTGCATGCTGCCATACAGCTGAAGTACACATTGCTGAACCCAGTATTCCTTCTCTTGCCCTGCCGAAACCTCTTCCAAAAACTCGTCAATCAAGAGCTCCATCTTCTCTTGTTCCCCCATTCGCATCGCCTCGATCAGTTCACGATCCAGTGCAAATGGATAATTTACACTCTTCTCCGATTCCGCATGTACATCCCACTGAGCATACTCCTGGTTCATATCAATAATCTGATTCTCGTCCCTGAACAGCCGTAAAGATGCGGTCTGATTCACCTCCATGAATAGATTCGGAAGTGATCGAACAAGTGTCGTTGGTTGACTAATCGTCACGGTAACCGCAAGTCTAAGTACTCCGCTCACTGTAGCCGACAGCGCTTCGGCAAAGCTCTGCAAGCCATTCAGCCGAACCTCCTCCACAGGCTGAATAACGAGCACACCGATCATCAGGTTATGGAAGCTTAGAATACTATACTGAGATAATTGATCTTTGGCCGTATCTTCAATAATGTTTGCTGCAGCAAAGGCGACCAGCCCTTCTTCGCCGATATCAAATCGAGGATCGGTACCTGGCTGACCTGTCAGCTGCACGATGATCAATGTGAATTTGCAGTCGGATACATTCCATCCATAATGCTTCATTCGTTCCCGGATATCCTTCTCTGAATATCCTTGCAAATGCCCTTGTACCAGTTGAAGTAAAAAGCTCTCCTTGATTCTGGGCAGTTCCTCCTTAAGTCGAAGCTGAAGCGCTTTGCTCTCGAGCGAAATTTCCTGCCATTCCTGCTCGAACAGCTTAAATTCATCAATATAATAACCATGGTTCCCAAGCTGCCTGTCACCTCTGAGCAGTGTGACAAATTGTTCGACAGGAGAGTAAATATGGCGTGAAGCAATCCAAGAGAGAAACAGAGCTGCAAGCAGCATCAACAGGCTGATCATAAAAATAATGGTCGATATCAGCTCGACCGTAGACGTAATAACGGACATTGGCGCCGCGGCAACATATGTCCACTGCTCCCCAAGACGGTCAAACGTATTATAGGACACCGAATAGGTGACCCCTCTCCATTCCTTTATGCTGCTCCCACTGGGCTTCCCCGTCTTTAAAAGATCTTCTCGCAGGCTGCGCTCGAATACCTCCGCATCAATACCATCATTGCTAGACACCATCGGCTTCATATTTTCATCCAGCAGAAAAGCGCTGCCCTCATTGTAAGGAGTCAGTGTCATCAGCTGGTCCAGCAGCTTCTCGGGTACCAGCGTAACCATGAGCACACCAAGCGGAGTCTTGTCCGCTCCACTAATTTTGTGGGACAGCATAATGACGGGTCCCTCCTTCACAGGTCCTTCTTGGGATGCACCGCGAAGTATGGTGGGCTGTGTGCTCCACATAAAATGCTCAGGGCGAGCTAATAAGGTCTCATATTCTTGTTGCAGCTTAGGTTCATACAGCTGTGTAAGCTGTGGATTAAACAAATAATGCTGGTTCTCTTGCTGGACAAATAATTGAACTTGTGAAATCAAAGGATGAGATCCATGGATAATGTCAAGCACCTGACTTATATTCCAAATCTCATTTCTGTTTGCGGGAAGAGAAAAATCCACCTTTTTCAGAGCTTCACCAAAGCTTGATTCCAAGGTCCAGCTCTCTACGCTCTGCTCCAAATATCCCAGAAGATCATCTATGCTTGCGGCCCGCTCCTCCATTTGCTTGCGGTGCAGCTCTGTCATATCGTCATTGATTGCCCCCACAGCAAACCAGTAAATACCGAGACTGGCGAGGAGACCAGGAATACTTGCGGCAAACAGAATGACGAGCAGGCTTTTACGATAATACTTTCCTTTGGAGCTCGGATATTTTCTCATTCCTATCCCCCTTTAATATGGAAAATAAAGCGTATACATTAGTTAATTTACATTTATATGTATCTAAAAAGCAACCCATTCATATGTCCGATGCCCCCTGCTTGAAAGCGCACTTTTCAGCGCAAGAATATAAAAAACCCTAACCCATAAGGTCAAGGTCGACTAATAACATCTCATTTTTCAAGGATTTCTGATGATCATCGCTAAACACTAAACTTCAATACAGGTAGTCAACGTTACTGGTCCAAGCATACCAGAGGGTAATGACACCCGATCATAACGATTTGCAAGTGTATTTGTTACCTCGACCTTCAGCACATTTTTTCCCGTCAATAAATGATCTGACAATGAAAAACGGTACGGAGACCACAGCTTCACATCTATAAGCCGCCCGTTCAGGAACACCTTGGCCATTTCGTGGATCTCTCCTAAATCCAGAATGACATCCGCATAGGAAGCTGTCCTGTTCCATTCGAGCTCTCTAGTATACGTCATCGTACCAGAGAAATGCTCCCTTCCTTCCCATTCAGTCCATGACGTAAGCGGGACTTCTCCTTCTACACCATCTACTTCCCAGCCATCGTTCAAGTCCTGGGCAACAGCCTCTTGCTTGGAGATGACAGGGTTTAAAGTCACAGCAGCTGCCGGGTCGAGCGCGATAACCAGACATTGTCTGCGTTCGATCGTTAGGGGGATATTCATTCCTCCATTTCTCGCTTCAGCCTGTACAGGTATAGAGGTGCCGCTCCATGCATCCCACAATTCAGGCTTACCCTCACCGTTCATAGATAAAGTACCTTTGATTGCTGTTTCGCCTTCGTTGACAAGCACATACAGATGGATACCCTCCTTAACAACATGACTGATTCTCAGTCCAGGGCTTAAGGGTTTAAATTCAGCTCGATGCGGGAGTATCTGTTCCACTCGATCTGCTACTGCTTCGATGGAGTGATGAACCTCCCAGCCCGGTTCAACGCAGCCGACAGGTGGTGCAGTTACTCGGTTGTGCTCCAGAATTCTCCCACCTTGACAGACAAATTCCTTAAGCTTCTCCCGTGTGTCCAGTTCAAACTGCTCTACATCCTCAAGAAGAACAATACGGTACCGCTGATTTGCTATAGCAATCATCCCGTTCTCAAGAACAGCTTCGTTCTGAAGCAGCTCCTCCTCCAAATAGTTAAACTCGATTTGACCTTCATACAGCGGTCTCGCCAGCTCCCAGGACAAATGATCCGCACGGCACAGAACACACACTTCAGGCTGATTTATGCTCTCTGTCATAACCCAGCTCATACGTTTAATATACTGCGAGAGACGGTCATACTCCGGCCACCAGATGTTGTTTGGTCCTACATCGGGAGCCCGCTCATGAAGCCGCTCCCCTTCGATAGAATAGTAGAAAGCATGTGGACTTATCAGATTAACGCCCCGGACGAAGAGCCAGTCCAAATACCACTTCATATCATCTGCCGTTAGAGCCCAGCTGTTACCTTTGGCGCATACGCCAAAGCATTCGTTCAAATTTCTTGATTTGTTCCGGTGCCGCGCTGAATCGGCCGAGCATTTGCCCATCGTGCTGTGCTTACCGGTTATACCGAGGTCCCCTTCAGGAGCAATCCAGCGCCAAACGATGTCTTGACCGGGTATGTGAAAATAGCGTAACAGCCCCATGTCGTCACTCGCTGCAGGGTGTCCAGTCAGCGCAATGCTATGCGCCTCACACCAATCATGAAGCGGCTTGTAGAAGCTTCGCTCCATTCTGTGTCTAACCGCCTTGCGGTAGCATCTCCGAATTTCGGCTGTGTTGTCACCGCTCTCAAGCCATAGGAGAACAAGATCCTCCTCCCGGTTCCCACTGCTCATGAACTCCTCAAGGAATCCTGCCGTCCAGGGCAGCATACCCTTGCGATGTTTTCTTCCGAGCAAATCCGGCTCATCTGTGAACATGGCGATGATACTGCTGCCAAAATGACGGCCGATCCGCTCATAATATCGTTCATGCGTAAGCTCAATGAACAGCTGTACGGCTTCCGGATTTAACAGATCGGCTGCACGGGGTGCACCCGGTTCCCCATCGTCCTGGCCGTAATGAATGCCCCGAATCGTGCCTAAGCTATACCGGTCGATAAAGGCGACATATGACCATGCTCCTTCATCTGGCGGAGCAAAGCTCACGATGCCACAGCTATCATCTGCCACTTCAATGATCTGCGTCTTGCTGCCTTCAATTCCTTCCAGCTTCGGCCCCGTCCGGCTAATCGCCTGCACTGATACGATACGGTCGCCTTCTTCAAGCGGGATAATCCATTCGGGTGTATTCTTCATTGGCTGCTCCAGCATGATAAGCCCGCGGCTCGCGTATTCCGGTTTACAGCGTACAATTTCCCCATTAGCACTCCCTGATGGATACATTCCTTCATCGTACAGGATGACGCGCATATTCATGCTTGCTGCCTCATCTACGATAGCTTCCACGAGCGCCATGAATTCATCGGATAAGTAACCAAGGGTATCCGGAATACCTATACGCGGGTGAAGAACAAAGCCTTCGACTCCTTTATCACGAAAATCACGGAGCTGCCGAAGCAGTTCCTCTTGCTCTAGGTTTCCATTCCAGAACCAGAAAGGCATAGGGGTGAATGCCCCATCGGGTGTCAAAAATTGTGTTCTGAGACTTTCCAGCTTCATCATCACAGTGATATCGTATCCCCTTTCCCAATTGAATTTAGACAGTCCGCTGCTTCTTATTCTACGAGACCTGTGCGGTCAACTCCTTCTACAAACCATCTTTGTGCAAATATATACAGAATGAGCGGAGGTAGTATCATCAGGAACGAAGCAGCCATCTTCATCGGCTCATCATAGATGGACGGTCCGATCTCCTCGGCTCTCATGTTTATCTCATTCGTTATACTGGCTACACCGACAGATAGAGGCTGATCTTCCATACCATGCAGGAAAATGCTTGGCGTATAGAAGTCATTCCAGTTCCAAACGAAGGAGAATAAGAATACGACGACAATGGCTGGCCTTGCCAGCGGCAGCATCACTCGGAAGAATACTTTTAACGGATTGGCTCCATCCATCATCGCTGCTTCCTCCAGCTCCTTCGGCTGTTTGGCGAAGAACTGCCTATAAATGATGACAAACAATGCTCCTTTGACTCCTTGACCAAATAACGCGGGCAGCACAAGCGGAACGTAAGACTCAAGGAATCCCAGCTGTGAAGCGGCAATCAGCTTCGGCAGTACGGTCAGCTGCGGCGGTACAATAAAGGTAAGCAGCAAACAGAAGAACCAAAATTTCTTCAAAGGGATATCAAGCCTGGCAAACGCATATCCTGCAACTGCGCATGAAATCGTCTGGAATACGGCTATGCTCGTTGAGAGAGATAAACTGATGGTGAGTGCTTTTGGATACTGCAGCATTTCCCATGCATCCTGCAGCATCCCGAAATAAATAACCCGAGGCACCCAGGTCACCGCCGGGTCCATCAAATCCACAGAATCCTTAATCATGCTCGTGATCATAAAGATAATGGGATTAAGATAGATATACGCCGTATCAATGAGGATGACATACAGGAAGCATTTGAATATAAGGCCTTTGTCCGCCTCAAGCCCAATAAGCTTGGTCTTCACGAGACGGCGGGCGGTTAGCGGCAAGCTCTTCGTTTTATTTTTGACAAAGACCGGTCTAGCCATGATATACCTCCTTTAACGGTAAGCGCTGGCCCTGCGTGAAATTCTCGAGAACAGGAAGAAAATAATACCCAAGAAAACGAGAATAATACTGAAATAGATCCAGGCCAGAGCACTCGACAATCCATAATCCGCCGTATTGACCATGTCGATAACAGGATTGGTCGGAAAAGTAAACAAATCGACCACCGTATAAATCGTATTTAACAGGATGAAGGGGACCATCTCTGGAAGTGTTATTTTCCAGAACGTCTCCCAAGGGGCTGCTCCATCCATCCGGGCTGCCTCATAGATTGAGTGCGAGATCGTTTGTCTGCCTGCAAGAAAGATCAAGATTTGAACTCCGGCATACCACAGCACAAGTACAAACGAACCCATTACCGCAATGATGGGTGCAGCCCAGCTGCCAGGAAGCAGCTCCGTTACGAAGGAAGAAATATTGTATCTCGTTAAGAACTCAATATCACCTTCACCTTGTGCCATAAATTCTTCAATCACCTGCCCGGTCGTAAAGATAACAGGAAGAAAGAAGATGACTCGAAACGCGGTGCGTCCCGCAAATTTCTGATTAAGCATAATCGCAATCAGCAGGGCGAAGATGACAATAACCGGGATCATGAGCAGTGCTTCTCGCAGAAATGGAATCAGCCCTTCGTACAAATATCTGCCATTCTCGAATAATATCGTCTTGTAATGCGCAAGTCCTCTATATTCCACCTTGAGCCCGCTCGCTAGAATTTCCAAATGATGAAAACTCATGTACAGCGAATACGCAAGCGGAAACGCCATAAAGATCAAGAAACCGATAACCCAGTTGGATATGAAGATGGAGCCCCACAGCTTTCGATGCGCTCGTGCACTAAGACGCCTCTTTTTACGTTTCATCTACGCTCCATCCCCTTTCAATACCTTGAAATTCTGCCCGGCAACCTCCTCACCGTCATATAAAATTGCCGCCTCCGTATAATTGACGATAATCATGGTTCCATCTTCATAGGTGGTCGCCTTTACCCCGTCAGCCAGCTCACGATGCTCAACAATAAACTGATGCTGTACATCTGAGAGCGCCTCATTATACCTCCTGTACTCCGAAGCTGCGGTATCCGCCCAGCTTGCATAGTGGGAGCTTTTGAGCTGGAGACCGTGTGCCTCGGTCAATCTGTCAGCCGGCACTGCTGTGAATAGAAATGAGGGGAGCGCACCATATTCAATATCCCGCAAAAAATCGTGCTTAAATTGCTGCCTGTCATTCTCAAATCCAGACGTATAGGTGATTAGTCCATGCACTGCGATTTGTGCAAAAGGAATGGCCTCCTGCGAGAACAGATCATAGGAGTAATCGTCTGGGAGCTCATTCACATGAGTAGCACCGCCCAGCATATAAAAGTTCGGACTTTCAATCCATGCCTCGCCCAATTCATCCTTCACTTGCTGAAGGAGCTCTTGCTGTATGGAGATCGCTTCCGTGCGGGAGGCTCCGATTCTAGTGTTATAGTCGCTGTCCAGACGACTGCCTGTGACGAGGAGAGACAGCCCATCTGCCCCTAGCTCAGCATAGGAGCTCAGCTCCTTGCGCAGAGCATTCTGAATAAAGCGACTGCTGGCCAAATAGACCTCATCACCGCGGATTCGGGCTTCCTGCATCGTCCCAGCCATGTTTCTTATCGCATGATACTGCTCACGGAATCCTCCGTTACCGGTATTATTGAACTCATAATTGACTCCCAGCATAACCGGGATATCAAGCGAATGGGCATGCTCGATTAACTCCTTCATCCCCTGCTCGCCGCCAAGCGCCGGATCAACACCAAGATATCCGCCATACTGTGCATAACCGCCTTTCTGCCATCCCAAGTAGGTTAATGACATCGAGTCAACTCCCCGCTCCCGGAGATCGGACAGAATATGTGCAGCTTGTTCAGTTGTCGTCGCTTGAATATAACGGCTCCCGAGCATCCCATCTTCAGAATCACCACCCAGAAGAGTGAGATGAAGCGGGATATTGGCAGATTCCGAATCGCTTTGTTTCTCAAGCCCTTTCTCTTCCATCAAGTACTTGCGGTATCGATCCGCCATGCCGACATAATCGGATTTGCCATTGTTCAAGAAATAATATCGTACAGTCCGATCAGTGCCGAAACGCTTATCTTTATTGTAGGTCGTAAAGCTCGTTCCTTTGCTCCGGTTCGTAATTTGCTCAAACGTGGCTCGATAGGTCTGCTGTGCCGTAATCCAGTTATAGCCGCTCAGCATGCCGGAAGGGGCGGCGAAAATATCGCTGTATTCGGCTCCCTCTTCTATTACAGCAAGCATTCCCTTCTCGCCAGAGTGAATTCCGAAGACCGGCATCTGGGCTGGATAACGAGAACTGAAGCCAAGCCGACTCATATAGGAGGGGTCTTTGCCGTATACACTTTCCTGATAACCAAGATTCGTATTCAGTCTGTGATCATCATAAGCGATCAATGCGCCGGATCCGTCCGGAACGAACAGATAACCTTCCCGATCGTTTGAGTGCTCTGATGCCATAAATGGGAACAGTCTCAGCCAGATCAAGCTGTATTTGCCTTCCTTCATGCCCTTATCCACGATCTTGGTCTCCACGTAATCGTCTTGTATCCGGATTTGGACAGGCACGGTCAATTCCAGCTTGGGCATGTCATATGTCCACTGAATGCCTCCGTCGATCTCCTGGATGTCTTCAATTGTGCCGCCTAAGGTCCTGAAATTACTCTCACGAGGCTGCGTGTTATATACCGTGAAATCGGTGTACTGGAACATGAGTGGCGAGACCAGGTGTGTCTTCCAAATTCCACCGATCGTCTCATTCTCGAAGTCTTGCGGATCAGGATAGGATCTCCAAATATTGCCGTTACGTTTATCCTCGACAATGAAGTGTCCTGTCTTCTCATCCAGCTTCAGAATCAGTGAATCGGTTTCTGCCGCTGCTCTAAAATCAGCCTCTACCGGGAGTGAGGCCTCTTGCTGCTCCGCACCTCCTGATGTCCCTTGCTGAGCTGCTGGGACCATGTCATCTCCTCTAAACTTCACTTCGAGCCTACTGGCACCAAATATGATAACGAAGGCGAGAAGAATGAAGAGCACAGCTTTTCTGTATTTTGCAAGCCTCATCTTAACAGCACCTCCTGATAGACTTCATGGACAAATACGAGCAGCTCGTTCGTAAGACCAATGACAAGAAAGATCAAGACTGCGAGCACAATTAAAGCGAACAGGCTCATTATCATATTCATCAAGGTTTCCCCTACGGTGTAATTATGTAAGGACTGAACCATCCAGATGAACAGAAAAGCGAGCCAGATATACATTCCGAGCTGGAGATAATCGTAAATTGCACCTTCTGCGCGTGTCATGACATTGGATAGGACAGCCAGCGGTACACCAATGAGAATAAAAGGCGTGAGTGCATAGGCACTGCCAACAAAAACATCCTTGAAACGTCCCTCTCCCCTGTAGATGGAGCTAATCAAATAATTGCTTACAACCCAACCGCACCACAGCCCTAGGAAAGGGAGCAGCACCGAGGTCACTGTAACCGAAGACGGCGAAACCGGGTTGAACGCAAAGCTCGTCATCTGTTCAGATAGAAGGAGCGCACTTCCTGTCAGTACCAACAGAATACACGCGCTCACATACCCGCCTTTATTCTCAAACCTTAATGCGGTAAAACCGTCGATGGGATGTCTTAGAATGACAAAAGCCTGTTTTAGTTGGGAGAACAACAGATACCTGTCATCCATTCGGTTTGAGAAGCCTTCCATCATCCGATTTGTTCTTCCTCTAGCTAGTCGGTTGACAACAAATATAAGTACTGCGGCTACTGCGAGCAGCGTAGCAAAGAATGAGAATCGAGCCTGGAACCACTGCAGCCGGATCTGCCAGAAGGACTCTGAATAACCTGCATCGTTTCCCGCAATTTTGAACAGCCTGGCGGCTTCCTCGTAATTTCCCTTCTTATACGCTACCTGTGCTAGACCTAGAATGGCCGGCAAATATTGTTCATTGAGACGAAGTACTTCCTTCCAGGGCTGCTCACTTTCGAGATACCTGCCCTCTTGGGTCAAGCGGTTCGCCTCATGCACCATTGCCCCGAATTCCGACAGACGATAGGCTTGCAGTATGCTTTCCTGACTGTCGAGCACATAAATTTCTCCTCTGGAATTAATATCAATCGCAGCAGGTGTCTTAATTAAACCGAGCTGGGACGAAGCAGATGATGAAGGTCCGCCGAAATAAAAGAGCAGATTGCCATTAGCATCATACTGGCTCAAATAGGTGTAATAGGAATCAACGACTGTAAAATTCCCTTCCGAATCGACTGAAACATCGACAATTTGGGGAGGGGTTGTAATGCCGTCAACATAACGAATGTCATACCAGTTATACTCGCCGAAGCTCTTCTTCGCCGTGCCGAATTTATTATATTGGGCAAGAATATTCTCTCCCTGGAAATTCAGCTTTTTAATCTGCTCGGCTTCCACTTCAGCACCGTTCGTTACGGTATAGATGAACCCCCCGTCATCGATCGCAAGATTGTTGACAGCAGGAGGAATTTTGCTCGTTTCATTTTCATACATCTCCCGGGTGTAAAATGCTCTTTTTATGGAATCAATGAAGGAAAATGGTGCCGCATTGGCTCCATAGAATCTTTGAAATTCCCCATCCGGGTTAAGCTGTACCAGCCCGTAATATCCGCCCATCGTGACAATATATATGTATCCGCGTTTGTCCGCCGCCACCTTGATGGGATCGTATTTCAGCTCCTCTGGTACATTGCTGGATTCAGGACGCTTATATTCCTTAAGCAGCTGGCCTGATGCCGACAGTCGAACAACGCGCTTATTCCCGGTATCCGCAATGAAAATATGACCCTTCTCATCAACAAATACGCCTTGAGGAGCATTCAGCGGATTCTCCGCCAGCTCATAATACCTTTCAAAATTCCCGTCTTTATCAAATTTCACAATTCGATTGTTACCCGTGTCTGCCACATAAATTTCATCAGACTCACTGATATAGACATCCGAAGGCTTCTGCATCGGCGAAGCCACGAATTGCCCCGGATTGTCTGGATCGGGTGCGGCGAGATCCTTGCCTATCATTTTGAAGGGTGTGTAGGCGGGCTGGGTGTCAATCTGATGTCCATAGCTGTCTTTCGTAAAAGTGCCGTAGGTTACGTCCGCCCATGCCGTATGCGGAACCTGCACAGCAGTCAGGATCAGTGCCAAACTAACGACAGACAGCCATGCACGTAATCCACAGTTAAACTTCATACGGATCCTCCTTTCCTTCACTACTTGATGCCGGAATGCGACATTGTGGCAATCACCTTGCGCTGAAAGAACAGAAACATAATCAGTGTTGGCAAGAACATGATGAGTGCAGCTGCTGCCGCTGCCGTCTGTCTGGCTACAGAGTTGGCAAGATTCTGGGTAAGGGTCGACAGAAAGAAAGGAAATGTCTTCATCGCATCGTCCTGCATGAACAGCGTCGATGTGGATACATCGCCCCAGATCGACTGGAAGGAGAGGATGGCGACTGTAGCACAGGCCGGCAGTGTAATCGGAATAATAATTCTTGCGAAGATCGTAAACTCCCTCGCTCCGTCAATTTTACCTGCTTCAATCAGCTCATTCGGAACCTGATCCATAAACTGCTTCATCAGAAATACACCTACGGTACTCGCGATATGAGGCAGGATATGTGCCCAATAAGTGTTCATAATACCCAGATTGGCAACCACTACATATCTGGGAATATTAATTGCCTCCTGCACAAACATCAGGGACACGACAATAATGGAAAATAGCAGCTTGTGACCCGGAAATTTATGCTTCGAGAGCGGATAGGCGCAGAGAGCGCTTACAATAGTGACGCTTCCTGTTCCGATGACGCCAACGACGATGCTGTTAAACAAATATCGTGAAACAGGGATAACGGCATCCCGGGTCATGACAAACAGCTCGGTAAAATTGCTCAAGGTCGGCTGCCGGACAAAAATATTCGGAGGGAAAATAAACAGCTCCGAGTACGGCTTGAGCGCATGGTTTATGATGTAAATGATCGGCACCAGCATCAGCACAGCGAATATGCCGAGCAGAAACGTCAAAATCAGCTGTGTTCTGTCCATACGCCGAAGCCAGAATTTATGGCGTATTACAGGCCGTTTGACTGACTTCTGTGATCCATCATTTGCGGCATGGTCCATGTTCATTCCCCCTTCGTACCAAACAATCTCCAGCTGAGCCTGTTGAATATATAGATCGTAATGAGCAGAACAACGGATAAAGCTGCTGCATAACCCATCTCAAACCGGACCAGCCCATAATCGTCAATGTGATTGACGAGAGTATGGCCTGCATATTCAGGAGTGGGCTTGGTCTGCGACAGCTGTTCACCAATGGCTCCAGCCTTGAACGCAGATACAATGGCCATCACGGAAGCAAACAGCATCTGCGGCCGCATATAAGGAATCGTAATATACCAGATTTCCTGCAATCTGCTCTTGATCCCGTCAAGCCGCCCGGCCTCATAGAGTGTCTCATCGACGTTCAGAATTCCGGCGAGCATCGCAAGGAAGCCCACGCCCATACTTGACCACAAGGTGACGATAATCATGGAATTCATCAGGTATGCAGGATCAAGCACCCATAACTGCGGTTCGTCAATGATGCCAAGCTTAAGCAAGAAGCTGTTTAGATAACCGATCCGATCTCCGGACAGAAGCGGCTGCCAAATAATCTGCATCACTACGCCTCCTGTTAGAGAGGGAGCATAAATCGCAAGCACGAACCACAGCCGAATTTTGTCTGGAATCTGAGCGATCAGCCAGGCGAGAATAAAGGACAGAATCAATCCGCCTGGACCAACCAGCACCGCAAATTTGATCGTATTCGGAATTGCGTGCTTTAGAAATAAGGTATCCTGTGAAAAAATGTACTCATAGTTGTCCCAGCCGATAAATCTAGGGAATTGAATTGTATTGAAATCCGTGAAGCTAAGCCCAAACGCAGCCAGTACCGGCAGAAGAATGAACAACGTAAAGGCGATGACAAAGGGAGAAATAAACAGGTAAGAAAGCCGGTATTTCCATATCTCCCTAAACAGCGCTGCAATACGATTGCTGCTGGTCTTTTGCTTTTTCTCTGGAGGTCTTAATGGCTTAGAGAGCTCTGCCTCATGGGTTGACATACCTATCCACTCCCTTCCAAGGCTCTGTCACCTGTGGTGGATCATAGGTGCTTACAATCTGTCCCTGATCATCAATGAAATTGAATTCCCTCGCCTTACGCCAAATCTCACGATCAATGCCGAGTATTCCCTCTTCAAGGGCATCACGGTAGTTCTGACCGCTCAGGACGGTTCTGTTCCATGCGTTCATCACTTCCCGCGGGATAAAATACGAGCCTGGTATATTGGCCATATCCTTGTACCAGCGCCACTGCTCAAGCATGACTGCAAGCTCTTCCTCGTTCCACGGCAGTCCTGTAAAGGCTTCAAGATTCGCCGTATTCCAGCGGAACGCTACGCCGTAGAATCCTTCCAGATCATTCCCGAATCGCTGCTGCGTCTCGCTCGACAGCCACCATTGCAGAAACTGCCAGGCTTCCTCTTTAAGATTGCTGTTTGAGAAGATCGACGCCGCGGTCTGATTTCCGCCTGTCCAGCGTTCTACTTCCCCGCGCTCACTCTCTGTTCCCGGCAGCGGTGCCATTCCCCACCAGCCATCCAGCTCCGACGCAGCTACACGCATCTGCAAATAAAAGTTAAAATCAGCGATCCCGATCGGCATATCTCCATCGCGGAAATGCTGGTAGAAGCTCGGAACTTGCTGCTCGATTCCATATACAGTAAACAGATCGGTCATAAGCTTGAAGCCGGTGAACGCCTCGGGTGAATCAAGTGCTGTCTTCATTCCGTCTGCCGTATAAAATTCAGCACCGTACTGATATAGGAAGGTCATGTAATCGTTATACGGAATGTGGAAGTTATATCCGTTCTGCTGCAGAGTGGGAAGCATCTCGATCACATCTTCCCATGTATCGGGCACGCCAAGCCCCAGCTTCTGCAAAATGTCCTTGCGGTAATAGAGCACCTGAAACCGCTGTGTTTCCGGCAGTGCATAGTAGCCGTCAGCAAAATAGTAGGGTAAAGTAGAGCCTGGTGAGTATTGTTCAAACAAATCATCAAATCCCGGATAATTGGACAAGTCCTCTACTGCCCCGCGAATGGCCAATTCAATCGGCCTTCCTTCCGTCATCCCCAGGGCAATATCCGGAGATTTACCTGCCGCATTCGCCATCACTAGTAAATTTTCATCTGGCAGCAGGTCCACCTGGACTTCGATGCCCGTCTCCGGAGTAAAATATTGATCCGCCATCTCCTGTATCAGATTGACATAGTCACGGCCATAGTTGACCCATATATTCAGTACCTCATCCTCACTGGACGATAGTCTGTTGTCTGAACTAAAGGAATGAAAGAAAGAAGAGGCATTTCTTAGCGTCTTCTCCCCCCAATTGGCTTCCATTCGCGGAAAAGCTGTGCCTGCCGGAGCAATATACAGCTTGTCAAGCGCAAGCGGTGCAGCCGTGAGACTCGCTGTAATTGAAGCAATCCGGGATGAGATCAGACTTAGATCCTCCAGCTTGTAGGGTATATCATTCGGATAACGAAGAATGTCCTCTACATCGGTTATTGCTGTAGACAAGGACTGTGAGTTTGCATCCGCTTCGCCATTCACCTCAAGCAGCATGGCCGCCATACGTTCAAGCTTCCGCTTAATCTCCTCTGTCCTTGTAATCAGCTCCGGAAAGTTCTCTTTGATTCTCCACGTTCGAGCTGTATCTTCTACTCCTCCGGTAATCGTGTTGATATTCTCAGATAAGGCTCTAATTGAAGCGAGTACTTGTTCTTGCTCGTTAAGAACTTGATTGTAAGGAGCATATGTAACAGCCAGTGTGAGGGTGTGCTCACCTTTTTCAAGGTATATTTCATAAGGTTCTTCCGCAGATTGGCCGATCACCAGCCCCTGCCAGCTTGTAGAATAAGAGATCGGATATGCCAGCAGCTCTTCGAAGGGCACCTTCCCGTCAATCATGATCTTCCGATACACCTTTTTGCTCGATTGGTAGCCTTGATAGGCCCTGATCCCTAGGTTATAACGTCCACTGTCCGGTACTGTGAAGCTCCAGGTTATTGCGCCGCCGCCATTCTGCCAGCGTGTGCCGCCGACGGCATTAAAGATCAGCTTGCTCGCGGCGTCCGGTGTCATGAGCGGGTCCTGATCCGTCATCGCTTGAATCGCTACATCATTCTTGGCCTGCATATTCTCGGCCTCAATTACGATGACTTCACTTCCACTCGCATTCCCATTGCTCACCGGCATGTTAGTCTGAAACACCTCGTAAGGCGGTATCCTTGTTGGCGGAACAAGCTCAATTCGATCGATAACGATAGGTGCAAAGGATTGAAGACGCAAGGTATGCTTGCCTTCGGTCAGCTTCCACTTTAGCGGTAGAGGAGTGGTTCCCTCCGCATCCTGAAATGGCTGTCTCATCCACTGATTCTGTTCAATCGGCCTGGGTCTAATATGGTTTCCATTCTCATCTGTCTTGAAAGGAAGCTCATCCCTGAACCATCTGGGAAACTCGATCGCCCTTGCCTCGTTGAACACATATTCACCTTCAAAGGATACAGCCATCGTTGTCGGCCGGTAGCTCTGATAAACGGCATCCTCATCAATCAAGGCGTGATATGACAGCGCCATTTCATACATTCCTTCGGCAGGAACATCAATTTCATACTCGATCCATTCCGTCCGGTTATTGCTCCAGATCAGTACATCTTCCTTGCCTGCGTATGAGCCGGCGGATACACTTGCCCCTTCCGATTGGCCTGAGATACTTGTGCCGGGTACGAGAATGGACTCCCGAGCCGGCGGAACTCCTTCTTGCTCCCATGAATCAGCAACATCCGAATAATACGGTTCGAATGCGCTTTCAATTGTGGGATTAACAAGCGGATATTCTCCATCCTTTGAATCTTGTAAGGAATCGGCAGCGGAGACAGGTGGAGTGGCAGAAGGGCCTGTGGATGGAAAGATGCCCGTAAACAGAACGATACCAAGCAGAAGGATAAGGAAAATATAGCGGATATGCTTCATATTGCACCTCTCTTTTCCTGTAAATCAGCTGAACCTTTCACCCGTAGTTTTATCGAAAAATAGTGCCTTGTTCATATCCATCGCCAGCCGTATCTCTGTCAGCTCTTCCACATGGTCTCTCGGGTTCACCCTGACAATTAAATCCTTGTCAGTTCCAATATCGACATACAAGTAGCGGTCGGCACCCATTAGCTCACTGAACTGATGTATGCCTTGGAATACAGCGTTTGGAAAGGTCTCGAACATGATTGGTTCTATGCTTATATTCTCCGGCCTGATCCCGAGGATAACGTACTTATTGACCCTGTTTCGCTTCCTCAAGGGAACAGCAGCGCTCTCCGGAATAACGAGACGATGTCTTCTCGTCTGAAACTCCAGCTGATCGTCCGCTTCTACAATTTTCCCTTCTATAAAATTCATCTGTGGAGAGCCGATAAAGCCTGCAACGAACATATTCTGCGGACAATTGTATATCAGCTCTGGAGAATCCACCTGCTGAATAATGCCGTCCTTCAGTACGATAATTCGGCTGCCCATCGTCATCGCTTCTGTCTGATCATGGGTTACATATATGGTTGTCACTCCAAGCTGTTTATGAAGCTTGATGATCTCAGTACGCATATGAACCCGGAGCTTGGCATCCAAGTTAGATAACGGCTCATCCATGAGAAATACCTGCGGATTACGCACGATGGAGCGGCCAAGTGCTACACGCTGACGCTGTCCGCCGGACAGCTCCTTCGGCTTTCGGTCAAGATACGATTCGATCTCAAGTATTCTCGCTGCTCGCTTTACCGCCAGATCAATATCATGCTTTGGCAATTTGCGAAGTCTTAGTCCAAACGCAATGTTCTCATATACGGACATATTGGGGTACAGTGCATAGTTCTGGAACACCATCGAGATGTCTCTATCCTTCGGCGGTAGCTGATTGACCATTTCATCATCGATCCAAATCTCGCCCTCAGAGATTTCCTCCAGCCCGGCAAGCATACGCAGCGTCGTCGATTTGCCGCACCCCGATGGTCCAACAAATACGATAAACTCTCTGTCCACAACCTCCAGATGAAAATCCTGTACGACGGGCTGCTGATCTTTGCCATATCTTTTGTACACATGGTTAAACAGGATTCGTGCCATCACCCTTCTCCTCTCGTTTCATCCTTCTTTTCACTATGGGCTCCTGCTGAGCTTTCCTGCAATTCCATTATTTTGTATCTGTGTATAAACGCTTTACTTTCGCTATTCGGTGTAGTCTGGATTGTTTCTGCTAACAGATCAACCATTTGTATAAATGACTAACCGATGCCGTATTTCTTTGTACTCCATAAAAAAGAATGCGCCGAATTCACGCATCCTTTTTGAAAATTCTATAGCAGCCTTTTCACAGACTATCGTACAATGTATATCGCTCTTTTACGGAAAAAACTCTCTTGAGAATTTGTTTTGACTCTGTCACTATTCCCGCTTTTCCTCACGAACCGGCTTGATATAAGCAGGGATCCCGCCTACTTTGATCGGAATAAAGTCTGTATCAAAGCTTCCATGATAACCAAATAGCGGTCCCCAATGATCATTTGTCACTTTAACGTCTATACGATATTTATCCATAGTCTCATCGTACCACTCCCTCACATCCGCTACACCGGAGAACCGCATGGGAAACCGAAATCCGATAATGCCTTCATAAAAACGCTGCTCACCAGATCGCAGTCTTAAGCCTCCTTCCTCATCGACAGTCAGGTCAATGTCCACTGCCAGATGCTGATGCGTGCCTAGATAATCCACAATCCTGTTCCGCTGACAGCTATAAATCATGGTGGCATCAAATCTGCGGCGTTGGTTACCAAAATCATAGGTCCGGATCCAAGTCACGGTCTCTCTTCCGAATTGATCCAGATAAGCATAGTTTTCTATCGTAAACGGCACATTCGTCCCTTTCTGAGGAAACATAATATTTCGCCAGGTACCGATATATAGAAAAGGAAGGGTATACATTCGTCCATACCATACGGAATCCATCACTCCTCTCCCGATTGAAGCGATTCCGCTTAAGCTGTTAAACCCAAATCGCTTCTGAATTCGGGGGTGGAGCTTCTCAAAATCGGTTCCTAGTACTGTCCGATAGATCGAATCCATTGCTTGTTCTCCTCTCTCATAGCTGCTTGCGGATACAGTGCTTTGCGGATGGAAGATGTGCGAGTGTCATACAGCCTATCCAGGCAAGCAAACAAACTGCCATATTTAAAGTGGCTGGATTAAACGGCGCAAGGAAGACGGATATATCTGAGATCGCTGCACCGATAGCGAGAAGCAGCATAGCTGCAATGTTGAATATGTAGAGCGCCTTTCGCCTGTGAAATAAGAGGCATAAGATCCCAACGGCTATTTCCAGCAGCCCCACCACCTGCAGCAAGAGCACTGCATTCGCCTCCGAACCGATGATCCCCTTCAACAGTGCAAGCTCCTGAGCATCCTGCGTAAGCAGCTTCGGTACCAATCCATGGTAAATCCAGGTAAACATAAGGCCAAACGTGACGATCGCATGAATAAATAGCTGCCGGTAGGATATTTTAGGAGAAATTCCTTTTTCAAGCCAAATCTTAAGTACATCAAAGCTGAGCGCTGTTGCCCAGCCCATCAATGGCCTGAAAACAAAAAAGTCAAACCATTTTCCCAGGAAATAAAATCGGGTCTTGTAATCATAACGGGTTAGAAACCGGATGCCCTTATCCGCCTGCTCATAGCGCCAGTACCCTCCTCCAGACAAAATAAGAGAGATCGCCTGATCCGAGGAGAAATGTAGGGAAGACATACGTTTATGATCCTGATGTTTCCCGGAAGTGGTCACTCCCTCCCCTTCTATTCGGAGCCCGAATCCGATGTTCGTCACATAACGAAATCGCTGTTTTTCCTCCTCTTCTTGCTTAGGGATGTAATCAATCTGCGAAAAACGAAGATCCCATTCCACATGCTTCTGTGGGTTTTGCGTGGCCTCCCAGATCGATTCCATGTCCGTATGGATGAGTGTCTCGACATATATCGGCTGATTCGCAAACACTCTCATGCCACCTCCTTAACGAAGCTCAAATTGTATATGAGAAAATAATCACAATGTAATTTATATTATAGACGCTGTAATACAGTAAAAGTTTCCTGTTTGTTCAAAAAAAGAGCTTCTCTGCAACAGGAGCTACCTGCTTGCATGAGAAACTCTCTTTTATCCACATCTTAGATTAGTTCAGATTTCTGGAGGAGCCGCTCTACAATCGCTGCAACTTCAGCTCTGGTCATATTTGCTTTTGGAGCAAGCTTGGTTTCACTTCTGCCATTAATAACGCCTGCTTGTACACTCTTCGCAATGCCCACGCTCGCCCATTTCGACGCATCTGGTGCATCCACGAAAGTATCAAGCTGGGAAGCATCCGCCGGCAGCGTGGTATTCAGCTCCGTGATTTCCATCGCCTTTGCAATGATGACCATGGCCTGCTCACGAGTAATTTGTTCATTCGGACGGAAGGTGCCGTCTCCAAAACCTTGAATAAGTCCAAATTCGGCTGCTGTTATTACAGCACTGTTATACCAGTCTGACATAGCTACATCCGTAAATGACGATGGTTGATTATCACGTGCTAGCCCTAACCCGCGAACAACAATTGCCGCAAATTCTGCTCGGGTAATATTCTGATCAGGATTGAACAGGCTGCTGCCTACTCCATCAACTACCATTCTTGATCCCATATTATTTACTGCAGCTTGTGCCCAGTGACCTTGTACATCACTAAATTCAATAGGATTCCAAATTACAGAATAGGAATTGCCGCTCGTCAAACTATTAATCATTGCATAATACTTGCTGTTGATCTGCGTAACTTTGGTTGGTACGTGACGTACCGAGCCATTTGCATCAACGATGACGCCCGTCGTGATCTTGCTTACGTCTACTCCATCAGGAATAGCAATCATCCGAGTAACAAATTGATTAAATTCAGAAATTTCAACGGACTGATTACCATAAGTGGCACTTATAGAAAAATCAACAGCAGGTGTAATCAAGGTGAATTTGCCGTTTACAGCTGCATTCTCGATTACCTTAACCATTTCACTATTGGTCGCTGCAACCTTCACTTCAAATTTAATATCCTGAAGTGCTGCAGCTCCAAACTCTTTCGAAATTTCATCAACTCGGATTGCATCTGCAGGCAGAATATATGCTGCATTTGATGTCTTGATTTCGAGCTTGGTCTCTGTCTTCTCCAGATTCTTGACCGTCTGCCCGGTTAGTTCACCGATCAGTACATCGGATTCCTGCTTGGAAGTAATGGATAAGATTGAGCTTGAACCTTCACTTGCAAGCTTATCATTTAATTTCTGTTCGTCTATAGACATTTTGATTACACTTTGACCATTTTGCTCACTAGTTGACACTGTTCCGATATCCTCTGCTTTGCCGTTTATCAGAATTTCTGATTCAGCTTGTGGTGCCGTCACTGGAGTAGTCGGCGGAGTCGGTACATTTGTATCGTCCTCGCTTGGCGGAGCAGTTGGTACCAATGGGGTCACAGACTCCGATTCAGCAGATTGCACACTGTTTCCTTTGCCATTAATGGCGGTAACCGTAAAGGTATAGCTCGTCCCGTTATCCAAGCCTGTCATTGTAATAGGGCTAGATGTTCCAAACACCTTATGGTTTCCTGGCATGGCGGTAACTTCATATCCCGTAATTGGGCTTCCTCCGTCATCCACAGGAGGAGTAAAGGTGATGATCGCTTGACGATTGCCTGCTGTGGCCGTTATATTGGTCGGCACCCCAGGAACCGTCATCGGCGTAGCAGTAACCGGTAAGGAAGGGGCACTATCACTGCCCGTGTTCGTTGCCTTTAGTACAAAATAATAGGCTTTGCCATTCGTTAACCCTGTAATGGTGTGACTGTAGACTGAATCTGTTACGGCAGCTACTTCGTTATCGATCGCTTCCGGCGATTCACTCATGAACACTTTATATCCCGTTGCCTCGTCCACTCCGTTCCAAGTCAAGGTCACTTCTCCATTACCAGCAACAGGCTCAAGCAATATTGGCGCTCCTGGTGCAGGCGGCATTGGTGTAACACTTGCCGATGAAATCGAAGATAGGGAATCTCCTGCACGATTAGTCGCTACCACGGTGAAGGTGTAGGCTATACCATTTTCCAAACCTGTAACTTTGATCGGACTTTCCGTACCACTAGCCATAATACCCCCAGGCTGAGCAGTTACCGTGTAATTCGTAATCGGACTGCCTCCATCGAAGGCAGGCGCTGTAAAGTTAACTATCGCTTCACCATCACCCGGAATTGCAGCCACATTCTCAGGTATGCCTGGCTTGTCCGCCACATTGACTGTCACTGTATCTGTATACTCACCGTCAACTGTCGTGACAGTTATAATCGCTGAGCCAGGTCCAACCGGTGTAATAACACCGTTCTCATCAACAGTAGCAACTGATGGATCGCTGGAGGACCAGATTACATTAGGATTATTTGCATTTGCAGGGGATATAGACGCACTCAATTGCTCATTCTCTCCACCCACAGTCAACTCAAGATCATTCTTGCTCAATATTACATCCGTTACAATAATTTCTCCCGTTCCATTTACAATAAGCTGAAAGTCGTAATATTCAGTAATTATTCCATCATTAACCTTGACTGTAATTCTGGATGTACCATATTGATTAGCTGTTGGCTTCATTGTAATTGTTCGATTCTCTTCAGCCCCGCTGATCTCCAAATTATCATTCGAAATGAGATTCGGGTTAGACGACACAGCTGTAACTTGAAGCTCATCTCCATCTACGTCGAACACTTTAAACGCTCTCTCTGCCGTTCTGTTCATGTCTGTCGTAACTGCGCTGATGAATCCTTCTGCTTGTTTAAATACAGCATTTTCAATCTGGCCATTCATTACTTCTGGCAAGCTGACAGCGTTATCTCCATTGCTGCTGCTGTCTAATCTGTAACTCGCAATGAGATCGGTCTCTGTACCTGTAAGCGTAGTATTCATTTCTCGAATGACATCTTCTTTGCTCTTCGCCTTACTCCAGAACCTTACATCCTTCATGCCTCCGGAATAATAGCCATCCTGTCCCCAGCTACTCTTGCCAAGATAATGATTTGCTCTAAATCTAGATCCAATAGAGCTTAAATCTGCAGCACCAGAAGCCTTAAGCTCACCATTCCAATAGATATACGCTCTTTTCTCTTCCTGATTGTACACTAGCGCAACATGAACCCATTGATTCAAAGGAAAGCTTTCTACTGTAGTCATATTATTAGTTGCCCCAGCAACAGGACCACTTGAACCGTTGTATGCAGAAAAATTCATCTTGCCTTGAGTAAATCCGACAAAGATGTTATCACTGCCCGGACCATTGGCAGACTCGAAAAATCTCATCCAAGTGTTAAACTGATTCACCTTTAAATATCCTTCAACTGTGAAGGAATCTGCGTAAATCGAATTTATGTTGGATGGCAGCGTAACGTAATCTCCATTTCCGTCAAAATAAAGATACTCTCCTGCTTGCTCATCCGTCAGATACGGCGCGTCATTTACAGGAGTCACCGAAATATATGCTTCTCCCTGATCCGTACTATAAGCAGCTGAGCTCGTATCTACATTTTTTGCATATCTGCTTCCACTGGACATATCCCACAGCTTGTACTTCATACTTGCCTGACCATTCCAATTCGGATTGGGAGTAAAGCGAATTTTATCTGAACCTGCCAGTAATATATAAGCGGTTCCTCCATCTGTTTTCTCAATGTTGTACCAGATGCTCCCGTTGTAATACTCCCAGATTCCATTTGCAGTATCCGTATCCATAATAGCTATACCCAGCACTTCCTCGGACGGCACCTTATCCTGAAGTATAGAGGAAACGCTAATTTCCCGACTTCCAGAATCCTCCTCAATCGGTTGAAGCACCGTTTCTCTATCATCCGTACTCCAACCCATGCCTGCTGCTTGGGCCCAGGCACTCCCACTGTAACCAGTTCCAGATACCGCAATACCAACAGATAGCGTCGTACTTACGGCGATTTTTACAAATTTCCGGTTCATTTGTTTCTTCCCCTCTATTACTAATTGCTCAATTCGACATAATTCTCCTAAATTATACATTTATGAAATAAACAAAAAATAAACAAGTAAAAAGGACCTAGGATAATAGACTTATTATACAAGGCCCTTTTTTGCATCATTACACAAGTGAGCTGATTAGCTTTTTAATAGAAGATACCGGTTCTGTCCCTAGTTCTATTTTATATAAATCTTCTAAATTCTGATAAAAACGGAGCGCTTCCTTTTCCCTTCCCAGCTCTAAGTACATTTTTATCAATTCTTCGCCAATATCCTCACGAAAAGCATCTATTCTGATCATTTCTTCATAAAAGTATAGAGACCGTTCGCTATGATTTGTTTTTCTATAGTATTTGGCAGCATATTCAAGCATTTTCATATAATCCTGTTCAAGCTCTAACCCCCTGCTGCTCGCCCATTCGTATGTCTTTCCTTTCAGAAACGGTCCGGTATACAACTTCATGGCTGACTCTACTTGTTCAATTTCAAAAATACGACTGTTGCTTTGCTGCTTCATCAAACGATCAAACTCATATATGTCACAGGACAAATACCCTACATCAATACGAATTTCATTTCTGGTTGCTTGGATAACAGATGCTCCCTTGTAGCAGCCATTAATAGCTTGGCGAATGTAATACAGGGTGGAATTCAGATTTTTCCAAGCTTTTTCAGGCTCAAAATTTTTCCATAAAGTATCAATAATCTCATCACGACTGACTGTTCTTTTATGCAGCAAAAAAGCAAACAATTCTTCCGTCTTAGGGCTTCTCAGCTTAACCCATTCTTTTTGATGATTGCTTTGATATACTTTAAATCCGTCAAACATTTCAACCTTCAAGAGCAGATCAGTGGTCTCTGCAGTCAGCCTTTTTTCTTGGATCTTAGTTGAAACGGTTCTGCGAATTTTGTTTAAAGTCACCTCTACTCTCTGTGCCGTGACAGGCTTTAATAGATAATCCAGTGCGCTAATTTCGAAGGCTTGAACCGCATATTCATCGTATCCGGTTACGAAAACGACCTCAATGGAGTCATTGTGATGCTTCAGATACTTGGATAGCTCCATTCCATTTAATTCAGGCATTGAAATATCTAAAAATACGATGTCCACGTGGTTTGCTTCTATATATTCAAGGGCATCCTTTGGATTCAAATAAGTACGGCAAACCTCTATTTCCTCATTATCCGTCAGCAGTCTTTTCAAGCGATTAATAGAGAGCTCTTCATCATCCACAATAACGGCTTGCAGCATTCTTTAATTACTCCTTTTCATGTATTCTGGATGGGCCGGAATTTGGAACATAATTCGTGTCCCGACTCCCTCCACGCTTGTAACCTCAAAGTCGATACCGTATAACAGCTTGATTCGCTGACCTATATTCCACAGGCCTACACCTTTTGTCTCTGTCTGAGGAGATAGAATCTCCTTAAGCTTCTTCTCACTCATCCCACAACCATTGTCGGATACGGAAAAGGACATCATATAATCCTCCTGCTTCCTCACCACGACATTAACAATTCCTCCATTGGAGTTGGACATAAGCCCATGTCTGATTGCATTCTCTACTAACGGCTGCAGGCTGAGGGGGGGAATTTGGATAAATGGATCCGCGTCAATGTCATACTCTACTTGAATTCGGCTGCCAAACCTTGCTTTTTCAATATGGACATAAGCTTCAACCAGTGCTAATTCTTTCTCGAGCGTAGTGAACGAATCCAGCTGTTTAAAATCAAAGCTATTTCTTAAATAACTGGAAAGATGAAGCACCAAATCTTCTGCCTGAGAAGGCTCAACGATACATAGCTCAGCTATCGAGTTCAAGGCGTTATATAAGAAGTGCGGCTTAATTTGTGAGCGTAAAAAAGCAATTTCAGCGTCCTTCGCATGTTTCACAGCTGCTTTCATTTTTGTAAGGTTGTTGACCCTAGCCAGCAATTCCTCTGTCTCAAATGGCTTCCCGACGTAATCATTCGCACCGTTATCCACAGCAACCCTCATATCATCAGCCTTATTTCTCGCTGTAAGCATTAGTACTGGCAGCTCAAAGAGCGTATATCTTTCTCGGATTTTCGTTAGTACCTCATAACCGCTCATATCAGCCATCATAATGTCCAAAATAACAAGATAAAAATCCTGGTTTTTATCCAGCTCCTGAAGCGCCTGATGCCCATTGTTAACGGCAACAATCGAGTAACCCTTCAGCTTCAAAGCATTGATTATGGATTGCATATTGGCTAAGTCGTCCTCGACGACCAATATGGGTTCTTTGATTTTACCCTCCAGATATAACGGATATTGAACTTGTAAATTCAATGACTCGTTAGCCTCCACATGATGTTCCTTTGATGCTGTATCCCGCTCAGCTGAATCCATACCTAGCTGTGGTAGGGTAAATGTAAAAACAGATCCTTCTCCGATCGCAGATTCCACTTGAATCTGGCCCCCGTGCAGTTCAACGAGCTTCCTAGTAATATTCAGTCCGATGCCTATACCGCTTCGATCGTATTTCGATGATGATTCAATCTGCTCGTAGGCTTGGAATATAACCTCTTCCATATCCGGAGCGATTCCAATTCCAGTATCTCTAACATGAATCACGACCGTATTTCGATTCATCCCTGCACTGATTTCAACTTCACCAAGGTCTGTATACTTAATCGCATTCCCAATCAAATTATGCAGAATTTGTAGTAATCGATCAGGGTCGGCATAAATATCCGGGAATGCTTCCGAAATGCTATTTATGAGACGGACGGGCTTGTTCCCGAGTATAAACATCTGCACTTTAATAACCGCGTCTACAGATGCTTTCAGATTCATCCTTTTCTTATAGATTGTTATGTCTCCATTCTTCATCTTGGAGTAATCCAGCAATTCGTTAACCAGCATAGTTAATCTTCTTCCACTGTTCTTAACAATGGTTAAATTCTGAATTTGCTGCTCGTTAAGAGGTCCTTCAACACGCTGAATGATCGAGTCAGTAATACCCACAATCGCACCAAGTGGTGTCTTTAGCTCATGAGATGTATTGATTAAGAAATCATCTTTAATTTTATCAAGCCTAACCAATTTATTTTTCATCTCTTTCATTTTCTGATAAGCCGTAAAGAAACGAAGCACAACGAGAAAGATCATAATGATATTAAAAATAACAATGTATAATTGCCCAAGCCATATCTCTTCTTTTAGAGAGAAGGCAAACAAGAGCAGGTCTAATGAATACAGATTTATTGTGAGCATCCCTAAAAACAACAATAAAGAATTTATTCGCTGATTTGTTGTACTTTTAACGTACAGTCCCCCTGCCCTCACCAGCATCCATAGAAGAAGAAGCTCATAAAATACAATTACATATACTTGAATTAGGGTATAGCTTTGAATAGGAAGAAGCACGATAAGCAGTGTAAATATACTAAGTACGGTAATCGTTATTTTCGTAGCTCTTCGTGAAATGATATTCTGTTGTAACTGATTGAAGAGGAGAGCAAGTACGATAAAGTAGGTTATCGAGCTGATATCCTTTATTTTGTAGATCCATTCAAAGGAAAAGCTTGAACCAAACAGCAATAAGACCCTTTCCCCTACTAGCCCCTGATAGATAGAAAATAGTAAGCATATCAAGGAAAATAGAAGCAATGAATAATCTTTCTTTCCATTCAGCCATGCAGCTATGAAGCATACGGCGTATATAACCGCAAGTGTAACCAGGATAGCAATCAAACTGAACTCACGAACGATCAGCTGTTGTTGATGTTTCGTCATATGGTTCAGCTCGCCAAAATAAATGGAAGCTGGAATCCCAGCATTTATATAATCATAGTTAGCTACATGAACTATAATTTCTATATCATCACCAGTAGATGGGAATCCTCCCATTTGAGGGATATTGCCTGCTGTATAGTCTGTATTGCGATCAGAGGGATTCCCATCAGACAGCAACCTCTCACCATTGATATAAATATCACTTGAAAAACGGATATTCGTTTTTTTTAATGCAAAAACCATATGATCAGGAACATTGCTCAGTACCATCCGATAAGTCGCATACCCGTGCGCAGGTAGAGGCTTGCCGTTAATTCTGCTCTGGGTCCAATCAGAGGGCACTTTCATTATCATTCTGGAAGCAGCATCTGATGAGTCTTGCCTGAAGAAGGAAGGGGGAAGTAACTCATTCCAATAAAACTCCCATTCACCATCCAACTTTATCCTGCCGTCCTGCTCTGGATTCCAAGCTGCGAGGTCCATCACTCCGTTTTGTACTTGTAATTCTTGACGTGCTTCGTTACTAATAAGAATAGATATGGGAATCAAAGAAAGTAAGACAATAAAGATGATAGAAATCGTTAATAATCTTTTATACAAAAATCCCGCTCCTTCAACAATCATTTCACCTATTTATCGGCTATTAAAGAGCTTTGATTTAACAAAAAAAAAGAGCCTCCTTCGACAACAGCACTGCTGCTTATCAAAAGAAACTCTTTATAATTTCACTCACATACCGGCTGATTCTTTCTGACTAGACTTCTGTCAGCTTCTCCTTACAAAACGCATCAAGGACAGCGATCTCATCTTCCTCCAGATCAAAATCCAAATATTGATCTGTTACGCTCTCGTATAGCTCATATTTGACAATACCGGAATCCGCTTCGCTGGTTCTATAAATGACCCGGATGTACACACCGTTCTCGGAGTACAGCTCGTCATCTTCCTCTACGTCCAGATCAATATGGAATTCATAACGGGTTCCTGCCAGAATGCCAAACGGATCTTTAACCTCTTCAAATCTATAGCTTCTCATTTCAAGCATTGATGTAATTCATCCTCTCTACCTTATGACGCTTTATTATATCAAGACACACCTGAAATCGTAAGGGTCTATCCTTCTTATTATTCTTTTCGCTTTCACGCGATAAATATACGGGGTGTTCCAAAAGGATTGACGATTCACAGTATACGAGCTCAAAGTGACAACAGTGTGGCACTATTTTCTGCTGGAAATCAGAATTAACTACAGTCTTTTTCCTCAATCTCCGATATACTTAGATACGACAACACGCCAGCAGGAGGAAGAAAGATGTATAGAAAAGTCGGTACTCAGCAAGAACTCGATATTTTTTATCTCATTAAAAAGACAAGCTGGGATGAGAAAGGGTTTGAAATGGAATACGCTGAACCCCATTCGGAGCAATTCCTTTTTTATATAGACGAGGAACCCGGGGGAACCTTTCAATTTACACCTTATGCATATTCAAGGCCTTTTATTAGAAATAAATTTGATGATATTGTATTAGACGGGATGAATCTCGTGGAGGTCGATAGTTTTGCTGTATTGCCAAGCTATCGCGGCAAGCTCGGAAGAGAAATTGTCAGCTTCATGATTCACTATGCCAAAGAACATCAATACACTCATGCCGTTGGAATGGCAGATCCTTACGTATTTGAACTGTTCAACCATACGTATCGTATCAGAACCACCCAAGTACAGAAGGAAGAGTGGTTTAAGGGAGCTCTTGCTATTCCAGCTCTTTTTCATCTGAAAGAAGTGTATGAACAAGCTCCATATGACTGGTATAGTCCACCCGAGGAATGGAAAGCGGGTGTTTTTTGACGTGGACAAGCATTACTTACTAAGGAAGAGAAACAACTGGGTTGTTGCCGTGTTTGCCACGGTCATTACTGTCGTACAAATGCTTAACTTTGCATTAGGAATCCCGCTGAGATTTGTACTTACGGTGGAGGGGATCATATTTCTCGTGCTCGTTCCGATGACGATTGTGGCCAGCTATTCTAAATTTGAAGAGCGGCTTACACCTTATATGAAGTATTTTAATATGATCGTGATTGGTATTTTTATGTTCATGATTAATCATATTGATCCTCACATGATCAACATCATGACCATGTATTTTTATGTCGCTATCATGGGAATTTACCAGGATCGGTTTATTAATCTGATGACAACGCTGATTACATTAGCCATTCTATGCTACTACTTCTTTACTCAAGGTGAATTCATATTCCATTCGACAAACGTGAACGATCTCCTGTATTACATCGTTACTTTTTGTTTTGTGTCCGTCTCTAATATTATGCAGGCTAAATTCAACAATAATTTGCAGCTGGAGAACCGAAGCAAGACGCAAAAAGTGATCGAAGCGAAGCAAGCGATGGAACATATGCTGTCCAGATTAACGGAATCGGTCCAATCGATTCGTGAATATCAGACCAATCTGAATACCACCGTAGACACGACCAACCAGCGTTCTGTAGAGATCGTCTCCTCCATCGAGAACATTCTATATTCTTATGAAGTACAGAATCAGAACTCTGCCTCGCACCGTCATCAGATGATTCTCATATGCGAGAAGGTAGAAGCGATGAATGCAGAGCTCGTGAGATCACGCGGGACAGGAGAAAACACTCCACAATTAAGCAACTACGATCAACTAATGGCTGAATTAAAGGATATGCTGCAGGTCGCCAAAGAAAGAGCGGAATATACAGCCAATATCACAGAACAACATAAAAGCAGCCTGAAAGATGTACTGGACCTCGTATCAACCCAGCAGCAGGAAATGACGAACTTATCGGAAGGCTTCAATAAGCTTGAGAAGCAGATGAGCAGGATGAATCGTAAAAATCAGGTATGATGTCGTGATTTTGCACTCTTTTATGTCATAATCTTGGAATATCCCCGCAGATGGCTGTCATGCTAAAATGTTCCCGAAACGAATCTCATATCTTCTCCATCATTGGCAGAATAAGGAGGACATTTTCTCGTGAACAAACAGATCAGAACAGCCATCATCGGCTGCGGCGGCATTGCATTTGGGAAACATTTACCAAGCTTAAGTAAGATTAAGGAAGCGGGCATTGTCGCATTTTGTGACCTCATACCGGAACGGGCAGAAAAAGCAAGAGCGGAATATGGATTGCCGGAAGCTAAGGTGTATACCGATTACACAGAGTTGCTGCAGGATGAGTCGATTGAGGTTGTACATGTGCTGACGGCAAACGATACGCATGCCGAAATCTCTATTGCAGCACTAAGAGCCGGAAAGCATGTGATGTGTGAGAAGCCGATGGCCAAACTCGCAGATGACGCCAAGCGAATGACGGCCGCAGCCAAGGAGTCGGGCAAGAAGCTGACGATCGGTTATAATAACCGTTTCCGTTCGGATAGCTTGACCTTGAAGAAGATTGTACAGGACGGAACACTTGGCGAAATTTATTACGCCAAAGCCCATGCGATTAGAAGGCGCGGGGTACCCACATGGGGCGTATTTCTGGACGAAGAGAAACAAGGCGGCGGACCGCTGATCGATATCGGTACTCATGCACTTGATCTCACATTATGGCTGATGGATAACTACGAACCCAGCATTGTCCTCGGCAGATCCTTCCATAAGCTGTCCTCCAAAGAAAATGCTGCAAACGCCTGGGGACCATGGGATCCAGCCAAATTCAATGTCGAAGATTCCGCTGTCGGTCTAATTGTTATGAAGAACGGAGCCACGATTTCACTGGAAGCCAGCTGGGCACTGAATATCATGGACGTTCAGGAAGCCAAGACAACCTTATGTGGAACCGAAGGCGGTGCAGATATGGTAGGTGGCCTGCGTATTAACGGCGAAACTCATGGCAAGCTCTTCCTGAATCAAATCTCATTGGATGCCAAAGGCGCTGATTTCTATGAAGGCCAATCCGATTCCGCACCTGATCTTGAGATGCGCAGCTGGTATGATGCCATCCTGCATGACACCGAGCCGCTGGTTACACCGGAACAAGCCTGTGTCGTTTCAGAGATACTTGAGGCCATATATGAATCGAGCAGAACCGGAAAAGCGATTTATTTTGAATAGTTAACCACAACCAATACAATGGAAGCGAGGTCGATATGATGAGCAAAATGCTGAAGCTTGGAATTCTCGGTTACTGGCATGTCCACGCGAGTGATTATGCATCGCAAGCGGATGCCCATCCTCTGACAGAAGTTACGGCTATATGGGATGAGGATATCGAACGCGGACGAGCAGAAGCAGCCAAACGCAGTGTTCCATTCTATGAGAATCTAGATCAGCTGCTCGCAAGTCCAGAGATCGATGGCGTTATTGTTGTTACGAGCACGGCTATTCATCATGAGGTCATAACCCGTGCAGCGAGAGCCAAAAAGCATATATTCACCGAAAAAGTGATCGCGCTTACAACAGAAGAATGCGCTGATATCCTCCGATGTGTACAGGAGGAGAACGTAACTCTCACCGCCTCCCTGCCACGATTGTATGAGCCCTACACACTCAAGGCAATGGAGATTATTCATAGCGGTCTGTTGGGGCAGCTCACCCTTGTTCGTACCCGGCTATCTCATAATGGAGCGATTCCGCAAGGTACCAACCATCAAGGCTGGCTTCCGGAACGTTTCTTCAGCTATAAGGAGACGGGCGGAGGTGCGATGACAGATCTCGGATGTCACCCGATGTATTTAGCCAATCTGTTCTTGGGTATGCCGGAGCAAGTCTACGCCAGTTATGGCTATGTAACTGGCAAAGAAGTTGAAGATAATGCCGTAGTCCAACTCAGCTATGCGAACGGAGCGCTTGGTGTTGTGGAAGCTGGGTTTGTAAACCGTCATTCCCCATTTTCCTTTGAAATTCACGGCACAGAAGGCAGCCTTCTCTACTCGGATCATGATCGCAAGCTCCTATACCGGGGAGCGAATGATGAGAAATGGCAAACGGCAGATCTGCCTGATGCAGAGCCAAGTGCCTTTGAGCAGTGGATAAGCCATATCGAGGCTGGTACTGTATTTGAAGCAAATTTGGTCATGGGATCTCAGCTGACCCAGCTGATGGAAGCCTCCAATCGTTCTGCGAGGAGCGGAGTGCCAGAGAAGCTTACCACCAAGCTCAAGCTGCCTAATTAAAGAGCGTAAAAGCTCTGATTCTACATTATACAAATCTAAATATGATCATCTGATATTCTTTAGGCCAATAAGCAAGGAGGCATGCAAGATGGAACGGAATGAATCCAGCCTGTCTTACCCCTATGAACTTATGAATGAACAACGCCATGCACTGGAGCAGCTAAATGTAGACTTTTCCTGGGGACATTACGGGATCCGGGTCGTTCAGTTCCATCTGATCACCTTTCCGGCGGGTAAAATCATTGAGTTTCATAAGCATTCAAGTGAGTTTGAATTCCATTTTATTCCGAGGGGCAAAGGCAAGGTTATACTGGAGGATCAGGAATATAAGCTATCGGAGGGAATGATGTATCTAACCGGCCCTCATGTGATGCATTATCAGGAAGCCGCTCCTGATGAGGCCATGGAGGAGCTGTGCCTCAGAATCGAAATTGTTCCGCTACGGCCTTCTGCCGCTTATGATAACTCCCCTATGGAACAAGGCTATTGGAGTACGGGAATCCAAGAGGAATACAATGAGGCTGAAGCCTGTATACGTCAGCTGAGCTCACTTCCCAAGATCCCGACGACCGATCGGTTCAAAGCAATGGAATGCTTTCTTACCGCCTATACCGCTTGGTATCGGAATGAACCCGGTTTATTTACGCTCATGAAGCAAGCCGTTATTAATATTATGCTTCGTACAGCCAGAGCTTATTTTCCTCAGCCCGGACGTTCTCTCCCCTCCAGAGATATGGGGCGTCATCGATACCTGCTGGCCGAACAATTCATGAAGGATAACTATATGGAGCCGCTCACCGTGGAAGTCGTTGCAGATCGGATACATCTTAGTGCCCGTCAGCTGCAGCGGATATTGAAAGAATACGGCGGAGGCACCTTTACCGAAATGCTGGAATCCATCCGTTTGTCTCATATCTGCAAGCGGCTGACAACAAGCGACAGCACGATAGATGAGATTGCGGAGGAAACCGGTTATTCCAGCGCTAATTATCTCCATGCCGTATTCAAGAGAGTCTACGGGATAACGCCCATGGAATACCGCAAATCCATGAGGATCAGGATGCTGCAAGCGAATACGGACATCTCTTCAGCTCCAGTCTCGGCTTACCGATTTTCTGAGCGGGAAAGCTCACTCCTGTAGGTGCCGGATGGAAGTGAGGACGCATACGGCATACGGCATACGGCGTCCCACGTCGGAATCACATCTTTTTACATGACAAGACGCTTAAGAGCCCCCAGCTTATGGAGGCTCTTAAGCGTCTGTGTTACAACGAAGACAACTTCGAGTGTTTTACTCAGGACGCTGCAAGGAGAACAACTCACCCAACTTACTGTAATCATTACCTGCTAGTCTTGATATCGGGCGCAAATCCTTCATCCGTATCTTACCATCATAATAGAGCTCATCATCGACATGAAAATGAACGACTCGTCCAATCAATAGGTCGCATCCGGGCACGTTCTTCTCTCCTCCGAGAGGAATGGAATGCTCCAATACGCACTCCATCCGTATTCTGGACTCCGCTATGCCAGGAACATCAATATTTATGCTTGGCACAAGTGTCAAGCATGTCAGAGCAATTTCGCTCTTGTCTTCCGGCAGATTGGCCGCTGTCTTGTTAATTTCCTCGATGTACGTCTCATCTGAAATATGTACGACAAATTCTCCACGCTCGTTTGCATTGCGGGCCGTGTCCTTCATCTGACCGTCCTTTCGCTGAACGGAGACGGATATCATTGGTGGATTAGCTGTGACGATATTGAAATAGCTGTATGGAGCGGCATTCAGCACACCATTCTTAGATAATGTCGTTACAAACGCAACTGGCCGGGGAATGATGCTGCCTGTCAGCAATTTATAATTATCACGTTCACTTTGCTCACTAGGATCAATAGATACCATTTGCTTCCTCTCCTATCACTGTATATAAATCCATTACACGTGGTAGCTGCCGCTTGGTTGATCGATGACCCATTCCAGCATCATGATCATATCCTCCAAACGAAGTACCTGTACATTTGCCGCCGCTTCTTCGGCAGACATCCGGCTCTTCATCATATCCAGCTGCCGTTTTAGTTCATTTAATTTGCGTTTAACCTGGTCTTCTGATCTCATGTTTGGTTTCTCCCTCATTATCTATATTTATCTCATTCATATCAACAATAGGGTAACATCTTCAAGCTAAACAATCCAATTCGATAAGAGTTAATTAGAAATGCCAAGCTCGGAATAACAGTCTGGGCCGCAACAGGTTTCGAGTTCGCCTCCGTTTTCGAATATAGTGCACTAGCGATTATGATCGATCCTCCTATAATCAAGCAGCAAATTATATTAGTCACGTTTCTTTGTTCCAATCACATGCATTCCTTTCTATAACTGAAATGCTTCTTTGATTCGCTGTGCGGTTTCCTCCGGGCTGAGCTTAGTATTATTAATTCTTATGTAATGCTCCTTCTTGATTTCCCCCACGAGAGAATTCAGCCGATGGCGTGCCATGGTTTGAAGCAAATCTCGCTCAGAGAACTCAATATCCCGTTTAGTCGGTTTGTGTTCAAGCCGGTTCGGTGTGTTATTGCGCTTAAGCCTCTCCTCTATATCTGCCTCCAGTTCAACGTAATATACGGTTCCTCCTCTAGACTCAAAAATCTGGCTGATCTCTTCGATATAAGTCCAATCATCAGGATGGTCAAAAGCCCACACAAAAGTGAACATAAGACCCGGCAATTCACTCTTGGATACCTCTTCAAAAATCTCTCTGCGAAACAGACCAACCAGCCGCTTGCCTGACGGAGTTCCGTAACTAATAAAGCGGGATACCAGATCAATCGTCATATGATTATGAAACAGCTTCAAATCTGTAATTCTCTCCAGCTCCTGCCCTACCGTCATTTTCCCGACAGCTTGGGGTCCAAAAATAATGACAAACTTCATACCGTATCTCACCTTCTAATTTTCCAAATATTTCAATACATAATATTCCATATTATTCTAAGAGGCAAGAAGTATGTAATCACAAAAAAACGCCAGGCATATGCCTGACGATCTTTATTTGTTAAAAGCACTTCACCACGAGCTTTATGTAAACGCATTCATAAATAATTCTTTCCATGCGCGATACACAAGCCTCCCATCTCATTCATCATTCTTCTTGTCTGTCATCTCAACTTCATGAAGAACGAGCTGTCTTACATCCGGCAGATTATCGAATGTTTTAATGGTATACCTAAGCTCCACTTGTGTTCCACTGCGCCAGTTCGCCAATTGCTCCATCAGGCCTTCTTCCAGCTGAAAAGCAGCAGCCTCTCCGTCAATCTTGAACTCAGCGGTATGTGGATCGGCAAGACCCGTATAGATCGCCGTTTCTTCTATTATATTCTCTTCAGCTTGTTCCTTTTGTGTTTCGGCTTGCGTCTCGACGATTGTTCCACGTACGATCGGCTCTGCAGTACTTGTCGCTTCCAGGCTCGCTGCCGCTTCAGCCGCTGCAGTCTGTTCTGCCGAAGTAATCACCGCAGTCAGCAGCAAGATCGTTACACTCAAGGTAGCTGATGTTTGTCGGTTTCTTTTTTTCATCCGAGTTACCTCCAATTAAATAGCCTTACTGTTTATTACACGAATACCATTCTTGTTAATCAGCTGATCTTTCGGTACAGGTTATACGTTGCCAATGAATTGCTATTCCTAATTGCTAGCTGCTCCGGTATAATGTGTATGTTTGAGTTAAGCTTAAGAAAAATACATACACCATAGGAGTATTCAATCATGTCTAGCGCTAAAAGTTCCTTCAGTAAGTATGAAATGCTTTATATCATTGGTATCATAGCCATCTCATTCTCTTCCATCTTTGTTCGCTGGTCGGATGCGGAAGTGTCTGTTATCGCGATGTACCGTCTGTTTCTCACCAATTTGCTCATGGCCCCTCTTCTTTATAAATACCGTCACGATATCGTTCGGCTGACAAAAAAAGAATGGCTGTTCCTAGCAGCTTCCGGTCTGATGCTTGGTCTCCACTTTTTATTATGGATGGGCTCGCTCCGGCTCACCACTGTCGCCAGTTCAACCGTTATTCTCACACTTGAGCCGATCCTTGTTATGCTCGGGTCCATGTGGCTGTTCGGTATCCGCCCCAATAAAGTCATGCTCATCGGAATGGGGATGGCGGTAATCGGTTCAGTTGTCATCGGTGCAGGGGATTTCCAAATATCGGGAGATGCGCTGCTGGGTGATTTTCTATCTTTTCTGGGAACGATTGCTGTAGCCGTGCACATGCTGTTTGGGCAGCATCTTAGAAAAAACATCAGTGCTTATGTATATAATTTTTGGGTGTTTTTATTCGCTGGTTCTGCTCTTGCCGCCTATAATGGTGTGAATCGCATTCCCTTTACCGGATATGATGCAAGAGAATGGGGCATATTCCTCCTGCTTGCGATTGTCCCTACACTGTTCGGCCACTATCTGTTCAACTGGCTGCTTAAAGTAATGAATGCGGCGACAGTGTCGATGGCCGTACTGGGCGAGCCTGTATTTGCCTCCATTCTTGCCTGGATGCTGCTCGGCGAGGCACTCACTAGTGTGCAGTTAATAGCAGGATTCATTATTTTGCTTGGCGTATGGATCTTCCTGAGGTATGGCAAAAACAACATTCACGGGGAGGAAGAAATGCTGCCTCCGGTTCAGCAGAAACCAAGCACATCGGAAGTTTAGTGGGTCAACTAGAACTACACATGATTTTGCGGATTATTATAAGCCAGAGTCTCTAAGACTCTGGCTTCAGCTTGTCCCTATTTTCCCGCCGTTTCAACACATAATGACATCCAGTACAGCAGCAATCTTCATCTGTTCTTTCAGCATTTCCGGCACGGGCAAGCGCCAAGATGGCTTCCTGAGCCATAACCTCTCCTCCTGCTCCTTGCTTCATCAGATCATCCTAGACATCCAAAACGGTATTCCATGCTTCTATGGCCGAGATCTTCCCTTTGCTGCTGCTGGCTCCGCTGCCTTCTTCCGTCCACAGGGGTGGATAATAAGCAAACACCTCACCTGGCTGAAGCCGATTCGTCTCCTCCTGCCACCCTTTCCAGCGAAAGGTCTCATAGTACTGGGCTAGATCCCCATCAGCGAGCCAGCTTACAAAACCGGAATACGCAAGATCCGTCGATTCCCACTCCCGTGTATCCGGCGCATAATAATAGATGAGCCCGTCATTTCCAAAACGGCCGATATTCAAACTGAAAAATCCGCCCGCCGCATCATAGGCGACAAGCAGCATTCCTTCAAGAGCGGGAACGCCCTCACGATCGAGAAGTCCATTCCAGTACGGAAGACTGCCGTATATACCGTCACCCCCTGCACCGAGTAACGTAATCCATCCATGGTCAAACAGAATACCTGCCGTTTCATAAGCTACGGCGCCCAAGTAGGATTTGGTGCTGACCTGCAAACGATATAGCGTGTCTGCTCCAGATTCATGCTCTGCGGGAATGATCACACTCTTGTTTTTACCCTGACTTAGCCTATTCTCAAGCTCTTCCCAAGCATGGTCCTCTTTGTGAAGCAATTCCTGAATCGTTAAATATCCCATCCTTCTCCCCCCCTTTGAATTCAAAACCCTTTCTATCATACGATATGCCAATGCGGCCCCCGCGCTCTGACTTATATGCACTGATCCCATCAAGCGGGTCCTGACCTCCAAGAGAATAAGGAAGCAAAGTCCCATAATCCTTTGGCTCCTGATCTCCGTAAATAGGCTTTAATGCTTCATCTATGGCATCCCAACCGGGTGCTTGATCCATCTGTTCATTTACTTCTTCATTCATCTCTTTACTCATCTTTTCATCGTCCTCCTAGAATTCATCCACTGTCTAATAATCTATTATAGTTGGATTTTGACTGCCTATTGCTGAATAAGGCAAATTTGAGCATTATTTACTACATGAAATACAAAACAGAAATAACAATCAGATATGAAATGCACGCCAAACGTCAAGTAGGATTTTCGTTCGACTGGAAGAATTTGCTGAAGATATCGGTTCTTATCCTCATAAGTAGGCTCTAGCGTTTAAGAATTCTCAACTCATAAAAATTCAGTTGTTCGAAAAAATGCGTGAATATGAACTCCTTCTGCTTAATTCTGCCTGGGTCACACTTCCTTCTTAATATATTTATAGAATAAAAAAACATTTACTTAGAGACATCCAATAAAGAATTTATCTATTTCGCATGCGGATTGGCGGTGAGCTCCATTTAAAGTAAAATACAGCTAGACATGTTTTACATAAAACAGAATTCGCATGTATAAACCAACATTCCAAGTAAAGAGCGGTGATAAGCAATGAAATTTATCGTATCCATGAAATGGGTGCTAGCCCGTATGTATGAACCGGATGTGGCGATTGTCGACTGCCGTTTTGCCCTGGGTCAGCCGGAGTCAGGCAGACAAGTCTTTAGCGAGAGCCATATACCAGGGGCTGTTTATTTTGATCTGGAGCAGGATCTGTCTTCACCCGTGCATGAAAAAGGTCACGGCGGACGGCATCCACTGCCAGATGTAGAGCAGCTGGTTGACCGAATTCGCAAAGTGGGAATCAGTAACGGGACCCGAATTATTGCTTACGATGACCAAGGCGGTGCGATGGCGTCAAGATTCTGGTGGCTGATGCGCTATCTCGGTCATGAGCAGGTATATATCATGGATGAGGGATTTGCTGCATGGCAGGCCGCGCGCTTCCCGGTCACTGCCGATGTGCCGATTCGGATACCGGCATCCTACACCCCGCATATTCAGTCTCACCTGCTGGCTGATATAGAAGATGTGCGTAAGGCTTCAACCACTGGAGCTGCTGTGCTGATCGACTCGCGGGAATACCCGAGGTACCTTGGAGAGGTAGAGCCGCTAGATAAAAAGGCTGGACATATACCAGGTGCGGTCTCCTATTTTTGGAAGGACAATCTTCAGGAAGGCACGTCTAAATTGAAGTCAGCTGAGGAGTTAAGCAATCGGTTTGAATCGGTGTCCAAAGATCAAGAGATTATCGTCTACTGCGGATCAGGTGTGACGGCCTGTCCCAATGTGCTGGCGTTGAAGGAAGTCGGATATGAGAAAGTGAAGCTGTACGCAGGAAGCTGGAGCGACTGGATCAGCTATGAGGAGAACCCAGTGAAGGTCGGGAACGAGGAGAAGCCCACAGAAGTTTAGCATTGTTTAAATCTATGGATACATCGCCATGCGGCTTTAAAGCCCTGGTGATGTATTTTTTGTACTCCAAGGTTAACTAGGAGTCATCATCTTCATCCATCATGGCAATAATTAACCAAAAGAAAGAGACCGCCCCACAGCAAGGTAACGGTCTAAATCTGATCGTATTGCCGAATCTTCACTTCACCCGAAACGTACGCGAGGCATACTTGCGTACTAACGGCAGAGCAGCCACAAGATAGATCAGCGCTATCGCAGCAGTACTCATGGAGAAAACAGCCGGATCTGGTCTTAAGCTGATCGATAGGACAAAGATGCCTGACACAAGCCAGCTAAACAGATAAAAGAACGGATTTTTCGTATTCAGTTCATGACCGCCGTCAAGCTTGGTTTCCCCGCTCAAGCCATTAAATAGGGTTGTTTTCCCTGCACCATTCCGGCCCAATAGACCATAAATTTTTCCGTTTTCAAACGTAAATCCGGTGTTTTGCAGCACACTTTTCTTTCCGTAGCTTTTGACAATGTTCTCCAAAATTAATTCCACGTGTAAGAGCTCCTCCTTATTTCCATCTGTTTCTGTTAATATGAGCATAAGAGCAAGTGGTGTCGTGATAATTAGGATAAGTTGCATCTTGTCGAACTTGAGAAGCTTGCTTTCGTATTTCCTGCTGCACTAATATATTTTAAAGTAACGTCGATATAGGGGAGGGCAATTCAAGATGAGCTATAACTTTAAATCAGAGGAAGCCGCAAAAATAAAAGAGCGTTTTGGTGAACCTGTTTACGAAGAAGTGCTGCAGTATCTCGGCATCTACGCAGACAAGTGGTCTCTAACTTCATTTCAATTCATCCCTTCCTATTCGGCCAACCTGGTGTTCAAATGCGAGTCAGACCTGTATGGCAGCTACATATTAAAGATCGGTAACCCTTCTGCCACAGAAACGTTAACCGAATTCAGCACCCTGGAGGAATACAAGGGAAGACCATTCTGCAAGGTTTACGATATAGATCGTGAACACGGCATTATTTTGGAAGAGCGGATCGAGCCTGGTTATACTTTAAGAAAAGAGAGCTCGCTTGAGCGAAGACTTGCCGTCTTCTGTTCCCTATATACAGACCTTCATATTGAACCCGCTGACGCTGAGATATACCCAACCTATCTCACGTGGGTGAATCGAATTACGAATTATATGAGCCAGCGGCAGGATGCCGAAGAGCTCTATTTGCATATGAAAAGGGCCCAGGAGATTTGCATCTCGCTCTCTTCCCAATATTCAAAAGAACGGCTTCTGCATGGCGACTTTCATCATGACAATATTTTGCTGGGTGGTCATGGAGAGTATAAGATTATCGATCCGAAGGGCGTCATTGGCGATCCGATCTTTGACACTCCCCGTTTTATCTTAAATGAATTCGAGGAGGAGATCACCCCGGAGCTCTATGACAAGATCAACAATATCATCCTCACACTGGAGAAGGAGCTTCATATCCCGGGTGAGATCTTGCGACAATGTCTCTATGTGGAAACTGCGATGGGAAACTGCTGGAGTGTACAAGACGGTGCTTCACCAGAAGAATTCCCGAAGCTGTTAAACTATGTCGCTTTTGCTGAAAGGATTTTGAATAAGCAGGCTCTTTAATGGAAGATGCTATTGCGAGAATTGTAAACAAATATGATTTTACAGGAGGACATTGAATGAATGGAAACTTCAAATAAAAGTCTGAGAACCTGCAGCCATGGACACCAATATTATAAAAGCAGTGATTGTCCGACATGCCCCATCTGTGAGAAGGAGAGAAAACCGGACAGCGGGTTTCTCTCACTGCTCTCTGCACCTGCAAGACGCGCACTGGAGTATCATGGAATTACCACCTTGGAGCAGCTTTCCACTTACAGTGAGAAAGAGATTTTGAAATTTCACGGTATGGGGCCCGCGTCACTGCCCAAGCTTAGGGCTGCACTTGAGAATGCCGGGCTAGCTTTTAAACTGTAAAAAATGAAAACTTTAAAAAAGCGATCTATAGATTGCTTCATGACTACTAAAAAACTTAGCTGCTTCTAACCCAGGCATCATTCGAATAGCCCCGCTCTTCCCAATAGCCGATATGCTCTCCTTCAATCAACTCGATCCGGGTCAGCCATTTGACCGATTTATAGGCATACATCTTCGGTACGATGAGTCTGACCGGACCACCGAGGTCACTGGGGATCGGGTTCCCATCATGCAGCACAGCGACCATCACATCATCCATATCTGCCTGCTCCAGCGTCAGCGTATCGGTATAAACCCCGTCCCCAGAATAGAATTTTACCGTCTTCGCTGTTTGCTGCACTCCGGCCTGCTTCAGCAGGTCTTTTAGCCGTAGTCCCTCCCAGGTATTGTTGTAGACTGACCAGCCTGTTACACAGTGAAAGTCACTCACCTGTACCGTACGCTTAAGCTGTACAAACTCCTTCCAACTCCAATTCAAGCGATTATTCACGAGCCCATCGATCGTGAAGGACCAGTTCTCGTTGGTGAAGACAGGCATTTTCGTTACGGTATATACCCGAAAATCCCCTTCCGCTCCCCCACCCATTGGATGCTGAGATGACGAATGCGGCACAGGAGAGGGAATAAGTCTGTTCTCGTTCTGCTCAAGCAGCTTCTCCATGGAATTGCTCCCGCCAAAACTCCCAAGCCATTTCAAAAAGGACGGGGCCAGCGTTACGGTTAGCCCGATTCCAATCACTCCGCCGATAAAAGCTCTTCTCGTGTATATGGGCTGAGGGGCCGCAGGATGAAGCTGGTTCTCCTTGTGTCCCGTTTTGATCGTTCGGCGTGCGGGTTCCTTGAACCATTTTAATCTGGTAATCGAGTGATAGATGATGTAGGGAAGTCCAATCCAGGTGAGCAAATCATGAGCAACTAACGCAGCATTCGAAACCGCAGGACCTACCTGCTTGAACTGCCACAGCAGCACCCCCGAGATAAACCAGCCAACAAGAAGTGCCAGTACGATAACAACATTTAGTCGCTGCAGAGGTTTTTGCTTCAGCTGCTTCCAGTGTTTCCCTGCAAGCAGCAGATAATTGAGAACCGGAAGGATGGAAGCCACACCGACAATAATATGGAGCGTTTTGATCCATACCCTTCCCTCTCCCAATAAACTCCGCCAGAATCCGCCGATAAGGATCAGACCGGTTAAAGCCAGTAAGAATACAATCCAGCCATTCCAGGTATGTAAGGAAACCAGCTTTTTGCCATAACCTTTGCGAAGCTGCTTGAGCCAAGTTCTCATATTTACCCCCCTCTGCATTATGCTGCTGGCCAATCATATTCAATCATTGTTTTTACTTATAGTGCTGTTCATCTCACTACCTACTAATAATTTACTATACATCTCACATTTTCAGGGAATATTTGTTGATATATAGAAGCACTCACACATGTTCGATCATAGTGAATGAATTAATCAGTCTGTTAAGCATTACAAACATCACATGACAAAAAAGTGGTGTAACCTTGGAGAGAGGTTACACCACTTTTACGCATTAAATATGTTTCCTAATTTCTTCCTTCAACGGGTCAGAAATCGGAAGCAGAGGCAGACGAACCGAGTCGGATTCGATCCAGCCGAGCTCAGACAAGATCCATTTCAGCGGAGCCGGGTTCGGCTCTTCCTGGAATAACAGACGGATCAGTGGAACCAGCTCATCGAATTGCTTCTTCGATTCGGAGACCTCACCGCTGATGTACCGGTTATATACGTCAATGAATTTCGACGTATTCAGGTTGGCTGATGCGAGCATCCCTCCACTTGCCCCTTGGCTCAGGGAAGCGTGGAACAGAAGATCCTCGCCGCAGAGCACCGGCTTCGAGCCATGCCGTGACAGCTCTGAGACCAGTTCTACACCGCCCGAGCTGTCTTTTAATCCGATGACTTGCGGGAGTTCAAGGATTTCTCTTATCGCATCCACCGACAACCGGATTCCCGTCCGGCCTGGAATTTCATAAGCGATCACAGGGACACCAGCTTCAGATATCTTTCTAAAATGCTCTACAACTCCCTTGTCTGTCGGCTTGTTGTAGTATGGTGTCACCACGAGGACGGCATCTGCCCCGAGCTCTCCTGCACGCTCTGTCCGCTTAACCGATGAGAGTGTGTCATTGGTTCCGGTGCCAATGACAATGGGAACACGTTTATTCAGCTGTTTCATTACAATCTTCGCTATTTCGACTTGGCTCGTGACCTCTTCCCAATTGGTCGTCGGACACTCTCCAGTCGTTCCGTTGATGACGAGTCCATCAATATCATGGACCAAAAGGTGCTTTAAGTAGGATTCAAATGATGCTAGATCAAGGGTATGATTAGTTTGGAATGGAGTAACGACAGGTACGTAGATGCCCTTCAAGTTTTGCTCGCTTAACATGTTACAGCTGCCCCCAATACGTTGTATTTATTTTAATTTACCATAGCATGCAGCATCACTGTTATCTATAATAGTTGATATGTATTATCAATATTATTGATGAGGTGAGCTCATGGATTTTATATATCTCAAAACATTCCGGCAGGTCGCCCTGCGTCAAAGCTTTACTCGAGCGGCGGAAGAGCTCGGCTATGCCCAATCCAGCGTGACGACCCAGATTCAGAAGCTGGAGAAGGAATACAATGTCAAATTGTTCGAGCGCCATGGCAAAACGCTTCGTCTCACTTCGTCTGGTGAAGAGCTGCTGAAGATTGCCGTCCTAATTATTGAACTGTACGATCAATCCAAAGAGAAGCTGGCGATGCAAGGAGGCGGAACTTTATCGATCGGCACCATTGATTCCATCGCCTCTTACTTCCTTCCACAAGTCATTCAAACCATTCGGGAGTCTTACCCCGAGATGAATATACGGCTGCAAGCCGATCGTGAGGATTACATCCTGGATCAGGTTAAAGAGGGAGAGTTCGATATCGGTCTCATTCTCGGGAATACGCTGCCTGAGCCAACCTTGAATACGATTGTCATTAGGGAGGAGCCGCTTGTACTCATCTCAAGCCCGAATAATCCATTATTACAGCTGACCCAGCTTGAAATTAACGATTTGAAGCATACGGATTGGTTTATGGCTGAAGCCAGCTGCAATTATCGGATTATGCTGGAAAAGGTGCTGCGCGCACATGGCATACCATTCAATGTCCGCCTCGAGCTGGGCAACCCTGAAGCAATTAAACGCTGTGTCATGGCAGGTGACGGGATTGCACTGCTGCCTGAGATGGTTGTACGAGATGAGATACACAGACAAGAGCTGAGTGTCCTCCCTTTTGCTCATTCTGACATCAAGCTGTATATGTATTTGGTGATTCATCCCAAGAAATGGATATCGAACAGCCTGATGGAATTTATTTCCCTCTTGAAGCCGGATCAGGAGCTGATATCATTATAATTCTGGTCTTATTTATGACTTCAACAATGTGACCTGTACTTTACCATTTTGTCATTTCCTTATTTTACTGCAGTGTTAGTATTAACCTATTGAATTTGTTTGTGAAAGGAAAGGTTTACGCATGTTCCAAATGACCACTTACTTGACTCCACACACCCAGACGTTTGTGAATATGAACTATACGGAGATGACTCCGTTTTCTGACCAAAAACTGCAGCATGTGTGTATGGCTGAGGTGAAATCTCATGCCTAAACCGATGAAAACAGGCTCCCGCTATATGCCGGGACTGGATGGATTAAGGGCTTTGGCGCTGATTGGCGTCATGTGCTACCACTGGGGGCTTGATGAAGCTCCGGGTGGATTTTTAGGTGTCAGCGTCTTCTTTGTATTATCCGGCTATTTAATTACAAACATCCTCGCCATGCAATGGCATCACCATGGCAGAATCGATCTGAAGCATTTCTGGTACCGTCGGTTCAGGCGACTTCTCCCTGCTATGCTCGTCATGCTCCTCATGACGGTGGTGTGGATGACCTTGTTTGATACTTCCCGGCTCGCGTCTCTACGCTATGACGTTGCTGCCGCAGTTACATACATAAGCAATTGGCAATTTATTTTCCAGGATATATCCTATTTTGAATCGTTTGGTCCTCCCTCGCCGCTTGGACATATGTGGTCCCTGGCCGTTGAAGAGCAATTCTACCTGTTATGGCCGCTTCTTATGCTGATTGGACTCAAATTGTTCCCAAGACGGGGCAAGATGTTCCTATTTATTTGTACGCTTGCTGTACTGTCAGCGCTTCTCATGTCCCTTCTTCATGAGCCCGGTTCGGATCCAAGCCGAGTCTATTTCGGAACAGATACCCGGGCATTCGGGCTGTTGACCGGTGCCGCCCTTGCCATCGTCTGGCCCAGCTACAAGTTATCCGGGAGAGTCCAGCCGGCTGCACGACTGGGTCTGGATGTGACAGGCATATGTGCGCTGCTGTTTGTTCTATATATGATGTGGAGCACAGACCGCTACGAATCATGGCTATATAACGGCGGGATGCTTCTCTTCTCGATTGCATCCGCTGTTCTGGTTGCCGTCCTGGCACACCCGGCTTCCTTGCTTGCCAAGGTGCTTGGAGCAGAGCCGTTACGCTGGATTGGAGTTCGGTCGTACGGCATATATTTGTGGCATTATCCTGTACTGATTCTGACGAGTCCCGGAGGGAATCCGGAAGGGATCGGGGCTTTCTATACCCTTCTCCAGGTCGCTGCAAGCGTCATTCTGGCTTCTCTGTCCTGGAAGTACATTGAAGAACCGATACATGAAGGGGCTCTTCGTGCATGGTGGCATGAAGTATGGCATCCGAAGCGCAGTAGTTCTGCATTAACACCCCGAAGTGTTGTCGTCTACTGCAGCTCACTTCTGTTCATCGGGATATTCTGTATAGGAATGACGATGAATATATCGGATGCGAAGAAACCAGATGCAAACGGAGTCTTTTCTGAATTTCCTTCTCCAGGATCTATAGATGAGCCGGACCCGGACCAACAACAGGAGAAGGAACCTGTTCCGAATGAAGAGCCGCCAGACGGCGAGAAACCAAGTACCGAAGAACCCAATGACGAAGAATCCAATGCTGAAGATACAAAAGATAGAGAGCCAGAGACGAATGGCAACAAGGATGCTGTAAAGGATACTCCCGATTCAACGATTGATGCTGATGATATAAAGGACACACCGGGAGACCATAAAGTGAAGCCGATGTCCGGTGATTCCATTACGGCGATTGGTGATTCTGTAATGGTCGGAGTAACTCCCTACTTGGAGAAGATGCTCCCCGGTATTACCGTTGATGCAGAGATCGGAAGACAGATGAGCCATGCAGACGATTTGCTTCCGGCACTCGAAGCGAAAGATCGTTTATCCGGTACAGTCATTATTGGACTTGGCACGAATGGCGCTTTTTCGGAGGAGAGCCTGACTTCTCTGCTCGACTCTCTCCAATCCGCCGAACAAGTGCTTCTCGTGAACACGAGAGTACCTAAAGATTGGGAAGAGAACGTAAACAAGATGCTGTCCGAGATTGGGAGCAGCTATTCCAACACAACCATCGTTGATTGGCACCGAGCTAGCAAGGATCATCCTGAGTATTTTAGAGAGGATGGCGTTCATCTGGAGCCAGCTGGAGCGGAAGCTTATACTCGTCTGATCATAAATGCACTGCGTTAAATTAAGATATCTGAATTCATCCTTCGATTATTTCAGGATTTTGAGTTTACAAATCAGCGGTCTGCCCCCTATAATAGGATAGTAAATGACCACAGCACATGAATGCTGTCTGATTTATTTCTAAAAGAGCTGCGCAATCTTACAGATTTGCATCAAGCGATTAAAGGATTTTTTTCTCCTTTAATCGCTTTTTTTGTGTGATTGAATCCATTTTCTAGCGTTTTAGTGCATCATTTTGCATTATTTGTATTCATGGAGGGTTTGTTATGAAAAAAAGAATGTTTGATATGATCATGCTGCTTGCAGGAGCATTTATCTTTGCGCTTGCAGTCAATTTGTTTGTCATTCCCAATGATTTTGGAGAAGGCGGCGTTACGGGAATTTCCATCGTTCTTTATTATTTGTTTCAGTGGTCGCCTGCCCTGGTCGGCTTCGTCATCAATGGCATTCTGCTTATCATCGGGTATAAGCTGCTCGACAAGCAGACTACCTATTACACCATTATCGTTGTCGCGTTTAATTCCTTGTTCCTGCACTTGACTGAGCACTGGTCCATACCGGCAGACGAGCCGGTACTGAATGCCATATTTGCAGGACTTCTCGCTGGTCTCGGCATCGGACTTATTATACGTGTTGGCGGGACCACGGCTGGGACAACGATCCTGGCACGTCTTGCAAACAAATATCTTGATTGGAGCATCAGTTACGCGCTGCTCTTTTTCGATATTATTGTGGCCGTGTTTTCTATTTTTGTTATCGGCATTGAAAACTTCATGTTCACGATCCTGATCCTGTATATCGGTACGAAAGCCATGGAATTCATTATTGAAGGACTTAATCCGAAAAAGGCAGTTACCATCGTGTCGGCCAAGCATGATGCGATCGCCTCGAGGGTAACCGATATTATGGATCGTGGTGTATCCGTGCTTCGGGGCTATGGCTACTACACGGGTCAGGAGAAGGAAATCCTGTATATCGTGATCAGCAAGCAGGAAGTATCTATGCTGAAGAAAATTGTAAAGTCAGAGGATCCCTCCGCTTTTGTAACCATTCATGATGTCCGTGACGTGTTCGGAGAAGGATTTATTGATATATCCAAATAATGATTTATTTTAACAGCTACAGCCGCGACTAATATGTGCGGCTTTTTTATTTACCTATGGATGGGGCCGTTCTTATGTCAGTCTTAAGTCATTTCTTTTGCTTTTTGTGAAACATTTTTACAGAAATATGATTATGAGACCAGCTGTCAGATAATAATTTACAATAAATATCATTTTGTCATATACAATAGTGTGTGTCATACAGTATAATGTGATCAGGAGTTGATGATATGAGTGATGTAACAGAAACGATACAGAATTTACTAAGCGAACTTAGACGAGGAAGCATCATTATCGCTGTACTTAGCCAGCTGTCAGAACCGCAATACGGTTATTCGCTCGTCAGTGTGCTCGAAGACAAAGGACTCTCTGTTGATCCCGGCACACTTTATCCCTTGCTTCGCAGACTAGAGAAACAAGAGCTTTTAATGAGCAGCTGGGACACAAATGAAGCCCGCCCCCGGAAGTACTATACCATTACTCCATTCGGTCAGGACGTCTTTGAAGGAGTATGCCGGGAATGGTTGTCACTGACTGAGAGTATGGAGAACATTATTGGAACTAGGGGAGGATAAGGAAATGGAGCTTATTGAGCGTTATGTGTACGCAGTCACACAGAGACTGCCCGAGAAGCAAAGAGCAGACATATCCAAAGAGCTGCACGGACTGATCGAAGATATGCTGGAGGAACGAGCATCATCGGATGAACTTAAAGAGCAACAGGTAGAGAGTGTACTGATAGAACTGGGACATCCGGAGATGATGGCTGCAAGATACGAAGGCGAACGCTATCTCATTGGTCCAGCATTGTATACTAGTTATATGACAGTCATGAAAGTTGTTCTTGCTTCTTTTTTGATTGCACTCAGTATATTCGCGATAGTTGAAGCTATCATGACGCCTGGCAATATTTTGGACCATTTTACCGATTTCCTCATTGATATCGTCATCTCTATTTCCCAAGCAATCGCATGGGTTACGGTGATATTTGCGCTCATTGAATATGGGCAGCGGAGAAGATCAATTTCACCAAACAACGGTCATTCGATGAAAGAATGGAATCCGAAAGATTTGCAATCTTTGCCTGATCACGGTAAAGAGATCAAAAAGTCAGACCCGATCGCCAGTATTATTTTTATCACTTTGTTTACGGCACTGTTTGCCCTAAATGTTGAGTTAATTGCTGTGTATCAATTCAATGATCAGGGTTTCTCCTCTATTCCGTTCATCAGCTCAGCCGGAATTGAGAAGTATATACCTTTCATTTGGCTGTTAGGAGCCGTAGGCATTTTGGGAGAAATATTTAAACTGATTCTGCGCAAAAGGACCACTTCTCTCCTCGCCTACCATATAATTTTCACCATACTCTCGTTTGTTCTTGCCTGGATTATGCTTCATGATTCCTCGTTCTGGAATGCATCATTTATGAGTCAACTGGAGACCTCAGGCCTAATTCCCCCTGGACAAGAAAGCTATGAGATCGTCTCAAACATATGGTCAGGAGTCATTCAGAACTTGATCTATGTTATTGCCATCATCAGCCTAGTCGATTTGGGAAGCGAGATCTACAAATGGAACCGCAGCAAAAAGTTCACTGGCCGTGCATAAGCACGGCTTTTTTTTATGTTCTATAAGCCCAGCCTCTCTCTTCATATGGATTCTGCCTGATCATTTGAATGAAATTGCTCACTGATGCAGACAAGGTTTCATTTTTTCGAGTACAAACTGCAATCGTATTCGTAAGCTGGACTCCTGTTACCATAACGCGTGCTAGTTCACCCCGTCTAACCTGCTCTTTCACGACAAGGGAGGATACGAAGTTTGCTCCATATCCAGAAACAACCGCGGCGATGGCCTCATGCAAGCCGTTGAACGTAAGGGAAATAGAAGGAGCGGGCGCATTATACGTTCGACAGAGTGATAAGAGTCTTTCCCTCGTTGAGCTCCCTTCCTCTCTCATAACAAACGGAATCCTTGTCATCTCCTCAAGCGTAACTTCCTGATTGGCATAAGAATGACTCGGAGCAACAACGAACCAAAGCTCATCTTGAAAAAGCTCCTCTGCATAGATGGAATCAGGATGCTCTTCCGGAAGGCCTCCATAGATGGCCAGATCAACCTCCACACCCAGCAATTGCTTTAGGGCATCGCTTGAATTGGTCGTATTGATCTTCATTTCCACTTGCTCATAGCGTTGCTTATACTTTGCAATCCAGGATGGAATCAGAAAATTGGCAGGTAGATATGTAGCTGCAAGCCTAAGCCTTCCTCTCCCGCCATCCCGGTACTCTGCTGCATACTGCTCGATCTGCTGCTCTACGGCAAACAGCCTTGCGGCCAGCACTGCAAAATGCTCCCCCGCATCCGTAAGGGCAACGCCCCTTCCTTCCGGCTTTAACAAAGGCAAAGACAGCTCCTGCTCAAATTTCTTAATCTGTGCGGTAATCGCTGGCTGGCTGATGCTCAGTATTTCGGCTGCACGTGTAACACTTCCCGTCTCGGCAACGACATGAAACAATCGCAGGGCATGCAAATTCATGGGCACGGCTCCTATCTATATAATAAATTTATGAATATCGCGTAAATATATATTATTTTTATCATTTTAACCGGAATACAATATGAATAGAAGCAAAATAATCCAAAAGGAGAAGTGATACTTATGAATCAGTTCAACACATGGATGCAGGTCGATCGGTATGTGGAGGATAAGCTTATCCCTCCAGATCCTGTGCTAGAAGCCGTTCTAGCAAACAATCAGCAGGCAAATCTACCTCCCATTGATGTCGCTCCCAATCAAGGGAAGCTGCTTCAGCTGCTTCTGTGGATGCGTAAAGGGAAAAGAGTTCTCGAGATTGGTACACTTGGGGCATACAGTACCATCTGGATGGCACGTGTGCTTCCTGAAGATGGCAAGCTGATTACCTTGGAGCTTGATCCCCATCATGCAGCCATTGCGCATCGCAATCTTGAGCTCGCAGGGTTAGATCATTTAGTCGAGATTCGTGTCGGGGACGCTCTTCTGCAACTGGAAAAGATGAAAGTTGAAGAGGAGGGGCCTTTTGATTTTATCTTTATCGACGCAGACAAACCAAATAATCCATCCTATTTAAAGTACGCCTTGCAGCTCTCTCATCCGGGTACAGTCATTATTGGCGACAATGTTATTCGTGAAGGAGAAATTATAAATCATCACAGCACAGATCCACGGATCCACGGAGTCAGACAATTTTACGACATTCTGTCAAACGAGAAGCAGATTTCGGCAACCGCTATCCAAACTGTAGGAAGCAAGGGTTATGACGGCTTTGTTATCGGAATTGTTAATTGAGTCTTGGTCAAAATAGTGTTACAAAACGGGAGCCTCCTGTACTAAGGGAAGGCTTTTTCTATATATTTTTATCTCGTTTAATGCAGGGGTATTTATCCAAAAAGCGAATATATATTCCCTATCACATTCTCAAGGTACACCGGCATATCCCAATTTCAGAGAAGGAGTTGATTCATATTGAGTAATCATCACACTACTGCCAATACGCAAATTAAACCGATAGAAAACCGGATAACGAGCCTGTTTGTTCATGTTACGGATTTACGAAGAGCGGCTGAGTGGTATAGTCAATTGCTTGGTCTTCAGGTCAGGGAAGAACGCCTAACGTCAGGACCTGTGTATTGGTTTGATCTGCCGGAGGCTCATCTTATTCTGGACTCGAACACCGAGAATCGAAAAAATCCGGAGTGGCGTGAAGAGATGAAGCCCCGCTTCATGCTCGCCTGCAGCAATATAGATGAGGCATACGAACATACCGAGCACAAGGCGGTGACTTACTCTAAGCCCTCTCATCATGGCTCTATGGCCTATTTCAACTTCAGTGACCTCGAAGGAAATACACTCATGGTAAGTCGTAATACGGCTTCTGCTGAGGCAAACGCATTGAACCCTGCCGATTGTGTCAGTCCGATCCTTCCCCGAATTGGCGGCGTCTTTGTCGATGTGACCGATATGAAGTCCGCTGTCCAGTGGTATACGGAGCTATTTAATCTGCCTTATGACGACAAGGACACGGATCCTCCCATTTACAGCATTCCCATGACAAACGGGCCGGTATTGCTGCTGGACCAGCATCGTTCTTGGCGGCAGGAAAATTTCACAGAGCTGTTCTATTTCGAAACAGACGACATTGAGGCAGCATATCAATACGTCTTGGATCAGGGCTTTAAAGTGACAGGTAAACCGAATGACTTCGAAGATTTGGCCGAATTTGCCGTTATTGATCCAGATGGAAACCGGATCGTCATTGCATGTATGAAATAATGGATTGAAATTTCTTGTGAACAGCAAAAAAAGAGCCTAAAACCGTAATGGTTCAGGCTCTTTAGTATGTTTCTTAATTATTGACCGACCATACCGCCGTCAACGGTGTATAGAGATGCTGTGACAAAGGAAGCTTCGTCAGACAGCAGGAAATTCATGACTGCAGCCACTTCTTCCGGCTTGCCGTAACGGCCCATTGGAGTTGCAGCTTCGTTGGCTTTTTTGTACTCTTCTGCTTGACCGGAATTTGCCTCGATTTGCTCCATCATACGAGTTGCAATCGTACCTGGAAGAACCGCATTGACACGGATTCCAAATGAAGCCAGCTCATTTGCTGCTACACGAGTAAGACCAATGACAGCATGCTTGGACATAATGTAAGGAGACATCCCTGGAGCACCCATCAGGCCTGCTAGTGAAGAAGTGTTCAAAATTGCGCCTGAATTTTGTTTCTTCATTACAGGGATCACATACTTCAAACCAAGGAATACACCGCGAACATTCACGTTATATACGAGGTCAAGTGCTTGTACACTCATCTCATCGATGGTAGCTGTAGGACCTTCAATTCCCGCATTGTTTGCAAAATAGTCAATAGTGCCAAACTTCTCAACAGCCTTGTTCACATAGTTTTGCACATCTTCCTCTTTGGATACGTCTGCTGCAACGGCAAGTGAATTAGAATCATTAAGACCCAGATCTTCGATTGTTGCTTTAATCGCATCTTCCTTCAGGTCAACGAGGACCACGTTCACTTGGCGTTCTGCCAAACGACGTACCAGTTCCTTACCAATACCGCCTGCTGCTCCAGTAACAATTGCTGTCTTTACTTGTGTTTGACTCATTGTATATTCGCTTCCTTTTCCTCGGGATAGGTATGACGTCTGCAGCATTACTTCAGATGCCATACGATGGTAATGTAATTCATTTCCATAAGAATCATGCAAGATTCTTAGTTGTTAGTAACTCACTTCTTGTTTATCGTACTCCTCTCGAAAAAGAAGGACAATAATCAGTATTCACAGAATTGTCATCTAATCGACACATAAAATTTAATTGTTAAATTTACAATTAGAAGTTGGACACTCTCGTTAAAAATGTTCAAAATTGGATCACAGTGATTTGGGAACGAAGAGGACTTACGTTATAATCGTAAGTAACCGAAGCCATTTCATATTACCTTTAACTGCTCTAATTGAGAGTATTACGAAACTGATTCAACTATGAACGAATAGGACAGGAGTCTACAGGCAAATGGAAGATACGAACGACAGAAGAAGCAAACGAACACGGCTTGCCCTTAAAGTCGCTTTTATAGAGCTAGTGCTTGAAAAAGGTTATGAGGCTACCACTATTATGGACATCGCCAGTCGTGCAGACTACAATCGCGGGACTTTTTATAATCATTATATAGATAAAGAGGATTTACTTAGAGAAATCAAAGGGGAGTTCTTGCAAGGGGTTTCAACTGCATTGCTCGCCCCTTATGAAGGTATGGATCGGGTTGATGCGGACAAGATTTATCCTTCCACTCTGCGTCTCTTAGAGCACATTGAGCATCACAAAGACCAGTTCAAAGCCCTTCTTTCTGTAAGCAACGATCTTTCGTATGACATCTGTAATCTGCTTAAAGATGCCATGAGAAATGATATGCATATCGTGATGAATGATTCCTCAAGATCAATAGACTATGAAATTATGCTCAGCTACCGCATGCCGGCTTTTGTAGGCGTCATTATGTACTGGGCGGAAACCGACTTTAAATACTCAGCAAGCTATATGGCAGAGCAGGTTATGATTCAAACGAATCTGAGTCTGGATTATATTGAGTTCAAGAATCGATGAAGATGGTTTCACTTTCTTGAAATATTGTTACAATAGGATGTGGCTGTATCTAGATTGCGAGACATGATATGTCTAACGAAAGTGAAAGTGAGGAATATAACGAATATGATTATAAAACCTAGAACACGCGGCTTTATTTGTACAACAGCACATCCCGTTGGATGCGCGCGCCAGGTGGAGGAGCAAATTAAATACGTACAATCACAGCCGCAAATCAATGGCGGACCTAAGAACGTACTTATTCTTGGTGCTTCTACAGGCTACGGCTTATCCTCCCGCATCGTTGCTGCTTTTGGTGCAGGTGCCAATACCATCGGTGTATACCGTCCAAGTGCAGGAAGCGAGAAAAGAACGGCATCTGCGGGCTGGTATAACTCCGCTGCATTTGAGCAGGCAGCAAACGCGGCTGGACTTAAGTCTTATAGTGTTAACGGAGATGCCTTCACCGACGAAACGAAACAAAAAACGGTAGAGGTGATTCGTGAACAATTGGGACAGGTTGATCTGGTTGTTTACAGTGTCGCTGCACCCAGACGCCAGGACCCGGCAACCGGAGAAATGGTAAACTCTGTTCTTAAGCCGATTGGAGAAGCGTTCACAAACAAAACGGTCAATTTCCATACAGGTGAAGTCACTGAAGTAACCATAGAGCCTGCAACCGAGGAAGAAGTGCGCAATACTGTAACGGTGATGGGCGGTGACGATTGGAAGCTGTGGATTAAGGCGCTGAAGGACGGAGGCGTGCTGGCAGACAGTGCCACTACGATTGCATATTCCTATATCGGCTCTGAAATTACACGTTCAATTTACCGTGAAGGATCCATCGGTCAAGCGAAGGATCACCTTGAGGCGACAGCACATGAGCTGAACGAGGAGCTATCCAGCACGGGCGGACGAGCTTATGTTGCTGTAAGCAAAGCGCTTGTTACCCAGTCCAGTTCGGCAATTCCGATCGTTCCGCTATATGTGTCCGCATTATATAAAGTCATGAAGGAAAAAGGGCTGCATGAAGGTACGATTGAACAGATGTATCGCTTATTTGCAGATCGTCTGTACCATGGCGAGCAAACGCTTGTTGACGATGTAGGACGCATTCGAATTGATGACTGGGAGCTTCAAGAAGATGTACAGGCTGAGGTTCTTCGCATCTGGTCTGAGGTCAACAGCGACAACATTTATGACATTTCGGACCTGAAAGGATACAACACAGAGTTCTTCCAGCTGTTCGGATTTCAGATGGATGGTGTTGATTATGAGAGCGATGTTAACCCTGATGTTCAGATACCTGGTGCCTACAAGGTAGAATAGCTCCGCGAGTGACCATGTCATCAATACAGCCCTTCTGGTTTACTTACCAGGGGGCTTTTTGGGCATGGCCAATTGAATACCCTGGCTTAGCAAGTGATGCAATTCATATGAAAAATAAAGATTGACATGCTTCATATCGATTGATATTATTTACCTCAATAACATATCAATTCGATGGGAATTATGAGATTTAGAATTGTTCTCACCGTCTACCGTACAAACGGAGGCATTTTCGATTTTGGAAGATGCCTCTTTTTTGTACCCATTTTTCTCGCATAGAGTAGTTATCCCATCATCCACCCTATTAAGGAGGTCAGCTTATGATTGAGCAAGTGAAGTCTTCAGGCACTAAAATAAAGCCTGCGGCAACGCGCAAAAAACGCTCTAATGCTAAAGCTTCAAAAACAAGTCATCTCAGCTCCATTCTGCTAGGACTACTCGTACCAGGCACCGTACTCATTCTGTGGCAGGTTGCAGGAAGCTCAGGATGGATCTCAAGCACAATGCTCCCCACCCCGCTGCAAATTGCATTATCCTTCAAGGACCTGATGATTTCGGGCGAGCTGTTTGGTCACATGCAAATCAGTATCGCGAGAGCAGCAAGCGGTTTTCTGTTAGGTGCTGGGCTTGGCCTGGTATTTGGTACCCTTGTCGGCTTCCTGCGCCGGTTTGAGCAGACTTTAGACCCCACCTTTCAAATGCTGCGTATGATCCCCCATCTGGCACTTACTCCGTTATTTATTCTATGGTTTGGGTTCGGCGAGACCTCCAAAATATTGCTTATCGCCAAAGGCGCCTTTTTCCCAATGTATGTTAATACCTTTCTTGGCATTCGCGGTGTAGATCTTAAGCTGTTTGAGGTTGCCAAGGTGCTCGAATTCAGCCGTTTCAAGCAGTTGATCCGCCTCGTGCTGCCTGCTGCACTGCCTAACATCCTGCTCGGACTTCGTCTATCCCTCGGCGTTGCCTGGCTGGGACTTGTGGTAGCTGAGCTTATGGGCTCAAGTGAGGGAATCGGGTATATGATACAGGATGCACGTCAATTCACGCAGACCTCAGTGGTGTTTGTCGGTATCATTATCTTTGCCGCGGTCGGGAAGATCACGGATTCCTTCGTCCGGTATTTAGAGAGAAAGCTGCTTCGCTGGCGAGACAGCTTCAATGGTTGAATAGAGAGGAGCTCGATAGCAATGTCTGAACAAATGAAGAAGAAACCACGCACCATTGCAGTCTTCCTGGCCGCGCTCATTGTCTTGCTCATGTTAAGCGGCTGCGCCAATCAAGGCGGCAGCGAGGCAGATGTGGCAGGAGCCGTCAGTTCAGGAGATAAAGTTGTCATCAATATAGGAGTGCAAGGCGCCACCGGCATTTTCTCCTATGCAAGAGATACGAAGGCTTTTGAAAAAGCATTTGAACAGGTCGGTGCAGAAGTAAAATGGCATGAGTTCGCGAGCGGACCTCCCCATTTTGAAGCACTCGCATCGGGCAGACTGGATTTTGGAGGTACAGGTGGTACGCCAGTGATCGCAGGACAGACCGGAGGTATCGACTTCAAAGCGATCGCTGTTACTGGTGACGGCAAGAAAGGAAATGCCCTTCTCGTGCCTGAAGGCAGTGATATTAAGCGAATTGAGGATCTAAAAGGTAAGAAAATTGCCGTAGCCAAAGGCAGCAGCGCCTACAACTTCCTGTTCCAGGTCATTCATACCGCGGGACTTACCGGAAATGATATCGAACTAATTCAGCTTCAGCCCGATGAAGCAAGGCCTGCCCTCGACTCCAAAGCAGTGGATGCATGGTCTGTCTGGGAGCCTTATGTAACAACAGCCGCCACGCAGACAGGGGCTCAGGTTCTTGTTGACGGAGAACAATTGAACATATTAGCGCCTAGTTTTCTCATCGCACGTACCGACTTTATTGAAACCTATCCGGAGCTGACGGTTACTTTTCTTAAGACTTACGAACAGGTAAGGCAGTATTATGAAGGTCATGTCGAGGAGGTTGCAGCCCATTTTGGACAAACGAAAAATGTGGACGCAGACATGCTGGTGAAAATTATGAATAACAACACTTCCCTCCTGTCTCCAATTACACCTGAATTTGCAGCCGCGCATCAGGAACAGGCTGACTTCCTCTATTCCATTGATGCGATCGACAAACAGCTTGACACCTCCTTAGTGCTTGAGAACAAATATATTGAACTAGCACTTCAGGAGCTCGAAATAGATACAAATTAAGAGTATTGAGCTTAACTCCCATTTGTTTTCTTCCTCCATTCCCTTAAAATAAGATCATGTATGCTTCACCCTTCGGGTCACATTTTAAATCAGAAACGATGGATTCTGGATTAACACACGAAAAAACCGTGCTCCCTATTTTTTTAGGGGGACGGTTTTCTTGCTGTCCGTAGAATTCGCTCTGATGTCTGCCCGATTTGCTAACTCCTCATTACTTGGCAGCATATATATATAACTCAGGATTGTGCAAAATCTCTTCAACTCGTTTCGTAGAGAAGACAACCGGAAAGGGGCATATATACATGCATATCGTGATGGTTAGTCCTGAGCAATTTCCTCTGCCTGGAAGCGGATCTGTAGAAATCTGCATGCTCGCCATCGCCAGAGAGCTCTCGATGCACCATCAGATCACGATAATTAGCAAACTAACTACGCAGCTTCCGCATGAGACATGGATCAGTGATCAGCTTGTCATCAAGAGAGTACCTGCTCTTAGTAAAAAGGATTATGCGGTAGAGGTGATCAAATGCATCCAGACACTAGATCATGTGGATCTTATTCAAGTTGATAACCGTCCGCGCTGCATGGCTAAGATTAAACAGGCTTATCCGGATAAGCCCGTAGCCCTCTTTCTTCACTCACTTACCTTTGTTCCCAAATCCAATACCATCTCTTCTCTGCTTCGGAGAGCAGATCTTATTATCGCAAACAGCCGCTCCTTGAAAAGACGGATCATAAGCCGATTCTCCCTGCCCTCTGATCGCATCATAACGATACCTTTAGGCGTGGATGTTCATCGTTTCAAGCCATTAACCGCGGTGGAAAAACAAGCTCGTATGGAACACTACGGTATATCCAGTAATCGTTATAACGTACTGTTTGTCGGCAGAGTGATCCCTCAAAAAGGAATTCCCGTTATCATGCGCGCCCTCTACCGAGTACAGCCTTCCATCAGAACCAGGCTTATCATCGTCGGTAAAAGCAAGAATAAAGCATATCTTGCCAGACTCAAACAGCTTGCCAAAACACTCAGAATTGAACTCCTTTTTCTAGGTGAAATTCAGCATGAGCAGATCCACGAGCTGTACCCGCTTGCAGACTGTATCGTATGCCCTTCTCAGAAGCATGAAGCGTTTGGACTGGTCAATGTAGAGGCGATGGCCTCAGGCATCCCGGTCATAGCTTCAAAAAATGGAGGAATCCGTGAAATCATCGAAGATGGCCATGACGGATTTCTGGTTACGCATTATAAGAATCCTTTTGGCTTTGCCAAACGGCTTGCTCAGCTCGCTAAGCACCCTGAGCTGGCTCAGTCTATGGGAGCAAACGGAAGAGAGAAGGCCCTGCACCATTATACCTGGCAAGCGACGGCTGCACAGCTGGAAGCGAGCTATCAGCATTTGACAGGCCGTGATATCCAGATTGAACAACAGAATTAAAAATACGTTACATCCTCTCGGATGTTCGGTACATAATGAAGACTTCCTTCTCTTCCGCTCCCGGCATAGAGGTCACTTCTCTAAGCTCGATAATCGCCATATCCTGAAAGATAAACTGTACAATTCCAAGAGTCTGCTGCTTGAACGTATCATATATTCTACCTGCACTGCAGCAGCCTCTTGGCACGATTTCCGGATGGTTTGCTATGTAACCTATTTGTCCATGAGGAGGAAAAACAACGCGAATCGCTTCAGAGTCGGACAAGTTATCTGGATCTTTAATTAGAAAAACAGGCTCTCCTACTCGTAATTTTGAGGAATACCGATGGTTTTCCATATCAGTTATTGCGGCATAAAGTTTTTTATGCACGTAAATACCTCCTTTGCTCGTAGTAGTCAATGATAAGTTTATCGGTAACCGTTATAGTTTTTTTTACAGAAAAAAACAAAACTTTTGGACTATTTTATATAAATGTAAATCAAAAAAAAGGATCTTAAGACCTGTTTTAACCAACTATTTTTGTCACGGTTATTTTTCATAATTTATCATATATCAAAGTTTAATTTTCGCAATTACGAAAATTGATCATTCCATTAAAAATACGTATGTGTACTAAACTGATAGCATATACATCATACAGATTCCATTGCTCAAGGAACAAAATATGAACGAATAGTCCGGTTTCCTCTACTTTAGAGAAAGGTGTTGATCACGCATCATGAATTCTTCCCATTCACAGTTTAAATCGTATGAGCCATTTATTGGTCCGTTTGATCCGTGCCCTCCCATTCGTGTGAAATATTACAGCACACCACCCAATTTATATCTTGGATTTCAGCCACCCAATCTGCCCCAGTTCAGCGCATTTGACGCGTTGAAATATGGCACTTTGTGGAAAGTACTGTATAGCCCATATGACCCGCCAAGGAGCAAGTGATGTAGAGCAGATTTTGCTGCATTGCACTTGAAAAACATCTGATTAGAAAGGGGCGAGTAGATGTGAACCAAACGCTTGACGAGAACTACTACAAATTGCTGCATGAGCTGCAGGCACTGGATTTTGTGCTTGTCGAGTTAAGCTTGTATTTGGATACGCACCCCGATGACCCTGCCGCACTCGAGCAATTCAATCTGTATGCCAAAGCGAGAAGAGAGCTTGCTGATCAGTTTGAGGCTCTGTATGGTCCCCTGCTTCAATACGGTCAAAGTGGAGCACAGCAATCTTCCTGGCTATGGTCCAAATCCCCTTGGCCATGGCAAGTCTAAAGTAAAGGAGGCAAATTCATACCATGTGGGTATACGATAAGAAACTGCAATATCCCGTTCGCGTAAGCAAATGCGATCCTATGATGGCCAAATTTTTGCTTGAGCAATACGGAGGTGCTGACGGAGAGCTGGCTGCAGCGCTGCGTTATTTGAATCAGCGGTACACTATCCCCGACAAAGTCATCGGACTGTTGACGGATATCGGAACTGAAGAATTTGCCCACCTAGAGATGATTGCCACTATGGTGTACAAACTAACAAAAGATGCGACACCAGAACAGCTGAAGGCGGCTGGACTTGGAGCTCATTTTGCCAATCACGATCATGCCTTGTTCTATCAGAATGCTGCCGGCGTGCCGTGGACGGCTACCTATATTCAGGCCAAAGGCGATCCGATTGCTGATCTATACGAGGACATTGCTGCTGAGGAGAAAGCGCGGGCGACCTATCAGTGGCTCATTGACATGACCGATGACGTTGATCTACAGGACGGTCTGAAATACCTTAGACAGCGGGAGGTCGTGCATTCCCAGCGCTTCCGTGAAGCGGTTGAGATCATTAAGGATGATCGGAATCATCGAAAGTTTTTCTAGCTGTAAAATTGACTGCAATTTATAAGCAATAATAAGCAACCTAAGTCTGATTTTTATGCAGGCTTGGGTTGTTTAACTGTAGGCTTATCTCCCAAAATATAGCAGGGAAAGTACCATAACCCTAACAAATTCCTTCAAGTGGGATAAGAAATACATCCCCCATATTCACTTTTTTTCTTCCCATCATTTAATCCCCCCTCCGAATTGTGAAAAACGGAGCCTTTTGTATTTAATCTGTTTTATAAATCAGGTTAAAAAGGCAGCCTTTTGTCAACCTTATTCAACCACTTCAATATGCTTAGCAGACGCTTGCGCAGGGTACGATGTATTTACTCCCCCGTCTATTGTGACCTTAACTTGTTCACCGACGCTGTAATCATTCTCTCTATTATCGCCGATAGAAACCCAAGTTGCATTTGGATCAGCAATTTTTAATATTTCTTCAACTGTCTGCTCATGTATATCAAATTCGGATTCATCTAATCCTTCAACAACAAGTAATCGCCCTTCTTCCTTGTCAATAATATACCCTGTAATAATAGTATAGTTGTTGTTTTCCTCACTTAACGAACATCCACTTAATATTAGTGTTACTAATAAAAAAGTAATCATTACATTCTTCATAGTAACCATCACCACCCTCTCTGCCTCTTTAATTTAGACAAAATATCACTCGGAAAAGTTGCATCTGATTAATTTTTTTCAGATCGTATACAGCTGCTGTTTTTATTTTTTGTATCCAGTCAGGTAAGCAATTATATGTATTCTATTCATTTAAAAAAGACCCTGCGCGTTAATTGCGCAGAGCCCTTTATAAATATTCTATATTCTACCCATCTTAATTACTCTTCTTCAGAAGACGCTACCTCTCCATCGGCACTAGACTCCGCCGCCTCGCCTGTATCCGTATCTGCTGCACGCAGTACCGTTACAGAAGCCACGAGTGTATCTTCGGGCGTAATCAAGGTTATACCCTTCGGCAGTTGAATTTCGGAAGCTGCCAGCTTATCCCCGACTTCAAGCTTTGTAATGTCTACTTCAATGACAGAAGGAAGATCTTTAGGAAGTCCTTCTACATCCAGCTCGGTTATGAGCGACTGGAATACGCCGCCTGTCTTGGAACCAACCGCTGTACCTTGGAAATCGATCGGAATCGTGACCTGAATCGGCTTGTTTCTCGCAATTTTTATAAAGTCAACATGGAGCAGTCTATCGTTTTGTTTCTGCATATCCTTGATCAGCACCGGCACCGTTTTACCGTCCAATTTCAGCTCGAACAGCTCGGAACGCCCTGTGTGAGATATGCGGGAAAATTCCTTCGCATCTACATGAATCGGGATACTGTCAAATTGCTGCCCGTATACAACAGCCGGAACGCGTCCGCTCTGTCTTAGATTTCGTAAACCTGAACCTTTTTTCTGTGTCCTTTGTTCGGCAATTAGTTGGACCGTTTCTCCGTTGGATTTCATATCTAAACATCCTCCTTACAAGTCCATGGTTCGAATTTGCCCCCAAAACCAGATAGAATCAGGGCCATATCTATAATTAACCCCTATTAACGAGATTGAATCTCCATTTGTTTACGCACTACTAAGCCCATGCAAGCGAATTCTGCTGCCCACCCACTGCAACCACCACTTCTCTCGATCCGCTGTGCACATGAACCTTAATCCGTTCGTTCCCTGGAGAAGGCGGAATATCTATATAGTAATCACGGTCCCCTTCCCGCTCCTCCCATTCATTCAACCGAATGATATACCCAATCCGTTTAATGCCGGGAGCCACTCTAATCCGTGCCCTCACAGTCTGATTTCCTTCTTCTTGCAATGGTATCTTTCCATCATGAATTCCCGTGCCCCATACCCAGACATTCCAGCCCTCATAAAGTCCATCCGGCCGAGAATATTCAATTTCAACCGTACGGACGAAATAAGGCTGCACTTGAAAATGACATTTTGTCTTCGCCTCGCCTGCTTGTGCAGTAAGCGTCGCCATACCAGGACGGATCACTTTAACCTTGCCCGCCTCATCCACAGCAATGACGCGAGGTGTTGTGGTTTCCATCGTAAATGGAACTCCGCTAAGCACCTCTTCATACTGGTTCCAGATCGTCACCTGAGGTCGAAAAGCCTGGGTCGCGTAGATTGACTTATCCACAGCTATCTCAATCCGGTCAGGATATAGATTATCGACCCTCATTTGAACCGTCGAGAATATTTCCCCATGAGCTGCAGTAATTGTACATTCTCCATTCTCGAAGCTCCTCGCCTTGCCCGTCTGTCTTACCCGAATCACACGATCATCAGAGGAGCTCCATACCGCAGTAACGCCTTCCATCCGCTTACCGTGCTGATCTCTATAAATCGCTTCAAACTCAAAATGTTCCCCTGCCGCCACTGCTCTTCTGGAGGTCCTAATTTCAATTGAATTCAAAACTTGCGCTTCAATTCCACTCTCCCGATCATAGAGCACCATCATGGACAACCTTGGGACAACAATCTGTGAAGTCACTTGCCCCAGTACCTCGTCTCCGGCTATACGATCACTGACAACGATGTTCCAGGCAGCATCCTGTGGCAAGGCTACCACATCATCCTGCTCTTTCCCGTTGTAAATGACGATAATCCGGTTCCATATATCCCCTGCCCGATAACCTTCCAGCATATAAGCAAGAACTCCGTTACCGCATTGGAGCACTTTCAAATATTGCTCGATCTGATCCCGGTGCTCCAAACGAAAGGCAGCATGCTTTTTCCGAAGCGAAATGAGGCCCTTGTAGTAATCAAATACAGCTCGAAACCTCGCTTTATTTCTCCACCTCAGCGCATTGACCTTATCGCCGCTCCGATAGCTGTTGTGATCCCCGTATTTGGAGCGAAGCAGTTCATCCCCTGCATGAATAAAAGGAATGCCTTGTGAGGTAAGGATTACTCCATTGGCAAGCAACGAGCGCCTCACCGTATCATTGTCGAACAAATGGAGTGGATCTACATGGCGGTATGGATCCGCATGACGGACTGCATCCGCAGGGCTGGTTCCACTTGTCGGAAGGCCATCCCTCCATTCAGGAAAGGCCACCAGATGTCTGATGCCTTGAGCTGTCACGATTTTATCCCATAGATTCAGGTTATCATGCGCGGTCACATAATTGATCGTCTCTGCCGGGGAATAAGCAAAATCATGTATTGCACCCTGTACCCCGGTCAGCACTGCACCTTCGACTCCCCACCAGCCTGTGGCAAATCCACTTCCCGCACCATCACTATCACCCTTAATCGCTGAGCGATAATGGTCATTAAAGACCGCAAAGCCTTTGCCGCGCTGTACACCTTTGAGTGTTTTGTCTGGAAGCGGTGAATCGCCGCCAGTCCATGGTTCGCCATAGATGAGGATCGAAGGGTCCATCTCCTGTCTAAGCATTTCCGTAATTTCCGTCATGGTCTGAACATCAATCAGACCCATGAGATCAAAACGGAAGCCGTCGATATGATACTCCTCCGTCCAGAATCGGACGGAATCTTTAATATATTTTCGGACCATGGGCCGCTCAGTTGCCAGCTCATTCCCTACACCGGATCCGTTGGATAAGAATCCGTGTGCATTTTTTCTGTAATAATATCCTGGAACAATGCCGTCGAAAGGACCGTCATCCACGCCATAGGTGTGGTTATAAACGACGTCCATAACGACTCGAATGCCGGAGCGGTGCAGAGCGCGGATCATATCCTTGAACTCTCGAATTCTTGTATACGGATTTGAAGGATCACTTGAATACGAGCCCTCCGGTACATTGAAATTCTGCGGGTCATAGCCCCAGTTATATTTGTTATCGGCTGCTTTTGTATCATGCACTGTTAATTCGTTAACCGTCTTGAAATCAAACACCGGAAGCAGGTGGACATGGGTTACCCCTAGCTCCTTCAGATGGTCAATTCCAATACGATGTCCGTCTCGATCGGTTAAGCCTTCTTCCGAAAAAGCAATATAGAGCCCCTTCTTCTGAAAGATCGACTCCTCGTCCATAGAGAAATCCCGGACATGAAGCTCATAGATTACAGCATCCGTTGGCTTGATTAGTGGAGGCCTTACATCATCCTCCCAATCGTCCGGATCTGTCCTTGTCATATCGATGATTGCGGTGCGCACACCCCCAGCTGCAACAGATGTAGCGTATGGGTCAACTGCATAATGTACCTGTCCGTTCGGGAAACCGGCTTTGTACATATAGAACTTCCCTTCCAAATCGCCCTGCAGTGTAAGTCCCCAAGTGCCCGCTTCCATTCGGTTCATAACATAGGGCGCTCCGCCATCCTCATGATCCGCAACCAAGCCGTTAGAGTCATATCGACCCGCATCTTCATAGAGAACAACCTCCATCTTGCTCGCTGTAGGAGCCCATACTTTAAACGTGCAGCTCGTACGTGTATAAGTCAATCCGAGATCATTTTTGTCATAATAAACGTTATTCAGATTCTGCATCAAGCTCACCGCCCGTGATTTTGATAATTTACGGACCCTGCAGTCTTACCCGTTTGTGCGTTATGACTTTAAAGACTCATCTGCTTCTCCCTGCACAGGGTGATCGATCCTAAGCTGTTAAATATATAAACTACAGAGCAATGACTCTATCGCCATTACTATCATTTATGCCACTTTCATAGAGAAACTATAACCGCCTGCACGAGAAAGAATGAAGCAAAGCAGGTATCCTGTAATCGAAAACGCTTACATGATAGTATATGACATCATTCTGCAAAGGTTGTCGGCTAATGTATCTCCTCTGTAAAAAAAGGCTTCCGCACAGCATAAAAAGACGTCCATCAACAAGTTCGATGGGACGCCGTTTTGCTTGCAATCATAATGATGTTCTAATAAACCTTAGAATAGGAGCAGGGAAAGAGAATTCGGTTTCGACAGGGGGTGTATGGGCAATGACCATTCCCTCGCGAATCACATACAGCGGCTTCGGACGAAGCCGAATCGCATCTGCGGCCTGCCAGGTAGGAAGCACGACAAGATTAGCCGGATTTCCGGGTGCAATCCCGTAGCTGTCCTCAAGTCCAAGAACGCTGGCCCCATGTCTTGTGATCATATCCAGCAGTGAGGATACGTCATCTCTTCCCGTCATATGCTCCAAATGTGCTGCCATATGTACTGCCTGCAGCTGATTTCCGTCTCCATACGGATAGAATGGCGTCAGCATGTCATCGTGGGCAATGGAAACCGGAATGCCTGCTCTCGACATATCTCTGATCCGCGCAATCCCTCTGCCTCTCGGATATGCATCGAATCTGCCCTGCATGGAGCTGTTAATCAGCGGGCAGGCAATAACATGGATACCGGAGGCTTTGACAAGTCCAAGCAGCTTCTGGAAATACGACTCATTGTAATAAGCAGTGGCACTGCAATGACTGGCCGTCACCTTGCCATATAGCTCATGCTTAATAGCAAGCGCTGCTGTACTCTCCAGGAAGCGAGACTGCTCGTCATCCGTTTCATCGCAGAAGACGTGAGCGAATGCGCCGTACTTCTTAGCCAGCTCGAAGCAAATCTCAAGTGACTCTACCCCATCCTCTCGGGTTCGTTCTCCATGGGGAATCGCCCCTACACCATCGGCGCCGAGCTGCAGTGCCTCCTCCATTCGCTCTGCATTTCCAGGACATGCAACAATGCCGTCCTGAGGGAAAGCGATGACCTGAAGCTGAACAACCGATGCCCACTCTTCCTTAAGTGCAAGTAGCGTCTTTAGTGCTGTCATCTGAGGATCAGAAATATCTGCATGGGTCCGAATATACAGGACTCCGTGTCCCACCAGCTGACGTATCACTTCACTCGCCCGGTGCCGCACATCTTCTGGGGTTAGCCGCTTCTTGCGTTCACTCCACAGCCTGATCCCTTCAAGCAAGGTACCGCTTAAGTTCCAGTCTGGATCACCCGCAGTGAGCACGGTATCCAAATGAATGTGGGATTCTACAAACGCAGGGAGCATGAGTCCTCCCTGCCCATCAATGGTATGTACCACTTCCTGATCGTCTTTCCAGACTAAGTAAGTGCCGAATGGCTCAATGGAATGAATACGGCCCGATGCAATGAATACATCCACATGACGGCCTTCCGGTGTCATTACATTTTTCAATATCGTCATTTCCATACCACGCTACCCCCAATTCCTTCCGTATCTAACACCGACTCCTCCCATAACCTTTGAATTCGTTCTTCTCCAAAACGGCTTGATGCCCTTGTCACACTGACCCATGCTCCTGATTTGGCGACCCATCGGCCAGCCGGCAGACATGTGAACACTTCCTCTGGGCTTCTTGCATCTACGATTACAAAGTCGGCCGTTCCACCAGCACGAATACCGTAATTCTCCAAGCCGGCAATGAGGGCAGGATTCACCGTTACCATATCGAGGAGACGCACCATGTCCTCGGGACTTCCATAATGGGCCGCATAACCTGTGAGCTGCGCGATTTGGAGCAGATCCCCTCTCCCGAAGGGATGGAATGGATCATGAATATTATCAGATGCCGCGGCGAGAGTCACTCCCCCTTCCATCAGTTCACGGACCCTCGTCACACCGCGTCTTACAGGCCCCAGATCTGCTCTGCCTTGAAGATACAAATTCGCTGCCGGAAGGGTTGCCGCATGAACTCCAGCGAGTGACATCATCTCGATCAGCTCATCAGCCTCAGCTGCGGGCATGGAAGACAAGGAGCATAAATGTCCTGTATTGACCTTTCCATAGTAATCATATCTTAATGTTTCCTGAGCTACTTTAAGTACGGTCTTCATCTCAGGATTGTCCGTCTCATCACAGTGCAGATCAATTGGCACGCCAAGACGTACAGCCAGCTCAAATATCCCTTCGATATCTGCATCCGGTTTAGCCGATAAATGCGGCGCACCGCCAATGCCGTCAAGACCCATTCTGAGCGACTCTTCAATCAGCTCCATGCCTCTTCTTCCAAGATCCCGATAAGGAACCATGGGATACAGCTCCAGCTCCACAACGCCACCCAGTAATGCTCTGGCTTCCAGTGCAGCTTCCACCGTACGCATAGCAATATCCTCGCCTGCATTCACATTAAAATCAAGATGGGATCTTAGCCTTGTCGATCCATAAGACACGGCCTGCAGAGCTGTCCTTACGATTCGTGCACGAATCGTCTCCTTGGAGAAGGAAGAAGCTGCGCTGCTGTAATTTTGAATGGCTTCAAGCAGTGTGCCTGTTTGATTCCCTACCTGAGGCAAGCTGAAGGCTTTATCAAGATGCATATGTATATCCACCATGCCAGGAAGTATCATTCGTCCGTTCAGATCAAAGACATTCTGTCTCCCGTGTTTTTCCCCTTCCATTGGAAGTCCAAAAGATGCAATATCTGCAGCCTGGACCCTTTCCTCACATGAGGTCTGCTCTTGAACAGACTCGAATCTCCCCTCACGAATGTAAATATCATAGAGCTTCCCCTTATGTTCAAGACCGTGCAGGGTTGCATTTATTAAACGCAGCGTTCCTGACATCCTTCGCTCCTCCTATTCAGCACTGGCATAATTGAAATCAGGTGTATCCATCTCATTAAAAACAGCCCCCTGCAACTTATTCTTCCGCTGCCCAAAAGGTCGGCGTCCGATAAGCCAGGAGGCTGCAGCTTCACCAGGCTGTCTATTGATTACTCGTTAGAACCGGGAAGATATTCAGTCGTAAAAACATTCGTAATGTCCTCTTTTTCTTTCAGAAGTCCAAGGCTATGCATATCTTCCTGAAGCTTCGTCCAACGTTCTTCTGTCATGCTGAGCAGTCCATTCGCTTCCGTTTCATCTGTAAAAATCAATTCAAACTCCTGCTCAGCTCCATATTTCATCCCTTCCAGCGTGAGATCCGGATTTCTTTCCTTCAAGAACTCGTTCATCTCTTCATAGTTGTCTTTGTAGTAATTCCAGCCTTTGATGGAGGCTGCAAGGAACGATTTTACAACCTCAGGATTCTTCTCAAGGAACTCTTCTGTTGTAAACAGCACATTGGAATAAGGCTGGAATCCTGCATCATATGTCAGCAAATGACGGGTCTCAATGCCTTGCTGCTCCAGTGTGTAGGGCTCTGATGTGACATAGGACTGGGTCACCGCATCCTTATCTTCAATGAAGTTAACGAATTGCCCTGTATAGGTCTGATCCTTCACTTCGGTGAGCTCATATTTCTTCTTGATAAAATCCCAATACCCTGACCCAGGTGCAATATATACATTACGTCCGTCTAGATCCTCAAAATCCTGAATATCCGCATCCGCATGGAACAGCATCGCTTGCGGGCTCTTTTGGAAGATCGCGGCAATCGCTACAACCGGAATTCCGTTATCTCTTGCAGTGAGCACTTCATCCGCTTGCCCCATACCAAACTGCGCTTTGCCGGAGGCCACAATCTGCATGGAGGAAACCTGAGGTCCACCCGGCTCGATGGTCATATCGATACCTGCCTCTTCATAGTACCCTTTGGCAAGAGCGGTATATTGCCCTCCATGCTCAGGCTGTGCAAACCAGTTCGTCACTTGGGTGATTTTTACAGGTTCCTTGGCGCCTTCTTCACCTGCGCTGGCACTTCCTTCGGTTGTACTGCTGCCAGAGCCTGAGCTGCTGCATGCTGAGAATATAAGGGCGAGTGCCATCGTTACCGTGAGACCTGACATTTTCTTCTTCAATGAATTGTTCATTCCTTTAAATCCCCCTTATATTTTATATTCAGGAATTTTAGTTCTCGGATTTCATTTCAGACTCATGCCAGGAGCTGAGCGCCCATTTGGAGAAGGCACTTACGAGCAGATAGAAGGTAATTCCAAGAATGGAGGCACACAGTCCGCATGCGAACAAATAAGGCGTCTGGAGTCTCGAAGAGGCTACAGTAATGGCATACCCGAGACCGCCCTCGCCGCCGCCGATTCCTGCAATGTATTCACCGACGATGGCCCCAACGACAGACAGGGTACAGGATACTTTCAGTCCTGCAATAATGTAAGGCATGGCTGCAGGCAGACGCAGTCTCCACATGACCTGCCACCGTGAAGCATTATACAGCTTAAATAGATTCTGCATATTGCCATCTGTAGAATTAAGGCCAATCAAGGTGTTGGATATCATCGGGAAGAAGCCGATCAAGAAGGCAATAATAACAATCGAGTTCACTCCTGCACCAAACCAGATGACGATAATCGGAGCGATCGCTACAACCGGAATGGTCTGCAGCACGATCGCATAGGGATAGACCGCTTTCTCGATTATTTTTGAACTGGCAAGCAGTACCGCTCCGGATACCCCGATGATGATGCTGAGCAGAAATCCAAATACGGATTCATACACTGTCGTCATGACCGATGTCATCAGGTTGCTCCAATTCTCCACCGCCGATAATACGATATCCGATGGCTTAGGGAGCAAATAGGGGGCATACCCGAGTAATCTCGTTACGATCTCCCATAAGCCGACAACAACGATGAATGCGATGGCAGGAGGAAGGAATTTCTGCATGAAATTGTTGCTTTTCGCTGCTTTCGTGGTTTGGACAGCAGATGCAGAAGGAGCATTGCTGTCCTCTTTCTGACCCTTCTTTTCATAAGCAAGCTTCGGCTGATTCATTGCCATTGTCTATGCACGTCCTTTCATTGAAGAGCTCTCTTCTACTCGATCTTGCCAGGGTTAAGCAGTCTTAATGGATCATTCTCCCGTTTCTTCTGTTTCATGAGCGGCAATATTCCTCGTCCGCCCGAGTCCAGCGAATACGTATGTGGGTTAGCTACATAAATTCCGTTAGCATTAAAGAAGTTGATAATCTCGTTCAAGCGCTCCTCTGTCGTATATCGCACGACGGGCAGTGAAGATGGTGTTACTTTGCCACGGCTTCTCATCCATTCAAAATGAAGCAGCACTTCATCTCCAAAGGTTTCTTTAACAAGCTTCACTTGTTCTCTGAAATGCGATAATGAGAACCCAGCCTGCAAATACGTAATATTGTTCTCGCATTTAAGCGCCCATAATGTCGTATGGTTCCAGCCAAAGTCAGACAAGCCAATGCCTGATCTATACTTCTCAGCCGGAATGTAATGACCAATTGTACCGCCATGCTGTTCAGCGAGACTTGCTAGGGCAGGCTGGCTTCCCTCCTCTGTCTCTAACAGAACGGCTGCTTTCTCGGGTACGACTACCTTTTTCAAAGGTCTGAAATACGAAGGTATTGGCCATTCGTGGGGAGAGATAAGTCTCTTGCGGATGGAATCATTGTGAGATAAGTCATGGGAGAACTCCATAGCCTGCATAAAATCATCAAAAAAGACGATAGACTGCTCCCACTCGGTCTTTGGTGCAAGTGGAATGACGAGCTCCGTCAGAATTCCGGTTGTGCCATAGTTATGAATGTAGGCTGGAAGCTCTTCGCCGGAAACGACCAGTCTTCTCGGTTCCTCTTCCAAGGTATAGACGACGACCTCCGTTACATTGCCGTCCCACAGGTCACCCCAGGTAATCGAACCGATCCCGCCTGAACCACCGCATACATATCCGCCGACAGTTGCCTTCATGAACGTACTCGGATAAATTCGCAGCTCAAGATCTCGTTCCCGAGCCGCACGCTCCAGAGATCCAAGCCTTACTCCACATTGTACCCGGACTGAATTCTCACCCCATTCGAGGATTTGATCCAGCTTGCTTAGATCGAGCACAATGCCTCCTTCGAGCGGTACGGCTTGACCGTAGTTACCCGTACCCGCACCTCTTACCGTAACGGGAACCTTGTGGTGATATGCGATCTTAAGCAATGTCTCCACTTCAGCATCCGTCTCGGGTCGAACAATACTATCCGCAATTTTATCCTTCAACCGTTTTTCGAGGACAGGAGAATACCAGTAGTAATCCTTCGAGAGCTTCTCCCTGGAATCAAGATCAAGCAGCACCTTATCTATACCAAGCCCATCAATACACACCTTCTCGATCTCAACAGCCATCATCTTCGTCCTCCCTGAGCACGGAATTTTTAATTAATGCTAGTGATGCAGCACCTCTGACACTTGACCGACTAGCTTGCTGAACTCCGGCGCGGTACGGAACGTTTCGTCTCTCGGAAACGGAACCGAAACCGGAATTGTGCTCGCGATTTTGCCAGGTCTTGCTGTCATGACAACGATTGAGGTCGAGAGGTACACCGCTTCAAAAACGTTATGTGTAACGAATAATACTGTCATTTTCTTATCCCTCTGCCATATGCCGAGCAGTTCATCCTGGAGCGTTTGTCTGGTCATTTCATCCAGTGCTCCAAAAGGTTCATCCATTAACAGCAGCTTCGGATCTGATGCCAGTGCTCTCGCGATCGACACTCGCATCTTCATTCCACCCGAGAGCTGGCGTGGAAGAGCGTTCGCGTAATCCTTCAGGCCGACCATCTCGAGAACATGCATTGCCTTCTCCACTCTTTCCTTCTTCTGCACCTTACGCAGCTCCATCGGCAGCGTAACATTGTCGATGACCTTACACCATGGAAGTAGTGTTGCATCCTGAAAAACGAATGAAATATCACTCTGTTTCCTCGCTTCTGCAGGCTCCATGCCCATCAGCCGCATTTTGCCAGCTGTCGGATCTCCAAGACCGGCGATCATACGAAATATGGTGGATTTACCGCAGCCGGAAGGACCTACAAAGCTGACAAACTCTCCTTCAGGAATGCTAAGATTGACGTCCTGAAGGGCAACGGTGCCGGTCTGATAAATCTTGCTGATGCCTTCCATCTCCACTAACGGTGCCAGTCCTGGGTTAAGATTTGCCTTGTTTCCCTGTGCTGTAATCAAACTGCTCATCGTCATCTCTCCCTTTAAACGGATTCCATTTCTATTTTCTTGTCAAACTGGAATTCAAGCATCAGTTTAAACAGCTCCGCTGCATTCCTGCCTGCCGATGTCAGCAGTGTGCTGCCCTTCTCAGCTGTAGCCAGCTGTGCATTTCCACAAACGCCGGATATGGATAGATCCTTCATCACCCATGCAAACCGTTTGTTGCTGAATTGAAGCTTCATTTCTGAGCTAACAGGCGGAAATTCATTTGGAAGCACATCGTGATGCACCCATGCGTTATGTAGATGCATAATCATCGACGTTTCCGAATCACCTGCGTGAATGCCATACATTCGTTCTTCAGGTGTTAAGAGCTCTTTATCGTTATCGAGACCGCCTCCATCGAGCCTGAATACCATCATGCCTGTCTTTTCTCTAATATCTCTGGCAGCCAGATTAAGTAGATCGGCATTTCCGCCGTGAGTATTAAATAATACGAGCCTGTCAAAGCCGGTTCTGGCAAGGCTGTCTGCAATATCCATCAGTACAGCGAGCAGCGTCACTGCGGTTAAGGTCACCGTTCCACTCCAGCCTGCATGCTCATTGCTTTTTCCGTAAGGGAGATGCGGTAATAGCCATATATTATCCTCTGAAGTCAGATGCTTGAATGCCTCCGTTAACATCCCTTCTCCAATCAGCGTGTCGGTATAAACAGGAAGATGCGGTCCGTGTTGTTCCATGGCACCGATCGGCAAGATCAGCATGGCTCCCGTCTTGGCAAGTTCACCGATCTCAGGCCCGGACAGTCTGGGGAGGAACAACTCGTTGTAAGCCATTCCTTGATAACGTGCGGTCATTCATATCCACCCCTCAGTTATGTATTGTTGTTAGAAACAATGTAATGGGATGGAGAGATGATGTAAACAAAATTTACGTCGTTTTGGTTTTTTGAATAAAATGGCAACTTTGTTTTGTGCTTTGAGCACTTTATAGCGTCATGTTAATGTCAGATATTAGGGATTATATACGAAAAATAATGTAGATATTAATTATTATTGTTCGTTTTTTAGAAGGAAATGAATTCAATGCTGGTTAAAATTGTTATATAATTCATGAATGTAATTTAACTTTCGTTTTCATGCTTTGCAACTAAAAAAGAGAAGAATGACTGATTCATGTCAGCTATTCTTCTCTTTATATTAAGCTTTAAAGTTATGGAGCTGCCTCACGCTGTCGGCAACATCCTCTGCATAGCTGATCGCAGAAATGACGGCTACTCCGTCTGCTCCTGCTTCAACGACTTCCCTGCTATTTGCCGCCGTGATCCCGCCAATTCCAACGATGGGAAGCATGATGTTCGCTTCCCGCATAGCCTTGATAATTCCAGGACCCTGTACAGCCTCTGCATCATCCTTCGACCTTGTCGGATAGATTGGCCCCACTCCGATATAGTCGGCTCCTTGCTCATAAGCTTTCACCGCTTCTTCAATAGTATGCGCCGATATGCCAAGGACTCGGTTACCAATCCTCTGTCTCACCATGCCCGCTTCCTCATCATCCTGACCGACATGGACACCATCTGCATCGATTTCAAGCGCCAGATCGACATCATCATTAACGATAAAATGTACATTATGCTCCCTGCACAGCTTCTGCAAACGCCGGGCGAGTTCGATCCGCTCAGCGCCTTCACGACAGCCGGTCCCCTTCTCTCTGAACTGGAATAATGTCACCCCGCCGGTTAGTGCAGCCTGCAGCGTATCCTCCGGTGCTTTCACACAATTTGCACTGCCCATAACAAAATAAACTCGGAGCAGCTCCTTCATACGAGCACTCGAAATCCGGCTCATACGCTCACTCCCTTTTGCTTGCGATAAGCCCAGTGATTCGTCGGACCATGTCCCCCTCCAATACCTAATGTATCGGTGAGTGCAGCCTGGACATAATCTCTTGCCGTCCTCGTCGCTGATAGGACATCATTTCCTTTTGCCAATTCTGCGGTAAGCGCCGCTGAGAACGTACAGCCTGTTCCATGGGAATGAACGGTGTCCACCCTTGGTCCTGCAAGCTCCGTAAAGGCTGTCCCATCGTATAATAAATCTGTAACCGTATCGCTGCCTGCATCATGGCCCCCTTTAACAATGACATACGCTGGGCCATAATCATGGATTCGCATAGCCGCCTCCTTGCGGTCTGCCAGCGAATGAATAGTGCAGCCTGTCATCACTTCCGCCTCGGGAATGTTAGGTGTAACGACAAGTGCAAGCGGAAGCAGCTGCTGAACAAGCGCCGTTACAGCTTCAGATTGAAGCAGGGATGCGCCGCCCTTTGCAATCATCACTGGATCGATGACCAGCTTATCTATCCGATGCTGTGCAGCCTGCTGTGCAACCTCTGCAATAATTTCACTGCTGAATAACATCCCTGTCTTCACCGCATCCGGTCTCAGATCGGCAAAGACAGACTCAATCTGCTGCGCTACAAATGGAACCGGCAGAGAGTGAACGCCTTGCACGCCAAGTGTATTTTGGGCAGTAACCGCTGTGAGTGCTGACATGCCATAGACATCCAGCTCCTGAAAGGTTTTGATATCGGCCTGGATTCCGGCTCCGCCTCCGCTGTCTGAACCTGCAATGGTAAGCGCCTTAGCGATTTCCATCATTTATGCCTCCTCCTTGATGAACAGCTCGTTCATATCTGTAATTTCCACATACTTCTCATAAACAGACGGCTCAAGATTGGACAGTTCATCCAAAAATGCAATCTGGAAGCTGCCAGTTCCCATCTGCTCTGTCTTCTGTCCTGCTATGCTTGCAGCCGCTCCGTAATAGCCGAGACCCGCGGCTCCTGCTTCTAATACCGAATCATGAACTGCAAGAAAAGCACCGATGACAGAGGTTAAGAGACAGCCTGTCCCTGTGACACGTGTTAGTAACGGATGGCCGGACTTTATAACAAGTCCTGTATCACCATTGGTAATGACGTCTTCTGGACCAGATACAACGACGGTTGTTCCCAATGTTCGGGCAGCACGCACCGCCATTTGGGCTCGTTCTACGACCTCGGATTGACCTGCATCTACACCTTTTACAGTCATTCCTTCCCCGATGAGGTGACTGATCTCTCCTGCATTGCCTCGAATCAGTGTAATCTCCACTTCACGAAGAATCCGAAGAGCCGCATCCGTTCGATAAGGTGTAGCTCCCGCTCCGACAGGATCAAGGAGCACAGGAACACCGTATTTATTTGCCGCCTTGCCTGCGGTGACCATCGTATTGACAAGGTCTGTAGTAAGTGTCCCGATATTGAGCACCAGTGCGCGGGCATGTTGAACCATATCCGCCACTTCCTCCTCCGCATATGCCATGACCGGGGAAGCACCAAGGGCTAGTAAACCATTAGCCGTAAAATTCGTAACGACCGTATTCGTTATGTTATGAATCAATGGTTGTTCTTCATGAATTCGAGTAATAAGAGAGGATAGTACATCATTAGACATCGTCATCAGACCTTTCTTTTTGGAAGGTACACAGGAGCCGATCTTGGAACTGAGGGGTACCGCAAATATAAAAAAACGCATGCGAAGGCATGCGTAATCATCATGTTCGCTCCCTACGCTGGCATTATCCATGGCAGGTTCAACCGGTCAACAACAGATTAGTTGTACTCTCAGCTTGCTTCCGCAGGCTCCCGTATTTATATAATTGTTGAAGTTGCTCGTTCCTCTTCATTGTATAGTACATCTTCCCAATATTCAATTTGTTGACTTTTGCTAACCTGTAGCCTATGATACAAAGTAACTCATCCAAAAAAGGAGAGATTTTTGATGTCGGTGATCGTTCTTAACTAATTAATTTCATACTGAGGCTTGATCTATTGCTTTATCGCCTGAATTTGCGATGTTTATTTTTTATGCGCATTTTCAAGCACTCACTTCAGATGCCTCATGAAATCAGTTAAGAACAGCGGATAACCAAACTCTCTATGAACATGAGTTATGTAATAATTGACTTGTGAACTCATCCGTGCTGTTTTTGCAGCGCGGTTTTTTTGTACCCGGAATCCATCTATTTACAGACCATCAAAGTTCTGTTATGAACATAACTTTGATGACCGGGGACCACTCACAGGTTGATACCTTATGGATTAGCAGCATTCTTTGCCCGATCCTTAAGATAACTCATGCATAAAGACGTAAGAACGAACGCTTCTGTTCGTTTCTTGCGTCTTTTTTTTATCCGCTTCAACGTCATTCAAACATTACAAAAAAAGGAGCATTAACCCATGAATCAACAAAGCATGCAAAGACTCGAATACAATACTGTCAAAGAACAGCTGCGGTCCTACGCAGTATCCTACCTTGGAGAGCGACAGATCGATTCGCTGTCCCCCATGACTCGTCTAACCCAGATCCGTCAGGCACTGGCTGAAACGGATGAGGCACTGGGACTGATCCGGCACGGAGCAAGCGTCCCTCTTCCTTCATTATCAGGAATTGAGAATATCATGAATCTGCTGGGCACCGGCTATTTATTTACCGAACAGGATTTCATGCATCTACTGCAATTTCTGCGGAGCTGCGCCCAGCTTATGAAGTACATGCAATCCAAAGGAGAAATCGCCCCGAATGTAAGTGCCTATGCTGGCTCCATGTACACCCTGGATTCCCTTCGTGAAGAGGTAGAACGCTGTATTTACTTAGGACGGGTAACGGATCACGCGAGTAAAGAACTGCTCAAGACGAGAAAACAAGTTCAGGTCATTGAGGAACGGCTGAAAAAAAAGCTCGATACCCTCCTGTCCAAGCACCGTTCTATTCTGCAGGACCAGCTCATTACAAGACGCGGGGATCGCTACTGCCTGCCTGTTCAGAAGGAATTCCGCAAGCTGATCAGAGGAACGGTTCACGGTGAATCAGCCAGTGGCCAAACGGTATTTATTGAGCCTGACGAAATCGCTGCCCTCCAGATGGAGCTCAGCCTGCATCGTGCTGCGGAGCAGCGAGAAGAAATGAAGATCCTCAGTGAATTGACGCGTTTGGCAGATCAAGCTGAATATGAGCTTCGGGTTAATACGGACACAGTGGGCATGTATGACTTTTTATTCGCCAAAGCGCGCTATGCTCTCTCCTATCAGGGACGGTCCATTCATCTCGTCGATCATGGGGTCATTCGATTAAGATCCGCACGGCATCCGCTAGTGAATCATATGGTTCCACTGGACTTCCACATTGGTGATGCATTCAAGTCCTTGATCATTACAGGCCCCAATACCGGCGGTAAAACATTGTGCCTCAAGACCATCGGCTTGTTGACGCTGATGGCCCAGTCCGGACTTCTAGTCCCTGTTGGAGAAGGCAGCCAGCTGAGCGTATTTGAGCAAGTTGCCGTCGATATCGGAGATGGTCAGAGTATTGAGCATCAGCTCAGTACGTTCTCTGCCCACATCAAGAACATCATCGAGATTCTGAAGATGGCGGGCCCCTCAACGCTCATTCTTATTGATGAAATGGCTTCGGGTACAGATCCTGGGGAGGGAACCGGACTATCCATTGCTCTGCTGGAAGAGATGCATAGAAGGCAGGCTACTGTCGTGGCAACAACCCATTTTTCGGAGATCAAAAATTTCGCAGCTTCGGCTAACGGATTTGAAAATGCCCGCATGGAATTTGATACCGAATCATTAAAGCCGTTATATCGGCTGACGATTGGGGAAGCAGGAAACAGCTATGCTTATGCCATTGCCCTAAAGCTCGGAATTCCGCCGTATATCATTGAGCGTTCCAAACAGATCTCTGCCACATCATTGACAGCGAATGCTGATTCGTTAGGGGAATCGAAATCCAGCGGTAACGAGGTCAACCTCGCGGAATCCCGAAGTTTAGATCCTCAAGATCTAACCCGTGACAATACAAATCGGGTGAATAACGACCGCCGAGAATCCAGCGCTGCCCATGCCAAGAGACCTCAACCAAGCGATGTGGAAGCTCAGCCGGTCCGGCCGCTGCAGGTTGGTGACAGGGTGCACATCCCTTATATGAAGGAAGGGGGGATTATCGTCGAAGCAGAGGATGCAAAAGGCAAGCTTACCGTACTAATTCGAGGAAAAAAGCTGAAAATTGCCAAGCAGCGAGTGAAGCTTCATATTGCAGGCGAGGAGCTTTACCCGGACGACTACGATTTTGACGTTGTCTCCCAGACCAAGGAGAATCGAAAAAAACGAAAGCAAATGTCCAAGAAGCATGTTCCGGGTCTCAGTATAGAAATGCCAAAAGATGAGTCTTAAATGTTCATTTGAATAAGCGGAATTATGCAATTGAATAACCCAAGACGGGCGGGGATTTGTCTCTCCTCGTCCGTCTTTAACATTTCCATAAAAGATACTTTACTTCTTAGGTAAGCTCATATCCTGGCTTACGTACAAATATGACTTTGGATTCAGTTACCCATATGATAGACTTAAGCTTAAATTTGAATACGGTATCGTGATTGCACGGATGCTCATTTTCTTGATACTGGTCGATTTTGTACAGCCAACAGACTAATAATAAGCAGGTGAAAAAGATGCCCTCCTCAACGATTGACATCAATCCGCACATCTGCCCCTTATGCCACAAGCCTAATGGATGTGCCCATGCAGCCGGGAAACCTCACACTGAATGCTGGTGCATGAGCCAGTCTGTGCCCAAGGAGCTGCTGTCACGTATTCCGGACGAGCAGAGACGCAAGGCATGTGTGTGTGAAGCATGTGTGACCGAGTTTCATGCCAGGGGAACGGACGAAGTCTAAGCTGCCTGGCATATTTTCACCTTATCAATCAATTTCATATGCGAATGATTGTATATTCAAAACTTTAGCGGCAAGTGAACGTTATATAAAAATATATACTAATCTTTCTGGGAGGTTATCATTATGAAGACCCATGTTATGAGGACACAATCATCATTCAAGTCAAAAGTATTTACTCTTACCGTCTCTTCCATCCTTCTTGCCTTCGCGTTCATTCTGTGGCCCAATGTACCTTCTGCTATATCTCCACCTTCAAACATATCATCAGAGTACGATGGTCACAGCTCCCTTCAAGTCGCATTCCCGCTAGATAAATATTCTGTGGTGACGAGCAGCGTTCCCGGATTTCCAATCGAAATAAGTGAAGATCATAATAATTTCCCACTAATTATAGCAACTTCCTCTGGTGAATTACTGGTTATGGAAGGTTCGGCTGGCAAGCAGGTGAGATCATCGGGAACATCACTTGAGTTGAAAGAAGGAAACACCATTTATTGGTCCCCTCTTGCAGCTACACCAGTAAGTGAAACCAGCATAACGGTAACAAGTCAGTCTCAACATCAGAATTCGGCAATTAAGCCGGTTTCGATTCATATTTCAAAGGATCAAGATGGATTTTATAAAATTAATTAACCCCATGAGTTTCGTTCCACGAGAAACATTTTTTACCATAACGGATATAATCCATGTTCAGTTCAGTTATACCTAAGTGTTATAAGCCGACATCATTCAAAAAAAGCTGATCTCCCCTTTAAGACAGGAAAATCAGCTCATACAATTTAAACAAACGCGTTATATATTATAGAATAATTAAATAAATATATTCTTACTCTTCAGTATGCGCGCGATACGCATCTGCATCCAGCAGTTTAGTAAGAGCAGCTTTGGAATCTCCATTTATTTTCACTTCAATCATCCAGCCGTCACCATATGGTGCAGCATTTACAAGCTCCGGCTCGTCTTGAAGCTTGTCATTAACACTGACGATTGTTCCGCTTACTGGCGCAAACAAATCAGATACGGTCTTAACCGATTCAATGGTACCAATGCTATCGTCACTGTTAATTTCCGTTCCAACTTCAGGCAGCTCCACAAACACAATATCTCCCAGCTGATGCTGAGCAAATTCAGTAATCCCGATACGTACCGTATCTCCGTCTAACGTTTGAACCCATTCATGCTCTTTACTATACAACAAACCGTTAATCACTTCGCTCATGTTCTCGTCAGCCTCGCTTTTTTCAAAAGTTAGAATTGTGTTTCTTCTCTGGTTCCTGCCCTTTTTCCACCCATAGCGTAAAACAATCCTCATCACAATGTCAAGAATGCTAACAAAAAATATGTTTATTTAACATACTCCTTGACTTTTCGGATTTAATCACGTATTAATGTAGTATAAGCGTTAGATTGAACGGAAGAGTTCGCTATTTCCGAACATTCTAGCCCATTAAGCGGTTGAACGTAAAGGGAGAGATTACCGCAGGATCATCGTTCTGAGCTTCTGACAGCTGTTGTATGATGTTCATTATCAGCTTGTAAGCAGGGACATTTCCGCATGGTAACGCCGAAGGAGTAAGCCCATTGATAAGCAAAGGGTGAATCTCTCAGGCAAAAAGGACTTTTACCGGACGCGACTCTGGAGAGCATCCATAACCGTTCGCTGCTTATGATAAAGCGAACGATGTTAATAAAGGATCACCCAAGGGGAAACTCGTGAGCATCATGCGGGGTAACTCTCAGGTACCAAGGACAGAGCCTAAGAAGAACACATGCTTTATTAGCGTGTATTTTTCTTTGGCCTGTCCTTTTTCCATTTTCCAATAGCCCTTTTTCCTTTTTCCCTTTTCAAGTGTTTATTCTGAAAACTCTACTTAATTCTTCTTCTAAATTACAGCCGAACGCCGGCTTTTTACGAGGTGAAAATTATGTCCCAATTATTGAGAACACCGCTTTTCCCTCTTTATGAACAATATCCAAATGTACGCTGTATCGATTTTGGAGGCTGGGAGCTCCCGGTTTCCTTCAGCGGAATCCAGAAAGAACATGAGGCTGTGAGACAGCAGGCTGGACTATTCGATGTATCCCATATGGGTGAATTTCGGGTAGAAGGCGAGAATGCAGCAGACTTTTTACAAGGAATGCTGACAAATGACGTATCCCTGCTTGAAATCGGTCAGGCACAATACACACTCATGTGCTATCCAACTGGTGGTGTAGTGGACGATTTGCTTGTCTACAAGCGCAGCGACCATTTGTTCATGCTCGTTGTGAATGCATCTAATATCGAGAAGGACTGGACTTGGCTGCAGGACCATCTGCCTGAGAACGTTCAAATGGTGAATGAATCGGAAGCAACGGCTTTGCTTGCATTACAGGGTCCGAAGGCAGAAGCTATTCTATCCCAAGTGACCGATGTGAATCTTGCTGAGCTTGGCTCTTTCCGTTTTGTGGACGGTGCGGAAGTGAGCGGCAGCACCGTTATTCTATCGCGTACAGGATACACTGGTGAGGATGGATTCGAAATCTATGTCAGTGCCGATGACGCACAGAAAGTATGGCTTGCGCTTATGGCCGCAGGTGAAGATGAAGGTCTGCTTCCCATCGGGCTTGGCGCGAGAGATACACTTCGATTTGAAGCTAAACTCCCGTTATATGGACAGGAGCTTTCTTCTACGATTACACCGCTTGAAGCCGGGCTTGGCATGTTCGTGAAGCTGGCTGCTGGTGACTTTATCGGTCGGGATGCACTGGTGAAGCAAAAAGAGGAAGGCCTGACCCGCAAGCTCGTCGGTATCGAGATTACGGATCGAGGCATTCCACGTTCTCATTATCCGGTCTATGCAGAGGGAGAGCAAATCGGTGAGGTAACGACTGGTACCCAGTCGCCTACACTCAAACGCAATCTGGGCCTTGCACTGCTGGATATTCAGTATACAGAACCAGGCACCACTGTTGAAGTCGAAATCCGGGGGAAACGCCTCAAGGCAGAAGTGATCAAAACCCCATTCTATAGAAGACCAAAACCTACAGCCCAAGCGGCAAAAGGAGCGAATTCATAATGGCAAATCGTTATCTACCGATGACGGAACAAGATCAGGCGGAAATGCTGGCAGCAATCGGAGCGGAAACGATGGAGGATCTCTTCTCCGACATTCCTGAAGAGATCCGCTTTAAAGGCGAACTCCCTGTTTCATCCAAGCTGGACGAATACGCACTCACTCGTCATATGTCCCGCCTTGCCGGACGTAATGTGAACGCAGATACACACGCAAGCTTTCTAGGTGCAGGTATCTATGACCACCATGTACCTTCTGTTATTAACCATGTCATTTCCCGCTCCGAATTCTATACTGCTTATACGCCCTATCAGCCAGAGATCAGCCAAGGCGAGCTGCAGGCGATTTTTGAATTCCAATCCTATATCTGCGAGCTGACCGGAATGGCTGTCGCCAATGCAAGTATGTATGATGGAGCAACGGCCTTTGCAGAAGCAGGTAATCTGGCTGCAAGTGCGACACGTCGTAAAAAGCTGGTTGTATCGAGTACGGTGCATCCAGAATCCCGCCAGGTACTCGCCAGTTACGCACATGGTCTGAATCTTGAGGTCGTTGAGATTGGTTATACAAATGGTGTTACAGATATGGAAGCACTCGCAGCTGCAATCAGTGAAGATACGGCTGCAGTGATGATTCAAAGTCCGAATTTCTTCGGTAGCGTAGAAGACATCCAGGCTGCAGCTGACCTGATCCATCCAAACAAAGGACTCCTTATCGTCAGTGCGAATCCAATTTCACTCGGACTTCTGGAAGCTCCGGGCAAGCTTGGTGCGGATATTGTGGTTGGTGATGCTCAGCCGCTTGGAATTGCAGGCTCCTATGGCGGTCCTACCTGTGGATATTTTGCTGTATCACAGGCCCATATGCGCAGAATTCCTGGACGGATCGTTGGTCAAACGACAGATCGTTATGGCAGAAGAGGCTTTGTACTCACACTGCAGGCTCGTGAACAGCATATCCGCCGTGAAAAAGCGACCTCCAATATTTGTTCCAACCAGGCTCTGCTTGCGCTAAGTGCGTCGGTCTATATGTCTCTGCTCGGCAAACAAGGCATGCTGGATGTGTCGGAGCTTAATTTGCAAAAGAGTCATTATGCTAAGCAGACAATAACTTCTATTGAAGGAGTAAGTACTCCTTTTACTTCACCGACGTTTAACGAATTTGTTATTAAGCTTCCCGACAATTCGAGTATGGAAGATGTGCAGAGCAAGCTGCTCGCTGCAGGATTTATCGGCGGATATGATTTGGGACGTGAATACCCGGAACTAAGTGGTCATATGCTGATCGCCGTTACAGAACGCCGGAGCAAAGAAGAGATCGATGAATTCAAAGCGGTATTGGAGGGATTGCTGTGAGTAAGATTGAAGCAGAGAAACCACAAGTTCAGAACGAGACAGCTGCACTGGATTTTGGAAGAACGGCCGGATCAGAAGCTCCTGAGCAGAAGCTGATATTTGAACTAAGCAAACCAGGTCGCGTCGCATACTCCTTGCCCGAGCTTGATGTGCCTCAGGTACGTCAGAATGAGCTTATCCCTTCTGGGTTTTTGCGTAAGGAGGCAGCTGCACTGCCAGAAGTATATGAAGTCGATGTCGTTCGCCACTATACAAGCTTGTCCCGCCGCAATTTTGGTGTAGATAACGGCTTCTATCCTTTAGGCTCTTGTACGATGAAATATAATCCGAAGATTAACGAGGATGTTGCTCGTTATACCGGGTTTGCGAAGATTCATCCTTATCAGCCGGAAGAAAGTGTACAAGGCGCACTTGAGCTGCTGTATCAGCTGCAATCCGACCTCGCAGGTCTTACTGGAATGGACGAAGTGACACTTCAGCCGGCAGCCGGTGCACACGGTGAATGGACAGGACTGATGATGATTCGTGCTTATCATGATAGCCGCGGCGAAGTTCGCACCAAGGTCATCGTGCCTGACTCTTCCCATGGTACGAACCCTGCCAGTGCGACAGTTGCAGGCTTCGAGACCGTGACTATTCCTTCAACTGCAGAGGGACTGGTCGATCTGGATGAGCTGCGTGCAGTGGTAGGTAGCGATACAGCCGCGCTTATGCTGACGAACCCGAATACACTCGGCCTGTTTGAGAAACAAATTGTTGAGATTGCCAAGATCGTGCATGATGCCGGCGGTCTTCTGTATTACGATGGAGCTAACTCCAACGCAATTATGGGAATTGCCCGTCCAGGTGATATGGGCTTCGACGTGGTTCACTTGAATCTGCATAAAACGATGAGTACTCCTCATGGCGGCGGCGGCCCAGGCGCTGGTCCTGTCGGTGTGAAGAAGCTGCTCGTGCCGTTCCTTCCAAAACCACACGTGAAACGTACAGAAGAGGGTACATTCTATCTGGATCGTGAAGAAGGACAATCCATTGGCCGTGTTAAAGCTTACTATGGTAACTTCGGAATTCTTGTTCGTGCGTATGCCTATATCCGTACTTATGGTCCGGTTGGACTGCGCCGGGTATCCGAGTATGCTGTGCTTAATGCCAACTACATGATGAAACGACTGGAGCCTTATTATGAAATTCCTTATCCAGGCGTCTGCAAGCATGAATTCGTGATGTCCGGCAAAGGCTTGAAGCAGTATGGTGTACGTACACTTGATGTAGCGAAGCGCCTGCTTGATTTCGGCTATCATCCGCCAACCATCTACTTCCCGCTGAACGTGGAAGAATGCATCATGATCGAACCGACAGAAACCGAAAGCAAAGAAACGCTCGACGGCTTCATCGACACGATGATCCGCATTGCTAAGGAAGCCGAAGAGAATCCAGAGCTCGTTCTTAATGCTCCTTACGGGACACCTGTTACTCGTTTGGATGAAACGACAGCTGCACGTAAGCCTGTCCTAAACTGTGCATGCAGTTAATTTCATAAGCAGATAGTCTCGCCTTGATCTAAAATAGAACAGAAATAGACCAAACAAACCTCCAATCCTATATTGGAGGTTTGTTAATTGTTTTTAAATCCAAGTGCATCATTTATCATATCCTGCTCTTGTCTCTTCCTCATATCTCCCATTCTTCACGAAGCATTCCGAGTCTAATGGAATCATAGTACTTGCCGTTATAGTATCTCACCTTTCGGATTCTTGCTTCAATCTGCATGCCCAGCTTCTCTGCGACCCGAATCATTCGGGTGTTCCCTGACCAGGTGGTCAGTCCCACTCTAACAAGAGGCAAATGATTAAACAAATGATCGATCCATAAGCCTAAAGCTCTTGTTCCAATGGATTGGTTCCAGCTGCTTGGCTGATGCAGCACAATCCCCATTTCCAGCCAGTTCTTCTGTTCATCCTCATAATAGTAAGAAACCATTCCGCATATTTCTTCGTGTACAGTAATGACCCAGCGGTGATCGCTTACAATCCAGCCATCCTGCATTTCAGCAAACTCTTCCCAACTCTTCGTATAATGTGGAAAATAGGGTGCATCCCACTGTTTCCACTCTGGATTCTCCTCTGTATAGATCAGCTCCCATAAACGCGGTAAATCTGCCCTTTCTATCGGTCGAACTGCAATTTCCTTATCTTTGTACATGGAATCTCCTTTATCATGTTCTCTATGTATTTCTCAAATTCTGTAAGTGCTCCATTTCATTCTAATTTAGAGACTGAGTGATCACCAGGTATAGATCGATTTAAACTAATTTAGAGGATATACACAGGCTGTTCTGGATGCGGCGGTAGAGATAATTAAGCACATTTGCTAAATAGTAAAAAAAAACGGTATCCGCATGATGCGAATACCGTGAAAATGTTGGAAAAGATAGAGAATTAGAAAATAGAGATTTCAGAAATTTCGAAAAACAAAGATTACTGTTCAATGCTCTGAACAAGCTCTACCACCTGTTCAGCAGTCTGCATATCCAGTGCTTTTGCAGCAAGCTCTTTCATGTCTGCTTGAGACAGCTTGGTCAGCTGGCTGCGTGCAGGCAGAATTGAAGTCGCGCTCATACTGAATTCATCCAAGCCAAGACCCAGAAGCAGTGGAATTGCGGTAGCATCGCCTGCCATCTCTCCGCACATGCCAACCCAGCGGCCTTCGCGATCCGCTGCATCAATGACCATCTTGATCAAACGAAGAATAGATGGGTTATAAGGCTGGTACAGATAAGATACACGTTCATTCATCCGGTCAGCTGCCATCGTGTACTGGATCAGATCGTTCGTTCCGATACTGAAGAAGTCCACTTCCTTGGCAAATTGATCGGCAAGCACTGCAGTTGAAGGAATTTCAACCATGATTCCGAGCTGAATGCTGTCGGATACTTCAAGACCTTCAGATACAAGCTTCTCCTTCTCTTCGAGAAGAATTGCTTTTGCTTCACGGAATTCTCCGAGCGTAGCAATCATCGGGAACATGATGCGCAGGTTACCATGCACACTCGCGCGAAGCAATGCACGAAGCTGTGTACGGAAAATGTCTTGACGATCCAGGCATAGGCGAACCGCACGGAAGCCCAGGAATGGATTCATCTCTTTTGGAAGGTCGAGGTAAGGAAGCTCCTTGTCACCACCAATGTCGAGTGTACGAACGACAACCGGTTTTCCTTCCATTTTTTCAAGAACAGTTTTGTAGGCATTGTACTGCACATCCTCAGATGGCAGCTTGTCGCGTCCCATGTACAGGAATTCTGTACGATAGAGACCTACGCCCTCTCCGCCGTTCTCAAGCACACCAGCTACATCGTTAGGAGTACCAATGTTTGCAGCAAGTTCAACATGCACGCCGTCTACAGTTACTGTAGGCTCGTCGCGTAGCTTTCTCCACTCTGCAACTTGAGCTGCATAAGCAGCCTGCTTGGATCTGTACTCTTCCACAACGGAAGCCTCCGGATTGATCAGTACATGACCGTCCAACCCGTCCACGATGATCAGATCACCGTTCTTCGCTTGAGTCAGTACTTCCTTCGTTCCCACAACTGCAGGAATTTCAAGAGATCTGGCCATGATTGCGGAGTGAGAGGTACGACCTCCAATATTGGTAGCAAAGCCAAGCACGTATTTACGGTTCAGCTGCGCTGTATCAGACGGAGTCAAATCCTCAGCAAGTACGATGACTTCTTCGCTGATCTCTGCCGGATTCACAACTTGAAGTCCAAGCAAGTGACCAAGCACGCGTTTGGTAACGTCACGCATGTCAGCTGCACGCTCTTGAAGATACGCGCTTTTCATATTTTCAAACATCTGAATGAAAGTAGCTGCTGTTTCTTCAAGTGCAAATTCAGCATTTACTTTTTCATCAGAAATTTTGGACTTAACAGGATCAATAAGTTCCGGGTCATTCAATATAAGCAAGTGAGATTCAAAAATTTCTGCTTTTTTCTCACCCAGTTCTTGCAAAGTACGTGCTTTGATTGCCTGGAGCTCGGCTTCGGATTTCTCCAAAGCCGCTTCCAGTTTAGCAATCTCCGCATCAACGTCGGTGATCGAGCGTTTGTCTACAGAGTAATCAGGATGCTCCAAGATAAACGCCCGGGCAATGGCAATACCCGCCGAGGCAGCAATCCCGGAAACATTAGGCATGAACTTCGCCCAGCCCTTCGTTAACCATAACGTCTGTCAGTGCTTGAATCGCTTCTGCTTCTCCTTCGCCTTCAACGATGATGCTAATTGTGTCGCCTTTTTCAAGACCAAGGGAGAGAACACCCAGAATGGATTTCAATGTTACTTTTTTGCCTTTCGCTTCTGCAAAAGACTCAGCACCTTTGAATTTGTTAGCCGTGTTTACAAGTGCTGTTGCAGGGCGTGCATGGATTCCATCTTCGTCAGTAATTCTGAATGTTTGTTGCATAGTTTTCATCCCACTTTCGTCATTTTTTAATTTGGTTGTGATTACGTCATATACGTATATTACCTGTTACACAGGAGTATCGAACCACAATAGACTGATTTTTCCCAGATTCATGCTGCTGATAAATGAGGTGCAAGATTTAGCCAAAACTTAAGTTTTAACTAGATCTTGCGTGAGCTCTTCTACGGTGCTATGAATTCAAACGTAAAAATCTCGTCTTTATTTGATTGTTATAATTCCCTTTTCGCCAGCTTTCAGTACACCAGATTTATTCAGTGTAACAGCGGAACCCTCCGGCAGGTTAGAGAAAATAATTGGTGAAATAATGGAAGGAGCATGCTCCTTAACATAATCCACGTCAACTTCCATGATCGGTTGACCTGCAGAGACGAGATCTCCTTCGGCAACCAGAACATTAAAGCCTTGGCCTTTCAGCTTCACGGTGTTGACTCCAATGTGAACGAGTACTTCCTTGCCGCCGTCGGACATGATGCCGACCGCATGCTTGCTAGGGAATACGTTGAACACTTTACCGTTCACTGGTGACACAATCGTTCCATCATGCGGCAGAATCGCAAATCCATCACCTGTCATTTTCTCGGAAAATACTGGGTCTGGAACTTTCGTAATATCGAGAAGCTCACCGTTAACCGGCATAACGATCTGCTCATTGATGATCGCTTCACCCGCTTCACCTTGTGCCTGCTCTTCTTCTGGTTTAGGCTCTGCAGTGGCTTGCGCTGGTGCTGGCGTACGCCCTTCGATGATGTCTTTCATTTGCGACTTAATCGTATCCGAACGTGTCCCGAAGATCGCTTGTACGTTGTTACCGACTTCCAGTACTCCAGAAGCACCAAGGTCTTTCAAACGACCTTTATCAACGTTGCCTTTATCTTTAACCTCGATACGAAGTCTGGTGATACATGCATCCAAATGCTTGATGTTGTCTGAACCACCAAAAGCTTTCAGGATTTGATGCGGCAGCTCGTCCTTGGATCCTGTATTCTGTGATCCCGTCTCTACAACTTTGTCCTCACGTCCCGGTGTTTTCAGATTGAATTTCTGAATAACGAAACGGAAACCGAAGTAGTAGATCACCGCGAACACAAGACCTACAACAATAACCAGCCACCAAGGCGTACGGTTTGGCAATACCCCGAACAGCATGAAGTCAATGAAACCGCCGGAGAAGGTCATCCCGATCTTAACACCGAGAATATGCATCACCATGAAGGACAAGCCTGCAAACACAGCATGAACTGCGAACAAGATAGGTGCTACGAACAGGAACGAGAACTCAAGCGGCTCTGTAATACCTGTCAGGAATGCTGTCAGTGCACCGGATACCATCAAGGAGCCGACTACTTTCTTGTTCTCTGGCTTCGCTGTGTGATAGATTGCAAGTGCTGCAGCCGGAAGACCGAACATCATGAACGGATATTTACCTGTTGTAAATGTACCCGCTGTAAATGCTACGCCATCTTGCAACTGAGCCATAAATATCTTCTGGTCACCACGGATGACTTGACCTGCTTGGTTAACATATTCTCCAAACTCGAACCAGAACGGTGAGTAGAAGATATGATGCAAACCAAATGGAATGAGCGAACGCTCAATCAGACCGAAGATAAAGGCAGCCAGTGTTTCATTCTCACCAATCATGCTTCGAGAGATGAAGTTCATCGCTTCTTGGATCGGCGGCCAAATTAGTGTCAATGCCAAACCAATCAAGAGCGACATCACTGCGGTGATGATCGGTACGAAGCGTTTACCTGCAAAGAATCCCAAGTAGGACGGAAGTTCGATCTTAAAGAATCGATTATACATCGAGGCAGCTAAGACCCCGATTATGATACCACCGAATACGCCTGTCTGCAAAGTCGGGATACCAAGAACGTTTGCATATGCAGCTCCACTTTGGGCTATAGAGTAAGCATTTACGCCCATGACTGTTCCCATGGTTACGTTCATAACCAAATAACCAATAATTGCGGCTAGACCCGCAACGCCGTCCCCACCGGCAAGACCAATCGCTACGCCAACGGCGAACAGCAAGGACAGGTTATCAAAGACAATTTGTCCCGAGTTCATCATGACGCTAGCAACGACTTGGATCCAGTGAGCCTCTAGAAAAGGCACATACTGCAGGAAGTCAGGGTTAACCAGAAGGTTCCCAATTCCGAGCAGGAGACCTGCCGCCGGCAGGATCGCAACCGGAAGCATGACTGCTTTACCGACACGCTGCAACACGCCGAAAAGCTTTTTGAACATGTGTTTCACTCCTTCAAGGATATATGTGTTAATTGATTTCGAAGAATGCAAAAAAAGCATGAGCGTATAGAGCATGTGTGCAACAACCTGTGGGTTATATTGCCCAATAGTAGTCATTGCCAATCATACTTTAATCAACTCATGCCTGATCGAATCAGTAACACGTCATAATATTAAGCTGTTATTTACTACGGTGAACATCATAGCACCAGAAAAAAAAGATTGCAAGCCTTTACAATCAAAAAAATATTTTAATTTCGAAACATCTTAATAACCACAAGATATAGTTAGAAACAAAATTCATACCCTGCATATTGAATAGAAATTTATTCGTTTCGCTCCTTTTTCTGGGAAAGCCGCTGTAAATGCATCGTCAAGTAGCTCACCTCGGCGGAATACACAGGAAGATTAATCCGTCTTTCCATTATCTTCGTCAGCTTCCAAGCAAGCGAATACATCTCCGGATATTCCTGATTAAGCAGTGAATCCAGTTTGTAAATCTCGGCTACTTCTTCACCGCGCCGAACCCGTTCGATCGCGAATCTAAGATGGGTCACAAGCCTGGAATAATCCAGAGAATCACGAGGAATTCGGTAATCGAGCTGCTCCTCAACCAAAGCAACCAGGTCTGCAATAAGCTTGGAGTGCTCTTGGACCTGTGAAATATTCTGATTCGTCATGGCGCTATAAATGTGAAGGGCTACAAATCCAATCTCTTCTTTGCCAAGATCGACTCCGAGGCGCTTCTCTATCAGCTCGATGGCATACTCAGCAAATTCATATTCCATTGGATACATATCTTTTGTCTCGTACAAGAATGGATTATGCAATACGATACCTTGTTCTTTGCGCTTCATAGCAAAGGCAATATGATCCGTCAGTGCAATATGGATATGTTCGTTGAGAGGAACGTTACTCTTGCTTGTTATATTTAAAATAATATCGTTAATCGTCTCTATTAACTTTTCACTAACACGAGGAACCAGCTGCTTGTATTGTTCCTGCTCCTCCTGTCTCGTTAATATAAACATTTTTTCTACTGCTTGCAGAGGAATTTGATCACCTGATTTGCGATTGAATCCAATCCCTTTGCTGATGATGACGACTTCTTCGTGTTCAGGGTGGGTCGCGATAATCACATTGTTATTCAACACTTTAGCTACCTTCAGGTTCACTTTTGCACCTCTTTTAGCCCCATAATTCGTAATTCGGCATGTTATATCTAAATAAGATACACCACGCTTAAGTTAACAAATTATGAGGCTAAGGTCAATATTTAACCTTTGGAGTGCTTAGATCAAACTGTTTCTTTGGTAGCAACCGCTTCAGCTGGAATCTTCAAGTTTTCCAATGCTGCCGGCTCTGAAGGAGCGGTTGGGATTGCCTTCTTGGTAAATCCTTGGATGAGCTGCTCAACATCGATTCCAGACACGCTCTTTAGCATTTCAGGAGCAGTTGACATGAGCTCGGTCACATAATTGCTGACTCTTGCAGCACCTTCTCCCTTGCCAGTATCGACCACGGTAAGTTTGTCGATGGAGGATAATGGCTGGGCGATACGCTCAGCAAGCTCAGGCAGCATTTTCACAATGATGTCGAGAACAGCGGCTTCGCCGAACTTCTGGAAAGCTTCTGCCAGCTTCTCCTTCGCCTCCGCTTCTGCAAGACCACGCAGACGGATAACTTCTGCATCTGCTGTACCTTTTGCACGTTCAGCATCCGCGACAGCCTGACCTTCAAGACGCTTTTGTTCAGCTGTAGCCTTTGCTTGTGTTTCAATAGAGTATTGTACAGCATCTGCTTCGCGCATTCTTTTTGCCTTGTCTGCTTCTGCCGCCTGCTCTACTGCATAACGATCTGCCTCGGCTTTTTTCTTCACTTCCGCATCATATTGCTTCTCACGTACCGTAATTTCTTTCTCCTGAAGATCGATCTCACGCTCCTTGCGCACGAGCTCTACCTTCATTTGCTCCTCAACCATCGTCTGTCTCGCACGGGCTTCCTGAATGTGATAAGCCTGATCAGCTTCCGCTTTGGCTGTATCTTGATCTTTCTTAAAGGATGCTATCTTCAACTCTTTTTCTTTGGCTGCTTCTGCGATATTCGTATCCCGCAACAATTCCGCCTTCTGCCCTTGCTCTTCTGCATTCGCTTTTTGAATCCTCGCATCTCTGACGGCTTCTGCTTCGGCAATTTCAGCGTCCCGTTTCACCATTGCAATTCGGGGCTTACCGAGCGCATCAAGATATCCGTGTTTGTCGCGTACGTCTTTGATTGTAAAAGAAACGATAGACAAACCCATCTTTTTTAAATCTCTTGCCGCCACACCCTGAACTTCTTGAGCAAATCGATCCCGGTTACGGTAAACTTCTTCTACCGTCATTGAGCCGAGAATCGCACGCAGATGTCCTTCAAGAACTTCTTGTGCTTCGCTTTTTAGAGCTTCAATGGGTTTACCAATAAATTGTTCTGCCGCTGTAGCAACATCTTCGATCGAACTGCCGACCTTGATGATGGCTACTCCGTCTGCAATAACCGGTACTCCTTGCTCTGTATAGACTTCAGGTGTTGTTACGTCGAGCTTGTGAGATAAAAGCGATATGAATTCCGATTGTTGAAACACCGGCCATATAAAAGTACCCCCACCGCGAACAATCTTTATTTCCCGTCCGGATTCATCACTAGATATATTCTTCCTTCCGAGAAAAGATCCGGTAACGATCATCGCTTCATCTGGACCCACTGTCTTATATCTCGCCCAGAACGCGATCCCGAGGATTAAAATTACAACCACTACAATTACGGGAATAAGTAAAGATTCTTGCATGAAATCTGGCATTCTCATCTCTCCTCTAAGTATAATTGGTCATTACTACAGACTGTCTAGCTCCGCTACCCGAAGCACGCCATCTGCAACCTCCACAACAACCACCCTGGTGCCTGCCGTAATCGGTTTAGCTTCAAAGCTGGAAGCTGTGTGAAGGGTATTGCCGCTTACGAGCTTAATCATCACTTCACCATAACCCTTCTCTGGAACGGGGACGGTGATTTCACCAATCTTTCCAGCAAGCTCACGCATGGAAAAACCAGTCGATACCTCACTGTTTCGTGCAGGCCTTATGTAGGCAAAAAATACAGTCAACGCCCCGAGAATGCCGAACAACAAGGATAGCAGAACATGAACTGCTGTATTCAGCTCGGTATACTTCATCAGTAGAATGCCTGCTCCCCCGAAGGTCGTTATTGAACTGGCAATAACTGTAGAATTCAAAAATTCTACCCCTGCCAGCTCAAATGAACCTTCCAGCAAACCATCAAACAGATCTCCGAACAAGACGCTAACAAGTGCAAATATTGCTCCTCCGATCAGACAAGCCCAGTATAACGTCTCCATATTTCACCCCCTCTGCCCTCAGATGCACATGTCAATATATACGTATGCATTAGGTAAATGTTTCAAAATTATGAATTAGGAGCTAATTGAGGTGGAAATAAGAATGTTAGTGGTGATGAAGGAAATATGGATAAATCATGAGATGAGTGCATGGGATTGTGGCTGCGGTTGACGGATTGTTCATCAGATCGCAAATTGTCTTTGGATTCTCTGATCTTATAAAATATTCAATGGTTAGAATCCAAAGACAAAAAGCGAACGCTTCGCTACTTCTGGTACAACTTCATCCTCCTCCGCTTGCCCATGCTTCTCTAGACCAAAGCACGCTAAAAAGCCCTTTGCACTAATAAACAAGAGCAAAGGGCTGTTGGTTATGCTTTTTTTTACAAGGACGCTTTATAAATTTCTACTACATCCTCGCGCTGCAATTTGTTGAAGTTACCGAACGGTCCAAAGCGCATTGCTTTATCCGCCATCACATCAATTTGACTTGCATCAATATCATAGTCCGCCAATCGGTTTGGAGCGCCAATGCTGGTCCAGAACGAGCTCAGCGCCTCGATTCCTTCGAGTGCAATCTGCTCATCGCTCTTGCCTTCTGGATTCACATCAAACACGTTAATCGCAAGACGCTTAAAGCGGGATACATCTACATGCAGGTTATGCTTCATCCAGTTCGGGAACAGGATCGCAAGCCCTCCGCCATGCGGAATATCATAAACGGCAGACACGGCGTGTTCAATATTGTGTGTAGCCCAGTCGCCTGCAAGACCCATGCTCAGTATATTGTTCAGCGCCATCGTTCCGCAGTACAGAATGGTTTCACGCAGCTCGTAATTCTCCAGATCGTTAATTAGCTTAGGAGCTGCCTCGATTACCGTCCGAAGGATCGTTTCACAGAAGCCCAATTGTACTGGGGTATTCGTATCCAAATGGAAGTAATGCTCCAATGTATGCGACATCATATCTACTACGCCATAAACCGTTTGATCCTGAGGTACAGAGAAGGTATGAACCGGATCAAGAATTGAAAAAGCCGGATATACCAGTGGACTTCCCCAGCCCAGCTTCTCCTGAGTCTCTTGATTCGTAATGACCGAGCCGCTGTTCATCTCTGAACCCGTTGCAGCCATCGTCAGCACTGTAGCAAGCGGCAGGGCGGCTTTTGGCTGTGCCTTACGCTCTGCAAAGTCCCACATGCTGCCATCATATTTGGCACCGACTGCAATGGCTTTGGCACAGTCTATTACACTGCCGCCGCCAACAGCGAGAATCAGATCAATTCCGTGTTCTTTGCAGAGGTCTGCCCCTGTATGTACTGTAGATAGTCGAGGATTGGGCTCAACTCCGGCCAGTTCATGAACCTCTGCTCCAATCTCGGACAAGAGCTGGATGACTTGATCGTAGAGACCATTGCGTTTGATGCTGCCACCGCCGTAGACAAGCAGCACTTTGTTGCCGTATTTAGGCACTTCGGTTTTTAGAGCTGCAAGCTGACCTTTACCAAAGATCAGACGTGTAGGATTATGAAATTGAAATGCTCTCATTGTAAAAATCGCCTCCAAGCATACATTTTTATTCGTTACACATATCTTATTATAGAACCAATTGTTTTCAAAAAACAAACTTCCGGGAAAAAGAGAAGCCCCTCCCCAATGAAGGGACGGGCTCTGCACCGCAATCAACGATGAGTTTCTATTCTGTATAACCCAGATGCTGTACAAAACGACGGAATGCTTGTTTGCCCGCTTCGTCTCGTTTGTAAACACCGGCATGCTCAAGAATTTGAGCAAATTTATTACCCGCTTCCTCCTGGACCCGGGCCACAGCCGCTTCCTTAGAGAGCGCAGTACCATACTTCTCAATCAGTGCATGAATCCATTCTGTATGCTTGTGAAGGTCAGAAACTTCATCACTGACAGCTGATTTCAGAAGCTCCTCATCACCTGTCAAAATATCAGCGATAAGATCCAATTCTTCTTTTAGTCGGCCAGGCAGAATAGCAAGTCCCATCACTTCAATCAGACCGATATTCTCTTTCTTCAGATGATGCATTTCACGATGCGGATGGAAGATTCCCTCAGGATACTCATCACTTGTACGGTTATTGCGAAGAACGAGATCCATTTCGTATCCCCCGTCCTCAGCACGCCGGACAATCGGTGTTACCGTATTGTGCGGTATCATCTGTCCATCCTGCTCCGTATGTGACAGAATATCTGCTTCCGGATCACTGTATACCTTCCATGCCTCATAAATATCATTTGCCGCTTCCAGCAAGACAGCTTGATCCTTGGAAGAGAGTCTAAGCACAGACATCGGCCATTTTACAAGACTGAGTGAAACGCCTGGAGCGGCATCATTATGGAATACAGCCTCCTGTACCGCTTTTTGAATCGCAAATGTATGTCTTCCACCCTGGAAATGATCATGCGTCAATATGCTTCCACCCACGATTGGAAGATCCGCGTTAGAACCGATGAAATAGTGAGGATATTGATCCACGAACCCAAGCAGGCGGCGCAGCGTATCCTTAGTCAGCTTCATCGGCACATGATCATGATGGAACACGATACAATGCTCGTTATAGTAAACATAAGGAGAATATTGGAACAGCCATTTCTCATCATTCAGCGTGAGCGGAATGGTTCTCAGGTTCTGACGTGCCGGGTGATTAATTCGGCCTCTGTAACCTACATTCTCACGGCAGAGCTGACATTTAGGATATACAGGCGGTGGAAGCAGCTTAGCCATTGCGATTTCTTTTGGGCTTTTTTCCGGCTTGGACAGGTTAATCGTGATCTCAATATCCCCATATTCCGTAGGCTGCTTCCAATATACATTCTTCGAGATACGATCCATGCGAATATAGTTTGAATCAATAGACAGTTCATAGAACCGGCTTGTTGCCGCCTCCATCCCCTTCTTTGTCTGAATCTCACGGAACTCCCGAATCACTTCGGAAGGGCGAGCCATCACAAGGCCCATAATCTTCGCATCCAGCAGATCCCGATACGTGTCCGTATTTTCTGGAATGAGCCCGATCTCATAGCCGAAATCAATCAGTACATCAATCAGCGGCTGCGGTCCAGACAGCTCGGATTCATCCATTGTACCCGCATAGGGCTCATCAAAATTAAACAGACTCAGCAGCTGGTTACGGCTATAATCATAATCCGCATCCTCGATCAGATGACGTCTTGCTGCAAACAATACCAAACGTTCAATGGCATGAAGTGCTTCTTGTGCAGCGGATGACTGCGCGTTCTGTTTTTCTCCTGCATTCGTATTCACGTTCATCTCTGCCATTTGCTTACTCCCCTTTTTGGTTTGTGCTGTACCCATCGGGATGGGACTGATGCCAGCTCCAAGCACTCGCAATGACCTTGGCTAGATCGGTATATTTCGGCTCCCAGCCAAGCACTGCACGGGCTTTATCCGAGGAAGCAACCAGTACCGCAGGGTCACCCGCACGTCGTGCTTCCAAGACAACCGGAATGTCGAGCCCAGTTACTTTCTTCGCTGTTTCGATAACCTCTTTGACGCTGAACCCTTGACCGTTGCCGAGGTTAAACACGTTACTCTCTTCGCCCTTGCGCAAATAATCCACTGCACGTAGATGTGCATCCGCAAGATCACTCACATGGATATAGTCACGGATACATGTTCCATCTTCTGTAGCATAATCGTCTCCAAAAATCGCAATATGCTTGCGCTGCTTCAATGCCGTTTGAAGCACTAGCGGAATGAGATGGCTCTCAGGCTGGTGATCCTCACCGATCTTGCCGCTGTCATGGGCGCCGGCTGCATTAAAGTAACGAAGGGATACATATTTGATGCCTAGTACTTTATCAAACCAGGACATCATGCGCTCCATCATGAGTTTGGTTTCGCCGTATACATTGGTCGGTTCTGTACGGTCACTTTCCTCAATAGGTACCTTTTCAGGCTCGCCATAGGTTGCTGCCGTTGAGGAGAAGACAATTCTCTTAACGCCTGCATCCTTCATGGCTTCGAGTAGTGACAATGTACCGAACACATTGTTATCATAGTATTTCCCTGGATTTTGCATACTTTCTCCTACAAGGGAATTGGCTGCAAAATGAATGACCGCATCAATTTCGTTCTCTGAGAACAGTCTTGCAAGAAGCTCCTTGTCCCGAAGATCTCCCTCGTATAGCTTGCCGCCAAGAAGGGCCTCCCGGTGACCTGTCTGCAAATTATCAAGAACAACAACTTCCTCACCGCGCTCAAGCAGCGCTGCAACGGTATGAGAACCGATATAACCTGCTCCACCTGTTACTAGAATCGCCATCGTCTTACGCCTCCCCTTTCAATTCTTTAACGCCGTCGCCCACTCCGCATACATAGAATTCTCCAGTGAGTCCAGTCCGCTCCTTGTATGCTGCACCAACCTCCTGCACAAACCGATCCACATCGTTTTCATGCACGAGTGATACAGTACAGCCTCCAAATCCTGCACCTGTCATGCGGCTGCCGAGTGTACCTGGAATTTTGCGAGCTTCTTCAACCATCACATCAAGCTCCTCACAACTGACTTCATACAGGTCGCGCAAGGAATCATGAGATGCGTTCATTAGCTCCCCGAAAGCTGTGAGGTCTCCGCTGCTAAGTGCGTCTACTGAGGCCAGCACACGAGCATTTTCTTCAACAACATGCTTGGTCCGTTTCTTCAGAATATCATCACCAAGGGTTGACTCCAACTCGCTGTATTGTGCCGGAGTAAGCTCAGCCAGATAAGACAGTGAAGGCAGCTGCTCCTTCAGAATAGCGAGGGACTGATCGCACTGCTGACGTCTCTCGTTGTAGGCCGAATCCACAAGTCCGCGGCGCTTGTTCGTATTGCCGATAATCAGCTTGTAATCTCCCGTGCGGAACGGCACATGCTTGTATTCAAGCGTATCGCACATCAGAAGAATCGCTTGGTCCTCTGCACCGTTCGCTACTGCAAATTGGTCCATAATTCCGCTGTTCACTCCCACATACTGGTTCTCAGCGCGCTGGGAGAGCAGTGATATTTCAACCGTATCGACTTTGCCTTCTTCAAGCGTGAGCAAAGCGTATGCAGTTACTACTTCGATTGAAGCAGAGGAGGATAGGCCTGCTCCGTTCGGAATCTCACCATGGAACATCAGATCGTAGCCTTTCGTAATGTTAGTGCCTGCCTTAATGATCTCCACCATTACACCGACAGGATAATCGATCCACTCGCCTGATTTATCCTTGCCGATATCCCCCACCTTAATTACCGCTTCATAGGTAAGGTTCGTGGAATAAAAATGGATCTCGTCATCCTGACGTTCGCGGATGATCAGCGTTGTTCCAAATTCAAGTGCGGCAGGAAGAACATAGCCACCATTATAATCGATATGCTCGCCGATCAGGTTCACGCGTCCAGGGGCATTAAACACGCGTATTTCAGCAGAATTATCACCATATTTTTCAGTAAATTGTTGTTTGAGTTGTTGTACGTTCATTAACCTTCACCTCTTTGTAAAAGTTGTTTTAATCTTAATTAAATTATACATGGAAGCGTTATAAACGGTAATGTATGCATGTGTTCAATATATGGACAAATGTGACTGCGACCTATTTGAAAACATGGAAAACACTGGCTTTTATTAATATGTACTCCCTGCTTTTTATGGTATACTGGTGACATGACAGCTATACTTTTATGTACATTATTGTTCTGCAAGCTCGCTTGCAGAAGGAAGGAATCAACAAATGATGCAGGACTCCTATTCAGTAGCTTCCAATCCCGTAGATTACGAGAATAGTCCGCTGCACGTCCTCTTCGTAGGCGAGAGCCAAACCAAACCGGGACATGCCCTTGGACCGAAAATATATGATTACTACCTTCTTCATTATGTCGAGTCAGGCAAAGGTATTTTTCGCACAGAGAGCCGTACTTACCACCTTTCCGCAGGGCATATATTTCTAATTCATCCATCTGAGCTGGTCAGTTACGTGTCCGACGAGGAGGAGCCTTGGCGTTATCGCTGGATGGCATTTACGGGTAAAGAGGCCGACAAGCAGGTGAAGGATGCTGGGTTCAGCCTTGAACAGCCTGTTATTCCAACCGTGCAGGACAGCAGGTTGTCGTCACTCCTATCCACCATGCAAGATGCCTTTTTCGAAAAAAAAGAAAGTGCTCACCTCACCTCCATCGGCTGTTTATATCTGATCTTTGCTGAGGCAAAAGAAAGACTCGTGCTGGAATCGGCGGTTACAACGGCGGAATCTCAAGTAGGCCGGACGGTGAAGCAGATGATCCAATACATGTCGACTCAGTATGCCCATCCAATCTCCATCGAACAAATGTGTGCAAGCTTGGGTTATAATCGTGCTTATTTGTCCCGCATTTTCAAAAAAGAAATTGGGCTCTCACCCGTCACGTATTTGCTGAAGCTGAGGATCGATAAGTCAAGACAGCTGCTCAGAGAACGGCCTGAACTTTCAATAGAACAGATCTCTGCCTCTGTCGGCTTGCCGGATGCACTCTATTTCTCCAGACAATTCAAAAGGTTCTATAGGCACTCACCCAGTGCATACCGCAGACAGATGCAGGAGCAGTCCAATTGAACCTTCCATGACTGAGTCACGAGCATTTTCCTATGTATAAAATAATACAAGCCTGCCTATGAATTTGATCATAAGGCAGGCTTGTTCTTTTGTCACGATGGGAATTCGATCAATCCTTATCCCCTTAGTTGTCCGTATGCAGAATAGATTCAATGTCCGCTAATTCTTCGGAAGAGAAGTCAAGGTTGCTCAGAACCGCCACATTCTCCTCGATCTGGCTAGGCCGGCTCGCTCCGATTAAGGCAGAAGTTACTTTTCCTTCTCTAAGCACCCACGCGAGGGCAAGCTGAGCCAGACTTTGACCGCGGGAAGCGGCCACCTGGTTTAAGGCACGCACTTTACGCAGCGTCTCTTGTTTGATCTGAGTCTCATTCAAGAAGACAGAACTGCTCTTCGCTCTGGAATCTTCAGGGATTCCATTGAGATACTTGCCCGTCAGTACCCCTTGCTCTAGAGGGCAAAAAGCAATGCTTCCCACACCATTTTCCGTCAGTACGTCTTGAAGCCCGTCTTCAATCCAGCGGTCGAGCATGGAATAACGAGGCTGGTGAATAAGTAGAGGAGTGCCCAGCTTATTCAGAATATGTACAGCTTCCTTCGTTTTTTCAGCTGAATAATTCGAGATTCCGACATACAAGGCCTTGCCTGAACGAACGATATGATCGAGCGCCTGCATCGTTTCCTCAAGCGGAGTGTCTGGATCAAATCGATGAGAGTAGAAGATATCGACATAGTCCAGCCCCATTCGTTTCAAGCTCTGGTCAAGGCTCGAGATCAAATATTTGCGTGACCCCCATTCGCCGTAAGGTCCCTGCCACATATGATAACCCGCCTTCGTTGAGATGATCAGCTCATCCCGATAAGGCTTCAGATCTTGAGCGAGCACCTGTCCAAACATTTGTTCAGCAGAGCCCGGTGGAGGTCCGTAGTTGTTAGCCAGATCAAAATGTGTGATTCCCAAGTCAAATGCCCGTCTAATCATGTCTCTGCCATTCTCGAACGAATTAATTCCGCCAAAATTATGCCATAGTCCAAGTGAAATGGCCGGCAGTTTAAGTCCCGAGCGTCCTACCCGGTTATATTTCATTTCATCATAACGTCTATTATCAGCTACATATCCCATTTGCACATCTTCCTCCCGCGACTAATCTGTTAAAGCTTATCCATTCATTTATTCATGATAGACCCAAAACTTCAGCTTGACAAGAAATCGTTTACATAGAGTATAGATCGCCTTGTGCCTCCGACAGCAAAAGAACCCCCTTTATCTAGAAAGGCAGGCTCATGACAAATCATTATAATAGTGCATTCACTTGGTCCAGCACACGGCCGATCGGTTCTGTTATCAGCAGCTCTGCCCTGCTGTCGTAAGGCGTTGGTGTTGCATTCAGCAAGACGGTATGCTTGCCTTGAAAATAAGTGACGAGCTGCGCAGCAGGCTGAACGGTTAATGAAGTTCCTCCGATGATCATCAAATCCGCTTCAGACAGAGCATCCACAGCATGGTACAGGGTCGTCTGATCAAGTGATTCTCCGTACAGCACGACATCCGGCTTGATAATACCATTACATTTGTTACACAGAGGAACCAATGATTCTGACGCTATTATGGCATCGAGATCATAGAAATGGGCACAGTCCATACAGTAGTTGCGATGAACAGAACCGTGAAGCTCATGTACCTTCCCACAGCCTGCCGCCTGATGCAAACCATCGATATTTTGAGTGATCACAGCAGACAGCTTACCTTCCTTCTCAAGCCGGGCAAGCAAGCGGTGTGCACCGTTGGGCTTGGCATGAGGGTGAAGCATTTTGGAACGATAAAAGTCATAGAAAATATCCGGATGCAGCATAAAAAAGTCAATACTGAGCAGCTCCTCAGGTGAGTACGGAGAATGCTGCTCTGTCTGATAAATCCCGGCAGCAGATCGAAAATCTGGAATTCCACTCTCCGTAGATGTACCTGCTCCGCCAAAAAACACGATCTTCATGCTCTCACGAATCCACGTAACTAAAGGTTCAAACGCATCAGCCATTTCCTCGCCCTCCCTTCGTACCCCTTTTACGATAAATTGTTCTTTTGGATCCAAGCAAAAGCTTCACTTCAGAAAAATTTGGTCATAATGCGTAATCACGGTGTCCGCATGCTTTAAATAGGACGTATCTCCTGATGGAACAATTCCGATGTTTATTTGAGCACCCGCACTTCTCCCCATTTGCATATCTCCGTTGCTGTCGCCGATGACAGCCAGCTGCCCAGGAGAAAGTCCAAGTGCTAAACAAGCCGCTTGCACACTTTCAGGATCAGGCTTGCTGCTCGTCACCCGGTCAAATCCAATTATAACATCAAAATAGTCGAGAATATCCAGCCATTCGAGATGCAATGTAGCATTAGAAGTAGAATCTGCCGTAACCACACCCAGCAAGAGTCCCTGAGCCTTACAGCGGTCCAGAAATGGAATCAGTCCGTCCAATGGAATTGCATGATCCTTGCTTATCAATTCGTTAGCTCTGGCACTAATCTCACGAATGCAGGTTATTGCATCATTCCAGGCCATTCCGGCAGCATACAGCTGCCAGGCAAGAACTGCGGTAGACTCGCTTACCGTTGCAATAGCAAACGGTCCTTCGGCGTCGTAGCCTGCGACCTTCCCATGTGCATCATATCTGGTCCCCAGCACTTGGTCACGCTGTCCAGTAAAGTTCTTCCCCATAACAGCCAGCTGAGCTTCCAGTGCATCAAGTACATAATTTCCCCAAGGGGTCCATAATGCCTCAATGTCTAGGAGCGTTCCATCCTTATCGAATAAAATGCCAGAAATATGCGCTTCCTTCTGTCCGGCCTTCAATAGAGCGATTTGAATCACTTCCTCTTGATTATTTAAAAATTCTGACCGAAGGTTCGGCCAGAATTTTTAGGGGCTTATTCCTGTGCAGAATCGATTTGCTGCAGCCATGCGATTAACATAGCTCTTTCCTGCCACCAGCTTCTCTCGACTAGTTATTTCTCTTGAACTGCCTTCCGGTATGCATCCATATACTGCTCGGCTTTGCGGCGGACATGGGTCATATCACCGGTCTTGACGGCCTCCGCTGTCAGGTCTGAACCGATTCCGACGGCGACCGCTCCTCCTTTAATCCAGTCTCCCAGATTGCTTAATGACACTCCGCCAGTTGGCATAAAGTTCGCTTGAGGGAGTGGGCCCTTCATTGTTTTGATAATTGAGGGATCGTATACGTTCCCTGGGAATAGTTTAACAACATCCACACCAAGTTCCAAGGCTGACTGAACCTCGGCAATCGTCATGACTCCCGGCAGAATAGGAACACGGTACAGATTGCACAATTTGACGGTGTCAGGATTCAAAGCTGGGCCTACGATAAACTCCGATCCTGCCATAATCGCAGCACGTGCAGATTGCGGCTCCAGAACCGTCCCTGCCCCGATAATAGCAAAATTCTGTTCATTCACTGCATTCCATGAATAGTTCTGGCTCAAACGCTCAATGGCCTGCAGTGCCCCAGGTACGGTCAGTGTGATCTCAATGACTTTGATGCCGCCTGCAATCGCCTGCTCTGCCATCTGAACAACCTGATCGGCCGAATCCGCACGTAGCACAGCAACGACGCCATGCTCAAATATTTTATGTAGCAGCTCTAATTTTTTCATTGTTATTTAATCCCCTTTGCATGATTTAATAAATGAACTACAGTAAGATTGAGATCACCCTATTACACTTGCTTACCGTTCAATATGGTGGGCATTGCTGAGCTTGGCCTTAACTTCAGCTGCTGTAGGAAGCGCTTCCCAATCTCCTACAGCTTGAACCATCAAGCTTCCGGTCAGACTGCCAATGCCTGTTGCCTGCACAGGATTCAAGCCTTGCAAAATACCGGATAAAAATCCTGCGGCAAAGCCATCGCCTGCGCCAACGGTATCTATAACTTGATCCGCCTTTACAAAGGGAACTTCTTCCACAGAACCTTGCTGCAGTACATAAGTCAACTCCGGACCACCCTTAACAATGGATACGGCATCTAGTTGTTTTAGACGATCAAATATTTTATCCGTATTCTCTTCCTCATAGAGCATCTTGAGTTCATCCAGTCCCGGAAGAAAATAATCGGCCTCTTGTGCAAGGGACAGCAAAACAGGCCTTGCCTCTTGAAGTGTCCACAGCTTCAGTCGCAAGTTAGGGTCAAAGCTAACAAGAACACCTGCCTGCTTGGCGATCCGAACTGCTTCAAGGACTGTCTCTCTGCTGGATTCACTTATTGCTGCAGTAATACCTGTAACATGCAGAATTTTAGCTCTCGAAATGTAGTCCGTGTCAAGGTCTGAGGTCGTCATCTGGCTTGCAGCTGAATATCTGCGATAATAATGTACAGAAGATTTGCCCGGCATATTTTCTCTGATCATAAGTCCTGTAGCTTCGCCTTCGCTCAGCTGAGCCCGGGAGACATCTACACCTTCGCCGCGAATCGCCTTATATATCATCTGACCCAGCGCATCATTACCCAGCCTTCCAAACCAGCCTGCACGGTGACCCAGTCTCGCCAGACCAATCGCTACGTTGCTCTCAGCGCCGCCAAACGATTTAGACAAGGTGCTCGCATATTCAAGTCCGCGTGTATCTTGTCCCGTAAACAAACCCATACTTTCACCGAACGTTACCGCTTCAGGCGAAGAATATTCCGTTTGATTTCCCATAACAATCCCTCCCTCTCTCTTGTACCCTTCCTCACTTCCATTTAGGTGCGCATACTTTCAAATTCGTTTACTTATTCCATTGTTATCATCCATGGAACCGTTGTCAATCTACAATTTATACGATTTTTCTCAAAATAAATGAACTCAGGACTTTATGTATGAAAATGATTCTACTATCCAAATTTTTGAAATTTTATCCGTTTCATCTATTTTTGTTCGTGGTAAGTACAAGCATATCCTTAACATCATTTAAGAAGAGGAGTGATTCATCCATGGCACACACGCTGAAAGGAAATCGCCCCAAGATGACCCGTGCAGAAGCTGGGCGCCTCGGTGGAGAGGCAACATCCAAAAAGTATGATCGATCCTTCTATCAAAAAATCGGACGTAAAGGCGGCGAGACCACATCAGAAAATCACAGCTCTGACTTTTATCAAGAAATTGGCAGTAAAGGCGGAAAATCCACTGCTCGTTCACATGATCGGAGCTTCTATCGAGAAATCGGCCGTAAAGGAGGCCTTCGTTAGGAAGGAAGTCCCCCCGAAATCACCTTAAATTTGTAGAAATCTGACGTGAACTGTGATAGACTCATTTAAATACATTCTTACTATTAGCTCTTTAAAGCAGCACAGAAACAGTGATCGTTCATTCATTTCGTGCATACTGCTTTCACATGTGCAGTTCAAATGCTAATCAATATTTGATTCTTGGGGGGAAACAGACACCATGGCACCAAAAAAAATGCGTTCAGACATGATTAAAAAAGGTTTTGACAGAGCGCCGCATCGAAGCTTGCTTCGTGCAGCCGGGGTAAAAGAAGAGGATTTCGGCAAGCCATTTATCGCCGTATGTAATTCATACATCGATATTGTACCAGGTCATGTTCATCTTCAGGAATTCGGAAAAATTGTAAAAGAAGCTATTATTGAAGCTGGCGGCGTTCCATTTGAATTCAATACAATCGGTGTTGATGATGGGATCGCAATGGGGCACATCGGTATGCGCTACTCGCTGCCAAGTCGTGATATCATTGCCGACTCCGTTGAAACGGTCGTATCTGCACACTGGTTTGACGGTATGGTCTGCATTCCGAACTGTGACAAGATTACGCCAGGAATGCTGATGGGAGCTCTTCGTGTTAACATTCCAACCATCTTCGTCAGCGGCGGACCCATGAAAGCAGGCCGTGACAAGAACGGACGCGCACTGTCGCTTACTTCTGTATTCGAAGGCGTTGGTGCTTATCAAGCCGGCAAGATCGATGATCAAAGCTTGCTTGAGCTTGAACAATTTGGCTGTCCGACTTGTGGTTCCTGCTCGGGTATGTTCACGGCGAACTCCATGAACTGTCTTGCTGAAGCGCTCGGTCTTGCTCTGCCGGGTAATGGTACCATTCTGGCCGTTGCGCCTGAGCGCCGTGATTTTGTTCGCAAATCGGCAACTCAGCTGATGGAACTAATCAAGATGGATCTGAAGCCGCGTGATATCGTGACTCCAGAAGCAATCGATAATGCATTCGCTTTGGATATGGCTATGGGTGGCTCCACCAATACGGTGCTCCACACACTAGCTCTTGCTCATGAAGCCGGCATTGAGTACCCGATCGAGCGTATCAATGAAGTCGCTAACCGCGTACCGCATTTGTCTAAGCTCGCTCCTGCTTCCGACTATCATATTGAGGATGTCCAGAACGCAGGCGGCGTAAGTGCTGTACTGAACGAGCTGCTCAAGAAGCCGGGCGCACTTCATGCAGAGAATATTACGGTTACCGGCAAAACATTGCGCGAGAACGTAGAGAATTCACCTATTTTGGACGAGAATGTTATTCACAGACTGGATAACCCACATTCTGAACGCGGAGGACTTGCCGTTCTCTTCGGTAATCTTGCACCAGAAGGCTCCATCATCAAGGTTGGTGCAGTAGATCCTTCTGTAGGCGGCTATCACAAAGGACCTGCCATTTGCTTCAACTCTCAAGAAGAAGCTCTTGAAGGTATTGCCAATGGCAAAGTAAAAGAAGGTCACGTTGTCGTTATCCGCTATGAAGGACCTAAAGGCGGACCAGGTATGCCAGAAATGCTTGCTCCTACCTCCCAAATCGTCGGGATGGGACTTGGTGCCAAGGTCGGCCTGATTACGGACGGACGTTTCTCTGGTGCATCTAGAGGAATCAGTATCGGACATATCTCTCCTGAGGCTGCTGAAGGTGGACCAATCGCCTTTGTACATGACGGAGACCTGATTGAGCTTGATCTCAACAATCGTAAGATTGAGCTGCTTGTCAGCGAGGAAGAGATGGAACGTCGCCGTGCTGAAGAATGGACGGAGTTTGAACCAAAAGTGAAGACGGGTTACTTGGCTCGTTACTCCAAACTCGTTACCAACGCCAGCAACGGCGGTGTCCTCAAAATATAATTCTGCACTTATAGATAAATTAAAGGGATCCAATGCATAACAAGCATTGGATCCCTTATTCTTTTTCATAATTATTCGAATCAACTTTAAGATAACTATACTATGCCACAGGCGGTGTACGCGTTAAATCTGTATTACCTGTTAATGAGATTTCATCCTCATCCGAATAGGCTGACTTGGCCGTGCTTTGATCATAGACCGTGTCTTTTTTACGTCTCAATCCATCACCGAAACGTTCAAATAAAATATCCATTGGCATCACAATCATTTTCGGAGTCATCTGATGACTTCCTTCCCGTAATCTTCCTTGACCTTCCGGATGTATTACACTAAGCAGAATTTTTAAATACACTGATGTAGATGCCGCAAACAAACCACGCGGAAGATCCAGCACCGAGAATCCAAACTGTTCGGGTCCACGATTGATCATGCTGACACCGTACAATGCCTTCGCATTAGCCACTTCCGGGTCAAGGGCAGCAATCTTGACGAGATCAGGCAGCTGCTTCTCCATCATCCGGATCATCCGGATCGCGAGATGAACAGGGGTTTTTGAAGAGGATCCCAGCTGGTACAGCTTCTTATTATCAAAATGAAGCTCAATGATGTCGTCCCCTTTTTGCAGGGCATGGCCATTCGGCAGCTTAATGGCCTTGCCTTGATAAGGACGAACTCGGTAATGCAAGAAAGGATCCTGAGGAGTTATCGTCTTCAGCTTGGTAACCATATGGAATATCTGCTCCCAACCGAGCCATGCCCGCACTACTAATCTTTTTAGACCTGATTGAATCTTCATAACTGCCTCCCTTCCCGGTATTTGCTGCTTGGCAGCATAATGGAGTGAGATCATATCATCAATCCGTATACTTTGTATGTTTCGCTGACCGGCCTCAGTCAGAACCCGATCCAGCGCGATGAGCATTTGAGCCGGCGCATGCCGATCCGCTCCTGGCGTCGTTCCACAATCATGAAGCACCATCACCTCACCGCCACGCAGTTTCTTCAGCATCCGCTCTGTCAGTCGATCTGCGCCTAACCGTTCTCTCCAATCGCCGAACATACCCGACCACAATACGATGCGATGGTGATGCTTCTTGGAAAAATCAAATAAATTGGTAATTCCCCAAGGTGGACGGTAATATAGTGCATGAGAGCCAGTAATCTTATATATAATGGAGCCTGTTCTTTCTATCTGCTGACGAACGACTTTGGGTGTCATTAGCCAGTTCGTTTGATGTATATAATTATGGATGCCGATGAGATGACCTTCGGCGTGCATTCTTTTTAACAGCTCGGGGTTGCGCTCCGCATGTTCACCCACAACAAAAAAGGTGGCTTTGGCATTATGCTTCTTCAACAGATCAAGCAGCTGCGGCGTGTAATTGGGATCCGGCCCATCATCGAAAGTTAACGCAAAATCATTAAGATTCCTTCCGCGTCTGAATACTCGAAATCCGAATAAACGGCTAATTAAACTAGGTATAAATGCATAAAAAGATGTAATGTAAAAGAGCAACAGCAGCAAGTTCTGCATAACGGTATTCCTCACTTTTTTAGACTCGTAACGTGTGGTTGTAAGACGTACATTACAAAATCTTAAAAACAACACTAACTATTATTTTATCATATTGTGAATAAAATGAACCCTTCAATTTAAAATTAACGTATACTTCCTAGACAGATTAAACCAATATCTATACAGTAAATTGTAGTATTCCGAACCCATTCTCTAACTCATCCCGCTGAAATTGATTTATTAGTTTAATCTTTCAAGTGAATTACACACTTTTCAAAAGGAGTCGTTGTTATAATATGCTTCCTCTTTACAAAAAATATTGGCGAACCGCACTCGATATTGGATTAATTGCGCTGACCGTATTTCTGATCATGTTTGTTTCAAGCCAGCTGTACCAGATTGCCGCTCCTGTATTTCTATCTTTTCTTGTATTTGTCATTATTGAGCCCTTGGCTAAGTTCCTACATAAAAAGGGATTAAAAAAAGCCTTAGCATCAGCCATCTCTGTGCTTCTGTTCGTGGCTGTTCTCTTAGGCATCTTCTTCGGACTAGGCGTTATCATTGTATCGTCCATTAGTCAATTCCAGGATAATATTCCGGCGTACATGGCACTGATACAGAGTCAGTTCACCCAGCTGCTTGAACTGTTCCAGACCCAGTGGAATGCGCTGCCAGCAACGGTGACCGACCAAATTAATCAGAATTTTGAAAAAGTAACGGCAGCTCTCTCCTCCTGGGGTGCGGGCTTCCTCGGTTACATTGTCGGTATGCTGAGCTCCTTCTCCTCATTCATCGGAAATTTTGCAGTAGCGATTATACTTGCCTTCTTCCTGAGCGTCGAGTTTGATATGTGGCGGATGATTACCAAAAGTAAAGCGCCCAATACGCTAAAGAAAGCTTATCTGTTCTTGAAGAATCATGTGTTCAAGGCAATTGGTGCTTATCTTAAGGCACAGCTGATACTCATCTCCATCACATTTGTGCTTGTACTGATCGGTCTAATCATTCTGGGAACCGGAAACGCCCTTACGCTTGCGCTCATCGCAGCTGTTCTGGATCTTCTGCCGCTGCTCGGGGTACCTGTTATATTTATTCCTTGGAGCATTTATTTGTTCATCGTGGGTGATGTCGGAACTGCGATTGGCTTATTAGTGGTTATGGGCGTGACCATGCTCGTAAGACAACTGGCCGAGCCAAAAATATCAGGCAACTCCATCGGTGTGACGTCTGCGTATCTGATGCTGTCCTTTATGCTGATCTCGCTTTCGATCTTCGGCATTTCTGGAGTGATCCTCTCGCCAATCTTGCTGATTTTGATTAAAGAGTTATGGCAGCAGGGGTATTTGCAGCGCTGGATTCGATTGCCTGAGGATGAATTCCAATCCTCTCCTTTTGCAATGGATGATCACGACAATCGAAATTAATATCTAACTCAAAAAGGATAGACAGGCACCTAAAATTAGCATGCCTCCTCTATCCTTTTTTTGTTTGTGGAAATTATGGATTGCTTACTCTTCTAACCCGAAGTTTCTGCAAGTACGTCCATGACCTGTTTAAAAAGCGCTGTAGCTTTATGTTGGGAACGAACAGACTCATTTTTCACCAGAACGGCTACAGCATACTTGGGATTACTCACAGGTCCATAGCCAATAAACCACTGATTATTCTTCTCCACCCCATTGTGCAGCACTTGGGCAGTCCCGGATTTGCCAGCCAATGGCCAAATTGCCTGCTGCAGGCGGGTACCTGTTCCTTCTTCAACAACCTTCTCCATATAGGACTGAAGCTGCTTAGCGGTAGAACTGTGAATTTGAACTGGAGGAGCTTCAGACGTCCCAGACTGAGTCAAGAACTGATCTCTAATCTCGGCGAGGAGTGTGCCGTCAGCATAATGAATCTCCGAAACAATCTTGGGAGAGCGCACCTGTCCTCCTTGCAGCACAGTAACGATCATATTCGCCGCTTGAAGCGGGGTAATTTTAACATCTCTTTGACCAATTGCCGTCTGAATTCGGATTCCTTCATCGTTCTGCTTCAATATCTCTTCTGAGTGAAAAATCTCGCCTGCGTCCTCATGATCAAAAGGTCTAAACTCCTGCAAGCCAAGGTAACCCTCCCGATGATAGCCTACTTGCTGTCCAAGTCCCAGGGCATATGCCGCTTGCAGCAGCTGGCTTGAGGTCAGCCGAGAAGCCACCTCCGCAAACGCAACGTTGCAGGACTCGGCAAAAGCCTCTTCAAAGGTGATCGTTCCATGCCCTTCTTTTTTCCAGCAGGCCAGTCCATACTTACCGTAATGACCTGCGCAATGGAATGTTTCTACTGAGCTCACAACTTCCTGTTCCAAAGCCGCTGCGGCTGTGACCAGCTTAAAGATAGAGCCGGGAACGGCCGCCATTGTGGCCTGATTGACCGAGCTGCCGTCATCAAGGTGAATATCTGTTGGATTGTAGAAAGGTCGAGATACCATCGCCATTACCTCGGCATTGTTCGCATCGAGTACCACGATCGCTCCTTCGTTCACTTCCGCTCCGGTGGTCAGTTGTTCCAGCCTCTGCTGCAGCGACAAGTCTATCGTTGTTTGAATATGGAGCGGATATTTGGGATTATGAGGTGCGATAAGGCGGGGTCCCATTCCTTCTACCGGCTTCTTGTGACTGTCTACCATATTCGAGACGATCGTTGGGCCAAGCCCCTTTAGCAAGGGTTCAAGACTTCTTTCCAGACCTGCCGCACCTGTCTTCACATTAAAGGGATCCTTGACTTCAAGCTTTACATCCCGTTTCTCAGCGCCAGGCATCTCGGATAGATAGCCCAGCCATTGCATTCCATTCGCGTTGAAGGCTGCATATCGATCCATATAAGGCAACGCCTGAACATCCTCTAGCTGCAGCTTCCCGATTGCCTTAATCTGGGCCGGGGTTAATCTCAACGGCTCTCCTGTGGACGATTTCCAATATTCAGGGGAATGAAGCGACTTCCATGTCTCCCACAGCTTATTAGGATCTATATTCAATATGTGGGCCAATTCCTGATGCTGCTGCTCCTGGTCAGCATTTAACGAATCCTCTAACGGGAATAAGACCGGAACCCATATCAGCTGCCCTGTAATCGGCTTGTGATTCCGATCGATAAACTGTCCACGACCAGAATCCAGCACAATTCCCTGCTCACGCTGAAGCACGGACATTTGCAGCATTGTTCGTTCAGAGCCCCCTAATGGGTGATTCACCTGAATGAACTGAATATATGCAAGACGCATAACAATCGCTGCAAATACGATCAGCATCAGAAATAAGGCATAAAATATTCTTTGTTTACGAAGTAATTTCATAGCTGCTGCCTGCCTTCAATTCCTTTTTTGAGTTTTATGTATGCCAAATCCTCATTTACATGCTATTATCTCCCTTTCCGATATGCCCAAAACATACTTTCTCCTAAACTTTATCTCCTTTGACATAAAAAAACCTCCGTCCTGTGGACGGAGGAAGCTTAAGCCATTCATATGATGAAAATTATATACGGAACGCAGATAATGTATGTTTCAACTCCTCAGATACCCGTTCCATTTTGTTCGATAGCTCCACGAGCTGGTTACCGATGCTCTGCTGTTCACTGCTAAGGGACGCGACTTCCTGAGATGTAGCAGATGACTGCTCAGCAACAGAGCTTACACTCATCATCGTTTCAGACAGGGTAACCTGGGATTGACTCAGCGCATCGATGGAAGCGGACGTCTCGGTTAGCTTGTTCACGAACATCCCCATCTGCGCTTCTACGGTTTGGAAAATCTCGCCTGTCTCCTTCACTGCTTGAATCTGTTCCTGGAAGAGTGGATATGCTTCCGACAGTGCAGCTACAGTCTCATTCATTTCATTCATAATCCGGTCCGTCATCTCGGCAACCATGTCAATCGATTGCTTCGATTGATCTGCCAATTGCCGCACCTCACCGGCTACCACCATGAAGCCTCTGCCTGCCGCACCGGCTCTTGCTGCCTCGATTGTCGCATTAAGCGAGAGAATATTCGTCTGTCTCGCAATATTATGGAGTACATCCAGAATGCCTAGAATGGATGAAGTGCTTGTTTTGAGTGTATCTACTTTTGTGACCAATGCTCGAATCATCTGCTCACTTTGTTCTGTTTTTCCTAGCAGCTCACCAAGATATTTTGTACCTTCCTGGCTCGCCCCTTCAACCAGTCTAGCGGATTGATCAAGCTCCTCATTGGTTCCAACAACCTTCTGCATCTGTGTTGAGATCAGTTCAGTCATTTCACTGCCTCTCTCTGCTTCAGAAGCCAGATTCGTCGCGCCACCTGCAATTTGCTCTGTTGCAATTGCCACTTCAGCTGCCGATGCAGCGGTCTTCTGTGATGCCGAGCTAAGCTCAGATGCCGTCAGCAGCACATCCTCTGCCGTCTGGTTTGTCTGATTCACAAGAGTAGTGATCTGCTCCATCATCAGATTAAAGCTCTCTGAGAGCATTCCAATCTCGTCTTTGCTCTTATGTGTCGTACGAACCGTTAGATTCCCCTTTGCTCCTTCAAACATAAGATCCTTCAAATGCACAAGCGGCTTCGCAATCATACGGACCATCCATATTCCGAGTAGAATAGCAAGGAGTAAGGAAACAATGGCGACGATAATCGTCGTCACGAGAATCGATTGTGCATCCTTGACCAGCTCAACCACCGGGATCATCCCAATAATCTTCCAGCCGGATACATCAAGTGTGTTATAGACGGCCAGAACCTCTTCATTCTGACCATTGATGGTATTCCTAGCATCCTTGGCGCCTGCCTCATCCGTAATTTCTGTGTAGAAGGAGAGCTCGGTTTCACGGCCTGCACGGTCAGGAAGGGTAGAAGCAACCACAATTCCATTCTCCGAAATCGCTTTTGTGACACCGTTCTCGCCGAGATTTACGGTCTTTAACTCATCTTCAATGGCACTTGCCTTAATCTCTATAACGATAATGTAAGTCCCGATGCTAGCATTCACATTTTTAAGAGCTCTGGCCATTCGATATGTTTGTTCTTGTCCAGATTCTGCTGCTGTAGTCGGCAGCCACATGACACCTCCGGCTTCGAGCAAGGTTTCAAACCATTCCTCTTCACGAATGGCACTCATCGTTGAAGCTGCTCCGGTGCTGATCACAGGAACCTCTTCATTCTTATGAACGATGGTCATAGAAGCAACCGTTGCATTCGTAAACTGCATATTTGTGAGCGAATCGCTTAACAAGGACGTCGCTTCAAATTTGTCAAAATCCGATATGTTGCCTCTGAGCAGAGTTTCTAGATTGCTCTGAATATGGGTATCAAAGAAGATTTGTGTCGATAAATCTACGTAACGCTCCATAATCAGATCGAGCTTTTGACCCACTTGATGAATGGCTTCCTGGTTGGCAACAGAGGCCGTTTCTTTGATGGTCGATTTGGCTGTTTGATAAGATAGGGTGCCTAGACCAAATACGACAAGCAGGATAGCAATCATGAAAATAAGAAATAATCGTACACCTACTGAACGCAAGGGGTTAAATTTAAATACTTGCTTCCAGGACAAGACTGAAGCCAGATCAAATCTCTTTCTTTCCTTTTTTTGGATCTCCTCCTCATGTTTACGCTTTCTTTTTTTCATTGGATTCCACTTCATCTTTGTTCACCCACCGTAAAGAATTATCATAGCTATGTAAACTTTCTAGTATTATCTTTTATTTCGACAAGTTTCTTCCAAAACCTTTGCTTTTTCGAGAAATTAACTATAACTTTTTTCCTAGATTACTATTAAAAAAAAGCCCTCGTCTGCCGATATACGAGGGCTTTAGTCCTGAGACTTATTCACTTCTTCTTACGCATCATGTCAAAATAAGCAACCGGCTGGTCCACTTTCATCTTGATGAACTGCAGCGGATGGCGGGCAGCCTCCAGCTGATTACCGGCTTCATCACATAGTTATCCGGATCTACCATATAGGAATCAATCGCTTGCCGATAAACATTCACGACAGTCGCCACATAATGAATGGATTTCATTCGGCCTTCAATCTTGAACGAGTCAATTCCTACATCAATTAAGTCTGGAATATGCTTAAGCATACACAAGTCCTTGGAGCCCATTGTAAAGGCAGTATCCTCTTGTTCATACAGCGGGATCTGATTGACACCCAGCTCAAAATTTTGAAGCACACGGGAGTTCTGCATATTCTCTTCAGATACCCAGACACTTTCCTCACACCCATCTTCAAACAGGTCATATTTCCAACGGCAAGAGCACATAGCGCCATGAATAACGCCTCAATCTCAATATCCACATGGTCCTTAATCTCTTGAATCTCCTCTAAGCTTGCTTCACGTCCCAGAACGACACGGGGCAGTCCTTCTTCTTTCCAGAAGCAGGCACTCCGCTTCCTGTAAATCACTTGCTGTGACGAGCCATTCATAAGGCCGTGTCAAAGCCATCCCTCCGTTATTCCGCACTTTCATTACTCTTCTCAATATTGTCTAGATGCTCTTCATAGGTTTCAGCAAACAAATGCTCCGAGCTTCCATCCTTTTTGGTGACGTAAAATAAATAATCAGATTGCTCCGGCGTAAGCGCAGCCTCAATCGCACTCATGCTTGGACTTGCAATCGGTCCGGGTGGCAGCCCCTGATTCCGGTACGTGTTATATGGACTCTCCACTTCAAGATCCTTGTACAAGAGACGCTCCTTCTGCTTATCCAGCAAATATTGAACGGTAGCATCCATTTCAAGCCTCATATCCTGCTCTAGCCGGTTGTAGATGACACCCGCAACAAGCGGTCTTTCATTATCAACAACCACTTCACGTTCAATGAGCGAAGCAGCGGTAAGCAGCTGATGAAGAGTCAGGTTATGCTCCTTGAGATCAGCATCCAGATCGGCGATACTATCCAGTCTATCCTGCATTTCCGTCAGCATACGACGGATAATATCTTCTGCCGTACTATCCTTCTTCATCTCATAGGTTTCAGGGAATAAATATCCCTCAAGTGCATATCGGTAATTTTCATTATCCGGGATAGAGGCAACAAGGGGAATATCACTGAACAGCTCCTTGTCTTGGACAAGCTGCATAAAGATCTTACCGTCCGTAACCCCTTCATCTTCCAGCTTCTGGGCTATCTGCTTCAAGGTATATCCCTCTGGAATCGTAAAACGCAGCATTTCTTCTTTTTGCACATCTCCACTATTAAGAGCAGCAATCATTTCATCATAATTCAATCCAGGTTGAAAGGCATAAGTACCTGCTTGAAAGTTCGCCCCTTGATCATTAAGTTTCAAATAAGCTTTAAATAATAGAGCGTTTCGAATCAGTCCCTTATCTTCAAGTAGATCGGCAATGCCTGAAGTACCTGTCCCGGGTTCTATCGTGAAGACAACAGGCTCATCCGTTGAAGCCACCGGCTTCGTTGATTGCCATACGTATAGTCCTCCGCCTACTAATACCACAATAAGCAGGATTAGCACGATGAACCGTCTGAAGTATTTTGCTTTCAAAAAAAGATTCCACCCCTTCATAGCTAAAAAGAGCGGACTGCTCCGCCCTTTCCATAATTCAATCTTATTTATACTATGATAACATACAAATCAGGCACCTCGGTAGAGGTGCCTCATTCTATCCTTCATCATCTGGTAATGACCATTCATCATAGAGCTCGGCGATGTTCTCCCACTCTTCGTCATCCTCAATAGTGATAAGCTCAGGAACTCCATTTTCATTGTACATTACCCGAAGCAGCTCATAATCATCGAACGTACTCTTCAAGGCTTGCAGTACAACATATCCTTGACCTAACACTTCGAACTCAGCCAGTAGCTCATAGGGAACCGACTTACCGCTCTCATCTTCCAGTTCAACCTCAGATCCAAATGTTTCCCTTAAGCGAGTCGTTACGACAAGATTCGCTCTTGAAAAAGGATATTCGGTCATCTATACATTCTCCTCGTCTTCTTCAGCGGCAACAAGGGTATTGAAAGTTTCTTCAACGATGGCCCATTCCGCTTCATCCTGAATCGTGAACAGTTTAATATCATCCCCGTCTTCTTCATAACGGAATGCATATACCTCGGACTCATCTTCATCCTCATCCGCTTCTACAGGGACAACCATCATGTATTTCGCATCTGAACCATCGACGTCAAAGGTCATGATGACTTCAAATTCCTCATCGTTGCCTTCCTCATCCGTAATATAAATAATCTCGCGATCCTCGTCCATACCCAAACGATTATCCGTCATAGCTTGCGTCCCCCTCACCTTGTACTTTTGGCATCTAAATAATTTTGCAATATTAGGCTTGCGGCCATTTTGTCCACAACCTTCTTGCGCTTCTTCCGGCTGACGTCAGCTTCAACGAGCGTTCGTTCTGCCGAAACGGTGCTCAGCCTCTCATCCCACAGGTGAACGGGCAAGTCCAGCGTCTCCCGCAGCTTCTCTGCAAATTCCATACAAATCTCGCCGCGAGGACCTACGGTGCCATTCATGTTCTTGGGTAAACCAACGACGATCTCGCTGACTTCGTTCTCACGAACGAGCTCATTGATTCGTCCAAATTCATCCCCATCCCGGCGCCGTTCTATTACTTCCAATCCCTGGGCAGTCCAGCCAAAGGCATCACTGATCGCGACACCAATTCTTCGGTCGCCATAATCCAAACCCAAAATCTTCATTCAGTTCTCCTATTCTTATCGGTGATTGGCCAGATAAGAACGTACCAGTTCTTCAATCAGTTCGTCGCGTTCTTTTTTGCGGACTAGACTTCTGGCATTGTTATGACGAGGAATGTAGGCAGGATCCCCGGAAATCAGATAACCTACGATTTGGTTAATCGGGTTATATTCTTTCTCCAGTAATGAATCGTATACCTTTAGAAGAATCTCTTGTGCAGAGGTTTCTTCCACATCGCCCTTGACGTTGAATTTAACTGTCTTATCCATGGAGTCCACTTATGACACCTCGCTCCTGCATACGGCAAGAGAGTAAACTCTTGCCATGCCGAATTGATTTCTTCTATATCATAACATATTTTGGCGCTTTGCAAATATATCAAAGAAAGTGAGCGTTTGAACTTATTACGGGAAGTGCCGAAACGTTATCCTGCTACAATCTGTTCCGCTACACGGAGCGCTTCATCCAGCTTGGAGGCATCCTTACCGCCTGCTTGCGCCATATCAGGACGACCGCCTCCGCCTCCGCCGCATACACTTGCTACTTCTTTAACAATTTTACCCGCATGTAAGCCTTTTTTCACATGCTCCTGCGGTACGACAACGACAAAATTCACTTTATCTTCATTTGCCGCTCCGAGCACAAGCACCGTATCCGGCAATTTCACCTTGAGCTCATCCGCAAGTGTACGAAGTGCTTCCATTCCGGACACTTCCACTCGCGTTGCAAGCATTTTGGTATCACCATGCTGAACAACTTTATCTGTAAGCTGGCCTGCTTCAATCGAGCTAAGCTTGCCTTGAAGAGATTCGTTCTCACGCGTCAGCTCCTTCACTTGTACATGAAGCAAGTCAATGCGCTTAGGAACATCGTTAAGATTGGATTTAAGCAGTGCAGCGGATTGTTTCAGAAGATCCAGCTGTCCTTCCAGGTATTCATACGCGCCCCGTCCTGTAAGTGCCTCGATCCGTCTTACACCTGACCCAATGCCGCTTTCGCTTACCAATTTGAAGAGACCGATCTCAGAAGTGTTGTTTACATGACATCCTCCGCACAGCTCCAAGCTGTAATTGCCTACTTGAACGACGCGCACGATGTCGCTGTATTTCTCGCCAAACAGTGCCATGGCTCCCATTGTTTTTGCTTCATCAATAGGCTTGTACTCGATCACAACATTCAATTGATTCCAGATCTGCTCATTTACTTTACGTTCAATGATAACAAGCTCTTCCGGCGTAATGCTTCCAAAATGAGAGAAGTCAAAGCGCAGCCGTGAAGGTTCGACCAGAGAACCTGCTTGATTGACATGCTCGCCAAGCACTTCTTTCAACGCTTTGTGCAGCAAGTGGGTTGCGGTATGATTCTTGACAATCGCATCCCGGCTCGTCTTATCTACTTCGGCTTTAATCTTATCCCCTACGCGAAGCTCACCCGCTTCAACGTTTACGATATGAACATGCTGTCCAAGCGGAGCTTTGAGCAAGCCCTCGACTTTAGCCACGGCAGTTGCTCCGCGAAGAAGCCCCTTGTCACTGACCTGACCGCCGCTTTCCGCATAGAAAGGGGTGACATCAAGTACGACTTGACAAGTATCGCCTTCACCGACTGCATCTACGTTCGCATCATTGTGAATAAGAGCAACAACCGTTGATTCTGTCACGAGGTCATTATATCCAACAAATTCACTTTTAACCGTCAGATCGGCAATGGCCCCGCCTTGAATCTTCATACTCTCATTCTCATGCCGTGCAGAACGAGCACGATCCCGCTGTTCCTGCATCGCTGCATCAAAGCCTTCACGGTCCACAGTAAGACCATGTTCTGCAGCATAATCCTCTGTCAGATCAAATGGGAAGCCATACGTGTCATACAGTTTGAACGCATCTTGTCCACCGATAACAGAACGTCCTTCCGATTTAGCCCGTCCACTGATATCTCCCAGAATCGCAAGACCATCACTCAGCGTTTCATGGAAACGTTCTTCCTCCGTCTTCACGACTTTGGCAATAAATTCTTGTTTGTCGATGACCTCTGGATAGTATACACCCATCACATCTGCAACCTGCTGTGTCAATTTATACATGAATGGACGATCTAGACCAAGAACTTTACCGTAACGGACTGCACGACGCAGCAAGCGGCGGATAACATAGCCCCGTCCTTCATTGGACGGCAGTACTCCATCCCCTACGGCGAATGCAACGGTACGAATATGGTCGGCAATGACTTTGAGTGCCACGTCCACCTCTACGCTGTCGTTGTATTTCACTCCAGCAATTTCTGCTGTACGCTGAATCATCGGCTGGAACAGATCTGTATCGAAGTTGGAGTCCACATCCTGAAGAATCGAAGTTATACGCTCAAGACCCGCACCTGTATCGATATTCTTATTCGGTAGCGGTGTATAGCTGCCGTCTTTATTATGATTGAACTGGGAAAATACCAGGTTCCATACTTCCAGGTAACGCTCGTTCTCTCCACCTGGGTATAATTCCGGATCACTCGGGTCATTGCCGTAAGCTTCACCGCGGTCATAGAAAATTTCGGTACACGGTCCACACGGACCTTCGCCGATGTCCCAGAAGTTATCTTCGAGCTTGATGATGCGTTCAGCGGGAAGTCCGATTTTTTCATTCCAGAATTTATAAGCTTCTTCATCCTCTGGGTAAACGGTAACGGACAAGCGCTCCGGATCAAATCCGATCCATTTCTTGTCAGTCAAGAACTCCCATGCCCAAGTGATGGCCTCCTCCTTGAAATAATCGCCAATGGAGAAGTTGCCGAGCATTTCGAAGAATGTATGGTGTCTGCGCGTTTTGCCGACATTCTCGATATCGTTGGTACGAATACACTTTTGAGAATTGGCAAGGCGCGGATTCTCAGGCTTCACGCGTCCATCAAAGTATTGCTTAAGAGGAGCCATCCCTGCGTTAATCCATAATAGGGATGGATCGTTATGGGGTACAAGCGATGCGCTCGGTTCGATTTTATGTCCTTTGGATGCAAAAAACTCAATCCATTTGGAACGGATTTCACTGGCCTTCATAGTTCATAACCTCCGATTTTTAAATGTATATCGATTAACCTTCCCGCCTCTTAAAGAGACTCCGCTCCGTTGTCAGATTGTTCTCCGATCGTCGTTGCTTCTGAATTATAAATATCGGAATAGTAACCCGCGGTATAAAAAAGGCTAAAAAATAAATTGAAGAAAGGTTACTCCCTGTGCGGGAGAAATAACCCAAGGGAATAAAAAAACGCCCCTGATTAGATCAGGGACGAGTTATTCGCGGTACCACCCTGGTTATCGCTGCTCATCATACGAATGAGAATACAAGCGATCGCCTTGTTAGGACCTGATAACGGTAGGTCAACCGGCGGCTTTAACCGCTCTCCGAAATTAGCTTTCCGCCGCTTCATTCCAGGACTCTTACACCCAGCAGCTCATCACCTAATCTTACTTATTAGTTAACATGAGCTGAAGGAGTCCATTCTCTGAGGGAACACCCTGGCGTACTTGATTTCATCATTGAATTTACCATATAAACATACATAATTTATTATATCGTTCCAGAAAGTCCATGTCAATGCAGCCTTCCTGGGATGGGATCGAAGGGTCCGTTCACTTTTATTCTATCGTTTTCCGCTTGATATAATATATAAAGAAATGCTGAAAGATCACCTTAAGCGCGGCAAATACAGGCACAGCCAGAACAAGACCGATTACTCCCGCCAGTTCTCCTCCAACAAGCAGCGCAAATATGATCGTCAGCGGGTGCAAATGAAGTGTTTTGCCAACCACTTGAGGGGACACCACATTACTCTCCAGAATTTGGCAAAGTGTGTTTACGATCACAACAAACAGCACCATTTTAAATGAGATCGTGGAGGCCATTACTACTGCTGGGGCAGCACCTAGAAAAGGACCCAAGTACGGAACAATATTAAACACACATACAACGCTCGCTAGAAGCAAGGCATACGGCATGCCAATGATAACATACCCAACATAAGCAAATATACCGACCACAACACATACGATAAACTGACCTCTTATATAATTGCCAAGAGCGGTATCAATATCCTTTAAGAGCATGACGATGGATTTCCGCTGTGAACGCGGGAGATAGGAGACCACCGCTTTTTCCATCACATCAAAGTCTTTGAGCATGTAGAAAATCAGAAATGGGACGATAAAGATATTAAAAATCGTATTGATTGTTGAGCCGATGTTATCCATAAAAGTCGAAATCCCTGTTGCCAAACGATTCTCCAATTGATACAACCATCCGTTAATACCCGATCTGATCCCCGGAGGCATCAAGCCGCTGTTCATATTATTCATTAAGGTTTGCGCATGCATATTGAGCTCAGGTAAGTGCTCGTTCAATTGTTCAAGCTGTTCAACAAACATCGGAATGACATTCATTAGAATAACGACAAGACAAGTGATAAACACAGCGTATATGAGCAGCACAGCTATGCTTCTGGGAACTTTACGTCCCCCCAGCATACTAACAACAGGGTTTAAGACATACGATACGATTAACGCAACAATAAATGGCGCAAGTATAGTTTTGAAAAAAACGTATATGTCAAGGAGCATCGGCCGAAGCAGCCAAATAAAATATAGAATGATAAGGGTAAGTAATATGAGCAATCCGTAACGAAACAGCTTGCTGTTTTTTAAGTGCTCCACATCTGTCTCCTCCTCGGACGGGCTTATCCATGTAAGTATATGTAGGACCATCTCAATTTAATCCTGTACTTGTCCGAGGCATAAATGGTCAACAAAAAACGCTAACTGTATCTCAAATGGTCTGAAATACGATTAGCGTTTCTATTTTTCCTGACTATTCCCCACCCGCGTAAACCGACCGCTATGTATACTTCTTCTAGAAGTCATGACTAGCGCGTGTTAGAGCGTGCGTAGAGGAAGTTGTTGGTAATGAATTATTGTGATATTTGCATTCCAGGATAATCCTGAGCCATCTCATCACCAAAGAATAGATCATCAAGCGAGCTCAGTGTTCCATCCTCTTCCACTTGATACACTGACATCTTATCTCCGTTCACTGTCAGTTCAATAAAGCATCCCCAGCAATAAAATTGGTGTGAACCGATCTTTCCTATATCTTTGGAACTACAATTTGGACATTTCATAAACTTCACCTATCCGTTAGCAGAATATTAAACATTGATACTGTCATAGCTTGAACTTAAGATCATATACTTGGTTACATATCCGCTCTCTTAATTCATTCTATACAGATGCTGCTCGCTGGCAGTAGGAACGATAATGGCATGCTCGCCAAGCGTTATCTCTTCTGCAAGAGGCAGCCATTTCCGGCCTTCCATCAAGTCAGTGACAAACCCGTCACTAATTTCGAGACTTATTATATGATTTCCCAATTCCTGGTCAAAATAAACATCGGTCACATGCCCGAGCACTAAACCTTCTCTAGTGAGCACCGACATATCTCTTAATTTATGATGACCTTTGGCATAGCTATATTGTATGTCGTCAGCTTCCGTATGCCGGATCGCCTGTTGATTGCGAATCATTACTGCATCCTCGCCATAAGCGACGATGTCTCCCCATTCAATCGTTTTGACCTTGCCCGAAAAAAGGGCTCTACCGTCTAACTCGATTCCACAAATCTTCCAGTCCTCTGTAAGCAAAAAATCAACAATTTTGCCGATTTGTCTGCCGACCGTTATATCATAAACGGCAAGACCTATCATCTCTTGAAGTTTCATGTCTGCTTGGGGTATCCCTTCATCTCCTTGAATTAGAATATGAGCAGCACGAGGTGCCGCTATATTCGGCCGATGACAACAGGACGCGAATTCCCTCCTTTGTCCGTATATATAGAAACCCTTAAGCTCTACTACGCAGCCGCTTAATAATGGTTCCAACTTTTTGAGCGGTATATACCAAATCTTTTTTAGTATTACCCAGCCCAAAACTGAATCGAATCGCAGAATCCATAATTTCTTCAGGTAATTGCATCGCCTCTAGTACATGAGAACGAGAAAGGGAGCCTGAGGTGCATGCTGAGCCGCTTGCGCAGGCTACGCCTTCTACATCAAGATTCATGAGCATCGTCTCCGTTTTGACAGAAGGGAAGCTTACGTTAACAATGTGAGGAAGGACCTGTTCAGGATGACCATTGAGGACGAATTCTCCTTCCCCGACTTCTTTGTTAAGCTCTTCAAGGAACACACTTCGCAGCTCAAGATCGTGAGCTGTTCTCTCCTCCATATGAGAAGCTGCATGCTCCACAGCTGCGGCAAAGCCAACGATCCCTGCCATATTTTCCGTACCTGCACGGCGTTTACGCTCCTGAAGTCCCCCGTACGCTATAGGATTCAGTTTCACCTCTCGGCGCAAATACAGTGCCCCGACACCTTGAGGTCCGTTAATCTTGTGGGCCGAGAAGCTCATCATATCCACAGGCAATGCATGCAGATTTATAGGAATAGAACCGAGAGCTTGTACTGCATCGACATGAAATAACACACCATGCTCCCGTGCTATGTTTCCGATCTCTTCGATAGGCTGAATGGTTCCCACTTCATTATTGGCATACATCACACTAATCAGTACCGTATCCGGCCTTATGGCCGCTATCACATCGTCCGTATGGACAAGTCCATAGGAATCAACCGGAAGATAAGTAACCTCGTAGCCCTCCTGTTCCAGCTGCTCAAAAGAATGAAGCACGGCATGATGCTCAATGGAAGTGGTAATGATATGCTTTCCATTATTTTCATGGGCAGATAAGGCGCCAAAAATAGCCAGGTTGTCACTCTCTGTCCCCCCTGACGTAAATATAAGCTCATCCGGAAAAGAGCCCAAAAAAGCCGCAATCTTATCCCGGGCATTGCTTACGGTACGCTTCGCGGCACGCCCGAAGGCATGCACGCTCGATGCGTTACCGAACTGACCAGTCATCACCTTAAGCATTGCTTCTGCAACTTCAGGATGCACAGGAGTGGATGCGGCATGATCCAAGTAGATATTCATTTTGACTTTCACCCCGCTTAAATATGGAACATCTTTTAGTACTCATCATTACAAAACGTTTTAACATACTCTAATAACTTTCAAACAATATATTGAATATTATTTATACGGACATCTAAGCCGTCATCGTTATTTTTCTGTGATGTTTTATTCATTCATACTATAACAGGCGACAAAAAATTATACTAGTAGCCCTTAGCAGGTTTCAAATAATCCTCATAAAGACTCCTCAATTCTCAAATGTTCCACAGTCCTTTTTTGTTTAAATAAAATCAGCAGCAACTGTAAGACTAGGAAACCAACCTGAGCGTTAGATTAACGTAATATAGAGCAGCTGCCAACTGGCAAACTGCTCCATGCTTATGTTAACTAACGGGTAAAAGCCAGTAAACAACAGGGAGCTGGAAAATCACTATTCTGCTATGCTTTACATTTAATTTTTTGATATTTATCCAAAGTTTGGTATCAAGAAAAGAATTCCTCTGTGACTGTTCATAATAATCAAAGTTTAGGAGAAAATAACTATCGCTTACATGAACTATAAAACAGGAGGATCTAACAAAAGAAAAGATTAAGTGTAACATTTTTGGCTGCCATGAGTATTGCTTTATTGATTGCAATGCCTGCATTCGCTGATAACAATGATGGGAATGCAAACAACATGAACACCAACAATTACAATGCAAATGCTGCAGATGATAATGATTTCGATTTGGGTTGGTTAGGTTTACTAGGACTAGTCGGTCTAGCTGGTATGAGACGTCGTGAAAAAGAACATCGTAATTGAAGAAAGTCACAACTTTCTTTTGTGACTTTGCTGACAGCTACATTGGAATTCTATATTAGCACTAAATTTACTAACAAAGGAGATTAATTAATGAGTATTTTGAGCGGTAACCCAAAAGACGAACCAATGCATTTTGGTGAGATTTTTAGCGTTTGGCAATGTTCAACAGTGGCTAGAGGAGCCGTATCTTGTTATCAAGCCTTCAAAAACCATGCAGGTGACAAGGAACTGAAGAAAATTTTGGATGACCTTATTGATCAAGCGAAATTAGAAATTAAAGAGTGTGACCATTTATTAATAAACAATGGGCTTCCTACTGCACCGATCCTTTCTGAAAGACCTGCAGTAAAACTTGAAGATATACCACCAGGAGCCAGATTCACTGACCCAGAGATTGCTGCAAAAATTGCAGCAGACAATTCAATTGCCCTTGTCGCCTGTAGTCAAGCTATTGGACAATCCATCAGAGAAGATATTGGTGCACTGTTTGCAAAATATCATGTTACAAAAACTGCATTTGCTGTGCGTATTCTTGAAATGAACAAAAACAAAGGGTGGTTAGTTCCTCCTCCGCTTCAGTTTAAACGTCCTGAGGATGCTGTTGTTGAATAGCCTTTCAAATAGGGCCCAAAGGGGCCCTTTTCATATCGTATTTTTTATACTGATCTTGTTATAGGATCCGTTCCTCGGCCTCCCCATGAATTCCACTTCCGTAATGCTCGCAACGATGTCATAAACGTACATAATATCGACTCTTGTCCATTTACGCAACATGAAACACCTCAGGTTATTCACTATACCGTTTAGTACAATGAATAACCTGAGGTAAGTAATGGGCTTATCTCTGGATTTTCGTGCAGGAGAGCTCTGTAACCCCAATAGTCAGATTCCAACTTTTAAACAAGCCATTGTCCATGAGGTTACAGCCCATTTAGGACAATTGTAAAACTAAATATAGAACATGTAGCTGTCTGATTCGGTATCCTCTTTATAGGAGATCAGATCTTGAAGTGTTGTAGAATCCAGCACCTCTGCGATACTGTTGCGGATACGCATCCACAAGTCACGTTTGGCCGGATCATCTTCTTCTGTAAAATCAACCGGAGAAATCGGTCCTTCCAGCACACGAATGACATCTCCTGCTGTAATCGTCATGGGCTCACGCGCCAAAATATATCCGCCATATGCCCCGCGAATACTCTTAACAAGACCTGCGTTGCGAAGGGGTGCGATGAGCTGCTCCAGATAATGCTCTGACAGCTGATTCTTCTCCGCAATGCTCTTAAGTGAAGTCGGGCCCTCGCCAAATCGCCCAGACAGCTCCATCATAATAGTTAATCCGTAACGGCCTTTAGTAGATATCTTCAAGTGTGTACACCTCATTGTTTAGTCATATTCTAAGAAACCCGTCGTAATTCGTAATAGCGAGCTCGTTCTCATCATTAGAAATTTTAATTGTCGTTAGAAGATTCGGGCTTATGATCAGCATTGCCAATTTCACAGTATTCCGATCATAACTATTAAACAATGGTAACATAAACAGGACGTTTATGGGTAGAAAACAGTGACGATAATATTAAGAATTAGATGAAGTTTTCTTTAGTTTCAGCACTCTATATCGTAATTGTCCGATTTACGTCGTAAGTTAGGGTAGAGTATGTTAAAATAAAACGCGTATTACAATTTTAGATAGAGATGGTGATGACGATGTCTAACGATAATCAAAACACCCGCGTCATCGTCGGCATGTCGGGAGGCGTGGATTCCTCCGTCACAGCACTGCTGCTTAAACAGCAGGGTTACGACGTCATCGGTATTTTCATGAAAAACTGGGACGACACCGATGAATTCGGTCATTGTACGGCAGAAGATGATGCGGAAGATGTCCGCCGCGTCTGTGAACAGCTGGACATTCCTTATTATACAGTCAACTTCGAGAAGGAATACTTTGATAAAGTATTTTCCTATTTCCTAGATGAATATAAGTCCGGACGGACTCCTAATCCCGATGTCATGTGTAACCGCGAGATCAAATTCGGCGAATTTCTCAACAAGGCACTGGACCTTGGAGCCGACTATGTTGCTACAGGACATTATGCACGTCTGATTCAAGAAGACGGCACATACAAGCTGCTTCGCGGTGTAGATAATAACAAGGATCAGACATATTTCCTTAATGCACTGAGCCAGGAGCAGCTGTCTAGAGCCATGTTCCCGATCGGCCATTTGCCGAAGCCTGAGGTACGCCGCATTGCTGAAGAAGCCGGTCTATACACGGCCAAGAAGAAAGACAGCACGGGTGTTTGCTTCATCGGTGAACGCAATTTCAAGGAATTCCTCTCTGGCTACCTGCCTGCAAAATCCGGCGATATGGTCGATATCGAGAGTGGAGAAATGAAAGGCCGTCACGATGGACTGATGTATTATACGCTGGGCCAACGTCAAGGTCTTGGCATCGGCGGCTCCGGCAATGGACAGCCTTGGTTTGTAGCAGATAAAGATTTAGAGAAAAATATTCTCTACGTGGTCCAAGGTGACAAGCATCCGAGCATGTACTCTACCGGACTAATTGCCACAGGAGTAAACTGGATCGCGGGTAAAGAACATGTACCAAGTGCTCCTTACCACTGCACTGCCAAGTTCAGATATCGCCAGCCCGACCAAGGCGTCACCCTAACCTGGCGTGAAGACGGCACGGTTCATGTCAAGTTTGATCAAGAGCAAAAAGCCATTACGCCAGGACAAGCTGTCGTATTTTATGACGGTGATGTGTGTCTCGGCGGAGGTACAATAGATATCGTTGAAAAGGTGGCAGCAGGTTCACCCGCTTAAGCCTGATTCAGCAAGTTAGCAGATGAGTAAAGCCATTCCTCATGTATTACCATGAAGAATGGCTTTTTTCCTGCTTTTTTCATAGGAATAATTTAAATTTTTAAATAACGATGAATGAGGTAAACCACATACCTGCAAATGCAGCAGCTACTCCCATGATGATAGAGCTCATAACATATAATGCTGCCTGTATTCTTAGGTGTTCCCTTATAAGCTGCATCGTTTCATATCCGAAAGTGGAAAATGTTGTATACGCCCCGCAGAATCCAATGCCGAGCACAGCCCACCATAACGGAAGCAATATGCCCTCCCCGGTAAGCACATATAGTATCCCAAGCAGCAAGGATCCGCTGATATTAATCACCCAGGTCCCCCAAGGAAACGATGATCCTGCAGCTGCTGCCTTACGAGATATGATTTTTCCGAGCCCATACCTGAGCATCGCTCCTGCCATTCCCCCTACTCCAGCAGCCCAGATCATATTGTGTTCTCCTTCCGTGCTGCCTGTCCTAACATCCATTGGCCCAATCGGATCCCAAGATAACTCATGAATAATCCAATGACTACACTTAGAGTCACATACATTAATCCAAGAAGCAGCTCACTCATGCCGGCGAAGCGGACAACATCTACTGTGAAGGTAGAGAACGTAGTAAAAGCTCCGGTAAATCCGGTGCCAATACATAACCTGATCTCGGGTCTGATGTTCCATTTGGCCGGAGTAACTGTGAAAAAAAAGCCCAAAAAGAAGCACCCTGCCATGTTAATCAACCATATAGCCAGAGGAAATAGGCCTTCCCCCGGCAGAAACAAATCCTGTACCCCATACCGGGCTGCCGTTCCCATAAATCCGCCGATACCGATGTAAATAAGCTCCTTCATCCTCTTTGATTCCGGATTCTTCTCCGCTCCTGATTCAGCTTGATTTTGGACTCATTGCCTTGCTCTGTTGCCTCATAGAAGATTTCATCCTGAATTTCCTTCGGCAAGTATTGCTGCTCCACATAGTGCCCCGGATAATTGTGCGGATATTTGTATCCCACATGTCCAAGCTGAACAGAGCCTTTATAGTGTCCGTCTCTAAGATGGAGCGGCACTTCCGCCGATTTTAATTCATCCATCGTAGACATTGCTTTGGCTATAGCAGTGTACACTCGGTTGGATTTCGGACTTTCTACCGCGAACAAAATCGCTTGCGCAATGTTCAGCTTGGCTTCCGGCCAGCCGTTATTGCGGTAAGCCTCAAGAGCAGTTACAGCTTGTACCATCGCCTGAGGATTGGCAAGACCAATATCCTCGCTTGCAGCGGCGATAAGCCTGCGTATGAACGTCATCGGGTCCATCCCCAGCTTCTCCACCGCGTACAGGAACCAGAAAAGAGCTGCATCACTGGAGCCCCGGATGCTCTTGTGAAAAGCGGACAGTACATCGTACTGTGTTGACTCATCAGCTTTGACGATGGGACGACGAATCGATTCCTCGGCTACAGTAAGTGTAATATGAATCGTACCGTCTGGCTCAGGCGGCGTCGTCAGCGCTGCAAGCTCCAGTGCATTCAGCGCCCTTCTAATGTCTCCGTTTGCCATGGAAGCGATATGAAGAAGGGCATCTTCGTCCGCTTCCAGCTTCATATACCCGAGTCCCTTCTCCGAATCATGAAGAGCACGCCGCATCGCGATGAGTGAATGCTCCTTGGTCAGTGATTCCAGCTGGAACAACGTTGAACGGCTCAGTAAGGCTCCATTCACATAATGGAACGGATTCTCTGTCGTTGCGCCAATGAAGATGATAGTCCCCTTCTCCACCGCGGGCAGCAGCGCATCCTGTCTTGAGCTATTGAAACGATGTACCTCATCCAGAAAGAGAATCGTCTTCGTACCGTACATGGACTTGTTGTTTTGGGCCTGCTCGATGACCTCTCTTACGTCTTTGACAGAGGCATCGACCGCATTCAGCCGAACAAATTCGCCTTGGGTATGATGAGAGATAATATGCGCCAGCGTCGTTTTGCCACAGCCCGGAGGGCCGTATAGAAGGATAGATGAGACCTGATCAGCCTCAATGGCGCGTCTGAGCAGCTTCCCGGGCCCTATAATATGCTCCTGACCTATATATTCATCCAGGCTCTGCGGCCGCATGCGATCGGCAAGCAGCCGTGCCTTCGGCTCCGCATCCTGGCTGTATGAGAATAAATCCATCATTTCACTTCCCTTAAGTTGTGCTTACCTTAATCATAACACATGTCCTTCCTGTTCCTGATTCAAGAGTGACACGCTTGTGATTTTAATCTTAGGTCCGTACTGCTTGCGGATTACTTTTCTCGCTTCAATAGCGGTTCTGGCTTTGACAATGATCTCTTTAAGTTCATTCTCTTCTGTATCAATTACAATCACATATCTTTTAGCTCCACATTTCATAAATAACACCTCCATGAAGCATTAACTTCTTATTTTCAAAAATTCGATTTATCCAACCTAAATCCTTTATCGAAATTAATTATGGTAAAATCTAACTATCCTGCTGTTAAATACGTTCTCTCTAAATAGGGAGGTATGCACATGGTTAAACGAACGACCGCAGCCAGTCTGCTTACGCTCACTCTGGTTATTTTCGGTGGAAGATTCTTCTTCACTTATAATCGGGACGGTCATATTTTGTATACAGAATATACAGTATGTCTGTTCGTCACTATTGGTGTGCTTCTTTATGGTCTTATCACGGAGCAGCGCAATTTGAAAAACAAAAGATTGGTAGAGTATCAGCTTAAGAAACTGTTGCTCTCTACTAAAATCACCTTAGCAGGCTCTATTTTGATTGCACTGCTAAGCATACATACTATTTATCTGGAGCTTAAATTTCCACTTCCCGATATAGAAGGATTTTTTGAAAGTACACCGGAAAGTGGAAAGTTCAGCATCTTAATTCGTATTTATGTGCTTGTAGTTGCCATCCTAACAGCTATTCGTTCGGCTCTTGTACTTCAAATGTATTCTCGTGCATTAAACCAAAAAGAATCCGCTAAGGAGGATGCTGATCATGATCAAGAAAATTACAGCTAGCTCAATATTCGCTCTCTGTCTTGTGTACAGCCTATTTCGGTTTCAATTATATTCCTCTGAAGGACCACTCTTTAACATGGAATTCATCGTGATCACATTGATCATCTGTAGTTCAGTTCTCTATTATTTTTTTCTAGAGTTTCGAGACTTATGGAACGTCTGGGATGAAGAAAAGTTATCTAATTTCAAAATGGGGCTCATTCTGAACTTCACGTTTGTCTTATTGCTCCTATTCAATATACGAGACCTTAAAAATGAACTTAACCCCATACCGTTTGACGTTGACGGAAGAGCAGTGCCCATTGACTGGGCAGCGGCAAAATTAAATCTTCTATCTATCTTAGTCTTTTCCATATTACTGGTGCGCTCTGTTGTTGGACTTTGGTTCCTGAAGAAGCTTCAGCAGAATGACAGTCTTGACGTAGACTGAATATCCACTAGTTTTCAAGAGAAGCATGAGCTGGCTCACAGCATAACGGAAGAAAAGCTCTTAAAAATGCGAAAGGAATATCTTTTCGGATTATTCGGTGTCGGTTTTGTTGTGCTTCTGCAATTCAATATGCTGGTCAACGAGCTCAATCCAGGCCCAAAAATAAACGGCATGGACATTTCACCCTCCGAAACAAAAAAGCCGAGGACGTATAAGCCTCATCCAATTCATGGATGTGACCTAAGGTCCTCAGCCTAATTAACTGGCAGCCTTACTCCGGCCAGCCTTTCACAACAACCTCATCGTTATCCTGCTCAACGTAGTCCGGCCGTTCCTCACCATTCATGAGCCACAATTCGTGCAGCGCACGCGTACAGCCGACATATAACAGCTTGGCGTCCCATGCGCTGCTGCCATAATGAGCTTGATCCGCATCCGCAACAATAACGGCATCGAACTCCAGTCCCTTGGACAGATACACCGGAAGCACCGAGTAGCCGCCCTCATACTGCTTCTTGCCATCATCGATCAGATTAACCTCAAGCCCTTCAGAACTAAGCCGCTCATGCAAAGCTTTAGCATCCCTCAGCGAGCGTGTCAGGATGGATACCGTCCTGTAGTCCTTGTCAATGAGCGTCTCCATTGCTTTTTTCAAGGAAGCTTCTCTACCCTCTTGCCCGTAATCAATGAGCCGAACACCGTCTCCGCTCCGGAACACGGGTACAGCTGTGATGCCGCTTTGAACGCCTTTTTCCAAGATCGTATTGGCAAACTCAATGACTTCCATCGTAGATCGATAGCTTCGAGTCAGCGCAAAATAATCATTATATTCCGCTGCAAAGAGTGAGCTCATTTCCTCCCACTGATGCACGCCCCGATAGGCATGAATGCCCTGGGACAAGTCGCCAAGGATTGTAAAGGAGTGACCTTTGACGAACAAATCCAGAAGCGCAATGTGGAATGGTGAAAAATCCTGCGCCTCGTCAATGACCACATGATCAAATCGCTGATTCCCGTCCACCTCATGTACCAGTACATGCAAATAAACGAGTGCCGGAAGATCTTCTTCACGAATGACATTGTTCTTCAAATCAAGAGCTGTCGACTTAAACACAGACTTTGGAATCTGGCTGACCGCTTCCTCTGGTATAGGACTCGCACCTTTGACTGCTTTGAAGATCTGTTTGTACAGCGTAAGCGGCTCATATTTCGGCCATTTGTTGCCATAAGACTTCTCGCGTGCTGATGCCTTCTTCTTCCACTCTTTAAGAACGGTGGCCGAAGGTGCCTTCTTAAGCTCCATTTCAATCCAGCGATGCACCCGGGCCATGACTCGTTCTTTGCGCTTCGCAAGAGGGTAGGGCTTATACTCTTCCTTAAACCACTTCACAATCTCTGCTCTCGCAAGCACTGCCCCGTCCCACGGTGAAAAGTCCATATCCGGTACAGAGCTGATCTCCATCCTCTTAACGCAGTCACGAAGAATTTCCATAAACGCAATAGATCCCTTAAACCGTCCTGGTACTTCCTCCGTAATCTCCGGCAGTTCTCCTTCACCCTCAAACCAATAAGACAAAGTTTCTGCAGGATCTGCCAGTCTCAGCTCCATGTCCAGCAGATTCATTGCCCAATCTGAGAAGGTGCTCTGCTGTATGTCACCCACACCGAGCTCAGGCAGTACGTTAGAAATGTAATCCAGGAACATATTATTGGGGGCAAAAATAATCATTTTCTCTGCCGATACCTGCTCCTTGTACTGGTACAGTAAAAAAGCAAGGCGATGGAGCGCCACGGTTGTTTTACCACTCCCTGCAACCCCCTGAATAATGAGCGCTGTATTCCGCGCTGCCCGGATGATTCGGTCCTGCTCTGCCTGAATTGTAGATACAATATCACGCAGCTTGTTGTCCTTATTCTCACCGAGTCGATAGACGAGGAATTCATCCGATACGGCAGGCTGGTCACTGTCCCGATTATACGTGTCTGCCACACGCTCAAGGATCTGCTGGCGAATCACAATATTTCGCTTTAAATATACGAGACCTTCAATGATACCTTCGGGTGATTCATATTCTGCGGGTCCATCCCCGCCGGTAAAAGAATAAAAGAGACTCGCCACTGGCGCCCGCCAATCAATGACCAGCGGCTGATCTGTGTACTCTTCACGATCTACGCCGACTTTGCCAATGTATAGCGGCTTTGAACTGCCAGTGCCGAGCTCTTCAAAATCAAGACGTCCGAAATAGGGCTCCTTCACGCTCTTGAAAAGCCGTTGTCGGCGTTCCTCTCGGCCCGCCTCAAGCACCTGCTCTGTAAAGTCATGACCGGTATATACCGGAACCGACTGAAGCTTCGCAAGCTGCTGTTCGACTTCCTTCATCGTATCTTTAAGCCTCTGCTCCTCTTCTTGATAGGCACTTTGAATCGTGTCATCCATAGTTCAGTTACCTCCTAAGAATTATTTTGCAGCTCGGACGTATCCGTACAGCAAAAGGAGTACTAATATACCACAAAAGATAATGAAAAGCTATTCAATTCCGGAGGGGCTGAGTTCCTCATAATTAGGCATACCGTTTATTTTATAACAAAGCATAGACCACAAAATTAAGTAGGAAGAGAACTGCTATGAAATACATTACCTTAGGTACTTCTCTGCCTTGTCCGGCTGCCAGCTTGGCTACGGGATACGCAATAAATCCAAATGCCATGCCATCAACAATGCTATATGTGAAGGGAATCATCACCATAATTAGAAATGCGGGAAAAGCTTCGGTGTAATCCGAGAACTTGATATCCTTTACGCTTTGCACCATCAGACCGCCGATAATGATCAGTATCGGTGCAATTGCACTGTCGGGTATAAGCGTTAATAAAGGGATGAATAAAAAGGTTGCTCCAAACAATACCGCTGTCGTTAGCGGTGTAAGCCCCGTTCGTCCCCCTGCTGCAATGCCCGCCGTTGTCTCGGCTGCTGCTACTACAGGACTTGTACCAAATATTCCAGCAAACACATTCGTAATCGAAAGTGCCCGAAGGCTGCCTTTGAATGTCTCTGGACGCTGAGTAATGTTCGTATGAGAAGCGATCAGACCAATGTTCTCAAATACAACAATAAGCAGCAGCAAGAAGACCGCAATCCAGAAGGATAGATTCACCAGCCCTGTAAAAGACAGCTCTCCAAACAATTGCCCATACTCTCGTATCGGCTCAGATGCCGACATCATTTGAGAAGGTGCTTCTGCAGCACCCAGCACATAGGCCAAAATCGTACCTGCGACCATGCTGATAAGGAGGCCGCCCTGCACATTTCTAACGAATAACACAAAAGCTAGCAGCAATGTAAGGCAGGCTGTCAGCACACCAGGATCATCAAAATGGCCGATCGTTACAAAGGTCGTTTGATGCGCCACAACAATCCCGCTTTTTTGAAGACCGATAAAGGTCAGGAATAGTCCGATCCCCACCGTAATACCATGCTGTAAATTGTGAGGAATCGCCTCACTAATCACTTTATACAGGTTCGTAAAGGCGACAACCGCAAACAGAATGCCCGTAATCGTGACCACCGCTAAAGCTTCCTGCCAGGTCAATTTCATGGAATGAACAAGGGTATAAGCAAAAAATGCGTTGATTCCCATTCCCGGAACAACGATAATCGGCGATTTGCCGATAAACGCCATAAATAGACAGCCGGCAATCGAAGTTAACAAAGTTCCCACCATGGCTGCCTGCAGCGGCATGCCTGCATCCGCCAGAATGGAAGCATTGACCATTACAATATAAACAACAGAGAAGTAGGAGATGATTCCCGCTCCAAGCTCTTTCTTGAGCACATCTCCTTGTCTCATTCCAACCCATCGGAACAGACTTTTTTGTTTCATATACTCCAATCCTCTTTTCCTTCACTTCAATTATCCATACAATCTCCATACAAAGAAAAAAAGCGTGAATACCATACGCTGGTATCCACGCGGGAACAAGTTTATCTTGTTCAGATTATATTCATTTTAAACCTGAAAACATCGGCTTAAGCATCCTATTTCACGGCTAGCAAATCCTTGATGGCTTCACTGACCATGATAAGTCCTGCAACAGGAGGCACAAAAGCATTACTTGCAGGCGGCTGTTTTGCTTTACGGATCTCAGGTGCATTTTCCGGAACAATCTTATCCGTTACATCCTGACGTGGCTTCATTGGCTGCTCTGTTGAGAAGACGACCTTCACGCCTTTTTTAATACCGTGCTCCTTACGCAGTTTGTTACGAATGACACGAGCCATCGGATCCATGGAGGTCTTGGAAATGTCGGCAACCTGGAATTTGGATGGGTCCATCTTGTTGGCTGCTCCCATGCTGGAGATCATCGGAATTCCTCTCTCCATGCACTCCTTGATTAAGTGAATCTTGTAAATGATCGTATCGGATGCATCCAGTACATAATCCAGCTCGTATTTAAACAATTCCTCGTAAGTCTCTTCTGTATAGAACATGTTAAGAGCAATGGCGTCGATCTCCGGATTAATCAGCTTTACCCGATCCACCATCAGATCTGCTTTCTTCTGACCAATCGTTGTCGTTAAGGCATGGATCTGACGATTGATATTCGTAATGTCGACAACATCCTTATCAATCATAATAATCCGTCCTACACCGGTACGAGCCAGAGCTTCTACGGCCATAGAGCCGACGCCCCCGATGCCGAGCACAGCAACGGTGCTGTTCTTCAGCTTCGCCAGGCCTTCCGGTCCGATCGCAAGTTCCGTTCTTGAAAATTGATGTAGCATGGTGACAATTCGTCCCCCTTACTTAGTTCTTTTCCGCTTTGGGCTTGCGAGAAACGCGGATATGAAGCTGCTCCAGCTGCTTCGTATCTACTTCCGACGGTGCATTCATGAGCAGGTCCGTAGAGCTTGCCGTTTTCGGGAAAGCAATCGTTTCACGCAGGTTATTACGTCCTGCAAGCAGCATAACCAAACGGTCGAAACCGAAGGCGATACCGCCATGCGGAGGCGTGCCGTATTCAAATGCGTCCAGCAAGAATCCAAATTTGTCATAAGCTTCTTCCGTGGAGAGTCCAAGAGCAGCGAACATTTTCTCCTGCACATCACGCTTGTAGATACGCATGGAGCCGCCGCCTACTTCATAACCGTTCAGCACCAAGTCATAGGCCTGAGCGCGAATTTGACCCGGATCGGTTTCGAACAGGTGCAGATCTTCTTCCTTCGGACGCGTGAATGGATGATGCTCAGCCACATAACGTTTCTCATCCTCATCGTATCCAAGGAGCGGGAAATCTACGACCCAAGCAAATTTAAACTTATTATCGTCAATCAAACCAAGCTGACGGCCGATTTTCAAACGCAGTGCTCCCAAAACATCAGCTACTACTTTTTTGTTGTCAGCTGAGAACAGAAGCAAGTCTCCGTCCTCCGCACCTGTGCGCTCTCTGATCGCTTCGATTTCTTCAGGTGACATGAATTTCACGATAGGCCCCTTGAATTCGCCTTCTTTCACTTGAATCCAAGCCAGTCCTTTGGCACCATAACGCGCTGCATAAGGGCCCAGGTCATCGATTTCTTTACGAGTCCATGTTCCGCAGCCTTTGGCGTTCAAGCATTTCACTTCTCCGCCTTTTTCGATTACCGAAGCAAATACTTTTACTCCGCTCGTTGCTACAATATCATTCAGCTCGACAAGCTCCATACCGAAGCGCAGATCGGGTTTGTCTGAACCGTATTTGCCCATTGCATCCGCATAAGTAATACGCTGGAACGGGGTCTCGATTTCGACTCCTTTGGTTTCGCGGAACAGTTTAACCATAAGATCTTCCATCATAGGCAGCAGCTCATCCTGCTGCAGGAAGGAAGTCTCAATGTCGACCTGTGTAAATTCCGGCTGACGGTCAGCACGAAGATCCTCATCACGGAAGCAGCGGGCAATCTGATAGTAGCGCTCGAGACCGCCAACCATAAGAAGCTGCTTGTATACTTGTGGTGACTGTGGCAGAGCGAAAAATTCGCCTTCATGCACACGGCTTGGCACCAAGTAATCACGCGCACCTTCCGGTGTGCTCTTCGTCAGAATCGGAGTTTCTACTTCAATAAACTCTTTTTCATCCAGGAAATCACGGAATACTTTGGCTGCTTTGGAGCGCAGACGGAGCGTCTCCTGCATTTCCGGACGACGCAGGTCCATATAGCGATATTTCAAACGAAGGGATTCATCCACTTCAATTCCGTCTTCGATAAAGAACGGTGGTGTTTTGGATGCGTTCAACACTTCAATCTCTGTAATTTGTACTTCGATCAAGCCTGTGGGCAAGTTCGGGTTAACCGTTTCTTCATCCCGCTTAACTACCGTTCCTGTCACAGCCAGAACATATTCACTGCGGACACGGTCAGCGATTTTGAGCGCTTCGCCGGAGTAATCCGGATTAAATACGATTTGCACGATTCCGCTGCGGTCGCGCAGATCAATGAAGAGTACGCCCCCAAGGTCACGGCGAGTCTGTACCCAACCGTTCAGTGTAACTGTTTGACCAATGTGCTCGGTCGTAAGTGTTCCGCATTGATGACTTCTTTGCATCTTCATTCTCCTTTGTAATCAAAAATTATATAAAATGTTTAGGAAACTTTTTAAATTCACCCTCCTAAATCCTCCCTGACAGGGAGGACCCCAGAGGGCGCTGCCCTCTGGACACCCGGAACCTGCAGCAGATGCAGCAGTTGGTGGAAGGTGAAAAAACTTACGTTAGTAGTGGGAGCGCTACTGTCCTTACCTTTGCCGCATTGCTGCAAAGGTAAGGACCCCGCTTCACTGCTTCCAAAGAGCGTAAAACCCCTATAGCCTTCGGCGTCTCTTGCATCGCTTCGCTCTATGCAAGCAACTGCAGGCAAACCCTTATAGCCTTCGACGTGCCTTGCATTACTTCGCTCTATGCAAGCAACTGCAGGCAAAACCCTATAGCCTTCGGCGTGCCTTGCATTGCTTTGCTCTATGCAAGGAAGTGCGGGAATACCCCCTGTAGCCTTCGGCGTCTCTTGTATCGCTTCGCTCTATGCAAGCAACTGCAGGTAAACCCCTATAGCCTTCGGCGTGCCTTGCATTGCTTCGCTCTATGCAAGCAACTGCAGGCAAACCCTTATAGCCTTCGGCGTGCCTTGCATTGCTTCGCTTTATGCAAGCAACTGCAGGCAAAACCCTGTAGCCTTCGGCGTGCCTTGCATTGCTTCGCTTTATGCAAGCACAGAAGCGCTGCTGATACTATTGCAGCGCGGAGACCAGATCGGCGAGCTTCACGACACGCTGCTCGCCGTCTTGCATTGACTTGAGCGTGATTTCTCCCCGCTCAAGCTCATCCTCGCCGAGAATCGCGGTATACCGCGCTTTCAGGCGATCGGCCGACTTCATTTGGGCCTTCATCTTCCGGCCCAAATAATCGCGCTCTCCGCTGTATCCAGCTTGGCGCAATTTAAACAGCTGTGCTGTCACTTCTGCCTCGGCAGCTTCGCCAAGGGCTACAAAGTAAACATCGAGCGGTTTCACCGCATCAAGCTCCACTCCCTGCTTATCGAGAATGAGCAGGATACGCTCAAGACCGATACCAAAACCGATACCTGGCTGATCCGGTCCGCCGATATCGCCTACAAGACCATTGTAACGACCACCGCCGCCAATAGTGTCAATCGCACCGATTCCTTCGGCTTTCAGCTCAAAAGCAGTCATCGTGTAATAATCAAGTCCCCTTACAAGACGGTGATTCAGCGTATAAGGAATCTCCATACGGTCTAAATATGCTTGTACCTTCTTGAAGTGGTTCGTTTCTTCCTCACTCAGGCTGTCCAGAATGGAAGGGGCATTCGCAAATTTATCCTGATCCACTTTGCAGTCAAGCACACGCAGCGGGTTCCGATCCATCCGGGATTTACAATCCTTACATAGCGAATCTCTCATCGGATTAAGGAAGGCCAGCAGAGTTTCACGATATACAGCTCGGCTCTCCGCATTACCAACGGAGTTCAGCTCCACGGTAACGCCCTGAAGTCCCAGCTCCCGGCAAAATTGATATCCGAGCGCAATAACCTCTGCGTCAATCGCAGGGTCTACCGAACCGAAGGCTTCTACTCCAAATTGATGAAATTGACGCTGGCGTCCGGCCTGCGGTCGCTCATATCGGAACATCGGACCCGTGTAATATAGTTTAGTTACATCCGGCTCTCCGTACAGCTTGTTCTCTACGTAGGAGCGGACAACTCCTGCTGTTCCTTCCGGCCGAAGCGTTATGCTCCGATCGCCCTTATCTTTGAAGGTATACATTTCTTTCTCTACGATATCTGTTGTCTCTCCTACCCCCCGTTCAAACAGGTGAGTCTGCTCAAATATCGGTGTACGAATCTCCCGATAGTTAAACCGCGCGCATAGCTCTCTTGCCTTGCTCTCAACATACTGCCACTTCTCCACCACACCTGGCAGCAAATCCTGTGTACCCGTCGGTTTTTGAAAAGCCATTCTTCATCCCTCCATCACTTTCCAAGTGAATCATCTTATATTAAAAAGCATGTTTAAAAAACAAAAAATCTCCCGCCCTGTCTCATACAAGAAACAGGGACGAGAGATTGCCATAAGCACATCTACCGTGGTACCACCCACATTCCGAACAATGATTGTATTAACTCATTCGTTCGCTTAAGGCGTGTAACGCTCGCCAGCGCGGTACGGCTAATCACCAATTGTTGCTTTCGCCGCCCGTTCTCGAGGAAGTCATTCGTCCGGTCATCATGAGAATCCTTCCAGCCTAAGGGATTCATCTCTAAGCATGTGGGGCACGGAGTACTTGGTCCTGTCATCAAATCACATTATATATCCTTATATTATTGTTCGATTGTAATGAACCCATACGTTAAAGTCAAGCATTTTCAAAAAGAAAATAACACGCCAGGTAAACTAATTCCAGAAAAAAGACAGAAAAAAACCTACAAAAACGGTTTGTAGGTTCAAAGTATATATTTAAAAAGGGGGTCATGCTGTTATTATAAACAGCATATATTAATAATTGATGTAGTTAATATGACGAGATCATTACAATTTTGAAAGCGCTTTATATAAATTGGCCTCACATGATTAGTTCCGTATAGTGAACAACATATATTGTCCCTGAGGCAAGCATTGATTCTCAGCACGTTCATAATTTGTTCCACATCGACACGGATTACTCGTCAATCTCAACATATCCACCTTTAGAGCGAATTTTGTTTACGACATCCTCGTACTCTTCATCCTTAACCTTCACAGCTAATACATAATGGAGGTTGTCATAGTCGTTAGTGAATACATCCTCCGCATTCAGCAGCCCGCCTTCCCGATTACCATTGCGATCTGCCGCTGTTGGTTCATCAGGATCACGATCAGAGACAACGGGAATAATAGACTCCGTTTGTGTTCCTGCAGCTGTCCCGACAGCACCTGTTGTATTGATTCCTCCCACATTGTTTTGCGGAACAAGGGGAATGAGAATTCGATTTGATCTCCCAATGGAAGAATCTAATTCTCCTACCTCCAATTGCTCTGTAGCAAATGCATGTAGGGAGATTCTTGCACCTTCTGCATCATCTTCGGTTCTGAAATACGCTTGTATTCTCTTCGACATAAAACAAACCCTCCTTATTAAAGTAGTTAGTCCATTATTAAAGTAGTTAGTCCATTGTATTCTGAAGCAGCACTTACAAACCCAGCTTCATTTATATCGCTTTTAGTATTTCTCGCACGAATGCCGGTTCGTCCTCAGGGGTACGGGAAGTGATAAAATTACCATCCACAACCGCTTCCTCATCACGGAATTCAGCACCCGCATTGATCATATCGTCTTTGAGAGGGGGATAAGAAGTCACGGTGCGTCCCTTCAACAGATCCGCGCTCGCCAAAATTTGCGGGCCATGACATATTGCCGCGATTGGCTTCTTCGCCTGATTCACTTCGGTAACGAATTTCAGGATTTGATCATTCAAACGAAGATTTTCTGGTGAAGATCCGCCCGGAATGACGACGGCGTCAAATTCAGCTGCACTGACCTCCGTAATGGCTTTCTCGATGGTATACTCTTCTTTCCCTTGTTTCCCTTTCACGGTAGCTCCCGCTTCAAGGCCGATAATCACGGCTTCATGTCCTGCTTTCTTTACCTCATCGTAAGGAACTTTCATTTCCGAGTCTTCGAATTGGTCTGCTAACAAAAATGCTACTTTACTCATTGATTATCGTCTCCTTTCAAGGCAATAGCGCCTCGAGTATTCATTACCCTGTATAATCAGTTTTATAACATCCACAGCAAAAATCTACTTTCCAATCAAAATCATCTCATCAACCATCAATGAAAAAAAGCTATCTCCTTGGGGGAAAGCATCTCCAAGAGAATAGCTCTAAGACCGCGGCAACCGGATTCTGACCGGCTTATCGGTCGATGTCGTTTCATACAACGAGATGGTTTTGGCTGCTGCTAAATTGGCCAAATGCATGGCTTCCGGAACACTTCCAGGCAGAAGCAGCATACACGCATTCATGTTCATTTGCTTTAGGGATTGTCGCATATTAAAAAGACACCGTCCTTACCAGGGTTATTCATTACCTAGTATGTCCCGGTGTCTTTACAATTAACCTTAGTTAAAGTATACGAAGTCAGTTAGACCTTGCTCTCCAATATCAGTGTCACAGGGCCGTCATTGGTCAGCGCCACATCCATCATCGCTCCAAATTTTCCTGTTTCAACGGTAAGCCCCTTGCTTCTAAGCTGCTCATTGAAATACGTATACAGCGGCTCTGCTGCTTCAGACCTCGCCGCAGCCATAAAGTTCGGTCTTTTTCCTTTACGGGTGTCCCCATAAAGCGTAAATTGAGACACGGATAAGATGGCACCGCCAACATCCACAATGCTTTCGTTCATTTTTCCGGCTTCATCCTCAAATACACGCAAACCAGCAATTTTTTCGGCCAAATAGTCAGCATCCTTCTGACTATCCTCATGAGTAATACCAACAAGAAGCATAAATCCTCTATTAATCTGGCCGATAACCTCTTGATCTACAGTTACTTTGGCTTCACTTACGCGCTGCAATACCACTCTCATGTCAATCTGTACTCCTTATTGCATGATCCGATGTACAGAATATACATCTTTAACTCGCTTAATTCGCTCTACAACGGATTGCAGATGATCCGTATTCCGAATCAGAATGGTCATATGAACCTGAGCGAGCTTATTCTTATCGGTACGACCAGTAACAGCAGATATATTCGTCTTACTCTCGGACACGGCTTGGAGTACTTCGTTAAGCAGCCCATTCCGATCATGTCCAGTAATCTCGATATCGACGCTGTAGCTCGCCGATTCATTCTCATTCTCCCACTCCACTTCGATCACACGTGCTGCTTCTTCCCCTTCGATATCTAGTGACGGAAGATTAGGGCAATCCGTACGATGGACAGATACCCCGCGCCCGCGCGTAACATACCCTACTATTTCGTCACCTGGCACCGGATTACAGCAGCGTGCAAATCGTACAAGCAGATTATCTATGCCTTTAACTTTAACGCCGTTCGTATGCTGGACTTTTCGCTCAGGAGCAGCCTTAATTTCCTTGCGCTCTGTTGTGAGCTCAAGCAGACTTGCTTCCTCCTGCTCTTTCCGAAGCTTCTCTGTTAAACGTGTTACGATTTGGGATGCAGTAATTCCGCTGAAACCAATCGCAGACAGCATATCGTCGATATCGTTAAACGCGAACCGCTTGCAGACCTCCTGCAATTTATCATCAGTAAGCCATTGAGAAGGCTCGAGGCCGATTCGTTTCAGCTCACGCTCAAGGCTTTCTCGACCTTTTTCGACATTTTCTTCACGTTTCTCTTTCTTATACCACTGTTTAATCTTGCTGCGCGCATGAGAAGATTGTGCAATCTTCAACCAGTCACGGCTAGGGCCATATGAATGCTTGGAGGTCAGAATCTCTACAATATCGCCGGTCTTGAGTTGATAGTCCAGTGGTACAATTCGCCCATTGACTTTGGCTCCAATGGTACGGTTTCCTACTTCTGTATGAATACGGTAAGCAAAATCAAGAGGCACCGAGCCTGCAGGGAGCTCAATCACTTCCCCTTTTGGCGTAAATACAAATACAAGATCAGAGAAAAAGTCCATCTTCAAGGATTCAACAAACTCAGAAGCATCCTTCGCTTCATTCTGCAGCTCCAGAATTTCTCTGAAGAACGTAATACTGTCCTCTAAGTTATTGCCTCCGCCTTCCTTATATGCCCAGTGGGCAGCAATACCAAACTCTGCTGTACGGTGCATATCCCAAGTACGGATCTGAACCTCGGTCGGCTCTCCCTTTGGACCTACGACCGTCGTATGCAAAGACTGATACATATTGGCTTTGGGCATCGCAATATAATCTTTGAATCTCCCAGGCATCGGTTTCCACAATGTATGGATAATTCCGAGAGTAGCATAGCAATCTTTAATATTATCAACAATAATCCGGATAGCGAGCAGATCATAAATTTCGTTAAACTGCTTGTTCTTGCTCGTCATCTTCTTATACACACTGTATATATGTTTAGGGCGTCCGGACAGATCAGCCTGAATCCCCATCTCACCCAGCTTGTCGGAAATACGATCTATGACATTATCAATATATTGCTCACGTTCTGCACGCTTCTTGTGCATTAGGTTAGCAATTCGGTAGTACTGTTGCGGGTTCAAATAACGGAGCGCAATATCCTCCATCTCCCACTTGATCGCCGAGATCCCGAGCCGGTTGGCAATAGGACAGAATATCTCCAAGGTTTCATACGAAATACGTCGTTGACTTTCTTCGGACTGAAATTTCAACGTACGCATATTATGGAGACGGTCCGCCAGTTTAATGACAATGACCCTGATATCCTGCGCCATCGCAATAAACATCTTCCGGTAATTCTCGTTCTGCTGCTCCTCTTTTGAACGAAATTTAATACGTTCAAGCTTCGTCAGACCATCCACAAGCATGCCGCACGTGTCTCCGAATTTCTCTTTGATCTCGTCCAGAGAAACTGTAGTGTCCTCAACGACATCATGAAGCAGGGCAGCAATAATTGATATGCTGTCCATTTGCATATTCACCACGATATCTGCAACAGCTAGCGGGTGCAAAATATACGGTTCGCCCGATTTGCGCGTCTGTCCGTGATGAGCTTTCTCAGCAAAATCATAGGCTTCACGGATCCGGGTTAATTCGGGTTCTTTGATATAGGCTCCAGCCTTCTCCAGTAATTGCTCTATGCCCATCTAATCTTGTCCGATTCCTTTCTATAATAAAATGGAACCCGCCGATCTTACATCTACACAGGTTCCCCGAAATAGTGATTTTATAATATTATGACGCTTACCTGCTTCTACGTCAACCGTCGTCATAAGATGACAAGTTATGCTTTTTTCACCAATTCCCCAATCTATTCAACTTCATTTAGACTCAAAGTCAAACCGCTCCTATGAAAACGGAAAGAAATTCATTGAAAAATCTCGTGAAACTGTATAATCTATTATGGATTGCAGAGGCTACATCTAATGATTATGCACGATATTATTTTGAGGAGTGAACAATTTTGCAGCGTGAAATCGGAGTTAACGAAAAGCTCCCTGTAGGACCAGGTCTTCTATTAAGTATCCAGCATTTGTTTGCCATGTTCGGCAGCACTGTACTGGTTCCGAACATCTTTGGTGTTGATCCTGGGATGATCCTATTAATGAATGGTATAGGGACACTTCTCTACATCTTTATATGTAACGGAAAAATCCCCGCCTATCTCGGCTCCAGCTTTGCTTTTCTTGCACCTGTCGGAGTCGTACTGGGTGAACATGGGGGGAACGGATATTCCATGGCCCTCAGCGCGTTTATTGTCACGGGTATTATCTTCTGTCTTGTTGCTCTAATTATTAAATATACAGGCACGAAATGGCTGGACGTGCTCTTTCCTCCAGCAGTCATGGGGGCCGTTGTGGCTCTAATCGGACTGGAGCTCGTTCCAGTCGCAGCCGAAATGGCAGGTCTTATTGGCACAGGAGAGGATTGGTCACCGGATGCAACCACCATCACCTTATCCATGGTTACACTTGGTGTTACTGTACTTGGATCCATTCTATTTCGTGGATTTGCAAAGATCATTCATATTCTGATCGGTATTGTGGCAGGTTATCTGCTTGCGTTCTTAATGGGAGTAGTAGATACGACCAGCTTTACAAGTGCAAGCTTGTTTAAAACTCCCGAAGTAACGACACCTACTTGGGATATCGGGGTAATCCTTACGATTGTACCCGTTGCCTTGGTCGTTATTGTTGAGCATATCGGTCATCTGCTCGTTACAGGCAGCATTGTAGGCAAGGACCTGTCCAAAGACCCCGGGCTTCATCGCTCTCTGCTCGGTAACGGGATTTCGACTGTCATATCCGGATTTGTAGGCTCTACTCCTAATACAACCTATGGAGAAAATATCGGCGTTATGGCTTTGACTCGGGTATATTCCATATTTGTCATCGGCGGAGCTGCAATCATCGCCATCCTGCTCTCGTTCTCAGGTACATTCACAGCGATTGTCGCCAATATTCCGACAGCTGTCATGGGGGGCGTATCACTCCTCTTGTTCGGGATCATTGCCGCATCCGGGTTCCGAATCTTTGTTGAGCAAAAAGTCAATTTCTCCAAAACCAAGAACATGCTGCTGACTACGCTCGTGTTCGTTACAGGGCTCAGCGGTACTACACTGTCTATCGCGAACGTACAGCTCAAAGGGATGGCACTAGCTACAATCGTAGGCATGATTGCCGCTCTATTGTTCTATCTCTTCGAAAAACTGGGCTGGATGAATGAACGTGAAGATGAGTCCGCTCACTAAGGTACACACATACGAACGAAAAAAGGTGATCAGCCGTGGCTGATCACCTTTTTTGCTACATCTAATGCTTATTCGTCAAAATATTTCCCGGGAAACGGGAGTTTAGTATTTCATAAGTGAATAAACATTCACATCAGTAAGTTTATCTCTACCGTTGAGCTCTTCAAGTTCAATCAGGAATGCAGCGCCAACTACGTTTCCACCCAACTGACGAACTAGATTTACGGAAGTCGCAATTGTACCGCCTGTTGCGAGCAAATCATCAGCAATCAGCACATTTTGGCCTTTTTCAATGGCATCCGTATGCATCGCTAATTTATCTTTACCGTATTCGAGATCATATCCGATTTCAATGGTTTCACCTGGTAATTTACCGCTTTTACGAATAGGTGCAAAACCGACACCCAGTGCATAAGCAAGCGGTGCTCCAACAACGAAGCCGCGTGCTTCCGGGCCCGCAATCACGTCAATTTTCAGATCAGATACAAGCTGCTTGATTTCATCTACCGCTTTGCGGTACACTTCTCCGTCCTTCAGCAGTGTTGTAATGTCCTTGAAGCTGATTCCGGGCTGCGGAAAATCAGGGATAACCCGAATGTAATCTTTAAAATCCAAAATAATCTCCTCCTAAAATAAATGAATGCTTAGGATGCACCTTTCATGTGAGACATCATCCATTGCATCAGTTGGGGCGCTGCCAAATCAAACATCGCATGTTCCATATCAACGAGCTGTTCAATAGCCTGGTAGTTTCGGGAATCCATCAAATTTTGCTTGGAAGGATTCCTCACGAATGTTATTGTACCAGAATTTCGTTCAATGAATGACAGCTCCTCAAACACATCCATCACCTTGGAGATCATCCTTACAGAATATCCGCACTGACGGCTGAGTGCCTCCATCATTCCTTTTTCCGGTACAGCTTCTTGTCCCCATTTGGATATAAGGACATATATACGTTTAAAATCATCACGTGTAAATCGCTGCAGTCTTTCGCTGCGATGTACATGGGCGTGAAGAAGAATAACATTACCCGTTCTCTTGATCAAGCTTTGCATCGCTGTTAATTGCTCGGCAGTTTTGGGGGTATCCAGAACAAACAGATTATCTAGCTGCTCTCCCTCAAATCCTAACGCTAAGTCGTTCTTCGGAACGACTCCAACCTTCCTATCATATACCCAAATTGCCTTTTCATTCAATTGGTTTTCTAGACCAAATATATTTTTTTCATGAACAAGCACTCCGTTGATGCTTGAAGCGGATTGAGCACGGCTTCCCAGCTGCTGTATAAAACGCTCGATCTCGCGTGCTGGATCCCTGCTTCCCCGATAATCGAATACCTGGTGCTCTGGAAATCTGAAATCCTCCAGCATCAGCTGCAGCTTTCTAGATCCATTCCATTCATTGATTTGCAGCTCACCCATCACTTCAAATGCAGAGCCTTCTGGTAGGTAGTCCGCAAATACGCCGCTCCCAAACGAAACCGCATCAATGAGCTGACCATCTTGTTCTAGCGTAAGCTTTAAATGAGACTGATCCTTCCCCATCTTGCGAATTCCGACCAGATTGACATTTCGGATTACGAATTTAGGAGTCGGATTGTCCATTCCAAAAGGCTGAAGCAGCTCCAGCTCTTCGATGACAGACAGAGGTACCTCACTTAAACTGCACTCTCCATCTGTTTCCCTCACCGGAATAAAATGCTCAGGCTGCATCGTTCTCTCCGCGTACTCGTTCAGCTGCTGCTCGAGAAGAGACAGTTGATCACGATGCAGCGTCATTCCTGCTGCCGCAGGATGACCTCCATAATGATCCATGACGTCCTTGCATGAGGTTAGTGCCTCATAAATGTCGAGTCCAGGGACGGATCGGGCAGACCCTTTACATTTGCCGGTCTCTGGATCGATGCCCAGTATTAAAGTGGGCCGATAATAACGTTCCAGCACTTTAGATGCCACAATCCCTACAACACCTGGATTCCAGCCCTCGCCTGCAAGGACAATAACATGTGGAAGTTGACCACCGGAGGCTTTTTTATGCTCCAGCATCTCGACAGCTTGCTGCGTCATTTGCTGCACCACCTGCTGACGCTCCCGATTAAGCAGATCCAGCTCCTCGGCAAGTCTTACCGCTTCATCTTGACTCTCGGTAGTTAATAGGGCAACAGCCCTGCCTGCATGATCAAGTCTGCCGCTTGCGTTAATACGGGGACCTACTGAAAAACCGATATGAACAGAATTGACGGTAGCTAGATCAACTCCGCTGATCTCGAGGAGTGCACGAATCCCAAGATAAGCAGTATTTCTCATGGATTCAATACCTTGCTTAACAATGATTCGATTCTCACCCGTAAGCGGCATTAGATCCGCTATCGTGCCGATGCTAGCAATTTCCATCCATTCCTTGGGCACATCCCCTAGAATCGCTTGGGCAAGTTTCAAAGCAACCCCCACCCCAGCTAGTCCTTTAAAAGGATATGGGCAATCTTTTTGCTTGGGGTTAATCAGGGAATAGGCTTCCGGCAATAGATCAGGGGGCTCGTGATGATCAGTGACAATGACATCGATACCGAGCTCTCTGGCATATGCGATTTGTTCCACAGCGCTTATTCCTGTATCCACTGTAATAATTAGTGTAACTCCCTGCTGATGAGCCCAATCCAGAGCATGGTTGTGAAGGCCGTAGCCTTCATTTGCACGATGGGGAATATATATATCGTAAGAGGCAGAGAGTCTGCGCATCAAATGAATCATCAGTGAGGTACTGGAGACTCCATCCGCGTCATAGTCACCATAAATTAAAATATGTTCACCTTGATCCAGCGCATCCTTAATGCGAGGCACTGCTTCCTTCATTCCTTTTAACAGATAAGGATCATGCATGGATACGGCAGCAGCATTCAAGAAGGATGAAGCGCTATCCGTACTTCCTAATCCTCGGTTAGCAAGCAGTCTAGCCATCAGGGGAGATATGTTTAGATCTTCAGCTAATTTGTGTATTTCTTCCTCATCATGCTCCGGCATGTTCCATTGATATTTCGAGTAAAGCACTGAAATCACCTTTCTTTCTATACAGAATGAACTAAGGCATCACTATCCACAGTTCAATCCATCCAGCACGCCGCAAACCATATATATCAATAGCCAGCTACTCATATACGCTGGCCGTTTGTTTATTGAAGCAAAGTAGTCGACTCGCGTTCAGCCAGCTCATAATTGCTCTTATATGGATACTCTGACAAATACGGCAAAACTTCTATGCTGACCTCTGCAATGTGTTCAAATCGTCCTACAAGCAGAACCTTAACACGTTCAGACGTTTCCTGTGCCTCAGCAACGCTCATTCTTGGATTCACTGTAACTATGACATCTACATAAATACCACTAGTCCGCTCATAGGCATGAATCTGTTCAACCGTTACAATACCATGAACGCGCTGAACTGTCTCCATGTAATCATAGGTATCTCGCCGAATCCCCTTTTCTCTATGGCCCAAGAAATAGTTCACGAGCAGCTCATATCCCTTCCAGATCACGATTGCAGATGTCATTAGTGCAGCAACAGGTTCACAATATAGAAGCATTGAGTTATCCAATTCTTTACCGACCATAGCAAGAGTGATGCCTGCAAGGACGATTAGAGAGCTATAAAGAGCTAGACGGTGACTATGGCCCATCATATGAATTGCCCGTTTATCTTTGAGGCTGCGTCGCCATTCATATTGAAACCATATCTCTCTAGCAACAAACGCAACAAACGCGATGATGAGGACCATCAGCTGCGGCGGTTCAAGGTCACCTACCACCATAACATAGACAGAAGAGAAAGCAATTTGCATCGCACCTAATATCACGAGCAAAGGAATGATGAGTGCAAGAAATTCTCCGAATCGAACCGTGTGGCCTGAAGAGGATTCTGTTATTTCCTTATTCGCGTTACCGAACCTATGTGTAATAAGTGCAGAGACCTCTCCTGCCGAGTACATGGCGTCGCTCAAAAGCGCCTTGTTTCCCGAAATATAACCCACACTGCCTTTTAAAATAGTCAGTCCCATATTTCCAAGCATGCCGGTCCAGAAACGTGACTTGTTTATGTGTTGCAAATATTCAGTGGTCATCCGTGTTCCCCCTCTACACGTTAGACGGTTAGATTCGAAAGCCGCGCCTTACGTAGACGCGGCTTTCTTTGTTTTTTTCCATTAAAGTCAGCTAGTCGACTTCGCAGGATTGTTTGTTATTGGCTTTTGTTTGTTTTTAAGAATCGCCCAGAGCGGACTTGCAATAAATATGGATGAGTAGGCGCCGAAGACAAGACCAATCACCATAGCCAGTGAGAACATGCGAATCGATTCGCCGCCCAGCAGGAATAAGAACAATGATGCAATAAATACGGTAATGGTCGTATTCAGTGAACGAGTCATCGTCTGTGCAATGCTTCGGTTTACAACCTCGTTCACATCTTTGCGTGACTTAATCTTGGTAAATCTCAAATTCTCTCGAATCCGGTCAAATACAACGATGGTATCGTTGATGGAGAAACCGACAATCGTCAATACAGCCGTGATAAAGGTCAGATCCACTTCCCATCTGAATATGGAGAAAATACTGATGACGACAAAGGCATCATGAAGCAGTGCTACAATTGCAGCTACAGCAAATCTCCACTCAAACCGGATCGTAACATAGATCAAAATCCCCAAGCTTGCGATCAATACCGCATAAATGGCATTGCGTCCCAGCTCTTTGGCCATTTCCGGATCGACGGTGTTGACTTCAAAGGACGCTTCCGGGTCAATTTGTTCATTAAAAGCCGATTTCAGACTTGCTTCCTGTTCTTCATTAAGCACCGAAGAAAAACGAATGCTCACTCGGCTTGTACCTGCAGAAATGGCAGGCTCATCATCCGCAAGTCCCAGCTCTTCAAGGACAGGTTCGATTTCTTCCGTTGTAATGGTTTTGGATGCAGATACGTCTACATTCGAGCCTGAACGAAAATCCACGCCATAGTTAAGCCCAAAGACAGCAAGGCTTAATATCCCAAGCAAAGTGATAACGATGGAAAACGTATAAAAATATTTGCTTACTTTGATGTAATCAAATTCCCAATTAAAGCGCACGAATTTCACTCTCCTTCACGCCGAAGTAAGAAGGCTTCTTAATCAGTTTTGCTTTGACAAGCAAGTTCAGCAAGAAGCGGGAGAAGAAGATATTCGTAAGAATGCTCGTTACAATATCTATAATCAGAACAATTGCAAAGCCTCTGACTGCTCCGGTACCGAGCCAGAACATAACAGCAGCTGCAATAATCGTTGTGACATTCGAATCCATTACCGTACGGAATGAGATCCGTTCACCGGACTTGACAGCAGACATGACACTCTTTCCGCTGCGAAGCTCTTCTTTAATCCGTTCATAGGTAATAATATTGGCGTCAACCGCCATCCCGATCCCCAGAATGAAGGCCGCGATCCCTGGCAGGGTGAGAACAAAATCCCCCCAATAAAAAATAAGCAAAACAAGCCATGTATGCACAATGAGGCAAAAGCTTGCTACAATCCCAGGTATACGATATAACCCAATCATAAATATCAAAATAAAGGCGGATGCAATAATTCCGGCTTTAATTGTCTGCTCTAGGGATAGCTGTCCAAGTGAAGCTCCCACGCTTTGAGAGTATTTCTCTGTCAGCTTCAGCGGCAAGGCACCCAGATTGATTGTGTCTCGAAGCTGATTCGCTTCTTCCCGTGTGTAGCTTCCTGAAATTTGTGCCCTGCCATCGGTCAATACTTGTCGCACTACCGGAGCAGACAACAGCTCATCATCCAAGTAAATAGCCAGATCTTGACCCTGCAGACGCTCCGTAATTTCTGCGAACTTATCCTTGTCCTTGACCTGAATGTCTACCATAGGCTCGTTTAAGCTGTTAAATACAACAGAGGCGCCGTTCTCGACAAACTCATTTCCTCTGAGCTCTATCTTGCTGTACTCCCCAGGCTCGTCCCCTTCCTGAGCACTACGGAACGTCAGAACTGCCGGCTCCTTCATCTGCCTGCGTACCTCTGTCTCATCCGTAACTCCAGCTAGCTTCAAGCGAATCCGGTTTGTACCCTCTGTTGTTACTTCAGGCTCACTTGTACCTAATGCATTGGCACGTTGCTCGAGACTCTTCGCCGTTTGTGTAAGTGATTCTCTGGTGACTTCTTGTCCTGCTTCCAGCGGCTCAGCTTCATATAAAATCTCGAAGCCTCCCTTTAAATCGAGGCCGAGGCGTATATTGTTAAGCAGACCTGGGCTTGTATAGGCCATAACGCCGGCGGTCACAAGCACGACCAGAATGAAACTGATAGCTCTCTTCATGCCGTCACTTTTATCCCCCTTCATTCTCAATATTCCTATTATAGCGATGCAGGAAATCTCAGTCAATTTTCCTATATGAAAAAGGCATTAAGTAAATCGTTATTTTGGAACAAAAAAATTCCTCTCTCGATTAGAAAGAGGAACCTCGATAAGCGGACAGCGTCATGTAATTCATAAAGCTGGTTGCCTTCAGCGATAAAATATCGTTAACCAGCTGATGCAGCTGCGGAACGCCGTGTTTCTCGTATTTATGACTAATACAGTTCCAAACATCCTTACTGGTTACATGCTCATATCCTACCAACCGAAGTTCCTCCGCTTTACTGCAGCATAACAGCTCGATGGCTTCTTCTAGCTCCTGTCCATCCATCTCTTCAATTGTGGAATCCATCTGCTTCAGTCCTCCCTTTAGACATTCCATATTCATTTATTCGTCTTATACCCGCAATACTCCTGCCTGATTCAGGATTAGAAGGCTGTTATATTCAGGAAATCTCATAATTGGCAAACTTCCTAGTCATGAGATGGGACAGGTCTGGCATATCCATTTATTAAGAGCCAGTCCACTAGACACAGGAATAAGTATTAACCCAGGGGAAGAGGGAAGTCCATTTATGAAAAAACAAACATTCATCCAAGGAACCATGATTCTACTTGCAGCCGGCATTATCAATCGTATCCTTGGATTTATTCCCCGTATTATACTGCCAAGAGTGATTGGAGCTGAGGGTGTCGGCCTATACCAGCAAGGTTACCCATTCTTTATCGTAATCGTGACTCTGATCACTGGAGGCCTTCCCTTAGCGATCGCTAAGCTTGTGGCTGAAGCCGAATCCTTAGGCAATAACGGTAACGGTTCATCAGAAAAAATTCTTAGAGTAAGTCTGATGTTCACGTTGTCGCTGGGCGTGTTGTTCACTACCTTATGTATTATCTTTGCACCATGGGTAACTAGCACCATTCTAACTGATGAGCGTGTCTACCATACCTTTGTCAGCATGACACCGATGATTCTCATCATCGCTGTTTCGTCCGTATACAGAGGATATTTCCAAGGAAAACAAAACATGATTCCCTCTGCCGCTTCCTCCATTGCCGAGACGCTCATGAGAATATTGTGTGTGCTGTGGTTCTCCTATCTTCTGCTTCCACGAGGCATCGAATATGCGGCGGCAGGAGCTATGCTGGGCGCGGTCGCAGGTGAGCTTATCGGTATGATTGTACTCCTCTGGCAGCATGAGAAATACAGAAAAGCGGGAAAAACATTACCTTCTCTCCCATCATCACCTGCTAAACAGAGTAAGGGACAGCAAAAATCGATTTTCAAAAAACTAATGGCCATCTCTATTCCAGTTACAGCCGGTCGCCTAGTAGGTTCATTGTCTTACTTGCTGGAGACTATCGTTACAGCTCAAAGTCTCGCCCTTGCGGGTCTGACCAAGGCATTGGCTACAGCACAATATGGTGCACTCCAAGGCATGGTAATCCCTTTGCTGCTGCTTCCTGGTGCATTGACATCATCACTGGCTACATCGCTCGTTCCGTCATTATCGGAGGCAGCCGCAAGAAAAGATTATAAAACCATTCACAAGAGACTTCATCAATCACTCAGACTTGCTCTTGTCACCGGCGGACCCTTTGCAGTCGTGATGTATGTACTTGCGGAGCCTCTTTGCCGGCTGCTTTATGACGATGGCTCCATCGCCGACATGCTCAAGACCATGACTCCATTTGCCCTGTTCATCTATGTACAAGCTCCACTCCAGGCCGCACTACAAGCTTTAGATCGACCAGGAAGAGCCCTTATCAACACCACGATCGGTGCCGTTATTAAAATTACTCTTATCCTTACGCTTGCTTCAAGACCTGAATATGGCATATACGGAGCGGTCATTGCCATCTGTGTTAACTCCCTCATTGTCACTCTGCTTCACGGACAAAGCTTGAGACAGCTCCTTGGCTTTCGCTTTCGTTGGCTCGATCTCATTAAAGTGGCAGCGGGCATGGTAATTATGGCCGGTGTCGCACAATATTTGTTCATCCATCTGCCTTGGACTCATTTATCCTTCTTACAATTTGCAGTTTCCAGTTGGATAGGACTTATCGTTTATTTAGCAGTAATGGCAGCCTGCCGTTTAATTGACTTGCACGATTTGTCCCGTGTTCCTTTTATCGGCTCATGGATATCGCCACGTAAATAGCTTGCCGCTTATTTTTCGAATTATTTTTTAGAACTGTCTTTTTTAGCGTTAACGTATATCTGGCCCTTATGATCAATTGAGCATAGAAAGACATCCTTGAAGTCTTTTATCCCATGCTCTTGGATCTGATTCTTCAGCCAGAAGCGGTTTTTCTGAATCATATCCAGATTGGCATCCTGCACCTTCCCATCCATAATGAGCGGAAGCGGCAGTGCCTCATAACGGATATTCGTCAAATTGATACTCTTCTGCTCTTCTGCAGCTTCGCTCATATGTGAATATAGGCTTTCTTGTGGATGCTTTGGTTTCTCATCCGGCCTCTTCTCTTTTGGAATGATGGACAGCTTCCCAGTTGTCTCTAGAATGGCAAACTGTAAGTCGTCAACATTATCAACATTCTGTTCGCGCAATTGCAGCATGAGATCGTCAAGATTATATCGCTGTCTTTTCATTTCATCACGCTGCAGTTTTCCGTCCGACACGAGAATGACCGGCTTACCATCTGCAGCCAGACGGAACCATCTGCTCTTTAGCCCGAGGAGGGCGAGACATACCTGCAGAATAATGAGTGTTATAATCGGCACAATGCCTTCATATAGAGGTCTTTCTACATCCTCTATAGCGAAGACTGCAATCTCTGCGAGCATGATGGATATAACGAGATCAAAAACAGACAGCTTCCCTATTTCTCTTTTGCCCATCAAACGAATTGCAAAAGCAGCAATACAGTACATGAGTACCGTACGCAGAATATGTAACATGACATGATCGATCATGATCCGTGCCTCCCTGTAGCTATGGGTCAAATGTGGACATTGGTAATGAATAGGTTGACCGAAGTTCAAGAGAGCCATTCCATTTAATTAATGGAAAATGAGAACATAAGCCGTATAGCTTGGCCATAGAATGTATTAATTAAAGCCGATCAAGGAGGTTTCCTGTATGGATTTTGTACGCCGCGTATTTTCCATTCGTATTCACAGCCCGCTGCTCTCAGGATTAATTACTGCCTTTGTGTGGATGTTTGTTGGTGCCTTGGTTTTATCTCTCTTTCTGTGGCTGACAGGTATGCGAGAGCAAGACTTATCCTCCTATACCTATTTCGTTCATTCAATTGCCCTTTTATTCGGAGGGTTCGCTTCAGGAAAAAAATCGGGGGAGCGCGGATGGTATCATGGTGGTATTACAGGAGTGGTATACGGTCTTCTCGTCTTTGTTATCGGATTTCTAGCTCTTAATTCTTCGATTCAATTATATGACTTGCTGCAATGGGTAATTGCATTTTTCGTTGCTGCCCTTGGTGGGATCTTCGGAGTTAATATCAAGAGATAGCATCACCCTCCCACAGTTTATTTTCCAAAATCCATATATATCATCCTCCAAATCAAAATAAAAGGACTCCGGCATGGAGTCCTTTCTCATTTCTACAGCTTTTATTAGTGCACCTGTTTGTCCCTATTAAGAGCATTCATGTTCACTTCAATTCAAGCGGATGCTTATGCTGTTTCTTCGCTTTCTCTTGGAACGACGGAGCTGATGCTGTTGCGGTTAAATGTCAACTTAGTGACATCGTTTACGCGCAAAACGATCGTATCGTCCGTAACTTCAGTGATCACACCGTGAAGTCCGCCAATTGTAACGACCTTATCTCCCTTTTTCAAGGAGTTCAGCAAGTTTCTATGTTCTTTTTGTCTCTTTTGCTGCGGTCTGATCAGAAGAAAATAAAACACCGCAAACATAAGTACCATCATTATGATGAGCTGAAGACTACCGCCTGTACCTCCTGCTTGTAATGGAGCATTTATCATCTGTTTTCCCCCCTTTCTAAAATTAACAATCCTTATAATCATGATCCTGCTTAAACCATACTCGCGGATCTAAAATCCTTTGTCATTGTCATGGAGACCATATTGCTCAAAGAATTCATCACGGAAATCTAGTAGACGGTCATCCATGATCGCCTGACGCACTTTCTTCATTAAATTCAATAAGAAATGCAGGTTATGATACGTTGTAAGACGTAGGCCAAACGTTTCGTCTGCCTTAATCAAGTGCCGTAGATATGCTCTTGAGTAGTTCCGGCATGTATAGCAATCGCATTCAGGATCAAGCGGACTAAAATCACGGGCATACTTCGCGTTACGCACAACAAGTCTGCCTTGACTAGTCATTGTAGTTCCATTACGTGCAATACGAGTAGGAAGTACACAATCAAACATATCCACGCCTCGGATTGCTCCCTCAATCAATGCATCAGGGGAACCGACACCCATCAAATAACGCGGCTTATCTGCCGGAAGCAATGGGACCGTATAATCCAAAACTTGGTACATTAAATGTTTGGGCTCTCCCACACTTAGTCCACCAATAGCATACCCCGGGAAATCCATGGAAGTCAAATCTTGAGCGCTTTGTTTACGCAAATCTTCATGCATTCCACCTTGTATGATCGCGAACAAACCTTGGTCATGAGGTCTTGCATGACTTTCAAGACAGCGCTCTGCCCAGCGGCTCGTTCTTTCGAGCGATCTCTTAACGTATTCATAGTCTGCAGGATATGGAGGGCATTCATCAAAGGCCATCATAATATCCGAACCAAGAGAGTTTTGAATCTCCATTGCAACCTCAGGAGAGAGGAACAATTTATCCCCGTTCAAATGAGATCGGAAATGTACCCCTTCCTCAGTGATTTTACGCATGTCGCTCAAGGAGAACACTTGAAATCCGCCGCTATCCGTCAGAATAGGACGATCCCAATTCATAAATTTGTGCAGGCCTCCCGCTTCACGTACAATATCGTGTCCTGGACGCAAAAACAAATGATAGGTGTTGCTCAGTATAATCTGAGCCTCCATCTCTTTAAGCTCTTCCGGACTCATTGTCTTAACTGTAGCTTGGGTTCCTACCGGCATAAAAATGGGAGTCTCGATAACACCATGCGGCGTGTGGACTCGTCCCAAACGGGCACCTGATTGCTTACAGGTTTTGATATGTTCATAAGTAATTGCTGCTGACATTTTATTATTCTCATCCTCTATCTTAGTAAATGAACATTGAATCTCCGAAGCTGAAGAAACGATATTCTTGATTTACTGCCTCTTTGTAGGCAGTCATGATGTTCTCAAGACCAGCAAGAGCACTTACCAGCATGACAAGTGTTGATTTGGGAAGGTGGAAATTCGTGATTAGAGCATCAACGACCTTAAATTCATACCCTGGGTACATAAATATATCTGTCCAGCCACTGCTGGCTGTCAGCTCTTTACCTTCAAGCTGGGTCCCTACGGTTTCGAGGGTTCGGCAGCTCGTTGTTCCCACGGCGATAACTCTTCCCCCACGGTTTTTCGTCTCATTAATCAGATCCGCTGTTTCTTGATTCAGAGAGTAGTATTCCGCATGCATGACATGTTCCTCTACGACATCGACCGACATGGGACGAAACGTTCCAAGCCCTACATGAAGGGTTATGAATCCAATTGAGATTCCTTTGGCCTGAATTCTCTCAAGGAGCTCTTCAGTGAAGTGAAGACCTGCCGTTGGAGCCGCTGCAGAGCCTTCATGCTTAGCATATACTGTCTGATAGCGTTCCTTATCCTCCAGCTTCTCCTTAATATACGGAGGAAGTGGCATCTGCCCTAAACGATCCAGTATTTCCTGGAAAATACCGTCATAGCTAAAGCGAATTACTCGTCCACCCATATCGCTCTCTTCCTCAATTGTAGCGGACAACTCTTCACCGAATCGGATGACGGCTCCCTTCTTTAGCTTTTTCCCCGGCTTAACGAGCGTTTCCCAGCGATCTTCCCCAAGATTATGCAGTAAGAGAACTTCAGCCTTAGCGCCAGTATCCTCTTTAACACCAAATAATCTGGCGGGAATAACCCTTGTATCATTAAGTATTAATGTATCCCCCGGATTAAGATAATCTATGATATCCGTAAAAGTGTGGTGCCCCATCGCACCTGTCTCTTTATTGAGTGTAAGCAGCCGTGATGCGCTGCGCTCTTTTAGCGGCGTTTGAGCAATCAGAGACTCCGGTAGTTCAAAATCATACAAATCTACATTCATAAGTTCGTCATTCCTTAACAATAGTTACATTCTGATAATAGTGTTTCAAAATAGACTGGTAATCATACCCTTCATCTGCCATTCCCTTGGCACCCCATTGAGACAATCCCAAGCCGTGACCATACCCTTGTCCATTAAACAAGAAGGATTGGGTCTTGCTTACAGCCCTTGCATTACCATCGCCGTTCATAACGACCATTGAATTGCCGGAGTAGGATGAGGTTCCCGAAGCTGAAATGACAGAAGCACCGCCAGAACCTTTTTTCTCCGCGGTTTGTCCGTTTGCACCTAGTACAGTATAACTTCCGGTATCCGTAATATCAAACAATGTACTTGGCAAGCTGCCAAATGCGGATCGATAAGCGTCTCCATATTTTACGCCAAGGACCTGAGCGTTGGCCCGTACTTCTAGAGCACGGCCTGACGACCCTCGTTCGGTAACTTCAAGACTTGTAATAGAGGACGGTACAGTGGTGTTTACTTTGCCTTGGAGCATAGCTACGACCTCTGCGGATGTGAAAGGACCTCTCATCCAGCTGAAGCTTCCGGATTCATTAACCTTGCCTAGAACTACGGCTTCTGTTCCCGGATTCAATTGTGATATTGGATTTACAGCGGATTGAATCAAAGGAATTTTTCGCACATTCGTATTCTGAGCTGTCACTGTCAGCTTTGGAAGCCCTGCCGCTGTAGTGCCTTCAAGCAATTTGGTATTGTCTTCCCTTACGTAGCCTGTCTTGCCATCGGCAAGCAGCACATGATACCACTCGTATGTACCTTCCTGAGCTGCTTTGTCCCCCGGACTTTCTACGCTAGCGAATAAGTTTCCGCCGCCATTCCACACCTCTGAGGGATCAGCTGTGGTTCCCCCTGCATTGGATGAGAAGATCGCTTCAATAATCTTGCCGCCGCTCTTCAGAACCTCACCCGACGTCGCATCAACGGCCTGTGTAACACGCTCATGCTCTGCACCCATTCCATTGTAGGCTTGACTGAGCGTCGTATCTACAACATTGGCTATGGTAAAACGATTGCCCTGATACAGAGCATAGCTCCGTGCAGCAACAGCCTGGGCTTTCAGTGTCTCTTCCGGCCAGGATGTATATACCTCCGTCCCCACTACAGAGTAGAGATATTGTTCAAGCGGCAGCTCATTAACCAATGCCAATTGACCGTTATAGCTGCTAATCTCAAAATCACCACGATAGGTTCTTGCTGAACGTTCTGTAACACGAGTTCCAGCTTCTCCTCCGTCCAGTACAAGCTTAGCCTCATTTCCACTGACGATATAATGATCCCTCGCTGCTGGTGAAGCGAGATTCAGCGTTGTATCCTCTCGAATAATCATTGCTTTGGTACTTGGAACGACCGGTGTCATTGTGAGCTGAGGCAGCTGTTGTTTCACTGCTTTTTCAACAGAAGTGAGCAGTGCATCTGTCGTCTCTTCACCGATCCAAACTGAATATTCAGGAGCCCCTGTGCCCTTGGATTGCAGCACCGTATAAGCATCAAATCCTTCAGCCGTAATTGTGCTGCGCACCTTGTCAGCAGCTGCCTTGGAAGCGTAGACGCCTACGGAGCTATGTTTACTTCCCTTCACAGCAGGCTTTTGACCGTTTAACAGGGCGCTGTTATTCTGGGCAATTCGTGAAGCAGCTGCCTCTGCCAGACTCAGCGTATTATAATTGCCTGTATATACCTGATAAACTATTTTACCGCTCTTAGAAGCAGAATACATAATCGGTTTGTCAGCCGTGCTCTGCAGAGCTTTAGTGATGGCTGCCGCTTTTGCAAACTCATTAGTTTCGAATACTTTTAAACGATACCCGTCAACACTGAATCGAACCTCATCAGCACTTGAAAGTGTAAGCCAGGCTTCGTATCCGTTATTTCCTGACATTCCAGCAGTCCCATTTCCAGATGTTTGCATAGTAACTGCCGGCGTGGTTGACTTATACGTGCTGCCTAGGTCAACAAACATAGCTACACGAATCGTATCGACTTCCGATGCATTAGCATGTGACGGCATGTAAAGACTTCCTGCTACTACTGCAGCTGCTACAGCGAGCTTCGCCCTCTTTAACCAATGCAAACGATGTTCGCTGGGCTTTGTTCTTCGGTACATTTAGTTATTCTCCTCCCCGATGTTGGTGCAAAGACTCCATTTCTATCGTTCATACGGTTTGTACTACTGCACGATGAACCTCAGATTTTTGCATATTTCGAATTTATTAAGTCAGCAAAACCCTCAAACATATAGGTTTATCCTGCTTAACCAACGATTTTGGGCATCATTTAAAATAAGATGCTGGAAAGTATATTGTCTGTTCTCCAGCGGCGGGACAAGCCTGTAGTCATGACTTACCTAACGTTAAACTCTATTTATCTGTCGGCATGGGAATACCGAGATGTTCATATGCAGCAGGTGTTACAACTCTGCCTCTTGGTGTCCTCTGCAGAAATCCAATCTGAAGCAGATAAGGCTCGTAGACATCCTCGATCGTCTGACTTTCTTCCCCTATTGTTGCTGCAATTGTATCAAGTCCGACAGGCCCGCCACGGAAGCTCATGACCATCGACTTCAGCATCTTATAATCTATATCGTCAAGTCCACGAGGATCGATTTGCAATCTTTTTAGAGCTTCCTCTGCCAAGGCTGAAGTTATGATTCCATCTCCGCGCACCATAGCAAAATCACGTACACGCTTCAGCAATCTGTTCGCAATTCGAGGCGTTCCTCTCGAACGAAGTGCAATCTCTTCCGCCGCATCGCCAACAATCTCAATGCCGAGCAAGTCCGCTGTACGAGATACAATATAAGTCAGCTCGTCCACGGTATAGAATTCAAGACGACTGATTACCCCGAAACGATCTCGTAACGGTGCGGACAGCAGTCCTGCTCGTGTAGTAGCGCCCACCAGTGTAAATGGAGGAAGATCAAGTCTCACAGAACGCGCACTCGGTCCTTTACCGATCATAATATCAAGAGCAAAATCCTCCATAGCTGGATACAGCACTTCTTCAACGGAACGATGCAATCGATGAATTTCATCGATAAATAAAACATCGCCTTCCTGCAAATTGGTTAAGAGCGCAGCCAGATCACCCGGCCGTTCAATCGCAGGACCTGAGGTTGTCCGAAGGTTAACACCCAGCTCATTCGCGATAATATTGGATAATGTTGTTTTGCCAAGACCCGGCGGTCCGTACAATAACACGTGATCCAGCGCTTCATTACGCATTTTGGCGGCCTCAATATATACCTTTAGATTCTCCTTGACCTGATCTTGCCCTATATATTCATTTAAATAGCGGGGCCGTAAACTTAGCTCCACCGCATGATCTTCCATCATCAGATTGGCGGATATAATCCGTTCATCCATATTTATCCCTCTATTCTGTTTCAAGCATTAACAAGCCGGGAATAACCCACTTTCTTTATCCGGTAAACAACATTTTAAGTGCTTTCTTCATCAAGAGATCAGCTGTATCCTCAGCCGTTGTCTCATTCTTCATCTTGAGCCATACTTTGTCCAGCTCGCTGTCTGTATATCCAAGTGCCTTCAGGCCCTCTCGTGCCTCTGACCAATAGGAGCCATCGCCTTCTTCCGCCACATTCGGTGCGAATAGACCGGTAGCATACATGGTACCTCCGAATCCGTCAAGCTTGTCCTTCAGGTCAAGTATCATCCGCTGTGCCGTCTTTTTACCGATACCCGGTAGTTTCGTAAGGAACATAATGTTCTCTTGATGAATGGCCGCTATCAGCTGATCAGGTGTGCCTCCGGTTAGGATACCCAGTGCTACCCGAGGACCAATCCCTGAGACTTCGATTAATTTACGAAACAGCTGCTGCTCCTCACGAGTCGAAAAACCGTACAACAGCATGGCATCCTCTCGCACATGATGATGTGTATAAACGGTCACAGCAGTCCCTTCCTGCTTAGCAAAAATAAAAGGATTCGGGCAAAAAATCTGATATCCGATTCCTTGAACATCGACGACCACATAATCATTTTCAATCATGACCACAGGTCCTTTAATATAATCTATCATTTTCTCGTAACCTCATTTAACTTCGAATTTAGAGTATAAGAATGGGCATGACATATAGCCACAGCCAGGGCATCCGCGACATCATCAGGTTTAGGGACAGCCTGCAGCTTGAGATACATCCGAACCATTTCCTGTACCTGTTTCTTCTCTGCCTTACCGTAGCCAACGATAGCCTGCTTGACCTGCATTGGTGTGTACTCCGCAATAGGCAGACCTCTTTGCGTAGCAGCAAGAACAAGCACTCCCCTCGCCTGACTTACTGACATCGCTGTGGTCACATTTCGATTAAAAAACAATTTTTCCAGCGCAACCGCATCCGGTTTATATTTATCTATTAATTGGGACATCGCTTCATATACATGTAGAAGTCGTTCCTCTTCAGGCGTATGTGCCTCTGTCTGGATCGATCCGTATTGTACAGGTGTTAATTTGTTCCCTGTTTTATCTACGAAGCCAAACCCTACAATAGCAATCCCAGGATCAATTCCTAAAAAGCGCAAAACCATCTCTCCTTAACATCTGCGAACATATGTATCGTTTAATCATTATATCAAATGTTCAAGGTGTAGAACGAAAAAGTTTGCACTTCGACGAAAACTCCTACAATTTCGTGAATATCGAACAAAAGGAACGCAAAAAAAGGCAGTTTTCACTGCCCTCTTTCAATTAACTACAACTTTATATTTTAGGAATGATCATCTTACAATATTTCCGACCGGTGCTACTGCGTAATCACTAAAAGTTGACAAAACACTGTTATATTCATCAACATCCTGGATGCGGATCCCTTTATGGAGCTGCTCAAGTACTCCTTCCGGGAGGGAGGATTCCATCGTACCTACGTCTAGCTGAAAAAACGTACGAATCACTTTTTCTTCGTCAGGTTCGCCTTGGTACAGTATCAAATTCCCGTTAGGGTCCATCCCCATAAATGCATTTTCTCTGCATTCTGGAGATAAATCATTGATTTGTTCGTTCAGTATAAGTCGGTTCTGGTCCAAACGGCCGCTCCAATCGGGATGCTGTTTAATGATGGATACCATTTCAGCGGTATCGAATATTCCAAGAGATATGGTCTCCACACCACAAATATAACTCTTCTCCAAGGCAACTTCTGTTAGCTGTTCTGTATCTTCAATTTTCTTTATAAGCAGTTCCTGTGAGGGATCAGACTCTTCCATCAAATTTAAATTATTCCCGATGACCTCCACATTGTCCGGCATAGTCAATAGAGATTGCAATGATTGTGATAGCGGAAGCCCGCCTAAAGCCATAGCCGCGAGTACTAAACAAATTGTAAGCCTCCAAAAAATTCGTTTAAGCCCTTTGAATCGTTTATCTTTATCTTTTCGTCGAAAAAATATCAATGGAATCCCCTTCTATCACACTTTTTTTGTTAAGTGTGACCCGAATTCGCTAAATATATACAAAAAAGGCTACCGCGTATGCGATAACCTTTTTATGAATCGGGATGACACGATTTGAACATGCGACCCCCTGGTCCCAAACCAGGTGCTCTACCAAGCTGAGCTACATCCCGATAAACAATGCCGGTGAAGGGACTCGAACCCCCACGGTTTCCCTCACGATTTTGAGTCGCGCGCGTCTGCCAATTCCGCCACACCGGCCTATTTTGTAATTTCAATACCTTCTTCAAACGATATTCGAGTAACTAGGGTGAAAATAAATAAAAGCGGAAGACGGGAATCGAACCCGCGACCCTCGCCTTGGCAAGGCGATGCTCTACCGCTGAGCCACTTCCGCTTAATAGGATGCGCGTGGAGGGACTTGAACCCCCACGTCAAAGACGCTAGATCCTAAGTCTAGTGCGTCTGCCAATTCCGCCACACGCGCATATATATGGAGAGTCATATAGACTCGAACCAACTACTTATCAAAGGATTATAATGGCGGAACTGACGGGATTCGAACCCGCGATCTCCTGCGTGACAGGCAGGCATGTTAGGCCTCTACACCACAGTTCCATGTAATTCAATTGCGGGGGCAGGATTTGAACCTGCGACCTTCGGGTTATGAGCCCGACGAGCTACCGAGCTGCTCCACCCCGCGATATTAAGAATGGAGACTGAGGGGATCGAACCCCCGACCCTCTGCTTGTAAGGTAGATGCTCTCCCAGCTGAGCTAAGTCTCCATTATGTAAAAAGAAAGTGACTCGTAGGGGATACTCTCACTATCGTTCGAGACTGCGATGCAATTTCTAACGATGTAAATGCTTCGACGAACCCTGATGGGTTCTCATCCCCAATCGAAGAATCAAATTAAAGTGACCCGTAGGGGATTCGAACCCCTGTTACCTCCGTGAAAGGGAGGTGTCTTAACCCCTTGACCAACGGGCC
>NZ_FPAC01000003.1:0-242287 GCF_900116105.1 Paenibacillus sp. 453mf
AACTTCTGATCGAAGCTTACTTGCTGTGTTCTTGTTTGAACGGCTTATTTCTTGGCCGGAATTAGAATATACCATGTATATAATTATAATGCAAGCTTTTTTTATATAATTTATTATTCTATTGTTTTATCTACTATAGAGGGAATCCCCTTCTATAATCTAGATGAAGATACCCTCTATTTATTACTCAATTATAACTCGTTTGATATAGAGCTGCCGCTCTGCTACCAGATTTACGATTGCTCCTTCTACGGCTACCATCGGGCGTGTCGGATGATCTCGATCGGTAAATATAATACTGCCCCTGCGGTGATCACTAAGTTCCACTACTGTTCCATTATGAAATTGTGTGACTTTACGGATAAAGGTTTGTACGATCTTCGGGTCGAGCTTACCGAACGACTCCTGCATAATTTGCTCCAGCACCAGGTAAGGCGATTGTGAGCTCTTATAAGGTCTTTCTAATGTCATCGCATGGAATATATCTGCTACTGCAACAATCTTCGAATACGTATGGATCTGATGCCCCTCCAGCCGCAGCGGATAACCAGATCCGTCGATTTTTTCATGGTGCTGCAGTGCGGATAATCTAACTCCATCATTGATGGCTCTTACATTCTTAAGAATTGTATAACCATAGGTCGTATGCTTTCTTACTTCTTCCTCTTCAGTTTTGCTCAGTGGTTTAGTACCGAACAATATCTCAGGTGAGACTTTAATATTGCCGATGTTATGAAGCAAACCTGCCAGAGCAACCTGAACCCAGTCTCTTTGAGGCAGCTCACACCACTGCGCAATCAAATAGGAAGTTAGTGCGGTCAAAACAGCATTATGGTACATATACTCGTCTCTTTTTATCGAGCGTGGACTAAAATAAAGCACTTGATAGTTTTTTAAATGTAATATAAGAATCGATAATTGTGTGCGAAGCTCAAAAACAGGGACTTCTAATGCCGCTGCTTCTTTAAAAGCCCTCTTTGTCAAAGCAACCATACGTTCATATTCTTCCTCAAAAGAAGTAAGATTTGCTGTAATTACTGCGATCTCTGCAATTTCTTCTTCTACCTGTAATTGTTTCTCCTGCTGTTCCTGAGCGCTATATGAAGATCCTCCTTCTGAAAAATTCACTGTATTCATATCTACTTCTACGGTCTGTACAAGAAAAGCTCTTAAAATTTCTAGATCACGAGGAAGGATCACTCTCCCTTTGGATAAAAGGAGTCCTCCCAGCGGTGTATGTACATCTTTAGCCAGCTTTATCCCTGGCTTCAATTCAATAATTGACATCATAACCATTACGCTAACGCTCCGTTCCTAACTCAGTTATCTAGCAAAGTTAAAATTATGATTGTAATTTCCATTATATCCCTACAAGTAACATGTGTATATTGCGAGTTTTTGACCAAAGCATTTTTTTATTAGTTGTTCGAATTCAGTTCATTGCTCCAAAAAAAAGAGACCCCAGCATGGGATCTCTTAGCTTCTATTATTCATTATCGGAATCTGTGTCCGAATCGACAAGTCCGCTCTCTTCACTTTCCTCTATGACTGGATCTGTTACATCATCAGACAAGGCATCTGATTCAGAAATAAGAGCTACATCTTCAAGAGACTCTAATTCCTCTTCTTCTGTTTTATCTGTTCTGCATACAGTTGCCACGGAATCGTCCTCACGTGTATGAATGAGTCTCACCCCTTGAGTGTTACGACCCATCGTCGAGATTCCCTCCATACTCATGCGCATTAGTGTACCGCTTGTCGTTATGATCATCAAGTCTTCTTCATTCTTCACGACTTTCAGACTGACGACTGGACCATTCTTCTCCGTAATGTTAATCGTCTTGATTCCTTTACCGCCACGGCTTTGAATACGATAGTCAGACACCGGTGTGCGTTTACCGTATCCGTTAGCAGTGACAATTAGAACCTCAAGCTCTGGATCGACAATATCCATACCAATGACGGAATCCTCTTCGTCCAAGTTTATGCCTTTGACCCCTGTCGCGCTTCGTCCCATCGAACGAACATCATCTTCAGAGAAACGAATGGACATGCCGTGAGCTGTACCGAGAATCATCTCTTGTTTGCCATCGGTAAGCTTCACTTCAATAAGTGAATCGTCCTCACGTAAGTGAATGGCTATAAGTCCGCCCTTGCGGATATTCACGTAATCGTCAAGTGGGGTCTTCTTCACAACGCCATATTTGGTGGCGAAGAACAAGAACTGTTCGCTTTCAAAATCTTCAACCTCGATTACCGCGTTGACCGTTTCCCCTTGTTCGATCTGAATCATATTAATGATCGGTGTTCCCCTTGCGGTACGGCCAAGCTCAGGAATCTCATAAGCTTTGAGCCTGTATACCTTACCCTTATCCGTAAAGAACATCAGATAATTATGAGTATTGGTTACAAACAAATGCTCAACGAAATCCTCGTCCTTGGTATCCATACCCACTACACCACGGCCGCCTCGCTTCTGCGAACGGTATGTGGATACCGGAAGACGCTTAATGTAACCGGTATGCGTAATCGTGACAACCACATCCTCGCGCGGAATCAGATCCTCATCAAGAATGCTTTCTTCACCTACCGTAATCTCCGTGCGGCGCTCATCATTGTAACGTTCTTTGATTTCTTGCAGCTCATCACGAATAATTTCAAGCACCAAATGCTCATTAGCCAGAATCTCGCGATATTCTGCAATCTTGGCAAGAAGCTCGTTATATTCGTTCTCAATCTTCTCGCGTTCAAGTCCTGTAAGACGCTGCAAACGCATATCAAGAATAGCCTGTGCCTGGTCATGACTAAGCTCAAACCGCTCAATCAATCCTTCTCTCGCTGCATCAGTCGTTGCTGAAGCACGAATCAAAGCGATGATCTCATCAATATGATCCAGGGCAATTCGCAAACCTTCGAGAATATGTGCACGAGCTTCCGCTTTGCGCAGCTCATATTCCGTACGACGGCGAATAACGGTAATTTGATGCTGTAAGTAATGATACAGAACATCGCGCAGGCTCAGAATCTTAGGCTCGTTGTTAACGATGGCCAGCATGTTTATACCGAAATTGGATTGCATGGATGTATGCTTATACAGATTATTAAGCACAACATTCGGATTTACGTCGCGGCGGAGTTCAATCACTATTCGCATACCGCTGCGATCCGACTCATCACGAAGATCCGTAATACCTTCAATCTTCTTCTCCCGTACAAGCTCTGCAATCTTCTCTACAAGACGTGCTTTATTCACTTGATAAGGAATTTCATGGACGATAATTCTAGCTTTGTTGTTCACTTCTTCAATGGTCGTTCTCGCACGCATCGTAACCGTTCCGCGGCCTGTTTGATAAGCCTGGCGAATACCTGAACGGCCAAGAATGAAGCCAGCGGTCGGGAAGTCAGGACCTTGAATATAATCCATTAGCTCAAGAGAAGTAATATCAGGATTCTCAATCATTGCATGAACTCCATCAATGACTTCTCCCAAATTATGCGGAGGAATGTTCGTTGCCATTCCTACAGCAATCCCGCCTACACCATTTACGAGCAGATTGGGATATCTGGCAGGGAGGACGATAGGCTCGTGCTCTTCTCCGTCATAGTTAGCCTGAAAATCTATCGTATCTTTATTGATATCACGGAGCATTTCCATCGCGATTTTGGACAAACGGGCTTCCGTATAACGCATTGCCGCTGCCATATCTCCATCAATGGAGCCAAAGTTGCCATGACCATCAATGAGCATATAACGCATGGAGAAATCTTGGGCCATCCGCACCATAGTTTCATATACGGCCGAGTCTCCATGCGGGTGATATTTACCGATAACTTCGCCGACGATACGCGCTGATTTCTTGTAAGGCTTGTCAGGTGCCATTCCAAGCTCCGACATTGCAAACAGAATCCGACGGTGCACTGGTTTAAGCCCGTCTCTAACGTCAGGCAAAGCACGGCTGACGATGATACTCATCGCATAGTCCATAAAGGACTCGCGCATTTCTTCGCCAATATCGCGGTCTTTAATTTGCGAGTTATTTTGATCCGCCATGCTGGACCTCCTTCTTGTCTATCAAACAACATTGTTAAGCTGAAAATGTATTTGTGAAAAGCCTAACAAGGCTTTAACGCCCAAATCTTCCACTGCTTCTCTCTCTATTACTAGCCTAGACAAAAAGCCCATTATTAAACGTATTTACGCTTCTAATTGAACCTATCTATAGGGATATGCCCTTCCTGTTTTGAACAGCAAACCATATACTGTAAAGATTCAAGATGGACATTCAGCTGCACAATATTACTCATATCCACACAAAACGCCATATTCCTCTATTATACCATTGATTTTTCTCCTTGTCCTATGGTTTTCCTCAAGCAAGCATGATACTTCTCGATTTTATTAGATACGTTCAATTCAGCATTCGAAGGAGTGGTTTAGTGAGCATTCGACGTGTCTCAAGCAAATGGAAAAAGACAGCCGTTCTCTTAAAAGATCCACAGATTGCTGCCTATGTTCCAGAAACTCGTAAGTACAATCAAAATAATCTGGAGAAAATGATGAACTCCCACCGTACGGTATATGTGAAACCAGAGCATGGATCCCATGGCAAAGGAATTATGCGGGTAGAGAAAATAAACTCTAGCAGTGATGAGACCGGTTCATCAGATGATTCTGAACATGTTCTCCACTATGAAAAAACCAAAAAAACGTACACTAGTATTTCATCCCTGCATCAAAAGATACAAAAACGAATGAATGGAAAGTCGTATTTGATCCAACGCGGAATCAGACTTCTTAAGCATCAGGGCTGCCCATTCGACCTAAGAGTGATGGCTCAAAAGAATCCCAAGGGTCAATGGGATGCTACCGGAATAATTGGTAAGGTCGCTGCAAAAGGAAAAATCGTGACTAACATCAACGGCGGCGGTCATATCGCCTCTTTTGAAGCCTTGTTAAAACCCTATCTCGGTGAATCCGGGACCAAGAAATTCAAGAAAGAACTCAACTCTCTGGCTCTCAAAACAGCGAAACAGATGGAAAAGAACTATCCTGGTATCAAGGAGCTCGGACTCGACATTGCCCTTGATGAGAAAGTTAGACCCTGGATTCTTGAGGTCAATACGTCTCCTGGTTTATATGTGTTCGGCTATTTGCCGGACAAGAGCATCTATCGAAAAATCAAAAAATATGCTAGAGCCTACGGTAGAGTACGGATGTAGCCATTTGCAGCAAAAGCTAGCATTCGCGAATAAGCTGCTATGCACTTCCTGCTATAGAAGTTAACAGCTGCCTTCCCGTCTGCAAACTTGAAAAAAGGGGCCATACCGGCCCCTACTGTAAACACATGGTTAAAATGAATATTATACGTCGAGATTTTTGACGTATCTCGCATTTTCTTGAATGAAGTCACGTCTAGGCTCTACGTTATCCCCCATCAGGGTATCAAACATTGTATCTGCGATCATCGCATCCCCAATGGACACCTGAAGCATCGTACGACTCTCTGGGTCCATCGTGGTCTCCCACAGCTGACCCGCATTCATCTCTCCCAGTCCCTTGTAACGCTGTACATTGACCTTAACACCCTCACCGAACTCCTTAAGGATTAGGTCACGCTCTGCCTCAGAACCTGCATAGCGGACCGTCTTACTGCGCTCAATCTTGAAGAGCGGCGGCTGAGCGATATACACGAAGCCTGCTTCAATAATTTTGCGCATGTAGCGGTAGAAGAAAGTGAGCAGAAGGGTCCGGATATGTGCTCCATCGACGTCGGCATCGGTCATAATAATGACTTTATGGTACCTGGCCTTATCGATATCGAAATCATCGCCGATCCCTGTGCCGAGCGCTGTAATAATCGCCCGTATCTCAGCATTCGAGAGAATACGATCGAGTCTCGCTTTTTCTACGTTCAGAATCTTACCACGGAGCGGCAAAATCGCTTGGAAATGGCGATCTCGTCCCTGCTTCGCCGATCCACCTGCCGAGTCACCCTCAACGATGTACAGCTCACTGATCGAAGCATCCTTCGATGAGCAGTCAGCAAGTTTACCAGGCAGAGCACTAACTTCAAGAACGCTCTTACGTCGAGTCATCTCACGCGCTTTACGTGCTGCTTCTCTCGCTCTGGACGCTTGCAGGGCTTTATCCAGTATCCGACGGGAAACGGAAGGATTCTCAATTAAGAACTCTTGCAGCTTCTCAGCAAACAATGATTCCACGACCCCGCGCACTTCACTATTGCCGAGCTTGGTTTTGGTTTGTCCTTCAAACTGCGGTTCCGGGATCTTGACAGAGATAATGGCTGTCAGTCCTTCACGCACGTCATCTCCAGTCAGGTTGCCGCTATTATCCTTAATTACGCCAGCCTTACGTGCATAGTCATTAATGATCCGTGTCAATGCACTCTTGAAGCCGGACTCATGAGTCCCACCCTCATGGGTGTTAATATTATTTGCAAAGGAGTAGATATTCTCTGTATAGCTGTCGTTGTATTGGAGGGCTACCTCAACCTGAATGTTGTCACGCTGCCCTTCGACATAGATCGGCTGCTCATGAAGAACTTCTCTCTTGCTGTTAAGATATTGTACGTATTCCTTAATTCCGCCCTCGTACTGGAACGAGCTTGAGTCACCGGAGCGCTCATCCGTAATACTGATGCCAATTCCTTTGTTTAGAAACGCCAATTCACGAATACGAGTGAGCAGGATATCATACTCAAAAACGGTCGTTTCCGTAAAGATCTCTGGATCTGGATAAAAAGTGGTCGTTGTTCCCGTTTTGTCGGTATCACCGATTACTTTGACATCATACTCAGGAACACCACGGCGATATTCCTGCTGATAAATATGCCCGTCTCGTTTAACAATAACGCTAACCTTGTTAGATAGAGCGTTCACGACAGAAATACCTACACCGTGAAGACCCCCAGAAACTTTATATCCACCGCCGCCGAATTTACCTCCAGCGTGAAGGACGGTCATAACAACCTCAAGGGCAGATTTCTTCATCTTGGCCTGTTCTGCTACAGGGATCCCCCGACCGTTATCAACAACGGTAATGCTGTTATCTTCGTGGATCGTAACATCAATTTGGTCGCAGTAACCTGCAAGAGCTTCATCAATACTGTTATCCACGACTTCCCATACGAGGTGATGCAAGCCTTTCGAGCTCGTAGAGCCGATATACATCCCTGGACGTTTTCTAACGGCTTCAAGTCCTTCAAGGACCTGAATCTCATCTGCACCATATGCCGGTTGATTCATAGACATGCCTTTCACCTACTTCACTAGATTAGAGTGGATCTGATAATTGTGTTATGACTGTATATAAAAGTGCCAAATGCGTTATAAAAGTACCGCCTCCTTGCACATATTTCGCAAGATGACGATACTCCTCAATAGATCGTTAGATCGTTATATATCGCTTAGAACATTCGCTCTTTTCTTGAGAGTGGTCGAAGAGATCGGGGAATAGTAAACGGTACTCTTGGTTACGACAATCGACTTCGCCTCTTCTTCTCCAATAATCTCCAGATTCTTTTCCTGTTTAGAATAAGTGATGTACTGCTTCGATATTTTGGACGATTTTTCAATCGATATATCAAAAATAGCAACGAGCTCGGAAGAGCGGATAATCTTGTCTCCGCCCAAGTGGATATACATGGTCCGTTCATCTCCTTAACGCTCCACGTGACCAGCCTGTACATGATAGATATGTGCATCATGGAGCTTGCTGGTATTCAGTGTCTCAACCCCTGTTGCGGTTATAAACGTCTGAACTTTACTCTGGAACGTTTCAATTAGCTGCGTCTGACGGTATGGATCAAGCTCAGACAGTACGTCATCCAGAAGCAGAACCGGGTATTCACCAATCTCCTCGCAGATCAGCTCAATCTCTGCAAGCTTGAGTGATAGAGCCGTCGTTCTCTGCTGCCCCTGTGATCCATAGGTTTGTACTTCATGGCCGTTAATAAAGAAGGATAGATCGTCCCGATGAGGACCGGTCAGTGTTGTGCCTCGTCTGATCTCCTGATCCTTGGTTTGTGATAATTTTATCATAAAAAGGTCTAATAAAACAGCTTCATCTTCTTCTAGGGCATCGGCAAAGGATGGAACATAAGCAAGTTCAAGCTTCTCCTTGCCTCCTGTAATGCCTTCATGAATCGTTTCCGCCCATTTCTGCAGCTTTTTTATAAATTGTTTCCTTTTTCTAACGATTTTAACACCATGTTCTGCTAATTGCTCATTCCAAACGCTAAGCATCATCTGCTGAGACTCAGAAGCACCCCATAATTGCTTCAGCAGATTATTGCGCTGCACCAAAATTTTCTGATACTGCTGGAGATGATAAATATAGCCCGGAGCCACCTGTCCAATCTCCATGTCAAGGAACCGGCGGCGAACCCCCGGTGTCCCTTTGACGATCTCCAGATCCTCCGGCGCGAACATGACAACATTCAGGCTGCCGATAAAATCACTGAGCTTCCGCTGCTCCAGTCCGTTGATCTTTGCTTTTTTGCCTTGCTGAGATAACGATAAATCAAGCTGTATTGTTCCGTACCTTCTATCCACATGTGCACTGATATGCGCGCCCGAGGCATTGAATCGAATGAGTTCCTTGTCTTTGGCGGTCCGATGGCTCTTGGTCAGTGCCAAAGCATAAATCGCCTCGACCAAATTCGTCTTGCCTTGGGCATTCTGGCCGATAATCAGGTTAACAGGCCCGAAGGACTCGAGCTTTAAATGCTCGTAATTTCTGTATTGATTCAGTTCAATGTCAGTTACAAACACACTATACATCCTCCCTTGCCTCTCGCCTCTTGAGGAAGCAGCAGGTGTTCGCTTATCTATTTCGCTTCTTCGACTTGGAACTCGCCTTCCCCATCAACTGTTACAAGATCTCCAGGATACAGCTTGCGTCCCCGTCTCTCTTCGATCTCACCATTTACTTTCACGGCCTGCTCCTGCAGCAGAGCTTTAGCCATTCCTCCGGTAGGAACACAATCGGCCAGCTTTAAAAACTGATCGAGCTTAATATATTCACTGTGGATAACTATTTTTTTCACGAAAAACTTCCTCTCATGTGAATAACTTTTATTTCAAAAAAAATAATGCACAGCTCTAGTTCGTTGTACGGTAAGGGAGTATTACATATTGACTTGCACTATTGTCTGTCGGCTTTAAGATAATCGGGCTCATTACGCCGGTAAAGGATATCATAAGCTCCTCGCTCTCAACTACTTTAAGCACATCTAGCATATATTTCGAGTTGAAGGAGATTTTTAGCGGCTCCCCTTTAAAATCTTTCACTTGAAGTTCTTCACGAACCTTTCCTAGCTCGGAGGAGCTGGATGAGATTTCAATATCGCCGCTGTCCAGTGTCTGCATGCGAACGATGTTCGTTTTTTCCTCACGAGACAGCAAATACGCGCGGTCGATGGATTCACTAAGCTTCTTCGTTTCCAATATCAGTTCTGTTTTGTAGGAGCTCGGAATAATTCTAGAAGTATCAGGATAAGTTCCATCCAAAATGCGGGTATAGAATAATACACGGTCAATTTTGAACAGTACCTGGTTGTCAGCAACGACGATATCAACAAGCGAATTTTGATCAGGGATAATTTTACTCAGCTCATTCAGCGTTTTTCCTGAAATTACAATATTGTGGAATTTGATATCTTCGACTCCTTCAATATGTGCGGAGCGAGTTGCAAGACGGTGGCGGTCGGTTGCCACAAATTTGAACTCATTATCAGCAAGACTCCATAATACTCCTGTCAAAATAGGTGTTGTCTCATGAGTGGAGATGGAGAACACCGTTTGCTTAATCATATTTTTGAGCAGGTCGCCGGGAATCGACAGGGTTTGGTTCTCTTCAATGCTAGGAAGAACAGGGAATTCCTCCGGATCGAGTCCAACGAGCTGAATTTCGGTGGCTCCAGCGGAAATAAAGGTATTGAAGTTGTCTTTTACTTCCATGTGAACTTCCTGAGATGGCAGCTTCTTAATAATCTCAACAAAAAACTTGGCGGGTAAAACAACACTTCCTGCTTGTTCTACAGAAACAATTGTTTTTCCATCCTCTTCTAAAGGGATAAACGATTGAATAGAGATATCTGTATCGCTTGCGGTAAGCGTAACGCCTTGATAATTCACATCAAATTTGATTCCGGTAAGAATAGGGATCGTAGTTCTGCTGGAGATCGCCTTGGATACATGTTGAATGGATTCATTCAGGTAGCTTTTCAATATGCTGATTTTCATAGTTTCACTCCTTGGGGAATATAAGCTTGATGTTGCAGCCTAACGTACTTAATTTTTCGGTATATGACGTCGTTAAGACGTATTCATATTGGTGTAGTATTTATTAAAAAAATAGTAGTAATAGTAATAGGCGCACTGAATATGTGGATAAACCCTACAAACGGCATAAAATTAAGCCTATCCACATGTGTACAGATTGTGCATAGGCTTTGTACTTGTTAAGTTGGGTTTTTGATTTTCTCGATAAGGTTGTTGATAACTTTAAAAAGTTCCTGATCGCTTTTTATCGATTGCGTTATTTTCTCGTGCGCATGAATGACGGTAGTATGATCCCGTCCCCCGAACGCTTCTCCAATCTTAGGCAAGGAAAAGTCAGTCAACTCTCGAGACAGATACATTGCAATTTGCCTTGGAAAGGCAACTGCTTTGGTTCTTTTTCTAGCCTTGAAATCCTCAAGCTTCAGATTGTAATATTCGCCGACCTTCTGCTGAATATCCTGAATAGTAATAATCTTCGGACGGCTTGATGGGATGATATCCTTGAGTGCTTCAGCAGCCAGATGCGTTGTTACGTCCTGATTGGTCAGAGACGAGTATGCCACCACACGAATGAGGGCCCCTTCAAGCTCTCTGATGTTCGTATCGATCTGATTGGCAATGTACATCATTGCCTCATTAGGAATATCGAGATTCTCGGCCTTCGCCTTCTTGCGAAGAATGGCGATTCGCGTCTCGAGATCCGGAGGCTGGATATCCGTTATAAGTCCCCATTCAAACCTGGAACGCAGCCGTTCCTCAAGCGTCGGAATTTCCTTCGGAGGCCGGTCACTTGAGATAATGATCTGCTTGTGTTCTTCATGCAGTGCATTAAATGTATGGAAGAACTCTTCTTGTGTCGATTCCTTACCGGCCAAAAATTGAATATCATCAATCAGCAAAATGTCGACATTGCGATATTTATTGCGAAAATTCTCACCACGGTTATCGCGGATGGAATTAATGAATTCATTCGTGAATTTCTCCGATGAGAGGTAAACGACCTTACTGCTGGGGTTATGCTCCAAAATGTAGTGCCCGATGGCATGCATGAGGTGTGTCTTGCCGAGTCCAACTCCTCCATATAAGAAGAGCGGATTGTACGCTTTGGCAGGGGCTTCTGCAACAGCCAGTGATGCTGCATGTGCAAATCTGTTGCCCGGGCCGATGACAAATGTGTCAAAAGTGTACTTCGGATTAAGCATATGTGCCACAGCCTCTTCTGGTGGTGCTGGAGGAGGTGTGACCACTTGCTGCGGATCCGGCTCAGCCGTCTTGTGTTCTTCTATGACAAACTTAACGTCCACTTGTTTTCCGAGCAGTTCATAAACCGTTGAACCGACAAGCTTCGTGTAGCGGCTCTCCAGCCACTCTACAGCGAACGTAGTGGGTGCTGAGATGACAATAAATTGGTCATTCAACTTAATGGCTTTTGTCGCCTTAAACCAGGTGTCATAGCTGGGCTTGCTAAGCTTGGTTTGAATTATTGATAGTATTTGCTGCCATAGTTCGGATGTATGGCTGTCCACAGACTGTCACTCCTTTTAATCGTCCAAATGTGGCCCAGAGCCATGAGCGGAATGTCGAAATAAAATTTATATTGTAGAATTTATCCCCAGTGTCCAAAAGATGTCAGACAAAAAAAGAATGAACAACTCAAAATTGTTCACAACTTTATCCACAGGCTGTTGATAAGATTATGGATTAAAACTTATATTCACATCCAAAAGTAATATAATCATAGCAAAAGAAAGCTTATATTTCAACGGATCTCAGGATTTTATCCACAAACTCAATAACTTGTGTATAATTTTTAATCACAACACTATATATTGTTTATAATCTGTTTAGTTTTCGACAAGAACGCCCAAAAGGCGATAATGATTATTCACAGCTTGTCCTCCAGTATTGAAGAATTCTGTTGAACAACAGGAGACGATCTGTGTAAATCCAGGCAAAGTGAGTCTGTGGATAAACGAGGAAATGAATCGAAGTCTTCTTATTTCAATCTAGGATATGCGAAAGAGCCGATCATTATGATCGGCTCTTTCGCAAGTTGTTGAATCTATTCGGTTGCTGTAATATGCTCTCGCTGGAATTTAGCAATATCCTCATATTCTTCGGTCAGCTTACGGGATATACGAATAAAGATGGGAAGAAGCTCTTGATAGATCGATACATGGTTTTGATCCGGTTTGTGTGCATGAGTGGTCCCCACCATCTTAGAGACGATTTCAAGCGAATCTGTGCGTCCTGTGGCGTATAGACCAAGGACAACAGCCCCGAGACATGAGCTCTCAAAGCTCTCAGGCACAACGACTTCCTGATCAAATATATCGGCCATCATCTGACGCCACAATGGAGAGCGTGCAAATCCGCCTGTTGCTAGTATTCGGCTTGGCTGGCCCATTTGTTCCTTCATGGCAAGCAGAACCGTATAGAGGTTAAAAATGACCCCTTCAAGTACAGAACGAATCATATGCTCCTTCCTATGATGCAGTGTAAGGCCAAAGAAGGAGCCTCGGGCATCAGGATTCCATAGTGGAGCTCTTTCACCGGCCAAAAATGGATGGAAGAGCAGTCCGTCTGCACCTGGGCTAACGCGTGCAGCTATACGGGTAAGTACATCATACGAGCTAATGCCAAGACGTTTCGCGGTTTCGATTTCGCTGGCCGCCATTTCATCACGAACCCAGCGGAAGATCATGCCTCCATTATTTACTGGTCCGCCGACAACCCAGTGATTCTCCGTCAAAGCATAGCAAAAAGTACGTCCTTTTGGATCAGTAACCGGCTTGTCTACAACGGTGCGGATCGCTCCGCTCGTCCCAATTGTGGCTGCCACTTCACCAGGACGTATGGCGTTCACACCGAGGTTGGATAATACGCCGTCGGTAGCTCCTACAACGAAAGGAGTAGAAGCAGACAAGCCCATTTCTGCAGCATATTTTTCATTCAAGCCCTCGAGAATATGTGTTGTAGGTACAAGCATGGACAAGCGTTCTGAAGTAATTCCTGCAATCTGCAACGCTTCTTCATCCCAATCCAGCTGCTCAAGGTTCATAAGCCCTGTTGCAGAAGCAATAGAATGATCGACAACATATTCATTGAACAGCTTAAACGTAACGTACTCACGGATCGATATAAATTTAGCCGATTGACTAAACAGCTCGTTGTGATCGTGTTTGAGCCATAGCAGCTTGGCAAGAGGGGACATGGGATGAATCGGAGTTCCGGTGCGGCGATAGATTTCGTGTCCGTTCAGCTCATCCTTTAATTTTCTCGCCCATTGATTACTGCGATTATCCGCCCAAGTGATGCATGGAGTAAGTGGATTTCCTGCGGCATCCATCGCGATCATACTGTGCATAGCTGTACTAAAGGAAGCAAACATCACTTGATCAGGTGCAATGCCACTTGTCTTCATAACTTCCTTAACCGTATGCATGACGGCATGGAAGATTTGTTCCGGATCCTGAACCGCTGCATCGGGAACAGGGGTGTGTAGCGGATATTCCTCACTTGCTTTTGCAACCACTTGTCCATTTTCTTCAAACAGGACCGATTTCGTGCTCGTTGTCCCGATATCAATACCTAGCATGTATGATTTCATAACGTAAGAGCCTTCTTTCTAAAATATAATTGGTAACGCAATTTGCCTAACACGAAGCAAGCAGTTCAGCTCGTGTTAGGCAATTCTCATTTAAGTGTACATGTATCCAGTGTACTATATGAAGTTTTTAGATGACAAAGCTTAACAGCAAAATAAGAATCAATGCGACTACGGAAAGAATACATTCCATAACGGACCAAGTTTTGAGCGTCTGTGATACAGACATATTGAAGAACTCTTTGATCATCCAGAAGCCGGCATCGTTGACATGGGACAAGAAGAGGGAACCTGCTCCTGTGGCCAGTACAACGAGCTCAACGCTTACACCAGGAGACATTGCAAGAACCGGAGCAACAATACCGGCTGCTGTCGTCATTGCCACTGTTGCAGAACCGGTTGCAACCCGGATCAGTGCCGCTACGAGCCATGCAAATAGAATAACGTTGATGTTAATGCTTGTAGCTAACTCCGCAATCGCATTGCCGACGCCGCTGTCAATCAGAACTTGTTTAAACGCGCCGCCGCCGCCGATGATCAGGATAATGCTTGCTGTAGGAGCAAGACACTCGCTGGTAAACTTCGAAATTTCACTTTTGTTAAATCCGCGTGCAAACCCGAGTGAGAACAGTGCAAAGACGACAGAAATAAGGAGCGCGACAATTTCGTCACCGATGAACTCAAGGAAATGCGTAAGACCATTTGTACCTGCTGGATCTACAATCATCGCTACTGAACCGGCAAGCATAAGAATAACCGGCAGCAGAATAGTTAGCAGGGTAATACCAAAGCCAGGAAGCTCGCGTTCGCTCTTCAATGAGAATTGTTCAGCGAGTTCTACAGGAGGCTCAACATGTACTCTTTTGCTAATAATATTACCGAATACAGGTCCTGCGATAATTGCAGTAGGCAAACCGACCAGGATACTGTAGAAAATAGTCATACCTAAGTTTGCATTATATGCCTTAATCGCAATCATCGGAGCCGGATGCGGTGGCACCAGACCGTGCACGGTTGAGAGACCGGCCAGAATGGGAATACCAATTTTAATAATGGATAATCCCGTTTTTCTCGCGACAGTAAAGACAATAGGGATAAGCAGGATAAGACCTACTTCGAAAAATACAGGAATACCGACGATAAAACCAACGATCATCATTGCCCAGTGAACACGTTTTTGACCGAACCGATTAACCAGCGTTGTAGCAATACGTTCAGCCCCGCCGGACTCGGCCATCATTTTACCGAGCATTGTACCAAGACCAATAACGATGGCTATCGTTCCGAGTGTTCCACCAACCCCACCGGTTATTGAGCTAATGGCGTCTTCAGCGTTCATTCCTGTAAGCAATCCAAGCATTAAGGCGGATATTAACAGGGAGACGAATGGATTCCATTTATATTTAGAAATCAATACGATAAGAAAAACAATCGTAATTAGTGTCCATATCAGCATCGTTGCCGTATGACTAAGTCCAAAAATACTATCCATAATTCGAAATCTCCTTTTCAGCCAATAAAGTAAAATTCGTAAGTTGTGTAAAACGAGAAGCGCTTACAAAAGCATCTTAAAAAACTTCATATCGAATACGAGTATACTTGTCGACAAGTTTGAGCGAAAAAGAGAAAGTACAACACTTGCACGTTTCTCAATTTGAATACCTAGGTACTTATTGTGGAGAGAAATCATAATGTTTTATGCAAAGTTTGCCTTGAATCATTAAAATAAAGCTTAACCTCATCCGCTACAACCTCAGAATCTCGGGTTTGCAGCCCCCGTATTAGTCTTCGGTGCTTCTCAATTACCGTTTCAATCCGCTCATGACCGTGCGAGAAAACTTCCTCTGTCGTAAGCAGCAGAACCGTCATAATAATCTGTCGGATGCTCTTCCATAAATGAAGCATTCGAGTGTGGTTAGCTTCTATAATAATCGTTTCATGGAAACTTAAGTCTTGGTAAGCAAATTCGACATAATCCTTATGTTTTGCTGAGAGCTCCATCTTATCAATGATATGCTGCAGCTTCATGATCAGCTGCTCCGGCAAATCTGATGATAATCGCTCCTGGACAAAGCTTTCAATAAGGTACCTTACGTCATACAGTTCATCCATATCCCGTTGACTAAGACCAAGGACGACCGCGCCCATCCGTTCTAATCGAAGCAAGCCTTCGTTTGAAAGCGTTTTAAATGCATCTCTAACGGGAGAACGGCTACTGCCAAATTGACTGGCGATTCGATTCTCAGACAGAACTTCTCCAACCGGAATTGCGCCATTAATAATTTGCAGTCGTAATTCGCTTACAATAAATTCACCAAGAGACTCTCCTTGTAACCAAGCAGCAGGATATCGCATGATGACGCTCCCATCTAAAAGTATACATGTATACAACTAGCTGTGACTTATCCTACACTATAAATAAAGGTTTTGTAAACGATTAATTTAAGAAAAATAAGCAGAATTTAATTCACTTTCCTAATTTAAACGAGGCAAAATAAGTACAATATCGCGTTAGCAGCCTATAGCCAGAGGAGCTATAAAATACAATGAAGGAGTGAAAAATTTTAAGGATAAATTGGTTATCCACATGTGTATAAATGAATTGTTTCGAGAGATGTTTTTTGGCGTTGTGGACAATTTTAATAAAGTACACAAACATGTCGTAAGTAAAAAATGATAAGCTAAATGATAAGCTATATGAAGCCAGTTGACTTTTTGACTTGATCATGTTTAAATGTATAAAGGCATTTTCTGTGTTTATGAAAATGATTAAATTTCGATAATGTTATGGATTGCGCTAAGCAAATTAATACAGTTCATAAGCTCTACAAGATAGTTCAATCTGTACAGGATTCCTTTAAGGGGGTGCATACACATGAGACCAACGTTTAGACCGAACGTAAGCAAACGCAAGAAAAATCATGGTTTCCGGAAAAGAATGAGCACGAAAAACGGCCGTAAAGTTCTGGCAGCCCGCCGTCTAAAAGGCAGAAAAGTATTAAGTGCGTAATGCGTGCATAAAGACCACTACGGTGGTCTTTTTTTCTTAATATCGCTCATTTTACTTATAAATATAATTGTAGGACTACACTATATGATCGATTCGTTTATGTTCGTGGCGGATCGTCTATACTAGTTATGTTCATTTTTGAGGATTGCTAGGTAAGCAAGGAGAAGATTGCTCGTGCATAAGAGATTACGTTTACGAAACCGGGACGACTTTAATCGCGTATACCGTTATGGAAAGTCCTTTGCCAACTATCAATTTGTGGTATATGGATTGCGTCGCAAAGATGTCGATCAGTTTCGAGTCGGCGTATCTTGCAGCAAAAAGATAGGCAATGCTGTCGTTCGCAATCGCATTAGAAGGATTATTAAAGAAATCATTCGACATCATGAAGCCGAAATAGTAGAACATATGGATCTTATTTTTATCGTTAGAAAAGGTGCGGCTTCCATGAGCTATCAAGAGATGGAGAAGAGTATCCTTCATGTCTTGCGAAAAGCTTCGCTGCTCAAGAAAAATGGCTTGAAATAGCGTTTTCTTTGTTCTTCTAATTATGGTATTATTTACGGTGGAATGGAAAGGTTAAGAGAGGGGTTATGAAGTGTCGCGATTCATGTTAATGAAGGGTAGAAAATGGCTCCTTCTTATCGCTGTCATTGCTTTGGTCTCCGTGCTAGCGGGCTGTTCTACGAATCCGTCTGCACACCTGACCACAGAAGACTTGAAAAACAGTGATTCATTTTGGAGAAGTAACGTCGTTTACTGGTTCTCACTTGCTCTAGATACTTTTGCGAATTGGTTTAATGGAGAGTACGGTTTAGCAATACTGGTCTTGGTGCTTATTGTCCGGACGTTAATTCTCCCATTAACTATTAAACAAGTCAAAAGCTCTAGAAACATGCAGAAGGTTCAACCTTTAATCAAGGAGATCCAAACAAAGTACAAGGATAACCCTGAGAAGCTGCAACAGGAAACAATGAAGCTATTCCAAGAGCATAAAGTTAATCCGATGGCAGGATGTCTACCTTTGATCATCCAGATGCCGATATATATTGCTCTTTACAATTCAATTTATATGAATTCCAATATCAGTCAGCATACGTTCCTGTGGATGGAGCTTGGCTCACCAGACAAGCTGTTTGTCCTGCCGGTTCTCGTTGCTGTAACGATGTGGTTCCAAACCTGGTACATGATGAAGCAAAACCCAAGTCAGCAGCAAGGTCCTATGCAATTCATGCTGTGGGTATATCCGATTCTGATGTTCGTCATGTCGTACCAATTCGCATCTGCATTGCCGTTGTATTGGTTCTATTCCAACATTTATACCATTGTACAAAACTTCTTCTTGTATCGTAATAACGATAAGCATCTGGCTGCTTCCAATGTTCAAGCTGCGACTAGCTCCAATAAGGGACAAGCCAAAGCAGGTAATGGTGCTAACAGATCGCAAATCAACAAGAAAAAGAAGAAGAAAAGAAAGTAATCCGCTTGTGGTGAAGGAGGCAAGGCGTTCTATATGACCACCGTCATTGCGACAGGTAAGACGATAGAAGATGCTGTCATGAAAGGATTAACTGAACTTGGTGTTAACCGGGAATCAGTTACGTTAAACGTCTTAGAGCAGCCATCCAGAGGATTTCTTGGACTTATCGGCGTTAAACCCGCTAAGGTGGAACTAACCCTTATACCTAAACGCAAGAGCGAGTCCGTCGTAACTGAGCCTGCCCGGATCCAAAATTTGAGCTTAACAGAATCAGTATCAGCTGTGTCTGAGGCAGACCCCTATTACGAGGCAAGTGAATTCATCAGAGAAGTTGCTGCTGGAATGGGACTTGAGGTAGATATTGATATAAAGAAGAACAGAGATGGAAAAATCTTTAATATTACCGGTGATAATTTAGGTCTAATCATCGGTCGTCGAGGACAGACGCTGGACGCACTTCAATATCTTGCGAACATCGTTGCGAATAAGCATTCTTCAAGCTTTGTCCGAATTGTGCTGGACGCAGAGAATTTCAGACAGCGACGCCGCAAAACATTGGAGGAGCTCGCTGAACGTCTGGCAGGACAAGTCATTCGTACAGGGAAAGAAGTCATTCTTGAACCGATGTCGTCTCAGGAACGCAAAGTTATTCATGCGAAGCTGCAGCATCACCGTCAGATTAAGACTTACAGTAAGGGCGAGGAGCCTAACCGTAGAGTGGTAATCACACCTAAATGATGTAATTCAATGAGAAATTTTGCGAATACGCAATGGCTTTCTGCGGGATGCGGGAGCCATTGCTTTTTTCATAGTATGGGCGAGTCTTTATACAAATGGTAAAGTAGGTGAACATCTTGATTAGTGATACTATAACTGCGATCTCCACTGCCGTTGGTGAAGCAGGGATTGCTGTGATTCGAGTAAGTGGACCGGATTCAATTACGGAAGTGGAGAAAATATTCAAAAGTAAAAAGCCACTCCATCTTGTGGATTCTCACACCGTTCATTATGGACATATTATAGAGCCAGACAGCAAGGAGCATATTGAAGAGGTGCTGGTCACTGTAATGAGAGCTCCGCGCTCTTTTACAACAGAAGATGTAGTCGAGATTAGTTCTCATGGTGGCGTTATTTCAGTTAAACGGATTATGGATTTGCTCCTTCAGATGAATATACGGGTCGCTGAGCCGGGTGAGTTCACGAAGAGGGCTTTTTTGAATGGCAGAATTGATCTGTCCCAAGCAGAAGGGGTTATGGACCTGATTCGTTCGAAGTCTGACCGGGCATTCTCTGTGGCATTGAAGCAGGTAGAGGGTTCACTGTCCTCCAAGATTAAAGCTTTGAGACACACACTGGTTGAGACGCTTGCTCATATCGAGGTGAACATTGATTATCCAGAGCATGATGTGGAGTCACTCACTTCTGAATTCATTAAAGAAAAATCCTCTTTTGTGATGAATGAGATCGCTAAGCTTTTAAAAACGGCAGAACAAGGAAAAATATTAAGAGAAGGCATTACGACAGCGATCGTAGGAAGACCGAACGTCGGAAAATCATCGCTGCTTAATACACTCGCCCAGGACAATCGTGCGATTGTAACCGATATTCCTGGAACAACCCGAGATGTCATTGAAGAGTTTGTTACGATTAATAATATTCCGCTGAAGCTGCTGGATACTGCAGGTATTCGGGAGACGATGGATATTGTCGAGAAGATCGGGGTAGAACGTTCAAGGACAGCATTCAGTGAAGCAGACTTGATCTTAATGGTAGTAAATGCGAGCGAGCCGATTCATGATGATGAGATCGAATTGCTTGAACAAATCAAAGGCAGACAAGCCATTATCGTAATGAATAAGATCGATCTTCCTGCACAGGCCAATCGAGAGATTTTAGAGCGCTACGTAGATCCTGAACTCATTGTCCCGATGTCTGTGAAAGCCGAGGAAGGAATTGATGCGCTCGAAGCAGCGATTTCCCAGCTATTCTTCAGCGGCAGCCTTGAATCGGCTGATCTGACGTATGTGAGCAATGTGCGCCATATCTCCCTGTTGAAAAAGGCTAATCAATCTTTGCGTGATGCCTACGATGCAGCCGAGCAGTATATTCCGATTGATATGATTCAGATCGACGTACGAATGGCATGGGAGCATCTAGGAGAGATCGTGGGGGATACGGCACATGATGCTTTGATTGATCAGATCTTCTCTCAATTCTGTTTGGGTAAATAAACTATAAGCCGTTAGACGTTAGCTTACGATGCTACGATCCTTTTACACGAATGTAGTAACCTTCATCTTAACTTCAGCATGGGGATTCGTTATAATGGAGGATGGTGCTTGAGAAGGGCATCGATTTGCTTAAGTATTATGGTTATATCAATCGGATGAATAGTTTTCCGATTTTATTGTATAGATCCAAATTATAAGGAGGTAAGGACAATGGGATATGATGGCGGAACGTTTGATGTCATCGTCGTCGGTGCCGGTCACGCCGGTGTTGAATCAGCGCTGGCTGCTGCACGGATGGGTTGTAAGACGCTGATGGTGACTATCAATCTGGACATGATTGCATTCATGCCATGTAACCCGTCGATTGGCGGGCCTGCTAAAGGACATGTCGTTCGTGAGATTGATGCACTTGGCGGTGAGATGGGCCGCAATATTGACAAGACCTTTATTCAAATGCGGATGTTGAATACAGGTAAAGGACCTGCCGTTCATGCACTGCGGGCGCAAGCAGATAAATTCTCTTACCAGCATACGATGAAAGAGACGATGGAGAAGGAACCGAACCTGACGATGCGTCAAGGCATGGTGGATCGTCTGATCGTAGAGGATGGACAGTGCGTTGGTGTGATCACCCAGACAGGTACAGAATACCGGGCTAAATCGGTTGTTATTACAACAGGCACGTATTTGCGCGGCAAAGTGATTATGGGTGAGCTGATGTACGAGAGCGGTCCTAATAACCAGCAGCCTTCCATCAAGCTGTCGGATCATCTAAAGGAGCTGGGCTTTGAACTCGTTCGTTTCAAGACGGGAACTCCGCCTCGGGTGCATAAGGATACAATTGATTTTTCGAAGACAGAGATTCAGCCAGGCGATGAAGAGCCTAAATTCTTCTCATATGAGACTGAAGGATCGGATAATGAACAACTCCCATGCTGGCTGACGTATACGTCGACGGTGACCCATCAGATCATTAATGACAATCTTCACCGTGCTCCGATGTTTTCTGGTGTGATTGAGGGAACGGGACCAAGATATTGCCCATCCATTGAGGATAAGATTGTTCGCTTCAGCGATAAGCCGAAGCATCAAATCTTCCTTGAGCCGGAAGGCAAGAATACGAAGGAGTATTACGTTCAAGGTCTGTCCACCAGCTTACCAGAGGATGTTCAGCTTCAAGTTCTTCGTTCCATTCCTGGAATGGAAAATGTAGAAATGATGCGTAATGGTTATGCGATCGAATATGATGCCATGGTACCGACGCAGCTGCTTCCTTCTCTGGAAACGAAGCGTCTGCCGGGTCTATTCACAGCAGGTCAAATTAACGGTACATCCGGTTACGAAGAAGCGGCAGGACAAGGAATTATGGCAGGAATTAATGCGGCACGCAAAGCCCAAGGTAAAGAGGCGGTCGTGCTTGATCGTTCGCAGGGCTATATCGGTGTCCTTATCGATGATCTTGTAACGAAGGGGACGAATGAGCCATACCGTTTGCTTACTTCACGCGCCGAGTATCGTTTGCTGCTTCGCCATGATAATGCAGATCTGCGCCTGACACCATTAGGCAAAGAAATTGGCTTGATCTCGGAAGAGCGTTATGCGCGATTCCTGAATAAGAAGGAAAAAGTAGATCAAGAAATTGAACGTCTGCGCACAACGAGAATTCGCCCATCCGAAGTTAATGAACTGCTGGCAAGCCTCAATTCAGCGCCACTTCAAGATGGTACAACCTTGCTTACGCTTATGAGACGTCCTGAGATCACGTATAGCATTATTGAACAAATCTCTCCTGCACCTGATGAGCTGAATGCGGAAATGAAGGAGCAAGTAGAGATTCAAATTAAATATGCAGGCTACATTGAGAAGCAATTGATCCATGTAGAACGTCTTCAAAAAATGGAGAAGAAGAAAATTCCAGACTCCATCGATTACAGTGATATACACGGTCTAGCTATGGAAGCGAAACAGAAGCTCGATAAGATTCGTCCGATCTCCATTGGTCAAGCATCCCGTATTTCGGGCGTGACACCAGCCGATATATCGATCTTGCTCGTGTATTTGGAACATTACAATCGGGTAACTGCATCTAGGGGGTAACGATGGATCAAATACAGCAGCAGCTGCAGGATCGTTTAGATTCGCATGGCATTTCTCTTACTGAGAAACAGTTGGAGCAATTTGAGCTTTATTTTAAAGAACTGGTATCTTGGAATGAAAAAATGAATTTGACAGGAATTACGGAGCGGGAGCAAGTCTATACGAAGCATTTTTATGACTCCGTTTCCCTTTCTTTTTATGTGGATATGAACAAGATTCATACCCTTGCAGATATAGGATCTGGAGCCGGATTTCCCGGTATTCCGTTGAAGATTTGTTATCCGCATCTGAAGCTTACGATTATTGATTCCTTGAATAAAAGAATTAACTTCCTTCAGCATATCGTAGATACCCTGGGGCTTACAGAAGTGGAGCTTATCCATGGTCGCGCAGAAGAGCTGGGAAGACGCACAGGATATCGGGATCACTATGATCTGGTTACGGCTCGAGCTGTCGCCCGATTGGCTGTACTGAATGAATTCTGCTTACCTTTTGTTCGAAAAGACGGTATCTTTGCCGCCATGAAGGGGAGCGATCCTACGGAAGAATTACAGGATGCTGAGTTTAGCCTGAAGGAGCTTAAGGCGAGGGTGATCGACACTCACGCTTTCCAGCTGCCGGTTGAAGAATCTGCAAGACATATTATTGTGATAGGTAAAACAAGCAATACACCGAAGAAGTATCCTCGGAAACCTGGAATGCCTCTGAAAATGCCGCTTGTTAAATAGTAAGAAAGAGAATGTTTCACGTGAAACATTCTCTTTTTTTATTGAGGACTGGACGTTTGTCATTAACGGGGCGATCAAGAAAGTCCATTTCAGTCCCTAGGAGACGATATACTCTCCTTACCTAGCGTGGGTGAACGGGATGCCTGACAAATGATTATGGCGAAGCAGCGTCCTTGCATGATGATAAATTAATGTGTAAAGGTGTTGAATAAGCTTATCCTCTTTGAATAATGGCACCTTTCTGGTTGACCCCTGAACTCTCACCCGACACCTCATTTGCTCCGAATAAACGCAAAGTGAATCGTTAGATGAATTTCTTTTTTGCCTATAGAGATATCTGTTCCATCTTGTAGAACCTTCGAATGCCATCATCATCGAGTTCAAACGATGCCAAACAGAAAAACAGAGGAAGATAGTATGGCGATGCTTTGTTTTCATAGCTAATTTTCATAGAGGAAAAGAAAGAAATAAATCTATAGTTGAATAGGATTATCCGAGAAAAAGTGATAGAATACATAGTAGAATGAACGGGAGATCATGACATCTGTTTGATCTATGTAGTAGAGGATGTTAGATATTCAATTGTGGTTCAATCTGATGGGATATCGTGAAATTTATGTCGTATAAAGTGAAGCATCAACACCATTCCTACTGAAATTTACAACTTTACATAGTCAGGTGTAGCATGCTGCAATTCTTTGTATACCGAAGCGAAAGGTAAGACAGCGAAGTGTCCTTCAAGGCACTATTATGAAATTAGGTGGTAATATACGGAATGAAAGAACAATTTTCTAAGTTATTTGGTTTGACGGAACGCAGTAGCGGGGATGAAGTAAAGCAAATTCCGATTAACGAAATTGTCAGCAGCCCGTATCAGCCCCGTACGATTTTTGATGACGAGAAGATTGATGAGTTATGCCAGACGATCAAAACGCATGGTGTTATTCAGCCGATTGTAGTCCGTATTCGTAATTCCCAGTATGAAATAATTGCTGGTGAGAGACGCTGGCGTGCCGTGAAGAAGCTTGGAATGGAGCATATCCCAGCGATTGTACGAGAATTCAATGATTCTCAAGCGGCTTCCATTGCTCTCATTGAAAATCTGCAGCGCGAAGGGCTTACGGCCATAGAAGAAGCAGTAGCCTATCAGAAATTAATAGATTTACATCAGCTGACACAAGAGAGCCTTGCTCAGCGTCTTGGGAAAAGTCAGTCAACGATTGCGAACAAAATTAGACTCCTGCAGCTTCCTGAGGAAGTGAAGAACGCGCTGATGGTACGTAAAATTTCAGAACGACATGCCAGAGCGTTATTGTCACTCGATAATTTGGAGTTGCAGCTTAAATTGTTAGAGGAAATCATCAGCAAAGAGCTGAATGTTAAACAAACCGAAGCGAGAGTTGCTTTTTATAAGGAAGCGACAACCGTTAAGAAATCGAAACGTATCTCCTTTACGAAGGATGTACGTCTGGCATTGAATACGATTCGTCAGTCCATAGATATGGTGTCTGGCTCAGGCATGGATATTAAGACGAAGGAATCTGATCATGAAGATCATTACGAAATCGTGATTCAGATCCCTAAGCGCAAGTAATGTATAGTTCTCAAGCGGCAATTTAGCCGCTTTTTTAGATAGCAGAATTGAGGGGAAGGATTACTCATTTTGAGCATTGTCAGCAAACCATATCTTGAATGACGAGCGTATAAATGAAGGATCAAGGCTGCCGCTGCCTATCTGAAAAATGTATCTCATACCCCAAGGAATGACTTCTATATTTGAGGTGAACGAAGTGTCGAAGATTATTGCCGTAGCAAACCAGAAGGGCGGAGTAGGGAAGACTACGACTTCCGTCAATTTGGGTGCGGGGATGGCCTCGTTAGGTAAACGAGTGCTACTCGTAGATATAGATCCCCAAGGGAATACAACCAGTGGGGTTGGTATTAACAAAGCAGATGTAGCCCATTGCATTTATGATGTACTTATTGAAGAGATTCATCCCAGAGAAGCCATTGTAGAGACAAGTATTCAAGGCCTGCATATTATCCCTGCTACAATCCAGCTTGCAGGTGCAGAAATTGAACTAGTTTCGACGATATCCCGTGAAGTGCGGCTCAAGAAATCACTGCAGCTCGTGAAGAACGAGTATGATTATATCCTCATTGATTGCCCTCCATCCTTGGGCATGCTCACCATTAATTCGTTAACAGCATCTGATTCCGTCATTATTCCTATTCAGTGCGAGTACTATGCCCTGGAGGGATTGAGTCAGCTGTTAAACACCATTCGGCTGGTACAAAAACATCTGAATACCTCACTGCAAATTGAAGGTGTGTTATTGACGATGTTCGATGCGCGTACTAATCTAGGTATACAAGTAATTGAAGAAGTGAAAAAGTATTTCCAACAGAAAGTGTATCAGACGATTATTCCAAGGAATGTACGTTTGAGTGAAGCTCCATCTCATGGTCAGTCCATCATTACTTATGACCCTCGATCAAGAGGTGCTGAAGTATATTTAGAGTTGGCAAAGGAAGTGATCTCATATGAGTAAGCGTTTGGGTAAAGGCTTGGATGCACTTATACCTTCGCTTTCGATTAACGAAGATGACAAGATTGTGGAAATACCACTGAGCCAGCTGCGAGCAAATCCCTACCAGCCTAGAAAATCGTTCGATGAAGATTCCATTCAAGAGTTAGCTGAATCGATTCGACAGCATGGTGTAATTCAACCCATCATCGTACGAAGTGTGCTGAAGGGGTATGAAATTATTGCAGGAGAACGTCGTTTTCGGGCATCCCAATTTTGTGGCAAATCTACCATTCCTGCGGTCGTAAGAAACTTCACGGAACAACAGGTGATGGAAATTGCCTTGATCGAAAATCTGCAAAGGGAGAATTTGAATGCAATGGAGGTCGCTGTTGCATATCAAGGACTGATGGATCAGTTTTCCCTCACGCAAGAAGAGCTTTCCATGAAGGTGGGCAAATCAAGATCCCATATCGCCAATTTCTTACGCCTGCTAGCGCTACCCGAGGAAGTGAAGGATCATGTTTCACGTGGAACATTATCCATGGGACATGCGAGAGCCATTGTTGGCATCAAGGAACAGAAGGTCGTCAAAGAGTTGGCAAAGCAATGCATTCAACAACAGTGGAGTGTACGTGAGTTAGAAGAAGCCGTGCAACAGTTGGATCGCAAAAATGAAGATCAAAAAGCGAAGATTAAACCGAAGAAGAGAGATCCTTATATTGAAAATGTAGAAGAAAGCCTGCGCAATCGATTCCAAACCACAGTGAAGATCAAGGCCAACAAAGACAAAGGCAAAATCGAGCTTAACTATTACAGCCAACAGGATCTGGAAAGATTACTAGAGCTGCTGCAATTGCAGTAGCTATTCAGACCAACGATTTGTAAACAGAATTTCAGGTTACTTGAAGCTGAATATGGATTCTCTGGTGCGATCAAAGGATAGGCAAGGTAATGAAGGGTGTTCGTATGAGATGACATATCGTCCTCTTACCGTAAAGGGAAGATGAGGTATGTCATTTGTTGTGTTTAGGGAGGGCTGACATATGAAGGGGAACAGAGAAGACATCATCTATTTAGACCATGCTGCGACGTCTTGGCCGAAACCGGAATCGGTGAGGGAAGCCATGCTGCAGGCGATGGAGATGGCAGGAGCCAACCCAGGCAGGGGAAGCCATTATATGGCTGTACAAGCCAGCAGGGTATTATTTAATACAAGAAGAAAGCTGGCAGAGCTGTTCAATATTCATAACCCGAATGATATTGTGTATGCTTTTAACACAACACTCGCATTAAACATGGCGATCAAAGGAATCGTGGATTCGGGTGATCATATTATCACCACCATGATGGAGCATAATTCTGTCCGAAGACCGATTGAGTATTTGAGACAGCACAAGCAGGTGGAGGTGGATTATCTCCCCCTTGATGATCATGGACAAATCTCCATTTCAATGTTAGAACAGACGATTCGAAATCATACCAAGCTTATCGTTGTATCTCATAGCTCAAATCTATTAGGGAGCATTCAGCCTCTTGAAGAGATAGGACGGATTGCAAAAGAACATCAGGTTCACTTTCTCGTTGACGCCGCGCAAAGCGCTGGTGTTCTGGGTATTGATGTTAGACGAATGGGAATAGACATGCTTGCCTTTCCAGGTCATAAAGGATTGTTAGGACCGCAAGGTACCGGGGGGCTGTACATTCATCCCTCTATCGATTTAGAACCCCTGGTCCACGGTGGAACGGGAAGTCAATCAGAAGCGATCGATCAGCCAACCGTAAGGCCGGATCGTTATGAATCGGGGACACCCAATACGATAGGTATTGCCGGATTAGGCGCAGGTGTAGACTATGTACTGAAGATGACAACAGAGCAAATATATTCTCATGAATGGAAACTGACGCAGCTGCTGATGGAGGGCCTGGCCCAAATACCAGGCATTCAAATACTCGGTCCAAGCCTGGGAGAACCGAGAAGTGGACTTGTTGCTTTTTATAGCGAAAAGCTAGACTCTGCAGAGCTGGCCTTTAAATTAGATAGGAAATTCGGAATTGCGGTTCGCGCGGGGTATCATTGCACTCCACTCGCCCATGAAAGCGCAGGTACAGCGAAGCAAGGTGCAGTGAGAGCTAGTTTTGGTGTAAACTCTAATGAGAGAGAAGTAGTCACCTTGCTTGCTGCAGTTCGTGAGCTTGTGGATGAGGGTTTGGCATAAATCCCAAAAAGAACAACGTGAAGACGTTAGGAGTAGGAGCAATAAATGACAGAGATTAATGAGCTGATTCTGGAACAACTGCCTTTGATTGTGTTTGGGATTGTATTGGTAATGATTATTTTATTGATCATGTTGATGGTGCAGACCGCAAAAGTCAGTAAACTGCGAAAAAACTACAACAAATTTATGTCCAGTACGGGTGTGGAAGATTTAGAGTCTTTACTACTGAATTTGAAGGTACAAATGGATGCCATTGAGGACGAGCAAGGTGAGAACAGAGATAGGGTAGCCAGAATGAATAAAAAACTTGATAGAATCCAAGGAAAAATGGGTATTAAACGGTATAATGCTTATGGTGACCGTGGAGCAGATCTCAGCTTCTCCATTGCCATGTTGAACGAGAAAGAGGATGGACTTGTCCTAACCGGACTCTACAATAGAGATGGTTCATACGTATATGCCAAGCCCCTTCAAGGGGGAGAGTCCACATACACGCTCTCAAACGAAGAGAAGGAAGCCATTATTCTTGCACGGCAAGCAGAGTAGAGCGATTATGCCATTCTACAAGCGCAGCATATAGGCTATTTGCAATAATGTTGGACATCCGGACAACAAGACTTAGCCGAGTGTTTTGCAGAACAAAATATTCCATAAAGCCGCCGACATTGACGATTCCTGTTAAGTGGATATCGCCTACCGGCGGCAGTTCTTTATTTACACCAGCTCCAGGTTTAAGGGGACCTGAAGCGACCTGGATGCATCCCACACTGGAGGCTTGCCCTAAACAGGCATCAATCCCGATAATGTATGGATCTCTGTGCTTGCTGTAAATCATGGTGAGTGTATCTTGGAGATTCATGGCGTGAACCGGATCTTCAAGCGTCCCATAGAGATGGAAGAATGGGCTGTTATGCTCGGATAGTGCTGTTCCAACAAGTGGGCCCAGGCAGTCGCCTGTAGATCGGTCGGTGCCAATGCATACGATAACAACCTCTTTGTGATTAGGTGCCTCAAACAGGTGGAATAATAAACGATGAATAATAGCTGAATGTACTCCCGGATCGGTATGCTGCAGCTTTAAACCAGGCATGTCCTGCATATTTATCGCTTTTGGAATCCGATTCATAGCGCACTATCTTCCTTTCGTGCTTGGATTAGTAGTAAATAGTATATGGAAGAAGCTTGGTTTTTATACTTGGGGCATTTCGTATTCATAGACTGGAGGTATAGGATGGAGTTGTGGCTTACCATCTCATTTGATTCAACGCAGCAGGCTCTTCGCGCAGAAATGCTGCTCGAATATGCAGGAATTGAAATTGACACCTATCCTACCCCGAAACAAATAACGGCAGGCTGCGCACTGTCCATCCAGTTTCCAGCGGAAGAATTAAGACATGTTAATCAAATCATCGTGAGTGAAAAAGTAGAGATTCGCGGCATCTATGAAAAGAAAGGTGCTGAATATATACAAGTGGAATGGTGTGAACACGAAGGGGAGGAGTATTAATGTGGTTTGAAGCATCAGGAGCTGCTCCTGAAACCGAAACAAATGAAACACCGGAGGAGACTTCTGGAACAGAAGGCGCTGCACCAAATGAAGGAAGTACAGATACAGGAGGAACTGCTTCGGATCCTGCAACTACTCCCGATGAGGGAACACTCACTGAAAATGTAGGGGAAGCTGTTCAAGGATCAGTTGATGAAGCCAAACGCTTAAGTGATGTTTTTTGGGACTGGCTCACGGATACAAATATGTGGATTCATTACGCAGGAATCGCGCTGCAGATTATAATTGTATTTATACTTACGCGAATCGCGATTAAGGTACTTCATAATGTCATTGATCGGTCGCTGTTGAATCGTCAGTCAGAGAGAAGAATCAGAATCAATAAGAGACGTGTAAACACGGTAGGCGAGCTGCTAAAAAATGTGGTCTCTATCGTATGTAACTTCATTCTTGTACTGCTCATTCTATCTCAAATGGGAGTGAATCTTGGACCAGTGCTGGCCAGCGCCGGAGTACTCGGGTTAGCCATCGGTTTTGGTGCGCAAAGCTTAGTCAAAGACATTATAACCGGATTTTTCATTATATTAGAGGATCAGTTCGCGGTAGGCGACGTTGTTCAATCAGGAACGCTGAAGGGGACAGTTGAGGTCATTGGTCTTCGAACAACGAAGATCGTTAGTTTTACAGGAGAAGTGCATATTATCCCTAATGGTACATTTACGACGGTAACTAACTTCTCAATGGCCAATTCCCGGGCGGTTGTGGATATACCAATGAAGGGCGAAGAGCAGCTAGGTGAGAGCATGAGAATGGTTAAGGAAGCGGTCCAGACTCTCCCTGAGCGTAACAGCAACGTCCTAATGGTGCCGGAGGTCGTTGGCATACAATCCATGACAACCGCTGAATATGTGATTCGAGTAGTGGCAGAATGTCTGCCCAATGCCAATCATGAAGTTGAACGTTTAATAAAAATGGATGTAAAAGAAGCGCTGGAATATAAGGAGAGCGTGAGGCTTGCTGAACTGGAAGCCGCCGCAGCCAATGAAGAGAATACGGGGGATGGTTCGAATGGAGCGTAAAGTGTTTAATCTGGGGGACATCGTTCAGATGAAAAAGCCTCATCCTTGCGGAAGCAATGAGATGGAAATTATCCGCATGGGTATGGATATTCGAATTAAGTGTGTAGGCTGCAAACATAGTGTACTTGTACCACGCCCAAAGTTTGAAAAGAACTTTAAGAAAGTACTCCGCTCAGTTGAGGATCCGCAAGGACAAGAATAGCAAACGATACTTGCCAAGGGACAAGGAAAAGTGTATAATATAAAACACTGCGGAAAGGTACCCAAGAGGTTATAAGGGGACTGACTCGAAATCAGTTAGGCGCCTCGCGGCGTGCGAGGGTTCGAATCCCTCTCTTTCCGCCATTACTAAAAACCCGCATGGTTATCACGTTTTCAGTCCGTTATGTGGTACGGAAACTGAACGGATACAGCGGATTCTGCGCTAAATGATTTAACCATACCTGAATGATCTCGGACGCCTCTTACGTTAACTTAACGTAGGAGGTTTTTTCGTATGGATAAACGTAAAGGTAAAAGAATAGTGGGACAACGTGAGCCGGTCGCGAATATCGGTCTGTCTTCGTATACATTAGAGGAAGCGGTAGACTTTGTCGTAAGAATTAAACGCGCTAATAACCTTAAAGAGCGCACAATTAGCGGATACATACAAAACATGCGGTATTTCATCGATTGGACGAACGAACGTTATGGTGAGATACCGATTAATCAAGTGACAACGGATATGCTGCGCGAATATATCTTGTGGTGCTCGAACGATAAGGAATACTACGCGGGGCATCCGTTTAAATCTGAGTTTAACAAGGATCGTAGAGGACTTTCGCCGGCATCGGTAAACGTCCGTATTCGCGTTTTACGCACGTTCTTTTCGACTCTATATGAAGAGGAAGTAATAAGTAAGAATCCCGTTAGAAACGTCTCTCTGATGCGCCAGGACGTTGATACGGTTATGCCGCTGACTGAGGATGAGTTAAAAAGATTTATGAAAGCTCCCGATCAATCTCAATGGGCACAGTGGCGTGATTATATTATTATGACGCTAATACTAGATTGCGGTATTCGATTAGGCGAGATATGTTCTCTTGAAAAAAGCGAGGTAGATTTCGTCAAGAAACAAATCGTGCTGCCAGCATCGAAAAATAAAAATAGAAAATCGCGGATTTTACCGTTATCCACAGAGACAACACGACTTTTAAAACAATTAACTGTGGAAAGTTCTGAGCATTTCATTTTGATTCGCCGTACTTATTCACAACCAATTATGGGGAACAACTAAGTATTAAGACTGTTCAAAAGTCATTTGATAAGTATGCAGAGAGAGCGAAGATTGATCGTACAGTTTCTCCGCATGTCTTGAGACACAACTTCGCATCAATGGCAGCAGAGAACGGTATGTCGATTTTCCATCTGCAGCTCATATTGGGTCACGCCGATATCTCAACAACAAGAAAGTATGTTCAAATAAGTGAAGGTAGCCTCTCGGACGAACATAGACGTTTCAGCCCCTTGACGCGGATAAATAGCCGATCGAAGGGTGGTGTACGTATTTGAGCGCCCAAGAACGGAAATCAGGCATAGTCCGCGTTTCTAAGCGCGAGAACGGATATGCTGTAATAGATACGTATTTCTTATCGGACGATCGCCTTTCGTTTAAAGCGAAGGGTGTTCTGTCCTATTTGTTGAGCAAACCGAACGGATGGCAGGTGTTCGTTGCTGACCTCGTTAAGCGTTCAAAAGACGGCCGTGATTCGGTCTATTCGGCGTTGCGAGAATTAGAAGCTGCGGGCTATGTGGAGCGGAGACAGATGCGCGATGAGCAAACACAACGTATTACTGGCGTTGAGACGATCGTTTATGAGCGGCCGATTATGGACGAGCCTGGTGCGGATATTCCACATACGGAAATTCCCGATAAGGACGAGCCGATAACGGATAAGCCGACACAAGTAATTAATGATTTAAGTATTACTGACTCTAAGAGAAAAGTAAGTAAGAGCGCGGAAATTATTCTCGACACACTCGCGAAAGAACTGCGCAAATTACCGCTTAACGATACGTCATCACTTTACGAGTTTTACTTCGAGGACATCTACGCGATGTTAACGAGGCGTTTTCCGGGCCAGTTGGAACCGGAGGTTATTCGGATTGCCGGCGAGCGGTATTTTAATAAGGCGATCGATATGCGGACAGGCTTGCCGAAGATAGACGTTAGCTCTCCGACAGGGTTATTTTTCGATGTTTATAACGAGGCTCTTGCGGAGTGTCAAGCAAAAAGTTATAGAAATAAAAATATCCACGAATGATCAAATCTATGTTCGTTTTAATTTGATTAACAGAGAAAGATGGTATAATAGTATTAGTAAGGTAAGCGGCCCAGGTGGTGAGAGTACGAGTACTTACGAGGCTATTACATTGGTCTTTACTGCTATGACATTCGTGATAATGTTATTCACAGCAATAATAGCAATAATTAAATTAAATCATAACAAAAAAGAGTAGCTGGTCTCTTGGCGGGGTCTCAGCTACTCCAACGACTAGATAAGGAACACTATTACCCTTACCTTACACATATTTATTATCGAGATAACGATATTCCGATAATAAGTTCTACTTTAATTTTATACCTATACCACTTTCTATTCAATAACTTTTTCTAATTGACAGAGATCTATTTAATGTTCAATGTTCGTTTCTGTTTCTCTCTCTCTTCAAGATAGCGCTTCTTCAATCTGTAGTACGGTGTTAGTATGTTTGCAATTATCCTTTTTAATTTAAACAGAAATATACCCCATCTACTTAGCTTATAGAAATCAATTTCATTTAATACGTTTCCATATCTCCAGTAACTTTTGAGTTTTTTACCAGTGACAGTTTCCCAAGTGATTATAAAGGGAGCCTGTAGTTGGAGTAGATGTGTTTCAAATGTATAATTTCCTTGAGAATTAGATTGTAATTCTGGCTCACCAATAGTACGCGTATAACCATCATCATAAAATAACATATTTCCAACTGTAGTCCTTCTCTTGATATATAAAGATTTAACATTTACGTTAAATGCTATTCCTGGACCAGCATTAAAAAGGATTATTTCTACTTGGTGTTCATTATTTGATTTGAGTTTAATGGGGCGTAAAAAGGTTAAGGAAGGACCGTGATACACTTTCCTAGATAATGAATAAGTTATCAAAGCAAGTAACCCTGTTAAAACCCCGAATATAGCCTGTATCCAATCCGTAATAGACGGTGACTCCATTACTTATTTTCCTCCCGATTTGTTAGTCCTCAGAATAAACCACCTGCCAAAGACAAAATCATAATTACTGCTCCCTGTATTTCACGATTTTCTAACTTGTAAGATAAGAACCCAAATACTACACCTAATGCAGCTATCAGAGCAGTAAATGGTAAAAATGATATAAGTGCACAAATCCACCCTAATAAAGCGAAAACTAAACCTCCCTCATAACCTTTGCGTTTAACCCTTTCCGATTCTGTATTATTATCGATAATGATAGGAGATTTTATATCGTTATCTTTCTTTACCTCCCAATTGTTCCCGAAGCCCATGACAACTCCCCTTCTTGAAGTAAGTTCAGTTTTTAATTATCTATTCGACAAATTGGGGTTTATTCCCTTTGTACTTACCTCAAATCCTCGACCGGCAACACATGCGCCTCCATTTCAGCTTTAATCAATATAACGTATAAACTCTCGCCCTATAATCGACTCATGCTAAAGGGTTGCATTAACATTTTAAAGAGTAACTTGTCAAACCTTATGAATTAATGAGATTGATATATGGTTTTAATGTTATAATTTGTATATATTTTTATGATATTTTAAGGGGAATAGTAAAATGGAGAATCCGGAGGAAATTTTAAAGTCTGCTAAAAATGCGATTAAAAATTATTTGAATTATGGAGATTTATTGGACGAGGCTACTAATAAACTTTATGAGAAGAGCAGGCATATAATTATGAAGCTATGTAATGAAGAATCAAAGGAGGTACCTACTGCGATTCTTAATGGTTTGGATGTAGATGAGTTTTTATCGATTGCTTGGATAGATTGCGATAATAGACAAGAGCTTACATTGTTCATACAACACTTATACAATCCTTACATCAATATGCTTGCTGAAAAATCGGTTTTAGTACAATTTATTAAAGTGGAATTCATTCCGCCAAATGTTCTAACATACGAACACATAAAAGAAGAATTAAGAAAGTGTGAGAGTAAACTGCAAGAAAAAGATTACTCGGGAGCTATAACTAATGCGCGTAGTTTATTAGAAGGAGTTCTGAAAGAGATTATTTTTAAAACAACAGGCAATCATGCAGAATCAGATAACAATTTAGTTGATTTATCGAACCAAGTAAGAGAATGTCTAAACCTCGATCCAGCCAGACAAGACATTGATAAACCGTTAAAACAAGTAATTACTGGTTTAGCAAGTACAATTCAAGGACTTGGAACAATAAGAAATAGGGTGGGGGATTCACATTCCCGGTTATATGAGCCGTCTGAGCATCATGCTGTTTTAGTAGTTAACGCCTCCAAAACCGTTTGTGCCTTTCTATTTGGAACATATCAGTACCAATTATCCAGAGGTTCTATAAGAGAAGTGATCAGATGAAAGCAGGATACTTACATATTTAGTGAGAAATCCGCCCCGCCGGCATTATCGAGTTTGGCGCGAGTCCAACGCATAAGAAGGCGTTTTATAGAGTGGTTAGCGCCAATCAAGCGATAGTTACCGGCGAGGACAGCGAGTTCGTTTACGTGGAGCCGCGGATTAAGGCTCGCGTGAAGATGCGGAACTGGACCAAAGCGGGGATGCTGCGTAGTCCAGTGTTCTGCGAGTTTATTGTTTAGTGCCTGGACTTCTTGTCAATTTTAAAATATTTGTCTAAAATTTCCTTCTCATATTCATCTAATGACGTCCGAATATCAATAGCTTTATCATAAAATTCATTGAGCTTTTTCTCGAACTTGCCTAAGCTGTTGTTAGTTGGGTTAAGGTGGTAATCTATATTCTTATAATACAAAGCAAAGTTAGAGGATAAGAAATTAAATTTAATTTCGAAAACTCGGTATGTAGTTAGGTTTAATGATGTCATTATTTCTGACATATTTTTATTAATTATTTCGATGAAGTTGTTTAGGGTACCAGCTCTAAGTCTCATTGTATTAAGGATATCTTTCTCATTAGTATTACTATTAGTTACTACCATATTACGCGCATTAATAATAAATGTAAGCTCCTTGTTCACCCTCATTAATTGCTTGACACTGTCCTCGTACTTAGCTGCGAGTCTTTCGTTTCTCTGTTCTCTAATTGTCATGTTAACACCGACGAGTGTAAGAACTCCACCTACTATAGAACCTAAGAAAGCCAAAAAGTCCCATTCATTTATTACAATAAGTGGTTCAAGGGCTAAGAGGTATGCAACTGCTATACAAACAAAGCAAATACTTACAGATACTATTACTGTAATAAAAGCAATTTTTTCTACAGATCTGAATGATAAAAACTTTTTCACTGATAAGTCTCCTATTAAACAGCATATTTAAACGTATAAACTCCGCGCGCATAACGCTCGCGCTTTATCTTAACGCAGCTATGCAGTCCGGGGTTCAGCAAGTTTATCGTGTAAGTTGTTTTTCTACGCTATCGTTACAAGCTTTCAAAAATTGCACTCCATAATCTGTTACCCTATAAAAACTACGAACATAGTGAGCAGTGTAGAATTGGCCAAGACTATGAGTTTTAATCATTTCTTTAAGAAAAGCTTCTTTTTCTTCCATAAGTTCTTGTTCTAGTTTTCTATATTCATGCTCATACTCTGTATCTATACTGTCTTCAACTTTTTCTAGAATACCTAGGCCTGTTAAATTGTAGATATATAAATTATCATTTTCAGGGAAGTGGAAACCACAAATATGAGGTAGATAACTGTAACCTCTCTGAGAAGTTAGAATATCGGTTTCATTTGATATAATTGAATGAACTTTGAATTGCACTAATGGTATAGTTTTTCTTTCTTGCTCGTAAAGATGCTTTAATAGCAAAGCTTCATCAAAAGAAAGGCTGCTGATCGTAAGAATGAATCCAGGATGGGCAAGGTATATAGTCTCAGATGAAGCCCCTTTTGTTAATAGGTTAACATACATTTCATTTATCTGACTGTTAGATGTGTAGGACATTTTCTCAATAGCAGGAACCGATAACTCTAAAGGGATTTCAATTCTTTTGTTTTCATCTATGTTGCTCAGGTTTTCCTCGAGTTTTCTAATGTTATTTTAAAAAATTAATCTTTGTTTGTGATTCCAGTATTTTATTTTAAGAGTGATAGTATCCAACACGCCTGTTAGGCTACCGAGGACGCTTCCTATATTTTTTGCTGAGGGTTGGATCAAATCATTATACGCGTCTTTTGTTACTTCTGGTGGAATTAGTGACACGTCTATAAGACTTTTTTTTTCATCATTTTCACTCACTAAAATGCCTCCTAATTGTTTTATCATGTATATTTAAACGTGCACACTCCCCGCATAAAACGCTCACCGCTTATCTTAACGCTAGCCTCCGTTATATCCTCGATCACGTCGCTACCGACTAATTCGCGCTCAATAAACACGACGAGGGGCGTTCGCTCCATTTTCGCAGTATAAAAGTGAACATCGGAGGTCAGCGGTCTCATAAATCGGCTCATATACGTAGTCCTTTCGTTGTGGGTTGCGTGATTACTTCGACAAATTGGCGCAAATTTCCTGCATTGATATATAAAAGCATATAATTTATATATCAAAATTTACAGAATATGTTATTTTATGTTTAGACTTAAGAAGCATATTTTTGTATTCTTTTTAAGAATAAATAATAAAGGAGAATATAAATGAAGAGAGTTTTAACTTTGATTTTAGTATCAATGATCTGTTTATTATGTGTTGGACAACATACATATGCAGCATCTATTGGAGGTAAGTTAACTAGTCCTGAAGAGGGATGGAAACGTTACGATGACAAAGATTCGAAAATTAGTTATACAAACGGATGGTATGACAATAAAGCAACAAGTTATTCTAATGGGAGTATTAAGCTAACATCAAGCGTGGGTGAGAAAGTAAGCTTTAAATTTTATGGTACAAAACTTAGGTTAATATCTGATGGAAATACAGACAGAACAGAAAATTTTGAGATACAAATTGACGGGGCGTCAGAAGGATTTTCCCTTAAAAGAAGTGCAGGTTACCAATACCTAGTGTATGAGAATTTAGACCTGGGTAATGGTCTTCATACTGTAGAATTAACTACTACAGATACTAAGATCGCAAGTCTAGATGCGGTTGAAATCGACGAAAGTGGATGGCTGGTTGTTGATGAAATTTCTGAAAAAGTAAATCTATCGTCATACAATGGTATAATCTTTATATCGTGGGATGATATGGGTTTAGCAAACAACTTCACACTAAAAAGGAGCGACACCCCTGGAGGACCGTATTCAACTATTGCGAGTGATCTAAATTCTAAAAGCTACGTAGATAGAAATTTAATTAACGGTAAAAGCTATTATTATGTTTTAGAAGCGAGAGTAAATTCAGAATTAATACATACAACTCATGAATTTAGTGCAACTCCTGAGATTCCAGTTATAGAAGGAATGGAAGGGGCAGCTCCACCAGAAAATACTACAGCATTGGCTTCAAGTGTTTATAGTGATCAGTTAGGGCAATTAGCTATTGATAACGATTTAGAGACGAAATGGAATGCTAGAGTGGCTAATGCTTCTCTTCAATTGGATTTCCCTTATCCTATTGATATTAATTTCGTTCAGTTTGCTGCTCAAACAACACCTGAAACACAGGTCGATTACCAAATTTTTGGGCTGTATAATGGAGAGTGGCTAGAAATAAGTCCAGTTACAACGAGAACAGTTAATTTGGATACTGAAATGAAAGTTCTTGAACCAATCCCAGTTCAACAAGGAAAGTATGAATCTATAAAAATAAACATTAATGCTAAAAGTTCCTGGGCCTCTCTCCATGAAATAACCTTAGGAGTTACCGATGATACTTCAACAAATCCTGAGGAACCCGGTGGTGAAACACCAAATCCGGAGAAGCCTGGTTCAGAAATACCTTCTGGTGATCGAGCAATATTACTGATTACCTATACTACCGGTCTTATTAAAGAATATGACCTTTCAAATGATGAAGTTGACAGATTTATTAGTTGGTATGATACAAGAGATTCAGGAACTGGTCCTTCTAAGTATGCAATTGATAAGCATGATAATAATATTGGTCCATTTAAGAAAAGAACTGATTATGTAATATTTAATAACATTCTTACATTTGAAGTGAGCGAGTACTAATAAAGAAAATGTTTATTTTATCATTGAAAAGCCCTTCCGCTATATTTGGTGGAGGGGCCATTTTTATTTATTCGTATGTCACAGTAAAAAGATCGTTGGGAGTTATCTCCAGATAGACACAAAGGCGAGCAATCAATGTTGCAGGTATCCTTTTATGCTCCATTTCACGATTGGTAACCAAATCATTAATAGTAGATCGACGATAATCTAGATCTTTCGACAGTTTAAGTGCAGAGATCTCTTTTTCTTTCAAAATATTACCTAAATTACACTGTAGAATTGCTTTTTTCTTGTTCCACTCGGACAAAAAATTCTCCACCTTTCTTTAAACAATAACAGTATACGTAAAAAAAAGGTATTATTCTATTGACCGCTTAACGATCAATGTGTTATATTTCGAATGTAGGATATGAACGTTAAACGTTCATATTTGATAGAATGAATTGTTAATTATTTGGAGGTGATTCATAAATGGTCTTACAAGATATATTACATAATGAATACTCGACCTACAATAATGTTCCTTCACGTACTTTCTCTCGGTCTAGAGCAAAGCGTCGTCGAACAACTTTGCTGAAAAAGGTCTCTTATCTCATAGGAATTATTCTAAAGGAGTTGATGATAACCTATATTTTTTAATCGTCTGACTTTTGTATGTATTACCCTGATGAGTCCGTGTGGTGGCGGTCGCTGCATGCCAAAATTATTCACGTAACAACGTATAATTAATTGTCGACGAACGTTAACCGATTAGGAGGCATTTATGGAAAAAATGACGCAATTATTAGAAGTCAGTTATGTTCGCGATCATCAGACCGGAAACTTCTTCGTAACTCTCCTCAGACAAGACTATCGTACTGGTCGGCAAATCGTCGTGTTACCCGGCGCCTTCTTTCACATCTTACCTCAAGTAAATCACTTATCTATCTCAAATCTCATTGATATTACAGTTACACAAGCGATAGATCTCGGATTTATCATTGATCAGGAACCCGTAGAAGCAATCGCATAACTCTTCGATGATGCCACGCGTAGTGCACGACGCCAAACGTGTATTTGCGCAAGATATGCGGAGAAGATGAACGGTCTTCTCGCGGGAACGAGCGGCTATGTCCGTACCTTCCGGCGCCAACCGGATAGGATCGCCATGCGGACAATACGCCGGGTAGCGCCAAATGCTCGGTGTTCGGTCGGTAGCCTGGACGCGCCAACGTCTACTACCGACTAACTCGTTAATAACGCGATGCGGATGCTGTAACATCAGTTAGGCACATCGCTTCATATAGATACTGCGGAAAGGGTGGCGGGGGAGTCTCCGCGTTAGGTACGCTCTTTCCGTTGATTATACCACTTAATACGAACATATATTCGACTCGGTTTCGGATTTTTAGTAAAATTTCCGGAGGCGCCAAACTTCGGTAAAACATGCGGTCGCTAGCGCCAAATAGTGGCCGCTAAGATGTCCCAATTAGCTAATTTCGTGTCCTTATTAATAGTGTGCTCAGTAAATAGCGGTCCTCGGCGCCAAACGAGTGGCCGCTTTTGTACGAATCGAGAAGTAGCGGTAAATAAATCAGTATAACGAAAAAAATTTTCGTAAAAAGTGTGCGAAATTGAATCGGACGTAGCTATATGTTATGAGGGCAAAAATATTTTCGCAAAAAGTACGCCGATTTAATTTGGGATCTGTTAAGTAAGTATAGGACAAAACGGAAGGAGAAAATAAAATGCCGATTGATACAACGAAACCACTAGCTTATGACGAGGGATTTGCACGCGTAACTAATATAGTACTGCGAATGTACACGTTACTTGACGGTTTTACGCTTGAGACAGCGGGTTTATACGCTTATCTATTAACCTGGCGACAACATAACGCTAATCATCGGATGCACGGTAAAGCGTGGGTTAAACCAAAGTGAAATAAGCGCGCAGACTAGTATGTCACCGTATCTGATCCGAAAGCACACCGCAACGCTTGTTAAGTACGGACTCCTTAAAACGGATAAATCACGCCGCGTTGCGAATAAGCTGATGTACACACCGCTTGACCCGATAACAGAAGCGGAGTTTAGGGCAATTTACAAAGCGGAAGTAGCGGCTTTCACGGAACGGCTCGAAGAAATTGAAGCCGAAACGGAAGAGGACCGTGCAAGATTGCGAGAGAAACAGGCAGATTCTAATGGAAGTGAATCTGCTTAACTTCCGTAATAAACGGAGTTGATAACGGTTATTCACTCTTTTTACTAGAGAAAGAATAAAGAGAAAGATTTAAGAGAAAGAAAAATAAATAATTGCGAATCAAAACCGTATGCTTCGGAATAGAAGAACACTATTCCTCATGCATCGTCACTTCGTTCCTCGCAAGTATCTGTTAACGCGTATTAAGACATCTATTCAATACATTATGTTCGCGATAGAACAGGAGAAAGAGGAACAGATACGCGGAAGTTAAATTGTTTCATTTCCATAATCCGAAACGGAGGAACAACGGATGATAAACGTATATAGTTTTTGGGACGAGCATTATCGCATTGAGGACGGAGAGCTCCGCAATATGATAGCGGAGCTTGTTATTAACGAGTTGACGGACACGGCAGGTTGGACTCGTGACGATCTGATGAGGCCGCGTTATACCCATCCGATGACGCGACGTAAGAGCTTCCTTAAAAAAGTGAGCATACTCGATATCTTAGCGGATTTTATAATAAAGGCAAAAATGTCAGAGGAGACTAAAGCCAATCATCCGGTTAAAAATGCAGATGCGGCTTATTACGATGATCATGTACGGAGTAAGAAAGTCATATCGTTAGATGCATTGTTAGATGGTGGAGTTCAGATAGATGGCTACACGGGACAGGTTTACTACCCAAAAGAAAATCTAGAAGCAGCATAAATATTTTTATTTTTTTCTTCGAGAATACCGTGTTTTTTACAGCGCTCATTTCCATGTATAAGTGAGAAGAGAAGGACAAGCAGTCCAACTCTTTTTTGTTTTATGGACTTGTGTTAATTAAACTCCACCACTAGATAAAAGGAGGACAGTGTAATGAATTTGACGCCTGAGATAATCAAAATTTGTAGGATGACTTTGGGACTCTCACAGGGGAAGTTAGCGAGAGAAGCGGATATTTCTTGCACGTTACTCGGATCGATTGAGCGCGAAGAGCGCCCCCTTTTACCGCATGTGTCTAAGAAAATACGCCAAGCAATCCCGTATTCTGACGAACAAATCACGGAACTCATTGGAACGGTCCATCGAATTAATAAAACGTAGGAGGAATTGCGTGCAAAACGCATTATGGCGGATCTGTCCGGAGTACTTGGTGGGTTACGTCGAGGACCCGGAAGTTATACGCAAGATACGGCGAAGTTACCCCGAGTTCATGGAATTCGGAATCTATTATCGGAATGGTACAGTCATCGCGCGTCAGTACCGGATTCCAAGCGATCAGAAGCGTTCGGCAAGGCGTCTGCTCGGCGTGAATTTGACGTAGAAATAGCGATTTAGTCAGGCGGAGGTGTAAATACCCTCGGCTTATCTTTGCGCGCCTAAAAACAGGCGGAAACAGCGGTTAGCGTGCAGATAGTGTAGCTATTTTCGAGGAGGTAGGGGAATGGTGAATGAGCAATACCAAACAAAAATTAATTTCGGAGATGGCATCGTTATTACTTACGGTGACTCAGTTTCGCGCCAGTGGATTAAGTTTATGGCTCCGTTGATTCATGCAGACGAGGTCAAGCGCCGCAAGAGAGGCGGTAATTATCGTGACACATGACGAATTTGAAGTAACGTATGATCCCGATAAACGGCCGCTCAAGTTCCGTAAATTCCGCGTTAACGAGAGAACAGAACCGGTATGGGACCTCGTTCAGGAGCACGTATCCAATACGGTATACGCGCCGACGCTTCAGAAGATGGAGCCGGTGGAAATGTACAAGCTGCTCGAAATGACGGCGATACGATTCTGCAAGGCGTATAGCCCTACCCGCGATTTCGGGATTTCTAAACCGGAGATCCGTATGGCGGTTCTATACGCGTTTGAAAATATACGAAATAAACGGGAGGAATAACGAATGTATAACGGTATCACTTGGAACGGATTGAAAGACGCAGATTTTACGGAGTTGGACGCACGAATCAGTCCGACAAATTATCGATCACCGCGCGCAGTAGAAAAGCCGAAAGCAGCGCCAGTTATTACAGTCGAGGATGGGGCGGAACGGTCGACCGGTAAAGTGAAATATGTATCAGAAAAAGGGTACGGCTTCATAAAATCAAGAGGAATCGACGAGGAAATTTTCTTTCATCTAAGCAAGATGGATGAGAAAAGCGAGCTCCCAATGTCAGGCGACTTTGTTACGTTCGACCTTGAGGAAAACGGAGACAAGCCGCGTGCGATCAATGTTCTGGTGACAAGTCAATGAAAAGTCCGATAGTTGTCGCGGAGCTAGTAAAGGTTGACGGGATACAGCGCCTTCTTTCCGCACAAATTTTCGGAACGGATGGCCGCTATATGTCCGAGATTGTAGTGCCGTGTACTACCGCAGAGATTGCGCTGCAGCTCATCCTGGAATCGATGGAGCTCGCGAACTGGTTCGACGTTTTCGAGTTGCGTACATCCGATCCGCAGCTATTTAGAGAAGCGCTCACGGACGGACAAATAACGGTCGATATCGTACATCCAAGCGAGACGTCATTCGTCGTAGACCAAGTGACGGGACGCGCTGATATATTTCGCGAGTTTTATCCGGAGCCGCAGCCGGTGGAACCCCCGGTAGAGGACGTTCAGCCTCGTTGCTGGCGCGGCTTATTGATACGGGTACTTACAAAATTAATTGAGAAAATCCAAACTAAAGGAGATATGTCAAATGAAATTTGAATTAATCGAAAGCTACCGGAGACAGTCAGATGAGTTTAATGCAAAGCAAGAAGAAAGAGCACGCCAGCGGGCCTCTGCGCTTGAAACGGTACAGGCTCTGAGGGCTGAGTATGCCAAAGTAATGCGCGACTCACTTGTGAATGGTACCGACGCGGGGAAACAATTGGATAAGTTAAGTGACCAAATAGCAGAAGCAGAGAGAACATTTGAAAGAAAAAAACGCGAGTATGAAGTGGCCGAGACGATGAGAATGCATACGATTACCCCTCAGCAAGTGCAGGATTCGTGGAATCAGGAGTTTACTCCACAATACCGTTCTGAAGTGTTTAACCCAGCGATCGAAGCTCTTCTCAATGCAAAACTAGCTTATATTGAAGCTTACAAAAGCTACAGGGCAGTAGTAAAGGACTTTGACGACCAGAAAAAAGACACTTACGAGACTCTTGCTCCTGGCCGTTGGCCAAATCCTTACCAATATAAGCTTAATGAGATAGATTTTAATCTAACTACTGAAACAGATAGGTACTTCATCAAAAGATATGACTTAAATGATCTTAATGGCGATAAGCCAGTTCGTAGCGTTCAAGGCCTTAAATAAGGAGGAGGAGAAATAATATGAAGATGGAGATAACCCTTGCAAAACTTAAAGAAATGGAGCTTATGTCCAGAGGGAACCCGGAAAAGACAGTAGCTTACAAGTTAAAGCAGAAGAGGTATGACGATATGGTGTCATCTTTATTCACTGCTGAAGCTCCGATTATGTACTTGCCTTCCAAGAGTGAGGAATACGTCCAACGTGCTGAACAAATTGCGGCAGAATCCGGCGACCCCGATGACTTGGCACGTGCCGTTATTCTACGCGATGGTTTCGAGTACTATGAGGCGGACAACATGAAGCATTTAGACTGGAAAGAAACCCGTTCGCAGTTAAAGGTAAAACTCGCGAGTGGAGAGCGCCTATCTCAACGCGATGTATTGGCGGCTGAGCGCCTGGCCCGGGCTAACAGTTCCGTAAATAATATCGCGCTATATTCGCAGGTAAAAACCGGATACGAAAACCCAACGGAATGCGTTACGGAGGAACCCGCTCCACAACGTAAAGTTACTGCGGATGACGTAGAGAAAGCACGAGAGGAAGCGCAGCGTAATCCACATCCTAGGAATATGGTGAAGTTTTCGCAGGTTAGACGCGAGTTTATGGCGGAAGGAGGTGAGTAATATGTCATTCGTGGCAAAGGAGCCCTTTAGTGGAAGCGGGAATGCTGAGATAAAGTTTAGAGTGAGCGCGGAGTCATTGCGTATTATTAATACTGGATTCAGTGAACTTGCCTTCAAACTGTCATCCGGTTTCGAATATACCATGGCATCTGGAGAAGTAATCGACGAACAGATTGACCCTAACACGGTAAGCATTTCCGGAATGCAGATTAATTTTGATACGTTAGGCCAACTGTATAATGCCGCTCAATTCAAGAAAACGCCAGAAAGTGCCGCACTTTATCTGAAAATGAAAGCTGCGGTATCTAATCTACGCAATAAATAACAGAATACATACGCCAAGGGCTCCGCATTAACGCTGCGGGGCTTTTTGACGTGTGCAGGTATGGGAGGAAGCCGGATGATTACCGAGTTAGAGAACGAAGCAATGGAAGTTATATCGTACGTTATCCGCTTATATGAGGAAAAGGCGGCTGAGCGAACGCCGATCGACTATAAAATGTCCGAACTGTACCCGGAGGAACATTGCGCGATTAAAGACGCGAGCCGCATCCTTCTGCGCTCCAAATTAAAAGAAGCACGGTTATTCGGTCGCGCTGTATTAGAGTTTATTTCCGCAATTGAAGCGATGGAAAAGAACTTGAGCCGCCATAATGCGAGAAGAATGCAGCGGGCAACTAAGTCCGCAAGCACCGCGTCAGAGCGCTATCATCGCAAGTTAGGGGGTAATTAAAATAGCATTCGATCTGATAGCGCGATTGCGATTAAAAGACGAGAATATGTCGTCTGGACTCCGTAAAGCGCAAAGACAAATAGAACAGGCTGAAAAGGCTACAAAAGCATTACGTAATACAACGAGCGGATTATCTTCGGCAAATGCGTCGGCTGCGCGTTCGTTCGGCTCCATTAAAACCGGAGCTGCTAACGCCGGGCGCTCAATGCTTACGTTCGCTCAGAACTCGCGTAAAGCAACCGCGTCGGCCACGACTGGAATGTCGAGTTTAACACGTACAGTCGGTGCGATGGGTGCTGCGTTCTTGACCGCGAGAGCAAGCGCAGGTTTATTCGATAAAACGATCGCGGAAGCTGCGAGACATGAGCAGCGAGTGGTTACGGTTGAGGCGATGTTCGGAAGTAGCTACAAGAAGACGTCTAGCCAGTATCTGGACTTCTTGCAAGAACGTGCGAACATTTCACAATATGACCTCGGTGATTTCTTGAGTTCGAGTAAAGGTTTTATCTCAACCTCGAAGGATTTAGGTCAACTAAAGCAGATGACTAATCTCGCTGAGCGGTTGGCAGCCATTGATTTTCCGGTCCAAGGTATTGAAGGAGCGTCGCTATCATTAAAAGAGTTCTTCTCCGGAGACACGCAGTCACTTGTTGAGAGGTTTGAGTTATCGAGGTCCGATCTCGCGCCGTTGAAGAATCTGGACTTAAGTACGCAATTACGCGAATTAGATAAATTCCTTGATAAGTTGGGGGCCTCCGACGATTTGCTCAAAGCCCAAGAACAATCAACAATGGGGCAGTACAACCAAGCTTTAGGGAAGATCACTGCAGGACTCAGAGATATGGGAATGCGAGGTTTAGTTTACATCACACCAATGCTACAAGATTTCAATAAGTGGCTGGATAGTGCGGAGTTTGAAAAGCTCAAAGAGTGGGGAGCGCAGGCATTTAGCGGATTAGTTTCAGGAGCTGTAAAGTCTGTAAGAGAAGCCACGAACTACATTAATACTAACTTCTTAAACAATCCAGAGTTTAAAAACCTGCCTACACTGTCAGCCAAAATTGACTTTACATTCGGAAAAATAAAAGAGCTGTTTGACGCATGGTGGGCGGCGAGCGGCAGAGAAGGCGTTCGTAATTTAACCGGCGAGATAACAAACTTCATTCTGTCATCGATTGAATCTGCGGTTCCACGAATCGCCGCGATAGGGCTGCAGATGGGTACATCTCTCGCTAAAGGAATTATTGACGGCGTTGGACAGGCTCCAATTAATATCGTCGGTAAATCCGTTAGTACGGACATCGCGAATAAAGTGTTTGATTTCACAGGGGATGCATTACCTAAGTGGATGGGCGGATATTCCGAGAGCGAGAGTACGCGCTTAAAGGCTGAGCGCAGGGCTAAGCTCGGAAATAACAACGGAACACCGCTTTCTATGTTCAGCAATCCCAACACAGTTAAGGACTTTACTTCGGCTACATTTAATAGTCTTGTGTCAAAAGCGAAGCCGCATGCAGGCGGTCTTGATAACGTCCCGTACCACGGTTACCACGCGCGTCTTCACCAAGGCGAGGCTGTACTGACGAAGACCGAAGCACAAGAATGGCGCGATAATGGTATGCAAATCGGAGGTAATGGCGGAAAGGGTGCGCCAACGATCGTTATTCAGAATATGACCGTTCGTAATGACTCCGATATCGAAGTTATTGCCGATACATTGGCGCGTAAGCTTGCGTTATAACAACCGGCCGTTCCTCGTTTGGGGAGCGGCTCTATTTCTAAGGGGTGATTTAGAGAATGGCACAAAGTAACGCAGAGATTATCGTTAATATCGAAGAGTTAAAGGAGCGCATCCGCCAGACGCGCATCGAACAGGGATTAGATCCGGAGCCGAAACAGTGGCCGAAATTCATGGATGAAGAATTAAGTATCGCGCTAACTAATCGGATTCAGCCGTTTAGAGCTATCGTTATTAAATATGCGTCTATCTTAGCTCAAGGACAGCTAATGAACCTAGATGTATGTAAATTCGAAATCTACCGCGACTATGCGCGATTACTCCGGTTTAGTTGCGAGTTTCTATACTCAATACCGGGCCTAGGCGTAGTAACTGCGCTTAACGTAATCGAAAAGATTAACGGCGATATCGATAACGGGACGGTCGACACGATAAACGTAAGCGGACATGTTAGGACCTTACGACACGCGATTCATTGGATGGAACCACAAGGCGGAAAGGAACGAGTAACTGACGCTGAGTTCACGGAGTTATACGAGAGGGCATTAATGCAACTACCGCCAAATGATAAAGATTATGAACCTGAGGAGGAGTCAGAATGAGTAGAAGACGAAAACAATTAGAAGCACAATTAACACCGCAACAAGTAGAGGCCGCAGCACTCTTAGTAATGAACACCTGGGCCGACCTGCTCGATGACGATAGTATTCAAAAACGCACGATGCAAGAAATTGCGGATGAGGTTGGTGTCGCACGTTCAACGCTATTTTTATGGAAAACAGACGAGTCCTTCGACGCATATGTGAGTTACTTAGCGGATAGACAACTGAGTTCGTATCGTGGAGAAGTGTATAAGCAGCTAGTAAAAGCGATAATGGGCGGACCGAATGGTATCCCGAGCTCAAAAGCGATTGAACTGTACATGCGCAGACATGGTCTACTTACCGATAAAACGGAAGTCATTACGAAGACAGAAGTCGCGGAGAACATTAAGACGGACGAAGAGATCGCGAGTGAGATTGCGGAACTGGACCGCATGGTTAACGGTGGGTAAGCGTAAGAAGCGTAACCGTCCACCCCTCGATGAAAGACACCGTCTCGCTATCCGTCTTATTGCGCGCAAATCACTACGTACAAGTTACGAGGCAATTGCGTTAGAATGCGGTGTAAGTAGGCGCCAGCTTTACCGTTGGCTCGATCGGAAGGATTTCCGCAGAGAACTACGTAAGGAAACGGAAAAGGTTAAGACGGAGGTTAGGCGTTCTACTCCGCGCATTAACCTAGACGGATGCAGTGCGGATGTACTGCGCAGATACTTCGAAGTAGCCGGTGTATTAGCGCGAGAGTCCGATTAGTGTGCGTTAAAGAATATACGTATGATTTCGCATGAAATCTACGTGTGCCGCGAGGATACCGCGTGTCTATGCCGTTAGTTATCGCGTCACAAATACGTACGTAACTGCGGTATAATCAACACGCGGGGCTCGGCGGACGGGCATCGGAAATCTTCAGGGTTAGAGCGCTATTTCGGTAATTTAGTGCAAATAACGCGGATATATAACTGCACCGCTATGAGTCCGCACATAGTTAAACGTAGTGGTGGCGCGGGTCTGCGGTCTCTAACGTTAGGAATGCGGACTTCTACATGATTACCAATCAGCTAGGTGTCGCGTCCAATTTGCGGAGTGATCGCGTGACCCCAAGGCCCCTAGCGAACACGGCCCCAGCAACCTCAAATACTATCCGCGAAATAAAAAATATCTCGGGATGTTCCGAATTTCACAACTGAGTTTCTTCCATTATATGTACGCTTATCGGCGATCCATTATCGTATATATTCCTTGCTATGCGTTTATGCTACGTGTATTATAAGTAGTAGATAATCGTTGTAAACGTAGAGGCAACGGAATCAGTACGGTATGTGAACGTAAACTGAACGCTTGATATAACGGAGTTTGTCCGAGAATAAGCGTCAAATACGTGACTCGAAATCAGTTAGGCGCCTCGCGGCGTGCGAGGGTTCGAATCCCTCTCTTTCCGCCATACCATTTAACTGTTATATATATAGAGATTAGGCCCTGCATTTAATGCGGGGTCTTTTGTCGTTATGGAAGCGAGCGTTATGCATGCGAAATGTTTAAGATCGCAACCAAAAAAGGACCCTTTCGGGCCCTTTATGGGGGGCAGTGCATTTTTTTAAAGAAAACATCTTTTACGACAGCTTCAGTTAGAAGCTCGGTGTACTGCTACGCAATACCAGTGCATCTGAATCCATCATTACTTCATCAATTGCACATTACCTTCCGCTTCTATCGCCACGTTAAAGACCCTCCTTCAAATGAATAGTCCGGCTCTGTCTTCAAATCATCCAACGGAACCACACCTCTCTGTGAAGCACTGCCTTGATTGTATTATATCCGTATCAACGAAATATAATCTGGATTACAGTTGGCAAAGTTTGGATTGGTTAATGTTCAGCATATTATAAACATAAAAAATCGGATTGCCTTGTTACTCAGCTGTTTAGTGAACTCGGGCTTTGGTCAGCTTCTTCCATTTCCGATTATGGTTCGATGTTTCAGGGAAAGCCTCCCCTTTTTTAAGCTTGATCCGCTTGGGATCGTTGATCTCGGTATGGAAGCTTCTTTCACCGATCTCCGTGTATTCTCCATCATTAGGAGCTTTATCCCCTGGTTCAAATTCGGTTTTTTCACCCATTTGAATTCCCTCCTTCATTGTTCTGATCAAAAATATGTTTGCCACATTGGCTATTGTGCGCAGTCTCTCGTATGTTCATGTCTGATCATCATTGGTAAAACAGAACATGTGCTTGCACTCAATTAATGAAAATGGTATATTGATATGGTGCGAGTTTAATCTCGTTCCTTGCTCTTAAGCGATGACTTGAGGGCCTTAAGTCCATAAGGAGGTGCTAATATGCGCAAATACGAAGTGATGTACATTATTCGTCCTGACATTGAACAAGAAGCTGTTCAAGCTGCAGTCGAAAAATTCCAAGGCATCATCTCCAACGGCGGTGGTGAAATTACAAAACACGACGTAATGGGTAAACGCCGTCTTGCGTATGAGATCAAGAAATTCCGTGATGGTCATTATGTGTTGGTTAACTTCAACGCTGAGCCAGCTGTCGTTTCTGAAATGGAACGTATCATGAAAATTTCTGACGAAGTAATTCGTTATCTCATTACGAACGACGTTGTTGCTTAATTCGTTTCAAGTGATTTTGTAAGAACTACGCTCAGAAGGAGGGGATTAGATTGTTAAACCGAGTCATTCTGATCGGCCGGTTAACTCGTGACCCAGAATTGCGATACACGCCTGCAGGGGTAGCCGTAACGCAGTTTACAATTGCTGTAGACCGTCCGTTTACAAGCCAAGGCGGGGAAAGAGAAGCTGATTTTATACCGGTCGTTACCTGGAGACAGCTAGCGGAGACTTGCGCAAACTATTTGCGTAAAGGCCGTTTGACAGCCGTCGAGGGGCGCATCCAAGTAAGAAACTACGAGAATAACGAAGGAAAGCGTGTATACGTAACTGAAGTTATTGCAGATAACGTTCGCTTCTTGGAATCCAACCGTGATGGCGGAAACGCGAATAACGGTGGTGGTATGCGTGAAGAGCCTTCTTATGGAGGCGGCGGCCGCGGGAATAATAGCAATAACAATTTCTCACGGAACAATCAGGATCCTTTTTCCGATGACGGAAAACCGATTGATATTTCGGATGATGATTTGCCATTTTAATTAGGAAGGACTGAATAGCATGAGCTTCAAACAAAGAGAAGGCGGAGACAACGATAAAAGACCGGCTCGCCGCGGCGGCCGTAACAAACGTCGTAAAGTGTGCTTCTTCACTGTTAACAAAATTACTCACATTGACTATAAAGATACGGATCTGCTTCGTAAATTTATCAGTGAGCGCGGAAAAATTTTGCCACGTCGTGTAACAGGCACAAGCGCAAAATACCAACGCATGTTGACGATTGCAATCAAACGCTCCCGTCAAATCGCATTGCTTCCGTACACAACTGAATAGTTAACGATTCAGTGAAGGGGAAGGACAGTCTGCTACTTAGCAGGCTGTCCTTTTTTTGTAGGGTTGTTCCTTGAATGGTAGAACGAATATAATAGAATACATAGATTGTCTAGATAATTGTGATGGTAGAATGTTGGATTCGAACAGATATCTAGTGGGAAAGTAGTAGTCAGAAGTGATTCAAGAAGACGTATATATGTAAAAGCTTGAGGAGTGAATATGAACAAACAGCGGCAGTACAAACAGAAGCGAAGATCAAGCGGACCCATTGTTTTTGTTTTTCTAGTATTGGGTCTTGTCTATTATATGTCTCAAACGGAATCATTTAATATAGATTGGGGAAGTCCTACTCATCTGTTTGAAGCGGAGGAACCGAAGCAGGTAACCGAACTCCATCCGGAAGTGGCAGCGAAGAAATCTCAGCTAGTGGAGTTAGCGAAGCAAAAAGGCATACAAGTTATGATTACAGAAGGTCACCGCAGCGAAGAGAGGCAAAATGAGCTGTATGAGCAAGGACGATCGACGGAAGGACAGATTGTCACCTCTGCAAGGGGAGGAGAATCTTATCATAACTATGGACTTGCGATTGATTTTGCGATTCGGGTATCTGAAGACAAAGTGATATGGGACTTGGAGTATGATGGGAACAATAATGGTGAATCTGATTGGATGGAAGTGGTCACCATAGCCAAAAGTCTTGGATTTGAGTGGGGCGGAGACTGGGTCAATTTCCCTGATTATCCGCATCTTCAGTATGATTTTGGCTATAGTATTGCTGAACTACAACGCGGGAAGAGACCACCAGGATATGAGCTCGAACCAGAAGATCTGGAAGCAAGTGAATAACATAGCAGTCAGCCATTTTACGGTTTCATGTGATAGGGAAGAAGTAAATAATCTTAGGAGAAGTAAGCTCTGCATATAGGCAGAGCTTACTTTTTTCGTAGAATGTTATGAATATATAGCAACCCCAATCATTTTTTGATTTATTCACAAGATTCATCATTTTTGACTTGAAATTAATAAAGATAATTGTATAATAGGAAAAAAGTTCTATTATAATCTATAAATATAATAGAAGTATAAAGCACCTGTTAATTTAAGTTGAAGGAACAGAACCGCGCTCATCTATAGCATCAATTCCACTTTCTACCTCATTTACAGAATCATCATAGCAGACATACTCAAATCTACAAAGTTATATATATGTCATATTACATTACACAATAAATCTAAATTTAGCTATAATCAATTAATAAACGTAAATTCCATGTCATGTTTTATCTAAAAACCGGATATTTTACAGAGAAAATTCGCCTTACAATCTAGATGTTTAGATCTATAAAAACAGGCCTATATACCCCGTCACGAAACATTTAAACTACATTTTTAATAAAAGTATGAAAAAATTATTGACGTTAGTAATATTTACACGTATTATTACAATAACTTATTCGGAATTGAAAATGTAGGTCTGTCTTACATTTATTGACCTTTGGTATAAAAATTCCTACATTTTTCACATTTCGACCCCATAGACTTAGCAATAAGCTGTAAGACCATCGAATGATCATTTTAGCTCCATTCCACAACTAGAGAAGTCCGCATCTTATGAGACTTGCCATCATAAATTAAACATTATTCACCTATACACTTCGCTCTAACATTATACAAACTAGCATTTTCGCTCTATTTCTTTCATCACACAACAGTGCATCATGATTAAATGTACTCACCTCTGTAATTATTCATGGATAAATATTCATACATAATTATCCTGATAATTTATAAGCAAGAAGCATTATAGAATTTTACGAGGAGGATTTTCATGAGAAAGAGATTTTCGCTAATGCTTGTGATCATGCTCATGCTGGTAACTGTGCTGGCAGCATGCTCCGGCGGATCAACAGCTGAAGAACCAGCGACGGGGGAAACACCTGCAGAAACAACGGAACCGGCAGAGACAACAGAAGAGCCGGCAGAAGAACCAGCAGCAGAAGATGCTACGCAAAACGATGGTCTGTTTGAAGCGACAGACATGTCCGCGAATCCAGGGACAGCAACAAGCCGTACTGACACTCTGATTGTAGGGATTACATCTCCTGCAGGTATTTTTAATCCTATCTTTGCAAGTACAACCTACGATATTTGGGTAAATGATCTTATTTTTGAATCCTTCCAAAGTATCAATGCTGATGGAACCTACTCTCCTCGACTTGCAGAAAGCATCGAGGTTAGCGAAGACGGTTTGCAATATACCTTCAAGCTGAAGCCGGATCTGAAATACACGAACGGTTCTCCAGTAACCGTAAACGACTATTACTTGGCTCTTAAAATGTACCATGACAGCAGCTATGATGGTCAATCCGATCCACTTTCTTGGAAAATTAAAGGTGGACAGGAGTATTATGATGGTACAGCCGATGAAATTTCGGGTGTAACCATTGTTGATGATCATACTGTCGAAGTTGAAGTTACGGAAGCAACAGCTTTGACACAAGTATATTTGGCAGGAGTTCCGTTCATCCCTTCTGATTACTATGGTGAACCTTATACCCAAGGCAACCTGGATGGGGTTAAAGCACTGAATGACAAGCCAATTGGCTCTGGTCAATATGTAATGAAATCCTTTGCGCCAGGCCAAGAAGTTGTATTTGAAGCAAATCCAGATTATCACCTGGGAGCTCCAAAAATTAAAAATGTAATTTACAAAACGACTACAGACGAAACAAGACTTGCGATGCTGGAGTCCGGTGAAATTGATATGGATATGCTCACAGTAGATGAAGATAATGTTGAAATGGCTCAGCTCCTTGGATTCTTGGATCTGAACATCTTCCCTACTAACGGATATGGATATATCGGTATGAATCATACAAGTCCGAAATTCTCGGATGTAAAAGTCCGTCAAGCATTGGTATATGGCCTCAACCGTGCTGAGATTGTAGAAGCGGTATACGGTAAATTTGCCGATGTTATCAATATTCCACAATCCAAGCAATCTTGGGCTTACACAGAAGAGGGAATTGAAGCCTATGCGTTTGACACGGAAAAGGCAAAATCACTTCTAGATGAAGCAGGCTGGACTGTAGGTAAAGACGGAATACGTGAGAAAGACGGTGAGAAATTCACAATCGATTTCTCTGCTACAGCGGATAACGTTGTAGTAGATGCACTTCTTCCAATTCTAACAGCAAACTATGAAGAGCTTGGCATTGAAGTGGTAGCTGAAGTGCTTGATTTCAACGCTATCACTGAAAAAGCACAAGCAGGCAACTTCGAGATGTTCTTCATGGCATGGGGCTTGACTCCAGATCCTGATACAACCGTATATACTACGGATGGTGCACAGAACCGTCTTGGTTACTCTCACCCAGCTTATGACGAGCTGGCTGCACAAGGTAAGGCAGAACTTGATCTCGAGAAACGTAAAGAAATTTACGCTAAGGCATATCAAGAGCTTAATGCAACAATTCCGGATATCTTGATGTACCAAAGACGTGACGGCTGGGCAATCAATGGCCGCATCAACGGACTAGAAATTACACCTTACAAAGACTTTACTATTGATCTGTACAAAGCCGAAATCGGAGAATAATTAAATCAGCATGATGATAAGCTCAGCTCTGGCAAGGGCTGGGCTTATCTACTTTTCTAACCGGGAGGAATATTATGAAGCAGTACATTATCCGGAGGCTGCTGCAAATGATTCCGACGATGATCGGAATCACCATTATCTTGTTTGCCATAACAGCATTGGTGCCTGGAGATTTTATCACATCACAGCAAAATCCGCAGATGACGGAAGAAAGAGCGGCTCAGCTGCGAGCAATATATGGTCTGGATAAACCCCCTGTAGAACGGTATTTCACATGGGTAGGTAATATGATTACAGGTAACATGGGTGAATCGCTTCAGCATAAGCGGGCTGTTACTGATGTTATCGGAGATTATGTGTGGAATTCCTTTATTATTGCATTCTTTAGTATGATCTTAAGCTGGATTATTGCCGTATTTACCGGTGTATTCTCTGCGAAATTTCAATATTCATTCTTTGACAAGATCGTAACTTTGTTCGTGTTCCTATGTATGTCGCTTCCTTCCTTCTTCATTGGACTCGTATTAATTAAGTTTCTTTCTGTTGATCTGGGGTGGTTCCCTGTAGGGGGAATGAGTTCAGCTGGAGCGTCTAATATGTCAATTTGGGCATATTTCTTAGATGTTCTAAATCATAGCTTCCTGCCAATACTCGTGTTGACAATGCTGAGTACAGGAACGCTGACTCGATATTTCAGAACAAGCATGCTGGAGGTTATTCGGCAGGACTATGTTCGTACGGCCCGTGCTAAAGGCCTGAAAGAGAGAACCGTTATCTTCAAGCATGCGCTTCGTAATGCCATGCTTCCTGCCATTACATTAATGGGATTTGAACTTCCGAGCTTATTTGGAGGAGCCATTATCCTTGAAAAAATATTCGTATGGCCTGGTGTTGGACAAGTGTATATGGAGTCAATAAGCATGCGGGATTATCCATTTATGCTTGGTTTCACAGTCTTCATCTCGGCACTAACCTTAATAGGTACACTGCTGTCGGATGTGCTCTATGGAACTGCAGATCCTAGAATAAGGTTAAAGTAGGAGGAGATTACATTGGCGATTGAGGCTGCACCCCTTAAGTCGAATACTCAAGTTCCAGTTAAGCGGCCAGATTCTCCGTGGCGTATATCGTTACGTCGATTTACTCGCAACCGGCTCGCGGTAATGGGACTTTTCATTTTAGTATTTATGGTATTGTTCTGTGTGTTTGGTCCGATGATGTCCCCGTATAACTTGACAGACTATTCTGTAGCGAACAAGAACCAGCCGCCGAATGCACAGCACTGGCTCGGTACGGATAAGCTCGGCCGGGATATACTGCTTCGAATTATGTTGTCCGGCAGAATATCGTTATTGGTAGGATTTGTAGCCACCTTTGTTGCCGTTCTGCTCGGATCTGTACTCGGTGCCTTGGCAGGGTTCTATAGAAGATTTGTAGATACGATCATTATGCGTGTTGCTGAAATCTTCATGGCGATTCCCTCGTTACCATTGTTGATCATTATGGGTGCGATTTTGTCCGATTTGAAGGTTCATCCGGATAATCGAGTTTACTTCCTTATCCTGATTATGGGTGTGATGGGATGGACAACTCTATCAAGATTGGTACGAGGCCAGATTCTATCTCTGCGTGAGCAAGAATTTATGCAGGCAACAGAGGCGCTCGGACTTCGGGATGGACGTAAAATATTCCGACATTTAATTCCGAATACAGTCCCGATCATTATCGTATCCTCTACATTGCTTGTAGCAAGCATGATCTTAAGTGAATCTGCACTGAGTTACCTGGGACTGGGCGTTGTGCCTCCTACTCCATCTTGGGGCAATATGATATCGGATGCCAACAGTCTGATTGAGTTTCGTAAAAGACCTTGGGTCTGGATTCCACCAGGGGTATGTATCTTGGTAACTGTAATTGGAATTAACTTAATCGGTGACGGGCTTCGTGATGCGCTCGATCCTAAAATGAAAAAGTAGGGAGATGCGAACATGGCAAAAGAACTTGTAGAATTTCGCAACTTAAAAACGCATTTTCATACATCCTCCGGGATCGTCAAAGCCGTAGATGACGTCAGCTTTACTATACGAGAAGGCGAGACCGTATGTGTCGTTGGTGAATCAGGCTGTGGTAAGAGCGTGACGGCGATGTCACTTATGCGCTTACTGGAGGTTCCCTCGGCTGGAGGCGAGATCTTATTCGAAGGCAGAGATATATTGAAACTGAGTAATAATGAAATGCGCAAGCTTCGCGGCAATGAAATATCGATTATATTCCAGGAGCCGATGTCTTCCTTGAACCCCGTTCTCACGATTGGGGAGCAAATCAGTGAACCGCTCATGCTGCACCAGCTGCTGGATAAGAAGGAAGCACGCAAGAGAGCCATTGAGCTGATCAGCCTCGTCGGGATTCCGCGTCCGGAGGTCATCGTGGACTCCTACCCTCATGAGCTGAGTGGAGGGATGCGGCAGCGGATTATGATTGCGATTGCCCTAAGCTGTAATCCTAAGCTGCTGATCGCCGATGAGCCGACAACAGCACTTGATGTAACAATACAGGCACAGATTCTCGATCTGATGCGGGATATTAAAGAGAAGTTCAATACTTCGATCATGCTCATTACACATGACCTTGGCGTTGTTGCCGAGATGGCAGATTACGTTGTCGTTATGTATGCCGGTAAAGTCATCGAGGAAGCTTCCGTATATGAGCTGTTCAGAGAACCAAAGCACCCTTATACCAAAGGATTACTTAAAGCAAAACCAATTATTAACCAACGACAGGAGCGTCTCTATTCCATACCAGGTCAGGTACCTAACCCCGTGGATTTGGAGAACAACTGTCACTTCCATGATCGCTGTGAATTCTGTATGAGTATTTGCCGTGAGAAGGAGCCGCCGCTTCAAAAGGATGAGCAAGGACATAAAGTGGCTTGCTGGCTGTACGAGGAGGAGGCGAAGGTAAGATGACAGAAGCAACGAGTGCGACAATGGCGGAAGCAAGACCAAGTAGTGTAGCAGAACCGCTTATGGAGGTCAAAAACCTCAAGAAGTATTTTCCGATCACAGGTGGTGTATTCCAGCGCCATGTCGGGGATGTAAGAGCGGTAGATGATGTATCATTTACGATCTATAAAGGCGAATCCTTTGGACTAGTCGGCGAGTCTGGCTGCGGCAAGAGTACGATCGGCAGAACCATACTTCGTCTATTGGAGAAAACAGATGGAAGTGTTCTTTTTAAAGGTCAGGATGTCCATAAGCTGTCTAAACAGCAGCTGAGAAGCATTCGTCCGCAAATGCAGATTGTATTCCAAGATCCATTCAGCTCACTGAATCCACGGATTAAAGTCGGAGAAGCGATTGGTGAGGCACTGCTGGATCACAAGCTTATCCCGAAAAAAGAGCTGCGGGAGCGTGTAGAAGAAATTCTTCGCATCTGCGGACTGTCGAGCTATCATTACGATCGCTTCCCACATGAGTTCTCAGGCGGACAGCGTCAGCGGATTGGCATAGCGCGTGCGCTCATCCTTAATCCTGACTTCATCGTGGCGGACGAGCCTGTATCCGCACTGGACGTATCGATTCAGGCCCAAATCATTAACCTGCTGAGCGATCTGCAGGCAGAGAAGCAGCTCACTTATTTGTTCATATCCCATGATCTTAGTGTTGTCGAGCATCTGTGCAATCGGATCGGAGTAATGTATCTGGGTTCGATGGTCGAAATGGCAAGCAAGGATGAACTATTCCAGAATCCACTACATCCTTATACCAAAGCACTGCTGTCTGCTGTTCCAATTCCAGACCCGACGATCAAACGGGAAAGAATTGTGCTGAAAGGCGATATCCCAAGCCCGGCGAATCCGCCTTCAGGCTGCAAGTTCCATACTCGCTGCCCGCTCGCTTCGGATATTTGCAAGCAGGATATTCCAGAGTATCGCAACATGGGGAATGACCACTATGTCGCTTGTCATTTCGCATAAATCACGTCAAAAGTGTGGATTTGGGGTCCTGCTTACGTACGGATAATATCATATGTTGGATTGTTGGAGCATCATTTCCATATGCCTAGGGGCTAAGGGAGATGATGCTCTTTTCTATTTTCAAATGTATGTGAATAGAAATAGGAGCTATTTTTGAAGGAGTAAAAAATTGGAATAAAAAATCAAGAAAAAAATTTAAAAAAATGCAGACAAAATTGTCATTTCCTACGTCTATATATATAGAAGTGTTTAATTAGTTATATAGATTGAATTGAAGAACTATCCGTAACTACTTGATGTGAGCCTTACGGCTTAAAACAGGAGTCTTGAGATCAATCTATCTAGTAGAAGTAAATCAAGTTTCGGGCATATCGAATGCGGCATATTTTGAGAAGAATGGAGGACAAGCTATATGAAAAAATGGATCCTGCGAATTAGTGTAATGGTAATTATTCTAGCGCTGTTTGTTATTATCATCAGACCAGGAATCTTAGTAGGCAAGCCTGCCATTCAATCAAATGCTGCATTGGTGATGGACGTAAATACAGGAGAAGTCATTATGAATATGAACGGTGATGTTCCACTGCCAACAGGAAGTATCACCAAATTAATGACCCAGCTGATTATTATGGATGAACTCTCAGCAGGACATATTTCCTGGACTGATGCAGTTGAAATCAGCCAAAATGCAAGTGAAGTACAAGGGCAGCAGGTGGCGCTTGCCCTTGGCGATCAGTTTACGGTAAGAGAATTGCTTGAGGTCGTATCAGTATATTCCGCGAATGATGCGATTGTAGCTCTTGCTGAGCACGCCTTGGGAACAGAGGAAGTATTCATCGACAGAATGAACGACAAAGCGAAGGAATTAGGACTCTCGGTTCATACGATTTATAATAATGTGACAGGAAACACTTCCTTATCAGGTGGCCCTAAAGAAAATTATATGACTGCAAATGATATCGCCGTATTATCGGCACACCTCATTCAAGAGCATCCGGAAATCCTGAAGATGGCAAGCCGTCCGCAAGTCGAATTAAAGGGTAAAGGACTCTACATGAGCAATACCAACTGGATGCTGGAGGAGATCAGTGGACCTTACTCCTATGAAGGAGTAGACGGTCTCAGAACAGGTTATACCGAGGAAGCCGGATATTGTTATGCAGGTACGGCGGAGCAGAACGGCAAGCGGCTTGTTGCTGTCGTGCTTGGTGCCGAATCACAGGAACAACGATTCAACGAAGCAACAGATCTGTTAAACTACGGATACTCACACGCATACACAACAGGAGAATGGCATAAGAAGTGGGCAATGGCACTTCGGCTGGCCGTCGAACGAACAATATAACATTTTTGAACGATATCCGAACCAAGGACAGAAGGACCGTCGCTACAATAGTATAGGCATGAGTAAGGAAGAGCAGGAGAGACACCTCGCTCTTTTTTTTATATATGTTTAAATTTGAATCATTTTCATAATACCTTTAGCTGCTTATATCAAGGGTATATATAGTTTGAAATTTACCTAATTTAATGATTTATAAAATTGATTCATTCACATCATTTTTTCTTTACTTTTGGATTTATAGGGGTATGATAATAATTGACTCTTGGGTTAATTATGGACAGTGAGTTATAATCCTAGGTTTCGGAGGGATATGGATGAAAAAGCAATTACAATGGCCGCTCATTATCTTTGCGGTCGGTGTATTTATGGCGGCATTGGATAATGGCATTATTACTTCCTCTTTAACAACACTGAACGCCTCATTCGGTGTATCGCCGAACTGGGGAGCATGGACAATTACATTGTACACACTAGGCCTGGCAATAAGCGTACCGATAGCAGGCAAGCTGTCGGATCGATACGGGCGGAAGAAGCTGTTTATGATTGAAGTTGCTTTATTTGGGCTTGGATCTTTGCTCGTCGCGTTGAGCCCGAATTTCACCCTCTTCCTGGCTGCAAGGATTATACAGGCCTTAGGTGGTGGCGGAATATTTATTATTGCTAGCTCTTATGTGCTCAGTACCTTCCCTAAAGAAAAACAAGGAGGGGCGCTAGGGATGCTTGGTGCGATGAATGGAGTAGCTGCCGTACTGGGGCCCAATGTGGGCTCTCTGCTGCTTCAGCTTACGGGCAATTGGCATTGGCTGTTTCTCATTAATGTACCGATAGCGATTCTTCTACTGCTTCTTGGCTACAAGTTCATTCATGAGGAGCAGGAGCTGAGTACAGCGAAGATGGATTGGATCGGTGTCAGTTTTCTCTCCTTAGGGGTGCTCGGCGTCATGTTCAGCTTCACCAATCTTGAGGGAGTCAGTATACTCAGCAGCATGGGTGAGCCTGGATTTTATGGATATTTAGCTGGCGGGCTGATCATGCTGATTCTATTTTATTATTGGGAAAAAAGAATGGAGCTCCAGGGAGCAAGTCCTGTGATTTCAACCCAAATGCTTCGAGTGCCGGCCTTTTTATGGACCCTGCTCATTGCCTTTTTTTCGGGTGCGATTCTGGCGTCTGTTATTTTCATTCCGGGATTCGTGGAGCAGTATCTTGGGGTATCCAGCACGGCATCCGGGTATTGGTTTACTCCGCTCGCACTTGCTGCTGGTGCCGGCTCCGTGCTTGGCGGGATGTATGTAGATCGGAAAGGGCCTATCTGGACACTAACTGTAGCCGGTTTAATAAGTGCGTTTGGATTTCTTCTCTTTGCGCTATGGGTCGACAGCTTATGGGAAATGGTTATTTCAAGCTTGTTTGTCGGGCTTGGATTTAGTGTGATGCTGGGAGCGCCGGTCAATGTGCTCATTACCGAGGATGCCAAGGACTCAGAACGCGGCATTGCGCTTGCAACCAGTTCATTGTTCCGGCAAATGGCGATGGCAATCGCACCCACCGTATTCGCGGGCTTTCTCGCTCGTTCCTTCTCAGGCTTTGGTGGCAACATAGAGGCGAGTTTTGCAGAAGAGGGAATTCAGGCAGATCCCGCTGTAATGCAGCAATATATGGGGGAAACGCAGATGGCTACAACTGATGTCAATTCCATTCGTGAAGCCTTCGCTTCAATTCCGGATGCCTCCGTCACGGATGCCTTAACACAGGCACTTGAACTGACCGTGAACCAAGGATATAGTCGATTATTTTGGTCGGCTCTGATCTTCAGTCTCCTTACGGCAGCAGCAACACTAGTGACAGGCAAAATTCGCAGCAAGAAGCGAAGTCAAAGGGACCAGAGCACACAGATATCGAATCTATAAGGAACGTTAAAATCGTAAGAGAAGAGGCCCTTTCCTCGGAAAGGGCTTCTTCTTCGACTAAATATGACAATTTGCAGCATGCCTAACTTCTGATTATTATGGTAATATAGCAAAATGTACAAGTTGCAGGATGAAAAATAATAGGCCATCATAATAGAGAGACTTTTACTAAGGCGAAGCATGCCTGATTATACTGTTATGACGTTGCTTTCACATAAGACGAATCTACAAATCCAATAGAGAAGGAATGAACTATGAGATCTAGAAGCAGAAACAGGTATCGTAGAAAGAGGAGAGGAAGAGGCTTACTCATCACCCTCCTGACTCTTGTCGTTATAGTCGCGGTCGCTTATCCGTTCCGTCAACAGATTGCTTTAGCCGCTTTTGATCTATTCTTATCAGGCACGGTAGAGAACCAGCTTGAAAAATCATATAAACCATCTGGAAGCGCCAGCGCTGAACCTGTTGTATATCAGAATGAGCCTTTCTCTGTATTGCTGTTAGGTACGGATGCAAGACCGTATGAGAAGACTCGAGGCCGCTCAGATACCGTCATTTACGCAGTGGTTCGCCCTCAGGAATCCCGGGTTCTGCTCGTCTCCATTCCCCGCGATACTTATGTGGAGATTGTTGGACATGATGCGGATGAGGACGGCATGAATGATTACGACAAGCTTACCCATGCTTTTGCCTTTGGTGAAGAGGATATGTCGATCAACACGGTTGAGAAATTCCTCGGATATGAGGTAAATAATTACGCGACAGTTAACTTTATGGCCATACAGAAGGTTGTGGATGCCATTGGCGGCGTAGAGCTCCCGATTACAGAAGATATCGTTAATAAAAATCCGAATCATGTGCAATTTACAATCGAAGGCGGTAAACCGGTCTACAGCGGTGAAGAGGCATTATACTATATCCGTTACCGCGAAGACAGCGATTTTAAACGTGCAGAAAGACAGCAGATCTTCTTGAATGCTGTAGCAAACCGCATGCTGAACGTGAGTCAAATTTCCAAAATTCCAGAGCTGTTTGATATTATGGGAGATAACTTCCAGACCGACCTTCATCCTACATCAATTATTAACCTCGCCAAGCAGGTGCTTACACAAGGAAACCCGGAAATTTTAAGTTTCACAATGATGGGTGAAGGGGTAAGAAAGGATGACGGTATATTCTATACCGAAGTTGACGAGAAATACTATGAGTATTCGAAAGAAATGATTGCGAACTGGCTTGATCCGAGTACAACGGAAGAAACGCTGCTCAAACCGGAAGATTTTAATAAAGAAGACGAAACCGAGAGCAATGTTACAGAGAACAACGAAACTGCATCTTCTCAGTCCCAATAAATAGATGTACGACAATCAGCACTAACGACATTCTTTTAGTCGGGTGCTGATTTTGTTGTCTTATATGAATATAATGGAATAAGAAGTTGTTCTCATAATTGTGTGTAAAGAGGAGGAATAACTCGATATGAATATTGCTTTTTTCTTGCTTCCCAAACAGGAGGTGGCGACAGTAACCTCGGATGCAACGCTCAGACAAACACTTGAAAGAATGGAATATCACAGATTTACAGCAGTACCGATTCTCAGCAAGGATGGTAAATACGAAGGCACGGTGACAGAAGGCGATCTGCTGTGGCATATGAAGAATTCCAGAGGAGAGATTACATTTGAAAACGCTTCAAAATATGTGCTGAAGGATGTACCCTTGCGCTTACATATCAAGCCTGTATCCATTGATGCCAATATGGAGGATTTGATTAAGCTGGCGAAGGTTCAGAACTTCGTTCCTGTCGTGGATGATATGCAGCGGTTCATCGGTATCGTGAGACGGAGCCAGATCATTGAGTATTGTGAAGATGTCATGTCCAGAGGTTCAGTGAAAGATGTGAATTTATAACTTGCAGGCATATTCATAAGAGAATGACTACATCCTATAAGTTATAGGACCGCAGGTCGCCTTTTTATGGGTATTCCCTTATGCTATAATGGAGAATAAAGCATTTTACGGGAGTGTGACGAGCATGAGCATGCCAAAAGAACTAGATGTCGCAAAGCGCGCAAAAGTGATTGAATGGCTGAAAACCGAAGTGCTGGATCAAGTGTCACGATTGTTCAAGGCTTTATGGGAAGGCAGCAACGCTCGAATAAGTGATAGCCTTGCGAGTCTCATCATGAGTAGTTATATTCTTGGACGGAGGCTCGGCATATCGTTTAGAGATATGGATGACCTGCTCGTTGAGAAGCTTAGGAACCACAAGAAGGAAGGTCACCAGCTTGAGGACTGGTACCAGGACATTTCCGCTCTCGAAGACCATATGCGTAAGAGGTGAACATTTTGAAATTCCGCTGGAAAACAGCTGTGTGGAGTCTTATCTATCTGCTTCTATTATTATCTCTGTTAACTCCTTTAACAGTGATTAGTGTGTTTCTGATTATTTTGCCAGGGGTTATACTTTATACCTCATTAAATTTGAAGTCATTCTTAGTACACGTTATACCTGTACTCTTGATTGGGCTAATCATAAGTCCGATTTATTTAATTTTCGGGATATTTTTCTTAATTCCAGCAATTGTTATCGGGCATTGTTATAAGAAGCAAAAGCCTGCGTTAAACACCTTGGTGCTTGGCACAGGTACAATTCTAGCTGAATTTTTGCTGCTGCTTCTGATCAGCACAACCTTGTTTCAAATTGATTTCTCTGAATATATTCGTGAAACGATTGAGTTTACGATGACTCCGGTAACTGAATCGGGTGGTAACAACGCCTTGACGAATGGATTGGTTATGGATGAAGAAATGGCGGAGGCGGTAAGCAGCGCCACTGTTCAGATGATTCCTTTTGCGCTTATCGTTACTTCACTGGTGATGGCTTCTCTAACCCATGTTATTGCCCGTCCTATTCTTGGCCGCATGGGAGTTCGGGTGAACCAGCTTAAGCCAATACGTGAGTGGAGATTACCGAGGTCATTGATATGGTACTATTTCTTGGGGATTATTCTTCAGCTGGTAGCTAGCAATACAGAAAATAGCTTTCTGACGATGATTGCACTTAACTTTTCACCGCTGATTAATTTCTGCTTCATGATTCAAGCCATCGGATTTTTCTTTTTTGCTGCACACGCGAGAGCATGGCATCCGGTCATTCCATATCTGCTCGCTGTAGCCACGTTTCTGATTGGACCCATGCGGATTATCGGAATCATAGACCTTGCCTTCCCGCTCCGTGAAGCCATTTCGAAACCAAAACGATAGGATGAACCATGATGCCTAAATTTCTGTTAAAGCGTTGGCACGGTTATCAGACCGTCTGGGCGTTTGCTTTATTATTAATACTGGATGCATTTCTGGTTGCTTATAACTGGCCGCTGGGTCTGGTTTGCTTCGTTCTTATCGCTCTGCTCGGATATATCATGGTCAAGAAAGAGTTCGTATTTCGAAGAGAACTGGTCGATTACATGGGCAGTCTGAATCTTCGTATCAAAAGAGTTGAAGGCGAAGTGTCTGCGAGCATCCCGCTTGGAATCGTGCTGTATAGTGAGGATCGTTCAATTGAATGGCATAATCCTTATGTATCCAGAATGTTTGAAGAGAAGACGCTGATCGGGAGTGAGCTGACTTCTTTTTTTCCGCAGCTTCCCTTCAAGCAGAAGGATAAGAAGGAAGGCAACAAGGAGAGTGCTCATGGGAGCGCTCATGAAATCAGATTTGAGTATCAGACACTAGATCGGGTCTATGAGCTGTTTCATTATCCGGAAGAACGACTCATTTACATTTATGAAATAACAGAGCTCGCCACCTTGCGAGAGAAATACGAGAATGAAAAAATTGCACTGGGCATCATTATGCTCGATAATCTGGATGAAGCCTCTCAGGGGATGGATGATCAGCAGCGTACGGCACTCATTGCCCGTGTTGCCAGTGAAATCACAGCCTGGGCTAAGGATTATCATATCTACTTAAGAAGATTATCGTCCGAACGATATCTGATGGTGCTTCATTATAGCTCGCTTCAGCAGCTGGAGATGAGCAGATTTGTCATATTGGACAATATTCGGGAGATGACGGCCGATCTGAAAGTACCGATGACGCTGAGCGTCGGACTCGCATTCGGATCAGAGAATATAAGAGAGCTGGGTGAGCTGGCTCAGTCATCCCTTGATATGGCGCTTGGCCGGGGCGGTGATCAGGCCGCGGTGAAGGCAGGACAACGGCTTTCTTTTTACGGCGGCAAGACCAATGCGGTTGAGAAGAGAACCCGGGTCAGAGCCAGAGTGATTGCTCATGCCCTGCGTGATTTGATGCAGGAGAGCGATCGTGTCTTCATTATGGGGCACAAAATGCCAGATATGGATGCGATCGGCGCTTCCATTGGACTATGGAAAGCTGCTAATCTATACCATGTAGAGTGCTATATTGTGCTTGATTCTTCGAACCCATCCATTGATCGTTTAATGGAGCAGGTGAAGAAGGATGAGCAGCTGATGCAGGCGTTTATTCTGCCTGAGGAAGCGATGCAGATGATGACTGAGCATAGCTTACTCGTTGTGGTGGATACACATAAGGCATCCATGACGATTGAGCCGAAGCTTGTGGACTCCATTTCCAGGGTTGTTGTGGTAGATCATCACCGCAGAGGTGAGGAATTTATCAACGATGCTGTGCTGATTTATCTGGAGCCGTATGCATCTTCTGCAGCAGAACTTGTTACAGAGCTGCTGCAGTATATTCATGACAAGCTGCAGCTCACACCACTCGAGGCGACGGCATTACTGGCCGGAATTACCGTGGATACGAAGCATTTTGCCATGCACACCGGATCAAGAACGTTTGAGGCGGCCGGATATTTACGTAGAAACGGTGCGGATTCCATGCTGGTTCAGCGGCTGCTGAAGGAAGATTTACAGGAATATATTGCGAAAGCAGAGATCATAAAACATGCTAAAATGATGTATGGGCATATTGCGGTCGCTGTGACGGAGCCCGGACAGGTGATTCCGCAGCTTCTTATTGCACAGGTAGCCGACTCGCTGCTCAACATGACGGATGTCGTTGCTTCATTTGTCGTCAGTGAACGGCCGGATGGCGTGATTGGCATTAGTGCCCGTTCACTCGGCAAGATGAATGTACAGGTTGTCATGGAACGCTTGGGAGGCGGAGGTCATTTGACCAATGCTGCCGTACAGCTGGAAATGTCAATTGGGGAAGCAGAAGAAAAACTGCTGGAAGTATTGGCTGAAATCGAGAAGGAAGAGGGGTTGTTCGAATGAAAGTCATTTTTATAAAAGATGTAAAAGGTCAAGGGAAAAAAGGTCAAGTTAAAGAGGTATCCGAAGGGTATGCTTCTAACTTTTTGCTGCCAAGAGGTTTAGCACGTGCGGCTACCGATGGCAATATGAAAACACTAGAGAACCAGAACGCGGCTGAAGAGAAGCGCAAGCAGCAGGAGAAGGACGACGCGGTAGCACTCGGCAAGAAGCTGGAAGAGGCAACAACCGTGCTGAAGGCAAAAGCAGGGGAAGGCGGACGCCTATTCGGAGCGATTACGAGCAAGCAGATTGCAGAAGCACTAGCAGGGCAAGGCTTCAAAGTGGATAAACGCAAAATTGAACTGGACGAGCCGATCCGTAACTTGGGAGTGACTCAGGTTCCGGTTAAGCTCCACCCTGATGTCAAAGCTACGCTCAAGGTCCAAGTAACGGAGGAATAAGATGGGCGGGGAGATTTATTTTGATCGTGTTCCGCCGCAAAACCTGGAAGCAGAGCAAGCGGTTCTAGGTGCAATTCTTATTCAATCGGAAGCACTCATCACTTCGATGGAGCGAGTGACGACCGATGACTTCTATGACAAGCCGCATCAGCTGATCTATGAAGCGATGATTGAGCTTGGAGAAGGCAATCAGCCCATTGATCTCATTACACTGACCTCCCTCTTGCAGGATAAAGGACAGCTGGATGAGATCGGTGGTGTAACCTATTTGGCCAAGCTGGCACATGCGGTGCCGACAGCAGCCAATGTCGATTACTATGCGCAGATTATCGAGGAAAAATCGATGCTGCGCAGACTTATTCGTACAGCGACCCAGATCGTCAGCGAAGGGTATGCAGGAGGCGAAGACGTATCCGGCATGCTCAGCGATGCTGAGCGTCGCATTCTGGAGATTTCGAACCGGCGCTCAAGCAGCGGGTTTATCGCCATCCGTGATGTCGTCATGGAGGTCTTTGAGAAGGTAGAGTCGCTGTATCAGAACAAGGGCAATACGACAGGCATCCCTTCGGGCTTCGTAGATCTGGACAAGATGACAAGCGGATTCCAGCGCAATGACCTCATCATTGTCGCTGCCCGTCCTTCCGTAGGAAAGACGGCATTTGCGCTAAATATTGCTCAGAACGTAGCTGTTAGAGCGAACGAGACCGTAGCCATCTTCAGTCTTGAGATGTCCGCAGCACAGCTTGTACAGCGTATGATCTGTGCTGAAGCCAATCTTGATGCGGGTGTGATGCGGAACGGGGAGTTCAAGAGTGATGACGACTGGTCCAAGCTGACCATGGGCATCGCCGCCCTGTCAGAAGCAGAAATTTATATTGATGATACACCAGGCATTACTGTGGCTGATATTCGTGCAAAATGCCGCAGACTGAAGAAGGAAAAAGGGCTGGGGATGATCGTAATTGACTATCTGCAGCTGATTCAAGGACGGGGCAAAGCCGGCGAGAACCGGCAGCAGGAAGTATCGGAAATCTCCCGTACACTTAAGCAGATTGCGCGGGAGCTGGATGTTCCGGTCATTGCACTATCACAGCTCAGCCGTGGCGTTGAGCAGCGCCAGGATAAGCGGCCGATGATGAGTGACCTGCGGGAATCCGGTTCAATCGAGCAGGATGCAGATATCGTAGCCTTCTTATACCGTGACGATTATTACAATCAGGAGACGGAGAAGAAGAATATTATCGAGATTATTATAGCCAAGCAGCGTAATGGTCCGGTGGGTACCGTTGAGCTGGTCTTCTTAAAGAACTTCAATAAATTCGTTAATTATGAACGTGTGCATACCGATGCCTTTGCCGGGTAACGATGCACATCCCTATCGATTAGACTTACTAATCCACTTCTCGTGTGCTGATAGCACCGGGCAGTGGATTTTGTCATTTTACGCCGTGTTGTTTGGCAAATCCCGAACGATAAATTTTACTTATAATTTAATGTTCGCTTTTTTATTTGACTTTGCTAGGAGCGACTGGTACACTTGAATTGCTGCTTTTTGTGGCAAACCTTACAGCAACAGTCATGTCCTGAGGGCATGGCGATTAAGGTAGGGCTTTTTGCCATGATATGAGGGCAGTTCGTTATCGTGTGAAATCTAAGACATTCTAGTGTCTGCGAGATCTGCAGTCATGAGGTGGCTGCAATATAATAATCGATGTTTAATGTATGTTTAAGTTCTTGTGTTAAGAAAATAAGGAGTGCAAAAGACACTTACGGGGGAATGAACATGTCAACAGTAGTCGTTGTGGGTACACAATGGGGAGACGAAGGCAAAGGCAAAATTACAGATTATCTTGCGGAAAGCGCCGATGTGGTGGCACGGTACCAGGGTGGTAACAATGCCGGTCATACCATTCTGATTGACGGTAAGAAATACAAGCTCAGCTTGATTCCATCCGGTGTTTTTTATGAGGATAAGAAGTGTGTCATCGGGAACGGCATGGTCGTAAATCCGGCCGCTCTCCTGGAAGAGATCAATTATATTCATGAGAATGGCTTCTCAACGAAGAACCTGGTGATCAGTGACCGTGCTCATGTCATTATGCCTTATCATATGGTGATGGATGCCCTTGAGGAAGATCGCAAGGGTCCGAACAAGATCGGAACGACACGTAAGGGAATCGGCCCTGCGTATATGGATAAAGCAGCACGTAACGGTATTCGCATTGCTGACCTGATGGATGCCGAGGAATTCGAATTAAAGCTTCGCCACATGGTCAAAGAGAAGAATCAAGTTATCGAGCAGGTATATGGTGCAGAGGCGCTGGATGTAGAAGAAATTTTGAAACAGTATCTAGAGTATGCGGAACTCATTCGTCCGTACGTGACGGATACCTCTGTTGTTCTTAACGATGCGATTGATGAAGACAAGAAGGTGCTCTTCGAAGGAGCACAAGGGGTTATGCTCGATATCGACCAAGGTACTTATCCATATGTAACATCCTCCAACCCATCGGCTGGCGGCGTATGTATCGGTTCCGGGGTTGGCCCGTCGAAGATTAGTCAAGTCATCGGGGTTGCGAAATCCTATACGACTCGTGTCGGTGATGGACCTTTCCCTACAGAGCTGAATAACGAAATAGGAGACTACATTCGTGAGAAAGGTCATGAGTATGGTACGGTAACTGGACGTGCCCGCCGTGTTGGTTGGTTCGATACCGTTGTTGTTCGCCATGCAAGACGTGTCAGCGGTATTACGGGATTGTCCCTGAACTCTCTCGATGTACTTACGGGTCTTGATACCGTCAAAATCTGTATTGGATACAAGTATCGTGGTGAGTTCATTACTCACTATCCGGCAAGCCTCAAAATGCTGGCTGAATGTGAAGCCGTATATGAAGAAATGCCAGGCTGGAGCGAGGACATTACCGGAGCGAAGACGCTTGAAGATCTGCCGGAAACCACTCGCAATTATGTGTATCGTGTATCGGAGCTGACAGGCATTCCAATAGCGATCTTCTCGGTTGGACGTAATCGTGAGCAAACGAATCAAGTATTGCCAATCTATGTTTAATCTATAGGAATCTGTAGATTGCTTCATAGTTATAACCAGAACCCCCGTCCTTTCTATTGTAGAAAGGACGGGGGTTTTTGGTATGTTTTCTAATATAGTACAATGCTGCTGTGAAAATATGAAATCGGACGGATAGAATAGGGAGAATTACGTCAATACTGAGGCTATAGCCTTCTTTGTTGATCTACTAGATTGCGAAGAGGGAGATAGATAGGAGGAGGCGTAAACATAATGAAATGGCTGAAATGGACGGGGCAGCTGCTGCTGACCGTCATCCTGGTGAGCACTCTGACCCTGCTGACAACAGGACTAATCGTGCAATCTTATATTTCTTCCCTGCTGGCTAGCTTTAATATTACATGGGATGGAGCGCCGAACAATCTCGCCGCAGTGTTCCAAGGTGCGCTGGGGATGAATACATCGGACACTTCCGAGAGCACAGGGATGAACCCTGATAGCAGTAACAGCGGGTCAGACCTGATTACGAATGGAACAGACCCAGAAGGAGATCAAGACGGTAATACAGATACAGGCAGTGAAACGAATCTTACAGACAAGACGGATATGGGTCAGGCTGATCCTAATGAGACCGATTCAACCAGCGGGGACGGAAGCGGCGGCGGGACAGACAATGAAGCGTCTAGCAGCGCAGATCATGAGGGCTCCAGTGAAGGGGGATCGCCGGACAGCTCGTCAGCGCCTCCTTCTTCCTCAAGCACAACAGAAGAAGGAGCCGAGGCAGGTACAGCTGAACCGGATGACCAGGTTGTCGTCACACCAGAGGACATTACAGATCAGAAGGACTCCATCTCCACCGAGGATAAGACTGCTGTATTTGAGCTGCTCATGAATAAAATCCCTGCCGATGAGATGCAGCAAATCTCCAGTACCATGGAAGACGGCTTAACGGAGACAGAGCTGCAGAACATGGAGCAAGTGATTGCAAAATATTTAACAGAGGAAGAATATAATGAGCTGATGGCCGTATTGACACCTTAAAGGAAAGTTCAGGAAACCCGTGCTTTGCGCGGGTTTTTGGTATGTTTTGGTGAGTTGATCTGGTCCTTCCGGCTGTGGTAAAGTAAACAAGTGAGCAAAAGGTTAAATTTTTGATACTATTTAGCAACCTTTTCTTCATATATCTAAGTAATCAAAGCGATAAGTGAGGACTGAACATTTAATCATATCGTTTACCGCTTGGATTGAAACTATGAATACAATGGCTCATAAGTGATGCAATGAAGAGTAATAATATAGCTTGACTTTTAAAGGACAGAGAAAAGGAGAAAATCATGAGCAGTATGAAAGACAACATGAGTAACTCTGACAACTCGTTACCGAAAAAGGAATTATCCAAGCCACGCAAATGGCTTCTTGTAACGGCGGCAGGACTATTTGTTGCCATGTCAGCAGGGTTTGCGAGTGAAACGTATGTAGCTGCGAATACGATCCCTTATTACAATGTTTATGTTAAGGGAGAGTATATCGGAGCAGTCAAGAGTGAGAATGAAATCTCAAAGCTGTACGAGAGTAAGACAGAAGAGCTACAGCAGCAATATCCTGATGCTCTTATGCAGCTGGACAGCAGTGATGTTGAGCTTAAGGAAGAGCAGGCATATAAGCCTGAGATTAATAGCGAAGCAACACTCAGTAAGCTGGATGGATTACTGACCGGATATGCGGAGGGTGTTAAGCTTAAGATCGATGGCGAGACCATCGGGATTGTAAAAGATCAGAAAACTGCGGATCAAATCATCCAGAGTGTTAAAAATAAATATATTACAGCTGAGGAAGAAGCCGCTCAGCCCGCTTCCAAGATCAGAACAGTCGCTATGTTATCTTCTCAGGATTCCAAGGCTCCTCAAGAGGAGCGGGTAAGTCTTGAATCTGTCGAGCTTGAAGAGCAGGTCGTGCTCAGTGAAGTGAAGACCGAACCGAGCAAGATCCTCTCCAGTGATGAAGCTATCGAACGACTGACCGAAGGACAGGAGCAGAAGACGGTGTATGTAGTGAGAGAGGGAGATACGCTTAGTTATATCGCCCAGCATCACAACACGACGATTGATGCTCTCAAACAGCTGAATCCTGGACTTGAAGAAGACAGTCTAAGGATTGGAGACGAGCTCACACTCGTGCTTCCTAAACCGCCGCTTACGGTAACGACGGTCGAGAACGTAGTCGAAGAAATTGAGACCGAACCCCAGGTGGAGATCCGTGAAACAGACGAACTCAAATCGGGTGTTACCAAGGTCGTACGGGAAGGACAATCCGGGCTCAAGCAGGTCGAGTATCGGATCACCAAAGAAAATGGCGAAGTGGTAAAAGAGGAATGGCTCGGACAGGAAGTGATTGAGGCTTCGGTGTCCAAAGTCGTTCTTCAGGGGACGAAGGTAACGGGTGAAGGCAGCGGTATCTTCAAGTGGCCTGTAGCCAATGCAACGATAACCAGCAGCTTCGGTGAGCGCTGGGGCAAGCAGCACAAAGGAATTGATCTCGTGGGTAACAGATCCATTACCGCTTCTGACGAAGGCGTCGTGACCTTTGCAGGACAGCAAAGCGGCTATGGCAACGTCATTATCATTAATCATCGAAATGGATACGAGACGGTGTATGGTCATCTGGACAGCATTGGTGTCAAAGAAGGACAGATTGTTGAACAAGGCCAAAGTATTGGAGTTATGGGAAATACGGGACGTTCCACGGGCACACATCTTCACTTTGAGATCAAGAAGAATAGTGTGGCGCAAAATCCGATGAAATATCTCCCTTAAAATAGGAAAGCATGATCTGTATAGGCAGATCATGCTTTTTTCATGAGCGGATGAAAGAGCCCTTTTCACCTAGTGAAGTTGCCAGTTTAGGTATGTTAGAATGAGTATACGATTATAAAAAAGACAGTCATAGACGCAAAATCAAAGGTGGGGCGAACGGTATGCAGGGAAAGATTCTAGTGGTCGATGATGAACAGCCGATTGCAGATATCCTGAAATTTAATTTAGAGAAAGAAGGATACGAGGTTATCTGTGCATTTGACGGCATTCAGGCAGTTGAGCTTGCTTTATCCGAAACGCCGGATCTGATCTTGCTTGATCTGATGCTCCCTGGCAAGGATGGAATGGATGTATGCCGTGAGGTGCGGGCTCAGCTGGAAACTCGAATTATTATGCTGACAGCAAAGGACTCCGAGATTGATAAGGTGCTTGGGCTTGAGCTGGGAGCAGACGACTACGTTACGAAGCCGTTCAGTACACGTGAGCTGCTTGCAAGAGTCAAGGCGCAGATGCGAAGACAGCAGAAGTCAGAGACAGCAGCGGAGCCTCCTCAGACGGAGGAAGAGTCACAGGGACTAAGACTGCACGATCTTTATTTTGATACAGATATGTATACTGCTTACAGGAATGGACAAGCTCTTGATCTTACGCATCGAGAGTATGAGCTGCTCTATTATATGGCGAAGAATGCAGGCAAGGTCATGACAAGGGAGCATTTGCTTCAGGCCGTATGGGGATTTGAATACTTTGGCGATGTCCGCACGGTCGATGTGACAATCCGAAGGCTGCGGGAGAAGATTGAAGAGAATCCGAGCAAACCGGAAACGATTGTTACCCGCCGAGGACTGGGGTACTTGATTCGGGGATCGAAGAACGGAGTCTTGTAGATGAAATGGACCTCTTATTTCCGCACGGTGCAGGCGAAGCTGATCATTGTATATGTCTTGCTTATTCTGGTGGCGATGCAGCTGATCGGGGTTTATTTTGTTAGTGCCATGAAGACATCACTCACAAGCAATTTTACAGAGGATTTGCATGCACGGGCCGAAATGCTGTCTGTTCTGGTTGCTGAAGCGTTGGTTACAGGTGACAGTGAGGGAAATGAGGACAGCACAGAGAATCTGGGCACGCTCGTCAACAATCTCTTTAACATCAACGGAGCCGAAATTCAGGTACTGGATGCCAGCGGGCGAGTACTGACGACGACACTAAGCTCGCATAACGATTATATCGGACGGAAGAACACGCAGACGGTGGTAAGCCGTGCACTGCAAGGAATCCGTGACAACGAAGAGAATATCATTGATGAAGACAATGTCCGCAAAAAAGTCGTGGCCAAGCCCGTTTCGTCTGGGGGCAAAATTGTAGGTGCTGTATATATCGCAGCATCAATGAATGAGCTGTATACGACGATGGAGCGGATCAATAACATATTCATCTCCGGGGTGCTGATCGCACTTGGACTGACGGCTGTACTTGGCGTTATTCTATCTCATACCATCACAGCCCCCATAAAGGAGCTTACACGCAAGGCCAACGCCGTGGCAGAAGGAGATTTCAGCACCAAGATGCCTGTGCTCGGCAAGGATGAGATCGGGCAGCTCAGCAGCACCTTTAACTATATGACGAGCCAGCTTAGAACGGCACTGTCTGAGAATGAAGAGGAGAAGGACAAGTTGTCTTCGATTCTGGCTAATATGAGTGACGGCGTTATCGCCACAGATGAGCTTGGCCGTATCATTCTGGTCAATAAACGGGCAAGCACGATGCTGGGCCGGGAAGAAGCTGCGATGAGCGGCAGGCATTTTGCCGTTGTGCTCGGGCTTGAGGTTGAAGAAGCAGAGACAATGCTGAGCGGGATTACCGCGTCAACACTGCTTCAAATCCAGCCGTCCGGTCAGAACGATTGGGTGGTGATTCGGGTTACCTTTACGCCTGTGCAGCGGCGCGATCAGGAGAGAACAGGAGCCATTATCGTGCTGCAGGATGTCACCGAGCAGGAAGAGCTGGAGGCATCACGGAGAGAATTTGTGGCCAATGTGTCTCATGAGCTGCGGACACCGCTGACGACGATTAAGAGCTACGCAGAAGCGCTGGATGACGGAGCCATTAAGGATCCAGAGCTCGGGGGAAGATTCGTCGGGGTTATTCAAAATGAAACCGAGCGGATGATTCGGCTTGTCACCGACCTGCTTCATTTATCCCGGCTTGACTCCAATGAAGCTCCGCTGCGGAAGCAGCCCACCGTGATGATGGATGTGCTGGATGAGGTAGCCGACCGGTTCTCCTTCCAAATGCAGCAAAAGTATATGAATGTGGCCGTTATTGTGGACCAGGAGGTGCCGGAGGTGCCGCTTGATCGGGATCAGATTGATCAGCTGCTGGACAACCTGGTGTCCAATGCGCTGAAGTACTCGCATGAAGGCGGCAGCGTTACTATATCCGCGACTCATATGGGGGATACAATCGCTGTATCCGTCGAAGATACCGGCATCGGCATACCGAGGAAGGATATCGACCGTATATTTGAACGATTCTATCGTGTTGAGAAAGGAAGGTCGCGCAGCATGGGTGGAACCGGCCTCGGACTATCCATTGCACGCGAGATTGTCAAAGCCCATGGGGGAGACATTGAGCTGGAATCGGAGCTGGGCAAAGGGACGAAAGTGACCTTTACACTTCCGCTGGAGCAGGAAGGGAGTGAGCTATAGATGAAGGAACGATTCAAGACGGTTGTGCTCGCGATCTTAATCACAGCAAGCTTGTTCCAGAGCTATTTACTCATCTACCGGCTTCCGGGCAGCTATTCGGTTGTTACAAGTGAATCCAATTACATTAAGACTGAGAATATGGGTCAGGAGCAGCGAATCGAGAATATAATCTTCCCTGATCATATGGTTATTCACATGGGTGAAGATCGGCATACGCTCTTCTATCCGGAATCCACCTTCTATCAGCTGATCTATTCGCGTCTTGCGGGGCGCAGCTTCGGAGAATTCCAGCGGCAGAGTGTGGGCTCGGAGAACTGGAATGAGCTGAAGAAAGAGAACCCGGGAATTGAGCTGTCATTCGAAGGCGGGGTGCCGGTGGCATTGCTGCAAAGGGTGATGCAGTTTAGCAGTGATCCATTGTTTGAAGCCGAGACCATTAATAAAATATGGATATATACAGACAGCGATGACAAGGCACGTGCCTTGTTCTTTAGTTCACAGGGAGACGTGGTATATGAAGCTGCCGATGTGGATCTGACCGTGCAGGACATCAAGCAGCATGTAGACTTCGGGACAGGCTGGACTCCTTATAGGCTGACCAGTGAAGGATATTACCTTCCCGAAGAGGCCTTGGAGATGATTCAGGTAGAGCTGGGAACCCAGCAATACACCGTGGAGCAGATGCAGCGGAGCCTGTTCTTCGATCCAAGCATGACACGAAACATCCAGGAGAAGGATGGATCAGAAATCTATACGGACAGCAAGCGCAGCCTGCAGGTGAATTTCAATCAGCGCTGGATCAGCTATAATGATCCCGCAGCCGTGCAGGCGAGCGAGGGTGATCGGACGAAGGATACCCTTGCGGCGATTGATTTTGTTAATCAGCATGGGGGATTTAATGGAACGTACCGGATGCAAATTGATTCAGATGGCGATAGTACCCAAGTTCATTTGCTTCCGTATTACGAGAGCTATCCGGTTCTGGATTTGCCGGAGTATGGGTATAAACATATGCGACTCGAGGTTCAGAAGGAGCTTGTATCCACCTATGAACGTTCGCTGCTGTATCTTGAAGAAGACGAGGAGGTCAGCAAGAAGATGGTGCAGCTTCCTTATGGAGAAGAGCTGGCTGAACGAATCAAGGGCGTGGCCGGCGACCAGCAGGTGGTTCGACTGAATCCGGCTTATCAGCCGGTCGTTTCAGAGGCCGGCATGGAGCTTGTTCCGGTATGGGAAGTCACACTGGCCAGCGGACAGGGGAGAGCCATTCCATCTTCTTGATCTCGCTCCGGTTACCCTGGACTTGTGGTGTCAAAGGTCTATAATGAAATGAGGTGAGGGAATGGATTGGGGCCGTGCTAAGAATGTGTTAATCTATGCTTTTTTGCTGCTTAATCTGGTACTCGGATATCAGCTCTGGATGGGTGCGCGGGAATCTGCAGGGTCTAGTCTGGACTTCACCTCGCTGGGAGAAAGCACGCAGCGGCTCATGGAAGAGAAGGGAATCGAGATTCTCGCTCCCATTCCAAGTGAAACACCTGCTATGCCCAAGCTAACCTATCGGTATGTGAATGGGAGTAAGGCAGCAAAGCCGATTCAACTGGAAGAGCCGATCGACAGCAAGCTGATCTTCTCTGAGCAGGAAATGGAAGCAGCACTGCAGCCATTTATTCCAAACATTGCGGAATATAAGCTCGATCCGCTGGCCAATCCGGATGTGCTGGATCGTTTCATCCTTCATCCGCTGGCTGACCAGAAATGGCCATTGTTCCATGTGGACCTTGCGCTGTATTATTCCAATCAGAAAATAACTGCTTATGAGCAGTCACCTATTGAAATGTCGACATTTGAAGAAGAACAACAGGTGCTTCCGGCTTCGAAGGCGCTTGGCACGTTGGTTGAACTATTTTTGCCGGATGAAGCCGTTGTTCAAGATATTCAGCTCGGATATTATGGGGAAGAGTTCAACTCGGACAGCCAGGTCGCAGCCCCTGCATGGCGATTCGTGCTCGAGAGCGGGCAGCAGTATTATGTGCAGGGCATCAGTGGAGAGGTTATTAGTCCGAAGTAAGTAAAACCGTAAGGAGTTTTAAGTTATGGGGATCGCTTTTACCGTATTATCGAGCGGATCGACAGGTAATGCGACTGTCGTTCGCAATGATGATACAGCTTTATTAATAGATGCTGGCCTGAGTGCCAAACGAATAGACGAGCTGCTGCTTGAACGGGACATGCTTGGATCTCAGCTGGACGGAATCTTGGTTACACATGAGCATTCCGACCACATTCGAGGACTAGGCGCAGTGGCACGCAAATATAATTTACCGATCTATGCAAATACGAATACCTGGAAGGCGATGCACAAGTCGCTTGGCAAAATTCCGGAGGAGAATATCAAGATCATGGAGAGCGGAGAGGTCCGTGAGTTTGAGTCACTGCGTGTGGAATCATTCGGAATCTCTCATGATGCAGCCGAGCCGGTGGGGTATTCATTTTATGATGGCAGAGAGAAGCTGAGCGTAGCCACCGATCTCGGTTATATGAGCGATAAGGTTAGGCTTGCGATATCGGATGCAGATGTTCTTGTGCTGGAATCCAATCACGACATCGATCTGCTTCGGATGGGACGTTACCCGTGGAATACGAAGCGCCGTATCATGAGTGATCTGGGACATCTGTCGAACGAGGCAGCGGGTGCGGCTCTCAGTGAGCTGCTGAACGGACGAACCAAACGCGCGTATTTAGCACACTTGAGCCGGGATCATAATATGATGGAGCTGGCCAAGATGACCGTTCGCGGTGCGATGGAGGACCGGGGCTGTTTCTACAAGGATAGCGAGTTTCAGCTGTGCGAGACGTATTATGACCGGCCTACACCGTGGGATAAGGTGGGCTCTCCATAAAGCTGTCGAGCTCGGCTGCTTTTTTCTCCACCTCATCACGGGTGAGGATATTCTTCTCAACGAGCAGCTCGATGATTACACTGAGGGCGAGGGTATTGCGATAATGCTCTTCCCTCAGATCAGCCAGTTTGGCTGCCATTTGGATCTCTTCCATAGCAGAGTAGACACGATTCATACGTAGACCTCCTTCTATTAACCTCTTTAATTCGGCTTGTATTCTATTGTAGTCAGGAGAGCATGGAATCATTCCTTTTTTTTCCTCTGTAACGAAATTTAGAGCCGTGGTATGCTAAAAAGGCTGTTTAACCACGTCTTTTTTAATGGTTTTCTATTTATAAAAACTATCAAAAAGATTGATATACTGCTTGAATCTTCTATTTATTGGTGAAAATAAGGTATATGTCGGTATACGTCTATGATGTTATCACGATGCGGTTGTTGTGTGGAAAAAGTTCTTCGAAACTTTTTGTACAAAGAAGTGTCTTATATAGTGAGAATATGCAAAATGCCATTAGTAAGGGCTGAAGATCCCTTATGTTTATGATATTTGATATTGGTGATTTATATATAACAAGAGTAACAAGTGTTAAGGCGATCAGAACAGGTCTTGATGCGCAGTGATACGAAGGGGAGAGGATTTAATGGGTTTGTTTGATGACGAATTTTATTCCACCAAAGTATCGAAACGGACCGGGAAATCTATAGGGCGGGTAAGAATCAGCCATAAGCGATTCTGGCCAAAAACAGTAAGTACATCAGGGTCCTCCTCTCTTTCCATGCTTCAAGTTGCAATTATCAGCTCGGTCATTAGTGCGGTTGTTTCTGTCGGTCTATTTGCACTGGTTGTGATGCCGGGGGATGCTCAGACCGCCTTCTCTGGGACCTCACTCAGAACAGTGCAAGGAGACCCGTATGAACGCATTATTACTGCCGGTGACAAGGTAAGGCCTGCCGTCGTCAGTATTGTCAGCCATCGTGAGATAGACGGATCTCGCATAGAGGATGCGGCTTTGGGGTCAGGTGTTATCTTTAAGATTGAAGGCGATACCGCCTATATTATGACCAATCATCATGTTGTGGACAGTGGAGATAATCTGGAGGCCGTCACGGTGGATGGGGTATCCAAGGAGGCAAAGCTCATCGGGAAGGACCGAATCAGTGATGTAGCGGTGCTGTCCATTGACAGCAAGGGCATCCATACGACGGTCGAAATCGGTGATTCGAAGCAGATCCGCCGGGGGGAAACGGTGCTTGCCATCGGCAATCCACTGGGTCTTGGCGGTACGATGACTTCGGGGATTGTAAGCTATACGAACCGAATGATACCTGTATCGATTAACCAGGACGGAGTATATGATTGGGAGCAGAACGTCATTCAGACCGATGCAGCAATCAATGAGGGCAACAGCGGCGGTGCGCTGATTAACATGCAGGGCGAGCTGATCGGGATCAATACGATGAAGATTGCGGATATGGGTGTTGAAGGCTTGGGCTTCGCCATTCCTACGGAAGATGTGATGAAGATTGTGACCGATCTGATGGAGGATGGCAAGGTATCTAGACCATTCCTCGGCGTGTACACGATTGACCTGTCGAACTCCTATGCACCGCTTGACGAGGAGCAGCGCAAGGAGCTGAAGCTGCCCGATTCGGTAGAGAAAGGTGCTCTGGTGCTGGAGGCATCCGGACCGGCAAGCGAAGCGGGGCTTAAACTGAATGATGTGATCGTTGAATTTGACGGCGAGCCGATTCATTCAACGATGGATGTGCGAAAGTACCTGTACGATAAGAAAAAGATCGGGGATGAGATGGTCATCTCTTATTACCGGGATGGGAAGCTGCAGGAAGCAACGGTGAAGCTTGCGGATAAGCCGGTAGAATGAATATGGTGGAAGTGATGGTGGGAGTAGAAGCTTAGGAAGTGGCTCCTCTCCGTCTCATTTCGCTGAAGTCCGACATGATCATGTCGGACTTTTTTTGCGTGGATCAAGGTGCGTATTTGCAATTGAATGAATGGTCTAAGCGAAGCTGTAGCTGACTTAGTGGTAGACGACGAAGGCAGTAACGGTGTATGCGGTACTGAAGATACATAATGCCAATGTGCGTGTATATTCTCTTGAGGGTCGATTGAATTTCCATTCTCTAAACGTAGAATAGGCATACATCAGGGTGAAATTGAAATAAATTAAGGCGTTTGGTTGTTCCATGATGACTATGTAAACCGTGATAAGGGTTATTGAAACTAGAGCACTTGCGATGTCCATTATCTTCAAGGCTGTTGTTCTCTCCACTGGCTCGGATCTTTCTACTTCAAAGATCCAGGAGAACAGAAAATAATACAGCGCATTTAGAATAAAGAACGTAGCTATCAAGGCAGAATTAAGATCTGTATGGATAGGGCTCTCCCCCCTCGGAAATTGATCATCTACTATTTTACAATAAATGGAGTGATATTTGAATCATCTGAATTTAGAACGCAGCACAGGTTGGAATATGATATAGATGGATGGATACAGGGTGCATATACTATTTTGGTGTGTAAGTTGTATGAGGGTAGGTGCTTGCAGGGTAAGATAGGAATAGGATGGAATGGACAGAACGCACCTTGAACAAGCTCTTCTTCATGGAACAGCAGTGAATAAACAGATTAAGGGTTTATTTTCTAGGACAGGTATGGTAGAACAGGAGAAGGGGGTTATTGCTTCATGCATTCCATGATGACTGGTGATAACCCCATATAAGAAAGGCCCCAAGACAGAAAGGATGCTTGAGTGAATGTACACCGTATGTAAAGAGCATGTGGAGCATGCCATTGATTTGTTCGTCGATGAGTTCGAGGATGCACCGGATATTGTCGATTTGAAGGAAACCGAATTCTCGGATTGGGATCCGCCGGTGAAATGCTCCGAATGCGACAACAATGCGGAATTTCTGGTCGTGTAGCATCGCAAGAAGCTAGAGCTTGATGTTCAATATAGGGATGGGAGAAGAGCGTGCTACTGCGCTCTTTTTGTGTTTTGTAGAGGAGGGTCTAAAAGTAGTTGTTTTAACACACGAAATGTTCATTTATTATCCGTTCACGAAGCGAGGCCCCATTGGTATATTATTTTAAAAGCGCTTACAAATATTCGATAGTACTAGGGGCAGCAGGACTGTGCTTTTATTTCATTGGGATAGAAGATGGGGGATGAGTGAATGGGAAAAAGGATAGGCAGTCTTGTACTGGCTGCGATAGTGGGGTTTACGGGATTTAGCATACCGGCTGGAATCGGAGAATCAGTGGCATATGCGAACCCTCAGGATACGTATCTTATGAATGGCGGATATGAGTCTGATTTCTGGACAGATGGGTCATGGCGTGTGGAGACCGATTGGGAAAGTGCGGATATTGGGCGTTTTGCCTATCAGGATGACTCATATATAGAAGGGATTGAAGGAGAGCATGCCTTAAAGTACTGGATCAAGGATACGGCTGCTGGGGAGCAGACAATTACGCTGACACAAACGGTTCCAAGTCTGCCTTCGGGTACCTATGAGTTATCTGTTCATTCTATGGGTGGAGATGCAGCAGAAGCTGGCAAGGTATCTCTGTTCGTTGGATCAGAAATGGGAGATGAGGTACTTACTACGGGTTACAACCAATGGGGTAAGCAGAGTCTGCAATTTATTTTAGAGGAGGAGACTGAGAATTTAGATGTTGGGGCAATCATCAGCGGTGCACCAAATTCCTGGGGATACCTCGATCAGGCAGAGCTAAGACAAGTGAGCACGGACACGACGAAGCCGGTGAATGCAGATATTTTTGTGCAAAAGGTAGAGGGTCTGTCTCCTGACTTCATCAAGGGAGTGGATGTCTCCAGCATTATCGCTTTAGAGGAGAGTGGTGTTCAGTTCTATAATGAGGCAGGTCATGAGCAGGATATATTCACTACGCTGCATGACGCTGGCGTAAATTATGTTCGTGTCCGGATCTGGAACGATCCGTATGATAACTCAGGAAATGGCTATGGCGGCGGTAATAACGACCTCGCTCGGGCGATTGAGATAGGTAAGCGGGCAACCGCAAACGGAATGAAGCTGCTGGTGGACTTCCATTATTCCGATTTCTGGGCTGACCCGGCGAAGCAAAAAGCGCCGAAGGCATGGGAAAGCCTGACCTTTGATGAGAAGAAGGAAGCATTGTACCAGTATACAAAAGACAGCCTGGAAGCGATGCTGGCCGAAGGCATTGACATCGGAATGGTTCAGGTCGGCAATGAAACCAATGGACAGTTTGCAGGGGAAACCGATTGGTCAAACATGAGTCAGTTGTTTAATGAAGGAAGCCGAGCTATTCGAGAGGTGGATCCCAGCATTTTGATTGCCCTGCATTTTACGAATCCAGAATCCTCAGGAAGATACATGTACTATGGGGAAGAGTTAGAGAAGAATAATGTAGATTATGATGTGTTTGCGAGCTCCTATTATCCATTCTGGCATGGCACGCTGTCGAACCTGACTGCAGTCCTGACGGAGGTTGCAGATACGTATGGAAAAAAGGTCATGGTAGCAGAAACCTCGTACACCTATACAGAACAGGATGGAGACGGACACGGCAATACAGCACCGAGTTCTTCAGGACAGACACTTGAGTATCCAATAACGGTCCAAGGGCAGGCTACCTCGGTACGTAATGTTATTGAGGCAGTAACGAATGTCGGGGAGTCCGGCATTGGCGTGTTCTACTGGGAACCGGCATGGATTCCCGTTGGACCCAAGGATCAGCTTGAACAGAACAGAATCATCTGGGAAGCACATGGTTCAGGCTGGGCATCAAGCTATGCAGCTGAATATGATCCGCATGATGCGGGGAAGTGGTATGGCGGGAGCGCCGTGGATAATCAGGCTCTGTTTGATTTTGAAGGGCATCCACTACCATCACTCAATGTATTTAAATATGTTCATACGGGCGCTGTCGCCCCGATTATAATCGATGCCGTTCAGGACATACACCTATCGGCTATAGCGGGTGAACCGGTCTCACTGCCTAGTGTGACAAGTGTGACCTACAATGATGGAACAACAGGGATCGTGACGGTGATCTGGGATGAGTCACAGCTGGAGACTGCAGTAGCCGCAGGTCCAGGAAGCTATGTGATCGAAGGCATGGCAGAAGGCGGGCATAGCGTACAGGCATTTCTTCAGATTAAGAAGAGAAATTGGATCGTTAATGGAAGCTTTGAACAGAGTGACCGGAGCATGTGGAGCATTACCTATCCGGAGGGTGCAGTAACGCACACGGATTATCAGAACAATGCAATGGATGCCAAAACGGGAAGCTACTCGCTGCATTTCTATTCTGCAGATCAGGTCAATTTCAAGGTTGAACAGACGATAGAGGGTATGGAATCTGGATATTATAACTTGTCGATGAATATTCAGGGCGGCGATGCGGCTAATTCAGATATGAATCTATTCGCTATAGTGAATGGGAATGAGTTGAAGGCAGACACAGCGGTAAATGGATGGGTGCAGTGGAGTAACCCTGAAATCAAGGATATTCTAGTGACAGAGGGCGAGATTACGATTGGTGCATCCATAAAAGCGGACGGAGGCGCTTGGGGGACCTTAGATGATTTTTATCTGAGCTACGAGCGAACTTATGAGCCGGGTTCGGGGTCAGGATCGAATCCAGAGCCAGAGCCAGACCCAGACCCAGACCCACAGCCAGAACCAGAACCAGAATCAACACCAAATCCGCAACCAGGTAGAGATAATGGGACAGGAACTGCTCCTGATGGCATTGCGGGTGAAAATGGGAATACGGATGTGAACGGGAATGGTCCGAACGACGACGAGAAGGAAGCAGACGGAGATCCATCGGAGACAGAGGATGATGAGGCTGCTCCCTTCCGAGATGCGTATATAGCAGGTTATCCAGACGGCACGTTCCGCCCAGGTCAGGCCGTTACCCGAGCTGAGATGGCAGCGATGCTGTATCGGGTTCAGGCTGCTACAAATCGAACAGAGCATGCTGTGAGTTACAAGGACATCGATACTCTTGGCTGGGCTGGAAAAGACATCGAACAATTAACAGCGAGCGGTTTAATGTCCGGGTATCCGGATGGTACCTTTAGGCCAAGGCGCTCTATTACAAGGGCCGAGATGGCAGCGATTGTCGCTCGCTGGGCGGCACTGGAGTCTAAGAAGAGTCAAGGTGCAGATATTGATGTAGAAGATGTAAATGCATATACAAGTGCAAATGTAAGTGCAAACACAAACACAAGTGCAAGTTCAAATGCAGTCACCTTTTTCGCGGATGCCATAGATCATTGGTCTGAATCGAACATTCGACTCGCTGCTGAGGCAGGGTATATGGTGGGCACAACCGGTGGACAATTCCGTCCTGATCAATACTTGACCCGAGCGGAAGCTGTAACCGTTATCAACCGAGTACTCGAACGTTCTAGCGTAAGCCAGGGACAGCAGCCTATATGGTCGGATGTTCCGGCAAGCCACTGGGCATACAACGAGATCCAGGCGGCTTCTAGCCGCCTACAGTAACTCTAATATTCTATGAAAACCCCTCTAATTATTCGGGTAGCCCCTATATCGGATATGTCATAAAATACGCTTGAGGGAGTCTACCCGAAGGAGGATTTCAATATGACGAGTACTACACAATATCCATTCCAGAACACTTCCCTTCCACTTGAAGAACGGGTAAATGACTTGGTTTCTCGCTTCACTTTGGAAGAAAAAGTGGGACTTATGATTCAATATCAAACCGCAGTAGAACGCCTTGGTGTCAAGGCTTATAAGCATGGTACGGAAGCGGCTCACGGTATGGCTTGGCTTGGCGAAGCGACCGGATATCCGCAGCCCATCGGTCTCGGATGTACGTGGGACACTGACCTGATGCAGAGAATTGGAAGCGCAATCGGCGACGAGGCGAGAGGCTTCTACAAGAAAAATCCGGAGATCAATGGTCTGACCTTGTGGGCACCAACGGTCGATATGGAACGCGATCCACGTTGGGGACGTACAGAGGAAGCTTATGGTGAAGATCCAGTCCTTGCTGGTAAATTAGCATCGGCTCTTGTTAAGGGAATGCAGGGTGATCATCCGAAGTATATGAAAGCGATTGCGACACTGAAGCACTTTATCGCTAACAATAATGAAGTAGGCCGTGGTGATGCTTCGGTCAGCATTGATCCGCGTAATATGCGCGAGTATTATTTGAAAGCGTTTGAAATCCCGTTTAAAGAGGGCGGCGCCCAGTCCATGATGACGGCGTATAACGCCATTAACGGAGTTCCGGCTAACCTTAGCCCGGATGTCAACGCGATTGTGAAGCAGGAGTGGGGCATGGACGGCTTTGTCGTCAGCGATGCGTTTGACGTATCCGGCACGGTGCGTGATCATGGCTACCTGGAGACTTACAAAGAGGCAGTAGCTCGTTCCGTGAAGGAAGGCGGCATTGACAGCATTACAGATGATGGTGAACTCATAAAGCAGTCACTACACGAAGCCTTAGAAGAAGGACTGCTCAGCGAGAGCGATCTGGATGTTGCACTGCGCAATACGTTCCGCGTTCGTTTCCGTCTGGGTGAATTTGATCCAGAGGAGGGCAACCCGTATGCAGCGATTGATGAGTCGGTTATTATGCATCCAGAGCATGCCAAGCTGTCTAGAGAAGCAGCTGGCAAAGCTGTGGTTCTGCTCAAGAATGAAGGAAATATGCTGCCGCTGCAGGCAGATAAGCTGAAGAAGGTTGCCGTCATCGGTCCGCTTGGCGGCACGGTCTATCGTGACTGGTACAGCGGCTCACTGCCTTACGCAGTTACTCCGCTGCAAGGTATTCAGGACAAGCTGAGCAGCCATGGCGGTGAAGCAACGTTCTCCGGCGGCACAGACCGGGTTAAGCTGAAAGCGAAGGACAGTGGTCGTTATGTGCAGGTACGCAAAGGGGATCAATTCTCTCTTGCAGCTACAGGTGAAGCAGCTGATCAAGCTGCCGTATTCGAAATGACGGATTGGGGCTGGGACAGCCATACGATTATTGCAGAGGACAACGGCCTCTATCTGACAACAGATGATCGTATTGTGAAGGCGTCCGCAGATCAGATCTGGGAATGGTTCACGAAGGAAGTATTCCTCGTTCGTCCAGAAGGAGAGAATGCTCAGCAGGTTACCTTCTCCACATGGAATGATACACCGGTTACTGTGAACAAAGACAGCGGAGAGCTGCTCGTCGGTACGGGCAGTGCGGAAGAGACAGCTAATGAGATCAATGTATCCGGTGCGGCTTCTGTTGCAGGCGGAGAAGAGAAGCTTAGTGCAGACATCTTCGAGATGGAGAAGGTGACGGACAAGTTCGCAGCAGCGAAGGAAGCAGCTGCAGATGCAGATCTTGCCGTTGTATTTGTCGGTAACCATCCGCTCATTAACGGTAAAGAAACGATTGACCGTCCGGACATTACCCTTCCGGCATCTCAAGAGCAGCTGATCAAGGAAGTTCTGTCCGTCAATCCGAATACAATTGTTGTTGTGGTTGGCAGCTACCCGTATGCTCTGAACTGGACAGAAGAGAATGTGCCAGCGATTGTGTACACGACACATGCAGGTCAAGAGCTCGGAAATGCAGTAGCCGATGTCCTCTTCGGCGAAGTGAATCCGGCGGGACGTCTGAACATGACTTGGTACAAGTCAACGGCTCAGCTTCCTGAGTTTATGGATTATGATGTCATCAAGGGAGATCGAACCTACCAATACTTCCAGGGTGATGTGCTGTATCCATTCGGACATGGCCTATCCTACAGCTCCTTCCGTTACGACCATATCAGTCTTGATCGCACTACTGTATCAGCAGATCAGGATCGTGAGATTGGTATTACCGTTCGTATTACAAATACAGGAACACGTGCCGGGGAAGAAGTGGTACAGCTGTATGGACATGCGGAGAAGTCTCGTGTGAAGCGCCCACTGAAGCAATTGCATGCATTTGAGCGTGTGCTGCTGCAGCCAGGTGAATCTACCGATGTTAGCTTCAGGCTTCCGCTGAGTGAGCTAGCCATCTGGGATGTAACCCGTGAGCGTTTCTGTATCGAGAGCGGCAGTTACACGTTCATGGCTGGTGCTTCGTCTGCGGATCTGCGAGTGAATGCAGAGCTTAAGGTAGACGGCGAAGTCATTCCGCCTCGTGATCTGAAGCAGCATGTAAAAGCCATCAACTATGATGATTACGAAGGTGTACTGATCGGAGAATGCCACGAAGGCGGCAGCGCGGTTGAAGTGAAGGAAGAGTCCGGCTGGATCGTGTTCCAGGATGCTGAATTTGGTGAAGGTGTGAGCAGTGTAACCCTGCGTGCAGCGAGCCAAAGTGCAGCCACAGCCGAGCTTCGTCTGCAAGGTCCGGAAGGTCCACTGGCAGCAAGCGTATCGCTTGAATCCACGGGAGCGCAAGGATGGCGTGATTATACGCTGACGGTGGATGGCGTGAGCGGACGTCAGGACGTATACATCGTGCTGATCGGCAAGGCAGCCCTGAGTACAATTCAGTTTCAATAAATGAAGTGAATAAGCCAGATTTCCTAACGATGAGGAGATCTGGCTTTGTTTTGTTTTATTTTCCCAATGTTTTAAATAATTCAGTTTAATTTACTTGGAAGGAGAAATTGGAGTAATATATTCAAATATAACATAGACTTGCTATACCGACGAAAGGAAGTAGCCCTTTGCTCGAAACGCTGTTATTGAACTTCTTGATTTTGCTCTTTCCGGTGGTCATTTTCTCAATCTTCTTTGAGAATAGACCCTTCGCATATAATAAAAAAGTGATGATCGTATTATCGGCTGCGGCGATGTGTCTGTGTATGCTGATGCCTTTTCAATTGGAGTATGGTTATACGTTTGATCTGAGGTATATTCCGTTCCTGCTCTTCGCCTTGTTTGGTGGATATCGATGCAGCTTCCCCCTATATGTGGCGCTGATCGTATGCAGATTATATGTCGGTGGAGAAGGCGTCTTGCCAGCCATTTTGTTTGCAACCAGCATATTTATCATCGTACCTTTATATAGTAAGAGATTTTTGGGGCTGGCCTCCAAGAGACGGATTGTGGGCGCGGCTGCGGCTGCTTTTATGACGATGCTCTGGTACTTGATTACCTTAATCATTGTGATTGAGCAAGTGGATCATACCTTCTGGATCTTGGCTGGACATGCGCTGACGACGTATACGGTGTTTATGGTGATCACGATGCTCCTGATTGAAAAGATGATAGCCAATGTCCATTATCGGGACCGTGTGCTGCAGTCTGAACGATTGAACGTCGTTAGTGAGCTTGCGGCCAGTGTATCTCATGAGATCCGGAATCCGCTGACGGTCACGAGTGGCTTCTTACAGCTGCTTAGTAAATCGGAAACGATGACCGAGAAGGAACGGGGATATATTAAGCTGTCGCTTGAAGAGCTGAAACGTGCGGAGAAAATTGTGAGCGACTACCTGTCCTTCGCCAAGCCGCAGTCCCAGAACATGGTGTACGCTGATTTAAGTGAAGACCTGGAGTATACAACGAATATTATTTTGCCGTATGCGATGATATATGATGTTGAGGTGGAGAGGCATTATGACAACTCGCTCAGCACAAATTATGATCAGCACCAAATTCAGCAATGTCTGATTAATTTATATAAAAATGCGATTGAGTCGATGAAAGAAAAAGGCGGCGGCAAGCTGATCATTCACATCTCCGATCATAAAGGAAGCATTGTTATTCGTATCGAGGATACAGGGGTTGGCATGGATAAGGAGGAGATCTCCAGACTGGGCAAGCCGTATTACTCCACAAAGCAGGAGGGCACGGGCCTTGGGATGCTCATGATTTACAGCACGATCAACAAGCTGAAGGGCAGAATTGAAGTGGATAGCATAAAAGGGCAGGGAACCGTCTTCCGGCTGATCATCCCGGCTGCGGCCCCCGTTAAGGAAAGAGTGTAAGCTGCTGCTATACGCTCTTTTTTTACTTCCTATAGAAAGTCTTCAAGTGAAATTTCGATATCCAACTGGGGTAAATACTCCACGATGATATTTCCTTCCTCGTCCTGAGCAAAGGTGGTGTGTGTTGAATCGCTATAGATATATTTATAGGGTCTCAGGATAATCTTCTCTGGTATTTCAGGGAAAGGGTGATACCTCATATCAGATACGAATGTATTGCTACCAGCCTCATTATACCCATTTCCCGTTAGTGTTTGGAGCTTGTTCCCCTTCTCGTCTAATACGTCAAAAGCAATGCCGTTAGCTGCCTGATCATAAACCAATTCCTCTGGGAGTGAGATTGCTGTTGTAATGTTCGTTGTAATTGGCGTAAGCTCGATTTTCTTGAGCCTGAAGGTAAGGTTTCCATAATCCTTTGAAATGCTAGGTTTAATCTCTATATGATCTCCACTAGTAATCGTCACAGGTACCGACAAGGATAAAGGATCTTTGAAGCCATTCATGGATAAGTGCAGTGTCAGATCAAATTGATCAGGGAAGGGCTCTCCGCCTTGATTGCTTAGATCGGCAAATTCAATGATCGCTGAGTTATCGTCTGCTCCAGGAAAAGAAAAGATGGGAACACTATTTCCACTGTCTGAGGCTTGAACATTTATACCATCTACCCAAATATCAATATTTGATATTTGATCTCGAAGTGACATCGAAGCTGAACTACCGGCAGCCGTTCTTATCAGGCTTAGCGATACTCGGTTCCCATCATATACAACCTCGGGTACGGTAACCGTAATATCACCTATGGATGCGACTGCATTGGGATGATCGGAAAGGTTCTCATTGGCTGCGCGGTAGAGTCCGAGATCTCCTGCAAGTTGAAAGATACTCTGCAGCACAGGGATCTGCTGTAGTGATGCAGCCATGCTCGAGGAAGTGAATAGACTCGTTATTAGAATGATCCCCGCGGCAGTGGAAAGCGAGGCAAGCAGCCATGTCTTGTGACGATTTTTTATACCGCTAAGGTGGTTGTGCTTAACTGGCTGCTGCTTCTGCTGCTGGATATACAGCTCGGACATAATGGGCTCAGTAAAATCTTTATGTAAGCTTATACCCCCGATTTGCGCAAAGATGCGTTTTATTTCATCCTCTTGATTTATGGAATGCGGACTCATGGATATAACCCCCTTCTTGAGGTTGATGCTCGTTATTGAGCTTCTTGCGTAACCTTTCGTACTTTTTGCGGATGGTGGCAGGCTTTAAGTCCATGACCTCGGCTATTTCATCGTACGAATATTCCTCAACAGCTCTTAGCAGCAGGATGTGTTTTTCCTCCATAGATAATGGATCGAGAATATCTTGGAGTTCAGATGAAGAGTCGATATGGTACTGCAGCGTAGAGCGATACAGCTCTTTAAAGATGTGGAAAAGCTTGCGGTCATTGGCTTTTTTCTTGTTGAGATTCAAGCAGTGGTGGTATGCAATCTTATAGAGCCAGGCTTGAAACGATACCGTAGGGGAATAGCTGTTAATGTCTTGATAGCTCTTGATGAAGATGTCCTGGACAGCGTCCTCGGCCTGATCCTTATCGTTAAGCAGGAGCTTGCAGTATACATACATTTGCCTCTGAAATCGCTGAATTACGGTGCGAAATTGCTCTATGTCTCCTTGTTGAATCTCTTGGACAATCTGCTCAATATGGTTAGGCGTTGGACTGGGAGAATGACTGGGCTTCAGAAAGATCGACTCCTTTCGTCACGTTTATATATGCTATATAACAACTAAGCAGGATGATTTGTGACGAACTGTAAATTTATATTTAGATGAAGGCAGGGTATGGTACACTCCAATAAGGAGATTACAAGGGATCTATAGAGAAGTAAGTTAACAATTCCAGATTAAATAAAAGTTTAAATATAAGCAGGAGGCAGTACAGCATGTTGATCCAGATTATCGGAGTAGGGAAATTAAAAGAGAAGTACTTAGTGCAGGGCATTCAGGAGTATGCGAAGCGGTTAGGGCCTTATGTTAAATTCCAAGTCATTGAGGTGCCTGATGAGAAAGCACCGGACAATATGAGCGAGGCCGAAGTACGGGGTGTCAAAGAACGTGAAGGCGAGCGTATTCTGTCCCATGTGAAGAGCGAAGCACATGTGATTGCTCTTGCTATCGGGGGTCAGCTATGGAGCTCCGAGGATCTTGCTGCCGAGATGGACAAGCTCGGAACATACGGGACAAGCCACATTGTATTTGTGATTGGCGGTAGTCACGGGCTGTCCGATGCGGTGCTGAAGCGTGCGCAGCAGAAGCTGAGCTTCGGGCGCATGACCCTGCCCCACCAGCTGATGCGGCTTGTGCTCGTGGAGCAGATTTACCGGGCGGTAAAGATTAATCGGGGGGAACCGTATCATAAGTAGGGCGAAAAATTATATCGCGGTTAGAATCGGGGAGTAGGTTGTAAGTATAGAGAGAGTATATTCATGACTAGTATTATATGGTAGTATTGTCCTAAAAGACGACACCGTTCTATGGCGGGTGTCGTTTTGTAATTTTTAGGGGTATGTCGAATTAAGTCGTATTATGAAATATGAGAGGAAAGGATGCGGATGGGTAATATGTATTTCAAAGAGACCCCCTGCTTTATTGAAGGAAACAGTAAGCTTCGTAAGCCTCAAATTGAGGCTTACTTAAGAATCCAATCTCACTTTACATTGAGTCGACAGGAAGAGGCTTTAGTAGTACTTCCAACTGGGACAGGAAAAAGCGGATTAATTGCTATAGCTCCTTTTGGTGTATGTGAGGGAAGGGTGCTAATCATTACACCGGGGCACGTAACAAAGGAAAGTATTGCGAAGACTATGGAAGCCCTAGACGAAAATTTTTGGATTAATACAGGAGTGTTATTCGACATACAAGATAATCCGGTTCTCATCTCCTTTGAGAATGAAGTATTTGATAGCGAGTTAAATAACGCCAATATCATCTATACCAATGTTCAACGCTTAAATTCTACTAATGGTTTACTGAGCAGAGTACAAAGAGACCATTTTGATATGATAATAATTGATGAAGCACACCACGCACCTGCTGAATCGTGGCAGAGAGCATTAAATTACTTTTCAAATGCGAAAGTACTCCATGTAACTGGTACACCATATCGCGGAGATGGAGTTATTGTCCCCGGAAAAAAAATACATGAAACAAAGTTATCTGAAGTAATGGAGAGTAGGTACGTTAAGTGGCTTAGAAATAAAACCATAGAGTCGGAGGAAATAACTTTTCACCTAGAAGATGGAACGACACTCTCCCTTGAAGAGGCTAAAGATTTAAAGGATGAAGCATGGGTTCAGAAATCTATTGCTATGTCTGATGCATGTTCTTTGGAGATAATAAGAAAGAGTATTGAGGAGTTAAATCAATTACGAAGGATATCTCCTCAAGTACCACATAAAATTATGGCCTCTGCCTGTAGTATAAGGCATGCAGAAAAATTAGAGCTGTTGTTTAGATCGGAAGGCATGAATGCTGTGTTAATTCATAGTAAAATGTCGCGTGATGAGCAAGATGTTAAGTTCCAAGAAATCGAACAGCATAAATATAATGTAGTTGTTAATGTAGATATGATGGGTGAAGGATACGATCATAAGTATTTGACAGTTGCTGCATTGTTCCGTCCATATAAAAGCCTAAATAGGTTTGCACAGGTAATTGGACGAGTATTAAGAGCAATTCCTGAAGAAGAGATAACGAGATATGAAGTTGATAATAATGCTATGGTAATTTACCATGATGAATTAGGGTTAGACGAACTCTGGGAGTTCTTCAAGAAGGAAGTTGAGGACATCGGACGATATAAAAAGGTTCGGGAAATTGAATTTAGTGACGATGAATATCAAAAACGAGAAGTATTCTATGGGCAAGCTGTGATACAAGGGGAATCTATTGAGCAGGTTGACTCCTACAGTGAACTTATTGACTTTCACAATGAATTTGAAAAAGCTAAAATCCTAATCTTAGAGGAAACCGAAGTTAGAAGACAAGAGTTGAAAGCCATTGGTATGGACGACGAACTAATTGAGGAAACTTTGGAAAAAATGGCTCGAAAGAAAATTAGAGCCAAAACTGATGAGTTTAACCATATATATAATGAAAAGAGACCCCTTGAACGAAGAAAAATGATAAGAAAAATTCTAACCGAGAAAATTCAGTTAATGGCAGTTGATCTACTTGAAGAGTTTAGTATTAAACCAAAGGGAAACACGCTCTATCCGAAGTTCAAAAGTATGCTACCGCAGTTTACGAAACCGACAACAAATAATGATGGCGTACTGGTCATCTTTATGAATACAAAAATTAAAATCAAGTTTGCAGGAAGAGATGTAATGGAAATTGAAGATTTAATAAGTGCACAAGAGTATCTGGAGGAAAATTTAAAACCAGAACTGGAGAGGGTATTATATGGAATTTCTTGATGTTTTAAAAAAGAAAGTGGAAGAGCTCGTGTATTTAGAACTTGATAAGGGGGTATCCCCCATTGAATTGGCCTCAAGTATTTACGAAGAAGACTATACCGAGGTGAAGATAAAAAGACAATTTGGAAATATTCATTGTAGTGTACAATTTTTTGACACAGAATTTTTTGATGATAGGAAAGTTAAACATGAGTACCGATACATTTATGATTGTAATAACTATCTTCAAGAAATTCATCATGTATTAAATAAAAAGAAAAGTCTTATTTGGTCTCGAGCAGATGAAAGTGCAAAAATAATTAAAGAGATATGTGAAATTGCAAGTTATACAGATAAAGCTCAATTGGTTAATTTTCCAATAGAAAAACTGCCTGAAGAAGCTAGAGCTCATTTGGGCAGAAGTTAAGGGATAGCCCAGTTTATTGGAATATGGAAGAGCTTTTGTGGGATTAAAGAATGATAATAGTGATTGTGAAAGGATGTTAGAGTGCTATGAATTTTTTAAGAGATTTGAAGTTAGTACGTAGTATAAACGATCCAATTCACGGGGTAATCAAAGTAACTATGAGCGAAATGATAGTAATAGAGGATGCACTTTTTCGTAGATTACATCATGTTAGACAGAACTCGTTTCTATACAAGGTGTTTCCATCCGCTAAGCATACTAGATTTGAACACTCTATTGGAGTAATGAACTATGCACATAAAATGCTCTATTCAATTATAGAAAATGGTTATATTGCTTATTTACGAGGGGATATCGCTAAAGATGTACAATCGTTTGAAGGTGGCATTGGAGTAAACTTAGGAGAATTACTTCATAATAATGGAGATGCTTTAAAGGAAACTTTTATCGAATTACGCTTAGCTGCTTTGTTACATGATATCGGTCATGGTCCTTTATCGCATCTTTTTGATGCTTTTGCTCCTAATATTGAGGAGTTCATTGAGATTATGAGTAGTGACGAACTAGTTGGCTCTGACAAAGAATTTATGGACAATATGGAACTAGTACTTTTTCAATTTGAAGAAAAGCAAAAGAAAAAAGGGAAATTAGATGTAAGGATTGAGCACGAACATGTGTCCTCATATTTTGCGTATAAAGTTTTAAGTAAAAATGATGGAATTAGTAAGGAACAAATTTATAATGTACTTACAATATTGAAACCTGAGCTAAAATTAGGAACTAGAAGGATAAGAGCTTTTAATAGAGACATTGATGTCCTTCCTTTACTAAACGACATAGTAGCAAGTGCACCAATAGACTGTGATAGAATGGATTACCTTAAGCGTGATAGTTTTTTCGCAGGGGTCCCGTATGGTAATTATTCTGAAAGCAGAGTATTGAAGTCTATGTTAGCCTATGTAAATGATGAAGGAAGTTTAAGACTAGGATTAAAGCAAAGTGGACTTCATGCCGTAGAGAATTTTCTTCAGGCTAGATATGAGATGTATGTTCAGGTTTACGGGCATAAAACTAACGAAGCATGTAGAGCGATGCTAAACTTCGTAGCAGAAGAAAAAGGACTTACTTATACTAAATGGTCTAAAAAACAATTAACAGCTAAAGATTTCGAAGAACTGTATATTTCCTTAAGTGATGAGCAGTTTATTGATAACTTAATTTCAGTATTAAGTAAGGAGAGGAAAGACGCTTTACATGATGTGAAAAACAGGAATTTATGGAAGAGGATATACGAGTTTGAAGAGTTTATTGACGAGAAAGATAAAATCACAGAATTAAGTAAACACTTTGCTGAGAGCCTTAAAACATTGAAAAAAGAATTTGGGGAAGAGTACTTTAAAGAGTTTAGAGATGAACGGTTTCCATTAAAAGATATGGATTCTGGTGCATTGTTGCTTGAAAAATCAAGTAAAGGCTATTATGTTGTGTCTCCCCAAAAAATACGAGAAGGTTCCCAGATTATTAGTTCATTGAATAATGGTTTGAGAATATTGAGGGTTTATAGTATTGACAGTGAAAATGCAACAAAATTTAAAAAGTATGCGTCGAGAAATATATTGCCGCAGTTTGAAGGAGTATCCGATAGAGTATAAAGCGTTATAAAAGTATGAGGTTGATTAAAAATTGAGACAATGAAGGAGATGATTTTTTGGCAACGATAGAGAAGGAATTGAAACTACTACTCCAACATGACTCTTATAAAAAAATTATTAATAGTGTTGAACAAAATCCCACGCCAATACGCCAAGTCAACTATTATTTTGATTCTCATGATTTTAAGCTAGAAAAGGCAGGGATAACTCTAAGAATCCGTAACGAAGATACACATTGGTTATTATGCGCAAAAGTAAAATCAAATAGTAATAATAACTTTATTTCTTCAACAGAAATTGAAACCTCCATCACAGAATTAGAATTTGAGTATCTCAAAGCTAACCCATCAGAGATTTTGAAAAGATTTAAAAGAGACGAGGTGGATCTTTGTAATATTGTCGATTCTTCTGAGTTGTTTCTCTTGGGTTCAATAGAGAACGAGAGGTTAAAATTAAAAGTATTTAGTGATTATACTCTAGAACTTGATCATTCTATATTTCCAGGTGGCAACGAGTCATATGAACTCGAAGTTGAAGGAGTCAGCTCCGATAAAGATTGTAATAATATAATGAACGAGCTCGAAAAAATGGGGATAGAATTTTATTTAAACAATAAAAGTAAATACAAGAGATTTGTAGAGTATATAACCACAGTATAAAATCTACTCATTAGTTTTCTTTTTTCAAAAATCAGGGGCCGTTTTATTCGTGCTCCTGATTTTCTAGTGATAAGCCTGAACCATAAGTAACGTCACGTATACACAGATCATGAGAAGGAGGACATTAAAGATACGCTAGGCAGGTATATCCACACTTATTTCCCTAGTGCAAAAATTGAATATTTTACGTTGTCATTGAGGTTGTAGTAAGAGGAATGAAGACGCACTAAAGAAGAAAGGCACCCAACTCGGGTGCCTTTTGATTTCGCTCTATAGATGTTACGATGAACCCTATCACAAGTAACGGCGAAATGAATTACTCCTCTTATAATTGTTAAGGTACAATTGTAGCCAATAAGACTTAGTTATTGAGATACAGCGCGTCAAGGACATATTATGAAACAATGCTCTAATAAAGGAGTTGTGTCAAATGAATGAGAATAAAAGTACAGGAATGAAACGTTCTTCAAAAGCAGAAAGCATTCTAACACAGATCAATAGTAAAACTAAGCTAGGCGAATTACGAAAAATCGCTAAGGACATTAAAAAAGATCACGAACTAGCTATGGAACTATGGTCAACCGAAGAATTTTTGCCTAGACTATTGGCAATTTTGATTATGGACAAAAACCTTCTTTCACAAGAGGTGCTAAATAAGCTTGATAAGGATATACAGAACCACACATTTGATGAGCGAAATAATTTAATGGATTGGTTAATGGCTAATCAGCTCACCAAAGACAAGAAGACAATTGCATTGATGGAGTTATGGGAAGATAGTCCTTCTGCTCTTCAAAGGCGAGCTTTCTGGTATTATAAAGCGCGATTGAGATGGACTGGACAAACACCGCCTGATAACAACGCAGACTTACTATCTGCAATTGAAGCTAATATCACGCAGGAAGAACCGGAAGTTCAATGGGCTATGAATTTCACCGCAGGCTGGATTGGGGTTTATGATCAAAATAATCGAGCACGGTGTATTAAACTTGGTGAGGAAACGGGTCTTTATAAAGATGAAATGGTATCAAAGGGCTGTACCCCTGATTATTTGCCGGAGTTCATTGCGATTGAAGTTAACAAACGAAATAAAGAACTGTCCTAAGCTGTTAGTCGCGGAAAAGGAGATTGCAGAGGGTCCATAATTACTTGATTCATAATCAGGTAAAAGAAAGAATGCGGAAAGCCGCTCGATGGTGAGTGGCTGTTTTTGTTTTACTATAGGACTCGGGGAATACAATTATTCCTCCAATTGTAAAATCACCTTCGTAAAATCTTTAAAATCATCAATATGCTTCTCTATAATCGCTTCTAAGATCTCAAGATCTAACGTCTGGTAGTCATGTACAGCAGTATTTCGGAATCCGACCATATTCATCATTGTCTTTGCTAGGCTATTTTCAATTAATCCAGCGTCTAGCAGCAGTTTAAATGCTTCACGACTCGCTTTTGGTACGCCCAGCTTACGGTTGCTGACAATATGCATGGCCAGATCAATGCTTGCCTCACAAGCACGTTGAATATTCAAAATGATGCTATCCTGCTTCGTAAAGTCCGTTAAGTTTGCAGGATTGCCCTCGTACACTTCATGAATACGTTTGAGAGAATGTTCAATTGTTGCCGTTTTATTCAAAACAACATCATTCATTGCCGAAGACACTCCCTCTCTCTTTAATCGCATCAATAATTGCAGCCCGCTGCTCACTTAACGTAGCATACATGCTATAAGCACGCATTTTTTGGCGTGTAAATTCATTGTCGTTATGTATATAAATTGGAGTGCCCTGCTCAAAAATTTGCATGGTAAATACAGTATCAACTTGTTGAATGTCGACTAAATCGACCTCTCGGTTAGCAATAGCCGCAAGCTCAGAAGCAAGTAGAAAACGTTCATATGAAGACAACTGCTTGTCACTGAAATAAGCCAGATCGATATCACTTTCATCATGAGTTGTGCCTGTAGCGAATGAACCAAATAGAATGATGAAGCCGGGATTTGTCTCTAGAATGATTTTATCAACTAACTTCTTTTGTAACTCCTCAATTAGCATGCGGATCACCTTCCTTTCTCGTATTGTATAGCTTATATAAAAAATTCGCACTTATACTTGGGTACTACAAGCCTCATTAGAGAGAGATTGGGCTATAACTTAAAGCTATGGCTAGCCATACTTTATACATATAACATGTATCCTATTCGATCATGCTATATTCAATAGAATAAGCAATGAAGGAGAGACATCGATGATACCATTTCGTAATGATCATGTAGGCAGCTTTCTACGTCCTGCCAATTTAATTCAAGCACGTGAGCAATATAAATCAGGCAATATCACATATGAACAATTAACGGTTGTGGAAGATAACGAGATTATTCGTATTATTGAGAAGCAAAAGGAGAATGGCATAGCGGCAGTAACTGACGGTGAGTTCCGCAGAAGCTGGTGGCATTTTGATTTTCTGGGCGGCTTGGATGGCGTAGAGTTATACGAAGAAACAGCGGGACCGCAATTTCACAATATGGTAACCCGTAAGGGCGGCATTCGCATCGTGGGTAAAGTGGGTTTCTCGACGCATCCCTTTATCCAGCATTTTGAGTTCTTGAAAAAGCACGCGGGTGACGCAGTGGCGAAACAGACGATTCCAAGCCCGAATATGCTTCTTTATCGCGTGGAATATAATGAAGATATTTATAAGGACCGTGAACCGTTCCTTCAAGATACAATCGCAGCATATCAAAAAGCAATTCAAGCCTTCTATGATGCGGGATGCCGCTACTTGCAATTAGATGATACCGCTTGGGCAGATCTATTCTCTGAAGCAGGTCACGATAAGCTGCGCGCTAAAGGCTGGGATCCTGCGGAAGAGCTGAAGATCATGCAGCGAATGATCAATGAATCTCTGGCTCATAAACCGAAGGATTTAGTGGTGACGATGCATATCTGTCGTGGTAACTATAAATCGAATTATTTCACAACCGGCAGTTATGATTATGCTTCTGAAGTCATATTTGGAGGCTTAGAAAACGTAGACGGGCTATTCCTGGAATTCGATGACGAGCGCTCAGGCGGTTTTGAGTCATTAAAATATGTTAATCGTAAAAATCTGAAGGTCGTGCTTGGCTTACTTACATCAAAGTCAGGTGAGTTAGAAGATAAAGAACAAATTAAAGCACGGATTGCAGAGGCAGCGACCTATGTACCGCTTGACCAGCTTTGTTTGAGCCCGCAATGCGGCTTTTCGTCTACAGAAGAAGGCAATATCCTAACAGAAGAACAGCAATGGCGTAAACTTCGTTTCGTTAAAGAAATTGCCGACGAAGTTTGGAATTCATAGATCTAAACAACGGAGGGATTGAACATGACGATTCAAGCGGACAAAGAGACGGTTATAGTTGAGAACTTCATTAAGGGTCAAACCGTAAAATCCATTTCGCAATCAGCAAAAGAGAATCCGGCAAATCCAAATGAAATTGTGGGCTATTTCCCTGTCACCACGAAAGAACAAGCGGTCGAAGCAATTGAAGCGGCAGCAGAAGCCTTTACAGCGTGGAAGGAGACCGCAATTGACGAACGCATCACTCGCATGCGCAAGGCGATTGAGAAGATTAGGGCATCGGAGAATGAAATTGTCCACTTGTTGTCCAGAGAGCACGGCAAGCCGCTCTATGATGCACACGGTGAAATTTATGTTGCATTGATGTGGATGGAATTCGCCTGTGACCAGGCCAAATCGGTTCTGCAGGAAGAGATCAAAGAACATGAGACGGGTAAAACCATCATATCCCATGATCCGATTGGCGTGGTAGCGGCGATTAGCCCATGGAACTATCCTATTGCTCTGTCCACGATTAAGATTGCTCCCGCCTTACTTGCCGGCAACACGATTGTGCTCAAACCCAGTCCATTTGCGCCACTGGCGGCGTCTAAAGTGGCAGAGATCATTGCGAGTGAGTTCCCGGCGGGTGTGATCAACGTCGTTCATGGCGAATCGGATGTGGGCGTGGAATTGACTTCGAACCCTCTTGTCGCCAAAATCGCCTTTACTGGTGGAACCGAAACGGCCAAGCATATTATGAAGGCTGCTTCGGAAACGATTAAGAATATGACGCTTGAGCTTGGCGGCAACGATGCAGCTATCTTCTTGGAGAGCTTTGATGTAAACGATGAGCGAGCCATGCGCCGAATTGTCGTTTCTAACTTTTTGACAGCAGGACAAATCTGCATGATTGCCAAGCGTGTATATGTTCACCGTTCTATTTATGATACATTCGTGGACAAATATATAGAGGCGGCCAATCGCTGGGTCCGGGTCGGGGATCCCTTTGATCCGAATACGACGGTAGGTCCGATCAATAACCTGAAGCAGAAAAAATATGTGGAGGGCCTGGTCGAAGATGCACGGAAACGCGGTGCCAAGATCATCCCTCTCGGACAAATTCTCGATCAGAAGCGGATTGAACAAGGCTACTACCTGCAGCCTACGCTTGTGTTGGACGCTGACTATCGTGATCCGATTGTGGTGGAGGAGCAGTTCGGTCCTACGGTTCCGATCCTGCCTTTTGACGATGAGGAGCAGGTTATTGATTTGCACAATGAAAGCATATATGGACTCACGAGTTCGGTTTGGGGAAGAGAAGAAGACGCCATCCGGGTCGCGCGCAGGCTCGAAGCCGGTACGACAATGATCAATACGGCTGCTGTGCAAGGGCTCGATGTAAGGTTCCCTTTTGGCGGTGTCAAACAATCCGGCGTTGGCCGAGAATATGGCGCGGAAGGCATCCTCACTTATACAGAAACACATGTCATCAACGTTCCGAAGGCATTGGATCTCCCTTATATACCCGAATAAATCTATATAACGCACAACTTTGACATATTGAATGATTTTTAAAGAGGCGCTGAAATCGGCGCCTTTTTTTTCGTTTGAATAGAGCCGTCGAAAGCTAATATTAATACTGTTATGCGCTGCCAATAAACATTTTCGGTTGTCATGTAGGATTTTGCTGTCTCTCTCCAAAGGTATGCTTCGGCTTATGGGGAGAATAGATTTGGACGGAATCATTTAAAGCTCTAAATTTGGCGATAGAGAGCCGCGGCGGCGTTGCAGAACGTGAGAAAAGCACGTTAAGTATACAGTTTGTCAGTGGACTCGTAGGGGCGCCTATCACGGCAAGTTACAATGCGTTCTTGGCTTCTGTAAAGGAGAACAGAGAACTACAAGCTGAAGGCAGTGATCGAAGCACGCGTCATATCGAGATCTCGTTGCCGCAAGAGGTGTCCTATCAGGAAGGCGATCATTTGGGGGTCATTCCGCAAAACGAGCCGGCATTGGTTGAACGTGTACTGCGTCGTTATGGACTAAATAGCAGTGACTATATCGTTATAAGCGCTAGCGGCCGCAGCGTTGCCCACTTACCTGTTGATCGGCCCATCAGCGTTCATGATCTGTTGAGCCAATGCGTCGAGCTGCAAGAAGCCGCGACTCGAGCCCAGCTTCGTGAGCTTGCAGCGTTTACCGTTTGCCCTCCAAATAAAAAGGAATTGGAAGCTCTTCTTCAGGAGGATGCTTATAAAGAGCATGTGTTAAACAAACGACTTACGATGCTAGACCTGTTGGAGCGGTATTTGGCTTGTGAGTTGCCGTTCGAACGCTTTGTGGAGTTGCTCCCGCCACTTAAACCACGCTACTACTCGATATCCAGTTCGCCGAGGATTCAGAACGATGCGGTAAGTATCTCTGTCGGTGTCGTCAGATGCCCTGCAAAGAGTGGAAGTGGTGAATATCGAGGAGTTGCCTCCAATTATTTGGCCAGTCTTCAACCTGGAAATACGGTCATGGTATTCGTGAATACGCCAGAGTCCGGATTTACTTTACCGGAACAACCTGAGACACCGATCATCATGGTAGGACCTGGCACTGGTTTTGCTCCATTCAGGGGATTCTTGCAGGCACGTCAAACAATGAAGAGTGAAGGTAAAACACTGGGAGAGGCACACCTCTACTATGGCTGCCGAAATGAATTGGATCACATTTACCGTGAGGAAGTGGAGCAATTTGAGCGACAGGACATTGTTACTGTACACACAGCGTATTCCCGAAAAGAAGGTATGCCCAAAACATATGTTCAACACTTGATGAAGGAGAATACAAACGAAATCATCCGATTGCTCGGCAACAATGGGAAACTCTATATTTGCGGAGATGGAAGTAGGATGGCTCCAGATGTAGAGGCTTGCTTAAAAGAAGCTTATCAAGAAATTCACGCGGTAAGTAAACAAGAAGCTCAGAAGTGGCTGGAACAGCTTCAAAGCGAAGGTCGCTATGCTAAGGACGTATGGGCTGGTAACTAGCTCGTTATGTTGGACATTCGGATAGGAACCGAGCATCATTCCGCTATAGAGCCGTTAAAGTAAAGAGAAAAGACCTCTCATGTACTGCGTAATGGATTAGAATCTACGCCGCATATGAGAGGTCTTTCTAAAGCGTCGGCTATTGTACATTGTCCGGCTTTCCTAATGGAATAAATGTACCCAGAACCCCGACTACCTTTATTCGTTGCCCCATAATTTCGGTTTGAAATAACCGAACCACTCCGTAATCGGTCATCGTGGTCCCTTCGCTGATCAAACGCTCGCCGAACAGAGATAGCCCCAAACCTTTAAAAGGATTGGAGGTCGGCTTGTCTGACACCTTCTCCAGAACCCAACTGTTATACTTCTCTTCAGAGGGCTTTGTAACCGACATAACAACAGCCAATGCCAGGATCGTTAATAGGGCGCTCGCCAGCTTGATCCAAGTCCGTTTTCTCTGCTTCATATTCTTCTCCATTTCCCTAGTAGACTGTTTACAACGGGTTCGGATTACACGAGGGTGGTGCGGATATCGGACAGCGTGAATCCGTTCGAGGCTGCCTTGGTCTCGTCGATCGCTAAACCGGAAATCACTTGAAAACCTTGACCCTTCAAGGGTCAAGGCTTTTATTATGAAGAAATTATGCATTTTCGTTGGCTTCTCGTTTTCTTAGCGTTAGCGCTATAAGAGATGGAATAAACAAGGGAAGCAAGACGAGAACAAGAATGATTAACCCGATGATAACCACCGTCGCGAGCTGCATCAATACGGCTACATTTGATGGATATAACGCGCCGAATGTACCGATCAAAATAATGACAGCAGACATGATAACCGAACCCATATGCGTCAATGCTTTAACGATCGCCACTTTTGGGGGCTCGTTATGATATTCCCTAAATCGCATCAGAAGGAAGATACTGTAATCCACACCTAGGGCGATCAACAAGATAAAGGAGAAGAACGGTACAGCCCATTCCGTTCCCGATGCATGACCAAAGCCGAATTGATAAATCCACTCCGTTAAATTGATTGATGTGAAGTAGGCAAGGACCAGAGAAATAATCACGTAAATCGGCAGCAGAATGGACCGGAAGAAGATGACAAGAATGATGCCGATGCCAATCAGCATGAAGATAACAGTTCTTGTAAATTCGCTCTTGTTCAATTGATTTAATGCGGCATTATCCGCGCTTACCCCGGCAGTTCCATACTTAGCAGATTGAAATTCTGTTCCTTCAAGCAGATACTCCACATTCGTATTGATTTGATTAACGGTGTCAATCGCTTCCATGGAATAAGGATTATCGCTTAAAATAATAGTCCATTTCGCAATGGTCTTATCTTCAGACAGGTAGTTATTTAAAGCGGTCTTAAAGTCGGCGTTTTTAAGTGCTTCTTCCGGTGCAAAAAAAGCGCTCGTATCCGATTTTCCCAACTCATCAAGATATTGTTTTGCATCGGCAAGACCGGTATTGACCTTGTTTAATCCATCGACGCTGTCATCCAGCCCTGTTTGCAACGTACCCAAAGAGGTGGTGAGACTTTCAATACCAGTCTTCATCGACTGTTGTCCATTATACAGTTGATCCAGGCCTACTTGCAGTTGAGGGATTTGCGAAATAACCGCTGCTTGGCCATTCGCTCCTTGCTCCAATCCGTCTTCGAGGGACTTTTCAGAGGCTGCAAGCTTGGCCGTTGCGCTTGAGATCTGTTTTTGACCATCCGCGATTTTCGCCAGTCCATCATTAGCGGCCTTAAGATTGACCAATGCTTCTGTATATTTGCCATTCAGTGTCGCTAAACCATTTGAAATTTCGGTCAAGCTTGCTTTTAATTGTTTAATGGAACCGTTTAACTGCTGCATATCAGAATCGCTTTGGAGTTCCGTATATTTTTGAGCCAGGGTGTCGGTGTACGATTGGATGGCATCCACAAGCTGCAGGGTCGCGCTTAGGCTTTTTGCTGTGCTTGAATATTGGTCACTTATGGTGGATAAACCGGTGTAAAGTTCTTGGTACCCTCCCAGCACCTGCAGAGTAGAAGCGCTTAATTCATTACTGCTGTTTTCGAGTTGCATCATTCCTTCCGTAATTTGCGATGCGCCGGCTTCTCCTTTCCGCATTCCTGCCTCAATAGAGGTTAAGCCGTTCGATAGCTTGTCAAGATTTTCGTTAATTGCCTTCGTTCCTTGAAGCAGCTGATCGATATCTTGAGCGTTGGATGGAGTATTTTCATCCTTAAGACGGGAGCTTGCTTCTCCTAATCCGTCTTGAATTTCCGAAATTCCTTCTATGCTCTGTTCTAATCCGTTGCTTATAGTTTGGCTTTGGTTTTGCACGTAGAATTCTTTTATTTTCTCGGATTGCGGCCTTGTTGCACTGTATACCTGTTTGACGCCTTTCGTATTCGCAATTTCCTCTGTAATATTATCGATCATCGCCAAGCTCTGTGCATCGGACAAATCATGATTCGATTCCAGGACGAACGTTGCGGGCATCGCTTTGCCTGGTGAAAAAGCGTCTTGCAGGATGTTGAATCCTTTTACCGAATCGTAAGACGGGTCAACCTGGGATAAGGTGTCATAAGAAACCTTTCCGTTGTAAAGCATGGCATTGGGAAGGGTAATGACCACGGCAAGGACCGCAAAAAGAACGGGCTTTCTTACCGCATAGGTTCCAAGAAAATGCCAAAATTTATTTTCTTTATGTCCCTGCACTTTTTTTATAGGCCAGAATAGTTTCTGTCCTAAAATCGCCATACAGGCGGGAACAAACGTGGAAAGGACGATAAGAAGTATGACGACCGCGACGGCGACTGCTCCGGCAGAACGAAAAACGTTAAAACCCGATAAAAATAAAGTGCTGAATCCGACTATGACTGCAAAGGCACTGTAATAGACCGTTTTACCTGCTGTTTTATAGGTTGCTGCAATGGCGGAAAAGGTGGATTCGTGGTGGCCAAGCTCTTCCTTGAATCTCATGAACAAGAGAATGAGATAATCCGTGCCGATCCCAAACAAGACCATGATAAGGAAGGACTGAGTAATGATTGATAATGGGAAATTATAGCTTTCCCCCAAGATCGCGATCAGGGAGAGGGAACTCAAATACGTAATGCCGATCCCCAATAAAGAAACGATGGGAGCAACAGGGGATCTAAAGACAATGATCAAGACAACAACGATGAACAGAATCGTCACCCATTCCGATTTTGAAACACCTTCTTGGGTGGATTTGTTATTATCCTCCGTGATAGCGGATCCTCCCGTGATATAGTGCTCTGTATCGATGGGTTGCAAATAAGAATCAATCGAGTTCCTGATGTCCTCTAATTTTTTATTCTCTACATTAACAGAAAAAGGTACGGTTAGTGTCTTATGATCTTCCGAAAGTAATTGCGACTCCAAGAAATCGTCGCCAATCGGATTTTGGACATCGGTGACGTAAAGCTGCTCGTTCGTCTTTAATCCATCAACTGTTGTACTGATCTTCTCGAGCTGGGCATCGGTCAATCCCTTCTCATCGTGAAAAACAAGAACAAGACTATCTTCCTTTGAATTTGCTGGTTTTTCATTATACCGATCTAAAATTTCCAGTGCCTGCTGGGAATTGTATTCCTTCGGAATTTGCGGTGATCCTTTTTGGACGACCAGTTCTTCATAATTTGGCGATAATGTCTGCAGTAAAAAAACCGCTATAAATATAAGTGGCAATATCAACCATCTAAGTTTCAAAATTAGTTTCAAAACCATACACCAGCCCTTTACGTAATTTTTATAAGCAATAAAATATGAACCTGAACTACAGTTCATATTAATAGCTTTAAAGTGCATTGTCAATTCTTAATCGGTATGGCTGGTTTTGCTTCGTGTTATACTGAAACAAAGGAGGGAGAAGATGAACGGATTGAATGAGAATAAATCTTCAAAGGTATCCGTCCCCCAGCAAGAAAGATCCAAGGAAAAGAGACAAGCTTTGCTGAAAAGCGGGGAGGAACTTTTCTCCAGTAGGGGGTACGATCAAGTAACGGCAAAAGATATTTGTGCTCATGCCGGCATTTCGGTGGGCTCATTTTACCGTTACTTTTCAGATAAGAAACAATTATTGCTGACTCTTTTTGAACAAACAGCACAGAGTTTTTTACCTGAAGTCATAGTGATGTCTGGGTCACATCCCTATCAAACCACAAAGCATTTACTTGAAACTTATTTATCCAAAACCGAATTTGGATTATTGAATGCCCTTCAATCTCTTGTTTTGCAAGATACTGAAACGAGAATGAAAGTAAATAAAATCATAAGGCTGGCTGAAGAAAAGCTTGCAGATCGGTTAGAGGAATTGAAGACAGTTGGGCTCGCCTGGCCGGATTTGGATGTGAAAATCGCCGCTTGGGCAGTATTGTCGATTATTTTTTCAACAAACGATCGAATTGAACTGCGGCAATCTGGCGAAGATATCGAAAGAATTACAAAGGTCATTGTTCGCATGCTATTTCGATCGGAATTTCATACAATTGAATGACAATTAGCATCAGATGAATCTAAATTTGTTACGGTGAAGAGCTAATTATTGATGGTGGTTGGAGTTCCAAGTAATTATAAATAGTGTATAACTGCAAAAAAGATGAGATTATTTTAAATTAATAGATCTCATCTTTTTTGTTGTAGTTTTAAACAGGCGAAGCTAACTGTGGACTCTTCAAGATCATCGTAGTATGACGAGAATCATCCACGGATGGCGGCGGGATATGCGGAATATGGCGTAGTGGAGATGCCTAATCCATTACATACCAAGAAGCTCATCGAACGATTCGAACAGCAGCAGCATACTTTCCATTACGATTGAGGTACAGTGGACCAACCAGCGGCACCCCTGAATTTTATCTTTCAACAGACGCATCTCGAGAGAGGTGTTTTTTTGTATTACAGCAAGATGTGAATAGTAAAAGAAAGCGGGGGAGTGTTACGTTGTTATTGTTAATAGTCAACGTCATTAGAATCTGAGTGGAGGTTAGATACATGAATAACAAGCACAGCAAGAAGGAAACAAACGAAGGACTGTCAGCACTATCAATTTATCGCGGGGCAGGCGTATCAGCCATCGGGGCGGGGATTCTATATATCGTCATTCAGTTCATTCATCCTCCGGATGATCTGTCTTCAGTGAACTCAAGCACCTGGGTTCTTGTGGCATGCTTAACCCTTGTCATGTCCCTCTTCAGCCTGATCGGAATTACAGGGGTTTACCTGAGACAAGTAAGAGAGGCAGGGTGGCTTGGTCTGATTGGTGTTCTCCTGTTCGGTCTGTTTTGGCTCATTTCACTGGCTTTCAGCTTCGTCGAAGCCTTTGTTTTGCCGCTGCTCACAACTGATGCTGAAATATTTGTAGAGGGGATGGTGGGCATATTCGAAGGGACGGATAGCGGGGCTGATCTCGGAATCTTTCCAATATTGGCACCGTTAGCGGGGGGGCTGTATATGCTTGGCGGCCTGTTGCTCGGCATTGCAATATTTCGTGCCGGAGTGCTGCCGCGCCTGGCAGGTGTCCTGCTTGCTTGTGCGGCGGCGGCGACCCTCGCGACTTCGATCATCCCTCACCCGCTGGACCGAATCATGGCATTGCCGATGGGGGCAGCACTCATATGGCTGGGGTATGCGCTCTATGTCCGGTCTAACATTCTGAATCAGCAGGAAGTTTTTTGATGGGGGCATAGATGTGGTAGGTCGATTCTAGATTGTGGACGTCATCAAAAACTTGAATGAGCTCGATATCGGATTGCTCAGCTTCTTGTCTGGAGATTTTTAGAAATCTTGCAAAGTCCGTTTCGAGCACGTCACCAATTTCAAGCAGGTCTCCGGCATACTTGAACCTGGCACAAAAGATCTGCGGTACATCGACCGTAAAATAAAAAGGCTTATGAATCTGAATGTCGCATGGGATGGCGAACAGAGCCTTGAACTGGGTGGAGTTTGGCTGACAGTTAGAATAAATGACATAGCAGGGGCCCTTTATGCTCTCATCAATTTGATTTAACAGTATTTTGGCATGGTCACGAATCCTCTGCTTATAATCATCCGCGGCTAAATCCACTTCAAAGGCAATTCCACTGAGCCGGATCTCATTTAACTCGGTCAGGGTAAAATCGGTAACGATATCACCGTTTATGTTCTTAATGGGTCTTTTGACTACTGCAGGTACGGGAATTGGAGAGATCGTACGAATTCCTGCTCTAAGAGAGCTAGGAGCTACACCGTAATGTCTTTTGAAAGCGCGGGTGAAGGAGGCTTGGGTACCAAAGCTGAGCTCATAAGCGATGTCCGTTAGAGACATATTATGGTTTTGAATAAATGTAACGGATGCATTTAATCTTCTGGATAGGATGTAATGGTTTAGCGAACAGCCCATCATTGCGGAGAACAGCCTGTGAAAGTAGTATTTAGACATATTAAAGGTGGTGGCAACGGATTCTACGGACAATGGCTCGTGCAGGTGATCCTCAATATGAATTAATGCCCGTTCTATTACTTCATAATGGTCCATGAATAACTCCTTTACTCCGGTGTTTTCTGGTCATTTTGTAGTAAGTATACCTTATCCTGAGAAATGCAGTGAATTATTTTTGTTACATTGTCATTTAATAGTTCTTTTATACCATATATGATCAATATTTTTCATTTACTGACTACCTATTTCGGTGTTATACTACACATTGTTGAAAAATAGAATTGCCAAAAAATGTCGAATTGAGGCTTTAATAGGATGGTCATAGGGAAACTAAAGGGCTATGTCATTATTCTTATTCCTTCATTTGAGCCGGATGAAAGACTATTGTCCTATGTACATCAATTGAGAGAATATAAACTGAATCATATTGTTATCGTGGACGACGGATCTGGCGATGAGTACCAGCCGATTTTCAGAAAATTAAGTGATAACGGCTGTTTTCTCTTGCGCCATCACGACAATCTAGGTAAGGGCACTGCACTTAAGACCGGTTTTCAGTATATTGAGCAGCATTTCGATGGGGTCTCCGTCGTAATAACTGCTGATTCTGACGGTCAGCACGCTGCAGAGGATGTATACCGTCTTGCCGAAGAAGCGAAGCGCCATCCAGATGCACTGGTACTCGGGGTAAGAAACTTCAGTGAGGGAGGGATACCGCCGAAGTCTTTGCTGGGCAATCGGATTACTTCCTATATATTTGCCAAGCTCTATGGCAAGCAGCTTTCAGATACACAGACAGGGCTTCGTGCCTTCGGACCCGAGATGCTTCCTTTTATGCAAAAGGTCCAAGGCACCCGATTTGAATACGAGCTGCAGATGCTTATCTCCTGTATCCAATTTGGTATTTCAATTCATACCCTGCCTATTCAAGTCATATATGAGAACGGAAATGCCGGTACCCATTTCAAAGCAATTCGTGATAGTGCACGAGTGATGCTGGTGCTGCTTGCAAGCTTCATGAGATTTATTACTTCTTCGATTACAAGTGCTGTAGTCGATTTGGGAATTGCATGGCTTTTGATCGAGTTGTTGCGCCCTGTTATGGGCGAGCAGGATTATTTACGAATTTTACTAGCAACAGTGATTGCAAGAATGATGTCTATTACAGTCAACTATCTGCTGAATAGGCATTTTGTATTCTCTAAGGAGAATAGCCAGGGCAGTTTATGGCGCTATTTGACACTTTGTGGATTTGTGATCTTGCTCTCCAGTACCGGAGTTTATTTATTCCATACCGTTTTATTCTTGGATGAGAAAATAGCAAAATTGTTCTGTGATGCCATACTGTTTCTGCTCAGCTTTCAAATGCAGCGACGGTGGGTATTTGCAGTAAGGAGGAAGCAGCTTTAGTGCAAAACGAGAAGCGGCAAAATGTGATGTTTGTCGTCACGATGATCCTGATGTCCATCTATTTGCTGTGGCGTATGATATTTACGCTGCCATGGGACCAAGGTATTTTGAACATGGTTTTCGGTATTCTGCTGATTGGTGCCGAAGTGATAACGGTACTGACCACCTTTGAATTGTTTGTTCAGAAGATGCAAAAGGAACGAACACAGCTCGACTTACCGACAATTCCGCCAGAATATTATCCGGATGTAGATGTGTTCATTGCCACGCACAATGAGCCGGTTGATTTGTTATATAAAACAGTCAATGCTTGTACTTTTATGGAATATCCCGACAAGCAGAAGGTGCATATTTATCTGTGTGATGACGGGGGGCGTCCTGAGGTCGAGGAGCTGGCTAAACAATTTGGCATCGGTTATCTTGGGTTCCCTGGAAATAAAGAGGCCAAATCAGGTAACTTGAATAATGCACTCAGCAAAACCTCTTCTCCACTCATTGCAACCTTTGATGCTGACATGATTCCACAACATACCTTTCTAATGAAGACCGTTCCGTACTTCCTGCTTCCCAAGTTTATTGAGGAGAATGGGAAGTGGCGGCTTCGCAGAGAAGATGAGCTGGAAGATAATTTCAAACTCGGACTGGTTCAAACACCACAGAGCTTCTATAATCCTGATCTATTTCAATTTAACCTTTACGCAGAGCAGGAAATACCTAATGAGCAGGACTTTTTCTCAAGAGAAGTAAACATCTTGCGTAACGCCTCCAATGCTGTAGCCTATACCGGGAGTAACACTGTCATTTCTAGGCAAGCCATGGAAGACATTAATGGTTTCCCCTTAAAGACCATTACCGAAGATTTTGAGACTAGTATTCGCCTGCAGCAGGCAGGCTATATTACTTATGCAACTCAGGAGGTTCAGGCTGCTGGACTGACTACGACTACCATTCCAAGTATGATCAAGCAGCGTACCCGCTGGGCAAGGGGAATTATCCAAAGCCTGCAGAATACTCGTGCTGTCTTCTCCAACAAACTTCCTTTTTGGACAAGATTGACCTACTTAAGCAGCTTTCTGTATTGGTGGTCCTTTTTTAATCGGTTGATTTTTATATTAGCGCCTATTTTATTTGCACTGTTTGACTTCCAAATCGTAAACACGGGCTTCTGGGAGATCGTAATATTTTGGCTTCCATCCTATTTCTTCTATAGTATGTCAATGCGCTATCTGTCGAGCAATATTCGCAATCAGCGCTGGAGTCAGGTCATTGATACCATATTTATGCCGTATTTAATTATGCCTGTACTCCTGGAAACCTTGGGTATTCATGAACGTAAATTCAAGGTTACGAACAAGAACAAATCTGCCGGACGACAATGGATAACTTCATTCTTGTATGCATTGCCGCATATTTTCCTGCTTCTTCTTTCGATTGCAGCCATTTTCCGGTTTACGCATGGCAAGTATGGCTTAGCTCTGTTCTACAGCAGTGTGATTATTTTTTGGCTGCTTCATAATCTGATTGCTATTTTCTATGCCCTCTTTTTCATGCTCGGCCGTCGTGCTTATCGGGAAACAGAGCGTATTCAGGCACAAGAGGAAGTTACTATACACTACAAAGAAGGCAATCTAAACTACAAGGCTAGAACGGTAGATGTATCGGAGAATGGGATCGCGTTAATTGTATCAGATCCTATTTATCTTCCACAGCAGACGGAGATCTCAATGGTTGTGAGAACGGAACGCTATGAGGCCCATCTTGACGCGGTTGTAGTGTATGTAAAAAAGGATGGAGAGAGCTGGCGTTATTCTGCTAAGGTTCAGCCGATATCGGAGGAAGATAAGCGTCAATATATGCAAATCATCTATGACCGAAAGCATTCGTTGCCAGAGCAGATGAATCTGTGGGATACGGCTTACGACGATATGCTCCGCAATGTAACCAAACGTATAGTCAAACCGAGATCGGATCAAAGAAAAATGCCTAGGATTTCAATTCAGCTTCCCATCATGTTTACCAATGGTGCTGGTTGTACGCTGCGCAGCTTCAATTACCGCTTCTTTTCCGTCTCTGGTCTGCAGGGTAATATTTCAGCAGGAACAGTAGTTACTTTCTATACAAAGAGCAATATTGAAATCATTTTGCAGCACACGGGAAAAACGACAGCTGCTCATCACGAGATTTTGTTCTCTGTCGAGAACATCGACGATATTGTGGAGCACGGTCTTATCGATCAACTGCTGGATGACCTACTACGTCCACATAACGAGAGCTTGATTAAAGAGTTTTAGGAGAGATTATTGAAATGCTGATTGTGCTTCAAATGTTGACAGGAGTCTTATTGGTATTCTCCTTTGTGGGTTACATGCTGCTTATACGGAAGACACTGTCACTGAAATGGGAGTTCATCCCAGTATTTGTGTTCTCGTCCATTGCATGTATCGTTTTCTTTAGCGGCTTGGCAGGGCAGCTCTTTATTGGCAGTCTTGTCGTTATGATTGTAGGTCTGCTCGCTTTTGTTTTTTTATTGTTGTCCTGGCTGCGCCAAGGTGCTTCATTTCGTATTTCTTTTTCCATATTTCAGATTTCATTTCTTATAGGAAGCTGTATCTTTCTAATCATGTTATTCCAGAACAAATTGACGCACTATGATAATTTTTCCCATTGGGCTGTTGTCTTGAAGCAGTTGCTCAGCACAGATGCTTTTCCGACACCAGAATCCAATCTCATCGATTATAAAAATTATCCGCTTGGTGTCACGTCTTTTCTTTATTATGTATGCCGATTTGCGGGTCACTCCCAGTCCATCATGCTGGTTGCACAAGGGCTTCTCATCTTTTCCTGTTTTTATGCTATGTTTGGCATCGTATCGGAGAAGAGGCGTTTTCTTCTATATGCATTTCTTGGGTTGGGCTGTTCTGCACTTTCCTATTTCAATCTGACCATCCGGATTAACAATTTGCTCGTGGATTTTTTGCTTCCGATTTATGCGCTTGCGATCTTTGCCGTAGTTCATCAATATCGTAATGATATAAAACGAGCCTGTCTTATAGTTCTACCTCTTGCGGGTCTGTTAACCATTATAAAAAGCACGGGTATTATTTTTGCGGCAATCGGCTTACTCTACTTGGCATATCATTGGTTGATGCGCTCGGATAAGCGTAGCTGGAAAAATACACTTATTGTTGTTGCTGCGTTTTGCGCTGCATTACTCCCTTACTTCGGATGGAGCTGGCGTATGAAGACCATGTTCCAAGGGGTAGAGAATAAATTCGATGTTGCTGCCTCTGGTCTTGAGCTGGTGAAGACCTCAGAGCAAATGAGTGAGATTTTGTCTCTTTTTCTTAGTTCCAGTACTGATCTTGCCACACGTCCAGCAATAGGGATCGTCATTTTTCATCTCTTAGCTATCATTGCTTCTGTGTTTGCAGCTGTAGTGCTCAAGAAAAAATGGAACTTGTGGAAAGTGCTGATAGCACTCGATGTCGTCCTCTTGCTCTACTATGCAGGCATTCTTGGGCTATACATTTATTCTATGCCACTGGATGAGGCGATCAGGCTGGCGGGCTTTGAGCGATATGCATCAAGTATAGTAGTACTCTTCGCCGGCGGGCTGGTGCTTTGTACAGCTGTGGATATGGAGCGATCATTCCACTATAGAATCGGTGAAGTGCCTGACTATCGTGCATTTAAGAGTGTCAAAACAAAAGGGTATTACCAACAAGGCATTATGATCTGTACAGCTGTTGCCGTCACCTTGCTGTTATCGGAGTACAATGGGATTGTCTCCATCGCCAAAAGTTATGAAACCACACTTCCATACAAAATTTATTCAGTTACCGGTGATCGGTGGTACAAAAATGGTCAAGAAGATGACAGCAGGTACCTTTTTTACGGATCTGATGCGGATCAGCAGGTAACGAACTATTACATGCAATATGTCGGGAAATATTTCTTGTATGCTCCAAATGTGGATGGAATCGTTCTGTTTTATGAAGACAATATGGACAATTTGTTAAGCGGGTATGATTATCTGGTCGTTGTGGAGACCGATTCCGATGCCACACGGTTGTTAAAAAAGCATTATGATGTTGACATGCAGGAGGGCATCTATAAAATTACCCGTTCGGGTGAACAGATCGTACTTACCTTGGTCTGACTGCCATAAGTGAAAGAAAAAGAAAGACCATTTGCTTGGATAAGAGCAGATGGTCATTTTTTCGTTGAGGCTGACTACAAAGAAGGGGAGATTTGGGGAAACAGGGCACTAACACACTCCAAGCTTTGAGTGAATAAATTCCATTCTTACTCGGGATCTGTTCAAATACGGCCGAATACAACTTCTAAGGGAGTATTTGTGAGAGTTAGCAGGTTCAATAGCCCTTAGCGTGGTTAAGAGGTGTTTAACTCGCTTGAGGCGTGAATATCGCATGTGCCGGATGTAATTTTCATTGTTACACTAATAAAGTGCCTCGAAAAAGAACGATTCTGCATTTCCACTTCAAGGATTGATTTAGTATCCTCAGGAACGATTCTTACTTACTTGGGTTCAGCATTTCTATAATGTTTTCAATCGCCAAAAAAACCCACCGCGACAAAATCAAAGATGGGGGAGTTGTATGTTTAATATGAAGAAGGCTTCAACTGTTTTTTATGCTTCAATTGCAATACTGGCTGTTCTAATTCTTATGGGGATATTGATGCCTGCCTCGCTGGAGAGCATCACAACCACAGCACAAAATTTTATCACGGATAAATTCGGCTGGTATTATCTAGGGATCGTTACTGTGTTTGTCTGCGTATGTATTTATTTGCTGGTCAGTCCTGTCGGCCAAATCAAGCTTGGCAAGCAGGAGGATAAGCCGGAATTCTCACGCCCGACCTGGCTTGCCATGTTATTTAGTGCAGGTGTCGGAATCGGCTTGATCTTCTACGGCACGGCAGAACCGATAAGCCATTATGCCGTAAGCTCGCCTACAGGGCAGCTTGGCACAGATCAAGGCATTAAAGACGCCATGCGGTTTACTTTTTTCCACTGGGGCATTCATGCCTGGGCGATTTATGGCTGTGTTGCCCTCGTTATTGCTTACTTTACCTTCAGAAAAGGCGAGCTCAGCTTAATCAGTCGTACATTAAGACCACTGATTGGCAAACATGCCGATGGGTTTGTGGGTAAGGTAATTGATGTTATCGCTGTAATTTCCACAGTCATAGGAGTTGCTACAACACTGGGCTTTGGTGCAACGCAAATCAACGGAGGTCTCTCCTATTTGTTTGGGACACCGAGCAACAATGTGACTCAGACGATTATTATTGTCCTTCTGACCATTCTTTTTATGATATCTGCGCTTACAGGCATCAGCAAAGGAATCAAGGTTCTTAGTAATTTGAATATGGGGCTGACGCTCGTTCTCTTCCTGTTTGTATTTTTCTTGGGATCGACCGTATTCACTTTGAATTTGCTCATGGATACAATCGGAGGTTATTTGCAAAATTTCATCAACATGAGCTTTCGAATTGCTCCGCTTAATCAAGACGCCAGAAGCTGGATTAACGGCTGGACTATTTTCTACTGGGCTTGGTGGATTGCTTGGTCTCCATTTGTCGGTGTGTTTATTGCCAGGGTATCCAAGGGTAGAACCATTCGTGAGTTTGTTATCTACGTATTGCTTGTGCCTTCACTTATTGGCTTCCTATGGTTTACGACCTTTGGCAGTGCAGCGATTATGACCGAAGTGTCCGGAGCGATGTCCATCTCTTCTTTATCAGCAGAAGAATCTCTATTCGGTGTTCTAGAAGGCTTCCCGATGAGCATGGTGTTGTCCATTCTCGCCATCATTATTATTGTAACGTTCTTTGTAACATCGGCGGATTCGGGTACCTTTGTTCTCGGTATGATGACTACCAACGGCTCCCAAAATCCGAGCACTCAAATTAAAGTCGTATGGGGAATCTTTCTGTCCATTACTGCGCTGGCGCTGCTCTATTCCGGTGGACTACAGGCACTTCAGAACACGATGATTATAGCTGCCCTTCCGTTCTCAATCGTCATGGGCTTAATGGTTGTCAGCTTCATTAAATCACTTAATCAGGAGGCCAGAGAGCTGGGGATCGGACAGATCAGAAGCAGTAAGAAGATGAAAACGCCCAATAATCAATCAACATAGCATTCTAAGTCCAATAGCATAACGCAACTCAAAAAAATGCTGACACAAAGGGCCTGTCCCAAAAGCAGGTTGGTTCGCTTGAGGCGACAGCTCACATTGTGTCTAAATCAGTTAAAATAAAGAAAAGGCGGTGCTAGGGTTGTTATCCCTGCTACCTGCCCGGGACAAGTTAAGGGAGACGCCAAATTCAGCGTCTCCCTTTTTTTATTCCTTATAAGCTTATGGCACCAATGATTAAAGCCGTTGCAAGCATGACGAGCGTTGTGCCGATCGCCCACTTCAATGTATACCGCTGGTGATCGCCAAAATTAACACCGGCCAGACCGACCAGCAAATAAGTGGACGGAACGAGTGGACTCAGCAAGTGAACGGGCTGACCGAGCAGCGAAGCGATAGTCATTTGTGCGGGATCAATCCCGTATGTGGCTGCGGCCTCTGCAAGCAAGGGCAGGATGCCGAAGTAATAAGCATCGTTTGACATGAAGAAGGTCAGCGGCATACTCGTTATTGCTGTAATGATCGGCAAATACGGACCGAGCGACTCGGGCACCATATTGACCATCGTATGAGCCATTGCATCTACCATTCCCGTACCGCTCAAAATTCCTGTAAAAATACCGGCGGCAAATACCATCGAAGCTACGTTCAGCGCGTTTCCGGCATGGGCTGTAATCCGTTCTTTCTGCGCTTCCAGCTTCGGGTAATTGATCATCAGCGCAAGCGCGAACGCGATCATGAATAAAATCATAAGTGGTATGACATCAGCCAATAATCCTGCCATCAATGCGACCGTTAGCGCCAGGTTTACCCAAATGAGGTGAGGCCGCTTGTAATCCGGAATGTCGGCAGCTACAGCTTCTTCGGCAAAAGTTTGCAGATCCATTGAAAGGCTATATTTACTGGACTGAAGCCGCTTGCGTTCCTTCCTCCCTATAAAAAAGGCAACCAGAACGACCCAGCAAGACCCAACGATCATTCCCGGAATAAGGGGATTGAACACCTGCGAAACGTCCAAATTCAGTGCGCTTATCGCTCTTGCTGTAGGACCTCCCCATGGTAAAAGATTCATTACCCCTCCTGCAAGCATCGTTACGGCCGACAGAATGAGCGGGTTCATGTTCAGCTTCTTGTACAAAGGCAGCATCGCCGCGATGACGATCATATAGGTCGTGGAACCGTCACCATCGAGTGAAACGAACAGGGCAAGGAGCGCTGTGCCGACGACAATTTTCATCGGGTCCCCTTTAACGGCTTTCAAGGTTAGGTTTACCAGTGGGTCGAACAATCCGGCGTCAATCATAATGCCGAAATACAAAATACCGAATATGAGCATTACGCCTGTCGGGGCGATCGATTTCACCCCATCCATCATCATAGGGCCAAGGTCTGTGCCGAATCCGGCGATGAGTGCGAATAGGACGGGAACAAGAATAAGTGCTACCATAGCTGAAAGTCGGTTAGACATGATCAAATACATAAATGTGGCAACCATCAAGAAACCGAGTAATGATAACATAGTGTATACCTCCATTTTCATCGAGCTACAACATCGGGTGAAGCGCTTTCGGAAAGCGGTTACAAATTTGGATAATTTCTTAAATTATAAACAAGCAACTTCAAGACGAATAGATTTAATAAATTATTATCATTATTTTTATAAAATTTATGGACTTTACGGTGTGGAAGCGAATTCATCGGTTTGGTACAATAGACAAATCTAGCAGCATAGACAATGGTAGACTTTAGATCCTTCTATTCTAATAAAGTATAACTTTTAAGATACAGCAAGGGAGGTCAGAGATGCGGACAATGAACAAGATTCGTGTCAGTTTGTTTACCCAAATTGCTCTCTTGATATCCGCCGTTCTGATTGCAAGCCTGGTCCTCTTCTGGACGGTTTTCTCGCTTACAGTAGATCAGATTATTACCAAATACATGGGTCAGCAAGTGTTGACGGTTGCGAAAATGACGGCGCACGATCCGAGGATTATTGCCGCTTTCGCCGCGCCCGATCCATCTGACGCCATTCAGCCGATTGCGGAGTCCATTCGCATAGAAACGGGGGCGAGTTACGTCGTCATCGGCAACAAGGAAGAAATTCGCTACTCCCACCTGGATCCGGACCGCATTGGTGAAATGATGAAGGGTGAAGATAATGCTTCCGTTCTGAGCGGTCAGTCGATTGTCTCCGAAGCGGTAGGTTCGCTAGGGGCGTCCTTGCGTGGAAAAGCGCCGATCCGCAGCGCTGAAGGGGAAATTATCGGCATCGCATCTGTCGGGTTTATGACGGATAAAATTAATGATGTGGGCGAAACCTATCGCCGCGGTCTGTATGGGTTCGCGAGCCTGCTTCTTGTCTTTGGCTGTGCGGGCGCGTATTTGATCGCACGCCGGGTGAAGAGACTCTTCCTCGGACTTGAACCGGAACAAATTTCATTCCTGTACCGGCAGCGCGAAGCAACATTCGAGTCAATCCGTGATGCAATCGTCGCCGTCGACAAGCAGCAGAACATTATCCATATGAACAAGAGGGCCCGCGAACTGCCGGAATGGCAGCTTTTTGCTGTCGGCAGCAAGCTTTCCAATCCGAAACTGCAGACGGTGATGCAGGAGGTTATCGAATCGAAGCGGGGCGTACAGCATGGAAGGGTTTTCTTTGACGGCCGGCTTTATGCGTTGACGGCAATGCCGATTATTCAAGGGGGCAAGGTGATCGGTGTCGTGTTCACTTTTTATGCCGTTTCTGAAATTGAGCAGCTTACCAATGAATTTTCCAAAATAAAAGCGTTCTCCGACAACATGCGCGCGCAAAACCATGAGTATTTGAACAAGCTGAATACGATTTACGGTTTGCTTGCTCTAAAGCATTACGATAAAGCGTTAGAACTGATTACGGACGAGGTGAAGGAGCGGCAGGATATCATCGCTTTTTTGGTTTCATCCGTAAAAGATCCGTTAATTGCGGCATGCCTGCTAGGGAAGATCAACAGGGCGAAAGAAATGAAGATCAATCTTATCATCGATCCCGAAAGCCGTTTAATCGACCTGCCCGTTAGTGTGGATGCGAAGTCTCTCGTAACCATCATCGGTAATATTATCGACAACGGTCTTGAAGCGGCGCTGGAGCTGCGAGGCCATGAGGCTGAAGTCTCTGTTTCGTTCACGGATTTCGGAAATGACATTGTGTTCGACATCGAGGATAACGGACCCGGCATTTCGCAAGACAAGACCGGTGTCATCTTCTCCGACGGATACTCCTCCAAGCCGGGAAGAAACAGGGGGCTGGGTCTGGCACTTGTGAATCACGAGCTTGAGGCCCTACATGGCGCCATTTATATCGACAAGAGCGGAGCGGGCGGAGCGAGGTTTACCGTAGTGATACCGAAATTATCATAAATAGTCCTATCAGAAAGAAGGTATTCATGTGAATCAATCTCCGATTGAGGTTATGATCGTAGAAGATGACCCCACAGCGGCCAAAATATACGAACAAATTACGCACAAACAGGAACGGTTTAAAGTGGTGGCCACTGCCGCAACCGGCTCTCAGGCGCTAGATCTGCTGGAGGTGTATACACCGAATTTGATACTGCTGGACGTGCATTTGCCGGATATGAACGGGATGGACTTGCTTCGAAACGTGCGCCAGAAGAATGAAAAAATCGATGTCATCCTGATTACTGCGGCCAATGATACGGAGACGGTTAGCCAAGCGATTCACGGCGGGGCGTTCAGTTATTTCATCAAGCCGATTATGATTGACAAATTTCTGATCATCCTCTCGCGGTATGCTGAAGCATTCGAGCAATTGACCCGGAAGAAGACGATGGAGCAAGAAGAAGTCGACCGGTTATTCCGGGCTGTCGGCCAGGGAGAGAGATTCGCATTGAAGTCCCAGGCAGAACCGACGCAACTGCCGAAAGGCATTGACAGATTTACTTTAAAAACGATGAGAGAGACAATTAAATCCATCGGCAAACCGGTCGGAGCAGACGAAGTGGCCGAGCTCGCCGGCACTAGCCATTCGACTGCAAGAAGATATTTGGAATACATGGTATCGATAAACGAGTTGAATGTTGAAACCGTCTATGGTACAGTGGGCCGTCCAGAGCGAAAATACAGTTGGCATTCAAGCTGATACGGGTTGCCCCTCTCCCGTGAAATATATGACGAAAATGAATCTAATTCACTTTAAGTTGCGATAAATAATGTTCACTATATAATCAAATAAAGTATATTTCATGGATTGTCTCCAGCTGATTCGCTGGATCATTGAACGCGCTTTCAAGTGCGTACCGGGATTTGTGAGAGAGTAATTCATCAATATTCCCGGTGACGCCAGCCCGGAGTTGTAAACATTCCAAATGGAGAGGGGTAACAACTATGAGTTCGGAAATTATTACTGATGAAATGCGCTTGCTCCAAGATACCGGCGTCGTCCATGATAATCTTTCGGTTCCGAGCTTGATAGAGCTCGCTTTAGCCCGCAACGAGGGTCGGTTGACTTCCACTGGTGCCCTGCAAGTATTAACCGGTAAATATTCTGGCCGTTCTCCGAAGGACAAATATATTGTCGATGAGCCGGGCATCACGAATTCGATTCATTGGGGATCTGTTAACCGTCCGATCTCCGAAGCACATTTCCTCAGGATGTACGAGAAAGCGCAAAATTACATGAACAGCCGCGATGTATTCGTATTTGACGGATTTGCCGGAGGAGACCGCGAGTATCAGATGAAATTCCGCGTCGTTACCGAATTGGCGTGGCACAACTTATTTATGCACCAACTGCTAGTTCGCCCTACGGCGGACAATCCGTTCACCGGGCAGCCGGATTTTACGATCATCGATCTTCCGGGACTTAAAGCCGACCCGGCTATCGACGGAACTTCGAGCGAAACCTTCATTCTCATCTCGTTCGAGCGGAAGATCGTGCTGATCGGTGGTACGATGTATGCCGGCGAGATGAAGAAATCCGTATTCAGCATTCTGAACGGCCTGATGCCGATGAAAGACATGTTCCCGATGCATTGCTCCGCAAATATTGGGGAAAAAGGCGACGTTGCCTTGTTCTTCGGTCTATCCGGCACAGGTAAAACAACGCTTTCGGCCGACCCGGCTCGCCAGTTGATCGGTGACGACGAGCACGTATGGTCCGATAAGGGTGTATATAACATCGAAGGCGGCTGCTATGCAAAGTGTATTGGACTTTCCGCTGAGAAAGAGCCAATGATTTGGGACGCCATCAAGTACGGTACTGTACTCGAAAATGTCGTCGTAGATTCCGTCAGCCGTATTACAGACTACGACGATAACAGCTACACGGAAAATACGAGAGCCGCATATCCTCTGGATTATATTCCGAACGCCTTTGCTGGTGGTGCGGCCGGACACCCGAACACGATCGTATTCTTGACCGCCGATGCTTTCGGCGTATTGCCCCCGGTCGCCAAATTAACGAAACCGCAAGCGATCTATCATTTCTTGTCGGGCTACACTTCGAAACTCGCAGGTACCGAACGAGGAGTGACCGATCCGGAAGCGACGTTCTCCGCCTGCTTTGGAGAGCCGTTCTTGCCGCTTAACCCGGGTGTATATGCGGATTTATTGAGCGATAAAATTACGCGGCATAACGTCGATATTTACCTGATTAATACCGGTTGGATCGGCGGGCCATACGGTATCGGCGAACGAATCAATTTGCGATATACTCGCGCCATGGTTACTGCAGCACTGGACGGAACGCTGAAGAATGCGTCTTATGCTAAAGACCCCGTGTTTGGATTGCCTATACCCGACTCGGTGCCCGGGGTTCCAGTCGATATTTTGCAGCCGATAAACGCTTGGGACGACAAATCCAACTATATGGTCCAGGCTCGCAAGCTGGCGTTACTTTTTAACCATAATTTCGAAAAATTCATTAGCGTTGTCCCGGAAGATATCGCAATGGCAGGTCCGGTGTTAACGTAAAATCAACGTATTAACAATAGCCCTCAAATGGCCCAAGGTCATTTGAGGGCTATATTTGTTGAAGCGCGAGCGTTCGCTCCACGATAAAATCACAAATAGGGTAAACTCCCGCAATTGGAATGAGTTATTGCCAGAAGTTAATTAAAACAACTGTCGGGGTGTTAAACGCGTACGGATTGTTGAATTCAACCATCGTAACAGGAGTTATATTCAATGTTGGTGCAGTTAGTCTATTTACCGAGCCTGAGAACACTTTAGTGGATACACCATATTCTACCTTATGCGGCATTTTGTCTTTACGCAAATCCTGATAGCGCGAAAGCGGGTTCCCTAGTGCGGGGACCCGTTTCTTTTTGAATCGGGACTCGTACGACAAGGAGTAATAAAGACTTTATACTTTTTTATCCATAGTGAATCGTTTATAATGGTGAGTGAAGAACACGGATTAATTTATACAAAATAAGACAACAGATATGGTATGGTAACAATTGGAGCATACGATCTGTGTTCCTAGGTGACGCCTTGCTTATGCTTATTGTGACATCGTAGCAGAGCGCCTACCCTTTTTTTCAAATATACGATAAGGAAGGGTTTCAATGAGCAACGAACAGATAAATACAGACATTATTTTAATTGGTGCAGGAATAATGAGCGCAACGCTGGGTGCGATACTCAAGGAACTCGCTCCGAACTGGGAAATCAAAGTGTTTGAGAAGCTTGGAAAGCCGGGAGAAGAAAGCTCTAATGAATGGAATAATGCGGGTACAGGCCACGCTGCATTGTGCGAGCTTAATTATACCTCCGAGAAACCGGACGGATCTGCCGATATCAGCAAAGCCGTCAATATTAATGAGCAGTTTCAGCTGTCCAAACAGTTCTGGTCTTATCTTGTAAACCGCAAATTCATTCGTAATCCTCAGGATTTTATTATGCAGATCCCTCATATGAGCATGGTGGAGGGGAAGAAGAATGTTTCTTTCTTGAAAAATCGTTTTGAAGCGCTCTCAAATCATCCTCTGTTTCAAGGAATGGAATACTCTGATGATCCTAAGAAACTGAAGGAATGGATGCCGTTGATCATGGAAGGCCGTACCCTGAATGAACCGATTGCTGCCACCAAAATTGACTCCGGCACAGACGTCAATTTTGGCGCTTTAACGCGCATGCTGTTTGACCACCTCAAGAGCAGGAATGTGGAGATCAACTATAACCATAGCGTAAAGGATATCAAGCGTACCAGTGATGGATTGTGGAAAGTGAAGGTACATGATATCCATAGCAGACAAACCGAATATCATACGGCGAAGTTCGTCTTTATCGGAGGCGGAGGCGGAAGTCTGCCTTTGCTGCAAAAGACCGGCATCCCGGAATCCAAGCATATTGGAGGCTTTCCGGTAAGCGGTCTGTTCATGGTCTGCAACAATCCGGAGGTCATCGCAAAGCATCATGCCAAAGTATACGGCAAAGCGAAGGTCGGTGCCCCTCCTATGTCGGTTCCGCATTTGGATACCAGATACATTGATAACAAGAAAGGATTGCTGTTCGGGCCGTTTGCCGGATTTTCACCGAAGTTTCTAAAGACGGGCTCCTATTTCGATCTGATCGGTTCCGTTAATCCGAACAATATCATGACGATGCTCGCGGCAGGTGCTAAAGAAATGGCACTTACCAAATACCTGATCCAGCAAGTAATGCTCTCCAATGAGAAGCGCATGGAGGAGCTGCGCGAATTTATTCCGAATGCCAAAAGCGAGGATTGGGAGGTCGTCGTGGCCGGCCAGCGCGTACAGGTGATCAAGGACACAGAGGAGGGCGGCAAAGGAACCCTTCAATTTGGTACAGAAGTAGTTAGTTCTGCAGATGGCTCGATAGCTGCATTGCTCGGCGCTTCTCCGGGTGCTTCTACTGCCGTTCATGTCATGCTTGAGGTACTGAATAAGTGCTTCCCGCAGTATATGACAGAGTGGGAACCGAAGATAAGAGAAATGATTCCTTCCTATGGCATATCGCTGGTAGAGGATCGCGCGATGCTTCAGAAGATCTCTGCATCAACGTCCGAGATATTAGGTATTGGGAGTATAGAGCAGGACTCTATCAAAACTTCACCAATGAAGCTTAATGGAAGCATGTAGCTGCTTCAGCTTAGCATAGAAATTGCCTGGATTAAAATAAATAATATAGTATAGGGGCCTTGAATCCGAGCTTGGATTTAAGGCTTTTATATATAAATATGGAAAATGGTTTGATAATCGAAAGGTTTTAAAATATAATTGACTCATACTTATAATGATAATCATTATCATTATAAAAAATACATATTTATGAGGAATACACATGAGACTATGGATGTTAATAGCGGCAGCTATAGTCCTGTCATTTGTTTCGCTATTTATTGGTGCGATTGATATTAACATCTTTGACTTGTTCAATGGTAATACGGAAAAAATGCACATTTTCCTTATCAGTCGGGTACCCCGCTTAATGGCAATCATACTGGCAGGCATAGGCATGAGTATCGCGGGATTGATTATGCAGTCCCTAAGCCGCAACAAATTTGTATCACCCACCACGGCGGGCACGCTCGACGCAGCGAAGCTGGGAATCTTGATATCCATGCTCTTCTTTGCGAATGTCAGCTATACGTGGCAGGTCATCTTCTGTTTTGTCTTTGCGCTTGCAGGTACATTAGTATTTATGAGAATTTTGGATCGAATTAAATTTAAGGATGTTATCTTCGTTCCGCTCATCGGGATTATGTACGGTAATATTCTATCGTCAATCACGACCTTTTTCGCTTATGAAGGCGATTTGCTTCAAAATATCTCTTCATGGCTGATGGGAAGCTTCACCCTGGTTATTGCAGGACGCTATGAACTCTTGTATCTGAGTGTTCCGGCTGTAATTCTGGCGTATTTATACGCCAACAAATTTACGGTCGCAGGGATGGGCGAGGATTTTGCCAAGAATCTAGGTCTAAGTTATAAAGCAGTGCTGAATATAGGACTTATCTTAGTTGCGATTATCGCTACAACTGTTGTGCTGACCGTTGGTGTTATACCGTTCTTGGGACTTATTGTGCCTAACATTGTGTCGCTATATCTGGGGGATAATCTGCGTAAAACCATTCCGCATACCGCAGCACTTGGTGTCGTATTCCTGTTAGCTTGTGATATTGTGGGGCGCATTGTAATTCATCCTTTTGAAATTCCAGTTAACGTAACGGTGGCGGTAATTGGCAGTGCGATCTTCTTATTTATGTTATTTAGGGGGAGAGCATATGCAAAAAAATAGCACAAAATTAATTCTACTAGGGATCGTTGGCATTGCTTGTATTTTGCTCTACGCCTTCTATGACATAAAAGGCGGGTTTGATTACGCCTTCCCAAGACGCATGGTTCGCATCGGGGCTATGGTTGTAACAGGTATCGCAATTGCGTATTCAACCGTCGTATTCCAGACCATTACGCATAATCGGATCTTGACTCCTTCTGTGATGGGATTGGACTCGATGTATGAGGTCGTGCAGACCTTAATTTATTTCTTTGCAGGCTCCATGTCGGTATGGGTGCTGAATAAGTACTTGAATTTTGGCGCAGCGATTGCTGCGATGGTCCTGTTTGCGCTGATCTTGTATCGGTTCTTGTTCAGGGCGGATAAGCATCCGATTTATTTGCTGTTATTGATAGGGATGATCCTGGGGACACTGCTCGGCAGCTTCGTCACCTTCTTGCAAGTGCTGATTGATCCGGTAGAGTATTTAAGCCTTCAAAGCCGTCTCTTTGCGAACTTTACCAACGTGAAGGACGACCTGTTATACGTCTCTATTGTGATTCTTGGCATTGCATTTATTTACGGCTATCGCATTATGCACAAGCTCGACGTCATGTCGCTGGGCCGAGAGAATGCGATCAATCTAGGTATTAACTATGACGGCATGGTCATGAGAGTGCTGATCCTGTCTTCCGTGCTGATTGCGACATCTACAGCGCTTGTAGGTCCAATCACATTCTTTGGACTTATTGTGGCCAATCTCGCTTATCAATTTATAGTGACCTATAAACACTCTATATTGATCCTGGGGGCCAGCCTAATTAGTATTATCGCACTGGTAGGCGGACAATTTCTCGTCGAGCATATACTCGAACTGCGCACCACATTAAGCGTAATTATTAACTTTGTCGGCGGAGTTTACTTTATATTCTTATTACTCAAAGAAAGCAGGGCGGCCGGAAGATGATAGAAATCAAAGGATTAACGAAGCGATTTGGCAAAAAGCCTGTTGTGGAGAACGTGTCGGTAACGATTGAATCAGGGCTCATCACATCGTTCATTGGTCCGAATGGTGCGGGTAAATCTACCCTGCTGTCTATGGTCAGCCGTTTACTCGATTCAGATACTGGGGAAGTGCTTATCGACCAGAATGACGTGAAGAAGTGGAAGTCCAGCGAGTTCGCGAAGCGGGTATCCATACTGAAGCAGTCAAACTTTATTAACGTACGCTTGACGGTGCGAGAGTTGGTTTCTTTTGGACGTTATCCATACTCAAAAGGGCGCCTTAACGCGGAGGATGAGCAGTTCGTAGATCAAGCGATCGAATATATGAATCTTGTCGAAATGCAGGATAAGTATTTGGATGAATTGTCAGGCGGACAGAAGCAGCGTGCATTTATCGCTATGGTCATTGCCCAGGATACGGACTATATTCTGCTGGATGAACCACTCAACAATCTGGATATGAAGCACTCTGTCCAAATTATGAAAATACTTCGCAAGCTCGTTAACGAGCTGGGCAAAACGGTCATTATCGTGCTTCATGACATTAACTTTGCCTCCGTATATTCTGACCGGATCGTAGCCCTTAAAGACGGCAAGCTGGTAAAGGACGGTCCGACACACGAAATTATTAATACGGAGGCCCTGCGCGATATCTATGACATGACGATTCCGGTACAAGAGCAGAATGGTAACCGAATTTGTGTCTATTTTGATGCACACTCGTAAGATCAGGAACTGGCTGAATTAAAGCCTGAGAAACAGCTGCAAACAGCTGATTTATCCGCGTTTCCTAAGGCGATCACTCTTAGGAGTAGGCAGCATCAACAGTAAGAAATAGTGAACATTTTATTAAATTAAATAGAAAATATTTTCAAAACTTTGTAAAAAACGTTTGACTTTTCATGTATTAAAGAAATATAATGAGAATCGTTATCACCAATATGATAATGATTATCATTCTAAATAAAAGAAACGAAAAGGGGAGAATAGTGATAATGAAAAAGTGGAAATTCACTTCTGCAATACTTGCCATCGCTTTGATGCTTGGAGCATGCGGCACAACGGAAGAAGGAAGTACAACGGAAGAAACGAACGAAACAGCAGTCGTTGAGAATGAGACAACTGCAAGCGGCAATGAAACAGCTGCAGAATCAGCTGCTACATACCCACTAACTGTATCTCCTACGGTTGGTTCATCTCAAAGTGAAGAGACCGGAACCATCAACTATGAAGATGTTACATTTGAAAAAATGCCAGAGAAAGTCGTTGTATTCGACTATGGCTTCTTAGATACACTGAATGCACTGGGTGTTGAAGGAATTGTTGGTGTTGCCAAAGACTCCACGTTACCAGCCCATCTTGAAGAGTATGCTTCAGATGACTATGTAAGTGTAGGTGGCTTGAAGAGCCCGCTCTTGGAAGATATCGCTGAGCTTGAGCCAGACGTTATTTTCATCTCCGGTCGTCAATCTGCTTACTATGAAGAGCTGAAAGAGATCGCTCCGGTACTCTTCGTTGGTACACAGCAAGATGATTACTGGAACACATTCCTTGCTTCTGTTGACACGGCAGCCAAAATTTTCGGCAAAGAAGCTGAAGCTAAAGAGTACACTGCTAAATTCGATGCAGCACTAGAAGAAATCAATACTTTGGCAGGCAACTTTGAGACGTCACTGGTGACAATGTACAATGAAGGCAACCTGTCTGGATTTGCATCAGAATCTCGTTTCGGGTATATGTATGAAGTATACGGATTCAAGCCAGTAACAGAGGATATCGAATCTTCTTCCCATGGTTCTAACTTCGGATTTGAAGCGATCTTGGAATTCAACCCTGAAGTATTGTTCGTTATCGACCGTACAGCAGCTACAGGCAGCGAATCGAACATCGAAGCAGATATGGAAAATGACATCATCAAGAAAACAGCAGCTTACCAGAACGATCGTGTCGTTTACCTCGATGGTCCACTGTGGTACCTGAGCGGCGGCGGCCTGCAATCTGAGCTTGCTAAGATTGAAGAAGTATTGGCTGAATTGAAATAACATAAACAATTGAAAATGAGGGACTGCTGCAGAAAAGCGTGTATTTTCTGCAGCAGTCCTTTTTATATAGTCAGATATTTATGCACAATATGGAAATGTGAAGCCAATATGTTCGCTGTTATATATTTGCATATGCATTAACAAGTTCTATTCATCTAAATTTATTTGCCAAACCCTTATGTAAAATACCATTTAATATAATATAATGGATTTAACTTGAGACTTACACTTGATGTGCTTGATAATATAGGTTTTTATAAGGCGGTTATAAGGAGTCGTTTACAAGTTTAATTGAGCTCTACCCAAAAACTAACCAGAGATCTTGGTTTCTCAGCATAATTAACGAATGAGTTAATTAATAAACTCCATAATGAAAGCGCTTAACATTGTAATTGGTAGAGCAGAATTAAGAAAGTGAAGATGAAGGAGGAATAGATGGTGGACATTCGTTCAGCGAAGAAAATGGTTAGCATCTTTCTTATACTTATCATGATTGGTGCAGCGGTGTTATACCCGTCAGATACGGGCTATGCTGCAACAGTATATGTGACGGATAACGGATCTTCAATTGTAGTCAATACAGGATCAGGACTTGAATACACCGTAAATAAGGATAATGGCGACATTACTTCGGCCAAGATGAATGGCACGGAGCTGAGCAGCTCAGGGGGCAAAGGGTCTCACATTGCTTCAGGTCTCGGATCGGCTGCAAATGTGACTTGGAGCAAATCTCCTTCGGGTTCTACGGTCCTGATCACGGTATCTACCGATACATTAACCCACTATTATTCGTCTCGCGGCGGTGAGAATATTATCTATATGGCGACTTACGTAACCGCCCAGCCATCAGTGGAGAGCTGCGCTATGTTTTTCAAGGAAATGGAAACGTTCTCACCGGTGTGCCGGCAAACTCTAACAATCGAGGAACGACGGGAACGATTGAGAGCCAGGATGTGTTTGGACATTCGAATGGACAGACAACCTCCAAATATTATGGTAATGATCAAGCCAAGGATTTGACGATACGCGGTGCTACGGGAAATGGAGTCGGTGTCTTCATGGCTTATGGCAATCGGGAGAAGAGCTCCGGCGGTCCATTCTTCCGTGATATCCAGTTCCAAAGTGGCGGGGATACAGAGATCTACAACTATATGAATTCCGGACATGCCCAGACAGAGAATTGGAGAATGGGGCTTCATGGCCCATATGCCTTGATCTTCACAACAGGCTCTACTCCGGCAGTACCTGACTTCAGCTGGATGTCTGGGCTTAATCTGCAGGGCTGGGTGTCCAGCCGAGGTAATGTTGTGCTTAACGGTCTTTCAGGTATGATTCAGCTTACACGTACACGATTGGCTTTGCCAATAGCAGTGCCCAATACTGGGCAACGGCTTCCTCTACCGGATCGGCCTCTAGATACGGGATGATTCCAGGAACGTATACCATGACGGTATACAAAGGCGAACTGGCGGCATATACGGAAAATGTCACCGTGAATGCAAATGCAACGACGACGGTGAATACACGGACCATTAACAATGATCCAAGCGCAGCTTCTGCTATTTGTCGTATAGGGAACTGGGATGGTACACCGAGGAAGCTCCTGAACGGACAGACCATTTCGGTTCGGCATCCTTCCGACAGTCGTAATCCAAGCTGGGGTCCTGTAACATATGCGGTCGGCAGTGCAACAAATAAGTTTCCAGCTTGGGCAATTGGCTGAGTGCAGGCTGGGTCTATGATGCCGTCGAACTGTTAAATTAATCAGTAGGGTAAGAACCATTTCATAACTCAAGCAGCTGAAGGTATTATGAAATTGATTCAACTTGAACCGGCTCTTGCCCTATGCTTGTTGTAGGTGCAACGCCGGTTTATTCATGAAGAATCGTACGGATAAAGTGATAGAGAGAGATGAATCTATGTTACATTATGTATAGAGCGCTGTATGGAGCTGGGAAACAGCTCAGCTAGCCGAGCTGATAAGGCTCACTACAACTTCAGAGACGGAGGGAATATGGATGAACGAGAAACGAAAGGACGAATTAGGAAGAAGGTTTTTGCTGAGCCCCTATATATTAGTAGATGAATGCAATGAACTGGAAATACAAGAACTGATCTTTCTCATTCATTCGGGGAAGCATTTGAAATCGAAGGAGGCTGTACCCGCTAAGAAGCTGGATGAGAGAATAAGCCTGTTATTTAACGTGCTGCACGAGAAAGTAAAAGATGCAGAAGCGCTATACATAGCCTATGAGAAAAAAACAAATTACCCTTACATCGATGCAGAGGATCGGATCTGGATGTTCTCCACAGAGGAATATGCTTCACATGCAGCCGATTATTTCTTGCAGCAGCAGCTGATGCTGGAGATGAAGCGGGTGGGCAAGGAAGATCTGATGAAGATGCTCGGCGAGCTTCACATGCTTGGGCTGCGAAAAATACTCGTAGATAACGGTCAATATCACACTATGCTGGATCGGGATGAACTGCTCCCCCCACCGGACTTCGGCAATACACCCGAGATTAATATTCCTGTAACCAACCCAGACTTGCAGCATGCCATCATTCGCTTTTTTCAATTCATTGGCATCAAAAGGAGCGGAGAAGGAGCCAGACAGCTGGCCAAGGAGTATGAGGCCAAGATGCTGTATGAAGTCATTCGTGCCAAGTATCTAGTTCCCATGCAGCTGGATGAGAAAGTGCCGTCCGCACCGGATGAGCAGGGCAGAAAGACGATCAAGGAAGGTGCAAGAATACAATTTGCCGTACTGGGCGGCGAGGGAGATTCTAAATGGCTGCCTGTATTTACAGACTGGAAAGAGTTCGAGAAGGCTTATGATAAGAAGGTGTGGAGCAGCAACATTGCCACATACGATGACATTCTGGCAATATCGGCAAGAATGGATGGAATTGTGGTTAACTGCAGGGGGATTGCGATTCCCATCCATGAGAAAAACAAGCAGATGATTGAGGCGTACAGACAGGAGCTCGCTGCAGCAGCGGTCGAATCCTCTAAGGAAGCTCCAAACGAGGCCGTAAAAGAGAGTGATACGGATGATGTGCCAGCCCAAGCACCTGCTGATGCTCCAGATCGTGCAACCAATGCAGTATTAGATGAAGTAGTAAGCCAAGCTCCGAATGAGGCTTCAGCGGAAGCACCAAATGACTCAACAACAGGAGCGCGAAATGATATTCATATTGATCACGAGACAGAGAGTACCACTGATAATGGAGCTCAGAACGAAAGTGTAGCTGCAGATCAGACGAAGAATCAGCCTCTAGCTGCGACAATTGAGGAAGTGCCGGTTCTGCAGGGAACAACGCTGCAGATCGGCGATCCTAGTGAGGTGTCAGAACCTCTCGCCCACTCGATAAAGGCATATCTGAAGAAGCAGAAGGGCGTCAAGAAGGCCTATTTAAAGTGGATGGTCAAAGGAGAGGAACAGAGCTATCTTCTCATCGTCGATTTTGAAGGGAGCCAGGAGGAGTTGTTCAGAGGCATTGCCCAAGCAGCCACACCTCATTTGAACGGATCACTGCTCGATATTACGGGTAGTGATGGCTGGGCCGCCGAGCATGTCAGGGATACGGAACCATTATATAAGAAGAAACGGTTTGGGTTTATTTGATCTAAATAAACGTTGGAAGTCTAGCAAGTGTACAATATAAAAGAACGGATCTGCGCATCAAATGCTGCTCCGTTCTTTTTTAGATAGCAGCGTTAAGCCTTCGTATACTTCTTAACCAGATCCACCAGCCCACTCCCGGAACGGATATCTCTCATATTAGCGGCTTATAGGGCTCTAGAGGAATTTGGTCGTTGTTTACGACGATAATCAGTTCTTTGGTCGAGTGAAGCTGTCTGCTGTAATTTAGAAAAAGCGGAGTCATATAGCTGCGTCGATTCGTGCAGGTGATGATGGATACACCTTGTTTTTTTACAAGATGCTCTAGTCTTCTGCTCACCTCATCACTCCTCTCTATCCTAGAGAATTAGAAGTCTTTCACTAACCTATGATATGTAAATGAAAGATTAGGAGAAAAGGTGATTGTCCATCTAAGGGATGCAATAAGGCGGATAAGGCGGTCACAGATACACTATCTTCATCGCTGGAAGGAGAATACATCGGCGAATGGAATTGTGTATAGGAGTATGAATCGAATCTAGTATGAATTTGAATACCTCGGGAGGTTAACGAAGATGGCGAAGCAGTTTCCGGCCATGCTGCCAGAGCATATTCAGTTTATCAGCAAACAGCATTTGTTCTTCGTAGGGTCATCGGCATTATCGCAGGATGGTCATGTGAATCTATCACCGAAAGGATACGATACATTCAGAGTGCTGTCTGACACCCAGGTCGCCTATCTAGATCTGACCGGAAGCGGCAGCGAGACAAGCGCTCATATCAAAGAAAATGGACGATTAACTATCATGTTTTGTGCATTTGAGGGCCCGCCAAATATACTGCGCCTATATGGTACAGGTAGAGTGGTGCTGCCCAAGACGAAGGAATGGGAAGTGCTCTATCCTCAGTTTGACCCACTGCCCGGAGCGAGACAAATCATCGCCCTCGATATTCATAAGGTGCACACCTCTTGCGGGTACTCTATTCCGTTCATGTCATTTGAGAAGGAGAGGGATACACTCCAAAGATGGGCTGATCAAAAAGGGGAAGAAGGACTGAAGAGCTACTGGGAGCAGAAAAATAGTGCAAGCATAGATGGTTTGCCCACTCCGCTCGGCAAACGCCTTAAACCATAAAGCTAGTATTAATAATTCACCTGAGAGTATGGAAGCAATGAACATCTTTTAATTTCATAAGGAGTGGGAAAATGAAAGAAAATCTGAATCTGCAAGTACATCAGCTATCAGATCTTCCAAATCTTAAGGTACACGGACGAACGACGGGCAGGCTCGCTCCACTTACTTTATTCTGGACCGGTAGTGGCATTGAATTGAATAGCACAGGCTCCGAGCTCTGGCTCGAAGTCGAAGTGGATTACAGCCAGCATGAACAGTGGATCTCTATTCTGATCAACGGGGTACCGGCAGCGAGACAGATGCTCACGTATGGCAGATACTGGATCTGCTTATTCAGAGGCATGAATGATAATACGGTCAAAAATATGCGAATCATCAAAGAGGTTCAGGCTATGAGTGCTGATCCCGATGCCCTGCTGCAATTTCATGCTGTCAAGGGCGATGGCCAGTTTATGCCTGTCCCAGAGCGGGCTTTGAAGCTGGAATTTATCGGCGACAGTATTACTTCCGGGGAAGGGGCTGTTGGCGCAAAGTCGGAGCAGGACTGGATTCCGATGTGGTTTAGTGCTGTCAGCAATTATTGCGCGATGACTACAGCAGCGCTCAATGATGCGGAATACCGCATCCTGTCCCAGAGCGGCTGGGGTGTGCTCACAAGCTGGGATAACAATCCGAAGGCCAATATGCCCCGGTATTACGAGCAGGTCTGCGGCCTCCTTCCAGGGGAGAGGAACCGGGAGCTTGGTGTGCAGGAGCAGAACGATTTTGCCGCATGGCAGCCGGATGTCATTGTGGTCAATCTGGGCACGAATGATGGAGGTGCCTTTCACTCTCCTGAGTGGAGGGATGAAGCAGGTAGAAGAAGCCACAAGCAGCGGTTGAATCCGGATGGTAGCTATCATGAAGAGGACTTACAGGCATTCGAAAACGCAGTAGAGCAGTTCCTTGTCACCCTTCGAAAGAACAATAAGAATGCTCATATCGTCTGGGCCTACGGCATGCTCGGAATACCGATGATGCCGGCGATTTATCGGGGAGTGGATGCATACATATCGAGGTCGTCGGATCGCAAGGTATCTGTCTTCCAGATGCCGAATATGACGGAAGCTGCCATGGGTGCGAGAAGTCATCCCGGCGCATTAGCTCATGAGGAAGCAGCCACAGCATTAGCGGGTTATATTAAAGGCATCCTTCAATCTGAATAGCAGGATATAAACAAACAGGCCGTCTCCCTTATATCGGGAAATGGCCTGATGCACATGGATTTAAATCGACGGCAGCTTATTATTTTGTGAAAATGCCAAATGCTCGTCCTACAGGCAGGAAGGTCCGCCCAAAGTGCGTGTTAAGCACGGCGGCGCCCGCTCCATATAAGGATAGAAGTCCGATACCCAGCTCTGCATAGGCTGCCAGCGTGTGGAAGACGTGTGGCGCAATGCCGAACGCATCCAGCGTCAGACCGAGGAAGAGCAGGTCGATCAGAACGAAAATAAAGAACAGCACTTTATGCGTCTCCATAGCTCCAATGGTCATAAACAGACTGAAGATCAAATAACCGGCAAAAGCAAAGCCCAGCTGTCTGCCATCTGCTGCACCTGCAAGCGCCTCCCCGAACACGCCCATGTTCGTCAGCCAGCTGGCGGCTGTAGCGAACCAGAAGAAAGCGTAAGCTCCAAAGGCGGTCATGCCGAAGGTGTTATTGTGTTTGGCGTCCAGCATGCTTGCGAACAATTGAGCGAATGCTCCTAGAAAAATAGCCCATGGGATGACGAGGCTAAGTCCCTCGGTCAGGCCCAGCTTCTGGGAAGAAGCGACCAGTGTAACAATAGCCAGGCCGAATAGGCCGATACCGCTGGGATCAGCCGTCACGATCTTAATTTGAGTCGATGATGTATTTGACATGTTGTTTGTTAAAGCCTCCAGTAATCTAATATATGGTGCATCCATTTGATCTATTTCTGAAAAGTTATGAAAAAGATTCATGCTGAATCATTTTAGCGCATCATGACAATTTAATCTACTACAAATGTTACATGAAATCGAAGAAATACCGGATAAAGTGAAACAGAACCGGAGAAGTGTAGGTTAAGCTGTCGATTTGGCTGAGATAGCCTTTTTTTGGTGCCTCCGGCTTGTCATCACCGAGCAGTAAATCCCGCTTAAGCACAGAAATCGTCAAGCTGCCGAAAAATCCGCTGAGGCTTATCAGCATCCCTGTAATAAGGCCGAACTTCAAATCGAACGGCGTCAGGTGCGGATAGGCAAAATAAGCGGCGGCCGTCGTTACGAGAAACGCGCAGGCAAACCCTTCCCAGGTTAAATAGGGATTGGATGTGGGTACAATTTTCCGCTTGCCAAAATAAAGAGATGCCAAATAATGAACGACATCACCAAGCTGTGTCAGCAGCACGAGATACAAGACGATTCCAGCTCCATATTCGGGTGCAGCGAACTGGTAATAGGCCAGGTGACTGAGACCGAACACCATCAGCATAAGTCCCCACTGGGTAGAGCTGACACTGCGTACAAATCCAATGGTGCCTTTGTTGATCAGTCGCGGCAGCGGAAGGAAGAGGAACACATACACGGGAATAAAAATAATAAACATGCCGTACCAGCCAATGTAAATCCAATAGAACTGTACCGGAATCGACAAATACGCCCATAGAAACAGTCTGCGGTCTGCCTTTCTCGTCTTGATCATGGAGAAGTATTCCCTCAGTGAGAAAAAACAGAGCACCATAAGCGATAAGAGCGAAACCGCTGGGGTGAATAGGGTTGCCAGACAGAAGATGAAGAACATGCCCCACCAGGTCTTGATACGCTGGCCGATCGCCTTATAGTCCTTGTCAGGCTGAACCTTGCCGATGATATGATAGATAATATGAATTGCAACTAACAACGTAAGAATAACGATAAGGGTATGTAAAGAACTGCTCAATGTGATGTCACCAACTTCTTCATATTCTCGAATATAAGGAATGAAAACTGCGGACAGAAGGAATCAATTTCATATACATTTAGCTGCTTAAATCAAGAGTATATATAGATCAAAATGATTTAATTTGTCTATATATAGTTTCGAATACACCTTTTTAATGAGTTATGAAATTGATTCAGAAGACCTTGATTATTCTAAAATTCCACCATTAGGATCATATGTTATTATGAAGGAACAGGTCAATCTTGATAAGGGGAAATTTGAAAAATGGAAGCTTCGCGTTCAGTTTATATATTGCTTACGAATACAGGGACGCTCTTTACGAAAATGATCCAGAGTTATACAAGGGCCCCCTATAATCATGCCTCCATTTCGTTTGATCGGGAGCTCTCGGAGCTGTACAGCTTTGGCAGAAAGCATCCGAACAATCCGCTGAATGGCGGATTCGTCAAGGAGGATATTAAGACCGGTACATTCAGCAAATATCCCAATACGACATGTGTTCTATATGAGCTAAGGGTCACAGACCGAGAGGTAGTGAAGATGAAGAGAGTGCTGCAGATCTTTATTCGCAGTCATCGTAAATATATTTACAATATCCTTGGCGTAATTGGTATTACGCTCAAAGAGCCGGTGGAGTTCAGCAACTCCTATTTTTGTTCCCAGTTTGTCGCTGAAATATTGCAGCGGTCCGGAATCAAGCTATGGAATAAGCTGCCTGCACTAGTGACACCGGATGATTTTCGCCAATGTGATCGGCTGAAGCTGATCTATGAGGGCAAGCTCAGCGAGTATGAACCTGACAAAGGTTGAATTCTATCAATATAATGATCCTTGTGGACACGACCTACATATACTATAAAAACGACAGTATTCAGAAGAAAGCAGGGATGTACTGTGCCCGCTAAGCGACAGCAGCAGAAGCGGCTGGAGCGGCGCCAGCTTCCACGGCAGAAGAAGAAGCTGCCACAGCCGAGCAAGCGGAACAACGCCAATAAGTCCCCGCAAAAGAGGCAGAAGGGTCAGCAAAACCAGGCTAACAAGCAGTCTCAGCAGCTCCAGCAGGATATTAATGTACAGCTTGCTATCTATACATGGCTGCAGGCAATCGGCACGAACATCGCAGCCATCGGACAGACCAAGATCCTATCCAAAAGCACGGAGACACAAGACGAGGGACAGAATCTCGTTATTATAGGCAACTATATCCAGTCGATTGCCAATGGGGTCCAGGCGGAGCTTACCTTGCAGCAAACTCCCTTTGTCACGAATAAGAGCGCCAACAACTGGAATGCCTTCGGTAACTTACTGCAATCGATCGGGAATTCAATAGAGGCGATCGCGACAGAAGCGTCAGATTAAGAAATAACATAACCATAGAAATAGATAAGAGCATAACGACAGAATGGAGCAGGCGGATCATTGATCCGTCTGCTCTTGGTGCTTCACGTACAAAAGAGTTCAATATTACAGTCACACCATTGATGAAACGTTTGGCTTGTCTGCACAGTATTAAGGTAAATGAAATTGCTCTAATTGGAGAACATATAAACAATAGGGCTGCGTTCATGACTTTAGTCACGAAGATTCCAACTAATAAAGTTCGACTATATTTGACAAAACTGTGACATGGAAGTATAATACAAATAGTTAGTAACTATATTAAATATACTTAATTTATATGCAAAGGAGTCCAGAATTATGTCTGAATTAAACGGAAAAGTGATCGTCGTTACAGGTGGAGCAAGCGGTATCGGCAGAGAAGCTTCATTGCAGTTATCGGCTAAAGGGGCAACGATCGTTGTCGCCGATTTTAATGAAGATGGTGCAAAGAAAGTAGTATCCGAGATTGAAGCGCAAGGCGGTACAGCGGCTGCATACAAAGTAGACGTATCCAAAGGCGATGAGATCAAAGCGTTGATCGATTTCACGGCTGAGAAATTCGGAACCTTCAGCGGTATTTTCAATAATGCAGGTATTGGGCTTGTTAAACCATTCCTTGAAATGGATCCTGCATCCTATCATCGTGTAATTGATGTTGACCAGCACAGCGTATACTACGGTATGTATTACGGTGCTAAGAAAATGGTTGAGCTTGGCGTAAAAGGTACAATCGTGAATACAGCTTCCATCTATGGAACGATTGCTGCTGTCGGCAGCTTCAACTATAACGCAGCCAAAGCTGCTGTGGTGATGATGTCCAAATCTGGTGCGCTTGAGCTGGCTGAGCATGGAATCCGTGTAGTGGGTGTTGCTCCTGGGTTCATTAATACGCCGATTCTTGGTGAAGATGAAGCAGCGAAGAAATTCCTTGCTGAACAGCATATGCGCGGCGAACTGATTGAGCCGGCAAAAGTAGCGAGCGTTGTAACCTTCCTGTTTACCGATGCTGCTTCTGCGATTAACGGAACAACGCTTCCAGTAGACGATGGTTTCCTGAGCTTCAAAACAAAATAAGAGCCGCCTCAATAGCTTGCACATGGATCGGTGTATAGACGTTAAGATCGTTTATGCGCCGATTTTTTAATTTGACCCAGAATGAATCAATCTCAACCTACCTGAACTGCTTTAATAAAAAGTATTGATTTTGTTTTACTCGTGTTTATGTTTTTCGTTCGATATAATTTCTAGTGAAAGTTTTTGCTGCTTTTTTTGCACAGAATATAAGAATGGATAGGTGAACTGAAGATGACTAAAACAATCGTTCAAAAGCTGAATTTACATAACTTTACCCGTAAGGCTGTGCTGAATTTGCCTGCAGACATCGATTATTTTGCAGAGCTTGGGGCGTATGATCATGAGCTGACAAAGAGCAAATATGATCTCATTTTTGCCTTCGTGCTGGATATGGAGCAGATGAAGTCACAGGTGAGAAGGGTAATCGAGGAGGATTTACTGGAAGAGAAGGGTTACCTATTCTTTGCTTATCCCAAGAAGGGCAACAAGGTATACTCTACATACATTCACCGTGACGAGATCTTGGGAGGAATAGGGACAGACGAGGACGGCTATGTAGGGAGAAGCAGCATCAAATTTGCACGTATGGTGGGCATGGATGACGTATTTACCGTGGTAGGGCTTAAGAAGGAACAGCGGAAGAGCAAGGAGACCTCCAGAGCAAGCCAGAGAGTGGAGGATTATGTCGCCATGATTCCAAATATTGAGCAGGATTTACAAAATGAGCCGGAGCTGCTCGCCTTCTACCTTACCCTTACACCGGGATATCAGAAGGACTGGGCGCGCTACGTATACAGTGCCAAGCAGGAGCCAACGAGGGAGAATCGGCGGGAAGAAATGAAAATGATTCTGGGAAAAGGGTACAAGAGCCGCGAGCTGTACCGCCAGGATCAAGGGCAGATGCGCCGCTAGGCTATGATGCAGCCCGCAGTCTTGAAGGGGCTCTACGTGTAGGTGACCCGGATACGGTGAGCGAGAAAATCATGTATTTACGTAAAAATGTCGGCCCCCTTGGAACAATACCGCATGGGGAGTTCATGACGGCCATTGAGCTGATCGGTACGAAGGTTAAATCAGTGAGATTGTTCTACAGTGATTGATCATATAAGATCTTCAAGCCTTCCCTGAGTGTAAGGAGTGAGGATCTTTTTTGCGTTACAAAAATAGCAATCTACGACTAGTCCTATCATGATATAGTAGAATAAAGTCGTTTTATGTAGATTTATGGCTAGAGAACCGAAACAACCTGTTTTATAATTTATAAAAAAGCAACCATGGAGTAGATGAAGATGGCAGAAGAGCTGCGCATACCGGTATTCATGATTACGGCTGGCGGCAGTATAAGTATAATTTTATGCATATACGGATTGCTGAGACTTAAGAATGCACCTGGCGGGATGTACTATGTCTGGATGACATTTATGGCATCCCTTTTTTCATTTGCCTATGCGGCGGAGCTCACCAGCACGACATTGATGCAGATCAAGTTCTGGATCACGGTCGAATATATTCCGCTTCCGCTTATTCCTGCATTCATGCTGCTGATGTGTACACAATATGTCGGCGTGGCATTAAATAAATGGGTTTATTATTTCCTGTTTGCGATTCCAGTGACGACGACACTTATACAAAGCACGAACGAGCTGCATCATCTGTACTACACCTCCGTGACGCTCCGGGAGAACGCTCCTTTTCCGATCGTAGAGCTCACTTATGGACCGTGGTTCGCGGTGCACTCGGCTTATCTGTACGGATGCATTATCGCGAGTGCTGCAATTCTGCTTGTACAATGGGGCAAGGCAGCGCCTGCCTTTCGGAGGCAGATTCTTACGATGGCGGCTGGGAATCTTGTGCCGATTATCGGCGCTTTTTTCTACTTGGCTGGTATGAGTCCTTACGGGATAGATCTCGGGCCTGTCTTTATTAGTCTGTCCTTTGTATTTCACAGCATCGCCCTGTTCCGGTTTCAGATGTTCAGCGCAGTACCTCTGGCCAGAGAGATGGTGTTTGAGCATATGAGGGAAGGGGTTGTCGTCTTGGATGACAAGGACATCATCGTTGATTACAACCAAACGGTACTAACCGTGTTTCCACGAATGACCAAGGAGGTCATAGGGCAATCGGCATCGGCAGCGCTTCAGGATTATCCTGAGCTGGAGGAGTCGGTTCGTCGTGGACTGGAGTTTGACTATATGCTCAAAGTAAATGGAATGAATCAGCATTTTCACGTCAGATTTACGCCGATGATGAAGCAAGGGATGCCGATTGGCCGCATTATTACCTTTGTAAATATCACAGAACGCATTCATATGCAAGAACAGCTCAAGAAGCTGGCAGATACGGACGGATTAACCCAGCTCCTGAACAAAACAGCACTATTGAGAGAAGCGGATAAGGTCATTCGTGAGTACACCCAGCATGGCGGGGAGCTCTCCGTTATAATGTTCGATATCGATCTTTTCAAAGAAGTTAACGATACGTACGGTCATGAAGCGGGAGATATCGTGCTGACTCATGTGGCGGATGCGATTCATTCGACACTCAGAGGTGTAGGCTTTGCGGGTCGTTACGGCGGAGATGAATTTATTCTGTGGCTTCCGGATACCTACCTGACTGAAGCGTGTGAGCTCGCGGAATCGATTCGTGAGAATATTGCTGGACGCCAAATGCTCGTAGAGGATCAAGAAGTTCGTGTAACCTCCAGCTTTGGTGTAGCTCATGCCGGTATCGTCCCTGGCGAAGGACAGCATTCCACTCAGTCCCTCATGAGGGAAGCAGATAAGGCACTGTATACCGCCAAGAAATCGGGGAGAAACAGTGTTTATCCGCTTAGAAAATGGATACAAGTATAGAATCTAATCTTCCTCCGGAACGATCACATCAATATGACGGGATAAAATACGCAGATGGAGGGGCAGAGAAGGACCGACTTCACCATCTATATTGGTGGACAGCGACTCCTCGGATCGAACATGAACTTCCTTCGCTGTAAAATACACCACGTCGGAATGCTCCTTTAAATTCCCGAGCAAGAGCGAAGTGCCGACAGAAAGTGTGTTAAAGACATTTATATCTTTGATGATGAAGCAGTGAATTAGTCCATCATCCACGGAGGCATGAGGCACCATCTTCTCAAATCCGGCGACAGAGTTGGTTAATGCAGCCACGAACAAGGGGGATTCACCCACCCATGTTTCATCATCATGCTCAATAATCAGATGATTGGACGGGCTGTTCACGAGGCGTTTAATGCCTTCTTTGTAATAAGCGAACGCACCGAGCTTCGACTTTTGCTCTGAGCTCACATCAGCCAAGACTTCGGCCAGCATGCCGACCGCAATGACGTTGGCAAAAATGCGATCATTGATCAATCCGATATCAATCGGCTTCAAGCGGGTGGAACGGAGCGTACGGATCGCCTCAGCCGGATCAAGCGGGATATGAAGCGCTCTAGCAAAATCATTGACAGTGCCGAGAGGGACAATACCAAGCTTGGGCCTGTGTGCTTGATCCATGTAGCCATTCAGGGTCTCATGCAGGGTACCGTCTCCTCCAATGGAGACAACCAGATCATAGCAGTCCTCACAGGCAGAGATGCAGAATGCCGTTGCATCATGTTCCTTCGCCGTTTCATTTACGGCAGTCTGATAGCCCTGCTCCTCCAAGACCGCCTGTACATCTTTGAGATAGGCAAGTGCTTCTTCCTTACCGGATGAAGGGTTGATAATAATCATAGCCTGCTTCATATCGTTATTCCTTCCTTGGTTATCATTTTGATAATCTTTACCCGAAGAACTCCCCTAGTGAATACTCTCCAAGCAGACATCCGCAAAAAATAAGAAAAAATCGTCCGCATACCTTCTATTTTTCACAAAAGCATTTGCCGTTATCATCATATATAGATTAAGCCATGCTGTTTGCGAATAATAAGAGAGGTGCGTTGATATGACTACTACTTCTTTAACGGATAAATATATAGATTCCTGCACTGCCGTCACAGGCTTTCCTCCGATACCAAACCAAAACATGCTGTCCGATTATGACAGCCATTCCATAGCTCCACCTGGAGAGCTTGTTCAAGTGGGAGATCGCTACCTTCACACACTGATTACAGGGTCGGGCGATCAGACCATCATCCTGGAAGCGGGTATGGGCGGCTGCTCACAAGATTGGTCATGGGTACAGCCTGAGCTGTCCAAACATGCGGTGGTGCTCTCCTATGATCGTGCAGGATTTGGCTGGAGCAAGGGAGAGATGAAACAGCGGAGCTGCCGAGATGATGTAGAGGAGCTGCGGGCCATATTGTGTGCCAAGAAGCTGAAGCCTCCCTATGTTCTCGTTGGAACTTCGTTCGGCGGAATGACGATAAGGCTGTTTGCTTCCATGTATCCGGATGAAGTGACTGGATTGCTGCTCGTTGATTCGATGCATGAGGGCATGAATATCAAGGCTGTATCCCCAGGATATCGCCGTACTGCATTTGGAGCCGACCCTGAGCTTTGTTATGCTCGTGAAAGTGCCCTCCAGCTGTATAATGCAGCTCCCCTTCGACCATCCATGCCTGTCATCGTACTGATTGCGGGCAAGCAAACGGAAGAGTGGAAGGACAGTCAGCAGGCACTGTATGAACTGACCAATTGCACAATACCGTTAACCGTTCAGGACAGCGAACACGACATACAGATTCATCAGCCGGAAGCGGTCATTGATGCGGCGCTCTCCCTCGCTATACTCGGGCATCGTGGATAGTGAGGATGAACTGAGTTTCTTCAAGTAATTTAGGATTCCTGCACCCATAATGGGATGTAGGAGTCCTTTTTTGGTACACCGCACACACCTGGACATATGTAAAAAAGTACATTATAATAATAGTGCAATATAGTTACCTAAGGTAACTATATAGTATTTTTGATGAACCCGGCCTTTTGTATCTAAAGAGAAACTTATTTGCAAAGGACCAGACTTGCACCTATGCGGGAATGGTCTTTTTTTGTGATCTATAGAAAGGGGTTATTGTAATGAAACAGACGGTATCAAAGGACCGTTTATGGACAAAGGATTTCTTCATTGTTTTCGGAGTGAACTTTTTATTATTCCTATGCTTCTATTTGCTTGTCGTTATTATGCCATCTTACGCAATTAACGAATTTGGGGCATCGGAGAGCATGGGTGCATTTGCATCCAGTATTTTTGTGATTGGTGCATTGATTGGCCGGCTGGTTGGTGGCAGCACGATTGAGAAGGCGGGACGAAGACGGATGCTCTTGACCGGGTTGATTTCTTTTGTCATATTGACCTTCCTTTATTTTGTCACCCCCAATTTGGGCTTGCTCCTGATCGTCCGCCTGCTGCATGGGATTGCCTTTGCGCTAGCTTCTACAGCGACAGGGACCATATCGGCGAGCCTCATACCTCATTCAAGAAGAGGAGAAGGAACCGGATATTACGGTGTCAGCATCATTATTGCCTCTGCCATTGGTCCGTTTATCGGATTGTTGGTCAAAGAACACGGCAGCATCACATTAAACTTCATTCTATGCGCGGTTCTTGGCGTGTTATCCTTGGCCTCCTCTTTCCTGATGAAGGTTCCTAAGCTTACACTGACAGCGGAACAACAGAAGGATCTAAAAGGCTTCAAGGTATCCAACCTGGTTGAACCGAAGGCTATTCCGATCTCGATCATCAGCTTCGTCATGGCGTTTGGATATTCCAGCATTCTAACGTATCTCACCTTGTTTGCCGAAAAAATAAACCTGGTGGAGGCCGCAAGCTTCTTCTTCATCGTCTATGCGATCGTCGTCATTCTGACCAGACCCTTCACAGGAAAATGGTTCGATAAGCATGGAATCAACGTGGTCATGTATCCCGCCATTATGCTGTTTGCCATTGGTCTCGCTATTCTGAGTCAGGTGCACAGCGGTCCATTACTGCTGCTATCCGCCGTCTTCGTTGGACTGGGCTACGGAACGACGCAGGCCAGCGCTCAGGCGCTTGCAGTCAAGAGATCTCCGGTTCACCGGATTGGACTCGCCACTTCGACCTACTATATTTTTGTTGATGTCGGGATCGGCGTCGGGCCTTTTATTCTCGGGTTTCTCACACCGGTCATCGGCTACAACGGCATGTACATTACAATGGCAGTCCTCATGATTATTGGATTTGTCCTTTATTATGCGCTGGTCGGCAGAAAAGAAGCTGCAATGCAGAATTCGGAGCTGAAAATTTTGAATTAACTCTTTCAGTTCATTGGTACCTGCAGGAATTCTGCGGTAAGCTTCTGGCTTATAAAAATACTCCCTGCTGTATTTGGCAGGGAGTATTTTTAATGATAGTGCATTTTGGCTCGACACTATTTCTTGTATGGCAAATATTTTATTGCTGGCTGCTACGTTTTGTTTACAGCGAGCCTTTGATCACCCGTTTGTAGTAATTGACAGACAGAATGCCAAAGATCGAATAGAGCACGGTGTACAGCCCCATCACGATCAGCATCGGCGCCATGAGCTCGGTACCGAAGAGGAACCAGCCTGATTTGACAGCGAAGTAGCTGTGGAACAGACCGACAATGAGCGGAATACCGAAGTTGAACAGCTGCTTGAACCGGATGCCGCGCATCAAGTTGCTCTCTGTAAAGCCCAGCTTGCGCAGAATTGTGTAGTTTGGACGTTCCTCTTCACTCTCATCCATCTGTTTAAAGTACAGAATACAGCCGGAGGTAATGAGGAATGTCAGTCCAAGGAAGCCAACGATGAACATGATTAGTCCCATGTTATTACGCTGATTGATGAGAAGCTCATATTGGGAGAAGCTTGGAGCGGATAGCTCCATGTCCGTGTAAATTTCATATGCTTCTGTGACCTGTGAGCGGTCCTTGAGCTGAATTCCGTAGTAATCTGAACGTTCATCAGTTTGGAGCTCAGGGTCCAAATCTGAGCGAAGCTGCTGATATACAGTATCGTCTACAATGACAGTGGGAAAGCCGCCGCCGTAATAGTAAGACAGCACCGAGTCTTCCTTGCTTCCGATCAATTTTTGATGAATTTCCGCTCCGCTTCCTCCAATAAAACTGAATTCACCTGTACTCGCAATAGTCATGAAGCCTGATAATGCATCATCGTATCCCATGAATAGAGCTTCACCAGGTTCAAGCTCGACACCTTCAACCATCGCTTCACTGAGCACAGGTGTCTGAATTGCTTCATCGGCAAACGTACTATTTGATATGAGTTTACTTGCATCTATCTCAACTTCAATCGGCTGTCTGTGAATGACTTCATAAGCAATCAAATGTGAGTCTAGCTCGGATATGAATTCCTCTTTGACTTGCTCATCTGCAAAGGAGAAATCATGAGGCACGCTGTTCGTCGCACTCGCTCCAGCAGAATAATAAGAGATATAGCTGAGTGACAGCAGGCCGATGGCGAGTGCCGAGACCGTCGTGATGACCGTGAGAAGCATGGCATTCGATTTCATCCGAAACATGATCGATGAGAGCGACAGCACCTCGCCGATGGACAAGTACCCATTCTTGCTCTTGCGGATCGCGTTGAATATGAAGCTGACCGAGCCTTTATAGAATAGATAGGTACCGATAATAACCGAAGCCAAAATAAAGATCATGGCCCACATCAGTTCGTTCATTTCCGTAAATTGTCCCCCGAATAATTCAGTGGATACATAATAGCCGCTTAGAATCAAAGCGATCCCCAGTACGCCAATTAGTATTTCGAAGAGTGACATCTTACTCACCCGCTGCTGTGCGATGGATACGACCCGAAACAGGGAGAGTATGCTCTGTCTGACAATGAACAGATAGTTCATGATCATGATCAGCACGTAGATAAGCGCAAATACAATAACGGTCTGCATGAGTGCCTCCGGTGAGAAGCGAAGGGCTGCCAGCTCGTCCACACCCAGTATTTTGAACAGAATCATGAGAATAAGCCGCGAAGCGGCAAATCCCGCTGCAATACCGATAACCATGGAGCCAAAATACAGAATCAGGTTCTCTGCCGTCAAGATTCGGAAGATACGGCCTTTCGTCAGTCCAATCAGCTGGAACAGTCCGATTTCCTTGCTCCGGCGTTTGATGAAGATCGTATTGGCATAGAGCAGGAAGACAGCGACAATCGCAACGAGCAGAACGGAAGCCGCTCCCAGCGCAGCCGCCCCTTTGACCGTACCCTTGGCTTCATCCATGGACGGATCGTACTGCAGCGTTACGAAAGAGAAGTACAAGCCCACGCTGAAGATAAGAGCAAATACATAAAGATAATAATTTCGTATGTTCTTCTTCAGGTTTCGAAAAATAATGGTATTCAGATTCACGCTTGAACACCGCCCAGCACGCCTTGGGTTTTCATAATATCGCTCAGGAAGGAGGATCTTGGCTGCTCGCCTTTATTCAGCTGCGAGTAAATCTGTCCGTCCTTGATGAAGATGACCCGGCTGCAGTAGCTTGCCGCTACGGGATCATGCGTCACCATAATGATCGTTGCCGCATGCTTCTCGTTCATGTCACTTAGCTTATTCAGCAGATCTGATGCGGATTTTGAATCGAGCGCCCCTGTCGGCTCATCTGCAAAAATAATGCCTGGATCATGGATGAACGCTCTGGCAGCAGAGGTACGCTGCTTCTGTCCGCCTGAAATCTCACTTGGGTACTTATCCGCCAGCTCGTAAATGCCAAGCTCGGATGCGACGGCCTTGAACTTCTCAAGCGCTGCCCGCTTGGATACTTTCTTAATGGACAATGGAAGGAGCACATTTTCCTTGACCGTCAGCGTATCAAGCAGATTATACTCCTGAAAAATAAAGCCCAGATGGTTCTTGCGGAATTCAGCGAGATCCTTCTCCTTCATGCCTGTAAATTCCTTGCCCTCAATCTCGATCGTTCCCTCACTCAGCTTGTCGATGGAGGACAGCACGTTCAAGAGGGTGGTCTTGCCTGAGCCGGAGGCGCCCATGATGCTGACAAACTCTCCTTTGTTTACTTTAAGATCGATCCCTTTCAGCACTTCCTGCTTATTGAATTTGTTGCCGTATATTTTGTGAATTTTGTTTGCTTCCAATATAACCACAGGTTTCCACTCCTTATGTTCTTGATGAATCCATCTTACCTGGCTCACGTAAAATTCTCCTTCGATTCAGCGAACAAAGCACAAGAAGCATGTGACAATATTGTCACATGCCTGCAAGGTGATCAAAATCATTAGGAACAGGAAAGGTAAGATAGAAGGCCGTGCCATGCCCTACAGAAGACTGAACCTCTATATGAATCAGAAGGGATTCGGCCGATTTCTGTGCCAAATACAGACCCATTCCCGTGGCCGCGCTTTCCTGATGCCGGGTCGTTGATGTGAACCCCCGATCAAAAATGCGGGGCAGATCCTTTGGATCAATGCCGCGGCCAAAATCCTGGATGGTCAGAAGGACATGTCCGTTCTCTTGCCGGCTCTCTACGATAATATCGGAAGCTTCGCTGTATTTGACGGCATTGGTCAGGATCTGCCTGAGGATGAAGCCGAGCCATTTCGCATCTGTGAGTACCAGAGGCTCTTCCAGCGACACATCAAAGCCGATTCCTTTTTGAATGCACCATGATTTGAGGTCCCGAATCTCCTTGTAGATAATAGGTTCAAGCGAAGTCTCCTCAATATACAGATCATTCTCGATAAAAGGAATCCGCTTCTGATGAAGCTGCTGATCCAGGAGGTGGTGAATCCGCAGCCATTCGAATTGAAGCTGGTTCTTGAGCGCATCGTCAGGCAGCCGGTCAATCATGAGCCGCATCGCGGTCAGCGGTGTTTTGACCTCGTGAATCCACGAGAGCAGTTCATCCTTCTCCTGCTCAAGGAGCAGAAGACGGCCGGATGCTTCTTTTTTATAATGCAGGGTCTGCATCGTCACTGCATCCTCCACAACCTGCTCGAAGGGACTCTCGGCGCTCTTGAAGGCTGCAAGATCATAGGTGTGATTCCAGGCCTGCACCTGCCGGAAGAACTTCGTTTCCTTATGATACCGAATAAAGAAGAACAAAATACAAAGCATGGAGGACAGCAGTGTAATATACAAAATTGGCAGCAGTGGAACAGAGGTATCGATATAGGCGACAAACAGCGTCAGCAGCTGCAGGACGAGGATCAGCAGCAGCCAGCTGCGCCGTTCAATGATGAACTTGCGAATCATGGGGCAGCCTCTTCCGTTGCCATATAACCCTGTCCAACTTTGGTTTCGATATAAGCACCAAGGCCGATCGTTTCGAGCTTCTTGCGCAGGCGGTTCACATTGACGGTGAGCGTGTTGTCGCTCACAAAATGCTCGTTGTCCCATAGGCTCTTAATCAGCTCTTCCCGGCCGATGATTTGGTTCTTCTGCTCAATCAGCATCTTGAGGATGAACATCTCATTTTTCGTCAGCTCTGCTGTACCCTGATCATTTGAAATGGTGTTCTTCACATATTCTACAGCTGCTCCCCTCCAGGTCTTAAGCTGGATCGGCTCTGTATTGTAATTGTAGACACGGCGGAGCGTGGCCTGGATCTTGGCGATCAGGACATCGAAATGAAACGGCTTCTGAATGAAGTCGTCAGCGCCGAGCTGCATGGACATGACCATATCCGTCGGATGGTCACGGGATGACAGAAAGATGATGGGAACGTTGGAGTGGGCCCGAATCATGCGGCACCAATGAAACCCGTCGAATTTGGGAAGCTGGATATCGATAATGACAAGATCGGGCTGGGTATCTGCAAACTCCTGCATGACTTTATCAAAATTTTGTACACCGTATGTATTATAAGACCACTGCGATAAGCGGTTCTTTATTTCCTGAAACAAGGTCAGATCATCCTCGATGAGCATGATTGTGAACATAAGACAAGCCACCACATTTCTATATAGATTACTACAGTCAGTGTATAGGAAATTCTTTACTGATTAAAGATACTATAATTGAAGTGCAAATGGATATCCTTAAGTCAATTGAGAGAGAATTAACACAATCTACTTCTCCTATTTATCAAGCCATCTTATACTCTAAAGTCAGCTGATCATGTGTATGCTGATATTCAAAATCAAACGAGAGAATATTATGAGGCATACTCAGTGCTAGGTTCAATATACTGTAAAGGGTTAATAATGAGCATACGCACAACTTTACAGAAAAGAGGGCTGCATCATGGTAAATAAAGATACCCAAAATAATGAAGAAGACAAAGCCATCCGTGATGATGAACCGGACCAATTCGAGAAGACCGGCAGCAGGACGGGCGAGGACGACGAAGAGAAGTCGGAGCAAAACAACGCGTAAGCCAAAGACCAAACACCCTTTCGTGGATAAGACGAGAGGGTGTTTTTATTAAACGGCTTTATTCTGATCCTTACTCCACAATAACGCTGGCTTCCATACTCGGATGCGTAGCACAATAGTATTTATAGGTACCTTTCTCATGGAAGGTATAGCTGAATTCCTCCCCAGGTCCGAGATGGCGGCTGTCGAAGGCACCTGCCAAATTTGTCACCGTATGAAAGACAGGATCCTGGTTCTCCCAGGTTACGGTTGTTCCGGCTTTGATTCGAAGCTCCTTGACTGAATACTTCATGTGGCTGATCGCTACCATAACTTCTTCCCGGGCCTCTTCTGAGGGGGAGACAGGAGCCATGATTGCACCTGTTATGCTGCTATGCTGTTCTTGCTCTTTATGATCCCCATGCCCCTCATGTCCTGACGCAGGTCCTTTATCACCGATAATGACCATCGTATGCATGCCGCCGGGATAGGCTCCATTGTTGGTATTGTCGACAACGTTATGGCTGTGGAAGGGGTAGGTGCCTTCCTGAATGAATGTAATGAGCAGATCGTAGCGCTCGCCTGGTCCAACATTTACAGTGTCCTTCTCAAGAGGGGCAGGAAGCGGCCTGCCGTCGGATGCGATGACCTGAAAATGATGTCCGTGCAGATGCATGGCATGAGGCCAGTATCCGGAATTGATGATGCGGACGAGCACCCGTTCCCCAAGCTTGCCTGTGATCACCGTACCTGGGTCCTTCTCGGTGTCAGGATAGGCCTTGCCATTGATTGTAAAATAGGTAGGCTTGAAGTCGGTACGGTCATACTTTTTCCCCTCCTGCACGGCCTTATGCCACACCGGGTCAATCTCGTTCAGTACGAAAGAGTATTCTTTATCGTATTTCGGACCACCAGTCCATGCCTCATTAGCTCCATTCTTTGCTTTGACAATAAAAGCGCCGGTCATCCCCATCTGGAGATGCTCGATCGTATCGACATGACAGTGATAGAAGTAGGTTCCTGCATGCTCGGCCTTAAATTTGTAGGTGAAGCTGTCTCCGACCAGCAAATCTTTAGAGGTATGCGGTACACCGTCGTTTGCCTGATCCGTATCGAGCCCATGAAAGTGAATCGTATGCGCGACCTGTTTGATTCCCTTCTGGGAGGTACCTAGATTGGTTAAGGTAACCTCTACTTGATCTCCTTCATTAACGGTGAGGGTAGGGGCAGGATATCCGGCAGACCCCTTTTCTCTTTGCTCACTATACCCCCACACGTACACAGATGTGTCATCCGGGAGCTTGAGAGTGCCGTCGGTAGCATAGAGTTGAAAATGCTTGGTCGCCTGAAGAGACGTATTCTTCTCGCTTGGGATATGAGAAGCAGCCGCTGCAGAGATACCAGGCTCAGATCGGAGCATTATATTTATATTTGAAAATAAAAACATAACCATGAGCAGGATTATGACTGTACGGAACAGAAGTGCTTTTCTGGATGAATTTATCATATATTGTTCCTTTCCCCTTGAAATTGGGTACATGTAACAGAGATATTGAACACTCCCACCACCTAATGAGGCGGGGGATTCTTGGATTGTCAAACCCATCGGTTTGAAGTTGCCCTGCTTGTGTCGTCCCGATCATGGCACGTCCTGCAGGATGGACAACTCCATTCCCGTATAGATAGAAGTTTGACCTCTGGATTCACACAAAGCCGCAAAGATGGCAGGCTTGGCTTGTGGGTGCGATCGTGTCCGCAAATTTCAAGGTGCGTTCATACCATTTCGCTTTATAAGTAAGCGTTCAAACTCACCCTTGTAAGCCTTTTTTACCAACATGCCTAAATCGAAACATTTGATCACGCTAAGCGTCTATATATTTAGGATACTGGCATGCAGTTTAAGTCAAAACCTTCTTTAGATTATTTGTTAGGATGATCGAATTTATGAGTTCTGCTTGAAAATAGATAGCCGCAAGGATTTAACAGGGGAGGAATATGCGCAGTGGGGAAATACATATCCATAATACTTATTTTCTTAATCATCAGTATGAGTGTTGCCGGACAAGCCTCCTTTGCCAAAGCGTACAACGAAGAGATATTTATTGAAGATGAGGCACTATCCTATGGGTTAAAGTCCATTCTTAATAAGCCGGCAAATGAGCCGCTCACGGCAGAAGATTTGGCCTCCTTGACTGTTGTTGATCTGCGGAGCCTGGGAATCAAGAGCCTGGCTGGACTGGAGCATGCGGTAAACATGACTCATCTGAGGCTCTCCGGCAATGAAATATCGGATCTTGCACCCATAAGTGAAATAGAGACACTGCGGGAAGTGGATGTAAGGAATAACTATGTCACTTCAATCGAGGAGTTAGCAGGGCTTACGGATTTGGGAAGACTGTACATAAGCAATAATGGAGTTGCATCAATTGAGGCCGTCAGGAACTTTCCCCGGTTACATACCCTTCTGATCAGTGGCAATCCGGTACAGAGCCTGAACGCGCTGGAAGAAGCCAAGGCATTAAGCTGGCTGGAAGCGACAGACAATGGAATTACAGATATTTCAGTGCTCGCTGAGCTTCCAAGCCTTCGGTATATTCAGCTGGACAATAATCATATCGAAAATTTGTCCCCTCTTGAGCATCTGACAGAAACGCTTGAGGGAATCAGTATGAACAATAATGAAATCACCGATATAGCACCTCTTGCAAGCCTGACGAGCTTAAGGTCGATTAAGCTGGCCAATAACCAGATCTATGATCTGGCACCTCTGGAGGATTTGGCAGAGCTCAGTGAACTGCAGCTATCAGGCAATCGAATATGGGATATTTCGCCCCTTGCAGATCATGACTTTATTTATTTTCCGGCAAACAGGAATGGAAACGTACAAGAATACTATTCCTTGGGACTCGCTGACAACTATTTGGACTTAAGCGAAGGAAGCGATACATTAGACATTTTTGAGAAAATAACGGCGAATGACAGAGACAAACGATCTCAAGGCGAGCTGCAGCGCTTAATCATCGGATCAAGCACAGCCTACGCCGGAAGCGTGGGGTTTCCTTTGGAAAGCGCCCCTTACATAAGCGACAACCGCACCTACGTGCCGCTTCGTTTTGCAGCAGAGCAGCTGGGGGCTGACGTTGAGTGGAATCAAGATTTGAGTGAAGTTACGATTCAGAACGGAGAAACAACGATTCGCTGGAGGGAAGGGAGCAGGCAAGTGGATGTGGATGGAAGAATTGAACGGTATGATGTGCCGCTGATGAAGCAGCATGGCAGTTTGTTCGTTCCTGTCCGCTTCATATCCGATCAGCTGAATGCAGACACGGCTTTTATCAACAAAACGAAGACGACGCTTATTTTTGACTGATGAAAATATTAATATATCCTTGAAAAGTAGAGCAATAGAGCGGATTATAGCTAATCAATGTCTACTGTCATCATTTCTCAACAATTGATGTACAAGGATATTTATGCATTTCTTATAAAAAATAGGTTTACATATTTTCCCTCTAAATATAGTATGAAGGAGTACGTTCATAACATTTAAGGGGGAGAGCAATATTATTAATCGTAAATCTTTTAAGTGGCTTGCCGCGCCACTCATTCTGATGCTGGTCGTATTAACCGGCTGCCAGTCAGTAGGTGGATTTGATGTTAATTCAGCAATACTAGGAAGCAAGGATAAATTATATCAGCCGATGGAGTCTCGTGAGACGCTCGAGCTGGAAGTTACGCCGTCTGCAAATGCAACTGCAGAAGACAAAGAAATGATAGATTTATTAAACTCCATATCTGTACATATTGATAGCGCGAAAACGGAAGATATGGATAATGCTTCGGTTACAGGCTCTGTATACTATTTGGATAATGAAATCCCGTTCCTCTTTAGCATGGATAAAGCAGGGTTTGCTCTAGATATTGAGGGTGCGGAGAAGCCGGTCTACTTCTCATTGGGGGAAGAGACAGAAACACCAGAGATGACAGAATATTATGAGCAGGTAGAGGATGTAACCTGGCAATTGGCAAGCTTCTTAGTGAAGCATTTGCCTAATCCAGACACGATCTCGGTTGCGAAGGCACAAGAGACGGTTAACGGGGAACAGCTTGATCTCACTCATCTTCACGTGGAGATCAGCGGCACGGAGATGGTCGAGCTTATCCGTCCTTTCCTGGCCTCTGTTGCTGAAGATGAGGAGGGCTTGAAGCAGCTTATCGGCAATCTCTACGATGCGATCTCGGTCATGTTTGTTGCGATTGAAGCAGAAGATGAGTCGCTTGAAGGAGCTTCGGAATTCCTGTCTCCGGAATCTAAGGATACGACTGTAGCGATGATTCATGGTGCGATTACAGGGTATCTGGATGAGCTCCTTGTGGATTATGATCAGGAAGTTGAGAAATTGTTCAATGAAACACCAGAGCTGAAGACAGTATTCGGCGATGATACGAATCTTACAGTAGATTATTATTTCGACAGCGAGCTGAATGCCCGCAAAGCAGCTGCAGAGCTGAAGGTAGCCATTCCGGCATCGGATGAACTGCCTATCAGTGAAATTAAGCTTGCAAGTACCTCTGAGATATGGAACCACGGCACAGAAGTCAAGGCGGATAAGGTCGACACTTCAAATGGCGTTCTTGATGTGATGTATGGTGAAGCAACTACAGGCGAAATCCTGCGTAATTTTGAAGGATCCGCGCCGGTGTATGAGCTGCTGATGGACTCCGGTATGACCAGCATGTTCACTTATCTTGATCCGGAAGACGAGTACTACGGAGTGGTGAATAACGACGGTACCGGGTTCGTAGCCCTTCGTAATTTCGCAGATCAGTTTGAAGCGGATGTGAAATGGACCAAAGGTTCGAATCAGATTGTAGTTACGAATGACCTGACACTTGAGCAGTCCACTTATACGCTGGGCTCCAATCAAGCTGTCGTCAATGGAGAGACGGTAACCCTGCCTTCTGCGCCTTATATGGAGCATGGGATGGTCTATGTTCCACTGCGTTCCATTGCAGAAGCATTGGATGCAACGGTTACGTTTGAAGACGACTGGTATACCGTAGAACGCATGTAATAGCATGGTATTGTAAGATGAGCACATAGCTGATCAATGCTGCCGATGGCGGTATTGATCAGCTTTTTTTATATTCAGCTCAAGAAAAGTCTGAGAAGGAAAAAGTCCATGTTTTGTCCGGGTCGAATACTCTATAATGGCTAGGCAAGTAGGGAGGAGGAGAGGTATGGAGACAGCTTCAGTGAAGCAGGTCACACTTTCTGCAACGAAAGAATGGATCATGCATTCCCGATTTAACGGACAGGACTATCGAATTTGTGTTTATTGTCCAGTAGAGGAGCCTCCAGCAGAAGGCTTTCCTATCATTTATACACTGGATGGCAATGCGACCTTTGCGATGACATCGGAAATGATTCGCATTCAATCGGTGAGACGGGAGAAGACGGGGGTCGTTCCAGCGATTGTGGTCGGTATTGGCTAATAGGGACAGGGGTAGTGCAGGGCTCCTGTCCTTTTTTATAAGCCCATCGGTTCATTCATTTCGCATAATTGAATCGTGCATGATAGAATGAAGAAGGCGCTAAGTTATGACGTGCCAATCCCCATACGGAAAAAGGAGTGTATGACGAATGGCTTTGACATTTAAGAATATGATTGAAGAAGCACTGAAGCATGTATCCGGGGTTAGCTCCCAGGAAGCAAAGCAGCAGATTGCTGACAAACCGAACACACTGGTGATCGATGTACAGGATGCGGCTGATGCCGGTGCTTGCGGCCTGATTCCGAGCAGTGTCAACATCTCTCTTGGTATGCTGCCGATCCGTGCAGATCTTGAGCTGCCAGCCGAGCTTCGTGATGAGCGTCTATCTGATCGCAGCCGTCCTGTCCTTGTTACCTGCGGTGCAGGCGGACAAGCTACTCTAGGTGCTTATATTTTGCATCAAATGGGCTTTACTGACGTTCATTTTATTGATGGCGGTACAGCGGCCTGGAAACAAGCAGGCTTTGATGTAGAAGCATTGTAAGAGATGTAGACCTATCGATCACATAAAAGTAATAAGAAAGAACGCCGGGCACCCTTTTTCTAAGATGGGCAGCCGGCGTTCTTTTGCGTTCTTTTATCAGGAATAGACTAATTGACCGAATGCTCTTCCTTCTTGTTCAAAATGCTGTCCTCCAGCACGCCGGATAGACTGTCATGCTCTTTGATGATGTGGCATTCTCCCCAATTGCACATGGAGTCCAGAATCGGTTTGAGGCTCCAGCCATACTCGGTCAGCTCATATTCCACCCGCGGCGGGACCTCGTTATAGCTGATACGATTTACGATACCGTCCTCCTCAAGCTCACGAAGCTGCTGGGTCAGCATTTTTTGCGTAATGTTGGGCATCAGCCTGCGAAGATCACTGGTTCGCTTCCTGCCGTGAGTCAGATGACAGAGAATGACGCTCTTCCACTTTCCACCGATGACCTCAAGTGTTGCTTCCACAGAGATGTTATATTTCTTAGTCATGTACTTCTCATCCCTTTCCAAAGGCACTAAAAAGTACCTATAGTACTTGGCCGTTCAGCAGCACAAGTCATCTTGCGCTGGGATCTTCAGCATGGAATTGTCACGATTCCAAAATCCACGAAAGAGCACCGGATTATAGAGAATGCCAACGTATTTGACTTTACACTGTCTGATGAAGAGATGGCACGGATAGATCAGCTGAATCAAAATCACCGGGTTGGTCCGGATCCCGATCATATTGATTTTTAAAACATCAAATTAAGGCGGTTCCTAATCTTATAGGAGCCGTCTTTTTTAAGTTCCAAGGATTAAGCCTTGTTTAAACGTGAAAAGTTTGGGACAATAATAAACGGATTACGCATGAATGCAGAGTCAAACTGCAGGTTGTTTGGACCTGATTGATAGTTTGTCTGTACGGGCATTTTCAAATTCATCGTTTTAATGATCGCTTAAATATATTGAAGTATGAGGATTCTGCTTAAATAACACGGAATGATGCAAAATCCTGGTATGTGAAAAGAGGGCATAAGATTCATGATTAAACCATCCATCTATGGATTAACACTTGATCAAATGGGAGCCTGGCTCGAAGAGAAGGGTCACAAGAAATCCCGCGCCACCCATGTATGGGAATGGCTCTATAGAAGAAGGGTTACAGAATTCGACCAAATGGAAGAAGTCAATAAAGACTGCCTCCAGCTGCTGTCAGATCACTTCTCTATTCAAACATTAACGGAGCATACACGTCAGGAGTCCATCGACGGGACGATTAAATTCTTATTCCGTTTGTCCGATGGCAACTTGATTGAAACCGTGCTTATGCGCCACAAATTTGGCTTGTCCGTCTGCGTGACAACGCAGGTTGGCTGCAACATCGGCTGCAGCTTCTGTGCGAGCGGATTGCTCAAGAAGAGCCGGGATCTGAGCAGCGGCGAGATTGTGGAGCAGATCATGAAGGTGCAGCTGCACCTCGATTCGCTGGGTACGGGTGATAGAGTAAGTCACATCGTCGTTATGGGGATCGGAGAACCGTTTGATAATTATAAGAATATGTCTGATTTCATTCGTGTCGTGAAGGATCACAAAGGGCTTGCGATCGGAGGACGGCACATCACGGTTTCAACCAGCGGACTGGCTGGCAAGATCAAGGAGTTTGCGGATTCCGATCTGAACGTCAACCTTGCGGTATCGCTGCATGCACCGAACAATGATCTAAGAACACGTATTATGAAGATTAACAAGGCCATCCCGATTGAGAAGCTGATGGACGCTCTTGAGTATTACTGGGATAAGACCAATCGCCGGATCACGGTCGAATATATTTTGCTGAAAGATGTGAATGACCAGCCGGAGCATGCATTGGAGCTGGCAGAGCTGCTGAAGCATAGACGAAACCTTGCGATCGTCAACCTCATCCCATATAACCCTGTAGATGAGCACAGCCAGTATCAGCGGAGTGAGAAGGACTCGATCACTTCCTTCTACGATACACTCAAGAAGCAAAATATTAGCGTAAGTGTGCGGCTGGAGCACGGAACCGATATTGATGCAGCTTGCGGACAGCTGCGCAGCAAGCAGATCAAGAAGGACATGGACGGCAGCCGGGAGAAGGTACTCTCTTAAACTTGTAATCAAGATCCTATGTGATGACATAGGGTCTTTTTTTGCTGCAGACTACGAGGCTGCACCAAAAAAAGAAAGGGATTTCTCCCTTTCTTACGGCAGTACGTATTATATTAGCTTGAGCTATGTTTTCTGCTCTTGTAATAAGAGGAGCCATGACGATTGTGTCTGTGCTTGTAATCGGACGAGGAGCCTCTGCGTGAATAACGATGAGAGCTGCTTGAGTAACGTTTACGGGATTTTCGGTCTGAGCTGCTGTATCGTTTACGTCCATGACTGTGCGAAGTGGAGTGAAGAACCTTGTCGATCAATTTTCTAAGCATAATAAACACCTCTTTTATCGAATAGCGTATTCGCATCCTTGACGGGATATGATGAATAATATAACCCACTCGGGCCTTCCCCTAAACAGAGCGAAATTTGCTAAATACCATTTTATTATAGGTGACCAAGCTTAATGCACCCTTAAAATAATGTAATCGCTATGTAAAATTTAGTATGTGTCGGGTAGTATAAAAAAAGCTGTCTCAAGTCAATAAGATGACTGTAGACAGCTCTTTATTTATGATAATCGTTATCTAACGCCCTTCATTGCACGCTGGATGATCGGTGAAATAGCGAACAAGATAATCGCGAGTACGATGGAAATTGCCCCGATAATACCGAAATAAGCCATTTCAGACTCAGGAGAGTATAGCTTTACGACCTGAGCATTGATCGCCTGAGCAGCGGCATTCGTCAAGAACCACAGACTCATCGTTTGAGCCGAGAAGGCTGCAGGCGCTAGCTTCGTTGTCGCGGACAGACCGACCGGTGACAGACACAGCTCACCAAGCACGACGATGAAGTAGCTGAGCACGAGCCACAGCGGATTTACCAGAGTATCGCTTCCGCCGAAGTAGGCTGGCAGGAGGATGACAAGGAACGATAGACCTGCGAACAGAAGCCCGAGCGAGAACTTTTGCGGAATCGACGGCTGACGGTCTCCAAGCTTAACCCACATCCATGCGAATACCGGTGCCAAGATAATGATAAACAGCGGATTCGCTGATTGGAACCAGGCTGGTGCAATCGTAATACCTGCGAATTCCAGCTGAGTCCGATTATCTGCGTAAGAAGCAAGAATAGTTGAACCTTGCTCCTGAATGGCCCAGAACATGACAGAAGCAATAAAGAGCGGAATGTACGCAAGTATACGCGAACGCTCTACCTTGTTTGTTTTGGGACTATTGTACATCACAACAAAGTAAGTAGCTGGAATCAGAATACCGAGAATCCCGACGATGAAAATAAAGGAGTCGAACGTAAGGAGACCGGTCTGAATACCTGCAACCGCAATAATAACAACGACAATAACTCCGATCAGAATTGAGCTATACAGCTTTTTCTTCTTTTCAGGAGCGATTGGGTTAGCTACCACTGTACCCGCAAGACCGAGGTTCTTCCTCTTGGTCAGCATAAATACGACGAGACCAAAGAACATACCTACTGCTGCAACACCAAAACCAAGGTGATAGTTGTACTCACCCAGCGTACCTACGATTAGCGGAGCAAGGAAGCCCCCCAGGTTGATCCCCATGTAAAAGATACTGAAACCGGCATCGCGGCGATCGTCATCCGTCGCATAAATATCGCCAACGACACTCGACACGTTCGGCTTCAATAAACCGGTACCGAGTACAATCAGTACCATAGAGCCAAAGAATGTGGCCACACTGCCTGGAATCGCAAGCAGGATATGACCGAACATGATAAGTATACCGCCGTAGAAGACAGCCTTGGACGTGCCAAATACCCGGTCGGCCAGCCAGCCGCCTATAATTCCGGACATGTAAACGAGTGAACCATAGATAGACATGATGGACAATGCAGTAGATTCGGCAATGCCAAGTCCACCGTTTGTTACCGTATCGTACATATAGTAGAGAAGGATTGCTCTCATTCCATAGTAGGAGAAGCGTTCCCAGAACTCTGTAAAGAATAAGGTGAACAACCCTTTAGGATGTCCAAAAAATCCTTTCTGCGGGACACTGTCGACAATGTCCTTTTTCGTGATGTCTGACATGAAATAACCTCCTGTGACTTTTGCTAATCATACCGTTAGATGTTTTTACCTGTCAAAAGCTTTCCAGGAGGTAATATTAAGCATCTACCTGCCAATAATCATGAACAAAGTAAAAAAGGACTGAATACTTCCTGAAATAACAAGTAAAAATTCAGCTAACGGTGGTTTGTCTCCTATGTAAACGAGAAAGGTATACCCTTCCGTTTATTTATACCCATGTGCAGTAAAAAATTAACAAAGCAGCCGAATCTATTTCATAATAACGTTAGATAACGTTAGATTCATCCAATGAATTAATTTCATATGACATTACCATATAATGTGCCACCGACAGCACTAAACAATGCAGAATTGCTTAATCTCTGGATTGCTTTGTAACTTTAATACACAAAAGCTAAAATAGGATAAAAAAGTCCATGCCATCTCAATCCGTCTATTGTCATTATCAATAATACGGTTTAAAAGGCATGAAACTGGGTTCTCAGACAGGGCCCGTAAGCTTCTGAAATCAACAAAGGTGGAGGTATGCTGATGAATCGCAGAAGACTTGCCATCATGAGATTATTGAATTCTCGCAAGAAATATACGGCCCGAGAGCTCGCGCAGCGGTTTGAGGTCTCTATCCGTACAATACAGCGGGATCTGACTGCTCTGCAGGAGTTAGGGATGCCTGTGTATACCGAGGTCGGAGCCCATGGCGGATATCAGGTCTTGCAAAATGGTATTTTACCACCTCTTCAGCTTCGTTTACAGGAAGCATATGGAATCTACCTGATGATGGAATGGTTGGAAAAGATTCAGGACATGCCTTACGGCAGTATTAGAGAGGCACTGTCTGAATATTATGCGCATGACCTTCCCTCTGAAGTTCAGGATAGAATTGACCGTACAAAAGAGCATATCATGTTCATCCCGTCCGTCAAGGCGAGGCCAGCTCCATATACGACGGAGGTGCTGAATGCAGCAATAGATAGAAGGAAGCTGAAGTTTACTTATGCCGGAAGAACAGGCAGGAAGCAACACGAGGTATTCCCGTTAGGACTGTACTACGATCATGGCTTCTGGTATATGCCGGCACAGAAGGACGATGGGAAGACGCTGCTGTTCAGGTTGGATCGGATGGATGCGGCCGAGATGCTGGAGGAGAGAGGTGGAGCGGTTCCTTCCTTGAAGGAGTGGTTTCATCGAAAAGAACGGCCTCAAGGGCATGCTGCGGTTATTGTCTTTACGGATATCGGACAGAGGCTGGCTGAGAATGATCCCATATTCGCGGACTTGAAAGAAGGGGTATGGAGAGGGGAAATCCCGGAATCAGAGCTGGCCTATACTGCGCGGCGATTGCTGTCCTATGGTCCCGAGGTGAAGGTGCTTGAGCCTGATCCGCTTAAAGAACATGTCCGATTACTACTAATACAGAGCTTGAAGCAATATGAAGAATAGCCGCTATACCAGCGGCTATTCTTCATAATTATATTGACGAATCTGAAGATTAATTGTTCCAATGCAGAGAGGTTATATCATCATATCAAGTCCATCTCAGCAGCTTCTCGGCTGTTCTGACAAAGACCTGGACTCCATACCCGAGCGCGTCATCGTCTATATTAAAGCGGGCATGGTGATGAGGATAGATAATGCCCTGCTCTTCATTACGGGAGCCCACTCTGAAGAATACACCAGGGGCTTCTTGCTGATAAGCTGAGAAGTCTTCCCCGCCCATCGCAGGTCGGATCATAGAGATACGCTCTGGACCGAACAGCTCTTCGGCAGCCGTCTGCACGACTTGAGTCACCTCTGTTTCATTCACGACGGGATGGTAGCCGTACTCATAGTCGAGTTCATACTCGGCATTATGGGCTTCCGTTATTCCGCGCAATATTCGATGCATCAGCTCCGAAACCTCACGACGCACTTCAGGAGTGAAGCTGCGAACCGTTCCAGCAAGTTCAGCAGAGCCGGGAATCACATTATATGCGGTGCCGCTAATAAATTTGGTGACAGAGACGACCAGATGATCGATCGGGTCTATGTTACGTGATGCGATATGCTGTAGATTGGAAACGACCTGTGCTCCGACAGCAATAGGATCTACCGTCATATGAGGATAGGCTGCATGCCCGCCTTTGCCGGTGATGGTGAGACGGAACGTATCGGGTGAAGCCATGGCCGGGCCATAAATAATGCCAATCTGACCGGTAGGGAGACTCGCATCCAAATGGCTGCCAACGACATAATCAACACCTTCCATCACGCCGGCCTTGACCATCTCCTGTGCTCCGCCCGGCAGCAGCTCCTCCGCATGCTGGAACAGAAACCGGATTTCGCCATGGAGTGAATCCTTACGCTCCGCGAGGATCTTCGCAACTCCGAGCAGCATGGAGGTATGACCGTCATGTCCGCACGCGTGCATTACACCTTCATGAATCGAAGCAAAGGGGATGTCATTCTCCTCCGTAATCGGCAGGGCGTCCATATCGGCGCGAAGTGCCAGTACTTTGCCCGGGAAAGGCCCAATCAGCCTTGCCATCACGCTTGTAGGCGTTGGTCTGCTCAGTTCAAGACCCGAAATTTGGCTGAGTGTATCAAATATGAATTGTGAGGTTGCAAATTCTTCAAAAGAGAGCTCCGGGTGCTGGTGCAAATGTCTTCTCCATGTAATAATTTGCTCCTTCAGCTCTCCAGGGAGAGCACTGGACATACTGTGTGATACCGCATCAGTGGACATAGAAGATCCTCCTTCATTTATCAAACGATATCTATATTACATTCGCGCTCTCTTGCTGCACACCTTCTTCACTTTAGATGTTAGGTAGAGGGCACCTCAGAAGTTACCGCTGATAAATGGATCGAGTAGATTTTTTTGGGGCGACCCCGCAGCTTCTCCTGCTTCTTGTTAGAGAGCGACGCAACGCCTTTCTCCACAAGCTTACTTAATATACGGTTTGCGCTCCGCACGGTGATGCCTAAATGATAGGCCATATCCTCCGAAGTGAGCTCATTCGTGTCCGTCTTGGCCAGTACTCCCCAAATCTTCTGCAGCTGAAGAGGGGAAATGCCTGTAGAACGGCTGATATCCTCAATGTAAGGAGCAAGCTCACTTGAATAGGATAAATGGCTCCCCGACCCGAGCGGACCTATGACGTGCCCATTTGCCTGAAGGACGAACGTCCCTTGGATGAGGCTCTCTGCAGACTGCTCGCTGGCAATCATCGCGTTTTTTCTTGCTCGGTACATCGTATCTCCGGTACCCCATCCCAGATTAACCCGAAAAGGCAGGTTATCTTCAAGGAAGGACATGAGCCGGCAGTTTGTAAAATAATCGGTGATCATCTGCAGGTCTTTGAGCGAGCTGATACACTCAAGTCCGTTACCTGTTTTTTGAATGACGAGCGGAATTTTGGCTTCGATGGTAAACTCCAGAACGCTTTTGTGCAGCAGCATAAGCTGCAGCTCCCGCTGCTCTTGCGGAGTATCCTCGGGCGAGGGATTGGTGAAGCTCAGGTGACCTATAACAATTTGATTATCTGCAAGCTGAATCATCTCAATCTCGGTAATGATCTGCTTAATCTGCTGGGAAATGGATTTCTCAGAGGGCACAAGGTAGATGTGGGGAATCCCGTTCTCCCGCAGAATCGGAACGATATTACCGAACCGGGTAATGCTGAAGTCGATCTTTCCTTCATGCCATAAGTTAAGGTGCCTTGCGGCAATTTCCTTGTAGACATGCTGGTGAGAAATCTCTTTCTCCAGCTGCATGTAAGGAACGGTGATTGGAAAGTCCGTATCGGATACCACATGACGAAGACCCAGGTAATCATTTTCCTCCCATACAAAATCAATCAGCACCCGTGAGAACAGCAGATCAGGCTGACTCAGGCTGATTTGGAACAGGCATTTATATAGATCAGTTTCACTGATTTCATAGCAAAAGGTGGGGATGGTGAAGCCGCCCCATTTGCCTTCCAGGTACATATAAGCAATCTCCGTAAGCACGATACCGTCAGATAGAGCACCAACCTTAGGATACAGCTCAAGCAGCTCTGACAGCTTGACGTAGGTATGAAGATGGAGCTCGCAGGTGCCATTCTGCTCCAGGCGGTACTTCATATTCTGCATCTGTGAAAGAAAGGGCTCGGCGATAATGACGCCTAAACGAATCAATAGTGACAAACCTCCTCGTCCATGACTTGACTAGCCTATATTATACGCTTCTATGGAAAGCATACACAATGATACGGATGGCTACTGGCTTCAAAGAAAAGATAGCTTGATATAAAAAAACAGGCATGAATCATATGGCGATTCATGCCTGCTGTTTGTCCAGGATGCTTACATTCTCGAACGCGAAAGTAAGTATAAGAAATAGGGAGCCCCGATAATGGCTACCATGATCCCTGCATGGATTTCTGAAGGCTGGAGGATGGAGCGTCCAAGTGTATCGGCCACCAGCAGGAGCAGCGCTCCGCCGAGTGCCGAGGCTGGCAGGAGCATGTTATGGCTTGGACCAACCAGCCTGCGGGCCAGATGAGGGGCAATCAGCCCGACAAAGCCGATGCCTCCGGTAAAGGCTACACAGGATGCAGCAAGCCCTACAGCGATCAGGATAAGAAACAGCCTTTCCTTGTTCAGTCCGACACCAAGAGACATCGCCACATGCTCATCCATCGACAGGGCATCCATCATTCTGGAGCGAATGAAGGCAATGATAATGAGCATGAGCACCCAAGGGACAAGGACAATGACCTGATTCCATGTCGAGCCCCAGATGCTTCCTGCAAGCCAGCTGGCGATAATGTCATACTTCTCTGGATTCAGCCTGAGCATCAGCACAATCATGAGCCCGTTCACGGCTGCGGTAATGGCAATACCGTTAAGCACCATACGGTTGGGATTGAGGCCGTCTTTTTTGCTGTATGAGAGGGCATATATGATCGCCGCTATCATGAGTCCTCCGATGAGCGCAAGGATGGGAAGAAGAAAGGCAGGCGCATCTGAGTTGCTTGAATAGAACGATACATAGATCACGACAACGAAGCCTGCACCTGTGGTAATGCCGAGTATACCGGGATCAGCCAGAGCATTGCGGGATACCCCCTGCAATATACATCCGGAAACGGCAAGACCTGCGCCGACCAGCATCGAAATAATAATCCGCGGCATACGGAATTCAAATAGGATGAGATTCTGTTTGGCCGTGCCGTTTCCCAGCAGCGTATTTAGAACCTCAACCGGAGTCAGTTTGGAAAATCCGGTATTTATACTGATTAGCGTAAATACGATTATGAGCAGAGAGAAGCTGCTGAGTACGATCCATTGCTTCGTCCTTTTCTTATTCTTACTAGATTGAATTTGCTGTCTAAGTGATTCCTTGACCATTTATAGTCCCCTCCCTGTTTTGCGTGCGATGTATAAGAAGAAGGGAACGCCGACGAGAGCGAATAAAGCACTGATTGGTGTTTCGTGAGGAGGATTAATAGTTCGTGCGCCGATATCCGCGAGGAGCATGAGCAGTCCGCCCAGGACAGCCGAGCACGGGATGATATAGCGATAATCTACCCCTACGATATAACGTACCATATGAGGCACGACCAGACCGACAAAGCCGATCGGACCGGCAACGGATACGGAAGCTCCCGCGAGAATAAGCACAATAATCCCGCCGAATAGCTTGACGAGGCCTGTTTTTTGACCAAGACCGGAGGCAATGTCGTCTCCTAGACTGATCAGTGTGATGGATTTGGAGATCAGCATTGCACCGATGAGCGCCCCGACAATCCAGGGAAGTACCCCGATGAGCTGGGACATCTTGATGCCTGCTACACCGCCCGCAACCCAGTAAGCGAGATCCTGGCTTAATCTGAAGTGAATCGCAATTCCTTGGCTGAGTGCCGTTAATAATGAGGTTATCGCAGCACCCGCCAGCACGAGACGTACAGGTGTAATCTTGGCCTTGCCCAGATAGCTTATCCCATAGATCAGACCGGTCGCCATAGCCGCTCCAACAAAGGAGAAAAGGATGGTTCCTCCATACGACATGCTGGGAAAGAAAGCGAGCGACAGAGCAATCATAAACGTAGCACCGGCATTGATGCCAAGAAGACCAGAGTCTGCGAGCGGATTGCGCGTCATTCCCTGCATGACCGCTCCCGATACAGCGAAGGCTGCGCCGATAAGCACATCTGCCAGGGATCTGGGAATGCGAAGCTCCTGAATAATATTATGCTGAGTAGAATCAGGATCAAACTTAAAGATCGCATCAACAACAGTCTGTAGATGAATATCGGCTGCTCCGACAGCAATAGATACCCCAATGAATAGAATGATGGCTGCCAGGCCGAGGACAATGGTGAGCAATGCTCTGACAGGGCGCGCTTGAATTTTAGGTTTATTCGGAGGTTCAGTGGTTTTTTTGTACACGTTATATACTCCTGTGTCATCATCAATAATGAGTATCATTATCAATTAAAGATCTTAAGTTCACTCTATATAGTTATATAGGAAAAAATAATCAATTTCCATGGACTATTGTAACTATAGCACACCCCGCACTTTTTATGAAAACCTACATATAGTATATAGAATACGTGGCAATAAGGAGGGCTTGCAATGCCTGTTGTATCAACAATGAATGTATTAAATCAAGTGGTACAAGGTGTCCGGCCTTATAGCCAAGCACTCATTAAGATCATTAACAACGACGATTCAGCAGGAACCTGCTACCTGACGGGAGCGGTGAACAGTACGGGAATCCAGGGATTATTTGCAGAAGATCTGTTCCTCATCAACCCGGGCGAAATTGTAAATAGGACGTACCAAGTGCCCTACGATTTCTTTCAATTTGATGTTACATGCTCACTGCAGGGGATAGAAGTAGCCATATACGGAATTAGTCCGGACAGCTTCTACAGTCCGCTTTCTTTGCGGGAGCTTAATATAAGCCGAATTACATCGGAGATTCGCTCTGATTTCTCGGTAGCGGATGCGTATTTCCCGGCAATCAGCTTTCAGCGCATACCTTCCTTTGCCTTGCCTGAAGGAGTCGCTGCTGCCGTGTATCCACAGAGCTTTGATATTCTGTCCAAGCAGCCCGTCCGCTACATGCTGGTCGAGGGAGGAACGATGGACGGGTCCTTTGTCAATTTCCCTACATCGACAACGAGTATACCGACGAACGATACCGTGCTTCAAGTGAACACAACAGCCACGACAATTACCGGCGGAAGAGTGCTGACACAGGGAACCTCGGCAGGCTTGTCGGGTGCGTATGCGAATACGACGGTGTATTTTGCGGCTCAGGATCTCGCATATTCGCTGAATTCGGGTATCATTCTTACTTTGGTTGTCAGCTCGTTGACGGGCAGTGATGATTTGGTCGTTACTTTTCGAATGCAAGAGGAATGGTAGAGAAGGGCGTATACTTTTATCCGTGAGAGGTTCATACCGATTTCATTTTGCGGACATCCGATGGGGGGATGTTCTTTATTTTTTTAAAGATCCTCCCAAAGTAAGTTAAATTTGAGAAGCCGACCGCTTCTGCAATTTCGCTGACCCGATAGTCGGTCGTAAGCAGCAGCAGCTCGGCTTCCTGGATTCGCAGCGTATGCACGTATTCCTTCAGGGTCTTTCCAGTCATTTTTTTGAACACGCTGCAAAAATAGTTCGGGCTCAGGTTTACCTGCCTGGCGGCCTCCGTTACGGATATATCATCACGATAATGCTCGCGCAGCAGCTCTAGTAAACTAGATAGGTTATGGGTATCCCGCTGGTGGAACATTCGGATCTGTGATCCTTCCTGCTGGGCATGGCGGAAATACCGTCCAAAAATATGGAGAAGCTCACTCTTGACGATAAGCTCATAGCCAGGCTGTTTATTCTCAAACTCCTCAATAAGTCTCAAGAAGGACAAGCTGATGGGCTGCATGCAGCTCTCCTGATTTTTTACAATTCTAGGCCACTGATGCTTCAGATGCAGATAAGGAAGAAAGTAGTGATGCTCGGTGATGTCCAGACCATTCCCTCTCACGAGTGCCTCATTAAACACAATACATACAAGCTGGGTGTCTGGTTCAAGCTGTTCAGCTCTATGGAGCTGTTTGGAATGAACAAAGGCCAGATCCCCTTGCTCCAAAATATCGAAATCACCGTCGATCTGCAGCCGTACTCTCCCTTTCTTTACGTACACCCATTCCAAATGATCATGCCAGTGCAAATAAATGTCATTCACAAAAAATACATTGATCGGAAACGTTCGATCGGGTATCCAAGTATTTTCCTTATGCGGATTTGTCGTCATCGGATAGGCCTCCTAATTTAGAGAGTTACCAGAGGGTGCGGAGCATTCAACCATTTCTCTCAATATAGGTAGCAAAAATACCAATGTCAACGTTCTCATGAAGTAAAATTGCGTAAGATTGTGCGAATATATCGTTAATTAGGATATAGCAGAGGCAAGGCTCCATTAAGTACCATAGTACTCAGTTGAAATCCTACTTTAATGGAGGTTACTCTAATGCATCATATTCGAATTGGAACATTGGTTAACGGAGGGGATGCAGTACGTGTACTGCCTCAAATTATCCCTCACGGGTTTGAGTCCTTTTCGCTCACTTTCTGGCAGACAACCGCCGGGACCGATGTAAAGGAGCTTGCCAAAGAGGTGCGGGAATTGCTAGATGTACATAGTATTCCAGTTACTAGCTTATCCATATTTGGCAATCCGCTCACTGGAGAAGGGAAGAATGCGGATACACTGGCTAGTTGGAAGCGGCTGATCGAGCATGCCTCCGACTTTGGCACAGATCTTGTTACTGGATTTACCGGTCGGATGCCCGGCGCAATTGATGAATCCATACCGCGGTATGTAGAGGTGTTTGGTGAGCTGGCCCGTTTTGCTGAGAGCAAGGGGGTTCGCCTAGCCTTTGAGAACTGCAGCATGGATGGAGATTGGAAGGGTGGGGACTGGAACATTGCCTATCATCCGGCAGCATGGGAGCTTATGTTTAACGCTCTGCCGATGGAGAACATCGGACTGCAATGGGAGCCCTGTCACCAGATGGTCGGGCTGATTGACCCAATTCCGCAGCTCAGAAAATGGGTAAGCAAAGTGTTTAATGTACACGGCAAGGATGCTACCATTGCCTGGGATGTCATTAAGGAGCATGGAATTCATGGTCCGGAGCCTTATGTATGGCATCGCACGCCAGGCTTTGGCGATACCAACTGGACCGATGTCATCACGATCTTAAGACAGGGAGGCTACACAGGCAGTATTGATATTGAAGGATGGCATGATCCGGTATACCGGGGAGAGCTGGAGATGACCGGTCAGGTTCATGCACTCCGGTATTTGAAGCAATGCCGCGGGGGAGACTTCGTAACGAATCCGGTATAGAGGGAGGGAGAGTCTTATGTCCAAGCACAAAATCATCGTTGCGGGATGCGGCGGGATGTCCAATACTTGGCTTGATTATGCTGCAGAAAGAGAGGATGCGGAGATTGTTGGGCTGGTTGATCTATATGAAGACAGTGCAAAGAAAATGGCGGAGCGAAGGAATTTGCAGGTCCCGACTTTTACCGAGCTGTCAGCCGCTCTTCAAGCGACCGATGCCAATCTGGTGTTCGATTGCACCATTCCTGCCAGTCATAAGGAGATCGTTACCCGCGCGCTGAAAGCAGGCTGTGATGTGTTCGGCGAGAAGCCGATGGCGGAGAGCTTTGAAGATGCAAAGGAGATCGTAAGCGTTAGCAACGAGACGGGAAAACGGTACTCCGTCATGCAAAACCGCCGGTATTTAAAACAAATCAGGACGCTTCGCGATTTCGTGCACAGCGGTAAAATCGGCCAGCTGGGTTCCATACATGCCGACTTCTTCCTTGGACCGAGGTTTGGCGGATTCCGCGATTTGATGAATAGTCCGCTGATCGTTGATATGGCGATCCATACCTTTGATCAGGCCCGTTTTATTACAGGAGCAAAGCCGGTGTCTGTATATTGCCATGAATATAATCCGGAGGGATCGTGGTACCAGGGAAATGCATCTGCTATTTGCATATTTGAAATGAGCGACGGTTCGGTATTCAGCTATCGCGGCTCCTGGTCGGCCATCGGACTGAATACATCCTGGGAAGCTGATTGGCGGGTGATCGGAAGCCAAGGATCTGCTCGCTGGGACGGGATTCGGATGCCGGTCGGTGAGTATATGAAAGACGAGGGCGGTACGGGCTTTTTCCATGATGTAGAGCATATCGATCTCGAAGGAAGCTGGACCGGACGTGAGGGTCACGCTGGCTGTCTCGACGAAATGTTCTTGGCACTTTCGGAGGGAAGGCCGGCTGAAACAGATTGCACCGACAACATTTACAGCATGGCCATGGTATTTGGTGCGGTCGAAAGTGCAAACACGGGAAATAAAGTTTATCTATAGGGATCTGGCTTAGATTGATTTAAACTGTTTTTTACTGCGAAAGGGCTTGTCTGGGCGTTGTTATCTTCCGAATTGCATGCTAATCTTGGAGTAACTTGAATTGGAACGGAGGGTTATGTGTGCTGATTGCTTATATCCGCTTGAGAAATGCTCGGTGCTAAGATGAAGCGGGATAAGTATGTCCACATGTAGATAACTCCTAAAGAAAATGTATGCCGCAGGAATGAGACATGGATTCGGGTAAGCTTGGCCAAGCATCTAGAGCTTATATGTGGTGTGCTCATGAATGCAATCTATCCCATCATCGAACACAGGCAGCAGGTTGTCTGTGTTTTTTTATTTTCATAATTCAGGAGGGAATGTAAATGACAAATGGATATGGAGAGCAGCAGCACGAGGGAGTGGCTAAGGAGCTGCTGAGTCTTGCCCGTCAGCATGGATTACAGTTTGCTTCGGATGAAGCTAAGGTAACAGAGTCTGGGATGGACTTTCAAGTAGCGATGGCAAAGGATACGTCGAATGTAGACTGGGTGATTCGCAAGCCAAGAAGGTCAGATGTACTAGAGCGTGCGGTGAATGAGAAGAAGGTGCTTGATTATATCAATGGCAGACTGCCCGTGAATGTTCCGGAATGGCAAGTATTCTCTGACGAGCTCATCGCTTATCCAAGGCTTGATGGCATCCCTATGGCTGACGTATCGACAGCGGGTTATGATTGGAATACGAATCATGAGGAATTAAAGGACGAATTTGTGCGATCTTTGGCAGAGGCGCTTGCAGCCCTGCATGCGGTAGACGGGACTCAGGCAGCGGCAGCGGGACTACGTGTGAAGACACCGGAGGAAGTAAGAAGCCATTATGCCTCCCAGGCACAGGAAGTGAAGGAGAAGATCGGGGTGAAGGAGGAGCTGTGGGACCGATGGCAGTCCTGGCTCTCCGATAAGACGTATTGGCCTGATACATGCGGACTGATCCACGGAGATCTTCATCCGCCTCATATTCTGCTGGATGGTGAACAGCGGGTTACCGGACTGATTGATTGGACAGAGTCTGAGGTGGCTGATCCAGCTACGGACTTTACAATCTACTATGCAATTTTTGGCGAGGACGAACTTCAGCGAATGTTGACTAATTATGCAGCAGCTGGAGGTAAGGTATGGCCGAGAATGAAGGAGCATATTGTGGAGCGTTACGCGGCCTACCCGGTTCTAATGGGACAATTTGCTCTACTATCAGGAGATAAAGGGATTATGGCGATGACGCGAGGTGCACTCGGCTTGGATTAAAGACCTTTTGACAAAGATTCCTGAGACACTTCAACACCGCAATTCTTCCGAAATGGAGACTTTGCGGTGTTTTTTACGTAGATGAAAACACTGATTTTTGTGTAAAAAACACTGTTTTTTAAATGTTAAATCACCAGACGGAGCGCTAATATGAAAGGGATTATATTCCATTCTCAAAGGAGGCCGCGTTTAAGTGAACGGGAAGAGCAAGCACCGAATCGGTAAACGGCGTTTTTTTATTATTTTTCTAGTCATGATGATGGTGCTGTCCACGATGATTACACCGGGTGAATGGGGGGGTCAATACGTGCAGGCCCAGGAAAGGAATGAAGATGCCTCAAATACAGCGCCGGAAGGAACGGAGCAAGGCGAGGAATTGCCAAATGGGGAAGTGCCTGAGGTAGAAGTACCAAGCGAGGAAGCACCGGGTGAGGAGACAGGGGGAGAAGAAGGAACTAACGAAGCAGGGCAGGAAGAAAGTGAGACAGAGGAGGGCTCATCGCAAGAGGAGGGCATTAATGAGGAAGGAGCTCCAGCTGAGGAGCCGAATGGATCAGAATCATCTAATTTGCAAACGCTTACGGAAGGGTTGTACCGTTTTGATTTTGGGAATGGAGCAGGAGCAGAAGGTTATACCCAGGTTGCTGAGCCGATTGCCTACACATCAGAAGCGGGATACGGATTTAATGATCCTTCGCAAGTCACGATGACAGACCGGGACGGAGACGATGCAGTCAGATCCGATTATGCCCTCATTCAGGACGGCGGCCAGTTCCAAGTCGATTTACCAAATGGGGATTATACAGTATCGCTCATAGCGGGTGACGCTGCAGAAGTGTCTGAGATTGCTATGGCTGTAGAGAGCATGCAAAAAGTACAGCTGACACCAAAAGGAGCTGGAGCGTTCCTTGAGATGAACTTTGACATTGCTTTGGTTGACGGTCAGCTGAATTTTGGATTCAGCGGGTCAAGCGCCAAGCTGAATGCTCTGGTAATTACGAAGCTGCCAGACCGCACAGCAAGCGAGTATCCATTGGTTTATATCGCGGGTGATTCTACAGTGCAAACCTACGATCCTTACTGGAAGCCGGAGGCGGGTTGGGGACAGATGCTTCCACGGTATCTAAGTGAAGAGATCACAGTTAAGAATCACGCGATCGGGGGGCGAAGCACCAAGAACTTTATTGCGCAGGGGCGGCTTGATGAGATTCTACGGGTTATTCGTCCGTCCGACGTGCTGCTGATTCAGTTCGGTCATAATGATGCGACAATTTCAATTCCGGACCGTTATGCTTCGCCTGAGGATTATAAGGTGTATCTCAAGACGTATATCGACGGAGCAAGGCAGCGCGGAGCAGAACCGATTCTGGTGACTCCGGTGGGCCGCAGGGACTTTAATCCGGACACGGGCAAGTTTAATGTAAGCTTCCCGGAATACGTACAAGCCATGAAGGAAGTGTCTGAGGAGCAGAACACCCTGCTCATTGATCTCAGTGCGCTGAGTGTCGCCTATTATGACTCCATTGGGCCTGATGAGGCCAAGTCCGTGTTCTTGCATGTGGAGCCGGGTGTATACGAGGCCTTTCCAAATGGTGCGGAGGACAATACGCATTTTCAGGAGTACGGTGCAATTCAATTGGCAAGAATGGTTGCCGGAGCGATTCAGGACTTGAATATTCCTATTTCTGCATTTGTACAGGAGCAAGCTCCCCCGGAATCTGTGCCAGAGCAGCCGACAGGGCTTGCTGCCGGGAATATTAGCAACAGCGGTGCGATGCTGAAGTGGAACGAGGTTCAAGGCGCCGATATTTACCGGATCTATGTGAAGGGAGCGGAGGAGGCAGAAACGGCTTATAAGCTGGCCGGAACCGCCACGATACCCAGCTATAATATAAACGGCCTCCAGGAAGGGGCGGCTTATACGGTAAGAGTTACTGCGGTGAACAGCAGAGGAGATTCCGTGCCGTCGGAGGAGCTTGCGATCGGAACCAAATCAGCAGCACTCCGATATGACTTCGGACCTGTAGGTTCGCCTGTTGCGGAAGGATATACCGAGGTCAATCAGAAGGTGTTGTATACCGCTGAAACAGGGTACGGGCTCAAGCTGCTTGAAGGTGCATTTGCAGATCGGGATCGCGGAGGTGCGACCGATGCGCTGCGCCGGGACTTCATCATTAACTTTGGCGGTCGATACGAATTCAAGGTGGATCTGCCGAACGGAACATACGCGGTTAAGACGTATACAGGCGACTGGATTGGTTCGGCAAGAACCAATATAAATATTGAAGGCAAAGATTACGGGACAGCCAGCTCGGGTAAGGAGACGATTGCGGAGAAGGTTCACAGCCCGATTACCGTGTCGGACGGACAGCTGAATGTGCTTATATCGGGACAAACCGCTCATCTGAACGGTATTGAGATAACGCCGCTGCTGCTCGGGCCAACAGGATTGCAGCTGGAGAAGACGGACCTGGAGAGCGAGCCTCCATCAGCACATCTTAGCTGGCAGCGTTTAGAAGAAGCCGCGCTCTATCGCTTGTATCGTCAGGCGGAAGGAGAAGAGAAGTCCTCATTTATCGCTGAAACGAGTGAACGCTCCTATATCGATCAGGGTATTGATATCGGAATGAATTATGTGTACACCGTCACGGCAGTCGATGGAGCAGGTCTGGAATCGGTACCCTCGGCGGAGCTGGCGGTATCGATGATAGATCCTGGTGTAGAGCAGGCTGGCACTCCTCAAAATCTCCGTGTGGATGCGATTCATAAGAACGAGGTTTCCCTGTCATGGAGCGCCCTGCCGACAGCAAAATACTACAATGTATACCGCTCGAAATCAGAGGATGGGGAATATGCCCTGATTGGACAAACCAAGGATCCCTTATATACGGATAAGGATATTCTTAGCACAATACCTTACTACTACAAGGTTGCCTCTGTGAACGCAGGCGGCATCTCCGAGCCGTCCGATGTGCTCTCCACTCCTGCTGTGACGACACTGTATCGCCAGATGGAGAAGCTCGATCGTGCACCGGTAGCGGTGCAGACGGAGGAAGGTGTGCTTGTCAGCTGGAGGATGCTCGGACTTGATCCTGACTCTATTGCTTTCAACGTTTACAGGGACGGTGTACTCATTACGAGTAATCCGCTGGCAGATCGCACGAACCTGCTGGATCCTGAGGGTAAGGTGGATTCCGTGTACAGAATCGAACCCGTGCTGAACGGAGTAAAGCAGGAGAGCATTGAGACGGCTGAGGTATGGCAGAATGGATACAAGAGCATTCCACTGGATAAGCCGCAGGATGCCTATACAAAAGACGGTCAGCCTTATTCCTACTATGCCGGAGATGCAAGTGTAGGTGATCTGGATGGAGATGGACAGTACGAGATTGTCATGCTGTGGTCACCAACAAACGGCAAGGATAATTCTCAGGCAGGTTACACGGGCGAGGTGTTGATGGACGCCTACAAGCTGGATGGGACCAAGCTGTGGAGAATTCAGATGGGGCCTAACATTCGGGCAGGAGCGCATTATACACAATTTCTTGTCTATGACCTGGATGGCGATGGAAGAGCAGAGATTACGATGAAGACAGCCGATGGTACAAGGGATGGAGCTGGACAAGTGATTGGTGACGGCTCGCTGGATCACCGGAACAGCTCTGGGTATGTGCTTCTCGGTAATGAGTACCTGACGGTGTTCGAAGGGTTGACAGGAAAAGTAATCAACACCGTACCGTATGATCCGCCGAGAGGCGACGTCAATTCATGGGGGGACGGATATGGTAACCGGGTAGACCGCTTCCTGGCTACTGTTGCGTATTTGGATGGAGAACATCCAAGCGTTGTCTTTTCTAGAGGATATTATACGAGAACGGTGCTGGCAGCTTATGATTTCGCGGGTGGTGAGCTTGTAAAGCGCTGGCGCTTCGATACGAATGATGAAGGCCTCGGCAGCTATGCTGGGCAAGGTAACCATAACTTGTCGGTCGGTGATGTAGATAATGACGGCAAGGACGAGATCCTGTTCGGCGCAATAGCGATCGACGATGACGGAACACCGCTGCACAATACCGGACTCGGGCATGGCGATGCAATGCATTTCGGCGACTTGAATCCAAATCGTGAAGGCCTTGAAATCTTCAGTGTGCATGAGAATGCAGGCGCAGCCTACGGTATGGAGGTTCGGGACGCACAGACAGGTGAAATTCTGTGGGGCATTCCGATGGGAAGGGACGTCGGCCGAGGGATGTCCGCCGATATTGACCCGAATTATCCGGGTGAAGAGGTGTGGGCTGCCACAATTACGAACGAGCAGCATATTCCGCTCAGCCCGCTCTACAGTATTACAGGTGAGCAGATATCAAGTGGAATTCCTTCCTCCACGAACTATGGAATTTGGTGGGACGGAGATTTGCTGAGAGAGCTTCAGGATGATATTCGTATCGACAAATGGGATTACGAGAATCAGACGACGGTGAATCTGCTGACGGCAGAAGGAGCTGCGTCGAACAATTCGACCAAGGCAAACCCGAGCCTCCAAGCAGACCTGTATGGAGATTGGCGGGAAGAAGTCATCTGGCGCTCCAGTGACAGCTCTGAGCTGCGTATTTATACGACAACGGATGAAAGTGAGCACCGGATTCGCACGCTCATGCATGATCCAATCTATCGACTTGGTGTTGCTTGGCAGAATGTCTCTTACAATCAGCCGCCTCATACCGGATTCTATCTGGGGGCAGGGATGGAAGAGCCCGCCGCTCCGAACATCCGTTATGCAGGAGCGGAGGAAGAAGGACTTGCCAAGGGTAAACCGGGAATTCCAGTACTGTCAGATAATAACGGACATGACCATGGACTTCTGGATGGAGAGTACACCATTACGATGAATATGTGGTGGGGGGATAACGGAACCCGTTATAAGCTATACGAGAACGGGAAGCTCATCTATACCGAGCTTCTATCCGATCACACCCCTGGGGCTCAGAGTATCCAAGTACCGTTATCCGGAAGAGGGAATGGAACTTACACGTATACCGCAGAGCTGGCTAACCAGCATGGGGTAACGAAATCAGCGCCGCACACGGTAACTGTCAGAGATGCCGCACCTGGCAAGCCGAGCATTTCTAGTGACAATTGGGATGGAGACGGCAGCTACGCCATTACGATGAACATGTGGTGGGGCGTTAACGGGACAACCTACCGTCTCTATGAAAATGGAGAATTGTTAGATACGCAGGAGCTTGCTGCCCATACACCGAATGCACAAACGGCATTCACCGAAATATCAGATCAGGCGGCAGGAACCTACGAGTATTACATTGAGCTGGTAAACGAGCATGGCAGCACAAGAAGTGAAGCAATCCGCGTAGAAGTGAAGTAACAATGAAATACAAATGAACAAACCATGAGAAAATGATGATCATTTTCTCATGGTTTTTTTGTTGGTGATGAATCCGTTTGACGGTATCCTGCTTAGGGTACTTATTTAGAAGTTTAGAGCTTTGGATTTGCGTAAATTTCGAGGACATCTTTTTTGACGATTAGATAATCAAGAGGAGGACGACCAGGATGAGTAACGAAGAAAAGCGCATGAATGAAAACGCCAAGCAGGAGCAGCTGGATTCTTTTCGCGTAAGTAATGACGGAAAGAAGCTGACCACCAATCAGGGACTGAAGGTATCTGAAGATGAACATTCCTTGAAAGCAGGAGTCCGCGGTCCGACCCTGATGGAGGATTTTCATTTCCGTGAGAAGATGACACATTTTGACCATGAGCGTATTCCGGAGCGGATTGTGCATGCCCGCGGATTTGGCGCACATGGTTACTTTCAGGTGTATGAGCCTTTGACCTCCTTTACCAAAGCCAAATTTTTGCAGGATCCTTCTGTAAAGACGCCTGTATTTGTCCGTTTTTCCACAGTGGCTGGCTCCCGAGGCTCATCTGATACGGTGCGCGACGTCAGGGGCTTCTCGACGAAATTTTATACAGAGGAAGGCAACTATGATCTCGTAGGAAATAACATACCGGTATTCTTTATTCAGGATGCAATGAAATTTCCTGATTTTGTGCACGCCGTCAAGCCTGAGCCGCACAATGAGGTGCCGCAGGCTTCTTCTGCACATGATACTTTCTGGGACTTTATCGCTAACAATCATGAATCAGCGCATATGATGATGTGGGCGATGTCTGACCGAGCATTGCCGCGGAGCTATCGCATGATGGAAGGGTTCGGTGTACATACTTTCCGTCTGGTGAATGAGGAAGGGGTCGGCCACTTCGTCAAATTCCACTGGAAGCCGGTACTTGGCGTTCACTCCTTGGTCTGGGATGAGAATCAGAAGGTAGCGGGTAAAGATCCGGACTTCCATCGCAGAGATTTGTGGAATGCGATTGAGACCGGCAATTATCCGGAATACGAGCTTGGACTTCAGATTATTAAGGAAGAGGACGAGTTTTCATTTGACTTTGATATTTTGGATCCGACTAAAATTTGGCCAGAGGAGATCGTCCCTGTGCGCAGAGTCGGCAAAATGACGCTTAATCGCAACACAGACAATTTCTTTGCGGAGACGGAGCAAATTGCCTTCCATCCGGGCCATGTTGTGCCAGGGATTGATTTCAGCAATGATCCCCTTCTTCAAGGGCGCCTCTTCTCCTATACCGATACGCAAATCTCAAGGCTCGGCGGCCCGAACTTTCCGGAAATTCCAATCAACCGTCCGGTTGCACCAGTGCATAACAACCAGCGTGATGGCATGCATCGCATGACCATCAACCAAGGTCCGGTGAGTTACCATAAGAACAGCATTGCGGGTAACACTCCTTCGCCTGCTTCCCCGCAGGAGGGTGGATACCAGCATTATGCGGAGAAAGTGGAAGGGCACAAGATCAAGGCAAGAAGCAGCAGCTTCGAAGATTTTTACAGCCAGGCTCTGCTCTTCTGGAACAGTATGTCAGAGCCGGAGAAAAAACATCTCATCAGCGCATTCCAGTTTGAGCTTGGGAAGGTGCAGCGGATGGAAGTGCGTCAGCAGGTGATTCATCTGCTGATGAACATTGCTCCCGAGCTGGCTTCTGCCGTAGCTCCTAAAATTGGTGCCCAGCTGCCAGAGTCTGCCGAGAATCCAGCCAAACCGCCGATGATTCCATCTTCACCAGCTATAAGTATGGCGAATACGATTCATTCCGCGAAGACTCGTAAAGTGGCTGTACTGGCCGGAGACGGTTTCGACCAGCATGTGATCACCTTGATTAATGCTCTGACCGAAGCAGGCGTTATGGCCGAAGTGGTCAGCGATCATCTTGGCCCCGTTTCGGGACAAGGAGGGGTGAGCATTGAAGCAATGCATACCTTCCTCACGAGCGATTCGCTTCTATTTGATGCGATCTATGTTGCAGGCGGTGAACAAAGTGTACAGGCTATTTCAGCCGATCCTAATGCGGCGGAGTTTATTAAGGAAGCATACAGGCACTACAAGCCAATCGGTGCGTTAAATGAAGGTGTTTCCTTCCTTGTGAAAGGTCTGGGTATGGCATCTGATTCTGCTGCTGCCTCAGCTCCGGGAATCGTAACGGCTGCAAGTGGAGAAGAGCTGGGAAGCTTCGCTGAGAAATTCCTGAATGCTGTAGCAGCGCATCGATTCTGGGATCGAGTGGTTTAATGCATTGAATATATAAGGAAAATTACGATAAATAAGATTACAAGACAAGCAGAAGCAGCTGATCGTCGGCAGCGGTGAGATCTGCTTGTCTTGTTTGTTTTTGTAGTATTCAGCAACTCAGGGTACTATTCAATTGATTTACATAGATGAAATAATCGGTCTTTTGTTCGAATACAATAATCATGTTACAATAGCCTCGATTTCATAACTTATCAAAAGTGTGGACTTGAAACTATATATAGACAAATAAAACCATTTTGATCTATACATACTCTTGATTAAAGCAGCCAATGGTATTATGAAATTGATTCAATAGCAAAAAGTTTTTAACGGCTATGTGCTGTAATAAGTAGTAAAGGTGTGTCAATTTTTGAATTTAAACAGTATTACGGAATTTGTAGAAGGCATTAATTGGATTCGCTTAGCATTAGCCATATTGTTCCTTCTGGTCTTCACCATATTTAACAAATGGACATCAGCTCGTTTGTTTCGTTTGCTGAAGCGCGTATTCGGCCAGAAGTGGGATAACCTGTATCTCACGCTCCGTAATCCCATACGTGCCCTCATGATTTTGATTGGTATTTATGGTGCGGTTCTGTTTTACTTTGCTGGAGGCGGTCAGTGGCCTTTGTTCTCTCATCTCATCCGTACGGGCTTTATCGCTATTATCGGTTGGGGGCTGTATAATCTGTCCGGTCGATCTTCTCGTTTCTTTACTGGACTCAGCACCAAGTGGGGCGTAGAAGAGTCGGATATGATTATTCCCTTCTTGTCCAAAGTACTTCGGTTCTTGGTCATTGCACTGACACTGACGATTATCGCGGCAGAGTGGGGCTACAGTATTAATGGTCTAGTCGCAGGACTAGGACTCGGAAGCCTTGCCGTCGCGCTGGCGGCTCAGGATACACTCAGCAATCTGATTGCAGGGGTCATTATCGTTACGGAGAAGCCCTTCTCCAAGGGAGACTGGATAAGTACAGATGTGGTAGAAGGTACGGTAGAGGACATCTCGTTCAGAAGCTCGAAGATTCGTACTTTTGCGGATTCTGTTGTCATCATCCCGAACAATATTCTTGCCAAGGCGGCGATTACGAACTGGAGCCGGATGGGTAAGAGACGGATCACGTTTGATCTGGGTGTAGCAATTGATACAGATCAGAAGAAGCTTGCTGCAGCCGTTGAACGACTTCGTGAGTATATTGAGAATCACCAGGAAGTCGACAAGGATATGATTATGGTACGTGTCAAAGGGATGACAAATGATCAGATTACAATCTTCTTCTACTTTTTCACGTACACAACCATCTGGGTGGAGCATATGCGGGTGCTGGAATCGATTAATTTTGAAATTTTAAACATTTTGGAAGAGGAAGGCATCAAGCTGGCTATGCCGGCACAGCGCTTGTTTGTGGAGAAGAACATGAACCTAGAGATGGATACAGATGCCGAGAACGAACGTCTCTATGCACGCAGTAAGATGTACGAATAAGTCGAATGCTATATGTAATTCTACAGTATGACAAAAATGGAGCGGTCCTGTTCTGTCTTTAGGTGACAGAATGGGCCGCTCTTTGTGTTAGGCTGCTAAGCTAATGAGCAGATAGAGGCGCAATCTTTAGCGCTGTTCAAACCGCTCGATGATCTCAATGATCACCTGCGTTGCTTTGACCATATGATCTACTGATACATATTCGTAACGTCCATGGTAATTCTCGCCGCCGGTAAAGATATTCGGTGTCGGTAGTCCCATATAGGAGAGCTGCGAACCGTCGGTGCCTCCACGAATCGGAACAATATGAGGCTGAATGTCGAGACTCTTCATTGCTTCGCCTGCAATATCGACAATGAATTTGACGGGTTCAATCTTCTCACGCATGTTGTAATATTGGTCGCGCAGTGTAAGATGGACGCGGTCCTCACCGTATTTAGCCTGAAGCTCTCCGGCGATAAGTTCCATGTTTGCTTTTCTGGCCTCAAAGCTGGCACGGTCAAAGTCACGGATGATAAAGCTGAGCGTTGTCTCCTCCACGTCTCCTTGTACAGCGTTCAGATGATAAAAACCATCGTAGCCGTCCGTATTCTCAGGCGCTTCCTCTACAGGGAGCAGGCTGTTAAATTCCATAGCGATTTTGGCGGAGTTGACCATTTTATTCTTGGCAGTGCCGGGATGAACGTTTTTGCCCTTGAAGACGATCTTGGCCGCCGCCGCATTAAAGCTCTCGTATTCCAGCTCTCCAAGTGGTCCACCGTCAACAGTATAGGCATATTTCGCGCCAAAAGCTTTGACATCAAAAAGGTGAGGTCCACGTCCAATCTCTTCATCTGGCGTGAATGCGACGCGGATCTTGCCGTGCTTGATTTCCGGATGGTTCAGGAGGTAGTCCATAGCGGTGATAATTTCGGCAATGCCGGCTTTGTTATCTGCACCGAGCAGGGTTGTCCCGTCTGTTGTAATCAAGGTGTGTCCTTTATAGTTCGCAAGCTCCGGAAAGTCTTTTGGTGACAGGATAATATTCTGCTCTTGGTTCAGCACGATATCGTTACCATCGTAGGATTCGATGAGCTGAGGATTTACGTTCTTGCCTGTGAAGTCGGTAGCCGTGTCCAGATGGGCTAAAAAGCCAATGACAGGAACTTCCTTGTCCGTATTAGCAGGCAGGGTTGCCATGACATACCCATTGTCATCCATCGTGACTTCTTGCATACCGATATCCTGAAGTTCCTCCACAAGCTTGCGGCCTAGTTCAAGCTGGCCCGGTGTAGACGGACAGGTCTCGCTGTTCTCATCCGACTGTGTATCCATACGTACATAACCGGTAATGCGCCGAATCAGATCTTCCTTCATGTGTTCCTCATCTCCTTATTATGGCGGGATGAATTTATCCCTTGTTCAATATTCCCATTTTATCATGAACGAACAAGGATTCATAAACGAACAACTGATGTGAGATAGATTTAATCATCAAAAAAAGGAAACCTTTAGGTTTCGCTTTACATGAAACCTAAAGGTGTCATATAATCGTGAGAGAAATTGAACACACTTATAAACTACAAACAAGATTTTCGAAGGAGAAGAGAATAGATGACACAAACATTGCCGGATATTCAGAAGACGATCGTCATTGATGCGCCCATCGAGAAAGTATGGAGTACGGTGGCTACCGCTGAAGGTATTGCCGCCTGGTTTATGCCAAATGATTTTGAGCCGGTGCTTGGGCATGAATTTCACCTGCAGTCAGGTCCGTTTGGAAATTCGCTGTGCAAAGTGACCGAGCTCGATCCGCCTCATCGGCTCTGCTTCAAATGGGATAAGGATTGGATCATTACGTTCGAGCTTGCAGAGAAGGATGGACGGACGGAGTTTACACTTACACATGGTGGCTGGAGTATAGAAGAGAAAACTTCCTTCGGCGAAGATCACAGCATTGTACGCGACCGGATGTCGGGCGGCTGGACTGGAATCCTCAGCAAACTAGCAGCGCAGTTTGGAGCGTAGCATTCATGTCAGCTGCACCTAAGCATGATGTCTTTCAAGCTATCGCAGATCCTACCCGCCGGGATTTGCTTCAATTGCTAAGCCATGGGGAAATGCCGGTTGGTGCCATCAGCGAGCGTTTCCCCATAAGCCGAACGGCCGTATCCAAGCACCTGCGCGTGCTGTCTGATGCGGGACTGGTGAAGGACCGTAAAGTGGGACGCGAGACCAGGTATCGACTCGATACCGAGCCGCTGATAGAGCTTAAGCGCTGGCTGTCTTACTATGAACGGTTCTGGGACAACAAGCTCATGCTGCTGAAGCGATTTGCTGAAGAGAGTGAGAGCGATGGAAATTTCGCAGAATGAAAAAGAACGGAGAAGCGACAGCCGGTTAGCCGTTTCGATCGTTTCCTTACAGCATTCTCCTTACAACGTGAGACTCCTCCATAAATAGAATACGGCATAAGCTTCATAGCCTTCCCAAGGCTTGAATAGCTCACGGATCCGGTCAGGAGCAGGCTTCACGCTGAGCCCTAGCTGCCGCTTCAGCGCAGCATGAAGTCCAGCATCACCGATGGGGAAGGCAGCGGGATCACGCAGGCAGCGCATCAGCACATAATGTGCCGTCCAGGGACCGATCCCGCGAATCCGGGTGAGCGCCTCTTCGGCTTCGCGGAAACCCGAAGCAAGAAGGACGCTCTTCTGGAGCACGCCGCTGTCGAGCCGCCTGGCCAGATCCAATATATATTCGCTTTTTTTGCTCGTAATCTGCAGCTGCTTCAGATCCTGGACGGATGCTGTCAGCACCGATTGGGGTGTTGGGAAGAGGTAGTATGTCCGCTCTCCGAATGAATGCTGCTCCCCATAGGCCTCGATAAGCCGTCGTTTTAATGTATACGCAAACGTCAGATTGATCTGTTGTCCGAGCACAGCCCAGCATAATGCCTCGAATAGATCAGGAACACCAACGATACGCAGACCCCTTAATGAGTCGGAAAACTTCGAAAGGATAGGGTCCGCTGTTACACGTGCTTCCACAGGAGAGAGATCTCTGTCCAGATCCAGCCATTCTGTTATATAGGTGACAACTGCTTGGCATTCATCAGCACGGAGTGGTTCTTCAAGCAGGGAGCGGACAACCAGTGCATGTGCCTCTTGATCATACTCCAGTTGAAGCGGAATTACTGCTTCATTCACTTTGATCAGCTTATAGATCCTCTCATGATCCACTTGATGCAGACACTCGAGCTTGGACCGGTTCAAATAATACAGAATCTCGTCATAGTTAAACAGCTCAGGCAGAGACAGCTTGAAGCTGTTGTCTGCAGAATTAAAGTCTATTCTAGAATTGGAACCGGGCATGTCCTGCTGCGGTATATCCATGGTATCCCTCCAAGTTAAGAAGTGCTTCCTTTACTTTCAATCCGCCTGCGAATCCCGTCAGTGTGTTGTTCTTACCAATGACGCGGTGGCAAGGGACGATGATGGGCACAGGATTTGCCCCGTTAGCCGTACCAACGGCACGCACGGCTTGAGGGTGGTCAATCCCATGCGCAATGTCTGAATAGCTGCGTGTTTCGCCAAAGGGAATTTGCTGCAATTCCCGCCATACTTTCGTCTGAAACGCTGTGCCTCTCAGGTCCAGCGGCAGACTGAAGCTCTGTCTTGCTCCGTCCATATATTCGATCAGCTGAGTGAGATAGGGCGCGAGCTTCTCGGGATTCTCTATCATTTCTGCTCTTGGAAAACGGCGATAAATCCAGTTCATAAGCACCTCCATTGAATCCGTGGGCCAGGTCACTTTGCACAGCCCATTCTCTGTTGCTGCTATATACATCGTCTGATTCTGAAATAAGGAATGTCTGAGCTCTGCCCAGTACACGGTCTCCATGCTGCATGCCTCCTATCTATTAGAATGAATAACCTCTATGTGATATCCCCTTTGCGGTACTGCTGGGGTGTAACACCTGTTCTTTTTTGGAAAACACTGATGAAGTGTGAGACGCTCTTAAATCCTACGATTAATGCCACATCCTGAATTGATGAATCAGACATCTTCAGCTGTTCCTTCGCATGTTCAATGCGAACATGCTGCAGCTGCTGAGCGGGCGTGGTCTCGGTTACTCTCCTGTACACCCTCTGCATGTGATATGGGCTGATACTGAGGGTTGAAGCAATCCGCTCAAGAGTAAGCGGCTCTCTGTAATGAGCGTAAATATAACGGGTAACCCGTTCTGCAATATCAGCATCAGGGTTGATAAGCTCCTGTTTATTCGGCTGGCACCTCTTGCAGGCCCGATATCCGCTGCGCTCCGCCTCTTGGGTGCTGGCATAGACAATGACATTTTCCGGCTTCGGCGTTCTGGAGCGGCAGGAAGGTCTGCAATAGATACCGGTCGTTTTGATCGCAGAATAATAAATGCCGTCATAGCGGTCACTCCGCGCAAGTATTGCGGCATACACTTTGTCAAACAGCTCCTCATCCCTCACTTCTACCATCCTCCATATCCGAATTTTCGTTCGATAAGAAATTGTTCTTCCTAAATCACATTATAGGCAACATTGCTCCTAAAAGGCACGTTATAGAAATAGGAAAGCAAGATTTCGACATTCTGTGAAACGCATATTCCTCAATATGGAAATATGTAGTATATTAGATGAGTTATCGAATTAAAATCTGACCAAAAACATCAAATTTTATTAAAAATAAGATAGATTGCGTCGACATAAAAGATAGTGAGGAAAGGAGAAGCTGATGAGCGATCTTGAATACCCGTTGACACGGAGCAACCGGAAGAAAGCCGGCAAGAAGAAAAAAGCGAAAAAGAAGACGAAAAAACCATTAATAATATCCTTCATCACCCTGCTGCTAGTGGGCTCATTTGCTTATATTTTTCATAAGGAACTGGGATGGGCAGCGCTGCAGCTGTTTGTAGAGAAGCCGTTCAAGACGGCACTCGATGATTCCTATGAACCACTTGATGAAGTCACCGGACCTGCAGTGGCAGAAGAAGAGAAGGATCTGGACCCGTTCAGCATGCTTCTCCTTGGCGTAGATGAGCGTGAAGGGGATGTCGGCAGATCTGATACGATGATCTATGCGGTATTTCGTCCAGAGGATCACCGGATGCTGCTCTTATCAATCCCAAGAGACTCCTATGTCCAGATTGCCGGGAGAGATAGAAGAGATAAGGTGAATGCAGCTTATGCCTATGGTGGAGCCAGGATGAGTGTGGAGACGATTGAACAGCTCTTGGAGACAGACGTAGATTACTATGCGAAGGTGAATTTCAACGCACTTATTGAAGTGGTCGATGCACTCGGCGGCGTCGAGCTGCCAATCACAGAACCGATTCAGAACAAGTACAAATACCATATTCCCTTATACATTGAGGCAAACAAACCCATCTACACTGGGGAGGATGCACTCAATTATGTCAGATACCGTGAGGATTCCGACTTCAAACGGACGGAGCGTCAGCGTATCTTTCTCAAAGCTGCAGCAGAACGGATGCTGCAGATCGGAAACATCGCCAAGATTCCAGAAATTCTGTCCATTGCGAGCAGCAATATGAAGACAGATATGACCTCAGACTTCATCATGGATCTGGGCAAGCTGTTCTATGATAAGGAAGCTGTTCCGCAGATGACCAGCTATATGCTGGAGGGAAGCGGCAAGAGCGATGGAGCCTGGTATTACATGCTGGATGAAGATAAGCTGGAATACGCGCAGCAATTAGTCGACAACTGGACGGATGCATCCATTACAAGTGATCGGTTGATGGATCCGGAAAAAGAGGAAGAGCCAGTACAATAATGTGAAGGGCCTGTCTGATAGGACAGGCCCTTTTTGTGATGCTGACACAAGTGAAATGCCGTTTCCATAGTGCTCAGGAGCTGCCGGACATGTGACTATGCCCGGCTCAGAGGAGCTGCCGATAATGGCGCGGAGAATGTCCCTGGTTCTTCTTGAACATCTTGGAGAATAAGAATGCATCGTTATAGCCTACGGAGTGAGCGACATCACTGATTGACAGCTCCGGATTGCGTAGCAGCTCTGCGGCCCGTCTCATCCGGTATTCAAGCAGATAGGACTGAAGCGATACGCCAAAATGCTCCTTGAAGAGACCTGATAGATACGTACGGTCAAGGCCTACGGCCTCTGCAATATCCTGAATCGTCATCTTCTGACTGTATCCGTTCTCAATGAAGCGGAGGGACTTCCGAATATAGCTGTCCCGTGAAGGGGAGGACTTAGTGTATGCAGCCGGAGCGGGAGCACTGCGTATGAGATCACCCAGCACTTTATATAGAATGCCCAGACTATGAATATCTCCACCGGCATGATGACGAACATGAATGAGATCGTTATAGAAAGAAGAGAAACAGGTTTCGGGTGCAGCGGAATAGATGGGATGCTCGGGCGTACAGCTTCCGCGTTGCAGCAGGGATTTGGCATATATTCCTCTGAAACCGATCCAGGAATAAGTCCAGGGGTCCTCTTCATCGGCTGTATAATGAATGCGTTCATCTGGGAAAATGACAAATCCCTGTCCGGGTTCCAGCCGAGTCCACTGATCTTCATAGCGAAAGCTTCCATGACCCTTATGGATGTAATGGAGAATGAAGGCATCCCGCAGTCCGGGACCCCAGCTGTGCCCTGGTTCACACTCCTGAAGGCCGAAGAAATCCATGCGCAGCTCCATCTTCTCCTGCGAATCCTGAAGGGTTAAATGGACTTCATTGATTGGCATAGTGAATATCCCCTTTTGCACGTATATAGCTGTATTATAGCAAAAAGAATTGGTGATTCGCCTATAATTGTACGGCTGTCTCTAATCGATCAACTGGGATTATGACATGTTTATCTTGGACTATTCCATGTTCTCGCACCCTTGGTGAAGCGTATAGTTAGGCTGTATTTAATACAGCGGTTGCTGACTATGGGAGGCAGAAAAAATGTCCAAAATTACATTCATTGGTGCGGGGAGCACAGTTTTTGTCAAAAATGTACTTGGCGATGTGATGACAACCCCGGCTTTGCAGGATTTTGAGCTTGCTTTGTTTGATATTGATGAAGAGCGGCTGCGGGACTCCGAGCGGCTGCTAAACAGCATAAAGGAAACGCTCGGCAGCACCTGCCGAATCACAGCTTATCATGACCGTAAAGAAGCGCTTCGCGGTGCGAAATATGTCATTAATGCAATTCAGGTCGGCGGCTATGATCCGTGTACGATCACCGATTTTGAAATTCCGAAGAAATATGGCCTGCGCCAGACCATAGCGGATACGCTTGGAATCGGGGGAATCTTCCGCAATCTTCGGACGGTTCCGGTGATGCTGGATTTTGCCCGGGATATGCAGGAGGTCTGCCCGGACGCCTGGTTCCTGAACTACACCAATCCGATGGCTGTGCTTACGAATGTGATGAATACGGTAGGCGGAATTAAGACCGTTGGGCTCTGCCACAGTGTGCAGCACTGCGTCTCTGATCTGTTCCGCTCGCTTGAGATGGATACAGCGGGAGTAGAATCGAAGATTGCGGGCATCAATCATATGGCCTGGCTGCTTGAAGTGAAGAAGGACGGCAAGGATCTGTATCCGGAGATTAAACGCCGGGCGGCCGAGAAGCAGAAGGAGAAGCATCATGACATGGTGCGCTTTGAGCTGATGCTTCGGTTTGGCTATTATGTAACGGAATCTTCGGAGCATAATGCAGAATATCATCCCTACTTTATTAAGAAGAACTACCCTGAGCTAATCGACAAATACAATATACCGCTTGATGAGTATCCGCGCCGCTGCGTCAATCAGATTAATGGCTGGAAGGAAATGCGGGACAAAATATTTGCCAGCGAAAGTATTGAGCACACACGATCTGCCGAGTATGCCTCTTACATTATGGAAGCGATGGAGACAGGTAATCCGTTCAAGATTGGCGGCAACGTCATGAACACCGGACTCATTACGAACCTTCCGAAGGAGGCTTGTGTTGAAGTGCCGTGTCTGGTAGACCGCTCCGGTATTACGCCAACCTACGTCGGGGATCTGCCGCCTCAGCTTGCTGCACTGAACCGTACAAACATCAACACCCAGCTGCTGACGATTGAAGCGGCGGTGACCCACAAGAAGGAGCATATCTATCATGCAGCGATGCTTGATCCTCATACAGCTGCCGAGTTGTCCTTGGACGATATTACAGCCCTGTGTGATGACTTGATTGAGGCTCATGGTGACTGGCTGCCGAAATTCAAATAATACGGAAAGAAAGCCTGCCAAAAATAAATAATAAAATCCCCTGCCGCTCATATTGTTAGAGGGCAGGGGATTTGTGCTTCGGTATAATTTTTCGGCTCAATGACGAGCTTAGCCTTTTGTTTGCTGAACCCATACCGATACGCTTCCACCGTTCACAGGGAAGTCGGCAAAGCCGTCTTTGCCAATCTTGATCTGATCTGTCCGGTTGCCCGTAATATCAATATAGGTCTGCCCAGCCCGTTCTGAGCCGACTTTCATGCGCTTCTTGCCAACTTCACCATTACCGATAACGACGGCACATCCGGAATGAGGGAACTCAGCCACACCACGTCGCACCCAGCCAATCGTATTCGGGTGGTCGAAATAGTCCTCCTGAGGACCGTAGGCGTAATGATATCTGGCGTGAAGCAGAGGATCGATCGCATCCTTCTTAGGTGGAATCGGGTGGTCACCGGATATTCCATAATAATCACCGTAAAATACACAAGGATAACCACCTTGACGCAGCAGAATCAGCGCATAGGCACTCTGCTTGAACCAATCATCAATCCATGATTCCAGTGCCTCTTCTGGCTGAGAATCATGATTATCTACGAAGGTTACGGCATGGGTCGGATGTGTATTGACGAGTGTATCCTGGAAGATTGTGCTGAGATTGAAGTTCTTTCCAGCCTGGGAGGCTTCATGCAGCTTATAGTGGAGAGATACGTCAAACAGGTCAATCTGATAATCGACAGTGTCCAGAAAATCCTGACAAGCCGCGAGATCCGGCTTCCAGAACTCGCCGACAATATAGAAATCCTGTCCTCGTTTGTCAATCATCTCTTTGGCGAATTCCTTGATGAATTCATGGTTGATGTGTTTAATGGCATCGAGGCGAAAACCGTTGCACTGTAAAGTGTCAATGAGCCATTTACCCCAGCGGATCATTTCCTCTCTGACTTCAGGGATGCTGTAATCAATGTTAGCGAACATGAGATAGTCATAGTTACCGAATTCATCGTCTACATTTTCGTTCCAGGCTTTGTCTTCCCCCGCCATGCGGAAAATGCCGGTCCGATTGGTCTTGGCATCATAATCCGTGCCGTTGAAATGGGTATGATTCCATTTGAAGCTGGAATACTTGTCTTCCCGTCCAGGGTAGTCGAATTTGGTCCAGCCTTCAATTTCAAATGGCTTGGAGATGTCCTTGGTACGGTTGTTAGGGTCCACTTCAATCACTTTGAATCGTTCCGTTGCATCGGCTCCAGCCTTATGGTTCATGACCAGATCGACGTATACGGCAATGCCGTTCTGCATACAGACAGCCAGTGCTTCGAGCAGCTCCGCTTTGGTTCCGTATTTGGTTCGAACGCTCCCTTTTTGATCAAATTCACCGAGATCGTATAAGTCATATACTCCATATCCCGTGTCTTCAGGCGAAGAGCCTTTCGTTACCGGGGGGATCCAGACGGAGTCAATTCCTTGTGCCTTCAGCTCGGGAGCCTTTTCGGCCAGTCGTTTCCAATGGGAACCGTCCGGTTCAACATGCCACTCAAAAAACTGCATCATCGTATGATTTCGTTTCATGGTATGTTCCCCTCTCCATATTAAAAATCTCGTGCATCCTATATGTATTTCTTAAGATCGCCGGAAAGGCGGAACTCCAGAACACATAAATGCTTTTATTGTAGAAATAACCCTGATAAACCTATGGCTAAACGAGGTCCCATAAAAATATTTTTGTTTATAGGTGATCAAATGAAAATTCTATGATAAGATACCTATGTTTTTCATCACTTCCAGAAATTTTTTGAAAGCTGGTTTTTCTTAATCTATTGAGTCAGCAAGGGAGAAATTATGACGACAACAGCAACAGGTGGAGGCGCCACCGAAACTAATAATCTTAAGCTTTTTGCCTTAACTTGGCCCATTTTTTTAGAGCTGCTTCTGTTCATGCTCATGGGTACCGTCGATACATTTATGCTCAGCGCGGTATCCGATGAAGCCGTTTCAGCCGTCGGTACAGCGAATCAAATCGTAATCATCGCCATTCTTATTCTTGAGGTCATCGGTAATGGAGCAGCCATTGTCGTTGCCCAGTATATCGGTTCAAGGAAGCTGGCAGAAGCATCAAGAGTATCCGCCATCGCAATTACCCTGAATTTGTGTGTTGGGCTTGCGATCAGTATATTGTTTGTATTTGGAGGGCGCTCCATACTACAAGCGATGAATCTTTCGGGTGAGCTTCTTGCGCTCGGTCAGGCTTATTTAACCATTGTGGGGGGAGGGATATTCCTCCAAGCCTTGATTAATATTCTTGCTGCCATCATTCGGACATACGGATATACGAAGCAAACGATGCTGGTCTCCTTAGTGATGAATGTTATTCATCTTGTCGGTAACTACGCGCTTATATTTGGACATTTTGGTTTTAGTCCGCTGGGTGTTCAAGGAGCGGCAATCTCGACCGTATTCAGCCGTTTAATCTGCGTCGTCATCTTTTTCTGGCTTCTATATCGGGTGTTGTCTGTTCGTATCGAGTGGAAGCATTACTTCACCATTTCCAGGAATTATGTAGGGAAGATTCTGAAGATCGGCATTCCGTCGGCTTTTGAGCAGATCATTTATCAGGTCTGTCAGCTTGTCTTCTTATATTATGTCACTTATCTGGGTACGGAATCCCTGGCCACAAGGCAATATGCTGCTCAAATTTCACACTATATCTATTTGTTCAGCATGGCGGTCTCGATTGGTACCTCCATTCTCGTGGGGCGCTTCGTCGGTGCAGGGAATCCGGAAGAAGCTTATGCCCGTCTACGAAAAAGTGTCAAGATCGGGCTCACCTCTACGATCATTATGGACTTAATCATTATTGCGCTGCGGGAGCCGCTGCTTGGGATCTTTACGGATAGCGCCGAGATCATTCGTCTTGGATCTCAGGTGATTTTGTTCAGTATCGTGCTGGAGACAGCCAGAACCTGCAATATGATTATGATTAATTCGCTCCGTGCTGCTGGAGATGCGCGTTTCCCGGTTTATATGGGTCTCATTTCCATGGTCGGTATAAGTCTTCCGCTAGGATATGTGCTCGTATTCACTCTTGATATGGGCTTGCTGGGTGTATGGATGGCAAATGCAGTGGATGAGTGGATCAGAGCGATCATTATGCATTTCCGCTGGAAGAGTGGTGCTTGGCGCAAGCATGCGTTGGTTGAGCATTCACCTATACAAGAACATGCACAGCCTGCATCGACACATTCATGAAAGATGTCCACGTTGATTGCGGTTCCATGCAGCTGGCACCAATCCAAAAATAGCTAATATTTAAAAAAGCCGCCAATAGGTGGTTTTTTTACTAACAAAAATACAAATAAATCATGTTATCATATACAATAGATTGGGCAGAGCGATATGGACGTTTATCCGGCTTTAAAAATAGATTAAGAGATTCTTAAGGTATACAGATCATAAATGATCTATGATAGATGAAGCGCTGCGAGTCGGCAGCTCTTGTTCATGATAACAGGCTGCTGAACTCTATCATATAGAAACAAGGAGTTTTAAGTGATGAGTCAAACACTATTAGAAAAAAGGGAACGCATTCCCGAGCTGAACCTGGTACGATGTATGGCGATTCTCGGGGTATTGACTGTGCATTCGTCTTCATTTGCTACATTAAACATGATTGATTCCGGCATGTACGGTGTATACAACTTCTTTAATATTTTCATGAAGTTTGGTACACCGACATTTATTTTTCTAAGCAGCTTTGTATTGTTCTACAATTACTACACAAGACCGCTGGATAAACAGCTGGTATCAGGCTTTTATAAGAAACGGCTGCTCTACATCCTGATCCCGTATTTTATGTTTTCTCTCTTTTACTTTGGGATCCTGCATGTGACGCATTACCCGGACCGTTCCTTTGCTGATACGATAACAAGTTTTATTGACAAGCTGTTAACAGGTAAGGCATATACGCACTTATACTTCGTCTTTATTAATATGCAGTTCTATATTTTATTTCCGCTTGTGCTGTGGCTGTTCAAGAAGGTGCCGTCGCTTGTTAAATGGGCAGTCCCAATCGGTCTCGCTATTCAATGGGGATTTATTCTCATGAACAAATACGGAGTGATCTCTGTTGCGAATAAGGGAAGCTGGTCGCCGTCTTATTTTGCTTACTTTATGCTGGGTGCATTCCTCGGCGTATATTTCCCTAAGATCAAACAGTGGATTGTGATGAAAAGAGAGCATGCCACGCCGGCCAAAATTACCGCCTGGATTGGTTTGTGGGTGGTTTGGCTTGGTGCAGGGATTGCCCATGCACAAATTTGGTACCTGAACCGTAAAGGAATCGCGGTATATGATTCGCTCTGGTACGAATTTTTGTGGAACCTGCACACATTTGCAGCGGCTCTGGTGCTCTTCCAGATCGCCTTCCTGCTATATATCCGTGGGCAGAACACCATTGTACGCGGGATGTCTCGGATTGGGGGACTGTCCTTCGGGATCTACTTGATTCACCCGTTCTTCCTGCTGATCTACCGCGAGTTCCCGCCTCAGACGGGGATCTCCATGCTGCACCATCTGTGGTACGTCGGCGGCTTCCTAGTGGCACTGATCGGTTCGTATATCGTCGTGACGCTGGCTTCTCGAATTCCACAGTCGTGGATTCTGTTCGGTAACCTGCCGAAGCCGAAGAAGAAAGAACGTCCAGTCGGGGAGAAGAGAGACCTGCCTGCATAATTTATGTTTACCCATATAAAAAGCATGCCGTGTGATTTAGCGGCATGCTTTTTATATGTGCTAAACTAACCATGGTCGATTGACTTGATGAAGACCATGATATCTTCCCACCCCAATCGGAATTTTTGGAGAGCGGATCAAAAAATGTAACGACCAGAAGCTAATTAAGAAAATGAAGCTCTCGATCTACGTCGCAACCGGAGAGAGCCAGCCAAAAATGGAGCGGCTTACTTGACAGTCGACCTGCGCAGCAAGAGATAGGCAATGGCGGCAAACAGCAGTGTGAAAGGAATCAGGTACCATATCGAATCCGTCTGATAAGTTGCAAAGAATCGGCCGACTTCATCCCACAGTTCATAGAACGTAACGAGCACGCTCGCAATTCCCAGCACAACGAACATAAGTACAAGCAGCGCAGCCAGCACAAGGGCACCGAATCTGCGGGCGATGCTGGGGAGTAAGAAGCCGAAGAAGCAGAAGAATGTGAAAACGACAAAGTTAAGTGCGAGAAACTCCAGGAAACCCAGCTCGTTAGTAAAGGGAAAGTTAAAGAATCCAAGCCCAGTCCCCCAGGAGGTGGCCTTCTCTATTTCTCGCAGCACAGCGAGAACGATCGAGGCGACGAGCATATGGACGGTCAACCAGATAACGGTGCCTGAATAGTAATCTTTTCTTCTGACACCGAGGCCAAGCAAGAACGAAAAGTTCATGGGCACGGTTATTATTCCAAGCGTCATCATAAACACATAAATGCTCATCACACCTCCAGACGTATAGGGTCCGGTAAAGGTGCTAACGATTAAATTCGTCAAAAAATTAAATATCATAATCGTATAGGGCATGTAAACCCACAGCCACCGATCCACATGGTGGGTTCTAATGACATTGCGTATACCTGGCATTATAGAATCACCTCTTCCTTTTGAGGGTTTTTGGTCAAATGCACAATTAATTGCTGAAGAGTGACTGGGGTTACGTCCAGATGTTTGCTCTCGGCTTGTTTACGGAAGTCCAGTATCCCTTCACTTCGCACCGTGACTTGAAGCATAGAACCTAGCGTCTCGGTGTGAAGGACCTTTTTGCCTTGAATGAATGCTTCCACATCCTGCTTCTTCCCTTTGATCGTATAAGCAGCTCCTCTTAGCTTCTCTGCCTCTTCACTGAGCAGAATTCGGCCGCCATCAATGACGATGACATGCTCAAGCATGGCGCTGATCTCATCAATGAGATGGGTTGATAAAATAATGGTGCGAGGATGCTCCATATAATCTTGAATCAGCCGGTCATAGAACATTTGTCTAGCGGTGGCATCCAGTCCGAGATAAGGCTCATCGAAGATGGTGAGCGGAGCACGACTGGCCAGCCCGACCACGATACCTACGGCAGAGAGCATCCCCCGGGACAGCTTCTTCACTTGACGTTTCAGGGGAAGATTGAACTCAGTAAGCAGCGTGTCTGCGAGCTTATGGTCCCAATTCGGAAATTGGTAGGAAGCGATGGATATTACATCTCTGATCCGGAAGGAATCCGGATATTTCTGGCTCTCTTTAATAAAGCATGTTTGATTCAGTACCTTGGCATTCTCGTAGGGCTCCTCACCAAACACCCGCATTTCGCCGGACGTGGGGAATAACTGTGCAGTCAGGATGTGCATCAAGGTCGTTTTACCGGCTCCGTTCCTGCCCAGAAGTCCATATATTTTGTTTTCATCTATTTTCAAACTAATGTCATTTAACGCGGTAACATCTTTTCCGAAGCTTTTGGTCAGATGCCGGATTTCCACTATCGTCGTCATTATCACTTCTCCTCCCTTTGAATCATGATGGACAGCTCTTCTTTGCTAATACCGAGCTTGTGTGCTTCCTGGATCATCTTCGTGACATACTGCTCATAGAATTGCTCTCTGCGTTTCTCCATAACCATCCCCCTCGCGCCTTTGGCTACAAACATGCCGATTCCTCGTTTCTTGTACAGCACGCCTTGATCGACCAGCAGATTGACGCCTTTGGCGGCTGTGGCAGGATTAATCTGATAAAAAGAAGCAAACTGATTCGTTGAAGGGACCTGAGCTTCTTCTTCCAACCCACCTTCAATGATGTCGTCTTCGATTCGTTCTGCGATCTGTATAAAAATGGGGCGGTCATCATCCATTTGCAGTCCCATGTGCCACCTCTCCTCATTGGTTAGTTACTATTGTAATTAACCATACAAGCAACAAGGTAAGAAGTCAACTATTTTACAAAAAATAGGCATTGTGTTGTCACGGTTGGACTTCATTCCATTCAAGTTATCGTTTCGGATTACAAAATTTAGGTGTAATATAATCTAACGTATTGTATAATGATTAACACGAATCAACTGATTTCAAGTAATTAGTCACACTAATTTCGCAGAAAATATTACATTATTCATCATGAAGCCTTAGTAAATACGACGTTGTTCTGCTTCGATAGGCAGCTTCCCTGACATGAGAAAAAGACAAAAGGGGATGACGCTGTGCTGATTCCGTATCCAACGGAGCCGTTTTTTGATGAGATGTTTATGAAGGCAGGTGAGCCAAGGCTTCATTATGCCGAGTTCTATCGCAGACTAAGGCGTTTTACAGCCGAAGAGCTGAAGGAGAAGCATGAAACTGCACAGCTATCTTTTCTAAGACAAGGAATCACTTTTACGGTATACAACAATGAGATTGGTACCGAACGTGCGATGCCTTTTGATTTCATTCCCATCATCATTCCCCCTAGAGACTGGGAGCTGATTGAGAGGGGGATGATTCAGCGTACAGAAGCCCTCAACCTCTTTTTGGAGGATATCTACGGAGAACAGCACATGATTCGCGACCGGCTCATTCCCAAAGAGTTAATTATGAACAACCCCTACTATTACCATAAGCAAGTGAAGGGAATTGACATTCCACTGAACAACCATATCTTCCTCGCGGGTATTGATCTGATTCGTGATGATCAGGGGAAATATCATATTCTCGAGGATAATCTGCGGAATCCATCCGGCATGTCCTATGTGTATCAGAACCGCTACGTGATGCGTCAGGTTTACCCTGAATTTTTTGCGCGGCACTCGATTCACCCGCTTGAACATCAGCTTGTTCATCTATATAAAGCTCTGCTCGACCATACACCGCAGTCTTTCGGCTTCTCCTCCTCTCCCTGTGCGGTGCTTCTGACTCCAGGCATGTATAATTCGGCTTATTATGATCATGTGTTCTTAGCCCAGCAGATGGGTATTCCATTAGTAGAGGGAAGAGACCTTACGGTGTTGGATGATATCGTATATATGAAGACGATTCGCGGACTTCGAAGGGTTGATATTATATATCGCCGCATCGACGATGATTTTCTCGATCCGCTTCATTTTCGCAAGGATTCTGTCCTTGGTGTTTCGGGTCTGCTCTCCGCTTATCGCAAAGGCAATGTTGCCATATTAAACGGCATTGGAAACGGGATTGCCGATGACAAAGCAATCTATGCCTACGTCCCAGATATGATTCGTTATTATCTAAACGAAGACCCTATTCTGTCGAATGTTGAAACGTATCGTCTGACCGAACTCTCGGAGCGTGAGTGGGTGCTGGACCATCTGGAGGAGCTGGTCGTCAAGAACGTCGGTGCCTCCGGCGGCTATGATATGCTGATTGGTCCGCATGCTACAGGCGAAGAGATCGATAGGTTCAGGTTAAAAATCATGCAGCAGCCTCATCAGTATATCGCCCAGCCCACCATTCGATTGTCCAGAGCACCGTCCTTTCAGAACGAACGTTTTTATCCGTGTCATGTCGATTTGCGCGTATTCGTCATCCGGGGCCGGAACACGCATGTGCTTCCTGGCGGACTCTCGCGAGTTGCCCTTAAGGAGGGATCGCTTATAGTCAATTCTTCGCAAGGCGGCGGGGGAAAGGATACATGGATTCTGCGGAGAGAGGGAGGAGAGGTGTAGATGCTGAGCAGGGTAGCGGATTGTTTATATTGGATGTCTCGTAATATTGAACGGGCAGAGAGCAACGCGCGTATACTGAATGTACAATTCATTCAGATGCTGGAAGCCTCAGAGGAAGAGATTCTTGCCAAGCATGACTGGGAGATGATCTTCGAAATCTGTGCCCGGACCGATCTGTTCCATGAAGCGATGCAAGAGCGGATGGGGTCCGATCAAGCATTTATACAACAGCTCGTATACGCAAGGACCAATGCTAATTCTGTCGTGAACTGTGTCCAATATGCAAGGGAGAATGCGAGAATGACGAGGACCCAGCTCCCGGATGACCTATGGGAGATCTGGAACGACGTTTATTTGGATATGAGCAGCATGAACAGAGGGGAAGATATCGATAGCAGAGATGTGAAGCGCTGCCTTGAGCGGACGAAGATTGCTTCCCTTACGGCTAGAGGAATTATCGAATCTTCGATGTCACGCGGACCTGCCTATCATATGATCAACATCGGCAAATGGCTCGAACAAGCAGAGAAGACAGCTCGAATTCTGGATGTGGTGAGCAGCTATATCTATGCAGATCCGGCCTGCAGAGGACAAGGAGAATCGTATTACTGGCGTCTTGCCCTGCAATTCGCAAATGGATATGAAGCATTTCTGAAGCGTCATCCACCGGCCATGGAACCGGGTGCGATTCTCGGCTTTCTCGTCGCGGATGATGCTTATCCCAAATCGATTCGTTACTGCATAAGCCAGGTGCGTGAGTCTGTTCAAATTCTGGAGTATGGCAGAGTATCTCATTATTCTTGGGAGATGTATGCTTCCCTCGATGATCTGCTGGGCATGCTGGATGAGGTCAGTATCACTGAACTGAGAGGACCGGAGCTGGACTTCTTCCTCAGCCAGTTTCAAGAGAAGTGCAGGGAGATCGGGCATGTGTTCTCGAAGACTTATTATTTAATAGATACAGGAGAGCGGCAGTTTCAATTACACTACGCAGGAGACTAGAGAAGTGATGAAATACAAAATTGTGCATACCAACACGTTTAAATATGACGATCCGGTGGATCAAAGCATGAATACGATCCGGCTGCGTCCGCTTGAGGATGAGTGTCAGCAGTTGATATCGTACCGAACAGATATCCATCCTTTGGCAGTGACGAAGGGGCATGAGGATGTGTGGGGAAATTATGTTGAAGAATTCTTCATCGCGGAACCTCATTCTTCTCTGGAAGTTATAACCACCTCCATTGTGACGGTGCAGCGGAGCCCTTTTTTACAAGAAATTCGGTATTCTCCTGAAATGAAGGCGTTATTCGAGTCCCCATTATATAAAGAGCATTATGCTGCTTATCTGGCGGAGACGGCTTATACGAAGCTATATATGGAGCAGGTTCAAGCGGCTCAGAAGGAAGCAGGCAGCATGAAGGATCCGCTCAGCTATGCAATACAAGTGATGGAGTATCTGTACACAAGCTTCACCTATGACAAAGACTTTACCAACGTAGAGACAACGGCAGAGGCTGCTTTTGAACACAAAAAAGGCGTTTGCCAGGATTTTTCACATGTCATGCTGGGTATTCTGCGAGCTAGCGGCATTCCATCCCGTTATGTGAGCGGCTATTTGTACGTAGGTGAGGATTCGGCGCTGAAGGGAGATGCTGCATCACATGCCTGGGTCGAGGTGATGGTGCCTGGCATAGGCTGGGCGGGTCTTGATCCGACGAATAATGTGGAGGCTCTATCTAATCATATAAGAGTAGGCACGGGCCGTGATTATGCAGATGTAAGTCCCTTGCAAGGGAAGTATCGAGGTGGAGAGTCTACACTAGATGTCCGTGTGTCTGTACAGCTATTGGCGGAAAGTGCATCAAGCTGAGGAACAGAGAGAAATTCTGCTTAGAGGATTATAGATGAGTAGGAATCGTTTCGGCTGGATGCACCATGGTTAATAAGAGGAGGGCACACAAAAGGTACAATAGAGAATAGGTGATAACATGACGAAGTGTCACATTTGTGGAAAAAGTATAAACGATGTATTAGAGCATGTTGAACATATATTACGGGAATGTAGTCCGGTTCAGGCAGATCAAGCGCTGAAAGTAAATTATGAGCAAGAGGTCACATACGATTAATCGCCTCATCTTGTATTATGATAAGAATAATCCAAGCTATAAATAATAAAAGCTAAAACCTGCCGAGGGCAGGTCAGCTTGTCGAGAAACCCGGTCTCTTTTTTCATAAGACGTTTCATTATGTATGGAGGAATGAAAATGCACGGTTGCTGTCATCAAGGCTTGTTCCTTGACATTATGCAATCCGCGCAAACGGCAGTAGCGAAACCCATGAGCTCTTTGGCATCCGCGAATCTTCGCTCAATAGTTTCCTTTCGTTTTCGGTAGAGATATTTCCGAGATGTACTCAGCCGATTTTTCCGTACCCAGTCTTTGCTATCTTCCCAAACGTGTCGAGTTAGAACCTTTCCCGTGTTCTGAGACTGAGTACATTCTTTCAACATCGGCCAGACTTTGCACTTCTGCCGATCAGATGCATATTGTCGGTATCCTTTGCGATCTGTCGTGCGGTAAGTTAATTCCTGACCGGCTGGACAGCGGTATGAATTTTGCTCCGCATCATACTCAAACTTCCATTTGGGAAATAAACCTTTTTAGACTGAAATCTTCTATGTGCAATCACAGCAAAAATCCCCCGCTATAAGTATTTCTAGCTGTTTCTTGTACCAATCCCTGATTCTCTTCAAATTCTAGAGGGACCGTATCAAACATGGATTGAATTAGATCTTGGTGGTAAGAATTTAATGTATCTAGAGCTACTACTACTTTTTGTTTTGGGAAGTCGTAATATACTTTGGTTATATTTATACCCTTATCTTTTAAATTATCAATGTTATCTACAATTTCCTGAACATATCTGAACAGTTGGTCTTCACTATATTCAACAATCTCATAAATCACTTCACCATTATTAAGTAAAGAAGAGCTCTCAATTTCTACTCTTCTGTCCATTTCAATTTCTTCTAAGCTAGTAAGAGACATCCCATACTTCTCCATAGAAGATTCATTCTTTACTAGAACTGAACTTGAACTTACTAAATTAGTTTGAAAGCCAAACTCTTGTCTAAACTTCTCTTCTAATCCATATTTTTGATTTATAGATAGTTGATTTTCATATTCGCTTTGATCAGCATAAGATATTCCAGTTATTGATAATGAAAGCACTAAACTTATAATGAAAGCACTAAACTTATAATGAATGCAGTAGACTTTTTGAAATTCATGAGAACCTCCTCTTAAGGTTCCTATATGTCAATAATCTCTTTAGTACTAAAAATCATCTCTTTTGCTTCTTCAAAACTTGTCTCATCCGATTCAAAAATAGCACTGAGTATAACATGGCCTTCTGATTTGCTTAACTCTTTTATTTGTGAATCAGTTAAAGTTATCTCGTATTCTTCCGTGTGCCATTGTTCCTTTGTTAAAATAGTTGTTATACCTTCAGTGGTTGTCGCTCTTGGAGGAAGAATAGTCACTCCGTGAGTCTGAATATCAATCGTAAGAAATTTGTTAGCATGGAAAATTTCACTATCATTCTTATCCCCTACGTATTTTATGCTAGGTCTAAAAAGGAAAGTGTTTTCGTTCTTCTTTTCAACAGCTAGTTGAAGTTGATAATTCCCAATAATTTTGTTAGAAATTACTGAATTCCCCTCCTTTCGAATGTGATCTGGTGGACTTGATGAAATATCACTTGTAGAATCAGAACATCCAAATAATGAAAGACATAAGAATAGTATAACTGGCCAAAACTTCATGCCCCTCCCTCCCTTCTTAGTGGTCTTACTAAAATAGACGGTACAAAGAAGTAAAAAGTTTAAAAAAATGTAATCCAATCATTTTTTTAATATGAGGTAGATGTCATTATTACAGATGAACCTAACATAGATAAATAAGTAAGTATTTAAATCCTTCCGTTTCTTTGATTGGGCTAGCAGGATAATGCAGATGTCACCCGATGCAGGGAATGAACAAGAAGCAAGTGTATGATCAAGCTCAAGCTATGATAAATCAGAAACTGCCAGGAGGGCAGGTTTTATGATATTTCATGTAATTTTGATCCAAAAGTGAACTTGTCCATGTTTCGGTCGGGGGGATAAAGCTATAATATCCTTATATCAACAGCACGTCTGGAGGCTTCCTCAATGTACAGTTGGTCCGTCACGGATATCATGTCGTATTTCACGGAAGAAAATATCATAATGCTGCTCGAACGATTCCGTTCCTACGGACCGCTGCCCGGCATTCTAATCACATTCTTGAAATCCTTTATCCCACCGCTGCCAACCCTGCTGATCGTAGGAGCGAACGGCGTTGTTTATGGCTGGGCTGGATTCGTCTACTCGTGGATTGGCCTGGTGGGAGGCAGCTTCCTGACTTTTCTGATCATTCGCAGAATTGCACTGACTTCCTACATCCAGCGCTGGACGCAGAAGCCCAAGGTTCAGAAGAGCTTGCGATGGATACGCCGTAATGCGTTCAGTTACGTATTCCTGCTCGGGATGTTCCCGATGGGACCGTTTGTACTGGTGAACATGGCGGCAGGGGCAGCTCAGATGCGTCCCGGACTATTCCTGCTGGCGGCAGGGGTCGGCAAAGGAATCATGATATTTTATGTGACCTATATCGGCACCAATCTGGAGGAGATTATCCAGCATCCCCTCATTCTGGTTGGCGTCGTGCTGTTTATCATTTTGACCATTGTGGCAAGCAAGAGAGTAGAAGCCTATTACACTGAATCTTCTAATCGATAATAAGTGTGGAGCGGTCCGTTGATTCCGAATACGGGATCTTGATCAGGCAGAGGAACTTGCTTGATGTCCTGAAGAACCTTGGGCCGCTCTCCTGCTTCGCCTGTATAGGTATCATATTCGATTCCATCGGGATAACCGCCCACCACCTGAAAATCGCTGCTTGCTTCAATCTTCTTGTGGCCGGTGCCGGCAGGAAGAACGATGACATCTCCAGCAGAAGCAGTAACCATGATGCCTTTCTCCCCGCCGAGATGCAGCTTGACTGACCCGCTGATTACACCGAGGACCTCATGTGTATTGCTATGATAATGATGATAGGGAAATACGCCGCCCGTCCAGGTATTCTGCCAATTGTGGCTGTTGAATATGGATTCCATCTCCTGTTCTCTGCCTCTTAGAACGCCAGGATATAATAGAACAGGTAAATTCGGGTGGTTTGGAATGATACCATCATCCTCGAAGCGATAAGCCCGTGTCTTGAACTGTGTTTGTGCCATTTGAGATGTCCTCCTTCTATTTACTGTTGAAGGCCTTATATTAAACAAGCCATGAACAAGGGATATCCTCTGATCATGGCTTGCAGCTGTGTCACATAACGTTACTGCAGCTTATTTTTGGCCTGTTCTATTAGAATTATGACTGCTTCAGATTATCCTCTGATCGAGGATTCCAGTTCTCGGCTTGAGGCTCCACGTCCTCATGCTTTTTCATTTTGTCTACTTGCTCCTTGGAGTCTTTCTCCTTGTCCGCTTGATTGCGTACCTCTTCGCTTGATGGTTGTTTCATCGTGAATGCCTCCTTATTCAAATTGGATATAGTTATTACATACCCGGTTTGTAGAAAGGCAAACATGATGCTGAACAGGGCTTTACTAGGCTTGAGGGATAAATTAATATATTAGGAACTACATATGGAAAAATATAACTAAAGAGGATACAATAGCAGAGATACTTAACTGTGGAGGTACGTTATGAAACTCGCAGAAGCACTTATATTACGTTCGGATATACAAAGAAAGATACAACAATTAAGATTTCGTCTGGAAAGTGTCGTTAGAGTACAGGAGGGGGAGGATCCAGCAGAAGACCCTGCTGAGTTGTTCGCTGAGCTGGAGGATTGCTTGACTCAATATACGAAGCTGATTCAGGATATCAATCGCACCAATGCGAAGACTATGCTCGAACCGGGTCTTAGTATTGCGGATGCACTTGCTCTTCGGGAGACTTCTGTGAAGCATCGGGATGTGCTCTATGATGTTATCAGGCAAGCTACCATTCGTCTTGAGCGGACGAGCAGATCCGAGATCAAGTTCGTTACCACCGTTGACAACAAGAAGCTGCAGAAGCAGGTTGACGAGCTCGCGAAGGCTCACCGCGTGCTCGATACGAAGATCCAGGAGAAGAACTGGACGACGGATCTAATCACTTCGCCTTAATTACGAATTTAGAATAGTAGATCAAGATCTCGGTTAGTTGGTAGCCTGCCTGAAGAAAGCGAGCATTAGCCTACCAAGACAGGCAAGGTCTTGGAACCCATTCGAATATTAAAATCGTCGAGAGCCGGGGACTCCATTTATCACAATTTATCCTCAGTACAACGTACATATCACATGTAACAAGTTAATGTTATGACCAAATGCTGATTTTTCAGGTACAGGCGAGGGTGGGCCAGGGGACATTACCGAGATTGCAAGACTGCGAATGCGAGAAGGCATTGCAGTCTTTTTTTATTGGGGATTGAGAGGCCTTTGCATGATAGGTAAATCCATTCATAACAAAGGTTGAAATGGATTCATGCAGTTAAAAATTAACAAGAGTGAGAATAAAACTTTATGGAAATTTTAAGTGTATACGTTGATACATATAGTAATCAGTACGCTCTTTGACACCGTATATAGTATCGAATAACGGAGACAGGCTATTCTTGGATTGATATGAGGCCTTTACTCGTCGTATTGACAAAAAAGGTGTATTTGTTACAATGTTCACAAGGTATTCACAATTGCCAAAATATTTATTTCATGTTCACGTGTAACAAGTGTAATATTAGGGTATAGGATCCGTTTTTATGACCTGTTCGGTAAGTTTGTTATTGCGATAGAATGATCATATTCATGTCAGCAATAGATCCATGGAATACATCACACTTCTACTGTAGAGCTGCCTGAGCCGCCCTTAGTGGCAACGGCTCTTTCTTTGTGTGAAAATTGTTACATTACAATTATGTACTTCCTTGATCGACTAGATTGCTTAGCAGAAATGTCAGGCGAGCGGGCTTATAACCCAAAGTAAAGGAGGACGTTCTCTTATGTCACAACCGACGCAACAAGAAGTACCTGCTACAGGTGCTCCTCAAGCACAAAATGATGTGCTCGATCAATTGATGAAGCCGGAGGTTCAGGAGTCTCTTACTGTTCTGGTTGAGAACTTGCCTAAACTGGCTGAAATGGTAACAGCAATGACTACAGCTTACGACTTTGCTCAAGGGCTGGCGAAGGACCAAGTATTCGTAAACGACATGAAAGTTGCCTTTGGCGAGTTTACTACTCCAGTAGTAGAAAAAGCAAAAGGTGTTGCTTCTGCAGCCATCGAAGCTGGCGATCGCGCTCAAGCGGAACAGTCTTCTGTTGGCTTGTTCGGCATGCTCAAAATGCTGAAAGACCCTAACGTACAACACACGCTTCGTTTTGCCCAAGCTTTCTTGAGCATTTTGAACGAACGTCAGCAAAACAAACAAGACTAAGATTTTTTCATACGAAAGTAAGAACGGAGGATGGATATGTCGAAGCAAATTTTGATCCTGGGCGGCGGCTACGGCGGATTGCTTAGCGCACTTGCAGCGCGTCAATACCTGTCTGCTGAAGAAGCAACGATTACGGTTGTGAACCGCTTCCCGACTCACCAAATCATTACAGAATTGCATCGTCTGGCTGCAGGTACGATTAAAGAGAAGGCTGTTGCTCTTCCACTTGAGAAGCTGCTTCGCGGTAAAGACGTGAATCTTAAAATTGATACGGTTGCCGAAATCAAGCCTGACGAGAACAAAGTCACAATGAAGAGCGGAACCATCTATAGCTATGACTACCTTGTTGTTGCATTGGGTAGTGAAACAGCATTCTTCGGTATTCCAGGACTTCAAGAGTACAGCTTTACGCTGAAATCGGTTGAAGAGGCGAACAATATTCGCGCTCACGTGGAAGCTCGTTTGGATGCATACAAGAAAACAGGCGAGAAAAAGGATGCTACCATCGTTATCGGCGGCGGCGGCTTGACAGGTATCGAGCTTGTTGGTGAGTATGCAGACGTGCTTACTGAAGTTTGTAAACAAAAAGGCATCAACCGCAGCGAAGTGGAGCTCTACAGCGTAGAAGCAGGTCCTTCGATCCTGGCAGGATTCCCGCCAGAGCTGGTTGAGCGCGCTCAAACAAGTCTTGAGAAACGCGGCGTGAAATTCATCGTTGGCGTAGCGATCACAGAAATGCAAGAGCATACGGTATTCCTGAAAGACGGCAGCTCCATCGAGACAAGCACTCTGATCTGGACTGGCGGCGTTCAAGGTAATAGTGTAGTCGCAAACTGCGGTATCGAAGTGAACCGCGGACGTGCAACTGTAAAAGAAACACTGCATTCCACATCCCATGAGAATGTGTTCATCGCTGGTGACAGCGCAGTTGTTATTCCGAGCGAAGGCGCTCGTCCTTACCCTCCAACAGCACAGCTTGCTTGGCAGATGGGTGAGACGATCGGACATAACCTGGCAGCTACCATCAAGGGCGGCGAGCTCGAAGTCTTCACTCCTGTCTTCTCCGGTACATTGGGAAGCCTTGGACGTAAAGACGCGATCGCAATGCTTGGAGGAAGCCAGACTCGTCTGAAAGGTCTTCCTGCAACACTCATGAAAGAAGCAAGTAACATCCGTTACCTGAAACATATCGAGGGTCTGTTCGCTCTGGCGTACTAAGTTCCTCATTTACAAGGCGTCCCTCAGGGGGCGCCTTTTTGCATATCATCATGTTGTAAGTACGGAACTGCATTACATCATTTCACGATTTTGCATAATCGGGGTCATGAATCAGCCTGTAGTGGACCAGCCGGACAGAGTTCTGTATATTCATCTTAGGTAAGAGGCCTTGATTGATTCATAGGTTACAAGGCGACTAGAGGATATAACGGATGCAATACGTCGTTCAGATTGGGTAAATAGATAGGACTACCTTTGTATAGCATAAGGGTATGCATAATTGAATCGAAGGGAGCTATTACATCATGAATGTACTCGTAATTGGAGCCAACGGCCAAATTGGAAGACATCTAGTATCTCAGCTGAAAGAGAACCCGGGACATACCGTTAGTGCTATGGTTCGTAAGCAGGAGCAGTTAGAGGCGCTCGATAAATCAGGTGTAGAGGCGGTGCTTGCCGATCTGGAAGGCACGGTAGAGGAGCTGGCTGAAGCCATGAAGGGAATTGATGCTGTTATCTTCACTGCCGGGTCAGGAGGAAACACAGGTGCAGACAAGACCTTGCTCATCGACCTGGATGGTGCGGTGAAGACGATGGAAGCGGCAGAGAAGGCGGGCATCTCTCGTTACATTATGGTGAGCGCCCTATATGCAGAAGACAGAACCAAGTGGCCTGACTCCATCAAGCCATACTATGTGGCCAAGCACTATGCAGATAAGTGGCTTGAGAGTTCATCCTTGAATTATACGATTATTCGTCCTGGAGGGCTTAAGAATGAGCCGGGCAATGGCAAAGTGACTTTAAATCCGGAGGCAGGAGAGAGCAGCATACCTCGGGAAGATGTAGCTGCTGTCATTATCGCCGCGCTGGATGCGGACAACACATACAGAAAGGCATTTTCGCTCGTATCCGGAACAGAACCCATTAACGAGGTGATTGAACAAATCTAGTCAATTTATTGTTGATTATATTCATATATGAATGAAGCGGGGGAGTCGTCATGAGTGCATCTATTCTCATTGTTGAGGATGAAGAAAAAATCGCTCGATTGCTTGAAATCGAGCTGGAATACGAGAATTATAAAGTGCATAAAACGACGAATGGCACAGAGGGGCTTGCTGCATTTCAACAAGGGGGATATGATCTCGTTCTGCTCGATGTAATGCTGCCGGGACTCAGTGGAATTGAGGTGCTGCGCCGAATTCGCAGTCAGGATGAACATACGCCGGTTATTCTCTTGACAGCTAAGGGATCTGTGGAGGATAAGGTATCGGGACTTGATCTGGGGGCAACGGATTATATAACCAAACCGTTTCAGATTGAAGAATTACTGGCTCGTGTACGGGCTGCGCTGCGTCTGAGCAGTAAGATGCAGCCGCAAACGGCAGCAACTTCTAACTCCGGAGAGTGTGAGACGTGGCTCACGGCAGGTAATCTGCGTGTGAATGAAGCAACTAGAGAGGTCAAACGCGGGGATGGCTTTATTGAGCTCACTCCCCGCGAATTTGATCTGCTTGTCTATTTGCTGCGCAATCAGCGCCAAGTCTTAAACCGCGAGCAGATTCTTGAAGCCGTGTGGGGTTACGACTATTTGGGAGATACCAATGTAGTGGATGTCTATATTCGTTATGTTCGCAAGAAAGTGGATCACGGTCATGAAACAGGACTTATACATACAGTGCGCGGTGTCGGTTACGTGCTTAAGGCGGACGCATGAAGCTGAGAACGACGATTTACGTTTATACGTCCGTATTTTTTATGATACTTCTTCTGTTGATCAACGCATTTATCTATATCCTGTTTGATCGAATGTCGATCAACACGCAGACGGAGCGGGCCGAAGCAGAAGCAGGTGCGATTGTAGAAGGGATAAGGAGCGCAGCAGAGAATGTTGCCCCGGATGATCTCCTTCGTGCTTATGTTCCGACAGATGGTATGCTCCGTCTTGTTCGGATGTCGGGCGAGGGGCCAGTCGTGACGTCTCAAACACAAAAGCACTTAGGTAATCTTGAAGTAACATACCATCCGAACAAAATATCACAGGTCACTGAGGTCGAGGGAGCAAGGTACGTATTTGTATCAATGCCGGTCATCTGGGTTGACGGTGAGGTCGTGAATATACAAATTACCGAAAGTCTGGCAAGTGCAGATAATAATCTGCGTGTCCTGCGCAACGTACTATTCTCCGTCTCTGTTGCAGCGCTGATTGCTGTCATTATTTCCAGTCGTCTGCTCAGCGGGATCATTATCAAGCCGATATCAAGGATGATCGACACGATGAAAAATATTGAACAGGGCGGCGGCTTCAAATCCATCAATATGGAGAAGAAATCCAAGGATGAGCTGTTTGAGATGGGCAATACGTTCAATCGCATGATTGACAGGCTGGAGATGAATTATGAGAAGCAGGAACAATTCGTATCCAACGCCTCCCATGAGCTGAAGACGCCTTTAACCGTTATTGAGAGCTATGCGAGTCTGCTTAAACGCAGAGGAGCAGAGCGGCCTGATCTGTTTAACGAATCGGTTGAGGCTATCCATTCTGAGGCGGTCAGGATGCGTGAAATGACAGAGCAGCTGCTGCTCATGGCAAGGCAGACTGAATCTGCAGAAGTGAAGCTGGAACCCTGCAATATCGCAGATATGACGCGGGATGCAGCCCGGTCTTATCAAACGGCCTACCGCAGAGAGGTGAATGTGCACACTGAAGCAGCTGATGAGCAAATGTTCGCGATCACGGATCTCAATAAAGCCAAGCAGCTCCTTATTCTGTTCCTCGATAACGCGAGGAAATACAGTGAAGAGCAAATCGATATCCATGTTGAGAAGGAACAGGGTTATATTAAAGTCTCGATTAGAGATTACGGCATTGGCATGTCGGAAGGTGAGCTTGCCAAAGTATTCGACCGCTTCTACCGTGTTGATCAGGCCAGAACACGCAAGCAAGGCGGATCAGGGCTTGGACTGTCGCTGGCCAAAGAAATTGCCGGCCATATCCAGGCAGAGATTGAGCTTAGCAGCCGTAGTGGAGAAGGCACAACAGCCATACTGCGCTTCCCCTCGTTTCTCAGCAAATTCTCATAAAGCTCCGCTATAATGGCTCTTTATAAGCCATATATGGCTGTCTTGTGATATGAAACTTAAAGAGGAGGTGTTCTCCTGGTGAACGTTAAAAAGTGGGGTTTATATGGCGGTGTGGCAGCCATTCTGGTGCTAGCGATAGGTCTTTATTATTTTCAGCCATGGAATAAATCAGATATATTATCGGCTGAGACGGTATCTGAGAGCGTGCTTCAGCAGTATCCAGACTCCAAGATCGAGGATAACCGATTGCAGGGGAGCGAATATCACCTTCGTCTGGTTACAAAGACGGGTGGTGAGTACCGTTTAACGGTAGATGCCGAGAGTGGGAGCATTCAAACGATTGAGCAGATTTCACAGAGCGAAGTGAATACACCGGTAATGCAGAGCAGAGAAGATATTAAAAAAGCTGTTCTGGCTGATACTCCAGGAGATCTGCTGTTTCTGGAGCTCGTTCCTGAATCCTCAGGAGGGAAGCGCTACAGAGCAGAGGTACAGACAACGGATCAAATTGTAGAATTACAGCTTGATCCGTACAGCGGAGAGGTTCTGTCACGATCTGAGGTGAAGCCTCAGGATCCGAATACAGGCAGTGGACAGCCGGCTGATCCACAGGAGCCAATCCGGCTCATCAGTGAACAGGATGCCATTGATATTGCCTTAGCTGAGGTGAATGGAGAATTGGAGGACATTGAGCTGCGTGCCAGAGAATCGGATATTCCGTATTATCTGGTTGAAATTGAGGATGTGAGCGGTGAGGAGATGATCGTTCAAGTGCTTGCCATTACGGGCAAGGTCAAATCTGTTATGCATGAGGATGCTTTTGATGACAATGATGATCAAGAAGATGAGAATGAATAATCATTAAAATCAATATCATTAGAACCAATATCATAAAGATGTGAAACCACTTCATTTTCTCATCAAATTCTAATCTTGCTCTTTCTTTGTTCTCATTTTGCGGGAGTAAGATGGTGTTGTAAGGGAGAAACAAACGACCCAATAACATGAAATGGAGCTGATGAGTGATGAAGAAGCAAGTCGTATTGAGCGGGGTGTTGGCTGTAGGTTTGATCGCTGGAGGAACGGCAATCTTCGCCGCAAGTAATAGTGAAGCAGCAACTACAACGGGAAACAGTGAAGTATCCTCTGCTTCCTTTAACCCGGAAACGATGATTAACTTCGGTCAGGCGAAGAAAGCGGCGCTTAAAGCCGCGGGGAACAAAGGTCATATCGATGATATCGATTTGGAGAGATACAATAACATTGCCTTCTATGATGTAGAGATCGAGCAAGGCGACAAAGATGTCACTGTTCATATTGATGCTTATACTGGAAAGACACTCGATGTATTCACGCATGATGATGATCGTTATGATGATGACCGCTATGACGATGATGATGATCGTTACGAGTCTGAAGCCATCGCTTCGGTGAAGCTGTCTGCAGCAGATGCGGAGAAGATTGCGATTAAGCAGTTGAGTAACAGCAAGGTGGTACAGATTGAGCTGGACGAGGATGACAATCGGCTTCAATATGAAGTAGAGGTCGTTAACTCCAAGTATGAAGCAGAGGTTGAGATTGACGCGAACACCGGCAAGGTGCTGTCCATAGACAAAGATGATCGTGACGACGATTAATCGTTAACAATAGCATTCTAATTGATGACATTAAGTTAATCACACACACCCAAATAGCCATAGATGCATGATTAGAAGGCCCTCATGAGAGAGGGTCTTTTTTTGATGTCATGAGAGGTATAAGTGTGACCGCACTAATTTACATAATATGCTAGTAAGATTCTTTTGCTTAAGGATCACTATAACTATAAATATTCCAATGCTTGTCCTGGTTTAAAAGGATCGATATCTGACAGATGAGAGGGTGCACACTTACATGATTAAAATAGGATACACATTGCTGCTAATCATCCTCATAACATGCTTGGCAACAGGGTGTCAGTACCAAAGCTCGCAATTCGAGGATCAAGATCTGCTGCACGTGAAGTCTGCGAACAGAGATCATTCCAAGAAAGTCATGTTCTTGCTGGTCGATTCGTTAATGGCAGAAGCCATTGATCAGGGAATCCGGCAGGGTGAGCTGCCCAGCTTCAAATACTTAATCGATCACGGTCAATATTACAGAGATATGGTTACCTCCTTCCCTACGATGTCTGTGTCTATCGACAGCTCTTTGCTGACCGGTTCATATCCTGATGAACACCAAATTCCAGGGCTCGTATGGTATTCTGCACAGGAGAAGAAATTGATCAATTATGGATCCGGTCCTATGGAGATCTGGAAGCATGGCATTAATAGAACGCTGTCCGATGCTATCGTGAATTTAAACGGTAACCATCTGAGTCCGAAACGGTCTACAATCTACGAAGATTTGGCACGAAAAAATCTAAAATCCGGTTCAATAAACGGGTTGATCTATCGCGGTCTGTCCGATCATACGCTTCAGCTTCCCGCTTGGGTGTATGGTCCGTCATCATTACCGCAGAAAATCCATGTCAAGGGTCCAGATTTGCTGGCTCTGGGCTCAATGGCTAATCCACTAGAGAACGCGTCTGAGGATGCGTCCACGCATAATCTGCCCGATGGTCTTCCCGATCGGATGGGCCTCACGAACAAATACTCGGTAGAAGCAGTAAAATATTTGGTGAAGCAAAATAAACTGCCTGATTTCTTATTTGCCTATCTACCGGACCTGGATCAAAAAATGCATAAGAGCGGCCCGCCTGGACTGGAGGGAGTCAAAGAAGTGGACAGGCAGCTTGAGGAAATGCTGCAGGCTTTTGGATCGAGAGAGACAGCAGTGGATAAGACGGTTTTTATTATTGCTGGAGACAGCGGGATGACAAGGCTTCTACCCGAGGATCAGAACGCTGTGATTGATCTTCCTGATCTGTTCACAGATTATAGGGTACTGCGTGCGGGTGAGGAAGTCACAGAAGAGACAGATATCATTCTCGCTGTGAATGAAACGATGGCTTATGTGTATCCGAACAATACGGCGAAGCCCTATGAAGAATGGGCTCGTCTGATGACAGCAGACCCCCGTATCGATTTTGTATCCTGGAAGGAGGGTGGATGGATCCATGTACTTCAAGGGGAGACGAACAAACGGCTGATGTACCGAGTTGGCGGGGGCCTTGTCGATCCCTACCAGCAGAATTGGACGATTGAAGAGGCGCCGGAGGTGCTGGATCTGAATATAGATCAAGGGAGTGGATCGCTGAAATATGGTGACTATCCTGATGTGCTGCGGCGATTATCTAGTGCGCTTCACTCCCATCAAGGAGATTTCCTAGTTGTCACGGCGAAGCCGGGATATGAGTTAGCGGATCGCAGCTCGCCGACACATCATGGTGGGGGCGGACATGGGTCCATTCGTAAGGACGAGTCTCTTGTCCCTCTGATTATTTGTGGAACGGATCAACAGCCGCCCAAAGATTTAAGAATCATTGATTTAAAGCTATATCTGCAGAAGCTGCTCACGGACTGATTCAAGCGAATTTCGCTTCGGCAATTGTATCCGCTGCTGAAGCAGTTGTAATACCGTTCTTACGAGCATACTCGTACAGATGCTTAAGGGTACCTGGTATCTTCTCAACCGCTGCTGTGGCTCCTCGGGCCCCGGTTCCGGCAAGCTCAGCGCCAGTACTGAGAATTCCACCTGCATTGATGGCATAATCAGGGGCATACAGAATATTTCGCTGCTCCAGCATATCACACAGCTGTTCATCAGCTAATTGGTTGTTGGCTGCACCGGCAACAATCCCGCAGGACAATTGGGGAATGCTCAGATGAGTGAGCGTTCCGCCCATAGCGCATGGAGCATAGACCTCACAGCTGTGCAGATGAATATTCTCGGATGAGACGGGTAATGCATTAAATTCTTGCACAGCTTGGCTTATTTTTCCCGGATCAATATCAGATACAATCAGCTGAGCTCCAGCCTGATGAAGACGTCTTGCCAAGGCATATCCGACTTTGCCAAGCCCTTGGAGCGCGATTCGAACTCCTTTCATATCGGTCAGCCCATATTTGCAGGTTAACGAAGTCTGTATGCCAAGAAATACACCATAGGCAGTCATTTCGGCAGTGAAATTTCCGGTTGCTCCCAGTGTTCCGCTCTGATCGGTCACATGTCTGGTTTCACGGTTAATCTGGTCCATATCCTGTGGAGTCGTTCCAAGATCGACCCCGGTAATATACTCACCATGCAGCCTCTCTATGAATCGACCGAGTGCAGCAAACGCCGCATCCCGCCTCATACCGACATGCTTCAACACCACGGCCTTGCCCCCGCCGTATGGCAGGCCAGATATAGCTGCCTTATAGGTCATGCCTTTAGCAAGTTTCATGGCATCTTCAATGGCTTCCTGTTCCGAAGCATATGACCATAAGCGGCAGCCCCCCAAGGCAGGTCCCAGCTTGGTACTGTGCAAGGCGATAACGGCTTTGAGACCGCTCTTCTGATCCTGACAAAATATGAGCTCTTCCATCCCGCGGTCCTGCATTGCCCTCCAGACATCCATGTCTGATGCGCCTCCTCCATTATTCTATATCCATATATTTGTCTAATATATTCGAATCGTCTCTTGAAAGCGCATGGACAGATGTACTGATTATTGGTGCATCGCAAGAAATGGCTTGTTTCAGTATAATAATACAGGTGTAATACAATTGGATATGCTGTATTTAGGAACATTCGGATGAGGCGCCAGATAAGAAGAACGTTTGGTGCTAACAGCTTGGCAGATAGGAGTGTGATGACATGGGCACAACGTTGCTTTTTATTTTTGCGATCCAGATTGTATATGTATCAGCTTACACGCTGCGAATGATTCTGACGCTGAAGGGCCAGAAGTATATCGCGGCACTGATCAGTATGATGGAGATCGTCATTTACGTGCTTGGCTTAAATCTGGTGCTTAGTTATTTGGATCAGGCTGCCGCCTTGATCGTATATGCGCTCGGTTATGGTTTAGGTATCCTGATTGGAGCTTGGATTGAGGAGAAGATCGCGCTCGGTTATGTGACGGTCAAAGTGATCTGTGATCAGGCCAGGGGAACGATAGTAACCACACTTAGAGAAAAAGGCTACGGTGTTACCTCATGGCTCGGCAATGGCCGAGATGGTGACCGGCTTGTAATGGAAATACTGGCAAAGCGCAAAAATCAGAAGAGGCTGTATCAGTCCATTCTGGAGCTTGATCCCAAAGCATTTATTATAACGGTGGAGCCCAAGCAGTTCCATGGCGGCTTCTGGACAAGATCCATTAAGAGATAGCGGAGAATGGCTTCATCCCAAAAAAGATTCGATAGAAATGAGATAATGATTGTAAGTTCTTAATGATCATAGAGAACATAGAGTGTCTAAAGTTCCCTAGAATAATCTAAAAGAGCCTGGCGAGCACCCTAGCGGCGTGAGCGGGCTCTTTTTCTATTGCAGAGCATGTGAAGAAATGATTATTGTCTTGCCGAGTGAGTGCATTGTTCAGCTCACAGCTGTTCTGCTGATTATTGCTGTAATCTATTCCATTGATTAAATTGAGAGCAATTCGAAACAGAGGAGGCGATGAATGATGAAAAGAAAGGACAAACCTTGGAGGACACTGTTTGCAGCGGTGATTAGTCTCGCGCTTGTCATAACGGTTGTCCCTCTACAGCAGACGGTTGCCGCAGGAAATGCAGATTATAACCTGACATGATTCTCGGCCGGTAATGCGGGAGGAGGCATTGTCAGCGAGACCGACACAGCGAAGTATCGGAAAGTTTATAATGCCACAGAACTGGCGGCCGCATTAAAGAAAGGCTCTGGCGTAAAAGTAGTAGAAATCATGAACGATCTTGATTTGGGCTGGAACGAGCTCCCTGCCGCTGCCCAGAAGTCGCCTTTTGCCGAGCATAATGATGCCCTAACACACCCGGTTCTGAAGCAGACAGGTGTCAGCAAGCTGACCATTGACGGCTTTAACGGGCTTACGATCTTCTCTGCAAATGGAGCCACCATCAAGCATGCAGCCATCAGCGTGAAGCGCAGCCAGAACGTGATCATTCGGAACCTAGAGTTTGATGAGCTGTGGGAGTGGGATGAGTCCTCCAAGGGAGATTACGACAAGAATGACTGGGATTACATTACCCTGGAGGAGACCAGTAAAGTGTGGATTGACCACTGCACGTTTCATAAAGCCTATGACGGGCTGGTCGATGCAAAAAAAGGAACGAATGGTGTGACGATCTCGTGGTCTGTATTCAAGGGAGATGACAGAAGTGCAAACAGCTGGGTTACACAGCAGATCAATGAACTGGAAGCAAACCGTTCATCCTATCCGATGTACAACTATTTGCGAAGCACCGCCGTAGGTCTGAGCAAGGACGATATTATTGCGATTGCTGCCTCTCAGAAAAAAGGTCATCTCGTCGGCTCCACCTCTTTTGATTCAGGAAACCCGAGTCTGTCCATTACACTACACCATAACTACTACAAGGATGTTCAGGACCGTCTGCCGCGCCTGCGGGGCGGAAATGCGCATGCCTATAACATCGTTATGGACAGCGGGGAAGCGAGGCTTGCCAAGCAGCGAATTACACCGGCGATGGCTTCCGCTATTTCATCCAAAGGCTATAAGTTTGATGTAACGAGCAATGGAGCCATCTCAACAGAGGGAGGCGCCGTATTGGTTGAGAAATCAAGCATTATCGGCATCCAGTATCCGATGCGCAACAACCAGACGGACCCATCCGACGCTTCATACACCGGTAAAATTCGAGCTGTGGACACGATGTACTCGCTAGACGGCTCCTCGTTCCGGGGCAGCAGCGATACGGCAGGTAGTCCGCTCGCACCTGTACCTGCGGTAATCATCCCGTTCAGCTGGAGCGGTATGAGCTCGCTGCCTTACAGCCATACGATGGATGATCCTTCGACGCTCCAATCAAGACTCACGGGAGCGGCAGGAGCGGGAGCAGGCATACTGAGCTGGAGCAAGGATAACTGGCTGAAGACAGCGTACTAAATGTAGTGTCACTCCATATTTGTTGAGATCATACAGCCCAGTGAGCACCGCTAATCAGAGCTCGCTGGGCTTTTTTTGTTAAGTTATACATGGATCCTTCTCCATAACTCATTTAAATGATGACATATTTTTCACACTCCGTTAACAGTCTCCTTTAAAAATCATCGTAATATGTAATTTAAGACCTAGATGTTGATAAGGAGGTTATATAAAAGATGATTGAGCGACTGGAATCCATAACAGGCATGGTCGTGGCAGGACATCGGGGTTATAAATCGGCTTACCCGGAGAATACGCTGCTATCCTTCAAGCGCGCTATCGAAGTGGGTTGTCACATGCTGGAGTTTGATCTGCGCATGTCGAAGGACCGTGAGGTCGTCGTTATTCACGATGCAACAGTGGACCGCACGACGAATGGCAGCGGTGAAGTGAGGGAGAAGACGCTCGCGGAGCTGAAGGAGCTGGATGCCGGAGGCTGGTTCGCTCCGGAGTTCGAAGGACTTAGAATTCCTGCATTTCAAGAGCTGTGCCAGCTGCTTGCCGGATATCCGGACATGTTGCTGAACGTGGAGATCAAATCCAGCGCCGATGCGAAGGACACAGCCGATGCTGCAATAGAGCTGCTGCATGAGCATGGTCTGTACGAGAGGTGTGTCTTTACCTGCTTTGATGCTGATATTATCGCTTACCTATATGATCAATACGGAGCCAAGACCCAAGGATTTAAGGGTGAGGTTATGCGTAATTTTGTTCCAGGGGAGGACGGTACTTACTCCAAAATGTGGGCTCTAGCGATGGAGCTGGCGATCCTGAATCGGGAAGATGTACAAGCATTCCGGAATATGGGGCTGCAGGTGTGGAGCTACTGTCCAGACACGAGTGACAGTGTGCTGTATGCAGTCGGCTGCGGAACGCAGATGATGACCTGCAACGACCCACTTCCTGCTTTGCGCATTAAACAGCGGCTGGAAGGCACAGCTTAAAAATATGCCAAATGCTGTGGTATGCCGAAGCCTGAACTGGGGAATAATGAAGAGGCGGGGAATGTCAGAGGCATGCCACAGCTTACTTTTTTAAGCCAGCATCATACGTCAAATATAAGAACAAACAATTTAGTTTGGTAAATAAAGTAATTTTTTCTTAATTTCTATTGCATTGTTGATTTAAATATGATAAGGTATATGAAACGGTGTAATTCACATTTTGGAAAGAGCTTCATTTCGAAATGGCACTTTTTCCAATATGTGAATTTTTTTAAATGAAAATAACCATATTAATATAGTGTAAAGGAGAATGACCCTAATGCAAACAGGTACAGTTAAATGGTTTAACGCAGAGAAAGGCTTCGGTTTCATCGAAGTTGAAGGCGGAAGCGACGTTTTCGTACATTTCAGCGCAATCACTGGCGACGGTTTCAAAACCCTCGACGAAGGACAACGCGTTGAATTCAACGTGGTAGAAGGAAACCGCGGACCACAAGCAGAGAACGTAGTAAAAGTATACTAAGCCGACCTGCTAAACTGCCTTTAACTGACAAGTTGAAGGCAGTTCTTGTTTTCACTCCAAAATAGCGAATGCGGGATAGACGGAATAGAGCCGTTTATTTGCGTAGATAGGAGGGGAAGTATTCATGTACAGACGTCAAGTAACAGAGGAAATCCCCGAGGAAAACACAAAAGTGTGGTCATGTACCAATGATGACTGCAAAGGCTGGATGAGGGACGACTTTACGTTCGAGAGCGAACCAAGCTGCAGTCTATGTTCCTCGCCAATGGAGCGGCAGATGAGAATGTTGCCTATACTCTCCAACGCAACCAGTGATCTGAAAGCAATGAAAAAAGGTTAGTTTTTTGTATGTTGATACAAATGGAATATAAGAAATAGCATAGCTCTGTAAGTGTACCGCGATAAGGTAAGGTTACTCCTTCCCCTATGGCGGTTTTTTCTATATTATATTTATCCATATGACGATAAGGGGAGAAGGTTATTGGATAAGGTTGGACTCGTGATGCGCAAAATTCAGTTTACCGAAGCACAGGGACCCCGGGTGTTTGCAGACAGGCTGCAGAGCATCGGACGGGAGCTGGGTGTCGAGATCGTGTTTATATCGCCGGAGCGGCATGTCAGCGGATATGACTGGGTTCCAGGCTATGAGCACGAGAAGGGAGATCTGGTTAATTACGATATCGTGCTGGATCAGATCTATTCTCAACATATTGAGCATGTCATTTATACCGTATCCGGGTTTACTTTTCTGAAAATGTTTCTGGAGAACAGCGTGCTTTTCCCGCACAGCTTCCCCGATCCTGCTCTGACCGGCTATGAGATGATGAAGCCATTCTATTCGATTGTGGACAAGGCGATCGTGCAGACGGAATTTCTGAAGCGGGAAATGAGCTCGAATTTCGGTGTTCGGGACATTACCGTCATTCCGATTGGATTCGATGAGGAGCTGGCGAGGAAGCATTATGATCCGTCTGCCGTCGTTGATAACCGGGTCATGTGGATTGGCCGGGATGAGGCCAATCGCAGGCCGGATCTCGTGCTGGAGTATGCGAGACAGAATCCGGACAAGGAGGTCTTCATGGTGTTCGGTGGAGGCCGGTATGAGGAGAGCATGAAGAAGTATGATATTCCGGATAACATCAAGCTTCGCTTTGCTCTGACCCAAGATGAGGTGTTCGAGCTGATGAATTCCTCCAAGGTATACTGGAGCTCTTCTCGCTTTGATACGTTTGCGATGCCGCTGACAGAAGCGCTGGCGATGGGCAAAATGGTAGTGAAGCCCGAGCATCCCTGCTACGGACATATCAATTCTACCCATGCCTTCAGCGGAAATGATCGCAATTTCTTTGAGCTGGTGAACATGGCTTGCGCCTCTCCGCGTAGAACGTCTGAGGAAAATCGCGATTATGCCTTCAGTGCATTTTCCAGAACGGTGATGAAGGAAGGTTATCGCAGGTTCTTTGAAGCATGGCTTAAGTAGTTGGCTTGGTAAAAAACAGCTATAGACATTTTTTCCGCACGAGCCTGGTGTGGTAACAATCCTTTTTATGGTATAGTAACAGTAACTTTGATGAGAGGAGGTGAGGTAGGTGAATTTCGAATGGGTAAACAACCGCTTGAGCCAGCTGCCAATGGTGCTGTCTGGCATCTTTTTCAGAGGTTTCGTAATACGGGAGAAGTCTGTCCAATTGTCCCATATCGTTAACCATTCGAGAAGATGCCTGCCATAACCTCTAGGAACGGATCAGTAGTTGTTTCCGAAGAAGGGTCACGGGGCTTGTTCCCGCGGCTCTTTTTTTTTTGCGGCTAAGGTCAGGGTCTTCTACACCATAGGAGGATCCATAGAAATGATTATAATGAACGGTCAAAACATACAAAAATATCACGGTGCCAATCGGGTACTGGCAGACGTAACTATTGAAGTGCATGAAGGCGAGAAGGTAGGCCTTATCGGTGCGAACGGAAGTGGCAAATCAACGCTGCTGTCACTCATTGCAAGATTAGAGAAGCCGGATGACGGTATGCTTACGGTGAAAAAGGAAGCCCGCGTCGGGTACTTACCGCAGATTCCCGTTGCATTTGAGAAGCTGACGGTTTACGAGGTGCTGTCGCATGGCTTCAGCAGACTGGCTGACTGCCGGCAGAAGATGTCCCGGATGGAGCAGCGAATGAGTGATCCGGCTGCAGCAGCTGATCCAGACTCACTTGAACGGCTGCTGCATAAATACGCTGTGCTTCAGGAGGAGTATGAACGAGGTGGAGGCTACGAGATCGATGCAAGCATTGATCAGGTGGCGACAGGGCTCGGCATTATGAAATTTATGTATACTCGGCCATTCGACACACTATCCGGCGGGGAGAAGACCCGGATTGTGCTCGCATCTCAGCTGATTATGAAGCCGGAGCTGCTGTTACTCGATGAACCGACCAACCATCTGGATCTGAAGGGGATGGAGTGGCTGGAGCAATTTTTGCGGCAATACTCAGGGGCGTGCATTATTGTATCGCATGATCGCTTCTTCCTCGATCGGGTTGTGACCAAAATTGTTGAGATAGAAGATGGTGAAGCGAGCACATTCCTGAGCAGTTATACCGGCTATGTCCGTATGAAGGAGGAGCGTGTACTGCAGCAGTTTGCCGAATATCAGGAGCAGCAGAAGCAGGTCAAGAAGATGAAAGAAACGATTCGTCAGCTCGAGGAATGGGGACGGATTGGCGGGAATGAGAAGTTCTTCAAACGTGCAGCCTCCATCCGTAAAGCGCTGGCTCGAATCGAACAGGTGAAGAGGCCGGTGCTGAATCCCAAGCATGCTTCCTTTGATCTGGGGACGAGAGATCGTTCCGGACAGGTCGTGTTACTATTTGAAGCGCTGTGTAAACAATTCGCGGATAAACGGATTCTTCAGGATGTGGAGGGAATGATTGAATTTCGGGACAAAATTGCCCTGCTCGGCACCAATGGCTCTGGCAAATCAACCTTCTTCAAGCTGCTGCTCGGTGACGAACAGGCAGATGAGGGATATATTGAATGGGGCAGCGGGGTTACGATCGGCTATCTTGCTCAGCAGGAAGAGATGAAGGCGCCCAAGAAGACGGTGCTTGAATTTTTTCGGGAAGAGGCAGGTATGGAGGAAGGCGCCGCAAGAGGAATCCTTGCGAAGTATATGTTTTATGGACCTGATGTGTTTCGGGAGATCGGCAAGCTGTCAGGCGGAGAGTGGTCGAGGCTCAGGCTCGCCGTCCTCGTGAATAATAGGCCTAATGTTCTGCTGCTCGATGAGCCGACCAATCATCTGGACATTTCTTCAAGGGAAGCGCTTGAGGAAGCGCTCGAGGATTACCAAGGGACCGTGCTGGCTATCTCTCATGATCGTTATTTCATCAATCGGCTAGCGGGGAAGGTATGGGAGCTGCATGAAGGGGCTCTCAAGGTGTATCTTGGCAACTATGATTACTATGCAGAGAAGAAAAAAGAAAAAGAAGATGGTGCATCATTTGTAACTTAAGCTGAATCCATTCAGGTTACAGCACAAAAAACACCTTCAAAGCAGGCTTCCGGCAAGCAGCTTCAAATGCTGACTTTGCCGGATCGCTCTTGTATAGAAGGTGTTTGTTCGCTGTTTTTTTCAGAAATCTAGCTTGCCGACATTACTGTGCTGCTGGAGCATCAAGAACTTCTTGTGGAATTTCAATTCCATCCAGTTCATTATACTCGGAGAAGGAGCCGTCCATTGCCATAACGATGGTTACATTTTGGCCTTCCATTTCCATGCTCATCTCCATGTTGTAGGTCATATCGGCAGGATAATAAGTATCCTTGTTTACACTGTAGGATAGATCAATGCTCTTAATATCCATCTGCTCCATCATGGCTGCCATTTGCGGATCAGCCGCACCCTGCTGTGCAATCATTTCTTGAGCCAAGTCCTTAACGCCATCGCCAGATAGATTTGCTTTTAACCAATACACATCTTCCTCTTCCGTCACCTCGATCTCGCTTGCGATGGAATTCAGCTGATCATACTGTTCGGCAGCACTACCTTGAGCCTTAAATTGCTCGACTAATGGGCCAATGGACTCCTGAGGGAGCTTCATCCATGAACCATCCACTTGTGAGTAGATCGCGTCCTCCGTTATGTATTGCATAATCTCTTGATCGCCGCCTAGTTCTGGCATAGAGGTGGTTATTTCTTGATAAACCGCTATTGGCGAGAGAACCATGTCCTGCTTCATGTTCATTTCTACATCTTGAGACTGCTCTTGACCTTCGACAGCCATCGTAATATTTTGAGTGATATTTGTATCCATAGAGTAGCTCTCAATACTGCTGCTGGACTCAGACACTTGCTTCAGAAGCTCTTCGGCTGTTGGGATTTCACCTGACGCTTCTTCTACGGGCGGCTCTGTTGATTCTTCGATGTTATCTGCGCCTGTTGTCGCTCCTGTGTCTGCTTCATCCGTAGGTGTGACTTCCTGATTCTCTGTGCCGCAGGCAGCCAGCATAAGGACGAGGATCATCCCGATGATTGAACATTTCCATTTCTTCAAAATATGAGACCTCCCAGAAAGTTGGTCTCCATATTTACCCATAAAAAAGGTATGTGAATCAGTCAATATAACAATATCCGAGTCGAATGACTCGGATATTGGGTGAAACACATAACCTATTAAATTTACATGAAGAAAGGCAGCTCTTTAACGCCTGCAATTCGCGCATACGTTAGTAATTGACCCTTATGGTGAATCTCGTGATCCAGCGCATTACTTAAGAATACATGAGCTTGCGCAGTCTTACCGAAGAACGAAATTTCTGCTTGCAGCTGCTCGTCTGTAATGGACCCAAGAAGCTCCTTCGTCGCTTCCGTGTACTCATGCACAAGACGTTGTACGTCTTCGAGCGTACTCCATTCATCTTTGTTCTGAGAAGGAGTGAATTCTCCTTTGATAACCATATTCGCGAATATCTGCGTAGAACTGGCGATGTGCAGGGCAAGAGTTCCGTAGCTCATTCCACCTTCCCATGGGGTAAAGTGAACAAGATTGGCTTGATCCAGAGTGACCAGCTTATGTAGGACCTCACGATGGGTCAACCAACGCCGTGTATAGCTATCCATATTTAACATACAAAAACCTCCAATTTATAAAAAATGATTTATGTGATTCTATTTCATAGTTCATCAAAAAGGTGAGTCAAATCTATTATAGATATTAGCGATTTAAACTTCTAATTGCAAACTTACCTGATTGAAGTCATTTGTGTGTGGGAGATGCTATGAAGCATACGTTATTTTTAGCTTGCAGGCCGTGACGTTATAATGGTTCAATAATGAATGGCGGCAACATGAACAAGACACGTGAGGGGGAATTACATATGAAGAAAGTAATTATTGATACAGATACTGCTGGAGATGACACGATTGCGATTCTAACGGCTCTTCGTTATTTTGACGTGCAGGGAATTACGATTACGGGCGGGAATGTTGAATTCAATCAAGAGGTCGAGAATGCGCTGTACACGGTTCAGGTTGCGGGCAAAGGCGGCCAAGTGCCTGTATATAAGGGCTATGAGCGTCCAATGCTTACACTAGGCTCAGGACAGCATCGTTATGTCGATGATGTACACGGAGATGACGGAATGGGAGGGGCACATTTTCCACTAGCAGAACAGCGCCCCGAAACAGGACATGCGGTAGATTATATCATTGAAACGGTGCATGCGAATCCGGGGCAGATTCATCTTCTCGCCATCGCGCCACTGACCAATATTGCGATGGCTATTCAAAAGGACCCGAGTATCGCTCCCTTAATTCCTCATATCTATATTATGGGCGGAGCCAACAATTCGCTGGGTAACATCACGCCTGCAGCAGAGTATAACTTCTATACAGATCCTGAGGCAGCTCGGATCGTGCTGCATTCCGGTATTCCTATGACGATGGTAGGCTGGGAAATGTGCACTCGTTACTCGATCATGGATGATCAGGATCATGAGGAGATTGCGGCACTCGGTACTTCCGGGGCTCGATTTTTTAGCGATATTAACAAGGTCGTTATGCAGTTCAACAAGTCGGTGCACAGGCTTTCTGGAACGACGCACCCGGATACGCTGCTAATGGCCGCTGCTGCAGACGAGTCGATCATGACAAGAACCGGCCAATACTTTGTAGATGTTGAAGTGGGCGGTCAGTATACAAGAGGATACAGTGTGGTAGATATTAATGGACGGCTGGGGCAGGCAGCGAATGTACGTGTATGCGAAGAGATCGATCGCGAAGCCTTCAAGCGAATGCTGTTAGATGTGCTCTCATCCATTAAATAAACAAATAGGTGACCAGCAGGAAGGGGCTTCCATAACTTTTAGAAGGAGCCCTTTTTTGCTGTGAGTAAAATGGATGTGCAGAATTTGGATATGCACAGACCGGCTGTGTTAAAGTGAAGAAGGCAAGAGATGAGAAGAAGGTGGAAAATCATATTATTTTATATTACGGCAATCCTTATATTGATAATAGATCAGGCCAGCAAGCTATGGGTACGAACGTATATGGACATTGGCGAAGTGATTCCTGTCGGAAAGCTGGTCTATCAATTCGAGCATTATGAGAACTCGGGAATGGCATTTAGCCTGTTTCAGGGGTATGCGCGATTATTTGGTGTAATTGCTCTTGTTTTTATCCTATTGATTCTGTATTACAGGCATAAGGGAGAGATTCAAGGTCGGCTGATGAATGTAGGTGCGGGCTTTCTGGTCGGAGGTGCGGCTGGGAACATGGTAGATCGATTCCTCCGAGGCACGGTAACCGATTTTCTTAAATTTTCGGAAGAGGGCGGAATACTGAACTTTGCAGATGTGGCCTTAAATGTGGGTGTGCTGCTGTTTATCGCAGGAGCCGGACTTGACTGGCTGAGATCCCGGAGGGTGCAGCGACCACACTTTTGACGCTTGTGCTCACAAAGGACTTCTCCGAGCAACTAAACGCAAGCCCTGCCTTCCCAAAGTACCGAACCGCAAAATTTTCCGCTTACAACTCCGCTAATTTGGTGTATAATCAAACATTGTGTGAACGTTGTCACAAAGTGTTGAGATTATTGTCATATTTAGGAGGCTCAAAAAATACATCATGAGTAACTGGACTTTTTTTAGAAGAATGACCCGATTTTTTTCAGTGACGGTCATGATTGTTCCTGTTGTTCTTGGCACGATTACAGCCTATGCGTTCGATAAGGAATTTAACTTCCTTTTGTTCTTGCTGACCTTGGTCGGGGCTGTATCTGCTCATATATTTTCGAACATGGTTAACGATCTGTGGGATTACCGCAACGGAACAGATACGGAGGCGGCTGAAACGGAAGGTGCGATTTCGACGAATTCTGGATTCCTGACTACGGGTACGATGTCTGAGAAGAGGTTTGCCGCAATTACATGGGGATTTCTTATTCTGGCTGCCGTGTGCGGGCTGATTCTGACCCTTGTCAGCGGCTGGCCGATTCTGGTACTTGCACTGATTGGTGCGCTTATCGCTTACTTCTATGTTGCTCCTCCGATTAAATTTGGATACCGCGGCAAAGGCTACAGCGAGATCGGTATCTTCATTTCATTCGGGGTACTGCCTGTGCTTGGAGCTTATTATGTACAGACAGGTGAATTTGCGGTTGCACCACTGCTCTTGTCACTGCCTGTCGGAATGCTGACCACGATGCTGCTGTTTAACCATCATTTTCTGCATTGGCGTGCGGACCGTGAGATTGGCAAGAAAACGCTGGTCGTGATGTGGGGGGAAGAGCGTGCGCTGCGACTGTCCAAAATAATGACAGTTCTAGCCTATGTACTATTGATTGTAAGTGTCGTGTTTGGTGCATTGCCTGTGTATGGACTTCTAGCCATTGTCTCTGTCATCCCTATGTACAAAGTGTATAGATCCTTGGGTAAAGTAAATCCGTCTGAGGCCTACCTTCCGCTTATGGGGGCTTCTCAGCAATCCTCTGTGTTCTGTGGTCTGATTATGTGCATTGGACTATTGATTTCAGGAATATAATATAGCCATATTGTCCGGTTCTTGGCTGATATGATGACAGCTAAATAAAAAAGAACGTTCATGACGAACGTTCTTTTTTTTGACTCTGAAAGATATAGAGAGACGACTCAGGCATTCATACCCAGATCTGCGCGCAGTCTCTTCAGTGAATCCTCTAATGACCCCTCGACAATGGTAACGGGAATGCTGAGCATCAGGTTATTCGGCAGATTGAAGTTCTCAATCGTCATACCGTCTTCGTATAGTCCTGTCGCAGGATCTGTCGCAGGCGCCAGCTTCTCTCCCATTGTGCGTCCATCAAGAACATGAGCATACAGTTTCTTGCCGAGTCCGTATCCAAGCCCACATTCAAATACCGTGCCGGAGTCCGGCTCCTGTCCGCGGAAGGGATTCAGATTGGCGATGATGATATCGCATTTTTCAATCAGTCTCACATTACCTTCAAATATAGCGACCGCAGTCTCATGCCGTGTAGGCTGGGGCTTAATATCCTTGTCTAGCGGAAAAATACCTTCAAATCCATATTCAGCACACAGTGCCTTCATCTGTAGTCCCAGCTCGGAAGCATCGGTACGGAATACCTCAAAGCCAGCCATATAAATACGAAGAGGTCTTGTTTCTACGGAGTTCATGTTCTTGTTGCACCTTCACTTTCTTCATCAGACGTTGGGAATGCTATAGAACCAATTATATCACCCCTCTGATGGGTGGAGCTGCTGAATATATTATTTCAGAAAATTGGGCATTAGTTAGTTATGAGTGGATAACTTGTTTCATGGGAATTTATACAAAATTATCACCCCTGTGTTTAAAAGGGGGAGCAGGCTGTTTAATAAATAGCACTCGTTTTTTTTCTGGTCAATCGAAATCGGTTTCGATTGATAAGACTTCAATGGAACGATATACATAAATTATAAAGTTAGACATTTATAGACATTGGTTATTAAAAACGAGTATGCTATGCTTTACACCGAGTGGAAATGTAAGCACTTTTATCAGAACAGGATAGAGGGGGTACACCATGAGATTTCAATGGCTTAAGCGTTGTAAAATGCTCCTCATTGCCGGTGGAGCAGCGTTAATGCTTACCGCATGCGGCAACAGTGAAGGGGCATCTGGCAAAGTCCAAATTGAATTCTTCCAGAACAAGCCTGAGGCAAAAGAATCATTCGACAAGCTTGTCGAAAAATTCAATCAGGAGCAGTCTGAAATTGAAGTGACGCAGGTCAATCCACCAGATGCAGAAACGGTGCTGAAGACCCGGCTTGTAAAGAATGATGTTCCGGATATTATGGCGCTGGGCGCTACGGATACATTCTCCATGCTGTCTCAGAGCGGTGTGTTCATGGAACAGACCGATCAGGAAATGATCGACTTGATCAATCCGAGCTATATTCAGATGGTTAAAGACGTAAGCGGTCTTGAAGAGCTTACAGGGATTCCATTTGCAACAAATGCAAACGGTATCATGTATAACAAGATGCTGTTCCGCGAGATGGGGCTTGAGGTTCCGAAGACTTGGGATGAGCTCATCGCGACAGCTGAGACAATTAAAGCTGCAGGAAAAGTACCTTTTTACCTGACTTATAAAGACGACTGGCAGACGAACCTTGCTTTTAACTCACTTGCACCGAACTTGGAGGGGATCGACTTCTATCTGCAGCGCAGAGAAGGTGAAGTTACGTTCCAGGAGCGTTACCGCGAAATAGCTGAGAAGCAGCTGAAGATTCTCGATTACGGGCATAGTGACAACTTTGGCAAGACCTATGCGGACGGCAACCGTGCCTTCGCGAACGGAGAGGCCTTCATGTATATCCAAGGCACATGGGCCATTCCAGAGATACGCAAGGCCAATCCGGATATTGAGATCGGCTTCTTCCCTTTCCCGACCGGGAATGACCCTGAAGAGATCAAGCTGGTTAACGGAATTGACACGCTGCTTACGGTCTCTGAAGATACAGAGCATCAGGCTGAGGCCGTTGAATTTATCAAATTTTTGCTGCGTGAAGATAACATGAAGCAATATATTGACGAGCAGAATTTGTTTGCGGCAGTAGAAGGAGTAACGCAGGATGATCCGAGCGTAGCCGAGATTCTTCCTTATATCGAGAGCGGCCAGGTCACCGACTTTGCTGACCATTACATTCCATCTGCTGTACAGCTGAATTCAATCGTACAGGAGTTTTTGCAGGTGGGGGACATTGATGCTTATCTTAATAAGCTGGATGAAGAGTGGGATAAGGTAGCAAATCGAAGATAGGATACGAGGAGGAACAAACATGAAGAATCGGCTTACTCCGTTCTACTGGATGACATTGCCGGCCGTAGCACTGTTCTTTGTGTTTATGACCCTGCCTGCATTGCAAGGGTTGTATTACTCATTTACGAACTGGAACGGCTTCGGCGATCAATATGATATGGTTGGATTTAAAAATTATATTAATCTGTTTGCAGATGAGAACGTGTGGAATGCTTACGGATTTACCATTAAATATTCTATTGTGGCGACCATCTTCATTAACATTATCAGTTTGCTGATTGCGCTGGGATTGAATGCAAAGATCAAATACCGAAATTTCTTTCGGGCGATTTATTTCCTTCCCAACATTTTGAGCATTCTGATTGTCGGATATATTTTCAATTATCTGTTCTCGAACGTATTCCCAATCTGGGGCGAGAACTTAGGACTTACCGCTTTATCAACCAATATTTTGGGTAGTCAGGACCTCGCTTGGGTTGGAGTGGTCTCGGTTGCGATCTGGCAAGGGATTGCATTTAACACCATTTTATATCTTGCGGGGCTGCAGACCATTCCTACGGACCTGTACGAAGCGTCCAATCTGGACGGAGCCAGCAAATGGCGCGAATTCTGGAGTATTACCTTCCCGCTCATCGCTCCATTCTTTACGATCAACATGGTTCTTGCCATGAAGAACTCTCTTATGGTCTTCGATCTCATCGTAGCCATGACGAACGGGGGGCCAGGACGGGCAACACAATCCATCGCGCACTTAATCTATACCGGCGGTTTCGAAGGCGGCGAATTTGCTTATCAATCAGCGAACGCCATCATTTACTTCATTCTGATTGCCTTTATCTCGATTATTCAGCTTCGATTCCTGCAGAGAAGGGAGAGTGACATGTAATGAAAAAATCACGCTCACGCACCAATTGGCCGATTACGCTGCTCGTCGCGCTCGGTACGATTGTGATCCTGTTCCCTCTCTACATGACGTTAACGATTGCGATCAAAAATCCGGAGCAGATGCGTCAGTCCGTCTTCTCCTTTCCCGCAGATATCCAGTGGGATAACTTCTCTCGTGCCATCGAGATGACAGGCTTCTTCAATGCACTGGGCAACAGTGCGATCGTGACGATATCGACAGTCGTCCTAACGCTGCTGACCAACTCGCTCGTAGCCTATGCGATTGCGCGTAACATGAACCACAAATTTTTTAAAGGGCTGTACTTCTATTTTGTCAGTGCGATGTTTATTCCATTCCAGATTATTATGCTGCCTGTCGTTAAATTAACTTCTAATCTCGGGATGACCAATCTGGTAGGACTTATCCTGCTGCATACGGTGTATGGGCTTGCTTTCAACGTATTTATCTATGTAGCCTATATCCGCTCTATTCCAATCGCTCTGGAAGAAGCAGCCAAGGTCGATGGAGCAACGACATGGGGCACATTCTGGCGGATTATCTTCCCGCTGCTTGCTCCGATGAGTGCAACGGTCGGAATTCTGACCTGTCTGTCCACCTACAACGACTTCCTGCTGCCGCTCATTATGATCAGCGACCAGGATCAATATACGCTGCCGCTTGTGCAGTACATCTTCCAAGGACAGTTTAATACCGACTTCAACCTGGCGTTTGCTTCTTACCTAATGGCGATGCTACCGATGATCCTCATTTATATTTTCGCACAGAAATGGATCATCAATGGTGTAACTCAAGGCTCGGTCAAAGCTTAATTCACAATAAGAGCACCAGCGGAATCACATGATTCCCTGGTGTTTTTGTATGTTAGGATTTTGCAACATCCTCATGTGTATGAAGAAAAAAACGGATGCTCTTCCAGCAAGCTTTATCCCCCTTTTGATACATAAATATTGACTAAGCTTCGCTGTTTTTATAGACTTAATATATAAATTGCCCGAGAACTGACGGTAGCGGCGGAAGGGAATCCCTTTTTTGCGGCTGCTTCTTGTCGTTTACAATAGACAGGATGAAATGATCCGGGTTAATTAAAATCCAATTCAAGTTTTGGATTTTGCATAATTCGGTTTGTATGATCGATTGCTTGTTATGTTTTGAGATTTATGCAAAATCCTCGTCTAATTCATAGCTTGGAACTATAAATAAAGACAGGTGGAAATGAAGAAAATGAGTAATTCTAATTATCGTGTATTGTTGTACTACAAATTTGTCCAGATTGAAGATCCTGAGGCTTTTACACAGGAACATTTAAAATACTGCAGAGACCTTGGTCTCAAAGGGCGGATTCTGATTGCCAAAGAAGGAATTAACGGCACTGTATCCGGTACCTACGAGCAGACCGAGCAATATATGAACGACATGAAAGCCAATCCGCTGTTCAGCGATATTTGGTTCAAGATTGACGAAGTCGAAGGGCATGCATTCAAGAAGATGTTTGTTCGTCATAAGGAAGAGCTCGTTACCTTCCGTTATGAAGAAGAACTTGATCCGAATGTGATCGGCGGCAAACGCCTCAGCCCGAAAGAATTCTATGAGCATCTTCAACGCGATGATGTCGTCGTAATCGACGGCCGCAATGATTATGAGTATGAGATCGGCCACTTCCGCGGTGCGATCCGTCCAGACGTCAAGTCCTTCCGTGAATTTCCGGAATGGATTCGCGAGAATCTGGGCGATATCAAAGACAAGACCGTCATCACTTACTGCACAGGCGGTATCCGCTGCGAGAAGCTGACCGGATTTCTCATCAAAGAAGGCTTCGAGGATGTAGCACAGCTTGAGGGCGGTATTGTGACTTACGGTAAAGACCCGGAAGTACAAGGCAGATTGTTTGACGGAAAATGCTATGTATTCGACGAAAGAATATCGGTGCCGATTAATCGTACGGAAGAGGATATTGTCATTGCTTCCTGCTACCACTGCGGAACAACGCATGACCAATATGTGAACTGCCCGACATGCAATCTCCAGTATGTATCTTGTGAGGCATGTGAAGAAGAGCACCAGCATTTCTGCTCCGATGCTTGCCGGGAAGAGGCGCACGCGAAGGCTATATCTTAATCAGATCGGCACCTTCACTGACATGAAAGCAGGTGGTTGTAATGCGCGTGCCAAAAGAGAAGTCCACACGTCAGCGAATCCTTCATATGCTGAAGGTTCAAGGTCCCTTAAGTGCTCGTGAAATTACAGCTGAACTGGGCATTACGGAAATGGCCGTCCGCAGGCACCTGGCGACACTCGAGAAGGATGGACATATCGCAACTAACGAAATTCGGCAGACTGCCGGTCGTCCATCCGCAGTATTTGGTCTTACCGAGCTTGGAGAGGGGCTGTTTCCGAAGACGTATCCGAAGATAACGCTTGATCTGCTGGGAGAGCTCACCGAGGAGTCGGGTGAAGAGATGATCGACCTGTTGTTTGAGCGGAGAAGAAACAAGCTGTACCAACGGTATGCCTCTGAGATGAAGGGCAAGGACCTGTCTGGCAGGGTTCAATCTCTTGCTCGCATCCAGAATGACAACGGCTATATGACCGAGCATATGGAAGAGGAAGAGGGCTTCGTGCTGAAAGAATATAATTGCCCCATCTCTGAAGTGGCAGATGCCTACGGGCAGGCCTGCCGCTGTGAATTGGAGCTGTTCCAATCCCTGCTTGAGGTTTCGGTCTCCCGTACGGAATGTCTTGCCAAGGGCGGCCGATGCTGCACTTATAAGATTGGGATGTCTTAATATCGATACTTAGGCTGACTGGCCGAAGTATCTTAGAAGGATGATAAGCTTATTGAGGAAGCGTTTCGGCGGAATTGCCCGCCGGATGCTTCTTTTTTTACATGACAGAATCAATTTCATCTTTTAAATGAGTTATGAGATTGATTCGCAGTAAAAGTATTAATTGACGAATAGTACAAGCGCCCTTAATATTAGGGAAAAGTTATATCGACCGCACGTCAATTATATCCATAATCCAGCATGTTCTGCGTTTAAATACTTTAGTGCAGTTAAATATAAAAGCGCTAATGCTATTATGTGACACCGCATGTTAGAGGAATAATATGGAATTAAAATGTGCGAACAAGAAGCTGGAATTGGAATGGGTCTAATGAAATGTAGGACAGAGAATGTGAATGAAGAGAGGGGAAGCAGGAATGAGCAGAAAATGGTGGATGTCATTATTGGTAACGGCTTCAATTGCGCTGGTAGCGGGATGCGGTAACAATCCTGAGGGTACTTCCGGTTCAGCAGGTACTGGAGGCACTGGGGGCGGAGAGGAAGCAGAAGGGAAAACCTATTCCATATCAATCTCTCAATATGTGGAGCATCCGTCACTGGATGCAACACAAGAAGGCTTTATCGCAGCACTGAAGGATGCAGGGCTTGTAGAGGATGAGAATCTAAAGATTGATTATAACAATGCACAGGCGGATGCAGCGAATAACAACTCCATTGCTCAGAAGATCGCAGCTGACAATAGTGATCTTGTACTCGCCATTGCCACACTTTCCGCACAGGCTGTTGTAAGCCAGGTGAAGGACAAGCCGGTATTGTTTGCAGCTGTAACTGATCCGCTGGATGCCAGACTCGTATCGGACCTTAAGAAGCCGGGCGGTAATGTAACGGGTGCATCAGATACGAACCCGGAGGCGATTGTGAAGCTGGCTGACTTTATCGCGGCTCAATTACCGGATATTAAATCTGTCGGTCTCGTGCTTAATGAGGGCGAGCCGAACGCTGTAGTTATGGCTGATAATGCAGAGAAAGCACTTGCTGCACATGGCATTGAGCTGGTGAAAGCAGCAGTTACGAATACTTCCGAGGTTCAGCAGGCTGCCGCCTCGCTTGTAGGCAGCGTTGACGCATTATATATTACGCTGGACAATACGGTCGTAAGTGCGGTGGATACTATTATCAAGACGGCAAATGACAATGACATTCCGTTCTTCTCCAGTGACCGGGATACGGTAGAGAAGGGCGCCTTTGCTACAGTTGGCTTCAAATATTATGATCATGGCTACCAAGTAGGGGAGATGGCGGCGGATATTCTTCAAAACGGAACGAATCCGGGAGATCTTGAGGTTACCGTGCCAGACAAGCTTGATCTTATTCTTAACCTTGCAGCTGCTGCAGAACAAGGAATTGAAGTGACGGATGAGATGAAGGCAGCGGTAGAGGATCAAGAGAACAACATTATCGAGTAATATATTTTTTACGCTAGTATGCTGAATGCTCGGAAACAGGGTGGACGACATACCACCCTGTTTTTTTGGTAAATAGGAGGAAAACACATGTTGGAAACGATGTTTAGTCTGCTGAAATCGACTCCTGGAGCCATTGAACTGGGACTCTTGTATGCATTAATGGCTCTTGGTGTATACATTACGTTTCGCATTCTTGATTTTCCGGATCTTACGGTGGATCAGAGCTTTACTACGGGGGCGGCAATCGCTGCCATTATGATTACGAATGACTTCTCACCTTGGCTTGCGACACTCGCAGCCTTTGGAGGAGGGCTGATCGCCGGGGCATGTACAGGTCTCTTGCATACAAAGGGTAAGATCAACGGTCTCTTGTCCGGGATTCTAATGATGATTGCCCTGCATTCGATCAACATGAGAATCTTGGGTGCACCGAACATATCTCTGCTAAATATCGATAATATTTTCTCGAGTATGTCTGTTCTACTGTTCATGTTTATTGTGGCGTTCGTTATTAAGGTGCTGCTTGATGTGTTCTTCAAAACAGATTTGGGTCTCGCTCTCCGCGCAACAGGAGACAATGAACGAATGATTCGCAGCTTTGGAGCGAATACCGATACAACCAAGCTAATCGGTATTAGTCTGTCGAATGGACTGGTGGCTTTATCTGGTGCCTTTCTCGCGCAGCATCAAGGGTTTGCAGATATAAGCATGGGAATCGGGATGATTGTCGTTGGACTGGCATCGGTTATTATCGGGGAAGCGATCGTGGGCAAGCGAAGCATCTTTCTTGCGACACTGTCCGTTATCATTGGCTCCATTGTATATCGTATCGTCGTTATGATCGCCTTGAGAGTCCCTGGATTTGAAACTTCGGACTTGAAGATTATTACGGCTGTCATCGTTATTCTGGCGCTTCTTATTCCTTCTGTACAGCGCAATATTCGCCAGAAGAGCATGGCGCGGCGAAGAACGACAGAGCTGTTGTCAGGCACTGGTGGAAAATCAATGGGAGGTGACCTGTAATGCTGCATATCAATCACGTGTCTAAGCTGTTTAACCCAGGTACCGTGGATGAGAAGGTTGCGCTTATGGATGCCCATTTAACCTTGTATGAAGGAGATTTTGTCACGGTAATCGGCAGTAATGGCGCAGGTAAGTCCACTCTGATGAATATTATATCGGGTGTTATGAAGCCGGATGCAGGCGAGGTGCAGATTCGGAATCAGACGATCAGCCAGCTGCCTGAATACAAGCGCAGTCAGTGGATCGGCCGGGTGTTTCAGGACCCGATGGCGGGGACCGCACCGATGATGACGATTGAGGAAAATTTGGCAATGGCATACCGGCGCGGGAAATCCCGCGGCTTGTCCTTTGGCATTAACCAGAAGACCCGGGCACTGTTTCAAGAGCAGCTAGAGAAGCTCGGGATCGGTCTTGAGAACCGCGTACGAGCTAAGGTTGGCTTGCTGTCCGGGGGTGAGCGTCAGGCGCTCAGCCTGCTCATGGCGACATTCACCCAGCCGGAAATTCTGCTGCTGGATGAGCATACCGCTGCGCTTGATCCATCAAGAGCAGAGCTGATTACGAATATTACCGAATCGCTGGTCCGTGAGATGAATCTGACCACACTGATGGTTACCCATAATATGGAGCAGGCCATCAGGCTTGGCAACCGGCTTATTATGATGGATAAAGGCCGGATTATCCTTGATGTCGATGCGGAACGCAAGAAGACATTAACCGTACCGGAGCTGCTTCAGGAGTTTGAGAGAATCAGCGGAACGAAGCTGTCAGATGACCGGGTTGTACTCGGTTAATGATATATGTATCAGATCTCTCTTATGCCCCCTCACGCATCGATCGTGCAGGGGGTTCTTGACGTGCTGCGTGCAATTTTTGGCTCGCCCGATATACAATAGAAGCAGCTTCAGGCAAGGGGTGAACGAGCATGGCTCACATTTATTTTCATGAAGGAGATTATACCGTAAGTGGTCCAGGTGGAAAGGCTGCCTTGTTGTCCAAGGAGTTCGCGCTTCTTTATTTTCTGTATCGGAACCAGGGGAAGACCTTTACACGGGAGCATTTGCTGGACCAGGTATGGCCGCTTGAATATCCCGGAGAACGAACGGTGGATGACCACATCTACAGGCTGCGCAAGAAGCTCTCCTTCATCCCGGAAATTAAAATACATACCGTTAGAGGCTTGGGATACCGTCTTACGGCTGCCCAGCATTCCTTAAATGCCCTCAATCCTTCGATGGCAGATTCGGAGCTCCAGTCGGCGGTCTATAGTTTATTTCAAAAGTATCATCTCTTCGGTCAAGGCAAATCCATCACCACGCTGATCGCTCAGCAGGAGGCGCTCGGGATCAAAGTCGCCCCTTTCTACGAGAACTATTTGCACTTTCTGGGTGGTGATCTCAGTTGGTTTATGAGCCGTGATGACCTTAAGGCTGAAGACAGGCTGTACTGGCTCCTAATCTTGTATGGCGTGATTGCGTCTCCTCAGGAAGGGCTTCAGCTCTGCCAGAAGGCGCTGTTGCATTCCAGACTAGAGCCAGCATATCACAGGGAAATGTACTATTTAAATATCATTGATCTCTATGCCGAGAATGGCATGTATTCCGAAGCTGAAGAACGAATTACGGCTTCCTACCGACTGCTTGACGAGCAGGACGACTTGGAGAGCTTTCGTATTCCACTCATGTTATCTGAGCTGCTCCTGTATATTCATGAAGCGGATTGTGCCAGAGTCGAGAACAGTATCCAGGAGATCAGCCGATCGCTCAAACATAAGCCCTACCTTCGGGAAATTTGTAGGTTTCACTATATGCAGGGAATGTGGCATTACCGACAGGGACGCATCAGGGAGGCCTCAGCAGCGGTGGACGATGCGCTTGAAATTTACAGTCAATCCGGTTTCGTGCCTCACATTCTGCTGTCTGTGCGTCAATTCTTGTATTATATGGAACTGCATCCTCCTGTTCAGGCGGATAAGGCGGTTACAGGTCTAACATCCAAGCTGCTGAGCATATTTCAAGATCTGGACAATCAACACCACTATACCTCGCGAAAAGAAGCCTGCTTCTACCTAATTCAAAGTTTGCTGTCTTCTGTCTGATATTCCTCTGATATTCCCCCGTTATGCTCGGATGTAAATCCAATTATAGCGGGGGAACGTTATGCTACAAAAACGGTTGAATATTAAATTGCAGAGCCGAGGCCTGCTCTCAAACAAGATATTTAGAAGGCTGTTCTGCGCCTATGCGACAGCTTCCTTCGGCGATTGGTTTGATGCCATTGCCATCCAGGTGCTGCTCGTATATCGGTGGGGCGTAACCCCGATGACACTGGCAATGGTTCCTGTCGCCATGGCGCTTCCGGGTCTGTTACTCGGTTCACTCGCGGGTACGATTGCGGATCGAGTGCCCAAGGTAAGACTTATGCTGCTGTGTGACTTATTAAGCGCTGTTCTGACACTGTGCCTGCTCGTTGCACCGAGTATTTACTGGATTATCCCGATTCTCATGCTGCGGTCTGCCGTGTCGACCTTCATGATGCCAGCCCAGCAGGCGATGACAAGACAGGTCGTTAAGGATGAGGAGCTGCTACAAGCGACGTCGCTTAACGGGCTGGTCAACCAGCTCTCCAAAATTGCGGGCCCGCTTCTCGGCGGTGTGATTCTCGTGGTGTTTACACCTCAGATATGTATTCTAATAGGCGCAGCAGGAAGAATGGCCTCCTGTGTTATGCTCTGGACGATTCGGTATGCTTCAGATGATGTGAAGAAGGCGGAGCCGGTAGCGGAGCCATATATGGAAACGGTAAGGTCCAGAGGAGCCAAGGGAAATCAAGTCCAGAGAGGATCTGTCTGGAAAGAGTGGAAGGAAGGCTGGAAGTATCTAATGCAGCATCGTATATTGCTGCATACGATGATCTATAGCTTTTTTGGCCTGACGGCCTTGTTGATGGTCGATTATCAGTTTACTGTTTTGCTGCGGGAGATTGCCCCTAATCAAGAATCGTTGCTGGGCATATTGGTAGCTGCAATTGGGCTGGGTGCTGTTATAATGTTGCTCATTGTGAACAGGCAGGAGCATATAGAATACCGGTTTGGCCTTGGTGCAGGTGCGATGGGAATTGGCCTCGGGATTGCCGGGCTTGGACTTATTCCAAGCGGCAGTTCTTCGTGGGTTATCACCGGACTTTCACTGGTTATTGGGCTGGGAAATGGCCTGTACATGGTCACGAATCAGACGATTATGCAGAAGGAGAGCAGCACAGAAATGGTAGGGCGCGTATTCGGCATTAGTAATACGCTGATGAGTGTTGCGCTCGTCACTGCGCCTTTGGCAGGAGGGGCGATCATTGAGCTGGCAGGTGTCGGGAGTGCCTTTTTCTGGATTGGATTAATCGTCGCCATCATTGGACTCATGGGTTTGCTGTTCGGAAGGAAGTGGTGGAGAGTTCACCAAGTGATAAGCGAGGAGCAACATGAATCTAAGCAGGAAGCATTACATTAAGGACTAAGCCTCCCACCACATCACGTTGGCTGTAGAAGCGAGCCGGGTTAACGACTTGAAGCAGCAAGTTAGCGCCTCCGCCACTGACATTACCTGTAGTAAGTGTAAACAGCCTGCCGGCAGAGGCGGCGCTGAGATCAGGCATAAATTCAGTAGCAGGAGACACATATGTGTTGGTCTGCTGTACATAAATGGGCTTGTTGGCTGTATTGAATACAGAGTAATACATCATGTAATCCTCCTCCCTCGCATTTTTGAACAATTCAGTGATAGAGCAGCTGCCGTTCACGACTAACTTGGATTATATATAAGCGAAGCTTGACGGACGGGTTTGGGTTGTCTCTCTAGATGGCGAAAGAGAAAATGATGTAGATGTTAAAATAAGTTGATCGTTGTCCTCGATGATGAATGGGTTAGGCGTGCTATTTCTGCTTGTGCCGTTACCGCGTGTCCTCCATTTGCATACTGTACGGTAGCACTCTATATGTGTGAACCCTTGGTTAAGCGATAAGGAGGTGCAATGTGAGAAATGCCGAACTTTTCAACCTTTAATTTGAATCCGGATAATTTGAGAAGTTTAATTTACGGGACTGATGATGCAAATGTCAGCCATCCGGTCCGAACGGATACAAGTGGGAACCTGATTGGTGTTATATTGGACGGAACAATCAGCAATATGCCGAGCATATCGAACGTAACAATCACGGCCGGAACACTCACAAGCCTGCTGGATGGAACCATCTCAAATGTGATGGGAGCGACCATTACAGCGGGAACGATTACGAGCGTACTTGGGGCGACGATCACGGCAGGTACAATCACAAGCGTACTGGGAACAACAATTACCGCCGGAACACTGACGAACCTGCTGGATGGAACGTTGACCAGTGTACTCGGGGCGACGATCACGGCGGGTACGATCACAAGCGTATTGGGAATGACGATCACGGCCGGAACGCTGACGAACCTGCTGGATGGGACGTTGACGAGTGTGCTCGGGGCGACGATCACGGCGGGTACAATCACAAGCGTACTGGGAACGACGATTACCGCGGGGACACTGACGAACCTGCTGGATGGAACATTAACGAGTGTACTTGGAGCGACGATCACGGCGGGTACAATCACAAGCGTACTGGGAACGACGATTACCGCGGGGACACTGACGAACCTGCTGGATGGAACGTTGACGAGTGTGCTCGGGGCGACGATCACGGCGGGTACAATCACAAGCGTATTGGGAACGACGATCACCGCCGGAACGCTGACGAACCTGCTGGATGGGACGTTGACTAGTGTACTTGGGGCGACGATCACGGCAGGTACGATCACAAGCGTACTGGGAACAACGATCACCGCCGGAACGCTGACGAACCTGCTGGATGGGACGTTGACGAGTGTGCTCGGGGCGACGATCACGGCGGGTACAATCACAAGCGTACTGGGAACGACGATTACTGCCGGAACGCTGACGAACCTGCTGGATGGTACATTAACGAGTGTGCTCGGGGCGACGATTACCGCGGGGACACTGACGAACCTGCTGGATGGAACGTTGACCAGTGTACTCGGAGCGACGATCACGGCAGGTACAATCACAAGCGTATTGGGAACGACGATCACCGCCGGAACGCTGACGAACCTGCTGGATGGAACATTAACGAGTGTGCTCGGGGCGACGATTACGGCAGGTACAATCACAAGCGTACTGGGAACGACGATCACCGCCGGAACGCTGACGAACCTGCTGGATGGGACGTTGACGAATGTGCTCGGGGCGACGATCACGGCAGGTACAATCACGAGTGTACTAGGCACAACGATCACAGCCGG
>NZ_FPAC01000003.1:242297-271162 GCF_900116105.1 Paenibacillus sp. 453mf
TGTGCTCGGGGCGACGATCACGGCAGGTACAATCACGAGTGTACTAGGCACAACGATCACAGCCGGTACACTAAGCAGCGTTACCTCCATTTCACAAAAGAGCTTCACAGAAACTCAGGTGCTTAGCATTCCTACAGCGGATGCGTTCACTCCGCTGGGTCCGGTAAGCACCAGCGTATTCGGAACGTACTCCTTCTTCGTATATAATGCAGGCCCTGCGAACAGTGTGGATGCAAGGGTAGAGATCAGTGCCAACGGAACAAACTGGTTTGCCGATGTCGATACAGTTACCGGCATTGCTGCAGGGTCGGTAGACGTGCTTGTGCCCCAGCGCTTTCTCAAATACACCCGGCTTGCCTATCGTTCAAGTACACCGGGTGCTGCAACGACAATTGATGTGTTTTTTAACGGACAAGGAACATAAGACAGCCTTATTTCATATAGGTACAGGGAATCTCTATATACGGGGAGCCTGTACCTTTTTTGCGTATGAAGGAGGAAAGACAAGATGAGACGGCCTACACTAGGTGTTCACATGATTATACGTAACGAGGAAGCACGCCTTGCAAATTGTCTGGCATCCATTCAGTCGATCGCGGATGAGCTTGTTATTGTGGATACTGGGTCTACAGACAGATCTATTGAGATCGCCAAGCGGTTCGGGGCCGTTGTCGTATGCAGCACCTGGCAGGAGGATTTCTCAAAGGCACGGAATGAAGGGATATCACTGGCGGGGACCGATTGGATTCTAGTGCTGGATGCAGATGAAGAACTGTCGCATGGCCAGGATGAGATCAGGGCTTTTTTACAGGAGACACTTGCTGATGTGTGTACCATACAATTGGAGAATTGGACGGGAATGCAGCCCGAAGATCGGACGTTCTATGAGGCGGAGCGATTGTTTCGCAATCGATGCGGTTTTTATTATAAGGGAATAATTCATGAACAGCTTATTCGTGATGACAACATGAGGCCAGAAGGAGTAGCCGACCCCCGTATCGTCAAAAGTCCGATTCATGTGCGGCATTACGGCTATCTTCCAGCGGTTCTTCGGGAGAAACGAACAGTTAGGCGAAACCATAGCCTCATTCAAAAAGCATTGGAAATCGATCCGAAGGATTCGTTCCATTTCTATAACCTAGGGGTCACCTGCTGTCAGCTTGGCATGTGGGAACAGGCGAAGGAGGCCTTTGGGAAATCACTGCAGGACTGCCCATTAGCAGCGCCTTACCGTGCAACACTGGTTCGTGATCTTGCCAAGCTGCTGCAAACACTGGAGCTATACGACGAGGGGAGAGCTTTGTTATTGACGGAGCTGTCTCATTATTCGGATTATGCGGAGCTGCACGTTGTGCTCGGGATGATCGAACAGTCACAAGGCATGATGGATCTCGCCTATGCGTCTTTTCAAGCGGCGCTTGAGGTAAAGCCAGCTGGTTCCTATGTTACTGACGCGGGAATGAACAGCTATGTGCCGCAGGTACATATGGCAGATATAGATAAGCACAAAGGGCGATGGACGCAGGCTGAAAGGCGATATTGTTCCAGTCTTCAGGATTGCCCGGGATACATGCCTGCAGCGCTTGGCCTTGCGGATCTTCTACATCTTCAAGGGGAAAAAGACGCAACGATTGCTCATCGCTTACTGCAGCTGATGACGCCGTCGGATCCGATAATGCTATACAAAGCAGCCTATGCCCTGAGTCTGTGTGGAGCGTATGAAGCTGCATTGTCCATTCTGCCTGAGGGCAGCACTCAGGCAGGTGATGAGGCTTGGGTGCGTTTATGCCTCATGCAGACAGAGCGTTACCCGTGGTCAGCCGGGCGTGCGCAGCAGCACATCAACTTACTGCAACAAGCACAAGCACAAGCCGCTGATCATAAGGAAGCCGAAGATACGGTTACGTTCGGAACCGAAGGGAAGAGAGAAGCAGAGGCAAAGGCATTGGCAATGGAGCTGGCGGTAATGGATTGGAGTTTATCCGAATGGATGCTTGGGGCGAGACTGCCGGAGACTCTTGTGAGTGTGCTTGGTGCACAATCAAGAGAGTATCTTCAGATTGAAGCCCGATTGTTTCCCTGCGAGCAGCAGACTGATCCGAGCGGCGAAGGCGGACCCGATGTGGATGCTGAGCATGCTGCAACGGACGCGGGTGCAGCTTATGCAAAATTCGAGGGAGCTTCAACGGATGAAGCCGCTCTGGCTGCTCTAGCTGTCCGCTTGTGTGAACGGGCGGCGGAATGCGGATTGAAGAAGTTTGTTCTTCAAATGAAAGATGCCGGACTTATCACATCAAGACAGACCGCAGGCATCCTGTATCGTTACGGTTACCGCTGGAGTGCGGTAGACCAGTATCTGGAGCTGCTGGCTCAAGACCAGCTGGATGCAGATGGAGGGTTTGAGCTCGCTGAATTTATGTACGATCAGAAGCTATATGCCAAATCGGCGGCATTGTTCGATAGAGCAATCCAGCTAAATCCACAGCATCAAAAATCCCGTGCCGGTGCAGCAGCGAGTTACTTGCAGCTGGCCCACGCCACTGCAATCCAGACGCTGCACTCAGCAGGGCGGCTGCCAGGAGCTTCAGGGCTGCAGAACGATGCTCAGAAACTGAGCGATTCTATTGCTCAAATCATGGATCTGGGATGGCAGACGCGGCGATCCGGTCGGGAGCGGAGGAATGAACATGTCTAATGGCCGAGTCTCCTTATGCATGATAGTCAAGAACGAAGAACGCAGCTTACCTTCTTGTTTGAATAGTGTAAGAGGAGCGGTCGATGAGGTGATCGTGGTTGACACCGGATCAACCGATCAGACGGTACAGCTTGCAAGGCAGCAAGGTGCTGCTGTAATTCCATTCAATTGGTGTGATGATTTTGCTGCCGCCCGCAATAGGGGACTGGCGGCTGCAACAGGGGATTGGATTCTGTTTCTGGATGCAGATGAAATTTTGGATGACAAGGCGAGGGCGGAGCTTCCATTATGGAGCACACAGAAGGGAGTAGACGGATTTTTTCTGCAAATTCACAATTACACCGGCAACGGATCAGGCGGTGTCACCATTAATCCTGTACTGCGGATGTTTCGCAATCACCCGGAGCATCGTTTTTCCGGCCGCATTCATGAGCAAATCGCTGAATCCATTGTGAGCCATAATCCGAAGGCGCATTTTCATATGACAGACATGATCATCCATCATTACGGCTACAGTGAAGAGATCGTGCTGGAAAAAGACAAGGTCAGCCGAAATACACGCCTTCTTCAACAGGTGATTGCTGAGGACCCGGGTAATCCTTTTCACCGTTATAACATGGGGGTTGAATGGCTGAGGATCGGCCGATTGGAGGAAGCATTAAGCTCTTTTCGCCAATCGTGGAATGGCCTTGATCCGATAAAGGCGAGCTATGCGCATCTGGTGCTTAAATACGAGATTCGATGTCTGCAGGCGCTTGGCAGGTGGGAAGAAGCGGAGGCGCAGATTATGAAGGGACTGCAGCTGTATCCGGATTACACCGACCTATTGCACTGCCGAGCGTTGACCGAGGAGGCATTCGGCAGGGAGAAGCAGGCGGAATCTGCCCTCAGGGAAGCACTGCGTATAGGCCCGGCACCTGATCTATATCATACGGAAGAGGGAATCGGCACCTATCAGACGTATTACCTGCTGGGATTAAATGCAGAGAAGCGGGAGGCACTGGATGAGGCAGTTGACTGCTATGTGAAAGCCATTCGCTGCAAGCCAAGCTTAACTCCGCCGCTCTATCGGATATTTCGGATTATGCAGGCTGCACTTCAAGAAGAACACATTCCGGAACTGCTTCAGGCGAGGTTTTCATTCTCGACACCGGAGAGCACATGGAAAGTGATTCACATTCTGAATGAATGCGGCTGCTATTCGTCAGTGATAGATATACTGCACCAGATGGAGCGGGAGAGTCCTCCGCATGCTCGAAAGCAGATTCGTGTCCATCGACTGGAAGCCATGTGGAAAGCGGGGGAATGGAAGCAGGCCGGGCGATTGCTGCGCAAAGCCCAAATCCCGTCCTCCTCTTCTCTATCTGAGCTTATGAACTGGAGTATGGACATACGAAGTAAGGATGAGGCTTATCAAGATCCAGCCATTCAGCTGCTTCGGAATAAGCTTTCCCTATCGGAAGCATTGGGCGGCAGAGCCGAACAAGGTGTACCTGCGGGCACCCATCGGGAGAAGCTGCCGCAGATATGGAGTTCACTGGCGAGCTTGTGCCAGGCGGCGATGAATGCGGAGAGGCAGGAGCTGTACTCATCGGTTCTAGAAGGCTGGATCGAAGCGGTTGACCAAGGCTTACAAGAGAGCGAATTAAATTCTATGTCCGGGGTCAATATGCTCCTCCATACGATGATCAGCGCTGCGGACCATCATTTGGCCCATATGACCACACTTCAGCGCGGGCAGGAGCATCGAGGCAAGGACTGGCGAATCATCCAGCGACTTCGACTTACCATGCCATGGAGCGATGGTCATCATTGATGAGGAGGGCGCGGGGCATGAATAACAAATTACCTATTTCCTTATGTATGATTGTTCGTGATGAGGAGCTGTTTCTGGAGCAGTGTCTGGCTTCGGTAGCGAGTGTCGTCTCCGAAATGATCATCGTCGATACCGGGTCCACCGACCGAAGTATCGATATCGCTAGAAAGTATGGAGCAACGGTTGTCCTTATGGAATGGAAATCGGATTTTGCTGCAGCACGGAATGAATCACTTCGCCATGCAACACAGCCCTGGGTCTTGATCATGGATGCGGATGAACAATGGGCTGAAGGTCAGCAGAACCGGCTCTTTTCATTACTCGAAGCAAGTGAAGAGGTATATGGATTTGAGGTGGAGATCAGGAGCCTGCTTGGTCGTTATGGAGAGGAGTCCGTAACGGACAGTGCCTGCCGGATCTTCCGGAACGACACGAGAATTCAGTTCAAAGGCCGTATTCATGAAGAAGCGGTCACCTCTATACTTGCACTCGGAGCAAATGCGCTTAGAACCTCAGGGCTTCAGCTCCTGCATTATGGGTATCTTGATGAGATCATTAAACGGAAGAATAAAAGCGAACGAAATTTCCAGCTCATTAACGAAGCTTTGCTGCAGGAGCCGGACAGTGCAGTATTGCAGTATGCTCTGGGTACGGAATATTTTCAGCTGGGAGATTATGATGCTGCCATTCGAATACTGGAGCCGCTTCTGGATGAGGTGCCGGCGGAGAGCGGATATGCTTCGGATGTATTTCTTAAGACGATGTTTGCTCTACGTGAGAAGGGAGAGCTGCATCAAGCGGTAAAGAAGGTGGAAGAAGGGATAGCCAGGTACCCGGGGTTTGCGGATTTACAGGAGCTGAGGGCCGTTCTGCTTATGGATCTGGGGAGAGACGATGAGGCGCTGGATGTACTGTCTAACATAAGTCGAAGCAGGGAATATACCTCCGTGTCAGGCGCAGGTACCTATCGTTCCTCTTATCTTACAGGGATCGTCTATGAGCGTAGGGGGGAATGGAAGCTTGCTTGTGAAGCTTACGAGAAAGCCGTGGAGGCAAACCCTGATTATGTGCCGGCTTGGCAGCGCTGGATTCCGCTTGCTGTATGCAGCGATGAGCTCACTAAGGTAGAGCATTGGATTGGAAAAAGGGGACTTGCAGCGAAGGTGCAGCATGTTGTTCTATATCAGATGCTTGATATGCAGCAATCTGTGTGGATATTGAAACAGAAATCCTGGATGCAAGAAGCCTTTATAACCACGCCTTGGGCAGAAGCCATCCTACTGGCTCAGCTTGGGGAGCGGCGTGTTGCGGCAAGGATGCTTCAACCATGGCATACTCATCGGGACATGGCGCAAGAGATATATCTTCAAGCGCTTTGCCTAGATGCTGCTGGCAGAGGGCAGCTGCTCAGCTGCGATCCTGGCCTATCCGTTACAGTGGATAATAGTCGTTGGATGGGGGAGCAAGCCGAAGCATTCATCCGGCTGGGGGCATGGACTGGATTCACTGTCTGGCTGCAAGAGGTAGAGGAGCCGGCTGCTGTGCTGGCTCAGCTGTCTCCTTCAGCAAGATCAGGACTGCTGCATGCCCCGCTGTCTGTCCGCAGGAAGCTCTATTCCTTGCTGCAGGAGCCAGGTGGTGACCGAGAAATGATGGAGATGCCAGCCGGATCCGAAGCAGCATACATGGAGGGGGCGTCAGAACATCAATCCGGCGCCGCTGAGCAGGAAGGAGATTCACCTGACCGAGCGGTGCAGCGCATACAGCTGTTTATGAGGCTTGCCCTGAGAGCCAGCTTCATGGAGAAGGGGGAGGAGGGTGCAGGTCTCTCGAACTTTGAGCAGGAGGCAGCCCAGATTCTGAAGCATAAACCCGCATCTCCTATAGAAGCAGCCCAATACGGATGGAACGCATTAGAGCTAGTCATGAAGCAGAAGCTTCAGCGCGCTGAAGCCAGATTCCAAGCAGCAACACAGCTTATGCTGATATAAGCCGGTCATTTGCGGACGGTCTGGCCACCACAAGTGACCGTTATGCTCTCTTTTTGATCAGAGCCCGGAAGCAGTAGATGGCTGGACCATACATGGTTGTGTATACAGCATCTTCAGGCCGTTCGGTGCTCAGCGGACCATCTATAGCCAGATCTGCTTCGGATAGGAGAGTGGTAAGCTGTTCCGGCTCAATTTCAGGCACATCAAAAGTGAGCACGAGTCTGCCGTCAGGTCTCAGAACCCGGGCAAATTCCTGGAGCGATTTCAGCCGTGTGGAAGGATCTAAATGCTCCAGTACAGAAATGCAGTAAACTGTATCAAATTGCTCATCCGGATAAGGCAGTGCAGCTAAATCGGCCTGGGCCCGTTCAACATTCTCGATGTAATGCTCTGGCAGAATTCTCGATATTTGAATGCCAAAATCGTCCGCGACTGCGGATCGGATCGCTTCATTTGATAAGATTCGCGGGTCCAGATCACAGGCGTATACTTTACGCACACGGTCGACGAGCCAGAATTTGAAAGGATGAGGAATGCCGGAGGCAGCGTCCAGTACAGTATCTTCCGCATGAGCGAATTGACGGGCCCAAGCATATTCATATGGTCTGCTCCACCAGGCTGGATGCAATGGAACAAGAACAGTATCCATCCGCCCATCATCACGCCGTATATATCTTGAGTCGAGTGTCATCGCAGCAGTATACGCTCCTTCCGGGCCTTGCGGCTGAGGTGGTTTTGAAGCACCGTTTTCCAGGCAAGTTCCCACTTGCGATCATCATAAGCAAGTGCAGTTTGTCTTGCCTGATTACCCATTCGATGTCTGAGCTCATCATCATCGATCAGCCTGCATATGGCGGCTACAATGTTCTCTTCTACCGGAGGAACAGACAGTCCATTTAGTCCGTCCTGGACGATATCATTTAATCCTCCGACATTGCCTGCGACAACGGGGAGCCCGCAGCTCATGGCCTCAAGACAGGCATAGGAGGTTCCTTCTGAGAAGATCGTCGGAATCACTGCGATATCCGCTTGCTGATAGGTCAGCAGCATTTCATCAAATGTGTACCTTTTCGCAAATATACGATCTTTGTGCGGATGATGCTTTCTCCATATCTCGAATGTCTTTCCTATCGTGCTGCCCTCAACCCGCTCGCCTGCAAATTCAATGACGAGAGAGGGATAGGCGCCTAGCAGACGATCACTGGCCAGCATCATAGGAATGATGCCTCGTTCCAGGCTGATTCTTCTTGGGAATAAGAGCCGGATGCTCTTCTGGTTAGAGGCAGCGTCAGCAGCCTGCAGATCCGATGCTTCTATCGCAGCGTTGAAGTCAGCGGGAAGATGGAAGTCTTCATTGAGATCATTATCTTGGAGATCTTCGTCTTGCTCTTCGTCTACATGATGAAGGTAGGCAGTCCGGCCCTTTACTTTTTTGCGCAGTGCTTCTTCATCAATCGCCTTGTCCTCTTCGGCGTCTCCGTGCATTAGGTGCACAGGCTTGAAATAATGGGTATCTACACTGTTCGGAATGAGCACAACCTGATGGGGATTCTGATAGGTGCATGCGGCGCGACAGTAGGTAAGAAAGTGCGAATCAACCGACACAAGGGTATCGAGCTGGTCTAGAGCCCTTTGAATGGAGCCGGCAATCTCACTTTTGGCAGTTGCCGGCAGGTTATGACGATCCCAGTTAATGCCGTGGCAGATACCCAGGCTGCCCGGAGCATAGTTCAGCGGGTGCCATATGCAGCTAGCATAGATGAGCGGACCGCGGGCGCGAGAGGCCATCTCGTCAAAAGCTTGTGGTATATGGTCCGGATCATAGGGGTAACCGAACACCTCGATCTCTTCTATGGTTTTGTGGAATGCCTCGTAGTAGGAGAGCTGGTGCACTTCCGGGACATGGCCGATATCTCGAATAACCTGACACAGCCGAAAAATGTACCGTTCCAGCCCGCCGCCAAACAGCCGCTCGAAGTCACGATTATAGCCATCTGCGAAGCTATGCGTAAGCACACTAATATACCCCATGCTTAGATCTCCTCCTTCCACTCCACGAGGCTTGGGGAAAGATCCAGAATGGATTCATACTGCGCAGTATTCCCCCATTTGCCTTCTGGATCGAGCTTTTTGTAACGGATGTACTTCTGAACGCGCTCCTCAAGTGGTCCTGCCCAGCCCAAATGCTTGATCCGCAGATCTGTCGTTAATCCCTGCAGAGCAGCGCAGGTGGATGGCAGACGGGGAACATGATGCGCCCTTTCGGGATAGGGATAAGGGAAGCCTGGAAAATAGCGGACAAGCGTCATGGTCTGCCGGCGATGCGCCTGCCACAGCTCATCCTCCCGATAATACTGCCTGCTCCCCCACAGATCATATAATCGGAAGCTGACCCAATCGTACCGATCCTGATTAATCAGGTTTCGAATACTCCGCTTCGCACGTTCTTCATATAGCTCGTCGGCATCAACGGCAAGTATCCAGTCGGGTGAAGTAGAGACCGTGGTCTGCCACAGGATTGAGCGGAGCTTCCACTCCTCATCAAACAGAGACGCTGCCAGAGTAACCAGCTTCTCTACCTTGGCGCAGGATTTGCATATTTCAAGTGTGTGGTCTGTGCTTGCATCGTCTACAATCACGATGTTATCCACGAAGGTAGAGAGATCCTCAAGCACTTCCTCCAAATAGCGGCCGCCTTCATTACGAACTTGAAGCATGGCCGTCAACTTATTGTTTTCCTTTTTCCGGACAGGCGATATAGGTGGTGAATTGGATATTGTCATCGTCTCTAGGCTCAGCTCCCTTGCTCCAGAATTCGAAGCTCCTCATCGAGCGCATCCAGTGCCAAAATTTGCACGAGCGCATCCTCATCGCTCTCGGCAGCTTCCATGAACAGGCGGATTGCGGTATGCCGGTCACCTCTCATTGCTTCTACACTGCCTGACAGTATGCGGAATTCCCTTCGGTCCTGCTCGGTTTGCAGATCGGAGGCTGCAACCTCTCCGAGTGCTTTTTCCAGGCGGCCTGTTTCCCGGTACAGCTGAAAGGATAGATGTCTTGCATTTTGCTCCGGCAGCAGGTCCAGCATGGATAAGGCTGCGCGATAATCATCATTGAATCGATAGATATGGAACAAGGCAGCCGTTTCTTGCCCATCGGCCATTAACTGAAGAAGGGAATGATATTTATTCATGTCCGCATCACTATAAGCTGTAATTCCGTAAGTGTTGACAGCCTGACTAAGATTGCCCTGCTGTGCATAGATGGCCGAGATAAATCTATAGTGCGTAATCAGAGCGTTATTTCTGCCCTGCATGACAGCCTGCAGGAAGGCCTCCTCTGCATAGCGAAGGGACTTCTTATCCTCCAGTAAGTACATATAGACCGACAACAGGAAGGAGACCGTCTCATGAGGACCGGATTGTTCTCGTAACGATTCATAATAAGCAGCTCGCTCCGACCACTGACGACGATGCACCGCTGTGAGTGAACTGCCTGTAAGCTCATGAACGGCTTCCTGAAAAAGCACATCATAGACGGTCGATTCCTCCTGAAGGAGCAATGCGGAGAAACCTCGGAAGGACCAGTCCAGACATTTCATCTCCGAAGCAGAGCATATAAGCTGGGATAACGCCGTCAATTGCTGCATACATGCTATATAAAGTCCTTCATTCGACTTATCAAGATGGGCAGACTCATATGTAATAATGTGCTTCGGATGCAGGGAGGCCACTGCATGGACCCAGTATGGATGGGCCACGAATGCAATAGTATTCTCATTCCAGAGCTGTGCCAGCTCGCTCCTGAGTACATAATTCAATGCCTCGGGCCAAGCTGGCTGCCCCGGTTCGGAGTGTTCATGGAATTCCACTTTGGATCGGCTTGTAACATAGTATACAGGGGCTGACTCACAGAGAAGGGCTAGAAGTCGCTTCAGTATCGGATCTGCTGTGTTGGGTGGTGGAAATATGACAAATTGAAGAGTGTCCAACTTCATCCGCTCCTTAAATAGTTATACTGATACGTAGGCTGCTGCCTGCATCTATATACTGTATGGGAGCAGAGGGAGGTTCATGAACAATTTCTTATGCAACGCATTAGGAGCGGCGGCTTCCAAGTACACAAAAAAAGCATGATCTGAGTGAGGACTCAGGGACCATGCTCTTGTTGATATGAACTTATGCTTAAATCTGTACCAGCATCAGAATGATCGAGGACAAGCACAGACATACACTCACGAGACATAAGACTGCCAGGGTCTGCTTATGGGTCAGGCCTGCTCTCAATAATCTGTAATGAGCCTGGCTCGCATCTGCCTGATAGATCGCTTTTCCTTCCAGGAAACGCTTGATGACGACAAACAGGTTATCGAAGATCGGAACACCTAATGCCAGAATCGGAATAAGGATGGATAGAATCGTTGCCTGCTTGAATGCCCCATCCAAGGCGATGACGGCGAGAATAAACCCGAGGAACGTCGCTCCCGCATCTCCCATGAACACTTTGGCCGGCGGTTTGTTGAATTTTAAGTAGCCTGCAGTTACACCAACAAGTACGATTGCGAGCATGGCCGAGTGGCTCTGTCCCATTGTTAATGCCACGATAAACAACGTCGTCCCCGAGATCGCTGATAATCCTCCCGCAAGCCCGTCCATCCCATCGGAGAAGTTAATGACCGTGGTGACGCCGAAGATCCACAGAATGGTCAATGTAAATTGAAGCCAAACAGGAAGAGAGATGTATTCCTCGCTGAAGGGGTTATAGAATCCGGTAAAACGAATACCTGCAAAATATACAATGACAGCAGCCGACACTTGAACGAGCATTTTGGGCAGAGCAGGAAAGTCCTTGCCTCGGGTCTTGTACCAATCATCGACAGTTCCAATGACGAGCAGGAGCAGTCCTCCGGTAAACAAGGCTGCCGTCTGCCAAGTATATTCGCCCGAGAATAGCAGATAGGTGATGAAAAATCCGGCAAAAATCGCATAGCTTGCGGTAAGCGGGATTGGTTTCTTGTGCAGCTTGCGCTCCTCATTCTCTCTTGGCTTGTCCACGAAATCAATCTTAAGAGCGATCCTTCCTAGCGGAGGAATGAGCAGCACGACAATCAGCAAAGATACGATAAAAGCACCAGCGTACAGCATGGAACAGAAATCACCACTTTTCAGCATTTTTTAGACAGATCACTAGATGTATTATTCATCCATTGAATCAATTTCATAATACCTTTAGTTGCTTAAATCAAGGGTATATATAGATCAAAATGGTTTTGTTTGTCTATATAGTTTCAACTTCACCTTATTAATGATTTATTCAAATTATAGCTGTTTGTTTCGGGAATTGTCGATTGTTTTCTTCAGCCGCTTATATTCCGAGTAACAAGAGCGTGTTAGTACAAAAGAAAAAATATTCCGCTTTTTAAATAAATTTAGGAAAAAATCTTTTTTATTTTGGTTTTGTTTGCTATAATTTCCCACAAAGAGAAGCGAAAGGTAAAACTTCCGTGCTTTTTATCACATCATACGTCTTTCTCTTCGCAAGTGACTCTTGTCTACTATGAAGGGGGAAAAAGGAATGAGAAGAAGCAGAAGAGGTCTCAAGCTGTCGTGTTTAACCCTGTTGTTGCTATCGTTATTGCTCAGTGCATGCAGTGGTGGAGGCGGAAATAATGGAGCTGACCCGGCGCCTGCTGATCCTGGATCAGGAGGAACGGAAGAAGTCAGTGAGCCGATTGAGCTTGAATTCTGGACCATTGCCCTTCAACCTACGTTTAACGACTATTTTAACGGATTGATCGAGGAGTACGAGGCAGCACATGAGAATGTGACGATTAAATGGAGTGATTTTCCGTTTGATGCGATCACGCAGAAGCTGCTGACGACGACAGCGAATAATGAGAGTCCGGATGTCGTGAACCTTAACACCGAATTTGCCAGTCAAATGGGTACCAAGGGTGCGCTGGCTGACCTGAACGAACACCTCACTGATGAAGAGAAGGCCGTATATTTTGACGGAATCTTCAATTCCACCATCATTAATGACAAAGCTTATGCTCTCCCATGGTACACCGGTACCGAAGTGCTGTTCATGAACAAGAAAATAGTGGAGGAGGCTGGACTCGATCCGGCAAATCCGCCGCAAACCAGAGAGGAACTGGCAGAGTGGGCTCGTACGGTTAAAGAAAAGACCGGCAAAGCCGGATACGCTGTGCAGCTCGTCTCGAAGCTCCTGCCGATCGACGGTATTCAGATCCTGAACGAAGACAAGACCGCAGCTGCGTTCAACACGCCTGAAATGGTGGCTATGATCGAGAACCTGCAGGGGTTGATGGAGGAAGGTCTGGTGGTGAAGGAGGATGCTGAATTCTCCAAACAGATCCAGTTCTATTCGGCAGAACAGACCGCCTTTGTACTCGCCGGACCAACCTTCATCAATTTTATCAAAACGTCCGCACCTGATGTATATGAGAACACGATTGCTGTATCTTTGCCGACAGGCAAAGCAGGCCTTAGATTGTCCAACTCCATGAACATTGTCGTACCTTCCAAAACCGAGCATCCAGAGGAAGCGGCTGAGTTTGCCAAATTTATTACCAATGCAGCCAATCAAACCGCCTTCTCCAAAGTAGCCAATACACTGCCTTCCACGAAGGAGTCCGTTGAAGATCCATTCTTCAAGGAATCCGATGGATCGCTTGAAGCCGAAGCGAAGCTGGCATCGAGCCAAAGCCTCACGGAAGCGACAGACTATATGGTCGGCGTACCGAATGCAGGCGATATCAACTCTGCGATTGCACGCGGACTGCAGGAGATCTTGCTGAACGGTAAAGAAATTCAGGCCACACTGGATGCAGTTGAGGCCGAAGTGAACAATATCCTGAAGCAGTAGCAAGCAAGGAAGGGCAGGCATAAGAACAACTGGAATGACGTTAAGTGAGGCAAGGAATGTGTTTCTTGCCTCATCTAATTCACAAGGGGGGAATGCAAATGAGGTGGGTTCGTTCTGAATCTTTTGCAGCCTGGGCATTCATGACCCCAGGTTTACTCATTATAGCCGTGTTTGTATTTTGGCCGATTATTTATGGAATACCACTGTCCTTAACGAATTATTCCGTCATTGGGGAAACAAAGTATATCGGTTTGGACAACTTCAAGAATGCATTCCTGGATAAGAACTTCACCATTTCCTTATGGAACTCACTGCTGTACGTCATCGTGGTTCCGTTTATTCAGATTTTTTCTATATTAATGGCGATTCTTGTGAACAGTCGAATTCCTGGGATTAAGCTCTTCCGTGCGGCTTATTACATTCCTGTTGTCACCTCTATGGTTGCTGTAGCCCTGATTTGGAGCTGGCTGCTGAGCAGCAATGGGGTCGTCAATTACCTGCTGATGAAGGTGGGAATCATTAGTGAGCAGGTATCCTGGCTGTCAACCAGCGAGACGGCACTGGCTACGCTCATGTTTATTACGATGTGGAAAGCACTCGGATATTACATGATGCTGTATCTCGCAGGTCTACAGGGCATTCCGAATGACCTCTACGAGGCAGCGAGAGTGGATGGAGCGAACCGAATGCAGCTCATTTGGTCGATTACATTACCACTCCTGCGGCCACATATCTTTTTCTGTTCCTTGATCTCCGTGATGGGGGCGGTACGTGTATTTGACGAGGTATATATCTTGACCAAGGGCGGACCGGGAACCTCGACGCTGGTATCAAGCGTGTATATTTTTGAAAAAGGACTGGAGCAATTCAATTTCGGCTATGCCTCTGCGCTGGGACTCATTGTGAGTGTGCTGATTGGCGGACTTAGTGTCATCGTGTTTAAGCTGAACCAGAAGGGCGGTGTCAATTCATACTGATGGAGACCGTTAAGTTAATCGAAGCTGACAAGTTGATGGAGACGAGCAGGCGCAAGAAAAAGACTGCACGGATCATCCGCATGGCCATTACGTACCTGATGCTGTTCCTCCTGGCTATCTTTATGATGGGACCGTTCTTATGGCTGCTGAGCGTGTCGCTAATGCCGGGCCGTAATATTTTCTCGTCACCACCGGCCATCTTTCCGACCTTTATTGATTTTGAGAACTATGTACAGGTATGGCAGTTCATGAACTTCCCGAGGTATATGTGGAACACGGTTGTAATTACAGTGCTGGGTGTGGTGTTCAATATCATTTTGTCATGCATGACAGGGTACCCGCTCGCTGTATTCCGATTTAAGGGGCGGAACTTCGTGTTTGTTACCTTGATTGCAACGATGATTATCCCATCCTCCACCGCGATGATCGTGCATTACCTGACCATTCAGGATTTGGGACTAGGCGGCTCATACCTGGGTGTTGTTCTGCCTGCGGCGGTGTCTGTCTTCAACATCTTCCTAATGCGGCAGACATTCCTGAACATCCCGATTGATGTGCGCGATTCTGGAAAGATCGATGGCGCCTCCGAATTTCGTATTTGGTGGCAGCTGATATTGCCGCTGGTGAAGCCAGGGATTGCCGTTATTGCCCTGCTGGAGTTCATGTCGTTCTGGAACAGCTTCCTGTGGCCCATGGTCATTCTCGATGACCCATTGAAATATCCGCTAGCGTCTGCATTGACAACGCTGAACGGTCAGTTCTCGTATAACTTCGGCTGGATCGCCGCTGGCACGATGATCTCGGTAATTCCGATCATCGTCGTGTTCCTGTTCACCCAGCGATACTATATGGAGGGAATCGCCGGAGCGGTGAAGGGTTAGAAGCTGCCTCTGTCCCGAAGGAAGAGGGACAGAGCCACGCCGAAGGCTGCAGGGGTTCAGAACTTCTCTGTCCCGTGAGGGAAGACAGAGCCATGCCGAAAGCTGCAAGGGTTCAGAACTTCTCTGTCCCTGTAAGGAAAGACAGAGCCACGCCGAAGGCTAAAAGGTTTTCAAGTATTCTTAATCTTTCATCTCTTAACTAACTAATATCAGGGCAAGGGTGAGGCGAAGCCAACCCGCCACACCTTAGCGCCAAGCGAGTGTTCTGGATTCTGAGCGACTTTTGGCTTTGAATGCATGAACAACTCCGAAGCCATGACTCCGCATTCAAAACAAGTCGGAGCGAAGAAGTCAGAACAGGAGCGTCCAGAAGTCAGAATACGAGCGTTCAGGAGCGTGAAAACTATGCACACCATCTTTGTCCCACTCGACGAAAGGCCATGCAACTATGAATTTCCGTACATGCTGGCAGAGGGCACGGAGCTCACAGCAGAGCGGCCTCCACTGTCCATGCTCGGACTGAAAAAAAGACCGGGCGATATTGAACAGCTGTGGACCTGGCTTGAAGAGAAGGCCAAGGGTGCAGGAGGAGCTGTCATCGCACTGGATACCCTTTTATACGGAGGAATAATCCCTTCCAGACTTCATGAATTTACGGAAGATGAGCTCATCGCAAGGCTTACAAGGCTGCGCAAGCTCAAAGAGCAGCATTTGAATCTCAAAATTTTCGCATTTCAGCTCATTATGCGCTGTCCGCAGTATTCCATATCGGATGAAGAGCCGGATTATTATGCGGATTGGGGACGTGAAATTTTCCGCAAAGGCTATATTAGTCACCGAGAGGAGCTGAATATAGCCACAGAGGAGGAGCTTGAAGAGCTCAAGGATATTAACAGCCGCCTTCCAAAGGAGGTGCTGGATGATTATTTGGGAAGAAGAAGCATCAATATCCAGGCTAACCGGGCAGTACTGGACTTGGTGAAGGATGGGGTCATTGACTTCCTCATCTTCCCGCAGGATGACTCAGCACCGTATGGATATACGGCGAAAGATCAGCAGGTGGCGAGACAGCGGATCAGTGAGCTGGACCTGGAGCTAAAGGCTTATATGTATCCTGGGGCTGATGAAGTCGGCTGTACGCTGATAACTCGGATGTTAAACGAGGCTAAGGGAGTAAAGCCGCTTGTATACCCTAGACTATCCTCTATTCAAGGTGCATTTGTTACACCGGTATATGAAGATCGATTTTTCTACGAGACACTAAAGTATCAGATCACAGCAGCAGGAGCTTTAATTGCTTCCAGTGCGAGTGAAGCGGATCTTATTTTGCTTGCCAGCACACCGGGTGAGACAATGATGGAGGCAGTGTCGCAGGAGCATCCATTTTTCAGCTATGATGTCTACCGCAATTTAATGGAGCTGATCGAGTATGGAGCCTACATGATGAAGGAGCAAGGCAAAGCTGTAGCCGTTGCAGATGTGGGCTATGCGAACGGTGCAGATCTCAAGCTGGTCAAAATGCTGCGTCAAAAAGGCATTCTGTTTGATCTGGCAGGCTATGCAGCCTGGAACACCAGCTCGAATTCACTTGGAACCGTCATCTCGCAGGCTCTCATTTATACACTGTACGGGCGAACTCAGGAGCATCTTGATTTCCTCGCGCTTCGTTATGCGGAAGATGCATGCTACTGTGCTGCGGTTCGCAAGGAAATGAATGCGGGAGTTGTGGAAGAGATGGGCTACAACAAATTTCTGTTGGATGGTCCGCGGGGCAAGGTGGCAGAACGCGTCGAACAGCGGCTTGCTCAGGTATTGGAGGAGAAGATCAACGGTCCGGAGGGCCGAATTGAGATTATGGATTGTTACATGCCGTGGAATCGTACCTTTGAAGTTGGACTGAAAGTGAAATATCATGCCGTATGAATCAGGCAGAAGTAACCAGGAAGAGGGTGTATGCTAGTGAATCCCGTATTGGAGCAAATACGATATGGACTGATTGCATCATGCCAAGCTTTACCGGGTGAACCGCTTCATGGTTCGGAGACGATGGCGAAGATGGCCAAGGCAGCAGAAGAAGGAGGGGCAATCGCAATTCGCGCGAACAGCGCTGAAGATGTAAGGGCGATCAAGCAGGCGGTGAGCCTTCCTGTCATTGGAATCGTCAAACGAGATTATCCGGATTCGGAGGTATATATTACGCCCACGACGAAAGAAGTCGATGAACTTATTGAGGCAGGGGCGGATATGATCGCACTGGATGCTACGCGAAGAAAGCGGCCGGGCCAGGTCACGCTGGAGACGATGGTGGAGTACATGAAGTCTCGGGATATGCCAGTGATGGCCGATATCTCAACCTTGGCAGAAGGGCTGTACGCCGCGTCCCTCGGTGTCAGCTGTGTGTCAACCACGTTGTCGGGTTATACTCCCTACTCTCCAGACCTAGCAGGTCCTCATCTCGAATTGGTTAAGGAGACTGCTGAGCGGCTTGTCATTCCGGTGATCGCGGAGGGGAGGATCAGTGAGCCGGCTCAGGTGGAGGAGGTGCTTCGGCTCGGCGCATATGCCGTCGTGGTCGGTTCTGCTATTTCCCGTCCTCAATTAATAACGAAGCGGTTCGCGGAAGCCGCACGGAAGGCAGTGATTTCAATCCATGGAAATGAAAGATCGCATTAATACCTACTATCCTTCGCTGACCAAGTCGGAACAAAAAGTAGCAGAATGCGTACTGCAGAATGCCGATGATCTAATGTATTACTCCGTCACAGAGCTGGCCGATTATGCTGGAGTTGGGGAGACAACGGTCATGCGTTTTTGCCGGAAGATTGGATTCAAAGGTTATCAGGATTTCAAGCTGTCGCTTGCTCAGAATGCAGGGGCAAAGAAGCCGGGGGAACAGGACGAGGACAGCAAGGATTTTGTCCGTATGGTCTATGAGAACAACATCGATATCCTGCACTCGAGCATGAGTCTCTTGAACAGGAGTAAGCTGGAGCAGGCGATCGAATGGATCGACCAGGCGGGCAATGTGCAGTTCTTTGGCGTAGGTGCTTCCGGCATTACAGCGCTTGATGCCAAGAACAGACTGCTACGGATAGGCAGACGGTCTGAGGCGGTTGCAGACAGTCACATTCAGGCGATGATGGCGGTCAGTATGAGGGAAGGGGATGTCGCATTTGGAATTAGTGTATCCGGCAGTACCCTCGACACCAACGATATGCTGCTCAAGGCAAAGCAGAACGGAGCGAAGGTCATTGCCATTACGAACTATGCGAAGTCGCCGATTACTTCCATTGCTGACCTGGTGCTGCTGACGGCCGGCAAAGAAATGCCGCTCGAAGGGGGTTCAATTGGAGCTAAGATTTCGCAGCTGTTCATTATAGATCTTATCTGTGAAGGACTTGCAAGAACAAACATAGCAGAAACGAAGAGAATGAAGGAAAAGACAGCAAGGTCCGTTATTGATCGAAGCTATTGATATTTATGCGGGGCCTTGAGGAGAGGAGACCAGGAAATGACGTTAGTATTGCATGCAGATGTCATTGTAGTTGGGGCAAGTCTCGGGGGAACGATAGCAGCAAGAGCAGCAGCAAGAGCAGGTTTGAATGTTATTTTGACAGAACAAACGGATTGGATCGGGGGACAGCTTACCTCGCAGGCCGTTCCGCCGGATGAGCACAGATGGATCGAATCCTTTGGCTGTACAGCGAGCTACCGGGAGTTTCGGGACCGGGTGAGGGAGTACTACAGACGGAATTATCCTCTGAACGATGAGGCCATGAATGATCCTGTTCTAAACCCGGGCAATGGATGGGTGAGCCGGATTGCTCATGAGCCGAAGATTGCCTTAAGGGTACTGGAAGACATGATGGCAGCATACATCAACTCAGGCCAAATTCGTATCTTATACCATACGGTGCCGAATGGAGCCGATTGTAAGGGCGACCATGTGCAGAGCGTCAGTGTAAGACATGTGCACACCGGCGAGGAACTCGTGCTGACAGGCGAATACTTTCTGGATGGTACCGATAATGGTGATTTGCTTCCAATCGTGGGCGCAGAATATGTAGTAGGTGCTGAATCGGGTGAGGAGACAGGCGAGCCGCATGCGCTCTTCAAGGCTGACGCCTGTGATATCCAGTCTATTACACATGTCGCAGCGCTGGAATATGTGGAGGGCGGCAATTTTATGATTGAACGTCCTGCATCTTATGATTTCTGGAAGGCTTATACGCCACTGCCGGATCGGATGCCTTTGTTCAGCTGGTTCGCAGGAGACGCGAATGACACAACGAAGCAGAAACAATTTACGATGTTTCCCAATGACCAAGGAATAACTCCGTTATGGACCTATCGCCGAATTGTAGACCCGTCCATATGGCGGGAAGCGCTGCCGACAGGAGAAGTGACGCTGCTCAACTGGGCACAGAACGACTATTATTTGGCGCCGATCATTGGTGTAGGGTCGCAGAAGCAGCGGGAGCATGAGGAACAAGCACGAGATCTGACACGCTCGCTCGTCTACTGGCTGCAGACAGAAGCACCGCGCTTGGATGGAGGCGCAGGCTATCCCGGAGTCCGGCTGCGAGGAGATATTCTGGGGACAACCGACGGTCTGGCCAAAACAGCATATATAAGAGAGTCACGAAGAATCAAGGCACGCTACACGGTTACCGAGCATGATGTCAGCAAGGAGCTTCGTGGCGATCAGGGCATCAAACAGTACAGAGACAGCGTCGGCGTCGGCAGCTATCATCTGGATCTGCATCCGACAACCAAATCGCTGAGATCCTTTTACATACCTAATTATCCTTATGAAATCCCGCTCGGCTCACTCATTCCGATTCGTATGAAGAACCTGCTTCCTGCCTGCAAAAATATTGGAATGACCCAGATCGCGAATGGCTGCTACCGTCTTCATCCAACGGAATGGAACATTGGAGAGGCAGCCGGCTATCTGGCGGCTTATTGCCTGAGACACGGCATCCAGCCTGCTCATGTACTTGATTCAAGCGAGCATCTGGAGCAGTATCAGCTTCTGCTTACTCATCAGGGCGTCGAGCTGCACTGGCCGGATGAGGTGTATGATACGATGTACTAGTAGTGACGAAGCAAGTGACAAATAAATTAGCGACCCCATTAGCGGAAATGCCGTGGGGTCGCTTTTTTGAGTTAGGACTTTGCCTAATTCGGTTCTACTAAGTTAAGAAACGTGATCGGGTTAGTCCTTGATCGCCCCTGCGGCAATGTCTGAGATGAACTGCTTACTGATAAACAGGAACAGGATAATAAGCGGAATAATCGCCAGCAGCGTTCCGGCAATGATCATGGCATAATCTGTGTTGTACAGTCCGTTTAGCTGGGACAAGGCGATTTGAAGGGTATACCTGCTCTCGTCAGTCAGCACGATGAGCGGCCAGAGATAGTCGTTCCATACCCCAATGAAAGTGAAGGCGCCGAGAAAGGCGAAGGCAGGACGCAGAATCGGCAGAGCTACATTGAAGTACAGTCGGAAGAAGCCGGCGCCATCCATCCGTCCTGCATCAAGCAGCTCCTTCGGGATCGAGCCTTCCGCATATTGCCGAATCCAGAAGATTCCGAAGGCATTGACCATGCCGGGAACAATGAGTGCCTTGTAGGATCCGACCCAGCCGAGCTCAGCCATTATAACGAAGGACGGTACGAGCGAGAGCTGGGATGGCACCATCATGGTGGCGAGCAGAAGAACGAACAGCCACTTTTTACCCGGGAATTCAAATTTGGCAAAGGCAAAGCCGGCGAGTGAATCGAAGAACAATACGAGTATTGTGACGACAGCAGAGACAAACAAGGTGTTAAGAAAAGCTCCGACAAAATCAATCTGTTCCATGACTCTTGTGAGATTGTTCCAGAACTCTCCCCCAAACCACAGTTTTGGCGGGAAAGAATAGATGTCTGCAGTCGTTCTCGTCGACATGACAATCAGCCAATAGAAGGGGAACATCGAGATAACGAGACCAATGGCTAAGCCGACGTATAGACCGATGGATTTGAGTCTTGCCTGTATCATGAAGCCTCACTCCTTCTAATTGGATGATTTGCCTTGAACGAGCTTCCAGTTAAGAATCGAGAACAGTGCAATAATGATGAACATGCCCCAGCCGACAGCTGCACCATATCCAAAATAGTTGTTAATGAAGGATTCACGGTACAGATACAGAACAATCGTCATTCCTGCTCCTCCGACCCCGCCATCATTGCCGAGCAAGATTTGCGGTTCGGTAAACAGCTGCATACCGCCGATCGTGGAGGTGATGACCGTGAACAGGATTACAGGACGGAGTAGTGGAATCGTAATGCGGAAGAAGGACTGAGCGCCGGTAGCGCCGTCAATCTTAGCTGCTTCGTACAGATTCTGTGGAATGGCTTGAAGTCCGGCCAGATAGATGACGGCATTGTAGCCTGCCCAGCGCCAAATGACCATGGAGGCAATCGCCGTCTTAATTCCCCAGCCTGTATCTAGCCATTGCACCATGGGAATCCCGAAGAGATTAAGAATATAGTTGAATATGCCGTAATTGTTCGAGAACAGGGCAGCAAAGATAATCGATACGGCAACAATGGACGTGACGTTGGGAAGGAAGAAGCCGACCCGGAAGAAGGTCTTGAATTTGACGAATGGAGCGTGAAGCAGGAAGGCAATGACAAGGGCGATGAACAGCATTGGAACGGTGGAATAGATCCAGATAATGAAGGTGTTCCCAACCGCTTGCCAAAATTCCGGATCCGTCACCAGGTAGCTGAAGTTGTTCAATCCGTTATACGTCATTTCACCGATGCCGTCCCATTTCTGGAAGGCAAGATATAGAGAGAATCCGATCGGGAACAGACCGAATATGGCAAATACAATATAGAAGGGAGAAATGGCAGTGTATACGGCTCGATTTTTCCAGATTTCCGACCATAGCGATTCTTTTTTGGCTGTAGGCACATAGGATGAGCCTGTTTTCGGTTCCAGAGATTGCATATCGGTAGCCTCCTTTTGTAAGTGAGGAATACGTGCAGGTAGTTCCTATCGCTTCAATTCCCGTTCGATCCTTTGCAGCGCTTCATCAAAGGCTGTTTCCTGATTCAGATTGGCGATGTTCTTCAGCCAGCGGGTCATGATGCCATGCACGGCAGGGTAACGTTCGCCGAAGAAGGAGACTTTAACGTTGCTCGCCGATGCTGCAAATACTTCTCCGGTAACCTGACCGCCAAAAAATTCTTCTTCCTTCTGAACCGTTTCGCTGTCAAATACACCCGGTGTAGACGGGAAGAGGTTGAGATTGGATAGCGCTGTCTCTTGGTTCTCTGGGCTTTGCAGCCATTTGATGACCTCGAAGGCCTCCTGCGGATGCTCACTGGATTTAGGGATGGCGAGGAAGGAACCGCCGACATTTCCATCTCCGCCAGGTGCCCTTGCTACCCGCCATTTCCCTGCACTGTCTGGAGCCGCTTCAAGCAGTGGCTGCTTCATCCATACGGCACCGACATAGGAAACGATCGTTCCTTTGTTAATTCCCGCATTCCATTCGGGTGTCCAGTGCTCAGCGTTTGCAATGAGGCCGTTATTGGAGAATGCAACAGCTGTATCCCATGCGTATTTGATCACCTCGTTCTGATCCCCGATGTACTGCCCATCCTCCGTGAAATATTTCTGCTCACTTTGCGAAATGATCTGATTGTAAACGTTATCAATATTGTCGGTCATAAATACCTTGCCATCAAAGGTCTCCTTGACCTTCAGGCCTGCAGCAATATAGTCTTCCCAGGTAGACAGGGCCTGGCTGACCTCATCCGGATCGGTTGGCAGTCCGGCCTGCTCAAATAAATCTTGGCGATAGAAGAGTGCGGTGGGACCGGTATCCATCGGAAACGCGATCATTTTGCCGTTTGGTGTAACTCCTTGCTGCCATTTCCAGTCAAGATAGAGGTCTTCAACTTCGGCAGCTCCGAGCTCATATAAATCGTAGAATCGGTCCTCACTCGGAAAGAGCTCCATGACCCAGTCGTTCAGGGCAACGATATCGGGCTCTCCGGATTTGGCGGCAAGCGTGGTTTTCAGCTTCGATTTGAAATCACCGCCGATTTTTTGAGTGACCAAATTAATGTGTGGAAATTGTTCCTTTGCTTTTGCAAGAAGCCCATCATCAATACTTCGATTCCAATACCATAATGTAAGCGTTATCTTTTTGCTGGATACGGAAGAATCCTTAGATGCACCAAAGCTGCAACCGCTCATGACAAGCACAAAAATGAGACTGACAATAATCAAGGACGTCCGTTTCATAGATTTTCCCCCTTGGTAGTCTTCGTTTGTTACTCGCATAACTATGGATATGAGACAAGAAGAAAGATATGAGGTTTTTCTGTAGAATCTAAGATGTTTGTTACATAATACCATAAAATCCCCGAATTGTTAGTCGCTGAATCAATTTGGTATTTACATTTTAACGGCTGAGGAAATTATTCTAGTGGATATTGGTTTTATTGGTTTTCTGTGAATTAAGCATATACAAATAATTATTATTCTTAGTTGTTTACTCTGTTTTATATTGACAGGTGTGACTAATCTATTTTATACTTACTTACGTAAAGTAACTAAAGGAAATATGGCACAAACCTTGTGGCAATTAATACGATAAATATATGGTTCCATTAGCGTACAAGTAAGACCTGAATTGGGGGAGCATAAATGATCACGAACGAGACGATCCAAACATTGAAAAATAAAATAAAGACGATCGGCGGCGGTGAAGGCGAGAAGTACATTTATCTGGTCGGTCCTGTACAGCTTCCGGTGAACATTGAGGATAATACATTAGAGTTCAAGTGGTATAGCTGGATCACCTCAGAGAAGCAGATGGATGAGCAGGAGCTCATCGCCTCCCTTGCAAATGCGCAGCTTGCTGATCAGCAGCAATCGAGTGTGCTGGTGTATGGGGATTTTGATAACCATCCGGATGCGATGATACGGATGCACAGCATCTGCCACACGGGTGATATCTTTGGAAGCAAGCGCTGTGACTGCGGCTTCCAGCTGCAGGAGTCGATGAAGATGATCGCTGCTCACGGCGCAGGTGCAGTCTTCTATCTGGCCAATCACGAAGGACGCGGTATTGGCTTGTTCAGCAAGACGATGGCTTACCTGCTTCAGGAAGAGGGTTATGATACGGTCGATGCCAATCTGGCGCTTGGCTTTGCCGATGATCAGCGGGATTACAGTGAGGCCATCCGTGTGTTAAGAGCGCTGAGGGAAGAGCCGGTACGCCTGATTACAAACAATCCGCGCAAGCTAGCATCTCTGCAGAAGGCGGGAATGCTGGTAAGCGGCAGAGTTCCGCTCTGGGGTGATCGCTCGGCCTATAACGACAAGTACTTGAAGACAAAGGTGAGCCGATCGGGGCATTTGGAGGAAAATGCGGAATGGGTTCGAGATGTACTGCTGTCTTAATCAATCCTATCATGCTTCGAATGAAGAAAACCTGCTGAAAATTTCAGCAGGTTTTCTTATATCGTGCTCTATTTGAAAGGAGGGCTAACTTGAATCAAATCATCAATTGACTTACATTTTCTTCTTGATCTCATCCTTGAGCGCTTCGGATTGGGTACCGAAGATAACTTGGACCGCACCGTTGCCTAGACGCATAATTCCCGCCGCACCCAGCTTCTTAAGCCCAGCGTCATTCACAACCTTCTCATCGCGAACGACAAGCCGCAGTCTTGTAATGCAGGCATCAATGCTCTCGATGTTATCAGCGCCGCCGAGTTGATGAAGCACTTTATCTGCCTTTGTGTCTCCTTCTGCAGAGTCAGAAGGTGCTGCAGGCTTATCAGAGGCATCTCCCGTTCCCGTACCTTCTACAAGTTCATCATCATCTTCTCGTCCTGGTGTCTTCAGGTTGAATTTGACAATAACGAAGCGGAACAGGAAGTAGTATACCACCCCGAACGCAAGCCCCACCGGTATGAGGAGCAGCGGATTCGTTGACAGCTTCATGTTGAGCAGGTAATCAATTAAGCCTGCGGAGAACGCGAAGCCCAGCTTGACGTCCAGCATATACATAATGAATCCGGATAAACCGGTCAGAACGGCATGGATGACATATAGTACTGGTGCCAGGAACATGAATGAGAACTCAAGCGGCTCTGTAATCCCTGTCAGGAAGGAAGCAATGGCCGAACCGATAAAGATCGAGCCTACCATTTTTCGCTTGGACGGCTTCGCGGTATGAATCAGCGCGAGCGCTGCTGCCGGCATGGCGAACATCATGATCGGGAAGAACCCGGACATGAACATCCCTGCTGTTTTGTCTCCTGCAAAGTAACGTGTCAGGTCACCGTGCACAACTTCTCCTGCCGCATTCGTAAAGTCCCCGATCTGGAACCAGGCGATCGAATTCAGAACATGGTGCAGACCGATCGGTACAAGCAGCCGGTTGGCCGTACCAAAGATAAATGCACCGATACCTTCAAGACTAACTACCCAATTACCAAACGCAGCAATCGCATCCTGAATTGGGCTCCATATCATACCGAGCAGTACGGCAAGCACAATAGTTGCGATTGAAGTAATGATGGGAACAAACCGCTTACCTGAGAAGAAGCCCAGCCATTCCGGAAGCTTGAGCGTATGGAATCGTTTATATAAATACGCAGCCAGCAATCCGGTCATAAATCCGCCAAGCACGCCTGTATCGAGCACAACATCATCCGGGATATATCCGAAGACAATCGGAACCTGCTCCAGAACTTTTACCAGAATGAGATAAGAGATGACGGCAGACAGCGCGGCTACGGCATCCCCTGCGAGACCAATGGCAACACCGACGGCAAAAATAATTGGGAGATTGCCGAAAATCGTTCCTGCACCCGCATTCAGAAATGGGGTGATGAATTGGTTAATGAAACCGCCTACAGCTCCGAGCGGAATATCCTGTTGGTAGTCTATTAAAGCAAAAGCTTGGAGAATACCTGCTGCAGGCAGAGTGGCGACCGGAAGCATCAGCGACTTGCCGAGCTTTTGAAGACCTTTTAACATGCTTACTGCACTCCTTTTTGATTAGGATTTTTGCATAGTCGATTTAGCTTTCTTTTTGGGTTTTATGCAAAATCCCTAAAAAGATGAAAAAAGTTTTCGTTAAATTGGTATAAAAACAGAAAAATATTTTTGCGACACTTGCTATTATAACTATATTTGCGGAAGATGGAATAGGACTTTTGCATCTTGCAGGTGCCCTGTATTGACTTCTTCACTTCAACCGGATAGATTAACTATGAAAAAGATCACTAAAATCAAGACTTTACGCCCGTTTTTTTGAAAGCGCTTCATACGTATATGACAACAATTACCTTTATTAGGGGGAGGGCATATGGCTTTTCATTCGCTGCCTATTTTACCTGCCGTCAAGAGTATAAAAGAGCTGGAACGAGTATTAAACAGTCCTTATATGTATATCGTTCTTCTCGATTCTCATGTCGCTCAGCTGAAGCATATTGTTAAGCTTGCAGAGCAGCATGGCAAAAAGATACTTCTTCATGCCGATATGATCAATGGGCTCAAAAACGATGAGTACGCTGCCGAGTTTCTATGCCAAGAGATTCGTCCGGCCGGTCTCATTTCGACCCGTGCTGGGGTCATACGCGTTGCCAAGCAGAAGGGATTGATCGCGATTCAGCGCGTCTTTTTACTTGATACCATTGCACTTGAGAAGAGCTACGCATTGATCGAGAAGACTCAGCCCGACTATATTGAAGTTCTTCCTGGTATTATGCCCCATATTATCAAAGAAGTTTCATCCAGAACCGGAATACCGATATTTGCGGGCGGCCTGATCCGGACCGTAGAGGATGTAGACAATGCCATGCAGGCGGGAGCCACATTTGTAACCACATCAAATCATGAGCTTATCGCTCATTATCAAAATAGCGCCGTTTAACAGGAGGTAGAGCAGATGGAACAGTACATTATGTCATTAGATCAAGGCACAACCAGCTCGAGAGCCATTCTATTCAATAAAAAAGGGGAGATCGTATACACCGCTCAGCGGGAGTTCCCTCAATATTTTCCACAGCCCGGGTGGGTTGAACATAACCCCAGTGAGATCTGGAGCTCAATTCTCGCTGTCATTGCGACTTGTCTGGCAGAAGCGGAGGTGAAGCCTTCCCAGATCGCCGGAATCGGAATAACGAATCAGCGGGAGACAGCGGTCGTGTGGGAGAAGGACACCGGTCATCCGGTGTATAACGCGATTGTATGGCAATCCAGACAGACGGCGGATATTTGCGCGGATCTAAAAGCCCAAGGACACGAAGATATGATTCGTCAGAAGACAGGGCTGCTCATCGATCCTTACTTCTCCGCAACGAAGGTCAGATGGATATTAGATCATGTGGAAGGTGCAAGAGACAGAGCAGAGCGAGGCGAGCTGCTGTTCGGGACCATAGACAGCTGGCTGATCTGGAAGCTGTCAGGCGGTACAGCCCATGTAACCGATTATTCAAATGCTTCCCGCACCATGATGTATAACATTCATGAGCTGGAGTGGGATCAGGAAATATTGGATCTGCTTGATATTCCAAGAGCGATGCTGCCTGAGGTGCGCGGATCTTCCGAAGTGTATGCACATACGGTTCCGTATCATTTCTTCGGCTCACAGGTCCCGATTGCAGGTGCTGCAGGAGACCAGCAGGCTGCACTGTTTGGTCAGGCTTGTTATGAAGAAGGCGCAATCAAGAATACTTACGGTACAGGCTGCTTTATGCTGATGAATACGGGAGAACGGGCCATTAATTCACAGCATGGACTCATTACGACGATTGCGTGGGGGATTGATGGCAAGATTGAATATGCTTTGGAGGGCAGTATTTTTGTAGCGGGCTCGGCGATTCAGTGGCTGCGAGACGGGCTTCGCATGATTAAAGACTCCAAGGACAGCGAGCTGTATGCCTCCCGTGTGGATTCAACGGAAGGCGTATATCTGGTGCCTGCCTTCGTTGGACTGGGCAGTCCGTATTGGGACAGTGAGGTTAGAGGTGCCGTATTTGGGCTGACACGTGGAACGAGCAAAGAGCATTTTATTCGTGCCACGCTGGAATCTCTGGCCTATCAGACGCGGGATGTACTGAATGCGATGCAGCAGGATTCAGGAAATACCCTTGCTAAGCTTCGAGTCGATGGTGGAGCGGTGAAGAACAATCTGCTGATGCAGTTCCAGAGCGATATTCTGGGTGCCCCGGTAGAACGGCCGGTCATCAGTGAGACAACGGCGCTCGGAGCGGCTTATCTTGCTGGTCTTGCCGTTGGATTCTGGAGCAGCCGGGAGGAGATATGTGAGCAGTGGGCATCGGAGCGGATATTTGAGCCGGGGATGGCTGAAGAGCAGAGAGAGCGGCTGTATGCAGGCTGGCAGAAGGCTGTGGAGGCTGCGATGGTATTTAAGGTGTAGATGTATGAGATGACGGTGAAAGAAAAGATGGAAGAGATGTAGTGCAGGACCGTTCCTGTGCTGCTCCGGTAGTGAATATTCCGTACGATCGTTCTTGGACAGGAATGGCAGTGAACTAGGCTATAAGGAAGCCATTCCTGTCCAAATACGA
>NZ_FPAC01000003.1:271857-335872 GCF_900116105.1 Paenibacillus sp. 453mf
CAGGAATGGCAGTGAACTAGGCTATAAGGAAGCCATTCCTGTCCAAATACGACCGCTGTCGCTTCTTCCTGAATTATTCACTTCCTCCGCAAGTGCAACCGTCAGTAAGCAGCACCCCCTCCTCAAACTGGGAGAGGGGAAAGTTAAGGTCCGGCTTGGCAATTCGCCGACCGGACTTTGTTTTGGCTCTGGTTCATTTGACTGCATAATGAACCAGAGCTAAAAGATGGGGTATGTTTATTGTTTGTTGAATGGTTTACACCAAGTACTTGTTCTTAAGCTGTATTCTTTCTTCCTCTGTAATGCCAAGGCCCTTGTGGAGGTAGTTCTCGAATGATCCATAGTTATCATCGATGGCCTCCAGTGAAGCCCGTATGAAAGCTGCCTTCATCATCTCCGGTACTTCTCCGTTCCAGTCTTTCTTCATCTCTTCAGGCAGTTGATCGATATGATCCTTGTTATTTCCGGAGAGGAAACGCTGCAGGAGTCCATCTATCGCTAGATTGGTCAGCTCGTAATCTTCAATGACGACCTCGCGAGGTACGCCAAGCGTCAGAAGAATCAGTGCGCATACGACTCCAGTACGGTCTTTACCGGCCGCACAGTGGAACAAGGAAGTACCACGATCTTCTGTTAGAAGCTCATGCAGAATGAGGGAGCATTTGTTAGTGTTCAAGATCATCGCCTTATAGCCTGCATTCAGATCAAGTCCAATCTTCTGCATCTCTTGCGGACTCGCTTCCGCCATGAAAGGGATATTGGTGTTGATCGCTTTACCAATTGCAGGACTCGGGCGGCTCGCGACTTCAAAATCACTGCGAAGATCACAGATCCAATCGATTCCCAGCGCATCTGCGGTCTTCAGATCCTGTTCACTTAGTTCATGCAGATCTGCGGAACGCAGGAGCATTCCCCAGCGGGTTGTCCGTCCATCTTCTGTATGATATCCCCCCATATCACGGAAATTAACGACGCCATCGGTATGAATCATCCGGTCGGTTACGGTCGTAACGGAGCCGTCGTTAAACTTCACATGATAATAGCTTCGCCCAGGGAGTGGTGTTCTTGTAAAGGATGCACCTACCGGCTTAATCTGAACCTCAAGCGGTGTGCTATTGTTCTCATCAAATTCAGGACTTGCAGAGAGGTAGATCGCTTCAGCCTCAAGGCTCTCTGGCATATTCCAGGCGAGTGTAATGATATTATTGCTGGTGTATTTCGCTTGCACGATAGGTCCTTGCTCTAATGAGGGGTTGAATGTTGACATCATAAATCCTCCTTCGGATTTCACGTTAGTATCATTAAACAAATCTGCTAACTCTTACGTGTCTTAAGCTTCATTTTGTACCGGTTTGCAATAAATTCAACGCTGAACACCATGACGAAGACGACCAGGCCGACAAACAAAGCTGCCGCAAAATTGTACGATTTCATCGCATGCGTCATTTCAAATCCGATCCCGCCGGCACCGACTGCACCGAGGATGGTGGATTCAGCAATACCGCCTTCGAGCTGAAGCACACACCAGGCAATGAACGCCGTCTTCACAGTCGGCAGGATTCCTTGTATTACGATCTGGAGCCAGCTGGCACCGGTTGCCCGCATCGCCTCAAGTACACCCTTGTCGATCTCCTCAAGCGACTGTGCGAATACCTTGACGAGCATGCCTGCGGCAGAGACGGCGATGGCCAGTACCCCTGGAAGCGGACCAAGTCCGACAGACACGATGAATATGAGTGCCCACACAATAGTAGGAATCGCGCGCAGCAGGGAGGCTGCGCTTTGGATCACCCATGCAAGCAGCGGATGAGGTGTAAGGTTGCTCGCCGCGAGAAAAGACAGGAAGAATGCAATGACAATGCCAAGCACTGAGCCGATAATGGCCACCTGCAGTGATTCTACTGCAGCAAGCAGGACATGCTTCCAATCGGAGAAGTCAGGAGGGAACATCGTTCCCATATAACCCCACAGCTTCGTGAAGCCTTCGGCGATCTTGGCGTAATCGAACTGCAGCTGCAGGAGACTGAATACAAACAGTATAGCAACCAGCGGAAGACCGATCACAAGCAGCTTGTTTTTCTTCGGCTTCGGCGGCTCGACGGTCGATGCCAGCACCGTAAAGGATGGTTTATGTTCGTTTAGCTGCATACTCATATGATCCGCTCCCTTACGCGATTGGTAATCGTTTCAACGATAAGGACGATGACGAGCACGAGCAGAACGGCCATGCTGGCTTCCTGGTACTGAAACAATTTCAATTTCGATTGCAAAATAAATCCGAGACCTCCTCCGCCGACCATGCCGACGATCGTGGAGGCGCGTACGTTAATTTCAAAGTTGTATAAGGTCCAGCCTATAAATCCGGGCAGAAATTGCGGAACAACGGCTTGAGATTGCACTTGAAAATAGCTTCCGCCAGATGCACGGACGGCTTCAACCTGTCCCATATCAATCTCTTCAAGCACTTCGGCGAAAGAGCGGGTCAGCATCCCGATCGAGATCAGGATCAGGGACATCGTTCCTACGACGGCCCCGAGTCCAAACGCTGCGACAAGCAGGATGGTCCAGATAATAACGGGAATATTCCGGAAGAGTGAAGTCGCCGCTCGCACGAATACTTGCAGGTAAGGATGCGGACTCGTTGTGGCAGCAGCCAGGAAGGACAATAGTCCAGCAACAACAGATCCGATCACCATCGCAACGACGCTCATATATAATGTCTGCAGAGCAGGCTCGACGAGCTGGGACAGGGATGAGAAGTCCGGCGGTAAAAAGTCGAAAAAGATAAATCGGAAGCTCTCGCCAACTCCTGTAAACAGAGCTCCCAGTGTAAACTCAGCACCGATGGAGGACCAGATGATGAGCGCAAGCAGCACGATGACAAACAGTATCGTTTGGGTGCGTTTCATTTTACGGGCAGATTGCATTTGTGCCGCATTCATGTCAGGCGGTCTCCTTCACTTGGGGATTGGTCTGGTTGTAGATCAGCCGGATCATATCATCCGTAAGCTCATCTGGTGTTCCATCGAATACTTTGGTTCCTTTATGGATGCCGATAATACGGGATGCATATTTCTTCGCAATGTCTACCTGATGCAGATTGCATAGACAGGCAATGCCTTCCTCATTACAGATCGTGTACAAATAGTTCATGATCGTTTCCGATGAAGCGGGATCAAGACTCGCGATAGGCTCATCTGCCAGAATCAAATCGGGTCTTTGCGCAAGCGCGCGGGCAATACCTACCCGCTGCTGCTGTCCACCGCTCAGCTCGTCGGCCCGCTTGTACATCTGTTCGAACAAACCGACGCGCTGCAGCATCTTTTTCGCAGCTTCTGTATCTGATTTGGAGAAGAGGCCAAGGGCTCCCTTGAACGCATTCATGTAGCCCAATCGGCCATGAAGCACGTTTCTTAGTACGGACACACGGGTGACAAGATTATATCCTTGAAAAATCATACCCATATGACGGCGCAATTCGCGCAGCCTTTTGCCCTTAATCCCCATGGTCTCGCTGCCTTTAAACTGAATTTTGCCGTTTGTTGGCTCAATCATGCGGTTCAGGCTGCGAAGCAGGGTGCTTTTTCCTGCTCCGCTCGGCCCGATGACGACAACGAATTCTCCTGGATTAATCGTAAGATCGAGGTTATCAAGCGCCTTTGTTCCGTCTGGATATACTTTGGATAAACCTTCCACTTGTAGTAGTGTCATATTAAAAAATCCTCCTCACGTTTCAAATACTCCGCTTATTTGCTTAACAGTTCTTCTGGAGACATATCAAGAGCCTCTGCTACATCACGAATCGGATCAAAATCGCTGTCACTGCCTTCTACAAAACGAGCAGCACCCACACTTTCCAGGAAGCTAGGGTTTTTCTCATGATAACCTACCATAAGCTCACGCAGCTGTGTTACTAGTTCTTCAGGCAAATCGTGACGATATAATAGCGGTGCTCCGCCGACAATCGGCTCTGATTCAGCAATGACACGGAAATCATCTTCATTCACAAGACCTGATTCTGCCATCATTGGCACCATGAGGCTTGAAGTACCGATCGCATCTGCATTGCCGTTAGCCAGCGCAAGCAGGGACTTATCATGTCCGCCGGAGAAAGCTACACTGCCGAAGAAGGAATCCAGTTCTTCATTCGTCAGGCCAAGCTCTTTCATCAGAGTTGCACGCGGGTACAGATTTCCGGATGTGGAAGCCGGATCAGCAAACAAGAAATCTTTTCCTTCGAGATCTTGTACCGTTTGATAAGGGGAATCCTTCTGAACCAGGATCACGGTATTTGATGGTTGATCACTTTCTGAACGGACAAGCAGCTTGGCATTAGCACGTTCCGTAGCAATGATATATCCGAATGGGCCGATCAGCCCGATTTCAATTTTGCCTGCACGCAGTGCTTCAATTACCATGTTGTAATCTTCAGCCACAAAAATTTCAGCAGGAATGCCGGTTGCTTCTGTAATGTCTGCGGCTAGCTGATCCTGCGAACGGTTCATCTCGCCTTCTTCACTTGGCATCATGCCGATTCGAATCACTTCAGGCATCCCTCCCTCACCCACAGCAGAGGTTGAGCCTGCTTCGGCTCCGCAGCCGGACAGAATAACGAGCATAAGTACAAGTGATACGATCAAGCTTTGACGACCCCTATTTTTTAACATGATATATCCTCCCGATTTTGAAGTTCATATTCTGTGGTACACAAGTAGGATACAAGTTGAATGTAAGAGGAATGTGTTGGCAATTTTGAGGATTTGTAAAATATTTGGGAGGGTTGCGGCAATTCTACGCATACTGTTAAGATGAGGTAAAATGATTCATATATAATAGATATTTTGTTTGAATTATGATAACAATCGAGTGTGAGTATAAGTCATGGGCAGAAAGGGACTACATAAATGATGAAGAAAAACTCGCTGGTTGATACGGCATACACGCTGCTGCGTGATCAAATCGTCCGAGGTGAATTAATGCCGGGTACACTGCTGTCGGAGAATGAGCTGTCTGTAGAGTTTCAGATGAGCCGGACGCCTGTCCGTCATGCGATTGCTCGTCTCGAATCGGAAGGATATGTAACAGCACTGAAGAATCGCGGAGTGCTGGTCAGGGAAATCAACAGCAAGGAGTTCATTGATTTGAATGAACAAATTCAATCCATGCTCTTCTACTGCTTTCAAGTGATGAAGGACCGCAGCAGAGATATTTATATAGATCTTGAATCACTGGCTGCCCATGTAGAGGCACAGCGGCTTGCAGAACAGAATAATGATTATGCGACTTATATTGATCATCATTTTCTGTTCATGAGGGAGATCGTAGAGTCGATTGGTAACAGCGTAATGCTGAGTACCTTTGACTCCTTCAAGGATAAACTAGGTATGTATGCAATGGTTCGGTTCAAGCTTACACCCAACATTAAGCATTATAGTGCGATTGGAATTAATCGGGATACACTGAAGGTGATAGCGGAGCAGAATTATGAAGCTGCCCAGGCGGTTGTGCTGTCGCTGGGCCGTTTATCGAGGGAGCGAATGCTGGCTACTGGACAGTTCTAGCGAAAGAGAGCAGAGCATTCTTATTCGTCAATGGAGCAAGAATGGACACACTTTCAAACAAAGGCCAAAGAAGGCCAGAGGCCGCAATATAAAATGTCATTTACCAGTTAGAGGTTTGCATAACGGGTAACCCGTGTTATGATAGTCGTAACAAGTTAATAGTTGTCAGGAGACGAGGAGAGACCGCGATTACATTTGAAGGCGCTATGCCGATAATGTTTATTTCGTGGTCTCTTTTTCTGTTTCTGTTTATAAATACAAGAAGCGGAGGTCATACACATGACAGGATTTGCTGAACTGAACAGAACGGACGCCATAGCGGCGATGGGTAAGGATCAATTTGATTTATTGATTATAGGAGGCGGAATAACAGGGGCTGGTATCGCACTGGATGCCGTGACTCGTGGGATGAAGGTCGCTCTCGTTGAGATGCAGGATTTCGCTGCAGGCACATCCAGCCGTTCCACCAAGCTCGTGCATGGAGGACTGCGTTATTTGAAGCAGCTGCAGATCGATGTTGTGGCTGAGGTCGGCAAGGAACGTGCCATTGTATATGAGAATGGACCTCATGTTACGACGCCCGAGTGGATGCTGCTCCCCTTCTATGAAGGGGGGACATTTGGCAAGTTCATGACCTCCATTGGGCTTCGTGTCTACGATTTTCTGGCCGGGGTGAAGCGAAGCGAGCGACGGGTCATGCTCAGCAAGGAGAAGACGCTCAGCAAGGAGCCTTTATTGAAGAAAGAAGGAATGCTGGGCGGCGGCTACTACGTGGAATACCGGACGGATGATGCGAGACTGACGATTGAAGTCATGAAGGAAGCCGTAAAGAACGGTGCTCTCGCTGTCAACTATGTCAAGGCGAACTCGTTTGTTTATAAAGACGGCAGGGTATGCGGTATCCATGCGAAGGATCTGATCGGAGGCTCCGACTTCACCATTCATGGAGCTAAGGTTGTGAATGCGGCTGGACCATGGGTCGATGAACTGAGAGAGAAGGATCAATCCAAGCAAGGGAAAGTGCTTCAGCATACAAAAGGCATTCATCTTGTCATCGACCAAAGCCGGTTTCCACTGAAGCAGGCGATCTATTTTGATACACCGGATGGACGAATGGTATTTGCCATTCCACGTGACGGCAAGGCGTATGTAGGTACGACGGATACCGTATACAAGGGAGAGCTCGCGAATCCCGTGATTGAGAGAGAAGATGCCGAGTATGTCATTAAAGCGATCAACTACATGTTTAGTGATCTGGACATTACGATTGATGATGTCGAATCCGGCTGGGCGGGTATTCGTCCCCTTATTTTTCAGGAAGGGAAGAGCGCCTCGGAAATATCACGGAAGGACGAAATTTGGCAGTCTGCTTCGGGCCTCATTACGATTGCAGGAGGCAAACTGACCGGTTATCGCAAGATGGCGGAGAACGTTGTGGATTTGACCGCCAAGTTGCTGCATAACGAAGGAAAAGGGCCTTTCAAGGCATGTCAAACAATCCGTATGCCGATATCGGGCGGCCAGGTCGGCGGAAGTGCAGGCTATCCTGCGTATGTTCAGCGTATGACGGAAATCGGTATGCGGCATGGACTGACACATGCGGATGCGGCACGGCTGTCACAGATGTACGGGGCGAATGCAGAACGGTTATTCCAGCATACAGAAGGAAGTGAATATTCTCTTGGCGTAAACCTGCCGATTGAGGTGCTCATGCAGCTGAATTATGCAATGAAGGAAGAGATGGCCGTAACGCCAGCCGACTTTTTCATCCGCCGCACAGGAGCGCTCTTCTTCCATATGGATTGGGTTAAGAAATATAAGATTCCCGTCATTGAATACATGGCGATGGTATATGGGTGGACAGATGTCGAGCAGCAAATCTACACACAGGAGCTCGACCAGCTTATTACAGAGGCCAAGCCGGCAGCAGGCTAAAACCATCAGACCCTATGAGCAATCCAGGATAATGTGACTCTGTCACACTTATCTCATGTCTCATGTCTCATGTCATATGCCGCAATGCACCCATGACTGCCGCTTATACACAATAGCGGTGATTAAGATGCCCTCGAAAAGAGGGCGTTTTTGTATCAATACTAGCGTATATCTAGTTGAAGCGTTTCAATGCTGCTAGTGTTGCAGGTTATCCATTGTTCACATAGAGATCAGAGCCTAAATTTGTTATCCTTAATAAGGAAATGATGATAACATACGGAGGCGTTTCATGGGTTGTCTAGGCTGACTGTTTGTACCGATCATTGTGTAATCGCTATCTTAACTTGAAAAGGGGAATTTGAAGATGACACTCAGAATTGGAATTATAGGCACAGGCTGGTTCAGCAAGGTGCACGCCGGGATTCTGCAGCAGATGGAGGGCGTTAAAGTTCAGGCAATCCTTGGGACGAGCTTGGAGAAGGCAGACCGAATGGCAGCAGAATATGATGCAAATGGATACGATCGGCTTACGGACATGCTGGATGCTGAGCAGCTGAATGCGGTATATATTTGTGTTCCGCCAATGTCTCATGGTGAGATCGAGCTCGCACTTATTGAACGAAGCATTCCGTTTCTGGTTGAAAAGCCGCTGGCGACCGATCTTGCTCTGCCGCAGAAGATGGATGCTGCCATTCGGGAGAAGAGGCTGCTAACATCGGTGGGCTATCATTTCCGTTATCAGGAGACAGTGGAACTGCTCAGGAAGGATCTGGCCGGGCAAACCATCGGCATGGCAAGCGGAGCATGGAATGGAGGCATGCCGGGAGTAGCTTGGTGGCGGCGCCAGGAAGGATCAGGCGGACAATTTATTGAACAAACGACGCATATTGTGGATTTGCTGAGATATGTAGCCGGAGAAGTAGTTGAAGTCCAGGCAATGTACGCAAACCGGAGTCTCCACGAGCTGCATGAAGGTGTAAGCGTGCCTGATGTAGGAACGGTCAATTTACGGCTTCGTAACGGTGCGGTAGCGAATATTTCCAATACATGTATTCTGCCGGATGGTGTGCCGGGTAGTAGCGGGCTGACCTTCTATTCATCACATGGTGTATGGGATTGGAATCCGGAGAGGCTGCAAATTGCTCAGCCCGAACCTGCAGGAATGACGACAGTAGAGAATAAGGGTAACGCATACCTGCTGGAAAATGAAGCCTTCATCCATGCACTGCGCACAGGCGATCGAAGCCGTATCCGCTCGGATTATTCGGACGCGGTTCGTACTCAAGCGGTCACTGTTGCTGCCCTGAAGTCTGCGGAAACAGGGGAACGCGTATCACTTCTATGACCTTCAGTGTTCAGTGAATGTACTTTCGACATATCGAACAGCCCTGCGCAGATACAAATCTCATTCATTCCGCACAGGGCTGTTCTTCATCAATCTATCAAGAGCAGCCGAGAGTACTCCGGCTTCTATAAGCGGTGAGGTGAATCGGCAAGCGTTGATAAGTGGCGGGAGTATTCATATAATCCACTGGGTGGACCATTCGTAAATTTCTTTAATGACAGGCTCAATTGCGAGGCCCTTATCCGTAAGCTCATATTCGACACGGGGAGGGATTTCCGGATACATTTTGCGGGTAACAATACCGGTCAGTTCCATCTCCTTCAGTCTCTCGGACAGCAGCCTTCCGCTGATGGCCATAGCAGCTTCCAGCTCCGTAAAGCGTTTCGGACCAGATAGCAAATGATACATGATGAGGACAGCCCATTTCTTGCCTAAGAGGTTCATCGCCTGGGTAATCGGGCATAGCTCGTTGTTTTGGGGCTCCATGAGATCACCTCGAATTTTGTTAGAACAGGTACTTATAGATACATATAACTCTATTATACTAGATAATCCGTTTCGGTGGGAAAGTCGGAATAAACGAAACCCTCCCGATATTACCGAGAGGGTCATTGTGATTCATAGGGCTCATTATAATTAGAGAAGCTTCTTGAGCTGAGATACACGGCCTTGACTAATTCCTAATTTCTCAGCGATTTGATTTTGTGAAATACCTGGATTGCCCTCTATAATTTCTTTCATCCTGCGAAGCATCTGGGCTGTCTTGGGACGTACATCACGGGCAAATTCATCCGATCCAGTAGAATAAAGATGTTTATGTACAGCTGATGACCCTGCGTATTTCGGATCTGTAAACTGGGATAAGCGTTGCTCTTGATTAGAATTAGTCGAACTTTGTCGATTTGATAGAGGCATGTCCACCGAATGATCCGTAAACTTCAGTTCCCGGGCACAGCTCTTGCAAATAAATTGTTCTTTGAAATACATCTCCGTGTCCACATTTCCACAAAAAATGCAAAGAGTGGACTTGTATTTACGAAGAATCAATTCTTTACCTTCAATAAAAAACTCCAGCGGATCTCCGATATCGATCTCCATTGTATCGCGCATTTCCTTTGGAAGAACAATACGGCCAAGACGGTCGAGCGCTCTTTTCATACCGGTTCTTTTCATGGGTAATCTCCCCCGCTAATCAGCAGATATTATCATTTCTTCATTTTAAGGGAAGAATGTACTGCAATACAATAGGTTTTTTCAATAATTAGCCAGTAATATAGATTAATATTATAGAAATACCGAAAATAAGGGGGAGACCATGAGTGTAACGAGAGCGGCGAGAACCATGGAAATGCTCGATATCGTTCCTGTCAGCGGGCTGTATTCAAATGCTTTGGAAGTCCCAGTACCGTGCGCACTTGTGCCATAAGCGATTCCTCTAGCAATTTCTCCATCGATTTTCAGCCATTTTACCACATTGGGTCCGATTAGCATTCCGGTGAGACCTGTAATGACAACGAAAACAGCTGTTATTTGCGGAATACCGTCGATCATTGTCGAAATATCCATTGCTATCGGTGTTGTGATGGAGTGAGGGAACAGACTGGATTCCAGCTCAGTGCCCAGATTAAACAATCTCGCTGTAATCAAGGTGGAGATGATTGCTGTGAGCGAGCCGAGTGTAACCCCAACTGCAATCTCTCGCCAGTTCTTCTTCAAAGCTTCAAAGTGCTTGTAGAGCGGTACCGCAAAAGCGATGGTCGCTGGCTGAAGCAGCAGTGTAATCAGACTGCCTCCCTCGTTATATGCCTCATAAGGAGTGCGGGTTAGAAGCAGAACGACCACAATCACCGCAGGTACAATGAGCAGTGGAGAGAGGTAGACTTTAGGGAATTGTTTATACATTTTTTTGGCCAGCAGATATATGGCTATTGTTAACAGGAGACATAACAGGGCTGTCATACCGAGCAGCCTCCTTTCTTCTCGTGATGGCTTGAGCTGCAAGTCCAGAGACGGCCATGACGATAAATGTGCTGATGAGAATGACGAGCAGAATGCTGAGACCGCTCTGCTTCATGAGATCCAGATGATTCATGATGCCGACAGCGGAAGGAATGAAGAATAGCAGCATTTCAGCAAGAAGCCAGCTGGCACCGGCCTCGATCCAGCGCAGCTTAACGATACCTGTCTTCAATAACAGGAACAGCAGCAGCATGCCGATGATGGAGCCGGGGATCGGTAGCTGCAAGAGCTGTGCGATCCCATTTATCAGAAGTGAGATGAAGAGCAGAACCACGACTTGAGATACGATAATTACCGTTTGTTTCATGAGATGAGTCCGCCTCCTTTATATTAACGATGTCTTCAATTCGTTGTATATCATCTTAGAATGTATCTTAGTGGTTACTGAAATTTTACATGATTCATTTTCATGAGTAAAATGCATAATAAGCATGCCTACCATTCCATTTTTCTATAGAAGGAGATCTTAATTCGATGGATATTCGGCATTTGCAATATTTTCTCGAGGTGGCAAGACAGCACAGCTTCACGAAAGCGGCTCAGGTGCTGTTCATTACGCAGCCAACCATCAGCAAGACGGTCAAGAGCCTTGAGGATGAGCTCGGTGTGACCTTGCTTGACCGTTATGGCAAGAACGTGAAGCTGACCGATGCAGGTGAGGTGTTCGCCCGACAAGCCCAGGAGATTGTGACTTCATTCCACAATTTGTCTTCCGAGCTGGATGACCTGATGAATTTGAAAAAAGGGCATATTCGCATTGGGCTCCCGCCCATGATCGGCGCTTCTTTTTTTCCAAAAGTGATTGGAGCATTCTATAAGCAGTATCCGAACATTACAATCCAGCTATTTGAGGATGGGGGAAAGAAGGTCGAGAATGACATCCTTACGGGCGCACTGGACGTGGGGGTAACAGTACTGCCTGCAGATGAGTCTTTGTTTGATAGTTATATCTTCGTTGATGAGTCGCTGCGGGCCGTACTTCACCCATCGCATCCATTGGCAGAACAGGATGAAATTGGGCTTACCGAGCTTAGCGAGGATGGATTTATTCTGTTCCGGGAGGATTTTACACTGCATGACCGGATTATTGGAGCTTGTCAGAAGGCAGGATATCAGCCGCGAATTATTTATGAGAGCGCACAGTGGGATCTGATCAGCAACATGGTTGCCGCCGGACTTGGGGTTGCTCTCCTGCCGGAGACGATATGCAGGGAGCTTCGCCAGGAGGAGGTAAGGATACTCAAGCTGAGGGAGCGGATTCCGTGGGATCTCGGGATGGTGTGGCGCAAGGATCGCTACCAGTCATTTGCGGTACGAGAGTGGATTGCTTTCTCGGAGAAAATGCTTAAGCCCAAGGACTAAACAGAAGGTATATTCCCTGATACAATGACTTTGAAGTAAAGAATAAGAAATAATCAGATATTTTAAGGAGGAACGCTTTAATGAAACTGCGTGTATCTGCAGTGCAATACAAGCTACAGACCATTACCAGCTTTGAGCAGTTTGCAGCCCAAGTAGAGCATTATATAAAGACTGCTGAAGAATTTGATGCCGAGTTTATCCTGTTTCCCGAGTTTATGACAACACAGCTGATGTCCATCGGAGATAAGGACGGCAATGCACTTGGTATCGAGGATTTGCCGAATTTTACGGAGGCTTACGAGGCTTTGTTTACGAAGCTCGCCAAGCAGTACAGTGTTCATATTATCGCAGGCACCCATGTCATCAAGAAAGATGACAAGCTGCTGAATACTGCACATCTATTTTATCCGGATGGTCGAATCGGCCGGCAGCCGAAGCTGCATATCACGCCTACGGAAGTGAAGGAATGGAATATGGGAGCGGGCGAGGGACTAACGGTATTTGAGACGGATAAAGGAACGATTGCCGTGCTGACCTGCTACGATATCGAGTTTCCTGAAATTGTCCGTATGGCCAAAGCCAAGGGAGCGGATGTGATCTTCTGTCCTTCTTGTACGGATGACCGTCACGGATTCTATCGCGTACGATACACAAGCCATGCGAGAGCTGTAGAGAACCAAGTATATGTGGTTCTGACCGGAACCGTTGGAAGCCTGCCGACCGTTGACTTCATGCGGGCCAATTATGGCCAGGCTGCGATTATTACGCCGAATGATATTCCGTTTCCACCGCGTGGAATTATGGCCGAGGGGGAAATCAATGACGATATGATCGTAACTGCGGATCTGGATCTTGATCTGCTCTATGAAGTGCGGGAGCGCGGAGCGGTTACAACCTGGCGTGACCGCCGGGTGGATCTGTACCCGGACTGGTAGAGAGGGCAGGTGAGCTTGGCGGTGTATCGTAAAGAAATGTATATTCTAAGTGAGGGTAAGCCGGTTCCTGTCGTAGTTCGGAATTACACCGAGACCGACTTTGATGAGCTGATTGCTATCCAGGCAGAATGCTTTCCGCCGCCATTTCCATCAGAGCTGTGGTGGAGCAAAGAACAGCTGAGCAGCCATATTACCTTATTTCCACAAGGTGCGCTTACGGTTGAGGTGGACGGCATACTAGCCGGTTCAATGACGGGGCTTCGCACGAGGTTTGACCAGGCACATCCTGAGCATACTTGGGCAGAAGCAACCGATGAAGGTTATATTCGAAATCACCAGCCTGATGGTGATACATTATATGTCGTAGATATAAGCGTCCGTCCTGCTTATCGCAAGCTCGGAATTGGACAGCTGCTTATGCAATCCATGTACCATGTCGTTATACAGGAAGGCGCTCTGCGACTTCTGGGAGGCGGCAGAATGCCTGGGTATCATATAGTAGCGGACAAGATGAGTGCTGCGGAATACCTGTCTGCGGTCGTTCGCGGTGAGCTTCGTGATCCCGTCATTTCTTTCTTGCTGCGCTGTGGACGAACACCTGTGGCCGTCACCGAGAATTACCTGGATGATGAGGAATCTTGTCACTATGGAGCACTGATGGAATGGCGTAATCCGTTTAAGTAAAACGGAATTGATGCCAAGCCTGGAATTGAGAATTTGGCCTAGTAATCAAACTGAATGAGGAGGTAGTCATTATGGAATATATTCGTATTGTCTCTATCAAGGATCCGCTCTTTGCACAAATGCATGAGCTGATGCAGGAGGTATTTCCCCCGGAGGAGGTGCTTGAATTCTCGCTGTGGGAAGATCCATTAAAGGATCCGGGTATCCGGGTATTCGTTGCGGTGCTGGATGACAAGGTGGTTGGAGCAACGGAATACCGCTATTATCCGGACTGGAATGTAGCTATGACCGATTTTACGATCATCGGGCGTGATGGACTCGGGATCGGACCGTTTCTGGCCAATGCGCGCCGGCGCGATCTGAGAAGCCTGGCACAAGCGGAAGGCAAGGAGCTCTTCGGCATGTTTGCCGAGATCTATAATCCCTATATATCGGATGAGCATGAATTTGGGGGCATCAAGTCGATGAATCCTTATGTCCGTAGAGAAGTGCTGTCGCACTTGGGTTATAAAAAGATTGATTTCCCTTATGTCCATCCTTCATGGCAAGGTGATGGACAGGCGGTCGGCGGGCTTGATCTGTGCTTCATGCCGACCGACGATACACTAAAGGCAATATCCAGCAAGCTGGTAGCGAACTTCCTGAAGCGTTATTACGCAGTGCTGCCTGTAAAGCCGGCTGAGTGGACATCCATGGTGGATAAGCTGGATGAGCAGGAGGAGCTGGCGCTGCTTCCGCTCTAAATGGCTTCCATAGCGAAGCTGAATGATATACGGACAGATATTATGCTTAGCTTGAAGCAGATATCTGGGATGAATATAGAATAGAAATAAGCCTTCTGCTGCTGGCAGAGGGCTTATTTCTTATTATTATATTATTGTATATTTATCATTCCTCTGTTTGAGTGCGCTCAGGCAGCTGTGTTACATAGCTGTATGAATAATGAACTAAGGCAAGGGCTCGTTCGTATTGATCTTGGCTTACGTCAGGGAGCCCTGTTCCCGACACTTCCTTCGCTAGTAGAGGATCTTCAGGCAGCTGAAGGGAATCTATAAATTCCTTGGATGCTGTTTCTTCAATCTCGGGCAGCTTATGCTGCGTGCCATCTTCAAATCCACTGCCGGGGATGAACATTCCCTCCTGGCTGATGAATGATCCGGTCGGCAGATAATAGCGTTCAGGCAGCAGATTCGGCTGTCCGCTCAGCAGATCCTGACCGAAATGAATATAATCGTCCATCGATATGCCCAGCAGGCTTGCAACCGTAGGCACAATATCGACTTGACCGCCAAGCTGATCGACTCTAGCACCATCAATGGCACCAGGGACAGAAATAACAAGCGGAATATTGATCATGTCTGCCTTGGAATATTCGCGTCCGTATATTTCCTTCATCAGTGCTTTGTCATCGGATTCAAGCGAGTAAATTGGCAGACCCAGATGATCGCCATACACAACGATGAGGCTGTTATCCCAGACGCCATTCTTCTTCAATTGATCTATAAACAGGCCGAATTCATAATCGGCGTAATTCTGTGCGCGAATATAATTGCCTACCAGTGTATCCTCGAAACGATCCGGCAGGTCCATCATGTATCTGTCCTCAGGCAAATGGTATGGATGATGGGCAGACATGGAAATGACCTGTGAATAGAAAGGCCGCCCTTCCTCCTGCAGTGCTGCGAGCTCCTCCGCGGTCTTGCGGTACAACACAGCATCTGATGCCGCAAATGCAATCATATCCTCTTCCCCGAAGAAGTCATAATCGTAGTAATCTCCAAAACCGAGAGCAGAGTACATCTCCAGCCGGTTCCAGAATTCTACATGGTTCGTATGGAAAGTGGTTGTATTATAACCGTTCTCCGTAAGCAGTCTCGGCAGACTTGGCACTTCATAATCCGCATACTCCTGCGATGCTGCTCCACGTGGAGGAATGTAATAGGAGGAATTGACGACAAATTCGGCGTCAGATGTATTCCCTTGGCCGACCTGCTGATAAAAATGCGGAAAATACAAGCTCTCCTGCGCCAATTTATTCAGATTGGGTGTAATTTCTTGGCCATCAATATTCAGCCCGACCAGGAAATTCTGGAATGATTCGAGCTGTATGATAATCACATTGCGGCCCTTGGCAGCATCCCAGTAGCTGGATTGGGCAGACTCTGGTGAGTTGATGCCCTTAAGCTCATTAATGTTCTCTTGTGTAATCTCTTTCTGAGGCACCGGGTCTTCGGGTCTGTCTGAAGCAATCAAGAATGCTTCGTAATTGAGTATACCCATAGATTCCGCTTGATTCAGCTCATTCATACTCGCCCGGTTCGGCCAGATATTAAATACCGTGATTAAGGCCGAGACGACGAATATCCCAGCAGCGGTTCTCCTCCCCAGTCGAGGCAGCTTCTGCGGTGTGTAGAATATCTGCTTATTCTGACGAATGCGGCGTTGAATGAAATATACAAGCAGTACAATAATATCCACAAAAATAAGCAGATAATAAGGAGCGAGCAGCGAGAAAATACTGCTGTTGACCGAAGTAACCTGATTCACCTGGGCAAGAGCATGGTAGGTAACAATGACTCCATAATATTTGTAATACATAATAGCAGCAAAAAAGATGATCGTTATGATGAGATTCGTGAGCATATAGTAACCGATTTTTCTCTTGTCTGCGAAGCGTTCAATAACAGCAAAAATCAGCCATACAAAAGGGATCTCGGTTAAGAGGGGCTGCCAGAATGGGATATTATCAAATATAGCATACCAGGTAAGGTAGCACTTGATCAGCATGATTATGGTAAAGAAAACAAACGGCTTGGTCACGAATGTCCTCCATGCGAAGCGTTCCAAATGTACCGCCTTCCTTCCACTTGTAAGCAGTCTGAAATGTAAAATAATGGTATTAGTATACAATAAGATGGGGTGCTTGTTACAGCACAATGCAATATAATATTATCCTATGGATTTAAAAAATTGTCAAAATCGGTCAAAAGGGAAGTGGACGTGGAATAGCCCGCATCCACAAGGTCCTGAAGATCAGGATCAGGCAGAAGCGGGTATACATTAAACATTAAGTCACAGTTAATCGTTCGTTAGTTATTCAACTGTGTAAGTAGTAATAAACGAAGGACGGGCAAAGATCGAAGTCGCCTGAGCCTTTAGCCCCTCTTCACGCTTCTGATGCGCATGTGCAAAGGCTTGGGATTGCTGCCAAGTCTCAAAGCTTGCTTTGGAATCCCATGCGGTAAGAATAACATACGTATCGCTGTTCAGCGGGCGTAGCACGCGGATACCTGCAAAGCCCTGCTCGTCTTCTACTTTCCGTGCACGGTTCATAAATCTCGCTTCAAACGCTTCCCTTCCATCCTCTGTGACAGGGATGTTGTTCATGACGATGAACTTGCTCCCGGTAAGGCTCCCGCTTGCATCAATCGCTTCATAGGCAGGAATGGCCGGGTCGTTGTCGACCATAGTATCCAGTTCTATCACATATCGCGTATCTTCTTCATTCTGAAGCGTGAAATAAGGGTGCTCCTTGAGTGCGTCCGAAATGGGTGATGACAAAAAGTACATATACATAACGCAGACCTCCTGTTACTTGATTTTTGTAAATCCAATATAGCCATAACTTGTTCTCTCCTCTATTTTACTAAACAGATCAAAGGAAACAAAAACGATGCCGATCGCATGAAGCACATTTCGGGTGAATCCGTTTCATCACTCAAGGTACTGTGAAACTTGATTCCGGGTATATAACAGTAAACTCAAAATCTTTACACTCACATACAGCAGTTAATGATAGGTCTTTACATTCTCTTGTTATGTTGAGGTAAAAAGGAGAGATGAGTAGACGTGGTCAAAACCTTGAGAACTTTGCTAATCGCTTCCATTATCGGAATTGGTGGAGATACGGATCATATTGCCGCTGCGAACTCCGCTGAGACCGTAGTCGTCGCACATCGGGGAGCTGCGGGGTATGCACCGGAGAATACGATGGCTGCTTTTGAATTGGCATACCGGATGCAGTCGAGCATGATTGAGCTGGATGTACAGCGAAGTCTGGATGGAGAGCTCGTCGTTATTCATGATCTCACATTGGATCGGACAACGAGCGGGACAGGGGAAGTGAGAATGCATACGCTGGCGGAGCTGAGGAGCCTGGATGCGGGAAGCTGGTTCGGAGGAGAGTATAGCAGCCAGCAGATTCCCGCGTTTGAAGAGGTTCTGGCACATTACAGCGGCAAGAATATCGGATTTCTAATAGAACTAAAAGCACCTGAGCTGTATCCGGGCATCGAGAGACAAGTGGCGGATTCCTTAATAAAGTACGGATATGACAAGATGGGACCCGGGCAGGTTGTCGTTCAGTCCTTCAACCATGAATCCATGTCGACATTTCATGACATGCTGCCTGCCGTACCAACGGGCGTGCTGATCGAGGACCCTGCAGATCTGGAGAATGAGAAGCTGGATGAATACCGTACCTATGCTTCGTATGTTAATCCACATATCTATACGGTGGAGCATTCCCTCGTTCGACAAATCCATGCTAGAGGAATGAAGATTTATGCCTGGACACTGCGCAGCCGTGAGGAAGCAGACTATCTGCTTGATCTAGGGGTAGATGGAATTATTACAGACTATCCTGATTATGTGCCTTACAAGGAAGCAAAAAAATAAGTTCGAGCATTTAGTTCATAGCGTTTAGTGCATAGAAGCCCCTATCAGGCTGCCGCGTTCATGTGGTCTGAGAGGGCTTTTTGTAGTTATTTTAGGGAATCGGATGAGCTATTGAAGAACTGGTATCTTCACCTTCATTTTGTTAAAGTGGAAAGACGAAAATGAACAGGAACGGGTGAAGCGCATGCCATATGAAATTTCTATATCCGTCAGACCTCTGGTGGAGTATGTATATCGGAGCGGCAGCATCACGGGTGGATTCCGGACGAATGCCACGATGCACGAAGGGACCCGGATTCATCAGAGCATTCAGAAGACCTATGCAGATACGGATCAAAAAGAAGTGTTCCTCAAGGGTGAGATCCCCTACGGAGATCTTCTATTCAAGGTGGAAGGCAGATGCGATGGACTTATTCAGCTGGATGGGGCATGGACAATTGATGAGATCAAATCGACAGCAGCTCCGCTTGAGGACCTGGAGGGCGGGCTTCCGGTTCACTGGGCACAGGGTAAAATGTATGCATACATGTACGCCAAGGCAGAAGGGCTCTCAAGTATGCAGGTCCAGCTGACCTATGTACGAACAGGCAGCGGAGAGCAGAAGAAGATGCTCGTTACCCACTCTGTGGAGGAGCTTGAGACTTTTGCACACGAAGTCATTGAGGCCTATGCGCCTTATGCCGAGATGCTGAGGGAGCATGAAGAGAAGCGGCAGCCGTCCATTGAAGCACTCGGCTTTCCTTTCCCGTCTTACCGTGCGGGACAGCGTAAGCTGGCTGGCGCCGTATTCAAAACGATCTCCGAGGGTGCCGGGCTGATGGCGAAGGCGCCGACAGGGATTGGAAAGACGATGTCGACTTTATTTCCGGCAGTCAAGGCGGTTCACGCAGGACATATCAGCAAAATTTTTTATTTGACGGCACGGACGACGACTCGGGCAACGGCAGAGGAAGCCTTCGCGCGAATGCAGGCTCAGGGGCTGTATATGAACTCAGTGACGATCACCGCCAAGGACAAGATCTGCTTCAAGGAAGAGGAAGCATGCGATGCCAGGCAGTGCAGGATGTGCGAAGGATATTACGACCGGATCAACGGGGCGGTACTGGATATCATGAAGCACGAGACCATCATGACTAGACCGGTCATTGAAGCGTATGCCCGCAAGCACCAGGTCTGTCCTTTTGAATATTCGCTCGACATTGCTTACGCCGCTGATGCGGTTGTCTGTGATTATAATTATATTTTTGATCCGCGAGTATCCTTGAAGCGATTGTTTGAGGATCAGAAGAAGAAGACAGCCGTGCTGGTCGACGAGGCTCATAACCTGGTCGATCGAGGCCGGAATATGTTCTCGGCTGAGCTCGTCAAATCCGTCTTTCTCGGGATCAAGGATGAGTACAAGACGGCAAATGAAGGGGTATCCCGTGCTGCCGGAGAGGTTAACTCCTTCCTGTATGCAGTCAAGAACAATTGCAACAGTGAGGGACGTATCATTCAGTCTGAGCTGCCGGAGGAGCTGATCAAGCGGCTTGAGAAGTTTGTGGAGGCTGCAGAAATAGAGCTGGTCTCCGGCTCTTCTGCGGACCGGGTCAGTATTGAAGCGCAGGAAGAGCTGCTCGGTACGTATTTTGCCTCACAAAACTTTATTCGGATGGCCAAGCTCTATGATGATCATTACCTGACATATGCGGAGATCATTCGCAGCGACTTTCGAATCAAGCTGTACTGTCTCGATCCTTCTGAGCAGCTTCGCCAGGCAGGCAAAGGCTATCGATCTATCATTCATTTCTCTGCCACACTGTCACCGATGAATTATTACCGGGATATGCTGGGTGCTGGAGAAGAAGATTACACCCTTAGCATTCCTTCGCCGTTTAGCAAGGAGCAGCTTGATGTGCAGCTGGTGCCGCTGTCGGTCAGATACAACGACCGGGAGAGGTCGAGAGGAGCGATCGCAAGACTTCTGCAGCGGGTCGCTGAGGAGCGGCCGGGGACGAATCTGCTCGTATTCTTCCCGTCTTATTCCTATATGCAGGAAGTATATGAAACCTATATTCAGGATGAGGGCAAGGGTGTCGATGCAATCATACAGCAGTCTTCCATGAGTGAGGAGGAGAGGGATGCCTTTCTGTCTGGCTTCCAGCCGAACCCCGAGCGCACTCGGCTTGGGTTTGCGGTGCTTGGGGGCGTATTCTCAGAAGGAGTTGATCTTCCCGGTGACAGGCTGAACGGTGTAATCGTCGTGGGTACCGGTCTTCCTCAGATTGGACTGGAGAACAATATGCTGCGTGATTATTTTAACCAGACCGGGCGGAACGGCTTTAACTACGCCTATGTTTTTCCGGGAATGAACAAAGTGCTTCAGGCAGGGGGAAGGCTCATCCGTACAGAGGAGGACGAGGGCGTGCTCGTGCTGGTCGATGATCGTTTCGCACAGGAGCCTTACCGCTCCTTGCTGCCTGAAGAGTGGAGGGAGTACAAGCAGATTAACCCTGCTTCGATCTAGTATAGCTTCGGACGAGCTTGATGAAGTAGAAGAGGAAGATCCAGGGCAGGATGTATTTCGTGAGCCATTCAATACAGTTCATTAAGATTGTGAGGATCACTGCAATACTTATGCCACCTATGCCTGCAGAGGCGATGAATAAAAGAATAAAGATCATGACGATGTAGAATGAGTTCTTAGCGAGAAGATTTGAAATCAGGCCTGTTGAAGTATGCTTCTGATCGACGGAGTGCTCCTCCGGATTATTGTTCATGCAGCCGAATCACCTCCAGTGGTTGTACGAGCTTGGACACGGCACTCTGGTTGAATTGCTCACGGGCGTCAGAAGACGCATAGCCGTCGTGGTAATGCATGAGCTGGATTTTGGCCTGGATCGGCAGCGGAAGAGACTTGATATCGTCCAAATGAGTGTGTGATGAGATGGTCACGTCCTGCAGATGGCACTCATAGAAAATAACCTGCACCTCGTCAGCAATGTGCTCAAGCAGCTCGGAATCCATCGTCGCATCTCCGCTGTAATAGAAGTACCCCGGAGCATACAGGCCGCAGCTCAGCATGCCGGGTACATGCTTCGTCAGTGTAAGCTCATATGTAACTCCTCCAATGCTGAAGGGCTTCTGTTCACGCAGCTGGATCAGCTCGAAATAATCTTCAAAGACCCGCTCTCCCTGTACGGTATAACGCATGCCGGGCTCAAGTGAACGCCAGAGCGGTTCAATTAACTCCTCATGAATGTAGAGCTTGGGTTTCTGGTTGCCAAATACTTGTGCATAATAACCGAGCTGCTGCAGGCCATTGATGTGATCATCATGCAGATGGGTTATAAACACATCCTTGATCTCATTCAGTTTGATTCCCATATGATGCAGCACCTTTGCATTCGATTCAGGAAAATCAATAATGAGCCGGGTGTCATTGTATAGGATCATCGCGCTGTTGTGGTCTTGTTCGAAGCTGAACATATCTCCGGTTCCTAGGAATGTAATTTGCATTTGTACGATACACCTCTTTTTCTTTTTCCTCAATTATACCCTCCCCAATATAGAAGAACGTCAAAATTCAGAAAAAGTTGCCTCCCGTAGACCAATGTGATCATTCACCTGCGTATTGGATATAATTCTTGCCATCTAGAATCCACCCTGTTCAAATCCCTTAAATGAATTCTTCTGCTAATAAATGCAGATATGCCAGTCAACAGTCATTTACTTTGCTGAACGCGCGAAATTTGTCAGTGAGAGGACGCATATCCATCGGGAGAACATTTTTGATAGCGTTCTCATTTTGTTGTTGAACTTTTAATGGAAAGGGTGTAGCTTAGAATTTGAGAATAAACCTGAACGAACCAAAATCAACCTAAAGGGAGTGGGTAAGGAAGATGAAGTCTTTTTTGGATGAGCAATTTCTACTTACGAATGATACAGCGGTTGCGCTGTACGAGAAGTATGCGAAGGATATGCCGATTATCGATTATCACTGCCACCTGAGTCCCAAGGAGATTTATGAGAATAAAACGTTTCGCAACTTAACCGAAGCCTGGCTGTACGGTGATCATTACAAATGGCGGCTGATGCGGGCAAACGGGGTTGAAGAGAAGTATGTAACAGGAGGCGAGGGAGTCAGTGACTACGATCGATTCCTCGCCTGGGCAAGAACGGTGCCGATGACGATCGGCAATCCGGTCTATGCGTGGTCACACCTGGAGCTGCAGCGATTCTTCGGCGTCTATGAGCTGATTAATGAGAAGAATGCACCGATTATTTGGGAGAAAGTAAATGCCAAACTGAACGGCGAAGGCTTTGGCGCGCGTGATCTGATTACGAAGTCGAACGTAACCGTAGTCTGCACGACAGATGATCCGGCTGATACGCTGGAATATCACACAGCTATCCGGGATCTGAACGATTTTGATACAGCGGTACTCCCTTCATTCCGTCCTGATAAGGGTCTTGAGATTAACCGCGAAGGGTTCGGTGAGTGGCTCTCCCGCTTGGAGCAGACCGCTGGGCGCTCGATTACGAGCTACGACACTTTTCTAGAAGTGCTGGAGGCAAGGGTGGATTACTTCCATTCCGTTGGAGGACGTGTATCCGACCATGCGCTCGATTATGTACCGTATGCGGAGACTACGCGAGAGGAAGCGGCCGGCATCTTCGCCAAGGTGTTGAATGGTGAGCGCGCGACGCTGCTGGAGGAGCAAAAATATAAGACGTATACACTGATATTCCTCGGTAAGCTGTACGCGGCGCGCGGCTGGGCAATGCAGTACCATATCAATGCAGCAAGAAACAATAACTCCCGTATGCTCGGTCTGCTTGGCCCGGATACCGGCTATGACTCCGTGAATGACAGCCCGCTTGCCGGTCCGCTTGTGAAGCTGCTGGATGGACTTGCTAGTGAGGATTCGCTGCCAAGAACGATTCTGTACTCGCTTAATCCTCGTGACAATGAAGTGCTGGCCGCAATCGCTGGCAGCTTCCAGGGCGACGGTATTCCTGGCAAAATTCAGCTTGGTGCTGCATGGTGGTTCAACGATACCAAGGACGGCATGCTCGCCCAGATGAAGGCATTGTCCAATGTGGGGCTGCTCAGCCGGTTTGTCGGCATGCTGACCGATTCGAGGAGCTTCCTGTCCTACACAAGGCATGAGTACTTCCGCCGATTGCTATGCAATCTTCTCGGAGAATGGGTTGAGGACGGAGAGGCGCCGCATGACCTTGAACTGCTCGGCAGTATCGTGCAGGGTATATCTTACGAGAATGCGCGGACTTATTTTAACTTTGAGAGTGCTTATAGCAAGGTATAGCAAAGTGTGTGTGACGGCACTGGATTAATCTGCGACAAGAAGAGTTAAGAATAATAGATTTGCGATGGGCGGCTGTGACTATAGAGTCACGGTCGTCTTTTTTTATATAGATTACGAGAATGTGACGGTCCAAGAACAGCCAATATATAGATTAAGGGTTTTGCTAAAAGGTTCCGGTTTGACACTTAGGAGTGTAAAGGCATATAATCTGCATGGATTTATAATTAATTAGGAGACCTAATTAATTCGAAAACATCGCAATATGGTCATTAATCGCAATATGGTCATTATTAGTGTTCAAATAAAAAAAGTGGGTGAGGCATTGAAAGAGAAGGATATACTAGCGCAAAATTTGCTCATTGCATTCATGAGATTTAACCGAAGCAATTGGAAGCAGCCTAAGACGGAAGGGCGCAATCCGAGCGAGATTGTGCTTCTGGTTACATTAATCCGAGGGAAGGAAACGACTGAGAAGCACGATCCTGCTGTGGTTGGTCGTATGATCAGGGATTTTCAGGAGAATGGCCCGACGACGAAGGATCAGCTTGAAGGGCTTAAGATATCCGAGATCAGTGAAATTATGCGGGTCAAGGCACCGACTATTACTCCTGTCATTCAGGGGCTGGAGGAGCAGGGGTTAGTCGAGAGAAGAATGGACCAGTTTGATCGCAGAGTGATGCGGATAACGATAACGGAAGCAGGGCGAGAGGCCGTCCGGGACGTTCACCGCGAGCTCATGAGCAATATGAAGGAAATGATTGAATATCTAGGTGAAGAGGATAGTATTCAGTTAGCCAAACTGCTGACTCGGGTGTACGAATATAAGGAACAGAAGCGGACAAGCGCTGAACAGCACTGTAAAGACAGATTTTCCCCAAAAGGGAGTGATCATACATGATGAAACTGCTGCGGATGCTGAATCCGTACAAGGCGGGTGTAGCTCTCGTCGTTTTTTTACTTCTGCTGCAATCGTTGTCTGATTTATTCTTGCCTACACTGATGTCCGATATCGTCAACTTTGGAATACCAGAGGGTGATGTTCCTTACATATGGAAAATCGGCGGTGTAATGCTCATTGTTGCTCTACTGGGTACATTGTGCTCTATTCTCGTGAGCTTCCTGTCCTCCCAGGTTACTGGCAAATTTGCACGTGATCTTCGCAGCCGGTTATTTAGACATGTAGAGAACTTCTCTCTTCATGAATTTGACCAGGTGGGAACGGCTTCACTCATCACCAGAACGACGAATGATATTACTCAGGTTCAGAACGTACTGCTGATGATGCTGCGGATGATGATCAGTGCGCCGCTGATGTTTATCGGCGGTCTTATTATGGCCATATCCCAAGATGCCAAGCTGTCTGTTGTTCTTGTTGTGTCCCTTCCGATACTCGCAGGAGCCATTGCGCTGATTGCCTTCAAGGGGCTGCCGCTCTTTAAGGCCATTCAGAAGAAGCTGGATCGTCTGAATCTGGTCCTGCGCGAACAGCTGACTGGTATTCGGGTCATTCGGTCATTTAATCGTACCGGCTATGAGAAGGAACGCTTCACAGAGGCGAACGGCGATCTCACCGATACCGCGATCAAGGTGAATAAGATCATGGCCTTCATGATGCCTGTTATGATGCTGGTGATGAATTTCTCCGTCATCGCTATTATTTGGTTCGGCGGCCTTCGTATTAATACAGGTGAGATCCAGGTAGGGAATATGATGGCGTTTATTCAATATGCCATGCAGATCATGTTCTCTCTGCTGATGGTGTCAATCATCTTCGTTATGCTCCCGCGGGCAGCAGCTTCTGCAGCTCGGATCAATGAAGTACTGACGATGAAGCCGGAGCTTGCAGATCCTACAGTGTCCAAGCCAGCCGGCAAGCTGCATGGGACTCTTGAATTCGACAACGTGTCCTTCAAATATCCGGGTGCTGAGGAATATGCACTCAAGGATATTAGCTTCACGGCACAGCCGGGAGAGATTACCGCCATTATCGGCGGGACAGGGTCGGGCAAATCGACGCTGCTTGCGATGATCCCGCGATTCTACGATGTCACTGAAGGCAGCGTTCGCGTCAATGGCATGGATGTAAGAGATGTCGCTCAGCAAGAGCTGCGCTCGAAGATCGGATATGTTCCGCAGAAGGCGGTACTATTCACAGGTACAATTGCGGACAACATACGCTACGGCAAAAAGGATGCTACAGAGGAGGAAATCCGGCATGCCGCTGAGGTCGCTCAGGCCGCTGAGTTTATCAGCGGGATGGAGGATGGATATGAGAGTATGATCTCGCAAGGGGGAAGCAATGTATCTGGCGGACAGAAGCAGCGTCTGTCCATAGCGAGAGCCCTGGTGCGAAGACCGGAAATCTATGTGTTTGATGACAGCTTCTCGGCCCTTGATTATAAGACGGATGCTAAGCTCAGAGCCGCGCTTGTAGACGAAACCGTCAACTCAACGGTCATTATCGTCGCACAGCGCGTAAGCACAGTAAGAGATGCGGATCGGATTCTGGTTATGGATGAAGGCGTAATTGTAGGCAGCGGAACTCACGACGAGCTGCTCCGAAATAGTGAGGTATACCGAGAAATTGTGTCCTCACAGCTGTCAGAGGAGGAGATTGCATGAGTCGTAAAAATAAAGCTTTCCAGAATCCGGCCAGTACGGCAGGGCCGAAGCATCCGGGCGGTCATCTCGGCCGTGGACCGGTTGAGAAGGCCAAGGACTTCAAAGGCACGATGAAGAGGCTGGTCCGTTATTTGAAGCCGCAAAATACAATACTGGTCGTTGTGTTTATTATGGCTATTCTGAGTACCGTGTTTACCATTGTTTCACCTAAACTGTTGGCGGTGGCAACGAATATTTTATCCGAGCCGCTGTTTGATCCGAATGCGACGATTGATTTCGTAGAGATTGCCAGAATCCTGATGTGGCTTGGCGCGTTGTATCTATTAAGTTCGCTGTTTGCCTATATACAGCAATATTTAATGGCCGGCGTCTCGCAGCGTGTTGTATTTGACATGCGGGAGCAGATTAATGGCAAGCTATCACGGCTTCCGCTCAAATATTTTGATGGAAAAACTCACGGCGAAATTCTTAGCCGGGCTACGAATGATGTGGATAATATCAGTAATACGCTGCAGCAGAGTCTCGCGCAGTTCATTACTTCATTTGTAACATTGGTTGGTGTCATCATCATGATGCTTACCATCAGTCCATTGTTGACACTGATAACGGTGCTTACGCTCCCGCTTAGTCTCATTGTGGTTGCACTGGTCGCTTCACGTTCACAGGGTTATTTTGTCGGTCAGCAGAAGAGACTCGGGGAACTGAATGGTCATGTTGAAGAGATGTATACCGGGCACAATGTCATTAAGGCATTTGGGCGGGAAGAACAATCGATCCAAGACTTTGACAAGATCAATGAGGAGCTGTATGAGACCGGCTGGAAGGCCCAGTTCATCTCAGGTCTGATTATGCCGCTCATGATGTTCATTGGTAACATTGGATATGTACTGATCTGTGTGGTTGGCGGGATACTCGTATCGACCCGGACATTGAATGTCGGCAGCATATTGGCGTTTATCCAATATTCCCGTCAATTCTCCCAGCCGATTAATCAGCTGGCTAACATTGCGAATGTCATTCAATCCACGGTGGCTTCTGCAGAGCGGGTGTTTGAGCTGCTTGATGAGAAAGAAGAAGTGGCTGAACAGAACACAGCGAATATCTCAAGTAAGGTGCAGGGTGCAGTAACGTTTGAGCATGTGAAATTCGGCTATAGTGAAGACAAGCCGCTCATAACCGATTTGAATGTCGATGTGAAGCCGGGTCAGACCGCAGCCATCGTAGGACCGACGGGTGCGGGCAAGACAACACTCATTAACCTGCTCATGCGCTTCTATGAAGTACAAGGCGGCGCCATTAGAATTGATGGTGTGGATATTACAGATATGCCGCGAAGCAGATTGCGGAGCATGTTCGGGATGGTGCTGCAGGATACATGGCTGTTTAACGGAACCATCTATGACAACATTGCATACGGCCGCGAGGGAGCGTCAGAGACTGAGGTTCGGCAAGCGGCGGCAGCAGCAAGAGCAGACCACTTCATCCGCACATTACCGGATGGATATCAAACGATGCTTAATGAGGAAGCATCTAATATATCTCAAGGCCAGAAGCAGCTGCTGACTATTGCCCGTGCTATTCTTGCGAATCCTTCCATCCTTATTCTGGATGAAGCGACAAGCTCGGTGGACACCCGGACAGAGACCTTGATTCAGCAGGCCATGAACGAGCTGATGAAGGATCGTACAAGCTTTGTTATCGCGCACAGACTGTCTACGATTCGGGATGCAGATGTGATTCTGGTCATGAACCATGGGGATGTAATTGAGAAAGGAACCCATGAAGAGCTGCTTATGGCAGGAGGATTCTATGCTGAGCTATATAACAGTCAGTTTACCGAGGTAGGCTGAGCTAAGGATGTAAGATAATAAGTTCGAGGTCGACATATGAATAATAAAGAGTTTGAGGCTGTAATTAAATTACCTGCAAATGTTCGATATGAATATTTTATTAAAAGAATCGCTGACGCTGAAGAAGTATGGGGTCTGTATGATAACGGATGGGCTGTAACAGCTGATGAGAGGGGAAACCTATTACTTCCCTTTTGGCCGAAAAAAGAATTCGCAGAGGCATGTGCTATTGAAGATTGGAAGAGTTATAAAGGGAAGTTAATTGATCTAAGTGAGTTTGTAGTTGAATTCCTGCCCCAGCTTAAAAAAGATGGTATAAGACCCTCTATCTTTTTTAATAATGAAGATTCTGCTGTGCTGGAAGTGGATATTCTAATAAGAGATATAGAAGCTGAGCTAGAAAATTATTAGTCAGGTTCGAACTCTCTAAAATAGTTCCACAATAATAAACACCGTATTCTCTCTTAGCTGAGCAGGAGTCTGCTCCTCTCAAGAGAATACGGTGTTTTGTTATTCTAGCCAATGGATCAGTAATCTTTGAATGGTCGTTATCCGCTTATACCTTAACCGTATCTTCTACAATAACGGCATCGGCTGGTATTTCCAGTTCTTTCGCTCTTCTCTGCTCGATCAGCTGTCTCGCGACGTTATAGCAGTCCTCTACATGTTTATTGCCTACGTAACGCATGGCAGAGAAGCTTAGTGCCGCGGAGAGGGCGTGACCGGCGATGGGGATTATGCGAGCCGCTTGTTTGGCCGCCATCCGTACGCCAACCTTCTGTAGAAGCTTGATGACCAGTTCCCGGGTGATGAGCTTACCAATCACCGCGCTCCCCATGGACATTACCAGTCCGTACACCGCAGCTTTGGATTCCGCATCCATGCCGCCAAGCTGCTTCTCGGACAAGCCGAATTTATCGTTAATGGCAGGCAGGAGCTGCATCAGCATGCCGACATCCGCGACAACATCCGTTCCGGGAATGGGTACAAGCGCTGTGCCGCCTGATGCGAAGGCTCTCGTATTCACCATGGAACGGCACTCGCGACGAATGGCTTCTAGTTCTTCAAGCGTTGCTGGAATCATAGGTACACTCCTCCTAGTCGTGGATATCCATTTTACAACTTCATTACCCCATCAAGCGATCTAAGACACGTTGGAATCCAATAAATATAACACCATTTTTGTAAATTTATATCCAATTCATTGGAACAATCGTGTGAGTGAGTAAGTCTACCTTTGTAAAAGAAGGGGGAATACTTATGAATTCGTTGAATTCGCCGAGCAATAGAGGAGCAGCAGCTAGACACAATAGAGGGATGGCAGTTACACATAAGCAGCTTCTTGCCATCGCTCTGATGCTCGGCTTAAGTGCTTGTGCACCACCTACAGGCAGCGATGCAGAGATTCCGCACAGTTTGTCCACGCTGCCTGCCCATATGGAGCAAATCAGCGATGAGGAGCGCTCAAGACTTGCTGCAACATTGGATTCTGCACTGATTGAGTCTCAGAACACTCTCGGTATCCAACTGATGGATGAGCTTCGTAATAAGGAAGGAGCACACAAGAATATATTTTTCTCACCTTACAGCATTGCTTCTGCATTAACGCTCACTTATAACGGTTCAAAGGGTGTGACGGAGCAGGAAATGGCGGAGGTACTTAGGCTCACAGGCTTAAGTATGGAGGAGGTGAATGAGGCCAGCCGGATTTATATGCAGCTGCTGAACAGTCCGGGCCAAGGTGTGGAGCTGCTGACAGCGAACTCGGTCTGGGTAGATGCGGAATACGCATTAAAACCCGCTTTTCTTGAAACGGCAGGAACCAGCTATGGGGCAGAGATCTTGAAGGCAGAGCTGTCTTCTGCAGAAACGATGGATTCCATCAATGCCTGGGTCAGTGAGAGAACAAAGGGTCTGATTAAAGAGATACTGAACAAGCCTCTGGATAGCGCGGTGAGGGCTTATTTGCTGAATGCCTTGTATTTCAAAGGAACCTGGCTGCACACCTTTGATGAGAATCTTACACAGGATGGTGTTTTTACAACCGAGGAAGGTACTAAGCTGAATGTGCCGATGATGCACGATACCCATCTGTATGGATATAAGGAGACAGGGGAGTGGCAGGCAATACGGCTGCCTTATCGTGATTCAAGCATGAACATGCTGGTAATTCTTCCGGCTGAGGGCACGAGCTTGGCTGATATAGAGAAGCATTTGATGCAGGACCCTGCGGCATTCAATGGTCCATTTGAAGAGAATATGGTTCAGTTGTCCATGCCGAAATACAAGGTCGAATACGAAGCAGGGCTCGTAGACACGCTTAAGCATATGGGGATGAAATCGGCATTTGGCGAGGGGGCTGACTTCTCTCGGATGTCAACGGGGAACTTATTCATAAGCGACGTACAGCATAAAGCCGTACTCGAAGTGAATGAGCAGGGCTCCGAGGCAGCGGCAGCAACTTCCGTGGCTATGCAAGAGTCATCGTTAATGATTACAGACAATAAGGTGATGAATATCAATCGGCCCTTCTATACGGTCATTGAAGATGAGGTTACGGGAGCCTGGCTGTTTATGGGGTCCATTTATGATCCAGCAGGTGCACAATAATATGTAAGCTAAGACTATTGGTTTTTTACCTCCATCCACTCTAACGAGCCAGGCTTGTTTTATTTCTTCCGCTTTTCGGGTAGATATAGGAGTAAAGACTTGATTTGGTGGGGAGGAGATCAGAATGGATATTCAAAAAGCACTCCTCATCCATAACGAAGCAGCGGGAGCGGCTGTAAGTATGGTCGGCGGAGCTGTGTCTGCGCTGGCACCTGTTATTCCAGAGCTTGTTGTCCTCAAGACTCAGGCAGCGGGCGATGGTGAGAAGATATGCCGTCAGCGAGGCGAAGATGTGGATGCGGTCTTTATTCTTGGCGGTGATGGTACCGTCCATGAATGCATTAATGGGCTGGCACAGCTTGATCATCCGCCAGTAGTAGGCATTTTGCCGGGTGGTACCTGTAATGATTTTGCACGAACGCTGGGTATTCCGATGAATGTGCCGGAGGCGGCGGAAGCTTTGATCAATGGAGACGGGGCATCCGTGGATCTTGGAATGGCCAATGATCGGGTATTCACGAACTTCTTCGGTGTTGGGATTATAACGGAGACCTCTGAAAATATTGATCCTGCACTGAAAGGATCGCTCGGCAGACTCAGTTACTTCATCAGTACACTGCAGACCATTCGTGCTGCCAAGCCTTTTCGTTATCAGCTGAAGACGGAGAGCATACAGATCGAAGATGAGGCTGTCATGATCTATGTATCAAATGGCAGATCACTAGGCACCAGCACGCTGCCATTTGCCAAGGATTCACTTACGGATGGACAATTTGATGTGCTCATCATACGCCAGGCCGGCATCCCTCTTCTGCGGGAGCTGCTGGCCCGGAAGCCGGAAGGCAGGTGGGAGCCGCATAACGATAGTCTGAAGTACTTTAAGGCGAGTCAAATTCATCTGCAGACAGAGGAAGAGATGCCGGCAGATACGGATGGAGAAGTCTATCTCTCTGCACCGGCAGAGATAAGAGTACTTGAGCGCAGACTGAAATTTCTAATGCCAAGGAACGGAGACTCGCTGTGAGCTCCGTTCCTTATTGCTGTGCAGCGCCTTGCAGGAACAATTGGACCAGCACTTGGGCCAGGTCAAGCGGGGCGGGATACTGAATTCTTGTGTCTTCCCGATTCCCAAGCATCAGCATCGCAGTGAAAGCCTGAGCGAGAAGAATGGCATTGCCTTTCTTAAGCACACCTTGTTCCATCGCCTTCTCAATATGAACTGCCATCACCTCATAGATGCGGTACTCTGCATCTCGAATTTCCTTAATCTGCTCCGGGCTTAAGAATGCTTCGGCTTCACGCATAATTGTCTCCATCTCCGCGTGAGGTCTTGCGATCTTGGCCTCGGCCACACGAAGCAATCCTTGTTCAAACGTATCGGCCTCTTCGAGGAATCTTGCCGTATGCTTGTACCCATTCGTCAGCATGGTCGTCACAGATATTTTGAAGAGTTCAGGCTTACTTGTGAAATGATAGTAGATGGATGCTTTGGTCACATTGCATATTTTGGCGATTTGAGCAAGCGATACCGGTTCATAGCCGTTCTCCATAAAGAGCATGGAAGCCGTCTTAAGTATCGTCTCCTGAATCGGAATTTGATCATTGGTTTGCTTGGGTCTGCCCGGAGTTCGCGGGCTTCTTGTATTTTTCATATGAATCCTCCTGTGAACATTTTATGACAAGATGCGGATTTTATCAAAAAATAGGAGTGGACTATAATGCATGAATCCGGTCCGGATTATAGTTCCGCTGCATGAGCTGCCATCGCCGGCACTGAATGCCCAGCTGTCGGAAGACCGCAGCACGGTGCATGTTAGCAGAAGCATGGAAGCTAAGGTGCCCTTTTACATACGTAAGGAGATGAATATCACCTGAATGGTTGCATTCGCAATAGGATAAGACTTAAGATGGATGAAGTTTAACCAGATATTATGCATCAGACTAGATAAGCAGGGGGATTAGCAACATGACAAAGAAGGCAAAAGTATATCTTAACCACGACGGCGGTGTCGATGATCTTGTTTCACTATTTATGCTGCTGCAAATGGATAATGTAGAGGTAACCGGCGTATCTGTCATCCCGGCGGACGGCTATTTGGAACCGGCAACAGATGCAAGCCGCAAAATTATAGATCGATTCAGCACATATCCGGTGGAAGTGGCGAAATCGAATTCACGCGGTAAGAATCCTTTTCCAAGCGACTGGAGAATTCACTCTTACTTCGTTGATGCACTTCCTATTCTGAACGAGTCAGGCACCATGGAAGCCCCGTTGTCGGAGCTGCCTGCACACAAGCATATCATTGAGACGCTGAAAAATACGGAAGAGAAGACCGTGCTCCTATTCACAGGTCCGCTTACCGATCTGTCACGTGCTCTTGAGGAAGCACCGGAAATCCAAGAGAAGATTGAGCGTCTGGTTTGGATGGGCGGTACGTTTGAGAACGGGAATGTCCAAGAGCCTGAGCATGACGGAACGGCGGAATGGAACGTGTATTGGGATCCGGAAGCCGCATACCAAATCTGGCAGACCGACATTGAGATTGATCTTGTGGCGCTGGAGAGTACGAATAAGGTTCCTCTTACCCCTGCTGTACGTAATCTGTGGGCTAAGGATCGTAATTACGAAGGTGTGGACTTCCTGGGTAATTGCTATGCAGGAGTGCCGCCGCTCGTTTACAGCGAGACGAACTCTACCTACTATTTGTGGGATGTATTAACAACAGCTGCCGTCGGTCGTGAAGATCTGGTTACACGGAAAGTGGTTCATTGCACAGTGATTCCTGACGGTCCGAGCCAAGGGCGTACAGTGATCGATCCGAACGGTAAGCCGGTGAATCTGGTATACGATACGGATCCGGCCGCCTTCTTTGCCTATCTGGTAGAGCTTGCGAAGAAAGCAGCGCCTAAGCGTTACTAAGATCTTATATCCATATGAGTGCTGATGTTTCCGGGCTGTTCCTGGTTTGGAATCATCCGCACTTTTTTTGTGCGCGACTTGGCCCAAGCTCCTCTTATACGTTTTCACATAAGGCGCTGTTTTGGTAAAATGAGAGGATGCGTCCAAATCATCCACGGCAGAATTAAGCATGGAGCTGAGGACGGGAAGTCACCTTAAGGTGTTGACGAGAAAGGATATTTTACAAAATGAATGATAAGCTAGTTATATGTATTCCAGGACAGTGGAAGGATCGGGACAAGCTGAAGCGTTCGGTTCAGAAGAAGAGCCGGGGTGAATATGTGCTGGCTGAAGATTTGCTGATGGACACGAAGCACAATCGCGCGTTTGAGATTCGATTCCAGGAGCATGATGCCAAGCTGTCAGAAGCCTTCTATTATTCGGAAAGAGGCATGATGAACGACAAGGCTCTGCACAAATTGGACAAGCATACTCATGTGTTGTGTCTGATGAGCTATATGGGCAGCTTGGATTCTGTACAAAAAATAGTGCCGGCAGTGCAGCTTCTGCTGAAGAGCGGCGGGCTGGCTGTGAAGATTGAAAATTCAGGTAAAGCCTACACATCCGAGGAATGGGACAGGCTGACAAGTGAAGCCCGGGTCGATCAGCTGCTGCATACCTTTGTCAGTTATCGGCAGAATGAGCAATACTACTATTCCTGCGGGATGCAAATGTTTGGCCTTCCCGAAGCAGCGATCAGCATGGATACCGATCCGGATGCTTCAATGCAGGTCATGTCGCAATTCTTGTATGGCCTACTGACGCATGTTGAGGATCAGGGCAGCGGCAGCCAAGGCTTCAAGATCTATGGAAAAACGTATGCAAGTCAGCTCGAACCAGAATGTTTTAATGAAGAAGAACCTTATCTGCACAACCCAAGCGGTATGTACGTGCTTACCGAAGTAGTGTAGGGGAGTAAGAATAAGTGCATAGATAAATACAGTCTCCAAGAGCTTCTTGGAGGCTTTTTTATGTCTTTTTATAGATCAATGTAACCAGTCGTACGAGACCCGGCTCGTCTGTGTAAAAAAAGACAGTGTTTTTATATAAAGAAAGCTAACAACAGGGATTGAATGTCCATTGAAAATGTCGTACATGCATCTCAAGTTATCATGAAATGATTCATTAATTATGAAATTGATTCCGTTAAATTAATGAAAACCTTCCATTAGTGGCAAACTAGATTTGGCGGCGCTAATGGGAGGTTATCTTGGTCTTGGCGAGGACCTATATATGTCGGCATATATAACATAATCAGGCGGTTCCGAATAAAATAAGCGAAAGACCCTTGATAATGTTCGTGTTTTATTAAACATTTATGTAATATATTCCTTATCTCTTGCCTGTATCCGAATGATTATGTATAATCAAACCTGTGAGATGTCCGAATGTACGGTAGTATCTTTCGAATAGTAAAGGTGGTATCTGAATGCAGCTGGACACGAACGAGAACAAGAAGAAGATGTGCCAGATTTATAATGAAGTATCCAAGGAGCTATTCGGATTCGGCACGACCCTCCTGAAGGCTAGTGTTGACGATCGGATAGTTACCTTCTATGCGAAGCACCGCCGTTCACCGCGTTCGGCTGCTCTTGAAGGGGAAGCCCCTGAACTCAAGCAGGAGGTTGATTTTCGAATGTCTCTTCTATACAAGAAGATATTTCGGGACAAGCTTGAGGAGCAGATGAACCTTGAGATAGAAGCATTGCTGAGAGATTATGACGCTCCGACACAGATTGCGATTACCACGCTGATCTTGCGCGAAGAGTCCTGACCATAGGGTGAGATCGGGTTTATAACTCTATCAAGCCCCACATATGACGGCAATCAACTTCGGATCAACTCTGGAGGAGAACCAGTGAATTTATAAGCGGGTGTCGCTATTTCTTTGTTTACGAAGAAAAGTGTTCTTGTACAATACAAGGATGCTTTTCTTTTTTTGTTTCATATTGGGTATTAAAAAAAACAAAAGATTCTAAGGGGGATATTTACAATGAAAAAGGTACTGACAGGAATAACAAGTGTTGCACTAGCTTCCATGCTGCTGGCTGGCTGCGGCGGCGGTGAAGGCACGGCGAAGGACAAGCTGGTTATCTCGACTTGGGGCTTCTCGGAGGAATTCTTCAATGAACAAGTGTACGCCCCGTTTGAAGAAGAGCATAATGTTGACATCGTAGTCGAGGTCGGCAACAACGCAGAGCGATTGAACAAAATTCGTCAAGGAACTTCACAAGTCGATATCGTATTCCTGTCCGACTATTATGCACAGCAAGGCGTTGCAGAAGGCTTGTTTGAAACAATCGATCGTGCGAACATCCCGAATATCGAACAAATCTATGATTCTGCGAAAGCACCGCTTGGTGAAGATTACGGGCCGGCCTACACGGTTGGACAGCTGGGAATCGCCTATAATCCGAACCTGATTACAAATGAAGTTACGTCCTGGAGTGATCTGTGGAGCGAAGAATTCGCCGGAAATCTGACTCTGCCGAACATTACAGCGACAGCAGGCCCTATGGTGCTTGATGCAGCATCCACAGTAGCAGGCAACACTGCATTCAATGAGGATGCCGCTTTTACTGAGCTGGCTAAGGTGAAGGAAGGCGTGGTGAAGTTCTACAGCCAAACATCGGAATATGTGAACATGTTCGCTCAAGAGGAAATTGCCGGCGGTCCGATTATGGAAATGTACTTCAAGGATATCCAGGCTGCTGTGCCTGAAGCGAAGTTCGTAACACCTAGTGAGGGTGCTTATGCCGTAATGAATACAGTGAATGTTGTCAAAGGAACGAAAAATAAAGAGCTCGCTGAAGAGTTCATTAACTGGCAGCTGAGCGAGGAAGTGCAGACCGCTTCTGCCAAAGCAAAGGTCGATTCCCCGGTTAACGTGAACGTTGAGCTGACAGAAGAAGAAGCCGAAGGCATTACTTACGGTGCAGACGTCGTAGACCAGCTGAAGCTTCTGGACATGGAGTTTGTAAACAACAATGCAGCTGTATGGACAGACCGCTGGAACCGTAAAATTGCAAACTAAGTCAACTGATTATCGAATCGAACAGATAGCAAATAAAAAATAAGTGCAAATAGATGACGCGAACAAGCAAAAAGGAGACTCGTACGATGAATCCTATTCTTCTGGATGTAGACACAGGAATCGATGATGCGCTCGGAATCATGCTGGCGGTACAGACTCGCTTCGATGATATTGCGTGCATTACGACCGTATGCGGCAACGTATCGCTGGATCAGGCTACAGAGAATACGTGTAAAATACTCGAGTTCATGCAGGCAGATCAAATCCCTGTATATCGCGGCTCCGAGAGCCCGATTATCCGCAAATCGCATTATGAGCACCGCGTGCACGGACAGGATGGTCTGGGCGGAGCACTCAAGGGTTATAACGCGAAGAAGCAGGCAGACAGCGGATTTGCCCCAGACCACATCATCGAGACGGTGATGGAGAGACCGGGCGAAGTGACGCTGATCATGACAGGGCCGCTCACCAATCTGGCGCTTGCTCTGCTGAAGAAGCCAGATCTCGTTAAATATGTGAAGGAAGTGATCTTCATGGGCGGGGTTGTAAAGGGCATGGGTAACATTACACCCGTCGCCGAGTACAACACGTACGCCGATCCTGAAGCTGCACGCATCGTACTGCATGCCGGGTTCCCGAAGCTCACTCAAGTGGGACTGGATGTAACACGCCAGACGCTGCTGACCGAAGCTCATATCGAGCGACTCACGACGCCTGCCATTAAGGAATATGTTGCTGAGAGCACAGCTATCTATATCAAGCGCTATGAACAAATGAACGGTGTGCGCGCTTGTGCTCTGCACGATCCGCTCGCTGTAGGGGTGGCGCTGAGCCCTGACTTTGTAACAAGAAATGCGTATTACGTCGATGTAGAGACGGCAAGCCGCTTGTGTGACGGCCAGATGGTTTGCGACTTCCAGAATCGGCTGGGGCGTGAAGCGAATGTACTGGTCTGCGAGGAAGTGAATCAGGCTGCTTTTCTGGATCATTTTATTGAAGCACTTAACAAACCCATTGGAGCCTCTTAAATGAAGAATAAATACGCTTATTACCTTCTCTTGCCGGGGTTCCTGTTTCTGACGCTGTTCATGGTGGTTCCGATCGTGCTGACGATCGGCTCTACCTTTGTGCAGGACGGGAGCCTGACACTTGAGGGGTACCAACACTTTTTACAAGACACTTATTTTCTGAAAATATTGTGGACTACGCTGCAGGTCAGTGTGCTGACGACGGTGTTATGTATTTTGCTTGGATTTCCGACAGCCTACTATATCGCCAAGCGCAGCGCTCGTAAGAAATCCATCCTGATTGCACTGGCGATCTTCCCCATGCTGACAAGCCCGGTTGTTCGTTCCTTCAGCTGGATGATCATTCTGGGCCGCAAGGGACTCGTCAATAATGCACTGATAGGTATGGGTCTCATTAATGAGCCGCTCGATCTGCTCTATACGCCGATTTCCATTACGATTGGTCTCTTGCATCTGTTCCTGCCGATTATGATTATTTCACTGGTGGGTGTGCTGGAGAATATTGATACGGATCTGATTAAAGCAGCGGAGAGTCTTGGCGCTTCCCGGTTTACGGCGTTCAGACGCATCGTGTTCCCGCTGGCGGTTCCGGGTCTAGTGCTGGGTTCAACGCTTGTGTTCGTCGGCAGCTTGACCGCCTATACGACACCTGCGCTGCTGGGAGGGAAAGAACGGGTCGTTTCCACGTTCCTGTACCAGAACGCAATGACGCTGAACGATTGGTTCCTGGCGTCCGTTATCGCAACGATTATGATCGTCATTACGTTTATTGTCGTCGGTCTGATGAACAAGGCGGCGAACAAATTAAATCCGAAGGGGTAAACAACATGCGGGAGAAAAATATCGGGCTCAGCCTGATCAGTCTTGTGGTCTTCATCTTTCTGCTGGGCCCGCTTCTGATTATCGCTGCCAGTTCGTTTGAGCCGGGGACGGTGCTGAAATTTCCGCCGGAGGGCTTTTCCCTGAGGTGGTATGAAAATATTTTTGAGCAAGGAAGCTTTGTACGAACCTTTATGATCTCAGTCATTATTTCGCTGGCGGGCAATGTGCTCGCACTGCTCATCGGCGTTCCAGCTGCTTATGCAATCAGCCGTTTTCGGTTTAAAGGCCGGGATGCGCTGAATGCGATCTTTTTGTCCCCGGTGCTTATACCGGGAATTGTACTTGGCTTTACACTCATGCGTTATTTGATCGTTGTATATCAGCTGCCGCTGTATGCGGGACTGCTTATCGGTCATGCCGTAATCATGCTGCCATTTATTATCAGGGTGATCGGCTCCAGCCTGTCGAACTTCGACTTTGCTATTGAAGAGGCGGCACTGAGCCTGGGTGCAGGCCGGGTTGCGACCTTCTTCAAGGTAGTCCTGCCGAACATTAAATCCGGCATTATCGCCGCAATCTTGATCGCCTTTTTGGAATCATTTAATAACGTTGACATTTCCGTCTTTATGACCGGTCCGGGGGTAAGCACCCTGCCGATCCAGATGCTCACATATGTAGAGAATTATTTTGACCCGACGATCGCGGCGATATCCGTGCTGCTGATGGTTGTTACCGGCGCATTTATGTTCTTGATTGAACGGATGATGGGTCTGTCCTATTTCACGAAACGCTAATGACAGGAGGCACTTAAGATTATGGCATTGCTAACTTTGGACAAAGTCTCGGTGGCCTATGACAACAATTATATACTCAAGGATTTTGATCTGGCGCTTGAAAAAGGACAGCTCATCTCCCTGCTCGGCCCGAGCGGCTGCGGCAAAACAACAACACTGCGTCTTATAGCCGGCTTCCTTGAAGCCAAAGACGGCAAGTTTACATTTGACGGTAAGGATTACACACGGGTGCCCGTGAACAAGCGTAATTTCGGCTTTGTGTTCCAGAGCTATGCGCTGTTCCCGCATTTGTCGGTGTATGAGAATGTCGCATTTGGACTAAAAATGCGGAAGGTCAAGGATGATGAGATTAAGAAGCGCGTGCTGCGTATTCTTGAGGTGGTCAGCTTGGCTGGCTTTGAAAAAAGACTGCCGCAGGAGCTGTCGGGTGGTCAGCGCCAGCGGGTGGCGATTGCCCGTGCGCTCGTAATTGAGCCGGATCTGCTCTTGTTCGACGAGCCGCTGAGTAACCTGGACGCGAACCTGCGGGTGAACATGCGGGTGGAGATTCGCCGTATTCAGCAAGAGCTTGGTATTACGACGGTGTATGTATCTCATGACCAGGAGGAGTGCTTCTCGATCTCTGACCGTGTCGCAATTATGAATAAAGGAAATGTGGAGCAGCTAGAGCGCCCGGAGACAATCTTTAAGTATCCGGCGACCGAGTTCGTCGCACGGTTTATCGGCTTCCACAACTTTGTAGAGTTTGATGAGCGCAGCGAGCAGGATGGAATGATTGCGCTGCGTGTCGGCGCTCGTTCGTTCACCGCGACGAAGAACCCGGGCACACTTACGCCGGGAGCACGAAAAGGCGCCATCCGCCCGGATGACATGATCGTAACGGCAGCGGATGACGGTGATGTGCCTGCAAATGCACTGCCGGGTGTAGTGAAGGTGAGCACGTACCTTGGACGCAGCTACCAGTATGTAGTGGAGACCGAGTTAGGAGACTTTACCGCGAACCAGGAGATGGAGAGCGCGTACCTGAGCGGTCAGCGGGTGAACCTGATCTTCCCGCCCGAGAAACTCGTACTTGTACAGTAATTCTTAGAGTTTAAGCTTTAGCATATTTTTATTTTTTATCTTTTATCTATTGTTTTTTGTTTTTTATCTTTTATCTTTTGTCTTTTGTCTTTTGTCTTTTGTCTTTTGTCTTTATGTCAGTCGCATGACGAAGGAATGCCGCTGACACGCCAAAGCAAGCGCATCGCGAAGGCAAGAGGTCTTTTCCGCACTTAGGGACAGCGAGCGAAGCTTCGCTGGCCCTCGCCGGAGCGGGCGCATCGCGAAGGCAAGAGAGATCTTTGCCGAACTTAGGGACAGTCGAGCGAAGCTTCGCTGGCCCTGGCCGGAGCGGGCGAAGCGCGGAGGCAAGAGAGATCTTTGCCCGCGCTTGGAGGACAGAGAGCGAAGCTTCGCTGGCCTCCGCCGGAGCAGACGAAGTGCGGAGGCTAAGCGCCTCTACGCACAAGAGCCATGCGGCAAAGCAGCCTGACGGATAATATTCGTCAGGCAAGCCGCATCGCGGCTCCACGCGCAACCGTAACCATAGCAAGTTTGAACAAAACTAATGAACCGCCAGTTCCGGGTGTCCAGAGGGCAGAGCCCTCTGGGGCCCTCCCTGTCAGGGAGGGTTTGGGAGGGTGACCTTCCGGTTTGGAAGGGTGTTTTTAAAGGAGCTGATTCCTGACGTGAGAATAGATCAATTGATCTTGAATGTAAAAATTTACAATAGTTACTATAAAATGTTTGAAGAAGGTAGTGTTGCGGTATGCGACGGACGGTTTTTATACATCGGACCTCGTGGGGAAAAAATGTTCACTGCGAACGAAATTGTAGATGGACGCGGTCATTACATGATTCCTGGGCTGATCGATATTCATCTTCACATTGAGAGCACGATGGTGACACCGGCGACGTTCTCCTACGGGCTGCTGCGCTGTGGGGTAACAACCATTGTCCCTGAGCCCCATGAGATGGCGAATGTATTCGGCATTGAGGGTGTGCAGCAAATGATGGAAGCGAGCAAGGAATGCACGGTCGATATGTTCTATGCCATTCCAAGCTCGGTTCCGGCTACACCGATGGAAACGACAGGCGGAAGCATTGAGATTGAGGACATGGACAAGCTGATGGCAACAGGCGAGATTATCTGCCTGGGCGAAATCATGAACTATGTGGATGTCATTAACAAGCCGGATAGCAAGACGAACCGCATTCTGAAGCATATGAAGAAGAACTATCCCAAGCTTGTCATCGAAGGTCACACGCCGAAGCTGATGGGCCTTGATCTGCACCGGATGATCTATGCAGGTGTAGACTCCGACCACACGCATCAAAGTATCGAAGGTATGAAAGCCCGTATCGCCGCAGGCATGTTCATCGAGCTGCAGGAGAAGTCCATGACCCAGGAAGTGATGGACTACGTGATTCATCATCCGGTATCCTCCCATTTCTGCTTTGTCACAGATGATGTCATGCCGGATTCGTTCGTGGAAAAAGGACATCTCGATCATATCGTGCGTAAGGCGATCCGGATGGGCATGAAGCCAGAGGATGCCATTTTTGCGGCAACCTATACGCCTTCGAAGCGGATGAAGATGGATGACCGGGGCAGCATCTCACCAGGTAAAGTTGCGGATTTTGTACTCGTATCTGACCTGTACCAGTTTGATGTCAAGCAGGTGTACAAAGGCGGGAAGAAAGTATTTGATCTATATGAGCATGATGTGCAGAAGAGTGAGACAGGTGCGTTTCCTGCTCATTTTTACAACAGTGTGAAGCTTGCACCACTCTGCCATGAAGACCTGACGGTGAAGGTGGATGTTCCGGACGGTCCTCACCAAGCACGGGCCATGATCGTCAAGAATGGTTCGACCTTCACTCAGGAAGCGCATGTCGATGTGACTGTTCAAGACGGAGTGCTGCAATGGGAAGATTCAGGCTATGGTCTGATTGCCACGTTTGAGCGCTACGAGAAGAACGGAAATCATGCATTCGGACTCATTGGAGGCGATACGATCAAGCGCGGAGCAATCGCGACAACGTATTCTCATGACAACCATAACTTGCTGATTATCGGTCGTCACTGGGAGGACATGCTGCTCGCAGCGAACACGGTCATCGAAAGTCAAGGCGGGTTCTGCGTGGTGGAGAATGGAGAAATTCTGTCTCATGTGGAGCTGCCGGTCGGGGGAATCCTGACGGAGGAGCCGCTCCATATTGTCGCGCATCAAGTGAAGGAGCTGCGTGAAGCGATGCAGTCGCTCGGATATGTACACTATAACCCGATCATGTCGCTCAGCACGCATTCGCTTGCGGTCAGCCCGGCTTTGAAAATTACCGATCATGGACTTATTGATGTGAACGAAGGTGAAATCGTATCTTTGATTGTTTAAGCATCTTGCAACATCAGATGGTATAATATGGTTTGCACAACGGTATCGGCTATAAGGCGGTCGGCTAGTCTCCTTTCTAGGAGGTGATGCTTGTGGAGGTTAAGGAAGCTCTGGCATTATTGAATACAATTCGGCTCGCTAATCGTAGCGTTAATCAGATCAATCATCAGTATTGTCATTCCCATTGTAAACCGAGACAAAAAGAAATAGACCGCCCTTTCGTGAGGTAAACGGTCTATTCTTTGAATATAACCTACTGCCGACCGCTCTTACAGCGGTAAGTTGTGCAGGGAGTCGTGTGTAGGAGCACGGCTCCCTTTTCCTATTCTTATCTTAACTTATCCATATTTTAGACTTCAATAAACAAAAACACTTTTGCTATGATAATCTCATACAAGATATTAACGATATGGAGGGACAAGCATAGATGGAACATAGCAGCACGAGAGCAGGAACAAACGCTGCAAGCACAGCGGTATTCTTCGACGTTGACGATACTTTGTATGACCATCTCGCTCCACTACGAGAGGCTTTAATGCAGAGGCTTCATCTGCCGGGAACACTACCGTACGAGGCAATCTACCACCGATTCAGGTACTACAGTGACTTACTATCTGCGGAAAAGAACTTATCTGCCGTACCTGCACCGGAGGAAGTGGCAGACATGCGCAGACGCCGGTTTATGCTCGCTCTAGCGGAGTTCGGCATTTTTATTAACGAGGAGCAGGCAGAAGCAGCGCAAGCGGCATATCTTGATATGCAGTTTAGAATTAAGCCTTTCCCAGGTATGGTTGAGATGATTCAGCATTTAAGAGACCGCGGAGTGATCGTCGGCCTGATTACGAATGGACCGGAAGAGCATCAGATGGCGAAGATTAAAGCACTTCAAATGGAAAGCTATATGGATCAGAAGCTGTTCTTTGTCTCAGGCGGAGTAGGCTACGCCAAGCCGGATGCCCAGCTGTTTCAGTATGTGAACAAGGTAACGGGAACGGCTCCAGAGAACTGCTATTATGTAGGCGATTCATGGAGAAACGATGTGGTAGGAGCGCTGGCTGCGGGCTGGACCGTACTATGGTTTAACCACCGGAGAGCAGAGCCAGAGTCAGAGCATAAACCTCATTCTATTGCTGAAAATGTGGAGCAGCTTGAAGCCATACTAATGAAGCTGATGGTCTAAAATTTGATTGAATACAAATGATAAGAATTTATAAACATCGGGATCTTCCTAAAGAAAGGTGCGGGAATGACCGATGTTTTTTGTATTGCGGCAAGGGGAACGCCTAGAAAAGATCCCAAGAAAAAATAATTCTAAATTACATGAATCAATTTCATAACTCATTAAAAAGGCGGATTCGAAACTATATATAGACAAATCAAATCACTTTGATCTATATATACTCTTGATTTAAGCAACTAAAGGTATTATGGAATTGATTCACATCATTAATTTTCAAAAAGCTATTTCTTTTTCTGGATAACGTGTTATAATCATATCAGGATTTAGATTAAGTCTAAATCAAAGGGAATAAAGTGATCGTGATCATCGACACCAAGGAATCCAACTTGTAATTTTTATTTAAGCGAATCAAGCTCATGAGGATTATTCAGTTATGAAGTTGATTCAGTAAATGATTCGTTAATAAAATTCCAATTTAAAAGGAGAAATAAATATGACAACAACTCAAACAAACCAAGCTAACCAAGTAAAAGATGAGCAATTCCTGCACAGCTCCCTGAACCGACAAATTGCCGGATGGTCTGTGCTTTATACGAAGCTTCACAATTTCCACTGGTATGTCAAAGGACCTCACTTCTTCAAACTGCATGAGAAATTCGAAGAGTTCTACAATGAAGCAGCGGAGAATCTTGATGTTGTGGCTGAGAGACTGCTAGCCATTGGCGGACGTCCAGCAGCTACCATGTCTGAGTATCTGAGCCTGTCCCCTGTTGAAGAAGCAGCTCAAGGCCTGAGCGCAGAGCAAATGGTTCAAGCGATCGTGGAAGACTATACGACAATGGTTGAAGCGATGGTGGAAGCACAGGAAGCGGCAGAGGCACTTGAAGATCAAGTAACAGCGGATATGCTGATTGGCATGCAGGCATCTCTGCAAAAACAAGTATGGATGCTGAATGCTTTCTTGGGTAAATAAGCAGGACCCTGCTCAACAAATAGACACATGGAAGTGTCCAACTGATGAACTTCCTCTTGCTCATGTAGTTTCATGAATTCTGGATGGGTATAATGGAACTAATTCAAAAGTCACGCTTGCCAGTAAAGTGTTAAATGGGAAGATGACGGAGAGAACGAGAGGTCGGCAGGAAGTATGACAAATAAGTCTGCACTTATTAAAGAAGCTGAATCGTTTATATATACAAGCTATGAAGAGCTGGGTCTGAGCCGTGATACGGCAGAGGCCCGGCTTGTTCGCATTCGTGAAGATATCGAAATAACAGGCACTTATGTACATACGAAGCAGGAGCTAGAGTATGGCATCAAGCTGGCTTGGCGCAACAGCAACCGCTGTATTGGTCGACTGTTCTGGGAAACGCTGCGCCTTGTGGATGCACGTGACGCCACCACAGCGGCAGAGGTTGCTGAGCTGTTATTTTCTCACATTCGGCAGGCAACGAACGGTGGCAAGGTTATTCCTATGCTGACTGCCTTCAAGCCTATGGATGCAGCCGGACGGGCTCCGGTTCGGATATGGAATCACCAGCTTATCCGATATGCAGGTTACGAGACGGAGCGGGGAGTCCTCGGTGATCCTGCTTCGGTACAGCTGACCCAAGAGGCGCTGCGGTTAGGCTGGGAAGGAGAAGGGACCGCATATGATGTGCTCCCGCTTATTATTGAGATCCATGGTGAGAAGCCGCAGCTCTTTGCGATTCCGAAGGAACTGGTACTGGAAGTGCCGATCCGGCATCCGGAATATTCTACATTTGAAGAACTCGGCATGAAATGGTATGCGGTTCCGATGATCTCGGATATGCGGCTTGAGATTGGGGGCATTCATTACCCGGCGGCTCCGTTTAACGGCTGGTATATGGGAACCGAGATTGGAGCACGGAATCTGGCTGACGAATTTCGTTATCATATGCTGCCTCAGGTAGCGCGGCTGATGGGACTGGACACCTCATCTGAACGAACGCTGTGGAAGGACAAGGCTCTAGTCGAGCTGAATCTGGCAGTGCTTCATTCCTACAGGCTAGACGGGGTTAGTATGGTCGACCATCATACGGCGGCGAATCAATTTGCCAAATTCGAAGAACGGGAAGCAAATGCAGGACGGCAAGTCACAGGAGATTGGACATGGCTTATTCCACCCGTATCGCCAGCGACGACGCATATTTTTCATAAGTCCTATAACAATACAACGCTTACGCCGAATTTCTTCTATCAACAGGCTCCTTACCCTGCAGATAGGGAATTGGCAGACGATCCAACGCTGCTGCAAGAGACCGTCCCTTCGGTAAAATGCCCTTTCCACTAGGCCAGGGCTAAATCTCATAAATAATTAGAACCGTCAGGCATGTTCCTGGCGGTTTTTTTGTGTGTTCATCTGTGAGTCACGGACGGAAGCATGTCATTCATACAGCAGTTCTGGAATAGATATAGTGAAAAGCTCTCGAATGATGATACACGAGGGAGGGGCAAGAAATGGACAAAAGCCAGTTGATTTCTCTGATTAAAGTGCCCTTTGGATATGGTGCGGGTCGAATGGGCAGTGAGCTTGGACCTGAGCGTCTGCTTCGATTGGGTCTGTTGGAACAGTGGAAGGAGCTTGGGTATGTGCTTGATGAGCCTTCCCGTATTATACTGAAGGATCAATGGAGCGATAAGGCAATGAGCGTGCACATGAAAAATGCGGCTAAGGTGTTGTCCATATGCACGGCATTAGCCAGTGAGGTTAAATTGAAAAGAGCCGAAGGGCATTTTCCATTCATCCTCGGCGGGGATCACAGCATTACGATGGGCTCACTTGCCGGATTGACAGCGGCTGGAGCGAGGCTTGGTGTCATCTGGATGGATGCCCACTCCGATCTGAATACAGAGGAGACGACCCCTTCAAGGAATATGCATGGTATCCCGTTAGCTGTCGGACTCGGCAGTGCAGCTCTGAAGCTGTCAGATATCTATGAAGGTGCTGCAGATATTGATGCCGCAAAGACCGTGCTGATCGCAGCCAGAGAGCTGGACCCCGGTGAGAAGGAGCTGATCAAGGAGCTGGGGATCCATTGTTACACGATGCATGAGATTGATAAGCTCGGCATACAGAAGGTGATCGATGAGGCGGTCGATATCACCAGCAGCGGAACAGACGGTGTTCATCTCAGCTTCGACATTGACAGTCTTGACCCGACAGAGGCACCGGGTACAGGTACGCCGGTTCAAGGCGGATTATCTTATAGAGAGGCCCATTTTGCCATGGAGCTGTTGTATGAAGCCGGAATGATCACTTCTTGCGACTTTGTGGAGGTTAACCCGCGGCTGGACCGGATGAATCGGACTTCAAAGCTTGCTGTCGATCTTATCGGGTCGTTATTTGGCAAACGGATATTGTAAGCTCGGATGTAGGTGGAGTAATGTGAATAAAGTTTTTGATACAGCATCTCATGGAGATCGTCATTCATGAAGGTGCTTTTTTTCTGATATTTGAATCCATTTCATCAATCGGATTTTCACCATTTAAATGATTTATGAAATCGATTTTCTGAAAAAATGTCAATCAGTTTAAAAAAAGAGGTTTGCGCATTGGAGTGTATTCTATATAATAGTTTCGATATGTGCCCGAACGAATATAATGACATATGTAAAACGAAATCGAAGGCGCAAGGCATATCCCCTCAAAAAAGGAGGTTTTCATTACATGACAAATCAGGAGTCAATCATCCGGTTTGAGAACGTCACGAAACAATATGATAGCGACGATCCGATCCTTAAATCGGTCAGCTTTGAAATTGAGAGAGGTAAATTCTACACCCTGCTTGGACCTTCCGGCTGCGGAAAGACGACGATTCTTCGTCTCATTGCCGGCTTTACCGAGCCGTCTGAAGGAAATATTTATTTTAACGGCAGCATTATTAACCGGGTACCAGCGCATGAACGTCAGGTTAACACGGTGTTTCAGGATTATGCACTGTTCCCTCATTTGAATGTGTATGAGAACGTGGCGTTTGGTCTTCGGATCAAGAAGATGAAAAATGCACAGATCAAGGAGAAGGTCAGCGAAGCACTTCGCTTCGTCAACCTGGCAGGATATGAGAACCGGGAAATTACGGAAATGTCCGGTGGTCAGCGGCAGCGTGTGGCGATTGCCCGTGCGATTGTCAATCAGCCGGAGATCATACTCTTGGACGAGCCTTTATCGGCTCTCGATCTGAAGCTTCGCACTGAGATGCAGTACGAACTGCGTGAGCTGCAGCAGCGGCTCGGAATCACTTTTATTTTTGTAACGCATGACCAGGAAGAAGCGCTTGCGATGTCGGATGAAATCTTCGTCTTGAACGAGGGAGTCATTCAGCAGAGCGGAACGCCGATCGATATTTATGATGAGCCGATTAACCGGTTTGTCGCTGACTTCATCGGAGAATCCAATATTGTGGCAGGAAAGATGAAGCAGGACTATTTGGTAGAATTTGCAGGCAAAACTTTCGAGTGCGTAGATAAAGGGCTGAAGAAGGACGAGCCCATTGAGATTGTCATTCGTCCAGAGGATCTCGAGATTACAACGGCAGACCTCGGCAAGCTCCAGGTGCGTGTAGATTCTCAGCTGTTCCGCGGGGTTCACTATGAAATCTCCAGCTATGATGATGCAGGGAACGAGTGGCTTGTTCATTCCACAAAACGTGCGGTGGTTGGAGAGACGATCGGGCTCTATTTTGATCCAGAGGCGATCCATGTTATGCGTTTTGGCGAGACAGAAGAGGAATTCGACAAGCGGCTTGAATCCTATGGCGAACTGTCAGAAGGAATTCAAGGACAAGGAGTAAGCCATGAATCGTAGCATGGGAACCCGCAACTTCTACCTGATCCCTTATATGCTGTGGATCGTGTTGTTCGTCGTTGCGCCGATTCTGCTGATCCTGTACTACTCTTTCTTTAATGTTGAAGGGCAGTTTACATTTGAGAATTATGCCAAGTTTTTTACACCGGTTTATTTGAAAATGACGCTGAGCTCGTTCTGGTATGCGCTGCTCATTACGTTCTTCTCGCTATTGATTGCTTACCCGACCGCGTATTTGCTGACTCGGACGAAGCATAAGCAGCTGTGGCTTCTGCTGGTTATTCTGCCGAGCTGGATCAACCTGCTGCTGAAGGCGTATGCGTTCATCGGGCTGTTCGGAACGTATGGATTCGCCAATGCGCTGCTTGAGACGATCGGAATTGGAACCCAGCAAATTCTGTTTACGGATTTCAGCTTTATATTTGTCTCGGTATATATCTTTATTCCGTTTATGATTCTACCGATCTTTAACGCGATAGAGGAGCTTAATCCGTCCCTCATCTATGCTGCAAGAGATCTGGGGGCATCGCCCTTTACCACGTTCCGGCGGGTGATCTTTCCTCTGACCTTCAGCGGGGTGAAGGCTGGGATACAAGCCGTCTTTATTCCGGCGTTATCCCTGTTCATGATTACAAGACTGATTGCAGGTAACCGTGTCATCACGCTGGGTACTGCGATCGAGCAGCATTTTCTCGTGACACAGGACTGGGGAATGGGAGCCACCATTGCAGTCTTCCTGATCATTATTATGATCGCGATTATGTTCATCAGCGGTCAAGGAAAGCGGGGGGTGCCTCATGGGAAGAAATAGTAAGCTGTCCAATCTATATCTGTTTATCATCTTCGCCATTTTGTACCTGCCGATCTTCTATCTGATCTTCTACTCCTTCAACAGCGGTGGAACGATGCAGAACTTTGAAGGCTTTACTCTCGAATGGTATGAAGAAGTATTCGCAGACACAAGGCTGCTGATTATTGTACTGAATACTTTTGTTATAGCGCTGTTGTCCGCAGTAGTATCCACCGTATTGGGTATTGCCGGCGCACTTGCCATTTATCAGGTTCGGCGCAAGCGCAACAAGAACACCTTGCTCTCACTTAATAATGTGCTTATCGTGAGCCCGGATGTTATTATCGGTGCCTCCTTCCTGATCTTCTTTACGATGCTGGGCATACAGCTTGGATTCAGCTCGGTACTGCTGTCTCATATTGCCTTCAGCGTACCCATTGTCGTCTTGATGGTGCTTCCTAAGCTGCAGGAGATGAGCCCGACGCTGATTGATGCAGCGAGAGATCTAGGAGCCTCCGGCTGGCATGTGCTGACAAGAGTCATTCTGCCGTTTGTTAAACCGGGGATTTTTGCCGGATTTTTTATGGCTTTGACTTATTCGCTTGATGACTTTGCCGTGACGTTCTTTGTTACAGGCAATGGCTTCTCAACACTCTCGGTTGAGATCTACTCACGCGCAAGGCAAGGTGTGTCGCTGTCGATTAATGCATTGTCGACGCTGCTATTCCTGCTTACCATTGTGCTGGTCATTGGTTATTACTTCATTAACAGCCGGCAGGCCAAGCTTCAAGGAAAGGGGCTGAGACCATGAAGCAGCTGGTACAGACGTTCAGTGTCGTACTGATCGTCGCATTTCTGCTGATGTATCTTACATCGGTTCTCAACTCCAGTGAAGGTTATTCTGGCGGCAATACGCTTACAATCTATAACTGGGGCGATTACATCGATCCTGATTTGATTACAGAGTTTGAAGAGGAGAGCGGGCTTAGAGTCATTTATCAAACGTTTGATTCCAATGAGGCGATGATGACGAAGATTCAGCAGGGAGGTACGACGTATGATATCGCGATACCTTCTGAATATGCCATCAGCAAAATGAAGGAGGATGATCTCCTTCTTCCGCTGGATCACTCTCAAATACCAAATTTACAGTATATAGATGAGCGTTTTATGGATTTGTCCTTTGATCCCGGCAACGAATACTCCATTCCTTATTTCTGGGGAACGGTGGGCATCGTGTTTAATCCGGAGCTGACAGATCTCACCTTCAAGAGCTGGGACGATCTATGGGATCCAAGTCTCAAGAATCAGATCCTGCTTCTGGATGGGGCGAGAGAGGTCATCGGGATGGGACTTAACAGCTTGCATTATTCACTGAATGATACCAATGAAGACCATCTGCAGGAAGCGCTCGCGAAGCTGTCCACCCTTACTCCCAACGTCAAGGCTATCGTAGGGGATGAGATCAAGATGCTCATCGCCGGCGAGGAGGCTGCGGTGGGTCTTGTCTGGTCCGGTGACGCATCCGAAATCATGAGCGAGAATGAGAAGCTCGACTATGTTGTTCCTGAAGAAGGCTCAAACCTCTGGTTTGATAACATGGTTATCCCGAAGACAGCGAGCAACATAGAGGGAGCACACCAGTTTATCAACTTCATTCTTGATCCCGAGAATGGGGCAAGAAATGCGGAGTACGTCGGTTATTCCACGCCGAATGCGGCAGCGCTTGCCCTGCTGCCTGAGGATATTTCTGGGGATGAGCGCTTCTATCCGAATGAGGAGCTTACCGAAAAGCTGGAGGTCTACGATAACCTGGGAAGACGGATGCTGTCCCATTACAATGATTTATTCCTAGAGTTCAAAATGCATCCAAAATAAGCATCGTCTTGAAGACTCGTTGTCCACATGTGGATAAACGAGTCTTTTTTCTTATTACCGGCTGAATATTTATGCAGTGGCTCTATATGTCAATTTTAGAAGCCTCTATTTGGATGGATAGCCTTATATCATTGTTATTAATTCAGCAGTAGTAATCTATTTTACATACTTATTTTCACTTACTAAATAATATATAATAAAGTACAAGCTTGTGGATACATACGAATCATATTTAAGAAGGTAGGGTTAACACAATGGGAAATTTACAGACGGTAATTAAAGAAAGGCGTTCCGCGATGAAGTTTAAGGAAGGAGCAGTGATTAGCAAAGAGGAGCTTGAGAAGATGTTTTCGCTGAATAAATATGCTCCTTCCGCGTTTAACCTGCAGCATGCGAATTATATGGTGCTACAGAGTCCGGAGGACAAACAGAAGGCTTATGAGGCATCTGGTCAATATAAGACTTTGACCGCATCAGCAGTTATTATCGTGCTCGGGGATACCAAAGCATACCAGCAGGTGAAACGGCTGTACGAAGGTATGCTTGCACTTGGAATGATGACTCAAACCGAATACGACTTGGAGACAAGCAGTGTAATCGAGATGTACGAGACTAGAGGTCCTTCCTTCCAGCGGGATGAGGCAATTCGTAATGCGAGCCTGTCAGCGATGCAGCTTATGCTAATTGCGAAGGACATGGGATGGGATACCTGTCCGATGATCGGTTATGATGATCAGCAGCTAGTATCGCTGTTACGTATCCCAGAGGACCTTATACCCGTTATGATGATTACGCTGGGTAAAGCGGACGAGGAGAACTTAAGACCACGTGGATACAGAAAGCCTGTGGATGAATTTGTGAGTATCTATTAAGTTAAACTGTGGTATTTCCCTTAATGATGGGTTATCCACATGAGAAAGGTCTGACCTCTGCGTAGTGCAGTGTCAGACCTTTGTTGTTAAAAATTCATATAAATAAATTCCGTTGATTCTCCCGAGAAGAAGATGATCCCCAGCACGACGGCGATGATCACAAGCGCACCTGCAACGGATATCAATCCATAAGCCGCGATTCGAGCTACACGAGGAATCATATCAAAGAGATCGGGCTCTGTCCGCATTTTACTGCGCTGTAATTCCATATTGCAACAGCCTTTCGTATAAGATTTCCCCAAAGATTCGGCTTCCTTCATCTACCATGTGGGAAGAGTCGTGATAGAATTCATGCGGTATCAGGTTGCTCCCCCCTGCATTAAATTCAATGAAGGGATAGCCGCGGGATTCAATTAACTTCTGGTAGGCCCCCATAACGGAGAAATAGTCTGTCCAGTTCAGCATGTTGTGCCGTGTAATGAGGTCCTTGTCCAGTGGAGCCGTATAGAAGACGGCCTGCTTATCATGCTTGTCCACCAAATCAAGGGTCTTGTTCATCATGGTCAGTCCGAAGCTGCTCTCAGCATCAAATGGCCTGCTCCACGTATATAGCTTGGTAAAATGCCCAACGATACCCGCCTGCTGTTCAGCCGTAAGCTGGTCATAAGGTGTATAGGGAGGCGTGTAGGCAGTTATAATGCCTTGTCTCTCATTACGCTTCGCGGTTACTTCCCGACGAAGCTTCTCAAGCGATGTACGAGTGGATAACAGCTGATAAGTCAGTACATCGCGGTCATGATACAGCGGCCAATGGCTCAGTATTTCGGTCGTCACGAAATCATGGACGGCATTCGGTACGGACTCCTCATTCTTGGCAGGAGAATGGCGAAGCCACGATTTTGGAATATTTTGATCCAGCTTGCTGAGTAACGAAGGGTATACGGATACCTCTGGATCGTTATCCGTAAGTGGAAGTATGCCGTAATTAATCTCATAGACGACATAATCGACTTCATCAATGATAGAGGCAAGGATGGCATACGTCTCGGCCAATCGAGCTCCCGTTAATCCGAGATTCAGCACGCGCTTGTCGCTTAGGTGAACCTGCAGTACGCCGGAAGTCGTGTTGCTGCTGTCTTTTACCGTTGTCCCATACACAGTGGAAGCTCCGAACAGCCCAATCCATGGCTTATGGTCATCCGGCTGGGCCTGTAAATGCTCAATCCACAGCGGTGTATATACAATGGAATCATAGGCAGGCACCCTCAGCTCCTCTTCTGCGTAGGAAACGATCTCCTGCTCTGACTCTTCAACAGCATGACCAGCCCATAAGGTTATAGCGCATAGACCAAGGACAGCGAGGGTCAGCATCGCCATTGTCATTTTTTTAATAGGAAGCTTGTTTAACATGATCTTACATCCTCACTCTCAGGAGCCAAGACCAAATAGTCTTAGCATTAAATCCATTCCATCCGATACGGGCAGCATGAAGAACACCCGGCTCAGGGTGACGCCAAAAAAAGTAATGCCGACGGCAAACAGCGTCGTTCCAGGTTTAAGCCAGACCGGCACGGGCCTCACAAGGGGCTTGACCTCCTTGATAAAGAAACGATGAATACAGAGCATCACGCCGTGAAACATTCCCCAAACGACGAAGTTCCAGGCTGCACCATGCCACATTCCTGACACGGTCATCGTGCACATCAGGTTTAAATAAATCCGTGCTTTGGATACGCGGCTTCCCCCGAGCGGAAAGTAGACGTACCTAGTCAGCCAGGAGCCCAGTGAGATATGCCAACGATTCCAGAACTCGGCAATGCTGCGTGCCAGATAGGGATTGCGGAAATTCTCCGGTATTACGATGCCGAATAAACGTGCCGTCCCGATTGCAATATCCGAGTAGCCCGAGAAGTCAAAATAAATAACGAAGGTGTAGGCGATCAGCGATACCCATAGTGTCCATGTGTCCGCACCGCTTATTCCCTCAGGTGAATAAACAGGCTGAGCAAGGATGTCAAGGGAAGCGGCCAGCACCAGCTTTTTGAATAAACCAAACCCGATACGGAGGATGCCGTTTCGAACATTGCTCCATTGAAAAGCTGCCGTCAGCTGAGGGTAGAACTGTTGAAACTGTTTGATGGGGCCAGCCACCATCGTCGGAAAGAAGAAGAGAAACGCCAGGAAGCTCACAGGCTTATGCTGTGGCAAATTCCCTCGTTTCTTCTCAACGACATAATGAATCAGCTCAAAGGTAAAATAAGAGATTCCGAGAGGCAATATGAGATCATCTACGGTGGGAAGGGAAGGCTCATTTATAAATCCGAATAAGCTGTTCACCATGCTGCCCAGCCGGCTGCCGTATTTATAATATCCGAGCACTAGGACAATTAGAATTATGGTCGCAGGATAGACCCAGCGTTTACCGCGTTTGATAGATCTATGAATCAGCAGGAAGGCAATGATCGCCTCTGCGAGCAGCAGTAGGACAAATGCGCCTGCATAATAGGAATAAAATGAAATTCCCGCTGCAATGAGAACAAGCGGTCTGATCCGATGAGGGCTGATATAGTACAGGACAATTGCTGCGAGTACAAATAGCCAATATAACCAGTCTGTGTACATCATGTTTTTTAAGTTTCCACCATTTCTGATTGAGCAATGCTCAATCTATCATAACTCGATCATAAATTCATTGATTCGGTTCACTTGATATTTATTCAAATTTCAGGCAGGAAGTGCCAAATATAAATTTTACCGCAAAGATGGACAGGCTGCCAACCACATTATATGGAATAACAGGATGGAATTAATTACACAACTTATTTAACAAAGAAATTGAAACTACATATAGACAAACTACACCGTTTTGATCTATATATACTCTTGATTAAAGCAACTTGGGGTCTTATGAAATTGATTCGGATAGCAGAAAAAAAGCCGGATTCAGGAGTGTTATCCGCATAAAAAAGCCCGCAGTATCATACTGCGAGCTTGATAGATCGAGACAATTAGGAAAAGATATGGCCGATCTCTGCAATTTCCGCTTCGTTCAGCTTCACTTCGAGTGTCTTCAGGTTGTTCAGTACTTGTTCAGGCCGCTTCGCACCAGGGATCAGTGCGTCGACAGAGTCCCGCGTCAAATACCATGCGAGCACCAGATGAGCGACCTCAACGCCTTTATGATCTGCAATCTTGCGAATTTGCTCTACTTTTTCAAGATTATGCAGATAGCGCTCTCCCTGAAATTCAGGATTGTCCTTCCTAAAGTCATCGAAGCGGGTATCCTTCGTATATTTGCCGCCAAGAAGACCCGATACAAGCGGGAAGTAAGGGATGAACGTAATCTGATTAGCCGCTGTATAAGGCAGGATCTCACGTTCTACCTCGCGATTGAGCAGATTGTATTCGGATTGAAGGACATCGACGTAACCATCCTTGTTCGCTTGCTTCAGCTGTTCCATAGAGAAGTTTGATACTCCGATAGATCTTATTTTCCCTTGGTCCTTAAGCTCCTTCAGAGCCCCAACCGCTTCATCCTTCGGCGTGTCCTCATCCGGAAAGTGAATATAATACAGATCAATATAATCGGTCTGGAGTCGATTCAAGCTGTCCTCCACCTGCTGCTTCAGAAAGGAAGGGGAGTTATTCGGTGCATAATTGTTATTCTCATCATGGGCGCCCTTCGTTGCAATGACGACTTGATTGCGGGCTCCCAGCTCTTTAATGACTTGTCCGATCAGCTCCTCCGAACGTCTTGGACCGTAGATAAAAGCTGTATCAATCAGGTTAACACCGTTTTGGATAGCAGTGCGAATGACCTCTTTTCCTGCCTCTTCATCCAGATTGGGATACAGATTATGTCCCCCGACCGCATTAGCTCCGAGTCCGATAGGATTTACATACAGTTCTGATTTACCGAGCTGCGTTGATGTAGTCAATTCATTAGCCTCCTTTTTTCATATAGTATGGATAAGTTCTCCCCTTACTATTCTAAAGGGTGCAGTTACGTAAAGCAAAAAAACCTCTGCCTTGGACGAGGAGAGGCTTGCCGATGTAATATGTAGCCGAAGCCGAATAGACGTCTGACAAATATCATGAATAGAAATGCGGTTTCTTTTTGCGGCGAAACAGAACCAATACTCCACCCACGATGAGAATCAGCGCAATGAAAGGCTGGACGACGGAGAATCGATTCAGCATGGAGCCAAGTGAGAACGCAATGAAGAAGATGAAGGACAAGGCGGTTAGAATGTTGATCGGAATCAGCAAATATTTGTTTCGGCTGCCGAACCAATACAGCTCAAACAGCCCGGCTGCGACCGCAAGAATAAAGCCCGGCCACATCGTGATCCAGCTGTCGGTTACAATAGCAATCTGGCAGGTCAGTCCTGCGATGAGCAAGATCCCCCCGGGTACGAGCAGCCCGATGCCTCTTCCGATCAGCGAGAAATAAAGCCAGTGAAAAAAGATGCCCAGCGGGATGATGAAAAAGGATGGCCAGAAGTAGGCGAAGATGGAGCCGGTTCCGAGATGTTTACCTGAGTTGAGCAGCAGGAACACACCGACGATAATGAGCAGCGGGGCGAATAGACTTGCTTTGTTTTTAATGCTCAAGGCTAGACTCTCCTTTCCTCTAAATTTTATCTAACCAGAATCTTATCATACATAATATATGGTGTAATCGGTCTTAAGAAAGTGAAGGAGCCTGGACTTAAGTCTAGTATAATTTAGATGAATACCTCGGGAGATCGGGATGATGATGATTCTCTTTTATTCGAATAAATAAAGCAAGCCGCCAAGGGCAGCCTGCTCTATTATTCGTATCACTCCGGCTGAAGCTGAGGTGATGGTTTAATGAACTTTGTTAGCAAGAACCGTGAGACAGGTCCTACGATCAGCAGTTGTGCAGGGAGTGCAGCAATAATGTTTAAGCCCGCTGTTTTGAGGTAAGCTGTGAGAATAGAACCCTCACTTCCCATTCCCACCATTACAGATTTCATTATCATGCCATATATAGACATGATAAGAACCATCATCGGCACCATGCATACGGCGATGGCCAGAATGGAGTTAATTGGCTTCGATTTATCATAAGGCAAAGAAAATGCCAGTTTACGCGCACTTGGTCCCACGATAGACTCTGCGAGAAAAGCAACAATAAAGGTTATGATAAATTGAACATAAAGATTATGATATATGACACACTGCCAGCCTCATAAGTGACGATTTTGTGTCTTTTTTAAAAGGATTAGTCTTAGCCGTTAAGTTGATTCATCAAATTCGGTCATATAACGGGTGCCATGGACCTCATTTTTGGGGCTTACTTTTTCAATGCGAGCCAAGTCATCAGGAGTCAGCTCAATCACCAGTAATAAAAGGAGGCAAGTGTATGACATCGCAAACATCTGCGCGTATTAAATTTCCCTCGGGATTCTGGTCCGGCTTCAACAGTTAGGAATCGATCCTCTGGACGTAGCTCGCAAAGCACGACTGCCGCTTACAGTCATCACTGAGCCGAAAGTCACCACTAGCGAGTACTATGCAATCTGGCAGTCTTATTCAGATCTTGCAGGCGATATTGCCGGAAGTATCATCGGACTTGCTCAAGCCTTTGAAACCACACAATATCCACCGGCTGTCTTGGCGACATACCATGCTCACGATTATCGCGATGCTCTTTACAGAATGGCCAGGTACAAACAAATGTGTCCTCCTGAAGGCCTGCGTGTTACCGAGGCAGGCGAGGACTGTATTGTCGAGCTGGAGTGGCAGCATACGGACGAGCTTGGTCCACCGGTATTGGTTGGTATAACGCTCGCATACCTTCTGGAGCTGGGGCGCCGGGGAACAGGGCGTGAATTGACAGCACGCTGTGTTGAATTTGTGAATCCCATGGGTAATGTGCAGACATTGGAAGCTTATTTCGGATGTCCTGTCCGGGCAGGTAGAGACAGAAACCGGATTACACTGTGGCGACAGGACTTGGATCTTCCTTTTATATCATATAACGAAGAGCTGCTTGAAATTCTGACCCCGGTGATGGATCGAACGCTGGATGAGGAGCTGCATAACCGTTCGATTACCGAGACGGTGAAATGGATGATGAAACGGAGCCTTATGGGGGGCATCCTGACATGCAGACTGTGGCGAAGGAGCTTAATATGAGCGGACGAACACTTCAGCGCAGGCTTACTGATGAAGGTACGAGCTTTAAGGGGCTATTAACGCAAACGAGACATGAGCAGGCAAGGGCATATCTGGCCGATCCCTTGCTTGAGATCACAGAAGTGGCTTTCTTGGTTGGCTACGAGGACCAGAATTCGTTTTACCGTGCTTTCCGCCAATGGGAAGGAGATACCCCTTCTCATTGGCGTTCCGAACATCTAAGTAATGGGAAGAAGAGGTTTTTTGGCGTGTAATGCAAGAAGTTTGACGTCCTGAGCCAGTTACATGATCAGCCTCACAAGGTAATATAATCCCTATCGCATCGATGGTTTTGCGAGTCTATCTAATAAACAACTTAGGGGAAATGCATTATGGATATGGGATTACACAATAAGACTGCTTTAATTACGGGATCAACGAAGGGTATAGGGAAGGCCATTGCTTTTGAACTTGCTAGAGAAGGCGTGAACGTACTCATCAATGGAAGAAATAACGAAGAGGTAGAACAGACGGTAAATGAAGTTCGGTCGCAATTTCCAACAACTTCTCCTCAAAATGCCACTGCCGATATTGTAGATGCTAAACAGATAGAGGCTCTGTATGAGAAATATCCACATGTGGATATCCTGGTTAACAATGTGGGAATCTATGAAATCATGCCATATGAGGACGTAGACGATGCAACTTGGGAAAAATACTTTCGTACCAATGTACTTGCAGCAAACGGCCTGTCTAAATTTTATTTACCTAAAATGCTGAAAAACGAATTTGGCCGCATGATCTTTATTGCGAGTGAGGAGGCAGTGATGCCCTCAGGTCGAATGCCACAGTATTGCATGACCAAATCGATGCTGCTGTCTCTATCGAAAAGTCTGTCCAAATTAACGGCAGGCACCGAAGTGACAGTCAATACAATTATGCCGGGACCGACATTATCGGAACATGTACAGCAGATCATTGAGGGGATTTATGCTGACGATAATATGACTTTCTCGGAAAAGGAGAAACAATTTATGGCATCAAACCTGCCTCAATCGGAGATTCAGCGATTCATCAGACCGATGGAAATTGGCAGACTAGCTGCATTTATCAGCAGTCCTTTTGCTTCCGCATTTAAAGGCTCTCCTATCCGTATGGATGGGGGGATGGTGCCGACTATTTTTTAATGTAGTCTGTAATTATATATTTCTGTGGAAGATTAGTTCAAATAAACAGGTTGCAGCTATCGTGTACTTCTTGCGATGGCTGCCGCCTGTTTATTTTGTATAAGGGTTATTTCTGCGAAAGTGGTCTGGTGTTCAGATAGATGCTGAGGTCAGGGCTAGAGCCTTCGGTAATGACATCGGCCAATATTCTGGATAGGACCGCATTATATACGATGGCGTTATCTCCGTAGGCCATCACCATGTGACAGTGTGGATACGCTTCATACTGGCCAACCATGGGAAGACCGTCATGCGTTACGCTCAAGAAGCCGCCAAGCCAATATTCGGGCTCTGCCGGGATATCCGGAAACAGCTTGTGAAATGCCTCCATCAACTTGTCCCGGCTCCGCATGATTTTGCTATCTCTAGCCTCAGGGATGGTAGTATCTTTATCCATTCCGCCAATGATGACGCGATGATCCGGTGTTGTCCGCAGATAGACATAAGGACGTGCGGTTTCCCAGATTAATGTGCGCTTATACCAGCTGGAGAGGTCAGGCACCGGCTTGGTGATCACAGCGTAGGAGCTGACCATAACGGCATTCTTCTCCGATTGGAAATCACGATTCTCATTACCTGCAGCGATAATGACATGCTCTGCCTTGATCTGGTGCCGACGAGGAGCAGCGGTATAGAAGACAGCATCCTTAATATCCTTTCTTCTTCCCGTAATTTCAGTCTCACCGTAAATGGAGCCGCCCAAAGACTTCACCTTCTCAAGTAATCCATATACGAATTGGAGCGGGTTCAGCTCAGCCTCGTTGTAGCTATACAGCGCTGCTGGTTTCCGGAAAGGATATACAGCTCTGATCTGTTCCTCATTCCATAACTCGACTTGAAGGCCGAGCCTGCTCAGGAAGTCGTACTCCTTATGAATGGAGGGAATATCTTCTGTGAAGGAAGCGTAATACAGGCTGTCTCTGCGAACAAACTGTGCATTGATCGGCAGCTTCGTACAAATGTCTTCCAGCTCATTCAGCGCTTGCCAGCATAGGTGTATATGCCTTGAGATGATCTGTTCACCAAAGTGGTTGGCCAGTGTAACGAAGCTCTTCTCACCCGATAGCTGGATAACGGCTGTATTGGCGCTCGTACTGCCTTCACCGATCCTGCGTTTATCTACGACGGCCACCTTTAATCCCCGCTCAGCAAGATGATAGGCACACAGAGATCCTGAAATACCTGCTCCGATAACGAGTACGTCACACTGAATATCCTCTGCTAGAGGCGGGTAAACCGGAGGATTGCTGACGGTTGTGGGCCAGAATAATTTACCGCTTTGCAAATCCATATCTAGTCTCTCCCTTGATTCATGAAGTTGGTTCATATAGTATGGATTTTTTGCAGCACCTCAATGCAAGTCACTTGAAGCTTACGGCTGTTCGATTTGAATATTTCCGGAAGTAGTACGCACTTTAATCAGCTCTGTTCCGGTTCTTGGTGATTCAGGTGCATGAACACTTCCAGATACGGCTTGAACATCATAAAATCCGGCAAAATCATGTGCTGCTATAACATCCACATCGCCTGATACGGCCCGGATATCTAGATTCCCTCTCACGGATTGACTGACTTCCACATTCCCGGACTGTACTTCAATGCTGGCGTCTCCGTGCAAATCTTCAATTTCGATGTCACCGGAAGTGGACTTAACCTCTAGCTGGCCTTGAATTCCAGCCGCCTCTATACTACCTGATTGGAGCTTCACTGCAATTCTGCTTGAAGTGAGGTTCTCAAGCTCAATTTCTCCAGAGATCATATCGAAGCTTGCACTGTCCTTGGCTGTTACATCCTTCATATCCAGATTGCCTGATGATAGCTTTACTGTAAGCTGATTGGCTTGAACATCCTCGAGGTTGAAATCACCTGAGGTTGATGAAATAGAAACATGCCTTGCCTGAACCCCGGTAATGTCGTTATTGCTTGATATATTATCCAGCACAAGCTCATCGAGCGTTTTGTCTGAAGGAATCCGAACCTCAATGCGATTGTCTGAGAAATCCAAATTAAATGATAGAAATTGAAAGGAATCCTTCGCTGACGTATCAATCGTAAGCGTGCTGCCCTCCGGAGCTGTCTGTTCAATTCGATTTATGGCATCCTGGTGCCATTTACCTTTGAATAATACTGAAATTTGTTCATCCTCACTCGGTACAAATTGGATATTCGTACTGCTGTCAGTTCGCATGACAAGGGAATGGGTGCCTGCTTTAGAAAACGCAAACTGTTTCTCATACGCAATCCGGTCATCTCCAAATTCAAATCCAAATATGGACATGCCGACAACGCCGACAGCAATGCAGGCAACCGCAAATCTTATCCAGTTCTTCATCTATTGGTCCCTTCCTTTCACCACTTTGAAATTCCATCTTACATAGCTGCGAGTAAGTACCCCAAGCTTCTTGGCAGCCCACAGCGAGAAGATACCGAGCAGGATGCCAATTCCGAGCATGGTGATACTGACGGACGCTTCTGCCCAGATCACACGCTTCTCTTGGAACATAAAATCGGCCAGGGCAAGAAATGGAGCCAGTACGCCAGCGGCCGAAGTAGCGGCAATAGCCAGCCACACGGACCATATGGTTGCAAATACCGGCAGGGCAAAGATGAGATTCAGAAAGAACATGCCGATCGCAGAGAAAAAGCTGCGGAAAGCACGGTGGCTTGATCTCGATTCTGTCATATAGGGCATACTGGCTGCGAATGGCATACCTGAATTATTAGATGCACCATAGGCATTGTTGTAAGTAATTTGAGGTGAAGCTGGCCCCTGTGCTGGGGAAACATACCGATCACCGAGGGCTTCTAGTGCAAGCTCTCTCGGATGACCAAGCTCTCTTGAAATGTCTTCTTCCGTCTTGCCTTCAGCCAAGCCCATATCAAAATGCTGCTCGTAATCACTTAGCAGCTCCATGCGTTCACCTTCGTCAAGCAGCCTAAGCTCGCGTTCCAGAGCAGTCATAAACATACGTCTGTTCATTCGCTATATCCTTCCTTAAGTAGATTGGTCACACTTGATACAAATAGATTCCATTCAAGCTCCAATTTCAGCATATAAGCAAGTCCAGAATCCGTTAATCTGTAATATTTACGCGGAGGTCCCTCGTTAGATTCACGCAAATAGGTGGTGCAGTACCCGTCTGCTACTAATCGGCGAAGCAAGGGATACAAAGCACCTTCAGCAATCTCAATATGTCTGGACACGGCTTGAGCCAGCTCATATCCATATCGGTCTTTACGGTGAATCAGTACAAGGACGCACAGCTCTAACGCACCCTTTTTAAATTGGATATTCACATTCAATCAGATTCGGGTCTCCTTTCTTGCCAAACGTTTAATTACACATAATTACTAAATTTAGATTAGTACTGTTTATTATATAGTAGTGAACAGGTAAATATTAACACTCAGTACTGAATAATGCAAGATAGTGATATTCATGCAGACATGAAGGCGTTTGAAACTCCTCTCCGCGGGTAAGGAAAGCAGAGAAGGAGAGGATCGTACATGAACAACAAGAATCAAGAGGCAAGTGAGCCAAACCAGCATAAGCAAGACTATTCCAAGAAAAAACACTCTAAGAAAAGAAGGATGGGTCTCCATTTCTATCGTAGAAGATCACTCCGATCTAAAAAAAGACTACAAATCCGCAATCGTTATGAAATAGCCCATATGATTAGCGAGATAGCGACATCGCTGCTGTTTCTGGCCGGCAGCTTTTGCTTGTTCTATCCGGAAGTCAAACTGATTGGCACCTGTCTATTTATTCTAGGGAGTATTCAAATGCTGGTCCGTGCACTTATTCGAATGTCATACATGCTTAAACTCAAAAAATGGGATTACATTGATGAAAATAGAGATCAGGAGAAGAACCACATCATGCACTAAACATCTGTTGAAAATGGGGGTTAACACATGTGTGGGCAAATCAAAGACCGCCTTAAGCTGACTGGATAAGCAGCATAAGGCGGTCTATTTACATTTTGTCGATTTCTTATTGGCCATGCTTATGAGACAGCCCAGGTTGTTGCGTACGCGTTTTTCAGCATCGCCCTTCATTTGGTTTTGAAGATCTGCTTCTGTTTGACCGGAGAAGCTCATGAACATTTCAAGG
>NZ_FPAC01000010.1 GCF_900116105.1 Paenibacillus sp. 453mf
GTTTGGTGGCGATAGCGGAGGGGTTCCACACGTACCCATCCCGAACACGACCGTTAAGCCCTCCAGCGCCGATGGTACTTGGACCGCAGGGTCCTGGGAGAGTAGGACGCCGCCAAGCACACATAAGACACTATCGATTTTCATCGATAGTGTCTTTTTTATTTGCATGACCTCTTATATAGAGCTCTTCAGATTGACAATTAGATTTAGATCTGACACACTTTTGCTAGACTGAATCCCTATATTCACTTTCATAAATACATAGAGACTACAAATGTGCTAACTTACAAAATAATAAAAATAGTGAGGTGGGACCATGGAAATTCGGCAATTGAAAATGGAAGAGTTTGATGTAAGTACACAGTTATCTGAATATGCTTTTAGGTATAAGCTGACAGCCGATGAGAAGGAAAAGCGTAGGCAGCACTTCGTTCCTGAGCAGTACTGGGGCTTGTTTGATGATGAAGAGCTGCAAGCGAAGCTGACGCTATTGCCTTTTAAAGTATATGTAAATGGTAAAATATTTGATATGGGGGGCATTGCGGGGGTCGCCACTTGGCCGGAAAATCGTAGAAAGGGTCATGTCTCCCAATTGCTCAAGCATGCGCTGCAGGAAATGAAAAATCAAGGACAGAGCCTATCGTTCTTACACCCTTTTTTGGTGCCATTTTATCGTAAATACGGCTGGGAGGTCTTTGCGGAATACAAAAGGTACTTCATTCAAGCTCACCAGCTCCCCCCAAGAGTAGAATACGAGGGGAAGATTGTCCGTGATGTAACAGATATCGCTATACTTGATGGGTTGTATCAATCTTTTGTCAGTCGCTATAATGGTACCTTAGTCCGTGATGAAGCATGGTGGAAGCGCTCCGTGCTGAACGAGGATGGACATACGGCAGTGTACTATTCTCCTGAAGGAGAGGCGCAAGGATATGTGCTTTACGAGAATAAAGACAAAGAGCTTATATGTGATGAGTTTGTTTATCTGAATGAGAATGCACGCCGTGCGCTGCTGACTTATTTTGCAAACCACCCTAATGAGCAGTTTAAGATAAGCATGGTACCCGTAGACGACGAGCTGCCCTTCTTGCTGCCTGAACCGAGAGTGAAGCAGGAGCTTGTTCCTTATTTTATGGCACGTATTGTTGATTTGAGAGCTTTTATCGATCAGTATCCGTTTGAAGCGAAGCATAGCTTGAACCTGATCCTCCAAGTGGAGGATCCTGTCGCATCCTGGAATACGGGATTCTGGCAGCTGACCGTAAGCGAGGATGGACACGGCAATATAGAACCTCTTCCTTCTGATGATAAGTTATCTGCGGATGTATCTGGGGACATTCAGTCATTTACAGCGATGTTTATGGGCTACAAGCGGCCACGAGAACTTTATTTAATGGAACGATTAGCAGGGAACCCGCTTAGAGCAACCCAGCTTGATCATGTGATTCCTGCGGGTCGAACATTTTTTATGGACTTCTTCTAATTTAACTTTGTGGCAGCTCAGGCTTAGGTAAGATACTTGAAGTTTTAAACTCTCCTGAACAATTCAGGGGAGTTTTTTTCGTAAGGCGCATATTTTATGTCAAAATGAGAAAAATGAAAAAGGAACGCCTCTTGAGAATTCTACATAATGTGATATAATGAATACAAAGTCAAAGAAAGTCAAAGTCAACAGAGATCAAACAGATAAATGTATCAGGGGAATTCTAATGTGAGTTTTATATGCGAAAAAGATTCGCACTCCATCCGAGATGGGTAATTTCAAGGATGGGTAGTGATCTCAGTAGGGAGATTTTCCTTAGATACAGATGATCCGTGTTAATTTAATGTAATGATTTCGAGCTATTAAGGGGCTAATATATTGGGGGATGTAGAATGCGCAATATTTCTGATATTATCGAGCAATATCTGAAAAATATTTTGCAGGATAGCTCAGAAGGCATGATTGAGATCCAAAGAAACGATCTCGCTGATAAGTTCTCTTGTGTACCGTCTCAGATTAATTACGTCATCAGTACAAGGTTTACCCTTGAAAAAGGCTATCTGGTGGAAAGTAAACGTGGCGGGGGCGGATATATTCGCATTCAGCGTGTGGAGCTTCCTGCACAGTTTGCTCTAAACGGGCATTTCCATCAGCATATTGGGGATGAGATTAATCAGACGGCAGCAGAAGGGCTTATCTATCAGCTGGAAGAGGCCGGATTCCTCAACCGCAGAGAGGCTGCTTTGGTCAAGGCGGCTATATCGCGAGAAGTACTGCTTATTAAACTTCCCTATCGGGATCAGATTCGCGCTCGAATGCTAAAAGCAATGCTGATCTCGGTCTTGGGCAAATGAATAGGATTGTTCATATGATCAAGAAAGTGAAGCAAAGGAGGTAAGCGGTTATGATGTGTCAACAATGTAATGAACGCGCAGCAACGCTCCATTTTACAAAGATAGTAAACGGAGAGAAGACGGAATTCCATATTTGCGAGAACTGTGCTAAGGAAAAAGGTGACCATATCTCAGGTATCTCTAATGGTTTTTCCATTCATGGGCTCTTGTCTGGTCTTATGGACTTTGAATCAGGCAAATATAAAACGGCTGGAGCACCGTCTCCGGAGACACTTCGCTGTGAGCAATGCGGAATGACGTTTAGTCAGTTCAGTAAGCTGAACCGATTTGGCTGCAGCTCCTGCTACAATCATTTCTCCAGTCGCTTGGATCCGCTTCTGAAACGCGTGCATGGCAACACCACACATATCGGGAAAGTACCCGTACGCGCAGGGGAGAAAATCCACCTGAAACGAAGAGTGGATGAATTCAAGCGTGAAATGCAGGAGAAGATCAATCTTCAGGAATTTGAAGAGGCCGCTAAATTGCGTGACCAGATTCGTGAGCTTGAAAAAGAGATAACACAGGAGTAAAGTTTGGTAATAGAGTAAGGAGGTGTGCACCATGTCGGATATCCGGTTTACCGAAAAACCACTAAGTGATTGGATGCGGAATACCGCTGCTGACTCAGAGATTGTAATCAGTAGCCGGGTAAGAGTCGCTCGTAATGTGCAGAGCTTTCCGTTTCCAATGCTGGCAACAGAAGAACAGTCGAGAGAAGTGCGTCGCAACATTATTGATGTTCTTGGATTTAAGGAGATTCATAAGTTTGGTGAATTCCATGTACTGAATTTGAATGAACTGGATCAATTCGATAAAGAAGTTCTGGTCGAAAAACATTTGATCAGCCCCGATCTTGCGAACGAATCGAGAAACGGAGCTGTAATCCTCAGTGAAGATGAATCCATTAGCATCATGGTGAATGAAGAGGATCACTTGCGTATCCAATGTTTATTCCCAGGTTTCCAGGTGCAGGAGGCATGGAAGAGAGCATCAGCGATTGATGATGTGTTCGAAGCCCATATCAATTATTCATTTGATGACAGAAGGGGCTATCTAACAAGCTGTCCTACCAATGTAGGCACAGGTCTCCGAGCTTCCGTAATGATGCATTTACCGGCTCTGGTCATGACGAAGCAAATCAGCCGAGTGCTTACTGCCGTATCACAAGTCGGTCTCGCTGTTCGCGGAATTTATGGGGAAGGCAGCGAAGCGACAGGGAATCTGTTTCAAATATCGAATCAAATTACATTAGGACAGTCCGAAGCCGAGATTATTGAGAACTTATATAGTGTCGTTCTTCAGATCATTGGTCATGAGCGTAATGCACGCGAGAGACTGATGCGAGATTCGAAGCAGCGCATTATGGACCGGGTTATGCGCTCTTACGGGATTCTGTCCCATGCGGTGATTATGGATTCTAAGGAAGCTGCACAGCGCTTGTCGGATGTTCGATTGGGCATTGACCTTGGGTTGATTGAAGAGCCCTCTATTGTGCAAATGAATGAACTGAATGTCATGACTCAGCCCGGTTTTCTACAGAAAAAATTCGGTGAAGAAGTCTTGGATCCCAATGCGAGAGACATCTACCGCGCACAAATGATTCGAGATGTTCTTAAACATTAGCCCTGAGAAAGTATTTGGATTTACCGTTAGAGCGAATGCTTTACTTTCTTGGGGATATAACAGTAATAACCCTGTTGAGTGCTGTTCTTGTCATAGGTAATAGGCAGGATAAGTAATCAGCTTGGGATGATACCGACTATTGTCGGCCAGAGCTGTCCGTGACAGGGCAACCTGGATAGAGATAAAAGCAATTAAACTTGTGGAGGTGCAAGAACTATGATGTTTGGAAGATTTACAGAACGAGCGCAAAAAGTGCTGGCTTTAGCTCAAGAAGAAGCGGTTCGTTTAGGTCATAATAACATCGGTACCGAACATATTTTGCTCGGCCTGATTCGAGAAGGCGAGGGCATTGCTGCCAAAGCTCTGATCGGTCTGGGTCTAGGACTTGAGAAAATTCAAGATGAAGTAGAAACGCTCATTGGCCGCGGTCAAGAGCAGCCTACGAACATTGCATATACACCACGTGCCAAGAAAGTCATTGAACTTTCGATGGATGAAGCACGTAAACTGGGCCATACCTACGTTGGAACCGAACATATTTTGCTCGGGCTTATCCGTGAAGGTGAAGGGGTGGCGGCACGAGTGCTGAACAACCTGGGCATCAGCCTGAACAAAGCTCGTCAGCAAGTGCTTCAATTGCTTGGAAGCAGCGAAGCGGTGTCCAGTCATAACGGAACACAAGCTAACGTTAGCACACCAACACTGGACAGCCTTGCACGCGACCTTACTTCCATTGCGAAGGAAGGCAACCTGGATCCGGTGATCGGCCGGAGCAAAGAGATTGAGCGTGTTATTCAGGTGCTGAGCCGCCGTACAAAGAACAACCCGGTGCTAATTGGTGAGCCAGGGGTAGGTAAAACAGCGATCGCTGAAGGTCTAGCTCAGAAAATTATTGCGAACGAAATTCCTGAAACGCTGCGTGACAAACGTGTTATGACCCTTGATATGGGCTCCGTCGTTGCAGGAACGAAATACCGTGGTGAATTCGAAGACAGACTTAAGAAGATTATGGATGAGATCCGCCAAGCAGGAAATATTATTCTCTTCATTGATGAGCTGCATACGCTGATTGGAGCAGGGGGAGCAGAAGGAGCTATTGATGCATCGAACATCCTTAAGCCGGCTCTGGCCCGTGGAGAACTGCAATGTATTGGTGCGACTACCCTGGATGAGTATCGTAAATATATTGAAAAAGATGCTGCGCTTGAGCGCCGTTTCCAACCGATTAATGTCGATCAGCCTTCCGTGGATGAAGCGATTCAAATCCTGCACGGCCTGAGAGATCGTTATGAAGCGCATCACCGTGTGAAAATTACAGATGAAGCGATTGAACAGGCAGTTAAATTGTCTGATCGTTACATTACTGACCGGTTCCTCCCGGATAAAGCAATTGACCTGATTGACGAAGCGGGCTCCAAAGTAAGGCTCAACTCTTATACGGTACCGCCTAATCTTAAGCAGCTCGAGAACAGACTCGATGATATTCGCAAAGAAAAGGATTCAGCTGTTCAGAGCCAGGAATTCGAGAAGGCGGCCGCCCTGCGAGATACAGAGCAGAAGATTCGCGAAGAGCTGGACGTAACGAAGAATCAGTGGAAGGAAAAACAAGGACGTACTGACTCCGAGGTAACGCCTGAAGATATCGCACAGGTCGTAGCCAGCTGGACGGGGATTCCTGTCAATAAGCTGAAGCAGGAAGAAACTGATCGACTGTTGAACATGGAAGGTATTCTGCACGAGCGTGTTATCGGGCAGGATGAAGCCGTTAAAGCAGTCAGCCGTGCAATCCGCCGGGCACGTGCAGGTCTAAAAGACCCGAAACGTCCGATGGGCTCCTTCATCTTCCTGGGACCAACTGGGGTAGGTAAGACAGAGCTCGCTCGTGCTCTTGCCGAATCGATGTTTGGCGATGAGAATGCCGTAATCCGGATTGATATGTCCGAATACATGGAGAAGCACTCCACATCCAGACTGGTTGGAGCGCCTCCGGGATATGTTGGCTATGAAGAAGGCGGTCAGCTGACTGAAAAAGTACGCCGCAAGCCATACTCTGTTGTTCTCCTGGATGAGATTGAAAAAGCCCATCCGGAAGTATTCAACATCCTGCTTCAAGTGCTGGAAGACGGTCGTCTGACAGATTCGAAGGGCCGTGTAGTCGATTTCCGCAACACACTCATCATCTTAACGTCGAACGTGGGTGCAGATGCCATTAAGCGTAATTCTACGCTGGGCTTTACGGCCGTTGTAGACGCAGGTGCGAATTATGACAACATGAAGGGTAAGGTGATGGATGAGCTGAAGAAGAGCTTCCGTCCTGAATTCCTTAACCGGATTGATGAGATCATCGTATTCCATTCCCTTGAGGAAAAACATATCGGTGAGATTGTTACCCTGATGGCGGAGGAGCTGCGTAAACGTCTGCGTGAGTATGATGTCGACTTTGAGCTGACAGATCAAGCGAAGTCGTTCCTTGCCAAAGAAGGCTTTGATCCTGCTTATGGGGCTAGACCGCTCCGCAGAGCAATTCAGAAGCATATTGAAGACCGGCTCTCTGAAGAGCTGCTCACGGGTAATGTGATAAAGGGTGATTCCCTGCTTATTGATGTGGACGAAGGAAATTTGGTGGTCACCAAAAAAGATAGTGTATCTACACCTACAAGTTCTTCTTAAATTTGTTTGCATCTGGATAGAATGAACTTAAGATTTCATTGTTCAATGCCACACGTATAACTAAAAATGTTGGAAAGGGTTCTTGTCGCGTGAGCGATAAGGACCCTTTTTTTCAGGCAAGTGCATGATAGGCAGAAGTCATTTAAAAAGAACTGACTTGGAGAAAATACATCCTGTGTAAAGTTTGGTAATTATGCTTTACGTCAAAATGCATTCAATGTTAAACTTTTATTAAATCCTTTTTTAGTAAATTCGGCATTTGCACTTAAAGACGATTTTAATCGAATAGTGTAAAAATAAGGAGAAGTGAAGTGGCTAAAGTTAAAACGAAGTTTTATTGTACCGAATGCGGCTATGAAGCCCCTAAATGGTACGGTAAATGTCCGGGGTGTCAGTCCTGGAACTCCATGGTGGAGGAAACCGAAAGTATTGTTAAGACACAAGGGAGAGGTTCTTCCCTTTTTGATAGTAAAGAAAAGCCTCAGCCCATCATAAACATAGAGAGTGACCAGGAGCCCCGCATCCTTACAGGTATTAAGGAACTGAATCGAGTGCTCGGCGGCGGAGTCGTTCCGGGCTCTCTTGTTCTGGTCGGCGGAGATCCGGGTATCGGTAAATCTACGTTGCTCCTGCAAACCTCTCATGCTATGACTACAGCGGGACTGCGAGTGCTGTATATTTCCGGTGAGGAATCGGTAAGGCAGACGAAGCTGCGTGCAGATCGGCTGGAAGCTTTGTCTCCTGAGCTGTACGTGCTCAGCGAAACAAATATGGAACGGATTGAGGAAGCAGTCAAACAGGTGGAGCCGCATTTTTTGGTGATCGACTCCATTCAAACGGTGTATTTACCCGAAATTACGAGTGCGCCGGGCAGTGTGGCTCAGGTAAGGGAATGCACTTCAAGATTTATGCGAATTGCCAAAGGGCAGGGCATTGCGACCGTGCTTGTAGGGCATGTTACTAAGGAAGGGGCGATCGCAGGACCGCGAATGCTTGAGCATATGGTGGATTGTGTGCTCTATTTCGAAGGCGAAAGACATCATACGTATCGGCTGCTTCGTGCGGTGAAGAACCGTTTTGGCTCAACCAATGAGATGGGGATTTTTGAGATGGGTGAAATCGGGTTAACCGAGGTTGCCAATCCATCCGAGATGTTCTTGTCCGAACGACCGCTTGGGGTAGCAGGCTCCACTGTTGCTGCCAGCATGGAAGGGACCCGTCCAATGCTTGTTGAGCTTCAGGCACTGGTATCCGCAACCCAATTCCCTTCTCCAAGACGTATGGCTACCGGTGTTGATTACAATCGTATGGCACTCATCATCGCCGTGTTAGAAAAGCGTCAGGGCATGTTTTTACAGAACCAGGATGCTTATATAAACGTTGCCGGAGGGGTGAAGCTGGATGAGCCCGCTATTGATCTGGCGGTTGCCGTCAGTGTCGCATCTAGCTTCCGGGATATGCCGACCAAACCTTATGATGTTGTGTTTGGCGAGGTAGGCCTTACGGGTGAGGTTCGGGCCGTATCTCGTGCGGAGCAGAGAGCAAAAGAAGCGCAAAAGCTTGGATTCAAACGGGTGATTATGCCAGAGAAGAGCCTAAAAGGCTGGAAGCACCCGAAGGGAATAGAACTTATCGGTGTAAACACCGTCGGAGATGCACTAGCGGTTGCTTTAGATTAGGGGGCATTGAAAGATGAAAGAATCGAGCCAATTGGATAAAATGAATAATCTCTTAAGATTGGTTTCGCCCGGAACACCATTTCGAGAGGGACTGGAGAACGTGTTGCGTGCAAAAACGGGTGCGCTTATCGTTGTTGGTTACAGTCCTGAAGTAATGGAGGTTGTGGATGGCGGTTTTTCGATCAATTGTGATTTCTCTCCAAACTATCTATATGAGCTGGCCAAGATGGACGGAGCCATTATCTTAAGTGAGGATTTAAAACGAATTTTGTATGCGAATACGCAGTTGATTCCTGATTCTTCCATTTCTTCTTCTGAAACAGGAATTCGGCACAGAACCGCGGAGAGGGTTGCCAAGCAGACAGGCAAGCTCGTCGTATCGATATCACAAAGACGTAATATTATTACGCTCTACCAAGGTACACTGCGGTATGCATTGAAGGAAATTGGCGTAATCCTGACCAAAGCGAATCAGGCGATACAAACGCTTGAGAAATACAGAGCTGTGCTCAATCAATCCTTGACCAATCTCAGCGCGTCCGAATTTGAAGAGCTGGTGACCATACCTGAGGTTGTTAATGTCATTCAGCGTGTGGAAATGGTTCTTCGAATTAAGATGGAGATCAAGCGCTACATCAATGAGCTCGGGAATGAAGGGCGGCTTATCTCCATGCAGATGGAGGAGCTTGTCAGCAATACGGAAGAAGAAGCGATGCTTCTGTATAAGGACTATGCCAAGGATGACAGCGATGAGAAGATCAAAGAGATTGTGAGTGGTCTCAAACGTTCAACAGATGATGAACTGCTGGATACCCACCATATTGTCCGTTTGCTCGGCTATCCTGCATCAGCTGCGACCTCCGAAGAATCAGTTGCCCCAAGAGGGTACCGTGTTCTAAGTAAGATTCCTCGACTGCCAAATGTAATTATTCATAATTTGGTGGAGGAGTTTGAACACTTGCCGCACGTCATTATGGCAACAATTGAAGAATTGGACGAAGTCGACGGCATCGGAGAAGTACGTGCGCGTACGATCAAGGATGGACTGAAGCGACTACAGGAGCAAATGTTCATTGACAGACAAATATAAATAATTGAGAATTGATTATAATTTGTGTTTTTTATTGCCGCACATATGGGGTGACGTGATGATAACAAAATCAATTCCGAATTTATTTACCTTGGGTAATTTATCACTCGGAATGATTGCCATTTTGCTGGCCTCAGAGGATCAGTATACGACTGCTGCTTTTATGGTGGTCATAGCAATGCTCCTTGATGGTTTGGATGGCCGGATTGCAAGGGCGCTGAATGCTCAAAGCGAATTCGGTAAAGAACTGGATTCACTTTCTGATATTGTATCCTTTGGTGCCGCTCCTGCTTATCTGATGTATACCGTTTCTTTTCAGGAAGCTCCGGTAGCCATTGCTTGGATCGTAACCAGCGTATTTCCGATATGCGGTGCTCTGAGGTTAGCCCGATTTAATGTTAAACCCGGGATTCCCGGTTATTTTACAGGACTGCCTATACCGGCTGCAGGTGGAGTACTTGCATTGCTGTCCTTATTTAACAAAGATATTTCTGCACCGTTTATGATGGTTGCTACACTGCTATTATCCTTGCTCATGGTTAGTTCGCTGAAATATCCAAATTTCAAAAAAGTAGGCATCCCCAAAAAAGCGGTGTGGATCGCTCCATTGGTCGTTTTGTTTTCAATTGCACTTGCATTTTTGTTCTCTGAGCAATTATCTATGTTTGTATTTATTCCTTTAGTGTTGTATGCCGTATACGGCCTGTCCCATAGTGTACAACGATACATTCACCGCAGACGCAATCGGAATCGGAATAAGAACCAGGAAGATGAAACATCACATCGTTATTAGGGAAAAATAGGGCAGAGATGCTCATTCGAATAAAAAAGCATTTATTCTCTCGTATTGTACTGGAGAGGATAAATGCTTTTTTTATGGTGTGAATTGCATTCATTGTAGTACGAATTAGAAGTGTATAGAAGGTTGTGTATATTTAGCAGAACTGATCTAGAGTTACTTGAATTTGAATTTCGTTACGATAGGTTGAATATGCCTAGTGTGGAACACTTGTTGGCTTCATTCTCAAGGACGTCCTCGAGCTGAATATTGAGCAGATTGCAAAGCGCTGACATATAGAACAGATTGCGGCCAAGCTCTGAGCCGACAATCTCTTTGCAATGGTCACATAAATCTCCATGTACATGCGTCTCTACAGAAGATTTAGCGTCCTCCAAATTCCCGTTAGGTGTGTATGACTGCTTGGAAGCATGAAGTTCAATACATCCGCACTCCGTAATGGCCTTGGAAACTGCACGATTAACAGAAGCGTCGGCTTGTCCTAACTTTGACAAGACATCAATGAGACTACGGTGACGGAGCAACAATTCGGATACTTGGTCTTGAAAGGTTTGCAGGCTGGAAGTGCTCATTCCTTATATTCACCTCAGTGTTTTCAGTTGAATTTATTATATGCCACCCCACAAACCATTTTCAACCATGATTTACAGTTCGATACTTATCCGCAAGTCTCAGCAGCGTAAAATGCTTTATTTAGCCTACTTATGGATCGAGGGGAGATCCAAGAGATAATTTTCCTTAAATATCCTGAATTACAGGATTAGGACCAACTTAATTGGTTCATACTGGATAGGGAAATGGTCAAAGGAGGTGAAGGGACATGTGGAAAAAAGTCATCTTAACATTTACCGGGCTAATGGGAGCGTGGTCTGGTTATGCGTTATATCATTCGGTAGGACTAACAGTCCCTTGGTTAAGAGAACTGGCTGACAGGCTGGGAACGACAACAGCACTTGCGTTATGGATGCTAGCAGGGATTGCAGTCTTTACTTTACTATGCAGTACGCTGGGTTCTGTGGTGAATGTAAGGGTAGAAGAAGGAGTAACGAAGCTCGCTCGTGTTCCTATGAGTGAATTGGCAGCGGGGGCTTTGGGGCTAGGAATTGGATTATTGTTCTCTATACTTCTATATCCGTCATTGAACTGGCTTGGAAAGCCAGGAGAGCTGCTTCAAGTGGCGATGATGCTTGTCTTCAGTTACATGGGACTTCGGCTTGGTCTTGCGAAGAAAGAGGACCTAGGGACGTTCTGGACTTCAGGACGTTGGAATAACGGTGCTATAAGTGAAGACAGACGGATTGAAGAGCATAAAATACTGGATACGAGTGTCATTATTGATGGCCGGATTGCGGACATCTGCAAGACAGGCTTTATCGAAGGAACCATCGTTATCCCTGAATTCGTACTGGAGGAGCTTCAGCATATTGCGGATTCATCGGATCTGCTCAAGCGTAACCGCGGACGGCGCGGGCTCGATATCCTTAACAAGATTCAAAAGGAATTGGAGATTAAGGTACTGATCTATGAAGGCGATTTTGAAGAAATATCTGAGGTGGACAGCAAGCTGGTTAAGCTTGCCAAGGTACTTCAGGGCAAGGTTGTAACCAATGACTTTAATCTGAACAAGGTATGTGAGCTTCAAGGCGTATCTGTGCTGAACATTAATGATTTGGCTAATGCAGTCAAGCCGGTAGTTTTGCCAGGTGAGGAAATTATGGTCCAGATCATCAAGGACGGCAAGGAGCATGGTCAAGGCGTAGCCTACCTGGATGACGGCACCATGATTGTCGTCGAGGGTGGGAGAGAATACATCGGTACGATGATGGAGGTGCTTGTGACAAGCGTACTCCAAACCTCTGCAGGACGAATGATTTTTGCCAAGCCGAAACTGTTGGAAAAAGCTCAATAAAGCGGTATGATGGAGATTGAGTGTTCCGATAGCTGAATGCTTAAGCAGATGAACAAGGCAGGGGTTTAAGAGCATGGACAATTCATGGGGAGCCGTCATTGTGGCAGCAGGCAGAGGTACGCGTATGGGTTACGCGGAGAGCAAGCAGTTTCTGCTGCTGCAGGACAAGCCCATCTTTATACATACGCTTGAGGTGTTCAGCCGTGTGTCGCGAATTAAAGAGATGATCGTGGTAACAGGAGCTGCAGATGTTGCGCGCTGTGAAGAGTGGATCAAAAGGTTTGGCCTTGGGATTCAGGTTCGGGTTACTGCAGGAGGGTCTGAAAGGCAGGATTCCGTCTATGCAGGCTTGAAGGAGCTTACTTCCGATTATGTGCTTGTGCATGATGGAGTGCGGCCTTTCGTGACACCCGAGCTTATCGAGAACTGTATGGATGCTGCAATGGAGCATGGGGCTGCGCTGCTTGCAGTGCCTGTCAAGGATACGATCAAGCAAGTAAATGAAGAAGGCATTATTATGTCCACGCCGGATCGGCGAAGTCTGTGGAGTATCCAAACACCACAGGCTTTTCGTCTGTCTGCACTGCTTGAGGCTCATGAGCGGGCTAAGCAAGAGAAGTTTCTTGGAACAGATGACGCGATGCTGCTTGAACGGCTTGGGAAGCAGGTAAAGGTCGTAGAGGGCCGTTATACGAATATCAAAATTACGACGCCGGACGACCTGGATTATGCTGTATTTATGCAAAAAAGGGGAGAGTAGACTTATGATCCGTGTAGGACAAGGATTTGACGTTCATCAGCTAGTGGAGGGCAGACCATGCATTATTGGGGGAGTGACCATTCCCTATGAAAAAGGACTGCTGGGACATTCCGATGCGGACGTGCTTTTGCATGCGATAAGTGATGCCATTCTTGGTGCTCTGGGTCTTGGTGATATCGGCAAGCACTTTCCGGATACGGATCCGGTATTTAAAGACGCGGATAGTCTTAAGCTGCTGGAGCGAGTATGGGAGCTTGCTGTAGAGCGTGGATATCAGCTGGGTAATGTGGATTCGACGATCATTGCTCAAAAGCCGAAGATGGCGCCGTATATTCCGCAAATGGCAGAGATCATTGCCAAGGCGCTGGGTGCAGAGCTCTCTCAAGTTAATGTAAAAGCGACGACTACAGAGCAGCTTGGCTTTGCAGGACGGGGCGAGGGCATTGCTGCGCAATCGGTTGTATGCCTGATCCAACCTGTGCTATCATCTTGAAATAATGAATCGGAGGGGATATTATGAGCGCGGAAGTTCGCGTGCGTTATGCGCCGAGTCCGACAGGACATTTGCATATCGGAAATGCAAGAACGGCATTATTCAATTATTTATATGCGAGAAATCAAGGCGGGAAATTTATTATCCGCATAGAAGATACAGATACGAAGCGGAACATTGAAGGCGGAGAAGAGAGTCAGCTGACGTATTTGAAATGGCTCGGCATGGAATGGGATGAGAGTATTGATGTTGGGGGAGAATACGGCCCTTATCGTCAAACGGAGCGTCTCGATATCTACAAAAAATACTGGCAGGACTTGATTGACCGCGGACTCGCTTATTTCTGTTATTGTACGGAGGAAGAGCTTGAACAGGAACGCGAGGAGCAGATGTCCCGCGGGGAGACGCCGCGTTACTCCGGCAAGCATCGTAATCTGACTGAAGATGAACGCAAGGCTTATGAAGCCGAGGGCCGTGTGCCAAGTGTACGTTTCCGTGTTCCGGAAGAGAAAATTTACACCTTTAATGACATGGTTAAAGGGACGATTTCCTTTAATTCCAAAGAAACCGGAGACTTTGTTATTGTCAAAAAAGACGGCATACCTACTTACAATTTTGCTGTTGCCCTTGACGATCATTTGATGAAAATCACACATGTTCTGCGTGGGGAAGACCATATCTCCAATACACCTCGCCAGCTGATGATCTATGAAGCTTTTGACTGGGAACCGCCGGTATTCGGTCATATGACCCTCATTGTTAATGAGAATCATAAGAAGCTCAGCAAGCGCGACGAGTCGATTATTCAATTTATTGAGCAATATGACAAGCTAGGCTATTTGCCGGAAGCACTGTTTAACTATATCTCACTGCTCGGCTGGTCTCCGGAAGGGGAAGAGGAAATTTTCAGCAAGGATGAGCTGATCAAGATTTTTGATCCGTCACGGCTGTCCAAGTCTCCTGCGGTATTTGACACGAATAAGCTGGCTCATCTCAATAACTCTTATATCAAGAATGCGGAACCGAAGCGAATCGCGGATCTTGCTATTCCGCACTTGCAGCAAGCGGGACTGCTTCCAGGTGAGCTTGATGCAGACAAGCAGGCCTGGGCAGAAGAGCTGGTGGCGCTGTATCAGGAGCAGATGGTTGCTGCATCCGATATTGTGGAGCTGGCGTCCTTGTTCTTCAAGGATGAAGTGGAATTTGAAGATGAAGCTGAATCGGTTCTGAAGGAAGAGCAGGTTCCAGCAGTCCTGAGGGCATTTGCTGATAAAGTAGAGACATCCGCTGACTTTACTGCCTCCCACATGCAGGCTTTGATCAAAGAAGTGCAGAAAGAAACAGGCTTCAAGGGCAAACAGCTGTTCATGCCGATTCGTGTGGCACTGACAGGCCAAACCCATGGTCGGGATTTGAATGCAACGATTTATTTGTTAGGCCGGGATAAGGTATTAGGCCGATTGAGAGCCCAATTTTAAATTTGTATTGAAGCTAGTAAGGATAATCCTTGTCAGCCGAAGTTCTTTTCGCTAAGATATATAAAAAGCAGTACATCACGATAAGCAGGCTCTGTTTGTCCTAATGTGATTAAGAGTAACCTTATGGGGAAGACTGACTATATTGAACAGCTGTGAACAGGAGAAGTACACAGTCATGAACGTGGACCAGAGAAGATAACCGGGTAAGACTTTTAACAAGTCTTCAAGGCTGGAAGTTATCTCACGCTCTGCTGATCGAAAATGCGCCTGGGAGCTGCGCCTCCGAACCTGGACCTTTCCTTTGCTGGAAAGCTACTTCGGGTAGGTAGCGACGTTTCGTCCTCGTTAACGGACGTCCGAGATAGGATTGGTGTGTTATGCGAATCCTAAGCAGAGTGGAACCGCGATTTGATAGACGCCTCTGCAGCCCAATGTGGCTGCTGAGGCGTTTTTTTCATTCTATGCTCTAACAAGCAGGATCAAAGTTACGAAAGACGAACGGGTAAATGATGCGAAGAGGGGAACAGTTATGTTTAAGAAAATAAAATCAGATATTCAGGCAGTCTTTGATAACGACCCGGCTGCTAGAAGTCGGTTTGAAGTGATATTTACTTACTCAGGATTGCATGCCATCTGGGCCCATCGCTTGGCGCATCATTTTTACCGATGGGGATGGTACACAGTGGCTAGAATCATTTCTCAATTTAGCCGGTTTATGACGGGAATTGAGATTCACCCAGGGGCTACAATCGGGAATCGGCTCTTCATCGATCATGGTATGGGGATCGTCATTGGGGAAACATGCGAAATTGGTGATGATGTGGTGATTTATCAAGGTGTGACCTTAGGCGGAACGGGTAAAGAGAAGGGAAAGAGACATCCTACCATTGGTAATCATGTGGTGATATCCTCGGGTTCCAAAGTGTTGGGATCGTTCAAAGTAGGGGATTACAGCAATATTGGAGCAAATTCCGTGGTATTAAGAGAAGTTCCGCCCAATAGTACGGTCGTTGGAATACCGGGGCGCGTCGTTAAGCAGGATGGCCGGAGAGTGGATCGACTGAGCCAGCAGCTGCCAGATCCAGTGGTTGATTCCATGCGTGAGCTGCAGCAAGAGCTGGTTACGCTGCGGGAGGAGCTGGATCAGCTTAGATCAGCAGTTAACGAAGGGAGCCGTAAAGAGGCGGTCATACGTGGTAACAAATCGTAAACGTGGTACAATATAATGATTGAAATGTATTGAAAGGAACGTGAATCATGGCACTTCATATTTATAATACGCTCACAAGGAGCAAGGATGTATTTACTCCTCAGGAGCCGGGAAAAGTGAAAATGTACGTGTGCGGACCGACAGTATACGACTATATCCATATCGGAAATGCACGACCGATGATATTTTTCGACGTGGTTCGTAGCTACCTAGAGACTGTGGGTAATGATGTGAACTATGTCGTTAACTTTACGGATGTAGACGATAAATTGATAAAAAAAGCTGAACAGACAGGACTCACTGTGCCGCAGGTTGCAGATCGGTTCATTAAAGCATATTACGAAGACCTAGATGGACTGGGCATTCCGAGAGCAACCCATAATCCGAGAGTTACCGAGAATATGGATCTGATTATTGATTTTATTGATCAGCTGTTCAAGGAAGGGATTGCATATGAGAATGGCGGGGATGTGTATTATCGTACGCATAAATTCCCGGAGTATGGCAAGCTCTCTAAGCAAAATCTCGATGAGCTTCAGTTCGGTATACGAATCGGTGTAGATGAACGCAAAGAAAATCCGCAGGATTTTGTTCTATGGAAAGCAGCAAAGCCAGGTGAAATTTATTGGGAAAGCCCTTGGGGTCCGGGACGCCCAGGCTGGCATATCGAGTGCTCGGCCATGGCGCGCAAGCTGCTCGGTGACACCCTGGATATTCATGGAGGTGGTCAAGACCTGCAGTTCCCGCATCATGAATGTGAAGTGGCCCAATCTGAAGCATTGACAGGCAAGCCGCTGGCTAATTATTGGATGCATAACGGCTTCATTCGGATCGACAATGAGAAAATGTCGAAGTCTTTAGGGAACGGGATTTTGGTAAAAGATTTACGTAATCTCTATCGCCGTGAAGCCATTCGATATTTCATGCTTTCGACACATTATCGAAACCCACTCAATTTCAGTGAAGATATTATGCAACAGGCCGAGAATAGTGTGGATCGGATTGCCATTGCGGTTAACAATGTGAAGCATCGTCTTGGAACGGTAACCTTGGACCAGCCTGTATCCGAGGAGCTGAAATCCAGACTTTCCGAAATTTTGTCCAGCTTTCATGAAAAAATGCAGGATGATTTTAATACACCAGATGCTATTACTGCCGTGTTTGAATGGGTAAATGAGGTCAATAGCCTGCTTCAGGCCGAAGTGGCTAACCGTGCAGAGCTTGAGGCAGTATTGGCCGCGTTCGATGAGATGAACGGAGTGCTCCGTATATACACATCGGATGAAGATGATCTGCACGAGGATGTAGAGAAATTGATCGCAGAGCGTAACGAGGCTCGTAAATCGAAGAATTGGGCACGAGCAGACGAAATTCGTGATGAATTGACTGCTATGGGTATTGTTATCGAAGATACGGCTCAAGGCATAAGATGGCGGCGCAAATGAGTGAAACGGATATTAATCTCAGCGAACAGGGAGAGCAGGATTGGTTATTTCCTTACTCTCCTTCACGCAAGCCGGAACTGATTCCGCCCATTGCGCTGGCCTATATCGGGGATGCGGTATACGAGGTAGCAGTAAGGCAATATTTGTTGTCGAAACCCAATCTGCGTCCACATCACCTTCACCAGAAAGCGACCAGTTTCGTATCAGCCAAAGGACAGAGTCGAATATTGTCTCTAATTGAGTCGAAGCTGGATGACAAGGAAATGGACGTGGTTAGACAAGGGCGGAATGCCAAGTCAAGCGTGCCGAAAAATGCGGATGTACAGCAATATCGTCATGCGACAGCATTTGAATGTCTTGTCGGATATCTGTACCTAAGCAAGAGGGAAGCGCGGCTGCGTGAGCTGATAGATTTGGGGATTACACAGATGCAGCAGGAGAATAACAACTAACTGAAATGAAGGCGTCAGCCAGGAGGATAAAGGAATTATGGAAGAAGAATGGATTGCCGGCAAGCACTCGGTTATCGAGGCGCTCCGTTCCGGAAGAACGTTAAACAAAGTGTGGATTGCCGATCAAGCCCAGAAGCACTTGACGATGCCGATTATTGCAGAAGCCAAAAAAGCAGGAGTCATCATCCAGCAAGTCGATAAGCGTAAGTTGGACCAGATGGTGCCAGGTATCCAACATCAAGGGGTTGTGGCACAGGCGGCACCCTACGAATATGCTGAGGTTGAGGATATCCTTGCTTCCGCACAAGAGAAGGGAGAAGCTCCGTTCCTTGTGCTGCTTGATGAGATCGAAGATCCTCATAATCTAGGTTCGATTTTGCGAACAGCGGATTGCACAGGTGCGCATGGTGTCATTGTTCCAAAGAGACGATCGGCGCAAGTGACAGCTACAGTATCCAAAACCTCAGCTGGAGCAGCTGAATATGTGCCTGTAGCAAGAGTAAGCAATCTGGCACAGACGATTGAGGAGCTGAAGGAAGCTGGAGTGTGGGTTGTAGGCACCGATATAAGAGCGACGGAGTCTGTCTTCGGAAATGGAGTGTTTACCGGGCCTGTTGCTGTAGTGATTGGAAACGAAGGCAAGGGCATGGGCCGCCTGGTTCGTGAAAAATGCGACATCCTTCTTAAGCTGCCGATGGCAGGACAGATCAATTCATTGAACGCCTCTGTAGCTGCCGGTGTAGTCATGTACGAAGTGCTCCGATCCCGAGAGGCCTAGGGGCTGGCGGGACATGAAGGATCTCCGTGATGTGCTTCTCGTGGACGGCTACAACATGATCGGAGCGTGGAAGGAGCTCTTTGCGCTAGCTCAGACCGACCTGGATGGAGCTCGGGACAAGCTTCTGGCTAAGCTTGCTGAATATCAGGGCTTCTCGGGTCGACGAGTCATTGTCGTATTTGATGCATACCGAGTTCCCGGCCTGGGCAAATCTTTTACAGAGAGCAAAGTCCAGGTCTATTTTACAAAAGAAAAAGAAACGGCAGACGAGTGCATCGAGCGTCTAGTTGGCGAGCTCAGCTCCCGCAGACGTCAGATCTATGTGGCAACAAGCGATATGGTGGAACAGCATGTCATCTTTGGGCAAGGTGCACTCCGCTTGTCTGCGCGCGAACTTCTGATCGAGCTGGAACAGAATGAGAAGGAAGTCGGTAAACGCATCAAAGAAGATTTTCAAAAAAAATCGACAAAAAATACGATAGATTCAAAGCTCACACCGGAAATGCGTAAATTGTTCGAGCAGTGGAGAAGAGATTGACAAATGCTCTTCGAGTGTAAATAATTGGTATTATGTATCTCTTGACATTTATATCATTCTTTTCAATTTTAGGCGGTGTGTGGTTGACGATGGAAGGTTCGATCATTTATACTGATGCTATTATTTTGATAGGTGACGGGGTTCCTTGCGTTGCAGCCGGAGGGATTGTTAGTGAGTGTTGACCTCAAAGATATCATGTTGTCCGAGTTTGATTACCTAAGCGATGAGGATATTGTCCAAGCGGTTCATAACAACGATAGTGAGGCGCTGGAATACTTGATTAACAAGTATCGTAATTTTGTACGCGCCAAAGCAAGATCTTACTTTTTAATCGGTGCCGATAGGGAAGATATCATTCAAGAAGGAATGATCGGGCTTTACAAGGCGATACGTGATTTCAGAGGGGACAAGCTTGCTTCTTTCAAGGCATTTGCAGAGTTATGTATAACTAGACAGATTATCACAGCCATCAAGACTGCAACTCGTCAGAAGCATATTCCGCTGAATTCTTATGTTTCTTTGGACAAGCCGATTTATGATGAAGAGTCAGACCGTACGCTGCTGGATGTCATTTGTGGATCCCAGGTGAGTGATCCTGAAGAACTTATCATTAATCAGGAAGAGTTTGTCGGCTTGGAAGACAAGATGTCCGAGATTCTAAGTGATCTGGAACGCAAAGTATTGATGCTTTATTTAGACGGCAGATCCTATCAAGAAATAGCGGTTGATCTTGATCGTCACGTAAAGTCCATCGACAATGCACTGCAGAGAGTGAAGCGCAAGCTTGAGAAATATCTTGAAGTACGAGATAATTAGAATATTGCAACTTGAAGAAAGACTCGAATAAGAGTCTTTTTTTGCTTGCATGCAAAGACAGGACGTTTAAAAACAAAGGAATGTTTAATACTGTATAATATTGGCGTTTCTATCATTCACGTTCGTCCAATTTATCGTTCGCATAGGAGAGAGACGCTTTCTGAGAACAAATCGAGACCTGAAAGTTCGCCGACTACAGGTTATTTTAGCCAGTGAATAAGGCTTATTCTTGCATTGACATGAATATACCCTTGTGATAAAGTGTTTTAGGTAGGCCTAAATTCGCGCTTTTTTTTAGGATCAATTTAGAGACTTCTGATAATGCTTCGGATGTCTTCGGGAGGTGCACATCATGCGGGTAATTATTACTTTGGCTTGTACGAATTGCAAACAAAGAAATTACACAACGACAAAAAACAAGCGTAATCACCCTGACCGCATGGAGATGAAGAAATTTTGCAAGTTTTGTAACGAGCAGACTTCTCATCGCGAAACCAGATAGTTAATTTGGAGGTGTAGTCGGCGTGAAACGTAGTTTCAAGTCTCTGTTTTCCTTTTTCTCAGAAAGCTGGGCAGAGCTTAAAAAAGTTCGCTGGCCTAATCGTAAAGAGTTAACTAACTACACCCTGATTGTTCTGGGGACGGTTATAGTTATCACGCTTTATTTTTGGGTTCTTGACATCGGAATTTCCTATGTGATCGATGCGATAATTTAAGAAGGGTCCCAGGTGGCTTGATATGGAAAAAAGATGGTATGTCGTTCATACCTATTCAGGGTATGAGAACAAAGTCAAAGCCAATTTGGAAAAGCGCGTAGAGTCCATGGGCATGGAGGACAAGATATTCCGTGTTCTTGTTCCAATGGAAGAAGAAGTGGTGAATAAGGACGGAAAGAAAAAGACTGTCATGCGTAAGATTTACCCGGGATATGTCCTGGTCGAAATGATTCAAACGGATGATTCCTGGTATGTTGTTCGCAACACGCCTGGAGTGACTGGGTTTGTAGGATCGACAGGGTCAGGTTCAAAGCCAACACCATTGCTGCCAGATGAAGTTGAACAGATTCTGAAGCATATGGGAGTGGTGGAACCGAAACCGAAGATTGAATTCGACATTAAGGAATCTGTACGAATTAAGGTTGGTCCTTTTGCGAATTTTGTGGGCTCCGTGGAAGAAATATTGGCTGAGAAAAGCAAACTGAAAGTTCACGTCAACATGTTTGGACGGGAAACCCCGCTTGAGCTGGATTATACTCAAGTGGAGAAATTATAAAAGCTCTATCGAAGCTGACATTGGTTTCTTGTGGGAGGGCTTATGAAGCTCGTCGACCACTATTGATGCAAGGAGGTGTCTTACATGGCCAAAAAGGTAATCAAAATGGTAAAACTGCAGATCCCTGCAGGAAAAGCGAATCCTGCGCCTCCGGTAGGTCCGGCATTGGGTCAAGCGGGTGTCAACATCATGGCATTCTGTAAAGAATTCAACGCTCGTACAGCCGATCAAGCAGGTTTGATCATTCCAGTTGAAATTACGGTGTTTGAAGATCGTTCCTTTACTTTCATCACCAAAACTCCACCGGCTGCAGTTCTGCTTAAAGTAGCTGCTAAACTTGAAAAAGGATCCGGTGAGCCGAACAAGAACAAAGTCGCAACTATTAAACGCGATGCTGTTCGTCAAATCGCTGAGCAAAAAATGCCTGACCTGAACGCTGCGAACGTTGAGTCCGCAATGCGCATGGTAGAAGGTACTGCTCGCAGCATGGGTATCACCATCGAAGACTAATTGAAGTGTTCGTAACGCGGGCTACAATTTGTGTCCGCCATGTGGGAGGTATATCCGCTAAAACCACAAAGGAGGAATAGAAACATGGCTAAACATGGTAAGAAATATGTTGAAGCTGCTAAGCTGATTGACAGCGAAGCTAGCTACGAGCCTTTGGAAGCTGTTGAGCTTGTCAAAAAGGCGGCGACTGCTAAATTCGACGAAACAGTTGAAGCTGCAGTTCGTTTGGGTGTAGACCCACGTAAACAAGACCAAGCTGTGCGTGGTGTTGTTGTCTTGCCTCACGGTACAGGTAAAACACAACGCGTATTGGTATTTGCAAAAGGTGACAAAGCGAAAGAGGCGGAAGCAGCTGGAGCAGACTTTGTTGGAGATCAAGATATGATCAACAAAATCCAACAAGGTTGGTTCGAGTTCGATGTCTGCGTAGCTACACCTGATATGATGAGCGAAGTAGGTAAATTGGGCCGTCTGCTCGGCGGTAAAGGCCTGATGCCTAACCCTAAAGCCGGAACGGTTACTTTCGATGTTTCCAAGGCTGTTCAAGAAATTAAAGCCGGTAAAATCGAGTATCGTCTGGATCGTGCAGGTCAAATTCACGCGCCAATCGGTAAAGCATCTTTCACTGCTGAGCAGTTGAATGATAACCTTAAAGCACTGATCGATGCACTTAACCGTGCAAAACCAGCTGCAGCAAAAGGTGTTTACCTGAAAAACATCAGCCTGTCCTCAACGATGGGACCTGGTGCTCGTGTGAGTACAGCTTCTTACAGATAATAAATACCAGTTGACTTTGGTCTACTGAATCTGTTATTCTGTAAAAGTTGTTAAGTCTTAAGTGACTGACCCTTAAATTCGAATATGCTTACCGTAGACAGTAGGTGCTTTTTATAAGCTTAATTTCCTACCGAGGTGTGATGATAGAACGTATCAATTGAGTTTCTATGCTCAATGTGACTTTATCAAGCCTTCGTGATTCTACGGAGGCTTTTCTTATTGGATAAATGAAGCTGATATATTGGATCAAGCCTCACCTATCTTACGGGAAACTTCCGCTTCTGGCGGTTAACGAAGATGCGAGGTGCCATACGGTACTGAGCAAGGAATCTATCAGGAGGTGTACAATTTGGCAAACGCAAAAGTGATTCAAGCTAAACAAGAAGCGGTTGATGTGGTAACTGCGAAATTGCGTGAGAGCGCAACTACAGTAGTAGCTGACTACCGTGGTCTGAACGTTGCCCAAGTAACTGAGCTGCGTAAACAGCTTCGTGAAGCGGGTATCGAATTCCAAGTCCTGAAGAACACATTGCTTCGCCGTGCTACTGCAGCTGCAGAGCTGACTGAACTTGATGAAGTTCTGACAGGTCCTACTGCGATTGCATTCAGCGGTGAAGATGCTGTTGCTCCAGCTAAAATTTTGAACGACTTCGCTAAGAAGAACGATGCACTGAAATTGAAAGGTGCGGTAGTTGAAGGACGTGTTGTTGGTGTTGAAGAAGTTAAAGCACTGGCAGAACTTCCATCCCGCGAAGGACTTCTTTCCATGCTCCTCAGCGTGCTTCAAGCACCTGTACGCAACTTCGCCCTTGCGGTTAAAGCAGTTGGCGAACAAAAAGAAGAGCAAGGCGCTTAATTTTTTGAATTACCAAGCTATATAAAATACTAATTTAAATAATGGAGGTTCTACCATGAGTAAAGAGCAAATCTTGGAAGCAATTAAAGGTATGACTGTTTTGGAACTGAACGATCTTGTTAAAGCAATCGAAGAAGAATTCGGCGTAACTGCTGCAGCTCCTGTAGCTGTTATGGGCGGCGCTGCTGGCGGTGCTGAAGCTGCTGAGCAAACTGAGTTCGACGTAATCTTGACATCTGCTGGTGCTTCCAAGATCAACGTAATCAAAGCGGTTCGCGAAATCACAGGTCTTGGCTTGAAAGAAGCTAAAGAACTCGTTGACAACGCTCCAAAACCACTGAAAGAAAAAGTAAGCAAAGAAGAAGCAGAAACAGTTAAAGCTAAACTTGAAGAAGTTGGCGCTTCTATCGAAGTAAAATAATCTATTTCACTTAACTAGTGAACTGGAAATAAAACATACAAACCCCTTGATAGAGTCAAGGGGTTTGTTGTTATGAATGGCAGTAACTTTTATGTGAAGGTGATTTGGAGGTGTCCCATGTCTGATCATTATTATTCTAATAAGCCTGAAGCCGCTCACGATAGACAAACTCTTGAAACCGTGCTGAGAGGGAACAAGCTTAAACTAACCAGTGATGCAGGAGTGTTTTCAAAGAACGGTGTGGACTATGGCAGCAGGGTTCTTATTGGAGCGATGGATCTTCAGGGAGCCAAGTCGGTTTTGGATGTAGGATGTGGCTATGGTCCGATTGGGATTGTAGCAGCTAAGCTGTTGCCGGATGCAGTTGTTACGATGATTGATATCAACGAACGCGCCGTAGAACTAGCGAGGCATAATGCAATTCAAAACCAGGTAAGTGCAAATACCGTCATTAAACAGAGTGACCGGCTGGAAGCAGTGAGAGAAGATAAGTTCGATGTCATTCTTACAAATCCTCCAATTCGGGCTGGCAAGGATGTTGTGCACGCTATTTTTGAAGAGGCCTATGAGCAGCTTCATAAGGGTGGATCGCTGTGGATCGTTATACAGAAGAAACAAGGGGCACCGTCTGCGAAGGCTAAGCTGGAATCGATGTTTAGTGTGGTTGAAGAAGTGACAAAGGATAAAGGGTACCGGATATTCAGGGCAGAGAAATAATGCGAATATGTTGCGAGGTTAAGGGCTTGTCGTTAGACTGCACAATAATCGAGTTAGTATATAACAACTAAAAAATATCGCAATAGGACTATTGACTTGGTATCGCCAATGTGGTATTCTTAATAAATGTCAGCATTAAGATGCCCTACTTAGCTTTAGTTTGTTAAAATGTCAATCTTTTTTTTCGCATGGATCGCATATTAATATGCTGATCCGCGTATAATATGTACATTTTGGGCAGACTATGAGGTAAGTGGGTTTTTCTGGGATGAAGGAGAAATTCACTAATAAGTTGCTCTTTTTTCGAAAAAACATTCGAGTAAGGGCTTTTCTTTATTTGTGGATGCTCTCTCTCTGCTTGATTCATCTTATATGAGTTCCATTATAAGGTTACAAACAGAGGTTCGCAACGTAATTTTTAAAAGTGAGTAGACATTGAGGGGTGAGTTTAAGTTGGCAGGACATCTTGTTCAGTATGGTCGACGCACTCGGCGCAGTTATGCACGAATTAACGAGATACTCGAAATTCCGAACCTGATTGAAATCCAACAAAAATCTTACGAATGGTTTTTGGAGGAAGGATTGCGCGAAATGTTCCAGGATATCTCGCCAATTCAGGATTTTACAGGTAATCTCGTATTGGAATTTATCGACTACAGTCTCGGTGAACCGAAATATACGGTAGACGACGCGAAAGAACGCGACGTTACTTATGCCGCACCGCTTCGGGTAAAAGTCCGGCTCATTAATAAGGAAACGGGCGAAGTCAAAGAGCAGGAAGTGTTCATGGGTGATTTCCCGCTGATGACCGAAACAGGCACCTTTATTATCAACGGTGCGGAACGGGTTATTGTCAGCCAGTTGGTTCGCTCTCCTAGCGTCTATTTCAGTACCAAATTAGATAAGAACGCAAAGAAATCTTATACCGCAACAGTGATTCCGAATCGCGGAGCGTGGCTGGAGCTTGAGATGGATGCGAAGGATATTATTTATGTTCGTATCGATCGTACGCGTAAGATTCCGGTGACTGTACTGCTGAGAGCGCTTGGGTTCGGTACAGATGCTGAGATTCTGGATTTGCTGGGTAACGATGAATATATCCGGAACACACTGGATAAAGACAACACCGATTCGACAGAGAAAGCGCTGATCGAAATTTACGAACGTCTTCGTCCGGGCGAACCGCCGACTTTGGATAATGCGAAGAGCTTGCTTGTAGCGCGTTTCTTCGATCCAAAACGTTATGACCTTGCGAACGTAGGTCGTTACAAAATCAACAAAAAGCTTCACATCAAGAATCGTTTGTTCAACCAACGTCTTGCTGAATCCTTGATTGATATCTCTACTGGAGAGATCATTGCAGAGGCTGGACAAATTGTTGACCGCAGATTGCTTGATGAAATCATGCCTGCTCTTGAGAATGAGGAGGCTGTTGGACAACGTACTTATCATGTGGCGAACGGAGTTCTTGACGCTAATGATATTCCTGTTCAAACAATCGATGTATTCTCTCCGATTGAAGATGGTAAAGTTGTTAAACTGATTGCGAACAGCAACATTGATAAATCTGTGAAGCACATTACGCCAGCAGATATTATTTCTTCCATCAGTTACTTCTTGAACCTGCTTCATGGTATTGGTGATACAGACGATATTGACCACTTGGGTAACCGTCGTCTTCGTTCTGTTGGTGAGCTCTTGCAGAACCAGTTCCGTATCGGTCTTTCCCGTATGGAGCGTGTCGTTCGTGAGAGAATGTCCATTCAGGATGCAAATGTCATTACACCTCAGGCTTTGATCAACATTCGACCGGTAATTGCATCGATAAAAGAGTTCTTCGGAAGCTCGCAGCTGTCTCAGTTTATGGACCAAACGAACCCGCTGGGTGAACTTACGCATAAACGCCGTCTGTCCGCCCTAGGACCAGGTGGTTTGACTCGTGAGCGCGCAGGCTTTGAAGTCCGTGACGTCCATCCGTCCCATTATGGTCGTATGTGTCCGATCGAGACTCCGGAAGGACCGAACATTGGTTTGATCAACTCCCTGTCTACGTTTGCACGTGTCAATGAATATGGCTTTATCGAGGCTCCATATCGTTGGGTAGATCCGAAGACAGGTCAAGTTACTGATCAAGTTCGTTATGTAACTGCAGATGAAGAAGATAACTACGTTATCGCTCAGGCGAATGCCAAATTGAACGAAGATGGTTCCTTTGCTGAGGATATGGTCGTTGTTCGTTACAACAAGCAGTCTGACAACATCACAACGATGCCTAATGACCGCGTTGACTACATGGACGTATCTCCTAAGCAGGTAGTATCCGTTGCTACGGCGCTCATTCCGTTCCTTGAGAACGATGACTCCAACCGTGCACTCATGGGATCCAACATGCAGCGGCAGGCAGTTCCACTTCTCATCCCTAAAGCTCCGCTTGTAGGTACGGGTATGGAACACAAAGCCGCGAAAGACTCCGGTGTATGTATTGTATCCAAACATGACGGTATTATTGAGAGATCTTCTGCCAATGAAATTTGGGTTCGCAGAATTGAAGTCGTTGACGGCAAGGAAGTTAAGGGCGATATCGTTAAACATAAATTACACAAATTTATGCGTTCGAACCAAGGAACATGCATTAACCAACGTCCGATTGTAAAAATTGGCGATCACATTAAAAAAGGCGACATTTTGGCAGATGGACCATCTACTGAAATGGGTGAATTGGCACTGGGCCGCAACGTAGTCGTTGCCTTCATGACTTGGGAAGGTTACAACTACGAGGATGCGATTCTTCTTAGCGAAAAACTCGTTAAAGAGGACGTATACACCTCCATTCACATTGAGGAATATGAGTCTGAAGCGCGTGATACGAAGCTCGGACCTGAAGAAATTACTCGCGATATCCCTAACGTAGGTGAAGAAGCGCTTCGTAACCTTGACGAACGTGGAATTATCCGCATTGGTGCCGAAATTGCTGCCGGCGACATTCTTGTTGGTAAAGTTACACCTAAAGGGGTAACTGAGCTTACAGCTGAAGAGCGTCTCCTTCATGCTATTTTCGGTGAGAAGGCTCGTGAAGTACGTGATACTTCGCTCCGTGTACCTCATGGTACGGATGGTATCGTCGTAGATGTTAAAGTGTTCACACGTGAGAACGGTGATGAACTGCCTCCAGGTGTTAACCAGCTCGTACGTGTCTATATCGCTCAAAAACGGAAAATCTCCGAGGGTGACAAAATGGCCGGACGTCACGGTAACAAAGGGGTCGTGGCCCGTATTCTTCCAGAAGAAGATATGCCATTCCTTCCGGATGGAACGCCTGTGCAAGTCGTGCTTAACCCACTAGGGGTACCTTCCCGTATGAACATCGGACAGGTGCTTGAAGTTCACTTGGGTATGGCTGCAATGCAGCTTGGTATCCACGTGGCTACACCGGTATTTGACGGTGCAACCGAGCATGATGTATTTGACACGATGGAAGAAGCAGGAATGCAGCGTAATGGTAAGACTGTGCTCTTCGACGGACGTACGGGCGAGCGCTTCGAGCGTGAAGTTACCGTTGGTGTCATGCACATGATCAAACTTGCGCACATGGTTGACGATAAGATCCACGCCCGTTCGACAGGACCTTACTCTCTCGTTACGCAACAGCCGCTGGGTGGTAAAGCTCAGTTTGGCGGTCAGCGTTTCGGTGAGATGGAGGTTTGGGCGCTTGAAGCCTATGGTGCAGCATATACCCTGCAAGAGATTCTTACGGTTAAGTCCGATGATGTTGTTGGACGCGTGAAGACCTATGAATCCATTGTCAAAGGTGAGAATGTTCCAGAACCAGGTATCCCTGAGTCATTCAAGGTACTGATCAAAGAGCTGCAAAGCTTGGGTATGGACGTTAAAATGCTCACCAAAGACGAAGAAGAGATCGATCTGAAAGAATCGGATGACGATGATGACGCTGCAGGCGATAAACTGAGCCTTAACCTTGAAGGCACAGAAGTCGGTGTAGAGTAACATTATAGTCAACCGTAACAATACCGGAATTTTTCATCAGGCTCTGATCCCCTTTGAATCTTTTTGCTTCAGAGGGGGGAGAACCTAAAATTTAGGACTTGGTTAAGGAGGGTTGCTCCTTGTTGGACGTAAACAATTTCGAATATATGAAAATCGGGCTTGCATCCCCGGAAAAAATTCGCTCTTGGTCCCGCGGAGAAGTGAAAAAACCGGAAACGATTAACTATCGTACACTAAAACCGGAAAAAGAAGGTCTGTTCTGCGAGAAGATCTTCGGTCCTACAAAGGACTGGGAATGTCACTGTGGTAAATACAAACGCGTTCGTTATAAAGGCGTTGTTTGTGACCGTTGCGGCGTTGAAGTGACTCGTGCAAAAGTGCGCCGTGAACGTATGGGGCATATTGAACTGGCTGCTCCGGTATCTCATATCTGGTATTTCAAAGGCATTCCGAGCCGTATGGGTCTGGCTCTGGATATGTCTCCGAGATCTCTTGAAGAGATCATTTACTTTGCATCTTATGTTGTTACCGATCCAGGTGAAACTCCATTGGAGAAAAAACAACTGCTGTCTGAAAAAGAATACCGCAGCTATCGTGAGAAATACGGTTACGGTTTCCAAGCGGGCATGGGTGCAGAAGCGGTTAAAAAGCTGCTTCAAGACCTCGATGTTGATAAAGAGCTTGAATTCTTGAAAGAAGAGCTTCGCACAGCTCAAGGTCAGCGCCGCAACCGTGCGATTAAGCGCCTTGAGGTTATCGAAGCTTTCCGTAACTCCGGCAACAAACCGGATTGGATGATCATGGATGTACTTCCTGTCATTCCACCGGAACTTCGCCCGATGGTTCAGCTTGATGGCGGCCGCTTTGCGACTTCCGACTTGAACGATCTGTATCGTCGTGTAATTAACCGTAATAACCGTCTGAAACGCCTTCTTGATCTCGGTGCACCAGACATCATCGTTCAGAATGAGAAGCGTATGCTTCAAGAAGCAGTTGACGCTCTGATTGATAATGGTCGCCGTGGTCGTCCTGTTACAGGACCTGGTAACCGACCGCTCAAATCTCTCAGCCACATGCTGAAAGGTAAACAAGGTCGTTTCCGTCAGAACTTGCTCGGTAAACGTGTTGACTATTCCGGTCGTTCCGTTATCGTTGTAGGACCTTACCTTAAGATGTACCAATGCGGATTGCCTAAAGATATGGCGCTTGAGTTGTTCAAGCCTTTCGTTATGAAAGAGCTTGTGAACAAAGGTCTGGCTCATAACATTAAGAGTGCAAAACGTAAAGTAGAACGTGTTAGTCCTGAAGTATGGGATGTCCTTGAAGAAGTAATTAAGGAACACCCAGTACTCCTTAACCGTGCCCCTACGCTTCACCGTTTGGGTATTCAAGCATTTGAACCGATTCTAGTGGAAGGTAAAGCGATTCGTTTGCATCCGCTCGTATGTACGGCTTACAACGCCGACTTTGACGGTGACCAAATGGCCGTTCACGTACCTTTGTCCGCTGAAGCTCAAGCCGAAGCTCGTCTTCTTATGCTTGCGTCAGGTAATATCTTGAACCCTAAAGATGGTAAGCCGGTTGTTACTCCATCTCAGGATATGGTTCTTGGATCCTTCTATCTGACAATGGATAACAAAGAAGAAAAAGGCTCAGGTATGATTCTTCGTACAGTGAATGAAGCTGTATCTGCATACCAACGCGGAACTGCAGGTCTTCATGCACGTGTTGCGATCCCTGTTAAAGCTCTCAACAAAACAAGCTTTACGGATGAACAACAAAATGCGATGCTGATCACAACGGTCGGTAAGATTATCTTCAACGAAATCTTCCCAAGTAGCTTCCCATACATTAATGATGCAACTCGCGCTAACCTCTTCCAAGGTACGCCGGAGCATTCCTTTGTGTATGAGAAAGGTGCTGATCTTAGAGAAGCGATCATGAATGCACCTCAAGCGGGTGGAGTCGGCAAAGACTATCTTGGTCATATCATTGCACGCTGCTTCGAGGTATACCATACAACACAAACATCTATGATCCTGGATAAGGTCAAACAGCTTGGATTCACGTATTCCACTCGCGCTGGGGTTACCGTTGGTGTATCCGACGTTATTGTCCCTGATGAGAAGAATGAGATTCTACGTGTGTCAGATGAGAAGGTTGCTGTCGTTACGAATCAGTACCGTCGTGGTTTGATTACGAACGAAGAGCGTTATGACCGCGTAATTGATATCTGGTCCAAAGCAAAAGATGATATCACGGAAGTCCTTATGAAATCGATGGATCGCTTCAATTCCATCATGCTCATGGTTGACTCTAAAGCCCGTGGTAACAAATCGCAGATTACACAGTTGGGTGGTATGCGGGGTCTGATGGCCAACCCATCCGGTCGCATTATCGAACTCCCAATCAAATCGAACTTCCGTGAAGGTCTGACGGTACTCGAGTACTTCCTGTCCACGCACGGTGCGCGTAAAGGTCTTGCCGATACAGCACTGCGTACAGCTGACTCTGGTTACCTGACTCGTCGTCTCGTTGATGTAGCGCAAGACGTAATTGTTCGTGAAGATGATTGCGGAACAGATAAAGGCTTTACCGTAAGTCGTATTCAAGACGGTAAAGAGGTTATCGAAGATCTGTACGATCGTATTGAAGGCCGCTATTGCTTCCAAACCGTTCGTCATCCTGAGACAGGTGAAATCATTGCACATCGTAATGAACTCATCGACTCTGACAAAGCAGAAGCAATCGTTGCAGCAGGTGTAAACAAACTGCAAATTCGCTCTGTACTTAGCTGCCGTGCGCGTCATGGTGTCTGCAAGAAGTGTTATGGACGTAACCTGGCAACAGGTAAACACGTGGAGATCGGGGAAGCAGTTGGTATCATCGCTGCACAATCCATCGGTGAGCCAGGAACACAGCTTACAATGCGTACGTTCCACACTGGTGGTGTCGCAGGAGACGATATCACGCAAGGTCTTCCGCGTATCCAGGAGCTTTTCGAAGCGCGTAATCCGAAAGGTCAAGCAACCATCAGTGAAATTGATGGTGTCATCAAAGAAATCCGTGAAGCAAAAGATCGTCGTGAAATTGAAGTCCAAGGTGAAGCTGAGACAAAAGTCTATGCAGTTACCTATGGCTCCCGTCTGCGCGTAAGCGAGGGTATGGAGATTGAAGCGGGTGATGAGCTTACGGATGGTTCGATTGACCCGAAAGAAATGCTGCGCATCAAAGGTGTACGTGGCGTTCAGAACTACATCCTGCAAGAGGTACAGCGTGTATATCGTAACCAAGGTGTAGAAATCAACGACAAGCACGTTGAAGTTATGATTCGTCAAATGCTGCGCAAGATTCGTATCGTGGATGCAGGAGATACAACGCTGCTTCCTGGCTCATTTGTCGATACTCATGAATATGAAACAGCGAACAAGACAGCAATTCTTAGTGACAAGGAGCCTGCAGTGGCTAAGCCAGTCCTTCTGGGTATCACGAAGGCATCCCTTGAAACAGATTCCTTCTTGTCAGCAGCTTCCTTCCAGGAAACGACTCGTGTCCTGACTGATGCAGCAATCAAAGGTAAGGTCGATCAGCTTCTTGGATTGAAGGAGAATGTAATTATCGGTAAACTGATCCCTGCAGGTACCGGTATGAACCGTTACCGCAGTGTGAAGTTTGCTAATCCGGAAGACGGCGAATCTCAACTAGAAGAGCTTGAACCGGTATCTGTAGACTGATGAATAGCTCGAATTTGTCTGTATAAGGCGAATTCGATCGGTAAACACACCCGATTGTATATCAGGAGAGAAGCATCATGCTTCCTCCTGATAATGCAATCTTAATGTTTAGAGTTTGATTGAATCTCTTGACAAAGAATGTGTTGTAATGCTAATATAGCAAAGGTGCGTGAGTAGCCGCATATTATCATGTCTTTTCGGAGGTATTGATAAATGTCGAATGACAACTTTTTGCAGGATGCTCATGTCAAGATCGGTACCAAGCAAACCATGAAGATGGTTGAATCAGGACTGGCTGCTGAGGTTTATGTAGCACAGGATGCTGATATGCGAATAACTTCAAAGATCAAGTCGCTATGTGAGAAGCATCAAGTGAAGCTGAATGTAGTCGACACGATGGAGCAGCTCGGCAAGGCTTGCGGAATTGAAGTGGGAGCGGCTATGGTGGCTGTATTGAAACAATAGGTATAAGAAGATGTTTTTGTCTGGAATGCAAGAGCTTCCTAACGGCAAAAACTTTTCATTTGTTCTTTTATGAACCGCCTGGGTCTGTGGACTTAAGAATTGAGGTTTATAAATAGAATGACGAATCTAGGAAGGGGGTGGCAACATGCCAACTATTAATCAGCTCGTTCGTAAAGGACGTCAAGCAAAGATCTACAAATCCAAATCTCCAGCGTTGCAAAAAGGCTTCAATGCCCTGAAACGTGAGTCTACTGATATCAGTGCTCCGCAAAAACGTGGTGTTTGTACTCGTGTAGGTACGATGACTCCGAAGAAACCGAACTCCGCGCTTCGTAAATATGCCCGTGTACGTTTGACTAACCGTATTGAGGTTACTGCTTACATCCCAGGTATCGGACACAACTTGCAAGAGCACAGTGTCGTTCTGATCCGCGGTGGTCGGGTTAAAGACCTTCCGGGTGTACGTTACCATATCGTTCGTGGTGCGCTTGATACTGCAGGTGTTAACAACCGTATGCAAGCTCGCTCCAAGTATGGTGCGAAACGCCCTAAAGCTAAAAAAGCGTAAGATCAATGCATTGATTTTACAGTCAGTAAGCCGTTTGCGAATAAGCGCTTCGGTTACAGAACAACAACAACAAATTAAGAATATTAAACATGCAAGAAAGGGGGATATCCATGCCACGCAAAGGTCCAGTTACCAAAAGAGACGTGTTGCCTGATCCGGTGTACAATAGCAAACTTGTTACTCGTCTGATCAACCGCATCATGCTTGATGGAAAACGTGGTGTTGCTCAAAGCATTCTTTACAATGCGTTCAACTTGATTCAAGAACGTACGGGTAAAGATCCTATGGAAGTTTTTGAAGCAGCTATCAAAAATATTATGCCGGTTCTGGAAGTTAAAGCTCGTCGTGTCGGCGGTGCTAACTACCAAGTACCTATCGAGGTTAAACCGGAAAGACGTACTTCCCTTGGTCTACGTTGGCTCGTAAACTACTCCCGCAGCCGCGGTGAGAAAACAATGGAAGAGCGTTTGGCAGCTGAGATTATCGACGCTTCCAACAACACTGGTGCTTCCGTTAAGAAACGTGAAGACACACACAAAATGGCTGAAGCGAACAAAGCGTTTGCTCACTACCGTTGGTAGGATTTATCAGTCTTTAAAATATAACTTCATTTTGAAGGGAGACCCATGTCATGGCAAGAGAGTTCTCCTTGAAAAATACACGTAACATCGGGATCATGGCGCATATTGACGCCGGTAAAACTACTACCACTGAGCGGATCTTGTTCTACACAGGCCGTACGCACAAAATCGGGGAAGTTCACGAGGGTGCTGCGACTATGGACTGGATGGAGCAGGAACAGGAGCGCGGGATCACGATTACTTCCGCTGCTACGACCGCTCAATGGAAAGGTCACCGCGTTAATATCATTGATACCCCGGGACACGTTGACTTCACAGTAGAAGTTGAACGTTCCCTTCGTGTATTGGACGGAGCAGTAGGTGTTTTCAGTGCGAAAGAAGGCGTTGAGCCTCAGTCTGAAACTGTATGGAGACAGGCTGACCGTTATGGCGTACCTCGTATCGCATATGTAAACAAAATGGATATCATCGGTGCAGATTACCTTAACGTTGTAAAGGATATGCGCGAGCGTCTTCAAGCAAATGCTGTTGCTATTCAGCTTCCAATCGGTGCTGAGAATGATTTCATTGGTATCATTGATATCGTTGAGCAAAAAGCATATATGTATAAAGACGATCTTGGTAAAGACATCGAAGAAACTGCAATTCCTGCAGAATATGCAGATCAAGTTGAAGAGCTTCGTATGGAACTGATCGAGAAAGTAGCAGAGCTTGATGAAGATCTGACTATGAAATACCTAGAAGGCGAAGAACTCACTGTTGATGAGATCAAATTCGCTCTTCGTAAAGGGGTAGTAGAAGTTAAAATCTTCCCAGTTATCTGTGGATCTTCATACCGTAACAAAGGTGTTCAGCTGATGCTGGATGCGGTTCTAGACTATCTGCCAGCTCCAATTGATGTTCCTGACATCAAAGGTCATCTGGAAGATGGGACAGAAGCGATTCGTAAATCTTCTGACGAAGAGCCGTTCTCGGCACTTGCGTTCAAGATTATGACGGATCCTTATGTAGGTAAACTGACATTCTTCCGCGTATACTCCGGTGTTCTTACATCTGGATCCTACGTATTGAATGCAACTAAAGGAAAACGCGAACGTATCGGCCGTATCCTTCAAATGCACGCGAACAGCCGTCAAGAAATCACTGAAGTATATGCTGGTGATATCGCATCTGCTGTAGGTTTGAAAGATACAGGTACAGGTGATACACTATGTGATGAGAAGAATCCGGTAATTCTGGAGTCTATGAACTTCCCTGATCCGGTTATTCAAATCGCGGTTGAACCAAAAACCAAAGCTGACCAAGACAAAATGTCTGTTGCTCTCGGTAAGTTGACTGAAGAGGATCCAACTCTTCGTGCACATACTGATGAAGAAACAGGTCAAACTATTTTGGCTGGTATGGGTGAGCTTCACCTTGATATCATCATCGACCGTATGCGTCGTGAGTTCAAAGTGGACACAAACATTGGTCAACCACAGGTTGCTTACCGTGAAACATTCCGTCAAGCAGCGCGCGTTGAAGGTAAATTCGTACGTCAGTCCGGTGGCCGCGGTCAGTATGGACACGTATGGGTTGAATTCGAGCCGCTTGAAGCGGGTAGCGGTAACCAATTCGACAGCAAAATTGTGGGTGGATCTGTACCACGTGAATACGTTGGTCCTGCTCAACAAGGTATTGAAGAAGCTATGAAAAATGGTGTCCTTGCAGGATTCCCACTTGTAGACGTTAAAGCTACAATCGTAGACGGTTCATACCATGATGTCGATTCCAACGAGATGGCGTTTAAAATTGCCGGATCGATGGCGCTTAAAGCAGCTAAAGACAAGTGTAAAGCTGTCCTGCTTGAGCCAATCATGAAAGTGGAAGTTACTGTTCCAGAAGAGTACATGGGTGACGTAATGGGTATGCTGAACTCCCGTCGCGGTAGAATCGAAGGTATGGATTCCCGTGGTGGTACGCAAATCATTCGTGCTAAAGTACCTCTCTCTGAAATGTTTGGATACTCCACAACTCTCCGTTCTGGTACACAAGGACGCGGAGTGTTCTCCATGGAACTTTCTCACTACGAAGAAGTACCAAGAACAATCTCCGAGGAAATCGTGTCCAAAGTTAAGGGAGAATAAGTTTTACTCACTGATGTACACAGCGTCATAAGGTTTACTTATGGTGCTGTAGACACAGTGCCAACATATAATATAAACCACTTTAAGGAGGCCACGTTCAAATGGCAAAGGCTAAATTCGAACGTAATAAACCACACGTTAACATTGGTACTATTGGTCACGTTGACCATGGTAAAACTACTTTGACTGCAGCAATCACTACTGTATTGTCCAAAACTTACGGCGGTGCAGCAGTTGCATTCGATCAAATCGACAAAGCTCCAGAAGAGCGCGAACGCGGTATCACAATCTCTACTGCACACGTAGAGTACGAAACTGATGCACGTCACTATGCACACGTTGACTGCCCAGGTCACGCCGACTATGTTAAAAACATGATCACTGGTGCTGCACAAATGGACGGAGCGATCCTGGTTGTATCCGCAGCTGACGGTCCTATGCCGCAAACTCGTGAGCACATCCTTCTGTCCCGCCAAGTAGGCGTACCTTACATCGTAGTATTCTTGAACAAATGCGACATGGTAGAAGACGAAGAACTTCTTGAACTGGTTGAAATGGAAGTTCGCGACCTTCTTAGCGAATACGACTTCCCAGGTGATGACACTCCAATCACTCGTGGATCTGCTCGTGAAGCTCTTCAAAACCCAGATGGCGAGTGGGCTCAAAAAATCATTGAGATGTTCAAAGAGATCGACACTTACATCCCAACTCCTGAGCGCGACACTGACAAGCCTTTCTTGATGCCTGTCGAGGACGTATTCTCCATCACTGGTCGTGGTACAGTTGCTACAGGCCGTGTAGAGCGTGGTACTGTTAAAGTCGGCGATGAAATCGAAATCGTTGGTATCGCTGAAGAGTCCAAAAAATCCGTAGTAACGGGCGTTGAAATGTTCCGTAAACTTCTGGATTCCGCTCAAGCGGGTGACAACATCGGAGCATTGCTTCGTGGTGTAGACCGTGCTCAAATCGAGCGTGGACAAGTGCTTTCCAAACCAGGTTCAGTTAAACCTCATACTGAGTTCACTGCTCAAGTATACGTTCTGACTAAAGAAGAAGGTGGCCGTCATAAGCCTTTCTTCACTGGATACCGTCCTCAGTTCTACTTCCGTACAACTGACGTAACGGGAATCATCAACCTGCCAGAAGGTACTGAAATGGTTATGCCTGGCGACAACATCGAAGTAACAGTATCCCTGATCGCTCCAATCGCTATCGAAGAAGGAACTAAGTTCTCTATTCGTGAAGGTGGACGTACAGTAGGCGCTGGTGCGGTAGCAACAATCATTAAATAATTTGGCTGCAAGCCGAATCATATAAAGTAACAGTGTACTGTAACGAGCAACAGTGTATCGGAACGAACAAAAGGATCTTGGCGTTAATCGCCAAGATCCTTTTTCTATATAAGAAATTCATTTTCATAAATTACCTTTGGCTTTTTAGAGCTCTATCATATATAATAGTTCGAGTTGCGATTCGGGAAGTGCATTCGAGAAAATAGAAAACTGAAGTCGATTCAGAATTTTATTTATCTTTTTTATATAAAAGCTTGCATTGCGCCTAAGTTTTCTATATAATAATGAATGTTGTTCTGTGACGTTGCGATGATGTGAGAGGTTACTGACACACCCGGCCCCTTTGCCATGGGAGAGTGGGTCAGAAAATTTTCACGGAGTATGTCCGATATTAAATTGGGCGATAGAAGGAGGGACTAAAATGGCAAAGCAAAAAATTCGTATTCGTTTGAAAGCTTACGACCACAGAATTCTTGATCAATCCGCTGAGAAAATTGTTGAAACGGCAAAACGTTCGGGTGCAGGTGTATCCGGTCCGATTCCGCTTCCAACTGAGAAACAAATTATTACTATTCTCCGTGCGGTACACAAGTACAAGGATTCCCGGGAGCAATTCGAAATGCGCACACATAAGCGTTTGATCGATATTGTTAACCCAACTCCACAAACTGTGGATGCCTTGATGCGCTTGGATCTGCCGTCCGGTGTAGATATCGAAATTAAATTGTAATCTAGTAATGTATTAATGGAAGGAAAAGAGGTGTCAACATGAAAGGTATCTTAGGTAAAAAACTAGGCATGACGCAAGTGTTTACTCCAGAAGGTAACGTAATCCCTGTTACAGTTATTGAAGCAGGTCCATCTGTTGTCTTGCAAAAGAAAGACCTTGAGAACGACGGCTATGAAGCGGTTCAACTAGGTTATGCCGATAAGAAAGAAAAAAGTGCTAACAAACCTGAAACAGGACATGCGAAAAAAGCTAATACAGCTCCTAAGCGCTACGTTCGCGAACTCCGCGGTGTTGATCTTGCGGGATTCGAGGTTGGCCAAGAAATTAAAGCAGACATCTTCGCTGAAGGCGAATTTGTTGACGTAACAGGAATCTCTAAAGGTAAAGGTTTTGCCGGCGTTATCAAACGTTGGGGACAAAGCACTGGGCCTATGTCTCACGGTTCCCGTTATCATAGAGGTCCTGGTTCCATGGGTTCCATCCAAGCGAACCGTGTTCCTAAAGGTAAACACCTTCCAGGACATATGGGTCATGAGACAATCACAATTCAACGTCTTGAAGTTATCAAAGTAGACGCTGAGCGTAACGTATTGCTTGTTAAAGGTTCTATTCCTGGACCGAAAAACAGCTTCGTTAAAATTAGAGAATCGGTGAAGAAATAATCACCTAAAGAAAGGAGGAACACAAAATGCCAAAAGTAGCACTTTTTAATGTCAGTGGTAGCCAAGTAGGAGAAGTTGAACTGAACGATGCAGTATTCGGAATTGAGCCGAACACTCATGTACTTCACGATGCTGTTGTTATGCAACGCGCTTCCCTGCGTCAAGGTACACACAAAGTAAAAGGACGTTCTGAAGTACGCGGCGGTGGACGTAAGCCTTGGAAACAAAAAGGTACTGGACGCGCTCGTCAAGGTTCGATCCGTGCACCACAATGGGTAGGCGGCGGTACTGTGTTTGGTCCAACACCACGCAGCTATGCGTTCAAACTGCCTAAGAAAGTTCGTCGTCTGGCGATTAAATCCGCTTTGTCTTCCAAAGTGATTGATAACGAAATTATCGTTCTGGATGCTCTTGCTCTGAATGCACCGAAAACTAAAGAGTTTGCAGCTATTTTGAATAACCTCAAAGTAGATCGCAAAGCTTTGATCGTTGCTCCGGGCTATGATGATAATGTTGCTCTTTCCGCAAGAAATATTCCTGGTGTGAAATTTGTAGCGGCTGACGGCATTAATGTTCTTGACGTACTTACGTACGACAAACTGATCATTACGAAAGAAGCAGTTCAGAAGGTAGAGGAGGTGCTCGCGTAATGAAGAATCCTCGTGACATTATTAAACGTCCGGTGATTACTGAACGTACAGCTGATATGATGGCCGACTTGAAATATGTATTTGAAGTCGATATCCGTGCGAACAAAACCGAAATCAAAGCTGCTGTTGAAGAAATCTTCAACGTTAAAGTGAAAAACGTGAACACTCTTCGCGTACCTGGTAAGTTGAAACGCTACGGACGTTACTCTGGATACACTCCTGAGTGGAAAAAAGCATTCGTAACTTTGACTCCAGACAGCAAAGCTCTTGAGTTCTTTGAATCGGTATAATAAGAAACTTGAAGTAAGGAGGGAAAATCAGTGCCAATCAAAAAGTACAAACCGACGTCTCCGGCTAGACGTAACATGTCTGTGTCTACTTTTGAAGAGATCACAACAAATCAGCCAGAGAAATCGCTGCTTGCTCCACTGAGCAAAACAGCTGGCCGTAACAACCAAGGTAAAATTACGGTTCGTCATCATGGCGGCGGACACAAACGTAAATATCGTATTATTGATTTTAAACGTACTAAAGATGGAATACCGGGCCGCGTTGCTACAATCGAGTATGACCCGAACCGTACTTCCAACATCGCTCTGATCCATTATGCAGATGGTGAGAAACGTTACATCATCGCTCCTAAAGGACTTAAAGTAGGGGATCAAATCGAATCCGGACCTAGCTCCGACATCAAAACAGGTAACGCATTGCCACTTGAGAACATTCCAGTAGGTACCGTTATCCACAACATCGAACTTCAACCAGGTAAAGGTGGACAATTGGTTCGCGCAGCTGGTACTGAAGCTCAACTTCTTGGTAAAGAAGAAAAATATGTAACAGTTCGTCTTTCTTCCGGTGAAGTACGCCGCATCCTTAAAACTTGCCGCGCTACAATCGGATCTGTTGGTAACGAAGATCACGAACTTATTAAAATCGGTAAAGCAGGCCGTAGCCGCTGGCTCGGACAACGTCCTGAAGTTCGCGGGGTAGTAATGAACCCTAACGATCACCCTCACGGTGGTGGTGAAGGACGCGCTCCAATCGGACGTAAATCGCCAATGTCTCCATGGGGTAAACCAACTCTTGGTTACAAAACGCGTAAGAAAAACAAAGCTTCTGACAAATACATCGTTCGCCGCCGCACGAAGTAATACACAGTCTATCTGTGCATAACTTCGCGCGAGCGATCGTGAATGAACGAGAACATTGGATGAAGGGAGGATTTACACATGAGTCGCAGTCTTAAAAAAGGGCCATTCGTAGATGGCTACCTGTTGAAAAAAGTAGAAGACATGAACGAGTCTGGCAAAAAGCTGGTGATCAAAACTTGGTCCCGTCGTTCTACAATTTTCCCACAATTCATTGGACATACGTTTGGTGTGTATGACGGCCGTAAACACGTTCCTGTATATGTAACGGAAGATATGGTTGGACACAAGCTGGGTGAGTTCGCTCCTACGCGTACTTATAAAGGCCATGCAGCAGACGATAAGAAGACTAGAAGATAAATGATCATCAAGCGCTAATGTTTGAGAGGAGGTTAAACAATGGAAGCAAAAGCACATGCCAAGTTTATTCGGATTGCTCCTCGTAAAGTTCAACTCGTTGTTGACTTGATTCGCGGCAAGCAAGTGGGCGAGGCGATCGCGATTCTGCGCCACACTCCAAAATCCGCTTCTCCAGTAGTTGAGAAGTTGCTGAACTCTGCTATCGCAAACGCGGAGCACAACTACTCCCTGGATGTTAACAAACTGGTTATCTCGCAAGCTTACGTAAACCAAGGTCCGACAATGAAACGTTTCCGCCCTCGTGCAATGGGACGTGCAAGCCGGATCAACAAACGCACTAGCCACATTACTTTGGTGGTATCTGAAAAATAAGGAGGGAAAACGTGTGGGACAAAAGGTAAATCCCGTTGGACTCCGTATTGGTGTCATTCGTGACTGGGAATCCAAATGGTACGCAGGCAAAGATTTCGGTGATCTCTTGCTGGAAGACGTTAAAATTCGTGAATACCTGAAAAATAAATTGAAAGATTCCGCAGTATCTCGTATTGAAATCGAGAGAGCGGCTAACCGTGTCAACGTAACGATCCACACTGCTAAACCAGGAATGGTTATCGGTAAAGGTGGTTCTGAAGTTGAAATTCTCCGTGGTCAGATCACGAAGATTGCTGGCGGTAAGAAAGTTCATATCAACATCTCTGAAATCAAACAACCAGACCTTGACGCAATTCTCGTTGCTGAAAGCATTGCACAACAATTGGAACGCCGTGTTTCTTTCCGTCGTGCTCTGAAACAAGCAATTCAAAGAACTATGCGTGCAGGTGCTAAAGGTATCAAAACACAAGTAGGCGGACGTCTTGGCGGTGCTGAGATCGCACGTTCTGAAGGCTACAGTGAAGGAACTGTTCCACTGCACACGCTTCGTGCCGACATCGACTATGGTACAGCAGAAGCTCATACAACTTACGGCCGTCTTGGCGTGAAAGTATGGATCTATCGTGGAGAGGTTCTTCCTACGGCTAAGAAACAAGCTGCTAAGGAAGGAGGCAACTAATCATGTTGGTGCCAAAACGCGTAAAACACCGCAAGCAACAACGCGGTCACATGAAAGGTCAAGCTAAAGGCGGAACTACACTGAACTTTGGTGAGTACGGTCTGCAAGCAACTGAACCATCTTGGATTACGAACCGTCAGATCGAGGCTGCTCGTATCGCGATGACTCGTTACATCAAACGTGGTGGTAAAGTTTGGATTAAAATCTTCCCAGACAAACCTATTACTCAAAAGCCTCTCGAAGTACGTATGGGTAGTGGTAAAGGTAATGTTGAGAAATGGGTTGCTGTTGTAAAACCAGGTAAGATCATGTTCGAGCTTTCTGGTGTATCTGAAGAAGTTGCTCGCGAAGCAATGCGTCTGGCTGCTCACAAGCTGCCAATCAAGACGAAGTTCGTGAAACGTGAAGAATTGGGTGGTGAAGTAAATGAAGGCTAGTGAATTCCGCAACCTAACCACTGCTGAAATTGAGCAAAAGATTGCCGGATTTAAAGAAGAACTCTTTAACCTCCGCTTTCAACTCGCTACCGGTCAGCTTGATAACCCGACACGTATTCGTGACGTACGTAAAGAAATTGCACGTGCTAAAACGATCATCCGTGAAAGAGAACTTGGGATTAGCTAATAAATAGTACCGGATGGAACATCCGTCTGTAATTGAGGAAGGAGGCCAACAATGAGCGAAGAACGTAACGCACGTCGAGTGCAAATCGGTAAAGTGGTTAGCGACAAAATGGACAAAACAATCGTGGTTGCTGTAGAAACCTACAAAAAGCATGACTTGTACCATAAACGCATCAAATACACGAAAAAGTTCAAAGCACATGATGAAAATAACACTGCGAAAATCGGTGATACTGTTAAAATCATGGAAACTCGTCCTTTGTCGAAAGACAAAAACTGGAGACTTGTTGAAGTCGTAGAAAAAGCGGTTATCATTTAATGGTATTCAGCTTTGCTGAAAGGAGGAAAACAAGATGATTCAACCATTTACACGTTTGGCTGTAGCTGACAACTCTGGTGCGAAGGAACTGATGTGTATCCGCGTACTGGGTGGTACGGGACGTAGTCGTACAGCACAAATCGGAGACCTGATCGTTTGTTCAGTCAAACAAGCAACACCAGGCGGCGTTGTCAAAAAAGGTGATGTAGTAAGAGCGGTAGTTGTTCGTACGAAACGTTCTGTTCGTCGTAAAGACGGATCTTACATTGCATTTGATGAGAATGCAGCAGTTGTTGTTAAGGAAGACAGAAGCCCACGCGGAACTCGTATTTTCGGACCAGTTGCTCGCGAACTTCGCGAGAAAGACTACATGAAGATCGTTTCCTTGGCTCCAGAAGTTATCTAATGAACGTATATTGATCCTTGTATAAAGGATTCGATTCATACTTGTTCACGCAAGTCATAGGAGGTGTACGAAATGGCAAAAGTGAAAAAAGTCCTGGAATCTCATAACAACAAGTTGCACGTCAAAAAAGACGACACTGTTATGGTGATCAGCGGTAAAGACAAAGGCAAAAAAGGCCGTGTCATCGCAGCTTATCCTCGTGAGAATCGCGTTCTTGTTGAAGGTGTTAACCTCGTGAAGAAACACCAAAAGCCTAACCAGCTGAATCCACAAGGCGGCATCATCGAGAAAGAAGCTCCAATCCATGTATCGAACGTGATGCACATTGATCCGAAGAGCGGAAATGTAACTCGTATTGGTTACAAAGTTTTAGACAACGGCAATAAAGTACGCGTTGCTAAACGTTCCGGAGAATCGATCGACTAATGTAATCGAATGAGAAAGGAGGTCCATAATTCATGGCAAGAATGAAAGAACGTTTTCTGAATGAAGTAACTCCTGCTTTGATGCAGAAGTTTGAATACAGCACAGTAATGCAAGTTCCTAAAATCGAGAAAGTGGTAATCAACATGGGTGTGGGCGACGCTGTCCAAAACTCCAAAGTACTTGATTCCGCTGTGAACGATATGCAGCTGATCTCTGGTCAAAAACCAGTAATCACTAAAGCTAAAAAATCGATCGCCGGTTTTAAACTTCGTGAGAACATGCCAATCGGGGTTAAAGTAACACTGCGCGGAGAGCGTATGTACCACTTCCTTGATAAACTGTTCAACATCACTCTACCTCGTGTACGTGACTTCCAAGGCGTATCGAACAAAGCGTTCGATGGTCGCGGTAACTACACACTTGGACTTAAAGAACAACTCATCTTCCCAGAGATTGAGTATGATAAAGTCGACAAAGTGCGCGGTATGGATATCGTAATCGTAACTACAGCTAAAACGGACGAAGAGTCCCGCGAATTGCTTACTCAACTTGGTATGCCATTCGCAAAGTAAGAAATAACAGTATCCGGGAATCCAGCTAGGGTCCCGAATTCTCCGAAATTATTTAGGAGGTGTCAGGCTAAGTGGCAAAAACTTCAATGAAAGTTAAACAACAACGCACACCGAAGTACAAAGTTCGTGCTTATACACGTTGTGAACGTTGCGGTCGTCCACATTCTGTATTGCAGAAGTTTAAAATTTGCAGAATTTGTTTCCGTGAATTAGCTTATAAAGGCCAGATCCCTGGCGTGAAAAAAGCAAGCTGGTAAAAAGTCCTGAACGGGAAGGAGGTTTACACACAATGACTATGTCTGATCCAATTGCAGATATGCTTACTCGCATTCGTAATGCGAACACAGTTCGTCACGAAACGGTAGAAATGCCTGCTTCGACGATGAAAAAACAAATCGCTGAAATCCTGAAGCGCGAAGGTTTCATCCGTGATGCAGAATATGTGGATGATAACAAACAAGGCATCATCCGTATCTTCTTGAAATACGGTCAAAACAACGAGCGTGTTATTACTGGTCTGAAAAGAATCAGTAAACCAGGTCTTCGCGTTTACACGAAAAGCAATGAAGTACCTCGCGTACTTGGTGGTCTCGGAATCGCGATCATCTCTACTTCCAAAGGTATAATGACAGATAAAGAAGCTCGTCAAGCTAAATCTGGCGGCGAAGTTGTCTGCTACGTTTGGTAATATAAAGTCACAGAACAAGGAGGTGCAACAACATGTCCCGTATTGGTCGTAAACCAATTACAGTACCAAGTGGCGTAGAAGTCACTCTGGACAACACCGCGATCACGGTTAAAGGTCCTAAAGGTACACTTACACGCGAACTTCATAAAGAAATGAAGGTTGCCGTTGAAAATAATGAAATTACTGTAACACGTCCTTCTGATAACAAAACACATCGTTCTTTGCACGGTACTACTCGTTCCGTAGTAAATAACATGGTGCTTGGCGTAACTGAAGGATTCTCCAAATCTCTGGAACTGGTTGGGGTCGGATATCGTGCAAGCAAATCCGGAGATAAAATCGTGCTGAACGTAGGTTACTCCCATCCGGTAGAAATCACACCGGAACCGGGTATTGAGTTCGAAGTTCCTTCGAACACTAAAATCATCGTTCGTGGAATCAACAAAGAGCGCGTAGGTGCTTATGCAGCTGAAATCCGCTCTGTGCGCGAACCTGAGCCTTATAAAGGTAAAGGGATTAAATATGAAGGCGAACGCATCATCCGTAAGGAAGGTAAAGCCGGTAAGAAGAAATAAGATTTCTTACCGACTTTGTGCCGTCCCCTGGCTTTTCAGGAGATGCTCGTGTTTCTAATATACCCTGTGCGTCTTAATGTGAAGCTACTCAAGGCTAACTGAAGGGAGGAAACGTGAAATGATTACTAAACAAGATAAGAACAAAGTGCGTCTGAAAAGACATATCCGTGTTCGTGGTAAAATTTCTGGTACGGCTGAGCGTCCACGTTTGAACGTATTCCGTTCCGATAAACATATCTATGCTCAACTGATCGATGATGTAGCAGGTGTAACGATTGTATCTGCATCGACTGTAGACAAAGAAATCAGCGGCGAAATCACAAACGGTGGTAACGTTGAGGCAGCTAAGAAAGTTGGCGCTCTCGTTGCTAAACGTGCGAAAGAAAAAGGATACACTAACATCGTTTTCGATCGTGGTGGCTACCTTTATCATGGACGTATTCAAGCTTTGGCTGATGCTGCTCGTGAAGCAGGGCTTGAATTCTAAGATATTTTTTAAAAGGAGGTTAACGACTTGCGTGTAGATCCTAACACTTTAGAACTCACTGAAAGAGTTGTAAATATTAATCGCGTTGCTAAAGTAGTAAAAGGCGGACGTCGTTTCAGCTTCAGCGCTCTGGTAGTTGTCGGTGATGGCAACGGCTGGGTTGGAGCTGGTATCGGTAAAGCAGGCGAAGTACCTGATGCAATCCGCAAAGGTATTGAAGATGCTAAGAAAAATCTAATCCACGTACCACTCGTAGGAACAACAATTCCTCACTTGATCACTGGTAAATTCGGAGCTGGCCGTGTTCTTTTGAAACCAGCTTCTGAAGGTACTGGGGTTATCGCTGGTGGTCCAGTTCGTGCCGTTCTGGAACTTGCTGGTGTGGGTGACATTTTGACAAAATCACTGGGTTCTTCGAATTCCATGAACATGGTCAATGCGACCTTGGAAGGTTTGTCCCGCTTGAAACGCGCTGAAGATGTAGCGAAATTGCGTGGAAAAACTGTCGAAGAGCTTCGGGGCTAAGGAGGGAATCTCATGGCTAAACTGGAAATTACCCTCGTTCGCAGTTTGATCGGACGTCCTGAGACACAAAGAACGACTGTTAACACACTCGGTCTTCGTAAACTCAACCAAACTGTGGTTCATAACGACAATGCTGCGATCCGCGGTATGGTGAATAAAGTAAGTCACTTGGTTTCTGTTAAAGAAATCGAGGCATAAGGAATAGCATTATAGGGCTTGTTCCCACAAATCATTAAGGAGGTGCAACGATCGATGAAGTTACATGAGCTTTCTCCAGCTCCTGGATCCCGTAAAGAACGCAAACGCGTTGGTCGCGGTCCAAGTAGCGGTATGGGTAAAACTTCAGGTCGCGGTCACAAAGGTCAAAACGCTCGTTCTGGCGGTGGTGTTCGCCCAGGCTTCGAGGGTGGTCAAAACCCACTGTATCGTCGTCTGCCAAAACGCGGTTTCGTAAACCCTACCCGCAAAGAATATGCGGTTGTGAACATTGAAGATCTGAATAGTTTTGAAGCAGGTACAGAAGTAACTCCAGAAGTTTTGGTTGAAACAGGTATTGTGAAAAACACAAAATCTGGCATCAAAATTCTTGGCAATGGCGAAGTTACTGTGAAACTTACAGTAAAAGCGAATAAGTTCTCTCAATCTGCGGTAGAGAAAATCGAAGCTGCCGGCGGTAAAACCGAGGTGATCTAATGCTCACATCCCTAAAGAATATATGGCGAGTCGAAGATCTTCGTAAACGAATTTTGTTCACTCTCTTTGTTCTAATTATTTACCGTATCGGCTCTTTTGTTCCTGTTCCAGGAGTTAACAAAGAAGTCTTCGAAGCGGTAGATTCGCAAGGCAGAGAATTGTTTGGTCTTATGAACACATTCTCGGGCGGAGCGTTGTTCCAGTTCTCGATCTTTGCGCTAGGGATTATGCCATATATTACTGCATCCATCATTACACAATTGTTATCGATGGATGTTATTCCAAAACTTGCGGAATGGGCCAAACAAGGTGAGCATGGTAAGAAAAAATTAGCCCAGCTCACTCGGTATGGTACAGTGGTGTTGGGATTAATCCAAGCATTTGGTACATCGATCGGATTTAACCGGTTGTATGGACAGGAAATGGTGCCTAATGCAACAATGATTGACTTTATAGTCATCGCCATTGTACTGACAGCAGGTACATCATTCCTCATGTGGCTTGGTGAGCAGATCACGGAAAAAGGTATAGGTAACGGGATTTCAATCATTATCTTTGCCGGTATCGTATCTACCATTCCGAATGTCATCCGTACAACAGTAGAATCAGAATTCATTCAGGCAGAACAGGTGTTCATGAACATCCTTAAGGTTGTTATCGTGGCACTGGTTCTTCTCCTGACGATTGTAGGGGTTATCTACATCCAGCAGGCGATCCGGAAGATTCCGGTTCAATATGCTAAGCGCGTTGTAGGTAACAAAATGTATGGTGGACAAAACACCCATATTCCGCTGAAAATTAATGCGGCGGGCGTTATCCCTGTCATTTTCGCTATATCACTTCTTCAATTTCCTACTATTATCGCTTCTTTCTGGGCAAATAGTACTTGGGCTGATTGGATTATCAACAATTTGTCTTATGACAAACCGTTGGGTATGGTGCTCTATGTTATCATGATTATTGGTTTCACGTTCTTCTACACTTTCGTGCAGATGAACCCGCAGCAAATGGCTGATAACATGAAGAAGAACGGCGGTTATATCCCAGGCATTCGTCCGGGTAAAGCAACTGAGAAATACTTGTCCCGTGTCTTGACTCGTTTGACGATGACCGGAGCTTTGTTCTTGGCTGTCATTTCCGTTCTACCTGTATTCTTGGGCTCACTTTCCGGTTTGCCTCAAGTTGCACAGCTTGCTGGTACTTCCATGCTGATCGTAATTGGTGTAGCATTGGATACGACTAAGCAAATTGAAAGTCAATTGATCAAACGCCATTACAAAGGTTTCATCAATAAATAGCCATAGGTTCCGGTAGAATGCAATAGTTCGCCCTTGCTGGTGAGTTGCTAAGACCGGCACCTATTGTGCTGTTTCTTGTTGAAGGGATAGTCTTGGAGGGAGTGACATAACGTGAACATCTTATTCATGGGCCCTCCTGGGGCAGGAAAAGGGACACAAGCAGAAGCGATTGTTAATGAATTCGGCATTCCTCACATTTCGACAGGCGATGCATTTCGTTTGGCGATAAAGCAAGGAACTCCTATTGGGATTAAAGCTAAAGAATACATGGATCAGGGTAAGCTTGTACCAGACGATGTTACCATCGGTATTGTTGAAGAACGTCTTCAGCAGCCTGATTGTGAGAAAGGATTCCTGTTGGATGGATTTCCACGGACCATTTCACAAGCAGAAGCGCTGGACGGTATTCTGGAACGTTTAAATACTGGTCTGGATCATGTCATCAACTTGAAGGTTGACCGCAACAAATTGCTGGCTCGACTTACAGGTCGCCGTTTGTGCAAAAATTGCGGTTCTACGTATCATGTTGTTTTTAATCCGCCTAAACAGGAAGGTATTTGTGATAAATGCGGCGGCGAGTTGTATCAGCGTTCTGACGACAACGAAGAGAGCGTAGGTACTCGTCTTGACGAATATATCAACAAAACAGCACCACTCCTCACGTTTTATGAGAACAAAGGTCTTCTGCGTCAAATCGACGGGGAACAGGAAATTCATGCGGTATCGCAAGAGATCGTATCCTTACTGCGGGGTTAATGGTAATGATCATTTGTAAGTCCGATGCAGAACTGGGTTGGAAGAGTGAGGAACGGTTATCCAGTACGCAAGTACAGGAAGATCAGACGGTTCACAATTCATCTCGGGTTTTGACCGGAGAACTTCACCAAATGACTGATCAATATCATCGCAGTCAAGGGGCTGTGTCGTCTTTCACAGGTTATCACGGTTTTCCTGCCAGTATTTGTACTTCAGTCGATGAACCGAAAGTGCATGGGATACCCAGCTATATTCGATTGTTTGCAATGTCGTATGACGGTCGATCTGTACTCCATTTTTGCGAAGGCGAGATGCGTAGGTGATGAGAAGATGAATGAAGAAATCCCACAAATCGGTCAAATCGTAAAAATCCTTCGAGGCAGGGATGCTGGCCAGTTTGCAGTAGTCATCGCTGTTGAGGACAACAGATATGTATATATTGCTGACGGGGACAAACGTAAGTTTGATGGAGCTAAGAAGAAGAACCTTCTTCATCTTGATCCCCAGCCGATGATCAGCAGCGAGGTTGTAAACAGTATTAACGAAATTGGACGGGTTACGAACGGGAAACTGCGTTATGCAGTCCAACAGTTCATAAATGCAAGCGAAGTTCAAAGCTGAAGAAGAAAGGAGACTATCTGTGGCCAAAGAAGATGTCATTGAAGTGGAAGGAACGGTTATAGAGCCGCTTCCTAACGCAACGTTCAAAGTAGAGCTTGAAAATGGTCATCAAATTCTAGCTCACGTATCCGGCAAACTGCGGATGCATTTTATCCGCATTCTGACAGGAGATAAAGTGGTTGTTCAGTTATCGCCTTATGATCTAACCAAAGGGCGTATAACTTATCGTAAATAGTAAGGTGCATTTTCTGAAATAACGAATGAGAGTTACAACAGTTTTGCATGTAAATGCAATCTTGGTGTACCCTATGTACATGAGACTGCTTCCATGAAGCTGTGGAATGCTTTCGAAGTCAGTTTTACTCATCGTAAAACTTTGAGGAGGTAATCAACATGAAGGTAAGACCTTCTGTAAAACCTATTTGCGAGAAATGCAAAGTCATTCGCCGCAAAGGTAATGTAATGGTCATCTGCGAAAATCCGAAACACAAACAAAAACAAGGTTAATAGAAGGGGGTGTAGCGTAAAATGGCTCGTATAGCTGGTGTGGATTTGCCACGTGACAAACGCGTTGAGATCGCCTTGACTTACATTTTCGGAATCGGTAAAACGACTTCCCAGAAAATTCTGAGCGAAACAGGCATTAGTCCAAATACTCGTGTCCGTGATCTAACGGAAGATGAAGTGAGCAAATTACGTGATGGTATCGACAAATTGGTTAAAGTAGAAGGTGACCTTCGTCGAGAAATTTCTTTAAATATTAAACGTCTGACTGAGATTGGCTGCTACCGCGGTATTCGTCACCGTCGTGGGCTTCCAGTTCGTGGACAACGTACTAAAACAAATGCTCGTACGCGTAAAGGTCCTCGTCGTACTGTAGCAAACAAAAAGAAATAAGAAGGGAGGATAATCTACAATGGCTAAACCGAAAAAAGTCGTACGTACTAAACGTCGTGACCGTAAAAATATTGAGTCTGGCGTGGCACACATCCGTTCCACGTTCAACAACACAATTGTTACCATTACGGATCCACACGGTAACGCTATTTCCTGGGCAAGCTCCGGCGGTCTTGGATTTAGAGGTTCCCGTAAGTCGACTCCGTTCGCAGCTCAAATGGCAGCAGAAACTGCAGCTAAAGCAGCAATGGAACACGGCATGAAAGTAGTTGAAGTTATGGTTAAAGGACCAGGTGCTGGCCGCGAAGCAGCTATCCGCTCTTTGCAAGCTGCAGGTCTGGAAGTTAACCTGATCAAAGACGTAACTCCTGTGCCACATAACGGATGCCGTCCTCCAAAACGTCGTCGTGTCTAATGAGATTTGCCCCCTTAGTGTGGTATAATCCGGCACAATCTGTTAATAATGGTTGTTTAGGCATACTACATGGCTACACTAGATAAGGTAAATGTTTCATATAGGACCGACGTTTTGAAGGAGGGGTATTGCAGTGATAGAAATCGAAAAGCCGAAAATTGAGACGGTAGACGTCAATGATGATGGCACTTACGGCAAATTTGTGGTGGAACCGTTGGAACGTGGATATGGTACGACGCTGGGCAACTCGCTTCGCCGTATCTTGCTTTCCTCGCTTCCAGGTGCAGCAGTATCATCGGTACAAATCGATGGTGTGTTGCATGAATTTGCTACAGTTCCTGGCGTAATGGAAGACGTAACGGAAATCATTTTGAACCTGAAAGCTTTGTCTTTGAAAATTCATTCGGATGAAGAGAAAGTTCTTGAGATTGATGCTGAAGGTGAAGGGGCTGTAACAGCCGGAGATATTCGTGCGGATAGTGATGTGGAAATCCTTAACCCGGATCTTCATATTGCAACAATTGGTCCAGGTTCGAGACTACACATGCGTATTTTTGCCAATCGCGGTCGTGGCTACGTCCAAGCGGATCGGAATAAACGCGATGACCAACCGATCGGCGTCATCCCTGTGGATTCCATCTATACCCCGATTGCACGTGTCAACTACGGTGTTGAGAATACGCGTGTTGGTCAAGTAACGAACTATGACAAGCTGACGCTTGAAATTTGGACTGATGGAAGCATTCGTCCAGAAGAAGCGGTTAGTCTTGGCGCCAAAATTTTAACCGAGCACCTGTTCTTGTTCGTTGGTCTGACTGACGAAGCTAAAGATGCAGAGATCATGGTTGAAAAAGAAGAAGACAAAAAAGAAAAAGTACTCGAAATGACGATCGAAGAGCTCGATCTATCTGTTCGATCCTATAACTGCTTGAAGCGTGCTGGTATCAACACGGTTCAGGAATTGACCACTAAGACTGAAGAAGACATGATGAAGGTGCGTAACCTTGGTCGCAAATCTTTGGAAGAAGTGCAAGAGAAGCTCGAAGAGCTTGGTTTGGGACTTCGTACAGAAGAATAGCAAGCGATCGTTTGAAGTGAAGGAGGGGAAAACATGGCATACCAAAAGTTGGGTCGTAACTCCAGTGCTCGTAAAGCATTGTTCCGTGACCTCGTAACGGATCTATTCTTGTATGAGCGTATTCAAACGACTGAAGCAAAAGCGAAAGAAGTTCGTTCTATCGCTGAAAAGCTGATCACCAAAGCGAAGCAAGGGGATCTTCATGCACGTCGTCAAGTGGCTGCTTATGTACGTCGCGAGACGATTGATGGTGAACAGGATGCAATTCAAAAACTGTTTGGCGAAATCGCACCTCGTTACGCTGAGCGTCCAGGTGGATACACTCGTATCATGAAACTAGGACCTCGTCGCGGTGACGCTGCGCCTATGGTTTACTTGGAACTGGTAGACCGCGCGTAAATAGTGGCATAAAGAGAGGGAAGGGTGACAGGATATACATTCTGAACATGCCCTTTTTTTCCTTGCCTCATTGAAGCAACGGTTTGGGGAGGAGCTCCGATAGGAGCTCTTTTTCATTATGATGAAGATTGGGTGCTGTATGTTTTGACTTAAAAGGCTGTGTGCTTAGTATGGGATAAAGGTGTGAATTCGATGCGGAACATATGTATGAAAGTGAATTATGATGGTACGGATTATTTCGGTTTCCAAACCCAGCCGATCGGGAACACCATTCAGGATCGAATTGAAGAAGCGATCAAATCACTTACAGGTGAGGTGGTCAAAATACATGCATCAGGTCGTACAGACGCTGGGGTGCATGCTATTGGACAGGTTTTTCATTTTCATACTGAATCTCTAATTCCGATCGATCGTTGGTGTATGGCGCTGAATGGCAGATTGCCTCACGACATCATACTCACAGATGCTTTTGAAGTCCCGCTTGAGTTTCATTCCAGACGTTCCGCCAAAAGAAAAACATATCGTTACTCCATTAATGCCAATCAGTTTCTCGATCTATTTAATAGACGGACGCAGCTGCATCATCCAGGTAAGCTTGATATTCAAGCGATGCAGGAGAGTCTTCCATACTTGCTCGGGACTCATGACTTTACTTCTTTCGCTTCCCGGCATTCGACCAAACAATCTCATATCAGGACACTGTATGAGGCGAAGCTAACTGTCGATACTTCCATGTGCCGCAAAGGTCATCCGCGAGATCAAGGTGTTATACATCTGTTTATTACCGGAAACGGCTTCTTGCAGCATATGGTTCGTATTATTGTGGGCACGATGCTGGAGGTCGGCGAGGGGAAGCGTAAGCCTGAAGATATGAAGATAATCTTGGAGGCAGAGGATCGCTCTGCAGCAGGTCCTACAGCAGTCAGCAAAGGGCTGATGCTGTGGAACGTAGAGTATGAAGATTTCTAAAAAAACCTCGGATAAATGCCTTGCGAACTTGGCTGCAATCGTGTAATATATAAGTTGTGTTTTCTTAATGGCTTTCCCACAGCCCCAATTAAGTGAACCACCAAATGCAACATCAATCCATCAATCAAACAGTTGAACTTAACGAATATAAACGACTAACATTTATGCGTATTATGAAACGCGAACATTTGAAGGAGGAACTTTTCATGCGTACCACTTATATGGCGAAGCCTAATGAAGTTGAGCGTAATTGGCACATCATTGATGCTGAAGGCAAAACGCTCGGCCGTCTGGCAAGCGAAGCTGCGGCTTTGATCCGCGGTAAACACAAGCCACAATTTACTCCACATGTTGACACTGGCGATTTCGTTGTTGTCATCAATGCAGAGAAAATCGTTCTTACTGGTAAGAAAATGGAGAACAAAAACTATTACCGTCACTCTATGCACCCAGGTGGTCTGAAAGTCACTCCTGCCAAAGAAATGGTTAAAAACAAACCTGAACGTATGATCGAACTCGCTGTACACGGCATGCTTCCTAAGACTCGTATGGGTAACCAAATGAAGCTTAGACTAAAAGCATACGCTGGCGCTGAACATCCACATGCAGCACAAAAACCTGAAGTTTACGAACTTCGCGGATAATTAAAAGGAGGACAGTTTCATGGCACAAGTACAATACTATGGGACAGGTCGTCGTAAACATTCGGTAGCACGTGTTCGCCTTGTACCGGGTGAAGGACGCATTGTCATTAACAAACGCGACATCAACGATTATTTTGGCGGTTTGGAAACACTCAAACTGATCGTTAAACAACCACTTGAACTGACTGAAACTTTGGGCAACTACGATATTCTCGTTATCGCTCATGGTGGTGGTATCACTGGTCAAGCAGGCGCAATCCGTCACGGTATCTCCCGTGCACTTCTGAAAGCTGACCCAGAATACCGTCCAGGTCTGAAAAAAGCAGGCTTCCTGACTCGTGACCCACGTATGAAAGAACGTAAAAAATACGGTCTCAAAGCCGCTCGTCGTGCACCACAATTCTCGAAACGTTAATATTTATCTTGGATTTCCAAGATTACAGCCTCTGGCCATCAGGTCAGAGGTTTTTTATTTACGTTATATTGACTATGTGAAGTGCGTCATTATTACAGATATGTATATTTCTCTGTTCAAGATTATATCTGTATATTATTTAATCTCCCTTTAGTCACATCTTGCAATATGTTCATACTCCTTCGGTTTATAGAGAATATTGCACTTATCAGCTACATACCCAGCCTCTGCTGCAACCTTGTTAGAGATATCATCGTTTAGAGTACGAAAAGGAGTTCTATTCTTTAAGCGGAAGGCAGGTTAAAGCGATGCGACGAATGAAAACAATTGTTACTGGGCTCATGACGGTTTCTTTAGCTTTTACAGCAGGTGCGGCTTTAACGTATGCAGATGCCGGTTTCTCCGATGTTCGAAGTATACATGGAGAGGCTGAGATTCTTTCCTTGCAGGAAAGAAATATCGTAAGAGGGACAGGCAACAGGGAGTTTAAGCCTGAATTCTCCTTATCGACCGCGGAGGCTGTTCAGCTGATTGCGCGATGTCTTGAGTCGATCCCTTATGTAAAGCAGATTCCTGCCGATAAACAGGGGGCACTGAAGGTGATGGGAGAGGCATATGGATCATACAGTGAGGAATGGCTTGAAGGCTGGTATGCAGACGCAGTCCAAGAAGTCAGCAACAATGGTTTAATGGTTCCGGCTGAGCTGACGCCATCAACGTCGATTACCAAGGAGCAATATACAGCGCTATTGGTAGAAATGATTGAAAATTACGCAGGTTTGCCGCTGATCAACATCAAGCCTGTAGAAATCTCCGATGCGGATTCCATCACTCCATCTTACCAAGGGGCAATTCAGCGCTCATTAATTTGGGACATTACAAGTCTGGATGATAAGCTTAGCTTCTCTCCGAGGTCAGAGATTACGCGGGCGGAGGCTTCGGTTATGCTCTTCAATGCACTGGAGTTTCTGAACAAGCATCCTTATAGGCAATAAATGCAACAGTAAATCACAGAATTATCTACTTAATGGATCTAATCATAAGAAGTGTAAAAGCCTTGTTCTCTTTTTAAAGTAAGCCAAGCAGGAATGCGTCGGGTCATCTTAGGTGGTGCCCGTTTCTCATTCCGAATGGAACTTTACGCATGGAGAACAGGCTTTTTTGCATACTTTTTATCAAATACAGATAAAGTTTTTGAAAAACCTTAAATTCTTAGTAAAAAAGTTGGATTTAGCATTGACTTTATTCTGGTAAGATTTATACTTAATTGTAATTCATATCTAATTTCTAGGTTTTAATGTAAGGTAGTACATTTATGGGAGGCAAGTACAAATGAACTTGTTAGAAAAAGAAGACTTGGCTAGAGTTAAGGCAGTCGAGCTCGAGGATGCAACGCCGGAGGAAATTATTCGTTTTGCTGTTGAGACATTTCCGAACATCACATTTGCTTGCAGCTTTGGAGCGGAAGATGTCGTCTTGGTTGATATGCTCCAAAAAATCAGTCCTAAAACAGACATATTTTATTTAGATACAGATTTTCATTTCAAAGAGACATATGAGACACGAGATCGTCTTGTAGCTCGTTATCATATTGATTTTGTCAGAGTATCTCCCAAGATCACACCTGAAGAGCAGGCGCAAGAGCACGGTGCTGAGCTGTGGAAGTCCGATCCGAACGCTTGCTGCAATATCCGTAAAGTAGAGCCGCTCACCCGTATTCTGTCTCAATATGATGCTTGGATTACCGGAATTCGCCGGGATCAGGCGCCTACTCGGGCGAATTCTAAGAAAGTAGAGTATGATACGAAATTCGGCCTAATGAAATTTAATCCGATTGCGGGCTGGACTAACGAGGATGTATGGAACTACATTCGCGAGAACAATCTCATCTATAATGCGCTCCATGATCAGAATTACCCAAGCATAGGATGCGAATATTGCACAAGACAGGTCATGCCGGGAGAAGATCCTCGTGCAGGACGCTGGTCAGGCAACGACAAAACCGAGTGTGGATTGCACAAATAAGCGGTGTAATGTTGAAATCAAGCATGGCTTAAATGCAAATCATCGTTATAGACAATCGCTCATAAGGAGATGAGTTCATGACTACGATATTGCCTCATGGTGGAACACTAGTTAATCGTATTGTAACAGGTGCAGAGCGAGAAGAACTGCTCAAACAAGCTAAGGAGCTAAGACAGCTGCCAATTACCAATTGGACCATTTCGGATTTGGATTTGATTGGCGTTGGCGCATTTTCTCCGCTGACCGGGTTTTTAAATGAAGAGGATTATCAGTCGGTGGTTAATAACATGCGGCTTGCAAATGGTACAGTCTGGAGCATCCCCATTACACTTGATGTGAATCCCGAGTTTGCAGCATCGCTTGAAATTGGTGAGGTCATTGCTCTTACAGGTCAGGAAGATGGAGTAGTCTACGGGACACTGTCAGTTGAAAGTATGTATAAGGTAGATCACGATGTTGAAGCAACTAAGGTTTACAAGACAAATGATAAAGAACATCCTGGTGTGAGAAAGCTGTTCGAACGCCATACAACTTACGTAGGTGGCTCGATTCAAGTGTTAAACCGGAAGCAGCCAGCGAAGTTCGAAGAATTTTATTATAATCCTGCAGAAACCCGTAAACAGTTTGAAGCCAAGGGTTGGAAGACGGTGGTAGGGTTTCAAACACGCAATCCTGTTCACCGTGCACACGAATATATTCAGAAGAGTGCGATGGAGATTGTAGACGCTTTGTTCTTAAATCCACTTGTAGGTGAGACGAAGTCTGATGATGTTCCAGCTGATGTCCGGATGAAGAGTTATCTGGTTCTGCTTGAGAATTACTATCCGGCGAATCGGACTTTCCTTGGTGTATTTCCAGCAGCCATGCGTTATGCAGGACCGAGGGAGGCGATCTTCCATGCGATGGTCCGCAAAAATTATGGCTGTACCCATTTTATCGTCGGCCGTGATCATGCAGGTGTAGGCGATTATTATGGAACATATGAGGCTCAGGAGATCTTTACTCATTTTACACCAGAGGAGCTTGGAATCACCCCGCTCTTCTTTGAACACAGCTTCTTCTGTACTAAATGCGGAAATATGGCATCAAGCAAGACTTGCCCGCACGGCAAAGAGGATCATTTAACATTATCCGGTACGAAAGTAAGAGGGCTCCTGAGAGACGGACAATGCCCACCGCCGGAATTTACGCGCCCCGAAGTAGCTGAAGTGCTTATCGAGGGAATGACGGAGCAGCAGGTGACCATATAATCTAATGTTTGTCCTTATTTAAATGAATATTTGTCCACCTCGTCCCATATAGATCATTATGGTCAGTTTGGATCGGAGGTGGCTTTTTTATGCGGAAAAATCGTTCGAATAAGCTGTTGGTGTGGATTCATGTTCGAACCATGAAGAGAGTCTTGCTGGGGGCTCTGCTGCTTGCTCTATTTGTCTGTATTGCTATATATGAGGTCCCTGCATCAAAAACGTGGAATTATTGGAGCTTACCGCTGTCAGGGAAGGTTATCGCTCTGGATGCAGGACACGGGGGTCCAGACGGCGGTGCCGTAAGTAAGCAAGGGGTTATTGAAAAAGACATCAATCTAGCCGTGGCTTTGTATCTAAGGGACTATTTGCAGCAAGCAGGCGCTACTGTGGTCATGACAAGGGAAACAGATGTAGATCTAGCTCCTGAAGATACCAAGGGATATTCCAAACGAAAAACAGAGGATCTGAAGCAGCGTGTAAGCATGATTGAGGATAAGCAGGTCGATATGTTTATCAGCATTCACATGAACAGCATCCCTTCTAATCGCTGGAGCGGGGCACAGGTGTTCTATTACCCGAATCATGAGGATAATCCCAATTTTGCTGCGCTCGTTCAGGACGAGATTAGACGAAACCTAGAAAATACAGATCGAATTGCTAAAACCGTTAATACCGTATATTTGCTACAAGCATTAAAAATGCCGTCTGTACTCGTGGAAGTGGGCTTTCTGTCACATCCTGAAGAATCCAGACTGCTGGCGGAGGATGAGTATCAACGCAAGGTTGCAGCTTCGGTGTACAAAGGAATTCTAAGATATGCATCAGGGGAAAAAATGAAAAACTAAAATATTGCACCCCAGAGTGTTATAATAGATCCGTACTTGTACGAAAGAATTACATGCCAATAGATAAAGCAGAGGTGTTATCATCATGTTATCAAGAGACCAAGTGCTGGAAGTATTATCTGACATTCAGGAGCCTGTGAGCGGACTTCTGTATACGGATCTGAACTTTATTCGCGATATCATGGTTAAAGAGGATCGAATCCATTTGACCCTGATTTGTTTGACTGAAGATGAAAACGTTCGCAGAACGCTTAAAGATCAGGTAGCCACATTACTGAGTGAGGCAGGAGTGAATGAAGTCCATGTACGACTTCGAAACGCTTCAGAAACGGAGCGGGAAAGCGTCTTAGCGAATAGCGAGATGAGCAATAAAGAAGCGGGAGAACCAACCGATGAAGAAGTGTTGGTTAAAGGACATGCTGCCGGGATGGAGAATAACGATCTCCTGGATCCTGCGTCAGGAGTTCACTTTATTGCCATTGCAAGCGGCAAGGGCGGTGTCGGCAAATCGACAGTTTCCGTGAATCTGGCTGCTGCCCTCGCGAGGCAGGGGAAGAGAGTTGGAATCATTGACGCGGATATTTACGGCTTCAGTGTTCCCGATATGATGGGAATCGAAGAGGCTCCTATAGTGATGGATGGAGCGATTCAGCCTGTTGAGCGTTTCGGTGTTAAAGTGATGTCCATGGGTTTTTTTGTTCAAGAGAATAGTCCTGTGGTCTGGAGAGGGCCTATGCTGGGAAAAATGCTGAGGCAGTTCTTCAGTGATGTGAACTGGGGGAGTCTCGATTATATGATCCTTGATTTGCCTCCAGGTACAGGAGACATTGCTCTGGATGTGCATCAGATGATACCGCAGAGCAAAGAAATTATTGTAACGACACCCCATGCTACGGCAGCCTTTGTTGCAGCGCGCGCTGGTGCGATGGCTATTCAGACACAGCATGAGGTACTTGGTGTAATCGAGAATATGGCTTACTATCAATGCGGATCTTGCGGAGACAAAGATTATGTGTTCGGAAGAGGAGGCGGGGGACGGTTAGCTGAAAGCCTGCATACCGAGCTGCTAGCCCAAATTCCACTCGGTAATCCAGACAATCACATCTCTGAGCCTGATTTCTCTCCATCGGTGTATAAGGATAGCACAGAGATTGGGCGAATGTATAATGATGTTGCAGCAGCCATTATTGATAAAACAACCAATGTATAGTTAATGAAAAAACCAAGCCAGACTAATGGCTTGGTTTTTTTACCTAAGGAATGGCATTAGCTGGTTCCACCAGATCCGCTTTCTCCGCCTTCGCCGCCGCTTTCATTCCCACCTTCGCCACCGCCGCCTTCACCGCCGCCGCCACTTTCACCTTGAGCTCCGCCAGCGCCTTTGCTTTGTTTAGGTTGCAGCTCCTCTTTGACAACGGATTGCAGCAGCGTCATAACCTCCATACGGAAGAGTGGATTTTGCATGGCTTCCTGCATGACACTCATTGTCTGCTTGCGATAATCAGCACTTTGAGTAAGCTCCAGCATCATTTTTTGCATTTCCGGTGATTTCAGCATATCCTCCATAGACTTTTGATACGTAGGATCCTTAATGAGCTCCATGTGAATTTGCTTACTCTGCGCGTTTACCACCTTGGCAAACTCACCCGCAAATTTCGGATCCTTCATAATCTCTTCAAATTCCTTCTTGTACTCAGGGGAGGAGAGGGTGTCTTTAACAGCAAGACGGATATCCTCGCTTGATCCACCTGAGGAGAGTATTCGAATACCAAGGCCTCCTGAAGAAGTGCCGCCGCCTGAGCCGCCGGATCCTGATTCTTCCGAACCGCCTTCACCGCCGCCGCCGCTACCTGAGCTGCTTTGACCAAGCAAAGCTTCCTCCATTGCTTTTTTACCTTCATCGCTTTTCAAAATATCAATGACCATCGTCTTTGTCTCTTTATAACCGCCGCCTTGGGATCCAGAGCTTTGATCAGACCCACATCCGGATAAAAGGGTAACCATACCGCCTACCAAACACAAGTATCGTAAATTATGCCATTTCACGCGCCTCACAGCCCCTTTATAAGATACTGATTGTAGTATGAGGGGAAGCAGCGATAATTATGTCCGATAAGCCATGGTTTTTTATTGAGAAGGTTGGTAAAATAAACACTTGGAGGTGGAAAAGGTTTGAATTTAAGGAAATGGTTTTATTTATTTTGGCGGACCTTATGTGTTGGGGGAATTGCTTCACTTATTACAGGCTTTATTTTGACTACCGGTGATTATGTATCCTCAGGTACAGCGGACTATCTTTTGTATCTGGTTATTTTGTTCGGCTCGGGCATGATGATCAGTCTGTACTCACAGCTTGGTTTTTTTGCCTATTTAATTTTGAACTACATGGGACGAGGCACCTTTTCTCAAAAAACATGGACTTATATTCAGCTTGCCTTAACAGCCCTTGCCTTGCTCGAATTAATGTTTTTCCGGATATTTATGAATGAAGGAAATGGAGCATCGGATCTTATCCTCGGCATACTTATTTTATTGACTGCTGTTGTAACCGCTTATTTTAAAGTGAGAGCTACCAATAGTCATGCCCTTATACCGACATTATTTTTTATGATTGCACTGACAATTGTTGAGACGATCGGGGTACTTAGCATAGGGGATCATTCAGCTACCGCTTTCACCGTAATTCCACTTCTGGCCTGCAATACATATCAAATTCTAATGCTGCATCGCATTGCTCCAGCGTCAAGTGAGGCATCAGCCAATAATACTGAAGACAACAAGTCTGTCGGAGGTAAGACGTCCAGCTTGAATACACCTGCAAATTGAAATGCCAAAGAGCTAACCGGGGTTAGCTCTTTTATTATATTCGAGCAATATTGGCTAATGACTAGGTGTAACTACTGCAATGGAGCAGTGGTTACATTCCTTGTATCGTTGATAGCTTGATCCCGTACTTCGGAACCTTTAACATTGGATTGATTAATCAATTCAGATACAGTAACGAACTCATATCCTTTTTGGCGAAGCTGCTCGATAATTTGAGGAAGGGCTTCATGGGTTTGCTTAACCGAATCACTGGCATGCAGTAGTACAATATCTCCAGGATGGGCTTTGCTTACAACACGATCCACGATTTGGTCGACGCCAGGGTTCTTCCAATCAAGGGAATCGGTGTCCCATTGAACGACTTGATAATTCAAAGTATCAGCGATACGTAGCACTCGTTTATCAAAATCGCCGTTAGGCAGACGGATTAAGCTCGGTTCTTTTCCGGATACTTCGGTTAAAATACTGTGTGCTGTTGAAATCTGCTTGCGAATTTCTTCATCAGTCAGACTGCTGTAATTGACATGCTTGTGTCCATGACTCCCAATCTCATAGCCTGCATCCTTTATTGAAGTTACGATCTCGGGATGGGTCTTGCTCCATGGAGAGGATAGGAAAAAGGTAGCCTTCTGAACATTTTGCTCCTCAAGCACTTTTAGAATAGGTTCTGTTCGCTTGTCACCCCAGCTGATGTCAAATGTAAGAGCGATTACCTTCTTCTCAGTAGGTACACTGTATACAGCTGCAGGAGCTCCGCCTTCCGAGAACACGGAAATATCCTCTGTTTCAATATAGATGATCCCGAGTGTAAAGATGGCAGCGGCGAATACGATGAGGAACCTTTTGATTTTTCGCCCGTTTAATACATAGAAATATGAGTTCATGTCATTGCTCCTCCCATTAGCAGGCTCGTTTACTTTTATGTGTATGCTCGTACCTTGTACATATGACTAGTACATACGCCAAAGATTCGATAGCCCATAGGGATGGGTTTACTTTATAAGAAAAGAGGGTAATAAATAGATGTTTCGTTTTCAAACTTTTTTAATGGATGTTCGATCAATATCTCGATACATAATAGCTGCAACACTTATCTTTATAGGTGGTGGAGTGCTTGGATGGATGAGTACAGGAGTTCTGCAGGATATCATGCTTCAGCAAATCAGTGGACTTAGCGAGATCAGTAATGAGCTGCGGCAAAGCGAGAATGTCCAGTGGAGTTTTTTTACGTTTATTTTTATGAATAATGCAATAAAAGGTGTACTCGTTATCTTCGCAGGAGCACTCGGTGGAATTATACCTGTTATCTTCTTAATCATTAATGGCGGGGTGTTAGGCTTTCTATTGCACGCGACATGGCAGCAGGGAATTAGCTACTACGATGTGGTCGTAAAAGGGCTACTGCCTCATGGTATCATTGAAATACCAGCAATCATTATCGCTTGTGCCTTTGGATTAAAGCTCGGTGTTATGATTTATAAGGGGCTGGGTGAAATCGGTATGGATACGAAGACTAGATCTGTAAGACTAGGTTCATATATGAAGCAGACGGTGACCGCCTCCTTGTGGATTGTTATCCTGCTGTTTATTGCCGCTATTATTGAGAGCACATTGACATACATCTTAGTACAGTAAAAATTTTTCAGCTATGATTCATAAATTTCCCAAAACTTGAGCATAACAATAAAACATCTTGTTAATCAGACAAATAAAGTAGATGAAGGAGAAGTTCGATGCTCGGAATGCTGTTTAATGAAAAAGAATGTAAAGAACTAGATTACGTCCTAAGAAAAGAACTAGATGAGATGTTATTAGATCTTGGAGATTCCAGGTTGGATCATGACATCCGTTACGCCATTGCGAACCGTTACAAAACAGTTTTCCGAATGTACGCACGTTTTGCACCCGCAAAGGAGTTATCAAAATATGCTCGGAACGGGCGATTTCCACAATTTAAGTAAATGAATTCCTGATATAAAACCTCTCTAGCGATAGAGAGGTTTATTATATTGAGCTATAGTTCTAAAAAGTTGTTCGCTTTACGTAACAATTTGCGCGGCTGTTATAAATATATGAGAAGAATCGTTAAATTTTTTTTATAAAACAGTTGACCTAACACTTTATATTATGATAAATTATAACTCGTTCCTTTTTAGTAAGTTGTCTCTGCACAAGAGGCGAGGCAAGATGGTAACAAACATTTTTAAAAAAAGTCTTGCATTACTGGATTGAATGTGATATATTATAAAAGTCGCCGCTGAAATTGATTAACGGTGATAAAATGAAAGATTTGATCTTTGAAAACTGAACAACGAGTGAGTAGCATTTTCTTCGAAAATGCTTAGCGAGATCATTCGGTACGCGTCGCAAGACCGTATGAATGATGGAGCAAAATAAAGAGAACATAATGTTCTCG
>NZ_FPAC01000013.1 GCF_900116105.1 Paenibacillus sp. 453mf
CTTTCCTCTCCCATGCGAGAGAAGAACCTATCCGGTATTAGCTACCGTTTCCGGTAGTTATCCCAGTCTTATGGGCAGGTTACCTACGTGTTACTCACCCGTCCGCCGCTAAGTCTCAGAGAAGCAAGCTCCTCATTGACTCCGCTCGACTTGCATGTATTAGGCACGCCGCCAGCGTTCGTCCTGAGCCAGGATCAAACTCTCCAATAAAGATGTTGTCCAGCAACATCGACCCGTTAAGATTCGGTCCAACTCGTAAGAGCGGATGAATCTTAACGAATATTGAAAAGAGCGATAAGCTCATTTAGAAAAACTGACGAGAACATTATGTTCTCTTTATTTCGCTCCATCATTCATACGGTCTTGCGACGCGTACCGAATGATCTCGCTAAGCATTTTCAAAGAAAATGCCACTCACTCGTTGTTCAGTTTTCAAAGATCAAATTTCTTTTTTTGTTTCATCGCTTTGTTTCATCGCTTTGTTTCAGCGACCTTTATAATATATCATGTTTGGCGCCTTGTCGTCAAGAGTTTTTTTCAATTAATTTTTCGTGTGTTGTGTACACTTATTAATTTAGTTAGCTCTTAAAAGGGCCGAGATATAATGTACCACATTACTTCATTTAAAGTCAACACTAAAATAAAGAGATTTTTAATCCGTAAAGCAAAGCTACTCCTGGCAGTCCAAGCACCGTAACCGTACCTATCGTCGCAGGGTTTATGGGTATGTTCACCTCTCCAATTAGTCCGGAGTAGTTAACAACATATATACCCAGAGCTGCGAGCACTAAATGAACACCAAAAGAACTGATCCACTTAAAACCTATCTTTCTTCTAAATAGAATGACAAGAATAAGAATCAAGGATACGGAAAGCACTCCCCACAGAATAACACTCTTCACTATACCCCTCCTGCTTCTTTTGTCAGACTTATTGCGCTGATCTCTTTAATAGCATAATGGCTCTTCCCGTCCAAGCCAGCCTGTTTCGCTCTTTTTAATTGCATCTGGTATTTTCTCTCTGCAGCCTCAAGTGTAAAAATCGCGTAATCGATCTGATCCTGCCCTACAGCTTCTTCAAACATACGGTGTGCCTGCTTCCATTCTTCATGCGCAGTCTGGATGTCATCCAAAATTTCCGTACCCATTCGTTTCTCTTGTAATGCTGCATTGCTATCCTTTGCACCCCATGCTTTGATCCAACCCATCACCATTCTGCATCCCCTCCCGAGAAATTAGGCCTTAACCTTTTTTGAATCCAGAAAGAACAATTTGAAACAGCTGCTCATATTAAACAAGCATTTCAATGGCTTGCGGGGAAATCACAAGCGCAGGTGTCAACAAATCTTCAGCTCCTTCTGGATCTCCATCGGTCCGCAATTCTCTTAATGCGTTATTTCATACATATCGCGAGAGGGACAAACTTAGAACACATAAAAAAAGAAGCCCCAGAGACTCAGAGCTTCTTACATCTGTACAGTTCGCTTAATAAAATGATCTAGTTCAATTGCCGGCGGCCTTCCAGCGCCTTAGATAATGTTACTTCATCTGCATATTCGAGATCCCCGCCTACAGGCAGACCATGAGCAATCCGGCTCACAACAATCTCAAATGGTTTAACCAGTCTCGAGATATACATTGCCGTTGCTTCTCCTTCGATATTCGGGTTCGTCGCCAGGATAAGCTCCTTCACCCGCTCATCACTCAAGCGAGTAAGCAATTCCTTCAACCGGATATCATCCGGTCCAATCCCTTCCATAGGAGAAATCGCTCCTTGCAGAACATGATAATAACCGTTGAATTCTTTGGTTCGTTCCATAGCTACGAGGTCTTTAGGATCCTGTACAACGCAGATCACGGATGTATCCCTCGTCTTATCCTGACAAATGCGGCACGGATCCGTATCCGTAATATTACAGCACACCGAACAATAGTGAAGATTCCGTTTCACACTTACCAGCGCTTTGGCAAAATCAATCACATCATCTTCTTTCATGTTCAGTACATGGAAGGCAAGGCGAGCGGCCGTTTTGGGACCGATGCCGGGCAAACGTGTGAAAGCATCTATAAGCTTCGCAATCGGTTCCGGATAATACAAGTTAAGAATTCTCCTTCTGTTGGCTCAAATTAGAACAAGCCAGGGATTTTCATACCGTTCGTAAATTTGCCCATGTCCTGGTTAGCCAGTTCATCAGCTTTGCTCATCGCATCGTTCACTGCAGTCATAACAAGATCTTGCAGCATTTCAACATCTTCAGGATCTACCGCTTCAGGCTTGATTGTAATTGAGATCAGTTTCTTGTGACCATTCACTTCAGCCGTTACAACCCCGCCGCCAGAAGAACCTTCTACAGTCTTCGTGCCAAGCTCCTCTTGAGCCTTGAGCATTTGCTCCTGCATTTTTTTGACCTGCTTCATCATTTGATTCATATTGTTCATCTGTGTCATCTCCTTAAATTAATATCAAGTAATACACTCTTATTCCTTAATGATAACCAAATTCTCACCAAAAAGCTCGATTGCCTCATCAATCCAAGGCTCCTTCTGGTTCCCATCCTGCTCAGGCTCCAGCTTGAACTCCTCTTCCTTCTTCGTCTCCTGCGTACCTTCAATCGCAGTTAACCAATCCCGCTGAAGCATCGTCACCAGCCTTACCGGTCTGCCCAGCTGCTGCTCAAGCACACCTTCGATCACTTCTCTGTTCGCCGGCTTCTCCGTCGTTTCACGGTGAATATTGTTCTTAAAGGCGACGAGCACGGCATCCTCTAATGCAGATACAGGCTCTCCATCAACAAACCAGGCATGCACCGTTACTTTCTCTTCCTTGACTCGTTGCAGGATCTGTCCCCATTTGCTCGCAATATCGGTAAACTCCTTGCTGCCCTTCTGAGCGACGTACTGCTCCATGTTAGGAGGGAGCTTGGCAGGTCCCGATATTCTTGGCGCAGCTGTACGCTGATTCGATCGAGCAGAACCACTACCTGAGCCCTGTCCTGCACTCGCAGCTCCAACGCCGCCATTCTTCATCGCCTTCTCCAGCTTCTTCTCAAGCTCAGCAATTTGCCGCTTCATCGCAGCTATTTCTGAAGAATCCACGCTGGACTCCTGTCCCGCGGAAACCGATGCAGCAGCGCCACCCTGGGGGAGACTGCACAATTTGAGCAATGCGACTTCGAACAGCGTTTGGGGCTGAGCCGCGTATTTCATTTCACTTTGATATCGATTGAGCGTATCAATCACATAAAACAGCTGTTCTTTGGAAAAGGCATCTGCAATCGGCTTAAATGAGGCAGGATCAAGAACCCGATCCGTCATCCGATCTGCATTGGGCACCATCTTGATCAGGAGCAAATCCCGGAAATAGTACAGAAGGTTCTCCATACTCTTGTCCGCACTCTTGCCTTCCTGCATAAATTCTTCAACCGTCTGCAGAACATCACCGACTTCTCCTTTGAGGAGGAAACCAGCCAGCTTACCAAACTTCTCTGAGGGAAGCCCCCCTGTCATATCCAATGTCTGCTGATAGGAGACGTGTCCTCCTGTAAAGGAAGAGACTTGATCTAGAATGCTCAGCGCATCCCTCATACCCCCATCAGACAAACGCGCAATATATTGAAGAGCTTCATCTTCTGCTGTAATACCTTCTTCTTTACAAATCGCTGCAAGCCGCCCTGTCTGATCTTCCAGGGATACCCTGCGAAAATCAAACCGCTGACAGCGAGAAATAATCGTAGCAGGAAGCCGATGCGGCTCTGTAGTTGCAAGTATAAACATCACGTGCGGCGGCGGTTCTTCCAGTGTCTTCAGCAAGGCGTTAAACGCTTCTGTCGTCAGCATGTGTACTTCATCAATGATGTACACCTTATGACGGACCTCGGTAGGGGCATACTTTACTTTCTCGCGTAAATCACGAATCTCTTCTACCCCGCGATTGGATGCAGCATCGATCTCCTGCACATCCATAACCGATCCGGACGTAATACGCCGGCATGCTTCACACTCATTACAAGGCTCTACCCGAGGACCCCGTTCACAGTTGACAGCCTTCGCAAGTATTTTGGCTGCGCTTGTCTTCCCTGTTCCACGCGGACCACTGAACAGATACGCATGCGAGATCCGCCCTTCACGTATGGCATTCTGCAAAGTCTGAATGATATGTTGTTGCCCAACCATGTCTTGAAACGACTGAGGCCGCCAAGCACGGTACAACGCAATATGTTCCACTGTGCTTTACCCTCTTTCCACAATGTCTCATGACCTTTGTTTGTGGCTTCATTATACTATATTCCCTCTTGAATCAAAACTTTAAAAGTACATGAGGAGTATTTTCGTCAGTGCTGAATCAATTTCATAACTCATTAAAAAAGTTGAATTTGAAACTATATAGACAAACTAAAATCATTTTAATCTGTATGACTTTTGATTAAAGCAGCTAAAAGTATTACGAAATGGAATCGGTTTAAACGCAAAAAAAATCTTTGCATTTCTAATGCAAAGATACCTATATACTATCTTATATTATCTATTTGAACAATAGACATTTATATTCAAAGTAAGAACCGTGCACCTGTTATTGATAATTGCGATCCAAGCGGCACCCCAGCATAACAACTCGGGTTAGGCCACCCTCCGGCACAAGAGTGGTCTTGCTTATGGCTGCTTCCTTCCGGACCTGACCAGATTCACAAGTACTCATTGCGGAGGACCCAACCGTCAACATTGCATGCAGGGACCAGCCTCACATCGGCAAAACCTCTAACAGGAATTCAACCTCGCTATAGCGGATTGCGAGTTACAGGGCACCGCTACCTCCCCATCTAGCACGGTGAAAATAAGTATATCGCATGCAGTATCAAAATGCAACCGGACTGCAATACTTTCCAGCTGCACCTTTATAAGAAGACTCTTCTACTCGTTCTTGTATCGAAGAGCAGCCTGCACAAAAATAAAACCCTCTGCCGTTCAGGCAGAAGGTTAAAAACAAATGAAGCTGACGAAGGCCGTCAGCTTCATATAAATTACATTCCGTATTTTTTCTTAAATCTATCAACACGGCCACCAGCATCCAAGAATTTCTGTTTACCAGTGAAGAACGGGTGACATGCAGAGCATACCTCTACACGCAGAGATTCTTTAATAGAACCCGTTTCGAACGTGTTACCACATGCGCAAGTCGCAGTAGTTACGTGATATTTTGGTTGAATCGCTTCATTCATGACTTTCACCTCTTCTTGCCCTGAGCCGGCTAAAGGACCCAGAGTTATTAAGAACACAAAGTTGATTATAGCACGCTCTTCTACTCCACGCAATGCCTATGCAAATAAATGGTAGTTAAAGACTCGCTATGAGCTTCGATTAGGTTGTCGTTGCAGATGCCGCTGAAGCTCTGTTGGTGCGTCTTGCCGGCGCAGTGCTTGTGCCTGAACCAGAAGAGCTGCCGGGTTGTGCTTGACCACTATTGCCCGCCGTATCCAGTGATGCCAGGAACTCCGCGTTCGTCTTGGTATTGCGCAGCTTCTTAAGGAAGCCTTCCACAAAGTCATAACTTTCATTCATATTCTTGCGTACAGCCCAAATCGCATCGAGTTCATCCTTCGTAAGCAGCACTTCCTCACGGCGTGTACCGGAACGGCGAATATCGATAGCTGGGAAGATCCGGCGTTCAGCAAGCTTGCGATCAAGATGCAATTCCATGTTACCTGTACCCTTGAACTCCTCGTATATAATGTCGTCCATACGTGAGCCTGTGTCAATTAGTGCCGTAGCTAGAATAGTTAAACTGCCTCCCTCTTCCACATTCCGGGCAGAGCCAAAGAAACGCTTCGGACGATGGAATGCAGCCGGGTCAATACCACCGCTGAGTGTCCGTCCAGATGGCGGAATAACCAGGTTATAGGCACGCGCAAGACGCGTAATGCTGTCCAGCAAAATAACAACATCCTTCTTCGCCTCGACCAGACGAAGCGCACGCTCGAGAACAAGCTCAGCCACTTTAATATGATTTTCCGGAAGCTCATCAAATGTTGAGGCAACAACTTCCCCTTTAACAGAACGCTGCATATCCGTCACTTCCTCAGGACGTTCGTCAATCAGCAGTACAAACAATTCAATCTCCGGATTGTTGGTTGAAATGCTATTTGCTATCTCTTTCAGAAGGAGTGTCTTGCCCGCCTTGGGAGGTGCAACAATGAGTCCGCGCTGTCCCAATCCTACGGGAGCAAGCACATCCATAATACGGGTTGATAAATGCGTTGGGGATGTTTCAAGCACTAGCTTTTTCTGTGGGTATAGAGGAGTTAAGGCTGGAAAATGGAGTCTTTCGGCCGCAAGCTCAGGACTTTGACCATTGACGGCATTAACCTGAAGCAATCCGAAATATCTTTCATTCTCTTTAGGGGTACGGCACTTGCCGGATACGAGATCCCCAGTCCTTAAATCAAACTTACGAATTTGTGAGGAAGATATATAAATATCTTCTTTGCTCGGCAAATAGTTAATGGGGCGGAGAAAACCATAACCCTCTGGGAGGATTTCAAGTACACCTTCCATGAACATAAGGCCGCTTTGTTCTGCCTGCGCTCGAAGAATGGCGAAGATCAGTTCCTTCTTCTTCAGCTGGCCGTAATAAGGGATCTGGTACTTCTTCGCTAACTTGTATAAGTCAGTCAGCTTCATTTCTTCCAGATCGGAAATTTGTAGATCCATGCAATAACCACCTATTCAATTAATAAGTCCGTAAAATGGGAAGACTGACGGTCCAGTCGTATGTGTGCAAACTAAGTAATGATCATCTTCAATAACACTGCTTAGCATCCATTGTACGGAATTTACCTATCTGAATGCAAATAAGCAGCTTATTGGCGGTATAATTGCCATTGTTATGCAAGAAATCAGTATTAGAATAGGTTTACCCATTTTTCGAAGAGATATTCATATAAAATATAGATCGGATAACAAGGACTATTCTTGAATATGTTTATCTCTTCGAATTTAAATCCGGTTATATCTCTATAGTGTCTGACGCCAAACATCGGCACCCAGCTCGCGTAGATTGGATACTAAGTTGTCATACCCACGATCAATAAACTCTACACCGCCAACCTCGGTGACACCTTCCTCAACCGTTAATCCAGCAATGACAAGAGCAGCACCTGCCCGCAGGTCAGCCGCTTTCACTTTGGCTGCATTCAGTACATGACCTTCGATAATAGCAGATCTTCCTTCTACTCGAATCCTAGCACCCATTCGGATAAGCTCAGGTACATGCTTAAAGCGGTTGCTATACACAAAATCGCTCAATACACTCACTCCCTGTGCCTGGGTGAGCAGACTGGTCATTGGAGACTGCAGGTCGGTTGCAAAACCAGGATATACCAACGCTTTAACATCCACATGATCATAGCTTGGTTTGCCGATCACTCGAATGCTCTCATCAAGCTCCTCAATGCCAACACCCATTTCAATCAGCTTAGCCGTCAACGCCTCTAAATGCTTAGGGATGACATTATCAATGAGTACATTGCCACGAGTTGCAGCAGCCGCAATCATATATGTACCCGCTTGAATGCGATCAGGAATAATGGAATGTCTGCAGCCATGAAGCTCAGATTTGCCTTCAATACGAATCGTTTCAGTTCCCGCACCTTTAATCGATGCTCCCATGGAATTCAAAAGTGTTGCTACATCTATAATCTCAGGCTCTTTAGCCGCATTTTCAATAATTGTAGAGCCCTTGGCTCTTGTGGCCGCCAGCATAATGTTAATGGTTGCTCCCACACTGACAACATCCAGATAAATTTTTGCACCCTTGAGCTCTTTGGCATGAAGATGAATCGCGCCATGCTCATTCGTTACCGTTGCTCCCAGAGCTTCAAATCCTTTGATATGCTGATCAATGGGCCGAGGTTCAAAGTTGCAGCCCCCTGGTAATCCAATGGTTGCTTCTTTGAATCGCCCTAGCAAGGCACCCATCATATAATAAGACGCGCGAAGCTTCTTCACCGGCCCGTTAGGCATAGGCAGTGAAATAATATGAGAAGGGTCGATCTTCATCGAATTGCCATCCCAAGATACCGCAGCCCCGAGTTCCTCCAGAATTTCGGAATAAACAGCAACATCGCTGAGTAAAGGTAGATTATCAAGAATAACTTCCGACTCGGCAAGGATTGCCGCCGGAATGAGCGCTATGGCACTGTTCTTAGCTCCGCTAATGGTAACTGTGCCTTGGAGTGGCCTTCCACCACTGATCATTAATTTTTCCATAAGGTAAAGGGTCCTCCTAGAAATCACTTCTAGCCGAATTGAATAATTCTTATGGCAATGCAACACTGCGGATTATCATATAAATACATTAAACTTTAAAATACTTATTATGAAATGGAAAAACACCGACTATGCGGTGTGATTCCCATTTCATCTATTAAATTGAATCGTATGTCAAAGAACTTACGCTTGGTTGTTGGAACCAAACTCACGGATTTTGCCGATAACGGTTGCTTTGATTGCATCACGACCTGGAACGATATATTTACGTGGATCGTAAACATCTGGTTTAGCTGCAAGCACTTCACGAACTGTCTTCGTGAACGAGATTTGGTTCTCTGTGTTCACGTTAATCTTGGAAGTACCCAGGGAGATTGCTTTCTTGATGTCATGAGTCGGGATACCTGTACCGCCATGAAGGACAAGTGGAAGTGTAGTTGCGTTACGAATCTCTTCCATTTCAGCAAATCCAAGGTTAGGCTCGCCTTTGTAAGGACCATGTACGGAACCAAGAGCTGGAGCAAGTGTATCGATACCTGTTTCGTTAACGATACGAACACAGTCGTCAAGTTTAGCGTACATTACTTCACCGACAACATCATCCTCTTGCCCGCCTACGATACCAACTTCAGCTTCAACCGAAACACCTTTGGAATGTGCATACTCAACCACTTTTTTAGTGATTTCGATATTCTCGTCGATTGCATGGTGGGAACCGTCGATCATAACGGAAGTGAAGCCTGCATCAATTGCTTCTTTACATTTATCAAAGCTGGAACCATGATCAAGATGGATGGCTACAGGCACGGTAATTTTCATATCGTGGATGAGGCCTTCAACCATTTTTACTACAGTATAGAAGCCGCCCATGTGACGAGCTGCGCCTTCGGATACTCCAAGAATTACTGGAGATTTCTCTTCTTCTGCTGCAGCAAGAATAGCTTGAGTCCACTCAAGGTTGTTGATGTTGAATTGACCAACTGCATATTGACCTTTAAGCGCTTTGTTTAACATGTCTGTCATTGATACTAATGGCATGGTTTAAATCCTCCTAGTGTCTTTGTTTGTCTATGGTTATTAGCCGACATCACATACAGCCATTATTATACCACATCCGATGTTAAATACTAAACAAAGGTTTGAAAAATAAATAAGCTGTACAGACGCCCTGCCATTTTGACTTCTAGCAGAAGACAGGGCGCTGGCAAAGCGATGCGATTTACATGAAAACCACAAAAAATCCTGCCCGTTAAGACAGGACCCTATACATCCTATAATTCGTTCTTTACCCCGCCAAGCTGCATATTAACCGCTATGCGCATCTCATCAATGTCAAACGGTTTGGTGAAATGCATTAGTGCTCCAAGCTCGGTAGCTTCTTTAATCATGTCAAGCTCGCCATATGCGGTCATCATAATGACCTTGATTTCAGGGTTCATCTCTTTGATATGCTTCAGTATTTCCAGACCATCCATTCCTGGAATTTTCATATCCAGTAGAACCAGATCTGGGGAATGCTTTTGAACAATTTCCAGTGCAATTTTGCCATTAGCGGCCTGGTATGTTGTATACCCTTCGCTGCTAAACACTTCCATGAGCAAAATACGAATTCCATTCTGATCATCAACTATCAATACTTTTTTGTTATTCAAAGTCTTACCTCCCGCATCAATCTACGCAAGCCGTACATGATTATACCTAATCCAGCGATTTTTAGGTTGTTAAATATAAGATTCTACCTCGCTCAGTTAAATCCTGCTTGCTTGAACCATATTGCATATAAATGGAGCGGCATCCAAGCAGCATTATAAAAAAAAGATCCCGTATACGGGATCTTTAGGGTTATATAAATTCTATATTACATATTCTCGGAATGAGTAAGGGAAGCCTTCACAAATTCACGGAACAATGGTTGCGGACGGTTCGGACGGGAAATGAATTCCGGATGGAATTGAACAGACAGGAACCAAGGATGTCCTGGAAGTTCAACAATTTCCACCAAGCGTCCGTCTGGAGATGTACCAGAGATAAGCAGGCCCGCCTTCTCAATCACTTCACGGTACTCATTGTTAAATTCATACCGATGACGATGTCTCTCATAGACCAGCTCATCCTGATAGCACGCAGCTGCAAGGGAACCTTCCTGCAATTTGCAAGGATACAACCCAAGACGCATCGTACCGCCGAGATCCTCGATATCTTTTTGCTCTGGAAGCAGATCAATGACCGGATATTCTGTAGAAGGGTTAATCTCCGAGCTGTTAGCACCTGTCAGACCAACGACCGAACGAGCATACTCAATGACGGATACTTGCATACCAAGGCAAATACCGAAGAACGGAATGTTCTTCTCACGGGCATAGCGAATAGCTGAAACCTTACCTTCAATACCACGATCACCAAATCCACCCGGTACTAAGATTCCACCAATTCCATGAAGCAGCTCATCTACATTCTCATCTGTGATCTCCTCAGCATTTACCCAGCGAAGCTTTACGTCAGCGTTGGCAGCAAAACCTGCATGTGATAGGGATTCAACCACACTGAGGTAAGCATCATGTAGCGCCACATATTTACCGACAATCGCAATTTCCACGGATCTCTCAAGCTTGCTGATCCGGTCAACAAGCCCTTCCCATTCGGTCATATCCGGTGCAGGAGTTGTCAGCTTCAAATGATTCACTACAATCTCATCCAAGCCTTCATCACGAAGGTTCAATGGAACCTCATACAGCGTGCTAGCATCACGGCATTCTACCACAGCATGCGGATCAATATCACAGAACAGAGCCAGCTTAGCCTTCATATCAGCAGAGAGCTCTTGCTCTGTGCGGCACACGATCACATTCGGCTGGATACCAATTCCGCGCAATTCCTTAACACTGTGCTGCGTCGGCTTCGTTTTCACTTCACCTGCTGCTTTAATGTAAGGAATCAAAGTAACGTGAATGTACATCACATTATCCCGACCCACATCGCTCTTAATCTGACGAATAGCTTCAAGATATGGCAAGCTTTCAATATCGCCTACCGTACCACCGATCTCCGTAATAACGACATCAGACCCCGTTTCACGACCCGCACGGAATACACGTTCTTTGATTTCGTTCGTAATATGAGGAATAACCTGAACCGTACCGCCCAAATATTCTCCGCGGCGCTCTTTGCTGATTACCGTAGAATACACTTTACCTGTAGTCACATTGCTGTTTTTGGAAAGATTTATATCAATAAAACGCTCATAATGCCCAAGATCAAGGTCTGTTTCCGCTCCGTCATCTGTTACAAACACTTCACCATGCTGGTAAGGACTCATCGTTCCTGGATCCACATTAATGTATGGATCGAATTTCTGAATCGTCACCTTAAGCCCTCTGTTCTTAAGCAGTCTTCCCAGAGATGCAGCCGTAATCCCTTTTCCCAGGGAAGACACAACCCCGCCCGTCACGAAAATATACTTTGTTGTCACTTTATAATACCCTCCTACATAAAAGTCCGTAAAATTCAGGCGACATTATGATGTTATCCTAACCCATTTTTCAGGTTATCATCGTCAATAAAGGGAATAAGCAAAATTTGCTTGTCAAAAAAAACATCCCGCCTCACAAATCAAGGCGGTACATGTTATTTCTATCTATAGTTCCCTATAAAAAAGAAAAAAGCACACCCGAAAAAACGGGGCACTTTTTTATATAAAACACGTGTAATATTCATCGCTCAATCATAAGCCCAAGCAATAGTTTACCTGCTTGCATGATCTTTTGTCAAGGATGTTCATCGACTTTATACAACCAGTTTTGGACTAGACTTCCTCGTCCTCATCTTCGTCGTCTGACAGCTCATCGTCTTCGTCTTCTACGTCTTCTTCATCCTCATCGAGCTCTTCATCACCGATAATCTCTTCATCGACATCATCTTCGTCCTCGTCCGAGTCATCATCGAAGAGATCATCATCTTCGTCCTCATCACCAGCATGATCGAAATCTTCATCCTCGTGTTCTTCATCAATGTACTCTTCATCCTCATCATCGTCATCGTTAATGATTCTTGGACGCTTCATGCCAGTAACAGTATCTTCTGCTTTATCGATCGGATACCAGCGCTTGAGTCCCCACAGATTGGTTCCTACATAAGCAAACCGGCCGTCGATATTAATTTCAGTATATAGCTGTGCAATGACATCATTGGTCTCTTCGTCGCTGAGGCTGCGCAGCTTCGCTACTTCATTCATCAGGTCACGATAGTAATAAGGCGTGTTGGCAGCTTTAAGCACCATAAAAGCCAGATCGACCATCGGCATTTCACGGATCTTTTCTGGATCCAATTTCAGATTGAGTGAGGTACTCACTAACGGACACTTCCTCTCACACATTAATTCGCATAACGGTTATAGAATGACTATAACGCTTTAACTATAACTAACATATCCATTAACAAACCTAAGTAAAACCTATTTAGCCTCAAAATGCAAGTTTTATGTGCACTTAATATCGAGATTTAAGTTAAGCAGCAAAATACAATCTCTATCTATATAACTCATGATGGTGTCACTTTTCGATATGTATCCCATCTCCGGCAATAACTATTCAGATACGCCCCCGCTTTTTTGAATGAACAAAGACGGGGGTCCCTCCCCCGCCTTCTGACTGTATCCGCCCTGAAGGAATGTTCCTTCGCCGGGTCCCCGCAAGAGCCATGGGGCTCTCTATGTATATTATGAGTTTTCACCCAATTTGACACGATCTAACGGGCCTATTTGTAATAAAAAAGGGCTGGTTTCCCATGCGGCTTCTCAGGCACCTTCATACAATACCTCAAGCATGGCATCCAGAGGGGGACTGCCCAAAATGGATTACTCTGTATTCTTATCCTTGCTGAATGATGAGATGAATCAAGCTTCCCAGACATCCAGCGGACACCAAATCATTCGTTTTGCAAAACCGCAGCAGTATCATGAGTGTTTGCTTGCACTTGCCAAGCTCAAGCCTACACTGAAAAATCTCCGGCATGTCAGAGCATCCCGCCTGATCAGGGCACTAATCGTTCCTCTAACTCCATCTGCCAGGCTTCTCAGTCTGAGCGGGCCATCATTAACCATTGAGAACGACAGTAAAATAAAGGTTCACTCCACGATCAAGAACACCAAAACGATCCCTTCAGGAGGTCAAGGCATCCCATGGGGGGTGAAAAAAATTCGCGCCCATAAGGCTTGGTCCAATTCTACCGGTCATCGAATCAAAATTGCTGTGATCGATACAGGCGCTGATTATCAGCACCCCGACCTCCGTCATTCCCTCGCCAGAGGCATTAATCTTCTTAACCGAAACATGCTTCCCTTCGACGATAACGGACATGGCACCCATATCGCAGGCACCATAGCTGCGGCAAACAGTACGGAAGGCATTATTGGTGTTGCCCCTAGATCCATCATATATCCTGTAAAAGCATTCGATCATCAAGGATCGGCCTATGTCTCAGATATCATCCTTGGCATTGATTGGTGTGTCCGAAACCGGGTAGATATCATCAACATGAGCTTCGGCATGCGCACCAAGAGCAAAGCTCTTCTTGATTTAGTAAACAAAGCAAGCAGGGAAGGCATCGTCATTGTCGCTTCCTCAGGTAACGACGGAAAGCGTCGCAGCATTGATTATCCGGCCAGGTACTCCCAGACCATCTCCGTTGGTGCGACAGATGAGAACAGACGAATTGCCGAGTTCAGCAATCGGGGTCCCTATGTAGATGTATATGCTCCAGGCAAAAATATATACTCCTGTTGGACTCACGGGAAATATCACGTGATGAACGGTACCTCCATGGCTACTTCGCACGTCAGCGGTGCGATTGCACTACTGCTGTCAGAACGCCCCGGTCTATCCCCTGAGGAGATCAAAGCGCTGATCAAGAAAAGCGCAACCCCTCTTCGCTCCGGCAAGTCAACCCGTGCCAGCGATCAAGGCGGAGAGCTTCACGCACTTCGATTGCTGCAGGAAGGAACCAAGTCTTAGTTATTTGTTGTCAAAAAGCAATAGAAGCCTCTCCGGATCAACAAGGAGGCTTCTATTTATGAGTAAGCTGCTTCATTCCGGCAGCTGATAACAAAGTTACATTTTTTCTGGTGCGCTCACACCTACAAGTCGAAGGCTGGTAGCAATGACAATGCGAACAGCGCCAAGAAGAGCCAGTCTCGCTTGAGTCTGCTCCGCATCATCGGTAATGACGCGCTCTGCTTTATAGTAGCTGTGGAACAATGCCGACAGCTCATACACATAACGGATAATACGGTGCGGAGCATATCCATTCGCGGCTGCTGCAACCTCTTCAGGGAACTCGCCCAGCTTGCGCAAAATGTCATATTCATGTTCCGCTGTCAGCTTGGACAGGTTCACATCTCGTACAGGATAGATGACAATCCCCTGCTCTTCGGCCTGACGGTATACACTGCATACCCGGGCATGAGCATACTGTACGTAGAACACCGGGTTCTCGTTACTCGTAGAGATGGCAAGATCCATATCAAAATCAAGATGGGAATCCATGCTGCGCATGGTGAAGAAGTACCGAATAGCGTCCACGCCAACTTCGTCCATCAGGTCTTCCATCGTAATGGCTTTACCCGTACGTTTGGACATCTTCACCTTCTCGCCGTTTTGGAACAAGCTAACCATTTGGGCAATGAGAACAACCAGCTTGTCCGGATCGTTACCGAGCGCCTCCATGGCTGCCTTCATTCTTGGAATGTAACCGTGGTGGTCTGCACCCCAAATATTGATCATCGTATCGTAGCCGCGAGCATACTTATCGCGATGATAAGCAATATCCGGCGTCAGATAGGTATATGTGCCGTCATTTTTAATGAGAACACGGTCTTTATCGTCGCCATATTTCGAAGTGTTCAGCCAAGTTGCCCCGTCCTTCTCGAAGATCTCTTCCCTTTCCCGCAGCTCGTCAAGCGCGTTCAGTACCGCACCGTTATCATAAAGTGATGTTTCGCTGAACCAGTTGTCAAATTCAACGCGGAAGCGTCCAAGGTCTCGCTTGATCTTATTGAGCTCTTTCTCAAGACCATAATCTCTAAAGAACGCTGCACGGTCACCAGGATTCAGGTCAAGCAGGGAGTTTCCTTTTTCGGCAACCAATTCTTTGGCAAAGCCGCGAATATCCTCGCCATGATAACCATCCTCCGGCATCTCCACTTCTTGTCCCAGCTCCTGAAGATAACGAGCCTCAATGGATTTGCTCAGATTAAACACTTGATTGCCGGCATCATTAATATAGTACTCACGCGTGACTTCATATCCTGCAAAATCAAGCACATTGCATAGTGCATCCCCAACAGCAGCTCCCCGGGCATGTCCAAGATGAAGGCTTCCGGTCGGGTTCGCGCTGACGAACTCCATCTGGATTTTGCGCCCTTCGCCCATGTTCACACGTCCGTAGTCATCACCCTGCTCGTGAATGAGTTCAATTACAGGATACAGATAGCTCTTGCTGAGTCGGAAATTAATAAAGCCCGGACCTGCAATCTCAGCAGACTCAATGCCGGCCTTCGATAAATCGAGGTGGTTGATGATTTGTTCAGCAATCATGCGCGGATTTTTTTTGGCAATACGAGTCAGCTGCATCGCAGCATTCGTTGCAAGATCCCCGTGACTCTTATCCTTCGGCACTTCCAGCACGATAGCCGGTATCTCGTCCTCAGCCACAATACCTGCTGATATTACAGCTTCTTTAATTGCTGCAGTAACTTGCTCATTTATAAGCTCTAGTGGATTGCGTGTCATGAATTAAAGTTCCTCCTGTATTTCCATACTGATATCAAAATGTCCTGATTTCTCTTCAAACATATATAGATCATAGCGAAAAGCAAGCTTGGCCGACATTCCTGCCGTGCTGATCTCAAGCTTCTTCGTATCTGTAGACAAAGCAAACGAAGTATAGGGTGATTTATAGAAGCCGGGCAGCCTTTGACCCAGCTCAAAATTCTGCTCCGATTCTACTCCGCCATGGCGAATCAGCTTCAAGCTGTGTTCCGTTACCTTAATGGTATTTCGAGTCTTGCTCCCCCCGGGAACCTGCTCTTCTTCTTCATATCGTACATAGAGGGCGCTGCCTTTCCTGATCGCCTCTCCGGTAAATGTCTGTATAACCTTCTCGCCGTCAGCCATACTGTAAATATGAACCTTGACGGGATTCCATCCTGACATGATTCTATCGTCCCCTATCTACCTTAAAAAAGCGTTCCTTTCGCTTCTTTCCTTAGTTCATTCTATAGATTTTGGTCTTATTGTTCAAATCAAAATCCTGCCTGTCTATCTAAATGATGCCGTAAAACTATAACTCGCATACAAAAGCACCCCAACAGCCCTAATCGTATCTTCTTCGATCAGGGGATGAAAGGGTGCTTCACAAACCTCAATTTGTGTAATATTGTACAGACTACTTGACGAAGCCAAGCAGCATTTCACGGATCAGTTTGGATGCAACGATTGGCGTCTGCTGCGTTGGGTCATAGATCGGCGCCACTTCCACGACATCAAATCCCACGACATTGACACTCGATCTCGCAATCGCATGAACCGCTTCAAGCAGTTCCTTGGACGTAATTCCGCCGGCCTCTGCCGTTCCTGTACCTGGAGCTGCCGAAGGGTCAAGCACGTCGATATCAATCGTCACGTAAACCGGACGACTTCCCATAGACGGCAATGCTTCCTTCATTGGAGCTGCCACTTCAAATGGATAGAAGTTGATATTCTCACGTGCATAGGCAAACTCTTCTCTTGAACCGGAGCGGATGCCGAATTGATAAATGTTCTTGCCTCCCATCAATTCCGCTGCTTTGCGAATTGGAGTAGAGTGGGACAGCGGCTCGCCTTCATAATGCTCACGAAGATCCGCATGGGCATCGATATGAATAATCGCAAGATCAGGATATTTCTTATACATTGCTTCAAGTACAGGCCAAGTAACCAGATGCTCTCCACCAAGACCAACCGGGATTTTGCCGTCTGTCAGGAGACCTTCGACATACTCCCGGATGATATCCAAGCTGCGGCTTGCATTACCGAAAGGCAGCAGCAAATCTCCTGCATCAAAATATTTCAGATCTACGATGCTTCTGTCAAGGTAAGGGCTGTACTCTTCAAGTCCTACGGAAGCCTGGCGAATGTGCGCCGGACCGAAACGTGAACCTGGGCGGAAGCTGACAGTGTAGTCCATCGGCATGCCGTAGATAACGGCTTTGGAATTTTCATAATCTTCGGAACTGCAAATAAACACATTTCCAGAGTACGCTTGATCGATTTTCATGTTAAGCTAATTCTCCTTATTTAATCAGATCTTCCACGAATTTTGGCAGCACAAACGCTGCCTTGTGAAGACGCGGAGTATAATATTTAGTATCGATTTCTGGGATCGCAGACTCGTCGACTTCGAGCGGATCATACTTCTTGCTTCCCATTGTAAAAGTCCACAGACCGCTTGGGTAGGTTGGAATATTCGCTCCATATACACGAACGATCGGGAACACTTCCTTCACGTCTTTGTTCACGCTCTGTATCAGATCAGCCTTAAACCAAGGGTTGTCCGTCTGAGCAACAAAGATGCCGTCTTCCTTTAATGCCTCGTAAATTCCTTGGTAGAAGCCGCGTGTGAACAGATTGGCTGCAGGGCCTACCGGCTCCGTGGAATCTACCATAATGACATCATAAGCATCTTTGTGATCGTGAATGTGCATAAAGCCGTCACCTATGAGCACTTCGACACGGGCATCTTCCAGCTTGCCAGCAATGCTTGGCAAATAGGTTTTGGAATACTCAATTACTTTGCCGTCGATATCAACCAGAACCGCCTTTTTCACTTGAGGATGCTTGAGCACTTCACGGATGACTCCACCGTCACCACCGCCAACCACAAGAACATATTTAGGGTTAGGATGCGTATATAGAACCGGATGCGCAACCATCTCATGGTATACGAATTCGTCTTTTTCTGTCGTCATTACCATACCGTCAAGGAGCAGCATGTTGCCAAACTCCTCGGTTTTGACCATAGCCAGATCTTGAAATTCCGTCTTCTCATTCACATAAGTTTCGTGAATCTTCATTGTAATGCCGAAATTTTTGGTTTGTTTCTCCGTAAACCACAATTCCATCGTTATTACCTTCTCTCGATTAGAATAAGTGTTCAGCCGGCAGCCTTCACCTGGATTTCTATCCAACAGCATATACAAGCGAATAGGAGCTACGGATTTCCCGTCTATGTTGTACAAAACCCATGCACTTTTGCATTATACGTTAAATCTGAAATCGCTGTAAAGATACTGCTATATTGCGTTATTTTCAGGGGAGTTCACTCATGCTTTGTCTGATTTCTGTTCGGCTCCGGCTCAAGTGAATCCACAGAAATTTCCTCGTTCTCGAGGAGCTGTCGTTTCTTCCCTTTAAGGGCCTTTGCCAGTTCATCAAGCGTGCTTCCCTTCCATAACGGAACATCGGTACGATAGGCAGCGCGACCATTCAAATGCCCTGCAACAGGAGCTGTCAAAAAGACAAACAGAATGCCCAGCAGCAGCCTTGCACTCACATAGCCGTCATAGACTATAAAGAACAAAAATCCGCCGGATAAGATACACAAAATACCAAGTGTATTACTTTTTGTTGCTGCGTGCGCACGAAGGTATACATCCGGGAGCCGGATGAGTCCGTAGGTGCTCAGCACACTCAAAACTGCTCCAAACAAGACCAAGAGACCAACGATTACGCTAAAGATCATCGTCATTTTCGAGTACAAGCCCCCTTTCAATAAACCTGGCAAAGGCTACAGTACTGATGAACGCCAGGATACCAATTAAGAGGATGATATCCACATAGGCCTGGGTATGAAACAGCATAGACAGCACCGCAACACTTCCGATCAAGTGAATACCAATCGTATCGAGTGCCGTGATGCGGTCGGCCATGGAAGGCCCCTTCAGAACACGATACAGACACCCGAGAATGGCGACACCCAGCAGCAACAGTGAAATGCTAAGAACAATGGTCAGCATTATCTCGTCACCTCCATGATCGCTTTCTCAAACGTATTCTTAATGTCCTCTGCAATCTTCCCTTCGTCCGGGATATGGAACGCATGAATGTAAATGGTTCTCTTGTTTCTGGAAATCTCAAGCGGCATCGTGCCTGGCGTCAGTGAAATGAACAGAAACAGCAGCATAATCTCGAATTCGGAGCGAAGGTCTGTTTCATATTTGAAGGTGCCTGGCGAAATGTCCAGTTTCGGCTTCACGATATGAGAAATGACTTCAAACGAGGAACGAAACAGCTCTACAATAAGCAGCTTGATCAGCTTTAAGGCGGCCCATAGTTTTTTTAAATAGAAGGGCTCAGGAAAGAATCGCCGAAATGCAAAAATGATCAATAAACCAAGCGTGTACCCTACAAAGAAGCTTGCACCGCTCCAAGAATGATTCAGCATCATCCAGAGCAAAGTGATGAGTAGATTGAGAATAATCTGCCTGGACATCCAATCACCACCCCTTCAGTACCTTATTGACATACAGGCTAGGATCAATCAATACATGAGCCGCCGTCGAAAAGGATGGATACAGTGCCTCTGCAAACAGCCCCATCCCGATCACAATAATAAACAGCCCCCCTGCCGGAATGAGCATCCGGTTGATGGAGTAATGAGGCTCATCCGAATGGATGGTCTGCCCCTTTCCCCAGAAAGCATAGATGAAGATTCGCAGAAGCGAGTACAGCATCAGGAAGCTCGCGATAACCGCAATCGTGGTCAACCCGTACAGCCCGGCAGCAATGCCCCCTTCAAAAAGCATCAGCTTGCCTGGGAATCCGCTTAACGGAGGCACACCAGCCAGGGCAAGCGCGGCCACAAAGAACATCCAGCCAAGCAGCGGGTAGCTGCGGATGAGCCCGCCCATATTGTTAAGACTTGACGTTCCGGCAGCAGCAATTAAGGCTCCACCCAGCAAGAACAACAGGGTTTTGATGATCATGTCGTGCAATAAATAGAACATAAGCCCTTCGAGCGCGAGCTTGTTATCTGCTGCCATCCCAAAGGCCACAAAACCTACCCCTGCAACGACGTTGTACACCAGAATCTTATTTACATTCTTATAGGCAATCGCTCCGATAACCCCCAGTATCATTGTGGCACCTGCCATCCAGCCAATGATCTGACGAGTAAACTCGGGATCGTGATAGAACACAAGCGTAAACATCCGCACAATGGCGTATAAACCTACCTTTGTCAGAAGGCCTGCAAACAGTGCAGTTACGATAGCCGGCGGAGCAGCATAGGATCCGGATAGCCAAAAGAACAAGAATAATCCGGCTTTTATGCTGAAAATAAGCAGGAATAGGACGGCGATAACTCCCAAAATACCATCTTGCCCTACCTCAGCCACCCTCACCGATAAATGAGCCAAGTTTATGGTTCCTACAACGGAATACAGATAACCAATGCCAACAACAAAGAAGGAGGAGGATACCATATTGATAAGCACATATTTTAATGACTCCATCAGCTGCCTTTCCGTATTCCCCAGCACCAGCAGCGCATAGGAAGAAATCAGCATGAGCTCAAAGCAGACGAATAGATTGAATAGATCTCCGGTTAAGAAGGAACCGTTGACGCCAGCCATCAGAAATTGAAAGAACACGTAAAAGTGGTATTTCTCTCTCTCCTGAGTGACACTTTTGAATGCATAGAATATACAAGCCACCGCAATAATGGAGGCTACGAGTACAAGAAGAGAGGCGAGGGTGTCAGCTACAAACACAATGCCATAAGGCGCTGCCCATCCCCCCATGTTGAGCAGCTGGAGACCTGAAACGGATACTTGCGTGAACAACAGGATCGCGATGCCAAGAGCGATGACGGTACTAATCCCGCTGATCCAGCGCTGTATTCTTACCGACTTCATAAACAGAATGAGAAGAATCCCTGTTAGAACAGGGATGAAGATCGGCAGAACCACAAGATTATTCATATTTCGGCCCCCTTACTTCCTCCATATCGTCGGTCTTCAGTTTGAGATACGAACGATAGGCAAGAACAAAGAAGAAGGACAGCAGTCCAAAGTTAATAACAATGGAAGTCAGGATCAGTGCCTGTGGAAGAGGGTCCACATAATTCTCGGCATGCTCTCCCAGCAGCGGAGGTGCTCCTGTCTTCAGACGAGCCATTGTCATGAGCAATAGATGAACCCCATGTGATAGGATGGATATTCCCAGCACAAGCCTCAGCAAGCTTCGAGACAGTATCAGGTACACGCCTACTGCAAATAGAATACCTACCGTAACGCTCATTATAATTTCCATAGTCATCGGTCCTCCCCAATTTGCAAAATGATGGTCATCGTAACACCGACCACGGCCATGAATACTCCTGCCTCAAAGATCAGAGCTGTCGTAAGTTCGACCTCACCCAATATCGGTATATCAAAATAATCAAATGTCTGGCTCATAAACGGAACACCAAACAGAAAAGATCCAGCAGCGGTTGCCAGCGATATAAGAAGACCCCATGCAATGACATAGCGGTAGTCTACAGGAAGTATTCGCCGCAGCGTATCCGTGTTGAACGCGATCGCCATAAGAACAAGCGAGGCAGAGGTTACAAGTCCACTGATAAATCCGCCCCCCGGCTGATGATGTCCGGCAAAGAAGAGATATAGGGCGAATACTAGGATGATAAACACAATGATCTTTGTACTCATCTGCAAGAATACATCGTTGCTTCGCAAAGGAACGGTGTTCCAATTATCTGGCTTGACCGTTAGGCTCTTATCCTTCGCTTGATCCTCCTCTTCCTTTTCCTTCTTCGGTAACGCTTGGTGCTTCGACCCAAGATCTCTGCCCGTCAGATTAAGATTGATCATCGAATAGATCGCAAGCGCAGCAACACCGAGTACCATAATCTCCAGCAGCGTATCAAAGCCGCGGAAATCAACCAGAAGCACGTTGACGATGTTTTTGCCGCCTGCAAGGTTATAGCTCTCCCTCGTAAAGAACTCGGAAATGGAAGCTAGCTGAGGCGTTCCGCTTGCTGCCAGGGCGATTAAGGTAACCATGACACCTACACCTATAGCAATAACCAGGTTTAAAGCCTGATATTTCCTGCTTGATTTGGGTGTTAGTTCAGGAAGGTGATAGAAGCAGAGCAGGAAAAGTGCAACCGACACCGTTTCGACCACCATTTGAGTCAGCGCCAGATCCGGCGCTCTGAAGAGCACAAAAAACAAGGTTACAAGATAACCCACGGCCCCTGTCAGGATGACCGCAGATAACCTGTGTTTGGCTATCGGAATGCATAACGCCGTAATAATTAATCCCGCGAGCAAAATATTTTCATAAGTCATAAACGATTCATATCCGCTGAAATTCCACTGTATATCGCTGGCACGCCAGAATGCATAGAAGATCAGGATCAGCATAAAGCCAAAGATGTAAATTAAATAGTTACGCAGCGATCCATTCATGTAGGTCTGTGTCCATCGCTTCGCAAATCGATGAAGTCCTCTGAAAGCAGTTGAATAAAATCGGTTGACGGTATATCTTGGGATGTATTCCTCGTATTGAGTCTTCCATCTGGGCAGGAACTTGTAGATAACTCCTCCAAGAATAACAACGCCTAAGGTCATCCACAGCTCGGATGTAATCCCATGCCATAGATACAGATGCACATCGAAACGTTCTCCTTCAGCCAGCAGCGGAGACAGAACAGAAGCCATAGCCGGTTCGATCAGCCCACCAGATAACAGATCCGGATATACCCCTGTAATCAGCACCATAAGTGCAAGAACAACGGGTGGAATTAACATTCCTATAGGCGCTTCATGAAGCTTATGTACAGGAATTTCGGTTTTGTTCGTTCCAAGGAATGTCCGAAACACGATAACCAGGGAATATATAAAGGTCATCACGCTGGCAATCCAGGCGAGGATGGGAAATATTAATCCCCAGGCTTCGAGATTGAATATATTCAGCTCTGTAATTTCAAGCGTTGCCTTAAAGAACATCTCCTTACTAACGAATCCGTTGAATGGCGGCAGACCTGCCATGGAGAATGTGCCGATCAGAGCAATCGAGAAGGTCACCGGCATGACTGCCATAAGTCCGCCAAGCTTTCTAATATCCCGGGTGCCTGTCTCATGGTCCACAATCCCTGCCATCATAAATAGCGATCCCTTGAACAGCGCATGGTTGAACAAATGTAATATGCCTGCCGTTGTTGCTGTTGTATATAATAAGGATTCCGACCCGTATCCAAAGTATAGAGCTGCCGAGCCCAACCCGAACAATGACATGATGAGCCCAAGCTGGGATATGGTTGAATACGCTAGAATGGCTTTGAGATCCGTCTTCTTGATTGCAATTAGCGAACCGTAAGCCATCGTTAGGATTCCTGTAAGGGAGACAAGCCAGAACCATACGGCCTCTCCGCCGAAGACCGGTGTATACCGGGCGACAATATAAATACCTGCTTTGACCATAGTGGCTGAATGCAAGTATGCACTCACTGGCGTCGGCGCTTCCATCGCGTCCGGCAGCCAAATATGAAAAGGGAACTGTGCGGATTTGGTAAAGGCACCGATCAGAATCAGAATAAGCGCAGGGATAAAGAGTGAATGATCGTCTATATAGGAGATAGACTCAATCGTTTCTCTTATGCTGTATGAGCCGCTGATCAAATACAGCATAATGAACCCTGTCAGCATCGCAAATCCGCCGAAGACCGTTACAAGAAACGACTTCTGTGCACCGCGGATCGACTCTTCCTTACTATGATGAAATGCAATCAAGAGGAAAGAGGCAATACTCGTCAGCTCCCAAAAACCGTATAGCACCATCATGTTGTCTGAGAGCACGACTCCAAGCATAGCTCCCATAAACAGGAGCAGATACAAATAGAACCGATGCAATGCCTGACCACGTTCCATATAGTAGACAGAGTATAGAACAACCAGAGTGCCTATCCCTGTAATGAGCAGTGACAGCAATAGACTTAATCCATCTAAATAGACTGTAAAATAAATGCCAAGGGATGGAATCCACGGAATGGATTCATAGAATACGGAGTAATCCCGCACATCAGGAATCATGCTCAGAAAATAGGCAAACAGAATCAACGGTACGATCAGAACCGCCCATCCCAGGTGAAAACGGTGTGACAAACCTTTCATAAATGCAATCCCAATCCCTGCTGCAATGGGAAGAAGAATAGAAATATGAAGCAGATACACAAGTACACCCCCTAGTAGCACGAATTAGAGTTTATGTTAACCTTTACCCGTATCTGCTATGCACAGAATCTTTATTGCTATGAATAATGAATAGGACCTAGTCCCATACTGGTACATGAGGTTATTTTTGGAATGAAGGGAGGGCTCCATTTGTCAGAATCTAAAGAATCAACGAAAAAGAAGACACGCCGCACCATAAAGGTTCTGAAAGTACTAGGCATCCTGGCGCTCACGGGCATTGTGCTAACCACAGTGCTTGTCATTTATCTATACGCTACGAGCCTCCCTCTTGCAGATAATGACCGAAATTCAAGGCTGTTTGATATCAACGGCGAGGTCATCGCCACATTCTCCTCCAGCGGGAAGGATTCGACTCCTGTGAAGCTGGATCAAATCGCTCCTGAGCTTAAAGAGGCTACAATTGCAGTCGAGGACCGCAAATTCTATGAGCATCACGGCTTTGACATTGTCGGCGTGGGAAGAGCCATACTCGTGAACATCAAGGAAATGAGCATGGCACAAGGCGCAAGTACGCTGACACAGCAGCTTGCCAGAAATCTGTATCTCACGCATGAGAAGACCTGGTCGCGAAAAATAAAAGAGGCTGTCTATACAGCCCAGCTTGAAATGAATTTTACAAAAGACGAAATTCTTCAAATGTATCTTAATGAAATTTACTATGGTCACGGGGCATATGGAATCGAAGCCGCATCTCAGCTGTATTTTGGCAAGTCGGCTTCAGATCTTACGCTCGCAGAAAGTGCACTTCTCGCCGGTGTTCCCAAAGGACCCACTTATTACTCGCCGTATAATAATATGAAGAAAGCAAAGGATCGGCAGAAGATTGTTCTCAGTGCTATGGTTGATACTGGCAATATTACACAGGCCGAGGCTGACAAGGCATATAATGAAATGCTGGAGATCAAGCCGCAAAGTGAACGGAAAACAAATGAAGAGGCACCATATTTCCGTGATTATATCCGTAATGTGGTGATTAATGAGCTGGGCATTGATTCCTCGCGCCTGGATCACGGAGGACTTAATATTTACTCGACCCTTGATATGCGAATGCAAAAAGCGGCTGAAGAAACGGTGGCCAGCATTATGGACCCGGAGAGCAAACTTCAAGTGGGCCTTGTCTCCATTGATCCGCGTGATGGGCATGTGAAGGCAATGGTAGGCGGCACCAATTATCTGACCAGTCAGTATAATCATGCGCTGGCCGGTAATCGCCAGCCGGCATCCTCCTTCAAACCGATCATGTATCTAACGGCCATTGAATCGAAGCAGCTGACTAGTGTTTCTCTATTCGAGAGCAAGCCAACCGTGTTTCACTACGATAATAACCGGAAGACCTATGAGCCCAGCAATTTCGGCGAGAAATATCTCGGATGGATTGATATGCGCAGGGCCATTGCCGTTTCAGATAATATTTATGCAGTAAGTACACTGATGCAAATCGGATATGAGCCTGTCATCGCCATGGCCCATAAATTAGGGATAACCAGCTCGCTCAGCGGAGTACCTTCGCTTGCCCTCGGCACCTCGCCTGTGAGCGTGTTTGAAATGGCTTCGGCATACAGCGTGCTTGCCAATGAAGGACAGCGAAATGCACCTGTCGCCGTGCTTAAAATTACCGATGCAGCTGATCGAATCGTCTATAAAGTTCCGGACCAGGTTCCCGAACAGGTCGTTGATCCGGCATCGGCGTATGTGATGACCAACCTGCTGGAGAGCGTATTTGATACGGGAGGCACAGCTCACCGGGTAGCTAACAAGCTCGCAAGGCCTGTCGCGGGCAAGACAGGGACCACGAGCTCAGATGCCTGGATGGTTGGATATACGCCTGAATTAGCAACAGCCGTGTGGGTTGGCTACGATGAAGGGAAAGAGATTACGACTACAGAGAGCCGCAGGGCTGCTCCTATCTTCGCAGAATACACAGAGAAGGCGCTTGAGAATGTGCCTCCAAAAGTATTTCCTGTGCCAGAAGGAGTGGCCAGTGTATATATCGATCCTACAACGGGCAAGCTTGCCGGTAATTATTGTGAAAATCGCAGGCTCGAAGTATTCCTTCGCGGCACGGAGCCGACGGAATATTGTACTGAGCATTATGCTGAGCCAGAACAAGACTCAACTGAGCAGGATATCGAGAGAGAACGTGATAATTCTTGGTGGGATCACTTTAAAAATTGGTGGACCAAATAACCTTTGAACCCAGGCTTCATACGTTCTGAGTTGACTCCGTGCCTGTGGCAAAGGTATATATAACAACAAAAGAGCCGCAGAGCTGATGATCTACAGCTCTGCGGCTCTTTTCTTTTGTGTGAACGACAATGTCAGCTATCCAGCGCTTGCTTCAGTTCTTCCGGAGAAGCATTCCACCAGTCCTCATTATGAGCCATAAGCAGCTTCTTCAATGCCGCTTTCTCTTCGGCTCCCATCTCATCCAGCATGATCCGACGCTTCATTGCATAATCCATCTTGTTAACATGATCCGCAAGAATCTTCCAGCCTCGTCTCGCTTCCGTATCAATCCACATTTCGCATGCAGTTGCGCCTGCATACAGCTGCCCTTCCGGAGTACGGTCCACTGCCACCCATACTAGCCATACCTGGCGGCCGTTCGGCACAGCTGTCTTATCCGCAGAGAATTTGATTCCCCGCTCCACTTTGCTCTTCGCATGCATCGCACCAATATCGATCTTTGCCTCTCCAGCATCAATAATGACAGGAGATACGTTATTCAGATCAATGGATCCTGCACCGAATCCCTTATGCTTGCTCTTGCTGCTTACAATATTCAAGGCAATTTGTTTCTTGCCGCTTTGTCCACTTTGTCCGTTTTGTTCCATTGATTATGGCCTCCAAAAGTTGATACCAATATTTTAACTAATATTTGTCCCATTGCAAACATATATATGCCTTAGATGCTTGTCAACGGGAGGTATATAATGTATGACCCCAGTTCGCGCGAAAGTTATTCTATCTTCTATTATTGCTGTTTGTGTCCTAGGCGGCACACTACTACTCAGTCTAAACGGCTCACCGGATGCTCTACCTGCTCTCGTACCAAATACGGCCAAGCCTGGGGCTGCTCCAGCACCTGCACCGGTACAGGAAAGCGTCCAAACTCCTCGAGCTGAGGTGCTGAGCGACCGCATTGTCGAATATCACATTGATGTGCAGCTGACCGAAGAGAACACCTTAAAAGGTACCTCCATCATGACCTGGACTCATCCGGGAACCAAAACCGTAAATGAATTATATTTTCATCTATATCCTAATGCTTTCTCATCCGATCAGACAACCTTTATGAAGGAGTCCGGCGGAAAGCTTCGAGGTGATGCTATGCCGAAGGATGGCTATGGCTCCATGAAGCTTACCGAGATCAAAACGACAGAAGGATTATCCTTATTGCATCGCATCCAGTATGTCCAGCCGGACGATGGTAATATGAACGACCGCAGCCTTGTGAAGGTTCGTCTGCCCAAGCCTGTCAAAGGGGGCGAAAGCATCACATTAAACATAGCATTTGAAGTGGAGCTCCCTAAAATTTTTGCTCGGATGGGTACAGCAGATGAATTTGTCATGGCAGGTCAGTGGTTTCCTAAAATAAGTGTCTATGAACCTGTAGGCAGACGAAATCGAACAACGGAAGGATGGAACCTCCACCAGTATCATGGAAACTCAGAATTTTATTCAGACTTTGGAATTTACAGTGTGCGGATAAAGGTCCCTGAGGATTATATCGTGGCTGCTACCGGATTCCCGACCAGGCCTTATACTAAGCAGGATGGCCAGAGAATTTACCAGTTCTATGCCGATGATGTCCATGATTTTGCCTGGGCTGCTTCACCGAATTTTATCGTAGCTGAGGAGCCGTTCTCCTCACCCAATGTTCCAGGAGTACGCATCAAGCTGTATCTTGATCCGGCTCATGCCGATCTGAAGGATCGATACTTTTACGCAGCCAAGTCTGCACTGTCCAATTATAGCGAATGGTATGGCAGATACCCTTATTCTACCCTGTCCATCGTTGTTCCGCCTATCGAAGCGAACGGTGCGGGAGGAATGGAGTATCCGACTCTGATTACTGCTTTTGGCGCGAATGACACCTCCCCTGGTTATGAACTAGAGAGAACGGTCATTCACGAGATTGGTCATCAATACTTCTATGGCATGATCGCGAGCAACGAATTTGAAGAAGCATGGCTGGATGAAGCATTCACTTCCTATGCAGAAGATCGCCTCATGGAGCAGGAGTATGGACTAACCCCCAACCTTCCGCTGCAATCTGCTTCGATGAGCTCACCTGCACCGCTTACGCAGGAATCGTGGAAGTTTAACTCTCATAATCACTATGCAGAGAATGTATACACAAGAGGCAAACTGGTCCTCCTCGGAATAGAACAGCAGGTTGGCACCAAGAAGATGGACCAGATTATGGCTACCTATGCTGCCAAGTATCGGTTCAAGCACCCGACCACCGCTCAATTCCAAAAGGTTGTGGAGCAGGTTACCCGCAGATCCTGGGACACTTATTTTGACCAATATATTTACGGTAACCAAATGGCTGATTTCTCTGTAGATTCCATCTCCATCAAGGAACAGGGAACACCAGAAGAGCCGAGCTACATTTCCTCGATCAGAGTTGCAAAGAATGCAGCGGATTACTCAGAGATTCCTATCGTATTCACTTTTGAAGATGGGCATATGATCCGCAAGGAATGGGACGGAAAAGGTGGAGAGATCATCTACAACCTAACTTATAAGTCTCCTCTGGTTTGGGCAATGGTCGATCCAGAGTACTCCATTACACTTGAGAATAAGCATATGAACAACTACTTAAAAGCTGAAGGGGATGAAGCATTGGAGACCCGGTTTAACATTAGTATTACCAAAGTATTGGAGCTCTTGCTCGGAAGTCTGTCATGGTGAGGTGTATAGCGGATGAAATCTTATCTCTCCGAAGGTTTTAAGTTGGTCAAGCGTCATTTCCTAATCGTTATATTCCTGTTTCTGTACCAACTGCTGTGGGGTGCTCTTCTGTATAAGATGGTGTCCTCTGCGGTCATCCCTTTGCTAATGCGCTACCCGAATCCCCCGCCACATGAGCTTAGCCAGATCTTATTCTGGTTAGAGGGGCAGATCAGCTTGAGTACCAGCTCCACAGTCCATGATTATGTTTGGCTGCTTGTCCTCATGTTTATTTTAAGGATGCTCATCACTCCGCTGATTCGGGCGGGCTTGTTTCACAGTCTTCATGAAGATGAAAGCACCAGGGGCTTCTCCTTCTTTCGCGGGACCCTTAAGCACTGGAAAAAGACATCACTGCTCTATCTCATCGAGATTGTACTGCTGCTGCTGCCTGCCTACTGGATCATCCCGAAGGTGCTTCCACTCCTCCTAAATGCGGTCTACAACCAGAATATCCTTCTACAGGCAGCTCCTTACGTTATCTTATGGATCATTTACGCCTACATTATCAAGCAGCTGCTCTTATATGTACAGTTTGGACTTACAGGCAATCGAAGCGGCTTTAGTGCAGTATGGGTCTGCATCCGCCATGCGCTTCCTGTCACTGGAGTTGCCCTGACACTTAGTGCACTTGCCTTCATACTGTTCAGTGCTTTCACTGCCGTATCGCTCATTTGGACAGGACTTTTAGCCCTGATTCTCCAGCAGTCTTATCATCTAATACGATCGCTCATAAATGTATGGAAGATAAGTTCCCAGTTCAGTATTTGGCAATCCAAAAGCGATGATGCCTAAATTTATTGTCTTGTCTCCTCTCATCAAAAACCGCACCCAGCGCGAATATAACGCTTTCAACGTAGAAATAAAGTCAATCCGCCTGTTTATTTATCGCACCTAACGTCAAAAAACTTTATAAGTCTCGCTCTTCTCCTAGAGCGAGACTTATTTTTTGTAATATTTTCTCTAAAAAACGATTGCCAAATTTACACAACCTCTGTTACAATAGGCCCAGAACTTCTAGTAACAACTTTGTAATAATTGTTGTAACTTTTACCATTTAACTAAGTACATAGTCTTACAAGAGTGAGCGACTTTCACAGATGCACATCTTAAGAAACAGCCAAATTCCTGGCATCTGGGAAGCGGGGGAACCACTTTTATGGGTGAATTGATCTCGCAACGTAAGTGATCATAGGGGAACCTTCTACCGAATCCTTAAGCTAACCTCGCAGGCATTGGAAGGGGATTATTTTTTCTTGAAAAAGTCACTAACTGCTGCAGCACTGAGTCTTGCTATTGCATTCTCCATCGGAACAGGAAGTGCATTCGCCGATTCCAAAATGGACAAGGTCATTGATAGCGCTAAAGGAACCGAATATAAATATGGCGGTACTACTTTAAACGGATTTGATTGCTCTGGTTTTACCATGTATGTATTTGACAAACTCGGCATCGATCTGCCTCATCAATCTGGATCTCAATACAAAATGGGCAAGTCTGTATCCCGTTCTGAAATGAGACCTGGCGACCTCGTATTTTTTAACACAAGCGGAAAAGGTGTATCCCATGTCGGCATCTTCGTAGGTGAAGGTAAATTTGCACATGCTTCCTCTTCTAAAGGAGTTATTATCAGCAAGCTGGACGAGAGCTACTATGAAAAACGTTACATTGGTGCAAAACGAATTATGAGTACGGAAGAATACGAAACAGCTGCATTAGATTAAGGAACACTGTGCTGGAACAAACCTCATAGCCCGAAGATTTGATTACTAAATAGTAATCCATCTTCGGGCTTTTTATATTATATTAGGGTGAATCAATTTGATAATACCTTTAGCTGCTTAAATCAAGGGTATATATAGATCAAAGTTCACCTTTTTAATGATTTATGAAATTGATTCGGGTTGTTCTTGAACTATATGGAGTCTACATCTATAAAGGAGACGATGACATGACGCAGAAAGGAACTACCTTTCATGCCCTTCCTATGAGTGAAGAGCATGCAGCTGAGATCTGCACTTGGCAGTACGAACCTCCTTATAACATATATGGCTGGCTGCCCTGGGAGCAGATGAAGGCGCTTGAGATTGAATTTGGCGACCCTGAACTTCGAGCCACGCAGTATTTATCTATTGTAAATGATGCAGGTGAGTTATACGGATTCGCTCAATTATTTCCTTTAACCGGTGTGACCCGGCTTGGTCTCGGAATGAGACCCGATCTTTGCGGACAGGGAATGGGGACTTCCTTTGTCAACTCGATTGTACAGGAAGCTGCAGTCCGGAACCCGCAGAACGATATTGATCTTGAGGTTCTAACCTGGAATAAAAGAGCGATTCGCACTTATGAAAAAGCGGGATTTGCCATTCATGATACCTATGAGCGCCTTACGCCGGAGGGCCCTAAGCTGTTCTTCTGTATGGTGTTTGAAGGAGCAAAGCTTAAATAGACATGATTGTCTCTCCTAACTTTTGTTTAAATATTTACCATAAAATACTATGAAGCAAGTTCATGATCCTTTATAATAAATGAAGGATTGTACATAGTAGGAGGACACAACGAATGAAGAAATGGATCATGAGTGGGTTATTTTTCTTCGCTTGCGCTTTTGCCCTCGTGTTAATGTTTACGGTTCCAGGAAGAGAACATGTGACTGAGGAAGAGCAGCCACGGGCAATGCCTGAGGTAACTCTAGATGCTGCTGCTGCTGAGGAGAAGGCGAAGGCAAGCTGTATTACTTGTCACGGTAATCAACTGGAAGGCGGAATGGGACCGTCACTGCAAACCATTGGTGCAAAACATGACGCCAATAAACTGTACCAGATTATTAGTGAAGGCACAGGCGGCGGCATGCCGGCGTTTGAAGGTCAGCTTACTGAAGAAGAGATTGCGAACCTTGCTCTATGGCTGTCCGAGAAGAAGTAAAGCAGTATAACCTTAAATAAAACACGCCTGCAAAGAGTTGGTATCTGTCATCAGAACCCACTCTTACAGGCGTGTTTTGTTACTTTCATCGTTACTTAATTTTGCATCATTCTATCGTAAGCTTCATTATATTGTTGTGCTTCTTTAATATCGATCGCGGTTATTCCTCCATCATCCCATGAAGTGAGCCGCAGCGTCACCACTTTATGATCGATGGTAATAAAAGGGTGATGATTGAATGCCTCCGAAATTAATCCGACTTCATCAACAAAGGCAATCCCTTTCATGAAGCTGGTGAACGTGAATTTGCGGACAATCCAGCGACCCTCTTCGTACTCCCAGCCCTCTAGTTTATCAAGATGAGCTTCTACTTCCTCTTGTGTAAAGACCATCGTTTCAATCCAACCTCCTTGATAAGACGTACTTACATTCAGCAGACCCGGTGCCTCACGTAAATACAGGTACTGCACTATGCAGTAAAAGAATGCTAAGCATATCAGCAAGCTTAGGTGCAATTCTGTCTCTATATTTACTGATATCTTACAATAAGGAACCGTTTGCTAGTGGTAAACGGCTTATCGTGTTCCATCTTATCATGTAAGCGATCCTAATTCCAACTCCCCAAAAGCCCTAAATCAGGGCTACAAAATCCAGTTCATCCTCGCCTATTAATATATTCAGACGATGGTTCTCCTTATCATGAATAACGACTCCACAGCCTACAGTAATCATGGATTCGCCTCCCAGCGCGTAGAACAAATCTTCTGCAAGCGCTTCATCCACCTCGCCTCTATCTGCAGCTCCAAGCCGCTCCCAGTCCTCTTCTTCCATCTCGAAGAAAGTGTATCGATCCGGAATTTTGGCAATTGCCTTAATCAAATCCTCTAATATGTCACTATACTCGCGTCCATGTTTTACACCCATTCGTGTGTTCACTCCATTTTTAATATCGTGTTTCTATTATACCGGAAATTAACCCTTCACAAAAATGAATAACGTGTCGATAAATATTATAAATCAAAGGGATATCTTGAAAGGATTCAGATTAAATCTCATGGATGAGGTGTATGATGGAAATTTCAACAATTATTGGACTGATACTAGGGTTAGTCTCCCTAGTTTTAGGTATGATCTTTAAGGGTGCGCCACTCATTAATTTGGTGAACAACCCTGCAGCTTACCTGATTATTTTCGGTGGTACGATGGCTACCATTTTTATGGCCTTCCCCATGTCAGAGGTCAAAAAGATACCCCAACTGTTTAGAGTCGTCTTCGTGAAGCAGAAGATGATTGACAAAGTTTCACTGATCAGCATGTTCTCCGAGTGGGCATCCATTACCCGTCGTGAAGGGCTCCTCGCACTTGAGGCAAAGGTAGACGAGATCGACGATGTTTTCCTGCGCAGCGGAATGCGGATGATTATAGACGGTAATGATCAGGAATTTGTCAGTGATGTTTTGATGGAAGATATTCACGCAACTGAGGAACGACACAAGACAGGGGCATTGATCTTTTCTCAAATGGGCATGTACGCTCCTACACTTGGTGTTCTTGGCGCGGTTGTCGGCCTTATCGCTGCTCTCGGTGATCTAAGTGATATGGACAAGCTGGCTCATGCCATCGCTGCTGCATTTATTGCTACCCTGTTAGGTATATTTACAGGATATGTGCTCTGGCATCCTATTGCGAATAAGCTCAAGCGTATTTCCAAAAAAGAAACCGAGCTTAAGTTAATGATGGTCGAAGGCCTGTTGTCCATCCAATCCGGTGTATCCACCATTGCGATCAATCAGAAGTTGTCCGTATTCCTGACCCCGAGCGAACGTGCAGAGCTTGCAAGCAAGGAGGGAAGCACAGGTGAAAAAGACTAAGAAAAGACATGAAGATCATGAAGAGCATGTAGACGAAAGCTGGCTGCTGCCTTATTCCGACCTGATGACATTGCTTCTGGCCCTATTCATCACTCTGTTCTCCATGAGCTCCATCGATGCTCAGAAGTTTGAACAAATGGCAGGTGCTTTAAGCAGTGCGCTCAACGGTGGTACAGGCGTTCTGGATAACAAATCTGCCTTTCCCACCGATCCTAGCATGGACTTAGGCAGCGAAACAACTCCGCCAAAGAATCCTGAGACTTCCCAAGAGGCCCAGCTCGCGAAGCAAGAGCAGGAAGAGCTGGAGAAGCTGAAGAAGCAGCTTGATCAATATATCAGCGAGAATCGGCTGACCGATCAGCTGGATACGAAGCTAAATCAATCACAGCTCATGATCACCATAGCAGACAATGCCGTCTTTGCTTCAGGGCAAGCGACAGTGAAGCCTGAGGCAAGAGTTATGGCTAAGAACATATCCCGCATGCTGCAGCAATTTCCTGACTATGATGTCATTGTTACCGGTCACACGGATAATATGCCTATTAACAATGCACAATACAATGATAACTGGGACCTGAGCAGCGACCGTGCCTTGAATTTCTTGAAAATTATGCTGCTAAATACGAATCTGGATCCTTCAAAATTTACACCTAGCGGTTATGGTGAATATCACCCTGTCGCCTCTAATGATACGCCTGAAGGGCGAGCTCAGAATCGGCGTGTCGAAATTTCGATTATTCGTAAATACACAAGCAGCTCTAGCACGATGAGTGTTGAGTAGTTGAGTAGCGCTAGCTCAACGGATATGATATGTACTAACAAAGCCTCCATTCCCGTCTTAGGTTGGGTTGGAGGCTTTATTATATGGTTATTTTCAGCTTGCTTAGTGTGAATTTTATGCTGACGCTATGAAATAACGCCTTATCTTGAGCTTTTAGAGCAGCTTGTAATTCAATAGGTTCCCTAATTCCGATTTCTCCTGCTCGCTTAATTCTCGCCAAGTACCTATTGCCTGGGATCCGAGATGAATGTTCATAATACGAATACGCTTCAGTTTGCGCACTTCATATCCAAACGCACTACACATTCGTCGAATTTGCCGATTCTTCCCTTCGGTCAAAATGATGCGAAAGGTCTTGTCCGAGATGCGAGTCACCGTACAAGGCAGTGTTCTTTCACCAAGAATCTTCACACCGCTTGCCATACCTCTCAGGAAAGATTCTGTCACCGGCCTGTTTACGGTCACGATATATTCCTTCTCATGCTTTCCTTCAGCGCGCAGTATTTTATTTACGATGTCTCCATCATTCGTCATTAAGATCAGGCCCTCCGAATCCTTATCCAGCCGCCCAATCGGGAAGATGCGTTCCTTGTGACCCACAAAATCCACGATGTTTCCTTCAATGTGCTGCTCTGTCGTACTGGTAATGCCGACAGGCTTATTCAATGCAATATATACCGTGTTACCTTTGGCACGAAGAGGCTTCCCATCAACCAGCACTTCGTCCCCTTCCTCCGCCTGACTGCCAAGCACAGCCACAACTCCGTTGATTGTTACTTTCCCGCTGTCGACCAGCTTGTCTGCCTCTCTTCGGGAACAATAGCCTGTCTCACTAATAAATTTGTTGATTCGCATTCATTCACTCACCTAACATTAAAAAATCTGGATGCTTACATTTCAACATCAGAAGGATCGGTGTCACCATCTACGACCTCGGGTAAAAGAATCGTGACCGTTGTCCCTTTACCTTTTTCACTTTCAATTTCCATCGTACCTTTATGAGCCTGGATTAGTCGCTGACAGACCATGAGTCCGAGCCCAGTCCCTGTTTCCTTATTCGTAAAGAACGGCTCCCCAAGCTTGTGCATGATCTCCTCCGGAATACCGATGCCTTGGTCTATTATTTGGATTCGGATCTGCTCATCCGGAGTCTTGGAGATCGTAATATGGATGGTTCCGCCATCAGGCATTGCCTCCATCCCGTTCTTTAATATGTTGATGAATACCTGCTTTAATTGATTCTCACCACAATGCACGATCGACGTCCCCTCTGCCTCAATGTTGAATTCGATACCATGCATATGAGCCTGGCTGTCGAGCAGAGAAATGACATCTCCCATAATAAAGCGAATGTCTTTCTGCTGGAAATTAACTGCCTGAGGCTTAGCTAATATGAGAAATTCGCCGACAATCAAATTAATCCGGTCCAGCTCTGACAGCATAAGGTCGATATGCCTTGGATTCAGCTTCTTGGTCTGCTGCTGCAGCTGAATGAAGCCCCGAAGCGTCGTCAGAGGATTACGTATTTCATGGGCTACGCCTGCTGCAAGCTGTCCCACGGTCGTCAGCTTCTCTGACCTGCGTAGCACTTCCTCCATCCGCTTACGACCTGTAATGTCTCTAGAAATACTAATAAATCCAGTAATTTCGCCTTCATTATCCCTGATCGGTGCAGTACTTACACTGACTTCAATTCTACTGCCATCTTTGGCTAAACGGTAAGATTCAATATAAGGAACTGTCTTGCCCTCATGAAGCTTCTGCATCCGCTCTTTTTCTTCGACTATTAATTCATCAGGTACATTACTAAGTGGCCTTCCAACAATCTCTTGACTGGTCCAGCCATATAATAGTTCAAAAGCCCGATTTACCTGAATGACATTGCTGTCTTCATCTGTAATATGAATGGCATCTGCTGTCTGGTTAATAACCGATTCAAGATGCTCCTTCACTGCTCGATTTTCCTCATACATCTGCTTGAGACGATTCGTGTAATGACCGAGATTGCGAATCATCGCATTAATCCCGTTAGACAGTTGACCGAACTCATCATGACGTTTCAGCTGCAATCCAATATTGAAGTGTCCGTCTGCCACTTCATTCACCTTAGAAAGTACAATTTGGATAGGTTTTGTATATGCAGAAGCCAATAAATAACTGCCAAAAATGACGATCTCCAATAAAACGAGAGAAACTGCAATATGACTAACCAGTTGTTCTGTAATAACGCCCTGGATCTCCTGATAATCGGTAATAATGCTAATGATGTAGGATCCGCCTTCAGGATTCGGTATCGGAATCATGTTCTTTAATACTTTTTTATTATCCACATTCGCTACATAAGACACATTATTTCCGGTTTCAATCGCTTTATGAATGGCAGTGCTATCTTCCTTGATCTGTCCATAATCGTACGCGCCGAACATAATCGGCCTGGTTCCAAATTTATAGTTGAGCTCATCGGTCCCATCCGGTGCCATAGATGGCTGTCCGAAAGTAGATGGATTAATGCCTGCAATGGACAGAATTGAAGGATTGACATCCTTCACCTTCTCTATCATTCCATCCGGACTTGAGAACACAACATAGTCTTCCACCTCAGATGCATTCAGAAAAGGGTTGATGATGTAATTTCGTTCTCCGTCGTGATAATATCCCCAAATATTGATGTTATCTGGGTCTGAGGTGGCATACTCAAACCCGTCAGACCAATAGTGATCATAAGCGACTCCCTGAGGAATCGTTACTTGATTAAAGGCAAACAACTGTTTAAAAGCCTCATACCAATATGTCATTTTCTTGGTGGATAAGCCAATCTCATTCGGGTCAGAGGATTTACTTACGATAATATCGTCCTCTGTTTGAATCATCAAAGAAATATCTGTAACTCCAATTTCTTCACTGAGCTCTTCCAGCTGCTCTGTCGTCACGTTTTTGATATCGGAATCTAGTCTATCCGCTGCTATAATGGAAGCCAGCCATATATTTTTGGAGATCTGCTTCTTAATGGACTTCGTGCTATTCTGATTCTGCTCGACAGCAAGTGCAATCTGTTTGGCAGCCGAAACCGCCCGCTTCTCACTATCCTGCTGTAAATTCTCCTGGGTTGTGTAATAGCTTAAAGCAATGTTGAGCCCGAGTATAATGAGTACCGAGAATGACATTACTAAAGATAATTTAATTTTAATGGACAAGACTTCAGCTCACCTCTTGGCTCGTATGCTGGCGAAATGTGACTTTATTTACTCCTTCTTAGGACTTTATGTATTTATAAAACCATCATACCTTTTAGTGGTGTATTTGAAAAGGAATCTGATTCGTAACTATGCAGTATTTTATAGCAATTCTTCTCTTCATTGGTTTGATATATCCCTATGTTAAATCTACAATTAATTAGATAGACCATCACTCGATATGAAAAACAATACACATATTTGTGCACAAATCCACAGGCCTTTGGATAATATGTGTACAAACTTGTTAGCAACTACAAAGTTATCCACAAAGTTATGCACATCATGTTAACAATAGAATGTCTGTTCGTTGTATAATTGGAGTAATGAAAGGCGGGAACCGCATAAATGAACGAATTTCAGTCCCATACCAGTAAAGACGCAAATTTTTTATACACAGATGAATATTGGATGAGAGAAGCCATAAGTGAAGCAATGAAGGCAGAGACACTCGGCGAGGTACCGATTGGAGCGATCGTAGTCAAAGACAATGAGATCATTGGCCGGGGATACAATCTAAGGGAGATTCATTATGATGCGACAGCACATGCTGAGATCATTGCTATTAAACAAGCAAGCGAGCACTTGAAGGCATGGAGATTGCTGGATTGCAAATTGTATGTCACGCTCGAGCCATGCCCTATGTGTGCTGGTGCCATCGTACAATCTAGAATTCCTCATGTTGTATATGGAACAACCGATCCGAAGGCCGGCTGCGCCGGTACACTCATGAATCTGCTTCAGGAATCTCGATTTAACCATCAGACCGAAATTACAAGCGGAGTCTTACAGGAGGAATGCGCTGCGATGCTTACGTCCTTCTTTAGAAAACTTCGCCGCAAACCACGCACGGAGGGAGAATAACAAGTGCATAGGGTCCTTCATGATACACAACACGGCCTCTATATCAGGCCATACGTAATAGAAGACACGGAAGCGTTACAAGCCTTGTATGTGGCCAGCAAGCAGCATCACGCACCCTTTGAACCCATTAGAGGGGATGAGTTCTACACTATTGAAGCCCTGAGAAACAGAATCCTATCCAGGCAGCAGGAATCTGATCAGGATCAGGGCTATTATTTTGGGGTTTTTGAGGATAATACCGACGAGCTTGTTGGACAAGTCAGTCTGACCAATATCGCACGCGGAGTGGCTCAATATGCAGATTTAGGTTATTTTGCGCATGTTGATCATATGGGCAAAGGCTATATGAGCGCAGCGGTGAAGCTGATCATCTTATTCGCCTTTCGTTCACTTGGGCTTCACCGTATACAGGCATCCATTCTTCTTCATAATCAGGCATCTCGCCGTGTTCTCGAGAAGAACGGATTTATGGCAGAAGGCATTGCTAGGGGCTACCTGCTGATCGCCGGCCACTGGCAGGATCACCAAATTTATTCACTGTTAAACCCAAATTACGGAAAAGATTAATACCTCTGCTGACTACACCACTTAAAACATAAAAACCCGTCAAAATGACGGGTTTTCTTGTTTATACGCCGATAAACCTCAATGAATTATTCATTGTGTATGATGGCAATTTCAACACTTCGAAATTAGTAGCTGTAATACTCATTCAATATTTCTTCAAACTCTTCCATGGTTACAACATCATATCCCGCAGGGATACCAATTACGAATTCAGGCGTTTCGTTAATTTTTGAATAATGATTTGTGCCTGTCAGCGCAAGGTTAATAACCTCTTCTGTTTCTGGATCGTTAATAACGATATCCACAATGGCTTCTTGGTACACAGGAATATGATCTTTGTTAATCGCGGTATTGACATTGAATGTGTTGATCGTCAAATAATTCTTCAGCTCTTCCAAATCTGCTGCCATTTGGCTTTGATCTGTTGCTGTAAGAGATTCCTTCGCTTCTGCAATATCCTCATCTGTCAGCTGTAGCATCTCTTTATATTCATCCTTGGCGATAATATCTAGTACTTTAGGCAGAGCATTGTTTACCAAGATTGTAATGGCTTCCTTCACATTATCATTTGTAATCGCAAATTGTACGATCTGTTTAGCCTCTACATCCTCAGGAAGTGTAACTGCATCCGCCTCCAGGTTCTTGAAATACGTATCCTGGTCGTATTCTGCAAGGACTGCCTCGCTAATTTCATTCGTCAGCGCTTGCGATTTAGCAACATCCATTGATCCTGGAGTCCACGCTACGCCTTCTTCCTCAGCAAGCTTTTTCATATCCAGCTCAATGTATTTATCGATCAGTGCTTCTGGCATTGGAAGCATAGGAATGTTCGGTACCTTAACGAACACCTTCTCCGTAGTCATAACCATTGGGATGTTATAAGTCATCTCCATATCGCCCTTGATTGCAATGCCTAGCGTAAACTCCGCCTGCATCGGATCATTTTGAAACACTCCGTCAACCGTAAGCTCTGCATCCTTCAGCATGGACATAAACATTGCCATGTCTTCGGAATTTTCTGCAGAGCTAAAGCTTAGGTTATCAATTTTCACTTTGCTCGTCATTGCGTAAGAGGTCATTTCTGCCGCTTTTGTCGCCGCAGTTTGTACCGCCTCTTTCGGTTCTTGCTTGCTTCCACAGCCTGCTAGAATTAACACTATAGACAGCATTAGTGCAAACAAGCCTTTCGTGAATCCTTTTTTCATTTTTTGTTTTTCCCCTTTCCAAAGCAAAGCAACCATCTTCATAAATCACACCATAACATAATAAACCATTATCTCATAAGTATAAACACTTTTGGTCATTTTTGGTGCTATAGATTTATAAAAATCAAATTTAATTAATTTCGTCTTTTTTCGACACTTTTTTATAAGCGTTTTCATATTGGAAATTGAAACGATTTTTCTTGCCATGACGCGGATTTTCATTAGTATGCAAAATAAAAAAGCCTCTGCTATAGGAGCATGGCCTTTTCACAAAAATGCATTTACCCATCACACACAAGTCGTTATCAACTAACCTTCCGGATTGTTATGGTCCACATGATTGCGGTTCTTTACCTTCTTGGAGCCTGACAACGGCGCGGGACCCGATGCATGATCACGCTTTTCTTTGACTCCTTGCGAAGCCTGTGCTTCAGGGACAGGAACTGCTCTTGGCTTACCCATTCATGAATTCCTCCTAAGGATTGGTTAATTGCTGTACCGCTTGGGCACATTCATGGATATGACGAGTGTAATCTTCCGTCATCTGCTGTATTGCATCGGTGCGTTCATCAATATGAAGCCCGTCTTTTTCTACATCAATGAGATCTACCTTCACTTCACGGTTGTCCACATAAGCACAGCGAAAATCAAAAGAGTACAATTGACGTCCTGCTGCATCAATATGAATACGAATGGCTTGTTGATCTGCCTCGTCGGCATGCACCTGAGCTTGATCTCCCTGATTCAGTATAACAGGCAGTCTTTCTTGCCAGGCATGAACAAGCTGATTTTGATCGATATCAAAACTTTGGCTCATTTATATTAGCACCTCCACACCTTATAAAATGCGAAATACAGCCGCTTTTTATGCATTGCCCAGTGTCATAAAACCATGTAAACAAAAAAGCCATCTCTATAATAGAGAATGGCTTGATTATGCTATGTATGGCGGAGAGGATGGGATTCGAACCCATGTGGAGTTGCCCCCTAACGGTTTTCAAGACCGCCCCGTTATGACCGCTTCGGTACCTCTCCAGGATAAAATAATGCTTATTTGGCGTTAACACTTAATATAACGCGTAACAAAAATTATTTTATCACAGCTTGTACATCATTGCAAGTTATTTTTTAATTTTTCATCAGCTTCTGCTGAATCCTGATCTTACTTCATGAACTGTCTGCTCGTTGCGGGTGCTCATCCATATGAGCACATCTAAATAGAGCGCTACTTCTTAGAAGTGATCTTTTCTACTCCGCCCATATAAGGAACGAGTACTTTTGGAATGATGACACTACCATCTTCCTGCTGATAATTCTCCAGTATTGCGGCTACCGTTCTGCCTACCGCTAATCCAGATCCATTCAGCGTGTGCAAAAATTCAGGTTTGGCCTTGGCTTCTCTACGGAAACGAATATTCGCCCGTCTAGCCTGGAAATCTTCACAATTCGAGCAAGAAGATATCTCTCTGTACATCCCGCTCTCAGGAAGCCATACTTCAAGGTCATACGTCTTCGCTGACGTAAAGCCCATATCTGCCGTACACAGCGCCATAACCCGGTAAGGAAGCTCCAGAAGCTGCAGAACACGTTCTGCGTTGCGAGTCATCTCTTCGAGCTCTTCATAAGAGTTCTCAGGCAGCGAGAATTTCAGCATCTCTACTTTGTTGAATTGGTGCTGTCTAATCAAACCTCTTGTATCCCGCCCTGCCGATCCGGCTTCAGAACGGAAGCAGGAGCTATAAGCCACAAATTTCTGAGGCAGTTCTTCTGCAGGGATGATCTCCTCACGGTGATAGTTCGTTACCGGTACTTCTGCAGTTGGAATCAAGTAGTACTCGGTATCCTTGATCTTGAACAGATCCTCTTCGAATTTAGGCAGCTGTCCTGTACCATACAGGCTGTCCTGATTAACAATCATCGGCGGCAGAATCTCTTCATAACCATGATCATTACTATGGAGATCCATCATAAAGTTAATCAATGCTCGCTCAAGACGTGCACCTAGACCTTTATAAAAAGTAAATCTAGAGCCTGTAACTTTAGCAGCAGCTTCAAAATCAAGTATTCCGAGCTCCCCAGCTACATCCCAGTGCGCTTTTGGAGCGAAGCTGAACTCTCTTGCTTCAGACCAGCGGCGAACCTCTACATTGTCATCCTCAGAAGCTCCCACTGGAACACTCTCATGAGGCAGGTTAGGGATCGCCATCGTCAATTCATTGATATCGGATTCAAGCGTACGGATCTCTTCATCCATTTGCTTAATACGATCCGAAACTTCACGCATTTCCAGAATCAGCTCTTCTGCATCCTCTTTGTTCTTCTTGCGCTTGGCCACTTCACCAGATACCGTATTCCGGCGATTCTTTAGTAGTTCTACCTCTTGCAGCAATTCGCGGCGACGCATATCCAACTTGGGGAAATCCGCAATAAGCTCCACTGATTTGCCTCGGTTCTGGAGTGCCTGTTCTACTTGACCGAAGTCATTTCGCAATATTTTAACATCTAACACGAATAATCCCTCCTACAAAAACAACCTTGCCTGAAAAAGAGGAAAAGCTTCTCCCGCAAAGCTTAAGTAAGCCTATGGGAGAAGATTCCGTGCCTTACCAGGGCAAGATCGTTATAAGTACATTAATCTCAAAGTTTACAGGCTGCTCTCCACCATCTGCACAAAGTACTGATGTAATCGATAGTCATCAGTGAGCTCCGGATGGAAGGAACATGCGAGCAAATGCCCTTGACGGGCTGTCACAATTTCGTCTTGGTAGGTAGATAGAACCGTAACCTCGTCTCCTATCGATTGAATGAGCGGGGCACGAATAAACACCGCACGCACCGTCTCTTCGATACCAACCATCTGCAAATCGGTCTCAAAGCTTTCACGCTGACGGCCAAAAGCATTTCTCGAAACCGTCATGTTCATTAGTCCGAGATGCGCTTCTTCACCGCCGGCAATACGATCAGCCAGCACAATCAAACCAGCACAAGTGCCAAATATGGGCTTGCCAGCAGCTGAAAATTGCCGAATTGCATCAATGAAGTTATACTTTCTCATCAACTTACCGATGGTTGTACTCTCTCCACCTGGAATAATCAAACCGTCTATTTCGTTTAATTGCTCCACTTTCTTAACAGAGATGCCAACACCACCAGCAAGCTCTATGCTTCGAATATGTTCAGCTACTGCACCCTGTAGAGCCAATACACCAATCTTCAACTCGGTTCCCTTCTCTCTTACCAACCGCGATCGGACATGCGTTCTGCTGCAGTCAATTTGGAAATTTCAATCCCTTTCATAGGGGCTCCTAAGTTCTTGGAAACTTCGGCAATCAATTTATAATCGGTATAATGAGTAGTTGCTTCGACGATTGCACGAGCGAATTTCTCAGGGTTGTCCGATTTGAAGATACCGGATCCTACGAACACGCCATCCGCCCCCAAGTGCATCATCAGTGCTGCATCTGCTGGAGTCGCTACACCGCCAGCTGCAAAGTTGACGACAGGAAGCTTGCCATTCTCATGCACTTCACGCAGAAGCTCATAAGTCACGCCCAGATTCTTCGCTTCCGCATACAGCTCATCCTTCGACATGTTCTGTACTTTGCGAATTTGGCTGTTGATGAAACGCATATGACGAACGGCTTCAACAATGTTACCTGTTCCCGGCTCGCCTTTTGTACGAATCATGGACGCCCCTTCACCGATACGTCTTAGAGCCTCACCCAGATCCTTTGCTCCACAAACAAATGGTACAGTAAACTCATGCTTATCAATATGGAACACTTCATCCGCAGGCGTAAGCACTTCACTCTCATCAAGATAATCCACACCCAGGGACTCCAGTACTTTCGCTTCAACGTAATGACCGATACGCGCCTTAGCCATAACCGGAATAGAGACAACCTTCATAACCTCTTCAACGATTGTTGGATCAGCCATGCGGGCCACACCACCGGCCGCACGAATATCAGAAGGTACCCGCTCAAGAGCCATAACCGCAGTTGCACCTGATGCTTCCGCAATTTTTGCCTGCTCTGCGTTCATGACGTCCATGATGACGCCGCCTTTTTGCATTTCTGCCATGCCTCTTTTAACACGAGATGTTCCTGTTTCCATATCCTTTACGCCCCCCATAATATACAACAATTCTTCCACTCAGGTCCCTATAAATAAGGTTTGTATCCTTAGAAAAACATATTATATTTATCGACCATAAAATAGAATTCTAACTTGATATTTTACCGTATACATCCTTATTATACAACAATTTTACTGGATTTGACGTACTATCCGATGATCACCTGGGCATTAAGCAGGAGCCTAGAATAGATTAAGTTCTGAAGACCTGCCTAGTTGTCATTATTTCCGGTGTATACGATTTTAATTGGCTTTAGAGCTCGTCACTCAGAACAAATTTTTGATACTGTCGAACATATCCCCGAAGAAATCTCCAATCGCGCGGAACATCAGGCTGAACCAGCCGGCTTTGTCTACAGGCTCTGAGGTTACGAGGTTCACCGTCTGTACCTGTTCACTTGCCATTCCCTCGATTTTGTAAGTGTACGTAATGGTACCTGCTTTGGCTCCGGCTTCTACAGGCGCAGTGAGTCCTTCTCCTTCAAAGCTTGTCTCAAAAGTTGGTGTCGGATTCTCTGTCCCTTTAGGCACAAGAAAGTTGACAGCCTGTTCAGTTACAACGGGCGCTTCTGTCTCCTTACCTTTTACAACTGGAGCTGTCTCTACACCTGGAACGGCACTTTTGGCAGCTACTACCTGCTTGACTTCAAAATTCTCAAAGCCGTAATCGAGTACCTTCTTCGTTTCTGTAAATCGACTGGCATTTGTTTCGGCACCCATAACGACACTAATCAGTCGCATACCATCTCGTTCAGCCGTACCTGCAAAACAATTGCCTGCGCTTTTCGTATGACCTGTCTTTAGTCCATCCAAGCCTTCGTAAGCGAATTGTTTGAAATTGGTGACACCCTTGTTCGCTTCAAGCATCCAGTTCCAGTTGACCATTGGATCCGCATCCGTCTCACGGAATTTGTAGGAGGGAATCGCTGTATAATTTGCAAAATCCGGGTGATCTGTAATGATATACTTCGCCAATATTGCTGCGTCCATGGCAGACATTAAAGTTTCCCGATCTTCCTCAGGCCGGAATTCCTCAGGCATATCCGCACGGTCAAGACCTGTCGAATTGATGAAATGTGTTTTGGTTAATCCCATCCGCTTAGCTTCTTCATTCATCATCTTAACAAACTCTTGCTCCGAACCAGCGACATATTCTGCAAGTGCCACAGTTGCATCATTGGCAGATCCTACAGCCATCGCTATGTAAAGCTCTTCTACCGAATGAGTATCACCTTCAGCGAGATAAATCCGAGAGCCAACACTGCTGGCTGCATTTTTTTGCACCGTTACTTCGGTATCCCAGGAAAGCTCGCCTTTTTTGACCTTATCAGCAACAATATACTCCGTCATCATCTTGGTCATACTTGCCGGCGCATAAGCCTCGTCCGCATTAATGGACAAGAGTACCTCACCCGTGGTTGGTTCAATCAATACGGCAGATCTTACGTTTAAATTGAGGGTGTCTGGAGATGGAACTTTAGCTGTTGTCGCCGCAGTATCTGTATTTGTCGTCGTTGCTGAAGCAACAGGAATGGAAGCCCCAAACACAGCTGCAGGAAGAACTGCCATAGAGAGCATGTTCACGACCATAACCGTAGCGATCCGTTTCTTAATTTTCGCCTTCTTTCCTTTAGTGGAATGCTCTGATGAATGTTTGTATTTCTTCAATGGAATAAATCCTCCTCTAAATTTCTCAATCAATGTTGTGTAATAACCTAATGATAAAATCGTGTTTACTGCGTATGCATGAATTCATTCGTGCCGAGATATTAAGAATCTATAATCTATGCCGTATCACCCCGAATTAAAGGATTACAGCAGCGTATTGTAGGCAGATTCAAAATACTGTTGAAACCATTTCAAATAAGTGTCTCACAGTTATTCATTAGCGGAATAAGCACTGTTTCATTTTAACACACGATATTGTGCAAAAAAAGACAGGTCAGGTTAATTTCAACCTGCCTGTCTGTAATCATGAGATTCTATATGATTAAGGAATCATCAGAATAGAGAAAATCATATTCTACAAAGCGTAGTTTGGCGCTTCCTTCGTAATTTGCACGTCATGCGGATGACTCTCACGCAAGCCTGCATTCGTAATACGAATAAATTGAGTGTCGTTACGCAGCTGATCGATGGTTTGCGTTCCGCAATAACCCATACCTGCACGAAGTCCGCCCATAAGCTGATGAACGGTGTCGCTTAGTGGACCTTTGTAAGCAACTCGACCCTCAATTCCTTCGGGCACAAGCTTCTTGCTCTGATCATTATCTTGGAAGTAACGATCTGCACTGCCTTTTTTCATTGCACTGATCGAGCCCATACCACGGTATCCTTTGAAGCGGCGGCCTTGGTAGATTTCGAACTCACCAGGGCTTTCTTCAGTACCCGCGAACAAGCTTCCCAGCATAACGGCATGTGCGCCAGCAGCAAGGGCCTTCGTAATTTCTCCGGAGTATTTAATTCCTCCGTCAGCAATGATAGGAACGTTGTATTCCCGTGCAACAGAAGCACAATCGTAAATTGCAGTAACTTGAGGTACACCAATACCCGCTACGACACGAGTCGTACAGATCGAACCAGGACCGATGCCGACCTTAACTACGGATGCGCCCGCTTCAATGAGCTCACGAGTCGCTTCACCTGTTGCAACGTTACCTGCAATTATCGTCAGTTCCGGATATAGACTGCGCAGTTTGCGAACTGCATCGATGATATTTTTACTGTGTCCATGTGCTGAGTCAATGGAGATCAAGTCTACTCCGGCTTTAACCAGCGCTTCTGTACGCTCATACAGATCTTGTGAGATACCAACCGCTGCACCAACCACAAGACGTCCTTGTGCATCTTTAGCCGCGTGAGGGAATTGAATTGCTTTTTCAATATCTTTAATCGTAATAAGACCTTTGAGTGTGTTTGTTTCGTCAACCAAAGGAAGCTTCTCAATCTTATGCTTTTGAAGGATCTCTTCAGCTTGCTCCAAAGTTGTACCCACCGGTGCAGTAACCAAGTTCTCGCTTGTCATCACTTCGGAAATTTTGATGTTGTAATCATGGATGAAACGCAAATCACGGTTAGTAAGGATACCAACAAGCTTTTGTTGATCATCGACGATAGGTACACCAGAAATACGGAATTTGGCCATAACTCCTTCGGCATCGGAAACCAAATGATCTCTAGTCAAAGAAAAAGGATTCGTGATGACACCACTTTCGGAACGCTTAACTCGATCCACTTCCTCTGCTTGCTGCTCAGCTGTCATATTTTTATGAATAATACCAATACCGCCTTCTCTTGCGATGGCAATAGCCAAAGGGGCCTCTGTAACTGTATCCATTGCAGCACTAATCAGTGGAATGTTAAGCTTGATATTCTCGCTCAGACGAACTGATACATCTACTTGTTTAGGCAAAACCTCAGATTTACGAGGTACTAACAATACATCATCAAACGTTAAACCTTCTTTACCGAACTTATCTTCCCACACCAGGATGTTCCTCCTTTATTTATATAGCCTTAAAGATCCGAAAATCAGCCCCATTTGAGAACTTTCGACCGTTTTCTGAAAATATATTATTGCCATCTTAGCAAAGGCCCATTTGGACTGTCAAGGAAAAGTAACCTGCTATGAAAGAGTGTATTGCACTAGAAAAACAAGTGTATCTGACATGCGGACATATCCTATTTTAATCCAGTAATGGCACGATATTTTTGGAGAATCTGTTTTGCTGGACTCACATCATCTATGACATAGAATGCTTCTTTTTCAAGTAATTTATCGCTGTAAAAATAAAAAAACCACCGTCGTCATCGACAGTGGTTCTTTGCTTGGCAACGTCCTACTCTCCCAGGACCCTTCGGTCCAAGTACCATCGGCGCTGGAGGGCTTAACGGTCGTGTTCGGGATGGGTACGTGTGGAACCCCTCCGCTATCGCCACCAAACAGGATTTTTCGAAGCCTTCGCTTCTTGAAAAATCATCTGAAAAATCCATTCTTCACGTTAGAATCGGTACATCACATAAGTGTGTATGATTCTATAAGTGTGAACTTTTCAATCCAAGGATTTACTCCCTGAAAACTAGATACGAAACAATTTTGGATTTAATATCTTTGGATAAGCCCTCGACCGATTAGTACTGGTCAGCTCCATGCATTGCTGCACTTCCACCCCCAGCCTATCTACCTCGTCGTCTTCAAGGGGTCTTACTAATTGGGAAATCTCATCTTGAGGGGGGCTTCACGCTTAGATGCTTTCAGCGCTTATCCCGTCCGTACATAGCTACCCAGCGGTGCTCCTGGCGGAACAACTGGTACACCAGCGGTACGTCCATCCCGGTCCTCTCGTACTAAGGACAGCTCCTCTCAAATTTCCTGCGCCCACGACAGATAGGGACCGAACTGTCTCACGACGTTCT
>NZ_FPAC01000014.1 GCF_900116105.1 Paenibacillus sp. 453mf
AACTTCTGATCGAAGCTTACTTGCTGTGTTCTTGTTTGAACGGCTTATTTCTTGGCCGGAATTAGAATATACCATGCTCATAAAAATTATGCAACACTTTTTTTGAAAAAAATATATAAAACTTTCTCTACTCCATTAAACGTTTATGAACTTGATAATCATCTGTAGATAAACAAAAACCTGTCGATCACGACAGGCCACTTTTTAGCATGCATACTAATATATTTACGAGGAGCCCATCATCCTTACATACTCATCCAGATGATCTGCCGCATCATAGACGGGTTTGCCGTGACATACCTCTACTCTGCGTGGCTTCAACTCTTGGATGATACGACTGCTTCGTACGGCTTCCTGCATATCTGCTGTAAACATCGGCATCGGACGATTAAGCCTGCCGTTCTTAGATGTAAATAGGTCGCCTGCCAGCAGAACTCCATCCTTCTCATGATAATAAGCGACGTGTCCTGGAGAATGTCCGGGTGTAAAGTAACAACTCAACGATCCTAAACTCTCAATCCTGCCGTCCTGATTCACTGCAAGAGGAGTTACGATTTGCTTAGGCAGCGAGGCCGCTGCTTTTTTACGACGAGGGTAAGCCCTGTCTCCTTCCATATAAGGAATCTCAATGGGATGCACATAAACTGGAACCTTATACTGTTTCAAAATCGAAGTCACCGAGCCAACATGATCGGAATGCCCATGGGTTAGTACAATCTGTTTAATCGGTCCTGCTTCCAGCTGCTCTATGAACTTCATTATTCCTTTTGCCATCGATCCCACTCCAGCGTCCACGAGGGTAACACCATCCTCTTCTGCTACAATCCATACACGCACCGGAATCAGCATCCACGTCTTCAACGCCCAGATATGCTCGGATACCCGCTCTATTTTCATTGAATTACCTCCTTGATTTTAACTTCTCGGTAAAACCCAGCAATACTACTTCAAATGATTCCTTAAATGTAGGTAATAGTCTCGCTGATAACTCCTCAGCTGTTTCGCTGGATAGATGATATGTTCCTACAATTCCGTGCAGCATGTAAAAGTAGATGCGGGAGAAGGACAATAATGTCTCACTCTCTTCTTCTAACTCGTAAATATCTCCAAGACCTCTCTTAAACAGATTAAAAAGTTCATTACGCAGTTTATTGAGCGGAAGCTCCGGCTCTATATCTACTCTCTCTGTATTGGCCCCAAAAAATATCGTGTGCATATTGCGGTGCTGCAAACAGAATAAAATAAAGCGCCAGCTTACCTCGATAAGCCTATCTGTGGAGCCCATGCCTGTATCTTCAAGCGCCTGACGCATACTCGACTTCAAACGCTCCAGAGGAGGTACGGATAATTCATGAAGCAGCGCTTCTTTATCTTTGAAATAAATATAGATTGTTGTATGGGAGCAGCCTGCTGCTCTTGCAATCTCTCTCATGGACACCATATCAAAGCCACGTTTCGAAAAAAGTTCTGCTGCCATCGTCAAAATTGCCCTCTTCGTTTCTTCAGAACGAATCTCCTGCTTATTCCCCGCCATCAAACGCTCCTCCCGTTAGTAACCACTGGTTTGTAACCTCTGGTTATAATGTAACCGATGGTTATATTATTGTCAACTATTTAATTCCATATAAAAGCCAACTTTTTGTTTTAGAGCACTTTTTATAAGTAACAACCTTATTACCAATAAAAAAACCGAGCCAGGTTCTTAACCTGCTCGGATCCATTAGATATTGGTTCTTACGTTCCCTTAGTCTTTTCACACTTCATCGTAGCTATTATTAAATAGGTCCATAATGAACTGTCCGTTTCATTTGGTTCATAGTCCTGAATAGCGACTTTCACTCCGAGTGCTTCATCTTCATATCCCTTACTGTGCAGATATTGGTGTCTCCAAAATCCATAGGGCTGATGCAGATGATAGGTGCCTTATCCAAGCTTTGTGAATGAATGAAGTGAACGGAAAACTTCTTCTATAGAAAGAAGCAGTTTCAGATCAGCCGGGATCTCGTATTTCCCAAAGTTCAAGCGGACTGATTCAGACGTAGGATCATCCAACGTAATAATCCCCTTTTTAAAAGAATGTATGGGTTAGTATTACGAGATCCTCTCGAATATTTCTCTGTATCTCTATTTGTCCAATCATCAAATTATCTTCATCTATGGCTGTCTCTTCGTCTCCTTCAGGACAATAGCCGTCAGCGGCTCTAAAATAATCGCATCCGCAGTGAGCTTCATTCCTGTCGGTTGGTCCAACCGGCTAATTCCTGCACGTGTTTGGTCTACAATAACCTCACATGGAGTAAAGTCCTGTTGCAATCTTAGTTTCCTTGCCTTCTTGTCGGCATTCACAAACACATGATAGCATTCGCTCTCATCACTTGATAAACAGCTGTATGCAATGACAAGATCTGTTTTTTGGATATCTGGTGTATTTATTCTTGTCACATTACGATCAATCAGCTCCATGCTGTCTAACCGGAATGCATCCGAAGCTTTTCTAAGTTCTATTAGCCCTTGAAGATGCTTGCGGGTCTCGATATTCACAGGGTATTGCTCTTCGTCTGTGACTTTTGCCCATTCGAACATATTGACCGCATCCGTAGAGTCATGAGAGTCGTTGACATAATAGTGGATCTTATCCCCGGTTGACGCAAACTCGTGAAATTTATGCTCGGGTACGCCATCGGTCTTCCACTGCTTCGTTCTTCCATACTCCTGTCCTGCATGCAGGAATACCGTTCCCTGAGATGTGAGCACAAGCACATGTCCCAGACGAATCCGCTGATGAATCTCCAGATCGTCCTCAGGAACCTCAGGATCCTTATCTGTTGAGATCGCAATCACATCATAAAGCGTTAAATTGTCATGGGCTTCAATATATTGAACAACATCCCCAGGACTGTCTGCCGGAATATTAGAGGGTTGTGCTTTAATGTTTCTAAAAATAAGCTCGACGTCTCTTGGCCCGCCCGTCAGAAAGCGGGGTTCTCCCTCGTTGCCAAAGCCTGACTTCAGCTCATTGCGGATTTCATCTGAGAAAACACCGACATCGTCTGTCTTGTCCATCCAGTCCTGATCTGCAGCAAGCCCCTTCAAGTCCGCATCGGATTCGTCCCCAGCAAAGGTACGCCAACCTTCGCCGATAAATAGCGCTTGAGGGTTGATTTTTGCTGCTTCATCATATGCCTTTTGCACGGCAGGATACGTTGCATCCCCCATCATGTCCCAGCGCAGACCGTCGATTTTATATTCACTGAACCAGTATTTGACCGAATCCACCATTAGCTTCTCTGCCATCTTCCGATCCGTCGCCAGATTGTTGCCAAAGCCTCCGATAAATTCTCCCTCGGCATTCTGCCAGGCATAATAACCCGGTACAATATCATTGAGGAACTCCGGGAGCGCCATATGTGTGTATACGACATCGAGAATAACACCCATTCCGGCCTCATGAATGGCATGGATGAGCGACTTCAGCTCCTTAATGCGAAGCTCGGGGTCCGCAGGGTTCTCGGAATACGCCCCATCCGGCGAGAAATAATTATGCGGGTCATACCCCCAGTTATATTCATTGCCCCGCGCAGAATAGTGAAGCTCTCTTTCTCCCATCCGCAGCTCATTCCCTAAATACCAGGCCATAACAGGCAGCAGCTGAACATGGGTTACTCCAAGTGATTTAATATACGCCAGTTTGTCCTCAAAGGCTTTATAAGTCCCCCATCTTGCTGTCAGTTCTCCTTCGATTGCCGGGTCGGAGGTGAAATCCCGTACATGAATTTCCCATATGATGGCGTCTTCTCTTTTGTTGTACTCTTTAATAGAAGCAAAGCTCAAATTGACGACACGGGTTCGTTCCAAATCTACGATGGCCGCCTTGCCAATCAGATCGCCGTCCTCACCCGCATCTCCTTTGGTATCCACCCGTGATGGTGCCATGGATTTGGCATAGGGATCAAGCACTTTTTTGGTGACACCTTGGTGTGTGACCTCATATTGATAGAAATAGCCATGAAGGTCATCTGCGGATAGATCATCCGGCCTTAGAACCAGACTCCAAATGCCGCGTTCTCCCTGGACGAGCAGGAATTGACCGATCATCTTCGTATCATCTTCAGGATCGAATAGTTTCACCTTAACTTCAGAGGCAAGGGGAGCCCATAGTTTCAGCGTTACAGAACCATTATGGTAATGAGCACCTAAGTCATCACCGCTGTATGCATACTGCTCATCGAATTGCTTCCAATCTACTTGAGTGTCTGAAGCTTTGGAAAGCTTAGTCTTATGTACGTTCAACTGATTTTCCTTGATCATAACTTGAGCCTCCGGTTCATTATATAATCTTGCTGCTAAATTAAATTAACCAAAAAGCGACCTGACTAATTGAAAATTGGACTGCTGTCAAACAACTGAATCAATTTAATCACTCATTAATCGGTGATTATGAAATTGATTCAACTAATAGGTATTTCCCAAATCCATTCAAAATGATCATCTTCAATATAAATTTAATTTATTATAAATGCAACCGCTTGCATAACAGAAATACATTCATATAAAAAAACAAACCATACTTTGAATGCTTAGAGAATAAAACTTGTACCGAATGAATAGAGGATGGGGCCCAGCGTGCGGCCTCAAGCACCGTATACAGCACATCTTGTGGTACCGGCTTATCCGCAAAGGGTGGATTATATGCTTTAATGATAACGCCAATCAACGACGATTGGCTAATCACTTCTGCTCCCATCTCAGTAAGCTGGTATACTTAGTAATAGAATATCCAAAGGAGGCAGCATTTCATATGACGATTTCATCAGAACAAACAGCTGTAGGTTTCATTGGTACAGGCGTAATGGGCAAGAGTATGGCGGGACATATTCAGCAGGCTGGTTACAAGCTTCATGTGTACACCCGGACAGCGGAAAAAGCACAGCAGCTCGTAGAGCAAGGAGCCGTCTGGCACGAAACTCCGGCAAGTCTGGCCGCAGCCTGTCAGGTTATCATTACGATGGTAGGCTACCCGCAAGATGTGGAGGAAATTTACCTTGGCGAGGATGGAATTATCGCGAACAGTGCTGCAGGAACCTATCTGATTGATATGACGACATCCAGTCCCCAACTGGCCGAGAAGATTTATGAAGAGGCAGCTGCAAAAGGACTTCACGCCCTGGATGCTCCCGTATCGGGCGGTGATATCGGCGCAAGAGATGCCAAGCTCTCCATTATGGTAGGTGGACATGCCGCTGATTTCGAGACGATGACCCCGCTGTTTCAGCTGATGGGAACCAACATCGTTCACCAAGGCACAGCCGGTGCAGGACAACACACCAAAATGTGCAATCAGATCGCCATTGCTTCGAATATGATCGGGGTAGCGGAAGCACTGGCTTACGCCAAGACTTCAGGACTTGATCCGGAGACTGTACTGAAGAGCATTGAAACCGGTGCAGCCGGCAGCTGGTCTCTAAGCAACCTCGGTCCTCGCATGATCGGAGGCAATTTCGAGCCTGGATTTTACGTGAAGCATTTTATTAAGGACATGCGTATTGCGCTTGAATCCGCCAAGGAGATGGGTCTGAAGACGCCAGGCCTTACTCTTGCCGAATCCGTGTATGAGCAGTTGTCCAAGCTCGGTTACGATGAAAAGGGAACACAGGTCATCTATAAGCATTTTATTGAAGAATAGCTTATACCATTGCTTGGAGCTCCTCTCTCGAGCCTTAAAAGAGGGGCTTCGTTCTTTTTTAGAGAAACCTGACTGCTGAAGAACATATTCCGTCGGGGTCTATTTGAGAATCCTTATCTAGATCCACAAGTAAGCTCCGAAATTGTAGGCAATGCTGAATATATGCGTGAAGGCTATGAAGCCCAGCTGAAATCAATCGTCATGCTCAAAAATAAAAACACGGATCAACCGGATGAAGCCGATTTTGGACTCGTATTTATCAGCAAACCGAAATCAGGCACCGGCTACAGCAAGGAGGATGAACTGCAAGGCGGCAACGGATACGTGCCGATCAGTCTTCAGTACAGCACATATACAGCGGAACAAGCACGTGAACTCAGTCTGGCAGGTCATCCAACCGATAATGGGAATCGGTCATACAAGTATAAGAGTCTGAATAATGACTAGAACATAATAACGCTGATGCAAGAGGGCTGCCCTCGCATCAGCGTTATTTTTTTCACAGATTCAAATGCGAATTGATCGGTTTACGAATATTTAGATGCTTTTTTTTTCAAAAGGCCCAGATGCTCATATTTAATTCCAATAATACAAAGTCTAGAGATACACCGTTCTATTCACAATTCTTCTCTATTCACAATTCTTCCCTTCTCCCTTGTCATAGATAAATCAAGAATGCTGTGCTAAAATACTAAGGTTGCTCCTGCAATTATTCTAGGGAGGTTTATATATTCGACATGCTCATTATTGGTATTGCCGGAGGAACCGGCTCAGGTAAAACTACGGTAGCTCGCTCCGTTATTGAACGGCTGGGGTCGAGCAAAGTGACTTTTATATCTCAAGACAACTACTATAAAGATCAGGCCCACCTTAGTCTGTCCGAACGGGAGCTGACGAATTACGATCATCCCTTCGCATTTGACAACGAGCTGTTGATCGAGCACCTCGCAGCACTCCGTGATGGACAAACGGTCCATGCGCCAGTCTACGATTTTACGATTCATGCCAGATCCTCTTCCGAGACGGTAGAGCTGCATTCTAACAACATCGTGATGATTGAGGGATTGCATGTCTTGTCTGATGAGAAGCTCCGCGAAATGCTGGATATTAAAGTATTTGTCGATTCCGATCCCGATGTGCGTATTCTGCGCCGTGTCGTTCGTGATATCGAGGAACGTGGACGTACGATCCAATCCATTAACCAGCAGTACTTGGCTACAGTAAAGCCGATGCATGAAGCATTTATTGAACCGTCCAAGAGATACGCCGATATCATCATTCCGGAAGGCGGGCATAACGAAGTTGGCATTCAGCTGTTGTCCATCCTGACGGAGAAATATTTATCCGGCGACAAAAAGTGGTCGGGTACAAGACTATAATCCATATATAAAAAAGGAGACCCTGCAAGCGTGACGCTGCGTGAGGATCTCCTTTTTTATTTGCCACGTAACCTTTACCGGTCAATAGGTGTCTATAAGAATAAGAACTTATACAAGGGAGTGAGCCATATTCGAATAGCAGAAAAATGGGCAATGTACCCTATGCATCTGCTCATCATGTTTATGATCAACCTGTTCTTCGGTACCATGAACTTGTTCTGGGCTATATATGAAGATCATAGTATTTTGTCTACAGCTGTCTCCCTGCTCTATCTGACCACCTGGATGCTCTATGCTCTATTTATGAGACGCCGCAGCGGGGATTTCATTATTCTAATCTCTATTTTTTGGCTTGGCGGTTTAGCATTGCTTGCCTTGCTTTATACGGTAGAACAGGTGAGTATTCTTCTTCTACTGTTATTTTTTAGCTCGATTCACGGTTTCACATTCAACCTGAAATTGACAGACCTCTCTCTTATCATTGAATATTGTCTCATTTCCCTAATTTGTTATATTGTCGTCATAGCGGTCAATTGGATTACTGCCAGACGCTACAAACAAAAAAAGCCTGAAGTTCCTTTTAACTAAAGGTTCTTCAGGCTTTGTATTACGATTAGGCTGTACGTTTGTATGCTTTGAATGCAACATCCTTTTCCTTTGTTCCCGCGAACGGTGGTTTAATCGTCAATGCAATAAGCACAGCTACAACACATAGCGCACCGATGACGATAAAGGTTGGCTTGAAGCCTCCGAGCATGGCAGCAATGAACGAACCGGACAATGCCCCGATACCAAAGCCCTGGTAGACAATACCGTAATTCTTCGTATGATTCTTCAGTCCGAAGAAGTCGCTCACAATGGCCGGAAATACAGTGATGTTACCTCCGAAGCAGAAAGCAATGGCAGCCACGCAGGCGAAGAACAAACCGTAGTTCAGCGGCACGGCACTTAGCACGAGCGCAGCGGCTGCCGTAACAGCAAGCGTACATCCTACCAGCTTGATCCGGCTCACTTTGTCCGACAGAGCACCTAGAATCAGTCGTCCTGCCGTGTTGAATATGGCGATCATGGCAACCGCATTGGCTGCCGTTGCGGCATCCAAATGCGCCAGCTGCATACCAATATCCTTGACAATCCCGATCAGATAAAGTCCGCTCATACACGCTGTAAAGAATACAACGAACAATAGATAAGCTTGTTTCGTGCGCAGCATTTCACCTGTTGTATAATCTTTCGCTCCTTGAAGAGCTCCTCCAGCCTGCTTCGCTTCTCTCTCGCCGCTCTCAGAGGAGATTGCTTCTCTGACAAGCAGTGAACCGGTTAGGATCATCGCCATGACGATCAATCCCCAATACAGAAAAGCCTGAGACACACCAACGGATTCAATCAAGCCGCCGTTAATGTATTTAAACACGAGGCTCCCTGTACCGTATGCTCCGACCGAAATCCCGGATATGAGACCTTTCCGGTTCGGGAACCATTTGATCAAATTGGATAGAGACGTAATGTATGCCGTCCCGTCGGCAAAGCCGACAATAACGCCTGCCAGCACATACAAGGCCGCAAGCGAGCTTGCCTGAGAACTGAGCATAAGCCCAATACCGAGCAATATACTGGACACTGCGGTCAGTTTTCTAAGTCCCATTTTTTCTTGAATCTTACCCGCAAACAGTGTGGCGAAGGCAAGCGCAAAGCTTGTAATGGAAAAGGTAATCGATACGGAGCTAAGCTCCCATCCGAATTTAGTCACAAGCGGACCGTTAAACAAGCTCCATGTATAGATGGTCCCAAGACCCATTTGCATAATAATGGTGCCGAGCACAATAAGAAAGCGGTTGCTATTCTTTGAATTCATATCTCGTTCCTTCTTTCTCTCTCTCTGTTCTGAGCGTACGATGCAGTGCCCCTTACGCTACTTTATTGTAACGCTTTCACAGTGAGTTCTAACGTGTTCAGGAACGAGATAGCACAAATGGAGAATAAACTGCATTTATATGCGCATGAGCTGCTTGAACTCCTTCACTTTGCTGCGGCTGACCGGAATCTCCACATCAAGATCCGCTAATTTCAGCAGATACGTATGATTAAACCAAGGGATGATTTCACGTATTTTAGACAGATTTACTATATACGAGCGGTGACAGCGATAAAAAGACTCCCCAGGCAGCCGGGAATGGAATTCGCTGATGCTGACACTCATGGTGTATGTCTCTGCTCTGGTCATCACTTCCGTAGTTTTCTCCTGGGCAGAGGCATAATAAATATCGTCACTGTCGACAACGATGATTTTTCCATTCTTCCACAGATTAACCTTACGAATAGCCGGCTTCGGCACTTCTTGTACAGGCATATGCCTCTGCCCGTAGGCACCTTCAAGCTTCGCCAGCATTGAGGATATGCGGGATTCGCTGTAGGGCTTCAAAATATAATCAAAGGCTTCTATTTCAAAAGCCTCAGCCGCATGCTCTTTATACGCCGTAGTGAAGACGATATAAGGCTTCACCTGGAACTTGCTTATATTCTGGGCAAGCAGCACACCGTCGATGGAAGGCACATTAATATCTAGAAACAGAACATCCACCTTATGGCTCTGCAAATATTTAAGTGCATCCAGGCCATCCTCGAATTCCTCTTCAATCTCGATGCTGCTGTGCGTTCGAATCAGATAGGCCAGCTCCTGACGGGCGAGAACTTCATCTTCTACAATGATTGCTTTCATGCCTGTTTCTCCTTTTTTACATCAAAAAATATTTCGGTGCCCTGGACCAAACGCCGGATATGCAGACCTTCTCCATAAATAAGCTTTACACGCTGATGTACGTTATACAGACCGATGTTATGCTCAGGCATATTGCCTTCCTGCACCTTCTCAATGATCTCCTCCGGAATGCCTGCTCCTGTATCCGCAATGGTAATCCGCACCCTTCCTTCGTGCTCTTTCACTGCAATCGTTACCGTACCGGGTCCTTTTGTTTTCAGTATCCCATGATTAATTGCATTCTCAACCAGCGGCTGAATGATTAGACTTGGAATCCGTACTTGTACCTCATCGATATCGTACTCCACGTTCAGGCGGTGACCAAAGCGGGCTTTTTCAATCTCTATATAATGCTGAACCTGCTGCAGCTCAGCGTGAATATCAATCATTTTATCGGTGAGCTCCAGATTATAGCGCATATATCCTGACAAATTCACGATCAGCTCTCTCGCCTTATCAGGATTGATTCGTATAGACGAAGCAATTGCGTTCAGCGCATTGAACAAAAAATGAGGATTGATCTTCGTCTGCAGCGCCTTCAGCTCAGCCTTGTTCGCCATCTCTTTCATTCCCTCCACCCTGGACACCTCCATCAAGGTCGAGATCATTTGCGACAAACCGATGGCAAGGGCTTGCAGCGAATCCGTAATTTTATGAGCCTTGGCATAGTATATTTTCAGCGCACCTGTGACCTCTCCCTTTTCCTGAAGCGGAATAATCATCAGCGACTTGATGTATGGATAGGTATGAGCCGTATCGTTATTTCGAATCGTAATTTGACCGCTGGAGATTGTCTTCTTCGTCTCTTCGCTAATGATTTCATGACGCTCTAGATAGTGCTCTTCACCCACCCCGACATATGCTAGAATCAGCTTCGTATCCGTAATCGCCACCGCGTCCGCACCAATGTCATCCTTAATGATCCGGCAGATCGTATGCAGCGATTCCTGGTTAATGCTCCGGAAATAGGGGAGCGTCTTGTTGGCAATATCAAGCGACAGCTTGGCCTGTTTGGCCGCGACGACTTCCTTCTCCCCCTCTACGCTTTGAACCAGCAGTACAATAAGACCGACACTAACCTGGCTTAAAATCATCGGAAAAGCAATTCGGGAAACAATCTCTATACCTAAAGAGGCTGGCTCGGCCATCACTAGTATGAGGATCATGGTCAGAGCTTCGCAGGCCATACCGGCGATGATACCTGCTTTCCATCTCTGCTCTGCTGACTTTAGCTTGTAAATATACCCTGACACGACCCCTGCCGTTATGCTTGTAATCAAGCAAGGGACAGAGGTAACACCGCCGATATCGATCAAGAAACGGTGTATACCCGAGATGACACCAGTAACGAGTCCTACCCAAGGACCGAATAATATCCCGCCGGACATAATAGCAATAATCCGCACATTGACGAGCGAGCCCTCGACATTAATACCGCTGTATGTGCCGAACAAGGCAAACCCGCTGAAGATCAGGCTGGCAATGGCAAGCTCCTTCCATGTCTTGTCCCCGTTCTGAAAAAAGATCCTGAACCGGGGAACCCGGATCAGCACGAACAAGCACATCAGCAGCAATGCAGCCCGCTCTAATAACTGCAGCAGCATCAGTACAGTATCCTGCATGATATGTTACCTCCCAATCCCATAAATCGTGCTCTCATTATAGCCATGGTGCTTTTATCTTGTCTAATTCCCCTCCAATCTCTTCTTCCATCTTTTAATGGACTGCTGAACACTGTCCAGGGAAGTTTCAATCGGATACCGTCGCCTCTTTGGTATCAACCGACAGCTTGCGCACTTCACCATTCTCGTCCTTAATCGGCAGGAACATGGATTCAAAAGGATACTCATAACCGGATTGCTGTATGTCAGTCATATACAATACCCTCGGATCAGGATAAAAAGTTTTCTATGAATCAATTTCACAACTCATTAAAACAATGAAAGGTATGATGTCATTGATTCCGATCTATAAAAAGAAAAAGAACCGTGCTTTTGTATGCACGATTCCGGTCTGTATTGAAACAGCTCCATTCATTATTAATGAAGCTCTCCTCCACCTGCCTTGATGTCCACTTCTGCATTTGCAGCTGTGATCGCAGCAATTTCAAGACCTTTTACAATGAGATCAAGGCTTAAGCTCGGGGATGTGGAGTTCAGTGTTTGCTCAGGAAGATACGGGATATGGATGAACCCTCCGCGAACATGCGGTGAATGGTAATGCAAATAATGCATTAATCCATAAAACAAATGGTTGCATACAAAAGTGCCTGCTGTATTGGACACGGCTGAAGGAATGCCGGCTACTCTCATCGCTTCCACCATCTTTTTGATCGGTAACGTAGAAAAATACGCAGCCGGCCCACTTTGTACGACCGGCTCGTCAATTGGCTGCTGCTGGTCATTATCTGGTATACGAGCATCATCTAAATTAATGGCGATGCGCTCCGGCGTAATCTGTGTCCGCCCGCCAGCCTGTCCAATACAGATGACAACATCGGGTTGCTCTTGTTCAATAGCAGAAATGACATGCTGAATGGACTTGGCAAAAACGGTCGGGATTTCATAGGCAACCAATTTCACGTTGCTCGTCTTCTTGCAATTCAGCCGCTTCACAGCTTCTAGAGCAGGATTGATCTGTTCTCCCCCAAAAGGATCGAATCCTGTTAACAGCACCTTTTTATCCATCTGATAAGCCTCCATATGCTATAATCCTTGCCTGCTCTCTACTATATCCTATATTTACCTAATGAAAATATCCATGTCATTATCTATAATTCTATAGCTAATACTTGCAGAGGTGAACATCATTGTTATTGTTGTCTGAAAGTTTAGAAATGTTCGGAATTTTCTTGTTACTGTTATCATTAGCTTTACTTTTCTCCAATAAAGACAAGCTGTACTCCATTTTATTTTACATAGGACTAGCATTAATTCTAATCGCTGTGATATTGGAAGAGATAGTATAACAGATCTGTTTTCGATTGAAATGATCATAATCATGTTAATCACCACTAGAATGATGAGCACATGTCAATTTATTTCCGGCACTTCAGATAAAGCAATAGAAGCGGCTACGGCAACCAGCATTAACACAGCGGTCAGGAAGCTTTTCCCCATCAAAATCTCGGATGTGCTAGCAGGTGACAACATAAGGACTGGAAAGCTGAGAAGCAGCATGCTCTGTTCTTCGGCACATTCTTCTGTTCCCATTCGGCTGAATAAGAAGCAAACATTATCTGCAATGTAAGTCATCAGCAATATTTGCGGATTGCGCAGAGAATCTTTCCATTCCTTTTGAATGATCGCTTGAAACTCATTGTAATTCCCTCCCGGTCATTTTGCAGCGACTTTTCCAGATCAATATGGGGAATAAGAACAAGGGGCCTGATGTTTTTTGAACTTGCTGTATTCGTAATAAGCTCATCTTCATGATGCATCCCATTATCTATCAATTATTCCTATGTTATTGCATATTCTGTGATTTTTCTACTCCATTAATAGATGGGTGGCGAGCTACAAAGCATATTTCCCGAGAAATAATGACAAGAATCGTGTTAGTCATGTTTAGTGCAGTCAAATATGTAACTATTTATATATAAACTGAGCTTGTACCTTAACCCAAATCATCATTAGGGTTGACTAACATGGAGCACATACACCTTCCTTCAAAAATCACAGAAAAAAAACCGTTGAGTTTTCCTCGACGGCTTAACGGCTACCTTATCATCCTGTTTTACTTCTTATGTTTGAGCATTATCTTATCTATTCGGTGCTACTAAATATATCTGATTAGACCGTTGCTGCACCTCTGCGGATTCTACGATCGATAATAAAAGGTCCGAAAGGTATGATGGAGGCGACGAGTGCAGCGAGCACCATCTTGATCGACCAGCGGTTGAGGAACGCTGCGATTGCGATGGCAATGATATAGAGAACAAACAAAAATCCATGAGCTCCCCCGACAATGGTCACTGCTGCTGGAATATCAAATGCATATTTCAAAGGCATGGCTATGGCAAGCAATAAAATGAAGGAAATCCCCTCGATCATTCCGACGACACTGAAAAAACGCATGGCGTTCTTGCTCGATTTGGTCATTGATACACCTATCCTCTCCTGCTATGTGCTGTGGTCAGACTCACGATCAGCTCGTCTCACTTCAGCATTCAGGGACATCTTACAACGGGTCTAATGATAAGGTCAATGGAACTTGTCCGTTTGTTGGAATTCCGTAACAGATCCTTGTGATTTAGGTGAATTATTCTGTTGCAATCTTGCCGCAGATCCTAATCAACACAAAATCTGCCTGCTTCAAAACTGCGGCTTGTACTAAAAAGACTACAACCCGCGAGAGCAAAAAGCCTCCGCAATTACGGAGGCTTCCCACTGAATACTTATTAACTTATTACACTAGCTTGAATTCGATTTGATCAATATGCATGCCTGGCTTGATATGTTCAAACGTCATTTCATACAGACCTGCTTCGAGCTCCACCTTGATCTGCTTCAGCTTCACCCATTTGCCTTCCGTTCCGTTCGTCTGGACCGTGGTGACCACTTGGCCGTTCAGCAACAGGTTGCATGCACTCTGTGCAAGCTCGCCATCTGGAGACATCAGATTCGCAAAAATGCGGTACACTCCCGGCGATTCGACTTTAATCACGGTTGAACCGTCTGGAACGATCTTCACTTGACCTTCCTCAGCTACCGTCTGCACCTGTTCTGGATGCAGGGATGCACTTGCCTTGAATTGTTCAACGTTCTCCTTAATAAACGTATCTCTTGAGAACACCGGAGCCTGCATCAGCCACTCACAAATATTGATGGCATTACGCTGCAATTCCCCACGCGTCAGGGTACCGTTCTCCAGAGACTCTATCGTATTATCGCCATACGCATTCGTTTCCGCTCCATAGTTACTGACCACCATATACAGATCATTTTGTGCACGAACCATGAAGTTGGTGTTCTTGCGATCGGCCGGGCCGCCGCTCGCCGAATCGTTCATCACAGCCCACCAGTCGGTCATTACGATACCTTTATAACCCCATTCCCCGCGCAGAATTGTCGTATTCAGATCATAATTGGATGCAGCCCAATGGCCGTTAATCGGATTATATGACGTCATGATGGAGTTCGCTCCACCTTGTTTTACTGCCATTTCAAAGCCCTTTAGATAAATCTCACGCAGGGCGCGCTCCGATACGACAGCATCGACTTTGGTACGATACTTCTCCTGATTATTGCAGGCAAAGTGCTTCAGTGTAGCAAATGAGCCGCCCTTGCGGATTCCACGTGTACAAGCTGCTGCAAACAAACCGGTTACCAGTGGATCTTCTGAGAAATACTCAAAGTTCCGACCATTCAGTGGGCTGCGGCGAATATTAAGGCCCGGCCCAAGCAGGGTGTCGATTTCGTTGCGGACCAACTCTCTACCTTCCATAACATAGAGTTCTTCTACCAGATCAATATTCCATGTCGCTGCGAGTAGTGTTCCGATCGCAACCTGTGTTGCCTGCTGCCCGCTGTCCATCCGGATGCCGGAAGGTCCATCTGCGGTACATCCTACCGGAATGCCAAAGCCAAGCAGACTGTCGCTGACTCCTCCAAAAGCCGAAGCCGTCCCTGGCGTAACGAGCGGACTGCTCATACCCTTGCCCCGAACGATAGCCGCCAGATCCTGGTCGCTCAGCTGAGCAATAAATTGCTCCATGCTGACTTTGCGTTCTTGCACATCTCTCAGCTTGTACCCCTGGTCTCCCGTCTGCGCAAGGGTCTGCGGAAGATTCTTCTCAATTCGCTCTCCGAGAGAGATCTTCCGTGTTGGAACGTCCGCTGCGGTCAGCTCATATGTGCCATCCGCCCCACGTGCACCTGGCTTCATCCGCTTGAAGCCTTCGGTTGGCGCCATTGCCTCCTGGAGCTGCTCAACTACAACGAGCTGTTCAATGACATAACCATCCTCACCATCTACAGTTACAGCTTCCAGTTGTTTAACACTGCTGCCGACATAGAACCGATAGACCCCTTCCTCCAATACGTAAGCCGATGGGTATCCCGTTATGCCGCTGTCATCGTAGGAAGCCATGGAATCAACGGATAAGCGAAGTGTCAATTCCTCCGATTCACCGGGTTCAAGAAGCTTTGTCTTAGCAAAAGCCGCAAGGGCTCTGACAGGCTGCCCCAGCTTCCCTTGAGGTGCTTCGTAGTAGACTTGAACGGTTTCTTTGCCCGCATAAGTGCTGCCTATGTTTGTTACAGTGACCTTCAATTCAATGAACTCGGCTCCGCCTTCAGTTCCCTTCGTCGCTCCCTCTGACTGAACAATAGAGAAAGTGGTGTAGGACAATCCATATCCAAATGCAAACTGCACCTTATCCGGACAAAAGGTTTCAAAATAACGGTAGCCTACGTAGATGTCTTCTTCGTACAGGTTTTTAAACTCGTTACCGTAATTGCGGGTCGAAGGATAATCATCGATGGAATATGCAATCGTATCTGTCAGCTTACCACTCGGCGGTACATCCCCCACCAGCACATCGGCGATCGCATTTCCGCCTTCCATTCCGCCCTGCCACGAATAGATAACAGCTGAAATGGGGTGAACATGACTTACATCGTCAAGCCAGCTCATATCGATGATGTTCGAGACATTAAGTACGACAACCGTTTGTTCAAAATACTTCGTAACCATGGTGAGCATCGCTTTTTCATCATCGGTCAGCTGATAGCTGCCCTGCTCGTTCGCATTATCCTGATCTTCACCGGCTGTACGCCCGATCACTACAATTGCCTTTGCAGAATTGCCTCGAGCCGCAGATACCAATTCATCTGTCAATGGCATTTCTTTCTGATGCCAAGGTTCTGCTGCCCATCCGCCTCCGCCGTTATCAAATGGATTCTGCTCAATCCATTTCTCATATGTAGCAGCAAGCTCTTCATTGACCTTAATTTGAGACTTTGCACGCAGGCCATCCAGCAGATTGGTTGTGTACACCACATTGACACTGCCGCCTGATCCTGTGCCGCTCCGATAGTAATTTACCTGAGTACGTCCAAAAACTGAAACGTTTTCGGATTGTTGTATAGGCAACACCTGACCCTCGTTCTTGAGCAGTACTGCCCCTTCTGCCGCGACCTTTCTGCTGAATTCTGCAAATCCTTCTAATGGAACACCGATAAGTTGTGAGCTCAAATGATTCCCTCCTGAAATGTCTCTTCTAAATACTAGAGATTGTCTAGATCAATGTATTGATTGCTATTTTAGTGAAAGAGTACGCAAAAAACGAATGGTGTAGGCGTTTACAGTTTATGTTGTATACGTTTACCTCACCATTCCATAGTAACAGATTCCTAAAGCGATTTGAAAGATACAGATCACATTTGCTCCTTCCTTTTCATAGGTGCCTCCTCATAAGCCTGGCTCAGAATGAACACAGAAAGACCCATCCGATAAGATGGGTCTTTCACAGCATTATAATTAACATCGCAGCGAATGATCGCTTCCTTGAATACAAATTACTGATGATCATGAGCACTCTTCTGTTTGACCAGACTGTAGTATTTGTTAATATCGTCATCTACTTCTCTGGATTTTGCAAGTACAATTTCAGAGTTATAACCATACCAATCGGCCAGAATATTGAGTTCATGTCTCTTCTTCTCGATAAGCGAGTAAATCGAAGTCTTCCCCAACATAGATTCCTCCTTAGTATGTTTGTACTTACACAAAATGAGTCAGCATTAGTGTGTAATACTGTGGAATCTAATCCTGACTTAAGAATACTCTTACTAATGAACCACAATTTTACAACCACTCAGCCATAAGTTCAGCTCGAGAACTATATATAGACAAAACTAAAAAAAATCCATCTATATATACCAATTATTATAGCATATGAAAATGATCGTGAAAATAATTAAAACCTAGCTTTTCGTCCTATTTTACTACTTTTTCCACATTTTGCAACTACATTTTTTAGATTTTTTACACGTATGGTGTATAAATTTCCTCATTTTTGTCTACACATTCCGTGTATATAAACACTTATTGTGTAAATAAAACTTTATTCTGTGTAACCATGCTAAACTAACTTTTTAGGAGGGATTTCATAATGTCTGTCTTGGGAGATCGTCTGAAACAACAAAGAGAACACAGAGGATGGTCTCAGGTCTTCGTATCCAAAAAGTTAGGACTAAAACGTAGCAGCACTTATGCGAACTGGGAGTATGGAATAAGAGAGCCTGACTTGGACATGCTGCAGAGAATCGCTGATCTATATGAGGTTTCTATCGATTGGTTGAATGGCAGAGAGCAGAAATACGAGTATAATCCTGAGCCACAAGAAGAATATATACTTAAGATCATTAGAGAAACTGAGGCAGATTACAACGTACAGCTACGTGGCGATCCCGTTGTAGAATCTACAATCCGCGATTTGATTCAAAATATAGCAAAGCTGAAGAAATCAGCCCAGAACGAGAAGGATTAATGCCATTTGCCATGATTGCTCTCTGGTGCGCTTCCTCCTTGAGTTGGTTATAATAAGATGAGCAGGTTAGGGTTACTAAAGTTTGTAATATATAAAGGCAGGATACATATGTATACACACGTCTACATTATTGCTCCTTATGAAGCAATGATTCCTATTATACAAGAGTGCATTCCTCTGTTTCCCCACCTAGACATTCAATATGCGGTTGGTGATCTTGGCAGAGGAGCCGAGCTCGCAGCGAATGCAGAGAAAAACGGGGCAGAGGTTATTATTAGCCGCGGCGGGACGGCTCAATTAATTAAAGAAGCCGTGACGATTCCCGTCATCGACGTCCATCTTTCAGGATACGATATGATTCGTTCGCTGACACTAGCCAGTCAGTTTAATGGCCAAACGGCCATCGTTGGTTTTTCCAATATTACATCTGGCGCACAATCGATTATTGATCTGATGGATTTGCCTCTGAAGGTCTATACCATACACAGCTCCGAGGATGTGGCAAGGCTGCTGCTTGAACTAAAAGCGGCAGGTTACCGCCAAATTGTTGGGGACGTTATTACCGTAAATACAGCGAATGCATATGGCATGAAGGGGCTTCTTATTCAATCCGGCAAAGAATCCATATTGAGAGCTCTGGATGATGCTCAGCTTATTAATCGCTACTTGAGCAAGAACAACACCATATCGATTATTTTGAATGAACTTGTGATGAATGAGCACCCGAACCTCATCATTTTGAATAATCAAAATGAAGTCGTATTTGAGCAGCTGAACGATTTCGACCATAACCCTTTAACAGAGAACCATATATATGTGACCAACACAAATATCGACTTTCATCAATCGAAAGTTCAAAATGTCTTTGTGGTAGATGATTATCAGCTCACCATCAGCGCTTATGAAACGACATTAAACAATATCAGTTACAAGGTCTATTCCTTGGAAAAGGGACAGCCCTACGCTTTTGCTCATCTTGGCATCAAAGCCCATTATGAGACATCCGTAGAACCCATTGTAGCTGAATCCTCCGCGATGCGGACAACGTTAACCAATATCAAGATGCTCTATAAGTATCATGAGCCCATTCATGTGATGGGTGAGGAGGATACAGGAAAGTCCTACTTGGTGAAGTACATCCATCAAAGGTATGGCAATGGAGGTCTGCTGCTCCAGATCGATCTGAAGCAGGTTCCCCCGGGTATATTAAGCGACATTCCGCTGGCCAAAGTAAGAAATGTAGAATTGAACCATGTGGAACTCCGCATAGAGGATCCAGAACTGATCGCATTTATGGAGTCCTGCCTCAATCAGCAGGTTGGAGTATTCATTATCAGTGAACAGACACTGGACGAACATTGGCCTCAGCACATTAAGCTGAATACCATCATCATGCCGACTCTCTTGGACAGACTGGATGATCTGCCATCACTGATTCAGCATTTTCTATCCGATTATTATCAGAAATATGGAACGACTGCTGTAAAAATTAAGGAAGATGCATTGCAGCTGATACAGCAAAAAGCGGCCCATATGTCTATAAGCCAGTTAAAGCAGCTGATTAAACAAGCCGCCATGAATGAAACAGAGTATGTGCTTTCAGCAGAAACCCTCTCCCGATTGTTGGACGGATACTCTTCCTCGAAAGCTTCACATTCCATAGACCTGACGGGTACCTTAAAAGAAATCGAAAATGAAGTTATTTCATATGTATTGAAAGAAGAAAATAATAATCAATCCAGGGCAGCGGAGCGATTAGGGATTAATCGAGCCACGCTGTGGCGTAAACTTAAGAATGATTAAGTTTACGCTTTTTTTATGGTCTGATATGTTGCATAATTAAACATATTTACATTTTAGACACATTTATAAAAATTTAATGTTGCTAAAATCATCAGTATGATATAGTATTGTTCCTGCAAACGCTTTATTAAAACGATTACACAAGGAGCTAAACAATATGAATATTAAAGCGACGTTAGATCGTATCCCTGGCGGCATGATGGTTGTCCCTCTACTCATCGGGGCATGTATCAATACATTTGCTCCCAACGCTTTGCGGATAGGCGGCTTTACCGAAGCCTTGTTCGTCAATAGCTCGAGCACACTCATTGCATTGTTCCTATTAATTGCAGGCACGCAAATCACGTTCAAATCAGCGGGGTCATCGGTTGCTAAAGGCGTCACACTGCTGGTGGTCAAATGGGCGATCGGCGCAATTATCGGTCTGATTGCCATTCTGTTTGCCGATTCATCGACTGGACTATTCCTGGGTCTAGCCCCTCTCGCCATTATTGCCGCTATGACAAACTCGAACGGCGGACTCTACATTGCATTAGCCGGACAATATGGTAAAGAGGATGACAAAGCAGCTTATCCTTTCCTTGCACTTAGTGACGGACCGTTTCTTACCATGGTAGCGCTCTCGATCTTTGGCGCGATGGGCTTTGCCGATGGCATGTTCTCGCCAATGTCCTTCGTAGCCGTACTGCTTCCACTGCTCGTCGGTGTTATCATTGGTAACCTGGACCGAAATATGGCAGAATGGCTGCACAAAGGCAGTGACAAGCTGGTTCCTTTCTTCGCCTTCTCTCTGGGTATGGGCATCAATTTCTCATCCATCATCCAAGGGGGTCTTGGTGGTATCCTACTCGGCGTACTGACCGTGCTGCTCACAGGCGGTCTCGGTTTCCTGCTCTTCAAAGCCATTGGCTGGAACCCAATTGTAGGTGCATCGGAAGGATCAACAGCTGGTAATGCAGTAGGTACACCGGCTGCGATCGTCGCAGCGAATGCTTCCTTTGGCCCGATTGCTGAAATCGCTACGGTACAAATCGCGGCAAGTGTCGTAACAACGGCTATATTATTGCCGATCTTCATTGGCTTCTTATCCAAGCGATTGGAGAAATCCGGCGGAGTCGAAAAATATAACAATCCAGCTGCATAGAGGTTATAATTAGCCCCTCAATTTGCACTCATTTTTCTCAAGGAGGAGGTAACTGCATGAAACTAGCCATCATTGCAGATGATTTGACTGGCGCCAATGACAGTGGGGTCCAACTCGCACGTCATGGCCTTAAAACTAGCGTATTATTTGATATGGACGAGGACAACATTCGTCATTACGATGCCGTCGTCTTTGATACAGACAGCCGCTCCATTACCCAGGAAGAGGCCTATCAGCGGGTAAGCGGGGCAGCGAAATTCTTAACAAAGGCCGGATTCGAGACGATTTTTAAAAAAATGGATTCGACAATGCGTGGAAATATCGGCGCGGAAGTTGATGCACTATATGATGTTGTAAAGCCTGACTTTATGATGATTGCACCTGGTTATCCTAAAAATAATCGCACCATCTTGAACGCTGTCCACTATTTAAATGGTGTACCGCTTGGTGAAACAGAGATTGCGAATGATCCCAAGACACCGGTTACGCTCTCTTACCTTCCAGACTTGCTTAAGCTTCAAACGAAGTATGAAGTCGGTGAAATATCTGTAAGCGATCTGGAGGCAGGGAAAGACCATGTTGAAAATAAACTGAACAACTTTAAAAAGAATTCCATTCCGTATGTGCTTGTGGACTCCACCATAGAGCTTCATTTGGAACTGATATTGCAAATAACGAAGCAGCTGAGCTATACGTTTACATGGGCTGGTTCAGCGGGTATTGCTAACTATCTGCCCGAACATTACGGCATTTCAAGCACTCAGGTAGAGCTTACGATCTCTGAAAATCAAGGTCCGATTCTTACCGTCGTCGGCAGCGTTAACAAGAACTCCCGCGCACAGCTTAGACAGCTGCTTGAACAAACGGATGTTTACCCGGTACAATTTAAATCTTACAAGGCTGTATCCGATCAATCGGAGCGCGATGCTGAAATGGACCGTGTATATGAAGAAGTGAAGTCAAGAGCATTAGAGGGCAAGGATATTGTGATTTACTCCACGGCCGAACAGACCGATATCGAACAAGCACGTACCACAGGCGAGTCCAGAGGACTTAACCATACCGAGGTAAGTAACGAGATTGTGCGAGCGATTGGAGAGGTTTGTGCAAGACTGCTTGAGAAGGGTTATTTCAAGGGAGTATCCATGACAGGCGGAGATACAGCTAAGCAAATCTGCATGAAGTGGAATATCAGCGGCTTTGAGCTATTGGACGAGCTGGAAATTGGCGTGCCGATCTCCAAATTTATTGGCGTGAATGATCTGCATGTTATTACCAAAGCAGGCGGATTCGGCAAGCCGGACGTATTTGTCCATGCGATTCAAAAGTTAAGAGGAGGTCATAGAGTATGAAACCAACAGTTGGAATTACAATGGGTGATGCGGCAGGCATTGGACCCGAGATCATTATGAAGGCACTAGCCCATCAAGAAATGTACGATAACTGCAATCCTCTTGTGATTGGGGATGCCAAAATATTAGAACGGGTTCTGCCGATCATCGACTCAGATCTAAAGGTGCGTTCCATTCAAGAGCCATCTGAGGCAAAATATGAATTTGGTACCGTGGACGTGATCGATCTGGATCTCGTCCCGGCAGATCTAAAATTCGGTGAAGTGTCCGCTGTAGCTGGAGATGCAGCATTTCAGTTCCTGGCAAGAGCCATTGAGCTTGCGAAGCAGCATAAGATCCACTCCATCTGTACGGCACCGTTGAACAAGGAAGCTCTGCATCAGGGCGGACATTTATATCCAGGACACACTGAAATTTTAGCGGATCTCACGGATACAAAAGATTTCTCGATGATGCTGACGACACCGAACCTGCGGGTAATTCACTTGACAACCCATATGGGGCTTATCGAAGCGATCCAAAGCATTGACCCGGAAAGAACGTATACTGTCGTTAAGCTGGCTCACGATACACTGAAGAAAGCCGGCTTCGACAACCCAAGAGTCGCTGTCTGTGGAATTAACCCGCATGCGGGTGAGAATGGACTCTTCGGCAACGGTGAGGAAGAGGAAAAACTTCAACCCGGCATCGAGCGTGCCCAGAAGGAAGGCATTAATGTAGTGGGACCTCTTCCTGCAGACACCCTGTTCTTTAGAGCAGGCAGAGGCGATTTTGACATTGTCGTTGCTTGCTACCACGACCAAGGGCATGCGCCAATCAAGGTCATGGGTATTGAAGAAGGCGTCAACATTACGGTTGGGCTGAAGGGCGGTATCATTCGCACCTCTGTCGACCATGGCACGGCGTTTGATATTGCAGGCAAAAACATTGCTGAGGACAAGAGCATGCTGGCCGCTATCCGCTCCGCCATTGAGCTGGCTCCAAAGGATCGAATCTAATACGTGCGTGACTGCAGCTTACATGAAGGACCCAGCGATCGCTGGGTCTTTTTGATATGGTTTAGCTCCTCGGAATAGCCGCATATAACCCGGCACATAATAAACTTCACAAAGCTATTTCAGTTAAATAAGGAGGAATTATCAATTGAGTACTAACCAACCGGACAAGAACCTTATTAATGAAGTGAAGGATCTGGAGTCCACACCTGTGAACAGCCTCGATGCCCAGCAGAAACAGCAGGCTCGCAATGATCGACGGAAGCAGTCGCAGCACGACCATAACGGCAAATATACCGAAAGTGAATCCAACAACTACCATTAAAAGTCTGTGAGCTTTACAGCTTCTGATCTCTTTCGGGTGAAGCAGAACGCATATTTTACTCCGGCAGCAAGTATTTCTGACTGAGCAGCAGCGGGATTACCCACCGCATAGCGGGTCTGTCCGCTCGTACTGTCTGATTCTTTTGATTTAGACCCCAAATCATAAAAAAACACCGCGCAGCTCGGGAGACAGCGCTCTCGGCAGGAAACTCGCGGTGTTTTTTTGTTCATTTATTTATCATTTAGTTATTCAGGAATTCAATTAAAGCTTTATTAAATTGTTCAGGATGAGTTGCGTTCAATCCATGTGGTCCGCCTTCGATGACAACGAGCTCACTTCCTTTAACTGCTTCATGAGAGAGCTGACCACTGACTTCAAGCGGAACGACCGCATCGGAATCACCATGGATCACGAGCAGCGGGATATCGAATTTGTCCAAGTCTCCACGGAAGTCGGTTCGGCCGAAGGCAGCAACACAATCGAGTGTGCCTTTTGGAGAAGCGGCGGAAGCGATCGCAAGGTTGTACAAACGGAAGGGCTCGCTGACCAGGTCCGTTCGATCTCCAGCTTTGAAGAAGTTATGTGTGAAGCCATCGAGAAAAGCAATCCTGTCTTCTTTCAGACCAGCTTGAAATTCTTGAATCGTCTCTTCGTCCAGACCACCTTCCGGATGCTCGGCGGATTTATAGAAGTACGGAGGAACCGCGCCTGCGAGCACCGCTTTTCTGACACGGCTCGTTCCATACGTACCAACGTACCGGGCAACCTCACCACCGCCCATTGAGAACCCGACCAGTGTTACATCGTTAAGATCCAGATGTCCAATCAGCTGATCAAGATCGGCTGCAAACGTATCATAGTCGTATCCGTTATACGGCTGAGAGGATTGTCCGAACCCGCGGCGATCATAGGTAATTACACGGTAACCCGCTTCTATGAGCGCTGGAACCTGCTTCTCCCAAGAACGTCCGCTGAGCGGCCAGCCATGGATGAGAATGACCGGCTTACCTTTGCCAAGATCTTCAAAATGCAATTCAATAGGTTGTCCGTTTTCTGTTCCCACATTTAATTTAGGCATATTTATTACTTTCCTCTCGATTTAGTATTGTGAGTCAGCCACCACTGACCTTCTTCTTCATCATCATAGCGCTTTTTTTAAGTATTGTATTTTAGCAATTTACTATACCATTTATAGCATTTTTCTATATATATTTTACCCTGAAAGGAATCAGCGCAATCTTATTTCAATCGTTCAATCTATAATGAAAAGCTATACGATGTATAGTTAGATCCATATTGATCCGCAAGATCGGCAGCTTATAAGATGAGTTTAAGTGCACGCATAAGGAGGATTTAAATGGATATTCGTTTCAAAACCACCGCTGGCTCATTCGCAACTCTCATCTTATTCTGGTGTTCATTGGTCGTTGTCTCCGCTGTCTATATTACGATTCCTCTAATCCCGTTATTCGCTGAAACATTTACCGTCTCTTCCTCTCAAGCCGCTTGGGTCGGCAGCGCATTCTCGTTTGCATTTGCAGGCGGAGGATTACTCTTCGGTGTGCTATCTGATCGGTTTGGGCGTAAAAAGTTGATGATCGCCGGTCTTCTGCTGCTGACCTTAACAACACTATTGATCGGAACTGCACAAACCTTTTCTTGGCTTGTTGCTCTAAGATGTCTTCAAGGCTTGGCAGCTTCTATGTTTCCTCCATCTGTTCTAGCCTACGCCATGGAGATGTTCCCAGCCAAAAAGAGGGTAACCATCATCGGATTTATTAGCACTGCCTTTCTTATGGCCAGTATTATTGGGCAAATTTACAGCAGTATCATCGTATTCACATTTAGCTGGTCGTACGTATTCTATTTTTTATTCGGAATCTATTTCATATCTTTCTTATTCATCACCTTAGGAATTCCGAGCGACAATAGTGGTCAGGAGCGAAGCAGTATCTCTGCCTCCTTTGCCCGGATCGGTACCATTTTTCATAAAAAAGGACTTCCTTTTTGCTACATCATATCTACTGTTCTGTTTACTGCACTGGTTGGATATTTTACGACGCTCGGCAGTTACCTAACGAGCTCGCCGTTTCAATTGAGCCATGAGGAGATCCTGTGGGTTCGGGCTGCGGGCATTATTGGAATGCTTGTTTCTCCGTTCGACGGTATGCTAGTTGCAAAGTATGGCGTTAAACGTGTGTTGTGGTTCGGATTGATTATGGCTGCCATCGGTCTCGGATTATTGGGAGTCTGGCAAAACTTGGCCTTTCTGATCCTGATGAGTATTGTATTTACAACGGGTGTTGCCATTGCCCTTCCTGCCCTTATCTCGCTAATCGGTCAGCTTGCAGGAGAAGTGAGGGTGGGTCTGGTGGAGTCTCATAAAGTAAGGAGCAAGGTATTCGAGCTCGGCTGGTCAGCATCCAATCGAAATGGATTCTATCGTTTTATGTCTTCGGTTATGTATTTCATTTCGCACCTCTTCCAAAAGCTCCATAATCGCGTTGCCCTTATTCAAGAGGACTTTTCCCGCTTCCGTTACTTCTACCCCCCTGTTAACCCGATCGAACAATGGAATATTATTCTCATCTTCCAACACCCGAATTTGCTGGCTAAGTGTAGGCTGGGTCACACCCAATTCTTCTTTGGCCTTGGTGAAGCTCCCCGATTTGCAAATCTGAATAAAATATTCAAGCTGGCGCAATTCCACAAAGTATCCCCCTTCCAAGCTGCCGATTAACCATATAGACACACCTTTGTATATATTATAAGAAGGGACCGGGCGATTAAGATATCCTTTAAATTTCAGGTAAGGGTTACTGGATTTTAGGGTGGGTGGGTGAGGAACTGTATATTGGGGAGAATCTGGTGGATCTGAAATCGCAGATATAAAAAAATGCCTTAATAAAGGCAAGAAAAAGGAAGTATGATCCCTGATATTTTAGAGTTCGGTCAATATATGCAAAATAATCATTCCTTCGTATCGTCATAAATTTCCTGTATAATCCAGCTGTGATATCATAAGAATAGAAATAGGAGCCGTGCTGTAACACGACTCCCTGTACAACATACCGCTATAAGAGCGGTCGGCAGTTGGGTTAGCTACGAGAAATAGACCGCGGCCTCATCCAAAAGGGCGGTCTATTTCTTTTTGTCTCGGTTAACTATGGCGACGAATTACATCATCTATAAGTGAATGACAATAGTGATTTACCTGAATTAGCGTCAATGACTACATTGAACTGACTATACGTTGGAGCTTTTTTACCTTTCATTGCATGCCCTGTACCTTTTATACCAAAAAAAGTAACAATGTATACAGGTGTGTTGAGCATAAACCCATCCTTCTTTAATTGACTGTTACTGTTTAACGCTTCCTCGGTAAATGCATCCATAAAAGGGTAGCTAAAAAGCTGATATTCAGCTCTAATTGAGCTCGCTTCTTTAGCAAACTTCGGACTTTTAGCATAAGCAATCTTTACTGCTTCTTCTTTGTCCACTTTTGGAGGGAATAGAGGAGTGACAAGCTTCATTCCGAGGAACTTTAATCGATCCTTGTCATGTATAGTTAATACATCAGGTGCTGTAGTCGCATCGTATGTATTTATATCAAAAGGAACGCCTGCTTCCTCTACTGCTTGTGTAAATACATCACTAGTCTGAGCCAAAGCATTTCCTGATATATTTAATACTACAACCGACACCAGTAATGAGAAAAAGAATTTATTAATGTACTCCACTTCATAACCTCCACTATATCCAATTAACTATGTATGTTGAACTGGTTAAATTTGTTCTATTATAAACATCGGACGAGCATCTCATTCTACTTACCCTGAGCAATGAATAAGGAAACCTTATATTTTAGTACAACCAACTAGTGGTTTTTCAATGCACTTACACACAAAAGGCTCGTCCTGTATGCGGCGATACCCTACCGTCTTGTCACGCCGCTCATAAATTTCTTTGATTTTAAGTTTCAACTCCATATCAAACTCGTTAGCTTTACGCTTCAGATAGACATAGTAACCACTTTTTTAGAACATCTACCTCCAAGTACAAACGACGTAATTCATGTTCTTGTTCTGTCTCAACTCTGTGTGGATCTCCCGTCTATCCTCAAATGCAGTAGCTCCCTTTATCACAATAAAAAAAGAATCAGACAAGCGGAGCGTCGTTCAAATGCTCACTGTCTAATTCTTTTTCTTTCATGGAGTTTCCTAAAAGCCTTCAACACGATACTTTTCATTAAATACCATCTTGGAGGCGAGGGGACTCGAATTCCTGGTCTGAAACTATCACCACTTAGTCTTCTACGGGTGTAGTCACAGTTTTGATAAGTCTCAATTAGTCATATATATTTTAGAAGAACACCTTCGGACCAAGCAGGTACAGAACACACGCAGTCTCTAAGTTTACCTTGTTGAATCTCGGCAATGATTTTAGGCTCATGTGTATTATCAATGATGATAACTTCATCGGCAATTGTTAATGCAGGATTTAAATTTTGCAAAGACTGACCGTATCTATAGCGAATATCCTCTTTAGCGATCCAATGTCCACCCTGCTCGACACGTGATGCCACACGATCAATATGCATCTGTACATCTTGAAGACCAATATAGTACATCACACAAACCATTTTCTTTTGCGGCTTTCATATGCTTCAATACAAATGTCCCCGACAAAGTAGTTTCAATCGCAAAATCCTTATGGCTTTGATTTAACGCCCGAATTCTTTTAACAGCTTCTTTACCCGCAGACAGATCTGCACTTCTTGGGTCATCCGGGTTTAATTCACGAGCAATCTGATCTGGATCAACAAGTTCCCCCAACCAATCCCTCATCTGCATACTTAGCGTGCTCTTTCCAGCACCATTAATTCCGGCGAAAACCGTCATGATCGGTTTAATGTCATTCATGGTATTCAAGTTCCTGCCGTTGTCCGGATTCATCAAATAATAACTTCAAACTTATTTCCTTTCGCTTCTTCACGTATACGTTTGTTATTTTTTATATAGTAGATAGAAGCACCTAAATCTTTGGCTTGCTTTCGTGCATGTTGATTTGCTTTTTTTAGAACTTCTTGGAGCTGTTCTCGATTAACAACCATCTGAAGTCCCTCCGTTCTGTTTGAGTTTTAATTATTATATCACAAACTAAAAAACCACCAACCAGATGATCTGGTTGATGCCTTAAGTACTTAAATGGAGGCGAGGGGCATCGTCTCCCATTTGGTACTTAATGATTTGACTAAAAGAAGATCGATTCAATAAGAACCGATCTTCTTTTTATTTTCATGTTGTATTCAACTAACGTTTCCCGTTAGAATTCCTGTAATACGAATATTTGGAGTTTGAATAAAAAAGAACGCCTCGTTATGATGGGGTTACGCACGAGGTCATTGCCTCAAAAAGCCCATCTGGAGGTCGCTCTATCATGAAGTTTAAAGCACAAAACAAACAAAATCAACTCATTGAAAACATTACCGTTCATCATTTAGTGGTCGGCGTAGATATCGCTCAAGAGACCCATGTAGCCAGGGCCGTCAGCTTTCGTGGGATTGCTCTAGGGAATCCGCTTCAATTTGGAAATCATCGTGACGGCTTCGAGCTTTTCAAACGTTGGATTGAGACCTTACTTCAAACCCACCA
>NZ_FPAC01000015.1 GCF_900116105.1 Paenibacillus sp. 453mf
GTTGGTGGGTTTGAAGTAAGGTCTCAATCCAACGTTTGAAAAGCTCGAAGCCGTCACGATGATTTCCAAATTGAAGCGGATTCCCTAGAGCAATCCCACGAAAGCTGACGGCCCTGGCTACATGGGTCTCTTGAGCGATATCTACGCCGACCACTAAATGATGAACGGTAATGTTTTCAATGAGTTGATTTTGTTTGTTTTGTGCTTTAAACTTCATGATAGAGCGACCTCCAGATGGGCTTTTTGAGGCAATGACCTCGTGCGTAACCCCATCATAACGAGGCGTTCTTTTTTATTCAAACTCCAAATATTCGTATTACAGGAATTCTAACGGGATACGACCGACCGTCAGTAGTTACGAATTATATTTTGGGAAAAACGAATCTTCAAAACACAATTTTGGGCCTGGTGATCGAAGAGAAGAGAGAACTATTAACTCCGATTATCGAGAAGGCGATTCCTGAAAAGAAACCTAAGATTATAAAAAACAAAAATATTATTCAATTGACCACTAATAAACGGGGGCGCCGCTGTAAATACAACAAGAAAAAATGTATTGAGATATTACATCAGGTTTCAAACCATCTAGGTACGAACTTTACTAAGATGGATTACCTTAGGTTTAAACGCAACCATAAAGCTTACCCTAGTCCAATCACCATAGTTAAGCATGTTGGCGGCAAAAATGCCTCCTGGGTAGAGGTGTTACGTATCGCTGGTTTGTATGACAAAAACCTTCCTATTGCTAAATAGAAGGACAAGCAGTAAGAAAAGTGTAATTAATAGAAAGTAAAAAGACAGTATAGCAAGAAATAATGCTAGATTTCCTTTGAAGTGTCTATCAAGTATAATTATACATAATCATATATCGGATTGTAGAAGCACCTCGAAGTGGGCGTCAGTCTATTTTGTGGTGCTTTCTGCCTTGTATTGCTGCTACAGTCTTCAATCTAACTAATTATAACGGAGGGGGATTTCTAATGAATTTCAAATCGCTAGCAAGATTGATGGGAATTCTACCGGATAATAGTACTGACTCGAAAATTGTTGCGGAGCACTTTGAGGCAGTGCTTATTAATCAGATGAATTTACCTTTTAAATATAAGGAGTTTTCGAACTTATTATCCGAAGTTTCTGATACGAATAAACGTTCCATGGCAAATTTCTTGAATCTAAAAATAAGAGCAACAACAGATCGTCCTTTCCCTGACGGACAGTTTATCCAGCTTCTACGAACCCGAATGAACAAAAAAGAAGTAAAATCGAAGGTAATTCAAGCGCTAGTAACGCAGATTATTCCGCTATACGAAGATATGGACGAGCTTAACGTCGAAGGATACTTGGCAGAGGAAAAGAATTTGATAGAAAGTTATGGTCCATGGCATTATTATTGGTCACTTCGCTTTTTCCCAATTGAAGATGATCGGATAAAGGAGCGTTTAATTCAACTTGAATCCGACCTTCCAGATCCAATACGGGATGAGGTGGATAAGTCTAATCTAGATTCCAATCTTCAAGGTAAGAAAAAGCCAGACGAAAGCAAGGAAAGCCTCATTATTGTCCACGAGAGAGAGCTTCGACAAAAAGCTGAGCAGGTGATTGCTTACATTACAGAGAGAGCTCAGAACGCTCGAGAAGAGCCATCAGCGATTAACTAGCGAATATAACATGCTGAAGACTGACTATGAATCCAATGAGAAAATTGTGATCGAGCTTCAGCAATTCTCTGAAGCCGAGAAAATGAGAGCCTCGACGCTGGAGCGAGAAAAGCTCGAATTAGCAAATCAGCTACGAAAGGCTCAAAAAAGTATCGACCTTCGGGAAGCAAGTGAGCAGAATCTGAAAACTAAACATGAAGCAGAGATAATTCGATTTAAAAGCGTAATCAATCGATTGAACAGTGAATTGGCTTCCTTAAAAGAGCAAGGGCGTACTGAGCTTATGGTGGATAGAATAATTCAAGTTTTGAACTTGAGAGTGGATAACCTGTATGCAATCATGCGCGGCAGCAGCGCTCCTCAACAAAAGGAATTGATTAGAGCAAAACTTAGCGATGCTTTACTTCTGATTAACTCATTAGAGTCATTCTTTAAGTCCACTCATGACGAATTTTCTTCCAAGACAGAGTCTTTTTACTCCGATTCCTCGAACGGAGCACCGGCTATATCAGATCTTGATCGGATTACGAAACCAATGGAGATTAGAGATGAGAGTACTCAACAAAAAGAAACTGAGAGTAGCAAACCAAGTTTAGGAACATTTTTCCGCAAGGATCATGGTGGATACATTGTGATGGAGAACAATGAGACTTTCAATATCCCGGAGTCCGTGGTTAATTCTATTGGACTCGAGCATGAAGCTGAGGTTGCTTGTGAACCTCAGGCACGAGAAGATGGATCAGTAGCTCAGAATATCCAACTATTGTTGCAAGGTGATGATTCACACGCCCCCATCCATCAGTATATGGGATATATCGAACTGGGGAGCCACTTTACTTACTATTGCGTGGATATAAACAATCCAGAGAATAAGTTCCCGATCTATGAGAAGGACGTGGATATGCAGGATCCACAAGATGGTGATCCGTGCTCGTTTAATGTAGCGATCGGCGGTGACTACGCCAGATTATCTAGAGTGTTTAAACGGACTGAGCCTCTGGCAACGCATGAATCCTTATTGAAGACCAAAACATCCAACCGATCAAAAGCTGAGAAACAAGTGGGGGAACGTTTTCTTGAAGGCTGCAAAATCGTCATTGTAGGTGGCTTGTCTAAATGGTTTGAAGTGGTGGTGAAGGAAACAGGTGCAGAGCTTATTCATGAGACTGGAGAGAATCCAGAGCGAATACATGCTCAGCTCCGTCGCGCAAATGCGATGTTCCTGCTCCTTTCCGCCAATTCTCACAAAGCGACGTGGAGCTGTATTGATATCGCCAAAGAGAATCGAATTCCCCACTTCCGAATTGAAGGATCGAAATCGAATCTTCGGATGCAGCTGTGGGAAAATCAGCAAATCATTCGCGGCGAGCACGTCCATGGTGAACATGAGTAAGTTAATCGTATAAGAGAAAAAACAAGCTTTAACAATACGATCTCGTATTTACAGTCACTATCACTCGACGTATAATTAAAGCAATTGAATACGGATATGGGGAAGCACCCCTAACATGAACCATCAGTCATGTTAGGGGTGCTTTCTCGTTTAAAGGGAGAGTGTATGGGGACTTGAGAAAGCTTGTATTGAGCGTAATATTAGCAGTTTTGCTTTCCGGATGCAGCGGAGGAGTAAATTCTACTCCAGGGGTGTACGAACCCTTGCAGGAATCATATGATGCATATGATGCTACCGTATTGTCCGGACAGCAGGCGGACAGTAGTTTACAGCGATTGAAGGAGCGTTTAGCAGTTATCGTTGTAAAAGGCAAAGATAGTTATGTATTTGGTGATGCTGAAAAGGCGGTTCCACATCTTAGTCACTTTAATCAAATGGATTCGTATGACCGTGAGAATGTCATCGACATAAATGGTACGTATCACAGCCTTGTACTAAGAGATATGAACAATAAAGTCATTGGGATACAACTGACCGAGCGGGAAACCACGCATATTGTATCCGAGAAGCCATAGTAGAAGCCCGCTTCCTCTCAAAGGAGCTGCTTCGTATACTATTATGATAAAACCTTCACTTCTCTATATGAGCAACCGATGTAAAAGAAGAACTGAACAATAACTTATGTCGTGAGACTATCGAAGTATGCTATGGCTGCTGCAAAATTATATTGTTGCTAGTTTCTTAAATATCGGGGGAGACTATTGGTAAACATTGCACTCGCAGAGAGAAAGCAGGTATTTAATATAGAGTAGGAAAAGGAAGGGGATTCAGTGTGAGAAGGTTAGATATAGACCTTACATCTTATAGTGCATCAGAAAGGACATTTGTCGATCTATTTGAGATATACGGTAGAGAATCTCTTATAACTGAATTTTTGTTGGGCCTAGAAAGAGAAGATGCCACGGTAAAAGCATTTAAAGAATTCGCTGGCATTCAGAAAGACCCCTTTGCAAATAGGGAAGTATTTCTCGCTTCCCTCCATGTGACGACCAACAATGACTTTTGTGAAACTCTAAAGAGGAAGGGCCTACTTAATCTACAGAGTGCTTTAATAGAAGATACCCCTCTGAAGGTGTTCTTCCAGGAACACGGAATTACCGTAGATCCGAATCGGGCCGAACTAACACATCAAGGGAAGACATACAAGCTAAATCCCCTTTCCAGATACGCAACTGGTGAGGGTGAGGAATGGCATATTCAGCAGGTTTCGTTTAAGTTGTATAGGGATGAGCCGGTATGGGGATTTGTTTGTTCTAATAATGTATTTGGTTACGGAGGTCATGTGGATAAGCGTCCAGAATTTCTGAAAGATGTAGGGGATCTTGTGGGCATCCCAGAAATGGTGAATCAGTGGGAGGAGCAGACATCAACGTACATCCTAAAGTTTAGTCTGCCGAACCGAAAATATGATTACCCTAAAGAATTGGAGTTTCTAGGTGACCTCGTTGTTAAAACTGTATATGACTACCTTATACATGGGGGTCCGAGAGAGAACGTAATCTCCTATTTACCTATAGGGGAGAAAGTGCGTTCTCACGAAATTGTTTTCTACTACACAGTCGACGAGTTTAATCGATATCTAGATAGTTAAACAGGTGCCACTCTCAGGAGCTACTCGTTATGCTTAATATGAGTGCTGCCCTGAAATCTTTTTTGATTAACTACATAAGCTATTTTGTTATCTGGAATTCGCATAGTTTTTGATATATAATTGTAATAATCAAATATCCTAATGGGGAAGCACCTCATAAGAAATCAGATGATTTCTTATGAGGTGCTTTTTTTGTTCGCTCAACTCCGGAAAGCAAACAAGATAAACCGGCTAATGGCCAATTAAAAGCAAAGGGGATGCTAGAAATGTTTATGAATAAGAAGCAAAAAGGATTTGGAAATAAGGTAGCTCTGATCACAAGTTTAGGGTTTGCAATTGTACTGCTAACTTCGTTAGCGATCGTTGCCGCGTGGTCAGACCAAGAAGAAGTTTACCCTACATACGAGGATGTTAAAGAGGAAATATCAGTTTCAGCAGGCGATTATAAATTGGATAAACAGGCGTACATAGGAGATCCTAATGCACCGGTTAAGGTTATTGAGTTCATTGACTATAAATGTCCTTACTGCAAGGCATGGAACACAGAAAATTTTGATGATTTTAAAGAAAAGTACATCGATACCGGCAAGGTTCAGTTCTTTGTCATAAACTTCTCATTTCTTGGTCCCGATAGTCTTAAGGCTGCGATGGTTGGGGAGATTCTTTGGAAGCAAAATTCGGAGGCGTTCTGGGAATACGAAAAGGCTATCTATGAAAATCAAGGCGACAAGGGAACGATATGGGCTAATGAAAAGTTTCTTCTTGATTTGATCGAGAAGCATGTTCCGCACGGGGACGCTGCAGCGGTTAAAAAGAGCCTAGATAATCTAGAAGGTCTTTATGAAGTTAAGGAAGATCTCGCTATTACACAAGCAAATGGTGTTCCGAGTGTTCCGACTTTCATAGTGGACAGTAAGCAGTATACAAATCCGGCAATTAGTGATCTCTACGAAATCATTGATTCGAAGCTAGTAAAGTCTCAATATTGAGAGCAGCGTATTATAAAATTTACAATGTTGCAGAGCTACTTATGAAGATAGATTAACCGGATAAGAGAGTAGTTCGTTTTATTTTTCTTTTTCCACCAACATTTCATTTGGAGGGATATCACATATGGCTAAAGTGCTTGTAACTGATGATGCAGTTTTTATGAGAATGATAGTAAAAGAGATACTTATAAAAGGAGGGCATGAGGTGATTGCCGAAGCTTCGAATGGAGTAGAAGCTGTTGCACAGTACCATCTACATAAACCCGATATTGTGACTATGGACATTACCATGCCTGAAATGGATGGAATTCAAGCAGTGAAAGAGATAAAAAAGAGCTTTCCTGAAGCAAAAATCATAATGTGCTCTGCAATGGGGCAGCAGGCTATGGTCATAAAGGCTATTCAATCCGGGGCCAATGATTTTGTAGTTAAACCGTTTCAAGCGGATAGGGTATTAGAGAGTGTAGATAAAGTCTTAGGGTAACCCAAACAGTAAGAAATTCAATTAAGAACTTGTTGTCTTGAATACTGAAGAAATCATAAGTTATACCTTGCTTGAAAGAGTTTTACTTAAATGACCAGAGGTTATCATGAATGAGAGTTAATGAATCTAGGCTACGAATGGAAAGGTATCTGTAAAAGATGTTTGCCAGTTTCAGTAAGGAAAGCAGGTAGATAAGTTGGAGTTAATTGATTGGCTTGTGATTATATTTGTTTTTTGGTTTCTCTGTAGTCTTATAGTCATTTGCATAGGAATTACTGTTATAGCACGATACAGGCGCCTTCTAAAAGAAAAGAAACCAAATGAGGGGGAGGATATTAATAAGCAAATTTAGTGTAAATGACCAGGTATATCAGACTTCGACACTCACAAGGAGTCAAGCTTACAGTTGCTTGTGATGTTAAAAGCGAATCTAATGGAAGAATAAATAAACAAGCTTGAAATATTAGTTTTTAAAGGATAATATATTTTTACGATAAATATTTCAGCAGATATTATCGTCTGAAAGCCGTCCAAAATAATGGGCGGTTTTCTTGTGTTAACGGGAAATAATGCGGAGTTTTGGCTCCACGTCTGATTCAGTTTGAAATGAAAAAGACACCTGCTATTTAAGGGTGTCCTTTTACAAGCTATACTTCAATGATCAATACTATACCAAGTAGATACTCCGTCTTCTTGATAACCTAACAGTTCTGTAATACGACCTGCTGCAACGACTCGATCCGAGGGTGTAGTATACGAAAGATGTTCTGAGCGAATTGGTTCGTAAATAGTCTCGTTTAGAAAAGCCAGATAGTAATACGTTTCATCGTAAATAGGGTGAGGAGAGGACTTGACTAAATTTACGATCTTTCTAACATCTTCTTGGTAGTAACGTTCATTTACATTACTTCTTTTATATTTAAACTCAATAACAGCTATAACTTCCTGAATTTCATTTAAGTCGTCCAGCTGTGCGACAGCAAGATCAGCCCTGCTACCTGGTACGTTTATATCTCTGTAATTTAATTCGGTATAGATCCGTAATTTCTGTTCCATAAGTAAATCAGATAAGGAGGAACGAAGATGGAAGTAAAATGCGTTTTTAAGTGAATCTTCTCTTAGTAGGAAATTGTCATGATAATCTTTAGATATATTGTTTTCCCATATCTCTTTTATTGTTTTATGGATTAAACCTTTAATCATATTTACACCTCAAAGCATTGAAATTTAATGACGTTAATTATATTTATAAAAGAGAGTCGATATGATTTATATAACAAGTCGGTTCTTAAAAACTGAGTTTGTACTTCATAAGCTTGCGTTCTCCTGATTGGGTAGATTGATACAAAATTCCATCCCCAAAATAGTAAAATTCATTATATACCGAGTTATCATAACTGAAGGTGGCTAGTCGTCCCAAGCTCTTTTCATCCATAAAAGTAATTTTATCATCATAGAGGAACATGAGGGTACCGTCTTTTGATGTTGTCACAGAATAAGCAGAATCGGATCCCAATGAGAGATTTTTGACCAGTCCTTTTTTATCGAATAAATGAATTGTGTTGTTCAGAATAAAGTAATATCCTTTTCCATCAGAAGTAAATATCTCTGAACGCGAGTAAGATTTATTTACTTTGAATGTTTTTTTCCACAATAGTTTTCCTTTCTGATCTTTGGCCATCAATATATGTAATCCTTGTTGGTTCGTATCTGAATATATTACTGTCCCGTCGCGTAGTACACCTTCAACGAAGAGACCATTTACTTTTTGCGTGAACTTTAGATTAAACTTACTGTCATAAAATGAATAGGTTGATTTATATTCTTTCCCTGTACCAGACCAATTTTTAATCGTCACAAAATAACCATTTTGATAATCGTTGATGAATTCTGAGACCTTCTTTTTCTTAATCAACCTTCCTTGTTGAGTAAAGTTGTATGTCATATAGCTAGAAGCTGAAAGTTTCAAATAGACAAGAAGGGTACCGTCCTCTAGTATGTATTGTCCTACAGCTCCTGCAGCATTGGTTGTTTTATCAGTAAAGGTATAGGTCCATATTTGTTTCCCTTTCTGATTAAAAGCTCGTAACTTGTAATAGAGATCTTTAGAACTGCCTTTCCTATGGCCAGTGACTACAGAAATAACTCCTTGAGAAGTAACCTGATTTAAGTAACCAAAATAACCAGATAAAACGGAAGTTGAGTTAATGATATCTACTTCTGAGCTTTTTGCACCAGTCTTATCATTGAGTACAGAAATAACGTATTCATCTCCTATAGTAAACAGGAGATTATTGACTTTACGTACGTCACCTGTTCGGTGATCAACTACCCATTCAGGATCGGGGAGTTCTTTTACCTTGTTATCCGAAGCCATTACTTTCGGATTCAACGGACTTATGGCCAAGCAGATACATAATAGAATCAACACTAACGTTCTTTTCATTTTTTTCCTCCTATTATCATGAATACAATCCATTCGTTTATCGGTTAAAACATGGTCCCTTATTAGAGAAAGCAAATGCTGTTTACGGTTTGCGAGGACTTAGGAGAAATTGATTGAGTACGAAATGGTGGATTTACTAAAATTGTTATTGATATAAGAACGTTTGTTTGAGTATAATATACAAACAAATGTTCTTATAGGGGTGATGAATATGCTGCCTGATTTCGAGCGCAAGATACTTAGAATTCTATACAACTACATTAATCAGCGGAGAAGAATGCCTACCTTAAATGAACTTGAAACTAAAACGGGGCAGGATAAGAAACGGATATCAGAAGCTCTGATGTTCCTGAAAAAGGACAACTACATATCATGGGATGATCAATCTGATTTGAATACTATTATCATTCTTGAGGGGTGGGAAAGGGAGTCCTCACGTCCTCAGCCACAAATTACAGATAGTGGTTCTGTGGATTATTGGACCAGGTATTAATTTTATGAAAAAGCTGAGAGGAAACGGTATTTTTGAAGGATCGAGAATAATATATCCTGAACATCGAGAAGCTTGGACACGTAGGAGAAACGAGCTTGAACGAATGGAGCATCGTAAGCCTAATCTCGATGAACAAGAAATACGGCATATTGAATTTTTGTTAGTCGACTCCTTCAATAATCGGAAACCAATTACTTTAACGGTTTATCACGAAGTTGAAAATAAGAGATACATTGGTATCGTGACAATAATTAGTGCGAGTAATCGTGAGATCAAACTAACTGTATTTAAAGATGAATGGCATTGGATTAACATTGGGAATATTGTATCCGCAAATCTTTGATTTCTGTGATCTAACAGCTTAGAGACACTTTGTATTAAAATGAGATTTATGACGCCCTTTTCGATTGAGTGAAGGGCTTATCTCTTTGCTTGCTTATATGGCCCTAAACATAACGAGCTCACGATGTAGGCGTTTTGGATGTCCTGTAGGCAAGGTAGAGAAGGGCCTGGAGAGAATAAGACGGTTCGGGTTTATGATAGAACAACTGCTGCAATCTCAGTAGATGCTCTATATACTAAGGAGATATACGATTAAAGATAGGGGGTATAATGACAACAAAAAACGTGGGTCTCTAAGAAACCCACGTTTATTGCAGCTGATTTTTATAACTAATATAATTGTATTCATTATTCCTAGATAATATACCATCGTCCTTCAAATCTTACTGATAAGAACACTCCGTATATAACAACACAACAATGGATATTATAGTTATTACATCCGTGAGAATTAGCATAAAAAACCGTCTTCTGTGAACTGCACCCCTAATGTTAGATGGTGTCTAACATTAGGGGTGCAGTTCACTATGCGGGTGGCCTTCATTTACTACTTTTCCATCAACAATTCAAAGCAGTTTAGTAAAAGTACATAAGTTTGCTCGAAGGTGAGCTCACCTTTAGGGTTGAATTGATTCTTCGCCATGCCGTTCATTAAGGAAAGGTTTACTGCTTGATATACCTGTTCCTTTGCCCAAGGTGAGATTTTTGTATCGTCCGCGAACAATGAAGTTGTAGTAGATCCAGCAGCAGAATCGGTTGTACCCTGCAGCTCTTTTGTTTTTTCATATACCTTAATGATAAGCGCGGCTGCTTGTTCTCTAGTAATCGTTGCTATTGGAGAGAATGTATTGGGCGATGTACCGTTAATGATGCCGTTCTGGTTTGCCCAAGTAATGTTCCAATCATCTATATCGTTAAAAGGGGACTCGACGCCTAATACATCAGTATATAGATCACGACCAAGCACCGTTTCGATCATATGTACTGCCATCTCTGTAAATTCCATTCTGTTGATCGACCGCTGATAAGATCGATCAAATGGCCATCCAATAAGTCCGTTTGCTTTTGCCTGCATGTAATCCGCCTGAGCCCAGTTACTTACTTTGTTTTCTTCCGGAACATCTTCCACTTCAATGTAGACAATACTTCTCATTCCTAAGTAATTATTAACAGAAATCCAAGTTGATCCCTTACCTATAGCTGTGACTTTACCAGTTGAATCAATCTTAACGATGCGGTTATCTCCGCTCTCAAAGGTATTTCCGCTGGTCTGGAAGCCTTCAGCAAGGCCCATTTGAAGGGTCTCTCCTTTATTAAGCTCGATATCATAGCGAGCCAATAAAGTAGGCATTAGCTTGAAAAACGTTGTCGTGAATTTAATCTCCGTTGGACTTCCTCCAACGGTGTATATACCTGTAATTTCAACGTCGAAGGCATCATCCATCGCAAAATCCCCTATCCCATCAGGTCTGAAAACAATTGCGAAAGAAACCCCATATGGTCCTGTATCCACATTAAAATACTTGCCGGATTTATCCTTGTCGTTCTCATCAAAGCTCCATACTTTTCCGTCCCTCACTCGGGTTAACTTCACTTGAATCTGGTCGGTTTTTTTTCTATCATACTTCTCTGGATTCATAGATACAGACCATGGATCGATTGTTCTGAAAACTTCTTCAGGAAAGTAACCTGCAGACGGCCAGGCGATGTAATCATACTGGACCTCGGACTTTGGACGGCTTTTGTCAAATGCGTACATCGATTCGTATGCAACGTTGTTAGTTGCATGTGCCATGCCGAACATGGTTTGTTTCATCTCTGGATTGATGATCCATCTGCGGTGTCCTACACGGTCGATATTTGATGCGCTTCTGTCAGCCATATAACCTAGCACGTTGTTATAAAAAGTTGGGCCTCCGGAGTATAGGTTGCTTGTCCTTGCTCCTTCTTTACCTGAGGCATATAACGCTTCGTCTATACCTGCAGGTTTGCTTGGATAATGAGTTAGTTGTTTATTTGCTGCGATAACCATTGCAGCCGCCTGTTGCTGGTCTGCAAGTGAATAGTTTGCTGTAACGTCATCTGGTAATCCAGCCAGGTACCTTACAAAATTAACAGCTCGAATACCATCCTCAACATATTTGGATTTTATCCTGCCTGCTTTAAAGGGAGCTGTGACGCTGGGAGATTCTGAGTAAATTTGGTCAGCCGGCATGTAGGCTGTTCCTGTTTCCATGGGCTTGTATTGTTCCCATTTATTCAAGACATCCTGTTTTGTTCGTTGCTCCGTCAGCTGCTGTACATTAGCTGCCTGTGCATCGGGGGCCGATAAGACTGTAGCGATCAGCATTGCCGCAGGTAGAATCAGCCATTTCCTCGATCTTCTGAGTGATAATTTCATCGTTTTAAGCCACCTTGCTTAAGTATTTTCTCCCTTAATTCCACAAAGATTAATCTATCGGAAATTTAGGACGTATTTATATTTATCGGAAGGTTCATCAGGATATCTTACAAAAATTGACCCTTCAATTTGTGCTGAAGGAGAGAATCGGTAGCTGCTGAATCTTTCTTGCTTCGTTTTTACGCCTGTTTACCTCCGCATGGTAATAAGGGCAAAACGACTAAATCTTTCAGGAGACTTATACAATGATAAAGTAAAGAGGAAGTAATTAAAAAAGTAAATAAAAAGTATATACATAAGCAAGGTAAATATATATTATATAATTACCAATATTTTTAGGGAGGATTTAAAAATGATTATTATAAAAATTAAGGAAGTACCTACAACAGCTTCAGGACTTAAAGAGCGCACTTCGCGTGCTTGGAAAGCTAACATAAAGAAATATATTAATGAGAACAGATTGATTGTTGTGCACCAGGGAGTTATTTTGGAAGAGTACGAAGTGAATTCCGTTATGCCGGATAGATTAGAACTTAATAGGATTTGTTTTGATTTGACCGAAGTACAAGACAGTCAATTAAGAGGTCTGATTATTAACTACAAGACCAGCAATCCTTGTACCATAATGGATGCTGAAGAGCTTGGAGATATTATTATGGTGAATGATACAAGGTACTGTACAGTGAAAGCTGAAGGAGATCTCGACTTGAAAACTTATAGACCGGTAATTCAGAGAATTAAAATAAAAAAGCTCGACCGCGAAGAAATTAGATTTGCTTACTATAATATTGATGACGAAGGAAAACATCATTTTCAACCGAGGCCTCTTGACTTAGTAGAAGATGAAATGATTGCATTGATTGCTCAGGGCGTGAAGAAAGGGGTATTTAGCAAGGATGGATTGAGCAAATTACGTGATTTATTTATTCAAATCTCTGCTACAAGCAGTAAGGAGAGCTAATATAAGCGGCTAGATTAAGATCGACTAAAGAAGAGGAATTACGATCACATAAAGACTATCCGGAAAGAAAGCACACTTCTGTAATTCAGAGCTATAAGGAGAGTATGAGGAAAATGAAAAACAAAATAATAATGTCTGTCTTGCTATCATTAACTTTGTTGTTGAGTGGTTGTAGCAATACAGAAGAGTTAATACATACGGAAGTAAGGAATGATACACAAAATGAAACGACTGTAGAACATCCTGCTAATGTAACTTCTGATGATAAAAATACGGATCCCGAAGCGAAACCAGATAAAGAAAGAGATATTGATTTTTCGAAGTATGAGCTCATTGAAATAGACGGTGGTGATTTGTCTGGATTTCGCAAACCAAATGCTATCGTTGACATTGGCTATGGGAATAGAGAATATTGGGCATTTACTAATGAACACGGCCAATTAATACGAGTGATTGCAGACGAAATAGTCCTACAAGATGACCGTAACGAACCCGTCTTATCAAATGGTAGATACTATAACGATGAGGCAAAAGTACCTGGTGTCGAAAGTGACAGCTTAGATGAAGGACACATTATTGCTGATTCTTTGGGTGGGGTATCAAATGCGTACAACATTACTCCGCAAAATAGTACACTCAATCGTCATGGTGACCAAGCATATATGGAAGAAGTAATTCGTAGCGCAGGTGGAGCAACTAATTTTGAAGCGATCATCACTTATCCGAACACTGAAACCCAGATTCCTTCAAGTTATCAATATATCTATACCGTGAAGGGTAATGAAATCATTGATACATTCGAAAATGCGAACCCTGACGAAATCAATGAATCACTCGGTTTAACAAAAATTACTGAGTATGATCCAGTGGATACAAATAAATCCATTGCCAGTATCGACACAAACGGCAATGGAATTGTGACCATAAAAGAAGCAAAAGCAGCCGGCTTCAGTATGCCAATTACTAGTGAGCATTGGCTTTTTGAATTTATGCGAGATGGTGATGGTGACGGAATTGTGGGTGAGTAATCACTGCAAACGAGAAGAGCCAGATTACCCTCTAATGGGTATCTGGTTTTTTATGTGATCATGTAATGAAAAAAAAGCACGTCACAAAGTCCATAGGGGACAAGTGATGTGCTTCACCGGTAAAAATTTATCGTTTAAAAACTTCATCAAGTCGTTCTTTCAGTAATTCGCTATTTCTCCGACGATGAGTCCGCTGCTCCGAGATGATTTGTGCAGCCGTTTTCGGAGAAATTGCAAATAGTAAAGCGTCCTTTGGCTGACTACCTACTGCCTCGGATACAACACCATTGATTGATACATATACTTTAGTTTTCGGCATGTTGCAACCCTCCTATTAACATTCGCACAAGATCGAAAGCCAGTGCATTATTGTTCATTATAGCACGTATCACGCTGTCTTTGGAAGACATGAACTTTTCAGTATTCCACTCAGGGTCGCACGGTAGGTGGAAGCTCATTACATGATTTGGGAGTCGGAGGCAATAATAAAAGGTGCAGTTTGCTTCCTTGAAGAATATCCGGTCTCCAAGATTACTGTACGTAAGAACGACGTAAGAATCTTGGTTGTCCATCAGATAATACTCTTCTCCCGTAGCATTTCCCGTCCTCCCTAATAACACCATACGGTCATGTTGAAACTTGTACAGCGTTACGGCCGAGCAATTATCATAAGAACCCACAGGCTCTTTTACAAATCCATAGTCATGTTCAACGACATTACCCGTAACTGAGACTTTAAATGACTCCAGAAGTGACTGAACGTTGTGGATCTCAGCAATACTCATACATGGAATTGCCCTGGACAGGGTATCATAAAATTGATCATATAATTCCAGCTGCTGCTCATTCGTTTCAATTGTGTCTTTGAAAGGCATAAGCCGGATTCCTCTCCGTAACAGATCGCTGAAATAACCCTTCCAATCTGGAGCTACAGCTAGATCAATACTCTCAAAGTAGATCCCTCTTTTAACGATGTCATGGATGAAAAACCATACATATGGGTCCACGTGGGAAAATAAATCAGTCTGGCGAAGTGCAACGACAATTTCTCCAGCCGTTGGGTATGAGGAGGTCTCTGCTATATGGGCCTTTTCGTATTCCTCAATAATTCCCTTAGCCTTGGAGAAATATTCAGTTTTAATGGCACTATCCACAAAAACGAGAACTGTTTTGCGTTTGTTACATGCTTCAATCAGCTCCATATGCGTTACAGTACGCTGCGATTGTTCGTAGAAAGTGCCGGCCTTGTTGCTAATGAAGAGCAAAAAGGCATCACATTCCCTAACACATTCGATACACTTTTGTACTGGGTTACTATGAGAATCCCATGCCCCAAAATTTCGTTCAAAGAGCATGGGCTCGTGGCCGAGCTCTCTCAAAATCTCCCACATATTTCCCCGAAGACGGCTAAGAGTATCTTGTGCAACTGAGCTAATAAAGATCTTGGTCTTGGTAAACAAAGCAAGTGTCACATCCAATCAGATTATGTAGTTCATATAACAAATTATAGCGTATTCCTGCATGTCGGTTAATTTTTATAGGCATGTTTTTTATTTAAATATTCCGTTGACGGTAACATCGTATTACGTCATACATAATTCCCTTACCAAACACACGTTCCGTTCGGATTGTTATGATATAATATAGGTAAAAAGATCCAGAAAAGAGGGGTGTCAATGGAAGTTAATTCACTGCTTCGTTTAGAACAAATTGCTGAAACTGAATTTTCGTTGATTACAAAGTTTTATGACGAAGAACAGGAGCGGTATATTGTTTTAAAAGAAACAAAAGGAAATTTGGATCGCTATACGAGCCTTTTATTTGAAAGAGAAGTAGGCGCATTACGCCGGCTACGTCATAATCATATCATTGAAATGTATGACTTTGGATTTTTACCTGGTGAGAACGGTGGCAAAAAGGGACGAATTTTTCTTGAGCATATTAGCGGCGAAAACCTTCAGACAGTAGACCGATCATTGATTGATTATACGGACAAGATTAGAATTATCTTGCAGCTTATTGATGCTGTTGAGGCTGCTCACAGCAAAGCTATATTACATAGAGATATCAAACCATCTAATATAATGATCGTCGATCACAGACAAGCGAAGCTAATTGACTTTGGGCTTTCGAAGATCAAGGGGATGGTGACGGGTGAAACCACTTATAAATTTGGTTCAAATCATTATTCAGCTCCAGAAGTGGGGTATCATCCAGAAAATGCTTCTTTTCAAAGCGACATTTACTCTTTAGGGGCCTCCATCTATTTTCTCTTGACTGGATGTGTACCCGGTTTGCCTGAAAAGCTACAGATATCTATTTCACAGAGTTCCGACATTACGCCACCCTTAAAGAACATCCTGATAAAAGCTGTCGAATCTGATCTAGAAGCAAGATATGAAACTATCACAGACTTAAAACGAGATTTAGCTCAGATAATCGGGGACCTTATGTCGGTTACAAAGTTCTCGATTAAATTCCCTTTCGATTTGCTCGAGCAGGCCAAAAGACAAAAATTTGTACCAAAGAACGTCAAACTCAGTGAATTTATTGATCAATACTTAAATAAGTGGTTTGAAAAAGATATCTATGGGTTCGTTGAATCCAGAATCAAAAGTGGCAGGTTGGAAGATGGAGATGAAGTGTCGTTTTTCTCAACGAACGGATACCTTTTGAAGGGCTTGTACAAGGAATACGACGAATATTTTCTTCTTAATGACATTAAATTTCTCAAACAGACTGATCGGTCGCGTTATGAGAAAAAGTACTTGCGTATAGCTGGTAAAGCTATATTTAGCCATTCAATAAATCAAGCTACACAGATGGATTTCCAGACCTACGAAGTTGTAAGTGATCTCGTGGATCATCGGATCGAGTATCAATCAGATGCGAGTAAGCAAAATGAGTTTGAAAAGTTCTTTGGAATCTGGACAGACTATCTCGAAAACGAGAAAGAGTTACTAGTTTCAGCTGCAAAAAGTTTTGACTATATGAGCTATAGCTATAATGCAGAGGATCATACGATGGAGTTCGAATTGCAGGATTCAACGGTGGAAAGTTTTGGATTTACAAATGAAACAACCATCATATTTGATCCCAAACTAGAGGATCCTGATCGAAAGTATAGAACAAAGCCAGTGAAGATCGGAAAGTTCAAGGAAATCACTTATCAGGACGAGACAGTGTATCTTGTAGTTGAATCATCGAAAAAAATCAATGGGATTCCACGTTCAGGGAAACTTGTTGAAGACTATCGATTAAAAACTAAATTAATTGATAAGCAAATGAGCGCTATCCGTGCGTTGAATAACGATGAGGCCATATGCAATGAGAACTTAAGGGATATTATTTTAGGTTTTGAAAGCCCTAAATCTATAGGTAGTTTCAATAACATCGACTTCTTCAATAAGAGATTAGATGCCAACCAAAAAGAATCAGTAAAAGTGGCCTTGAATACATCCTCGATTGCAGTCATACAGGGTCCTCCTGGAACAGGGAAAACGACAGTAATTCGCGAGTTTGTGAATCAGATTTTACACCGTAATAATGCAGATATATCACAGGAAAATTTTAAAATTCTAATTGTGTCACAGTCACATACCGCTGTTGACAATGTATTGGAAGGGTTAAACTTTCCACAAGATTTTAAAACGAAAGCAGTCCGGATTGGTCAAGATGAGAATATCTTGCCAGCTATTCGGGACAAATACAGTGTCTCAAACGTCAGAAACATATGGTCTAAGGAAACAAAAGATGCCTCTAACCGGAAGATGATTGATCTAACCACGCAGTATGGAATTGATCCGGATGAGCTAAAGCGATACGTTGATATGTACTCTAAAACAAGCCGTTCAGAGGAGGAAGAGTTACTAATTCAGCAATTCGAGTCCAGATATCAGGATGAACCAGAAAAGCAGCGGATTATACGAACTGCTATTATTCAAGATAACTGGGTAAAGCGTCTTGGAATTGCCAGTGATTCAGAATCACGACTAATTGAAAATGCAACCATTGTCGCGGGTACCTGTACCGGTTTTAATTCAAATCCCTCTACACGGAATATGAATTTTGATTATGTCATTGTTGATGAAGGAGCGAAAGCGAGTGTACCAGAACTTCTTATACCGCTCCTTAAGGGAAGTCGGTTGATCTTAGTTGGAGATCATCAACAATTACCTCCTGTACTCAATACAGATGCCATAAAGCTAACTTCACATGGAAAACAAGAAGATTTTGAGAATGGTATGTTTAAACGTCTCTATGATAACTTTCCAAAATCCAACCGAATCCGCTTAACGACTCAGTACCGGATGCACCAAACTATCGGTAATATGATTAGTAGAGTGTTTTATGGTAATGAGATTCAGACTGGGATTCCCAATGAAGAACGGACTCATGAACTAAAATTGTATCAAGGAAAACAATTGATATGGGTAAGTACGAGTAAGGAATGGAATCGGAGAGAAATAAGGCATAAGTCAAATGAAGATAGAAATACCTATAAAAATGAGAAAGAAATGCAAGTTATTAAACAAATGCTTTGGGAGTTTGATAAAGAAGAGGCCTCCCGTAAATATGAAATCGCAGTAATTACAGGTTACAGCTATCAAAAGTCTATTATAAGAGATTTTGTCGCAAGGGCTGACTTTAGAAATATCAGCAATATTGAGGTGAATACGGTCGATGCATATCAAGGAAAAGACAAAGACATTGTCATTTTTAGTACCGTCCGGAGCAACAAAAATAATGATATTGGATTTCAGAAGTCAGCGCAGAGAATCAATGTAGCATTGTCCAGGGCACGAAGGCTATTAGTCATAGTTGGAGATAAGGATCATTTCATGCTAAATCGACAACCTACAAACAAACTTCCAGAAATTGAGCGTTATATGTCTCAAACAGACGGCTGTGAGATTATTGAATACAAGGAGCCAAGTCATGCGAGAAAATGATTACATTCTAAATTTGAAAACTAAAATCCCTCCACAAATAGACGGTCTACGGTATTTGAAGACGATTACGATCGGCATTCCTTACGTTCGTATGAAGTTGAATATCACTACTCGCAGGGAGTATCATCTTCCCTTGGCTCATGAAGTTGTTCTCCGCCTTATTGCTGAGAAATGGACGAACTATGAGGAGATACGTGAAGTGCTTGGCGTTGATAAAGACTATCTTGACAAAATTCTCTTGGAGCTGGGCGTAGCTGATTACATTACCCACGTAGGGAGGGAGATCTCCCTATCTGCTGCGGGAAGGAAGGTTCTGCTCGATTTAAAATCCATAAGAATTGAACCGGATTATATGGATAATGTCTACTTCAATATGCTCACTGGAGAAATTGTTAAAGAAGAGAGCACGTACAGGTCCAAGTTGAAAAACAAATCTAAATGTATGGTTTACCTAAATAACATAGAAGATATATCTGGAGATTTTCTTGCCAAAAACGAACATGAAATTAAAGAGTTGTATAATATAAGGGTTAGGGATAGCCGTGACAGATATATGGGAGATGAAACTGTTGGTAGTGATGAATTGTACCGGGTTATTACTATAGAGGACTATGACCGGGTGTACGATCAATTGCCAGCCCATGTTTACTACTCCCATGACAATAAGAATATTGTTTTCGAACTTGGAAACGACGATAATAAAGAATTGTATTACAATTGTCTTAAAGAACAAATGAAAAGTCACCCTAAATCATTTGATGAAATATATGATACGAGGCAGTTTTTTCAACGTAAAGAATCCACTTTCTTTAAATGGTATCCTGAAGAGGAGTATGCCATACAAACTTTAGAGGATAAGCGATCTGTGTTTACAACTCATCTCCAGAGTTCAAGTATAGACATAGAGCAGATCCACAGCAGTTGTTTTACAGAACGCCTTTTGATGTACCAAGAATACCAAGATATTCTACGTTCTCTAACTCAAAAGAAACCTAGAGAAGTCGTTATTATTACTGATAATTTGTACATGTTAGAGGAGAGTGAATATAGCCTTTTGGCTTTAATTGAAGCAATCTCCAAAAATTCATTGATCTATATAGGACATGGGGAAAAATCAAATTCAGTCATCAAAAAAATCAAAGGAAAGATAAGTGGAAAGCGTGTTGCGACTAAAGAATTTTCTGATATCAGAGGAACTCGAATTATAGTAGATAATGAGTACATGCTAACTATTCATCTTATACCATTTGCTGTAAAAAGTGAGTACTTACTGCAGGAGGTTGGCATTTTGACTTACGACAAAACACATCTAGATTTAATAAAAGGTCGATTTCCTGATCTTATGCCCGTTAAGGATAATTGAACAGCTGTTTGTCGAGGGACAAGACATCGAAAGTCGCTTTTCCTGATCTTATGCCCGTTAAGGATAATTGAACAGCTGTTTGTCGAGGGACAAGACATCGAAAGTCGCTTATTAAGCGGCTTTTTTATTTTATCGATACAAGTTCTTGTCCCGAGCCAAGGACAAGAACTTGTATCGATTACCGATTAGATGATTATCTAAGTAATAGGGGTAGTACCAGCGAAGCTGCCACCACCCGCAAAGTAGATGTAATTAAATGGGAAATTTATTGATAACCACATTATACTCCTGCTGTGCATCGGTGATCGCCAGCTTTGAATAGACCTCCAACGACTTACGGCTTTCGTGGCCCGAATATGGCTGTATAAGTGCGTCATCGATTCCCTGCTTTTTAAGCCAGGTCAAAAGGAAATGTCGCAGCTTATGCGGCGATAGATTTTGTATAAGACCAGCTTCTTCCGAATATTTGGCCAGAATCTTTCGTATTCCCCGATCCGTATATTTTTTCTTCCACGATGATTCGAACAGGTAAACCGCCTGCTTCTTTTTCATTGAATCAGCGTGCATGGCCAACATTTCTTTGAACGATTGAGGGAATGGAACAATGCGATCCTTGCTCCCCTTGCCCTTGTTAATCCGGATCTGACAGTAATGAAAGTCTATATCGGAAAGTTTGATATTGATAAGCTCACTCACACGAACACCGGTATAAAGTAGCGTTTTGACGATCATCATATCCTGAAAATTTTTAACCTGCCAAACCACATCATAGTACCGTTTAAGCTCCTCTTCCGTAGGGACATAGGGAAGCTTTTTTGTTGTTTTCGGAATCTCAACTTCTAGCTCCGACCGGAGATGCTGGAATAAACTTTTGAGATAGGCATAATCAGGCCGTTCCCCCCGGAGATATTTGGACAATTCCTTTGCTTTTCGTTTCGGTGAAGTGCGTTTCTCGGTCACGCAATAACACCTTCTTCCAAAGGCAAGCGCTCACTCATGTTCAATCGGAACGTACCGTAAGGGTTTACGTGCGTATAGATCAGCGGCGTAAGCGCTCGGAAATCTTCTGGGGTCATCAAGTCGAACCATTTCCGGTCAGATAAAATACTTTGCAGCATAATGGTATTGATGTATACCAAGCAGTTTTGCACCAGATGGAGAGATAACACGGACAACTCCTGGTCTTCTAAACGGTTGGTGGCTATTTCCCCACCTTTGCCGTAAAAAATGAAACTGTTTGCCGAATTCCAATTCTCAACAACATTTAGACCTGCGTTGATTTCTCGGCGCAACTCCTCTGAATGGAGGTAATCACACAGGAATATCGTTTTAACCGCCTTACCGAGTTCTCCCAACGCTTGATATGTCGGATGTTTTAGATTATTCCGGGTAAATCTTTTCAAGATTGCCTCCGTCTCGGCAGTACCGAGGCGAAGCGCTGTTGCATACTTCATCATCTGATCGTACTGCTGACGAATCAGTTCCCAATTAATCGGACGTGTCAAGACCGGCTGCAAGTTTGGGTAGGCTTCGGTCATGCCTGATTCAGGTCTGTATAGCTTTTGCGAATGAATCGCTTTAAGCCTCGGCATGAGCTGAAAGCCCAAAAGGTAACAAAATGCGAAGGCTACCTCGCTCTGGCCATGTGAATCTACGTAATTTTTTTCCACTTCCATTTCGGTACAGTGACGCAGCAATCCATCCATCATCGCAGCGACTTCAGATGAGGAACATGATTTGAGCTGCGAATAGATGCACGTCGAGTTTTTATCAACGTGCCAGTAAATCATTACGCCGCGGCCACGGTATCGGATATGCCATTCCGTCATAAGGTTTTGATCCCATGCGCCGAACTTTTTAGAATCTGATGCACATGACGTAGTAGCATCACCCCAAACATCTTGCATCTTTACCCGGAAAATAGCATTTACCACTTCTGAAATAGCATTACGAAGATTATCTTTATGGATAAATTTGCGGCGAACGTAAAGTAAATCTTTGTATGATTCACCATGCTCACCGGCACTCACACGTTTTAAACCAGCATTCGTTCCAAGGCCGTATAGGGATAGAATCAGTCTCTTTTGTAGCGTGTCCCGTCCTAGCGCCTCACGAACAGCGACCGTCCTGAATTTCTCCGTAAAGCCGACGCGGAGATCTGCCTCTTTTAAAATATCCAAGAGGCTCGTCATTGGCCATCGTCGAAGCATCTCAGTTTTCAAACGTGACAGATTGATTGGTTCCGCTTGTGGTTCTAACGGAGACAGACTAATCCAACCATTTCCTTTCTCCGTGATCCGAACTTTGTCGTTTTTCGGGAGGCCGGTATCGAGCTTTTCCAAGCCTTCTTTCATGGCTTGCTTTAACGTTGAAATGAAGGCTTCAGCATCTAGAGGTTGTTTTAGAGCCTTGTAATTTTCTTCTCGTCGTTCTTCAAAATCTATAGGCAAATCTTCGTCCGGATTCCGGTACCGATTCGCACCACTCACCCAAATTTCCTTGCAGCGAAGTTTTTCCCTTAAAGCCTGTAACGCACTAATTTCATAGTTCATCCTGTTAATTCGTTCTTGGCCTTTTTCGTCCTTTTCAATGATTATTTCCTTATTAACGCTGCGAATAACTCCATCAATCGGAATATCTTCGGTGAGTGGCAAATAGTGAAGCCCGGTATCCGCATATTTTTTCACCATCTCCAAGGCGCGAATCACAGGTTGGTGAACCTCGTTATTCGAACGAAATTCGAGAATGCCTAAAATTTCGGGAACCATACGGCGATAATGGCTGCTGTATGAGGCCCTAATAATCGTATGAATCTTTTCCCGGTAGGCTGGGCCGGTGTGTTTGAATTCTTTCACGAGATCCTGCAACGTTTGCTGGTTGACGACCGGATATATGACTTCTCGAATGATTCCGTCAGGATTATTAACAGCAGATTGCGCCAAGTTAAATAAAATGCCGTACTTATTGCTTACCTTGCGTAAGTCATTCAAAATTTCCTTTTCAACTTTTCTCTCCGCCCGAACACCAATACGATGAACAATTTGAATAAGCAGCTCGATCAGGTTGTCCGTAATCTCCATGCTCCGTAGCCAAAAGAAAGCCGATAAAAGTGTATAGCGGATCGGATCAGGATGCCGCCGCAGTTCTCGAAGATCCTCTGTCGCAGTCCGCTGCCGATACTTGGTCAAAACTTTAAGAGGGATTTCACGAAACAGATCATCCGGAAGTTCCAGATTTCGAATCGTTTGCAGCTTGCTTACTTCTCTTAACACACTTTCGACACCTGGTTTGCCCGGATCGGCCTTCAGCTCTTGAAAAGAAAGAAGTCCCTCGTCGCTGCTTGAACCGCCCTGGTCTTCATCCAGAAATGCGATATTATCTACAAGTGAATCCAATTTAGACAAAGACGCCGTAGGCAGTTTTTCCAGTGTGGCTTGGAAAAATTGTTCCTCATATGTTCGGATTGCGGTTCTGATAAGTCGCTCGATGCGATCAGCCGTAGGCGGTACAACTTTCATATCCCGAAATCGCCGGTATACGGTCTCAACCAAATGTTCGAAGTCGTGATCCTGGAATAACACACTTTTGCATAGCCAATCGATTACCTCTTCAGCATCATTGATGGTATCCTCACGAAAGCCAAAGAACTCCCTGATTTGTGTTCGATGGTAGGTGATGGAGCGACCGGCCCAATCGTATTGTGCATACAGCTCTGCCGGTGCCTCGATCTGCTTTGCTATGTATTGAATGACTGCTTTGGGCACTTCGAATTTATGGAATGGGAATCGCGCTTCATATTGGAAAAACTTAAACAGAACAGCAAACCCCAACCGAGTCTCCCCCGACTTATTGCCGACTTGCTGCATTTCATTTGGAAGAAATGTGAAATGCTCAATTAACTCCTCCAGCTCCCAATTTCGCTTCATATGATACCCTCCGAAAAAAGTTCCTAAAATGGTTAGAATCGGAATTTTAATCATTAAATTTAGTATACCGAAGCATACTTAATGAGGCAATGTGGAGCAAAAAGCTATCATATTCCAATTACCTAATCAAAAACGGAACTTTTGCAAGATGGAATAGCCGAAGTGATTGGAATGAAGACGATGAGGGAAAAGTATATAATGGTGTTTCCATATTCTTCTTCAAAAGTTGAAAGAGGTGATCTTTATGCCAAAAATTCCGCTTATACAGTCATACATGATAATTATGCTTTCAGTCGGTTTGCTGAACCACGTCATTATTATACCGTTACTGCTCGGTGCTTCAGGGCGAGATGCCTGGCTGGTA
>NZ_FPAC01000002.1 GCF_900116105.1 Paenibacillus sp. 453mf
CACTTATAGAATCATACACACTTATGTGATGTACCGATTCTAACGTGAAGAATGGATTTTTCAGATGATTTTTCAAGAAGCGAAGGCTTCGAAAAATCCCGTTTGGTGGCGATAGCGGAGGGGTTCCACACGTACCCATCCCGAACACGACCGTTAAGCCCTCCAGCGCCGATGGTACTTGGACCGCAGGGTCCTGGGAGAGTAGGACGTTGCCAAGCGCAGCCCTTTAGGGTTTTGCACAAAGTGAAATTCATGGGCCCTTAGCTCAGCTGGTTAGAGCGCACCCCTGATAAGGGTGAGGTCGGTGGTTCGAGTCCACTAGGGCCCACCATTTAATTTCATATTACTTCTATTATGGGGCCATAGCTCAGCTGGGAGAGCGCCTGCCTTGCAAGCAGGAGGTCAGCGGTTCGATCCCGCTTGGCTCCACCATTGATCCCTGATAGCTCAGTTGGTAGAGCACTCGACTGTTAATCGAGTTGTCACAGGTTCGAGTCCTGTTCGGGGAGTCCAATATCCTGAGAGCATTCATTTGCTCTTAGGGACTTAGCTCTCACGGAGAAGTGTCCGAGCTGGCCGAAGGAGCACGATTGGAAATCGTGTAGGCGTCACAAGCGTCTCGAGGGTTCGAATCCCTCTTTCTCCGCCACTAAATTATTGGACAAGCAGTATTTATAGCAAGGCCCGTTGGTCAAGGGGTTAAGACACCTCCCTTTCACGGAGGTAACAGGGGTTCGAATCCCCTACGGGTCACTTTAATTTATTTCTTCGATTGGGGATGAGAACTCATCAGGGTTCGTCGAAGCGTTTACTTCGTTAGCAACTGCATCGCAGTCTCGAACGAATGTGAGAGTATCCCCTACGGGTCACTTTAATATGGAGACTTAGCTCAGCTGGGAGAGCATCTGCCTTACAAGCAGAGGGTCGGGGGTTCGATCCCCTCAGTCTCCATTCTTAATATCGCGGGGTGGAGCAGCTCGGTAGCTCGTCGGGCTCATAACCCGAAGGTCGCAGGTTCAAATCCTGCCCCCGCAATTGAATTACATGGAACTGTGGTGTAGAGGCCTAACATGCCTGCCTGTCACGCAGGAGATCGCGGGTTCGAATCCCGTCAGTTCCGCCACTTTTACTTCTGATTTGGAATACAGTTTTGGTAATCAATTTGCCGGTGTAGCTCAACTGGTAGAGCAACTGACTTGTAATCAGTAGGTTGGGGGTTCAAGTCCTCTCGCCGGCACCATAGTTTCATATGGAGGATTAGCGAAGTGGCCAAACGCATCAGACTGTAAATCTGCTCCCGTAAGGGTTCGGTGGTTCGAATCCATCATCCTCCACCAGTTTCTTTTAATATGGCGGTCGTGGCGAAGGGGTTAACGCACCGGATTGTGGCTCCGGCATTCGTGGGTTCAAGTCCCATCGATCGCCCCATTTTTTACTCCTTATCACTGTTGGGGATTAGCCAAGCGGTAAGGCAACGGACTTTGACTCCGTCATGCATAGGTTCGAATCCTATATCCCCAGCCATTTTAATAAGAGCCATTAGCTCAGTTGGTAGAGCACCTGACTTTTAATCAGGGTGTCGAAGGTTCGAGTCCTTCATGGCTCACTTTTTTAAATAACATATGCGGTCGTGGCGGAATTGGCAGACGCGCTAGATTCAGGTTCTAGTGGTGTAACAGCCGTGGAGGTTCGAGTCCTCTCGACCGCACCATATGTTTTGCGGAAGTGGCTCAGCGGTAGAGCATCGCCTTGCCAAGGCGAGGGTCGCGGGTTCGATTCCCGTCTTCCGCTCCATAATACGCGCCCTTAGCTCAGCTGGATAGAGCGTTTGACTACGAATCAAAAGGTCGGGAGTTCGAATCTCTCAGGGCGCGCCACTTTTATGAAATGATAACAGGCCATTATCATTCTTAATCTGTGTAACGGGATGTAGCTCAGCTTGGTAGAGCACCTGGTTTGGGACCAGGGGGTCGCATGTTCAAATCGTGTCATCCCGATTTCATATATTTTGCGGGTGTAGTTCAATGGTAGAACTCCAGCCTTCCAAGCTGGTAGCGTGGGTTCGATTCCCATCACCCGCTTACTTGAAAAAGCCTTTCGCTTATTGCGGAAGGCTTTTTTGTGCGCGATTTAACAAATTAAAAAGAGCATTTATATTCACCAATCTATTCTCTGTGCTCGGGGGGTGTCTGGGGCTGATTCCTTTTGGCACATTTGCCTCCTCGATCGGATTTCTGGAGAATACAAAGGTTCTCCGACGTGCGGCCTTGTTGGCGGGTGCTCTGATATCATCGTCGGGGTATTCCCTTCGTTAAGCGGATGGCTGGCCAAGCTGCCTTTGACGGTCGGAAATGCTGTTCTGTTTGCCGCATATCTCCAAATGTTCGGTACAGCCATTCGAACGTTTCAAGATGCGGTATTTAATCCGAAGACCATCTATCGGGTTGCACTGCCCGTGCTTGTTGGAATAAGCATCATGAATATACCGATTTCTGCTTTTAGAGACTTCCCTCCGCTGCTTACGCCGCTGTTGTCCAATGGACTTGTAATGGGTGTTGTGCTTGTGATTATTTTAGAAAATATGGTGGGATGGGACAAATACGAAACGGCCAAGTTAAATAATAAAATGGGATGAGTAGAGGCAGCATGCTGAATCATAGAAAAAGAAAGCAGTAAACGCAAGATTCAGGTAAAGCTTAAGCTGATGACGATAAGAAGATTTATCTGACTGATCGATTGATCGATAACTGAAGATCAGTTAAAAAATAGGAAGCTACGCATCACATGCCGCTTATAGGGAGGACGGGTATGTGTCGTAGCTTCTTTTTTGTACCGTCAGAGGGCAGAATGGAATGCTTCCTCTCTATGCAGCACATTAATATTTTATATTGTGTCGCTTGGAATAATCGGGGATTCGGCTATGACCTTTTATTAATGGGGAGCAGCCCGAATCTCTTTTTTGGTCCATAAATTTAATTCAAGAGAACCTCACTTATGGCGCGTTTAGCCAGCATTTGATGAACGGCATCGTCCATCGGCGGATTATGGAGTCCGAATCTCACATCACGGTACATGCGTGAGAGCGGGTGGGAGCTGGCCAGGCTGTGAACCCCGACGATTCGCATGGCTGTATCTACAATAGAGAGAGCGTTCTGAACAGCAAAGGTCTTCGCTGCGCCAAGGTCGGGAGCAATTCCGGCCAAGTCGCTGTCTGTCAGAGGTCTCTCAAGCTGCTCCCATCTGGCTGCTACACTGTACAAAAAATGCCGGGCCGTCGTAAGCTCCATTTCGATCTGCCCAATTTTGTGCTGAATGTGAGGAAGCTCGATGATGGGATGGGTAAGACTGTTTGGCTGATATGCCGCGGCGAAACGAAGCGCTTCTCTCCTTGCTCCCTGGGCGATGCCAAGATATACGGCTGGAATGTTAAGCAAGTAGGCGTTGGGACGAATGGATTTCTTACCTGCAGCACGTCTTCTAACTAGCGCGTCTTCAGGCAGCAACACCTGGTTCAGCACAAGATCATGGCTCGCTGTTCCGCGCATGCCTATCATGTTCCAAGTAGGTTCAATACTTACACCTGGCATATCTTTATGAACCAGATATTCGCCTATTTCACCGGTAATCGTATCCGTGGCAGATACGACATAATAATGCAGTGCTGTTGACAGCGAAGTGAATGTCTTCCGGCCTGTCAGCACATAGCCGTTGCGGTCTGGTTTCTTCTGCACAGAGGTCTGCGGCTTCCCTCCACGTGAAGGACTGCCGGTCGCTTTTTCTGAATCAGCTGCGTTAACCAAGGCGCCTTCCGTTATGATGGCTGTACATAAAGCACGGAAAGCCGCTTCATCCCATAGCTGGTTCTGGCCCACGTTAAACACGGTAATATGATGCCATCCAATAGCGAGTGCTGTTGCTGCATCGACCTTGGCGATACGTTCCTGACACTGCAAGAAATCGGAGAGGGATAAGCCAAGTCCCCCATACTCCTTAGGAACAGAATAGGCGTGGTAGCCTGCTGCCAGCAAATCTTCAATCAGTGCGTAGTTCAGCTCATTCTGCTCATCTGCTCTTGCCGCACTATCCATATGTTGTTCTGCAATGTTTCCGATGATCTCAATATGATCTATCTGCGATTTATTGATCACTAGTGACACCTCTATTCGGGTTGGTCTGATCTGAAATTAACAACTATAGCTTGAGTGCCATCTCCTGAATTTGATCGAGCATGCCTGTCATTTCCATTCCGGCATGGTTGCCAAGCAGGATAACCGTTATGCCATTATCCAGATTGCGCGAAATACCTGTGGAATAGCCTGTGCCGCTGCCGTTATGGAACACGACCGTGCCTTCTTCTGTCTCACTGACGATCCAGCCGTATCCATAGTTTTGGTCAGAATAAGGAGAGTACATCGTCTCTTGAATTTCCTCTGACAGGACTTTATCCCCTCGCAGAGCCTGATCCCATTTCAGCAGGTCATCGACCGTAGAATACAGCGTACCGGTTCCAGACTGGGAAACATAATAGCTCGCCTCAGCCCATGTGCCGTTCTGATCAGTATAGCCTTTAATCGTTTTGGTTGAAGGCGTTGCCGTGCCCGTATCCTTCATGCCAATCGGCTTGAAGAAATGCTCCTGAAGATAAGCCCCATACTCTTTGCCTGATATCTCTTCCAAAATAGCAGCTAGCAAAATGTAGCCATTATTGCTGTAACGGTATTCAGCACCTGGCTCTGCCATCAGCTTCTTTGTACGAATCTCGGCCAGTGTATACTCCATTGTAATCCCTTCCTTACGCGTAAAATTGGAAGGTAGCCCGGAAGTATGCGAGAGCAGCATATGAATTGTAATTTCATTGCCGCGGTCGATTCCGGATACGTATTTCGAAACCGGATCTTCAAGCGAAATATTCCCCTGCTGAACCTGCTGCATGATGGCTGCAGCTGTAAAGCCTTTAGTTATGGAGGCAATGTGTGATTTTTGATCCGGGCGAACAAGGGAATTGATATCCGATAATCCGTAGCCTTTTCTCAATCGAATATCTCCATTACTAGCTACAAGCGCTATGCCTGAATAGCCAGCCTCCTTAAGATACTGGTCAATTGCTGTAGATTCACGATTAATGATTGTCGACGAATCTGATTTCAGTGTGATGATCATTTTGGTAGGTGTATTGGTTAATTGCAGCCCGGCCTTCATCGCATCCGAGAGGGAACGAAGCGGAATCATCAGCGTGCCGCTCATATTCTTGGATGGAGCAGGGAGCATGAGCCGATCGTCATTGATTTGAATGACGTTGGTTCCCGCCCGGTGTGTAATGGTATCGCCATGATCGTAAATTTCCACCGTTTGTTTGGCTTGGTTCCATTTCACTTGTCCACCGAGAGCAGAAGCCGCCTGCCTTAGAGGAGCGTATGTGGTTCCCTTCTCAACAAAAGGGGCATATTCCCACGTCACGGATTGGCTGTCGACTGTAATTGAAGCAGGCTTGGTTGCAACGGAAGCGGCTTGAGCCTGCGAGACACCAATGGTCTGTGTCAATAAAGCAGAGGTAACAAGTATGGCTGATAAAGTTCGATTAAGCATCGAATTCTTATGAACATTTGTGCTGAATCTAATCATGTTGTAAGTAAGCCTCCAATTCTGATTATGACCTTATGTAATGGATCTAACCGGATTAGACGAGCAGCAATCATCAAATCAGGATACCATACTGGTTTCATTTTATAGGATTGATAGCTGGTAAACAACCCATATACTGGGCGGTTTAATTTAATAACTCCTCCATCAAAAATGCTGCCCTGAAACGCAGGCTGCTCGCAGGCAGGCGCAGAGAGCGGCCCGTCAGCTGCTCACATTTGTCCAGTCGATAAATAACCGTATTCCGATGAAGGTACAATTGCTTGGCCGTATCGGCGATATGGCAGTGGTTATCCAAAAAACATCGCAGCGTCTTCAATAGCTCCCCGCGTTCCTTGTCCTCCAGAAAGAGCAAGTGTGCGAACGTTTCTTTGATAAACTCCTGCAGATCCTCCTGTGGAAGCATTCGTAAGAGGTCAGATAACTCTTTGACATGATAGAACTGAACGTAACGCTGCTGCTGGCTGTGCATGCCCGTCTGCAGTGCATCCAGTGCCTCCTGGTAAGCCCTCGGCAGCTGGGACAGCTCATCTGCGGTATTGCTGACCCCGATGGACAGCGATACTTTATGCTGAGACCAGAGCGAATGAATCATCTGCTGTAGACGTGAGGCAAGAAGACGATCAGGCAGCTGGTGCTCGCCTAAGGCCGCTTCCTCAAGGGTATTCACTGGAAGCAGCATGACGACGGCGTCATTTTTGGAAAAAAGAATAAATGAGAAGCCGCTCGCCTTGGCTTCTCCTTTAACGAGCTCATACAGGTCCTCCTTCATTGAAGCTGTACGCCCCCCGATCGAGTCGTTCGGCAGCATGGGTGAATAGGAAGAACTGAAGCTATTGCGGTTGCAAAGCGGTGCATCCTTCTTCAGCACAATACAGTAATAGGAACGCTGCTCGCTGAGACCATATCTGCGGCCGCGATGAATCAGGTCCTGCTTGTCTGAGATCAGCCCATCCACAAGGTCTCCGAAGAAGTCATTCTTGTAGCGGCGGGAGCGTTCCTTGACAGCCTGGCGCTTCAGGAGATCAAAGCTAATAACGTTAGCCGCCTGCTCAAGGGTGAGCAAGGAGAGCGTACTGACAGGATTCTGATTTGTAAAGGACAGCAGGTACCCTTGGGACTGATCGGTTTGGATCGGATATTGCAGCAAATAGGAAAATGGAACAGCACTGCCGGATGGCAGCGGGATGCTGGGAGAGCGGGCTTCGTTCAGCATAGACGGCAGCCAATTCGAGATATCTTGCAGGAACGAGGAGTAGGCAGTTCCAAATCCGGATGATGTAGCAAAAGGCTCCAAGCTGCGGTTCACAAGAATTACAGGATAGGAGAGGAGCCTTGCGAGCTCCTCCAGGATCGTTTGAAGGCTTTGTCCTTCCAGAAGAATATCTGAGAAGTAACGGTGGCTCTCAAGCGCATATCTCATCTCCTCTGTTCTGGATTCCATAATACGGGCCAGCAGCTGATGCAGCGCTTCGGAGAGGGCGCAATCGAGAGACAGCTCAAGCAGTGGAAATTGAAGGCGGTCGGCAGCCTCCTTGGCTTCTTGAGGAATGTGATCAAGATACCGCTTTGTCTTGATGCCAAGTCCGGCACAGCCCAGCTCAGCCATCCTTGTGACCAGCTGTGTCAATACCTCAGGCTTGTCTTTGATGACATATCCGGTGGTGAGGAGGAGCTCATTAGGCTTTAAGTAATCGAAGATATCGGGCGAGTCCATCATGTTGACCGAGTACACATTACGGTGGAGTCCCTCGCGGCCGGCCGTCACCCGGGAGCTGGCGAGCATGGGAATATCGAGCAGATCGGATATTTTCATAGATTACCTCCGAAGGTATCGAATCTTGAATGCTGCATCTCAATCAAACATCTGCCCGGTTGAAAGGAGCAGGCCTAGCGTGAAGATCGTTAGGGCAAGAAAGATTGGGAGAAGGAAAAATGATTTTTAGGTATTTTACGTCAGGTATACGTGAGGTTATTGCTAGAAGTTGGTTAACTTAACCAACAAATTAAAATGTTTTAGTCTACTATAGCCAATGACAATGAAATATTCAATCCTTTATGATGAGATCAATTCAGCGAAATGTAATAAATACTAACATAAGGCAGGGTGTGATCAACATTAGTACAACGCTTATATATAACGGCACCATTCTTACAATGAATGCGGACAATGAAGTGTACTCTCCGGGATACGTATACATCCAGCATGACCACATCGTAGAGACAGGAGCATGGCCTCTGGAGGAAGGGAGTGTCCGCCATCGGCTTGAGGCAGATCGGAAAATAGACGCCGGCGGCAAAGCCGTCATTCCTGGTCTCATTAACGGCCACACGCATCTGTTCCAGACCTTTCTTCGCGGCGTTTCAGATGACCACCCTTTGTCCGAGTGGCTGCGGCAGGTTATTTGGCCGGGATCGCTTGCCATGGAGGCAGAGGATTTCTATTTGGCAGCACTGATCGGGTGTATCGAAAATTTAAAATCAGGTGCTACTTACATCATGGATCACCATTACATTCATACCTACGAGGAGAACACGGAGAATGTACTCCGGGCTATGGTGGAATCGGGGATTCGTGGACACCTGGCCCGCGGGGGAGTGGATCTAAGCTACGAACCGAGGCTGAGAGAAGAGGAGGACGTTATCTTCGAGCGCACGGCGGCACTGCTCGACCGCTGGCAGGGCGAAGGGACAGGACGCATCGAGATTGCTATGGGACCATTGAATTTGTACGGATGCTCAAGGCCCTTCCTTGAACGGGCGGCAAAATTCAGCAGGGATCGAAATCTGATCACGCATATTCATGTCGCCGAAACGAGAGATCAGATCGACAATACGCTATCCCGGTTTGGACTTCGTAATCTGGAGCTGGTCGAAGCGGTCGGCATGCTCGGTCCAAGGACTCAAGTGGTACACGGAATTTGGCTTGATGATGGCGAGCTTGAGCTGCTCGCACAGCATCAGGCATCCGTTATTCATTGTCCGGTATCGAATATGTATCTCGCTTCCGGTGTTGCAAGGGTGCCTGAAATGCGAAAGGCGGGCATCAATGTTGCTCTAGGTACGGATGGACCGGGCAGCAACAACTGTCAGGATAATCTTGAAGTGCTGAAGTTCACAGCATGTCTGCATAAAGTGTATCATCTGGACTCCACTATGCTCCCTCCAATGGAGGTGCTCGAAATGGGTACCCGCGGCGGAGCCAAGGCAATGGGCAGAGAGAAGGACTTAGGATCACTAGAACCTGGGAAGAAGGCAGATATCGTCATTATTGATATGCAAAAAGCACATATTGCACCAATTCATCGTTATTCCTCGGCACTGGTATACAACGCCAACGGGAACGATGTTCATACGGTGCTTGTGAATGGACAGATTGTTGTGGAAGCCGGACGCTGTACGCTTGTCGATGAGGAGGAGATCATTAGGCACGCACAGGCAAGAGTGAATCGGCTAAGGGAAAAGCTGATGAACCGTTATCCTGTCTACAGTGTTCGCAGCTAATTACGCTTCTATAGAAGGAGGGGATGGGATGACACATCGAAGGTGGGTGACAAGAAGTATAGAGTGGGGGATGGAGCTTATCTTCTATGTCTTTGCCATTCTGCTGGCTCTGGTTGCAGGCGGGCTCGTGATGGCTGCGGCCAGCGTATCGCCGCTGGAAGCATACGGGCTGATCTGGCAGGGGGCAGCCGGCAGTGTGAACAGTATTAAAGAAACCCTTGTAAAAGCAACCCCGCTCTTATTCGCAGGTCTCAGCTACAGCTTTGCTTATCGAAGCGGGCTATTCAATATCGGAGCTGAAGGCCAGATCTACATCGGGGCACTTACAGGGGCAATGGCTGCTCTGCTTATGCCGGTAGGCACTCCGTTTCTATTGCATCTGCCGCTGTCTCTCTTGTGCGGCTGTCTTGGCGGAGCGATCTGGGGAAGTATTGCAGGTCTGCTCAAGGTAGGCCGGGGAGCAAGCGAGATCATTAATACAATCATGCTGAATTATATTGCTATTTATTTGATCAGCTATATGGTCACGGGCCCGCTGAAAGATCCGAATGGGAGCATGCCTCAATCGGCTCCTCTTCCGGACAGTTCGGTCCTGCCGACACTGCTTGGGTCCAGGTTGCATTATGGTTTTATTATCGCTATTGTCGTCGCGATTATGATGTACTTCCTGCTCCACAAGACGACCTGGGGTTATGAGATCCGCTCCACAGGACTTAACGGACAGGCCGCCAAAGTCATGGGGATGCCGGTGAGAAGAAATATGGTCATGGTGATGCTTGTCAGCGGTGGTCTGGCTGGGCTCGGCGGATATATTGAAATTGCCGGTGTTCAGCACAGGTTATTGCAAAATTTCTCACCAGGCTATGGTTATGAAGGAATTGCGGTGGCACTGCTCGGAAACACGCATCCGCTCGGCAATATGCTATCGGCACTCTTGTTCGGAGGGATGAAGAGCGGAGCGAATGCAATGCAGAGAGCAACCGGTGCTTCCACCTCGCTCGTGCTTGTCATTCAGGCACTGATGATTATCATCGTGGTATGCAACCGGTATTGGTTCGGCAAATACAAACGTCAAATTACAAATTGGATACAACACAAGCTCAAAGGGGCGTATGCCGACCCTCACCCGGGCAAGGTGTCTCTTTCCAAGGCAGGAGGCGGGAAAAATGGGTGAAGAGCTGTGGATCAGTTATGTCGGCGCTGCAATCAGGCTCTCAATACCACTGCTTCTGGCAGCAATCGGTGTGCTGTTCATGTCCAAGAGCGGAATTCTGAACATTGGCATGGAGGGCATGGTGCTGATCGGCGCGCTGGCTGGAGTCGTCGGTGCGTACTACGGCGGCAATGTATGGGCTGGACTTGCTGCTGGAGCTCTGGTCTGCGGCTTGGTTGGCATCATCTATGCATTCTTGACTGTAACGACCGGAGCGGACCAAGTCATCATCGGCACGGCGCTGAATCTTCTCGGTCTGGGTTTGACGACGGTCTTTGGCAGGAGTCTTCTGGGCATGGGGTCTGAAACGATACAAGTGGATGCGGTTCCCGTACCTCATATTCCGTTACTTCAAAATATACCTTGGATCGGTCCGGCGTTATTTGAACAAAATCTGCTGGCATACCTCGCATTTTTGCTGGTTCCGATAACAAGTGTGGTTTTATACCGAACACGATGGGGGCTAACGGTTCGTGCCGTGGGCGAGAATCCGCTTGCCACAGATACGCTTGGGGTCAGAGTGCATCGAGTTCGCTACACCTGCTGTCTCATTGGCGGCATGCTGGCAGGACTTGCAGGCTGTGCGCTGTCACTCGGCATTCTGAATCAATTTACGGAGAATATGGTAGCGGGCAGAGGCTTTATCGCTCTATCGGCTGTCATCTTCGGGCGCTGGACACCAGCGGGAACGATGGGAGCTTCCTTGTTATTCGGGGGAGCTGATGCGCTTCAGCTTCGCATCCAATCCTTCGGCATCGAGATTCCGTACCAATTCATGCTGATGTTTCCTTATATTCTGACCATGCTTGCGCTGGCCTGGTTCTCAGGTAAGGCAAGACAGCCTGCTGCGACAGGCAAACCTTATAAAAGTGCAGCCAATCGTCACGCATAGGCAGCGTCGTGGTGATCAATACACGGAAGGAGGGGATGAACCAGTGCAGTCACACACTTCTCAGCCTATAGAACAGCCTTCGGTTGGAATGAAGAATCCGTCCCTTGTCAGGAGTTCGGCTGATTATATTTTGGAAACCAGAGGACTCACCAAGCGGTTTAGATCGTTTACCGCCAATGATCGACTTGATCTCCACATCAAATATGGCGAAATTCATGCCATTCTGGGTGAGAACGGAGCAGGTAAGAGTACGCTGATGAATATGCTGTCAGGCCTTCTTCATCCCGATGAAGGAGAGCTTCTGTTTAAAGGTAAGCGGGTCAATTTTGATTCACCCAGACAGGCAATGGAAATCGGAATCGGCATGGTCCACCAGCATTTCATGCTGATACCGGCATTGACTGTGGCAGAGAATGTGGTGCTTGGACTTAAGGAAGACCGAAGTCCCTGGTTTCATTTTCGCAGAGCTTGTGCAGAAATTAAGAGGATCTCAGATGCCTACGGTCTTGATGTGGACCCTACAAAGCGGGTCAGTGAATTATCTGTCGGTCAGCAGCAGCGTGTTGAAATTGTGAAGACATTATACCGCGGCGCAGAATTCATCATTATGGACGAACCAACCGCCGTACTTACTCCACCGGAGGTCAAGGATTTGTTCATTGTACTGCGATCGCTGAAGGAGCAGGGGAAAACTATCGTTTTTATAAGCCATAAGCTGCAAGAAGTGGAAGCGGTCTGTGATCGGGTAACTGTGCTTCGGGCCGGTCAAATGGAGGGTTCTATGGCGATGAAGGAAACCACCCCTGCGGAGCTGGCAAGGCTCATGGTTGGAAGAGAGATCACAGCACTGAGGCATAGTCCATATAACAATAGCCAACGATGCTTGCTCGAGGTGCAGGATCTATCAGTGGTTCGGAGCCAGATCCCTGTATTGTCTGACATCAAACTCACTGTACAGGAAGGGGAGATTGTCGGCATCGCTGGTGTAGACGGCAACGGACAACGCGAGCTGAGTGAAGCACTCATGGGCCTGGCGGAACTGGCGAGTGGAGAGGTCAAGCTTGACGGCAGACCTGTACAGCGTCTGCATCCCCGCTATATGACCGAGCAGGGTGTAGGCTACATTCCCGAGGATCGGCACAAGGAAGGGCTCATGCTGCCTATGAGCATTGGTGAGAATTTGATCGCGAAGCAGTACAAGTCACCCATCTTCAGCAAATTCGGCATGCTGCGGAGGGGGGCGATAAGAAAGACCGCCGAGCAAGCCGTGCAGGAGTTTGATATCAGAACGCCTTCGAGCGAGCATACGGCTGGTCAGCTGTCAGGAGGCAATCAGCAAAAAGTGATTCTGGCCAGAGAGCTCATGCTGAATCCAAAGGTGCTTATTGCGATGCAGCCCACTCGCGGGATGGATGTAGGAGCAGCAGAGTATGTACATAAGCGGCTTCTGGCGGAGAGGGATCGGGGAGTTGGAATTCTGCTCATTTCTACAGAGCTTGAAGAGGTGATGTCCCTCTCGGACAGAATCGCTGTCCTATTCAAAGGCCGTATTGTGGATATGGTGAGCAGGGAAGAGGCAACGCGTGAACGAATCGGCCGGCGAATGGCCGGGATGATGGATTGATCAATTAAAGGGGGATGCACTAAATGAGGATTAAACGATTCCACTTGTTGTGTACATTGATTCTAGGTATTGCTGTACTGCTTGCAGGATGCGGCGGTGCTGCGGATAGCGGACAGAGCGAGGAAGCAGCTGCAGGTTCCGGCACGCCTGTTACAGAATCAAATCAGCCGCTTAAGGTCGCTCTGCTCACTCCGGGCCCAGTGAATGATAACGGATGGAATGCGACGGCGTATAAGGGGTTGAAGCAGATTGAGAGCGAGCTTGGCGCGGAAGTACAGTATTCCGAGAAGGTTGCCCAGTCTGATATGGGGGAGTTTATTCGCGGATATGGGATGGATGGGTATGATGTCGTCATTGGTCATGGATTTGAATTCGCAGAACCGATGATGTCTGTCGCCGGTGAATATCCGGATACCTGGTTTCTGGTCACGAGTGCAACCGTGAGCCAAAGCCCGAATGTCGCTTCCATCAGCATTAACAATCGGGAGCAGGGGTATCTGATGGGAACTGTAGCAGCTCTGATGTCTGAAACGGGGACGGTAGCGGCGATCGGCGGGCAGGAGATTCCTCCGATTACGAATTCCGTCAAAGGATTCGAAGAAGGGGCAAAGGCAGCTGTTCCCGATATTAGTGTCCTGACGACCATGACAGGATCCAGTGATGATGTAGCAAAGGCCAAGGAGACAGCAATTTCCCTCATTGAAAAAGGTGCCGATGTTGTTATGACTAACGCGAATCAGGCGGGGATGGGCGGTATTGATGCTGCCAAGCAGGAGGGTGTACTCGCGATTGGCTCCAATGAAGATTTAAACCCTGTTGCACCGGATACGGTGGTTACCAGTGTAATTCAAGATTATCCAACCGCTATGACGGCCGCGATCAAATCCATTATGAACGGAACGATGAAGGCGGAGCCGATGTCCCTAGGCGTGAAAGACGGTGCTGTCTACATGAGTCCCTACCATGGATTCGAGGAGAAAATGACTCAGGAAGTCAAGGATAAGGTCCAGGCTACGATCGACGCGCTGAAGAGCGGAGAGATTTCAGTTCAGAACGAGTAGTAGTGATGAATAGGCAGGAAGTATATGAACTCAGGAGGGGATCACAATGATTGATCAAAAACTGCTTAAACCATTAGGCTCAGCAGCCCTGTCAGATACCGTGCTCGAGAACGAATGGCATCCGGTATGCGCATCGCATGAGCTTGTTGACAAGCCGATATCTGTCATCGTGCTCGAGGAGAGGGTTGCTGTTTACCGGTCGAGTAAAGGTGTGCATGCGCTGCGCGATCTCTGTGTTCACCGCGGAGCCATGCTGTCCAAAGGCTGGGTAGACAAGAATGAAAACTTGGTCTGTCCTTATCATGGATGGCAATACAATTCGGAAGGCAAATGTGTATGCATCCCTGCTCAAGGAAAGGATGACCGTATTCCACCAAGAGCGAAGGCAACCAAATATCATTGCCAAGAAAAATTCGGTATTGTGTGGGTATGTATCGGTCAACCAACGGCTGATTTGCCATGCTTCGATGAATTTGAGAATCCGGAATACCGACCGCTGGTTTGTGGTCCGTATCATGTGAAGGCTGCAGGGACGCGCGTCATCGAGAATTTTACGGACTTTGCACATTTGATGTATGTGCATGGCGGCCTGCTCGGTCACCCGGATTATTCGGAGCTTCCTGATTTCGAGGTGTTCAAGGAACCTGACCGTGTGTATACCGGGGATGTGCCGATCTTTCAGCCGGTTGCCCATTCCGGATCAGAGCATCGCGAGGGAACCACATATGTCTATGTAAAGGAGGTGTTTAGACCGCTTGCTGCCCGTTTATCCAAGAGAGATCAGGCAACGGGTCAGACGCTCTGGATTATGCTGACCGTGCTTCCTGTGTCAGAACAGGAGTGTATCGTGTATATGCCGGTATCTCGCAACTATGCGCATGAGGTGGATGACCAGCAGTTTATTGATTTTCAGGATACCGTATTCGAGCAGGACAAGTGGATTATTGAAACCCAGAAGCCTGAGCTATTGCCGCTGGATCTGCAGACAGAGCTGAATCATAAAGCGGATCTGTTATCCGTAGCTTACCGCCGCTGGATTAATCAGATGGGTGTGCGGATTGGAACGACTTAAGTTAAGAGGGTGCTTCGTACAGAAATAGAGTAAGACAAACACACAATCAAACAAACACACATTTCAGAGCAATAAAGGTTTACTATGCTATAGCTTGAAAATATAGAGAGAAGAAAAGCCTCCTGACTCTTCAGTGAGGCTTTTTTGTGAGCAGCATCACGATTGAAACCATACTTCTATGTTATCTTTATTGACGCATATAATAAAATATATTGTTAATCTATGTAACTGTTGATAGAATCTGTTTATATTACTAGATTCAAATAGGGAGGATTCATATGATCAAGAGATTTGGTGTTATGTTAATTGCTTTATTTGTGATAGTTTTATCAGCCTGCGGTAATGAAGAGAGCACTACGACAGGGGCTGGAGGAGCAGAGGAGGCATCGGACACCGTCAAAATTGCGACTGATGCGGCATACGCTCCTATGGAATTTATGGATAAAGGTGAGATTACCGGCTTTGACATTGATTTTCTCAAGGAAGTGATGGCCGAAGCAGGCATCAATTATGAACTCAGCAATACAGGCTGGGATGCGATGCTGACCAGTGTTCAGCAGGGCACTGAATTTGCCGCAGGAATATCCAGCGTATCCATCACAGAAGAGCGTAAAGAGACGTATGATTATTCCTTGCCCTATTTTGAGTCGACGAATATGATTCTGTTCAAAGAAGGAACCGTAATCACCAGTGCTATGGATTTGAAAGATATGAAGGTTGCGGTTCAGGGTGCTACTACGGCGGATACACTGATGACGGAGATCATGGGTCAGGGCAACAGCGACCTTAAGAAATTCGAGAGTAACGTCCTTGCCTTCATGGAGCTTGAGAGCGGCGGTGTAGATGCTGCGGTGGCGGATGTGGCTATCGTGCAGGAGTATATGAAGAACAATCCGGATAAAGCATTCGAAAGCATCCTCGATCCGGAGAACTTTGATTCGGAATATTACGGCATTCTTTATCCTAAGGGCTCGGAGCTCAAGGCAAAGCTTGATCCTGCGATCAAGGCGGTTATAGATAATGGAAAATATGCAGAGGTGTACAAAAAATGGTTCGGAGATGAGCCGGATCTAACACGATTGAAGGAAGAATTGGATAAGGCAGCAGAGTAAGCGCACAGGTTAAAACCGGGATGCATGTGTCAGCGGTATGTGCGGGCACATGCTTTTCTTGTTGCCCATATTAAATAAGGGAGTACTGCTCATGGATAATTTTAGATTTGATATCATCGTGGAGTATCTGCCATTGATCCTGAAAGGCATGCTTCTAACGATAGGGCTCTCGATCGTTTCAATTGTGCTGGGTGCTATTCTGGGATTATTTATCTCATTCGGAAAAATGGCAAAGCCGAGGTATTTGAATTGGCCTGCGAGCCTCTATATCAACTTTTTTCGTGGAACGCCATTTTATGTTCAAATTCTGATTATTCACTTCGGTGTCGTGCCGATGTTCTATGGGAGTACAGATGCGATCACTGCGGGGATCCTGTCCATGACACTGAATTCTGCTGCGTATATGGCAGAGATTTATCGAGCAGGAATTCAATCCGTAGATCAGGGGCAGTTTGAGGCAGCCTATTCCTCCGGAATGAACCGCTACCAGACAATGCGTTATATCATTATGCCTCAGGCTATTCGGCGAATGATCCCGGCGTTCGGGAATGAGTTTATTGTGCTGGTCAAGGATTCTTCGCTGCTTGCGATCATTTCCGTTCAGGAGATTATGTTCTGGAGCAACGCGATGAGAGGTCAATATTATGCGATCTGGGAGCCATACTTAACGGCTGCGTTGATCTATTTTATACTGACGTATCTGCTTAGCAAGCTGTTATCTTACATCGAATGTAAACTAAAATGAAAATTTCAGAAAAAGTATAACATCTCAGCCTCCAGTTGCCGATAGATAAAATGTTCTGTCTTTTTTTATAGACAGTATGCTGGTGAAGTCATCTTCATTGATGCATTAACAAGCTGCATGAATTACACATACTGTAGAAAGGGGGCTGTTTCTTTGAAAGAATTACTGAAAAAAAGCTTTGAAAAAATGAAGCTGGGTAACAAAAACGAAGGAAAAAAGAGTAAGGAAGATAGCGGTAACGATAAGCAAAGAAATGAACAGCAAAAAGGTAAGATAAGCAGAGAAAAGAAAAGCTTGTTGTCTTTCAGAGTAAGGTTGATTGTGGCATTTCTATTCTTCTTGTTCCTGCCTAGTATAGCCATCTTCTGGGTCTCATACAACACGGCAGATTCAGAGATTCGGAAGTCGGATCATGAGACGATGGAGCAATCCCTCGCACTTGTCAGTAAGCAAATCGACTCTTTGATTGACAGTCAGAAATCGAATATTAATTTGCTTGCAAGACAGACGAATGCGGCGCAAATTGCCAATCAAAGTCCACAGGCACAGCGGCTGCTTGATGATTTGAAGGATGCCAACCCTCAGGTTGAATCTCTTGTCATCGTATCGTCTGGTGGAGATCAGCAAATGAAAGCCCCAATGTATGGAATGAATGAGTCTGTAACAGACCAGCCATGGTATCAGGATGCGCAAAGCAGTGAAGAGGTTATCGTGACGAAGCCTTATAAATCGAGCTCGACAGGTAATGTAGTTGTAACGTTGGCCAGAGCTTTATCAGATGGTCAAGGGGTAGCAAGTATGCAGATCAGTCTGGCAGCGCTGACTTCTACGGTTAATAATGTACATATTGGAGATACAGGTATCGTGTATCTGGTAGATGGTGATGGCAATTATCTTGTCCACTCCCGTTTTAATGCAGGAACCAGTGCGCTTGAGACATTAACAAGTCGTGTAGTAGAGCAGGATAACGGGGACTTGAGTTATGCAATGGGGAACGCAGATAAATATGCGTTCTTTAGCACGCATGCGACTACGGGGTGGAAACTCGTCGCTGAAATGGATTATGCCGAAGTGGACGAAGCCTCTCGTCCGATCCTAAACGCGCTGATTGTGGTGCTTGGCATTTCTGCCCTCGTGGGAGTGGGGATTATGATTCTGATGATTCGCAGTTTGCACCGTCCGATTCAGGCGATGGTTAGAGCATCCCGCGATATTGGAAACGGAGATCTGACGATCGATCTGTCCGTGAAGCGCAGAGACGAATACGGCATTCTTGCGGAAGGATTTAATAGGATGACCGGTTCTCTTCGATCCGTTCTCGGAGAAGTGAGTGAAACTTCGCATCAGCTCGCAGCCTCCTCCCAGCAGCTGGCTGCCAGCTCGGAGCAGACAACAAGGGCGACAGAACAGCTGGCAACGATTATGCAGGAGACCGCAACGGGAACGATTCATTCCAATCAGAGCCTCGGCGAAGCCAAGCAGCTCGTTGATGAGATGTCACGCGGCGTCAAAGCTATTACAAACCAAGCTGGAGAAGCAACTCTGGCAGCCAAACAGGTATCTGAAGAGTCCCAGGCGGGTATGAGCAGTATCGACCAAGCAAAGCATCAAATGGATCAGATCGGCGCATCGGCGGGTAACCTCAATGAGGTTATTCAAGGGCTTGGAGATAAATCAGTAGAGATACGAAAAATTGTCGAAGTGATTACGAATATCGCTAAACAGACCAATATTCTATCCCTGAATGCTTCAATCGAAGCATCAAGAGCAGGTGAGCATGGGCGAGGATTTGCTGTCGTAGCGAACGAAGTGAAGGAGCTGGCAGCACAGTCGGCTTCCTCTGCAGCACAAATCGCTAAATTGACCCATGAAATGGAGCAGGGAACAGGTGCTGCGACAGAATCTATGGGCACAGCAACCAAAGAGATTACCAAGGGGATCGCTACAGTTCAGGAGGCAGGCGAGCGGTTCAGAGTGATTCTGCAGTCCATTCAAGAGGTTGCTGCTCAGATGGAGGAAGTATCCTCTGCATCGAAGCAGATGGATGCCTCCATGGTCCATGTCGGAGAGTCGTTTGAGGTCGCTGTAGCGATCTCGGATCAGATATCCGCTGGAGCGCAGGAAGGGTCTGCTGCTTCGGAGGAGCAGCTGGCAGCCATGCAGGAGGTAGCTTCTTCTGCAGCAACTTTATCTAATATTGCAGATGAGCTTCAGGAGATTATTCAGCGTTTCAAATTGTAGAGAAATTTACAGAGCGCCCTATCATTCCTTCGTGCTAAGGAATGATAGGGCGCTCTTTTTATTATGAAGTTGGAGTACTGTCGATCGCCTTGCGGACATAGCCTTTGGATGAAGCGAGCAGCTTCCTGGCTGCTATCGCGTCTGAACCGGTCATAATCATAACAATGGCTGTCTTGACATGGCCTTCTGATTCTATATAGGCATCATTGATCTGCTCTTCGGCTGCTCCGGTTGCCAGCTTAATGATTCGTTTGGCGCGATGGACCAGCTTCTCATTGGAAGGGTTAAGATCAATCATCAAATTTCGGTATACTTTACCGGAGCGAATCATGGCTGTCGTCGTCAGCATATTCAAAATAAGCTTCTGTGCGGAGCCGGACTTCATTCGGGTAGAGCCCATGATGACCTCGGGCCCGGTTACAGCTTCAATCGTATAGTCTGCCAGCGGCTTCATGGCTGAATTGGGGTTGTTGCAGAGTCCAACGACAAGAGCGCCCAGAGCACGAGCTTCCTTCATGGCACCCAGCACATAAGGCGTTCTGCCGCTTGCGGCAATGCCGATAACAACATCGTACGGGCCGACCTGATGGGAGTGCATATCTGAGCTGCCCCCTTGTTCACTGTCCTCTGCACCTTCCACAGCTGCTCGAACTGCCTCAAAGCCTCCGGCGATAAGCCCTTGAATGAGTGATGGATCCGTACCGTAGGTTGGAGGGCATTCTGATGCATCAAGGATGCCGATCCTGCCGCTGGTACCAGCACCGACATAAAATAAGCGTCCGCCTCGTTCAAAACTATCCACAATTCGATCGGCAATCCTTGCGATATCAGGTATGAGCGGTCTAATTACCTTGGCGATTTGCTGATCCTCATCGTTAATGAGCTTCATAATTTCAATGGAATCCAGCTGATCAATATGGTCTGTTCTCGGATTGGGCTGTTCAGTAATCAACTGGCTAAGTTTATGACTTAGATGATTCATAAAAGGTACGGCCTCCTTCGCTCCTGGCCCGAACTCTTGAATAGACTATGAATTATGCTATTCATCTATATGGCCGGGCCTCTTGATTACAAGCTTCTCTATATTAGTGAATCTTCTTTTGTAAGTAACGGCAGGACAGAGATGAAGCGGTAGATGTAAAGGAAAAGAGAGATTACTTCATAAGAGTCCATGGGTCCCTTGAGCGGGGGAGAACCGCTGTCGTGCAATCAGGGCTGCGCCATAGGCTGGCGGCCTGTGTTCTGAACCTGTGACCATATTAAGGTGGGGGAAGATAGTACTTACGCATTCCTCATAGTGTGCTCTATATATAGAGGAATGAAGGAAGATAGAGCCAGTCATAGCGACCATTTCCTGCTGAAGATCAGGGTGAGAACGTAGAAGAGCAATGGTTGTGTCTGCCAGACTTGCGGCCTGAGATCTAAGTATGCTGCATGCAAGCAGATCTCCTTCCTCGGCGGCACGAATGCACAGCTTAGCATAAGAAGCAATGATCTTCTTACTAAAGGGCTGTTGATAAATGAAGGTACGAAGCTCTGTTATCTCGTTTAACCGACAGGCTTCTTGAACGAGGGAAGTCAGTAAGGTAGGTGGGGCGATGTTGTCATAACTTCTCATGATCCCTTGAAGAGTCTGCAGGCCAATCTGATAACCGCTGCCCTCATCCCCAAGGAGATGCCCCCAGCCTCCGGCACGGTGAATGCCTCCCTCTCTTGTAAATCCATACACAATGGAGCCTGTTCCGGCGATCACAAGTACGCCTGTGTGCACCCCAGTTGCTGCCATGAGAGATATTTCTCCCTCTGTACAAACCGCAATAGGAAAGGAGAGGGATCTGCGTTTCAAACATCGTGTAACCTGATTTATAAGCGTGTTCTTCTCTTCATCCGAGTAAAAACCTGACATACCAAGACAAATACCATTACACAATAGAGAGCGTTCGTTAATAAATATGAGTGTGGTTTCCAGTAACCTGTCGAGCTCATTGGCTGCTTCAAGAGGTGGAATTGTATAGGGGTTGGTTGCCCCGCCATAGAATTGAGCGAGAATAGACTCGTCATCAAGCACGGCTGTTACTTCTGTTTTGGAACCGCCACCATCCACGCCTATAAAGACATTCAACGCTTCACCCCTTCTCATTTTTTATTTAGTATAGGTCATAATTTCCAGGATGTAAAATAAAATTTTAAGTATATAAATAATTATTGAAATTATATTTCATACCTCATATAATAATATCAATCCAAACATATTTGGAAGGATAGAGAACTGAATATGTTAGCTTATCTAACCTATATGTACATATTTTGTTGAATGGAGGTGGAGCTGCACACATGAATGGTGGCTTGGTTCGTCTCAAGGAATTCTATGAAACGCTGAATCCTTCGGAACGTAAAATTGCGGCCTACATTCTGCAGCAGCCTGGCGAGATTATCGAGCTCTCCGTTGCCGAGCTGGCAGCAAAGAGTGGTGCAAGTCAGGCAGCGATTATCCGTCTATGCAAAACGATCGGCTTCAAAGGCTATCAGGATCTTAAGATTAAAGTGGCAGGTGACTTGCAGGAGTCGGATGAGCAGGCAGGCTATCAGGAGATCAGACCGAATGACAGTGTATCTGCGATGATTCGAAGCGTATCGAACAACAATATTCAGTCCATCCGAGATACGCTGAAGATTATGGACGAGGCGATGGTTGAGCGAGCCGTTTCTTTAATGGATCAGGCAAGGCGTATCTATTTCTTTGGCGTTGGAGCTTCAAACCTAATAGCGATGGATGCACAACAGAAGTTTTTAAGAATTAACAAGATGAGCTTCTCCTTTGCTGATCCGCATCAGCAGCTGACCTCAGCGGTCACGATGACAGAAGAAGATGTGGCCGTCTGCATTTCCTATTCGGGTGAAACGGAAGAAGTGCTTCGTGTAGCTGAACTGGTCCGGGAGCGGGGGGCAGGAGTGATCAGCATGACCAAATACGGACATTCCAAGCTAAGCAAGCTTGCGACCGTACCTCTATACACATCATCCACAGAGAGTGAAATTCGAAGCGGTGCTATGGGTTCCCGAATGACTCAGCTCAATCTGATTGATATTTTGTATCTCTGTGTAGCCAGCAAGAATTACGAGCAGTCGGTGAAATATCTGGAGGAGAGCAGGCGGGCCCTAAGAAGGTAGTCTAATCTACGGTGTTCCTTTAAGTGGAACGAATGAGGGGAGATAGGTGCTAATGCGTAAAACATGGATTATGCTGACCTCTATTCTTATGTTTGCGGCGACTGCCTGCAGCGGGGGAGGAGGCAGCGAACAAAGCGCGGATGCCAAGGATACGGTGACGGTCTGGACGTATCCTGTTCATAACAAGTATGAAGAGGACCTCAAGGAACTCCTCGCCGATTTTAATAAGGAACACCCGAATATCACCGTCAAGACCGAGATGCTCACCTGGGCTGAGGGCCCGAAGAAATTTGATGTCGCCTTGAATGCGGGTAATCCGCCGGATCTGTATTTTCACAGTGTAGATGGAAGCTATGTCGATTCTGGTCTTGCTATTCAGCTGGATGATTATCTGACACCCGAGATCAAGGAGGATTATTACCTGGGAACGCTGGAACTCGGGCAGATTCAAGGAAAACAATACGGGCTTCCGATCTACCAGTACCAATGGGGTTGGGGAGGCAACAAACGTATTTTTGAGGAAGCTGGAGTTGATTGGCAGAAGATTCAGCAGGAGGGCTGGACTTGGGATGAGTTCCTTGAAATTGCGCCAGATCTAATGGGAACTGCTCCAGACGGATCTCCGCAATATGCCTTTGTAACTGAAGGACAGACCATGGAAATTATGGAGCTGCTATCTCGCAACAACAATATGCCGGATGTACTGAATGCGGAAGGAGAGTTCCAGTGGAATGATGATCGGATTCTAGAAACGCTGAAGTTCCTGGAGACCCTTCGCACAGAAGGCTATATGCCAAAAGAAACGGCAGCCATTGCTCCTGCGAAACGTGTAGAAATGTTCTATGCCGAGCAGGCGGCCATTATCTCCAAGGCCATCCCTTATTACGATGTGCTCATCAAGCAGCGGAACGCGGATATTGATGCAGGTACGGTTCAAGGAGCCAAGGTTGAATTCGTATTGCTGCCGGTTCCCCATCATAAGGATGCTCCGCAGAAATCAACAATGGGCGGCGAGGGCTATGTAGCCTTTAGACAGAAGAATGATAAGGGTGAGCAGCATGCCAAGAACACCTTCCTTGTCATGGAAGCACTAAGCGGTGCCAAAGCCGGAAATTCAGCCAATGAGCTCGTGCTGCCGTTTGTTAGAAAATCACAGGCTGAATATTTTGAAGGCAAGGGTCTGGGTACTCCAGAAACGCTGGAGGCAGCCAGCATCATGGCAGAGCATATGGAGCAGCCAGTCGTTCTCTCCCTTGATTCAGCGCTTGCAGCGAAGCAGAAGCAGTTCAAGGAACAGGTGATGAAGCCGAACATTCAGGCACTATTTACAGGCGAGAAGACAGCCGAAGAGATTGCGGCCGAGTTCAAGGCTAAGGGAGAAGAGATGTTCAAGTAAAATCTAGACTAAGAAAAGGGGGAAAGGTGTATATGAAAAAACCGGTTGCGCTTATGATCGCTATGATGATGCTCATCGTGACAGCCTGCGGCGGCGCTTCTGACAGTGAAGCGGAGACCGTAGATGCGGATGCCAAAGACACGGTAACCGTGTGGACTTACCCTGTTCATGGCACGTACGAAGATGAGTTGAAGGAACTTATCGCTGATTTTAATCAGGAGCATCCCCATATTACGGTCGAGTACGAAATGCTTACATGGGCAGAGGGTCCTAAGAAATTTGACGTTGCTCTGAATGCGGGCAATCCGCCAGATCTGTATTTTCACAGTGTTGATGGCGCTTATGTGAAGACGGGGCTTGCACTTGAATTGGACTCCTATCTGACCGAGGAGATCAAGAATGACTATGTGCCCGGCACACTAGAGCTTGGGCAAATTCAAGGCAAACAGTATGGCTTGCCGATATATCAATTCCAGTGGGCATGGGGCGGCAATAAGCGCATTCTGGAGGAAGCGGGAATTGACTGGAAACAGATCCAGCAGGAAGGCTGGACCTGGAGTGAATTCAACGAGGCGGCTGCCAAGCTTACAGGCACGGCTCCTGACGGCACCACGCAATATGCGCTCGTCACAGACGGAACCTCGCTGGATTTTATCGAATTGCTGACCCGCAACAATGGAATGCCGGATGTACTTAACGCCAGTGGCGAATTTCAGTGGAATGACAATCGTATATTAGACACACTTACCTTCATACACAACCTCATTGATCAAGGCTATATGCCAAAAGAAACCGCAGCCATTGCTCCCGCAAAACGGACGGATATGTTCTATGCCGGGCAAGCGGCCATCATCTCCAAAGCACTTCCCTATTATGATGTCATGATTCAAAATCGTAACAAAGATATTGATGCCGGCACCGTCCAAGGCGAAAAAATCGAATTTGTATTGCTTCCCGTACCGCATAATGACGGGGCTGAGCCCAAGTCTACCATGGGCGGTGAAGGTTACGTTGCCTTCAAGCAAAAGAATGACAAGGGCGAGCAGCATGCCAAGAACACGTTCCTTGTGATGGAGGCGCTGAGCGGCGCCAAAGCAGGGAACTCGGCCAACGAGCTCGTACTTCCTTTCGTTCGGCAATCACAAGCCGAATATTTCGAAGGCAAGGGCCTGGGCACACCGGACACCATAGAAGCTGCGAATATCATGGCAGAGCATATCGAGATTCCGGTAACCCTCTCACTCGACATTGACAAATCAGCACAGCAGAAGCAGTTCAAGGAACAAGTCGTGAAGCCTAACATTCAAGCCCTGTTCTCCGGGGAGAAGACACCTGAGCAAATCGCGGAGGACTTCAAGGCAAAGGCAGAGCAAATACTCAAATAAATAGCGTGATTAGCAGAGGAGGCTGTCCTGAGGACGAAGTCCTTGGGACCCTTTCTGATTAGAAGGAATGCCTATGGATGGATTCAATTTCGATAATAAAAACTCGAGGGGGTGAGGATTGATGCAGACATCACTTGCGCCAAAAAGGACACCTTCCCGGCAAAGCCCAATGCGAGCGATTAAGGAATATGGCTGGGCCTATCTCTTCATATTAGCTCCGGTTCTGCTGTTTCTCGTATTTACGCTTTATCCGGTGGGTCATGCTTTTTTTATGAGCTTCCAGGAGTACGGCATTATGAATTCCACCTGGGTAGGGTTGGATAACTATAGTCGGTTATTCCAGGACGCTACATTCTGGAAGTCGATGCGAAACACCGCTTTTTTCACACTGGGAACAGTGCCTGTCAACATTATTATTACCTTCGTCTTGTCTGTGCTGATCTTTCAAATGAAGAGTAAGTGGCAGACCTTCTTCAAAGCAACGCTATACCTGCCGGCAGTCGCATCTGGCGTTACGATCTCCGTGGTATGGCTGGCTATATTCGATCCGACCGAAGTCGGACTTCTCAACAGGTTCCTTAGCTGGTTTGGGCTTGATCCTGTGATATGGCTGGGACAATCCAGCACAGCGCTCTTCTCGCTCATCCTGATGAGCTGGCTCGGCTCCCATGGCGCGGGGATTATCCTCTACATGGCCGCTCTGGGCGGCATTCCGAAGTCGCTCTATGAGGCGGCGGATATTGATCATGCCAGTGCATGGACCAAGTTTACGAAGATTACTTGGCCCCTGCTTAAGCCAACGACGCTCTACCTGCTCGTTACAGGCGTAATCGGGTCGTTCCAGGTATTCATTTCGGTTTATTTGATGACCCAAGGGGGTCCGAACTTCGCGACAACTACGATAGCTTATTTGATCTATCAGACCGCCTTCGTATTCTATGAGTTTGGTTTGGCTTCGGCGCAGTCGTTTGTACTGGCTCTCATCATCGTGGTCATCTCCGTAATCCAGTTTAAATACTTCTCCAGCGATGTTGAATATTAAAGGCGGCTATAGAGGGGGTGTGATGTATGACGATGAAACTACAAAAAAAATCGGTTCTGCTCATTCTGGCAGCCGTTATTATTTTGCTCTGGGCGATTATAACGATCATTCCGCTGTACTGGATGCTGGTCGGCTCTGTTCAGGATACGAAGGTGTCGGCTACATTCCGGCCGCAGATGATTCCTGAAGTGATCTCGATGTCGCCTTATGAGCGGTTCTTTGGCAAAACGGATGCCTGGCGCTGGTTATGGAATTCGTTTATTATCGCAGCCATTACCACGATTACGAACGTGTTTTTCGCTTCGCTCGCAGGTTATGCCTTCGCCAAGCTCAAATTCCCGGGGGACAAGGCCATCTTTTGGGTGCTGCTCAGCACGATGATGATTCCTGCGCAGGTTACGCTTATTCCCCTCTATATTTTGATGGTGAATGTGTTCAATATCGGGGACACCTACACGGCGATTATCTTGCCGACGGCTGTCAGCGTGGGGAATATATTTCTCATGAAGCAGTATATGTCCTCCCTTCCTACTTCGCTCATTCATGCGGCACGGATTGATGCCTGCAGCGAGTTCGGGATCTTCTGGAAGGTCATTCTGCCGATGGCGAAGCCGGGACTTGCTGTCCTGGCGATCTTCAGCTTCGTTGCCTCATGGAATGAGTTCTTCTGGCCTTTCCTTATTACGAATTCAAGCGATATGCGGACCATTCAGGTTGGGCTTGCTTCCTTCGTGTTCGGCGATGCGTCCGATTTTGCCGCCATGATGGCGGGAGCGACCGTGGGCGCAATGCCCATGATTATCCTGTTCTTCTCCCTGCAGCGCTACTTCCTGCAAGGCATTACTATTGGAGCCGTTAAAGGCTGATACGAGAAAGGAGGAATACCTATGGCACGCGTGGAGTTTCGACAAGTGCGCAAGCAGTTTAGTGATGACAAAAAAGGGACCTTTACCGCGGTAGCGGGCTCCGACTTCGTTATTGAGGATCAAGAATTTGTCGTGTTCGTTGGTCCCTCCGGCTGTGGAAAGACAACATCGCTTCGAATGATTGCAGGACTAGAAAAGCAGACGAGCGGCGATATTCTAATCGGCGAAAGGGTCGTCAACGACCTGCATCCGAAGGACCGGGACATTGCTATGGTGTTTCAGGATTATGCGCTATATCCTCACATGACGATTCGGGAGAACTTGTCCTTTGGTCTTCGCAATCTGAAGAAGGATAAAGAGTATATTAATCAGCAGGTGGAAAATGCGGCCGGTATTTTGGGACTCACGCATATGCTGGAGCGGAAGCCGAAAGAACTGTCCGGCGGTCAGCGCCAGCGTGTGGCCGTCGGCCGGGCCATCGTCCGGGACCCGCAGGTGTTTCTGTTCGATGAGCCGCTCTCAAACCTTGATGCCAAGCTTCGCATCCAAATGCGGGTAGAGCTGAGCGAGCTTCACAAGCGGCTTGGAGCAACCATTGTATATGTGACCCATGATCAGGTGGAAGCGATGACCCTAGGAGAACGGATCGTGGTGATGAACAACGGCATTATCCAGCAGATTGATTCCCCGACCGAGCTGTATGCCAATCCGCAGAATATGTTTGTCGCCGGGTTTATCGGATCGCCTGCGATGAACTTCATTGATGCTGTCGTTGAGGGCAACAGGATTCGTATTGAAGGAGCGGAGCTGACTCTAACAGATGAGGTAGCCGCCGGACTTGCGGGTTATCACGGCAAGAAGGTTGTGCTCGGTATTCGTCCAGAGCATATTTACGGAGAGGACATCGCTCCGAGTCTGAATGAATATCACAAGATCGAAGCGAAGATAGATGTCGTTGAGCATCTCGGATCGGAGAACCTGATCTATTTTCACATCGGGAGCCGGTTGATTACGGCGAAGGTCAATCCCGAAACAACAGCTTATACGGGAATGTCCAAAACCTTCTTGTTTAACTTGCATAAGGCCCATTATTTTGACCCGGAGACAGAACAAAGAATTATTTTAACTTCGTAAAGGGAGTGAATGTCGATGCGTAAGCTGAGTGAGGTGTTGGTCAAGACTGGAGCGGAGATTTATCGGGAGATCATCCCCGTTGCCCTATACAGTGTACTCAGTTCATTGATTCTGATTCCCACTGTACTGCTGCTGCCCATAACGGCTGCCTTGTTTGTCATTCCTTTCATTTATATGCCGCTGTTCTTTGGTGTACTGAATGTATTCCATCATAAAATGGAGCGTAAGAGCAGAAGGAACGGGCTTAAGGATTTGGCTGCCGGAGTGCGAAAAGGGTATTTTCCTGCGGTTGTCATGGGGCTGTTCATATCGCTGCTCGTGTTCATTCTCTGGTCCACTTGGTGGTATTACGGGGGCAAAGACGGCATGTTCTATACTATTATTGCTGTGTTCCAGACTTATTTTGTCATCATGGCGTTCATCTCTCAATTTCATACGTTCCAGCTTGTTCTACAGAAGGAGATGGGGATCTTCAAGGCGATGGGAGAAAGTGTCAAGCTGCTCCTGCGGCATCCGGGTTACACTGTCGGCGCCTTCTTCCAGACGGTATGTCTTACTGTGCTGCTCGCTCTGACAGCAGTCGGCTTCCTCGTACTGTTCAACGGGATGATGGGAATTTATATGTACAAGGTGACGGCTAATTTAATTGAAGAAGAGCCGGCCGCTGCCGAGTGGAATGAACAGGGAATAACGGCTGGCTCTGTTAGATAGTATTGAAATTGATTGCTCAAGGTCTTATGCCTGCAAAGGTAATAAAAAGGCGCAGGTAGTGATATCCTGCGCCTTCTCTATAGCCAAGGGAGGGTATGACATGAAGATAAACGTGCTTACCGGAGCTGACCGATTATCCAAAGTATCACATCCATTTCTTGAAGGCAAAAGAATAGGACTGGTTACGAACCCTACAGGCATGACCGCTGATTTCAGAACAACGGTTGAGGTGTGTGCGCAGCTTGAGAACAGCCGGCTGACCGCCTTATTTGCAGGAGAACACGGGCTGTACGGTGAGCGTCAGGCAGGGGTTCTGTTCGAGGATGAGATTCATCCGGTACTCGGAATTCCGGTGTTCAGCCTGTACGGCAAGCATAAGAAACCAACGCCGGAAATGCTGGCACAGGTGGATACGGTTATTTTTGATATGCAGGATGCAGGGGTGCGCTTCTATACGTATCTGTCCACTCTCTTCTATATAATGGACGCTTGTGCTGCCAGTGGGAAATCACTGCTTATTCTTGATCGAATCAACCCGATTGGGGGAATGAAGGTCGAAGGGGGTATATTGCAGCAAGGGTATGAATCCTTTGTGGGTGCCTGGCATACACCAATACGCTATGGGATGACCATTGGAGAGATCGCCTTGATGCGGAACAAGGAAGAGGGTATCGGATGTGAGCTGGATGTCGTCAAGCTTGAAGGCTGGAGGCGAGCGATGACCTATGCCGAAACGGGACAGCCTTGGATGATGCCGTCACCTAATCTCCCCTCGCCAGAAACGGCTGAGATATATGCAGGGACTTGTTTCTTTGAAGGCACGAATGTGTCTGAAGGCCGGGGCACGACCAGACCATTTGAGTGGATAGGAGCACCCTGGATGGACGGCGAGCGGATTGCACGGCGGATGGAAGCTCATCAGCTTCCCGGTGTCCATATTCATCCTGTGTATGCTTCACCGGTGTATTCCAAGCATCAGGGACTGCTGTGCGGGGGTGTTCGGCTGTTCATTACGAATAGAGATCAATTTAAAGCAGTAGAGACAGGGCTGATGCTGCTGCACGAAATTGCATGCTCGTATCCTCAGCACTTTGAATGGACCCCGCCTCCTTCAGGCGGCAGCCGATATTTTATTGATCTGCTTACGGGAGGAAGGGAAATTAGAGAATGGATTCAAGACGAAGAAGGACTTCGGAGGATCCTGGCGAATTGGCATCAGGACGAAGAGAAATGGCATGAGAGAAGAGCATCTTATCTGATCTATGGGAGCTGAGAACATGAATTCAAATTCTAATGTAGAAGCACTGCTTGCTCGTTTAAGTCTGCGTGAAAAAATCGGTCAATTGCTGCTGTGCGGACTTCCGGGTCCTGAATTGACAGAGCCGCTCGCAGAATTTATCAAGGCGCATCCTGTCGGAGGGATTATTTATTTTGCCCGGAACGTAGAGAACCCTGGACAGATGGCGCAGCTTACACATCAGCTGCAAACCACTGCGAGTGAAGCGGGACAGCTGCCGCTGCTGATATCCATTGATCAGGAAGGCGGTATGGTTGCACGTATAGCGGATGGAATTACCTTATTCCCTGGCAATATGGCGATTGCCGCTGCAGGCTCCAGCGAGGATGCTTATGAAGCGGCGCTGGCCAGCGGCAAGGAATTAAGTGCACTCGGTATTAATTTGAATTTTGCACCCGTACTGGATGTGAACAACAATCCGCTTAATCCGGTAATTGGAGTCCGTTCCTTCGGTGAGTCAGCACAAATGGTAGCCGAGTATGGTGCCCAGGCGGTTCGGGGATATCAGGATGCAGGTGTATCTGCGTGTGCGAAGCATTTCCCTGGACATGGCGATACAGCGGCTGACTCGCATCTGGATTTGCCGATTGTTCCCCATGATTTGGAGAGAATGAAGCAACTGGAGCTGACACCTTTTGTGAAGGCGATTGAAGAGGGTGTGGACTTTATAATGTCCGCTCACATCTACTTTCCGGCACTTGAAGCTGAGAAGAAACCGGCAACCTTATCTTCATCTGTACTGACAGGACTGCTGAGAGAACAGCTTGGCTATGAGGGAGTAATCATGACCGACTGCATGGAGATGCATGCCATCGTCGATACATATGGCACCGTGGAGGCTTCTGTAATGGCACTTGAAGCAGGAGCCGATCTGGTGCTGATCAGTCATACCCATGAGCTGCTTGCCGGGGCATATCAAGCTATTGAGCAGGCAGTGGCTGCAGGCCGTCTCAGTGAAGAGCGAATTAACGAGTCAGTCCGCCGTTTGCTGTCGCTGAAGATCCGGCGCGGCATCATGATGGAGGATGGCAGCTTCCCGGAAGAGGTGCTGGCTGCACCTGTGAGTGACGCGAGCGGCTTGCCAGCGGGTGTCGGGCTTGCAGAGCATGGAGACATCGCTCGCCGCATTAGTGAACACAGCATGACACTCGTTCGTGATGAAGCAGGCATGCTCCCGCTGTCCGGGAGGAAGGTGCTTGCTGTGACCGTGGCTTCCTCTGCGATGACCATTGCGGATGAGAAAATCAAGGATCAGCTTAGTCTTGGCGCTGCGCTGGTGGAGCAGGGGCTTCAGGTGGAAGATCTGAGTATAGCGGCAGCAGAGGTCGCGGAGCAGAGTGAATCTGTTATCACTGCAGCAAGCAGCCCGGACATTGAGCAAATTGTGATCGCTACTTATAACGCTCATTTCTATGCCGAGCAGGCACAGCTGGTGAAACAGCTGCAGGCTACGGGCAAGCCGCTCGCGGTGGTCGCTACGCGCAATCCTTATGATCTTAAGGCGTTTCCGGATATTAAGGTATATATCGCGGCTTATGAGAGCAGGCCTATCGCCATGAGGAGCGCTGCAAGAGCCTTGCTTGGCTCGATTCCATTCAAGGGCAAGCTGCCTGTAACCCTTGGTGATGAGATGACAGCAGGCACCTCCTCGCGATGATCAGCATAACAGGCTTCAAAACAGAGAGTCTAGCCATCGGGCTCATGTCAGGTACGTCGCTCGATGGTGTGGATGCAGCACTGGTTCGAATAAAAGGGAGTGGGCTGACTACGACGTCCAGACTGATTGCCTATGTACAGCTTCCATATGAGGAGGATTTCAGAGAGCAGATCAAAGCACTGTGTAATATCGAACAGTCTAGTGTAGCGGATGTTTGCTCCATGAATTTTCTGCTTGCAGACCGATTTGCCGCTGCCGCAGAAGCCGTATGCCAACAAGCGGGCATCGCTATGGATGAAGTGGACTTTATCAGCTCGCACGGACAGACGGTGTGGCATATTCCGAAGTCAGACGCAGCACAGTCACTTGCCCGCTCGACCTTACAGCTTGGGGATTTGTCGGTCATCGCAACTCGGACCGGAAGACCGGTCGTGGGTGATTTCAGACCAGCAGATATGGCGGCAGGAGGGCAGGGCGCTCCACTTGTTCCTTATGGAGATCTGATATTGTTCGGTGATGCACTGCAGGGGAGAGTATTGCAAAATATTGGGGGAATCGGGAATTGCACGGTTCTCCCTGCTGCCTGCACGGCTGATCAGGTAACGGCTTATGATACGGGACCGGGTAACATGATTATCGATCAAGTGGTGCTCGAATTGTCTGGAGGAAAGCTTGCCTATGATGAGAACGGGAAGTGGGCAGCTGAGGGAACGCCGGATAAAGCCTTGGTGGCTAAAATGATGCAACACCCCTATTTCTCACAGATGCCCCCTAAATCCACCGGCCGTGAACTATTTGGAGCGGCATATGCAGCGGCTGTTCTAGCCGGTGCAAGGGAGCGTGGATTGTCCTCAGCGGATATTGTAGCTACCGCTACTTGGTTCACGGCGAAGTCGATTGCGGACAGTTATGAACGCTGGGTTTTTCCTAAAAACAAGATTGATCAAATCATTGTATCTGGCGGGGGTGCGCATAACGAGGTGCTCCTAGCTATGCTGAGTGAGCTGCTTCCGGGCCGGACAGTTGCCAAAGCAAGCTCGTTTGGGATTGATGATGATGCCAAAGAAGCGCTGATCTTTGCACTGCTCGGTAACGAATGTATCCACGGCATACCAAACAATGCCCCCTCTGCTACTGGCGCCGGTCGCCGGGTTGTGATGGGCAAACTGGCGCTCGGCTGAACCGGAATGATGCGAAAGATCGCCCTGTGGAATCGGATCATCAAATGAATCGTTCAGATTGCCTTGTTGAATGTGTGATAAGCAGGATTGTGATGGGAGTTTACCCTCATTGTCCTGCTTTTTTTAATGTTCGCATCATTCTGAGAGCTGAAGATCGAATCTGACATACATAAAATTGAAAATTTATAGATAAAAATTATATATGTTTGACAATAAACAAACATAATAATATTATGTCTATATAAAATGTAATGGAGAGTGCGAATAATATGGATGTGAATAAAGCCTATATGTATGATGCAGGGCTGGAGGAGATTAAGCGAGGATATATGGAGCGCGATCTCGAGTTCGTCTGTGTTTGCTGCGGCGAACGGATTGAGAAGGGAGTTATCTATCCGGTTGACGGCATCCTCTATGAAGCATTCAGGTATATTCAGATCCATATCGAGCAGGAGCATGGGTCTGTGTTTGAATATTTGATTTCACTGGATAAGAGTGTGAGCGGACTCTCGGATATACAGCGCAAGGTGTTAGCGAAATTCTACGAAGGCAAGAAGGATGCCGACATTCAGAAGGAGCTTGGTGTAGGATCAACATCGACCATACGCAATCATCGTTTTGTATTGAAGGAGAAGGAGCGCCAGGCCAAGGTGCTGCTTGCGGTGATGGAGCTGCTGAGTGAGATTGATACGAATCGCCCTGCCGAGCTGGAGGCTCCGATCAGCAAACGCGCAGGTAAGAATGATGACAGGTACAGCATTAGCTCCTCTGAACAAGACAGGGTGCTTAAGAAATACTTCCCCCATGGCGTGGAGGGACCGCTTAAGACCTTTTCCATGCAGGAGAAGCATCGCATCATTGTGATGAACGAGCTTGCTAAGCGCTTTATACCCGGCGTCGAGTACACGGAGCCTGAGGTGAACCGGATGCTTGAACAAGTGTATGAGGACTATGTGACGGTGCGCAGATATATGGTGGATTACGGAATACTGAGCAGGGAAGAAGACGGAAGCCGGTATGTGTTGACCAATTCTATAGGAATGGAGGATAAGAAGATGAACCGGAGAGAGGAATTACAGCTGCAGGCGAAAGAAATGAAGACCGAGGCAGGGGTTTACCAAATTCGCAATAAGGAGAACGGCAGGCTCTACGTTGCCAGCACACCGAATTTGAAATCTATAAACGGACAGCAATTTATGCTGAACATGGGAAGTCATCGAAATCACGGGCTGCAACAGGAGTGGGCAGAGCTTGGTGAGAGCGCATTCGAAATTGAAGTGCTGGAGAAGCTGAAGGTGCCGGAGGGCAATCCCTTCTTCGATGCAAAGGATGCGCTGAAGAAGCTGGAGGCGAGCTGGCTTGAGAAGCTCAAGCCTTATGCACCGAACGGCTACAACACTTTATAATGAGGAATTTGCATAAATTTCAAAAAGAACACATGTACAATCGAGATTATTGTGCATGTGTTTTTTGTTTTTTTGGTTAGTTAATACTGGGGTATAGTGGAACTCATCTTTATATCCCGGGAAATAATCTTACGAAGGGTGGAAGGAAGGAATGGCTGATAGACGGAAAATACTCATCACAGGTGCCGCGGGTAGGATCGGAAGCTGTCTTGCCCAAGGCTTACAGGCGACAGAGGCATATGACATTATTGCGGCAGATCTGAATGCGAATGATGCACAGGGCATTAAACCGCTGGATGTCACAAATGCGGAACAGCTGCTTGCTCTTACGGAAGGCGTTGACACCGTGCTTCATATTGCATGGGCGAAGGATGAAGAAGACTTCCTGGGCAAAGTGCTGCCGATCAATGTAACAGGGGCCTATCATTTATATGAAGCAGCACGCAAGCAAGGAGTGAGACGCATTATTTTCGCAAGCTCAAACCATGCGACTGGCTTCTATAAAGTGGAGGAAAAAGTAGAGGTGACAGATCCTTACCGCCCAGACAGCTTCTATGGATTAAGCAAGTGCTATATAGAGCTGCTCGGGAGATTGTATGCAGATCGGCATGGGATATCCTCCATCAATATCCGAATCGGCAATTTCCCAGGTGATGACCGTCCGCATTCGGCAAGAGCCGCCCATATTTGGATTTCAGAGCGGGATATGGTGCAGCTGGCTGAGAAATGCATCGAGGCCTCGGATGATCATAAGTTTCTATGCTTGTACGGGACTTCGGCCAATACCGACAATTACTACGATATCGGATATTTGGAATCGCAGATCGGGTACAAGCCTCAGGACGATGCTGCCGACTTGCTTGAAGAAGCCAAAAGGAAAGGGGTCCGGATTAAGGAAGACGAGACAGATTACCAGGGTGGAGGAATGACGGGAGCAGCGCATTAGGTGTGGAAATTCTGACGATGAAAGATAGGAATAAGTGCGATGAGCTAAGAAGGTATTTGCAAGAAATATCATCTTAGCTTATTTTATTTGCATACATAGAAGCCGGTTCGTTCTTGATTAAGGTTGTTTGTATAAGCCATCATCTATACAATATATAAAACAAATGAACGGAAGCGTTTCATTAACTATTTTCTGCAGATTTAAGATACCCATGTCCCTACTTTGGGCGCCTGGCGAGATTAGTTGGGCTTTTTTTGTATTCAAGAGGAGGTATGAAATATTGAAATCCATATGCAAAGTGATGATCGTTGATGATGAGATGCTGGTAAGGCAGGGCATTAAGCATCTAATGAACTGGGAACAGGCCGGATTTCGAATTGTAGGCGAAGCTGCGAACGGACTTGAGGCACTTGATCTTGTGGAAGAGGTTAAACCTCATATCATTCTGACCGATATCGTGATGCCCATCATGGATGGCGAGAAATTCGTGAAAATTGTGAAGGAACGGCATCCAAGGATTGAAGTTATCGTTCTCAGCAGCTTTAGTGAATTCGAGTACGTCAGGTCCACCTTCCAAAGCGGTGTAGCTGATTATATATTGAAACCAAAGCTGGAAGCCGATTATTTGCTCAGCATTCTGAATAAAACGGCAGCCCAAATCGTGGAGTTACAGGAAACTGCAGTAGAAGAACCAGCTGAGGAGAGGTACATTGAACAGGCAGCGGAGAAGCTGATTGCAGGCTATGAAGCCGAGCTTCAGCCAGGAATGCTGGATACCGTCCTGCCGGGGGACAGCTATGTCCTCTTCGGCATGGATATGAAGCACATCGCAATGCAGGAAGTGAGATCTAGCTTGATTCAGACCGTAGAAACGATGATCTCACAGGTTACAGATACGGTAAGCATTCATCTGAATATGAAGGACCAGGCTCTTTATTTAATGAATATGGACTCTGGGGTTTGGAACAGCCTCATTATGGAAGTAAGAGAAAGGATAGGGCAGCTGCCGCCGGAAAAAAAATCAGGGGTGCACTTTGTTTTGACTGATCGTTTTACGGATTTTTACCAGTTAGGAGAGGTGTATCAGAATCAGTTCTTGTCGCTTGCGCGGTATTCCTTCTATCTGCCGGATATGCATTTTATCTTTGGCGGGGATCTGCCGGACTTGCCTCAGGTGGCAGCAGACCTCGACATGGGGGAGCTGACAGAGCAGCTGAAGCGGAAGCAGTTTCAGAGAGGCTTTGCCGGATTTCTGGAGCACATTCATCTTAAATCTATGGATTACCGAACGGATACTTTCGAGTTCAAGGCCTATCTAGGCAATTTTATTTTTAATGTGACGAGCACACTTGGAAAAATGAAATATGATACAGAGCGGCTGGAGCAGAGCAAATATGAGTTCTTCCGCAGAATTGATGAGGCGAGATATGCCCGGGATGCGATCCAACGGATTGTTGATTTCATTCATGAAGCCGAGCAGGTAATCGGCGAAACCAACACTGCGGTAAATCCGAATATGGCGATGCTGCTGAGCTATATTCAGGAGCATTTCAGGGAGTCAGTTACTCTAACCGAGGTAGCCAAACAATTTCATTTCAACCCATCCTACTTGTCGAGCTATTTCTCGGCTCATAATAACGAGGGGTTCAGCGAGTATCTGAACAAGATCCGTGTTCAAAAAGCGATGGAGCTGCTTACTTCAACAGAGGAGTCAATCTCTGAGATCAGCGCAAGTGTCGGGTATTCGGATCAGAGCTATTTCACCAAAGTGTTCAAGAAGCTTACGGGTTTATCACCAAGCACCTATCGCAGAGAGCAATTTGCAAAAGAGGAATGAGATATATGAGAATGTTCAATAATCAAAGCTTGTTTGTCAAACTGTTCCTCGTTACATTAATCAGTCTTATTACGGTATCTGTACTCACACTGGCAATAACGATCCGGATGTCGGAGCAGGTCTTCCTGCAAACCTTCAGCATCACGAATACGAAGCTGCTGAATCAGATGAAATCGAATCTTGAATCCTATAACGGAGCGGTGGCTACTACTACGAACTTGGTTAGTCAGAGCGGAACCATACGCAACTATTTGACGAGCGGAGATACGGATTCCGTATCTCTGGCGATGCAGACATACAATATGACCCAGCGAATGAAGACCATCAGCTCTAATCTGAGTGCTTATGAAGTCAGTATTATGATACTAGGCGCCAATGGGCGCAGCTACACGACAGATCCGTGGTACTGGTCCGGAACAGCAGCTGAGCTTGCGGATCATCCGATCACAGAGAGAACCATTCGTAATCCTCACAAGATCGTGTATCAGCTCTACCATGATGACAGTCAGTCAGGTACATGGAAAGAGCCTGTGCTGATTGCTTCCAAAGCGCTGTATCATCATGGCTCGGATGAAATTTACGGAACCATATATGTCATGATCAGAGACAGCATGTTCAAACCTTTCTATGCCAATTTCACGAGTGACGGAAATGATGTGCTCCTGATGAATGATGAAGGAATGGTAATCTCCAGCAATCAGCAGGAACTGATTGGAATGACAGATAAAACCCTGCTGAACAAAGTAGTCGCTGACCAGCGAAGTGGAGAGTTGGGGAAGAATGCCGATCTGCTGGGTGATGACCGCATCTTGTTCTCCGAGTACTTACCTGAGTTCGACTTCTATCTGGTCAACCTGATCGATAAGGATGCTGCTATCGGACAGTTGGTTAACGTAAGAGCGCTGACACTGACCACCCTTGGTATTGTGGGAATAACTCTTATTATCGTGTACTTTATGACTAGAAAAATGACAAGATCTCTGCGAGGGCTGATTCATCAGATGTCAGGTATCCCAACGAAAGGATTCAGCAATTATGTCGATATCTCGACAAGCAGCCGGGAGGCTCAGGAGCTCGGAAATGCGTTCAATTTTATGCTGGACGAGCTGAATGACTACGTAGACAGACTTGTTAAGACCGAGAAGCAGCAGCGTAATGCAGAGCTTGCAGCACTGCAGATGCAGATCAATCCTCACTTCCTTTACAACACACTTGCGTCAATTAAATTTCTGGTTCAGCAAGGAGACCGTGAACGGGCAGCAGAGACGATTAACTCCTTAATTACCCTGCTGCAAAATACGGTAAGCGATGTGGAATCGACCATTCCCGTGAGGCAGGAAATAGAGACACTGAAAAACTACGTGTATATTAACCATGTTCGCTATGGAGACAAAATTCGTGTGAACTATTTCATAGAGCCCGGTGTCATGGATTATGAGGTTCCTAAACTCATTATTCAGCCATTTATCGAAAATGCATTTTTCCATGCTTTTAATCACAAAGGGGAAGGAAGCATCATCATTATGATTTCCTGTCAGCATGAACAGCTGATCTGTGAGGTCGTTGATAACGGAGACGGAATGGATATGGAATTAGATCGTCATAACAAAGCGGGTGAGGAGACCAAGCTTCCGCAGACAAAGCGGAATCGCAAGCTGTTCTCTGGGATCGGTATTAAAAATGTGGATGAGCGGATTAAAATCATGTACGGGGAAGACTATGGTGTCCAAATTACAAGCAAGCCCGGTGAAGGAACCAAGGTGAAAATCAGTCTGCCGCTAATTCAATCCAACAAGGACAATTCATAAGGCTCAGGATTATACCGTGACTGCCAAAGTGATGAAAATAATTCTAAACTACAGGTTATGAGTACATGTAGTCATAAAAATATTGCAAAAAGCTAAAGATATTACCTGACAATGACTCTTGTACTCTTGCCAACACCCAATAAAAGAACAAAAGCTTGCAAAGATAGTTCTAAAGAAAACGCATACAAGAGTGATAAGATGGGAGTATAGTAAGAGTAAACGCTTCCATCTTTTATTTTTTCAGATTTTGCATCAAGCCGAGGCGCATGTCCCGGACATAGAACATCTCATTTACAAGCCTTGAGGGGGTTATGATTTTGAAAAAATTATTGTCTGTAATGCTGGCGAGTAGCGTACTGTTGACCGCTTGTGGCGGCGGTGGAGGAGAATCCGGATCAGGGGACAGCGCAGATACGAACGAAATTACCGTATGGGCCTGGGACCCGGCATTTAATATTGCGGCAATGAACAAAGCAAAAGAAGCGTATGCTGAGGTTAATCCAGACGTGACGGTCAACATCGTGGAGAACGCACAAAATGACATTGTACAGAAGCTGAACACGGGACTTAACTCTGGATCTACAAGAGGTCTTCCGAATATCGTATTGATTGAGGATTACAGAGCACAAAGCTTCCTGCAATCCTACCCGGATGCTTTCTATGAATTAACCGATGTGATCAATGCTGAGGACTTCGCAGATTATAAGATTGGTCCAACGAGTGTAGACGGCAAGCAATATGGTGTACCGTTTGACTCTGGTGTCACCGGCATGTATGTCAGAACGGATTATCTGGAGCAGGCAGGCTATACGCTTGAGGATCTGCAGGATATCGATTGGAAGCAGTACATTGAGATCGGTAAAGACGTAAAAGAGAAGACAGGCAAAGCGATGTTGACTCAAGACCCTAACGATCTGGGTATCATCCGTATGATGATCCAATCCGCTGGCAGCTGGTATACAGCTGAAGATGGTTCAACACCAACGATCGCTGATAACGAAGCGATGAAGTCGGCGTTCGAGATCTACAAAGAAATGATGGATTCTGGTATCGTCAAAGTCAACTCGGACTGGAGCCAATTCGTCGGTGCATTCAACAGTGGTGAAATTGCAACCGTTCCTACAGGAAACTGGATTACACCATCCATCAAAGCCGAGGCATCTCAGTCTGGCCAATGGGCAGTAGCTTCACTTCCTACGCTTCCTGGTGTTGAAGGTTCTGTGCATGCATCCAATCTTGGAGGAAGCTCCTGGTATGTTATGAATGTGGATGGCAAAGAGGCGGCCGCTGAATTCCTGAAGCAGACCTTTGGTTCTGATGTGGATCTGTATCAAACCTTGAATACAGATGTAGGTGTTATCGGTACACTCAAAGCAGCTGCAGAAGGTGAAGCGTACAAGGCAGAGGATGAATTCTTCCAGAATCAAAAAGTCGTATCCGATTTTGCTGCTTGGACAGAACAAATTCCGAACGTGAACTACGGTCTGAACACCTATGCAATTGAAGACATTCTCGTAGTAGCGATGCAGAGCTACCTTGGTGGACAGGATCTGGATACCGTTCTGGGTGATGCTCAGTCTCAAGCGGAAACGCAAATTCGCTAATCTTAGAATAACAACAAACCCTTGCTCTTTACGCTGCTTCTTAAGAGGATTGCTCTTTTGAGGAGAAGGGGCAAGGGTTTTCTAAAGAACAGAATAGATTAGATAAATAGAAGCTTAGTTATGGAAGGAAGTGGAGTGGCGTGAAACCTGCGAAGTTGACCTCAGGCCGCAAAAGTTTAGTCAGTTACAATCGCACGAATTTAGCGGGCTGGTTCTTTATATTGATACCGGTTCTGGCAATCAGTATTTTCTATTTCTATCCGATGATTCAGGCGTTGATCCTGTCGTTTAAATCCGGCCGGGGGATGAATCTGGATTTTGTCGGATTCGACAACTACATCCGGTTGTTCAGCGATGCTAACTTCATTACAGCTGTAAAAAATACATTTATTTACTTGATCATTCAGGTTCCAGTCATGCTCGTACTGGCGATCTTTATCGCAGTCTTGCTGAACGATGAGAATTTGAAGTTCAAAGGATTTTTTAGAACTGCAATCTTCTTGCCGACGGTAACTTCCCTCGTTGCTTATTCAGTCGTATTTAAATACATGTTCGGTGCAGACGGTATCGTCAACAAGATGCTGATGAACTTTCATCTGATCTCTGAGCCGATTCAATGGATTACAGACCCGTTCTGGGCAAAAGTAACGATCATTATCGCCATTACATGGCGCTTTACAGGCTACAACATGATATTTTATTTATCTTCTCTGCAAAATATCGACAAATCGGTATACGAGGCTGCGAGAATTGACGGGGCAAATGCTTTTACACAGTTCTTCAAAATTACGATTCCACTGCTCAAACCGATGATCCTGTTCACAGGAATTACCTCCACGATTGGTACACTCCAATTGTTTGATGAGGTCGTCAATATCACGAAGGGCGGACCTGGTAATTCGACCATGTCGATCTCGCAGTATATCTATAACTTATCCTTTGAATATACGCCGGACTTCGGCTACGCAGCAACAGTATCCTATTCCATCGTCGTTATGGTTGTACTGCTTACCATTATTCAGAACAAGATTGGAGGCGATAAAAAATGATCAAGCCGAAACGCTTTTTTACGTATTTGTTCCTTATTATCGCCACCATCGTTTCCATCTTTCCGTTTATATGGATGATCGTAAGCGCAACGAACCAGTCGGTGGACGTTACCAAGGGAACATTGCTGCCGGGGTCCCATCTTATAGAGAACGTTACGAACTTATTTAACAGTGTAGATATGTGGCAGGCGCTCTGGAATTCGGCCAAAATCTCCATCACCACAACCATTCTGTCCTTGCTCGTTGCATCGGCAGCCGGTTATGGGTTTGAGGTATACCGCAGCAAGGCCAAGGATGTCGTATTTAACATCCTGCTTGCATCCATGATGATCCCGTTTGCTGCAATTATGGTGCCCTTGTATCAAATGTTTGCGAAGGTATCCAATATCGCACCATTCTTCGGCATTGACACAGCGGCGGCCGTTATTCTGCCAACCTTTACAACGGCATTCCTGATCTTCTTCTTCCGTCAGAGCACGAAGATGTTTCCGAAGGATCTGCTCGAAGCAGGGCGTATGGACGGTCTAACAGAGCTTGGATTGTTCTTCCGTGTATATATGCCGACGATGAAATCCACTTATGCTGCTGCAGCCATCATTACGTTCTTGAACAGCTGGAACAACTACCTGTGGCCGCTGATCGTGCTTCAATCTCCGGAAAATATGACGGTGCCGCTTCTGATCTCGAATCTCGGATCGGGGTACGCTCCGGACTATGGACTAATCATGTCCGCGATTGTAATTACAACATTGCCGACGGCCATCGTATTCTTCTTGATGCAAAAGCATTTCGTTGCAGGAATGACGGGGTCCGTTAAATAATTAAGTAGTGAGGAAGAAGGACTGTCTGTATACTCGAAGAGCACAATCTTGGAATATCAGCAGTCCTCTTCATTTTATGACAGGAGGAATCATACGAATGACGCATCAACAGAAACCGAGCCTTGCCTGGCTGTCTGACGTAAACGTATTTTCAGTGAATCGGGTGGCGGCTCACTCCGATCACTATTATTATGAAACGATGGAGGAAGCGAAGCAGCGCTCGGAAATGCCGCTCCGCCGAAGCTTGAACGGCAGCTGGAAGTTTAGTTATGCTGTCAATCCAGCGCAGCGACAGGCAGATTTTTATAAGACCGAAGTATCTGTAAGAGGATGGGATCCTATTGAAGTGCCTGGACACATCCAGCTGCAGGGATATGGGAAGCCGCAGTATGTAAATACGATGTATCCGTGGGATGGTCATGAGCATCTTCGTCCACCAATGATCTCGGAGGATCATAATCCGGTGGGAAGCTATGTTAAATATTTTGAAGTGCCTGCGGAGTGGAATCAGCGTCCTGTATTTATCTCTTTTCAAGGGGTTGAATCCGCTTTCTATGTGTGGCTGAACGGTGAATTTGTCGGTTACAGTGAAGACAGCTTCACTCCGAGCGAATTTGAACTGACTCCGTATCTTACAGACGGGGAGAACAAGCTCGCTGTCGAGGTGTATCAGCGCAGTACAGGCAGCTGGCTGGAGGATCAGGACTTCTGGCGTTTCTCGGGTATTTTCCGTGATGTTTATTTATATTCCACTCCTTCCATTCATGCTCGCGACCTGTTTGTCCATACCGATCTTGATGAACGTTATGAACAAGGGAAGCTAACTGTCGATGTGCAGCTGAGCGGAGCTCCGGCATCGAAGGTGGCTGTAGAGCTGAAGAATGAAGCGGGTCAGGTTACTGCTCTGGGTGATGTGAGTTCTCCTGGTCAATCTGTATCCTTAACACTGAATGCAGGCATAGTTGATCTATGGAGTGCGGAAGCGCCGAATCTGTATACCATGTACGTCTCGATCTATGATGCGTCCGGCGTGCTGGTTGAAGTCGTACCTCAGCGTGTCGGGTTCCGCAAGTTCGAGATGAAGGATAAAGTGATGCATCTGAACGGTAAGCGCATTGTATTCAAAGGCGTAAATCGTCATGAATTTAATCCACGCAGAGGGCGCAGTATCACGAAGGAAGACATGCTGTGGGATATTAAGACACTGAAGCAGGGGAATATGAACGCAGTCCGTACCTCGCATTATCCGAACCAATCGCTGTGGTATGAGCTGTGCGATGAATATGGTGTGTATGTCATTGATGAGATGAACCTGGAGACGCATGGCTCGTGGCAGAAGATGGGTGCAGTAGAACCGTCCTGGAACGTTCCGGGCAACCTTCCGGAATGGCAGGATATCGTTATGGACCGGGCCATATCGATGGTAGAGCGGGATAAGAATCATCCGTCAATCCTGATCTGGTCATGCGGTAACGAATCTTATGCAGGTGAAGTCATCGTTAACGTATCGAATTATTTCCGTGACCGCGATCCTTCCCGTCTCGTGCATTACGAGGGTGTATTCCATAATCGGGACTATGATGCGGCGAGTGATATGGAGAGCCGGATGTACGCCAAAGTCGCGGATATCGAGGCGTACCTGAATGCGGATCCGCAGAAGCCGTATATCAGCTGCGAATATATGCATGCCATGGGCAACTCGGTCGGCGGAATTGTGAAATACACCGAGCTGGAAGAGAAGTATCCGATGTATCAAGGCGGATTTATCTGGGATTACATGGATCAGGTAATTGTGAAGAAGGACCGCTACGGCAAGGAGTTCATGGCATACGGTGGTGACTTTGATGATCGCTCTACCGACTATAACTTCTCGGGTAACGGGATTGTCTATGCCGATCGCAGATGGTCACCGAAGATGCAGGAAGTGAAGTTCGTGTATCAGAACGTGAAGCTGCTGCCGGATGCGAAGGGCGTGACGGTGAAGAATGAGAATCTGTTTGTGAATACAGATCTGTTCGATCTCGTATGCAGCTTGAAGTGGGAAGGCGTAGAGCTGTTCCGCAGCGAGGAGAGTGTCTCGGTTGCTCCTGGAGAAGAGCAGTATGTGAGTCTTGATTTGCCGGAGCATAGAGAAGCCGGAGAATACACGGTAGATGTATCACTTGTGCTGAGAGAAGAGGAGCTGTGGGCAGAAGCAGGATTTGAAGTGGCCTTTGGACAGCATATCTTCCAGGTGGAAGCGGCCGAAGCAGCTACATCTCCTGCAGCATGCAGTGAGTTCCGTGTAGTTGAAGGGGACGTGAATATCGGTGTGCATGGCAGAAGCTTCTCGATCATGTTCTCGAAGCAAGCAGGTACGCTAATCTCTGTAAATTATGGAGGACGCGAGATGATCTCCGCGCCGCCAGCGCCGCTCTTCTGGAGAGCGATGACGGATAATGACAAGGGAGCAGGGCTCCACTTTGAATCTTCTGTCTGGTATGCGGCAAGCCTGTCCCGCAGATGCGTGAAGTGGGAGCTGAGTGAGGGAGCGAATCAAGCGACTGTAGCGTATACGTACAGACTCAGTGTATCGGATGAGGTCAGCGTCAAGGTTGCCTACACCGTATTTGCAGATGGCAGCATTCATGTGAAGTCGGATTATAAAGGGGCGCAAGGCCTGCCTAAATTCCCGATCTTTGCTCTGTCCTTCAAGGTTCCGGCCGATTATGCGAACCTAGACTACTATGCACAGGGACCAGAGGAGAATTACATTGACCGTGCTTATGGAGCGAGACTTGGCCGCTTCCAGAACAGAGCGGAGGACAATGTAGCGGCATATCTCGTGCCGCAGGAATCTGGCAACCGCACGGGCGTAAGACGTGTTGCGATTACGAACGAGCTTGGACAAGGGATCGAGATTGTGGCTCCAAGTACACAGCCGGTTGAAGCGAGCATCTCGCCATTTACTGCATTCGAGCTGGAGCATGCGACGCATCATTACGAGCTGCCAAATGTGCATCATACAGTTGTCACGATTGCAGGTCGCCAGATGGGTGTCGGCGGTGATGACAGCTGGGGCGCACCCGTGCTGGATGAGTACCTAATTGATCCGGCGCAGGATATGTCCTTTGAATTTACGATTTCGAAAAAGTAAGATAAGAAATATACAACACAAGAAGGAGCCTTCCATTTCAGGAGGGCTCCTTTTTTAGCAGGCTGGTTATAAGATTGCTCGATTCAAGCATGAGTTTGGTTATAGCGGTCCAAATATATCGTATTATTCCTGTTATTCCTCAAAAGAAAGATTGGTTGGTTCGTCGTTCATTTCGTAATCGAGCCTCAGACTCGTGGTCGGCACGCTGAGATCGACCTCCTCAAATTGAAAACCGTCTACCCACACCTTCCCTTCACCCATAAGCAAAACTCCGAACGAAATTGTGCCGCTCTCTTCAGGCACGTCGAGCACGATCGCATAATGGTTCCAGTGTGTATCGCCTGTAATACGGCGGTCATTCATATTGTCAAACTGGAGCACGTCCTCTGAGTGGCTGTCCACACGCATCCACAGCCCGCAGTATTCTTTTACATTTTCGGTTTTGACAAATCCGGAGAAACGCATTCTTTTTCCTTTGTATTTGTCTGCTCTAAATTGCTGCATCATCGTGGCAAAGGCCCCATCATCCATGGGAGTCTGTGCCTTTAAATATCCAGATGTGCTTCCTTGGTGTACGGTATTCCGGTCAATGCCCATTTCATAATCCTGGGGATGGCTCCCACTGATAAACCAGCCTTTGATTGGTGAAGCAATCTGCTCATTCATTTGACCCTCTCCTTGTTCATGGTTATAGGTGTGAAGAATGAATAATTTACGATAACGGCCAGGCGGCATGCCGTAGAGCTTCTTAAATGCCCTTGTAAAAGACTCCTGGCTCTCAAAATGGCAGTGCAGTGAGATGTCGATAATGGAAGCATCGGAGTATAACAGCAGCTGGGCGGCATAACACAGCCTTCGTCTCCGTAAATAATCGGCCACGTTCATCCCGACCTGTCTTCGGAACATGCGATGAAAGTGATAAGGCGAGAAGCTGACGTGAGCAGCGATGCTCTCGAGTGACAGCTGATCCTCCAGATGGGCTTCCATATAATCGATACTTTGTTGAATCGCGCGATGGGTACTCAAGGTCAGGCCCTCCTTTGTCTACAAGGATAGCAAAACAAACAGGAGCGTTTTTGATTTTTTTTGCGCAACTTAAAAAGAAAGATTCCAAATCGATCAGGATCTTTTTTGTAATAAATTATGAACCTACTGTTTCCTAGAGCGGCATTACATGAAAAGAATTACTGATGAGTACCAGGTCCTTCCTAGCTTCGCGATTCTTTGGGTTATAGTGGGTAACCTTTTTGATAAGCCGATATTCTCCAGGAGGAAGCTTGCGAGCCTGATATGCCTCCATCTCTGCGGTCTCACCCGGGTTCAGGCCATAAGCCGGCTCATGGAAGGAAACATTGACGTGTGCTTCTCTCCAGCCTGAATTTGTATTCTGCTCAATAAAGACATCTTCCCCGTAAGTCAGGTTATATTGATCAGATTGGTTAGCCATGTGATAGGTAACGGTTTCTCCTCTCAGATACTCTTTCTCGTCCGTGCCTAGAAGCAGCTGTTCTGTTCTTTGCAGCTCCGATGGAGTATGTGGGGATGCCTTTCCTAGCGTTACATTGGATTTATAGTATGCATTGATCAAATCTGTCATAATGTCAGTTAATTGTGTCAGCTCCTGATGCGCCTTATCACATTCATTCCATTCGTGACGATAAGTTTCATTCCTGAATTTTACGATGAGGCTGTAGCTCTCATAGGGTGTCTTGCTGCAAGTTGTGTTTCCCTCGCTGCTCGTGGTAAAGGCCCCATGCTTGACCATCTCCTTATAGATTTGCGTGCGGGTCTTTACATTCAGATGAACATCGTTTGCTGTAAAAGACTCTCCATTCTCTAAAATGGCTGTAATCTGCTTTGTTTCTGTATCTATTACATTTCCTTGATCCACGCCATATTCCAGCCGAAAGTCCAGCGACTCTAGGTGACCCAGCTGGTAATCAAGCAGGATTAGGGGTTCACTTAAATTTCCGTTATCGCACTGTGAGAGGGAATAGACCAAGGCATTGTCTGTGTCTGATTTAAGCAGGGCATTACAGCTGAATGTGCTGATTTCATTTGAACCGTAGGCATCTTGAGTTGGATCATAGAGCACCTCTATTGTATCGTCTTCCATGTGTGTTAAGGTGTGATAAATCGGATCTCCTTCAATTGTGTAGGATACGATTTTTTGAGAAATGCGTTCTTTATTCAGAAATTCATCAAGGTAATACAGCCCTGTAACTTGTCCGTGCAGGTTTATGACTTCCTGATCGGCAGGTGATTCCTTTGGTGTCTGAATCTCAGGCTGAGGTGGTTCAAGCTCTGCATTCGTAGTACAGCCGGATAGGGTAAGCATCAGCAGAACAAAGAGCAGTAATACTTTTTCTCTCAAATTGAAGACCCCCATTTCATTGAATTGCGAATTCGCTTACTAGAAATTGGACTCTGTCATTTGAAAAAAAGTTCCATAAAATTAAAGAACAGCTGATCCAAGTGGTGGATGAGCTGTCCTTTGATTAGGTTAAGGTAGATGATCTGCTTTATGTATAAATTTGGGTTTTTATATGTCTTTTTATGCTATAATTTGCAAGTACGGTATACGGCTAGAAGGGCGGTCGGCTAGTCTCCCAGAAGGGAGGTGATGCCCGTGGAGGTTAAAGATGCACTCTCCTTAATGTTCATGTTCGGTATGTTCATTTTGGCGCTTCTTTCCTACATGAAAAAATAGACCGCCCTCGGCAGGGTAACGGTCTATTCTCGACCTAGCTGTGTGGCCGACTGCTCTTTATGCAGTTATTGTACAGTGGAGTCGTGTTCCAGCACGGCTCCTTACTTATTCTTACCACAGTATAACTCATTTTATAACCCTTTTGTAGGTCTTAATTCATGGACGATATCAATTATAAAATGTAAACGAATACATACTATCCACGCAAAGGTGGTCTGGATCGATATGAACCATAGGAAACAGGCAGGCGAGAGGACTCCATACTTGAAAGTAGACAGCAGCCAGATAAAAGGAGCTTTGATCCACAGCAATAAACAGCAAGCATCCCTGCTAGGTACAGCAGATTGGAAGGCGCAGCTGCAAATGACGACCGAAAGAGCCGAGTTCAGTTTGTACTGGCAGCAGATTGCGGAAACGGCACAGATTGCAGTGCAGGAGCCGCTCCCTCCGCTGACCTATTCCGTGTTCAGACAGTTTGCGGAGACCGGAGCGCGAAAAGGCTATGAAGAGGTATATTTTGAACGCAGAGCGAGGCTTGCTGCTCTGGGAATTCAGACAGCAGTAGCGGCGGACAGCGATGAAGAACGGATATATCTTGCTACGCTGGAGGATGCTCTCTGGGATGTCTGCGGAGAGTATACCTGGTGTCTGACTGCACATCTTCCGGCAGAAGGCGATCCTGCATCAGAGGTGGATCTGTTTGCTGCCGAGACGGCAGAGATGCTTGCCGAGCTGTTATATATGCATGAAGATGTGTTAGATCGCACTGTAGCGGAGCGTATCAGAAGAGAAGTGCGGAAACGGGTGCTTGATCCGGTATTTACAGAGAAGATGTCCTTCTTCTGGAGACAGGCCGATCATAACTGGTCGGCTGTGTGTGCGGGAGGGAGCGGGATGGCCGCACTGTTACTAATGGATAATACAGACGAGCTTGCAGCCGCGATTGAGCAGGTATGTGCTTCGCTTGAATCTTTTCTCAGCGGCTATGGAGCGGATGGAGGATGTGCTGAGGGACTGGGATATTGGGTGTACGGCTTCGGGTACTATACCTATTTCGCGGAGATGCTGAGAGAGCGGACGGATGGCAGACTGGATTTGCTGGCGGAATCCCATCCTCTTGCCATAGCCGGTTTTCCAGAGCGAATTCACCTGTCTCAAGGTGTGTATGTCAATTTCTCGGACAGCCGTGAGAAGGAGGTGCTCCCTACAGGTCTCCTTCATCGTCTATTGGAGCGAACCGGATCACAGGTCGTTCCTTATGCTGCTGTACCAGGGTTGTTAAGTGATCCGGTGAGACGGTGGGCGCATGTGCTGCGAAATGGGCTGTGGACAGCGAGTGATACAGTTCTGAATGCAGAATCATCCATGAAGGTGAAGGAGAATACTCCTGATTTGCATGTCAGCGCATTTGACGAACTCGGATGGTGGATCTGCCGGGCTCAGCGATCTGGAGCGGATCAGAACGAGCATAAGCATAAGCATGAACATGAGCATGAGCATAAGCAGAAATCTACAATCTGCGGGTTTGCCATCAAGGGCGGGCATAATGGCGAGCCGCATAATCATAATGATCTGGGTCAATTTATACTGCATGCAGGCGGAGATAACATCATCTGCGACCTGGGAGCAGGGATGTATACTCAGGCATACTTTCAAGCAGGAAGAGAGCGCATCATTAACATATCGTCTGGAGGTCACAATGTCCCCATCATTAACGGATTTATGCAGGGAAGTGGCAGTGGATATCGCGCCAGAACCATCAGGCAGAGTCAGAATGAACTCAGTTTTGAGGTGGAGCTGGATTTGACGGGGGCATACCCCGACGCAGGGATTGCGCGCTATACCCGTTGTGCCCAGTGGATTTGTCCTCCTGCCGAGGACAAGGCCACGATGGAGCTGACAGATCGGTTCGTCTGGAGCTGTGAAGAAAAGCATTTTGAGGAAAGGCTTATCAGCCACTTCAAGCCAGTAATTGTGGAGACAGGAACGGTGTATTGGTATGGGGCAGAGGCTGTGCTTCAACTGCACTATGATCCGGAGCAGCTGGAAGCATCCATGTACTCTACGGATCATATTGATCATGACGGGAATCCGTTTACTTTTTATACCACTTGTCTTACGCACAGGAATGTTCAATCTGCAGAGCTTGAAACGTATTGCAGGCTAAAGTTTGAAATGAGAGCAGGCGAGCATGATCTACAATAGAAAAATGAAGAATTGCATAAATCCTCGAAATGAAATCAAAAAAGGCTGCAGAGAATATCTTTCTCTCGCAGCCTTTTTCAGCGGCCAATGATCCAGTGTACTATTGAATCGTATCCTGTGGGACAATCCCGCTGTTGAAATAAATGGACAGCACCACGATGCTGATAATGACAGCGGCGCCCACGGTCCAGAACACTAACTTTTGTAGCATGATAAACTCCTTTTACATATTCATTTAATGCGGATTGATGAGAATCCTTAATTAATAATGGCATCATTAGCTATTATACACATCAAATGTTAGTAAAAAGAGACAAAATTATAATTTTTTCAAAACAGATGTGCTCAAGCTTTTCGCAGCAACAAAAAATCGGCAGAGGACAAGTCCGGATATCGCTGTGGAATGATCTCTTCTACCTTGTATTCTGGGAATGCCGCCAAATAATCAAATATGTTCCGATCCTGAATCGTTTCTACTCCTGATGCAGAATAGGCGTTCGTTATGCGAGTATAGATGATGACCCAATCAGCAGATACGCTGAGCAGATCTCGAAGGGTGCTGATGTAGTCCTCTTCGCTGGTAATGTGATACAGCACATCAAGACATACAGCAAGGTCGGCTTCTATAAACCCTTGATTGAGGAATAATCCTGGATTATATAACATGAAGCTCTTGGAAGGATCAGAAGCAAAGCGTTTCGCGCACATCTGAATGGAGGAAGCGGATACGTCCAGTCCGAGATATTTTTTATAGTCCATGTAGCTTAGCTGATTGCCATCTCCGCAGCCAAATTCGATGACGCGCTCCAGCTTATGCAATGCGATGAATCGATTAATGACTTCTGCCTTGAATTCAGCCAGCAGCCCATATGAGCCAGCTCCAGAGGTGCCCCCGTTCCTATACGTGTTTTCCCAATATCCGATATAGTCAAATGACATATGTGTTCCCTCCTCTCCTGTAACGTATGCGATATCCTGCCCCGGGTATGCTTTTCAATCCGATGCCTCATCAGCATGAGCTTCACGCTACACGACTCTCACTTTATTTGGAAGAATGAAGGGGCTTCCATATATAAAAAGTAGGCTAATAGACTAATTAATTATTCTCCTCTGACCGAAATAAGAGAAGATAAAACTTTTATTCATAATATGGGGGGAAATCATGATAAAGCATAGCTATGCAAAAGTGTTTACGGTATTTATGGCACTGCTCCTGATTCTGACGACGACAGGGCTGACTTCCATGAAGAGCGTCTCTGCTGCAGATGCTGAATTAAGCAAACTTGTGCTATCGACGAATACAGTGAGTCTGGAAATGGAAGATTCCATTACGCTCACAGCGACAGCTGTATACAGCGACGGTAAATCGAGCAATGTGACTGTGAATACGGATTGGACGAGTGAGGACAGTACAGTAGCTTCGGTATATAACGGAACGATCACAGCCAAGGGAGAAGGAACGGCAACCATTGTTGCTGCCTATGAAGGAGAATCCCAGGCGGTTGAGGTCAAAGTAACGAAGAAAGTAAAGGCATTGACGAAGGATAAACAGAGCTTGGATCTTCGCATCGGAGACAGCGAGAAGATTGAGCTTACGGCAATCTATAGCGATAATACTTCCGAAGCAGTATCGAATAAGGCGGAGTGGACGTCCTCGGATGGCAAAGTAGCTACGGTTATTAACGGAACCATCAGAGGCTTGTCTGCAGGTACAGCCACGATTACAGCCAAGCTGGGCAAGCAAAGCGTGTCACTGGATGTAAATGTAGAAGTTGTAAGACGCATTGAAATTAAAGATTACGCCAAGCTATCCCTGCTTCTAACAGAGGAGCAGACCGTGGAGCTGATTGCTACCTATCCGGACGGATCAACTAAAGATGTGACCACAGAGGCCGTATGGTCCTCCAGCAACGAGAAGGTAGCGGATGCTTACCAGGGCAAAGTGGTTGCTTACAAGGCTGGAACGGCTACCATTACGGCCGAGTATGGAACCAAGACAACAACACTGGAAGTGGATGTCGACAAGACACGCAAGCTGACCGTGAACAAGCCTAGCCTGTTTATGAAGATTGGTGATACAGACAATCTGAGCTTGACGGCGGTATACCCGGATGAGAAGGAAACGGTCGTTACCAATAGTGCGACTTGGACATCCAGTAATGAAAAAGTAGCCGATGTCATTGATGGCAAAGTGTATGCCAATGCTTCTGGCTCTGCAACGATTACAGCCAAGTATGGGGATCGCAGCATCGAAATCCCGGTTGACGTTGAAGTTGCGAGACATCTGGATCTGGAGGAAGAAGAGCTTGGGATGACGGTAGGAGGCACGCATGCGTTTAAGCTGAATGCGACTTACCTTGATGGTACGACAGAAGAGGTTACAGGCAAAGCAGACTGGACTTCCAGTGATGCGGATTTCGTATATGTGTCCAAAGGCAATGTACATGCTTATAAATCAGGAAAAGCAACCATCAAGGCATCTTATGGCGGCAAAACCGTTGAAGTTGCCATCAGTGTCGATATCCCGACCAAGGTAGAGCTGCAGAATAAGAAGGGTGTATTACCTGAAGCAGGTACACTGCAGGCGAACTTGATCGCTACTTATGCGCTCGATGGAGATAACCGCGAGGTTGTCATTAATGAGGAAGCAGAGTGGAGCTCGAGCAATGAGAAGGTAGCCGAGGTTTCGTCTGAGGGGATGATTACGGGTGTTTCAACAGGTAAGGCAAACATTACGGCAAAGTATGACGGCAAGTCGTACACGATGTCTGTAGAGGTGGGTCTTGCGAGTGGCTTGTCCGCCGATGTACCTGTTGTTGCACTATTGTCCAAAGAGACTTATCAAATCAAGCTGACGGCATCCGATCAGTATGGGAACGAACAGGATGTAAGCAGCGATGCAACATGGAAATCAAGCAGCTCTCGTATTGCCGATGTGAAGCAAGGGCTCGTAACTGCGTATAGCAAAGGCAAGTCCACCATTACGGCTGAATACGGCGAGCAGAAGATCACGGTATCGGTAGAAGTGGATGATATTGATCGGATTGAAGCTTCGGTGGACTCCCTGTCAATGAAATCGGGAGACAAAGCAGAGATTACCCTCACGGTGTTCCTTAGCGATGGTTCCTCCCGTGATGTCACCGACTTCGCTGAATGGAAGGCAAGCAGCTACAAAGTAGCTTCGGTCAGCAAGGGAGAAGTAACAGCCGTAGGATATGGCAAGACCAAAATTACAGGCAAATACGGAAGTAAACTCGTCAGTATTCCGCTTGATGTTGATACACTCAAGTATCTGCAGACCGATGAGGTGGTATTGGAGCTGAAAAAAGGCAAATCCGCCAGCGTGATCGCAACAGCTACTTACGCAGATGGTACGGAAGCCAATGTGTCCAAGCCTGCCCTCTGGAAATCCTCCCGCATCACCGTTGCTACGGTGAAGGATGGCGTGATTAAGGCAACGGGTAAAGGCAAGGCAACGATTACGGTGGATTTTGCAGGAGAGAAGACGAAGGTCAGCGTTATCGTTACAGAGTAATTCATGGAACCCTACCCTGCAATGAAATAAATTAATTGTAAAAAAAGAGGCGTCTGCCGGAGATCTGCCCCATAGGGAGCAGGAGACCGGAGCGCCTCTTTTTTTATACCAGATAGAGAAGAAAATGATCAATTGAAATCTAATGTTAAATCGTATGCGATATTACGAGTGCGCCATATGCAAAGGACGCCAGAATGACAAGCGCCGGGTGAATCTTGGTCTTGGTCAGTACCCATAGCGCGATAGCAGCGATAGCGAGTGTCTGCCACAAGTTAATTACCTCGACAGAGACGACACCCATCTCCCAAGTCAGCAGGATCATCAGCACAGCGATGACGGGCTGCACGAGCAGTGTCATACCTTTTACGACATTGGAGGTGCGGTATTTGTTCAGGAGACTGAGCAGAAGGATCAGGGCTGCAGCTGAAGGGACAATGGTTGCGAATGTCGCAATAATGAATCCTGGCCAGCTGGCCACTTGGTAACCTACGAATGCCGCTATTTTCGTAGCGATTGGACCCGGAAGGGCATTTCCGATCGCAAGAACATCGCCGAATTGTTCATTCGTCATCCAATTGTAGTGATTGACGATTTCCTCCTGCATGAGCGGAATGGAGGCAGGTCCTCCGCCGTAACCGAGCACATTCGCGACAAAGAAGCCCCAGAATAGTTCCCACCATGTTTGCAAACGTTCCATCGCTTAAGACACTCCTTTATCGTTCTGTTTATTCCGCTTGTATTTCTGCACAAGATTCAAATGGAACATGCCGTACCCGAGGAAGAGGATGACGACAATACCCGGGTGAACTTGAAGCAGCTGCAGCAGGACAAAAGCGAGCACGCCGAATAATATCGCAAACCCTTTTCCGAGCCCCTTCCAGGCCTTCATCGCAAATTCATAAGCCATAATTCCGAGCATCACGACGATAACAGGACGTACGGCGGCAATCATGCCAGCTATGTATTTAGAGTCTTTGAGAGTATACATGACACCGAGTAGAGCGACGATCGCGATGCTTGAAGGCAAAATATGAGCAAGTACAGAAATGATCGCACCAAGCACACCCTTCTTCTTGTATCCAAGATAGGCTGCCATCTTGGTGGCGATTGGCCCAGGAAGCGCATTGGCGAGCGCGAGTGTCTCACCAAACTCCTCATCTTCCATCCATTTGTACCTGGTCACTGCTTCATAGCGGATGAGCGGAATAACGGACGGGCCGCCTCCATAGCCAAGCACTCCTGTTCTGGCCATCCCAATTGCAAGTTCCTTATAAGGCTGTAAGTCCATCGTAGGTGTTCCCTCCTATAAACGCATGCCCATGCGGCTCTTGTAGCGTTTGAGCAGCAGCTGGGACTCGACTTTGACGATCCCGGGCATTTTGTATAATTTCTCAAGCAGAAATTGCTCCATCTCTTCCATATCCGCAAAAATACCATGCATATGCAGTGTGCTCGGACCCGTCATGTGGTACAAGCTCGTTACAGCGGGCTCCTGATCAAGCCGTTCAGCGACTTCATCCAGATACATTGGCTCAATGTCCACATTAAAGAAGGCGGACACGGACAACCCCACCTTGACCGGATTAATGACAACCGTAAAGCGTTCAATAATCTCCTTCTCGGCGAGTGCATTAATTCGAGCCTGGACCGCGACACGCGATAGTCCAATCTGCTGCCCCAGATCCGTGTAGGAAATCCGGCTGTTCTGATGCAATGCAAGTAATATTTTGCGATCTATCTCATCGAGACTGTGCATAAGCGGAATCTCTGTTGAGTTCTTTTTCACGTAAAAATCTTCACTCATTAAAAAAACCACCTTTCTTACATGGTGTAAGTTGAACCGTCATATTTCATTTCACAACGAACTTTATGTAACCCACATTGCTTATTTAAAAACTTTTCGAAAGATAAGTCAATTATTTTTATGCGAAACGTTAATATAACATTCTTAATACTTTCAAAACGTTGTTGACTACAATGAAAAGAGCATGCTATTCTTTCAACATGTTAGTTTAAATAACACATAATACTCATTTTATCATTTTTATTTATACTATTTTAATGAATGGAGGTGTTTTTACGTAAACAGCTTTAAATATCGAAATTTATGGAAAGAAACCTCACATAAACTATAGGGAGTGATTGTGATGAAATCTTGGAAGACAAGCAATCCGGTGGTACTTATCATTTTGTTTGCATTAGGCTGGACTTTTATGTATGCAGATCGCAATATTTTATCTCCGGTAATGGGTGTCATTGGGGAGGATTGGGGACTAAACAACACGGAGCTTGGGCTAATGTCGACCGTGTTTTTTATTACCTATGCTGCAATGCAGATCCCAGCGGGCTATTTAGCAGACCGCTTTGGAAGAGTGAAGGTGCTTGTTGCAGGCTACATCCTGTTTGGGATCGGCACCATTCTCAGCGGATTTGCTCCCGGCTTTATTGTATTCCTCGTTATACGGGCGATTACCGGACTTGGGGAAGGAACCTATTACGGCCCTCAGTACGGTATTTCAGCCAATGCCATTCCCCAAAAATATCGGGGGGTGTCCTCGGCGCTGATCAATAGCGGCATGGCGCTCGGGATCTCCCTTGGCTTTATCGCCTCCAGTTATTTTACCTTCGAGCTCGGCATGAGCTGGCAGTTCACTTTCTATCTATTCGGCGTGCTGACAATCTTTGTGGCTATCGCAATTGCTGTGTTCGTCAAAGATGACCGCAGCAAGGAAGTGGCTCCATCAGAAGCTTCCGCACCGGTAGAGAAGGGGAACATCCGCGATTTGTTCACCAGAAATCACATTTTAACGTATATCCTCATCTTCTGCTCGTTATACGGCTTCTTCGGAATGATGACCTGGCTGCCGTTCTACCTGCAGGAATCACGCGGTCTTGAAGGCTCGGAGACGGGCATTATTGCCTCCCTGGTTCCATGGGCCTCTATTCCGGGAGCGATCTTGTTCGGTTATTTGTCCGATCGGGCGAAGAACAAGAAGCCCCTTATCCTCATCCTCGTATTCTTCGGTGCAATATGCCAATTCGTCATTCCTTACGTTGAGAATTATTCACTTATGATTGTTGGACTGATCATTTATGGTTTCGTAGGCAAGCTGGCGTTGGACCCGATTCTGATCTCTTTTGTCGCAGATAATACGAAATCTCATATGTATTCCAAGGCGTACAGCTTTTTTAACTTTGCAGGAATGCTCTCCTCTATCTTTGCTCCGTATATCACTGGGTACTTGTCAGACGTCACGGGTAATATTGAGGTTGGATTTTATCTATCCGGCGTTCTGCTGCTCATCGGTGGGGTGCTCTTCTTGTTCGTCAAAGGCGATGCGGGTGTCAAGAGCAAGGTAACTGCTCCTCAAATAGCAGCAACCAAGTAGTGGGTGGTATATGGCTTCTTATCGGATAACTCAGGTAACAAGCTGACGGAGGAAGAAGACAGAATGATACAGAAGAAGGACATGCTGCAAGAAGCATGTCCTTCAATCGTTTTATTTATTTGGAAAAGACACCGTAATTCTCGTGCCCTCGCCTATACTCGTCTCAATAGATAAGGCTCCGCCCGCACTTCGGGCACCCAACTCAAGCTTCGCGATTTGCTAATGAACGGCAAGGCAGGAGCGCTGGCATCGATGCGGGTGAGAGCGGGCAATAGTTACGGTAAAGCGACTCCGGAAGGAATATTAATTATGGAAAAGCTGAACCATGCCGATCTGGCCGAAATGATTGGGGCAACACGTGAGAGCGTGACAAAGACGCTCAGATGAACGAAGGAGTTCATGTCCTTCCATATTAAAAAGACACCCGCGGCTCTGGAACGGATGTCTTCGAATTGAATGAGAATCGTGGGCAAGCTCTCGATTCTATTATAAGTTAAGTATGTGTTACTTCATATGGGCAGCGGCTTTTGCAGGATAAGTATAAGACAATTTGCGAATAATTTCCTTCTGCCATTTCTCGTCGCCAATGGACACCGCCAGATTAAGCAGGTCCAGATAATCATCAAGCTGTAGTGAGGTTTTGGTTACCGATGCTTTCATTCTGTCTTAGAGTCCCCTTTATATAGAAATTTGAAGTTTGTCATGAAGACAACCTACAACAATGATAATCATTATCAATGAGTTTATTATGCATGTTTTTTAATCAAATTGCAATTGTTAATCTGTATTTTGTTGGATTATTTTTTTGTGAGCCGTTATATTCGTCATTTCTTTTTGGACAGCAGAAAGTACGTAATGATGAGGAATGGAATGTAGATTCCGAGATAGGCGGCAGGAATGACGAACAGTGGATCTAGCAAGATGTGATGAATCTGGGTCGTGAAGGTCATGCCGCTCATATTCGTGTGATATACAGAGATCAGCAGACAAATCCCTGCAGCATAGAAGCAGAACAAGGCAATGAAGTGCAGCACCCTCTGTATCGGTTTGAAGAGCAGTGAGATGGCGCTCAGAATGAAGGGAAGAATAAGAAACAGAGCAATAAGCAAGGTGTTCATTTCAAGACAGCCTCCTTTTGATTCAAGTATCGACATCTTCAAGACGATGCATACAAATGAAGCTGGTAGTCCTTATGAATAGGGTATTCATGTTCTGTACGAAAATGAGAAAAAGAGGCCGGAGCTTATCCGGCCTCTTCCCATTCTTAAAATGATTAAGCGTCGACCCTTGTCTCCAGACGTCGGGCAAAGAGTGACAGTGAATAATTGACGATAAAGTAGAGCATTGCTGCGAAAACAATCATCGGAAGGTAGAAATCAGGATTTTGACCTCCGACAATGCGCACATGGTTCATCAGCTCCGGTAAGGAAATGGCGACAGCAAGTGAGGTATCCTTCAGCAAAGATATGGTTTGGCTGAGCAGGGGAGGCACCATTCGGCGCAGGGCCTGCGGGAGTGTAATTAGACGAAGTGTCTGAAAATAGCTGAGACCCGATGATCGCGCTGCTTCAATCTGTCCTTTATCAATGGAATTGAGCCCGCCGCGCAATATTTCGGCAATCATACAGCCTTCAAATACCGTCAGTCCAAATACGGCAGCCCAGAATACAGACATATTGATGCCGAACTGAGGAAGTATCAAATACGACACCAGAATGATGAGAAAGAGCGGGAGGTTGCGGATCGTATCCACGACCACGGCAACAATCTGCGAAATAACAGGGAACTTTGTATATCGAAGAGTGCCTAGGATGATGCCAACAATAAAGCTGAGCAGGATGGCAACACCAGCGACCTGCAATGTCAGCATGAAGCCTTCCAGAAGAAACCGTATATAGGGCCAGGTATAAGCACCTGCAAAATCCATTTCGTCCTCCTCCTTTCATGTCGGAAAAAAGCTAGTTAAGCGGCCTGTCCACTCCTCTTGACAGTTTTGGTGAACGTGATTTTTTAGTTGTATTCCGGATCTCGCGCTGGTTCAAGCGTTTCTCCAAGTAATGCACAAGGAAGTTTAATGGAAGTGTGATAACGAGATATAGAATAGCAACAACGGTATAGACGGAAAGCGTCTGGAAGGTAGCCGAATTGACGCTGTCTGCAAAATACATCAGATCTAGTCCGGCAACGACAGCTAGTATGGAAGAATTCTTCACCAGATTGATGGACTGGTTCCCCATGGCCGGAAGCACGATGCGAACAGCCTGGGGCATAACGACATGCACCATTGTCTGGATGTAGCTGAGTCCCGAAGAGCGGGCTGCCTCAAGTTGCCCCTTAGGTACGGATTGAATTCCTGCCCGGATGGATTCGGCCACAAAGGCAGAGGTATAGATGGTCAGACCGAGTGTCCCGGATACGAAGCCATCCAGGTTGAGTCCTACAGATGAGAGCCCGTAATAGAAAAAGAAGATCGTAACAAGCAGTGGAATATTCCGTATGAATTCCACATAGGCCGCACCAAACCAGTTCAGCGGTTTAATGGGTGCAATGCGAAAGACGGCGATAACGGCACCGATCAAAAAGCTGCCGATCAAAGCCATGAGACTGATCTTCAGCGTATTCAGAAAGCCTGCCGAGAAATCATCCCAGTATCGCCATAGCACACTAATGTCAATTTCTGGCATAGGATTCACTCCTTCTTAGATCCCTGCGAATACCATTGAGCATAATTAAAGTTAGGCTGACCGCAGGGAATGTAAAGGTTCATTGCAAATAAAGAAGGGCGGCCGAGCCGCCCTTACGAAAGTATGCTTATACTGGTTACTCCGCGCTTGGCGGACTTGTTCCCAGCCATTTTTCATAGAGCTCATCGTATTCTCCGCTGTCTTTCATCTCTTGAAGCATTTCGTTGACGGTATCGACCATTTGCTGATCGCCTTTGCGAATCGCCATGCCATAAGGCTCGTCAGTGAAGATGTCTCCAACCATCTCGTAATTAGGATCATCCTGCATCATACCGAGGAGGATGGAGTTGTCTGTTGTAAGCGCGTCTCCTTTGTTTGCTTTCAGCGCAGTGAAGGCTTCCTGGTAGTTCTCGAATTCGAGTACATTGGCATCCGGTGCTTTTTCTTTGATATTAGTAACGGAGGTTGAACCTTTAACAGCAAGCACAGTCGTGTCGGCATTTAGGCTGTCGATACCTGTGATCGGACTGCCCTTGGCGACAAGCAGAGATTGACCTGCATTAAAATAAACATCACTGAAGTCCACTTCCTTCATACGATCCTCCGTAATCGTCATCGTCGCGATAATGATGTCGATCTCACCGTTCTGAAGAAGCGGTGTCCGGGTCTTGGAGGTGACCTCCTTCAGCTCCACCTTTGTTTCATCTCCGAGTATCTTTTTGGCGAGAGCCTTGGCCATATCAATATCAAAGCCTTCGACATTACCGGATATAGGATCCTTCAGTCCAAACAGCCGGGTGTCGTATTTAACACCTGCAATGACCTTGCCGCGTTCTTTGATCGCTGCGATGGTATCCATATTCTCCGATGCTTCCTGGCCGCCTGATGTTCCTGAGGAGCCAGTGGCTGGCGATGCTTCATCATTGCCGCAGCCGGCGAGAATGATGACAAACATAAGCATGAATAAGAGCGAGAGCTTTGGACCTTTAAATCTCTTTTTCGTTTTCATAAATAAGAACACCCCTTTTTTTTATCATATTTGAATTAATGATGGATTAAACGACTGAGAAATTGGCGTGCGCGCTCTTCTCCTGGGTTAGAGAAGAATTGTTCTGCGGATGCATCCTCCACGATTTGTCCCTCGTCCATAAAGATAACCCGATCCGCTACTTCGCGGGCGAAGCCCATCTCATGAGTGACAATCACCATCGTCATCCCCGACTTTGCCAATGTTCGCATGACATCGAGGACTTCGCCGATCATCTCGGGGTCTAGTGCCGAGGTGGGTTCGTCAAACAGCATGATCTTGGGATCCATGGCGAGTCCTCTCGCGATGGCTACACGCTGCTGCTGTCCGCCGGACAGCTGGCTCGGATAACTGTCCGCCTTCTCTGCAATGCCGACACGGGATAAATATTTCATCGCTGTCTCAGATGCCGCGGCCTTGGACTCCTTCTTTACTTTGATGGGAGCCAGTGTAATATTCTCAATAACCTTCTTGTGGGGGTATAGATTAAAATGCTGGAATACCATGCTGATGTCTTTGCGGAATTTGTTGATGTCGATCTTGCGCTGATGCAGAGGAACGCCGCTGACATGCAGCTCTCCGCCGGATATCGTCTCCAGACGATTGATGCAGCGCAGCAAGGTGCTCTTGCCTGAACCGGAAGGACCAATGATCACGACAACTTCGCCTTCCTTGATCTGAAGGTCGATATTTTTGAGTACATGAAAGCTGCCGTAATGTTTGTTAACATTTTTGAACTCGATCAATGAAAGATCACCGCCCTTTTCTATTTCTATACATCCATTTAAGGAATATCAAGGAAATATGATTATAATGATACTATAAGACCAAAGAGTAGAGCAATCTTTTTGTCACGAAACATTACATAAGTAGCAAATTATCTAGTTCTTTTGTTGTACAAATGTAAGTTTCTTGTTAGGATTAACGAAATTTAAGTTCTGGTTTTGTATATAAAATGGGACTTAAAACATAAATAGCAATATATTTCAAAAATATGATCTTTTTTGCAAGGAATATGATAGAGAAGCTGCGAATATATCACGGGAGGAAGATGGAATCTTGAACTTCACCATATAAGTACAAAGGAGTTTTGATGCCTGTGAAGGAACTGAATGTGCATGAGATCGATGGGACGGAAGCTTCTCTGTATAATGTCGAACCTCCAAATATCCCGCAGTGTGAATTTCGAATTGTTGATTTTGGTGCCCTTGGCAATGGGCTATATGATAATACAGATTGTATTAACTCAGCGCTGGAGGCCTGTGCTCAAGCGGGCGGGGGCAGAGTTGTAATCCCTGCCGGTGTATGGCTGACAGGACCGATTCTGCTTCAGAGCAGAACGGAACTGCATTTAGAGCGGGGGGCGCTTGTTCAGTTTAGCCGGGAATATACGGATTATCCGCTCATCCTATCGAGCTATGAAGGACGTGAGACGATTCGTTCAAGGTCTCCGATCGACGGAGAGAATCTCACGGATGTTGCTATAACCGGTGAAGGTATATTTGATGGCAGCGGTGATGCATGGAGACCCGTCAAGCAGAACAAGCTTACTGCTTCAGCCTGGGAAGCGCTCGTAGCCTCCGGTGGAGTCGTTAACGAGCGTGAAGGAGGCAATTCCATCTGGTGGCCGTCCGAACGGGCGATGGCAGGGGCTTCTTTCACGGAAGGGCTTCATAGGTCAGGAGTTCGGGATAAGTCAGCTTATGAGCCGGCTCATGAATTTCTGCGTCCTAATTTACTCAGTCTGCGCCGCTGTAAGCGTGTGCTCTTGGAAGGAGTCACATTTCAGAATTCTCCGGCATGGAACCTCCATCCATGGGCCTGTGAGCATGTCACGATTCGTAAGGTGAATGTAAGGAATCCCTGGTATGCACAGAATGGGGACGGGCTGGACCTGGATTCAGTAAGGCATGCGCTCGTCGAGTATTGCTCCTTCGATGTCGGAGATGATGCCATCTGTCTTAAATCAGGCAAAGACGCAGAAGGTCGTGAGCTTGGGCTCCCTACTGAATACGTGACGATCCGCCACTCTACGGTGTACCATGGGCACGGCGGCTTTGTCATCGGCAGTGAAATGTCCGGAGGCGTTCGGCATATCCGAGTCTCTGATTGCATGTTTATGGGAACCGATATCGGTCTGCGCTTTAAGAGTACGAGAGGCCGTGGCGGTATTGTTGAGGATATTCTCATTGAGCGAATCCGGATGCTCGATATAGCAAAGGAAGCGATTTTATTCTCGCTGTTCTATGAGGGGAAGGAAGGCTCGGGCCGCGGAGATGAGAAAATCTATGCCGTGGACGAGGGGACACCGGTTTTTCGTAATATCTCCATTCGTGAGGTGGTATGCAGTGGAGCCCAAACTTCGCTGTACATGAGCGGACTCGCAGAAATGCCGGTGGAAGATATCCGTGTGGAGAACTACAATGTACAAGCAGTTAATGGCTTTGTGTGCGCTCAGGCCAAGCATCTGAAGCTGACGAATATTGCAGCAAAGGTCGATCAAGGCTCTCTTGTCAGCCTGCATCAATGCCGCGGTGTAGAGCTGTCTGAGATCGAAGGTCTCGGAGCCGATGGACGGCTGCTCGTCGTAACGGGATCAGAGAGCACCGGCATTGTATACGGGGTTTCGAGTGGGCAGGAAGGATGCCAAATATCAGCAGGTCCAGGCGTGCGAAGCGGCTCACTGATACGCAGAAGATAAAGCGGCAGTGATCATTCATTTCTATATTTCATGCCGGGTCCTGTGTTAAACTTCTGTTCATATTATGCTTAAATGAAGAACAGGAGGGTTAATGATGAGTGATAAGGATGAGCTGACTCGTTTTGGCGTAGCATTTCCAACGCCGCTGATTGAGCAGTTTGATAAATATATACTGGATCAGGGCTATAAGAATCGTTCAGAAGCGATTCGTGATCTGGCCAGAAGAACGATGCTCGAACCTTCGAGACTGCATTCGGACGAGCAGGTAGCCGGTGTCATTGTCATGGTCTTTGACCATCATGCGAGTGAGCTGCCGAGTAGGCTTATGGAATTACAGCATCATTATCATCAAGACATTATTTCGAATATGCACGTTCATCTAAACCATCATCAGTGTCTTGAAGTCATTGCCGTCCGCGGATCCGTCAGCAGTCTTCGTTCATTGCATCAACAGATTCAGGTTCAGAAGGGCGTACACTATGCTGAACTGTCTGTAACGTTTAATGATGATGCTAAGACCCATTCGCATATTTAAGCTGTCATCCCTCTTTACAGACTATATATAGGGGTATACAATAGAGTTTACCACTATCTGTTGTATTATATTGGTATTTCTGAGCTGCGATATTGAAATGGAGGAATATAAGATGAACCGTTATCTATTCGAATATGAATTACAATCCACTGGCTTCCGCGGTGAATTCAGCTGGGTAGAAGAGTCTGAGGAGAAGGCGAAAGAGGCTGTTCGTGAGCGGATCGCTGATCTTGAATTTACAGAGCTTGAGGATGTCATCGTTGGTAAATTGCTTAAGACGATGGACGCATCTAATCGTTATTTTGAATGTGAGAACTGTGCTTCTTAAGGTATAAGGTATAACTACAGTTTATATATCAACAGAGGATCTTCAATTTGCCTAGGGGTAAATTGAAGATCCTCTTTTTTTGTTTTTCAAGTTGACTGTTTCAGTTGAAAGGTTCTTATGTCAACTTTCTTCACGTGAAATCACTGTTTAATCCAAAATATGGTTGATGCTTCATTAAATATCGTGCTACAATTAGTGAAATTTGTAGCACGATACCCTAAAAAGAGGGAAAAATGGGGGAGAACTGTCCAATGAAGCATCGGTTAATGCAATCCATGTTAATTATGGCATCATTTTTATCAATCATCATTCTTGCAGGCTGTACCAATGGGAAAGAGACAACAGTCACACAAGGCAAAGATACAGTTCCTGAAGTGAAGGACGAGCTGATTCTAGCTATAGGCACAGAGACCGAGGCTGGGTATGACCCAACAACAGGCTGGGGGCAATATGGCTCTCCTCTTTTTCAGAGCACGTTACTTAAACGGGATGCTGAGCTCAATGTGGTTAATGATCTGGCTACCGGCTATACAGTAAGCAAAGATGGCAAGACCTGGACGATTACTTTGAGAGAGGATGTCCGGTTCTCGGACGGTGAGGCACTGACTGCAGAAGATGTAACCTTTACCTTCGAGACTGCCGCAAGGAGCGCATCCATCATTGATCTAACCAACATGGAGAAAGTAGAGGCTGCTGATGATACCACGGTGGTATTCACATTAAAGGAAGCACAGTCGACATTTATATCTCTTCTGACTACACTCGGGATTGTTCCTGAGCATGCATATGATAAGAGCTACGCCGAGCATCCAATCGGTTCTGGTCCGTATAAGCTGGTGCAGTGGGACAAGGGCCAACAGGTCATCGTGGAGCGAAATCCTGAGTACTATGGTGAACAGCCGTATTTCAACCGCTTGACCTTCCTGTTCCTGGAGGAGGACGCAGCCTATGCTGCGGCACAAGCTGGCACGGTGGATGTAGCTGCGATTCCGGCAGCTTTTACCAGACAAGAGATTTCGGGCATGAAGATTGAAGCAGTGAAGACCGTAGACAATCGAGGAATCGTATTTCCTTACAATTCGGCAGGAGGGACAACCTCGGAAGGGGTTATGACCGGTAATGATGTAACCGCTGATGCTGCAATCCGGAAGGCTGTAAACGTGGCGATTGACCGAGACGCGCTGGTGGAAGGTGTGCTGGAGGGATATGGGCGTCCGGCATACTCTGTGGCTGATGATCTGCCATGGGGCAGTGAGGAAGCGCGGTTTGAGGATGGCGATCCGACAGAAGCAAAGCGGATCCTGGCAGACGCGGGATGGCTTGACTCAGACAATGATGGAATTGTAGAGAAAGGTGGGCTTGAAGCCAGCTTCCATCTGTATTATTTTGCCGGAGATATGACCAGGCAGTCTATTGCTCTGACTGTAGCCGATATGGTGAAGGAGGCTGGTATTCATATTGAGGTCGAAGGTAAGAGCCGTGAAGAAGTACAGAAGCTGATGTATGCGAATCCGGTGCTATTCGGGTGGGGAAGTCATGATCCGCTTGAAACCTACAATTTATACTCCAGTACCAAAAATGGGGTGGGATATTACAACGCCGGACAATACAGCAACCCTGAGGTTGACGCATGGATGGACAAGGCGATGAGGGCAACCGATGAAGAGGAAGCGTGGGGGTTCTGGCAGAAGGCGTTATGGGATGGAACAACAGGCTTTGGCTTTCAAGGAGATGCCCCTTGGGCATGGCTAGTTAACGTCGATCATATCTATCTGGTGCGTGAGGGGCTTAATATCGGAGAGCAGCAGATCCATCCGCACGGTCACGGATGGCCGATTACCTCAAACATTGAAGAGTGGTCCTGGGAAGGGTCGCTGTAATGCAGGGCAGTCAGCGAAGAGTCCCTTACAACAGCTGGATAATATACTTATTGAAAAAAGTACTGCGGCTGGCTTCACTGCTGGCGGCAGTCAGTTTTATCGCCTTTATGCTGATTGAGTACTCACCGATAGATCCGGTGATGGCTTATGTAGGTGCTGATGCTATCAAGGTAAGCCATGAGCAGCTGGAGCAGATCAGAGAGCGCTGGGGATTAAACGATGAGCCGCTGGTCAGGTATGGCAAGTGGTTGTCATCCCTTTTGCAAGGGGATTTGGGAACTTCCATGATATATCGTGAGCCGGTTCTGGATTTGATCCAGGACCGGTTTATGGCTTCTTTTGCACTGATGGGAACAGCTTGGGCAATCTCGGGTGTGCTCGGGTTTGCGCTCGGCACGCTCGCTGCAATGAACAAGGGAAGCTGGCTGGATCGTGTAGTGAAAGGATATTGCTACGTGCTGGCTTCCACGCCTGCATTCTGGATAGCCCTGCTTGCGCTGATGGTATTTGGTGTTTGGCTGGGTTGGTTTCCCATTGGGCTTGGTGTACCCGCAGGGGTGCTCAGCAGTGAGGTTACCGTCATAGAACGGCTGCGACATATGATTCTACCAGCACTAACACTGAGTGTAGCGGGAGTAGCGAATATCGCACTTCACACGCGTCAGAAGCTGATAGATGTGCTGGATTCAGATTACGTGCTCTATGCGCGTGCAAGAGGAGAACAGGGATTCACGCTGTTCCGGCGTCACGGCTTCCGCAATATTCTGCTGCCTGCAGTAACGCTTCAATTTGCTTCCTTTAGTGAACTGTTTGGCGGGGCCGTACTGGCGGAGCAGGTTTTCTCCTATCCAGGATTGGGACAAGCGACGGTTGAAGCAGGACTTCGTGGCGACGTGCCTCTGCTCCTGGGTCTCGTACTGTGCAGCACGCTGTTTGTATTCACCGGCAATTTCATAGCCGATCAGCTATACCGATGGATTGATCCCCGGTTTGATCATAAGGAGGCGGCGTAATGCAGCAGCTAGAACGTTCTTCTTCAACTCCCGGAGTCAGACGCTCCTTGAATACCCGAGGCAAAAATCTGATTCAGATCTTAATAAGTGCCGGGTTCTTGGCTGCAATCCTGCTCTTGGGTTCGCTCCTGCCAGAGCAGGCGGCCCATACGTCGTTATCGGAACGGAATTTGGTGCCGGGTGCCGGACATTTCTTCGGTACGGACTGGCTTGGGCGCGACATGTTTAACCGCACTTTAAAAGGACTTGCTTACAGCATACAAGTCGGGCTTACAGCGGCAGTCTGCTCCAGTCTTATCGCATTGCTGGTTGGCCTGCTTGCAGCCGCGGGCAGAAGAATGGATCAGGCGTTGTCCTGGTTCATTGATTTGTTTATGAGTGTTCCGCATCTGGTATCGTTAATTCTGATCGCCTTTGCCTTTGGCGGCGGCGCCAAAGGGGTGATTGTTGCAATCGCATGCACACACTGGCCCCAGCTGGCACGAGTGATCCGTGCTGATATGCTTCAGCTACAGTCGGCTGATTATATACAGGTATCTCGGAGACTGGGTAAGTCTCGAGGTTATGTTGCTCTGCATCATATGCTTCCACATTTGGTTCCGCAGCTCCTAGTGGGTCTGCTGCTCGTATTCCCCCATGCTATATTGCATGAGGCGGCCATTACGTTTCTTGGTCTTGGATTATCACCTCAGCAGCCTGCCATCGGCATTATCCTGTCAGAATCAATGAAATATTTATCTGCGGGCATGTGGTGGCTGGCCTTCTTCCCCGGACTGGCACTGACGCTTACGGTGCTTGCTTTTGATACTCTGGGTCACGGAATCAGAAGCTATAGCGATCCGATTAAACTTGAACGATAAAGAGAGGGGGTAAAGGTTCATATGGCTTTGCTCGAAATAGATAACTTGTCGGTCTCATTTGCGCGCAGCAAGGGATTATTCAAGGTGGAGGAAACGGAGGTAATCCATGGACTCAGTATGACAGTTGAGGCAGGCAGAATTACGGCAGTGGTCGGTGCGAGCGGATCGGGCAAAAGTCTGCTGGCCCATGCGATTCTGGGCATACTTCCATCCAATGCGATCACTCGTGGTACGCTTCATTTTAACGGTACACTGATGAATAACGCGGCTAAAGAGGAGCTTCGAGGCAGCCGTCTTGCGCTTGTACCGCAATCCGTACAATATTTCGACCCTCTTATGAAGGTGGGCGCACAAGTAAGCTACAGCTTTGAACGAAGTAAAGATCGCTATGAATCCATAAAAATGACAGGGTCTAACATCGCTCGGAGGCATGAACGAAAGAACCTTGAGCGCAAGAGGCTTGATGACATACTCAGCAAATACGGCTTGGCAATCGAGGTAACGGAGCGATATCCGTTTGAGCTGTCCGGTGGTATGGCCAGGCGAGTGCTGTTATCCATTGCAACTGCAGGCGAACCGGACCTGATCATTGCCGATGAGCCGACGCCAGGCATTCATGTCGAGGCACTGTCCGAGACGCTTAAACATTTTCGCTCCATTGCGAATCAAGGAGCAGGCATCCTATGGATAACCCATGACATTGAATCCGCGCTTCAAATTGCAGACGAACTCGTTGTTTTTTACGCAGGAACTAATGTGGAGAGCGCACGCCCGGGTGATTTTACAGGCAGAGGGGAGCAGCTGAGGCATCCTTATTCGAAGGCGCTCTGGAACGCGTTACCGCATAATGGCTTCAAGATGCCTCCAGGACCTCAGCTGACACTGGACAGCAACCATCGTTCAAGAGGGTGCATGTATGCCCACCGATGTCCGATGGCAACATGGGAATGTACAGAAGTGCTTCCGCTGCTCCGGGAGCTGCGAGGCGGAGAGGTGAGATGCATTCATGCAACTTGAAGCGAAGAACCTCGGTTACCGATACGATCGTCGTCAGGATTGGTGTATAAGAGACGTCCATATGTCCATTTCATCTGGAGAAATTGTCGGACTTCGCGGTCCGAGTGGTGCAGGCAAATCAACACTGGCCAGGCTGCTGGCAGGCTATGTGCAGCCTGTTGAAGGAGAGGTGCTTCTGGATGACTCGCCGCTGTTAATACATAAAGGGTATGCTCCGGTTCAGCTGGTCTTCCAGCATCCAGAATCTGCGATTAATCCGAGATGGCGAATGCATAAAGTGCTGCAGGAAGCCGGTCAGCATGATGCGAAGCTGCTGCATTCGCTTGGAATTGATGAAGCATGGCTTGCACGAAGACCGGGCGAGCTGTCAGGAGGGGAGCTGCAGCGTTTTTGTGTGGCCCGTGCACTCGGAGCCGGCACGCGATTTCTCATCGCTGATGAGATGACCACGATGCTGGATGCCGTGACTCAGGCTCAGATCTGGAATGTCGTTAAGGCCATAGCTGTGGAGCGCGAAATGGGTATACTGGTCATTAGCCATGAGGAGAGCTTGTTGTCCCAGCTGAGCAGCCGAATCATTGAATGGAAATGAAGCGGCTTGTAGATGCTGTTTGTTTGAGAGCATTTAGGTTTTCTAGTATGATACACTCTATAGGATTAAGAAAGCTGTAAGAAATCATTGTATAAAAGGCAGGGTTAACTTATATGACAGAACGTAATCTATCACCGCTTGTTGCTGCGCTCTCTATGGAGCCTCATCCGGAAGGTGGCTGGTACAAGGAGATCTGGAAGGCGACTTACCAAATTCCTCAATCCGTGCTGCCAGGCGTGTATTCCGGGGCCCGCCCAGCGGCCACCTCGATTTATTTCTTGCTGCACCCAGGTGAGTTCTCAGATTGGCATGTCGTTCACTCAGATGAGCTGTGGATGTGGCACTCCGGCAGTCCGCTCGAGCTTATTATTGGCGGCAGCGGCGAAGGAGATCCGAGTCAGACGGAATCCTTCATTCTGGGCCCAGACGTTGTAGCGGGTCAGCATCCGCAGGCACTGGCGCCAGGCGGACAATGGCAGATGGCAAGGCCGCTCGGAGATGAGCCGGTGCTTGTATCCTGTGTAGTAGCCCCAGGGTTCCACTATGATGACTTCCGGCTGATCCAGCGTGGAGAGTAGTAAGATGGAGATTTAAGCTGAGCGGAGCCATGTGCAGCTGCATGCGGCGCAACAGGTTCATGTAAGGTTCAGCTCTTTATACGGGTCGACAATAGGTCGGCCCGTTTTTTTTGCTTATCCAGATCCAGAGTTTGGAATAATACAATTGTGGTGATAAGATGAATATTAAACATAGCCTATTCCGCATGAAATAAACATGTATTGTACATAGATTAAGCAATTGAAGGAGTCAACCCAAATGGTTAAACAGACGAAAAAAGCCGCAGCATGGTCGCTTGTTATTATGGGTGCGGGGTTCGCGGCGTCGCTGCCCTTTCAAGATAGTACGGTCGGTAAGATGCTTGTCGGTTCCTTCGAAGCCGGACTTGTTGGCGGACTTGCCGACTGGTTTGCAGTAACGGCACTCTTTCGCCATCCGCTGGGACTCAAAATCCCACATACAGCACTGCTCCCGAAGAATCGTAAGAAAATTACCGAGGCCCTCGTATCTGCAGTGGAGAACAACCTGCTGAACAAAGACAGTATTGCTGCCAAGATTGCCGAAATGCCAGTGTCACATATGATCCTGGAGATGGCTGAGAAGGAGCTTCACACAGCAACTACACATGAGGCGATTGATAAGCTTGCCAAACGCATCGTTTCGTCACTTCCCTTGGAGAAGATTGCACCGCTTGTTGCAGAAGAGATCAAGCGTCAGGCGGAACGTGTAGAGATTGAGCCGCTGCTGTCCAAGGCAGAGCAGTACATTACGAGTAAGGGATACGACCGAATGGCTCTGGATTATGGGCTTGATCAGGCAGAAGCGTGGCTCGTTAAACCGGATACCCAATATACACTCGGCGAGATTGGTATGAGAGCGATGAACTCCCTGCAGGTTAACGGTCTGATGCAGTTCGCCCTGAATGCACTCATGGGATATCTGAATGAGGAAAGGCTTGGAGGTATTCTTCAGCGTTTCCTGTATGATCAGGTACAGGACTTGAAATATGAGGGTCACCCTCGCAGACACAGTGCATTAAATGCCATTCGTGGGCAGGTCGAGCGTTTAGCGCACAGCAAGAAAGTAACAAGCGGTCTTGAAGAGTGGAAGGATTCAGTGCTTAAGAACTGGGATGCAGAATCAGCTGTGCTAAACAAGCTGGTGGAGTTCCGTGACAAGATGCTGAGTTATATGGAGGATGGAAGTTACGTAGAGAAACAGCTCATTCCGGTCATTTCATCTCTCGTTGCAGAGGTAAAAGAGGATGCTGAACTTCTGGAACGCATCAACCAGAAGATTGTGGACAGCGTAACGACCTTGCTAGAACGAAATCACTCCAAGATCGGCCAGTTAGTACGTGAAAATATCGAAAAAATGGATAACAAAACGCTCATTGCGATGATGGAGGATAAGTTGGGTGAGGATCTGCAGTGGATTCGGATTAACGGTGCAGTGACTGGTTTTATTATCGGGATTGCTCTGACCGCATTGCAGCTTGCACTGGCTTGATCGACTTCTCAGAATATAACGAAAGAGCTGATCCCTGTACTTTAGGAAGCAGCTCTTTTTAATGTTTATGTGTACTATGTTCGCGTTAAGAAGAATGGACCCCCTGTTTGGGGCTCTGATTCTAGCAGAGCGATGCACGAAAAGACCTAGGGGTTCAGTTATCAAAATCACGTTCAATCCAGCCTTGCTCCAGGGCATACCTCGTGAGCTGTACACGATTCTCCAGCTGGAGCTTCTGCAAAATATTTTTGAGATGATTCTTCACCGTCTGATCCGATATTCCCAGTCGATCGGCGATCTCCCGATTGGTCTTGCCGGAGGCAACCCAATTCAGAATTTCTCGTTCTCTGGTAGTCAGCGGTGTGCTGCCATCGTCTGCCTTCTTGGTCTTTGGAAACTCCTGCAATATGCGATAGGCAAGCTCCGGGTTAACAGGGGCTTCGTCACTGACAACGGCCTTCAGGTATTCCAGCCAGGTGGAGGGGGATAAGTTCTTGAAGAGGTATCCTTGCGCACCTTGTTTAAGTGCTTCAAACAGATGCGTCACATCATCGGAGACGGTAACCATCACAATGATGACATAGGGATAGCGCTGCTTGATCGCTCGTGTCGTCTCCAGTCCATCCATTCCTGGCATGCGGATATCCATGAGGATGAGATCCGGCATCCATTCCTCGGTCAGCACCAGTGCTTCTTCACCGCTTGACGCGGTAGCTACAATCTCAAACATCGGTTCCTCCGATAATATCGATTCCATGGCAGCTCTGGCATGGGCTGAATCGTCGACTATAAGTACTCGTGTCATATTCATGAGGGGTCCTCTCCTTTGATAATCAGCATGCAAGTTCCGCCGTTCTCCATGTTGCTGAAATGAAACCTCCATCCCATCTCCTCCGCGCGTCCTCTTGTTATACGAAGCCCGTACCGTTCTTTCCGCTGCTCCGGGTCGCCAGTAAAGCCAGTTCCGTCATCTGTAATGGACACCTTCCAATGCACCTTATTTCCTGTTCCTGTTACAGAGATCGTGCTGGCATTGGCATGCTTGCGGATATTTAGAATTGCTTCCCGAATACAGGCAATGAGCTCAACATGTTCTTTTGTCGTGAGCGCTTCATCCGAGAGATTCCATTGAATACGTGAATCATATCTGCCGTCTGCAACCATATCCTCAATCTGTCTGAGCAGCTGCTGCGGAGAGTTCGGGCTGTTCTCTTCACTGTGAGGAACTTTCAGCTGAGCGATGGCTTGTCTGGCGTAATGATGCACTTCGTGTACGGTTTGTCTAACTTCCTGCAGTTCTCCTTCGTTAGGGGTGCCGGTCAGTTTACGCTCGGCTTTATCAAGCTGGACGGACAGCAGGAACAACGACTGGGCTATGCCATCATGCAATTCCCGTGCCAGGTGCTCCCTGGCCTCCAGTGCAGATTTCGCTGCCTTCTCACGTTCCAGCTCAGCCTGCGATTTCTCCATCATCGTAAACAATTTATTCAATAAAGTGACGCTAATGAAATATATAATAACGGGTGTCAGCCAGTTTCCTGCCTCCATGGAGAGATAGGGCATAAGGAATTGGTGACGTACATATTCCCATAGACCAACGGTGATGGTAGGGATGAATAGGATCATCCATTTCATTTGTTTATAGCTCATTGTCAGCTCGAGTTCTCCTTCTAGGCAGGTTGTGAAGATGTATAATTCATTTTATTATAACCTTTAATTCAGAGACGAACGAACTCTTTGTATTAAGAAGCCCAAGCATTCAAGAGGAATTGTATGGCTGCAGAAGAAGGTTTACGAAAAATACGGACTTAGCACTCCTCACTAGATATTATCACAGAGAATCAGCCTTCCTTAAGGTAAGGTTACTTCGATATACTTGTGTAGAGACAGAGAAATGGATTGAAGGAGTGTAGTAAAAGCATGAGTCAAGCCGTATTGGAGCGTCGAAGTGAAATACTCAAGAAGAATATCGAACGGATGCTGATTAGAGAGAATCAGCGGGGCATTACGAGACAGCAGAGTATGTTTTTACAACAAATGATTAAAGAGCTTCATCAAACCTCTCATGAACTGGATGTAAAGAAATCATAATCCAAGCAAGAGCATGTAAAAAAACCTATGCGATTTCTACGGGTATCCGTAGGAACACATAGGTTTTTTGATATGAATAGGGAAGTGCTGATGTTAATTGGATAAGACGGTGGTATGTCCTGTTTCCATATATTCCGATCTCGGCATCTGCACTTGGATATAAGAGATGAACAACTCCACCAGCTCAGGATCAAACTGCGTGCCTGCACAGGTGCGAAGCTCGACAATGGCTTCCTCGAAGGTCTTTGTCTTCTGATACGGTCTTTCCGAAGTCATGGCATCGAAGGAATCAATAACTGTAAGCATTCGGCATAGCTTAGGAATCTCCTTGCCTTTAAGTCCGTGAGGATAACCTTTGCCATCATACCGTTCATGATGAAGCTCGATATAGGGGATCAGGTCCTTGAACCGATGATCCGTCATGGCAATTTTTTTGCCCCAGGCGACATGCTGTTTGACGGTTTCCCATTCCTCTGAAGTCAGCTTGCCTTTTTTGTTGAGTACGCCCCAGGGGATTTCGAGCTTCCCAATGTCATGAATCAATGCGCCGAGTATAAAATTACGCCTCTCATCCTTCTCCAGACCAAGACTGGTGCTCATATCAAGCGCATACTTATATACCCGCTTCGAATGCTTGAATGTATCAATGTCCTTGTATATAAACAGATTAAGCTGCTGCTCGATATAATGAATTTCCTGATCCAGATCAATGTCAGCTTCCATCTCGACATTACATCCGTAAGTATGCACGGTATTCTTGCCTTGTTTCTTCGCATAGTAGAGCGCTTTATCCGCATAATCGACTAGCTGGGATTTGTCATACAGTTCAATTTCATATTCGGCAATACCGGCAGAGAAGGATAAGCATTTATGAGGAAAAACTTCTACACCATCAAAAGGAGTATCGTTTAGTTTTTTTCGAATTCGATCGACGAATGAACGTGCTTCTCCTATGGCATATCCAGGCATCAGCAGGGTGAATTCTTCTCCGCCATATCTCGAAGCTATTATTGGAGTGTCTTTCGTTTCCTCCTTAAGCAGAGCACCTAGAAAGCTGATGAGAGTATCCCCTTTGAGGTGTCCGAAGCTGTCATTGTATTTCTTAAAGTCGTCGATATCAATCATCGCTAAAGTGAGCGGCGATTCGTTCTTGCGTGCATCGTCGATGCTCGTCTCCAGGGAACTCTCAAAATAACTGTGATTGTATAATCCGGTACGTTGATCCAAATTCGAACGATTCAGAATCTGATGATACACCAAAAATAGCTGACGAAATGCATAAGATAATAAAATAGCTAAGCCTAAGAAGAGAATGAGACCAAAAACTCCGTTATGCACGATGAGAACAACTAGAACAAGAGAAAGAATAAGCATACACAAGTAAACAAGCATGGTTTCTTTGACGAAACCTTTTAGAGCTGTATAAAGATCCTTCCGGTACAACAGATAATAGTAGAGAAAAAGTCCTATCGTGTTGATTGCAAAGTAAACGGCAAGAGAGATCATATAAGATGGCAGGTTCTGATCATAAACCGAACCCAATCTGCCATCAAGCAAGATAAATACTTCGTAGGATACAGAGATCATGATCGAATAGAGTGCAAAATTCGTTACATGCTTCCAACGAGGAACGTTTCTCTTATATATCAGATAGCAAATTAAGCACAAAAGAGAGACAGATAAGGTAAACGAGTTGCCATATATAAAAATACAAGCGAGGTAAACGGATGAGTCAAAGGACATTACATTTCCTTCAGGTGGAAGTCGAAAGGTTAGGCTGTTTAGAATAAGAGTTGCCCCGACCATGATGTAGAGATTGACCCATTGTTCGCTGGTATAATTAAAAAACTCTCCCTTATTGACGTAGCAGAAAGTGAGGATACCGCCTATCCATAGCATAAGAATATACCATTGGCTAATATCTACTTTTTTTATTTTGATTAAAAGTGTTGTCATGAAATCTAGATTCTCCTATTAATTTCATCGTATATGTTCATATTTTATCATGACATTAAACTATTAAAAATAAAGAAAAAAACAGGCTATGAGGCCTGTTTTGAGAAAATGTGAGACGAGAATAGCTCCTAGCCAAGTGCAAATCCAGAAGTCAATGCCACAACGACAGAAGCAACAATTACCCCGTTCATGATGATGCGGGCGATGTTAGATTTTTTCATGGTATGTATCCTCCTTTTCGTTTTAATTTGATGTATGTAAACTTGGTGCGAGATCTTGATCTTCAGAATCCTTCTTCGGGGGCACCATAATACTCTGGATGTACAGGAATATACCCAGGTTCATGACAACGTCCCCGATACTAATGACTTGGGTTCGAGGGTAAGGACTTGAGAGTGGGATAATATCTCCCAGAAAAGATAAGTGAGTGGAGGCATCTAGCATGTAATGCTTATACACAGCGTCACCGCTGGTCAGAAGCTCTGTATAGTAAGGCCCGAGAACTTGGGCAGCTTCTAATGAGACAGGCATACGGCCGCCGTTGACAGCCATAACGATAAAGTTCAGGAATACGCCAATGAGAATGATCAGAAATCCCTTGTTCTGCCTATTAACCCATAGGAAGAACATTCCTACAATGTAGAGGAACATAAAGAAATATCCTGAAACCGGTGCAAGCCAAGCTGCGTCGCCTTGAAAGCGGAATATGATAAACTGGATAAGCAGTAATATCGGGAAAATCAATCCGCCTCGTAGCTTGATCTGTCCAAACTGCATGAGACCATGCTTAAAGCCGCCTCTGAAAAGCCCTACGATAAGTCCTAGAATTATACCATCATAGACCATGTATCAATCTCCGTTAGTTTCAAATTTTTATCGTAATACTATTATTCGACTTCAAATTGGTAAATCCTTCATGAATTTAAAATTTTTTTTGATATTTTTTAATTAATTTGTCTGATATCAATTTTCTTGTCTGATTCTGAATTATTATCAAATATATCTTTGCGACGAGTTATGGAGTGAACTCTCTTGCTAATTAACTATAAATTTCGTTCAAACACTGATCAACAGGTATATCGACCTAAGAATGATCTCGAGCAGGTAAGTATACTTAAGCGTATTGACATACCCGTGGGGGGTATAATATATTAGGATAGAGTGGAAGGAGGTCATGTGAGTGGATGATAAGAAGACAGCTGTTGAAGGTGAGAACAGAGTACATTGCCATGATTCTCATTCAGACCATCATCAAGATGGAGTAAGGCACAGCCATCACTCCGATGAGATGAAGAATATTCTGACGACCCGTCTGAACCGGATTGAAGGTCAAATTCGCGGTATAAAGGGCATGATTGAGAGAGATACCTATTGTGATGATGTGCTCACGCAAATTGCTGCTATTCAGTCTGCGCTTAACGGTGTCGGGAAGCTTCTCTTGGAGGGGCATATGAAGAGCTGTGTTATTGATCGAATCCAGGCGGGCGAGCATGAAGTGATTGACGAGCTGCTGGTGACGGTTAAGAAGCTAATGAAGTAGTGTAATTGAATCCGTGGTGTTGGAAGTCCAGACGTATAATATAAAAAACCATCTAATAGGAGGAAATGAATATGAGCAGCGTAACATTGAATGTACAAGGGATGTCCTGTAACCACTGTGTGAAGTCTGTTGAAGGAGCGCTGGAAAGCGTCGGAGCTAGAGGCAAAGTGGATTTGGCCTCCGGTACGGTTAATGTAGAATATGATGAGCAGAAGGTAACGGTGGATCAAGTAAAGCATGCGATTGAAGATCAAGGTTATGACGTGGTTTAATATAGCTGCGGATGGATCATATTAAGTTAACAATGAGCGAAGAGCAGCCTGTTCAGGTCTGCTTTTTTTCAGAACAATAGTATACCCCCAAGGGGTATTAGGGGATGATATAAATGAATTCGCCTTCCGTAAGCAGTGAGAAGCATGCGAAGATAAATATTACAGGAATGACCTGTGCTGCTTGCTCTGCCCGCATCGAGAAAGGACTTTCACGCATGGAGGGTGTACGCAGCGCGAATGTTAATCTCGCATTAGAGCAAGCAACTGTGAGCTATGACCCGGCCGTCCTAGAGGTCAGTGACCTTAGGAGTAAGGTCGAAGCACTTGGGTATGGAACCGTAACGGAACGGGTGGATCTGGATATTACAGGGATGACCTGCGCGGCATGTGCTACACGGATTGAAAAAGGACTAAGCCGAATACCTGGAGTGGCTAGTGCCAGTGTTAATCTCGCATTGGAAACAGCCCACGTTGAATACGATGCGAGTGAGACCACTCCCCAGGATATGGTCCGTAAGGTAGAACAGCTGGGCTATGGCGCTCTGCTGCAGAGATCGAAGGAGGATATCACAGAAATCAGACAGAAGGAGATGGCTCGCAAGAAGTGGAAATGGATCATATCTGCTATATTATCAATTCCGTTATTGTGGGCTATGGTGGGCCACTTCTCGTTCACTTCATGGATGTATGTGCCGGAGCTGTTCATGAATCCTTGGTTTCAGCTCATCCTTGCGACACCGGTTCAGTTCATTATCGGTTTTCAGTTCTATAAGGGTGCTTATGCAGCTCTTCGCAGCAAGAGTGCGAACATGGATGTACTCGTTGCCCTCGGTACGTCGGCGGCCTACTTCTATAGCTTGTATCTGACGATCAACTGGACCATTGAAGGAGGACACCATGGGGCCGAGTTGTATTATGAGACAAGTGCAATTCTGATCACGCTGGTGCTGGTGGGCAAATGGTTTGAAAGTGTGGCCAAAGGCCGATCCTCCCAGGCCATCCGCAGTCTGATGGAGCTGGCACCGCAGTCGGCATCTGTTATTCGTGACGGGCAGGAGATGATCATTCCGGCTACAGATGTTGTCGTATCCGATCTGCTTATTGTAAAGCCCGGTGAGAAGTTTCCTGTGGATGGAATAGTTGAGAAAGGGAGCTCCTCTGTAGATGAATCTATGCTGAGCGGCGAGAGTCTGCCCGTAGATAAGCAAGTCGGCGATTCCGTTGCGGGGGCGACGATCAATATAAATGGAGTGCTGACAGTTAGAGCAACCCGGGTAGGCTCGGATACAGCGCTTGCACAGATTATCAAGGTGGTTGAAGAAGCGCAGGGGTCCAAGGCACCAATACAGCGAATCGCTGATGTCATCTCTGGGATCTTTGTTCCTATCGTTGTAGGAATTGCGATTGTGACGTTTGTCGTGTGGTTCTTCTTCGTGGAGCAGGGTCAATTCGCGGCGGCTATGGAAAAAGCGATTGCTGTACTCGTTATAGCTTGTCCTTGTGCCCTCGGCTTAGCGACTCCAACCTCCATTATGGCAGGCTCGGGTCGGGCAGCGGAATACGGCATTCTGTTTAAAGGCGGAGAGCACTTGGAGCATGCTCAGGAGATAGAGACAGTTGTGCTGGACAAGACCGGGACGGTTACAGAAGGGAAGCCTAAGCTGACGGATGTAATAATGGCTGAAGGCCGATCTGAAGAGGAGCTGTTATCCCTTGTAGGAGCTGCAGAAGCGGCATCGGAGCACCCATTGGCAGGTGCGATCGTTACAGGGATCGGAGAGCGAGGCATCGCTGTTCCGGAGGCTGAACGGTTTGAGAATGTGCCGGGCTATGGGGTCAAGGCTGTAGTACAAGGGCATGAGCTGCTGATCGGCACTCGGAGATTGCTTGATGCACACAAGGTGGATAGTTACTCTGCTGAGAAAGGTATGGAGGAGCTTGAAGCCTCTGGCAAAACGGCTATGCTCATCGCAGTGGATGGCGTCTATGCGGGAATCATTGCGGTAGCGGATACGATTAAGGACACATCTCGGGCTGCTGTTCAGCGGCTGAAGGCGATGGGGATTGAAGTCATCATGATGACCGGGGATAACCGGCGTACCGCAGAGGCGGTTGCTGCTGAGGCGGGTATTGACCATGTGCTTGCAGAGGTATTGCCAGAAGGAAAGGCGGAAGAAATCAAGAAGCTTCAAGCCTCTGGCCAAAAAGTAGCGATGGCAGGCGATGGGATCAACGACGCGCCGGCCCTGGCGACAGCAGATACCGGCATGGCAATGGGTACAGGTACGGATGTTGCCATGGAGGCAGCAGATGTTACCCTTATGCGTGGCGACCTGAACAGCATTCCTGATGCCATTCTAATGAGCCGCAAAACGATGGGCAATATTAAGCAGAATCTATTCTGGGCGCTTGGGTACAATGTCATTGGCATTCCCATTGCGGCAGCCGGATTTCTTGCTCCGTGGCTGGCAGGAGCGGCAATGGCGCTCAGCTCGATCTCTGTTGTGCTCAATGCCTTAAGGCTCCAGCGAATTAAGCTGTAAGTAAAGATAGAAGATACCTGGCATCTCGTTGTGGAGATGGCCAGGTATCTTTTTTTTTGTTCGCTTAATTGTCACTTTGGAATTTATTTCTCTCTATAGTTGCTGACGCTGCAGAAGAAACCAATAGATAAGCGAATAGCGGATTCATACCATTTGATCAGTGTTCACTTCTTGGCAATGGTTCTGAGCATATCTTTGAACTCTGTTAATTCCATATCTATGACGAACCGTGAGGTGCCGCTGTCTTTCTGCACAAGCTCTAACTCCTCTGTGCTTGGTTGCGATCCGACAGAGGATACTTTACCCTGCTGGACCATGTAATTTCCTTGATAGACTCCAGCAATATAATATGGATCTGAATTCCCGCCTTTTTTTAAAAACAGTATGGCATGGTCACCGCTCGTTAGCGGTGGATTGTAGCTGTCTTCGGCATGAGCGTTCTCTTGTCCCTGTTTAACACCAGTATAATTCAGTTTAATCTCCTCGCCAGGTGTAACCACGGTTGTTGAGTAAAGAACATCCTTGACTTCGACCTCATAAGGGTCTGATTGGGCATCTAGGACTTCAATCTCGGCGGCCAGCACGGAATCTGCTAAGAGGTCCTCGAAGCTGGAATAGGAGACAGCAATGCTCTCGGCAGAGCCAGTTGTGCCAGTTGTTGCTGAGCCTTGCTGTGTGATGAGCTGCTCTTCCACATTCTCTGATGCACTGCCGGAGCGGTCTTCTGTCTCGGTCGCGGCCTCCTCCTTATGGGTGGATTGCTCTGAAGATGAGGTGGGAGAAGAGGCCTCTGAGCTGGCATTATAGTTGTTTTTTTGATTTGGGGATGTATCGAACTCAGTATCCATGGATTCAGTTTGACTGGTCTCAACTGCTTGATCGGATAAGCTCGCTATATTCTCGGTAACGGCACCATTAGGTATAATCCACCATACGGAAGCGAGCACCGCTCCGCTGATACCAAGAGTGAGCAGCATACGTCTCCACTGCCAAGGGCGGGGTTTATGCTGAGAATGAGGAGTCAGATTCTGTACCGTTTGGATGACTCGCTGCTTGTGCTCTTCTGTAAAAGGTTCCTCCTTAAAAGGCCCCTTTTTCAATCGCTCCTGCCAGTGTTCATGTTGATCGGTCATTCTTCGAGCCTCCTTAATTCTTTTTGTGCCTTTTGCTTGGCGCGGGACAGCCTGGATTTAACGGTGCCTTCCGAGATGCTCAGCAGCTCTGCCATCTCTTTTATTTTCATATCGTACTTTAGTGACAGCACAAGAACCTCCCTGAATTTGTCAGGAAGCTCCATGATGATGTCCCATATCGCATCGGCATATTGCTGTTCCATAACCTCAGTCTCCGCAGAAGGCATGGTGCTTGTACTGAGCTTTGCGGCGCTGCTGCCTTCCGCCGAATAATCCAGTGAAGAGACCCGCCCTCCAAGCAGGCCTTGTTTGAAGAAGCGGGATCTTCGATAGGAAAAAGCGGTATTTCTCGTAATCGTAAATAGCCATGTCTTCGTAGAGGCGTCTCCGCGAAATGTATGCAGCCCCTGATAGACCTTAATAAAGACCTCTTGGGAGATATCGTCTGCGTGATCCCGGTTCCTCGTTAAAAAATAGGCGTAATTCCAAACGTCGTTGCCATACTCGTCCATGAGTTTATATAAAATCTGATGATCTGACTCCAAGTGCGTCACCTCTCTTACCATTAGACTTAGGAACAGCGCAAAAAGTTCCTTGTGCTCCTGGGTGCTCCTGTATTGCCTTCCACGCTCCGGGTTGTTTTGGGATGCGAGGCATGTCCTTGAAGTGTAATCAGAGCATCCATAGCCAAAAGTCGCTCTGAATGCAAAAACACTCACTGGGTATGGGGAGATCTCAAGGGCAATACTTGCCCCTGTTTATTTTCATTTTATTATTGCAAGTGGGTAAGAATATAGGGAGATATATGGAAAAAGACAAGAATCAAGGAGTGATTGATAGAAGCTCAGTGAAAGAGTAGACTTAATCCGTAAAGTAATTGTTATTTTAGAGAACGGAGTGAAAGAAGCGTGAATGATACAATCAATCTCTTGATGAACCATCGTTCGATCCGTAAATACAAAAACGAACCTGTCACCGATGAGCAGCTAAATACGATCATCGCTGCGGCTCAGATGGCTTCTTCATCCAGTAATGTGCAAGCCTACAGCGTTATCGCAGTCACAGATCCAGGATTGAAAGATGAGCTTGCTTCCCTTGCCGGCAACCAGGCATATATTCAGGAGTGCCCGGTCTTCCTCGTCTGGTGTGCAGATCTGTACCGTCTTCGCGAAGCGGCCGCTTCGCAGGCAGCTGGCGAAGAGACCTATGAGGATACGACAGAGAATTATACAGTGGCGACCATTGACGTCGCGCTTGCTGCACAAAATGCTGCGATTGCAGCAGAGTCGCTCGGACTGGGTATCGTATATATTGGGGGCATTCGCAATCAAATTGGCGAGGTCGCAGAACGGCTGGGTCTTCCTGAGCTGGTCTACCCGGTATTCGGCATGTGTCTTGGTGTTCCGGATCAGGAGCCGCTGCTTCGGCCGCGTCTGCCACTGCCTGCGGTGCTTCACAGGAACGGATACGACCGTGAAGAGACGACGGCACAGGTCAAGGAATACGACAAGACTCTATCGTCTTATATGCAAGAACGTTCATCCGGTAAACAGACCGCAACTTGGTCTGAAATGATGGCGAAGCGTCTGACTCAGCCGGCGCGATTGCAGCTGAAGCCGTTTCTTGAAAGCAAGGGCTTCATGAAGCGTTAAGTGAACGATCGAGCGATTCATAATAATGAACTATTCTTATAACGAGCAATTCATAAAAGAAGCAAAGACACCGTCCAAATAAAAACTGGACGGTGTCTTTTATAATGGGAAGTTCTTTAGTGGCTAGAGCTATTTCCTTAGTAAATAGGAGTGCTCCAATAGCTCAATAACCGCTTACTGTGCTATTTATGAAATCTCCCCCGGAACTGGCTGGGTGATTCATCCGTCCAGCGCTTGTATTGCCTGCTGAAATGAGCAATGTTCTTATAACCCAGCTTCATGGAAATCTCCTCGATGGATAGATCGGGGTCCATCAGCAGCAGCTTGGCTTTTTTTAGAATTAACATGGACATATACTGTCTCGGCGATAAGCCAAAAGCACGGGAGAACATTCGATTTACCGAAGATGTGCTATAGCCGACCTCCTGAGCAATGGACTCTACGGTCTCATGAGCGAGTGTCTCCCCATCCTCATTTTCAATATCTCCCACCATCTGTTCCAGCCTGGAGGCCACATAAGATGCAGTTGGGTTAATCTGCGAAGGCGTACTGTGTTCTTCCTGGGACAGCACATGACTGAGCGCTCCAAACAGCTCGAACAAGGCCGAGAGGATCATCATCCGTGATTGTACACGTACACCAGCTTCATCAAGGGTCAGCAGAATCAGTTTGTCCAGTGCAGGCCGGATCTGCTTGCTGAGTTCACTTCCCGCCTCAAAGAATGGCCTGCTTCTGGCACATAGCAGCTCTCTAAATGCGGGCTCATCCACATCAAAATGAATGCAGTAATAGGTCATCCCTTGAGGAGAAGCCGCGCAGCTCTCGTGCTCTTCACCGGGAATTAGCAGCATCAGGTCGCCAGGCTGCTGAAGGTAAGGCTGTCCATTAGCCCTCATCCGCTGTGATCCGGACAGGACGAGATTGACCTCGAAAAAGGGATGCGTATGAGCAGGGTAACTCCAATCGGAGTCTACCGTACGGTAGTGGGCGGCAAAGACACGAAATGTAGAGTTCATATCAGGCAGCATAAATTCCGTGCGCTTGTGCTCGTCTTGATTAAGCTCTCCTCCAGGAAATTTCAACCGATGAATGGGCTGTTCATTTTTACGTTCGTTTCTATTGTTCACGATGGATTCACCTTCTTAACCCTTCTTATTGATCTGCTTTTTATTTGCTTGATTTGGATAAATTGTGACTTCTTCTGGATATGGGTAAACGCAATAAACCTTGCTATGATTATAGTATACTACTAAAAATATACGGGGTATATCATGCTGAATAAGTTGGGTAAATGATGGTCAAAGGAACAATAGCATGAACCGTAATGAGAAGGAGCATATTGATGGCTACGATTCAGAACCCGATCTTAACAGGATTTAACCCGGACCCAAGCATTTGCCGTGCCGGGGACGACTATTATATTGCAGTTTCGACGTTCGAGTGGTTCCCAGGTGTGGGTATCTATCATTCAAGAGATCTTAAGAATTGGAGACTTGTATCAAGACCCCTTAATCGCTTGAGTCAGCTGAATATGATGGGTAATCCCGACTCGGGCGGGATATGGGCGCCAGCTTTGTCCTATCATGATGACAAGTTCTGGCTCATTTATACGGATGTCAAAGTAACAGAGGGGCAATGGAAGGATTCCCACAACTATTTGGTAACCTGCGATACGATTGACGGGGAGTGGTCTGAGCCGATCCACTTGAACAGCTCCGGATTTGACCCGTCCTTGTTCCATGATGAGGATGGAAGGAAGTATCTGGTAAACATGGTGTGGGACCAGCGCGTCGGAAATCATCCGTTCTACGGCATTGCGCTTCAGGAATATGATCCTGAACAGCAGAAGCTTATCGGCACATCAGAGATCATCTTCAAGGGAACCGACATTAAGTTGACGGAAGCTCCGCATTTATACAAAATTGACGGCACTTACTTCCTGCTCACGGCAGAAGGCGGAACGAAGTATGATCACTGTTCAACGCTTGCCCGCTCGAAAGACCTGCGTGGTCCATATGAAGTACACCCGGAGAATCCGCTTATATCTTCCTTTGCTCATCCGCGCAATCCTTTGCAGAAGGCAGGACATTCCTCCATTGTGCATACCCATACGGATGAATGGTTCCTGATTCATCTAACCGGCAGACCACTCTCTAGAGAAGGACAGCCGCTGCTCGATCCAAGAGGATACTGTCCGCTCGGCCGCGAAACAGCGATACAGCGTTTGGAATGGAGAGATGGATGGCCTTATGTGGTCGGCGGTAACCAGCCGTCGCTTCAAATTGAAGGGCCGAAGATGGAAGAAGTCGTTTGGGGTCCGGACTTCCCGGAGAAGGACGATTTTGACAGCGAGGTGCTGAACCTGAATTTCCAGAGCCTGCGCATTCCGCTTGGAAGCGAGGTTATGTCACTCACAGATTGCCCGGGTCACTTGAGACTGTATGGCAAAGAGTCGTTCACGTCCAAGTTTACACAGGCATTTATCGCTAGACGCTGGCAGCACTTCCGGTTCACCGCAGAAACCAAGGTGGCATTTAACCCGACGACATTCCAGCAGTCTGCAGGCCTTAGCAATTACTACAACACACAGAACTGGACTTCCTGCCAGATCACTTGGCATGAAGAGAAGGGAAGAATACTGGAGCTGGTCGCTTGCGACAACTTCTCATTCTCCCAGCCTTTGCTGGGTAATGAAATTGTCATTCCAGATGAGGCAGAATACGTATACCTGCGTGTTGATGTGAAGTACGACATTTACGAGTATTCCTACTCTTGGGATGGACAGGACTGGACGACAATTCCGGTGCAATTCCAATCTCATAAGCTGTCCGATGATTATATCCAAGGGGGCGGCTTCTTCACGGGAGCATTTGTCGGTATGCGCAGTCAGGATACATCCGGACATAGCCTGCCGGCGGATTTTGATTACTTTATCTACAAGAGCAACGAAGCTTAATTCAAGATTCGAGCCATAGAAAAGCTCCGAACACCTCGCACGGGATGGACTCCCGTGCTGAAGGGTTCGGAGCTTTTTTCAATACAACAGCACATTAGGCGGCGGGTTAACTACGGAGAGCGTAGAATGATAATGGCTTATACAAGCTGTTACCCCTTAACTGCTCCTGCCGCCATCCCCTCAACGATTCGGTCGCTAAGGAACATGTAGGCAACGAGGATGGGCAGAATGCTGATCATCAGTGTTGCGCCGATGGCTCCCCAATCTGTCGTGTATTGTCCAATAAAGTTCTGGACTCCCACAGTAAGCGTCTTGTAATGATCTGAACTAATGAACGTATTTACGAATATGAACTCATTCCAGTTATAGATCATGTTAATAATGCCTGTCGTTGCAATGACCGAGCTTGTCATTGGCAGCACGATGCGGAAGAACATGCGGTTCACGCTGCAGCCGTCAATGATGGCCGCTTCTTCTACTTCCTTGGGAAGTGCATAGTAGAAGCCTAACAGAATCATGATGGTAATTGGCATATTGAATGCGACGTAGGAGAGAACCAGTGACAGCGGATGATCGGTTAAACCGACCTTGTTGAACATGCTGAACAACGGAATCAGCGTAGAGTGAACGGGAATCATCATGGCAACCATGAATAGGCCGAGCACGAGAGAGCTGCCTTTCCATTTCATCCGTGTAATGGCGAAGGTCACCAGGCTTCCAAGCACGACCGTGATGACTGTTGCCGCAACCGTTATCCATACACTGTTGAAGAAATAAACGTCGATATTGCCTGCATTCCATACCTTTGCGTAGTTTTCCCACTTCGGATTCGCCGGAAGGGATAGGGGAGGCAGGTTGAATACCTCCTGGTTATTTTTAAGCGAGAAGAGCAGCAGCCATAGCAGCGGAAACAGCTGAAATGCGGCCACGCCGATGAGAATAATGTACAGCAGCGCATAACCGATTTTTCTCAGCATACTGGACCCGGACTTCGCGGCTCCGCCAATCTGAGCAGAAGTGTGCATCATGAAGGTTACCTCCTTATGAGTATTGAATCGTATCTTTCGTCGCTGTCAGTTTGCGAATGATCCAGGTCACGACAAGACAAATAATAAGCAGGAAGAAGCCTATGGCGCTGCCGTAGCCGAAGTCATAGGATTTGAACGCCTCACTGTACATATAGGAGGCCATAACTTCACTTGAACCATTGGGTCCGCCGCCTGTCATAACATAGATCAAATCGAAATATTTAAGTGAACCGACAAGAGAGAGCACGATGGTAACCTTGATGACTTCCATAATGAGTGGAAGCTTAATTCTCAGCGCAATCTGGATTCCTGTAGCACCGTCAATCTTGGCTGCTTCTTCAAGTGACGTGGGAATATTCTTCAGTGCAGAGTAGTAGATCAAAATATAGAAACCAGCATACTGCCACAGAATCGGGATGAAGAGCGCAATCAGTACAAGTGAAGGCTCTGCCAGCCATGCAGGAGGGTTATCAATGCCTATAGAGGTCAAGAAGCTGTTAATGACCCCGTTTGTTGGATGGTACATCCGAAGCCATAGCTGCGCGATTGCAACAGAGGACAGGAGCATCGGAACAAGATAAATTTTGCGGAACAGATTGGCTCCTTTGATGCGTCCTGCCACGACCATTGCTACTGCCAAATAGATAAGGAGGCTCAGGCCGGAGAATATCGCAAGCAGCAGGGAGTGCCAGGCACTGTCCCAAAAAGTTTTATCCTGAAGCAGATTCGCATAATTATCGAATCCAATAAATTTCATGGCACCGATGCCGTTCCATTCATGCAGGCCGTAATAGCCGGTCAAGATGATCGGAATATATACAAGAGTCAAGATCAGCAGCAGGGCTGGAAGCACGTATAGTGCAATGATTTTCTTGTTAGACATCACTTTGTCCATAGGAATCAAACTCCTTTCCGTTATATAACGAGCTGACCCGGTACAGGACCGGGTCAGTTCACCTGTTATGTGATTATTCTGAGCTGTGTTTGGTTAGTTTCCGGAAATGGCTTTGTCATGCTCTTCCGCGAAGGCTTCAGGAGTCACCGCTTTGCCGAACAATGCCTGGATTTGATTTAGATGAGTCTCCGCAGCTGATGCCTGCATCTGCACATCGGCATACAAGGTGATGCTGGTTGCTTTGTTCATTTCATTGAACAGGTCGATGTACAGCTGAGGAAGCTCAAGTGATGCTGTATCTACCTTGGTTGCAGGAATAACGCCTGCACCGGTTACCGATTGCTCTCCCCACTGGGATACAAAGTATTCAACGAACTTCTTCGCTTCATCCTTAACCTCGGAGTTCTCCGATACGAAGAGTCCAACCCCAGGACCTCCAACCCAGCTGTCGACATTTCCCTTACCGCCTTCGGCTTCAGGGAATTTGAAGAATCCAACGCTGTCGCGGAATTCCTGTGGTATTTCTTCATTGGTCGTAAAGTTAGGAAGCTCCCATGTGCTCATGATGTACATGGCTGCATTGCCGTTCAGGAACTCCGATTTGGCTTCTTCATTGGACAAGCCGTTAAAGCCTTTGATAAATGCATTGCTGTCTACAAGGGATTGTACTTCTGCCGCCGCTTTCGTCAGGCCTTCATCCGTGAAGGAGCCTTCTCCATTAATGGCGCTAGCGAGTGCCTCTTGTCCGCCAAAGCGTTCAGCGAGGAACATATAAATCAGTGACCCCGTCCAGCGGTCCTTATTGCCCAGTGCGATCGGAGCTACACCGTTTTCTGTAAGGGTCGAGATTATAGCTTTTAGTTCTTCATAGGTCTGCGGAGTCTCGAGTCCATACTGTTCAAAGATCGCTTTATTATAGAAGACAGGTGTAATATTAAATTCCAGTGGAAGTCCGTACGTCTTGCCGTCAATGTTGAAGGCTTCGGTTGTTCCTTCGACGAACTTGCCGCTCAGCTCGCCGCCCAGCAGGTCATCAATAGGGGTGAACAATCCGCCTTCGACATAAGGAGTCATGAAGCCTGCTGCCCAAGTAATGCCGACATCGGGTAATTCATTGGAAGCAGAGAGGACCTTAAGCTTATTCTTGTATTGTTCGTTATCCAGAACCTCTGTCTTGATGGTGACATCAGGGTTCTCTGTTTGGTAATCTTCTATGATTTGATTAACGATCTTGTTCTGTCCGGCTGACACGCCTTCAGGCCACAGATGCATGAAATTGATCGTTGTTTTATCGCCGCCATCTGCTCCTTCGTCACTGCCTGATCCGCTGTTCCCACAGCCTGCAAGCGCAATGGCACAGCAGAGAGTCATGGTCATTAACGTCCACTTCTTTTTTGTTTTAAACACGTTTACATCCCCTTTGCTTTATGATCTAAGTCGGTTTTTGAAACCGCTTTATTTGTCTCTATATTGAATTGTAGCAAAGCTTTTGTAAGCGCATAACGTAACAGGTTTTAGGTTAAATACCACTTTTATTGGATCTTTTCCTCTGAACCCTCCAGCATGTGCTGTCTATATCTCCCGGGGCTCACATTCTCGGCGGTTCGAAACACTTTTACAAAATATTTGGGGGTCTGGTATCCGACCATCTCCGATATTTCATTGATAGAGAGCCTGGTATTCAGCAGCAGCTCCTTGGCCCGTTGAAGCCTCTTGCGTGTCAGATAATCACTAAATGTAAGACCGGTCTGCTCCTTGAATAAGGCGCTTAGGTAGCTTGTGTTCATGTGTAGCACCTCAGATAGATCACGCAGGGAGACAGGCTCATGCAAATGCAGCTCCAGATAATCAATCGCTTCCTGGACAGGGAGGCTATACTTGCGTTCTTCCTGCGAGGTAGCCATCAGTTTCGGATCGACGAGCTTCTTCATCTTCTCAATCTGGTTCTGATCCTCATAACGCTGAAGAGCAAGCCCCACAGCAGAGACCAGCTTCTTCTTGTCGATGGGCTTGAGCAAATATTCAACCACACCATATTTCAGCGCTCGCTGTGCATAGTCAAATTCAGCATGGCCTGAGATGACAATGACAATCGGAGAGAAGGGGGCGTTATGAATCTGCTCAATCAGATCAAGTCCGCTGATCTCGGGCATGCGAATATCAGTAATGACAAGATGCGCATTATTTATCTTAAGCCACTCAAGGGCTTCCACCGCACTGGCTGAGGTCTCAATCACATGCTGTCCGGATGACCAGGATTCCAGTGTTTTGCGAATCCCTTCTCTCGTTCTGGGCTCGTCATCCACGATAAGTATCTTTTTCATGATAAAAAGTACCTCCTGGTTCATTGGGTATCGTCATCGTAACAAGGGTACCTTTGCCTAAATCGCTGGCAATGTGAAGTCCGCTTCCTTCCCGGTTGTAGCTGAGCTTTAGTCTCCTGTAGATATTGGCAATACCGATGCCCGTTCCCTTAGAGGAAGGGGAATGGCCTTCCTCCATAGCCGTGTAGAGGGAGCGAATCTTCGCCTCACTCATGCCGGGTCCGCTGTCCTTGATGATGACATCGATATAACCCGAATGGCTGGAGGAAGTAACGAGCACTTCAATGCTTCCAGCACCGACTTGCTGTTCTAGCCCATGAAGAACGGCATTCTCCACGAGCGGCTGGATCAGCAGCTTGGGGATCGGCACCGACCTCATAGACGCATCACAAGTGATCTTCCAGGAGAGTCTGTCTCCCATGCGGATGTCCATAATCGTTAGATAGCGTTCTACATGGCTGAGCTCATCATCAATAGTTACCCACTCGTCATCATCGCCTCGGCTAATGACATATCGGAACAGACCGGACATCGCAATGACGACCTCACCAAGCTCTTCTTCTCCTTTTTCATCGAGAGCCCAGTACAGTGCCTCCAGCGTGTTAAACAAGAAGTGTGGATTAATTTGAGATTGCAGCGCTTTGAGCTCCGTGCGGCTCTGTAGAATCTCCTTCTGATATACGACCTCAACCAGCTCATTCATTCGATCCACCATTTGATTGTATGTGTTGTTGAGCTCTTGTATTTCAAGCGTAGCGGAAGTGACCTTGCTTGGTTTGAGCGTGCCGAATTTAGAGGTCCTCATCACCTTGATCATATTCAGAATAGGCTGCGTAATCATCGTCGACAGGAAGAAGGAGAGGATGACAAATAGCAGGGCCCCGCCGATAACGGAAATAATCATAACGGTGAGTAATAGGCTGATCCCCTCTGCCTGGTAATCGGCTGGAGACAATATGACCAAATTCCAGCCTGTCTTCTCGGATTGCCGTTCAACTGTGATGTACGGCTCGCCATCCAGCTCTACAGAGGACTGAAGCTCCCGTAGATGGATATCAGGACTTACACCAGGCATCGCTGCAAGGGAGATCGGCTTCCCCTCATCATCAAACAAATTCAAGAATTCGAGCGATGAACGGTTCCCGGAGTCGTTGTCTGTAAGCTGGAAAAAGTTCTTATCAATGCGAACAACGACATATCCTGCCGCCTGGTAGGACTGATTGATAATTCGAATATTACGAATCGCAACGACGCTTGCCGGATCCCTGGGATCTATGCCAAACCACACCAGCTGTCCTTCAGCCTCATCCGTCCTCGTAATCCAGCCTGCAGGCACACGATCATCAAGCTCCGCATCATCCAGAGGAAGCATTCTGCGATAATCGGCTGTGTATATTTCGATAGAACGAATCGATGTGGCATAAGCTTCAAGCTTGCGTACTTCCTCCTGCAGCTGTTGCCGCTGTGAGAAGCTGATGTGCTGTCCTGCTGCCTCTAGTGCCAGATCATGCTGAACTGTCGCATCGGTTGCGACCTGGGATGTCCAGTTCTCAATCTGATTCAGAAGGACATCCAGCTTGCCGGATGCCTGGACGGCGGTCTGCTGAATATGGCTCTCTGCGTTACTGCGCAGCAGTACAGATATTTGGTTATATACAATGAGTGCGATGGAGCCGAGAACGAGCAGCATAACGAGCAAAGAGCCAATAAATATTTGGTTGCGAAGTGTATTAAAGTAACGGGAACCAAACATATTATCCACGTTTCCTTTCATCCGTTGAAAGTGCTTACATTATTGAAGACAACAAATGGAATAGGGTCAGAATACGGTGACTGGAGCGCATTCTATACAGGGTTCCTTCCTTCGGCTGCCTCTGTGCCATTATCCTAGATGCTCTCAAATTTTAATTCTTTCCTGCGTATACGACAATAGTTCAAATAATGGCTGCATGAAAAGGGGAATTACGAGAACGAAATGGATAAAGAAACATATGAGATCATTGCGGCATTAAAGCTGAAAAAGCCCCTGAATCATCAGGGGCATCACTTGCGAAGCTGATATGTAAGATGCAAGGCTTATCTATACCTTGAAGTCAAATATCATAGAAGCATTTGGTATTGTTATAAAATAGCTCAAATGCTGCTTCCGGCTTGATTCCTGTAACATCACACCAGGCTCGGATCACGTCCTTCACCATTCGGGGATGCGTCTTATGCGCGGCAAAAGGGCCCTCAAAAGGCCACGGGCCATCGGTCTCCGCCATAATCTGATCGTGAGGATAGATACTGGCAAGATCCTGTATTTCTTTTTCATATACGATGTCGGGCGTAAAAGAAATATAGTATCCGTTCTTCGCCATGCGCAAGACCGTATGTTCTGCACCCTTGAACCAGTGGAAATGCGCTTTCTCATAGCGATGCTGCTCCAAGAGCTCGACCGCAATGTCTGCATCCTCATAAACTGCATGCAGAATGATGGGCTTATCGTGTTTCTTGGCAAATGCGATGAATTTGTCCAGCATATCGATGTAGGGCTTCATCTCCAGAGCTTTGCCTTCGACAGCTGTTTCCAATCTTGTGTAATAGGGCAGGCCAACTTCGCCTACGGCAATCATGCTGTCCAGATGCTCCTCCATCCACTCAAACAGCTCTGTCAGCTCGGACTCAGAGGGGATAGCTTGCTCCGGATGATATCCATAAGCAGGATATATCAGCGAAGGAGAGGCAGCCGCCAATTTCTCCGTTCTCTGGCAGGAGGCAAGATGGGTAGATACAGCGATTACAGCCTCCACTTGATGCTGTGCAAACGACAGACGCAAGGGCTGCTTCTCGTCTTCATACTGGTCCAGGTGAATATGCGAGTCAATGACAGGCGCTAAATCCTCTTCAGACTGCTGCATTACGCTTATCACCTCCTAGCTTGGTTTACTTCATGTTCGGGTAAGGGCTGGAACTAACCGGCTGCTTGCGTCTTTCCTCCCGCATCCATTCGGATATTTCACGCTTCAAGCGAAGAAAATGAGGGTCCTCGGTCAACACTTCCTGTCTTGGACGGGCAAATGGGACCTTCACCTCATGGAGTACGGTCGCCGGTCGATTTGAAAATACATAGATCCGATCCGACAGCAGGAGTGCCTCTTCAATGTTATGCGTAATGAATAGCACCGATCGCTTCGATTGCTCCCAAATACCGAGCAGCCACTCCTGCATCTCGCTTCTCGTCAGTGCATCCAGCGCACTGAACGGCTCGTCGAGCAGCATAAGCTCCTGTGGACTCAAGAGTGCGCGCAAAAAGGCAGCCCGCTGCTGCATTCCGCCTGACAGCTTGTGTGGATACATATCTTCAAAGCCGCTCAGACCAGCCTTAGCCATCCATTGCTGAGTGGTTAGCTCGTAATCCGCTCCTTGCCTGCTGCGGAATCGAGCAGGCGCAACCTCGCTGCCGAGCTTGATGTTATCGGCTATTGTCCGCCATGGGAGCAGGGCTGGCTGCTGTGGCATATAGCTGATATTGCCACGGGTTCCTGTTACCACTTCTCCGTCCAGGCGGATTGTTCCTGCATGAGGCTGAAGAAGTCCGCCAATGATTTGAAATAAAGAGCTCTTTCCGCTGCCTGAGGGTCCGATGATGGAGACGAATTCACCTTGGCCGACCGTGAGTGATATGTGATCAAGGACATGAAGCTGCTGCTTTTTCTGACGAAATGATAAACGGATGTCAGACACTTCTAGTAAAGGATCCATAAGATTATCCTCCTCTCGTTACTGGATTCGATTCGATGGCTGCTGCCGTCTCATGAACTGGAATTTCTATGATCATCTGTCTTATAGCGGACGAGCGCTCTCTCCAGCATAGCGATGACGGCGAAGAGGAGCAGGCTCAAGAGGACGATGATGGCCATGGCGACGAATACCCGGTCTGTCCGATAGGCCGATTTTTGCAGCATCATATAATAGCCGATGCCTTTATCTGTGCCGATCCATTCGGCGATGACTGCGCCCATGACGCTGTAGGTTGCTGCGATTTTTAGACCAGAGAAAATGGACGGGAGCGCGTGAGGCACCTCCAGCTTGCGGAAGATTTGCCCTTTGCTGGCTCCGGCCATTCTCATGTAGCTCAGCATTGCGCGATCCGTTTGCATCAGTCCGTCCATGGCAGATACCGCGATCGGAAAGAAGCAGACGAGCGTAATAACGATGATCTTGGGCAGCAGGCCGAATCCGAACCAGATCATCAGAAGCGGCGCGAGCGCAATCGTCGGAATATTCTGGCTCAGGATGAGCAATGGATATAGGGCTGTTTTCATAAATGGAACCAGATGCAGCAGCATGGCCGTTAGAAGTCCGATCGCAGCGCCAATGCCGAAGCCGAGCAGGGTGAGCTGTACGGTCGCCCAAGTATGCTCCGTAAGACTTGCCGCCTGTGCAGCTGCTTCGCGGGTAATATCAACAGGACTTGGCAGAATCCACTTCTCAATGTGAAAAAGCGGCACGGCTATTTGCCATACCGCCAAAAAGAGGATGACCGCCGCGACAGGCGGCAGCACACTTCTTACAACACGTTTCATGATGGATACTTCTCCGTTAATCCTTCCATGCTGATTCCGCTTGGATAATGGGCAATCTTGATTTGTGAAATAATGCTCGGGCTGCCAGCCTCAATGAGTACCTCATGAACTCTTTGCACAATTTCGAGCAGTTCGGGAAGCTCGCCCTCCAGGGTCGTTTCGAGTGGATGAACCTGATATTTCACGCCGGATTGCTGTATCACTTCAATGGCACGGTCCACATAAGGGATCGAATCTTCTCCATTCGGTGTTTTTGGAATAACTTGAATGCTTAGTAATGTTTGAGCCATTTGGTTCACCAACGCTTTCCTTTAATAATTATTGATGTGGCAGAAATTCATTCGTAAAAGCCTTCTCGACATCCAGTGGCTGGTCTAGCAGCTCGTGCTCTACCATCCAGTCGGAGTAGTTTTGCCATACCTCTGCTTTTTGTTCGCCCCAGTGCGCAGCATCATCCTGATATTTCGGGCTGAGCCACTTCTGACTCTCAAGCACAAGCTCTTTATCGAGGTCAGGTACGGCCTCGCTCAATATCCCTGCGGCTTCTTCCGGATGATCAATCGTATATTCATAGCCTTTGGTCGTGGCGCGCATGAAGGCTTTGACAAGCTCAGGATCCTCATCAATGGTTGCCTCATTCGTGATAAGTACAGGAGTGTAGTAATCAAGCTTCTCGGAATAGTCCTTAACGTAGAACATATCGATCGGCTCACCGCGGAGCTCGGCTTCAATACCCGTCCAAGCGTAGAATATCCATGCAAAATCAATGTCTCGCTTCGTTGCGGTAAAGAAGTCGGCATCGCCGATGTTCACATTATTCACTTTGCTTACATCCGCGCCTTCCATACCCATAATTGTATCCAGAACTGCCGAGTCGATGGGGTTGCCCCATCCTCCATAGGTTTTGCCTTCAAAGTCCTTCGGAGACTCGATGTTCCGGTCAGCAGGCGCTGCAAAGCCGGAGGTATTATGCTGAATGACGGCAGCAATGGATACGATCGGGACACCTTGTGTCCGAGCTTGGGTAACCCCTTCTTGATAGCTTACGCCAAAAGGAACCTCACCAGAAGCGACCATTGTATCTGCACCGGCTTGGCCGGGCTGAATAATCTCTACATTCAGGCCCTCCTCCTCGTAGAAGCCTTGGCTGACTGCTGCGTATAAGCCCGTATGATTCGTATTTGGCGTCCAGTCCAGTACGACCTTGATGTCGCGGAGGCTTTCACTCGCTGCCGGTTCCTCCGAGCCTGCGCCAGAATCTTCATTCGCTGTGCCGCTGCTGCCGCAAGCGGTGACGATCGTCATGAGTGTAATGAGAAGCAGGATTCCTAACTTTTTGTACATGTTTCTCTCTCCTTTTAAATTACCCCTATTATTGACGAAATTTCCATTTCAACTTCTATAAGTTCAAGAGAGGCTTCCTTGAAAGCCATCCTGAAACGGGAGATCGTTAGAGTGGGAGTGCATTCTTGCGATCATAATAAAAAAAGCGTCCCAGATAAGGGACGCATGCAGACGTAAGGGCTAAGGGCTGTCTAAATATAGAACAGCACACTCGAAGTTCTCTCCATTCCTACGCTGGCATTACCCAGATCAGGTTTAAAGGGTACGTATCTAACACGCTTTCACGGATACTATCTCAGCCGGCTAACCCAGCACCCCTTGAGGTTGAATATGAAGTTTAGGACATTTCAGAAGCTAATTATAGCCCTCCTTGGCAGGAAAGTACAGCATATTCAGGAATAAAATCATTGTAATGTGGAAATGTCTAAACTATAATACCTTTAATTGAAAACGTGAAAAATGCCAATGAAGAGCATCCAACTCGGAGGTATTCTCGTCAAGGGAAAGTTTATACTGACCCCTAAGTTAATCGGAACCGCCCGTTATCGCGGAACCAAAGAGATTGAAGTGAGACTTAATGCTGACCGCATGAAGGCTGCTTCAATAAATTGGGTGGCACCGCGAGCATAGAGCGCTCCTCGTCCCAACGGATGAGGGCGCTCTATGCTTTTTTTAGTATAACGAATTTAACTTAGGGGTGACGTGAATGCTGGATATGAAATGGATTAGGGAGCATGCAGAGCAGGTTCAGGAAGCAGCTAATTGGAAGAGAATAGACATATCCATAAATGAGCTGCTAATGTGTGATGATGCGCGTAGGGAGCTGATTACCGAAGTGGAGAAGCTCCGGCAACAGCGAAATGTCGAGTCGGAGAGAATAGGACAGCTGATAAGAGAGGCCAAACAGGAGGAGGCAGCGGCTGCCCGTGAAGCTGTGCGGCAGGTAAACGGACAACTAGAGGAAGCAGAAGCAAGGCTCGCCGAGGTGACGGAACGTTATAACAAGCTGCGGCTGCTTGTCCCGAATGTTGTATCCCCTGACACACCCCGAGGGCAGAGCGATAAGGATAATGTCATTGTAAGGAAGGTTGGAGAGGTCAGTTCGCCTCCATTCCCAGTCAAGGACCATATGGAACTCGGAGAGCTTCATGATCTCATTGACGCTCCACGCGGAGTCAAAGTTGGCGGCTCGCGCAGCTACTATCTGAAGGGCGACGGAGTTCTGCTGCACCGCGCCGTTCAGCAGCTTGCACTGGATATCGTGATGAAGCACGGCTTCGTACCGATGGAGGTGCCGATTATGGTCAGGGAAGAGGCGCTGGAGAACACCGGATTTTTTCCGAGCGGTCGTGACCAGACTTATGAGCTTGCAGGAGATGATAAGTTTCTGATCGGTACTTCAGAGGTTCCGCTCATCTCGTATTATGCTGGGGAAGTGATTGATGTGGCAGCACCGGTTCGTCTGGCGGCCGTATCGACAAGCTTCCGGAGTGAAGTCGGCTCTGCGGGACGTGACGTGCGCGGGCTCTACCGGGTGCATCAGTTTGCCAAAGTAGAGATGGTCGTCCTGACAGAGGCTGATCCGGAGGTGTCGGAAGAGATGCTCCAGGAAATTACGGGCTACGCTGAAGAGCTGCTACAGGCGCTAGAGCTTCCATACCAGGTGGTTGCAGTATGCACAGGTGATATGTCTCAAAAAACATATAAACAGTATGATATTGAGACTTGGATGCCTAGCCGGGGCAGCTATGGGGAGACACATTCGTCGTCGAACCTGCATGATTTTCAGGCGCGCCGCTCCAATATCCGCTATAGGGGTACCGATGGTCAATTGAGGTATTGTCATACATTGAACAACACGGCCGTGGCCTCACCAAGAATCCTGATTCCTCTCCTTGAGAATCATCAGCAGGAGGATGGAATTGTTTATATACCGAAGGCGCTCCGCCCTTATATGGGAAATAGAGAGAGGCTGGTTCCTGTCCGGCAGAATGAGAATTAAAGAACCTGTTCGTTCTATCAGGCCAGCACTCAGATTCCTAGTGAATGACAAGCCGGGCAGGTATGGGGCGGTTTATGTTAAATATCCACGGGTTCAACTTTCAGGAGCAGGGTACACTAATAATAGAGTGTATTTTTGAAAGGAGACCTGAAGTGCTATGAATAAAACAGATCTTGAACAACATATTATAGAAGCGATTGAGGACAATCCGTATTGCTCGCTGGCAACGGTGGAAGGCGGTAAGCCTAAGGTAAGATATATGGCTGTCTATAATGACGGTCTCAACATCTATATGGCGACCAACCGCTGCACCCACAAAGTGGAGGAGCTTGAGGATAATCCGAATGTCAGCCTGCTGCTCGGATACGAATCAGGCGGAACGAAGGACCTTCTGGAGATTGAAGGGACAGCAGAAGTGAGCCGTAATGGTGAACTCCGCAAGCAGCTGTGGAATGACCGTCTGGAGAAATGGTTTACAGGGCCCGATGATCCCAATTATGTCATCCTAGATATCACGCCTAAACGAATTGAGTTTACAGGCAAGGGTCAGGAACTGCAGGTATGGGAAGCGTAATTTGTAGATCATAAGGATGATCAGATCAAGCAGTAGACGTCTAAGCTTAATGATGGAAGAGCAAGAGAGGCTTACCGAAGCTTCTCTTGCTCTTTTTTGTGTTTGATTGACGATGAAGGCCAGATGATTGCACAGACACATAATTCGAATAATCGACATCTAGATGTCAAATAACTTAACTTAATGGTTGTAAGGTAAAGTCATTTTTGTGTTTTTTCATAAAAATATGTTATAACGTTGTGCATTAATCAAAAACTTCTCTCTTTAACACTTCTAAATATTGATATAAAATAGCATTTAGAAATATATTTCTCCAAGGGAGGTCTTGGTGTCAGGCTAGATGACAGCGTAGATTCTACATACAAGGAACTGTGGCAAGGGAATGAAGGACCTAATACAGGAGGGGTACATTTGAAGAAGAGGAATACAATTTTGGCAGGAATGACAACGGCAGCACTGTTGTTTCAGCTCTTTGCCATTCCAGGACAGCCCGTGTCCGCAGAGGAAGCAGCCAAGGTTAAACTACGCATTCTCGAAACGACAGATATTCATGCCAATTTGGTAGACTACGACTACTATACGGATAAAGCGATTGAGACCTATGGTCTGGCACGAACAGCAACGCTGATCAAACAAGCACGCAGTGAGGCGAAGAACAGCATGCTGTTCGACAATGGCGATCTCATTCAGGGCAATCCGCTTGGGGATTATGTAGCCAAGGTTAAGCCGCTTAAGGGTGACGAAGTGCATCCGGTATATAAAGCAATGAATCTGCTTGATTATGATGCGGCAACGCCCGGGAATCATGAGTTCAACTATGGACTGGAGTTCTTTGACCAGGTATTAAAAGGGGCAGAATTCCCTTATGTGAATGCAAACATCTACAAGGATGACGGCGATGATGATGAGAGCAATGATGTGAACCATTATAAACCATATGAGATTATCGAGAAGAAGGTAACGGACGAGTCGGGTAAGGAGCATACGCTTAAGGTCGGCGTTATCGGTCTCGTTACTCCTCAAATTATGCAATGGGACAGCGCATACTTGACAGGTAAAGTAATTACGAAGGATATCGTCAAAACAGCTGAGAAGTTCGTGCCCGAAATCGAAGCTGCAGGGGCGGATTTGATCGTAGCTCTGGCGCACTCGGGTTATGATGAGAATCCACCAGCAGAAATGGCGGAGAACGCGGTTCTGCCACTTAGCGAGGTTGAAGGTATTGACGCAATCCTGTTCGGACATGCCCATAAGATTTTCCCTGGATCTGCTTTTGAAGGAATGAAGGGTGTTGACCTCGCGAAAGGAACCATTAATGGTGTTGCGGCTGTTGAGCCGGGAGCATGGGGAGATAATCTCGGGGTCATTGATCTGGAGCTTGCGCAGGTGGATGGAGAATGGGAGGTTGTCGACTCCACAGCAGTATCCCGCCCGATCTACGATTCAGCAAATGCCAAATCGATTGCAGCATTGGATGAAGAAATAGCGGCAGCGGTACAAGCGGAACATGAAGCAACCGTGGAATACGTGCGTGGTCCTGTAGGAGAGACTACAGCGCCAATTACGAGTTATTTTGCGCTTGTACAGGATGATCCATCCATTCAGATCGTGACCAATGCACAGAAATGGTATGTAGAGAACAAGTTGAAGGGCACAGAGTATGAAGGAATTCCAGTTCTGTCCGCGGGTGCTCCATTCAAGGCGGGCGGACGCATGGGTCCGGACTATTATACAGATATCCCGGCAGGTACAATCGCCATTAAAAACGTAGCAGATCTATATGTATATCCTAATACAGTTCATGCGGTTGAACTGACAGGAGCAGAAGTGAAGGAATGGCTGGAATGGTCCGCAGGACAATTCAATACCATTGATCCATCCAAGAGTGGAGAGCAGGAGCTCGTGAATGTTGACTTCCCGACGTACAATTATGATGTTATTGATGGTGTAACCTATGAGATTGATGTGACGGAGCCAGCGAAATATGACGGTAAAGGGAACGTCGTAAGTGCATCTTCCAACCGCATCAAGAACCTGAAGTATGATGGTAAGGCGATTGAGCCTGAGCAAAAATTTATTGTAGCTACCAATAACTATCGTGCAGGCTCCAATAAATTGGCGAATCCGGACGGTAAGCGCATCATTATGGCTGCTCCAGATGAGAGCCGTCAGGCCATTATTGATTATATCGCGCAAAATAAGACAATCAACCCAGCTGCGGATGGAAACTGGTCATTTGCCAAGATTTCCGGTACTCCGGAGATTATCTTCAATACCTCCCCTGCAGCCAGCAGTATTGTTACTGCCGATGCGGAGCTTAGCGGCGCGATGACCTATCTGGGTGAGAATGAGGATGGTTTTGGCAAGTATTCCTTAGACTTGTCCGGCGGCGCGGATACGGCAGCTCCAGAAGTCGAAGAACCGGAAGCAGAAGAGACGCCGACGGAACCAAAGCCGACAACTCCAGCAACGAAGCCGGACCCTAAGCCTGTCAAACCGGAGGCTGGCAAGGATCAGGTGTATGTCATCAAGAGAGGGGACAACCTGTACCGAATTGGCCTGAAGTACGGGGTTGATTGGAATGCGATTGCCAAGGCAAACAAAATAAGCAATGTACACAAGCTGCAAATAGGACAAAAAATCATCATCCCTGCATCCTAAGATGTAAGAACGAACAAAAGATCCGTACCCGCAAGGAGCCAAGAGGTGGCCAGCGGGTACGGATCTTTTGCCGTTTGCGGGGAAGATTTTTTAACGAGGAGAAGCAGGAGTTGAACGCTGCTCTGTTGATCGCTGTTCAGATGTGTCGATAGAGATGATCAGACAATGAACTAGACGATGGTGGTTACGTAGATGCCGAGCGGTGTGCTTGCACTGCCTGCAGTCATGTATTTGAAGCTATAGGAGCTCTCACCCGGTGGAACCGTAATATCCGCGATCGGGCTGAGCTGGGTGTTGTTGCGCAGAAGCGGAATTCCGTAGGTCTTGCCATCAATCAGGGCAGCTCCGGCAAAGGCTCCGCCTCTAGGATTGACGCGTATGCGCACGGCTGCTTCACTGTCGGTCTCATTCAGAATCGGAATCGTCACCTGATAGACTGCACCGAATTGTCCGCGGTTTGTCAGTGAGTTCGGCAGCGTACTGTTCTCGGCGGTAAATAGCAGGTCAACTGGCGGCTCCCCAGTGAGCTTGGTTCCTGCACATGTGCGGAAGTTTGCACTTTGTCCAACTCGGTATACAGGGGTAATGGCATCTGTTTCGGAGAAGGTCCAGCTGCCGCGAGGATGTGCTTGAGGTGCTGGGCGAGGCGGTACAGGCTCTGTCGTAATTTCACGCAGATCCTTGTCCAGCAGCTTCGATGCGACAGTACGAATTTCATAATCCTGACTTCCCTTTCCATCTGCATGCTCCACCGTAAACTCATAGATAAATCCTGCGAGTACATCCTCGTCTACAATAAATTCCTCGATAAGCGCCACACCAGTCCCGAATTTGTAATGATCAACAGGCTTGATCCGGTCAAGTGTTCCGCCAAGACAGGATTTGGCGATGCATTGACCGACATCAATAATCCAACTGACCGTAGACGGGCCGAGGATCAGATCTCTTTCGATATGACGTACTTCAATACGGTCCTTGTCTTTATTCTCAATCGTAACACCTAGCTTAACCGGAGCACCCGTGCGATTGTAATGCCAGCCAAAAATGCGATGCTTCACGGAACGCTTCGATGTTTTGACGACGTCATGCCAGAGTGTTCCGTACTCGACCGGGAAGCTCTCAGCAGTCAGAGTCTCCGGGTTGTCGCTCACCATCAAGCGGCGTTCGTCTCCTCTTGAAGCAGAGGCCATATCGATATTGATGTTCCCCGGTACAGTTAAAGTTTCTACAGGCAGATTTGTTTGTTTGCAGCTCATTCAAGTTCATCCTCCTTGAATCGTTATTTTTTGTTGTTCATTTGAATCAATTTCATATTACCTTTAGCTGCTTAAATCAAAGGTATATATAGATCAGATCAAAAAGATTTAATTTGTCTATATATAGTTTCGAAATCACCTTTTTAATGAGTTATGAAATTGATTCACTTATAAAGGAGTTTTAACCGTTCTTTTTACAACCTATTATCCAAAAAAAATTTTAAAACATTTTTTCTACACCGAGGATTATGCGAAAAATCAAGAAAGAACAACCAAGCAGCTGTATGTTCTGGCGGTAGGAGATTAGAACTCTTTTTTTGGGACTTGGAAGAAAGAGGGGGATAGATTATAATGTGCATAAAAATAGGAACACACGTTCTTATTTTAATAAATATGAAAGGTGGAATGGGTATGGATCAGACAGTTCAGTATTATCAACAGGAGCTTAAACGTATCGCATGGCGTCTCGGGTATCGGGCCCGTTCGGAACGCCGCAGGGAGATTCCGATCATGCATGAGCATGTGCATTTGTCTGCAAGCTCTCTAGAGCAGGAGGTCGATTCTAAACTGTACGTTGAATATTTGCTGGGGCTGATTCCCTCAGAGACAGGAAAGCGAGTGGTTCGGCTCTTCTATATAGAAGGGCATAGTGAAGCAGAAATATCTAAACGAATGAATATAAGCCAGCAGGCGGTGAACAAATGGAAAAGAAAATCGATCCAGAGCATATCCCAGAGAATGAGTTCCTAAGGCTGGTAGCAGGCGTTAAGCAAGGAGATGAGGGCAGTATGACCCGCATCATCGAGATGTTCGAAGAAGATATGCGGATTCTGAGCCGGTATATTCCGATGCCGAAGGAAGATGCGCTGCAGAGCATGAAGCTGGAATTAATTGAACTCATCAGGAACAGCAAACTGTATAAAGAAGAGAATAACGAGAAGGAAGGGCCAGAAGAGAAAGAGTAGAAGAGGAAGTGTAGTCATTATGTTGGTTACAATGAAGCACGAACTACCCGCTGCCCGGGAGGACTGCGGGTACACTATTTTTTGCGCTACTACAGTAAAATAGTGCAAATGAGCATGCTAGCTCATAAGTTGATTTCAATATAGATCACAAGTTGTCAACACTAATGCAAACGTTTGAACTGATGTCGATTCCACGTGTAGAGGTTCATGTGTTTCGTAAAGCTTATGTGGTTCTCATCACGGTATGCATTGAAGATTGCCTAACCATTAAACGATGCGGAATGATGTGGCGCTTGCAGAATAGCGACTTATCATCTCCCTGAATGGCTTGGATGAGTGCCTGTGACGCTACATATCCAAGATGATATATTCCGATGTCTACACTGCTTAGTGGAGGACTGTACAGTTCTGAGACTGCATTATTGTTAAAACTGACAATACATAGGTCCTCGGGGACCTTATAGCCTAATTCATTTAACCCGCGAAGAACACCGAAGCTCACCACGTCATCAATGACGACAAGTGCTGTTGGGCGTTCGGGAAGCGTCATGTAAAATGACATGGCACGATACCCGCTCTCCTGCAGAAAATCATCTTCGACAATCCACTCAGATTTGGTAGAGAGACCGGCTTCATGCATGGCTTTTTTGTAACCCTTCATACGGTCTTTGGAGACAATCAGGTTCTTGGGACCGCTGACAAAGCCTATGCGTTCATGGCCGAAAGATATCAGATGCCGAGTTGCATCATAGGCGGCCTGTACATTGTCAGTATCCACAGATAATACATCCTGATACAGTTCATTCCGTCCCACAAGTACAAATGGGAAGTCTAGATTATGCAAATATTCTACAACGGGATCATTTTGCCTGGAGTGCAGCAGAACGGCGCCGTCAATTCGTCCACCATGGACCAGTCTTCCGACAGCTTCCACTTCCTCCTGCTCATTAGCTCCCGAGCTGATTACAATATCGTAGCCTGATTTGTTGGCCTGGGACACAATTCCACGAATAAGCTCCATAAAGAAGGTGTTAAGGAACAGCTCTTCAGCCGGTTTGGGCAAAATGACACCAATACTTTTGGTTGTCTTGGATACTAGGCTTTTCGCCATCATGTTCGGATGATAGCCCAGCTCCGTCATAATCGTACGAACCTTACTGGCTGTCTTCTGGCTGATTCTTGGATGCCCGGACAAAACACGGGATACCGTGGATGGTGAGACCCCTGCCATTTTTGCCACGTCTTTTATCGTTACCGCCATTTGTTTCACCTCCTCCGTGGAACCGTTTGCGTTTTACCGATTATGTTAATCCATGAATTGCATATTTGTAAATGAGATTTTTTGTCCGCTGATGAGAACTCCATCAAAAATGAGTTCATTTGGTTAAATGCCCTGAAAAAGGCTATAAATCACATTATATTCTTACCCTCGATCATAACTACATAAAAATTTTGGTATATAATACCTAGGATTTACAAGTGGCCAACTCAAAAACATGAGTAAATAGTAGCATAGAAACGGAAAAAGGAGATATTAAGTGTTAATTTTATATAAATGGTCAATTATGGCTGAAAATGCTCTATGCAAACGTTTTAACAAATTTGAATTCTCGGTTATGATTAGCTTGCTGATAAAGCGCTTACTTAGCCTGATTTTTATCAATATCCTCTGTATTTTGATTCAAGTGCCTATCTAAAGAGGAAATACATCTAACTATTTGGACAAACGTTTGCACAATAGTTTCAAAAATATCATAAGCGCAAACATTTGTATGAAATCCAAATATTTCTGAACAGGAGCTTGATCGGGTTAAGCGCATGCAGAACAAAAAGGGGAAGGGATGATTTACACATGAAAAAAGGTAAAAAATTTAGTTTTATGACACTCTCGCTTGCCATGACGGTCTTTTTGGCTGCATGTGGTACGGGTAACAATGCACCGGCTGAAACTGAACCTGCACCTGGGGCAGAGACACCTCCTGCTGAAGTAGAGGAGCTGCTTCCTGAAGAAGGCGCTGAGCTTACCGTATGGGATGGCGGCGATCAGAAAGCATTTATTGAAGAAGTGGGCAAAGCATTTGAAGAGAAACATGGAGTCAAAGTAACCTTCACTGAGCTTGGAGCTGACAAGGCAATGAGCCAGATGGTAACGGATGGACCTGCCGGTGTAGGCGCTGACGTATTCGCAGGCGTGCATGACCAGATCGGTCAAGGGGTTACTGCAGGAGTTATTATGCCGAATGACTGGTTTGAAGAAGAAACCAAAGCGAGAAACAGCGAAGTTGCTGTTAATGCTCTGACATATGACGGAATTCTGTACGGTTATCCAAAATCGGTTGAAACAACGGCCGTATTCTATAACAAAGATCTGATTGAAGCTGTTCCTGCTGACTGGGACGGTGTGAAGGAATTCGCAAGCACCTTTAATGATACGAAGAGCAATAAATTTGCGATTATGTGGGATGTAGGTAATGGTTATAACGCATTCCCGTTCTTTGGCGGTTATGGCGCTTATGTATTTGGAAGTGACGGCACAGATCCTACAGATATCGGCTTGAACAATGAACAAGGTATCGAGGCAGCAACTTTTATGCAGAGCCTGAAAGAAATTCTGCCGCTCAATTCTTCCAACATTAACGGGGATATCCGCAAATCCTTGTTCACTGAAGGCAAGCTGGCCATGAACGTATCTGGTCCTTGGGATGTGGGTTCTCTGAAGGAAGGCGTAGCTAATCTCGGAGTTGGCGTGTATCCAAGCCTGCCTAATGGTGAGCCGATGAAGCCGTTCTCTGGCGTGAAGAGCTATTTTGTAAATGCAAATACGAAGTATCCGAATGCTGCTAAACTGTTCGCTGACTTTATTACGAATGCAGAGAACCAAACGAAGAACTTTGAAATGACAGGTGCACTTCCTGCAAATACAGAAGCTGCCGCAAGTGAAGCGGTGAAGAGCGATGAGATCGCTTCTGCCTTCCTTGCACAATTCGAGAATTCAATTCCGATGCCTTCCATCCCGGCTATGGCACAGTTCTGGTCCCCAATGGAAGCTGCTCTGTCCGAGCTGTGGAACAACGATAAAGATCCTAAAGCAGCTATGGACAGCATGGTAGAGCAAATGAAGAGCAACATTCAAACAGGTTCTTAATAGGTAGATTACGTAGATCAATATGTAGAAAAAGACAAGAGGCCATCGCGAGAGACTTTAGTAAAATAAGTTTCACGCGGTGGCTCCATACCATCTATCGGAAGGAAGGGCTGGGACCATACATGAGTAGAGGACAATCACCGGTAATGATGTCAACCGGGAAGCCGCAATCGGCTTCGGGCAGCCATGCCCGCACAGGCGCTATTTTATCAGCTGTATTCATGGGGCTTGGGCAGTGGTATCACAGACAATGGGTAAAAGGCGCAATCTTTTTTCTAGTCGAAGTCATTAGTATATATTTGATTATTTCACAGCTGGGAGCCAATCTATGGGGGCTCGTAACACTGGGAGATTCACCTTCAAGAATGGAGAAGGTAGGACGTCTATATCAAAATGTGCCGGGTGATCATTCCATATTCATGATGATCTATGGGCTCGTGGCACTGATATACTTCGTGCTTCTTATTGCTTTTTACATTGGAAACATCAAGGATGCTCATCGTATCGGACAGCTCCGCGATCAAGGGAATCAGGCACCATCCTTCCGCCAAACGGTAAAGCAGCTGCTGGACAAAGGGTTCCCGTACCTGCTGCTGTCGCTCCCGACCATCGGTGTGCTCTTTTTTACTATATTACCGATCTTGTTCATGGTTCTGATGGCCTTCACGAATTATTCCGCTCCCGACCATATTCCGCCGAAGAACCTGGTGGATTGGGTCGGCTTCGATACCTTTAAGAATCTCTTTACGCTGACAGCTTGGAGCAATACCTTCTTTGGCGTATTGATCTGGACCATTATCTGGGCAATTGTTGCTACGGTAACGACTTATTTCGGAGGTATCCTGGTTGCGCTGCTTATTCAGCAGCATGGAATACGCTTCAAGACCATGTGGCGCACCATTTTTATTATTCCTTATGCGATACCGCAGTTCATCTCGCTGTTGATTATGAAGAACCTGTTCAATTCTCAATTTGGACCGATCAATCAGTATTTAGGCATGCTGGGACTCGGCGGGCTGCCGTGGCTCAATGACCCATTCATGGCCAAAGTCACCGTCATACTCGTCAATATGTGGATTGGTATTCCGGTATCGATGATTCTTGTGCTTGGTGTGCTTACAGCTATTCCGAAGGATTTGTATGAAGCGGCAGAGGTGGATGGTGCTTCCGCATTCCAGAAATTCCGCAACATTACCATGCCGTTTGTACTATTCCAGACTGCGCCAATTCTGATCATGCAGTTTGCGGGCAACATCAATAACTTTAACGTAATCTTCCTGTTGACCGGAGGTGCTCCGGCGAACGGTGACTATGCATTTGCGGGTAGTACAGACCTTCTCGTAACGTGGCTTTACAAGCTGACGCTGGATAATCAAAGGTACAACTTTGCATCTGCGATCGGTATTCTAATATTCATAATCATCGCCTCGTTCTCGATCTATAACTATCGCAGAAGCCGTTCGTTTAAAGAGGAGGATATGATTCAATGAAGAGAAAAAAACGGATTAAGCTCACCTTTAGTTATATTTTGCTGATTCTGATCGCCATCGTATGTATATATCCCGCCCTATGGATTATTATGTCTTCCTTTAAAGTCGGGGATTCCTTATACAGTGAAACGATCATACCTGAACAGTTTACATTACAGCACTATATAGATCTGTTTATGCCGCAGGCAGACAAGGATATTCCTTTTCTCCAGTGGTACTGGAACACACTGAAGATTGCTGTCACGAGCATGGTGCTCGGAACGATTATCCAAGTGCTTACTGCATATGCGATGTCTCGCTTCCGGTTCAAAGGACGTCAGACGGCAATGTCAGTCATCTTGATTCTTGGGATGTTCCCAGGCTTCATGAGTATGATTGCTGTATACGTGATGCTGCTGCAAATGAATTTGCTCGATTCAGCATGGGCTCTTATCCTCGTATATACCTCGGGTGCAGCACTCGGTATGTTTGTAGCGAAGGGCTTCTTCGATACCATTCCGCGTGCACTTGAAGAATCGGCATTGCTCGATGGAGCGAGTCACATGAGAATTTTTGTTTCTATTATATTGCCGTTATCCAAACCGATTATTACGTATATTTCCCTGATGACATTCAGCGGAGCATGGGTTGATTTTATTTTTGCCAGACTGATCCTGCGCTCACGTGAAAACTGGACATTGGCTGTCGGCTTGTATGAGCTGGTAAACAGCTACACGAGTACCGAGTTTACACTGTTCGCGGCAGGTTCTGTTCTCGTAGCTCTGCCGATTACGCTCCTATACATGTTCCTGCAGCGCTTCCTGGTGGATGGCTTGACTGCAGGAGCAACGAAAGGGTGAGGCCTATGTCGCCGCGCTATCTGCAAGGGCTAAGCAAACGCTTTGCATATCCCGTCATTGTTCTCCTGATAGCTGGCATGCTGGGTGCGTGCAGTAGTGAAGGAGCCGACATAGGACAGCAGCCGCATGGAGAAGAGCCCGTTACAGAAGATGCCGAAGCTGGGCAGAAGAATTCTGATGGGAGTGCTGCTGCCGAGGAAGCTGAAGCAGGAGGCCAAGGTAACGCTGAACTCGCCACCCTTGAACAGCCGTCAACCGTTTATTATGAGATCTTTGTTCGTTCCTTCTATGATTCAGATGGAGATGGGATCGGAGATTTGAACGGGATTACGCAGAAGCTGGACTACTTAAATGATGGTCAGCCTGGCGGACAGGATCTTGGCGTGGGAGGGATATGGCTGATGCCAATCAATCCCTCTCCCAGCTATCACGGATATGATGTGACGGATTATTACGATGTCCATCCCGATTATGGAACGAAGGATGACTTGAAGCGTCTGCTGGAAGAAGCGCATAAAAGGGGCATCAAGGTCATCATGGATCTGGTTGTCAATCATACGAGTACAGAGCATCCATGGTTTAAAGAATCGAGTATATCTCCGGACAGTGAATACCGTGACTGGTACAGCTGGGCAGAGGACACGGGTGAGAATACTTCAGGGATGAGTGCCGCAGGCAGTGGGCCGGCTTGGCACGAACAGGAAGGCATGCATTATTTGGGGACTTTCTGGAGTGGAATGCCTGATCTTAACTTTGACAATGAAGAAGTTCGATCTGAGATGCTCAAGATCGGTCAGCACTGGCTGGAGTTTGGTTTTGACGGATTCCGGCTTGATGCAGCGAAGCATATCTACGAGGATGTGCAGAGTGACCGCAGCACAGAAACAACGGAGAAGAATGTCTCTTGGTGGCAGGAATTCAGAACGGCCATGAATCAGGTCAAGGAAGATGCTTATATTGTGGGAGAGGTATGGGAGAACTCCCCTGTCTCCGTAGCGCCTTACTTGGACAGTGCATTTGACTCGGGATTTAATTTTGGGTTGGCTGATCAAATCATTCGTACGGTGACCAGCGAGACGAACGGTGGGTTTACTGTACAGCTAGCCCGGAATTATGAGCTGTTTAATGAACAATCCGGAGGAACATTTGTTGATGCGGTCTTTCTGGCCAATCACGATCAGAATCGCGTTATGAGTCAGCTAGGCGGATCGGAAGATCATGCAAAAATGGCGGCATCCATCCTATTGACCCTTCCTGGTAATCCGTTCATTTATTATGGTGAGGAGATCGGGATGGAGGGCGCTAAGCCGGATGAGCAGATTCGTGAGCCGATGCTATGGTATCAAGCGAAGGCTGGTGAGGGACAGACGACCTGGCTGACACCGAAGCATAATCTGGGCGAGGCTGCTGTAAGTGTCGAAGACCAGCTGCCGGACAGCTTATCCCTTCTGTCTCACTATCGTAAACTGATCGATTGGAGGAATGGAAGCCCAGCCCTCACAGATGGGACGATTGCCGATTTCGATCTGGATGACGATCAGCTGTTAGGGTATGTCAGGGCAGCAGAGGAAGAGCAAGCGCTGATCATTCATAACCTCTCTAAAGAGGAGAGACAGGTTGTCCTGAACGACTCAGAAGTGAAGTATACCGAGCTTGTACATGCTACAAATGCGGAGGCGAAGTGGGCAGATCAGACATTGACGCTGCCACCTTATACTTCAGCCATTTTAAAATAATTCACATATATTATGATGAAAGACCCTTTTTTGAGCGCTGAGTCAATCTCTCTGACCAGGTGCTAAGCAGAGGGCCTTTCTCATTGTAATGACGCCCATGTTCTTATATATGGATTAAAGAGCCTTTGGGTTCCTGTGGTTCTTACTTAGGAAAGACCAAAATTGTTGGCCTGCCGGTGTGAGCTCATTCATTTTAGATAATGTGATGTGCATAGTGACATCTTCCTTAGAGAGACCAGGGATCGAGAGCTTCACAACTCCTCTATTTTTCGAAAGTACAGCACTTGCCGGAAAAAAAGTAATCGCTTTGCCTGCAGCAACCATGTTTACAGCTGCTTCGGGTGTCGCAGCAAATACTCTCTCCCATAGATGGGCACCCGTGATCTGCGTAAAACGCTCCATCCGATCGGATAACCATCCGCAGCTCTCATAATTAACAAACATATATTTGCTTAGGTCTCCAGGATGCAAAGTTGACTCGTGTGTAAAGGGATGGTTCTCGGGGACGAGGAGAATCAGCTCATCTGTATGGATCAAAACTTTGTCAGAAGACGCTTCTTCTAATGGGTTACCCAGCTTGTCCAACCTGGCCGTAATAAAGTTCTCCTCGCTGCCTGGATCTATTACCTCATTAAACAAGCGGTTTGAAATACGAATACCAGGATATAGATCCGCGAATTCAGCGATAAGACCGGGAAGGTAATAGTTTGAGACCATGGGATCAGATTTGATCTGAAGACTTCCCTGATTCAGTTCACTGAACAGCTGTGCCGTTCGCCGTGCGGTCTGATCCAGATTTATCATTTGCTTGGCATAGGGCAGGATGGCTTTGCCCGCCTCTGTGAGCATGATTCTGCCCCTTGCTGCAATATATAGGGTGGTCCCCATATCCTTCTCAAGGCTCTTCATATGAAAAGAAACCGTCGGCTGCTTCATATCAAGCTCCTTGGCGACATCCGTAACTTTGTTCCATTTATCTATTAACACGAGAATCTGAAATTTAATTAAATTCATTACGAGGTTCCTCCTTGCTTGAAGTTATCACGTTTGTAAACGAATTTTTAACATCTATATATAGTAATCTTGCAAAAATAGACGCAACATTTGGAATATAAGATCATAATTTAGTTCATTATAAGGAGGATTACAGGAAAAAAGGCGCACTTCTTTATATCTATCATAGATTTATTATATGCTTTAATAGATTCTGTGTATACATATTTAATACACATTTAACAAAGGATAAATTTTAAGATGATGCACCGCCACTAAAATGAGTAATGTAAGTGGTGAACACAAATAAGACCACACACAAATTGGGGGAGGACAACCTAACATGTTCAAAAGAGTTAAGAAATTACCTTTAATGATGACTACACTAGCGATGACCGTCGTACTCGCTGCCTGCGGATCAGGTACAGATACGAGCGGATCTGGAAATACAGACCCAGCAGGGAGCTCTAATGGCAACACAGAAACAACACAGCTTAGCGGTTCCGTGCTTGCAGTAGGATCTACAGCGCTTCAGCCGCTTGTTGACCAAGCTGCACAAGATTTCATGACGATTGAAGGCAATGAGAACATTACAGTTCAAGTTCAAGGCGGCGGTAGTGGTACTGGACTTACACAAGTTGCTGATAAGCAAGCAGACATCGGTAACTCCGACGTATTTGCTGAAGAGAAGCTTGAGGCTGATCAAGCAGCACAACTCGTTGACCATCAAGTAGCAGTAGTTGGTATGGCAGCTGTAGTAAACAAAGAAGTAGGCGTGACAGATCTGACTAAGCAACAGCTGTCCGACATCTTCAATGGTAAAGTGACGAACTGGAGCGAAGTTGGTGGAGCGGATCAAGATATCGTGATTATTAACCGTCCTGCAAGCTCTGGTACTCGTGCTACATTTGAGAAATACGCACTTGGCGCAGCGGCTCCTGACCTTGAAGGATCGATTCAAGAAGAATCTTCTGGTAACGTTAAGAAGCTTGTAACTGAAACTCCTGGTGCAATCGGCTACCTAGCATTGTCCTATCTGGATGATACGCTGACTGCAGTTAAGTATGAAGGTATTGAAGCAACTGTAGAAAACATCGAGTCTGGTGAATATCCAGTGTGGGCTTATCAGCATATGTACACGAACGGTGAGCCAAATGAAGTAACAAAAGCATTCCTTGATTACATGGTTTCTGACGAAGTTCAGAACACTTATGTTGTAGAGCTTGGTTACATTCCAGTTAGCGGTATGCAAGTTGAGCGTGACGTAGAAGGTAACATCACTGAAAAATAATGCTGAATACGAATTAAGCGGTATGAAATCGAGGATTCCTCAATGATGATTTCATACATGACCTAATGAGAAGAGGCGGGCAAATTTGCCCGACCTCTTTCGTTCGGTTAACGGCAAGATATACAAATTATACTAAAATGATTCAAAAGGATGGTTTAGATGAGTCTAACGAAGAGGGAGCCGGTGCTAGAATCCGGTGAACAGTCTCGTCCCAAGCGGGAGAAGCATTTCTACGAGGATTGGATCGGTAAAATATATACTTCCATCTGTGTAGTTTTCCTTATCGTCGTCATTGTATCAATTGTTTTTTTTGTAGCCTCCAAAGGGCTTGCTACCTTCTTTGTTAACGGTGTAAGCGTCAAAGAATTTTTTACATCGGCAACATGGAACCCGACATCTGATCCGGCTTCTTACGGGGCTCTGCCATTCATTGTCGGCTCCTTCGCTGTTACAATTCTGGCAGCACTGATTGCAAGTCCATTAGCGCTCTGTGCGGCGCTGTTCATGACCGAAATAGTACCCGGTAAAGGCAAGCGAATTCTGCAGCCAGCCATTGAGCTCCTGTCCGGTATTCCATCGGTTGTCTATGGTTTTGTTGGTTTGAGTGTCATCGTTCCGTTACTGCGTTCGATCTTTGGAGGTACAGGGGTTGGTATTCTTGCAGGATGCCTAGTCTTATCCGTCATGATTCTTCCGACAATTACAAGTATTATGGCAGATGCGATTACGTCTCTTCCTGGAGGACTCCGTGAATCCTCCTATGCTCTCGGAGCTACTCGCTGGCAAACGATTGCCCGTGTTGTCATTCCGACGATGCTTCCTGCGCTTCTGACGGGTGTCGTGCTCGGTATGGCGCGTGCATTTGGTGAAGCTCTGGCGGTACAGATGGTTATCGGTAACGCTCCATTTGTACCAACTTCATTACTGGAGTCAGCATCTACACTAACGAGTGTAATTACGCTTAGCATGGGTAACACTGCAATGGGTTCAGTTCACAACAATGCGTTGTGGAGTATGGCACTTGTGCTGCTGATCATGACCTTCTTGTTCGTCTTACTGGTGCGTTTGCTTGAAAGGAGAAACCAGGTATGATGAAACCAAAAACAGCCGATAAATTAGCCACTGGCATCATCATCGCTTTCGCTGTATTTATTATCGCGATCTTGGTGGGATTGATCGGTTATATTATACTTCGCGGCGTTAGCCATATCAGCTGGGACTTCCTTACCAGCCGGCCGCAAAATCTTCGGGGCGGAGGCGGAATTGGGCCGCAGCTCTTTAACTCCGTGTTCCTGCTTATCTTGACTCTAATCATTACCATTCCGCTCGGTTGGGGAGCCGGTATTTATATGGCGGAATATGCGAAACCAGGCAAGATTACTAACTTTATACGATTGGTTGTTGAAGTACTATCCTCTTTCCCTTCCATCGTTATCGGTTTGTTCGGTTTGCTATTACTTGTTAACACCTTTGGATTTGGCTTCTCACTCTTGTCCGGTGCACTTGCGCTCGCCGTATTTAATCTGCCGCTGATGGTACGTACGACAGAGCAGGCCTTCCGTTCCGTTCCGACGGCGCAGAAGGAGGCAGGTCTTGCACTCGGCTTGTCCAAGTGGAAGATCATTACTTCCATTTTGCTTCCGGTTGCGCTGCCTAGCATGATCACGGGTACGATTCTTGCTGCCGGACGGATCTTCGGTGAAGCCGCAGCGCTGATGTATACAGCCGGAATGAGTAGTCCGCCGCTTGACTTTACGGACTGGAATCCGTTCAGCGAAAGATCACCGCTGAATCCGATGCGTCCGGCAGAAACACTAGCCGTGCATATCTGGAAAGTCAACAGTGAGCAGCTTGCGCCTGATGCGCTTGAGATTGCGGCAGGAGCTTCGGCCGTTCTCGTTATCCTCGTTCTTATCTTTAACCTGCTTGCGCGCTGGCTTGGACGTGTTGTATATCGCAAGTTGACAGCGGCTAAGCGTATGAACTAGTAGAATCGGCTTTTTGTATATAGGGAGGTACTTTGAATAATGCCACAACAACCTTTTAGCACAGAGGATCTGAGTGTTTTTTACGGCGAGAAAGAAGCGGTGAAGGGAATCAGCATGGAGTTCCCCAAGAATACCGTAACTGCCTTGATTGGTCCTTCTGGATGCGGTAAATCCACGTTCCTGAGATCCTTGAACCGAATGAATGATGAGATTTCTGGGGCTCGCGTTACAGGTCATATATGGATGGACGGCAAAGACCTGAATGCGCCAGGCACAGATGTTATCAAGCTTCGGCAGAACATCGGAATGGTGTGGCAGAAGCCAAACCCGTTCCATAAATCGATCTATAACAATGTTGCGTTTGGTCCGAAATACCGCGGTGTCAAGAGGAAGAAGGATCTGGACGAAATCGTGGAAAAAAGCTTGCGTCGTGCCGCTCTGTGGGACGAGGTCAAAGATCGTCTTAACGATTCTGCCCTGGCCCTGTCGGGTGGACAGCAGCAGCGTCTATGCATCGCTCGCGCCCTGTCGGTAGAGCCGCAGATATTGCTGCTGGATGAGCCGGCTTCGGCACTAGACCCGGTATCCACAGGTAAGATTGAAGAGCTGATTACCGAGCTCAAAAAAGATCTGCGTATCGTTATCGTTACTCATAATATGCAGCAGGCAGCCCGGATCTCAGATTTTACAGCGTACTTCTACCTGGGTAATCTCATGGAACGTGATGTAACGGAGAAAATCTTCTCTAATCCGGAGAACCAATCGACTCAAGAATATATTATGGGACGTTTCGGCTGATCGGAGATTATCGAGAATTCATAATGATCAGATGAGCACAGCTTACGGCTTAAGAAGTCGAAGCTGTGCTTTTTTTGCATAGTGTCAGTTCTACCGGCTATTAAAGAGAGGGATTCAGTAGATTCATACAGAAAAAGTATCGCTGTGCTCGGCGTATTTTACAGTATCGATCGTGCTTGTCCTCCTGTCGTTGGTGCTCTGGTTGATTAGTCTTCTCCGTTCGAGAAGTGGCTGTTTTGATGAAGCTAAGTCTATAGATCAGCCCAATGTAATTGCTCTATAATGACAGGTATAACAGGGTTAGATGTATAAGCGAATAACAAAGAATGCGCATAATATATCTTAAGAGAAGTGAATCAATTTCATAACTCATTAAAAAGGCGGATTCGAAACTATATATAGACAAATTAAATCATTTTGATCTATATATACTCTTGATTTAAGCAACTAAAGGTATTATGAAATTGATTCAACTCATTAGAAATAAATATAAATTGATTCAAGTGGTGAATAAATCTGAAAAAATCTTTATGGTGTGAGAAAAAGTAACATTATGCTGCTCTATATAAGGTTGGATCGTTACTTTTGTTGACATGTAGTCAGCTTATCGATTAATCTATTTATAGTGAGTTGGAAATTGATTCAGTACAAAAAAAGAATAGGACAGCGGATGAAGATCAATGGGAGAGATCACGTGGGAAACCATGTGACACCGAAGGAGCAAGCTGATAAGCACCCGGCTTATACAGCAGAATCTCTCAGGTAGAAGAACCTTGATTCGACGCAACTCTGGAGAGAGCCGATGCGCCGCCAAAGGGGTAAGTGAGAGTGAGGGCGATTGCTATGCGCCGGCCACTTCTGACGAAACTTTCAGGTACCAGGACAGAGAGAGGGGATGTACGCCCTTACTCTGTCCTTTTTTGCGTGGAAGAACTGATATTTCTGCACAGAATAAGTTAGAACGATGAGAAATGGGGAGTTAAGATGACAAGGTTCAAGGATGTATTCTCAATTATCGGGCCGGCAATGACGGGACCGTCCAGCTCCCATACGGCAGGGGCCGTTAGACTTGGGCGTATCGCCCGGCAGTGGCTTGGGACGAGACCGGAGAAAGCGAAGATGATATTATACGGCTCTTTTGCCGACACTTATAGAGGACATGGAACAGATCTGGCGCTAATCAGCGGACTTATGAATATGGCTACCGATGATGAGCGAATTCCGGATGCAGAGGAGTGGGCTGAGAAGCTGGGAATGGAATATGAGTTTGTAACGAGCGGTCTTCCGGCGGCACATCCGAACACCGTGAAATTTGAGCTGTCAGCAGGAGAACGAACATGCACGATGGTGGGAGCTTCCATTGGTGGAGGGAACGTTACCGTCTCTTTATTGGATGATTTTCGAGTGCAGCTGACAGGTGATTTTCCTGCGGTTGTGCTCAGGCATTCGGATAAAGCCGGAGTTATAGCTTCGGTAACAACAGCGATCAGTGAATCCGGCGTCAATATTGGGTTCATGCAAGTCGACCGCAAAGGCCGGGATGGTGAAGCGCTCACAGCGATGGAGACAGACACGGTACCGGCATCGGATGTACTCATGAGACTGAAGTCCCTGCCTCATATTTTTGATATCAAGGTCATTGATTTGAAGAAAGGGGACGATACGGATGCGGTTTAAGCATTTAAAGGATCTGAATGCGATCTGTACGGCAGAAGGTAAGACGCTGGCAGAGCTGATGATTGAAGAGCAAGTGAAGGAGACCGGAACGCTAGAAATTGAGGTTGTGCAGCAGATGGCGGATTATTATCAGGTTATGAAGCAGGCTGTGCATAAAGGAATGAACGAGGATACAACATCGCGCAGTGGTCTGACAGGAGGAGACGGTCAGCGGGTGCGCCATTATTTGCAGAACAATCAGAGCTGTTCGGGTGATGCATCTACACTTGCTATGGCCTATGCACTTGGCGTGTCTGAAGTGAATGCTTCCATGGGAAGAATTGTAGCAACACCTACCGCGGGATCAGCAGGTATAATTCCGGGTGTATTCGTAAGTGCACAGGAGCGGTTTGGATGGGATGACGAGCATATGGTTAATGGTTTGTTCTCTGCAGGAGCGATTGGTTATGTCATTGCTAATAATTCCTTCATATCTGGAGCAGAAGGTGGATGCCAGGCAGAAGTCGGTTCAGCGATCGGGATGGCAGCGGGGGCAATGGTTGAGCTTCGCGGCGGAACACCGGAGCAGGTCGTGCATGCGGTCGGTTTAGCTCTTAAAAATACGCTTGGACTCATATGTGATCCAGTCGCAGGGCTGGTGGAGATTCCGTGCATTGTACGGAACGGACTCGGAGCGGTCACAGCGCTTGCAGCAGCAGATATGGCCCTCGCAGGAGTGCGGAGTGCGATTCCTTCTGACGAAGTGATCGATGTCATGCTCGAAGTGGGAAGCGCGATGCCAAGCCGTCATCGGGAGACGGCCCAGGGAGGACTCGCCCAGACGCCAACAGGCAAGAAGCTGACGAAACAGCTGGCAGACGCGAAGAAGGGGAAGACCGCGCCTAAGAAAGCAGCAGATTGAGAGCAATGCGGGGAACTGGCATAGTGTGCGGTGTGCCAGAGGCATATGTTGAACTGCACAGTGGAATATCTCTTGTGTAACAATGAACGATGATTAAAGAAGCCAAGACGAATGAATAGGGAACTCGTGTGAATCCCTGTTTCGTCTTGGCTTCTTTATTGGGCGGGCGTTATTACGCTTGATTAAAGATTTCACTGAGTAGTTTAATCGAGTGTAATCTTGACTGATGGTCATAGATCGGGCTGGTTACAATGAACTCATTAGCGCCGGTTTGCTCCAGCATTTGATTCAGTTGATCACGAACACTTTTCTTGTCTCCCATAACGGAATAGCGGAGCTGCCCTTTCACAATCGCTTTCTCCTGCATATTCCAGTCCAGCTCGTCAACCGGAGGCTGCATGAGACCGAAGCGCCCACGGATCATATTCAAAAATTGTCTATGATGTGAAGTCGCAAGCTTGTGCGCTTCTGCATCTGTCTCTGCTACAAAAGCATTCAGAGCGACCATGGCATAAGGCTCCTCTAACACTTCAGAAGGCTGGAAGTTGTTATAGTAGTAATCCAGTGCAGGCAGCAGATAGTCTGGAGCGAAATGGCTGGCAAAAGAAAACGGCAGACCTTTGCGAGCCGCAAGCTCAGCGCTGAATCCGCTTGACCCAAGCAGCCAGATTGGTATATCCAGTCCACGCCCTGGATATGCATGCACCTGCATTGATGAGGTGGAAGTTGGTTTGAAAAAGTGCTGCAATTCTTCAAGGCGCTGCGGGAAGTCCTGACCGTCGCTTCCTGGTCCGCGGCGAAGGGCTCGAGATGTCAGCTGGTCAGAGCCCGGAGCGCGTCCGAGACCGAGGTCAATTCTTCCGGGATACAGAGATTCGAGCGTGCCAAACTGTTCTGCAATGACAAGAGGAGCATGATTCGGCAGCATAATACCGCCAGAGCCGACGCGAATACGCTTCGTCCCGCCTGCAATATGGCCGATAACTACGGAAGTTGCAGAGCTTGCAATCCCCGGCATGTTATGATGCTCTGCCAGCCAGAAACGGTTATAACCAAGCTCGTCTGCATGCTGAGCCAGCTCAAGGGAGTTCTTCAGCGCACTGCTGATGTTAGAGCCTTCTGTTACCGTGGCCAGATCTAGAATGGAGAAGGGAATCTCCTGTAATTTCTTATTGGATGTAGATTCAGTAGTCATTGATTTGTAGTAAGCCTCCTTGTAGATAAAAATATATCGTTAATCTCTCGAGATGGGTACAAAAAAGAATAGCATTTTCATTATATCATAAATTATAGATATATGGATTTTGCATAAAACATAAAAAGAACAATCCATTGATTATTATGCAAAAATCCCGATACAGATGAACCAATATAATAGCCTGGATTCATATTAGTTATGCGTAATTTAAGGTCATGGCATGCATGCAATAAAAAGTTGGCTCCCATAGAGCGGAAAAAAGAGATGAAGTAGATAAAGAAAGGAGCAGATTTCTGGTTCTCTTCCCATGAATTCTGCTCCGGTTGTTGTATGATTTATATAAACAAATTGATGCCTGATTGATCGGCTTGTCCGAGATAGTATCCGACACCGCCGATCTTCACTCCATTAATCAGCTCTTCTTGCCGGATGCCCATTACATCCATCGACATCTGGCAAGCGACAAGCTCAACGCCCTGAGAGACTGCGGTGTCCATCAGCTCCTCAAGTGAGGAGATATTGTTATTCTTCATCACACCGCGAATCATCTTGGAGCCTGCACCCAGCATGTTCATACGGGAGAGTGGGAGCTTGCGGCTTCCTCTGGGCATCATCATTCCGAACATACGGCCCATGAAATTCTTCTTCACATCCACCGGCTCGGTCTTCCGAAGAATATTCAGCCCCCAGAAGGTGAAGAACAGAGTAACCTTCTTGCCGCTCGCCGCAGCACCGTTTGCAATAATGAAGGAAGCGATCGCTTTATCCAGATCGCCGCTGAATACGACCATCGTTGTCCCTTCTGGTCTTGCGGCTGCCTGAGTCTCGGCTTGTTGTGAAGGCGAAGTATTTGAATTCGCACCATCCTTCTGCAAACGAGCGCTAATTTCGCCGTTCGAGTGCTTGTCTACAGCGAGCACCGTATGACCTGACATGCGGGCAAAAGACTTCACATCCTCGTAAAATCCGGGATCGGTAGCGGTAATATGCAGGATTTGTCCTGCTTCCAATCGGTCCATCGCTTGCTTCGCTTCAATGAGCGGTCCAGGACAGGACAAGCCACAGGCATCGAGCTTAATATCAGCATGGATGCGGCTTCCTTCTGGCAAAGGACTTGTCTTATCAACAGACGGAACAGAGGCAGGGGATGATGTCACAGCGGATAACGAACCCGGTTCGGGTTCTAATCCAGTAGTCGAAGACTCAGTCTGCTGTCCAGTTGCGGTGAATGGCTCTTGTTCTTTTACTTCCTTTGCCCCTGATGACTCCGGCTTTTTGGGCTCAAATTTGCTCATCATATACGTCTTGTATCCTCCTGTCAGGTTACGTACCTTATATCCATGCTGCTGCAGGATGCGGGCTGATGTGTATCCCCGAAGTCCCACTTGGCAATACACCCAAATTTCTTTATTGCGGTCCAGCTCGGATAAACGATCTCTCAGCTCATCGACCGGAATATTAACGGAATCAGGGATGTGACCGTTCTGATGCTCAAGCTCCGATCTGACATCCACGAGAACTGTAGTCTCCGGATTTCGGTTCTGTAAATCTTCACTCACATATACCGCTGTATTCCCGGTTACTACATTCTCTGCGACGTATCCGAGCATATTGACAGGATCTTTGGCCGATGAGAAAGGCGGAGCATAAGCGAGATCTAGCTCGGTTAAATCGGTGACCGTGCCTCCAAAATGTAACACAGCCGCGATATCATCAATCCGTTTATCTACACCAGTACGGCCGATCGCTGAAGCACCCAGAATCTTGCCCTGCGGATCAAATAGCAGCTTCATGGTAAGGGGAGATGCCCCAGGGTAATATGCAGCATGAGCATTGGGATGGATATAAACAGCGTGATATTGTAGCCCGAGCGATTTCAATGTTTTCTCGCTTAACCCGGTTTGAGCTCCTGTCATATCAAACACTTTAATGATAGAGGTTCCTTGAGAAGCTCTATATGTCGTGCTTAAGCCTGCGATGCGGTCAGCCGCAATTCTTCCTTGCTTATTCGCCGGTCCGGCAAGAGGAATGGCCGTCTTCCCGTTACTCGAATGAATCTCGACAGCATCTCCTACGGCATAGACGCTTTCCACGTTGGTCTCAAGTGCTTCGTTCACCTGAATGTGACCCCGCTCACCCAGCTTGATGCCGCTTCCTGTCAGGAACCCTGTATCCGGTGCAACGCCTACGGCGAGAATGACGATATCGCTATGGAGCGTCTCGCCGCTGTCCAGTAGAGCCTCAACTTGAGTGCCGTGCTCCTTAAATGACTGCACCTTATCATTAACAATCAGCTGCACACCCTGCTCTTCCATTTCCTTTGCCAGCATACCCGCCATTTCCGGGTCAAAGGAATTCATGATCTGCGGCCCAGACTGCACGAGTGTCACTTCAAGACCAGCCAGCTTCAGGTTCTCAGCCATCTCCACACCGATATATCCTCCGCCTATAACTACTGCAGAGCGGGTGTCCGGGGAGATGACCTGCTGCTTAATCCGATCGGTATCCGGAATGTTGCGTACCGAATAGATATGCGGATGCTCTATGCCTGGAAGCTCCGGACGAATCGGTCTGGCACCTGGTGAGAGTACTAGTGCATCGTAGCTCTCCTCATAGGTTCCACGTTCTAAGCTTCTAACCGTTACCTTTTTGGCGGTCGGGTTTATCGAGATGACTTCACTTCGAGTGCGTATATCCAGATTAAACCGTTTGGTCATCGCTTCCGGTGTTTGTACAATCAGCTTGGAGCGGTCTTGAATCGTATTTCCGATATAGTAGGGGAGGCCGCAATTCGCAAATGAAATATACTCGTCCCGTTCGAACATGATGATATGTGCTGCTTCGTCCAGCCGCCGCAGCCGCGCAGCAGCCGAAGCGCCGCCAGCAACGCCACCAACGATAATTACCTTTTTACTCATTTCTCTTCCTCCTGAAAAAATACTTCAATAATCCCTTTAACTCTGGGATCTTTTACGGAATAAGTAACCTCGAGTCCATGCCGTTCGGCCTCGACGATGCCAAGGCTCCGCAGCTTCTGCAGATGCTGGGAGACTGTCGATTGAGGCAGCTCCAGACACTCCTGCATGTAGCTGACGTTGCAGCTGCCCTTCTGAAGCAGTCCCCTTACAATACATAGCCGAACCGGATGGGCCAGCGCCTTCAGGCACTCGGCCATTTCGTTATATATTTTGATATTATTGTCCACTGATAACCGCCTCCTCGTAAGGTCTTCAAGATAATGACAATGTGTATACGAATATTTATATTTTCTGAGTCACTATATTGTTATATTACGATATATTGATATATAAATCAACCCTGAATTTAAATGCATAAAAAAGCCAGATGCTTCTCTCGAAGTGAAATTACTCAACAAGGAAAGAAACATCCGGCTATTTGACGGTTATTTAATTTTTTGAATAAAAATTATACAGATTTCAGAACCGCATAACCGAATGGAGGAAGCTCCAAGTTCAGCTTACCGTCCGTAACCGGCCATTCATTGCCGGACAGGAGATCAAGGTAAGAGGCTCCATCCACCTGAACAGCGAAGGATTCTGGATCCTCGGAAGTGCTGGTCAATATAACGATGGTTTCATTCTCGTCTGTCCGTGCGTATGCCAGCTTCTTGCCGTCCTGCTCGGCTTCAAGGAAGTGAACGCTGCCTGTACGAAGAGCAGGATGAGATTTGCGCAGTTCAATCAGATGCTGATAATAAGTGAACAGCTCACGGTCCTGTTTGGACTCATCCCATTCCATGCATTTGCGGCAGTCCGGATCTTGATCGCCATCCATTCCAATCTCATCCCCGTAATATATGCAAGGAGTGCCAATATAAGTGAACTGGAAGAGAGCAGCCAGCTTCATTTTGCGTTTGTCTCCCTTACTCAAGGTGAGCAGGCGAGGCGTATCATGACTGTCCAGCAGGTTGAAGGCCACCTCTGTCGCTTGAAGCGAGTAACGGGACAGCTGCCGCCCGATCGAATTGGCAAATTGATAGGCGTCGATCTCCTCCTTGATGAAAAAGTCGACGACAGCATTCGTGAACGGATAGTTCATCGCCGCATCGAATTGATCGCCTTGCAGCCAAGGTGAAGCATCATTCCACACTTCTCCAAGGATGTAGGCATCAGGGTTCACCTTCTTGACGGTGTGACGGAATTCTCTCCAGAATTCATGATCTACCTCATTCGCCACATCAAGACGCCAGCCGTCTACTCCGATCTCCTTAATCCAGTACTCTGCCACGTTTAGAAGATACTCCTTAACCTCAGGATTCTCGGTGTTCAGCTTCGGCATCAGCGGTTCAAAGGAGAACGTCTCATAGCTTGGAATGCCATCGACAACTTCAATCGGGAAGCTGCGAATATAGAACCAATCCTTGTATTTGGACTCTTCGCCATTCTTCTGCAGATCGACGAAGGGCTTGAATGTACGGCCAGAGTGGTTAAAGACGGCATCAAGCAGCACTTTGATGCCGCGCTTATGGCACTGCTTCACCAGCCTCTTCAAGGTGTCGGCATCTCCAAAATGCGGATCAATCCGCATGTAATCCTCTGTGTCATACTTGTGGTTGGTGGTCGCTTCAAAGATCGGAGTAAAATAGATGGCTGTGATTCCGAGCTCGCTCAAATAATCCAGGTGATCAATGACCCCTTGAAGATCGCCTCCAAAAAAGTTATCCCGTTCAGGCTTACCGCCCCAAGGCAGCACGCTCTCCGGATCATTGCTCTTGTCACCGTTGGCAAAACGCTCTGGGAAGATTTGATAAAATATAGCATCCTTAACCCAAGCCGGCGGCGTAAACACATCGACTCCATTAATATAAGGGAATTCAAACATACGGTCCGGGCTGTCCGGTTCTTCTTCAAGGAAGTTGTTCTCATCCATCCATATGCTCTCTTCCCCATCTTCCAGCAGGAAGGCATAGCGAAGTCGCCGGTAAGGCGGCTGTACTTCACAGCTGAAATAGTCGAACATGGAATCGGAGGTCATCTTGCTAAGGGGTATGTATTTTTTAGTTCGCTCCCAGTCGTATTTATCTCCGGTTAAGATGGAGACCTTATGAATGTCATCTCTCTTGGTGCGAATACGAATGATAATGGTATCCTTGTCATAAGCACAGGACCATTGCTGTTTAGGGTGATGGTAAATAGCTTCTAATTGCATCGTACTTCTCCTCCTTTGTATATTTGCCTCTATAGAAGATGAATTAATAAGAACCATGGAGCTAAGGTGTTTAGCCTGCTCGACCTGTCGTGATCATAAAAACAAAAGGCACAACCAAAGAGAGATAATATCCTCCGAGGTTGTACCTGTCCTTGATTCATCACAGATAACATGGCCTTTTAATTGTGAGTTAAAATGCTGGAAGTTATACTGAACTGTAGAACTTTACAGCAGATTAGCTTCGTTTTTGTTAATATACCATGCAGATCCTGGTTTCTGCAATGAAGCGCGTACATATATTATAAATGAGGTGTTACTGGAATGACAACGCTGCTCTATGTTGAGGATGATATCGAAATCGGAAATCTGGTGAGGTCGGATCTTGAGGACCGCGGCTATGATGTGCTCTGGTTAAAAAGCGGAGAGAATGCTGCCTCCATGGCACATGGAGCGCATCTTGCGATTCTCGATGTTATGCTGCCTGGACTTGATGGGTTCACCGTCGGCCAGCGGCTTAAAAAAGAACTTCCCGAATTGCCGATCTTAATGCTCTCTGCGCGAACGTCCATTGATGACAAGCTGCAGGGACTCGAATTTGCCGATGATTATTTGACCAAGCCCTTTCATCCGGATGAGCTTGCGGCAAGGGTAGAGGTACTGCTTCGGCGAAATGGACAGGCGCTGCCCCGTTCAGAGCACATCGTGCTCCATCATTTGAATGTCTATATGGACGAACAACGAATTGTTGATACGGCAACGAACGAAGAAATCGTGCTTACCGGCAAGCAGTTTCATATTTTTAATTATTTGCTGAGACATTTGGGTCAGATCAAGACGAAAGAGCAGATTTATGAATCCGTATGGGGTGAGCCTTATATGGAAGGAGACAAGACGCTTATGGTCCATATTCGTCATCTGCGAGAGAAATTGGAGAAGGATCCGGCTGAACCAAAAATTATTGAGACGATCAGGGGCGTAGGCTACCGGGTGAAGGCATGAGTTACAGAAGGAAGCTTCGAACAGACGAAGGAAGAATCCGTTTCAAAAATTCGCTGATGTCGCGTTATCTGCTAATCGTCATTATCGCGATGGTGTTCCTGCCGATTGCCTTTATGTCGACGGGGCTTCTCTTCGGCATTCTATATCCAATTATAAATACGGCTAATGACGATCATCTGCCTTACGGCAACTCCATTCAGATCGAATCGGACTGGCATGAAGAAGCGGAGAAGCTCAGCGGCTTGCCAGAAGACAGCGTCAGGTCAAGGCTGGCAGAGCTCGGCGAGTATTATAAGGAATCAACCATTCTCTGGGTGGATAATTCAGGTGCGACAAGCTTCAAGAAGCCCGACACATTGCAGATTCAGTCCAGTTGGAAACCTTCCGATGCTGTGGAATACATGAAGAATGCACAAAACAATTCGCAAGTCTTTACTGTCGTTGCCTTTATTGGCGGTGGGCAGGAGGATTTGGGTAAAGGGTTTATCTCACTGGCACTGCCAAGAGAGGTTCTGAACCGCTCTTCTGACACGGGAGGCTGGGCGTTCTATAACACACTCGCTATGATCATCATTCTCGGGCTGTTCATGCTCATTTCCTGGTCATTCTTTCGGCGCATCAGCAAGAGACTTACAAGGCTTGAGATTGCGGTGTCCACTCCTGGAGCTGATGGTATTCCGCTGCCGGTGGAAGTTAGACAGCCAGACGAAATTGGACATCTGGAGAAGTCTTTTAATGGAATGGTGCATCAGCTGAGAGACAGCAGGGGGAGACAGCAGGAGGAGGAACAGCTGCGTAAAAATCTGATTGCTGACCTGTCGCATGATTTGAGAACGCCGCTGACTGTCGTACGTGGGCATCTCCACGCGCTTCATAAAGAGCCGCTCACAGCTAATGGACGGGAATCGCTCCACCGAATAGAGGGGAAAATTGACGACCTTGGGGGATTGATCGACAACCTGCTGTCCTATAATTTACTGTCGAGCGGAAAGTATACGATGAAGCTGCAGAAGGCAGATGTAGTCCGGATTGTAAGAGAAAGCACAGCGGCTTGGTATCCGATATGGGAATCGGAAGACTTCATCATCGACATTGAGCTCAGCGAACAGCCATTGATATGGAACGTGGATATTCAAGGCTTCCATCGGGTACTGGACAACCTGTTTCAGAATATTGTGCGCCATGCCAAATCAGGCAGATATGTAAGAGTGGCAACAGAACAGTATCTTGGCGAGGCGTGCATTGTGATTGAAGATCATGGGCCCGGCATAAGCGGAGATTCCACGTCGGCCGGTGCAGGCATCGGACTTCGAATTGTGGATCTGCTGCTTGAAGGAATGGAGCTTACGCGCAAAGTTGAAAGCTCTGAACGGGGGGCGAGCATGATTATTGGGCCGCGTTCCGCCGATACCCGGAATAAGAGCAATTTAAACAAAACTTAAACTTCGTGCCTACTTCACCTTAAACCTGGAGCGTTATGATAGTTCCCGAGGTGATAAAACAAATGAATGAATGGATGATTGAAACAGCTGATGTCTGGAAGACTTACCGCGGCAAGGCAGCGGTAAAAGAGCTCAGCTTGCAAATAAAGAGAGGCGAAATTTACGGTTTCCTAGGACCGAACGGCGCTGGAAAAACAACGATGATCCGGATGCTGCTCGGACTTATTAAACCGACAAAAGGATATATTCGCATCTTCGGCAAGGATATCCGGAACCACCGCATGGAAATACTCCGAAAGGTTGGTTCCTTGGTCGAGTATCCATCCTATTACGGCCATTTGAATGCAGTTCAAAATTTGGAGACAAGCCGTCTACTGCTGGATGTCCCTAAATCGAGAATCGACGAGGTACTGAGTATTGTAGATCTGACGAAGGATGCCAAGCGTCCTGTAAAGGGGTACTCCCTCGGAATGAAGCAAAGGCTTGGTATTGCAAATGCGCTTCTTGGCAATCCTGAGCTGCTCATTCTGGATGAACCGACAAACGGTCTTGATCCTTCTGGAATTCAGGAGATTCGTGAGCTTATCAAACGAATGCCGCAGGAATACGGCATAACCGTGCTCGTCTCCAGCCACCTGCTCAGTGAAGTAGAACAGATGGCAAGCACCGTCGGTATTATCCGCGAAGGTCAGCTTGTATTTCAGAATACGATTGAGCGGCTGCACCAGGAGGCTGGAAGCACGATCCGCCTCACCGTATCTGATGCAGAAGATGCTCTTCAAATCGCCAGAGAGCTTGGACAATGGGGTCAGGTGGATGGGACAAGGCTGACTTTTAACCATATGGACGATCATATGATTGCCGCACTGGTCCGCCGATTGGTCGAGCAGGATCACAGCGTATACCGGGTTGAGGAACATAGACAATCTCTGGAGGACTTTTTCCTCGAAGTGGTTGGAGGGGTCGTTAAATGATGATGCGACTGTTAAATAGTGATCTTCTCAAAATACGAAAAAAAGGTTTATGGTTTCTCGTATTTCTTGCTCCTATTGGTCTGGTAGCGATGAATGCCCTCAATTTTGGCCTTCGCCTAGACTATTTGCAGGGGCTGTATGGTGAAGAGGGGATGTGGGATGGTCTGCTCTTCAACTTTGAACCGTTTGTGCCGCTTGCCGTTCTTCTTGGCGCTACCATACTGAGTTCGATGATGGCAGGGGTAGAGTATCAGCAGGGCTCCTGGAAGCAGCTGCTTGCCCTTCCGGTATCCAGATGGAAGGTGTATTTATCCAAATTCTCGGTGATATTGATGCTGCTTCTGAGCTCTTGTATATTGCTGTATATTGGCATTGTTCTGCTTGGGCTCACCCTTGGATTCAATATGCATATACCCTGGCTGGATCTGCTGAAGCTATGCTTCCTTCCTCTGGCCGCATCTTTGCCGATGATCGCGATTCTGTTTATGCTGACCATGACTCATGAGAATCAGGCATTGTCTGTGACCATTGGCATTACACTTGCTATTATGGGCTTGTTCAGTGCCCAGCTTCCAGAATTTGTTCCCCTATCCTGGCCGATGTTCAGCATCATGCTGCCGGATGGAGAGAAGCTGGCTTTGTTTGGTGTTGGTCTTGGCTCCGTACTGCTTCTAGCCGGAATGTCGTTATTCGGTAAAGGTGGCTTGACCATGGGTGCCTACTTTCGTCTATTATCTGCGGAAAGACTTAAAATCATGAAATCGTGGGTGTGGCTGCTGGTGCTCGTCAGTCCAGCTATTGCTCTGCTGCTAGGCTTTATTGCGGAGCCAGCCGGTTATTGGGATCTGATGGCTTCCCAGGCTACTTTTCACGCGATGCTGTTTCTACCCATCTTCACAGGAATATTCGCTTCCTTTATCTGCAGGTTTGAGCATGCAGTGGGTGGCTGGAAGCAGGTATTGGTACTCCCGGTGAGCCGTTTCACATTCTATGCAGCCAAGCTGACGGTTATTATGGTGTTAATCCTGGTAATCCAGCTGCTTCTATTGCTTAGTTTGCTTGCAGCAGGTGCTTATCATGGAATGCATAGCGATATTCCTTGGGGGATGCTCCTCCAGAGTATCGGAGCGGGATGGCTCGCAACATTGCCCCTTGCAGCACTCCAGCTGCTCGTATCCTTGATGTGGAGCAGCTTCGGTGCTCCGCTCGGCATTAATTTTATGCTGACGATACCAAACCTGCTGATCGTAAACTCTAGCGACATTGCTCCGTATTATCCGTGGGCACAGCCCTTCCTGCTCATGATGCCGAGGGAGGAATTCAGTTTTGGGGCATTTATGGTGCCAATGTCGACCATATTGCCTGTCGTTCTGGGTAGTGCGCTTCTGTTTATACTCCTCGGCGCCGTGTACTTTAGACAGAAGGAAATTTGACTGTGCTATGTTGTGCTCCTCCTCATAAAGGAGTGAGGAAGGGAAATCCCAATCGGCTTTTCTCAAAACTCAACTGACAGACCATGCTTCAAGTGCGATAATTCCTTTAAAAGGGCATCATTATCTTCATTGGACGAATTATTTAGAGATAAGCGAAGCGTTGCTGGAATTTGTAGAAAAGATTTAGAACGGTGACTTATAAAATGAACTATGTTCAGATGACCTTATAATAAGATATCAAGAATAAAACAAGCAGGGCTGCCTTTCGCTAATCAGCGATTAAGGGCAGCCCTGTATTTAATATATATAGATGTACATGTACACATCTTCAGAACGAGGTCTTAATGCAATGCAATATCGTCAATCTTTAGATTGTTGATATTATTTCTGAGAATTTGGCAAGAGTGCTTGAACTTGACCATTTCTTCCTGGCTAAGGTTTAATTCAAGCAGCTCCTTAATCCCGTCGCTCCCGATAATGGCCGGAACGCCGATGCACATGTCGGTCTCGCCGTACTCACCGTCAAGAATGGCGGACACCGCTATAATCTTATGATCATCCGTTAGAATGGAACGGGTAATAAAAGCGATGGCGCTGCCAATGCCAAACTGCGTAGAGCCTTTGCGGGTGAAGATCTCCCAGCCTGCGTCCCGGGTCTTTCGTGCAATATCCTCAAGATCCAGTGTTTTGAATCTCTCTTTATGCTGATCAAGAATATGCAGGATCGGCTTTCCTCCAATCGTGACATGGGACCAGGCGACAAATTGGGACTCTCCATGCTCGCCCAGCGCATAGCCGTGGACACTGCGCGGATCGATGGAGAACACTTCGGACAGAATCGTCTTGAGTCTTGAGGAGTCAATGGATGTGCCTGTGCCGATGACCTGATTCCGCGGCAGTCCTGACAGCTTCCATACCAGGTACGTAATAATATCCACAGGATTTGCCGCAACGACAAATACACCGTTAAAACCGCTCTCCATGATTGGCTGAACGATATCTTTAGTAATAATTTCTGCTTCTCCCAGAATATCAAGCCGGGTCTGGCCTGGCTTCACACTGGCTCCTGCCGTCAGGACGATGACATCCATATCCTTGCAGTCGGCATAAGTTCCGGCATGGACCTTGGTGCGCTGATACGTAAAATCCATGCTGTGGGACAAGTCGAGTGCCTGCCCAAGCGCTTTCTCATAAGTGCGGCCAATAAGCATGATTTCTCCTGCAATCGCCTGATTGATCATGGAATAAGCTGCGCTAGATCCGACAAGACCCGCCCCGACAATCGCCACTTTTCCTGTTCTATTTCGCATAACCTGCTTTCCTCCTGTCCCCATGTAGTTATCTGCCTAGCATCTATATTTGTATTGTATGCATATGCCTATTCAACGTTACATAAGATAACATAATTTTCTCTTGAATAGCAATGGGGATTCAGATCATACGGTAAATTAAGTGAACAATTATTACAAATAGATGACGTGCAATGAAACTCTTGTTCATTATCCCACGTGAAATCCAGCATAAAGTGTCGAACGGACGGGGAGGGGCGTCGTAATTCCACCCTGACAAAACTTCTTACGATCCCACATTCTTAGAAGAAATATGCCAAAGGATTTGAAGGGGAGAGAGGCGAATTGCTTATCTCACAGACAACTATTTCGCTGTTCCGCCCTGATCAAGCGGAAGAAATAGCGCTGTTTCCTAACAGGCAAGTGCATGGTATGAAGTTTGATTAATGTCGGCATACGTTAATGATTTATTAGACCCTAAAAAATTCGGGAGGGAATGATAATGAATATGCATTTGAATATGAATGAAGCAGGAGCTACCACGGAAACGGCTAAGGAATTGGGGATCGGCGCAAGCACACTCCGTAAATATGCGGCTGCGCTGGAGGAGCAAGGGCATCGTTTTGAACGGGCTGCGAATAAATCGAGACTATTTGGAACGCTTGAAATTGAGCGGATCAAGGAAATGATGAATTTGATGAGAGAGCAGAATCTGCCGCTGAATGATGCAGCCGTGCTCGTTATGGAGCTGAATCATGATATGGCTGCAGCGGCCAAGGATGACTCTGATATACAACAGGCAAGTGCACATTCACCACTAATTGAGCAGGAGAAGGTTCTTCAGAAGGCAGGAGTGGAGCAGGAGCAAGTCAAGCAGCTCAATATGGAATGGAAAATACTACAGGAACGCATGGCTGAGCTCGAACGTGAGCAAACGAAGCTGATGAAGCAAAATGAACAGCTGCAGGAGCAGGTAGAAGAACAGCGCTTATGGATTAAGGAGAAGCTGGATGAGGATCGTGACCGTCAGCTGATCACGAATTTGCGAAGCTATCAGGGGCGCAATCAGAAGCCAAAATCCAAGCAGAGGGGGCACTCACTGAGGATGCTGTTCGGATTGCTCCCAAAGAGTAGGAGGGAGGCGTGATGATGCGAAAATTCATCCGCTCCACTCTTCATCAAAAAGTGACGAATCAAGATACAGGACCGCCTAAAGCATAGGAATTTGTTTTTATTTTTACAGTATTAGAGTTACAATAGAAAGGAGTGATTGATAAAAGCGACAAGGAGAGCCACAAATGATTATTTTGAAGAGCAAAGATGAAATACAGTATATGAAGAAGGCTGGCGAGATTCTCGCCGCTTGCCATAGAGAGATTGCCGGGCTCATTCGCCCTGGCATTCAGACGCAAGAGATTGATGCTTTTGCAGAGAGCTTCATGAAGAAGCATGGAGCGACTCCAGAGCAAAAAGGCTACAACGGTTATCCATATGCCACCTGTGCTTCGGTAAATGACGTGATCTGCCACGGGTTCCCTGGAAAATACGCGCTGAAGGACGGGGATATCGTAACGGTGGATATGGTCGTTAATCTGGACGGCTGGCTGGCGGATTCCGCTTGGTCTTATGCGGTTGGTAATGTATCCGAGCAGGCTCAGAAGCTGCTGGATGTGACCAAAGAATCCCTGTATAAGGGTATCGAAAAAGCCGTTATTGGCAACCGGATCGGGGATATTTCCAACGCGATCCAGGTGTATGCTGAAGGCGAAGGATTCTCGGTCGTTCGGGAATTCATTGGGCATGGTATCGGTCAGGATATGCATGAAGAGCCGCAAGTGCCTCATTACGGACCAGCCGGACGCGGACCGCGTCTGAAGGAAGGCATGGTCATTACGATTGAGCCGATGCTGAATGTCGGTACCTTCCGCAGCAAGCTGGACAGCGACGGGTGGACAGCCCGTACACAGGACGGCGAATTGTCTGCACAGTATGAACATACCATCGCCATTACGGCAGATGGCCCGGTCATTCTAACCGAGCAATAATAGGAATGAACCTGCAGCATAGGACGCTTGCTGATCCAGGATCATTCAAGGCCACGGCCGCAATATAGAGAGCAGCATTCCTTCTATCCTCCATATGAAGGGATGCTGCTCTTTATTTTACTTGAAGGGAGCATATATCCCAAAAAAGCTCAGTACATGTGGGAGGAATTCATCCCGTGTACTGAGCCTTTTATATGAAATGGAGTTTATTATTGCAGCTTCCGAGCGAGCTTCATAAATCACGGTGTCTTACAGAAATCGTTATTGCTTAGCAGAAGGTTCAAATGCTGAACCATAAGTTTCGTTGTAGTGCTTCAGCATATATAGTCTCCAGTGGAGGAGCATGCCGAAGGCGAGAATGAAGAAGACGGCACCTGTCTGCACTACGGAAATATACTGATGAACGACTTCATGCAGCACAAGTCTGACGATCAGAAGACCGACCAGTATGAACATGAAGCTCTTGGAGCTGGTAACAAAGACCTTTCCGTCTCTAACTTCCAACTTGGTGCTCTTGATCAGCGGATACGAGAAGATAAACCAGCCGACCAGAAACGCAAGGAGTGCCCACAGCCACGGAATATGCGTGTCCGGCACAACAAACATAAGAAACCCCGTGCTCATGCCGAGCGGAGGGATGATGATTCTTTTCTTATTAATTGGCCGATTGGCTGCCTTCATACGAATGATGATAGCGCTCACAGCAATAAAGATCATGCCGATCGTTGCGGCGATCTGGAGAAATGAGGAGTTCATTGCCACGTAAAGGACCTCTCTCTAATAGGAAATCATTTTTCTTTAGTATATCATAGTTCCCTAGAAATACTGTAAGTATATCCCGTGAAATATGAAGTGTTATATAGAATGAGTTAAGCTCGAGTATGCATTGTTGTAGGAATTTGTAGAAAATTATCGAATGATCAAGAACTTTTCTTCCAATTTGCGGAAACAGGTCATATACTAGGAATGTACTTCTATATTTTTATGAAATAGTCATCTAAGTTATATAAATATTGAAGTGAAGGGGGAAGAGAGAAGTGAGGCCAAGGGAATGGAAGTTCAAGGCAGGACTTGCGATACTGGTTGGTGCATTGCTGCTTCTCACTTTCCCTTGGATTCAATGGAGAGCGGCGCCGAGCCGGGTTATTGATGTTGTGATTGTAGATAAAACTGTTCCTGACATTTCATACCGTGAGCATAAAGGGCTGATCTGGCTGCTCAATCAGCAGAAGATTGTGGATCAGAGTGGAGCGGGATATCAATATGATAAATCTTACTATGGATACCATCCGCACAAGACCGGAGATGAACGGATGAGGCGCTTGCCTGCTACGCTTCGTGGAGCCGATCTGATCTATCTTGCAGATTCTTACGGTATCTATAATTCTGTACATTCGAAGGAAGAAAGGGAGGAGCAAATCGAGGAATTGGTGTATGGCGGAATGAATTTGACAGATGTCCAGAAGATTCAGGCTGCTGCTATGACAGGAACAACAATTATTGCCGAACATAGTATATTGGCAGCTCCGACGGCACAATCGGTTAGCAGGCAGCTTCAGAAGATGCTGGGTGTGGAATGGAAGGGCTGGGCCGGGAAATACTATGAGAATTTATCAACAGAAGTTCCCCTACATATTATGGAGAAGTATACAGAACAGACTGGCAAGGAATGGTCTTATAGCGGGATAGGGATTGTACTTATACATCATGAAGGTGAAGTAATTGTGCTCGACAGACAAGACCTAAGGGAGTCCGGTATGTCCATCTCATTTTCCAAAGAGAACAGTGATAAATACAATGTCGAAAGATCAGCCCGCTATAATCAATGGTTTGAGGTTGTTGCTCCCAAGTCTGGTGCGGAGACTGTAGCGAATTATAAGCTTGAATTAACGAGCTCTGGCTCAGCTAAGCTGAGAAGGGCGGGAGTTCCTGCACAGTTCCCAGCCATTATTCAGTATGAGCAGAAGTCGCATCAATCATATTATTTTGCCGGTGATTTTGCAGAACGAACGGTCTCGCCCTTAATGGTTCAATATAAAGGCTGGGACAAGTTTGTCGGCAGCTTCATACCTGATTCCAGTCCAAATGCTTTTTACTGGAATATCTATATTCCTATGATGAAAACCATTTTGTCATATATTGAGAGCAGACAGGTTTATATATATGAGAGTGACGAAGAAGAGTCTATACAGAAGAGGGTGTAGGCTTTTTTTGTACAATTAAGCGAAGATCTCTCTTAACTTAACAAACGGAATTATGCAAAATCCTAGATGGATATAATAAAGAACACTCAGCCAATTCTGCTGAAGGAAAGTTATGGATTCGAGGGAAACTTGACAAACAAAACTGTTATCAATAGAATAACAGTTGCTAGGAAGTGAGTTTATCATACATGTAGATATATACGAATGATGAGAGTCAGAGATTAATAGACGATTTCAGGGCATAACTAAATTATAAGGTTACTGGAGACAGGAAGCTTTGAGCGCTAATACAGGAGGTCAAGGTAATGAACAGTGAGTTCACGATTGCAGTGCATTGCCTATTGTTTTTGGGTATCCGTGAAGGACGCATCGCAAATAGCGAGGACATTGCAGAGAGTGTATCGACGCATCCTGCCAGAGTACGGAAAGTGCTTAGTGTGCTGCGCAAGCATCAGTATGTAATGACAAAGGAGGGGGCTCACGGTGGTTATATGCTGAACAGCAAGCCAAATGAAGTGAGACTTGGTGATTTGTACCGCTTGTTTGCGTTAGGATCCTTTGGACCTCATTGGCGTTCGGGGGATGAGAGCTCCAGCTGCTTGGTATCCTCTAATATCAAGGATGTGATGGGTACCATTTATCATGATGGAGAGCATGTGGTGGAACAATACCTGGACAGTATTACCCTTGCAGAAGTGAAGCACCGTCTAGAGGATAAGTGGAAGAATAGGGATTTAACATAAAAGGCTTAACATAAGTAATATCATTGATTTAAAGATCTGGCATGATGGCTGGATCTTTTTTTGGTTTCCAGTAATAGTTAATAAAAGGATTATATTACCTTATTATGGTTTTTAATATACAATGAGTATGTCTTTAATTATTGAAATATTTACCGAGAGGGGGTGGACTATGAGAACAGGCATGGACTTATACGTACATATGGATGATTCTGAATTGTCGATTGCTGCCTGCCAAGGTGATTTTGAAGCGTATGAGGAGCTGGTTCGGCGATATGGCAAAGAGCTCTATGCTTGGTCATATGTATACAGCGGTGGAGGCGAGGGTGCGAAGCGTTTACTCGCAGAATCGATCGCGAAGAGCTGGCATCTGCGCAATCAGCTTCGGGACCAAGCTCAGCTTGTGAATTATATATTTAAGACGATGTATGCTGTTGCGAAGAAGCGACGATATGGAGCCACAGCATGGAATGCAACACTTCCCCCTGTTCCGGCGGAATACGAGACCCCATCCCAAATGATAAGGGATACCGACCGATTGCTGTCACAGAAACTGAATAGTCTGCCGTTTGAAGAGCTTACGATGCTATTAGCCACATACATACTAGACAAAACGCCTGCCGAGATTGGAGAGTATACGGGAATAGGGGAGAGGCGGGCCACCGCCAGCTTACAGCAAGCCAAGCAGGCAATGGATGGTTCACGAGCTGTGCTTGACGCGTTGTTCGAGAAGGATCGAAGGACCGTTTATTCAGATGAGTACTATTTAGAAGACACTGTTCAACAAGGGCTAACAGATGCTCGAGCAGGCAAATACGCCAAGCGGCTTCGAAGAAGATGGGGTATAGGTGCTGCTATATTCAGTTTCACAATTATATTGCTGGTGATTGGCCTGAATCCTTGGGAAGAGAAGGGGACTCATGAGCCCCTCAATCGGGCGGGGACCCGAGTCGTGCCGGATGACAGCTACTGGCTTGGCACCATAAGTTCGAATCGCGTCGCCGAGAGAAGGCTGCAGGAAGGGAACGCTCAATATCTCGGCTATGTGGTTGAACAGAACGGACTACAGCTGATTATTGATGGGATGATGACGCAAGGCGAATCAACCATGATCTGGTATACCTTAAGTGCGAAGAACGGGCAAGTGATGCCGGATAAATTTAGTGGGTATATGCATGGGAAGGGCAGCTCTATAGAACGGGATACGATGAGTAATTGGTCAGAAAATGAAATCTTGCAGACAGAAGATCCTTCAACCATACAGGGGATGATGGTATTTGATAGCCTGCATGATATCGTCAATCAGAGAGTCCCGGAAGAATGGATTGTAATCTTTAACGCAGCGGCTTCGGAGCAGCCTGAGTCGGTGACCTCTTTAAGTCTTACGGTTCCGTCCGTGCCAGCACAGGAGCCTGAGCTTATTGCAGTCAACCAGGAATTTGAGCTAAACAATCGTTCATTTGTGATTAAGGAGGTCGAGCTGGCAGAGAACTATACCAAGGTTAGGATTGCACCGGAAACCAGACACGAGGAGGATGCGGCACTTTTACACAGTTTGAGGCTGAGGCTTGGTTCTGACGACCAGAGCTATTTGGGCTTGAACGGGCAGTCTATGAATTATGAGATTGACGAAGAAGGGCATACCACTCTGATATATCCTCCGGTGCACTATCTTGATTACAGTGGATTGTCGCTGGTGAAGGAAGGTGGACTTGTGACGATAACCGAAGAGTTTAAAGTGGATCTAGATAAGGGAAGGTTAGTTGGTTATCCAGATCATTTCAACGGTGATTTTAAAATGGAGAGATTAAGGGATGGTTCAGAGATCAAGCTGTACTTTAAGGATGCGGGATATATCAATGAAGAGGTGCTGACCTCTCTAGAGGAAGTGCCGAACGGGCAGCTCTCATTTGAGTTCTATGATGCGGAGAACAATGTACATATGTCCAGCGGGACAAGTTACGAGGGAGAATGGCGCACTTATGCAATCCCAAACCTGGATTATAAGCAGCCGATTACTATACCTGTGAGTTATGAAAGAGTGGATAAGGAGACGTTAAATATTCCTCTCTTACTACAAAATAATTGAAAAGAGTTGGAGCTATGAGACCCTATATTGATCCTAATGATTCCGAATTGTCGATTGCTTTGCCAAGGAGATTTTGATCTATTGGGAAAGGACACTTAGGCAAGATCCCATATCCCGGCAAAGGCTGAAGGAAGGAGATTACGTCAAGATGGGGAAGGTGCTGCCTGAACAGAACGGCCTTCGCCTGTATGTAGACGGTGCGATGCAGACGAATGAAGGACTAATATTGTGGTACAGGCTTGAGAATACAGAAGGAACTGAAGCTCCAATCGCAGATCGAGTCATGCTGTGGAGTGATGTGTATCAGGTGTTTGGTTCTGAATTCGATCGGGACAACATGCGAATGAGGGGAGCCTGACGACCGATGCGACAATTGTTCAGTTGGAGGCAGATCCACCAATTATCATAACTATGGATCAATTAAACCCACCTATTCTGTTTGTGACAGAAGAGAGCTTTATGAGTTCAACGATTGAAGGAAAGGACTGGATTGAAGGACTCGGGAGTGCATCCGAATGGTATTTTGATTCGATGTATTATGATGATTATTCTGAGATCAGGCCAAGCATTCATAGTATAAGTGGAATGGAGTTGAACACAGACACAGGCGAGATCTTAGAAGCACCGGAAGTGTTTAACGGACATATTGAGCTTACGGATGTTGCTAGTGACTCTTTTTTCTACATCTTCTTCCCTTCATCAGAGGAGTCGGGATATACCATCAACAATCAATATTCGGATGCGGAGGGCGTACCCTACTTTACTCAAGGCATTGATCAAATTGATGGGAGACTTGCATATAAGGTGACTGATTTTGACTATGCACAGCCTTTAACCTTCCAAATCGACACTATTGATCCATTATCTGGAGGTGTGGATGAGATATTAGATAACGGCGACGTCATCAACTTGACCCTGGTAAAAAAATAGGGGCAGAAGACCTCCACAATCTGATTTGAAAAAGAGGTGATTCGGTGCACGGTTTTGATGAGATGAACGAACGGGATTTAGAGACAACGGCGTTAAGTGGAAATTTCGATGCTTATGAGCATTTGACGAAACGTCATGCTGCTCATCTGTTTGTCACGGCCTATGCCCTATCCCGGAATAAGAATACCGCAGGTGTACTCGTAACAACCACGGTGTCCATCACCTGGCATCAGGTCAAAGCAGGGAAGCAGCGAGAGGATCTCGTGACTGCCTTGCTTCGTAATATGGTGCTCTACGCCAAACGGTTGAGGTTGGCGAATGGAGCGAGTGTTGCAGTAGAAGCAGCAGTTGCAGTGAGTAAACCTGATGGGACTGCGGCAAGTTTAAAAAAGGTAGCTTACCCGGCTGCTGCATCTGGTGAGTATGTTCAGATGATGCGCAGCAACCAAGCAGACCTGGTGGAGACACTCATCAGCCGGATGAGCTTTGAACAGAGTGTCATATTTCTGCTGACTTATATTGCAGAACAACCTATAGCTGAGATTGCCGAATACATATCAAGAACGGAGAAGACGGCTTCAAATCGGCTTGATGAGATGTTGGATGCTATGGCGAAAGAGATGGGGGAAGGCGAAGCGGCGGCGGTCTCGTCTTATATTCGCAGGCACTTCTCCAAGGAAAAAGAATACTTGAAGTCGGTGGAATTGAGTAACGACGCGGATGCAGCAGTGCAGAAGGGACTGCTCAATGCTCGAGAGGGCATCCTCCCTAAATGCAGTAACAAGAAGGTATGGAGCTGGGCGCTGGGTGTATCGCTTGGTGTAGTTGTCCTGGTTATCATTGTTCTAAACCCTTTCCGCGAGAAGGAGATTCATGCGTCTCTAAACTTCTCCGGCACAAGAGTCGTCCCGGATGAAAGCTTGATTCATCGTGATCCAACCAGCAATGAGTATCTCAGATCGCGAGTGGAAGATGGGGATTACAAGACGCTCGGATATGCGATGGAACTGAACGGTGGTTCGCGGCTTATTATTGATGGGGCTATAGATAATGGCAATGAAACTATCCTGTGGTATACGTTGGAGAAGGATGACGCGAAGATTACGAACTCAATCGTGGACGGATCTATTTTGGATCGATCAACTTTGCTGCTGTTAGGGTATTTACAGGATCAAGTCGTTCTGGAATCGACGGAGGACCACGAGAAGGGGATTGTCATATTTAATAGAACCAATTCGACGGTTACTACTGAAGGCGCATTGCTCCAATTTAATATTGAGGTGGAGGGGGATGAGCCTCATACAGTAACGCTGGAAACAGATTACCCTCATGAGGTTGAGCAGCCGGCCAAAGAGATTACACTGGATGAGAGCTTTACAATTGAAGGCCAGACATACTATATTACCGGGTTAACGATCAGCTCGGATTATACGCGGGTAAAGATCAAGCCTGATATAAACAATGAAAAAGGGATAGAGAGCCTGAAGGATATTCGACTGGACCGGGTAAGAGAGAATTCGAGTTCTGGCAGCAGAGTCGCTGAAATTTCAGGTACGGACCTGATCTTTCCATCTATCTATTATGAAGATGATTATGAAGAGATCCAGCTAACGTTAGCTGAGGAGCTGTTCAACCTGGATACTCCTCTTGTAATTGATATAAATAATCCTGCGCTCGTCCAGTATCCTGCAGGGATGAAGCCCGAATCCTTCGGGATCACCTATGCAGAGCAGCCAAACCATCGTTATCATACGATTCAATTTCCTGTTTGGGAAGGGGTCCAATACAAAATTTCTGATCTTTATACAGATGCAGGAGGAAATGTTTATACAGCAGTAGCTAAAATAGCGGAAGCCGATAATCTTAACATGCTCATTCCCGATCTAAATTACGTGCAGCCCCTTACATTCTACTTTTCTGTTCATGATCAAGATAATCTAAACGATATCAAGGATCTGTCGAACTATGATCCGCGAGAAGGCCGTATCTCAATTACCCTCATGAAGAAACCACAGAATTAGACGCTGGATCTTTCAATCAATTCAAAGGGAATTGCAGTCTTGGGCCTGCGCCCGTTGTCCTTCACATCCGTATTCCTGCTATGGTAAAACGTGCGAAAGGCTTCTCTTCCAATCTCCTGCAAATGCTGGTCAATCGTCGTAAGACCGAGTGCCTCGGAGATCGGAAGATTGTCGAAGCCGATAATCGCAATATCCTCTGGAATACGTAGTCCGATGGCCTGAGCTCTCAGGATGACCCCGGCCGCGGCCTCATCGCCTGTAACGAGCAGGGCGGTCGGACGTTCCTCCATCGTCATGAGGGTATCAATGACGCGGATGCCGTCTTTAATCTCTGTACAATTGGTAAATATCCATTCCGGTCGCAAGACCTCCCCATGCTCTTGAAGCAGGGTCTTATAAGCAAGATATCGAGCCTGGCTGCTTGCACTGTCAGGTCGCCCTACACAATAACCGATAGCCGTATGACCGTGCTGAATCAGATACTGCATTCCCGTCTGAAAGGCTTCATAGTGATCGGTATAAACAGCTGCGATGCGCTCATGCTCTGTATACTCACAAGTAACGACTGGACCATACTTGGCGTAAGCGGCAATGGCTTCAAGCTCAAGTGCACGGGAGCAGAAGATGAGACCGTCAATCTGTTTGGTGGACAACAGCTGTAGTGCCTTATGTTCTTCATGCGTCTCATAACGAGATTGATAGAGCAGTGTACCGTAACCGGATTTAGCCGCTTCATCCATAATGCCCGACAATATCGTTTGAAAATAGGGATGGCTGCTCGGGACGATGACACCAACACTGTTTGTCTGCCCCTTGATCAAATGCACTGCACTCGAATTCGGCTGATATCCTTCCTTCTCCATAATACGCTGTACTTTCTGACGAGTAGCTTCATTGACGTATGGATGATTGTTCAGCACTCGGGACACCGTAGTTACAGATACGCCGGCCAGCTTGGCAATTGTTTTAATGTTGGCCAATGATGTAGCACCTCCTGATCTAACGACATTATACCCTTGTATACGGTTTATCGCGAAATGCATGTACAAAAAAAGCCCCTCGGAAGGGGCTTAGTAGAAGTGCAGTTACATTTAGGACACTTAGAGAATCCAGTGAATTGAGTAAACTCAGAAGATCCAGAGGAGGGAAAATCTAGATGTTTTCTCCGTTGGTCTGAATGACATCCTGGTACCAAAAAAAGCTGTCTTTCTTGATACGGCGTAGATCCTTGCCGCCTTCCTCATCCTGATTGACGTAGACGAAGCCATATCGCTTCTGATAGCCGTTCAGCCAGCTCAGCAGGTCAGTAAAGGACCAGCTGCAATAGCCAATCAGCTCCACACCGTCAGCGATCGCCTGCTTGCACTGATGAAGATGGGATTTAAGGTAGGCGATCCGGTATTCATCATGAATCCGGTCATCTGATTCGAGCTTGTCAAACTCGCCAAGTCCGTTCTCTGTAATAAAGATAGGGAGATCATAGCGGCTTGTGATCCGGCGCATGCCGATACGAAGTCCAATCGGGTCGATGTTCCAATCCCAGTTCGATTTCTCAATGTGAGGATTGTTCGCTGTCTTATACAGTCCTGGGACCCCGGTCGATTCATTGCTGCCTTTTTTGCCGGTGTTGTTCATTTTACCCGAAGAAACACCGCCTTGCAGCGGATTGTGCTCATACGTGATGGTCTGATAATAGTTTACGCCTACGAAGTCCGGCATGCCTTGCTTAAGCAATTCCTGATCTCCTTCCTCAAATACGGGAGCGAGCCCCTGCTGCTTCAGATGGCGATACGGAATGCTGGGATATTCACCCCGGCAATACACGTCCAGCCACCAATAGCTTGTGAACTCCTCGGCATTCTCATATGCCAGCATATCTTGCGGTGAGCTGGAAGCCGGATAGGATGGGGTATAGGCAAAGCTTGGTCCAATCTTCCCGTCGGGAACATATTTGCGGAAGGAGGCAATTGCTTGCGCATTCGCAAGGAACATGATGTGGTTGGCTTCGTAGAACCGCTTGCGGTCCTTGATTCCCGGTGGATGCATGCCAAGCATGTAGGCGTGATTGGTATTATGATTCTGTTCGTTAAGTGACACCCAGTATTTCACCCGGTCTCCGAATCTTTTGTACAGGGTGATGCAGTACTGATTGAAGTCTTCGATGATTTCACGTGATTCCCAAGCACCGTATCGCTCTTGAAGTGCCTGAGGCACGTCCCAATGATACAGGGTCAGCACAGGCTCAATATTGTGGGCGACCAGCTCATTAATCAGGTTGTCATAGAATGCGAGTCCCGCCTCGTTCACCTCACCTGAACCATGGGGATAAATTCTTGGCCAGCTGACCGAGAATCGGTACGATTTAAGACCCATTTCAGCCATGAGCTGTACGTCTTCCTTGTATCTGTGATAGTGATCGACCGCGATATCGCCGTTGGTATCCTTATATGTGGTGCCTGGAATTTTGGTATACAAATCCCAGACAGAAGGTCCCTTGCCGTCTTCATTCCAAGCTCCTTCAATCTGATAGGCAGCAGAAGCAGAGCCCCAGAGAAAGCCCGCGGGGAATGGCGGCAATTTTTCATGTATCATTTTTATGTCCTCCTTGCAAGTTAAATCCATAATCACAGCTGACAATAGCTTTTACATAAGCATCTTAAGTTATGAAATGCATTTCAGAGCAATAGTCCTTTCGTGAAATTTTTGTTAACAGCCTTGTTTTTGAAGGGATGGACGTCATTTGTGGTTAATAGATTATTATCAATTCCAGTAGTCTATCCAGTGATTATTTGAATATAAGGAGCGATCGATGATGAACCCACAAGCGAAGAAATCAGACGAAGTTTGTTTTTATACGGGAACTTATTCCGCAGCCGCAGAGCCTAGTATCTATTTGGTGGCCGTGAACAAAGAAAGCGGAGAAATGCGAATCGTGAACCAAGCGACAGGAATAGAGCGCCCCTCCTTCTTGGCACTGCATCCGAATGGTGAAGTATTGTATGCTGTCAGCGAGACAGGGGAAGGCGAACTGTTTACTTATAAGATAGATCCGACGACGAGCGAGCTGCACCTTCTGGATCGCAAACCGACGGAAGGCGCCGACCCTTGTTATGTTTCGGTGGATCACAGCGGAAGTTATGTGCTTGTGGCTAACTATTCAAGTGGAAGTGTCAATGTATATAAGCTGGATGAATCCTCCATTCCTGCAGAAATGTCTGCGAAGATTGGGCATGTGGGCAAGGGCTTCCGAGAAGATCGGCAGGAAGGTCCGCATGCGCATTCCATCGTGCCGGATCCTGCAGGGGAGTATGCCATTGTATGCGACCTTGGACTAGATCAGATTATTGTGTACCGCATGCAGGAAGGCAAGCTGTCGACCCATTATGAACTGAAGCTGCCTGCCGGTTCGGGACCGAGGCACTTGGTGATCCACCCTAATGAGAAATTTGCTTATGTTGTTAATGAACTGAACAATACGGTTACGGCATTAACCTTCAACAAGAATCGCGGAGAATTCCAGATTACGCATCATATCTCAACACGGGGTGAAAAAGAACAGTCGGAAAATACAGGTGCGGATATTCGCATATCCTCCTGCGGCCGTTTCCTATATGTATCCAACCGTGGCGATGATTCGATCGCGCTGTTCCATATTAATGAGGAGAGCGGTGAGCTGACAGCCGTGGAGTGCGTACCTACGGAGGGTAAGACGCCTAGAAACATCAATCTGCTGGATGGAGGACTCCTGATCGCGGCAAACCAGGACAGTGACAACCTTGTTTCCTTCAAAATGAACAGTGAGACCGGACATCTCACGCCGACTGGGTATGAACTTGAAATCCCTGCTCCTGTATGCATTGAACCATGTAAGAAGGGATAGTATTTATTCCGCGGAATTAATTTCATAACTCATTAAGGGGATTATGAAACTTGATTCATTCCATTATATAAATATTAAATGCCATGAATTATATAGATCTTGCGAGACATGATCCATAGCCCGGATCATGTCTTTTTGCTATTCCCGTAATTAATCTGCATAGTACAAGGCCGTGAACAATATATTGTATGGGATTTTATGCTTTTGGGAGGTGAAACGAGCAGAATGCCTTTTATATTAAGATTTAATACAACAATGAATGGCGGTATGACTTTTACAGGAAATACACTTGGGCTCAACAAGGTAACCAATCAGAATAATCAGGGAAATACAGGTTCCATCGGTGCTTTCAGCACTTTGAATACATCGGTTCGGGTCGGCAACTTCCCGCTTGGGACAACATTGGATTATACACAAAATGCTTCAACCGCTATTTTGGATTTGCCGAGTGGATCGACGGTGCAGTATGCCGAATTGATCTGGGCAGCCAGCTATAATACGGGGGGGAATAACGTCATTGGGCAGATCGGCAATCCTGTGTTATTCACTACGCCGGCAGGAACCTTCTCGGTTGATCCTGATCCGGCAACAGCACGGAATACTGCGCCTACAGCGAATGATTATGTCAATTCGGCCAATGTAACGGCTCTTGTACAGCAAGGGGGAGCCGGTACCTATATAACAGGAGCCGTGCCCGGAACGGTAACAGCATCTAACAACAATGATAACTTCGCCGGATGGACACTTGCCGTCGTGTATGAGAATCCATTCCTCCCGTCAAGGAATATGAGCGTATTTGTTGGTGCAGAGGTTGTGAATCAGGCCCTCGGTACGGCAACAGCCACGATTACCGGATTCGCTACACCGGTTACCGGAGTCGTGAGCGGAAGACTGATGGTCAGCGCAGGAGAGGGTGATCCTCAGCTACTAGGAGATCAGCTGAGGTTTGGACCCACAGCTGCGACGCTTGTAGCGATTTCAGGTCCGAACAATCCGGTCAGCAACTTTTTTGGTTCACAGATTAACAATAATCTGGGACTCTTGGATACAAGAGGGACGTTCGGCAGTCTGAATAGTACACCAGGTAATGCGGTCATTGGTTCAAGACAAGGCTGGGATATTACTAATGTAGATGTCTCTTCCAGGCTCGTCAATTCACAGACTTCTGCTGTCATTCAGGCTACATCCCAAGGAGACGCTTATCTTGTAAATGCGTTAGGGCTTCAAGTCGATGTGAATGCACCTTTTTTTGTGTTCAATAAGAGCTCGAATGTGAGCAGTGCACTGGTCGGAGATGTGGTTCAGTATACACTCACCGCTGCCAATACAGGTACAGCCTCTGCTAATTTAGTGCTGCTGCAGGATACATTTCCTGCTTCCGGCGTGTTCGTCCCTGGCTCCTTCTCCGTGAATGGTGTTGTACAACCTGGCGCAGACCCCACTGTCGGTGTCAATCTGGGTACTGTGGCTCCAGGGCGGACGCTGACGATTATATATTCTGTTCAGATCGTATCCAGGCCACCTGGATCTGCTCAAACGAATGTAGCAAACCTGAACTACAATTATCAAAGTCTTCCGGGTGGACCGACTTTTCAAGGGATGTCGCAATCGAACGGTAACAGCATCGCGATCGGCAATCGGCCGCCGACGACACAGAGCTATTCCCTTATCACCAATGAAAATATTCCAGTCGGCGGTCAGGTTACAGGTACCGATCCGGACGGAGACGCGCTGACCTTCTCTCTAAATTCGGTACCGACAAGCGGGACAGCAATCGTCAATCCAGATGGAACATATCAGTATACGCCTAACACAGGATTCGTAGGGAACGACTCCTTTACCGTCCTGGTCAGCGATGGCTTCGGAGGGACAGCGGTTTCGACAATCGCGATAACAGTGCTTAATCAGCCGCCAATTGCCAACAACCTGGATGTGTCCACCACGAAGAATGCTCCTGCAACAGGTCAAGTTACAGCGACAGATCCGAATGTAGATGTGCTCACGTTCAGTCTTAATTCATCACCGGCAAACGGTACGGTTGTACTCAATCCAGACGGAACCTTTCAGTATAATCCGAATCCTGGCTTTGCGGGCAACGATTCGTTCACCTATCTTGTAAGCGATCCGAATGGAGGCACAGCCATCGGAATTGTAACGGTTCATGTTCTTAATCAGCCGCCCGTGGCACAGAATTTAAATCTGATAACTCCAGAGAATTTGTTCATTACGGGTCAGGTCATTGCGACCGATCCGGATGGAGATTCACTGGCGTTTACATTAAACGCATCTCCAGTAAATGGAACCGTAGTGGTGAACGCGGACGGAACGTTCCAGTATAATCCGAATCCTGGATTTATCGGGACAGATACCTTCACGGTTCTGGTCACTGATCCGAGCGGCGGCACTGCCATCTCTACCGTGACCATACAGGTAATCAATCTGCCGCCGGTGACAAGTAATCTGAGTGTGGCAACTACACTCGGCGTGCCTGCCGGAGGTCAAGTCGTTGCGACCGATCCGAATGGAGATCCGCTGACCTTCACACTGCAGACTGCCCCATCCAATGGTACAGCGGTGGTCAACCCGGATGGCACATTCACATATACGCCGAATCCTGGCTTTATTGGAGTGGATAACTTTAATGTGCTGGTAAGTGATCCGAATGGGGGGACAGCGGTATCCGTTGTCACCGTTACCGTTATTAATCAGCCGCCAATTGTTCAGAATTTATCACTGTCTACCTTGGGCAATACACCAGCTGGAGGGCAGGTGATCGCGACCGATCCAGATGGGAATCCGCTGACGTTCAGCCTGAATTCGCCACCGCTGAATGGAACGGTAGCTCTCAACCCTGATGGAACATTCACGTATACACCGAACCCTGGCTTTGCTGGAGTGGATTCCTTTACCGTTCTCGTATCTGATGGCTTCGGCGGCACGGCGATTGGTACGGTAACGGTTAGCGTGCAAAACCTGCCCCCGGTAACCAGCGATGTATCGCTATCAACGCTTCAGAACCTCCCTGCCGGAGGTCAAGTCGTTGCAACGGATCCGAATGGAGATCCGCTGACCTTTTCTTTGTTGTCTGTACCAGCTAACGGGAGCGCGGTGGTGAATCCGGATGGAACATTTACCTATACACCGAATACGGGATATGTCGGCCCTGATAGCTTTACGGTGCTTGTATCAGATGGGCTTGGCGGCACGGCAATATCCACGGTATTCATCACGGTGATAGATCAGCCGCCGATCGGGCAGACCCAGAATTTCAGCACGCTGCAAAATACACCGCTGCCGGGACAGCTGCTTGCAACCGATCCGGACGGTGATCCGCTGACCTTTACTCTTCAATCACCACCAGCGAATGGAACAGCAGTGGTGAATCCGGATGGGACATTCACATACACACCGGCAGTTGGATTTGTCGGTACAGATTCGTTCACAGCCCTAATCAGCGATGGCAAAGGCGGTACAGCTATAGGAACAGCCATCATCACCGTCATTGATCAGCCTCCGGTAGCACAGGATCTGACACTGACGACAAATGTCAATACACCGGTGGCAGGTCAAATCCCGGCGACAGATCCGGACGGAGATACACTGACCTATACCTTATCAGTACCACCAGCAAACGGCACGGTGGTACTGAATCCGGACGGCAGCTTCACGTATACCCCAAATCTGAATTTCGTGGGTACAGATACATTTTCAGTGCTCGTCAGTGATGGCAAGGGAGGTACTGCGACCTCTAATGTTACGATCGGTGTGCCTGTCGATGGGCCGGTAACCTCAGATGTTACCTTGAATACGACCACAGATGTCCCGGTTGGGGGTCAGGTCATTGCGACCGATCCACAAGGCCAGACGCTGACCTATGCCGTGCTGGTTCCGCCAGCGAATGGTACGGTGCTGCTGAATCCTGCGGATGGAACGTTTACCTATTCACCAAATGTAGGCTTTATCGGTACAGATAACTTCACGGTCCGGGTTACCAACACAAGCGGCGTATTCTCTGATTCACTGGTTACCGTCAACGTCAGCAATATCCCGCCGATTGCAGGCAACCTGACGCTGGATACGTTCCAAAATACGCCGGTTGCCGGCCAAATTCCAGCGAGCGACCCTGACGGCAATCCTTTGAACTATACCTTGTCTGTACCGCCTTCACTTGGTTCCGTATTGCTAAACCCTGCTGACGGTACGTTTACGTATACACCTAATGCAGGCGTAGTCGGATTGGATACCTTCTCCGTGCTTGTCGATGACGGACGGGGCGGAACAGCGACTTCTGTCGTTACTGTAAACATATTGGATCGTCCGCCTGTAACCCAGGATGTAAGTCTAAGTACGCCGAACAGCACGCCAGTTGCTGGCGCTGTGACCGCAACAGATCCTGATGGTGACCCGCTTACCTTCAGTCTAAATGCCGCGCCGGTTTTTGGCACGGCTGTAGTCAATCTGGACGGTACATTCACCTATACGCCAAATTCGGGCTATGTGGGACCGGACAGCTTCACAGTTCTGGTGGATGATGGCAAGGGCGGCACTGCCATTTCTACCGTGAGTATTTCAGTTACCAATGCTCCGCCTGTAGCAACAGGGACGAGTGTGACTACGCCGCAGAATACGCCAGTCAATGGTGCGGTCACTGCGGTGGACCCAGAAGGCAATCTGCTGACCTTCTCACAGCTCAGTTCACCGGTGAATGGAACGGTTGTTGTTAATACCGACGGTACATTTACTTATTTCCCGAATACCGGTTATGTAGGGCCAGACAGCTTCACCGTTCTTGTCAGTGATGGATTGGGAGGAACGGCTATTGCCTCGGTTGATGTTACCGTCACAAATAATCCACCGGTGACTTCGGATCTAAGTCTGTCCACCAATATTAACACGCCGGTATCCGGTCAAGTGACAGCTACAGATCCAGACGGGGATGCACTGACATTCAGCATCCTGTCACTTGCAGCAAATGGAATTGCGGAGGTTAATCCGGATGGAACGTTTATCTATACGCCAAACACAGGTTATAGCGGAATAGACAGCTTCACCGTACTGGTGAGCGATGGGAAGGGCGGAAATGCAGTATCGACGGTCACGATCCAAGTCGTGAATCGTCCGCCCGTTGTATCGAACACGACATACGGTACCGTGCAGCCGGCACCCGTCTCGGGTGTTGTAACGGCAAGCGATCCGGATGGAGACCCTCTTAGTTATGTAGTAGATACACCTCCAGTGAGTGGAACGGTATTGCTTAACCCGGATGGTACATTTACCTATACACCGAATCCAGCCTTCTTCGGGACAGATTTCTTCACAGTGATGGTCAATGACGGACGGGGTGGAATCACCTTCGGGGTAATCACGATCGATGTTGCGATTAATCCACCGGTTGTCCAGGATTTGAGCATAAGTACGGGAGGCAATATACCTGTATCTTCGCAGGTTACAGTTACAGATCCCAATGGATTACCTGTGACGGTGACGATTCTGTCGCCGCCTCTGAACGGTACAGTTATTGTCAATCCGGACGGAACATTCACCTATACGCCGAATACTGGATTTATTGGCACGGACAGCTTCACGGTTCAGGCTGTGAATTCAGCAGGCGGATCGGGGGTGGGTACCGTGACAGTGACTGTATTGAACTTGCCTCCGACAGCCGATGGTGCGAGCTTGGCAACGATCCAAAATACACCTGTGTCAGGAGCAGTGACAGCCAGTGATCCGGACGGTAATCCACTGACTTTCACTTTGAATTCGACGCCTTCAAGTGGAACGGTAATCTTGAATGCGGATGGTTCATTTACGTACACACCGAACACCGGCTTTGTCGGCGCAGATTCCTTCACCGTTCTGGTCAGTGACGGGCTGGGAGGTACGGCAATTGCCCTGGTGACGATTACCGTTACGAGTCGCCCGCCCATTACACAGGATCAATCTATTGAAACGGGACCAAACACAAGTGTAGATGGACAGATTATTGCTTCTGATCCGGATGGCGATCCGCTGACTTATGTGATAGGATCTTTCCCTACGAACGGCACCGTTGTACTAAACGCAGATGGCAGCTTCACGTATACGCCGAATACCGGCTTTGTCGGTACAGATTCCTTTACCGTATGGGTGCTGGATGGAACAGGAGGGTCTGCCGTATCTACCGTCAGTATTACGATACCGAACCTGCCGCCAATTGTATCTGACTTTGCAACAAGCACACTTGTAGGCACACCTGTAACATCTCAAATTCCAGCCGTAGATCCGGAGGGCAATCCACTTACTTATGCGCTCGGCACTGCACCTTTGAGCGGTACGGTTATAGTTAACCCGGATGGAACGTTTACGTATACGCCGGATGTCGCATTTATTGGAACAGATACCTTCACAGTGGTTGTAACAGATCCATTTGGGGCTTCAACAACCGGTAGGGTGACCATTACGGTGTTCTCTGCTCCACCGGTGGCACCAGATATTTTCTTGACCACACCGATTAACACGCCGGTAAGCGGAGTAGTGCTTGCATCCGATCCGCAAGCAAGCACTTTGATCTACACCCAATACGTACCTCTACCGAGCAATGGTACGGTCGTGGTCAATGCGGATGGGACCTTTACGTATACGCCAAACCCGGGCTTTACGGGTGTTGATACCTTCCCGATCATTGTGTCTGACTTGTACGGGGAGAACGCGATTTCTCGGGTGACCATCGTTGTAGGTGAAGATGTGCCAATCGCCACCCCGGTGAATGTGGGAACCGCAGCGGGGCAGCCAGTAACCGGGTTTGTACCGGCAGAGGATCCAGCTGGATTGCCGCTGACCTTTACACTCGGGAATCCGCCGACGAACGGGACGGCTGTTGTGGGCCCGGACGGTACTTTTACGTATACACCGAATCCTGGCTTTACCGGTACAGATACGTTTAGTGTGATCGTTACCAACAGTGCAGGAATATCGGCAGTTGCACCTGTTACGATCATTGTAGGCGGCAATTCGCCGGTTGCATCTCCAGTGAATGTGAGAACAACAGAGGGTCAGCCTGTCAGCGGTAGGGTCATCGCGAACGACCCGAATGGACTCGCGCTGACGTTCTCGCTGGGGATACCACCAACAAACGGCATGGTGGTCGTCAATCCGGACGGCACGTTTACGTACACGCCAAATCCGGGCTTTGTCGGAACCGATACCTTTACTGTGATCGTGACCAACAGCGCAGGACTGTTTGCAGTGGCCTTCGCTACGGTAACGGTGTTTCAGGGAAGCTCTCCTTTCACAGCGGGACCAATCACGACAGATATCGGTATTGGAACAAATCAGGGTCAGCCGGTCACCGGGCAGATCCTGGCCAGCAGTCCAGCAGGGCTTGCATTAACTTACATGATCCTGCAATCGCAAGCTAACGGATCACTGGAGCTGAATCCGGATGGAAGCTTTATTTATACACCAAATCCAGGCTTTAATGGCACGGATACTTTTTCGGTTACAGTAACAGACAGCCAGGGGCGTACAGCCGTTTCAACAGTTACAGTCGTTGTATATCCTCCGGCAAATACGGGAGGAGAGACGACCATTCGAGTTCAGCTGACGACACCTAGGGGCAGACCTGTAAGCGGGGCAGCAGATGGTGGACCTGGAGCTGTATATCAGGTGTATACTCAGCCCGAGAATGGAAATCTGAGACTTCGTTCTGACGGCACCTATACGTATACGCCAAATCCAGGCTTTATCGGCAGCGATACGTTTACAATCCGATATACCGATTCCAGAGGAGCTGTCTATCTATATGTAGTTACCGTGAATGTAGTTGCGTTATCCAACACGGTGCTCATTGATCTAAGAACAGAGGAGAATACTTCCGTATCCGGGGATCTGAACTCTTTTGGACGATTGTCTACAGCACAGCTCGTGGATGCGCCGAATAACGGACGGGTCACACTAAATGCCAATGGCACCTTCACTTATATACCGGACCTCGATTATATTGGACCTGATCAGATTACGTTCATCGTTACTCTTGCTTCGGGCGAGACCTATACGGTCATCGTCAATATCAGGGTCGTTCCGGGTGGAGAGGAATAAGATGAAACAATAAAAAAAGCACAGATGAGAAAGCCCGGGGAATCAATTACTTTTTCCCGGGCTTCTTCTTGTGCGTCCTTGGTTTGTTTTTTGTAGTCCACTCATTTGATTTACTATGTGTGGAAACGTGAGATTTATTTGCCCTGATACTCCTTCTGGCTGCACGGGGACGTTTGGTATCTGAATGAATGGGATCAGGAGAAGGCTCAGCACCGTCCGGATGAGGGTCATGGGCGGAAGCAGCAGTGCTTCCTTCAAGTGAATGATGTGAATCTGCCGCGTCTAATATAGCAGAGAGGTGCTCTGTCTCTACCCATCGATCTCCATAGCGTAGATTTCGGAATGAGGCCCTCTGTTCCTTAACGTACAGCGGCTCTTCCAACTCGCAGGATCTCCACATTTCAAGATCCTGTGATAATTCGGGTTCTTTGATGACAAGAAAATGATACATAATTTGATAAGCTACATTTAATTGGCTCTGTCGAAGCAGCACGAGCTCCAGATCATCATACGCTCCGTATTCGGGGAAATAAAAAAATTCCATACGGATCAGTCTCAAGTCAATCGGAACAGCTCCCGGGAGGGGTTCAGCGAGGGACCATGTGTGCGGCCAGGAGAAGAAATGCTCCTCATCACCAATCAGCTTGTGGTTGTCTTGTGTCCAGTAGCGGGGGGAATGCTCGTTGAATTGCTGTTTATACAGCGGATTCACCATATTGGCGGTTACATGAGCATAAGGAGCAACGATACAAATCATTGCTTTGTGCTTGCATACCCGGTAAATCTCACGCATGACGGAGTCCAAATCATGAACATACTGGAGGCTGTGTGAGGCAATAAGAAATTCAGCGCTGTTGTCACTAAACGGAAGAGGATCATTTAAATTATGGACCAGATCGACCCCATCATAAGGAATGATGTCGATACCGATGCATCCGGGAAATTTCTGCTGTCCACAGCCTAGATCGATTCTCAAGAAAAATCCCCTCTTTTCTAACAGCCCTGCACAGGTCACAGGTCTTTGTTGGCTCTTCTTTTAGTTGTATTCCGGGCAAGGCAATCTCGTATAAGCATTCATCCCCTAATAGCTAAACTTGTGTCCTTCAATGGCCAAATAAATTTGTCTGCCAGAAAAGAAGTCGGATTTTTAAATATGATTTATGCTGAAGGACCTATTTATGGAAATCATTGTATAAAATATAATTCTACTCACAATATAAAGCGCTTACAATCAAATGCATTCGAAGCGAATAGTTATCTAATTAGAGGAGGCTATGTCATGTTAACCAACAAACGAAGCTGGCGGACCACGGGGCTGGCTATGCTCAGCGCAGCGATGATAGGTTGTTGCTTTGGCGTTTCGCCAGATAAGGCTGAAGCGGCGAATCCCAGACAAATGGAGTACCTGGATCGCGGCGTTGTTGCTGTAAAAACAGGCACAGGTGTATTCGTAAGCTGGCGGCTGCTCGGAACCGAAGGCTCTAGCATCGGATTCAATGTGTATCGTGATGGGACGAAGGTGAATTCATCGCCAATTACGAATAGTACGAATCTGCAGGACAATGCCGGTACAGCGAGTTCTAAATATACGGTAAGAGCCGTCGTGAATGGTACGGAGCAGACCGCATCTCCGGCTGCAAGCGTATGGGGAACCAACTATCTGAATGTGCCTCTAATGAAGCCTGCTGGCGGGACAACCCCTGACGGTGTAGCGTATACGTATAGTGCCAATGACGCGAGCGCAGGCGATCTGGATGGCGACGGCAACTATGAGCTGATCGTAAAATGGGACCCGTCGAACTCCAAAGACAATTCGCAGAGCGGCTATACGGGTGAAGTATTCATTGATGCGTACAGGCTCGACGGAACAAGACTCTGGCGGATTAGTCTCGGCAAAAATATTCGTGCAGGGGCGCATTATACTCAGTTCATGGTCTATGATCTGGATGGCGATGGCAAGGCTGAAGTTGCAATGAAAACGGCCGACGGTACCAAAGACGCTGCGGGCACGGTCATCGGTGATGGAAGCAAGGATTATCGGAACAGCAGCGGATATATCCTATCAGGGCCCGAGTATCTGACCGTATTTAACGGCCAGACGGGCAGAGCGCTCACGACAGTCAATTACGAACCGCCGCGTGGAACCGTAAGCAATTGGGGAGATAATTACGGCAATCGGGTCGATCGCTTCCTTGCAGGCATCGCCTATCTCGATGGGGAGAGACCGAGTCTGGTTATGGCAAGAGGATATTATACCCGGTCTGTTCTTGTAGCCTATGATTTCAGAAATGGTCAGCTCACCAAGCGATGGACCTTTGATTCGAATACGTCCGGGAATTCGGGGTATGCCGGTCAAGGGAATCATAATTTAAGTGTTGGCGACGTGGATAACGATGGACGGGATGAAATAATATATGGCGCAATGGCGGTTGACGATAATGGCAAGGGCTTGTATACGACAGGACTTGGCCATGGCGATGCCATGCACTTGAGCGACCTGGATCCGGATCGGGCTGGGCTTGAGGTATTTCAGGTTCATGAGGTCCCTTCGAATGCGGGTATCGAATTCAGAGATGCGGATACAGGTGCCTTAATCTGGGGAGTTCCCACGACCAAGGATATAGGCAGGGGAATGGCCTCAGATATTGATCCTCGATACAAAGGCGCGGAGGTCTGGGCCAACGGAGTACTGTACACGGCGAAGGGGCAGGTTATTGTTAACAAGGTACCGTCTACGAATTTTGGAATCTGGTGGGACGGAGATCTGAGCAGAGAGCTGCTGGATAATAATCGGATCGACAAATGGAACCATGAGACATCCACAACAACGAATCTGCTGACCGCCACAGGAGCAGCGAGCAACAATGGAACGAAGGCGACTCCAAGCCTTCAGGCTGATCTGCTGGGAGACTGGCGAGAGGAAGCCGTCTGGCGGACAGATGACAGTACAGCCCTTCGGATCTATACAACGACCGCAGTTACAGATCAGCGGATCTACACCTTGATGCACGACCCAATCTATCGCCTTGGCATCGCATGGCAAAATGTGGCCTACAATCAGCCGCCGCATACCAGCTTCTACTTGGGCACGGGGATGAGCACGCCGCCTTCGCCGAATATCCGAGTGGTCGGCGGACCTCAATGAAGAACTAAATATCAGGTATCGAGGGACCGCATATTTTATGCGGTTCTTTTTTGCTTTTCCAATAAAATAGAGGGATTACAACGGGATTTGGAAAAAAGAGAGCAGGTATCTTTTCTTAGTTATAATTGTTAAAAAATGTTTGACAGCGCTGGTCTGCGTTATTAAAATGTAACATAACATACTAAACAGGTAGGAATAAATGATTTATTATGAACCTACCGTAGGGCAGCGGATGAGCAGCGGCAGCATAGAACAGCAGACACGGACGATAACCGGTTTGACCCTTCTATCGCTGACCTGTCTCCTCCGTTTTTACTATTTAAGGGATGGGCAGCTTCTATAAGAAAGGATGTCTTCTATGAAAAAAGGTGTTCGTAACCGTCTGAAAATAGGTATTGGGGTATTGCTTGCTGCTTCACTTGCTGCGTCGCTGACAGCTTGCGGAAGCGGAAATGCCGACAGCGGTTCTCTGAAGCTGCTGAACGTATCCTATGATCCTACTCGTGAGCTATATGAACAATACAATGCGGCGTTTGCTGCTTACTGGGAGAAGGAGAAGGGACAGAAGGTCACAATCAATGAGTCACACGGGGGTTCAGGGAAGCAGAGCCGGTCGGTTATCGACGGATTGAAAGCCGATGTGGTTACCCTTGCTCTAGGCTATGATATTGATGCCATTGAAGAAGCGGGACTCATTGATGCAGGCTGGCAGGATGAATACGAGCTCAACAGTTCTCCTTACACATCAACCATTGTGTTTCTCGTTAGAAAAGGGAATCCGAAGGATATTCAGGATTGGGATGATCTCATTAAGGAGGGTGTCGAGGTCATAACCCCCAATCCACAGACGTCGGGAGGAGCACGCTGGAATTATCTGGCTGCATGGGGATACGCACTGAAGCAGAATAACAATGATGAAGCTAAGGCTAAGGAATTTATCACCGAGCTGTTTAAGCACACACCAGTACTTGATACAGGAGCCCGGGGATCGACGACGACCTTCGTGGAGCGGGGAATAGGCGATGTTCTGCTCGCATGGGAGAACGAGGCTTTACTGTCGATCAAGGAACAAGGTGTAGATAAATTCGATATTGTCTACCCATCGATCAGTATTCTGGCTGAGCCACCTGTAGCCGTGGTAGATAAAAACGTCGATAGGAATGGAACACGTGAAGCAGCGGAGGCTTATCTTGAATACTTGTACAGTGAAGAAGGACAGAAGATCGCTGCTGAGAACTTTTACCGTCCGACACTTCCTTCTGTAGCTGAACAATATACAGAGAGTTTCCCAGAGCTGGAGCTATTCACATTGAACGATGTATTTGGTACATGGAAAGAAACACAAGAGAAGCATTTTAGTGAAGACGGAATATTCTCTCAGATCTATGTTCCAAGCAATTAAGCATTGGATTCACATTGCCATTTATATGGACACGGCATTGCAGCCATACAAGACTAGAGATGCCGACCGGGACGACTGGAGGCATGAAGGGATGAGTAAGCATGAGCAGGGCAGGAGCAGCTCGGATCAGAGTACTTCCGGGTTTTGGAATAAATATGGGATTTACGGTGCTGTATTTAAGTTTGGTTGTCTTAATTCCACTTGCAGCGCTGCTGTTTAATTCAACAGGGCTTACTTGGGCAAAGTTTGCGGATATGGCTACAGATCCACGAATTCTCGCTTCCTTCAGAGTCAGCTTTATGACCGCAGGCTTTGCTGCATTTGCCAACCTGTTTCTGGGGCTGCTGTTAGCCTGGGTGCTGGTCCGATACGAGTTCCCCGGCAAGAAAATATTTGATGCCATCATTGATCTGCCCTTTGCACTTCCCACGGCAGTTGCGGGAGTTGCGCTCACAGCGCTCTATGCTCCAAATGGGTGGATTGGTTCCATTTTTGAACCGCTGGGGATTCAGATTGCATTCTCGCAGCTTGGGATTACGCTTGCCCTGATGTTCATCGGCATTCCGTTTGTGGTACGCACAGTCCAGCCGGTACTGGCTGAACTGGAGAAGGATGTAGAAGAAGCGGCAGCTACGCTGGGAGCTGGACGCTGGCTTACTTTTCGGAAGGTTGTTCTGCCAGAGCTTATTCCTCCTTTGCTTACCGGATTTGCTCTTGCATTCGCGAGAGGAATCGGTGAATACGGCTCGGTTGTGTTCATTTCAGGCAATATGCCGATGAAGACGGAGATTGCTCCGCTCCTCATCATGACCCAGCTTGAGCGGTTTGATTATGCAGGGGCAACAGCCGTCGCACTGCTGCTGCTCATCGTCTCCTTTGTCCTGTTATTTCTTATTAATACATTACAGCGCTGGAGCCGGAAGACATCCCGCACATAGGAGGAATGCATTATGGCAGGAACAATACCTTTAGGAGCAAGTACGCGGACGAATGCGAGACAGTCACGGGCGACGACAGAAGCGCCTTGGGTGAAGTGGGTGCTCATAGGAGCGGCCATACTCGTTATGGGCTGGCTGCTTATTCTGCCGCTTGTTATTGTTATTGCGGAAGCGCTGAAGCAGGGGGTGGGAGTGTTTTTTGCTGCACTCTCGGATCCAGATGCATTGTCCGCGCTTAGACTTACGCTGCTGGTCGCTGTGATTACGGTACCGCTGAATACAGTTTTCGGGATCGCGGCCGCCTGGGTTATTACGAAATTCCAATTTCGCGGGAAGGGTCTGCTCATTACCTTAATCGATCTGCCCTTCTCCATTTCACCTGTTGTGGCCGGTCTGATGCTTGTCCTCGTATTCGGATCCCACGGCTGGCTGGGACCTTTATTAGAATCATGGAATGTGAGCATTATTTTTGCCGTTCCAGGTATTGTACTCGCGACCTTGTTTATCACGTTCCCTTTTGTAGCACGTGAGCTTATCCCGCTGATGGAGGATCAAGGAACACAGGAGGAAGAAGCGGCTGTGATGCTTGGGGCCAAGGGCTGGAGAGTATTCTTCCAAGTGACGCTTCCTAACATTAAATGGGGGCTGCTGTACGGTGTCATCTTGTGTAATGCCAGAGCGATGGGGGAATTCGGAGCGGTGTCCGTCGTATCAGGTCATATTCGCGGACTGACGAATACACTGCCGCTCCATGTAGAGATTTTGTATAACGAGTATCAGTTTGCTGCTTCATTTGCTGTTGCATCCTTACTGCTCGTGCTTGCCCTGATTACGCTTCTATTAAAGAGCTGGTTCACAAGAAAGGGTACGCATTAGAGCTTTCTGAAGTCAGGGTGTGTTCCTGCAAATTCGAGCTATAGGTTTGAATAAATAAGCAGGGTACGCTAATAGGCCCGATTTAATAGGAGGCGTTAATAATGACTAAACCGCTTAAAGTCGATGAAGTGTGGATGGATCGTATCGCCAGTTTGTTGAATGAAATGGAATTTGGTTCACTGTCCATCATTGTCCATGAAGGACAGATTGTACAGATGGAACGGACCGAGCGCAAACGTTATGAGAACACATCTTCAAATACCTCTAAATCGGGCAAATCTCGCAGTGCAGCGGCAGGAGTCGCTGATTCCCTATCAAGTGGTCCGCGCGCATTGCGCAAATCGGGGTCTTCATAAACATTCATAGCTTGTACGTTGAAATGAAAATAAGCAGCCCCTTTGTCTTCTATAGAAGCGTGAGGAACTGCTTATTTATGTTGTACTAACGATAGAGCTGTGAATCTTGATTATCCACGGCTGCGAATTGCCCAGCATAAGGCCGTTCTTTGCGGGAAGGTGGTTTGCTCCATTTGAATCCGAGCAGGAACAAGATCAGCTGTCCTGCAAGAACGTAAGGTGCAGCAGCAAGCCCGATCAGATGGAACAATGCTGCCAAAATAATGGCCGAGGACAGAAGGTTGGTGATCACACTTGCGGCTGTATGCGGCTTCATCAAGATGAGGATGTATACGTATGCGATCGATATCATTCCGGATACAAGTCTTGCGCTCAGCAATACCCATTCCCACACCGAGCTGCCCTCGGTGATATCTCTTGCTCCTGTCATGAATTGATACAACAATACAGCGATACCTACCGCTGCAAGGGGAGCGAACAGAGGCTGGATAATCTGCCACAATGCTTGTCCCCATCTTGGGGAGTGCACGGAAGAGAACAATCGGTCTCGTTCGGCAGCCAGCCGGGTCATTTCCCTTTCAAGAGAACGTGAGAGTAATCGGAGTCCAGCTTCGTCTCCTTCTGCAAGGCAGGCCTGTATCTGTTCTCTCAGATGCGGCGTGAGGCAGGGCGCGGACTTGCTCTCTTGAAGCGCGAGGATAAGTGCCCCGTGCAGAGGCTCCCCGGGAAGACCGTCATTCTTCAGACCAAGGGTTAAATGTCCCGCAAGCTTGGAGTAGGTATAGAGCGTATCCTGAAGATCATCCATTCGTCGGTACTTGCCCTGTCGCAAGCTGGATGCATGATATATGTAGAGCCACAGCAGCAGCACGATCATGAAGGCGGCAATAGCAATCACCTGTGGGGACAGCGAGATGCCGTCAATTTGTACAATATAATTCAGGCTTCTCCCTCCTTTACACTAAAGCGGCGATACCTTCTCTCACTATTGCATACGAACCGGGGGTTTTCAAGTCGAAAAGGGGGCGAAGAGAAAATTAAAGCGGAGAAGTATGAAGGAATGGAACATGTGTTTTCTTTATTGCTATAAATATCGTAAACTAGTTCCATGGATAGAGATCGAGTTAAGCAGCCATCTGAAATAATTAAGTCCCAATTGGGCAAATCTAGAAAGGAAGTATACTTCCAATTAATTTCATCATACGGGGTGGACTATAAACATGGAAATTACATATCAAATTCCTTCGCCACAAGACTATTTAGACCTTCGAAAAGCTGCGGGTCTGTCCTTGATGAGTCTTGACGGAGCTCAGAAGGGGCTGCCGAATACGCTGTTCGCAGTGAGTTTAATAGAAGAGGGCGAGCTTATCGGCATGGGCAGAGTTGTTGGCGACGGAGGATTACAGTTTTTTATAACGGATATTGCTGTCAATCCCGAGTATCAGGGCAATGGATATGGCAAGACCATTATGCAAGAGATCCGCAAGTATCTGGATGAGCATGTCCCTGAGAAGGGCCTGGTGTCACTGCTGGCCGATATCCCGGCTGACCGATTATATGAGCAGTTTGGCTTTAGGCATTCGGCACCGGAATCCCAAGGCATGCATTGGAAACAAAAATAGAAATTATTGGAGATAAATTGTTGGTCGAATTGACAAATAAGTTCCACTATGAAAAGATGAGAGATATATATTTTAACCGCGAAGGATTGCAAGTGGCCCCTGGTATTCTGAGATGGTTCAGAAGCAATAGGTGGCCATTTTTTCGGTCATCGGAACAATTTCAGATGGAAAGCCTCAATTGGAGTAGAGCAATAAACAGGCTGCATTAAGATATCGCTGGGTCCTCCTCTGAAACAGAAGGGTGAACACTTATTTACTGTTATAGTACCATTCACATCACTTAGGTCGTTAATAAAGTGAGGAGATGTATGCTTATATGGGACAGTACAGCTATTTGAGTCATTTGGAATGTCCAAAGTGCGGACTGATTTATCATACAACAGGCGTTCAACAGTTGTGCACTTGCGGATCTCCGTTAAATGCCCGATACGATCTGGATAGTCTTAAGAAAGAATGGAACCCTGAATCTTTAAAAGGCAGGGAAATGAACCTGTGGAGATACCATGAGCTGCTCCCTGTAAGGGAACCGGAGCATGTAATCACATTGGGTGAAGGGATGACACCGCTGCTTCGTATGCCAGGTCTGGGGATCGATATGGCGATCCCTCAGCTGTATATGAAGGATGAAGGCTTGACGCCGAGCGGATCTTTTAAGTCACGCGGTGCGGCCGTTGGTGTTTCCAAGGCCAAAGAACTTGGCGTTTCCAAATTTGCGATGCCGACTAACGGAAATGCAGGCGCGGCCTGGTCCTTATATGCTGCTCGCGCGGGTATTCAGGCAACCATAGTAATGCCTGTGGACGCTCCGCTGATTACACGCAATGAATGTATTGCGGCAGGTGCTGATTTGTACCTTGTAAATGGCTTAATCAGTGATGCGGGCAAGATTGTTACGGATAAGGTGAGATCAGAGGGAATTTACGATGCATCCACTCTCAAGGAGCCTTATCGAATTGAGGGCAAGAAGACGATGGGACTGGAGATTGCCGAACAGCTGGGTTGGCAGTTACCCGACGTTATTCTGTATCCGACAGGCGGCGGTGTGGGCTTGATCGGGATCTATAAAGGTCTGCTGGAGCTTCAGGAGCTGGGCTTTATAACCGGTCGTCTGCCGAAGCTGGTCGCTGTACAGGCGGCAGGCTGCGCTCCAATCGTTAAAGCATGGGAGCAGAATGCGACCGAATCGGAATTCTGGTCTGACTCGGAGACGATTGCCTTCGGCATTAATGTGCCCAAAGCGATCGGAGATTTCCTTGTACTGGACGCCATATATGAGACTGACGGAGCTGCCATTGCTGTAACGGAAGCGGAAATCCTGGCCGAACAGCGACTGGCAGCCCGGCTGGAAGGATCATTCATTTGTCCGGAAGGCGCAGCTGCTTTTGCTGCAGCACGCATACTTCGGGCGAACGGATGGATTCAAGATAATGAGAAGGTGATTGTACTCAATACGGGCTCGGGTATTAAGTATCCGGAAACGATATCCGGCGAAGTTCCACTGCTGAATCCGGGAGATACGATTCCCAATGCGCTGCGTAATAGCACTTAAGGATAATATAAATCGTAGATAGCCATCTCGCTCCAGCTGGGCAGGATGGCTTTTCTTGTGAATATGGAATAGTGTATGGTGAGTAGGGGGGCGTCTCTAACATGCCTGGAGTATCTTTTTTGAATGAGAGATGCATAACTAAGCGATGAAGCATGAGATGTAAACAATTGACGTTTTAAGAGGGAGCGTACCTGATTAATATAGAGTAGGCACACGCTAGTATAGTACAGAAACGGGGACTGAATGATATGAATATAGCTTTATTTGGTGCAACAGGAACCATTGGACAAGCGATCTTGGAAGAAGCATTGGGAAGAAAAATGACGGTAACTGCGATTGTGCGGAATCGATTTAAATTTAATGAGAAGCGCGAGGGGCTCACCATTGTAGAGGGTGACATTCTGAGACCTGAATCTGTTGCTGGAGCAGTGAAGGGACATGATGTGGTAATTAGTGCGTACGGTCCTGAATTCGGTAAGGAAGAGGAACTGGTCGAGGCAGCCCGGTCGCTCGTTGAGGGCATTCGAAACAGTGGAGTCCAGCGCTTCCTTGTCGTTGGCGGAGCAGGCAGTCTTCTGACAGATAGCGGAGTGCCGCTGATGGAGACTCCGGAATTTCCGGAAGAAGTTAGACCCCTGGCGCTCGCACATCGGGATGCATTTCATATTTACGAGGAGTCCGATCTGGACTGGACTTATTTGAGTCCGGCAGCAACCATTGAACCCGGTCGCCGTACAGGCAATTTTCGAATTGGCACAGATCGTCTTATTCTGGATGAAGCCGGGCAAAGCCGTATATCTGTCGAAGATTATGCAGCGGCTATGGTGGATGAAGCGGATGATCCGTATTTCAGCGGATCCCGATTTACTGTGGCTTATTAGAAGAGGGTTTATGGTTTATTTTTTGCGAGCGAGGTATATATCCCTCGCTCTTTTTGATAGGAGGGGCTGGAAGATGTATGTTGTAACCGCGAAGCAGATGCGTGAGCTCGATAACATCGTAATCGAGAAGATCGGGGTTCCTTCGGCGAGTCTGATGGAGAATGCAGGCAAGGTGCTCGCTGAAGAAGTGGTGAAGCTGTGTCATGAAGAGCAGAATTGCCGGATAGAACTGAGAACGCCGCGAAACCCATTACAGGAAGATGAGGATAACAATCGCCGGGCATTTGAAGACTGGCTTGGTGTGAGAGGTACGCTTCGTGCCGAGGAGACGTTACGTATCAATGACCGAAGCCAGGAGCACTGGTACATACTCATTGGAAAAGGAAATAACGGCGGCGATGGACTCGTGTGCGCCCGGCATTTGCAGGAGGCTGGCATGCAAGTAACGATTGTTTATGCTGTTCCGCCTTCAGTGCTTGAACAGGATGCTGCACTTCAAAGGGACGCGGCAGCAGCTTATGGGATCCCAGCGATTGTATATAAAGAGAATGAGCAGCTGTCATTTCAAGGCGTTACCGGCATCGTGGATGCGCTGCTGGGTACGGGAAGCAATGGGGCGCCGCGCAAAGCTTATGCAGCCTTGATCCGTGAGGCCAATGAGAGCGGACTCCCTATTGTCTCTGCTGATATTCCAAGCGGGTTAAATACGGATACAGGAGAACTCTTCGAGCCTCATATCCGGGCGAAGGTGACCGTGTGCTTCGCCTTGTTGAAACGAGGGCTGACCCAATATCCCGGGGCAGAGGCAGCAGGCCGCATCGTTGTGAGATCCATTGGGATTCCGCCTAAGCTCGCAGCGGATCGGGGCATCTCTGTTCGAGTCCTTACAGAAGAGGTATTGGAGGGGACGCTTGGCATGGATCTGGCGCTCCGAAGATCAGGCGAAGGGCATAAGGGGACCTATGGACATGTGCTGCTTACCGCCGGGACGCTTGCAATGAGCGGGGCAGGGCTTCTGAGTGCGCGTGCTTCGCTCAGATCAGGCTGCGGTCTGACCACATGGGCGCTGCCTTATGAGCTGATGCCGCATGTCATCGGCAAGGTGCCTGAGCTGATGCTCGCAGAGGCGGTGAGAGGGAATGACGGATCGTGGACGAAGGAATCAGCGAAGCGAGTTATACAGCTCGCGGAGGGCAAGGATGTGCTGGCCATTGGACCGGGGCTTGGCCGCTTTGAAGGAGATACACAGTGGCTTCGCCGGATTGTTGAAGCATGCGATTTGCCCATTGTAATTGATGCCGATGCGCTTAATATGGCTGCAGCAGGAGGCGAAGATTTCTTCCTGGGGATGTCCCGAACTGCACCGCTCATTATGACGCCTCATCCAGGAGAAATGGCCCGTTTGATCGGTATATCCACTAAAGAGGTCCAGCGAGATCGAATCGCTCATGCGGCAGAATATGCAGAGAAAACAGGCGTTACCCTTGTGCTCAAGGGCTCGCGTACGGTCATCGCTGCACCTTCAGGCAGCATCTTTATTAATCTGACCGGACATCCTGGTATGGGAACCGGCGGGGCAGGGGACGTGCTGACCGGTATGATTGCGGGTCTATTGGCACAAGGATGGAGTGCAGAGCAGGCAGCAGCATATGGTGTGTATCTGCACGGACTCGCTGGAGAACGTGCTGCTTACAAGCGGCATAATCCTGGAGGAATTACCGCCGGAGACATTGTTGACGCATTGTAATATAGAGTATCAACAGGAAGCCTCTGGTAAGAAGGCGGCCAGATATCCAGTCAAGTTTAAGGACACAGGACACGCAGAAGCGTGTCCTTTTACAGTTTACAACTCTGAAGCTGAATCTCATCCATTCGCAGAATTTAGATAGACGGAATCTAGAAGGAATAATACGTTAGTCCATACTCCATCAAAAAGGAACGAACGAGCGACCTGGAGCTGATGATGCTATGCAGCTCTTCGTCCGCCTCCTGCATCAACTGCAGATCTGCGAGTGCTTCCTCGGCTATTCGGGTGCGTTCCATTCCCCAATCCTGTTCATGATCTGCAATGCAGGTCTTTGCCTGCTCTACTGTCAGCTCCTTAAGGACAGTAAACACAGAGATCCAGGTGATCAGATCTTCCGGAGCGCTCTCCTGTGGAAGGTCAAATTCGGCAAAACCGTGTGCCGTCCCACAAGTGATTTTAAACAATCCGCAGTAATGACGATTCTCCTCTGTCAGATAAGGAAGACGGCGAGAATCATAACGTATGATTTCCATAGAGCTGATCGCTTCTGTCTGGTAAGCAGGTTCTGAATTGTTACCCATATAGGCGAGTGCCACGAGCTTTCATCCTCCATTATTCAACCTCATTATTATGTTGATCATCATATAGCAAATGTCACAGACGAGTAAAATGACTCATTTTCTAAAAAAACCGGATTTTCAGCAAATAAGGCTGAATTGATGAAAGTAAGCGGTTAATTAAGAGATGATCTTCGCTTATTGGACCTTTATCTATCATTGTCAGCTTCTTACTCATAATTAAAGAGAATTGAAGTAATAGAGAGAAACAAAGAGGAATTTGAAGATAATAAACATCTCCGTGAAGTCAATGATTTGAAATCCGCCTTATATGAGGAACGGACTTTCTTTACAGCTGAACCCGTCAGGATTATGATTCATTGCATAAAAGCTTTACGCCATACAATTTCATATCGCTTAATCCTTTGATGAACTCAAGGGAGCGGGGGAACCAGTGAGGCCTGCATAAGCAGGCTACGAGGGGTGAATCCTAAAGAGCACAGGATATGTGCTTAGACAGGTAGGGCGACTCTCACGCCCGAATCCGACAGCTAACCTCGTCAGCGTATCTAGAGAGACTTTCTTATATCCGAGTTCTTATGTGGCAGCGGTCTATTTCCGTCTGCCCAAATAAGAAGCTGGGCGGAAGAAATTTCTCTTGCCTAGCTTCTTTTTTTATGCTGGATGGAAGGGAGAAACGGAAGGGGAATGCACAGATGTCCGTTGATGACGATGACGTCATAATCGTTGCAGCCGGGAGCAAGCAGGGCAGGTCCTTTATAAAGACATTGAAATCGAAGGGTTTGTCGTTTGCCATCATAGTCAGCTCTGAGCATGAACGTAAAGAAATGCAAGGGCTATACATGGAGCCGATCATTCAAGTGGACTTTGCCGAGCAATCACCCGAGCTGCCTGAATTTCATGTGGGCAATGTCTATCTGTTCGAGGAAAGTCTGCCGCTCTGCTGCAAGTATATCCAGACCTGCCGGTCATGGACCTGTAATCCGATCTATGTCATTACAGAGCGAAGCCAGCCGCGGCTCATCTATAGAGGGCTTGGTGCGACACATGTTATCTACAGCCGCGGCAGCGACTTTTCTTTCTTACTCTAAACCGGATAGGGAGGTGCTTAGCAAATGCTGGATTTCATCATGATCGTATTAATCAGCCTGTTGACGCTCATATCAATTGGAGTTATCAAGGGCTCGGACAAAATCACTTCGGAAGGGAGTGAAGAAAAGTGATGTGGGTGCTGCTTGTTATTGCCGCTGCTGTATTCATATATTTGGTCTACGCGCTGCTTAACCCAGAGAAATTTTAAAGTCGTAATTAGGAACTAATTCTTGTAACAACAGATTCATGATATTCATAGGAGGCTGATAAGTAGATATGTTAACCGTTATTTCCATCGGTGTGACCCTTGCGGTCGTGCTCCTGCTTGCTCGTCCGGCAGGTCTGTATATTGCAAGTGCATTTCGTTATGAACCCACCCGAATTGATCCTTGGTTTAAATGGATAGAGAGACCCATCTATGCTGTCAGCGGCATCAAGGAGACGAATCAGACCTGGAAGCAGTACGCGGCTTCCTTTGTACTCAGCAATACAGTCATGATCGTTCTCGTCTATCTGATCTTCCGGATACAGGCTCATCTGCCGCTGAATCCAAGCGGTGCTGCAAGTATGGAGCCGACACTCGCTTTTAATACCGCAATCAGCTTCATGACCAATACGAATTTGCAGCATTACAGCGGGGAATCCGGTCTCAGCTATTTATCACAGATGATCGCTGTTGTTTTTATGATGTTTACCGCACCGGCTTCTGCCTTCGCGGTGGCGATCGCTTTTATTAGAGGACTTATCGGCAAGCCGCTCGGCAACTTCTTTGTGGATGTCGTTCGAAGCATAACAAGAGTATTGCTTCCGGTTGCCTTCGTAGCTGCCATACTATTTGTAGCGTCAGGCGTTCCGCAGACGTTAAAAGCAACAGCAGCGGTAACGACGCTCGAGGGCGGCGTGCAGGAAATCGCAAGAGGCCCGGTAGGTTCCTTCTTGTCCATTAAGCAGGTAGGAAACAACGGCGGTGGTTTCTTCGGAGTAAACTCGGCTCATCCGTTCGAGAATCCTAACGGATTTACGAACTTTCTGCAGCTCGTGCTGATGCTTCTGTTCCCGGTGTCCCTGCCATTCGCTTATGGCAAGATGGTGGGGAACAAGAAGCAGGGACGTGTCCTGTTTGTCTCGATGGCAATCATGTTTCTCGTGCTGATGGGGGTATCCCTCGGAGCGGAAGCAAACGGCAATCCAAATATCGAGGCCATGGGTATTCAGCAGGAAGGAGGCAGCATGGAGGGGAAGGAAGCCCGCTTCGGTGTGGCCTTGTCTTCTCTGTATTCGGTCGTGACGACAGCTTCCGAGACAGGGGCAGTCAATACCATGCATGATACACTGACACCGCTTGGTGGATTTGTCACACTGGCCAATATGATGCTGAATACGGTATTCGGCGGTATGGGTGCCGGATTCCTGAATGTGCTGATGTACGCACTTATTGCCGTCTTTTTGTCCGGTCTTATGGTGGGACGCACCCCGGAATTTCTCGGCAAGAAGCTGGAAGGCAAAGAAATCAAGCTGATTGCGATCAGCCTGCTGATTCAGCCCCTGCTCATTCTGGCTCCTACAGCACTGGCACTGCTCACCAATGCGGACACGATATCGAATCCCGGGTATCATGGTCTGTCGCAGGTGCTGTATGAGTACACTTCATCGGCTGCCAATAATGGTTCCGGATTCGAAGGATTGGGAGATGCAACACCGTTCTGGAACATTTCTACCGGAATTGTCATGTACTTGGGCAGATATCTCTCAATAGTGCTGCTGCTTGCTGTTGCAGGATCACTGGCTGGGAAGAAGAGCACACCTGTGACCTCGGGAACGTTTCGGACGGACACCTATCTATTTGCGGCGGTCTTTGTCGGTACGGTACTGATTGTAGGGGCACTGACTTATTTCCCGGCAATGGTGCTTGGACCGATTGCAGAGCATTTGACGCTGAACTGGTAGTCTTCGAACTATTATAGTAAGTTTCAATTTCATAACTCATTAAAAAGGTGAATTCGAATCTATATAGACAAACTAAATCAGTTGAAGTTCTTATTTGAATGGAGGAACATTCGTCAATGGGACAAAAAAAATCAATGCTGAACAAGAAGCTCGTGCAGCAAGCGATGCTTGAAGCCGTCTATAAATTGAATCCAAAAGTGATGCTGCAAAATCCAATTATGTTCGTCGTCGAAGTGGGCATGGTTATCACGTTACTGCTGACCCTGTTTCCGAATCTGCTCGGTACAGAGGGCTCACGGGGATTTAATCTGACGGTCACGGTTATCCTGCTTATAACCGTCTGGTTCGCCAATTTTGCAGAGGCGCTTGCAGAGGGGCGGGGGAAGGCGCAGGCCGACAGTCTGAAGCAGACCAAGCAGGATATTACAGCTAACAAGGTAGCTGGTGATCATATTAAGGTCGTATCCTCTTCAGAACTCCGCAAAGGCGATGTCGTATTTGTGAGAGAAGGTGAGCTGATACCGGGTGATGGTGAAGTGATTGAAGGGCTTGCTTCTGTCGATGAATCGGCGATTACGGGAGAGTCGGCACCAGTCATTAAGGAGGCTGGCGGAGATTTCAGCTCGGTGACGGGCGGAACAAGAGTTGTCAGCGACCGGATTAAGGTCCGGATTACGAGTGATCCGGGAGAGTCGTTCCTCGACCGGATGATTTCTCTGGTGGAAGGAGCCAAACGGCAGAAGACACCGAATGAGATTGCATTAAACACGGTACTCATGAGTCTCACGATCATCTTCCTGCTCGTTGTTGTCACGCTTCCATTCTATGCGGACTATCTGGAAATTCAGCTTGAAATTCCAATTCTTATCGCCTTACTGGTGTGTCTAATCCCGACGACCATCGGCGGCTTGCTGTCTGCTATCGGGATTGCAGGAATGGACCGGGTTACTCAGTTTAATGTGCTGGCGATGTCTGGTAAGGCTGTTGAAGCTTCGGGGGATGTGAGCACCATTATATTGGATAAGACAGGTACAATAACTTACGGTAACCGAATGGCAAGTGAATTTGTGCCGGTTGGGGATGAGACGCAGCAAGCGCTCGTTTACTGGTCGGCCGTCAGCTCGGTGAAAGACGAGACCCCGGAAGGACGATCTGTGCTGGAGCTAATGAGGAAGATGTCGATCGATATGGATGAAAGTGGGGCGGAAGGGGAGTTTGTGCCTTTTAAGGCGGAGACAAGAATGAGCGGAATGGATCTTCCCGATGGAAGACAGGTACGCAAGGGCGCAGTGGACTCCATCAAAAAATGGGTGAAGCAGCAAGGTGGAAGCATTCCGCATAACCTTGATGCGAACAGTGATGCCATTGCAACTGCCGGGGGAACGCCGCTCGCGGTTGCGGTAGACAGCAAAATCTACGGACTGATCTACTTGAAGGATACCGTCAAGCCCGGAATGAAGCAGCGTTTTGATCAGCTGCGCGAGATGGGAATCAAGACGATCATGTGTACAGGTGACAATCCGCTGACTGCAGCGACCATTGCAAGAGAGGCGGGCGTTGATGATTACATCGCGGAAAGTACGCCAGAGGATAAGATTGCTGTGATTCGACGAGAGCAGTCGGAAGGCAAACTTGTAGCGATGACGGGGGACGGTACGAATGACGCACCGGCTCTGGCCCAAGCGGATGTAGGGATTGCGATGAACAGCGGTACTGTTGCTGCCAAGGAAGCAGCCAATATGGTCGATCTCGATTCCGATCCCTCCAAGATTATTGAGGTGGTCGCGATCGGGAAGCAGCTGCTGATGACACGCGGAGCGCTGACAACGTTCAGTATCGCGAATGATATCGCCAAGTATTTTGCCATTATCCCGGCGATGTTCATGCTGGCTATTCCTCAGCTTGAAATACTGAATGTCATGAAGCTGGGATCTCCGGCATCTGCAATCCTGTCTGCGCTTATATTTAATGCAATTATTATTCCGCTGCTGATTCCGCTGGCGATGCGGGGTATCCGGTATAAACCGATGAGCACGGCAGGCCTGCTTCGCCAGAACCTGCTTATCTATGGCGTCGGCGGCGTCATTGCCCCGTTTATTGGCATCAAAATCATTGACTTGATTGTACACATTTGGGTATAGGAGGAAGATACAGATATGCAAGTATGGACGATATCACTTAGGGTAAGCCTTGCACTGATGCTGCTCCTGGGACTGGGCTATAATCTGCTGGTCACCGGTATTGCACAGCTGATCATGCCCCATCAGGCAGATGGCAGTCTGATCTACGATGAGCAGCAAGAGCCAATTGGCTCAGAGCTGATTGGGCAGAATTTTACAGAACCAGCGTTTTTCCATGGAAGAGTATCCAGCATCGAGTATAATGCTGCAGGCTCGGGATCGGGCAACTATGCCCCTTCGAATCCCGATATGCTTGCTCGTACGGAAGCCTTCATTCAAAAGTGGCAGACGGAGAACCCGGAAGTACCTATAAGCCAGCTGCCTGCAGATCTTGTCACCAATTCAGGCTCAGGACTTGATCCGCATATCAGCCCTGAGGCAGCAAGGGTACAGATTCCACGAATCAGTGCTGAAACCGGCATCTCTGAAGAAGAGCTTGCTCAAATGGTCGAACAGCATACGAAGGGCAGACAATTCGGTTTCCTGGGAGAGCCGGTCGTTAATGTCCTTGAGCTTAATCTTGAGCTTCAGTCGAAGCCTTCATACCAGTAAAGGAAGCGGGAGGGGAGCTGAATAGATACCTATCGCAGAAAAAAACCGGAAGAAATATTGGCAGCCATTCAGAAGCAGGGCCGTGGCAGATTGCACATACTGATCGGTGCGGCCAGCGGCACAGGGAAGACGTATCATATGCTGCTGGAGGGCAGATCGTTAAGTGAACAGGGAGTGCGTGTAGTGATCGGCTCCATTACAGCTTCCGACCGGGCAGAGACGTCCCAGCTCATGAACGGGCTGGATCGAGTTCCTGGAATCATCTGGAGCATAGGGGGGACAGAGACGGAAGATCTGGATGTCGAGGCGATTCTGTGCCGCCGTCCGGAATGGGTACTGGTCGATGAACTGGCCCATCGCAACCGTCCAGGTGCTGCCGCAAGAACACGGCTGGAGGAAGTTGAGCAGCTCCTTGCGCACGGCATCAGTGTGGTCACGACTGTCAATGTCTATGAACTGGAGGGAGTTCAGCACACAGCCAGTCAGCTGACAGGAATTAAAGCGGCGGAGGTTCTGCCTGGTCATGTGCTGCAGATGGCGGATGAGGTAAGGCTTGTAGATGTGACGCCCGAGAAGCTGCTCAGCCGGGTGGAGCAGCACAAGCTCCAGGTCGATCAGCACTCATCCGTCGTAAAAGAGGGGAACCTCTCGGTTCTGCGCGAGCTTGCCTTGCGGCTGGTAGCCGAAGGTGTGGGCGAATCCCTAATCAAGCTGCGGGAAGAACAGGGATATACAGGACCTTCCGGTACGGGGGAACGGATTCTCGTCTCGGTACAGTATCATTTTAACGGCTCCATCTATATCCGCAGAGGGCAGCAAATTGCAAGAAGGCTGAATGGTGATTTGCGTATTATTACGTTTGTTAACTCTAACCGGAAACGGACCAAGGAGGAGGCAGCATTTCGCAAAGCGATGATACAGCTTGCTGATAAAGTCGGGGCCAAAATTGAAGAACTGCCGATTCGGTCAAGACGAAGACTCTCGGATCAGCTGGTTGACTACGCCTTGAGAAATGGAGTGACACGCATCGTCATGGGTCATTCCAAGCAGAGCTTCATCCAGGAACTGCTGCAGGGCTCAGTCGTTAAGGACGTGCTTCGCAGGATCCGTCATGTGGATTTGTTTCTGGTCGCCGACCGGGCTGATCATGACGGGGAACGGATTCTGCCTACGAAATCCCTAAATTCAGCCGGGAGCTCGTCCGTAGTAGAGATGAAAGAACGGGACAGCAGCATCATCAGAGGACACTTCAAAGTATATATTGGAGCTGCACCTGGCGTGGGCAAGACATACACCATGCTGCGGGAAGGCAATGAGCTCCTGCACAGTGGTCTCGATGTCCGGATTGGCCTGCTCGAAACACATGGACGCCAGGAGACAGAGGACCAGATAGGACAGCTTCCGCTTATCAATCGGAAGAGAATAGCCTATCGGGGGACGGAGCTGACAGAGATGGACACAGAGGCCATTCTGCGGGAAGCACCGGATGTGGTGCTGGTGGATGAGCTTGCTCATACCAATGTCCCGGGCAGCCGGCTGAGAAAAAGGTACGAGGATATCCTTGAAATTCTTGAGGCTGGGATTTCTGTAATCTCGACTATGAATGTTCAGCATCTCGAGAGCTTGAATGATACGGTAGAGCACATCACTGGAGTTAGAGTACGAGAGACCGTCCCGGATTCCATCCTTCACCTCGCCGATGAGGTACAGATTGTGGATGTCGCGCCAAGGACGCTAAAGAAGCGGATGCGTGATGGAAAGATCTACGCTCAGGAGAAGGTCGATCAGGCTTTGCAGCATTTTTTCAAAGAGGCCAATCTGATTGCGCTAAGAGAGCTTGCACTTCGTGAACTGGCGGACGATGTGGATGAACGGCTGGAAGCCTGGGAGCGAAACAACTCCCTACGTGGACCATGGCGCCGGGAGGAGGTTATTCATGTCTGTGTGGATGTACAAGAAGATGCGGATCGTCTCATCAGGCGAGGATTTCGAATTGCACACCGGCTCAAAGCGACCTGGTATGTCAATCATGTACAGGTTACGGATCGGGAGGCCATGATGCGCAAGGAGTATAAGCATAGGCTGGATCAGTTGAAATTAATGACAGAGCGGCTTGGAGGGACCTTTCGCATCGTTCAGACAGATCACCGAAACCAGGTGCCGGAGCTGCTGATTCAATTGGCAGACCAGGATGCTGCGACTCAGATCATTACAGGCCAGTCCAAGTATCGCTACCGATTTGCATCATGCGGTAGAAGAGCGGTCATTCATCGTTTGGTGCGTGATGCCCGGCATATTGATATATTGATCGTGGCAAAGGATATGTAAGATACAGGATGCTTCATGTAAAGCAGGTTGACAGCGGAAAGGGGAATTATGTTACAATATACCAAGAAAATAAGTAGGAATTAACAATAGATATGGAATACAAATACTTGTCAGAGGTGAAGAACGTGGCCAAAATCGCTTTCATTAACGGAAGCCCTTCCCTGACTTCCCGAATCAACGCTGTCATTGAATTTGCAGAAAGCAGTCTTAGGGGAGCAGGATTTGAAGTAGAGCGTATTAATGTTGCTGAGCTCCCGCCAGGAGACCTGATTCATACGAAATTTGAAAGCGAGCCGATCGTGAAGGCTAACGGTATTGTGGCCGAAGCTGATGCGGTTATTATTGCGAGCCCGGTATATAAGGCGTCATACACAGGCGTACTCAAGACTTTCCTGGATCTTATTCCGGAACGAGGTCTTGCCGGCAAAACGATCCTTCCGCTCTTTATTGGAGGGAGCCTAGCCCACCTTCTGACCATGGATTACGCACTCAAACCCGTACTGTCCGTACTCGGGGCACGTCATATTTTGGCTGGCGTTTATACGGTGGATGCACAGGTTGCACGTAATGATCAAGGGGGCCTGGATATTGCTCCAGAGCTGGCTGAGCGTCTGCAAGCCGGAATCCAGGAATTTACCGAGGAAATCCATATTCGAGAGAACCAGAAGAGCCTTAAATAAGCTGATATTAACAGGGAAGTCCGGCTGAATGACATTCGCTGGATTTTTTTTGTAAAGAATTTCTATGCGCATGAGCGAAAGGGAGCAGTACCAGAAGCGTGATATTGAACGTTTTTTGTCCTTAGGGTTAAGAGATAAGGCATGGTTAAATATGGTATTATAGAAGCATATCCTTTTTAACGGAGGTGAGCCATAGCTTGAATATCCAAGGTATTAATCATCTTTGTTTTTCAGTATCCAATCTGAGTCAGTCGATCAGGTTCTATGAAACTGTATTTGGGGCCAAAATTCTTCTTGAAGGACGCACGCTTGCCTATTTTGACCTGAATGGAATATGGATTGCATTGAACCAGGAGAATGTCCCGCGCAATTATACGACACCGACCTACACTCATATCGCTTTTACCGTAAATGAACAGGATTTGAATGAGCTGCGGCAACGGCTTGCAGAGGTGAATGCCAAAGTATTGCCAGGCAGAGAACGGGATGCAAGGGATCAACAGTCCATTTATTTTCTTGACCCTGACGGGCATATGTTTGAGTTCCATACGGGGACGCTGCAGGACCGAATGAATTACTATAGGGAAGATAAGCCGCATATCAAGTTTTTTTGAAGCAGGCCTTCACGTTGAAAGAGACTTCTGAATGATCAGAAGTCTCTTTATTTTCATTTTGCATCAGGTAAGAGGGGGTAAATCATCAATTACAACTTCATCACATCCACACTGCGTAATAAACTTAAGAAAAAAGACAGGGAGCGATGAAAAATGAAAAAGATGAGATCACCTCTTTATTCTGTGGTATTAACTCTTATTATTGGATTAACTGCAAATACGGGCGCTGTGTTCGCTGATATAGAGGGTAGTTCAAAGGATCAGACGACTCCTCCCGGGACTGTAGAGCCGCAGGATCTGAACTCTCCAATGCCTAAATAACGTATTGAAGTGATTCATCACTTAAGATACATCCGGTAATCATTATAATCCATACCGTCTTTACGCTCGCTGAGTGTCAGGAGCTTGTAGCTGGATTCGGCCTCACTGCCTGCATTCAGTCTTTTGAGCAGATCATAGCTCATTCTCAGGAAAAAATAGGCCTGTTCTGGGTTAGCCTGCTCATGGTAGACAGCGCCCATCAGCCTGTATAGGCGAGCTCGCTGCACGCCGTCGTCCGTTAGATCCAGCAATCGGATGGCTGTTTTGCAGGCCTTCTCTGCTTCGTCGAGATTGCCTTCCTCTAAATAGAGCTTACTCATTTCTTCAAATATAGAAGCTTTCTTGTCCGGCATGTTGCGTTCGTCGTAGATGGATGCACACTCATGCAGAAGGGGGAGAGCTTCTTTCTTTTTGTCTGTATGCAGCATGATGACGGCAAGATTATGGAGAGCAAAGATATAAGATTCGCTGTTCCCTTGTTTTAAGCAGTCTACAGACTTCTGAGTCCAGTAGAGACTTTCCTGCGAGTGAGGATCTGCCTTGTAATAGGCTTTGCCCAGTCCCATGGCAATTTCGCCATAAGACTCAGGGTTGCCCGCCATTCTTGCTTCATCCTCCGCTTTTAGGTAGGTATCGATGGCTTCCTGAATTTCACCGAGGAACATATGGGAGGTCGCGAGAAAGGTGAGGGCGGTAATATACTCATCCTGTAAATGCTTAAGCTTGCTGCTATAAGTGTAGGCTTGCTGATACTGCTTCCTCGCATGGATGTAGGATTCCATATAAATAGCCGCTTTGCCCATTTCTAAATAGAACTGTGTAATGAGCTTGCGATCTCCTGAACGGATAAACAAAAATTCGGAGGACTCCCCATATTCGGCTGCCCTGGAATACTGCTTCATCCGGTTGCAGCTTCTAATTATGAGCAAGTAGGCTTCTGCCTGTACGGGCTCAGGTACGGCAAGTGTCAGAAGATGTGTAGCGATTCGGATACAGGAATCGTCGTCTTCTGCCTTGAATCGCATGTATGCCTTGTCAAGTAAGGCTTCGGATACATCCTCGTGAATCTCTTTCTCTGTCTCGGTACCTAAGAAATATTCAATAGGCTTGCCCAGCCGCTTGGCAATAACTCGCAGCATACGTGAAGAAGGAACAGCCCTTCCTTTTTCAATCAGACTGATGTAAGCCCTTGTCATTTCCTCACCTGCAAGTTGTTTTTGTGACAATCCCTTCTGTTCTCTGGTTTCTCTAATTTTTTGTCCCAGCATGGCAGTCGAATAAGCTCCTTTCAACAAAAAGTAACTGTCAATTCATTTACATCGGATTAACGACGTTTACCCCCATTTACCGTTTAAAAAGGAAAATTAAGGTTGTAGAATGGGCTTATCACACGAAAGGAGGGATTGAAAATGGAAATCAAAGCGACACCGATTACACTGGAGCAATTAAAAGCTAAGGAGCAGGAGGTCGAAGCTCGCGCAGCCGAAGCTCGTGCAGTAGCTGCTCGCGCAGTTGAAGCTCGTGCAGTAGCAGCTCGCGCAGTTGAAGCTCGCGCAGTAGCAGCTCGCGCAGTTGAAGCTCGTGCAGTAGCAGCTCGCGCAGTTGAAGCTCGTGCAGTAGCAGCTCGCGCAGTTGAAGCTCGCGCAGTAGCAGCTCGTGCAGTAGCAGCTCGTGCAGTAGCAGCTCGCGCGTAAGCTCCTTACACGGACTAATCATTCTTATATTTTGAAATGGATAGATGAACAAAGGATGCTAGAAGGGATTACATAATTGACGAGAAACTTTAGTTCTTCTATCCGCCAGTTCTTTATTGCAGAGGAGGAGAGCGGGTGTGAACCAGAAGCTCTCCTGATCCTCCGCAATACATTCAGCCTTATGCTGCCGAGGTGATGACCTGTTATGCTTCACTTAAAGAACATTTGGACCTACATTCCGGGCAAAACATTAGAAGTCCAGCAGCTTAATACACATCTAGGATTAAAATCAGCACAGATCAAAGTGCTTGAAAAGATACACGGATTAAAAAAGATTCGACAGGAAGAGCAAGGGAATCTGTTCAATCTGCTTGGCAATCTGCTCGAGCAAGTAAGTAATGACCCTAATATCGATAGCTCGAAAATCAAGTACATCATCTACTGTCATACAATTCAGGATGTATCGCCGTATAATGTTAAAATTATCCATAAATTAAAAAATAAATATCATTTTGAGCATAGCATCGTTTTCTCGTTAACCCAGCAAAACTGTGCAACGGGAATTGTAGCTTTAGATATCGCAAAACGTCTGTTGCGGGCAATGTCAGATGATGAGTATGTACTGCTGCTCACGGGGGAGAAGACGTTCAGCCCAATCGTGCAGCTCATACCCAATACAACGGTCATGGGTGAAGCATCAACTGCCGTATTGCTCGGTACACATGGTGAAGGAAGCCAAATGGTGCATAGCAAGCATCATACCATCGGAAAGTTCTGCAACGTGCTTACGGGTGAAGAAGAGACACTGAAGGAGTTCCAAGAAATTTATGTCCCAACGTTATGCACAGTCATACAAGATACCTTGAAGGAGGCTGGAATGACTCTTCAGGACATTTCCTGGATTATTCCGCACAATGTCAACATTTCTTCCTGGAAAAAGGTTGCTGCGTCACTCGAATATCCTCTTGAACAGATTTACATACACAATATTGCTGAATTAGGGCACTGCTTCTGCTCAGATCCCTTCATTAATCTGCAAAAGGCAATATCCGAAAACAGGCTGAAGCCGAAAGAATATTATTTACTGGTTTCCGTTGGGCTTGGTGCAACATTCAGTGCAGCAGTTATGAAATATGAAAGTAAAGGTGGAAATGCAGATGAGTACAATGTCTCAAGCGTTAACGAACGACTTCTCGGTTAAGCTGAAGCAAGCGTTGACCGGCAGCTCTGAGTCCACTTTCATTTATATCAACAATTTTGAAGTGGAAGAGCAATGGAAGCAGGAGCATACACTAAAGCTGCCATCTCTCACTGTCGGTTCCTCTGTAGAGCTTGTGAATCGAATGGAGGAATTGGGTGTCTTTCTTGCAGGGAAGGGTGACTATGTATTGTTAAAAGAAAGTCCTGACCCAGAGATGATGACAGATGCCAAGTCGCTTGGATTCGGAAATTCACTGCTTCTAACAATGAGTAATAACGCACCTAAACTTAATATAACAGAAAATGTATTGGACTGCGAGTCCACGTTAAACCGACTCCGAGAAATCGCCCGGCAAAATAGCGTATATCTCGTTCCTTTTGGCGTCTCGACCAAGGAGGAGGAGCTATCGAAGCTTGTGGGTATTCCTCTTGCTGTTCCAAGTGCGGGGATTTTCCAAAAAGTGAATGATAAAGTTTATTCCCGCAGGCTGAATAGAGAGCTTGGAATACGTCAGATCAATGGCAGGGAATGCAGTACGATTGAGGAGCTGAAGCAAGGATTTGAAGAGATGTCATATTTGCTTGAAGCAGGCGGCACTCTGGTCCTGAAGGACGCGCTGGGCGTGTCGGGCAAAGGGATCACGGTAATCAATGACAGACAGCGGTTTGATAAAGTGCTTAAAATGCTGGAGCAGCAGTCTCGAAAAAGAGAGACCCGCAGTATCAACTATGTGCTTGAGCAGTGGATTAATAAAATCTGTGACTTGAATTATCAGTTTCTTATTGATCGAAATGGACAGGTTGAGTTTCTCTGTGTCAAAGAATCCTTGGTCGAGCAAGGTGTGCATCAGGGACATATGATGCCTTCGAGACTTACTGACGCTCAGATCGAAATGCTCAAGGACGCAGCAGAGTCGATCGGCAAGGCCATGTTTACAGACGGATATTATGGGATGGTCGGCATCGATGCCATTCTTGATCAAGAAGGACAGCTGTATCCCAATCTTGAGATCAATGCCAGATTTAACATGTCTACGTACCAGACCAATCTACAGGACCGGCTCATTGGACAAGAGCAGTGTGGACTTGCGAAGAAATATACCCTTACACTGAAACGCTATTTCCCATACTCGGAGCTCAAAGAACTGCTCTCAGAACTCATCTATAGTCCGCAGAACGGACAGGGTCTTATTATTAATAACTTTGCTACAGTAAACGCGGCTTATAAGGAGCCGGGCGTTCTATTTACAGGGCGGCTGTATGGTCTGCTTGTGGCAGATTCACGAGAAGCACTGCTCGAGCTGGATGTATCTATTGATAATAAGCTGAGGGAATGGGAGGCAGGAGTGAAATGAGCCAGGAATATGCCATTCAGAACTATGCAGTATCAAGTCTGACACGCGAGTATGGAACTCCGCTGTATATCTATGACGGAGACATCCTTGAGGAGGTTTACTCGGAACTCCGCCGGGTGCTCCATCAGGAGGTGGATATTTTTTATTCCCTGAAGGCCAACCCGAACATCTCAATCTATAACTATCTTAGAAACCTAGGGGCTCACGCCGAAGTCTGCTCCCTCTCTGAACTGATAACAAGTATAAGAGCCGGGACAGATCCAGACAACATTATTTTTCTAGGCCCGGGAAAAAGCGAAGAAGAAATCAAGGCTTGTCTTCATTACAACATTTACGCTATCGTTTGCGAGTCCTTTCAGGAGCTGGAGACGATTGATCGGCTGGCTGGAGAGCACCATATTAAGGCGAAGGTTGCACTGCGGATTAATCCTGCTTTTTCGGTGAAGGGCTCTCGTCTTACCATGGGCGGCAAGCCGCGCCAATTCGGGATAGATGAGGCGGCTGTACTGAGCAGCACAGCATGGATGAATCAGTATGCTCACATTACAATCAGGGGCATCCATGTCTATATGGGCACACGCATGCTGGACATTGATCCGATTGTCCAGAACACCGGACACATTTTGGATCTCGCAATAAGGATCGAAGACACTCTTGGCATACGGCTTGATATGGTTGATGTTGGAGGAGGGCTGGGTGTACCTTATTTCGAAGGAGAGTCCTCCCTTGACGTGCATGGTCTTGCAGAGCAGCTGAATCCCTTGTTTGCGGCATTTAAAGAAGAGCATCCTGAGACACGGCTAATCATGGAGCTGGGGAGATATCTGGTGGGCCGTTCAGGATTATTAGTGAGCAAGGCGCTGTACGTTAAAGAATCGTATGATGAGACCTTTGTTGTGACAGACGGGGGAACCAATTGTCATATGGCAGCCGTAGGCGTCGGTTCCTATGTCAAACGGAACTTTCCAATCGCTCTGTTAAGCCGCTACGGTGAGCAAGCGGAAGGAGAGTATAACATCACAGGGCCTTTGTGTACTCCAAACGATGTTGTGGGCAAGAAAGTAGCTCTCCCCAAAGTGCTTCCGGGAGACTTGATTGGGATATTTAACTCTGGAGCCTATGGGCCAACAGCTTCACCAACGCACTTTTTAAGTCATGGATATCCCGCTGAAGTGCTCGTTGCTAAGGGAGAAGCTCATTTGATCCGAGACAGGGATACACCGCAGGATCTTCTTGGCAAGCAGCATCTAATTGAAGTCAAGCCGATGATTCCGGCTCTCTAAAAAATGAAATTCTAAAGGAGGAAATAGATATGACAACAAATATGCTATTGGAAGAAATCAAGGGTGCACTAGAAGAAGTGCTGAACACAAAAGAGGAGCGTCCAATTGGGCTGGAGACGTCCCTGTTCGAAGAGCTGCATCTGGATTCTACCTCGGTGCTTGAGCTGCTGATGACATTGGAGGATCGGATTGAAGGCTTGGAGATTGATCCTGATGAACTGGAGCCTGATGTGTTCAGTACTGTCGGGTCTCTGGCTGAATATATCGAAAGACAGCTTATAGCGGTGTAAGCGGATGGCACTCGGAATCCAGCAGTTATTCGTAAAGGAATTCACGCAGAAGAGCCCTCCTTTTGAGCATCCGCAGTTAGAGCGGTTTCATCATGATTTATTATCCGGCTTCGACATGATTCCAGACTATGAATGGCTTGAGAAGGGGAATAACAACTCCTACCACGATATGGCTGCAGAAATACTGGATGATGAGCGATGGAAGTATGAAATATCGAGGACAGATCTATTCATTCTGGCGTACAGCTTTCCGAATATTAGGCCGGATATTTCAATCGTCAATTATGTAATGGACCGTTATGGGGCAGGCTTTTTGAGTTTTGCCATTAATGATATGGGCTTTGCTGCTCCCTTTATGGGCCTTCATATCATTAATCAGTATTTGAAGGACCCGGGCTTCAGCCGGGCAATGCTGCTTGTAATGGATCAGACCTCACTGCCGTATAAGACAAAAGAGCTACAGAAAGCCGTATGTGTGGACACCGGAGCTCTTCTGCTCATGGACAGGGTGCATGGAAGCTCGGGAAATATTGTAAACATCCGTATGAATTATATGCCATCGCTGAACGCACAAGAGCTGAATGATCAGATGGATGAATTGTTAGACGAGAACAGGGTGAAGCCGCAAAGGCTGCTCATCCTGGCCCACCCTTCACTTTGCGGCCTGCTTGATCCATCTCATGAAATCAGGAGCTATGACACATGTCGATGGAGTGCAGCTCCCTTCATGGCCTTGTCTTCTCTTCTAAGTGAGGGTCATTCCTATACCCATGTATGCGTGCTCCATTACGAGGAAGCGGAGGAGTACCTGTATCAATTGCTGCTGGAAATGTAAGAAGGACGATTGAAGGGAGAGGAGATCGATGGGTCTTGGCATTAAGGATATCAGTGTAAGTATTCCGGAACGGATCGAGTCTCCCGCTGCCCTCCTCGAAGGACTTGGCTACAGTAAGGGAGAACTGCAGCTTCTAAGCAAATACCATAAGCTCAAAGGGACACCGGTATGGGACAACGACCAGATGCTGGATGAAGCTCTGATCCAGTGCATTCAGAGCTTGAAGGAGAAGCAGTCTCTGGATGAAGTCGACGTTGTGCTGTATGCCCACTCTGCCCATGTGCAGGTTCCAGGGGATTATGGCTTGCTGCAAAAGGTGCTCAGTCCTTTCTCCATGGAGCTCATTCCGTGCTATGGCATTTCTCAGCTGAACTGTGCTTCGTCTATTGCAGCGCTGAATCTGGCGAAACAGATGATAGAGCGTGATCCAGAGCTTCGTCAAATTCTGCTGCTCTGTGCGGACCAGTTCAACTTTTTACCCAATTCCTGGCGCTATATCCGCAAGTCTACAATGCTGGGGGATTCGGCCGTAGCACTGCTTCTGGAAAATGGCGGAGAGAGTCATGTTATTCAGTCGGTCTATCTATTTAACGATACGAGGTTCCATACGGGATATTATGCTACTGAGAAAGAGATGGGCATGTTTAACCAAACCTATGTAAGTCATATTATCAGTGGCATCGAGAAGGTGCTAAGCTCCTCAGGCATGGAGCTGTCGGATCTGGATTATATCTTGCCGCATAATGTGAACTGGACGACGTGGAAGGAATTCCTGCATCGGACCGGGTTCGCCCAGGAGCAGATATACCTAGATATGATTCCGAGTATTGGTCATACCTTCTCAAATGACGCGTTCATCAACTTATCGGAAGCCATGGCGAAGGGCTGGATGCGGAAAGGGAGCCATTATCTGATGACCAGCATTGGTCTTGGCAGCTTTTTTGGATTTGTGTTAATGAGACATTGAAGGGAGCCAGTAGAATGAACAGAGACGAGGAGAATCAAAGTGTGGCAACTGCTGACAACGGAATTGCGAGTGCCTCTGCTGATCTGGGAGCGGAGCGTCTTCTGGAGAAGTCTTTATTTCAGATTAAGGACAAAATGATCGTTCCGATCAATAGTAACGGCTATATTATGATAACTCAGCGGCTGCTTCAAGAGCTGGACTGCTTCCTGTACGACGGTAATGAGCTGTTTTCTATTGCAGAGCTGGAGAATCTCAATCTGATTCAAGATTCGATTCTGCATCTTGAGGGCCTTCAATTGCTGCGGCTTCCACAGCCGAAGAGCCTCCAGGAAGGCAAACAAGAGGATCCGCTCTACAGCGAGCTGCTTGAGAGAATGCTGCTGTATCGGGCAGAACTGTGTGCCGCAGGGCTTGAGCTTGTAAGACAACACCTCTCCGGGCGTATATCCGGAAACGGGCCGACGCTGCAGAATCAGCTGGTTAAAGGTAATTTCACAGATATATTGACGATTTTGGAGATGATCAAGAGCACGAGTAATGACAGGATTGAGTATAGCTGCAGCCCCGTGGACCGGGCATCACTGCGAGCTATGCTTCATCAAGAGCTGGACCGTGCTTTTGGTCTCCTTCAAAAGCTGGGTGGAGGACATGGCTACGTGAAAGGACCAATAATGTATAGCTTCTACATATCTCAGGCTGTTAAGAACATCTATTACATGCCCTAAAGGAGGGAGTATGAGCATGATTACTACCGATAAATTACGGGTCTTCGAGCAGGAAATGAAAGAGATCGGCAGTGATTTGAGGGAGGTGGGACTGTTGGTAGACGAGCAGCCTGAACGCTTGTCCCTATACACCAGCCGTCCTTCTCTGCAGCTTGCCAATCGGATGATGATTCCTCCTGAATATGGAGGAGAACCGATCGTGACGATCGGTTCAGAGAAATATTATGGACTTAGCTGTATCGAGCGGGTAACAGCCATTGAGCAGCTGGCATATGGCGATGCAGGCACATTCTTGGGCTGTCCGGGCGCATCCATGTCCGGCATTATCATCAATGAGCTTGCGGATTCTGAGCAGAAGGAACGGTTCTACTCCCGATTTCTTAAGGCTCCCTCCTGGACATTCTTTGCTCTGTCTGAACCCAAGAAAGGTTCTGATGCGACCGGAATTGAGACGAGAGTTTATCCTGATCCGGATGGAGGCATGATTCTGAGTGGCGAGAAATATTTTATCGGTAATGGCTGCCGTGCAGATATGGGGCTTGTATTTGCGCAGACCAGCCATACACCGCTAGGCATCCAGGTCCTGTTGATGGACACCTCGATGGAGGGGTTTGGTGCTGTTCCGCTCGATACGATGGGCGTTCGGGGAGTACAGCTTAGTCATCTTACCTTCAGCGGCTGCAAGATTGAAGAAGAGCAGGTACTCGGCAGACATTTGAGTAAATCCAGAAGGGGCTTCTGGGGAGCACTGCAAACCTTCCATCAGATGCGCCCCGGTGTAGCCGCGCTTGGTCTTGGTGTTGCCCAGGCAGCCTACGATTATCTGCTTGCAGAGCGCAAGCAATATAAGGAGAAGGAGCATCAGGAGCTGGAGCGGCTGTGGCTTCGGCTGGCAGCGACACGTTCGCTTATCCGCTATGCAGCAATGGAAATCGATGCAGACGGGCATAAGGGGTATCTTGCTTCACTGGGCAAGATCCGAGCGACCCAGCTTGCAGAGGAAGCGACCCAGCTGGCGGCAGATTATTTGGGTCCCGGATCGCTGTATGAGCATCCGCTATTGAATAAATGGTATAGGGATGCAAGAGCATTTGAGTTCATGGAGGGAACGACCAACATACAGAAGGTCAATGTGTTCCAGGCTTATATTACGGGGAAAATGAACTATGCATAACAGCTTAAGGATCCCCCCGTTGTTCGTCGACAGTATCCACTGGCTTACTCTGCCTGATCAAGATTATGTATTGGAAGCATCACCGGAAGACTATCATGCCCTCTCCCCCTACCTGTACGCGGAGAAAGCGTATCTAGGCACCCCCATGGATTCTGCAATTCGTGCATATATTCGAAACGGCAAGCGCGTGACCAGCGGGGATATGGCTTGTAAAGTACTGGAGCCCTTTCAGCAGGGCAGCTGCTGGGATACTATCGTACTCGCGCAGTCTTACCCTGACAGGTATGCTCTTAATCCTCCTCTGGCGCGGTTGCTTCATGAGGTTCCCCTTCACTTCGGAACGTATCTCGGTTTATCTCACCTAGGTCCGCTAGCCGCAGTAGAATTCATCCCTCTCATGCATTGGACCATGCAGCGTCAGGCACTCGTTGTCTTCTCCGAACAGCGGATTCTCCCTTGGAAGGAAGAAGACGTTGACTTCTCAGAACAAGGGCTCTTCCTTTCTCGGAAGGAAGAAGGACCATATCCTCGAACGGATATGGCCGTGGCTATGGAGGTTAGACCGGCAGGAGGAGCGCTTGAGCTTCATTACGAGGGTAAGCATGAGTGGTCTCACTCAAACGCGGAGACGATCATAGCATCACTCATTCGGAAGTACAGTCCGGATCAGATCTTTATCCAGTCTGCACTCCATCATGTGTTTGATTCTGATTCAGCGCCGGCTGTTCACCGCAGGGCAGAAGACGCACATAGCGGGGATGTCTGGATACAGCTTGCCGAATGGCTCAGCTTGAACCAGCCTGAACCCGGAACCAGAGTACTGCTCGCGGCAGGAGATGATCATCATCAGATGTCCGTCTGCTCTGTGACGGTGCATTCGATGCCTGCACTAAATTTGCTGACGTTTAGCGAAGGAGAGATATGTCATGAAGAGTCTGGATTATACGACAGGAAAGATCAGCGGACTGCTGCTCAAGACAGCAGTACCTATGCTTCTAGCCTCTCTCGTTAATATGATTACTCAGATGGCAAATGTGTTCTTTATGGGACATACAGGGCAGGATGTCCTGTATGTACTGTCTTTATATATTCCGATCTCGTTCCTCTTAATTGCACTCGTCGAAGCTCTCCAACTATCTACTCAGGTTACGATTTCTCGTAATCGCGGGAAGAACCAGACAGAAATTTCAAGCAAGCTGGCTCATTATGCTGCAGGCGGCCTTCTGCTGACGATAGCTGTCGGTCTGATCGTCATTCTGTGCGTACCGCTATTCCGCTACTATTATGGCATTGCAGACTCAGTCCATCCTCTCTTCTCAGGTTACGTAAGGGGGATGATGATTGCTGCCATCCCAACGGTTCTTGGGGCCATCGCAAATGCTGCCCTGCGTGGACTTGGGATGGCGCAGCAGGCTTCCATCATAGCGGTGGGGACAGCGGCAGTAAATGTACTGCTTGTGTACCTTCTGGTCCGTGTTATTGGCCTTAGCCTAAGCGGAATTGTCTACGCCAATATGATCAGCGGTCTGTTATCCCTTGCTGCTGCGGTTATTTATCTGATCCGCACGGGTCATCTCAAGCTTCCTCCACGTGTATGGAGGATGTCACAGTTAATTCTTTTACGGCATGTAGGTGTGCCTGTCTTTGTATCTTATTGTCTTATCTTCTTAAGCACGCTCTTCTACAACGGGATTATCAGCCCCTATGGTGAGAGTGTCATTGCCGGTTTCGGGGTAGGCTATCGAATTCAGACCATGGCCATCCTGCCAGGCATCGTGATCGGTTCAGCCATCGGAATTATCATTAATCAGAATATGGCTGAGAAGAAAGGCGAGAGAGCATACGAAGGCTTCAAGACAGGAATGCAGCACTCATATGCTGCCTATGTGCTGATCGCAGCCGGAGTATGGCTGTTCAAGGATTCAATCGTTTCCTTTCTTATTGTAGAGGAAGCAGCCCGGCAGGAAGCGGCACAGTATTTGAGCATAGTGGCACCATCTTACATACTGATGGGTCCGTTAATGACGGCACTTCTGACGATGGAACAGACAGGTCAGGGGTATAGAGCGCTTCTGCTGAACTCAGTTTATTTTATCCTTATCGTAACGGCCGGTTTTGGCATGACTTCTCTCTTAGATCAGCCAGAAGCCTTCTATTGGTGCATATTCTTCGCTAATCTGGCGGGAGCCAGTGTCATAATTCCCACGTTTCGAATGTATAAGAAACGCTATGTCCAAGCAGCATCGGATCCAGATCACAGAGCTCAAGAGAAAGTATTCTCACCACAAGCTTAAGGAGGTGCGTCATGAATCCATACTACCTGATGCAGCGTTTGGGAGAATCATGGGTTGCTGCGGATGAAGGCTTTACACAGTTTTATGAAGTGCAGCCTGATTCCTGGAATAAGGATAGAGATACGCCGATTATTCCGGGTGTTCGTCATCCGCTCATTCCCTATTTTAAATTCAGGCCGCTGCTTGGTCAGCCGAAGCCAAACTTTTATTTGCTGGGTATCCCTTATGCAGGAGGGACCAGCATTCATGATTCATCCGTCGGTTTATTCGAGGACAGCCTTAGGGCCGAATCTTGGAAAAGAACCGTGTACCCTGCCTTTGTATCACCATACACTTCTGGACTATATGACATTGGAACGGACCGGCGTCTTATGCAGGGGGTGATTCTGCAGGATTTAGGCTCATGCGTGAAAGAGCACTTCATCAGTGATGAATCGGGTGTGAGCTCGCCAGGAGTCTCAGAGGCAGTAAAGCTCTCGGTTACAGAGCAAGCAGGGCTATACAGTATAGGTGGAGATCATTCCATCACATACTCGCTCTTATCTGCATTTGTGGAGCAGATGAACAAGCCGATTATTTTGATAGAGTTTGATGCGCACCATGATTGCGGCATCGATGCGCTTCATCATGATCGAATCCATCATGCAAATTTTGTACGCCATCTGCTGGCACGGGATGAAATTGCAGCGGTCGTACAGCTGGGACTTAGAGGCATCCGATCCGTGGATCAAATGTACACCCATGATAAGCTCATTCAAATTTCAGGAGAACGTATGGAGCCGCAGACGATCCAGCGAATATTATCTGAACTGCGGATGAATTATCCGGAGGCAGTGGCCTATCTTTCCTTTGACATGGATTGTTTGGACCCCGGCACCTTTCCCTATGTTGACTTTCCGCTGAGCGGAGGCCCTTCCTGGCACGTCGTGCTGCAAGCGGTGGAAACGGTGCTTCGTTCCGACCTGTATTTTATTGGCGGCGATTTGGTTGAAGGTCAAGGTGTTGCCGCTTCTGATAGGGTGCCAGGACAGATGGAGCTTGCCTTGCGGCTGATGGTCCACATGCTCGAGGGACTGCATCAGAACCGAATGTCTCAGGATTGCAGTCTACATATAGGGGAGATCTGTCATGAATCTTAAAGAATCGTTTGAGCTTCACCGAAATGCAGTGCAGGTCGAGCTTGAGCAGCAGAGGGACGCCGGCATCAAGCTGGGCTACTTCTATGCTCTGATGAATATTGCGAAGGAAATGAGCACGCTTGACGGGCCAAGAACGGCTGAGGAGACATGGATTGATTATTTGTCCTTCTTGCGAACGGTGGAGGAGCATAAGAGATCACCGTACTCCTTTTTGGAATGGGATGAGGTTCATGGACGAGAGCACCTGCAGCACACCCTTCAGGAAGGAGGCGCTTTCCTCACTTTTCACTATGGGTTTGTCAGACACAATATGGTGACGATCGGACAAGAGATCCGGAAGGGTCATTACCGCGAAGGACTTCCTTTTTATTTGGTTGCGGAGAGGGATACCGTTATTCAGGAGAAGCAGCTCGATAAGTGGGAGTCTATTCGTAAATATTCCAGAGCCGAGATGCTGAACTCCCAGGATGAGCTGATCGGCATCAAGCTGTATTCTCATTTGAAAAAGGGCGGCTGCTTCAGCCTGTTCGTGGACGGGCAGACGGGTTATAACACAGACAATTATCAGCTGCAGCTGCCGTTTCTGACATCAAATATACGAACAAGAAGCGGGATATTCCGTATATTGTCCAAAGCCAAGAAGCCGGTGTGTCTGTATTTTATGACCATGACAACCGATTATAGGAGCCGTATCGTATTTCTTCCTCCGTTTCAGCCGAGTGAGGATGTACAGCAGATTGCAGAGCAGATCTATGAGCCTTTTCGATCTCAGCTGCTGCAGCAGCCGGAGCAGTGGCGATTCTGGGATCGTCATCATGAGCAGGTTCTATCCTGGAAGAGCGAGGATGAGACGACACATCATTCTTCTCATATCGAACTTCCCCGGCTTGATTGGATCAGCCGTCCTGTTGAAGGATTCGGTCAGCTTGGAGTGAATCTGCAGCAAGCTCAAATATATAACCTGGGCTAAGGTTCTTGGATTTTCATATTAGGGAGGTGACATCATGTCCCATCGTTTCATATCAACAAAGCGCGGTAACGTATCTCTTCATTTATTGCCTACGACCAAATACTATAACGCCTATCTAACAGTATCTATTGTAAATAGCGGAGAAATTAATGAACAAATGTATTCCTTGCTCGGAAGATTACTCTGGACAGCAGGAGGCGCAGGCCTGAGCGAATCAGCGAAAAGAGAACGGTTATGTCAGCTGTACGGTGCAAGCTGTACTTATAACATTGAGCAGAAGGGATCGAATCAGATCCTTTCTTATACCATTAAGGTCCTGCAGCCCAGTGATTCAGAGGTAGAGAGCTCACTCTCAAGGGAGGCGCTTAAGCTTCTATCCGAAATGATCATTAGACCTTCTGGGCTGAATTGTTTTGATTCAGAGCGACTGAGGGAGGAAGTAGATGGACTTAGGTATGCTGTAAATCAAGAGGCACATGATCCGAGCTCTTTGTTAAAGAGCCGCTGTCTCTCCTATATCGGGTATGAATCACAATCAGCCGATAACGGTAAAGATGGCGAAGAGGCACCGTGGACCATAGAAGAGCACCATATATATGAGGCTTATGAAAAAGCAATTCGTTTACCCATGCACATTCACATTGTTGGCAATGTACTGCCCTCTCATTATACGGATGATGTACTCTCCTGGTTTACACCTCCATCGCCCGCCGTACAAGAGCAAGGGGATGCGATTCTTATGCCTTCTGCGAACAATATAGCTTCCGGGAGCAGCATATCCTCCGAGAATTGTATACCTTCTGCAAGCAGTACACCTTACGCCCCTCTTTCAAGCGGGAAAGAGCATTCCCTCATGATCGAGCATGGGAATTTCAACCAATGTAAATTAAATATTACTTATATGACCCATGTGTCCTATGGTTCGCCTGCTTATGCAGCCCTCTTCGTATTTCATAAGCTGTTTGCCGCCGGTCCCATGTCCCGGCTCAATCGGGAACTGCGAAGACGGAACCAGCTTGTATATCAAGTCATGAGCGAGCTGGATCGTTTCCGAAGACTTATGCATATAAATACGGGCACTACGGTCGGAAATATGAGTGATATTCTCTCCATTATTGACAGAGAGCTGGAGCAGATCGCCGCAGGGAAGCTGGATGCGGCCGAAATCACGCAGGCCATTGACGGAGTGCTTCATTTCATGAAAGTTGGCATTGATCTGCCCGAACAAGAGATTGATATCCATCTGGATCAATGCCTCACGGGAACAACGATGGATACGGCAGACTTTCTGGCAAATATCACAGCTGTAACGGCAGATGATATCGTACAAATTGCATTAAATCTTGAAAAAGCCGTAACCTGGGTTCTTTTTCCGAATGAAACCCTGGACAGAAGCGGGAAGGGGGCATAGAAGCATGAAACTGACACTCGATCAGGATGTAATAATAGAGCACTGTCTGCCAGGAGGCATGCTTATTCGCATTCTCCCTAGACCTCAGCATACCCACACTTTCACTTCGCTCAGCGTATCCTACGGGGCTATTCATGATGGAACGGAAGTCTCTGATTCACAGATCAAATCCGCTTCTATTGATGCTCCTTATGGAACGGCACACTTCTTGGAGCACATGATGTTTTGCCAGCCGGGACCCTCAGTCAATCAGCGCCTGCGTTCTCAAGGTGCATCGACTTCGGCTCTCACGAGGTATGATGTAACAACCTATCAGATGGCCTCTACGGATCAGTATTACAGCAACTTGGCTTTGTTTATAAATCTTATCCTCACGCCTTATTTTCCCGAAGAACGAATTCAATTGGAGAGGTCGATTATCAGGCAGGAATTATCCGGTTATACAGATGAGACCGTATGGTTATGTATGCAGCAGCTCCTCTCCATGCTATATGGGGAGAACCATCCATTGGCAATGGATGTCGCGGGTACACCGGACAGTATTGAAGGGATTAATGCATCCGTGCTGCATGAGGTATATGGGCAGCATTATACACAGAACCGGATGGCGCTGACGGTAGCAGGCCCAGTTGAAGCTGACGCTGTCATTGATTATCTGGAGAGTGCAATACCTGTACCGGCTGCCATTTCTCCTGCTTCTTGTGAACAAGTCACATTATCCAGGAATCCCTCCACAGACATGTACCGCGAAACACAGAGGTTTCAGCCGATTCCGGTCGTTCAATTCGGCTTTGCAGCGGACCCTTGTGGTATGTCGGCAAGAGAGCACGTCATGCTGATGGTTGGACTAGAGGCTCTCTTTGGCGAAGCATCTCCGTTTTTTCAAGTGGCGGTTCACAACGGCTTGATCAATAAAAATGCAGGATGGGAGCATTATTATCGATCCTCATTTTCATTTTCCATTATGAGCGGGTTCTCGATTGATCCCAAGCAGCTGTATAACCAGGTTGTCTCTTGCCTCAAGGAGCTGCCGAATCAAGGCATCAGCGAGAAGGTGCTGCAGATGAGCCGAATGAAATGCATTGGCCGCCATTATGCGGAGCTTGATTCGCTCAAGCAGGCCTGCATGTATGTATCGGAGTCAGCACTGATGGATCTGAATTATATGAAGATGGGAGAAATGTTCCTCTTGCCTTCAGATGAGGATATTATGCACGTCTTGTTTGAATATGCAGTCCCTGAGAAGCTGCGGATGTCGGTCATTACCTAGCTGCTTATAGTGATGGGGGTGAATGTATGAGCTGCACGTTAGAGGTGTGGATTCATTACGCTTCCGCCCAGGGGCAGTATATACTGGGGCCTGAACTGCGGAATGCCTTGAACGACAGTGAAGTAAGAAGAATGCTTGGATACAGAACTATGAGAGACAGGGCCCAGTTTGCTGCTTCAAGAGCTTTCTTAAAATACGTGCTCAGCCAGCACCTCGGATGTTCTCCTCAGTCTGTACAGCTGGATTATCATGCGAGTGGGAAGCCGTTCGTCCGCCAAGGCATTGAATTCAACCTGGCACATACTGATAACTTGACATGCGTTGCTATTTCAGGCAGCTGCCCGGTCGGTGTAGATGTGGAACGCATTCGGGACATGCTGAGAACAGAACGAATCGCTTCCCGGTTTCTGACTCCATCGGAACAGAAGTACTGTCTTGCAGCGGGTAATGAACACGATCGAACAAGAATACTACTACAGATTCTGACGCGGAAGGAGGCGCTCGCCAAAGCGACGGGGTCCGGAATCGGAGGCCAGTGGCTTAAACTGAACACGCTCGCGGACGACCATACCTGGATTCGGCATTCACAATCGGAATCAGGGGAGTCCTATACGACTCGTCCGCTGTATCTCTCGAATGATTACATAGGATCGGTCTGTTATCAAGGCAAAGGCCCGATGAGCCTTAAATATCGTACAATACGTTAGATTTAGCCCATTCCTTGTCTTGATTGAGAAGGGTGCGTAAATTATGATGTAGAGGAAGTGAGCAAACGAATATAAAGGAGGCTTTATCGCAATGATTAACTTTCCTGTCCCCGACGCGGCTCAATTTTTCCAAACGAGTGTCATTCGATACTTTACGATCACCAAGGATGAATCCAGACTACTGTTTAACAGCAACTTGAACGGTCAGCCGAACCTGTGGGCTATGGACCTGCCTGGCGGATTTCCTTATCCGCTTACATACGAGAATCAGTCAGGAAGCTTTATCAAGACAGACCCGAATGGCGAATATATATTGGCTGATTTTGACAAAGACGGCGATGAGAATCTGCATTTATATCTGCTGAAGCCTAGCGGCGGCAAGCCTGTTAAGATTGTGCCCGGCGAAGCGGACGAGAAGTTCTACTTCGTTAAGCTGTCGGAGGATGGTAAAAGAATATATTATGACACCTCCAAGGATAATCCGGTTTACTTGAATTCCAGATGTCTTGACCTTGAATCAGGGAAGGACGAGCTGCTTCATGAAGGAGTGGATAGACCGACTTATCATGCGGCCATAAGCCCGGATGAGAGACGCAGAGCCTATCTCAAGATGTTCTCTAACACCCATCAGTCCCTGTTCATTCAATCGGATGGGGAGGCTGAGGTGAAGTACGTATTCCCAGAAGATGAGGTTCAAGTCATTCGAAGCGTTACTTTTATCGATAACGATACTATGCTGTTTGTCACCAATCAAGGGAAGGAATTTGCTTACGTTGCTGAATATAACATCTCAACAGGTGAAATGAGAACAATTCAAGCCTTTGATCAGGAAGAAGTTACCGCTACCCAGTGGCATAAAGAGTCACAGACCATATATATCGGTACGAGTGTGGGAATTGAGAATCGAATGTATGCCGTCCGTTATGGAGACGAAGGGTATACCGAAGTCCCTCTGCCCGTCGATTTCGTAGAGCAGATATCGGTGGCCGAATCGGGTAATCTATATATTCTTGGCCGCGGGGCAGTGAAGCCCTTCAACATCTACCGCTATGTGAATGGAGCATGGGAGCAGCTTACGCATAACGTCGTTGTTGGTCTGACAGAAGAGGATTTGTGTTATCCGGATGTCATTAGATATAATTCCTTCGACGGGATGGAGATTGAAGCCTTGCTGTTCAAGGCAAAGCCGGAGGCCGCTAACGGCTATACGGTCTTCTGGCCGCACGGGGGACCACAGGCTTCGGAAGGCAAGTTTTTTAGACCGATGTTCCAGTTCCTGCTTGCCCGGGGATACAACATCTTCGCGCCAAACTTCCGCGGAAGCACAGGGTACGGGGCTACCTTCGTCAAGCTGGTCGAAGGAGACTGGGGCGAAGGGCCGCGACTGGACTGTGTAGCAGGTATCGAATGGCTGTTTGAACAGGGCATTAGCTCACCGGATCGTCTATTTATCGTGGGAGGCAGCTATGGCGGCTATATGACACTGCTGCTTGCCGGGCGTCATCCGGAGCTGTTCCGCGCAGCAGTGGACATCTTCGGACCTTCCAATCTGTTCACCTTCATTGAATCGGTTCCGGATTCCTGGAAGCCGATCATGGAGCAGTGGCTGGGAGATCCGGTAAAAGACCGTGAACGGCTGATCAAGGATTCGCCGATCACTTATCTGAAACAAATGGTGAAGCCGATGCTCGTCATCCAGGGGGCTAATGATCCACGTGTAGTTCAGGCTGAATCGGATCAGATCGTTGCGGCATTGAAGGAGCAGGGGACAGAAGTGGAATATATTGTTTTGGAAGATGAGGGCCATGGCTTCTCCCGGAAGGCGAACGAAATTCTTGTATATACCGCGATGGCCGATTTCCTCGATAAGCATCAAGCCAGTGTAGAGGTGCACGCCTAGCAGTCTGTTACCAAAATGTGTGTGAAATAGAACATTCAGATTTATAGCAAAAAAGCGATCTTCCCGCCGAGGCAGGGAGATCGCTTTTTTATTACAGTTTATTCGTCGATATTACAGATCGTCAAATCCGTTATCATCACCGACTTTGCCGTAGTTACGGGATTTGGCTTCGAAGAAGTCGGTCTTCGTTGCATTCAGCGCATCATCGGAGAACGGCTTGATCCAAGGCATACTGTTCACATCAACGCCTTCGTATGCTTTGTCCATGCCCATCAGGCGAAGACGCTTGTTCGCTGTGAACTTGATGTAGTCTTCAAGCTCTGGGAGATTGATGCCGCGTACTTTTTCCAGTGTGTAGTGTGCCCAATTGGTTTCCAGCTCTACTGCACGGTTGATCGTACGATAGACATAGTCCATGTTCTCTTTCGTGTTCAGCTCTGGATAGTCAGCCAGCAGCTGCTTGTAAACTTCGGCGAAGAAGTAGCAATGCTGGTTCTCATCCCGCTGAATGTAAGATATCATCTGTGCCGTACCCATCATCTTCTGATCCCGTGCCAGATTGTAGAAGAAGGCAAATGTACTGTAGAAGAAGATACCTTCAAGAATCATATCGGCAACAAGTGCTTCAAAGAACGTTTGCGGCGTAGCTTCGTCACGGAAGTTCTGATAAATATCCGCAATGAATCGATTCCGCTCCAGCAGGACTGGATCATGCTTCCAGTATTCAAAGATCTCCTTCTGCTCATCCCAGGAAACGAGAGAAGAGAGCACATAAGAATAGGATTGGTTGTGCACGACTTCTTGCTGGGCAATGATAGCGGAGATCGCCTCGAGCGAGGAGTCGGTCAAATATTCTCTGACGTCACCGACAAACATCGTCTGCATGGAATCAAGCACGGCCAGCAGGCCAATGTTGATCTTAAACGTGCGCTGCTCTTCTGCATCCAGATGCGGGAACTGCTGTGCATCCTTGGACATTGGAATTTCGTCGGCGATCCAGTAATTCAGCAGCAGTACTTTGTACAATTTATACATATGAGGCATGCGAATGTCGTTCCAGTTCAGAATCCCGGAGTTCTCACCATTAATGATACGGGTGGATTTATTCGGTGCCGCAGTATTAAAAATCTTTTGCTCATTCATTCGGGTATTGCCTCCTTAAGATTCACATGATTCACATTCGTTCTCAATCGTAAGCGCACGGCTGCGTACGTAGTAAGTGGACTTGATGCCCGCCTTCCAAGCATGCAGGTGAAGATCAAGGAAATCTTTTGCACGGATATCAGGACGCACGTACAGGTTAAAGCTCTGTGCCTGGTCAATATGACGCTGGCGCGCAGCAGCCATATCAATGGACGCATGCTGATCGATATTAAATGCTGTCTTGTAGTACCAGATTGTCTTCTCGGACAGGTCCGGTGCCGGATTCGCAATCTTGTAGGTAGTCTTCTCTTCGTAAGACAGCAGCTCATAGAGCGGATCAATACTTGCGGTGGAACCGGCAATGATGGAAGTCGATGCGTTTGGCGCGATCGCCATCATCCATCCGTTGCGTACGCCATATTCACTTACTTCTGCTGCAAGCTCTTTCCACTGCTCTGTGCTGACAAATTTACCTTCACGGCTTCCGTCCATGTAGCCGCGGGATGCGAAGTAGTTGCCGTTCTCCCAGTCTGATCCAGCAAATTTAGGGAATCTTCCTTTTTCTTTTGCCAGCTCCATGCTGGATTTGATAGCAATATAGCTGATCTTCTCGTACAAGTTGTCGTTGTAGGTTACCGCTTCTTCGGATTCCCAGCGAATGCCCTCAAGCGCAAGCAGGTGATGGAGACCGAAGGTTCCAAGACCGACAGCACGGTACTGGCTGTTTGTATATTGTGCTTGAAGTACTTCAATATTATTAATGTCGATTACGTTATCGAGCATGCGCATTTGAATCGGAACAAGACGATCCAGAACGCCATGTGGTACGGCGCGGGCAAGATGGATAGAGTTCAGGTTGCAGACTACGAAATCGCCCGGCTTCTTAGTAATGATGATGCGAGTTTCGCCGTCCTTGGTCACAAGCTCTTCCTGCTCAATGGTTGTAGCAGACTGGTTCTGCATAATTTCTGTACACAAGTTGGAAGAGTAGATCATTCCCTTGTGACGGTTCGGGTTCGAACGGTTTACCGTATCACGGTAGAACATGTACGGTGTGCCTGTCTCCAGCTGTGATTTCATGACACGCTTCATGATATCGATCGCTTGTACAGTGATGCGGGACAGGTCAGGATGATTGGTCGCTTCCTCATATTTTTCACGGAAAGTGCCTTTGCCGAATTCTTCATCATAGAAGTCTTCAAGACCCAGCGCACGGCCATTCTCGTCCTTCCAGCCCATCACTTTCTTCACTTCATGCGGATCGAACAGATTCCACTCTCCGCGTCCCTCTACACGCTCAAGGAACAAGTCAGGCAGGCAGATGCCATGGAAGATGTCATGGGCACGCATGCGCTCGTCACCGTTGTTCAGCTTAAGATCAAGGAATGCCAAGATGTCTTTATGGAAGACGTCAAGGTATACCGCAATGGCGCCTTTGCGCGTACCAAGCTGGTCTACGCTGACTGCCGTATTGTTCAGCTGGCGAATCCAAGGGATAACACCGGAGCTTGTGTTCTTGTGTCCACGGATATCGGAGCCTCTGGAACGCACTTTTCCAAGGTATACACCGATCCCGCCGCCCATTTTGCTGAGGCGCGCTACATCTGTATTGGAATCGAAGATACCTTCAAGAGAGTCGTCAACTGTATCAATAAAGCAGCTGGACAGCTGGCCTGCTACCTTCTTGCCTGCATTGGACATCGTTGGGGTAGCTGCTGTCATGTAGAGATTACTCATCGCCCAGTAGGCTTCCTTGACGAGCTCAAGACGTCTGTCTTCAGGTTCTTTGTGCATAAGGTACATCGCGATAACCATGTAGCGCTCCTGTGGAAGCTCCATGACTCTACCGTCGAAGTCATTCGCAAGATAACGCTCAGCGAGCGTCAAGAGTCCGATGTAATCGAACAGAAGGTCATTCTTCGCTTCAATGGCGGCGCCGAGTTCTTCAATTTGTTCTTTTGTATAGCAATCGAGCAGCTCTTCGCGGTAGATCCCCTTTTTAACAAGTGTCGTGATCAGTGGATAGAATGCACCGTATGGCTCTTCCGGATATGCTTTGTAACGGCGGTTGTTAGCCGCTTTTTTATATAGAGAAGTGAGCAGTGAACGAGCTGCCGCAAATTTCCAGTTTGGCTCCTCTTTGGTAACCAGCTCAAGGGCAGACATGGAGAATGCATTGCTGATTTCTTCACTGGATACTTCGTCACGGCGCAGTTTAGAGGTTACACCACGAACGAGTTTTTCTTTATCAAGCATAGGCAGATCAGCAAGAATACGGTCTGCATATACAGAAATACGGATCTCGTCAAAAGCAAGCTGACGATTGTTTGGTTTATTAACCACTTGTGGCATGAAGAGCCCTCGCTTTCTTGTGATAGTGATAGATAAATGGAGTGAAGCATTAAAAAAAGTAAGATCATCCTGCTGTGAATTTCGCTTCAAAAAAGTGGATTTTCGGGCTAGAGAATCGTACTTGAAGTAATCGTACTTGAAGTAATCGTACATAGAAAAAGCATTTTCCGGCTTTCTCGCGGCCAGATAAATGCCATTTGCGTCCCCGCTTGCTGTTATGGTTATACTGTACGCCGGGGGAAACGCGAGTAAGGTGTGAAAATATAGGATTAATGGATAGCCCATATGTACCTGCTCAGTTCATTATCCCGTGACTTGGAGCTCTTAAATCTCTAGAATTGCCTATTGCCGGGCTAGATTAATTTCTACTAAAAAAAGCTTGACAGTTATAGAGATTCGTACAATGGTCGATTCTGTATCAACACTACATTTGGTTGATGTATTACAAGATTACCCCAATATGTTGTGTTTGTAAACACCACCTTCATGTTGAAACGCATTTGCGATTATAGCAAATATCCCAACATACCGCAAAGGAAAAGGGCTGGAAGAAGTAGTAGAATCTCTTAAATATTTTTTTTCTGTGAACATGGTCATGCTACAATGAGTATATCGTCAATAAAAGTCAGAATGCTGAATCATGTGCGGAGCCTATAGCGGCACAATTTATTAAAAATAGGAATTAAAACTTACTAGGAGGGGATATAAATGGCCATAGCTGAGGTCACGATTATTCCGATTGGAACAGGAAGCACAAGTCTAAGTCCTTATGTGGCAGAGCTGCAGCGTACGCTTGCTAAACAGCCTGGAATTCAATTTGAGCTTACATCCATGAGCACCATTATCGAGGGGGAACTGGACGATATATTTGCAGCCATTCGAGCGCTGCACGAGACCCCATTCGGTGCAGGAGCCCAGCGCGTCTCTACCTCGGTCAAGATTGACGATCGCCGAGACAAGCCTTCTTCTAGTGCTCAGAAGCTGGCATCGGTCAGGGAGAAGCTGTAGATTTGATATCTCATCTTTGAATTTGAACGTTCTGCCTGACTCAAGTCCGTATGTGGTATATATAATGACTGGGCTGTCTAAATGTTCCGTTTTTTGCCTTGAAGTTCTCGAAAAGATGAAGAGAGGATGAAGGGGAAATGCCGCAGAATAAACCCAATATTATCTTTTTTATGACGGATCAGCAGCGCTGGGATTGCATAGGGAAATTCAACGAGCATATACACACGCCTAATCTAGATCGTTTGGCTGACGAAGGCATTACTTACAGTCAGGCCGTTTGTCAGTCTCCGATGTGCGTACCGAGCCGGACCTCCATGATGTTTGGATATTATCCATCCCAGACGGGGGTGAGAACCAATTACGGCGGCATTTACGATGAGGACAGGCTGCCCTCTGATCCGCTCCCCGAATTGATGCGTAAGGCAGGATATCAGACAGCCGGATTCGGGAAAACGCATTGGAATCACAGCGAGCGGACGGAGATTCCTTCTGCCCGCGGGTTTGAAGTGAGGGCCGTAGGACTTGCACGGGACAGCGGTCATTATGAGGAAAATGCGATCATGATGGGAGATACCCACCCAGAGTATCTGGATGCATACAGCAGAGAAACGGTTCACTTTGGCAGTGGTGAGGAGAATATTCAGGGATATATTGGTATGACCAGCCAGGTACCGATGGAGCAGCATCGCGACGGATGGGTTGCTGAACAAAGTCAAAAGTTCCTGGATGAGGGTGTAGATCCGGATCGTCCGCTTTTCTTTTATTTATCCTTCCTTAAGCCGCATGCGGGCTTTAACGTCCCCAAGGCATTCGAGGATTTGTACTCAATTGAGGATATCCCGGATATTCCCCAGCCTCCATGGCTCGACGAAGCGGATACTCACCTAGCCGCGTCAGATGAACTTAACAACCGAAGCAGGGAGTCCTATGTGGATAAGAAGAAGGCATTCCTTGCGATGAGTCAAGAGGAGCGCAGACGCACAACCCTCCGGTATTTTGCCAATTGTTCCTGGCTGGATCATTACTTTGGGTTGGCTCTTGAGAAGCTTGAACGGCTGGGAAGGCTGGAAGATGCGCTGATTGTCTTTGTTTCGGATCATGGAGAAATGCTCGGTGAACGGCAATTCAGGTTCTCGAAATATAATTTATATGATGCGAGCGTCCGGGTACCGTTGATCTTATCGGGTTCGTGGATTGCAGAAGAAAAGCGGGGGACCATCGACGACCGCCCGGCAGAGCTTGTCGATCTCGTTCCTACGCTCAGCGAAGCTGCTGGATTGCCACGCAACCCCATGCTTCCCGGATTCGATCTGCTGGATGATTTGAGGCGACAAGGAACGTTCTGTGAGTTTCATGGAAAAGGAGTCAGTGCACCGCATTCCGCACCGGCCTACATGTGGCGGACGAAGGAATGGAAGCTGATCTTGTATATAGAGGGCTCAGCTCGGGATGCTGCCACGAGAGTGCAGCACACAAAGGGAGAGCTGTATGACCTTACAGCTGATCCTGGTGAGTGGGTCAACCTGTATGAAGAGGCGAAGCATGCGAGGATCAGAGAAGCACTAAAGACCGAGCTATTGATGCATCTTGCTGTTGCGTGGTCCAAGGGCCCGGTGTTATATGATAGGGGCGGCTTGGCGCCACTAGCGTAAAATTGGGCTCTATTTTGGGCAGGTGCGGATTCACTTCGCCCGAACCATGGGCATATATCGTGTATAGATCATTTACTTACACGAAAGGATGTATCGTTCATGACCGTATATCTTTTACCTTCGAATTTCTTTCAGGATGAAATCAACAGAGGCCGAGTAGGGCATTATTATCGGTCGGTATCACAGGATATGGTCAGGTGACCTGGCAGCTCCTCGGCTACGCACCTCCTGTTCCTCCAGATACCAGCGGCATTGTAAGCTTGAACCTGGTTCTTCCGAACGGCTCTGTACAATTTATGCAGGTGAGCAATGTGGATATTATCGGCGCTCAGTATCTTGGACCGACTCCCCCTCACCGGGTCCCGTATCGTGCCAACCTATTATGGCCGCCGCTAGCCTACACATAAAGAAGCGAACGCTGTGATAGCGTTCGCCTCTTAGGTCGTATGAATTTAGAAGCTGTATGTAAATATCTTGTTGTAAAATTTTGTGCAAAGATGTGAATCGAAACTTAGAAGTGAGCAGCAACGATGGTAGAGGAGTGTTTAATATCATGTATATTAGCTGATATTCGTCCTTGGTCACAGATAATGACCAGGTTCTCTGAATCAGGGCATATTTCGATTTCACCAAAGTAGGATGTGCCGTTCTGCATAACCAAGCATACGCTGTATCCTTTATCTTCTGCGTATTTCAGTGTGTCAAGCATGAGAATCCCTCCATTCCAAAAATATTACATACTCTATGTATCGACTAGATGGTCGCAAATGATAATAATGGAACAAAAAAACAGTTAAGTAATTTGATTATACTTAAATTTAAGACAAAAAACATCCTCACTCTTCCTAAGGACGCAGATTTCGGTTATGCGAAAATGCGGGATAAGCTCGAGCCATATAGAACGAACTATAAAAACCTCGAAACTTTCCCGCTATTATTCGCTTTATAGTGAAATGACTGCCCATATCAATTGCTGAGGGTTCGCATAAGCTACTCTAGGTACTGTGAATACTCTACATCATGTGATAACCTCTGTCACGTACGGCAGGTACAGATCTTTCATTGCTATATACAGTCCAATGCCTGCGGCAATGAATGCAAGGATAGCGGCGATAAGGGCTAAGTGCTCGATTTTAGTTGTTTCAGCTTCCATATTGTTGCCATTATTGTTGCCATTATTGATTCTATTCTTGCTTGATGTGCTGCTTTTTTTCATCCATCTCACCCTCTTTACTCAAGATGCCTCCGTTCTTTCTTCTAGTTTATGAATACTCATAGGGAGGCGTTCTAAAAAAGGGTGCTTTCCCAAGTGATATGTGCCCGAAAGGAGAGAAGCCCATGAATAAACAACGAAACGGTACAAGAAAGAAAGTGTCTAAGGCTCCGATTCGAAAAAGGACAAAGAAGTCAGCAAAGAGCGAAGCTGCTTCTAATGCATTTTCTCTTTTGTCGCCAAAGCTGCTGGAAAATATGTCTTCAGAGCAATTCTTGGCCCTATGCAATACGTTATTGGAGATGAAGGATGGAGTTATCGACATCTTCAAAGATGTGAAGCCTGAGAAGAAGCACAAAATGCATAGTCTTATCGTGCAGTTTCTTGATCAATCCGACCAGCTCAATCTGCCGAAGAATTATAAGTCCGCATTGGGGGAGCTTGGGCAGAGATTGAAGCAAATGAATCTGGGTCATACCGCTCCTGCTGATATGAATCAAACAGTGCAAGCTTTGCCGCCGGGTCCCAATGACAAGACTGGCTCGCCTCCCGCGCAAGGTGTTGATACGAAATCCGGCCTACCTCATCCACATCACCCGAATGGACTAAATCCCCAAGCAGGACCTCAGCATCCACCGCATCCGCAGCACCCGCCTCACTGGCCCCGTCCTGGTTACAGGCCACCATCGCATTCTGGTTCAATGACAGTGGACAATAAATAAAAGACAATTAGCCCGGTCGCAATGCAGCCGAGCAACATATGGTATGAATGTAGTACACAGTAAAGGAGGAGTTACAATGAGCGAAGTAGGATACGGATATGGCGGCCAAGTAGGCGGCTTCGGCGGTTACGAAAGTGGCAAATCCATCGGTGCAATCTTGGTATTGTTTATTCTCTTGGTTATTATCGTTAAAGCTTTCTGCTGGTAATGATTTGACCATGATATAAACTTTGGGTCTGCCTGCTTGTATGGGCAGGCCTGAAGTTTTAGCAGAGATTACAACAATGGGATCTAACTTCTCGAATTGTCGTACATCGTCATCTCTAAATAGCAGAGAGCGCAGCTCATAACAATGTGACTTCGATCAGTGCGAGTTATACATTCCATGAACGTTGGACAGCCCCCGTGCGACAAATGCTCGGGGGCTTAATGTTTGTGCTCCCAAGGTCGCCCTCGTTTCAATAATCAAAAGCGGCTTGGTTGAGCAATATATATTTAACCTAATATAATGCTGCTATTCGTAGTTAGCGTAGAAACTACAGCTGCACCTTATTCCTCTACTTAAATTTCATACAACAAAAGCCCTACCTCTCTTTTGTCCTTACGGCTCCGATGACCGCGCCAGTTTGAATGAAAACATAAATTCTCGTGTTTGGGTTATAACGCGATTACTCCATGGGGTTAAATAAGAGTTATCATGGTCAGGGTCAGATGCATTATTCTTATGTCAGCCGCGAATATATGCATGACCTACAAGAGGAATGTAATGGGGTTAAATATTCATAATATAATCTACTATATCATATATTACAGCAATTTACAAACACAGAGCTAATACAGGGAAAACAGGAAAAAGCTTATTCTCGAAAATGGGACTCCTCGGCTATAATATATATTGAGAACAAGCTTCTACAGAAAGCGAGGTTGTATTCATCTTGCAACGGTATCGAGCGCTGCGCAAAAGATTAGCTATAAACTACATCGTAGGCTGGGCTGCAACTTCTGTACTGGCGCTTCTGTCTATACTGTCTTCAACGCTTCATATGCGTGCAGCAGAGTCCTGTCTTTTGGCAGTGATCTTGACTGCAACATTACTTTTTACGCTGCTGATCGGAATATACCTTATCTTCAAACAGGTTAGACCGTACAGAGATATACAGCTTCAAGCTGAATCGGGCACTGATCTTCAACAAGCGTATGATTTCCTCCACAATCTGCCGACTTACGCCTTCTGTCGGATGCTGTTTCCGCATTATATTTGTTTGTCTTTGCCGGTCGTGCTGCTAACCACGATTCTGAAGCGATCAGATCTTCTCCATCTGTCATTTATACATACTTTATATATTGTAATAAGCCTTTTTTTTGTTTCTTACCTTCATGCAATCATTGAATTTATCACAACAACGAGAGTGATTGGACCTTACATATCAGCAGTTAGAAATAAAGCGGCAGCAAGCGGAACCAAGCTGTCTCACATCGGAAAGCTGCCGGCGTCTCTTGGTACCAAAATCGGAATGAGTATGATCTTTATCGCCATGTTTCCTTTATTGCTGCTTATGTTCCTTATAACTGAATTTCGTCTATTTTATTTCTCTGAAACGGTTATGATAGACTGCACCGGAATTGGAGCATGGTATCTGCTGCTTGGCATCGGCTTGTCTATGTTTGCAGCTCGCCTTCTTATACGAGATACGGCTCAGCCTGCAGAACAGCTGAATGCGAGCCTAACGAACTTAAGTCTTGAGCTGAAGCAAAGAGATGAGCTGGTGAAGCAGCTGCAGGACAGCTACTTTAGTACATTATCGGCAGCGCTGGACGCCAGAGATCCTTATACAGCAGGTCATTCCATGCGTGTAGCAGAATACTCGGTTATGATTGGCCGCAAGCTGGGGCTTGCGGAGGATGAGCTTGATATTCTCTACAAAACCGCGCTTATCCATGACATCGGCAAAGTAGGCATTCCCGATATGGTGCTGCTTAAGGAAGGTAAGCTGAGTGAAGAGGAATATCTGACGATTCAGCGTCATCCGGTGCTTGGCGAACATATACTTCAGCATGTACAGCCGGCGCAGTCCATTAAGCCTTTTCTGTCCGGAGTACGTTCCCATCATGAGCGTTATGATGGCAAGGGTTATCCGGATCAGCTGGCGGGAGAGAGGATTCCTCTATCTGGCCGGATTATCGCAGTGGCAGATGCCTTTGATGCCATGACCTCAGACAGACCTTACCGTAAAGGAATGAAGGATGAGGAGGCTATTTCTATCCTGGAGCAGGGCAGAGGAACGCAGTGGGACCCAATTATTGCAGGCATATTTGTAGATCAGTATCGTTGCAGACCATCCTGCTGTTAAGAACTTCATCTCATACCCTGTCGATTCAACGACCCGAAATCGGGTTAAGAATATAACACGCTGGTGACATACTTTCTAGTCTCTAGGAGCTTGGGAATCACCATACAGACAAGGAGATGAGAAGAATGGATAACAACGTATTTAAAGGAAAATGGAATCAAGTGAAGGGCGAGGCCAAGAAGCAATGGGGTAAGCTGACAGATGATGATCTGGATGTCATCGCTGGTGAGAAGGATAAGCTGGTCGGCAAGCTTCAGGAGCGATATGGTCATTCCCGCGACGAAGCCGAGAAGGAATATGATAACTGGAGCAGAACGTACCGTTAATCATAACTGATTCAGTCATTTTATAAAGAAGCTTTAATCGTTTTTTTCAAAATAAGAGAGCGCAGATCCGATAGAGGATTTGTGCTCTCTTTGCATGTTATGATAGGGAAAAGTAAGTTTGTCAGGAGGTATTAGCTCGTGGGACGACGAAAAGGATTAGTCATTGGGGCAACTGGATTGGTTGGCAAGCAGCTCGTATCACAGCTGCTTGCGCATGATGAATATGAACAGGTTACCGCGCTCGTGAGACAGGAGCTTCCGATATCCCACCCTAAACTGTCACAGGTGATGGTCAATTGGGATGAGCTTGAACAGCATGAAGAGGCCTTCATCGGAGTGGACGAATTGTTCTGCTGTATGGGCACCACCATCAAGAAGGCGGGCTCACAGGCGGCGTTTCGCAAGGTTGATCTGGAATATCCCGTTACTGCCGCCAGGCTTGCGCTGTCTCATGGGGCGCGGCAGATGATTGCCGTCACATCCATGGGAGCCGACAGCACCTCACGTGTCTTCTACACCCGAACCAAGGGAGAGTTTGAGGACGACATCGCGAGACTGGGCTATCGCGGCATTCATTTTCTTAGACCCTCCTTGCTGCTTGGCGACAGAGAAGAGAAGCGTACAGGGGAGAAGATAGGTGAATGGGTACTGACGCTTGCCGATCCACTGCTTCGCAAAGGAAGAGGACGGGAGTACCGAGCTGTCCCGTGCGCTCATGTTGCAAAAGCAATGATTAGAGCTGCACTGCGAGATCAGAGCGGGGTGTACCGCCACTCGAACAAGGACATCTGGAAGCTGGCAGAACAACAAAAATAGACAAGCCTGCGTGCTTTGACTACAATGACTATAGAAATGCTTGGATAAACAAACATATAGAGGAGGAGATACATATGAGTAAGAACCCGATTTCCACAGAAAATGCACCTGGAGCCATTGGGCCATACAGCCAAGCGGTTGAAGCGGGCGGTTTTATATTTACGTCCGGACAGCTTGGAATTAATGCACAGACAGGTGAATTTGGTGATACGGTTGAGGAACAGGCGCGTCTGTCCCTTGAGAATGTGAAGGCCATTCTTGAAGCTGCAGGCGCAAGCTTGGACCAAGTGGTGAAGACGACGGTATTCCTGAAGGACATGAATGATTTCGCCCGTGTAAATGAGGTGTACAGCTCGTTCTTCAACCAGCCTTATCCTGCACGCAGTGCGGTTGAGGTAGCTCGTCTGCCGAAGGATGCATTGGTAGAAATCGAGACGATTACGCTGAAGAAATAACAAGCGTTTATACGTGAATATGGAAGCAAAATAAGAGAAGGACCACTTGCCCTGATTTGACATGGCAGACGGTCCTTCTCTTATTTGTGCCTGCTGTTATCTTTTCTTAAAGAACAGCCAGATAGAGTAGATCCGCAGTAATGCCGCAATCCCGGCAGCCGTATAAGCTACAGAGGTCGCCAAACCCATCCGAGTACAACTCCGATCACGTTAAGCCATTTATAAGGATTCCGGTTAGTAGTGAGCAGCATGAAACCCTCCTCGTAAGTATGATACTTGACTATAGGGTTAATTAAGTGCTCGTGTATATCCTTACCCAATAATTTCACATTCAAAATAAGTGTATGCAAATGAGCAGACATGTAATGACCTGCATCGAAAGTTTTAATTTTCCGTAATGTTCATTCATTTCCATTCATATGGGTTAAAGATAGTTAGAGATACAATAAAGCACTGAAAGGGGGCTGGCCAGCGTGATTAGCAAAAGGTCTTCACAGTGGCTGCAGCAGCTTGTCTTTGTAGGTCCTTCACTCGTGTTTTTCCTCCTCATTATTGTGGCTCCGTTCCTGCTGGGAATGTACTATTCCTTCACGAATTGGAATGGTGCAGCAAGCGAGCCCACATGGGCAGGCTTATCCAATTTTCAAAAGATATTTACGGATGATCCCGCCTTTCTAAAATCCTTTACGTTTACAGCTTGGTTCACACTTGCTGGTGTGCTGCTGACGAACGTACTCGGCTTTTTCCTTGCTTATTTCCTGACAAGGCCGCTCAAGACCAAAAATGTCCTGCGTACGATCTTCTTCATGCCGAATGTTATCGGCGGACTGCTTCTCGGATTTATCTGGCAGTTCATTTTTGTCCGCGGATTCGCATCCGTTGGGGAAGCGACGGGACTCGCCTTCTTTAATCTCCCTTGGCTTGGAGATGAGGCGACGGCCTTCTGGGCGATTGTCATCGTCTTTGTATGGCAGACGGCCGGATATCTGATGGTAATCTACATATCTTCGCTGAATAACATACCGCATGAAGTAATTGAGGCGGCTCAAATCGATGGCGCGAGCAAGGGACAGATTCTGAAGAGTATTATCGTGCCGCTCATTATGCCAGGGGTTACTGTATGTTTGTTCCTCGCCATCTCCTGGTCCTTCAAAATGTTTGACCTGAACCTGTCTCTCACGAAGGGAGGACCATTCCGTTCAACCGAATCGGTGGCACTGAACATTTACAACGAGGCGTTCGTGAACGGCAGGTACGGACTCGGTACGGCAAAAGCTTTGATCTTCTTCATTATCGTGGCCATGATCACGTTCATCCAGGTTCGGTTGACGAAGAGCAAGGAGGTTGAAGCATAATGGAATCTGCAAAAAGCTATCGGATAAGCACCTTAATCACCGAAATTATAATGATTCTACTGGCTCTCGTGTTTCTTGTTCCTTTCTATTTCTTGTTTGTGAATTCTGTCAAAACCTTCGGCGATCTGCTGACCAATGCAGCCTCCTGGCCGCAAGCGTTCGAGTGGGGCAATTATCAAAGAGCGTGGGAGATAACCAACTTTCCCAAGGTGCTCACGAATTCTTTAATTGTAACCGTTATCAGTAATTTGCTGCTTGTGCTGATCAGCTCGATGACTGCATATCGGATGGTTAGGCACAATACCCGATTCAATCGTGTGTTGTTTACACTGTTCGTTGCAGCGATGGTCATTCCGTTTCAATCGATCATGATCCCACTCGTCAAAGTGACAAGCACGGTCGGGATTATGAACAGCCATTGGGGGCTTATCATTTGCTACCTCGGCTTCGGGGTTCCGATGTCGGTATTCCTATTCCACGGATTTGTCAAATCGGTGCCTGTAGAGATCGAGGAGGCAGCAAGAGTGGATGGCAGCAACGCTTACGGCGTATTTTTCCGAATTGTCTATCCGCTCATGCGGCCGATGTATGTCACGATTATCATCTTGAATACACTGTGGATTTGGAATGACTACTTGCTGCCCTCCATTGTGCTGCAGGACGCTGAGCTGCATACGATCCCGATTGCAACCTACGCCTTCTTCGGTCAATACACCAAGCAATGGGATCTCGCGCTGCCTGCACTGGTCCTGGGGATCACACCGATCATCCTGTTCTTCCTCCTGATGCAGAAGCACATTATTCAGGGGATTACGGCAGGCTCGGTCAAAGGTTAGGCTTCGATTTCGTGAATCAATCACGTTAATTCATATGAGGAGGAATTCGTCTTGAAGAAAAAGGGACTATTCTTGTTTACGCTGGTATTTGTATGTGCTGTCGTTCTATCCGGCTGCGGCGGAGGGTCAGGCAGCGGTGCTGAGGATGGAAAGACGACGATTAAGATTTTTCAATACAAGGTGGAAATTGCGGAGGCCTTCGATCGGCTTATTGCTGAATATGAGGAGGAGCATCCGGATATCAATATTGAAATTGAGACAGTCGGCGGAGGTAGTGACTATAGTGCGGCGCTGAAGACCAAGTTTGCAGGTACAGAGCATCCGGATATCTTCAACGTTGCCGGATATCGTGAGCTGGACACATGGATTGATTCTCTTGAGGATCTGTCAAATGAGCCCTGGGTAGATGATATCATCGAAGTGGCCAAAGAGCCGATGACAAAGGATGGGAAGCTGTATGGTCAGCCGCTCGGGCTTGAAGGTTATGGATTTATTTATAACAAGGATTTGTTCGAGCAGGCAGGCATTACCGAGCTTCCGAAGACGCTGACCGAGCTTGAAGCGGTGGCACAGCAGCTGCAGGATGCCGGCATCGTGCCATTCTCGAATGGCTATCAGGAATGGTGGGTGCTCGGGAATCACAATGCCAACGTTCCATTTGCACATCAGCCGGACCCGGTTGCTTTTATTGATGGTCTGAATGAAGGGACAGAGACGATTCCGGGCAACCCTATTTTTGAAGATTGGGTTAAGCTGCTGGATCTGACCCTTGCCTATGGGAATAAGAACCCGCTGACGACGGACTATAATACCCAGGTCACCCTGTTTGCTACTGGTGAGGCTGCAATGATGCAGCAGGGGAACTGGACACAAGTGCAGATTGACGGCATCAACCCGGATCTGAATCTCGGTATTCTTCCAATGCCAATCGGAGATGATGCCGAGGTGTATGATAAACTGTTTGTCGGCGTGCCGAACAACTATGTTATTAACAAGAACTCTGAGGTGAAGGAAGAGGCGAAGGACTTTTTGGAATGGCTCGTAACCTCGGATGCGGGTAAGCGGTATATGACAGAGGAATTCAAATTTATTCCTGCCTTTAAGAGTGTGACTGCGGATGGTGAGGTACTTGGAGATTTGGCTGCTGATATTATAGATTACAGTGATCAGGATAAGGTACTGAGCTGGAACTTCAACCGTTTTCCAGAAGGTGTACCGCAGGAGTATGGTGCTGTAATGCAGGCCTACATTGCAAATCCGGACCCAGCAAAGCTGCTGGAGGATATGCAGAAGAGCTGGGACAGCCTCAAAGAGTAAATGAAGCAAAGGTGTGGTTATTAAGATATAGAGAGATAGTAAGAGATAGCTTTGAGACGGCTCCGTAATTGAAGGGCTGTCTCTTTTTTTCTGGTATGAGTCAAGCAAACCAAGGGATCGCCCTTGAATTCGACTTAACAATTTTAAAAAGAGCGATTTTCGTATATGATGGAGAGTAACAATCTAAAGGGGCTAACGGGTGACTTACGATGAATCAACCACTTTATGGAATATGGCTCGGAGATGTGTTTTTTTGTTTTTCAGGGGAAACATCGGAACCAAAAGTCGATGCTTGGAGTCATTTAATAAGAAAAATGAAGCTGAAGGACGGAACCTACCGTCCATTTCAACATGCCGCTCTGCGTCTTGCTGAGCTGAGATGGCAGAAGAAATCGGTTCAGCAGGAAGCAAGTGCAGGTTCGAGGAAGAAGCGGCCCGCATTTGGCCGGACGCTGGAAGGCTTGGCGCTTGCTCCGAGAGATGCGTTTGAGCTGCTGATTCGCTGGAACAAGGAAGAGGCAGAGCAGGCAGGCTTCGCTCCTGGCAGTGAGATGGAGTACTGGGCTAAAGCGGCTAGATTTGCAATGGAGCTGCTGATTCGAGGGCAAATTACCCCAGGCACAGCGCCTGTGACCTCGGCCGGTGGAAGGCGCAGAGGCAATCAGTCTGCTGTAACAGCTGTGTGGCTTCCCAAAATAACAGACCCTATCGATACAGAACGATTCCTGAAGCTGGCTGAAACCATCCCTGCGATCTGTCTGACCGCATCCGGCGCGTACGCAGAATCCGAAGTCGGTACAGTGAAGGAAGCAGGAGCAGCTGTCTTATACTCTTTCCTCAGACAAACGATTCATGCAGCGGTATCTGCCGAGATTGCCTCTGTGGAGAGCAGTCTGTCTCGTTATCGGGCTAATTACAGAAGAGGGTATTCTCCGCTCACTGAATTGTGGTGGAACAGTCTGCTCACAGGCTCGCGTGAGCTGAGTGTGCAGGCTACTGTGCAAGAGATCGAGGAATTGACAGACAGCGTGGCTCAGGCTTCAGACAGCGCTCCCCCAGTGATCATAGGAGAATCCTCCGGTCCTGAGGATGGAATACTAAAGCTGAGCTTACGGCTGGAGCCGTCTGAATTGGAGCGCTCTTCTGCATGGAAAGTGAGCTTCTGGGCAGAGAGTGAGAACGAAGCTGATTTTCGGGTGCCAATTGAGGCCATATGGGCCTATCCTTCACCAGATGTGGATCGGGGGACGGTAAAATACAGCCGGGTCCAGGAGCAGATGCTCCTCGCCTTAGGCAAAGCATGTGAAGCTGCGCCTAGTTTGCGGCCGGCTATGGGGGCGTCTCCACATGAGATCGAGATGGATACGCAGCAATTTTATGAATTTATGTCTTCTTCTGTCCCCAAGCTCCAGCAGCTGGGAATTACCGTGCTAATGCCTTCCCGCTGGAGTCGGGAAGGGAAGCGGAAGACAGGGCTTCGGCTGAGAATGCTGCAGAATGGCGAGGCACCGGGTACGCAGAAGGCGCCGACCCTTGGGATGGAGCAGCTGGTCAAGTTTGAGGCAGAGGCTGTCCTGAACGGGATGCCGGTAACGAAGGAAGAGCTTGCACAGCTTGCGGCATCTGCGATTCCGCTCGTGGAGTTCCGGGGAGAATGGATCGAGATTGATCCGAAAGAAATTCGCCAGGTGCTGCGCTTTATGAAAAAAAATGAGGAAGGCTCCATGGCGCTGTCCGAATGGATTCATCTGGCCGTTGATGAAGATGAGGAAACGAGCTGGAAAGGGATGTCCATTTTTGGCACTGAATCGTTTGGCATGCTGTCCTTTCTTCTGGATGGCCAGGTGCTGAGTCGAACCCAGATCAGAGATACGCCGGCTTCACTTCATGGCAATCTGCGGCCTTATCAACAGCGGGGCTATCAGTGGCTTGCTGCCATGCGTGATCTTGGCTTCGGTGTATGCCTTGCCGATGATATGGGCCTCGGGAAGACCATACAGGTTATTACCTGTCTGCTGGATTCCAAGCTCGCGGCACGAGAAGCGAGGGAAGCAGAGCGAGAGCTGGACAGTCGTCAAGGCGATATACTGGAGGAGGATGAATTCGATATGGAGCATCCGGCCCTGATCATCTGTCCGACCTCACTGCTTGGAAATTGGCAGCGGGAAATTAAGCGTTTTGCACCCGACTTTAATCTATACATTCATCATGGTACACAGAGACTGCATGGAGAAGCATTTCGGAAGCAGGCTGGGGAGCATGATATTATTCTGACGACGTATCATCTGGCAGGCAGAGATGGGGCCGATCTGGCCTCGATCGAGTGGTCCTCTGTCGTGCTGGATGAAGCGCAATATATTAAGAATTATCGAACGAAGCAGGCGCAAAGCGTCATGAAGCTGTCTGCACCGCACCGGATTGCCATGACAGGAACGCCTGTAGAGAACAGGCTCAGTGAGCTGTGGTCCATTTTTCAATTTCTAAATCCCGGCTATCTGGGTACGGCTGCGTCGTTTAGACAGCGATATACGATAGGCGCTCAGGAAGAGACCGGGTCTTTGCGAGAGCTTCATCGTTTGGTATCTCCATTTATGCTGAGAAGGCTGAAGAGTGATCCGGATATTCGCAAGGATTTGCCAGAGAAGCTGGAGCTTAAATCCTACTGTTCACTTACAGTGGAGCAGGCGGCTATATACAAAGGTGTAGTAGATCAGCTGTTGACGGGCATTGAAGGACAAACTGGGTTTACACGCAAAGGCGTTGTATTATCCTCCTTGACCAAGCTGAAGCAAATATGCGACCATCCTGTACTGGTTGATCACAGCCGTAAGGATGCGGGGCGCGTAGAGGCGTCAGGCAAGCTTGAACGCCTGATGGAGCTGACAGATGCGATTCGTGATAACGGCGAGGCAGCCCTTATTTTTACCCAGTATGTGTCGATGGGAGAGGTTCTGGTTCAGCAATTATCTCAGCGGTATGATGAGAAGCCCTTCTTCCTTCACGGGGGCGTTTCGAAGGCGGAACGAGACGAAATGGTGGAGCAATTTCAGAATGGGAATGGCCCTTCCCTTTTCGTTCTCTCCTTGCGGGCAGGCGGGGTAGGATTGAACCTGACTCATGCGAGCCATGTCATCCATTATGATCGCTGGTGGAATCCTGCGGTGGAGAATCAGGCGACGGATCGCGTATTCCGCATTGGACAGAAACGAAATGTCCAGGTGCATAAGCTAATATGCCAAGGGACGCTCGAGGAACGGATTGACGAGCTGATCGAGAGCAAGAAGCAACTATCGGAGCAGGTGGTCGGTTCAGGCGAGACCTGGATTACAGAAATGTCCGATGATGAGCTGAAGGGCCTCGTCAGTCTTCAAGGTGAGATGTGGGTATAGAACACGGATTAAACAGGAGGTGAGGCTGCAGTGACCTATCAAGTAAACCATTTTGAACCGGAGCCTCACGGCTGGAAGGCAATGATTCAGAGCAGAGCGGAAGATGATCCACGAGCACGAGAACAACAGGTAGAGGTCAGAGGAATATATACGTTAACTAATGAAGAGCTAAAGTCAGAAATCCTTGAAGAGCTGGAAGAAAACGCCTATACCTTGTACTGCCTTCTTGCAGGAGGTAAGGCTGATATGATCAATTCGGGGCTGATTTCCTGGGTGAAAAATGCAGATGTAAGCTGCTCCTGTAATCACATCGTATGCCCTCATATCGAAGAAGCAAAGCAATCGGCGGTAGAATGGGCTGCTGCAAATACGCTGAAGCTGCTTAATATGCTTGGCCTAACACGCGAAGAGCTGCTTACTGAGGTGTTTCGTGGCTGGTCTCTTGAGTCGGTATCCACCAGCGCTTCTCAGGCAGCGTCGCTGCTGGAACGCAAGACCCAGCGTGCAGGCGGCAATACATCTGCTATTCTAGATTATATCGGCGAGGCAGCTGCGAATGGTTCACTTCACATGCCTGGTTATGAATTCGAAGGGATCAAAGTGAAGTTAACTCCACCTGAAGAGCTGACTCCTCCATCTTCAGGCATTGCTCAGCTTGTGCCGGCAGTTCCTGTGGAGGCAGCTTTAGAGGATATCCGCAAGCAAGTTTCGGAGAGAGCGTCCAAGTGGGCAGAGGGATTAGATCTTAAGGCCGTCAAGAAGTAACTTGGATATGTACCAGGATGAGGATTTGAAGCTCAATGTCGATAGGTCTATAATGAATGGGAGGAGATTTTAATAGCAATAACTTTGGGATAGGGGAAATAACAAGATGACAACTTCAACAACCAAGAAACCACGCTGGACCATTGTTCTGTTGACGGTTATGCTGCTGTCCGCCTTCGCGCTTGCAGGCTGCGGGAACGGGGAAGATCCGCAGGAAGATCAGACGCAGACGGCGCCGGAAACACCGGAGAATCCTTCCCAGGAGGAAACGCCAGATGCGCCTGCGGACAACTCAGATGAGGATGCACCTGCGGATAACGATGCGAACGAGAACGGTGAAGAGAATAACGGCAATGAAGATAACAATGACGATAACGCCGAGGAGCCTTCGGAAGGTGCAGGGCAGGATGACGGTACGGGAAGTGCAGAGGAAGACAGCATTATGGCGCTTCGCGCTGCGAGCTCCCTGCAGAGCACGGTTGAAGTCGTTGGAGACAAGAATGTTGTTACTAACCCGGATGCGATTACGGTCATCGTTAACAAAGAACGGAGTCTGCCCGATGGATACGAGCCGACAGATCTCGTTGAGCCAGACGTTCCATTCTCATTCGATGAGCCTCATGAGAAGCGGCATCTGCGCCAAGAAGCTGCAGATGCGCTGGAGGAGCTGTTTGCCGCAGCAGAAGAGGATAATATCGAGCTTCGTGCGGTATCAGGATATCGCTCTTATGATCGTCAGGTTGCCGTATTCAACAGCAGTGTAGAACGCAACGGCGAAGAATATGCGCTCCGTGTAAGCGCACAGCCGGGGAAGAGTGAGCATCAGACCGGACTGTCTATTGATGTATCCAGCCCAAGCGTAGGAAATGTATTGGAAGAAATCCTTGGCGACACCAAGGAAGGTAAATGGCTTTCAGAGCACGCACCTGAATTTGGATTCATTATTCGTTATCTGGAAGGACGAGAAGAAACGACAGGCTATGTATACGAGCCTTGGCACATCCGTTATGTGGGTAAAGAACTGGCACCGGATATCGCTGCCAGCGGACTTACGCTAGAGGAGTACTTTGACGAAGCGAATATTAAGCTGTAAATAACATAAGCTGGAGATCCATAAAGATCTCCAGCTTATTTTTTCGTCATGTGTCTGTTGTAAATTATTCAGCTGGGAATGGCTTGATTGTCTCTGTCGTATCCGCTGAAGCGTCGGCTTCTGCAGTTTCTTCAGCAGGCTCTTCAGCTGACTGGCTGACGTCTACCGAATCAACAACAATCTTGATTGCATTGCCGATTGGAGGCAGGCTGCGGGTCAGAACGCCATTGTGGAAGCCGATTACATAATCCTCGTCCGTAATGGATGCAGGATCAACCTTCTCGCCTTTTGTATTCACGACCTGAGTATCCTCATTAATCTGCAGTACAATTTCAGACTGTGGGTTCGCTGCAAGCATTCCGCTTTGGATGAGGAGACTGTGGTCACCGTCATCATTTATACGAATATCACCGATTGTACCTTCAACGCTGTGGAGGTTATCTTCAGCCTGCTCTGTAACTGTAATTATGTAGACGGCAGATTGAGGAGGCATGCTGAGTGCCATTGCGATGGAATGCTGTGCTTCCACCTGATCTCCGACTTGTAGATCTGTGATGCTTAGGCTGGTTCCATCCGCAAGCAGGTATTCTGTGTCCTCATTTGCATTCAGGATTAAGCTTTCTGGTCCGACTCCGTTAATATGAACTCTGGAATCGTCAGCATAAGTAACTACACCAACCGATGTTGTAAATTCCTGCACTTCTTCTGTTGTAATCGTTACTGAGGCTCCTTCCGTCTTGACATTGGCATGCAGTACTTCACTTGCGAAGTTTAGAGGAACGTATTGTTTGCCCTGGGCGATGACCGGTACTTGTCCAAGCTCGACGTACATGCGGTTCACATTATACTGATCTTTACCTGTTGCTATGGCAGTCCATACATTGCCTTTTGTTAATTCCGCTGTTTTGCTATCCTTCACCCATGTGAGCTCCATGCCAAGCGCCTCTGCAAGGGCACGAACAGGAATCATTGGATGCTCGGCATCAGCCAGAACATACCCTGCGTCAATGGCTTGTCCGTTGACTGTAATGCTTACCTTGCTTGCCGCTGAGCTTGAGACAGATACGGGGGCGTCGGCGTTAGCGTATACATATCCGCTGCTCAGGGCTGCGGTAAGTGCTAGTGCAGCTGCGCCGGTTTTCATTTTCTTGTTCATAAGATCTTAATCTCTCCTTCGTCTTGATGTAAGTGTTACTCAGCCGTGAGAACATGCGATAGCTTCGGTAGTGATCATGGTGAAGCAGCAGTATTCGATCCAGCTGTCGACAAGTTCTTAGACGAAGTCATCGGAATGGAAGTTGCAATTCGCTCTAAATTGGTCACTTTGCCCCATCCACAATACTCTTTATCTTCCGTGCATAGTCCATGGATGTTGCTGCCGCTTAAAAATACAATTAGAGGATATATGAATCCATTTCATTAATTTCATAATACCCTGTTTTAAGATAGCGAGGAGAATAGAGACAGATGAGAGAAACCTATAAGCAAGAAAGAATCGGAGGGAGGGACGTGGACATATATCTGCCTCCATCCTATCGTCAAGGCGAAGGTACTTATGCTTTGCAAATAAACAATATTGGAACTACAACTGCTAGTGGATATGGATCAATCAATAATTAAGTAAAACAAGAAGGCCAAGAAGGAGCCATTGTCGAAAACAATGGCTCCTTCTTTATGAAATTACTATTTTGATAAACTTAACTTGATGGAACATCAGTATCAGTCGGGTTTTCATCTGTTTCATTTAAGAGTAACGAATTGGGGTACGATTCAAGAAATGTTGATTCATCTACTTTTAAAAGAAACTCGGCTTCAAAAATTAGTTGATTCGTATTAGGTCCGATTTGATCTAACTTTCTTGCTATCTCAGATTCTTTAAAGATACTCTGTTCATCTGCTCGCAAGAACATGCCATGAGGTGTATATAGTTGACTAAAATACCTTTTTGCGAGTTTTCTACGGATTCTACGCTTTTTACTGATTTTCCGATTTTATGGATTTTACGTTATTTATTGAAAAATTAGTGTTAACAGGATTTTCAACTGTCTTATTTACGGTTTCCATTTCTGGATAGGTGTCTGCTTTTGAATTCGATATTAATGCCACTCCTGAAATAATAGTCACTGAAAAGGCTATTAAATATATTTTTTTAAACATAATATCGCCTCCCTTTCTAACAATTATTTCCTACTTTAAAACATTATATTCACCAAAATGTTGAACGAATCGATAAGGTGTAAAGGAAAAGATTAAACTATAAATTCACAAATCAAGCAAGTGGACCTGGAAATGTAGGCGGTTACGAAGGTTTCACTCTAGGTTTAAACAGACAAATTCTTACACATTCAACTAATGCATACGTTTATGATTACTGGGAAGGTGAGATTCAAGATGTTCAATTCTATGAAAATTATAGTAACTATGGACGTGCGTTTCGCTGGCAAGACCGATTATTTGCAGGAAGTGTAGAAAATTATAACTCCCATTATGGTGAGTTCTCTGTCTATTTTGAGTTTGTAACTGAACCAGGTTCTGGTGCAAAAACACAGCATTATGGTACGTATGCTCATACCTGGGACAAAACATCTATTAATAGCATCGGGATCGGTCCTTACTCTGCTTCAGTTGGATGGACAAATGCCGGTAGTCAGTGGACAGACGCTGACCAATGGATCTATACACACTAAAATTTTATTTTAATGATAAACAAAGCCTCTCTTTCAAAGAGGGCTTTGTTATCTTAAAATGATTTACAATAAGATTATTTGAATCGGTGGTGTGATTAGTTTTTAAATTCAATAAAAAGAAGGTGATTTCTTGAAACTAAAAAAAATAATCCCACTGATATTCATTGCATTCGCAGTCGGTTTTACTCTCCAGATAATCATTCAGCAAAATGAAACCATTGAAACTAAAATAGAGAGAAAGATAAAAATTCAGGACAATACTTTACAAAAGTTAATTCACTATGAGATAAAAAACAATATTATTTATGCTTTCTATACCAACACAGTATATAATACTTCATCTGGACTTGGATTAAGTGTAATAGAAAATAATAAAGGCATGTCAACACATATAATAGGTGCAATAGAATTAGATTCAAAAAAAGGGCTTACATATGAAATATCTGAATCTAAACAACTAAATTTAAATGTTGTGTACGGTAGTATTAACAACTCTGAAATAAAAACAATTCAAATTAATGGTCATGATTGTAATATAGTTAATGCTACTGATTTAACTTTTTGGTATTATATTTCGGAGAATCCTATGCAAAGCACTCTAATTGAAGCTAAAGATCAAACAGGCAAGGTTATAATAAATGAGACTTTCTAACGTTTTATTGTCTATTATTTCCCTATTAAATCCGAGTCTGGCCAATCGGAATTAAAAAACCTGGCATTAATCATGCCAGGCTTCTTCAGGTTCAAAAATAAGTTCATTTTCGTTTTCAACCAAGTAATCACATTCTGAGATACAAGCAAATAAGTTGGGTTCGATTTCTACAAGCTCGTGACCACAGCCCGGGCAGACTCTTTGCAAGGGATACCATCTCCTTATACTCTATGAATCTATTTTTCCCGGATCCGGAATAACGTATACTTGTGTCACTCGAATAATTAAACTTTTTCCAGTTCCGACCAGGTATCGTTTATGGCTTTAACCGCTTTGTCCTCATCGTCACACACTTTGGTGTAGTGATGGTTGAAACCACCTGCAGCTGTAGCTACTGCCGCGAGAGATGCCATCCACTTTCCATTATCCAGTTCCCCAATTGCCCCTATAAATTCGCTACCTTTGATGATCCCTGTCCTTACAACTTTCATGTCGTCTTCACTCCTCATTTCATGATGGCTTGCCTTTTTACATTTTCGCCAAAAATGAATTTCGTATACTTTATTTAAAGAAGAAGTCCGAAATAGCTCCGCAATCTGTCCAGAGGAATCAATTAAATATCGTTAAAATTTTTTTCTTACATATTATATACCGGACAGATGAATTCTAACTTGTGAATCTGAACTAACTTGGAACAACTGAGTTGTTCTGTAGTGACAAAATTTTTTTATAAAATTTCAAACTGTGTTCATAGTGATGGTGTTCTTAGTATAAAGGGGATCCAAGTGTACATAACTCTATTTTTATAGCGTTCCCCGAGATGAAGCAAGGCAGTTTAACTCAAAAAAAATTTTAAGGAGTGAACTTACAGGTACAAAAATGGACAGATATAATAAGATTATTATTGTTTTATTATTGATAATTGCTATTCTTTTAGGATTAATCTACTTTGAGCTTAATGAAATAAATCGGCTACAAGAAATACAAATTACTTCTTAGATTTCTGACATGGAGCCTATATACATAGGCTCTTTTTATTAGGGGTATCCTCATTCAGCAGCTCACAGCAGCTCACTTTGGCCCGCTTCCCTGGATGCAGTCTAGCTGCAAATCATATTATCCATATACTCATGATTTGTTCAATAGCTGCATGCACGTGGATCCGGACCATTGAGACACCCTCGGGATTGAGCGATGACGACGGAAGATCGTCCGTTTCAGGGGCAATTTAAGGGGCTGTAAGTTCCTTCTTAACAACAAAAGAGCAGCCAATGATGGCTGCTCTAAGTTCATTTCTTATAACCAATCCCAATATTTATTTCCTTGGCAAACGATAAAGCGATCTAACCATGTTTGAAAGTCGCAATTTAAACTTCTCATATATTCTATAGGCGAATAACAATCATTAACATACATGTAGGTTGGTTTGCCCTCAGACACTTCTTTAAGATTAATGAAGATATAATCCTGTAGAATATAAGCAACATTTAGTAGTTCAGGTTTCTCATAGGTTGAGTCAATAATTTCTTTCTGTGTTAACACTTCATTTAAGCCATATATACCATCTTCAGATCCATATTGAGGTTGTTCAAAAAGACGACAACCATCAGTAGTACTTAGAAAATCCTCGTAATCAAGCGGTAGCTTAAATTCTAAGTTAACTAAAAGCTTTGAAGCGAGTATGTCAGTACTTACAGGGCTATTGAACTTAAAAGTGTACGTTTCTTCAATACCATCAATATTATAGATACTTTGACTATAATTGTTATTTTTTGTTCGAGTAATCAAACCTTTAAGCCCTTGGTTGAGAGTATTGTTTGTACTCATTAAGTCAACACCCTTTACATATTTAATAGATTTAATAAGCCACAAACCATGGGCTAACTACCGAAGTATGATGAGTATTTAAAATTGGTATTAAATTTGAATAGTCATTGGTACCGCCTAAGTTTCTAGGTCTCATATGATGGACATGATTCAAGGTCCAATCATAATTATTGGGATATTCCTTATTATACCAATCAATGTATTTGTTGCGATCACTAGTAGTCCATGAGATAGGAGTTGTTCTAGCCCAATCAGCCCTTGCTGGTTCTTTCATTACTTTAGCAGAAGCAACATCAGTGTATATAGGGTATAAATTCCCTTTTGTATTTAGCAAGATAGTTGAAGTATTAGTAGTATCTGTCCCAAGTACAACACCGAGTATATTTTTGGCCGTTATATCTGACACCACAGTGTAGAAACCGGTAACGGTTGCATCAAAGGAATGAGTGACTGTAGCTCCAACTTTAATTCCTAGTACTCCGGACAAAGTATAAGTAACAGATGATACTATGTTAGTGGTTGTTGATCGGGTCATTGATCTTCCGAGATTAAGTTTAAAATCTAATTTATTTGGTTTTGAACCGGTAATCGACATGATGGTAGCTTTGAAATTAGCTTTTCTTGCATCTTTTGCTCCCGCGTCAACTCTAGTGGAAACAGTGATACCATTCAAAGATGAAGGAGTTACAGCAGAAGAAGTTTCACTAGCAGCAGCATTTTGAAAGGCTTGTTGTTCACTTATTTCAGTAGTTACACTAGATCCATTCTCTTTATATTCGATAAAATAATAACGATCTTCTATTTCGTTCGGATTTTCATATTCTGTATACTCTTTAACAAAGTTCAATTTCACTTCTTGGCCAATATCTTCTTTGTTCTCTCCCAAAAACTGAATGGATGGTCCATTTTCTTCTGCATTTATTGTTGATCCCACAGGTGTCAGCGTTAGAATTAGAGCTACTACCATAAACATTGATAACAACCATTTAATTTTTTTCAACTCTTTCTTCCTCCTCTAGTATCAAGCATAAACCAAATTTGTACTACTGGTGGTGAAATTATGAACTTTGATATTTCTGGTTTAATCATTGCTTTCCTTCTCTGTTTGCCGATCATAGCTATAGTTGTTGTGGTGCGTAACATAAAGAGAAAATAGTTTACTAATCAAGTCAAAATCGTTTGATCTTAGTCAATCACACTCCTCTCCTTCTTCAATAAGAACACCTTAAACTTGTAAAAGGTTGTAAATTATTTTTATTTTTTAACTATACAAAAACAACATCCCTGAAGTATATCTCAGGGATGTTACTAAGATTTTTTATAAATCCAAGCGTGGCCAATAGGAATTAAAAAAACTGGCTACCTTGTTCTAAACTTTATAAAATCAAAAAGGCATAGATCCTCGTCATCTACACCTTTTTCAAAACTCAAAGTTCTTAGTATCATTCTATTTACTTACCTTTCGTGCTTGTCCAAACATTTTCCTCTCTATTTCTAAAGCTTTATCTGTTTCTTTTTTTGCCTTGTTCCATATACTGGGCAATACTTTTACAAATTGGGTTTCAATATTTTTATCTCGATCTGAATCATACGCATTCAATTGCAACACCTCCACAATATTGGTGTAATAAGCACGTTTCCCCGTTGTTTATATACCAGATGGATTAACAATGGTAAGAAATTGCTTGAATCTGCTTGAGCACATGCTTCGGGTCAAGGAGCTTCCCGAGATTATATTTGTGGGCATCGTACCTCTTCATCGGAATGATGAGTATACACCATGGCCTGCTCCGTCGTTAAATGGGAAGTCGGCGGATTTTGGCGGCATGGGGAAGGATTATATTGCGTACATTGCAGACATGCTGAAGCCTCATATAGACCATAGCTACCGTACCCTTTCCAGTCCGGAGAATACAGCAATGGTAGGAGCTTCTCTGGGTGGGATGATCTCGATCTATGCGGCATACCAGCGTCCGGATCTATTCGGAAGAATCGGCGCCATATCTGCCTCCATGTGGTATGAGGGGATGCTGGCTTTTATTCAAGATACGGAAGTGGCTTCTTGCGATCAGAGGCTGTATATGTCTGTAGGCAGCCTGGAAGGCGTATATAAGGAAAGTATCCAGCGAAATATGGTAGAGAATACGCACGAAGCCTACAGAGCACTGATCGACAAGGGCTTTCCTGAGGATAAGCTGAAGTTCACGGTAGAAGAAGGCGGAACACATGATGCCTTGTTTTTTGCCAAACATTTTCCCGAAGCGCTAAAGTGGCTGTTCACATAGCTGGCTCCGCCTTCTTCTTATTTGGCCCGATTTACGGTCCCCATGTGACACTCAGATAAGGCAGTTCATCATACCCGCTTGCCCAGTAATAGCCGGATGCCATAATGCGGCGGGGCAGGAAGCTGATCTCGCCGTCCGCCGCGGTAATGCTCTCAGATACTGCTTGAAAAAGTCCGTTCTCGTCCGTAGCGGCGGTAACATACTTGCCTGCCATGAGTGTAAATCTGCCACTGACCTTGGCAGGCACTGGTTCCCCGGTATCGCGGTCGATGACGCTGAAGGAGACGGCTGCTTTGCCGCCAGCAAATTCGATGTGCATATCACTGATGATCATTGGCTTTAATGCGGAAGAGCCGGTCGTTGCAGAACCGATGCTGCTCGGCGGACCTTCGTTGCCTTGAATATCCACAGCTGTCACTTGATAGTAATAGGTCGTATCCGGCAGCAGCCCTTTGTCTTCGAACGACAACCCCTTGGCTGTGCCTGCATACGTATCTGGACCGATATTAAATATGGCATCTGTGCTTCGATATATCCGATAGTCGTTGATGGCGGTATTATCATGTGCCATCCCGTAAGAGAGGTCGATCCGCTGGTGATCAAAAGTTACAGCCTGCACCTGCCCGGCAGGAGCAGTAGGTGGTTCGCTATCGGCTGGCGGTGACCATCTATATCCTCCCGGCCCCCATTGGCTAGGGAAATCAGTCAGTGAGGAATAATGATGGAGCGCAACACCGCCGAAGGCGGGATCATTCGTAAAGGCAGTGTAGACCTTGGCAAGCTCCTGTTCCATGTATGTCCTTCCTTCTTCATTAAAGCTAATCGTTTCCGGGTCACCACCATCGGCAATATCTTTCGTTTCTACTCCGATAATGACGGATTTGGGTTTGCCAATCGTATTCGCATAAGCAGCTTCCCCGAGAGCATGATTAATGATGCCTGCGCTTCCTTCCGCCTGATCACGGTAGTTCATAATAGAGATATAATCTGCTGTATCCTGAATATGCTCTGACATCCACTTGGTTGCTCCGTTCCAAGGAATATTGCTGGCATCCGCAGAGGTATCGTACCATCTCGGGATTGCTGCTCCGACGGGGAAGGTGAGGCCAGAAGCTGCCTTGCGTTCCATAAGTGCGGCGAGCATATCGAGATACTGAACCTGGACAGACGGTTTAGCTGTCTTAAAATCCGGAAGAATATAAGGCTCTGTATCGAGGTTAATTCCGTCAAACTGCGCTTCGGCTTCAGAAGCAATATTGTAATTCAGCACTTTTTCAAATTCCTGCACCGCTTGTGTACGGTATCTTGTATAGGCTCCAAAATAAGGCGGTTTGGTTCCGCCGGCAATAAGAGCTTCCACTCGAAACCCTGCTCCATGTGCCCAAGTAATAAACTGCCGGACTTCACTGCGGTAATCCTCCAGCATAGAGGCTCCATCATATTGGCCAACGCCTAAGTACAATGTAGTAATGGGCCGCTGATTGAAAGTCGTTGTATCTGATGCAAGCGAGGACAAGACAGGCCAGGAATTCGGATTCCGTACAAGATGATAGGAAGCGGTCTCCCATATCCATATCGCCCGATCCTGATCAGGAAGTGGAGCGGGCTCGGGCAGCAATTCCCCTAAATCATCCATGGATGAGTCTGGTTCATAAACACTGTCTGCCACCGAGTCCGATTCATATACACTGTCTACTACCGAATCAACCGAATCAACCGAATCAAGGGCCCTCTGTAATGACACATCGTCCTCTGCTTCAATCTCCATATCATTCTCCATATCATTCACCGAGTCGTTTAATTCCCCGGCACTTGAAATCTTCCTCGTGTCTGCATAAATCGTTGGACTGTATCCTGTATTCCCGTTCGCATCGGTCGCTCTTGCTTCAAGACTGTGAACCTTCTTCGCTTCCTTTCGAGTACTCCACGTATAGGAGTACCCGTCACGGCTGGATTCAACCGGAATCCACTCTTTGCCATCAATACGAAGCTCAACCTCTGTAATGTTGTTCTTGCTGTTAACCGTAATCTTGACCTCCTCTTTGGCTTTTAGCATCGTACGCTCGACCGGATCTGTAATAAGAACCTCAGGGATATGTGCTGCAGGGTTATCAACGACGAGCGTCATAAATGAGGACCAAATCCCATATCGGGTTCCGGTATCCTTCGACTTCAGGACAACCTCAATTGGACCATCCCACTGTGAAGTGTTGAGGGAATAAGACCAATCTCCGCTATCGTTGCCGTCAGGATCATCCATCTGAACATCAGTGACCATCTCGCCGTTCACAATCAGCTCCACTTCATAGACATCGGTATACGTTCCGTAGAGCAGGGTCAGGTCTGGGGAAATCGTCTGTCCATCATGATGCGAGTCAATCGTAATTCGGGCTGCTGCTGTAACAGATAAGGGAGGGACATGAATCAAGGCGAGTACCCATACGAGGCTCAAAAACCCACACGTTCGCAGAAAAGAAATCATGATCATCTCACATCCTTGTCAATATGATGTAAACATATTTGACGAGAAACGCTGCTGTGATCACTACAAAAACCGATCTACAAAATTTGGTGTCAGCTTGAAGCGGTTACTTTTAAATATTACGAAAAAACGGTGAATAGAACTGCTGCAGGGTTCATGTCAGGTTATTTTTGCTTAAATACGAAAAAACCAAATTCATTGATGCGAATTTGGTCTTTTCGAAGATGAAGCTTCCGTTACGGCGCTTCTTTTTCTACGATTTCACTTGTTCAAGGGTGAATTCTCATAGCCTTTATTGTCATAGTCGGTATGGTCCAGCTTGCCCAAAATTCGAAGCCTGCGGATCTCGGAACGGGTGTCATCCGTTCCCGCGTCGTAAATAAACTGGTACAGCTCTTTTAATTGAACTGTAAACTCATCGTTTGCATCATCGTGATCGGCTGATTTGTAAGGCACAGGGGTCCGCTGCAAAGTGTATCTGTCCTCTTGATCCATGGTTGTGAGCATATCCTGAAGAATACTTAGCTGTTCTTCATCTAAGTGTACTTCATAATCACTCGATTCTGAGGAATCTTGATGAATCAACTTTTGAGTGATGGATACATAATAGGGTTGTTTTCCCATTAGAGCACCTCCTCTTAAGCTGTCTACGGCATACCCAAATTTAGCTGTTTCGATAAATTCGCGTGACGCAGCACTTAAGAGTTCTTACACGGTTATCACCATGAATGAATCAATCATCTGTAATGCTTGGGTATGGCAGGGACCTCACGCATCGACTTCTCCATCGCCGACTTGCACAGCGGACAGGACGGTGGTTTGTTAGACGTCTTGTTTGTTCCTTGAGCAGGATGCTGTCTAATCCAGGCAGGACAGGAGCTGGAAGTACAGGACCATACGGGCACCGTTTCCATGCGCTGATGCGTTGCCCGTTCTGAACGGCTATGCTCCTTCTCCTTTGAACGAGGATGGTCTCTTGTATAAGATTTGCGCTCGCTCACCTTGCCTCGCTGATCTTGCGAATCATTGATGCCGAACGCCTCCAGCAGAAATCTCGACACGGGAGCCGGCTTGCCGTGCTGACTTGCCGGTGATGTGATATAGAGCTGCTTCTTGGCTCTTGTAACCGCGACATAGGCGAGTCTGCGTTCCTCTTCAAGCAGAGCCTCTTCGACCTCAGTGGTGGAAGAGGCTGAATTCAGGGCTGCCCTTCGATCCTCAGGCGCTTCCCTCGTGAGAGCAGAGCTGTGTGGCAGGATTCCTTCGCTTGCTCCGATTAAGTAGACGATAGGAAATTCAAGCCCTTTGGCACGATGGATGGTCATGAGTTGAACGGCATCGCTGTCGCTTGCTGCCTGCAGGCTTTCCATTTCCTTATGCCGCCTTGTAAGCTCATCTGCAAAAGCAACAAAGCTCTCGACCGTCTCAAAACGCTTGACTGCCGCTTCAAGCTCATCGAGTGTTTCGAGAATCGTCTCGCGATAATGGGTGTAGATGCTCGGATCTCCACTTTCCATGTAGGTATCGTAGAATTGTCTTCTCATCTCCTGAATGGCAGCAAGCGGCGTCATGGACTTTAGCATTTTGATCAGCTTAATTCGTTCCTTCACGGCCTCCTGCTGAAACGGCTTAAGCTGTTCCCAACGGGTAAAATGGATCAGTGGATACTTCTTGGGCTGCTGTTTCTCCTGTTGATCCAGATAGAGCAGTCCTGTATCCCTGGAAATGTAGAGAGGACCAAGTGTACTTGGAATGGCCTCAAAATTCCTGGGATTGAGAGACAGTCTGAGATGATCCATAAGCGGCTTGACCAAGCTCTGATCGTAGAAGACCGGCCCTGCACCGTGCTGTATAAAGGGCACATCCTTCAGTACAAGCTGTTCAAAAATCGCACGACTGCTGCTCGCGGTGCGATGCAGTATGGCAATATCCTTATAAGAATGCTGTCCGTTCTCAATCTGTTCCTGCAGATGTCCTACGATCCAGGAGGCTTCCTCTTCTGCTCCGGAAGGAGTCGCGTATAAGGGCTGAGAGCCTTGCTTGCCGGCAGAGACGAGCCGTTTATATCTGCGTTTCTTATTGTGCTTGATGATTTCGGTACCCAGCCCCAGGATGTGGGAGTCAGAGCGATAATTAATATCGAGCGTAATGACCGATGCGCCAGGGTACAGCTTATCGAACTCCAATATGACCTCCTGTTTAGCCCCGTTGAAGGTGTAGATTGTCTGGTCATCATCTCCTACAACCATCAAATTCCGGTGCGCTGCGGCCAGCTTGCGTACAAGTTCGTACTGCAGTCCGTTCGTATCCTGAAATTCATCGACCATAATATATTGAAAGCGCTGCTGGAGCGGACGAAGGATGTCTGGGTCTGACAGCAGTCGATTCGCGTGAAGCAGAATGTCATCAAAATCCATTTTGCGGCGTTCCTTTTTCCATGCCTCATAGCCGAGTAATATTTGCTTAGCTTCCCGTTCTTCACGGCTGGCATCTGGAAGCTCGTCTGCAGTCTTGCCCTCCATCTTCCAGGCGGATAGGGAGGAGAGCAGGCTCTCGGGCTGAAAGGCATCACTAAGTCCGTGCTTGCGTTGAATCATTTTGATGATTGTATGCTGGGCTTTGGTATCGCCAAAAATATCCTCCGTCATGCCGTAGTGACGAAGCAGCATCAGCGCAAAGGAATGGAACGTCCGTGCCTGGACAGCGCGTGCGGCTGCCGGACGAATGCCGGGAATGGCGGCAATTCTCGATTTCATCTCGCCGGCTGCCTTGCTTGTAAAAGTGACGAGCAGGATGCTCCCTGCCGGGACATTAGCGACCTGAATGAGATAGCCTGTCCGGGAAGTAAGCACGGTTGTCTTGCCGCAGCCTGCGCCCGCAAGTGTCAGGAGTGGCCCCTTGCCGTGACGTACCGCCTTGATCTGAGGAGCATTCAGAAGGATGCCTGCCTGCTCAAGTGACCTGAAGAAGTCAGCATCCTTCTCCTTGTCAGAAACAAGCTCAATACTTGTTTGATCGGGAGCCGGTTTGGCTCGCGGAAGTCTCGAATTTCCGGTAACACCAAGCGGACGCAGATGAAAAATAGGGTTCACACTATACATAAAAACCGTACACCTCATCTAATTTCAAAGTAAATCATTGCCCTTTTCACAAGAGGGCTGTAAATTTGGTATGATAGAGTCACCTTAGCTACTGCAGCAGTACTAAGGAGCATCAGAGCATTATTATAATCACGCCTGAACCATCACAAAAATGGAAGCAAATAAGTATAAACAAACCGCTCTCTATTATACCTAAACGAACAGACTTCTGCGATGCATTCGGTATAATTTATCGGTAGACGAATCAATTTCATAATACCTTTTTAACGAGTTATGAAATTGCTTCAGTTTTATCTTTTTGGGTCTTGGCTAAGTAATGAGTGAAGGCTTAGCTGCAAGTGAGTATACTTTCAGCTTGTCATGGGAAAGAGGAGGAAGAACCTAAGATGAATTTTTTACAGCGAATTAAAGACGGGGCAGGCCGTGCAACGGAGAAGGCACAGCATGCTGTGGAAATCAACAAACTAAACTCACAAATTGCGAATATCAAACACGAAATGTCCGTGAACTATACAGAAATGGGCCGTATCTTCTATGAAGGTTACCGTGCACAGGACATGTCGATCGCCGAACAAAAAATGATGGAGCTGTCAGAAGCTTGTGATGAGCTGCAGGAAGAGATCAATGAGCTTCGCGAGAAGATCGCATTACTTAAGAATGAACGGGTCTGTGCGTGTGGACATGTATCCGATCTGGATGCGAATTTCTGTCCGAAATGCGGTCGTCCGTTAACAGCTGCGGACGCGGAGACTTATACCCCTCCAGCTAAACCGGAAGCAGCGGCTGCGGAAGAAGTTGTGGTTGAAGAGGAGAAGGAGGAGCTCTTCCCTGATCTGATGCTGGATAACGATGAGCTGCCGCTGGATGAGGATGATTACGATCTGAAGGATTTCCTCCCCGAAGAGAAGGAAGAGTTTGACGCGGAGTGGGAACGCAGACGTCAGGAGGAACTGCAGCGTGAGCGGGAGAGACAGCAGGAGCTGGACGAGCGAATCCGTTATTGGAAAGAGAATAATGAGCACATGGATGAGCCTGTCAAAGCTGAGGTTCCGCGTGAAAGCGTGAAATGTCAAATTTGCGCCTCCGAGCTGCCAAAAGGATCGAAATGGTGTCCACATTGTGGTGCAGAGCAGATCTAATTAAAGATAAAGGTACGCATGGGTTCCTTAACAGCATGGGAGGATAGTGACGATGGAGCAGTTGCTTGCGCATCTTAAGAATCTGGGCTTTACAGAGATGGAATCCAAAATTATGGTTGATCTGTCCAGACAAGGGGCTTCATCAGGATATGAGGTAGCTAAGCGTCTTGGCGCTTCACGTTCGAATATCTATGCCATGCTCCAGCGTCTGAATGCGGAGGGTTATCTTCATTGCAGCAAGGGGGAGCCGGCCAGATATAGCATGCTTACACCGGAGGAGCTGACAAGCAAGATTTCGGACAATGTGAGACAGTCCCTTCATTTCGTTGAGAGGTCCATGCCGAGGCACAATCCGGGTTCTCCCGGCTTCTATAACATGGAGGGAGAACGCCGGGTGCTGGACACATTACTATTCCAGGTTGCTCAGGCGCAGAAGGAGATCGTCATTGACATGTGTGCAGAGGAGGCTGCTCTGTTTCACGAGGAGCTGAGAGCTGCAGAGGAGCGGGGAGTTAGACTGCTCTGGTCTTACGATGGTGATTCAGGAGAGCAGTATTCTATGCTCCCATGGGATCCCTTCGAGCCATCAGCCGAGCTATGCGGACGGAAGTTTTCTTTTGTCATAGATCGGCAATGGTGCATGCTGGGAATTCGAGGGGAAGAATGCATGACGCAGGCTCTCGTAACAGAGCATCCGCTGATGGTCAAGCTGCTGCTTGAATACTTTGCTCAGGAGTTAATACTGTACGAATTAGAGGAAGATATGGGCGAGGAGCTGGTGAGACGTTATGGCCGGCGCTTTGAGCATATGATGAACAAATATGTTGTAGAGAGGTAACATTGTACTGTATGTAGTTTAAAGGTTCTCTGCCCGCGATGGTTTGCCTTGGTGCATTGTCGCGGCAGAGATCCTTTTTTTATATGGCTGCGTTATAGCTGCTGTAACTTTTTGAAGGCAGAAACGTAGTAGGAATAAGGCCTTGCAACAAACTGGGCTGGAAGAACATGCTCTGTAACCTTGATGTAACGGCCTTCTTCTGCGTGAAAAAGGATGCCTGTGGCTGTCACTTCACTTAGGCCGCCGAGGAACATATTGAGCATCTGTTCTAGGTCTGCTTCATACAATCCCGCAACTTCACTTGCTTGCAGCTTGTACTGAGTCAGCTCCCATGAACTAAGATAACCGTACACATGGCTGATCTCCCGATCGATGAAGGGCACACCGGAAACTTTGCCTCTCATTTCTTCTGTTACTTCAAACAGAGGGGTGAGCTGCTCGAATTCGGTACGAAGGCCAAGCTCTTCTTCAAGCTCTCTTGCCGCCTCTCGAACCGTTTCTCCCGCAGTAAGGTGGCCCGCAGCAGTGATGTCAAAACACGATGGGAAGGTATCCTTGCTGCTTGTCCGCTTCTGGAACAGAAGCGTTCTCCCCTCCGGGGTGTCGCGTACCAGCCAGCAATGAAAGGATTTGTGCCAGTAGCCTTCCTGGTGAACCTCAGAACGAGGTGCTGTACCGATGTGTGTCCCTGATGGATCGTAGATATCAAACATTTCTTCACTCATTGGGTATGACCTCCAGACAGCAGACGGGGCTGCTTAATACTTATCATATATTGTGATGATCTTATGTCAGCATCATTACATCTTTTTCAGGGGAAAATAGCTGCAATGAAGCTGTAAGGTTAAATTCAATCCTCGCACATTACATCAATGATGGATGTTGAGATAGTGAAAGGAGTTTTATAAACTATGGAATGCATTGTGAAATTTCAAGTGATCTACCAAAAAGATGAGCCTAAACCGTTAAGAGGACTTCTGCTCATGGATAATAATACCCCTCCCGGACCGGAGCAGCTTATCCCGATGTTTAAACGATTGGGTTATGAGGTTGCCACCGAGAATCCCGACGACCTGACCTTCAAACCGGTGAATCCTGGCGCAGATTACATTAGACTTCGTGTGACCGAGCTCGATACAGGTAAGGAAATCTATAAGGAAGATGCGAACCTGCGCAGAATTCTGGAGAACCTTCTCTAGGAAGATCTCTCCACTTCCAGCACGGAGGTGCAATGAGCGCAGCGCGTAGCGGCAAGCGGGATGTCCGAGAGACAGTAAGGACAAGCCTTGGTCGTCAGCTCCGGCTGTGCGGGCTCCTCTTTTTTTCGTTTCAGCCGATTGATCCCCTTGATGAACAGGAAGATACAGAATGCCACGATCAGAAAGTCCAGTACGACGTTGATGAATTGTCCGTATCTCAGTACTGGAATGCCGGCTTCCTCAGCCATGGCGAGTGTCGCGTACTTGCTGCCTTCTGAAGTCAGAACGCCGCTCTCCAGCGGAACAAACAATTGCTCGAAGCTCCGGTTGCCCATCAGAAGTCCGATTGGCGGCATGAGGATATCATTGACGAACGAGGTTACGATTTTGCCAAATGCCCCTCCGATAATGACACCGACCGCCAGATCAATGACGTTTCCGCGAACGGCAAATTCCTTGAATTCATTCATGATTTTCTTCATATTAACTCTCCCAACATTAGCTCATATAAACGGTCAGCACTAGAACCATCCCCTCCATTTAAACATTGGCTCAGCCTCTTGAAAAGATCTTTGGAAAAGTTTCTTGAAAATAACACTTTATTTTGCAGCATCAATTCGTTATACTTCTAACATTGTCCTAACATGGGCGGAGGAGAGCACTAACAGGTGATTCGCTTACTTCGCTCAAGTCGTAATATATATTATTAACTCGTATATGTGCTGGAATGGGCCGGCATGTCTCTACCCGATCACCGGAAATGATTGGACTACGGGAGGAATATAAAGTGTGCACGTTTAATGTGAAGGCCTCTGCTATACTGCTGCATGTGAGCTCGATAATCTTTACTGCCTCTTTATTCTAACCAGTACCCGTTCTAATCCATCCGTGTTCTTCGGCGGTTGATTTGGAATGGGTTATTTGCATTTTGCCCAGGTCAGACGTAATTAAGGAATATCGATACAGGAGGAGAGATACCACTTGAAGCTGCTTAAGGAAAAAGTGTTGAATGAAGGAATTGTGTTGTCAGATCAGGTACTCAAGGTGGATTCATTCCTGAACCATCAGATGGACCCGGTTCTAATGAAGGAAGTGGGCCGCGAGTTTGTAAGAAGGTTTGAGGGAGAGGACATTAACCGTGTGCTCACTATTGAATCCTCCGGGATTGCGCCAGGGATTATGACAGCACTTGAGCTGGAAGCTCCGCTGATCTTTGCCCGTAAACAGAAGTCTTTGACACTGCGTGATGATATTTTTGTTGAGAAGGTGTATTCCTTCACCAAGCAGGAGTCCAACGAAATTACCGTGGCTAAGAAGTTTATGAAGCCGGGGGACCGCGTACTGATTATTGATGATTTTCTTGCCAATGGGGAAGCTGCTTTTGGTCTTGCGAGGATTGTAGAGCAGGCAGGTGCCGAGGTCGTCGGCATTGGTATCGTCATTGAAAAAGCATTCCAGCCTGGCGGCCGTCTGCTTCAAGAACAAGGCTACCGTGTTGAATCACTGGTGCGAATTGCATCACTTGAGAATGGACAAGTTACATTTGCAGATGAAGAGGATGGAATCTAATGTCACGTGAACGCATATTTAACCGCAATCGTCACCCTTTAAAAACATTTTCACTCGGCATTCAGCACGTCCTCGCCATGTATGCGGGAGCGGTCATCGTTCCGCTGATCGTCGGAGGACCGAGCGGTCTGAATCTGCCGCCGGATCAAATCACGTATCTGATTGCGATTGACCTGCTGGCCTGCGGCCTGGCTACACTGCTCCAAGTATGGGGCGGGAAATACTTCGGTATCGGTCTTCCGGTTATGCTTGGCTGTGCCTTCCAGGCGGTTTCTCCGATGATACTGATCGGTAATCAATATGGTATTAGCGCCATTTATGGGGCCATTATTGCTTCTGGTCTATTCGTCATGATCTTTGGCGGTCTGTTCGGCAAGCTGATTCGTTTCTTCCCGCCTGTCGTTACAGGCTCGGTCGTTACCATCATTGGACTGACGCTCATTCCCGTAGCGTTAAATGATCTTGGCGGAGGTAACGGAGCAGCGGATTTCGGTGATCCCGTGAACCTCATGTTGGGCTTTGGCGTACTGTTATTCATTATTATCTTGAACCGTTTGACCAAGGGATTTATCCAATCGATTTCGATCCTGCTTGGTCTTGTTGTCGGGACACTTGTTGCGGGACTGTTCTTTGGTAAAGTCGACTTGTCTCCTATGCTTGAAGCAAGCTGGTTCCGTGCACCGGAGCCGTTCCATTTCGGACAGCCTACCTTTAACTTGTCTGCTATCCTGACGATGATCCTTGTTGCGATCGTTAGTATCGCAGAATCGACAGGGGTATTTATGGCTCTGGGTAAAATTCTCGACAAAGAGATCGACTCCAAGGACCTTTCAAGAGGATACAGAGCAGAAGGGCTTGCTATTGTGCTTGGGGGGATCTTTAACTCCTTCCCCTATACAACATACTCTCAGAACGTAGGTCTGCTGCAAATGAGTCGTGTGAAGACACGGGATGTCATTGCAGTTGCTGGTCTGCTGCTCATTCTGATTGGATTTGTACCGAAGATTGCAGCAACGGCTCAAATGATTCCTCCATCCGTGCTTGGCGGCGCTACCGTAGCCTTATTTGGAATGGTTGTATCCTCAGGTATCCGGATGCTTGCTGATCAGGTAGACTTTAATCGTTACGAGAACCTGCTGATCATCGCGGTGTCCGTAGGGATGGGTCTCGGAGTTACAGTTGTGCCGAACCTGTTCTCACAGCTTCCTTCCGAGATCGGTATTCTGCTAAATAACGGAATCGTAGTCGGCAGCTTTACAGCAATCTTGCTGAATCTGATCTTTAATGGATTAGGTCCTAAACCGCAGAAGAAGGCTGAGCCGAGCAGGGCGAATGAATTGGTCTAATATTCTCATATAAAAAATAAATAAGCCGCTGGTTTTCCTGTCTAGGGGAATCAGCGGCTTATTGTATGCTGAGAAGTTGTGTAGGTGACCCGGTACCTGCAGCACAACACCCTAGAAGAGTAATCAAATCAAACACCGTAGGTGTAGCAAGCAGGTGCGGCTTTTAAGTGTGTGTGGAGTCTCAGAGCTTACGCATTTGCTTCTCCGCAAGGTCGCCTACCACAGGCAGCTTGAGCCATTTACCCTGCAGTGTTGCCGCGAGCATAATAACCCATATTGCCACACCGAGAAGAGATAGCAGCGAAGCGAGCAGGGGACCAAGCAAAGGGATTAAGCCACTGAGCACGTGACCAACGACAATAGCTCCGAAGGCAAACAAGGATTGAAGGGCATGAAACATAACGAAGCGGCTTCGCTTCTCAAGCGCAAGCAGCAATATGGCTCCGATAAAACCGAAGAAGTAGCACAGCGCACCTGCAATATTCTCATCTAGACCGGTCGATGATTTAAATGGGGACATCAAGTTCTTCCTCCTTTTGTCCAGCTCTCTTAAGCATCATATGAGGAAGATGACCGGATTTGAACAACCTATCTAAATAAAAAAATCACTCTTCCTCGTGAAGGAACAGTGATAGGCATGCTGTGAATATTTTGCTGGAACGGGATCTGTGAGTTTAGCTGCAATCGGTTAAGAAGTAGTTAGGAGTAGTTTAGCAGCAATTAAGCAGCAATTAAGCAGAGTACCGTCAGCTCCCGCCTTGAAATTGGCGTCTTGGGCTTGTGATTTTGCCTTTTTTATTCTCGTCATCCTCTTTAGGAACCAGGCGCTCATCCGTTCTGCCTTCATGATGGTTCTCAAAAGCAAACTCCGTCAGCTCCCATTCTGTGGCTCCGAGTACCGGGTCCGGCGGAAAATGCTGTCCTCTGTACAGATGCTCTGTCAGCCCCCGTTCATTGGTATATACACCGTCTACCTCGACTTTTTCCCGCGTTATCGGGAGCATGTCCTTATCCTTACTGCTCATATCTTGAGCCTCCTTGAACTTATTTTAGTGAAAGAAATCAATGGATCTTAGGGAGTACAGCAACCATTGTATAAATTGCTTAAGCTCTAACTTCAGTAAGTTAGGTTATCCGTTTCAGCGTATAACTATCCGTGTTTACGGCATAATAAAGGTAATGTAAACGATTGGTACTCGCAAAAAGGACTAAAGCCGGGCTAAACCTCTGCCGATAAATTATATGGATGAATCATATTCATCATCGAAAGTGTTTTGAATTTGATTCTGATTTTACAAAATTGATATTTCTGGAAAGCTGTACGCATGCTTTGAATATGATACAATAGAAGTGTGGTTCAAAAAGAATCATTTCGGGTATTCAAAATGACAGGTACCTGTTTAAGTCAGGGTTTCCCGGCCTGAAGCTAATTATAGCTGCACACACTTCTTCATGGTATCACTTAGATCTTTTTTTCTACGGATTCTCTAAACGGAGCATTTACTTTTGAACGTTTTGGGAGGGAGTTATCATGGCAACAAAAGGTCATAATGAGGTCAAAGAAAGTTTACGAGAAATGACTCGGATTTTCAGGCCGAAGGATCCTAAAAAATTCGTGAAGGAGTATGTGAAAAAATACCGGATAACAGGAGGGTATGAAGAGGAGCTTACACTCGTTGTCGAGCGTGAACTGACAAGACTGGATTCCTCAGTCTCCTGATTCTTCACTTTTAAGTCACTACTGTAATCAAGCATCTGAATATACTGTTCTTATTTGAATAGAACCGCCCGCCTGTGAATGGAATGCAGGAGAGGCGGTTTTTTTTGTGCTCTATTATGCATATACATGGTGTTAGCGCCACAGCGGGAAGGGGCTGACCTGTAGATGTCTGTGATCCTGAAGTCGAAAGAGGAAATCGGGTACATGCGGGAGGCAGGGAGGATACTTAAAGCTTGCCATCGAAAGATCGAATCCATGCTTACGCCAGGAATAACGACCAAAGCAATCGATAACTTTGTAGAGGATTTCCTTGCCGAACAGGGTGCAACGCCGGAACAGAAGGGATATAAAGGCTATCCCTATGCGATATGCGCTTCAGTGAATGAAGTTGTATGTCACGGCTTCCCTTCCAATAAGGCACTAGTGAATGGAGATGTAGTGACAATTGATATGGTGGTCAACAAGGATGGCTGGCTTGCAGACTCCGCCTGGACTTATGCGGTAGGGAAGACGGATTCCAAGACAGCGAGATTTCTGAAACGGACGGAAAAAGCAATGCACCGAGGGATTGCTGCAGCAATGCCGGGTAAGACCGTAGGCGACATCGGTTATGCCATCGAAAAATGCGTGAAGCCTTGGCGCTATGGGATTGTTAAGCCGCTCGTCGGGCATGGGATTGGACGCATCATCCATGAGCAGCCTGATATTTTTCCTTATGGCAAGCCAGGTCAAGGCATCCGGCTTGAAGAGGGGATGGTGATCACGGTAGAGCCTGTTCTGACCATGGGACCGACGGGTGCCGTGCACTGGGAGGACGACGGCTGGACAATTCGATCTGCAGATGGCAGTATCGGGGCCCAGTATGAGCATACCGTGGCAATTACGAAGGATGGTCCGCTTCTGTTGACCGACTGAGCGACACATCGCTTATCCTGTCATGGCAAGATAGCTTCTGCTTCTTAGAAACCCGCTTCTGTAGAGGAACGGGTTTTCTTTTGTGGTAAATGATGGATGGAATTAGAAATGAGATGGGATTTCATGTGCTGAGGTGGCAAAAAAGAGAGATGCATTCTATAAATGGATTGCTAGAGTTGTCAGTAATTTATTTGCACTAAAATACATAAAAAAGCAGATTGCCAAACTTGCTCGAAACCTCCCGTATTATCCGTAATTTGGAAGAAAACAATGAGATAACTCCCAACAATTTAGTCTTGTAATCGTTAACAAACATAATAATGACGCGGGTTCTTAGACTTTTTGAACAATTTGTGAACATATGTCTAAAGATTGACAAAAACAGGGGGGCGACTTATATTTAATAAGTGATTGTATTAATTTACAGGATTACAACAAAGGTGCTAGAGCAGGTAGAATACTCGCTTTTTGGAACCGGATGGTAATCATCGAAATTGGGAAAAGTGGGGTAGATAGGTGATGAAAAGGTGGCGGCACGGAAAAAGAATCCTCCTATTGCTGGCAGCATTCTCATTGTTATTGTCCGCTTGCGGCCGTGAGGATTTGTCTGTATTGAGACCGCAGGGTCCCGTAGCACAGGGGCAGCTAGATTTAATGAAGCTTGCCATAACGATCATGGTCGTCGTGCTCCTTGTGGTGTTTGCGATTGCGGCCTTTGTATTGATCAAGTTCCGGCGGAAGCCAGGACAGAATGAAATTCCTGAACAGGTGGAAGGTAATCACAAGCTGGAGATTATATGGACCGTTATTCCTCTCGTGCTTGTCATTATACTGGCTGTTCCGACCGTTCAGCAGCTCTCCGCATTAGGCAAGGACTACACCAAAGACGAAAACGCCCTTCAGGTTAAAGTGACCGCTCACCAGTACTGGTGGGAATTCAGCTACCCTGATCTCGGTGTGACGACCGCACAAGACCTCATTATTCCAACCGATAAGACGATTTCATTTGTACTTGAAAGTAATGATGTAATTCACTCCTTCTGGGTACCGTCCCTGGCAGGCAAGATTGACACGAACTTTGACGGAACCCTGAACAAATTCCATTTTTCTGCACCGAATGAAGGCGTTTACCGCGGGAAGTGCGCTGAGCTGTGCGGACCCTCCCATGCATATATGGAGTTCAAGGTTAAGGCTGTCAGCCAAGAAGAATTTGATAATTGGGTGACCGCGATGCAGGCGCCGGCTGTTCTGCCTGAAGATGAGCAGCTTGCCGAGAAATTTAAGTCTGCCTGCCTTAGCTGTCATGCAGTGGGCGATCAAGGTGGTCCTCTGGGTCCGAATCTTACAGGGATCGGCGGCAGGGAATCCATTGCCAGCATGCTTCTGAATGAACGTGAAGGTCAGGAGGGAGCACCTGTAGAGGAGAACCTCAAAGAATGGCTTCATGATCCGCAGGCAATCAAACCGGGCAATGAGATGCCGTCTCCGGCAGAGCTCGGTCTCACCACCGAAGAGGTCGATGCTATAGCCGAGTATTTGGCCGATTATAAGCTGGATTATGAAACGAACAGTGCGGATTGAGAAGGAGGTACTTGAACTTGGCTCACGCTCATACGGTTAAACGGTATACAGGTATTATGGATTGGCTGACTACCGTTGACCATAAAAAAATCGCGATTCTTTACTTGACAGCAGGCGGCTTGTTCTTCGGAATCGGCGGGATTGAAGCCATTCTGATTCGTCTTCAACTGATCATTCCCTATAATGGAATGCTGTCTACCCAGACATTTAATGAAATGATTACGATGCATGGGACGACAATGATCTTCCTCGGCGTTATGCCGATCATATTCGCACTGATGAATGCAGTGCTTCCGCTGCAGATTGGGGCAAGGGACGTTGCGTTTCCATTCCTGAACTCGCTCGGCTTCTGGACGTTTCTGTTCGGGGGATTGCTTCTTAATCTGAGCTGGGTCATGGGCGGTGCTCCGGACGCAGGCTGGACCTCCTATGTTCCGCTCGCAAGCACGGAGTACAGCGGCACGCACGGTGTTGATTTCTACACCATCGGCCTCCAGATTGCTGGTCTTGGTACGCTGATCGGGGGAATCAACTTCCTTGCCACCATTATTACGATGCGTGCACCGGGGATGTCATTTATGAGAATGCCGATGTTTGCCTGGACGACATTTATAACATCTGCAATTATCCTGTTTGCCTTCCCAGCCATTACGGTGGGTCTTGTTCTATTAACCTTTGACCGTATTCTCGGAGCTAACTTCTTCGATGTTGCAGGCGGAGGTAACCCGGTATTATGGCAGCATATTTTCTGGATCTTCGGTCACCCTGAAGTATATATCCTGATTCTGCCGGCATTCGGTATCATTTCCGAAGTCATTCCGACCTTCTCCAGAAAGAGATTGTTCGGCTACAGCTCCATGGTATTTGCGACAATTCTAATTGCGTTCCTTGGCTTCATGGTATGGGCGCATCATATGTTCACCACAGGGATGGGGACAGTAGCGAATGCCCTGTTCTCGATCTCGACAATGCTGATTGCGGTGCCTACAGGAATCAAAATATTTAACTGGCTGTTTACGATGTGGGGCGGACAGATCCGGTTCACAGCAGCGAATATGTACGCTATTGGCTTTGTACCTACCTTCGTTATGGGTGGGGTAACCGGCGTCATGCTGGCCTCTGCACCTGCAGATTTTCAGTTCCATGATACATATTTCGTTGTAGCGCATTTTCACTATGTCATTGTGGGTGGACTTGTACTCGGCCTGTTCTCCGGTCTGCACTACTGGTGGCCGAAGATGTTCGGACGGGTACTTGCTGAGGGACTCGGCAAGATCACATTCTGGATCTTCATTATCGGCTTCCATCTCACGTTCTTCGTTCAGCACTTCCTCGGTCTGATGGGGATGCAGCGCCGGGTTGCAACCTATGCACCGAATCAAGGCTTTGACATGCTGAACCTGATCAGTACCGTTGGTGCACTCATGATGGGTGTAGGCGTGATATTGTTCCTGGTCAATATTGTTAAGACTTCGCTCAAGCCAGCCGATGCTGGGAATGATCCTTGGGAGGATGGACGAACACTGGAATGGAGCATTCCTTCTCCTCCGCCGGAATACAACTTTAAACAGACTCCGCTCGTACGCGGGATTGATGCCTACTGGAAAGAGAAGATGGCAGGTCATTCAGAGATGACTCCGGCAGAACCGGTGGGACCGATTCATATGCCTTCAGCGACAATATTACCGTTCCTTATGTCCGTCGGTATCTTCATCGCTGGTCTCGGTCTGATGTTTACGAATGATGATTTCGGTAATGGAATTATGAATTTTATGTTCAATAACTATATTGTCGTCATTATTGGTCTGGGGATCACCTTTGGTTGTATGATTGTCCGCTCACTCTATGATGACCATGGATGGCATATTGAGCCTGAGGAACTGGAAGATAAGGGGGCAAAAGCATGACAAACCCACACGCAGAAACTGTAAATGGTCAGCTGCCTCATGAACCGGAAAAAGCAACGCTCGAGGGCCGCAACAAGATACTCGGCTTTTGGCTGTTCATGGGTGGGGAAGCGGTTCTGTTCGGTACGTTATTCGCGACCTTCCTGGCGCTTCGCAACCAGACATTGGATGGACCGACGGCAAATGATCTGTTTCATCTTCCTTTGGTTGCAGCGGCAACCTTCACTCTGCTGGTGAGCAGTTTGACGAGCGTATTTGCGATTCAGGCGATGCATAAGCATAACGTTAAGGCGCTCATTAGCTGGCTCGGCGTTACCATTCTGCTCGGACTTGTCTTTCTTGGTATCGAAATTTATGAGTTCTATGAATATGTGGTTCATAAGGAATTTGGCATGACAACGAGCGCGTTCAGTTCGGCATTCTACACGCTGGTCGGCTTTCACGGGGCGCACGTTGCCTTTGGTCTAGGCTGGATCGGACTTCTCATTGGACAGCTGTACAAAAAAGGATTAACGGTCGTAACTGCACCGAAGATTTACGTGTCAGCCATCTACTGGCACTTTATCGATGTGGTCTGGGTCTTCATCTTTACGGTCGTGTATCTGCTTGGGAAGGTGGTTTAATCCATGGCGGGTAATGGTCAATCAAGCTCGGGCTCGGAGGGTGTTAAGCATCGCCATCGTCCGGAGGGGCCGGAGAAGCATATTGTTGCCTTTATCTTCTCTATCGCGCTTACGTTAATTGCATTTGCTGCAGTGGCCGCTGGCGGCGTGAATAACACATTTACAATTATTATTTTGCTGGTCATGGCTGTGCTTCAGGTTATTATTCAGATGGCATATTGGATGCATATGAAGGATAAAGGGCATCTGATCCCGCTCATCTTTATGGCATTCGGATTCTTCGTGGCCTTTACGGCCATTATTACCGCCTTATTGTGGATGTGGTGGTAAGTAAGGCAAGAAGGCGGCGAATCTTTCGCCGCCTTTTCGAATTTTCGTAAAGCCAATCATTACCATTCTTCTACGCGGAGTAAGGCAAGGGGAGGAGAAGCATGCTCGGTCTACAATATTTCAGCTTTAATGATCTGTGGAGCCCGCTGTTCTTGGCTTTTATGATTATGATGACAGCACTATACTTTGTTGTTATCGGCCCGATGGCCGAGAAGGCAAAGCTAAGCGAGAAGGCAACGACACAGCAACAAGTGATGTTTCTATGCGGGATGTTCATCTTGTATATGGCGCAGGGCGGCCCAATAAGCTTGTTTGGTCATACGATGTTTACTTTCCATATGCTAAGCATGGCGTTGTCCTATATTGCAGCACCACCTCTAATTATGAGAGGAATTCCGGCATGGGTCTGGCGTAAATTGCTGGATTATCGTCCTGTCCGGTGGTTTTCTTTTCTCGCGAATCCGATTGTGGCGGCACTGCTGTTTAATGGATTATTCTCCTTCTACCACATTCCGGTGATCCATGATTATGTCATGCTGAATTTCGCTGTGCACCGGCTGTATTATGTCGTTTTGTTCGTCACAGCCATGCTAATGTGGGGATCGCTCGTGCATCCGATACCGGAGCGGGACAGGGGGTCGGGATTACACAAGATCGGCTATATCTTCCTCAACATGGTGCTGCTTACACCTGCTTGTGGACTGATCATCTTCGCCTCCGAATCCATCTATGAGACCTACAGCAATCCAAATGCTTGGGTGACCGCGATGGGATACTGCGTATCACCAGAAACGCAGCTTCGTCTGCAGGGTCTCGGAGGACCTTCGTTCTTTAATTTTCTATCGACAGCACAGCAGGATCAGCAGGTCGGCGGCATTGTAATGAAGATGATTCAAGAGCTGATATTCGGCGTCATGCTGGCGTATGTGTTCTTTCAATGGTATCGGAAGGAAAGTCAGGAGGATGACGAGAATATTCCTTTACAAGTATCTGGCAGGACTGAAGCATAAAGGTATATAGGGCAGATTGATCACTGAGCATTTAAGTAACGACGACAAGCAGGTGAAGACTCGAGGGGGAAGAGACATGGACTTGGATTTCATACTGCCAACACTAAGCACCGCCTTTATAGTCATCAGCGCGGTGCTGGTAGGGATTGGCTGGTATCTCATCGTAAAGGGAAGAAGGCACGCACATAAGAACATGATGATTGCCGGGGCATGGGCAGCGATCCTGTTTTTTATCATCTATTCATCCCGTACCTTTATTGTTGGTAACACCTCTTGGGGTGGGCCAGATGATTTGAAGCTGTTCTATCATGTATTTTTGATTTTTCATATTATTTTAGCCACAGTGGCTGCTGTATTCGGGATCACAACCCTTGTCTGGGGCTTCAAGGAGAAATATGCGAAGCATCGTAAGCTGGGGAGAGTGACCTCGGTGGTCTGGTTTTTTACAGCCATTACCGGAGTTGTCGTCTATACGCTGCTCTATGTGATGTATCCGGGCGGTCATACGAAGCCTGTGTGGGAAGTCATTATAGGAGCTTAATAGGTGCTTAATGAAGAAATTAACTAGATTAAATATTCATATCTTATAGTATTTATCAGGTTAAACTTATACTTGTGATAGAACAGCATACCAATAACGTAAAGACGCTGTTGGTATGCTTTTTCTATAGTCGGATATTAAGAAGTTAGAAGTATGGATCATGCCAAAATCAACATTGTTTTATGGAGAAAATACTTATCGCATAAAATGCGAAGTGCATGCAATTATATAAGATTCTGTTCCATCAGGCTGTGGGCGATTTGAAGTGAATTCCACGCAGCCCCCTTGAGCAGGTTATCAGAAACAATCCACAGATGAAATCCATTAGATATATCGGGGTCCTTGCGGATTCGGCCGACGAATACATCGGGGCTTCCAGCCGCTTGTAATGGTGTGGGATACAGCTGCTCTGCAGGATTATCCTGTACGGCAACACCCGGTGATTGGGACAAGAGCTCACGCAGTTCGCTCACAGACGCAGGAGCTGCAAGTTCAATGTATACAGACTCCGAGTGGCCGGTGACGACAGGAACGCGGACGCAGGTTGCAGCCATTTTTAAGAAGGGCAGCTCCATGATTTTTTTCGTCTCATCCATCATCTTCTGCTCCTCGAAGCTGTAGTCATTGTCCGTAAATACATCGACTTGGGGCAGAACATTAAATGCAATTGGATAATGCTTCTGATCCTTCTTAGCAGGCAGGAGGTTGGCTTCAACAGGCTCTCCATGGAGAGAGGCTTGGGCTTGTGACAGCAGCTCCGTTATTGCCCCGACGCCTGAACCGGATACGGCCTGATAGGTGGAAACGATAATGCGTTCGAGACCGTAATTACGAGCAATGGGTGCAAGAGCAGTTACCATCTGCAAGGCGGAGCAGTTCGGCACGGATACGATGCCTCGGTGGGTCTTCAGTACATGCGGATTGACCTCGGGAACAACTAAAGGAACTTCCTTATGCATACGGAATTCACTTGTATTATCGATAACGATCGCTCCGCTTCTAACCGCAATAGGCACAAATACACGCGACACCTCACCACCTGCACTAAAGAAGGCAATATCGACATCTTCAAAACTGGACTTTGTCAGCTCCTCGCATTGAAGTTCTTCCCCACGAAATGAAACAAGTTTGCCTGCAGATCTCCGAGAGGAGAGCAGCTTCAATTGGCTGATTGCAAAATGTGTGTCTTGTTCAAGCAGTTCTTTAATTTTGGTTCCGACTGCTCCGGTTGCGCCGACGATGGCCACATGATACTCGGTTTTTTTCATGGATAAGTGGTCCTCCTCATCTCTTGATTTCATTCATTGTAATACAGCGGATGGTATAATGATCATCAGAAGATCCGATAAGGTTGTTCGTAAAGGATGAATAATCATCGTAAAGCTCGAAAGATAAGGAGCACCACTATGGATATTAAGCATGTCAAAACATTTTGTGCCGTGGTCAAGCATGGTGGCTTCTCTAAAGCGGCAGAAGCGCTTAGTTATGCGCAATCCACCGTTACGATGCATATTCAGTCCCTGGAGCATGATTTGGATCTGCGTCTGTTTGACCGACTTAGCAAGAAGACGATTCTTACTGAGCCGGGAGAACGATTTTACCAGTATGCGATAGAGCTGCTTGTTATTTATGAGAAGGCGAAGGAGATATCCAGAGAGAAGCATGAAGTAGCCGGAAGTCTGAGCATTACAGCTAATGAGTCGGTTGCTGTATATCTACTGCCCGGGATCCTAAAGAAGTTCAAAGAACGTTATCCGAAAGTGAACATCACCATCGAAGCTTCATCTGGCGTTAATGAGCTGCAAAGGCTGAGAGAAGGCGAGACAGATATTGTTTTTCGAATTGGAGAGCAGCTGGAGTATGATGGGGTGAGGACCGTATTGCTTCGTCAGGAGGAATTTGGCTGGATCCTGCCTGAGGGTCATAATGACCAGAATTACAATCAATTGCTGCAGCAGTATCCTTTTATATATACGGAGCCGGAGTGTAGCTACCGTAAGCTGGTTCACGGGGTTCTGATGGAAAATGGAGCCGCTCCTGAACGCACATTGGAGAGCTCGAGCATCGAGGTCATTAAACAATCCGTTATGGCTCATCTGGGAATAGCTATACTGCCGCATATGGTCGTGAAGGATGCAGAAGATAAAGGACAGCTTATCTACCGGGAGATCCAAATGCCAACGAATATATACAGTCAGGCCTATTATCATGGAAGCAGGTGGCAGTCACCAGTGCAGAGAGCATTTGTTGATGTGCTGCTGAGGGAATTTGCTGTGCTTGTGAGTGATGAGTAATATTGGCCGTAGACAAATGTAAAGAATGTGACGGGAGAGGCGCGCACATTCTTTTTCTTTTTTTCTATAAAAGAGGTTGACTTGGCATGAGTTTAGTTTGTATAGTGTGTATAAAGATATATACAGTAATCACACCTGTAATGGTGAGGGGGATATACAGCATGAGTACGAGAGTATGGAAGCAAGCTTGGTGGATGACGAGGAAGGAATTAGGACGTGATTGGTCTCATTGGATCTGGACTCTCTTGTTCACAGCTTATGCGGCAATCATGTGCGTCGCCTCCATGCATGAGGCTATGAAGGATAAAGGCTATACGTTAATGGGAGATAACTTTTTCCTTATTTTCGTCCCATTCTTAGGCTTTTTCTTCTCAAGAAGGTCCTTTCGTTATTTACAGGAGGATTCCTATACACAGATGCTGGCTTATATGAGACGGATACCTGTACCGGCGGACGCCATTCTCTTGAATCGAATCATTCAAATGCTGATTACGTTTGTTATTAATGGGACGGCATTCTTCAGCCTGATCTATGTAGCGGCACTCCGAGGAGAGGAGTTTGGACTATCCGGGGTCCTGGCTTTTGCAATGATGTGGATTGGGTATGGGCTGTTTATTAACTCGATCTACATCTACTGGGAATTTAATGTTAGTGGCAAGCGATATTTTGTTCAAACGATGGCTCTAATGCTCTTCACTCTGCTTGTATCATTGGTTGCTGCGATGTTCGACTACAATTTGATTAAAATTACACTTCAGCAAAGTGCTGCTTATGGTTTATTATCGCCGATGATGTGGGGAATACTGCTCATCGCTGCAGCCAGTCTCACGATCAGCTTCAAGTTGACTCGCAGACGAATGTTAATACGGGATTTGAGTTAAGGAAGCAGGACGGAGACGAACAAATGAGAACAATGATGAATGAACCTATACAGGCTGAGGGGGTGCGCCACCTGTGAATATACCAATTCAAATTAATGAAAACAGCGCGGAGCCCTTGTACCATCAGATTGAGAGTCAGTTACGTTCACTGATTATTTCCGGTCAGGTTAAGGAGGGAACACTATTGCCGTCTATTCGTGAATTTGCGGGCAGTCTTAGCTGCAGCGTGATTACGGTGCGAAGAGTGTATCAGGATTTGGAGAATGAAGGACTTCTCCGCACGAAGCAAGGCACCGGTACTTTCGTAGCTGAAGTCGGGATGAAGGAGCGGGATGAATTCAAGCTGACAGCAGTCAAGGATGCGCTTGTCCAAGCGGCGAAGGTGGGCATCTCTGTTGGCAGTACGAAGGAAGAGATGACCGCATGGTTCAATGAGGTGCTCCGTGAGCTCTACGATAACAAGGAGGAGAAGCAGCCATGACCGAAGCTCCGGTAATATCGATGCAAGAGGTGTATAAGTCCCGCAAAGAGAAGACGATCGGCCCCATTAACCTGGAGCTGGCAGAGGGTTATATCTATGCCTTAGTAGGACATAACGGTTCGGGCAAGAGCACCTTGCTTAACATGCTGCAAAAGGTGGTCCTTCCCGATACGGGACGAATTCTCTGGTATGGAAGTGAAGTAGAAGGTGAGCTTCCGACAGAATTACGGGAGAAGATGAGTTCAGTAACCGAGCAGTCCATTCTGGATGAAGATCATATGACGGCCATGGGAGCGGCTGAATTTCGAGCTTATTGGCACCCCGATTGGAATCAAGCCCTGTTCGAAGAGCTGCTCAGTAAATTCGAGGTTCCTCGTAAATCCAAGCTGAAGAAGATGTCAAAGGGAGAGCGAAGGAAGTATGAATTAGCAGCGGCGCTTGCAGTACAGCCTAGACTGCTTATTCTGGATGAACCTTCTTCAGGACTGGACCCTTTTTCCTGGAAGCTAATGATTGCAGAGCTTCAGCGTTATATGGATCGAGGGAATACGACGGTTATTATAGCGACACATATTCTGGACGAAATTCGGCGTCTCGCTGACTATATTATTCTCATGCATAGAGGGCAGACACTCGGCATGGTGGAGAAGGATCTGCTGCTGGATAGCTGGAGAGAAATCTGGTACGAGGGTGATATAAAGCCAGGGCATCTGCCAGGCATTGTGGATTGGTCAGAGGAAACCAGTCGCCTGAGGAGAATTGTTACAACGCATACAAGCGATGTACTGGAGATTCTAGCGGAAACGGGGATATCACCGGTGAAGACCCGAATTCTCGAGCTGGATGAAATATTGGCTTACTGGATCGAAGGATACGGACCAGCAGGCTGGGAAACGAAAAAGGGGGAGGAAATATAATGAATCGACTTGAACTAAGCCAGGTAGTGAAGCAGTACGGTGACAAAACAGCTGTAAACAGGGTAACGCTGAACGTAGCAGAGGGAGAGATTTACGGGTTGCTCGGCGCCAACGGTGCTGGCAAGACAACAACCATGCGCATGGTGCTGGGGCTGATCTATCCGGATGACGGAGATATTCTGTACAACGGTAAGAAATACAATCCTGAATTGCAGCACATCATGGGTTATCTCCCGGAAGAGAGAGGGATGTATCCGAAGGTCAAGGTTAGTGAACAGATTAACTATCTGGGCAGACTGCGCGGTATGAATGCGAAGGATGCAGATCAGAGCCTAAGGTACTGGCTGGAGCGGTTTGAAGTGCCTGAGTACTATGATAAACGGATAGAAGAGTTGTCCAAAGGGAATCAGCAGAAGATGGGCTTTATCGCAGCAGTCGTTCACCGTCCGCAAATTCTGATTCTGGATGAAGCGTTCAGCGGACTTGATCCGGTTAACGTAGAGCTTCTCAAGGCGACGGTCAAGGAGCTTCGGGACGAGGGAACCTCGATTCTGTTCTCAACTCACCGGATGGAGCATGTAGAGGAGCTGTGCAAGAATATTACGATTCTTCATCGTTCCAACACCGTCGTGCAGGGGAATATACAGGAGGTCAAATCACGGTATCCGCGCGAGCATGTGCGTCTTGTAACAACGGATAGAGTGACTGGACTTGAGAACGTGGCAGGCGTAACTCGTGTTGAAGAAATGGAGAAGGGATATCTGATCACGATTGCATCCCCGGATGCGGCTCAGCTGATCCTGCAAAAGGCGCTTCAGGAATCGACGGTAGAGCACTTTGAGATTAAAGAACCTACGCTAAACCAAATCTTTATCAAGGAGGTAGGAACCGGACATGAATAAACTCGGGACGATTATCGGTTTTACATACAAGCAGAAGGCCAAGACGAAGGCTTTTAAAATAACGACATTGGTTCTAGCTATCCTGATGACCATCGGGATGAATATCCCTTATGTGATCGATATGTTTTCAGGTAATGATGGGGACAGTAGTGGAGGAAATACTCCAGCCGATATCCCGGCTATTGGACTTGTCGTTGGTGAACAGCAGGAGTCGGCTCAGGCACTTGAGGAGTTTGTGGCCAGTCAGCAGGTTCCGGCTCTTCGCTTCCTATCCTATGAGCAGGCGGATGCGCCGGAACTGAAGACGGACCTCGCGGATGAAGTGATTGAGGGATATGTTGAGCTGCATGCTGCAGGAGACGGTACGTCACCAATGGCTACCTATTATTCAGAAGATGCGAATCCGTCCCCGGCAGTAATGACGACCATTCAAACCGGATTGCAAAATGCTAAGACGAAATCGATCGTGCAGGATGCGCTTAGTCCTGAGCAGATTGAGGCGATTAGCGTACCGGCTGTCGTTGATGTTCAGGAAGTAAATGTGGAAGACGATACTGCAGCTGGTGCTGGAGCAGGTGCGGATGCAGAGAGTGCAGCTGTCGATTATGTATTTGTCTATGTTCTAATGATTCTGTTCTTCTTCTCTATTATTATGACCGGGAACATGATTGCATCTGAAATTACGGCAGAGAAGAGCTCGCGCATTATGGAAATTCTGATTACGAGCGTAGCCCCGCTGACCCAAATGTTCGGTAAAATCATCGGGATCTTCCTGTTAAGCTTGACTCAGATCGGAATCTTCGGGCTTGTGATCTTCGGAAATCTGATGCTGCCACACAATATCGAGCTGCTTCGCAGTATTGATATTGACTTGTCTGCCATGAATCTGGATGTACTGATCTACGGATTCTTGTTCTATATCCTTGGCTTCTTCCTGTACGCGGTTCTGTTCGCGGCGATCGGTTCCATCGTCAGCCGTACAGAGGAGCTGGGTCAAGCGCTGACGCCAATGACGATGCTATCTCTAGTCGCATTTTATATCGGAATCTTCAGCCTTGGAACGCCGAACAGCCTGCTGGTTCAGATCTCAAGCTTCGTTCCATTTACTTCACCTACGGTTATGATTCTCCGTATTGGAATGGGAGAAATTGCGGTATGGGAAATCTGGGTATCGCTCATCCTGCTGGTTGCCTCCATTCTGGTCTTCGGCTGGTTGTCTGCAAAAATATACCGTACGGGTGTATTGATGTACGGCAAGCGCCCAAGCATCAAGGAGCTTAGAAAAGCAATGAAGGCATATAAGATTTAGTAGAATCATCTTGAATTCTGTGTGGTGTCATAATTAGTGAGAAAAATTTCAAAATTATTGAGAGTTATTTTTCATAATTGTTGATAAATGTATGATTATTCAATGATATACATCACAAGTATAAAAAAACTACAACATGATGTGGGTAATTCGTACTATTGTCACTCGCAGTAAAATGAATTGCCACTGAAGACCGAAACCAGAGTACGGGAAAACGCAAGCGTATCAAGGGTTTGTCAGTTATTGAGGTTCAAAATCTCCGCGATTCGGAAAGTGCTATTTCATAGTGAGGTTAATCCTCAATCGTTGATAGTCGTGTAAATATACATTCGTAAATATAATCTAATAATTTCAAATTAGAATAGGATGATGGCAAGTTGGAACAATTTTTGCAACAGCTGCAAGATTCGAGTCCGATATTACAATTCCTTGGGGTTATGCTTGTAGGAATGATCCCCTTTCTCGAAGGATACTTTGCAGTACCTGTAGGGATTGCGGTCGGGTTCCCTGCAGTGATGACGATCGTAGCGGCAATCGTCGGAAACTGGATCTCGGTTATGGTTGTTATCCTGGCTAGTGATCGCGTAAGGCAGTGGCTGCAAAGAAGAAAACCGTCTGAACGTAAACAAGAAAAACACAATAAACGTCTAGAACGCGGGCAGAATCTATTCCAAAAGTACGGTGTTCCCGGAGTGTCGCTTCTAGGTCCTTTGTTGATCGGAGACCATATCGCGGCTTTAGTTTGTATCGCATCAGGTGCATCAAAACGATATGTGATAATTTGGCAGACGATTGCCATAGTCGTATGGGCTGTCGGAATGGGGATTCTGGTGCTGTTAGGAATAAATGTTATAAAGTAATTCTAAGGAAAAAGAAGAGACCTCCTTGCTTTTGGAATGGTGGCAGCCCCGTCAGCAGGAAGTCGGTAATACAACACCTAAAACCTGCAGGAATGATGCCCCGGCAATGTACAGTCAATTTTAAAAATCATTCCGGTTAAACAAGCGGTACTACGTGCTGTACTCAAAAAGCCGGATAAAGACAATGAATAAAAAGGCGCTCATCTCAATGATGGGAGCCTTTTTTATTATGGATAAACCTTAATTTGATCCAGTAAAAATCCGTTATATAAGGTTGACTTAATCAGCTTAGAACGAAAAATACTACAAAGCTAGTGGAGGAATAAAATGAATATTATAGAGTCATTGATACAGTGTATGCCATTTTTTAATACCGTTTTAGTTTGATTAAAAGCTAAAGGCAGCCGATCGTTATTTGATCAGCTGCCTTTATTAACTAACTGGAAAGGAATAGCAGATTTTACTCTGAAACGTATGTTAGATAGAAGTAGAAAGGAAGTGGAATTCAATGGTAAGATATATTAACTACATTAAATATTTCTGGGTGAATTTGTTACCTGAGTGAATTTCATTTTACATAATATTAAGGAGAGTATAGCATGCGAGGGAATAGATGGTATAAGTGTGACTTACATATTCATACTATAGCTAGTAATTGTTTTAGAGATAGGAGTGTTACTGCTGAGCAATGGGTGAATCGCTGTATTGAACAAGAATTGGATTGTGTAGCGATAACTGTTCATAATACAGGAAATAGCATAGACGAATACAAGAAGGTTGCTGATGAAAAAGGACTAATCCTTTTTCCGGGTGTAGAACTAACTTACGGAGAAAATGGAATCCACCTTTTAATTTTATTTGATTTGGACAAGACTTCTGAGTATGTTAATGATTTTCTTATTTCCGTCGGTATAAAAAGGGAAGATTTTGCAGCACCACATGCATGCAGTAATATCACTTTTCAAGAAATAGTAGAAAAGGTTAATTTGGCAGGCGGTCTTATAATTCCTGCACATGTCGATGAATTTAAGGGGCTACAGGAGTCTACTTTTGATCATATTCAGGAATGCTATAGATATCAAGACATTGCGGGGGTTCAGGTTGTAAATAAGGAGTTGTGGGAGTTAGAAGGGGTTGTGAGCACAACAAAAAAAGAAGAAGTAGCTGAGAAATTAAATAAAAAATATAACTCTTCTATGTTCACACCAGATTTAGTGAAAAAGTGGTTGCATCCTATAACAGAAGCTAAGAGAAGTAATAAGGCGATTCTTACCTTCTCTGATAATCCTCATGCTCCAGGCGATACTCAACATGGTCTTAAAGGTATTGGAACAAGATATTCATGGATTAAAATGGATGAAGAGGTGACTCTGAATAGTTTAAGACAAGCTTTAATGCTAAGTTCATTAAGAGTAGTATCTGATTTTGAGAGTTTCGTTTCACCATATACCCCCCCTGCAATTTATCTGAAATCTATGCGAGTTATGAATACGCATTTATCTGAAGGGGAAATCTACACTGAGTTCAGCTCCCAAATGACAACAGTCATTGGAGGAAGGGAACAGGTAAATCAAGTATTGTCAGGTTTTTAAGAGGTGTTCTTGGTAAATCCAAAGATTTAGTTGGCTTTAAGGAGTTATATGAAGACCATACTAATTTTTATTCTGTCCACGCAACAGATGAAATGGGAGTCTTAAAGGACGATAGTGTAATAGAGCTAGAAGTGTTTTTTGAGAATACCTTATTCAAAGTTCGAACAAACGGTGCCGATCTTCTAGTAGTTTTGAGATTTAATGATGAGATTTCTGAATTTGAAGAAGTAAACTCAGGTTATCTACATACATATCTGAATGACTGTGATATTTATTCGCAGAAGCAAATTTATGAAATGGCTCAGAATCCTAATACTCTTAGAAATAGAATAGACGAGGAAAACTATGATATTAAGTTACTAAAAGATAGTTTGTTGGAATTAGGTAATAAGTACAAAGAAATAACAAGAAGAATTAAAACCTTAAATCAACAATTACGTTTTAAAGAAAGTGTGTTACTGCAAAGAGATGAACTTAAAAGGAAATTAGAAAAACTCACTAATGGGAGTTATAAAACGATTATTGATACTTATAACTCAGTTTATATAGAACGAAAGCAATTCCTTGGGATTGCCACATTATTCAATGATAAACTAGACTCTTTGACGGATATAAAGGAAGAACTCAGTATAGCATATCCTGAAGAAGTCAGTGGAAAATCTGCTGAAGTTATCAGCATAATTAGTAACAAGATTAAAGATTATAATCAAATGGTTGAGATGATAATTAATGATTTTAGTAGATTTGTAAATGATTTAAGTAAGAGCTATTCTCAAGAGGTGCAAGCAACTACTTGGTATAGTGAATATATATTATTAAAAGAATCCTATGAAAATCTAAGAGCTGAGTTAAACGAGGAAGAGATTATTGAACTTGAAAATTTATCAGTATTAAATGAACAACTAGAAACGATAGAAGAAAAACTGAAAAATTTTCAGCTATTAGAAAACGAAAAGGAACAGTTATACGAGGAACAAAGTAGAGTACTTGAGGATTATAAAAGAAACATAAATCAGGTCACTCAAAAAAGGCGAGAATTTTTACAAAGTGTCATACTAAGCAGCGACAATATTAAGATTAATGTAAAACCTCAGAGAGATATAAGGGATTTTCTAAACAAGTTTAGAGATATTATTCAAAAGAAGTCAGGCTATGATGAGGCTATTAAGAAAATTGAAGAGAATTTATCTAATAACAATTGGGGGTTACAATACCTAAAGGATTTGATCATTAGAATCAAAAATGAAGAAGAAACTACGACTTTTGACGGTAGATTTAGGCGTATGCTTGTAGCTTTAAATGATGAACAGATAGATGAAATTATACTACTTTATCCTGAAGATGAAATAGAAGTTCGATTTAAATCTAGTGAGAATGGTCAGTTTAAATCGCTGTCAACAGCATCGGCAGGCCAAAAAACTTCTGCTATCTTAACATTTTTACTTTCTTATGGAACATCTCCACTTATACTTGATCAGCCTGAGGATGATTTAGATAATCAGTTAATTCATGATTTAATTGTTGATCGGTTGCTAAAATGCAAACAATCAAGGCAAGTAATAGTTATTACGCATAATGCCAATATACCAGTTAATGGAGATGCAGAATGGGTTGTTTCTCTAGATTCAGATACGAGAGAAATGTCCATATTTAAATCTGGATCAGTGGATGACCTAAATATTAGGAAAAAAATATGCGACGTTATGGAGGGAGGAGAAAAGGCATTTACGCTCAGAGCATTGAGGTATGGTTTTAATAAATAGAAAATCTAAAGCCCAAGTTACAAGACTTTTTAGCGTATGATTTTAGATTTTGATACTATTATTTAAAAGCAAAAGTCCTGGGTGAAGCGCACCCCTTAGAATGGACATTGGAAAAATCCCTTGGGTTTAACCGATGAAATTCTTGGGGTGCATTTTTGTATGGCGATAAAAGGTCAAAAGTTTAGGACATATTCTGAGGAACTCAAGTTGGAGGCATTCGTTTGCACATAGAAGAAAAATGGACCTATCGACAAATCGACCCTCATCTTGGAATTCAAGATGAGGGTCGAATGAAGTGCTGGATATGCAAATACCGTGAAAAGGGTGAATTTGGCCTGTTAGATCAACGTGGAAGACGGAATATATAGATCAAGAGAGATATGTTCAACAATTGAAACGGGAAAATGCGATGCTAGAAAAGTGTTGGATGCGGGAGGTAAAGAACAACGGTTCAAGCTTATCGAACAAACGATGGACATCGGCCAAGTAGTAGAACAATGTCAACTTCTTGGTGTCTCTAAAAGTGGTTACTACGCGTATTTGAAGCGAAAAAAGGCGCATCGAGATGCCAAGGCTAAACGACTCATTCGCAAAGTGTACAAACGATACCAAGGAAAGTAGGATACCAAACAAATTCAGCTGTTCTTGTGGCACGATGAAGGGGTATGGATGGACCACAAGAAGATGCTACGCCTAATGCAGAAGCTTGGCCTTTAAGCGAGCATTCGCCGGAAACGTCGATTTAACATGACTTACAAGGCTGCAAAACGTGTGACCGATAATCTGCTTCAGCGGAAGTTTACTGCCGAAAAACCAAACCAGAAGTGGGTGACAGATGTAACTCCATACTGGGTTGGCGAGCGCGGGCTCTATCTTTCAGCCGTGAAAGACCTATTTAGTAATGAAATTGTGGCCTAACGATTTTAGTCAACGGAATGACAATGAGTTGGTGCTTCAAACATTTGCTAAGGCGTTCTCAAAGCAAAGAGACGTGACTGAATTGATCGATCACAGCGACCAAGGATTCCAGCACACGTCTCATGCCTACAACGACATGCTGCCGAAGGTTGGCGCCCAAATCAGCATGTCTCGCCGGGGCAATTGTCTAGACAACGCTCTCTATGAGTGTTTCCTCTCGCATCTCAAAACGGAAGGGCTCTATCCTTAAGATATACGAAATTTGCTAGAGAGCACAAAGTCGAATTGAGAAATTTATCAATTTTTTCAATCGAAGACGGCCACAACGTATACTACACAAACTGATAGGTGTTTTTTTAATATCCACTAAATGGGGGTCAGTCCCGGGCATCCGAGGGCTTTTTTATGTATCCGTGAGAAAATCTCTTTCTCTCTTGTAAAAATGCTGGCTGAGGGAAAGAAAGGGCAAACAAAAAGTTTATTTAAATAACGTAATTTTACTAGTGTCTTTAAGAACATGTCATGATGGATCAAATAACTACCTAAATAAGTAAAGGGAATGAATACAATATGTAATTTGTTATATATTTACAAAAATGAAAATAAGTGTATAATTTGTTTTTGGGGAGGTGATATCAAGCGTGAAATATTGTGAATCTATTATCTGATTAACTAAAACTCAAGGAGGATAAAAAATGAAAAGAGGTACAAAAGTATTTTTAGTAAGTATTACTGCATTCTCTGCTTTTAGTGCTACTGCTTTTGGATGGAGCTATTCTGATTATTCTCGAGGTTCTTACGTCCCTAAATCCGGTACGGGTATACCTTCACTTGTTTCTAATAATGGGGTTACTCGTCTAGCAACGTGGGTTAGTTTTAAATTTGATACAACTAACCGCACAAATATATTGGATTATAACAATGGTGGAGATAACCCAGGTACTGCGTGTGACAACTCAAATGCTTATTTTACACTAGATCAAACTGCTGTCCCTGATTCTAATGATCTTGAAATAGATGCTGATGAAATACTAACAAATTTACCTAGTCCAAAGTTGGACATTGAAGATAATAATTTTTTTGGGCAAGATGATGAGTCTGAGGTTACTGCTTTAGGCACAGTAAATACAACAACAAGTTACTATATGGAAACAAGATGGAATGATTTAAGAGATGGTGGATCTGGGGATAGTGGAAAGATCCAAGCACAAATGGGTATCAGTGAGAAAGGACTTCTTGATTACAATACTTGTACTCAATCCACAGCAATTCAACACACTTTTACTTACGGTGATAGTCTAGGATCTATGCCTTCTGCTATAAGTAATACTCAGGAAGTAGAGCAAGCAGCTATTAATTCTCCAGATACTGAATCTTCGTTTGATGCTATCTCACAATACGAAGCCATAAATTCAAATAATTTAATGGATTACTTAAATAACAATATCAAGACTGTCAGTGATTTAAGTGAGAAAAATTTAAAAGATGTTGCTGTAACTATTACATTTGATTCTCCTGTTGATTTTTCCGTAGTAAAAGAACTTGCAGATACTACCAACTTGAATGTAGAATATGTAGAAGCAAGGGGAATTGACGAAAACGGGGATAGAGTTACGTCCTTTAGACAAGGACTTGATGAAGTCTCTATGGAGAGCGAAAATGTTGTTATAGATTTTAAAGGCTATACGGCAGTTCAGGCAAAAGTAGATTCCTCTTCCTTAAAAACATTGGTTAATGCAGATCGAATCTATTCGGTTGATGTAAGCGGTGATGATTTTATTACCAACTCAGAGGGTGATCAATATCCTGTGTCATTAACATGGTTAAGGGAAGATTTCTCAGCAAAATAACTATTGAACTAAGGAGGATTAGATGATTTACATATTATTGTGTATTTTACTATCTATCTCATCCTTATACCTTTTCAAAAAAGTTGGTTTTAAATACTATTTAAGCTTGACTTTCTGTCTACTAACTTTGCTGTCTTTACTAGCGAATATAAGTTTAAGTCAAAATTATTCCCAGAACTTAAGGCCAGATCTCCAAGATGGAGGTTATACGATAGGGAGTAGTATTGCAAGATTGATTCTTCCTGATGACAGATGGTCATTGGAGATGTTTCATACTTACTTTAATGTTTCATTAATGCTTACTTTTATTCTTATAATTTTTATTGTAGTTTGTTTGCTAGTTGAAAGAAAAATTAGACAATAAATAATGAAGAAGAATACGTCTTTATGACGTATTCAGGCTGTCGAGAAAGTCTCGGCAGCCATTTTTATTTCTCTATAGTTCAACACGACACCGCGTTAATATTGTATAATATAGGTAACTAATAAGATCGGAAGGTGTTACCTATGCTGCGTTCAAATCGAGAAAAACAACAAGCTTACGAATTTGTGTCTATCGAAGAATTGGTGCCTCAAGATCACTTGCTTCGCAAAATAGATAAATATATTGATTTTTCCTTTATTGATGCGAAAGTTCGTCCTTTGTACTGCGAAAATAATGGCCGTCCGGCCATTGATCCGGTAGTTCTTTTTAAGATGACTTTTCTCGGATATTTTTATGGCATTCGTTCCGAACGCCAATTGGAACGCGAAATCCAAACCAATCTGGCTTATCGCTGGTTCCTGGGTGTAGGCTTAACCAATAAAGTCCCTGACCACTCCACGATTAGCTGGAACCGTCGTACTCGGTTTAAAAACACAAACATTTTCCAAAAAATTTTTGATGAGATTGTCCTTCAAGCCATTCAGCACCGAATGGTTGGAGGTCGCGTTCTTGTAACGGATTCCACTCACGTAAAGGCAAATGCCAACAAGCACCAATTCACAAAGGAACAGGTGCTGCAAAATACTCGAGAATATATGGAGGATCTCAATACCGCGGTAGAAGCAGATCGTAAAGCCCATGGAAAAAAGTACTGAAACCAAGAGAGGACGTGGTAGAAGAAAAAGAAATTAAAGTGAGCAAAACAGACCCAGACAGTGGCTACATGATGATTAATCCTGACTAAAATGGATATAACGAAACAAGGCGCAATGTTTATTGGAGCCGGTATTCTGCAAGGCATTATGCTAACGTTAATAGGAACAATCCCTTTAATATGGTTAGTAGTTAGCGCTGCATTTATTTTCGGAATATGTACAACCGCAATAAACGTCCCTGAAATAGTAATTATACAGACAACGGTACCAGAACATCAGCAAGCACAAATTTATGCAGTAATCATGACAATAAGTGTTGGATTTTTGCCTATAGGTTATTTGTTAGCAGGCTTGTTTGCTGATATTTTTGGTAATTCTATTATTATCGCATTGGGGGGAGTAATAATTATACTATCTGGAATAATGGTTAGATTATTTACTCCACTAGCTTCTATGAAAATCAACAGAAAATAAGTGGGGATAACTTAAAAAGTGTTGTATTGGTTGGTTATCAAATGAATATGAGAGATGGCATAATAACAATTACATCCATCCTGGAAACAACGAATGACGCTCAAGCTTGAGCATCATTCGTTGTTTTCAGTGTATTAATGGCGGCTATGGATACAAGGCACATCTGGGAGGAATAGGAGCCGCTCCGAGTTACTGAATTTTTAAAATCGGTTTAAGAACTTCGCCAGATTTTGAAGCGGCAAATGCTTCATTAATTTGATTAAAATCATAGAATTTAACTAATTTGTCGAAAGGAAATAATCCTTTTTTGTAGTATTCGATAAGTTGTGGGATAAAGATTTGAGGGACTGAATCTCCTTCTATTACACCTATCATCGTTTTACCTTCAGCCATTAGATCATTATGAATATCAATATTCATTTCAGGTGTAACACCTACAATTGCTACAATACCCAGTGAACGTAATGCTTTCAAAGATTGACGGATTACAGGCGGAACACCTGTTGTATCAACAGCATATTCTGTTCCTCCTTTTGTTATCTCTTTAATTTCTTTTACTATATCAACTTTTTTACCATTCAATAAATGAGTTGCACCGAGTTCTTTTGCCAGTTCAAGTCGATTATCGTACACATCTACAGCTATTATGTTTTTACATCCAGCAATTTTTGCGGCCATGATAGCACTTAATCCGACTGCGCCAGCGCCATAAATTGCAATAGACGCGCCAAATTTAGGTTGAAGTTTGTTTAGGACTGTACCAGCACCAGTTTGGATACCGCAGCCTAATGGACCTAATAAGACTAAATCAACATCCTCATCCACTTTTACTACATTTCGTTCGTGCGAGACGGCAAATGTTCCGAATGATGATTGACCAAAGAATGTTGATAATTCAGTACCATCTTTAGATAAGCGATGAGTATAGTCATCGTTAACGCCACCAAAATTAAGTTCATTAAATGTTTCACAAACTGACGGATGTCCGGTTAAACAGTTTTGACAATGACCACAGTGCGCGAATGATAATACTACATGATCACCGGGCTTGACATTTTTAACGTTATCTCCAATTTTTTCAACAATACCAGCTCCTTCATGACCTAAAACAGCTGGAAGCGGCGCGATTGCAGCATCACGAGCAACGGCGTCTGTATGACAAACACCGGTTGCAATGATTTTCACTAATACTTCATTAGACTTTGGTTCAGCAAGATCTATATCTTCTATAACAAACTCTTGACCTTGACCTTGTGTAACTGCAGCTCTTATCTTCATGAAGATACCTCCTTCAAATATTTATTTTTATCCAATTTAGTATCTTCAACCCTAATTCATTTATTCAAGCAACTCATTTGTGTGTTATTCATACTTTAAACTGTCTATAAATGAGGTTACTCTTTTTACCACCAACAGCTGTTTCTATTGTCTGTGCTTTCCTGTTACGCTGTCAGAAGGGACGATATTCCGGGAGATTGTGCTGCAAGCGTGCAGTGAGATCGGGTTTACTCCCCATATTGCCTTCGAAGGGAATGATATTGACGCCTTAAAAGGATTGGTGTCCGCAGGACTTGGTGTTGCGCTAATGCCCGAGGTCACCTTGGTTGACAATATCCAGCATTCCACGGTAAAAATTCCTCTCGTCGATCCTGAGGTGACTCGGACTGTAGGTGTTATCATTCCAACACAGCGCAAGTTGCTGCCAACGGAGCAGTTGTTCTATCGTTTTCTTTCGGAATTTTTCGCATCAGCCGACCAATCGGGACACGATGATTGTTGAATGAACTAAGCAGGATTACCCGTCAAGTTCCCGTTTTTGTTCGTTCTTCTACACGTGTTATATTTAGAAGAAGATAAAGTGAAGGGGGGAATCACATGAAGAACACCATTGCAGATATTGCCAAAATTGTTGGAGTGGCTAAAAGCACGGTGTCCCGGTATCTAAACGGAGGGTCAGTCAGTGATGTGACCCGCCGAAAAATAGAGCAGGTCATCAAGGACACCGGCTATATTCCAAACTCTTTTGCCCAAAGCCTGAAAGCGAAGAAGACAAGCATGATTGGTGCCATTGTGCCGCGCCTCGACTCCTTTTCGGCTTCGCAAACCGTGACCGGCATGGATGAAGAGCTGAGACAGAACGGGTACCAGCTCCTGATTGTTAACACCAACCAGAATCTCTCCCGGGAAATCGAAGCATTATATGATCTGGCACGACAAAAAATATCCGGCATTATTCTATTTGCAACCGAAATTACGCAAGCCCATTTGACGGCGGTTGAAGAAATCGGAATTCCAGTTATATTTCTTGGACAGCAGCACCAGAAGGTATACAGCATTATATACAACGATTTCGCCGCAGGCTATGACATCGGACAGTATATTTTAACCAAGGGCCATCGTAAGATAGCGTACTTAGGTGTAACTGAAAAGGACGAAGCTGTAGGGCTTCAGCGGAAGCTCGGTTTCCAAAAAGCAGTGAAGGAACAGGAGAAGGCCGAGGTCGATTTTTTCGAGAGTGGATTCAGGATGTCGGCAGCTGTGGAGGCCGCTTCTGGCATATTGGATGGCTTGGACCGCCCGTCAGCAATCGTGTGTGCAACGGACAATATTGCACTAGGCGTTATGAAGGCAGCCCATATGAGAGGGATTCAAATCCCCAAAGACCTTTCTGTAACAGGCTTTGGCGGCTATGAAGTAACTGAGATGATTCATCCCGGCCTTACGACCGTAAAATATGGGTATTGGGATGGAGGATGCTTGGCAGCGCGCCAAATTATAAGGCTTGTTCATGAGGAATCAGTCGACAGCCTCACCGTCCTGCATTATGAATTTATGGAGCGTGAAAGCGTTGACAACGTAGAGTAGCATCCCTTATACTGAAGATATAGGAACCGGTTCCAAAGAAAGTTTGACATGACTTTGGGACTGAGTTCATTATTTTCACTCTCAATTGGAACCGGTTCCAACATTTTTTAGCTGCAGCACAGATCTTCAGGTTGACAGGAAACAGATAGATTGAAAGGAAGGAGAGAGATATGGACAGAGAGCTGAAATACCGCCGTCTGGAACAGGCCCCCCCAGAAGAAATAGCAGAATTGCGAAAACGGGTTAAGGAGAGCGACTGGAGGCAGACATATCATATACAGCCCCTGACCGGACTATTAAACGATCCCAACGGATTTACCTATTATGCAGGGGAATATCACCTCTTTTATCAGTGGTTTCCGCTGGGAACCTATCATGGTCTCAAATATTGGTACCACACAGCCTCAAAGGATTTGGCATATTGGCGCAACGCTGGAATTGCTATTGAGCCAAATGAACCCTATGATTCGCTGGGAGCCTACTCGGGGAGCGGAATAGTGAAGGACGGAAAGCTTCATTTGATGTATACGGGAAACACCCGGGATGAGGACTGGAACAGACGTCCTTATCAGTGTATGGCTGTCATGGACGCAGACGGATATATTACAAAGCTCGATAAGCCCCTGATCGACCATGTGCCCGAAGGATACACAGAGCATTTTCGGGATCCGAAGGTGTGGAAAGTCGAGGATGGCTATCGATGCATTATTGGTGCCCAGAGGAAGGATCTCGCGGGAACTGCTGTTTTATATAAATCTACGGATCTAATAAATTGGCTGTTTGCAGGAGAGCTGAAGACAGAACTGAAGGATTTTGGTTACATGTGGGAATGCCCCGATTATTTTGAGCTGAATGGTCAGGGAGTCTTCATCTTTTGCCCGCAGGGACTGGAGGCAGAGGGAGACCATTTTCGAAACATTTACCAGTCCGGTTATATTTCAGGCATGCCCCTGAACTGGGAGACCCTTGAGTTTGAGCATGGCGTCTTTCAGGAGCTGGACCGAGGGTTTGATTATTATGCTCCCCAGACGATGGAAGATGAGCAGGGACGTCGAATTCTGGTTGCCTGGATGGGGCAGCCGGAAATCGGATATCCCACCGATACGCATGGATGGGCGCACTGCCTGACTTTGCCAAGAACACTAGAGCTTCGAAACGGCAAGCTCATTCAGAAGCCTGTAGAAGAGTTGAGGAAACTTCGGGGGGAACAAGCCGGAGTACAGGACACTTTAATCAGTGAGACCAAATCCTACAACGGGATAGAAGGAACTGCTTACGAAATGATATGTGAGTTTGAAGCTATTGATGCTGAAGCGGTCGGTTTAGAAATCCGCGCAGGTCACACTGAGCGCACTGTGATCAGATATGATGCGGCGCTTGGCAAGATAACGATGGATCGCTCAGCATCTGGTGAAAGGATTGACAGCGATTATGGAACCGTGCGTTCCTGCAGATTAGATGGAGAGAACGTCAAATTTCATCTGTTCGTAGACACCTCCTCAGTCGAGCTGTTTATAAATGATGGTGAAGAAGTGTTTACAAGCCGTATTTTTCCTCAGTCTGGCAGCAGAGGAATTTATTTTTTTGCAAATAATGGTAGTTCCGGCTTGAAGGTCGCTAAATGGGATTTGGCCCATGCCGTAAACGATAGAGAAGGGAAGGATTGAGTATGGCAGCAGATAACCGCGAAATCGCTAAGCAGGTAGTAGAAGCCATCGGTGGCAGGGAGAACATTGCTTCCTTTGCTCACTGTGCGACACGGCTTCGCATTATGGTTCATGACCAACAGAAGATCGACCAGAACAAAGTAGAGAACATTAACAAGGTTAAAGGTGCGTTCTTCAATTCCGGTCAGTATCAGATCATTTTCGGCACGGGCACCGTAAATCAGATTTTTGAAGCAGTGGAAAGTCTGGGACTGGAGAGCACAAGCAAGGAAGAGCTGAAATCAGAATCGAAAAAATCCGGAAATATGTTTCAGCGGGCCATCCGCACCTTTGGAGATGTATTCGTTCCGATTATTCCAGTATTGGTCGCAACCGGTCTGTTCATGGGTCTTCGCGGTCTGCTGACACAAGAGACAATCCTCGCCTGGTTCGGCATGACCCCGGATGATATCTCGGCAAATTTCCTCATGCTCACACAGGTGCTGACCGATACGGCCTTTGCGTTCTTGCCTGCACTTGTGGCCTGGTCCTCGTTCAAAGTGTTTGGTGGAAGTCCGGTGCTGGGTATCGTTCTCGGTCTGATGCTCGTCAACCCGGCGCTGCCGAATGCGTACAGCGTAGCGAACGGCTCAGCGGAGGCATTAGAAATATTCGGATTTATTCCGGTGGTGGGATACCAGGGCTCCGTTCTGCCAGCCTTCTTCATCGGCCTTCTCGGGGCAAAGTTTGAGCGATATTTAAGAAAGAGGATTCCAGAAGCGATAGACTTGATTGTTACCCCATTCTTAACGCTGCTAGTCATGATTATTCTCGGCCTGTTTGCAATTGGACCGATCTTCCATTCACTTGAAGAGGTCGTTCTTAATGCTACCACATTCTTGCTCGGCCTTCCGTTAGGCATTGCCGGCCTAATGATCGGTTTCTTCAACCAGATTATTGTGGTAACAGGTGTACATCATATCTTTAACTTTCTTGAGATTCAGCTGCTGGAGCAGACGGGAAGCAACCCGTTCAACGCCATTGTGACAAGCGCTATGGCCGCTCAAGGCGCGGCTTGTCTGGCCGTTGGTCTGAAGACCAAGAACAACAAGCTGAAGGCTTTGTCTTTGCCTTCCTCCTTTTCCGCCTTTCTCGGCATATCGGAGCCAGCTATTTTTGGAGTAAACCTGCGTTATGTGAAGCCCTTCATCATGGGTCTCATCGGAGGGGGAATCGGCGGCTTCATGGCATCCCTTTTCCAGCTGGAGGCAACGGGCATGGCCATCACTGTTATTCCAGGCACACTCCTGTATTTGAACAGCCAGCTTCCATGGTACATTGTGTGTAATCTAACAGCAATGGCGATTACCTTTTTGTTGACCTGGATGTTCGGATTTAACGACAAAATGCTGGATCAATTGAAGTCACAAGCCCAATAAAACGAGGCGCCTATTACGGGGAATCCCGTGAGAGGCGCCTTTTTAAGCTGCTGCGAAATATCTTGGTTGGAGATCCTCGTTGTATTGCTTATCGGGACTAAGGAGAAGGGCAGGTGGTGTGTTACGGCTCGTGGACAGGCTGTAACGTTTCTGCTGATTCTCTCTCATTGGCTTTCACAATGGATAGACTGCCGTTTGGTTCCAGAACAACAACAGCAACGGAGTCCATGCTGTCTAGTCCTTCGCTTCTCGCAGCCTGATATATATCATCTTTCTGGATACGGGTCTTCTTCAAGGCTTTACTCAAAAATTGCCCGTGGTAGAACAATAAATGAGGCTCCGACTTGATGAGTTTGTTCACGGAGGGAAATTTCATAGACAGCCAGCTCACGACAAACTGTAGTCCAAGAAGGAGAAGGAAAGCGGCTAATCCTTCTGCCAAAGAGATGTTCGCATCCAAAATTACAGTAGCAAGAACTGAACCAACGGCAACCGATACAGTGAAATCGAAAGCATTCATCTGGGAAAGTGTTCGGTTGCTGGATGTGCGGAGCATCAGAATGAGCGCGAAATAGCTGAGCATGCCGACGATGAAGATACGGAATAGGGAATACCAGTTGTCAAAAAGCATAGCGGCCTCCTTTAGGAATCTAATATTCCTTACCCGTATTTTGCCCGTATCCAGCATCAACAGGAATATCTTCAATTCCAATGCGTTTTAGGAATACACTATAATAATGCCGAAAGCAATCCTCCTGCAGGGATTGCTTCCCTTTCTATGCACAGTTCACACAATGATTTTGATCACGATCATCAATCAACTCTCTGCATCCAGCTTCACCGCATGCTTGGAATACCAGTCATTGGCTTCCAGAATCACCGCTGTTCCGCCGGCTGCCATAAATTCTTTAACGAAGTCGTCAAAGTAATGGAGTGGCTTCTCTCCCGTAATAATTGAAATATAGGCCTTGTTTTTTAATTGAATCAGATCGGGTCCTTTAGCAGTCAGAGAAGGTGTTGCAACTTCCAATGCATTGTATATGCCATCCTGATCCAAGCCCAGCGTAGAGGCCCATTGCTCTCTTCGTGCTGAAGGCATGAGGGGCACGGTCATTCCGATGTTAGCGCCGATACTATTTTGATAGCTGAACATCTTGTCATAAGGAGGAAGCACAATGACATCCTCCTGTGTGGTTCCCGCCCAATTCCAATGCTTCCCCTGAACACCATGGATCATGGAAGTGTACTCATCCACATCAGGATTTGCGCTGACGTAGTCCAGAATCTTCAAAATCTCCTCCATTTTGCCGGGCTCTTTTGCAGCATCTGCACCAATAGCTGTGAAGCTCATCAGCATATCGTAGGCCTGGGAGCCACGCTTCCCATCCGGTCCGCTGAAGGGACGGCCGAAGACAATTCGAGCCTGCGGATTTTTGACGATTAATTCCTTCGCGTTAAATGCGGCCCCTACAGGCGTCTCCTCACCATACGCATTCAGTGTCATATAATCGCCGTCTTGAATCCAGTGATAATAATTGCCCATGGAGGTCATGCCGATTCTCCCATCAATAAAGGCATGAGAGAGATGCTTATAGCCCCCTTTATTCTCACCTGTAATAAACTCAGGATCAATGACACCGTCCTGGTACCATTTGCGAAGATACTGCAACGCTTCTTTCATCTCCGGCTCCAGTGCACCGACGACGAGCTGTCCATCCTTCTTGCCGAAGTAGAGTTGATCCGCGAAGACGATCTGACCGAAGGCACCGAAGACCACATTCATTCCTTGTCTGGACAAGCCGTAGGTATCCTTCAGGCCATTGCCATCCGGATCTCCGTTCGTAAACGCGTAGATGACCTGTTCGAATTCTTCCAGCGTATCCGGTACCGACAGCCCAAGCTTGTCAAGCCAGTCCTGACGGTAGACGACAGGCATGCGATAAATATTGGTGGGATTGATACCGGGAATACCGTAATATTTGCCATCAATCATACCATCATCCTGATAGTCCGGGGCATAGTCTTCGAGAGCCTTCATAATGTTTGGTGCATATTCATTCAGCATCTCCTCGGGAATTTCCGCGAGCAGTCCTTGCTGTTGATACCTTAGCAGGTCCTGCGGCTGTCTAACCCTGAACAGATCCGGAATTTCGTCTTCCGCTATCCTTTTATCGAGCAGTGCTTCATAGCGGTTGTTCTCTATATTCCAGATGTTCAAATCCACGTTGAACCGATCCTCCACCTGCTGAACCATCTCGGCATCCTCCGGCACCGGCAGATTCAGATGCATGGTCCATGAAATCTGGTAACGCGGTGTACTTGTGGAGGTGGAGGCTTGCTGATCTGCTGGGCCGGACCCTGCATCCGGCTTGATGTCACAGCCGCTGATTATGCTAAGCAGGGCAATAAGGAGGGCAAGAGACGGAATTGTCTTCATCATCATGTGAAAAACCTACCTTAAGCGAAGTTTGATCCTGAACTGGCTGCGTAGAGCATTATGCCTGCTCCGCCATGCTGCGCATGTAATTGCGCGGCGTACAGCCGTAAGTTTCCTTGAATTTCTTGATAAAATAGGCGGAGGTTCCATAGCCGACCGTACTTGCAACCTGCTCGATCGTCATATGGCTGCTTTCAATCAGCGCTTTCGCCTTTTCGAGACGCTGGGTGGTGACATATTCGGTATATGTGACCCCGAGCTCCTCTTTAAAGAGCCTGCTCAAATACTTAGGACTGATAAACACTTTCGCCGCCACGGCATCAAGGGACAGATCCTCCGATAGATGAAGGTCGATATACTGCCTGGCCAGCTCAATGCTGGATACGGCTCTTTCGCTGCTTCTTTTTTCCATCTGGGCAGTAAATGTGGCAATAGACTCGGTGAGCCATGCTCGAAACTTATGAATATCGCTTAGCTGAAGGTACTGCTGATATAGATCCACTTGCTCATCGACAGGAGGCTTATAGCGGATGCTCTTCAGATAATCAGAGTACATAAATACGATATTTGCCAGAATGAAATGGCAATAGTGAGCAGGATATGTTCCTTCCTGCAAAGTTCTGATCAATGTATCCACGGCGCCGATCATTTCTTCAGACTGCCGGGTCTGCAGCTTATCTCTAAACCTGCTCAGCATGGACTGTGGAATCTCTTCAAGACTATGCTCACGTGTGAGAATAAGACGGTCCTTCAGAATCGTCCGCTCCGGCAGGAAATATCCATATTTCATCAGCGTCACTGCCTCGCTATAGCTAAGGTGAATATCCTTCATCTCCTGCACCCAGCAGCCCCAGGATAATTGAATACTCGAATGGAACAGACTTCTGCCCGAAGACAGCAGCAGAGCTGAGATTTCCTCCAGCAAGGAATCAGCCGCTTGATTAGCGCACACGATTACCGCCATTTTATTGTCCGGGAGCTCCTCGGCAATAACATAATGCTCATGCAAGGAGCCGGCGTTCAACTCGTTCATTATATGACGGGCAAACGATTCCTTGGCCTGATCAGACTCAGTGTCAGCTTCCCCTAGACTCAGGAGCAGGCAGCAGTAATACGTATATGGCCGTGGAATGCCGAGGAAGGACAGTTCTTCTGTCAATTCATCAGGGGTGTATGCGTTACGAAGCATGTTCAGCACCACATTATGCTTGATGACGGAGCTGTTTGCCATTAGCGTCTCTTCCAAGCTGCTTACCTTGTTGCTCAGCTTACTAAAAGCCGTATCAATAAGCCCGTATTCATTCTGAACCTGATCAGGTGCATGATCTGTAGAATCCTTGATCTTGTTCACGATGCGTTTGATCGGGTTGTAGCTGGCCATTGCCAATATGCCGGATAAAATGGTGCCGAGCAGAATGGCAAACAGGCAGATGCCGACAATCAGCTTCTGAATAAAGTCTGACTGCTCATAAAAGGTGCTGGCAGGCACTGCGCTGTAGATCTTCCAGCCGGTTGTCTCAAGCGTATGATAAGAAACGACATAGTCGGTATGATGGATTGTCTCCATAAACCTTCCCGATGAGGCGTCGGACATGAGCGCCCTGCGTACGCCGGAATCATAATCCCGGTAGACACCGATGCTTCCCTTGCTTGTATCACTTACCGTAATTCCGGACGAATCCAGAGTGTAGGTGTCCTTGTACTGAGACGGCATCATGCTCTGAATGATAGAGCTGACGGCGCTCTCCTTGACGTCGATAGCAATCAGTAGATCGCTCGCTTGTCCAGAGGACTGAACGGGATAGCTGTGTACATATGTAAATAGGGCATTAGCATTGCTATCCGGCAGACTGGAGTAGATATCCTGTGGGACCAGCCGGGTCGTAGTCCATAGGCTGCTGTCCTTGCTCACTCGCATGGCGTTGATCCAGTCTGCAAAATAGACAGAGCCGCTTCCCTGATCGGCGTTATAATTCAGCCCGTGGTTTGAAGATAGCATGATCCGTTCTTCTGGATAGTAGAGATGAACCGCATGCACAAGATCCGAATTATTCGTTACTTTGGACTTGATCAGCTCCTGCAGGTCTATGACCTTGCTGAGCTGGCCGGTGTAGGAAGGATCGGCAAATAAACGAAGATCTGCGCTCTTATCCAGAGAGATGTCGAGATAGATCTGTTCCACTCTCTTAAGCACGGTAGATTCAATCGTTTGGGCTGTGTTTTCCATCATAATCCTGTTCTTGTTATGAAGCTGCTCCTTGTAATTGTTCGTGAAAAATACATAGAAGGCAGAGCACAGCAACAGAACGATGACGAGAACGATGGATATATGAGAAATGGCCAGGTTAGCTAATACAGAATTCCACTTTTTCAACATCGACTCTCCTCCCACTCTTGAGCATAACCTATGCAATGGACAGGCTTCGACCTAATCATTCACGATTTTTATTAACACAATGTAAAATTACAGCTTCAAAAACACAAAAGTATCCAATTCCGCTTGGAAATATCCCATTTTTATAGAAGGTGGTAATTGTCATATTGCTGCGTGTTAGATCCCGATGCTAGATTTAGATCGATTCATATACGAACAGGAGAAGGAGGGATGAGGAAAAGTGACTTCAGGACACTGCTGATTCTGCCATTAAAGAAAGGATCGGCCCAAACGAATGTTGAAACAAACGCTGCGCTTTTCGGATTTTGTTTAGCCCATCAGCTTGTGGAAGGTTGAATCCCCAATTCAAAAAGGTATCTATTAGGAGGGTAAATAATGAATTCTAAATGGCTGCGCAGCCTGCTGCCGGCACTTGTATTGTTCACTTCGATTCCATTGGCTTCACAGCCCGCTGCTGCGGCGGAGGCTCAGATCAAGACAGGCTCCTTCGATGTGCTCAGCTATAACGTAGGCGGCCTGCCCGATATCTTCTCAAGCTCCAATCCAGAGGAATATACGGTGCAGATCTCACCGAAACTGAATGCATATGACATCATCAACGTTCAGGAGGATTTCAACTATCACGCAGAGCTGATCTCGGAGGTTACGCATCCGTACCTTACACCAAGCAGCGGGGTTGCGGGCTTTGGAAGTGGGCTTAACAGCCTGTCGAGATATCCCTATCGGGATCTGCAGCGCATCACTTGGAATGATCGGTATGGACTGTTTGACAGTGGAAGTGACGAGCTGACGCCAAAAGGATTTACGTTCATGACTTATGAGATTGAGCCTGGCGTCAAGGTTGACGTGTATAATCTGCACGCCGATGCTGGCTCGGACGAACAGTCTCTTGCTGCACGGCGCAGTAATATAGAGCAGCTGTCGAGTTACATAGAGCAGCACTCGGAAGGCAATGCCGTCATCGTCTTCGGTGATACCAATACGCGGTACACCCGTGCTGATGATAATATCGAAATGCTGATGACGCGTAACGGGTTGAACGATCCGTGGGTAGATCTTGTACGGGGAGGTCAGATTCCGGCAGACGGAGAAGCATTGATGGATGAGTCTGATGTGAACGGACCTAATTTCGAGATCGTGGACAAAATATTGTACCGTGGAAGCAGCGCGCTTCAATTAAATGCAGAGTCCTTCCGGATCGAGGACAGTTACTTCCTGACGAATACGGGAGAGCAGCTGTCTGACCACTATCCGATTACTGCTGAATTCGCCTATTCCACTTTTCCAGATGTGCAGATCAGCTCAAGCATTGGAGGACCGGGAGGAAGTGGATTTAATGACCTGGATCAGATCCCGGATTCCCGAATGAGCGCTGTTACGATCGACAGCGGCAGCAGAGTGGATGGACTATCTACCGTGTACGAGGATGGGACCGTGCTTGCTCATGGCGGAACTGCAACGCAGAATACACTCCAACTGGCGGAGAACGAATATTTGACCCAGGCTGTCATTGGTCAAGGCACGTATAATGATGGAAAGCGAATTTTTAATGTGCAGCTTACAACGAATCTTGGGAATACAGTATCTGGTGGGCAGGCGACCTCAGAACAGATGGTGCTAAATGCTCCAGAAGGATGGTACATTGCCGGATTCTATGGCAGAGCAGGGGATGAGCTGGATCAGCTTGGGGTTATTTATAAACCTTTGTCCTCAAGATAAAGGCAAGGCTAGTAATCTGCTGAGCATATAAATATATAAGCAGCAGCAAGGCCCCTCGTCATTCAAGGCGAGGGGTATTATTATTTGAGCTTTTTTTGCCGAAATATTACTTAGAGATTGCAACTTAATTCACGATAGAAGCGTTGATCATATTGAATTTAAATCTTGAAAATAGTAGCTGTCATCGGTATCTGATGAAAGTCATTCACGCCAAAAGGTTTCTTGCCATCCAGAACGGTAAAAAGACGATCAATTTAAGGGACCAGCAATTTCTCAAAGAAGCCGAGAAGCTGCTCTATGTTGAAATTGCCGTAGTCATGGTTTCTACCAAGGATGCAGTAAAGTATAAAATAGACAGCAGACTGGAGAAGGAATTCTCCGCTTATCTTGATGAGCATGAATTGGGAAGCTAGTCACGAGCTACAATTTATAAAAAAATATTGTTAGCAGCCTGGAGGGTCAGCAATGAATCTTTCAGGCTTTTTTTGAGCAATATAAAAGGGCAGCAGGAATGTTTCCTAACATCGACTACATACAATGGATAGAATGGTCAGATCCAAAATGCTTAATGAAACTGCTCATTAACAATGTGTGAGAACACATCCTTTTTATCTTATTTATTTTCTTACTTGACAATACATAATATAATTAATACAATAACTTACATAAAGTAACCTAGTGTTACTTAGTACAGCAGAACAAACGAAACAACTACAGAATAGATCATAGCAAGCGAAGGGTGGTGTGGGAGATGGGATTTTGGGATAAGTTCATTAACAAAAAAATGGAAGAAACCAAGGAGGAAGAGACAATGACAAAATTGAACATCGGAATTATTTTGGGAAGTACACGTGAAGGCCGCGTAAGTCCACAGGTTGGAGAATGGGTGAAAGGCATTGCAGAGAAACGCGGTGACGCGAACTATGAGATCGTCGATATTGCAGATTATAACCTGCCGTTCATAGGTACAACAGATGGCTCTGAGCCGGGTATTGCAGCATGGAACGATAAGCTGAACAGTCTGGACGGGTTTGTGTTCATCGTGCAGGAGTACAATCACGGCCTTTCTGGAGCGCTGAAGAACGCCATTGATTCCGCGCGTGAAGCGTGGAATAACAAGGCTGCTGGTATTGTAAGTTATGGTTCAACTGGCGGAGCGCGTGCAGCAGAGCATCTGCGCGGCATCTGTGGTGAACTATTGATTGCAGACGTCCGCATACACCCAACATTGTCCCTGTTCACTGATTTCGAGAACGGATCGGTGTTCAAGCCGCAAGAGCTGCATTTGGCGAACGTGAATGCCATGCTGGACCAAACGGTGGCTTGGAGCGGAGCACTAAAAACTCTGAGATAAGCAGCTACAATCGTTCTGCCCTACGACGGGGCGAGCTTCTCTAGGAAACAATTAATTGAAGAAGACGATCATACGGCATCACAATAACGCAGATATTTTCTATGTGCAACCTCCCTAAGGGATTGCATCAGAAGATATCTGCGTTTTTTTAATTGCTCCTTCATAGAGGGGAGGGGAAAACATTATTCTCGAACCTGTACTGCTCGATCTTATGAAGAACTTGCAATGGTCGCAGCTCCCCGCAGGCTTGTGTTGAACTACGTTCTGTTCAGGGGCGTGTTCGGTATCGTCGCATCACTGGGACCTAGGCAATTCTTATATATGTCAAAGAGCCATGAGGTGAGGCTCTCCTGAATCCGCTGATCCATAGGTATGGCCTCCTTATTCTCCACATTTCAAGTTCGCTACATTAATCTCATTCCATTATATAAGGATTATTTTTTCTCAAGGAAAGATATCGGTTACTTACGTGATGAAACGTTAAGCAAGTTAAATGTTAATTTGCTAAGCCAAGCAGTAATGCTATGAGAGATGCACATAAAATGTGGTGGATTCCCCTACGGTGCTCTTGGCATAAATCTTGCCTTTATGCTGCTCCACAATCGACTTGGCAATAGAAAGTCCTAGTCCGTACCCGCCCTGCTTGCGGGCTCTCCCGGAATCCGTCCGGTAGAAACGGTCGAATATTCGCGACAAATGCTCTGGAGCAATACCTTCACCGGTATTTGTGACGGACAAAATGACCTCATGCTGTTGTTTTTTCAGAGAGAGAGTAACCGAACCACCTTCATTCGTGTATTTTATGGCATTATCGAGCAGAATCATGACCACTTGCTTGATCTGTTCACTCGCGCCGGTCACCTGGAGACCGGGTTCTATCTCATAGATGAGATGAACCTGCTTCTCGAACATGACCGCTTCCATCGTTAATAGTATATTTTCGACCGCCTCGCTCATATCAAATCTCGCATACAGGATGTTCGCACGGGAATCATCCATTTCAGTCAGGTACAGGAGATCATTGGTCAGTCTTGTCATCCGCTCGGTTTCGGACTTGATGTAATACAGCCACTTCTCCTGATTGCGAATCTGATCCTCACTGTTGGCCAGAAGTACATCCGTATTCGTATTGATAATGGTCAGAGGTGTCTTTAATTCATGAGAGGCATCGGCGATGAACTGCTTCTGCTTGTCAAAGGCTTCCTGAATCGGTGTAATGGACCGGTTGGCAAAGAAACGGCTCGTAAAAAAGATCACGATCAGCATCACGAGCGCAACAATCGCGAAGGTATAGATCAAATTCGTCAGGATGACCTGCTGTGAGCTGATGTCAAGAAATACGAGCATGTAGCCCGAGCTTGTCTGAAGGATCTCATAAGTCCAGTGACTCCCGTCCAGTGTAAATTGTCCAGTCGCGCTGTTCTCAGCAACCGCTGCCTCCAGTGCAAGCGGATAGAACTCCTCCTCCAGTTCAAGCGTGGTCTCACGACCTGTAAGCGTAAGGTTACTATCTGTCTCCAGCATGAAGGAGATCGAACGTTTGGGCGGTGCTCCTTCGAATCCTAACCCATCATCGTCCGGTCCTCCCAAATTCAGATCTGCACCCGGACGATCTCCGTGCGGCAGATTGAAGTCCCGGGTATAGGATTCCGTTACTTTATTCAGCTCCATATGAATATTCCGCTGTACATCCCGATAAGTAATCGTATATATGGTGGTGAAGGCAACCAGCATAATGATCGAAATGATGACAAGGTTTAAGATCAGGAACCGGTTTCTAAGCTTCTTAAACATCAAGTATTCACCTCTAGCACATACCCAACGCCTCGAACGGTGCTGATGCGGACGGCAGAATTCAGGAAGTTCAGCTTCTTACGCAAAAAAGAGATATAAACCTCCACATTGTTGTGCTCGACATCAGAGTCAAAGCCCCAAAGCTTCTCAATAATCTGCTCCTTGGAGGTAATCGACTGCTTCCTCACCATCAGCAGCTCGAGGAGCTCATTCTCCTTTAAATTCAGCTTCATTTCCTTCCCGTTAACGGAAAGCTTCAGAGTCGAAGTGTTGAGCTCCATGTCCCCGAATTTAAGACCCTCCTCTGGCATGACCTCGCTTTTTCGCCGCAGCACGGCTCTGATTCGGGCCATCAGTTCTCCGGAGGAAAAGGGCTTGGCAACGTAGTCGTCGGCACCATAATCGAGCCCGGTAATCTTGTCGTCGATTTCGCCTTTGGCCGTCAGCAGGATGACGGGGGTGGAAAGTCCTTCTCTGCGGATTTCTTTCAGGACGCTTATCCCGTCCATTTCCGGCATCATAATATCGAGCAGCAACAGATCATAAATCCCGCTGAGTGCATAATCAAGTCCGTTTCTGCCGTCATGGACCATATCTACGGAATAGTTCTGTTTTTTTAAGATTTGGGAGAGGGCCTCCGCGAGATGAAGCTCATCCTCCACAATTAATATTCTCATCGCTGTTCATCCTCTGTTTGGATTATCTGTTGGTTTGCAGATTCTAATAGGCCTAGTATAGCAGGATTACCTTTAATCAACCTTAAGCTGTTTACTCTACCATCATACGAATGGATAACTTTCAGATCAATAATTAATGCCTATTAATAGGAAGCTTCTTAATTAAAGATCAGAATTGTAAACGCAATGTAAATAATATTCTCGAAATGTAAAAAGCATTTAAGATTCATTAAAGGTTTGGAGCTTACGATACATACATCACCACATGAGACCTACCAAACAGAAAGGATCTGAAGCACATGGCTATAGAGGTATTCAACCGCTATGAGAGCAAATATTTGCTCGACAGCAATTCGTACCGGAGGCTGTATCTCGATCTCATGGAATATATGGAACCCGATGAATATAACAAGCAGCATGAATTTTATTCCATAAGCAATCTGTATTTCGACACAGCGCATGATTCATTGATCAGAGCGAGCCTGGCGAAGCCCAAGTATAAGGAAAAGCTGAGGCTCCGAGCCTACGGCGTCCCGAACAAGGATGCGAAGGTATATCTCGAGATCAAGAAGAAGGTGTTCGGCCTGGTCAACAAGCGGAGAACAGCGCTGAAGCTGGACGAGGCTTATGAATTTGTCCGTACAGGACAGGCGCCGGAGCTGAAGGATTACATGAATGCTCAGGTTGTTAACGAAATCAGCTATTTCCTGCGGATGTACGATCTGGCACCCAAGCTGTATTTGTCGTATGACAGAAAAGCACTCTTTTGCAAAGACAGCCGGGATCTCCGAATTACGTTTGATACCAACATTCGCACAAGACGTTATGACTTGAAATTGGAAAAGGGAGATTACGGCGAGCAGCTGCTGGACGAAGGGCAGTGGCTTATGGAAGTGAAGGCCGAAAAAACTGTGCCCATGTGGCTGTCGGTCCTGCTCTCAGAGCATCAGCTGTATCGGACGAGTTTCTCCAAATACGGCAATGAATACAAAAAAATGATAAAAAACGAAAAACAGAAACAGGAGAGTATGCTTTATGCTTGATTCCCTATTAAATGCAGCCACAGACACAACTACAGAACTTACATTCATGAGCACAGTGCTCAGTATTCTCATCGCCATTCTGTTAGGCGGTATGATCAGTCTTACCTATATGAAGACAAACACAAACGGGTATACCCAGAGCTTTTCCTTGACCATGGTCATCTTGCCGGCCATTGTAGCCATTATTATTCTGCTGATTGGCAGCAACATTGCACGAGCGTTTAGCTTGGCAGGAGCTTTTTCCATCATCCGGTTTCGAAGTGCGCCTGGTGACCCGAAGGATATTGCATTTGTCCTGTTTACGATGGCAGCAGGTCTCGCCTGTGGCGTGGGCGCATTCGGATATGCGGTTTTGTTCACCCTGATACTATGTATCCTGATGTTTGTCTTGAGTAAGTTCAACTTCGGTGCGAGAAAAACATTGCAAAGAACACTGAAGATCACCATTCCTGAGAATTTGAGCTACGATGATGCCTTCGACGAGGTGTTCAAGAAATATAACGTACAATATGAGCTGAAAAAAATCAGAACAACCGAGCTGGGCAGCTTGTATGAACTCGTGTACGGCGTGACGATGAACCAGCTTACCAATCAAAAAGAATTCCTGGACGAAATCCGTTGCCGTAATGGCAACCTGGACCTGTCGCTTACGATGACCCCGAGCGTGGCAGAGTACTAATTCGTAATTGTATGAGCTTGATTATATGACTTAATTGTATGAACTTCATCGTTTGAACTATGGTTTTCGAACCGCAGTTTAAGAGCTTATTCACTCAATTTTGAAGGATCTTATGTACTCAGCGAAAATTTTAAACGAAGAAAAATTTGAGCCAAACATACTTAGCGAGGAATTTGGACGACGAACGACTTTTGGCGGAGCCAACCGGAGAGAGACAGGCAAATTGCGAGCGCCTTGAAAGGAATGATAAAAAATGAAAAAGACAAGCATAGCGAACAGACTTAGCGTCGTATTCTTATGTGCAGCGCTGATGACGGCATGCAGCGATACATCTGCCGTAGACGATACAGGAACAGCCGAAGCTGGCACGGCGAATGAGGCCACAGCCGAGCTGGCGAGCTTAAAAGTGGAGGATATGATTACATTCGACGAGGAGGACCGCAACACCGAATGGAGCGCGGAGAGCGCAGTTACGATTGAGCTGGATGGAGCAAACGCTCAGATTAACGGAACGGGTGCAGAAGCTGCCGACGGATCCGTGATCATTACGAGCCCAGGTACCTATGTCCTCAGCGGAACGCTCAGCGATGGACAAATCCTCGTGGATACCGCAGAAGAGGAGCTGGTGCATCTGGTTCTGAACGGTGTCGATATTACAGACAGCGACAGTGCGGCTATTTATAGCAAAGGTGCGGGGAAGACCGTCATTACACTGGCAGATGGTACCCAAAATAAAGTGACCGACGGCAAAACATACGTATATGAGGACGAAGCAAGTGATGAGCCAAGTGCAGCCGTATTTGCCAAAAATGATCTGAGCATTAACGGTACAGGCAGCTTATCCATCACAGCAAATTATAAAGATGGGATCACGAGTAAGGACGACTTGAAAATAGTAGGAGGCACCATCAATATCGATGCAGAAGATGACGGTATCGTAGGTCGTGACCGGCTGGCTGCTGAGAACGGTACCGTTACAATCAAGGCCGGTGGAGACGGCATGAAATCGACCAATGATGAAGATGAGGATAAAGGGATCATCGCGATTACTGGCGGTACATTTGACATCGAAGCCGAGAATGATGGGATTCAATCGGAGAAATCGCTGCTGATTGATGGAGGTACGTATAACCTTGTAACCGGCGGAGGCAGCGCGAACGCTGAGGTGAAGACCGAGAACAATCCGATGGGACAGGGAAGAATGAATGGTAACGGCGGCATGATGCGAGGGGAGTGGAACGGAGAGTCTGCACCTACAGCGCCTTCGGGTACAGCTAATCCATCAGATGAAGCGAGCAACGATGAGGCAGCAGGCACAGCGAATACAACAAGTGCGAATATGACCAGTACTGTTGTCACAGCAGCAGTAACCAGCACGTCGGCAAGTACAACAACAGATACAGCCGCTTCCACTTCAGATGCTGACAATGCAGAGGACACAGCAGCTGATGAGGATGAATCAACGAGTGCAAAAGGGATTAAAGCAGGCGGAGATATGGTCATTACTGGCGGTACGTTTACGATCGACTCAGCCGATGATGCGGTTCACAGCAACCAAAATATTTCGATTACAGGTGGAGAGATCGGCATTGCCTCTGGTGATGATGCGGTTCATGCCGATCTCCTGCTATCCATCTCTGGCGGAACAATGGACATTACCGCAAGCTATGAAGGACTCGAAGGAGCCGATATTACGATCTCCGGCGGTAAGACGCATGTCATCTCATCCGATGACGGTGTGAATGCATCGGGTACGGATACGACGAGCGGGACAACAGACACAGCTGCGGAAACAACAGAAACACCAGAAGCGACAGGAACAACAGCAAGGGAAGCGGGTGCTTCGGCATCAGGAACACCGGAAGCATCTTCTGCACAAGCTCCTGAAACGGGTGAAGCCCAAGGTACGGCAAGTGGAGAAGCGCCCGCAGCGGGCGAACGGCCGGCAGCTCCTGCCAATGGAGAAATGCCAAGCGGTACCCCTCCGCAAGGCGGCTTTGGCGGCGGCGGCTTCGGTGGAGGAATGGAAGGTAATCAGAATGCGAAGCTGACCATCTCTGGCGGACTTCTCACAGTCGATGCTGGTGGTGACGGTATTGACGCCAATGGCTCCATTACAATGACGGATGGCACGGTGATCGTTAATGGTCCAACGAATAGCGGAAATGGCACACTGGATTATGGCAGCACATTTGACATGAGCGGGGGTTATTTGATCGGAGCCGGCACATCAGGAATGGCACAAGCTTTATCCGATGATTCCAGCCAGCTCTCGATCGCGATGACCTACCCAGAGACACAGGCTGCAGGAACTTTGGTTCATCTGGAAGATAGTGAAGGCAACACGATCGTTACTTTTGAACCATCCAAGGATTATCAATTTGTTGTGATTAGCTCACCGGATCTGGCAAAAGGAAAATCCTACACGCTCTATTCCGGAGGCACCTCGAGTGAGGATGTATCCGGCGGATGGTATAAGACAGGCAATTACGAAGGCGGAACCGAGGTCGTATCGTTTGAGCTTGGCGAGACAGCCACAACATGGCTGAATGAATCAGGCGTAACCACCGGAAATACGAACGGCGGCTTTGGTGGCGGCAGAAGGTAGGACGATCTTTAAGTAGGGCGATAGCCAAAGGAATACGGCTAGTTTAAACAGCCCAGGCAACTCCTGACATAATGGAGATGCCTGGGCTTCTGCATGGAGAGCGAAAGAATTACTTATTAGATAAATTAAATTAGATATATTTAAGAAGACGGTCAAACACTTACCTTGACCGTTTCCAGCCTGTGAGAACCCACAGGCTTATTTCATTTTTGGATTCAAACTCCAAAACCATTGAATCAAGTAAACGATTTACGATCAGTGAGCTGACTAAAACTGGATGCTTATTTTTTTAATTGTGAAAGATAAATCCAAAGCACTAAATATCCAAGGTGTTAATTAAAACGGTACTATCAGCCTATTTTTTAAAGTTTACAAAATTATACATCCATATTTACATGAGGTTGATAGCATAACTGTGAAGTGAAGTTCGTTACATACTTACATGTTACATATAAAAGGGGGGGAGAACCCGAAATTTCGTCTAGACTGGCAGTCAAATAATCGAATGGACCATTTGGACAATCTGATTAGAGGAGAGAATTTAAATGATCAAGCGGATGTACCTTCTTTTATCCATCAGTATCTTTCTATTATTTAATTTATTCTCAGATAATATCATTAACGCTACCGCGAGTGCAGATACGGTTAATGAAGCAGTTTATCAAAATGAAGAAGCGGATAAAGAAAGTGGGGAAGCAGGCGTAAAGTCTTTAGCACATGAAGTTGGCTATGTATTAGGGACAAGCGGAGAGGCTATTTCCTTGAACGATATTGTATTGAATGCAGCCTACAATGACTTGACCGAAGGGCAAATTACAGGTGATAAGCTAACCTGGACTTCTAATAATGAGGCAATTGAGATGACAGAGGATACGATTACTGCTAAACAAAAAGGAGTTTATCCATTAACTGCTGCATTAGATGGTGCTTCTGCCAATATACTTCTGGTAGTTAAAGGAGAAGAAGAGGAAGAATATGTCCTCTATGAAGAGGACTTTAATGATCTTTCAGATGGCAGTCTTCCTGAAGACTGGTCACAGCTTAGCAGTACAACGGATGAAGAGATTGGTGTTAAGTCCGGAGCCTTTGAGATTGATGGAAGAGGTAATAATAGTGGTGGCAAGGGCGTACTTCTTCCGGAATACTTGGGATTGTTCGGTAATTATAAAATAGAAGCAGATGTTACCCATTTAGCTGCAAATGATAGCAGCCGTTGGAATTCAGTTATGTACAGAGTTCAGAACAATAGCTATCCTTACTATCAAATGGCTGTCCGTCAAAATGCAACAGCAGCGAACGGGATCGAATTCGCAGAAAGAACACCAGGTAATGCATGGAATGTAGCTGCCAAAAATTCATACAGTGAGGCAATCAGTGCGGATAAAATGTACCACTATACAGTGATTGCTCACGGTAATAGAGTTCAGGAAATGATAAATGATAATTTACTCATCGACACAGATCTTGCAACCAATTATTCAGAAGGAAGAATTGGATTTCAATCTGCAGGTAGTTTAACGAAGGTTGATAATATCAAAGTAACGCTTCACACAGAGGAGTTACCAGAGGTAGTCAAACCTGGTGATAACTTCACTCATGTAGAAGAACCGGAAACGAGCATCTCCCTTGCACCGACAATAGTTACAGAAGTAGACTCAAGCGAGGACCTGCAATCTATAGTGGAAGGCGCACGTCCGGCCACAGCTATTCTCCATGTCAACAGCAGCCTGCAAGTAACGGATGAAGCAGGAAACGTAATTGATGAGCTGCAATCGGTTATAGAAACGTTGGATCAGAAAGTAATTCCGGCCTTCGCGATTGAAGAAGAAGCGGTGATTGCTCCTCTAACAGCTTACCTAAGGAGTATCGACCTGGAGGATGCCTTTGTACTCTCCGAACATCCGGAGCTGGTGAAAAAGACAAGAGAAGCGTATCCTATTATTCGTGGTATTATTGAATATTCCGTCTCGGGTAAACTCAGCGAAGACCAATTAATGGACATACGCAGGACAACGAACAGCCATTTGGCGAAAATTGTAATATTGCCGGAAAGTGCAGCAAGTATCCAAAATATTTCCTACTTACAGAAAAAGTTAATGACTGTATGGATAGAAGAAGATCGTAAGAAAGGTTCAACAAATGTAGATATTCATCGCATGATTACATCGGGTACGAACGGGATTGTTACGGATCAGTATGAAGAAGCTATTGATGCTTTATCATTCTATGATGAGAATATAACCCTTGTTCGTACACCTTATATTTTTGCACACCGTGGAATACCGGGACTTGCACCGGAAAATACATTAGAAGGTGCCCTTCTTTCTTATGAAAAAGGGGCAGATCATATTGAAAATGATATTTATCTGACCAAGGATGGTCAGATCGTCATCATGCATGATGAAACCATTGATCGGACAACGAATGGAACTGGAAGTGTGGAAAGTTATACTCTTGCAGAATTAAAGCAATTTCTTGCGAATGATCAGTTTCCGGAAGCATATCCTGACGCAAGGATTCCAACGCTAAGACAATTTTTTGAAGAATTTAAAGGCAAAGATGTCGAGCATATTGTTGAAATCAAAACTAGTAATCCAGCAATTATCGATAAATTGATTGCCCTTATTGAAGAAATGGGTGTGGAGAATCAAGTATCCGTTATTTCATTTCATGCATCGCAATTACAATTGCTGGCTGAGCAGATGCCGGGGATGTCCATCGGCTATTTAACGAGCGGATTTGCGAATGAAACAGACGTGTATCCATCTTTACGTTCTACTTTAAACACTATACAAAATCTGAATTCTACCTTTAATACAAGCTATGGTGGATTAGGTGTTAACTTTTTGGAAGCAGCAAAGCATCGAGGCGTAACCGTATGGCCTTGGACATATCGAGACGAGGCTCTATTTATAGACCATTTTCTACTGGGTATCTATGGCTTAACAACGGACTATGCTCATTGGGCCTCTGACTGGGCATCCCATGTTACGCCGGAACAAGCCGAGTATAAACTAACTGCAGGAGAGAGCATCGAAGTCAAGGCAATGATTGAAACCTATGATCGTCAAATAAAGGATATCACTCCTGACATCGTATTCATTGATGGAGAAGATAAAGTTGAAGTTAATGGAAATGTTGTAACCGCCCAAGCGGAAGGAACAGTTCATGCCATGCTGCGCTACACACAGCAAGTATCAACAGATAAATCATATGACATTTATACACAACCAATTACGATCACTGTTAAAGCGGATAAAAAGCCTCCTGCGAAACCTAGGGTTAACACAGTTGGAGACAATTCAACTCATGTGAGTGGTACAGCAGAGGCAGGCTCTACAGTTTATGTAAAAGCGGGTAGAACGTTATTAGGTCAAGCAATCACAGCTCCTGATGGCAGCTATTCCGTGGAATTAAACGAGAAGCAGCAGGCGGGGACCGTGTTAACCGTTTACGCAGTTGACCAAGCTGGTAATCATAGTTCGTCTGAGAGAACCAAGGTTACTGATAATACACCACCGCAAATGCCGGAGGTTAAGAGAGTAACATCAAAAATGATGAGTGGAAAAGCGGAGTCAGATTCTACCGTCTATGTGTACAATGACAAAATATATCTTGGCAAAGCTTCTGTGGATAGAAAAGGGGATTTTTCGGTATCGATCAAGAAGGCGAAAAAGGGCGATGTGTTGACCGTCTATGCGAAAGATAAAGCGGGCAATGTTAGCCCGAAAAACAACGTAATAGTTAGTTGATTCCAGAAAAAATAAGGCTTTTCGCCAGGTTTAACGGCGAAAAGCCTTATTTTTGTGAGAACAGATCACGAAGACGCATATCCTTCGTAAACCATTCACGATAAGTCAGCTGACTGAGCAAGATGCTGGTCATTGCCGCCGAGCTTGTGAAGGCAAACACGATCAGAATCTGATAGCGCACAGCCTCGATCGGATCTACACCCGCGATGATCATTCCTGTCATCATGCCTGGGAGCTGGACGATTCCCACCGTCTTCATACCATCGATGGTTGGAATCATGCTGGATTTAACAGAACGCTTAAGGGCATCCTGGATTGCTCGCTTGGGCGCAGCGCCAAGGGCAAGCAGGGTTTCGATCTCGCCTTTGGACGTCTCCATTTCCCGTTTCATATGGTTAAGGAACAAGCCGGATACCACCATGGCATTGCCAATCGTCATCCCGCTGATTGGAATAATGTACCTTGGCGTCGGCTCAATGATGTTCAGTCCGAGCAGCAGTCCCATCATGAGCAGCTCCGTTGTCAGAATGGACAAGGCGATCTTCCGGCGGACACCCCGAATGCCTTGCCCACGCTTACCTGCATTCATTGAAGCGACGGTGATCATAAAAGTAACGATGAGCAGAATCAGAGCAGGATGCTCGGAATGAAAGATGAACTGCAGGATGTAGCCGACAGCAAGCAGCTGTATGGCTGATCGAATGGTTCCAATGGCGATTTCCTTCTCCAAATCGAGCTTTTGCCAGACGGAGATCAGCATTGTTACCATGACAAATATAATGGTGAAGCTTAGAGCGAGGAAAGACATGGCTTCTCCTTATCTGAATCCATAGATTTGGTAATGAAACGGCGGGCTGCTTCAGTATCAGGCCGAGAGAAAAACAGCTCGGTCGGCTGGCGTTCGAGCAGGGTATGGCTGTCCATATACCAGGTCGTAGAGCTGAATGAGCGGGCTTGCTCCAAATCATGTGTCACCCAGATCAGCGTTGTACCTTCTTGATCATTCCATTCCCTTAGCAGCTGTTCCACAAGACCCGCATTTGTCGGATCCAAGGATGCAGTGACTTCATCGAGCAGCAAGGCTTCCGGTCGCAGCATCATAGAACGAATGAGTGCGACCCGCTGTTTCTCGCCGCCTGACAGATCAGATGCCCGTTTTTGTATATCCAGTGTAGACAGGCCGCTGCTCTGCAGCAGTCGCTGTGCAAGTGCTTTGTCATATGGGGATTTATGAAGGGAATGGACCATTCTCAAGTTATCTTCAACACTGCCGGGCAGCATCACGGGATGCTGTGCGACATAAGTGATCTTCATTCTCCACAGTCGCGGATCGCATCTGCGATACGATACACCCTTCCACTCCATTTCACCTTCATCCGGACGATCCAGCAAAGACAGTATTCGGAGCAGTGTGCTCTTGCCTTGTCCCGAAGCACCGATGACAGCGATGCGTTCGCCTTGATCCGCCTGTGCTTCGACGTCCGAGAACAGCATTGTTTTGGTTGTTGTGCCGATATATTTGGTCAAACGCTGTAAGTTCAATAAATGAGACATGACCCAGAGACTCCTTTCAGTAGTTCGCGTTCCTAATTTATATTAGCAGATACATTAAGATGATAGGGAGCTTTTCCCGATATATATATAGCACTTGAATCAATTTCATAATACACTTTAGCTGCTTTAATCAAGACTATATAGTTTAGAATTCACCTTTTTAATGAGTTGTGAAATGGATTCACCTGGTTTCATTTAAATCAAACCACGTTTATTATTCTAAATAGGAGAGTAGAAGGATGATTACATTCGAGAAAGGCGAGCTCCTTAAGGCTGCAGAAGACATTATTGGTCACCAGGTAAACTGTATGGGGGTCATGCGCAGCGGAATATCCAAACAGATCAGAGAAGAATACCCTGAGGCTTACGCCGCCTATATTTCACTGACGAACAGTGAGATTTCTCCGCTTGGGCAGATGCAGATTGTGAAGACGAAGGATAAGTATATCGCAAACCTGTTTGGACAGAAGCATTATAAGAAGAGCTTCTTTCGAAAACAGCTGACAAGCATCAAGGCTCTTGAACAGGCGTTGATTGAGCTTCGTACATATGCAGAAGCCCGCGATCTCTCTATTGCATTGCCTTACAGAATAGGTGCGGACCGTAATGGGACGGATTGGAGTGTGGTATACAGAAGGCTGCAGAAGGTGTTTGTGAGCTACCCCGTCACCTTGTACTCTATCGTTGATATGGAGGAGAAGGGTTAGCTTTAGAACTAAGTTATTATTCATCCTAGACGGAGGTCCAGGTTGAGAAACCGTCTTAAGACTATTTTTAAAATAGACATAAATGGCATAAACTAAAATGAACATAGGTTCTAAGGGAGGTACATAGATGGATTTTTTGTGGTGGACCTTAATAATTGTGTTATTCTTGCTCAGCTTTGTCGGAATTGTGTATCCCATCATTCCGTCCGTTCTTGCCATATGGGGAGGCTTCGCCATCTATCAATTCCTCATTAATTCAGAGGAGCTGTCCTGGTGGTTCTGGATCAGTATGGCGATCCTTACGGTTGTTATTATTGCCGCCGATATTATAGCGAACAGCTATTTTGTTAAGAAATATGGAGGATCAAAGACCTCAGAGACAATAGCTGCGATTGCGACCATTGTAGGCTCGTTCATCTTTCCGCCATTCGGGATTCTGCTCGTGCCGTTCCTTGCCGTACTGGTAACCGAGTTTATCATTCACAAGGATGCATCGAAATCGGTAAAGGTCGGCTTTGCGACAATCATTGGATTCCTCGGGGGCAGCATTGCCAAAATCCTGATTCAGCTGCTGATGATTGTATGGTTCATTCTGGATGCCATCATTTAGGGCGATTAGCAAAATGATATTGGTACTCTCAAGCAAGGGGCGCTCAAGTCGTCTCTTGCTTTTTTGAGGTTGCAGGCGGCTAGGCACCTGGATGTATATTATGGTAAGCAGCGGATTTTTAAGTGCTTCCTGTTGAAGAATAGGATATACTGAAAAATACATTTGTGAGAAGACAGATATAAACGAACAAGATGACTAGCATGGAATGCATCAGGGAGGATACGAATGGGAAACACAGAAGGATCATTACAGAAGAAGTTGAAGCCTAGACATATCAGCCTGATGGCGATGGGTGGTGTCATTGGTACCGGCATCTTCAAAGGAAGCTCGGAAACAATTGGTCTTGCAGGACCGGGGGTAATCTTCACCTATATCATCGCTGGCTTGCTGCTTCTCGTCGTGATGACGGCCATGGCCGAAATGGCTACAGTATATCCGAATCGCAACATGAGGGATTTTGTAAGGGAAGCTTTTGGTGAGCGAATCTCGTTTATCATGGGCTGGATGTACTGCTTCATGTGGCTGGCTGTATGCGTGATCGAGATTATCGCGGCAGGGAGCTTTTTACAATATTGGTTTGCGGATGTGCCGCTATGGATGCTCAGCTTGGGATGCGCAGCCATCGTAATATTGATTAATTTACTAAGTGTCGGTACTTTTGGAGAATTTGAATTTTGGTTTGCGGGGATCAAGGTAACGATGATCATCATCTTTATTGTCCTTGGTGTGTCGCTGATCTTTGGCATCATTCCTAGCGGCGAAGCCCCATTCCTTAGCAATTACATGAACCATGGCGGGTTTTTGCCGAACGGCTGGACCTCTATATTCTCTGCACTGCTCGTCGTGATGTTCTCCTATGGAGGATCAGAAATGATCGGTCTGACGCTTACAGAGACAGAGAATGCAGAGCGGGTTCTGCCGAAGGTGGTACGTAACTTTATTTTGCGGATCATCCTGTTCTTCACACTGCCGATTCTCATTATCTGTGGCCTCATTCCTTGGAATGAACTTGGTCCGGAGAACAGTCCCTTCGTACAGGTACTTAGCTCCACAGGACTTACGGGTGCGGCTCACATTATGAACTTCGTACTGATCACGGCGGTGCTCTCTGCAGCGAATTCTGGAATATACGGGGCATCCCGGATGCTCTATTCAATGGCAGCAGCAGGAGAAGCGCCCAAGGCGCTGACCAAAACAAGCCGCAAGGGCAGCCCTTATAATACGCTGCTGCTCTGTGCCTTCATTTTGATCGGGGGCTCGATGCTGGGTCTGATTGCGCAGGATCAGCTGTTCCGGATTCTCATGGCTGTTCCAGGCTTCGCTGTACTGCTGGTGTGGATCTGTATTGCCGCATCGCAGCTTAAGCTGCGGAAGCAGTATCCTATACAGCCGTCCTTCAAAGTGTGGGGATATCCTTACATTACGACATTCACCATCATCTGTCTGTCGGTGATTGCGTGCGGCTTCCTCGTGGATGACCAGAACCGCTTCAGCATCAGTATCTGTTTAGCTGTCCTGGTGGTGCTTATCATCACATCGATCGTGAAGTTCCGTAAACCGGTCACGAAATAACAACAAAAAGCAAAGCCTGTCCATTAGCTGAAGGGCTGAATGGACAGGCTTTTTTATTTTGTAATGCAAGCTTGTAGTTCATCTGCTCAAATTGAGCTAGTGAATGTCTCGTTTCTTGAAGTTACCGCCGCGGACCTCTGATACATCGGAGATGACAACAAAGGCACTATCATCAATGTCTTTCACGATGGTTAGCAGCTTGTTCTCTTCCATTCGGTTAATGACACAGTTGAGGATCTCGGATTGTTCATTGGAGAAGCCGCCCCGGCCAGGTGTATAGGTTACGTTACGCCCCAGACGGGATTGAATCGTATCCCCAATCTCCACCGATTTTTGACTGACGATACGTACCGATTTGGATTTTTCCAGACCGACCTGTATGATATCGATCACATTCTTCGCAATGTAATAGGTCAGAGCAGAGTACAGCGCACTTTCCAGACTGTAAACGAAGCTGGCAGCGATAAAGACGAAGGCGTTAAGGAATAGAATAATATCTCCGACAGAGAAAGGAATCTTGCGGGAGACGAGCACGGCCAGTACTTCAGAGCCATCCAGCGCACCGCCGTTACGAAGCACGATCCCGATCCCGATCCCAAGCAGCATGCCGCCGGACAAGACAATGAGGAGCGGGTCCTCTGGTCCCAGGATGGTATCCACATGATGCAGAACAACAGTGGATACGGACAGAGCGACAATACCAACAACGCTCATAATGGCGAAAGTCCTGCCGACCTGCTTATAGCCTAGATATACAAAAGGAATATTCAAGACAAAGAGAAATACCCCTAATGGAAGCCCGAATAGAGAGGACCCCATAATACTGAGTCCTGTCACACCTCCGTCGATGACATCGTTTGGAATGAGTACGGCTTCCAGCCCGTAAGCGGTGATGACTGCCCCGATAATAATCATAATGATCTTGCGAATGTGTTCCAGCAACCCGTTTTTCTTCATGTAACTCTCCTTTACCATTGATTTTGCATGGCAGCGATCCAGCCGGATATATGCTCAATGCTAAATCTTTTTTATATGTATTTAAGGACTTTGCATCATGCAATTTCATCTTAGGAGATCTAAGCTCCTTATTGGATTTGTGCAAAATCTTTATTTATAAGTGATGATAGATTAAAATAGGAGCATCCTATATCATCCACTTTTAAATAGGTATCAAATGGCACATCTTTTAATTTATCATGAATCTATACGCAAAAGAAAGTTCATCCTATGAAATATGCATGGCATTGGATAATTAAAGTAGTGAAGTTAAAGATCATGTATGGGTATGAGACCGTATGGGATAAAATAAGCTATAGCTCAAGGAGAGTACAAAAATATATGGAATATACACCACAGCAGGTTGCGGAATGGATGGTAGAGACGATCCGGTTCAAAGGGAATCTCTATCAGACAGAGGCGATTGCATATGTACGTGAGCATTTTGGAGAAGAGTTTGTATATGTGAATGAGAATGGAAATGCCTCCTTAGAGAAGGAAGTGAAGAAGGCTTTTCGTAAGCTTCATAAAGGGAGAATTGCCTGGGATCGAGATGGATTTCTATGGGCTTGGACTTGAGAAAATACAGAACTTAAAGAGAACAGACTGCATACCGCAGTCTGTTTTTTTTATCTCTTTTTAAATTACATCCTTAGTTCCCTGACAGGTCAATCTTGGTTTCCAATTCTGCAATAAACTGATCTTCCTGCACTTCCTCTGCAAAATCATCCTTAATCATAAATGGCTTTATAACAAGGTATTTACTCTCACCCGACATAGAAGCATAGCGTCGGTCAAAAATAAGACGATTACCCTCGTAAACCCCATCCCCGGATAATGCCGTCAGTCTTCTGCCTTGATCATCATAGACCGCAACTCCAACCTTACGTAAGCGCTCTTCCTCCTGCTGAGTCAATGAGCTGGTACGATTCAGTGCGATAGAAGTCGTCAGTCGGGTCGTAATAGGTGACACGGAGACACTTGCGACGCTAAAGGTAAGATCCTCCTTCGTCACGGCCGTATTCGAATTTAGTGTGATTGCTTCTGTATTGTTCTTCTCAAATGGGACATCGACGGTGAACTCCTGATCTATTCCGTCCAGCTTGATGCTGACCTTCGAGGTGAAGCGGTCTGGCAAGGTGTTCGTATCCGAGGAGTCCAGCACCTGCTCGAACACAAGTGTATTAGGATGGGCTTCACCCGCACCTCCATAGAAGATTCCGCCCTGCAAGACAGCTGCCTGTTCACCCTCTGTCTGCCCTTTAATGGTTAGAGCTACGTTCTCAATAGCACTGCTGAGCTTCATCTTCTTACTGCCAGTATCATAGGTTCCGTTAACCAAATTCGGTGCAGTCACATTCACAATAAATGCTGCTCGTGTGCCATCATACAGTGTCTCTGTTACTTCGAGCTTCACATCCTTGTAGGTGACCTCATTGTTTACACTAGTGGCGAATCCCAGCTCGCCGCCGGCACGCAGGCCGCTGTCTGTCTCAATAATGCTGAAGATGCTTCCGATGATTGGAATGCTCTTAATTGAAGCTGCCATAACCGGAGATACGAAGCCGGAAGCAAATATGCCGATTCCCAAAATGCCTGCTGCTGCTGCGGTTAAGCCTGCCCGGCGTAATGTGGAGGATCTTCTCCGGGTTGTAGCCTGCTTCTGGGAAGACAGAGAGGCATAGGTCTCATCAAGTCTTGCCCGGACTAGGGGTGACATCTCTGTACTGCTCACATCGACCTTATTTAATTCCTTCTCAATATCCAATGCTGCCATAGCTTATCTTCCCTTCATGTATATTGGGTAAACTGCGCTGCAGAGCCTCACGTGCTCTTGACAGCCGCATCTTAACGGCGCTTTCTGAAATGCTGAGTACCTTAGCTACCTGACGGAGCGGAAGGTCTTCAAAATAATGAAGAATGACTACGATGCGCTGGGACTCCTCCAGCCGTTCAACGGATTCTCTTAGATCTACCATCTCGTAGCCGCCCATCGAAGAGGCTGTTGTTGGGATTTCGGCGTAAGTGATCGTACGGGAACGCTTGGATCCGATATTGTTACATTCATTGATGAGAATTCGATAGATCCATGTCTTGAAAAATTTCGGCTCCCGTAAAGTGTGAATCGATTTAAAGGCTTTTAATATCGTCTCCTGCATAGCATCTGCGACATCTTCATCCTTGCCCAGCATGGATCTCGCCATATAATACAGTGATCCTTCCAGCTGCTGTACAAGCTTTACAAATGCATCGGAATCGCCTTCTGCTGCTTTTGCGGCTAATGCTTCTATCTCCACCATGTGTGCTCCTTTCACTTTTTTGTCTTGATATTATTTAGACTGGTGACGATCAATAGTGGTCACATGATAAATTTATTTATCTCTGACCAAGTCTGGAATAAGGAAAAGACGTGCGACATGGCACGTCTCATGGACGATAGCAGCTTATTTCGTATATTGCTTGCGAAACTTGGTAGGGGACACACCGATATGTCGGCTGAAGCAGGCCGAGAAATAGGGGATATTCTCGAATCCGACCTGGACGGCAATTTCGGCGATCGGCCATTCGGTTTGCAGCAGAAGCAGCTTCGCTTGCTCCAGGCGGTATTTCATCAAATACTCTCCAGGAGTTACTCCATATACCTGCTTCATGCAGCGCGTGATGTAGTTGTAGTGAAAATTGAAGGCATCCGTCAGCGTAGTGCTCGTGATTTCGGAACGGTAATGATTCTTAATGTAGGATTCTACTTGCTCTGCAAGGGCGATAACCGGGCCTGCAAAGGCATCGTTCTGCCGTATATCCATGATGCGGAGAAGCTCCTCGAAGGTCTGCTGCTGAGTCCAAAATGCACGGGACTGACGCTCTGTTGCTGCTGCATTCAGCTTCTTCATGAGCCGATACGCTTGCTCGGGATAGGGCAGGGTCCAGGATTTGTGCAGATGCAGCATATAGGGATTGGTCTGATAACGCTCATAGTGTGCGTTCTGATTCATGAGAAACCCTTCCTGTTCCGATTGCATCCATTCTCCTACAGCCTGGAAGTGTACCCAGTAGAATCGGGTATGCCCGGTTGACGGCTGTACAGGATAATGATGCCTGTCCGGCAGGAGCAGCAGGGTCTGCCCTGATGTAAGTGCCCAGGAAGCTCCTTCTTCCCCGATATAGAGACACCCCGACTCCACGAGGATCAGATCAAAGATCCCGAGGTTGTTACGGTTCGGATGCTGATCTCCAGCTTCATATACCGTCACACCACTTTCCAAATAATAGGGCAGGGGAGGGGCAGCAAAATAAATATGTCCATTCCCTTGCATGTACATGAACTCCTTATCTATATGTTTGTGTGATATTTTATTAAAATCAGGTTGGTATCAGCTATATTCTTGTTCCATTGTAACGCATAAAATGAAGTCGAACAGTAAATGGAATCAACTTCTGATGAAAAGGAGCAAAATACATATGGGACAAACTGCAGGTATGAACAAAATAAAGCCGGTATCCATGAAGCAAGTAAGCATTAAGGACGACTTCTGGAGCTATTACATAGATTTAGTCAGGGACGTGGTGGTGCCCTATCAATGGGAAGCGATTAATGACCAGGTGGAAGGTGCAGAGCGAAGTGGAGCGGTGAGCAATTTTAAGATTGCCGCAGGTCTACAGGAAGGGGAATTCTACGGCTATGTGTTTCAGGATACAGATGTGGCGAAATGGCTGGAGGCTGTGGCTTATCTGCTGATAAACGAGCGGGATGCGGATCTGGAGCAGATTGCAGACGGCATGATTGATATCATCGGGGATGCCCAGCAGTCCAGCGGTTATCTGAACACATACTTTACGATTAAAGAACCGGATAAGAAGTGGACGAATCTGACGGAATGCCATGAGCTGTACACAGCGGGTCACATGATCGAAGCAGGTGTTGCTTATTATCAGGCAACAGGCAAGCGCAAGCTGCTCGATATTTGCTGCCGAATGGCGGATGACATCCAGCGTGTGTTCGGGTATGGTCCGGATCAGATTCAAGGTTATGATGGTCATCAGGAGATTGAGCTTGCACTGGTTAAGCTGTATGAAGTGACGGGTGAGAAGAAGTATTTGGAATTAAGCCAATATTTCATTGATGAGAGAGGGCAGAAGCCAAGCTTCTTCGAGGCAGAAGCAGAGCGCAGGGGCTGGACCACCATATGGAGTAATAATAAATTGCAGCTCAATGAAGCCTATTATCAGGCTCATAAACCGGTGAGGGAGCAGAATGTGGCAGTCGGCCATGCCGTGCGTGTCGTATATATGCTCGCCGGTATGGCGGATGTAGCGCGTGAAACAGGGGATGCAGCACTATTTGAGGCTTGCCGGAGGCTGTGGGATAATATCGTCTCCAAGCAAATGTACGTTACGGGCGGTATCGGTTCCATGGCTCAGGGCGAGGCTTTCTCGGTGGACTATGATCTGCCGAATGATACGGTGTATTCCGAGACTTGTGCTTCGATTGGTCTTGTATTCAGCGCGCAGCGCATGCTGCAGCTTGAGCCTGACAGTGCTTACGCAGAAGTGATGGAGCGTGCCCTGTACAACACTGTCATTGCGGGGATGTCCAGAGACGGCAAGCACTTCTTCTATGTCAACCCGCTGGAGGTAAACCCTAAGGTGTGCAACGGTGCAAACCACAATTACAATCATATCAGGCCTGTTCGTCAGGAGTGGTTTGGCTGTGCCTGCTGTCCGCCGAATATTGCAAGACTGCTGGCTTCCCTTGGTGAATATATCTATTCGGTGCAGGACAAGACAGTATATACCCATCTATATATAGGTGGTGAAGCAGCGATCGAAGTTGCCGGTACGAAGATGGTGCTGAAGCAGGATTCCAGCATGCCTTGGGAAGGTAAGGCCCGCTTCGAGGTGGAAGTAGAGCGGTCTGCAGAATTTGGAATCGCACTCCGTATGCCGCAGTGGGCAGTAAACATGCAGGTGACTGTTAATGGCGAGGCTTACGATGTGACGAATAAGATCGCGAGTGGTTATGCCGTCATTGAACGCGTATGGGAATCAGGTGACCAGATTGAGCTTGTGATGGAGATGCCGATTAAACGCGTCAGAAGTCATCCTCTCGTCAAAGGAAACGCAGGCAAGGTTGCCTTGCAGCGCGGTCCGCTCGTGTACTGCATTGAGGAAGCAGATAATGGGGCGCAGCTTCAGCAGCTGATCCTGCCGCAGAATACCGAACTGAATGTATTAGATGAACCGGCGATTGCTGGGGGAATCAAAGCGATCTCGGGAGAAGCACTGCGGATGAATATGGACGATTGGGGTCAAGCGCTGTATCAATTTGATGTGGAGGTACCCCTTAAGCAGGCGCAGATTAAATTCATCCCGTATTATGCCTGGGCGAACCGGGATATGGGTGAAATGTCCGTATGGGTAAAAGAACGATTGTAAGGGAAGCCATTCATGGTACAGCTATAAAATATAGAAAGAAGCCTGATCATTTATTTGATCAGGCTTCTTTGCTCGCGGTAAATGTACAATTTGTACCTCACTCTCATAGAGGCTGTGTTGCTGATATATCCAATATCTCAACTCCATACGGAGGCAGTGTTAACGGTTGAGAGAGAAAAGTTTCGTTTACGATAATTTATATAGTTACGGGTTCACTGGATGTTACTACATATGAACTTGAGGTATATTTTCTTGCAATGCTATGCAGGTTGACAAAAGGATTAATACAGATATTATAGATAGATATAGTCCATGAAGGTGAGAGGAATTAAAGTAATTGGGCAGATATTTCGTTCCTGGACGTCATTCAGGCAATTGAAGGTACTGCTTCATTGTTTGATTGCAGCTTTGACCATGGTCCCCAATGCCCCAATCAAAGGATAATATTGCAAGGAGAAAATAAGATGGAGAATTATTTTAGAAATATGACCTTGGCTGATCTTGCCAAAGAGATTCAATAATTTTTTACTATAATTACAGATAAAAGAAGTCCTTAAACTCCATGATTATGCTGCCGTTGATGTACAGTACCGTACTTATAATTATTCACCCAGAGAAGAGAGGGGGAGCATACGGCTTAATTGGAATGGTTTTGGTTGTTGCTCCAGCTATTGGACCGACGATTTCAGGTCTATTACTGGAGAAATTGGGGTGGAACTGGATATTTGCGTTAACTCTTCCTGTTCTAGTGCTCTCTCTGGTGATTGGACTACGATATTTGCATAACTTTTCAACCATATTTTAACGCTTTAAAAAACTGCCGCCGCTAATAATAATTACGGGAAATGGAGGAGCTTTATTATGTTGAACAGCATTTTTGATGAATTGAATTGGGAAAAAGCTTGGAGAGAGGATTCAATGACAGGCGTAAATATGATGAAAGCAGCTGGAATTGTTCCAGAACGCAGCTTTGATGCTACTGCTCAAAAGTACAATGATCAATGCTTTAACGAAGAGGGAAGGCAGCGCACAGAACGGATTATAGGCTGGTTGGAAGAACAAGGGGTAACGCTTGAAGGAGCTTCTGTTTTAGATATTGGAGCCGCATCCGGAGGCTTTTCTATTCCCTTTGCAGAAAGAGGTGCACAAGTGACAGCTGTTGAGCCCTCTCTGCCCTTTGTGAAACTGCTGGAGGAAAACAGTCAAAAGTGGGCCAGGGGCAAAATAGACATTGTGAAGGACGTATTTGAAAATATTGATATTGAGAAGGAGGGCTGGGAGAAGGCCTTTGATTTTGTGTTTGTGTCCATGTGCCCTGCTGTAACAGATTGGGAAAGTGTGGAGAGAATTTTGAGCTGCGCCAGCAAATTTTGTTATATCAGCTTATCCGCAGGACCAAGGGAACACAGCCTCACTAACGAAATATTATCGAATCTGAAACATCCATATACAAAGCCTCATAATTCAGAAATGATTTACTTGATGCAACTGCTTTATCTGAAGGGGTATGCCTTTCACTCACTCGTAACTAAAGAAATGAAAACAGCTGAAGTATCCCGGGAAACGGCAATACAAGAGGTTTTAAATTGGTTGAAAATCTATCAATATCCTGTAGATATAGAAACGCATCGCATTATTGAAGACTACCTTGATAAAAATTATCCCTCCGATCCAGTAACGGTTTATCAAGGCGGGCGTTTCGGTAAAGTGCTTGTTAAATTGGAAGATCAAAACATGTATTTCTCAAAAAAACACGGAAAGATGAATTCGTAGAGAAATACCCTTGTAACAGCATGCATTAATTACATATTCGAAAGGAGGTTCACTATGAGCTTGAAAAAAAGTATCTAAACTTAATCATTTTATTTATAATAGCAACCACTGTCTCCGGGTGTAGCGTTGAGAAGGCTGTAGTTGATTGCGTCATAAGACCATTCCTCATTTCATTTTTGAGATCACGTATTCTTATATACTAAAGGCTGTACAGGTTTAGGCTTTTGCAGCATTTTAGCACGAAATATCAATATCTTGTCCTCAAGTTCTGCGAATAAAAAAAGCCGGTGCCTTCTTCACAGAAGGACCGGTCTTATCTTAGTGTTCATGTTGTTCTACGACACCCAGCTGCTTGTTTTTCTCTTTGAATTTAGCGTTATGGGAGGAGACGTAGGCGTATTTATCGGCTTCAGGCTCTATGTACAGCTTCGCACCATTCAGTGCACTCACGGCATCGGTGAATGTACCTGCGATGAGACGCACCTTGCCTTCAAAATCAACAAAATCACCTGCAGCAAATACACCCGGAATGCTTGTGTTCATGCTGCTTCCTACCTTGCATGTCCAATCTCCCATTTCAATGCCCCATTCCCTAATCGGGCCGAAATTGTACCGCATCCCATGGTTAACGATGACAGCATCCACTTCGATACGTTCCTGTGCACCCGTCTCCACATGGCGGATGCTCACTTCGTTAATATCCGTTCCGTTCGCGCTGTGCAGTGAATCAATGGCATAAGGTGTACGTACCTTACAAGAGGATTCCTTCATCTTGACGACGTTGCGTTCATGACCGCCGAATTGATCCCGCCGATGAACGACGATCAGACTCTCTGCAATCGGCTCCAGTGCATTCGCCCAATCCACGGCAGAGTCACCGCCGCCGGAGATGAGAACACGTTTGCCGCGGAATACTTCCAGCTCCTGTACCGTATAATGCAGATTGCTTACTTCATAGCGGTCTGCACCTTCAATTTCGAGCTTCGCCATCTCGAGAATACCGTAGCCGATGGCCATAACAACGGTCTTGGTCCAGTGACGCTCACCTGTTGCTGATGTCAGTATCATCGTTCCATCCGTCTGACGCTCCAGCCCAGTAATATGCTGTCCAAGTACAATCGTAGGATCGAAGGTCATGGCCTGCTGGGTAAGCTGCTTGATCAGATCCTTACCGAGAGTAGGGGTTAGTCCGCCCACATCCCAGATCATCTTCTCGGGATAGATTAGGATTCGGCCGCCCAGCTCTTCTCTGGCTTCAATCAGCTTGGTCTTCAAATCTCTCATTCCGCTGTAAAAAGCGGTATACATACCGGCAGGACCGCCGCCGATGATCGTTACATCATATAATTCAAGCTCTTCGCTCATCATTTACGTTCCTTCTTTCCGCATAGTCAGTTGTACAATTGCCGATCGGGTTTATCTTCGCCTATTATAGTTGATAACGATTATCATCGTCAATTGATATCTGGTATGTGAATAGCAGGCCCGCGATCCACTATGGATCTGCGGGCCTTAGCGATTTCGCGGATGCAGAGGATTACATGCTGGTGGCTGCTTCCTGCCTCAGCTTGCGATATTCGGTTGGAGTGCAGCCCACATCCTGCTTGAACAGCTTGGAGAAATAGGGGTAATTGGCATAGCCGACTTTTCCGGCGATGGAATAGACGGATAACGATGTGCTCTCAAGCAGCTGGCGTGCGCTTCTAATCCGGGCCTGAATAATGTAAGCGCCAAGCGATATGCCGGTCTCCTTCTTGAAGATGCGTGCCAAATAATCGGGGTTTAGATACACCATTTCCCCCAAACTGTTCCTTGTCAGCTCATCACCGCAGTGCTTATGAATATGCTGCTTGATCTCCTCGACGACAGAGTCCTGCTGCGCCGCATAACGGCGGTATTCCGCGGCCGTCTTGACAAGGTACTCGATATACTTCTCCATATCCTCTATTGAATAGAGGGATGCTGCGTATAACTGATCATGGAGCTTTCCCGTGTACAGCTTATGGGCCTGAATTTCCTTGCTTTTCAGATAGGAATAGACGATCTGGATCATGTCCAATCGGAACAGACGGAGTACGGAAGCATTCAAGATTTGATCTTGTCCGTGTGCAATGAGGTCATACAGACAACGCTTTGCCTCGTTCAAGAACGAAGCCGGATCATCTTTACTCAGCCACTCTTCGAGACGCGACAGGTCCGGTGCTGCATAGACGACAGCCTTGATTGCTTCTGTCTGAGGATACTGTTCCAGATATAGCGTTTGATTACGGTGCTTGATAATCTCCTCGTTCATCCGCAGTAAATTTTGTATTCCCTGATATAGCTGTGACAGGGAGGAAGTGATTCCGATACAGCACGAGGCATCGGATTTCAAGAAGCGGTTTGCTTTTTGGATAAAGGAGGCACTGGCCGATTCAATGAGAGCAGCTTCTTCTGCTGAAGTCCATCTTAGGATGACGAAATAGTGATTGTCTTTGACCTCAATCATGGATTCTACTGCGAAGGAGGGGTGATGAAATAGCTCCGTGAGTACGTTGTGAAGAGCATAATTGAATAGGTCTTTGTCTTCCTTACCGAGGCTCTGGTCATAGGCGTAGATGGATATTAGCAAAGGAAGGAACAGATCAGACAACTGGTAAGGAAGATTCTGCTCTATGATCGCTTCAGCAAGCGATGCCGTGCTCGGGGCATTTTTCTTCTCGGTACTGAGCTGTCGCCAGAAATGCTCAACCATCTTGCGCTGATTTTTCTGCCAGAGCAGCCCTTCCTTGATCGCTGCTTCATTCCTTCGCTGTTCCCTCACCTTGTATATCGCTTTGGACAGGATCAGGGTCAGCTTATCGAAGGCGATCGGCTTCAGAAAATAGTCGAAGCTCTGCAGCTCAATCGCTTTTTGCGCGTAATTAAAGTCGGCATAGTTCGTTAGGAAGATCGTCTGGACTGCATAGTTCTCCTCCCGAATCCAGGCGAGAAGCTCGAGTCCGCTGCCCTGCGGCATCTCTATATCGCATATCATAATCTCAATATCGTGCTGCACGAAGATCTCTCGAGCCTGGGCTATATTGTAGGCGGTGTAGACCTGATCAATGGATAGAGCACTCCAGTCAATCTTCTGCTCCAGTGCAGCAACGACAAAATAATCATCATCCACAAGCAATACATTCATGTGTGCACCTTCCTTCTTCTTCAAGTTAGGCTTTGCAAAGGCTGTGGCAGAAATAATTGGATACAGGCACCGCCATTCATCTGATTAGAAAAATGAACCCTTGCTTCTCCCTCATACAGCGACTCCAGCCGCTTCAGCGTGTTCATAATCCCGATTCTATGACCTTGGAGCATCTCAAGCGGCAGACCGGCTTGAAGCTGCTCCAGAATCTCTGATGGAAATCCGGGGCCTGAATCTTCAATGACAATCTTGAGTACACGGCGGTTAATATAAATCTCCTGCTCCAATCGAAGCTGAATCTGCAGCTTGTTATCTCTGGAAACAGCATATTTAACGGCATTCTCAATGAAGGTCTGAAGCACAAGTGGAGGAAGCATCAGCTCCCGGACGTTGTCGCTCCCGCTAATGTCATAGCTGAAGGCATTCCGATACCGGTGCTTCTGTATTTCAAGATAAGTTGTAACATGTTCAATCTCGTCTCCAAGTCGTACAAAATGATCGTTATTCTGAAAAATATACCGGAAGTACGAGGAGGTGGAGAGGGTCATGTATTCAATCTCCTTATGCATTTGCATCTGGGCCATACTGTAGATGTTGGTGAGACAGTTTAGAAAAAAGTGCGGTCTGATCTGCATCTTCATATAATCCAGCTGAATCTGCTGCTTGGAGAGCTCCTGTTCATACATATCAATCTTGATCTGTTTAATTTGCTCGATGAGCTTCCTGTACTGCAAGCCCGCCTCTGACAGCTCAATGATAGGGCTGCTGGTGAACTCCAGCGGCTCACTGGACTCTGCCATCTTCGAGAGATTCCTGGAAAATTGCTGGATCGGCTTCAGCACCCTGCCCTTCAAATACAGGACGACAACGATCAGGGAGGACGCAACGATCACGAACAGGAGCAGGATCAAGAGCTGGGCCACCATGATCTTCTCAAAGGCGCCGAACTCAATGATCATCTTCACATTAATGGTAGAATCCGTGAACGCCTTGCTTACGGTCGTCCGTGGACCCGAGATGAAAGGAAAGGTGAACCCGGCTCCCTGGCTCGGTTCCATATCTGCTGCCGGACTGGATAAGATCCTGCCGTCCTGATCAACCAGGGTAGAGAACCCGTTCTTTCCTAAATTAATCTGTCTTAGAGGTGCGATAAGATCATCCGCAGAAATAAGGCACATCAGGTACTGCTCATGATAAGGCACGATATTGATAATGTAGTATTTATCCTGGATGAGGATGGGTGTCCAGTTGGAATAGAACTTGTCATAGACATTGGGATCGCTTGTATAGCTGACCATTTGCTGCCCGAGCTCCTGGTATTCGGGATAAGTGATGCTCATGGGCGCATAATTGCGGAGCAGCTTCTCTTCCTTGGAATAATAGAAGAAATTGTACGCGGGTCCGTAATTTTTTTGCAGCTCCGTGTATCGCTTGCGCAGATTATCACTCGCTTCGAGGAAATCGTCGTAGTTACCGCTCTGTCGCTTCGGCAGCAAGGCTTCGATGTTGTCGTCGTTGGCCAGCGTCCAGCCCATATAATGATTGATATAATCAAAGTCATGATTAATTCTGGTGAGATAGAGATCCGCGGTATCCTGGAGGTAACGTGTGGACTGCTGTTTGACGATCGAGATGGAGGCCATGCTGATGGCGAGATCAAGCAGAAGCGCGGAGATCGTGATCAGAAGCGTGATTTTGACATAATGCCGGATGGGATGTGACCTGCGGTGCGCATGCTTGATAACCCTATCCATCGTCAAGCTTCCTTTCCTGACGCTTAAGTATGTAAGCGTTTTATTATATGGTATTGATATTATAATTCCTCTCCCGTCAAAAGAACATGGCTGTCAGAGCAAATATGAACAAAGTCTGGATCGTCGCATGAAAAAGTCTGTAATACCCTATAGTGCACAAGCTTCACCTGGACAGTATATGGCAGCAAGATACAAGAAAAGTCCGAATCCTCTTGGTTACAAGTCCAGTACCTACCCTTCAGGCGGAGTATACTCAAGACATGGAAGAGGGAATCACCAGTCTGCTTATGAAAGCGCTTTGATGAGTAGGCTGGCGGGAAAGGGGAGCGGATGTGAGAACAGCGGATTTAAGTGTTAAACCGAGTCATCGAAAAAGAGCACCTGCGCTGCTGCAGATTAAACGGAACTGGGGTCTATACTTGTTGCTGCTGCCTGCTGTAGTTTTGCTGCTGCTATTTGCTTACATTCCAATGTATGGCATCGTCATTGCCTTTAAAGATTACAGTCCGGCTCTTGGCATCGGCGGCAGTCCTTGGGCAGGACTGAAGTACTTCGAGAAATTTTTTAATTCTTATCAATTTGATACGACCATCAAGAACACGCTGATCCTTAGCTTGTACAGTCTGGCTACGTTTCCGATTCCCATCATGCTGGCACTGATGATCAACCAGATGAGGGAGAACCGGTTCAAGCGGTTTTTTCAGACCGTAACTTATATGCCGCATTTTATTTCGACCGTCGTTATGGTGGGATTACTGCTGATCCTTTTGTCACCAAGCACAGGGCTCATCGGTCACATTTATCGTTTGTTCGGCGCGGAGGCTCCTAACCTGATGGGATCACCAGGATTGTTCAGCAGCGTATATGTATGGTCGGATGTATGGCAGCATACCGGCTGGGACAGCATTATCTTCATTGCGGCATTGTCCGCCGTAAGCCCGAGTCTGTACGAAGCGGCCACGATGGACGGGGCAAGCCGCTGGCAAAAAATATGGTATATCGACCTTCCGATGCTCATGCCGACGGCCGTCACACTGCTCATCCTGAGAGTGGGGAGCCTGCTGGGTGTCGGATTCGAGAAGGTCTACCTGATGCAGAACAATCTGAACATCTCCTCAAGTGAAGTCATCTCCACTTATGTATATAAGATAGGGATGCTCAGCAGCCAGTACAGCTTCTCGTCCGCTATTAACCTCGCGAATACGATCATTAATTTCATCTTACTCATCATGGTGAATGAGATTTCGAAGAAATACAGCAAAAACAGCCTGTGGTAGGAAGTTTACAGGGAGAGGAGGGATGAAGAGTGGACAATGTGGAATCGCCCCGGCAAGCTGCCCGGCCTGTTAACAATCGTTCCTCGGATCGAGTGCTGGAGATTGCCTTGTATGTGTTTGCCGTCATGCTGCTCATTCTGCTTATGTATCCAATATATTTTATTATCATTGCATCATTCAGTGATCCGGCAGCCGTGGCGAACGGCCAGGTGTGGCTGTTCCCCAAAGGGTTCACACTGGCAGGCTATCAGGAACTGCTGAAGCATGAGAATATATGGATTGGTTACCGGAACACGATACTATATACCGTCATTGGTACAGTTATCAGCCTTGTGGTAAACATATCCGCAGCCTATGCATTGTCGCGTAAGGATCTGTTTGGCCGCAGAGCCATCTCGCTCTTTTTTATCTTCACGATGTTTTTTAATGGCGGGCTCATTCCCACCTTCCTTACGATCAGGGACTTCCATATGTATGATACCTTTCTCGTAATGGTGCTCCCGTTCTCGGTTGCGGTGTATAACATTATTGTTGCCCGGACTTTTTTTCAGCACAGTATCCCTGAAGATCTGTGGGAAGCGGCACAGCTGGATGGCTGCGGCAATTTGCGGTACTATCTGCAGATCGTAATTCCGCTCTCTAAGGCGGTTATTTCAGTTATCGCGCTATGGACGGCGGTGGGCCACTGGAATTCCTATTTTAATGCACTCATTTATTTGAAAGATCCGAATTTGTATCCGCTGCAGCTTATCTTGCGAAATATCCTGATTACCAACCAGATGCAGTCGAGCATGGGAACCGGAGAAGCAGCGGCTGTCGCGCTGCGACTTGCCAATCTGATGCGCTATGCGGTCATTATTGTGGCGACGGTGCCGATCATGTGCATTTACCCATTCGTACAGAAGTATTTCAATCAGGGGGTGATGATTGGCGCCGTGAAGCAATAGCATAGCTGTCATGACTTATGTAATGCGCTGATATCTGGTCTGGATCTTATATGAGGGGATCGATGAATATGCGAATGAAGTATAGGAATAGAGAATACCGTATGAAAATGCTGACCTCCGTTGTCCTGGCGTCAACACTGCTCCTTGGACTGATCGGCTGCAGCAGCAGTGAAACGGGAGAAGAGAAGCAGGCAGTGGATGAAGCGATTTTTAATAAAGAAGGACTGCCTATCGTTAACGAACCGATTACGCTGGATGTGCTGACTGTGCGGTGGGGGAATATGGGGGATACATTTACGCAGAATCAATGGATTAAGGACTTGGAGCAGCAGACCAATGTCAAGATCAACTGGCAGGTCATGTCCTCCAATGATTGGGGAGAGCAGAAGTCGATCATGCTGGCGAGCGGTACGCTCCCCGACGTGATCTTAGGCGATGCGGTATTCTCGGATTCGGATATTGTGAACAACTTGGCTTATTTCCGCCCGCTGGATGAGTATATCGATCAGTATATGCCGAATTTGAAGGCCGCGATGGAAGAGACTCCCGAGCTGAAGAAGATCAGTACCTTCCCGGACGGGCAAATCTACTCGCTGCCGGCAAGGCTGCCTTCGAGACCGAAGTCCATGAATCAGCCGATTATTAACAAGGTATGGCTGGACCGTTTGGGACTTGAAGTCCCTGAAACGACGGATGAGCTGTATCAGGTGCTCAAAGCCTTCAAGGAGCAGGACCCGAACGGAAATGGCAAGCAGGATGAAATTCCGATCAGCGGCTCGGGCGATATCAGCAGTGATCTGCTGAGTCCATTTGGCATTACCGATATTAATGCCAGCAGCATGATGATTCAGGATGGCAAACCGGTGTTCTATCCGATAACCGAACAATATAAAGAAGCGATTAAATGGGCGCATCAGCTGTATGCAGAAGGCTTGATCGATCCTGAATTGTTCACGCAGGATAACACAATGTCTACAGCGAAGCATCAGAATCCGGATGCTGCTCTTATCGGGTTCACGAACCAGTGGATACCGGATGCGGTGTTCGGCAAATGGAAGGATGAATATGAGGCCATCCCGACCCTGGCCGGTCCGGATGGGAAGCGTTATCAGGCAGGAGACCCTGTGGGGCTCAGCTTCAGACGCAACGAGCTGCTGATCACAACCTCCAGCAAATATCCTGAGGTCGTCGCCCGCTGGGCAGATCAGTTCTATACGAATGAAGCCAGTATTCAGAACTTCTGGGGAGCGATCGGTACTGTCATTGAGAAGAAGGAGGATGGTACGTATGCACTGATGAGCCCTCCGGAAGGAACGAGCGCAGATGCGTGGTATTGGGAGCAATCCCTGCGAGATTTTGGCCCGAAATATGTCAGTCCGAGCTTTGAACAGAACATCATTCTGGATGAAACGGTCGGCGACGGTCTGAAGCTGGTTATTGATAAGCTGGGAGCTGACTATGTGACGACACCATTCCCGAATGTCATGTACAGCAGCGAGGAGTTTCAGGAGCTGCCGACGCTGACGACGGATATTGATGGTTATGTCCGTACCAACCGTGCCAAATGGATCACAGAAGGCACGATTGATGCAGAGTGGGAGGGTTACCTTAAGCAGCTGAATGATATGGGACTGGAACGATTGGTTCAGATCCGGACGGAAGCGTATGCGAGGTATACGAGCGTGCAGTAATTGAATTCTTTCCTAAGACTAGGGAAGAGCACTCCAAAGAGCACTCCGATGAGGGGTGCTTTTCTTCGTCTGACTATGGCATTTCAGAAATGATTGTGAACCATGAGCCAATACTTATATAATGATGTTCGGCATATCGAACTTGTTTCGAGAAGTGAAATGAGGATGAATCAAATTCGTTCGTCTTTTTGGTGAGTCAAGTTGTTGATTAATACATAATATATTTTGTAGTTTGTGTGTATGGGGGTTGTCATTTGTGGCTTCAGCAATATTAGCTGAAGGCACCGTCTGAAGCGATCAAGGACCCGAAGTTGTTCCATATTTCGTGGTATGTGCTGGGTCTGCTGCTCATTGGATATTTTGTGTGTGAATTTGTAGGTGTTCCGGTATCAGTGGTAGCAGGAATCATTGCAATTCTGTTCCACATTGCCACACATAAAACGCAGGATTCAACGCGAAGTTTCGCTCCGAGTTCAAAAACAGCGTAGGTCGCAGTTAGTTGAAGTGAACAAATTAAAGATGCCTCCGGCTGCAACCGGAGGACATCTAAAGTAGTACTATGAGATTGTTTCAGCTAAACCGTATTATCCAGTCCGGTATTGGACCTGACCAGAATTTCGTCATAGCTCGTTTGGTTGTCTTCCTCTATTGTTTTCTTGCGGGAGAGCAGCGTTCCAACATAGCCGGCTAGGAATCCAAGCGGGATTGAGATCAGCCCTGGGGTAGAGAAAGGATAGAGGGGTTCACCCGTGAAGATCGCTTTGCCTGCATCTGGATGAATCACATTCGGACTGACGAGCACAAGGCCCACCGATGTGACGAGTCCGACCACCATGGCCCATATGGCGCCGTTGGTGTTGAATCTTTTCCAATAGATCGTGTATAAAATGACCGGCAGATTAGCGCTGGCAGCGACGGCAAAGGCAAGGGAGACGAGAAAGGCCACATTCAGATTCCGTGCAACAAGCGCAAGCAGGATGGATAGAATGGAGATTCCGATAGAAGCATAACGAGCCATGTTCATCTGCTCCTTCTCCGTCGCCTGACCCTTGCGTAATATCTGATTGTAAAAATCATGCGAGAACGCCGTAGCCGCGGTGAGCACGAGCCCCGCAACGACCGCAAGGATGGTGGCGAACGCGACAGCGGAGATGAAAGCAAACATCATGTCCCCGCCGAGGGCCTGTGCCAGCAGCGGTGCTGCCATGTTGCCTGCCTGATCTTGGGCGATGATGGCGCTGTTGCCTACGAATGCGGCAGCACCGAAGCCAAGGAAGATCGTCATGACATAGAAGATACCGATAACCCAGGTTGCATATACGACTGAGCTGCGCGCAGTTTTGGCATCTTTTACAGTGAAGAAACGGACCAGAATGTGCGGCAATCCGGCCGTTCCAAGCACCAGACCCATGGTCAAGGAGAGTGTATCCAGACCGTCTTTGTATTTGATTCCTGGATTCAGGAAGCTCTCGTTATGCGGCGTGGCAGTAGTCATATGTGAGAACATGCCGGTAATGCTGAAATCGAATTTGTAGAGTACCAGGATGGATATTACGAAGGTTCCGCCCATCAGCAGAAAGGCCTTAACAATCTGTACCCAGCTCGTTGCATGCATCCCGCCAAAAATAACGTAAACCGTCATCAGAATGCCGACGATAATGACAGAGGTCGTAAATTCAATCCCGAGCAGCAGCTTGATCAGGGCGCCCGCTCCGACCAGCTGCGCAATCATATAGAAGATGGATATGGCAATCGTATTAAAGGCGGCGAAGCCCCGGATCTTCTTCATGTGGAAACGAACGGCAATCATGTCGGCAAAGGTGTACTTGCCCAGGTTCCGCAGCGGCTCAGCCACCAGAAAGAGGACAACCAGATAAGCGACGAGAAAGCCGATACTGTAGAAGAATCCATCGAAACCGGATAGAGCAATCATGCCGGCGATGCCTAGGAAGGAGGCAGCAGACATATAGTCTCCGGCGATAGCGAGTCCGTTCTGCCAGCCGGTCAGGCCTCCGCCAGCCGTGTAGAAATCACTTGCGGATGTCGTTTTTTTCGAAGCCCAGTACGTAATGAGCAGTGTGGCGGCGACGATAACGAGAAACATGATAAAAGCAGCTGTATTCATAGGTTACCTCTCTTTTCCTCATCAATGATTTGACTTGACAGCTGATCGAATTTGGAAGCTTTTTTGTAGTAGATCATGCAGAAAGCCCATGTCATGATAAATTGAAGAAAGGCCAGTACCCAAGCCCAGGTGATGCTTCCTATAAACGGTGTATTCAGAATCGTCGTGTAGGAGGTGAGAATTGGCAGAGCAAAATAGAAGCAGAAGAAGAAGATCGTGAAAGGAAGAATAAAGCGTTTCTTGTCTCGAAGCAGCTGTTGAAAATAAGTAGACTTAGCAATGTTAGAATATTCCTCGGGAGAACGTTTTGACTTGGCAGGCTCACGTTGCTGCAAGTTACTTTCCATATGCAATCCCTCGCATTCTATTAGTGTAAGCGCTTTAAAACAGTGAAAGCTCAAAGCTCAATCATTCACCCCCATTTTAATATTGGTGAATCAATTTCATTAAAGAAACGAAGAGGTATTAGGAAATTGATTCTAGTAATAAAGGTTTTTCTGTAAAACAATGTTATTATACTACAAGCGTAAACGCGGTAATACAAATTTTTCTTATTAAAAAGCAAGTTTCCAATAGGCGGATGGGTACATATAATGCTCCGAGAGAAAACGGCTAAACAGGAGGCTTATATATGATTCCCATGTATCCATACTATGGTAAGGAAGTGAAGTGCGAAAAAGTTCCCATTACGTTCCCACCTCAGCACCAGGACCGCCAGCCCGGGTTCGAATACATTATGAACCCGCTGCCGATTGCAGACAATCCAGGGTATGTAGGGAGTGGCAAGCTCAAAGGGAAGATTGCGATCATTACCGGAGGGGATAGTGGAATCGGCAGAGCGGTGGCGATTGCCTTTGCCAAGGAAGGCGCAAGCGTCTCGATTCCGTATCTGGATGAACATCGGGATGCAGAAGATACGAAGCGAATGGTTGAGGCGTACGGAGGGAGCTGTCTTCTGCTTCCTGGCGATCTTCGAGATGAAGGGCACTGCCGGGCTGTTGTGAATGAAACGGCGAATTGCTTCGGTAGACTGGATATTCTCGTTATTAATCAAGCAGTGCAGTTTCCGCAGGAGTTTATCACATCGATTACAGCACAGCAGCTGGACGATACGTTCCGGACGAACATTTACCCGAGCTTTTTTCTGACACAGGAAGCGCTGAAGTACTTGAAGCCTGGGAGCTCGATCATCTCGACAACCTCGGTTACCGCATATGCGGGGAATCCGCTTCTCATTGATTATTCCTCCACCAAGGGAGCGATGGTATCCTTCACGCGGTCCTTGTCCGAGCAGCTGGTCGGCTGTGGAATTCGCGTAAATGCGGTTGCCCCGGGTCCGATATGGACGCCGCTTCAGCCTGCGAGCTATCCGGCAGAGTACATCAAGACGCTGGGAGCAAATACGCCGATGAAGCGTGCCGGTCAGCCCTTTGAGCTGGCGCCGACTTACGTCTATTTGGCTTCCGACGATTCCAGCTATGTTACAGGCCAGGTTCTGCATGTAAACGGGGGAACCATGGTGGGTTCCTAGTCTTGTAACCAATTTTCAATCAGCATCAGCGCCCCGTGTTATAATGGGCTCAAAAAATGGGGAGTTGATCACGTTGGTCGAGCTCGGATGATGAGATTCCGGTGCTTTTTAATATAAATTACTCGTTGTTACTTGAATACAGCTATTCCTTTCAGGATCTCATGGAGGTAGTGTTTCCAGGTTTTTCCCCGCTTTGTTTGATCTTGAGGTGTTGTATAGACTTCTGTTTCAGAGATTTCAGCTGGCTTGCCATGAATATTTCTTGAGGGAGTTTGCTCGTTGCAGCTGTTTTTTACGTTGTTTATCAGTTGGATCACGCCCTTTCATAGTATCTATTTTATCGGGATAATTGCATTGTTTGCATAAAAGTATTAAGGTATAAACAGTGTAATGCTTTATAAATGGAATGAAATATGAAGGGTTTGATTTACAAATGAAAATAGATCATATCGACATGTCTATTCTGACCGAACTTCAGAAGGATGCGCGTCTCTCTATGAGAGAGCTGGGAAGGCTGGTTAATTTGTCAGCACCCTCGGTGACGGAAAGGGTCAAGCGACTGGAGGAGCAAGGGCTCATTGAGGGATATACCATACAGGTCAATCGCAAGAAGCTCGGCTTTACGATGGACTGCCTGATTGAAGTGACGCTGCAGCATGGAGACCATAAGCGCTTTAAGCCATTTATTGAGAGTTATCCCACGGTGTTATCCTGTTACCGGATCGCAGGCAAGTCATGCTATATGGTACTGCTTACCGTCAGCCAGCTGGATGAGATTGAAGAGTTTATTGACGCGATTTCGACGTATGCCAATACGATGACGCATGTTATTTTCTCAGAAGTAAAAGTGAATACAGCGCTTGAGCAGCATACACCCTTGCTGCCTAATGCATAACAAAAAAAGGACAATCCGATTACCATTCGGGTTGTCCTTTCAATGTTTATTTTTGAGCTGCTTGTTGTACTACATCATTTACGATATCACTGAGCTTGACCTGTGCAAGCTGGTCCTCCATGGCCTTTTGTGCAGCAGTAAAGATGGGCTCAATACTTCCTTGAATACTGCGCCCTACTTCGCAGGCAGGATTGGGTGAGTCATGAAGTGAGAACAGCGCATTCTCGTTAACGGCGTGAACGGCATGATAGATATCAAGCAGCGTAATGTCGGAAATGTCTCTTTTAAGCTTTGCGCCCGCCACCCCGGGTCTAGCTTCCACAAGTCCGGCTCTATTCAGCATCCCCATAATTCTGCGGATTACGACCGGGTTCGTTCCCACACTTGCGGCAATAAATTCTGATGTATTTACGCCTTCCTTATTGTAGTACAGCAGTGTCAATATATGAATGCCTACAGAGAATCGGCTGGTAATCATAAACGGATAACTCCTTTGTACGTCTTATATACGCAGTATACATCAGTATATTATAACCGCAAGCCGCAGAATCAATATCTTAACTAATCAAAACAAAGAATCGATCAGATAAGTAAACGAAAAGAATGGAGATGTCTATCTTAGACTTCTCCATTCTCAATATATAGAAACTATTAATTTCGTTCAGATACGACTGTAAAACGCTGATGCTTATGGTTTGCTGCTTCAATCTCATCAACGAGTGCCACCGCATAATCTGCATAACTGATATAGCTGTTACCTTGCTGGTTCAGGATCAGATGGTCTTGTCCTAACTGATAGGAACCAGTGCGTGAACCTTCGGGATCAAAGAATGCAGCAGGGCTCATATAGGTCCAATCCAAATCTTCAGATGCCTTCAGATCTTCAAGGTTCTTCGCTGCGTTGAATGCGGTGGGCTTAATCGCTGCCGGGAATTCGGGTGTATCGACCAGTCGTGTGGTGTTCTGATCATCTACATATAGGCTTCCTGCGCCGCCAACCACAATAAGACGAATGTCTGTATTGCTTAGCAGCCGGATAAGAGCCTGCCCTGCCTCCACATACAGATGCTCTTGCCCTAGAGCTGCGCCAAAAGCGTTAACGATGACGTCTAGGCCTTGGATATCTTCTTCTGTAATTTGAAACACGTCCTTCTCAATGACAGGAAATTCAGAGACTTTACTCGCATCACGGACAATAGCGGTGACGCTGTGACCACGGCTTGCCGCTTCTCTTGCGATGAGCCGGCCTGCTTTGCCACTTGCTCCAATAACTCCAATATTCATGTGCCATTCTCCTCCTATGCTTACTCAATTGTTATTCAAAGTCTCACCACCTGTAACTATGGTGATTACAACTTGTAATCATTATAGTTACAAGTCTAAGGTGTTGTCAACAACAGCAATAATTTTAATTTAACATTGCCCTAACACTTCACTGCTATAATTTCTACGGTTTGCTTAGAACCTAGATGAATTAGAGATTGCCGAAGCTGTACATCTTTGTAGGCATAGATTAGATCATTAAGGAGGAGATTCATATATCTAACATGGGAACACGGCTATGGGAGGTATTTACAACTGCACTGAAGCTCGGACTCACCTCATTTGGAGGACCGGTTGCCCACCTCGGTTACTTTCACAATGAATATGTAATGCGGCGAAAATGGATTGATGAACGTACCTATGCAGATCTGGTTGCGTTAAGTCACTTCCTGCCGGGCCCGGCGAGCAGCCAGGTCGGAATGGGTGTAGGTATGATGAGGGCAGGCGTGCTTGGAGGGATCATTGCCTGGCTTGGGTTTACGCTGCCTTCTGTACTAGCCTTGTTTATTGCGGCTTCATTATTACAGCAGTCAGGCATCGTTGAAATCGGCTGGATGCATGGACTTAAGATCGTTGCTGTCGCTATTGTGGCACATGCCGTCTGGAGTATGGGAAAGAACCTTGCACCAGACCGGAGCCGAATGACCATTGCGGCTCTTGCATGTGTCCTGGTCGTAATATGGCCATCTGCGATTACACAGGTCTCGCTCATCATTGCAGCAGGCCTCGCAGGCGTCTATCTGTTTCGAGGGAAGCAGGAGAGCACCCCATCAGCGGAGAAGGCGCCGATACAGAAGGGATTGGGCATCTTCTGTCTTGTTCTGTTCTTTCTGCTTCTTTTCGGCTTGCCACTGCTGAGTGAAATTTCCGGTTCTGCCTGGATTGCTTATTTTGACAGCTTCTACCGGGCGGGAGCTCTCGTCTTCGGCGGGGGGCATGTCGTTCTGCCCATGCTGGAGAGGGAACTCGTCCCGCAAGGATTGATTGATGCAGATGCCTTCCTGGCTGGTTATGGCCTGACACAGGCGGTACCGGGTCCGCTCTTTACGTTTGCTTCTTATCTGGGAACAATAATGGAGGGAGCGCTCGGAGCTGTAATTTTCACCGTAGCGATATTTCTCCCAGGTGCCCTGCTGATCATAGGGGCGATTCCTTTCTGGCAGCAGCTTAGAGGAAGAAGTGGAATACAAGGCGCGCTGAAAGGCGTGAATGCCGCAGTTGTCGGACTATTGCTCGCAGCCTTTTATGATCCGGTATTCACTTCTGCTGTACGCGGTCCTTATGATTTCGCACTTGCGCTCGTCCTGTTCGTCATGCTGGTCTGGTGGAAGCTGCCCCCATGGATCATCGTGCTGATCGGATTATTTGGAGGAATGGCTTTAAATCCATAGATATAATACAATCGAGATAGATTGATATGATCGTATTATGGGATAAAGGAGCTTTTGGATCAGGATGAGGATTACGGGACGAATGGTAATTAATATTTTGCTCTTTGTGGTCGTTTTTGCAGGCATCAATACGTATATCGGCTGGAACATCTATCTGTTCCTTACACAGTATTTCGAGACCGTTTCACCGTTATGGCTGGGCATCATCATGACAATGATTGCACTTGGCTATGGGATCGGTCGGATTAAATGGCTCGGGCATGCAGGGCGCTTTATGAAGGTGCTCGGTTCCTTTTACTTCGCGCTGCTGGAGTTCTTCATTATCGTGCTTCCGATCGCAGACATTGCTGGATGGATCAGTCATACGGCAGGCGTAGAAGAGGCATTATATATTCCGGTTATCGGCTGGCTGGCTATAGGGCTGCTTGTTCTGTTCCTTCTAGCAGGCTCCTATAACGCTTGGAGTCCTATTGTACGGCAGCATGAAATTTCGATTCACAAAAAGAAACCGGAAGGTCAGCCTGGAACATATCGCATTGCTGTCGCTTCGGATATCCACTTGGGAAACATCGTCGGTAACCGTCACCTCGGCAGACTTGTATCCATTATGAATGAAATGAAGCCTGACCTTATTCTGCTTGCCGGAGATGTGCTGGACGATTCGATCGAACCCTTTCTCAGGAATAAGATGTCGGAAGGGATGAAGAAGCTTACGGCGAAGCATGGTGTGTATGCTGTTCTTGGAAACCATGAATATTATGGGGGTCACATTGATCAGTATGTAGAGGAAATGGGGCTGCTCGGCATTCGGGTTCTGCAGGACGAGACGGTGACGACGGCGGGAGGAGTCCTCCAGATTGCCGGAAGAAAGGATCTTACTGCGGAGAAGACAGATCCGAAGAGACGTCTCCCTGTAGCCGAGCTGCTGGAGCCGCTGGATCATGAACAGCCCATTATCCTGCTGGATCATCAGCCGTATGCTTTTGAGAAGGCGGCTGAAGCGGGAGCTGATTTACTGCTGTGCGGTCACACCCACCGAGGACAATTTGCCCCGAATCACTGGATTACCAAGCGATTGTTTGAGCTGGACTGGGGTTATATGCTCAAGGATAAGATGCATGTGATCGTATCCTCCGGCTTCGGCTCCTGGGGACCTCCTATTCGGATCGCCAGCCGTTCCGAGGTCATTCAGATAGAGCTCAAATTAGAAGGTTAATGGGTTCGCTTCATCATCAAAACAGGCGTCATGGTAATCATGACGCCTGTTTTTTTGTTTGCCGCTTTCCAAATTAAAGAAGAAATTAACATCTACATCACATCGTTATGTAAAAGGTGCAATGCGATACCGCTTTAAAATAATAAATAAATAAATCGAGATTGAAAGAGATAAATGGGTGAATTCGATAGAAAATAAAAGAGATAAATTAAATTTATTTATATAATAAATTTCATCTATGTGAGATCTGTCGATTTTTGTTGGAAAAACGCTTGATTTTAATGTCATCCTGCTTTAATATCAGAAAAACTAAATTCGTACCAATTCACACAAAAAGTATCGTAAATAGACTCGGAAATAACTAATTATTATGTAATTAGGAAATGAGACGAGGAAATGAGTCGAAGAAGGAGCACTAAAAGTGACTGAAGAAGAACATCAGCGGGCAATGTATTCCGGTCTCGATGATCTGGACCGAGGTATTGTTGGATTCTTGCAAGAGAATGCCCGTATACCCTTTACCCAAATTGCCAAAGAGTTAAACGTAACAGAGAAGACCGTTCGGCTCCGGGTTCAGCAGATGCAGGATGAAGGTGTTCTCAGCCTGGTAGGAATCGTCAATCCGGTAAAAGCCGGTATTCGTTCTGAAACGCTGATCTTTATCGCTGTAGAGAATCAAATGATGGAGGAAGTCACGGAAGCAATTCACGAAATGCCCGAGGTCAGGCTGATGCTCCTGATTAGCGGTGAATATCAGCTTATGCTTCAAGTATTCACGAAGGATACCGATGAATTCTCCGAATTTCTAATGAAAAAGTTGAATAAAGTCAAAGGCATTACACGTACCAATGTCATCATGGAGCTCAAGGTTCTCAAATCAAAGTTGAAGTTCGTCCGCTAGAGCTTCATCTTTTTATTACCAATGTATATTTATGCACATTATTCATTCCAATCTGTTCCTAATCAAGGGACTGGTTATAAATTTATTCTATAGAAAAGTGAGGTCATGAAGATGTTTACAAAAAAAATGAACAAGCTTTTGTCATCTGCAGTACTGAGCAGCTTGCTTGTATTAACTGCATGCGGTGGAGGCGGTGGAGAAACAGCAACGGATACAGGGGGAGCTGAAGGATCAACTACAGGTCCTAAGGTACTTAACATTGGTCTGAAGGCTGACCCTCCAAGTCTAGATCCGATGTCATCGTCTTCCCTCTATGATCGCCAGGTACAGAACAGTATCTACGACAAGCTGTTTGATGTAAATGCGGATGGCGAGGTAGTGCCGATGCTCGTATCGGAATATACCGTTTCTGAAGATGGTCTTACGTATACTTTAACGCTTCATGACGGTATCACTTTCCAGGATGGAAGCGAGTTTAATGCAGAGGCAGTTAAATTTAATCTGGAGCGCTATAAGCAGGAAGGCTCGAAGCGGATCAGTGAGCTGAGTTCGATTGATACCGTGGAAGCAACGGATGAGTTGACGGTAGTGATTACGCTCAAGGAGCCATTTGCTCCATTCCTGTCCGTTCTGGCTGATCGTTCCGGCATGATGGTATCTCCGGCAGCAGTTGAGGAGCATGGAGATAACTATGTTAAGAATCCGGTAGGAACAGGTCCATTTGCCTTCGTTGAGCAGGTAAGCGGCGACCACGTGACTTTGAAGAAGAACGAGAACTATTGGAAGAATGAAGTGAAGATCGACGAAGTGAACTACAAAGTGTTCACCAACACGAGTGCGGCGGTACAGAATCTTCGCTCCGGCGTTGTCGATATTATTGATGAAATTCCGGTGAAGGAAATTCCTACTGTTGAGAATGACGCGAACCTGACTGTGGTTGCACAAGCGAACATGGGCTTCCAAGGGATTCATTTGAATAACACGGTAGGGGACCTGCAGAACAAATACCTGCGTCAGGCGGTCGATCTGGCTCTTGATCGTGAAGCGATTGTCAAAGTATTGTTCGACGGTTACGGTGCACCGGCACATACTCCATTTGCACCAGGCAGCCTTGCTTACAATGAAGAGCAGGACAAGTCTCCTGCAGTAGATGCAGCTAAAGTTCAAGAATTGCTTGAAAAAGGCGGCAAGCCGGATGGCTTCAGCTTCAAAATGCAAATTTCTACAACGACTGAGAACGAGCAGTTTGCTGCCGTTGTTCAGAACATGCTGAAGGCACACAAGATCAACGTTGAACTTGAAAAAGTCGAGTACGGTACGATGCTGGAGAATGGCGACAGCGGTAACTTCGAAGCGATGCAATTGGGATGGTCCGGCAGGATTGACCCGGATCAGAACGTATATGACTTCCTGGTAACTGGCATGCCGAACAACCAAGGCCGCATTTCCGAGCCGGAGCTTGATGAAGCACTGATTGCCGCACGTGCGGAGCAGGATACAGCGAAGCGTGCAGAGCTGTACCAGCAGGCGATGGATATCGTTCATGAGAACGGAAGCTATGTCTACATCTATCACAACTACGATAAATTTGGTGTATCAAACAAGGTTCAGAACTTTACTTATATTCCTGACGGCATCATCCGTACAGCGAACTTGGATATTCAATAACAGCCCAAAGAAAAGGAATTTAGGATGTTTAGCATCTCACCTCTAAAGCCTATAATCCCTTTCTCAGCCTGCAAAATAACACTCTAACACAACAAGAAAGCGGAATTCAAATTTCGCTTTCTTGTGTCATTGATAATGATTTTTTGCCAAATAAACAAAATTGGGAGAGAGAGCTCATGATGTTTGTATTAAAGCGTATTTTACTCGCGATCCCCATTCTGTTCCTGGTGTCGATCATGACCTTCTCCTTGATCCATCTGATACCAGGTGATCCTGCCCGGGTCATTCTGGGTCAAGAGGCTACACCGGAGGCGCTCGCCAGCCTAAGAGCAGAGCTTGGCCTCGACAAGCCGATTGTACAGCAGTATTTTACTTGGCTTGGCAATGTGCTTCAGGGAGATTTGGGGACATCGATTACAGACCATGTACCGGTAAGTGAACTCATCGCACAGCGGCTGCCTGCAACGATACAGCTGACGATCGGAAGCTTTATTGTCGCACTGCTGATCGCAGTACCCGCAGGGATACTTGCCGCAGTCAAACGCAATACCTGGCTTGACTATCTCAGTTCCTTTGGAGCGCTTGGCGGCATGAGTATTCCGAGTTTCTGGCTCGCCATGATGCTCATTATTTATTTTACCGTCGAAAACAACTGGCTTCCGTCATCGGGCTACGTTCCTTTTTCCGTCGACTGGAAGGCCAATCTATTAGCACTTATTCTTCCTTGTATTGCAACAGGGCTCAGGGAATCAGCTGAACTAATGAGGATGCTTCGTTCCTCGCTCGTTGAGGTTGTTAATATGGATTTTGTCCGTACAGCCAAAGCAAAAGGACTCAATGAATGGGCGACCATATTCAAGCATGTGCTGCGAAACGCCTTGATTCCTGTCGTTACAAGCTCGGGTATTCTCATTGCTGGTCTCATCGGCGGTCTTGTCATCACGGAGTCCATCTTCTCGATTCCTGGCTTCGGCCGTCTAATCGTCGAATCTGTATTCAAACGTGACTATGTAACGGTGCAGGGCGCTATTCTTGTATCGGCGCTTCTTGTGGTCGTGATCAACATCATTGTGGATCTTCTCTATGCGGTCATTGATCCGCGCATCAAATCAGGTAAGGGGGCATAGACGGATGAAAAAGTTCAAAAAGTTCTTTAAATCCGGACTTGGTGTCCTAGGTACAGTCATTATCCTTATTCTTATCCTAACAGCCTTATTTGCGAGCTCTATTGCTCCTTACGATCCAAATATGCAGGACTATAACAAAATTCTGCAAGAGCCAAGCAGTGAGCATCTGTTCGGTACGGATGATCTTGGCCGGGACATCTTCTCCCGCGTCGTATACGGAGCGCAAATCTCCATCAAAGCAGCGCTGATGTCTGTAGCCATTGCCGTCTGCATCGGGGTACCGATTGGACTGCTCACCGGTTATTACCGGGGGTTCTGGGACGAGTGGGTCGTGATGCGGATTGTCGATTCGTTTCAAGCCTTTCCGTTTCTCATTCTGGCACTTGCACTCTCGGCGGTCCTTGGAGCCGGCTTCGGTAATGCGATGCTGGCGATTGGTATCGGCTTTGCCCCTACCTTTGTACGGATCACAAGAGGACAGGTGCTTAGCCTCCGCAACATGGAGTATGTGCATGCAGCCAAATCGGTGGGTGCGAAGGACGGGCGGATCATCTTCTGTCATATTTTACCCAATGCGCTGGGACCCATCATTATTCAGGCGACCTTGACGATGGCGAGCGGAATTCTGGCCGAAGCTTCCCTGTCTTATCTGGGACTGGGTGTGCAGCCGCCGACGTCATCATGGGGAAGTATGTTGAATCAGGCGCAAAGCCTGATGAGTGTAGCGCCTTACGCAACATTGTATCCGGGTCTGGCGATCTTCGTTGTTGTACTTGGATTTAACTTGCTTGGCGATGGATTGCAGCAGTTCCTTAATCCGCGCGCAAGGAAATAGAAAGGGGGGTCCGTAAACCATGACAACTATATTAGATGTACAACAGCTAAGAACGCGGTTTAAGACTGATTATGGACAAGTCGCGGTCGTTGATGGCGTGGACTTCTCCATAAATGAAGGAGAAACGCTTGGCGTCGTGGGCGAATCCGGCTGCGGCAAGAGCGTGACGAGCTTGTCCATCATGCGGCTCCTGGCAGGTAATGGAGCCTCAGAAGGACAAATTTTATTCAAAGGAAACAACCTGCTGGATATTTCGGAGAAACAAATGCAGAAGATCCGGGGTAACGATATCGCGATGATTTTTCAGGAGCCGATGACATCGCTTAATCCGCTTCAAACTGTCGGTCATCAGATCGAGGAGGCGGTGCTGCTGCACCGGAAGGTATCGAAGAAGGAAGCCAAAGAACGGGCAATTGAAATGCTGAAGGCCGTCGGTATGCCGCGTGCAGAAGAAATCTACGGCGAGTACCCTCATCAGCTCTCGGGCGGGATGCGGCAGCGGGTGATGATTGCCATGGCGATGTCCTGTGAGCCGAAGCTGATTATTGCGGACGAGCCTACGACGGCGCTTGACGTAACGATTCAGGCACAGATCCTGGAACTGATGCAGAAAGTGAAGACAGAAACGAATACCTCCATCATGCTTATCACACATGATCTAGGTGTGGTAGCTGAGATGTGCGACCGGGTTATCGTCATGTATGCGGGACAGGTCGTGGAAGAAGCGGAGAAATTTGAGCTGTTCGAGAATCCGAAGCATCCGTACACGATTGGTCTGATGAATTCTATTCCAGAACTGACGGAAGAGGTGGAGTTCCTGGAGACCATTCCGGGCTCAGTTCCGCTGGCACATGAGATGCCGAAGGGCTGCCGCTTTGCTCCAAGATGCAGCAAGGTGATGCCGATCTGTCAGGAGCAGGAGCCTTCACTGTTCAAGCTGGACGGACAGAAGTGCCGCTGCTGGCTGTATGCGGAAGGGGATGAGTAAGATGGAACCAATACTACGTGTGAAAGGTCTCAAGCAGCACTTTCCAATTCATGCAGGAGCCTTCAATAAAGTCGTCGGACATGTCCGCGCCGTTGATGGAATAGACCTTGAAGTCTATCCCGGGGAAACGCTTGGCATCGTAGGGGAATCCGGCTGCGGTAAATCAACGACCGGCAGAACCATTATGAGATTGAACGAGCCGACAGAAGGGGAAGTTATCTTCGGCGGCAAGGACCTCGCGCAGCTGGGCAAAGAAGAGATGCGTAAGACAAGACGGGATATCCAGATGGTGTTCCAGGACCCGTTCGCCTCGCTCAATCCGCGAAAGACGATCCGTAAAATTTTGCTCGAATCCTTAGCGGTTCACAAGATAGGTACAGCGAAGGAACGGAATGAGACGGTGGAGAAGATTATTGAGATCGTCGGTTTGAAAAAGGAACACCTGGACCGTCATCCGCATGACTTCTCCGGCGGACAGCGCCAGCGGATCGGGATCGCTCGGGCGCTTGTGCTGAATCCGAAGCTGATTATTGCCGATGAGCCGGTATCGGCTCTGGACGTTTCCATTCAATCACAGGTGCTGAATCTGCTCAAGAGCTTGAAACAGGATTTTGACCTTACCCTGATGTTTATCTCTCACGATCTGTCCGTCGTCAAGCATTTATGCGACCGGGTCGCCGTTATGTATCTTGGCCGAATTGTAGAGATTGCAGATAAGCGGAGCTTGTTTGCAAATCCGAGTCATCCGTATACCCAGGCACTCTTATCTGCGGTGCCACAGGCGAATCCAAGGCTGAAGAGAGAGCGTATCCTGCTGACTGGCGACTTGCCGAGTCCGGCAAATCCGCCGTCAGGCTGTACGTTCCATCCGCGCTGCCGCTTTGCGACAGAAGAATGTAAGACAACAGCGCCACAGCTAAGAGATATTGGCGCAGGGCATCAGGTGTCCTGTCATTATGCAGAGCAAATACTCGAGAGCCTGCGGGCCAAGGAGTCTCAAGGTGTTGTACACTAGTTCAATCTATCAAGGGGGAAATCATCCATGAAGACGTTCGACCCATTATCCTACCCATATACATCCCAGCGCAATGCAACCTACGCAAAGAACGGAATGGTGGCTACCTCACAGCCGCTCGCCGCACAGGCAGGGCTCGACATCCTGAAGCGTGGAGGCAATGCGATTGATGCAGCTATTGCAACAGCAGCCTGTCTTACCGTTGTTGAACCGACTTCGAATGGAATCGGCGGAGATGCATTTGCCATTGTCTGGACCAAAGGCGAGCTGCATGGCTTGAATGCAAGCGGACCTTCACCCGCGGGTATTTCCATTGAGGCAGTGAAGGAACAGGGACATGACAAGATGCCGACCTACGGCTGGCTTCCGGTCACCGTCCCTGGTACGCCATCGGCATGGAAGGCATTATCTGACCGCTTCGGCAAGCTGCCGCTGACGGAGGTGCTGCAGCCTGCCATCGACTACGCGGAGAATGGTTTTCCACTGACACCAACGCTGGGTTATTATTGGAATCTGGCCTATAACAAGTTCAAGGAGAAGCTGACAGGTCCTGAATATGCAGGTTGGTTTGAGACCTTTGCGCCGGAAGGAAGAGCTCCAGAGATCGGAGAGATCTGGAAATCGCCTGGACATGCGAAGACCCTTCGCGCTATTGCGGAGACAGGAGCAGAATCCTTCTACCGGGGAGAAATTGCCGATCAGATCGATGCCTTCTCCCGTGAGCATGGCGGTTTCCTTCGTAAAGAGGATTTGGCTGCTTATTATCCAGAATGGGTAGATCCGATCTCTGTGAATTATAAAGGCTACGACGTATGGGAGATTCCGCCGAACGGCCAAGGGCTTGTCGCTTTGCTTGCGCTGAACATGCTGAAGAAGGATGAGTTCACTGCACGTGATACCGTGGACACTCATCATCTGCAGATGGAGGCGATGAAGCTGGCCTTTACGGATGGGCTGAACTACATTACCCAGCCCGACAAAATGAGCGTGACCGTAGAGGAGCTGCTGTCCGATGCTTATGCTGCAGACAGGAGAGCGCTGATCGGTGAAGAGGCGATTCAGCCGGAGCCGGGTAATCCAGCGAGAAGCGGTACCGTCTATCTGGCCGCTGCGGATGGCGAAGGCAATATGATCTCCTTCATCCAGAGCAACTACATGGGCTTTGGCTCCGGTGTTGTAGTTCCAGGTACAGGAATCGGTCTGCAGAACCGCGGACATTCCTTCTCACTGGATGAGACGCATGCCAACCGGCTCGAAGGCGGCAAAAAATCCTACCATACCATTATTCCAGGCTTCCTGACGAAAAATGGCAAGCCGGTCGGACCGTTTGGTGTCATGGGTGGATTCATGCAGCCGCAGGGTCATTTGCAGGTTGTGATGAACATGATTGACTTTAATCTGAACCCGCAGTCTGCACTGGATGCACCTCGCTGGCAGTGGATCGAAGGCAAGACGGTGGAGATTGAACCAAACTTCCCAGATCATATTGCGCTCAGTCTGGCTAGAAAAGGTCATGATATCCGACGGGCGAACAGTACAGGCGGCTTTGGCCGAGGACAAATTATTGTGCGGGACAACGAAAATGGAGTGCTTGTAGGAGGTACGGATTACCGTACAGATGGCACCATTGCAGCTTGGTAATTATTTTTTCTTCTATATATAGAACTGCTGTATATATTTAATATTTGAATCCATTTCATAAATCATTTTACTGAATTAAACCTTAACCCGATGAATACTTCATTCGGTTAAGGTTTTTTTGGCGAGTAAAGGATGGGTATAGGTTAAACTTGTCTAATATATATCAGTAGGATGAATCTGTTGCATTTTGTTCAAATTTTGAGATAATTGGTCCCACATTGCTGTCTTGAATGGCCCGAGTGGGCTATTCAACATTTCAAGTCATTTAAGTTATGCTGATGTACATAAGGCCCATTCATTGAATACTCAACACAGAAAGGAACGATAATTATGAAAAAAGTCGTTTTAATGCTAGTCCTATTCCTACTGCTGATGCCAGGAGCGGCGTTTGCGCATACGCATCTTGAAAGCTCATTGCCTGCCGATGGGGAAGAAGTCACTGCAGAGCTGACAGAGGTTCAGCTGACATTCGAAGGACCGATTGAGCAGCTGAGTACGGTAGAAGTCGTAAGTGAGAATGGTGACAAGGTAGAACTGGCTTCTACTGAAGTCGAAGGGAATGTGCTTACAGGAGCAGCTAGTGCTCCATTTGCGAATGGCAATTACACAGCGAACTGGACGATAATCGGAGAAGATGGCCATGAGGTCAAAGGCAGCGTTGCTTTTACCGTAAATACACCTGAGACAGCGCCGGAAGCAGACACACCGCCTGCAGAGGAGAATAACGGAGATACTCCTGTATCTAACGATGAACAAGGTACAGAGGAGCCTGCAGCGGATACAAGTACGGAGGCTTCCGCAGGGGAAGCAGCTGAGAATACTACAGAGGCAGCACAGCCTGAGACCGCATCCGGCGGAAACAATACAGGCATCTGGATCGCTATCGTAGTGGTCATCGTTATTGCGGGCGTTTATGTAGCGATGCGTAAGAGAGGTAAAAAATAAACATGTCTTTCCTGAGCGATGGACTATTATATATCTGCTATGCATTTCTAATGGGGAGCCTACTGGTGCAGCTTGCACCGGCAGGCTCTAAGCCGCTGGTAGAGATTCCGCGCTGGACAGTAAATTTGAGTATCGTTGGCATCATCCTGCTCGCGTCTGCTCCTCTCCTGCAGATTATTGTGAGATTTGGGCCAAGCATCGGTTATGGTCAAGCGATATCGACTGTATTGTTTACTTTCAAAGAGGGCAGAGCCTATTTAATTGTCGTCGGATTATGTACCCTGCTTCTGCTTCAATTTCTGTTGTTCAAGAACTCGCTGCAGGAGAATAAGGTGCTGTATCCATCGGTACTGATTACCATTTGTATCATTGCCATCTTCGGATGGTCCAGCCATCTGGGAGCGATCGCCGGGCTAGCAGGAGCGGCAATACAGTTTCTGCATATGCTCGGTGTAGCGGTATGGGTTGGTGTTCTGCTTGTGATCGCCTGGTTTACGCAAGAGGCGAGGAACTGGACGGCATTCCTGAAGTGGTACACACCTGTAGCCATTGGCGGTGTGCTCATGATCCTGGTCTCCGGTCTCATGACCATGTCATACACGACGCCGGAGTATGTGAACTCCTGGATGCTATCCTATGGTCAAGCGCTGCTAATGAAGCATCTGCTGTTCATTCCGCTGATCGTGTTCGGTTTTTGCAACGGATTCATCTATAAGCACAAATTAAAGTCGAACCCTAGCTTTAATCCAATCCCTTGGCTTAGAGCGGAAGCCATTATTGTGCTTCTCGTCTTTGGCTTCACGGCATTTATGAAGCTGCAGGCACCTCCGCATGAAGTGGCGGAGACGCTTAAATACAATGAGCCGTCAGCTATGTTTACACTGCTGCATCCGGAGGCAAGTCTTCCTCTATCCATGAGCTTTACCGCTTGGGCCATCATCCCCGTGGTAATCGCGCTGCTCAGTCTTGGATACATCGTGTACTCGTTCCGAGGGGATAGATTAAGACCCGGCAGCTCCCTGATTGCAGGACTTGTATTTGTAATGAGCGGCTATGCCGCAGTTATGCTGTGTGTGCAATAAAAATCAAAAGAAACAATCAGCAGCCCTTTTCGTCAGAAACAGGTGTACATCCATGAGATGAACAACACTGGTTGAACGAAAGGGGTTTTTTCATGAAGGAATTGAGGAGAAACAGAAGAATATAATGCTTCAACGCTCGACAAATTTCACGACGAGTGGAATATATCATTTGCATGGTTCAGCTATGATTGATCACACTGCGCATGCATGGTCACTCGTATTAAAGGTGATTCAGCAAGCCAGCTCGGAAAAGGATAATCCCCAGCATCACAATTACTGGTGCAGAGAAGCTCTCATCTATGAAGCGGAGCTGCTCAGCTCACTTCCTGATGAGATCTATGCCCCCAAAGGCTACTTCGTTGAAGAACAGAAGGATGGAACTATATGGATCTGGATGGAATACCTCGAAGGCACACCGCCTTCATCCCAAGCCCAGTTTGAATATGTTGCCAGGCTGCTGGGCAGATTTAATGCAGCTTACTTGGCGGGATCAAGAGCAGAATCACTCAGAGGTTACATACCGTAATATTAGACAACCTCTCCTCTTGTTTACAAATGAATGAGAGCAGATATAATTATATTCATGGAACCTATAACGATTCATAAAGTGTTATCGAATGAGACGCGTCGGGAGATTCTGGAGTGGCTTAAGAACCCGGAAATGCATTTCGGTGAGAAGTATCATCGTCCGCCTAACGGAGATGTATCAAAGGGTGTATGTGTTGGCGATATTCAAGCAAAGGCCGGACTTGCGCAATCGGTTATATCAAGCTATCTCCTTGCAATGCAGAAGGCCGGGCTGCTCATATCGGAACGAGTGGGACAGTGGACGTATTATAGACGCAATGAAGATGTCATTAAACAATTTTGTGAAGAGCTGACAAACAACTTATAAAGAAAGGAGTTCTTCGTTCTATATAATCTAGAATTTTCGATATATAGATTTCTGCGGTTGCATTTTTAATATGGAGAATTACGAAAATGACGAATTCTATCCTTTCACGAAAATATGTTATAATGGGCCGGATAAAGAGAGGATGTGAGGTAACATGGTGCGTTTTGGAATTATCGGAACGAATAAGATCACGGTTCAATTTATTGAAGCGGCATCGACTCTTCCTGATTTTAAGCTGACAGCAGTCTATTCGCGTACAGAGGAGAGAGGACGGGAATTCGCTGAACAGTATGGTGCGGAGTATATATTTACCGATCTTGAAGAAATGGCTCAAAGCGACGTGCTGGATGCGGTATACATAGCAAGTCCGAATTCGTATCACAGTAAGCAGGCGGTTCTCTTGATGCAGCACGGTAAGCATATTCTGTGTGAGAAGCCGGTGGCATCAAACAGCAAAGAGCTTGCAGATATGATTGCTGCGGCTAAGGCCAACAAGGTTGTACTTATGGAAGCTATGAAATCAACGCTTATGCCAGGGTTCAAGGCGATGCAGGAGCATATTCTCAAGCTTGGACAAGTACGTAAATATATAGTGAACTACTGTCAGTATTCATCTCGCTATGATGCCTACAAGCAAGGGGATATTCAGAATGCATTCAAGCCTGAGTTCTCAAATGGCTCACTAATGGATATCGGGATCTACTGCATCTATCCAATGGTGGTATTGTTCGGACAGCCGGAGAATGTCAAAGCGACGAGTGTTATGCTGGAATCGGGAGTAGATGGCGAAGGCAGCATCGTGCTTCAATACAAAGACATGGAGGGTGTGATCAGCTATTCGAAGATCACCAATTCCTATTTGCCCTCGGAGATCCAAGGTGAAGAGGGCAGCATGATCATTGATCATATTAATGTACCCGGAGCGGTAACCGTACGATATAGAAATGGTGACTCCTTGCAAATATCGGGTCCAGATGATGCACCCGCCATGAAGTATGAAGCGGCAGAGTTTATCAGGCTCATTCGCAGCGGTGAACTGGAATCGGCGAATAATTCTCACCAGCATTCCAGCATAACAATGGAGATTATGGATACAGTCCGCAAGCAGATTGGACTCGTTTATCCCGCTGATCGCTGAGGATAGACTGTTAAACCAAAAAACCCGGAACGCGAGCATCCTCTGCGTTGCCGGGTTAATCTTAATTTAGAGCAACAAGAGAATCGTTAAGTAACTCCGTTGCTTGCTCTGGTGAAACATTCCGAGCATAAATGAGCTCGCTGATCACGAGCTTTCGGGCATTGTTCAGCATGTTTTTGTCCGTCCATCCCAAAGTTTTGCGAGTCATCAGTTTGCTTAGATCACGGATAACTTGAATCTCCATACAAATGTCTCCGGTTTTCAGTTTGCCGAGCATCATTTGTTGCCTTGTGTTCGGATTCGAGGGGATCTCTTCGCATTCTTCTTGGAAAATAGCTTTAGCCAGCATCAATGTTGCTTCATCACTGATGCAGCGAATTCCGAGTGAATCTATTTTCGCTACAGGTATGCTTACATTCATTAAAGGGTGGTCAATGTGAACCACAAAATACCACTGTTTCTCACCGAGAAATTCTTTCTCTTCTAAAGAATGAATAAAACCTGCGCCGTACATTGGATAAAAAACAATATCTCCCACTTGATACATAAATAAAGGCCCCTTTTCTCTAAGATCTAAAGATGTTAACTTTTAATGGAGTGAAAGCATCAACAATCATAATCGTAACGGCAGCTAGGCGCGATTAAGATCGATGATTATCTTATCCTCCAACAACTTTGCTTGAGACTTGGAGCTTAATTTAAAGAATACCGAGGCATCTCTGTTTCTATTATAGCATAGCTATGTTTTCTTGATGGCGCAGGAAAATGACGGGAGACTATAGCTGAGCATATTTAACTTAATAAAAGTCCGGGCCCAGGTCATATTCGACCTGGGCCCGGATTGGATACTGCTATAACTTATCTAAATTTAAAGTGTTGCGTTTGTTTTGTTGTTCTCTACGGACAACTGCTCTGGATAACCGTAAGTTCCGTGCTCACTCATATCCAGACCGATCAATTCTTCCTCTTCCGATACACGAATTCCGATCGTTTTCTTCATTACCCAGAGAATTGCATAGGATACGATGAAAGCGTATAGTCCACAAGCGATAACGCCCATAGCTTGAACGCCTAGCTGACCGAAGCCGCCGCCGTAGAAGAGACCCGCATTACCAACACCCAGCTTCTCAACGAGCTCTGGCGTTGCGAAGAAACCAGTGGAGAGTGTTCCCCAGATCCCTGCCGTACCATGAGCGGAAAGTGCTGCAATGGGATCGTCGATGCCAAGGTTCTCAAACATACGGATACTGAAGAATACGAGGACACCAGCGATAAGACCGATCACAATTGCTGCCCAAGAATCTACATAAGCACAAGACGCAGTAATAGCAACGAGACCAGCAAGAGTACCGTTCAGCATCATGGATACATCCGCTTTACCCATAACAGCCCAAGCGATCAGAAGAGCGGCTACCGCACCGGCTGCTGCGCCGAGCTGAGTATTGATAGCGACATAACCGAAGAAGTTTCCATCTTCAACTGTAATCGTACTGCCTGCGTTAAATCCAAACCAGCCTACCCACAGAATCATAACACCGAGTGTAGTGAAGACTTGGTTATGACCAGGCATATTGAGAGGTTTGCGATCTTTATTATATTTACCGATACGTGGTTTGAGCAGAAGTGTGGCTGCAAGCGCCGCACAAGCACCCGTCAAATGGACAACGGTAGATCCGGCGAAGTCTTGATCCCCGTGATCCGCGAGCCAGCCGCCGCCCCAGATCCAGTGAGCGATAACCGGATATACAAGGATAGAGAACAGTGCTGCAAAGATCAAGTAAGCGGAAAGCTTAGCTCTCTCTGCGAAGCCGCCCCATGCGATGGACATTGAGACTGCTGCAAAAGCCAATTGGAAGATGAACATAACGGTTGGTGCTACGGTGCTGTCAGCCGGAACCTCCGGTTCATTAAAGAAGAAGTAATCTCCCCAGCCGATTAAAGAATTACCTTGACCACCAAAAATAAGTGCATATCCTACTGCCCAGAATACTACGGACACAATACCTACTGTAAAGATCGTTTTACCTGCGACGTGCCCGGCATTCTTCATCCGAGTCGATCCTGCTTCGAGCAAGATAAATCCGCCTTGCATGAACAGTACAAGAATAGCTCCTAGCATTACCCATATGCTGTTAATTCCGATTTCCATCTGATTCACTCCTTGTGTATGATGTGTGATGCGCCCCTTCTTACTTCTTAACATCCGTTACTTCAACCTTAATCTGTAAATCACAACCTTCGAAATAGCCTAGTCGCTTCAGAATAGAGCTGAGTGTCGAAATAACCTTGTTTCGTGAAATCACTCTATTCAGCTGCAAAGGTAATGACTTGGCCGTTGAGACACGGACAACCTGTACTCGCCTGGATCAGAACGTTTACGTATTCTACAAAAAGATGAAGCAGAGTATGAAACATTATTGATCAACCAGCCAGTTAGTTACCAATGAATCTCAGAAGATTTAAGGTTCCTTATTTAAAGGCTCTGACCGTATTTTAGGTGCAAAAGCACTTGTTGTCAATATATCTAACATAAGATCTTTTGTATTTTCTTCTTTTTTCATAAAATTTGCATATTCATTTGCACTTTATCACCTAGTTAGTAAGAATGGCATGCGAATACACTGTATAATTCCTACTTTGGTTAGCGTTTATAGAATGGTATTGAAGTAGTAATGAGGAGGAGTAATTGATAGAATAGTTAACATGAAGCAGGGCTTAAAGAATTATTGAAACGAAAATTGGAGATGACCGTATTATTGTTACGTTATTTTCAGTAGAATGTATGTAGGAAGGGTTGGAGCTTTTATACAGTTAGAGAGGGATGCGGCTGCATGGAACAAGAGAAGGTGTGGCCAGACAGGTTCAAGAGATTTTTTCTTAACAATAAATTCGTGTTGTTCCTGCTGGTCGTTTTATTAGTTGGGCTGAATGTCATGGTGTTCAGCAAAATATCTTTTATTTTTCTCCCGATTGAAGTTTTGCTCAAGACGATTATACTGCCCATCATATTAACGGGTGTTGTATACTATCTGCTTAATCCGATTGTGGATATTCTTGAGAGACGCAGAGTGAAGCGCGTATACTCTATACTTATTTTATATCTGCTGATCGCCGCAATTATTACTATTGTTGTTCTGGCGGTCATACCGGTCGTTCGTCAGCAGATCACAGATCTGGTTAGAAACTTCCCTGTTTATTACGAGAATGTTGTGCTTCAATTTGAACAATTTATAGGTACAGGTTACTTAACGCAGGTTGAGCAGACCCTCCGCATTAATTTCAATGATATTGTGGGAAGTCTGTCCGAGCGAGTGAGCACCATTGTAGATTCGACGGTTACGGGGATTGGAGGCTTCCTGGGTGTATTGACAGAAACCGTTCTCGCGATCATCACGGTACCTTTCATTCTGTTCTACTTGCTGAAGGACGGGAAGAAGCTCCCTAGCTATTTGCTGTCTTTCTTGCCTACGAATATCCGCGGAAGCACTTCCCGAGTGCTCTCTGAATCTAATCATCAGATCAGCTCTTATATCCGCGGTCAGATTATTGTCAGTTTCTGTATCGGTGTTCTGCTATACATCGGCTACATCATCATCGGACTTGATTATGCATTGATTCTCGCGGTCATTGCTGCTTGTACCGCAATTGTACCTTATCTCGGTCCAGCTATTGCCATCACGCCTGCTCTGATCGTAGCGGCGGTGACTTCGCCGATCATGCTGCTCAAGATGATTGCGGTATGGACGATTGTACAGCTCGTTGAAGGTAAATTTATTTCACCTCAGATTATGGGTAAATCGCTTAAGGTTCATCCGATTACGATTATCTTCGTTATTCTGACAGCAGGCAATCTGTTTGGAGTGGTCGGCATTCTGCTAGCGGTACCAGGTTACGCCGTGCTGAAGGTGGTCTTCACCCATCTCTTTAACTGGTTTAAGGACCAATCGGGCCTGTATGATCCGGAGAATCGAGAAGACAGCTCCAAACGATAACGAATTGAGAAAATGGGAAATACGTTTTATAAAACGTAAAGCGCTCAGGATATCAGGGCTATGCAGCCTGATTCCACTGAGCGCTTTTTTTGCTGTGTTCTTTTTACATACTATTGAATCAATTTCATAACACATCGCAGCTAAAGGCGTGATGAAATTAACTTTATTCATGTTTAATATGCTGAAGTGTCTGGATAAAAATTTGCTCGATATGTCCGTCATCCAGGGAATAGTAAACCGTCTTGCCCTCCTTGCGACGCTTGACAATACGCATGTTGCGCAGAGAACGCAGCTGATGAGAGATAGCAGATTGGCCCATCTCAAGCAGTACAGTCAGGTCATGAACGCATAATTCGCGCTGTAGAAGTGCATCTATTATCCGAAGACGTGTTGGGTCACTGAATGCCTTGAACCAATCCGCCATTTGAACAGAAGTTGGTTTATCTATCAGGGACATCTTCGTCAGATCAAGCTGTGCCTCGGTTCCGAAGCAGGTAGGCTCGCATTCCTCGACGACAGGGATTGCTTTTTGTTCTTTCATGTATATCACCGCCTCTTTAATAGCTCTATTATAGCCAAAATGAGGTGGTGTGCATAAAGATAAATTTTAAGAACACAAAAGATTGACTTCTTTTTGGCTCGTTGCATATAATGGATTCATAACATATGAATGATTGCTCATATATTGATGTTGTTTGACGGGAAGAGGAGATGACACATGGTGAGTACTAATACAAGTCAAATAAAGAAAGATCTGCTTCTGGAAGGACTGGACTGTGCCAATTGTGCCCGTAAGATCGAAGAGGGTGTAGGCAAGATCGGTGGAGTATCTTCCGTTGCTGTCAATTTTGCAACGACGAGAATGAGCATTACTGCCGATGCGGACAGATCAGAGGAAGTGCTCGCTGAAGCTGCCAAGAAAGTAAAGCGAATTGAGCCGCATATTCGTGTGTCGGTTATCGAACCGGCAGATGCAGCAGCTCATCGTCATAAAGAGGGTCATGACCATGGTGCTTCCCATTCACATGCAGGACATCATCATGACACAGGAGCTGCTAAGCTGTGGAAACGGGGTGCACGCCTTGCCGTCGGCACAGGGCTTGCAGTAGCTGCTGCTCTCGTACCCATGTCAGGCTATGCTGAGATTGGTTTGTTCATCCTTGCGTATTTGCTGGTCGGCGGTGATGTTGTATGGCAGGCGGTTCGCAATATCGCAAGGGGACAGTTGTTTGACGAATATTTCCTAATGACCATAGCGACGATTGGAGCCTTTGCTATCCAGGAATATCCTGAAGCCGTTGCTGTAATGCTGTTCTACCAGGTCGGTGAGATGTTCCAAAGTCTTGCGGTAAACCGTTCACGCAAGTCGATCCAGTCATTAATGGATATACGTCCTGACTATGCTAACCTCGAGACAGCGGAGGGTGTAGTCAGAGTGTCCCCAGAGCAGGTAAGAATTGGCGAACGCATAGTTGTAAAGCCTGGAGAGCGTGTACCACTCGACGGCAAGGTGATCAGCGGAACCTCAATGATGGACACTTCCGCACTTACAGGGGAATCTGTTCCAAGAGAAGCTGCGCCAGACAGTGAAGTGCTGAGCGGCTTCGTGAATCTAAATGGTGTGCTTACCATGGAAGTATCCAAGGATTACAGTGAATCGACGGTGTCTAAAATTTTGGAGCTCGTTCAAAATGCAACAAGCAAAAAGGCACCTACAGAGACGTTTATTAACAAATTCGCTCGTGTTTACACGCCAATTGTCGTCATTGTTGCAGCCTTGCTGGCTGTAATCCCGCCACTAGTGATCAGTGGGGCGGAATTCTCTGATTGGCTCTACCGTGCACTTGTCTTTCTAGTCATATCTTGTCCATGTGCGCTTGTGGTGTCCATTCCACTGGGTTTCTTCGGAGGGATTGGGGCAGCCTCGAGAGCGGGGGTGCTGGTCAAAGGCGGCAATTACTTGGAGGCGTTAGGTGATGTTACAACGATCGTCTTCGATAAGACGGGAACGCTGACAGAAGGTGTATTTCAGGTTACGGGAATATATCCGGCAGAAACCGCGCAGCAGGATCAAGAAGAGCTGCTCAAGTACGCAGCCTATGCAGAGTATCATTCCAATCATCCCATTGCTGAATCCATCCGAATCGCATATGGTCATGATCTGAACCAAGATCTGATCGGAAGCTATGAAGAATTAAGCGGATATGGGATCAGAGCGCTGCTTGACGGTACTGAGGTGCTTGCGGGAAATAAGAAGCTTATGGAGCAGCAAGGGATTCCATATACAGAGCCAGTGCAGCACGGTACTGTAGTTCATATTGCGATAGGCGGAAGCTATGCAGGGCATATCGTTATCTCTGATAAGGTGAAGCAGGATGCCGTAAGAGCTATTAAGGAACTAAAGGCACTGAATATAACGAAGACGGTTATGCTGACCGGAGATGCACGTTCCGTCGCGGAGACGGTGGGAGAGAAGCTCGGTATAGATGAGATTCATGCAGAGCTGCTCCCCGCTGACAAGGTGGAGCAATTGGAACGGCTGGTAGAGAACAAGCCGGCCAAGGAGAAGGTAATGTTCGTTGGAGACGGTATTAATGATACACCAGTGCTTGCACGCGCTGATGTCGGTGCGGCCATGGGTGGGCTCGGCTCGGATGCTGCAATTGAGGCCGCTGATATCGTCATTATGACAGATGAACCTTCGAAGATTGCCACGGCGATCCGTATCGCGAAACGGACGAGAGTGATCATCTGGCAGAACATCATCTTTGCTCTTGTGGTGAAGGGGCTGTTTCTCATCCTTGGGGCCTTTGGGATTGCAGAGATGTGGGAGGCAGTATTCTCCGACGTAGGCGTTACGGTGCTTGCCGTGCTCAATTCCATGCGGATCTTGAAATATAAAGGCTAGACCCTTTGCATACAGGTTCAAAAAAGCTTATTCTCTCACTGTGAGAGAATAAGCTTTTTTGGTTTCATCCGGTAATTTCTTATAGCAGTTTATGCTGTCCAAGGAATAAGATTTACACTTTATGCTCCCGCTTTTCGCAAGGCTTTCAGCTTGTTTGCTTTTCTCCGGTTGCTGCTGATCGTAAGCTGGCGGTGCCTCGGGGAGCGTATAACCCAGCGTTTGAAAGCAGCGGTACCGGCAATGCTGGTCAGCATTGGGGAAGGGGCATGAATATAACTGAGTGCTGCATACAAGCATGAATTGACCAGAATTTCGGTAAATACAAAATAAGCAATATCTGAGCTATTGACGATGATGACAGTGTATTTTGGCCTGGAAGGATTGGAGATGGCATCTGATCCATATACACCTATAACACGGTATTTCATGGTGCTGCCCCTTTCGTGTCTAGGACCCATCGTCCTCACATTAGTTTGTTTATTTTATGTCCTTCTGGCTTGACCCTATGTATGCTGCTAGAGCTGGGCGTAAGCTCGCTGGGTAATAGAGATGGAGACGAAGAGCCAGAACATTATCAATAGATTTTTGTCAATGAGGAGGAAATAATATGCACAAACAACGGTTATATATCGGAGGAGAATGGATAGAAGGAGCCTCGTGGAAGACGCTGTATTCCCCCTATTCCGGGGAGGCTATTGCAGAGATCGCTGTGGCTGAGGAGAAGCAGGTAGAAGCTGCAATTGCGAGTGCCGAAGAAGCTTATGCGGTGACCCGGCGTATGCCGGCGCATGAACGCTCTGCAATACTTAATAAGGTTGTGGACCTGCTCCATCATCGGCTTGAGGAAGCAGCCGTTCTTATAGCAAGAGAGGCGGCTAAGCCAATGAAGGCAGCAAGAGCCGAGGTCAAGAGAACAATAGAAACGTACCGTTTTGCAGCAGAGGAAGCTCGCCGGATCCAAGGAGAGTCTCTGCCGATGGATGCCGCACCCGGAGGGGAGGGGAGAGTCGCTTATACTATGAGAGAGCCGGTCGGTGTGGTCGGGGCTATCACCCCGTTTAACTTCCCGATGAATCTGGTTGCACACAAGCTGGGTCCGGCTTTGGCCGCAGGGAATACGGTTGTACTTAAGCCAGCGGGTCAGACGCCGTTATCCGCTTATTTCATAGCTGAACTGTTTGAGGAGGCGGGACTGCCCAAGGGGGCTCTCAATGTAGTGAGCGGGAGCGGCAAAACGATTGGAGATATATTGGTGACTGATGAACGGGTCAAGCATATTACTTTTACTGGCAGTCCTGGTGTAGGTAAGGGGATTCGAGCGAAGGCCGGGCTCAAAGGGGTGACGCTGGAGCTGGGCTCGAATTCAGCTGTCATTGTGGATGAGGAGATCAACAATCTGGAGGCTGCTGCTGAACGTATTGCACAAGGCTCATTTGCTTATCAGGGACAAGTCTGTATTTCGGTCCAGCGGATCTATGTGCACGAGTCGGCAGCTTCATCATTTATCGAGCTGCTTAGAGAGAAGACAGAGGCGCTGAATGCGGGCGATCCGCTAGACTCATCTACGGATGTGTCAGCCTTGATCTCGGAGGAGGATACGAGCAGAGTACTGGAGTGGATCCGGGAAGCTGTCAGTGAAGGTGCTGAGCTCATTACCGGTGGTGAGGTCTCACAACGAGTACTTGCGCCAACGATAATGACGAATGTTCCGCATTCGGCGAAGCTGTCCAGTCAGGAAGTGTTTGGACCCGTTGTTGTGGTCCATGAAGTGAGCTCCATTGATGAAGCAATTGAGAAGGTGAATGATTCGGTATACGGGCTTCAAGCAGGGATCTATACGAATAATATTCATCACGCGCTGAAGGCGGCTGATTTATTGGAAGTAGGAGGAGTGATCATCAACGATATCCCGACATTCCGGCTGGATCATATGCCATACGGCGGCGTCAAGCAGAGCGGATATGGACGTGAGGGTATCAAATATGCCGTAGAAGCAATGACAGAGCTGAAGCTCGTTGTCATGAATCGTAACTTATAGGACCTTGAACATTAATATAAGGCAAGCCATATTTAATAAAAAGAAACCCGCGCTCTTTAGCAAAAAAAGAGGCCGGGTTTCTAGATAAGTTGAGCATGGCATGAGAACATCATGCCATGCTATTGGTGTTGAACAATAGGCTATTGTTTATCATGAACGCCTTCGGTTCTATAATTCTATAACAACCAAGTGTTCTACAGCTGCTCTGCCAGAATACTAACAAAGTTCTCCAGGAACGCCTGATCTTCTTCGTCGAAACGGTTAAGCAGCGGGCTGTCGATATCAAGCACGCCAAACAGTTCGCCATTCTTCACAATCGGCACGACAATCTCGCTGTTCGTCGCTGCATCACAAGCAATGTGTCCAGGGAAGTCATGAACATTACGAACAAGCTGAGTTTTGCGCTCCCCTGCAGCTGTTCCGCACACGCCGCGTCCAAGCGCAATACGAATGCAGGCAGGCAGTCCTTGGAAGGGACCTAGTACAAGCTCTGTGCCATCGTATACATAGAATCCGACCCAGTTAATGTCCTTAAGGAATACATTCAGCAGAGCGGAGGCATTGGCCATATTAGCTACTGCATCAGGTTCTTCATAAATTAAGCCCTTCAATTGATCAAGAACAGCTTGGTACTGCTCGCTTCGGGTACCTTCATAAGTCATCGTGTGGAACATTTCTTATCACCTTCCGGTATAAATAGCGTAGCTATAATTTTAAGTGGATATCCTTGTCATTGTAAGGGATTGACGTTTCTTAAGCAAGAGGATTGGTGAAGTAAATACTGTAAGCGAAGTCGGAAAGGGGTTATGAACTATGCTCGCAGATGTGCAAAATTTATTCATTCGTATTCATATGCTTCATCTCGCTCAAACGGAGGATCTGACGGTTTCAGACGTCCTGACACGGCTGGAGGCGTTAGACTACCGAGTCGGTGAACGGGAAGTGAAACAGGAGCTGGAGAGACTGACGCAGGAGAACTTTCTGACTTCCCATAACGAACAATTCAGCATTACAGGTGCGGGAATTGATGAATTCAAGGAAATTCAGACGGTTCTGAACACCGTGTGCTCTGAAGTGGGAGAAACGAATAAAGTGTAGTTTACTCCGGTGGCTTATTCATTTGGGTCATCAGCAAAAAAAGTCCGTCACCTCTAAAATGATGCTCCCTCGCTGTCATTACTGACACGCTTGCAGGAAGTTCACTTCAGGGGTATCGGACTTTTTTCGTTTACATCATCATCTTCTTCATCCCCATTGGGTCCGCAGCGGCTGTTCCACCGAAGCAGAGGAGGATTGAAGAGAGGATGAAGGATATAGCTGAATATGCTCACGCTCTAGTACTTCGTCAATAAACTCAGCAACCTGTGTACGATATAATTGCGGGTTGACCATATAAGCGTTGGCATGGACAGCACCTTCGATCATGAGCAGCCTTTTGAACCCTTTTTTAACTGTATATAAATCCTCGCTCATCTTCGTAGGTACGAAGCGATCCTCTGTACCGTGAATAAACAGGGTGGGAATGTCGCTGATTTGTACAGCCTTCGTCGGAGATACCTGCTCGAAACGGAAGCCTGCTTTTTTCATAACACGCCGGCTAACCAAATAGTAGAAGCAGGATACAGGATAGAGACGAACTCTTCTCAGCTGATATTTCATCAGCTCGGTCAGATCGGAATAGGGGCAGTCCGCAACAATGAACCTGACATTAGAAGCAGCCATTGCGCTGTATTCCAGTACAGTGCCTCCGCCAAAGGATTGACCGTGCAGACCAATAACACAGTTCTCGCCAGCACGTTGATTTACAAATTCCACCCAGTCTTCAATATCGTATTTTTCCTTATAGCCGAACGTCGTGTAGATTCCCTCGCTCTTGCCATGTCTGCGCTGATCTACAAGCAGGAGATTAAAGCCGGACTCCTGAAACATTTGGATATACTGGGTTGAAATAAAGTGCGAGGCCGTATAGCCGTGAACGATAATCATCCAGCGCTTGGAGGAGGGATTCGGCTCGATCATTACCCCATGTAGCTTAAGTCCATCTAGGCTTCGTATCCATACATCCTCCTTCTGAAGCTTCTTGAAATCGGAGCGATGATACACACCGGCTTTTTCAAGGAGTGAAAATAGATAATCTTCGCTGCGTACTTTCATCCGTATCATCTGTCTGAATCCAAACGAAACGATGCCTTCAATGAGGAAATAGACCGAGAGGAGCAAAAAAGCGATTTGATACATATGTGAGAAGACCCTCCTTTCAACATCGGCAATAGTATTTGTTAAAATGACAGTGGTCATTCGTGTCCACTTCAATTCAGTTACCTATTATTAAACGCTTGCCACCATTTCAATCCTGTGATTAGATAAACTACAATTGGAGATATCCATTCCAGTACATTAGTACATTAGCTGAAGGAGTATGAAGTGATGTATGTATGCGGCGGTTACATTCCTGAGCTGAAGACGGAGCGTTTGCTGCTACGCAAGCTTACGCGAACAGATAGCAAAGAGATCTACACCATTTGGTCCGATCCTAAGGTTACAACCTATATGAACATCGCAGCGATGCACAGCGTTCAGGAAGCAGAGGATATGATTGATTTACTGGATCAGGCATCCAAGACGGAGGATGGCTTCCGTTGGGCCATTATCCTCAGAGAGAGCGGTGCTGTAATCGGCAGCTGCGGATATAATTATTGGCAGCTTCAAGGTGCATTTCGTGGCGAGATTGGCTATGAGCTGGCTTCCTCCCATTGGCGCAAGGGTTATATGACAGAGGCGCTCCAAGCTGTACTGCAATATGGATTTGAGACGATGGGACTCAATCGGATTGAAGCGCTGGTTGATCCAAGAAATACAGCTTCACAGCAGCTGCTTCATGCTCTGTCATTTCAGTGTGAAGGCCTGCTTAGGCAGCTGCACTATACATCGACTGGATATAAGGATATGCAAATGCACTCCATTTTGTTTGAGGAATGGAAATATAGATAGAAATCTGAAAAATGAAGGAGGAATTTGGAGTCATGCTGCTTCAATATCGGAGGGGGACCTCTCTGCTGCATCAGATCAGCCCTATGAGCAAATTGGTGATGCTTGCGGCGTGGACCGTGGCCGTTCTGAACTCGGAGCATTTGCTGGTGCAAGGACTGATGTTCCTGATACTGCTGGCTGTAGGTAGATTAGGAGCAGGGCTGCCCTTCTCTCAGCTGAGGAAAGCGGTCTTCTTCGTGCTTAGCTTTGGTCTCCCGTATTTTGTCTTAACCACACTCGCGGTGCCTGGGAAGGAAACGTTATGGGAGCTGGGTCCAATTCATATAGCAGAGGACAGCATGTTGCTGGCAGGTGCACTTTCCTTGCGTATGTTTAATTTGTTTCTCTCATCTCTGCTGTTTATTACAACAACCGATCCGCGTGATTTTGTTCATTCGCTGACGCTGCGATTGAAGGTTCCATACCGGTTTGCGTTTGGCGTCTCGATTGCCCTCACGTTTCTGCCTTTACTGGAAGAGGAGGGAAGAGTTATTGCTCAGGCGCACAAGGTGAGAGGAAGCGAAGCGAGAGCAGGAATCAGCAACAAGCTTCGTTATTATCGGAATTATGGTGTATCTATTCTGGTGAACTGTATACGGCGAGTGCAGCAAACGGCCGGAGCCATGGAGGCAAAAGGGTTTGGAGCCTATCCGGAGCGTACGTATTTAAGGGTTCGCGTGTTCTCGCGTTATGGTCCGTGGATGGCGGGTGGCAGTGTACTTCTGCTGGTACTGATTGGCGTGATGGGGGAAGTGAAGTGAGTGCATTGCATCATCTTTTTAAAAGCGTGGAAATGAGTTCAAGTTAATCGAGATATGGGTATGGGGATGTCAATTTAAGTGTGATATAGACGGGGAGCGGGTTATTCCGGTCTTATTGTTAACCTTCAATAACAATATTTATGTTGACAATTAAACTGCATGTCTATAAATTAATTACAGTAGAAGCATGCTCAGGATCAGTTCAACGGAGTGTTGCTCATCAGTATGAGTATATCGTCATATCACATCTGAACAGAATGGAGAGAGGATCGTGTCTAAAAAAGAATTTCGAATTAAACGACATTTTGCAGCGTTTACTACCCTGGACATTGTACTTATGGCTATGCTGGCGACAGCAAATGGGGCAATGACCTTCTATATGTCCGTCGTGAACAAAATGCTGAACAATCTCGGAGGTCCCATTGCAACATCAACGATTGTCGGACTATATATGATCTATGGATTACTTGCCTATTATATTATTCGCAAGCCGGGGACGGCAGTCATTACATACAGTATAGGAGCACTAGTGCAGAGCTTTATAGGCTCCGCCTACGGTCTGGCTTCCATCATCGTCGCTGCACTATGCTATATGGTTGTCCTGGAGGGACTATGCTGGATAACCCGGTATAAGAAATGGAATCTGACATTCATGCTGACTGCAGGTGCGGCGCTAGTACCGTTATGGTTTGTCTTTGCAGCGCAAATGTTCGGATATACCGCATGGGGCTGGCCGGTATTAATCAGTGCCTTCGTTACCCGTGTTATCAGCGGGGCCGTGCTGTGCGGGTGGCTGACGAAAGTGCTTGGGGATGGATTGATTCGCACGGGTCTCTTAAAGAGGTATCAACCATCTGAACCGTTAGAAGTGTAAGGGAGCGGAAATGATGGATGATATACGCATTAATCATACGATTCATAAGCCCATAATTGAATTCATAAATGTCAGCTATCAATACGAAGGAGAGGCCAGCCCGGTGCTGCACGGCCTCTCTTTTTCCATTCTCCAAGGGGAGTGGGTTGCCCTGATTGGAGGCAGCGGAAGCGGTAAATCTACGGTGTGTCAGCTGCTTAATGGGTATTTGCCTCGATCAGGTGGGGGGAAACGCTCGGGAGAGGTCGGGGTTAGTGGGATGGACCCGGCAGTCGCTTCTATTGCCGATATTGCGGCGGTCTGCGGCTTGGTCTTTCAGGACCCGGATGCACAGCTCGTTCAGGGCATTGTCGAAGACGAGGTTGCCTTTGGCCCGGAGAATTTATGCCTGGCTCCTTCGATGCTGGAACAGCGGGTGAATGAAGCGCTCCGCGCCGTGTCCCTTGAGGAGAAGCGGTTCGATGAAGTGTCCAAGCTGTCCGGCGGGCAGAAGCAGCGTACAGCGATCAGCAGCATTCTGGCGCTGGCACCGGAGGTGATCGTCTTCGACGATGCGGCGGCAAGCCTCGACCCGCCGGCGCAGCAGAGACTCGTGCAGCTGTGCCGTGCGCTGCACGAGCAGGGCCGGACGCTCATCACCGCGTCCGGCCGGTTTGACGATCACGCGCTGCAGGCAACGCGCGTGATCGTGCTGGATGGCGGTGCCGTGCGCTTCGACGGCACGCCGCAAGAGCTGCTCCGCGATCACACCGCGGAGCTTACGGCCTTGGGCCTGCTGCCGCCGCCCGCAAGCGATGCTGCGGGGCGGGAGGCGCGGGCCCAAGGCCAGCCCCCGCTGCTTGAGGCACGGTGGCTCTCGTTCACCTATCCTGCTGGCCGAAGGGCGCTGCAGGAGGTGAACTGTATGCTGTCAGCAGGTCAGTGGACCCTGCTGACCGGCGAGAACGGCTCAGGCAAGACGACCCTGAGCCGCCTCATGATGGGCTTGCTTCCGGTGCCGAAGCGGAGCCTGTATTTTCAAGGCAGGGATATAGCTGCTCTCAAGGTTCATCAGCTGTCCAGAGAGATGGGATATGTATTTCAGCAGCCTGAGCATCAATTCGTCGCGAGTACCGTGTGGGAGGAATGCATCTACGGAATTCGGGGAGCCCTCTCGTTGAAGAAGGATGACAAGATTCCAGAAGCTCACGCTGCAGCAGCGACGTCTCTGCTTAAGGAAACCGGATTGGCTCACAAAAAGGACGCTTCTCCTTACTTGCTCAGCGGCGGCGAGAAGAAGCTGCTCAGCGTAATCGCCCAGTTGGTGGTCCCGAAGCAGCTCTACATCTTCGATGAGCCGACAGCAGGTCTTGATTACATCGGCATTCAGGCTCTTATACATCTGTGCAGACATAAGTTGAATGACGGTGCAGCTGTCCTGATGGTTACACATGATGTCGAGCTATTAGCCGCTTATGCCGATCAAATATGGCAGCTTGCAGACGGTCGTCTGGAAGTGCAGAGGTAAGTATCACCTCTTCTCGAAACTTTACTTCATTATTTCATGGCAAGTAAGCTCATGTTATGATGGAATAAGCGATGTAAATTATAGAGAGAAGGTACAAAGATTTTGAATATAAGGACGAGTATTCCGAATCGGGGCTTTATTCTGGCGGGTGTGCTGCTCGCTACGTTCTTGTCCGCGATTGAAGGAACGGTGATCGGTCCGGCAGGTCCAACCATCGTCAGTGATCTGGGTGATGTATCGCTTCTTAGTTGGATCTTCACCTCGTATCTGCTGACGATGGCGGTCAGTACGCCGATTTTTGGGAAGATCAGTGATCTGTTCGGGCGTAAGCCCGTCTTTTTAATTGGAGTAGGACTATTTTTGATCGGAAGCCTGCTCTGCTGTTACGCAGAGAATATGCAGAGCTTGATTCTGTTTAGGGCGATTCAAGGGATTGGCGCAGGTGCTGTCGTCCCGGTTACATTTACGATTATCGGGGATATATACAGTATTGAGGAGCGCGGCAAGGTTCAGGGCATGATCAGCTCTGTCTGGGGTATCTCGTCACTCTTGGGACCGCTGATTGGCGGATATTTTGTAGATTACCTGGGCTGGCCGTGGATATTCGGCTTCAATATTCCGTTTGGTCTGCTGGCGTTGTGGTTTGTGGGTACATATTTGAAGGAAGATATTGTGAAGCAAAAAGTGCACATTGACTACTTGGGAGCTATTACTTTTACAGTGGGCATTACTTCCCTGCTCATTGCATTGTCCCTTGGAGGACATTCCTATCCTTGGGGATCACCCTTTATCGTGACACTGTTTCTGGCTGCGGTGGTGTTTCTGGCTGCTTTTTTAATCGTGGAAAGGAAGGCAAAAGAGCCGATTGTGCCGCTGGAGCTATTTAAAATACGGAATGTTACACTGTCCAACATTGCGGGCCTGCTGACAAGCGCACTGATGATCGGTCTAACGAGTTATCTTCCATTATGGATACAAGGGGTGCAGGGCGGAAACGCCACGACATCAGGATTGGCGCTTGCACCGATGTCTATCGGGTGGCTGATTGGCGGTATATTTGCAGGAAGGCTGCTGATGCGACTTGGATCACGCTATACATCGCTGATCGGGTTGACCGGAATTGTTGCCGGCTCGTCCGGGCTGATCTTCCTCAGCGGGGATTCGCCGAGCTGGCTGCTGCTCTTCTATATGTTCGTTTATGGATTGGGCTTCGGCTTCTCCTTCACTGTATTTACGATTATTGCCCAATCCTCTGTCGGGTACCGGCAGAGAGGAGCGTCGACCGCACTCAATACATTTATGCGTACACTAGGACAAACAATTGGGGCAGCGGCATTTGGAACATGGCTGAACTCGCGAATCTCAGCACATACGGAAGCGATGGATTTATCAGAGCAGGGCGTAACACAGAAGGATATCAATACCATTCTGGCTCCGCACGGAACGCTTGAGCTGCCAGAGAGGATTCAGGCATTACTTCAGCATGTACTCGAACTGAGCCTGCATTCTTTGTTCCTCATCATGTTTATCATTGGAATTTGTGGATTTATAGTGACAGCGGGACTGCGTAAGCAGCCCCCGTCAACGGTCGAGTCAGGAGTGGCTGGACAGGTGCAGATTGCAGGCAAGCGGGATGAAGAGCATTCATGATAAGAAGATCATGTATTTTGTTCTTATTCAATTCGTGAAGATGAACTGCTATATATATCAGTCTTTATATGGGTATTTTTAAATGGATTGTTTACTATAATTTACTGCTCCTTGTGGAATATTAACCTATGCGTGATGGGCACAGTTAACAGTAGCTTAAAAAATAGATGGAAAGGGTGAAGCACAGGTGAATGATGCGGCATTTCTCGTTCAATTTGAGAATGAGCAGAAGGCCCGCGGGGCATTTGATATGCTCGTGGAGCTAGGTTATAAGCCGAATATGATCGGCGGAGGCATGATGGATGTCAACATTGAGCGTCAGGATGTAACCTCAGCACTTGAAATTATAGAAGCCTATGGCGGAGAGGTTCAGGATGACAGCAATCAGCAGGTGCACGAGGCCTTGACTCCAGAGATGAATCAGATGAGCGATACGGAGTTTGCCTATACGCCGATTCCTGCGCATACGGTGAATGAGGATTTGGACGAATCCTATATGGCGGGCTACTCGGACTCGCCTTATGGAATGGAGTCATCGGGCTACGACTTAGAATCTCAGGATGATGGCGCAGAGCTTGCGGAAGAGCATAACAGAACCGAGGACACCGAATTCGGCGGTTCGTTTGGCGGATTCTCCGGAAGCGTGAAGGCGTAATTTTAACCTTGTTACATGCTTAAATTACGCATAGGTTCCATTACATGAAAATAGGACCTGCACACCAAAAAAGCGACCCCCATTATTCGTATCTGAAGATGCGGATTAATGGGGGTCGCTTTTTATCGCTTATCTAAAGTGTTACTTTACGACCCTAATAGGTGTCTTCCATAGCAGCGTGCTTGCCCGCCGTATAGCCTGTAGAGAAGGCGGAGGTAATGTTATAACCCCCGGTGTAGCCGTGAATGTCCAGGATCTCGCCGCAGAAATAGAGGCCAGGCATGAGCTTAGATTCCATCGTCTTGGGATAGATCTCCTTCAAATGCACCCCACCGCCGGTGACGAATGCTTCTGCAAGCGAACGTGTTCCGTTGACTTGAATGGGCATTCCTTTTATGACGGCAGCCAGTGTCTCTGCAGCGCCTTTAGGAAGATGATGATAGGTTGTCTCACCGTCCAGTTCTGCCTTTGTCAATACCACAGGAATCAGCCGCTCCGGTACAATCCCCTTCAGTGCGTTTTTGATGGCTTTCTTAGGCTCAGATTCGAGCTTGTGCTTCAGATCCTGCTCCATCTTGGATAATGAGTAAGCTGGGTACAGGTCCAGTTTCATGATGACGTTCTTCGTGCCTGTCTTCTTCTGCACCTTGCGAATGAACTGGCTGCATCTCAGCGCAATGGGACCGGACAGCCCGAAATGGGTAAAGATCATATCACCCTCGTGCCGAATGACCGTCTTGTCCTTCGCGTCGTGAACAGACAGTGCGACATCGCTTAAACTCAGACCTTGAAGCTCCCGTGAACCGATAAACGCTTCATTAGAGGTAATAGGAACCTCTGTTGGATACAGCTCGGTTATGGTGTGGCCAGCGGCCTCCGCCCAAGGATATCCATCACCCGTTGAGCCGGTTTGCGGCACGGACTTGCCTCCTGTAGCTATAATCACTGCTTCAGCTGCAAGAACTTTCCCCGAAGATAATTTCACACCAGCAACTCGGGCCTCCTCGTAGATAACCTCAGCTACAGGAGAGTCTGTCAGCATCTTCACACCAAGCGAGCTTGCTTTGCCGATCAATGCATCGACGACTGTCTTGGCTTTGTCAGACACAGGAAACATTCTTCCGTTGTCTTCTTCCTTCAAGGGGATGCCGAGATCTTCAAAAAAACGCATAATTCCTTGATTATCCATATGCTGAAATGCGCTGTATAGAAACTTTCCATTACCGGGAATATGCTTGATCAGCTCATCCTGATCTTTGGCATTGGTTACATTGCAGCGTCCTCCCCCGGATATTCCGAGCTTGCGCCCCAGCTTATTGCCTTTGTCAACGAGAACAACCGATGCACCATGCTCAGCAGCGGCAACGGAAGCCATAAGGCCGGAAGGTCCTCCACCGATGACAATTACTTTTTTCATATTTAAGAAAACTCCTCTTCATTACAAATTCCTTCAAACATCGTACCAGATTAGCCGATCGTTGTCGTTTTTTGTTTATATTTTGTTTATTAGATACAAGTTCATCGTTTTAATGTTTGATGAAATGATCCAATAGCATAACTGTACATAGAAAATATTGTAATATACTGTCGCCTATGTTTTAATCAGGTTACATAAGCTCGATTGTCAGTGAACGAAATGAGAGGAGAGATAAACGCCTGTGTTTGCTGTCAAGAATATTCTGCTGCAGATCCTGCTTGCAGGAATTACCCCACTTCTCTTTTCGTTATTTATTGGGCACATGAGCAGTCAGGTTAATAATATTAATCTCTCTCATAGGTCAAGGGCTACAGAGAGGCATTTACTGCTGGCATGCATGATATCCGTTGTGTTTTGTGTTATTTTCTCTACGACTTTATTTGATTCCCTGTATTTGAATTTAGATACGCTCGCTGTTACGTTGGCAATTCTTTATGGAAGCACTTTCGCGGGTCTAATTGTGTCGATTTTTAGCGCGTTATTGTTTGTATTTACAACAGATTTGTGGAATGACCTTTTGATCTTTCTTCAATCGGGCATCTTGTTATATCCAATTATGCTGTTGTTGGCAAAACGCTTCAAGCAAGAGAGCCTGGAAGGCAAAAGAAAGCGGTTCCTGATCCCATTTGCACTCTTCGCAATGATCAGCATGGCTGCTGCATATGCTTCTTATTTCTCCAAGGTGGATTCGGTTCAAATTGATTTTATCCTATATTCTCTCGTCTACTCGATATTGTCTCTGATTACAGGACTCGCCATTATTCAATTCGTAGAGCTGCAGTTCGTGCAGCAAGCGCTTGCCTCCGAGATGGAAGCTAAACGCAGGCAGTTCATACACCATTCCAATCTAAACACGCAGCTGTTGAACACAATTCCTGTCTCAGTCGTCGCTTTTGATGTCGATGGGCGAATTGTGAATATGAATGAACGAATGCTTGATGTGCTGCGCAGAAGAAATCCGGGCATGAATAGTGAGTCTGATATAATCGGCAAGCGCATTGAATCGATCGTCGGACAAGAGCACGGGTCACGGGTAACAGAGAGAATCCGGATTGCATCGAAGAGTGGAGAAATCTCATCAGAGTACTTGAATGTTGGACCATACATCTTCCATACCTTGATTTCACCGGTAAGAGATCCCTATGAAGGAACCCTGATTGGAACCTCGCTCGTGCTTCAGGATATTACTGAGCTTGAGAATCTCCGTAACGAGCTTGCGCATATAGAGAGGCTCAGCCTTGTTGGACAAATGGCTGCGAGCATCACACATGAAGTCAGGAATCCAATGGCTGTCGTAAGAGGATTCCTGCAATTAATGCATGAGAGAAGTCCCCGGTCGCTTGATCACTATTATCGGATTGTTATGGAAGAATTAGACCGGGCCAACGGAATTATAACTGATTTTTTATCCCTTGCTCAAAATCGGATCGTCGAGAAGGAAGAAGTTCATTTACATGATATTATCCACGATATGCTCCCGCTGCTAAAGGCTGATGCGAACATGAGGGGGCAGACGGTTAAGCTTAACTTGAGTGAAAGGATACCTAAATATCATCTGAACTCGAAGGAAATGAAGCAACTGATCTTGAATTTGGCGCGTAACGGTATGGAGGCCATGGATAACAAGGGAACACTCTATATCGAGACATCATGTGAGCAGAATCGAATTCTGCTTAGGGTTATAGACGAAGGTCCGGGAATTCCGCCGGCAGTTCAAGAGAAGCTGTTCGAACCTTTCTATACGACCAAATCGAAGGGCACGGGTCTCGGGCTTGCGTTATGCCGGGGTATTGCGGAACGGCACAATGCTGCCATCCAGGTGGACTCTGGTGATGGACGAGGCACGATATTCACGGTTGTTTTTAAACTGTAGAGATACAGTTTTACACATACGCCGCTTCTTCTTAGGGACAATGGAGGCGTATGTATAGAGTAGGGACTATGGCTGTATAAAGGATAGAAACGAACGTCTGGAGTCATAATAAACATGGCCATCTGTTAGTTAACGGATGGGAATCCTAATCTTGAAACGAAAAAGGAGAGTTTCCCATGGCAAAAAATGATTCCAAACAACAGGAAATCCAGAAGCAGTCCAACAAGAAAAACCAGAGAGGGCAAGGTCAAGTCGTTGATAAGAAGCTCGACGGTGACAACTTCCCGGCAACGTAGGGTTAATGCATGAGATTCATGGCCATTCTTGGTCATACAGATCTTAGATGTCGCAATTACATCTTCATGTTTGACATGTTCATCCCTTGCGTTCACAACATAGGAATGTATAATAAAAGTTAGTGAAGGAGTGAATAGAACATGTCAATGTCTTTTGACCAATACATGAAAGATATGGTTCAACCGATGAGGGACGAACTGACACGCCTCGGTATTGAAGAGCTTCGTACCGTAGAAGAAGTAGAAGCTAAACTACCGGGTGCTGAAGGAACTGCGCTTGTTGTTGTCAACTCGGTTTGCGGCTGCGCAGCAGGTCAAGCACGTCCTGGTGTAGCCAGAGCACTTGAGAATGAAGTAACCCCTGACCACTTGTTTACGGTGTTTGCAGGTCAGGATAAAGAAGCCACTGCACAGGCTCGTGAATATTTTGCTCCATATCCGCCATCTTCCCCTTCCATTGCTTTGATGAAGGATGGAGAGCTGGTGCACTTTATCGAGCGTCATCAGATCGAGAATCGTTCCGCTGAAGAAATTGCGGCTGATCTGGTGGGAGCATTTAATCAGTATTGCAAATAAGTTAGTTACATAACGCCCCGATTCTTTCGGATTAGCCCCGAAATTACGGGGCGTTTTGGCTTTTTCCATTATCTATACTTACTAATCTATTAGAGACGGGGTGCGTAAACATGAGTTTGCAAGAGCAAATCATCGCAGAATTACGAGTGAAACCAGAGATCAACGTGGAAGAAGAAGTTCGGAAACGGGTCAATTTTCTGAAGGAGTACGTCCTTAAGTCCGGCACAAAAGGGCTGCTTATTGCGATCAGCGGCGGTATTGATAGTGCGGTCGCGACAGCGCTGTGCAAACAAGCTACGGATGAACTGACAGAGGAGAAGGGTGAAGAATTCAAGACACTGGGCGTGTTCCAGCCATACGGAGAACAAGTGGATATTGCTCACAGCTATGCTGTAGCGAAGGCATTTGACCTAAAATATACGGTGGAGACGAATATTGAAGAAGCGGTTAACGAGATTGCTCTTGAAGTAGAGCACGGCTTCAAATCTCTTGGAACTCCGCGTCATATGACGCCGCAAGGCAAAGGGAATGTAAAAGCCAGAACCCGTATGGTTGTACAGTATGCACTATCGTTCGAAATGAATCTGCTCGTTGTGGGAACAGATCATGCATCGGAAGCAATTACGGGCTTCTACACCAAATGGGGCGATGGCGCTGTTGATATCACGCCGCTGACTAGCCTTAATAAACGTCAGGTCCGACAAATTGCAGCCTATGTTGGCGTGCCGCAGGAGGTACTGGACAAGGCGCCGACAGCAGGACTATGGGAAGGTCAGACCGATGAGAAGGAACTTGGCATTACATATGATGACAACAGTGACTACTTAGAAGGCAAGGAGATTAATGCGGAAGCAAGAGAGAAGCTTGAGGCAGCATACCTTCGCACAGCACACAAACGGAATGCCATTCCGGGTATCTAATTAACGGCTGCCTATAAGCAAGAGAACCCTCGTAATATGGGACAATTTACTGCCCTGACGAGGGTTTTTGATTTGTCCATACAACTGATACAATAGATTAGGATATTAAAGGTGGTGAAGTGCTTGATCTATGGGATTGGTAACGATGTGCTTGAAACCGAACGGGTTGTTCGAATTATGAAGGGTGATCATAGTTCCCGATTTCTCAGCCGCGTGCTTACAGAAGAGGAGAGAGCGGTACTCGGTTCGCGTATGCAGAGTGAGGTTCAATATGTATCCGGAAGGTTTGCGGCGAAGGAAGCCATATCCAAAGCGTTCGGCTGCGGAATCGGGGAGCTGCTGGGCTTCCAGGATATTGAGATTTTGCCGAATGAGCTGGGCAAGCCGACTGTGACGATCTCTGGGGCAGCTTGGAAACGGCTTGGACTTAGCGGCGAGCCTGCTTACATGGTTCATCTCAGCATCTCGCATCAGCCAAGCGTCGCAGCCGCGTTCGCCATCGTTGAACGGATCTGAGTAATACAGAATAGGAGATTTATAATCGAATGAATTATAGTCATGCAAAAAAGTTCTTTAGTACGGAGCTGCTTCATTGGTATATGCAAAATAAGCGCGATCTTCCGTGGCGGCGGCATCGGGACCCTTACTATATATGGGTGTCGGAGATCATGCTGCAGCAGACAAGGGTGGATACGGTGATTCCGTATTTTCAGCGTTTTATTGAACGGTTCCCGACGATTCAGGATTTGGCAGAGGCACCTGAGGAAGACGTGCTGAAGCTCTGGGAGGGGCTGGGATATTATTCTCGTGCTCGTAATTTACAGGCAGCTGCAAGACAAGTGATGGAGCAGCATGGCGGAGAAGTACCGAATCAGAAGGATGCAGTATTTAATCTGAAGGGCGTCGGTCCTTACACGGCAGGCGCGATTCTCAGCATCGCATTTAATCAAGCCCAGCCTGCTGTGGATGGAAATGTAATGCGAGTGCTGTCACGTTATTTCCTGATTGAAGATGACATTATGAAGGGCAGCACTAGAGTCAAGATGGAGACGCTGGCGGAGGAGCTCATTTCAGAGGGACGAGCGTCAGATTTCAATCAGGCGTTAATGGAGCTTGGAGCGCTCGTATGTACGCCGAAATCTCCACATTGCCTGACTTGTCCGGTGATGGAGATGTGTACGGGACGGATTGAGGGACGGGAAGAGACACTACCTGTGAAGAAAAAGGCTAAGCCCCCTCGTCCTGAACAGCGAATTGCTGCCCTCGTTGTCGGCACGGGTGGGAATGAAGGGAAGGTGCTGGTTCGTCAGCGTCCTGCGACCGGCTTGCTGGCCAAGATGTGGGAGCTGCCTCATATGCAGGCATCTGCACCCGGCGAGCTTGCCCATCTGGTTCCTCATGAGCCTGCGATGGATCGGATCGCCGGACATTTGCTTGAGGAGGGCTATCACGTACAGCCTAACTCGTTCTGGAGAATGGCCGAGCATACATTTAGCCATATACATTGGAACCTGCAGGTATATCATTGTACGGAGGAGGAAGCTGTGCTGACATCCTCCCTGGTGGCAGAGCAGGTTGAAGCATACACTGATGAGGGACATTTGTACCGCTGGATCGAGCCGAAGGATATGGATACCATGGCATTTCCGAATGTGTTTCTGAAATTATTACGAGATTATTTTAATATAGTGAATGAATAATAGATGGGAAGAGCATCGCCGAGGACCTGGGAGAACCGGATTAACCTTATGGCAGATGCTCTTTTTTGTGGTACGAACCTGGATCTCGGTCTCAAGTGCAGGGGAAGAAACAGTCCTAAGACGGTTCTTGGATATATCCTGATTAGCGTAACCGAGTATGAGAAAAAAAGCAGTCTTAGAGTAAAACGGCGATTGCCGCTTTATTCTAGACTGCTTCTTTAGAAAGTAAACAGCGGGTACCGCTGTTTAACTGCAGAGGAATTAATTCTTATTTCGCTGCAGCGTAACGTTTGTTTACTTCATCCCAGTTGATTACATTCCAGAATGCACCGATGTAGTCAGGGCGTTTGTTTTGATATTTCAGGTAGTAAGCATGCTCCCATATATCCAGACCAAGAACTGGAGTCAGGCCTTCGAATACAGGGCTGTCTTGGTTAGGTGTGCTAGTGATTGCCAGTTTGCCGTCTTTACCGACAACAAGCCATGCCCAGCCGCTGCCGAAACGAGTTGTTGCTGCTTTTGCAAAGTCTTCTTTGAATTTGTCATAGCCGCCAAGCTCGCTGTCAATTGCTGCAGCGATATCGCCTGTAGGAGCGCCGCCGCCGTTAGGTCCGATGATTTCCCAGAACAGGCTGTGGTTGTAATGACCGCCGCCGTTGTTACGGACTGCCGTACGGATGCTCTCAGGTACGCTGTTGAGGTCCGCAAGCAGGTCTTCAAGGGATTTCTCTTGAAGCTCAGGAGCGCTTTCCAGAGCCGCGTTCAGGTTCGTTACATAAGTATTGTGATGGCGATCGTGGTGGATTTCCATCGTTTGAGCGTCGATATGTGGTTCTAATGCATCGTTTGCATAAGGAAGTGCTGGTAATTTAAATGCCATAATTGAAATTCCTCCTAAAAAATAAATTAAAGGTTAAATCTTTATCTAGATTTCCCCTCGACACTTATATTAAACCTTATTCAGCCTATTTAATCAACATTTTTGTTTGTTAAGTTGTCATAGAAGGTTTTTAACATAACATGAAATTAACAAAACTATCTTGAAACTATATTACTGTGTTAACTAGTTTAACACCAAATATACAAAGTTTAGCAATTAAAATGTAAGCGCTTGATATTAAGCGTTTACAGAAGAAAAAGCGTGTTTTCTGGAGCAAAGTGTGGTTTAATGGACGATGAAGAAGATATATCTCGTTTTTTGTCATATTATCATTTCCTGAACATTTCTGGCTCTCCTTAATAGGCGTGGCAGATGTTTCGGCCGGCTTTTGCCGGTTTTTCCGTCTGTACATATCATTCTAATATATTCAGATGGATCATCATCGGGTTTTTGGTAAAAAGGGCGTGCCTTTTTTGTAAAACCTCACTAAAGATAACGAAAAGGGAGATTTAGCAGATGAACGTTCGTTCCTTTCAGTTGAGTGACGCAAATGGTGTGACAGAGCTCCTTGCGGCTGCTTTGTCGGAAGATTGCTTTGAGAACACGATGGGTCCTTTCGCTCGCCAGTTGTCCTGGGATTCAGACCTTATTATGGTTGCTGAGCAGGGTGGGGAGCTGATCGGTGCTTTAATCGGTACTATTGATCAGAACCATGGTTGTATTTATCGTATTGCAGTTCACCCTGATTTCAGACGTCAAGGTGTTGGAAAAGCCCTGGTTAAGGCGCTTGAACAACGTTTCCAACAGCGCAAGGTTAGAGGGGTGTGGGTCGCCGGTGACGAGCATAACAAAGCCGCGATGCCGCTGTATGAAGCAATGGGTTACGGAGCTAGTCAGGTCATGAAGGCATTTCAGAATCTTAGTATTTTGGCACACAGCTAACAAGGCATTTTGAATGCAGTGTATAGGTTTGCTAGATTGGCGTCTCATGTTCAAGCAATGAACGAGATCAGATATAGAGAGAGAACACGGTTTTATTCTATTTTTTAGTCTAATTTATTTTCAATCCATAATAGGCATATCTTGGCTTCCAATTGCAAATGGAACCGAGATATGCTTTTCTATTCATATGGCATTTTTATATTTTAACCTTGAGGTGATAGAAGCAAATGAGCCGCGAAATACCGCCAGACATAGAGAATACGGCGACAACATCCTCTTCAGGCTCAACTCTGTCCGGAGAGCTTCTGGATTGGCTTAAGACCATTTTGATTGCTATCGTACTGATGCTGCTTCTTAATTTGTTTGTCTTCAATATTTCGATTGTTAAGGGCGAATCGATGCAGCCAACCCTTGCTGAACTAGATCGTTTGTTCATTAATAAGATTGTATATGAATTTGATAAGCCTAAGCGTTACGACGTCGTAGTGCTGCATGATCCAAGCCATACACCTGATCGTAAGGAGTTTCTTGTCAAAAGAGTTATTGGTATTCCCGGGGAAACGGTAGAAATTCGGGAACACGTACTATATATCAACGAAGAGCCCCAGACGGAACCTTATACAAATACACTAATAGAGGATCCGGATTTTGGTCCAGTCAAGCTTGAAGAAGGCCGTTACTTTGTAATGGGAGATAACAGGCATGCAGGTAAGAGCAAGGATAGTCGTTCATTTGGGAGTGTTTCGGCTGAAGAAATTGTCGGGAAAGCCGAATTTATTTTTTGGCCGATGAGCGATATGAAGAAGCTGTGAATTAGAAGGAAAGATTAGGCTATACAGTTATATATGTGAGAGCTAAAGGTATTATGAAATTGATTTGATTAGAGGTGATAATATGATTAGTCGAGACTCGCTCGTAAGCCCTGGAGTACATTATGAGTGGCTGAAGCAGGAAATAATTAAGGCAGCGCCGTCTTTTGGAATTGATGATATTGGATTTGCCTCAGCGGAACCCTTTGAATCCTTGCGTTCCATTTTGCTGGAGCATCGCGCCAAAGGCTATGAGTCAGGATTTGAAGAGCCTGATATTGAGAAACGGGTCAATCCCGCGCTCGAATCGGGTAAGCCTGCTTCTCTCATCGCCATTGCCATTGCCTACTCTTCCAAGATGAAGGATCCGCCAAAGTCGGAGCCTGGCAGCTATAGAGGGATATTGGCCCGCTCAGCGTGGGGACAGGATTACCATCATGTTCTGAGGGCAGCGATGGACAAGCTCACCGCCTTTATCCAGGAGAAGGTTCCGGAGGCGCGCATTGAGAATATGGTGGACACAGGTGTCCTAGTGGACCGGGCCGTTTCAGAGCGGGCGGGAATCGGCTTTAGCGGCAAGAACTGCGCGATCATATCACCCAAGTTCGGTTCATGGATATTTCTCGGGGAACTCATAACAGACATTCCTTTTACACCGGATGCACCAGTGACGGAGGGATGCGGTGAATGCACGAAGTGCATTGATGCCTGTCCTACAGGAGCGCTTGTTGGCCCGGGACAGCTGAATGCCCAGAAGTGCATTTCTTTTTTGACGCAAACCAAAGGCTTTTTGGACGAAGAATATATGAAGAAGATCGGGAATCGGCTGTACGGCTGTGATACATGCCAGATTGTATGCCCGAAGAATAGAGGGAAAAATTGGGATCATCATCCTGAATTCGCACCAGACCCGGAGATTGTCAAGCCTTTGCTTAAACCGCTGCTCTCCCTGAGCAACAAGGAATTCAAGGAACGGTTTGGACACAGCTCTGCCGCTTGGCGAGGTAAAAAACCAATACAACGCAATGCCGTCATCGCGCTTGGTAATTTTAAAGATCAAAGCGCCGTACCAGAGCTGAGCGAAGTATTACTGCGGGATCCTCGTCCCGAACTGAGAGGAACCGCTGCTTGGTCGCTCAGCCAAATAGGAGGAGAAGAAGCAATGAATGTGATATCGGAAGCTGCTGCAAGAGAACAAGATGGGAACGTGCTGAACATGCTGCAGAGAGCCCAAGAGAAGCTATTGATGGGGCCTCTATCCGAGAAGAAGAAGTCCGAAGTAGAATTTGCGGCTGAATTTGGTTCATCTGAAACCAATTCATCTGAAGGCAGTAACAATGAATCGAATATGGCTCTATATCGCAGTGACAACAAGGCAGCCTGGAAGCCTACTCCTGTTACCAAGCTTACGGGTGAGCCGGTCTATTATCATGAAATATCAACTGAGGCCGGAGAGCTTACACTTTGTGCTACGGAGCAGGGACTTGCAAGGCTTGATTTTGGTAACTATACCGTAAGAGAGGCGCACCTGCAGCAATGGGCTCGAACTTGGCTGGGTGAATATCACTTTGTACATGACCCATCCCGTTTCCAGGAAGCGACATGGCAGCTTCAGGAATATTTGTCTGGAGAGCGTACAGAGTTCCAGCTTCAGCTGGATCTTAGAGGAACTCCGTTTGAGCTGCAGGTATGGCAGGCACTCACAGAAATTCCATATGGTCAGCATGTCTCAAGTCTCGGATTAGCGGAAAAGATAGGAAGACCGAAAGCTGTCCGTTCGGTTGTGGCGGCTGTATCCAAAAATCCGCTTCCAATTATTATTCCTCATCACCGCTTGACGGGCAGTGAGGGAGGAGTAACGATATACCCTGGAGGACTTCATGTGAAGGAACGCCTGCTCTCATTGGAAGGGCAGTCTTCGAATTGACTCTAACACCAAATTGCGTTTGCTAGCCGCGTTTCTACATGCTATGATATCGTGTATGATGCGTTAAAAATAGCAATCAAGCGAAAAACAGGGGTGTATAAGTATGGATATCGTTATTCCCATTATTACACTAATTGTGGGCCTCGTTGGGGGATTCTTTATCGGTGCATTTTATCTGCGCAAGCAGCTTGAGAAGATGCAGAGTGATCCTGAAGCTCTACAAAAAATGGCAAAACAAATGGGCTACAATTTGAACAGCAAGCAGATGCAGCGTGCTCAACAGATGATGAAATCCCAGCAAGGCGGAAACGGTGCAGGCAAGATGCAGCCGCCTATGCGCAAGAATCAGGGAAGAAAAAGATAATGCTGCAATCTTGCCTGCCAGGTACAGGTGTATGCCGCTTGGGAGGAGGAAGAAGGAATGGCTGGAGTTAAAGATTACATGAACTCATCTGTCGGCGCGAATCGCGAGAAGATTGAGTATCATGTTGAACAGATATTGAAGCTGATCGGTGAGGACACAGAACGTGAAGGTCTGCTGGAAACACCGGCTAGAGTTACCCGCATGTACGAAGAAATTTTTGCGGGCTATGAAGTAGATCCTAGAGATGTACTTGGTGTAACTTTTGATGAGAACCATGAGGAGCTCGTCATTGTGAAGGATATTGTGTACTACAGTCAATGCGAGCATCATATGGCTCCTTTCTTCGGCAAGGTCCATATCGGATATGTGCCAAGTGGACAAATTGTCGGACTTAGCAAGCTTGCAAGATTGGTTGAGGCCGTAACTCGCCGTTTGCAGGTGCAGGAGCGGATTACTTCTCAAATTGCAGACATCCTTGAGGACGCGCTTAAACCGAACGGTGTTATGGTTGTTGTAGAAGGAGAGCATCTGTGTATGTGTGCTCGTGGTGTGAAGAAGCCGGGCAGCAAGACGGTAACTTCTGCTACGCGTGGTACATTCCGGGATAATGCCGCTTCTCGGGCGGAGTTTTTGTCTCTTGTTAAAGGTTAATTTCGAATACCGAAAGTCTTGATCGTATTGATCAAGGCTTTTTTATCATACCCTAGCGAGAATCCCCCCGCTTCAAGCAATTCCTAGACAAGTGGAATACAACTTATGCGGAAACCGGCATAGGGTTGTTGTACAACAAATGTGCCACACAACTGGTGAGGTCAAACTTCTATCTATACGGGAATGGAGTTGTCCATCCTGCAGGACGTGCCATGATCGGGATGACAATGCCGCTCAAAATATTAAGCGAGTCGCTGTATAGCCGCTAAGCTCAACAAGTTATGGGAACCACAGCTTCTCTTGGGGTACTGACAAGTAGACAACTTCAAACCGATGGGTTTGACAAAAAGAATCCCCCGCCTCTTTAGGTGGTGGGAGTGTTCAATAGGGGGAGAGGGCTCATATGTCAACGGAAGATACACTGCTTCGCAAATTCAAGGAGATCCAGATCTGGGAATCACCGCTCATGAAGAAGGATGAGGACGTGCTTGAAGCCTTTGCATGGGAAGAGGTCATGTGCAGGCAAGTGGGGCTGGGGCATCGCCCTGTCGCTCATCTCTGGCGTCATGAGAATGCACTTGTCATCGGTCTCAGAGACCGTAGGCTGAAGAAGGCCGAGGAAGCGATGCAGCGATTTCAGAACAAAGGTATAAGCTCCTGTGTGCGTCCTTCCGGAGGTGCAGCGGTCAGACTGACAAGAGGAGTGGTTAATTTCAGTCTCATTCTACCGAATCCTGGACAAGCAATTAACATCCATGATGATTTTAAATCCATGGTTGATTATATTCGGAAGGCTATTCTTCCCTGGGGCGGTCAAGCAGTAGCAGGAGAAATCGAAGGGGCATATTGCCCGGGAGATTATGATATCGCTATAGAGGGACGGAAATTTTGCGGAATTGCCCAGCGCCGGTTGGCCAAAGCCTATCTTGTTACCGGCTTTATCATCATAGAAGGAAAAGGGGATGAGCTGACAGAGGACATCATCCAGTTCTATGATCAGGCAGCTGGAGATGCGGAAGAGGGCTATCCTCAAGTGAAGTACGGAAGCATGGGAAGTCTAAACGAGCTGTCAGGCGTACCCTCTGCTGAGGCGTATATGCAGTCATTAATAGAAGTCATTAGTGCCTCGGCAGAGAAGGTATATACCGGAGTTCGGCCATCGGTTCCTCGATCTGACGTGGAACGCACGGTCGCCGTATTAAAAGAGCGTTACGATTAAGCTCCTCAAAAAAGGTGCAGTGACAATAAAAGACCTCGGAGCGAGGTCTTTTACTTTGAGAATAGGGATGCGATTATATCGTTCGTTCTGATTATTGTCAGAATCTATGTGGGGTTGACTCTATGTTTTCTTTACTGTCAATAAGGAGTCCATTTCAGCTTGCGCGCTTCCTGGAATCGCTCCGCAACGGCAGGCCAATATACGACGTTCCACCAATCCATAATGTATTTCTTGCGCTCATTCTGATGCTTCAAATAATAGGCATGCTCCCACACATCCAGTGGAAGCAGAGGAACAATATCATACTGGGATAAATTTTGATGCTTCTCCGCTTGTAATATTTCTAGCCGGTGCGCTCTTGGACTCCACACCAATACAGCCCAGCCACCGCCTTCTACTTTGTTCGCTGCTTCTGTGAAGTGCTTCTTAAATGCGTCAAAGCTCCCGAAATCCTTTCTGATCTGTTCTCCGAGTGACCCGACAGGCTTTCCACCGCCATTCGGGTTCATTGTGTTCCAGAAGATGGTATGGAGATAATGTCCTGCTCCGTTAAAGGCCAACTCTCGTTCCCAATGCTTCACAAGATCAAAATTTCCGGTTTGCCGTGCTTCCTGAAGCTTCTTCTCAGCGATGTTAAGATCATCTACATAGGTCTTGTGATGCTTGTCATGGTGGATGCGCATCGTTTTCTCATCAATATAGGGCTCTAGCGCATTATAGGGATAAGGCAGTGGCGGCAGCTTGTGCCCCCCAATCGGAACAGGAGATGTAGGAGGAGAGGCGTCTTCTGCGGCGATATCGGATACAGTGAGAGCTTTAGATAATTCCTGAACCAATTCTTCAGAAGCTCCGGTTCGCGGTGCTGTTACGTCCGGGTAAGGGAAGGGCTCTTCGTTCCAGGTGCTTCCAGGTCTTACTCTCTGGGAGATGGCAGCCGGATGGTCCAGTCCCCGGAGTTTATTCACAGTCTGCTCTGATTGGTCCTGGATGTATCGAAATACAACCTCCGCAGCAGGGTTACCTGATAGAGCTGCGCTATGCTCAAGAATGTGCCCGAGGTGACGATGGAATTCCTTCGATTGGTTAAACGAAGCGGCAAGCAGCACATCCAGCTGACCAAGCGCATAATCATCCGGCGGCTGCACGCCCGTTCTTACCCTCTGCAGCAGATCATCTGCTGCAGAGGCAGATCGTTGGAATACGCTTCCCCATTCATTGAGAAGCTTCACATAGGCATCCTCCAGCTCCGGTGCAATCGATGTGATCATATTTGTGCATCCCATTTCAGTATCCTTCCAAGACCGAATTTCTTCTAACGCGCGCAGCGGTAAATAGGGTCCATAACTGAGCTCCATAAGCTCGGCACCTCCCAAGATGGATTCTTATTCAAACAAATACTGTGCATAGCAGCAGACGGCGTAATGATCTAACGTATACTTATTCTCATTAGAGCTTGTACTATGATGACTTGTCAAAATAAGAGAGGATATAAAAAAGGATATGAAAAAGGCACCTTTTTAAAGGTGCCTCAGCTTGATCTATTTTTGAGCGAGACTTATACCGCCAAGGAATGAAGAAACCTTGTTCAAGTACTCTCTGGGATGCTCTCTATATATGAGCTCATGACGTGCTTCCTCTACGATCCACACATCAGAGTTCGGATTGGTCTGGTTGCTCGCAAAGAGCTCTGCCATTGGATAAGGGGCCTTCTCATCCTGGGTTCCGTGGATGAAGAAGATAGGAATATCATAAGCTTTCGAACTTACCTCCTGATAAGGAATGGAGTTTAGGCTGGTGCCATTCAGAATCGGGAACAGCATCGTTAGAATTTGTAGGGTAGGCTGCTTCGGCAAATCAATCTGATTCTGTATATTATGATACAGCGTATCCGGCTCCAGCAGGAACGTGCTGTCTAGAATCATGGCATCAATGTCCTCTGTTTGAAGGGCGGCCTGAAGAGCTGTCCCTGCTCCCATAGAGAAGCCCCATACGACAACTTCTTGAGCTCCTTTTTGCTTAGCGAGCTGAACTGCGCCAAGAAGCTGCTTCGATTCTGCCTTTCCTCCGGTAGCAACGACTCTTGTGTTTTGGGAAGCGAAGCCGTAATCAAACATAATGACATTAAAATTTTGCTGATGAGCGTAATGGGCCAGATCATACATGGGAATCCATGATTCTTCCCGGTTAGCTCCATAGCCGTGACTGAACACGATTGTTTTGCTGCTGTTCTCCTCTGCAGGGATGTACCATCCACTAACGCTCCGGCTTCCGTCTGAGGCAGGGAAAGTCACCTCTTCATACTCCATCCCCTTGGACAGCATGGGGTTTGAATACACCGGAGCTACCGCCGGGTAGGATAACACCCATGCGATATAGGCATGAAGAGCAATAAAGCAAAATACGAGAAAGAATATGATCGATAATATTAGGGCAACCACGATATGCTTAAAACGGATGAGCCGAGTGGAAAGTGCGGGAGGAGCACTTGATACGTTCTGCTTAAGAGATCTATTCTCGGATATAGGAAACATCATACTCCTCCTTCCAGAAGAATGTTAAATAGGACTAATTTACTAAATCCAACCTGTGAACAAAGATGAGGTTGGTATAACTTTATTCTTTATCCTATGATGCGTCCTGTCTAAAGTCAATTGATTGGGACTAATTGTTACACACTTGTAATGTAAGTGAAATTAATGGTGAAAAATGTTTGTCAAGTGAAGGAAGACTTATTCCAAAATCTCTCCATTATGATCGATTGTTGAGAGAAATGAGCTTGTTTAATTGAGATTAATTCTCAATTAAATCTTTACTTTGGTCATCAATTCTCTTATAATTTATGTAACCAGGTTTCACGTGATGAAACAGAGAGGGGATTATGCATGGAAGAGCAAGATCGCAAATTAACGGTACGAGCGGTCGAGAGGGCATTGGACATTTTGTTATGCTTTACAGAGCAATCAGATCTGGGTCTTACCGAAATTTCTGGCAAGATCGGTTTACATAAAAGTACGGTGCATCGTTTGCTGACAACACTTGAGGACAGGGGATTTGTTGTGCGTAATCCTTTGACGGAGAAGTATCGGCTTGGCATTCGAATTTGGGAGCTTGCGGCACATATGTCCCAGAGTGATGACCCGGCCATCCTCTTGCTGCCTGCAATGGAGCGCCTTCGTGATCGCTTGGGAGAAACGGTTAGCTTGTATTTGAAGGATGGCAATGAACGGATACGCGTTCAGGCCGTGCAGAGCAATCAAGCGATTCGAAGGGTAGCACCTGTAGGTGTAAGGCTGCCATTGTCGGTTGGAGCATCGAGTAAAGTGTTGGTTGCGTTTGCAGCAAGAGAAGAGCAGGAGCAGCTGATACGCAATTTTGATACCCCCTTGTCAGTTGATCAAGATATTTATTTGAGTCAGCTGCAAGAAATCAGGGAATTGGGATATGCAACGAGCTATGAAGAGAGAGAGCCTGGAGCAGCAGCCGTATCAGCGCCGATCTTTGATCGCAAGGGCAATGTGGCAGCGGCCTTGTCTTTATCCGGACCGATAAGCAGGCTGTCGGAAGAGACGCTTCGGGAATACGCACCTATTGTTATGGAGACAGCCGCGCAAATGGGATTTATGCTGAGGTAGCTCTCCTTTGTAATGAACGAATGGAGAATAAAGGTTGAAAATGTGCTGTGAATGAGATAATCTTGTATGGACCTCAATTTAGACGAAGGATAGGGGTCAAACATGAATAACAATAACAATTTACTAGGGGAGCCCGAAATGCCGGGCTGAGATGGTACTGCAAGGTGCCGGACTCTTTGTACCTGATCTGGATCATACCAGCGTAGGGAAGTAATTGGCGATAAATATCGATAAGATCCGTGATATATGGTGAAGGTTCTGCTATTAACCTATGCAGCTCCATTAGCCTGTACACAACACAAGATCTTATATGGATTAGAGCTGATTCCCCCTGTGGGAATCAGCTCTTTTTGTTGCTGCAGCTTCTATATAACTGGCTATCGTTTGTATAGCTTCTGTCTTTCAAACACAGCTCAGGAGAGGGCTTCCCAACTCGAACAAAGGAGGAAGCACGTATGAATCATTCAAACACAGGAATGAACACAGAGGCATCGGCTTTAAGAGAAGAGCATTTGAAGGGTGAATCTGGAAGGCTCCAGCCATTCCCCTCGAGCAAGAAGGTATACATTCAAGGATCGCGCCCGGACATTGCTGTACCTGAGCGCGAAATTGAACTTCATCCCACCAGTACGCCCCAAGGAGTAGAGCAGAATGAGCCATTTCGGGTGTACGATACAAGCGGACCGATGGGAGATTTGAACGGTGAAGTCGATATCCGTCAGGGTCTTCCTTTGCTGCGCCGGAATTGGATACTTGAGCGTGAAGATGTTGAGTTTTATGAAGGAAGAGCAATCCGTCCAGAGGATAATGGGATTCGGTCCGATAGAAGTGCGCAGCAGGAGATAGAGGTGTTCCCGGGCGTCAGAAGGCAGCCGCTTCGAGCCAAGTCAGGACGCTGTGTGACTCAGATGCATTATGCCAAAAAAGGGATCGTGACCCCTGAGATGGAGTTTGCCGCAATCCGGGAGGGGCTTGAAGCGGAGTTTGTAAGGAGTGAAATTGCCAGAGGAAGAGCAATCCTGCCTTCTAACATCAACCATCCGGAGAGTGAGCCGATGCTGATCGGAAGCCGATTCCATGTCAAGATCAATGCGAATATCGGGAACTCTGCAGTTTCCTCTTCTATTGAGGAGGAAGTGGAGAAGATGAGCTGGGCCGTTCACTGGGGAGCGGATACGGTCATGGACCTGTCGACCGGCCGTCATATTCATACGACGAGAGAATGGATTATCCGCAATTCTCCTGTGCCGATAGGCACAGTTCCACTGTATCAAGCGCTGGAGAAGGTAAACGGGGAGGCGGAGAAACTCTCTTGGGAGATTTACAGAGATACGCTGATTGAGCAAGCGGAGCAGGGAGTTGATTATTTTACGATCCATGCGGGAGTACTGCTCAGATATATTCCAATGACAGCAGAGCGAATGACCGGAATTGTGTCACGGGGCGGCTCTATTATGGCAGCATGGTGCCTGGCGCATCATCAGGAGAACTTTTTGTATACTCATTTTGAAGAGATCTGTGAAATTATGAGCAGATATGATGTTGCTTTTTCACTTGGAGATGGACTGAGACCCGGCAGTATCTATGATGCCAATGATGAGGCTCAAATGGCTGAGCTGGCAACACTCGGGGAGCTGACGCAGATCGCCTGGAAGCATGATGTACAGGTGATGATCGAAGGTCCGGGACACGTGCCTATGCACAAGATCAAAGAGAACGTTGATCTGCAGATGGAGATCTGCCAGGAAGCCCCATTTTACACGCTGGGTCCACTTACAACAGATATTGCTCCCGGATATGATCACATTACGTCTGCCATTGGAGCGGCGATGATCGGTTGGTTTGGTACCTCCATGCTATGTTATGTTACGCCGAAGGAGCATTTGGGACTACCTGATAAGAACGATGTGAGGGAGGGGGTCATTGCCTATAAAATCGCTGCCCATGCAGCCGATCTGGCCAAGGGTCACCCAAGAGCACAAAAAAGAGACGATGCCCTCTCCAAGGCAAGATTTGAGTTCCGCTGGAAGGACCAGTTCAATCTGTCTCTTGATCCGGAGCGTGCTCTATCCTACCACGATGAGACTCTTCCAGCCGAAGGTGCAAAAACAGCGCATTTTTGTTCCATGTGTGGTCCGAAATTTTGCAGTATGCGCATCACTCAGGATATTCGGAATATGGCATCCGCCAAAGGAGTTAGTGAGAAGGAAGCGATTCATGCAGGCATGCAGGAGAAGGCGGAGGAATATCGTGGTCAGAACAGGTGATTAGATCCTTACCGTTTACATTAGGAAAATAATGAGAGAGGCCGTTTCACAGATTGCAGATTCTCTAGTTGGGTAAAATAAATGTGAGAGCCATAGGAATGTGAGAGCGATATGACAGCTGTCAAAATTTCATATGATGCCAAGGAGGGAATCGCATTTATGAATACTCCAGTAGCGAATCAAGAAGCAATTGAGACGGTGAGAGATTTGATCAAAGGTATAGATACAGCGATGCTGACAACTGTAACAACAGAAGGGCTTGTCTCCCGTCCGATGAAGACTCAGGAGGTTGAATTCGACGGAGATCTTTGGTTCTTGACGAAAAAGGACACAAACAAATATCAGGAATTGATTCAGAATCCGTTGGTCAATGTAGCCTATGTCGGTAAATCCTATGTTTCCATTCGGGGGGAAGCGGAGCTGATTCAGGATCCGGCGAAAGTGAAGGAATTTTGGAACAAAGCCTATGAGATGCTGCTTGATGTTTCCTATGATGATCCTTCGCTGGTGCTCATTAAGATTCAGGCAGATACCGCCGAATATTGGGAAACAGGCAGCAAAACCAAGCTGGTCAAGAATCTTATTAACAAAATGACAGGCAAAAATGAGATGGATTTGAACAAGACCGTAGATCTGTAACGGAGCTTGTATATGATCATACTTACCAGGGGGTCCTCATATGGGGGCCCCCACTTTTTTGTGTGCTTCATATTTAATGCAGTGAATCAACTTCATATTTGAGAACCGATATTCATAAATTACACTCCTTCTTAGGGGGCTGTAAGATTTCGTGATTTCCTCATTTTGCATAAAGCAGGAACTCTTGAAACAAAATAGGATGACTTCAAAATTTTCCAGTAAAGAAGGTGTTCCCTGTGTATTTTTATAAAGAGGATCTCATCAACATTATCGTGCCAGACAAGCCAGATCCAGCTGCGGCTAAGGTGCTGCAAGAAGCTTTGGGTGGAAGGTTCGGTGAAATGCGTACGATGATGCAGTATTTTTTTCAGAGCAGTAATTTCCGCGGGAATAAGACCCAATATCGTGATTTGATGCGAGGTGTATTTCTGGAGGAGATCAGCCATGTCGAGCTGGTGCAGACGACGATTAATCAGCTCCTGAACGGATCAGGTGAGGAGACGCCTGGCGACGCGGGTGTTGATGGTGCTCCGCTAGATGAGGCTGTTAGACATGCGAATCCGCATCACTTCATCGTTGGTGCGCAAGGGTCTCTGCCTGTAGATGCAGCCGGAAATCCGTGGATGGGCAATTATGTATACAACCATGGCAATCTCGTGGCTGACCTTATGGATAATCTGGTGCTTGAATCGACGGGTGTTCTGCAAAAGTCCCGTATTTATGAGATGAGCTCCAATAAGACGTTCAGAGAAACCTTAGCCTTTCTCATCGTGCGGGACAATGCGCATCAGAACGCGTTCGCCAAAGCGCTTGAGACGCTTGGTGTAGAGTGGGGCAAGCTGTTCCCGGTGCCTAATTATGATATCCACAAGTATCCGGAGTGCAGAAAATATGTAGACATGGGCTTCCATAACGCACAATTTAACTTTAGGCTGGACGATACCCGGATTGGGGAGATTTTCAGCGGAAAATCCCCTAGCCGTAATGGCGGGGAGCTTGAGGTAACGGCCCCTCCAATCGGACATCCGGTACCTATGCTGCCAGACATGCCGAACGAGCATGCTCCAGGTCTTAACGACTTAAACAGATAACAGCCTGGTTTCTATGTGAAAATAATGCGAAGCTAAATAGAAAAACTCCAGTTCTCCTCGCTTCCTGGCAGCGAGGATCTGGAGTTTTTCTAATGGAAACGAAATCTGCTAGGCATCCACCTGTAAGTTCTCAGCCTGCGGCCGTAAGATTATCCTGCCGGTACTGTCAATTTGATATGCGCCGGCACCGGAGGCTTCACTTCAGCAGGAATTCCTGCCTTAAAAGTGATGCCATTCACTCTTTCCTTGAATTCGGCTTTGGCCTGTTCAATTACTCCGTCTGTATTAAGAAGCAGATCATAAGCAGATAGAGCCATCAGCTTCGCGGCATAATGCATCCCCTTCATTCCAATGGAAGAGCCGAAGGAGGCGGTGGCCTGCCAAGTGTGGACTTGAACCCCCAGTGGAGCGCAAGTCGTCATGACCTGACCCATCGGTGCGATCCAGGACACATCACCTACATCAGAAGAGCCGCCCATCGTTATACCAAAGAATTGTTTATTATTGATAAATTCTGTCGGTAGAATGGATTTGTCAGAGCGCATCGCAGCTTCTGGATTGGCTGCCAGGACATCTGGATGAATGCTTTTAAGCAGCTGTTCGGCAAACACTTCTTCTTCCGGAGTATAAAGGATAGGATCTGCAATTTCGGTTTGAGCATGCATGAGATCATTCAGCGTGGCATTCGGCAGTGTATCATAGCAGCCAGCCTTGATGTCCCAGTGTACACTCGTTTCTGTCATCATTGCTGCACCTTGGGCGATTTTGATGAGACGGTCGAGCAAATGATCTACTGCTGTTCGGTCTTTTCCACGTAAAAAGTAGTATACGCTTGCCGCATCTGGTACGATATTCGGCGCCTGGCCGCCGTTTGTAATCTGATAGTGAATTCGGCTGCCGTCCGGCACATGCTCACGAAGGTAATTGGCGCCGACATTCATCAGCTCAACCGCATCCAAGGCACTGCGGCCCAGGTGAGGGGCGGCTCCGGCGTGTGCCGTACGCCCTGAGAAGAAGAACTCGACACCGGTCAGCGCCTGCATGCTGTAGTTGGCCGCCATATTGGAGCTGCCTGGATGCCAGGTAAGTACACAGTCGAGATCATCGAACACGCCATCTCTGGCCATAAAGGTCTTGCCGGATAACAGTTCTTCAGCAGGGCAGCCATAATAACGAATTGTACCGGGGAGCGCTCCTTCGTGAATGAGCTGCTTAAGCGCAGTGACAGCTTCTACTCCAGCGGTTCCTAGCAGATTATGACCACATCCATGTCCAGGACCACCGGTATTGATTGGAGTCTGATCGGGACTCACGGACTGTGACAGACCAGGGAGTGCGTCAAACTCGCCGAGGATGCCGATCACCGGACTTCCCTGACCGTATTCGGCTACAAAGGCGGTAGGAATTTCACCCACACCTGCAGTGATTCTAAACCCCTCTTTTTCAAGAAAACCAGCCTGAAGAGAGGAGGCGTAGGATTCTGTATAGCCGACCTCGGGATGATCCCATATATCCTTAGCCATTTTTGTAAAATGCGATTCACCTGCGTTAAGGGCTTGTATCAGATTTGTTTTGCTCATGCTTCATACCTCCGGTTTTGTGAATTTTATAGGCTTCCATGGCCGATTAACATAGAACTGTATAACATTGAGTGAGACTACAGAAGCAAAGCTCAGGAAAAAATCAGTGTCTTGCCGGCAAAGCACCTGCTGGTTGATCTGTAATGTGATCATCAGGCTGATTGTTTAATCTAGGGATGGTTAACGAAATGATTGCAGCGACGAGGCAGGATGCCGTTAGGAATAAAAAGGCGCTGTTGTAAGAGTTCGTAGATAATATAAGAAAACCCATAATAGCTGGAGATAGGATACCTGCTGCCTGTCCGCCAAAATTGATCATGCCAAAGGCTGTACCGACCACTCTTTGCTTCATCAGTCGATGGGGCAGCGTAAATACAAAGGACAGTGTGAAGGAGCCAAACGCCATGGCAAGACTCATACACAGCATAATTTCGGCGAGTCCGCCGGCACGAGTAACGAGGAACAAGAATAGAGCATACATGAACAGGCAGCCTGTCACTACATACTTCGCTCTGGCTCCGATGCGATCGATAATCCGTCCGCTGACCAGCATACCAAGAGCGGCGATCACTGCTGGAATCGCGGATACAAGACCTGCTGCCTTCAGGTCAATCCCTTGAGCCTCAATCAGATAGGTAGGCATCCACGAGGATAGTCCCCAGCTGGCAATGTTGGCAAAGAAGAAGAGTGCCATTACTTTCCATAGGGTTGTGTTGCGAAGCAGCTCCTTGTATACACCCTTTTCAGCTTTGGGTAAAGAAGAAGCACCTTTCTTGTGTGAAGATCCTCTAGTGATGTAGAGGAACCATATAACGAGTACAACGCCAAGCAGGGAAATCGCGAGAAATGTATGTCTCCACCCTAACCACAGGAGGAGCGGTGTACAAATAATAGGGGCGATCGCTCCTCCGAGTGCATTGGAGGACATCATGGTCGTTTGGGCTTTGGTACGTTTTTCTGTGGAAAAATAATCAGAGATGGCTTTGGTGCTGGCAGAAGGATAGGCTCCTTCCCCAATCCCGAAGAGGAAACGAATCACGAGTAGAGAGGCTAGGGACCAAGCGGCGCCGGATAAACCGGTGAATAGGGACCAGAACAGGATAGCGACGACGATGACTTTGCGTGAACCGAACTTGTCAGCGAGCCATCCACCGGGAATTTGCATGAGCGCATAACCGACGAAAAAGCTGCTCAGTACAATGCCGAGTGCCGAAGCATCCAGATTCATGTCTTGCCCCATTTGGCTGAGAGCCAAAGTGATTACCCCTCGGTCAATATAGGAGACAATCCAGGCTGCAAATAAGGCGGTAAGTATCAATTTACTGCTGGGCTCTTTTTTCATAGCAACTCACCTCCAAACGATTGTGTTAAGTATGGTAACATTTTATAATGTGAGTTAACGAATATCATTGTTCATATGACTAATGTTTTATATAGAACATTGTAGGTATCTCCAATGACAATACAATTTCAGTTAAATTGCATTTATTTATGTTATGTTAATTGACATCGTGTGGTTGTGAAGGGGTGTTGAGAGTGGATCTGTCTCAATTTTTGGAGAAGAGATTTGGAAACGCGGATTATGGCGCATGGTTTTATACGGAGGATGACGGAAGCTTATACCCGTGGCTGGGAACGGCCAGGGCCAATAGGCTCATGATGCATTTTAAGGCCGCAATGCTATTGCCGTTTCAACTGGACAGGGAAGAAATCATATGCCGTACCTTGCAAGTACAAGAATCTGAGCTCTTATGCATCTACTTTTCACCGAATTATGCTTCAGAACAGAGACATATGCTGATGCTGATCGAAGCCGAAGGCGGGATGGCAGACAGTGAGCTTGAGCAGCTGGTGATGCTGACGCGAATTGAGCTGCTGACGCGAAGGCTGGAGAAGCAAAAGCTTGATCATGAACGATGGCTAGAAGGTCTCCGGGCACTGACCTCCTCCCTTGACCTGAATGAATTACTCCTGCACATTATGCAGAATGCGCTGAAGGTTATCCCTGCTGCGGATTGCGGCTTCTTCATGATGTATGACGAGGTGGAGAAGAGACTGGTACCCAAGGCGAGCATTGGGATCAAAGATACGATTTATCAGTTTCAGACAAGGCACACCCAGGGGATTACAGGTAAAGTATTCAGCAGCGGAATGGGGAAGATTTACAACTCTAAAACGGCCCTGGATGCGATGGACGATGTTCCGAAGGATACGCTGAGCTATCTTGTTAACGCTTTTGGCGGAGATGTGGTGCAGGTGATATCTGTCATTGCGGTCCCAGTCACGATGAATCGGGATCGGATTGGAGTTATGCTGGTGCATCAGCTGCAGGATGGAAGGAGACCTTTTCATGATCAGGACCTGCTGCATCTTCAGGGCTTTGCAGATCAAGCAGCCATTGCGATATCCAATGCCAGAATGTACTCAGAGCTGCGGGAAGCGAACCAATATCTCGTTAAACGAAGCGACATTCACAATGTGTTTACCAAGCTTTCTGTTCGGCAAGAAAGTGTGGAGGTGCTGGTGGATCAAGTGCTGGGTATGCTGAAGCTGCCACTACGTTTTGTTGACCTGCTGTTGAACAACTGGCATCCTGCATCTGTCGATAAGCATGAGCTCTCACATCTGGACCTGTTTCAGTTGTTTGAATCCAATAAAGCTCCTGTTACGATAACGGGCAGTCATGATCATGCGTATTATTTGTACCCTGTGGTGAATGGCCCGGTGCTGCTGGGCGTATTCGTTATTCCGCTGCTTCGTCCGATGGAGCCGCTGGATCATATTGTACTGGAGCAGGGAGGGGCTATCGTCGCACTGCAGCTAATGAACACTCACTCCGCTACAGAAATGTATTACAAACGGAGCCATGAGTTTTTTAACGAGCTGGTGCAGTATCGTGAGCCTGAACGTGTAGCGGCCAAGATGAGTAATTTTGGACTGCCTAAGGATGCTCCTCTGTTCGTTAGTGTCCTTCACCTTCTGGGGGAGCATGGGGATCTGAAGCAGCGCGAAATTGATTTGCGCAAATTGATACTTGATTTAGAAAAAGAGCTCGGCCATAGTGACAAGCTGCTGTTTGGCTCCCATGATAAAGTGACGATTATTGCAGCAGCGCTGAATATCGCTCAGCAAAAGCAAATGGTGGATCGGATGAGAGCAGCTGCTGAGCGTTGGGCAAGAACAACGGGCAAATCCGTCAGCGGGGGGATTGGCGGCTTGTACAGCGGTCTTGACCTGGTGGCTAGGAGTAACGATGAGGCACTCGACGCCTTGTCCCTCCTGCTGCGCAGGCGAAAGACGGGGCTCACCCGTTATGAGGATATCGGGGTGAATCAGTTGTTTCTCAATCAGGAGCCTGCCAAGATTGAGCATTATATCGAGAGCGTGCTATCTCCACTGCATTCGAGGGGCAAGCAGCAGGGAGAAGATCTGGTACGTACGCTAAAAGCTTACATGGCTGCAAATCGCTCAGCTTCAGCAGCTGCCGAAGAGCTGCATATTCACATCAACACATTGTACCACCGGCTGCATAAGATTGAGGAGCTGATGCAGGTCAGTTTAAGGGATCCCGATGACTGGCTCAAGGTATATCTGGCTTGCCATCTCAGCGAGACCTATTGAACTGGCCCGGAAATTTAGAGATATGCATCTAATTATCAAGAGCCGATGAATCTATCATTCTTGCGGAGATGGCCGTTCGATAAACAAATATGAAATTTAAATAGGCCGTATCCAACTGCCCAAGGGCAGAGGATACGGCCTTACTATTGATTCGTGGATTATTTCATCAGCTGACGAAGCACAGTTTGCAGAATACCGCCATTGCGGTAGTAATCTACGTCAACCATACTGTCAAGACGCGCGATAACAGGGAACTCAAATGTAGTACCGTCCTCGCGTGTTGCAGTTACAGTCAATTCTTGACCTGGAGTCACCTCATTGGAGAGACCGACGATATCAAACGTTTCGCGGCCGTTCAGTCCAAGGCTGGACCAGCCATAACCTTCTTTGAACTGAAGCGGGAGCACGCCCATACCTACCAGGTTACTGCGGTGAATCCGCTCAAAGCTCTCAGCGATAACGGCTTTGACGCCAAGGAGAAGCGTACCTTTGGCTGCCCAGTCACGGGAGCTTCCTGTACCATACTCTTTACCAGCCAGTACGATGAGGTTTCTACCTTTCTCCTGATACTTCATGGAAGCATCGTAGATGGACATGACTTCATCGGTAGGGAGGTATTTCGTAACCCCGCCTTCCGTGCCTGGTGCCACTTGGTTACGAATACGGATGTTCGCAAAGGTACCACGCATCATAACTTCATGGTTACCGCGGCGAGAGCCGTAGGAGTTGAAATCCTTGCGTTCTACACCATGCTCTTTGAGGTACAGACCAGCCGGGCTGGTTGGCGAAATATTACCTGCAGGCGAGATATGGTCTGTCGTTACAGAATCGCCCAGCAATGCAAGCACGCGTGCATCACGAATGTTCTGGATGTCGTTCAGATCGCCTTCAAGGCCTTCAAAGAACGGTGGATTCTGGATGTAGGTGGAATTCTCATCCCATTCATACAGCTCGCCTTCCGGAACATCAATCGCATTCCAACGTTCGTTAGCAGTGAAGACGTTCGCGTATTTATTGCGGAACATATCTGCGTTAAGCGAGGTATTGATCGCTTCTTGAATCTCTGCAGAAGTCGGCCAGATATCCTTGAGATATACAGGCTGATTGCTCTGATCGTAGCCGATCGGATCGTTCTGCAGATCGATGTTCACCGTACCAGCCAGTGCGTAAGCAACAACAAGCGGCGGAGAAGCCAGATAGTTTGCTTTGACCTGGGCATGGACACGGCCTTCAAAGTTACGGTTACCCGATAGTACTGCTGCAACGGTCAAATCATTGTCAGCAATCGCCTGGCTTACTTCATCTGGAAGTGGGCCGGAGTTACCGATACAGGTTGCGCAACCGTAGCCTGCAACGTTGAAGCCCAGCTTCTCCAGCGGATCAAGCAGATTTGCCTTGGTCAGGTACTCTGTAACAACGAGAGAACCTGGAGTCAGCGAGGTCTTAACATAACCAGGCTTGGTCAGTCCGCGTTCTACCGCTTTCTTCGCAAGAAGTCCAGCGCCGACCATAACGCTTGGGTTGGAAGTGTTCGTACAGCTCGTAATTGCAGCAATAACAACTGAGCCTGGGCTCAGCTCGCTCTTGGAACCGTCAGGATGGGAGACAGGCACCTTCTCTGCGATCTTCTCATCGCTCAGTCCGTATCCGCCCTTGTCGATTGGTGTGCGGACAATGCCTTCCCAGTTCTCTTTCATATTAGACAGCTCAATCCGGTCTTGAGGACGTTTAGGTCCTGCAAGGCTCGGTACAACCGAGGCCAGATCAAGTTCAATGGTATCTGTAAAGACAGGATCTTCCGTATGGTTCGTACGGAACATGCCTTGAGATTTGTAATATGCTTCTACCAGCTCAATTTGCTCTTCAGAACGACCTGTATTACGCAGGTAGTTCAGCGTCTCCTGATCGACAGGGAAGAAGCCTACCGTTGCGCCATATTCAGGAGCCATATTAGCTACTGTCGCACGATCAGCCAAGCTGATGTTGGACAGACCAGGACCATAGAATTCAACGAACTTACCGACAACGCCCTTCTTACGAAGCATTTCGGTAACCGTCAGGGCAAGGTCAGTTGCCGTAGAACCTTCTGCAAGACTGCCTGTCAGCTTGAAGCCGATAACCTCAGGCGTTACGAAGTAGAGAGGTTGTCCTAGCATTCCGGCTTCTGCCTCGATACCGCCGACACCCCAGCCCACAACGCCGAGACCGTTGATCATCGTTGTATGGGAGTCCGTACCCACCAGAGAGTCCGGGAATACAACCGTTTCACCGTCGATCTCTTTGGTAGTGGCTACGGAAGCGAGATATTCAAGGTTAACCTGGTGAACAATCCCTGTAGAAGGAGGAACTGCACGGAAATTGTCAAAAGCGGTCTGTGCCCAGCGAAGGAAGCGATAACGCTCTTCATTGCGCTCAAATTCCACTTTAATGTTATAGTCTAGTGCGCTGTTCGTCCCGAATGCATCGACCATTACGGAGTGGTCAATGACGAGATCGACAGGAACGAGTGGATTGATCTTCTTCGGATCGCCGCCGGCTTTCTTCACCGTATCGCGCATGGCGGCAAGGTCAACGACCACTGGAACGCCAGTAAAGTCCTGCAGTACGATACGTGCAGGAATAAAAGGAATTTCTTTATTGTTATCTTTGCCTTCTGCCCAGCCTGTAAGCTGGCTTACATGATCTTCGGTAATGGCGCGTCCGTCGAACTGACGGATGGCTGCTTCGAGGAGCACCTTAATGGAGAAAGGCAGCTTGGAAATGTCGCCGCGTCCTTGCTCCTCAAGAGTTTTGAGGCTGTAATAGCGGTACGTTTTGCCTCCGACTTCAAGCGAGCTTGCAGCAGAGAAATGATTCTGTTGAGACATGGATGTACCTCCTTGATTAATAGTATTCCAGAAGTTCATTTTTTCCGATCAATGTCCATGGAGTTTCATAGTATGAAACGTAATTTCAAAAAATGAACTTTTGATTTTAGTATACCGTTTTCATCCATTGGCGTAAAGTTTTTTTTCTCGTAAAAACGCCTATTTTTGCAGGGGAGTGAATGCTTCAGCTCTCTCGGGATAGGCCCCGTACATACCAAGATAAACTTAATCATATAGTGGAAAGAGAATGTAAACATACGATCGAGAGGATAGACGGAATGGAAGAAAGGGGACATGGGCCGTTGGAGCGCGAATGGAAGAACATCTTGTATTCTTATGTGAAAGAGTATAATCGGAGCGAAGTTGATCACAAGGAGCAGGAGCAGTATGTCATTACAGATCTTGCTGTCCTGCTGGAAAGAGGCAAGCGGGCCGCCAAGCTGGATCAGTGGTATCGCGAGCGTCAGGCCGTACCCCTGCGCTGCGAGACAAGCGCTAAGCTGCTCCGGACACTGTCGGATCGCAAGGGTGAAGCTGTGGTTGATGTACAGCTGTACAGCCGGTTATTCTACTCCAAGGGGGGGATGACGCACCGGGAGGACCGCATTGAGAAGGAGCGGCTGACCTTCACCAAGGATGGTAATCATTGGGTCGTATCACGTGTTGTTAGAGATGTGCAGGAGCGAAAGCCCGTCGCTTATGAAACGTTGATCGCAGCAGAGAATGCGAAGCAGGCAGGCATACTGAGAAAGCCTCTGCTGAATAGAGAAGTGCTGTATCCAGGGATTCCTGCCAGACTGGTTCGATACCGTAGAGAGGATGCGGTAGCTTATGCAGATCAATGGTGGAATTCGGGTAATCCGGAGTTTGAAGAATTCGAAGTGAATTGCACCAATTATATATCTCAATGTCTCTTTGCAGGGGGAGCGCCGATCAACTATACTGGTAGGAGAGAAACAGGCTGGTGGTATAAAGGTTACGCTTCCGGAAAAGAGCAATGGAGCTATAGCTGGGCCGTATCTGATAGTTTGAATAATTATCTTACGCGGAATAATAACGGGCTGACAGCAACACTTGTTGACGGGCCGGAGCAGCTTCAGCTTGGCGATGTTATTTTCTATGATTGGAATGGGGACGGCAGGTATCAGCACAGTACGATTGTAACGGCTTTTGATGCAGGCGGAATGCCCCTTGTGAATGCGAACACCGTAAGCAGCAGGCATCGTTATTGGGACTACAAGGATTCTTATGCCTGGACAGAGAACACAACATACCGGTTATTCCACATCGCAGATACTTTTGGAGCCTAAAAAAAGCGTAACGCTCATCCTTAGGATGAATATACTACTGGCATAATTCGGTAGGCCTTGGCGGATACGATAATCTAAACGATTCTCTACCTTGGACCTGTAACCGTTAAGAAACCGGAGGTAAGTCATGGTACACAGTGAACACAACAAGATGACCGTAGGTGTGGTCTATGGAGGTAAGTCAGGAGAGCATGAGGTTTCATTGCAGACCGCATTTGCCGTCATCAGCGCATTTGATTTTGATAAATATGAAATCATTCCTTTCTTTATATCGAAGCAGGGAAGCTGGGCTAGGGGAAACAGGCTCACTTCGCCTCCTGCCAGTATAGATGAGCTTAAGCTCGGTGGAAGTGCCGAAGAAACAAAAGATGCACTGAATTTAGTGTTCGGACGCCTGTATGGTACCGAGGGTGAACTAGATGTCATGTTCCCGCTGCTGCACGGTACGAACGGCGAAGATGGCACAATTCAAGGCTTGTTTGAAATGGCTGATATCCCTTATGTCGGTGCAGGCGTGCTGCCTTCTGCAGCAGGCATGGATAAAGTCGTGATGAAGAAGCTGTTTGCACAGGCGGGTCTACCGCAATGTGAATTTGCGTATTTTAATCATGTGCAGTGGAAACGCTCGAGTCATGATCTCATCGTGGGGATGGAAGACCAGCTGGGCTATCCGATGTTTGTTAAACCAGCGAATCTTGGATCAAGTGTAGGTATTTCCAAGGCGCGTAATCGCGATGAGCTCGTTCAAGCGGTAGAATTCGCATTCCGCTACGATATCAAAGTCATCGTTGAAGAGTTTGTAGATGCGAGAGAAGTAGAAGTGAGCGTACTCGGTAACGAGGAAGCGATCGCTTCTGTTCCGGGGGAGATTGTATCCTCCAGTGAATATTATGATTATGCGGCAAAATATATCGACGGCCAGTCACAGATGCTGATTCCCGCGCCGCTCGATGAGGAAGAGGCAGACCGTGTTCGTGAGGCTGCTCTGCAGGCATTTCGTGCCATTGAAGGCAACGGCATTACACGTGCGGATTTCTTCATTCGCAGATCTGACGGAGCACTTCTTATAAATGAAGTGAATACGATGCCGGGCTTTACACCATTCAGCATGTATCCATTGCTGTGGCGGGAGACGGGAGTATCTTACAAAGCGTTGCTGGATCGGATGATTGAGCTTGCCCTGGAGCGGTATGCCCTGAAACAAGCGCTGAATTACGAGAATGGTAACCGGTAGTCAATGAGGAAACAAAGGGGAGTGATATGCTCTCCTTTTTTCATATATACAGGAAGTTCACGACAATCTTGTGGACCCGGAATTTTGGATACAGGAGGTTATTGATGATGGGGTTTCAAACCGAGTTTAATTCTGTCTGTAAATTTAAGAGCGATCAGGAGCTTTACGAGCTGCTGGAATATGGCCGGGGCAAAATGGTGAAACAGGGATTTCGGGTGTTTCCCACTGGGCAGAAGGTCATTGCCTATACTCCTGAGAATACCGCGGTTGCCATTGTTAAGATTGTGGGCTGCATTGCCGAGATTAATTTTCAAGGACAAGAGGTCACCGAGGTGGAAATGGTGCTTGAACGCAAGCTGAACGAAGAGGAATCCCGGATTCAGACTGCGCTTGCTGATGAAATGTTTTTTGGAGATCAGAATAAGTAGCCTGGGTGAGGCTCCGAGAAGGTTTTAATCCGAACACATAGGGTATAACTGTACTATTATGACGAAGGGATTGAACCGCTTCCATGATTGTACGATTCGGATATGTCGCCATGTCAATGGTAGTAGCGAACGCGTCTCCGTCCAAGACGATGACGATGGCGAGTTTTAACAAAATAGAAGATCGGGAAGCAGCGATCCGCAAGCTCGAACGCATTGCTGCCGAGAACTTACATAACACCCTCAGGCTGCTGAGGCATAATCTTGCAAGTGATATTAAAGTCTATCGATTCTCATCCAAGCTCATACCGCTTGCTACACACGGAGATTTGGCCGATTGGGACCCATTTGCGGCATTAGCGCCCTCTTTTCAGGAGGTCGGTGATTTTGTGAAAAAGCATGGGATGCGCGTTTCGTTTCACCCCGATCATTTTACGGTGTTAAGTACACCTCGCGAGGAAGTGCTGAGAAGCTCCATTCGTGATCTAATGCACCATAAGGCGATGCTCGATGCGATGGGACTGGATGCAAGAGCGAAGAATAATATTCATATCGGCGGTGCATATGGGGACAAGAGGAAGGCAGCAGAACGATTCGTTGACAATGCGGAATCCCTGCCTCCCGAGTTACTGCAGCGGATTACGCTTGAGAATGATGACAAGACCTTCACAGCAATCGAAACGCTGGAGGTATGCAAGAAGACAGGCCTTCCGATGGTGCTTGATATCCATCATCAGTGGGTGAATAACGACGGGGAAGCACCTTGGGAGTTGTGGGATGAGATTCTAGAGACATGGAAGACGATTTATGCTCAGGCGGACACTTCTCCAGAGAGCCCTCTGCCTCCTAAAATTCATGTATCGAGTCCCAAGAATGAGAAGGATATCCGGAGCCATGCAGATGGTGTTGTACTGGAGCCGCTGCTCGACTTCTTGCGTCATATTGCAGACCGGACCCCTGCCATTGATGTCATGATTGAAGCGAAACGCAAAGACGAAGCGCTATTTAATTTAATGAAGGATTTTGGAGAGCTGGCGGGGAAAGGCCTTGAAATGATAGACGGAGCTACAATTCGCATGTAAGGGACAGCTCGCCAATCTCGCCAAGGCTGATATTAATATGGTTAATTGATTGTATTTGGCGGATTTATGTGAAATTCTAAAATGCACAAAATTGTGAAATAGGGCTTTTTACGTGTAACGAGAACGCGTTTTTGACGTTACTATTATAATAAGCTTAGCTATAGTTCATTCTGTATAGCTCAAAGATACAAAGAAAGTAGTGTGATCGCTTTGAACGACAATCAGAAGATTCCATATGTAGTTACTAGTAAGAGTTATACTGCTGTTGCAATTAATGCTGCTGCCAAAGCGGGAGAGTGGATTAAGAGCCGTGCCGGCTCTACCTTTAAAATGGCGACGAAATATTCTGCACAGGATTTGGTCACCGAGGTGGATAAAGGAGCAGAGCAGATGATTCGAAGGCTGATCCTCACTCATTTTCCTGACCATGCGATTCTGGGTGAAGAGGGGGTCGAGCCGGGAGCGGAAGCATCGGCGAAGGCGCTTGAGGCGGCACGCGAGGAAGAATTTTTGTGGATCGTGGACCCGGTAGATGGCACGACAAACTTCGTGCATGGCTTTCCTTTTTTCTCCGTATCCATTGCACTTGCCCATCGCGGTGAAGTTATCGTAGGTGTAATCTATGATCCTATTCGAGATGAGCTCTTTGTAGCTGAGAAGGGGAAAGGCGCGTATGTTCATGGAGATCGGATGAAGGTCTCTAGTGAAGCAAGCTTATCAGACAGCTTGGTAGCGATTGGGTTCCCTCCAGATCCCGAATTTGCGCTCCCTGCGAACATGAGTGTTGCTAAGACACTGGCACCCAAAGTGCGCAATCTGAGAGCAGGAGGCTCGGCTGCGCTTCACCTGGCCTATGTGGCAGCAGGCAGACTCAGCGCATACACCGAGATTGGGCTCAATCCTTGGGATATCGCTGCAGGGGCCCTGCTGGTTCAAGAATCTGGGGGAATCGTAACGGATACACAAGGCAACCCATATCATTTGGCTGTTCGGTATGTTGCAGCAAGCAACGGACGTATTCATGAGGAACTCATTCGTACACTTACAGAAGAGAATGCTACCGGCGTAAACTGATGCAGATCTTGCATAACAACCTCCTCTGCGGTGGAATAATGTATGCAAAAACAAAGGAGTGATGGACCGTGAAGGATTCAAGTGAACTGGAACGCCAGCTTAGCGAAATGCTGACTGAAGGAGAGCCTGAATTTGGAGACCGCAAGGAAAGAGAGCGGCAGAACATGTCTCCGAAGCACGAAATCCGCATTCAGACGCAGCTCGATCCGATTGTAGCAGAAACGAAGAAGTTTCGCCGTATAGCGAAGGAAGTAGATCATCGGTATGATGTTTATATGAAGAAGGCGGGTTTATCCGAGAAGGGTTCCGACGAGGAATAAAGATAGAATCACATTGACCCTATTCATTGATTAATACTGCAGAGATGCCCCGATATCGGGGCTCTTTTTTTCGTGTAAAGTTCGGAAATAGTAGTATCTCCCTCAATACGCTTGGTGGTAAAATAAGGAACATGGCATGAGAGAGGGGGATATTGTTACTTATGATGAAAATAGCAAGCTTCAGAAGAAGGGTTAAGCAAGGATTTGCCTTACTATTTGCAGGGGGCCTCTTCTTGTACGCCTGGCATACGGCGGTGTATGCGCAGGAAGTGACTAGCAAAGAGCCGTTTAAGATTGTTGCACTCGGAGACTCGATAACGGTAGGTTATGAGCCGGGAATGGAGGATTACTCTACGGCTCCTTACGGCTACGTCGAGCGTTTGCTTGAACAAGGTCTATTGCATGAGCGGACGGTGGTAACAAACTACGGAATCGGCGGATTAAAAAGCAATGGATTGAAGGAGTTTGCACAAGCGATATTTAACGAGGAGACAGTGACCCCTGAGGAAATACAGCCAGGACTTCCAGATGCTCGTGTGGCTTCTTATATGGTCAGCATCCGTCAGATTAAACAGGATGTGACTGAGGCAGATGTCATTACAATCACGATCGGCGGCAATGATGTATCTGAGCTGCTTGTGACAGCCGACGGAATGAATGATTCAGACTTGAATCAAAGAGTTGAGGAGATGCTTGCAAAATATACTTTAGAGGTGACGGCCGCTGTTCAGCAGCTTCACGCAATGAACAGTAATGCCATGATTGTACTGGCAGACCAGTATCAGCCGGTCCCCAAGGTGGGCAATGCAGGTCTCTATGCCAAGCTGATGGAAGCAAGCGCTGAGTTTACCCGCACAGTGGATGCGCTGGCTGCTGAACTCAGCACTCAAGGCGTTCCTATCAAGGTCGCACATATCGCCCAGGCGTTCGCCGGAGGCGAGGGGACGATGACCCATATGATCGGCAGCCGGGATTTTCATCCAAATCAGCTCGGCTATGAAGCGATTGCCAAGGTGTTTGCAGAATCCATATGGGGGCAATACGTCAAATTAAAGGCGGCAGAGACCGGGGAGCCGATGAACATCATCGTCAGCGGCAAGCTGCTGGATACTCCGTATAAGCCGGTGCTGCGAAACAATCAGAACTATGTGGCGATTCAGGATATTGTAAGTGCCGTAGGCGCAAAATCCCAGTGGATTCATGAAGCGAAGGCGACGCTGATTACGTATAATGCAAATCGTGTTCAGATACAGATTAATAAACCGAACGTACTTGTAAATGGTCAGCTGATCCCTGTCAAGAATGCTCCTTTCCTTCATCAAGTAGGCAAGGAAGCGAAGACTTATGTTCCTCTTGCCCTTATCGCAGAAGGACTGGGTTATGATGTGCAGTACAATGCCAAGCTGAAGACCGTCTTTATCAATCCATAATTATTAAGTCGATGGCAGCTGTTCACACCTAGTCACGGCTGACTGAAGCTGCTCTCTTAAGAGCAGCTTTTTTTACTGTACAATAATTATTGAAATGTAATATAATCAACAACAAAGACTTCTACAGAAAAACACAGAAGATTTAATGGTTTTTATTTCTGCATCACAGATTTTGTTCCGATTTACCGGCGTACAGAGGTCAGGCTTCTATAAAGGAGGCGTGCAAATGCATGAATAATTTGGAGCATGTTGTTAGCCGTGCTCGTGAGTCCGGCAGCAAAAGGTCCGCACCTGTAATCAGACTTCGTGTCTTCAGAGAGGAGAAGGACAGCGTCAAACAGTCAGCGATTGTCACCTCCATGCTGGAACTCGTGCATAATCACTATGCCGATGCCGATCTATCCCTGAATACGGTAGCAAGACATATGCTGTACATGAATCCGGATTATTTAGGTAAAATGTTCAAGAAGGATACAGGGCTTAATTTCTCCCAATATTTAAATCAATACCGGATACGACAAGCCTGCAGCTATATCCAGCAGGAAGATGAGGATGTCAAAATTTTTGAATTGGCGGAATGGTTTGGTTTTGGTGGAAATTCAGGTTACTTCAGCCAGGTATTTAAGAGATGGACAGGGATGACACCGTCTCATTACAAGAGAAGGGCAAGATGATGTTTTGTAGAATGTAAGGAGGATGAGCTCTTTGAGCACAAGCACATTGTCCCATTTCAAATTTGACTTTGGTCCCGGCAATACTGCAAGCGATTACATTGGAATCCGTCCTGGCATGATATACGATGAGGAGCTGGGATATGGGTTTGAATCCGTCGGCACAATATATGGAAGAGACCGTGCAGAAGAGCGAATAGTTCCGGACAATCAGCAGAGCGTTGCTGTAAACCGGGGAGGCTTTGGATCAGTCAGGAAGCGTTTGCAGGACAGCTTCTGCATTCCGCTGAACGCTGTATTTCGTCTGGATGTCCCTGCGGGGAGTTACCGAATTCATTTGATTATCGGCGATGAGTTGGCAGAGACGAGGACGATTATAAAGGCAGGAGAAGGAAGGCTGATTCTCCCGGAGATTGAAACGCCGCCAGGACAATGGATCGAGGAGAAATGCACCGTTCATGTAAGGGAAGGAGATTCATTACGACTCTCCTTCTCGGGAGCTGCGCCGCGGATTAATGCGATGGAGATTATGCCTGCCGATCAAACACTGACGGTATTTATCGCCGGAGACTCAACGGTATGCGACCAGCCTGCAGCAGGCTAGCCATACTCTGGCTGGGGACAGATGCTCCCTGCCTGCTTCAAGCACGATGTGGTTGTGGACAATCACGCGCATTCCGGTCGAAGCACGAAGAGCTTTATTGATGAGGGAAGACTTGCAGTGATTGAGCAACGTATCAAGCCTGGGGATTACCTATTGATTCAGTTCGGTCACAATGACGAGAAGTCGGATGCGCAGCGGGGGACACAGCCGTTTACAACCTTTAAAGAGTATCTGAAGCAATACATAGATACGGCAAGGCGCCATGAAGCTCACCCGATTCTTGTTACACCCGTGCACCGAAGATATTTTAATGAGGATGGAAGCCTGATTGACACGCATGGCGACTATATTACAGCTGTTAAGGAGCTTGCTGCGGAGGAAGGCGTTTCGATGATCGACCTTGCGGCACGAAGCAGAGAGCTGTTTGAAGCAGCAGGCATGGAAGGAAGCAAGCATGATTTTTTATGGGCGTATCCCGGTGAATACATGAATCACCCGGCAGGAGTTGAGGACAACACCCATTTCTCTGTCCGCGGAGCCACGCGGCTGGCCAAAGAGGTAGCAGCTGCCATTTCTGAACTGCAATTACAGCCGCTTCAAATGTATCTTCGTAATACCTATCTTTCTTGAAGCAGAGTAGAAAGGGGATATAAAGACAATGAGTCCATCAGAGGCAAAGGGATATGAGCCGCTTGGCCGTACTATGTGGATGATACCAGATGGCTACATCCCGCCTGACAGCAGCGGCAGCCTTGAGAGTCACGAAAGTATCTGTGTTCTCAATACCTGCAGCGAGGATGCCCATCTGGTTATGACCATTTATTTCGAAGACAGGGAGCCGCTGGAGGGGATAGAGGCTGTCATCCCTGCAAGAAGAACTCGCCATGTTCGAACCGCGGGACTTGAGTCAGAAGGACAGAAGATTCCTTCCGGTGTCCCTTATGCAATTACGGTTCACAGTGATGTTCCGATCATTGTGCAGTACAGCAGGCTGGATTCGACACAGCCGGAGTTGGCATTAATGAGTGTGATGGCTTATCCGGTCTAAATTTCCCCATCCATTTTCACTTGATGGAGACCTGTATAAAATTAAGAAGAGGAATGACAGATCACTAGTCATTCCTCTTCTTATATCCAATTTACTTGTAGGTGGTGGTATTCAGCAAATGGACATGCACCTTCACTTCCCCAAGCTCATAATTGGCGACTGGGTGCTCTTTATCCTTAGATAATTTCTTCCACAAGTCAAGATGCTTTCGATATAGATGCTCTTCCAAGCTGTATATATCCATTTGCTTGGCCTTGGTCTGTTCGAAAGTGTACCGGATTTTTTCTGCAATCCGACGCTGTACATCCTTTTGCAGCTGAGCGTCCGGTGCGAGCTGCTTGTCCTCGAGGACACTCGCTTCAGCATCGACGGAAATATTGAAGGTAACGGTATGCTGATCTCTTGATGCGACTGAGAGACTGGACTTCGCATTGCGAATGAGCATTACCTGAGAGTTGTTAGTTTCAGGCTGAAGATCCAGGGGATACTGCTGCATTTTGCGGTAGCTGACATACCTGGCTCCATCGGCTTCCTGTCCAGAGACTTTCCCGATATTCTTCTTCTTGGAGATCAGATAGATGCCATTGAAGTAAATCATCCGTGCCTTCTTGTTGCTCTCTTGCTTCCAGGTCTCCATATCTGTGGCAACTGAAGGGATCAGTACCGTGGAAGCAGGCTCACGAAAACCATCCAGCATAGAATGAATACGGATCGGCTCGTATTCCGAGCTCTGACGATATAGTGCAATAGGCTCGAACAATTCGATGCTCTGAACCGATTGGTTCAGCAAGGAGGAGGCAGTCAGCAGTGTTTGGAGGTCTTCGTTTGTACCATACATCCATGGCGTATAACGTAATTCACCGGAGTTAAGAAGGACATTGAGCGTTTCCTCCAGCTTCTCGTTCATTACACTTTCTGATAGAACGATGGCTTTTACATGCGTCCATAGTGTTTTCTGCTGTGCAGTGCGGTACAAATCATAGATTGCCAGCATCAGCGTCTTCCCTTTTCCTTCACCTACCCATATCGTTCCTTCATTTCTCTGGTTAGGTCCCTCCTGCTTCGCAATATTGGCAAAATCTACAATCTGGGCGTAAGCAATGAATTGCTTGTCCCGATAATCGACACCCAGCGTAGTAATGAAGTTGATGCTTTGAACTTCCTTCGAACTCCAGCATCCGCTAAGGAGAAGCATATGAGAGAGAAGAAAACATAGCAGTAGTATCCTCATTCTCATTTTCAGTTTCATGAGCCGTTACCGTTACGCGTATTATCCTGAGTTTGCAGTGATTCAGGTCGTTTCTTGCGCCCGTAGCTTGGCTTCATGAGAACGGTTTGTATCGCATCTCCGAGCTTTAACGGTGTGACGGGAGACAAGTAGCGAACGCCGTAGCTTTCAAGTGAGGCCAGATGAATGACAAGAATGAAAGCTGCAATAAAGAAGCCATACATCCCTAGAAAAGAAGCAAACGCCAGCACGAACAGCCGAATCAGTGAAGTTACGGAACTAAGGACCGTGTTGACCAGCATATAGGAAGAGATGACAGAGATAGCGACAGCGACAATAATGGTTGGAGAAGTAACTCCAGCGCGAATGGCAGCATCTCCGATGATCAGTCCACCCACGACAGTAACGGTTTGACCCAGTGCACGGGGAAGTCTTCTGCCTGCTTCGTTGAATAATTCGAACATGGCGATCATCATAAATGCTTCGAGTGGCGCGGGGAGTGGTAGTCCCACCCGCGTACCGGCGACCGTGGCGAGCAGCGGCAGCGGAATCTGTTCCAAATTAAAGGATGTCAAACCAATATAGAAACCAGGGAAGAGAGAAGCCACCACCAGACCGAAGATTCGAAGCAGCCGTTCCATAGCGACCATAAAAAAAGGGGTGCTAGCATCTTCTGGCGAATGGATCTGGTTAAATAGTGTTGTCGGTGCGATATTCGCGACAGGGGAGCCTTCCATCATGACGGCAAAACGGCCGTTAAGAAGCGACGTGACAACATAATCAGGACGCTGGGTCATATCCGTCAGCGGCAGAATGGATGGGATGCTGCCCATTATGGTTCGTTCAATAATAGAGGATCCGACGAGTCCGTCCACATCAATCTGATTCAGCCTTTGCTGAATGGTCTTTAAGATTTCGGGGTTGATCACATCTTCTACGTAGAACAGAGCAATCTTGGTGTGGGAGCGTTCGCCGAAAACAAATTGCTCATAGCAGAAGGATTTGGTCCGGAGCCGCTTCCGGATTAATCCCACATTTACGGAAAGCTCCTCGGTAAATCCATCCCGTGCCCCTTTCACCGCCGATTCAAGGGCAGACTCCTCCGGCATTCTGCCCGGTATACTGGAGATGTCTAATGTGTATAGACGAGAATGATCGTCTTCTCCAGTTAAGATCAGCAGTTGTCCACTGAATATAGGTTCTTCCATTTGAATTGGATCAACAGGAAGGGCTAGTTCATTCAAGGTCAAAGCCAGCTTGGATGAGAGGCTGGAGTTGTCCGATAAATCCACGGAGATGAGCCGTGGCAATACAATTTCGTTAATCGTTTTCTGATCTGTTAGTCCGTCACAGTATACCAGAGTAATTGGCGTGGACATATCTGTGAATTGGCGAACGACCACGTCGGCACAGTTCTGGAACAAGGTGTTCAGCTTGTCGAAGTCAAGATGAGCTGTTTCCTCGTACGGCTGCATTGTTCCCCCTCCTTTTTTTCCTAAGCTTCCCGATGGGAATGGCCATGAGAGCAATAATGATTAAAAAGCTGAAGTAAGCAAAATTGACTGGGAAAATCAAGGTAATGAGCAGGTTCTGAAAAAGTGAGTCGTTCATGGGATAAATCAAACTTATACTCATCAAGACTCCCAAGATAATGAAGATCAGGTTGCGTTTCTTCTTAATGTCCCAAACCACAATGGCAATATACATGGCTAGACTAATTCGGGTGAAGGATCCAGCAAGCCACTGATAAATGGAGAAAAAGTCGGTCTGAGTTATGTATTTCCCAAGTGAGGCAATTCGCCATTCCTCGAAAGCTGGGTATCGCATGTGTTCTGCCTCATTCGGACCAAACTCTGTAATAGCTCCAGTCAGCGGGCCGGCTGTCAGCCCAATCATAATAAATAAGAGAAGTAGCAGCTGCCAGAGCTTGAATTTACTCGCGAGATAGGGCTGGATGAACAGGATTAGCGCAATTTCAAACCACCCTGCCAGACAATAAAATACTCCTGTAAACATTGGAGTATAGCCATGCTCGAATAAGGGCAGAAGTCGATTATAGTCTTTGTACTGCATGTTAACGGTAGCCACGTAGAATCCGAAAATGACGACCAGAGGCAGCAAAATACCAGAAGCAAAGGCTAGAGTACGCATTCCCAAGCAGGCTGTAAATACAGAAAGGAACGCCAGAATCAATCCAATTACAAACATGGGGGACTCCATCAAATACGATGACTTTGCCCACATGGCCGTGTCATAGAAGGTAAAGTAGCTGACCTGCAGAAAATATACCGAGCTGACCAGCTTGAACAGAAACCCTCCCGCCTTTCCCAGATTATTTGAGATCCATTCGGCCAGAGTATTCGTTTTCAGCTGCTTGGATATGAGAAATACGACCAGGATAAACAGGGTAATGGGCAGGGAAGAGACCAGAACAGATAGCCATGAATCCCGTCCTGCCACCTGCAGCAGAACAGGAATAATAAACACATGATTGCTTAAACCCACAGACAGCATAATCAGCATGGCCGCTTGTAGAAAGGAAGGTTTCACTGGATACATTAAACAGCCTCTTTCTTGTTTGGATACGATTGCCTTGAATATAACTCGAGAGACTTACTTAAGGTGCCCAGCTGTATACACTTCATTCATAAAGAAAAAATGGCGTATGTAAAAAAGCTGCGGCTTTCAGAAGTATCGTTCCCTGAAAGCCGCAGCTTCTATAATAGCTATATAGTTTAGGCGTCAGCCATTGCCTTAAAGGATTGTTCGGCTGCTTCGATGGTTGCATCAATATCTGCTTCTGTGTGCGCAGTTGTTAGAAACCATGCTTCATACTTGGAAGGAGCCAGATGGACACCGCGGTTCAGCATATGGCGGAAGAATGCTGCAAAAGCTTCTCCATCCGTATCCTGAGCCTCTTCATAATTCGTAACGGGATGATCGCAGAAATGAGTAGAGAACGAGCCGCGAATCCGGTTAATCGTAAGCGGAATGCCGTTTCGATCAGCAGCCGCTTTGATTCCATCTGTCAATTTGATCGTCAAGCGCTCCATTTCCTCATAGACGCCATCCTGACTCAGCACCTCGAGACAAGCAATTCCTGCGGAGATCGATGCTGGATTGCCTGCCATGGTTCCAGCCTGATAGGCGGGACCGAGTGGGGCAACCTGCTCCATAATTTCCTTTGAACCGCCGTAAGCTCCGATAGGGAGTCCTCCTCCGATAATTTTTCCGAGAGCGGTCAAGTCCGGTTTGATCAAATCATGGTTATATAGACCCGCATAGGTTTGCGTCGAACCGTAGTGGAATCGAAAAGCAGTAATAACCTCATCGTAAATAACAAGCGCGCCATGCTCGTGGGCAAGCTTCACCAGCCCTTCTAGAAATCCGGGCTTAGGCATCACCATACCGAAGTTACCGACAATCGGCTCAACCATTACAGCAGCAACATCATGGCCCCATGTCTGAAGTGCTTCTTCCAGACCGCCAAGATCGTTATAAGGCACAGTGATGACTTCTTGAGCAATGCTGGCAGGAATGCCGGCACTGTCCGGAATTCCGAGTGTCGCAGGTCCAGAGCCGGCAGCGACGAGCACCAGATCCGAGTGGCCATGATAATTGCCGGCAAACTTGATGATCTTGTTACGCTTCGTATAGGCACGGGCAACCCGAATCGTCGTCATGACTGCCTCCGTACCGGAGTTGACGAAGCGTACTTTATCCATAGAAGGGATGGCTTCCTTCAGCATTTTGGCAAGCTTGATCTCAAGTGTGGTTGGCGTACCGTATAATGTTCCGTTCACTGCTGCATCCGTAATAGCTTTCGTAATATGTGGATGGGCATGTCCCGTAATAATCGGACCGTAGGCTGCCAAGTAGTCTATGTAGCGGTTGTCATCGACATCATAGAAGTAAGCTCCTTCTCCGCGCTTCATAAATACAGGCGCACCGCCTCCAACTGCTTTAAAAGAACGTGAAGGGCTGTTGACGCCTCCAACAATATGCTCAAGAGCCTCAGCGTAATGATGCTCTGATTGTGTACGATTCATTTGTTTCATCCTTTCTGTATTCTATTAGATGTAACCCCTTAGGCAGACAACTCAAAAGGGCAGCTTACGCTGCCCTTGCTTGCATCCATTATAGTATAGCACTTTGCGATTTGTAATGGCAGGGAGGTCAGCAGGATTGAATGCTACGGCTAAGTCGCTGCCTTCTTCCACGGGTGCTGTTGACTTCTGTCTCTGTCTGCTACCATTCGTGTTTCTTGCTGCTGTTTCTATTACCGCAGCCTACTGGCTTTCACCACTGGCTGATTTGTCGATGGTCGATGTATCCTTGACCTTTTCAGTTTCCGTCGGATTAACAATCTCCTGAACATAGGTTTTTAATTCTTCTGAATCTCTTACGCTCAGAATAGCGGCCCCTCCAATTTTTTCTTCAACAAGCAGGCTCATCGGTGGAATCTGCTCACTACCCTGAAAATTGCTCTGATATCCAAGAGAAGCCAGCTTCCACATGTCGTTTAAGGTGAGATTCGTATCGATGTATGGATTCACTTCATTTAAAATGGTTGGCAGCTTGGCTATTGACGTTGTTGTCTGCATTTTATCGGCAATGGCGCCAATCAGCTCGCGCTGCCTTTCAGTTCTTGAGAAATCAGACATGGCATCATGCCGGAATCGGACATACATTAATGCCTTTTCACCATCCAGATGCTGCAGGCCTTGCTTAAGATCAATATCATATTCATGATTATCAGCCTTGCTGACATAGTGCATATCTTTTTCGACTTCGAATTCAATGCCGCCAATCGCATCGACCAGCGCAATAAAGCCTTGGAAGTCTGTATATACGTAATATTGAACAGGTATGCCAAGCAGGTCGCTTGCCGCCTGCATCGCTACATTAGGTCCGTGTGTAATCGCAGTATTGATGCGATCGCTGCCATAGCCGGGAATTATTGTGTATGTATCACGAAGGAGAGAGAACAGTGAAATTTTCTTGGTAACCGGGTTGAGGGATGCAACCATCATCGTATCTGATCTCGGAATTTCGCCTTCCGCCATGCCTCTGGCGTCAACGCCCATGAGCAGTATGTTCACAGGTTCTTCACCTTCCCACTTTGGAGGCTCAGGTGTCTTCTCCTGATCTATCTTCTCTACATTATAGAAAGGGGACTCCTCGCCTTCTTTCTGCAATTCTTGAAGTTCATTTACAACCGAAGTAAAATAATAAGCTGCAGGCAGTAGGACAGCAAGGATCACAACGGTAACGGCTGTCCACAGTATTCGTTTGGTCTTCTTGGTCATCTGAGCTCTTCCTTTCACAGTCACATGAATTATATAAAGGTCAAGAAGTCGTTGATTTACATTAATATACATATGATATCTTGTACATTATAAGTTCTTTTAAGGATACAAATCAATTCTGCCTGTACGGATTAGTTAACCTATAGAAGAAGGGACTGCTGTAACATGGAACTAACTATTGGCGCAAAAGCGCCTGATTTTGTGCTTGAAGGAAGTGGAGGACAGAAGGTGCGGTTGTCTGACTACCTTGGCAAACGCGTTGTGCTCTACTTTTATCCAAAGGATATGACCGCTTCCTGTACGGATGAAGCATGCCAGTTTCGAGATGCTCATGAATCGTTCAGCACACTGAATACGGTAATCTTAGGGGTAAGTACCGATCCTGCGAGCAGGCACGATAAATTTATTGCTAAGTATGAGCTTCCATTCACATTATTGTCAGACGAGGACCACCAGGTATCCGAATTGTATGGCGTCTGGCAGCTCAAAAAGTTGTACGGCAAAGAGTATATGGGCATCGTTCGCTCCACTTTTTTAATTGATGAAGAAGGAATATTAGTGAAAGAGTGGCGCAAGGTTAGAGTGAAGGGCCATATTGATGACGCGCTTGCTTTTATCGAGTCAAATATGGAGAAGTAGTCGTTAGCTAAGAAGTATTATATACTGCCGCCGGTCCAACAAGGATCGGCTTTTTTTATTGAGAACATACCCAATTAGTCAGGGATGAGGCATTGATTTATAAGGAAATAACCCAAAACGAACTTTATGAATCCGCTCCATATTTTATTTTGAAGGCTGAGTGAAATATAGCAGTCTCCTTAATCCAGGATATGAATCTAGCAATTTGAAATTTTATAGTCTTTTTTAGTTGCCCTTTTCATAAGATAGCATTGTGAATCTCAAAATCTACTTATTGAATATAAAAGATGGGGGCAATGAGAATGAAAGCGAAAATGAGTATTTTAGCAGGTATGGTTGTCTTGTTTGTGCTGGCAATAACAACGTACATAGTTCCCTCCCAAATCATTAGCTCGGCCAATTCGTCTGTGGAAAGCGAAAGCAATGTGGATGATCGTTCATCAATTGCTAAGGATAGCAATATGGAAAATGCCTCAAAAGTGGTAGTCACACAACGGACTCATACAGCCCACACCCGCATCAACCAGCTGGAGCCTGCAGAGGCGGCCGTGCTGGCAGCAACCAAACAGGAAGCAAATGTAACACAAGTGAGCGTAGCGAAAGAATCTAAAAGTCGGCTTAATGAAGCATCAGCAGAAACACCGGCGAAGTCCGATCTTCAAACTAGTAAAAAAACAGTTTATCTAACTTTTGATGACGGCCCAGGGAAGCACACCAGTGAAGTACTCGATATTTTGGAGAGTTACGAGGTGCCGGCTACTTTTTTTGTGCTCGGGAAATATGTAGAGACTTATCCTGAACTCGTCTATCGGATGCATGAAGAGGGGCACGCAATTGGCAATCATACGTATAATCACGATTACGATGAACTTTATGATAATTTCCCCGACTTTTGGTCACAGATTAAGACAACGGAAGAAGCAATTAGACTTATTACCGGCAGCAGACCGCAGCTGGTTCGTGCACCTGGAGGTACGTTTGGGCATTTTGACCAGAACTATTTTGATCTGATGAAGCAAGCGGGTTATTCCGTTGTGGATTGGAATGTGGACAGCGGTGATTCGAAGCGCAGCGGAGTCCCGGCTGCAGAAATCGCCCAGCAGGCAACAGAGGTTAGCACAGATAAGGATCTGGTCATTCTGCTGCATGACGGCGGAAACCATGCTGAGACCGTTAAAGCCTTGCCGGAAATTATTGAATACTATCAGAAACACCAGTATCATTTTGCGGTACTCGATCCTGCGAAGAAGCCGGTCCAGTTCCGTGTTAAGAATGAAGAATCGACGAAGAAAAGGTTTCAGCCTAGCAGCAAATGGATAAATAATGTTATCGCTCCTAACGCTGAACTCTTCGAGGAAGGACCATCGCTTGTCATTGAGGCAGGAAAACAGATGGCTGAACTGAATTACGGTGAATACCGGCTTCAGAATGGACAGTATATTGTACCTCTAAGAGATGTGATCGAAAAATTCGGAGGCTCAGTGAAGTGGAATGCAGCAGAGCGCAGTGCCGAGCTCGTGTTTGGACAAAATGCAATTACGGTAAGACCTGATGATCAGCTTGTCACTGCATCAGCAGAAGGATACGCAGCAGAGGCTGATATTTATATGGAAAACGGAGTCACGTGGCTTCCATTAAGAACCTTGCTAAATGCTGCCAATTTTGAGGTGAAATCCCTGACTCATGGAACAGGCGAAGTTGTCGTCTATGCTATGTAAATAGTAGATCATTTCCAATTTTACGCATACAAATACAGCGAACCGTTGATAGGACTTGGAATTCATGCATTGTCAAAAAATGCTTGACTTCAAGCTCTGATTTTAATATGTTTATATCACGGTTTAGCTGATCATCATATCAGTTAAGCAGGAACGTGATTAAAGGGGAGTAGCTGTACAGCAAAGTCGTCAGTTCGGGAATAGTCCCCGGCTTTGTTGGCAACCATTCGTTGTTAGCGAGACCTTTACCACAAGACTGTGGTAGAGGTCTCTTTTTTGTGAGACCTTTACCAGCCGGTGAAGGTTTTTTTGTAATTTATTTTTATTACTAGGAGGATGTTTCATGGAGCTGTTGTTAGAGTATGCATGGGTACTGCTTGTGCTCGTTGCTCTAGAGGGATTACTTGCGGCAGATAATGCCCTGGTTCTCGCAATCATGGTTAAGCACCTGCCTGAGGATCAGCGTAAAAAGGCGTTGTTCTACGGTTTGCTTGGTGCGTTCGTATTTCGTTTGGCATCGCTGTTCATCATTTCATTCTTGGTGGACGTGTGGCAGGTACAGGCCCTCGGAGCCCTTTACCTCTTGTATATTTCCATAAATCATGTGGTCAAGCATTTTGTTGGCAAGAGGCAGACAGAGGATGCGAAGCCTAAGCCAGAGAAGGCGAAGAAGCAGTCCGGCTTCTGGATGACCGTACTCAAAGTGGAAGTTGCTGATATCGCTTTTGCAGTTGACTCCATTCTTGCAGCGGTAGCTCTTGCTGTTGCGCTACCTCCAAGTGGAATTCGGGAGATCGGCGGCCTGGACGGCGGACAGTTCATCGTTATCTTCTTAGGCGGATTTATCGGTCTTGTCATTATGCGTTTCGCGGCAACCTTCTTCGTTAAATTGCTTCAGAAGCGTCCTGGACTCGAACTTGCGGCTTTTGTAATCGTAGGTTGGGTAGGGGTTAAGCTCGCTGTAATCACATTGGCTCACCCTGATGTAGGTTTAATTGATGAGCACTTCCCGCATAATGCTGTATGGAAAGCAAGCTTCTACATTGTACTTGTGTTGATTGCTGTCATTGGATGGTTCGCTTCTTCGAAGAGAGAAGTTGCCGACGAGGATGTTGCAACCAAGGAAGTCGAGGAAGTACAGCCGGGTAAAGACACATCTAATTAATATCGTAAGAAACTAATGGCTTGAAGTATGGATAAAGATCCGGAGTTCAATATGAACTCTGGGTCTTTTTTTTGTATTTATAAGGACTTTAGCCGTTCTAGTGTCTATATCATTTATGGATTGGAAATAATAGAAGTAAAACAAGGGAGAAACTGACGTTATTCTGCGTCAAATAAGGAGGGGGATAGTTAATGGAATTCTCAAAATCTAGCGATTATGCTGCAAGTTTGCTTGAAAGAGTGGTGCATCGAGTTGAGACGGTTATGGTCGGCAAGAAAGAGGTAATTCGTTTGATCTTGATCGCGATGTTATCGGGAGGCCATATTTTGCTGGAGGATGTGCCCGGAACAGGCAAGACCAGGCTCATTAAGACGATCGCCTCATGTCTCGGCGCGAGCTTTGGAAGAATTCAATTCACTTCAGATGTGATGCCTTCTGATATTACAGGCACATCGGTGTTCAAGCCGAATACAGGAGACTTTGAATATAAATCAGGACCCATTATGGCGAATATTGTGCTTGGTGATGAGATTAATCGGGCTGCACCAAGAACTCAATCAGCTCTGCTTGAAGCTATGGAAGAGAAAAGTGTAACAGTGGACGGATCTACCTATGCGCTGCCTAAGCCCTTCCTGCTTATGGCTACACAGAATCCTTTGCAATTCGAAGGAACGTTTCGTCTTCCGGAGGCGCAGCTGGACCGCTTCATGATGAAGCTGAGCTTGGGTTATCCCACGGTGAATGAGGAAGTGGAAATGATGAACCGACAGGGAGGAGTGGGAGATTCATTAATCAGACCGGTTATGCTGGCAGAAGAGCTTGTCAGAATGCAAAGGGAAGCATCGGCTGTTTTTGTCGATCCGATTATCAAGGAATACATCGCTCAAACTGCAGCAAACTCGAGAATACATCCAGAGCTCATACTCGGCATTAGTCCAAGAGGAAGCATTGCCTGGATGTGTGCTGCACAAGCAGCGGCTTACATGAACGGTCGAATGTATGTAATTCCCGATGACGTTAAGGAAGTCGCTGTTCCCGTACTATCTCACCGTATTCGGAGTCGTGGAGAGCTATCCCGCAATCATCATTCAGACTCCATCGTTCGTTCCTTGCTACAGGATACTCCGATTCCAATTCAGCAGCCTGCGCGGGCAAGAGGCTGATGAAATATGTTGTGGAGGACTTGTCGTAACTGGTTGTTCATGGTGATGCTGCTAGCTGGCTTGTCGCTTGCTTACCATATCCAAGGTGGAGGCACATTACTGTTTCTCTTGATTTGCTGTACAGCAATAGCTTGTTATGGATTAATCATTCTCGGGCTGAAGCCGCGGAATATACGAATCATGCGGACATTGGAAGCGGAAAGAGTAACAGCTGGAGATAAAGTGACCGTACGTATTTACCTTGAGGCGGATGTACCTTTGTTACTCCGCTGGCTGAGAATTGAAGAGGCTGCATCTTATTCTCAGCTTGAACATAAACAGCTGATTTTTACGGGACGATCACGCATCTATCAATACAACTATACGATTCGTGCGGTGCATAGAGGAGTGTATGCGTTTGACACCTGCAAGGTGATCTGGGGAGATGTGTTCGGTTGGTTTACAGGCAGCTGTCTGATTGAGGCACCCTGTACATTGATTGTTCATCCATCACTCCAGTCAGGCTCGGGACATGTACGTTCTGGTTTGACGAGAACCTGGGAAGGTCAGGATTCCCACTCAAGCTATCATCAGACCTTATTAGGGACAGAAGTCAGAGAGTATGTCCAAGGAGATCCGCTCCGTCATATCCATTGGAAGAGCACGGCTCGCAGCGGGAAGCTGCAGGTCCGGGTTCCAGAGGAACAGAGCGGCGGGCAGGTCTATCTCCTGCTGGATAACAATATCCATGCCTATGTGTGTAAACGGGCAGAAGGCGGTAGTCAGTTTTCATGGGATGCCTATGAGAAAGCTGTTTCTACCTGTGCGGATCTTCTCCGTTCTTCATATGAAGAGGGGAGGGGTGCTCATTTGACCGTTTTTAATTTGGATAGGGCTGAGGACAACAATAAATCTGAACTCCAATGGACCGCTTTACCTACCACCCCTGTCGGACAAGCGAAAGACTTTGAACAATTGGATTATTTGGCAGCTCTTGAACCGGCAGGGACATGGAATGATCGAGGAAGAGAGCTTGAGTCTCAGGAGAGGGGAAGCAGGCTCTATACCCCTTCTTTTTATGGCAATCTTGCCCCAGGCTCCCAAATCTATATGATTACTGGCAGGTCAACGGAATTGAATAAAATGATCAGTGAGCATTACAGCAGACAGCATGTACAGGTTAATTTATATGAAGTGATCGGAATCGGCGTTGATCGGATGAATTCAAGGACCGATGCCGTGTAGTAGGACATAAGGGAGGAGGAATGACTACATGTACAATCAGAAAAGTCTTGATCAGAAAGAAGTCGGTACCGCAACAGCTTATCAGGAACCTTGGTATTTCCGCGCAGTGGCCTCAATTGCCTTATTTATTATGTTTCTAGAATGGCTGAGGCCGGGAGGGATAAGTGGGGATCTAAGGAGCCCGACCTCCGTTATTCTGATTGTGCTGACCCTTCTCTTGCTGCTGATCGGTACATGGAGCTTGTCACTCGGCAGCTCCCTTTTGATCCGGTTTGTCATTTCATTCATAGGCTTGTGGTGGATGGTGAAGGAGATATCAGGTGTAGACTGGATGCTTCAATATCCGTTGATTCTCAAGCAGGATATCTCAATTTGGTTAAATAATGACGGCATCTGGCTTATAAGTGATGAGACGAAGACGATATTGGTTATGCTGGGCTGGTCCTTGTTTGTGAGTGCTGTACAAATACTGGTCATCCAGCTAAGAACCGTCCTGTTATTTGGTGTGGTGACATCTTTGTATGTCTTCGGTGTTGAATTGATAAATGGTGAAAGTAAGACAGACGCAATGATTCGAATTATCAGCTGTTTTTTATTTTTACAAACACTCATGCAGCTTCCGAAGCTTAACAGTATGAGCTTCTCGATTCGTGGCAAGGACAAGAATCGCCATCTGATGTGGATAGGAATTGCTATGGGATCTGCGCTTCTGGTTGGAGGTGCGGCTGCCCTGTCTTCGGTTCTTCCTGCCAAATCCCCTGATCCAAATGTTCTGGCTGATGCAAGGGAACGTCTTATCGATTGGGCGGATGGACTGCAATCATCACCATCTGAATCCGCCTTGGCTAGGACGGGGTATGACAATGGAGGTAGTGACATGGGCGCGCCTCTTGTTTCCAACAATGAAGTGTTTTTTACGGCATACAGTCCTGTGGCGACTTACTGGAGAGGGCAGTCCCGCTCAATCTATGATGGACGAAGCTGGAAGGGTGAATATAATGATGAGGAATTCAAACATTACATCAGCACGACTGGCCGTATCCGAGAGGATGAGATTGAGGAGAATCCCTATTTTCGCCTGATCCAACAAACGGTCGAGCTGCAGACACCAGCTCAGGGTGGCACAGACATTTTTACAGGTGGAGTGCCTGTTCGTATAACCCTCCAACAATCTGAGAGTGTCGACTTTCCACAGAATGAGAAAGATTACGCTGGACAAAATAAAGGTAACCAGCAGTTTCCGTATATAGTGAGTGATTTTGCCTCAGGTAATTTAAGATTTGATGATATGCAGTCAGACGGCTACAAGTCTGTGACCAGCTACAGTGCAGATGTTTTGGTTCCTGTCGACGATCTAAGCAGCCTCCGTAAAGTTTCGGGTGCCGATCCTGCAGAGATTAAACGCACGAATCTGCAGCTGCCGGAGACTCTGCCAAACCGGATTAGAGAGCTCGGAGCCCATATTACAGCCGGAACAACGAATAGATATGATGCTGTAAGTAAGGTAGCATCCTATTTGAGATCGAATTACTCCTACAGTCTGGATACTAGAGTACCCCAGGCTGGCAAGGATTTCGTAGATGATTTTTTGTTTACAACGAAAAAGGGTTATTGCAATCATTTCTCGACTTCAATGGTTGTGCTGCTTCGCAGTCAGGGAATTCCAGCGAGGTATGTGCAGGGTTTTGGCCCGGGGCAACGCAGTGATCAGCAATTAAACAAGTATACGGTGACTCATGGTGATGCTCATGCTTGGGCAGAGGTGTATTTTCCGAGTGTAGGGTGGATTCCATTTGAGGCAACTCCCGGATATGGCTTAGAAGAGCTTGGAGCTGCGGGATCCATCGAATCTAACGAAGCTGTGCAATCAGAGGCACAAGATGTAATGAGCATGGTGCACGAGTTTAGCAGAGCTTTAAAAAGCCGATTAACGGCCATTATGCACCCGTTGACGCTGTCTGTGGCAACTGCCTGCGCACTGTTGCTTGCGGCAGCGGTGCATGCGGGGCGAAGCTACAGCCCCGCGATAAGGCTCAGGCTGCGGTTGATCTGGCCGCGCAGCCATGCCTTCCCAGACCGTGAGCGCCTCCTGCGTGTGGGAGCACCGGTCTGGGATCGAATCGCGCAGCAATATGGTGTGCGCGAGCAGGGGGTTACGCTGCGTGAATACACCGCAGCCTTGCCTCTGGGCGGTACTCCCGTACACGATGAGGTACGGCAGTTCGCTGCAGATTGGGAGGCTCTGGTTTATGCATCAGAGCCGTTCTCTCGGGTAGCCAGCTTAGCATTTATGAAGCGGTGTCTGCGGATTTCGAAGTCACTTAGATAATAAACTGTTCACGAATATACATTTTGGATGTGGTGACTTTTTGATTTACATTATTTCTTAATGATGAAGAGGACGAGCTATCCTTGACGTTAGGTTTTGTCGTTCAGTATAATTAATCTCATTAATTGAGGGAGGCTCGGTAATGATAAAGCCAAATGAAATTGTTGTTGTTCTTGATTTCGGGGGACAATACAACCAACTAATTGCGAGAAGAATTCGTGATCTCGGAGTATACAGCGAACTGCTTCCATATAACACGCCTGTTGAGAAGATTCGTGAAATTGCACCTAAAGGGATTGTCTTCTCTGGTGGACCGTCCAGTGTTTACGCAGAAAATGCACCACATGTAGATCCAGCTATTTATGAACTGGGATTGCCGATCTTCGGTATTTGTTACGGTATGCAGCTCATGGCGCATCAGCTTGAAGGTAAAGTAGAGCGTGCCCATAAGCGTGAATACGGTAAAGCGGATGTGCTGTTTAATGAAGGCTCCCATCTTGCAAAAGGGCTTGAAGCGAACCAAACCGTGTGGATGAGTCATGGTGACCACGTGGTTACATTGCCTTCCGGCTTCCGTCTTGACGCAGGTACGGAAAGTGCGCCAATCGCGGCGATGAGTCATCCAGAACGCAACTTGTTTGCGGTTCAGTTCCACCCAGAAGTACGTCATTCTGTGAACGGTAACGATATGATTCGTAACTTCTTGTATGAAGTGTGCGGCTGTGAAGGCAACTGGAGCATGGAAACATTCATCGAGGACAAGATTCGTGATATTCGTGAAACGGTTGGCGACAAGAAGGTACTGTGCGCGCTAAGCGGCGGTGTTGATTCTTCTGTTGTAGCGATCCTGCTTCACAAAGCGATCGGTGATCAGTTGACTTGTATGTTTATTGACCACGGATTACTGCGCAAAGGTGAAGCAGAGAGCGTTATGGAGACCTTTGTTGGCAAGTTTGATATGAAAGTCGTTAAGATAGATGCTCGTGATCGCTTTATGTCCAAGCTTGAAGGCGTTGATGATCCTGAGAAAAAACGTAAAATCATCGGTAATGAGTTCATTTATGTATTTGATGAAGAGTCCAGCAAGTTCGATGATTTTGATTTCTTGGCACAAGGTACGCTCTATACAGATATCGTAGAGAGCGGTACCGCTACAGCACAAACCATTAAATCTCACCATAATGTAGGCGGACTGCCTGAGGATATGAGATTTAAGCTGATCGAACCGCTTAATGCTCTATTCAAGGATGAAGTGCGTATCGTGGGATCTGAGTGTGGATTGCCGGATGAAATTGTTCATCGTCAGCCTTTCCCTGGTCCAGGTCTTGCAATTCGTGTGCTTGGTGAAGTCACAGAAGAGAAGCTGAAGATCGTTCGTGATTCGGATTACATCCTGCGTGAGGAGATTGCCAAAGCAGGTCTTGATCGTGAGATCTGGCAGTATTTCACTGCGCTTCCAAACATGAAGAGTGTTGGTGTAATGGGGGATGCTCGTACGTATTCATATACTGTAGGTATACGTGCCGTAACGTCCATCGACGGTATGACGGCGGACTGGGCGCGTATCCCTTGGGATGTGCTTGAGAAAATCTCTGTCCGTATTGTCAATGAGGTAGATAACGTAAACCGTATCGTTTACGATGTGACGAGCAAACCGCCTGCTACAATCGAGTGGGAATAGGATTATCGAATTCGAATAGAATTATCGAGTAGGATCAGACAACTCGGTATATAATGAGAAGAGTTTTCGACATCGTGTCGAAGGCTCTTCATTTTCCTTTTTTAGAAAAAACATGAAAATTCATGTCATTCTTTTCTGTTAATTTTCATGTTCGTGAAATTGCCGAACATTGGTAGTATTTAAACTTTGGATTATTCGTATTTTTATATTGACAATTTTACATATCCCTCCTAGAATGAGACAAGGAAAACCAATAAACACATGCTTTTTCGTATAATCTCGGGGATTTGGCCCGGGAGTCTCTACGAGATCACCATAATGATCTGGCTACGAAAAGAAGAGAAGTGCAATTTCAGAAGGTGCTGACACTGTCCAATGATCGGAATCATGTGTAAGCTGCTTTTTGATTGCTTTAGTGTCTCTTTTTAGCGTAAGCCCATGAAGATCAGACATCTTTGCGGGCTTTTTGTCGTTTTAAGGTAACCGACTTATCTCTAAGGAGGAATATTCGGATTATGGAGCGGTTCTTTAAATTAAGGGATCACGGGACAAATGTCAGAACAGAAGTTATTGCAGGTTTAACCACATTCATGACCATGGCTTATATCTTGGTGGTCAACAATGTATTTCTTGGACCAGACGGAGCCGGGATGCCGGCTAACGGCGTATTTTTTGCCACAGCGGTAGGTGCAGGTCTTATAACCATATTGATGGGGCTTGTAGTAAACGTTCCGATTGCGCTCGCTCCCGGGATGGGTCTTAATGCATATTTCATGACGGTCGTACTTAGCTCGGGTGGCGCGATTACTTGGCAGGCTGCGCTCGGTGCGGTATTTATTTCAGGTTTGATTTTTATCTTACTTACGGTAACGAAAGTCCGGCAGATGCTGCTCGTGGCTGTACCGGAAAGTATTAAGATGGCAATAACCGTCGGGATTGGCTTGTTTATCGCTGTGATCGGTCTTAAAATGGCTAATATCGTAGTAGCGAATGTGAATCCGGGTACTGACATTGCAGGTCCTGTTCCAGGCGGCAGCTTTAATCTAGCTTTTGGTAACCTGACACATGCTGACGTTATTTTGACGCTGATCGGACTATTGATTATTGCAGTACTGATGGTTATCAAAGTGAAGGGTGCAATGCTCATCGGTATCGTTGCAACAACACTGATCGGTATCCCGATGGGGGTAACGGATGTAAGCGGATTGTCCTCCGCAAGCTGGCTTCCTAGCTTTGACGATTTGACATTTGGCCAACTGGATTTGGGAGCGGCACTCCAGGTTGGACTCTTTGAAATTATCTTTGTATTTACATTTGTCGAATTGTTCGATACCTTCGGCACTTTGGTTGGAACTACGACACGCATGGGACTGTTCAAGAATAAAGAAAAAGGCGAGAAAGTTGTCGGCAAAGCGATGCTCGTTGATGCTGTCGGCGTAAGTGCTGGTGCGGTTATTGGTACAAGTACAATTACTTCTTATGTAGAGAGTTCTTCTGGGGTAGAAGCGGGTGGACGTACAGGACTGACGGCGGTAACAACAGGGATTATGTTCCTGTTGGCATTGTTCATTGCTCCACTAGCGCTGATCGTGCCTTCTGCAGCGACATCTCCGGCGCTTATTATTGTAGGGGTTCTGATGATGAGTCAAGTCCGCAACATTGACTGGGATGATTTCCTTCATGCGTTCCCGGCGTTCTTGACAATCGTTATGATGCCGCTGACGAATAGTATTGCTAACGGTATATCGCTTGGTATTATTTCTTATGTAGTACTCGCAGCGTTCTCTAACATTGCAACAAGCCGCAAAGTGAAGATTCATTGGTTAATGTGGGTGTTGTTTATCATTGTATTGATTAGATATATCTTTATAGGTGCGGAGTAACATATATTATAGAAGATATAGCAGAGTGCTGTATTACGAATATGTTGAATGTAGAGAGAATCCTGTTCATGATGAATAGGGTTCTCTTTATTTTATACTGCGGTCTTGATAGTGACTGATCTGTGAGAGAACAATGGATTTTTGGTTCATTATATATAGATAATTATCAAGTTCATAAACGTTTGATGGAGTAGAGAAAGTTTTATATATTTTTTTTAAAAAAAGTGTTGCATAATTTTTATGAGCATGGTATATTCTAATTCCGGCCAAGAAATAAGCCGTTCAAACAAGAACACAGCAAGTAAGCTTCGATCAGAAGTTGAATAAAA
>NZ_FPAC01000016.1 GCF_900116105.1 Paenibacillus sp. 453mf
TCGTGAGCGACGCTAGTGGGCGCTATAGAACGGGTGCGGATCTCCTTAGGATCAGAGGGAGCAGCCTCGTGCCTGTTGCTAGGGCTTCAGCTCGTGGTGCTCCTGGTGTTTGTCTGGCACTCGATACTTCCGAGAGTAGACAAAAGGATGAGCGTGGCCATCCTGGCCGTGAGCGGCGCTAGTGGGCGCTATAGAACGGTGCGGATCTCCTTAGGATCGGAGGGAGCAGCCGCGTTCTAGCCTTATGTATCTTTAATGGTTTGTTTTTTAGCTCTTATTTTCATAGATTTGCCGTTGATCTTGTCAGCTCTCATGGACAAACTAAGCAAATAGTCATCCGTTATTTTCTCAGGGAATACACCAGTGCGATCGCGCAATATATTTTCCAGTACCCATGCCTTACGTGTCCAATATTCATAGTCCTTGCCTGATATCGCGGCATGTTCCTGAAAATCACGTTTTTCTTCATTGGCCTTATTAAGAACCCTCAAATAGTTATAGAAATTGGCACGCTTCTGACGAACCAAACGAAGCATCACAATTAAATCATTCGTTGATCTTTGCATGAGCTGTATGGTGTTCTCTTCTGCATCTGAAATGGTAACGTTGCTTAGCAGGAAAGGGATCTGCTTGCGCTCACCATTCTCCTGTGCATCTTCGGTAGTAATAGACATTTCACAAAAACAGCAGTAATAAGCACCGTTTTCACTCTTCAGCTCAACACCACAATAAGGGCATGTATATATCACCATTCTTTTATCCATCCTCTCTTTCCATGACTTCAATCCTGCTGTGTACTTCAGTGATATATGATAAAATAGGAAGGGTGAGCGACCCGGTAAAGTTTCTCACCCTAAGTCGATTGCTTATGCAGTCGGCTTTTTATTTTTTATCAACTCATTATACTGATTTAGCACTAAATCAAGCTCTTGGGATTTCATTAGTGTTCGCGGATCATTTATACCGTAGTTTGTGGCCAGCTCATTAAGTAACTGCCGTTCCACCTCAATGCGACATTTCAAGTCCATCAGCTCACCAGCTCTCATTATTTAATTCCAAATAATTGGTTTGCTACCATCGTAAACAATTTATCGACAGCTTTACCCTCTCGAATTAATCTATCTTCCAAACCAGGAATCACCGGCACAGCCATTTCCAGCATGAAATATTTCATTTCCTGTTTAGCGGTTAGGTCCTCAACAAACGAAGATTTCTTCTGAGAGAACAAAATGACTTTATCATTCAGCACTGATCTACTTTTATGAACACTCTCCATGCTTTCTGATTCTCCTTTATACGCCGGGTGAAGCCCGGCGCAATGAATTAATTAGCTTCTCGTTGGCCACGAATTTCAATAGAGGAAATATCCATTTCAAAAGTTGCGACATGTTCAGTAATGACCGCATCTATTAGTTCCTGGATCTTATTCGTTATCAAGTGATATTCATTTACTTGCACCGTCCAAATGCAATAATAGATAGGCTTTCTTTCATCGACCTTCTTCAGCATACCAGCCCATTCATGAGTTCGGGCAGGTGTGAGATTATCAACCATTTCGCGGTACTCGTTCATTGTTAGAAAGTGTATTTTAACCGGTTGTCCATTCAAGACAAAGACCGCTTTTTTATAAATACCCTGACATACAGTCAAAGCTGCTAATATTTTAAGTTTTTGAGTTTTCATGTTCTTCCTCCTGCTCTTGGCTCTAAAATGATGGATGTGGGCAGCAGCCTGGCGGCCGCTGCCGGTCTTCCTATTTCCGGTCATTGTATTTTTGCGTTGACCAATTAAGCAGGAACGTAATCGACTGAAGAAAAATACTGAACAAAATGAGTATCAAAAGTAACATTTCCATTGGGTTTGTCCTCCCTTTAACATGATGAAATTTTGTGTTAATATGGAAGGGTAAGGGTTGAGAAAGCATCCCCCTTACCCAACCTGCTAGCGTGGGTTAGTTATTTGGTTTTTTTCTTGGGCTTCGACCGCCGCGAACGGTCGGAGCCTTTTACTTTTTGTCGAGCCGTATTCCATTCAATGAACGCCTTGACGACCCCCAACAATTGAACAATCACTTGCATAAAAGCCGAGATAACGGCCAACATGACAATTGTCTCATTCTGCATCTTTATCACCTCCTTTCAGGCATTTTATTTTTTTCTTTAACCTTCAATCCACTTCCAAGGAGCCGGAATCTTTAGGTTTTAGGTTTGATGTACAGTTTTCGGTCTTGCTGTCTTGCCGTTTTCGTATGCTTTTGTCAAAGAGCGTTTAATCCCATGTCCATTTCGCCGTCATAGCGTTTAAACCATATATGTTCCTGGGGAACAAGGCTGCCCGTAGGGATGGAAAAAAATTTGAGCGTCATTCTCAAAATTTTTTCCACCTTGTTCACCAGGGTTATATATGGTTTGCTATGAGGACGGAGAAAGGGCATGGGATTAGCTCAATGACAAAAGCAGGAGAAAAAAGGCAGCCAGAACGCTAAACGGTGCGGATCAAACTGCCTTTGACTTTGACCTTTGCTCCGTGTGGGGTGTTAAGCGAAGGCCAGGAACGTAGGCGGCTTTAGCCGTGGTGCTTTTCCACGGCTTAGGCCGCCTATTTATCGGGCTGAGTAACCCCGCAGCGGTGCCATACCAGCTCTTAGGCGGTGTATTTTACCGCCTTAGAGCTGGTGGCATAAGCCCTTGTTGTCTTAAAACCATTACTTGGCTCAAGCCAAGTCTATGCTGAAGCATATACAGAAAAAAGGCAGCACTCCAGGCCGCCCTTTTTAATATTAGGAATTACTTCGTTCCGGCAAATTGACCAACAAAATAATGTTTGTATTCAACCGATAATTACCGCGATACTGAAGTCCAAAAAAAGTATCAGACTGATAAAACTCCCCCCTGGCAGTATGCGCCATTTAAAGTCGTCTGTAATTAAAGAAAAGGCACGTCATTCCGATATAAAAATACAGGACACGATCTAGGAGGAATTATGAATCCATTTTCAATTATTTCATGGATACAAATTATTTTAGAGATAATAATTATTATTGTTGGAATTATTTTTAAAATTATTGGCGGCATCTTTTATCTCATTGTACATATCATCAATGAAACGTCTAAATCCCCTGAACAACGGAACCAAGAACGTAAAAAAAGGCGGTAAATACAACTACTCAAACATCTAACTGATAACGTTAGTTGAATGACCACAGCGGCAGTCTAAGACTGCCGCTGTTTATTTTTCTGGAGCTGTCTAAACTTTATTTTCACCGAACAACAGAAATTTTTGCTCGATCAAAACTCAATCTAATACCGAATACTTTTCCTGTGCTTGGGGTTCACCGTAAACTCCGGTCACTTCTCATCCTATATTTGTATATAACTCGATTAATATATCCATTCATCTATATTTTGTATCCTAAATATGTTATAATAGATACAAACATAGTTAGGAGGGCGTTATGAAACAGGACGAGAACGACGTACGAAAAAATGTAAAAGTAATTCCTTCAGTCAAAGAAGAACTCCATCATTTGCATTCGCAGTTAAAGGCTGAGTTAAAAACAGAATCAGCCGTTATTGCTTACTTATTAAAGATGCATCAAGACTTTGAAGATACAATCACCTTCAAACAGCACAGACAATACATAAGTGCATCTCAAGAGATGCATAATGCGAAGGTCAAATGAAAGGAGGTAATCGAATCTACATTCGATGAAGATCAGATGGAGCGATCGATCCGTATATCTGAGGCTAGTTTAAATATTGAAGGACAGGAGCTCCAAGTCGGAGCCAATAAGCTAATTGAACAAAAACTGTCTGGACAAATTAGTGAGAAAGATTTCTTGAGAATGGCAAAAAGCTTAGCTAAACTTGAAAAATGATGCGTCCATAATAGCGTGGGACTTTAACGTAAAATTATTTAAGGAGGGTACCTTCACATGAAACGTATGTCAATTTCTGAATTAAATGAAATTTTAGTAAAAGCCACATTCTCGGCCAGACAAGAGGCCAAAAACAATGGTGTGCCCATTGTATATGAAGAAAATGAAAAAATGATCAAGGAATATCCGGATGGCAGAAAAACAGAGATTATATATGAAGAAAATGGTAACAAAAAGGAAATCGAATACCCATGAGCAAACCCGTCATGACTGTTTTTGCTGGAACGAATGGAGCAGGGAAAAGCACATTAACCAGGAACTTTAACGATCAGTTAGGAGAGGTTATTGATCCGGATGCCATTGCAAAAACGATCAATCCTCGTCATCCAGAATCGGTTTCTCCATCAGCAGGAAGAGAAGCTATCAAACGCGTCCGTGAATGTATACAGAACGGAAAGAGCTTTTCCATTGAAACAACGCTTGCCGGTAAAAATGCAATACGGCAAATGGAACAAGCCAAAAAGGCAGGCTTTGAAATAAACCTATATTACGTAGGTCTTAAAAACGTGGAGTATCACATCGAGCGAGTAGAAATGCGAGTAAAGAATGGTGGCCATCATATTCCAGAAGAGGATATCCGAAGACGATATGACCGATCGATCGGTAACTTACCTGAAGCATTAAAGTTATCTGATCGCTCTTTTATTTTTGATAACACCTCAAAATTTAGATTAGTAATGGAGGTAGAAAAAGGAAAGGTTCAAACTATATCCAAAGACATTCCCCAGTGGGTGAAAGGTGCCTTTTTAAAAGAATCGGAGAAAGAACAGGAGCACACACATGCGGATGAAAGTACGGACAAACGTGAAGAGAAACAAACAAAAAAAATGAAAGGATCGGATCTGGAGCGCTGATAGAGAACAAGTATTCAAGCTGGCTCCAGTATACATATGGAAGTTACATTCTGGACTTTTATTCCACAGAAATATACACTAAACTGACATATTAACGTAAGTCAATATGATCATATGTGGTGAGGGGTTTTAAGTTAATGAGTGAAACATTGAGTAGAACATTTTGGGGATTCTGGATTATTGCCATCGTGGTTTTATTCGGATGGCAAGCAGTAGCCAGTGATTACAAAGATGTATACAACATAAAAGTTGTTTTGGCATCGTATGGAGTCGATGGTCTGAATACCACTTCAGACCAATTATTAAGCCTCACAGAAAGTGATGTAAGTACTAGTGGCGCAAACGTTGTTGCATTAATTGAAACTATACAGCCGTCGCTTAAAAAATCAGAAGCTATAGAAAAAAGAGCTTTAGCTACAGCATTTGGAGAAAATGATCTACGTTATCATCTGAAGTACGCATCGGGTAATTTTGTTCCGACCACGCTCGATTTCTCAACCAATATTCTTTATAACTATTCTTATATGATTAATACACCTTCAAAACTAGTACATAATTTAAAGTTAGACTTTACTCTAGATGACGTATTTATGAGTGGAAGTAAGTTAGACCAATTGCATGGGAAGTTTGTGGTACTGACTTATGTCATTTGGGACATTCTACATACAGTTGTTGGATTGGGATTGGCATTCATTATGCTGTTCATTGGCTGCATATTTGGTCTTCTTTTTCATCCAATTCATAGTATATTCAACTTCTTCCCAACAATGTGGCAGATAGTTGCTACAAGCTGGCATGGGTTGTCCAATTTATTCAACTTGTTTAAATAATACAACGAACCTTTGTATTATTCGCCAATTATTGCCTGTCTGCAAGAAATTAGGAAATCGGCAACTCATGAAATTGTAATGCTGCCTGGATGTTCCTAAATGCTCCTACTGTGGTATAATAAAAGTATAACAAGTGTAAAATAAACAAAAGCCACGATGCTGTAACATCGTGACTTGTCTAACAAAGGCCGGTGGGCGACCACGGCGAATTTCAATCAAACGAATGAAAAACCACCGGATTGCAAGGCGACCAACCTAATCCCGGTGGTTTTTCTTGTTCCGCGCTGCTTTCCACGCACTGCATAAGGCTATTAACCCCACTGCAATACTAACTAGCTTATCGCTAATTTCAAGAAAATGCTGCACGACTTCAAGAAGTGACACGGCGTCACCCCCTTTCGGGTAAGCTTCGCCGTGCCGATATTCCCACCGGTTACTTTGTCTTCTCTATTATACCATAATCAGCCTATTTAACGCTCTAATTCTGGCCCTGATTTTGATTTTGGAAACTCTATTACATTGGATTTGTCCTGTCCTTTTGGCTTGTCGTCTCGATCCGTAGAAGCTGCGGCCACTTCTCTAGCTGCATCCATACCAGGAACCGGTTTTCCGTGAGAAACAGCTTTTTCGTAGCGCTCTATATATTCAGCTAAAACCGCTCTCTTAGATTCGGTTACTTCTGGTTTGTCAGACCTGAATATTTCATCACGGATCTTATTGTATGCATCCTCCATATGTTCTGGAATTTTCTCGTTCCGCTCCATTTTATCTGCATAAGAGATTAACAATTTCACATCTTCAACCTCATTTTTGAAGGCTGAAGGGTTAGTGCTGAAATCTGAACGGATCTGAACGGATGCTTTATAAGCACCCTCCAAGAAGAATGCTTGTTCATTGTCTTTTGCATCCAACAATAGCTGGTTTTTTGTAGCTTCCTGTATGCGTTCCCTGTTCAAATTATGATCAATCTCACGGATAATATTATTTGCTGTTTTCTGGATCTCTCCCAGGGCTTGTTTAGCCAATTGAACATCCTTGGCCCACGTTGCAATGTAACCGGCGCTGTAGGCTTCCGTATCCATCCCGTAATACTTTGTCACCATAAAGGCCGTGGCTTCAGCCTGGGCTTCCTTATGCTCTCGTGGCAAGTCCTTCAAAGGACTGTCCATGCGGTGGAGCTGCGAATGTGCATACTCATGGATTAATGTTTTGAATTTCATCGTCGAATTTTCAATAGCCGGATTGATCCGGATGGCATGATCCTCACGATCATAATACCCACGCACATTAGGCTTGTCTTTAAAATCCTCGGCATTCTCTCGTACATCCATTTTCTTTGCAAGGTGATCAGAAAACTGACGATACATTTGTGCAGCTCCTGCACTGTCTCTTATATCATCACGGACGAACTGCCTTACATTGACTATTTCTTTACCTTGCGTCTGGCTCACATCAAATACGTTAACAGCCTTGAAGCCTGTAAGCATTTCCTTCTTCTCGGTAATTTCTTTTCCCTTTGCATCAAGCTGAGGACGTTGTGTAACCGGATCTACCTTAGTCATATCGACTTTCTTAAATGTAGGAGCAAAAATTTTAATGGCCGTTTCACCTTTCTGCACCTGTCGTCCCATGTCCTTCCAAGCATTGTATCCCTGCACCATTGTAGCTTCAGGTTTTTGGGCGTAAATCATAACCACATTATTCAAACTGTATTTTGGGAACTTAGAAGCTACTTCTAAGTAGCGTTGAAATTCAGACTTATTAAATATTCTTTCTATGGCCTGGTCAACTTGTTTCTGCACCTGAGCCATCTTCGCTTCATAGTCGCCAGATTTAGGAAACGGCATCCTTATTCACCCTCCCTCACATATAGAGGTTCGTACAATTTAACCCCGTTTTCTATAATCTCCAGATAGCCGATTTCTTCATAGTTAACAAGATCCCCGTTCGGAACTTCCTCATATGACAGATATCCTTCAGGTTTTGTCACGTAAATAGGTTTCTCGCTCCCCACGATCTCATAAAATTGGTACATGGTGTTTCCCCTCTCTGTCATGAGAAAATGTTATGAGAAAATAAACTCGATCTTTCCTTCTTTTAAGGAAAGAGCAGCTTCAAATTTCTTTTTACTTTTGCTCGTGAATCCTTTAATCTTGCCAGTTTTCCCTTTCTCACATAACGTTTTGATTTGAGTAGGAGTTAACTTTTTGCCTAATAACTCTTTGAAAAATGAGATCTTGCAACCCTCTTTGTAGGCCGTACAACCATAAAATTTCCCTTTGTCCGTTATATAGCCGTTCCCACAAGGACATTTGCAAATTTGCTCGGCTTCTTCTGTGGCCGCAATTTGCGCCTGAACGTTCAAATTCCCCATGTCAGCAGAAGCTTGTTCCAGCAATTTATGGCATAATTTTTTCGTATTCTCAATAAAGACGCTGCTTTTCTTGTTACCTCGGCCAATCTCCTTCAAGAATATCTCCCATTGAGCTGTCATTTCAGGTTTGGATAGAACAGTACCTTTCACAGCTTCACATAAAACCTCGCCCTTCGGTGTTACATAGACCTGGTTCTTCTTCACTAGGATAAATTCTCGCTGCATGAGTGTTTCGATAATACTCGATCTTGTCGCTTCAGTACCTAAACCTTCACTTTCATTTAAAGCATCCCGCATTTCCTTATCCTCAACGTGACGACCGGCATTCGTCATGAGAGTGATAAGCTGCCCCTGTGTATACGGCTTAGGTGGCTGCGTCATACCATCCTTGACGATAACAATCCCAGTCGTCGTTGGATCTGTCTGTTTAACACGTGGTAGGGCTTTGTCCTCTTCATCATCTGTTCCTTCCGGATCGTTGCGATACAGCAGCTTCCAACCGATAGACTTTTCCATTTTTCCCTTTGTAATAAAATCTACTTCACCTATGGCCGTTGTAATGACTGTTTCTTCGTAAGTATAGTCAGGCAAAAACATGCCTAGAGCACTTTTGATAATTTCATCATAGGTAGCCTTTTCCATTTCCGAAAAGTCTGCCGTCGATGATGGTATTTTTTCAGTCGGAATAATCGCATAGTGATCGCTCACTTTATCTGGATTAACAAATCTTTTGGATGGCTCCAAACTATGCGCCTGGAACGAAACAGCTATGAGCTGCTGATAATTGCTTAGGTTCTGCTTCAGGTATGCAAACTCTTCCGTTGTAATATGCTGTGAATCGGATCGCGGATAGGAGACAAAACCTTTTTCATACAGTGATTGCACAGTAGTTAATACGTCCGTTGGGCTATATTTCTTCTTTTTATTCATGGAAGCCTGTAAACCGGACAGATTATACAATGTGGGCGGCTGCGTCCGCTTTTCATTTACTTCTACTCGTTTGATAACCCCATGGTACGAGGCCTTTCCAGGCTCAATATAGGGTTTTACCGCTTCATACAATTTTTCTTTAGACGGATAACGATCGCGTAGCTTACCGGTGTATTTCCCTGTAGAAACGGTGAACTCAGCCACAAGCTCATAAAATGGTTCGGATTTAAAATTTTTAATATCACACTGGCGGTTGTAAATGAGCGTAAGCACCGGCGTTTGTACTCGGCCAACACTAAACACTTCCTTGAATCCCTTACGCTGCAGATGCAGCGTGTACAGTCGGCTAGCATTCAGCCCGATAAGCCAGTCAGAGATTTGCCGAGCTTGAGCTTCATAAAAGAGGTTAATGGTCGTCGATCCGTCCCGTACTTCAGCAAAACCTTTCCGTATCGCATTTTCGGTTAGAGAGGAAGTCCACAGCCGTTTTATTGGCTTGTTGGAACAACCGGCCATCATGATAAGTAGCCGGGCAATATTTTCACCCTCTCGCGCCGGGTCAGTCGCTATGATAATTTGATCGGCTTCTTTTAATAAATCTTTTACAACCTTGAACTGCGCTGCTTTATCTTTTGACACCTTATACTCAAATTGTTCTGGAATAATAGGTAGACTATCCAGGCTCCATCTTTTCCAGGCTTCGTTGTATTCATCTGGATTTTTGAGTTCTACTAAATGCCCGATAGCCCATGTGACCTTAGCGCCGCCTGGAAACTCCTTGCACGGATTAATGAGAAGAAAACCTTTCCCCTTGGTATGTGGGAAAGGCGCAGCCAATTTTCTGCCCTGGTCAGGTTTTTCAGCTAACACGATTATCATTGTGCATTCCTCCATGTATCACATTGGTAAGTCGTCTGAATCGTCCTGTTTCATTTTCTGTTCACCCTTAGCCATTTCTTCCTGATCAGCAGCCGCTTCATCTGTAAGCTCCTTAATCACTTCCATTAAAGCTTCAGCGTCAGGATCGTCGTCACCAATCCCGTTTAACGCTTCCTCTAGCTCTCTAAAGGCCGCCTGTACATCTTCATCGGTAATTCCATCATCTGTTGCTCCAGTAGCAATAGGAGCTTCTTCAAGTGGTTCTAATGGTGTTTGATCGATTGGGTCAAGATTACCTAACAACATGCTTAGTTCTTCTGTTGAGATACCTTCTCCGTCCTCTAATTCATCTTCTTCCGCAAACGGTACGTCTTCTTCTTCAGGAATCTTTTCCATTTCCTCTTCTAAGGCCAGCATTTCGGCTTCTAAGGCTTCATCATAATCCGCATCTTCTAATTCCCGTTCTTCTGGATCGATGGCTGTATGAGCTTCTGGAAGCTTCTCAACATGGTTTACTGAGCTAATACCGAAGAACTTCAAAAAGTTATTTCTGGAAGAACGTTCGTAGTTAGGTTTACGGTCTTTTGCAAATAGGAATTCGCCATACACTTTATACTGATAAGACTTTTCTAGTTTTAAAGGAAAATAGCCGTTCACGAAAAGATAGCACACAGCAGGGTTTACATTAAGCAGCTCACCTTGTGTAATCAAAGGTCGCTTTACAAACTGTTCGGAAATGCTCTTAGAAGCGTTTTTCTCTCCAATAGAGGTACTTTTCTGTTTATGCTTAATCGTGGTTTCCCCGGCAACATCACTGAAGTATTTGGCGGTCTTGGTATCCTTGGTTCGCAAAAACAGTGTTGTATCATGATTGTTGATGATGGATCGCGCCATATCCGGGCCATACATACGTTTGTCTTCCAATTGCCCGATATCTTGAATAACCGTGTGCATCGACATCCCCAGTCCTCGACAAGTTGCCAGGATGTTCGGATACCCATTGATTTTCCCGATATTCGCAAATTCATCCAGTAAGTAAATAGAGTCAATTGGCAGCCGTGAATGATTCTCGTCCGCGATATCATAGAAGGTGTCAATTAGTTGTTCAAAGAAAGTGGCCGTGAGCTGCTTAAATGGATTACTCTTCATCCGTACTTTAATGTAAAGTACCGTTTTTTCTTCCTGAAGATCACGGAAGTTAAATGAACTCTTAGCCGTAAACTTTGCAATCTTCCGCATGGCGAAGATACCAATTTGTTGAGCCAACGTGGACATAATTCCTGTCCTTGTGTTCCCGGCGCTCATATTAGCCAAAGTAAACATGTCATATGCTGGATGATCTACAGACATATCTTCCAACAAGTTATCGAGGAATTCTTCATCCTTTCCTGCCTTGGCCGTAAATTGCACTACATGAGTCATAGTTGCAGTGTGACGGTATTCTGTTTTGATATAAAGGATGATAGCCGCAAAATAAGCTATAGCCGATTCGCTCCAAAAATCCCTTTTTCCATCATCGACTGCATTGGATGCAATCGTGTTCGCCACAGCTCGCGCATCTTCATCATCGTCAACATAATCCAGAGGATTATAGCCAACCTCTTCAGAAAAATTAACAAAGTCAATTTGATATACCTTGTAACCTTGATCTCGTTTGAGTTGGTGAGTGGCTTCGTAAATCTCACCTTTAGGATCCGTTACGATGATAGTCTCTTCAACATGATTCATCATATTTGGAAAAACATAAGCTTGCCCTTTACCTGAACCGGAAGATCCAATGATTAAAACATTTCGATTGTCGATATTTGTTCCTTTAGGCATGATGATTAGTTCTTTTCTGCTTGGGATTTTCCCCAAGATGATACCCGGTTCCATCTTGAATGCGCTCATTGGATCTTTGTTGTAAGCATTACGTTTAGAAAATGTCTTCCCATTAACTACATCAGATGGCTGACCCCATTTTGATGTTCCGTGTAATCCGAAATCACTGGCATCCACAAGTTTCGGTAACAAAATAGATGACCTCATGGAATACAACATGCCCCCTAAGATAACAAACGGCATCAAGGAAAATATGACTTTCAAATTTTCCTGGGCGTAAGCAAAAGAAACAACCTTTACAGGCTCTAACAATAATTGAGTTAAATCGCCGCCCGGGCCAATTACATAAAAACCAACCATGAGCAGATATGAGAACAAAATACTCATCAGGAAACTAGCAAAAATAGGTTTCCACGCCTTGTTTTTAAATTCCATAATACCTCCTTAATGATCCAACTCTTGACCTCTGTATCTTCTTCGCTGCTTCTTCTCAGTAGGATCTTTTTCATGTTTTTTATTTTCATTCGCACGTTGAGCTTGCTCCAATGCCTGGAACAATCCAGATGCAACACTTTGTGAATATTGACGTTCGACTTGTTGATCAGGTGTAAATGAATTGTCCATAGGTTTGTCATTAATTTCTTTTGCGATTTGTTGATGAATAACATTAAGATCCTGGTCAACTCGCCCGGAACTCATTCCGTTGTCTTGCCGATCCTGAAGGCGTAGTAAGACTTCAGCATTTGTAATGTGATCGAGAGAATCAGAATAATATTTTTGTAAATTTACGCGAAGTAATTGAACGTTTTCAGCTAAATCTTTTTCATGTCGGTCTTTTTGTAATGTGAACTGTTCAATCTTTTTGTTTGCTTCATAGACAAGATCAAAGTTTTGTTCTTTTAAAGCACTTAACCGTTCTTTCATTTGTTTCTGTATCGCTCTGTCTAAGATGAAAACACTCTTTGAAATATTTCTAGTTTGTTCAGCCAAAGAAGGAGTATTTCTTTCATGCTCTTTATATTTGGAAACAGCATAAGAAGATATTTCATCTTCGCTTAGTACTTTATTCGTCTCTTTGAAATACTGAACTGCATGATACATTTCATCAACAGAATAATTATTGGTGGACTGATACAGAACTGAAAATTCTTTTCGAGTAAAATCACTTTGAATATCTAAAGCTTGATCAGCTTTGTTCAAAAGCATTTTCAACTTAGATAGGTCTTCCATATTTTTTTGTTCTAGCGTTTTGATATGTGAAACCTTCTCCTTCATTTGATCCATAAATTTAGTAGGAGTGAAGCCATATTTCAATACTTGTTTCGGATCATCTTGATATGCTTTTAATGCTTTATTTAGCAAGTTCTTTTCAGAAGTAATTTTAACTTTTTCGCTTTCAATTTTCTTATTCCAGTTTCCATTTTCGATTTCATCTTTAACTTGTTTTGCAATGATATAATCCACATAACTTTTCGATCTTTGCGCCACCATAGATAGAGCTGTTTTCTCTCCATCATTCAGTTTTCGACTAGATCGAATAACATCAAGTTGTTCAGAAAGGGATTTTTCATTTTTATATTCAGAAAGAGAAACAACTTGTTGCTTTTTCAATTCTTTTAGCTTATCTAATTCGGAATTAATTTGTTTAATTTCTTCGTTAATTTTTCCATAGTAAGTAACTGGTTCATAAGGAACATTGTTTCTGATCGCTTGCTCTTTCACTCTAGTTTCATACTGGAAAGCTGTTCGTTCCAGTCTGATTCCAGGTATACGATCTAGTCCTTGATTTTTGTAACTTTCGTGACTAACTCGATCTTCGATACCACGATCTTTTAACTTTTCATTAATTAGATCCGCATAATTCTTCCTCCATTGAACGAGCGTTTCTTTTTCATTCCAGTTAGTCAAATGTACACTTACTTTCTTCATCACCCCGTTAACTTCTTTATCAACTTTCTGACGTTTATTTCCCCAGGAACCATCTTCATTAAAAGGACGCATGGTGAGCATGACATGAGCATGGGGATTGTTTTCTTTGTCTCTGTGAATTGCCACATCTGCAACCATACCTTCATCTGAAAAGTTCTCTTTGCAAAATTGAAGGAGTAATTCCTTTTGATCATCATTGTTTAGATCATTAGGAAGAGCAAGACGAATTTCTCTCGCTATTTGTGCATTCTTCTGTTTTTCAATTTTTTCAACTTCATTCCATAAACGTTCACGATTATTAACCCATTCTGGCGCATTCTTAGGAGCCAGGATGAAACAATCAGGTGCAACAGTTCTTTCACCATAATTTTTAGTCAAACCATCACGTTCAGAATATAATGGTTCTCCGCTGCGATAAGCTGCGGCCGCAACAGCGGAATGATTCATACGGTTTAATATCTGTGAGCTGAAGTAAAAGTACCCCATACATGCCCACCTCCTTCCAAGCCCCTGCGGGTTATTTGCTGAAAGCAAACTCCTTTCCAGCGGAAAGGTCATTCACGGAAAGTGAATGAAATCGAGCGAAGGCGAGACCCATTCCCTGCGAAGCAGGGGTATAAATGGGCACTCTCACTTCGTTCATGTGATATAGTATACCATACTTTCCCACATTTCAGTAGACTTTTCTACTAAATTACGGTAAAATTTATGCATCTAACACCGTAATTATCTAAAGGAGGAAAAACAAAATGGCGAAAAAAAGTAAACTCGGTCAAGTACAGAAATTAGAGGAACAGATTAAAGAGTTACGCGAGAAGCAGAAGAAAATAATTGAGCAAGCACAAAAAGACATTGGGGAATATTTGATGGATTCGTGGGAAGTAGAAGATATCGAACAAGCAAAGGTTCTTATTGATAAGTTTAAGCAAGAAGCTAAAGCTTCATTCAATAATAATGATTCCGGAATTCGCGTAGATCAGAATTCAAGCAACAGCCATAATAACTACAGTGCGTCCGGTTCGAATTCTGCCAATTGATATGGAACATGAAAACGAAATAAAGAAAACTCCAATTTCTGATATTGATAAAAAAATTGAACAACTTGAAGAAAGAAAGAACCGAATAGTTAGATTGACTTCAGAAAAAGAAAGAAAGCAGCGAGCTAATAGGTTGATACAAACAGGGGCATTGGCCGAAAAATATTTCGGGATTGAACACTTATCTATCGAGAAAAGAGAAGAGTTATTTAAAATATTTTCTGACTTCATTTCGAAAAACACACCAGAAAAGTATCGGAGGAATACTGAATGAATTTTTAATATTTTTTATACTAGGGAGGTATAGATAATGGACGCAAGAGATCATTTAAATAACCAAGTTATTGAGATACTTGAAGAACTTGCGAATAAACAAAAAAGCAGAACAACGAGAAAGCAACAAAACGAAAATCAAAATGTTCAACCTTCTGCCGATAATAAAGTCGTCCCGATCCGTCCGGATCTAAACGATAAAAAGAACACAGTGAGTAAAGCGGAACATTCAACAACAAAGGAAGAAACACTATCATTAAAAAGTTTGTTAGCTGCTCGGCATAATTTAGATTCTCTCAAAGAGAGGTTAAATAAAGATCCAGAAAAAAACAAAAATGAACTTGAAAAGTTGAGTAAAGTTGAAGTTAAACTGAACAGCAGCATTGTAAAAGCACAAAGAAAAGAAATCACCTTGGCTATTGACAGTTTAAAGCGTGAGCCGCGTAGATATGTATTAAAATTGGCTGATACAAAGAACAAAATTGAGTTGCTTAAATCCAAACTTGAAAATAATCCACGTCTTTATAAACTTCATTACGAAAAGCTTGAAAAACTTGAAAAGATGATTGACAAAAAAATTGATAATACCCAAACAAAAACATTACGTTCTGCTATAAACAACATACAAAAAAATCCTGAAAAGTATCGTCAAGAGATTGACCGTTATGACGAAATGGAAAAAACGTTGAAGCAAGGATTGAATCAAAATAATCAAAATAATTTACAAAAAGGAAAGGAAAATGATAAAAGCCAGAAGCAAGAAAAGACAAGAAATGACTTGGAGCTGTCACCATAAAACAAAAAGCAATCTTTTCCCCTTAAATAATCCCAAATGTTTTCAAATTGAATTCATTTGGGATTCATTTTGACAACATTCCGTTTTTTTCGTCAATAAAATCTAAAATATGAATGCAAAATGAATTCATTGAATATTCAAATTGAATTGATATTACATTCAATATCAGTTATAATAGTTTTATGAATGGTATTTGAATGCCTTGTGAATTGAATTTGAATGCAAACTTACATTTAAGGAGTGATTTAAATGAAAGTAAGATCGATAACGGATTTCGGTAACTCTAAAACAAAAATGCGAATCAATGGAGTGCGAATTGAACAACCTTCTGTCATCAAAAGGCTTCACAGTCCTGAACCAGCATCAGAAACAGATATCGAAAAAAATGTGGCAAATTTATTAGATGAACTTAGTGTAAATATAGCAAGTCCTTCATTAAAAAGATCAGGATTTTTCTCAGTCGGACAACACGCGAATCTTGATGCTTTAAAATCCGAAAACATGAATATTAAGCTCGGAAAAAAATCAAAACACGACATTCCAATTATCATGAATTTGTCTCTGACTGCTGCACAAGCAATAAAAGAATATTACAAAAAAAATAAGAAGTTACCTGAAAAAATTGATGTACAGGGTACATTAACAGGTGCAATACCTGCTTCTGAATATACTTCAGAGATAGCAAAAGAGTTTGAAGAACGCTTCACTGGAAAAGAAGGATCTCCAATCGTCCATATCGTCATTGTGTATGTTGGGTCTCAGTCTGTTACGGTTACAATCAAATATACAAACGCCAAGGTAACACAGGAAGGTATTCCAGCTTTATACGCTTTGATCGAAGCGGAGGATACGATTCTAAGAAAATTCCGTGAATTGTATAAAGACGATCCAAAACGTAATAGCATGACTCAAAGAGATTTTCTGTCTCTAAAAGGATTGGGAATTGATATTGGTTCTGGAACGACTGAGTATATTCATAGCCGCGGTGTAAACCCTGTTTTACAGAACTGTCACGGTGAAAAACGTGGCGTAGGACATGCAGCTGAAGAAGCAGCAAAATTACTTGAATCAGAGCTTAATGGTCATTTGAAAATCAATCGCCAACGCTTTGATGAAATCATGCAAGATAGCCAAAATAATTATCATGACCTGGCTCAAAAATTCATGTCAGAAGCTCAATATGGGGAATCAAATAGGATATTAGAAGATGTGCAAGAACGATACAGCACCATAGGTGGAGATATTGATTTTATGATGGTTTTTGGAGGGGGAAGTATTACTTTCGAGGAAGATCTCTACCCAAGCCTGATTGAATTTTCTCAGGATGTAAAATGCATGATTCTCTGGATTCCGGAAGAGTTTGCAATTGATATGAACTTGGATGGTCTTGAAATTTTGCATACCAAAGTGTTTTTTCCAGGAGTTGCATAACGAATGAATGATAAAAATAGAAGAGAACTCGTTTCATGGCGTATTGGTAAATTGCCCGACACCGAACAATTGAATAGTTGGGTAAATGCTCAATCAAATGTTCAAAACTCAATCACGAGTTTAGTGAGACATATGATTGAACAGTTCGGTTATCGTGATGTTACGGCACACGATATTCAAAAGGCTCTTTTCCAGAAACCAATAGCTGACGAATTGCGTTCAATTTTATCTGGACTGAAAAACGTTCCTCCTACATCAATTCCAACCAGTGAAACTGCTTCGGCCAATAATGAACCTGAAGATGTTGCAGAACATTCGACAGAAAATGAAATCAGTAAAACTGAAACGCATAAAAATTCCAATGATGATATTTACGGAATGATAGATAAAACAAATCTATAAAAAAAGAGGATGGATTGGGAAACCAAACCATCCTCTTTTTTTTGTCGCTTTTGTCGTCGAAGCAGAGGGAGTAGCCGGGCGCTTGGGCTTCAGCTCGTGGGCGCTTCTGGTGTGCCTGGCTCCTCGATTCACCCGGAGATGAACAAAAGGACGGCTACGGCTGTCCTGTGTGTGTGAGCTGCGCCGGTGGGCGCTATGATGCTGCCCAAATTTCGTCCAGATCGGAAAGAGCAGCCGCGTGCCGGTCGCCTGGACTTCAGCTCGTAGGCGCTCCTGGTACGTGCCTGGTTGCCCGTTACGTCCGAAGACAGACAAAAGGTCATTCATGGCCGCCAGGACGTGTGAGCTGCACTAGTGGCGCTATGGAGCTGCG
>NZ_FPAC01000011.1 GCF_900116105.1 Paenibacillus sp. 453mf
ATGCATTCGTAGGATTTCAAGAAGCACGGAGTATCGGGAGACGTTAAACAAAAGGGCTCGGACCCGTTCCGTTAGAAAGACCGACCTCCACCCCTTGGTTAAGATGTGACGAAGGAATGATAGGGCTTGGACCCGTTGAGACATGGGAGTGAGAATCACTAAGGCGAAGTGGAGACGTGCAAATATGGAATAATTTGGGTGATTAATGCTCACCCTTTATTTCTGCATGCCCAATTCTCCTTTAACTGACTACCAGCTCCTCAAACATCTCTTTCTTCGAATTAAACAAGGGATGAAATCCTACGAATTCATGAGCTTGAGTGAGGAAAACGAATTATATTGAGGGAGTTTAATAATAAATTTAGATTACAACATTGAATTTGCTACCCTCTCGATTTCCTGATCATTAAGGGGCCTTCCTGTAAAATCTGTAATTATATACTGTATTCCTGAGTCAACAAAAGTTAAGCTTTTATAATCTCTAGTTAACATAACAGCGGGAACATTTCCTTTTAAAAATATTTTCTTAGCATAGGGAGCTCCATCATAATGATTAATACGATCGAATTTCTTATTCTCTTTGCTTATGCTTAATAATATTTGATCTCCTGTCTCAACACCATAATATCGAATTTCAATTTGCTCTTTACTGATATCATTTGTTTCAGTTTTTTTTATACTGTAAGGAATAAACGTAGGAAGAGTAATTTTTAACCCAGTCCGATTTTCATATGACTTGATTACTTTCTCTTGTGTTTGATCAAAGTTCACCCATTCATTATGCCCTAATGCGTTTATCATCACCATTAATACGATTACCACGCAATTAAACAATTTTGTTCCTCCTTAATAAAAACCAATGTGTTTATTAAGGTTACCCGAGCAATACTTATTATTCAGAGAGATAAAGTTTCGCACTAATTCGTTACGTTAACCTGCCCGTTAACTTAATGATTTAGCGGGCAGAGTCCGATTATACATATATCTAATCGGCAATCGGATCCTGTTCTTGCTCCAGGACAAAAGTAGATTTATAAAGGAGTATAACCGACAGGATCAAAATATGTGAACTTACACTAACTGTCCCACCAGTTAAAATGGCTGCTGAATAGGCTTAATGGTTGGATGAAGCCAAAAATTTACTTGTAAAAGCCACATTTTCCTTATAACATTCCTAGTGAAATACAATTATAAAGGAATGGTTTTGTGCCTGACTTAAATGATTACGGTAAACTAATAATTATATATTTTAATGAGGAGTGTATCTTAATTTGTCCTCATCATCCGGTAATTAAGGTAGACGGAGGGTTACTAGGATTTGGAGATGAAGGACCAGTTTCAGAATTAGAGCGCAATCCTTCTATTGAAAGGTTACAATATTCATTGTTAGAAAATTTTAATAATTCCAACCAGTATTTTCTCAATGAGTTTCCTAAACGTCTAGGAATTGAACAGTATTTAAAAGTAAAGAGTTACAGAGCAGCTACCAAAGATAAGAACATTGTAACGATTTTGTCTAGTACTTTTAAATATTCGATAAGTGCTCACAAAACTTTAAAGCCTAGCGTTTTTGTGCCTACTGAAACATTTGAGATAACTCAGGAAGAAGCAACTGACGAGCATCTTCTTGCTAAAAAAGTGCTTGAAGCAATGGAAATGTCTATTTAACAAAAAACACTCGTCTCCAAAATGAACTCAATTATCAATGTCTCCTACATTAACGAACATTGAGTTGTGTCCGTTGCTGGCGGGGTTTCTTTACCAGAAGCGGAGTTTCGATCATTGAAGTTAACCCAAAGGATAACACGAATGACAAGATTATATTTATCAAATGCAAACAGCTCGTAATTAGGTTGTTTTTGTTTTCCCAAAGTTGATGAACAGAATGTTGCTCTAATTAAACTAACATAACCTGCCCGTTAGCTTAACAAAATGAAAATAAAGAAAGCGTCTTCACGTCGCTCTTTTCTATCAGTTATGTAATTAATCGTAATCCTCGATATCAGCTCTGAGTTCCCAGAACATATTACTTTCTGGTGTAAGCTTGTTCCCTTTCATCCTGATCACCTCAGGACTTATTATATTACGAACATTAGTTCTTATCCAATGTATAATTTTTCTTTTCTAAAGATATAGAACACCCCAGCTCTGAAAGAACCGGGGCAAGTTGGTAATTAGATTTTAGTTATATAGATTACCGGCAACTGTTGTACCTTGGCTAATAAGATTTTTCATATTCAAGTAGAGCGGAATTCCAGTTGGCACTTCGCTACTTGTAAATGTATGGTAAAACCATTGTTCCGGAATTGATTGTTTTTTAGTACCCCAATAACTAATTTTAGATTGCGGATTAATCTCACCAACTACTCCATGTTTCCATATCGAATACATCATGTGAGCTTGTTTAGTATTGTGATCTGGTTCTTGCCATCCTTTGATTGAGATTGCGTTTGAACTGTAGGTACGTGTAAATATATTCGAAGAATTTTTTGCTTCTAATCCTTCAAGTGTTGATGCGTAGTAACTTATTGCAGCTCTTGAAGTTGGTACCGATACATCTGAATGATTAAAAGATGGTTTGTTGTTTTTATATACTTCGACCTGACTATTATCTCCCAATAATTCTAGAGGGCTAGTTCTTTCAAAGCTTGTACTAGTTTGTTCTAAAATCTCCCTTGCTTCAGGGTTATCCTTATCAAGCAAGATAATATTTTCAAGAACCACTGTCCATTCACCATTTATTACTTTAACAGGTACATTGTACGTTGGCAGTTTTCCGGAATTTGAGAAAGTTAGAGAAAGTTCTACTGAATATTCATTTTCATTTACTTCAGTTACATTTCCCACATTAAAGGAAATTAGCAGATCTGCGTTTTCTGCACTTTCATTTGCAATACTATTTTTAAGAATCTCATATGAAGAAGTAACAACTTTTAATTGTTCCTCTTCAGACCCCCATTTAATGTCTGTAGTCAACTCTGCAAATGTTGTTGCATCTAGATTTTGAGCAGCAGTATACGCCTTATTTACAGTTTCTATAACTTTTTGCTCGTTAGTAAGCTCACTTGCACTAGCTGTTCCACCAATAATCCCCATTAGAAGACTCATCGTGAGACCAATTTTTGCTACTTTTTTCATTCTTACTCCCTCTGTGTAATTTCTAAGATGTAAGTCTTTTCTAATATTATTACTTATTATTGGCAAAAGAAAAGACCTTTTCATATTAATGGATATTCGTATTAATTGTCTATCTTTTTATTTATCTAACATTCATTTCAATACTTAAGCATCAGTTTCATATTTACATATTGCTTAATAAAATAAACCCTCAAGCCCAATAATTGACGAAGAGGAAGCCAGAATGAAACTAATCACTGCCCAATACGAAGAGAAAGAAGACTATTATATTAATGAGCTAACCACAGAAGAGATAAAGGATATGATGGTCAACTTAAAAGAGAATTGGGCCCTGATCGAACCTGAAACGCAAAAGTTGCTCGTTCAGTCCATGTTCCGTCAGATTACAATAAAAAAAGAATCAGACAAGTGGAGCGTCGTTCAAATGCTCACTGTCTGATTCTTTTCCTTCATGGAGTTTCCTAAACGCCTTCAACATGATACTTTTCATTAAGTACCATCTTGGAGGCGAGGGGAGTCGAACCCCTGTCCGAAGATAACGCCACATAAGCTTCTACGGGTGTAGTCACAGTTTTGATGTCACCCGAGTAGCGCCCCGTAACCGGCTCTACGTTGGGTCAGCCTGTTTGTCTTCTTCAGCTAGCCGCAGGCGGAGACTAGACAGCGTATCCCACTAAAGTTGGGCCCTCATCCCGGTACATGGGCGATACAGAGCGAGAGCACGCACACAGGTTATTAAGCTGCGAAAGCGTAGTTGTTTTGTTGTTTGCCGTTTAATAGGCTTTAGCGTTGATGAAGCGGACGCGTCCCCACTACCCGCTACTCATGCTCGAACTATCCCCGTCGAATCCAAAAACGCCCCCTTGTTATAAAGGGCCTCCTGGATAGATCGGTTCAATTAGAGCACCAGTAGATCTATTCCGCATCCTTCCCCTCCATGGTGAAAGGATGAACTAGAAGCAATTGGTTGTACCAGAGCACTTGTTCTCTCTCGTACTTCCTTAGTATATCACAAAAGTATATATAATGCGACTTACTCTAACCTATAACTTGCAGGTAAACAAGGAGAGAGTTGGAAAGCGCGTCATACCTAACCTATCCTTATCAGCTACTTCAGAGCTGACTCAGACCCATGCATTTCATTCAACTCGATAGAAGCTAGGCTAAATTAAGTTACCTAGCAATCTTCTGCTTCTCGCGCAGTGCACGCTGGATATCACGCTGTGCATCCCGCTTCGCAGCTGTGTCACGCTTGTCGTACTGCTTCTTACCCTTACCCAGTCCGAGCAGCAGCTTCGCATATCCATTGCGGACATAAATCTTGAGCGGTACGATGGAGTACCCCTCCTGCTTCGACAGACCCAGCAGCTTGTTAATCTGCGCCTTGTGCAAGAGCAGCTTACGCGTACGCGTAGGATCTTCCGGATTATTGCGGTTCCCTTGCTCAAATGGACTGATATGCATGTTATGAATATGGATCTCGCCGTTCCGAATCGTCGCAAACGCATCTCCAATATTCGCACGTCCATTCCGCAGAGACTTGATCTCAGTCCCGGTCAGCACCATTCCTGCTTCATACGTATCCTCGATGAAATAGTCATGGGAAGCCTTCTTATTCTGCGCTAATACCTTGCCGTCATTCTTCTTCGCCATGTTCTCTTCACCTCTTCGTTATCGTAATGTAGCAAGCACTGACGGTTACTTCGTCTATAAGACATTGGGAAATAATAATCATTTCCGGACTTCATTGTATCAAATACTGTGATGAGAAATCAAGGTAACAAACCCCTATATGCGTTGTACCCCGCTGCCGACGGTTTGAAGCAATTGGAATTCTCCATCTCGTATTGTAAAAAGAACACTCGGCCCAAGCTCCGGCTGAGCCTCACTGTATATATTCAGTAGTCTCCAAGGATGAATAGATCCCATATTCCAGGCTTCCTCCATTGCGCACAATCTCTTGCGAACCAGTTGGCTGATCCCTTGAATCAGCATTTGAGCAGACCCGGCAAGCAGCTCAGGCTGATCGGTTAAATGAAGCTTTCCCGATTCCGTCAGCGTTACTCTTCCACCGATATGTGTCTTATAATCTCCTGCCGGTAAACCCGCCAAATGCGCTGCATCGCTGACGAGTATGGCCTTTTCCTTTTTCACGCGCATAATGACCTTCTGAACAGCATCCGGCAAATGAAACCCATCGGCAATAAAGCAGGTATGAAGCGAATCTGCTGCCAGCTGATCCCACAGGTAGTTAGGGTGTCTAGGAAGCATGAGATGGGCACCGTTGCCAAGGTGAGTAGACATAGCAGCCCCACATCTCACCGCATCCACAATCTGCTCACTGCTCGCCGCTGTATGACCTATGGATACAATGATTCCTTCTTGCACACACTGTTCTATAAAAGCATCACTGCAATCCCACTCAGGCGACATTGTTACGATCCGAATTAATCCATTCCCTGCTCTCTGCAGGCGCTGCAATAAACCAATATCAGGCGGGGTAACGAATTCTGCAGGATGCGCACCTCTCGGTCCATCCTCTCGCGAAATAAAAGGTCCTTCCAAATGAATGCCTGCAACGCTATTCTGCGTCACCTCATCCAATATACAAGCGGCAGCAATCGTTCTAATAGACTGGCTCATCGCTTCTTCGCTGTTTGTAATTACGGTTGGGCAATATTTTACGACACCAACGGCTTGTAACAGTCGAGTTACTTGATGAACCTGCTCTACAGTAAGCGCCGGGCTGTTAAAATCAATCCCCATATACCCATTAACCTGCAAGTCCACTAGGCCTGGAGCGAAATAGACCGTTCCACCCGCCACGTCAGCTATCTCCGCGAAACAGTCATCGGTCATCTCCACTTCAATTCGATTCCCCGTGGCATAATGCACAGCTTCCACATAACGTCCGTTATCCATCTGTAAAGGCCTCCTTCTCATATAAAAAAGCGTCTTAACGACGCTGGGTATCAGTAAGATACTTAAAGCAGTTAACGAAATAAGCTAAGGGAATGGCATACTGAGGTTTGTGTTTAATTGGGTTATATGCATGAATGCTTACTGTAGCAGCTTCCGTGGCTTTGGTATGCTTCTTTGAAGTCTGTATTGTGTATCTGTACGGCGCTTGTGTCAGAAAAACAGTTGTTTGAGCCTAGCAGTAAAGGTTTATGTGGATGCTTGAACGAACACATTTATTCTAGCCATGCTCACTCGCCACTTCTCCCCAAGCTTCCACATCCACATACAAAGTACACCTCTGGTGCGTACGCAAAATGCTGGCCGGGCAAGCCTCGCTAATCTTACCGTTCACAGTGCAGTATACCGCCTGCTTCTTTGTCGGTCCCGGCACCATGCAGAACAGCTCTGTTCCGGACATGAGTGCGGGCACCGTCAATGTAAGCGCATGGGTAGGTACTTCCTCGAAGCTCGGAAAACATCCATCATTCACCTGCTGCTGTCTGCACGCCTCATCGAGCTCCACCGGCCTCACCCAAGCTTTATCTGCAAAATCAGCCACCGGGGGATCGTTAAAGGCAATATGACCATTCTCACCAATCCCCATGAATACAAAGTCAATCGGTCTCTCCCTCAAGAGCACTTCATATCTGCGGCACTCCTCTGCCGGTTCTGCCGTCCCGTTTAGTGGGTGCCATGCATTTAGCCCAGGCTCTGCTAGACGTATAACACGCTCCTCTACAAACCTGGCAAAGCTTTGGTCTGCCGTACGGGACAACCCGATATACTCATCCATATGAAAAGCCTCTACTCTATCCCACTCCACATCGGCTGCTTCCATAAGCGCATGCAAAAATTCATTTTGTGAAGGAGCTGCGGCAAAAATAACTCTTACTCGTTCCTGTATGCGAAGCCGCTGCTGTAAAGAGCGAACTGCCTCTGCGGCAGCCGCCTTACCCATCTCTTCACGTGTTGCAAATACACGAACCTGCAGCTGATCTGCATGCGTTTGGAATATCGGTGTAATCATGAGCTCACTCACCTTCGTCCCCACCTTCCTCTTCAAAGAGCATAATCCTGATCCAAATTCGCTGATGCCCCTACACCAACGAAAAATGTTCCTTGAGCTTAATCTCCTGCTTCAGACGCGAGGAAGCATAGGTTCCCAGAATAATCTCCAACGAGTGCCTTCCCTCTGTTCCTGGAACAACGGGCGCACGACCTTCACGTACCGCATATGCCAAATCTCGAATTTGCTCCCGATGCCCATCCGGAATGACGGCAAAAGGGGCGAACTCCGGCAGCTTGCTCTCCGCTCCATCCAGTTCAAGCATCACGATATCATCCTCTTCTATAATCAGTGTTCCTTTCTCACCATACAGCTCAAGCCGCTGCCCCTTGCCTTTATAGGCGGTGGTCGTAATCTCCAGCACACCCATCGCACCGCTCTCATATTGGAGCAGGGAGGTTACGGTGTCCTCCACCTCGATATCACGCAGCACGTTTCTCGCTCTGCCCTCGATGGAAGCAACTGGACCCGCCAGCCACTGGAGCATATCCACGGTATGTATGCCCTGATTCATCATGGCTCCTCCTCCGTCCATTGCCCACGTTCCACGCCATCCGGCACTGTCATAATAAGCCTGGCTCCGATAGATCTTCACGTAGGCGGAACAGAGACTGAGCTTGCCAAGAGCACCGGAAGCAATGAGCTGTTTCGCATATTGCGCTTGCGGAGACATACGGCGGGGAAATACGGTGGCAAGCAGAACACCCGCCTTCTCACAGGCTTTAATCATGCGCTCTACGCCTTCCATCTGGATCGCCATCGGCTTCTCGACGAGGATGTGCTTGCCCGCTCTAGCCGCTCGAACGACCTGCTCCTCATGCAGCCCGCTTGGTGTGCAGATGGATACCACTTCAATATCCTGCCTGGCCAATATCTCATCCAGATCCGAGTATGCCGCCGCTCCATATTGTGCAGCGAATCGCGCGGCCTGATCCGGATTCACATCACATATCGCGACAAGCTCTGCCTCCGGTAGCTTTGCGATTTCACTGGCATGCACCTCTGCAATAATTCCACAGCCCACAATCCCATATCTCACAGGCCTCATTCCTGCTGACATAACCGCTCACCCTTTCCTTATATGTTCTTTCCCTGAGTAAACAAGGACCCGCTCTGCCTGCTCATCTGCCAGCAGTGTTGCTCCTGTAGCCGCCAAGAGATCCTGATGCGTAAATTCATGCGGCTTCCCCTTAATCCGGTTTAAAAAATCCTCCACGATGCGAACCGAAGGCGTACGCAGTGGTACTTGCCGCAAAGGCTCCTCATGCGTCATCACGAGTAATAGCTCCCCTTCACCATCCAACTTCGCTGCAGGATCACCTGCCAGCCGAATTTCGGCGCTGCCCAAGGTGCCTGTCACGAAGATCCGCCCATCTCCCCAAGTCCAGCATTTCTCCGGAGCATGCCAATCCGCATACAGCTGAGCGCTTACCCCGCCATCCAGCACGGTTTGGACCGCTGCTGTATCGTAGAAATCTGGATATTGTGGCAGTATTCTTTTTCCCATCGTTGCCTGAACGCTTTGAATCTCTTGTCCGGTCAGCCAGCGCAGCAGATCAAAGTCATGCACCAGCAAGTCGACAATAATGCCTCCCGACTCCTGCTTGTTGAAATGCCAGGCTGGACGGGTCTCCGGCCGAAGCCGATGCGGCTTCCGCATCGTGATACTAATCAACTCTCCCAGCTCGCCATCCAGTACGAATTCGCGCAGCGTATATAACGCAGGTCGATAACGCTCTGTTAACAGCATCCCAATTTGAATATTCCCTCTATTAATTAGCTCCTCAAGCTCGCTATACCCATTCGAGTTAACAACTGCTGGCTTATCCAGCATCAAGTGCTTGCCGTATTTTTCGCAATCCAGTGCGATCTGGAGCTTCTGGTTGTTGACGGCAGAGCTCCCAATCATCTGAACCTGCTCCTCTTCAAGGAGTTCCTTGCTGCTGCCTGCAAGCTCCAGCTGGTACCTCTCTGCCAGTTGAGCTGCCAGCGCCAGATCGCCTGGTTCAAATATGCCCGCACACGCATAACCCAGCTCCAGCATCTCCTCAATAAAAATCGAGATATGCGGATGCTGACAGCCAATCACCGCAAACTTCTCTGTCCTTCCCGATCCACGCAAGCCCCTTAAGGATGACATCAATCCCGCTCCTTCCATGAAGAGATTTTCGCAAAATGTCATGCTCAAATACTCCTAACTCTACTTGAATGACTCCACATCTCATCTTCATTCTCTACCTTCAATTGCACTTACCTTTCACCTCTGCCATCAATCTTTGAATCTCCTTCAAATCATAAGCGAGTCGTTCGACTGCAGGATAAGGAGCTGCACATTCCAGCGTAATCCACCCGCTATATCCGCTCTTATAGAGAGCGGCCAGCAGTGGAGCATGATCTACCTCACCTTCTCCCAGCCGGCACTGCATAAATGCCTCATTGCCATGACGTGTCAAATTCATGAACGATCCCTCTTCGCCTGCACTGTCGATTCTCTTCTCATCCTTTACATGAACATGGCGGAGAGCAGCCCCCAGCTCCTGAACAGACTCAGCCCCATAGTGGACATCGGAGATGTACATATTGCCCGCATCATGGATGAATCCCAGCCTGTCATCACCTGTTGATTCCAGCAGCTTCATAGCACTTGCGGCGTCCTCTGTCAGCGTCTGGTTATGAATCTCAATAAGGATCTGAACATCCGATTCGGACGCCTCTTCTACGCAGGCTCGCAAATGCCGGGCTGCCTGTTCATAATGATGATCGCCTGCCTTAAACGCATTCGGTCCACCCGGGAACACACGTACATATGGGACACCCATTACACTTGCGATCTGAATGAGCTGTCGAACATCTTCTAAGGCGGCCTTACACTCCTCCTCAGTTAAGTTGGAAAAGTACCCGACATATCCCGCTAATGCCGGAATGGCAAGATCCAGATCCTGTGCCCGCTCTCTCAACGCCCCCACTTCCTTAAGCGATATATCAAGCGGAAGATGAGGAGCGCGGCAGGCAATCTCAATACCATCAAAACCAAGCTCAGCCGTAATCCTCATTGCTTCCGGAAGGCTGTACTCGATCAGGGACCCACTGAAAGCCGCGATGGGAAATAAACGATCGTGAGGCTCCAACCCATCCTCCTGCCCGTCAGTACGTGACTGCCAATGAGCCTGCGGTGATAGCCAATGATTAGATAACGTTGTCTTGTCCCGACCATCTCGGCTTGCCTCATTATGATCCATCCTTACTCTCCCTCCTTATCACTTAATACCTGATGCCGTATGGTTCTGCACAAAGTACTTCTCCGCAAACAAGAATACGATCAGAATCGGGAGCAAACTCATCAGTGCCGCAGCCACCATCAGCTGCTCATTGCCAACCCATTGACCCTTCAGACCCAGGATGCCGATCGGAAGGGTAAACTTCTCACTGGAGCTCAAGTAGATCGACGGTGCCAAGATCTCATTCCATTTGGTCATGAACGTAAAAATAGAAAGGGTGGCGAGAGACGGCAGACTGAGCGGCATATAGATGCGCCAGTAGATTCGCAGCGGATTGGCTCCTTCCATCTTGGCTGACTCCTCATAATCTGCCGGTATACTGAGAAAAGCCTGCCGCATCAGGAAGATGCCGAACGGCTGAGCCAGCCACTCAATCACCCACAATGGTGTGAGGGTGTCCAGCATGTTCAACGAGTTAAAGATAATGAAATGCGGAATGATGATGACGACCGGAGGGATCATCATCGTACCGAGTACGAACATGAACAGGATATTTTTAAAGGGGAAACGGAGCCTGGCAAAGGCATACCCGACCAGAGAACAGGACAGCAGTGTGCCGACGACAGACAGAATCGCAACAATGAAGCTGTTCATCGTCTGTGTGCCGAAATCACCGAGCTTCAAGACCTCCGCATAGTTGGACCACTGAAAATCTTTAGGGAACCAGGTCGGCGGTACAGCGGTGTATTCCGCATACGTTTTTAATGAATTCAGAATCGCTTTGGCAAAAGGGACCAGCATAATGAGCGAGCTGAGAATGATGGCGATATAAGCCAGGATTTTACCCGACTTTTTACGAGAGGATTGCATGGATTGACCTCCTTCCTTAGGAAGACACTTCTTCTCATTAATGAGACCTTCTAGTTGTAATGCACCCACCGATTTTGCAGCTTCATCTGCACGAGAGTTAGGCTGAACAAGATCACGAACAGCACCCAGGCAATGGCCGATGCATAGCCCATGTGGAGGAACGAGAACCCTTCACGGTACAGATACAGCATAAGAACGAGACTGGAATCGCGCGGACCTCCTGCAGCAGCAATATCTCCCCCGCCTGTCATGACATAAATCTGCTCAAACGCCTGAAACGTAGAAATCGTGCTGAGAATGATGACGAGAAATGTAGTCGGCGAGATGAGCGGTACGGTGATGCTCCGGAACTTGCGAAGCGTACCTGCACCATCCATCTCCGCTGCCTCGTACAGCTCATTCGGGACATTTTGCAGACCCGCCAAGAACAACACCATGATGTACCCAATGCCTTTCCAGACGGCAATGATCACAAGCAGGGGAATAACCCAGTTTTCACTGTTCAGCCATTGCTGCGGCTCCAATCCCCACTTGACCAGCAGGGAGTTCGCGAACCCGAACCGGGGATTGAATATCGCATCCGCTACGTACAGAATAACGGTCCACGAGGAGATCACCGGTATAAAATGCGCCATCCGAAACCACTTGAGTCCCTTCAGCTTCTGATTCAGCATCACAGCCAGGACCAGAGCGAGAATCGTCTGGAGCGGCACAAACAGAATGGCAAAATAGATCGTGTTCCACAGTGACTTCCAGAACAGCGGCTCGTTAAACAGCTTGTTATAGTTCTCTGTTCCGATCCACTGCGGCGGGGTCAGCATGTCATAATCGGAAAAGCTGAAATACAGGGAGACAAGTAGCGGGCCGGCGACGAACACGATAAAGTGAATAAGATACGGGGACACCATCAGGAGTCCCCACCTTCCTTCAGATCGCAAGTATCGGCTGCGGCCCGCGGACTTGAGCTTCTGCCCTCTCTTGGGCACGGCCCTAGTCGGTTTGCTTAGTGTCATCCGCGGCAGCTCCTTTGGCTTCGTTATTTCTCATAAAATGCATCCAGCACATCCTGGATTTCTCCATTTGCCTTCGTTAGTGAATCATCCACCGTAGCATCACCAAGGAAGGCGCGCTCTGCATTCTCATTGAATTTGGATACCCACTCTTCCCATACGGCATTGGTATCCAGTGTCCCGGCAAATTCAAAGCTGTCGAGGAACGCCTGACGATTCGCAGGCTTCTCCCCTGCCATAAGGAATACGTCGGAGTTGGCCACTGACTTCTTGACCGGAACGGCTTCACCCAGCGCTGCCCATTCCTTCTGCACCTCATCCTCGGTAGCCCAGAACTTCATCCATTCCCACGCTGCAGCTGCTTTGGCTTCATCGGCTTTTGCGCTGATTACCCAGGAGTTTGCTATAACCGGGGCAAACCGCTTGCCATCCGGACCTGTCGGCAGCACGGTCACATCGTAATTCAGTCCTGCTTCATTCGCAGCCTGCACCCTGGCGTAAATACCGATCCGCATTGCGGCCGATCCGCTTGGGAACACGGCCATGGCACTCTGGAAGCTCTTCAGATCCACGGGATCAGTGAAGATGCCTTTTTGCATACCGTCCACGATCCAGTTCATCGCTTCCTTATTGCCATCGGAATCCACAATGGACTGTGTACCCGTCTCGTCAAGAATGCCGCCGCCAAATGACTTCAGTACCGTAAACCAGCCTTCTGTAATGCTGAAGAAAGTAAGTCCAAATTGACTGACGTTATTCGTATCGAATCCTTCCTCTGCCGCCACCTTGCCGCTGCCGTCTACCGTGAGCTTCGTCGCAGCTGTCTTCAGATCTTCCCAGCTCCATGCCTCTGTCGGATATTCGACTCCTGCTTTATCAAATAGGTCCTTGTTATAATACAGAACTCCGATCTGGATGCCTTGCGGAATACCCCAGTAACGCCCATCTGCATCCTTGTTAAATTCCAATCCGTAATAGTCATCCTTGTTCAGATCACGATCAATCCACTCCGTGACGTCCTTCAGCGTGCCTCTCTCCGCATACTTCATGACGAGCGCTCCGTCTGAGAGCCAAACATCCGGCGCTTTGCCTGCGGCAATTTGTGTATCAAGCTTCTGATAGAACTGTCCATACGGCGCACTTTGCGTATCTACTTTGATATGTGGAAACTTGGCGGTAAACTTCTCGATCAGCTCCTTCATCTTGGCGTCACTCTTTCCATCGGAGTAATATCCGAGAGTGATTTCTACTTCTTCCTGAGCAGCTCCCCCATTGTTCTCGGGATCAGTTCCAGCTACCTCACTGCTTCCCGTTGTTCCCCCTCCACTGCAAGCTGCCGCGAATACAGAGAACACAAGCAGCATACATACGAGTATGGACACCTTCTTATGCTTGACCATTTAACCGCCCCCCGCTATATTAGTTCCAATCCTATCTATATTGTAAATATTGTAAGTAAAGGTGGAATGGTTATTCCTACTCTAGTTGTCTTTTCCTGCACTCACCTTATTTTCATCGTAAAAAGAGGTGGTTCATATCTTGTCCAGCCTGTCTATTAATAAGAAACTGATTGCAATCAGCCTGATCTTTGTCTGTCTGCCTGTGATCATTCTCGGCTCCTATTGGTACAATGCATCCACCCGCACAATTGAAGAGTCCGCCATCGCATCCAACGAACGTATCGTTACTCAGACCAGTGAATACCTGAATTTATATGTATCCAATCTTGAAACTTCAACCTACCCCTTTCTCTCCAATTCGCATATCCAAACACTAATCAATCGTACCAGCATGACCCCTTATGAATACTTGAAGCTATCTGATGCCATCGAAAAAGGATTATTCGCCCAAATGCTCTATGGACGTGATGATCTTGTCGGGCTGTCTGTTCTTGCCAAGAACGGTATGCAGGTCAGCGACTACAGCCGCTCTGAAGAAATGCTCGATATGCGGAGCATCAGGCAGCGTAATCAGCTGCTGCTAGCAGACATGGACCAGATGGACGATTTCCATATGACGGGCATCCGCTACCTCGGTTCAGAGCCTGTGCTGACATTAATCCGAAAAATTTCGAGCAGCAAAAGCTATCTCTACGAGGGACTGCTCGTGGTTGATCTGAATCTGGACCAGATTGCCGGCATTTGCAGCAATGTATCCAGGGAGGACCTTCATCTGTGGATTGCCGATATGCAAAATAACCGTATCCTGTATCATCCGGACAAGGAGCGAATTGGCGATCTCTTGCCTGCGTCCCTTGCGAAGAAATTCTCAGCAGAGCCCGCCGGCCTAATACATGAATACAAAGGCAACACCGAAAATATTTTATTATATGAGGAGGCCACTCTCTCCAAATGGGCTGTGGCACTGGAGCAGCCTAAGAATGCCGTCGTGTTCGAGCTCCTTAATTTAAGATCAACAACCGTGTATTTGTTTGTCATCATTATGCTGGTGACGCTACTTGTTATGGGGGGATTCTCCTTACAGATCAGCCGCGCCCTGTCGCTGCTCCAGCATTTCATGAGACGTGTACAATCCGGTGATTTTACTCCCCCTATTACCCGTATGACCGGACGCAAGGATGAGATTGGCGGGCTGTTCCGCAGCTATTCCCATATGGTTGGGGAGCTGAAACGACTCATCGACGAGGTTCAATCCGTCAAGCTCAAAGAGCGCGAGCTGAGCCTGAAGCAGAAGGAATCGGCACTTCACGCGATGCAATCTCAGATCAATCCCCATTTTCTGTACAATACACTTGAAGTGATTAATGCTCATGCCATCCTCGACAACCAAATGGTGATCAGCCGGATGACTACCTCCCTCGCAGATCTGTTCCGCTACAATCTGAAGAATGCGCATCAAATCGTTACGCTTCGGGAGGAGATCGGGCATTTAAAGGCGTATTTGGATATCCAAAAGGCGAGATACCGAAAATTAACAGTCGATATCTGCATTGAGGAGTCTGTAATGGATCAGATTCCACTAGTGCGGCTGACACTGCAGCCGCTCGTTGAGAATGCATTTATCCACGGCTATCAGCACCATCGTCTGCCGCCTACCTATATCGGTCTGACCGGGACTGCGGATACGGACGGCAATTATATATTGCGAATTATGGATCATGGTAAAGGAATGGAAGAGAAGCGAATGGAACTGCTGAATCAGTTCTTCAGTGATGCTGAAGAATCCAGAGTAGAATGGGAGCCACTTATTCAATCCAGCGGAATTGGGCTCACTAGTGTTCATGATCGGCTTAGGCTGTCCTTTGGATGTGATTACGGATTAAGCATTCATTCCTCCGGTCCTGCCGGTACCGTGATTGAAATTAAGCTTCCACTCCATCTACAGCCTGCCCGTCCATAAAATGAGGAGGGATCTATATGTATAAAGTCATTATTGCGGATGATGAGTACATGATTCATGCCAGTCTTGCGAAGCAGGTGGAGTCCTCCGGGCTCCCCTATCAAGTTGTCGGTGAGGCTGAGGATGGACAGGAAGCACTCCTGCTGTTATCCGAGCAGCCTGATCTTATTGTAACCGACATCTGCATGCCAGCGATGGATGGACTTACGTTCATCGAACAGGCAAGAGCAGCGAACCCCCATGTTGTGTTCCTGATTATTTCCGGTTACAGTGATTTCGAATATGCCCGGACTGCGCTGCAGCTCGGTGTGGAAGATTACCTAGTAAAGCCGGTAAGCCCCGACAAATTCATAGCTGCACTCGAATCGATCCTTCGTAAAATCGAATCCCGCAAGCAGCAGCTCCTTCACCAGAAGCAATGGGTCGTTCATCAGCTGGAGCTGCTGAGGGAGCTTGAGAGCAGCATATGGAGACTTGATGAGACGACTGCACATCAAGCGGCAGTCCGCCTTCTAGATCAAGGCTTGCTGCGGGATGCGCCTGCTGCACCGCCGAACATGGTCATCGATCAGATCAAATCAGACCTCAACGAGATGCTTAAGACGCGGGGAATCGATGTATCTTATCCTCATTCAAACAAAGAAGCGGCGATTCAGCCGAATTCTGCCGAACCCGAAGCCGCTTTTCTTCATTACGTTACACTTCTCTTAGACCAGGTTAAGCAACATCGCAATTTCAGCTCACGAAATCAGATTTTAAAAGCCATTGCTCATACGCGGAAGCATCTTCATGCAAGCGACCTCTCCGTACAGCAGGCTGCTGATATTGCAGGCATGTCCGTGACCTATTTCAGCAGGCTGTTTAAGGAGGAAACAGGTGTGAGCTATGTACAGTATCTCATTAAGCTGCGAATGGAGGAAGCCAGATCACTGCTTGAGCAGCAAGCCTGCAGCGCATCCGAAGCGTGCGAACGAACAGGCTATATAGATTACCCCCATTTCAGCAAGACGTTCAAACGGCATTATGGCGTCGCCCCAGCCGATTATATGAAGCATCACCGCAGTTTATAACCGGCAGAGAGGAATGGCTCTTGCATGATGCGAACCTACAGAAATAGGCCAACCAGAAGCTCTGGTTGACCTAATCATACAAAAGCCGTCGGAGGCTCTCCTAATTTAGAGAGCAATCCAACGACGTTGCTTATACAAATACGCTATTTCTTTTTCTTACGGACAAATGCGGCCATGCCGTTTCCGCCGTTTTTGCCATTCCCTTTACGCTTGCGCTTGCCAGAGCCCTCTGTGCCTTTTGACGGGCTGCCACTTGGTGTCTGAGCTGCTTGTTCACCAATGAACACGCCGCTCTTCGATGTTTTTTTCTTACGGCCTTTACCCTGGCTTGAATGTCCATCCCGTCCGCCTTCTGCCAAGCCGTTAGCTGATCCGCCTGTCGAGCTGTATCCACCTTTGCCGGAGCCAAAGCCGAAGCTCTGCCCTCCGCGTGATTCTGTACCGGATACTCCCTGCTGTCCGCCTCGGCCGCCATTTTTGCCGCGGTTTCCACCGCCGCCCTTGCCCCTGCTGTCCCGTCCGCCTTGATTACCGCCTCGGCTGTCTCTGCCTCCGCGGCCCTCACGGCCTTCACGTCGGGAGGCACCACCGAAGCCGGCACCAGGACCGCGCTCCTGCCGGGGCTTCATGTCTACCATCTCAAAATCAATGGTGTATTCATCCATATTCACCCGTGCAACACGGATCTTCACTTCATCTCCGATACGGAATATTTTCGAGGTCCGCTCGCCAACAAGGATCATATGCTGATCATCAAAATGATAATAGTCATCTGTCAGCATGCTGAGGCGAATGAGACCTTCTACCGTATTCTCAAGCTCAATGAACATACCGAAGCTGGTAACACTGCTGATCATGCCGTCAAACTCTTCTCCGACCTTATCCAGCATGTACTGTGCCTTCTTCATCTTCTCTGTGTCACGCTCGGCCTCAACGGCTACACGTTCCCGCTCCGAGGATTGCTGAGCAATGTCAGGCATCCGGCTGGCCAGGTACTCCTGTCTATTCTCTGGAAGCGCACCGCCATTCTCGAACACTTCTCGCATGACACGGTGAATCACAAGATCCGGATAACGACGAATCGGTGACGTAAAGTGGCTGTAGAATTCTGCTGCTAAGCCAAAGTGACCGGACATCTCCGAATCGTACTTTGCCTGCTTCATGGAACGAAGCATCATCGTGCTGATAACCGTCTGTTCCTTCGTGCCTTGGATCTCCTCAAGCAGAGATTGAAGCGCTCTTGGATGAATGGAGTTCCCGCGCCCCTTAACGTGAAATCCAAAGTTTGCAGCGAAGCCCAGGAAGTTCTGCAGCTTCTCCTGATCTGGGTCCTCATGCACACGGTAGATGAACGGCACCTTCAGCCAGTGAAAATGCTCTGCTACGGTTTCATTTGCTGCCAGCATAAATTCCTCAATGATCTGCTCCGCCACCGTGCGCTCTCTCTTGACGATATCAACCGGCTTGCCTTCCTCATCCACGAGAATCTTGCTTTCTTCAAAATCAAAGTCCACCGCGCCCCGTCGCATACGCATCTCACGCAGCTTCATGGCGATTTCCTTCATCAGCTTGAAGTCATCTACCAGCTCACTGTACCGTTCGATCAGCTCAGGGTCTTCTTCCTCCAAAATTTTGTACACATTCTTATATGTCATACGTTCTTTGGTTTTGATAACACTGGTGAAGACTTCGTGGTTCACGACCTTCATCTGTTCATTGAATTCCATCACACAGGACATGGTCAGCCGATCCACTTGGGGATTCAAGCTGCATATGCCGTTGGAGAGACGGTGCGGCAGCATCGGGATAACCCGGTCCACCAAATACACACTGCAGCCCCGGTTATACGCTTCTTGATCTAGCTTGGAATTCTCACGTACATAGTAACCGACATCAGCGATATGAACGCCTAGACGATAATTACCGTTAGGCAGACGCTCCACGTTGACCGCATCATCCAGGTCCTTCGCATCTTCACCGTCGATGGTCACAATATTCAGTCCGCGCAGATCTCTGCGGCCCTGCTTAATAATTTCATCCTCCGTAATGGAGTCAGGCGCCTGTTCTGCCTCTTCGATTACTTCCTCCGGGAATGCTTCAGGCAGCTGATGCTTCCGAATAACAGACAGAATATCGATACCCGGGTCATCTTTATGTCCCAGAATCTCGATGATTTCTCCTTCTGCAGCGGCGCGTCCTTCCGGATAGCTTACAATATTGACGACAACCTTCTGGCCATCTACCGCGTTATTGAAGCTCGTACGCGGGATAAAAATATCGCGGTTGATCCGCTTGTCATCAGGAATCACAAATCCGTATACTTCTTGGCTCTGGAAAACGCCAACGACTTGTACTACGGCACGCTTGACGATACGAATGACTTCACCTTCAAGCCTTCCGCCTTCCGGGCCTTTTGAGGTTACACGAACCAGCACCGTATCCCCATTCATCGCACTCTTCAAATCGTTTGCATGAATATAGACATCCGGATGCTCACGATCCTCGGGGATAAGAAAAGCAAATCCCTTCGCATGAGCCTGCAATCTTCCCTTCACCATCTGCATGCGTCCAGGCACGCCATAACGGTTCGTACGGGTCAGGACGATCCTTCCCTCATCCTCAAGCTGATTGAGAAGCTTCAAGAACGCTTTGAATTCAGCGGCATCTTCAATACCGAAATGCTGCTCCAGCTCTTGATAAGTCATCGGTTTATAGGCCGTTTCCAGCATAAAATCAAGTAATTGTTGTTCAGTTATCATTTAGTTCACCTCTAGGAAACATAAGAGTAGGCCTTTATGTACTTTGTTATTCATTGTTATTGACGGTCGATCTATTTCTCCGTCATAACATACGCCTTGATATCATTAGTAAAATCTTACCCTAGTATACACGAATTTAATCCAAGAATGGATTTTGTATATATCCAAATAGGGATCTTCCGTCGATAAAGCTCTCAAATCAGGCGAATAGCCCTAGTTACAAAGAAAACCTTCGTTCCTCTGAGGAACGAAGGTTCTATGCGTCAAAGATTGAATTATTCAAATACAGCTACGAGAATCGCAAGGATCATAAACCCTGCTGCGAGACCAACGGTAACCCGTTGCAATACAAGTTCCAATCCGCGTGCTTTGGTTTTGCCAAATAGATGTTCCGCACCGCCGGAGATGGCACCGGAAAGACCCGCACTTTTACCTTGTTGAAGAAGAACGACGACGATTAAACCGATGGCGAAAATAACGAGAAGCAATTTCAAAACGATATCCATAACTTCCACCTCCTATACGAAATGTGCGTAACTCCACGCAGTAAACAATATTTTTATTGTACCATACGCTCTGCACTTATACAATCCGAAAGTCCTTAAGCTTTTACATCAATCGAATGGCCTGAGGTCGGATGCGGAGCACTCTCAGAGAGCATTTGTGCCATCTGTGTACCCATCACTTCCGCTTGACTCTTCGCCATATTCAGCACCTGAATGGATGCTGCCTGCTTAACGGCTGTCATTGACATGACTGTAGACATTGCTGCGATATCCATTACGCACCTCCTTTCTCTCCTCTATATCGGCATCATGGACATTAAACTGCAATCATCAGCATACACTGCGTTTAAGCAAAAAAAGAGCCGCCCAGATGGGCGACTCCTGTAATAAGCTTAGCGCTTATTATTTTTTCAAGTTGTAGAAGGAAGTCAGGCCGTTGTATTGAGCGAGTTCACCCAATTGATCTTCGATGCGAAGAAGTTGGTTGTATTTCGCGATACGGTCCGTACGGGAAGGTGCACCCGTTTTGATCTGGCCAGCGTTTGTTGCAACCGCGATGTCAGCAATAGTGCTGTCTTCGGATTCACCGGAACGGTGGGAGATAACTGCTGTGTAGCCAGCGCGTTTCGCCATTTCGATTGCATCGAATGTTTCAGTAAGTGTACCGATTTGGTTAACTTTGATAAGGATCGAGTTACCGATCTTCTCGTCGATACCTTTAGACAGACGCTCCGTGTTTGTAACGAACAAGTCGTCACCAACGAGTTGGATTTTGTCTCCCAGCTTCTCAGTAAGGAGTTTCCAACCTTCCCAGTCATCCTCGGAGCAGCCATCTTCGATTGTAACGATCGGGTATTTATCAACCCAAGAAGCAAGAAGGTCTACGAACTCAGCGGAAGTAAAGGATTTGCCTTCACCAGCCAGCGTGTATTTACCATCTTTGTAGAATTCAGTAGAAGCTACGTCCATACCAAGAAGAACGTCTTCACCTGGTTTGTAGCCTGCTTTTTCAATAGCTTCCATGATCGCGCCAAGAGCGTCTTCATTGGAAGTGAAGTTAGGAGCGAAACCGCCCTCGTCACCAACAGCTGTATTCAGTCCTTTTGCTTTCAGAACGGATTTCAGGCTGTGGAAGATTTCAGCACCTGTACGAAGAGCTTCCTTGAAGGAAGGAGCACCTACAGGCAGGATCATGAACTCTTGTACGTCAACGTTGTTGTCCGCATGCTCACCGCCGTTAACGATGTTCATCATTGGAACTGGAAGCTGTTTCGCGTTGAATCCGCCAAGGTATACATACAGTGGAAGATCAAGAGCGTCTGCAGCTGCGCGAGCAACTGCCATAGATACAGCAAGAATTGCGTTCGCACCGAATTTACCTTTGTTTGGCGTACCATCTAAAGAGATCATCAGTTTGTCGATACCAAGCTGATCAAGCGCGTCCATACCGATAATTTCTGGAGCGATTTTTTCGTTTACGTTCTTAACTGCGTTCAGAACACCTTTACCAAGGTAACGGTCTTTGTCACCATCGCGAAGCTCAACTGCTTCGTGTGCACCAGTGGAAGCACCGGATGGAACGATTGCGCGTCCGATTGCACCGGACTCTGTATATACTTCAACTTCTACTGTAGGATTACCGCGGGAGTCAAGGACTTCGCGTGCGTATACGTCAGAAATAATTGTCATGAGTAATTACTCTCCTTTATTCTTCGTTTCTTTTTTTGCTATATAGATTGAGCTAAAGTCTAAATCAGTCCTGCTGTAGAATAGATCAGTAGATAACTGTTCATTTCTTTAGTTCATTCTATCTTGCCAGCATACCTTCTATCATTAAACCCTATACGCGCATAGGATTGCAAATCGGTTCATTTTACAGCTTACTTGCGTCCTGAAATAACAGAATGTCCGGTCATCTCCGCAGGCTGCGGAAGTTCCATCAGATCTAGGATCGTTGGAGCGATATCTGCGAGAATTCCGCCATCACGGAGCTCTACGTTCTCAGACGTCACGATGAACGGAACCGGGTTCGTTGTATGCGCTGTGAACGGTTTGCCATTCTCGTCAAATACCATATCCGCATTACCATGGTCTGCTGTAATCAGTACAACGCCGCCTTTTGCAAGAACAGCCTCTACCACACGGCCCATACATTCATCGGTTGCTTCTACCGCTTTGATCGTTGGCTCAAGCTTACCGGAGTGACCTACCATGTCCGGGTTTGCAAAATTCAGAATGATCGCGTCATGTTTGTCTGCCTCGATCTCCTTCACACAAGCATCCGCTACTTCATAAGCGCTCATCTCAGGCTTCAGGTCATAAGTTGCCACCTTCGGCGAATTGATGAGAATGCGAGTCTCGCCAGGAAGCTCAACATCGCGGCCGCCGCTGAAGAAGAAAGTAACGTGCGGATATTTCTCCGTCTCCGCAATACGAAGCTGTTTCTTGTTGTTCTGTACAAGTACTTCGCCAAGTGTATTATCCAGGTTCTTCGGCGAGTAAGCCACATACCCTTCAACCGTTTCACTAAAGAGTGTGAGACATACAAAATGAAGTCCCTCAGGGAATTTATCTCCACGATCGAAGCCGCGGAAATCCTGGTTGGTAAACACTTGAGACAGCTGGATTGCACGGTCAGGACGGAAGTTCAGGAATATGACAGAATCGCCGCTTTCCACGAGTCCAACAGGTTGTCCATCTTCCTTAACGATTACCGTTGGTTCAACGAATTCATCGAATACGGATTTCTCGTAGGATTCTTTGACCGCCACCATCGGGTCGGTATATACCGGTCCGTCTCCATACACGATTGCACGGTAGGACTTCTCTACACGTTCCCAGCGTTTGTCGCGGTCCATCGCGTAGTAACGTCCTTGAACAGTTGCGATCTTACCAATGCCGACTTCAGCAATTTTGGCATTCAGCTCCCCAAGGAACTTGATACCGCTGTCCGGGGATACGTCGCGCCCATCGAGGAATGCATGGATGTAAACATCGTGCATATCTTCTTTTTTGGCAAGATCGAGCATTGCGAACAGGTGATTAATATGGCTGTGAACCCCACCGTCGGACAATAGTCCGTACAGGTGAAGCTTTTTACCCGTGGACTTAGCAGCACGCACTGCACCTAGGAGTGTTTCGTTATCGAAGAACTCGCCTTCGCGAATTGACTTGGAGATCCGGGTAAGATCCTGATATACAATACGGCCTGCGCCAATATTCAAGTGACCTACTTCCGAGTTCCCCATTTGTCCTTCCGGCAGTCCAACCGCTTCACCGCAAGCAGTAAGTGTTGTATGCGGATATTTCGCCATGTAACGATCATAATTCGGCTTCTTCGCTTGAGCTACTGCGTTACCCACTTCTGTGTTGCGCAGTCCAAAGCCGTCCATAATAATCAGAGCTACAGGTTTTGGTGCAGTCATCTTACTTCGCCCCCTGAACGAGCGCGATGTAGGATTCAGGCTCCAGGCTTGCTCCGCCTACCAATGCACCGTCAATATCGCTTTGTCCAAGATATTCAGCTACATTAGCTGGCTTCACGCTTCCGCCGTATTGAATAACAACAGCATTCGCTACATCTTCGTTGTACAGACCTTTAATGATGCTGCGGATGTAAGCAATGACTTCGTTCGCATCTTGTGCAGTTGAAGATTTGCCTGTTCCGATCGCCCAGATTGGCTCATAAGCTACGATGACTTGAGCTGCTTGGTCAGCAGCAAGTCCTGCAAAAGCCGCTTCTGTTTGCACTTTGCAAACATCCTTCGTTTGATCTGCTTCACGCTCTTCCAATTTCTCGCCTACACATACGATCGGTGTAAGACCATGACGGAATGCTGCGTGGACTTTCTTGTTCACGGTTTCGTCGGTTTCATTGAAGTACTGGCGACGCTCAGAATGTCCGATTACAACGTAATCCACACCCAGATCCTTCAGCATCCCACCGCTGATTTCACCTGTGAATGCGCCATTGTCTTCAAAATGAAGGTTTTGTGCACCAATTTTGATATTCGTGCCTTTAACTGCTTCTACCAGAGCCGGCAGGTTCGTGAAAGGAGCACAAATCACGCTCTCCACGCCTTCTGCTTCGACTTTGCCTTTTACCGCTTCGATAAACGAAGTGGCTTCCGGTACAGTTTTAAACATTTTCCAGTTACCTGCGATGACTTTTGTTCTGCTCACCGTTTATCGCCTCCTCAAATGGGATTCAAATTTATTTATCGTTCAATGCCACAACACCTGGGAGTGCTTTACCTTCCATGAATTCCAGGGAAGCACCACCGCCTGTAGAAATGTGGTCCATTTTGTCAGCAAGATTAAATTTCTCTGCTGCTGCTGCAGAATCGCCGCCGCCGATTACAGTGTAGCCTTCTGTTGCTGCACAAGCTTCTGCAACTTGACGAGTACCATGGGAGAATGGCTCAATCTCGAATACGCCCATTGGTCCGTTCCAAACAACCAGCTTGGAGTTCTTAATCACTTCAGCATATTTCGCACGAGTCTTCGGCCCGATATCAATACCTTCCCAATCTGCAGGAATTTCATCGATGTTTACGATCTTCGTTTCTGCATCTGCACTGAATTCTTTCGTAATCACGATATCTTCAGGAAGAAGGAAGTTTTTACCAAGCTTTTTCGCTTTTTCGATGAAGCTTAGAGCAACGTCCATTTTGGATTCATCCAGAAGGGACAGTCCAATTTCATGACCTTGAGCTTTGAAGAATGTGTATGTGAGACCTCCGCCGATCAATACGTTGTCTGCAAGATTCAACAGGTTGTCGATCACATCAATTTTGTCTTTTACTTTTGATCCGCCGATAATGGCTGTGAAAGGACGCTCTGGGTTGGACAATGCTTTGCCAAGTACAGACAATTCTTTCTCCATCAATAGGCCGGATACAGCTGGAAGATGATGCGCGATACCTTCTGTGGAAGCATGAGCACGGTGTGCTGCACCGAATGCATCATTCACGAACAGGTCAGCCAGTTCTGCAAATTGTTTTGCTAGTTCTGGATCGTTTTTCTCTTCTCCAGGATAGAAACGGACGTTTTCAAGCACAAGCACGTCACCGTTGTTCAACTTCTCGATTTCTGCTTTAACTGCTTCGCCAACAGCCTCGTCCGCTTTTGCAACCGGTTTGCCAAGCAGCTCGGACAAACGGTTTGCAGCAGGTGTCAAACGAAGAGAATCAACGAACTCACCTTTCGGACGTCCCATATGGCTTGCAAGAATCACTTTTGCACCATTCTCAATCAGAAACTTAATTGTTGGCAGTGTTTCACGAATACGAGTATCATCCGTAATCTTTCCATCTTCGAGCGGTACATTAAAATCGACGCGAACAAATACGCGCTTTCCTGTTACTTCTACATCACGTACACTTTTCTTGTTCATCTCCACGTTCCTCCTAAGCGCTATCTACCACAGCCAATCACCGGCATCTTGTGTGCAGTTGCCATCCGGCCTTAAGGTGGACAGCTCATGTTTATTAAACAGCAGCATGATATAAATAATAATCTCTATATAATGTAATCTTCTATATCCGGTATCCCCGGTTCTCTGGCATTAAAGATAAAATCATGGTGAAGAGGAGACCAAAAACCTTGTTCTCCTCTTCACCTTATTTTGAATTCCTATCGTTTGTCTTACAGACCTTTGCTTGCAATGTAAGCAGCGAGGTCTACGACACGGTTGGAGTAGCCCCACTCGTTGTCATACCAAGAAACAACTTTAACCATGTTGTCGCCTACTACCATAGTGGAGAGAGCGTCAATTGTAGAAGAAGCTGGGTCGCTGTTGTAGTCGCTGGATACAAGCGGCTCGTCGGAGTAGTTAAGGATCCCTTTCAGTGGTCCGTTAGCTGCTTCTTTAAGAGCTGCGTTTACTTCGTCTACAGTTACGTTTTTGCCAAGCTCAACAACCAGGTCAGTTACGGATACGTTCTTAGTAGGAACGCGCATTGCCATACCATTCAGTTTACCTTTCAGCTGTGGCAATACAAGGCTAACAGCCTTAGCTGCACCTGTTGTTGAAGGAATGATGTTCTCAGCTGCTGCACGAGCACGACGAAGGTCTTTGTGCGGCAGGTCAAGTACTTGCTGGTCGTTAGTGTAAGAGTGAACAGTTGTCATCATACCTTTAACGATACCAAAGGACTCGTCAAGAACTTTAGCAAATGGTGCCAAGCAGTTCGTCGTACAAGAAGCGTTAGAGATTACTGTATGGTTAGCTGGGTCGTATTTGTCTTCGTTTACGCCCATAACAACTGTAATATCTTCGTTTGTAGCTGGAGCAGAGATGATTACTTTTTTAGCTCCGCCTTTAAGGTGAGCTTCTGCTTTTTCTTTTGCTGTGAAGATACCTGTGGACTCAACAACGATTTCAACGCCGTTAGCTGCCCAAGGCAGGTTCTCAGGGTTACGCTCAGCAAATACTTTAACTTCTTTGCCGTTAACGATCAGCGCACCTTCTTTAGCTTCTACAGTTGCGTTCAGACGACCATGAGTTGTGTCGTATTTAAGCAAGTGAGCCAAAGTGCTCACGTCTGTCAAATCATTGATTGCTACGATTTCTACATCGCTGTTGTTCAGCGCTGCGCGGAATACGTTACGTCCAATACGTCCAAAACCGTTAATACCTACTTTTACCATGAGTAAGTTCCTCCCAAGTTTTGCTTTAAATTTTTATATATTCAAGACAAGCCTGTTAAGGCCCATCAAGACAACGAATCCATAACTCTATAAATCTTTAACAATTTCAGCTGCTGCCGCTTCATCTATGACTAGAATATCTTCTTGTCCGAAGCGAAGCACCGCCTGTATCGAAGCTGCCTTGCTCTTACCGCCTGCAATAGCGATAACAACCTCGGTACGTCTGATATCCTCTAAGCGCATACCCAGGGTCAGCATCGTATGAACAATCTCGCCCTCGCTATTGAAATAATAGCCGAAGGATTCTGCCACGGCACCCTCATCACGTATTTCAGTGACCGTCTGTGGTGCCAGCTTGCGCCGTTTGGCCATTTCCATCGCACCGCCTATTCCGTGAATCACGATGCGCGCATTACGGATCATATCCAGAATTTCCTGTATGTTGGAGTCTTGTATCAGTGAATCATAGGCATGATTGCTTAATAGATCCGGTACATGCAAGAGCCGATATTGTGCTCCAAGCTTCTTCGCCATCATGGAAGCAATCGTATTCGCCTGAAGCTCCAAGCTCTCTCCAAGACCACCTCGTGCAGGCACGAGCCATACATCTCGCTTGGATGATGATGGGGTTAGATGCTCTGCAATCGCTGCTGTTGTGGAACCGCCCGTTACAGCTACCACATCCTCATCATGCATGACACTCAGCAGTGCTTTCGCTCCGGCGCGCCCCAGCTCTCGCTTAGCATATTCCGAATGCTCAGAATCCCCTGGAACGACAATGACCTTCTGAAGTCCATAAGTTCTTCTGATCTGCTCTTCCATCTCTGATAGTCCAAACAATTCCTTGGCTACAGGTTCAAGCATTTCAAGCAGCTCTTCTCCAGCCTGACTTATTCTCATTCCCACCGTTTCAATCTCAATGAGTCCTTGCGATTTCAGCAGATCCGTCTCTGCTCTGAGTACACGCTCCGTCATATCCATGGCGTTCGCAAGTGTTCTTCTGCCAATCAATTCCGAAATCATGATCTGGCGTAGAATCGTATATCTCTTCTTCATTACGTCCATGAGATCAGGTAGAAGCTGCTTCTGCACTTCTAATATCGTTCGCATGCTATCCACTTCCGCAAGCTCCTTCATTCCGGTCTCTGAGGTGGACTAAAAATGTCCCGGGTTAACTTTTTAAGTCCCACGTTTATTTTAACCAAATCTAACGTGGGATGCAAGGGGTCCAAAAGTATATTTTACAAAGCCGTTTCCCTTTATTCGCTTGTGTAAAATATCACAATTAAAAAAGCGATACCATCGGTTTTCATCCCTTCATCTATAGGTTGTACAAATATGTTCAACATCAAACTCTATCATGGAACTCTCTTGCAAATTTTTTTACATTCAGATATAATCAATATTACTGTCATAGACAGTTACTTGAATGTGCGCCCGTGGTCCAACGGATATGACGTAGGCCTCCGGAGCCTGAGATCGAGGTTCGATTCCTCGCGGGCGCGCCATTACTATATAGTGGCTTCATATACATTTAACCAATGAAACCGAACAGGTTTCTTTTTTTATCAAATTAGTTTGACTTTCTTTGACTTTTTGTTTGAAATTGTTTATGATGTGGTTAATACGGAAACAGTAAGTATATGTAGATGAAGTTCCTGTTCTCGTGTCTCGTGAACTTAAGACTCTAAATTTTTTTGAGGAGGTTTTTCGCATGAGTTATATTCCTATGGTCGTAGAACAAAGCAATCGCGGTGAACGCGCTTATGACATTTATTCCAGACTGCTGAAAGATCGTATCATTTTCCTTGGCAGTGATGTCAACGATGTCGTCGCTAATTCCATCATTGCTCAAATGCTGTTTCTAGCTGCGGAAGATCCAGAGAAAGACATTCATTTATACATTAACAGCCCTGGCGGTTCCATCACGGCGGGTATGGCAATATATGATACAATGCAATTTATTAAACCCGATGTTTCCACGATCTGTATGGGTATGGCTGCTTCAATGGGTGCCTTCCTGCTTAACGCAGGTGCGAAGGGCAAGCGTTTTGCTCTCCCTAACAGTGAAGTGATGATCCATCAGCCGCTTGGTGGAGCGCAAGGCCAAGCCTCTGATATTGAAATTCGTGCACGCCGTATTCTCAAAATGCGCGATAAGCTGAACCACATCCTGGCTGAACGTACAGGTCAGCCTCTCGAACGCATTGAACGCGACACAGACCGCGATAACTTCATGTCCGCTGAAGAAGCGAAGGCATACGGATTGGTTGACCAAGTTCTTGAGTCTTCCACATCTGCGCAAGGTCTATAAGCTGTAATAACACCAAAATCCTCGTTCCTGATTTGAAGGGACGAGGATTTTATGTTTTTTTGAATACCATTTTTCAGTTTATTTAACACCATTGTGTGAAGCTCTGACATTGCTACTTCAGCTCATACCGTACTGTCAGCTGAGTAGACAACTTAATTTCTCCACTCTCAATTGCTGTGTTTGCACTGTCTTCGGCTTTACTAGTTGACTGCAATTCCAGCGACTCTCTGTAATAAGTAATGGGTTCGTCGAGACTTCCCTGGCTGACGCTGAGCACGATACCCAGCTGACGCTGAGCCGCATTCGCTATCGCTCCAGCTTTAAGCTTCGCATTCGCCATGGCCTTATCAATAACTTGTGTTTCAAACGCTTCGGTATCCTCTATCGAGAACACAACATTATCGATCTGATTCGCACCCGCATTTGTTGCAGCATCCAGCAGCTCGCCGACTTTCTCAAGATTACGGTAAGACACTTTGAGCGTATGATAAGCAGTGTAGCCTTTAATTTTCTGTCCATCCTTCTCGCTGTAAGTATAATTGGGCTGTACATAGAATTGATTGGTCTGAATATCCTTGCTGTCCACTTTCCAGGTATTCTTCAGCAGTGTATTAATCTTTTGAATTTTGGCTGCGTTCGCTTTTTGCGCTGCTGCAGCGGTATCCGCTTCTGATGATGCTCCAATCGACAAATAGGCAATATCCGGCTTAACTGCTATTTCACCTTTCCCTGTGACCGAAATGAAGTTCTGCATCGCTGCTGCCTCCTGGGCTAATGCTGTTCCCCCTGCAGACCAGCTCCATCCTCCAATTAATAGTGCTCCAGCGATGGCTGCGGCAGCGAAAGGTTTAATCCATTTCTTGTTCCCCACTTCATCTAACCTCCTTCAATTTGCAATCTATACCATTGGACGCAGTCTCTTAGAAAAAAGTTTCAATATGTACAAGCATGTCCAAAATACGAAAAAGCCCCGATTTCTCGCAATGTCATTAAGGCTAGGCTCTAGCTTAATGATATTGCGATTTCTCGGAGCTTTCTCTCTGTATTTTGGCGTTACAAAAAAGATGGTGAATTATTGGTTCTCCAGCTCTTCTTTGCTTACGAGACTTACTAAAGCGTTTACAGCCTGTTCTGAATCCGCACCTTCTGCACTAATGACTACTTCAGTCCCTGTGCTGATTGCAAGGCTCATAATTCCCATGATGCTCTTTGCATTTACTTTTTTATCATCTTTTTCCACAAAAATCTCAGACGAATACTTATTCGCTTCTTGTACGAATAGTGCGGCTGGTCTGGCATGAAGACCCGTCTTCAAACGGACTACTACCGGGTGCTTTGTCATGGAAACTTACCCCCTCTTCAAAATCTATACAACAATCAATACTTCATAATTATAAACATTATACCATTATAGCATGAATGAAACTAGAAAAAAAAAGAGTTATTGCTTATAACTTTGAGTTCGTAAATAAACCCTTCTCTGTTCTAATTTTTTCGGCCATTTCATCAATTTTGCGCAGGCGATGATTCACACCCGATTTGCTCACTGTCCCTTTTAGTAATTCCCCAACTTCCTTCAAATTAATATCCGGATGGGCAAGCCTTACTTCAGCGACTTCACGAAGCTTATCGGGCAGAGTATCAAGTCCCACTTCCTTATCCAGGAACTTGATGTTCTCAATCTGGCGGACTGCCGCACCAATCGTCTTATTCAAGTTTGCCGTCTCACAGTTCACAATCCGGTTCACTGAATTCCTCATGTCCCGCATAATTCGAACGTCCTCAAATTTGAACAACGCCTGATGAGCACCTATAATGCTCAGCATTTCAATGATCTTTTCGCCTTCTTTGATGTAAAAAATAAAGCCTTTTTTTCTTTCGATGCAGCGTGCATTCAGATTGAACTCATTCGCAAGATCAACGAGGGCCTGGCAATGCTCTTCATACATGGATGCAATCTCAAGATGATAGGAGGATCCTTCGGGATTGTTCACCGATCCACCAGCCATGAAGGCACCCCGCAAGTAAGCCCGCTTACAGCAGTTCTTACGGATAACCTCTTCCTCTATGCCTGGTGTGAACATAAAGCCTTCCGAAACGATGTGAAGCTCCTTCAAAATTTCCTGAACTCTTGCCGGAATTCGGACGATATATACATTATTCTTTTTGAGCCGCATTTTTTTACGAACCAACAGCTCGGTATGCACTTGAAAGTGTTTTTTGAGCAAAGAATAAATTCGCCTTGCTATCGCGGCATTCTCCGTAGAAACATCCAAAATAACCTTTTTGTTCGAGAGCTGAACCGCTCCAAGCATACGGATGAGTGCTGACAGTTCCGCTTTTTCACAGCAGGGCTCACTTTCGATCATGGTTAGTTCTTTTTTGGTCTGTGCCGCAAACGACAAGGGTCTCACCTCTTTCGAATCATCCAATTTTGAACGAGTGTATAGATATGATGACTGAGCTTATTCGCATCATGTCTAAGATAGGTCCTGTACAATACAAGCCGATCTGCAATACACTCGTTAGACAACTTTAGAATTTCTTCCAGATCCATCTGTACAGGCTTAGCACCTTTCTCTGCATACATCTCCTGTACCGGCTCTGGTATATCTCCATTATTTACAATAACGTAGTCAAACAATCTCGTCCCAATATGCGCATCAATAGCTTTTAGATGATCACTTACTGTATACCCGTCGGTTTCCCCTGGCTGGGTCATCACGTTGCAAATAAAGATCTTCGCTGCCTGGGAAGCAACCACAGCTTTTGCCAATTTGGGAACGAGCAGATTGGGCAGTATACTGGTGTAAAGGCTGCCAGGACCCATAATAATGGCATCCGCTTGTTCAATAGCTGCAACAGCTTCTGGCAACGGCTCCACGTGGTCCGGTTCAAGGAATACACGTTTAATCCGGCCGCCATGTTCAGGGATCTGTGACTCACCGGTTACGATTGTGCCATCTTCCATTTCTGCGTGCAGGACGACTGCCTCACCAGCAGCGGGAAGCACCTGTCCTCGTACTGCAAAGACGCGGCTGATCTCTCGGACTGCTGTTACGAAATCGCCCGTAATATCTGTCATGCCTGCCAGGATAAGATTGCCAAGACTATGTCCTGCTAAACCATTACTTCCACTGAAACGATAATTAAGCAATTCTGACATCAGCGGTTCCACATCAGCAAGTGCTGTGAGTACATTACGGATATCGCCGGGAGGCGGCATTTGCAGCTCATCGCGCAATATGCCTGAGCTCCCCCCGTCGTCAGCTACCGTAACGATTGCCGTGATATCAAGCGGCTTATTCTTTAACCCCCGCAGCATAACAGACAGCCCCGTACCCCCGCCCATTACGACGATATGCGGACGTTTCATTTGTTCAACAGCCACTTTCATCACTTCACCTTCTATAAGAAGTTGCTCAAGTTAAGCTATTTATCACCTAGGCGAATCAATTTCATAATACCTTTAGCTGCTTCAATCAAGGGTATATATAGATCAAAATGATTTTATTTGTCTATATATAGTTTCAAATCACCTTTAAATTTATTTATGAAATTGATTCAGGCAAGAGCGGATTATACATCATAAACCTCCGCAATGGCTATTATTAGGATAAACTTTTACACAATATGCTCACCATTGATTCTTTCGGTCAGCCTGTAGAATGGTCATGTTCTGTCCCTTAAGGTGAATTGTGCCTACCTGCAACTTGTCTGTACTAAATCTCGTAATTCTGACGCATTAATGACGATCTCGATCCGCATCTCGATGAGTTACAGATACAGATTCCGTCTCGCTGGCGCCAAGCATCTTGCCAAGGTATTCAGAAATGGCAACCGAGCGGTGCTTGCCGCCTGTGCAGCCAATCCCAATAATGACTTGACTCTTCCCTTCCTTCCGGTATTGCGGAATAAGAAAATGCAGCATATCCAGCAGCTTTGTTAAAAAGGACTGCGTCTCTGGCCATTTCATAACATATTCATAGACATCACTGTTCTGTCCAGTATTTGGACGCAGATGCTCCACGTAATGAGGGTTCGGCAAGAACCGTACATCAAATACAAGATCAGCATCAATTGGAATTCCGTATTTGAATCCGAACGACGTTACATTGACCGAAAGCATATTCGCCTCAAGATGTGAGAAGCGGGAAATGATGCGCTCCTTCAGCTGAGCAGGCTTCATATTACTGGTATCGATGACCTGGTTAGCTGAATTTTTGAGCTCCTCCAGCATCTTGCGCTCCAGTCTTATCCCGTCAAGCGGCATACCATCAGGTGCAAGCGGATGACGGCGTCTGCTCTCCTTATAACGCTGTACCAATACTCCATCTTGTGCATCCAGGAACATGATCTCACAATGGATTGTGAAGTGATCCTTGATGTAGTTTAAAGATTCGGACAATGCCGTAAAAAATTCACGTCCCCGTAAATCAATGACGAGCGCCACTTTAGAGATCTTCCCGTTTGACTGTACAATGAGCTCCGCAAACTTAGGAATGAGCACCGGAGGCAGGTTATCGACACAGAAGAAGCCCAGATCTTCAAGACTTTGCACTGCAATCGTCTTCCCTGCTCCTGACATCCCTGTAATGATAATAAGGGTTGCTCCTCCTGCTGGTGAATTTTCACCTTCTGACATGAATATCCCCCCTATCAATTTCAGTTCGTCCAGTATGATTTCTTGTATGGATTAAGATCGAATCAACAATCCTGCGGCTCCGACGATTCCTGCATCATTACCAAGTGTGGCTGGTACAATAGATACCCCTTCTTGCAGAGGTTCAGGCGTGTAACTCGCAAATACGCTGCGTACTTCGTCGAACAGGATGTTTCCTGCCTTCGATACACCGCCACCGATAATATATGCTTGCGGATTCAGTACAGCTGTCACTGCAGCCAGGGATTTACCCAGATAGAAAGCTGCACGATGAACAATGCGAAGAGCTACCTCATCTCCTGCTTTGGCTGCATCGAACACGTCCTTCGCCATAATTACCGGGACTGTACTGAGGCTCGTGTGATCTCCGCGCTCTACAGCATCCTTCGCCATACGAATAATACCCGTTGCGGATGAAACGGTTTCTAAACAGCCCATCTTGCCACAGCCGCATTTAATAGCCTCAAGATCCGGCACAATGCTGACATGACCAAGCTCTCCGGCCATACCCGAGAAGCCTTGATAGATCTTGCCATTAATAATAATTCCACCGCCAACGCCTGTTCCAAGCGTATAGCACACACAATTCTCAACGCCTGCGCCCGCACCCGCCCATGCCTCGCCAAGTGCTGCTACATTCGCGTCATTATCTATTTTGACAGGCTTGCCAAGTCTTTCTTCGAGAATGGAACGAATTGGAACATCTCGAAATCCTACGTTGGGTGCGAGAATAACAATTCCTTCACGCACATTAGTGAATCCGGCAACTCCTGCACCAACTCCTGCAAGCCGGTCCCAACTGTATGGTGACTCCTCTACGATTTGACGGACATACTTTTCGATGTTGTCAATAACAGTATCTACACCTTTGTCCACTTCTGTAGGTCCTTCATAGGTATGTAGAAGTTTTCCTTGCTCGTCGCAGATTCCGACTTTGATCGCCGTTCCGCCCAAATCCACTCCAACGTAGATATTTTCAGACATTGCTAGCAAGCCACCTTTATCATCTGTAATATTTATTCTTACGTTATCACTATAATTGAAGGAACAAAGTCGGTCAAGACGAAGAAAGTGCTAAAACACTTGACAAAAAACGACCTTTAACAAAAAATTCTTGGATGCTCTCTGCAGAATTTTAGCTGAAAAGCCGTGCATAAAATCAGCCGCGCACAATAGGATCGTGCCCGGCTGGTCATTTGAAGCTTATATTCATTATGGATTGAGTGTCTCGCTCCAGTCATGTGTCATGCTGCCTTCCAAAAACTTCTCACAGTCCATAGCGGCCATACAGCCTGAGCCCGCTGCCGTAATTGCTTGGCGATACTTCGTATCTTGAACGTCGCCGCAAGCAAACACCCCTGGAATATTCGTTTCCGTTGTGCCTGGATTAACCGCAATGTAACCTCCGGCATCCAGTGTAATCTGCTCTTTCAAGAACTCCGTATTTGGACGATGTCCAATCGCGACAAACACGCCGGAAGCTTCAATCAACTCTTCCTCGCCCGTCTCATTGTTCTGAACCTTGAGACCTTTGACCCCTGACTCCTCCACAACGACCTCAAGCGGAGTCCGATTAAGAGCCCAATCCACTTTTTCATTCCCACGTGCACGGTCCTGCATAATTTTTGAAGCGCGGAGCTCCTCGCGGCGGTGAACGACGGTTACGCTGGAGGCAAAGCGAGTCAAGAAGTTTGCTTCCTCCATCGCTGAATCTCCTCCGCCAATAACGACAATTTTCTTGCTTCGGAAGAAGAAACCATCACAAGTCGCGCAGGTGCTAACACCGCGGCCTACGTTTTCTTTTTCCCCTGGAATACCCAAATACTTGGCAGAAGCACCTGTCGAGATAATAACTGCATCGGCTGTTATTTCCTCCCGACCTTCCACTTTGATCCGGAAAGGACGCACAGACAAGTCGATGTCGTCCACCCAGCCGCTCTTAAACTCTGCCCCAAAGCGTTCAGCCTGCTTACGCATGTTATCCATCAGCTCGGGACCTAGAATACCTTCGGGAAAGCCCGGAAAGTTCTCTACCTCTGTTGTGGTTGTCAATTGTCCTCCCGGCTCAAGACCCTCGATTACGAGTGGATTCATACTCGCACGAGCCAAATATATGGCTGAAGTCAGGCCTGCTGGTCCTGTTCCAATAATAACCGATCTATAGTGAGACATGCTAATACCTCCCTAGCGTTTATTGTGGAATGCTACGATTTCTTCTCCTTCAGAGCTTGAAAGATGTGTTCCATACGATGCTGAATATCACATACACGATCAATTTGTTTCACGTATCTGCTTACAGTTGATGCTGAAATCCCGTATCTTTGAGCCAGTTCTGAATACGTTATTCCCTTAGACACATACTTCATCGTCAAATATTCCAGGGCAGCTGACCACCCTTCCACATGCTGAATGGTTGGCATGTCAGGAGACACTCTCATTAGATAGTCTGCCCATAAATGTTGAACACCTTCACGCAAATGCTCAGATCGTTTGTGCATCTCCTCAAGTGCCATGTCTAAGACTGCCTGCTGCTGATCATCCAGTACGGGTGAAGGCTCCTGCCCCTGCTCGCTCCGGCCAAAAAGGTATTGCGTCAGTACCGGTGTGCCTTGACCGTAAGGATTCGCTGAGGATTCAGAAGCTCCAGTATCCACATCAGATTCGTTCAGATCTCCAATCTCACGTAGTACAGAGAGCGCCATTTGCTTCAGTTCCAGACTCTGTTCCTCCTCCAAAAAAGAGGTAAGGGCCTGCTGAACCTCATAGTCCCCGATAATCTGAAGCGCCCGAATCACATTAGCCTTCGTTGGATCATCGCCGCGATGAAGAGCCCAGAAGAAAGAAGAACGAATTAAAGGATCTTTTTTGATATCTTCAGGCACATGGCTTCCATACTTCTCCCACAAACGAAACTGCTCTTCAAACGGCAAGTGATAGTGATAGCTTACAGGACCCACTCTTTGATCCATTTTTCTCGAATGAAGCTGGTCCAAATAAAACTTTGGCACCTCTGAGTCCGGATCCAGCTTGCTGACCATCTGCCACAGACGTTTCGCCGCATCATACTGTTCCGTATTGCAAGCAGCGACGGCCGTATAATGCACGAGCGAAGGATCATTCGCTGCTTCCCCGCTCCTTAGCAGCCGGCGGAAATGCATATAGGCAGCTTCGTGCTGACCCATTATCCCCATCGTAGTGCCCAGCTTAAATACATGTTCTTGTTCAAACGGAACCAAGGTCAAGAGCTGCTTCAAGAGAAGTGCAACTTGCTCTTCGTCTCCATCATTCTGATAAAAAATCGCCAGATTGCACAGCGCATGCAAATTGCCGGGCTCCTGCTCAAGCAGATCATATATCGTTTGCTTGGCTTTTGGGAATCGTCCCATATAATAATAAGCCAGAGCTAGATTGTTGCGCGCGGATACAAAATCGGGATGCTCGGAAGCAATGCTCTCCAGCATTTCTGCTGCCTGTGCAAACTTGCCTTCCTCCAGCAAACTGCGTGCAACATCATGCTCTGCAACACCTTCTCTTGCTTTAATCCTTTTTACATGAAGCTTGCGTTTGAGTTCGTGAGATAGAAGCTCTATCATTTCTTCTGCTTCTTCGAGAAAGTGCCCTTGCTCATCCTCCTCCAAATAGGTCACCAGTGCTTCCTCTGCAGATTCAAACTGCTCCATGTTGGCATAGTTATTGGCCATATAGAAGTAGCATTCTGTCATTCCAGAATCAACGTGCTTCATGATATGTTCCAATACTTCATTCGAGCCGGCATAGTCACCCATCTCTGATAATATACCCGCCATATTAAAATGATTCACCGGATTGTCCGGTTCATATTCAACAGCTTTGCGAAAATATTTAAGCGCCTTGTCATAATGATTGCGATCCAGCTCGCGGACGGCTCTTTCAAAGAAGAAAGAAGCATCGAGATGAACCTGTATAACATTATTAGAAGAGCTGTCAGTCCGCTGTGGCTTGCTTTTCATATGTGCCAAGGCACCTCCCTATAACATACAATTTCATACTCTCCAGTATAACATAATCTGAGCAAGTCTTCGCCGGTATTGCAAAACTATGCACTCCATGAAAATTTATACTATCCACCATCAAAAGAATCAATATCTTCATACCGTTGTTTGCTCTAATCAAGCGTATATAGATCAACAATAAAAAAAGCTCTCCCTATAGACGGGAGAACTTCTATACACCAGCATCCTTAAACAACGTAGCGATTGAGCCGCCATCTAGAATAATACGAATGGCCCTCGCCAGCATGGGTGCAACCGACAAGACTGTGAAACACGATGGATCACCGGACTCCGGCAGAGCAATAGAGTCGGTAACTACAATCTCAGAGATGTGAGGGTGCGTAAGCCTTTCCAAGGCAGGCCCTGAAAAAAGACCATGCGTCGCGCTTACAATAGCAGAGCCGGCCCCTCTCTCCTTAAGCCCCTCCACCACATTTACAATGGTCGTACCTGTATCAATTAGATCTTCAATGATGATTGGTGTTCTGCCATCTACATCCCCGATGACATGAGTAATAACTGATTCATTATGATTGGGACGCTTCTTGATCATAATGGCGAATGGCGAATCCAGCCTGCTGGCCAGCTTCTCCGCCATGGACGCCCGGCCTGCATCCGGCGACACAATGACCGGATTCACAATATTCTTACTCTTCAAGTAGTCACATATCAAGTCAAGAGCCGTCAAGTGATCCACAGGTATATTGAAGAAGCCTTGGATCGCGGCGGCGTGCAAATCTATCGTTACAATTCTGCTCGCACCCGCTGTCGTCAGTACATCAGCCAGCAGCTTGGCAGAGATCGGCTCACGCGGTGCAGATTTGCGTTCCTGCCTTGCATAGCCGTAATAGGGCAATATGACATTAACCGTCCGTGCAGATGCCCGCTTGGCGGCATCAATCATCACGAGCAGCTCAACAAGCAGCTCATTGATCGGTCTCGACAGCGATTGTACTAGGAACACGTCACAATTTCGGATCGTTTCCTCATAGTGGACATATATCTCACCGCTCTGGAAACGGGCTATTTTGATCTTGCCCGATTCGACTCCAAGCTTGCGGCAAATATTTTGCACGAGCTGAGGGTTAGACGATCCCGAAAATATACGGAGAGAATGCTGCATACATGCCTCCCGAATCAAAATTTTAGACATCACTACCGAGCACTTCATTTTTCATCCTTATATTTCCATTATACTCTGCGACGACTGGATTACAATGGAACAGACGACCGTTTTCGATGCTCGAATACGGCAAGTTCTGTATATCCGATTTCCCGTAGAAGATCTCTTGCCTGATCGACATGCTCACCCACTTTTGCCGGATCATGCGCATCTGATCCAACCGTGATTGGAATGTTCAATTCAAAAGCTTTCTCAAGTATTCGCCGGCTCGGGAACATTTCGGCACAAGGCTTGGATAGACCAGACGCATTCAGCTCTATTGCCAACTTGCTCGCTGCAATGGTCTTAAGGACAGATAATTCCAGCTGCAGCCATTCCTCTGCTTCCGATGACTTTGGTGTATAACCGAAACGCTTGATCACATCGATGTGCCCGAGATAATCATAGAGACCTGAGCGCGCCGCCTTCTCAACCGCATCGTAATACGTCTTGTACACTTCAAGGACATCCTTGTTCTCCCAGTTGTGCACCTGCCGATAATCCGAAATGTCCCATTCCTTAAGGAAATGAACGGATCCAATGACATAATCAAAAGGATAGGCGTTAATGATCTGCTCAATCTTCTCTTCAAATCCCTCAATATAGTCTCCCTCTAGACCGACAAGCACCTTAATTTGTCCCTTGTACTTTTCCCTAAGTGATAGGCACTCCTCCACGTAACGGGGGAGCTCCTCCATTGGCATCGCCATTTCAGGATAATACGTTGCCGGATTGACATGGATCAGCGGCATGTGGTCCGACAGCCCAATTTGACTGTAGCCGAGCCGAACTGCTTGCTGTACATAGGCTTCCAGTTCTCCTACCGCATGTCCACATCTGGCATGATGTGTATGGAAGTCGATTAGCATAGACATAGAGTTCCCACCTGCCTTAATCCCGGCGTGGACGTTCATGGCGAAGACTGAGCTCCTGCATGATTTCATCCAGTGGAAGCTTCCGCTCTTCAAGAAGAACGAGCAAATGATAGATCAGGTCACTGACCTCGAGTCTAAGCTCTTGGTTATCCTTGTTCTTGGCAGCGATGATCGTTTCTGACGCTTCCTCACCAATTTTCTTGAGGATCTTATCTACGCCTTTATCGAACAGATATGTCGTGTACGCACCTTCTGGACGCTCCTTCTCGCGCTCTGTGATGACACGCTCCAGCTCCGCCAGCACATCAAACCGGCTGCCTGCCTGCACTTCTGCACCAGCCTCACCAGTACCGGACACATAAGTCCTCGCCTGATTCACACCACTAAGTTCACGGAAGAAGCAGCTGTTCTCACCCGTATGGCATGCTGGTCCTTTGGGATTCACCAGTACGAGCAGCGTATCTCCATCACAATCATATTTTAATGAAACAATCGACTGTACATTGCCGGACGTCGCTCCTTTATTCCATAGCTCACCCCGTGAACGGGACCAGAACCAGGTCTCTCCCGATGAGATCGACTTAAGCAGCGACTCTTCATTCATATAGGCCATCATCAGCACTTCTTTGGTGTCCGCATCCTGAACAATGGCAGGGACAAGCCCTTTTTCATCGAAACGGACTGCTTCTATTGCTAGTTCTGTACTCATCGAATTTCAACCCCTTTGGATTTCAGCTGCTGTTTGAGATGCGGTATAGCGATCTCTTTATAGTGAAAGATCGTTGCAGCAAGCCCTGCATCTGCTTTGCCTTCTGTGAACACTTCTTCAAAATGCGCTTCTTGCCCTGCACCGCCTGAAGCAATAACGGGGATCCAGACTGCCTCACTCACAGCCTTCGTCAGTGCGATATCAAATCCGTCCTTCGTTCCGTCTGTATCCATGCTCGTAAGCAGCAATTCTCCAGCTCCCAGCTGCTCAGCTCGTTTGACCCAATCCAGTGCTCGAATGCCCGTTGCCTTTCTTCCGCCGTGTGTATATACCTCCCAGTCGTTGATCGACTCGTTCCACTTGGCATCAACAGCAACCACAATACACTGAGATCCAAACCGCTGTGCACCTTGAGTAATTAAATCAGGGTTCAGTACAGCTGCTGTATTAATCCCGATTTTATCCGCACCCGCACGCAAAATTTTCTTCATATCATCCACATGCTTAATTCCCCCGCCTACCGTGAAAGGAATCGCAATTTCTCCAGCGGTTTGACGGACGACCTCGATCATCGTTTCCCGTCCTTCTGCTGAAGCCGATATATCCAAGAAGACAATCTCGTCTGCACCTTCCTTATCGTATAAGGCAGCAAGCTCTACAGGATCACCGGCATCTCTTAGATTGACGAAATTGACTCCTTTTACAACTCTGCCGTCCTTCACATCCAGGCATGGTATGATCCGCTTGGCCAGCATAGGTTCACCCTCCTCTCCTCTATTTCGTCTATGTTAAACCACTGTTATTGATCGTTTCGATGGCCTGCCTCAGATCAACGGCACCCGTATACAATGCCTTTCCAACGATTGCGCCGCTGACGCCCTGATCTCTGTATCTGTGAAGACGCACAAGATCCTCCATCGTGCTGACTCCTCCTGATGCAATGACCTGCTGTCCACTGACTTCAGCTAATGATACAATGGCTTCAATATTTGGCCCCTGCATCATTCCGTCTCTCGAAATATCCGTGAAAATAAAAGTCTTAGCTCCGTATGCGGCAAGCTCCTTGGCGAGTACCTCTGCTTTGACCTGAGAAGTTTCAAGCCAGCCTCTCGTCGCAACATAGCCATCTCGTGCATCAATGCCAATAGCCACCTTGTCACCATATGAAGCTAGTACGGTTTCTGTAAATTTTCGATCCTCGATTGCCGCAGTGCCGAGAATAACCCGACTGACGCCAAGAGACAGAAGCTGTTCCACATCCTCTATTCGGCGGAGACCGCCTCCGACTTGTACAGGAACATTTACAGCGGAAGCAATCTGTCCGATTACTTCTGCATTAACTGGCTTGCCTTCCTTTGCTCCATCAAGATCGACCAAATGAATGAAGGTGCCCCCTTGTGCTTCCCATTCCTTAGCGGCTGCAACCGGATTGTCGTTGTACACAGTCTCCTGGTTATAGTCTCCTTGTACCAGCCTTACACATTTGCCGCCTAGAATATCAATGGCTGGATATATAGTGAACAAAGACATACTAATTCAGGCCTCCCCCATCTTCTCTTGATTCTCACATCAACTTGAACTATCGCTACATTATGTCCTCAAGACCTCATTCAGAAGCTTCTGCTAAACGCAGAAAATTGTTTAAGAGCTGCATCCCAAGCTTCCCGCTCTTCTCGGGATGAAACTGCATACCATACACGGAGCCATGGCCGACAATGGCCGTCACCGGATAACCATAATCTGTAACCGCCAGCAGATTTGATTCTACTTCAGGCTTAGCGTGATAAGAATGGACAAAGTACACATGGCCTTCCTCCAGTCCTTCAAACAGGGGGCTGTCCTGATGTATAAATTCGAGCTCATTCCATCCCATATGCGGAACCTTGTAATCTGCCCTCTCTTCGAACCTTATAACATTCCCCGGCAAAATACCGAGACCCTCATGATTCCCGTGCTCCTCACTTCTGCTGAATAGCAGCTGCATTCCTAGACAAATGCCGAGCAGCGGTGTTCCATCCTCGCTCACCTGCTTAATGACGGTATCAAGCTTCGCTTCCCGAAGATGCTGCATCGCATCTCCAAATGCCCCTACACCCGGCAGAATGACGCCGGCAGCCCCTAGAATCTCTTGTTCATCCCCTGTTACCAGTGCGGTATAACCCAGTCTTTCGACAGCCTTGCTTACGCTGTGCAGGTTCCCCATTCCGTAATCAACAATGGCTATGGTCATAAGGCTACAGCACTCCCTTCGTTGATGGCACACCGGTAACACGCGGATCGACTGCTGTCGCTTCATCCAGTGCTCTTCCGAGCGCCTTGAACACAGCCTCGATCATATGATGGGTATTTTGTCCGTAATGAACGATAACGTGAAGCGTAATTCGTGCCTCAAGCGCGAACTTCCACAGAAATTCCTGTACCAGCTCTGTGGAGAAGCTTCCTACCTGCTGGGAAGGATACTCTGCCCGATATTCAAAGTGCGGACGATTGCTGATGTCAATGACAACCTGCGCCAGAGCCTCGTCCATCGGAACAAACACACTTGCATACCGCTTGATTCCTTTTTTATCGCCTAATGCAGTTAGCAACGTTTGCCCCAGACAAATGCCGATATCCTCCACCGTGTGATGGTCATCAATTTCAATATCGCCTTTGGCGACGACTTGGAGATCAAATTGCCCGTGCTTCGTGAACAAGTCAAGCATATGGTTCAGAAAAGGTACATCTGTCTCAATCTCGGAACGACCTGTTCCATCCACACCGAAGGCAAGCTGAATGTCGGTCTCGTTCGTTTTTCGGCTGACACTTGCTCCGCGGCCTTCTTCAATAAAACTGTTAACGCTGTTGTCCTGATTTCCCATTTTACGCCTCCGCTCTCCAGCATCTCGCTCTTATTTCGTTATGATTGTTTTGATATTTATACTCTTGCTTAAAGCAAACGCAGGGCAGTTAGAAATCATCTTATGCAATTAATTGCGTTCCTGCTGTAATCTAATTTCAATCGCTCGTGCATGCCCTTCTAATCCTTCATGACGAGCCAGCTCCATAATGGCTTCTCCATTCCTGAGGAGCGCTTCCTTGCTGTAATAGATAAGACTCGATTTTTTCGTAAAATCGTCCACATCGACCGGCGATGCATATCTTGCCGTTCCGTTGGTCGGAATAATATGATTCGGCCCTGCAAAATAATCCCCTACCGGCTCAGAGCTGTACGGTCCGAGAAAGATCGCTCCAGCATGACGGATATAAGATACATAAGACATCGGCTCCGCCACCATCACTTCAAGATGCTCCGGTGCCAGCTGGTTCACAACCTCAATGCCTTCAAGCAGGGAGCTCACGACGATAATCGCTCCATGCGCCTCGACCGAAGCTCTCGCAATGTCTTCTCTCGGCAGCTTGCTAAGCTGTTCTTCCACCTCTCGCTGTACCTCTTCAGCCAGCTGCTGGGATGTCGTCACAAGGATGGCGGACGCCATTTCGTCGTGCTCCGCCTGAGATAACAGGTCGGCGGCAACATAGTCCGCTTTCGCGGTTTCATCCGCCAGGACCACAATTTCGCTCGGGCCTGCAATACTGTCGATATCGACGGCCCCGAACACCTCACGCTTCGCGAGCGCCACATAAATATTGCCCGGTCCACAGATCTTGTCGACCTTCTGGATGCTCTCCGTGCCGTAAGCCAAGGCGGCAATCGCCTGCGCGCCGCCCACCCGGTACATCTCGTTAACGCCTGCTTCCGCAGCAGCCACGAGAATGTACGGGTCAACGCCTTCGCCGCCGCTCGTAGCCGGCGGCGTCACCATCACAATCTCACGCACACCGGCCACCTGTGCTGGAATGACATTCATCAGCACAGAGGAAGGATATGCTGCCTTGCCGCCCGGCACGTAGACACCGACACGGTCCAGCGGCCGGATAATCTGTCCGAGCAGACTTCCATCAGGCTCAAAGTCCATCCAGGAACTTCGTTTCTGTTTCTCATGAAATTTACGTATGTTGTGCGCAGCTGCTCGAATCGCGGTGATAAATGAAGGCTCCACTACATCATAAGCTGCATTCATCTCCGCCTCGGTCACCTTCAGCTCAGCTGCACTTATTTCGGTCCGGTCATGGAGAGCAGTATACTTTAGCACAGCTGCATCTCCATCGCTCCGGACATCCTGAATGATTTGACGAACCGCTTCATTTTGTTCCTTCGTTCCATAATCCACATCACGCTGTAGACGGAACTCCTTCGCCGGTACGATTCTCATCTTCCAATCCTCCTTTATCAACATACCTTCAGGGCTACAATCCTTTATTTATCTTGTTAAGTATTCAGTTGCTTAATTGTTCATTCCATAGATCAAGGTCATGTTGAACCTTATATTGTCAGGGATTACATCAATGAAGCAGCTCTATCATTTCATGCCGTGAACTATTTATCATCTATTCAGCAGGTGCTGTAATAACCTGCTGCAATGCATCACATAAACTCTGAATCTGTGCATTCTTCATTCGGTAGCTTACCCGGTTTGCAATCAATCGGCTAGTGATCTCAAACATGCTTTCGAATTCAATGAGCCCGTTCTCGCGAAGCGTCTGTCCGGTCTCGACCATATCAACGATCCGGTCGGCCAAACCGATTAATGGAGCAAGCTCAATTGACCCGTTCAGCTTAATGACCTCTACTTGCTGGCCCTGCTCCCTAAAATACTGTGAAGCCACATTCGGATATTTCGTGGCCACTCGCTGCCTGATGCCTGGCTCCCAGTCCGGTAGTCCGATGACCGACATTCGGCAGCGAGCGATCCCTAAATCAAGCAGCTCATACACGTCTTTGTTTTCCTCTAACAAGACATCCTTACCGACAATACCGATATCGGCTGCTCCATACTCTACATAAGTTGGAACATCTACCGGCTTGGCCATAATAAATTCAAGCTGTGCCTCTGGCAGTGGAATGACCAGCTTGCGGGATTCATCGATATCCGCTGGAATTGCAATGCCTGCCGCACGAAACAGCTCAGAAGCTTTCTTATATATTCTTCCTTTCGGCATAGCTACCTTCAAAATTTCGCTCATGCTTGATACTCCCTCCCTCTGCCTTCTGCTGACTTATATTGAATTACTGTAAGTATATACCTTCTCATATTTTCCCTGGAGCATAGACACCGCATAGTTGGAGCCCTGCTCCCCCATTTCTATTGCCTGGTTATAACAATCGTCATCTCTTCCCATCAGCCTGGTTACAACAATCCGTCCTTCGCTTCTCATCTCGCCTGCCCGTGACAAAGCCTCTGCCCGGTGCTCCTTGGTATATTCAATAAGTACAGGGAGCGGCTGTTCTACACGAATTCCTCTTACTCCGTCGACAATTCGGTTTGTCTTGAGAGCAAAACCGGTAGCAGGCACATCTTTTCCAAATTGCTTCAGCAATTTGTCATATCTGCCTCCGCTGCATACGGGTGAACCCAGCTCTGCTGCGTATCCCTCAAAGGTCATACCTGTGTAATAAGAAAAGTCACCAATCATCGTCAGATCAATCAGAACATGCTGTGATACGCCGTAGGCTTCTAGCACTTCCCACACGCTGCAGAGATGGTTCATGGAGCTGCGGGCTTCACTGCTTGTACTCAGCTGTTCTGCCTTGCTGCAAATCTCCTTCCCTCCACGTAGGCGGAGAATCGCGTTCATCCGTTCCTTCGATTCATCTTCCAGAGGCAATGCATCAATCTTCTCACGATAACCGACATAGTCACGTTTCAGCAGGACTTCCTTAAGCTCCTTCTGCAATTCCTTCTGACCCGGAACAATCTCTTCAAAGAGTCCGTTCAAGAATCCTACATGTCCCATCGCAATCTTGAAGGACTGAACTCCTGCAGCTTTCAAAGAAGCAATAGCCAGAGCGACAACCTCTGCATCCGCTTCCGGCGAGTCGTCTCCAACCAGCTCCACACCGGTCTGAAAGAATTCCGCTTCCCTTCCTGCTTCCTCTTCAATCGCCCGAAACACATTTGCATGATAAGACAGACGCAGAGGCAGCTTCTCCTCCTTGAGAAGTGAAGATACAACCCGTGCAATCGGTGCTGTCATATCAGAACGAAGGACAAGTGTAGTTCCCCGATTATTAAGCAGTTTAAATAGCTTCCGATCCGAGGTAGAGCTGGCAACACCCACGGTGTCATAGTATTCCATGGAGGGTGTTATGATCTGACGATATCCCCAGCTGCCCATGCACTCCAGTACCCGATGCTCGATGCGGCGCAGTTTATCAACCACATGAGGCAGATAATCGCGTACACCAGCTGGTTTTTCGAAACCCTTTGGTTTAGACATATGAATTTCCCCTCATTTTATTTATATTTTAATCACGAACAATATCTTTATTGCGTTAATGTACTACCAATCTAACAAATTAAAGAATTATTCGATATAATATCACGTCTTCCATGGCACGTCAATTCACCTTGAATTGCAAGAGGTTGTCTGCACTCACAATAATGAAGCTTTTTTATATGCAAAAAGGACCTGCAGCCGGGTCCTTTTTCTATCCAAGTCATACCTATTCTGTTTCTGTTGACTCACTATCACTGGGGATAACGGCCTTAGACTTCAGCTCACGAAGCGGATTGCCGCCAACAAAAGCACCCGGCGCAACATCCTTATGAACAACGGAACCGGCAGCAACGACCGCACCATCTCCAATGGTGACTCCAGGCAGGATCGTTGAATTTGCTCCAATCAGCACATTATCACCTATGATAACATCTCCTAGCCGATATTCCTTAATGAGATACTCATGTGCGAGAATTGTAGTGTTGTATCCAATGACGGAGTTTGTGCCAATCTTGATCCTTTCCGGAAAAAACACATCCACCATCACCATAAGTCCAAATGCGGTATAATCTCCTACCTTCATACGAAGCCGGCTTCGATAGATCCAGTTCTTTAATGGCAGGATAGGGCAGTATCTTGAGAGCTGGATCCAGATGAAATTGCGAACCCCTTTAAAGGGACTCACCGTACGGTAAATATGCCATAGTGCATTGTGCCCCTCTACAGGATAACGCTCCACCTTTCTCACGTTTACTGCTCCTTCTGGATTATAGTCAATATATCGTTCATATCATGCAAAATATAATCCGGGCCGTACTCCCGCAGCTTCGCCTCACCCTTCAATGACCAAGCCACTCCCGCCGCTTTGACTCCAGCTGCTTTCGCTGACTGGATATCAACTGGACTGTCACCAACCATTAAGGTTTGGGCTGGATCGGCTCCGAGCTCTTCAACTGCCTTCTGAACCGGTTCCGGATGCGGTTTGGGATGCGTCACATCCGATACTGTAACGATGACCTCCATATACTTCTTAAGATCATACATTTCAAGCACCTTGAGCGTGCTTGGCCGAATTTTTGTCGTTACAACCCCCATCCGGATTCCTTGCTCACGAAGCTTCTCGCAGACCTCTGTAACATGAGGGAACGGATTAACCATTGCGTCATGGTGGATCGCATTGTATGCACGATAGCCTGTGACGTACTCAGCTACATCTGACTTCCCTGTAAAAGCCTGCATCTGCTGCTCCAGGGTTCCGCCCATATGCGGAATAATCTCCTCGCGCGGAAGAGCTCCTGGACCAAGCTGATCCAGGACATGCAGAAACGAGCTGATAATCAGCTCGTTCGTATCTATTATTGTTCCATCTAAATCAAATAAAACGGTGTTAATCATGCTGGACTACTCCTTTTTCTGATCAGAGCTCCCCTTGTTGCTGTGAGAAGCATCTTTGATGTCCTTTTCTTTATCCATACTTGTCAGCTCGTCATCTTCCTTAACTGCCGGTGTCTTCGTTGACACAATCGGATCTGAATAACGTTCCTTGGAGGCACCAGTCACTCGGCGCACAACGATCAGAACGATTGCAATCAATACAAAAGCGATAGACAGCAGCTGCGAAATCCGGATATTGCCATATTCGGGATCCAAATAACCCATTTCGAAGCCCATAGCGATCATAGGTGACCACATACCGTGAATCATCGATGCAAGCCATTCTGGACCTTGGAATGCCAGGCTGTCTGTACGCAGTGCTTCGATAAAGAAACGTCCGATAGAGTACCAGATGAAGTAGGACATGAACAGCTCGCCGGCACGCATGAACTTCTGACGACGCAGAATAAACAGGATCAGCAAGCCCACGATATTCCAAACCGATTCGTACAAAAATGCCGGATGATGATATGTACCTTGCACGTTCATCTGATTAACAATAAAGTCAGGCAGATGAAGTGTATTTCTCAGGAAAGATTCTTCCACAGATCCACCGTATGCCTCCTGGTTAACGAAGTTCCCCCAACGGCCGATGGCCTGACCGATAAGCAATCCTGGCGCACAAATATCTACGATTCGCCAGAAGTTATATCCTTTATGCCTGAAATAGAAAAATGCACAAATGATTGCGCCAATCAGCGCACCATATATGGCGATACCGCCCTGCCATATCTTAAACACATCCCAGAAGTTGTCCTTGTAGTCATCCCATTGAAAGGCAACATAATAAATCCTTGCCCCGATAATGGCCGAAGGGACACCCAGCAGTAATAAATCCATAAAGAAATCAGAAGGTATACCGAAACGTTTGCCTTCCTGCATGGCCAGCAGTAAGCCTACAATGGCTGCAGTCCCTAATATCAGCCCATACCAATGAACATTAAGAGAACCAATGGAAAAAGCAATAGGATCAAGTAATAAGGTACCCATTTGTCCACTCCTTAAATTTATCATCACTTTTGTTATACTTTATTCGCGTCGATAGGTGCATAGGTATGGACATAATCAGTCCATATCATCATTGTCTTCTGCAATCGTTGCCGTCAGTTTGTTCGTAAACTGAAGCGCAGCATTAACACCCATTCGTTTCAAACGGAAGTTCATAGCTGCTACTTCAATAATGACACCCAGGTTACGGCCAGGGCGGACCGGAATCGTAACGAGCGGCACATCCGTATCAATAATACGAGTCGTCTCCTCGTCAAGCCCAAGACGGTCATATTGCTTATCCTGCTGCCAAGCCTCAAGCCGAACAACAAGCGTAATCCTCTTGTGATTCCGAATAGCGCCCACACCAAATAGTGTCATTACATTGATAATCCCCACTCCGCGAATCTCAAGCAAATGTCTGATGAGCTCAGGTGCGGTACCATGTAATTGATTATCTGCCGTTTGGCTGATTTCGACTGCATCATCCGCGACAAGGCGGTGACCCCGTTTTACGAGTTCAAGAGCTGCCTCACTCTTACCAATCCCACTGCTTCCTGTAATGAGAAGACCAATGCCATACACATCACACAAAACCCCATGAATGGTTGTCGTTGGTGCAAGCTTACCCTCCAAGAAACCTGTAATACGACTTGATAAGATCGTTGTCGACATTGAACTGCGCAGAACAGGCAGATCACGCTCATTACTGATATCAACCAGCTCCTGAGGCACATCCAGACCGCGAGTCACCACAATACACGGTGTTTCTTCATGACATAAACGGCTCATTCGATCTCGACGCTCTTCTTCAGGCAGCATCTGCAAGAAGGCAAGCTCTGTTTTGCCCAGCAGCTGTACTCGTTCCGTTGGATAGTATTCAAAATAACCGGCCATTTCAAGGCCTGGTCTGTTCAGATCATCTACTGTAATAGGCCGCTTAAGACCTTTCTCGCCTGAAACGACCTCAAGCTGAAATTCGTTAGCTAGCTCTGTTACTTTTACTTTTTTAGCCATGTTGGATTCTTCCTTCCATTACAATCAGGATGACTCCTGCGAATTATCTTGCTGTTGAATCAATTTCATAATACCTTTAGCTGCTTAAATCAGGGATATATATAGATCAAATTGATTTTTTGTCTATATAGTTTCGATTCACCTTTTTAATGAGTTATGAAATTGATTCGGTTAACATATGTTATGTACATCTCTTTACCTATAATCGGAAGTTTCAATGTCATTATCGTATAGGAAATTAGGTCTGAATGCAATGTTCATGCCATGAATGATTTATTCAGTACTAATATAAAATGAAAAGGGCTGCCCTGGCGCTAAGCCAAGACAACCCTCTCTATTCTGTCCAAAGATCTTAGTCTTGAACAAGTACATTAGCTTCTGTTTCGATATCGAAGATATGAACTTTGTTCATGTCGATTGCCATTTTTACAGTGCTGCCATCACGAGTATTGGAGCGTCCATCAACACGGGCAATAGTAACATCGCTGCCTACACCGCTGAGGTACAAGAGCAATTCATGACCAAGGTTCTCACTTACATCTACTTTAGCCGTAAACACAGTGTGTGGGGAAGCTTCCAGAAATACAGGCTCTTCATGAATATCTTCTGGACGAACACCCAGAATCACATCTTTACCCGCATAGCCTTTGCTCTTCAGAATCTGAGCTTTCCCTTGCGGGATCTCTACATCAACACCAGTAGCTGTAAAGCGAAGAGTGTCTCCTTGCTGAGACAGCTTACCTTTGATGAAGTTCATTGTTGGAGATCCAATAAAGCCGGCAACGAACAAGTTCGTCGGATTGTTATACAGCTCTTCCGGAGAAGCCGCTTGTTGAATATATCCGTCTTTCATTACAACGATACGATCACCCATCGTCATTGCTTCGATTTGGTCATGCGTTACGTAGATAACGGTTGTTTCCAAACGTTTAGCCAGTTTAGTAATCTCCGCGCGCATCTGTCCACGAAGTTTAGCATCCAAGTTGGAGAGCGGCTCATCCATCAAGAAGACTTGAGGATTACGGACGATCGCACGTCCCAATGCGACACGCTGACGCTGACCACCGGAAAGAGCTTTTGGTTTGCGATCCAGCAAATGCTCGATATCGAGAATTTTAGCTGCTTCGCGAACGCTCTTATCGATTTCTTCTTTTTTCACTTTACGAAGCTTCAAACCGAATGCCATGTTCTGATATACGTTCATATGCGGATACAAGGCATAGGATTGGAATACCATCGCGATATCGCGGTCTTTTGGAGCCACGTCGTTAACGACACGATCACCGATATATAGTTTACCGTCGGAGATTTCCTCAAGGCCGGCAATCATTCGAAGTGTTGTGGATTTACCGCAACCGGAAGGACCTACAAGTACCAGAAACTCTTTATCCTTAATGTCTAAGTTGATATCAACTACCGTCGCCTTATCTGAACCTGGATATTGTTTGTAGATATGTTCTAAACGTACACCAGCCATGATTATTGCCTCCTCAGCATAATTTCATTAATTCATGTAAACGAATACACACAGCAATATCAATAATGTAATCGAATTCATTTTCTGTTCTTATATTAACCTAGTTCGGTCTCTTATGACTATGCACAATTCATACAAAAAAATCAGAGCCTTTTCGTCACTTTGTACAAGAGCAGTGTCAGCTTCACCAAAACGGCGTCCTTAAAGCTTCGAACATCTAAACCGGTCTCTTGCTTAATCTTGTCCAGCCGGTATATCAGGGTATTTCTGTGAATGTAGAGACGTTTTGCGGTTTCACTGACATTACAATCCAGCTGAAAGAAAATCTCTAGTGTTGATATCGTTTCTTCATCAAATAGTATGGAGGAATCTTTCACCTCGTTCAAATAACTTGATCTCTGCTCTTCTGGTATTCTGGATACCAAGCGCTCAAGTGTAAACCGCCAAGGGAAATGCACATGTTCACTCATTCTAAAAATCTTCCCAAGCTGAATCGTCTCCATCAGCAGAGAGGTTACGTGCGGCAGGCTGTCCAAGGAATACAGCGGAGAATGAACGGATAGATTAAATACGCCTACCCACTCATTAGCTACGACTTCATATAAGCCTTCGGCAAATGCCATCAGTTCGCTCTCAAGTGCCAGTTCTGTTCTTTCCGCACCTTGATCCACATCTTTTAACTCTGTCCGATCCAGAACCATAGCTTCTTCTGCAAGAACGAGCCATTTATCTTGTTGCAAGAGTACAAGCATGATCTCTCCGCCAAAGTAAGATTGAAGCAGCTTGTACATCGATTTTGGAGCAACACCAGAATCATGTCCGCCCTCATACGTTATATAAAAGGGAACGATCCCTACTCTAAAAACAGATGTAAGATTATCCAGTCCTTCTGGTATAGTTACTGCATCCGAACTGTCGATCTGTTCAATAATCCAGGCGCCCAGCATATTCATATTAGACTGCTCTGTTGTATGATCCGCATGCATCGGAGAAGCAGACTGCATAGAAGTAATAATCCATTCGATTAAAGCTCTCTCTGATGCACTAACCTGATGAGCTGGGACAGATATCACAAGTGGCTGCTCTTGATTTTCATTACTCAAATGAAAATACAGCCGATCATTCACAATGAACGACGCTTCTCCTAAACTCTCTTCAGCTTTAAATTTGGCATTCTCTATGGTTTGAAGTCCATTAATTTCGAACGGTGTCTCCATAATGTGCTGCAGCTTCTGTAATAACGATTTATGATCCATCACAATTCCTCACCACTTTGCGACTTTATGTTTAAATCAATAAGTAGAGCAAGCGTATTTAGATATTTATGCATGATTATTCGATATCAATGATGGTTCAATGATTATAAGCACATCTTTATCTTCATTATTTTTATTATAAAGGACTATGTTCCAAAAAACACGGCCAAGCAATGAACTCATTATACAACAAAAAAAGCCATCAGTATTGAACTGATGACTTTAGTGATGAGCCATGAAGGACTCGAACCTTCGACACCCTGATTAAAAGTCAGGTGCTCTACCAACTGAGCTAATGGCTCATAAAAACTGGTGGAGGATGATGGATTCGAACCACCGAACCCGTAAGGGAGCAGATTTACAGTCTGATGCGTTTGGCCACTTCGCTAATCCTCCAGGATTAAAAAGTGGCTCGGGACGGAATCGAACCGCCGACACGAGGATTTTCAGTCCTCTGCTCTACCGACTGAGCTACCGAGCCAAGGTGTTGTGGCAAAAAAAATAAAGTGTCGGGTAAACCCCTTCCCACTTTATACGTGGAACATGTGCTTCATTGACATTTCTCAAAAAGTTAAATGGCGGAACTGACGGGATTCGAACCCGCGATCTCCTGCGTGACAGGCAGGCATGTTAGGCCTCTACACCACAGTTCCTAACTTTATGAAAAATGGTGCCGGCGAGAGGACTTGAACCCCCAACCTACTGATTACAAGTCAGTTGCTCTACCAGTTGAGCTACACCGGCGTATATGGTGGAGACTGAGGGGATCGAACCCCCGACCCTCTGCTTGTAAGGCAGATGCTCTCCCAGCTGAGCTAAGTCTCCAGGATAATATGGTAGCGGCGGAGGGGATCGAACCCCCGACCTCACGGGTATGAACCGTACGCTCTAGCCAGCTGAGCTACACCGCCATATTTTTATCACACAACTTGTCCTATGTTATCACAGCCGATTCTGAAAATCAACTAGATAATTAGTGGCGGAGAGAGAGGGATTCGAACCCTCGCACCGCTTACGCAGTCTAACCCCTTAGCAGAGGGTCCCCTTATAGCCACTTGGGTATCTCTCCAAAAGATGTGTAATTTTCCTTCAAGGATTTACTCCCTGAAAACTAGATACGAAACAATCTGCGATTTATTGCTTTCCCCGTTATTCTCGGGGTCCCCGCAAAGTATTCGGAATTTACTCCGGAAGCATTCACTTCACTTTGTGGGGTGTTTTTTTGGATAAGCCCTCGACCGATTAGTACTGGTCAGCTCCATGCATTGCTGCACTTCCACCCCCAGCCTATCTACCTCGTCGTCTTCAAGGGGTCTTACTAGTTGGGAAATCTCATCTTGAGGGGGGCTTCACGCTTAGATGCTTTCAGCGCTTATCCCGTCCGTACATAGCTACCCAGCGGTGCTCCT
>NZ_FPAC01000018.1 GCF_900116105.1 Paenibacillus sp. 453mf
CCCTGGCCATGAAAAAATCCTCCCTCTGTTGATTCTGAGGAGGATTATCTCATAGCGAATGCTAAGTAAGAAGGTGGGTACAGCTTGACGCTTACGGCGATAAAGACTATTGGTTTTTAGGGTCAGAGGAAGAATGGAGTCTATCAACGGAGCCGACGCAGCCTAATCTTTCTCCGCAAGGATGGTACGTACATCTGCCATAGTGTGCTCCGTGAATCGGTCAAGCAATACGTAATAGGTAATCTTAAATTTGAATAGGAGAATTTTGATGAAAAGAATGCTTTGGGTTTTTCTTGTGATGACCTGCGCAGCTACGTTTATGTCTTCACTGTTCCCGTTATACGCGAAGAATTTTCATATGAGCAGTTTAGAAATCACTGTATTGTTTGCTTTATATGCCGTGTTCGTGTTACCGACCTTACTTATCGTGGGAGCAAGAGGGAGTTATTGGGGATTGAAGCGGGTGCTTCGCGCCAGTATATGGATTTCCATCGCATCAACGCTACTCTTTATCGGGAGCTACAACGTCTGGATGCTCTCAAGGATATCACTTTGATATCGTACCCCCTCGTAGTTGATGAACGGACGTTTTCCTTTTTCTATGTTTCCACTCACTCTTCTTTTAGTTTGAATCATAAAAAAAATAGCATCTTTTCTTTTGTCTGGTTCAAGAACTCTTGGTTCCATCCCTCTTTCAATTCGTTGTTTCATTAATTGAAGAGGAGAAAAGTTTCTAATTCCACTATGTGGAATACCATTATAATCAGATACTAGAATATGTGTAAGCTCCTCTAGATCCGATAAAGAAATATCAAACTTTTTTGCTTGTTGTTCTGGATTTTTACGAAGAGGATCAGAAGGATTGCTTCCAGTAGTACTCACTAATTTATGGTATCCAAGCACTTCAAGGGAACGAAATAACCGTTCAATAATGCCTCTTACTTCTGGAGCGTCAACCGGACCAGGATTTATAGTACAACGAACTACTTCATAAAGACGATCGGTTACGATATTTGATAAATTTGCTTTACCATTGTCATAGCTGAATTCATCCCACAGAGCCCATGCCGTTTCTGGAATTTCAGCCGAAGGTATACCACCTTTAGGATCATAATCAATACCAGGTATCGAAAATTTTCGTTTTTCATAAGGGGTTACTGTGTTGCGAATACAATGCAAAACATCGTCTTTGTTATATTCTTTATTTACACAGAGGTGATGACCTAATATTGCTCGAGTTGCTACATCAACTATTACAAGAAGCCATACCCGCTCCACAACTTCTGTAAATAAGTCTCCTTCAGGGGTTTTAAATGTGATAGTAAACATCGCATCAATCTTATGCCCATCAAACTGAACGCGTTGAAAAGGCTTTTGTAATATCAATTCATGTTTTAGCATTGTTCCCATCCGTGATTGCCTGGCTGCTTCTTTTCCGTAACGCTTTGCACCTTCTGAAAAATGATTATTCTCAATTTTTTTAAAGAAACGATATAATGATCGATATCCTTTATCATTTGTATTAAACGGATAGTCATGTATTCCTATACCATTCTTTTTGCACAAACTTAGGAATAATCTATGGATCCCATCAGTTGAGATTGTGGGCATCGTAGAATTTTTTCCTTTTCGTCTTAAATATGCTGAAGTGATCTTCTCTCTAATTTCTGGATATTGTTCAAGGAGTTGATTGAAGGCTCCACTGAATCTTGGCCTTTGCTGTTGTGGTAAAAAGGTTGTGGTTGCACTTCTATCATACTTTTTGGTTCTCTTATGAGGGATTAATGCTCTAAATCCCCAGATTGCTTCAGTTATTGGATCGAATTCTAAACATTTTTTTATAAATATGATTAATTCCTTTTTACTTACGCCTGTTTGTTCAGTTATTATTTCTAATGTTACTTCTTCATGAAGCATATATAGCTTCACTGCAGCTTCTCGTTTTTTGAATATCTCTCTATCTTCAGGTTGAAGTTGCATGATATTAACAATTGGCCAATTTGAGAGGTCTTTATGTTTCGGATCAATATTTATATTATCTAAGATACGTCTTCTAGACATTCAACTTTACCTCCGTCAATCCACAAAGTAAGTCTTGATCTTGATTAAAAGTAAGTATCCCATGAAGGATTAGTGCGAATATAGAATTCCGAATTATGACAGGATGATTTTTAGATTGAATGGATTTTTCTAAATCACGGACTGTCATAGGACCATTTAAAGCTGATCTATAAATCAGCTCATACACTTCTGGTTTTATATCAGAAAGTGGAGTAAAAAAAGGAATCAACGTTTTTTTATTTGCAATAATAGTGGGATTGTATCGTATATTTTCTTCGGTCAGGACACAATGTGTCTTATTATTCTCTGCGCACCATATTTTTTGTGCATACATTTCCTCAATCGCTTGTTCGCTTGAACGTTTGTTATCCGGATCAATTTCATAGGAGTAACGTATAAACACAAACTTTTCTTCACTTTCTGATTTAATCCACATATCAAAAACTGTTTCGACAACTTTACCTGCAATAGGTATATTTATTTTCAACGGTCTTTCACAGTAACTCATTACTGAAATATCCGATTCTGTCAGAACCCAATGATCATATTGAAGTGAATTGTATAGTCTAACCTCTCTATTTAACCTTCTACTAAATACAAAAAATCTATTCCTACCCATTTCATTTTTTACCTTCTTGATTGGTGAATACAAGTGCAAAATCCTCCCAAAAAATGTATTTTTGCCACAATATTTTATATTCAACCTCATATACTGTATTCCTTTGTCTAAAAAACACTTGTTTTGTCGAACTATAAATGAATTTAGCATTGTTTTCGCATAAAAAAATAATGAGATAATCATTTGATTTCTCAACTTCTTTCATCAATACATACAAATCTCACTGCTGTTACTTCATCAGTGAAATTACACAGAACTTGAGCTATACGTAATTTGTTCTATTTATCAAACGTCTAAACTCTTTATTTGCAAGAAACCGTTCTTCTAATTTATTGTTGCACACAATAAACTAGAAAAACGGTTTTTGATTGTAAATGAATTTGATTGTTTATTTATTCCGGAACCAAACAACGACAGGAATGAGTAGCAGTGACAAAAAGGCGCCAATCAGAGAAAGGATGGTAAAACTCGAGTGTGCCACGACCATACCTGATAGTGCTCCACCAGATGCTCCTGATAATGCAATCAAAACATCGACGGTTCCTTGAGTCTTCGCACGGACATTGGACGGAGCTGCATCGACAATTGCGGCAGTCCCGCTAATCAATCCAAAGTTCCAGCCTAAGCCCAGAAGAGCTAAAGCAAGAGTGAGTAATGCCATGGAATCACCAGGTGCAAAAGCAGCCAACAGACCTGACAACAGTAAAGTAAAACCTGAGGCATAAGCCATTCTAATATAGCCAAACCGGTCAACTAGGACTCCTGTGATTACAGATGGTAAATACATCGAAGCCACATGGATCCCGATAACGAGTCCTACTTTACTTAAATCATGTCCATGGTGCTGCATATGAACAGGAGTCATTGTCATAATGGCGATCATCACAATTTGTGTTAACACCATAACGGATGCTCCGATGATAATGCCTTTTTTATTGATTTTAACTTCTGTTACATGATTCTTTTCTCCAGTTTTTCCTTGGAGTTCTACCTCAGCAATAGCTTTAGCTACAATAAAAGGATCCGGTCTCAAGAAAATGAGGAGAATAAGGCCAGCCAAAGTGTAGGCCACAGCAGCAAGCATGAAAGGTCCCGTTAACGCAGGAGCACCAAGCGAAGTTGCAAATTTACCAGTCACATTCACAAGATTGGGGCCAGCAACCGCACCAAATGTGGTGAATACCATGGCCATACTAATGGTTTTCGCGCGCTGCGCTGGCAAAGCAAGATCTGTGCCTGCATAACGTGCTTGCAGATTAGTAGCGGTACCTGCCCCATAGACTAACATCGAAATAAAGAGCAAAGGAATGCTATTGAACAATGCCGCAAGGACAACACCAATAGCTCCGATACCTCCTGCCAAGAATCCTGTGGCAAGTCCAGTCCGCCTCCCCAATCGTTGAGAAAGTCTTCCTACCATAAGCGCTGCACCAGCAGAACCTAATGTGAAAAGGCCCGTAGGAACACCGGCAAAACTATCCGTGCCTAACATGTCTTGCGCAATTAACGCACCTACGGTGATCCCTGCTGCTAAGCCAGCTCCACCACAGATTTGAGAAGCAATAACCACTTTCATCGTTCTAGAATGTAACTGGCGTTGCTTCTCAGAAGACTCTACATACTCCATAATTGATGGTGGAACCTGTAAAGAGGTTTGATTTTTTTCAAAGGCTGTTTCTACCATTAATATTCTCCTTCACTTCAATGAGCTACTTCTTGTATTACTCAAAATGCTGCAAAAAGATTCATAGAATCAACGGAGCCGTCTCAGAGAAATCAGACAGCTCCGTTGATTCTACCCTAGACTTCTAGGGATACGTTGCCTTCCAATGTAATCTGAACATCTGCTTTCATTAGAAGCTGACCAATGTGACAGTTTTCTTCTGCTTTATGAAGTAGTGATTCCGCCATGGTTTTGTCTTGACTCGTGGATTCAGATTTCTTCAAGATAATATGCGGACGATGAATGATGCTTATTTGCCCATCTGAAGTCGCAGTTCCTTCTGTTTCCATAGACAATTCTTCTACCGAAATTCGACTTTGATCCAACATGAATACCAATGTCATAAGATAGCAAGATGCTGCTGAAGACATCAGAAGTTGCTTAGGTTCTACGCCTTGCCCACTCCCTCCTTTTGAACTGGGAATTGCAATTTGAGTTTGGAGATTATCACTTTTAATCGTCCCGTTTCCTTTTGCATTACCAACCCAAACAGTGTTCAATGTGATTTTTTCATTTGCCATATTGACCTCTCTTCTAATAGGAATGAAATTCCTTCATTAATGCATTTGCTGTGACGTTAAAAAATAAAACCGACATAGCGGAACTGGCAATGTCGGTTTATGAAGAGAACTTTGTAGTATTAGCGTTGTCTCCTTGAGAGCAGTACATATCTTCTACACTAGAACGTAGTGTAGATACGGACTTCCGGATCAGCTTGAAGTAAATCTTTCAATCCAACGACAACATCATTTGTGAAAAGATCACTTTCTAGATAGTTTTTAGCTTCATCTTCACTGTTAAAGCCGTGCAGTACTTGAACATCTTCATCACGAACTAACAATTCCTTTGATACGGCACCAGCAATACCTGAGAGAAACGGCTCTTTATACGTGGTATAAACCTTTACAGCTGCCTCACGTTCAGTTGCATTAATTTTGAGTGTGATTTGAAGATATGCCTTTGCCATAATTTCGAAACCTCCATGAATTAATGTATCGATCGCCCAAGAAAATCAAATGTTCAATCAATCAATTGAATTATAGTTCAGAGTGATTCTTTCGTCAAGTAATAATCTAAAGCAGGTCCTTGATTACACGGTAGAACATGATACAATTTGATTAATCAATTGAATCAATTCAAACAGTAAAGCTAATGATTGAAATTAAGTAGCAACTTAAGATGAAAAATAACGACTTAGAATAGAGGTTGATCATGATGGAAGATACACTGGGTTCAGCAAAACTATTAAAGGAAGAACTATATAAACAGCTTGCACGAATCGGAAAAAGTTTATCGAGTGATAAACGGCTTGAAATATTGAATGTATTGGCTCAGAGCTCTAAGTCTGTGGAGAAATTGGCAGAGTGTACAGGTATGAATGTGGCTAACGTGTCGCGTCATCTGCAAATTTTGCTCGATGCAAAGCTTGTGAAGTTCACCAAAAAAGGAACGTATGTCATTTACTCCGTTGCAGATCCGGAAATTATCGACTTTATGTCCTCCCTGTGGCGTATTAGTGAGAAACAACTTCCTGACATTTCAAAATTAAAAGATGACTTTATCAACAATCTTGATGGGATTCAAACACTGACCATGGATGAAGTTATGGAGAAAGTCAATAATGAATCCATCGTGTTGGTGGATCTTCGGTCTAAAGACGAATTTGAAATCGGACATATCCCTGGAGCCATTTCCATGCCCATGGATAAACTCGATGCCATGATGCGTGAACTTCCCAAGGATGCTGAAGTCATTGCTTACTGTCAGGGTCCGGTTTGCGCATACTCGGCACTAGCTGTTCAAAAATTGAAACAAGAAGGTTTTAAAGCTTATCGCATGGACGAAGGCATCAATGAGTGGCAGGGCCATTTTCTAATCCAGTAATCCTTCCATTTGTTCTAACACAAAAGATCTCAAACCAGTATCTGGCTAGAGGTCTTTTGTAGTTTAACGAATTCAAATCGTGTTCGTTGTGTACATCCCTTTTACTTGTGGAATTGCGGCAAAAACTCTTTATGTGCTTCAAGCAATTCGTCCAGTAATGCTTTTGCAGTGTCCCCGCTTGGCACAAGTGGGTTGGACGTGAAAGCTTGAAGAGCTGTAGCATAATCTCCTGTTACCGCTGCTTCAATTGTGAGTTCTTCCATGGATTTCATGACTTGCAGCAATCCTCTTTGGGCCGGCGGGAAGGATCCGAAATGGATAGGCTCTGCACCATGAGCAGTAATGATGCTTGTGATTTCAATGGCATTTTCATTTGGCAGATCGTTAATAGCCCCATTGTTCCGTGTGCTCACAACCATTTGCTTCCCTTTATTATTGTAAATGGAGTTGATGATCTCACAAGCCGCATCACTGTAGTAAGCACCGCCCCGTTTCTCCAGTTCCTCAGGTTTATGATCCAAATTCGGATTTTTATACAACTCAAACAGACTTTCTTCTAGTCGCTTTACAACTTGGCCTCGGGTTCCTTCTCCTTGAGCCTCTTCTAACTCCTCTTTGATCATGGCATCAGTCATATAGTAGTAACGATGGTAAGGACAAGGCAACATGTCCAATTGAAGGATCTGTTCATACAGGAAACGCATATTCTTGATGTTCTGAACCATTTTCTCAGGTTTGGCATTCGGCCCATATACTTTTTCAATCGCTTCACGGGTGAGTTCTTTTCCGTCTTTTCTGTATATTTTGTGCCAATGCAAATGATTGATTCCCGCAAATTTGAAGAAAAGTTCTTCTTCTTGTTTATCAAGAGCAGCAGCCTCATTCTTGACAGCCATGATCGGCACATTGCATAGACCAATAACCTTTTCCCATTGCCCGTATCGCAGAACAGCTTCGGTAACCATACCTGCGGGATTGGTGAAGTTTATCAGCCATGCATCTGGACAAAGATCTTTCATGTCTTCAACGATACTTAGAATGACAGGAATCGTTCGGAACGCTTTTAACATGCCTCCTGCTCCATTCGTCTCCTGACCAATAAGGCCGTACTTATTTGGAATGGTTTCGTCTTTAATCCGTGCTTCCATCAATCCGACCCGAAGTTGAGTGGTTACAAAGTCAGCATCATGCAACGCCAGTCTGCGGTCCAGTGTCAAATGGATCTCGCAATCAATGCCTGCTGCCTTAACCATTCGTTTAGCCATCGCGCCAACGATTTCGAGTTTTTCTTTACCTGCCTCGATATCAACCAGCCATAATTCTTTAATGGGTAATTCGTGATAACGTTTAATGAAACCTTCAACTAATTCTGGGGTGTAACTGGAACCTCCACCAATAGTGACCACTTTCAGACCTTTTTTCATGTTGATGACCTCCTAAAAAGCTGTATTGGATTGCTTACAATTGAACTGTAAATGATGTAATGCATTACATGTCAAGCTTTCGTTTTCAATTTTTTTTATTGCTTCTATGTCGCTTTGTTCCTAGCAATAAAATGTGATATGCTGGCCTTTGAGGTGGTTATAGGTGGCTAATATTCAAGAAATCGCCCGTTTAGCGGGTGTGTCTACTGCAACGGTTTCGCGTGTAATCAATAACAAAAAGTATGTAAACGATACCACCAGAAGTAAAATTCTAGAAATTATGAAACAACTGGACTATGTGCCGAATGCGAATGCAATTTCTCTAAAAAAAGGTGAAACGCATCTTATTGGAATTATAGCTGTTGGTTTCAGCCCGATTATTGTTAACTTTGTTCGTGCGTTTACGTTAATTGCCGAGAAGAATGGCTTTAATATAAGTCTTTTCATTACGAATGGCGATCCTGAGAAAGAACGAATTGCCCTTGAAATGTTAAGACGAAAGCAACTGGATGGTCTTGTTTGCTTAATTCGATCAAATGAGTGGAGTGTTATTGAATCCTACGTTCAATACGGCCCGATTGTCACCTGGCAGAGACTCGATCATGAGAAAGTCCCTTCGGTGTTTATGGATCAATACCAGGTTTATTGCGATGGGCTTGAATATCTGTATCGTAAAGGTTACCGTAAGATTCTGTGCGTATATCCCATGTCAAAAGGATTAAATACCAAAGAACGACACCGTGCTCATACTGAATTTCTGGAGAGATATCATCTCGCTGAATCTTCTTTTCCTTGTTTTGAAGACAAGATGTCTGTTCATGATGGCGAAGAAATTGCGGAATGGTGGATAAAGCAGCGAGATCGTCCTGATGCTATTTTTTGTTCCAATGATGATGTGGCTGCGGGGCTAATAACGGTGCTACGTCGATCCGGATTCTCGATACCAGGAGACCTTGGTGTTATGGGGTTTGACAATTCCATGTTGTCCCATTTACTCGATATAACAACGATTCATTATCCTATCGATCAGCAAGCTGAGAATGCTTTTGTTATTTTGCATAACCAGCTTACACAGGCGAAAAATGATCTCCATTCTCTCAGCTACCGCATAATCGAACGAGCTTCAACATAAAAACAGAAACCATTTAGTCATCCTTAATGATTAAGTGGTTTCTGTTCCATGAAGCTTCAACATCGTCTATTTAACGAATTTAATAATCATGTTAACCGCTCTTTCCGCTGAAAGTAGTGCTCCTTCCAAATGTCCGCCGTAGTTCAAACTTGTCTCAGTTCCAGCAAAAATGATCTTGTGTTTCCAATTGCCGTCTATTGATATTTCCCCATAATCCGGATAACTTTGTAGAGGGGTAAGATCATCTTGAACCGTTGTATCTGGCTCAGTTGACCAATCCTGCAGTAGGATGGTTTGTACTTCTCTTGCCTCAGGCCCAAAAAGTCTAACCAATTGATCGATGACTAACTTGGAAATTTGCGTTTCACCTAATTCTTGACGAGTTTTAGCAGGCATTCCAAAAAAACCGAATAAAGCACCTGTACCTGTTTCAGGAGATGCATCATGAATTTCTTGTAATGGGCCGATCCAACTCGAAGCCATGCCCGAGTGTCCAGTTTCTCGCCAAAATGGTCGATCATACACAGCTACGGCTTTGGCTTGTGATGCCATCCAAGTAGGTTTGTTCATTAAATCCCTTAATGTCTGCTCAGACAACACAGGAGAAAAATGAATATGTTTTGCAATGAGTCTTGGCGGTAAAGCAAAGATCACATGGTTTGCTGTGTATTCCTTTGTATTCCCTTCTACATCTTCGGCTCTTATCGAGATTGACTCTCGGCTTAGATCCATAGCTTTTACATGAACTCCTAGTTCAATTTTATCCAATGGTAACTGATCAACTAAAGCGTTAATTAAAGCTTGCGCTCCGTCGGTAAAACGTAGGGATCTTTCTATCGCGTTTTCGGGTAACACATGTCGTTCAGGTGATCTCCCTTCATAACGCTCAAACAGCATAGCACCTTGAGTATATTGTGCGAACGTTTCCAGCTGTAATTCCTGGACAAGTTTAGAAATGGATTTTTCGTAACGTGGCCAAAACCAAGTAGGCCCTAGGTCAAATTTTCCTGATTCGGGCACATACGAGCTTACATTTGTTAATATTCGTCCCCCCACTCTGTTCCTTGCTTCTAAAATTCGATAATCGATACCTTCTGCTTGAAGCAACGTCGCTGCACGAAGCCCAGCTAAACCTGCGCCTACAATGATTACTGGATTATTCATTTCTGCTCTCCTTAATATACAAGACAAACCTATTATTTTTGATTTTGTGATACTACACTTGAATACGAAACCATTCACACTGTGCAGATACCGTATCAACCATGAGGTAAAGATGCCGAAACCCTTTTTTAAATAATATTCGTGCTGCTTTACGGCCCTTGAAAGACGTATCGCTCAAAATCACAACGTAATCTTCTGTGGTGAGCTCCTTCTCCCAAACGAAGGCTAATCGACCTACAGGAATGTTAATGGATGTAGGCACAGATGACTTCATAAAATCGGAAGCGTCTCTGATATCAAGTAATTTGGCATGAGGAAATACATGAAATTGGCGCTGCTTTGCGGACAAGAGTTTTACCTTACGCATGTAACGGAAATGCAAGCGCAAATGCTGAAGAAGCCCGATTAAGATGATGAAGAGCAGTACCCCTATAGTCAGCATGTAACTTTCCTTAATAACGTATACTTGGCACCTTTAACATTTGATCCGTACATCAAATATGGACACATCGTTGATCACCACTCACCTTTTGATATCATTCAATTGAATGATTGAATTCTAGATTGAATCTGGTTTAATGTCAAGATGTATGTCTTCATCACAATGGTTCCAATCGCGGATTCCTTCTTCGATCCGGTAAGCGGTAAAACCTTGCTTTTGAATATAATCAACAGCCTTGGACGTAATAGAGCAGTATTTCCCTCTGCAGTATGCTACAATTTTCACTTCGGACTTGTTTAATGTTTTTAGATAATGCCCCAGTTGTTCAAAAGGTACGGAGACTGCATTTGGAATATGTGACGATTGGTATTCATCCGCCGGCCGGACATCTATAAGAATGATGTTTTCTTCCTTCATTTTGAGTAACAATTCCTTTTTGGTAATACTTCTCACATCAGGAAATTGCTTTTTCAATTCTTCTTTCATCTGTTTCACGTCAGAAAGCCTGTCTTCACTTAATTCCCATAATGAAGATAAGAATTGAGAAACAGTAGGATCACAAAGGCTATAAATTACGTAGTTACCCTTCCTGTGACATTTAACCAGCCTTGTTTCCAACAAAATTTGTAAATGTCTTGATACGTTTGCTATACTCATCCCGGTTTGATTCGCTAATCCTTCTACGGATTTGGGCCCATTCGATAGTACATCCATGATTTCAAGGCGCTTATCACTCGATAAACATTTACCGATCCTCGAAAATTGGTGATACAAGCGTTCTTTAAAATGAGTTTGTAAATTCTCAACTTCCAATGCTATATGCTCCCTTCAATGTACTCATTAATAAGATCAATTAGACAATGAAGATCTAATCTATAATGTTCAATATCTGCATTATATCACAAAATCAATAATTCCATTGATTAATTGAATTAAAGGGCGAAGAACCCCAATCATTCGATTGGAGTTTATGTTTTTAAGTTTTATGGATAAATAAGTTATTGATTATTTAGTTTGTAAGTTTAAGGATTTTCGCTTCAAGAACATCACGTGGATTAATACCTACCATCGCATCGATTTGCTTACCATCTTTGAACAAAAGTAGTGCTGGGATGCTTCGAATTCCAAAACGTGCGGCCAATTCCTGTTGTTCGTCTACATTTACTGTTGCGATGGTCGCTTTTCCTTTCATCGTATCGGCCAATTCGTGCACGATTGGCAGTTGAACTTGACAAGGACCACACCAAGGTGCCCAAAAATCTACCAAGGTAATTCCAGACTGAATTTGATTGTTAAACGTCTCATTGGTTAAAGCAGTTGCGCTCATAAAGGATAAACCTCCTAGTTGTTATATTCAATCGATTTTTTAATGTTCAATTGATTAGTTGAATTATAAATCGACTTAATGGCACTGTCAAGTATACTCATGTATACTTCTTTAGGAGTCTCATGTATGTCATACATAATAAAGGTCATGGACCTGTCCTATCTAAAATTCTGTAATAAATATCCTCATATTTTTCCAAAATTCGCTCATTAAAAAAACTAACCGGTAGATGCACGAAGCCCGGAATTAAATGGATATTATCACAAGGAATTTGGAGTAATTGGGTCGTTTCACTTATTAAATGATTGGACTCCGCGGTTAATACATCAGAAGCAGTTAAAGCTAAACGGATTAAATCCTTGTTTATACCACTTGTGGCGAGGATGTCAATGTCTTCAGCTTTGAGAGTAGTCACCACGTGAAAATTCACTCCTATGATTTGTTTGGCCAAATAAGCGCTAATCACATGAGGTGCCGCAAAATGTACATGAATCAGGTCAAGTTGAAGATCTCTAGACACTTGTATAATCTTCCCTGATAAAGCCAACTCATATGGGGGAGAGCCAAATACGTAATAATTATTTACTTTCGCCTCATGATAGAACAAATTATGAGGTGCTGGGTATGATTGGAGTGGATGTCCCAAACTTATCATATGGATCTTATGCCCTTTTTGGGCTAGTAGATATCCTAATTGGGTTGCATGTTCTCCTGTGCGTTCATGAGCTGAATCATAGACAATACCAATGTTTATATATTTTCTGATGGTTTATTCCCTCCCTGATTGACCAGCTACTCAAAAAAACTGCAACCGAAAGACCTCTAAGCTAATTTTGACTTGAGGCCCACTAAGCATATTGAGAAAATATATCGCCAAAATGACACGAATATATATTCTCTTTATTTTTCAGCCATACTCAAGACTGCTCGAAACCTTGTTTTTGCTAACATCATTTTTTCATATGCCTCGCTTGCCCGTTCTAGAGGAAAAACTTCAATCATTGGACGAACATCTGTTAATATGCTAAACCGTACTGCAGCTTCAATTTCCTTAGCTTGACCAGTAAATGCCCCCTTCACGGTATGAGTACCCCGTAAGAAGTCCATAGCGGATAACTCTAAACGATCTCTAGATCCAGCTACAATAATGAGTTCGCCGCCAGTATCTAGGCCATGAACTAGAGAAGATATCATGCTAGCGTTTGGAGCCGTAGCAAGAATAACTCTAGCTCCACCGAGTGCTTTCAGAGCCGTGGCGGGATCTTCTTTTTCTGAATCAATGTAAATATGTGCCCCGAGTTCTCTTGCTAGGCTTTCTTTATCCCCTCCTCGGGATATTGCCACTGTTTGATATCCAGCTTTCTTTGCATATTGAACAGCCAAATGGCCTAACCCGCCAATGCCTAAAATAGCGACCAAATCACCTGGACGTGCCGAACTATTTCGTAATGCACTAAATGTCGTTTCGCCAGCACACATTAGAGGAGCTGCTTCTTCAGAAGTAATTTCCTCAGGAATAAGAATTAGTGCATTTTCATAAGCAACCATATATTCAGCGTAACCCCCATCCATAGTTAGCCCTGTTACATGATTATGTCCGCTATGATAACCCAATCCAACTCGTTGACCCACTTTCCATTTGGTTGATCCCTCACCTAGTTGGGGTCCTACCAACGAAAAGCGAAAAACATACGCTAAGGAATTTGTTCAGATAACCTTGAGTTCCTTAACACCTTCTAACAAAAGGGTTTATGAGGATTTTCCTCATTTGTTGATGTTCAATAACTCATTCACTTATCTATGTTCAGTTAATAGGTCGAAAATAAGTTTCATTACATTCTTGATGGGCTTAGCGTATAGAAAATGAGTTTTTTCTATGTCGAAATGTGCTTAACGTATGTTTTATGCGAAATGTTGGCTGTACCCCTAATTAAAAAAATCGATTCCCTAATTAGAGAATCCGTAAAATGATTTTAGACTTAAACGAAAGTTAAAATAGCTGTTTTTGCATAAAAAAGCCCCGTTCGTAAAATTACACTTTTACCAACGGGGCTTTTAATGTTCTTCATTGTTAAAAACATGGTTATAACTTTTTGGGAAGGTCAGGGTTTGAGAACAACTTTGACACACCCATCTTCGTGATCATTAAAGATTTGATAGGCTTCACTCGCCTGGTCTAGACGCAATTTATGAGAGACGATTTCTGTTGGATCCAGTTCTCCTTCCGTAATCATTTTAAAGAGCATTGGCATGTAATGGATGACTGGTGCCTGACCCATTTTTATTTTTACATTTCTTTCAAATATGTTTCCTAAAGGGAACTGGTTATATTTAGAGCCGTAGACCCCCGTCAGCTGCAGCGTTCCAAATTTTCTCACAGCACTCATACCGATTTCGATCGGGCTGATGGTTCCGCCAATAAGCTTCATCTTTTGTTCGACAGCTTCGATTGGTGTTTTTTTCCCATCCATCCCTACGCAATCAATGACGGCATCTACACCGCCACTTGTAATTTCTTTAATATGGGAACCCATAGAAATCATATCATCAAATTCATCAAAATTAAAAATCTCAACATTGTTCATTTTTTTGGCACGTTCAAGCCTATAGGGAAGATTATCGACGGCAATGACTCTTTTTGCGCCTTTCATCCAGGCAAACTTTTGCGCCATCAAACCAATGGGTCCACAGCCGAGCACGGCAACTGTATCCCCTTTTTTCACTCCTGCACTTTCAATGCTCCAATAAGCAGTTGGCAGTACATCAGACATAAACAGTAATGCTTCATCTTCAAGTTCAACAGATTCAGGAATCACGAAAGGCATAAAATTTCCATAGGGAACACGCAAATATTCAGCCTGTCCACCCGGATGATTCCCGTAACGCTCCGTAAATCCAAAATATCCGCCTGTATCAACTTCTGGATTTGGGTTAGAATTATCACATTGGCTCTCCAAATCATGCTGGCAATAGTAACAGCTTCCACATGAAATGTTAAATGGGATGACCACTCTATCCCCTTTTTTCACTTTTGTTACCTCTGGTCCGACCTCTTCTACAATACCCATGGGCTCGTGGCCAACTACATAATCTTTTTCAGCTGGCAAGGCACCTTGATAAATATGTAAATCAGACCCACATATCGCTGTTGATGTAATGCGCACAACAATATCGTCTTTTTGTTGAAGCTTCGCATCTGGAACTTCTTTCACCTGCATATCCTTGGAACCTTGAAAAGTAACTGCTTTCACAAGTAAAACCTCCTATTATAAATTCATATAACTCTTATAATACCCATTGAAGAAATTAATATACTTTTTTTTTATTTTTAGTTCTATTTAACTAAATAGGGCGTTTACTCCAGTTCAACTCCCGATTTGACATTAAAAATGAGATGGAAAAAGCGTACTAATCTGTTATCAGATGTACGCCTTTTCAACTACCTAAATCGTGCGCAATAGCCACAATCTTTGAGAGAACAGTTAAAATAAATCTAAAAATCTGCGCTTTTAAAATTTGTAAATTCTAGACGTTGGAATAAAAAAATGAAGATGGCACTTGTTTTTTCGCTATTGATCAAATGCAACATAATTTCCTTACTTAGTTTGTTGGTCCGCAGGATCCTACTATCAAGGACTTATTCCTTTAGGTTTTAATAGTATACAATTTGATACTATATTCCTTTTTTGTTACTAGGTGAAATTAAAGTGTGAACTTTCAATATTGGAATATACTTATTATACTCCCTCAATATAATTCGTTTTCCTCACTCAAGCTCATGAATTCGTAGGATTTCATCCCTTGTTTAATTCGAAGAAAGAGATGTTTGAGGAGCTGGTAGTCAGTTAAAGGAGAATTGGGCATGCAGAAATAAAGGGTGAGCATTAATCACCCAAATTATTCCATATTTGCACGTCTCCACTTCGCCTTAGTGATTCTCACTCCCATGTCTCAACGGGTCCAAGCCCTATCATTCCTTCGTCACATCTTAACCAAGGGGTGGAGGTCGGTCTTTCTAACGGAACGGGTCCGAGCCCTTTTGTTTAACGTCTCCCGATACTCCGTGCTTCTTGAAATCCTACG
>NZ_FPAC01000017.1 GCF_900116105.1 Paenibacillus sp. 453mf
CGGAGATGAACAAAAGGACGGCTACGGCTGTCCTGTGTGTGTGAGCTGCGCCGGTGGGCGCTATGATGCTGCCCAAATTTCGTCCAGATCGGAAAGAGCAGCCGCGTGCCGGTCGCCTGGACTTCAGCTCGTAGGCGCTCCTGGTACGTGCCTGGTTGCCCGTTACGTCCGAAGACAGACAAAAGGTCATTCATGGCCGCCAGGACGTGTGAGCTGCACTAGTGGCGCTATGGAGCTGCGCAAATCTCGTTCAGATCGGAAAGAGCAGCCACGTGCCGGTCGTCTCGACTTCAGCTTGTAGGCGCTCCTGGTACGTGCCTGGTTGCCCGTTACGTCTGAAGACAGACAAAAGGTCATTCATGGCCGCCAGGACGTGTGAGCTGCACTAGTGGCGCTATGGAGCTGCGGGAATCTCGTTCGGAACGGAGAGAGCAGCCACGTGCCGGACGCTCGTAGGCGCTCCTGGTACGTGCCTGGTTGCTCGATACGTCCGAAGATAGACAAAAGGATGCCACCCTCTTTGAGTGTGTGCTGCCGGGATCAGTGAAACAGCTTTCTACGTGCCGGTCACCTGTTGCATCCTCAGAGAGCTTCCACAGGCTTCAGGAACGCTTTAAATGCTGATTGATAGGGTAGGACTGATTGGATACATAAAAGGTATCCTGGGCTATTTCAGGCTGTTATAAAATGCTGTGAAAAACAGTATTAATTCCATTCACATTCAAAAGTGATTCATACTCAATTCAAATTGAATGTATTCATTCACAAGCGGGTCATAGCAACTCAGAAATAATTCAGATTGCATTCAAATTGAATGTAATCAATCTCTTTAGTGCATCTCTGAAGTAGCGGCAGCCATTTGGTTACTACTATTTTTATAACGCTTTAATCTCCGTTGGAATCTCTCTTCTTCACGTCTAGTTTCATCGGCACGTGCATCATCTTGATCCACTTCAAATTGCTTGTTAACAATAGTTGTCGCAAACCAACGAGGGAACACTTTAATCTTATCGTTAGATTTTGATCTTTTAACAAATTCCGCAAATGTTCGATCAATAGCGTCACAAGTGTAATTATTAATGTCTTGCTTCTGTGTTCGCATATACTCAACAATCTGTATTCCCATTTCATTTTTTATGTTGCATGTTGTTAGGTTTTGCAAGAAGGCTTCATGTCGGATAGTAGGAGCTTTTGTTTTGCTCACAAATATCAACATGTGGATAAGCGGATCGCGTCCGGTGTATACCTCTTCTTCTTCAAAGCTTAAAGATTGAAAACCTAAAGATAGATAATTACTGACTTGCTCATTTTGAGCAACCCGTTGCTCATTTTGAGCAACCCGTTGCTCATTTTGAGCAACCCCATACATATAGTATTGCTCATTTTGAGCAATACTATATGTTGTGTCTTCGTGCATTTCTTCAACCTTTTGCTGAGGTTCAGGAAGTGCATAACCTTCAAGAGAGAAACCTATTTTGTTCAGTTCAGTTTGTATGTAAGCCAGATTTACACGGTAATAATTAGTTACATAACGAGGATCGGGATTAGGGCGGCATTCCATAAACCCTTTATCCACAAGCGCTCTCATTTTTCTATCCACAGTTTGACGCGTGGAGAACATTACTTCTTCGGCCATTTCCTTTGCTGCTTTCCAAAACCAGCCGTTTTTCATCTGTTTTTTTAAACTAGCAATTTTTCTTTTGTCTCCAATTTTTTCATAGGCGCTGATCTCTGTTTGTATTTCTTGATCTGATTTGTTAACAAGCTCCTGCCAGAATATCATTTGGTTCAAAATTGCTGCTGAAACTGCATCACCTGTAAGACTTACAAACTCTTCTTTGATTACACAACGTTTAAGTTTTCTCGGCTGTTGTTCTGACATAAATAAAAAACCTCCGTTTTTGCCCATAAACTCCATAAAACAGGGTTAGGCAAAACAGAGGAATTTCTTTGCTATAGGGCTATTTTCATGGTATAATACCTTTATAAATGTAGCCAAATAGAAGAAATCCTCTATCAAGCTTTCGCCTGGGATGTTATAAACGGTTCTCTCGTCGCCAAACAAGTGACCGTTTATAGCATAGTGTGGAGCAGATAGGGGATTTTTTTTGTTTTAAATTACTTATTGAAATGTTATCTTTAGATAACTAGTAAATCTATTTTAACTTAACTAGCATTATAGCAAAAGATGGATACAAAGAAAATGACATTTTCTGATTGAACTGAGGTGGGAGTATTTTGGCAAGTCCCAAACTAAATTTAGCATTGAATAAAAATGCTGAAGAAATTATAGCTTTGGCTGCAAAGAAAATGGGAACAAGTAAACGTAATGCAATTTCATTAGCATTGGTAGATATTCTTAAAAACTCTTATGATAAACGTTTTATAGATTTGCTTGCTAACGAAACTACACTGTCTGTAGCTACTGCATCAACTATAAGCGAACAGATGCACACGATGCTTGAAGGAATTGAGAGGCACGGGTATTCAAGACGTGTATTTTTTGGTTTACTGATATCGGATTATTTTTTAAACAACCAAAATAAATTCATTGATCAAGACGATTCTGATGATATTGATGTTGGGAAAGGTAATCTTGAAATTACTATTGATCAAGCAAAGAAAGATGTAATCATGACTTATTGTCAAAAAAATTCCATGACAGTAAGTAGTCTTTTTTCCCATTATATTATGAACGAGGACATCAATATTGACTCTTTCGAAATAAGCAATAAGGCTCATTTGAACCTTATTTTTAGCAATAGCGTGAAGAAAGTCCTTGAAAATAAGGCAAAAAGCACCAATCGAACTTACAGGTTTTACTTAAATTTAGTCGCTGAACAAATAATTAGGAATATTTCCACATAGGGATTGCCTTTATTAAGGGCAATCCCTTCTTTACAAAACAAAATAAATCTGATAAATTCTAAATAGATTTAAACAGGAGGGATTATATGGTAAATAGGAGCTAATGTCAGTTAGGAGTATCGTCCAATACTCGTTTTTTGGGAAGTCTTGTAAAATTCCTATTAGAAGGGAAAATGCAAACACTAAGGGAGGAATACTTGATGTTCGAGTCGTTACAGGGGTTGTTCAATACATTGTTTGGTGATATCACCAAAACCTTCATCACACTATTTACAATCGGAATTTTGGTTTGTGGTTTGATGGCTGCATTTGGTGGAGAAGAGAATCAACCTAGATTCAAAAAAGGTTTGATCTCTTGCATTATCGGATTGATTGTATTTGTACTCGCAAAACAGATTGTGGACTATTTCCAAAGCAATCTTTAATTTAAGGGGCTGATTATGTGATTTTTGACAATCAGTCAGCAGTAGAGCGTAGAGACCGTTTAAGGGAGGAAGGGAAGATTGAACTTCCTCTCAATGTAGATACGAAAAAATACATCCTCTCCTTAATCAAGTACCGGGATATACTTATCTCTTTGCCATTAATGGCTATAGGATTTCTGGTGTTGTGGTATCTAGTTCATGCTGGCTACTCATTTAGCGCACAATTGCTTCTAATTTGTTTATCACCTTGGGGTACCTTCTTACTCATCCTCACCCTCCATCACCCGGATCGTAAGAACATCAACTTCTTTACACATCGGGTTATATGGAGAATCCAGTTCAATAGACGTCAAAAATTATTTGTCTATACGAAAGGTGATTTCATGAGCAGTAAACAAAAAAAGAATGCATCGAAAGATATACGGGAGCAGCTTGGCATAAAGAATGTGTACTCTGAATGCTATGAAACAACTGATAATCGGTTCGTGAAGGTCATTCGGGTATCCAGTGTTAACCTGTCGTTGCTAAATAAGAAAGAGAAAACGAAAATTTTTCAGGCTTATGAAACATTTTTGAATGATTTACCACGATCCATGCTACCTCTTCAGGTGAGCCAAATTGCTCAACCAATAAACCTTACAAATTATGGTCGTTATATTGATGATCAAACAGCCAAAGAGGAATCTTATCCAAAGGCAATTCTTGCTAAGAGCTATTTAAAATATGTTGACGATATTCAGAAGAGTAAAAACATGGTTTCACGGAATAGGTACGTGATAATGGCACGTCCATTTAATTCTATGAATCGCAAAAAGGTTCTTGATGAACTGGAACGAGACGTTAAGATCGTAAGCACTCAAATAGAAAATATGCTTGGTGGACGCTACGAGCTGAAAACGAAGGTCTTAGATAATGAAGAACTTTTTCACTTAATGTTTGCTTGCATCGATTACGAAAATGCACAAGTGAATTTCAGCTTTAAAACAGCTCTGTTCTCCCCGTTAACCGTGGGTGAACGGACTTACGAAGAAATGAGTGGAAGCTGGCAGCAGATGAAGACAGATCACATCATGTAAGGAAAAGGAGAGCGAACATGGGCATATTCTCCAAAAAGAAAAAGGAGACATTAGAGTCTTCTTATATCGGTTTTAATGAAAACATATTAAATATGTTATCACCGGATTCTATCGAAGAAGAAGAATCATTTGTACGTGCAGGTGCTAACTTTACACGTACTCTAGTTGCTGTCGAATACAGCGCTATATTGAACCAGGAACACATTATGAACCTCAATGACTTGTCTGAAAATATCAGCGTTGTGCAATTTTTGACGGAATATGATTCGGCTGAGGTTCGAAAGCAGTTGTCTGAAAGCATACGTCAGAACCGGCAAAAGGCTGATTCTAAGTATGTAAACGATGCTGGTAAAGCTGAAGCTGAAGCACAGATTGATAGTGCCCGTATGACGCTCAATCAGCTCAGTTACAAAAATGAACGGATGTACATGTTCCAATTGCTCATACACATTGTTGCAGCGGATAACAAACAACTGGATACACTAACGCAACTGGTTAAATCCGTTGTCGGGCCATTTGCAAAAACTGTAACGCCTATGACCAAGCTCAAAGATGCATTTGATAGCTTTCTTCCAATTGGTAATAACAAGGTCTATGACTTGACGTATCGGCCAATGAACGCCGAAGCAGTAAGCTTCTTTTTTCCATTTCATGAAAACGAAATTTTTGATCAACATGGAATTATTAAGGGACGTAACATAACAACCGGTAATGTCGTAATCGTAGATGATTCCAAGCTACACAATAAACATGAGTTTTTGATAGGGATGTCAGGAACCGGTAAATCAAGTACCCTTTTCGCGAACATGATGCGTAAATGGATGCTTGGCAACATCATCCGGACAATTGATCCCAAAGGAGAGTTCGGGGCGATTTATAAAAGTCTCGGCGGTGAGTGGGTTAAATTCTCTTTTAATGGTGGGAGCATAATTAACCCCTTCGACATACCGGCGATCAGTGTCGACGCACAAAAAGAAATGGAAAGACAGGGGATGTCTGAAGGAAATCCACTGCTTGCAAAAATAAGTACCCTGTTAACCATGTTTAAGCTTATGTATCCAGACATGAATGATCTTCAGGAAGATATACTTTCAAAATATCTCATAGAGTTGTACGAGAAATTCAACATCAACGAGCGAACAAACGTAGGGAAACTTAAAAAAACAGACTTTCCGATTATGCGTGATTTGTATGATTTCCTTGCAGAGAAGAAAGAAAAAGGAGAAGAAGAATTCACGAAAATTTCTGATTTCCACACTATTCTCTATGCGTATTCAGAAGGACTTTTTGCAAAAATCCTGAACGGTCATACGAACGTGGATATCACGAATCCATTGTGTGACTTTGATATTTTGGAGCTTCAGCACAAACCAAAGTTGCAACGTGTTGTGTACTTCCTGCTTTTATCTCATATCCAATATGAAGTGGTGAACGGTGATAAATCAGAATCACAACTTTATATTGACGAAGCTCATATCATTGCCGATCCAAAGGTTCCTCTGGCAATGGAATATTTGTACACAGCTATGAAAATGCTGCGATCCTTTAACTGCGGTATTACACCGGCCAGTCAATCTATCAAGGACTTTTTATCGGCTAGAGACGATCAGCGAAATTACGGAGAAGCCGTTATTAACCAGGCGACTCAAAGATTCTATCTCCCGATGGCTGATACTGAAGTTGACTTCTTAGAACGTGAAATGAACATGCAATTTTCGGAAGAAGAAAAGACGGCCATAACGGTTGTGGAAGGTCGTAAAGAAGAAGAAGCCGGTAAGGGGCTGTACTTTGTTGGTTCTAAAAAAATTAGGCTGCAAGTCGTACTAACAGACGTAGAGAAACAGCTATGGTTTGACCGGAAGCCTTTTAGTGAAGTGATCATGTAATGAACGATTTTTTAAAACAGGCTTTACTCTACAAAGCAAGGTACTACATTTTAATCATAGCACTTGTAGCAGGTATGGTAGCAATCATAGCGGCGATCATGGCCGCTATCGTGGATGATAACAGCGGCGGAAATGGACCTGGCGGATCGGGGCCTTTGCTCTGTACCCCTGGCGAATTAAACATGGAGTACATTGACAAAATGTTTGCTAATCTAGGGGTTTTTACCGGTAAACAAGACGTATTCATTGATGCTGCTACAAATAATAACATTGATCCAGTTCTGTTGATGTCCATTGCAATGCATGAAACCACATATGGGAAATCACCAGCCGTGAAAAAGAAAAATAATCCCGGTGGACTCATGAGACCCGATGGAGGTGGGCTTATGACATTCAGAACCTTGGATGAAGGCATTGAGTTCATGGCTGCCAATTTGTATAGACTTTATATTTCACAGGGCTTAGTCACCATTGAGCAAGTAGGTAACAAGTACGCTCCAGTCGGTGCGAAAAATGATCCTAATAATCTAAATGCCCACTGGATCCCAACCGTGACACGGATCGTTAATAGCTTTGGTGGCTTATCAGCAAACTGCGAATATGTTTCTTCCGGAGACTATGCATATCCTGTTACCCCTCCTTTAGTGGTTACATCACATTATGGAATGAGGACGCATCCAGTAACGGGTAAACCATCCACAATGCATAAGGGTACGGACTTAGCGTGCAGTATCGGTGATCCAATTTATGCAGTAGATAACGGGACTATAGCGGTTGCTGTGAAATCAGGCGGTGGTAATTACGGCCATCATATTATCATAAATCACGGGAACAGGTTTACCTTATACGGCCATATGACGGTTGTATCGGTTAGTGTTAACCAAAATGTAACCAAAGGCGAACAGATAGGCACTTGCGGAAAGACCGGGCGTGTGACGGGGCCACATTTACACTTTGAAATTCAGACAGGTGAGATATACGGTACAAGAGAAGATCCTTGGCCTTTCCTCCAAAGTATCGGGAGGAGCGAGGACGAGTCTTATCCGGACGAAGGAGCTGACGACTCTGTGGGCAGAGGGGATGAATAAAAATGAAAAAAGGTTGGATAATGCTCCTTTTAGGTGTTGGTCTTGCATTGTCTCTCGGATGGGGATTTAACCAATACACAGCGCTGCACAAGGCTCGGCAGACCATTGCAGGATACCAAGATGTTGAAGCCCTCAATCAGCGCTCTGAAGACTTTGTACGTGCGTATGCACAGGGGAAGCATCAAGAGTATTTATCGAAGGCTGCTGCCAATCGTTTTGCTAGAGAAGATAATCGGGAAAAAGATCATGAAGACGTACACATGACCGAAGATACTGGGCTAAAGAATGTTGATATAAAACAGTTGTACACGAAAAAGGTTAAGGATCGAGACGATCAGGCCGAATCTTATGCAACGCTTCGTCTGCAGTATGAATTAGGTGGATCGAACAGCCCAGCTGATGATTATATCCAAACCTTCTCGGTTCATTCGGTTTGGATCCGGGAGAATGAGCAATGGAAGGTGAATGACGTGGACATCATCCTTACGGGTGATACCAGTGACGACGAGTTAAAACGCCAAGCACAAGAGGCTTTAGAAAATGCTACGAGGGCGAGGGATGGGGAATGAGACTATCTCCAAGCCAAAGAGCAAAATTGCTGAAGCTATCCCGTAATACGTTGGCTGGCCTAGATAAGCTATTCAAGCTACTGTCCAAAATTTATGAGCAGCCAATAGAAAAAGCAAAGCGTGAATTTTATTTAGAGTACAAAACTGAAATGACAGAGGATGAGATCAGAGAGTTAAGGTATCGGATCACATTAAAGTGGAGTGTTGCTGTTTTTGTTGTCCTGTTTCTCATTTTCTTTATTGGGAGGTCTGGAGGACAATGAAAATAGCAAAATGGTTAGCAAGTTTCATTATTCTCCTTACGTTATTAATAACGATTTCCCCGGCAGTCAGTTATGCCGATGAAGGAGATTACTATAATGAGCACCAACCCTTTTTTGAAAACGCACCAGAGAGCTATGTAGACTTTATTAAAAAATATGATCCGGTTGAACGTACAGTAAGCTGTGGTCGATTCGACGTATCATGCCATGTCTATAAAATCGCTTTGGATTCTGGAGTTTCAGCCATGGATTTCATTAAAGATCTAATGAAAAAAACGGTCATATCTCCAACAGATGTGATCGGAAATCCATCGTATGAAGCGTATAAAGATGGTATTTTTGCATTATCCAAGATTGTATTAGCCATATTTATTGCCTTTAATGCTGCGAAGATTGTGAGTTTACGGATGGGTGATGCGGAGGACAGCGCAACCGTCTGGAATGAAAAAATAGTGTCGATTGTAGTTAGTGCATTTTTTCTCTTCGTCTACGACTCGATCATTGAATGGATTTTGCACGCGCAGGAGCTGCTAATGCATGAGATTATCGACACGATCAGCAGTCAAAATATGATATTGAACATGATTACCAATATTTTGATGGGGCCAGGACTGTTTTCAATTATCGTCATTTTAATCATCGGTATTCTGCTTATTGTTTTAATGCTTCAACTCTTTTATCGCACTGCATTTGTAGCTATTTTGTATATTGCAGGGCCCATTGCCATTGCAACCAAAATAAATGATACGTACAACTTCTTTGATTTTTGGCTCAAAAATTTCATTATTGCTTTCGTCACGTTAGCATTACAACTTATTGCTATAGCGGTCGGATTAAATCAATTCCTCATACCACCTTCTTACTTTGGGGATACCTATCACCTATTTATGGGTGCAGCATTTTTTATCCTCTCGTTGACTCTTCCGGGCATATTAGGACAATGGGGATTTAGTACTGGATCGGCTAGATCTGTGGCTTCAGGTGCTAAGTCGGCGGTTAAAATGATGGTTATGAAACGTAGATAAAAGGAGTGATTCAGGGTGAAAAAACTTATTTTTTTAGCAGCTGCCTTCATAATCGTTTTGTCGGCGTGCAGCAAGGATGATTCACCAGCACCTGTAAGTAATCCTATAGGTGGTGGTGAACAAGTTCAGGAACCGGTGCAGCAGCAGGAACCGAAAAGGGAAGCTGTCTTTAAGAATGAAGATATTGACCAGGCTAAAAAAATGGCACAGCAATATGTTGCTACACTTACTGGATTTCATGGACGTACAGTGTTTTCTACAGCAGATGTAGATGGTTTACAAAAAGAAATGTCGGAGAAAATTAAATCTACCATATCTATTCATGAACAATCACGCATCTATCCAGAGAGTGGGACAAGTAGCAATGATGATCACAAGATGGAGCTGAGTGCTTCACGTTTTGGCTTGCTTTTAGAAGAAGCACAAGAAGTTTATTATCCCAACCTTAATGTCAGTGAGCTAATTATACCAATGACTTATGTTATACCCGGAAAATACGCAAGCGGTGATCCTAAAACATACAAACTTCATTTCGTTAAAAATAATGATAATCAGGTACAGCTTATCTATGATGGTTTTTTTGTAGGCGGTACTAATTTGGAAAAAAAAGATCAAGATGAAGTAGATCCGTATAATTCTGAAAAATTGAAAGAAGATCTTCAAATCCAATGAAAGGAGTGAATGATAGTATGCAATCTACAGTTAATAAATATGGTGAAATTGAAGTAGTTGGTAATGAAGTTCACTATAGCATACCGCTTTCATATACCGATTTTGATAGCCTGGATGAATTAGAAACTGTCTATAAGCAAAAGGGAATATCGTTGGCAGCCTTCAAAAATTATCTTTTTGCTCATGATATAACACTTGTGACTAACCGCCTGGTGTTCACTTACTTTTTAGAAGACATGAAATCTTTTTTCTACTTGCGACAATTGTATTTCGAGGATCAAATTTACTATTTCCGGTCTTTTATTGAATTAGCTAAAAATAATCCTAATACAGCGATTTTGTGGGATAAAAATAATCTTTTTGTAGATCTGACAGATAGCAAAATTAAGGCTCTGGTCTTTGAATTTGATGGTCATAGGCTTTACAGCACCCCTCCTACGTTGGATGGACTGAAAGAAGTAATTTTGTTATCCTTAACTACACTTTATAGGGTTTTGGGCAAGCCGCGGCTAATTGATTTTATAGACCAAAGGGATAAAGTAATCAGGTTTGCAGAACAAGTGCTTAGGGCCTCTTCAGTCCAAGAAGTTGAACGGGTGTTGGAAGAAACCATTGTAAACGTGGAACGCCAGGAAGAGATTCGCCGCGAGTATGAGGAAAACCTAAAGCAAATGAAATTTTTTGAAAGACGCAAGGAAATTCGAAAAGCCAAGGCTAACGGAAAGTTAACGGCTGCAACTTCATCTGAATTTGTGGAGAAGCCGAACCGCGGATTACGATCCAAAAATGATCTTGCTCTTGCTCGACCTGTCAAGAAGAAAGGCGATCAGGAAGAAAAACAAGGCTTCTTCAGTTCCAAGTATTTTTACTTGGGATCGGTAGGTGTAGCTGCCGTAATTCTTTTAGCGAATACACTCACACCGCCTAATCCGGACGCGAATGCAGCATCTTCAGAAAACGCCGAGGTGCTGCAGACGCAAGAGAAGCCAGCGCTGAACTCAGATCAGGTGGCCGATGTTTACCGCAAAGTCATGAATGGCGAAAACGAAGCAGCTCTAAAGATATTGGAAACAGTCGGATATGAGAACCTGGCTGAAGCCGAAAAGAAACAAATGGTGCTATTATATGAAAAAGAAGGGTTTTATGAAGAGCTCCTACAGCTTGACCCGACCCAATCCGATACAGTGGTCATGAAAATGATTGAGAACAAAGAAACGGCCAAACTAAAGGAACTACAGATACAATACCCTGATGCTGCATCGATTAATTATGAGGTTGCCTATATGACAGCTAAATATGATACTGTAATCGGCCTAGCGAAGGATATTGATATGACAGATGGTGAGCTTGCGGACAGAAGAAAAAACCAGCTTCTGGTTTCTTATCTCTGGTCAGGATTGATTCAAGAAGCTACTCAATTAGCCGGGGATGATCCCGAAATGAAAGAGAAAGTGACTCAGTTCAAATCCAGCAACCGACGAATCAAGGAACTCACTAATAAAATCAATGTTGCTCAAAATAAAAATGATGATAAGCAAGTGAAGGAGCTGAAACAGAAGATTGAACAGATTAAAGCAAACGTAAATAGAATCTAACTTGGGCAGGGGGAGGATGGTTTGCAAAAGAAGAAATATATCCGGAGTCTTGACGAGATAGGAAGATTTGTCCTTCCAAAGCAAATTCGTAAAGAACTGCATTTAGGGGAGAAACAGATGCTTGAAGTATTCAGTGATGGTGAGAGGATCATCATTGAAAAGTACGACAACCTGGAACCCTGTATAGTGACAGGAGAATCCACAAAAGCGAATCACACCTTTTCATTTGGTAACGGCACAGTAACGTTAAGCCCTGAAGGGCTGGAAAAATTGATTGAAGAATTAAGTGAATATAAAAAGTCACATGAGGATTGAAGGAAGGCAGCCCTTTAGGGTTGTCTTTTTTTATTGATCTGTTCAACCCAACGGAACGAATAAGCGGGGAGCCAAGAGGCTCTCTTTTTATTACCCTTCAACCGATAAATATACTGAACACATTGAGGGGGAATTTACAACATGAAAACCAAACCGACTAAAAATCAGAGAAGTATGAGGAAGAGAAGTAGTAAGGTAGTAGCAATGGTTGCAACAGTGGCCGCACTTAGTATATTACTTTCTGGATGCGGTGGTGGGGACGACATTACTTTTGAATTCAAAGTACAGGAAAAGTACTCAGGACAGTTTAACTCAGAAGAGGCTGCCAGGCTACTTGACTACGTGACAATGGCGACTGAGGTTGTAAATGAAGGGTATGACACGCTTGAGATAACGGAGGCAGAAGAGACTCTAGTAAACAGTGAGACAATTGACTATTTCACAAAATCAGATGGAACTGTAAGTACAGAAGTGGCCAAAACTATGCTAAATCTTAAGATAAATGTAGTAACCACAAAATGGGCTAAAGCTAAATATGCCGCAGCCAAACTTGATGAGGAGATGGGGATCGATTCGGAATACGAGGAGTACCTTAACGAAGAACTTGTCCTTGAAAACAAGGAAGATGCACGAGAGGCCCTTTTAGCCTTTAAAGAATATGTAAAATAACGACAAAGAGACCATCAGGAGGGAGTCAAAACAAGTGCAACGTACTACTAGATCAACAGTTAATCAACCTAACAAGACACCCCTCTCCCAAACTAACAGGAAGACTGTCAATCAAGCAGGGAGATCGAGTAGCCAATCGAACACTGGAAATGATGTTAATTCCGTTACTTGTCGCAAATGCAAGTCACAGCAAATTGTAGCCAATAAACGGGGTTACAGTTTTTCAAACATGTTCAAAACACTTGGGTGGATGGGATTACTGCCACTCATATTAGTGATAGTCGGTACGGTTGGGGCTTATCTTTTTATGCAGAATGCGAGTGGTGGAAGTGGTATAGGAGGAGAGACTGATGTTTTTATTTTCATCGGCATTATTTGTTGGATATCAATTAGCTTGTCCTTGCCTGTAAGTATCTTAGTCGGGTTCGTTGGGAGAAGTGAAATTGTTAACGGCTGTATGAACTGTGGCTTCAAATGGAGACCTTCCAAGCAAAAGTAAAATGTGGCGGGGCATATTTTACTGTCCCCCGCACTATAGCTTCAAAACTTGTTGGATCACTGTCAAATTACCGATAACTTTTGGTGCAGTGTAGGTGAACCTGTCGATTATACAATGTGAGAGCGACTTATTGTGGTGTACAGAATGAGTAAGCGAGTACTACAAGATCTATCTATTGTGAAATATTCATATAGTGCATAATTCAAAATAGTAGTATATATCGTATTTTTTTTACGTTTTCTCTTATGCATACAACCCACGTGTCTATATGAAAAAAGATTTTATGCCTCAAAACACGTATTAACTCTGATTCAGTTGTCGAATTAACTGACTCACCCGACCTTGGCTTACACCAAGAAGAACAGCCCACTGTTTTTGAGAGGAGTGGGGGTGATCTTTCATAATCTTAGCAAGTTTATGCGCTGTATCCCTACTTCGGGTCTTTCTCATTTCAACAAGAGCAGGCTTGGACACAGTTTCTGTATCATGAATAACATCCATTGGTTGCTCCCATTCGTGTTCCACACCATTATTCGAAGCGTCTTTTGTACAGGAACTGCAAATGAAATACTCTTTAAAATAGGTAAGCTGCTCGGTTGAGAAACAAAACATGCATTCGTATGTTCTGTATTTTCTTATAATCAGGCGTGAATCATCTGCAAAATATTCAACGGGATCACCAAGCTCGATCTCCAGGCTACGACGCAATTCAATAGGGAGTACAATACGTCCAAGCCCATCTACTTTCCGTACCATTCCCACATTCTTACCTTTGTCCATCAGTTGGCTCCTCTCCTATATTTTACCTCATTGTATCATATCACTTATCACTGATATCACATTCTTCTTCTAAGTTCCCCTACTGCCAGAGCAGCCCAAAGATAGTTTCGGAACACCTTCAAGTGAACTAGTTGACGATCTCCAGCCAAAAGTAGTGTGCACTCATTAATTAAGACCCGATACCTTGGTCATGATCATGCTTGTCACCTTCTGTCTATAATATATAAAGGACGAGCCTGAGCTCGTCCATTCAAAATATAGCTTATTGTGTTTGCTTTACACGATAAAGGATGGTGGCCACCTCAGCTCTGGTAACCGGTTGCTTCGGTAGGAATTGACCAGCTGCATTCGCTGACATAAATCCCCGAGTGATGATGTCTGTCAGAACGGATGCTTTGTGGTAATCAAAGTCTGCCCAGAAGATATATACGCCGTTCTTGTATTCGTCAGCGATTAAAACCGGTGTCCAGTCGCTATCGGAGAACTTTCCGTTTGCACTGCCCACGCTCTTCTTGACGTCCTTGATTGCACTGACAGTCTTGGTCATCTCCGCATCAGAATACCTTTTCGTAGCTGGGTATGCTTCGCTCAGAAGCATCATAACTTCCCAGCGGTTGAGCCCTTTGTTCGGATCGGTAGCCAAATAGGTGGGGTTGATATTGTAAGTGGAGCCTGGCTTGATACGTTCCAGTAGGATGGCCAGTTCTTTCTTGGTTACGTTCTTGCTTGGTTTGAACGTTCCGTCTTGATAACCTTGGATGATGCCTTGATCTGTCATGTCACTGATGGCGGCGGTTGCCCAGGAATACTTCTCTGGAGACACGTCTTCAAAAGACGCTGCAGAAGCAGAGAGAGTGGGTAACAGCAGAGCTCCAGACAGGATAAGTGCGGATATTTTTTTCATTGTAAGTCGCCTCCTCGAATTGCATACACTATTATTTATCGGTCATCAGCACAAAAAAAAGAGAGCTTTTCAGCTCTCAAGTCATGATGGGCACTCAATCTTACATACGTTAATGCTTATTGATAGTGTTTTTGGAGGTTCCTGTAATAGGCAGCCTTCTTTTTTTTCGAACCTTCATGTTTTTTGAATTTGCGAACTGGATAATTTCTTGAGCTAACTGTGTGCCGAAGTCATTACTTTTGGTCTTCATATTAATCACCTCTATCAATATCATGGCCAGAGCTCCGAAGCTACATACATGTTAGTCATAGATCCTTTTTGTGAACATAAAATAGAAATAACCCAGCAACTAGTAAACAATGTTGCAGGGATAACCTAGCGGAGGGGATCAAAATGACCGTTGAGGGAAGGAAAACCAGAAATGATAAAAAGAGAGCTATAGGCGCGCCTTTAACCAAAACTCAACATGAAAAAATAGTTGAGCTGAGCTACCTATGTGATCTCCCCATGAAAACGATCGGGGAAGCTCTAATTGTAAGCGGATTTGAGAAGGATGAAGTGATTAATGCCTTTCAAATTCACTTTCGGCGTAATTTAACATATAAAAAAAACCGATTTATTATTGGCAACCTAGATAATGAACCCTATGCCTTACTTAAGAATCAAGCAAAGCGCTTATCAGTACGACTGAGATCCAATGACTATGAGCGGATATCTGAACTAGCCTATGCAATGGACGTTTCGGTACAGGGAGCTGCAGCATCGATCATAGCCGAAGTACTTAAACAACAACAAGGTAAGGTTATGTATGACATTATGGCTCAGCTGATCAAGAGTAACTTGGATGAAACGACAACAGAACAGGTACGGAGATTAGCAAGCCACATCGATGCGAAAAGTCCACACGACTATGTTACCGTGAATATGGTTCTTGGCTATGCACTTGAGAAAGCGATTGAAGAACAGAAGAAGGTAAGACTGGTGTTAGATGGATGGAGAAAAAGCTTGAAAATATAAAGGTCGGCTTGAGATAAATGCTGGATCTCAAAGTCGACCGAATAGGTTTTTTTCACACGCTGATTATTGAGAATGGTGATATTGTTTTTGAAAACTCTGCGACTATAACTTAATCAGTTTTTCTTAAAAACCGTGGTTGATTAGACATAACATGACCAGATGGCATGATAATTGTATATAATGGAAGGATGTTATTGGACATCAATCCAATTGCATGCAACGTATTAGTTTCGTCTGCATCATAATCAGCCTTTTCTACATAGGTGTATAGGATGAAACCTTGATCTTCATAAGGTTTGACCCGAAAGTACCAGTTATTGTTCTTTCGTACTCTGTCCCTGGCTTCCGAATTATTTCCGTAGTTCCGTCTCTGTTGTATGTAATTCGCTCTATCACTTCTTCTGGGTTCTCTGGTTCGAAGTATTCCCAAGTTCCATATATATCGCTTTGTTCAATTTTCTCGCCTTGGTTTGTCTCTTCCTCAAACTGGCTTGGATCAGGATCAGGTAACCATTCCGCATCTCCATCATTTTCTTCGTGGATATCTTCAAAGACGTTGGTCGCTTCCGTTTCTCCCTCTATTAAGGATATTGCCTTAGATGAAGGCGCTGTGTCTCCTGTAGCATATTGTATTTCTGGATCCGATTGAATCATGTATACGATAAACGCTCCTGATAAAACTACCGCGCTGATAGCAAACATGATTACTAATAACTTAAAAACTTTCATGATGTAGTCGCTCCTCAATGTACCTGCCCTTTGTGGAAAATTATAAATACTGATGCCTAACGTAACTGTGTTTCTTGGTGAGAGTGTCAGTTTCATATAACCCGGGGTAGTACCAGCGAAGCTGACACCACCCGCAAAGTATATGGGCAAATATGTAAATCAGTAATTCTAGGATCTTATTTCCCTCGATCCTTTACC
>NZ_FPAC01000008.1:0-37373 GCF_900116105.1 Paenibacillus sp. 453mf
CGAGAACATTATGTTCTCTTTATTTTGCTCCATCATTCATACGGTCTTGCGACGCGTACCGAATGATCTCGCTAAGCATTTTCGAAGAAAATGCTTCTCACTCGTTGTTCAGTTTTCAAAGATCAACTTCGCTATCATCGCTTCATTTAATTTCAGCGGCGACTTTTATAATATATCATATTCTTCATTCTTTAGTCAAGCACTTTTTTAAAAAAGTTTTCAACCTCTTGTTTGCAATGGATATCAATGCAATCAATTTATTCAAGAATACTCAGCGCCTTTTTAACGGGCGAGATATAATTTATCACGATTTGAATATAGGAGTCAAGCTATTTAGCTAACTTTTTTCAATTAAATTCGATCTTTTTTGCTATTATTCTATCTCGGTGCTGATAACAATGGAATTCAATAGATTTCAGTGTTCGTATAATGCGCTATTATTCACTTCGCACAATATTTAATCTCTCTACCTCCATCGGTCACAAACGGAACAAGACTCTCTGTTTCTCTAATAATCGAACGGTATACCAGCTTCCGGAGCAGCAAAGGGATCTCATCTTGCATAAAGCAAAGGTCCGGATGCTTCATCAGCTCATGCAGGCTCCACGGCTTATTGCTGCTGCGAAGAATATCCAAAAGAAGACTACAACTGCTCTCCATCTTGGACAACACTGAGAATTCACAAGCCAATAGTATAAGCTCTACACGCTGTTCAAGTGTCTCTTTGCTCATGGTAAGCTCTTCGTACAACTTATATACAGAGCGATCCATATCCCGTATTTGTGTCCAGACTGCTCTTTCGGGAGAGACCCCTTTCTCCAGTACTACAATCCTTGCCCAATGATTTAACGATTCCAGGACGCTCTGATAAGCATCAATCACTTCGCCGTCTTTGATCCATCTCTTTGCATCTAAGTAAGTATGTAAAAACTGAGAGAATTCATAAAATATTTTCTGCTTGCGGAGCTTTGAACCGAATTGTTGAATATGATCTCTGTGGGCCTTGATCTTGCCACCCTTGTCCCACAGTATATCGCCATGTAAAAAAGCTTCAATTACGCTTCGATCCTCTCCGGTGATCAAACACCGGGTCAAGCGTATCCAGTCCATATACAGAATCTGATAACGCAATTCACCAATTGCCGAATGCCTGTATCTTTTCTCAGTTGGGCCTTCTTCATGCAGTATCAGTACAAGAACTTCGAAATCCTGCATAAGTGATCCATAGAATTGTCCCCCTGAATGGGGATATACAATCGCTCCAACTGCTCCGTGTTTAGACGATTCCTCAAATAAAAAAGAATAATTCTTAAGTTCCACGGTCTCCCTCCAGACAATAAAAATGGTGATTTAATTCCAGTTAAGCTATAATATAGTTCTACATAAGAACATAGGTTTCCTGCTTCACTGAGAAGACGATACTCATGCATAAGGAGCATAACTATGATTTTTAAAACAGCTAAAATTGAAGCCTTTCGTACATGGGGACTATTGCTTACGATGCTGGGCATGGGGCTCATGGTTCTCGGAACTGCCGGAATCGTATTCTGGGGCTCTGCAGGCAAGGTGTTTGCCGGTATAGGACTTGTCATTGGCTTAATCGCAATGATGGGCAGCCTTGCCATCTATTTTTGGGCTGGAATGATGTCTGTCAGCGCGGTTCAAATCGAATGTCCTGAATGCAGCAAACTAACTAAGATGCTTGGCAAGACGGACCGCTGTATGTTCTGCAAAACGATATTGACGCACGATCCTGCACAGGCTAATACCTCTATAGAAGAACTGAATATGCAGGAGTCTGAATCGATATCCAAATAGTTAGCAGGTAGAAAATATCAAAACAGGGACAGCTCTCACATGAACTGTCCCTGTTTTTTTATAATTATGATTTATGAGTTCTTCAACGTTGATGAATCCGATTAAGCACAGCCCATGCACCTTCATTCGCAAAGCTTCTGTTCCAAGTGGCGATTCCAGCCAGCTTCAGCTCAATCGCAAGATCAACTCTCGCTCGAAGAGAGATTTTATCCTCAAGCCAGATCTGATTCCGTACTTCCCCCTCTGTGAATTCCACATAATTCTGCCCTGTATCCTCTGAGAACGTTGGGGTCAGTTTATGCTGCTCAATGAGATCCTGCGCTGAATCCATCCCAATTGCCTGGGAAGTAATACCGCTGTCCACTCCTGATTCCTTGATAGACCATACTCTGGTATAGGATGGAATACCAAGCAGCAGCTTGTCCGCAGGCACTTCATCTTCTAACATGATCTTGTTCATAGCCGCAGTCACCCATGGCAAGGAAGCTACTGATCCAGCAGTTGGACTTGATGCCCAGTGCTCATCATATGCCATGACCATCATGTAATCTGCAATTTCGCCTAGTGCCCTGCGATCTAAAAATAAGGACCACATCTCACTGTTTGACTTAGGTGTAACTGCAATCGATAACACCAGGTCATTCTGCTTGGCGTAAGGACGAAGTTCTCTCATGAACTGAGTAACCATTGGCCCATCCTCTGTATACACATTCTCGAAATCTATATTAATACCGTCCAGCTCATAGGCAGCGGCATAATCCATCATCTTCTGAATAATAGCCGTCCGTCGATCATAAGTAGAGAGTGCTTCTGCAGTAATATCCGGATCAAAGCTATTGCTGAGCAGTCCCCACACTTCCATACCTAGTGACTTGGCCCTGTGTACGTATTCAAGATCAGCTTTGCTCTCCACCGAACCTTTGCCATCTGTAATATCAAACCATGTCGGACTTACCACATTGACGCCCTCCATTGTCTGCAGATAGGCTGGATCAGCTGCTCTGTTGTATACGGCTTCCCATGCCAGATTAATCGTCTTTCCCTTCCAGCGCTGTTCAGCTGCCGTGGGTATTGATTCTGGAACAGGAACAGTCACCTTTTCTGTCGGCTTTATTTTGCCAGTAGATGTATATCCTGCGTAACCATTATCCATTTGGACATAATTCCACTCATCATTCAAAGACCAAATCCTCACCCGATCCCCTGGATTCATCTGCGCGATGATTGCGGAGCTGTCATCCGGCTCTATATAGAGCGGAATTTTCTGCTCAGGATCTTTACCCTTTGCAGAACCGTATTGAATGACTTCGCCTGCGTTCATTAGAAGCACAGCACCGGTATCCATATCTTCATGAACTGTAACGCCATACACTTCTTTTACTGCCTGCAACGGCACATAAGGTATTCCCTGTTCTTCAAAAGGTGCGGTATGAAGCGTATATTCCTTCGTATTCAGCTCTGCTGTCTCTTGACCGACGTGCAGCCTTAATACTTTATCCGGAGAGGTTAATATAATCGCATTATCTCCGTCTTCAAATCGCATCGCCGGATCGACGGCCTCCTGTAAAACAGGAAGCGGGAGCTGCAAGCTCTCACCCGAGCCTACAGCTTCATAATCCATCAGCTCTCCTTGTACAAAGATCGGTTTCGCAAAACCTCTCCAGTCTGCGTCTTCATATATATTTTGCGGATTAAATGTCGCGATCAACAAATATATACCCACCCCAATAAATCCGATGGCTGCGATTCTCTTAGTAAAACTCGACTTTCGCCTTCTCTTTTTGCGATAACCTTTTGCCAATTGATGCTCCCCCATCCTATAGCAATTGCTTCTTTCTAATCCATAGCCGCCGATACCCAAAATTTAAAAAGCGTGAGATCCTCCTATAAAAGGAATTTCTCACGCTATTGTATACACCTTTTACGATGGCCTGCAACTCTCGCATACACCGTACAATTCCAACCGTAATCCGTTCACCTGAAAGCCTGTATCCAGCCCGGCTCGTTCTTCCACTTCAGCAAGCGAAGGATAGTTGAAATCCCGAATGGTCCCGCACGCTTCACAAATAATATGATAATGGTCTGTGACATTGGCATCAAATCTGCTCGCATTATCACCATATGCCAGCTCCCGAACCATACCGGCATTTGTAAACATCTTCAGATTATTGTATACGGTCGCCACGCTCATGCTTGGAAACTGAGGCTCGAGAGCTCGATAAATCTCATCAGCTGTTGGATGTCCCATGGATTCCATAAGATAATTCAGTATCGCATGGCGCTGAGGCGTTATACGAACACCGGTCGTTTTCAATTGTTCTAATGCATGTTGGACACGTGTTGACATATGGCCCACCGCCTTACATTTATTCATGCGCCTAGGATGTATCTTAAAACTCTAAAAGACAACAGATTTGATTCCATTTTTATTCTAAGCAAGCTGCCTTTTCAGCGTTTAGCAGGCTTAGCAGTGGATGAAAAGGTATTGAAATCTGCCTTTATGTGAGTTTTAAGACACGCCCTAATTAAAAAGAACATAGATAACCTCATAGATAATCTCATAAAAATACAACAATTACAGTAACCTTCATCACACATATATTGTAAAGTTTAATTCTAATTGTTGTCAACGCATGTAAGGCCAACAAATCAGGGAATCTCTAATGTATTACCTAAAAAAATCATGTGGTCATTGCAGCATTTGATTGGTACGATTCGTATCCGTCGTTTCACCCATGGTCCCATCCTCAATGGTTGAACGCTGAATCGTTACATCACTATTGCCTTCCACATGAACCTTATACTCTCCTGTACCTGAGACGCCTGTAATCATCCTATTTTCAATCGTGTATGGAAGTTCGACGTTAAGGTTACCATAAGTACTTGACCCCGACACTTCATAATCCCCTGCCTCAGGAATCACTAACAATATATCGCCGACAGCGCTGTAAATGTCCCAGTCTCCGCCGATCTGTTTCGAATGGACCTGGACGGCCCCATTCAGTGTCTCAATGCTTAGCTTGGCAACTGGCTCATTTACGGTAATGTTCCCGTTACGTGTACTACCTGTAATATCACCAACTATATCTGAAGCCTGTATTCGTCCGACAAGCGTCGTAAGATCTGCACTGCCCGTCACTTCCTCTGCTCGAAGATCTCCGCGATTGGTACTCAGCACAGCACTTCCGATTACGTCAGCAACCGATATATTTCCATTAAGGGTCTTGGCATGGACATCTCCAATCGCATTATGGATATAGATTTTTCCATTGCCGCTTTCCACATGAATGCTGCTGATCGCCTCAGGCCGGTCAAGATATACAGAGCCATTAGAGGTTATTACTTGCAGATCAAAGCGCCGGTCATCCGGGATCGTTATGGTCATATTCATTCTAGGCTGACGTTTAGATTCACTCCCGTATCCTTGTGGCTCGGTAGCAATTTGAATTGTTTTTCCATCTTGGACATTAACCTTGGATGCATCTGCAACGGCCTGAGCTTCGACAGGCTCTACTTGGTCCACCCAAGCAATCGTCTTAACGATGATAGACTCTACATCGCCTCGGTTAATCCGAATATCACCATTCACGTTTTCGACGACAACGGCTCCTGTTTCCATTTCAACGGGAATTGAGATCGTTTCTTTTTCGATTTGGTTGTCAGCTGCCTCACTGTAATCCAGCGAAGCGGCACTAAGATTCAGGCTCACTCGGTTCCATAGATGTGCGTAATGATCCTGCTGTGTCACAATAAAAATACAGCAGACTAAAACACTTGCGGATAATATGCCTTTAAAATCGGGTCTGAATCTGTAGTGCGATATTCTTTTCGCTTTCGGTATTAATACTTGATTGAGCAGGAAGGCGATAATAAATTCGATTCCCCAAATCACCAGAATAAACGGCCAATAGTTGATGAGACTAAATACATATTCAGTCTGATAGACCTTGTCTATAATCAGCAGAATACCAACGACCATGAGAAGGATCGATGCTGTGTATCTTCCAATCCTTATTTTCAAGTATGAGCTTACGCTCTTATTCATACGACGTTTCTTAAAAGATAGGGATAATATCAGTTCTCGATTTAATAATAATAACCCCGCTATTACAAGGGCAGCTCCAACAGCATATAACCCAAACTGGGCCAAATACAATTCAAGCCAGCGGGGTTTCTGCACAAATAGCACCATCAAACTACCGCCAAAAATCAACAGCATCCCGAAGGATATCCCTCTCTCCCATCCCATAAAACCGATGCCTGGGCGCAATATAGACGAGTCCTCATTCGTCTCCCCCGCTGCTTGTGAACGGCGTTTCTTCATCAGCACCCAATCTGCTAATTGCAGAACATCATAAATATTGATGAAGTAAATGACAGGTATGACAAGTGACAATAGAATTATTAACGGAATATTGATCTGAATCCCAATCGATGAGAAGTAGAAAAGGGCCGTTAAATCCAGCAATAACAAAAAGATAAAAGTGAGGCCTTTAATGTACAAACCCAAATAAATATGACCCAGGCCAGGGAACAACGCAGATAATAGACCTGCAACGAATTTGTGCCAGTTACGTTGGATCCGCCTTTTGGGACGCTTCGGGTTTGGATCCGTACTCATCTGCATTTAGGGTGCTCACCTCCAATAATACACTCGCATAATCTGCTTTTCTTTGATACTACCCTATTCTTCTTCTATAGTAACTGGAAAGCTTATATTGTTTGCAGCACAAACTTCCAAATTCCGAATATATTTTTGAACTAAAAAACACCTTACTTCTCAAATAACGAAAAGTAAAGTGCCAAAAAATTGTTTATTCAACTGAAATAGACCTGAACTGATGACAGCTCTGCAGCTTGGTAACAAGATCTACTGTACTAAAATTGGTAGGGACAAGAACGTGGAGGGATACTTCAACGTGAAGATTCAATTCAGATCGGTAGCCGGGAGGACCCACTTCCAGATCACTCACCGTCATTTTCCGTATAATAATCTTCTCTGCTTCCATAAAGGAGGAAATCTTTTCAATCAGATTTGGAGCAGAGTCCCCACTTAGTGTTATCAAGTGCTGTTTGTTTGCCTTTAGGTAACGGCGTTCGACTTTGTTAAATACCCACAAGTTTAAAAGTACCAGCAGTGTTGAAATTACTGCGGCAAAATAGAAGCCCGCCCCTACAGCAAGACCAATGGCTGCTACTACCCATATAGAAGCCGCAGTTGTAAGCCCTGTGATCGATTTACCTGTGAACAAGATCGTTCCTGCTCCCAGGAAACCCACGCCGGTAATAACGGCTGCCGCCAAACGCGCAGGGTCCATACGAACATTAACCTCATTTACAAAATCACCAAAGCCATAGACCGATAAGATCATAATTAATGATGAACCTAAACATACCAAAATATGAGTTCTGAAGCCTGCTGCATGGTTGGAGCGCTCCCGTTCAAGCCCGATAAGCCCTCCCATAAGCATGGCAAGGAGCAGTCTAAGAAGTATGCTCCATTCACTAATATACCAAGGATCGTTCATTTGTTCCTCTCCTTCCCGTCATTCATGTTTGAATTAAGAACGATCGTACATCCTATTCAAATGGAACGTCGTTAATTCCACATTTGGAGCAATCTCACAGGTTTGCACAGGCTCGAAGCCGTACTTTTGATACAGCATTACAGCAGGTGTATTCTTCATGCCTGTCGAAACAATAAACTTCTGGACCTCAGAATGATGATCCAGGACATGCTGAATGAGCTTGCCAGCAACACCCTTTCGAAAGTGATTCGGGTGAACCATCATTCTTGAGATCGTCAGGCTGCCTTCCCATTCCTGTTCCACAGCAATCGCCCCGATGAGCTCCATATTTTCATTTATATACCCATAAAACGTCTCTCCGCATTCCTGAAGACTGTCAATCGTATCAAGAAGCGGTGGAATGTCATGAAAGCCGATCAACTCTGCCTCCAATCGATACGCCATCTGCTGCAGTCTCCAAACCTCCAGCATCAGGTCCCTGTCTTGCAAAGAAATATTCATTATCATTTCCTCAAGCCCCCAATTCAAAAAGAAGCCCGCCGCAATGGACGAGCTTCCCTGTTCATCTATTTTATGACGGTTAGTAAAGGATATTACCGGTTCAAGACATCAGCAAGCAGCTTGTTCACCATGCCCGGGTTCGCCTTGCCTTTACTTTCCTTCATCACCTGACCGACAAGGAAGCCGATTGCTTTTTGCTTACCTGCTTTGTAGTCTTCTACCGATTGCGGGTTCGCAGCAACGACTTGCTCAACAATACCAAGAATCGCTCCCTCATCACTGATTTGGACAAGACCTTTCTCCTCAACGATCTGCTGCGGCTTCTTGCCGCTCACAAGCATTTCCTTGAATACGGTCTTCGCGATCTTCGAGCTGATCGTGCCTTTCTCAATCAATCCGATCATCTCACCAAGACCTTCTCCTGTGATTGGAATCTCTGAAAGCTCCAGATTCTCACTGTTCAAATAGCCAAGGAGATCTCCCATAATCCAGTTTGACACGGCTTTGGCATCCGAAGTGTGCTTAAGACTCTCTTCAAATAGATCAGCCACCGCTTTGGAGGCCGTGATAACATCGGCGTCATAGGAAGGCAGGCTGTATTCTGCAGTGTAACGTGCTTTTCGCTCATCCGGAAGCTCTGGAATGGTCGCCTTCACCCGATCTTTCCATTCCTGATCAATATGAAGTGTTACCAGATCAGGGTCTGGGAAGTAGCGATAATCATGAGCTTCTTCCTTGCTGCGCATGGACAGTGTCTTGCCCTGCGCCTCGTCCCAGCGGCGAGTCTCCTGAACAACCTCTTCTCCGTCATTCAGCAGCTCGGCCTGGCGATATTCCTCATATTCAAGGCCGCGCTGTACTCCGCGGAAGGAGTTCATATTCTTCAGCTCGGCTTTGGTACCGAACTCTTGCTGTCCGTAAGGGCGCAAGCTGATATTGGCATCGCAGCGAAGAGATCCTTCTTCCATCTTCACATCGGATACTTCACAGTATTGCATGATGGAACGGATCTTCTCCAAGTAAGCACGTGCTTCTTCTGGTGAAGAAATATCCGGTTCCGATACAATTTCAACCAGTGGAGTACCTACTCTATTATAGTCAGCAAGTGTTGCATAACCGCCATCCATATGAGTTAGCTTACCTGCATCCTCCTCCAGATGGAGACGTGTTATTCCGATACGCTTGGTTTCTCCGTTCACTTCAATATCAATCCAGCCATTCTCTCCAACAGGCTGATCATATTGAGAGATCTGATAGGCTTTGGGCGAATCAGGATAAAAATAATTCTTGCGATCAAATTTGCTAATATCCGCGATTGTACAGTTAAGAGCCATGGCTGCTTTCATCGCGTATTCGACTGCCTGACGGTTCAGCACCGGAAGAACCCCGGGATGCCCCAGACAGATCGGACATGTATGTGTATTCGGCGGTGCACCAAACTCAGTGGAGCAGCCGCAGAAAATTTTGGATTTCGTATGCAGCTCAACATGGACTTCAAGCCCGATGACTGTCTCGTACTTGGATGTTGACATGATTCATTTTCCCTCTCTTTCCTTTAGGCCTTATAGCTGTGGCTGCTGTTTGTGATATTCCGTATGCTGCTCAAACGCATGGGCAACACGGAGAACGGTCGCTTCATCAAAAGCCTTGCCGATAATTTGCATTCCGACAGGCATACCATTAGCAAAACCGCAAGGAACGCTGATCGCAGGCACACCTGCAAGGCTGACAGGAATCGTAAGGATATCGTTCAGATACATCGTCAGCGGATTGTCTACCTGAGAGCCGAGCTTGAATGCTGTCGTAGGCGCTGTAGGTCCAATAATGACATCATAGTTCTTAAACACTTCGTCAAAATCATTCTTGATCAGCGTGCGGACTTTCTGAGCCTTCAAGTAATAGGCATCATAGTAGCCTGAGCTGAGCGCATAAGTTCCCAGCATGATCCTACGCTTCACTTCACTGCCGAAGCCTTCACTGCGGGATTTATGGTACATATCAAGAAGATTGTCAGGATTCTCTGCACGTACGCCATAACGAACACCGTCAAATCTGGCAAGATTAGAGGATGCCTCGGAGGAAGCTAGCAAATAATAACTGGCTACAGCGTACTCTGTATGCGGAAGGGATACCTCTTCCCAGGTTGCTCCAAGCCCTTCCAGTACGTGAAGTGCAGACATCACCGTTTCTTTGACAGATGGATCAACGCCTTCTCCGATATATTCCTTAGGAACTCCGATACGCAGACCTTTCACATCGCCTGTCAGGCTGCTAAGAAAGTCAGGAACCTCGACATTGGCTGACGTCGAATCCATGGAATCGTACCCGGAAATCGCCTGAAGTACATAAGCAGAATCCTCTACATTCTTTGTAACAGGACCGATCTGGTCGAGAGAAGAAGCAAATGCAACTAATCCGAAACGGGAAACACGTCCATAAGTCGGTTTCAGACCAACTACACCGCAGTAAGATGCAGGCTGGCGAATCGAACCGCCCGTGTCTGAGCCGAGTGTGAAATAAGCTTCTCCTGCTGCCACTGCCGCAGCTGAACCCCCGCTGGAGCCCCCAGGCACCCGATCCAGATCCCAAGGATTCCGCACCGGATAGAAGCTTGAATTCTCGTTCGAGCCGCCCATAGCAAACTCGTCCATGTTCAGCTTGCCAAGTGTTACGATATCCGCCGCCTTCAGCTTCTTAACTACAGTCGCATCATAGACGGGAGTAAAACCTGACAAGAACTGGCTTGCGCAGGTAGTACGTAGTCCTTCTGTTGAAATATTGTCCTTGATTCCTGCAGGCAGGCCAAATAGGAGTCCGCGGGCTTCGCCTGATACAAGCTTGTCATCCAGCCTTCTTGCGGCCTCCATTGCCCCTTCCTCATCGAGGGTGAGATACGCACGTACCTGCTCCTCAACTTGTCCTATTCTTGCATAAGATGCTGCAGTCAGCTCGGAAACCGAGATCTCTTTGGCATGCAGCTTATTATGTATCTCAGGTAGTGTAAGTTTAAGCAAACTCAAGATTAGTAACCTCCCCAAAAAATAGCTTATTCAAGTACAGCCGGCACTCTGATCTGACCATCTTCTTCATCAGGCGCGTTCAGCATTACTTTTTCAATCGGCAGGCTCTCCCGAACCTCATCTTCACGCATTACATTTGATACATGAAGCACGTGCGTAGTTGGCTCTACACCTTCTGTATCAAGCTCGTTCAGCTTCTCTGCATATTGTAAAATGGCATTCAACTGCTCCGTCATCTGCGCTTCTTCTGCCTCGCTGAGATTAAGACGGGCTAGCTTGGCCACGTGCTGCACATCTTGCTTCGTAATACTCATGCCTACGAATCCTCCTTCTAAAAATACCTATGCTATTCATATTGTGTCCATTTTAACACGTCCATGCGGTGAATCAAATGAAAATACAAGTGTTACCCGATTATACCCAATACGCGTATCAAATCCAAGAATACAAAAAAGAGTCGGCAAATGCCGACTCTTAACATTTAAATCCACGCACGAAGATTGACTTGTTTTATAAAATCCGCTGTTGACATCGGTTCGCTTGCGGCCTCTTCCTCTTCCACGAGTTCCACTTTGTCGTCATTCATAAGCTGACGAAACAGTCTTTCGTTATGTGTCGCCAGAGCGTAGTCAATCAGAGCTTCCCGCTCTACTCGCTCCGCCTCCTGCCTCAAGATCAAAGCTTCCGGCTCGACGTCGCCGGTTGGTACGAAATAATTGCGGTTTACCTGAGGTACACGAATCACATAGTCAAAAGCGTTATCCGGGTTCCGGTCATATGCGATCACATAACCATAGTCCCCTACAGGAAGATTCTGCTCAAAGGCGTCCGCGACGATGATAATTTTCTCCCCTAATTGTAGCATCGTCTACCTCCTGATTGTTATTGTCTGTCTAGTCTACTAAAAATAAAGAATACTGTCTATGGAAAGAATCGGCTGATATTGCATACAAAATAAAAAGAACGCAAACCGGGACTCGTCCGCAGTCTACGTGCTTTGCAAAGTTAGTGGGTGTTTCAATAAAAATAATTGTAACCAATATTAAAAAATTTGTCTATATTTTTCGAATCATTTATCTACATGATGTCCCCAATTAACGTCCAGGGCGAACATAAGGATTATTTTGCTTCTCAAAACCAATCGTCGTTCTTGGACCGTGGCCTGGATACACCTTAACATCTTCTTCCAATACATAAAGCGTATTTTGGATGGAGTGGATCAGGTCCCGCTCGCTTCCGCCTGGCAGATCGGTTCTCCCTACGCCCGCACGGAACAAGACATCGCCAGCAAACAGCTCCTTGCCGCATAACAGACTCACGCTTCCTGGTGAATGTCCAGGTGTATGATACACGTGAAAGGTATGTCCTACAAGGTCCAGCTTCTGACCCGCTGCAAGATCATATTCCGCTGGGCTCGCCGTAATCGCTTCGCCAAGCTCCGGCCAGCGCAATGAGCCGTTCCACTTCGCTGACGTAAGCCATTCGGCCTCAGCTGTATGCACATATACCGGGCAGCCTTTCAGCTTGCGTATCTCCTCGACACCACCGATATGGTCAAAATGTGCATGTGTCAATACAATTGCCTCGATCTCCAAATCTTCGATCGCGCGGATCAGAGGAGCCGGATTCATCCCGGGGTCAATAATAAAGGCCTTGCCGCTGTCTTCTCCCTGCACCAAATAGGCATTGGTTTGCAGGGGTCCAAGACTGAAAGTTCGTATATTCAGCATTTTAAAAACCGGAAATCAACTCATGCAGCTCCTTGATGATGACTGCTTGATATTCCGTTCCCTCCCCATAACGTCGTTTAATCTCCTTACGCGTCTCTGCCAGATTATTCTGATAATCCGCAGCCTCACGGTCTGGATTATTCTCCTTGAAGGCGACCATTGCTTCCTGAACTTGCTCAGGACGCGGTCCCCATGTGCCAAGAACAGCACCGCCCGAGTCTGTAAAAATAACGACTGGAATCGAACGTCCGCCCATGGTCAGGAACTGATCCATAATCTCCAGATGATGCTCCATGATCAGTATATCCACCGGCATATCAGTCGCTTCCAGAGCCCGGAATACAACAGGAATGTTTCGAACGACATCACCGCACCAATCTGCAGCGATGATGAGTGCCCGCAGGTCATCACGGTATTTCAAGCTGTCAAAGAAGGATTTGTCGTCTTCGTTCGTCCATTCAAAGCGATTATACCAATCTAGAAAAGCTTCTTTATTCTGTGTCATACCCTCTACAAATTCTTGAGGGGATAAACCTTTACCAAATTTGTGTGATAAATTAGGAGCCATGAGAAGCACTTCCTTTCCCGTATTAGCATGATTTGAATTATTGATTACATATAAACTAATTCGGCTTGTAACAAACACCGTCTGCCCAAACAAGTGAACAAGGGAATGATAGGAAAAACAGGCTCAGCTGTTATCCCGCGCATTACAGCGTAGTTTCTTATTGGAGCATCTATCTTCCATCATAGCTGATTTTTTGGCTATGGGAAAGTCTCCCGGACTGCCGTATTTACGCCTATATTGAACAGTCTAAAGTGTATCCGCCCTTCCTCATTTCGCATATGGTACCTATAGAGGAGGTCGATCAGCATGAAAGAGCATTCCCGCTATGGCAAGCAGACAGCCCCGTTCTCCAAGGGACCGGCACCCAAGCTTCCTTCTGCAAGAAAGATAAGACGTGCTTGCAGCAAGGAGCTATACCGAACGGTAAAACGGATGAAGCTGTATATTGCCCCGGATTTGGTGTCGCAGGGAGAGGAACTATATTATCGCAAGGTCATCGCCAACCTGCTCTGGATTACGGAGCATCAGAATGACCGCAAAGCCCAGTGCGAGTGGTGGGACAAAGAGGTGCTTCCTGAGCTCTCCGAGCTATGGAACGTGCCTGCCGCCAAGCTGTCCAGCGCATTCCGAGACGCATACGGCGGTTAGAAGTGTGAATGAAAGTAAATTAAACGAGTTACGTGCCCGGCAAAAAAAGATTCGCGATATTGTCTAAAAGCTCCTCACCGGCAGCTTCCATGCTGCAATTAACACAAGCAGCATCCAAAATAAAGGATAGCTAAAGTCGAAATCGATTGCCCCATGAAGCATTACAATCAGGCACACGGGAATGCTGTCCCGACTATGTCGTAACAGCAAGTGCAGGATGTAAGCGAACAGGAACAGCATGAGCATAAGCCCTATGACACCGGTATCGAGGAATAGATCCAGATACCCGCTGTGCACTTCGGTGCCGATATACGGTGTGGATTGGACCGTATAAACCGCATGCTTCCATGCGTCCCCGCCATGTCCAAGCCAAGGGGAGCGCAGACCATATTGAGCGGCATCACGCCACATCGCCTCCCTCGCAAACCAAGTTGCGCCGGAGGTAATTCTGCTGATGACCGTATGGTACACAAGCCCCGCTACACCCGTCAGTGCAGCAAGGGCAAGGCACGCGGCAGCCACCCTGTGCCCGCGTGCCAGCAGTGTATGGAGCAGCAGCGCACCTCCGAGCGCTGCAATCTCGCCCCCGGCCAGCAGCATAAGGCCGGGGAGTGGAGCCGGCGCGAGTGCAGCGCCGGCAAGGGCGTGATGTGCGAGCGCGGCGCATAAGAGCGGCGCTGCACTCGCACAGAGCAGCGGCAGGCGCCCTCCTTGCCGCTGAAGCAGGAGCAGCGCGAGTGCGCTGAGCAGCAGCGCAAGCCATGCCCCGCGCGACTCGCTGATGAGAAGCGCAGTCGCGGCTGGGAACAGGCCAAGGATAGTTCCTGCCAATTTCCTCAGCTCGCCTGCTGGGAAGCTTGAGCTTGCAGAAGCGGCTGAAGCCAGCCGCTCCAATAAGAACATCCCGACCAGCACACCATACGCATTAGGGTATTCAACCAAGCCCGCAAGTCTAGCACCATAGGCACTCAGCAGAGGATCATCTGTCCTCATCACCGCATTAGGAAGGACAAGCAGGCCGCATACGGCCAGTAATCCGCTTAATGTCATCAGCCAGCCCATCAGCTGAAAGCCTGCACCGAGCCACTTTTTTCCTATTACAGACTGTCCAAGGATACAGCAGCCCGCTGCGAATACACTTACGAAAAAAAATTGCACGAGGCTGTCTCTTGTTCCATTGATACTTTGTGGATCCCCAAAGAGCAGATGCCAGGCATATATAAAACCGATGAACAACGGAAATAGAATAATCGGTGTATCGTTGTACATTTTTGTTGCTGTATTTGAAGCAGGAGTGACAGTCATCAGCCACAATACAAGCAGCACAGACGGGAACAAGACACTGATCCAATGCCATGTTGAAGGGAAGAACAATCCCTGATTCAGACAAGCATAGACCATTGTTGCTGTAACCAGCAGCCCAATTGACACAATGCCGTAAATGGCTAACCCATTACCCACCTTGCTCGTTCGTTTTTGATCGGCATGCTGCATTTGAAGAGACTCCCTTTCCCACTAAAAATACATTGAAGTGTCCTCCTATTACTATTGCCTAACCCAAAAAAGCCCAACCCTTTTTGGGCTGGACTCTTGAACCTATAGATATAAATGGAAGATGGTAAGACAGCGACTTATTTCGCCGCTCCTTCCGGTAATAGATCTGCGCACACTCTCTCCAAGTAAGGATTTACATGTAAGAAATCACGATAAGCTGTATACTCATCCCACAATTGATGTGTATCTCCGGCATGTCCCCTTACTGCACGAATCAGAATATTCTTGGGTGTATGCTCCATATCGATGAATTCCAGCAGCTGTGTGCGGTAGCCCATGATATCAAGCAGTTTGGCACGAATGGCATCCGTAGCAAGGGCAGCAAACCGTTCCTTGAGAATCCCGTGCGATAATAAAGGATTCATGACATTAGCCTCCATCTGAGCAAACAGCTCATGCTGACAGCAAGGAACAGATAATATCACCGACGCACCCCAGCGTACCGCCTTCTCAAGGGCAGCATCTGTTGCGGTATCACAGGCATGCAGTGTAACGACCATATCCACCTGCTCCAGCTCATTATATTCTGCGATGTCTCCTACCAGGAATTTCAGTCCGTTGTAGCCGAGATTCTTGCCTATTTGACTGCAATGCTCAATGACGTCCGCCTTTAAATCCAGACCGACGACCTGAATCTTCCTGCGCTGCTGCACAGCCAAGTAATGGTACAAAGCAAAGGTAAGATACGATTTGCCACAGCCAAAATCAACAATCGTAATCGGCCGTCCCTGCGGCAAATTCGGAAGCACATCCTCCACCATTTCAAGGAAGCGATTGATCTGCTTGAACTTGTCATATTTACGGGCATGCACCTTGCCCTCATCACTCATAATTCCGAGCTCAATCAGGAAGGGGATCGGCTTGCCATCCTCAAGCACATAACGTTTCTTCCGATTGTGAGACAAATCCGCTTCCTGCTTGGAGGGAGTTTTGGTCAAAATCGACACTTTGTACTTCTTGCTGATCAAGATCTGATAGTCTGCTTCGGGAGTGCAGATTATGCCTTGCCGAAAAGTCTCTTCAAATAATTGCTTCATCCGGTCAGAAGCTTCATCCGGGACCAAATTATCGTGAGTTACTTTGTTGTTCTGATGGTATGCAAATTGGTAATGAAGTTGGTTTTTAAGCAGAACCGGCTTAACCTGCACTTTAGTGAAAGTCTGTCCTTCTTTTTTGCGAAGCTGACTCAGTGTGGCCGTAATCAGTCCTTGCTCTTCAAAAATATCTTCAATTAATTTTCGTAATGAATCCAAAAGGTACATCTCACTTTCTATGTTTAACGTTGTTCTTTGAGTAACAATACCATATCAGAACACATTGTCCAGCTAATCTTGGTTTACTTCTGCAATTCACGAAGTCCTTCCTCCACTTCCGTACGAGGCAGCCCGCCCTGCTCTAGCTGCGTATCCTCATGCAGCAGCAGACGCTTGTAAAACTCAGCGGCCTCCTGCACATACTCATCCTGTCTGCTCAAGCGATACCAACTGTTCTCCGCCTCATCATATCGTCCGGCTTCCTCGTGATACATCGCCTTTAGTCTTTCCGTCTTCTCAGGCAGCTCATACCCTTTAAGCTCCTCCTGCAATGCCGCAACACGCTCAGGTGCATTTAAGATCTCTCTGTTCGCCCCATGAAGCAAGCTGTATAAATATAAATGCTGAGCTTTCATCCAGCGGACAAGCGCTTGATCGGTCAAGCCTTGATCCATGTACACTCGGCCTTCCTCTTCCATGATTCGTGCCACTTGCTGGACCTTGTCCACTTCCACACCGTCACCAAGCCGAAACAAATCGATGATATCATCAACCGGAAGAGAGTTCAGCAGCTGAGAATTAAGCCTAAATTGGCGTTTAAGCCACTCATCCAGCTCCCATAAGGCGTCAATGTGCATTTTCTTCTGCTTCAGCTCGAACACTTTACCGATCATTTCAGTCATTTCCTCCACCATACGAAGGAGATAATCTCTTCTTAACATCAGCATCTCTTCTCCTTTGGCCGTGAGTCCTGAGCGTTCCAACGCTCCATTTAAATTGTACCCGGAATATAAGGAAAAAGCCAAAATGACCTACTAAAAAGCAGGCTAGGGGCAAAACACCCTTAGCCTGCTGTCATAATATATGAATAGGAATCCATTTCAAATGCTCTATGGAATGAATTCAATGGATACAACTCTACTTTACATTGTTGTTAATAAAGTTTGTAATCGCACGAATGAACTCATCTGGCTGTTCAACCATGCTCATATGCCCTGCTCCTGAAATTAACGCCTGTGTTACTCTTGGACTTTCTGAAGTAAAGGTTCTATCCGGTGGCACAACGTTATCCTGTTCGCCCGCAACTAACAGCACGGGAACGCTCGCCTCATCCAGCACATGCCTCAGGTCAGGACGATCTTTCATGGCAATTGCAGTATTTGATGCTCCTTGAGGAGAAGTCCGATACCCGATCTCACGGACTCGATCGATCTTGGACACCATCGTCGTCTGGTGCTCTGCTGCAAACAAATTAGGAACCAGGGAATCAATAAATGGTTGAATACCTTCCGTTTGGATAGTAGATACTGCTCTGAGACGCTTTTCTTTGGCCTCGTCACTGTCTGGATACGCGGTTGAATGGATCAAGCCAAATGCCTCAAGCCGATCAGGATATCTGTCTGCAATGGATAGTGTGATGTATCCACCTAGTGAATGTCCGAAGATGCTTGCCTGCTGAATACCTAAGTGATTGAGCAGCTCCACGATATCATCTGCCATTTCGCTAATGCCGCAGCTGTTGTTAGGAGTACCCGATTCCCCATGACCTCTGAGATCCGGTACGATGCATCTATATTGCTTCATTAATTGAGGCAATACCTCTTCAAAGTAGTCAGAGCTTCCGCAGTAACCGTGCAGAAGTACCACAGGTTGTCCTTCTCCATGATCTCTATAAGCAATAACATGATTTCCCAATTGTACTTTTTCCATTACATTCGCCCTCTTTCTGTTAGCATGGATCAAGAAATCCAGTATTACATACATTAAGCATTTGGGACCCTGCTGAACCAGTCTGTAATCGAAATCCCTCTTGAGCTGCCTCAGCAAGTTCACGCGCCATATTCATCACCAGATGTAGAGAAGTCATCTGAAGCAGCGTATACGGCTTGGGACCATTCGCGTTAACAACGCCGGCAATGCTGTAATGACCGATAGCGGGCAACTCACCCTTTACGGATTCAGCAGGAACCAGCGGACGCTCCCGGCAAATGTAAGTGCCAATGTCCACCGAAGAACCAAGACAAGCATCAATCGCAATGACAATATGGTCCGCCGGAATTCTGCTGATCCTCTGCATCAAAGTCGTCGCATCGCAGGGTTCTGGCAATGTACCCACAACGTGCTTAAATCCGCGTTCGGCTAAGTAACTGCCGGTAAGCGGACCCAGCGCATCACCGGTCGATCGATCTGTTCCGATACATACGAAGGTTAATTTATCTACAGAATGCTGAGCTCCAATCTGTTTGAAGAATGAAACAAGAGCTTCCTTACCACTTCTTTTGTGACCAGAGGCATTTTTCCGGGAAGTCATCGATGTAAATTTGGACAAGAGTAATCGAAACCTCCTCTTTATCTTTCTATCCTGATGCTTACATGATACAATACGAACAAACTTTATTGAAGTCGAAAGGAATGGACGGAACATGGATTTATCCCAAAAAAATCAGCAGAACATCGAGTTTATGATTGATGCAATCAAGTCTAAACTAAAAATGGCGAGTGCCGCTGCACTTCAGTCATCTGCCTTCACGGTAGCTCAGTACGACGATATTCTGGATATTTACGAGATCGTAAATTCCAAAAGCAATCTCAGTATTTCCGAAGTAGAGGCGCTCGTATCCGAATTGGGCCGCCTTCGCGCATAACGAACAGCCCCTTCCTGTCAAATGGCAGGAAGGGGCTGTTTTATTAGAGTATAGTCTTAATCTAAATGAATTCTAATGTTGAAGACGAAAGACTGGCTCTGCAGCACCTACAACGGCCCCGGCATCATTACGAATGTCCTGTGGGAATTGTTTCTTTAACGCGTTCAATGTCGCATGATTACGATAACCGATTTGCTCAAGAATCGATGCGGTAATAAGCCCCCACTCCTCCTCGGAGCCATCAAGAACCTTGAAGCTGATCCCTAGCCGCTCCTCACGAAGGGCAAAACAGAACACGCCTTGAAATCCGCCTTTGGCAACGATATTCGAATCCTGAAGCAGAACGGTATCTACTCTGCCCGTTCCTCCAACCATTTCCGGTGCTGTATTCATTGCTGCAGTAATGAGCTGAGCAGCTTGCCGGGTAGGTTCTTCTGCAATCAAATCAGGACATGCCAGCTTAAGAAAGGCTCTGGCCATCCCTGAGATAGGCAGTGCATAGACCGGAAAACCGCAGCCATCTGTTCCTAGAGACAGATCTTCCTGAGATACATCTGTAAATTGTGAAATAATTTCTTTGATCTCCTGCTGCACAGGATGGTGCGGATCGGCATAAGTGCTGAGATCAGTCCCCTTCAGCTTCGTATAGGCAAGTACGCCCATATGTTTACCCGAGCAGTTATGAAGAATTCTTCGTTTGCGCCCCTCATTTTTAATGTACTTCGTTCTGCTCTCTTCATGAAGCGGAAAACTCGGAGCACATACCAGACCTGTCTCTTCTATCCCGATCTTATTTTTCATTTGCATCAGTACACGCTGATGGAAATCCTCTGAGCGATGTGAGGAGACCATTAGGGCAATCTCCTCGGAGGTGAATCCATACTTCTCGTGTATGCCGGCTCTGATGCCGGGTATGGCTTGCAGTGGTTTGGCCGCTGAGCGGGTAAAGGTCTTAAAATGTGGATCACCTGCGGAATATACAACTTCTCCTTTTTCATTCACAATCGATATATGACCGCGGTGTGCGCTTTCCATTACACCACCACGAAATTCGGTTAATAATAATGCATCTAACATGCTTTTTCTCTCCTTCTCAAGGGCGGCTTGCCACTTGGTTGTACCAAGATGAACACCATAGTACAGTATAGTACAAAGAAACAAATTTGACAGAGATAATGGACAGGCAAAACCAATTTTAGCAACTCAGGGGGTTATGAAATTGAATCAAACTAAAAGAAAATTAACTAAATCTAACACCGAGCTATCTAGCTAGAATAAACGACGTACGTTTTTTTATCCATAGCGGCTGTATCCATCTATCAATCTGTCTCATTTTCTAACCTATCCAAATCAAAAGTCAGGAGCAACACATCAATGACAAATCACAGCAAAAAAATCTTTTATTGGACAACCATTGGACTAGCCGGCAGTCTCGCTCTTGTTCTCATCATCGTACTATTATTTATGCTGCTTGGAATCGACAATGTTCAAGCTATCGATGAAAATATCCAACATTATCTTTTTCCTCAAGCGGACAGCTGGTACTATTCCTTGCTGCCTGTCATCAAAGGAATTACCGAGTTTGGATCTTTTAATATCACTATGATTGTTGCGCTTGCATTTGTGAGTTATTACTGGATCTTTCGCAAACTTTATGTAAATGCATATATAGCAGCGGTCAGTTTCACTGGTATGTGGGGCATCAATTATGTTCTCAAAATAATTCTTAGAAGAGAACGACCTGAGCTTGAACAACTGATGGCCGCACACGGATACAGCTTTCCAAGCGGTCATTCGATGATTGCTGCCGGATTCTACGGTGGTATTGTTATCCTGCTCGTGCATGCAATGAAAGAAAGAGGCTGGACCGGACCTCTTCTCGCGATACTTGGCACCCTATTCGTACTATTAATCGGTTACAGCCGTATTTATCTCGGGGTGCATTATCCATCTGACGTTGTGACAGGCCTCTTGTCCGGAGGCATATGGGCCTTCTGTATGTATCGTCTGCTGCAAGAAGCTTCCCAATAGAATCCAGTACATATCCTCAGCTTCTGCATTCTTTGTTTCATTCTCACTACCGATAGTTTATATACGAAGTAAGCAAGGCACTAAAGAAGCATAGGAGGCGATTGTTATGTGGGGGATCATCATTATTATCGTGATGGCAATAATTATTGGACTTATTGGTGATGCTCTCGTTGGCCATAACATGCCGGGCGGAATTCTTGGTTCAATGATCGCGGGATTTGTCGGTGCATGGATTGGTTCGATGCTGTTCGGTGACTTCGGTCCGATCATCGCTGATTTTGCCATTGTCCCCGCCATAATCGGTACAGCCATTTTCGTCTTTATTTTGGGGCTTATTGGTAAACTGTTTAGAAGAGCAGCTTAACGGGTTATTAGTAAAAAAGAGTTAATCAATACAATTGAAGGAGTGATCAATCATGACTCAAAATGCGACAGATGATACTAAAAACATGACGGACTACAGAAATGAAGATACGGGCAATGGTAATAACTTCGCTAAAGGCCTGTTCATCGGTGGACTCCTTGGCGCAGCAGCAGCCTTGTTGTTTGCACCTAAGCCAGGCCGTGACTTAAGAGGTGATCTATCCGATAAAATGGTGGTTGTCTCTGGCAAAACCAAAGAAGTAGCAGGTGTTGTAGGAAGCAAAGCATCGGAAATTGCCAAAACGGTATCTGGTAAAACAAGTGAGCTGGCTAAGACCGTAGGCGACAACACGACTTCTGTCGTAGCGAGCATTAAGCAGGCGAAGGATGATGTAGCCAATGAAGCTACAAAAGCATCCGAGGAAGTTGCAGCAACAACAGCCAAAGCTGCCAATGAAGCAGAAAATCAATTGAATTCGACTACACCGTCGAAGAACGATAGCGGCTCATCCCAAGGTAGTTACTCTACACCATCGACTTCATCAACAGCGACAACCAAACTGCCTTAAGCATTTGAGTTGCTTTCGTTATAGCCAGCTGCTTGCAGCTGGCTATTTTTATAGAGTTTGCTGCTGTGATGGTAAGTGAATTCCCGGAAGGAGGCATTTCTTATGAGCTCAGTCGAGTTCAACACAAACCGTAATATCAATACTGACAATAAGCACAAGCAAGAGGTGATTGCTGAACACCCATTTGAGCTTCGGCATGAGGTAAAGAATTTGAACCAACGGCTGGAGGGAATTATCCAAGCGATGGAAAGCGCGGAGTTCAAAGATATTCTAGAGAATTATACCAGTCCCAAGAAGCGGATCATTGCCAATCTGACCGCAGGTATTGCAAGAGGTCTGGGAATGTCCATCGGTACTGTCCTTGTCTTGGCAATTCTCGGTTGGGTTCTCAGTCTGATTGTAGATATGAATCTTCCAGTCATCGGTCAATATATTGCAGAGTTGCAAGGATATATCGATGCTTCTAAATAAGTCCCCCAATAAATGGAGAGAGTAAAAAAGCCTGAACGTTAGCTGTGGAAGCTAAAGTCAGGCTTTTTTGTCATGATTTATGCAAAATCCTCATAAGCTTCGTCAATTTGACTTCTTCGTGTTCGTTGGATTTTCACCGCGAGGCTTGATTTTTAAAATGTCCCCTGTCCAGCCCTTCATAAACATCCAAATGTACATTCCTGCCATACTCAGCAATATCGCAGCAGTAACCACTGTAAATCCCCATTCCGTCTTAATCCAAGGCAGATTCTCGAAGTTCATGCCCCATATTGCCCCAACGGCCGTCGCCGGAGTAAAGACCGCAGTAACAATCGTCAGCGTCTTCATTATATCGTTTCCACGAATGGAAGAGGCGGCGTTATCAATTGAAATTAAAGTATCAATCTCATCCTCATAATGACGGAACAAGCTGTCCATACGTTTCATTCGGTATGTCAGCTGTTTATAGGTTACCCGCTCCTCGATCGATAGAAAATGAAAAGCCTCATTGGAAGCATGCAGCAGCTCCTGAAAGGAGATAAACTGATTGCTCCAAAACAAGAGTTCAAAACGGGCAGATAATATTTTATCCATCAGCGTTCGGGCATTTCTCTTCTCCATACTCTCTTCCAGGCTGCGCAAATTCATTTCGAATTTGTCCAGACCTATATGAAAGTAATGCAGGAGCGCCCTGGCAACGATAAACATCCCCGATACCGCATCATCGGCCTCATCAAACATCCTCCTTCGCTCGTCAGCCAGTAAGGCCTCTCTTGTGTGCTTGTCGATATTCAGGGTAATCAAATGACTTGGATCTACATAAAAGTAAAATTGATGACCTTCCTGCTCGTCGTCCAAGTTCTTCTTAATGGAATAGAGCAGTGAGCCAAACAAGACATTCTTGCCGTCAATGGTCCGGACAGAAATGTAGTTCGTCTGGATTTCTGGCAGTTTGGTCAGCCATTCTGCCGTAGAGGGTATTTCCTCCCTCAGTCTGTCCAGCTCTTCGCATTCAAATTGGGACACCTTATAATCCTGCCAGACCCACTTCTCATACAGTCTTACTTCCTGTAAATTCAGCTGATCCATCTCTATTTACCCCCCTTATTCCTTCCTCTCTTAACAAACAGGGTTAAACCGGCAAAGAGGCATGCCAGCATTCCGTAGGAAATGCTGGCATGCCTCTTTAGAATTTGTCCTATGATGATGAGGATTGCGTCATAATTTGTTTAAGTTTCTCTGTTGCCCGCTTCTGAATACGGGAAACACTCATTTGGGACACGCCTAATTTCTGAGCAATGGCCCGCTGGGATTGACCATCTTGGAATGCAAGCAGCAGCACCTTCTGCTCCTGTTCCTTCAATTGCCCAAGCGCTTGCTGAAGATCCATGCGTTTCTCTACCGCATCATAATCATTAGCCTCTGAACTAATAAGTTCTCCCAATGTTGCCGTGCTCTCATCTTGAGACAACGGTGAATCGAGTGATACATAATGGTAGGACTCACGTCCTGCGAGCACCTCAACGGTCTCCTCTACCGTTAGATCCAGGTATTCCGCAATTTCTTGAACATCAGGCGATCTTTCAAGCTTAATCGTCAAATCATCAATCGCATGCTGCACTAGCGCGCCTTTTTCTTTGATCCTGCGGGGTACCTGTATGTACCAAGACTTATCCCTTAAATAATTTTTCATATGCCCGATCATGCTCTTCATCGCATATGGCTCGAAAGGGATGCCCAGATTGATATCATACTGACTGAGCAGCCTTACGAGAGCCATCTGACCTGTCTGGTACAGGTCTTCATATAAATCAGGTCTATTTCGAGAAATCTTGCCTGCAGCCATCTTGACCATAGGCTCGTATTTCTTAATTAGAACGGTAGCAATTTCGTTATCTTTGGTCTGTTGATACTCCCAAATCAAACCCACTGCTTCGTCCATCGACTCTTGGGGAGTCAAGCGATCGGTCATACCCTTTCCTCACTCTTAGTGAGGCGTTTAATTAAGACGACTTCTGTTCCTTTGCCTTCTTCTGTGACGACATTTACATCATCCATCAAAGCCTGCATCAGATAGAATCCCAGTCCACCGATTTGAACCTCGTCCAGATCTTTGTCATGCAGTGCAGCGATGCCGTCTCTTTGTTCTACACGCTCAAAGCTCTCCCCTTCATCTTTGACCGTGATAGACAGTTCCTCGTCATCAAATTCAAAAAACACATCAACAAGGCCGTTCACTTCTCCATAGGCATAGAGCACTGAATTGTTGCATGCTTCCGAGACAGCAACCTTCATATCCTCAATATCCTCATAAGAGAAACCCATCTTTGATGCAATTCCATACAGATTCAATCTGACAATATCAACAAAGTCTGCCGTAGCTGGCAGCTTAAGTGTTACTCTCTGTGCTTCTGCTTTCATTCTTTCTTCGATCCTTTCCTATTGGGAATTCTCCTGAGGGACAAAGAATTTAGTGATGCCTGTCATGTCAAACAGCTTTTGAATATTTCCAGGAACCTCTTCTACCATAAATGAGCCATCTTTTGCATGTCTTGCTTTTAGGATAGACAACAAAATTCCGATACCCGTACTATCAATGTATTTCAGATCTTTCAGATTAACAATCAGGTTTTGATCCGTATTTGCCACAAGGGGCTCCATGGTATTTCTGAAATCTGGAGCAACAGAGAGGTCGAGCTCTCCGCTCAAATAAACTGTACAAGTGTTATTATTGACTTCTGTCTCTGCTTTAAACTTGTCATTTTTATTTGTATTCATTAGACATCTCTCTCCCAAAAATTATTTCTATATTGATTAACCACCTATTTATCTAGTGAAACAAATCTACGATTGGAAAATATTTCAGAAGTGTAAAAAGAAGCTTACACTCCATTTCCGACCCTTAGGATTTGAGCCAATTTCTGTTTTACACTCACCATTTTGACAGGCTTGCTGATATAATCATCCATCCCGGCAGCAAGACAGCGCTGCTGAACTCCATCCATAACATTTGCAGTCATGGCAACAATCGTCGGATAATGGATTCCATTTAACTCTTTACGAATGCGACGAGTACTTTCCAGCCCGTCCATCACAGGCATCTGCAGATCCATAAATATCAAATCATACTTATACTTCAGCATCATATCGAGTGCCTGCTGACCGTCTTCAGCAATATCAGAGGATAAACCGAGCTTGCTGAGCATACTTACCATCAATTTTTGATTGATTGGATGATCATCAACGACCAGCACGTTTGCAGATGAATCCTTCTCTGCATGATTACGAGCTTGCAGCTCTCGGCATTCCTCCTCTTTGCCATGATGATCATAAGGAGTCATTTCCACGGTGAATACAAAGGATGCTCCCCGCTCCTCGGTTGTATCAATGTAAATATGACCGTTCATCATCTCAACCAGGTTTTTACATATTGCCAGACCTAATCCTGTTCCTCCGTATTTACGAGTCATGGAGGAATCCAATTGAGAGAACGGCTGGAACAAATGCTGTACCTTCTCTTCCGGAATTCCGATTCCCGTATCCTTCACAGTAAACTCCAACGTATAAACCCCGTGCTCGACCTGTTTAACCGAAGATATGATAGAAACCCCGCCCTGTTCTGTAAACTTCACAGCATTGCTGATAAGATTAATCAGCACTTGACGAAGTCTAGTCATATCTCCGTACAGTACGGGCGGTATCTTCTCATCGATAAAATAAACGAGCTCTAAATTTTTCTTGGAAGCATCAATCTGGAACAGACTAAGTACTTCCTGAATACAGCTGGATAAGTCAAATGGCTGCTGTTCCAGCTCCATTTTACCGGACTCCATTTTGGTGAAATCCAAAATATCGTTGATAATGCTCACCAATGCATCCGCACTGCTTCTAATAATTTGAGTGTATTCCTGTTGTTCTTCGGCAAGATCCGTCTCCATCAGGAGATCAATCATGCCGATAACTCCATTCATCGGCGTTCGAATCTCGTGACTCATAATAGCCAAAAATTCTGTTTTGGCATGCGCAGCAATCTCGGCAGCCTCTTTTGCTTCTATCAATTCCTTATTGATCCGTTCCAGCTCCATCGTCTTTTGCTGCAGCAGCATGGATTGAGTCTTGAGCTGCTTGTTCGACAGATACATCTCTACAAATCCTTCAATCTTGGACTTTAGAATCTGTGGGATGAACGGTTTAACCATATAATCTATCGCACCGGCTGAATACCCAGCGAATAGATGCTCCGCCTCTTTGCTGTTAGCAGATATAAAAATAATAGGAATATCTTTGGTCTTGTCTCTAGCTTTAATTAATTTTGCAGTCTCGATTCCGTCAAGCCCAGGCATCTGGACGTCGAGAACGATGACGGCAAACTCATGCTTCAGAATACTCCTTAGTGCTTCTTCCCCCGAAGTCGCCTTTATGAGAACATAATGCTCGCTTTCAAGGACCGCTTCTAGCGCAAGCAAATTCTCTGGCCGGTCATCCACAAGCAGAATATGAATCTGTTCTTGAGCCCCCATGACCATAACAACCTAACCCCCCGCGTTTATTTCACCTTGCGATATATTTTCTCAACCCGGTCCATTGTCTCATAATCATCACTATAGCCTGAAAAATGTATGGATTCCTTCGCCCCTAATACCAGAACCCCAAAATGACTCAGACTCTCATGAAACAGACCATGAACATGATTACGCAGCTCATCGTTGAAATAAATCATAACATTTCTACAGAATATAACATTAAATTCGTTAAAAGAACGATCGGTAGCCAAGTTATGCTCTGCAAAAATGATATTCCGCCTCAAAAAAGGATGAAACATGACCGAGTTGTAGCGTGCAGTGTAATATTCCGAAAAGGCCCCCGTTCCACCGGCCTCTAGATAATTCTTCGTGTATAGCTTCATTTTCTCAATGCCGTACACACCTTCCCTGCCCTGCTGGAGAGAACGTTCATTCATATCTGTCGCATAAATACGGGATTTCTCATATAACCCTTCCTCATGCAGCAGTATAGCCATTGAATATACTTCCTCTCCAGTCGAGCAGCCGGCGTGCCATATCCGGATATAAGGATACGTCCTTAGAACGGGTATTACTTTCTCGCGGAACGTCTTGAACAAACTGGGATCACGAAACATTTCAGTTACTGGAATAGACAAGCTCTGCACTAGTCGTTTGAATGCTTCCCGGTTATGAAGTACCTGATGCTGCAGCTCCGAAATAGATTTCAAACGCTCCGCATTCACATGATGAAGAATTCTCCGTGTCAGCGAGGGGAGTGCATAGTTTCGGAAGTCATATCCATAAAATCGGTGTATTCCTTCCATTAACAATTCGATTTCAATTTGCTCGCGTTCCTTAATCATCGGCTTATCGTCCGCCGAATCATCTGTGTGTGTTTGATCCCAGGATGTCATTACCTTCCCACTTCCTTACTAAAATTCGATCAAATTGGGGGTATTCTAACATACTTACCCACTAATACATTTTATGAATACAGCCATACTCTCATTAGAGATAATAATTGATCGGTTTGAATCGGTTTTTTCACATAATCAGAAGCACCCGCTTCTATACATTTGCTGCGATCATCCTTCATTGCTTTAGCTGTAAGCGCAATAATCGGCAGCTTATCAAATTCAGGCATCTCTCTGATTCTTCTCATCGCCTCGTATCCGTCCATCTCCGGCATCATCATGTCCATCAGCACCAGATCATATCCGTGATCACGCTCGAGAATTTCAATCGCTTCTCTGCCATTCTCGGCAAATGTGACCTCCATACGGTACCCTTCAAGAACACTGGATAGAGCAAATACATTCCGAATATCGTCATCTACGAGCAATATTCGTTTTCCTTCAAATAAAGTCTCCTTGTTGTACAGGTTTTGCAATATCTGTCTCTTATCTTCAGGAAGATTCGCTTCTACCCGATGCAGGAACAAGGTTGTCTCATCCAGCAAACGCTCTGGTGATTTGACGTCCTTAATAATAATCGACTCCGCATACTTGCGCAGTTCCATTTCCTCTTTGCTGTCGAGCTCCTTGCCTGTATAGATGATGATCGGAAGATCATTCAGGCTTGCGTTATCCCTTACCTGATCAAGCAGTTCAAATCCCGTCATATCGGTAAGCATCAAATCAAGAACCATACAGTCATACTTCAAATTTCTTAGTTCATCCAGCGCTTCTCTTCCTGTAGACACCGCGGTTATCGCTACATCATCATAATCTATAAGCTCTATAATGGCATTTCTCTGAACGGCATCATCTTCTACAATGAGAAGACGCTTCAATGATTTATCAATATAGGATTCAATGTGAGAAAATGCATTATCCAGCGATTCTCGAGTAGACGGCTTCTTCAGATATGCGATTGCACCCATCATCAAACCTTGCTTAATGTCATCAATAACAGAAATGACATGAACCGGTATATGACGAGTCGACAAGTTGGCCTTCAGTTCGTTAAGAACAGCCCATCCATCCATTACCGGAAGCTGAATATCAAGAATAATGGCATCCGGGACATATTGCTTCGCTATTTCCAATCCCACATCCCCTTGTAGGGCCACTAATGCTTTAAATCCGCGGGCACGTGTCATATCCATCAGAATATTCGCAAATTTCGGATCATCCTCAATGATCAGCATCACCCGGTCGGTTTCCTTAATTGTATCCCGATCATCCTTGATGTTATTAGTAACTGTCGCAGAAGATGCAATCTGTAATTTGGCTTCACTCTGCACGGCATTTAGTACAGATCTTCCTTGAGGCAGGTAACGCCCTCTGGATTCTTGTGCAGCTGCCGCTTCACTATGTTCAACCGAAAGTTCCCGCTGCTCTCCCAGCTTAGCATCGGTAAGCAGAGGCAGATACAGAGTAAATGTACTGCCCTTACCTTCCACAGACTCAAGCATAACCTCCCCGCCAAGCAGACGAGCCAGCTCACGGCTGATGGAGAGTCCAAGTCCGGTTCCTCCATACTTACGGCTAGTCGTTCCATCCACCTGTTGGAAGGCTTCAAAGATCAGATCTTTTTTGTCCGAAGCGATGCCAATCCCTGTATCATTCACTGCTATAGCCAGGAAAGGCACATCCATATCGATATAATGAGGCAGCTCTGAAACGTCCGCTTGTCTCATGCTGACCGTGATCGAGCCTTCTGAAGTAAACTTGAATGCATTGGATAATAGGTTGCGCAGAACCTGCTTAACCCGATGTCCATCCGATATGAAGCTCTCTGGCAGCTCATCTTTGACTTCAAATGCCAGCTTCAAATCCTTGCTAAGTGCAACCGGTGCAAAGTTCTGCTGAACAAAGTTACGCAGATCCTGCAGACTGACTCTTTCATGATTTATATCCATTTTCCCGGACTCCACTTTTGACAGGTCCAGAATCTCATCAATCATTTTCAAGAGGTCCGCACCGGACATATAGATGGTTTGTGCATATTCCTTCTGTTTATCCGATAGATTACCTTCTTTGTTCTCCGTAAGCAGCTGCGATAGGATAAGCAAGCTATTCAGCGGAGTCCGAAGCTCATGAGACATGTTCGCCAAGAACTCGGATTTATATTTCGAAGTGATAGAGAGCTGCATTGCTTGCTGCTCCAGCTGCCGCTTCGTCTCCTCAATCTGTTCATTCTTCTCTTCCACCTGCTGTACTTGCTCTTCGAGAGCTCTTGTCTTCGCAAGTAATTCGGTGTTGAAATGCTCCAGCTCTTCCTGCTGGCGTTGGAGCAGCTCTTCAGAACGCTTGAGTTCCTCCGCCTGTTCGCCCAGGTTCTCATTCGAGCGACGAAGCTCCTCCTGTTGGGTCTGCAATTCTTCAGATTGCACCTGAAGTTCCTCAGCAAGTGTCTGAGACTCACGCAGAAGCTCTTCAACACGCATGCGTCTATTAATATTATTAATAATAATACCCATATTTTTAACGAGCTGCTCAAACAGAGCCTTTTGCAGACTCGAGAACGATTCGAAGGATGCGATTTCTACTACACCTAATACTTCATCTTCAAATAGTACGGGCTGGATCAGAATGTTGGCCGGTTTGGCAGAGCCAAGGCTAGATCCAATGGACAAATACCCATCAGGTGCTTCTGTAACCTCAATCACTTTTTTATCAAGCGCACTCTGACCAATTAAGCCTTCTCCAATCTTAAAGGATCGGCTGCATTCTGTATTACTGTCATCAAAAGCGTACGCTCCGTAGCGTCTGAGCTCTTCGGGATGCTTGTTCTCGTCGTGAAGATATACAGCCCCATATTTTGCCGTAAGAATAGGCGCAAATTCGCTAATGAACAGCTGTGCCACCTCATCAGTTGAATTAATACCACGCAGCATCTCTGTAATTCGGGCCATATTGGCATTTAACCAGCTCTGATCCTCTTGTGCTCTCAAGTAATCCTGTTCAATTTGCTTCTTTTCTTCTAAATCTTTCGCTATGTCTTTAAACACATGCGCGATCTGTCCAATTTCGTCCTTGGATTTAACCTGGATCCGCTTGATCGTCCGGAATCTTCCCTTGCCGAAGCTTTGGATCATCATCGAAACTGTATGGAGGCCCTTCGTTATGCTTGGAATCACCCATAATATAACGCCCAAGGCTATAAGTAATCCGGCAACCAGCAATACAGTGAGCCATTGGACAGACCGGTTCATCTCGTTGTTTGCTTCCTGTATTTGGTCATCAATTAATAGATCCTGATAATTGTTGAGCTCTGTTAGTACATCTAATACTCCTTGCTGGGCAACCGTTCCCGTATTCGTCCGAAGGTTGGTAGCCGCTGCATATTCTTCTGTTTCCAGTAGAGCCAGAAGACGATCCGTATAGTTCGTATATTCTCTTAGATTGACGACAACCTGGTCAACCAGGCGGCGTTCTTCAGCCTCACTAGCCCGCTCGGAAACCTCTTCAAGCTGTGTAGTAACACTTGATTTGAGATCCTCGATCCTTTGACTCAGCACTTCAACTGAATTCGTAGTCGGATTCGTTATTGCTGTCGCAATGTGGGTTGCGATATTATTTACATCTGCACGCACTCCAGAAGTATATCGGGTCTTCATGTAACGGTCATTGTACAGTTCATCGATTTCAGTTCGCATCGAGCTGGTTGTGTTATAACTAACAATGGTTAGAACCAGCAATATTGCCATTAATGCACTGAAGCCTATAAGCAGCCGAGTGCGTATCTTCATACTGTCATTCTCCTTTTAATGTAATCCAGACTAAGCATATATCATCTTCATGCTCCTTCGGAACGCTGTCATCCAGAAAGATCCGGCGCATTTCCGTTTCATTCCAAGCATGATCTCTAGATAAATTCTTCGTCAGATAAGTAAGCTGCTCCTCTGTCTCACCTTCGCAAACTTCCAACAATCCATCTGTAAACATCGCGATATGACTGTCGCCTTGGTAATATATCGTTTCTGTCTTCGCATCCATTTGTTCAAATAGTCCTACCGGATGTGTAACCACATCTAGTGAATGCACTGTCCCATCATCCTCAAACAGCAAGGCAGGCGGATGGCCAGCATTAACATAATCAATTCGTCTTTCATTCGTATCCACCACAAGATAAATGGCTGTAAAATAGTATTGAACCAGTTGTTCTTCCAGGTACAGCTGATTAAATCTTCGATTCAGCTCTTGGACGACACGGTCAGGCTCAACGTAAGTGGTAACTGCATCCTTTAAAACCGATGCAATAAACATACAGAATAAAGAAGAAGAAATGCCGTGCCCCATCATATCCAGCAGGATCACACCATACCGCCCTTTGCCAAGCGGATACCAAGCGTACAGATCCCCAGCCAGTTCTGCAGAAGGCTGATACAAGGCATGAACATGAAAATGAGAATCCTCTATAGCCGGACTGAGCACCGCATTCTGCACAAGGCCCGCCAGCTTAAGCTCGTCCTGAATACGTTTATCTCTTTCTTTTCGCCAATCCTTCTCCTGCTTCAATCGAAGGGCGAGACGAATACGTGCCATCAGCTCGACTTTATTAATGGGTTTGGTCACGTAATCCATCGCACCGACATCGAGTGCCTCTGCGAGTTTCTTGGAATCGCCTACAGCTGTAACCATAATAATCGGAATATCTTTGAGGTGCGAATATTTCTGCACGACACCGCAGGCCTCAATCCCATCCATCTCCGGCATCATCATGTCCAGCAAAATAAGGTCTATATCGGACGGCTCAGGCTCAACTGCATTTACATCTACGCCCAGCCTAATGCCAAGTACATCAAGCATTTCAAAAGCAGAGCTTGCCGTAATAATATCTCGATAATTTTCTTTCTTTAAGATTTCACGAATAATAATGACATTGGTAGGATTATCATCAACAATTAATATTCTCATAGCTCTCTCCTTCTGTCAGAAGCCAAATGCGCTATTAGTGCTGCAAATTCCACTAACGATGATTATACACCCATTCATAACTCAGAGCAGGCCCAATAAAAGTTAATTGCCTTACAACCCTGTTTGCATTTACTTCTATTTTAAAAGAACGTACTCCTTTTAAATTTGTCATTTTAAGCTTCTTCATCAATTTTTTCATAGATTTCTCTATGAACGCACAGAAGGAATGGGACTTTCACTCCCATTCCTTGGATCTAGATATATATCATTTCCAAAATTTTAAACTTAAAAATATCATTCACCCCGTCTAGCAATAACGAGTACTTTTCCTTTATCCAGCTCTTTCTCATAATAATCAGCTTCCGCTTCGGTATAGCCCATACTCACGATCTTCGCTCGAAGCTCGTCCCCTCGTGAACGGAACAGATTTGCGAGGGAATCAAACATCCCTTCTTCCTTAATTCCAATCTCTTTGGCATTTGCTTTATCTGCAATACGATCCGTTCGATCTTGGTCATGCGCCAAGACAAATATTTGATCTGTAGTATAGCCAGCTTCACGTAGCTCTTTTACTGCCTCAACCGCTTGAATTCCATTCTCAACCACTTTAGCATAGCTCTTCGCATTGGTAGTACTCATGGTATCCACGCTCCTTTGAGATTTTCACATAGTCATCATTAACCCTCGTTGTCTAAAGTGAAACAAGTATTTGAATCAAATTCCATAACTCATTAAAAAGGTGATTTCGAAAAGACTTCATTTAAAAAGAAAATTCGTCAAAAAACTCCACATGCTGCAATCTACCGTTATCCGGATTCATATACACTTTTACAGCATGATGATCTCTAACATATACCTCTCCATCTTGTGCAACGAAATCAGGCTCTCCTAAAGTGGCTCTGATACTGCTTGGATTCATCTCCATATATTCATTGTTTACTTTTAAATAGCTAGCATTTTTGTCTACTTGAACGTAGTGTACAATGCCATTATTTATACCAACCCGCATGTCTTCGTAAATATATTCCTCGCTGCCAAGAAGTCGATTATGCTCAATATTCACTGGCTGCCCGCATTTATCAACAAGATCTTCAGCTGTGTCGTATAAAGAGATGTCATTCACTGTATCAAAAGTAACCTTCTTGTCTGATGCCAAGGAGGCCCGCTCCGCTGCAGGTTCTACTGAAGGATTTAATGTAGACGCTCCTTGCATTGTCACAGGTTGAACGGAAAAGGGAGCTGTTAAAGCAAGCATCAATACGAGCATACGTAACATTAGCCTCACCTCACCCTTTCTTCTCCGTGATTCTATTTGCGGAATCTGCTCCATGTATCTGCTGCAATATCTACATAATTCATCCACTTACGTGATGAATTATTGTCATGGTGTGCTAGAGTCGGTGTCGTCATGCCAGGTGCAGGCAGTGACTTGGTGTAGCTTGAATCTGCTGCTCTGCTTACCGAAGTCTCCATCGATCCTTCTTTTTTCTTCTGGAATTTGTTCATGAGCGTTGTGGATACTTGCTTCGCTGCAGCGGTAACCTCTGTTAAAATCTCTCCCAAGTTTTTGACCGAAGTCACAACCGGATCAATCTGCTTCATCTTATGCTCAACGTCGGCTGTAATATCGTTGGCGTGTCTAACGGTCTGTTTCACTTCATATCCGAGTTCGTCGATTGTTCCTCGAACTTCCTGAAGTGTTTTAGATACATTATCGAGGGAGACCTGGACTGTCTTTAATGTTTTGATGAGGAACACGACAAGCACTGCAAATGCTATCGCTATAATGAGAACACTTACTTCTATCATATGGAATGACCTCGCTTTCGCTCTTTGTTTTGTTGTTTTGTTATTTCATAGTTACCCTGCCTCCCCTTTGTCGAAACAAACAGCTGAGAAGTAAAAATCTGTTTTTCAGTGTATTATTTGTAGAGAAATTTGAGACAATATCTTCTAGTTCCCCTTTTTGTTTCGTCATAATTCTTCGGGGTTAATGACAACTACGAACGAGGTGGCGCCAAGCATCAAGCCAAACGTACCTCTGTCAAAAAACGGAAAGGATGATTATCATGTTGAAATGGTCACTAATTTTTCTAATTGTTGCGGTTGTAGCCGGTATCTTCGGATTCTTCGGTATTGTTGAAGCAGCGGCATCCATTGCCAAAGTATTATTCTTCGTATTCCTAGTATTGTTCGTTATCTCTCTCTTCACAGGAAGAAGCCGATCACGATAAAGCAGTCAAGGATGCATGAATGTAAAATGACGCAAAGCTGCTGAAATAGCATCTAAGGCTCGACAGAAAAAAACCTTACCATGACAAAAGTGTAGGACGGTTGGTAGTCAACCCAATTACAACACTTTTGTCAGGTAAGGTTTTTTGTGCTTTCTTCTGGGAGAAAACTCTATTTAAAATAATCCTTCCAGAAATCTAGGTATATATCCCATGGATAAATAAAGAAATAATTGTTATAATTTGTGTTTCATATCCTTATTTACTTGGTTATTGATAAAGCATGTAAGAGCTACATAACAACACTAGGAGGGTATCAAATGAAAAAAATGATCAGCATTACCGCAGCACTTTTTGTAACAGCTTCCATGGCCGCAGCAGCCAGCGCACAAGAAGTTACCCCAACGGCAGAAACAGAGTCTCCGACTCCTATTTCTGTAACTGTTAATGGAACTTCATCAACAGACGGATCCGTATCCGAAGTCGTATATGAAGAACCGATTGTAGAGCCTGGAGACGGAATTGATATCCCGCTTACGCCATTAGAGCTTACGAGAGTTACTTACTTCTATGATGCTCCTAACGGTAAGGCTACTGGTGCACTTAGCCCTCAATTCGTATCCGTTACCGGTAACAAGGTCATGAACCAGACTACAGGTGAAACTTGGGTGGAGATTTACACTTGGAAAGGTATTGCTTGGGTCAAAACAGGAATGTAACGTACTAAAATATAGATGAAATAAAAAAGGTGTTCCCTTCGTAAAATCATTTTCGAGAGGAACACCTTTTTAGTTTTTTTATACGTCGTTATTCCCTTAGACCCGCGTTTCCTTCGGCTCCACATGCACATGTACATGCATAATGTTGTGATGTCTCCGCATATTCTCTTCAATCGTATCGCTGATATGATGCCCTTCTACAATGCTCAGATCCCTCGCCACTTCTACAACCACATCGACTATGACGTGGCTGCCGTACAGCCTTGCTTTGACGTCCTTGATGCCTTGCACCCCTGGCGTCTTGGCAACCGTTGTTCTCAAATCATGCAGCTGGTCCTCATCAAAACCGTCCGTTAAACTATGCGTCGATTCGCTAAAAATATCCCAGGCTGTCTTACAAATCAACAGACCTACTATAAATGCAGCGACGGTATCCATCCAAGGCAAACCGAACTGCGCTCCAATAATACCAATAGCAGCTCCCACACTAACGAATGCATCAGAGAGATTATCTTTGGCTGCAGCCATTAACGCCTGACTTCTAATCTGCCGGGCTAACTTGCGGTTATACAAATAAACTCCAATCATAACTACTGCAGCCACTCCTGCGACGACAGCAGACCAGATATCAGGGATCTCCTTCGTTCCTTCAAAAAGTGAAGTTCCCGCATCGATGAGCACCTGAATCCCAACCATCGCCATAATAAATGAAGCCATCAGTGCTGCAACAGTTTCCGCCCGAAAATGGCCGTAGGCATGATCCGAATCAGGCGGCTTCCTTGAAATCTTAAGCCCAATGAGCACTGCTATCGAAGCAACAATGTCTGTCAGATTATTAAAGCCGTCTGCTTTTAGAGCGCTTGAATTAAAAGCAAAACCGCAAATAAGTTTAAAGGCTGACAGAACGAGGTAGGCAGCGATGCTGATCCATGCTCCGCGCTCCCCTTTTTTAATATCCTCATAAGCATTCAACCGAAACGACACTCCTTTTTTGATACTGTATAGACGTAAACTGAAATATGCACCTGAAGCACACAAATATATTTCATAAGCACGCGAAGCAGCTTGAACAATCGTTTTACCATGTTATCAAATGGGCACCGTGTGGGTCTATAGAAACAATGTTGCCAGATAACATTGCTGTAGTCATGATGAAACAGTGTTGCTTGGCGGCATTGCTATGAGTCTTAACAAACTTTTTTGTATAAGCGCAAAATGGATTGTTATTTTACATTTTACTCTAATCTATTCTTGCCCTTGTTTGGAGATTTAAAAACGGATAGAATTAGGTTGAATTGTCATGTATGTATACTCGACAATTCAACCGGGTAGTGAATTGTTATGTATGTATACTC
>NZ_FPAC01000008.1:37613-135980 GCF_900116105.1 Paenibacillus sp. 453mf
TTGTTATGTATGTATACTCAACAATTCAACCGGACCTGGTTCTGAAGATCATTAAAGAGGAGGTATGTATCTCATGAGCGAAAATAACGAACCTCGCAAAATCAGTCTGGCTGATGCTGTAAAGCAAAAGCTCGCCCAGAAAAAAGAGCAAAACAACGGGAATCGCGGCGGCTTCCAAAATAATGGAACCAAGAAATTAGTAAGCCAAAACAACAAAAAGCCGAATAATCAACGTCGTCGTACTGGCGGGTCCTAATATTGGTTATCCTCCAATTAATCAACTGCCGGTGGCAAAACGTAAAAAGTCCGTATTCCGAATGAATTGTAACAATTCAATTCATGGAATACGGACTTTTTATATTTCAGGATTTTAAGCTTCTACTGGATACATTTGAGAACGCAGCTGCTTCACTTCATCATTCTCAAGGTATTCATCATAGCTCATTTGACGGTCAATAACACCCGCCGGGGTAATTTCAATAATGCGGTTCGCGATCGTTTGAATGAACTGATGGTCATGAGATGTAAACAGGATCGTTCCATCAAAATCAATCAGACCATTATTCAGCGCTGTAATCGATTCAAGATCCAAGTGGTTCGTAGGCTCATCCAGAATAAGCACATTGGCACCGTTCAGCATCATTTTGGCAAGCATACAGCGAACTTTTTCTCCACCTGACAGCACACTTGCTTTCTTGAGCGCTTCTTCTCCAGAGAACAGCATGCGTCCAAGGAATCCACGCAGGAATGTTTCTTCCTGATCCTTGGAATACTGGCGCAGCCATTCAACCAGATTCATATCTACACCTTCAAAATATTTAGAGTTATCTTTCGGGAAGTATGCCTGCGATGTCGTGACACCCCAAGTATATTCACCGGAATCCGCTCCGGTCTCACCCATCAGCACTTCAAACAGGGTTGACTTCGGCAATCCGTTAGGTCCAACAAAGGCAATCTTGTCGCCCTTGTTCACCACGATGCTGAGATCGTTAAGAACTTGCTCGCCTTCAACGGATTTGCTCAGACGATCAATCGTTAGAAGCTGTTTACCTGCTTCACGCTCAGCCTTGAAGTTGATGAACGGATATTTACGATTCGATGGACGAATATCGTCCAACTGAATCTTTTCAAGCTGCTTCTTACGGGAAGTCGCCTGCTTGGACTTGGATGCATTAGCAGAGAAACGCTGAATGAACGCTTGCAGCTCTTTCATCTTCTCTTCTTTTTTCTTGTTCGCGTCACGCTGCAGGGCAAGCGCCAGCTGACTGGATTCATACCAGAAATCATAGTTACCTACATACAGCTGAATTTTGCCAAAATCAATGTCCGCAATATGCGTACATACTTTGTTTAGGAAGTGACGGTCATGGGATACCACGATAACGGTACCTTCATAATCCATCAGGAAGTTCTCCAGCCATTGGATGGATTCCAGATCCAGATAGTTGGTAGGCTCATCGAGAAGCAGATTGTTCGGGTTACCGAACAAAGCCTGTGCCAAGAGGACACGCACCTTCTCGTTGCCGCTCAGGTCGGCCATTTTCTGCTCGTGCATCTCACGAGGAATTCCGAGACCAATCAGAAGCGCTGCTGCATCCGGTTCTGCGTCCCAGCCGTTCAGCTCCGCGAACTCGCCTTCGAGCTCACCTGCACGCAGACCATCCGCTTCGGTAAAATCAGCTTTGGCATAGAGCACATCTTTTTCCTTCATGATTTCATACAAACGAGTGTGGCCCATAATGACCGTCTCAAGTACCGGATACTCATCATAAGCATAGTGGTTCTGCTTCAGAACAGCCATCCGCTCGCCTGGTGTCATGTGTACTTCACCTTGGTTTGCTTCAATTTCTCCGGACAAAATTTTCAAAAACGTTGATTTCCCTGCTCCGTTAGCCCCGATAAGGCCGTAGCAGTTCCCTGGGGTAAACTTGATGTTCACATCTTCAAACAATGCGCGTTTACCGTAGCGGAGCGTTATGCCGCTTGTACTGATCATTCAACATACCATCCTTTATATATAAATTAAATTGTTCATAATTGGCCTGCATCAGCATCTTGCATCCGTTCATTCCAAGCCGTGATATAAAATCCTCGTACAACTGTCTATGATGGACTGGATAGTGAAAGCCTTTTTCTACCCGTATGGCAACATATTATAGCATAAATAACGTGGAAATTCCCAATAAACAAAGAAAGACCGTCAAAATGATGAAACCAGCCGTTTAATCCGTTACAATAATATTGTACAGTGATAATTTCATGCAAAATAGGAATGAAATATTTGGCTACAATAAATAAAGAACAATGAACGGAGGTCTTCGATCTATTTATGAAAATTACATCCATTGAACCTACACCGAGTCCCAATACGATGATGCTGCATCTTGACGAACAGCTTGAAGCAGGGATTCGTCGAACCTATACACTGGATAACGAGCGTTCTGCTCCTGCTTTTATCCGCCAGATGCTTCATATTCCAGGGGTCAAAAGCGTGTTCCATACGGCCGGATTTGTCGCATTGGATCGTAAAGGCAATGCAGACTGGTCTGCCATCCTCGGAGAAATTCAGGAGAAGCTGGGTCAGGAAGGCGCGCAGCTGCAGTGGGCTGAGGCAGATGCAGCAGACGGAGAACACTTCGGCGAAGCTCAGGTATTCGTGCAATTCTTCCGTGGAGTTCCAATGCAAATCCGGGTCAAAGCAGGCGCACAGGAAGAACGTATCTCTCTGTCTGACCGGTTTGTAAAGGCAGTGACTGAGGTTGCATCTGCGACGCTGATCAAGGAACGTAAGCTGACCGACTATGGTGTTCGTTACGGCGAATTGGCTGACATTGCCCGCGAAGTTGAACAGGAACTGGAGGCCGCCTATCCTCCGGAGAGACTCCAGAAAGTGATTGAGCAAGCCATTGCTCACGGCACCAACCAAGAGGAATTTATTGAGCAGCGCAGAGATCTAACTGACGAGGAAATCCGGACAGCACTGCAAAACGACGACTGGCGCGTTCGCTATGCAGCACTTGATCAGATGGAACCTACGCCAGAGCGTATAGACCTGATTCATACGGCCCTGAAGGATGACAAGATGCAGACACGCCGTCTTGCTGTCGTCTACCTTGGTGATCTCAAGACGCCGGAGGCTCAGGAATTACTATATGAAGCAATGCAGGATAAATCACCTGCCGTACGGCGGACTGCAGGTGATACATTGTCCGATATCGGGGATCCGGCAGCCACTCCGGTCATGATGACTGCGCTCAAGGACACAAGCAAGCTTGTACGCTGGCGTGCAGCCCGCTTCCTATATGAAGTAGGTACAGAGGATGCGAGAGAAGTGCTTGAGGTTGCAGCAGATGATCCTGAATTCGAGGTGAGTCTCCAGGCAAAAATGGCGCTCGAACGGATTGAATCCGGGGAGCAGGCGGCTGGAACAGTATGGCAGCAGATGGCTGGACGTAAGCGGGATTAATCTTCATTGAATCCTCACACAATAAGGAAGATTGTACCATTGCCATCCAAGCAGTTCTTGCTATATACTGAAGTCTGTTTTTAAGCTAATTGAATATAAGATACACCTCATCATACACAGGTGAGGTAGAGGTCGCGGTTACGATAAGTAAACCGGAAGAGGCATAAGAGCTGCCGTTTGGATTCCGTGTTGAAAGGCGTACCCGCCGAAATCTGCTTGAGTACTGCTCTATGAAACGTACTCCAGGTTGGGGCTGCTAGATCCGAAAGGAGCAGAACTGTCATAGCGTAAGCTATGTTGAGCTATCTTAATGTTTAGAGTATGGTGCGGATGTTAAAAATATAGACCGCCGGTACACAAGCCAGCGGTCTTTTTTTATTATTTCCCGGCATACGAATCCATTCCATATTTCCTTAAAGAGTTATGAAATGGATGCATACGTAAGACCAAATAGAAGGAGTGTACAGAAGAAATGCAGCATCAAGAGACAACGGGCCCTAGCTTGAACAAAGGCCTTAAGACAAGACATATGACAATGATTGCCCTCGGAGGCTCCATCGGTACAGGATTGTTCCTCGCCAGCGGTGGTGCTATCGCGAATTCTGGCCCAGGCGGTGCACTCATCGCTTATGCTGCGGTGGGCATCATGGTTTACTTCCTGATGACCAGCCTTGGAGAGCTTGCCACCTTCATGCCGGACTCCGGTTCATTCAGCACTTATGCTACGAGATTCGTAGATCCTTCCCTTGGGTTTGCCCTGGGGTGGAATTTCTGGTACAACTGGGCGATTACGATTGCGGCCGAGCTGTCAGCAGCAACGATTATTTTGAAATATTGGTTCCCGGACAGCAACTCAGCACTGTGGAGTCTCGTATTCCTGCTCTTGCTCATCGGACTTAATGTCTTGTCCGTTAAGGGTTACGGAGAATCCGAATACTGGTTTGCACTTATCAAAATTGTACTTGTCATCGTATTCCTCATTGTTGGTGTGATGATGATCTTCGGTATTCTGGGTGGAGAAGCAACCGGCTTTGAGAACTTTACCGTAGGGGATGCACCACTGCACGGCGGGTTCTTTGCGCTACTGGGTGTATTTATGGCAGCCGGGTTCTCTTTCCAAGGAACAGAGCTAGTCGGGGTCGCTGCTGGAGAGAGTGAAAATCCGCGTAAAAGTGTTCCACGTGCCATTCGGCAAATTTTCTGGCGGATTCTGATCTTCTACATCCTGACGATTCTGGTTATTGGTCTGATTATTCCTTATTCCGATCCAAACCTGTTGAACTCAGATCTGGAAACGATCAGCGTCAGCCCGTTTACGCTCGTATTTGAGAAAGCAGGATTGGCCTTCGCCGCTTCCGTTATGAACGCGGTCATCCTGACTTCTGTATTGTCTGCCGGTAATTCAGGGATGTTCGCTTCAAGCCGTGTGCTGTACGCACTGGCCAAGGATGGCAAAGCCCCGCGTATTTTTGGAAAGCTGAACAAACGAGGAATTCCTGTCTATTCCCTGCTCCTTACAGCGGCCATCGGAATGCTGGCATTCCTGGCTTCCATGTTTGGTGATGGTGTGGTTTATACCTGGCTGCTTAACGCATCCGGAATGTGCGGATTTATTACCTGGCTCGGAATTTCCATCAGCCACTACCGTTTCAGAAAAGCCTATGTCGCTCAAGGCAGAGATCTAAAGGATTTGCCTTTCAGAGCAAGATGGTTCCCATTTGGTCCCATCTTTGCATTTGTGCTCTGTATGATCGTTATTCTCGGTCAGGCCCTTACACTTGATCTTAGCGATGTAACCTGGGTCGACTTCGCAGCCACTTACTTTACGATTCCATTGTTCCTTGCGATTTGGCTCGGATACAAGTGGAAGCATAAGACTAAAGTAATCCCGCTGAAAGATTGCGACTTTAGTACAGATCAATCCGTTTCATAATCCCCTGAGGATTCAGATCAAGATTAAAAGCCTATCCTTGCTACAGCAGCAAGGATAGGCTTTTCTTTATGCATTGGACCCAGATCTTATTGCGAGCTTTATCTTACTAGCTTCCAGTTTACTTTCACCTTTAAATCTCCGGTATCCTCAAAATCAGATACATAATAGGATATGGATCTAATTCCGAGACTGTACAGCTCCTTAAGTGCTTGAAACAATTCATTCTCTTCACCATCATAACGGAATATAACGAAATTGGCCTCCTCATTCATCTTGGATTGAACCCGTTCTCTCAGCTCTGCTGATGTTTGAATAATTTCATCCTCATTGTACAAACCATAATTCAGCGTTTCGTACAGACGCTTATAAGCAGCATATTTATCATCATTTTTTTGCATCAGCACATGAATGGCTTCACGATATGGCGTCGCCGCGGCAGGATATTGCTCCTCCCAGGTATGGTCCTGCCCCATTTCTTCATCCGTCAGCAAATAGTAATTGTAACTGACCTTGCCCGGTTGATCCGGTGTAGGATCGTCCCAGGTTGTGTCCATGTGATACCAGACTCCATCCAATAACAGCAGGTTCCAAGCATGCAGTTGACCTCCAGCATGCCCTTCTATGATCCGATTCGTAATGCCTGCTTCTGTAAGCATTCGATAAGTAAGAAGCGAGTAGCCTTGACACACAGTGCTTCCCGTTGAAAGTCCGTCGTAAGCTGTATACTTCTGCATTGTTTCATCATACGCCAGATTCAGAACCACATAGTTGTGAATGGCCTCCACCTTCTCATGATCGTTCATGCCCGGCTTAATGATGTCAGCAAGTATTTGGTCCACTCGGGAATTAACATAGGCAGTCTGCTCTAAGGATTCCCTAAATTTAAACTCAATGTTTACTTCAGCTGAAGCGTTCGTTCCCTTGTAATGATAGGCATAGCTCTTGAGAGTGTACTGAATGTAAGAATCACTTCTCATCGCCTTCTCTATGGCTTCCTGCAATGTGGCTTTTAAGACTTTTACTTTACCTATATAGGTAAATTGAAATTGATCTGTCCTGTTTGCCATGGCAGTCGTAAGCACCTCATGTAATTCTTCCGAAGTGATTGCGTTTTCATTAGACGCGGCGTATAACGTATGCAAATGAACTGACCGGGGAATGGCTCCTATAAGCACGATACCTAGCAACATGACAATAAATAATCCAAATCGGCGTTTTCTCATTGATCATCCTGCCTCCCTTCCGGTAATCAACTTATGTCTGGCAGAAATATTGTAGCATAAACAAGCTTCTGCTCCATGTTCTTGTTTTGTCGACGAGACTCGAAAAAAGCTTCCCTTATCAGGGAAGCCTATTCTTATACATATTCACTTTGTCTCCATTTAGTTCTTAGCCATATTAAAAATTTAATAATATCGATACGACCACTTATCACTCGTAAAATAATCCAGTTTATTCTGGAGTCCAGCAAGCCGGTCTATCACCTCTGCAGCCTCTGACACGGATACAGGACGGTCCGGGAGAAATCTGCCTTCAATAAGAGGAAGAATGCCCAGTCTGATGGCCATGGAAGCGGCTCCTTTATTATCAATCTGTGCAGCATCTGCCACATTTGGCAAATCGGTTCCCTGCTGATAGAACCTAGCCAGCTTGTCGTACCCCAGCATGGCGATAATCAACTCAGACAGCTGACCTCTCGTGATTGAATGGTTTGGGGCAAAGGTTTCTTCTGCATCTGGCTCAATCCATCCCTGCTCTGTCAGCCGGCTAAGCACCGTATAGTAAGGACTGTCCATATCAATATCAGCAAACAGCTTCGCCGAGTTGTTTGAATAATAACCATTCGTCTGCACATGTGGATCAAGGGCCCGCGCCAAATACATATACCAGTCACCCTTCGTTATGTTCCGCTCCGGCTCGATCTTACCTTCAATATCAGGAACGAGCACTCCATGGGTAACCATCCGCTGCATGACGGCTTCCGCCTCATGTCCGGCAATATCAACCACCAGGTCATTGGCAGGATTTGTGCCAGACGAGTACATATCCCGGAGCTTGCCTGTTGTTCCATCAATAACCTTGGAGGCATATAGCTGAGCTTCTCCCTGAGACGGCATATATACCAGCTTAATCGGCGGGATCTCTTCACCCGTGTTATTGTAGTATCCGTAAGATGCTTGGTAACCAAGCACCATCTCAGTAGCGTCCAAATAGGATGTTTGTGCTTCGTCTTGAGTAATGCTGGCTTCCTTCGCCTCTGGCAGTTCGTTAGTCTCCGCACTTAAGGTTGTATAAAATGTGTTCACTTGACCGGACTTTGTCATAGATATATTCACGTTATCCCCTATGACCCGAAGCCCATTCAGATAGCGGCTATAAACAAAGTTATACCCGTCTTCCATGGAGATCATCTGGCTTAATCTAAGCTCTGTCACTGCGTTAGGAACAAGAGATAATACCAGATCAGCAGCTTGTTCTTTGGCAGCTTGCTCTGAAATCCCTTCGCTGGACGCACCCTGATTCTTACTGCTGCTATGATACCATTCATAATAGTCCGTCACTCGACCTGTTTCTGCATCGACTTGAACATTGATGTCGCTGGCTTCATTACCGCTTTGATTCGTAAATCTTACATTCCATACTTTCTTCACGGCTCCGCGCTGAGAATTCCGGTTAAGGGACACATCGGTGACCGTGTAATCTTTTAATGAAGGAAGTTTGTTCTTAATGAGGGCAACAACCTCATCGCGGGCTGGCGGATTCGCTGCAGGCTCAAAGCTTAAATTCTTCTTAGGCAGCGGTTCATCTAATAGAGATTTATCCGATTCCTCAGAAGTATACACATCGACAACCTTGCCCGTTGCTGCATCCACAATAAATTCCCCAGGAATAGAAGGCACATACGCCAAATAGTACTCCCTGCTGCCGCTGTTATTAGCATAATTTACGGGAACATAAGCCAGCTGCAGGTTGAGATGTTCTTCGAACCGTTCCTTGGCTTCCTCCTTCGTCACCTTAGGAACCGGAGAAGGATAATTGCTCTGTCCTGATGTGCGATTATAACTGATAACCTCACCGCTGTCGTTTACACTGACATAAACTACGTTTCCAACAGCAGGCAGGCCATTTACTTTCAACTGATATGAGAATGAATATTCGGTTCGTCCAAACAGAGGACTGATTCCCTGATCCATATTCACGAGAGATGTGTATTCTCCTTCCTTGAGATCAGGTATTGCTTCATGCAGGAATGCTTCGCTGATCTTAGCAGCCGCCTCTTCTGACATACGCTCTTCGGAATCGGCCCTCTGAATGAAATATTCAGGTAAATACGCTGATAATACCTCACCTGTCTGGCTGGATACGGAAGCGCTGAAGCTCGAGGTAGAATTCCCTCTTGTTACTGTATAAGACAGTTCCCATACCTTCTCTTCAGCAATAGGGGAGGTTCTGTTCAATCCCAATTGAACCGAAGTAATAGTTGCCTTTGAAAGTTTGGGAAATAGTTTAAGGATGCTTTTATGCGCTGCTTCGGAAGAAATTTTTGCTCCCTTGGGAATGGTGTTGTCCGTTATGCTCACTGCCGGTTCTTCACTAACGGATACTTGAGCAGCCGATACTTCCTGAATGGCTCCTTGTGTATGTACACTCAGCATTACAGCAGCAACCGCTGCCGCCACTCTCGTCATCGAGGGTGATTTTTTATTTTTATTCTGATTCAATCCTCTAACGCTCCTTTCTTATTTCCAATCTGTGCCATTATATCATAATACAATCTATGAAATTCCTGATTTACCCAAAATTAAAATTCAAACTTTTTTGACTATATAACGTTCCTTGCAAAAAAGAAAAGCCAGCAAAAAAGAAAAAAGGCTGAACGGCAGCCCTTCTTCCCTATACATGGCTTTATAGGTACGATCTCATCATCTTTACTGTAACATACAACTTATCTCACTCTACCATATCTTTTTCTAACGCAAAACCCCGTTCTGCAATTTTTCTTTCAAATACTGCTGATTATAGAGCATGCTCGGATGCGTGGGATGGTACCTGAGAGCCAGCTCATTATGGTAATTGGCCTGCTCGTGATCACCCAGACGGTCATAGCAGACACAGAGCTGCAGGTGCGGAATCCATGTCCATGATGGCTCATCGATGTTCGCTAACGGGTCTTCCGGCCGCTTCAGCGATACAGCCGTCTCAAACCAATGAATCGCTTTATTCCACTCCATACGCTCTGCAAACCAGGCTCCGATCCGGCAGCATGCTTCCGCGCGAGGAATCTCATAGGTAAATGACCTAAATAAGGCTGCAAGCTCCTGCTCCTTCATCCCCTAGCCTTCCCATACATTCGGCCAGCTTCATGCATGCCAACAAGTTATCTTCGATCCAGCCATGCCCCGAGTCGAGGAACCTCGTATACCATCGAACGGCTTCTTCATTCAAGCCATGATCTCGAAGCTCATTTGCATAATAATACTGATCTCTGGCAGTAAATGCCTCTCCCTGTTCTTCAAGTCTTTTGTATATCCGTAAATTACGGTCTGTATATTCCTTGTCTTTTTTGTGAGTTACCGCGATGTTCGTATGAATAATGTTGCCGGAGACAGCCAAATATTCATGCACAGCACCATGCCACTCAAAGCCTTTATCTCTTCGGACCAGACGATTTCTTCTCAGCTTATGGCTCACATTGCCGGATCCGTCAAAGGCCAGATGATATTCCATCGACAGTCCATCAATGGACGAATCAAGCCTTTCTCTCCAATCAAGCAGCTGCTGCCGGTCCTTCTCCTCAAACACATCATCCGCATCAAGCCATAAGATATACTCTCCTTCAGCCTGACTGAAGGCAAAATTTCGGGCATCCCCAAAGTGATCCTTCCACGCATAGTCTACAATTCTGCAATTGTAATCCTTCGCAATCTCGCGAGTACGATCCGTTGACCCCGTATCCACAATGACGATCTCATCCGCTATTTCCCTCACCGAATCGAGACATCGCGCCAGCGATTTTTCCTCATTCTTCACAATCATACACAGACTAATGAGAATGTGCTTGCTCCCCTCTGTTCCTTCTCCCGTATGCTTTGAGGCAGACTGAAGAAAGGCTGTGACCCCGTCCAAATCCGAATCCCGATAAATATGGTAAGCCGGGTAATGAGTATCCACATGCAGCTTGACTCCTAGCGCCTGAGCTCTCACACAGAAGTGACGGTCCTCACCCCAAAGCGTGAGATTCTCGATACGTGCAAATCGTACTCCCTTCTCAAGCGCAGATCTACGAATCAAGGTACAGGCTCCAAGCCCGCCTACTTCGTACCTTCCCTTCTTGCGCAGCCTTCGCATAAAATCGGCGCTTCGTCTCTGCTTCTCTTCTTCCGTAAGCTGCTCATTTCGACTCTCTTCATATAATGTATATTCATCTCGCAGCCATACCTGCGGCATTTCAATCGTTCCCGGCTGCCAACGGGTCCAGAAGAGGTTCGCCACAATTTCCTCCTCACCGTTCAAGAGCTGCGTCAGTGTGGCTGGATGAAGCACCAAATCGGAATCCAGCAGGAATAGGGCATCAAACGCTTCCTCTATTGCATAAGAAAGAATCCAATCCTTCAAGGCTGCTACCCGCCATATATATTCTTCAGGCCAATAATGACTGTATTCATTCCGGGTGTAGACCTGCGTATTCTCATTTACACGTGGGTCATCCTCTGCGGTTGAAACGGTCACAATGGATTCCTGTAAACTGGAGATTGATGCCTCCACCTTGGATATTTCTGTCCGTGGCGTCTCTACTATCGACATCTCCAGAGTACCTGCCGTATCTTCTGCATTTACTGATACAGATGCTGCTCCTGCTCGGCTCCGCTGGATCACTGTTTTTTTTGGCTTCTCGATCGCTTTTGCCTTTACCACTCTTCCGCCATGCTTCCGTACAAAGGCTCTTAACTGTTTAGACGAGGCCTGAACCTCATTGTCATCAATGAATACATAGCTTACCTCGATCTCATCCTCCCGGATGGAGAGTGAAGACAAAGAGCTCAGAAAGGCCTTTAACACATTCGGTGATTGACGTACAGGACTTGCGATCAGGATACGCTGCAGAGCTGACATAGAGCCTTCGTCCTCCTTTTAATGAGATTTCCATGCTACAAGGGAAGGGGCCGTATCCAGAATAGATTCATACTGCTCCTTCCATCCATATTTCGCCTCAGGGTCCAGCTTCCTGTACCGGACATATTTATGCAAACGGTCCTCCCGTCTGGCCCAGCCGAAATGCTGAATACGAGCTTGATGACATATGTAAGGAAATTCAAATATATTCAGCGGGAATCTTCCACAGTGCTGTGGAGTTTCTTTCCATCTATACATCAGAGCCGGGTTGAATTTGACTAGAAAAGGCCGATAGATCTGGTGAGCACGCCAATATAGGTCTTCCCGGTAATGCGTTTCGTCCCACATATCAAATAGTCGAAAATAAACAGCCTCATGAGGCCCCTTCGTTATCTCATGCAAGCCCTCACCCCATCGATCCTCCAATATTTCATCTGCATCCAGATTAAGAATCCATTCAGCTCCTGCCTGAGCAGCTGCCTCCCATTGCTGCTTGCGGAGGGATACTTCATCGGAGAAATGAGACTGCTTATTACGGATTAGGACAAGCTCCACTCCCTGAAGGAGCTCTTCACACAACTCCGGCGTTCCATCCGTGCTTCTATCATCAATGATGACCGCTTGATCAATCCAGGGACGGTGCTGTATCAAAGCACGTTCCAAATATCGATCTATCTCATTTCTCACGATCATGGACAACGTAATTTTGCCAATCACATGTTTCCCCTCCTACCCAGCCAAACTGCCTGTTGATTGTCCTGAACCAGTCAGCATCCTCCATTTCCAATTTATTCGTGAATTTCTGCCGATATTCGGCTTACTAGTATCAATTTCATAATACCTTTAGCTGCTTAGATTAAGGGTATATATAGATTCAAATTCACCTTTTTAATGAGTTGTGAAATGGTATCCCTATTACGAGAGAAAAATAAAAAGCCACCCGCCTTATAAAAGACAGATGGCTTGTGCTCAGCATATTCACAACTTTTATTATCTATACTCAGCAAGCTTCTCATTCAGCTCACGAGTTTGTCCATATACTTCCTGGTACAACGCAAAGAGTTTGTCGTAAGATGCCGCCGTTTCCGGGTTCGGCTCATAGGTTTTGGCTGGACGGATAAATTCTGCGGCAACCTCCTGCAGCGAATCAAACCAACCGCAGCCATATGCGGCAAGAATTGCAGCACCCATGGCAGGACCCTGTTCACTTTCGAGCTTGATGATCTTCGCATTAAAGATGTCGGCCTGCATTTGCAGCCAGGTCTCATTCTTGGCGCCGCCTCCGATGGAGATGACCTCGCTAATCGTCTTGCCAGCACCGCGGATAATATCAATCGACTCTCGAAGAGAGAACGTAATTCCCTCAAGCACAGCACGACCAAAATGCTGAAGCGTATGGCTTGCATCCATACCGATAAAGCTGCCGCGGATATTTGCATCAGGATGCGGGGTACGCTCACCAACGATGTATGGAGTAAACAACAGCCCGCCGCTTCCTGCAGGAATCTGGTCAATGCCTTGCAGCAGCAAATCAAATGACAAGTCCTTTGCGAAGGTTTCCTTGAACCAGGTCAGGCTGTAGCCAGCTGCCAACGTAACACCCATAATGTAGTAGGCATCCTTCTCGGAGTGATTGAAGAAGTGAACCTTCCCTTCAAAATCGAGGTTCTTGCGTTCCTCCTCATAGGATAGAACAACTCCGGAAGTACCAATACTGCTCATCGTCTTCCCTTCACTTAAGATCCCTGCACCAATGGCGCCGCAAGCATTGTCGGCTCCGCCGGCAAATACTTTCGTTTGAGGTGTAAGTCCCGCTTCTTCTGCAACCTCTGGCAGCAAAGTGCCAACCAGATCAAAGGACTCCACCAATTTCGGGCATAAGGAGAGCGGCAAGGAGAAGGCGTTCGCGATCTGTTTGCTCCACGATTTGGCCGCAGGGTCCAAGAGCAGCGTTCCAGCTGCATCCGAATAATCCATCGCATAATCGCCAGTCAACCGGTAGCGTACATAATCCTTAGGCAGCAGGAACAGCGCTGCTTGGCCCAGAATTTCAGGCTCATTCTCCTGCACCCACAAAATTTTAGGCAGTGTAAAGCCTTCAAGCGCACGGTTGCGTGCAATGGACAGCAAATCCTGACCTAGTGTATCCTCAATCTTGCGGCACTGTGCTGTCGTACGTGTATCATTCCACAGAATAGCCGGACGGAGAACGCTTCCTTCTGCATCCACAAGCACAAGTCCATGCATTTGTCCTGAGAAGCTGAGACCTTCAACTTCAGCCGGATCAATACCTGATATCTCCATCAATTTGCGCAAGGATACAATCGTTTGCTGTACCCAATCCTCAGGATTCTGCTCACTGTAACCAGCCTTGGGCTGATACAGCGGGTAAGCCTCCGATGCTTCATATAATACATGCCCGCTGCGATCGACTAGAACCGTCTTTACGGCGCTGGTTCCCAAATCTACACCAATGACATAACTCATCTTATCTCCTCCTCTTCTTCTAAAAAAAGAAACGTCCCCATGCCCTTCGCTTACGCCAAAGGCCGGGGACGATCCGAAAGTCTCTTTAAAACGTCCTATTGGCTCTTAAATGTTGCTTGTATAGCTTCAACCGCCGGGACGATTAGTCAGCCAAGATGTATTGGTTAAGAGTTGCCTTGAGCAGCTCTTGACGGCCGGATTCATTCTTGCGAGGTGTTTCGTTGTTCAGTGCATATTCAGCCAGGGAAGCAAGTGTCGCTTTGCCTTCAACGACTTCAGCACCGATGCCTTCACTGAAGCTGGAGTAGCGTTTCTCGATGAAATCATCGAATACGCGATCTTCGATCAGTTTTGCTGCAACTTTGAGACCTTTCGCATACGTATCCATACCTGCAATATGAGCCAGGAACAGATCTTCTGCTTCGAAGGAAGCGCGACGAACTTTCGCGTCAAAGTTCACGCCGCCTTTACCAAGGCCGCCGTTCTTCAGAACTTCGTACATTGTGAGTGTTGCATCATAGATGTCTACAGGGAACTCATCAGTATCCCATCCGATCAGCAGATCGCCTTGGTTTGCATCCAGGGATCCGAGCATGCCGTTGATGCGGGCAACACGAATTTCGTGGTCAAATGTATGGCCAGCAAGTGTTGCATGGTTTGCTTCAAGATTCAGTTTGAAGTGCTTGTCTAAGCCGTACTTTTGCAAGAACGCGATAGATGTAGCAGCATCAAAGTCATATTGATGTTTTGTCGGCTCTTTTGGCTTAGGCTCGATCAAGAATTGAGCATCAAAGCCGATTTCTTTGGCATAATCAACGGCCATATGGAACATGCGAGCGATGTTGTCCTGCTCCAGCTGCATGTCTGTGTTCAAGAGTGTATCATAACCTTCACGGCCGCCCCAGAATACATAGTTCTCAGCGCCAAGGCGTTTACCCACTTCAAGACCTTTCTTAACTTGAGCTGCTGCATGTGCATATACATCCGCGTTGCAAGTTGAAGCAGCACCGTGCATGAAGCGAGGGTTAGTGAACATGTTTGCCGTGTTCCAGAGCAGCTTCTTGCCTGTTCCTTTCATTTGGTCTTCAATCAGGTCAACAATCGTATCGATGTTGCTGTAGAATTCACGAAGCGTGCTTCCTTCTGGAGCAATATCCACGTCATGGAAGCAGAAGTAAGGAAGGTTCATTTTCTCCATGAATTCAAAAGCAGCCTCTACGCGGACTTTAGCCAGATCCATGCCGGAATATTTATCATAAGAACGAACTGCCGTATTTGTACCGAACGGGTCGGAACCGCCGGCTGTAAGTGTATGCCAGTAAGCCATACCGAAACGGAAATGCTCTTCCATTGTTTTGCCGGCTACGACTTCTTCGGGATTATAAAATTTAAATGCGAAAGGATTCTTGGACTCTTTACCTTCATAAGCAATTTTATTAACGGATTCAAAATAGGCCATGTTACAAAGCCCTCCTCAAAATTAGTTTAAAACTGTTTCGCGAAATCGTTTACACCGTTATACTATCACACTCGAAATACTTTGTCTATTGGTTAAACAAAGTTTGTTTTTTGAAATGATTTTCGTTACAATAGTCTTTATATCATCACAAGGGATGTGCTTTATCCATGGCAATTACCGGAGATCAAGCTCTGGTCAAGAAAATAAATAAGTCCATTATTCTGAGCACGATCCGGGAACATGCCCCGCTCTCCAGAGCAAGAGTATCGGAGCTCACCGGACTGAATAAGGCTACCGTTTCCAATCTGGTGACGGAGTTAATTGAGAATCATCTCGTCACAGAGCTTGGCCCAGGCCAATCAAGCGGCGGACGCAAGCCGCTCATGCTTCTTTTTAATAATACTGCAGGTTATGCTGTCGGCATTGAGCTGACTGTTGCCAAGCTTCGTGGTGTTCTCACCGATCTTGCAGGAAATATTCTGCATGAAACCTCTCTGGCTCTTAGTAGTCACGACATTCCGTCCGTCACTGCCAAGATCATCACAATGACCACACAGCTGCAGACCAAGGCTCCCTTGTCTCCGCATGGGGTCATAGGCATAGGTGTAGGCGTGCCGGGAATGGTTGACGAGGCGGGTACGATACTCTTCGCTCCGAACCTTGGCTGGAATACGGTGCCACTCGCGAGTATGCTGGAAGAAGCGCTCGGACTTCCTGTAACGATAGACAATGAAGCAAATGCCGGCGCTTCCGGCGAGCTCCATTTTGGAGCAGGCAAGGGAATGCGGCACCTCATCTATATCAGTGCAGGCTCTGGAATTGGCTCTGGAATCATGATTGATGGCAAGCTGTATAAAGGAGCTTGGGGATATGCAGGTGAGACAGGGCATATGTCCATTGATGCAGAAGGAAAACAGTGTACCTGCGGAAATCGGGGCTGCTGGGAGCTCTATGCTTCAGAGAAGGCGTATGATGAACCGAATCTTCGGCTTCCGGCAGCAACAACCGGCGAGCTAGTAGCTTATGCTGAACAAGGCAATTCCGCTGTGCTTGAACTGTATCGAAGCATCGGGCATCGGCTGGGCATCGGCATTACGAATATCGTCAACAGCTTTAATCCGGAACGAATTATTGTGGGAGGACCGCTGTCCGAGGCAAGAGAGTATATGGAAGATTCGCTCCAAGAGGTCGTTGCACAGCGGACACTGCCGTATCACATGCGCAGTCTGCAGATCAGCTTCGCACAGCTCGGAAGCAAATCAACCCTGATCGGTTCCGCATATGGAGCGATCTCTCAATTTCTAGGTCACGTTCGGGTAAGTGCGTAAGATTTCTACTTATACGATATGATTTTACGATAAGCAGATCACATCTCTGTACAATATTTGCTAATTCAGACAAAAAATCGTCCCATTTTGAAGTCGCACACACTCCATTTCAAGGTATAATGAATCTAATTGTGTGTCATTTATCACGGCAGAGTCTTACCTTTGTGTGTATACCTTACGTACGAAATGGAGAGAATTCGTGTGACTTATGTGGATACATCTGATATTTCAGCCGCGATGTTTATTTCTGTCTTGTTGTTCCTTATTGTAATCGCTCCTTTGGCTAGTCTAGGTATCCTCAGACTGTTTCAAGGCAGGAAGAAACAAGCCCTTTGGTATATCGTATCCGGAGTAGCCGTTTACGGTATATTCCAGTGGTTTATGTGGTATTTCTTCTAAGCAGCAATAATAGGCATCATCACGTAAAATGTACCCTGTGGGTTATGACTCTTAAATAAAGTCTAGCCTGCAGGGTATTTTCACGGATGATGCCTTACTTTATTTACATCAGGATTTTGCATAATTTATCGTTCTATTTGGGATATATGCATAATCCTCATGTGCTATTTCTTTAACTGGCCGGCGATCTGCTGATGTTCACTTGATCCCACGACCTGCAAAGCCGATTCCTCCACCGGCTTATTCGTTAGTTCGTATTTATATTTCAGCGTTAGAATCCGAAGCACCTTCCGATCAATATCTGCGGCCGAGAGCTCCCCCTTCCGAACAGCCTGTAAGAGCGTGTTATAAGCCTTTTCCGCTTTCGCTGGTGTATGTCCAAACAGTACGATGTCCGCCCCCGCCTGGATAGCCATCAATGCCGCCTCTCCTGATCCGTAATTTTGCTGAATTGCACCCATTTCAAGATCATCTGTAATGACAACCCCATCATATCCCATCTCTTCACGTAAAAGAGTACTGAGCATAACCTTAGACAAGGAAGCAGGCCGAAGCGAAGCATCAATCTTCGGATATTGGATGTGCGCAGCCATCACCATGTCGGCTCCGTCACTTATTGCAGTCTGAAAAGGAACCAGCTCCAGCTCAGCAAGCTCTTCCTTCGTCTTCTGAACAACCGGCAAGCCAACATGGGAATCCACCGTCGTATCCCCATGACCCGGGAAATGCTTTACAGCCGGGATGATGCCGGCTTCCTGCATCCCTTTCATTGTGGCAATGCCCAGCTCAGAGACCGTTTCCGCCGAATCTCCAAACGAACGGTTTCCGATCACTCTATTCTCCGGATTGCTGAAAATATCGAGTACAGGTGCAAAATTGAGATTAAAGCCGAACGCACCGAGCTCTTCTCCGATTACACTTCCGATTTGGGCAGATAAGTCAGCATTCTTATATTTCCCTATCTGTTCATTCGTTGGAAATTCTGTCTTTCCTTCAGGAAGCCTAGAGACCCGTCCCCCTTCTTCATCCACGGAGATGAATAAAGGAATATGTTCTTCTCCATTGCTCTTCTTAACATCATTGGTCAGAGATTGAAGCTGTTTCGGATTGCTGATATTCGGCCCAAATAATATGACGCCGCCCAGCTGTCCGTTACGAATTAACTCCTCTGCTTCCGTGTCCAGCTCCGTTCCAGGGAAACCGGATATAATCATTTGTCCGATCTTGTCCTCGATTGACAGGTTCGCGAGCTGCTCTATGGCTGCCTCCTGCTCAGGTAATAGATCATCATGCTCCGGCTGTATAGATGAGTGACCTTCCCCGGACTCAGAGCCCGACTCTTCTCCAGGCTGTTCCTGTCCTTGCTCCTGCGGTTCTGACAAGGATGTACCTGAATCTGCCCTAGTGCAGGAGGTGAGCAGGACAGTCATCAGCATGATTAAGATGTAGTAAAACGATCTTCTATGTCCAAAGAATCTTCTTTTCAATTCGGCTTCGCCCCAATTCAGTACATTTTTAATCACAACACTATACTACCCAACTTACGGCAAAAAGAAAAACCGCACCCATCAGCGGCTGTGTCCCTTCAATCGTTTAACCAAGAACAAATCCATCTTGTCGATGTCTCTCTTCTCTATTAGGTAAGGGAACAACTACCACACAGGGTGCGGTTATTTCATGACTTTTTATCTTATCCTTGCGGATTAAGCGCCTTGTGGAACTGCAATTTGTTCATGCCAACGATACGGTGCTCGCCCAGCACGGTTACCGGTACTGCACGAAGACCCATATCCCATACTTGCTGTGCATACTCGTCGCTTTGCTCAATGTTGCGCTCTTCATACTCAATGCCATTCTCTGTGAGATAGCTCTTCACCTGACGGCAATGCGGGCAGTTGGTAGAAGTATATACAATTGCTTTATCCATGATATTCACCTCGTAGAAAGAAATTATAAGTACGTTCAAAACGATAGTTCAGCTATATATCAATTAGTTGGCAACCGCGCTATGCTCCAGGCTCTCAATGAATTTCTCAGCATCCATCGCTGCTTTGCATCCGCTGCCTGCTGCAGTAATCGCTTGTCTATAACGTGTATCCTGTACATCACCGCAAGCGAATACGCCAGGAATGTTGGTTTCGCTCGTTCCAGGATTTACTACGATGTATCCATTGGAGTCGATTGTTACTTGTCCGTTCAAGAAGCCCGTATTCGGATTGTGACCAATCGCTACGAATACGCCGCTTACTTCAATCATCTCTTCTTCCCCTGTAGCGTTGTTAAGCACTTTAACGCCCTTAACTCCACCTTCACCAGCAACAATCTCAATCGGTGTACGGTTGAGCGCCCATTCGATCTTCTCGTTGCTGCGGGCACGGTCCTGCATGATCTTCGATGCACGAAGCTCTTCACGACGGTGTACCAGTGTTACTTTGGAAGCGAAGCGAGTCAGGAAGTTCGCTTCTTCCAGAGCGGAATCGCCGCCGCCGATAACTACAATTTCTTTGCCACGGAAGAAGAAGCCGTCGCAAGTCGCGCATGTGCTGACACCATAACCTACGTTCTCCTGTTCCCCAGGAATACCAAGATATTTAGCAGAAGCTCCTGTGGACAGAATAACGGTTTCGGATATGATCTCGCCTTGTCCTTCAACCTGAATCTTGAAAGGACGCTGTGCCATATCAATGCTGTTAACCCATCCAGTACGGAATTCAGCACCGAAACGCTCGGCTTGTTTACGCATATTATCCATAAGCTCTGGTCCCATAATGCCTTCTGGGAAGCCAGGGAAATTCTCTACTTCAGTCGTCGTCGTCAATTGACCTCCCGGTTCCGGGCCTTCAATGACAAGTGGACTCAGATTGGCACGAGCCAGATAAATCGCTGCTGTCAGACCCGCAGGGCCTGTACCGATAATGACTGATTTATACATTTAAATAACCTCCCGCTACTATCCGCAAATTGCTGCAATATACATACTTTGAATGAACCAGTGTCAAGCAAACATACAATATGTATTAGAACCTGAAATACAACATAAACTCAAAAAAGAGTTGTCCCCACAAAAAGGATCATGAATAATGTATTGAATGGCTCCACTTGTTCATGAAATCGTCGCCTTTACGGAAATGCAATACATAATTTATAATAATTCTAATCTAGTCATCATTATGAGCAATTTCAAAGTCGATGTCAATGCTCATTTGTCAGTTGATGTCGCCTGAATTACTACATATGCAGCATTGAGGAGGGAATAGAAAAAGATATGGTTGAGGCATTAATAGGAAGTGTTATATCGGCCTTGTCTACAGGACTTGGCGCCATCCCGATCTTGTTTATGAGCAAGGTCACACACCGGCTCCGGGACATTTTGCTGGCCTATGCGGCCGGGATTATGACCTCAGCTTCACTCTACAGTCTCATCCCGGAAGCACTAGGTCAGTCCAATCTGCTGGTCCTATTCATAGGGATCCTGGCGGGAAGTATCGTTCTCCTCGTTCTGGAAATGTATATACCGCATATTGATCTGGAAAATCCAGAATCGCGGCCCTTCAACATTGAAGGCAAAGCGTTTCTAATCATTGCTGCAATAACGATGCACAACTTGCCAGAGGGCTTGTCTGTCGGTGTCAGCTATGCCAGTTCAGATGACAGCTTAGGCAACCTGATCGCGTTGTCCATCGGTCTGCAAAATGCACCGGAAGGTTTTCTCGTTGCCCTATTTCTCGTTAATCAAAATATCGGTCGCTTCAAAGCACTGGGTATTGCCACCTTGACAGGTGCTGTAGAAATTGTAACCAGCATTATCGGCTATTCACTGAGCAGTGTCGTTGATGGACTCGTACCCTATGGCCTTGCCTTCGCAGCGGGAGCCATGATGTTCATCGTGTATAAGGAGCTTATTCCAGAAAGTCATGGAGACGGGAACCAGCGGGTGGCGACGATCTCTTTTATTCTGGGACTTGTTACGATGATTACACTTACCGAGGTATTCTGATCCAAGGTAGATCTTAGATCATCCTCGCTACCTGCATTGATCCTTTGAAAAACTAGCTTAACGCTATATAAAAGCAAACGCGTCGCTTGCCCAAGGCCTGAAGCCTAGAGAGCAAACGACGCTTTTTTATTCCAATTGCTTGTCTTCGATACAAGGTTACCTTAATAATCGAAGTCCATTTAGAATCACAAGAATTGTACTGCCCTCATGCCCGATCACACCTAGAGGGAGCGCCAGCTCCGAAATGAAATTACCTGCAATCAAAATGGTGATTACGCTAATGGCAAACACGATGTTCTGCTTCACAACGCTTGCCGCACGTCTTGACTGAGTGACACTCCACGCGATCTCTTCAATATTATCGTTCATCAGCACCACGTCTGCGACCTCTATGGCAGTTCCGCTGCCCGACATTCCCATTCCCATACCTACCGTCGCTGCAGCCAGTGCGGGCGCATCATTAACACCGTCGCCAACCATGACGACATGGCCATATTGCTCACGCAGGGAACGAACCCTCTCTACTTTTTGCTCTGGCAGCAGCCCGGCATAGACGAGATCAACTCCCGTTTCCTTCGCAATGACATCAGCGGTAGCCTGACGATCGCCCGTCAGCATGGCTACCTTGATACCCAGCTCTTGCAGCCGTTTCACTGCCTTCATCGCTTGAGGACGAACCGTATCCCGCAGCGCGATCAGACCGGCAATCTGATCTCCTTGCATAATAACGGAGACTGTCTTGCCCTCATGCTCGAGTTCTGACCTGAGCTGTAACCACGCCGGATCAGTATCCGCCTGATCCAACACATCTGTTTTGCCTACCTTCCATAACTCTCCGGCAATCCTACCCTCAATGCCCCAGCCCGTGATCGCCCGGACGTCCTCAGCCTGAATAAGCGGTGCTCCAGCTGCAATCGCCCTTGCTGCAATGGCCTCTGCCAGTGGATGTGTAGACTGACTTTCCACTGCTGCTGCGTGGGATAGAAGGTTCATCTCGTCATATCCAGAAGCAGCGATCAAATCGGTAACTTCAGGAACGCCTCTCGTCAAGGTTCCTGTCTTATCAAAGGCCACCACTGCCGTCTTCGCCATATTCTCTACATGAGCTCCACCCTTAAACAATAGTCCTCTTCTTGCACTGCTTGAGATCGAAGACAGCATAACAGGCATGATGGAAGCAACCAAGGCACACGGAGAAGCAACAACCAGGAATACCATCGCCTTATAAAAAGCGTCTCCCCAGGCGATGCCAAACAACAGCGGCATTGCTAGAACAAGAACAAGAGTAATCAAGACGACCAGTTTGGCATAAATCCCTTCAAATTTCTCAATAAACCGCTGAGAAGCCGGCACTTCGGATTGCGCTTCCTCTACCAATCTGATGATCTTCGAAAACAAAGTATTATCGGCTGGCTGAGTCACTTCAATATACAAGGCCCCTTCGCCGTTCATTGTACCGGCATAGACCTCATCTCCTGCGCTCTTCTCCACTGGAATCGATTCTCCTGTAATGGAAGCCTGGTTCACAGCTGAGTAACCCTTGTATACTTTACCGTCGGAAGGTAATATTTCGCCTGGCTTAACCAGCAGCAAATCTCCGGGCTGAAGCAGCTCAATTGCGACCTGTTCCACTGTGCCGTCCTGTAACCGCAGCGCTGTCTCAGGCTTCAAGCCAATCAAGGAAGAGATATCTTTATGACTGCGTTCCGTAGTGTAGCTCTCAAGCGCTCCGCTGAGCGCAAAGATAAAGATAAGCATCGCCCCTTCATTCCAATATCCGATCGCTGCCGCTCCTATGGCCGCAGCAATCATTAGAAGGTTCACGTCCAGATCCCTGTCTTTGACGAGTGTCTCCACACCTTCCTTGGCTTTGGCCCATCCTCCTATCGTATAAGCTGCAATATACATCACGATAGAAATAAGCTCATACCTTCCTGAGATCCCCCATGCTGCCAGCATCATAATCCCGCTGCCGAGAGCCGCCTGCATCTCCCGGTTCTTGAGCATCATCTTGAAATTCGGGCCTCTCTTGCGCCCGGGACGCTTAGGAGATAGTCTGTGCTCATCCACTTGTGCCGCTGTACTAATTCGTGGCTGAATAGCCTTCATATTCATCACAATCCTTTCTTCATCGCTTACCTTCTAATTGAGAATGAGAGCCATTGTTAATGGCCTTAAAATGACACATGCTGCTTCGGGAATCCCGAAGCAGCATGGTTTTTCGTAAAAATTGCATTGTGACATCACTGAGAATGATAATCATTTTTGCGTCTATACAATAATTTTTGTTTAATGCAACTTTTACTGTATTATATACCTGGCTCACAGAAATTGTAAATAGAAATATTCCTATCTGCTCCTCGGTATAAACGTTTCCAGATGTCGGTTTCTGTAATGTAGCCATAACTCTTAAAAAAGTAGTTTTACCCGCATGGTATTTTCGCGCGGTTTCGATACGGTAACGAGATGGTCTAAGAAAAAGTTTGATTACACAAAAAAATCTCCTCTCATTTTGTTACATGAGAAGAGATTTTATGAATCGAGGGTTTTGCATAAACCGGAAAACCAATAATTAATTAAAAACCCTAATATCTAAAAGTGAATTAGTTGTCAGCATGCCATAAGCGCCGTAAATAGGCCGCCGCATCATCTGCCTGTTCTGCTGTTACACCTTCCAGGGAGATGTCGATATGAGGCTTATACGCTTTGAGCAATTCAAAGAACAAAGGATAATCCAGTATGCCCTCGCCGGGTACAGGATTGTACTTCTTCCCGCTCACATCAAAAGCGACATCCTTGGCATGGATGGCGATCATTCGATCGTACAGCTGATCAAACACATCTCGCAAAAAATCCGCCTGATCCACGACATGCTCTACCTTTATAAGATTGCAAGGGTCAAACAGCAGCCCGACACTCGATGACGGAACCTCCTCAAGCAGGCGCTGCATATGCTCTCTCGTATGTAAGGTATGGACGGACACGGGCTCGATAGCCACATGAACACCCCATTTGTCCGCTTCCTCTGCCAGTTCAAGCACTGATTCACGCAGCACCTGAAATCCCTGCTCCTCATAGGAAGTCGGATGAGTCTCTTTGTACGTTGTAACACTTCCTGTTTCTGTGGCTACGATGCTGCAGCCAAAATCACGAGCATAACGCAAGTGCTCTTTAAATCGTGCCAGTTCAGACTTCCTCACAGCAGCATCCGGATTTACCGGGTTAATATAACACCCCAGCACAGCGATCCTTATGCCTTCATTGTGGAATTGCTCCCCTACCCAATTGGCCAAACCAGGGCTCAGTTTACCATTAGAAGAATCGATATCTGACAATGCCTTGGCCAGTGCAAGCTGAACCGATGTGAACCCGCTGCCGGCGATGCGAGCTGCCAGACTTGAAGTGGGCTGTTTACCAAACGTATGCGCCAGGACTCCCAGTTTCATGTTCTCGTATCCTCCTTCTCAAGTGAGCATTATCGAGCAAGCCAGCCTCCATCTACATTCAGAACGTGTCCATTCAAATAATCTGAAGCGGAGGAAGCCAAAAATACCACTGGCCCTTTCAGATCCTCCGGCGTTCCCCAGCGTCCTGCTGGAATCCGGGCTGTAATATCCTTATAGCGGTTCTCATCGTCTCTAATTTGCTGGGTGTTGTTCGTCACCATGTATCCTGGAGCAATAGCATTGACCTGAACCCCTTTGCCTCCCCATTCATTTGCCAGTGCTTTGGTTAAGCCTGCTACCGCATGCTTGCTGGCTGTATATCCGGGCACATTGATACCGCCTTGATAAGACAGCATAGAAGCAATACTAATAATCTTGCCGCTTCCGCGCTCAATCATATGCCTTCCGGCCAGCTGACTTAAGAAAAATACGGTATTCAGGTTGAGGTCAATGACATCATGCCAGTCCGAAGCTCCATGATCAGCTGCCGGCGTACGGCGGATGATGCCTGCATTATTGACAAGAACATCAATTCTTCCCTGAAAATGAAGTGCCTGTTCGAAGACCGATGGCAGCTCTTCCTCTTTGCTTAGATCAGCCTGAATACCCACTGTCTTACGGCCCAGCTGCTCGATTGCCTGCACCGTCTCTGTCGGCATGGAATGGGATACAGCGATGATATCGGCACCAGCTTCTGCAAGACCGATGGCCATGCCTTGACCCAACCCTCCGGAGGTACCAGTAACCAGCGCTACTTTTCCACTGAGATCAAAACTGTTCATATTTCTCTATGCCTCCCGCTAATTATCAATCTTCACTCCTATGCTTTCATATGGAGCCTTCAATTCATCCGTAAGTGCTTTGTCGCTTATAATCACATCGACTTCTCCACATGATGCAAAAGTACGCAGAGCAAATCGACCAAATTTATAATGATCCACTACAGCATAGACATGTTGGGCCGTGTGGATCAGCGCCTTTTTGAGAGAGACCAGATCCCCCGTATATATAGAAAAACCGAATTCAGGATGCAGAGCCGTCGTCGAAATAAAAGCCTTGTGGATGTTCAGACTGGATATAAATCGCTCTGTCTCATCACAGACCAGCATATTCCTTACTCTTGAGCCACCTGGCACCACGAGACGAATCTGATCTTTACGAGTCAGCTCAGAAATGATGAGGAGGTCATTGGTAATCACCGTCAGTGGAATATTCTCCAGCAGACGTGCCATCTCAAGTGTCGTGCTTCCTCCGTCAAGGGCGATGACATCATACGGCTCAATGTAAGTAATCGCCCGCTCTGCGATTTCGATCTTCTCTGGATTGTGCTTCTCCAGCGCACCCATGCTGGTCAGAATGCCATATTGATCATTCTGGGCTAGCATGGCTCCCCCGTGCACCCGCACGAGGAGACCCATGCTCTCCAGCTTATCCAGATCTTCCCTGATAGTCTTTCCAGTCACTTCAAGGAGCTCGCTTAACTCATTGACTGTTACTTCCTGCTTGGCAATGAGCAGCTCCATTATCTTTTCATGTCGTTTCATTGAGTTCATATTTCATTCAACTTTCTTATGATTACTTGGATTGATATTATTCTTTGTTATTCATTGGTTTGTGTTATTTCAGCTCCGTCATCTTCACGCCGTCCATATCATCAAAGGTTTGATTCTCTCCTGCCATAGCCCAGCAGAACGTATAGTTGCTCGTTCCTACGCCGCTATGTATGGACCAGCTCGGTGAAATCACTGCTTGGCCTTGACGGACAACTAGATGCCTTGTTTCTTCAGGCTCACCCATCATATGGAATACAACTCCATCCTCCGGAAGGTTAAAGTACAAGTACACTTCAGAACGACGATTATGCGTATGCGCAGGCATGGTATTCCACATGTTCCCTGGATCGAGCTCTGTGATCCCCATGACCAGCTGACAGCTCTTGATTCCGCCTTCATGAATGTATTTATATATGGTTCTTTCATTCGATGTCTGAATACTACCTAAGTGAGCTGGCGTCGCTTCCTGCTGTGTCGCCTTCGTCGTCGGGTAAGCATGATGAGCAGGTGTGGATACAAAATAAAACTGTGGAGCTTCTCCTGATCCTGAATGGAAGATCACTTCCTTCACACCAAGGCCGACATACAGACACTCTTTACTTCCCACCTCATACCGAACCCCATCGGCAGATACCGTTCCATGACCACCGATATTAATGATACCGATTTCACGACGAGCAAGAAAAAAGTCGGTCCCAATATCCTTCAAATTAACTTCCAGCTTGATATCCTGTGACTCTGGAACCGCAGACCCTACGATGTAGCGATCCACATGAGAATACACGGTAACGAGCTCATCTTTTGCAAATAAGTGATCGATCAAAAATTCCTCACGTAGACGGCTGGTATCATAGTTCTTCACTTCATTTGGATGAGCAGCATAACGATTTTGCATCTGATATCAATCCTTTCGTATGTCTTGGTTTATATTGGAAGTTCATATAGGTTTATTTTAGTTTATTTTAATCGATTTGTGTACCCTTTTATCTTTGAAAAATATATCTCTGCTCCAACATTGTATAAATCATGGCGATTCATTGCCTTCTTCTATTAAGAATGTAAAAAAGCGACCCCTCTCGGGATCGCTCATCATTCTAATCTTATATTCGTTTAGTAGCTGCTGTCAGAACGCTCGCCTTTTGCAATCGCAACGCCGCCGCTTGTTCCAATACGAGTAGCTCCCGCCTGAATCATCGTTAATGCATCCTCGCTGCTGCGGACTCCTCCAGAGGCTTTCACGCCAACATCAGGTCCCACTGTTTTACGCATGAGTGCTATATCTTCCTTCGTCGCTCCCCCTGTAGAGAAGCCCGTGGAAGTCTTCACAAAATCAGCACCGGCTTGTACAGCCAGCTCACATGCACGTACCTTCTCTTCATCCGTTAAGAGGCATGTCTCGATAATGACTTTGGTCAGTGCTTTGCCTTTAGCAGCGTTAACAACAGCCGCGATGTCCTCGCGAACATACTCATCATTGCCATCTTTGAGCGCACTGATGTTGATCACCATGTCCACTTCTGTTGCTCCATTGTTAATAGCATCTGTAGTTTCGAAAGCTTTTACCGCAGAAGTTGTTGCGCCTAGAGGAAAACCGATTACAGTACACACTTTAACCTCAGGCGTGTCTTTCAGTACTTCGTAAGCGGCAGCAACAAAAGCTGGATTGACACATACCGATGCAAAGCCATAGGTCTTCGCTTCCTCTGCCAATTTGATGATATCCTCTTTGCGGGCATCGGCCTTAAGCAGTGTATGATCAACCAAAGGAGAAATCGCTGTTTGATTCATATTTATCGTCCTCACTATCGTTATATTCTGTAACTCCACATCTAATCATACCAATACTAACTAGGTTTGCAAAGGCAGGCTAGATCTATTCATATGCGTGAGTAAAAAAGAGCACCTTGCTCGATGGTTAGAAGGGCAAGGTGCTCATTCATTATAGATATCTTAACTTATATAAGCTGTAGCTGCTTATTGTCCTGAAGTGAGGTTTAGTGAGCAGCAAGTTGCTTACTAAGAACTGTACTTCTCTTAGGGCTTAGTGAGCAGCAAGTTGCTTACTAAGAACTGTACTTCTCTCAGGGATTAGTGAGCAGCAAGTTGCTTACTAAGAACTGTACTTCTCTCAGGGATTAGTGAGCAACAAGTTGCTTACTAAGAACTGTACTTCTCTCAGGGATTAGTGAGCGACTTGGTTGTTCATCATGATCCAGATCGAACCTACAACGATTGTAAGCACGAGCAGGATTCCTAGAATCAGACCCATAACGTTCCATTTTGGCTTACCTGCTTCTCCATCACGAATGTGCATGAAGAATAAGAGCTGAACCCCAAACTGCAGTACCGCCATGATCAAAATGATAACCATGTTTACGGTTCTACTAAACATGTCATTCAGAACGACAACAAGCGGAATGATGGTCAGGATAATCGAGATGACATACCCAATGGTGTAAGATTTAAGTGATCCATGCTCTTCATGAGATTCATGTGCATGATTATGCTGTTCTGCCATCTTACATCACCCCCATCAGATAGACGATCGTAAGGAGGAAGATCCATACGACGTCCAAAAAGTGCCAGAATAAGCTAAGGTTCATTACTTTACCACGAATCTCAGGAGTAATTCCGCGCTTCTTCAATTGAAGAAGCAGGCCGAACATCCAGAAGAGACCAAACGTTACGTGAGCGCCGTGAGTACCAACCAAAGTATAGAACGCACCTGTAAATGCACTTGTTGTGATTAGAGCTCCATGATGAACCATTTCATAAAACTCGAAAATTTCAAGACCAAGGAACGTCAGCCCCAGTACAGCTGTGACAATCAGCCAGATCGTTAATCCCTTTTTATCTTCGCGGTTCATCGCAAGAATAGCGAGTCCACTTGTGAAGCTGCTCGTCAATAGGACGAATGTGTTGATAATAATGACCGTCATGTTAAACAGATCCGGCCCTGCTGGTCCGCCTGCCGTATTATCCTTCAACACGATATAGGTTGCAAAGAATACAGAGAACAGAATCAAGTCAGAGATTAGAAATAGCCAGAATCCTAAAGTCTTTAGTTCCTGTGGATCATGATGACCATGATCGTGATCATCATGATGATTATTTACTGCTGTGTGTGCCATTATACCGACCCCCTCAAGGCTGCTTCGGTACGTCTAACTTCTTCAGCCGGGATGTAGTAATCCGTGTCGTACTGGAATGAGCGTGCGAACAGAGTCGCAACCACGCCAAGCAGTCCAGGGATATACATCCACCACCAATCCCATACAAACCCGAAGCCTGCGATAAAGAAGAAGACAGACATCACGATTGGAATACCTGTGTTTTTCGGCATATGAATTGGCTCATATGTTGGCTCAGCTGTTTGTGTTTGATGAGCGCCCGTAGCTTTACGTTGTTTATCCTCCCAAAACTGATCGACAGAATCGACTTTTGGAACGATAGCAAAGTTATATTCAGGTACCGGAGAAGGAATAGACCATTCGAGTGTACGAGCATCCCATGGATCCGCTCCGACCTTGTTTTCTTTGTATTTACGAATACCATCTGCAATTTGCAAGAGCTGGAACAGGAATCCGGCACCCATCAGGAATGCCCCGACAGAAGATACCACGTTCAGCGTTGCCCAGCCTGTATCCCATCCATACGTGTATAGACGGCGAGTCATACCCATTAGACCGAGTGCATATTGCGGCATAAATGTGATATAGAAGCCAATGTTCCATGTCCAGAATGCCCAATGTCCCCAACGGTTCGGCAAGTTGAATCCGAACAGCTTCGGCCACCAGTAGTACATACCAGCAAAGTAACCAAACACTACACCACCGATCAGAACCTGGTGGAAGTGAGCGATCAGGAAGTAACTGTTATGGAACTGGAAGTCAGCCGGCGCAACGGACAGCATAACTCCTGTCATCCCCCCGATGATAAAGCACGGCAGGAAAGCAATGGTCCACATCATTGGAAGTGTAAAACGAATTCGTCCGCGGTACATCGTAAACAGCCAGTTAAAGACCTTGACACCTGTAGGTATCGAAATCAACATGGTCGTGATCGCGAAGAATGCATTGACATCGGCGCCTGATCCCATCGTGAAGAAGTGATGGACCCAAGTAAAGAAGGACAGAACGCTGATAATCAACATGGCAAATACCATTGATTTATATCCGAACAATCTCTTTCTCGAGAATGTCGCCACGATTTCGGAGAAGATACCGAAAGCCGGCAGAACAACGATATAAACCTCTGGGTGACCCCACATCCAGATGAGGTTGATATACATCATCGGGTTGCCCCCGAGATCCAGCGTGAAGAAATGTGTTCCTGCAAAACGGTCCATGAAGAGCAAGAACAAAGTCACAGTCAGGATTGGGAATGCAAACAAAATAATAATGTTCGTTGCAAATACGGACCAGGTAAACATCGGCATTTTCATCCAAGTCATACCTGGAGCACGCATCTTGATAATTGTTACAAGGAAGTTAATCCCTGTTGCAAGGGAACCGATACCGGATATCTGTATCCCCCATATATAGAAGTTCTGTCCTACCCCGGGGCTAAATTCAAGCCCTGATAAAGGCGGATAACTGAGCCATCCGGCTGCAGGTGAACCCCCGATTACGAATGAAAGGTTAAACAGCATTGCACCCAGGAAGAACAGCCAGAAGCTGACAGCATTCAGATAAGGGAAGGCAACATCTCGCGCCCCGATCTGAAGAGGTACAACGACATTAAACAGACCGAACATAAATGGCATCGCCATAAAAAGAATCATGATCGTTCCGTGTGTAGTAAAGACTTGGTTATAGTGATCGGCATGCAAGAATTCCATACCTGGTAAAGCCAGCTGGAATCTCATCATAAGCGCGTCCACGCCACCGCGGAACATCATTAGAATCGCGGCCAAGATATACATGATACCGATTTTTTTGTGGTCAACGGTAGTTAACCAGTTTTTCCAGAGCCAGCCCCATTTTTTAAAATAAGTGAGTCCTACGACGATCGCAAGCGATGCTAGGCCGATAGATACCTGTGCCCCTAAAATGAGGGGATCGCCTGTTACTAAAAACTCTGTCGTCAGAAACTCCCACAAATCACTTAACATGAATGAAGGGCCTCCTTTCGAGCTAATGTTTATTCGTGCGTTGTTTCCGCGGATTCTTCTTTATCCACTACGTATTTTGTAACGATATCGTTAAACAGTCCTTCAGGGAAGGCCGAGAAGTACTGAACTTCCTCAACACTTGGATCTGAGAGCTGGTCATAACCTTCGGCCGTAAGCGGCTGAGAGTTCAGCTTCACTTCGTTAATCCAGTTATTGTAGTCTTCTTCGGAAACGGCATTTACATCAAACTTCATATCTGTGTAATGCTCTCCAGAGAAGTTAGCTCCTGAACCCATAAAGGTTCCCTGCTCATCTGCTTGAAGATGAAGCACCATGGCCATACCAGACATCGTGTACATTTGTCCGCCAAGCTCCGGAATCCAGAAGGAGTTCATCGGTGCATCCGAAGTCAGCTCGAAACGGATCGGTGTGTCTTCCGGAATCGTCAGCGTATTTACAGTTGCTACGTTCGAATCTGGATACATAAACAACCATTTCCAGTCCAAGGAGGTAACTTGAATTGTAAGCGGCTCCTTATCAGACACGAGCGGTTTCGAAGGCTCTGTTGCATACGTATAGCGCACAGTGACTGCACCAAGTACAATAATGATTAGAATAGGAAGTCCCCACCATATCGCCTCGGCAACTGTGCTGTGCGCCCAGTTCGGTGAATATTTAGCTTTGTTTCCAGGTGTGTCACGATATTTCCATACAATAACACCGACTAGTATTAATGTAGGTACAATGATGATCGCACACAAAATGGTTGAAATAATGATCAAATCCCTTTGTGCTTCGCCGATCGGTCCACTTGGATCGAGTACAACGTATTTTCCGTTCTCATCTGCAAACAGTGACCAAATCATAACGCCCAAGGTAACAAGCGTAATCACTACTGCGAGAATGATTTTGGAAAGCGATCTAGGTTTTTTATCCATCTTGATCCCCTCTCCTTTAATGCGCAATTACAAACGATGCTACTATCTTCCCCCTAAAGATATCAGAAATTCATAACAATAAAACGGATGTTAACAAATTTGTCGAATTTGATCACAAATTTTGTGAATTTTTTCTCACAAATGATCTGTTTCCTTGCATTACGCAACAAAAAGAGCCTTAACCCCTCAAACCATTTTTGGTTTGTCAGCTAAGGCTCTTTACCAAATATACAGCTGTTTGAATCAGTCATTTCCCTCTCCCTCATATGCCGGCTTTATTGATCTTCAGACTCTTGATCTTTTCTATGGAGATCGAGAAGTCCCATCGCTTTTCCTATAAAGTAAATGTAGACACTACCCACCAAAAAGCCTATGCCTACCATAATTCCCATGTTGCTGTTCGTGAGTGCATGCAGATTAAACAAACAGATGATCACGCCAGTAATTAAGGCTACCCAGGCCATTACCGTCATCATGAACACCATGCGTACAGCTCGGTCATCCTTCTCTCTGGCAGCGCTGACACGTGCAGGTTTGTTCACAATCATCATAAGTCAACTCCTTCTAAATTTTGTAAGTGCTTACTACATTTAATATATCACACTTCAACAAGAATTGTTCACTATTTGTTCAAAATTTAGTCAAAGATATTTCATTATTTTTGAAATTACAGGACTTTATCCTTATATTTACAATCCATATCTGGTATTTATTCATTGACACTTCACAATTTTGACTTATTTTCGTATATAGTTTCGAATCCGCCTTTTTAATGAGTTATGAAATGGATTCACTCGAGTGAAATTATCCTTCTTTTATTCCTATGCATTTTGAAGAATTGAGGACTAGCACAGCATAGAAAAATAAAAACCGATGCAGTTAAAAACTGCGGCGGTTTAAATAATGAAGGAACCTTCAGATCAGCTATTTTAATTATACGGGTCTCGTTTCAAGCCAGTTGTTTCTGATCACATTTTGATACCAGTAGAAGCTCTCTTTAGGTGTTCTTACCAACGAGCGATAATCAACATGAACAAGCCCAAATCTCATGCGATAACCCTCTGCCCACTCGAAGTTATCCATCATGGACCATGCCATGTATCCTTTGACCTGAATGCCATCGGTTATAGCGCGGTGGATTTGTGCGATATGCTGCTGTAAATACGAAATACGACGGAAGTCTTTAACCTGCCCGTTCTCCACTTCGTCATTGATGCATGCACCATTTTCCGTAATGTAAATATCGATGTTTCCGTATTTCTGCAAATAGTGCAGTGCTTCGTACAATCCACGGGATTCAACCGGCCAGCCAATATCGGTTTGTATAAGTCCCATATCCACCTGTTCGAATCCAAGTACACCGGAATCTGGATTGTAACGATCTACACTCATTGTATAGTAGTTGATTCCTAGATGGTCAATTGGCTGAGAAATGATCTCCATGTCTCCTGGCTTAACGTCTACCTTAGCACCGGCTTGCTCAAACCAGTCCACCATAAATTGAGGATATTCCCCTTTGAAGACCGGGTCGAGGAACCAGTCGGCAAACCATGCGATGTGGCGTTCGCTTGCTGCTTTATCCGCTTCTGACTTGCTGTAAGGAACAGCCCATTCCATATTTGGAGCGATACCGATCTTACCTTCTGTACCCAGCTCACGGAACTTCTTAACGGATTTGCCGTGTGCCAGCAGCAGACCATGACCAACATTAAGTGCTGTCTGCAGATCTCGATTACCTGGTGCATGTGCACCCAGTAGGTTGGATAAAAATGCGATACACCATGGCTCATTAAACGTGAGCCAGCTCTTGATCTTACCATTAAACTCACGGTACATAATTTCTGAGAATTTCACAAAGGCGTCAACCGTTCTGCTGCTCTCCCAGCCGCCTGCGTCTTGAAGCGTTTGAGGCAAGTCCCAGTGATACAAGGTACAGAACGGCTCAATCCCATTCTCGAGCAGTTTGTCTACGAAGCGATGATAATAATCAAGACCGGCTTGGTTGATCTCACCGTCTCCATCTGGAAGAATACGTGACCAGGATACCGAGAATCGGTAGCTCTGAATACCTAGCTGGTTCATTAGTGCAATATCTTCTTCATAACGATGATAGCTGTCGCAGGCGATATCGCCGTTATCTCCATTAAATACTTTACCTGGTGTTTTAGCGAATGTATCCCAGATGGACGGTCCTCTGCCGTCTGCTGTAGCTGCTCCCTCGATCTGATACGCTGCCGTAGCCGTACCCCATTTGAAATCTTTAGGAAATTGAAAAATTGTCATTAGAGTCCCCCCGTTATTTACAGATTACTTCGAAGATTTACATTTTCTCTAAAACGTTTTCGATTAGATCAAAAAATAAAGCTAACTGATCAAAATATCAATTAACTTCTTGATGTAAGTGCTTACACATTTTCATAAAAATTATAGTTTATAATTACCGGAAGGTCAATGAAATAACTCTAGATTTGGGCAAAAAAACAGAGAGAAGATTATCGGAGCAAAATCTTCTCTCTGTGAGGTACTACCTAATGATATGAAAATGAAAACTGATTACAGATCTTTACCTGTCCACAATTCTACACGAGCCTTAACCCACTCTGTATATTGCTGCTCCATTTCAACGGCTCCGGCTTTATCGATCTCTTGTAGCATAGAGTCATAGATTTCATCGAATTTGTCTGGAGTAGAAACGATCGCCTCAGGAATACGTTTTTGAATAATGTCCTGTGTCTTCTGGAAGGTTACATTGTAATCCGAACCGGAAGGTACTGGCATATTGTAAGCTGCTCCCCACTCTTTAACCGGGAATTCATCCTCGGATGGGAACAGATCCTTCCAAGTCTCTACACCATACCCAGCAAGTGTTTCCTTCTCGGCTTCATTGTAGTTCTTAACAATCTCCTCAGGGAAGTTTGTTGTGTAGTAGTTGCCGGATGGATCTTTCACCCCGTCACCATAGTGTGCACTAAATACAGTGTAGAGGCTGATTCCTGTTTCTTTTGTAAAGTTTGCATTGTCATTGTTCTTACGATCTTGAACTTCGGCTGGGATCTTGCGAACACCATCTTCTACAACATAATGTTCACCTTCAATTCCCCAGTTAAGAAGAACTTGAGCTTCATCAGAAGCGAGCCAGTCAAGGAATTTGATCGTGCGTACTGGATCCTCATTACTTACTGTAATACCAATACCGTAAGCATCCAGACCAATATCCTGAAAGTCAGCACGCTTGTAATTCTCATCAAGGCTTACTGGATAATGACCGTATGTCTCGTCGAACTTACCTGCAGATTTCAAAGCATTCTCTGCATCTCCATATGCCCATCCTTGGTCAATCAAGCCAAGTACACGACCGCTTGCGATTTTTGCTTTGTATTGATCATCTTTTTGGATAAAGCTGTCTTTATCGAGAAGACCTTCATTATACATTTTATTCAACCAGCGGAAATATTCTTTCTCTTCTGGACGTTTGTAATGAAGCATCGCTTCATAAGTTTCTGGATTGATGTAGTATTCACCATCGTCAGGAGCACCTGTTGCGGCAAATGCTGGGTTTGTAACCGTAATCATAATTCTCCAGCCGTCTGCACTGAGTGTAAGTGGAATGGTTGGCTGTCCATCTTCCGTTGTTGGATGCTTCGCATAGTACTCGCGCAGCGCGTTTTCGAAATCTTCCAATGTTTTGATCTCTGGATATCCAAGTTCTTTAACGACCTTGTGCTGCAGGTTGAAGCCGCCGCCTGCATCAAAGTAAATTTGACCTACACCCGCATTCGTTGGAATTGCGTAAATTGCTTGGTCCTCGTTGCTGTATTTCAGCCGGTCCATTTGACCTTCATAGAGCTTCTTCAAGTTAGGTGCATGTTCCTCAATCAGATCTGTCAAGTCGATCATTGCACCGGCATCAACCAGCTTAGACAAATTACCTTTAGGGAAAATCAGGTCAGGATAGTCTCCGCTCGCTGCCATAAGGGCGATCTTGTCGTCACCGCCGCCGCTGGAAATATCATATTCTGCATTAATGGTAACGCCCGTTTCTTCAATAATCTTTTGACCCACAGCATCCTGCATCTTGTTCCAGTTTGGACTTGCATCCGCACCGAAGAAAGTTAATGTTATTGGCTCAGTAGAGTCCGAAGTACCTTCTGTTCCTGTGCCTGAACCCTCATTTGTATTTCCGCAGGCAGCAGTAAACAACATTGTGCTTGCAAGCAGCAACATAGCGATTGTCTTTGGCGCTTTGTGCTTCATTTGCTGTAATCCCCCTTAAAAAAATCTTTGATATGCATAACAGGTTGCCCTGTATATACCGATAATGAAAAAGAATGAACTAACATTAATTATTAAATATTACAAATAAAGCGCTTCAATAAAATCGGAAAAATGGATTAAGAAATTAATAGTTGTGTTGCTTGTGAGGAAAAGTTTAATAATTGAGTTCAATCTAAGTTGAGGATAACGTTTTCGAAACTAGGTAATGTAAGTGCTTTCAATATATTCATTGTATGAAATTCCCTTTAAGAAGTCAATCTATTTTTTTAATTAATATATACTTTTTTAAATGAAAGTTCTCTATTAATTCACATCAAAAATCTTTAATCTTAACCCACTTCTTCTGTTGATCCAGCTATTTATACTAACATAATTGCCAGGAAGGTGGTGTCTGTCTATCGTGATCCAACACATTTAAACGTTTTCGGTTTATTTCTCCTCATTTTATTAATATCTAATTACTTTATATGTAAATCATAGTAGTGATCCATCTGTAATGTAAAATTTTAATGAAATTAGAATAAAGAGACTTTTATAAAACTATAAAAGCCTCTTCCTTCTTATCAATTGCGCAGCATTTGCTTAAATTATCTAACAATAAACATTATTCTGCGGCTGCGTTACTTCCGTTCCACAGCTCTACTCTTTGCTTAATCAGCTCAGTATACTCTGCTTCCATCTCGGTTACGCCGGCTTTGTCCAGCTCAGTCAGCATTGTCTCGTACACGGCATCAAACTTGTCCGGTGTAGTCAAGATCGCTTCTGGGATACGTTTTCTAATAATATCCTGTGATTTCTGGAATGCAACACTGTAGCTGGATCCGGATGGTACAGCCATATTATAAGCAGCACCCCATGGTTTTACAGGGAATTCGTCTTCTTTCGGGAACAGGTCCTTGTAAGTCTCAGCTCCGTACTGCTCCAGCGTTGTCTTGTCTGCTTCAGAATAGGAAGCAACGATTTGCTCTGGATAGTTAGCTGTGTAGTAGTTGTCAGTAGAATCCTTCACGCCGTCACCATAGTGTGGTGCAATGTTCGTGTACAGTCCAATACCTGTTTCTTTTGTGAACGGTCCGGCATTGTTGTTCTTCTCATTCAGTACTTCTTCAGGGATGACACGTTGGCCATTCTCATCTACGTTGTAATGCTCGCCTTCAATACCCCAGTTAATGAGAACCTGCCCTTCTTCAGAAGCCAGATAGTCAAAGAACTTGATTGTACGCACCGGATCTGGGTTCGTTGTAGAAATTCCTACACCCCATCCAGATTGGAATCCTGTATCCTGGAATGTATGATCCAAGATGTCCTCAGACATGGTTACAGGGAATGTTGCATAAGTTTGATCGTATTTGCCTTGTGTTTTCAGAGAGTTCTCCGCATCAGCATAACCCCACTCTTGGTCGATCAGACCAAGCACGCGGCCACTTGCAATTTTGGATTTGTATTGATCCGATTTTTGTACAAAGCTTTCATTATCAATCAAACCTTCGTTATACAGCTTGTTCAGCCAACGGAAGTATTCTTTTTCCTCTGGACGTTTCACGTGCAGCATTGCTTCAAAAGTATCTGGATTGATGAAGTATTCACCATCATCATGAGCGCCTGTTGCCCAGAACGCCGGGTTCGTTACTGTAATTTGAATTCTCCAGTCGTCTGCATCCAGCGTCAGTGGAATAGTAGGCTGTCCATCCGTTGTCGGATGAAGCTTCATGTAATCCTTCAGAGCTTTCTCAAAATCTTCTGTTGTACGGATTTCAGGATATCCAAGCTCCTCAAGAACACGATGCTGAAGCTTAAATCCACCTGTTGCATCAAAGTATTGTTGGCCTACACCAGCGTAGGTTGGGAGTATATAAATGGACTCATCCTCTGTGCTGTATTTCAGGCGATCCCAGTACTCTCCATACAAGGCCTTAATATTAGGCGCATATTCCTCAATAAGGTCTGTCAAGTCGATCAAAGCACCTGCATCGACGAGCTTATTCACTTCACCTTTGGCAGAAATGATATCTGGATACTCACCGCTCGCTGCCATAAGTGCAACCCGGTCTTGTCCTCCGCCCGTTACTGCAAACTCACCATTCAGAGTTACCCCTGTAGCTTCAGTAATTTTCTTACCAACAGCATCCTGCATCTGATTCCAGTTTGGTGAAGCATCTGCACTAAAGAAGTCAAATGTAATTGCTGAAGTATCATTACTTGTATCCTCATATTCACCACTGCCATTGCTTCCTCCGCCGCATCCTGCCGCCAGAAGAGACATTCCAAGTAAAGGTACAATTGCAAATTTCGTTGTTTTGCTAGGCATATCTAAGTTCCTCCCCATTTAATTACACAATATCTTTTTGATCCAATCCAACAAGTTATATTTATCTCTATTTCTATCTCTATTTTCTCTAATAATTTTGATAGAAGGGAATCAATTTCAAAACAACTATACAGGTATTTATGAAATGGATCCCACGGATTAAAGCTTCTTATTGTTTAACTGCTGAGATTGATGCATTTAGAGTTCATATTGTTCGGTTTCTTTACTTCAATCTATCTAGATTGAGTGTACTAGGCTTTTACTGCACCCAGTGTCATACCGCCAACGAAGTACTTCTGAAGGAACGGATAGACCATAAGGATTGGAACAGTAACGACAATAGTGATCGCCATTCGGATGGATTCCGGTGAAATATTGGCCATTTGCTGTGCCATATCATTCGCGTTAACTGTAGAACCGCTGCCTTGCTGTGTACTTTGAAGGACCTTCATAAGCTCGTATTGAAGGGTCGTGAGCTCTGGCTTCGAACCATTGTACAAGTAAGTATCGAACCAGGAGTTCCACTGTCCAACGGCCAGGAACAATGCAATCGTCGCAAGTACCGGCTTACAGAGCGGAAGGATGATTTTGTAATAAATTTTAAAGTCATTGGCTCCATCGAGCTTGGCCGATTCTTGAAGCGCATATGGAAGACCATCAATAAAGGAACGAATAACGAATACGTTAAATGCACTGATCAGAGCTGGGAAAATGTAAATCCAGAACGTACCGATCAGGTTAAGATCTCTCATCAAGATGTATCCTGGAATCAAACCACCAGAGAAATACATCGTAAGCGCCAGGAACGTGGACACGAATTTCTTCGCTCTAAAGTCAGGACGAGCGAGTGTATACGCTACCATGGATGAACTCAAGAGGCCAAGCACGGTTCCGACAATCGTTCTAGCCAAGGATACCTGAGCACCTTGGATCAGACCGTCATATTGGAAAATCGTCTTGTAGTTCTCAAGTGTAAATTCACGAGGCCACAAGTAGATTCCGCCGCGAACAGTATCCGTTGATTCATTGAGTGAGATGGCCAGTACGTTCAAGAACGGATACAGAGTCACTATAAGAATCAAAGCCATAACAACGTAGTTTGCTACGTCAAAAACCTTCTCCGAAGTTGTGGCGTTAAATGCTTTGTTAGCTTTAGACACGCTTCCTTCCCCCTTTCTACATGATGCTCTCTTTAGTGAATTTCTTGAAGAGACCGTTTGCAGTGAACAACAGGATTACGCTAACCACAGAGTTGAATATACCTATTGCCGTACCGTATGAGTACCTGCCCATCTGCAAACCATAATTCAGAGCATATAGATCGAGTACTTCCGAGTAGTCCGTTACCAAGCTGTTTCCGAGCAAGAATTGTTTCTCGTAACCAATACTGATCAAGTGACCGATCGACATGATGAACAGTACAGAGATTGTAGAACGGATACCAGGCAAAGTGATATGCCACATTTGTCTCCAGCGGCTTGCACCATCGACCCGGGAAGCTTCATACAGCTCCTGATCGATACCTGTAATCGCTGCCAGATAAATGATCGCGTTCCATCCCATTTCCTTCCACAAATCGGAAGCGGTTACAATGTACCAAAAAAGATTCCCCTGCGCCATAAACTGAATAGGCTCATCAACAATATTAAGTGCGACCAAGATATCATTGATAATACCGCCATCCGTGGACAGCATTTTCGTTATAATCCCGGCTACAACGACCCAGGATACAAAGTGAGGTAAGTATGATACCGTTTGCACGGTTCTCTTAAAAAATTTGCCGCGAAGCTCATTGAGTAGGATAGCGAAGAATATCGGGAATACGAAACCGACAACTAGTCCCATCAAACTCATAGCCAATGTATTTCTTAGTACAAGGTAGAATCGATCGTCACTGAACAATTCGACGAAATGTTTGAACCCTACCCAATCCTGCTCAAAAAAGCCTCTTGCTGGCTTAAAGTCTTGAAATGCCATGGTCCATCCCCATAGCGGCAGGTAGTTGAATACGAACACCCATGCAACGAAAGGCATGGACATCAGCAGCAAATACTTTTGGTCTTTCACTGTCTTCCAAAAGTTATTAGGCCCTTTCCGCTTCGCTTTCGCAGCGGGTGACTCCTTGGAATCCGTGGAAGCGGGCTGTGTTAGCGTTTCCATGAAATGACCCCTCCTCTGTTTGATAACTTAATGATACTCCAACATTTTGAAGAGAAATACCCATTGGATTTAATATAATTTCATATAAAAATTAGAGGTGTGTCGTCGAATTGTTATATAATATGTCTAAAAATGAGGGTATCAAATGAGCTGTTTGAACGACTACATTTTAACAATAACGTTTTCTATTTCCATGAAAAGGCCACTTAGCTTTGATCCCTGGATTGCTCCCGGTAAGCAGACGGTGAAACACCAACATACTTTTTAAATTTGCTATGAAAATAATCCACATTCGCATACCCAATGGTAGCAGACACTTGATGGACCTTAAGACCCTCTGACAGCAGTTCCTTCGCACGCTCCATGCGAACTTTGTCGACAAATACGTTAAATGATTCCCCCGTATAATTTTTGAACAGTTTGCCTAGATAGCTGCTATTGTAATTGAAGACTTCGGCAAGCACTTCAAGCTTAAGGTGATCGCCTGGATTCCGTTTAATGAAATCAATCATTTGCTTAATCACAGTATCCTTGCTGTTACCGCCCAGCTGGGAAATGACTTTCACAAATTGAATATTGAGTGTCTCTAACAGATCATACAGCGTTGGCTGCCGATATAGAGCCGCTAGCATGGCTGTATGCTCTGTTACGATGCTTTTGGCTTCTTCATGATTCAGAGACAGCTTATTCAGTGCCAACGCCGCTATTTGAGCCGTTATTTTTTTGATGTCACCTTCGGTGAAACGGTTGTTGGTTACGGTCTCTTCCATCTCCGACAATACCCGGGTAAGAAGATCCTTGCTTCTAATGTCCAGCGCATAATACAGCTTATCAGCCAGTTCATGTTCATTCATCGTCCCCGCATGTTCAGATTCATCATCCGGCTCATACACATCGGATAGAAGCAATATGCTTCTTTCTTTAGCGAAGAATCTCCGCTCTATTGTAATTAATGCCTCACGGTAAGACTGTTCAAGTTCACGAACACTATCGACAGAACTACCTGCAGCAATATATATCATCGAAGAGTATCGTTTGAGTACCGTTACGATCCCTTCATATAAACGACGGGCATCTTCTTTGGAAAGCACTGGCTCCCGGAGCAATAGCCCGACATATTTCCTAGCATTAAATACGACTCCGCGCTGTGTGCCGTTTAGCATCTCTGCGATTTCCCGTTTGACTTCTGTTAGAAATAAGGTCGAATCATTATACAACTCAAGGAGAAGCACTTGATAGCTTGAAGAATAAAGCCCCCATTCCTTCAGCTGCTCATCCTCCCAGACTTGTCCGTCAAAGATAATGGACTCGATGAGATGCTCTCTGTAAAACAGCTCTTCGTTTGAAGTCCGTTGCTTGATCTTCTCCTCTTTGTCCAGCATTTTCTTGATTCGATCCAGTTCTTCCATCATTTCTTCTTCATCTACCGGCTTAAGCAAATAACCATCTACGCCGAAGCTGATTGCCTTCTTGGCATAATCAAAATCGGCATGGCCGCTTAAGATTAGAAAGTGTCCTTTTTTACCTTCCTGAAATAGCTGTTCTATCACTTCAAGACCTGTCATTCCAGGCATGCGGATATCAAGTATCATCAGATCCGGCTGAAGCTCATGATATTTCTCTACAGCTTCTCTTCCATTAGAAGCCGTATCAATGACTTCATAACCCCGATCTTCCCAATCAATGATCGTCTTCAGCCCTTCTCTGATCATCGGTTCGTCATCTACAAGTATTACGCTATACATTCAGGCTGCCTCCTTTGGAAACAGTAAAATAAATTTCTGTACCTACACCATATTCGCTATGGATATTAAGTCCATGCTCTTCTCCATAAGACAATGTCAACCGCTGATGAACGTTTCTAAGGCCAATACGGCTCTTTTCTTCCTCATCTGGACCGGCAATGGAAGCTAACACTTCTGCAAGTCGCTCCTTGGTTATCCCGACGCCATTATCTGTCACGCCTATTCTAAGCAGCTTCTCATCCAAATTCTGAATTTTGACTTCAACCTTAACGTCCTCTTCCTGGTTCTCGAGCCCATGTACAATCGCATTCTCAACGAGAGGCTGGATAATCAGCGGAGGGATGTATGTTTTATCAGCAGACTTGTCCAGCCGCAATTCGAAATCCAATCGATCTTCGTAACGGAATTTTTGAATGAGCAGATAAGATTGAACAATTTCCATCTCGGCTTTGACGGTCGTATGCCCGCTGCCGATCTCCAAATTTTTGCGCATCAGCTTACCGAGCAGCCGAACAATATTCGCTATTTCGACCTCTCCTCTAATATGTGCTTTCATCCGTATGGACTCCAGCGCATTAAAAAGAAAATGCGGATTGATCTGGCTAGCCATCATTTTGAGCTTAATTTCCTTCTGCGCGATCTCGAGCCGGTTATTCTGCTCACTTGTCTCAACGACTTGCGTCATCAATTGATCAATGCTCGATACCATCGAATTAAATTGCCTTGACAGCTGACCTATCTCATCATTTCCATCAATATTGGATACAACTTTCAAATCCCCTAGGGCGACCCGGTTAATCTGGCGGCTTAACCCAAGCATACGCTTTGTCGTTAAGAACGAAATAACATAGACAAAGACCAGCGCCACCAGCAGCACTAAACCGATAAATAGCATGCCAATTAAGCTGATCTTGTTCGCATCATTAACGATGCTTTTGTTGGAGAAGACCGATACAATCTGAAATCCATTCATGCTCGAAGCCGGGAGCAGCTCATCGACAATAATTTTGGAAGGCTCATTCTTGACATCGGTATCAATAATCCCCGTCCCTTGGCTGTTAAGATCCACTTCAATGTCCAAATTATCAAAGGTTTGTCCAACCAAACTTATATCTTTCGCTGCGACAATGTATCCCTGACTGTCTACAACCATCGTGTCAAAAGGTTCCTGGCTTAATATGTTGTTAATCTCAAAGCGATTAATCAGCACCATCAGCACACCTTGACTTTGATATTCAGGAAAATGCACCCTTCTGACCAATGCCAAGGCATCCGCCGGATTATCGGGTGTCGAAGGCACATAGAACCAACCGATACTTCTCGCGTGAATGGCTTGATCAAACCACTCGGTATCTTCAATTTGTTCCGTCACCGGGATAAATTCCAGATTGTTCACAAGTGTAGGATTATAGGTAAAGAATCGGATCGCGGACAGCTCCCGGTATTGCTGAAGATACTCATTGAACAGATCGAAGGCATGATAAGTCTTCGTCAGCTCGAGGATGCTGGAATATTCGGTATTTACAACAGTCTCCAGTTCCTTGTTGAACAGCAGGAGATTAGATATATCTGTCGGCACCCTGAGAAATGTGGAGGCCTGATTTTTAATTCGATCTACGTTGTTTCTAGCTTGCTCTATTGCTTGATCCATCGCCTGCTGCCGAAAATAATAAGTCACACCTATACCGATAATCAGCACAGGAATCATGACGACAAGAACGTAACTGATCAGAAGCTTGTGCTTCAGCTTCGTATTATTGTTAAGCCGTACAAGCCATGACAGCAAAGAATTCACCTCTATTTCTATTCTAAGCGCTTACATAAATGAGCTTGCTTCACCTATCATATCACAAAATGAAGACAAGCAAAGTGACTAGTTTCGACATAAATCAACATTTACTTTTGGTTCTGTCTGACAGATAAGACGAGTAGTATATAAAGATCATTTCCTAATGTGAGTCTGTATTAAAACATCCCAAGTGATCTTAAGGAGGACATGCCGTGGATATTTTATCTTCCATTATTATGGGGATTATTGAAGGCCTGACCGAATTTTTGCCTGTGTCTTCAACCGGACATATGATCCTGACTGCTCACTTGCTTGGCTTATCTACCGATGAGGAAAGTGTAAAAACCTTCGAGGTTGTTGTCCAGCTTGGTGCAGTGCTTGCTGTTGTCGTCTTATATTGGCGGACTTTTATTGATTTATTCAGAATCAAGCCCTTAGACCGCACAGTTCCGCGGCTGAGCCTGCTCCATATTTTTCTCGCCATGGTGCCTGCAGGTGTTGCCGCCGTACTGATGCGAGATGTCATCAAAGCCTACTTGTTCGGACCCGAAACGGTCGTTTACAGTCTGGTTGCCGGAGGTCTGTTGATGATTGCTGCAGAAAAATGGCACAGGAAGCCCACTGCGGTTACGATCGACGATATTACTTACAAACAAGCGTTTACGATCGGATTATTTCAGATTCTCGCATTATGGCCCGGTTTCTCAAGATCCGGTTCAACGATATCCGGCGGGCTTCTAGCCAGAGTCAGCCATACCGCAGCAGCAGAGTTCACATTTCTTGTTTCGGTCCCCATTATGTTTGCAGCAACAGCTCTGGATCTGCTTAAGAGCGCCTCCTATTTGTCTGTCAGCGATATTCCTTATTTTGCAGCCGGACTGATTACTTCTTTCGTTGTCGGCATGCTCGCTATAAGAACCTTTCTTCACTTATTAAAAAGACTCAAGCTATCAACCTTTGCCTATTATCGTTTCGGACTTGCTCTTGTCATCTTCGTGTTTGTGCTGTAAAAAAAGCCCTCTCCTGCTGTTCAATCGGCAGCATGGAGGGGCTCCTTGTAAGGAGAAAAAAATCTGCTGTTTCACAGCTTAGATTCTAGTGTTTCAAGATATTCCGACACCTGAGCAGGTGTCTTTGCCCATTTACTATGCAGATGAGCAATCTTCTCTCCGTTCTTGAATACGAGCAGGCTTGGAATACCCCGGACCTGGTTCTCGTCGGCTACCGGCATAAGCTTCTCTGCATCAATTGCGTAGAACGCTTTGTCTTGATGCTGATCAATGACGTCTCCAATAAATCGGTCCATATTTTTGCAATCTGGACACCATGTCGTATCGAATTTGATAACGGTCAGCTTATCTCCTTGAATAAGCTCTCTGTATTGTTCTTCAGTTTGTATTCTCTCCATTTTATAAACCCCTCTCTTATTGTGTTCTGATTATATAATATAACAGCTTTCCATTAACGGTGCTGCGTATAGAGGTTAGCGTTGGTCATTTCTTGAAGCAGTTGATATTCCTCCTCTGTGAGCGAAGGTGTATCTGCGACACCGATATTCTCAAGCAGCTGTTTGCGCGAGCTTGCCCCCGGAATTACAGTCGCCACCGCTGGATGATGGAGTGCATAACGAATAGCCGTTTGAGACATGCTCCGGTGCTCATTCACTAGAGGACGAAGCTGATTTCGAATTTTGGTAATCTGATCCCCAGAATAATTCAAAAAGCCTTTTGCAGCTTTATCATCTCTGCCATCTGCAAGCGCACCACTCGCAACGGGGCCTCTCGCAATCACACTAATTCCATGTTCATCGAGCAGAGGATAAACCTCCTCTTCACCACGACGATCCAGCAGGCTGTACTGGCTCATGACACTTACGATCTGAGCACGCTGAACATATTCTCTAATCACGTTGGGCCGAATGGAAGAGATTCCGTAATAACGAATAACCCCTTCCTGCTTCAATTGTTCGAACGCTTCAATCGTTTCTTCCATGTTGTCCTCAATCGTTCCTCCGTGCAGCTGGTATAAATCTATATAATCCGTCTTAAGTCTTCGCAGGCTCTCTTTGACCGCGGAGAAGATATGCTGTTTGCTTGGATCCCAAGTTAAGCCGGACTGTCCGGGGACACGAACATTCCCTGCTTTCGTAGCCAATACAATATCTTGTCTGCGGCCTTTCAGTGCAGTGCCTACGATTTCTTCATTTCGCCCATCATCATAAATATCCGCTGTATCCAGAAAATTAACCCCGCGATCAAGTGCTTCATGAATAAGCGGTACCGCTGTATTCTCATCCGTCCCGAGCGACATGCAGCCTAGTCCAATTTCACTCACTAAAAGATCTGACGAACCGAGTCTGTTCTTCTTCACGGCGCGATTTCCCCTCCTCTATGACTAACACAATCAATGCCTCTCTATTGTAGCATGTCCCTATTATTAAACAAAAAAGACCGGTGCCTCCTCACAAATCGAAGGAAATTCCGGTCTCTGCTTATTCTTTATTCATTAATAATAAGGTGCCATAAACAAATATACGATAACCCCGGTGATACTTACATAGAGCCAGATTGGCATCGTCCAGCGTGCAATCTTCTTATGCTTCTCGACCTGCATCGTCCAGCCCCATACCAGAGAGAACAGGGCTAAAGGGACAATAACAGCAGCCAGGAAGCTATGGGTAATTAGAATCGTAAAGTAAATAGGCCGAATGATTCCTTCTCCTCCGAACTTGGCAGACTCAGGCGATATATAGTGAAACGTTAGGTAGGTTACCAAGAACAATAGTGTGGATGTGAATGCAGCAAGAATAAAGCCCTTGTGAATTCTAATGTTCTTCTTCATAATCGCAATCAGAGCCGCAAGCAGGAAAATAAAGGTAAAGCTGTTCAGCACAGCATTAATTCTTGGAAGAATCGTATAATCAAAACTAATTTCACCACTGTAGCCGACGGGACCGAAGAAAAGTACCAAAATAATGATATTCGCGATAAGGGAAACGGTTAAAATAATCCCGGCAAAATTTTTTTTGCTCGTCGGGACGTATCCGCCTTCCTTGAGATTTTTGCTCATACTTACGCGTATCCTCCTCTATGAGTAAATGCTATTTCTAATTATATACTCCCATACTCAAGGTGTTAAGTGACAACACTTCGAACAATCATACCTTATAACTCTAGCTTCTGTTACGAAGTCTTCAAATATACTTCTCATATATCTTAAACGAATGATCAATCAGACGATGTAAATGCTGGGTTATGTATATCTTTCCATAAACATGTCTTTTCAATCTCGTTTTTAAGCAGTATAATAAGCTAAGTTATTGCTCACAATCACATACGTTGTTTTTATAGGGGGAGTCTGGCACATCAGGTATCTCTCTGTCTTTTTGAGGCATATCAACGGCTCCTTGCGCCAGATATGTCTTTTTTCTTGTCCTAATTGGGTTACAACCGATGTCGTCCGGACAATATATCTTAGTAATAACTTCGTTGTGATTCGTGCACTACAATATATGACCCAGAAAGGAGATCACTATGGAGTTTATTCTGCATCTAGTACTCATTCTTATCTTTACCAAATTGGCAGGGCATCTGTCAGTGAAGCTGGGACAGCCATCTGTACTGGGGGAATTGATTGCCGGGGTTATTCTCGGACCCGCAGTACTTGGATGGGTGCACCAGACCTCATTCATACAAGAGTTTGCCGAGATCGGGGTGCTTGTCCTCATGTTCATCGCAGGTCTGGAAACCGATCTGGATCAGCTGAGAAAAAACTGGAAGGTTGCTTTTGCCGTTGCGGTCGGCGGGGTCATTATCCCCTTCTTTGGCGGCTATGGATCAGCTATCGCCTTCGGCATGGATCAGCATCATGCCCTGTTCTTCGGTTTGCTCTTCTGTGCAACCTCAGTCAGCATTTCCGTACAAACGCTTAAGGAGATGAACAAGCTGAGTTCCAGAGAAGGGACGACCATTCTGGGTGCTGCCGTTGTAGACGATATCCTGGTCGTTGTCCTCTTGGCTGTAATGATGAGTGTGCTCGGAGCCGGAGAATCCGTCAGCATCGGGACACTGATCGGCAAGAAGGTTCTGTTCTTTGTCGTTATTATTGCAGCAGCCATCTGGGCTGTTCCACTTCTCATGAAATGGCTGTCGAAGCTGAAGGTCGCTGAAACGGTCATCTCTGCCGGCGTCATTATCGCTCTTGCGTTTTCGTATTTTGCCGAATGGATGGGCGTTGCGGGGATTATCGGCGCCTTCGCTGCAGGCATTGCCATCTCGCAAACCGACTACAAGCATACGGTGGAGAATAAACTGGAGCCGATCGCGTACAGCTTGTTCGTTCCTGTATTTTTTGTCAATATCGGGCTCAACGTCAACTTCGAAGGAGTCGGATCTCAGATCGGATTTATTATTGTAATCAGTGTGATCGCGATTATAACCAAGCTGCTTGGAGGCGCGCTCGGCGCAGGTCTGACCGGGTTTAACCGACATTCCTCCTTTGCTGTAGGAACAGGCATGATCTCTAGAGGAGAAGTTGCTCTCATCATCGCAGGAACTGGACTCAGTTCGGGACTTCTTGCTACCGACTATTACACCTCGGTCATTATCATGGTTATCGTGACAACACTGGTGACACCGCCATTCCTTAAGATCATGTTCTCCGAGAAACGGGAGAGCAAGAAAGAAACTTCAGTTTCATAATACAGGATAAGAATTTGATACATTTAATTGCAAAATCCTGAATAATAAAAAGAGCAGAGGGTGCGCATTTCACGCTTCCCTCTGCTCTTTTTATACCCGCGTATTTTATAGTGAGAACACTATGAATGATGATTTATGGATTGTCATCGAGATACTGCTCATATTCGGAATTCAATCTCTTCTCCTTACAGTGGATTGATCCGCAGTTCGAATAAAAAACCTGTACACGATTTGTTTCCTGTACGCCAAGCTCATTGTGACAGTCCCGGCATAAAATAACACCCAGCGGAATTGAACCCTTATTGTTCTCCACTACAAGTACCTCCTTGATTGTAAAGGTGAGGATTGATGCGGCTTCCTCCGAGTATAAAGCATTCTTGACAGATACCGGAGTGTTGCATTACCTCTTACTTCATTATATATAGTAAGCGTTAACAACATTTATGCCTGAAATTAAATTAAAGACCTCATTCCCAATGTGAATATTTATTTTTGATGTTCTCAGGTGAGATAAAGCCCTTCTGTAAGATACTTGTGGGAACCATGAGATTATATTTCTGTATTTTAAGATTGATCGTATCGATTTCTTCGTTAACTTTGTTTTTCTCACCGTTATTCTCCATAATTTCAAGAGTTGCAAGAATATGAGCTCTAATTTCTTTCTGCAATTCGATCCATTTTGGTAGATAATTAGCATTTTTCATCATTGAGTCTACGACACTGCCATCAGAAATTTCGAGGGGTTTTCCTTGACCCTTCAAATTATCCATGCCGCCTCTTTCAGCGAAATCATTATAAATGCTATCAATATGGTTCACATAGTTAGTAGTATATTGAACAGGCTTACTTGAGTATTTCTCTTGCTCTGGAGATACCTTGGGATCATTATTTTCATTGTCTCTGTTATCCAAGCTTGCTCTACAGCTCCTCTCTTTTTTTGAAATTACACACTAATTTTGTAAAAAAGGAAGGTCACTGGAAATTTATTCGATAATACATATTGGTTATCCTCCTAATCATAAACAAAAAAAACGATCCGAGCTCTAGGAAGAGCCCGAATCGCCGGATAACGGTATGCTGTTATTTATTCACATCTCCAGGCATTACACAGGAATCGTCGGTACATACAGCAGCATCCTCTGTATTGCCGATCACCTGCAGCGGCTGGCCTTCGGACCAAGCCTGGGTGAGTGCCTGACTAAATACAGAAAGCGGCTGTGCGCCGGAAATGCCATACTTGCGGTCAATAACGAAGAACGGAACACCTTGAATGCCAAGCTGCGCCCCTTCTCTCTCGTCCGTGCGAACTTCCTCGCTGTATTGATCTCCTTCCAGAACAGTACTAACTTCCTCGCCATCAAGCCCAATCTCTGCTGCCAGCTTCACCAGTACTTCTCTGCTGCCCACATGCTGTGCCTCTACAAAATAGGCAGCAAGGAGCCGCTCCACCATTTCCTTGTCTTTGCCCTTGGTCGCTGCATAATGAGCCAGACGATGGGCATCAAATGAATTCGTCGGTTTAATCCGATCAAAATTATAGTCCAATCCTACACTTTGCGCCTGCTCAACGACATTCGCAGTCATTGCTTTGGCTTGCTCAACCGTTGTTCCATATTTGCTTGCCAGCGCTTCATACGTTGTCTGATCCGTGTCCACTGCTTCATTTGGATTCAGTTCAAAGCTGCGGTACACCACTTCTACGGATTCGCGGAACGGAAGAGATTCAAGCGCCTCCTCAAAACGGCGTTTACCTATATAACAAAAAGGACACATAAAGTCCGACCAAATTTCTACTTTCATGCTGCAATACCTCCTAATATTCTGTTACTTACTATTGGTAACCAAATGATAGCATACACATGGAGTGATGTCCAACTACCTCCTATTTTCAATAATATGTAAGTTGTTTGAGTATCTCTGCCGATAACAACCTAGTATCATACCTATTTTCATACATAAGGGGGAATTAAGCGTAACATGAACATTTTCACCAAAACATACGTCAAAAAATCAGCTGCTATTCTGCTTACGAGTGCATTAGCCCTGGCTGTGTCTGTCTCCTCAGGCATTTCTTATTCTGGAATAGCACAAGCGGCAAGCAGCCAGACAACAGCCGTGGACCTAACTTATCCGTCCAAATCCATTACATTGTCTTTGGATAAACGTGAGCCGATTCAAAACAAGCTTAAGTTGTCGGATAAAGTGCAGGTCGTCTATTCTTCAGGCAACAAAGCCATCGCCCGTGTCAATCAGGAAGGCGTTGTTATTCCTGTAAAGCAGGGTTCTACGAACATTCTGATCCAGGTCGTCACTCCAGGCTACAAAGGTCAGCTTAAGCTGCCTGTGACTATCACACAAGGAGCCTCTAAAGCCAAGGCCGTCTATGCGACGAAAAAAGTCAGTGTATCGGGCAAATCATTCAGCGTGAAGACTGTGACACTACCAAAAGGAACACCAGTCACTGCCGGTCTTGCCAATCAGAGAGTAGGCGCAGTCAAATCGCTGTCCTCCATCGCGGGCGCATATAACGCATCTGCCGCCATTAATGGTACCTATTTTGAAGCTTATGGCGGAGTTCCCGATCCTTATGGCATGATCATCAGCGATGGAGTTATAGAGCATATTGGCAATACAGGTACATCCATCGGTTTCAAATGGGATGGCTCTGCCGTCATGGATACACTTCGCGTTCGAGTTCGCGGCACCGTCAAGGCTCCCGAGGAGAGAGCGCAGAGCTGGTATGTCTACTTCGTTAACCGTACACCGACCAAAGGGAAAACATCAGCTGTTATGTTTACACCGAAACGTGGAGCAAATGTCGGCTTCTCCTACGGGACAGCGATTACGGTTCGTAAGGGAATTGTCACGAAAGTCGCTCCAAACCAAAATGCTACGATTCCAAGTGATGGGTATGTGCTTGTATTTACAGGCAAGGAAGAGGACATGCTTGCCACTCGCTTCAAAAAAGGCAGTTTTGTCGACTATAGCATCAGCTACTATAACGAGAATAATAAAGATATCAACTGGTCCAATGTCCATACGGCTATTGGAGCAGGGCCGAGACTTGTAAAAGACGGCAAGCTGGCCGTAAATCCGGCAGCCGAAGGGTTCGGTAGCTCCAAAATTTTAACAGATGGCGGTGCAAGGAGCGGAGTTGCCATCAAGAAGGACGGGAGTATTGTCCTTGCAACCGTCCCTGGAGCCACGATCAAACAGTGGGGCAGCATCATGCTGAAGCTGGGCGCTTATCAGGCCATGAATATGGATGGTGGGGCTTCCTCGGGCATGTATGCAAATGGTAACACGGTAACTTCGCCGGGAAGATTGATCAGTAACGGTCTCGTGTTCGGAAGTTCATTAAAGTGGTAGCATGAAATAAGCAAATCAGAACTTGAAGAGCTCCTTGCCATCGGGCAAGGAGTTCTTTTTATAGAACAAGATTACAACCGCCTTCAAATACGCCTTCCATAATGAATGCCTCTATCACCATGGAAAATGGATAATACCGCCTCGACTGTAACAATTACCTATAATGATCCTTCGAGCCAGCTTCTGCAGCAGATTCATCCTCTCCACTCCCTCTGGTCATTCCAACGTTGATCCGTAATCTATAATCTCCAGATCTACATCATAAGTAACTGGGATTTCACTAAATACTTCATCCCAACGGTCCTTCACCTTGTTGTAATATCTTGGGTATTTAATTCGTACCTCCTTACCAAAGCCGACCACATCGACACGGTATGTATGCTGCAGCTTGACTAGAAGTGTTTTAATTTCATTTTTCACGGTTTCGTTAAATTTCTCTTCCTGCTCTTCAATATATGCCGAATCCGTGGATTCTTCAGGATAGCTCCAATCCTCAATCAGTCTTCCCTTTGACTGCACATCAATGTGAATAGAGAGCTCGTCTCCCTCCAGCTTAGGGGTGATTTTGCTGCTAATTGAAGCGATCTCATATACAATCGTATCGCCTTCGTCCGTATAAGCTTTGAGCACCCCGCCCGGATTCCCTTCAATCCAGGAGATCGCTTCAACATCCACTTGATTCAGCCTGCCAATATATTTATTCGTATCCCCTTCAAAAAGCGCCCCGCCGACAAATTTTAATTCATTCTCCGCCATGATGACATTTTGCAATACAAAGCTTTGTCTGGACTGCATTAAGCCCTCCAGCTTCCCGAGCGAAATGGCAGGCAGAATTCGGTTCGTACGCTGGCGATTGCGGATAAGGCCTCTCAGATTAAAGGCTGGAACTTCGCCCGGCTGATTGGCACTCAGCACATCGATAGCTTTCTGCTGGCTGATCAAGACAAGAGCACTGGGCCTGATATCATTGTCGCGCAAAATAAAATCAAGCAGCTGCTCAAGACTATACTTGGTCGCTAATTCACTAGAAATGACAATAACCTTCAAATGGTGGCCGATTAGAGGACGATCTCTTCGAAGAGAGAATTGCCTGAATATTTGCAGCAGAGAATCGCCGGTGAGCCTTTCATTAAGATACGATTCACCTGCCTGACCGCCTTGTCCTTGAGCTGCCTGCTCTTTCGTTCCTGGCACGATTTGTACGGTCGCCGTCAGCACATTCTTTTTAGGGTAATGCCCTCCGCGCTCATTCACCTTTTTTTCAAATTTGGTTTCATCCGCCACATCCAGTCCAACACCGACGTATACTCTCAAATCCTCAATTTCCCTGCTGTTCCAGCAGCCGGTCATACAGACTGTCAGGAAGAAGATAGCCATCAGCTTGATCGTTTTACGCAGGTTGTTCACTTTGCTTACCCCCTTTCTTACGGATGAGGCTAATGATGAGAAGAACTAGCGGAAGTCCGCAGAACAGCACCAGTGAGAAATTGCCCAATATATCACCAAGGATGAACGTTTCATTAATGTCCTTCGGCAGCAGGGCAATGATATAGTTGACCGGCAGGAGCAGCAGCAGAAAAGGCGTAATTTTCCGTCCTTTAAACAGCTGGGCCCCGCCAAGCGACGCAGCATAATGAGTAATGGTAAACGTAGAAAAAATCTGCATGATCCAAATGACCAGCAGCAAGGATTCAAACCTCTCGAAGATGAGACCTTCGGCTTCGAAGCTGCGCAGGAGGTCAAGCGTCGGCCAGGTTTTCGTTACGGTTCCTTCCAGTGACAAACCGCCAATGACCATAATGACGGTAATTAAATAAATGACCAGCGGTACAGATATTCCGTAAACGACCGCCTTTACTCCCTGCTTCGGATATTTCATGTAGGCCATGACGACAAACATCGCTTCAAACCCAGTAAATGACAACAATGAGGGCTTGATACCATTAATAACCGGCATGATTCCCATCCCGAGCACAGGTCTAAGGTTGTTGATATCAAATAAGCGGACACTGAGCAGGATGATGACGACAAAAATGACCAGTGTAATCGGAAGGATGATCTCATACAGCCGAGCGATGGGATTAATGCCGCCGATCACCAGATAGAAGCCCACCCACATAAAGATCATGACATAGGACCATACAGGGGTTGCTTCCAGCAGATACAGCCGGGTCACTTCCGCCATCACCCGGATTTCAAAGGCGGAGATGGTGACAAAGTAGCTAATAATTGAAAAGCAGATGATATAGGCAATCCATTTTCCCGTGATCTCACTCGTGAACTGAAACACGGTCTTACCGGGAAATCTCATGCATAAACGAGCTATGATGATACCTGCAGTAAAGGTAATCACACTCGACAAGAGGACTGAAATCCAGACATCCGGTGTCCCAACCGCCTTTGCCATCGTCCTCGGCATCGTCAGGATTCCGGCGCCAAGCATGTAGTTGATTACAATTACAGCAGCCTGGGTTGTGGTGATTTGATCTTCTGCCTTATTCAGATTGCTGCTCATTTTAGGCCATCACTCTTTTCTATTCGCCAAAGTTTATGATTTCATGCGATCCCGGTCCCGGCCCCTCGTCGTGCTGGGCCTCTTTCTCATCATGAACATGGGAGCGCGCACGACAAAGTCCTTCCAGTCGGCAGGCTTGTAAGAGATCATAGGGGCGGTATAAGGAACACCGAAGCTCTTGAGTCTCACAAGATGACTGCATAGCAGCAAGAAGAACATAATGACCCCAAACAGCCCAAACAGGGCTGCGCTGAACATCGCAGCGAATCGGAGCACCCGGATTGTAATGCCGGCACTATACATCGGTATGGAGAACGAGGATATCGCCGTTACCGCTACGATAATGACCAGGAAAGGACTGACAATACCTGCCTGAACAGCAGCTTCTCCGATAATGAGACCGCCGACGATGCCCATCGCCGGTCCAACCGGCTTGGGCAGACGTATTCCTGCTTCTCTCAAGATTTCAATAGCTATCTCCATAATCAGCGCTTCTATAATAGAAGGAAACGGAACACCCGCCCTCGTATTGATAATCGTGAGTGCCAGCTTGGTGGGAATGAGTCCCGGATGAAACGAAATGAAAGAGATATACATCGCTGGTCCAAACAAAGCGATAAAAGTAGCCAAATAGCGAATGAGCCGGATGAAGGTTCCCCAAACCCAGCGTTCATAATAATCCTCTGGTGACTGCAGCAGCATGCTGAACGATACCGGTACAATTAAAGCAAAGGGAGTTCCGTCCAGCAGAATAGCGACGCGTCCCTCCAGAAGAGCGCCAATTACTCTGTCAGGTCTTTCCGTGTTTTGAGTCTGTTGAAAGGGACTGAGCCAGTTGTCTTCAATTAATTGCTCAATATATCCTGATTCGAGCGGATCATCAATGCTGATTTGTTCGATTCGTTTGTGAACTTCTTCTATCAGCTGGGGATCAGCAATGTCGTTCATGTAAGCTATGACAATATCCTTCTTCACCCGATTCCCTACTTCAAGCTGAGTGATTTGAAGACTGCTATTTCGGCCATGTAACCGCAAAAGTCCTGTATTCTCATTCAATTTCTCCGTAAAGCCGACCCTTGGACCTCGAAGCAGCGCTTCTGACAAAGGCTCTTCAGCACTCCGCTGCTTACCCTTGGGCGAGCCTACAATCATCACGCCGCAAGCTCCGTCAACGAGGAGACCGGCGTAGCCTGCCAGCATCTTCTCCACAGTAGGGACGAGCTGCTTCGACTCCATCATTCCTATGACCGGAAGCTGTTTTTGCTGCAAATATTTCTCCAGATCTTCACTTGAATGAAGTTCCTCTGCTTCGGCTTGCGGTATTCCATCTCTCATTAATGGAGCAAGAACATGAGTGTTGATTAGATCAGTATCTGTCAGTCCATCTACATAGATAATGGCAGCACGGCTGTTCAAGCCCTTAATGACAAATTCCTTGATATGCACGTCCGAATTGTCACCAATACTCTTTTTTATAAGCTGAATATCCGAATCGTAGTTGCCTGTTAGCGGCTGACCGGATTCTTGTTGTGACTGATTAGCGTCTTTACCCTGACCGGAACTGTTGTCTTGCTCAGGAGAGCTGCTTACTTCTCCGGAGGAAGTATTCGCCTTCTTGCTTCGGTTCGTTGCTTTAACATAACGATTAAGGTCAGCAGCAGCCTTCATCAGTACAACGGGAATGACGAATACGACAACCGCCTGGATCCAGATACCCCAGTCGGGGAAATAGGACAATAGGGTTTCCCACAATTTAAAAAAACTCCCTGCTGTGTTGGATTGTAAAGGATCGATTGTATTTTAACCCCATTCCCTCATAATCATTCTTTATTTGCCAGCAACAGCTTCTAATCAGCCTTGCAATCGGCCTTATTGACGATTTCCCCTGTTCATTTTCGGGTATTAACTCTAAACAATACTCATTAGAATGCGAAAGGGGTATCTCATGCATATCAAGTACAAAAAAGCTTGGAAACAGAATATCATTTACGAAATTTATCCTCGCAGCTTTAAAGACAGTAACGGGGATGGAATCGGGGATCTGCCCGGAATTATATCCAAGCTTGATTACCTGCAGAGTTTAGGAGTAACTGCCCTTTGGCTGAACCCCATTTACCAATCACCGGACATCGATCATGGCTATGATATTACCGACTATTATTCGATCCAGCCTGAATACGGCACAATGAAGGATTTTGAGCTCCTTCTGGAAGAGGTCCATAAGAGAGATATGGGACTTATCATGGATCTGGTTCTAAACCATACTTCTGATCAGCACCCCTGGTTTAAAGCGTCTCGCTCCGACAAGCATAGTCGATACCGGGATTACTACATTTGGAGACCTGCCGGAGCAGATGGCGGCCCCCCTAATAACTGGACTTCTTATCTTGGCAAATCCGCCTGGACCTTCGATGAGGAGAATCAGGAATTTTATATGCATCTCTACAACTCCACCCAGCCGGATCTGAATTGGGACAATCCTGATCTGCGCGAAAGCATGTATAAGATGATGCGATTCTGGCTGGATAAGGGAATCGACGGATTTCGTATCGATGCAGTAAATGCGATCTCCAAGGATCAGACCTTCCCTGATTCGGATCTGTCCAGACTGCAATCGAACGGCGAACCCTTCATTAAGAATGGTCCATATATTCACGATTATTTACAGGAAATGAATGAAAAAGTGTTCTCGCAATACGATATTTTCACTGCTGGTGAAATGTCCTATATCAGTGAGCAGGATGTACTCGACTATACACATCCAGATCGCAAAGAATTGTCCATGGTTATCTCACCTGAAGCAAGTACGCTCGGTAATCTTCCTGAAGATGAATTTCAACAAAAAGAATGGTCTCTTGACGATTTGCGGGAGGTGATGCAGAAATGGCAAAAAAACGTAGGCGACCCCGGAGGATGGTTCGGTCTTTACTTCAGCAATCATGATCAGCCTCGACTGGTCAATACCTTTGGCAATCCCGGCGAGTATAGGGTTCAATCCGCCAAAATGATCGGAACAATGCTGCATACGTTGAAAGGAACACCCTTCATACTGCAAGGTGATGAACTAGGTATGACCAACAATCCCAAGCTTCATTCTATCGATGATATTAAAGAACAACAGGCGCTTGCCTATTACGATGTCATGGTCAATGAACGAGGAGAAGATGAAGAGAAGATCATGCAGCGAATTCGAAGAAAAGCAAGAGATCACGCACGAACCCCTATGCATTGGGATGAGAGCAATCATGCCGGATTTACTACAGGAGAGCCTTGGCTTCCTGCAAATCCCAATTACAAGGAGGTTAACGTCAAAGAACAGGAATCATATCCATATTCCGTGTTAAATTATTATCGACGGCTTATTGAGATTCGTAAAAACAATCCTGTACTTACTTATGGAGAGTATAAAGCCATTCTAACAGATCATTCTCAAATATTTGCATATCTACGTTTATTTATGGATCAGACTTGGCTCGTTTTGCTTAATTTCTCAGAGGAAGAAGCAGCTTACTCCCTTGATCCTAATGATATCGAACGATTGGCTGACGCTCGTCTTCTTATTGGGAATTACAAAGAGTCTAATGAAATTATTGATCTTAAAAGCGGTAATCTTAAGCCGTATGAGGCTATTGTACTGGCACCTCCACTTCACTTTCATGAATGAGGATATTGCATAAATCCCAAAGTGAAATTATCTAAACTAAATACCATCAGCCCGGAACCAAATCTTATGCGAATGGAACCATCCTCTGCTCGGCGTTCTGTCCTGAGGATTACATAAATCAAATCAAGAAGGAAATGGTTAAGCAGCTGGGGCATATTATCGACTCCTACATCGAGGAGCTCCGGGTTAATCAGAAGGCTATTAAGGAATGCGCTCCAAAAGATATTTACCTAGGCTAACTATATTACAAACAAAAAGAAGCTCTCTCCACTATGGAGAAAGCTTCTTTTTGCTTGGACATTGACTGGTTCCTGTTCAGTAGTCCTCATAAATTAACCTTTAATACCTGAGTTCAGGTTAATGGACTGCATAAAGTACTTCTGTGCAAAGATAAATAATATAAGTGTAGGAATAATCGCCAGCATCGCAGATCCCATGAGTTGTCCAATCAATCGATAGTTACCATAAATATCTTGAAGCAAGAGCAAGCCTGCTGTAATTGGCATCTTCTCTACATCCGTGTATACGATAACCGGCCATAGGAAGTCGTTCCAGGAACCGATGAATGAGAACAAGCCGCAAACGACCAATACCGGTTTAACCAACGGCAGAATGACAGAGAAATAGATTCTGAAATCACTCGCTCCATCCACGCGTGCAGATTCATCCAGATCGTGTGGAATGCCTTTCATAAACTGCCTTACCAAGAAGATGTTCCCCATTCCCGCAAGACCCGGAATAATCATCGCCCATGCAGTGTTTACCCAACCGAGAGTTTCAATGATCTTGTATGAAGGAATCAAGTTTACGACTGCTGGAAAGAACGAAATTCCGAGCAAGGTAAAGAATAAAGTGTCTCTTCCCTTAAAGTTCATGCGTGTATAGCCATAGCCTGTGATTGATATTATTACAATAACCAGGGCGGTGTGCGAAATCGCAATAAATAAAGAGTTCATTAACCAGCGCAAGATCGGAGCAGTGGACGTATTCTCCAATATGGTCACATAGTTATTGAAGTCCCAGTCAACCGGCAGCAATCTGAAGCCGGTCGAAACCACTTCCGTCTGGGAACGAAACGATGTCGTAATCCCAAATAGAACAGGAATCGCCCAAATGACACAAATCGCTATAAGAAATAGGTATGATATATATTTCGAAATATTGATTTTCTTTTTCATTTTGAACCATCTGCCCCTTCCGTATCCACTTCCTAGTTCGCATTTCGGTTCATTACATAATATTGCAATGCCGAAATAACCAATATAACGAGACCCAGCAGCACTGCCATTGCAGATGCCATACCAGCCAAGGATTCACCTGAACCGAATGCGAGTTGTCTGATGTACATCATAAGTACGTGTGTGCTCTGTTGCGGTCCGCCGTCAGTCATCATGAGTGGCTGACCAAATACGTTAAAGGAGCCGGCAGTTGTCATAACAAAGGTATAAATGAGCGGGAAACGAATAGACGGCAGCGTTATGCTGAAAAATCTGCGAACAGAACCTGCTCCGTCCATCTCGGCAGCTTCATATAAATCCTTGGAAACACCATTGATAGAGGCACGATAAATAATCATATTACCGCCAACCCCGCCCCAAACCGTAATAACAATGATAATAATCCAGGCGTATGGCTGAGTTGCCGCCCAGACCGTCTCCGATCCGAATACATTACCGGTAACACCTAGCTGTTTGTTGAAGATCAAAGACCAGATCAGTGCAGCTGCAGAAATAGAAATGAGGCCTGGAATATAAATGATCGATTGAATGGTCCCCTTCAATTTCACTTTTTTATGCTCCAGTGCCACAGCAATCATCAGAGGGATCACGATCAAGATCGGAACACTCAGAAGAACAAAGAGCAGGGTATTCTTCAAACCATTATAAAATTGATAATTAAAAGTAGATTCGCTATCAAAAAGAATCGTTTTATAGTTATCAAGACCAACCCAAACCGGGTCATTAATTAAATTCCACTGAGTGAATGAAGCATAAATACCGTAGATCGTCGGTATTAGAATAAATATCAGAAATAAAATAAGATGGGGCCCAACAAAGAAAACAGGGGCAAAGGATCTCTTCTTCATAGCCTTTCAATTCTCCTTTTGGAAAAGTAATGTGCCATAAATGGCACATTACTTTTGTACTAAATCGATGTACTAAAGATTAATGTTGAACCCTGAGTCATCTTCAATTCATCTTATATATTCTCGTCTTGACGTCTGCTTTACTGAGCCCCGGTACTGCCTTGAGCAATTTTATCTTCGACTTCTTTTTGCATCGTCTGTAGGGTTTCATCCATATCTACGTTGCCTCGAATAATATCATTAGAGTATTTATCTACCACTTCAGCTACATAAGGATAATATTCGTAAGTATAGATGTACAGAGATTCAATTTGCTTCTCGTCTGTCGTAAAAAAGGATTGCATATAATCTTGGTATTCAGGACTTTCAAATACTTGTTTACTTGCTACGATCTGACCTGCTTTAGCCCATTCAATGGAGTTCTGGCGTATGAACTCCAGGAAGCTGCCGATTCCTGCTTCCTTCTCATCTGTTCTTGCTTCGTTATTCAGCATGGCGAACAAGTGGGAAGAAGAGCGGTTTGTAAATTTATCAGGACTAGCAGAGTAGACGTTCGTCACACCGAAGTTCAAACCTTCCACCGCTGCGTGAGCAGTCGAGCTCCAAGTTCCATCTGTGGAGAAGAGAACGTTGCCGGACTGGAACATCAGGTAACCGTCTTCACCAAATGGAGTCATCAGGCCTGCATCGGCAATTTGCTTAACGGACTCATACGCTTGTTTCATTTCAGGTGTATTTACTGCCGGCTGACCATCTTGCTGTACATCGCCGCCTAAGTTCTGCAGCTGTCCAAGCATAGCCCACCCAAGAAGCGCATCGTTAACTACATAGTCTCCCTCTTCCATTTTTCCTTGAAGAGACAGGATTTCTTCCACTGTTACATTGTTATCATCAAGGAAGGATTCTGCACCGTACTTCGCAAGCAAATCCTTGTTGTAGTACATTACGTTAGCGTGGATATCAAGAGGTACTGTGTACTGAGTTCCATCGATCGTACCTGTTGACCATGCTTGAGGCAAATAGTTGCTTTCATTAATTTCAGGCTGTGCGGATAGAATTCCTGTCATTGGCTCAAGTACATTTTGCTTCACATAGCCAGGTACGCGGTCAGCATGGATAATGGTCAAATCTGGAATACCTTTACCGGAGTTAATTACTGTGGATAGTTTCGTATACATATCAGAGGTAATCACATGTTTTACTTTCATTTCAGGTTCAGTCGCATTATATTCTTTAACGAGCTGATCCATATAAGCCCCGTCTTCACCAGTCAGCGGTGTCCAAAATGTAATTGTGTTCTTATCGTCACTGCTGCATCCAGCGAGAACGATAACAAACAGAAGCATAGAAACGATTGTCAAAAGACCTTTTTTACGATTCATTTAAGAACCCCCCAGTGCTTTTCAAAATCAATGTTTTCATGAAACCGCATTCAAAGATTTAAATCATGGGCTGCCTTTTACTCCAACTTTCAAACTTGCTGATCTGCTGTCGAGGAGCTTGCCTAGGAGTGCTCCCGTACAGGCATAAAAAACATTGATAACATTTACATTAATCATTAATGTTTTTGCAAACATATCATAATTCATAGCGCTTTCATTGTCAACCACTTTTATCCATTCCGCTCATATTTATTTGCAAGCCGCCAGTTTAGCGGTTTACAACCCCTCCATCGGGGACAGGAACACCAAAGTCAGGCAGCCCGTCTTCGTTCCAGCTAAACACTTGGGCACGCGCATGACGATTCGGATCGTAGAGAGGATCCCCTTCAATATCTTTATAATTTCTTGCGTGATAAATGAGAATATCCTGAGACCCATCCGGAGATACGGTGAAGCTGTTATGCCCCGGTCCGTATTGCCCTGTCTCTTCATTGGTTACAAACACGGGATCAGGCAGCTTGGTCCAGCTGTCCGGTGACAGAAGATCGCTGTCTTCATCTGCATAGATCAGTCCCATAGCATAATTATAGTCTGTAGCACTAGCAGAAAAGGAGACGATAATTCTGCCATTTCTGTGTAGCACAGCAGCTCCTTCATTTACTAGAAATCCGATCTTCTCCCAATCATACGTCGGCTCGGCAATCATAACCTGTTCTCCCTTAAGAGTCCATGGATTCTCCATCTCAGCAATATACAGATTGGAGTTACCGACAATATCAGGGTCCTTCTGAGCCCACACGAGATAGCGCTTACCCATGTGCTCAAAAGACGTAGCATCCAGCGCAAAAGACTCCCACTTCGTCTTGATCTGCCCCTTCTCTGTCCATTCGCCTTCTAATGGATTCTCTGAAGCATTCTCCAAAACAAACATCCGATGATCGAATAGTCCTTCCACCGTCTCCGTTGTTCTGGCTGCGGCAAAATAGATATACCACTTATTATCTATGAAATGAATCTCGGGAGCCCATATATTAGCGCTCATCATGCCTTCATCATATTTGCGCCACACCACAACCGGTTCAGCCTTACCCAGCTCCTGAATCGTCTTGGCTCTACGAACTTCAATTCTGTCATATTCTGGAACGGAGCCTGTAAAATAGTAGTAGCCATCAGAATGTTTGTATACCCAAGGATCAGCCCGTTGAGGTATAATAGGGTTAACAAATTGAATTTCATTTCCCATGGATGTCAATCTCCTGTCTCATCGAATTGATTTACACATTTGTTTATTAATTCACAAATTTATTCATTAATTCACCTAAATATTAGAATGAATTGTTTCTCCTGTCAATTACATTTTCGTTATTAATTCATATATTCATTAACCTTTTGAATATCCATATAGAATATAGATATTTATCTCCGTTCATCAAACATTCTCTTTCGTTCTATTTCGTTGAATATATAAAGCTATCATCGCTGGATAAACCGCTGCTCTGGCGCGATTATCCTCACTGCCATCACGTCGACAGCAGATTATCTTATCTTTTTTAGTTGAATAATACCTTGTGAACGTGCGGAGAATCATATATTATAAAGTTCTACATGTATGATTTACATATACATTAATAAATCATCGCCGTTCGGAGGAATAACATTGAGAATTGAATTAGCTGAACAGAATTTGCATATATTTGAGGCTATCTCCAGCAATGTACGGATTCAAATCGTTCATCTCTTGTCACAGAAATCAATGAACATTAAAGAATTGGCAGAAGCGCTAGGACTTAGCAGTGCGATCATGACTATGCATGTAAAGAAACTAGAGAAGGCCGGAATCATCGAATCGACGATGGCCCCAGGCAAGGGCGGCGCTGCCCAGAAGGTATGCTCCCTTAGTATGGATAATCTTGAAATCGCATTCCCGATTAAAGATGTCATTCCGAGGGAGATTCGCAAAACCGAAATATCCATTGGTCACTTTACTGATGTACATATCCAGCCTACCTGTGGAATATGCACACGAGACTCCGTCATCGGAATCTTTGATGATCCACGCTACTTTCTCGATCCGGATCGTCTCAACGCAAAAATATTGTGGTTTGGACAAGGTTATGTCGAATATAAAATTCCGAACTATCTGATGGGTGACGAGGTTCCAGAAGAACTGGAAATATCAATGGAGATCTCTTCTGAAGCTCCGCTTACCAATAATCATTGGCCATCTGATATTACATTCATTGTCAATGGTGTCGAGGTAGGGATGTGGACAAGCCCTGGAGATTTTGGGGGCAAAGGCAAGCTGAACCCGCCTTGGTGGTTTGAAAGTGTGAATCAGTACGGCTTATTGAAGCATCTCATCATTAAAAAAGAAGGAACATTTATGGACGGCATCAAGTTGTCGGACGTCACGATTGATGATATCGGCATCCGCAATAGTTATTGGTCCTTCCGTATTGCTGTCAAAGAAGATGCTGAACATATTGGTGGTGTGACGCTGTTCGGCTCTGGCTTCGGTAATCATAATCAAGACATCATCTTCCGTCTGTACTACACGACAAATAACGAGAAACCGGAATAATATGTTTTAGAACTGCTTCTCTTTCAAACAGAAAGACATCGATTGAATTGGCATTTACCATGCGAAACTCGATGTCTTTTTTTATAATTTCTATTACATCTGCACAAACAATTAACGGCGGCGGGAGTTCTCGCCGCCGTCTTCATCCGTTATCTCCTGCAGATTCGTTTTATAACCCGTAATAACCGCAAACCACGTGTCCCACTGCTTTTACAGCAATTTTTGAGATAATCAGCAACCTGCTGTGTTAATTCAGGAGCATTATAAAGCAGCGGATAGTCATTCTTGTACGTTAGTTCGTATGTCACGCCAAACTCCGCCTCGATTTATAGCTAACCACGAAGGTTTAGAATCACAAAAAAACCCTTTGAGCTATACTCAAAGGGTCCCTTCGCATACTACTATTGAATTTACAGTTTGATGATCTGACCTGTCTTCTGTGATTCGAATGCAGCAAGAATGACATTCAGTGATTTCAGTCCCTCTTCTCCAGAGATAGATGGCGGCGTATTTGTCACGATGGATTCAACAAAAGCGTCGATCACGCCACTTGGTACTTGTTTTTCATTCGTTGCCATTGCGCCGACTTTGTACGTCTCAACCGTACCATTCGTCAGCTCAACAATGACCTCATCACCTTCAACTGTACCGATCTTCATCACGCCGTTCTCGCACCACAATACGGTACTGTTGTCTCCGCCTTTGTACTGGGTCCAGCTGGCTACCAATGTGCCAACCGCTCCGCTCTTCATACGCAGGATGCAGGTTGCATTGTCGTCCACTTCTGTGCCTTCCTTATGCAATGTGCTGATAAAGCCGGCAACTTCGGACACTTCATCGTTCAGCAGGTAACGAATAAAGTCAGATTTGTGCACGCCAAGGTCGCCCATTGCGCCCATGATTGCTTCTTCTTTGCGGAAGAACCAGCTGCCAGCACCGTCCACGCTCCATGCTTCCGGACCCGGATGTCCAAAAGAAGTACGGAAAGTTAGTACTTTGCCCAGTTTGCCTGACTCAAGCAATTCCTTGGCCTTCACGTGAGGCGGCATGAGACGCTGGTTGTGTCCTACCATGAGGAACACCCCATTTTTCTTCGCTGCTTCAATCATTTGCTCGCCTTCTTCAGCTGTACATGCCATCGGCTTCTCCACAAGCACATGCTTGCCTGCATTTGCTGCTGCAATCGCCATGGAAGCATGCAAATAGTTCGGTGTACACACGCTGACCGCATCTACTTCCTCATTGGCAAGCAGCTCTTCATAGCTCGCATAGCCTTTACCACCGTAGGTTTCAGCCATTTTCTCGGCACGCTCAATAATCGGATCTGCAAATGCAACGAGCTCTACTTGTTCATTTGCCGCGTATTCCGGAATATGTCTACGCTCAGCAATCGCACCACAGCCGAATACGGCAACTTTAATTTTTGTCATGTCGAATCTCCTTTAGTGAATTTAGTTAGTTTATTAGTTTGAATAGACGAAAATGAACGGTTAGCCCAATTTACTAAGATAATACTCTTTTACCCAGTTGTAGCTGTTCTCAATGCTTTGAAGCGGTGGATTCTGACAGACATCCTGTTCAACAATCAGCCACTGTACTCCTGCTTGATCCGCAGCGTCAATAACAGCTGGCAGATTCACAGAGCCTTGACCCAGCTCAAGTGTTTTCATTTGACCCTGCCCATCTTTGCTGAAATCCTTCAGATGGAGCAGTGGCAGGCGGTCTGTATACTTACCGATATACTCGATTGGATCTTGACCTGCGAATTGTACCCAGCATACGTCCATCTCAACTTGAACCGCTGCAGGGGAAGTCTCAGCGAACATCGCGTCAAAAGCATTGCTGTCTCCAACCGTGCCATGGAATTCGAAGTCATGATTATGGTAGCCAAAGATCAGGCCTTGCTTGCGGACCTCATTACCAATCTGCTCAAGCTCAGTGAATAATGCCGTCCAGCCTTCTGCCGTTTCCGGGCGATCCTCCGGCATTAGGAATGGACAAATCATATACTCAGCACCGATCGTTTTGAGATAATCAATTTCCTTCTGCAGGTCAGCACGCATCGCATGAAGGGAAACGTGACTGCTGAAGCCCTTAAGACCCAGATCGTCCAAAAGCGCTTTCATTTCTTCAGCAGGAATGTCACCATAGCCGGCAAATTCAACACCTTCATATCCAAGGTCAGCCACTTTCTTGAGTGTTCCTCTGAAATCCGCTGCGGTCTCTTCACGAAGTGTGTACAACTGTAGCCCGATATTGATCTTTCTCATCATCTATTACCTCTTTCTGTAGTAGGATTACGAACTTTAAACATCTGCATATGCACTAAATCGCTAATTTTCACAAAGGTTCGTATCAAACCTGCGGTATTTACTAAAACCCTTTCGTGAATCCGGGTCGCCAGCATCCGTTTGAATCGAACTAGTTACATTGTAAGTCGAATTGGGCTAAAATGAACATATCCAATATGATCATAACATGAACTATTTGCTCATTATTTTGACAGGAGGCCTAGAATTCCGTGGATACAACCCTTCTCCTATGTGATTATTCCTATCATTACAAGCCGTTCATTCAAAATACAAAAAGCGGATTACCCCACTATCTTTTTCGGCTGCAAACGGAGGGAAGCTGCAAAGTTTATTCGCTGGGTCAAGAGCACACGCTCACAACCGGAGATCTTCTGCTTCTGAAGCCAGGTGATGACTATCACCTTGTCGTAGAAGAGCCTGCGAACGAGGGTCGATTGTCCAGTGGGGACTATTATCTGTTCTGCCAAGGACCCTGGATTGATGACTGGTGGAACAGAAGAAGATCGAGGCCTGCGGTCAGCCGGGTTGGGCTGGATGAGAAGCTCATCGGACTATGGCGCAATCTGCTGTTAGAAAGACGACGGGGTTCATTAGAGGAAAACACGGAGCTGGAGGATGTGCTGCTTCGCGGACTATGCTTATATATTGACAGAGCGATCTCTGAACATGTCCAGACAGGGCTCAAAGGAACCTCAACCCTGAAGCTAAAGCGATTCATCGAGGAGCATGCGACAACCACCTTCAAGCTGGAAGAAGCAGCGAGCTATGCGGGTCTCAGCTTATCCAGCGCAGTTCGTTTATTCAAAGAGCATTATGGAAAAACAATGGTCCAATATGCCATTGAAATCCGGCTTAAAGCTGCCGTGGAGCAAATGAAGTATAGTAACGAAATGACACTTGAGCATATTGCCGAGATTTGCGGCTTTGCCAGTTATTCTTATTTTCACCGGGTATTCCGCACGCATTTCGGCATTTCTCCAATTGAATACCGTTCCCGAATTGTTAACTCACACATTTAAATATTTTTAAGATGAACGACTTATCCGCGATATTGAATCCCGTTTTTTTGAGTGGAGCACATATGAAACTAGACAAAGAAACAATGGCTCGAATTGAAGAAGATAACCGGACCGTATTTGCATTGCTGAGCCAATACCTGAACCAAGCGCCTGACCTTATCACCACAGAGGGGATTCAGGAGATTACGGCCTACGGTGTTTCCGAAGATCGAAACGATGAAGGAGCCTGTTGAAGCGGCCTTTGGCAATGCGCTTACCTTCGGTCTTGGCCTTGGCTATTATGCCTATATGGTTTCCGAGAAAGATAATGTGAAGAGCGTCACTGTCGTCGAAGCAAATGAGCATGTCATTAGACTGTTAAAAGAGCATATCCTGCCGCAGTATGCTGTCTGTAATGCAAAATAGCGACCGTCTTCAACTTAGAAGATGATCGCTGTTGATTTATATGCGCCCGTTATATCTCCCCGGTATCTACGGTCGCAATCGCCAGGTATACACTCCCCAATCCGAGCAGACACAGTACGGCGTTTACTAGATTCGTATGCAGATCCATATCCAGTAGAAATCCAAAATTTTGAAATTGCATAAGAAATATGGCTACCAGCAGGATTCGTTTCTGCATTCGAACACATCCATTCGCTTGAAATGACCCCTAAGTTAGACAATCTAACTAGAGGTCCAATTCATCTCAGCTGGTTCTTTGCTTAATGAGGGCTCTCTATCCTTCTCTTCTTATGAATGTCTTCTGTTCCGGCATCGAGTGCGGTCTTGTAATACAAGCATTTATGTTCAATAACTTCCATCGTCTTCTTCAGTTCTTCCATTTGTGCTTCTACCGTGGCTCTTCGTTCGATGAACATATCATGTCTCTGCTGTAATGTCGCATCTCCATCAGAGCACCAGTCAATAAAGTCTTTAATTTCTTTGATCGGCATTCCGGTCAGCTTCAGACATTCAATTACTTTTAAGGCGTCCATGTCGGACTCCTTAAACAATCTTCTTCCACCCGCTGTCCGTTCTACAAATGGCAGCAGACCCTCCTTATCGTAATAACGCAACGTATAGGGTGTAAGGTTCAACTCTTTGGCTACTTCACTAATGGTATATGTCTTCATGCGATCTTCTACTCTCCTATCCTCTTAAACATACACTTCGAGTTAACTCTAGGTATTCTATCAAGGACTATTAATGATGTCAAAGCAAGACCATTTCATGCGACTTAGGTACGATTTTAGTAAAAATCTATCGATGTGGCTTGACTTAGAGTTAACTGTAACATTTAACATGAATTTGCAAGAGAAGTTTCTAGGGTAGGGAATGGATTGAGGATATTTTAAATCGATCAAGCATGATTTCCTTTCTTACCGGAATACTTCCTTTCTCATGAACAATAAAACTTTAACTCTAGGAGGTTACATTTATGATAACAGCTAAAGCACGAGCTGTAGATGGTCCAGATCAATCATTTCGAACAGCTGAAATTGTACGACGGGATCTCGATACACAGGATGTCCTGATTGAAATTAAATACGCGGGGATATGCCATTCTGACATCCACACCGCTCACGGCGAATGGGGAGAAGTGAACTACCCTCTCGTACCTGGACATGAAATTGCAGGAATCGTAACCGATGTGGGCTCCGAAGTAACCAAATATAAAGTAGGCGACCGGGTAGGCGTTGGCTGTATGGTGGACTCCTGCGGGGATTGTGTGAACTGTCGTAAAGGAGAAGAGCAATACTGTCTCAAAGGGAACATTCCTACTTACGCGGGTGTAGACAAGTATGGCGAACCGACACAAGGGGGATATTCTTCCCATATTGTCGTAACTGAAGACTTTGTCGTCCGAATTCCAGATAACATTGAACTTGACGCAGCAGCCCCACTACTCTGTGCAGGGATTACGACTTATTCACCGCTTCGCCGCTGGGAAGCTGCTCCAGGCAAGAAAGTCGCTGTGGTCGGCATGGGTGGCCTTGGTCATATGGCGGTTCAGATTGCACATGCCATGGGTGCCGAGGTAACCGTTCTGTCCCAATCTCTGAAGAAGAAGGACGATGGCTTGCAGCTTGGCGCAGACAGCTACTATGCTACAAGTGATCCGGAAACCTTCGAGAAACTAGCGGGATCCTTTGATTTAATTATTAACACGGTAAGCGCCAGCTTGAATATGGATGCTTATTTCTCACTACTCACACTGGACGGAACATTGGTGAACGTCGGTGCGCCTGGAGAGCCGCTGTCACTTCATGTCATGTCTCTCATAGGACATCGCCGTTCATTCGCAGGCTCCATGATTGGAGGTATTCGTGAAACCCAGGAAATGCTGGATTTCTGCGCAGAACATAATATCGCTCCGAAGATTGAGGTTATATCCGCTGATGAGATTGATGAAGCCTACAAGCGGGTCCTCGTTTCGGATGTGAAGTACAGATTCGTTATTGATACGAGCACGATGTAAGTAGCCATAATGAGGATCATATCTTATCAGGGTCCGCTCTGTGGAGATAAAATAGGCCGTCCTACGATCATGTAGGACGGCCTATGATTTATCCTATACAGCTGACGAACAATGGCTCAATGCGGCAGTTCCCCAGCTTCATTTTTCACGAGCTCTGCTTATTTGACGATGACTTTAGATAGATCTGCTTCCATTCCTTTGAGTGCGGCATAAGTCAATTTGTCCATCACCGCATTGTCAAAACAAATCGTCTTCATCATACGGTAATATTTCTTAGTCAACGTAAATCCTGGCTGGAAGGAAACATCTCGCAAGCACGCACCTTTAAAGGAAGCACCAGTTAAAGCACACTTCTCGAATCTGACACCGGTAAAGCTCTGTCCGTCAAGACAAAGACCGGTAAGGTCAGAATTTTTGAAGTCTACTCCAACGAAGATACAGTTCTCAAACGTCGTCTTCCTAAGATCGGTCGTGCTAATCTTGACGTCTGTCAATCTCGCCCCAACAAACCTCACACCGTTCAAGCTGGAAACGTTGAAATTCGTTCGTACCAACACCGATGTATTAAAGCTCGCATTCGAAAGATCCAGTGATGAGAAGTTGCAGTCCGTCAGGTTCGCTCCATCAAAATTTGCATCCCGTACATCGCTGCTTGAGAACGTACTTCCCGTCAAATCTGCATTGGAGAAGTCAGAGCCCTGTAATGCACTCGACGCAAATTTCCCTTTATGTACCGTTACATCAGCAAAGTCGCTCTTCGGTAAATTACTCGCACTAAAGTTCGTGAGCACCTGCCTCTCCAGCGTGCGTGACAGGCTTGCAACCTCCTGTACCGTTTGTTCGATGTCACCAATACTATCGATGGTCATCTTGAAGGCCGTTTCCTCATCCTTGCCCTGCTCTTGGAGTTCCCGATACCGGTCATTCAGATCATGGAGCAGATCACTCTTCAGTTCCTCAACGCTCTTAACTCCATCATACGGTGCGAACACTGCGTTTAAATAATTGACCAACTTCTCATCCATAGGATCGATCAGCTCCTCATAATAAGTCCTTAAGAACTCGCTTCGCATATTCCCAGTTTTCTATATTACGATGATAAGTTTCTCTGCCCTTCTCTGTGATCCTAAAATATTTCCGTCTTCCGCCCTGCGATTCATCGCCCCAGTACCACTCAATATCACCCTCAACCTCAAGCCGCCTAACACTGGAGTACATCGTGGCTTCCTTTAGTTCATATTCTCCGCCTGAACGTTCTGCAATCAACTTCACGATCTCGTAACCGTAACGATCCGCCTCGGATAGTAAGCGTAATATCATCGTATCGGTATGTCCGCGCAGCAGGTCGGATGTTATTTTATTTTTACTCATCTCAACACCCCCACTATTTCATGATAGTTTATACTACTGTGACTGTAAAGGTAATAGGGATAGGGATATATAAACCGACCTTTCAACCTCATTCATTTGAGTCCTAAATTGAATTTCATGTTATACATCGAAAGAATCAAGACAAACAAAAACAGCCCGATATAAGTTAAATATCAGTCTGCTCTCGATTTGAGGATAAATGCTGTGTATCGTTTATTTTAACACTGGCTTAGGTAAAATCCTTGAGCGTACTGATTCATTAACGTGCAGAATCGGCGATTATGCCCAATAAAAAAGGAAGACGGATCATATCGTTTCCTCGAGGGCTCGTATGTAACAAGCAAACGGTGTCTCATACGCTCCATGGAATACTCAATAAACGACTCTGTTTTCTTAGAGGTGATGAATGTGATGTAAGCATAGAGGGAATGGTTCTCCGGCTCATCCAACAGACTGACGCCAGCACAAGAGAACTCTGTCTGTATTCCCGCCCGTTTGAAATACGTTAATGCAGGAAGTAGTTCTGCGTCAAATTCAGCATCACCTAGCCAAACCGTCTGCTTATCTCGTTTTCTGTGCTTAGTCATCGCCATCCATTCCCTTAATTCTACCTCTCTCCCGGTGCCACTGTTCTCTACTGTGCGTACTTATCACTTGTTCTATCTCTTGGTTGGCACTTCTCGCATGTTCAGCCATATATCTGCCCTCCTCTCAAGCGGCTATCTTCTTAAATCTCACTTCTGCTCATCGCTTTTAAGGGTTCTCTTCGTCTTCGCAATCCATACAGTATCCGAACACATCAATCTTGTAATTCATGGATCTAAACTGTTCAGGCTTCGGCAACTTCATCTGTTCCGGGTCAAAAGTTAACGGGATGGTGTGCTTACAGTCCATACAAATAAAATGCAGCTGTGGCCTGATATGATCGATGACACGATAACGCAGTTCATTACCCAGTGCGAAAACCTCAATGATCCGATATTTTTTATAAAGCTCAAGATTCCGATAAACCGTCCCATAACTCAATCCAGGAAAGCTTTTTTCCATCATTTGATATACCTCTATGGCTGAGAACGGACGATCTAACCTTACGATTAAATCAAGTAAAAATGTCCGTTTGGCCGTAATTCGGACGCTGTTCTCAGCCAGGAAGGCAATCAAATTATCGAGCTTCGTGCTTGGTTCCAACCTAATCACCTGCCTGCTATTTACATACATAAAATGAATAGATGTCACACAACTTGAGCACATAAAATGCCATATTGGACTGACTTCGAGAAGTAATTTAATACCGTCGAATAACCTGAACCCCAGATATCCGCTAGGTCACGGGTACTCGCCTTTGAGTCTTTCAGCTTTTTCCTTTAAATATATATGGGCTCACGAAATTATTCGTAAGAATTACGATTTATACTCGATAATATAATTCCTTTTATTTAATATGTCAAATACTAGATGGCAATGGGTAGGAAATTATATTCAACTTCATTTTTATTAATTGTAATAATTACGATTTAAAGAAGCATATATCTACTAATAGATTTCTATCAACGCTTAAAAGTATGTAATCCATAAATTAGAGAGGATGATTCTTGTGCGAATTCCGACCTTTATCTTAAGTGGCTTTCTGGGCAGTGGCAAAACAACACTGCTTCTACAAATGTTAGAGGAAACAAAAAAACGGGGGTTACAACCTGGCGTAATAATGAACGAACTGGGTCGGCAAGATGTAGATGGTCAACTGATCAGCGAGCAAAGCGAGGTGCAAATTGAAAGACTGTTAGATGGATGTGTCTGCTGTGACAAAAAGGCGGAATTGGACGGGGCCTTGCGCCTGCTGCTGCAAAGACAGCCTGATTTCATTTTTATTGAACTTACGGGCGTTGCGAACCCTGAAGAAATTGCTGATATACTGGCAGAGTCGTTTCGCAACGAAGTTGAAAACAAACGAATTATCACCGTATTGGATGCCGAGCATACGCTCGACTATAATAGCATTTTTGCTGCTGACCGCCAGCTTGTTCGAACACTTCGCCGACAAATTGAAGTAGCCGACCTTATCGTTGTGAACAAGAAGGACTTGGCTTCTTCACAAGCTTTAGCCAAGATTGAAAAAGTGGTTCGTAAGCAAAATGAACATGCGGAAATTCTTTATACTGTGCATAGTGAGATCAATGTCGCTTCACTGCTCGAAGGGATCACACCTCATAAAAATCTTACGAATCCTGCGGAGGAATTCACTAATACACCTATCCTTGAACCCTCTTATTCTCACATTAAATCGATTACTCTTCCTATTCCTGAAGCCATATCCTTCAATAAAGCTGAATTGGAACAATTCCTTCGTCATTGGTGTCCACAATTGGTTCGAATGAAGGGCTATATTCGTATTGATGAAAAAGTCGAATTGTTTCAATTTGCAGGGGGCAGGATGAATTGGACAACTTCCGTATATCCAGGTACCCCCTATTTAGTTGTAATAGGCATGCAATTGGACAAGAATCAAATGCTTGCGGAATGGACCGCTTTTTGTGAATCCATGAATGTTACGATGAAGTCTTCTTAAGATCCAGCACCATTCGTGTGTACTCATCATGTTTACGATCATAAACGCTCAACCGTTACAAGATGAGGAGTAATTAATGAAACCTTCTAACAATAGACCCATTCTCCCTGCGAAGCCGGAACGACATCGGCGCTTCGGCTCCACGGATCCCATTCCAGGAAACAAACCAACAACAAAAGAACAAATGGCTGATCTTCAAAATAGTCGAGAAGACTACTTGTTCCCCATAGATCATGTCGGGATCTCTGCGGTCAAGCACCCCATACAGGTTCATTCTGATCTAGAGCCCCGGCTCCAAACCAGTATTGCTGCGATCTCGCTTGCAACCAGCCTGCACCGAGAATCGAAGGGTATCAATATGAGCCGGCTCACTGAGCAATTGGAGCGATATCGTCAGAAGAGCTGGTCGGCTGAATTACCCGAATTGATTGAATTTGCCCAAGAGCTTGCCAATGATATGGGTCAAGACCGATCCGAACTAACGATGACCTTCCCTTGGTTCTACGAGCGCTCCGCCCCGGTCACGGGAAGAACAGGACTAAGTCATGCAGAGGCTTCCATTCAGATAAGCTATGAAAAAGAAAAGCAGCCAACCATCACGCTGGGCTTGCGTGTGGCAGTAACCACTTTATGTCCATGTTCCAAAGAAATCAGCGAGTACAGTGCTCATAACCAGCGCGGCACCATCTCAATAACAGCCGAGGTTAATCCGGATCCGGATGCATACTTTGTACAGGATTGGAAAACGGCGTTTCTGGAAGCAGCAGAATCCAATGCAAGCTGTGCACTACATCCGATTCTAAAACGTCCAGACGAGAAAGCCGTGACGGAGAAGGCATATGAGAACCCTCGCTTTGTAGAGGATATGGTACGCCTTGTAGCTGCTGATTTATATGAAATGAACGCTGTATGGGCTTTTACAGTAGAGTGTCGGAACGAGGAATCCATTCATTTACACGATGCCGTAGCAAAGATTACTTATGATAAAAGAAAGGAAGAGGCGGCAACCTAACACCCCTCTTCCTTCCCCCAATAATTTATGCATGAGTTACTACAAGTGCATTAAACTTGCCACTGCAATATATACTAGTGTGCACATACTCAATCATTTATGTCCCCTGAACCCATGATATTCACTGGTTCGTTTTCCAATTGGAGTTCACTGAGACGATCAACAAAGTCCTTAAATTTTTCTTTTTCACTTATAGTCAGCTCAATGTTGTCTGCTTCTTGTATTGTATCTTTAGATTTCTTGAATTGACCCAATGAATTAAAAATCTCTGCCTGCAGCACTAATGCTTTGAATAAAACCTCATTTGATATCTCTCCTTCGAGCTTATGGAATGCGACTTCCAACGTATTTCTTGCTGCCAAAAAATCTTCTTTTGAATAAGCAAAACGGTAAGCCTGCTCATATGCCCGTTCAAACTTCGATTTAAGGGTCTTGTCTCTTTCGTCTTCTCCTTCCTTTAATGGAATTGAATCCCCAATGCTCTCTCCAATTATGATGTAATTCCCACTAGCATCCGTAATATTTACTCTCCAGTCTTCCGCTGTTTTATTTAGCCTTGAGACTCTAGGCATACCTTTTGATGGAATTTTTCCGTAATAGTCTTTTAGCTTTACCTTGAATTGTTCATACACTTCTCGAATGTTTGGTACAACGACATAACATCCTCCGGTATTCCCCTCTACTTTAAAATTTTTTACACCATAAAAGCTGAATTCTCCAATACCTTCCTTTCTTACAGAAGCAAAACGGTAAGGAGCCTTCTGATAATACACAATATTGAATCCTAGAGCTGTATAAAATTCTAAATGGTTATCAAATAAATCATAGTCACAGTCAAAAATCGGAATGATTCTATTGCGGTTTAATTCTACTTTTTTCACTTAACCCACCATAGATTCCCGAACGGATCAACAAAACCACCCATATTCCCTGTTTCTTCTGAAGGTTCCATTAGAGGTGTTGCTCCTTCTGCAATTGCCTTTTTATAAGTATCAGCAACATTTTCAACAAATATATACATCTGGATCGGAACAAGTCCTTCTGTATTTAACTCCCCACACACTCCTGGTCCGCAGCTTCCGTCAGCAGATGTATCAGCAAAGTAGATGGTGCTGTTTCCTATTCTCATTTCTGCATGTATTACACCCTCCGTGTCTTCCAGTCTTACAATAGTTCCTACTTCGGCATTGAAAACATTTTGAGTATAATGAATGAACTTGGATGCATTTAGTACCATGAAATACGGTATAATGGTTTGCTCTACTTTTAGATTAGTCATCTGATTCTTCTCCTTTGTTTTAAAAACTAAGTAAGGTAAGTCGAATAAAACCCACCTAACATTTTAATCGTACAACATGCATGCAAATGCTAAGGTTTAATAAATACATATACTGTCATTATTGAATTATAATAAAGGAACCCGTCATCTGCTTTAACTATAAATTGTAGGGTAGAATAAGGAGAAATGTAATGAAAGGCATTGAAATCGCTAAGAAATTAAATATAAGCACAAGTGCATTAAGACATTATGAATCATGGGGACTTATTCCAGAAGTAGAGAGAGCAGAAAATGGATATCGGATCTATACAAGTAAGCATGAGGCATATTTTCAATGCATACGTGCACTAAATGCTGGATTCGGAATGGACTTGGTTAAAAAGGTGATGCCTCTGATCATAAATAGCAAAATACATGATGCCTTATGGCTAATTAACAAAGCGCAGGTTGACCTCCATGCTGAAAAGGAAACAGTGCAAAGAACAGCTAAAATACTTGATTCAACGGAATTAACGGAATTAACCAATATTCATAAATACAATCATAAAAGTAATTTCACCATTGGAGAGGTAGCTAAAGAAGCAAACGTATCTGCTTCATCCATTCGTCATTGGGAAAAGGAAGGTTTAATAAATCCTGAACGGGACAAAGATAGCGGATTTCGTATATATTCCACAGCTGATATTAGAAGAGTACATATCATTCGAACCATTCAGCGCGTCGTTTACTCCTTGGATATTGTTCGTGAGGTATTAGCGGATATTGATAATAGTAACGTGCTTCAGGCTAAGGAGATGATCCTCCAATCTCTCCAATATATTGATAATGCACTTGTTGAGCAGGTTCGAGGTATCGCCGCGCTTCAACACCTGTTGGACACCAAGTCAAAGTAACAACTACAACTTTCAAACAAAGGCTGCCTAAGAAAAAAGTCGAGCGAAATCAGGAGTGGATACCTGAAATTCGTTCGGCTGTCGTTTTGCATTACAGTTGTGTTCTAGATTTTTAGAACACTTCAAAATTAGACTATTATCTTTAGTAATCTTAATCTTGCCATATAAGGTTCCCTCCATCGCCATTTCTGGTTTTCGGTCTCTGGTTGCATTTTTGAGCAAATTATTGTGAGGGTATCCACACAAGCTTCAGATCGTTTCTTCGGCTGATTTGATAAAGGCTTGAGGTATTGGGAGAGATGTATTCCATGGGAAGCTGGTGAATTACAGCTCAATGGAACGGGATGAGTTGTAGAAACGGGTGGCACTTGCATGAGAAGTGGCAATAAAATCAGGAGGCAGCCGGCTGACCAGCTGCTTCCTTCTGTTTCAAATTCGCGATCAGAGCATTAAGTTTGCGGATTCCAACGTCCCCCTGTCAGAATAGCCTGCTACACCATCGCGCGCAGTCGTTTCATATCGGCGATCGGCGGCAGGCCGAACAACCTTGCATACTCACGGCTGAAATGGGAGGGACTATCATAGCCTACCTGAAAAGCGGCTTCCGCCGCATCAGCAGTTTCGGATAACAGCAGGCGCCGCGCTTCCTGCAATCTGATTCTTTTTTGATACTGCAAAGGGCTCATCGCTGTGACCTCTTTAAAATGTCTATGCAACGATGAAGGGCTCATATTAGCCAGCTCGGCCAGCTCCTCGATTCGCAGTGGCTGGGCATAATTCTCCTTGATTTGCTCGATGACCTCCTTGATCCGGTAAGCGCTGCTTCCCTCCACAGCAATCTGCTTCAGCACATCCCCCTGCTGCCCTTTCAAAATCCTGTACAAGATTTCACGAATGTACATCGGCGCCAAAGCTTTAATGTCCTCAGGTGTCTCCAATAACCGTACAAGCCTTATAGCGGCATCAAGAAGGGAAGTGCTTGTTTGGCTGATAAACAGCCCACGCCTGGATTCCCCTGGTTGAACCGCGCGAAGCTCGGACTCCTCCAGAATCTCTACAATTTGAGTAGGCTTAAAATCAAGCCTGAAGCACAAGTACGGCACATCGGATGAAGCTTCAATAATCTGCCCCGATACCGGCAAATCAACCGAAACCACAAGATAATCCGAAGGTCCGTATTGATATCTCTCCTCTGTCAGCATCACTTCTTTTTTACCCTGAGCAACCGATACATAAAGCAGGTTCATGAACTCTATAGATTGGCTCGGTGATCTTCGAGCTTCGAATACAGTATAAGGATGGTATGTCCGTCGCGTGAGCCCCTTCCCCGGGCGAGAACCGGTCAATCAGCTTCGCGAGTTCTTTCTGTTTTTGTATAAGGTTTGTTGTTTTCGGCACGTTTTCCCCACCTTCCATCTCAGAACACTTACTATAGTTATTATAGCCTTTTCCTTCTGTATCGATTAGTTGCTTGAAAGGAATGAGCAATCTTTTGCGATGAATCTTCTATCTGTCCATTTTTCAAGTGCCTCATAATATCCATAGCGGCTCTAAATGATTAAAGGAGAAGATTGCTTATGAAGATAAACACTGATTTAACAATAGTCTCCGGGAACAACAACCCGTATGTAGGGATGTGGGTTACGGCGGACGGATATATTCGTCATGAACTATTGCCGAACGGCCGGTATGACGAGGCGCGCGGCAACCGAAAAAGCGCCTACACAGGCAGTTACACAATCACGGGCAACCATATCGATTACGTCGATGATATAGGCTTTACCGCTGACGGGGAATTCCGGGACGGAATTCTCTATCATGCCGGTATGATTCTGTATCGGGAAAGCAAGGAGGATTGAGGACATTTGGATAGAAGAGTCTGGATTTTAACGATTGCCGCCTTTGTCGTCGGTACTGTCGAGCTGGTCATTGCAGGCATTATCGAAATGATTGCCCGGGACCTGCAGGTTTCCGTTGCGGCCGCGGGACAGCTCGTTACCGTATATTCTCTTGTGTTCGCCTTCGGATCACCGGTAATTATTACCTTGACGGCCAATATCGAGCGGCGCAGGCTGCTCATTATCGCGATGTGGGTGTTTTTTGCGGGGAATATCCTGTCCATTATTAGTCCAAATTTTACCCTGCTCCTTATTTCCAGAGTAGTGCTTGCCGCAAGCTGCTCTGTCATCATCATTTTGTCCATTACATTAGCGGCCAGCATCGTGCCTCCGGCATTAAAAGGCCGCGCAATCGGCATTATATTCATGGGTTTAAGCGCGGCCCTGATGCTTGGCGTGCCGCTCGGCACATGGATTGGCGATCGCTGGGGCTGGAGAATGACGTTTGTCTTAATCGCCGTACTTACATTGATTGTGGCTTTATGCGTTCAGCGCTTACTGCCTAAAACACCGCCGCAACCGTCAGTTTCTCTCCGGACACAGCTTGGTACGTTGAAGAGCTCCAAGATTCTCTCGGCCCATTTGGTTTCCATACTGCAGATGACAGGTCAATTTACGATCTATGCATATATTACGCCTTATCTGCAAACAACAATGGGCTTATCCGCACCTATAATCAGTCTGGTGCTCCTGGTTTACGGCCTCGCCGGAATTGCCGGAGGCTGGATCGGCGGCTGGTCCTCCGACAAGCTGGGGCCGCGGAAGACGATCATCCTCACGCTTGTGCTGCATGCCGCAGCGATTCTCCTGCTGCCTTACGCCGTATCCAACATGTTCAGCTTATTACTGGTGGTCGCCGTCTGGTGTACCTTCAATATGGCGCCCAGCCCGGCCATTCAGAGCTATCTTATCGAGACAGCTCCCGAATCAGCGGATATTCAGCTCGGCTTCAATACTTCGTCGCTTCACATTGGAGTCGCGCTCGGCTCCATGATAGGTGGCTTCGTAGTGAGCCAATACAGCATTTCCATCAATCCTGTAGCAGGCGGGTTGATTATACTCTTATCTATCCTCTCCGCCCTCTACTCGATGACAAGAAAGGAAAAACGCGATGCTGTAGAGCAAGCCGTTTAATATAAAGTGGTTCAGTAACACTTCGAGGGAGTGATGACACGATTCTACAAAATCAAGGAATGACAGAAGGGACGATCCGTTCACGTCGAACGGTGTCCTATCCTGATTTACGTTCGTCCCACCCCCAGAAGTAAATAAAAACGGGGCCACCCGAAGGCAGCCCCGCACTGGAGTCATGTTGTTTAATCTGGATGTCAATTCTGTAGACTGTAGAAGAGCACCTAGTAGTATTTTCTCAGTCTACAACTTTATTTTCCCGGTTTATCAAGACCTAGATTTAGGAAAGTCAGATATAATAAAGGGTTCCACATATTATACATGACTAATATGTGGAACCCTTTATGCTTAACTATCGTACTCCTTTAAAATTCCTGAGGAACGAATATTTTAAGTCACATTGTTACTCATATCGCATCTTGTCCATATCCATATACAACACATTCCATCGATGGCCGTCCAAATCGGCGAATCCGGCACCGTACATCCACCCGTCCTTGTATCCGGGCTCTCCATATACAGTACCACCCGCGTTAACAGCCTTGCGTACCATTTCATCTACTTCTTCCGGGCTTGCCGCATCAATGGAAAACAACACCTCACTCCCATATCTATTATGCTTTCAGTCATTTTTGCTCCTCCTTATACCTTCATTGTATTGAATTCATCAACTCATAGTAATATTTAGAATCACTAGTCTTATTAAGGCTATACCAGGCGTCTAATGTTTTTGGAGAAAACACATCCAAAGCTTTCAAGATGTGTGCAGAAAATTCCAACGGAGCTATTCCAGATGCTGTGATCAGTTTTCCATCAGTTACAGCAGACTCCATTTTGTAATACTTTTCTCCTGTATAAGTGGGACAGATCATTTTAAGGTATTCCAGATCATTGCTTGTATGCCCACGTGAATTCAGCAATCCTGTCTGGGCAAGTCCCATTGTAGCACCACAAATCGCTGCAACCCATATACCTTCCCTTAAACACCTCTCAGCGATTTTTAAGAGGGGGTGGTGAATGGTTTCTGTCCATGTATCTCCACCGGGTAAAATCAATAGATCTGATCTTTCAATGCTGCACTCATCCAATTTGATGTCAGGAAGTATTTTCAATCCGCCCATTGTAGTTACTGGAGTCTTATCAATTCCCATGGTAACTATTTTTGATGGGGCCAGCCCCTTTTTATAATATCTTCCCGAGTTCAGTTCGGCAGTTAAGTAGCCTATTTCCCAGTCTGCCATTGTGTCAAACACATAAAGATATACCGTATTATTCATTTGCAAGTTCTCCTTGATTTTACAATTCATCAAGTGATACCAACCATCCATCGGTAATCAATGATTATCATCATTATAAAATGACTTCACTGACATCCGCTGTCAGTGAAGCTATTAAAGTTGATAATATTCCATTAACTCCGACACAACACCAACAAGTTTTTCCTTCAAACTCTGTGGTTCGATTACTTGAATGGATTTCCCGTAGGATAAGAGAAAATAAGGAACATAGGTATGCATTGATTTTTCCTCAAGTAAAAAGATTGCTTGATTTGATGTACGCTCTTTCAGATGATGCCCCAAAAACCAATGCAGGCATAAGTCATCCAACGCCTCTGACCTACCTTCGATAATTAAAGCAATTAACCCGTCCTTGCCGACTAAATCAGGTAATAGATTTCGCACAAAAAATTCCCGAGCCGAAAAAGCTTCGGAACGCTTAAATATGTTTTGAGTACGCTTGATTTGTAAAATCCGTCCTACCCGAAAGCTGCGGATCTCATTTCTCAGGTGGCAAAATGCAACAATATACCATTTATTGTTCCAGTAAACCATTCCATAGGGATCTATCACCCTAGTCTTGGATTGATCATCACGACGTGTGCGATAATCAATTTCTACAGAGAATTCGTTTGCTACAGCTTGCTCCAATTCCGCCAATACTGGCTGAATAGAAGGGTCTCCCATACGGTTTATAACTTCAAATCCGGCTAAATGACGGCTGAGAACACTTTCCTGTTCCTGATTCGAATACATTTTCAATTTGGATGTCGCATTACCTAATGCCTCACTCAAAGGGTATCCGGCTTCTTTTGCAAAAACAGCAGCATGAAGAAGTGCTTTTTTTTCTTCAATATCAAATAGCAGAGGTGCTCTGATAAAATTATTCAGCAAGCTATACCCGCCATTATGACCAGTGTCGGATATTATAGGCACTCCACTGGCACCTAGCGCATCAATATACCGATAGACTGTCCTTATATTTATTTCTAACTTTTCGGATATTTGTTTTGCGGTCATTTTAACGCCCGAATTTAGCATCCATAGGATTGCCAGCATATTATCGTTTTTTGGCATCACATATACCTCATCTTTTATTAGGATCGCACTAAATTATTAGCTTTGCGAATCGCCTGCATCCCTTTATTCATCAATCTTTCAGCCTTTCAATCCTCACGTAGCATTCAATGTGTGTCGACTCCCGTAACTTAAACAACAATCTGCAATTTTTAACATTGCTGCTTATACTCTCAACTCAACTTTCTGCTTTACCACAACTTGTGATACAGTTCACGTCGCCATGACGGCTGACGGATACTGTACCGTCTCATACGCTGTCGCAAGCTTGACGATTCCCGCAGCGACGTCTCCGGATTGTTCGTAATAAGCTTGCCAAATGGCATAATATTGAGCGGGCGGTACGACCGGTCCGTTAATTATGGTTATCGGAAGATTCAATTGGCGCAACGTCAATCGGTTCTATCCGATTTCTCTCAGGCTCGTCCAGAAGCCTGGAGCGATTTTGATTCGATCTGTAAAACGCGCGTTCATGGCTGCCGACCTCCTGAGACAATATCCAATTGCAAATGGTCCACGGAGCCCGTGGACCATTGCTTCTACTGATTATAGTCTAGCCGTCGAGCAGCGTCATCTGTTCTTTCATATAACGCGTGCCGTGAACGACATTCTTGGGGCTGACCTGATCGATTCGTTCGAGGTCCTCCTTCATGAGAAGGATATCAGCCGCGGCCGCATTTTCCTCCAGGTACTTGATACGCTTCGTACCCGGGATAGGCAGCGCCCCGTTGGCAATCGTCCAGGCAATGGCCAATTGGGATGGTGTACAGTTCTTCTCCATCGCGATCTCCTTAATCTTGTCGACAACCTCAATGTTCTTCCGGAAGTTGTCTCCTTGGAAGCGCGGCATCCATCTGCGAAGATCGTCGGCGGCCAGATCCTCGAAAGTGCGAAGCTCGCCGGAGATAAAGCCCCTGCTCAGTGGACTGTAGGCCACATGGGTAATCCCCAGCTCTCTTACGGTAGGGAGTATCTCCTCTTCGATGTCACGGCTCCAGAGCGAATACTCACTCTCTAGCACGGAGATCGGATACACGGCATGAGCGCGGCGAATGGTGGAAGCGGAAGCCTCGGACAGGCCGAGCGCCCGAACTTTGCCTGCCTTGACCAAGTCTGCCATCGCTCCGACCGTCTCCTCTATCGGGATTTGCGGATCGACGCGGTGTTGGTAGTATAGATCGATGTAATCCGTATTCAAACGGCGAAGGCTATCCTCCACTACTTTCTTAACGTAATCAGGATGGCCACTGATGCTCTCGTAATTTGGGGTGTACGAGAACTTGGTGGCGATAATGGCTTGCTCGCGGCGCCCTTGAAGAGCACGGCCGAGCAGCTTTTCGTTATGCCCGTTCCCGTACACGTCCGCGGTATCGAACATCGTGACGCCTATGTCCAAAGCGCGATGGATCGTTTGGATCGACTGTTCGTCGTTAGTCTCCCCGTAAATGCCTGGAGACATTCCCATAATTCCCAGTCCGATCGAAGAGACGAGGATATTGCTATTGCCTAAAATTCTTTGCTTCATTTGTTAATCCCTCATTCTATGTTTGTTGACGCTCTGACTCCTCCATGTTGATTAACAACTGGCTCTCGGAAGGGATTCTCCCTTTCTCGATGTCTTCGTATATCGACAGTTTATTATTGACGGCGTCGAGCGCTTCGGCCAATTCGTTCTGGCGGCGAAATAAATCTTCCTTGTACTGGTTCAAGATCGCTTTGCGCTGTGGAATCGTGGAATCACCATCGAGCGCAAGATCCACCATCTCCTTCAGCAACGACAGCTTCATCCCTGTCGCCCGGAAACATGTCATCAGCCGGATCCAATCTAGGTGGTCTTGTTCGAACAGTCGATTCCCGTTCTTATCTCTCTTAATGTAAGGGAGCAATCCCTCCTTCTCGTAAAAACGAATCGTATGAGCCGGGCAACCAAGCCGCTCTGAAGCTTCTTTGATCGTGAATGCCATTGGCCGGATCGCTCCTTATCGGTTATTTTCAGACGGAATCGGCTCGTTCTTCCTCATCCTAAACCTTAAAGTACACTTTAAGGCAAGCGTTATTTTGGGAGACAGCTGTTAACGTCTGAACTACTGGTTATCATTATAATGCTCATCATTCACGTATATCTTCATCCGATGGATGGACATACATGTTCATAATTTCATCACAGGCCAACTGGAACACCTGCCTCATCCAACAGCAAATATCTCTTTTTATTACCATTAAGAATTACTTCTTGTACTCTCACAACAGCACTCCCAACGAAAGGCTTTTATCCTCAATATATTAAATAATTTATACTAAGCTTTAAAGCCATAATTAATATTTCTTTTAAACAAAAAATAGAGGAGATTAGCTCATATAATGAACTAACCATCCTCTATTTACGTTACTACAATTAACTCAGTCTAATACTTTATTTTCACTGAACAGATAAAACAAATTATTCCACGGTTACGCTCTTCGCCAGGTTACGTGGTTTATCCACGTCAAGACCGAGGGCAAGAGAAGCGTAGTATGCCAGAAGCTGAAGCGGCACGACGGAAAGTGCTGGTGTCAGGATTGGCAATGTTTTCGGAATCGCATAGGCTTGATCTACGGATTTAAGCAGGTTAGCTACATGCTCTTCGTGCGTAATGACCATAACGTCTGCACCACGTGCTTTAACTTCCTTGATGTTACTTACGGTCTTCTCAAGAACGTCCTCTTGTGTTGCCAAGGCAATCACCGGAATACCGTCCTCGATCAGAGCCAGCGTACCGTGCTTCAATTCACCTGCTGCATAAGCCTCAGAGTGGATGTAAGAGATCTCTTTCAGCTTAAGAGAGCCCTCTTGAGCAACTGCGTAGTCTACGCCACGGCCGATGAAGAACAGGTTCTTGTGGCTGGAGATTTGCTCAGCATAATCCTTGATCGTCTCTGCTTGATCCAGCATTTTCTCCACTTGCTCAGGCAGAGATTGCATCGCAGCAATGATGCCTGCTACCGTCTCTTCGGTTTGTGTTCCACGTACTTGAGCAAGATACAAGCTGAAGAGTGCAAATGCGATCAGCTGAGAAGTGTATGCCTTCGTAGAAGCAACCGCAATCTCTGGACCAGCCAGTGTAGCAAGCACATCGTTCGCATCACGAGCAATAGAGCTGCCCACCACGTTAGTGATCGCCAGTACATGAGCACCGTTTGCTTGCGCTTCACGGAGTGCTGCTAGAGTATCTGCTGTTTCACCCGATTGGCTGACGACGATAACGAGCGTATCGGAGTTCACGATTGGAGAACGGTAACGATACTCGGAAGCAACGTCAGTCTCTACTGGAATGCGAGCCAGATGCTCAATCATGCTGCGGCCAACAAGACCCGCATGGTACGCTGTACCACATGCGATAATTTGGATGTTCTTAATATTTTTAATTTGCTCTTCCGTCATGTTCAAATCAGGAAGCAATACTTTTTTGTGATCTGCAGAAATCCGGCCCAGCATCGTTTCACGATAAGCTTTAGGCTGTTCGTAGATTTCTTTCAGCATGAAATGATCGAATCCGCCTTTTTCAGCTGTAACAGCATCCCAGTCGACACGAATCATTTCCCGAGAAATAAAATTCCCCTCAATTGTCATCAGTTCGACAGAATCCTGCGTCAGGACTGCCATTTCGCCGTCATTCAAGATGTACACGTTGCGAGTGTATTCAAGAATAGCTGGGATATCAGAACCGATAAAGTTCTCGCCTTCACCAATACCGATGATCAGCGGGCTTGCTTGACGAACCGCAACCAGTTTATCTGGCTCATATTCCGTCAGAACGCCGAGAGCAAATGCACCACGCATGTATGTGATTGCTTTTTGAACAGCCTTCACGATATCGCCGTCGTACTCACGAGCAACCAGGTGAGAGATAACCTCAGTATCTGTCTCCGATGTAAATACACAGCCTTGGCTGATCAGCTCATCCTTCAGCTCCAGATAGTTTTCAACAATCCCGTTATGCACAACGGAGAATTTGAGGCTGTTATCTGTATGCGGGTGAGAGTTCTCATCCGATGGTTTACCGTGAGTTGCCCAACGTGTATGTCCAATTCCTGCGCTTCCTTGAAGTGGAGCTGTTTCAAGCTTAGCTTCAAGGTTAGCAAGACGACCGATTGATTTTGTAATTTGCAGACCTTCTGGAGTGAATACGGCAATACCTGCAGAGTCATATCCACGGTATTCCAGCTTCTTCAGTCCTTCGATCAACACATTTTGCGTATTCTTAGTTCCAATATATCCAACGATTCCACACATAGGTAAAATTCCTCCGATTCGAATGATTGAACATGACCGGGAGAAATGCACCATCAGCATGTAAATAGACATGAGTAAACAATAGTCTGATATGCGGGTGACTAACCCTTTACGGCAAGCTACATAGCACGAACCAGTATAATGTTCTGGAACTGTCCTGATCATTAGATGGTCTTTATACGTATGAAAAGACTTCCGTCTTATCCTATGATCCATGTCACGATGACGCATATCATCACTCATGTATAGCTGAAGTATGCTCTCCTCGTGCACATTCTAATTTTGTATCACCCATCGATTCGTTGTAAAAACAGTCGCCTGTTTCTTTTCCGTTCTCGATTTACGGTATGGTGGATTACCGGGAGGTCCCCGCCGAACAATCCGAACACCCCCACCTCGTCAACTTGACCATTGTCCATTGTTTTACATAACAATGGTTCCGTACACTGGAACAAGTTCTGGCGCTTGTCATACTGTTGTAACCTCGATCCTCACTTTCTATGTCTGAATCACACAACTCATTATATGCATCTGATGTCAGTTTTGCAATGGAGCAATATACCTCCAAGCAAATTTCATCATAAATACCCAAAAAACAAACCCGTGAAACTTGACTCTAGTTACACGGGCTTATTTTAAGAGCAGGACAACCAGCTTACCCCGCCAGTTCCTTCTTAACTATACCCGCGATATGATCAACGAACTGCTCAAGCTCAATACGATCCGGTCCTTCTGCCATAACACGAATTAGAGATTCTGTCCCCGATGGTCTTACCAGTACACGTCCATTGTCACCCAGCTTGTTCTCGATCATGGCGATTGCTTCCTCAATAACCGAATTGCCGTCGTACTTGCTCTTGTCTTCGACACGAACATTAACCAGCACTTGCGGATATTGCTTCATCAGCTCTCTAAGCTCACTCAGCTTCTTGCCCGATTCTTTAAGCGTATTAATTAACTGAATGGCTGTCAGCATCCCGTCTCCCGTCGTGTTGTAGTCCAGGAAAATAACATGACCGGATTGCTCACCGCCCAGATTGTAACCCCCACGGCGCATTTCTTCCATCACATAACGGTCACCGACCGCCGTCTTTGCTGTCTTCAATCCTAATTTTTCAGTCGCTTTGTAGAAGCCGATATTACTCATTACGGTAGACACAATGGTTCCATCATTCAGCTTGCCCGCACGGTTCATCGCATCGCCGCAAATGCACAGAATAAAGTCTCCATCCACTTCGGCTCCCGTCTCATCAACAGCGATTAGCCGGTCTGCATCACCGTCAAACGCAAGTCCTGCATGCGCCCCATGTCGAATGACTTCTTCCTTGAGCTTCTCAGGGTGTGTCGAACCACATTGCTCGTTAATATTGAGTCCGTTAGGCTCAGCACCGATCGTGATGACTTCTGCTCCAAGATCAGCGAACAGTTTTGGAGCCAGCTCATACGCCGCACCGTTAGCACAATCGAGTACAATTTTCAGACCGTCAAAACGGGAAGAAACGGTTGTTTTTAAGTAATCAAGATAGGCAAACTTCGCTTCTTCGTTGACAGTAACCGTACCCAGACCGCTGCCAATTGGACGAGGAAGTGTATCTTCATACGCATCCATCAATTCCTCAATCTTATTCTCTGTTTCATCCGACAGCTTGAAGCCGTCTCCGCCAAAAAATTTGATCCCATTATCCTCCACCGGATTATGAGATGCAGAGATCATGACTCCTGCGTCTGCTTTAAGTGTGCGTGTCAGATACGCTACGCCTGGAGTCGAAACCACGCCAAGGCGAATGACATCCGCACCAATCGACAAGAGACCTGCAACGAGTGCTGATTCCAGCATGAGCCCTGAAATACGTGTATCCATCCCGATGACCACTTTCGGACGGTCTACGCCTCCTGCGAGTACATAACCTCCACAACGGCCAATACTATAGGCCATCTCTGCCGTTAATTCTTTATTAGCAACCCCTCTGACTCCATCAGTACCAAAATATTTCCCCATGCTCCTAAACTCCTTTTTGTCATATGTGAATAGTCAATTAGCAAGCTTGCTTTAGAAAAATATAAATCCAATTCAAATTCGTGCAATGCATAATGTTAAATAATAATGGCTGATACATTGTTACTGTAAAAATGGTAGTAAGCTCTTGTTAAGATGCTGGATTGGTTGCATCGGTCTCTGCACCGGAATCACCCGGGTCACCGTTCCCTTCCTGGCTCGGATCTGACTCGTCTTCATTGTCCTCCCCGTTCGTTGTACCACTGTTCTCCTCTTCCTCTCCCGATCCTGCATCGGGTTCTGTTGGCGGAGTGGTCGCTTCGGTAGAGGTGTCCTTCACCTGAACCTCGATGGTGAGGTCAGCCGATGAATTCTTGACCGTTACGTAATCCGGTGCACTGACTTGCAAGGTCACTTCATGTGTCCCTTCCGCCAAATCACTTGCATCTGCAATTAGCTCCAGATCCGTCGCGTCTATGTTATCAAGCATATTGCTGGGTCCGGAAATGGTGATATCCTTTAAGCCGTCTCCTGGCCTTGTAACAGCCGCTTCCAGACTGCCTCCTGGCTCTTCAATTACGATAGGGACATCACGTATCACCTTTTCCGTATCCTGCACCTCGTCGGATAATGCAACCGTCACCTCTAATTGCACGGAGCTCGGCTCGATTTTCTCAAAACCGGAGGGCGGCGTCAAGTCCACGTTAACTGTATGTGTTCCCGCCTCCGAGATCTGGCTAAGGTCCAAAGTCACTCCATTATAGTTCTCGACTCCTGCCAGCAACTCCTGACTTCCATATAAAGTGACTTCATTTACATTCGGCTCCACTTGAGATAAGGTCAGACCGTCCGGAAGCTGTCCGGTGTAATGCACCTTAAATGGGACATTGGTAAACTGCTCCGTAATCGGCACTTCGACGGCAACCGATTCAGGCTCTATGACAGCTCCTTCAATCTCATTACCATCCAGATCGAAGGCTTTGAGCCGCACTCTCTTCTCACTTACCGTATCTGTTGCACCTTCAATATCAATAGTCCCTTCGACTTTGCCTACGGCCGCAAGCTGGCTCTCGGGAAGCGTCACCTTAACAGGCTCCGCAGGTGTAACTACCGGGTCTTCAGCCAAGTATCCTGCAGCAGGCTGACCAGTAGGTACGATGCTCACATCGAATGTATTCGTTCCCAGCTCTTCCACAGTCACCGTCACCGTAGAAGGCTCCATCTTAACGAACTCAACTCCATTTGGCACAACATGGCTTAGCGGTAATGTGCTCGTCCCTGGCCCTACATTGCTAAGATCCAGCCGGACTTTATATTCATCTGTAAAAACAGAAGTCAGTACCGACCGTTGTCCCCTGACCTGCATCTCGACTTCTGTTGCATCTACAGACGTAAGTACATACTTGGATGAATCGATGCCATAGGGTTCAATTGTAATATTATCAATCACACGAGGCTCTACAGATGCGGTTGTCGTTGGTGTGGGAGTAACATCGTTCGAATGAACCATCGCCCACAGCAGCAAACTGATAGCCAGCGCCAATATTTTGGTAAAATTGTTATTATTGAACCATTTATCCATTACCTTGGCCCCCCTTCCGTTTCCAGATCGAGTGCCTCTTTTCTTTAAGCGTTGAAGAAGGACGAAGCTCTTCATGCAGTTTAGAGATCAAAGATTCCTCTTTAATATCCCTCACCACTTGTCCATTAATCGCTAAGGATACTTGCCCTGTCTCTTCAGACACCACAATCGCTACTGCATCTGCCACTTCGCTTACCCCTATCGCTGCACGGTGCCGCGTTCCGAGTTCCTTGCTGATAAAAGGGTTCTCTGACAAAGGCAAATAGCAAGCAGCGGCTGCAATCTGTTTCCCTTGTAAAATAACTGCTCCATCATGAAGCGGTGTATTTGGTATAAAGATGTTGATTAGCAGCTCGGAGCTCAGAACAGAATTCATTTTGATTCCTGATTCAGTATATTCATTCAACCCCGTTTCGCGTTCAAACACAATGAGAGCTCCAATCTTGCGCCGAGAGCAATAATTCACAGCCTTAATAATTTCATTCGTAAAACGACTGAACTCCTCGTCATCCGCTGTGATCCGGTTAAACCATTTGCCACGGCCCAATTGCTCAAGTGCACGACGAAGCTCCGGTTGGAAGATAATAAAGAGTGCCAGCACCCCGAAAGTAAATAACTGGTTCATGAGCCACTTCAGCGTGTAGAGATTGAACCAGGTGCTGACTACCCACACGACTACTAGCAGTAGTATGCCCTTCAACAGCTGTACAGCACGGGTCCCGCGAACAAGCAGGATAATGTGGTATATGATATACCCTACAATTAAAATATCTATAATATCCTTAATGGCCTCTTGCCATGTCAAATCCGCAAAATAGTTCATGCGATTGCCCCCGATATTCCCTAGTTGAGTAATGTCCACATTCGTATATCTGTAATATAGATTGAACTAAGCTCGTTATAGTCCTTTAAGGTTTATAAGGGCCCAGGCATGATAGGTGTTCCATCATTCGCTCATTCTATAGAATTAGTTGTAGTATGTTCTTCATCATATCTAGGTTATAACGATAAAGTGCAAGTTGCAAGCAAGCTCGTTATTCCTTTCCCAATTATTATCATTATACCCTGAAAATATTAAAAAAAGAGCCCTCATAACAGAGGCTCTCTGGTTTTATAAAGGAAACGTTCTACTATTGTAAACATTTATTAGCGGTAAGCTACGACATTCATCACATCTGTTAACTTATACCAAATCCAGTCCAGCGCTTGATCTATACTCTTGATTTGTCCTGAAATATGAGCTGTAGAGGCCGTCATATAATGACCATCAATAATCGTAAGGTTACCCTCCACATTACCGTATACTTTCGCAGTCCCATTCTCGACCGTCAAATTCCCTGTAATCGACTTGCCCTCGGGTACAATGACATTGCTCCCTTCGATTACAATCTGGTCTAGATCATCTCCGCTGACAATCAACTGGTTACTCTGGTCCCAAAAGCTGATTGTACTGGAAAACATCACGATTACAAAAATGGCTGCAGCAGTTAAGGCCGGGTGTCTTTTGACCCACTTCAGCCATGGCTGCTGTTTCTTTGGTTGTGGTACAGCACTCATGATCCGATCAGTCAGCTCATCTGAAGCAGACGGTGAATAATGTCTCATTGCGAATAATAACATATCCGTCTGTTCTAACTCTTTAAACCGCATGCGGCAGTCGGGACATGTCGACAGGTGACTCTCGAGCCCGCTCTTTTCGGACAACGATAGTTCATCATCTAAATATTCATGCATTAAAGAGGTGGTTTCCTTGCAGTCCATATGAGCATATCCTTTCCTCTAGATCTTTGAAGTCTTATTCGCCATATAATTATACAGACATAAGACTTGCTTCAATTAAATACGAAGCATATTTAAGAACGTTTCAATAATTTATGCATCATTTTTAAAAAAGGAGCCGAATCAATTTCATAACCTCTTTGATAAAATAAGAAATTGATTCGCTACAATTTGAATTCTAATTTCTTGCGCAAAAATTCACGACCTCTATGTACTCTTGTCTTAATGGTTGTGACAGGCATCCCCAATACATCACTGATCTCCTGAAGAGATAGATCCTGTAAATAACGGAGCACCATGATCGACTTGTACTTTGCAGGCAGTGTTTCAATTGCATCACGAATAATCCGCTGCGTCTCAGACAACAGCGCTTCACTCTCAGGGGTCCGGTTATCGCTTGGAATCATGGCATACCCATCTGTCCCCTCCTGATCTCCGAGCTCGGCATCGAGTGAGTAGGAGGGTTTCTTTCTACGGAGTCTATCGATACATAAATTGGTTGCAATTCGATATATCCATGTCGAGAATTTCTGCTCTGGATCGTATTTCTCCATATTCCGGTATACTCTCAAAAATGTTTCCTGCACAATATCTTCAGCTTCATGTCTATTGTTCAGCATCCGATAAGCCAAATGAAACAATTTATCCTTATACAATTCCACTAGTTCAGCGAAAGCCCGTTGATCACCCTTAAGTATTAGATTGACCAACCTATTCTCCAAATTATCCACCATTTATTCCCCCAGACTTGCTGATGGGTCTTTCGTACCGTTTATATCCCAAAAAATACATCATTCAAATCGTAAATCATGTGCAGTTAAAAATCAATCATTTCTACTATCAATTGTCAAAAAAAACGGGAACTCTCCTACTTAAGATAAGAGAGTTCCCGAAGATTGAACCCAGTTCAATATTAATGGGTTTCATCAACCCGTGTTCCGCATTCCTGAAGCAATGCCGTTAATCGTAAGCAGCACTTCGCGTAGCAATTCAGAGTCATCTCCGTTTTGTTCACGCAATGCACGAAGCTCAGTGAGCAGTTGCACTTGCAAGTAGCTTAGCGGATCAACGTACGGATTACGCAAGCGAATGGATTCTTGGATCACAGGAACATTATCCAGAATATCCTGCTGTCCTGTAATTTTTAGAAGCAGATCCTTCGTCAGTTCAAACTCTTCTAGTATTTTGCCTTTGACACGGGCACGGATTTCATCATCTTGTACCATGGACGTGTACTGCTTCGATATATTCATATCCGCTTTGCCTACCGCCATCTGCACGGTATCAATCAATGTACTGAAGAACGGATAGTTCTTATACATACCCTGAAGCACCTTCAGGTTCTCCTCTTTGCCCTGGTAGAAGCTCTGTAGGCCTGTACCAGCCGCGTACCATGCAGGGAAGAGATAACGGCTCTGTGTCCAAGCAAACACCCAAGGAATGGCGCGCAAGTCCTCAAAACGGTTACTGTTCTTTCGTTTAGAAGGTCTGGATCCAATATTAAGCTCACCAACCTCAGGTAACGGCGTAGACTCCTTGAAGAAATTGAAGAAGTCCGGATCATTGAATACAAGATCTTGGTACTTCTTAAGAGAAGCTTCTGAGATCGATACGATAATCTCCTTCCAAGCCTCTTCTTCAATCGGTTTCTCCACACTTGCAACCATAGCAGACGTCAGAAGAGCAGATGTCGCCTGTTCAAGACTTCGATAAGCGATTCCATGGAGGGAATAACGTGAGGAGAGAACTTCTCCTTGTTCCGTAATCTTGATGCCTCCACCAATGGTATGAGGCGGCTGTGCCATAATACTGCGGTTTAGCGGCATACCGCCGCGACCAAGCGCTCCTCCACGTCCGTGGAAGAACTTGAGTTTTATATTATATTCCTGGCTCACTGCTGTAATTTCATTCATGGCTACTAGCAGCTCCCAGTTTGCTGTAACAACTCCGCCGTCTTTGTTGCTATCCGAGTAACCCAGCATTATCTCCTGCATATCCTCCATCGCAGATACACAATTACGATATACCGGCAATTCGAATAACCGTTTCATTATCGCCGGTGCTTCATGCAAATCCTCAATGGTCTCGAACAACGGCACAGATTGAATCGTACAAACAATAGAGCCATCTGGTTCTCTACGGTAGAGACCTACTTCTTTGGCAAAGACCATTACTTCTAGCAGATCACTAGCACCTCGGGTCATACTGATCAGATAGCTGTTGATGCAGTTTCTACCGTATTCCTTCTGGGCTCTATAGATCGTGCGATATACTTCAAGACATTCCCGCGTGCTATCACTGTAGCTGAAATGTGAAGAGGTCAATGGTCGTGGATCACTTAACAAGCCGGCAAGCAAATCGATCTTTTCTTCCTCAGACAGAGCAGAATAATCTTCCACAATGTTCATATGAGCCAAGATTTCCTTCATGGCATTCTCATGCTCTTGGCTGTGTTGACGAATATCTAAAGTCGCTGTATGGAACCCGAACAGCTCCACTTGGCGAATAATCTTTTTAACATAAGTGTCTGCGACATAATCGGCATAATGATATCTCAAGCTGCGATCAATTAGCTTCAGGTCGTTAATCAATTCCTCCGGTGAAGCGTAACGGTCTGGCTGGCCGATTTTGTTGTCATCAAGCACATTGTTCAGCTTGGAGATCATGTAGGCGATTTTAATGCGATAAGGTTCTTTCTCATTCCGCCATATATCCGCTTGCTTAAGAACAACCTTCTGACGATCTTCTTCGATAGAATTCATGAGCTCTTCTGATACTGTAACGATATTCGTGCTGAAGCTCAGTTTACCCATTAATTCAATCAAGATACGCTGATATTCACGCAGGGCGAGCTTACGCTGCATTCTAAGGGTCTCCCAGGTAACGTCAGCCGTTACAGATGGGTTCCCATCACGGTCTCCGCCAATCCAGGAGCCAAAACGCAAATAAGTAGGTACATGCCAGCGATGTTCTGGATAATACTTCTCTAGACAGCGTTCAAGCTCTTCATAAACATCCGGCAATACATGGAACAGCGTTTCGTGGAAATAATACATTCCATTCCTTACTTCATCAAGCACGGTAGGTTTGCGATCACGTAGTTCGTCTGTTTGCCACAGCGTAATGACCTCGTTTAGCAGCTTCTCACGAAGCTGTTCACGTTCGCGATGCGTAAGAGTTGGATTATCCAAGAGCATAACATCTTCAGATATACGTTTATGTATATCAAGAATAACTCGACGAGAGGCTTCTGTTGGATGTGCGGTCATGACCAGCTCCAAGGACATTGTTTCCAAAATGCTCTGTACCTCGGTATAGCAAAACCCTTTATCCTTCAAAGATTGCACAGCCTTTTCGATAGAACCTGGTTGTACAGCCTCTCCCGCAGAACGCTCGTAATCCCGTTTACGGCGGATTCGATGATTCTGCTCTGCGATGTTCACCAATTGAAAATAAATCGCAAAAGCACGAATAACTTGATGACGTCGATCCGAATCAAGCCCCTGTATCATGCTAATAAACTCCTGGAACAATTCAGGTGTATTCTCAGCCCGCAAGGCCTTACTCGTCTCACGAATCTTCTCAACAACGTTCAGGAGTTCGTTCCCTCCTTGATGTACCAGAACCTCACCAAGTATATTACCTAGAAACCTCACATCCCGACGCAACAAATTATTTGAATTGTTTTTGTTCGCGGTTGCCATAAGCTCTGTCATGCATATCCTCCTATCTCCAGCTGAATACAAAGTTAATCGTCCGTCATAATTGACACCTTCATAACATGATACAATAAAAATCAGTTAAAATCTTTAGTTTTGTGATAGAAAATACAGGTTTTTTGACATTTTTCGAATAGAATATTCAGTTATACTTCGTATTTCTACACCCTTATCTTCACATCAACGCGCCTGAAGTAGAAAATGCATTCTGATTCTAATTATAGATAATTTTTACATCAAGTGCTTATGAAAAATAGACCACGCGCGTGACCCAACGGGAGTAAATATACAAAAAAAAGCCCATCCAGAAGATCAGGCTTTACAATAAGTATAATGAAGCGGGTGATGGGAATCGAACCCACGCTACCAGCTTGGAAGGCTGGAGTTCTACCATTGAACTACACCCGCAAATACAATCGGGATGACACGATTTGAACATGCGACCCCCTGGTCCCAAACCAGGTGCTCTACCAAGCTGAGCTACATCCCGATAGTAAATGGCGCGCCCTGAGAGATTCGAACTCCCGACCTTTTGATTCGTAGTCAAACGCTCTATCCAGCTGAGCTAAGGGCGCAAAATATGGAGCGGACGACGGGAATCGAACCCGCGACCCTCGCCTTGGCAAGGCGATGCTCTACCGCTGAGCCACGTCCGCAAAAAATCAATGCGCGTGAAGGGACTCGAACCCCCACGTCAAAGACGCTAGATCCTAAGTCTAGTGCGTCTGCCAATTCCGCCACACGCGCATATGATTAACTGGTGAGCCATGAAGGACTCGAACCTTCGACACCCTGATTAAAAGTCAGGTGCTCTACCAACTGAGCTAATGGCTCATATAAATGGCTGGGGATATAGGATTCGAACCTATGCGTGACGGAGTCAAAGTCCGTTGCCTTACCGCTTGGCTAATCCCCAACATTTTATATGATGATTATTTTCTTCATATAGTATATCCAATATTTACGAAATAAATAATGGTGGAGACTGAGGGGATCGAACCCCCGACCCTCTGCTTGTAAGGCAGATGCTCTCCCAGCTGAGCTAAGTCTCCTTATTAAAGTGACCCGTAGGGGATTCGAACCCCTGTTACCTCCGTGAAAGGGAGGTGTCTTAACCCCTTGACCAACGGGCCTTGCAATATTTAAGCTCTCAACCGGGATCGAACCGGTGACCTCATCCTTACCATGGATGCACTCTACCTACTGAGCTATGAGAGCATATGGCTCCCCGAACAGGACTCGAACCTGTGACAACTCGATTAACAGTCGAGTGCTCTACCAACTGAGCTATCAGGGAATATTAACTAGTAGTCAACACATCTCTCAGTATTAAAACTGAGTAAGGATGTTTGCTTGGCGGCGTCCTACTCTCCCAGGACCCTGCGGTCCAAGTACCATCGGCGCTGGAGGGCTTAACGGTCGTGTTCGGGATGGGTACGTGTGGAACCCCTCCGCTATCGCCACCAAACGAGCATTTGTGCAACAAATGCGATCCGCGTTGGTTTCGGTACATCACATGAGTGTGTATGATTCTATAAGTGTGAACTTTTCAATTCAAGGATTTACTCCCTAAAAACTAGATACGAAACAATCTGCGATTTATTGCTTTCCCTGTTATTCTCGGGGTCCCCGCAAAGTATTCGGAATTTACTCCGGAAGCATTCGCTTCACTTTGTGGGGTGTTTTTTTGGATAAGCCCTCGACCGATTAGTACTGGTCAGCTCCATGCATTGCTGCACTTCCACCCCCAGCCTATCTACCTCGTCGTCTTCAAGGGGTCTTACTAGTTGGGAAATCTCATCTTGAGGGGGGCTTCACGCTTAGATGCTTTCAGCGCTTATCCCGTCCGTACATAGCTACCCAGCGGTGCTCCTGGCGGAACAACTGGTACACCAGCGGTACGTCCATCCCGGTC
>NZ_FPAC01000020.1 GCF_900116105.1 Paenibacillus sp. 453mf
ATGATAGCTTTTTGCTCCACATTGCCTCATTAAGTATGCTTCGGTATACTAAATTTAATGATTAAAATTCCGATTCTAACCATTTTAGGAACTTTACTCGGAGGGGATCAAGTGAAGCGAAATTGGGAGCTGGAGGAGTTAATTGAGCATTTTACGTTTCTTCCCAACGAAATGCAGCAAGTCGGCAATAAGTCGGGGGAGACTCGGTTGGGGTTTGCTGTTCTGTTTAAGTTTTTCCAATACGAAGCGCGATTCCCCTTCCAAAAATTCGAAGTGCCCAAAGCAGTAATTCAATACATAGCAAAGCAGATCGAGGCACCGGCAGAGCTGTACGCACAATACGATTGGACTGGTCGCTCCATTACCTACCATCGAACACAAATCAGGGAGTTTTTTGGCTTTCGTGAGGATACCATCAATGATGCCGAAGAGGTAATCGATTGGCTATGCAAAAGCGTATTATTCCAAGATCACGATTTCGAACATTTGGTCGAGACCGTATACGGGCGATTTCGGGAGATGAAAGTTGTACCGCCTACGCCTGATCGCATTGAGCGACTTATCAGAGCCGCAATCCGTACATATGAGGAACAATTTTTCCAAGTCACATTGGAAAAGTTGCCTGCGGCATCTTTGTCCAAACTGGATTCACTCGTAGATAGTATCGCATTTCTAGATGAAGACCAAGGCGGCAGCGACGAGGGACTTCTTTCTTTTCAAGAGTTAAAAGCTGATCCGGGCAAACCAGGTGTCGAAAGTGTGTTAAGAGAAGTAAGCAAGCTGCGAACGATTCGAAATCTGGAGCTTCCGGATAATCTGTTTCGTGATATCCCTCTTAAAGTATTGACCAAGTACCGGCAGCGGACCGCAACAGAGGATCTCCGGGAACTTCGTCGCCACCCTGATCCGATCCGTTACACATTGTTGGCCGCATTCTTCTGGCTAAGGAGTATGGAGATAACGGACAATTTGATTGAGCTACTTATTCAAATCGTCCATCGAATAGGAGTACGGGCAGAACGCAAGGTCGAGAAGGAAATTCTGAATGACCTACGGAAAGTAAGCAATAAGTATGGCATTTTATTCAACATGGCCCAGTCTGCCGTCAACAATCCAGACGGAGTAATTCGTGATGTCATTTTCCCGGTCGTAAATGAGCAAACGTTACGGGATTTGATAAAAGAATTCAAGCATACCGGACCGGCTTACCGTGAGAAAATCCATACCATTATTCGGGCTTCCTATGGGAGTCACTACCGCCGTATGGTTCCCGAAATACTAGGCATTCTGGAATTCCGATCAAACAATGAAGTGCATCGGCCAGTGATTCGTGCGCTGGAACTGGTAAAGAAATATTCTGACACCGGCCATCATTATTTGCCAATGTCCGAAGAAATCCCGGTAGATGGTGTAATCCGGACGGTTAATAAAGAAATCATTGTTGAGAAGGACGAGAAAGGCCAAGAGCGAATTAATCGGATGAATTATGAGATAAGCGTTCTGCAAGCTTTACGGGAAAAGCTTCGTTGCAAGGAAATATGGGTGGCCGGAGCGAACCGATACCGGAATCCGGACGATGACTTGCCGACAGACTTCGAAGAACGGCGGGAAGAAAATTATAAGGCTTTAAAGCAGCCGCTGGATGCAGAAGCATTCATTGCAACGTTGAAGCAGGCCATGAAAGATGGATTAGAAAAGCTTGATACCGGTCTCCAGAAAAACCCCAAGGTCCGGATCACGGAGAAGGGTAATGGTTGGATTAGCTTATCTCCGTTAGAACCACAAGCAGAGCCAGTCAACCTATCACGGATAAAATCAGAGATGCTTCGGCGCTGGCCAATGACGAGCCTGTTGGACATTTTAAAAGAGGCCGATCTTCGTGTCGGATTTACTGAAAAATTCAAGACTGTTGCTGTACGCGAAGCGTTAAGCAGGGATACGCTGCAAAAGAGACTCATCCTATCCCTTTATGGCCTCGGGACGAATACCGGCTTGAAACGTGTGAGTGCCGGTGAGCATGGAGAAAGCTACAAAGACTTGCTGTACGTCCGCAGGAAATTCATTCATAAGGACAATCTCCGAAATGCGATATCCGAAGTGGTTAATGCGATTTTTCGCGTTCGGATGCAGGAGATTTGGGGCGATGCCACGACATCCTGTGCATCGGATTCAAAAAAATTTGGTGCATGGGATCAAAATCTGATGACCGAATGGCATATCCGGTACCGCGGCCGCGGCGTTATGATATATTGGCACGTTGAGAAGAATTCGACATGCATTTACTCGCAGCTCAAATCGTGCTCCTCCTCTGAAGTCGCTGCCATGATGGAAGGATTGCTTCGTCATTGTACCGAAATGGAGGTCGAGAAGAATTACGTGGATTCACACGGCCAGAGCGAGGTTGCGTTCGCATTTTGTTACCTTTTGGGCTATCAGCTCATGCCACGGCTCAAAGCGATTCATTCGCAAAAACTTTACCGGCCCGAACCAGGCATGACCGATGCCTATCCGAATTTGCAGCCGGTGCTGACCCGCCCAATCAACTGGGAGCTAATTCGGCAGCAATACGATCAAATGATGAAGTACGCTACGGCTCTCCGACTCGGAACCGCCGAAACAGAAGCAATCTTGAAACGATTTACCCGTAATAATTTAAAGCATCCGACCTATCAAGCTTTGGGGGAACTCGGCAAAGCAGTCAAAACGATATTCCTCTGCGATTACCTGCACTCGGAGGAGCTGCGCCGCGAGATCAATGAAGGCTTGAATGTCGTGGAAAATTGGAACTCGGCCAACAGCTTTATCTTTTACGGCAAAGGCGGAGAAATCGCTACCAACCGGTTAGAAGATCAAGAGCTAGCCGTATTGTCTCTTCACCTTCTGCAAAACTGCCTGGTTTACATCAATACCATTATGCTTCAAAGCATCCTATCCGACCGCAAATGGTTCGATATGATGACTTCGGAAGACTTGCGGGCGCTTACCCCGCTGATCTACACGCACGTAAACCCTTACGGCACATTTAGGCTGAACATGAGTGAACGCCTTCCGTTGGAAGAAGGTGTTATTGCGTGAGTGAAAGACGCATATCCCCGAAACGCAAAGCGAAGGAGCTGGCGAAGTATCTCCGAGGGGAACGGCCAGATTATGACTATCTCAAAAGCCTGTTTCAGCATCTTCGAGCAGAGCTGGAGGTAGAGGTTCCAAAAACAGCGAAGAAGCTCCCCTATGTACCTACAGAAGAGGAGCTTAAGCGCTACTACGATGTGGTTTGGCAAGCGAAGAACTTTCAAGACATGATGATCGTCAAGACGCTGCTATATACCGGCGTTCGGGTAAGCGAGCTGATCAATATCAAATTGTCCGATGTTGATTTCCACTACTGCCAAATCCGGATTAATAAGGGCAAGGGGAATAAGGATCGCATTGTCCCTTTCCCTCAATCGTTCAAGGAAATGCTGGCCATGCACGCCGATTCAATGAAAAAGAAGCAGGCGGTTTACTTGTTCGAATCATCGTGGAAGAAAAAATATACGGATCGGGGAATACGAAAGATTTTGGCTAAATATTCGGAGGAAGCCGGTCTTGTACAAAATCTGTCGCCGCATAAGCTACGACATTTCCTGTTGACTTGGCTTAAAAAGCAGGGCATCGATGACGCACTCATACAACCGTATTCCGGCCACGAAAGCCGGAAGTCGTTGGAAGTCTATTCAAAACTGGCAATCACTGATGCACAGCAGGAGTACAACGAGGTCATCAACAAATTTCCCATTTAATAACATCTACTTTGCGGGTGGTGTCAGCTTCGCTGGTACTACCCCAAGATTTAAATCGCTGACGTCAAGTAATTCTAAAGAAATACTTTTTTTTAGGATGAGGGTGGGATATGAAGCTTGAAGATGTTGTAACGGTTAGAATAGGAAAAAACCTTTCCAGAGGAAATGAGAAAAATGATCTAACTTTAGTTGCCTATTCATACGAGGATTTAGTAAATGATTTAGAGGGCTCATTTATTGACTTCCAGGCTAATCTTTATCATAAACAGACAGATGGCTATTTGAGCAGTACTGGAGATGTTGTTTTCAGTTTTGTGAGTTCCAAGGCAGGGATCGTAAGTGACTTAAACCAAGGAAAAATCATCAACCAGAACTTTGCGAAGCTCATTTTTGATCATAGGACTCTGGATCCCTGCTATTTATGCTATGCCTTGAATGAATCCTATTCCGTGAAAAAACAAATGGCGATTTCCATGCAAGGTAGTATTGTACCTAAATTAACCCCAGCAATTCTTAAAGAGTTTGAAATTAAGTTGCCAACTATTGAGAAACAACGGACTGTAGGTAAAGCTTATTTCACTTTAAAAAAACACCATGCTTTAGCTAAGAAGCAAGCACAACTTGAAGAGAAACTTTATTTAGAAATATTGAATCAATTAGACCAACAATAGACAAGTGAGGACTCTAACATGGCTGAATTAAACTCTAAATTATTTAGTGCCGCAGACAACCTGCGTAGCAAAATGGATGCATCAGAATACAAAAACTACTTACTAGGACTGATTTTTTACAAGTACTTATCCGATAAATTATTAGAAAAAGTAGTTGAAATCGCTGATGAATCGAAAGAAGAATACAACACACAAGAAAAACAAACCCAACTGTATAGAAGCTTATTGGCCGATAAAGAAGTGGAAAAGGATTTAATTGACACATTAGTAGATACATTAGGATATGACATTGGACCAGATAGTTTATTCAATGTATTGACTAATCAGGCAAAACAAAACATATTTCAGTTAAATGACTTGAATAAAGCTTTCATCGATCTGTCTACCAAGTATGACCAGTTTAATGGATTGTTTGATGATGTGGATCTGACATCCAAAAAACTAGGATCCGATGACCAACAACGAAACATTACCATTACCGAAGTTTTGAAGAAATTAAATGATATTAATGTGCTTGGACATAACGGCGATATCATTGGGGATGCCTATGAGTTTTTGATTAGCCAATTTGCTTCTGAGGCTGGTAAAAAGGCCGGTGAGTTCTATACCCCTCACGAAGTTTCCGACATGATGGCCCGTATAGCTGCCATCGGCCAAGAAGACAAGAAATTGTTTAGCGTATTTGACCCCACAATGGGCTCAGGTTCATTAATGCTGAATGTCCGAAACTATATAAACTATCCGGATAATGTAAAGTATCATGGTCAAGAGCTCAATACAACGACTTACAACCTAGCAAAGATGAATCTTATTTTGCACGGTGTAGATAAAGAAGACATGCGTTTACGCAACGGGGACACCTTGAACAAAGACTGGCCGACAGATGAGCCATACACCTTTGATTCTGTCCTTATGAATCCACCTTACTCCGCCAATTGGTCTTCAGATGATACTTTCCTAGATGATTCACGTTTTAACCGGTACGGGAAATTAGCGCCAAAATCGAAAGCAGACTTTGCCTTTCTTTTACATGGGTTCTACCATCTGAAAGATTCCGGAACCATGGCCATCGTTTTACCGCATGGGGTACTTTTCCGCGGAGCTGCAGAAGGTGTGATCCGGAAGAAACTATTGGAGGATGGAAGTATTGATGCGGTCATTGGTATGCCGGCAAACCTATTCTACGGGACCTCAATTCCAACAACTGTCATCATTTTAAAGAAAAACCGTACGACTCGTGATGTATTATTTATTGATGCAAGTCATGAATTCAAAAAAGGAAAGAACCAAAACAATCTTTCTAAAGAACATATTGATAAGATTGTCGAGACTTATAAAAGACGAGAAAATGTTGAGAAATATGCCCATGTCGTTACATTTGAGGAGATTAAAGAAAATGACTTTAATCTAAACATTCCTCGTTACGTTGATACCTTTGAAGAAGAAGAGCCTATTGATATGGCCAAAATCGGTTCAACTATTCAAGACATCCGAAAAGAAAAAGAACAACTCGAATCCAGCCTATACAACATGATTTCTTCACTGCAACATGAAGAAGAAAACGCAGAATGGATCAAGGGAGCATTAGAGGTGTTTAATCGTGGAAAATAAGCGCACACCAGAGATCAGATTTGCAGGATTCACTGACACTTGGGAACATCGTAGGTTGGGGGAGATTGCGGCTGACACTTACGGAGGAGGTACACCTACAACATCTAACGAAGAGTATTGGAATGGAAATATACCTTGGATACAATCATCTGATTTAACAGAAAATCACTTGTTTGGAGTTGCCCCGAAAAAGCATATTTCTGAATCTGGATTAAGAAAGTCCGCAACAAAATTAATCCCCCAAAACTCTATTGCTATTGTCACTCGTGTAGGTGTCGGGAAGCTTGCTATAATGCCAACTCAATATACTACTAGTCAAGATTTTTTGTCATTGAGTAACCTGAAAGCAGATGTATGGTATAGCGTATATGCAATTTACAAAAAGCTACGAGGAGAACTAAACGCTGTTCAAGGCACTTCAATTAAAGGAATTACAAAAGAAGAATTACTTTCAAAGAGCATTTTTGTCCCTCAAATTGAAGAACAAGCTAAAATAGGAAAACTCTTTAAACAACTGGACGACACGATCGATCTTCATCAGCATGAACTAACCACCCTAAAACAAACAAAACAGGGTTTCTTGCAAGAAATGTTTCCAGCAGAAGGGGCGTCTGTGCCGAAGATTCGGTTTCCGGGATTTACTGGAGATTGGGAAGAGCGTAAATTGGGGGAGGTTATAGACAATCAGTATAATGGTCAAACCCCTTCGAGAGAGAATACTAGTTTTTGGGAGGGAGATATTAATTGGCTTTCTAGTGGTGAGTTAAACAGAGGTGTTGTTTCTAAAACTATTGAAAAAATTACAGAAGATGGAAGAAAAAGTGCTAATCTAAAAATTGTTCCAAAGGGTACATTTGTGATGGCAATAACCGGATTAGAAGCAGCTGGAACTCGGGGAAACTGTGCAAAGTTAGGAATAGATACTACTTTAAACCAGTCATGTATGGCATTGTATCCTAACGAAAAGTTACTTAATTCATCATTCTTGTTTCAATGGTATCGAAAAGTAGGCCAAGAATACGGATTACAATACACACAGGGAACAAAGCAGCAAAGCTACAACGCTGAATTGATAAAAAAGCTTCCGATTATTTTACCCTCTGTAAGTGAACAAATACTAATTGCCGACTTTTTTGACAGTCTCGATAACCTCATCACCCTTCATCAGCGCGAACTAGATGCCCTAAAAGAAACAAAAAAAGCATTCCTACAAAAAATGTTTGTCTAATCAACTAGAAGAGAGGAAAACCGATGACGAAGATACCGCATAATGATGAAGCTGAAATAGAAAGGCGCCTCATCGAAGTACTTGGCGAAGGACGTAATCAGTGGAATTATCGTCCGGACCTAAAATCAGAAGAAGACTTATGGAAAAACCTACGTCAGAAACTTACGCAAAACAACTTATCAGAAATTGGGGAACATCCCATTTCTGATAAGGAATTTGACACGATCAAAACCGAATTACTATTGAAAACCCAAACCCCCTTTGATGCTGCTAAATGGCTCAAAGGGGAGAATGGAATTGCTCGGATTACGATTGAACGTGAAGATGTATCCCTAGGATCAATGTCTTTAGTCCTGTATTCGAATCAAGACATTGGCGGCGGAATCTCTACATATGAGGTTGTTCATCAGATTGCGAAAAAAAAGGCTAACGTTGATGACCGTGATCGCCGGTTTGATGTGACCCTATTAATTAATGGCCTGCCTATTGTTCAAATTGAACTCAAACAAGCCAGTGCGAAAGACGGCGTGTTTCAAGCCTATCATCAAATTAAGAAATACGCAGAGGAAGGGATGTTTCGAAATAATATCTTTTCTACGCTGCAAATCTTCGTCATTTCTAACGAACAAACAACGCGTTATTTTGCTAATGCATTACCTAAATATATGCATAAGAAGTTTATCTTCGGTTGGCGGACAACAGACAATCGAAAAGTAGAAAATCTCTACGAATTCGTAAAACAAGTCTTAAATATTCCGGATGCGCATCGTTTGATTGCCAATTATACGATTGTGAGCGAGGATCAGGATAATAAAGCCTTAATGGTGTTGCAGCCGTATCAAATCCATGCAATTGAAGCATTATTTACCGCTGCCATGAAGCATCAATCTGGCCATATATGGCATGCCACCGGTTCGGGGAAAACCTTGACCAGTTTTGTTTCGACGAAGTTATTAGCTCGCAAACCCGGTGTAGATCGTACCATTATGCTCATTGACCGAAAAGACTTGGACAACCAGACAACAACCGAATTTACCAAATTTGCTTCCGAATTTAATACTGGTATTTCTTTAGGTAATGCCAGGTCTAACAGTTTGATTGTCGGAACCGGAAGTGCTAAAGAACTGAGCAATACACTATTATCTGATGCCAATTCTAATATCGTAATTATTACGACTCGCCAAAAATTAGAGGCAGCCTTACGCTATGCTCAGAAACAGGAAGCGCAAAAAGGCACCCAGCGTTTCAAGAAGCTGCTGGGGCAGCATATTGTTTTTGTCGTAGATGAATGCCATCGGGCGCTAAGTGCAGAAGGAATGGATGCGATCAAGGGATTCTTCCCCAACTCCACATGGTTTGGTTTTACAGGCACGCCGATATTTAAGGAAAATAAAAAGCAGGCAAAAGGACAACTGGCTCGTACCACGCATGATCAGTATGGAGAAGTCTTGCACACGTATACGATCAAGAATGCTTTGGATGACGGGGCTGTATTGGGGTTCCAGGTAGAACATGACGATACGATTGAGCCTACTTCATTAAATAATCATATTCATAAACAACTTCGCATGAAGTTCCCTGATGATAGTGATGATGATATTAATGAACGAATCGATCAAATGGAAGGAATAGAGAAGGAATCTTATCTTGATCCTTCTACATTTGAAAGTGATGAACATATCCAGAAGGTGATCCATAAGATCTTTCGGCCTGATAATGCCTACATCAAGTTTGATTTCCAAAACGGTCGGCCGCAAAAGTCTGCTATCTTAACCACAAGCTCCATTGATATGGCCAAACGGTATTATCAGGCGATTAAAGAGATGACTCAAGATCCGGAGTGGTTAACGAAAGAATTTGCCGGGCATCCGATTCGAACAGGCCGTACCATTGAGGATCCAGACTTCCCTCGGATTGCTATCACCTATTCGATGCAGGAAAATGAAGAGAATTCCAAACAAATTCAAGATGAGATGAAGGGAATCATAAAGGATTATAACGATTACTATCGTACGGCTTGGTCTATAGAGGATATTGAACGATATAATGGCGATATCAATAATCGGTTAGCCCGTAAGAAAGCGGAATTTAAACAACTTGGAAAACAAATTGACCTGGTCATTGTTGTAGATCGCCTGTTGACTGGGTTCGATGCTCCAACCATCCAAACGTTATTTGTAGATCGAAATTTGAGTTACGCCAATTTGATCCAGGCTTTCTCTCGGACGAATCGTACCTACCCAGACAAGAAAAAGGGATTGATCGTCACCTTCCGAAAGCCTGCATCAATGGAGCAAAATGTGAAGGATGCCACGAAGTTGTATTCACATGCCCAAGAGGAATCTACTCTTGTTTATCCAACGTATGATGAATCCAAGAAACGTTTCCAGAAGGCTCACAAAAAGCTAACCAAACTAGTTCCAGATCCAAGTGACATCAACGAACACTCGGCCCTAGAAACCCGGATTGAATTTGTGAAGGCATTCCAGGAGTTAAACAACGCCTTTGAAGCTTTGGTAACTTACGATGACTACAACGATGAGATGGAAAAATCAACGGCACTTCAAGAACAGGCGAAGACTTTAGAAGAGTATATTGGTATTTACAATACGGTTAAGGGATCATTAATCGTTGAAGTCAGCGACGGCGACGGACCCAGCCCCAACTTTTCGGACATAGAATTCTATGGAGATAATACCATTAAGATCTATGATATAGACTCAACCTATATTGATCGATTATTGGAATCATACTTGGCCAATAATCAAAATATCCGTGACGAGATCGAAAAGGCTCTGCAAAAACTGAAAAAATCAGAAATTGTTAAAGGCGTATACCGAGCGATTTTAAACGCGATTGACACTAAAGAGATAGACGCCGAAGAAGATATTCTAGTAGTGAAACGGAGATTCTTCAAGAACGCACGTAACACGACGATTCAGGAATTTGCGCAAACTTGGTTTGTGGAGGAGAATGAACTTTATTTATCTGCGGTTCAATATGTAATCGGCATTGATCCGATCCCAAATATCGGAAGTATAATTAATAGCAAGCAGTTTGATAAGTATAAAGCCATACATCCAGATGCAAAGCCATTGAAATACGCACCAGAGATGAAGCGTCAATGGAAAATTGTGCTAGATGAAATCATTGTACCGTTGGATGATGAGTTGCGCTAAATGTCATTACCTCAGATAGTAAGTCCTTGTTCATAAAGTTAACCGCAGCCGATTAAACATAATCGGCTGCTTTTTATTGAACGGGTATACCTACTAGGGTATTATTCGCTTTACATAATTTGACTATCAAAACGAACCGATGATAATGCAAGCATAAGGATGATTCAAATTTGGAAACCGCTGAACTGGAGTTTTTTAATTAACTCAATCGTTTAAGTTCTTTATCCGCTTTGGGCTTAAACTCTAAGAGAACTTTACTATACGCTGATGACAACTCACTAATTAATTCTGTAACTTGATGAGTAGAAGTGCTACTGGTATCATTCAAATAAATTTCACACATTGATTTTGCTAAACTGTGGTTTATGTCAGAACCTTCACCTTTACTTCTCGCAATTACCCCATTATAAGTTCTCCAGCGATCACTATAATTCACCATATCACGAGAGTTAATTAAAGCTTTATCAAAGTATGCATTCAGAGTATCTGAAAAGATATTGTCCCCGATTATCATTTCTGAGGAAGAGGTCATAATGTAAGATAACAAGAATTTTAGCTCTCGTTGTTCACTTGCTAGATCTGCCTTAGTTAAACCTGTTTCAAATGCATCTATTCCAAGTAACGTTTGGTGCCCTAGGTTTTCACCAACTTTAGCTGCAGAGTCAAGGAAATGTGGGTTTGGTGTTGCATTATTGTTAGCAGGTGCAACATGAACATCTGAGATATTTTGCCCTTTGGCTAGTATAAAAGCTAAAAAAGTAAGAAAAGCAAAGCCTCCAAAACCTGCTAAAATAGAACCCCATCCCCATTCAGGATAAAAATATATAGCAATTGCTATTCCGACTAAAACAGAAACTCTTGATAAAAATCTAGAGAATCCCACAAACTTCCCCCTCCTTAACATTATACATTCATAAAGTATCATAGTTATCTTGGAACTTTTCAAGCACCAATGTAAGCTTCACGTTTCTGATAATGTCCACTATCGCGAGGTAATAGTCTCCTTATGTCTCTAACTTTAATTCTGAACCATTGGCGTAGATTAAAAGCACCCTTAACGGGTGCTTTATCTTCTCGTTTGTTAGTCTCTAAAAATATAAGTTTAAAACATCATTTCTATGAAGACTTTCCCATTTAAGCTTATCAATAAAAAATTCCCTACCCAACGGAATATAGTTTTCTTCGTCACTACTAATTTGATCATTAATTGAAATACCATGTTTTAATAGAACTTCCTCATGTTGCCCGTTTCCAAAGATATGTGCGTTATAAACTTCCGCAAAGGTTGTGAGTTGAGGATTATTTCTCATAGCTTCCGAGGACAAATCAATTAATGAATGTGCTGCATGTCTTGGTGTATTGGAGTCAATAAAAATAATGAACCCAGATTTTCGGGGCAGTTGGTCTAGAATTGCTTTCGGAAAATTATCGTAATGAATTTTTAGATGTATCGGCAAGGAGTTTTGTTCAATAGCAATTTCTACAGGGGAAACTTGAAGGTGGGCTGCCGCAAGATAAGAGCGAATAGCTAAATCTTGTGACTTAAGTAAATGTGCTACTTTTCCAAGATTAATATAGATCATCATTTCGGTTGGATCTTCTTTCAAAGCTTGAATGTAACAATCCCTCGCTCCTTCAAGATCCCCCTGTCTTTTAAGGGTAACTCCTCGATCCAAAAGCTGTTTTAGGTGATGGCTCATGTGTATGTACTCCTTTGATTAAAATTTTCCCCTATTTTGTTTGACATAATGAAAAATATAGGGCTGAATAGAATTACTAAGTGAAAATGGGTAAATTAACCCATATCCATTGTCCTAAATCGGCATTGTAATTATAGCATCAATATGCACTTACGGTGGGATATTTAAAATTCGGTAAATTTATATAGCCGAAAATATCCGAAATTTCAATAGTAGTTTACTTTGTTTATCTATTGGCGGGCTTATGGTCGATGACCCGCACAATGTTTTCGTTTAACATAGATGTCTCACTCTCTCATGATTGTGGGCCCGGTGGGCACTATGAAGCTGCTAGGGTCCGGGGAGCAGCAACGTGTCGGTTGCTCAGGCTTCAGCTCGTGGGCGCTCCTGGTGAGTGTCTGGCGCTCGATACTTCCGAAAAAGGCAAAGGATAAACGGGGCCGTACTGGGTGTGTGAGACGGCGCCAGTGGCGCTATAGAACGCGCGGATCTCGTCCGGAGCGAAGGGAGCAGCCTCGTGCCTGTTGCTAGGGCTTCAGCTCGTAGTGCTCCTGGTACTTGTCTGGCATTCGTATACTTCCGAGAGTAGACAAAAGATG
>NZ_FPAC01000012.1 GCF_900116105.1 Paenibacillus sp. 453mf
TCTTAACGAATATTGAAAAGAGCGATAAGCTCATTTAGAAAAACTGACGAGAACATTATGTTCTCTTTATTTTGCTCCATCATTCATACGGTCTTGCGACACATACCGAATGATCTCGCTAAGCATTTTCGAAGAAAATGCTGCTCACTCGTTGTTCAGTTTTCAAAGATCAATTTCTCTCGCTCGCCTTCATTTTCTCTCAGCGGCGACTTTTATAATATATCATAGATGATGTTATTTCGTCAATAGTTTTTTTAAAAAATGTTATTCTATCAAACTATCAATTTCTCAACGCTCATCCCCGTCAACGCGACAGGAATTATAGATTATCACATACCAAGATCTAATGCAATACTTTTTTAGAAATTAAATAAGCAGCTCATAAAGAGCTGCTTGATCCTAAATAGAATGTTATCTCTTAAGCCATGGATTTCTGCGCGCCTTTTTTAATCCAGATCCTTTGCTGCTTTGGTTTCTATTTGATGAGGTACGCTTTTTAGCACTGGATGACACCATCGCTTTTTTAGTTTTACTCTTTCCGACTGTTGTTTTTGCTTTAATAGACATCTGTGCATCCTCTATCTTTGGAAGCTCGCTCAAGCTATCTAAGTTAATGCCTGTTTGTTGTTCGGCAATATCGCTTTTTCCATCTACTACATTCTGTACAGCTGTGTTGTTATACGGTTGATTGTAATAGTCTACATAAGAAACTTGAGGTCCGTATTCATTAGGTCTGTAATAGTTCGTATACTGCGGCTGACGTCCATACGCCTCTGGATGCAATGCAGGCTGCTGATTCTGTGCTGTCGCTGCCTTCCATTCCGACTCCGCTTGAGCATAGCTGTATGGCAAAGCTACAGGTTGACCGCATCCGCAATCCCCATATTGATCTCCATGTACAAGAGCATAATCCACAATATATCCGCCATGCTCGTATGTGGTATAAGATCCATCCGACTGATCATAGACACCTTGAACCATAGGAGATTGCTCACCATAAGGAACAGTACCTTCATGCGAACCATAATGCCCCGCTGGAGCAACTGGATGCTGACCATACGGCTGATGGAATCCCGGCCAATGTCCGGCGTGCCCTTTTCCGTAATGCTTATCTTCATAGAATGGCATCATCATTCCGTGTGTTGGGTAACATGAATCGCAATAACCGTAATCGGGTTTTTTAACAGGTGCTGGAAGCGGCATCGGTTTAACCATTTCAGGCTGTTTTACAGGCTTAGGCAAAGGTTTGGGTGGCGGGGCTACTGGTTTAAACTCCTTTTTAGGTGCAGGCGGCATTGGCTTCATCATCTCAGGCTTCGGAGCGGGAGCAATCGGCTTTGTAATCTCGGCTTTGGGAGGTACCGGCTTCGGTTTGGTCACTTCTGCCTTTGGAGGAGTCGGTGCAGGTTTAGTTATTTCTGCTTTTGGCTGTTCTGGCTTCGGTTTGGTCAACTCGGCTTTGGGTGCGGTCAATTTTGGCTTCGTTAATTCGGCTTTTGGCGCGACTGGTGCTTCTGGCATCGTTGGCAGCTTAGGAAGCTGAGGATAATTAGGCAAAGCATCCAATGGAACAATTTCTTCTTTTACGCCTGTATACTGCTCACTTCCCACTGTTGTTTTTGGAGATGTACCGGTGTGGGTTTGACCCATTTGTGTATTTGTTCCCATTTCCTTATTAGCGGATGTCCCGGCAGGAATCTTCACCGTTTCTCCTACCAATAGTACATTCGGGTTTTTCAGCTGCGGATTAGCAGCAATTAAATCCTGAAGAGGAATTCCCCATGCTTTGGACAATTTCCAGAGCGAGTCTCCTTGTACTACGGTATGGGAGTGTATAATCATATTTCCTGGTGGTGCAGTTACCGGTGCCGATGGAATCTTGACTTTCATCCCGATCGTTAATTCATTAGGGTTTGCAATTTCCGGATTTGCGCTAATCATCGTTTCTAAAGATACATTATACTTTTGAGACAGCTTATATAATGTATCTCCTTCTTTTACAATATGGATTTTCACAGGCCCAAAACCTCCTCACGTTTCTTCAGGCATGATATTCGCCCGTTCTTTCGTTACTCTCATCCTATGCAGCATCCGAACAAATGACATCATTATCATAAAAAAATCCTCTTCTAGGCAGCAATCCCTTTAAAAAGAGACTACATGCGAAGAAGAGGATCTTATCCGCCTATCACGCAGCAGCACTAATCTGCAAATACTTTATACCCGTCTTTATCTACAACTTGGCGAAACTCCTCAAGCAGCTGGAGTGTAATCGGACCAGCAACACCGGTACCAATCGTTCTGCCATCTACCTTATAAGCAGCGATAACTTCAGCGGCAGTACCCGTAAAGAACACTTCGTCTGCTACATATACATCATGCAATGTGAAGGGCTGCTCCTTGAAGGGCAAACCTATTTTGTCTGCGAGTTCAATAATGGCATTTCGAGTAATGCCTTCTAGCGCACCCAAATAACATGGAGGCGTAATGAGAACCCCATTTTTGACGATAAAAATATTATCTGAGGAACCTTCTGTAACGTAGCCTTGCGAATTCAGCATAATTGCTTCTCCAACACCAGCGTGATTCGACTGAATTTTGACCAGCACATTATTCAAGTAGTTCAATGACTTGATCTTAGGATTGAGTGCATCTGGGATGTTGCGGCGCTGCGAAACCGAGATTGTTCTTAAGCCCTTGAGATACGCTTCCTCTGGGTAAATGGACAGCTCTTCTACAATGATGACGACACTTGCCTTTTCGCACCGAAGTGGATCAATTCCAAGGTTACCGTAACCGCGCGATACAACGAGCCGTATATATCCATTTCTCATTTCGTTGCGACGAATGGTTTCAGCCATGGCCTCCCGCATCTCATCATGAGACAAAGGAATATCCAGCATGATGGATTTTGCGGAATCATAGAGACGATCTAAGTGCTCCTTGCATTTAAAAATATTTCCGTTGTATATCCGAATCCCTTCAAAAATCCCGTCACCATATAAAAATCCATGATCAAAAACGGATACTTTTGCATTTTCCTTCGTCACATACTGACCATCAAGATAAATCCACTGTTCTGCTGCCATAACGAGTGACACCTCCGCATTATTGTCCTGTATATACATAGCAAGGATAAGAACCCAGTACGCGAACCTGGCATCCCAGAGCTTCAATCTCTGAAATAGCTGCAGGAAGAAGTACCGAATCCATTGATTCCATTACATCAATATAGAAATAATAGTTACCGAGCTTCTTTTTCGTTGGTCTGGACTCAATCCGAGACAAATTCAGTCTGCGCCAAGCAAAAGCCGATAATACCTGATGAAGCGCTCCAGGAAAATCTTCTGGAGGTGTGATAAGTATGCTTGTCTTCTGATGATCCGCCTCTCGCTGCAGATTAACCGCATCTGGACCAATTAACACAAACCGGGTGTAGTTGTTATCATGATCCGTAACCCGCTCAGCCATGATATCCAATCCATGTTTCGCTGCAGCCAGTCTCGTAGCAATGGCCGCCCAGCCTTGACCCGGGTTCTTCTTCACAATCTCTACTGCCTCTGCTGTACTGCCTACACTTTCAAGCTCTGCCTGTGGAGCATAAGTGCGGATAAACTGCTGACATTGAGGGATAGCTACGGGATGAGACATGATTTTGCGGATTTTCGTAAAGTCCATATCTCCCGCTGTATTCAGAAATTCATTTCGATCGCCAATTAAATTCTGAATAGAGGGGTAAACCCATTCGCATTGCATAGGGATATCCACTTCATGTACAAGCCAATCCATATGTAGACTAACCGACCCATCTATTGTATTTTCCACCGGTATAACACTGTAGTCACTCTCTCCTCGTTCCGTAGATCGAAATACATCCGATATCAGCTTGAAGTGTTTGCCTTCATATGGCTCGTCTCCTAGCAAAAAATCGAGCGCTTCATGTGACACGGTGCCTTCAGGTAGTATTGCAACTCGTTTCATGCTTTAACTTCCCCTTTTATCATATCCATAAATGTACCTTCTTGCTCGTCAGATACAAGCTGTGCACCCTGCAGATCTGGTTTGATCCACATCGTATCTGCTTCAATTCCTTGGGCTCGCATAGTCTCAACCATATAAGTTTCAAGGCCATGCTTATCCCGCTCTTCTTGATGTACGAAAGCGAGTACCGTCGGACCCGCGCCGCTTAGAGCTGCTCCTAGAGCCCCTTTTCGCGGTGCTTCCTCCAGTATTTCGGCCATCCCGGGAACAAGGGCAGCCCGGTAGGGCTGATGCAGCTTATCCTTCATCGCCGCACTTAACAGATCGTAACGACCACTCGCCAAGGCGCCGACCAGCATTGAGGTTCGCCCGATATTATAGACCGCATCCTGAAATGAAAGCTCGCGCGGCAATGCTTCTCTTGCCTTCGTTGTCGACAATTCAAACTGCGGAATCACAACAAGCACTTCCAATTGTTCAGGCGGATTAAACGATATATGATGTGCCGAAGTACCATCCCATGCACAGACAGCAAAACCGCCAAACAGCGAGGCCCCCACATTGTCGGGGTGCTTCTCTATTTGCGTGGCCATCGTGAACAGCTCTTCCCGCATCAAAGGTGACCCAATGAGTTCGTTAGCTGCGACCATAGCACCTATAATCGTCGTCGCGCTGCTTCCAAGCCCCCGTGTAAGAGGAATTTCGGAATACATAGAAATCTCAAGCTCAGGAACAAGGACTCCTGCTTTATTAAATACAGCTTGTGCCACTTTATAGACAAGGTTCGTCTTATCCGTAGGAATCCCCTTCAAATGTTCGCCATGCAGAGAGATAGTAGTCTCCTCTGCCCTCTTCATCTCCACATAAGAATATAAGCTGAGCGCCATCCCCAAAGAATCAAAACCTGGGCCTAAGTTAGCTGTACTCGCCGGGATTTTTACTCTTACGCTGTTCTTCATTCTATTCGGTCCTCCTCGAAAGTAACGGGAAAGATCATCCTTCTACCCGGTAAACACTCTTCACTTTACGAATAACACTAAGCGTTTCAAAGTGCTTCAGCACTTTATCCATGCTTGCTTTACTCGCATTATGGGTAACAATAATGATCTCGGCATCCGGATTCTGTTCATTCGGCTGCTGCACAACGGAAGCAAGACTGACGTTATACTCAGCAAATATTTGGGTAATTTGAGCAAGCACACCTGCTTTGTCATCGACATGCAGCAGGATGAAATTTTTATAAGAAATATGCTCATCTTGTATCAGATGCTTCTCTTTATAAGGGCTGATGGATTTCAGGCCGCTCACTCCGAGCTTCAAATTACGGATTACAGATACCAAGTCAGCTACAACAGAAGTAGCCGTAGGCAGTTCACCCGCACCTGCTCCATAGAACATCGTTTCTCCAACGGCTTCACCGTGAACAAATACCGCATTAAATACTCCGTTGACTGAGGCCAGAGGATGCTGCTGTCTCACCATCGTTGGCTCTACACTGATTGAGATTTGGTCATCTTGTCGCTCTGCAATACCTAACAGCTTCATTTCATATCCAAGTCTCTTAGCGTAAGCAATATCCTCTTTGGTAACACCAGAAATTCCGCTGACTGACACATCCCGAAGCTCGACGTTTGTATGGAACCCAAGCGTGCCGAGAATGGCCATCTTACGTGCGGCATCTAGCCCTTCTACGTCCGAGGTAGGATCGGATTCTGCATAACCAAGTGCCTGTGCCTCTGTTAGGACTTCATCATACGAAGCCCCTTCCTGACTCATCTTGGTTAATATGAAGTTCGTGGTCCCGTTAACGATCCCCATAATTCGTGTGATTCGGTCAGACGAGAAGCCCTCAATCAACGTACGAATGATCGGAATACCACCAGCAACACTAGCTTCATAATAGACGTCACAGCGCTTCTCCTCAGCTTTTGCTAAAATTTCCGCACCAAAGAGCGCCATCAAATCCTTGTTTGCCGTCACGATATGCTTGCCCCGCTCTAGCGCTTCAAGAATGTATTCTTTTGTTTTCTCCACTCCGCCCATGACTTCGACAATAACATCAATCTCAGGATTACGAATAACTTCCCATGGATCTTCTGTTAATTTATCAGCATCCACTGTAATATTACGAGCCTTGACCAGATTCTTCACAGCTACTTTTTCAATAACGATAGGAGAGCCGACTTGACTGCTCAGATCCTCCTGATTCCCTTCCACGATTCGTATTACACCTGTGCCTACAGTACCTAATCCAAGCAAACCCACCTTAATCGGTTTCATCTTCTCATCCCCTTTATGTACCTAGAGTATCTCCTCTACCCCTGACCTATCAAGCGTGTTCGTTTGACTCCAGGAACCTGCGAGAATTGCTCCAACATCTCGCCAAGGTCTCCACTGAGCCGAGAAGTTTCTACTGAAATAACTACATTAGCACGCCCTTGGAGCGGAATGCTCTGATGAATGGTAAGCACATTGCCTCCATATGATGCCACATGCGATAGCACTTGGGACAGCATCCCAGACTCATGCTCCAGATCAATTGAGATGGTGACAATTCTCTCTCTCTCCAGCTGATTGACCAGATGAATTCCATCCTTGTATTTATAAAATGCACTTCGGCTTAGACCAACACGTTCAGCCGCTTCATGGACAGTCTTTACTTCACCGGAAGCGAGCAGCTGCTTCACCTGCATCGTCTTCACCACGGCTTCTGGCAATATATCTTCACGTACTAAATAATAGTGTTCTTTCAAAAACGTCCTCTCCTCAAAGACTATTGTATTCATATAGTGGACATTATATCGAATCGTATCGAAAAGGGCAATAGACAAATGGAGTCTCTTGCTGCCCATATTCCAAAAAACCGTGGATATCTAAGGAAGATACCCACGGTAATTTCTTGTTTTATTAATAGTAGCTGCTGCTTTCCACAAATTCGAATTCGAAATCGGCAATACGAACGATCGTACCATCCTTCGCACCACGTTTTCTAAGCTCATCATCGACACCCATATGGCGAAGGGTACGCGCAAGCTTCATAATGGCCTCATGCGAATTCAGCTGCATTCGTTTCATCATGCGCTCGATCTTCGGACTTTCCACAATAAACATCTCATTCTCCCGGACAATTTTGAAGCCTTCCTCTTCTTCTTTATCCAGCTTATAAACTTTGCGTTCACTTACTTCTGCCACTTCTTCCACATGCAGTTCCTCCGGCATTTGATCCAGCATGTCTGCTGCCTTATAGAGAAGCTCCTTCACGCCTTGACGGGTAAGGGATGAGATTGGCATAATCTCAATTTCAGGATGAGAAGCATGAAGCTGTTGCTTAAAGTTCTCCAGGTTGTCTGCCGACTCCGGCATATCCATTTTGTTCGCGGCCACAATTTGTGGACGCTCCATCAATTTAGCATTGTACTGATGAAGCTCGTCATTGATCTTGACGAAATCCTCGTATGGGTCTCTGCCCTCAGATCCAGCCATATCGATCACATGAATGATAACGCGAGTACGCTCAACGTGTCTCAGGAACTCATGACCCAGCCCAATACCTTCGCTCGCCCCTTCAATCAGTCCAGGCAAATCCGCCATAACAAAGCTGCGGCCTTCCCCTACATCAACAACACCGAGATTCGGCGTAATCGTTGTAAAGTGGTATGCCCCAATCTTCGGGTTGGCACCCGATACGACGGACAAGAGAGTAGATTTGCCCACACTTGGAAATCCAACCAAGCCTACATCGGCCATAACCTTCATTTCCAGTACAATGTAGCGTTCTTCCCCTTCTTCGCCATTCTCCGCAAGCTCAGGTGCTGGATTCTTCGGAGTTGCAAATCGAATATTCCCTCTTCCGCCTCGACCGCCTCTCGCAACAACAACCTGCTGTCCGTGACGGGTCAAATCAGCGAGCACCTCACCTGAATCTTCATCGGTTACTACCGTTCCCGGCGGGATACGGACAATCATATCCTCCGCATTCGCACCGTGCTGACTTTTATTGCGGCCTTTTTCACCGCGCTTGGCTTTGAAGTGACGTTGGTAGCGGAAATCCATCAGCGTTCTGAGACCTTCGTCTACACGAAAAATAACACTGCCGCCCTTTCCACCGTCCCCACCAGCAGGTCCACCTTCGGGCACATATTTCTCACGACGGAACGATACGAGCCCATCTCCGCCGTCCCCGCCTTTAACATAAATCTTCGCTTTATCTACAAACATAATTATCCCTTCCTTATATCCCACAAGTCACACGAAATTGAATCAGCGCATCCCCTGTCGCAGGCGGCTCCGCTATCACCTTTGTTCCTTGCTTCATCGTATACAAATTACTCCAAGCTTCTGATTCAGACGCTACTCTCTCTCCCTCGAAGCGTACAATAACATCCCCTTGATCCTGACCAAAACGAATTAACAGGTGACGAATTTCTCCCCAAGACGATCGGTTGCTGAACTGATAAGCCCTGACTGTATCCGCAATCGTCCCTGTCAGCATTTCACCGTCCTCGGGAGAAATCAAGGTATCCAGCCGCAATCCGTCTTCCACTTCAACACTTAGAACAACAAGACTGCCGCTTATTCTATACGACTGCAAATAAAAAATGAGAGACGGCACGCCCAGCTTTGAAATCTTGCTCTCTTCCGTCATTCTATCCTTTATTCTTTCCACCGTTTGTATTGATTTATCATTCTTTCCTAGACGAATATATCCATACAACACCTGGAGGTCATTCATCCAATCATGTCTGTGATGATTTAACACGGATATCGCTGTATCTTCCATTCTCTGCTGCGTTTGACGGCGCTGCTCTTCAAGCTGCTTGTCCATAGCCTTAAAGACATAATATAGGACAGCTACTAACCAGAACGCAAGCAAAATACAAGAGACCAGAGTCTTAGAGATGATCACCAAAACTAACGGAAATATGACCGAACAAGATACCGCTAAGGGCACTTTTTTCCAGTAATTCATGACTTCTCCCCGTTCATCAATGTTAACCCCATTATAATATAAAGGTCATAAAGGCAGTATATCACAGACGATGTTGCCAAACAGTATCAAAAACAAAAACATCTTAGCACATTCGAAAATGAACCAAGGTGAGCTGATTGCCTGAATAAAAAAAGCCTCCGGCAAACATGCCGAAGGCTCCTTAGGCGAAAATGCCTATTACGCTTCTACTGCAGCTGCTACAGGAGCAACTTCAATAGGGTAGACGCTCACTTTTTTACGATCGCGGCCCCAACGTTCAAATTTCACAACGCCGTCTACTTTCGCAAACAAAGTATCGTCTTTACCGATTCCTACGTTCGTTCCTGGGTGGATTTTAGTACCACGTTGACGAACAAGGATGCTGCCGCCAGTCACTGCCTGACCGTCTGCACGCTTAACGCCAAGACGTTTGGACTCGGAATCACGACCGTTCTTTGTGGAACCCACACCTTTTTTGGATGCGAACAACTGAAGATCCAATTTTAACATTGTAGTCTACCTCCTTCTTTAGTTATTATGCTGCTTTATCTGAATATACTCTCCGTACGAATCAACGATCGATTTCAGCATCACCACAAGTGATTCAAGCAGCAACTGAATCTGGGAATGAATATCGACTGACAACTCGGCTCCTTCCGGAACATATGCGCTCAGAAAGCCATGCTCCATCTCGGCATCGAGCTCAACACCTGTAAGTGTCTCAATCGAATTAGCCGTGCCAACTGTCACTGCGGAAACTCCCGCACATACAATATCTTCACCAGCTTTAGCATAATTCGCATGACCTTTCACGGAAAAGCCGCGAATGCTGCCGTCACTCAAACGAAAGATGTGTACAGTAATCACTGTTTACACCCACTTACGCTTGGATTTTGCCGATAGTTACTTTAGTGTAAGGTTGACGATGACCTTGTTTCACATGGTAGTTCTTCTTAGGCTTGTATTTGTATACAACAACCTTTTGACCTTTGCCATGCTTCTCAACAGTCGCTGTTACAGTTGCGCCGGAAACAACCGGTGTACCTGCAGTCAAACCATTGTCGTTAGAAACAGCCAACACGCGGTCAAACGTTACAGTTTCACCGTCTGCAGCGTTCAATTTCTCGATGTAAAGAACATCGCCTTCTTGAACTTTGTACTGTTTACCACCAGTTTCAATAATTGCGTACATTTGCTTGCACCTCCTCATGTCTCAGACTCGCCTAATCCAGGTGATCCTGCCTCAAAAAGCAGAATACTTCCAACCCGATCGGAGCGGTTACAGCATGTGCAGCAACTTAATACTAGACACATACCTGAAGATTATATCACGAGTCTATACTCAAATCAATGATTTTGCAATATTCGTTCAGCTCTATGAGCGCTTGTGCTTAGTCACTGATTACTCCAGTGCCAAGCTGCTCTCCTCCCTTACCTTCTTGCGGGTAAGCTCCAGCAGACCAAGCCTTGTCCATCCTACGACGTGAGATTTCGTACGATCCTTCTGGAGCTCACGCTCCAGTGTGAGCATAACCTCATCCCGGTGTCGTTCGAATTCCATGTCAATAAAATCAATAATGATGATTCCTCCGATATCCCGGAGTCTGAGCAGTCTGGCTATTTCAATAGCTGCTTGAATATTCGTCTTCGTTACCGTCTCTTCCAGGTTTCGACCGCCTATATATTTACCTGTATTAACATCAATGACTGTCAGAGCTTCGGTATGGTCAATAACGACATAGCCGCCACCTTCAAGCCACACCTTTCTTTTGAAGTCCCTTATCAGTTGCTCCTGAACACCATATGCTTCAAAAACAGGCTTATCCCCGTGATAAACATGAAGATTGGGTACTCCATTCAAGGCGACCTCCTGATAGAACAGCTTGGCTTCTTTGGCCTGCTGCTCGTTATCAATTACAAACTCATCACTATGCGCAGTATGACTGTCTCGAATAAATCTCTGCAGAATGCTGAGATCCTGATGCAGCAGTCGCGGAGCATTATTCATGCTGGCTTTTTGCTCAATCCTCTGCCATACCTTGCGCAGCTGAATTAGATCACCTTCAATTGCTTCTAAACTCTCATGCTCAGAAACGGTTCGTATAATCATACCCTCTTCATCCAGTTTGCAACGTTCAGCGATACTTTTGAGACGAGATCTTTCACCCTCTTTAGCAATTTTCTTGGATACCGCTATATATCCCGCCATCGGCATATAAACGATCCATCGACCGGGTAATGCATAGTGTGTTGTTACTCTTGCCCCTTTTCCGCCTACCGGCTCCTTGAACACTTGAACGATAATATCCTGACCCACGTGAAGTAGCTCTGTAATGGCCGGCTTGATCTTGGGCTGCTTGTCCAGATGGGGATGCAGTACATCATCAATATATAAAAAGGCATTTTTCTTTTGCCCGATATCAACAAAGGCAGCCTGCATACCTGGAAGCACATTGACTACACGTCCCTTAAAAAAGGAACCGAGCAGCCCCCTTTCACCCGCCCGTTCCGCTGCATATTCAACTACTTTACCTTCCTCCAGAAGAGCCATTCGAATAAGATTTGGTTCATAGTTCACAATCGTTTGCTTCATGGCTTCACCTCTAGAGTACTCTTTTAGAGAGAAGATAGGGGCATTCGTTTGCGCTCTCCTATTTTGTAAATTACGTTCTTTTATCAAAATACGACTTGATTACGCGCTGCTCTGGCAGAACGCCAACAATATTCCCATGCTTGTCCATCACATATATCATATGATATTTCTCTCTCTTAAATAAACGCAAGATATTGTCCAAAGGTTTCGCTGGCATCGAAATTATTGGCTGTGCCAAACTCCCGGAAGAGGCATGTACTGAAAATAGAATATCTCTGTTCATCAAAAAGCGCACGAATCGATAAGGGATATTCCGATAATCCACGATGTTGGAATAAAGGAGAAAGGAGCCCATCATAGCCAGGTTTAGATCCACCATTCCTTGTCCCCTCATTAGCGGCAAAAAGGCATAGGTCAGCATCAAGGCACTGAAAATGATGCTGATCTTATAAGTGTCGAGTAGTGTTCTATGATAAGGCAAGAAGATACTCAGCAAGGCTTGTATAATCTTCCCCCCGTCCAGAGGCAGGATCGGCAGCAGATTAAATAGAGCAATGATGACGTTTGAGGAAATAAAATAATGCAGAAATTCTCCGTCCCACATGCCTGTAGCGTACATCGCATAAGCTGCTGCAATCATCATTACATTTTGGAGAGGACCAGCCAGTGAAATCAGGATCTCTTTCCTGGCCGTCAGGTCTCCCCGATCCTCAATCGTTGCCACTCCGCCAAAAGGAAGCATCTGAATGGAATTAACCCGAATTCCAAGTAACAAAGCGCAGCTCGCATGACCCAGCTCATGGATAAATACGATCGCAAATAACGTCAACAGCTCAACGAATCGGCCAGTTACTACAGAGAGCATCATGACAAGCACAAATACCGGATGCAGGGATAACCGGATCCCCATTACATTAATCAAAAGCAATCACTTCCGCTGGATCAATATAGACGTCCCCATCCTTTACAGCAAAATACAAGGTCTGATCATGCTCTAAAGTGCCTGCAGGGATCTGACCGATCTTCCCACCTTCTTCAACCCAAGAGCCCGTTTCCAGCTTGGTCTCTGCAAGACGTCCATAAATGCCCGTAAGCCCGCCTGTATGCTGAACGACTACCGTCGTTCCTGTCTCGGGGTTGTTGATTACCTGGATTACTCGTCCTGCATCAATGCTGTCAACTTGAAAAACGCCCCCACCCTCAGAATTGGGAACAATCTCTACCCCTTCCATCGTTATAGCAAAGGGCTGAGCAATTGTTCCTGCAATGGGAGGAGACAATTTACGGGAAGCCGTCACTTTCAGTGGAGATGCGCCATCATTTTCAAAGATCGGCAAGAAGGAAGGCGCGCCTCCAAAATGGTCAGTGTACCAGGCTGCCGCTGCTTGAAAATCCATTTCCTGATGCAGGCTGTCTGCCACAAAGAATTTGGCTCTTTCCAAAAAAGGAGCATCCCACTGAAACGCGCCCCAGATCGCACCAAATAAAATGCCGCTGATGACAATTCGCTTAAGCAGTCCGTTTAGAAAACGGGGTTGATGATCAGGGCCCTCGTGGTAAGTCTCATCCTCTAACCATCTTCTGCGATCTTTCTTCCATAACAACTCAGGATCTCGCTCAGCGATATTTACATCTGCTTCTTCATACGATTGGAACCGAGAAGGAGGCTGTTCTGCCTGCGGCACCCCTCTCCTGTCTATAGGTCGCCCTTGTTCTATGGTCTTCGAACTCTGTTTATCGCGGGTATCTTCTACATCAAGAAGCTGTCTGATCCGTTCCTGTCTTCGCTGTTTAATATTGGCTTTAATGTTCATCCCAATTGTCCTCCTTGTGAGGATTCACTTTAACTGTTACATCTTATGAATACGGACGAGCAATTATGAACAAGCCTCAGATCGTACATACAAAAAAGCACCATGAGCTCTAAAGCCCAGGTGCTATTGTCTTGGTTTCTTTATTCTGCAGATCGTATTTTTCCTGATGCAGCTTGATGCTCATGACGATTCCGATACTAAGCATGTTGATTAACAGGGAAGTCCCGCCATAGCTAATGAAGGGTAGCGTGATGCCGGTAATCGGCATTAGCCCGACCATCATACCTACATTTTCATATACCTGAAAAATAAACATGGTCGCGATCCCAATAATAATATAAGCCCCTCGTTTATCATAACAAGCTGCTGCGATTCGGATCAAACGATAGATCAGCGCAAAATACATAAGCAGAACAAACGCGCTTCCCAAAAATCCAAACTCTTCGCCAATGACAACAAATATGGAATCCGAATACGGATACGGGATAAAATGATTGTTCTTAAGTTCACCTTGCTTAAACCCATCCCCCGCCAGTCCGCCAGTTCCTATTGCAATGATTGCATAACTGGATTGGTGTCTATCATCACTTGAAGCCTCACCCGGATTGAGAAAGGTATTGATACGCTGATACCAATGCAATCGATTCTGTTCCTCAAGTGCTTCTCTAATCTGATCATTAAAGGTATTAAACAAGGTCACAAATAGGATCAGTGCAGCAAGAACTGTCGTAATGCCTATCAAGACATGCTTATAGCGTGTTCCCGCAATCCACAGCATCCCGACAAATACAACCAAATAAATGATGGCATTCCCCAAGTCCGGCTGAATCAGCACCAGTACAAAAGGAACAAGAACGATGAGAGCGGCGGGAATAATATCTGCCCTGAACCTAAGCGGTTCTCCCCCCCTCTTGCCGAGCATGTATGCAGAGATGAGGATAAGCACCAGCTTGACCAATTCAGCAGGCTGGAACAGCAATCCTCCCGGAAGCTTAAACCAGCTCTTTGCGCCATTCACTTCTGCCCCGATAAAGAATAGGAGAATGATCAGGAACAAGCCTATTCCGTATATAACGAAGCTATACTTGAGCAAAGCCCGATAATCGACTAAAGCGATTCCCAGCACAATGATGAATCCAAGGATGTAAAAGAGCGCAGTCCTTATATCATAACCCTCGAATTCCGGCGTTGGAATAATGGCACTATGTACAACCATTGTACTTACCAGCATAAATAAAACGAGAACTGCCACTAGTGTCCAGTCCAGTTCTTTCCATTTGCGAAACAAATTGCATCAACCCATTCCGAAAAACTTCTTAAACCGTGTAAAGACACCTTTCTTTTGTTCGAGCAGCATAAGCGGTACCGTATCGCCAAGAATGCGTCTTGCGATATTTCGATAGGCCATGGCAGCTTGCGAGTTCGGATTCATCACGGTGGGTTCACCAGAATTGGCTGCTTTAATAACAAGCTCATCATCAGGAACAATCCCAATAAGATCAATATTAAGCACCTGTAAAATACTATCGATATCCAGCATATCGCCGGTTTTGACCATATTATTCCGAATCCGGTTAACGACCAGCTTTGGAGATCCGACATGCGAGCTTTCGAGCAGCCCGATTACTCGGTCCGCATCACGAACTGCAGCATTCTCTGGTGTAGTTACAACAATAGCCTGATCGGCACCTGCAATTGCGTTCTTAAACCCTTGTTCAATACCTGCTGGACAGTCGATAATGACATACTCAAAATCTTTTTTGAGCTCCAGCACAATATCCTTTACCTGATCAGGTGTAACCGAGTTTTTATCTTTTGTCTGCGCAGCCGGCAGCATATATAATTCATCAAAGCGCTTGTCTTTGACCAAGGCTTGGTTCAATCGGCATCTGCCTTCTGCTACATCCACCAGATCGTAGATGATTCGATTCTCGAGTCCCATAACGACATCCAGATTTCGAAGGCCAATGTCTGTATCTACCAGACATACTTTTTTACCAAGCAGCGCAAGTGCAGTGCCAATGTTGGCAGATGTGGTTGTTTTGCCGACACCGCCTTTTCCTGAAGTGACAACAATCGCCTCTCCCATGTATGCTACACCCCTTTAAACACGTTAAAATCACGGTGCAACCGAACGATATTGCTCGTTTTGTCGATCTGCATTTGTCCGTTCTGCAAGTAAGCAAACTCCATTCCTGCTTCTCTTTGCTCCCATTCATCCGGGGGACGGCTGATAACCTCTGCGATTCGAAGCTGCGTCGGGGCAAAATAAGATGCACATATAATTGCATCCTCATTACCCTTGTTTCCCGCATGCGCCATTCCGCGAAGTGCACCCATAATATAAATATTACCCGTGCAGCTCACACTACCGCCAGGATTGACATCACCAAGAAGCAGCAAGTTTCCTTCATGGTGAAGCACTTGACCGGAACGCACAATACCGGTAATGGTTGTCAGAGCCGAAGCCCCTTTCTCATCCGGTTCAGCGTCCGGGGATTCAATGGAACGTATGAGCAAATTGCCTTTTTGCTTCAAAATATGAAGAATTTCTTCTTTCTGCTCTTCGGTCACAATTCGAGATCCAAGCTTTACATCGACATGAATAATAGGACCGGACAATATATTTTGATGGCTATGTTCAAGCTTAAAGCGAAGTTCGCTCAGCAGTTCCTCCAAATCACACTCGTCATCCATCAGGAATACCAGGCCATCTTTGATGCCTTTGATCGTCACATGATTTGATTTTACTGTCATAAGCCTGTCCCTCCCATCTCAAACATTCGTGCCGAAGCGCAGCAGTTCCTTCTTTTTGCCTGAAAAGCGTTAGATATTATTACACTTTATCCTTCTTTGTTACTCTACGCCGTGTTAGTCGATCAAGCTGCTTTCGTAGCGGAACATAAATAATCAATGCAAATATAAAATGAATAAACACGGTTGGAATCATGTATTCCAGCAGTGCCCAATTGTAAGATTCTTGATTTAGCCGGAATAGCTTATAGGTAAAAAAGAGAATGGTATCGAACAGCAGACTCCCCAGAATCACCATCATCATCATGACCGGCATCGTAGCTCTTGGGGATTTGAAGAACAAGCCAATCAGATAGGCTGTTAACCCCATTGCAAAGGAATACGGACCAATCATATGGCCATAGAACACCACATCATGAAGCAAACCAAATATAATTCCCAGCACGAGGGCTGAATGGCGATGATAGTATACCGTGACGAACAAAATGGCTATAAACACGAAATTGTGTCCAATTCGAGGAAGCCAGCTGTCCGGGATGATCCAAGGCACGACAGTCCCTTCAATAATAAAGAGCACAAACAACAGAATGATCAGTAACTGCTTCCGCCCGGCCACTATGGAGTTACCTCCGGTGGAATAACAACGAAGACTTCTTTCCAATCAGTAAAGTTCGCTGCTGGCACAATATAGGCTACTTGTGCAAGCCCGAATTCACTCTCCTTAATCTCCTTGACTGTCCCTATAATCATATATTTCGGAAATCCTTCGATAATTCCTGAGGACATAACGACATCTTCTTTTGCAATTTTGGAGTTCTCACTGATTTTGGTCATTTCCAGATAACCCGTTTGCGGGTTATACTTCTCAATCATGCCAAAAGTATCATTCTCTTTGCCTACCACAGTAGCTGCAATGGCATTAGCATCACTTGAGCTTGGATCCAGTGCCGTTAACAGTGTAACCGTAGAAGTGAAATTGCTGACATGGCTGATGGTTCCTGCAAGCCCGTCAAGCGTCGTTACGGCCATCCCTACCTTGAGCCCCGCATTCTCTCCAATATCAATGTTCAAAACCCTGTTGTTCGGATCCGAGTTCACACTGATGACTTGGGCTGTCCGCAGCTTGTAATTATGTCTGTTCTTTTGTTCCTCGGTGAAATCAAGATTCTCCTGAAGCCGCTGATTCGTTTCTGCCAAATTCCCGTATCTCACCGCTTCTTGCTTATATTGTGCGACTGAGGTTTTCAGAATCTCGTTCTCTTCCTGCAGCGACTTAAGATTAGCTATATCCTCGAAGAACCCAGCAACATAGGAAGTCGGTTTATAGAAGACCTGCTGTACGAATCCGACCATATCTTTCGTAAACTTCTCGGGCAGTGATAAGCCTGCTCTCGATCCTACCGTAAAACCCATAAGTGCGATAAAAATGATAATACCAACGAGTAAAATAAACAATCGCTTGTTGCCTAACCATTTAAACAGTTACAACACCCTCTAACATCCTTATTTCGTTATGATGCTAAGCCGATTATAAGCTTCACTTAAAAAGGGAAAGCAAGTACGTAGTGGTCCTATAGCTGTGCGAACCTTAAACTACTGACTTACTATCCCATGGGTAGCAACATCATAAAAATCTGGAGCATAGCTGCATCTCCTTATGCAGCTATGCCTTATCGCTATGAGGCCAGCACGGGTGGATGCAGCCTGCTTAGCTGTGACTTTCAAAGTTTCGTATATTAACGTTTAGATCTGATTGCAGCACTGCTTCTTGTTTTAAACAAATGAATGTTGTCAAGTGCTTTGCCTGTACCAATAGCTACACAATCCAGCGGATTCTCAGCAACGATAACCGGCATTCCTGTTTCACCTGCAAGCAGCTTGTCCAGATTACGAAGCAGAGCTCCTCCTCCTGTCAGCACAATGCCACGGTCCATAATATCCGCAGCCAGCTCAGGCGGGCATTTCTCTAGGGTTACTTTAACAGCTTCAACAATGGAACCCACTGTATCGGCAAGTGCTTCACTAATTTCATCTGAAGTGATTGTAATTGTCTTCGGCAGTCCGGTAACAAGGTCACGTCCACGAATTTCCATCGTTTCTACAGATTCCAACGGAAGTGCAGAACCAATTTCCATCTTGAGCTGTTCCGATGTTCTTTCACCGATCATCAGGTTATATTGGCGTTTGATGTACTGAATGATGGACTCGTCCATCTCATCACCGGCAACACGTACAGAACGGCTTGTCACGATGCCCCCAAGGGAGATAACTGCGACTTCTGTTGTACCTCCGCCGATATCTACGACCATGCTGCCTGTTGGCTCCCATACAGGCAGATCTGCACCGATCGCAGCAGCAAACGGCTCCTCGATTGTGTAAGCCTCTCTTGCTCCCGCTTGTTTCGTAGCATCTTCTACTGCACGTTGTTCTACCGCCGTAATACCAGAAGGAACACATACCATTACGTTCGGATGACGCTGGAAGAAGGAACGCTGCTTCTGAGCTTGGCGAATGAAATATTTAATCATCGTTGCCGTTGTATCAAAATCGGCAATAACTCCATCCTTCATCGGTCTAATGGCACGGATATTGCCAGGAGTACGTCCGATCATTTTTTTTGCAGATTCACCGACAGCTTCAATAACCTGTGTATCTGTACGTAATGCAACAACGGATGGTTCTCTGACAACAATGCCTTTTCCCCGTACGTAAACGAGCGTATTCGCCGTTCCCAAGTCAATCCCCAAATCTTTTGTAAAGCCACCTAACATGCTATTTTCTCCCTTTCTTTACTTGCATTATTTATGCTGCTGTCCCATAACTAAGCCTAGCAGCTGCGTCATTATAATCCGATTCAAAAAAAGCGATCGAAGCGATGAAGGAAAACGCTCCTTGTTATTTACGCTTAATAAAAAAACCGTTAACGTACCACATTATATTATATGAACCCTTGCTCCTTCAAACTTGCATATTTCCCGTCCCCGATAACGATATGATCAAGCACGTCAATTCCTACAATTTCACCAGCTTTGACAAGACGACGCGTCAGCTGTATATCTTCTGGACTCGGGGCAGGATCACCGCTCGGATGATTGTGCGCGCATACGATGGAGGCGCTGCTGCATTTCATGGCAGCCCGGAACACTTCCCTCGGATGAACGATGGAAGCGTTGAGGCTGCCCATAGATAACGTCTCTTGGGAAATCACGTGATTCTTGGTGTTAAGGAAGAGACAGACAAAATGCTCCTTCTGCAGATACCTAAGCTGTTCCATAAGCAAATCAGCCGCATCTCTCGGACTGCGAATGACAGGCCTCTCAGCCAATCTAGTCTGCATTACCCGTTGCCCGAGCTCAATTCCTGCCTTTAGCTGAATCGCTTTGGCGGGACCAATGCCTTTGAGCTGACACAGCTCATCAACGCTCATATCCACCAGATTGCGAAGGCTCCCTGCTTCATTCAGAATGCGCTGAGCGATATGAATGGCCGACTCCTGCTTTGTTCCTGTTCTAAGCAAGATCGCCAGAAGCTCAGTATGACTTAATGCACCCGCCCCTAATTCCATCATGCGTTCTCTCGGGCGCTGTTCTTGGGGGATGTCGCGCAGCATGTACTGTGGCGAACTCATCTTCTCCCTCTTTTCACATAAAAAAACGAACCCGTTCTCTTCTTAATACTCTTACTTGCTTACTATTCGTCTATGGATAGCATGTTCAAGCCCAGCTCCGCCAGTTGTTCACTAAGCAAAGAAAGCGGCAAACCCACCACGTTAAAATAGCATCCTTCGATGGAATCAACAAATGTTGCGCCCAAACCCTGAATGGCGTATGCCCCTGCCTTGTCAGAAGGCTCGCCTGTCCGTATATAGGCATGAATGGCATCTGGTCCAAGCTGCTTCATCTTCACCTTCGTACGGCGATGCCGCGTAATTACACGTCCATCCTCACCTGATATACAAGCAACACCCGTATATACTTCATGAGTTCGGCTCTGAAGCATACTCAGCATCCGGTAAGCATCCTGCTCGTCCTTTGGTTTGCCAAGCACTTCTCCGCCGAGCACGACAATCGTATCACTGCCTACTACGATGGCTCCTGCCAGATCGGAATCATAAGAATCATAGACAGCTTTTGCTTTGCGGTAGGCAAGTTCTTCTACAATTTGCTGAGGTGTGTAGTCTTCTGGTGTATCTTCCGGGGCGTGGCTAGGGCGAACTTCAAACGAAAGACCAAGCGTCGCTATTAGTTCCCGGCGTCTTGGAGACGTGGAGGCGAGTATAATCCGCTGCTTTTTCAAGAGATGAACTCCTTCGTAAGAATGATAATGTTATTCGCATGTGTTACATATCTTTTTTAGTCTGTGGTTACTCCTGCTCAAGCTTCTGTACTACATCAATTGTGTGATAATAAAAAGCTATAGTTTCCGGTAAAGCCAAATCGCAAAAACAACCCCTAACAGACTGAGCAGGCTGATCTTCAATTGAATGTTAAGATGATAGCTAATGATGTCGAAATTTGCCTTTGGCGACCAGCTGATCGTCGTTGCATTCGTTAAAAAAGAAAGAGCCTCAAACTGCTCTAAGCCTTTGGATATGGATGCTCCAATCAACCAACCGAGGAGCAGAAACAAGATGAATATTCCGAAGTTTTTTTTCATTCTACTCTTCCCTCGCCATATTTTGACACCTTCATTATTATACGGGAACCTAGACGTAAGTACAAACAGAAATCCGACATGGGGAACTATTTCCAGTCCCATGCCGGATAAGCGCACATACTATGCTTGTTTGATGATTTCAAGCAGTTGTTTTTCGAGCAGTATATAATTCATGATCTGTGATTGTACTTTCCAAATATGTTCTTTGGAAGGATTTTTATTATATTCTGTAACAGCTGTGACTGCCGTATTCATAGCGGCTTCCATTTGAAGCTCGACAGACTCACTTTCCGCCGGCAAGCCGGTTCTGACCTTAGCTACAGTGCCTGTCCAGTACTGATGAGCGTCTGTGACAGCATTCATATCCGCTTCAGACAGTGCATTCTGTTCCTGCTGACCCAGCTGCCTGATTGATAAAGAGGTCAATATTTCTGCAACCGCCCGGCTGGAACTAAAAAACTCGGCAACCGTGCTCCGATCACCTGAAAACTGAAGGCTTGTCAATTCAGGAAGTTGAATCTCACGTACGTACAGCTCTACCCCTTCCGTTCTTAACTGATTGCTGATAAGTTTGGCATCCTCACGATCGGCTGAAACTCCGGCATACACACGCAGCTCATCCAAAGGATCGCTTCCTGCCGCTATACCCGCTGACGCGAGCTCCGCTTTGGCTTGTTCAGCACCTTCAGGACTGCTGAACACTCCGTACTGGAGCATATAGTAGTTTACAGCTGGGATGGTTGCAGCCGCTGTAACTGTAAGATCCGTAGAGTCTTGGGTCACACCTGATGATGCAGGAACTGTTACAGGCGAAACTGTGTTTGAGGTGTTCTCAGAATTCAACATGGACATCGCAACAAATCCGAACATGACACCTGTAACGACTGCAGCGATAATGGATCCAGCCAGTTTCCACACATTTCGCGGTCCCCGGTACATTGTGTAATTTTCACTTGCATGATCCATATAGAAACGATCCTGATCCTCCAGTTCCTCATATGAATCACGGTGCTGCTTGTCTTTCTCTTGCGGGTCTTTGTAGTGCTCATGACCTGCAATAATAGGTACAGAGGAATAAGATCCAAAAGGCTCTTCCCAATCTTCGTATATTCTCCGATCCACGTAAGCACCATCTATAGCGAAGCTTTCGGTCCGACCTTCTTCTTGCCGCTCGTCAAGAGGAAGGCTCATCCCGGTCTGCAGCGGGATGGTGATCTGCGGCATTTCAGCAGGAACATCGTCTGTTACATAGCGGTTCGCAGTTGTTCTCTCCTTGCTGAGCTTCTGTTCATCGCCAGACTTCACTATGCCTGATTCGAGCTTGGCAGCAGGCTTGTCCTCATTGAAACGAAATGTCATTCTAGCTTTGTTCAAGGCTAAACCACCCTCCTCTTGTCCTTTCTAACAGCTATATGTGCTTAATAGAGGAGTTATGCAAAAAAAGCACCGTTTCTGTAATTAAAGAAACGGTGCTTGGTATAACACAAACTGTAAATCGGATCTTACTTGATTCCTTTGGCAAGCTCATAGCCTGCCTTCCAAATATCTCCGGCTCCCATTGTAAGAACGAGATCTCCAGGCTGCAAACGATGCTCGAGCTGCTTAACAACATCCTCTTTGGAAGGAATATATGCGGCATTTGGATTGCTGTTGAGCTTGATCAAATCTACCAGCTTGGAGGAATGTACACCCTCAATCTGTTTCTCTCCTGCAGGGGAGAAGATGTCGGTAATAATAACCTCATCTGCTTCTCCAAATGCACGGCTGAACGCATCCAGCAGGAAGAAGGTACGTGTGTAGCGCTGCGGCTGAAAGACCGCGATAATCCGTTTTCCTGTCGCTTTGGCAGCACTGATCGTCGCTTCAATCTCCGTTGGGTGATGCGCATAATCATCAATAATGAGAATATCACGTGCTTCTCCCAATACTTGAAATCTCCGCTTCGCCCCGCTGAATTTCACAATTGCCTTCACAATTGACTCAAACGGAATGCCTGCCTCGAGACAAGAAATGACTGTCGCCATTGCATTGCTCACATTATGTCTCCCGGGTACAGACAACTCAACGGTTCCAAGAGGCGCACCTCTATGATTCATCGTAAATGATATATGGCGATCGCCGAGCTCAATATCCGTTGCAGTATAATCTGCTTCTGCATCTATCGCATAAGTAATGATGTTGGATTTGAGCTGTGGCATGATGCTCTGAATGTTCTCATCATCTGCACAGACAATCGCACAGCCTTCCGGCTTGACTTGATTCAAGAATTTGACGTAAGCATTCTTCAGCTCATTAAAATCATTGTTGTAATTCTCCATATGATCGGCTTCAAGATTCGTTACGATGCCAAGCCAAGGGTGATACTGCAGGAAGGAGCCGTCGCTCTCATCCGCCTCAGCTACAACATGCTCGCCCTTGCCCGCCTTGGCATTCGTACCAAGGTTCATGATTTCTCCGCCGATAATATAGGTCGGGTCTACGCCGCACTCCTCCATAACGAGCGCAATCATGGAAGAAGTGGTAGTCTTACCGTGCGCACCAGCAACGGCTACTCCCTTACGTTCATTCAGTAGTCTTGCAAGCATTTGAGCACGATGAAGAATAGGGATGTTCAGCTGCTCAGCTTCAACGCGTTCCACATTGTCCTTGGAAGCCGCTGTTGAATACACAACCAAATCCGCACCATGGACTTGTTCCGGCGTATGCCCTATATATATTGTTGCTCCCTTAGCGGCAAGCTTTTCAGTGAGCTCCTGGGATACGACATCCGATCCCGTGACGGTATATCCCATTTCCAGCATAACTCTTGCAATGGCGCTCATCCCATAGCCGCCGATACCGATAAAATGTACATGTTCCGAAGTGTTTAACAAATTTTCACCAACCTTTTTCAGAATCGGTTTGATGCAGAAGGGCGGCCCTTACATCGGCAATTAAATATAATGTGCCGGACACAACCCCCAGATCTTCCGCTTCCGTCCGTAACTTAAGTATGCTCAATGCTTGTTTCCATGAAGGTTCTACGATGATGTCAAGGTTTGGTTTGGCATAGGATGGACGAAGCTCTTCTACCATATTTTTTAACTGGGCCGCGTCCATTTTACGTCGGAAATCTGGCTCAGTCAGGATAAGCGTATCCACTAGTGGCAGTATATGCTCAAAATACAATTTGTGATGCTTATTCTTCAGCATGCCCATCATTAAAATTAGTTTCCGCTCAGGATATAGATCCTTGATGCTCTGTGCCAGCATCTCAGCCCCCTCAGGGTTATGTGCTCCGTCCAGAATGAGAAGCGGCTCGTCGGACACCTTCTCGAAACGGCCTGCCCAAGAGGCAAGTCGGAAACCTTTCTGCAAATCTTCCTCTTCCATATAGAACGCCATGTATTGGCGCAGCACTTCAAGTGTCATCAAAGCCCCAGCGGCATTGGCACATTGATGCTTGCCCTGCAATGTAAGCTCGACATCAAGTTCACGAAACGGTCCTCTAAAATGCAATTTCTGTCCATCCTTATTAACCTGAACCTGCTCATATGTAAACTGGTCACCAGCAAGATATAAGGTGGATTTCTGTTTCTCTGCGACCTCACGAATGACTTGAATCGCTTCCGGCTGCTCTACTAGACTGACGACAGGAACGCCGGGTTTAATAATTCCTGCCTTTTCAGCTGCGATTTGGCTGATCGTATCTCCAAGAATATCTGTGTGGTCCATTCCAATATTGGTGATCACGGAAATAATGGGAGTCACGATATTTGTTACATCAAGCCTTCCCCCGAGTCCAGTCTCCCATACCACCACATCGGGATAGCACACCTCAGCATAATACAGAATTGCAAGCGCCGTCGCAACCTCAAACATAGTGGGAGACCCAAGCTCCGTCTCAGCCACTTCCTCTACCAACGGATGAAGGCGTCTTGCAAGCACCAGTAAAGTTTCTTCAGGGATGTCATTCCCGTTGTACTGAAACCGATTCGTAAACTTGGTAATATACGGTGAAGTGAATGTACCTACATCGTAACCGGACTGTCTTAAGGCCGACGTCAAAAAGGCACAGGTAGACCCTTTTCCGTTTGTTCCTGCGACATGGATAAACTTCAGATGTTTATGGGGATTACCCAGCTTAGACAAGAGCAATTCAATGCGGGAAAGTCCAGGTCTGATTCCAAACGGAATAAGATTGTTGATCCAAGCGACCGCGTCATTATACGTATTCAGCGGAGCAGCCGTACTATTTCCAGTGGTTCGATCCATATGATTCACCTTCTAAGTATAAAGTAAGTAAGAGAGAGGCATCCCTTACGTTAATAGGAACACCTGCCGTCTCTTATTAATTAATTTTGAAGTTCGTCAATCCGTGCAATCACTTTTGTCCGCTTATCAGAATAATCTGCAAGCTTCGCGCGCTCTTCTTCGATTACTTTCTCAGGTGCTTTGGATACAAAGCCCTCGTTGCCCAGCTTCTTCTCAATCCGCATTACTTCCTTATCCAGTGTTTCCTTCTCTTTCGTAAGACGCGCAATCTCTTGATCGATGTCAATCAAACCTGCAAGAGGGAAATACAGCTCGGCGCCGGAGATTACAGCAGTCATCGCTTTCTCTGGTGTAGACAGCTCTGTTCCTGTAGATAGTTCTGAAGTATTACAGAAGCGACGAACATAAATCAGGTTGTTGTCAATAATATTCAGACCGTCCTGACCGCTTGCATTAATGTGCAATTCAACCTTTTTGCTCATCGGAACATTAACTTCAGCACGAATATTACGCACTGCACGGATAAGATCCATCAGCATATTCATCTCGGCAACGGCCTTATCGTTAACAAAGGCCTCATTGAATTCCGGCCAAGATGCCAAAGTAATGGTCTCGCCCTCATGCGGAAGGTGCTGCCAGATCTCCTCGGAGATAAATGGCATAAACGGATGGATCAGGCGCATGGTCTGATCAAGTACATAGGCGAGAACGGATTGTGTTTTGCGTTTTGCATCCGCATCTTCACCGTATAATGAAAGCTTGGAGAACTCAATGTACCAGTCACAGAGATCATCCCATATGAAGTTATACAATGTACGGCCCGTTTCTCCGAATTCATATGCATCCATCAGACGGGTTACGTCTTTGGCTGTTTCGTTCAAACGATGCAAGATCCAGCGGTCCGCTGTAGTCAGCTCACCCGTAATATCAATGTCTTCCACCTTGAAGCCTTCCAGGTTCATCAGCGCAAAGCGGGAGGCATTCCAGATCTTGTTCGCAAAGTTGCGGGCCTGCTCAACACGTTCCCAGCGGAAGCGCAGATCCTGACCTGGAGTAATCCCTGTAGAGAGCATGTAGCGCATCGCGTCTGTTCCATATTTTTCGATAACTTCAAGTGGATCTACTCCGTTGCCCAGTGACTTGGACATCTTGCGTCCTTCAGAATCACGAACGAGTCCATGCATCAGAACATCCTTGAACGGAATCTCATCCGTAAATTCAAGTGCGGTAAAGATCATACGTGCTACCCAGAAATAAATGATATCATATCCCGTTACAAGTACAGAGGTTGGATAGTAACGCTTCAGGTCCTCTGTCTCTTCCGGCCAGCCGAGTGTAGAGAACGGCCACAGTGCTGAACTAAACCAAGTGTCGAGTACGTCTTCGTCCTGACGAAGCTCCTGCGATCCGCACTTCGGACAAGCCGTCATATCCTCGCGGCTGACATGAATTTCACCACAAGCATCACAATACCACGCAGGAATGCGGTGTCCCCACCACAGCTGACGGGAAATACACCAATCGCGAACATTCTCAATCCATTGTAAATAAGTTCTTTCGAAGCGATCAGGAACAAAGTTAACTCCTTTACCGCTCTTCTGTGCTTCAATTGCACGTTCCGCAAGCGGCTGCATGGCTACAAACCACTGAGTGGATAAGTAAGGCTCTACAACCGCACCAGAACGTTCACTATGGCCAACTTGATGTGTATGGTCTTCAATGTTAATCAATACTCCGGATTCTTTGAGATCAAGAGCGATTTGCTTGCGGCAGTCACTGCGATCCAGTCCTTGATACTTGCCGGCTTCTTCATTCATTTTACCGGACTCATCCATCACGGTGATTTGCGGCAAATCATGACGCAGACCCACTTCAAAATCGTTAGGATCATGGGCGGGTGTAATTTTTACAGCACCACTGCCAAACGTTTGGTCCACATACTCATCCGCGATCACCGGTATTTCACGACCAATAATCGGAAGCACGAGGGTCTTACCAATCATGTCCTTGTAACGATCATCTTCGGGATGTACAGCCACTGCGGTATCCCCAAGCATTGTTTCCGGACGTGTTGTCGCAACAGTAATCGATCCGCTTCCGTCTTTTAGCTCATATTTTAAATGGTACAAATGTCCCTGTACCTCTTTGTATTCAACCTCAATGTCAGACAAAGCCGTACGTGCAGCAGGATCCCAGTTGATAATGCGTTTGCCGCGGTAAATGAGCCCTTTTTCGTACAGTTTAACAAATACTTCGCGAACCGCCTTGGATAGACCTTCATCCAACGTAAACCGCTCACGGGAATAATCAAGCGATAGCCCCATCTTCGCCCATTGGGAACGAATCGTGTTCGCATATTCTTCCTTCCAGTCCCATACCTTCTCAAGGAATTTCTCACGGCCCAGATCATAGCGGGACACGCCGCCTTCTCTAAGCTTCTGTTCTACCTTCGTTTGTGTAGCAATTCCTGCATGGTCAGAGCCTGGAAGCCAGAGTGCATCGTAGCCCTGCATTCTTTTGGCTCGAATAATGATATCTTGCAGCGTAAAGTCTAGTGCATGCCCGATATGAAGAATACCCGTAACGTTGGGCGGAGGGATGACGATCGTAAAAGGCTTGGCATCCTTGCGCTGACCTGCCTTGAAAAATTCATTATTCATCCAATATGGATACCATTTCTGTTCCGCTGCACGCGGATCGTAAGTTGTCGACATTTCCGTCTGATTCGGATTTGCTGTCGGTTCTGACATCATACATTCCTCCAATTATCTTCGTTTAACACATTCTTGAAAATACAAAAAGACCCTTCATCCTCAAAGGACGAAAGGCCATTCTTTCGCGGTACCACCTTTGTTTCATACCCGAGCAGGTCAGAATTCACTTGTAAAGAGAAAACATATCTCGATATGACACTCCATTAGGCAGATAACGGCTGCTACCGGCCGCATTCTAGCTTCCTCATCCTACAAGAAAGTTCAAAAGGGCAACTCACGGGCGACTTCGGTACAGCTCGCTATCCTGCGGAATTTCACACCATATCAATTCCACTCTCTGAAGGGCTTCACTGCCTACTATTCCCGATCCAAGTCGTTAGATTAATTACAGTTGTTATTCATTGTATTCCCAATCCTACAGTCATCATACATTTCTTTTGTGCAATTCGTCAACCGGGCATTAGACCTTTCATGACAAAAAAAGAGAGTCCCCGATTCAAACCGGGAACTCTCCTGTATGCCAGCTCTCCTATGGAATATACAATACCTGGCCTTCCTCAACCGATTGCTCGGACAGACGGTTATATAGCTGCAACTCACGCGTACTGAGCTGATATCGGTCTGCAATGGTCTCAAGCGTTTCTTCACGCTGCACGATACAGAGTCTAACCTTCTTGAATGGTGTTTGCTCTGCGCCTCTTCCGAGAAACAGACTCTTCCATTGAACTTCCTCTGCAGGTTCTTCATCACGCTGTTCGATCGGAAACTCCTGTTCAAGCTGCAAGACCTCTTCTGCAGTCCTGGACTTTTGTAGGAGAGAAGTAATTCCATAGGAGCCTTGTGCTGATGTTTCGCCTGATTTTTTGGTTCCAAAGGCAACCTTCAATTCGGGCTTCTCTTCGGAAGGATCAGGCTGCGGCACATCTGCTTCGAGCAAGACCTCCTGCGCTTCCTGCTCTCGTGGAATGGAGTCTGCCTCAAGTTCATTCCCCTCACCACCATCGCCGGATGCCTCATCAATCAAATCAGGAGCTGTGCCAGCATCTGTCTCAGCGTTCACAGCTGGAGCTGCGTCACGGTCTGCTCCTACAACTACAGCAGGCTCAAAGCTCCACACCTCTGGAGATGAGTATGCTTCCGGCTGTTGATTAACGGATGCGAGCTCACCATATTGATTCGATGGGTCATCTTGTACCCGATCCGTCTCTTCTTCATCCTCGTCATATTGTTCATCTACGCTCTCTATTGCATTGTGTGGTGCCTGTGGCTGTGCTTCTTCCCGATTCACTGAATCATGGACAGACTCCGCTTCATACGGCAGTGACCATGCATCAATATTCTCTGTCGTAGTCGGCTCGGATACGGAAGCCTCATATGGCGTATGCAAAAAAGGCCTTGAAGGTGAGTACGCTCCAGCTTCCGTTTCAGATTGAAATTCAGTTGCCGATTCCGCATCCGACAGGATTGCTTCTTGTTGTTCTGAATCCGGTATGGATGGATCTCGATTATACGGATTGTATCCCGAATACAGTGGATTAGCTGGCGCCTCTTCCTCACCTGAATTGGAATGAACAACCGTAAACTCCTCTGGATTCCAGTCAGAGGTTTCTTCTGCCGGTCCAATTCCTTCAATTCCGCGCAAAGAGAGCACGCCCGTAATGTTCAGACTGCGCGTCGACAAGAGATCCACGTCGAAGTTCTCAATCTCCACTGCAATATCATCAATGGATGCGACACGGCTGAGTGGAATCGTAATCTCAACAGGAATCTGATGAGACAGCTCCTCCTGCTGATTGTTCTCTCCTTGATAAATACCGGACAACAGTAAGTGTCCACGTAGCGCAGCGTGCTCCTGCTCCGAGACAACCTGTATGCGAGGATACAATTCAATCTCATCCAGCTCACTTATGGCAGGAACATCCTCGGGTAAATGAACACGCTCGTAAATATCAAACCGAAGTCCATACGGCGGGTTTAACATAGCGCTAGTCCTCCTTTCACAGCATATATTCACCATGAGATTTTCATAGCTTTACGTCATGTTACACAAGTCATTTCAAGATGCTTCTCGTGTACATGTATATGCATCTGTCAGAGGACTCATACCATTCATCCGTGGATTCATATTTTTATTTACACTTTTAGCGAATCATACAAATCAATCATATCCTGAGGCCAAGAGGCTATCACTGTAAGCAGCTCTCCCGTAAAAGGGTGCTGAAAGCTGAGCTCTTCTCCATGTAGCGCCTGTCTGCGAATTCCCTCTCTCATGCCGCCGTACAGCGTATCGCCAAACAAGGGATGTTCCAAATGGCTGAGGTGCACCCGAATTTGATGCGTTCTACCTGTCTCCAGACGAAGCCGAACCACTGTTGCTCCTCTTAGTCTTTCTGATGTCTCCATATGAGTTACGGCATGCTGACCTGTAGGGGAGACTCTTCTTCTCTGTTTGTGATGCCTGTCCTTACCGATCGGCAAGTCCATCGTCTCTTTATTTTGTGCTACGATTCCGTGAACGATAGCTACATATTTGCGCTCAATCTGCTTAAGCTGCATCATGGCATTCAGCTTAAGCTCTGCATAGCGGTTCTTCGCATACAGCACCGGACCTGACGTATCCACATCCAGCCGATGGATATGTTTCACCGCGACCTCAAGCCCGCTTGCCTGGTAATATCCAGCCACCGCATGATCAAGTGTCACTATTCCGTCCTGACGCTCACTTCCATCTGGATGAATTGGCATGCCTACCGGCTTGTTTACAACAAGACAAAAATCATCCTCATACAGCACATCCAGCCCTACATATCGCGGTGTAATTCCATACGGTGCCGGAGGAAAAAGGGCCAGCCGAAGCCGGTCCCCTGCAAGTTGAATACCGCTATTAGCTCTAAGCTCGTGCAAGAGCTTCTCGGGCATACCCAGTTCCTCAAGCAGCCACTTCTCGGCGGCCATACTCCGATCATCCTGGGAGAGCACTTTTTTGCCTGGCATCAGCTCAGCCCAGTCTCCTCTTTTCTTATATTTCATCATAAAGCCTTCAGCGCATTATAATTCGCTTCAATCGTATCATCGATATCCTGGACACTATGCACCCCGGAGATGAACATCCCCTCGAATTGAGAAGGGGCTACGCTGATTCCTTCCTGAAGCATATGGCCAAAGTAAGCTCGGAAATGATCCAAATTGCTTGATTTGGCAACGTCATAATTCGTGACTTCTTGATCTGTAAAGAATGGACATACCATCGATCCGACCCTATTGATCGTTACAGGAACGCCCAGCTCCTTCGCATTCTTCTCAAAGCCGGCAGCAAGCCTAGCGCCCAGCTCTTCGAGACGAGTGTATACTTCTTCGTTAAGAAGCTTAAGTGTCGTATAACCTGCAACCATGGCCAGCGGATTACCGCTGAGTGTACCTGCTTGATAGATTGGGCCGACCGGAGCTACCTGCTCCATAAGGTCTCGTCTGCCGCCATATGCGCCAACAGGCAAGCCGCCGCCAATGACCTTGCCGAGACATGTCAAATCCGGGATTACACCGAACCGGCCTTGTGCGCTATGAAGTCCTACCCGGAAGCCTGTCATGACCTCGTCAAAAATAAGCAGGCTGCCGTAATCTATGGTAATCCGGCGCAGCCCTTCAAGGAATCCCGCAGCTGGCGGCACAACGCCCATGTTGCCTGCCACAGGCTCTACGATGATCGCAGCAATCTGTTCCCCAAATTTATCAAAGGCCAAGCGAACCGATTCCAGATCATTGTAAGGAACCGTAATGGTGTTGGCAGCGACTCCTTCAGGTACACCGGGGCTGTCCGGAAGTCCAAGAGTGGCTACACCAGAACCTGCCTTGATCAGCAAGCTGTCAGCGTGTCCATGGTAGGAGCCTTCAAATTTCAGAATTTTGCTTCTGCCTGTTGCCCCACGAGCAAGTCTGATCGCGCTCATCGTGGCTTCCGTGCCCGAGTTCACCATACGAACAACATCGATCGATGGTACGCGCTCGCATACCAGCTTGGCCATTTCCGTCTCAATCAGTGTCGGCGCGCCAAAACTTGTTCCCTTTACAGCCGTCTCCTGGATCGCGGATATCACTTCCGGGTGGGCATGTCCCATTATAAGGGGGCCCCAAGAAGCCACATAATCAATAAAAGAATTACCATCAATATCATAGATTCTAGAACCTATACCATGGTCTGCGTAAACAGGAGTTAAACCTACAGATTTAAATGCACGTACCGGACTATTCACACCGCCAGGCATATATTGTTTTGCTTCTTCAAAAGCGGTACGGGAACGTTCCTCCCGGCGCGGCTGACGAATCTGTTCACTCATTCTCAAACCTCTCTCCTCTGTTATCCAATTTTATTGCAATAGTGTAGCTCTTCTAAATAATCAACGTACTGACAGCCAGCGGGCTGCGTCTTTGCCGTAATACGTAATAATCATATCCGCTCCTGCACGCTTCATGCTGAGCAGGATTTCCATGGCCACCTTCTCTTCATCAATCCAGCCGTTGATTGCCGCGGCCTTGACCATTGCATATTCACCGCTAACGTTATATGCTACCAGCGGCAGATCAAACTGGTCCTTAATTGTGCGCATTACGTCCAGGTAAGATAAAGAAGGCTTCACCATCAGCATATCTGCTCCTTCAAGAACATCCGTCTCTGCTTCACGCAGCGCTTCCCTTGCATTAGCCGGATCCATCTGGTAAGCTTTGCGATCACCATACTGAGGTGCCGAATCTGCTGCCTCGCGAAAAGGTCCGTAGAAGCCAGAAGCGTATTTCACCGAGTAAGACATAATTGGAATGTGAGAGAATCCTGCTTCATCAAGTCCTGCACGAATCGCACCTACGAAACCGTCCATCATGTTGGATGGTGCAATAATATCAGCCCCTGCTTCAGCCTGGGACACAGCGGTCTTAACCAGAAGCTCAAGTGATTCATCATTCAGAACATCCACGCATACATGACCATCCCGCTCATGGGTATGAATCATGCCGCAATGACCGTGATCCGTGAATTCGCATAGACAGGTATCTGCGATCACGAGCAAATCTGGATACCAGGATTTGATGAGCCTGGTCGCTTCCTGCACAATTCCATTCTCGGCATACGCGGAAGAGCCTACTGCATCCTTCGTATCTGGAATCCCAAACAGAAGCACAGCCGGAATGCCAAGTTCAGCAATCTCCTGCACTTCCTCTTTCAGCGTATCGAGTGAAAAACGGTACACTCCCGGCATAGACGAAATTTCTTGTTTAACCCCTGTACCGTATGTAACATAAATCGGTTGTATAAAATCACTAACATTCAAATGTGTTTCACGCACCATACTGCGAATAGCGGCCGATTGCCGTAATCTGCGATGCCTTACGATTGGAAATCCCATTGTGAATAACCCCTTTCTCTAGTTCGTCTAACTCGTATCTTAAATCTAAACAACATGAACATCTTCGTTAATATGACACAGCGCATCAGCCAAGCTCTCAACTGTTGCCTCTTCTGAAACGATGCTGACATGGAGTCCAGAACTTGTTGCCGTTTCTGCAGTAACAGGGCCGATGCAGGCTACGTGAACATTTTTAAATAAAGAAGCAGGCTGTTCATATCCCATCCGTTCTAATAGCGTTAGGAGATGAGTCACCGTTGAAGAGCTGGTGAACGTGACAGCGTAGACTTTTCCCTTTTGCAAGAGTCCAATCAGCTCATCATCCTGCTCCTCAGGAATGACCGTTTCATATACACTGACGCTGTTTACTTCAAGCCCCTTCTCCCTTAGTTTCTCGGAGAGCCAAGGACGAGCTAGGTTACCTGAGGGCAGCAGCACCTTTTGTCCTGGGAGCAGCTCGGCATCAAAGGTATCCATCAGTCCTTCCTGCTGATAAGAACCTTGGACCTGCTCCGCCAAAATGCCTTTGTCACGAAGCACTTTCTTCGTCGACGGACCAATGGCCACAATTCTTGCACGATAGAGTGAGCGTATATCTTTCTTCTGCTCCTCCATCGCTCTAAAGAAATGCTCTACTCCATTCACACTCGTAAATATGACCCAGTCATACTGCTCTAACTGATCTAGCGCTTCTGCTATTTGCTCCCTATGATGATCCGTTTGTACAGGAACCGTTTCAATAACAGGCAGCTCATAAGGCTCTCCACCCAATTCCTCAATCCGCGAAACAAGCTCGCTTGCCTGACTTCTTGCCCTTGTCACAAGTATTCTTTTGCCGAAGAGAGGCATTAATTCAGCCCACTGCAGCCGTTCACGCTGCTTGACCACATCGCCAACAACAATGACGCCGGGCGGACGGAATCCGTGCTCCTGGACCTTGTGCTCAATATCCTCAAGCGTGCCCACTAGTGTATCCTGCTCTGCCCAAGTTCCCCAGCGAATCAGCGCTACAGGCGTATCCTTGGGTCTGCCATGATCTATCAGCTGCTTACTGATATAGCCGATATTCGCAACCCCCATCATAAATACCAGAGTTCCTGTAGCGTTCGTTACCTTGTCCCAATAAATCGCTCTATTTAGCTTATCAGGACTCTCATGTCCCGTAATAATCGAAATGGATGATGCATAATCCCGATGTGTGACAGGAATACCGGCATAGGCTGGTACACTGATCGCAGAGGTAACTCCTGGCACGATCTCAAACGGGATATCATGTTGCCGAAGCAGCTCCGCCTCCTCACCGACCCTTCCAAAAATGGTCGGGTCCCCGCCTTTTAAACGAACGACTGTTTTGCCTTCATGAGCGAGATCGACAAGCAGCTGATTGATATCCTCCTGCTTCATTGTGTGACGGTTTGTTTTCTTGCCGACATAGATTTTGGCAGCTCCAGGCTTCATAATCCGAAGCAGTCTAGGACTGGCTAGGCGATCATAGACTACCGCATCTGCCTTCTGAATACACTCCCAGCCTTTTACTGTAATAAGCTTTGCGTTACCCGGTCCCGCACCCACGAGATATACCTTTCCTGCCATTTCCTCATCCCCTTACATCTGCCAGTATCTTCTCTGCGCCTTTTTGAATCAAGCGTTCAGCAACTTCCTCCCCAAGACGTTCAGGATCGCTCCCAATGAGCGTCTCTTTAAGCACTGTCGATCCATCCGGTGTGCCAACCATACCCGTTAGCTGGATAAGCTGCTTATCAACAGCCTCTCCTTGCTGAGAAGCCCAAGTTGCATACGCCCCAATGGGTACTTGACAGCCTCCGTTCAACACATTTAGAAATCTCCGTTCAGCTGCAACCGGGATTGCCGTCTCCCGATCATTGTATAAACTGAGTAAATGAAGGAGTTCCTGGTCATCCTTCCTGCATTCAATACCGAGCGCGCCTTGTCCTACCGCTGGCAGACAAGTGTCCGGAGACAAATAAGCCGTTATCCGATCTTCCCATCCCATTCGAGAAAGCCCCGCGGCAGCGAGAATGATGGCATCAAAGCCTTCTGTCTCAAGCTTGCGGAGTCTGGAGTCAATATTGCCTCGAATCCATTCAATTTGAAAGTCGGGACGGTAGGCTTTGAGCTGAGACGCTCTGCGCAAACTGCTCGTCCCAACTTTTGCGCCTTGGGGCAGCTCATCCAGTGAGGATCCGGTTCTGGATATTAATGCATCTCTTGGATCCTTCCGGCTCGGCACTGCACCGGTAGTCAATGGTTCAGGAAGCACAGATGGCATATCCTTCATGCTATGTACAGCCATGTCAATCTCGCCGTTCATCATGGCCTGCTCAATTTCTTTTACGAACAGCCCCTTGCCCCCGACTTTGGATAAAGTGACATCCAGAATTTGATCGCCCTTAGTTACAATCTTCTTGACCTCAAAATCAAAGGGAAGCCCGTGATGCTTGCATAGGTTCTTCAAATCATCAATGACATGCCCTGTCTGTGTTAGAGCCAGTGCGCTTTGTCTGCTTCCTACTACAATCGTTCGCATTGTTAATTACCCCTCCTGATTGTCTGCAATCCATTTATTCATCCGTTCATCGGACCATAATTCATAATGTCCATTTCTAATTTCCGCTAATATGTCTAACTCTAATACTTTTTGAAGCAGATGTCTTCTCCGGACTGGGTCCTGAATACGGAGCAGGATGAGTTGACGAATATGATGCAAAAAATCAAAGTACATACTGTACTCATCACCATAATCTTGCTCCAGCTGTTTCTTAATTTGTGCTACAGCTCCTGGACTTGACCCCGAAGCTGACACAGCGATGGCCAGCCTGCCTCGGCGCAGAACACTCGGTGTAATAAAATCACCTGTGCGCGGCTCATCTGCGCTATTCACCAAAGCGCCGGTCTCTTTCGCTTCCTTAACCACCTGTTGGTTGATATCCGCTTGATTCGTAGCTGTATATACAAGAAAAGCCCCTCTCAGGTCTCCCTGACGGTAGGGCCTTTGAATCCAGGAGACTTCTCCCTGCTGAGCCAGCTGAAGAAGTCTCTCGGTCATCGTGGGACTGATGATCGTAATGTTTGCTCCTGAATTAAGAAGTCCACTAACCTTACGCTCAGCCACTGGACCACCGCCAATAACAATGACAGTACGACCAGAGCAATCAAGCCATATCGGAACATAAGCTTGCTCCATTTACTTCACTCTCCTGTCCAGCGGTGAAATACAGACCAAGCATTACTGATAAAACTAATGATAACAAATACATATCCTATAAGCGTCCACCGTGCCATAACATGGGGGGCATGACCATTATATCGTTTTGAAATGAAGTACCCTAAATAGATACATAATGCAATTAACGTAGAGAGGACTTTGGCATCGAGTAATAATGGCCAGCGCTTCTCTGCCATAATCGATAATACGGCAAGCATGACCGAAACACCTAGCATCGGGGTCCCGATTGAGCTTGACTTGTTCATGTACATATAGAGCATTTCAAGACTCGGCATGCGCCGCATCGTGTCGCCCCATTGCTTCGATTTAAGTCTGAAATGCAGAAACAGATAGATCGCAGCAAATACAGCAGCGAGCGTTAATGCAGCAAACCCCAGATTAGCAAGAGCGATGTGCATGACAAGAAGCCCATGTACAGTCTGCCAATTGAGCTTAGGATTCACGATGGGGGCAAGCCAAAAATCACTGAGCACCAAAGCACTGAAACCGACAACATTCAGTAGGAATACGATATATTCCGATTTCCTGAATCTCGTCATGATTAGAGAGGTGATGACGATGCTAAACGTGAATAGAAATACAAAATCATACATCGAATATATCGGAATATGTCCCAGATCAAGGGTGCTTAGAATCAAGTACATTAGCTGCATCAGGAACACGACAACAAGAAGCCCTGTGCCCATCCGCTTCGCACTCGTATTGCGTCGAATGCAATCCGAGAAATAAAACAGAAGGCTCAGGGCATAAATATAAATCAGCATAGTGTGAATCGTATCTACTGTAGACACTTCTTACACCTGCCTTACAGGCTCACTGGAACATATGCAATCCGTGAAGGTGCTTGCTCTACCTCACGACCAGGCTCCGTGGCCGGCTTCATATTCACTCTTGATGGCACAGAAGACTCTTCCTTGTCTTCCGGCTCTTCCTCAAGACCAAACAGGGTAGTGAACATCGATAATACATCTTCAGCATTCTTATCCACTGCTATTTCTTTTATACGATTAATGGGCTCATGCGTCATTTGATTAAGCATACTCTTCGTCAGTCTCCGAATCACTTTACGTTGACGCTCATCCAGCTCAGGCAACTTGTTAAACAAGCTCTCCAGTGTTTCCTCATGCACACTGTTTGCTTTTTCTTGCAAAGCTCTAATTACAGGACGAACCCCCAATGTTTTGAGCCAATGATTGAACTCGACAATCTCTTCCTCGATAAAGGAATCAATCTTCGCTGCTTCGATCCGGCGCATCTCCAGATTCGTCTCAACCACACCTTCAAGATCATCAATATCATATAAAAAGACGTTGGCGAAATCTGAGATCACGGGATCTATATCCCGCGGCACAGCAATATCGATCATGAATAGAGGACGTGCCTTTCTTCGCTTCATGCTGTCTTTAACCATTTCAGCCGAGATAACGAAATCCTTCGCTCCTGTTGAACTGATCAAAATATCGACTTCATGAAGACGGGTAAACGCCTGCTCCATGGTGCATGCGGTTCCGTCAAATTTGGCTGCCAGCTCTTCTGCGCGAGAGAAGGTCCGATTAGCCACAATTACCTCTTCAGCGCCGTTAGCATACAGATGCTGTACCGTGAGTTCGCTCATCTTCCCTGCACCCAGAATCATGACCTTCTTATGATTAAAGGAGCCAAAGATACGCTTACCCAGCTCTACAGCAGCATAGCTGACAGAAACCGCCGCTTCACCAATTGAGGTCTCGCTATGCGCTCTCTTGCCTACGGAGATGGCATGCTTGAACAGCGTATTAAACCATGTTCCGGTAGCCTTCTCGGCTTGAGCTGTTAAGAAGGCGTGCTTAACCTGGCCTAGAATTTGAGTTTCCCCAATCACCATGGAGTCCAGTCCGCTGGTTACCCTAAATAGATGACGTATCGCCTGTTCATCTTCATATATATATAGATGTTGAGTAAACTCCTCGCGAGAAATACCAAACCATTGCTCCATGAAGCTGCGTATAAAATAACCGCACATATGGAGACGATCAACCACCACATACATTTCCGTACGGTTGCATGTAGCAACGATGACGCCTTCCAATACACTGTTTGTCTTCTTGAGCTCTCGGAGCGCTGATGGCAGGTCTCTTTCGTCAAATGTAAAGCGTTCCCTTACTTCTACAGGCGCTGTGCGATAGTTTAACCCAACTGCGACGATGTGCATTGCAAGTTCACCTGCCTCTACAAAAATTCGTAAATACTCGAATCAATTTCATAACTCATTTAAAAAATAAATATAAAACTATAAATAGACAAACTAAAATAATTTTGATCTATATATATTCTTGATTAAAGCAGCTAAAGGGTATTATGAAATTGATTCAATCTATAACATTAATGTGCTATTAACCGTTAGCCATAAGCAGTATTTAGTATAACATATGTACAGTTTCGCCCTAATGCTTTTTATGACATGTTTATGAAATCCTCATCTTTTTAACTTATTGAACCCATTTCATAAACATTGCCTACTTAATTTTACCACCACTTCATTTATTTATACGCTCCACACTTATTTGAAACTTGTTCTAATCAAACGCATAAAAGAGCTAGGAGGATTTCTATTTTATTACATAAAATATATAAAGAACCATGGAAATTCCATGGTTCTTTATATATTTGTATCGTATTATAAATCCGTGTATTATACAAGCTCAATCTGCTGTTTTACAGGTGCTACGACTTCTAATTCACCGTTTCCGCGTACTAATGTCTTTGAAAAAATCTTCTCCGGCTTCAATACGGATACCAGGTAGTCAACAGCAAGCTGCGGGTCCACCGCTTCTCCACAAGTATAACAATCGATCGCGGCAAAACCTCTTTCAGGGTACGTATGAATCGAGAGATGGCTCTCAGACAGCATGACAAGCACAGTAGCTCCCTGAGGTTCAAACTGTCTGGATTGCACGGACAGGATGGTCGCACCGCAAGCATCCGCTGCTTCTACCATCTGTACTTGCAAGAAATCCTCATTGTTCAACAGATCAAAGTCTACTCCCCAAGTGTCAACAGCAACGTGTCTTCCGAAAGTTGTATATTCCATCTTTCGGCTCCCCCTTCCTAGGAATAAAATGTTTGAAAAAATTTCATCCGCTAGGACCTACGTCATTCACTTCCCGAGGGATAAATCTCTCGCAACATACACAATGTCCTGAGTGAATCCTGGTTCCTATATTCTTTTCAACGAGAATAAAAATAACACCTATTCATTACAAATGCAACAGTTTTTTCAAAGAGCAATACAGTATATTTTTTGTGGCCTTCATGTGGAACAGCACGCAAAAAATAAATTTTAACCTGAAACCTTGCTGGAATATATAAAAAGCCCACTCCGTAAGGAGCAGGCCATGGTTTCGATCTAGCATGATGTCTAGGCTTCAAGAGTAAATAGGATAAATGCTTCTATGCGTAACTGCTCATCAATATGACGAATATCCTCCTGGCAAGATACCCTGTTTCTTGCATCAAGCAAATGATTGATGTTGTTCTTCACACGCACAATCTTCTGTTCAACCTCAAGTGATCGGTATTGCTGTTCAATCTCTTGCAAGGAATTCTTATATTCGTATACGATACGAGCTTGGTCTTGTTTGACTTCAATAATCTTGCGAACAGAGCCTTGGGAATAAAAATACATCATGGTAAATCCAGTATACACCCGGTTTTCCATTCCTTCACCCTTAAAAGCAAGAAACAATTTACGTACGATACTCGTCAGCTGAGGATTCACCAGACGGCAAGACAACTCACAGACATATAATCCATCTTCTCGATCAAATGGGAAATATACTTCCTCTCCAGCACCATCACGAAGTACAACATCCTGTCCGCCCTTACCCAGCACCTTCACTCGTTGGTGCTGAAACTGGCTGTCTTCAGCCATCTTTAAAAACTGCTGCATCTGAGGTTCTGTTAATTTCAAAGTGGCTTTAACATATTCTGTGGCTAACCGCTGAGCCATAAAAAAATCTCCTCAATTCTTTCCCGACCACGCTGTAGTCAGACCGATTTAAAACCGTAATTTTCACTGCTTAGCTTCATTATACACTACCGCAGGCGGTGCCCGCCCTTCTGCCATACAATGAATTTCTGCTTTAAATCATTAAAAATCAGGAAGAAACTTGAAATTATTCATCTCAGAGGGAAAAAGCTCATTATTCTGCATGAAAGTTCATGATAACTCTATTGTTCTGCAATATCGCCTTGTCACGCTGCTTTCGATAAAAATGCTTGAGACTACTCCCCTACAGACGGCTGCTCTTCTGAAAACCCTGCATAACGAGATATCACAGCCCACAGCTCATCCTTGCCGAGGCCTTCCTCCGACGAAAAAGAGACAAAGCTGTCTTCAGGATGAAGACCAATCGCATCTCTTATTACCTTTGCATGCTTGGCTCTGCGTGTCTTAGGAATCTTATCCATCTTCGTGGTCACGACGCATACGGGAAGTCCATGGTGCTTCAGCCATTCATACATCATAATGTCGTCTTTCGTAGGGGGATGACGCATATCAATCATTTGCATCACTAATTTTAGTTCTTCTCGTTCAAGCAAATACTTCTCCATCATTTGACCGAAGAGTGCACGCTGCGTCTTCGACACTTTGGCATACCCATAGCCTGGAAAATCCACGAAATAAAGTGCATCATTAATGCGGTAATAATTAAGCTGCTGGGTTTTGCCTGGGGTTGAGCTCGTTCTTGCTAAATTCTTACGATTAATCATTCGATTGATCAGCGAAGATTTCCCCACATTGGAACGCCCTGCCAGAGCAATCTCCGGCAAGGCGTCCTCAGGGTATTGGCTAGGGCTGACCGCACTAATGATAAATTCGGATTTTGTAACTTTCATAATCGTTATTTATCCTCTCTTCATAACACAGCAATGAAATAACGAAGCTCTCATTGATGCATCAGTGGCTAATCTAGTGCACACCTGTCTGTTGTTCGACCAGTGCGTGGTGAAGCACTTGATCCATGTGTGCAACAGGTACGAATTCAACATCTTCTCGTACACTGTCCGGTATATCTCTTAGATCCCGTTCATTATCCTTGGGGAGCAAAATTTTCTTATATCCTGCACGATGTGCCGCAAGTGATTTCTCCTTAAGACCGCCAATCGGGAGAACCCGTCCGCGGAGTGTAATCTCACCTGTCATCGCCACATCCTTGGACACATAACGGTTGGTCAGAGCGGATATCAGCGCGGTTGCCATTGTAATTCCGGCAGAAGGTCCGTCTTTCGGGATTGCACCTTCCGGAATATGGATGTGAATATCGTTCTTCTCGTGGAAGTCAGGTGCGATTCCAAGATCCTCTGCTTTGGAACGAGTATAGCTGAAGGCTGCTTGCGCGGATTCCTTCATGACATCCCCCAGTTTACCGGTCAAGGTAAGCTTGCCGGTGCCTGGAACAACGGTCACTTCGATCACCAGTGTCTCACCACCGACTTCTGTCCAAGCAAGACCTGTAACCGTCCCGATCTGATCCTCAAGCTCGGCAACACCGTAACGGAATTTCTGCGGACCTAAATATTCCTTCACATCGTCCGGAGCAATAACGATCTTGTCCGTATGACCGGATACAATCTTCTTCGCAGCTTTGCGGCATAAGGAAGCCATCTGCTGCTCCAGATTTCTCACTCCAGATTCTCTCGTGTATTCTCGAATGACCTTCAAGAGAGCATCCTGCTGTACTTCCATCTGTTCATCTGTCAATCCATGCTCTGTGATCTGCTTCGGCAGCAAATAGCGGCTTGCGATCTGCAGCTTCTCCAGCTCCGTGTATCCTGGAATGTTAAGCACTTCCATCCGATCGAGGAGTGGACGCGGAATACTATGAATCGTATTAGCCGTGGTAACAAACATCACGTTTGACAGGTCAAAGGGAAGCTCTACAAAATGGTCACTGAACGTATTGTTCTGTTCAGGATCAAGCACTTCAAGCAGAGCCGAGGAAGGATCTCCACGGAAATCAGAAGCCATCTTGTCGATCTCATCCAGTAAAAACACAGGATTCAGTGAACCTGCGGTCTTCATCCCTTGAATGATTCGGCCAGGCATGGCACCGACATACGTTCTTCGATGTCCGCGAATCTCCGCTTCGTCTCTAACACCGCCCAAGGAGATGCGCACAAATTCACGACCAAGCGATTTTGCAATAGAACGCGCAAGTGATGTCTTACCAACCCCTGGAGGGCCTACAAGACAAAGAATCGGCCCTTTCAGCTTCTTCACCAGCTTTTGGACAGCCAGATATTCAAGCACGCGCTCCTTCGGCTTCTCTAGACCGTAATGATCTGCATCCAGCACTTCTTCAGCCGCATGAATATCCAGATCATCTTCAGTCCTGCGACTCCACGGCAGAGCTAACAGCCAATCCACATAATTGCGGATAACGCCTCCCTCTGCTGAGCTGGCAGGCATTTTCTCAAGCCGATCAATTTCCTTCTCGACTTTCTCGCGGACTTTGTCAGGGAGTGACAACTCTGCTGCTCCAGTACGAAGCTCTTCAACTTCCCCGGCACGCCCCTCCTTCTCCCCAAGCTCCTTCTGAATCGCCTTCATTTGCTCGCGAAGATAGTACTCCTTCTGGGTCTTCTCCATCTGCTTCTTGACCCGCTGGTTAATCTTACGTTCCAGCTCAAGGACCTCACGCTCATTGTTCAAAATATCCAGCAGCTTCTCAAGCCGCTGTTTAACATCTACAGTCTCCAGAATTTCTTGTTTGTCCTTGATCTTCAGCGACAAGTGACTCGTTATTACATCGGCAAGACGCCCTGGCTCTTCAATATCAGATACAGCTGCAAGAGTCTCTGGTGTTACTTTCTTCGATAAATTTATATAATTTTCAAACTGGCTGAGAACCGTCCGCATTAATGCATCTGTCTCAGGGTGGTCCGCATCTTCCTCCGGCAGTTCCACCGCCAGCACTTCATAGAACTCGTCATGATCTGTATACTCTGTTATCTCTGCACGTTCAAGTCCTTCCACGAGGACACGAATGGTTCCATTAGGAAGCTTCAGCATTTGTCTGACCTTCGCCACTGTACCGATCCGATAAATATCTTCACGTGTAGGATCTTCTATATTTACGTCAGATTGAGAACACAGGAGAATCAGATGTTCTTCTACCATCGCTTTTTCCAAAGCCTTGACGGATTTCTCCCTGCCCACGTCGAGATGAAGCACCATGCTCGGATAGACGAGAAGTCCTCTTAAAGGCAGTAAAGGAAAACGACGAACTTTGGCTTTGCTCTGCCCCATCGCTTTCACACCTCCAATGGCTCTCAGGTTGTTATCATTCATTATTCTATCAAATGTTCACATAAAAAACCAATGAAGGAGAAGTCTTCACATGCTTTCTGTACTATTCATCGTTCCGCCCCGATTCATATCCGCATGCAATATCGAAGGAGAAGATTGGGGAAATAGCTCGGGCGCAGGTGATGCCTTCTCTTCATTGTCCATCATCAGCTCTTTGCCAAAGACATGCTCGAATACTTCATCCACGGATTCCACAGGAATAACCTTAAGACCATTCAAATCCTCAAAAATGGTCTGCCAGTTGTCTGCGGGGATAATAACGGTCTTGGCTCCAGCCTGAAAAGCAGCCTCTACCTTGGCCAGCACACCGCCGATCGGTTTTACTTTTCCATGAATGCTGATTTCACCTGTCATCGCCAGCTCATGATGGACGGGAATCCCCTTGATTGCAGAAGCAATAGCTGTTGCCATGGCAATTCCCGCAGAAGGACCGTCTATTGGTGTACCTCCAGGGAAATTAATATGAAGATCATAGTTAGAAGGCTCAAGACCCATTGATCTGAGTACAGTGATTACATTTTCCACTGAACCTTTGGCCATGCTCTTCCGCCGTAGCGTTCTTGATCCTCCGCCAATCTCCTCTTCGTCTACAACCCCTGTGATGTTATATACTCCTTTTCCCTTCATTACAGGTACCGCTGACACTTCAATCTCAAGCAGCGCCCCCATGTTAGGTCCGTATACCGCAAGACCATTGACAAAGCCCACTTGAGGAAGACTTGGCACTTTCCTGTCGGGTCTCGGTTGAATCTGGCTGCTGCTGGCGACCCATTCGAGATCTGAAGCACGGAGTTCATCCCGATTCTCAGTCAGTGCAAGTCCTGCCGCGAGCTGCACGATATTAACCGCTTCACGTCCATTGGTGGCATATCTTTTTACGACCTCCACTGCTTCCGGATTAGCTCCAAAGCCAATTTTGCTAATTGCATCTTCTGCAATTTGTCCAATCTCCTCAGGCAGCAGCGCTCGAAAGAATATCTCCATGCACCGGGAACGAAGAGCCGGAGGAATTTCGTGAGGTGAACGGGTGGTTGCCCCTACCAAACGGAAATCAGCCGGCAGACCGTTTTGAAATATATCGTGGATATAAGCAGGAGTATGCGTATCTTCGGAATTATAGTATGCACTTTCCAAAATAACTTTACGATCCTCTAACACTTTGAGCAGCTTGTTCATCTGAATCGTATGAAGCTCTCCAATTTCATCGACAAATAAAATCCCACCGTGCGCTTTCGTAACTGCCCCTGGTTTAGGCTGAGGAATACCGGCAACTCCCATCGCCCCTGCGCCTTGGTATATCGGATCATGAACAGAGCCGATCAAAGGATCTGCAATTCCGCGCTCATCGAACCTGGCGGTCGTCGCATCAATCTCCGTAAATTTAGCATCTGCTTTGAACGGAGAGGCCGGATTTTTTTTGGCTTCCTCCAATATGACCCTCGCTGCCGCTGTTTTACCTACCCCTGGCGGTCCATAAACGATAACGTGCTGTGGATTTGCACTGCACAGTGCCGCCTTCATCGCACGAAGCCCGTCCTTTTGACCGACAATATCCTCCATCTTGGCAGGACGCGTCTTCTCCGCAAGCGGTTTGGTCAGCGATATGGAGCGCAGCTTTCTCAGTTTGTCCAATTCCTTGCGAGACTCTCGTTCCACCGCACTTTTGTTGTTTCTTTGTCCACGCAGCATATTCCAGAAATAGAGCCCGATCACGACTCCGAAAAACAAATTGATTAACATGACAATAATGGTTAATTCAGTACCCATATTAGGTGTCCCTCCTGTTCTTTACGCTCTTACCACAAAAAGTTCGATACATGGTAGTATAGCCTTTTCACTCAGGCATAAACGTAGAAAACAGAAGTTCTCTTGTAGATTTAAACACCAAACATGAACAGAGACAGTTCTTCAGACAAAAAGAAAACTGCTTCCTATATGAGGAAGCAGTTATGATCAAATTCAGACCTTATAAAAGTGATATTAGTGCTTGCGTCCCGGAATAATGCCGGTTGCTTCGTATACTTCTACGATCTTGTCGATTTCTTTCTTCAGCTCTTCAACCATTTCGGCCTCAGGCACTTTGCGGATCATCTCTCCATGTCGGAACAGAAGACCTTCGCCGCGCGCCCCTGCAATCCCGATATCTGCTTCTCTCGCTTCACCAGGACCATTGACCGCACAACCCAACACCGAAACCTTGATCGGCACTTTGATTTGTGAAATATAATCCTCTACTTCATTAGCAATCGAGAACAGGTCAATATCCAGACGGCCGCAGGTCGGACAAGAAATCAGGGTTGCGGCATTTGTAATCAAACCAAAGGTTTTGAGAAGCTCACGGGCAACCTTGATCTCTTCAACCGGATCCGCACTTAAAGAAATCCGCATTGTAGATCCAATTCCCATGGAAAGAAGAGCACCCATCCCGGCCGAGCTCTTAATTGTGCCTGAGAACAACGTACCCGCTTCTGTAATCCCTAGATGCAATGGATATGGGATCACCTGCGCAGCCTTAGTATATGCCTCAATGGCCATCGGAACGTCAGATGCCTTCAAGGATACGATAATATCATGGAAATCCAGCTCTTCCAGAATACCGATATGGAACAGAGCACTTTCTACCATTGCATCTGCTGTCGGATATCCATATTTCTCAAGCAAGTGATTCTCAAGCGACCCAGCATTAACGCCGATGCGGATCGGGATGCCTTTTTCCTTACATGCTTTAACAACAGCCTCTACTTTTTCGCGTTTGCCGATGTTACCCGGGTTAATCCGCACCTTATCGATGCCATTCTCGATCGCTTTCAGAGCCAATTTATAATTAAAATGAATATCCGCGACTAGCGGAATATGAATTCTCTTCTTAATTTCCTTAATCGCTTCTGCTGCTTCATCATTATTGACCGTTACGCGAACAATTTGGCATCCCGCTTCTTCAAGCCGCAAAATCTCAGCTACCGTTGCATCCACATCAGCCGTTTTCGTTGTACACATACTTTGAATAATGACTTCATTGCTTCCGCCAATGGTAATGTTGCCGACTTTTACGGGACGTGTATCTTGTCTTAAAAACATGATTCCTGTCTCTCCCCATAACGTCAAATCTCCACCCGCTAGAGGCCTGGAAAAATCCAGTATAAATAAACCTCATTACGAGTGGAGTAAGACTTGTTTATTTAGGCACTCTCTTCTTGCTTCTTATCTTTCTCACCATGCAGTTCAGGTGCTGTCTTCTCTTCAACAACCTGTTTCGTAATTACACACTTCGTAATATCCTCACGAGAAGGAATTTCATACATCACATCCAGCAGAAGGCCCTCAATGATGGCACGAAGTCCACGGGCACCCGTATTACGCTTGATCGCTTCCCGAGCGATCGCTTCGAGTGCTTCCTTCTCAAATTCGAGAGTTACGTTGTCCAGCTCCAGCATCTTCGTATACTGCTTAACCAAAGCATTCTTCGGCTCAGACAAAATACGAACAAGGGTAGCCTCATCAAGCGGCTCCAATGTAGAGATGACCGGAAGACGTCCAACAAACTCCGGAATGAGACCAAATTTCAGCAAGTCCTCTGGAAGAACCATTCCAAGGTACTCACCCGGCTTCAGATCCTTCTGCTCAGCAGAAGAGTTGAATCCGATCACTTTTTTGCCGATACGGCGTTTGATCATTTGCTCGAGTCCGTCAAAGGCACCGCCACAGATGAACAAAATATTCGTTGTATCGATTTGAATGAATTCCTGATGAGGGTGCTTACGTCCGCCTTGCGGTGGAACAGAAGCAACCGTACCCTCTAGAATTTTGAGGAGGGCCTGCTGTACGCCTTCACCGGAAACGTCGCGAGTAATCGATGGGTTCTCCGACTTACGTGCTACTTTATCAATCTCATCAATATAAATAATGCCGCGTTCTGCCTTTTCTACATCATAATCGGCAGCTTGAATGAGCTTGAGCAGAATGTTCTCAACGTCTTCACCTACGTATCCTGCTTCTGTAAGCGAGGTCGCGTCAGCAATCGCAAATGGAACGTTCAAAATCTTCGCCATGGTTTGAGCTAAGAGCGTTTTACCTGAACCCGTTGGTCCCAATAGCAAAATGTTACTCTTCGACATTTCCACATCGTCAATTTTGCTCTGTGTATTAATGCGCTTGTAATGATTATATACAGCAACAGACAGCGATTTCTTCGCTTGTTCCTGACCGATAACATATTGATCCAAAATATCACGAATCTGCATCGGTTTTGGAATATCCTTCAGATCAATCTCTTCATCATGACCGAGCTCTTCCTCTACAATCTCTGCACATAGCTCGATGCATTCGTCACAAATATATACCCCTGGTCCAGCCACAAGCTTACGAACCTGTTCCTGGGATTTACCACAGAAAGAACATTTAAGCTGTCCTTTCTCATCGTTAAATTTAAACATCTAACCACCCCTTTAAGAATTAATCGGTCTGGTGAGTACTTGGTCAATGATACGGTATTCTAAAGCTTCTTCCGCACTCATAAAATAGTCGCGGTCCGTATCACGCTCGATTTTATCAAGGGGTTGACCCGTACGCTCCACATAGATCTGATTAAGCTTCTGACGCGTTTTAATAATCCAGTCGGCGTGAATTTGAATATCGGATGCCTGACCTTGGATCCCGCCAAGCGGCTGATGTATCATAACTTCACTGTTCTCCAGCGCATAGCGCTTGCCAGGTGCACCCGCAGTGAGCAGAAGTGAGCCCATGCTGGCAGCCATCCCTACGCAGATGGTTGAAACGTCTGGCTTAATAAATTGCATTGTATCATATATACCCAACCCTGCTGTAACAGAACCACCTGGCGAATTGATATATAAACTGATATCCTTCTCCGGATCCTCTGCAGACAAGAATAAGAGCTGAGCAATAACGCTGTTGGCCACATCATCATCTATTGCACCGCTCAGAAAGATAATACGATCCTTCAGTAGTCTTGAATATATATCGTAAGAACGTTCACCGCGATTGGTTTGTTCAACAACCATAGGCACGAGATTCATGTTCCGACCTCTTCTCCATTATAGAATCTTACTGCCACATCAATCAGGGTTAAATAAATATCAGTCTTAATTTTATCATGTTCCCTGTTCAATGTCATTTATGACTGCTTTTCTCAGCCAATAGCTGCTGAAGAGAAAGCTTGATCATATTTAACCATTTTTTTTATGTATGTGCAAATCGGACTTCCATCCTATGGAGTCAAGACCTATAACTCAAGTATATGGAAGGTACAGTTAAAATATCACGACAGCTCACGCATTACCATTTAATAGTATATTTAACTATAAAATGGATATAGAAGAGAAGAAATAAGGCACGTTTAGTAAAATACCTTACGTGCCTTATCTGTTATATTTCTAACGTAATGTGTAATATTATTCTTCTGTTGCTTCTACAGCAGCTTCCTCAGCTGGAGCGTCAACTTCTACGCTGTTTGCAAGAAGGAAGTCGATCGTTTTGCGAAGCAGAGCTTCTTCACGAAGGCTGTCGAAAGAACCGTTGCTTTCGAGAATTTGACGAATCTCTTCTGGAGTACGTCTGAAGGAAGCCGCCATGTTGTTCAGCTCTTCGTTAATATCCTCATCGGATACTTCAATGTTCTCTTGCTTACCGATTGCTTCAAGAACCAGGTTGTTGCGTACGCGTTTTTCAGCATCGCCCTTCATTTGGTTTTGAAGATCTGCTTCTGTTTGACCGGAGAAGCTCATGAACATTTCAAGGTTCATGCCTTGTTGACGAAGGCGGTTGTCAAAGTCACGCATCATGTTGCGTACTTCGGTGTTAACCATTCCTTGTGGAATTTCAACTTCTGCGTTAGCAGCCGCTTTCTCAACAACAACATTCTCTTGGTTTGCTTTTGCTTCTTCTGCTTTGCGCTCAGACAGCTGCTTCGTAAGATCTTCTTTGTACTCAGCAAGAGTATCGAATTCACTTACGTCTTTAGCAAACTCATCGTCGATTGCAGGAAGCACTTTGCGTTTGATTTCGTGTACTTTCACTTTGAAGATGGCTTTCTTGCCAGCAAGCTCTGCTGCATGATATTCCTCAGGGAATGTCACTTCAACATCCTTGTTGTCGCCAGTTGAAAGACCGATGACTTGTTCTTCAAAGCCAGGGATAAATGTGTTGGAACCCAGTTCCAGGGAGTGACGCTCTGCTTGTCCACCATCGAACAATTCCCCATCAACAGAACCTTCATAATCGATTACAGCGATATCGCCGGACTCCGCTGTACCTTCTTCGATGACTACCAGCTCAGCATGACGTTGTTGCAGACGCTCAAGCTCAGCAGTCAGTTCTTCTTCGGAAACTTCTGTGTTCGCCTTAGGAACTTCAAGTCCTTTGTACTCGCCAAGTTTAGCTTCAGGTTTAACAACAACTTTTGCTTTGA
>NZ_FPAC01000022.1 GCF_900116105.1 Paenibacillus sp. 453mf
AATGCTAAGCGAGCTGACCACTCAGCAAGTGTATCTGGCATGCGGTAACACGGATTTACGGAAATCCATCGACGGACTGGCTGCTCTCGTCCAAGGAGGACTTGGACTGAATCCGTTCTCCCCATGCTTGTTTGTCTTTTGCAACCGGGGACGGGACAAGCTGAAGATGCTGTACTGGGAGCATAACGGCTTCTGGTTATTTTATCGGCGTCTGGAACGCGGCACGTTCCGCTGGCCGGAAAGCCGTGAAAACAAAGTAACGATCACATATCGCGAGCTTCGCTGGCTGCTCGATGGGCTTTCCCTTACCCAGCAACAAGCGTATAAGCCGGTGGTTGCGGAAAACATGTTGTAACGAGCGAATGTTCGCTATTTCGCCATACCTACGCCTAGGAATCGCCGACTTTATGCCGAAATCAATAGGTATGGAAAATCGAACGGACTCTCTCCCCACAATCGAAGAACTCGAAGCGCAAAACGCGAAACTGGAACAGATGAATGCCGAGCTGTCGGCGAAGCTGAAATAAGGTCAATACGTTCAAGATCCTTTGTTACTAGTCGATTCTAAGAGTAACAAGAATGAAATCCTGATGATCGGGGAACCTTAGATGCATGTACCACCTTGTCCAGTGCTGTGTTTTTTACCGCCATCGTGTGCCTCCATCCATGATGGAGTGCGAGTTAAAAAACGTGTTTACAAGACAGACCAGTCTGTATATAATCAAAGCAAGACAGCCCTGTGTGTTTATATTTGAAATAGCCTCTCGGCATTAGAGTGGGCTTAAAGGGGGAATAGGTCTCGGAAGCCACGTTACTGGACTGGAAAACATGGATAATGAAAACCAGTTTCATAAATGAGCAGACTAACACCATTTTGAACGTTCCATTTTTAAAATTTAAGCGGCAGTGGGATAGAACAGACTCTTCGACGAGTCCCATTCTTCTTTTTGGCTGAGGTACCACGCATCCATGCGAGTTACGGTACTCATCTCATGAAGTGCATCACTGCAGCAAGGACAATACCGTTCTTCTGCCGGCAGTTCATGGACGATGGTTTCAACGGGCAAGTGCTCCAATTTCGCTTCGCGGCCGCCAGTCGGCTTCTTGCGCGTATAGGTCACTTGTTCGACCTCAACCTCAGGTTCTGCCGCCTCCGGAGAGGCAAGCACTTCCGCCTCGTTGAACAAATCGAGCTGATCCGGATGTGTCTTCTCGCTGGAAGCACCGAATCGCTTTTGCTGGGCCAGACGAAACTGCTCCTCGTACCATGTTAAAATGAAGCCATGGAGGTGAAAACGATGAACTCGCAATCAAACGACCGATTGTCAGCGAGGGAAAGACTGCTTGCCGCGGCTAGCGAGTTGTTTTATCAGGAAGGCGTGCACACTGTTGGGATTGACCGTGTGATCGAACGAGCTGGAGTGGCCAAAGCAACCCTCTATAGCAACTTTGGTAGTAAAGATGAGCTCATTCGTGCATACCTCACGGAACGGTACGAGAAATGGAAGGAGCGCATGGAGAATAGACTTGTCGCGTACGAGACGCCACGGGAACGTCTTCTGGGAGTGTTTGACCTGCAAGGAGAGACGTTTAATGGGCCGGGATTTCGCGGATGCGCATTCATGAATGCTAGCGCTGAAAAGCAATCGGGCAGTGCGGTTGAGGAGGTATCCGACATGTATCGTGCTTCGGTACGGACCCTGTTTACTGAGCTTGCACAGGACGCAGGAGCTGTCTACCCTGAAAATCTGGCGACACAACTTGTCCTCTTATTCGACGGAGCTACGGTGGCGGAACGCATGGATCGAAACCCCAAGATCACTAACACAGCTCGTGAGGTCGCCACTAGGTTAATAGACGCGGCTGTAAGTTCCTGACCAATAACGGGTCTCGTGTGGTAGCGGTGCAGGACGAAACAAATTACGTTTTTTTAGGGGCTAAGAATATGAAACAAGAAATTTGTACAATTGGGTTCGCAAAAAAGAGTTTGGAGCAGTTTGTGAACTTAATGAAAAATGCTGGGGTGACTCGTCTTGTTGATACTCGTCTCAACAATACTTCACAATTATCGGGTTACGCCAAGAAAAATGACCTCTCATATGTAATGAGATTGGTAGGAATATCTTATCAGCATGATGTATTGCTTGCTCCAACAGAAAATATTTTTAGCGCATATAAAAAAAAGCAGATGAGTTGGGACGAATTCGAAAAACAGTACGTTGGTTTGCTAGAGAAAAGAAAAATTGAAAACCGGATCAACGATATTTTGGCTGATGAAGTAACATGCTTTTTGTGCAGTGAAGACAAACCCCATCACTGTCATAGGAGATTGCTCGCAGAGTATCTGAATCAGCATAAAAAAGAAATCAAAGTAACTCATTTGGTGTAGTTTTGTTATTTAAGATTTAAGGCTATATAATATATAGTTCCATTGGTTTTAACTATTGGGCTATTTATGTTAATTATGGGTGTGTAAATGACTACCTGTGGGAGAGCGCTTGCATGGCATGCAAGAGGTCAGGGGTTCGATCCCCCTATTCTCCACCAAACCTATTCAGATACGGCAGCGATGCCGATTTTTTTATTTTTGTTACATACTCTATTCATGTGGAGTGCTCAATATTGATGGTGCGAAAAGACTGAGATGTGACAGTATTGCTCAAAGTGAATAGCTAATATTAACTCAAACATTAAGCCCCAGGCTATGCCTGGGTGAACAAAACAGGAAGTGCCGTGAGACATGATGGAAGAAAGTCCTCCTTTGCTATACTGAGAATTGGTTTCACCAGCCAAATTCTCTAGGTAAGCGTCAAGCTGTACCCACCTTCTTACTTAGCATTCGCTATGAGATAATCCTCCTCAGAATCAACAGAGGGAGGATTTTTTCATGGCCAGGG
>NZ_FPAC01000021.1 GCF_900116105.1 Paenibacillus sp. 453mf
ATTTTAAATTGGGAAATTACTCCTTGTCAACCTTTGTTTTTTAAATAGTGTTCAATCAAGTTTTCAATCCTGCGATTATAGTTTTTTTCTTTTTTGATTTCGTCAATCAGTTGTTTCTTGATCCGGATCGTTAAAGTTTCCTTTCGTTCTTCATCTGGAAGCCGTTTACGTGACATATAATATTTTGACTCCTTTCATAAAATAAAAAATACAGGGATATACCATTCTAAACAGTAGACGGTTTTCCCTGTACGGATTTTAGTTTATAATATTTTTAGGGTTAGACTCCATTGCCTGGAGAGTCTGTTGATTTTGTAATTTTATCCGGGCTATCTAATGTCACTGTTGCATCAGTGGCATTTTTTCTTTTTCCAGATGTAAGAGGCAATATAATTTTTAGTGCATCTTCAAAATTATTATTTTCGCATAATTCCAGAAACTCTGCTCTTTTATCACTATACATAATTTTTTGCCAATCATAATATCTTAAGGTACCGAGTAGATCGGCGAGCTCGGTCTTTTCCTCTGCTAATTCTTCATCAGTTTTTTCTTCTAACATGAAATGTTGCTTCAATCCTTTACTCCAGAACAATTGGCTTTTACCTTTTAGTGCTGAAGCATATTCAGAATATAAATATAAATATTTTTCATCTTCAGATTCAAGATATGATCTTAAAAAATCGAATGGAGTTAAGCTATCTTGTCGACCTTTTTTAACATGGGATTTAGTCATTTCCTGATCTATCCCCCACTTAGTAACATAATTATCTGCCATCCCACCATCTTGCAAAGTCAATCCATAACCATCTTTTGTAGTTAGACCAAGTTTAGTACAAGCCTCTTTCCATAATCGAAACAATTGTGCTTCAATAAGGGGCATTATAACGGCATTATTATAAAATAATAAAATATGTACATGAGGATGAAAACCATTCTGCCCATATGTAATTTCAAATGCCCTTATGCTGCCAATCATGCCCAATGGTTCAATTGTATTTTTATATGGTCTGCCAGATCTGAATTTTCTAACAGCATCTAAAAATCTTTGCAATGTATCATGTAACTTATCAGTTTTCTTATGACTAAAAGTCAATGTCAGCATAGCTACTCTTCCGCCTACTTTTTTATGCTTGAAAAGTGCTTCTTTTAATTCTGATCGTCGTCTTTCAGATATTTTCGCGGCACACACTGGACAATTCCAAACGCTACCACACACCTGTAAGCCCGCGTAAAAGGCTTTACTAGTTCCAGAATGCTTCCAGACCTCTACATCGATATCTTTGCTTCTACGATGTCTGAGACACTTCATAACGCGTTCATTTGGAAGTGCTTTTCTTGCGATAGCCTGTAACATATATCTTTCTGCACGAGTCTTTTTTAAATGCTCTTCTAAATCTAAAGTTTGACCTTTCTTGACCAACTCGGAACCCTTGCCCTTATTGGGCTCGTGGGTTTTTACCTCAGAAAAAGCGGAAGCAAATTTCGTCATATATACCAAGGCGCTACCGCGCTCCATTTTTACCCCCCCATTTCATGGTGCGTCCTTCCTTGCCCTGCCAGATCGGCAGTATAGTTTAAAGGGAAAGGAAAAGCATATTAAATCTTTAAAAGAGTTGGTATAAGCAAAGGGCAAGCCCTCTGCACTCCCAAGGCCTAATGATAAACCGGAGCACTTTCCACATAAATTTGTGATTCTAGATTTAGGCTGCCTAACCCACAAGCGTAACAAATTGTTTCATCTTGATCCGGATCGTACGCAACTACTTGTCCATCGATGAATTTTTCATTACATATTTCACAATTGCAAACAGTTGTTATTTTCACTTTCTTTTCCCCTCCTGGTACAAATGCAATTGCCTGAAATAATCAGAAACAGATTTTACATGTCCATACTCTATTAACTGTTCAATCTTTTTCCAATCTTCTTCAGGCAACGTAATTTTTACTGGCTTACCTACTCCTATTACTGGTCGCCCCATCTTTGCCAAGTCTATCAACCACCTTTTACTTTTGGTTACCTTTATATTAACATAAAGTTACCAAAAGTAAAGACGATTTTCTATTAATCTAAAAAAATTAGAGACATAAAAATTACTAGAAATGCGGTCAAAAGTATCTCGATTGTATCCAATGTTTAAGTCCCCTTCTCTTCATGTTCTTCTGGAACAAAGCATATCGAAACTGAATTTTTCTGGATTTTCTCTCAATTTTAAAAATTATTTTTTCTGCTTTTTTAAATAATCCCATGCACTTACCCCTGCCTTTTTTAAATTAATTTTAGGTTTTATATCAGATTGATCGTGCGATCCGTCCGAGGGAACCCCTACCCCTCCGGACAGATCGCTACGAACCTCTTGTACAAATTCCGCTAACTCTTCATCATTCGATGTCATTTTTATTGCTTGTTCCAATTTTTCTTGCATCCCTTCAAAACGTTTATTTACGCCTTCTACTTTTCCAGTATTCTGATTTTTGGCTTCCTCCCAAATCTCTATTTGTTTGTGAACTGAATCAGGCATATCTGAATTTTTATAAATTTGTTTTATTTGAGAAATCAGATCATCCAGATTAAAAGTGCGCATTGTATCATAACGATTTGCCACCGAGGATTTATATCTACCAAAACGCATACTCGCTTTTAATTTTGTTTGATACCAACGATAAACATATAAAAATAGCGTCACTTTAAAGAGACTTAAGAAGCTTAAGAAAAATGAATTATTTGCTTTCAAATGCTTAACTTCATATTCAACTAGTCCCCTGATTTGTTTATCAATCATCCGATCCGACTGACAGACAAATACAAAATCATATCCAAACTTTCTAGACTGGGAGAGAAATTTTATCCACTTTGTTCTAGACTCTCTTTCTGTTTGCCAATCACGAGAATTGAACATTATACCCGCTTCATCAATTATGACTAAACATTGACTTTCTTTACCGTACCAACCATTTTCGATTGAATAAGCAATTAACATTTCTACAGAAAAATCATTCCAGTACGTCCAACGCGTCAATTTTTTTTGCCATTGCTTTGCAATAAATTTTGGTGCCCTACTCGGCGGCTTAATAGGGAAATTTGCTATTACATGCTTTCTTTTTATCCATTGAAGCCCCAGATCTGTAGCATGATAAGATTTACCGCTTCCCACCGATCCTGTATATAAACTGATCACGTTAAATATTCACCCCATTAATCAATATATTTCGCCAAACGTAAAACCCACCGGACACCATACCAAATCAACACACTTGCCAAATATGTTGTAAATATCGTAAGGATCGCGCCGATCGGAATGAAATAATTTATATAACTCATGACATTAACAAAAGCCGGCACTGTATCAATTGAAAGATTCGCAAATGGTGATTCTGGTAAAAGTAGCAATACTGCTTTTACCATATCCGTTAGCCATTCAAGAACCGTATCTATTAATGAACCCATTACTTCGCACCACCTAATAGACTACGTGTCCCCATAATAAGAAAAATACAGAAACCAACAATAATAATTGACCGGAACCAAGGCATATAAGGATCCAGATATGAAAAACTATATTGGATTATAAAAGGCATCCCCATAAAGTTTTGATTGATATTAACTTCTGGTGCCATAGGAACAGCATTTAAGATTTCAATCATACGGTAAAGATCCCAGGGCAATGAGAATGGAAAACGAGTTGTAAATATTCCTCCCAATGTATCAGGCCAATCTCCGCTTGGTTTAGTTGGCGCTGTTGGATCCTCTGGATCAGTTGGATTAGTTTCAGAATTTCTTATTGCTTCTTGATTAGTTGCGATCGATTCGCCTACATTGGTAACTGTAGCCGGGTCGGGATATGTAAGCTCGACAAGTTGTGTTTCTCCTGGATAAATATCTGCCCAAGGTTCTGTCATTGGTACCATAACCGGCTCTACAGCTGGCACTTGAGTTACACCAGTTAATGGACCTTCTACAAGATTCCATCCCGCTGTACTCGAGGAGATATAATAATTATCCCAACCAGATAATTTGATTGTTCTTACTAATTCTTGTTCATTCCCTGATGTTGCAACTGTAAAAATACTTGCCCCGGATCCTGTATTCGGTTGAAACTCCCATTTTGTTATAGCTGCATCTTCTGGATAAGGTACAGCATTTGCCCAACTCATATATCCTAATGATCCATCAGTATTTACCATCCACCATGCCCCTGCCACTACACTTGATGTAATTTTCAAATATGCGGAAGTAACACCATATCGATCCGTAACATATTCCCAGTTGTATGAAAGTCCATTTGATCCAACCAAGGTATCACCAGAACCTGCTATAAAGTTTTCTGAATATCTCTGTATTTTGTCTGGATCATATTCAGGATCTACACCATTAATCATGTCAAATATCTCATAACCAATATCTGCACCTGTAAGAAATACCCCAGCTCCTATAAATGTTTTGACCCATCCCGGTTTTCCTTCAACAGGTGTTGCTCGTTCTGCAGATTTTTGTAATGACTCTACAACTGTCAAAGGTGTTCTAGATAATCCCGCTTCTTGCATTTTTACAGCATCGGCAGCCGAATCAAATTTGGCTCCATTTTTCACTTGAACCGAACTATAAACTAATTTCAGATCTGTTTTTCTCGAGGATTTAGAAATAAATTCAATTGCTTCCTCCGTAAGCTTATATGCCGCACTTGCATATATAACTTGAGTTATAAGCAAAGAAATACATAAACCAAACGCAATCATTAGCGTAAATTTCTTATTCATATGCGGTTCCTTTCTCTGGGTAAATAAAAAAGGCAACCATTTTTCATGATTGCCTTTTGTTTGAAAAAACTTAGTTTGCCGCACTTTTGAAGAATTTGATTGCCTTACGTACTCCCCAGATAGCCGCAAATACAGTCAAGGCAATTGGAAGAACATTTGTAAACATTCCGATTGTGCTATCTGCAGCACTTTGCACCGCAGTTGTAACTGCTCCAGTGATACCAGTATCCATATGTATAGTCACCTCCTTAATGTAATATCAAATGTTGAATACTTTAGATATTGCATATGAGAACAAGAAAGGAATCAAGTACACAAGTACACTGGCCATGACTCCAATCATGATCATATCGACTTGCACTATCTCCATGGCTTTGTCATCCCTTTCACCATCATGTAACCCAGAAGTAAACCGAAAAAAATATTTCCGAATACTATAATTATTTCTGTTTGAGATGCTTGTCCTTCCAGAATTAGATTTAAGTTATCAGAAAATGCTTGCCATGGTATTTCTGGTTCAACTGGATCCGGTTCAACTGTTTCCGAGTTTTCAATAGGTTCCTCAGTTTCATTGATCGGATCGACAGGATCGGGTTCAGTTACTGGTTCATTGGGTTGCTCATTAATTTCCATCTACCATGACCATTGAACCAACACCATTACGTGTTGCCCATTGCATCAAACGACCTTGAAATGTCTCCACTTGAAACGGCTCATAATCATTAGACTTTGCACCAGGCACTCGCACAGTTACCTGCATCTTTTCACCTTTTTGCGCTAACAGTAATTCAGTGTAAGGTTTATCATCTTTTGTTTTTTCTTCCACACTAGTAATTACGCCTTCTACAGTTACCATCATAATTAGTTCGAACCTCCTACGAACGTATATTTGTAATTACATTTTAAATTGGGAAATTACTCCTTGTCAACCTTTGTTTTTTAAATAGTGTTCAATCAAGTTTTCAATCCTGCGATTATAGTTTTTTTCTTTTTT